>NZ_CP180264.1:0-5091432 GCF_052343045.1 Pedobacter terrestris | reverse complement strand
TGCAAGGAAGTTATATATCTTATCCCGTTATTAGATATGCAGATTAAAGATTTGTTTGAAACGATTCGAGTAATCTATTTAGTTAAAGCGTTTATTGAAAACGCAATAAGCCCAGAAAAAAGTATAACGAACTTCGTCTCGATAAGTTGCAAAAAAACATCAGTATATAAGACTGTTACCGGATCGAAATGTGTACCGAGATTGCCTTGCATTCCAACAAACGGTTGTACAATGTTTTTTTTTAAATGCTTGCTATTCAGTATTTTTAGCCATGACTTGGGTAAAACGTCGGTTTTCTGATTTGATAGGATTGTTGTTTCCAGACCTATGCAATGCTTGCGGAACTGAGCTTGTTGGAACCGAGCATATAATTTGCACGAAATGTATTTATGACCTCCCCTATACAGATTACCATATTCACAGCGAAAATAAAGTGGCTAAACAGTTCTGGGGAAGAATATCTCTCGAATCTGCGATGGCCATGTTATACTTCAGGAAAGCCACTCGTGTTCAAAACCTAATTCACAATTTGAAATACAACGGTAAGATTGAAATTGGCTTTTATCTGGGATCGCTATTAGGCGAAAGATTAAAAGATAATCCAAACTACAAAGACATAAATTTTATAATTCCTGTACCTCTTCATCCAAAGAAACTCAAGAAACGCGGATATAACCAATGTAGCCACATTGCCAAAGGTTTATCTGAAATTATTCAAAAACCAATTATTGAAGACGTTTTATTCCGAAAGGAGAAGCGAGAGAGTCAAACCACAAAAAATCGATACAATCGGTATGAAAATATGCAAATGGTATTTAATGTTGCATCTTTCGATAAATTGCAAAACCAACATGTCCTTCTTATCGACGACATAATCACAACAGGCGCCACACTTGAAGCTTGTGCTAAAGTTTTGCTGGAACATGGTGCCAAGGTGAGTATTGCTGCTTTAGCCTTTGCAGAATAATTAGCGATACACATAACACTTGGAAACTTCAAATTAGATGGTGCGTGTGTTTAACTAGAGAAAAAAATTCTATTCTCCAGTTGATTAACGGCAATTAAAAGATTTTTTTATTTTTTTGAAAACCTTTCGGGATGCTTTATCGTTTATATATCTGAGAGCGTTAATTTAGATGGTAAGGGTCGATATTTCTTCAAAGGATATCGGCCCTTTACTTTTTATAACATTCTGAATACTTTTAATTTCAAAAAGTGCAAAAAAAAAACGGCTACACAAGTGCAGCCGCCTTTACTTCCCGATTTGGGACTAAACGATTTATTTGTAAAGCGGAAATGCGCTTACCAATTGTATGACTTCCTGTTTTACGGTGTCGATTGTTGCTTCATCCTCAGGATTACTTAAAACCCGATCAATTAATTCAACAATTTTTTCCATCTCAGTCTCTTTCAATCCACGCGTTGTAATCGCTGCTGTTCCTACACGAATACCAGAAGTCACAAACGGAGATTTATCATCAAAAGGAACCATGTTTTTATTTACAGTAATTTCAGCACGCTCCAAAACATTTTCAGCCAGTTTACCTGTGATGTTCTTATTTCGTAAATCGATCAACATTAAGTGATTATCTGTACCACCTGAGATAATTCCATATCCGCGATCAACAAAAGCTTTAGCCATTGCCTGCGCATTTGCTGCAACCTGTTTAATATATACACCATACTCATCGCTTAAAGCTTCGCCAAAAGCAATTGCTTTCGCTGCGATGATATGTTCTAACGGACCTCCCTGTGTACCGGGGAAAACAGCCATATCCAATAAATTGCTCATCATCCGGACTTCTCCCTTTGGTGTTTTCAGCCCCCAAGGATTTTCAAAATCCTGTCCCATCATAATCATCCCACCACGTGGCCCACGTAAAGTTTTGTGGGTAGTTGTTGTAACAATATGACAATGCGGAAGTGGATTTGCCAACAAACCCTTTGCAATTAAACCTGCCGGATGGGAAATATCTGCCAATACCAATGCGCCAATTTTATCGGCTACGGCACGGATAAATGCATAATCCCACTCGCGAGAATAAGCTGAAGCACCGCAGATAATCAACTTTGGTTTCTCAGCTAAAGCAACTTCTTCAAGTTTTTTATAATCGATACGACCAGTTTCCCGCTCTACACCGTAGAACAAAGGCTGGTATAATTTTCCGGAGAAATTAACCGGAGAGCCATGAGTTAAATGCCCACCGTGAGATAGATCGAAACCCAAAATTTTGTCACCTGGTTGCAAAACGGCCAACATCACCGCAGCATTTGCTTGTGCACCAGAGTGTGGCTGAACATTAACCCATGCTGCGCCAAACAATTCTTTTGCCCTATCAATTGCAATTTGCTCTACTGTATCTACTATCTGACAACCGCCATAGTAGCGCTTGCCCGGTAGTCCTTCGGCATATTTATTAGTTAGTACTGATCCTGCAGCCTCCATAACTTGTTTGCTCACGAAGTTTTCCGATGCAATCAATTCTAAGCCATGCTCTTGCCTGCTTAATTCCTTGTCGATAAGGTCAAAAATTTGGTTGTCGCGTGTCATCCTTATATAGGTTTGTATATTTTTTGCAAAAGTAACAAATTTATCCATAGACCCGTAGTATGAATCTGGCTTTATGGCAAATAACTTTTAACTCCGCTCAAAGTACATCTCCTAATCGTTTAAAATTAAAATTTGCCCATTCCAATTTACTTTCAAAAATTTTCCGGCATTCATTTCATTCATTGCGATCACGAAGACAAATAATGCCAATTTATGGTGTTAAATTCGTCTTATTAATACTATCAGGCAAACACAACAAAAAACAATGCTTTAACCAAGAAAAGCGAGCAAACAAATAACAGAATGAAACAATACGAAGGCGAAAATCACGACCACGACGAAATTCAAAAATTGTATTATTAGTTCTATAAGCCAATGAAGCATTAAAAACGCTATTCAATGCATGCAACTTAAAAATAGCAGAAATTTAATAGCAGCTTAACTTTTGTAGTATTTAATAGCGTTAATATTGTATAATTAATACTATATTGCAAAAGTTTAAAACTACACAAACTTCATCCAACGACCAAATAACCGATTACTTTACTCCTAATGTGTTTTAATAAACGCATGGTTGTTTTTCGTTGAGAAAGAGGTGCTTAGTTATAATGGAAGTTTTTGAACCCTAATTAAAACCGAACATGAAAAAACAAACAATTTTTGGCCTTACTCCCTTTGAGATTCCCGATGTAAACTTAATATTTAAAGTAAACGAGTCTGGAGCATTTCCGGTACTGAATCTGGGGCATAATCAAAGCGATGCAGAAAATGCACTTTTGCAGCTTTCAAATGCAGATTTTCAATTTGGCGTTTGTTTTTCTACTGAATTTCCTGATTTACAACTCCCGGCAGCAGTAACACACATTATAACCAGGCATCCTTTTAAAGTAAACAACCCATATAAAGCAGCACTCATCTACCAGGTTTTTGATCTTAAAGGTGCTATACAAGCCAGAGCGTTGGGGGCACACGGTTTAATTGTGAAAGGAAATGAAGGTGCAGGTTTGGTTGGGTACGAATCTTCTTTCATTTTGTTTCAGAGAATTATACAAGAAATCAAAGATCTGCCGATTTGGGTTCAGGGTGGAATTGGCACGCACACTGCCGCTGCTGTAATTGCGCAAGGTGCAGAAGGTATTGTATTGGATAGCCAGCTTGCACTTTTTCCCGAATCGAACATCCCTCAAGAGCTGAAAAATATCTGTGCAAAATTAAGCGGCACAGAAACCAAATTGATTGACCATTGCAGGGTTTTATCCAGACCAAACTCACCCATAATAGAAGAAAATATCGGCTATGCCGAACTTAAACAATATTTCGGCGGATATATTTTGGATAAAAATTATATCCCGATGGGACAGGATATTGCCATTGGAATTGATTTAGTAACGAAATATAAAAAACTGAACAAACTAATTTTTGGCATTCAGCAGTCTATTTACGGGCATATCAAACAAGCAAAAGCCAATAACAGCATTCGCCCATATAATCCACTTGCACAAGATCTTAACATTACTTATCCAATTGCACAGGGACCAATGACGCGCGTAAGCGATGTGGCTACATTTGCTAATGCCGTATCTGAAGCCGGCGCGCTATCATTCATCGCTTTATCTCTATTAAAAGGAAAGGCAGCAAAAGATCTGATCACAGAAACCAAACAGCTTGCCGGAGAAAAAACATGGGGCGTGGGTATTTTGGGTTTCGCCCCGCAAGAACTTCGCGATGAGCAACAGCAATATATATTGGAAGCGAAACCACCAGTTGTTTTAATTGCAGGCGGCCGCCCCTCACAAGCAAAACCATTTGAAAAAGCAGGTATAAAAACCTTCCTTCATGTACCCTCTGCTTCTTTATTAGATATGTTTCTGAAAGAAGGCGCAACAAATTTCATTTTTGAAGGCCGCGAATGTGGTGGACATGTAGGTCCACTTTCAAGTATGGTCTTATGGGAAAAACAAATTGAAAGATTACTAAAAGAGGAAAACCCAGAGCACATAAGTGTATTTTTTGCCGGCGGTATCCACGATGCATTTTCTACGGCCTTCATTTCCATTATGGCGGCTGCCCTTGCGGCAAAAGGCATAAAAATTGGCGTGCTCATGGGAACGGCATATTTATATACTAGTGAAGCTGTAGAAACCGGCGCTATTTTACAGAAATTTCAAAATGAGGCCCTTAATGCCAATGAGACGGTATTGCTGGAAACTGCACCAGGCCATGAAACACGTTGTCTTAATTCTAGCTTTGCTGATTTTTTTGCCGAAGAAAAACTAAGGCTTCAACAAGCTGGTGTAGATAAAAAAGAAATCTGGGAAAAACTGGAAAGTTTAAATGTTGGCCGTTTACGGATAGCTGCAAAAGGCATTGAACGCCGCGGAAACGATCTTGTAAATATTCCTGCTGCAGAACAAAGCGAATTGGGTATGTATATGATTGGTCAAATCGCCACCATGCACAAATCAACATTCTCTTTGCTCGAATTACACAAAAATGTAGCAGAAGGTAATTACGCCTACATCAAAAACATTTCAATCCCTGAAGCCCCTAAAAAAACAGATAAATCACTCGATATAGCCATAGTAGGCATGGCTTGTATTTTTCCGGGTGCCAGAAATCTGGAAGAATACTGGATGAATATTATTTCTGGTAAAGACGCTGTAACAGAAGTACCGGATGAGCGCTGGAACAAAGACTTATACTATAATCCGGAATCTACAGCCGGCGATATGTCGCACTCTAAATGGGGAGGTTTTATTCCAAGAATTGATTTTGATCCTTTGGAATTTGGAATCCCTCCACAATCTTTAGCTGCTATAGAACCTACCCAACTGCTTACTTTGTTGGTTGCGAAACAAGCTATGCAGCATGCAGGTTATGAAAATGGTAGTTTCGATCATGAAAATGTTTCCGTAATTATCGGCGCAGAAGGCGGAAATGATCTGGCCAATAATTACAGTTTTAGAGGGTACTATAAACAAGTTTTTGGCGAAATGCCCGAAGAGCTGGATCAGGCCTTGCCTAAAACGACTGAAGATTCTTTTCCCGGTATTTTGGCCAATGTAATTTCGGGCAGAATAACCAACCGTCTAAATCTTGGCGGTAGAAATTTTACGGTTGATGCAGCATGCGCATCTTCATTGGCTGCAATAGACCTGGCTTGCCAGGAATTGTTTCTGGAAAAATCTGATATGGTTTTGGCCGGAGGAGCCGATTTGCACAATGGAATAAATGATTATCTCATGTTCTCCAGCACACATGCGCTTTCTAAAAAAGGACGGTGTGCTACTTTTGATGCAGAAGCGGATGGAATTGCACTTGGTGAGGGTATTGCCATGGTTGTACTTAAAAGATACGATGATGCGCTTCGCGATGGAGATACCATTTATTCTGTAATTAAAGGTATTGGTGGTTCTAGCGATGGTAAAAGCCTTGGCTTAACCGCACCACGAAAAAATGGGCAAATGCATGCGCTTGAACGTGCTTATGATCAAGCTGGCATTACGCCTTCTTTGGTTGGCCTGATTGAAGCGCATGGTACCGGAACTGTTGTAGGTGATAAAACCGAAATCAGTGCGTTAACCGATATGTTGAACCAATCCGGAGCAACCGCAGCACAAACACACCTTGGCTCAGTCAAAACACAAATTGGCCACACCAAATGCGCCGCGGGTTTAGCCGGACTAATAAAAGCATCGCTTGCGATTTATCATGGCATTAAACCACCAACCATTCATTTAAAAAAACCAAACAGTATTTACAAAACTGAAACCAGTCCGTTTGCTTTTCATACCGAAGCCGGATTATGGACCGAAAAACAGCGTTACGCCGGTGTGAGTGCTTTCGGCTTTGGCGGTACCAATTTCCATGCAGTTCTGGAAAGTGCCGCAACGCCAAATCCAGAATCGCCAACCATACAAACCTGGCCGGCAGAGTTATTTGTATTTAGAGGAAACAATTATGAAGAAGCGAAAGTTCGTTTAAGCCAGGTTAAGCAATTACTGGAGATTAACGATCAAATTGCATTAAAGAATATTGCCTTTAGCTTGGCAACTGCCAATCCTAAACCTGTACAATTGAGTATTGTTGCCAGCAGCGCTGAAGATTTGGTGATGAAAATTGACCTGGCGCTTTCCGATGTACAAAGTAAAGACACTTATCGTACAGAAAAACGCGAAGGGAAATTAGCCTTTCTGTTTCCGGGGCAAGGAAGTCAGCGGGTAAATATGGCCAGAGAACTTTTCGTTGTTTTCCCAGAAATGCGCAAACTTCTATCCAATTACCCTGAATTGGAAAAAGTACTTTTCCCAAGTACCGTATTTGATGCAGATCTGGCCAAAGTACAGAAAGAACGCATTAAAGACACCAGAATGGCGCAGCCGTTACTTGGATTGGTCGACCTCGCCATTGCAAACTTTCTTAAAGCTTTGGGAATTGAGCCCGATATGGTTGCAGGCCACAGTTACGGCGAACTTCCGGCTTTATGTTTTGCAGGTGCATTTGCCGAAGAAGAACTTATACCGTTGAGTGCAAAAAGGGCGCAATCTATTATAAATGCAGTGGAAAATGGCGATCCCGGAACCATGCTTGCCGTTAGTGCTAAAGAAGAAAATCTGAAATCGTACATGGAAGGTTTATCTGTTTACCCGGTAAACTACAACTCACCTACTCAATTGGTCATTGCCGGAACTACTGCTGGCATTCAGCAGTTTTCTGCAAAGTTAAAAGAAGCAAAAATATCTTTCCGCCCCTTAGAAGTAGCTTGCGCATTTCACAGTCCGGTTGTAGGAAAATCAAAAGCAATTTATAGTGATATCCTTTCTGAGGTCAATTTCAATGAATTGCGACTTCCGGTTTGGTCTAACACAACAGCAGAACCATATCCCGCTTCTGCGGAGTTAATCAAAGAACGATTAACAGATCATTTGGTTCAACCTGTACGCTTTGTGGAAGAGTTAAGCAATATGTATGCGGCAGGGGCAAGAATTTTTATTGAAGTTGGGCCTGGCAAAGTACTCAGTGGCTTGGTAAAATCGTGCATTGGTCAGGATGAATTTATCTTACACACAGAAGATCAGGGTCAGAATAAAATCAGTCACCTGCTCGGAACGTTTGCTGCATACCTCTCTACCGGCAGAAACATCAATTTAAACAAATTATTCGAGGGTCGTTTCACCACTGCCATTAACCTTGACGAACCACTAAAATATAAGAAAAGCCCGGCAATCTGGTATGTAAACGGCCAGCAAGCCATACCATCAACCGGCAAGCTTCCGGCAAACGGAGCAGTTCCAATTACTAAACCGATCATTATGAAATCAAGCTCAACACTTCAAGAAAACATCCCGACTTCTGCCAAAGATCAAATGATGCAAGAGTATTTAAGCAGTATGAAAGCATTAATCCAGGCACAAAGAGATGTGATGCTAACTTTTCTTGGCCAGGTTCCGGCAAATTTCCCTCAGGTAAATTATCCGCCGGCTCCATCTTATCCAATCGCAGAATCTATAAAACTAGAAAACCAAGCAGTAAAAGTTGGCGCAATTGGCAATCAACCAATTCTGGAAAACAAAGCCGAAGCAGTAGCAGAACAAAAGGATTTTAAACTTGTCTTGCTTCAAATTGTGAGCGATAAGACGGGTTATCCGCAAGAAATGTTGGGCATGGATATGGATCTGGAAGCAGATTTAAGTATTGATTCTATCAAACGCGTAGAAATTATTGGTGCGTTGAAGACAGAACTCGGTGGTTTTTCCGGACAAAACCAATCTGAAGATAAAATCATGGAGCAACTTGCGGGCTTAAAAACCTTAAATAGCCTGGTAAACTGGATTGGCGAAAATACTGCACAACCAGCAACGCAAACCATCGCGATTGAAGTATCGGCAAAAGTAAACACACCTGTTCCTTTGAAATTATCTGCAGATTTAATTAAATCCGCAATTCTGGAAGTGGTAAGTGAAAAAACAGGTTACCCGAAAGAAATGCTGGGAATGGAGCTTGATCTGGAAGCCGATTTAAGTATCGATTCTATAAAAAGAATGGAAATTATTGCTGCGTTAAAAGAGAAAGTAGGTTTTGGAACAGAAGGCGAACAGACGGATGATTTAATGGAAAAACTTGCCGCCATTAAAACCTTAAATAGTTTAGTAAACTGGATTGCTGATGTTGAAAATGAGAGTTCGGAGGTACTCACAGAAGCAAAAAAGATCATTGAAGAAAGCATGGACGATCCATCGGTAAAAGAAAAGCTTTCCCGTCTCAGATTTGAACTCACGCCAGCAGCATTAACCATTACAGAAGCGGCTACTCTAAAAAATCAGCGCTTTGCAGTGACTGATGATGGTGGCGGACAAGCGCTTAAAGTAAAAGCATTGTTTGAGAAAAATGGATCTGTTGTAGATATCGTGAATTTTGATGATGATTTACAAAACTATCAGGGCTTGATTATTCTAAACATGTTCGAAGCGCAGAAGAAAGCCGGAATTATAGATCACTTCGCCACGATTAAAAAATTGGATTTTGATAAAGTAAAATGGGTTTACCTGATTGCTGATACCAAAATGTATTTTAACGACCATTCTGATATTTCTTTCCTGAGAAACTACCAGGGATATTCTGGCTTTTTCAAAAGTCTGGATCGCGAATACGAACATACTAAATGCCGTTTCATCAGTCTGGAAACTAAAATGTCTGCAGATGAAGTAGCCAATATGACGTTGAATGAGATTCTGAATCCGGATAAACCATCTGAAGTCATTTACAATGATCACAAACGCCATATCATGGAATTGGTACCCAGTCAACTGAATGCTTCAGAAGAAGAACACATTAAACTGGATAAAGATGCTGTAGTTCTGGTTTTGGGAGGCGCGCAAGGAATCACAGCCGAGTTAACCATTCACTTTGCAAAAGATTACCCTTGTACATACATTTTGGTTGGCCGCTCGGCAAATCCTTTGCTTAACGTAAATGAAGCCACTGCAGCTTTGCAACATAAAGATGATATCCGTAAGCATCTGATTGGTTTGGGCGAAATTAAAAAACCTGCAGAGCTAGAACAGGAAACCAATCGAATTTTTAAAAACAACCAGATTTTGCGCAGCATTGCTACACTGCAAGAAAGTGGTTCTACTGTAGTGTATGAATCTTTAGATTTAAGAGATGAAGCGGGTTTAAACCGCCTTATTGATCAGGTATATGCAGAATATGGTAGAATAGATGGCATTGTACACGGTGCCGGATTACTGGAAGACAAACTTTTTCAAAATAAAACGCAAGAATCTTTCGGCCGTGTTTTCGATACTAAAGTAACACCATTACGTGTATTCGCAGAACGTTTAAGACCAGAAACACAGTTTGTCATTCTGTTTTCCAGCATTGCTTCTGTATATGGCAATCGCGGCCAAACCGATTACGCAGCAGCAAACAGTGTAATGGATAAATATGCCTGGGCGCTAAAACAAAAAATAAAAGGCAAAGTAATGGCTATAAACTGGGGCCCGTGGAAAGGTGCCGGCATGGTTTCGCCAACACTGGAAAAAGAATATCAACGCCGAGGAATTGCACTTATCCCATTACAGGATGGAATGGAAATTTTCCTGAACGAACTTAAATATGGCAAAGAAAGTCAGGTTCTGATCATGGCAGGAAATACCTGGACATAAACCGCTAGCAGAGCTGATATGAAAAAAAACGATGTCGCCATTATTGGAATGTCTTGTGTTTTCGCTGGCGCGAAAGATATGGAACAGTTTTGGACCAATATTCTGAATAAAGTAGATTCTACGCAGTTGGTTCCGGCAGAACGTATAGATCCAGTACACTTTGAAAAAAGTGTAACCGGTGTAGATCGCTTCTATTGTAACCGCGGAGGTTTTATTCCCAATTATGAGTTTGATCCGCAACGTTTCGGCATCTTGCCTTTGGCAGTATCCGGAACAGAACCAGACCATCTGATTACGCTGGATTTAGTTCATCGGGCTTTAGAAGATGCCGGAGTTTTTGAACGCAAATACAATCTGGAAAACACCGGAATTATTATTGGGAAAGGAAACTATGCAGGCGCCGGTGCTACGCGTGCTATAGAAATTGTACGTACAGGCGAGCAAATTGCCCGTTTATTAAAAGATTTACTTCCACATCTGTCCGATCAGGAAATTGAAAAAGTAAAACACGAATATCAGCTTCGCAAAGGACGCTTCAGTGCAGATACCGCAATGGGATTAATTCCCAATCTGGTTGCATCATTAGTAGCCAATCGCTTTAATCTGGGCGGCGCAGCCTTTACTGTAGATGCTGCTTGCGCCAGCTCACTTCTGGCTGTAGACCATGCCGTGCAGGAATTGCATTCCGGACGTTGCAATATGGTAATCGCCGGTGGCGTACACGTGGGCCAAAATGCTGCCTTTTGGAGTATTTTCTCACAACTTGGCGCCTTATCCCGAAAGGAAAAAATTAGTCCGTTTGACCAAAATGCTGACGGATTGATTATTGGCGAAGGTTGCGGATTTGTTGTTTTAAAACGACTGGAAGACGCACAACATGATGGCGACCGGATTTACGCTGTGGTAAAAGGAACCGGAATCAGTAGTGATGGAAGCGGAACCAGCGTAATGAGTCCATCAACAAAAGGACAAATCAAAGCTATAGAACAAGCCTGGAAAAATGCCGAATTAGACATTCATCAAATTGGTTATCTGGAAGCACACGGAACGGGTACACCTTTGGGCGATAAAACAGAAATTGAAACACTAAAACAGTTTTTCGGTAAAGATGAAAATGTAGTTAGAGCGGGTTTAGGTTCTGTAAAATCTAATATTGGCCATGCCATGCCCGCCGCCGGAATTGCAGGTCTAATTAAAACTTCTCTTGCACTATATCACGGCATCATCCCGCCAAGTATACATTGCGGCGCTCCATTAACGCAAATTGCAGAAACCCGCTTTTCCATTGTGCAAGAAGCAATGGATTGGGAGAAATCTGGTTTGCCAAAATTTGCCGCAGTAAACGCATTTGGTTTCGGAGGAATTAACGCACATGTTGTGCTCGCTGGCGTCGATCGTCCAAAAACCGATCCTGTTCTTGTACTTGCCAGAGAAACTCATGAAGAACTGATTCTGGCTTTAGAAAATGAAGATTACAGCAAAGGTAACGGGCAATATCGTCTGGCGGTTTTTCATCCAACGGCAGATCGATTAAAAAAAGCGCAAAAAATTGTTGCTAAAAATACCCCTTGGCGCAACAAACAAGATATTTGGTACAGCAATGCGCCGCTGTTAACTGGTGACGCAAAAGTTGCATTTGTTTTTTCCGGGCTTGACGGACTTGCCGGCGGCGAATTTGAAAGCGTTGCCAAATACTTCAATATTGAAACTACTCAGGATTCTAATGCCGAAGGATTATTAAGCGAAGCTTTAAAAGTGTTAAACAAAAGCAGCGTATTGGATCAGGCGCTGAAAAAACTAGGATTAAATCCGGATATGAATGCCGGACACAGTTTGGGCGAATGGCTTGCTGCGCGCTCCTCATCGCTTGCCGCAGAAAGTTCGGTTATGCACCTTCTGGAAGTACTTAATCCTGAAACCTTCGATCTTAAAGATTCACGTTTTATCGCGGTTGGATGCGGGCTGGATATTCTTGAACCCATTGTAAAAAATATTCCAAACCTATACCTTTCTAATGACAATTGCCCACAACAAGTTATTCTTTGTGGTGATCAGACTGCATTAGAACAATTTGTTCCCATTCTCAAAGCGCAACAAATTTTTCATCAGATTTTGCCTTTCCAATCCGGATTTCACTCTCCTTTCGTAGCCGATAAACTCGATTTAATCCTCGAAGGCATGAAAGATATGCAGTTTCAAAAAACTACAATTCCCCTTTGGTCTGCAACCACATTAGAACTTTATCCGGAAGGCTTTGAGGCCATCAGACAACTCAGCGCAGAACATTTGATAAAACCAGTTCGTTTCAGAGCGCTCACAGAAAAACTGTATCAGGAAGGTGCACGTGTTTTTATTCAGGTGGGTTCTGGCGGTTTAACCGGTTTTATAGACGATACGCTTAAAGGCAAAAACATCAGCACAATAACAGCTAATGTCGCAATACGTTCGGGCATTGCACAATTGCAACGTGTTGTAGCCGCATTATTTATAGAAGGTCGGGAAATTGGAATGGATTTTCTGGACAATATTAAAACGCCTCCTGCTAAACAAAAAGGAATAAAACTAGAACTGGGATTGCCCATTATTGGAAATCTGCAAAGTTTAAAAGGCATCACTGCCGACAAAAAAAATCCGGCAATAGAATTTGCTGCACAGCTGAGTGATAATCCGGTGATGCAAGCTTTCAATGAAAATATGCTGGAAATGATGAGCATGCAAAATGAAATCAGCCAGTTGTTTGAGCAGTACACACCAGCAATACAGTTCAAACCTGCAGTTTTAGAAGGCGTTCAACGGAGAAACTTCGAAAAACACCTTGATGTAAGTCTAGACAATTGCCCATATCTGATAGACCATTCCTTACTTAGACAACCCAAAGGATGGCCAACTGTTGCAGACATGGACCCTGTGATTCCGATGACGATGATATTTGAGCTTTTCGGTGAAATTGCACATGAGCAATCACCAACACAAAAAGTGCATAAAATCATCAATATAAAAGTTTACCAATGGATGAATGTGGTGAAGCCTTTTAGAGAAACCGTTACCGGAGAATGGAAAGATCAAAATCGTGTTTACCTGAATCTTGAACGTTTCGCAAATGCAGAAGTACAGCTTGCGTCTCAACTTTCAGAAGGTAAAAACCAAACGTATGATATTGGGGAAAAGCTAAACATCGACCGCAGCATGCAGCAGATTTATGATGCACATATGTTTCATGGCCCAGGTTATCAAGGAATAAAAAAACTGGTAACTGTAGGCAGCAAAGGTATTGTTGGCTTAATAGAATCTGGCGCGGGCAAAGGTTCACTTTTAGACAATGCCGGGCAACTTTTTGGCCTGTGGCTTCAGCTTACACTCACAAAAGACCGCATTGCTTTCCCTGTAAAAATTCAGGAAATTGAGTTTTTTGGAGAGATGTATGACCAGAAAGGTTTATTTGAATGCACTTGCGTACTAACAGACCTGAATGATGAATTTGCAACTGCAGACATCATCATGAAGCGCGATGGAAAACTCTGGGCAATTTTATCTGGCTGGCAAAACAGACGACTGGAAATAGACGAACCACTTTGGAATGTGTCCATGTCACCTTTGCACAACCGTCTTTCTACAGAAGTTGCTCCCGGCATTTTTATGTTCAGCAATGCATACAGCCGCGTGGTTTCGTGGGATTTTATTCTTAAACGGTATTTCAATCAAACCGAAAAACAACATCATCAAAATCTTTTGCCCAATAAGCGCAGAACCTGGATGATTAGTCGGGTTGCAGCAAAAGATGCCATCAGACATTTGCTCAACACGCAAAAACAACAAGCCTGTTATCCCATAACTTTTGAAATTTATTCTGATGAATACCGCAAACCTTATGTTAAAGGAGGTTTAACCGAAGGCATCCAACTCTCTATTGCGCATAAAGGAACAGACGCTGTTGCTACCGCAAAATTTGACGCCCCCGTAGGTATAGATATCGAACTTATTGAAGAAAGAAGTCCGGCATTTTTCGACCTTGTTTTTAACGATGTTGAACTTGCCCTGTTAAAAGGCCGCGATCAAAAAGAATGGGCAACGCGTTTCTGGGTTGCTAAAGAAGCTTATGGAAAATACCTCGGTAAAGGTTTACAAGGAAACCCCAAAGCCTACACCGTAAGTGCAGCAGATGGAGAACTGCTCACAATAAAGGGCATAAATATTCAAACAATTAAACACCAAAACTATATTATCGGATGGACACTATAACTACACAAACTAAACTGAACAGCGAAGAAATCTTTGATCTGATGAAAAAATTTATCACCGAAGTGATAGGTGAAGAATTTGTTGAAGAAATGGACATTACCCCGGAAAGCTCTTTCACTAAAGATCTGGAAATGGACAGTATTGAAATTGTTTCTTTTTCAGAAAAAATTAAGGCACATTTCGGTGATCAGATTGATTTTACCGGCTGGTTATCCAATATGGATCTGGATCAGCTTATCAACCTGAATCTTGGAATGATCATTTCATATATTGAAGAATGCCAATCCTAGAGGTAAATAACAGAGCGGTACACATTCAGGAGCTGAATAAAGAAGGCGCCGAAACGGTAGTGCTTATTCATGGAATGTTTAGCAACCTTTCTGTGTATTACTTCAGCATTGCTCCAATTCTTGCCACCCGTTTTAACGTGGTTTTATACGATTTGAAAAGCCACGGCATGAGCGGAAGAACATTATCCGGTTACGATTTAAATAGTATGACCGATGATTTGCTGGCGCTGATGGATACACTTGAACTAAAAAAAGTGCATTTGGGCGGTTACAGTTTCGGCGGACTTATCGCTCTGAAAATGGCCACGCGCTTTTCATCAAGAATAAAAAAACTGGCAGTGATTGAAGCGCCAGATCCGAGCGATGAAAAAGCGAGGGGAATTATAGATGAGTACAGCCGCGAGTTTCTGGAACATTATGTAGAAAACTTTACCGATACTACAAAAGTGAAAATGGGCAAAAGGCAAATGGAGAAAAACCATCGGATGTATGAATATCTTTTTCACGAAACCAGCATAAAGGAGGATATGATCAGAGAGCAAGATTTTTTTGGTGCCGGTGGCATTGGCAAAATTCCGCATGATACGCTTCTGCTTTATGGATGGGCCTCTAACTGCCTTGATGCTGGTAAACTTTTGAACAAAAAAATCAGATACGCCCAATTGAAAGCTGTAGAAGGCGACCACAATATTCCGATACAGCAACCACTTATCATTGGTCAGGAACTATTAAACTTTTTCGAACAGTAAGCTTATGGCAAAATTTGTATTCATTGTTCCGCCTTTAACCGGGCACGTTAATCCAACATTAAGCATGGGCGCAGTTTTGTTGCAGCGCGGGCACCAGGTTGGCTGGATTTCTCTTGATCCCACGCTGGCAGAAAAACTTCCATCAGGCGGCGAATTGCTGCAGATAAAATATGATGAAGATGACCAGCAAAAAAAAGATGCAGAAAACTATCTCGATATCATCACCAAAAAAATTGTTTACGGCATAGACAGCATCAAATTTCTGTACGAAGAAGTTCTTATTCCCCTTAACCGATACAGTTATGAAGGTATTGCAAGTTTGCTGGATAGTTACCAACCAGATCTTGTGATTACCGATCATCAAATGTTTGCTGGTGCGATGGCCGCTCAGAACAAGAATTTGCCTTATGCTACATCTGTAACTGCACCTGCAGCGATAAAAATTATGGATGAGCTGCCAAAAGTACATGAATGGGAAGTTAACCAGATTGTTTCATTACAGCGCGAATTTGGAATATATGCCGATAATTCTATTGCCTGTTCTAATCTACTAACGATGGTACTAACCTCTCAGGCTTTTTTCGGTGAATTGGATCTTGCAGAAAATTTCAAGTTTGTTGGCCCGGTACTCAACAACCGTAAACAACATATTGATTTTGATTGGAATACTTTTCACGCCATTCAACAATCAAAAGTTTTAGTCAGCATTGGCACCACTTTCGATCATGAACATAAAAAAAGTTTCTTTTCGAAAGTTATAGACGCATTAGGTGGAGAAGATATACATGTAGTAGTGGTTTCTGATCCTGCACTTTTTAGAGAATGGCCGGAAAACTTTACGGTGCAGCGCCAGGTTCCTCAGCTGGATCTTCTCCCCCATTTAGATGCCGTAGTTTGCCACGGCGGCCACAATACCGTTTGCGAAACGTTGATGAATGGTTTACCAATGGTTGTTATTCCCATTGCCTATGATCAAAGCCATGTTGCCGGCCGGGTTTTTCGCATCGGTGCCGGAGAACGCCTGAATTTTAACCGCTTTAAAGCCACACATTTAAAAGAAGCCGTACAGAAAATACTTGCCCAAAACAGTTATAAAACCGCTGCAGAAGCCATACAAAAATCATTTATTGATGCCGGCGGAACAGAAACTGCAGCCAACCATCTTGAACAACTTGTACCGAAAACTGCTCAAATACTCACCTCTTAAATTCTAACTTATGTCTAAATTTCTATTTGTTGTACCTCCGTTTTTTGGTCACATTAGTCCAACTTTGAGTATTGGTTCCAGCTTAATTGCCCGCGGGCACGAAGTAAAATGGATTGGGATTACCTCATTGGCACAAGTACATGTACCGCAAGGCGGAGAATTTATTTTTCCGGAAGATGATTTGCAGGAATATGCAGAAGAAATTCACCGGATTTTACTGCGACAAGATGACGGACCGGCATGTTCTGGCCCGGAAGTCATGAAACTTGCTTTAGAAGAAACCTACGTTCCTTTTGCCAGAATAATGATGAAAGGGTTAAATAAATTTGTAGACCATTGGAAACCTGATGTAATTGTAAACGATTGCATCACTTTTGCCGGCGCTTTATGTGCACATTTAAAAGGTATTCCTTCTGTTACCACCACACCTGTACCACCAGATGTTATGGGAGATACCGCCAGCAGCGCACCAAAAATTTTTGAGTGGCAGCAAAACCTGATTAAAGGTTTGCAACAGAAAATTGGAATTTATGAAGATGGAATTTTTATTCATTCTCACCAGCTAAATATGGTTTTCACCTCTCAGGAATTTGCCGGTTTTACAGAGAAACCAGCACACATGCAATTTGTTGGCCCGGTAAAAGGAAGGCCAAATCTTGCACCTTTTGATTGGGAGCGCTTACACAAAGCAACCACACCAAAAGTTTTTGTTTCCTTAGGTACTTTGCTGGTTGATATTCGTGCTGCTTTTTTTCAGAAACTGATAGATGCGTTTGCCAATCAGCCGGTAACAATTGTGGCGGCAACAAACCCAGATATTTTTGAGCACTGGCCAGATAATTTTATCGTTAATGGCTTTGTTCCTCAATCTGAACTCATGCCACACATGGATGCCGTAATTTGCCACGGCGGTTTTAATACCGTAAATGACACTTTCAGTAACGGTTTGCCTATGTTGATTACGCCAATTGCTTACGATCATTTCCATACCGCAAAATTAATTGAACAAGCCGGATGCGGTGTAAGCATTAGATACAAACGCCTTCGTGTAGAAGATTTACGCAATACAGTTTTTGAATTATTGGAAGATCCTAAATACAGAACCGCAGCTGAAAAAATCAAAAATACTTTTATACAGGCCGGCGGAAATGATAAAGCCGTAGAGCTTCTGGAAGATTTTGCCCAGCAACACGCAACTTTAGAGACTGCTTAAGATATGAAAAGGAAAATGTTTTTTGGCGAAAGGATGTTGTATGGTGATGGATGTACACCATTTAATTTGGTTTTTCCGCTTAAAATAAAGGGAAAAATTACCGAATCAGAATTGAAAGCAGCATTAAAGGGAATACAGGAAAAACATCCCTGGTTAACGGCATCTGTAGAAGTTGATGAGAAAAACTGGCCTTGGATGAAAGCCAATTCAGCCGAAACTTTTCCAATTCCATTACGCATTATAGAAAGATATAGCGATGACGATTGGCAAAAAGTATCGAAAGAAGAATGGAGTATGCCGTTTGATGCGACTAAAAATCCATTGTTGCGTTTAGTGTGGTTACGTGCCGAAGATGTATCCGAAATTTTATTGGTTATTCACCACTGCCTTTGCGATGGAACAGCAACCATTTCTATTGTTAAAGCTTTACTCGCTTTGCTTGACAATCCAAAAGCTGATATTGGAAAAGAAAAACCTATTCTGAATTTGCAGGATATTGTGCCGCAAAAAGTATTGAAAAGCTTCCCTAAAAGATTAAAAAACGGATTAATTGGCAAAATAACTACAACAGCGTTGCGCCTTATTCCGGTAAAAAAAACAGCCGTAGAACGCCAACAAGATTACATGCTCAATTGGAAACTTACTGAGGCGCAAAGCAAAGCGATAATCCAGTTTTGCAAAACGCACCAATTTACAGTTAACACCCTTTTAAGTGGCGCATTGTTGTGTGCATTCAAATCCGTGCGTGGTACTAAAGCATTTAACAAAATTTCATTGCCTGTTGATGTGCGCAACTACAATCCATTAATTAAAACCGATCATATTTTTGCTTTCGGGTTAATGATTGTGCTTTCTGCTGATTTGAAAAAAGGTTTCATTGATCAGGTAAGAACACTTCAGGCTGATGTCAGTCAGAAACTATCAAAATTAAATCCATATAATTTAATGCTAATGATGGAATCTTGCCATTCTGCATTGAAAAAATTCAGCAATCTGCTTAAATACGGAAAATCCAGTAACGATTGTATGTTTTCCAATCTGGGTAAACTGGATATCGTTTCGCATTATCAAAATTTCGAAATAGAAACCATTTTTAGTCCGTCTGTTATTGGTCCGTTGGGCAATACCACAACTTTGGTAACTTCTACTTACCGCGGAGAAATGGATTTTTCGTTTATGTTTAGCGAGGGCTATTTACCGTACGCAGAAGGAAAAGCGATTAAAGAAAAAATGATGGAAATTCTGGACAATCTTTTAACCCAACCTTTAACTGAAGCCGCATGAAAAGACGATTAATACTTGGCGAAAGAATTATGCATGTAGATTCGAAAACACCATTAAACTGTGTTTTTACTGCAAAAATATCCGGAAAGATTGATGAAGAAAAATTGCGTTTGGCTTTATCCAAAATTCAGCAAAAACATCCGCTATTGCGGATGAAAATTGACAACAGCGGCAAGGAACCTTATTTTGTACACAATGAAAACATAGCCAGCATTCCTTTGCGTATCATCCCACGTCATGATGAACAAGATTGGTTAACGGAATCAAAAAAAGAATGGTATGCATTGTTTGATCGTGAAAATGAGCCATTGGCGCGTTTAATCTGGATAAAAGGACATGCCTATTCTGAATTGCTTCTGGTTTTGCCACATTGCATTTGCGATGGAACAAGTATTTTAAACCTAATGCGGGAATTGATGAGTTTGATGGATAATCCGCAACAAGAACTTCATCCGTATTCATCTTTTAATAGCGTTCAGGATTTGCTTCCTGCAAATTTTGATAATGGCCGAGCGGCACATTTTAAAGGGAAAGTGTTTTCAGCTTTGGCCAAACTTTACTTTTTCTTTAAAAATACCAAGGCAAAAAACGCTCCTGAAAACAATTACGTGATCCACTGGAAATTAAATCCTTTTGAAACGCACCAGTTTATTACAAGATGTAAACAAGAAAACACCAGTGTTCATGCAGCAATATGCGCAGCATTTTTACTGGCTTTTAAAACTGTTCAAAAAGAAAAATCGCATGGGAAGGTGATCAGTCCGGTTGATATTCGCCGTTTTATTCCGTCCATTAAACAAGATACCTTATTCGCCTTTGCGCCAATTGCAGAAATGAATCTCAACCCGAAACTAATAAATTTTTGGGATCATGCGCGTGCTTTAAAAACCGATCTGGACAAGAAAATTTCTGAAATGAAAATTTTCAGTTTGTTGAATATGAGCGAATATTTCCATTCTTCGGTAAACCGGATGATTGGTTTTCTAAAATCAACGAATGGTTCTCACGATATTACGTTGAGCAATATGGGCAGACTGGATATTCAGGAAACTTACCAGGATTTTAAGATCGAAACCATTTATAGTCCAACTGTAGCTTTCCCATGGCGAAACGCCAATACACTTGTGTTGAGCAGCTTTAACAATCAACTCGATTTTTCTTTCCTCTCTAATGCCTCTTTTTTGCCAGAAGCGCAAGCGAAAGAAATTACCCAAAAAGCATGTGCATTGATGACATTGCTAAACGTTTCTAACACCGTTGTATATGCTTGAAGAAGTAGAAACAACTTACACCAGAAGGGTAAAACGCAGAATGTTTTTGTGTAAAAATATGCTCATTTATCTGGCACCAAATGTTTTGTTCAATGCATTAATTCCTTATTTGGTTTTTAAAGAACAAGGCAGTGTACAATTGCTAAATGGCGAACAAAATCTGGCGCGTTTCCTGCTCCCAATGTCTCTTCTATTGCCTTTTATGCTCACTTTTGATATTCTGAAAAAAACAATTGAAGCGGGCATTAAACGAAGGTTTGATCTGGTTATTAAAGAGAATTTCCCCAAGAATAAATACATTTTTAGAATGGCCGGAAAACATGCAATTGCAACTTTTCTAATTGCTGTTGCTGGTATTGCTGCGCTGTATCTTTTTATGCCAGAAGGTTACCGTTACAACATTTTATTATCATCAGTTTTGATGGGTACACTTGCAGGTTTTTATTCGCTTTTTTTCCCAATTCTATCTGTTAAAAAATTGAAAAGGGAGCTATAGGAATTGAGATACAATACCAGGCCTCACTTCCGTGTTTCTAAAACTAAACGCTAAAACCACTGATACCCGTTTTCATAAAGGATCGCGGTCTGTTTAATTTACGGCTTTGACGTTGAAGTTATTGTAGCCACTACCGATATTGATTTCTACAATTTGCTGCTGCAGCATTTCTAAAATGGCCAGGAAGTTATACACAAAGTGCACTTTGTTTTCTGAGTTTTTAAGGACAAAGGCGAAATCAATTTGTTTATTGATATCCAGCAGATTGGCAATAAAATGTTTTTGCTGCTCTATTGTATAAGGATATTGTACAACGGTGTGTTTCACTTCTTCACTACGCAATTCGTATTTCTGCATAGAGCGGTTATACACTATTAATAAACGATACAGATCAAGCGAAAGCAATTCATCTTGATGGCTGGAAGATTCTGCAGCCAAACTCAGGTCATAATCAATATTGCCGCGGCGTTCCAGTTTTAATCGCCCATCTTCAAATACCTTCAACTCTTCAGAAACAGTTTTAAACTGTTTATAGGCAATCAATCGGGCAATCAAATCTTGTTCGGGATTCAATTCGTTTCCGGCCCCATCCAACTCTATACGCGGCAAAAGCATTTTAGATTTTATCCGCATCAGCGTTGCAGCAACCAAAATAAACTCGCTTGCCACTTCAACATTTAAAGCCAAAAGTTGATGAATATAAGACAGAAAATCGTTGGTAATTTTTGAGATCTCCACATCCTGAATATTCAGTTCATCGCGTTCAATAAAGAACAACAACAAATCGAATGGGCCTTCGAATATTGGAAGTTTAATCTCAAAATTTTCTGCTTGCATGGACGGTGGCAAAAATAGGGAAAAAGATGGATAGATCGCCTAACTCTATCAAATTGAAGAACTGTTGCATTATTGTTTTTTGATAACTTGTCCTTCAGACATGCCGCGCGTAATTACCATACTTACACAAGACAATAAAACCCTTATTATTCTCTTCGATATTACAACAAAAATACCTTACTTTGTATCTTGTTTTTTACCAGAAAATTGAATGCAAGTAAAAGCTGGCCCACTATTATCAACAATTAACTATCCTGCTGACCTGAAGCAATATAGTGAAACTGACTTAGAACAAATAAGCCAGGAATTACGTCAATACATCATAGACATTGTAAGTGTAAATGGTGGGCACTTCGGTGCCAGTTTAGGCGTGGTAGAACTTACTGTTGCCTTACATTACGCCTTAAACACGCCTTACGACAAACTCGTTTGGGATGTTGGCCACCAGGCATACGGACATAAAATCCTAACCGGCCGCCGTGAGTTGTTTCACACCAACCGCGTATATAAAGGTATAAGCGGTTTCCCTAAAATCAGCGAAAGCGAATACGATACTTTTGGCGTTGGCCACTCTTCTACTTCCATTTCTGCTGCTTTAGGTATGGCTGTGGCTTCACAAATTAAGGGTGAAACCGATCGCCAGCATGTTGCTGTAATTGGTGATGGCGCAATGACTGCAGGTTTGGCTTTTGAAGGATTAAACCACGCCGGAATAGAAAACAGCAATGTTTTGGTTATCCTGAACGACAATTGCATGTCTATCGATCCGAATGTTGGTGCGCTGAAAGAATATTTGACGAGCATTACCATTTCGAAATCTTACAACCGTTTCCGCGACGACATTTCTCACGTACTTGCCAACCTTTCTAAACTTGGTCCAAATGCGCATAAGTATGTGAAAAAGATTGAGAAAAGCGTAAAAGGAACCTTATTAAAACAAAGCAATTTATTCGAAGCGCTCAATTTCCGTTACTTCGGCCCGGTTGATGGTCATGATGTGAAACGTTTAGCGCAGGTAATCAAAGAATTAAAAGATATCCCCGGACCAAAACTTTTGCACTGCGTAACGGTAAAGGGAAAAGGATTTGCACTGGCAGAAAAAGATCAAACCAAATGGCATGCGCCAGGCTTGTTCGACAAAATTACCGGAGAGATCAAAAAAAGTATTCCCGATAAACCGCAACCTCCAAAATACCAGGATGTGTTTGGACACACCATGGTTGAACTGGCAGAGGCGAATGATAAAATTGTTGGTATTACACCTGCAATGCCATCCGGATCGTCATTAAATATTATGATGAAAGCCATGCCGAAAAGGGCATTTGATGTGGGTATTGCTGAGCAGCATGCCGTAACTTTTTCAGCAGGTCTGGCTGCACAGGGGCTTTTGCCTTTTTGCAACATTTACTCCAGCTTTATGCAGAGGGCTTACGATCAGGTTATTCATGATGTAGCCATTCAGAAACTTAATGTGGTTTTCTGTTTAGATCGTGCGGGTTTAGCAGGTGCTGATGGTGCAACGCATCATGGCGCATATGACGTAGCTTTTATGCGTTGCATCCCCAATCTTGTGGTTTCTTCTCCTATGAACGAGGAAGAACTTCGGAATTTGATGTTTACTGCTCAGCAGGATAATATTGGTCCGTTTGTGATTCGCTATCCTCGCGGAAATGGCGTTATGCCCGATTGGAAACGTCCATTTAAGGCATTGGAAATTGGCAAAGGCCGAAAAATTACTGATGGTGAAGACGTAGCAGTTTTAACATTAGGTCATGTTGGTAACTTCGTAGTAGAAGCACAAAATGAATTAAACAGCGAGGGTTATTATCCTGCGCACTACGATTTACGTTTTGCAAAACCTTTAGATGCATCAATGCTGCACGAAGTTTTCGCAAAATATAAAAACATTATTACCGTTGAAGACGGCTGTTTACAAGGTGGTGTAGGTTCTGCGATTTTAGAATTTATGGCCGATCACGGTTACAACAGTAATATTGTACGTTTGGGTATTCCGGATGAATTTATCGAACATGGCGAGCAACCAGAACTCTGGGCAGAATGCGGCTATGATAAAGCCACAATTGTTGCAACCGTTAAGAAACTCGGAATAAAAAGAACAACAAATAGTATGGCAGGTTAAATAAATAAACCATAAAAAAAGGGACTCAATCAACATTGAGTCCCTTTTGTATTTTAGTAAAATATCTAATTTTAGTACGCGTTTTCTTCTCCTTTTGCCATGTTGATAACAGTCATGAAGATAATTTTAACATCGAGCATGGCGCTCCAGTTTTCGAGGTACCAGATATCGTGTTCTACCCGTTTAACCATCTTATAATCTTCTTTGGTTTCTCCGCGGAATCCATTTACTTGCGCCCAACCCGTAATTCCTGGTTTTAAAAAGTGACGCACCATAAACTGATCTACAATTCCCTTATATTGTTCTGTATGGCTCAACATATGCGGCCGCGGACCAACAACGCTCATATGCCCCATAAATACGTTAAAGAACTGTGGCAATTCGTCTAAACTCGATTTACGCAAAAACTTACCGATTGGTGTAATCCGATCATCGTTTTTACTCGCCTGGCGTTTATCGCTATCGTTGTTCATTCGCATACTCCTGAATTTGAAACACCAAAAAGGTTCATCATCACGTCCACTACGCAATTGCTTGAACAAAACAGGGCCTTTGCTTTGCAACTTTATTAAAAGCGCGATGATTGGATACAACCAGCTTAATACAAACAAGATGACCATTCCGCTGAAGATAATATCGATCAAACGCTTTTTAAATCGGTTATGTACTTTTTCAAGAGGCTCAGAACGCAGTGAAATCACCGGAAATTCATTTCCTAAATAACTTACGGTATATGGCGACAATAATGCACCACTGATATCAGGTATAAATTTCAAACGCACACATTGGCGTTCTGCTTCTTCTGTTAATAAAGTCATATCAGCCATACGCTCCGGCGCAATGGTTACATAGATATCTTTCACACCTTTATCCAAAGCCATTTTAAACTGTTGTCCAACGATCTCAGAAATTTGCCCATCACGATCGAGGTAGTCACTAGGAACATCATTTAGAAAGCCGTGAAACTCAATGTACCGCTGCTTTTCGAAATAATCTGCCAATTGCAAGCCTGTTGCATTGTTTCCTAAAATCGCAACAGATTTTACACCTCTCAAATGATTGAATAACAGAAATTGAAAAGACGTGCCCACAAAACGATTAATTAAAAACAAAAGCCCTAATGATCCGTAAAAAACCAAAAGAAACGATCTTGAAAAATCATTTTGTTTAGAGAAGAAAAGATAGATTGAAAATAGAATTCCATGCAAAACCACACTTTTCCAGGTGCCCCGATAAATTCTTTCTATTCTGCGCGATCCGTATTCTGTATATAAACCAAACGATGTGGTACTTACAATCCAAATCAGGTTACAGACTACGATGTAGTGCCATTGCAATTCAGATGTTACAGCCTTTCCTAGGTAACCAGTAAATTCGTAGGCAAAAAAGTACACCAAATTCACCATTACCAAATCTGTAATGGGTAGAATATACTTTAAAATGAATAAGTAACGTGTTTGCATAAGCAATTAGAATTTAGTTCGGGATAGAAATTGTGAACTTATCGCTAGTCCACAATTTCCATGCCCAATAATAGCGCTAAGTTACACAAATTGTTTTAGAGTGTATTTATTCTATCTACAGAAAAGAGTAACCGATAATTCTAAAGCTCAACTACTTTAGGAAAATATCTCACCGAACTTCGCCACTACATTTTGAGAAACCTTTTTAATTTCTTGTTCCTCGTTTTTTGGATAAATCATTAAGACCTCACCATCATCCACAATGATAAAATTTTCAAGCCCACGGATGACAGCAACTTTATTCTTCGGCAAATGTACAATGCAGTTATGTGTATCTTTAATATCGAACTTTTCAACATTAATCACATTTTTATGTTCGTCTTTTTCTGCTACTTCATGTAATGACGCCCAAGTGCCTAAATCAGACCAACCAATGTCCGCAGGAATGGTATAAATATTATCTGCCTTTTCTAAAATCGCATAATCAATGGATATATTCGGACAGGTTGGATAATGCTCAGCGATAAATTGCTGCTCTTCGTTTGTATTGTACAGGTTGTCTCCTTTGGTAAAAACTTCATCAATTTCTGAGGCATATTTTTGAAATGCATTTTTCAAACTTTTGGCAGACCAAATAAAAATACCTGCATTCCAAACGTAAGCACCGTCGGCTAAATATTCTTTTGCTTTATCTAAATTTGGTTTTTCCATGAAAGCGGAAACTTTTTTCAGCTCCGAGTTTGACTCTGTATTGTCAAATTTGATATAGCCATAACCTGTATCTGGTCTTGTTGGACTGATACCTAGAGTCACTAAAGCATCGTTCCGCTCCGTAAATTGCAAGGCCTGTTCTATCTTATTCAAAAAAACATTTTCCTTTAATATCAAATGATCTGAAGGTGCAACTACAATATTGGCATCCGGGTTTTGCTGTAATATCTTATAGGTAGCATATGCTATACATGGTGCAGTATTGTTACGGCTCGGCTCCAATAAAATGTTCTCCGTTAAAATATCAGGCAGTTGCTTTTGGACTAAATCTGCATAACTCGTATTTGTCAAGACGAAAATATTTTCATTCTGAGCTACATTCAGGAACCTTTTATAGGTAAGTTGTAAAAGAGATTCACCGGTTCCCAAGATGTCGATAAATTGTTTAGGGAAATGATTACGACTTTTTGGCCAAAAACGGGAACCGACGCCGCCGGCCATGATTAAGGTATATGTATTAGTTTTCACGATATCTATTTTTTATAATGCATCATTTGGATTCTCTAAATAGAATTTGAACAAAAGCCCAACTATCAATGAAGTACCTTTTAAACAACCTTGTTGGTTCGTTCATAAATCTAAACAACCACTCGGCTCCAATTTTTTGCCAAAACAGGGGTGCCCTTTTTTTTATATGTAAATAAAATTCAAAAGATGCTCCAAGCATGCAAAATAAAGGCATCGGCTGACTAGGTATTTTCTTTAAAGACTCATAAATCCTTAAAGCAATAATATCTTGTTTAGGAAAACCTAACCCAATAAATACCACATAAGTCTTTTTACTTAGGATAACTTCAATACAATCTAAAACAATTTTATCAATTATAGTATTGTCATCAGCTGAAAAAAATGGCATAGTTAGAGATTCAACATTAGGTGATTCTTTTTTTAGCTTTATTGAAATTTCGTCGGAGCTTGATAAGACTAAAATATTTTTTGATAAAAAAATCGACTTCCTCCATAATATAGGGAATAAATCACTACCAGTAAGTCGCGCAGATAAGTTCCTGTTAAAAAATCTCGAGGATAAAACAATCGGCATACCATCTGGCAAAATATATCTGGACTTAAGAAGTGCCTGTTTTAAATCGAAATTCTCACGTTTATTTAGTTTAACTAAATAATCAACGTTTGGTGTTATCAAGAATGGCAATTTATTTGAATCCCCAAAAGAGGTATTTTTTAATATATCATCCACCACTGACTTATTACTTTGTTCCGAAACAAAATCGTAACCAAGAAAGTTTATCCTATTTAGCATACTGACTTATATATATCTAATGTTTTTTCAACGCATTTGTTCCAGCTAAATTCTTCTACTCTTTGATATCCAGACTTAATCATTATTTCTTGCTTAGTAGTATCATTTAAAACCTCGAAAATATTCTTTGCATATTCATCTGCGCTAAGGGGATCATTTACGTATATACAAGCGCTCCCTCCAATTTCCGGCAATGAGGATGTTAATGAAGCTACAATTGGAGTGCCAACTGACATCGCCTCTAATAATGGAAAACCAAATCCCTCATACAACGAAGGAAAGACATATAACGAGGCATTTTTATATAAACCTAATAACTCTACATCAGAGACATACCCAGTAAAAATTATATTATCTAAAGTATCGGCTGGAATCTCAAGCTTATCTTTCCATCCGTTTCTACCAGTCAATATTAATTTATAATTTATATTATAATGTTGTTTCAGAATACAAAAAGCTTTTATTAACGTTTGAATATTCTTCCTCGGCTCTATTGTACCCACACTTAATATATATTTATCGGTACTATACTTACTATTCTCGTTATTCTGTTTCGAACGAAGCCTGTCGAAATCACCATCTAAAGCTTCATACACTACCGTTATTTGTTCGGCTGATAATCCTAGATGTTCTATTAAATCATCTTTTGAACTTTCAGATACAGTTATGAAATGATTTATTCTAGAAACTGAATGATTTAAAATGGGTCGATAATAGTATTTACCACCTTTTGAAATTGTCTGAGGGTATTTCCAGAATGTAGCATCATGAACAGTTACAATTGCTTTTCCTCTGTATAATAGACCAGGTGCGAAAGCAGGAAAATGTATTAAATCAAGATTTAATTTTTTTGAATGTAATGGAATCAGAATTTGATCCAATATAATCCTGTTTGCACTATGGAGATGTATAAGATTTAAATTATTTAACTCTTTTTTTAAAAAATCCGGGAACCCGTCTTGGATGAAAACATAAAACTCAAAATCAATTTCTTTTTCATTAATGGTTTTCAAAAAATTTATGACGTATTTCTCAATTCCTGTAAAAAATCCATTTCTTAGCAATGTCGCATCAAATCCAATTCTCATACTGGTAATTTTCTATAATAAAGGTAATAGGTAAAAACAAAAAAAAGCACTATCGGTAAGTTAAAGGTATGGAAAGGTATGATCAGCGTTACGGGTAAGAACGAAACAAATAGCATTGCAAAGTATATTTTTCTTTTTCTTAACAAATTTATGCCTACGTACGCCATAAATATTAATAAAACTGCGATGCCAGCATATCCATAATATAATCCGTAATTCAAAATCCAGCTTTCTACAAATTGATCAGAGAAGCCACCTCCAAATGGAGTATTCAAAATATAATCAATTGCATTAGACATAGATGCATTATGTGCTTGCGCAGAACCTTGCGAGTCCTCCATTTTAATAATCGAGTCGATTATAATAGTTACTGGTTCAAAAAATAAATATGCTAGGTATACAAATCCACTAATCAAGGCAATATAAAACCACTTGCTTTCATATATTAAATAGAAAACAAGAAACAATCCAAGTGAAACTATCGCTCCCCTCGTAATCGCTAAGGAAATGCATGCTACTAATAAAAACTTTAAAATAAAAAGGCCTTTTTTATGAATTGCGAATGTGAAAAAAAGCATTAATAATAAAAAATATGCATTAGCTAGTGGATTAAATAGTAGGCCATACAATCTATTAAAACCATTGGTCTTAAGTCCCAGATAATCATCACCTGAATAAATTTTGGCAGCCACTATCTCCCAGAAAAAAACATGGATAATGATAGATATTACAAGATAGGCAATCAAAAATTTTATTGGAATTTTGAATTGAAAATCAGAATCCTTAGCTACTGTTTTTCCTACTATTAAAGCTATTATTACATTTAAATGGAATATTATTTCTTTAAAATTTGTCGAGTCTTTAGCAATGCCAATTAAGAATAAAATCAACAGACTCAGAAATAAGATATAAAATTCAGCATTGAACTTGATCTTATGATTTCCAAATAATGAAGTTGCATAGTAGAACAGCAAAAAAAACACATTAAATAAAGGTAACAGGGGAATACCTATACTTAAAATATTGGTGATAATAGCTTGTATAATCCCAATAATTATGATTACAGAAAGTATATTGTTCTTTATATAAAGCATTAGCTTGATTAAATTCTTACTTTAAGTTAATAGAATCAATTCGATTTTCATTATAGAAAGTGTATTGATCCTTCAGCTCATTAATTAAGAAAATTTGATTTTCTGTACGTGAGTACTTTAATAAGAATTTTAACAATAGTGAATACTTATCTACCCCTATCAAGCCTTTTACCCTCTTCATAATATTTAGAACAATCTTAATCTTCCCTGAATATTTTGTTATACTCGTTGCTTTTAATTTATCCGTCTGATTTACTTTTGTCAACAGGTTGTTAGCTTTAAGTAATTGATACATTGTACCTTCGGTAATAGAAAAAGGGTCTCCAAGTTTGACTTGCATCTGTAACATACGTCTGAATAAACGACGATGGAATTGTGTTATAGGATACCCGTTATCATAGGTCCCATAGCTATATTTCCATTTTATGGTAGTATTAATTCCGTTATTAATGAGTGATGACCTATAGAGTTCTAATAAGGGAATCATATCAGGCCTATTAGATATATTTAGTACAGGGTGGTGTTTATGAATCACATTTTTATTATCTATATCGAATCCCGAGAAATGGAAAAAAGTTAACTCGTAACCCTTCTTCTGATCAGTTGAATTAATATAGAATTTTTGATCACCATCAATAATAATCTTCCTCTCATGTAAATTCCATATAGAGACATTATAGCCCATATTGTGCGATATATGTACATCATTAGGGAAATATGAAGGAACATAATCAATCCACTTTTGATCGGTATGTAGTCCATCCTGCTTGTCTGCATAACATTTATCAAAAAGCCGATTTTTCCACCATTCGATAAAGATTTTATAATTAGGATTCTGAGTATTTACAGCAATAAATCCTAAGTTAAATATGCCAACCCAAAGGATCATTTCTTCCGGTACCACACCTGAATAATTAACTTCAGGCGTAATATAGTGTGGAGTTAATACACATAATTTATCATCTAATGATTTAAATATAGGCGCTAATGAAGAAAACACACATATATCAGGATCGAAATAAATGATTTTTGCATTTTGATTAATACCGAAAAGATAATCTAAGCAAAATGGTTTTAATGCTGTACAGAACTCAGTGATATCATATTTATATGCTAAACTTGAATAATCCTTCAGCCCAAGTTCCTTGCATTCAATTATAACACAATCGTCAATCTCAAATTGTTGGCTCACTTCGAATTCATCAGCAACAAAAACATAAAATTCAGTATCAACTTGCCATTGGTCGTTATTTTTCTTTACTGATTCAACAAGTGTTTTTGCTAGCGCCAGATAATTTTTTGCAACAATTGTATATATAATATTTTTGTTCATCGTTATTTTTTCCCTTATGACCTTGAATAGGTTTCACTAAAATTAGTATTCTGTAATTTTTATCCAAGAATCCGGATATACATCAGTTTTAACATCATTGTTTAAATATCTAGAAGGAGAAATAACTATTTTTTCTGGATTTTTATTTAACCATGCTCCCCACCAGCTAAATGTACTGTTTGAAATAATATTATGATTACAATTTGACATCAGATACATATCTTTCCAAGAATTCTCTCCAGAATTAAAGGTTACGTAAGTTGAATTTTTCATGTTCAAATTATCTTTAACCCATGGAATATCATTTGAGAAAACGAAAAAATGTGGATTTATAACACTTTCTTCAATTTTTTTTATGGCATTTTCAAAATATGTTACCGTACACACGCCCCCAAATATATTAATATTATCTCCTTGTAAATAATCACCACGTCTGATGTGAATAGCAACGCTGTTTTCTGTTTTTATTTTATTTAGCATGGTAACATTATCTTCATCCTCTGGTTTAACAAATTCAAAGGATTTTGCTACTTTATCTTTAACCGATATAAAATATTTTTCACTTGGCCATCCACCAAAATAATACGTTATTCCACTTTTGCTCGGCATTAAATAATCTTTGTTAAAACTATAATCATATTTTTCCTTTATGATGTTAATTTTACGCTTCTTAAAGATATTTTTTAAAAAATTTACTAATTTAAGTTTCTCTGTTAGTAAAAATCTAAATAATACGTATAGAATACCCTTTTTTGCATTGGTTTCTATATTTATGTTGAATATTCTGCTCAGCTCTAAACCATTATGCTGGCGACAAAAATCTATATATTCCGTCCTTTTATCTATCTCTCTTTTTTGCAAATAAAATGCATATTGAGACATTTGATTTCCAAGTCCATTAAAAAAAACTACTACATCCATTATCTAATTAATATTATTCTCTCTAATAAACTTTGCTGGATTGCCTGCCCATATTTGATTGTCGGGTATGCTTTTGGAGACAACAGATCCAGCAGCAATTATAACATTCGAGCCTATTGTAACACCTTTTAGTATAATGCTGTCCATCCCAATAAATACATTATTATTTATAACAACTGGCGAACTTTTCATATTCTCTTCATCGTATTTTGTATGCCAATGCACTGGATTAAGAGAGTGGAAGTCTGTATCAACTATTGTAACACCACCTCCAATTAAAATATTATTACCTATAATTATTGATTGAGAGGAAACAATGGTCGCGTTGCTCATCCCAACACTATTTCCAATTTCAAGTTTTGCTCCAGAATAGACGACTATTTTGCATCGATTACTTTTACCCAGTGTAGCGAACCTTGCTTCATTTACCATTGCAAATTGGTCGCCAAAAATACATTGGGAATTATTATTTATTTCCATAAATGGAAGACCTACAGATCTAACAGTGCCGTGCTTAACATGATTAAGATTAAAGATTATCCTTGTTAAAACCGTAGTCGAAATAGCGTAACACTTTTGATATATGTGTTTCAAAAAGTGATAGAAACTAAATTTATGAGTATTTTGTTTTAAGTCTTGCATGCATTCTGGGACTAAGAAATTTTATAATATTTGAAGTTCCTCTACGTAATTGTGTTTTGAAAGATGACCCAACGTATAGATACATTCCTTTAAAAGTTTCTTTCGGATTTGATTTCAGAAAATTATAATATTTCTTTAGCGAAATCTTGTCTTTGTAATTGGAGCCGTGCCAAAAGTACCTTAAAGCATGTGGTATAGTGAGTTTTACATATTCGGCATAGCACTCAGCTAAAACTCGTTTGTCCAATCCTTTTGATTTATATAGGTCTATCAAATCTTTAATAATTACGATAAGGATATAACCTAATCTGTCCATCCATTCTCTTGCTCCTTCTAATACTAAAATGATTGGAGTATGAATATAGATTGCTTTTCTACCAAAAAAGGCATTGGCATAAACGACACAAAATACATAAGAATCTTCAACCGTACTTAAAAATTCACCGTGTGGTGTTACCGTAACTTGATTCCATACAGATCTTCTAAATACGCCAGCCATTAATTCGCCCATAAAAATACCTGAATATTTTGGCCTAATTAAATATTCCCACTTTTCAATATTTTCTATTACTAATTCTTTATTTCTTTTTGAAGGGTATAGCGAAGTATCAAAATTTTCATAAGCATCGTATTCTTTCAGATTTATACCTTGTAATTTAGTAAAGTAGAAATCAACGTCCTGATGTTTTTTTATCAATTCAACCAACCTGTCTATCGCACCATCAATTATGAAATCATCATCTCCGGTAATCCAGCAAAACTCACCCGATGCTTGTTCTACAACAGCAAGTATATTTCGTGACATGCCAATGTTTTCACTTTGGCGGATATATAGAAAATTTGGATGATGTTGAAATTCTCGAACAATGGAAGCTGTATCGTCAGTTGAGCAATTATCTGACACAACAACCTGTATAGAATCACTAAGGATTGTTTGATTGTAAATTGATCTTAAACAAGCCGACAAGTATCCTGCACGATTGTAAGTTGGAATGCAGATAGAAAGAATAATATTATGATTACCTGTGATTTGCATAATGTATATATGATCGGTACTTTTTCGTGAAAATATAAATAGTTAATGGTAGCGCTATTAGAAAATAAATACAATTCATGGCATATAAAACAACTCTCAAGTTATAGAAATACATAAAAAAGGTTACGGCAACAAAGACTAATATAGATTGAAATAAAATTGCCCACATCAAAGGCTCTTCTTTATGTGCCCTCATATATATAGAAAGAAAATTTATGGCAAGTTGCGGTATCTGTAATGTCATTAATAATATAACATCATATATCGGCAAAAACCGATCAGCATAGTGCGGCTGATATTTTCTTAAAATAATCAACATGAATACTGCCATAAAAAAAGCAAATGTTTGTAATGCTATACTTTGTTTAAATAAACGTTTGAAAAGTATATTTAAATCAGTATAATTAGCCTTAGCCACAAACATATTAATCAAAGGCACCTTTGCATTTACCAAAGCATTGGAGATTAATGTAATTGCACCAACAAGTGCGAGTGTAATGCCCAATTGCCCAGCTTCTACTTTTGTAGTAAACTTATATGCCGTAGGAATAAGAGTATTTAATATAAAATAAGCACTTATCCAAGAAACAGCATACTTAAGTTGCAAAGGCAATGTTTCTTTCAAAAAAGAATGTTGTTGTACATATTTGAACTCAGTTACCTGTTTCCAGAACATTTTTCCTCTAAAATAAAATATAATCATCGCCATAAAAACGCCAATTAAATTTCCATAAACAATAGCCCAAATACCAAACTTCAATGTTAACATTATCCAAGTTGTAATGGTACTAAGAGAGGAATATATCAAGGCATTAATTTGTGCCTCCTTAACTCTATTTACCCCAGCATATATAGCTTGAGAAAGACTTAACAACAGATCTATACCTCCAGCTATAGAATAAATAATCCATGCCCATTTAATACTTGGATCTTCTGATCTGAAAAAAAAAGAGCCAATTGCTGCCAATAAGATTATTGCTACAGGTACGACGATGGAGTAAAATCTGAAAGAAAACTTAATTAGCCCAAAAAAACGATTCAATTGTGTTTGACTACCATTTATTTGCCCCCCTTCTTCGCTCATCAGCGCAAATTCGTGGCTAACAAACTGTGTAATAATAGTCAAAAAGCCCAATTCAGCAAATATGGTTAATGCACTTAAGCTGCCAAATGCATACCATACCCCCTGAATTTTTGGGGTAAGAAAGGTAATTATAAAATAAAGCGATAACGGGCCTTTGATGACACCTATTGAACGATTTATTATAGTCCAAGCTATCGCTTTATCAACTTTATACTTCATCTTTTTAACAGATAATTAAGAATTTATATACTCTCTTATTACATCAGCGATGTAATCATAATGAGTCGCATCCAAGCCAGGCCATACGCCCAACCAAAAGGATTGATTCATGATAATGTCTGTATTTGTTAGGTCACCAACCACACGATGTTCAACATTTGCGTATGCAGGTTGACGCAATAGATTACCAGCAAATAATAATCTTGTTCCAATTTTTTTCTCTTCTAAATGTTGTACGAGCATATGACGATCATTTGAATCACCGTCTCTTAAAGTCATTAAAAATCCAAACCAGGAAGGCTCTGAATCTTTAGTTGGCTCTGGTAAAATGAAAACATCTTCAAACTCCTTCATTCTGTCATACAACAAAGCGAAATTTTCACGCCTTTTTGCAACAAACCGATCAATTTTCTTCATCTGCGATACACCCAAAGCAGCTTGCATATCCGTGACTTTCAAATTGAATCCTACGTGTGAGTATGTATATTTATGGTCATAACCATATGGTAAAGATCCTAATTGCTGTCCAAAGCGGCATCCACAGGTATTATCTTTACCAGGTTCACAGTAACAATCACGTCCCCAATCCCTAAAACTTTCCGCAAGTTTACTGAGTTCCGGATTGTTTACGATTACAGCACCACCTTCACCCATGGTAATGTGATGTGCAGGATAAAATGAAAAGGTAGAGATATCACCAAAAGTTCCGGTCTTTTTACCTTTATAAGTAGCGCCTAATGAATCGCAATCGTCTTCGATTACCCATAAATTGTATTTCTTTGCTACACGCATTACTTCATCCAATTCAAATGGATTACCCAAGGAGTGTGCAATCATGATCGCTTTTGTCTTAGGAGATACGGCTGCTTCAATCATATCAGCTTTCACATTGTGCGAAGCAACATCAACGTCAATAAAGACAGGTATAGCGCCAAATTGTACAATAGGATTCACTGTAGTTGGGAATCCTGCTGCAACCGTAATCACCTCATCTCCAGGTCTTATAGCCCGCTCACCTAATTTAGGTGAGGTGAGCGCATAAAATGCGACCAAATTTGCAGAAGAGCCTGAATTAACTAATAATGCTTTAGCAGCACCGAAATACTTGGCAAATTCAGATTCGAATTCTATAGCAAATCTTCCTGCAGTAAGCCATCCGTCTGCAACAGATTCCATACATAAAAGCAAATCATCCTCTTCAATAACTTTTCCCGTTACAGGAATATAGTCTACACCTGCAACTGCTGGTTTAAACGTTTTTAAATTAAAATCAATATTCATTTTGAACTTATTTTGTTAGTTTAATCATCTTAATAATTGCTGAACTTAAATCGTACTTAGCTTTCCAACCTGTTTTAGTAAGTTCAGATAAGTCAGCGAAGGAGTCTGGAATCTCTCCTACTCTATTTTGCAATGCCCCAAATTTCAATACGGACTTAGATCCTGTTAACTTTGCCATTTCTTCAACAAGATCCCTAACGCTGACTGATTTACCAAGACCTGTCTGGAATTCAATATAGCCTTTCTCATTGTTTGTCTTTTGCAGGATATTTACGAATGCTTCAGCTGCATCATCGACATAAACAAAGTCCCTTTTCTGATAACCATCTGTTAGTAAAATTTCAGGCTCGTTACGAACAAGTTGATTAAAAATTGCGGTAAAAAACTTTGAATCAGCATCATTTTCTCCAAAAATATGTTCAAGTCTAACATTTCTAACCGCTAGTAACCTTGATAAACCTTTGAGTAGCTTTTCCAAAATACGCTTAGAATCTGTATATTGATTTAAATAATCTTGTTCAAATTGAGGTTTGGCAAAAAAGGTATCTGCATTGATAAATAGTTTAAGCTCTTTTTTTAGTCCGTATTCAATCAATTGAATCGGGAAGATGACATTCGTTCTTAATAGTGTAGACAGAGGCTTATCTCTACCATATTCAGTTGCTGTATGAATAATGCTTGTAACATTATATAACTCAAACAGATCCTTTATATTTCCCCCATTTTCTTCAATAGTGAAAACTTCGCACTGCGATATTATATTTTTAATTCGCCATAGATTTGATGTTGTTCGCACTAGAATAACAGGGTTATACCCGATAGTCAATAGATTTTGTAATATTTTACTACCTAAAAAGCCTGTTGCTCCAGTAACGAGTATCTTTTCTATTGAGCCCATTCTATTTGATTTAATTTAGCGCTTTGAACATATTCATTTATTTGACCGACTCTAGACGAATAAATGTTTGCTTCGCTATTTAAATCATCCTTATAACCATTTAAAGTGAAGGCAACGGTAGCTTTAAAGCTTAATGCTGGCTTCCATTTTAGGTAATTAGAGGCTTTTGAAATGTCTAATTTTAATAATACTGCTTCATGTAACTTGCTGGTTCCTTCCGGAATAATGTAACCACCATCAGCATCTAAATGCAGCATTTCATCGATCAGTTCTTTTACCGAATAATTGGTCATATCTTCAGGTCCAAAATTCCATCCACCGCTAAAACCTTTACCTTTTGAATAGAGTTGTGCACCTAAATTCAAATAACCACTTAAGGGCTCTAACACATGTTGCCATGGCCGGGTAGCGTATGGGTTCCTAATTTCCAACTTACGTCCTTCTTTTACCGCACGAAAATAATCCGGCACAATGCGGTCCATCGCCCAATCCCCACCACCAATCACGTTACCCGCTCTGGCAGAGGCAATATTACAGGTGCCTTCAATATTGAAAAATGATTCCAGATATGAATTAGTGATCAACTCTGAGCAACCTTTCGAAGCACTATAAGGATCTTTTCCACCCATTGGATCGTTCTCTCTATAACCCCAAACCCATTCTTTATTGTCATAACATTTATCTGTAGTCACATTTACAGCAGCTTTAACAGAAGGGGTGGCTCTTACCGCTTCCCAGAAATTAACTGTACCCATCAAATTGGTATCAAACGTGCCTACGGGATCTTGATAAGACAATAAAACGAGGGGTTGCGCAGCCAGATGAAAAGCGAAATCAGGTTGCACCTCTTGAAAATAGTCTTTCAGTTTTTTACCATCACGTACATCACCTTCGTAATGGTTGATATGACTTTTTAGATTACAGATAACGAAATTATCCATTTCGGACTGTGGCAACAGTGCATAACCATACACATCTGCGCCTAATTCTTTAAGCCAGATCGCCATCCAGGACCCTTTGAAACCGGTATGTCCGGTTATAAGTACCTTTTTTCCTTGATATATATTCTGAAAACTCATCTTACCAGATTTTCCATTTTGCCTGACCAGTAGACCAAAGTTGCTCCAGTTCAATGCGATCTCTCAGTGCATCCATCGGTTTCCAAAAACCAGAATGTTTAAATGCGGCCAATTGACCGTCATTTGCGATTTCTTTTAGAGGTATATTTTCCCACTGAATTTCGTCCATGTCTCTTTCCAGATACTTGAAAATACCTGGTTCCAAAACGAAGAAACCACCATTAATCCACATGCCATCACCCTGCGGTTTTTCTACAAAGTGTTTAACGGCACCATGCTCGTCCATTTCAATATTACCGAAACGCCCGGGTGTCTGGATACTGGTCAACGTGGCCAATTTACCATGACTTTTATGAAACGCAACCAATTTAGTGATATCTATATCTGCAACACCATCCCCATAAGTAAGCATGAACGTTTCATCCTGCACATATTTTTGAATTTTTTTAATTCTACCAGCGGTATTGGTGGTTAAACCCGTATCCACTAAAGTAACTTTAAAAGATTCAGAATTGGAAAAGTGTACGTCAACCTTATTTTTCTCAATATCAATAGATACATCTGAATTATAGAGATAGTAGTTCAAAAAATACTCTTTAATGCTTTGGGCCTTGTATCCTAAACACAATACGAAATCATTATAGCCATAGGCTTCATATATTTTCATAATGTGCCATAAAATCGGCTTACCACCAATTTCAACCATTGGTTTTGGACGGGCTTCTGTTTCTTCCATCAGCCTGGTACCTAAACCGCCTGCAAGTATTACAACTTTCATATTTTTATCTTATATTTCTATATGTACATTCTCTGTTATCGGATGCGTGCAACAGAGCAAAAATTCGTCTTGTTCTAAGTCCACTCTTTGTTTGCTTAATCCGATCATCTTCGCATTACCCGTAACCAATTTTCCTTTACAGGTACTACAATTTCCTGTTTGGCATGAATAAGGTAATTCTAAATCTGCATTTAATGCGGCTTCCAGGATACTTTTCCCCTTAGCTACCTCTAATGTATGCAACTTGCCTTCGAAGGTTAATGAAATTTTCTGTGTGTACACATCTTCAAAATCCTTTGGATCTTTGATGAGTTCAAAGTCTTCTGAAAACACGTTGATTAAGGTTCCATATCTATTTTGTATGGCATTTTTTACAGATTCTTTCAACCCCGCTGGTCCACAAATATAATGTGCACAATTTTCAGGGGCAAGATCTTGATTTAGAATGCGAAGAGCTTTTTCCTGGTCAATCCGCCCTTGAATCAGATATGGATTCGCTTCATCAATGACTAATTTAGTATGAAAATGCCTGGTGGTCAATCGCTCAGCATACCGGATTTTTAAGGCGTGAATCTGATCTTTAAAAATGGTCGTTTCATGATTTCTATTGCCATAATTCAAATGGACATTAATATGCTCCGTAGAATTCAGAATATGCTTAATAATGGAAATTAAGGGGGTAATGCCACTACCTACTCCCCAAAAGTAAACATCAGTCAAATGATCATTTGGTTCAAAGACGAAATCACCCATAGGTGGCATAGCCTCAATTGAATCCCCCACTTTGATCATATCATTAATGTGATTGGAAACTAAACCATTTTCCACGCGTTTTATAGTGACTTCCAGAAATGAATCTACACCAGGACTAGAAGAAAAAGAATAAGGTCTGATATAACGCCTGCCATTAATTCGAAAAATTAAGGTTAAGTATTGCCCAGCTCGATATTTTATTTTCTTTAAGCCGGGTTGCTTAAAGCATAAGGTTACCGCGTCTTCGGTTTCCTTTCGAATTTCGGCAACCTTTAATGTATAATTCATTTATTCCAACGTTTTGTTCTTGAAATCGGTATAAGCAATTTGCAGGCCATCTTTAAGCGAAGTGGAGAACTTCCATCCTAAGCCATTAAGCTTATCAACGTTCATTAATTTTCGTGGTGTTCCATCTGGCTTAGTTAAATCGTATTCAATCTCACCTTCATAGCCAACAACATCTTTAATTTGATTTGCCAATTCTTCAATACTCAAATCAGCACCACAACCCACATTCACTAATCCGGGCTCATTGTAATGCTGCATTAAGAAAACACAGGCTTCCGCTAAATCATCTGCAAACAAAAATTCGCGTTTTGGTGTACCAGAACCCCAAATGGTTACACTTGGCAATTTCTGCTGCTTAGCTTCATGAAATCTTCTGATTAATGCCGGCAATACATGTGAATTCTGAGGATGATAATTATCATTTAAGCCATAAAGATTGGTGGGCATAACAGAGATATAGTTGCATCCATATTGATCTCTGTAAGCATCACACATTTTAATTCCTGCGATCTTTGCAATGGCATAAGGTTCGTTGGTTGGTTCTAATTCACCTGATAATAAGTATTCCTCTTTTAATGGCTGTGAGGCCATTTTAGGATAAATACAGGAGGAGCCTAAAAACATAAGCTTTTTTACACCCGCTTTTCTGGATGCCTCAATAATATTGCTTTGAATCATCAGGTTATCATACAGAAATTCTCCACGATATGTATTATTGGCGACAATCCCACCAACTTTTGCAGCCGCCAAAAAAACATATTCAGGCTGATTCTTATCAAACCAATCTGAAACGGCTTGCTGATTACGTAAATCTAAGGTTTTAGAATCAGCAACCAGAATATTCTGAAAACCTTCGCTTTCCAGCTTTCGCTTAATCGCAGAGCCTACCATCCCTTTGTGGCCAGCAACGTATATTTTAGAAAACTTATCTTTCAGATACAACTCTGTCATTACTCGTATTGATTTTTAATGGCATAGCCATGAGATTTTAAAAGTGTTTCTTTTTTGAAGTGATCTACATCAACAGCTACCATTTCTTTTACTAAAGCCGCTAAATCATATTTTGGTTTCCAGCCTAATTTAGTTTTGGACTTGGTTGGATCACCGATTAATAAATCAACCTCAGTAGGACGGAAGTAGGAAGGATCTACACCTACTACTTCAGTACCGATTGCCACCTGGAATTCAGGATTGGCACAAGCACCTACAAAACCTTTTTCTGCTACGCCTTCACCTTTAAAATCAATAGTGATTCCCACTTCAGCAAATGCCATACGGACAAATTCACGAACCTTAGTCGTTACACCTGTAGCGATTACATAATCTTCAGGTGTATCCTGCTGTAAAATTCGCCACATCGCTTCCACATAGTCTTTGGCATGTCCCCAGTCGCGCTCCGCTTCCAAATTGCCTAAAAACAATTTATCTTGTAAACCTTGTGCTATTTTCGCTACTGCTCGTGTAATCTTACGGGTTACAAATGTTTCACCTCTTAGAGGACTTTCATGGTTAAATAAGATCCCGTTACAGGCAAACATGTTATAAGCCTCACGGTAATTCTTTGTGATCCAAAATCCATAGATCTTGGCTACACCATAAGGAGAACGTGGATAAAATGGAGAATTTTCATCATAAAAACCCTTATCATTTTTATTTTCCGGCATGCCTCCATATAATTCAGAAGTTGATGCCTGGTAAATTCTAGTCTTTTTTTCTAAGCCTAATATCCTTACGGCTTCTAGGATACGTAAAGTTCCGATACCATCTACATTCGCTACATATTCCGGTGAATCAAAAGATACCTTTACGTGACTCATCGCACCTAAATTGTAAATTTCATCTGGCTGCACCTCTTGTACAATTCTGATTAGATTGGTAGAATCTGTTAGATCGCCATAATGCAGTTTAAATCTAACATCTTTGTCATGCGGATCTTGATACAAATGATCAATCCGATCGGTATTAAACAGTGAACTTCTTCTTTTAATACCATGAACCATATATCCCTTTTCCAATAACAGTTCTGCCAAATAGGCGCCATCTTGTCCTGTTATACCGGTAATTAGTGCAACTTTCATTAATAATTTTAGTTTAACTTTTTTTTAGGTTATCAAATACTTTTCTAAAGGTACTTTTTTCAACTTCTTGTCCATATGAACCGTAACCATAACCGTAACCATAATGTTTGTGGACTATGTCGTTGACTACTATACCCATATTTTTTAACTTCCCTGCAGTATACAACTCATCTACAATTTGTATTTGATCCTTTTGCGTCACCCCTTGTCTTACCAAATAAATTACAGCATCCGAATAATCTGCAAGTAATTGTGCATCAGTAATAATTCCGATAGGTGGCGCATCCATTAATATATAATCAAACTTCTGTTTGAGATCCTTAATTAAATCTGGAATATGAGCAGCAATTAAAGTCTCAGCAGGATTGGGAGGAAGTGGTCCTGACGAAATGATAAACATATTTTGATTCAAAGTTAAAGGCTTGATGATATTGCCGATGTTAAGCGTAGGGTCAATTGAATAATTACTAAATCCTACATCATTAGAAACACCTAACTTAGACGACAGTCCAGGTTTTCTTAAATCCAACTCCATTAATAAAACTTTTTTACCGGATAAAGCAAGAATACTGGCCAAATTAATTGCGGTGAAAGACTTTCCTTCGCCTGACATACTAGATGTTAGCAGAATTATCTTCCCATTTTCACCTTTCAAGAAAAACGATAAATTCGTTCTTAAAGCTCTAAATTGCTCTGAGATTGCTGATCTACCGCTACTCACTACGACGAGATTATCGTTGCTACTATTGTGACTTATTTCTCCAATTATTGGAACGGAGGTTCTTTCTACAATATCTTCTTTAGAGGATACTGAGGTACTTAATATTTCGATTAGAAACAGTAAACCGATTGGGATCAAAAGGCCTAATATAGTCCCCGTGGCATAAGCTAATCTCTTCTTTGGACTTATTGGATTAATAGCAGACTTAGGAGGGTCAATAGTTTTAGCAATTGATATGTTTGATGTCTTTGAAATAGCGGTTTCTTCTGCTTTCTGCATTAAAAAAATATACAATTCTTGTTTTATTTTTTGATTTCGAGCCAATTGCAAATAGTCCTTCTCGATTTCGGGAACACCAGAAATCTGAGAATTTGCTTGACTAAGTTGTTTTCTAAGCTTATCACGGCTAACTACAAATGTGTTTTTCGTACTTTGTATATTTGCCAGTATCCCTTGTCTTAGACTAGCTATTTGCTCATCGACATTACGAACGAAGGGACTTGTTTCTGTTACACTCAGCAATTGCTTATCTCTTTCTATTAACAAAGCATTGTATTGATTCATTAAACCAGAAAAAACCATATCCTGTGGAAGTAACGAAGCTGGAAACACCCTTTTATTCTTACTTTCGTCTCTCAAATAGTTTTCTAAATCGGATAAAATCGTTACTTGAGTTTCAGCTTTCGCCAATTCATCGCTAAATTGACTTGAACTTTGCACCAATAATTTACCTTGCTCAGTCATATCAGCCAAGTTGTTATTTCGCTTAAAACCCTCAACTTTATTTTCTACGTCTCCTAACTCGGTGGCGATAACATTTAATCTTTTTCTAATGAATTGTGTAGTACTATCAGCTATAATATTTTTATCCTCCAAATTCGTTGAAATATATTGGCTTATTAAAGCATTCAAAATATCCTCACCCTTTTTGGGCAAGCCATAAGATAAGTTCAGATCAATAATTGTCGATTTTTTATTGGTAAATTCTACTACAAGTTGTCTACTTAACTCATTTACCCTTTCATCAATTGATTTAATCGATACAAAATACTCAACATCTCCATAACTCATGGGCACTTCAGGCGGTGACATTAATACTTCTCCAACACCAGGAATAAGCAGTCTTTTGTTCCATTCGGTGATCTTATTAAATTTTTTTCCAGATAGACTAAATTTCTTACCTTTCAGTTTCTTAAAGGTTAATTTTGTAGATTTTATAGTATCGACACTGTTGAGAATAACCAATTTAAATGGGGAGAAATACAACTCTTTTTCGACTAGGCCTTCCTTCTTAGAATAACTTATATTAAGCTGCATTTTTCTAACAACCTGTTCCATCAAAAAACGAGTTTTTAGAATCTCGGCTTCATTATCCACAGAATTTTTACCTCCGATAATACTACTTAAATCCATTAATGCACCACTTTGTTTCCCCATACCTCCACCATCTTCATTGCTACTCACCAACACACGAGCACCTACTAAGTACATAGGAGGTGTTACTTTTATATAAAAAAAAGCTGCGAGTAAGCAGATACAAACGCTAAAAAGAAACCAATGCCATTTATCGGAAAGCTTAGTTAGGATTGATTTTAATTCAATTTGCTTTTCTTTATTATCGATCCTTTTATTTTCGCTATTAATATTCATGTATAAAAAATGATACTATCTAAAACTGGTTATTGCAACTACTATGACAGAAAGAACCGATGCGATAACACTAATGGTTTGAACTTGAGCGGAGTTTGAGGCAGAAACTTTCCTTTTATTCGGTTCAACATACACCACATCATTTTGTCGCAGATAATAATAAGGACTATCAAAGATCTTGGAGGAGTTCAAATCTAATCTTGCAAATTCCTTTTTACCATTATTATCCCTTACAATAAGAACGTTCTCTCTTCTTCCGTAAATCGTTAAATCTCCCGCTAAACTCAGCGCATCTAAAATAGTTACTTTTTCGTTGGGCAATGTGTAGGCGGAAGGCGCATTCACTTCTCCTAAAACACTCACTTTAAAATTAGCAAAACGTAATTGTACATTTGGTTCCTTGTAAACATCAGATACTTTACTCCTTATTAATTCCCTAGCTTCATAAGTTGTTAAACCAGAAACTTTCACCTTCCCTATAAGAGATAATTCAACATCTCCATTTTTATCAACGAGAAATCCCGAACTTTGTGTAGCTACACTATTGTTCGTATTACCACCTAAAACAGGATTATTTGCGGCTTGATTAACTACTACTCCAGTTTGCGGATTTAATGTAAATATGTTTATGCTCAAAATATCATCAGGCTGTATTGTGGGTTCAGTAAATTTAGTCGCATTTTCAAGTTGAGCTTGATTTACAGTTTGTATATCCTGAAAATATGCAATCTTCTTATTGCTCACACACGACGATAAAAGAATTACCATTAAAGCAAAAATATAAACCACTTGCTTTTTAATGTTTAAAGATTTATTATTTCTCATATAGTTACTAATAGACTTTCACACACATGTGCACAAACTGTGGTTAAAAATCATAAAATGCCCGAAATTAATCATTTAATTGTAAATATAAAATTGTTCATGGATTCAGTTCTAATGAATGAAAACTAAAATAAGTATGCAACACCAATCTTAGCATGTAAATTATTCACATCCTGTTTATTCCAATTCCAATAATCGCCAGGAGGATTGCTGTCTTGCCATTGATACTGATAGTTTAACGAACGGATATAGGTAAACTGGCCATTGAAAATCAATTTTTTGTAATTCCAGGAAAAATTTGTGCCGATCGACAAATCAATCCAATGCCTGTTAATATATTGGTTTTTATCTGCAGATGCGTATGCGAAACTATAAAATAGATCGTTATTATTCACTTTACGCTCAAACTGTAAACCTATTCTCTTTAACCCTTTTACCCAACTCACATCTAACGTCTGCAAATTACTACCTGGCCCGATTCCTGCACCAAGTACCTGTCCTTTATTTGTATAACCATCCAATACCTGATAATGGGAGTACCAGGTTTCACTCGCACGGGTTTCTCTAGTAGTCCCCTTTTCCAATTGTGTAAGCTCCACTCCAATTTGAATAAATTCATTATTCCTTTTTAATGGAACAAGCTTACGAAAACCAACGACATAAGCCCTGGTGTGCTCAGGCTCTACGATTCCATCCCGTATATCCTGTGCAGCGTCATTTCTTCCATATTGAAAGTAAATTTCTGCGTGGCTTTCAGGCAGGACATACCTTGTAAAGAAAGAAATATACTGATCTCTTTCAGCAAGATCGTCCGTATTAACGGTGCCTGTCTCGTATGCAGATTTCTGAGCGGGGCTGAAAATCGGAAAATATGCATTGAAGCCGCTCCCCATATTTTTGCTATTTACGATAAATGTTCTATCTAACCCCAAATATAAACCTGGTACCCACTTTGGTTGATAAGTAAATACAAATCCAGAGATATACCTCCAATCATAAGGTTTTTGTATAAGTTCATTTCTAATTGCTATCGGGACTGTCGGATCATTTATCAAATTAACTCCGGAGCTCTCCAAACGTCCTCCAATAATTTGTGCTTCAAATGAGCCAACATAAGTTTTTATCGGCCGGGTTGTATTCAATGTGAAATGTCTAAATCCTGAAGCATTATTACTCATCAAGAGTGAATTTCTAACACCTGGACCCCACCATAAATTTTCATTGGAAAATCCAAAAGACACTGGACCTGCATTCAAACGAATACTTGTTTGTCCCAAACTTAATTTACTATAAGCGCCATTTCCAAAGCGATCAGGCAGATCTATTTTGTTGTAAAAAGTAGTTGTTACGGGCGTGTTCCAATACACTCCATTCGGTGCATCAGCCAGGCGCTGAAAGCCTTTGTTTTCTGCGAAAACGTATTCTGGTCTAAATTGAATACTTAAAGGACCGATTTTCGCATAGATACCCGCAGAAATTTGTGTCTGATAACCTCTTGCCTGCACCATTGATCCATCGTTCATTCCGTAAGGATGGTGAGAATTGAATTGTTGTTGCCAGGTTACCGGCAAAGCATATATCGCGGCTTTAAGTTTTGGATTGCTCCACAATAATTTTCTGAAGTTATGAAGCGAGTAATTTGCACTATCCGGATCAAGAGCCAGGTTGTTCTTATCGTTCATAAACATCGGGCGAATCATATAAGAACTATTTGAACTATCTTTCCCAAGCAACTGTTGCCTGCGGTAAGCATCTTCTACATTTTCCAATAAACCGACGGGTAAAGTCTGTGCGAATGCAAAAATACTAAAGGTAGTGAATAAGAAAGAGAGGCTTAAAATCCTCATGGGTTTGCGTAAAAATTTCAATGAGATCTCGTTAATCGTTTCGCAAAGGTAGGTAAAGTTCTTCAATCTCTAAACTTCGTTTTATATTATACACAAATTTGCGGGAATATTCCCCACAGCCGCCCGCTTTGAGCCAAAACTATGCCACAAACATATTAAGATCAAAAATGAAGTATTTAATCCGCTAATCCAAATGTAAAAATTAATCGAAATGGTGTTCGAGAGTAAATAACGACAATATTTTAATGCATTAATAAATTTCGGAATAAAAAGACGATTGATTTATGTTTTGATTTTAATAATCTGTTTCTTTGGAGTTGAATATAAAACAGAACACTTCCTTTCTACTTAAATGAATATTCCGATTGTTATGCTACACCATGTAGCCGATTCTCCGCATGCAACTTTAGAGAAGTGGTCAATCGGTCACCAGAAATTTTTAGAGCTGTTAGATTGCATCGAGGAAAAAGGATTAAAAACCTCCACTTTTAGGGAAATTAACGAGCGGGGTTGGAAAAAACCAGATCTGACAAACAAAATTATTCTCACTTTTGACGATTGCCCGATTAGTTTATTTGATTTCGCAATACCAGAACTTCTGAAACGAAAAATGAAAGCTGTTTTTTACATCCCAACAGATCAAATAGACGGATTAAACACTTGGGATATCGACGAATTGGGTACAATACCGGTTTCGTTGATGAATGCAGAACAGCTCATCTACCTCCAATCTAATGGAATGGAAATTGGAAGTCACGGCGAAAAACACATTCGATTAACTGAAGCCAGTAATGAGTTGGCTTTCGCAGAAATTAGCAATTCAAAACAAGTTTTAACTGATTTGCTCGACTCAAAAGTTTACTCGTTTGCCTATCCTTATGGTAAGGTACCGAAAAGACATCAGCAAATGCTGATAAAATCAGGCTACAATTTCGGCATCTCCATATACTCTCCTTTTGAAACCAAATTTTCACTCCGTCGTTTCGCCATTCACGATACCGATGATCTGGAAAAAATCCGGTTTAAACTGAGTAAGCGCTATAATATTATGCGTTACTTTTATGATCCGATTTTTCTGTTGAAGAAAAAATTGTTAGGTTAAAGGTTTGAATAAACCGATTTTCCACCGTTGTCCTTTAGAATTTAGTACGGTTTCAATGTCAACAAAATTATATTGCTCATTCAAACGTTTCCAAATGAGTGCATGTTCAGCGTAATCAAAAATGGAAACGATTACGCTACCCCCAGGTTTTAAATTTTCCTGAATGGCTCGCGCCAGGCGTTCATAAGGCTTGTTGAAATAATACAGGCACTCATTGAAAATAAGAACGTCAAATTTTTCAGTGATTTTATCTCTATCAAAATCAACTTGTTTAAACCTAAAGCCGGGAAAGTCGTTTTGGGCCTGCAGAATTGCTGTTGAAGAAATGTCTATTCCATAGTAGTCTGCCGGGTCTTCGATTTCATCTTTCAGATAATAAAACAAAACGCCTTGTCCGCAACCCACATCTAAAAGCGTACCTTTACTATGTTCTGCATATAATTTCCGAATGCTGAGATAATGCCCGGATTCTTCATTAGAATACAAATAATCCCAGGCACCTTTTTCAAACTGATGTTCCCAGATGTCTTTCTCCACCCTACTGCCAATTCCATATTTGTACAGAAATCTTCTGGAAAGGTTTAATCTAACATAATTAAAAAGCTTCTTCAGGTTGAGAACAATGTTCATCTTAAGTATCAGAAATTAAAAATCGCGGTATAAATTACGGAAGCTACTTCTGATTCCGAAAGTAATGAGTTTTGTATTTTGTGTGGTTAAAGAAGAAGATTCGCGTCTGAAAATTCCACCCAATTCTAAACGTAAATTGTATTTTGGATTTACGATATAGGCAACTTTAGCTTCTGAAAAGAACAAATTGGTTTTAATGCCCTGACCGATTGTATTGCCGTAATCCTGAACTCTCGTTCCATACGGCAAAAAGATATTTCCGCCATAGTTCAAACCTTCGGGATCTGCTCCGTAGTTGGCATAAATGGCCTGACCTTGAAAATCAAAACGTTTGTACGTATAATTCATAATTCCTAGAAACTCGCGGAAATTTGCACCCAGAGGATGTGCCAATGGCTGATTCATCGCTGCATAATTGGAAACGCGGTCAAAGTGTGAATAGGTATAAGGCCGGGCCGTATTAAATTCTGCAAGGTAATTCAGGTTTTTAACTTTAAATAAATCAGATCCGCGGAAACCAATTTGCGCAGCCCATTTATTTGCCCAATAACCTGTATTCGAGAAAAATTCTCGTGCTGTAAATTCGTCAAGCATGAACTGACCGTAAAGAACAGTTTTATCGAAAACTTCATATTTTAAGTTAATGCCCAGTCTCATTTTGTCGGGAGAACTGGTATTGGCACTTTCAACTGCGCGAAGAAAGACAAAAGGATGAGCGTAGTTAAAATCAAAGCCACGTTTTCCCTCCACTTCGGCATCTGCCCAGGTTACAGCCTGAAAAAAACCTGCTGAAAAACGTTTGGTAATGTTCCAATCTAAGTAATGTGCAGCCATCCATTTCCCCCGATCACCTAAGCGCCTGTCTTCTGTTAAAGGAGTTGCACCAGGATCTAACATATAAGCGAAAATGGTCTGATATTGTACATTTCCTAAAGTGGCTCGAAGTCGTAAAAATGAATAATTTGCCGCTACATCAGACAATAACATCGAACGATAACCATCGCCTATAAAGTTTTTATCGTAACCCAGCGCCAAATTAATGTGCTTATTTGGTGTAAAGGACATTAAAGCAGTAGCATAATTCCAATCTTTGGTTCGTTCACCCAGTTTGCCAGTCATTTCACTTGGCACAACCTGGTTTGTATTGATAAAATCAGTAACATAATTCGCGAAGACACCTTGGTTTTCGTAAAAGCTGGTGTAAAATGAAAATTGCTTCCCTACATTTACACCTGCCTGAAAACCACGCGTATTTAACCATGTGGTGGTTTTGTCATTAAATTCACGTCCAATCTGGTAATCCGGAACATAATCAATGTACCCGACAAAATCATCACCTTTAAAATTGATTAGATGCTCCTCAGTCGCTTTGCGTCTTAACCAAGAACGGCGATTTAAAGAATCCGTGCCCATGCTCATGAGCGATTGATAGCGCTGAACCAATATACTGTCATCTCCATAATATCCTTTGATGGAACTGTGGAAACGCGAGTTTGTATCGTAAACTGATGAATTTAATTTCTGATAAAACTGGAAAGAATAGGGAATATTCTGATTGGGCGTTTGAGCCATACTGCTTTGAAACCGCAGCAGAAGTGCAAACGTTAAAAGTATAGAAAATTTTAATAGCGTATTAGTTTTTTTCATTCGCGTGATCGAGTTCTTCGTATATGGAATTGTTGCTTTTATATTCCTGTACCAACTCTTTCATCATCACCACCACTTGTCTGTTGTCGTTAGATTTGGCACAGTCTACTAATTTGTAAATCTGTTTTTCTACATCATTAAATATGTATTCCCGAACCCTTCCGATCATGATTTTATGGTGATGCGTAGGCATTGTATTTTCATTGTCGTTCAACAACTCTTCAAACAATTTTTCGCCAGGGCGTAAGCCACTATATTGAATCTTAATGTCTTGGTTGGGAATCAAACCTGCTAAACGGATCATTTTTTTAGCCAGTTCGATAATCTTTACAGATTTACCCATATCAAAGATATAGATTTCTCCGCCCATTCCCATATTCCCGGCTTCCAAAACCAAGCGACAGGCTTCAGGAATGGTCATAAAATATCTGGTGATTTCAGGATGTGTTACCGTAACCGGGCCGCCTTTCTCTATTTGTTGCTTGAATCTTGGGATTACAGAACCATTAGAGCCCAAAACATTCCCAAAACGTGTGGTAATAAATTTGGTAATAGGTTTAACATTTAATCCATTAATATAGCTTAAACCGTTTGTGAAAATATGGTTGTAATCTGTGAGCGTATTGTTTAACGATTGTACATAAATTTCTGCAATGCGTTTGGATGCGCCCATGATGTTTGTGGGATTCACAGCTTTATCTGTAGAAATCATCACAAATTTACGTACGCCATATTTTACTGAAAGATCTGCAACGATTTTCGTACCTAAAACATTTGTTTTGATTGCTTCGCAAGGATTGTCTTCCATCAGCGGAACATGTTTGTAAGCCGCTGCGTGATATACAAAATGTGGTTTATAGGTTTGAAAAAGAAAATCCATTCTCTCCTTATCGCGTACATCGCCTACAAAAGCATGGTAGTTTGCGCCTTGGTTAAACTCTTCAAGCTCTAAATAGAGATCGTGTAAAGCGGTCTCAGATTGATCATTCAGAATAATCAAACTGGGTTCAAACTTAATTAACTGACGAACAATTTCGCTTCCGATTGATCCGGCAGCTCCGGTAATTAAAATTCTTTTGTTGCGAATCTGGTCCCGAATGCCTTCTACATCAATTTCAATCGTTTTGCGATTTAAAAGATCTTCAATATTTAAGTTCTGAATTTGTGACGATTGGCGACGTCCCTCTACCCAAACATTCGGTGGTGGAATGTTCAGAATAACCACATCATATTCCAGACAGGCATCTACAATTTCATTCTTAACATCATTTGGTATGCTATAAGCCGCAAAAATAATTTCATCAACCTCTCGGTTTAAAATCAGATTTTTTAAATCTTTCGCATCCAAAATGCGTACACCATCTATAGTTTTGCCTACTTTTCGGATGTCATCATCTACAAAAGCGACAATGTTTTTATTTACACGATTGTCATGATCGAACGTTCTTTTTGTTGCGATACCTGCTTCACCAGCACCATAAATCACCACACGCATCTGATCTAAATGCAGGTTTTTGGCATAAGTGAATATGGATTTTACCAAGATTCGGTATGCAATCAATGTTAAAAAACTAACCAAACCATACACTACGATAACGATATTGGACAAGAAAAGCTCTGTGGTAAATGCCGTTGAAGAAATATTTACACCAAACAACATGATACAACCCAACAACACGGCAAATAATATTCTAAAAATATCTTGTGCGCTGGTGTAACGTACGATACCACTGTATGATTTTACCAGAAAAAAAGAAATTGTGTTGATTGCTGTACAAACCAGTGCGATTCTGCTGAAGGATACCAGGTCAAGATTGGTAAGGTTGAAATTGAATCGAATAAAATAGGCAATCCCCAGGGAGAATAGGCACATCATTAAATCAATAATGAAAATCAGCCACCGCGGCACTATATTAATTATCCTGAACACCGTATATCTTAAGTATTAATCTATATCTATATGACCGATCAATTTTTTAAACCCCTGAGTAATTAATCGCAAGAGAACAATAAGCGTACCTGTTATGATTAAAATTGGCACAAGATAAGATAATTTGTCGATTGGAAAACAAATTATACCCAGATTAACTGCAAATTGAACCAAACAATAGCCTAAAGCAACTTTTAAATGCGGTATCTTTTTTTCGTTGGCTAAAAACTGATAAAAATGCGTTCTATGGGCTTCAAAAATGTTTTCCTTTCGCAACATCCTAAAAGACATGGTAGTTACCACATCTAATCCGTAGATTAAAAGAAGCAAAATATAGCTCACATTGTTGCTCACCACCATTAGTTTGATCAAAAAGAATAGTAATATAAATGCGATACTGACACTACCTACATCTCCGGCAAAACATTTTGCTTTTTTCCTGAAATTGAAAAAATTGAATACAATAACCGAAATGATGGCTACTATTATGAACATATGATCTATAAATGCAACACTAAAAATATCGATATACAATAAAGTTAACAGAGTAAGCAGCGCATAGCCTCCCGTGATTCCATTTATTCCATCCATAAAATTTATAGCATTGATGCTTCCGATAACAAAAAATAACGCCAGCAATAAAACATACCAATCAAACTGAAAAAGTTTAAGCTGAAAAAACAAAAATAGAACAGACAACAGATGGATAAAAAAGCGGACTTTAAAATCACGTGGTTTAAGATCGTCAAGAAAACTGATTACACTGATGAGAAGTAAACCAATTGTAAACCAGGCATACTCGAAACCTGAAAATAAAAAGGCAAGTAACATTGCAATTGGGAAAATTATACCTCCGCCTCTAATGGTATGTTCCGTGTGGGAGCTACGTTCATTAGGTTTGTCAATCACGTTATAACGGTCTGCAACCTTTAGATAAAGGTTCATCAGCCCAAACAGCAGTGCAAATACTAAAACAAGTTTTAGATAAATCATAGGGTAAAATTGTCGGCAACAGATTTTGGTGCCCAGCTACCTGTATCTTGTGCCTTCTGATCTGAAAACGTTAAACTATTGGTCATCTTACTGAGCTTTTTACTATTTATTGGTGCTTTTGCACCCAGCAAGTCGCCAATTTTTGCGGCTAAGTTAACCAAAAAATAAGGTAAAGAAACCGGCCTTTTCTTATTCAGCTGACTTGATATTACACTTGCAAGCATTTTGAAAGATGGATGTTTACCATCAGTAAGGTTATAAATTCCTCCGGTTTGGAAAATAGACGCGATAAACGGAGCAACATCTGTATTCATCAACATGCTTTTCCTAGCCGTTCCTCCAGCAACGTTAAAATAAAAACCTTTTGCAATGGCATGGATCATCGACTGAAGATTTCCTGGCGGATTTTTCCCTGCCAATAAAGGCAAACGCAAAATGGTACAAATCACATTGTTTTTTTTACACCAGGATTCTACCAATTGTTCTGCCTCAATTTTACTTTTTCCATATGCATCAGTTGCTCTTAATGGCTGTAATTCATCGATATTTTCTCCAGATTCGAGGCCATATACAGAAACAGAACTAATCAAAACGAAAGATCTTGGCAAACCAGAATTGCTTTCCAGCGCTTTCAACAGGTTCTCAGTACCCTGAACATTTACTGCATAAAACAGTTTTTTTTCTGCATCTGTTTTAGGCACGCTATGCGCTTTTGCTGCGCTGTGAATCACCAAATCGCAAAGTGGCAAATCGGGTACGCCGGCACTTAAATCGAAATTAATATCTGCTGCAGTTCTACTCAATGCAACCACATCTTCTTGTTGAAAATACGCCGCAATGGCTTTTCCCAAAAAACCGTTTGCACCTGTTAAAATGATTTTCATTTCAAAAATTGTGTTAAGCGCTTAAATATCCGTTTTGGCATTAGCAAAAAGGGAGCTTCTAATCCGTTATTCTTCCAGGATTGTAAAATTTCAAGGTTTCCATTTACAATATTCTTCAAACTCGCATTTGTGGCACCGCCCAATCTCATTTTCACAAAAAGACAATTGAGGTACGCACTTTTAAAACCGAAAAGTTTAAACAACCGAAGCATAAAATCATAATCGGCTGCAAGTTTCATTTCTGTATTGAAAAACCCAACTTGCTGATAAGCGGTCTTTTTTATGAACAGCGAGGGATGTGGCGGCACGTGCCCATCTTCAAAAAATCTTTTGTAATACGCTGTCGATTTCCATCTCCGTACAATTTTATCAACATCATCTGCTTTTACATAAACCAAATCACCGTAAACCATATCCAATTCATGGTCGTTCTGAAAGGCTTTCATCACATTTTCGAGCACAAATTTATCTGCGTAAACATCATCAGAATTTAAAATCCCAATTACATCACCGGTGCACAACGAAATGCCTTTATTCATTGCGTCGTAAATGCCTTTATCCGGTTCAGATTGTATTTTATCGATAGATTTCGCATAGCGATTGACGATAGCCAGTGTATCATCTGTTGATTTTCCATCAATAACGATATATTCTACGTCGGCATAACTTTGCGACAAAACAGATTCAATAGCCGTATGAACTGTTTTCTCATTATTGTAAACTACGGTAATAATGGAAATCTTCATTTAATCATATCCTTATAAACTTGAACGGTTTGCTGATAGCATTTTTCCCAGGAAAAATGTGCGCTCTGGAGAAGGCCCGCATCAGCCAACTCTGGTGCTTTCGCTTCTATACTCAATAGTGCTTCTTTAAAATCATCAACCTGCAATTGATTGAGCAAAATGCCTGCAGAACCCGCAACTTCTGGTATAGACGATGTATTTAGCGCAACAAAAGGCGTTGCAGTATTCATGGCTTCTACCAAAGGTATTCCAAAACCTTCATAAAACGATGGATAAATCAGTGCATATGCATCGTTATAAATCCGATTTAACCGGGCATTATCTACGTGAGTAAATACTTTCCATCGATTATTAATTTTTGCATTTACCAATTGTTGTTCTGCAACAGACAAAGGGCTGCCGACAATATAAAACTCAAAATCGGGCAATTCTGCGAGTACATTCACTGCAAAATCGAAATTTTTATAATAGGCACGAGATCCGATAAATAATATATATGGCCGATTGCTGTAAGGATTTTTATCTGCAAGGCGGAAGAAATCTGTAGATACTCCATTGTGAATTACAGAGATTTGATCTTCTTTTAGCTTTGGGTGATACGCCATCAAGTCTCTTTTTGTATTCTCAGAAACCACAAGAATTTTTTCTGCTAAAGCAATGGCTTTATTTTTTTGATACAAGTGGAGGTATCGGCGCATGCCACGGTAATATTTTTCATGTACAAAATCGTGAATGGTAATTACCTGATGCGCGTGGCGGTTTTGGGTAATTCTGTTGTAACTGGAATGGAAAATAAAATCTGAACGCCGATCGCTCAATTTTAAATCTCTAAAGCGGTTAATCAATAAACTACTTTTCGACAAGCCCGAAATTCGATTTTGTGGAATGAAAAGTTGTGCTCTGGATATATTCTGATTGGGCAATTCGGTAAAAGAAATATCGGTGCCATCGCGCAGTAAACGGCTGATGAGTTCTGTCCAATAGGTGGAAATTCCGCCTGCTTTTTGCAAGCTATAAATGATATTATCGTAATGAAGTATCAAACACGACCTCCTGTCTCTACCGCCTGCACTACTTTTTTGCGCAACAAAAATAAGGTGTAAAAGTATACCATATTCTTCCCAATTCCGATTTTCATAAGTTTGTGCTTTAACATATAAAGTGCCAAAGGCAAAAATCCGGATTGATATTTCTTTAAAAAACCAGCTACAATTTGCTTTTCGGCAAAAGCCGGATCGGTTTCATAACGTTCATAAAAAGTTTGAACCAAACTATAATTTGCTATAAGTGGTTTCAGCATGGTATCAGATTGACCGAGATAACGTTGAAATCTGGCAGTAAAACTCATCTTATCTACATTGCCGCTTACATTTTTGCCGTGCTGGCGGTACAGAATTAAATTTTCATTCAGCAGAACATTTTTCCCGAAGGCCGCGCACACCAAAGCCACGTAATAGTCGTGATTTACAGATTCTGTTGGGATATGTTTGATTTTCTGAACAGCAGCTGCGTTGATGATGATGGTACAACCCCAGGCATAATTTTCATGCAGAAGTACGTTTAGTTTTAGCGTTTGCGGCAAGGGGATCTCTGCATCAATTTTTCGATCGTCCTCATCAATGAAACTCAACTTACTGTAACAAAGAATTGGCGTTTTGGTACCTAAAATGATTTCATTTTTCACCAGTCCATTCAATGAACATTCAAGTTTATTGGGCAGCCAGATATCATCCTGATCGGCAAAAAGAATCGTCTCGCGTTGATTTTCGTAAGCCCAATCAAAAAGTTGGGAAAAATTGCGGCAGGGTGTTCCATGTAAATTTCCATATTCAATTCTGGAAATGCGTTTATCTTTCTGCGCAAAATGCTCGATAATATGTAATGTTTCATCATCAGAACCATCATCACGAATAATCAGTTCCCAGTGCGTATACGTTTGGCTACAAATACTCTGCAATTGTTTTTCCAGAAACTGCGCACCATTGTAGGTGGCCATTAGAATGGTAAGCAGCCAGTTTTCTTTCATCTCACTTAATCGCTATACGGTTTATCACAAAAAAGAAAGCAACAAAAAACATGTGGAAGAAATTGGTAAAGGCGCACATGAAAATACAAAAGATAAACAGTGACCATTCTACAATGTAGTATTCTCCATTTTTGGCTGCGTAATTTTTAAAGGAGTTCACGGAAAGCAACCCATAGAGAAAGTTAAAAATTAGAACACCAAACCAACGAAAATCCAAAAATGGATCGACTAAATATGTTCCGATTTTAGAATATGAGCTATACAAAAGCGGGTAGGTTTGATTTTTATCTACAGGCAACAATGTAATTACCGGACGAGCCACGTAAACCCCATAACTTACATAAGAATCTCGCTGAGCATTGTTTACAATCGCATTTGCTGCAGAAAAATTAACTGCTCCATACAATGAAAGATAGGTTTCAATAATGTTTGTAGGCTTAGTAATATCGCCGTAATCTCTTAAGAATTCATTTACAGACATCGACTGTCCGTCTTCAGATGATCCGCCACGTAGTTTTCCCAAAACAATAAATAAAACGACGCAAACAACTCCGATAGACAGTAACCGAACGATGGGAATTGTTTTATAATAACTGTATGCCATTAACATCGCAAATAGAAACAAAACGATGATTTGCCTGCTGAAAAAATTCAGAATAATGAAACTAGAAACTGCTGTAAGTAATAAAAACTGCCAAAAACGGATGGTTTTCTTTTTAAAAAGGATGTAGAACATTGCTGGCAATACAGAATTCAGAACAATAAAATTATGCAACGGCGTAACGTCTTTTTCATTCAAATCGTCATAAACAGCCGCATTACCAAGATTTAAAATCGGAAGATAACCCAGCTGTCTGATTTCCATCACGAAAACAGCAATACCAAATAAGAAAACCAACAATAAAAACCCCAAACTTAAGCGCTGACTTAAAGGAGGAATGTAACTTTTTAAACTGAAGGCATAGGTTTTCATGGCAACCAGACCGCCTATAACAAAACAAAGTACACTGAGAAATATTACAAGCATAAACTCGAAACTATATTCCTCCTGTCGGTCGGATAACACCAGAAATGAAAAGCCAGCGATATAAATGAAAATACTGTAGATGGTAAAAGGGTTGATAAATTGATTAAATCTGATAACAGAAAATATGGTTAGTGCCTGTGCAGTTAACATAAAACCAGAAAATGGGATTAATTCTCCAATTGTACATCCCCAGGATGCATAGCGATAAATAAGATATACATCTAAGGCAACGAACCCCGCGATGGCGAGGATTAGCAGATATAACTTTTTATCCATTAATTTTTTGTGTTTTTATAAATTCTGACACCCAGTTTGAAAGCTCCCTGCAACAACACAGTAAAGCCCTGAACCGGATTGCGGATAAAACTACTGAAAATATATTTCATGCCAGCGGCGATACTTAATGATCGAATTTGATGCAAAGCCAATAAATCGAGATTCAGTTTCTTTAAATGCTTTTGATCTTCACTGTTTCCGGCATTTGAAAACACCTCGTCCATATATTGGCGTACAACAACTTCGCCATTAAACATTTTTGCATGATTGGTCATGGCGCTGTTTCCATGAACGCGGATCCATGCAATGGATTTTGGATTGCCATCGAAAATAAACTTCGGATGAAGTTGTGCAACTTTAAACCAAAACAGCCAGTCTTCATTGTTTTTCAGATTGACATCGAACATTCCGGCTTTAACAACGAGTTCTTTTGCAACTAACGCGCTGTTGATCGTTAATACATTATTCCGCACCAAATGTTCAAAAAGATTTTTTTTTTCTAACGTTTTGGTGGCCAGAAAACCTTCGGGATATTTTTGGATCATTTCCGGCTGTGTAAACTGCCCTTCAAAAAATTTTGATTCAGAGAACACCAATCCGGCATTTTCTCTTTCCGCCAATGCAACCTGATGAGATAGTTTCTCCTCACTTAACAAATCATCAGCATCTAAAAACTGTACGTATTTACCTTGAGCAAGCTTGATACCATGGTTCTTTGTGGCCGAAGTTCCTCCATTTTCGACAACTTCAAATGTGAAAGAACGTGTTGGATATTGACAGATAAAATTGTTAACGACGGAAACCGTTTGATCTGTAGAACCATCATCAATAATAATGCATTCCCAATTTTGATAACGCTGCTGTACTACACTAAATAAAGTTTCTTCAATAAGGTGTGCGTAATTATAAGAAGGAATGATAATGCTTACGAGTGGTTCTTTCATATTTCCTCCAGCATTTTGGCTTTAATTATGTCCCAACGGTTTAACCACTGATGTTTTTTTAAAACCTCTTTATAGTTCTTCTCAATCAAAGATTCATAACTTTCATATTGATTCAAAATATCCAACAACTGTTCTGCCGGTCGATTTTCATCAATTTCGACAATTGGATTGTATCCGAAAACTTCAAACATATCAGACGGCAATATCCCAACCACTAAACATTTGGATGCCATGGCCTGAAGATACCTCAAAGTCATTGACGAGATATACTCTGCTCTGTTTGGATGTGTGATATTTGAAGGCACGCAAATTACAATTTTAGCAGATGCCAAAGCATTTGTAAAAGATGCCTTATCTGGAAAAAGAAAAGGCATCTCCGCTGTCCGATATATGTGATTTAATCCTGCAGTTTTAAGCGGCCCGGTAATCTGGTTGTGGTACGTATCGTACATCCGGCCAAATTCCAAAACATCTATAGTTCTCTCTTTTAAAACTTTGCTACAGTAATCATCCGCTTTTAGTGCTTCAGGCAACCAAACCGCTTTACATTTTATTCGAGAATATTTGGAAGTAAAGGTTTCAAACACCTGTTTAGACGAAAAAAAAACGTAGCGTACGTTAAAAAAATCGAGCAGCGGAAAAATCCATTTATGAAAACGCGGCCAAACATCGTACATATAAATAAAATTTAACCGCGAAGAAAATGCATAAGGCATTAGCAGCCGAAAATCGCCACTGATCATAGATGCGAAATTAATGATTGCATTTCTTCTGCTTCCAAGCTTTAATTTATACAGAAAAGGGAAATGAATCATTTTCCGGATCAGGAAAGACTTTACTCTGCTAAAAAGAACAAGCTTACGGCTGACTTCAGAAAAAGAAGAATCGTTTTCAATCGTACGGTAGAGCTCATCAATACAATCGAGATAATAAGCATCATCATTAGATTGTAACAAGCGCAGTTTTATTCCCATAGGTTACAAATGTGCAAATTTTTATAACATTAGACTAGTCTAACGGGTATCCAAATTTTTCTATATGGCTTTTCCAAAAGTTAAAATCATACTTCCACCAGGCATGACAACCGAAGGGCAATTTATGATTTGTGATTTCGTACAACACACCCGGATTTACTTCAAAACTAAAATTGATGGCTTCGGCTATTGTTGGCATTTTAAAATCAGGAAAATTTTCAGGAATAACTTCTGCCCAAAACAAATCTTCATTGATAATTGGTTGAAATGGATATCCCGAATAAATATAGATGTGCTGATGTTTAATATATCTGTAAAAATTGATGTAAAACGGACGATTAACATCGTCAAAAGTTCTGACAAATTTTAGTTTCTTAAAAGTGGTGCTAATCTTATAACAGGTTTGTATATTTCTCAGGCAGAAACCGCCGTTACCTAAACTTACAAGCGGACTATCGGCTGTTGCAAAATCATGCCCTTCAAAAAGTGGCGCGCCAATGTTATCGTATCCTCTTTTACACCACTCCAGCAATTCATCTCTAAATACAAAAGCATCGAGTTGATGAATAAGCATAAAATCATAATGGAGAAAAGAGCGGTATAAACCCGAAAACTTCATTAAACGATTGTATGAAGGAATGTCTTTGAAAAAATTATCGTTAAATGTTTTGTACTTTGCTTTACCTTCTTTAACGTATTTGTTTTGTTTTATAAATGTCTCCAGTCGTTGAGGAAGTATAAAATAAATTTGGTGTTGCCCCAAAATACGAAAACACTGATCCATAGAAATTCCCTCGTAGGGTTTAATCTGATCAGAATATATCGGAATGATGACACAAGCTTTCATATTAAGGTATTTTTTGAAGAAATTTTAATGGTCCAAAACCGCCTAAAACATTAAGTACTGTGCGGTTTTTCCATACAAAAACCTGTAGCAAAAAATAACTAATTGCAGAAACAGGCACTGTTGCGGCAATTACCAAAATCGGCGTATTGGTAATCTGCACAACCGCGTAGCGAATTGCTAAAAACAACGCCGCACTGATGATGGCCTGCACAAGTTGCATAACTGGAAATTTTAACCGAAATAATTTGAAAGAATAATAGAAAAGTGCCGCGGTTACACAACCTTCTGTAGCAAGTGAGCTAATGGCCGCACCGTTTTGTTTTAGTGACGGAATCAGTAAAAAATTTAAACTGAGGCTAATTACAACACCGATGATGGAAGCGAACAAAATTTTACGCTCTTGATGCAGCGGCAATAAAATCTGGTGTGCGTAAACCTGTGCAATACCCACAAAAATGACAATGAAGCATAAAATTTGCAATGAGCCAACTGCTGGTTCGTATGTATTGCCGGCAAAAAGTGCGATAATTTCCGGAGCAAGGCAATATGTACCAAAAGCTATAGGAATGCTCGCAAAAATTACAAAACTGATTGATGTATTTAAGAGTTTTCTAGCTTCTTCATGGTTGCCATTTTTAAAAGCCACAGTTAAGCGAGGCAAAAGCACCGCCGATAGAACTCCAATTATCGCCAATGATAACTTACTAATCCGCATGGCAGCGGCGTAATAACCAACATAAACATCTGCAGTTAAAAAACCGAGAATGATGGTATCAAAAACCAAATAAATGGTGGTAATTATGCTGTTAGAAAAAATAATGAAAAGCGGTTTCCAATGTCTTTTCAATTCCAGTTTCTGAAAGGATATTGGAACCATACGTTGTACTGCAAACGTATTAGTGGCTGCCGCCAAAAATGTTGCCAACAAATTAAGTCCATAATATATATTGCGATCTTCGGTAGAATGAACAAAAACAAATAACAAAATGATCGTCAAAAATCTGATGGAAACGGTACGAACGGCAATATATTTGAATTTTTCTATGCCTTGAAAAAACCATTCTGCAATAAATACATTGCCCAAAAGGATAAACATCCCGATTTGATACAACATAAAATTAGAATACATTTTCTGGTTGACCAGACTAATTCCGAGAAGAATGGCAATGGAAAGTAAAGATGTTACCAGGTGAATAAAAATCAATTCAGAAAAAACTTTGCCCAACGCAAGTCGGTCTCCTTTAACTTTCGCGATTTCGCGCACACCGTAAAGCGGAATACCTAACGCAGAAAAAATCAGGAAATAGGTGATAAAACTATCGGCAAAATTTACTGCCCCCATACCATCTGGTCCCAAAACACGAGATGCGTATGGAAACGTGATTAAAGGAAACAGAATTTGAGAAAGGGAAAGAAGTGTATTAAAAACAATATTTTTCTTCAATCCCGACATCTATCTGATCATTGATAAGAAACCATTTCTAGCAATCAGGAAACATGACAATAAAAAGCCAGTAAGAAAAAAACCAGCGAATATACCTTGCGGTTTTGTTGTTTCTACTTTATTAAGTGGCAAAACCGGTGCATCTATCATTTGGATTAATGGCATCTCTTTTCGCTGAGAGACTTTAGACATTTCCAGGTTTTTTACCAACTCTGTTAATATCGCTGTATTTGCCTGTGCATCAACCTGTCTTTTTTGCGAAGGTACTTTCAAGATTTGCCTAGCGGGATTGGCATTTGGATTAACATCTGTTAATGCAGCCATTCCTTCTAAAGCGCCATTCAATTCGCGCTTGACGGAATCTGCCTGATGCTGTAGGATCGCAACATTTTGCAAAGATTTTTTGGTCTTCGTAAGCACATAAAACTCATTCACGTTTTTAACAATCTGATCATTAAACGCTTTTGAGAACAATTCATCTTTTGAAGTCACCTGAACTTTCAAAATACTGAGTTTTTTATCTGGTTTGGTAACCACTAAATTAACGCGGCCAATCTCTTTAACTACAGCGCCCAAGATACTGTCTTGTGCACGCGCTGAACGTTCATCTTGTGTTTTATGGAAATTTATATTTTTCAAATACGGTTTTTCCGCCCATTGATCTCTTAACCTGTTAAAATCTATATACCGATCAATCAATAACTGTTTTTTGCCGTCAAAATTCGCCTCGGTCAATAACGCTTGTTGAATCATTGTACGCGATTTGTAAAGCTCAATTAAATTATCGCCCTGAAAAACACCACCGTTTCCTCCGCCACCTATTTCTATTCCAACAATTGAGGCCAATCCAGCCATTTGGCCCAAGCCTCCGCCAGCATTTGAATCTTCAAGTGCAAAAGTACTTATGGCCACATATTTAGGCTTCTTATAACTTGCATATAAAAATCCCAATACGGCTCCACACAAAGAGCCAACTAAAAGAATCAACCATTTGGATTTTAGATATTTGAACCACTCATTTACTTTGAGTGCCATTTCTTTTAAGGTGATCTCTTTACTTGCGTTTTCAGACATAACTAGCGGATCAAAGTGACGATAATAGCAGCCAAAGAAGCAAGTGCTGTAGATAATCCAATAAATGTGGCCGCATTTAAACGTTCTCGTTCGGCGCGTTTAGGTACAAATATCTCCGCACCTGGTTTTACTTTCGGAAAATTATTGAAGAATAAAAATTTACGGTTTGCCGCTACCGATCCGTTTGAATACACGATATATGCACCTTTTTTATAGGCATTGTAACTGAAACCACCCGATCCGCTGATGTAACCTGAGAAGCTTTTTCCTCGTTGGTATACAATACTATTGGGTTTTAAAACTTCTCCGGTAACGCGAACAGTTTGTTGTTCTTTAGGTACGCGGATAATATCTCCATTTTCCAAAATAAGATCATATTTTGATAAAGGTTTTTCCAAAATACGTTCCAGATCAATACCTACTAAATCACTTCTTAATACAGCCAGATCTTTATCTAAACTTGTGGTATCTCTAGCACCTGATTGCTTCAAACGTTGCAAATTCAAGAGCTTCTCTCTCTCTTCTCTTGCGGTCTCCAAACTGTCCATTCTTGGGCCACCAATTGCCGTTCTACGCAAAGACGCGCCTTCAACATAAGCCAGCGGACTTAACCCACCGGCTCGTTTTATAACGTCAGAAATACGTTCATCTTTTTTTGTTATGGTATAAATTCCCGGATACAAAACCTCGCCCTCAATTTTAATCTGGCTTTGTACATGATAGGTTTCTGAACTCCTTATAGAAACGATATCAAAAGGTTTAAGTTCAAAACCTTTATCCTGAACATTAAGATCCGGATCTACATTTACAGTAAACACTTCTGCAGTTTGTGCTGATGCCGAAGTTGCATCACTATTTTTGATCCTACGGGAAATTTCAATTCGGTTTGGCGTTGCTCCTTCGCGGAAACCGCCGGCCATCTGAATTAAAGACTCAAGATTCATTCCATCGCCAAAATTAAACGTTCCCGGCTGCCTAACTTCACCTTGTATACTTACTCTGTATTCGTCTCTCAAATCGAATTTAGAGTTGATGGTTACTTTATCTTCGCGCTGAATTTTGATATCAGGCTCTGTACCATTCATAATTTTAGCTACATCAAAAGATACTAAAGCCAGACTATTGTCTGCATTTAACCTCGATATATAACCTCTATTTAAAAAAGCATCTTCTTTTAAACCATCGGCTTTTAAAATCAATTTTTTTAAAGTCAGCTGTTCATCAACTTCATATTGGCCAGGTCTGAAAACGGCTCCTTCTATTACTACACGATTCGCAAATCGATCAAGAATTTTTTCTACAACAAATTTATCTCCGTTTTTCGGCTTATAAGTTGCAAAATCGGCTTCGTTAATATCCGTTACTTTTCTTTCTCTGCTGGTATTCTGCAAAACTTTAATCTGAGCAGAATAAGCATCATCCGCAAAACCACCTGCAAAACGCAAAGCATCAGCCAGCGTTTCTGAATTTTTCATTTCGACAATTGCTGGTCTTTTAATTTCGCCACTCAATTCAATACGCGTAGTGTATACCGGAATATTGATCACATCCTGATCTTGCAAACGAATGTTTCCCTTCTGGATTCCATTCAATAGAAAATCATAAATATCTACCGTATTGATAATTTTATTGTTGCGTACAATCTGAATATTCCTGAAAGTACCGTTAGCACTTGGACCACCAGAAATATTTAAAACATTAAAAAGTGAGGCAAGCGAGGAAATTGTGTACGTCCCGGGTTTTACTGCTTCGCCAACAACCGTTACAGCAATACTTTTTATATTACCCAAGGTTACAGAAACCGAAGTTCTACCTGTCCGCATTGCGGGATAAGTAGCCGATAGAGAAGATTTTATTTTTGAAATTGCCTGTTCGATACTTAAACCGCCAACAAATATTAATCCGGCATACTGAATGCGGATTGCACCATCCGGACTTACTTTTGATTTATAACTAACTTCATTATCGCCCGTAATGTCTATCAATAATTCATCGTCTGGCCCAATAATATAACCTTTTGGCGTGGCCATTCTCAAATTCGGTTCAAATTGCAGCGAAGATAAGGCAAAGAGTTCTTGCCCGAAAACTTTGGCTTTTGGTGTTGATGCAGCTGCTGCCTGGTTGGTTCTTAAAGCAGAATCTGCCCGTTTCTGATTGGTAGCCGTTCTTGTGCGTTCAATATCAACAAATGGCTTAGTTAAAGTTGCATCACCACCAGAAGATGAACTTTGAGAACCATCTTGTTTTCTGATCTTTTCTACCCGTGTACGTAGTTTATCAACTTCAGTTTGTTTCATGCCCTGTGCTACGGCCAGTTGCTCCAGTTGAGCATCTGAATATCCCATAGATTCTGCGCGTTGCATTAACTCTTTAATTTTCGCATCACTAAGCTCGTCAACCTTAATATCCGAATAGTTGGTTTGTGCAAACGAGGACTGCGAAATAATCAGGAAACAGAAAAAGAGGGTAATTTTGAATAGACTTTTAAACTTCATGTATAGGTAGTTTACAAAAATTCGCAACCGCAATGATCACGAAAATTTTCTATAAGAACAATTTTTCGGATCATTTGCCACGAATTAGCGCATCAAAAATACAAATTTATTTGATTAGGATTGGTCTTGTGTTAAGATTGACAAATTTTAACAATCTGGGCGTTGGAGTTTGACTGATGATTGTTCCGCAATTAAATTACAGCATCAAATTGTTGCTGAAATAATTCTTTATTCTTAAATGGATAGTGTCCGATAGTTTCATATAATTTACCAGATTGTACCGCATTTGTTAAAGTGTCTAAATGTTTATCGTGATGAAGATCTGTGCCTGCCAAATCGTACATGTTTTCTTTCAACAAGTATTCTGCAAGTTGTTTAACCTCTTTACCATAATAGCCTACAACAGATAACAAATTAAGCTGAAGTAAACATCCTTTTTCTTTGAAACGTTTTAACCGTGTTTTGTCTTTAAAATAAAATGTATACCGTTCTGGATGTGCCAAAATAGGTGTAAAACCTTTAATTTCTACATCAAAAACACGCTGACTGATATTAGGACTTTCGTTTAAATAAGACATCTCTATCAAAAGGTGTTTCTTTTGAACCGGACATAACTCTGCTTCCAAATCAAAATCCTGATCGATCATATACTCGGCAGCAAAATCCAACTTCAGGGAAACGCCCGCTCCATTTAATGCCTCTTGTAAATTTTTCTTTGCTTCTGAAATGGTTTCAAAAGTATTCGGATAAAGCTCCTTATAGATGTGCGGTGTTGCAATCAAGTGACTATAACCTAAGTTCTCCAGTGATTTTACAAATCTTAAGCTTGTATCGACATCCGGCGATCCATCGTCTATTCCAGGAAGAATATGGGAGTGCATATCTATTCCCAACCAAGAAATATCTGTTATCTTGCTCTTTTTACTAAAAAAACTTAACATAAACTTATTAATAAGGGTGTAAAACTTTAATATCTAAACGAGGTCAACAAACAAAAATTGGGGATTCACATAATTTTGCTTATATAAGCCATAAAAGTTTTTCAAAAATAGGTGATTGATGAACAGACAGAATTATAACGGGGATGTCTCATTCATCTGGGAGATAAAGATAAGAATTTTAAACACAAATCAATAGTTTTGTAACAAAAACAAGCAGAAAATACTTAGATTTTGTTCTAAGACTCCAATAAGTAATTATGAGTTCGCTAAGAATTACCTTTTAAATCTACTTTAGACAATAACTATCTAAGTAATAATTTTTATCCGACCGAATTGAATGACTCACATCACAAAAAGGTGATATAAGAGGTCATAAAAATTGTGGATATTCATAGAGGTATCAGAAAGAAAACACTTTTCCTCTACAAAATAATGTAGAGGAAAAGCAGTTTTTTATTCGAAATAATTCAGCGTTTTAAAACCTGAACCTCTAAGAAATTCATCTTTTTTCATTAAAGTAAGATCGGCATGAACCATATCTTTCACCAAAGCTGGCAGATCATATTTAGGTTCCCAACCCAATTGCGTTTTGGATTTTGTTGGATCCCCAAGAAGCAAATCCACTTCGGTTGGCCTAAAATATTTCGGATCAACCTTAACAATTGTAGTGCCCAGATATAGTTTACTGTAATCAATACCTAAAGTATTTAACTGATCTACGTCAAGACCAACAATTACGCCTTTCTCATTTTCATCTTTACCTGAAAACTCTACATCGATTCCCAACTCTGCAAAAGCCATCCGAACAAAATCACGAACAGGTGTCGTAATTCCGGTTGCAATTACAAAGTCTTCAGCTTTTTCTTGCTGTAAAATTAGCCACATGGCTTCGATGTAATCTTTTGCATGGCCCCAGTCGCGTTGCGCAGAAAGATTGCCTAAGTACAAACAGCTTTGCAAACCAAGGGCAATTTTTGCAGCCGCACGCGTAATTTTACGCGTAACGAAGGTTTCGCCTCTTAGCGGACTTTCATGATTAAACAATATTCCATTGCAGGCATACATATTGTAGGCTTCGCGATAATTTACTGTAATCCAGTAAGCATACATTTTTGCCACTGCATAAGGCGATCTGGGATAAAACGGTGTAGTTTCTGACTGAGGAACTGCCTGAACCAAACCATACAACTCTGAAGTAGATGCCTGATAAATTTTGGTTTTTTGGGTCAAACCCAAAATCCGGATTGCTTCCAACAATCTAAGCGTACCAATGCCATCTGCATTTGCCGTATACTCTGGCATTTCAAAACTTACATGAACGTGGCTCATCGCCGCGAGGTTGTAAATTTCATCAGGCTGTGTTTCCTGGATGATGCGAATCAGATTTGTAGAATCGGTCAGATCGCCATAATGAAGTTTGAAGTTGACATTGCTTTCGTGTTGATCCTGATATAAATGATCTATACGATCGGTGTTAAAAGATGATGACCTACGTTTTAAACCGTGAACCATATATCCTTTTTTCAACAAGCACTCAGCTAAATACGCGCCGTCCTGACCTGTTACGCCGGTGATAAGTGCAACCTTCATGTGATTATTTTATTGTTTAGTATTTAAAATCTTCTTGTCTAGATCATTTATCTCCGGATTGTTTTTACGGATAGCAACCAAGCACAATGATCTTGAAATCCTTACGCTTTGACTAATCACCTGTTTCGATCAATGGATTAATGCTTTATTTTTGCTTATTTTACAACCTGGCATCGATAAATTCCCGATCGATAAAAGATTTTGCATCAAAAATAATTGTTCCATTAGCTTTATACGCAGCAAAATCCAACTCGCGAAACTGATGATGCGCAACTGCTAAAACAATCAGATCATAGCTTTCATCCGTGCTTAGAACGCAATCTACTGCCAAATTATATTCCGATTTTACGCGTTGGGGATCTATCCAAGGATCATGAATATGAACTTCCATCGAAAAAGATTTCAATTCATTTACCACATCAATTACTTTGGTATTTCGAAAATCCGGGCAATTCTCCTTGAATGTAAATCCCAAAACCAGTGCTTTCGCTCCGTTAATCGCTTTGTTTGCCGCTGCCAAGAGTTTGATACATTTGTTGGCAACAAAGAAACCCATATTATCATTTACTCTTCGCCCCGAAAGAATAACTTCTGGAATGTAACCAAGTGCTTCTGCTTTGTGCGTAAGATAGTATGGATCTACACCTATGCAATGTCCGCCAACCAAACCCGGTCGGAAATTAAGGAAATTCCATTTGGTAGATGCTGCCGCCAACACATCAGTTGTATCGATTTCCATTCTATCAAAAATCAACGCAAGCTCATTCATGAAAGAAATATTAATATCTCGTTGTGCATTTTCAATCGCTTTCGCAGCTTCGGCAACTTTAATACTTGGTGCCAAATGTGTACCCGCTGTTATGATCGACGAATAGAGTTTATCTATATATTCCGCAATTTCTGGTGTTGAACCAGATGTTACTTTCTTTATCTTGGTAAGCGTATTTACTTTATCTCCCGGATTAATCCGTTCTGGTGAATATCCACAGTAAAAATCTACGTTATATTGTAATCCGGAGTATTCTTCAAGAATCGGAACACAATCTTCTTCAGTACAACCCGGATAAACGGTTGATTCATAGATAACAATATCTCCTTTTTTAATGTGCAGAGCGATAGATTTAGTCGCCGATAAAAGTGGAGACAAATCCGGTGCTTTAAACTCATCAACCGGTGTTGGAACCGTTACAATATAGATATTGCATGATGAGATTTCATCTATTGTTGAGGTGAAACGTAATTGACCACCAAGCTTCAAGTTGTGCAGCTCTTCTAAATCTGCTTCTTTAGTCAGGTCGAAATCTGTATTTAGTTCATTAATTCGATTTGTGTTGATATCGTAACCAACCACACTGTATTGATGCGCAAAAGCAATGGCCAGCGGCAAACCTACATAACCAAGTCCTACAATTGCAATCTGTAATTGTTTATCCATATCACTTTATTGAATTGCAAATATAAGTTATAATTTTTTTTGCGTGATGCGGGTTAAAACAAACGCCATTCCAGCATACTGAAATGGCGAACAATACATTATAGATTTTTTCTATTTAATCTGTTTCAACAAATAGCTTCCGTATCCACTTTTCACTAATGGTGTAGCTATTGCCCGAAGTTCTTCTGCGGTGATGAAACCCATGCGATAAGCGATTTCTTCAATACAGCCAATTTTCAATCCTTGTCTTTCTTCAATAATCTGGACAAATTGCCCGGCTTGCATTAAAGAAGTAAAAGTTCCGGTATCTAACCATGCAGTACCGCGGCTTAAAACACCAACTTTTAGTTTGCCGCGTTCAAGATATACTTTGTTTACATCGGTAATTTCGTATTCACCACGAGGTGATGGTTTAATGTTTTTAGCAATTTCTACGACTTCATTATCGTAAAAATACAATCCGGGAACAGCGTAATCAGATTTAGGTGCAGCAGGTTTTTCTTCAATTGAGATTACTTTATTGTCTTGATCAAACTCTACCACGCCGTAACGTTCCGGATCTGAAACCTGGTAAGCAAAAACAACTCCCCCATCTGGATTTGAACTGGCTTGAAGTAATTTTGCCATTCCGTCTCCATGAAAAATATTGTCCCCCAAAACCAAAGCAACTTTGTCGTTTCCGATAAACTCTTCTCCAATAACAAAAGCCTGCGCCAAACCATTTGGCTCTGCCTGAACAGCGTAACTAAATGAACAGCCAAGATTTTTTCCGTCTCCTAAAAGTTTTTGAAAATTTGGAAGATCATGTGGAGTAGAGATAATGAGAATTTCTCTGATACCAGCCAACATTAGTGTAGATAAAGGATAATAAATCATTGGCTTATCATACACAGGCATCATTTGTTTGCTGCATGCCAATGTTAGGGGATGTAAACGTGTTCCGCTGCCGCCAGCGAGGATTATGCCTTTCATATATCTCTTATTTGCGGTTTGTAAATTGATGAAACCGACAGACTTTCTAATTAATTGTTTTTAATTTGCTTAATGCATTCTACCAGACTATCTCTCCAATAAGGAATTTCCAGATTAAATGTATTTTTAATTTTGCTCTTGTCCATTACGGAAAAGGCAGGTCTGGTTGCTTTCGTTGGATAAGCCGATCCCGGAATTGGGTTCACCCTAACCTGTGTTTCGCTAATTTGAAAAATTGCCTTTGCAAAATCAAACCATGATGTTACCCCTTCATTGCTGTAATGATAAACGCCATAATTAGGCGCAGCCTGCTCAGTTATTTCAAAAATAGCGTTTGCCAGATCAATTGCATATGTTGGTGTACCAACCTGATCAGCTATAATATTCAGCTCATCACGATCAGCACCAAGCTTCAACATAGTTTTCACAAAATTGTTTGCAAATTCAGAGTATAACCAGCTTGTCCGTAAAATATAATGTTCTGCTAAAACTCTTTGTACGGCTTTTTCGCCGTCAAGTTTTGTTAAACCGTATACGTTTATTGGATTGGCAATATCATCTTCTGTTAGTAATTTTACCGTTTCTCCGCCAAAAACGAAATCTGTTGAAACGTGTATTAAAACCGCACCGGCTGATTTACACGCCTCGGCCAAATTAGCGGCTCCAGTTTCATTAACGGCCTTTGCCACTTCTTGCTCGTCTTCCGCTTTATCTACCGCAGTGTAAGCCGCACAGTTAATGACAAAAGATGGCTGCTCGCGCGCCAGTAATTGATTTAAAATATCGGCTTGAAGAATGTTTGCCTCTTGTTCCGCAGGAAAAGTAATGTCAGAAATTTTTCTTCGCTCTGCAACCGTTTTAAGGCATTGCCCCAATTGGCCGCCTGCACCTATTACAAGTATTTTAGACATGGTACATGGTTGAAAATGTTTTCAAAACAAGATCTTTATCGGAGATGGAATGATCTTCAGCCGGAATAAGCCAATCGATGTTTAATGCAGGATCGTTATACAATACACCGCCTTCTGAATCCTTATTGTAGAAATTATCGCATTTGTAAAAAAACTCTGCAGTTTCACTTAAGACGGCAAAACCGTGCAAAAAGCCGCGTGGAATATACAATTGCAACTTATTTTCTGCACTTAACTTAACAGCGATATGTTTACCAAAAGTTGGCGAACCCTGACGGGCATCTACAGCAACATCCAACACTTCACCTTTTAAAACACGAACCAGTTTTGCCTGGGCAAATTCTCCTGTTTGCGCATGCAAACCTCTGATTACGCCATATGAAGAAAACGATTGATTATCTTGCACAAAATTTGCAGAAAGGCCCGTTTTTTCTTCAAAGGTATTTTTGTTGAAACTTTCAAAAAAATATCCTCGCGGATCATCAAACACTCTAGGTTTGATGATGATACAGTCTTTCAGTCCTGTTTGTTCAATTTCCATGTATTATTTATTGCTGTATTGATTTTCGTAATAGCTTTGATAATTGCCAGAAGTTACGTTGTTTAACCATTCTTCATTTTGCAAATACCAGTCAACAGTTTTTGCCAAACCTTCTTCAAATTGTAAACTTGGTACCCAATCCAGTTGATTTTGTAATTTTGTAGAATCAATTGCATAACGCAAATCATGCCCTGCCCGGTCGGTTACATACGTAATCAATTTTGCAGATTCTCCTGCTTCTCTACCTAATTTCTCGTCCATAATGTTGCACAACAAATGAATCAAATCAATATTTTTCCATTCATTATGACCACCGATATTGTAGGTATCTCCTGTTTTAGATTGATGAAAAATCACGTCAATTGCTCTTGCATGATCTTCTACCCAAAGCCAATCTCGTACATTCTCTCCTTTCCCATAGACTGGAACGGGTTTGTTGTTTTTAATATTATTAATGGCCAACGGAATTAACTTCTCGGGAAAGTGATGCGAACCATAGTTGTTTGAGCAATTTGAAATTACACAATCCATTCCATAAGTATCATGATATGCGCGCACAAAGTGATCAGAGCTTGCTTTCGAAGCAGAGTACGGACTATGTGGATCATATGAAGTTTCTTCTGTAAACATTCCGCTTTCACCTAAAGCACCATATACCTCATCTGTACTTACATGATAAAAACGTTTCTTATCATAATCACCCTTCCAAAACTCGCGTGCGGCGTTTAGAAGATTAACTGTTCCAATGACGTTTGTAATTACAAAAGCTGATGGATCGGCGATAGAACGATCAACATGGCTTTCTGCAGCAAGATGGATTACGGCATCAAAATTCTCAGTCTTAAAAAGCGTATTCATCGCTTCTGCATCTGCAATATCTTCCTTCACAAACCGATAATTTGGTTTGTTTTCGATATCCGTTAAGTTAGCCAAATTACCTGCGTAGGTCAATTTGTCTAAATTTACAATCTCATATTGAGGGTATTGATTAACAAAGCGGCGTACAACATGCGAACCTATAAAGCCCGCACCACCAGTGATTAGAATTTTTTTCACAGTTATTAAATGATTTCGACTCGCTAAAGTAACACAGATTATACGAAAATCAAACAAGACTCACTTAAAATCGAAGATTTAATACTGATTTACTCAATTTTTGGAAAAACATAAATGTAAACAGACAAATTATCAAAAAATCCGTCTTTCTATATTGATTTAATTTGTATTTATTCCTGATCCTTTTCATCAGAAATAATTTTATATTCAATTTACATTGTTCCTGACATCTAATTGAACACCCGTTACCATAATGAACAATACTTCAAACAGCTGTTCGAGATAATCAAATAAAGAAAATTTATATTGCTCATCAGCATCGCTTAAATCATATTCTTTATGCATTGCAGCTTCAAGCCATTGGCTTAATCCACTTCGAATAGTATGCATCTGAGATAATGTAAGGGTTTGGTGAAGAAATTGTAAGGGTTGCTCCCGATATTTTCTTTCCAAACAAACCAATTGAAAATCGGCTTCTGTCGCAGAAAAATCATCTATTTGTTGCCGTCTAACTTGGCTCAGCCAATCTCCAAAGTATTTACTCTGGCCGGAATACTTGCGCTTATTGTTATATTCAATTCTAAATTTTCCAATAATATAAGCTGCGTGTACAACTTTTATGACGCTTTCGTGCAGGTATAAAATTTCGCCCGGATTATTTATTTGCAGCCCAATAGATGAGGCTGACCTCGCCCAGCTTCTCATAATTTCACGGTAACGACCTAAAGTCCTCGCATGGAAAAATTGCTCTATAACACTATACGGATTCTGGCGTTGCGAGATGTTCAGAGACATGGGGTCACTCCCAACGTATGCATCAGGATTTATATATCGGGTTTTTAGAACCTCAGAAAATGCGATCCACCGGCCAATTAACATCAACTTTTTAATCAATGATTCAAAAACGTGCAATTCTTCTGCAAATCGAAGTGTTGGATTTAAAAGCGCTTCCCAAGTATAAAATTCAAGTTGTTGCAAAACAACATCAATTGGCTTCTTTTCAAATATTTGCTTTAAAGTTTCTATGGGTGCAGATTGTTCTGCAAAAGAAAGACAATCGAAATGATCCAGGTCTGAAACAGGTGTTACATCGGCCAAAGCACTGACTTGAGAAAGCATATCATCTGATAGGAAAAAACTTATTTTGTATGCCGCACTTAAAACAAGACGAAGTTGATCCTGTAAATTCCAAATATCAAAAGGTAAAATTGGACTGGGTTCTGAAGATTCTGCAATTAACTTTGCACTCCAGATTTCCAGCAGTGCGTGGTTTTGATCTAAATCAAAGTTGGAAAAAAACTGATCAACTTCGAAAAAGTCAGCTTGAGTGTAAAAATCCATAATTTCAAATAATTTTGTATCTTATGGGATGTAAATCAAATGTATACATAATATTTCATATTTCTATATTTATTCGATACTCTATAATATTCTTCCGATGACTGAAAATGAAAGATTAAGATTGATCATGAATACACTCAACTTTCGCACACAAAAAGAGTTTGCAGAAAAATTAAATATAAAGCAAGGTTCCTTCTCAGATATTATTCGCGGAAAAGATGGAATGGGCATTTCCAATTCTATAAAATTCCGTCTGGAAGCGATTTTCCATGTAAATCTGTATTGGTTGGAGACCGGAATTGGAGAGATGTTCCTGAAAAAAGGACCTGTAATTTCTGAAGTTAAAGAAGGTGTTCCTTACTTTGACATCAGTTTAGCGGAAATGGAAACCCCGGAGCTTAACGAAGAAAAAGCAGAATATTTTGTCAATTACCGTCCTTTTAATGATTGCACAGCATATCTTCCTGTTTACGGCGATAGCATGTATCCAAAATATGCCTCAGGAGATATAATTGCCGTAAAACAGATTTTCAATTTCGAAGTACTGCAATGGGGAGAAGCTTATGTGGTAATGACAGATGACGAAAGTAATGGTTTACGCAGCATTAAGCTGGTTTTTGAACATATTGATAAAAGCAAAGTAATTTTACGTTCCTCCAATCCGAATTTTAAAGGTGACACCATTCTCTCCAGAAAAAATATTGTTTCCATGTATATTATTAAAGGAAAAATTACCAGAAATTTGATTTGAACACCAACCCAAAGCACTCAAATCAAATAAAAATCAAACGATAGCGGCAGCATTTTCCAATTCTTTGTACCATTCTTCTCCATATTTACGGATGAGGGGACCTTTTAAAAAGCTATAAACTGGTACTTTAAGTTCTCTCCCAAAGGTGCACGCATCGTGACAAATGTGCCAACGATCATAATTTAAAACTTCAAACTCCGGATACTTGGTAATACGTATTGGGTACAAATGGCATGAAATTGGTTTTTTCCAATCTACAATTCCTTCTTCATATGCTTTTTCTATTGCGCATTTTGTAATACCATTTTCAAAAAGAACATAAGCACATTCTTTATTCCGATCTACACAGGGCGTAGTCAAATCTCCATCTTCATCTACCACATACACACCCTGTTCTTCGATCGCCTTGATTCCTTTCTCGTTTAAGAGGTGTTTAATCTTTGGATAGATGTCTTCAAGAATTGCTTTTTCTTCATGATCAAGAGGTGCACCAGAATCTCCTTCTACACAACAAATCCCCTTGCATTTATTTAGGTTGCAAACAAAATTTTCTTTTAACACATCTTCGTGCACCAGCACATTTTCGACTTCTATCATCATTATTCTTTTGCTAAAGCATATTTTAATCCTGTGGCATCCTTCAGTTCCATGGTTACTGCACCAACCAATATCTCTACCTGGGCTTTCACTGGCACGCGGTTTCCATCATCTGTAACCCACAAATACAAACGACTATCTTTTTTAAAAATCCGTCCGGGTTTTATAGACGGACTAAACTTCAAACAGCGAATTTTACCGAGTTTGGTTTTTAATGTTTCCTTACCAATATATTCAATTTCCAGTGCAGAAATTTCATCCCCCAAAAAGTAGTTTAGTTTAAACTTGTCGCCGGTTTTCAGCTTTGTTACATCCAAACTCCGGGCAAAATAATACGCCGATACCAGATCAAAAGTTTGAGTTGTTGGCGTTGTAAAGGTACCCCGATTAGAAACCACCTTCTTTATATCTTGTGAAAAACGAGCTTTATCTTGCCGGCGGTAACTTGCTTCTCTAATGTTTTCCTGATAAAAATATGGCAGCAGATCTGTTTTATCAATATAGGAATCATAGTGATCCCTAATCTTATAAAACACATCAAAAGTGCCTGAGGTCTCTGCGTCTACCGTTAGTTTATACGTTGGTTTACCGTCAAATTTCAGGTCAGAGTTTAAAACCTTAAGCGTTCCTTCTGCAGCAGTAATAAACCCATATCTCAATTTATAAGTTAAAACTTCGCCTGCCTGAAAAACCGGCTCTTTCGTAACCGGCAACTCTTGCCCTGTTGCAGTAAATGCCACAAAGGCAAAAACAGCCACCAATATCCATATCTTTTTCATTTGCTTTTGTGTTTCGTTATGTGCTTAACCTTTTAAAGAAACAGCCATATATTTTTTGCTGTCGCGAAGTTATTTCTTGAATCCCAAGGTTAGTTTAAAGATGAATATACAAAAAGCAAACCAAAAATTAATCCTTTCTTTTGTAGACCGGAACGGTTGAGCAAGGTTCTCCAAACATAATACTTTTAACCACCGGAGTGAGCAAATTGGTTACTTCTACATAGGCCGAAACCGGGATATCGATATCGCCGCAACCTTTAACAACTACGCGTTCATTTGCATAATTTTGAGGGTTTATTCTGGCAAGCGCTTTAGCAAACATTACGGCTTCCAGCGCATTCAAATCTCCAAATACAACCTCATTGGCATAAGCGCGCATTCTGTTGGCTAACAACATGTAAGCCCAAGTTGGCACAATGGCATCTGCGGAACAAATAATGGCAACGTTTTTATCCTGGTATTGGCTCCAATCGTGGTTTTTAATAAAATCTCTGAAATCTTTTTCTTTTAAAATTAATCCATGAAAAAGATTATCCTTAATGTCATATAAAACCCTTTCTCCGGCGTGATAATAATCTTCCAGATTTAAAGTGATTAAACCACTGTTTGCAACTTTATTGACGATATTTTCCTGAATTTCCATAGCGCTTAAAATAAAAAAAACCGTTCCGATAATCGGAACGGTTACAAAATTACGTAATTTCTATTTAATAGAATTTCACACGATTGTCTTTTATCTTGGCGTTGTCTTGTAAAGCCTGGAACGCTGCACCCAATGAACGCTGACCCAAACTTAACAACATGCCTTCTTTTTGCTTAAACATGTTTGCAATTGGTGCAGGATTTGTAAATCCATCAACTGTAAATACATATACACCTCTGTCACCTTCAACAGGAGCAGAAATTTTACCCGGCTGAGATCCAAATACGCTACCAACCAAAGCATTTTCTTGTGCTACACCAGGAATAACCGGATTTGCAAAAACAACGTTTTGAACCGGATTTACTGTACGGCCAACTTTAGAAGCAATCTGATCTAAACTGCCTTTACCTGCTTTATCGAATTTATCTTTAAGCATTTTGGCTTTAACAGCATTACGAACCATCGGCTCAATTTCTTTTTTAACAGCTTCAAGTGGTAAAGTTCCCTTCGGATTTACAGCTGTTAAATGCGCTACAACGTAAGCATTGGTCATGTTGTAGATTTCTGGCAATACATCTCCCTGATCTGCTGCATAAGCATCTTGAATCAGTTTACGTGGATTGTCTAATCCTGGAGCAAAACCCTGTGTTGCGGTAATTTTATCTGCTACAGCAACTTTCAATTTCTTGCCTTCTGCGTACTTAGCAAAATCATTTCCTTTAACATCATTTAAGAAATTACTGGCAGATTTATATGCAGCAGCTTGTGTTTTACTACTTGCGCCCAGGGCTTTCTCTACGTAAGCAACTTTTGCCACTTTAGATGAACCGATTTGTTTTTCGATTTTAATAACATGGATACCGAATTGAGATTTTACAATTTTAATATCGCCAGTACGGCCGTCAAAAGCTGCGTTTTCGAATTCAGGCACCATTGCACCACGTGCGAATGTGCCCAATTCCCCGCCTTTATCTTTTGATCCATCTACGCTATACTCTTTTGCAAGATCAGCAAAACTGGAACCTTTCTGAATTAGATTTTTTAATGAATCTGCAAGTTTCTCCGCTTTGTCTTCACCGCCAAGCTTAGCCGGATCTAATAAAATATGGCTTGCTTTTACTGAATCCGGAGATAAACGAGTATCCACAACCTTAACAATTTTATAAGAGTTTCCAGACAATTTTGGTCCGTAGAAACTTCCTGCTGGCAAAGCAAACACTGCAGAATCTACTGCCGGATCTAATTTACCTTTAGTTAAATAAGTGAATGGCAACTTTACATCAGAATTAATTGCAGCAAACAAAGAATCGTTGGTTGCAACTTTAAAATCTGCAGCGATTTTTTCTACTTGGGTTTTAATGGCTAGTGAATCTGCAGCAGTTGGCTCGATGCTAAAAGTTACATATTCAAATGAACGGCTCTCTTGTGGATTGTTAAACCGCGCTTTATTGGCTTCGTAATATTCAGAATAATCTCCATCGCTCAATTTCACAGAATTGTCTGGAACAGAGGTATAATCTAAATTCACATATTTGAAACTCGCCAGTTTGTTGCGGTTTGTATATTCATCTGTTGCTTCTAAAGAAGTTACATACACAGAATTGCGGATCAAATTAGAATATTTGGTTTGCAAAGCCTGGTTTTTGATTTCTTCTTGCAACATTGCAGATTGTTGTAAAGCCTGTGCTTCTTTAGATTTTAAAAAGTTCATTAAAGTTGCACGATCCAACTGCCCTGTTTGTGGGTTAGAAAAGTATTGTTTGATTAACGGACTTGGATTCTGACCTTGCAAAAGATCAAGCAATTCATCATCAGAAACCGTTAAACCTAAACGGTCATATTCTTTAGTCAGCAATACTTTGGCCAACTCAGCATTCCAAGCCTGATCTACAGCCATGGCTGTCATCTGCGCGTTGGCACTGCCGCCATATTGTTGCTTGTATTGATTTAATCCTTGTTCTACTTTAGGGCCGAAATCATCAATGCTGATATCATTTCCATCAATTGTACCCACTACTTTTTGATTCGCTGCCCAGAAAGGCTTACCCACGTTAATTGCATCACCTACTAAAAATGCAACAATTGCAAAACCAATAGCAAAGACTAAGATATAGCCAGCCCGGTTACGCAAAAATGTCATCAATCCCATATTGTACTGTATAAATTTATTTAGTTTTTTTAAGAGGGCGCAAGATACAAATTTGCCTTAAAAAAGAAAATACAAAATTTTATTTATCAAGTGTTTAATTTTTAAGCAAATAGCTGCGCTTATTTCGAATTTATTTTGTTCGGTTCTGTTTATTTTTTCAAGGAAATTCTGTGTTATCTATGCGAAAAATGCGCTTTTTGATGATCGCAGTATAACAAACTAAAACAGACCGGGTTTTGATGCAACTTCTCCACTACCTTCATCCATAGAATAGCTGCTAAAATCTTGTGGAGCTTTGAAATTTATTCCATTACCGCCGCTACCGTCTATACTGGTCACAAACACCCTTTGTGTAGAATAAAAAATTTTCTTTGCTTCATCCCAGATTAGCTCTTCTGATGAGAAAGTATCACCCTTAGAATTTTTAACGATCACGTTTTTGCGAAAAGTTGTTCGCAGGTATTGATCCTGGCGAATGGCATAATCCGAAATCAAAGTCCCATCAATTTCACCGCTTGGATTAAAAAAATCGATTTTAACACCTTTTGGCATTTCCTGATACGGACTTCCGGTAGTCGGTGTAACCTTGTCCATAATTGGCGCATTACCCTTCGCTTTTACGCGAGCAGAATCACTGTAAATAATTTCTACACCTAAAGTGCGGTCCTTAGTTAACGTTATTTTTTTACTGGAAACGGAATTAACATTTTTCAGGTCGTCCTCTCCACAAGATACCAAAAATAATGGCATCAAAATCCACATCACCAGGTAAGACCGTTTCATGCTGTTCATTAATCCACTCTGTATCTTCTAAACCACGTATCGTTTAGTGTAAAACCTAAATGAAAATTGATATATTGTTCTTTAACCAAACCATTGCTTAACGTGCCGCGCTGACCGATTTCTGTCGTAAAGTTAATTTTGTAAAATGCTGTTCCGGCGTTTGCACTAGGTAATGGAAAACCGAAACCAAAGCTTGCTGCCATTTGTTTAATATCCTGACCATTTACATTGATGTAAGTCTTATCGTAACTAAAACCTAAACGATAATCAACACGTTTAAAATAACTGTTATAAGAAGTATAATCCGGCGTAAACTGACCGCCTAAAGAAGCACCCCAACTATCTTGTAAACCTTGGTTAACACCATTTATACTTGTCGCAGACCATTTCCCCGTTCTAAAATCGGCTCCAATCAACCATTTATCGTTTTGTTGGATCGCGATACCAAAATTATGAGTAAGCGGTAACGTCAAGTTTGATTTACCATTTTCTATAGTACTTAAGGTATCAATTGCGGTATTTTCATTTCCGGTGGTTAAATCACGCGTATATCTTGTGGCATAAAAAGATTGGGTAGAGTATACTTTTCCGGCTGTACTACCGGAATAGCCTAAAGTTACCGATGTTTTTTTGCCTACATTGAAGTCGTATTGAATACCATAACTGAAATTAAATCCGCCTACAGCGTTTTTATTAATCAATTTTGCATTTAACGCCCCTGTCTCCGTGTATTCTACGGCCCGTGTAGTTTGGAGATTTCCAAAAAGATATTCAACATTACCACCAATTCTTAAATGGTCACCAATAGTTTGTCCATATCCGAAATACGCTTTGGATAAACCACCTTCACCTTGATAAAGCTGATCTGCAGAAACCGTATCTACGGTAGTTGTGTTTCTGTAAGAATAACCGAGGTCTGAATAAGGCAAAATACCAAAACTGATTGCGGATTTACGGCTTACCGGCACTGCAAGGGCTACGTGACTCAAAGTTGCATTAAAACTATTTTCACTAAGATCGCCTCTCGATAGCGTGGTATAGCTGGAACTCATACCAATATCAATTGTGGTTAGGTTTATCCCGCCGTAAGATGCAGGGTTCTGCATATTGATATAATTAAAACCAGTTACTTTATTCACAGCAGTAGAAATTCCACCCATTGCCCTAAGTTGAGGCAGTAAAGATCCTTTAATATTTCCAAGTCCGTATCTAGAATATGGGGATGCGGTAGTGATTTGTGCTTTCGCACTTAAACCACAAACGGAAACGATTATGGCTGTAATATAAATAACTTTTTTGTACATTTTAATCTGCAATAGCTTCATTTAATCCTTTTAATACTAAATATGGATCATTTATAATTTGAGGCGCAAAGATGCTGTTTTGTAATTGTTTATGCAAAAAATTAGCATCTCCACCGGTTATAATGACCTTTAAACGGCTTTCTTTTATATTAATTTTGGCAATAAAGCCTTCAATTTCATTTATTATCCCTTGCAAAACACCTTGTTTAATGGCGGTTGCAGTATCTCTTCCTTCGGGTATTTCGGCTTCTCTATCCCACTCAACTAATGGCAACCTTCCGGTAAATTCGTGCACAGCTCTAAAACGCATTAAAATCCCCGGGCTTATACTTCCTCCAAAATATTCTTTGGTAGAAGTAAGCAAATCGTAAGTGATGCACGTCCCTGCGTCTATTACCAATATTGTGTTTTCGCCGGCCAACACATTTGCACCCAATATTGCTGCCCATCTGTCCAATCCTAAAGTTTCTGGCGTATTATATCTATTGCTTACATTAGTTGTTAAAGCGGTAGAAAACCGGATGTACTCTGTTTGATTTTTTAATATCACCTCAAGGTGATTAATTTGTTGGCTTACGGTACTTACAATAGATTTTTGGGGATTATATGTTTCGATGATCTCCGTGAGTTGATACACGTCTAACTGCCCAAAACGCTCATAATAAATAATTTCACGATCGTTGAAAACAGCAACTTTAGCAGATGAATTCCCAATATCGATACTTAATTTATTCATTTATAATCCTTTATCGAGTCTTAACTTCCTGCATCAAAAATGCGATGTGTTTGCCTGGCAAAATTTCAAAAACCACTATCTGTAAACTCTATGCCACAAAGCTATTAATCTTTGCCCAGTTTCATCCCGCTTATTTGTTAAAAAAGGTTAAACAAAAAGAAAATACTGTACGGCACCTACAAACAGTAAAAACAGGGTTTCATAGATCCATTTTTTTCTGGCGTTACTAAAATAATAAGCCAGCAATACAGCGCCCGGAGGTACGCACAACAAGAAATGCCAGATTCTAAAATCGGGTTTAATGTAAAAGCTTCCGGCAGCGATTATAAACATAAAGAAGAGCAATTGGAAGCCTTTTCTTGTACTGATAAAACTACGGAAAAAATTTTCCCTCAATTGTAAAGAAGCCAGAATGATGATGATGAAAACAGGAATCAGTACCAGGTAATCACTGTAATTAATTTTAAAAGCGGATGGAAATTTATTGACAAGGGGTTTCCAAATCTGATAAAATGAACCCAAATTATCGTTCCAGTAGTAATATACGGCGATGAAAAAAAATATAGTTAAGAAACCAATTAGACCCGCAATCCATTCTCTCCAATTAAACGATCTGAACAACAAAAGCGCCAGAAAAATCATCAATAACATTGATGTAAAAGGGAAATAGAACAAGGTACCAATTCCGATGATCATCCCAATATCGAAAACGGTTGTGATGGAATTGAGGCTTTTACCAAGTTTCAGGAACTTATCGATGCTCCAGATCAGTAGAAAATTACAGATTAACGCAGGACTTAAAACCATGAACGGCAGAAATAAGCTAGACCCGGTAACATACATCAGTCCGGGAAGAAAACTTGGCTTAGACAGTAAATTGTGGTTATTGATAACCCGGTTAAAAATCAAAGCCTGCACATACAGCACAATTGCTGCTAAAATAATATTGGTTTGTGCCGGAAAAAGATCTTCAAAATCGATGTTGATTAGAGGCCGGGCAAAAGGCTCTAATAAATTGAATGAAAGGTGTTCAGGTAAATCATAAAAGATAGCCATACGCATAAAAAATACGTAAGCAAACAAGAGTATAAGATTAATGGGATTTAATTTCCTGAATTGATTAATCATGCCTTTTTAAGAGTAGGCAAAGTAAAGAAAATATTTTAACAGAACCACAGAAAGGTGAATACTAAACGGGATGCACTAAATTCTGGCATATTTCTTAACCATTTGATCTATAATTTCTGCAGTTTCATCCGGAAAATAAAATTCGTGTTGCTGAGGATTGTCAACCCATTTTCTTAAAACAGGTAACCAGTTTCTATTGCTTCCCCAAATAACAGGCAACCCAAATTTTTTCAGTGCATAAGCATTACATTGTTGCTCAAACTGAAATTTCATAGGCGCTACCAAAAGTTTCTTTTTAAGATAAAGTGCCTCTGCCGGGCCTTCAAATCCGCCGCCTGTAAAAAGACCTTCACAGGTTGCTAAACTTTGATTAAATTTCTCATTGTTAACCGGCTCTACAAAAACGTTTTCTGCTGTGTAGCCAACTTTACAATGTTTAGAAAACACTTCCCAATTTACCTGCGGTATTTTTTGCAGCAATTTAACGAGTCGCTTATCGTCAATTGCCGGAAGATAAACGGTATAATGCCCCAGATTTTTCACTTCCAGCGATCGGATTTCTGCGCGGATTACAGGCGTATGGATAAAAGAATCATAACGATCAAAATGAAAACCAATATGATACTTTGTTGGCGCATAACGACTCAGGATAATTTTCCCCCAATCTAAACTGCGCGGACGCGGTACTTTTTTAGATTTGAATGCCGCTTGATGACTGAGCGACACACTTTCTATACCCTGAAGTTTGCAGGCCCAAGCCGTCACAGGTTCAAAATCATTAACAATCAGATTATAATCTCCTAAGGGGATTTGCTTCATATCACGCCTGAATTGGAAAAGATTCATATTTTTCCAGGTTTTGAAATGATCTACTCCGCCCTTTTTACCGAAAATAAAACTAAAGCCATGCAACTGGTATTTCACAGGCTGACTTAATTTTACATCGGCCTGCGTTCCACTCACCAGAATATCCAGTTCACCGTACTTCTGAAGCAACGGAATAATTTCGCGCGCACGACTGATGTGACCATTCCCCGTGCCTTGAATTGCGTAAAGTATTTTCATTTATTGCCCGAATATTAAAAAATTATTGGGCAATTTCGTATTTTATTGTTTGCAAAAGCAAATTTACATCTAACTTTTGTTTCAAATCTTCTGCGTCAGAAAGCAAGCCATCTTCCGCTTCATCTTTTATAAAATCTTTGTGTTCGTATTTAAAGATGGTCCATTGGCTGTCGTGGTATTCTAAGGCAGTTAAACTTTCTACCCAGTCGCCACTATTCAAATACAAGACACTGCCATTTTCAGCAGTGATGGTACGTTTTTCTGCCTGATGAATGTGCCCGCAGACCACATATTCGTAACCTTTTTCTATCGCAAGCTCAGAAGCTGTTTGCTCAAAACTGTTGATAAACTTTACGGCATCCTTAAATTTGGCTTTGATTTTTTTAGAAAAGCTCATTTTCTCTCTTCTCATTGCCGTTAAAATCCAGTTTACCAAACTGTTAATCAGGATGAGTGTATCGTATCCAACAGCGCCCATTTTGGCCAACCATTTAGAGTGTTGCATAGTTACATCGAAAACATCTCCGTGGAAAAACCAGGCTTTTTTTCCGTCAAGTTCCAAAATTAATTTGTTCTGAAGATGAAATGAGCCCATTTCCATTCCATCAAACTTGCGCAACATTTCATCATGATTTCCGGTAAGATAATGTACCTGAACGCCTTCAGAAACAAATTTCATTAACTTCCTAATCACTTTCATGTGTGATTCCGGCCAGTAACTTTTACTAAACTGCCAGATATCAATAATATCACCATTTAGAATTAATGTTTTTGGCTTAATACTTTTCAGATACTTCAGAAGCTCTTTTGCATGACATCCGTAGGTACCTAAATGTACATCAGAAATGACAACCAGATCAACGTTTCTCTTCTCCATAAATATTTTTTTGGCGTGTAGGTTTGGAACCACGCTTTGGCGCAGTTAACATAAGTGTTGGTAAACTACCAGTCTTCTTCCTCATCAAGTTTGACTTCAAATGGGCTGAAAAAGTAGAGTACAATAATTAAAAGGCAAACAGCGAAAAATGATTCTAGCATATCCTCGAACTTACAATACAAATATAAGACGCTGTATATCAAACAAATGTTACGACACTGTTAATTTTGAATGCAAAAATTTAATTGTGTTAAACGAACAAAGCCTCCCCGAAAACACATTCGAGGAGGCTTGCACTTGCGGAAAAGGATTATGCCTTTACGCTTTTTTTCTTTTTTTCTCTTCGCTATAAAAGCCAAAACCCAAACCAACCAGCAGCAAGATAGAGCCCGCCAAAGAAATTTTTTCTCCTGTATAGTAAGAATTCGGATGAAACTTAAACTCAACTTTATGGTTACCGGCTTCTAATTGTGCAGCGCGTAAAACGTAATCTGCACGGAAATATGGTTTTTCTACATCATCAATGTACATTTTCCAGCCTTTATCGTAATAAATTTCAGAAAACACAGCGATTGCTTCTTTTGATGTTGAATATTCATAAACCAAATGATCCGGATTGTAACTGGTTAATTTGATGAAACCTTCTGCACCTGTACCCAAACGTTTGGCATCCATCATATCTTTGTATTTCTCATCCACAATCGCTTCTTTTTTCGCATCAAAACTACTGATGGCTTTCATTTCTTCATCAGCGTTTTTTACAAATTGCACACTCTGAACAAACCATGCATGGCCGGCAGCCGTTGGATTACGCTGCATTTTGTACGATCCATTTTGCTGATCTTGAGTGATGATGTACTTCGTATTTAACATATCCAAAACATCCTGATTGATGCTTTTTGTCATTTGGTGTTCAATCAACTCATCATAACGTTTTAATTTCGCTGCATGATAACCACCGATGGTTTTATGAAATGCAGATGTACTGGCCGAATTAAATGTATTGATAGACTGGTCATAAACCCTGAAATCAGGATCGGTATCTGCCGAAATAAATGTATCAACATCACGTGGTTTAAAATAATTGTCTACGGATGATTTTGCCTCAAAATTGGCATTGTTCATATATCTCTTATCTACCTGCCACATATCGACCAATACTGCAAGCGCAAGTAAACCAAAAGCAAACTGTGCATTCAATTTCTTTTTGATAAAGGCCCAGATCAAAACAAATCCTACCAAAATAAAGAAAAATGACCGCAAGGCATCTGCTCTGGCAATTGAAATCCGATCTTCTACAACTGCATTGGCAATTTTTTGTGCCATTGTAGCATTGTTTTGCAAACCTTGTGTTAATGCATCTACGATTTGTTGATGGTTTGATGCTTTAAAACTAAAAAATAAGGTTGGTGCAATACCTACAAGCAAAGCAAATCCGCCAGTAATCCCAGCAGACCATGTCAGCTTTTTTATTAAAATTTTCTGTTCGATATTTCCTTCTTGCGCCTCTTTTATCGCCAAAACAGCAAGTATTGGAACCATTAAACCAACTACAGCCAGAATAGATTCAACAGCTCTGAACTTATTGTACAATGGGAAATAATCAAAAAACAAATCGCTTATCAATGCAAAATGTCTGCCGAAAGACAGCAACATAAACAATATGGTTGTGCTTAAAATCCACCATTTGAAGCGGCTGCGTACGATAAACAAACCGAAGACGTATAGAAAACAAATAATTGCACCGAAATAATATCCACCTTGTGTAAAAGGCTTTTCTCCCCAATATTGTTGAAGATTCAATTGCCCCGCCAAAGACTGAATAGCTTGCATAGTTGAATTTGGATCACCACCTGTCAATTCAGAAACCGCTTTATACATATGGCTTTCTGGTTTTGCAAGCTGATCTATGCCTGTAGCGCCACCATATAAATCTGGAATAAGGAAAGTAAAACTTTCACCTACACCCTGGCTCCATTGATATGCGTATTCCTTAGACATACCGGAATCCTTTTCTGTTGTTGCAGCAGTCAAATTAGATTTACCCCGATTGGTTTCTGCTGCATATTCTGCAGTAGACCAAAGCAAACTTGCATTAATCATCACCGCTACCGCTAAAGATAAACCCAAAAACAAAAATGACTTGCCAAGCGATGGCAAAGTTTTGTGTTTGATAGCCTGATAAAGTTCTATACCTACAAAAATCAAAATCGACAAAAACAAATAATAAGTCATTTGTACGTGGTTCGTCCGAATTTCGAGTGCTAAAAATAAAGCCGTAAAACTTGCACCTAACCAATATTTTCCGCGCATGGTGAGTAATATTCCAGCAATTATCGGAGCGAAAAAGCCTATTGCAAGTGCTTTACTACTGTGTCCGCTTGAGAGGAGAACAAAATTATACGTTGTAAAAGTAAATGCCAGTGCGCCGGCCAATGCCAACCACGGGTTTAACTTCATTACGCAAAACAAAAAATAAGACCCCAGAAGCAACAGTAGAACTGTACCCACCGGACTTGGAAATGCCTTGGTAATTAATGCTATTCCATAAGTGGCGCCGCTATATGTATAAGGAACCCAAATTTGATAAGCTGGCATTCCGCCAAACATTTGATTGGTCCAAAGAGGCGCTTTGCCATCTTTTTCCTTGAAATTCATAATCTCTGTTTGCATTGCCTTTGATTGAAGGACATCGCTCTGCGCAGGCACTTTACCTTGCAAAACAGGACTGAAGTAGGCAAATGTAATGACTACGAAAAATGCAATTATGGCTAAATGAATGCCATTTTTATTAAACCAGTTATTCATTAAGGTTTGTTTAAGTTTTAACGAACGTCAAAAATAAAAAATTGCATGGTATAAAAAAGGAATAAATGCGGTGTGCAGGGAATAAAAATTTAGATTTGTTTTTATCCACTCCACATCAACTAATTTATTATGAGAAAGTTTGCCTGTATTGTCCTATTACTCATCCTCCATCTAAATGCATTGGCTCAAATTGTCAGTTTTAACACAACAGAAATTGAGCAGCTGAAGAAAAAAATGAAGAGCGATGAAAGCTTAGCACAAAGTTTCGGCAAGTTTGAAGCCGAGGCGAAAGTTTTTATGGCCGACAAACCTAACCCTATAGATACCATCAGAACTGAAGGATTATTGAAAGGAAATCCCATTAAAACGCGCACATGGGAAGCTTTAAAAGATATGCGCAAAATGTACGATCTGGCAATTCTCTTTAGAATTACCGGCAAAAACGAATATTTTAACCAAAGCTTGAATTTCCTTTCTAATTGGGCTAAAAGAAACCAACCCGGCGGAAATCCTGTTGATGATACCAATCTTGATGGTGCCATTGAAGCCTATGATCTGATCAAATCTAAGCTAAATCAAAAACAAAATAAACTGATTTCAGCATGGCTTTTAAACACCGCGCAAGCAGAGATGCACAGCAAAAGAATGACCGCTGGCCGCACCACAGCAATAAACAACTGGAATGCACACCGACTTAAAATTGTTGGAAAAATCGGCTATGCGATTGAGGACAAGGCTGTAATACAATGGACGCAAGATATGCTAAAAAAACATATCGACACCAACTTGAACGCCGATGGAACCAGCTGGGATTTTAAAGAAAGAGATGCCATGCATTATCACATTTACGATTTAGAACCGATGCTCCAATTGGCCATTGCTATAGACCGCGGCAAGGGGCCAAACTTTTATACGTATAAAAGCAATAAAGGCGCATCAATCAAAAAATCTGTTGAATGGTTGATTCCTTTTATGAATGGAGAGAAACAGCATGAAGAATATGTCAACACAAAAGTGAAATTTGATCTCGATCGGGCGAAAAATGGTGAAGCGGGCTTTGCGCCAGGTAATTTTTTCAAACCTGAAATGGCTCTACCTGTTTTTCAGCGGTCTGTATATTTCGATCCAGCACAGCAAAAAGTTCTTCAAATGGTAAGTGGCTCTACAAACCCTTGGGAAAACGCACTTATCGAAGTAAAACGTAAAAAGAAATCTTGAAATAATTAATTTTCAATAAATTTTGAAAGTTTAAAAAACGATATTATCTTTGAATATGGAATTAGATGCTGCACGCCATAAATTTATTGAAACCTGGGGGAAGTTAGGCTCCGAATGGGGAATTAACAGAACTATGGCACAGGTTCATGCTTTGTTGCTGATTTCTCCGGAAGCGTTAACTACCGAAGAAGTCATGGAAAAACTGAGCATTTCGAGAGGAAATGCCAATATGACCTTAAGAGATTTAATTGGCTGGGGACTAATTGAGAAGCAATTGAAAACCGGCGAACGCAAAGAGTTTTTTTATGCCGATAAAGACGTTTGGTACATTGCACGCCAAGTGGCCAAGGAAAGAAAAAAACGTGAGCTTGAACCTTTAATGAAAGTTCTTGGCGATTTATCTACTGTAGAAGGCGATGAAGATAGTGCCGATTATAAAACATTCAAAAAATCTGTTACAGATATTCAGAATTTTGCAAATAATGCCGATAAAGCACTCGAAACCATGTTAAAAGCTGAAGAGAGCTGGTTTTGGGGATCGATATTGAAGATTTTTAAATAAAAATCAAAAAGTCGGAAACGGCTTTTTTTTAGTAATTTATGTTTCATTTTTTTCTGAAACTTTAAAACAACTGATATGAAAACTTTAGCCAATCACAAAATTTTATTCGATGCAGAATGTCCGATGTGCGGACTTTACACTAAAGCATTCATCAGTAGTAAAATGCTCGAAAAAGACGGCCGAGTTGCCTATCAGGAATATTTTACCGGAAAATGCGCAACGCTAGACCGCCAACGCGCAGCAAACGAAATTGCGCTAATCAATACAAACACGGGCGAAGTAACTTATGGCATTCAATCGTTGTTTAAAGTGATCGCCAATCGTTTTCCAATCATGAAACCCATTTTTTCTTTTGCACCTTTTGCTTGGTTCATGAGCAAAATATATGCTTTTATTTCATTCAACAGAAAAATAATAATACCGGCGGCTGCCATAAAAAACAGTATTCAACCTGCTTTTAAACTGCATTACAGGTTATTTTATCTTGCATTTTCGTGGTGTGTTACCGCATTCATTCTAACCAACTATGCCCGTCATTTAACAGAATTTGTTCCCATTGGCAGTGCTTACCGCGAGTATTTAATCTGTGGGGCACAAATTCTTTTTCAAGGCATGGTTTTGCTTTTTCTTAAAAAAGAAATGATTTGGGCATATTTAGGAAACATGATGACCATTTCTCTGGCTGGTGCGCTCGCATTTTTACCGATATTATTCTTAGCGCAATTCATAGAAGTTCCGGCTTTATTATTTCTTTCTTATTTCTTTACGATTGCTGGCCTTATGTTTTTAGAGCACATCCGCCGCAGCAAATTGCTTGGTTTGGGCTGGCTCCCAACCGTAAGCTGGTTTATTTATCGTTTAATCGTTCTGGGCTTAATTTTAATTTTTGAATTATGAAATACAACAAAGTTGTAATCGCCGGCGGAAACGGCTATATAGGCAAAGTTCTCAGCCAACATTTTGGCCAATATGCAAATGAGGTTGTGATCTTATCCCGGAAGGAAAAAGAACAAACGGGCAACATTAAAACCATTTTATGGGATGGAAAAAATCTAGGAGATTGGGCTGCAGAACTTGAGCATAGCGATCTTTTAGTTAACCTTTGTGGCAAAAATGTAAACTGCAGATACACGAAAAAAAATCAACAAGAGATTGTGGACTCTAGGATTGTTCCGACAAAATTATTAGGTTCGGCCGTTCAAACGCTTAAAAATCCGCCGAAACTTTGGATAAATGTGACCAGCTCTACCATTTATCGTCATGCGGAAGACCGGCCTCAAACCGAAAAAAACGGAGAGATTGGACATGGATTTTCTATTGATGTTTGCAAAGCCTGGGAAGCTTCTTTCTTTGAACAGCAAACACCAGCAACCCGAAAAATTGCGCTAAGAATGGCGATTGTTTTGGGCAGAAGTGACGGCGCTTTTCCGCGTTTGCTGAATCTGGCAAAATTTGGATTAGGCGGCCCGCAAGGAGACGGCAAACAGTATGTTAGTTGGGTGCATGAGCAGGATGTTGCTTTAAGTGTTGAATGGTTACTAAACCACAATATTGATGGGGTTGTAAATTGTGCGGCACCGAATGCGGTAAAAAACCGAGATTTGATGGCCTGCATCAGAAAAAGTTATGGTGCGCCTTTTGGCTTACCATCTCCTGCATGGTTATTAGAAATTGGCGCCAGATTAATTGGAACTGAAACTGAACTCATTTTAAAAAGCAGGTGGGTTGAACCAGAAAATTTGATAAACAGCGGTTTCAAATTTCAATATGCGAAAATTGATGAAGCTGTACATGACATTATAAGTTTAAGAATTTAGTGCAAATAAAATGCAACTGATTACATTAAAAACAGAAATTAACGCGCCGATTGATGAATGTTTTGATTTATCAAGAAGTATTGATCTTCATCTGGATTCGATGAAAACCTCCAATGAAAAGGCAATTGCCGGAAAAACCACCGGATTAATTGATTTGAATGAATCGGTTACCTGGCTTGCCCGTCATTTCGGCATCCGCTTTAAAATGACCAGCCAGGTTACAGATATGAAAAAGCCTTATCAGTTTATGGACGAAATGGTAAAAGGGCCGTTTAAAAGTTTAAAACACTTGCATTACTTTAATGCCAAAGAAGAATCTACAGAGATGCTGGATGTTTTTGAATTTGAAGCGCCCTTAGGATTTTTAGGCTGGATTGCAGAACATACTTTTCTAAGGTTTTATATGAAACGTTTGCTGTGCAAGAGAAATGCCATCATTAAACTTGAGGCAGAAAACCTTTGTAAAAAATAAAGTCCCGGTTTTGCACCGAGACTTTCCTTTATTTTATTTCTTCGTAATCAACGAAATCGCCAAGCTTATCCGTTTTACTCTGATCGGGTTTTGGAGGCATATAATCAATGGAGATTTTACCTTCCGGTTTCCTTTTTTGTTGTTGATACTGTTGCCCTGATGCTTGCTGTTGCATTTTGCTTGCCAGGTTATTAAACAACATGGGCAAAATTAGGCGAATTAACATTCTGATAATCCACAGCACCAAGATTGTTATAAATATGAATTTAATTAATGCCATCTTAATTTACGCTTAATACAAATATAGACGTGTGGGAACAGAATTTGTTACCTTTTTCGCCTTTAATTGCATTTTCATTACAAATCGGGTTATTTTTATGTTTGAGCAATTTTTCAATGTTCACTAATCTTCTACAATTTCTGCTACGCGGCCAATTTGTCCATCTTCCAATCGTACTTTAATTCCTCTTGAGTGAAATGCTGAAGAAGTAAGCAGGTTTTTTACCACACCATAGGTGATATTTCCAGATCGCTGATCCTTCTTTAAGATGATACCAACTTCCAAGCCGGGGTAAATATCTTTTCTATTTTGTCCATCCATAATTCTGGCAAATAAACTCAAAAAATATACAATATCGTTAAAAATCGGGCAATTTATTGAAATCAATTTGAGGCTTTTTATTTGCAGAGTGACGTTCAAAAAAAGTTTTGGGAAAGGTAAAATCACTAAAAAAGCCACAATTTCTAAGAAAAAAATGCCCGTTATCGATCCCCCCAGAAAAATCCATGCGATAACCTTTCACGCCCGTATTATCTGTTGTAAAGCGTGCGGTTGTAAGTGCGACCCAATTGCCGAGATCATCACAAATCCATTGATTATCAAACCATACCTTCCGGGATAAATCACCTTGAACCGGAGAAAAATTTTCGAGAAAAGAATGAAATCTTTTCAAATATGTTTTGGTTTTAGGGCGTTTGAACTGCGCAATCAATTTCCACTCATTTAATTCGGGTGCAAAGAAATAAGCGGTATATGTTGTTGAACTATCGGCGGCATCTAAATCTGGCTTACCATGCAACAGAAATTTATACGTACTGCCAGCTTTCCAGGAATATTTTAAATACGATTGTCCGCCCGCGCCTTCGTTGCCAAATTCTCCTGCCTGCACGCCCTGGCCCTTTTTAATCATTTTGATTTTAAGAGAATCGGGGATACTTTTAGGATCGTCTGTAGCAAAAGGACTCCAGACAGAAAACAAAATTCGTCTTTCATTCGGGCCGTTTACCTGCATTCCGAAATAACCTTCCGCAAATCCATTGGCCATGAAATAAGAGCCAATAACATCATTCTCAACAGGCACTGTAACCTCATTGTAATACCACTCTGCTTGTATATTTTCCGGTTGTAAATAATTGAGGTGTACAGATGGCCCTCTCCTTCCCCAGTAAAAAAAATTGCCTTTGTTGTCTTTTACATAAGCCGTGTTTTGATCAATTGCTGTACCGGAAACCTGAATGGCAGAAATAGATGGAAAACTTGATCCGGTTTTTTCCAATCCTTTAATTTTTAAAGCAACATAACCTGTGTCTTTGATTGTCCATGTGCCAACCAAATTTTGAATCTGTTGATTTGGATTGAAGATTACTTTTTTCGCTTCCTTACCGATAGCAAATTGAAGCGTGGATTTCCCGGTAACGGAAATATCTTTTACTGAGAGAATTATTGATCCTGGTTTAGAGACGCGCAGATACACCGTAAATTGTTCTGTTGCATCTGTCCAGTTTTCAAGGCCTTTATTCGTTACGGTCCTGTTGCGTTCATTATGTTTAGAACTGAAAGCATTTCCACCCAAAGGAATGGAAATGCTTTGTGCCCGGATGTGCAGGCCAACGCTGCAGAATACAATCGGCAATATTACTTTTAACGCTTTCATATTGGTTTAGACAACTGATGTACAGCAATATAAATAAATAAATTCAAAGCGTTTTTAAACCATCAAAACGTTACTTAGGAAATTTTTCGTTAAACATTTTCTCTAAAGCATACATTTCGTCTCGCAGTTTTGCTGCCAGTAAGAAATCCATATCTTTTGCCGCTTTCTGCATCTCTTTCTTGGTGTTGTCTATAGCGCGTTGCAATTCATTTTTACCCATATATTGCACCACAGGATCTGCAGCAATACTCACTTCGGCATTTTCTACATAGGCGCGCGCCTTATTGGCGCTGGCTTTTTGAGAGAAATCCAATACAGAAGTTTGCTCCAAAATGGCTTCTCTAGATTTGCCAACTGTTTTAGGCGTAATGCCGTGCTCAAGATTGTATGCAATTTGTTTTTCGCGCCTGCGATTGGTTTCGTCAATGGTTTTCTCCATACTTTCAGTCATTCCATCGGCATACATAATTACGCGACCACGATCGTTACGCGCCGCGCGGCCGATGGTTTGAATCAATGATTTTTCTGAACGTAAGAACCCTTCTTTATCCGCATCTAAAATGGCAACAAGTGTAACTTCAGGTAAATCCAAACCTTCCCTAAGCAAGTTGATTCCAACCAGCACATCAAACTCGCCCAAGCGCAATCCTCGAAGAATTTCTACCCGTTCCAATGTCTTAATTTCGGAGTGGATGTAACGGGTTTTAATATTTAACCGATCCAGATATTTGGTCAGTTCTTCTGCCATTCGTTTGGTTAACGTAGTTACGAGAATGCGCCCGCCATCTTTTATGGTTAAATCAATTTCATCCAGCAAATCATCAACCTGATTAATTGCGGGCCGCACTTCTATAATCGGATCAAGTAATCCCGTTGGTCGAATGACTTGTTCGACAACCACTCCTTCAGATTTTTCAAGCTCGTATTCTGCAGGTGTTGCACTTACGTAAATTGTCTGTGGAGCCAATCCTTCAAATTCAGTGAAATTTAAAGGCCGGTTGTCTAATGCTGCAGGCAAACGGAAACCATATTCTACCAGTGACAATTTTCTGGATCGATCGCCGCCATACATCGCACGGATTTGTGGTACAGTAACATGACTTTCATCAATCACCATCAGGTAATCTTCAGGAAAATAATCCAGCAAACAGAACGGGCGCATTCCAGGTTGGCGGCCATCAAAGAAACGGGAATAGTTTTCGATACCGGAACAATAGCCCAGTTCTTTCATCATTTCGATATCAAAATTGGTTCTTTCTTCAAGCCTTTTGGCTTCTAAAAGATGTTTGTCTGCCACCAATTGATTTTTGCGGATCTCAAGCTCTTCCTGAATGCCCCAAATGGATTGATTGAAGCGATCTTTTGGTGTAACGAAAAGGTTGGCCGGATAAATGGCCATGTCTTCCATTTTTTCTATGGTTTTGCCTGTTACCGGATCAATTGCCGTGAGTTCTTCAATATCATCGCCAAAAAATGAAACGCGGTAAGCATGATCAAGATAAGCCGGAAAAATATCTACAGTATCTCCTTTTACCCGGAAAGTTCCGCGTTTAAATTCTGTAGTTGTTCTGGCGTATAAAATTTCTACCAAACTATGTAGAAAAGCATTTCTGGAAATCCTTAAACCAACGCCAAAACGGAAAACCATACGCGAAAAATCTTCCGGATTTCCCATACCATAAATACACGATATGGAAGAAACCACGATTATATCTCTACGGCCACTCATCAAAGACGAAGTGGTACGCAAACGCAGTTTTTCAATTTCTTCGTTTATACTTAAATCTTTCTCGATGTACGTATTGCTGGATGCGATGAACGCTTCTGGCTGATAGTAATCGTAGTAAGACACAAAATAGTTAACAGAATTTTCTGGAAAAAACTGTTTAAACTCGCCATACAGTTGTGCAGCCAACGTTTTATTGTGACTAAGAATTAGGGTTGGTTTCTGAGTTTGCTCAATTACATTGGCCACGGTAAAGGTTTTGCCAGACCCTGTAACACCCAATAAAGTTTGGTAATGCTCGCCGGATTCTACGCCTTCAACCAATTGCTTAATTGCCCCAGGCTGATCTCCTGTAGGTTTATATTCTGAGGTGATTTTAAATTTCATTGGATATCAAATATACGGATTTGAGACTCAAAGAGTAAACAGGGAAAAGTCAGGAAAGTTAGCGCCGTGATGATTTTTATCTATCAAATGATTCTGATACAATGCGGCGCGGAAATAAAAAATCCCTTATCGCCATTTCTATTGGCAATAAGGGATTGATAAAAAGAAATCTGTGTTATTTGCCCGCAGCTTGTTGCATTGGGTTTTTACCAACAGACTGGCCCCTAACGGCACCTCCGGCTTTTGCTTTGAAAGCATGGAATTTACTTTCTTTAGCTTTGCCTCCCCAGCTATTGTTACTGGTGTCAATATCTGCTGTTTCACGTAATGGATCAATTAGAATAGATTCTACCTCTTTGTCTTTAACGTAAAACTTAGAGGTTTTCAATTCATTGTGTCTCCAGATCTGAGCCGGAATGCGATCCAATTCTTTAGTTCCGTCTTTGTACGTAAACTCTACAATAATTGGCATAACCAATCCGCCTTTATTACTAAAGCTCAGTTCGTATAAGAACTTATTTTTGTATTGATCCTGTTCTGAAGCCGGAACAACATCGTACGGCAATTGGGTTTCCATTTTAGTGGTTATGGTGGTATCAACACTCACCATTCCCCTATCGTATTTATAATAAAAATCTTGAGCAGACGGATTTTTATCTACATAGAAGCCAATTGTTTTATCGCCTTTATTGCGGATTTTAGAAATATCTTCAAAAGCATTTACGGCAGGTTTATCCATTTTTACCATGCGTGCTCTGGCAGCTGGAATTTCTTTCGGGAAATCTGCTTTCGCAAATTTCACACTGTCTAAAGAAATATCACAAGGATCTGTTCCGTAAAACCAACCTCTCCAAAACCAATCTAAATCTTCGCCGCTGGCATCTTCCATCGTACGAAATAAATCTGCCGGTTCCGGATGTTTAAATGCCCATCTTCTGGCATATTCTTTAAATGCATAATCAAATAACTCACGCCCCATAATGGTTTCGCGCAGAATATTCAATCCGGTTGCAGGTTTTGAATACGCATTTGGACCAAAACGGGTTATGTTTTCAGAATTGGTCATAATAGGTTCCAATTCATCTTTCGGTAGTTTCATGTAATCTACAATCGTATAAGCCGGGCCTTTTTTGCTTGGAAATTTATTGTCCCAAAGTTCTTCTGTAAGGTATTCTACAAAAGAATTCAAACCTTCATCCATCCAAGTCCATTGACGTTCATCGCTATTCACAATCATCGGGAAGAAATTATGCCCTACTTCATGAATAATTACACCTAACATTCCGTTTTTTGTGCTTTCGCTGTAGGTTCCATCTGCATCTGTACGCCCGTAATTGAAACAAATCATCGGGTATTCCATTCCATTTGCCGCTTCTATACTTTGTGCAACCGGATAAGGATATGGAATGGTAAAATCAGAATATGTTTTTATTGTGTGTGCAACTGCCCGCGTAGAAAATTTACTGTACAGGTTATAAGCCTCTTTTCCATAAAAACTCATACACATAACAGTATTGTTATTGGCTTGAATTTTTTGTGGCATAGCATCCCAAATAAATTTACGCGATGCTGTCCAGGCAAAATCACGTACATTACTGGCTTGAAAAACCCATGTCTTTTTCGCTGTTGCTTTTTTAGCTTCAGCAGTTTTAGCTTCTGCGAGGGTTTGGATTTCTACCGGCTCTGTAGCTGTTTTTGCTTTGTTGTAGCGCGCAAGTTGTGTTGGATTAAGTACAGCACTGTAATTAATACACTCACCTGTTGCACCAACAAGGTGATCAGCAGGCACCGTCATTTGCACTTTAAAATCGCCAAAAGTTAGGGCAAATTCCCCTCTTCCGGTAAACTGGTGATTTTGCCAGCCCTGGAAATCGCTGTATACACATAACCGCGGATACCATTGCGTCATGGTGAAGAGATAGTTTCCATCTGTAGGAAAAAATTCGTATCCACCACGGCCGCCTACGCTCATTCTGTCGGTAATTTTATAATTCCAATCGATATTGAAAATGAATTTTTGCCCGGTTCTGAGTGGTGCTGGCAAATCGACACGCATCATCGTTTTGTTCACAGTATACTTTAGGTTTTTACCAAGAGCATCGCTAATCTTCACAATGTTAATTCCGTAACCATTGTTTGTTTTACTGCTTAAGCGTTCTAAAGATTCTACAGTTCCGTTTGCTGGCATTTTTGTTGCATCCTGATAATTGGAACTCTTATCTGTACTGTGTTCATTTTCATCCAGCTGCAACCAAATATACGTTAGCGGATCTGGCGAGTTATTGGTATAGGTTACCGTTTCTGCACCTGTAAGCAGAAGATTCTTCTCATCCAGCTCACATTTAATGTTGTAATCTGCGCGTTGCTGCCAATATTTTATACCTGGCGCGCCACTTGCTGTTCGTTGTTCATTCGGCGTAGGCAGAATAGTACCCAATTGCTCAAATTTATTCCCGTGGTTGCTGCCCGGATTATTCTGTATGTTCTGAGCAAACACCAGGCTTCCGGAAAAAAGCAGAAGGCCGGTTAAAGTAAACAGTTTATTCATATATGTTTTGTTAAAAAGGAATGCGTTCTAAAGCCATTTTTAAGGCTAAACTAAAAACGGATGCTGAAACAAACAGCACCCAACTCATTCGTTTAATTTTTGTGTAATTAAATAATATCAATGTAAATAGCAAAATAACCAATACAAGCGCAACCTGCCCGGCTTCCAAACCAATGTTAAACCCAAATAATCCCCAGCCAATGTTCTGGTCTTTAGCCAACATCATGCGGATAGAGTTTGCAAATCCCATTCCATGAATAAGTCCGAAGCCAAGCGCCAGAAAATAATTGATTCTTACAGATTTCATTGAAAAATTTCTTCTGAACAAATTGCTTACCGCAGTAAAAACAATGGTGCAGGGAATAAGAAACTCTACCCATTTGCTTTCAAAACGGATAATATCCATTACGCTAAGCAAAAGCGTTAGTGAATGACCAATAGTAAAAGCGGTAACCAAAATCAACACTTGTTTTACATTCTGATAACTGTAAATTGCAACAAGTGCCAGAATAAAAAGCTGGTGATCTAAAGCATCTAGACTGATAATATGTTCCCATCCTAATTTAAAATAGAAAACGAAATCTTGTAAAGGCATTTAGCGATTGATTGGAGATGAATTACATTAAAGTTTAAAATTAAAGTATAAATCACAGAAACGGTAATGTATACAAAAATCTATGACAATAATCCCAAATTTGTTACCATTTTTAACCTAAAAACCCTTCTCTTAAACAGAATTTGAGCGTAAACTAACACGTTTTATGTCGTAATTTTGCAAAACATATCTTAGAACCCGGCCAACATCATGTCAAAATTTAAGTATAGCCTGTTTTTTTTACTCTTCATTGGCATCTCATTGAGTGCAGGAACCAAACATCCCTTGCATGTGAGCACAACGGAAGTAAATTACAACGCGAAAGAAAAAAACCTGGAAATAAGTTGCCGGATTTTCTCTGATGACTTTGAAGCGGTTTTATCCAAACTGTACAAGCAAAAAACCGATTTGTCTAATCCGGCACTAAAAAACGGAATGGATGAACTGGTAAAAAAATACCTCGCAACGCATGTTCAACTTCGTGTAAACGGAAAAACAGTGGTAATGAATTATCTTGGTTTTGAACAAGACCATGAAGCCACAAACGTTTATCTTGAAGTACCTAAAACTGCTGCAGTGAAATCAATGGAAATAACAGACACTATTTTATATGATCAGTTTGAAGATCAGATGAGTATTGTTCATTTGGTTAATGGATCAGTTAGAAAAAGTTCAAAAATATTATATCCTGACCGAAAATTCGCAGCAAACTTTTAACTTCAGAATTTGTATTAAAAGAGAGCGGCGTTTAAATTAAGTTAACTCTTGCAACGCTCTTAACAAAAAATATTTCCGAGAGGAAAATTGTTGTACACTTAAATGAAGATTTTTCTTCGCCAGATAAGCTATGCACCTGATTGTTTTCTCTCCGATTTTAACTTCACGGATCAAATATATTTTCACCTTTATTTTTAAAGAAATCCTTAAAACGGAAGTAGAATTTACAGGCAACCGTCAATATTATCTGCAAAGTAAGCACTTTAAAATAACGTATGCAGATCAGCCACTTGGCGATGAATTATTTTTTAAAAGCGCCTCCTTTCTGCTGAGCAATAAATTGGAAGAAATTGTGCCTAAGTTGGTTTCCTTTGGCGATTACCAGGTTCCATTTCCGGTGCAAAACTCTGCTTTACCCTTTGATGTTTTTGCGGCTTCTTTCTATTTTGTTTCAAGATATGAGGAATACATTTATGCGCAAAAGGAAAAAGGCGATTTCAAGGCATCAAAAAGTCTGCAGTACAAACTCAAAATCCTCGATCGTCCAATTGTAGACGAATGGGCGCTCATACTTAAAAGTATCATCAGCAAACGTTACCCGGAATTTAGATTTTTATTTAAAAAATTTACGGTAAAACCGATAGTTACTGTTCAGATTTCGCCAACTATCCCGGCAGGATTCAGCAATAAACTGAAATTTTTCAGCAATGCATTGCTCAGTAAAGACAATTCGTATCTCAATGGAAAGTTTGATGAAATTACCGGTTTAGAGGTTAATCCGGTAAAAGTACTTAATCAACTAAATCCCTCACTTCGGAAAAAGCCAGACAGACTGCTATTTTTTCTAAATCTACCGAGCGTAGAGTCCTCATTTATCCCAATAAAAGCGCTCTCCAAAGTTTTGGAAACTCATCAAATTGGTTTGTTAAGGCCATGTATTGATCACCAAGAAAAAATAAGAGTATTTAAAACCGCCGCCGGAATATTAAAAAGCATCCAACCGGCACAAACAAATACAATCAGTTTACAGCTTGAGCCTTTAAAACTCCCAACTTGTTACCTGAATGTACTTAATTTGGGTGTTTCTACAGATTATTCTATGGGTTATGTTGATGTCGCCGGTTTCCGCGCCGGAACCTGTACACCGTTCAATTGGTACGATCTTCAACTCGAAAAAGTAACTTCTTTACAAATCAATAGTTACTGTTTAACCAGTAAATATCTTTCCGGAATTTCCCCTCGCGAGGCCCAAAATGAAATATTGAATTATGAAAATACAATACGCGGTGTAAGTGGCGTATTCACCATTTGCTGGGCGTTAAAAAACATTTCCGGATCTGAGAAATACAAAAAACTTGCCGAAATTTTTCATTCTATAGCCCCTTAATTTAACTGCTACATCTCCATTCTATCAGAATACTTTTAGTAATTTGCGCCATTCTGGTACAAGCCAGAAAAGAACGTATGATATTTGATCTGAGCAAAATAACCTCTATTGCAAATACTTTTGTAGCCGAACTTCGCGACGTAAATGTGCAGAAAGATTCTATGCGTTTTAGAAAAAACCTGGAACGTTTGGGCGAATTTTTTGCCTATGAAGTGAGCAAATCATTGCATTATACTGAAAAAGAAATTACCACTCCGCTGGGTATTTCTCGCAGTCAAATCCTTGCACAACAACCCGTTCTTGCAACGATTTTACGTGCAGGCCTTCCGATGCAACAAGGTTTGCTCAACATTTTTGATAAAGCAGATTGTTGCTTTATCTCTGCCTACAGAAAAGTAGCCAGCAATGGAGCTTTTAGTATTCAAATGGATTACATCTCTACACCAAACCTGGACGGAAAAGTTCTGATTATGGCAGACCCAATGCTGGCCACAGGCCAAAGCATGGTAAACTGTTGTAAAGAATTGCTGAATAGATACAAAATTGCGGAGTTACACATTGTCGCCGCAATTGCAAGCACACAAGGCGTTACCTACGTGAAGGCAAATTTACCGCAAGCAAATCTCTGGCTGGGCGCAATTGATGAGGAAATGACCAGCAAATCTTACATTGTGCCCGGATTGGGCGATGCAGGAGATTTAGCCTATGGCGAAAAGGTTTAGTATGCCGTTTAGAAAAAATAACGAACTTTAACGCCAATATGCACCACCATAAAAAACACATCTTTTTTGATCTGGATCATACCCTCTGGGATTTTGACCGCAATGCGGAAGAAACCCTGAAGGAACTTTATGAAACCTACAAATTGCAAAAACTGGGTTTGAATTCTTGCGATGATTTTATTTCCAGATATACTGAAAACAACCATTTACTTTGGGCAGATTATCATTTGGGTAAAATTACCAAAGAGTTCTTGCGCGCAGAACGGTTTAGCAAAACCTTTATACAGCTCGGTATTCATCCAGATGCAGTTCCGCAGAAATTTGAAGACGATTATGTAAATATTTCGCCGACAAAAACCAATTTATTTGAAGGCGCTGAAACTGTTCTTGCTTATTTGCAACAGAAATATATCCTTCACATTATCTCAAATGGTTTCAAAGAAACCACTTTAACCAAGATGAATGTATCTGGCTTAAATCCATATTTTCACAATGTGATCATTTCTGAAGATGTTGGCGTAAACAAACCCCATCCGCTGATATTTGAATATGCTTTGGATAAAGCGAAAACCAGCAAAGCAGAAAGTATTATGATTGGCGATAGTTTAGAAGCCGATATTTACGGTGCAATGAATTTCGGAATGGATGCGATTTTCTTCAATCCGATGAAAAAGGAAAAGCCAGCAGACGTTAAACAAGAGATTATGCAATTAAACGAATTGTTGCAGTTTTTCTAGTCAATTCGTCTATCTTTATTGAATGACATCTTCGAAAATCAAAAAATCTTTAGATAAGATAATTGCTTTTTACAGCGCCAAACTATCGGGATATCCAGATGAGATTTTCGACAAAACGCCACCAATTGGTGGGTGGAGTTATAGCGAAGTATACGCGCACATTTTCGATTCGAGCTTGCTTTCTTTAATTGCGATGAACAATGCCCTGAAGGGAAAAGGAGAAATAAAACCGACACATTTTGCAGTTAAACTAATTCTTTTTTTCGGTTCATTGCCACCGGGGAAAAAATATAAAGTACCCAAACGCTTGGTAGATCGTGTAAAAAAAATCAGTAAAACTGAAGCTTTAGATTTCATTCTGGAGTTTGAAGAGGCGTTGAAAAAAACCTGGATAACATTGCCTGACGGAAACCAACAGGTGAAAACAAAACATCCCAGACTTGGCTATCTTAACGCAAAACAATGGTTTCGTTTTATTGAAGTTCATCTCAAACATCATTTAAAACAACTTGAGCGAATTGAAAGGAGTTTTAAAGCCTGATTTTTTTCGGCATATTTGTGTACATCCAAATTAACGGTCATGAAAAAACTTCTCTATGTTTGCTTGCTTGGTGGTTTATCGGCATGCCAATCTCCAAAAAAAGACAATCCCCAAACGGGCAGTTTTAATCCTTCGGCGGCGCAAAACATTCGGAACAATGCCGAAAAGGCTCCAGAAACAAATACAAATACCGTATTAATTTTTAATCCGCCGCATGGCCAAGCGGGCCACAATTGCGCCTTAGCTGTTGGCGCTCCTTTAAATAGTGTTGCGAAACCGCAGCCCAAACCCGCAGTTGTACAAACGCAGTCGCCCGCTCTGGCAGTTTCAAATACAGAAGGGAAAAAACTAAATCCAGCACATGGACAACCGAATCACCGCTGCGATATTGCCGTAGGTGCACCGTTAGATTCTAAACCTGTAGAAACAGCTGTTAAACAATTGCCACCCAAGAAAACACAGGTTGCTTACGTTCAAACAGGAAAAAATATAAATCCACCGCACGGGCAACCGAATCACCGTTGTGATATTGCAGTTGGTGTACCGCTAGATTCTAAACCTGTGCAAACCACAACACAAGCTGCAGCAGCGCCGGAATTGAAATCCACCTCCGGAAATACCGAAGTAAAGTTAAACCCAAAACATGGCGAAACAGGCCACAGATGTGATATTGCAGTGGGCGCGCCATTGAGTTAATAAACGCGCTTTTTTTCACATCTTTGTGCCAATGAAATTTCCTACAATAAAAGGTTTTGATGAAGCGGCGTTTGAGAAATACCTAAAAAATACCGGTTGGTTAATGTTCGGGAAAATCCTGAGTATGGTAATCGGCTTTATTGTTGCGCGCTTTCTCGGTCCGATTTCATTTGGAGATTTGAGTTTTGCAGATGCTTTAACAGCCATTACTGCAGCAGTTGGAACGCTTGGCCTTGACTCTTTCATTATCCGCGAAATTATTAACGAGCCTCAAAAAAGAGATGAAATCTTGGGGACATCACTCTGGCTTCGTCTTGCCGTAAATCTTCTTGTTATTCCTGTTTCAATTGGTATTTATCTTTTTTTACATCATTTTTCTGCTGGTGATAATAAACCCTTAACGCTAATTGTTGCTTTACTTTCTTTCGCTTCTTTTTTCAAGTCATTTAATATAATCGATTCCTATTTTCAGTCGCAGGTTCAATCCAAATACGTTGTTCATGTTCAGAACATCTGTGTTATCGTATCTGCAGGTATCAAAATCCTGTTGGTATATCTGCATGCTGATGTGATTTGGTTTGCCTGGGCTTTAGTATTTGATGGTTTAGCTTTAGCAGTGGGATTACTCCTTATGTACCATAACAAAGGCCTGAATCTTCTGAATTGGAAATTTAAAACTGAACGCGCAAAATCTTTACTAAAGCAATCCTTTCCGCTTATCCTGTCAGCAGTGATGGTTTCTATTTATATGAAAATTGACCAGGTAATGCTCAAAAGTGAGGGAAGCGCAGCCGTGGGTGTGTATAGCGCCGCGGCAAAAATTAGCGAAGCATGGTATTTCATTCCCGTAGCCATTGTAACTTCCGTTTTCCCTGCAATTGTTCATGCCAGAAAAACGGATACTGAAAGATATATCAAAAGACTACAAAACCTTTACGACTTATTAATTGCAATAAGCTTACCTGTTGCACTTTTTGTTTCCTTTACCGCAAGCTTTATAATTAAAATACTTTATGGAAATCAATTTCAAGGTGCTGATCAAATGCTTTCCATACACATCTGGTCTGGCATTTTCACATTTCTTGGTGTAGCCAGCAGTCAGTATTTACTTGCCGAAGGTTATACTAAAATTTCCTTTATACGCACAGCTCTAGGCGCGATCGTAAATATCCTATTAAACTTTTGGTTTATACCACTTTACGGAGGAATTGGCGCGTCTATTGCTACCTTAATTGCACAAATAATATCGTCTTTTTATCTCTTATTTGTCGCAAAAACACGTCAACAGGGTATAATGATGTTAAAATCATTATTTTTGATCTCATCTTATCAAAAAATTTTTAAACGTTGAACACTTTTAAAGCATTAAGGTCCCTAATTACAAACCCAAGCAGGCTCAAAGCATTACTATCATATGGGCACAAGGGTTATTTGGTAAACATCGGATGGTTTACGGCATTCGACCAGAAACGGGCAGTAGACGGAAACGGAAAAGCTCTGCCTTGGGTTACGTATTCCTTTATAGATTTTATCAAAAATCGGATTAATAAGAGTTTAGATATTTTCGAGTACGGCTCAGGAAGTTCTACAATATTTTATGCTGAAAGGGCAAAGTCTGTTACCTCTGTTGAACATGACAAAGGCTGGTTTGATAATGTAAAAAACTCAAGCCCTGAAAATGCAAATATTATTTTTTGCGAACTTGAGACCAATGGAGAATATTCAAAAAAAGCATCAACATTAAATAAAAAATACGACATTATAATTGTTGATGGCCGCGACCGCGTAAACTGCTGTAAGCATAGTGTTAATGCATTATCTACAAGCGGAGTTTTAGTATTGGATGATAGTGAGCGAGAAGTTTACAATGAAGCCCGATCATTTTTAATTCAACAGGGTTTTAAAGAACTGTATTTTAGTGGCATTTCTCCAGGTTTGTTTTACGAGAAAGCAACTTCTGTTTTTTATAAAGCACAAAACTGCCTTTCCATATAATTTTAATCTATCAAAAAATTAAAGAGGGCTTAAATATCTCTTAAATTACTTTCTTAATAAATATACTTGCCAAAAGTTATATTTGTGATCAATGATAGAGCCTTTAAGTACAAATATAAAATCTGCCTACGATAATTTTTACACCAATAACGATGTAGAATGGCGTATGTTGGGCGCAAAATACAAAGCCCGTAACATTGTTGATGTAACTTCTGGCAATATACGGCCAACAAAAGTTCTGGAAGTTGGTGCCGGCGACGGCAGTATCCTGCATTTTCTGGATGAATGGCAATTTGCCGATCAACTTTTCGCATTAGAAATTGCACAAAGCGGTGTAGATTTAATCCAATCCAGAAAGCTTAAATCTCTTGTAGAAGCCAAAACTTTTGATGGCTATCAAATCCCCTATCCAGATAATTCTTTCGATTTAGTTATTCTAAGTCACGTTTTGGAACATGTAGAACACGAGAGAATTTTACTTCGCGAAATTAAAAGAGTGGCTAAATATATAGTAGTTGAAGTACCTCGCGATTATCGCTTTGATGTAGATAAACGTATGAAACACTTTTTGGATTACGGCCACATTAACATGTATACACCAACTTCATTAAGGTTTTTATTACAGAGCGAAGGTTTAAAAATTATTAAAGATAAAATTACACTCACCAAACCCGAAGTTTCAAAATTCAATGCTTTTGTAAACGGCAAAAAGCCGAAAATCTTAACAAAGACATTAAAAATCGACTTGGAATATTGGCTCAAAATAATTTTAGGAAATATTTTTGGCAAAAAAAAACAAGAGCAATTTGCCAGTGCTTATACCGTTCTTACGCAGAAATCAGATTCAAAACTGCAGATATTTTAATATGCAAAACCTCGCACCAATAGCACTTTTTGTTTACAACAGACCACAGCATACCGCACGTACGTTAAAATTTTTAAAACAAAACCACCTGGCTGTCGACAGTCGGCTTTACATTTTTTCTGACGGGCCAAAAACGCCGCAAGACAATGAAAAAGTAGAGGCAGTACGCGATGTGATTCAGAATGTGGAAGGGTTTAAATCTGTAAAAATTATTCTACGAGAACAAAATATCGGGCTGGCCAACTCCGTCATTGCCGGCGTAACAGAACTCATTTCTCAATACGGGAAAGTAATTGTTTTTGAGGATGATTTGGTTAGTGCTCCTAATACTCTTTTGTATTTTAATGATGGCTTAACGCGTTACGAAACTGAAGAAAAGGTAATGCATATTGGCGCATACATGTATCCGCTTAAAGGCGAAAACCTACCCGAAACATTTTTTTTCAGAGCCGCAACAAGTTGGGGTTGGGCAACATGGCAACGTGCCTGGCAACATTTTGAGCCTAATATAGATGTATTGATGAAACAGTTCGATGCGCAGAAAAAATCCGCCTTTGCGATAGATAATACAATGAATTTCTGGAAACAAATGAAGGAATTTAAAACCGGCAAGAACAACAGTTGGGCCATTAGATGGTATGCATCTATTTTCTTAAAAGGTGGCTTAACACTGAACCCTTCTCAATCGCTTGTAAACAATATTGGTCATGACGGTACCGGTGTGCATTCTGGAATTAATGATATCTACAACGTACAAATTAACCCAAATGCCATTACTGATTTCCCTGCACAAATCGAAGAGGATACAATTGTTTACGAAAAAATTAAATCATTTCTAGCCAACAGAAAAGGTTCGTTATGGGCAAGAATTAAACGATTTGTTACCGAAAAACTTAACAAATAGCCAATATGACTGATATTTTTAATAGGCTTAGTTTGTAGTTTCGAAATTCCAACTCCTAAACCAAAATGAAATTTATTCCTTTACTCCTTATTTTTCTCAGCACATTTGCACAAGCACAACTCGCACCAGAACCTTATGGCGCTTTGCCATCAAAAAGACAATTGGCCTGGCATGATTTAGAAGTATATGGTTTAATCCATTTTACTCCAACAACTTTTGAAAACAAAGAATGGGGTTTTGGCGATGCCGATCCGAAAAGTTTCAATCCGAGCGATTTTAATGCCGATCAAATTATAAAAGCCGCTAAAGATGGAGGTCTAAAAGGGATTATTTTGGTGGCCAAGCACCACGATGGTTTTGCCTTATGGCCAACAAAAACCACTGAATACAATATCAGCAAAAGCCCTTTCAGAAATGGTAAAGGAAATTTAGTAAAAGAAGTAGAACAAGCGGTTCGCAAAAATGGCATGCAGTTTGGCGTTTATTGCTCGCCTTGGGATAGAAATAACGCCTTGTACGGAACTGATCAGTATCTTTCCATTTACCAGGCCCAACTCAAAGAATTGTACAGCAACTTTGGCAAATTGTTTATGAGCTGGCACGATGGCGCAAATGGTGGGGACGGCTATTATGGTGGCGCAAAAGAAAAACGTTCTACAGACAATACCACATATTACGATTGGGAAAACACTTGGGCAATTACCAGAAAGATGCAACCTATGGCCAACATTTTCAGTGATATTGGTTTAGATATACGTTGGGTTGGAAATGAAAATGGCCGTGCTGCTGAAACGAGCTGGGCAACCTTCACGCCTATAGCACCTGATGGTAAAAATGTTGCTGTTCCCGGACAAGCAAATTATCCACAAAGCCCGATAGGAATTAGAAACGGAAAATTCTGGATGCCAGCAGAATGCGACGTTCCTTTAAGAAGAGGTTGGTTTTATCATGAAAATGAACAGCCCAAGACAGCAGATATGTTATTTGATTTGTACCTGAAAAGTGTTGGCCGCGGCGCCGGCTTAGACCTTGGTTTGGCACCAGATACCCGCGGACAATTACACGATGATGATGTTGCTGCACTTAAAGGCTTTGGCGATATACTAAAACACACTTTTGCACAAAACCTGGCCAAAAACGCAACTGTACTTGCAAGTGATACGCGTGGTAAAAAATTTAGTGCAGCAAATATCCTGGACAATAAAAAAGAAAGTTATTGGGCAAGCAGTGATCAGATTCATTCCGCAACATTGGAATTGGATTTGGGTACAGAAACAACTTTCGATGTTGTGAGCCTTCGCGAATATATCCCCTTGGGGCAGCGTATAGAAGGTTTTACCATGGAAATATGGAAAAATAACCGTTGGGAAAGTATCTATGAAGGGACCAGCATCGGCGCAAGACGATTGGTAAAATTAGATGTTCCGGTAACCAGCAGTAAAGTTAAGCTCAGCATAACAAAATCGCCGGTATGTCTTACACTTAGCGAATTTGGTTTATATAAGTTCGCTAAATAACCAGGAAAAATCAATATTTTGTTGCTGTAAGAATAATATAAGGCGAAAGATTTTTACTTTCGAAAGGAACAATTTTAGTCAAGATTTTTCCGGCAAGCCAGGTTACTTTTTTGAATACCCGAACGGCAGTAGATTTTTGATTTTCATTTTCCAGCCATACACTAAAACGACCGAAATATCCGGATTTTACTTCCTGCAATCCAGCACGTTCACAGATATCTTTCAATAACTCTGGGTCCATGCTATTGATATTATGCTTATCGTAGTTTTCTTTATCGAACTTCTTCTGGAACCAACCATTTACCGCCTTAAAATTTGGCAAAGTGATAAATAAGGTGCCGCCGCTTTTTACAAAAGCAATATGCCTTTTGATGATGTCTTCTGTATCGTTAAAGTGCTCTATTAATCCGCAACTTAATACCAAATCATATTGTTTTTCTGGTGTATAGTTAAACAAATCAGTTTCGATAATATGAATGTCCTGCGCTTGCATCTGATTTTTTTGCAACAGTTCATGCACAACTGGAGGATGTACAAAATAATCAAGCAACGTGACATCGAGCTTAAAATATTTTTTTAGAAAAACGGCATAATAACCCGGAAAACCACCCAGTTCTATCGCATTTTTAACCTTTTCTTTCTGAATGATTTCACTCAATTGCTGATGAAACAAATAATTGGCCGGAAGTTGAACTGCAAGTCCTTTTTTACTTTCCCAATAACTTACCCAAAACGCTCTGTCTGTTAATAAATTTGCCATTTTTTAATTTGAATCCAATTCCAAAGAAACGGAAAGAATATGAATTTATAAAGCCTCGATTGCTGTATTGTTGAAATGCGCGCTTCAACAATACAGCAATTGAGGATGATACTATTTTAAATCTTTTAAAATTTCTGCTACTGCTTTTTCCAGTTGCGGATCTCGCTCTGCCAAACGATCTTCAAAAGTATTTTTAACATAAATATCTGGCTTTACACCTTCTTTTTCTATGTTTTTACCGTCCATTGTATAACAGCCCCAAGATGGCAAACGGTAAGAAGAACCATCTACCAAACCTTTTGCAGAAGTGAAAATAATCCAGCGATAGGTTTCTGTACCAATAATTTTGCCGAGTTTAAGTTGTTTAAAACCCGCAGCAGTCATCTCTGCATCGCTTAAAGATTGCTCATTGGTTAGCAATACAATTGGTTTAACCGCAGGGCCGAAATTGCTTTGTGGCGCCATTTTACCTCCACGGTATTTCCATTGAAGATATGGCCGCTGTGACAGAAATTTCAAAACATCGTCATGCACGTTTCCGCCTGTATTGTACCGCAGATCTAAAATAATTGCATCTTTATTTTCTTCCTGAGCTACCATATCCAGTAAAAAACGTTCCAACTCTCCACCACTCATATTTTTCATATAAGAATATGCAATGCGGTTGTTTCCCCACTTATCTACGTTCTTGCGGTTATTGCTAATCCACTCATCATACAGATTATTGCGTAAAGAAGCCGAACTTTCCGGATGTACATTGGCGTACATTTCTTTTCCATTCCGTTCTAAAGTCAAGGTCATTTCTTTATCTAAAGATGGCTTACTGAAATAATAATCCCGATCAATTTTCTCATCAACCGTTACACCATTTACGGCTTTCAATACATCGCCCGGTTTAATATCTGTATTGGAAAAAGCATTACTTTTAGCTGCAACTCTTGCAATTTTGAATGGCTGTTCGTTATCGAAAATAATTCCAGTTTCGTTTGTGATGTAATTTAGATTTTTGCGCTCTTCTGCTCCAGAACTATTGAAACCCATGTGCGAAGAATTTAATTCGCCCAGCATATCATTCAATAAAATTCTTAAATCACTTCTGTTGTTTACGTATGGAAGATAAGCCGCATAGCGAGATCTCATCTTTTCCCAATTTACGCCATGGAAATTTTCATCGTAAAAGTTTTCATCCAAACCTACCCAGGTTTCATAAAACATCTGATTAAACTCGGCATTCAGGTTTCTGGTAAATTTGTATGAATGATCTAATTTATCTAGTTTATTTGCATCAAGATTGTATTTCCCGATTACGCCGCGGGTTAAGGTAAAAAACTTATCTCCAGACTGGATAATAGAATAATCGCCACCATCGCTAACTTTCTCCGTTTTATTGGCTTCAAAAGGTTCAATAATTGTTCGGTACATTGCGCGCGCACCGCCTTCATGGTTTGAGGTATAAAAAACATAAGTTTTATCGCCTTTGGCAAATACATCTGTACCATATTGCCCGCCAAAATTTGGACTTACCAATTCTACACGGTCTAAAATATCCTGAGTATTAATTGTGATAATACTTGCAGGTTTTGGTGTAGGTTTAAGCTCGTCTTTTTTCTTGGCTGAATCTGTTTTCTTGCTTTTTTTATCGTCCTTTTCAGTGTCTAAACCTGGTTTAACATCTTTAGGTTCTGGTTTATTTTCTTTAAATAAATCATCAAATTTATCAGAACGAAATGGCTCATTATAATAATCAAGTGCCATCCTGTAAATATGCGGTTGACTCATTCCTGTTGGATAAGCAGGTTTGGTACGATCGCTTGTGAAAAAGATATATTTCCCATCTGGCGACCAGGCCGCATTTGTTTCGCTTACGCCGGTATTGGTTAAATTGATGGTTTTATTATTTTTAATGTGGTGTACCAGAATATCTTGTTCAAAATTACGGTATACGGTAAACAACAAATATTCATCATTCGGAGAAAAACTTGGCGGCGTATTCTGAAAAGCCCAAAACTCATCATTAACAACGGTTTTACTGGTCATTGTTTTTAAATCCATCAACCTCAATTCATTTCTTCCGCTTAAATAAACGGCCATGGTTTTGCTTTTATTAAAAGAAATATCGCGGTTATTGGCTTTATCTGTCGTAATCTGTTTCGGTGTACTTTTTCCATCTCCAGTTACAGTAAACCAGTTTTGGTAGCCATTAGACGTTTGACTAAACAAAATGGTTTTATTATCGGCCATCCATTTACATTCCATCGCACGTTCTCCGCTATGCGTAATTTTACGGATAAATTTACCGTCTGCATCGCTCACAAAAAGTTCACCACGCGAGATAAAAGCAAGTTTCTTCCCATCAAGAGCGGCATCAAAAGCAGAAATATTTGCACGGACATCATACTCCTGGTCTTTGCTTAATATCTGATTGCGCGATGTTGCAATATTCACTTTCTCCACTTTTTTCGTCGCAACATCATAGGTATAAATCTGGTAATCTTTTTCAAAAACAACGGTTGTGCCACTTGCAGAAACAAAAGGTCTTTTAATTGATGAATCAAAACTGGTTAAACCTGTTTTCTTTCCGTTGATGAATGTATAGAGGTTATACTCGTCATTTCCTTCGTCAGAAACAAAGAAAATATTTCCTTTCTGATCTACACTTGTCCAGAAATCTTTTCCAATATAATCTGTATATCTCTTATAACTTTTAGTTTTCGGGTTGTATGATTGAATATCTGGATTGTATGCGCCTTTGTAATGCTTACGGTTCGCAAAGCGATAACTTTCCCAGGTATCGCTAAAAAACAATTCGCCATTTGGTGCTTCAGCAATATGGTGTGTGGTGTTAAAATAATTGCTAAATAAGCGCATTGCGGTACCGCCGCTTGCCGCAACTTTGTAACTTGAAAAAGAATTGTAGCGGCCAGAAGTGAAATAGATAGTTTTGGAATCCCAGCTCCAATTGTCAACTTCGTCTGTTGCATCGTTAAAGGTAAGTTGCTTAATATCTCCGCCAGACATGGGCATAATGTACACATCATAATTGCCAAACTGATTAGATGAAAAGGCAAGCCATTTGCCATCTAGCGAGATTTTAGGATTAATTTCTTCGCCCTGCATAGCCGTAATTCTGGAAGCCAGACCGCCTTTAACCGGGACTTTCCAAATATCACCATCATAACTGAATACTATTGTCTGCGCATCTGGCGTTAATGCTGGATACGCTGCAAAATAACTTTGATTTTGCGCATAACTGTGTATAGGCAGCACACATGCAACTGCAAAAAGTGCCCTAAAAAAAGTTTTAATCATGGAGTTTGGCTTTAAAAGCGGAAATTACGCAACAGTTTTTATAATCGTTAACAATAAAATGTATTTTTGAAGGATTTGAAAGTAGTACACCTAAATACCTACGATGGAAATGGCGGCGCTGGCCGCGCTTGTTTACGGTTGAGTGATGCACTCAAGGCCTCCGGGATTGACTCTAAAGTGCTGGTGTATTATAAATTTGGTCAGAACCCTCAAATTGATACGTTTACTAAAACGCCTTTTCAAAAAGCAAAAGCAGTTTACAATATCTTTTCTGAACGTTATTTTTCTAAATGGTTGAGCAAATCTGTAAAAACGCCTTTTAGTGTACAGTGGTTTGGCCGATCTGTGATTCAGCATCCCGATGTAAAAAATGCAGATGTAATTCATTTACACTGGATTAATCACGGTTTTTTAAACCCTAAATTTCTTGCCCAGTTAGACGAACTGGAAAAACCAATTGTCTGGACTTTTCATGATTCAAATGCTTTTACAGGCGGTTGCCATGTGCGTTATGGCTGCGAAAATTTCCATCAGCAATGCGGTCATTGTCCAATTTTAAAGATGAGTGGAAAGGACGATATTTCGCATAAAACCTGGTCCAGAAAGCAAAAAGCATATACAGAATTAAATTTTCATATTGTTGCACCAAGTCGCTGGATGGCAAATTCAATAAAATTTAGCAGTTTGTTGGGCACAAGAAAAACTTCAGTTATTCCAAACACCATAGAAACCCAGATTTTCAAACCTTATGTAAAATCTGAAGCGAAAAAGATACTCAAAATCAATCCCGATAAATTTGTACTGATGAGTGGTTTTATGCCTTCTAAAAATGATAAACACAAAGGCACACCTTATCTTATTGAAGCATTGGAAATTCTTGCGCGCCGGCCCGGAATAAAAAAAGAAAATGTAGAACTGGTTATTTTTGGCAATAAAGACAATGCTGAAATGCCAGAATTTCCTTTTAAAACAACTTTTTTAGGAACGATAAATAAAGACGATCATCTGGCAAAATGTTATTCTGCAGCAGATGCTTTCATTACGCCCTCACTTGAAGATAATTTGCCCAATACCGTAATGGAAAGTTTGGCTTGTGCAACACCCGTTGTTGCATTTACAACCGGCGGCATTCCGGATATGGTAAAACATATGCAAAATGGGTATTTAGCAGAATATGAAAATGCCAATGATCTGGCCAATGGCATTGAATGGCTTTACCATCGTCCAAATAAAGAAGAAATTCAAAAAGCAGCCAGATTTAGTATTCTTTCCGATTTTTCTGAAGAAGTTATTGCAGCAGAACACATCAATTTATATGAAACTTTGATTGATCTTCAACCCAAATAGCTGATTCCGGCAAGTGTTTACAGAATAAAAGCTTTTGTTTTTTTAGATTTATAGGGAAATAACATTCAGATGGGCGAAATCAATAATTATTCTGAAAGCATACGTGTATTAAAATCTGCGATTTTAAACAGCCGATATAAAGCCGCATTCTCTGTAAATAAAGAACTTTTAATGCTCTATTTTGCTGTAGGAATTTTATACCTGAAAAAATTAATAAAGAAAATGGGTGAGCAAAAATAATTGATACACTTTCCTATGATTTGCAAGCAGAACTACCTGGTTTAAGAGGTTTTTCCGCTTCGGGAATAAAAAGAATGCGTTTCTTTTTTGAATCTTGGGAAGAATTTTTTCTAATTGACCCAACACGGTTGGGTCGATTAGAAAAAAACTGACAATCAAGATATTACAATAAAAAACGAGCTCAACATGACCAAAAGCTTTTAAAGGCCTTTTACCAGATGCAGAAACATTTAAAAAATTAATGGATTAGAAATGCCAAAACTAACCGTCATCACCATAGTCTACAATAATGTTCGCGACATTGAGCGAACGATCAATTCTGTACTTTCTCAAACCTATAAAAAAATAGAATATATCATTATAGATGGTGCATCAACAGATGGCACATTAGCTGTTATCTACAAGTATAAAAACCGCATTTCAAAAATTGTTTCTGAACCGGATAAAGGGATATATGATGCAATGAACAAAGGACTGTTGTTGGCTACAGGCGATTACATCCTTTTTATGAATTCCGGAGATGAGATTTATGATCCGCAAACTGTTGAAGATGTATTTGCTTCTGCGCCTTGGGCAGATATTTATTATGGCGAAACCGAAATGTACGATGACAATTGGAAAAGTTTGGGGCAGAGACGACACGAAGCACCAGAACAATTCGATTGGACCAGTTTTAAACTCGGTATGAGCATCAGCCATCAGGCCATTTATATCCGTAGAAATTTAACCCAACCTTATGATCTGCAATACAAGTACAGCGCTGATATTGACTGGATCATTAAAGCGGCTAAAAAAGCATCCAACATTGTAAATGTACACCGTTACGTAGCTAAATATCTTGTTGGCGGCATGAGCAAAAAGAAACACGCAGCAAGTTTAAAAGAGCGCTTTCGGATATTCAGTAAATACTATGGCTTTGTTCCGAATATTTTTAACCACATCAGAATTGCCTGCAATCTGGCTTTCTATTTCGTGAAACACCGAAGAACAAATGATTAATAAGACGCTATCCTTAATCTGCCGTATTTAATTTTCTAAAAACAATCTAATTTTTTTGATGTCTCTATTTTATATACCGATTTAAAATAAAGAATTATGGGACAATTAAGTAACCGCAATATTGCTGTACTTTCAGAGAGCGGATTTGAAGAAGTAGAGTTAACAGAACCTGTAAAAAGATTAAAAGAAGAAGGCGCAACTGTACATGTAATTTCCTCAAAAAGCGGCACAATTAAAGCCTGGAACCACGATCACTGGTCTATAGATATTCAGGTAGATAAAACGTTGGACGAAGTAAATGCTGATGACTACCAAGGATTGGTTTTGCCCGGAGGCGTTTTAAATCCAGATCAGCTTAGAGTTAATGAAAAAGCAATAGCTTTTGTGAAAGCATTTTTTACTGCCGGAAAACCAGTAGCCGCAATTTGCCACGGACCACAAACATTAATCAATGCCGATGTTGTTAAAGGAAGAAAAGTAACTTCTGTAAATAACATTGCTCAAGATTTAATTAATGCAGGCGCACAATGGAGCGATGAAGAAGTGGTTGTAGACCAAGGTTTGGTTACCAGCAGAACGCCAAAAGATTTACCAGCATTTAACGATAAAATTGTAGAGGAATTTGCAGAAGGCGTACATGAAGGCCAACACGCCTAAAACATTACGCGCTCTTTCTAGATTCACTCAAAAAACGGCCGGTTGATCTGGCCGTTTTTCATTGGAAAAATATTTGCCTTTGTAGCAATTACAATTTAACCTGACGAATAATATTTTTAATATTAAGCTCAATAATATCAGTCATATTACCACATTTCAGATAATTGGGTTCTTTAAAGTATTCTGCCATACCTTCTTTTAGTTTTGCAATGTTCTCTGGTGTTGTTAACGCTTCTTTTTTAGACACATCCCGAAGATCGGTTAAGCGATGCCTTTCGCTGCGTACACGATGCACGATAGATGAACGTTCCTCTTGTTGATATTGCAGTACCGTTTTTTCTGTAAGCTGATCCATACTGATTTTTACATAAGGCAGGTTTTCTTTAAAAAACTGCGGCAAGTAAACCTTTAAGTTACCTTCGTAAAATTGCTGATCAAAATCAATCGCGCGGATGCGGAATTGTATATCATCAAAATCAGGCGTAATTTGTACCACAAAATTATACGCACGCATATCGCCCAAGAGCATAATCAGGCAGCGTTCATTAAATTTCACAAACTCTTTGGCAATACGAGTTGGGTTAAACTCCGGATTGTACAATTGTCCGTTGGTAAAAACATCGCCCGGAATGCCGGCAATATGTTCTTCTATCAACGTATTTCCATCAACCAGATAATTAACCTGGTTAGGCGAAAGAATTTCTTCCATCTCCAATCCATAAATTCTTGAAGCATCGGCTTTTTTTACATAGAAGTAATCGTACACATCATTTAAGCGGTTTACAATCCTAATGCGAAAGGGATGTGTATTTCCGAAGGTGCAATACTCGATCCGATCGATGTATTTATGCTCTACAATACGCAGGTTTCCAGACGCTTTTAAATTCGCATAAATTTCTTTCAGTCCGTTATGAATTTTTTCTATATCATCCTGGGCATAAATTGGTCCTTCCCAGAGTGAATCTTTCCCGTCTTTATTCATAATCGGAAAAGCTTCATTGAATTGCATTAAATCGTCATAGCCAATTGGAAGTCTGGCTTCTCTCTGGTACAATCTTAAATACTTTTGCAGCGCTGGCGTAACCGGAAAGATTGGTTTCTTTTTTGAAATTTTAACATCGTTGTTTTCCACAACAGCAATGTAGCATTTTAAAAAATTAAGCGCAAAGGTTATGCGTTCAATTCCTTCTCTACTCGGTTTTTGGTTTTGGATAAACAAATGGTAAGCCCGATAAATACCGGCTTATTTTTCTGTAGGGATAATCGCCGGCACCGCGGCGCGCAAACTGAACGATGATGGTATTGGTTTTCGGATCAACATATAAACGTTGGCCAGACATGCCTTCGGCTGCAAAATCGCCGTTTTCACCTTCTTGCGGAATCCACCATAAATAATGATTGGCAGATTTTTGCCAGCCTTTTGCGGGCGCCGGATTCCCATTTCCCAATTTAATAGATTGCTGCACCCAATTTTCTGGTACAACCTGATGATGATTAAACTGCCCGTGATGGAGATACAACCGCCCAATTTTTGCCCAATCTATAGCAGTAACCTGAAAACGGCTTGCCGTATTGGCCAATCCATCTATTTGATCTAAACCGAAACTTGCAAAATATTGTGCTCCAATTTGCTTCCAGATATGTTGTTGAAAGTATTGCGCTACAGTTTTCCCGGTTGCATTTTCCAGCACCCAGGTCAATAAAATCGGGTCGATGCTTTTGTATTGATAAACTGTGCCGGGCGCATGTACAAGTTTCACTTTCATCAGCTCTGCTTTCATATTATTGGTGTAATAATACCTTCGTTTCATCGGCAAAGAACGCTTTGATTAAACCGCCTAAAGCATCTTTAAATTCCAATCCGGATTGCATATCCAAAAGATTTTTAACGCGTATTCTGGCAAATGCCGGATTGCTTTTCAACTCCGGAATGTAATCTGTAACCAGATCTTCCAAACTTTTGATTTTTCCTTCGTCAAGCGCCTGTCCAATCATAATAGATACCATGCTTTTGGCTCCAGAAAAAACACTTGTTAAGGTGTGTTCGGAAAAACCTTCAGAAAATTTCTCATAAATAATACTATCGTTCCGGATAACCATAAATGCAGAAAGTTGGCCTTGCTTAAAATATTGACTGAAGCTAACCATTTGGTTTTCGCCGTTGCGCACCAAAACGGTATCCAAATCTTTTCGCATTTTCCCGGCCCTTTTAAAAAAGAAAACAGAGTCTGGCGGAGAAACCATCGCTTGTGGAAAGGCGAGATAAGTATCCGGATTTGGCGTGCGGTACCGCAGCACTTTAAGCAAATACGGCCGCTGCAAAAACAAGAGGCAAATTGCCACGAGTACTAAAACAAAAAACCACTTAAGGTAATTTCTAGCACTTTTCATTTTTATGAGTTGGGTTTATGTTTCCATCGCCTATGGCTCCAAAGCCAATATTCTGGTTTTTCGCGGATAATTTCCTCCAGCAAACGGGTATGCATTTCGGTAATCTCAAAATCTGCAGTTTCTGCCGGATTTAAACAAAGTGGAACACAATCCAGCTCATAATATCCACGTTTTACAACATTTACTTTAAGGTAAAAAATTGGTCGGTTGGTTTTTTTGGCGATTTTCTCTATACCGAGTTGAATTGCCGCCGGCTGATGTAAAAATGTTGTCCAATAATTGGAATCGTCTTTTACCGGTGCCTGATCGTTACCGAAACTAAAGATGCTGATTTCATTTTTACTGGCTTGTAAAGCTCTGAAGGTTTGCCGCATGGCGATCATTTTATTTCCGAAACGGCTGCGTATTTTTTTGAACCACTCATCAAAAGTCGGGTTACTTAATGGTTTGTAAATTGGATAGTGTTCGGCTTTAAAATTCAACCCAATGCCTAGCGTTCCCCACTCCCAATTGCCATAATGCGCCGAGCAGATTAAAATACTTTCGCCCCGATCCAAATAACTTTGAATCAGTTCTTTTTTATGAAATATGAATCGCTTACGGATTTGTTCTTCAGAGATGCTGTTCATTTTCACAATTTCGAAAATCAGCGAAGCAAGATATCGGTAAAAACGTTTCTCAATTTCTTTTATATCGTTTATTGTACGTTCTGGAAGGGCATTAATCAAATTTTCGCGTACTACTTTTCGCCTGTAGCCAAATGCATGGTAAAGTAAAACGTAAGCCAAATCTGCAAGAAGATAAAGCATCCACATGGGCAGAATTGACAATACGGAAATAAAAAAAATCCCCATTTGGGTTAAAAACTTTTTCGGCATGCAATTGATTTATGGCGCAAAGGTAAGCGAACGGCAATAAACAACAAAGCCCCGATTTATGGTCGGGGCTTTGGATAGTATGATAAGGGTATAAGCGAACTATCTACCGTTATTTTTACGTTGTTGTTCTGTTAAAAGAATTTTACGTAAACGCATGCTTTGTGGCGTAACTTCGATATACTCATCTGCCTGGATGTACTCCATAGCCTCTTCTAACGAAAATTTAATTGCGGGTGCAATACGGGTGTTATCATCAGTACCTGATGCACGCATGTTAGTTAAAGCTTTACCTTTTACGATATTGATTACCAAGTCGTTATCACGGATATGCTCTCCTAAAATTTGTCCTTCGTAAATATCCACTCCCGGATCTACAAAGAAACGACCTCTATCCTGTAATTTATCAATTGAATAAGCAGTAGTCGTACCTTTATCCATAGAAATCAATACACCATTCAAACGGCCAGGGATCGTACCTTTCCAAGGTTCGTAAGCTTTGAAACGGTGTGCCATAATTGCTTCACCAGCAGTAGCTGTTAAAACGTTGTTACGTAAACCGATAATACCGCGAGATGGGATCTCGAATTCCAAGTGTTGTAAATCACCTTTTGGTTCCATAATCAACAACTCACCTTTACGCTGAGTTACCAATTCAATTACTTTACCAGAAACTTCAGCAGGTACATCTACAATTAATGTTTCAACTGGCTCATGTTTTTTACCATCGATTTCTTTAACGATAACCTGTGGCTGTCCAACTTGCAATTCATAACCTTCACGACGCATCGTTTCGATTAAAACTGACAAATGGAGAATACCACGGCCATAAACCAACCATGAATCAGCACCTTGAGTTTCAACCACCTTCAATGCTAAATTTTTCTCCATCTCTTTAATCAAACGATCTTTGATCCGTTGAGAAGTTACCAATTTACCCTCTTTACCGAAGAAAGGAGAGTTGTTAATGGTGAACAACATGTTCATTGTTGGCTCATCAATACTGATTACCGGCAATTGTTCCGGAGCTTCGAAATCTGCAATAGTATCACCAATTTCAAATCCATCAATACCTACAACCGCACAAATATCTCCTGATTTAACTTCTGAGGCTTTAACTTTACCTAAACCTTCAAAAGTATACAATTCTTTTACTCTAGATTTTACAACTTTGCCATCGCGTTTGATTAAAGTAACCGGTTGGTTTTCTTTAATCGTGCCACGGTGAACACGTCCAATCGCAATACGACCTACGAAAGATGAATAATCTAACGAAGTAATCTGCATTTGTAAGGTACCTTCATTCATCGGTGCAGCAGGAATGTTTTCTACTACAGCATCCAATAAGGCAAAAATATCAGTTGTTGGTTTTTGCCAGTCGGTACTCATCCATCCTTGTTTAGATGAACCATAAATTACCGGGAAATCCAATTGCTCTTCAGTTGCTTCAAGGTTAAAGAACAATTCGAAAATTTGCTCATAAACCTCTTCAGGACGACAGTTTTCTTTATCAACCTTGTTTACAACTACAATTGGCTTTAAACCTAATGCCAAAGCTTTTTGCGTAACGAAACGCGTTTGAGGCATTGCACCTTCAAAAGCATCGCACAATAAAAGTACACCATCGGCCATTTTCAACACACGCTCTACTTCACCACCAAAATCCGCGTGACCAGGAGTATCAATGATGTTAATTTTTACGTCTTTGTATTGAACTGACACATTTTTAGATACGATTGTGATACCACGTTCACGCTCTAAATCATTGTTGTCTAATATCAATTCTCCCTTTTGTTCGTTATCACGAAAAACAGAACAAGAGTGTAAAATCTTATCAACCAATGTAGTTTTACCGTGGTCAACGTGTGCTATAATAGCTATATTTCTAATCTTTTGCATAAATGCGCCTGTAAATTTGGCGCAAAGATAAGATTTCGAATTCAATTTCTCACTATCTGAACAAGTAATTAATAAGAAATTAATATTGTAATTGCTTCATCTTGAACAAGAAATGACCGAATAAGCCTTCAATTAAAAATTCCAGCAAACAAAATCCAGATCTCTTAGCCATTCGTCGATTCATTTTACAAATGACATCTGTTTTTCGTACACTTGCTTTTAGCAACCATATCCCTTATAACAATGAAAAAACTTCCGTTAAAATTTACTGCATTGATTTTGTGTTCTACATTATTTACAGCTAATGTATCCGCTCAAGTCGCTCCTGCAGAAGGTTTAGCCGCAATTAAACAAGCAGAATTGGAAAGTGATCTCTATACTTTTGCAGGCGATAGCTTTAGAGGTAGAGAATTTTGCTCGCCCGATGAATTGCGCGCAGCCGTATGGCTTGCCGATAAAATGCGCACCGCAGGCATGAAACCTGCCGGTATTGACGGAACATTTTTTCAGTTTTTTAACGTACAACGCGATCGTGTTTCGCCATTAAGCAATATTGCTGCAGGCAACCAAAAACTTGAACTGGGCAAAGATATTCTGGCGATTGAAACATCTCAGGTAAATATTGATGCAGATATCATCTACATTGGCGAAGGCACAAAAGAAAATATCGATGCTGCAACGCTGGAAAATAAGGTTGTTGCATTGATTCCAACGTATACAGATCTGGATCTGAATGTTGCTTTCCCGCAGGTGCGGTTTATGCAAAGGTTAGCCTTACTTAAATACAGGACTTTACTTGCAGATAAAAAAGTGAAAGGAATGATTTTTATCGCCAACGATGAATTTACACAAATTGGATGGGATGAACATGTCCATATTCGTTTTCAAAGAGGAAGTTATAAACTCGAAAATGCCGCAGGAATGGTTTTTCCGGGAACAGTTGCAATACCGGCATTCTGGATGCTTGGCAAAAATATCGAACTGCTTAAAAGTAATCCGCATTTTAAAGCCAATGTATTTACCGAGAGTTTTTTATATCCTTCGGTAAACGTTATTGGAAAAATTGACGGAACTGATGCTAAACTTAAAAAAGAAAACGTGCTGATTACAAGCCATATTGACCACATGGGCATTCGGGAAGCGCAACATGGCGACTCTATTTATAATGGCGCAGACGACAACGGAAGTGCAATTGTGGCGATGCTGGCAATTGGCAGGGCGTACCATAAAAAACCGGCAAAACGATCGCAACTATTTATTTCTTTTGGGTCTGAGGAGCCATATCTATTTGGATCAACCTATTACTCACTTCATCCGACAGTTAAAAAGGAAGAAATTGTTGCCGTATTAAATGCAGATCTGATTGGTGGAAACTCTGTAGACAGTGCAGCCGTTTTGGGTACGCAAGGCGCAAATAATACCTCTTTAATGCTTACTAAAATGGCGCACAAAGCCAATACTGAAGGACCAAAATTTAAACTTGATACCGTTTGGGATAATCCCGCACATAAAGAAGGCTTTCTATATAGAAGTGACCACGCTCCATTTCTAAAGCAGGGCATTCCGGCCTTGTTTTATACCAGTTTGTTGCACCCTAATTATCATACACCAAAAGACGATCCGGAACACATCAATTATGAAAAACTGAAGAAAATGACCGATTGGATGTATAGAACGTCATGGAAAGTTTCCAATTCAACTGAACGGCCAATCATGAATCCTGGTTTCAAATACAAGCGCTAAAGATATTTACCGCGAACGTTAATGCATCAAAATGACGGTTAAAAAAACATTAAAAATAGCATCCGTAACTGTAATTGTGCTTATTGGTGTGCTTGCTGTATATTTCACCGCAGCATTTTCTTTGTCCAGGTTAAGCGTGAATGCAGATGTAAAACCTATTCCGGAAATTGACATTTACATTATGACCAATGGCGTGCATACAGACATTGCTGTTCCGGTAGCTAATGAACTAATAGACTGGCGAAAAGAAATTAAATTTGCGGACACGAAATCTGCAGATACAAATTCGACATTTCTGGCGATGGGTTGGGGCGATCGAAAATTTTATCTCGAAACTCCAGAGTTTTCAGATTTAAAATTCAGCACGGCAGTAAATGCAGTATTTGGTTTGGGAAAATCGGCTGTTCATACTACGTATTATACAACCGTAAAAGAAGATAAACAATGCAAAAAAATCCGCATTAGTAAAGTTCAGTATCAAAAACTTGTTACATACCTTTCCAATAGTTTTGAGCGAACTGCCGAAGGACATATAAAAAATATTGCAACAACACTCAATTACGATAATTCTGATGCCTTTTATGAAGGCGTCGGAAGTTACAGTATGTTTAAAACCTGCAACACATGGGCAAACAGCGCCCTAAAATATGCCGGTTTAAAAGCGTGTTACTGGACAATTTTTGACACCGGAATTTTCCTGAAATATCAATAGAAAAACAATTGGCACGCCTAATTCATAAAGACGAAACTATTGATCAATTACCATTCAAATGCCCATTTTAAAAACGCCGGCATTACACTTTCCCAGGTCGGAACATCATGTTTACCGCCAACTTTCTCGTAGTAGAAAACCTGGTTTGGCCGTGTATATCCTTGCTTAAGCAATATTTTGACCACATCAATGGTATCGTCTATAGAATCAATAATCATGTTGTTGTTCCGGTCGGCCTGCTCATCTTCTGTACCTGTCATCAGCCAGAATTTCATTTCTGGTTTAGTTCTGATGTGTTCAATTTTCTGATGCAAAATACGGTCTGCATCGGTATAGCCATCCGCCAGATCTTTCTTTCGCCACCAAAATGCGCCAGAAAAAACGCCTACAGCATCAAATATTTGAGGGTTGTTCCACACAATATCAAAAGCAGATAAACCACCTAAAGAAAAACCTGCAAAAGCAATTTTTCCTGAGATAGGAATACCAACCGTCTCTTTAATAAAAGGCATCAGTTCTTGCACAATAAAGTCATTGTAAAGACTCGCTTTTGCACCACGGCCTTTAAAATCCGGAACGCCAGAAACGCCATATTCCATTAATCGGTTTGCGCCAGCTTTAATAGCCGCTACAAATAATCTTTTATTGCGTTTATGTTGATGTGCATCTTGTAAAATTTTAGCAAAATCCATTTTTGCTACATCTTGCCCGTCATTAAGCAAAAGCAACTCAATTTCCTCGTTGCCTAAAATACCTTGTGGATAATATAAATCGATCTGAACTTCTCGTTTAAGAAAAGAAGAAGTGATTTTATATTCTTTACTATTTGTTTCTGGTGCTAAAGTTATACTGTACATCCCCACTCGTTTCGCTCTGTTAAATTTGAAGCAAAGGTACAAATCTCGTTAAATATCAAATCCGCCAATTTCTTGATCGGTCAAATAATCAAACAATTGGCGCACAAATGCTATAAATTCTCTATCTTAATTGAATCTATTTTTTAGCTTATGAAAGAAGAACACAAAAAATGGTACAGCCCCAATCTAAATTTGGAGCTTGATCTGCTCACATTTGGCCATGCCGGCATTCCAATTGTACTTTTTCCCACCAGTATGGGTCGATATTATGAAGCTAAGGATTTCAAGTTGATTGATTCTGTAGAAGGATTTATCAACTCTGGAAAGGTTAAAATTTATTGCCCTGACGGGATTGATCAACTCAGTTGGTATAACAAAGGAATCCATCCGGCAGAGCGTGTAAAAAACCATATCTGGTATGATAAATACCTCTTGGAAGAATTGGTTCCTTTGGCTAAACAGGAAACCGGGCACCAAAAAGTAATCGCGGCAGGTTGCAGTTTCGGTGGTTACCACGCTGCAAATTTTGCTTTTCGGCATCCTTGGTCTGTAAGCCATTTGTTTAGCATGAGCGGTGCTTTTGACATTACAGGCCAATTGGATGGTTTTTATAATGACGATGTATATTTTAATAATCCGGTAGATTTTGTCCCGAACAACAGCAATCCAGAACTACATTACCTAAAAATTGCTTTAGGCACAACAGACCGCGATATGTGCCGGCCGGATAACGAGAAACTATCTACTATACTTCAGCAAAAAGGGATTAACCATTGGTTGGATGTAAGGGAAAATGCAGACCACGACTGGCCAATCTGGCGCGAAATGTTTCCGAATTATATCGCACAACTTTAACAGTAAAAAATTTGCTGTAAACATTCATTTACAAACATTACAAAACTGAGTAGTTAACAATATAAATGCTAAACCGATGAAGACGGCAGAAAAACATTATAAATGCTAGAAAAACCTCCGGATTCAGTTAAAGAAAAACAAATGAAAAAAATTGGGATTTTATTTGGTCAGGAACGCTCTTTTCCTGAAGCCATTATCAATAGAATAAATCAAAAAGCAGAAGATGGAATAACGGCAGAAGCCGTAAAAATTGATCTGATCCTGCAGAATAAACCTTTAGATTATGCAGTAATCATCGATCGGATTTCTCAGGATGTTCCATTTTATCGCGCAGCTTTAAAAAATGCAGCTGCTACAGGAACAGCGGTGATTAACAATCCTTTTTGGTGGAGTGCCGATGAGAAATTTTTCAACAATGTTCTGGCAGAGCAAATTGGTGTTCCTGTACCTAAAACGGCTTTAATTCCATCCAGGCAACATCCAACAGGTACAACCGCAGAATCTTTCAGCAATTTAACCATGCCTTTAGATTGGGATTCTATTTTTAACTACGTTGGCTTTCCGGCGTATATGAAACCATTCGATGGCGGCGGCTGGCGCGATGTCTACAAATTGCATGATAAGGAAGATTTTTTCAGCAAACACGCCGGCACAGAACAGCTGGTAATGCTTTTACAGGAGGAAATTATTTTTGATGAATACTACAGATGCTACTGCATTGGCGGCAAACATGTAAAAATAATGCAGTATGACCCACGCAACCCTCACCATTTGCGTTATGCGGTAGATACACCCCCATCAAGTACAAAATTGCTCAAAACCATAGAAGAGTATGTAATTAAACTGTGTACTTACCTGGGCTATGATTTTAATACTGTAGAATTTGCGGTGCGCGATGGTATCCCTATTGCAATAGATTTTTGCAACCCGGCACCAGATGCCGACTTAAAAAGCGTTGGCGAAGAAAATTTTGAATGGGTGGTGGAAACTTCTGCAAATTACGCCATTGAGCGTGCAAAGGCTCAAATTGCCGATCACGATAATCTTACCTGGGGCGAATACATCAGAGCATCAGTTGAGGGGAAATCTTTATCCTCATCTACATTAAAAGAGAAGAAAAAAGCTGCACCGGTAAAAAAACCAACTGCGGAAAAAAGTTCAAAAGTTAAAAAAATACCAGCGAAAAAATCATAGTTAAAAAATTTAGCAGGCATAAAGATGAATGAATTTACCCTCGGCGTTGAAGAAGAATATATGGTGGTTGATCCAGTTACGCGAGAACTGACTTCACACGACCAAAAAATTGTAGAGGCTGCCCAAAAGATACACAAAGACCAGGTGAAAGCAGAAATGCACCAGGCCGTTGTAGAAGTGGGCACCGGAATTTGCCGCAATACAGAAGAAGCCCGTAAAGAAATTTCGCAGCTCAGGTACACAGTTTCGCAACTGGCCGGAGAACAGGGATTGCGGATTGGCGCATCCGGCACACATCCTTTTTCGCATTGGGAAAAACAATTGATTACAGAACACCCTCGATACAGCGAGATTGTAAATGAATTGCAGGAAGCAGCGCGTTCAAACCTCATTTTTGGTTTACATGTACACGTTGGATTTCAATCGAGAGAGCTGGCTATACACATTGCCAATCAGGTAAGATATTTTCTTCCCCATGTATTTGCTTTATCTACCAATTCTCCTTTTTGGGAAGCCCGAAATACCGGGTATAAATCTTACCGGACAAAAGTTTTTGATAAGTTTCCCAGAACTGGCATTCCGGACGTTTTTGATAGCATTGAAGATTATGACAGCTATGTTAAATTGTTGATCAAAACAAACTGCATAGATAACGCAAAAAAAATCTGGTGGGATATCCGCGTACATCCTTTCTTTGAAACCATCGAATTTCGGGTATGTGATTGCCCCATGCTAATTGATGAAACCATGGCTTTTGTTGCACTTTTCCAGGCACTTTGCGCCAAACTATACAAGTTGCGTTTGCAAAATCTAACTTTTATTTCTTATTCCAGAGCATTGATTAACGAAAATAAATGGCGCGCTGCACGCTACGGAATTGATGGCAATCTGATTGATTTTGGTAAAGAAATGGAAGTAAACTGTCGAAATCTGGTTCTCGAACTTTTAGATTTTGTAGATGATGTAGTAGACGATTTAGGCTGCAGAAAAGACATAGAATATGTGCACAAAATTTTAGAGCACGGAACCGGCGCAGATCGCCAGCTGGCCATTTATCAGCAAACCGGGAGCTTTGAATCTGTAGTCGATTACATCACCAGTCAAACTTTAATCGGCGCCAAGTAAATGAGCAAAACAATGAAAATTGCCGTAATTGATATGAACAACGGGCAACCAAACCAAGGCATGCGGGGCATTCAGGAAATCTTATCCCGTTTCGGAACAGAACAACAGATTAAGCTCTCGTTCGATATTTTCGATTTACGGCAAAATGGTGCCATTCCGGATTTAAGTTACGATGCTTACATTTCTAGTGGCGGCCCCGGAAACCCGATAGAAAGTGAAGGCGAAAAATGGGAAAATGATTTTTTTCACCTTCTGGATGAAATTGAACAATTCAACTCAAAAACTAATCATTACAAAAAATATGCTTTTCTAATTTGCCATTCTTTTCAGCTGGCTTGCAGAAAATACAAACTTGGAAATGTAACTACTCGTCGGTCCAATGCTTTTGGTATTTTCCCGATAACACTGACAGAAGATGGCGAAAGCGATCCCATTTTTCAGGGTTTACAAAACCCATTTTTTTCTGTAGACAGCAGAGATTGGCAGGTCATTGAACCTGATTTTAGTGTGTTTGAAAAACAGGGCGCAACCCTACTGGGCATAGAAAAAGAACGCAAACATATAGATCTTGAACGCTGCATGATGGCCATCCGCTTTTCTAATGAAGTAATTGGCACACAATTTCATCCAGAAGCAGATCCCATTGGGATGAAAATGTATTTACTTCTGGATGAAAAGAAAAGCACAATTATTGATGCGCACGGCGAAGAAAAATATTTAGATATGTTGAATAGCTTGGAAGATCCAACACGGATTATGCGTACACAAAGTATAATTTTGCCAAATTTTTTACAAATCGTACTCAATGGTTTAAACTGATAATTTAAAGATGATTCCAGAAAAACGCCAGACCTACAACCAGAATTTTACAGAAGAAAAATACCAGCTTTTTCTACAAGCTTTGCAAAAAGATTATCCTGAAATTCCGTTTCGCGTAGCAGAGACTCCGGTTTTTATCCCCAAAGATCTAAAAGAAAAACTGATTGCAGCCGGAGCAGAAATTATTCAACAAATAAAAGAACCCCATTTTAAAGCTAAAACTGAAAAATCTATTCCAAAAAACTGGAAGGTTCCGAATGAGGGTACACATCCGCATTTTCTTACCTTCGATTTTGGAATCGCCGAAGATGACAATGGCGTACTTGTACCAAAACTCATTGAAATGCAGGGCTTTCCATCATTATATGGTTTTCAATGGCATCTCGGCAACACGTATAAAACGATTTTTGCACTAGATGACAGCACAGATTATTTCATGAATGGCTTCGATTTAGATCAATACACCGCATTGCTTAAAAAAGTAATTGTTGGTAATCATCAGCTTCACGAAGTTGCTCTTATGGATGTTGATGCAAAAAACCAAAAAACAGCAATCGATTTCTTTGTTACGCAAAAACTGCTGGGCATTAAAATTCTGGCTTTAGAAGAAATCAGAAAAATTGGCAATCAACTTTTTTACGAGGAAAACGGCAACCTTGTTCAGCTTAAAAGAATATACAACCGCCTCATTTTCGACGAGGTAGCGAACAATACCGAAATTTTCACCAACTCTTTTGACCCAAGAGCAGAACTCGAAATAGAGTGGATTACACATCCAAACTGGTTTTACCGTATCAGTAAATACACTATGCCATTTCTGAGCGGCACCTTTATACCGAAAACGTATTTCCTGAATCAACTAACAGAAATTCCTGCTGATTTAGAAAATTATGTTTTAAAACCATTGTTCTCTTTCGCCGGAAGCGGCGTTTTAATAGATGTTACTGTGGCAGATCTCACTTTGATAACCGATCCTGAAAACTGGATTTTACAAAGAAAAGTAGAATACGCGCCGGCATTAAAGGCGCCAAACGGAGGCGTAAAAGCGGAAATCAGATTGATGTATTTATGGCCCGAAAACGAAGAACCTCAGCTCTGTATCAATCTGGCCAGGGTGAGTAAAGGCAAAATGATTGGCGTAAGATACAATGCAGATTTTGATTGGGTTGGCGGCACTGTAGCTTTTATGGAGAAGTAATACCATTGACCAAAACGCTTTAATATTACATTTATTTGAAGCCCCAAATACCTAAACCTAATTATATTTGCATTATGGATACTCAAACAATTCTGGTTTTTTTACTCTTTGCCTTTGCACTGGTTTATGTTGGCCGCATGGTCTATAAATCTTTACAGGTAAAAAAAGATGGTTGTGGTGGAAATTGTAAATGTGGTGTTGATTTTTCGGATATTAAACCCGCAAAAAAGTAAGCCGTAAACTTTATGATTCAGCAATTCAAAACCTACTTACAAGAAAAAATAAATGTTACCGATGAACAGTTTGAAAGCATTTCTCAAGGATTAAAAGTCAAGAAATTTGATAAAAACGAAATTGTTCAATACAAAGGTGACATTTTAAAACATGGCTTTTTTGTAGGAAAGGGTTTATTGCGCGCTTATTCAATTGATGAAAAAGGAAAAGAACATATTCTGCAATTTGCACCAGAAAACTGGTTGCTTTCTGATCGAGACAATATGATTAACGAGCCGACCATTTTTTTTATCGATGCCATTGAAGCTACAGAAGCGGTTTTAATGCCGAATGATTTTATGGAAGATGCTGCCAGAAAAGTGCCATGCCTTCAGCCAATGCAGATAAGATTGCTAAACAATTCCATCCGTTTTATGCAGAAACGCATTAATATGCTCCTAAGTGCTACCGCAGAAGAACGCTATCTCGATTTTATTAAACTCTACCCAAACCTCACTTTACGTGTGCCACAATGGATGATTGCATCTTATCTGGGCATTACTCCAGAATCTTTAAGTCGGGTACGTAAAGAACTCGCCAATAAACATTTCAGAAAAGGTTAATCCTGAATGGGTTAAGGCAACAACCCAACTGTATTCAACATTCAAAAACCTCCAACCATTAATTACCATAAATCAATACGCTATTGAACCAATGACTCTACTTTTGTGTTGTAAATATTGAAAATCTTAAAAAATTGAAAGATATGGCAACTACTAAATGGACATTAGATCCAACCCACAGCGAATTACAGTTTAAAGTAAAACACTTAATGATTACTACTGTTACGGGTAGTTTAAAATCTTTTTCTGCGGATTTAAGCGTAGAAGGCGATGATTTTTCAAATTTGGAAATCTCTTTTCAGGGCGATATTTCTTCCATCGATACCGGAAATACAGACCGTGACAATCACTTGAAAACTGCCGATTTCTTTGACGCTGAAAATTTCCCCGAAGTAGCATTTAAGTCAACATCTGTTGAAAAAGATGGCGATGATTATACCGTAAAAGGCGATTTAACCTTGAAAGGCGAAACCAAACCTATAACCTTAAAAGCTGAATTTGGTGGCACCGCAACAGATCCTTGGGGAAATACAAAAGCTGGCTTTACTTTAACCGGAAAAATAAACCGTACCGATTTTGGCCTTGTTTACAATGCAACATTAGAAACTGGTGGCGTAATGTTAAGCGAAGACGTTCGCATTTTAGGCGAATTGCAGTTTGCAAAACAAGGATAATTAGCATAGAGCAAAGAGCCCGGAGTACAAAACAGTTCCATGCTCTTTGCACCATGCCTGATTTAATAAAAGGTAATGGAAATTAAACAAATAAAAAACATACTTAAAGCACCTGCGCCACATATGGTTGGCGATGGCTTTAGGGTACATAATTTCTTTCCAAGCGGATACAAAATAGACATGAGTCCATTTTTTTTGCTGGATTACGGATCGAAAATTGAATTTTCTGCGCGCAAAGAACCACGCGGTGTTGGTTTGCACCCGCATCGAGGTTTTGAAACGGTAACTTTTGCTTACCACGGCGCGGTTGCACACCACGATAGTTTTGGAAATACCGGCAAAATTTTTCCTGGGGATGTACAATGGATGACGGCGGCAAGCGGAATTCTACATAAAGAATATCACGAAGAAAATTATAGCTTAAATGGCGGCCCATTTCAAATGGTGCAGCTTTGGGTGAATTTACCGGCGAAGGATAAAATGTCTAAACCGAAATATCAGGCAATTAAACAAGCGGATATGCCGGTTTATAACTTGCCGGATAATGGCGGAAAGATTGAAATTATTGCAGGCGAATATCAGCACCAAAAAGGCATTGCTAAAACATTTACGCCAATTCAGGTATATCATGCACGTTTAAATAAAGGCGCAAATACGAATTTCAGTTTTCCAGCTAACTTTAATACAGCATTCATGATTATTGAAGGTGCCGTGAAACTAAACGGCGATCAAATTGCATGCGCAGACAATCTGGTTCATTTTGGCAATGCCGGAGAACGCATTGAGGTTGAAGCAGTTGATAATTGCGTGATTTTAGTTTTAAGTGGAGCGCCAATACATGAACCAATTGTACAGTATGGTCCATTTTTAATGAATACAGAAGCAGAAATTAAGCAAGCGATAGACGATTACAACCAAGGCAGGTTCGGCTATCTTGACGAATAATTGTTTCAAATTAATTTACGATGAAGCGGAATTTTTCTCTAAAGTTCCGCTTTTTTTGTGCCCCGATTTTTTTATCTTGAGATTAATAATCAAACGCTTATTACCCTTCGTATCCGAGCCGTATAGCTTAAAATTTCCCATCTTAAAAACTCATACAATCTTCACTTTGGTTGAAGAAATTTGTTTGCAAATCAGATCTTATCATGCCCGGAAAACAAATCTTTCAAACGGAAACAAAAAAACGCTGGTATACCTTCACTTGGGTCAGCCGTACATTTTTCTTTGTTTTTTTAATCGCCATCATTTGTGTGGTGTATACGCTTTCTTCCGTTCAGGCACCAAATCTGCCTTTTATCAATACAGAAAATCCGCTCACACAAAAACAATTAGAAAAACTTAAAAAATCTCAGCGATACAAAGATTTTACCATCGTAAAATCGAAACTTCAAAAGATAAAAAAAGACCGTGAGCAAAGACAACTTGCCAAGCATGGCGATAAAAAACGCCTAAACGTGGCCTTTTACGTAAACTGGGCCGGAAGTGCAAGCAACTCCATCAGCGATTTAAAGCGCAACATTGGCCATCTTGATATGATTGCAACAGAATCCTTTTTCCTAAATGGAGATTCCATTGTTGACAAAACCGATACAGCGGCGCTAAATGTAATCCATAAAGGGAAAAAAATGGCTATTGCAGTGGTGTCTAATTACAATAAAGACCATTGGGACGGACAAGCCGTACGCAGATTACTAAATAATTCTGGCGCACAACAAAAATTAATCGGCGATCTGATTTCTTTGGTAAAAAGGCATGGATATAAAGGTATCAACATAGATTTTGAAGAACTCAATCTTGAAAACACAGATCGTTTCAATCAATTTATGTCTAATCTTTACACGCAGTTCCACGCCGAAAAATTGATTGTTTCTCAGGATATTTCACCAGAAAATGACGATTACAATCCACAAATTTTGCAGCACTACAATGATTATATTGTATTGATGGCTTATGATCAACACACCGATCAAAGTAATGCCGGTGATATTTCTCATCAAGAATGGGTAGAGGAAAAACTGGATGACATTTGCGACAAAGTTGACGCAGATAAAGTAATTCTGGCTTTGGCATGTTATGGATACGATTGGCCAAAAAACAATGTAGGGATACCTGTAACGTACGAAAAAGCAATGACGGTTGCTGTGAATTATAAAAGCAAAGTTCAGTTTAATCCAGAATCTGCCAACTTAAATTTTACCTACAAAGATGGCAGCGGCATTGAGCATGAGGTATATTTTACAGACGCTGCGACCAATTTTAACCTCATCAGAAAAGCAGATGATTGGGGAATTGCTGGGATTGCTTTATGGCGTTTAGGTTCTGAAGACCGCCGCGTTTGGAATTTCATTTCTGATGATTTAAGTCTGGATGCACTAAAGAAAAAACCAATTGACTTGCGCAACATTTCTGCACTTACAATGGGCGGAATCGATTACCTTGGCGATGGAGAAATTCTGGATTTGATGTCTACTCCAACACCTGGAAGTGTGCGTTTCACCGTAAATAAATCAGATTTCAGCATTGCTGATCAAAAATTTACCAGACTTCCTACAAAATATGTAATCAAACGTTTTGGCGAAGCCGATAAAAAAATTGCCCTGACATTTGACGATGGTCCCGATCCGGTTTATACACCTCAGGTTCTTGACATTCTGAAACAGGAACATGTTCCGGGAAGCTTTTTCGTTGTTGGAATTATGGCCGAAAAAAATATGGAATTGCTTAGGCAGGAATATAATGATGGTTATGAAATTGGCAATCATACCTTTTTTCATCCAGATATGTCTACCATCGGGCCAAACCGCGTAAAGTTTGAATTAAATGCCACAAGGCGATTAATTGAAGCCATAACCGGCCACAGCACCATTTTATTTCGTGCACCATTTAATGCAGATGCCGAACCTCAAACCGTAGCCGAAATTCTTCCAGTTGCGCAAAGCAGAAAAGAAAATTACATTAATATTGGGGAATCTATTGATCCTGAAGATTGGGAGCCCGGCAAAACTGCAGATGAGATTTTTGATGCTGTAGTGAAACAAAAAGACAATGGAAATATTCTTTTACTACACGATGCCGGCGGAAATCGCGAAGCGACAGTAGAAGCTTTACCAAGAATTATCAAATATTTCAAATCGCAGGGATATGAATTTGTTTCTGTTGGCAATTTGATGGGCAAAAAAAGATCGGAGTTAATGCCTGCTGTACAATCTATGGCCAATAGCGGCTTCAGCGGATCTGGCGACTATCTCTTTATTACCTTTTTCTATTACGGAAACATCGTATTAAATGTGATTTTTTCTGTTGCTATTGTTCTGGCCATATTGAGGACTATTTTTATCGCCTTTCTTGCGCTTAAACAGAAAAAACGCTCACAGCAAAATGCACAGCATTTAACCTCTTCAACCGATGAAAAAGTAAGCATCATTATTCCTGCGTATAATGAAGAAGTAACCGCTTTACAAACCATTAACAGTTTGCTTAAACTAGATTACCCGCATTTTGAACTTATTTTTGTAGACGATGGCTCAAAAGACCAGACGTTTAAACTTGTTCAGGAAAAATATGGCACACATCCTCAGGTAAGGGTTTTCCGTAAAGCAAATGGCGGTAAAGCATCTGCATTAAATTTCGGAATTGAACAGGCTTCAGCAGAATTTATCATTTGTATTGATGCAGATACACAACTGAAAGCTGATGCTATCAAAGAACTTATGCGGTATTTTTATGAAGACCAAATTGCCGCCGTCGCAGGAACTGTGAAAGTAGGAAATGCCCATAATTTAATTACGAAATGGCAATCTATTGAATACATAACTGCTCAGAACATGGATCGCCGGGCGTTTGATTTACTGAACACCATTACAGTAGTTCCGGGTGCAATTGGCGCATTTAGAAAAGATGTTGTGTTGCAGGTTGGCGGTTTTACAACGGATACATTGGCTGAAGATTGTGATTTAACCATGCGTATTCTACGTGCAGGTTATAAAGTGAAAAACTGTGCAGAGGCTATTGCATACACAGAAGCCCCAGAAACCGTAAATATGTTGCTGAAACAACGCTTTCGCTGGAGCTTTGGCGTGATGCAAAGTTTCTGGAAAAACAAAGACACTTTATTAAATAAAAAGTATGGCTATTTTGGTATGGTTGGAATGCCAAATATTCTAATTTATCAAATCATACTTCCACTTTTCTCGCCGCTTGCAGATTTGTTTATGCTGATCTCTTTGATTAGTGGATTATTCTCGCTCAGTGCCATTAATAATCTTACGTTAACCGGCTTTTCCGGAATTTTAAGTTTGCATAACGGTTTTGGACAGGTGTTGTTTTACTACATCATTTTTATTATTGTAGATATGTTCTTTGCCGGAATTGCTTTTAAAATGGAAAAAGAGAAATATAAGAACCTGTTATACATTTTTCCGCAACGGTTTTTCTGGAGACAGCTGATGTATATTGTACTTTTCCGCTCTATGCGCAAAGCGATAAAAGGAGAATTAGGAACCTGGGGAACGTTGAAAAGAACCGGAAATGTTAAGGAAACAATTGGATAGTTTTTGGCTCCGGTTTTTTTACCGGAGCCAAAATTAATTCTTTATTTTTCTATTAAACAAACCGCATAAGCAACCACACCTTCTTCGCGGCCAATAAAACCCATTTGCTCATTTGTTGTAGCTTTAATTGAGATATCTTCTGTAGAAATGCCAATTGCTTGCGCGATATTTTCTTGCATGGCTGGGATATGTGGATTAATTTTCGGTGCTTCTAAACACAACATCGCATCGATATTCCCAACAGACCAACCTTTTTCTGTAAGCAATTTTACCGTTTCTTTTAGTAAAATTAAACTGCTGATGCCACGCCAGCGTTCATCTGTATTTTTAAAATGGAAACCAATGTCTCTTAAATTTGCGGCACCCAAAAGCGCATCACAAATGGCGTGCAGTAATACGTCTGCATCAGAATGGCCAAAAGCCCCTTTATGATGTTCTAAATGTACACCGCCTACCACAAATGGATGTTGATCTTTTAATTGATGAACATCAAACCCAAAACCTACTCTAATTTTCATTTACTTATCTTCTAACTAAACCTTTGTCGCCAAAGTTAAATAAAAGACCGAAACGCAAGGTATTGGCCAACGGACTATTCTGCGTGCTCGCCATTAAATAGGAGAAATCGATATTAAAAACGTTATACTTAAGTCCAACGCCTAAAGTAAAATACCGGCTATCGCCTTTCGCCGGGTTTTGATAATTATAACCTGCCCGAAGTGCAAATTGCTGATTATACCAATATTCCAATCCTGTTGAAATGCCTACTTCTTTAATTTCTTCGCTAAAGCCGCCTGGGGCATCGCTAAATGAACCAAAAATCCCAGCTGGAACAGATCTGTCCGGATCTTTTCCACTTATAATCTGACCATCAGAATTGTAAATTGGTTGAGTGGGCACCAAAAGTTTATTAAAATCTAGTGCCAGCGTAAACGTATTTAGCTCGTCAGTTGCTATTGTTGCAGCACCTCCGAGTTTTAAATTAGTAGGTAGAAAATAATTAACTCCATTATCAGAATAACTCATCTTCGTGCCTATGTTAGAGATGTTGGCCCCAACAGAAAGCACAGTTTCGCGTCCAAATACTATTGTTGGTGTTTTGTACAAACCAGAAACATCCATAGCAATGGCGCTTCCTCCTCTAATTAATCCTGTTGATGAATATTGGCCAGCTGTTAAATTTGAATAGATATAACGTAATGAAGTACCTAAAGAAAATTCCTCTCCAAATTTCCGTGCGAAAGAAACATCAAATGCCATTTCACTTGGATTAGAAGTACCTAAATCTTGCTGATTGATATCTGTTAATTCTATCGAGCCTAAAGAAAAATAACGGAGAGATGCGCCAATGGTATTCCGCTCATCCAATTTGTAATATCCGCTGAGGTATGCGAGATTGACATCTGGCACAAGGTTTTTTAACCAAGGACTGTATGAAACAGCGAAACCGTACGGTTTATCCAGGAAAGCGAGTTTGGATACATTTATACTTGCAGAATTTGCATCGCCCATTACAGCTACACCCGCATCACCCATTGAACCCGCGCGTGCATCTGGTGTAATCAATAAAAAAGGAACGGCTGTAACAATATTATTTGTAGAGCTACCATTAAATTGGGTACTACCTATACTTACCTGAGCATTTGTTTTACCAAACACCAAAGCCATAGAGATTGCAGAAAAAGCAAGTTTACTAATGTACTTGAAATTCATCCTTTAAAGGTACGTAATTTTAGATCTTCGGTATTCAGATTTAATGGCGAATATTCCTTGTAAACGCAAAACCAAAAGTTATATTTTATCAAATTTACGAATTATCAAAGTCTTTACTAATTAAACATACTATTTTTACACGTAGCTGAAGACAAGATTTGATAACAAAAAGAATGACAAGGCTTTAGGTTGCCACAATACTTTAAAGGGTTTTTTAAGGCAAAGTTTAATTTAACACATTGTTTTGACCAAATGCAGATTTCAGGAGATTTTTCAGTTGGTAAAACCTTAGCCAAATTTTGAAAATACCCACCGGATCTAAACCAAATTTAAAGACCACAACAAATAGATTTTTGAAAAAAAATTAATAAAACAACTTAGATATTCTGTCGAGACCGAAAAATAGAGTACTCAATATTAGTGATTTAAATAAAAAAAAGAGATATTTTCAAGTATACACAATACGTCTAAAAATAATACGTTAAGGCATATAAAATATATTCTTAGATATTGTTGCCGCAAAGTTTATTATTCATATAAATTTATTTAATTTTATCAGTTGAATTGCCATAGGCGCACATCCCTAATAACGTATGAAAAAATTTATACTATATTCTTTCACCTGCCTGTGCTTGGTAGGATTTTTATCTAGCTGTAGCTCTAAAGGAGGGAACAGTTCCAGTAAGACTGGGATTCCTTACGCAGATCGGAACAGCAAGAAAAATGCTTCTGGTGCATTTGCAGTCGCCACAAAATACAAACGAGCGCCCGGTCCGGGATTAATTCCTATTGAAGGTGGTGTTTTAGTTGTTGGTGGTAGCGCAATTGAAGTTCCAGGCGTAGAACCAAACATATACAATTACAAAAGACAAGTTACGGTTCCGTCTTTCTATATGGACGAAACAGAAGTCTCAAATACAGATTGGCTGGAATATCTTCACTGGATCAGGTATAACTTCCCTGAAGATCAGGAATTTTATTACAATGAACTGCCCGATTCTTTGGTTTGGCGTAGAGCACTTTCATATAATGAACCTTACGTAGATAATTACCTAAGACACCCGGCCTACCGCGATTATCCAGTAGTTGGCGTATCCTGGGAACAAGCTTCTCGCTATTGCACATGGAGAACTTCTCGCGCAAATGAGTTTATTTTGCGGGAAAAAGGCATTTTGACCGATTATAAAACTTTACAAAGTGGAAATTCTACTGGCAGAGGAAATAATACTACTGCAGCTGCAATCCCGAAACCAGATAAACCATTTAATACCGATGCATATCTAAATGGTCAATATGACGATAAAGGAAAAAATGCTCCCGTAGATTACAATATTAAAGCTGGCGCAGCAACCTCTACAGCTGGTGCGGCACCAAATGCTGGCGGCAAAGGCAACGGCCAACCGCGCAGAACAGCAACTTTAGAAGATGGTGTAATTATGCAGCCGTATCGTCTGCCAACTGAAGCCGAATGGGAATATGCCGCACTTGGTTTGATTGGAAATACAGAATACGAAAACATTAACCAGAATAAAATTTATCCGTGGAATGGTTTGGGTGTAAGCTCTGCAGCAAAAAAAACCAGAGGGATGATTCAGGCGAACTTTAAACGTTCTTCCGGAGATTATATGGGTGTTGGCGGATCATTAAATGATAAGGGAGATTTGACCGTTCCGGTAATTTCTTACCTTCCTAATGATTTTGGTTTGTACAACATGGCAGGAAACGTGAATGAGTGGGTAAATGATGTGTATAGAACTGCAACTTTTACAGATGCTGATGCATTTAACCCTTACCGTGGTAACTATTTTGAGAACAAACAACTTGCGGATGCTCAAAGCGGTAAAATTGCGCTAGATAAATATGGCAATCCAATTAAGGAAAATGCGTATTCTGGCAGAAAACTAAGCTGGGCAGAAAAACAGGCTTTGGCAAAAAGATCTGATTCAATTTCAAAATCTCCAGATCCAAAGGCGCGCGTAACCGATTATCAAGCCGATGAACGGGGTTACCGCGACAGACAAAACAAATTGCTGAATGACGAGGGTGTAACTTTGGTTAATGATAAATCCAGAGTATACAAAGGCGGTTCATGGAATGACATGGCTTACTGGTTAAATCCTGCAACGCGTCGTTTCATGCAACAAGATGAATCATCAGCTGAAGTTGGTTTCCGTTGTGCTATGACGATGTTGGGCGCACCTGAAATCAGTACTCAAGGCAAAAGAAATTTCAAAACTCCTCCTCCGAGACCGTATCGGGTTAGCAGAGGTAAATAAAATAGAAAAGGGCTTCAATTGAAGCCCTTTTCTATTGAATCTTTCTATTCAGATTAGGAAAACTGAATCATAATCTGATTTTTTTCAACCTTGTTGCCTTCTTTAATCAGAATTTTCTTGACCGTTCCATCGGTTGCAGATTTCAAAATATTCTCCATCTTCATTGCTTCCAGCACAACCAAACTGTCACCCTTTTTAACCTCTGTTCCTTCTTCAACCAAAACGCGCAAAACCAAACCTGGCATTGGCGCTTTTACTTCAGAAATTTTAACAGATGACAAATTATCCATGCCAAGCTGTTTGAGTAGCTGATCAAAATTATCCTCAACCTTCAGGTCATATACGTTCCCATTTACTTTTAACTTACAGGTTTTTTCCTGCCGGTTGATTTCAACAAGTTCGGTATTGTAAGATCGGTTCTCATAAAGAATGCTGGCGCGATCATTCGGCAAGTCCAAAACATCAAGTGAAAGTACCTTTTCACCTAATTTAACTTCTCCATTTTTATGCTCCACTTCAAAATGGAACTGGCCATTTACATTAATTTTGTACATATTATTGAGTTAAAGCGTATTGAACCAGATTTGCGCCCATTTTAAGCGCCTTTGTACGGGATTCTTGAGTATCTTCAGGATAGGTTCCAAAATCCTCCCAGCCATTTCCTAAATCGCATTCAAACGTATAATAGCAAACAACACGACCTTTATAAACCAATGCAAAACCCTGAGGGCGTTTCCCGTCATGCTCGTGGATTTTAGGCAAACCATTTGGAAATTTAAACTTTTGATTATAAACCGGATGATTGGCCGGAAGTTCTATAAAAGTGAGCTCAGGAAATACTTTTTTCATTTGCGGTCTAATAAATTTATCAAGACCATAATTGTCATCAATATGAAGAAAACCTCCACCGATCAAGTATTGTCTGAGGTTCTGCACTTCCTGATCGTTAAAAACAACATTTCCGTGCCCAGTCATGTAAACAAAAGGATAATTAAATATCTCTTTGCTACTCACTTCAACTGTGCTTTCTTCAGGATAAAAATTGGTTTTAAGATTTGAATTGCAGAAAGCAATCAAATTTGGAAGTGCCGTCCGATCGGCATACCAATCACCACCGCCGTTATATTTTAATTTCGCCATACGGTAACTGGGTGTATTTGTACTAAAAGACGAAAGTAATGCAAAAACAACTATGCACAGAACGGACGTGAATACACTATTTTTTGAAAGAAAAGGGAATGCAGTATTTGGACGATTCTTCAATTGCACTATCGGTTTAGGTAATTGACTTCAAAACACACTGCGAGTGCCGCCGTTTCTGTTCTAAGTCTGTTTTCACCTAAAGTTAGTGGTTTAAAGTTTTTATTCAAAGCAGTTTCTACCTCTGCAGGTGTAAAATCACCTTCGGGTCCAATTAAGATCAGATAACGGCCATGTGGTTCGATCAGATCTGAAATATATTTTTTTTCCCCGCTCTCCTCACTTTCTATACAATGCGCAATCAAACATTCACCATCAAATGGAGTTTTTAAAAACTGATCCAAAGAAATGGCGTCATTTAATTGTGGATGATATGCTTTTATAGATTGTTTAACCGCAGATGTAATAACTTTATTTAACCGGTCTTCTTTAACAATTTTACGTTCAGAGCGATCGGATATGATCGGCGTAATTTCGTCAATCCCAAGTTCTGTTGCTTTTTCTAAAAACCACTCTATACGGTCTATATTTTTAGTGGGTGCAACAGCAATATGAAGGTAATGGTTGCGCTTATGAAACTCCGTTTGGACTTTTAGGACGCTTAAACCAACTTTTTTAGGATTATCAGCAGTAATTTCTGCGGTGTAAAACCCACCTTTTCCATCTACAAGCTGAATAACGTCGCCGACAGATAGACGCAAAACCCTTATGCAGTGTTTACTTTCTTCTTCATTAAGTTGATAAGAATTGCCTGAAATATCTGGAGTGTAGAAAATATGCATAATCAGACTTAATGATTATCAACCATATCTTCTTTGCTGATCACCATTTCTAGTTTAACGGTTTCAATATTTTGATCTGTTTTTTTAAGAATGGTAAACAGGTAACCGTAGGAATCTGTGCTCTCTCCAACTTCTGGAATGCGTTCAAATATGTGAGAGACCAGCCCTCCGATGGTATCAAAATCTTCGTCTTCTGGCAAATCGTGTGGTAGATATTCGTTTACATCATACACTGTAGCTGATGAGCTTACGATAAATTCATTATCAGAAACCTTTTCTACCAATGGCTTTTCTTCATCATACTCATCCTGAATCTCTCCAACAAGTTCTTCAACAATATCTTCAAGTGTAACCATACCCGCAGTACCACCAAATTCATCTAGTACAATGGCAATCTGAATCCTGTTGGATTGCAACTCGCTCATCAAATCATTAATTTTCTTGGTCTCCGTTACAAAATACGGTTTGCGAATAATGTCTTTAAGCGTCCAGCTACCGTTTCCTGATGCCACAAGAGGCAGAATATCTTTTGCATGAATAATACCGACAATCTTATCCATAATTTCATCATAAACAGGCAACCGTGAATAGCCCTCTTTTATGATTGTATCGATAACTTCCTCTTTATCCGATGCAAGTTCAATACCCGAAATTTTGGTTCGTGGTACCATAATGTTTTTCACTACACGCTCGTTAAAGTCGAACACATTTTTGATCAACTCGTGCTCGTTATTGTCTAATGCGCCACTTTCTTTTCCTTGATCTAATAAATATTGTAATTCTTCTGTACTGTGCAAAGACTCGTGCCCAGCAGATGTGTCTATCCCAAACGGTTTCAAAATTACGGCAGCGAAGCTGTTAAGTACCCAAATAAACGGTTTAAATACCACGTAAAATAACTGAAGCGGAACCGATACAAACATAGTTGTTGCAACCGGGCGCTGAATGGCGAATGATTTTGGCGCCAGCTCACCGAAAACGATGTGCATAATTGTAATCACCGAGAAGGCCACAATTGTGGATGCAGAGTGAATAAATGCTTCACTGAAACCCCAACCTAAGCTGTCAAAAAGGTTTTTAAAGATAGTGTGCATAACGTCTTCACCAACCCAACCCAAGCCGAGTGATGCAAGCGTTATGCCCAACTGTGTAGCGGCTAAATAACCGTCTAGATTATGAATAATGGTTTTGGCCATTTTGCCAACCCGGCTGCCAGTTTTTGCTTTGATTTCAATTTGCGATGCCCGAACTTTTACTATTGCAAACTCTGCTGCAACAAAAAAACCGTTTAATAACACCAAAAATAATGCGAAGAATAACCGCCATCCAATACCAGAAGAATCTGCCGGATCTGTTGCCACGAGCAACAATTGGTTGGGGAATAATATCGTACCTAACTCAAAATTTAAAAACAAACTGACCGAGGGTAAATCCATTAAGCTAATTCTCTAAATGTAGTATTATAAAGTTCTATACTTTCCTTAATCACTTTATGTGCATACCGAACACCCAATAAATGTTCAATCGTTACATTTTTCCCTTCTAGGGCTTTGTAATCCTGGAAGAAACGAACAATTTCTTTCATTTGATGTGGAGGCAATTCATCCAAATCATTAATATAATTTACAGACATGTCATGTGCAGCAACTGCGATAATTTTATCGTCTTGCTCGCCATTGTCAACCATGTGCATCACGCCAACAACTTTAGCTTCAATTAAAGTCATTGGATACACATCAACTGAACAAAGAACCAAAATATCTAATGGATCTTTATCGTCGCAATAGGTCTGTGGAATGAAGCCGTAATTGGCAGGATACATTACAGATGAAAAAAGAACCCTGTCTAATTTAATTAAACCTGATTCTTTATCTATTTCGTATTTTGCTTTTGAGCCCTTAGGGATTTCAATAATTGCATTAACCGTTTCAGGAAGGTTACTGCCCGGAGATACGCTATGCCAAGCGTGGTGATCGTCTTTTGCCATTTTTTAATCTAAATCTGTTTTTTCCTCATCCGGACTTTTCGCCACTTTATTTCTTACAAATGTAATGAATAATGGAATAGTTGTGATAAGGATAAACCCAATAATAATATATAATAAGTAATCGTTAATTTCTTTTTCGAATCTTCTGCCCAGAAAATAGCCCAAAAGGGTTAATGAACAGATCCAAAGTACACCACCCAGAACGTTATAAAATGCAAAACGTTTGAAATCGAGTTTTACTACACCGGCAAATATTGGTGCAAATGTGCGTACGATTGGCACAAACCGTCCCATTATTAATGCGAAGGCGCCTTGTTTGTGATAATATTCTTCTGCTGCTTTGAGGTAACGCTTTTTAAAGAATAGACTATCCTTCCTGGTGTACAACATCGGGCCAGTTTTACGCCCGAACCAATAACCAGTAAAATTACCTGAAATTGCGGCTACACATAAACCAACCAGCAGTACAAAAATATTCACATCTAATTTGCCTGTAGCTACAAACATTCCGGCGAGAAACAAAAGATAATCGCCAGGAAGAAAGAAACCAAAGAACAGACCGGTCTCCGCAAAAATTACAAATGCGACGAGATAGAAACCGCCCTCCCTCAATAATTTCTCGGGATCAATAAGGTGATGCAGGTTAGTCCAAAAATCGTGCATATTCAATTATTCGTAAAACTACAAATAATTCTCTAACAATGATGTTTATTAAATCAGGTTTAAAACAAATGCCGGATAAATACCTAAAATGATTGTTACCAATGCAGAAAGCAACAATACAACTTTGTATTGAATCGGTGCACTCAACTCTGTTTCTGCGCCTTCTTTAAACCACATTGCAGCAATAACTCTAAAATAGTAGTAAAAACCAACTAATGCATTTAAGATGGCGAAGGCAACAAGCAACACCTGGTACTCTCGCATTACATTTAAGAACATCAAATATTTACCAATGAAACCAGCCGTTAGCGGAATACCCGCCAAAGAAAGCATGGCAATGGTTAAACAGATTGCAACAAATGGATTTTTCTTGCCTAAGCCATTAAAACTGTCGAAACTGTCATTTCCAACTTTTTGCTTCACAAGAATCAAAACCGCAAATGCAATGATCGACGCAAAAGTATAAGCTGCTGCATAAACCAAAACATTATTGGCAGAATTGCCTGTTAATGCAATGATTGAAAACAATAAGTAACCTGCATGTGAAATACTTGAATAGGCAAGCATGCGCTTGAAGTTTTTCTGAAATAATGCGGTTACATTTCCGATAAATAAGGTAAGGCAAACAATAACCATTAGCGGAACCACATAAAAATCGTGAAGCGGTGCAAAAGCATCTGCAAATAATCTTAAAAAAGCGGCGAATCCTGCTGTTTTAACAACAGTACTCATGAATGTAGTAATTAAGGTTGGAGAACCTTCATATACATCTGGTGTCCAAAAATGGAAAGGTGCTGCACCAACTTTAAAGCTTAAACCAATCATCATCAAAATCACACCCGGATAAAAAATTGGAGAGATGTTCTGATTATTGTTAACCAGGTAAGCCTGTATTTTATCTAAATCGAAAGAACCAGACGCACCGTAAATTAACGCGATTCCGAAAAGTAGGAAGCCCGTAGAAAAAGCACCCATTAAGAAATATTTTAATGAAGCTTCGTTAGAGGCAAAATCCTTTTTACGTATTCCGGCAAGGATATACAAACTCACAGACATAATTTCAAGTCCTACAAATAACATAGCCATGTTTTTATAAGATACCATCATGATCATCCCCGCCAGGGCAAAAAGGATTAATGTATAATATTCTGCAATGTTATCGCTCTTAGAGTGAAAGTAGTTTTGGGTTAGTAGAAAAATCAATAAAGTACCGATAATGCAGATTGAGGAGAATGCAAGTGCGAAATTATCGCCTTTGATCATATCATAGTGAACAATATTACTGTTCCAGGCTGCAAAGGTAAATCCAAGTGCGGTAAGCAAACCGATAACAGTAAGCGGCAATAACGCTTTGTTTGCTTTAAACAATCCGGCATAAAGCACTACAAAAGCGGTTATACTAATGGTTATAATTATATTCATTGCTTATTTTACTGATGTTAATTTTTGATTTACCTGTTCTAATAAATGTTGTACAGATGCCTCTGTGATGTGCAGCAAAGGTTTTGGATAAACACCCAAAACAATGATCAACGCACAAATGATAAATAGTACCAACTTTTCGCTTCCTTGAATATCGGTAAAAGTTAACGTAAGCGAATTTGTTTTGCCAAGCATTACATTCTGATAAGTGCGCAACATATATACTGCACCAAAAATGATGGTTAAGCCAGCAATAGCTGCAGCCCAGGCACAATAATTATAAATGCCTAAAAGCAACAGAAATTCGCCAATAAAACCGTTTGTTACTGGTAAAGCAACTGTTCCCAAAACGATAATTAAGAAGGCAATAGCCAACTGTGGCGCAACTTTAGCTAAACCGCCAAGCTCTTCTATTTTATTGGTTTTTAATCTGGATGATATAATATCTAGTACAAAGAACAAACCTACAACGTTAATACCGTGGCTAAGCATTTGCATCATTGCGCCTTGCATACCTTGTTGATTTAAGGCAAAAATACCGGCAGCAATTAAACCGACGTGAGCAATAGATGAATATGCAACCAGGCGTTTTGCATCTTTTTGTTTAAAAGCAATAATTGAGGCATAAATAATTCCGATGATAGACAAAGTGATTACCAAACCAGACCAATCTTGTACTCCGTGAGGCACGATAGGCAACAACCATCTGATCACCCCGTAAATCCCCATTTTTAACATAATACCAGAAAGCAACATAGTACCTTGTGCAGGTGCAACAGTATACGTATCTGGTTGCCAGGTATGGAAAGGAAAAATCGGCATTTTTATAGCGAAGGCAATAAAAAAGGCCCAGAAAATCCAGCCTTGCTGACTTGCATCTAACGGCAAATGGTAAAAAGCCTGAATCTCAAAGTTATGAGCAGGATTCTGTAAATACAGATAGATAATCCCCATTAGCATGAAAAGTGAACCCGCAATTGTATACACGAAAAATTTCATGTTTACTCTAACACGGTCCTTTCCGCCCCAAATGGCACAGATAAAATAAATCGGAATTAATGCTGCTTCCCATCCAATATAAAATAGAAATGCATCCATTGCTGTAAATACGATAAGCAAACCCGTTTGCATAAATAAAATCAGCGCATAAAAAGCTGCTGAGTTTTCGTATTTGTGCTTATAACTAGATAAGATGATAATTGGAATTAGAATATTGGTTAGTAATACAACTAACATGCTGATGCCATCAATTCCGGCATGAAAACGAATGCCCAGATCGGCAATCCATGGCAAATTAGCTTCAAATTGTGTGCTTGCATCAGGAATGAAATTACCTGCCATAACCAAAGCCAAACCCAGAGAAATTACGGCGAAAACCGTAGAGACGATCTTGGCCGACTTACCCGAAAATGCAGAGATAACAGCACCTGCAAGCGGTAGAAATATAAGTAGTAAAAGTTGCTCCATTATTATTTTTGAACCCTTTTTATATGTATAAAGTGTATAACAGCAATGCGATGATTCCAAAAACCATCATAAAAATATAGAAACCTACATTTCCACTTTGCAGCAAACGAATGCCTTTACTGGTTTCATTTGTTCCCCAACCTAAACCATTTACAATACCATCAATAACTTTATTATCGATGATTTTATAGAAAAATTTAGACAATGCATCTAACGGTTTTGTAACTAAAAACTCGTAGATCTCATCCAGGTAAAATTTGTTGTATGATAATTTTGCTAAAGCAGAACGTGGCGCTTCATCGGCAACGGGCACATGTGCACCTTTTACGTATTTGCTATATGCGTAGATTGTTGCAGCTAATGCAGCCAAAACCGAAACACCCATCAAAGCATATTCTGTGGTATGATCCAAATTTAACTCATGTTGGGCAACAACCGGACTTAACCAATGCTCAAGCCAGGTATTTCCACCAAAAACGTGTGGAATGTTCAATGCTCCACCAACTGCAGCAAGAATGGCTAGCACAATTAATGGAATTGTCATTGAGGCCGGAGACTCATGAATATGACTTTCTTCATGATGTGTTCCGCGGTATTTTCCGAAGAAAGTAAGGAACATCATTCTGAACATATAAAAAGCAGTAAGAAACGCAGTGAAAAGACCAATTGCCCAAAGAACCTTATTGTGTTCAAAAGCATTTGCCAGAATTTCATCTTTAGAAAAGAAACCAGAAAACGGCGGCAATCCCGCAATTGCGATGGTACCGATCATCATCGTTGCGTAAGTGTTTTTCAATTTAGATTTCAATCCACCCATGTGGCGCATATCTTGTTCGTGGTGCATGGCGTGTATAACTGAACCGGCACCCAAAAACAACAAGGCTTTGAAAAATGCGTGTGTCAATACGTGGAAAAATGATCCGGTATATGCACCAACACCCAAGCCCAAAAACATGTAACCTAACTGAGAAACGGTAGAGTAAGCCAAAACCTTCTTTATATCAGTTTGTGTAAGTGCGATTATTGCAGCAACTAAGGCCGTAGCGGTACCAATAATTGCAATGATATTTTGCGTAACAGGAGCCAAATCAAACAATACACTTGAACGGGCAATCATGTAAATCCCTGCAGTAACCATTGTTGCCGCATGGATTAAAGCCGAAACTGGTGTTGGACCGGCCATCGCGTCTGGCAACCAGGTAAATAACGGCAATTGCGCAGATTTACCACACGCACCAATAAATAATAAAATGGTTATCCAGAATAAAGTGTTATTGCCCGGAAGCATAGTAGCCGCCTGAGGGAATATTTTTGAAAACTCAACGCTTCCGAAAAAATTGAACATCAGGAAAACTCCGAGTAGAAAACCCAAATCACCAATTCTGTTCATTACAAATGCTTTTTTTGCAGCAGATGCGTATGCGCTATTGGTGTACCAAAACCCGATTAACAGGTAAGAACACAAGCCCACACCTTCCCAACCAATAAACATTACAATGTAGTTTGATCCCAATACCAATAAAAGCATAAAGAAAACAAACAGATTCAGGTAAGAGAAGAATTTACCGAATCCTTCATCATCGTGCATATAACCTGTAGAATACAGATGAATTAAGAATCCGATGCCGGTAATAATCAATAACATGATCGAACTTAGCGGATCGACCAAAAATGAAAGTGGAATGTGCAAACTGCCTGCGCTAATCCAATCAAATAAAAATACCTCGTGGGTTTTTTGCGTATCGCCTTGTAAACTAAAGAAAATAACGATGCTGATGATAAAAGAAGCCAGAATTACTCCACTTCCGATAACTCCAACAAGGCCTTTAGATAAAGATTTTCTGCCCAGTCCGTTAATTACAAACCCCAAAAAAGGAAGTAATGGAACCAACCAAATCAATTGTTCTATTGTCATTCTTACTATATATTTACCACTTAAGGCGATTTAAAACATTAATATCTATTGATTTCGTATTTCTGTATACCATTACGATAATACTTAGACCAACCGCAACTTCTGCAGCAGCCAAAGCCATAATAAAGAATACGAAAACCTGACCCGAAGGATCGTTGCTGTGTACCGAAAATGCGGTTAAAAGAAGATTAACGGCATTTAACATCAGTTCTACTGACATAAAAATAACGATTGCATTTCTTCTTGTTAATACACCAATTACGCCAATCGTAAAAATGATTGCACTTAAATAAATGTAATGGTTAAGCGGTACGCCTTGAAGTTGTGTAGTTAAATTTTCCATTATGCTTCTACCTCATCTCTTTTAGATAATAAAACTGCGCCAACCATTGCAGACAAGAGCAATAAAGATGACAACTCGAACGGCAACAGGAACGGACCAAAAAGTTCCTTTCCTAAGTTCTCTACCAGACCTAATCCCGGATTTTTAAGGATTAAAGGATTTGTAATACTGGCTGATTTTAACGAACCAATCAAAGTAACGATCAGACATCCTCCGGCAATTATTCCAACAATTTTGATCAATGGGGATTTTACCGGTTCTGTTTCTTTGTTGAGATTCAGCAACATCAATACGAAAAGGAAAAGCACCATAATTGCGCCCATATAAACAATGAAATTTACAACGGCTAAAAACTGTGCATTCAACAATACGTAGTGAACGGTAAATGTGAAAAAAGTAAGGATCAGATACAAAACGCTGTGAATCGGATTTTTTGCAAAAATCACCATCAGCGAAAAGATGATACTTAATGTGGCTACGAAATAGAATACCTGTGTACTCATTAATTTGTTATTTTAAATCTCCTTTAACAGAGGCAAGAAGCAATCTTATTCTCAAACCATTGCTTTAGGATTGCTTCGTTCCGCGCAATGACGATTAGTTAAATTATTTTTTTACTTCAAGCGGCGCTTCAACCAATTTATCTTTTCCGTAAATAAAATCTTTACGTAAATAATCGGCCGGCACAATTGGGCCATCTAAGTAAATGGCTTCTTTCGGGCAAGCTTCTTCACACAAACCGCAGAAAATACAACGCAACATATTAATTTCATATGTAGCTGCATATTTCTCTTCACGATATAAATGTTTTTCATCCGCTTTACGCTCTGCAGCAATCATGGTAATGGCTTCTGCCGGACAAGACAATGCGCATAAACCACAAGCCGTACAACGTTCTTTTCCATTTTCATCGCGTTTAAGAGAATGCATTCCTCTAAAATTGGTCGAAAATTCGCGTTCTACTTCAGGGTATCTAACGGTAGCCTCTTTTTTAAATAAGTGACTGATGGTAATGCCCATACCTTTCGCAATTGCTGGTAGGTACATTTTCTCCATAAAGCTCAGCGGCTTTTGTTCCAGTACTTTTTTCTTGTTACTTAATGATTCCATAATTAAAACTTCTCAATAATCGCAATCACAACACCTGTTACTATAATATTTGCAATGGCTAAAGGAATTAAACCTTTCCATCCCAGATTCATCAATTGATCATAACGGAAACGCGGTATTGTCCAGCGTACCCACATAAAAAAGAAAATGAACAGTACAATTTTCAAAAAGAAAACTCCGGTACCAAACAATGGTGCCCATGTTGGTCCCCAATGTGCAGCAATCCAATCCATACCTGGATAATTATAACCACCGAAATACAAAGCGGCCATCACTGCAGAAGAAACAAACATATTGATGTATTCTGCAAATAGATAAAAACCGAGTTTCATTGATGAATATTCTGTATGATAACCACCAATCAATTCCGTTTCACATTCTGGTAAATCGAAAGGTGCACGGTTGGTTTCTGCAAATGAGCACACCATGAAAATGATAAAACCAAGCGGCTGATACAATACATTCCATCTCCAGCCATGTTGCTGATCTACAATATCTTTCAAACTTAAAGTATTGGTAACCAATAATAATGCGATGATAGATAAACCCATTGCAATCTCATAACTGATGTTCTGAGATGCAGCGCGAATGGCACTTAACAACGAATATTTATTGTTTGATGCCCAACCGCCAATCATTACACCATACACACCAAGTGATACCACGCCAAAGATGTATAAAACACCGACATTAATATCTGCAACCTGAAGCGGAACAATTTTACCAGCGATTTCTACCGGGCTTCCCCATGGAATTACTGCTGTACCAATACAGGCACAAAGTAAAGCCAAGCCAGGACCAACGATAAATAACCACCTATTGGAAGTTGCCGGAATAATTTCTTCCTTCATAAACATTTTTACACCATCAGCCAATGGTTGCAAAATGCCAAAAGGACCTGCCCTATCCGGACCCAAACGATCTTGCAAATATGCCGCAACTTTACGCTCTGCATATGTAGAATACATGGCTACGACTAAACTGATTCCGAAAATAACGGCAACCAGAATAAATTTTTCTATAATAAAACCGGTATCCATTAGTATTTTACTGTTTTATGTAATTCAATTTCATTAGCTGCTTGCAAAGCTGCATTCGGTTTAATAACCGGCAAAGGCTTTAATGTTTCGTAATGGTTAGACGCAATAACCGAAGTATCATCAATATGCGTTGGATGTTCAATTACCCAATCAGAGGTTGCTTTTTTATCGAAACGGCAAGTATTACAGATAAATTCTTCAACTTCTCCAAATTGATCTTTACGCGCAGTTACACGTAAAACATCTTCTCCTTTGTACCAAAGCGTTACTTTACCATTGCATTTTTCGTGATCGCAGTTGCGGTGTGCATCTACGGGTTTTGTAAACCATACACGATTTCTGAACCGGAACGTTTTATCTGTTAATGCGCCTACCGGACAAACATCAATAACATTTCCGGAGAAATCGTTCTCAACAGCTGTTTGGATATAGGTTGAAATTTCTGAATGATCACCACGGTTTAAGATACCATGAACACGTTTATTGGTGATTTGGTCGGCAGTGAATACGCAACGGTAACATAAAATGCAACGGTTCATATGCAGCTGAATTTTATCGCCAATATCGATACGATCAAAAGTACGGCGTTCAAACTCATAACGGGTTTTCTGCAAACCATGCTCATAACCTAAATTCTGAAGATCGCATTCACCTGCCTGGTCACAAACCGGACAATCCAGTGGATGGTTGATCAACAAAATTTCTACCACTCCGGCACGTGCTTCCAACACTTCCGGCGAAGTGATATTGAGTACTTCCATCCCGTCCATTACTGTGGTACGGCATGAAGCAACCAATTTTGGCATCGGGCGGGGATCTTTTTCCGAACCTTTAGTCACCTTAACAATGCAAGTGCGGCATTTACCGCCACTGCCTTGCAATTTGGAATAATAACACATTGCTGGCGGAACAATTTCTCCCCCAATTTGCCGTGCAGCATTCAGGATCGTTGTTCCGTTATCAACTTCTACTGTTATTCCATCTATCGTAACCTTAACTTTTTCACTCATGGTTAATGGTAATCTTATTATTTATGCTCTTGCCGTCATTGCGAGGCACGAAGCAATCTTATTTCTTTTTTCACTATTGCATTAGGATTGCTTCGTTCCTCGCAATGACGTGATGCTTAATAGTAGCCTTAATTATTTTTCTTCCGTTACCGGCGCTTTTTCAATCGGCTTTGCATAATCTGCCAAACCGTAATTCTGTTGCTGACTTTTTACCGGTTCTTTAATATGCCATTCAAACTCATCTCTAAAATGACGGATTGCACTCGCAACCGGCCATGCAGCTGCATCTCCTAGCGGACAAATGGTGTTTCCTTCAATTTTACGTTGTACATCCCACAACAAATCAACGTCATCCATAGAGCCATGACCATGTTCTATCTTATGAAGGATTTTTTCCATCCATCCTGTACCTTCACGGCAAGGAGAACATTGTCCACAACTTTCGTGATGATAAAAACGAGCGAAATTCCAAGTATTTCTAACAATACACTGATCTTCATCAAATGCGATGAAACCACCAGAACCCATCATTGTTCCGGTAGCAAAACCACCTTCAGATAAAGATTCATAACTCATCAAACGCGGATCGCCGTTCGCCAGTTTTAGCGTAAGGTTTGCTGGGAGTACGGGCACAGATGAACCACCTGCAACTGTCGCCTTTAGGCGTTTTCCGTTGGCAATACCGCCACAATATTCGTCAGAGTAAATAAACTCTTCAACAGGCAAGCCCAATTCAATTTCATAAACTCCAGGCCTAACTAAGTTTCCTGATGCAGAAATCAACTTCGTCCCTGTACTTCTACCAATACCAATTTTTGAATATTCTTCTCCACCGTCATTAATGATGGGAACAACAGCTGCGATGGACTCTACGTTATTTACTACCGTTGGGCAACCATATAGGCCAGCAATTGCCGGAAAAGGAGGTTTAATACGCGGATTTCCACGTTTTCCTTCTAATGATTCTAATAAGGCAGTTTCTTCACCGCAAATATAAGCACCGCCCCCAGGCTGAACATACAATTCGAGGTCGTAACCTGAACCTAAAATATTTTTACCCAACCAACCTGCAGCTTTTGCTTCAGCAATTGCACGCTCCAGAATACGGATTTGAGGCATCATTTCTCCACGAACGTAGATATAAGAAACTTTAGCACCCAAAGCAAAGCTGGAAACTATCATTCCTTCAATTAATGCATGTGGGATATGGGTCATTAAAAAGCGATCCTTGAATGTTCCTGGCTCAGATTCATCAGCATTGCAAACCAAATATCTTGCAACACCTTCTGGTTTGGCCAAAAAGCTCCATTTCATTCCGGTAGGAAATCCTGCACCACCACGCCCACGCAAACCAGATTTTTTAACTTCCTCAACAACATCTTCAGGAGTCAAAGTTTTCAAGGCTTTCTCCACAGCGCGGTATCCGCCTTTTTGGCGATAAACTTCAAGCGTGTTAATGCCTGGTACGTTTATATGCTCTAGTAGTAATTTACGGCTCATTATTTATACCCCTAAATCCCCTGAAGGGGACTTTTCCCCTCGTTATCAAAACTCCCTTTTCCGGGAGCCGGGGGTTATTTGTTTTTTAAATCTTCAATCAATTTATCTACGCTTTCTGTTGTCAGGTTTTCGTAGAATGTATACTCTGGACTGATCTGCAAAACTGGCCCGAAACCACAAGCAGCTAAACATTCAACTCCTCTAAAGCTGAATAACCCATCTGCCGTAACTTCGCCTTCTTTAACGCCAAGCTTTTCTTCCAGATGTGCCAGAATCTTTTCTGCCCCAACAAGGCAACAAGGGCCTGTACGGCAAACTTCTAAAGCATATTTACCTTGTGGCTTTAAGAAGTACATTGTATAAAATGTAGCAACTTCATAAACCTCAATCGGCTGAATGTTTAAATATTCGGCAACCTTATCCATTGCTGATGTACTTACCCAAAGAAATTCGGCTTGTACCAAGTGTAGCAAGGGCAGTAATGCCGATTTTTGTTTTCCTTCCGGATAACGACTTTTAACGTCATCAAATTTGGCCAGCAATTCTGATGAAAACTCTACAGGTGCTGTTTCTTCTACTTTAAGCATCTAATTCTCCTGCAATAATGTTCATACTACTCATGTTGATAATGGCATCAGACAATAACATGCCTTCGCTCATCGGAGCAAACATTTGGTAATTTATAAAACTTGGTCTGCGGAAGTGCAAACGATAAGGTGTACGGCCGCCATCATTAATCAGATAAAAACCCAATTCGCCATTTCCGCCTTCCACAGCGTGATAAACTTCTGCTTTTGGTGCATCTATTTCGCCCATCACTATTTTGAAATGATAGATCAATGCTTCCATATTGTTGTAAACTTCTTGTTTCGGAGGAAGATAGAAATCCGGAACATCGGCATGAAATATGCCTTTTGGCTCGGCTTTAATTTTCTCTAGCGCTTGTTCGATAATGCGCAAACTTTGCCACATTTCTTCGTTCCGCACCAGATAACGATCATATATATCTCCACTTGTACCTACAGGAACTTCAAAATCAAAATCTTGATAAGATGAATACGGATCGGCAACGCGAACGTCGTAATCCACGCCAGTAGCACGTAAAAGCGGCCCTGTCCAGCTGTATTCAAGCGCTTTTTCTTTTGTCACCTCAGCCACACCAGCCGTACGATCGATGAAAATACGGTTACGGTTTAGCAAGGCTTCAAATTCTTTAAGCGCCTTTGGAAATTCATTAAGAAATTTACTGATTTTGGCGAAGGCAATATCATTGAAATCTCTTTCGAAACCACCAATTCTACCAATGTTTGTTGTTAATCGTGCGCCGCAAACTTCTTCAAAAATCTCATAAATATGTTCACGAAACTGGAACAAATAAAGGAAAGTAGTTGTTGCGCCGGTATCCTGACCAATAATCGTATTACAGATAATATGATCGGCGATACGTGAAAGTTCCATTACAATAACGCGAAGATAGTCTACACGTTTTGGCAACTTAATATTCAATAATTTTTCTACGGTCATGTGCCAGCCCATATTGTTGATTGGCGATGAACAGTAGTTTAAACGATCTGTTAAAGGAGTAATCTGGTAAAACGGACGATGTTCCGCAATCTTCTCGAAAGCACGGTGAATATATCCGATGGTAGAAACGCCGCTAACTATACGCTCACCGTCTAACTGCAATACATTTTGGAATACACCGTGGGTTGCGGGGTGAGTTGGACCTAAATTTAAGGTAACCAATTCGCTTTGCGGGTCGTTATCTGTAAATACGGGATGGTTATGATTCATAGCTTACCTTCCAAAAAATTCATCTTTTTTATCAACTCTGTTCGGATCTTCCAATGGATATTGTTTCAACATTGGATGAACACCTAAATCGTCCATATTTAGAATACGGCGCAAATCAGGATGTCCTTCAAACTTAACCCCAAATAAATCGTAAGTTTCCCGCTCCATCCAGTTGGCTCCTAACCAAACCGACGTTGCTGTTGGGATTGTTGGATCTTGTTCAGAGATAAAAACTTTAATTCTAACTCTTACACGTTCTACCATATTATTAAGATGGTAAACAACTGCAATTCCGTGATCCTTTCCCGGATAATGCACTGCTGTAATATCTGTAAGGAAATTAAATTTAAGTTCGTTTTTAAGATGCGAAAGCACATTAATGATCACATCTTTATAGGTTACAAAGGTTAATAAGCCATATGGCTCTGAAACAGCCGTAACTTTCTCACCAAATTTTTCAGTCAGCTTAACGTGGATATCGTTATTTAACGTAGTCTCTTCCATTATTTGATGCCGTATTGACCTAAAAGTTGTTTATAATAGTCAGAATTACGTCGTCTTCCCGATTCATTTTTCACCAAATCCTGAATACGTTGAAAGCCGTCTAGGATTGCTTCTGGTCTTGGCGGGCAACCCGGAACATAAACATCTACGGGAATAACCTCATCAATACCTTGTAATACCGAATAGGTATCGAAGATTCCTCCGCTGCTTGCGCAAGCGCCAACTGCCATTACCCAACGTGGTTCTGCCATTTGGATATACACTTGTTTAAGTACTGGCGCCATTTTTTTAGCGATAGTACCCATAACCATTAAAACGTCTGCCTGGCGTGGGGAGAAACTCAAACGTTCTGCGCCAAAACGACCCAAATCGTAATGAGAACCCATGGTTGCCATAAATTCGATTCCACAACAAGAAGTTGCAAAAGGTAAAGGCCACAATGAATTTGAGCGGGCTAAGCCTATTACTTTGTCCAGGGAAGTGGCAAAATAGCCAGGCCCTTCGGTTCCCGGTGGCGCATCTACTATATTAATTTCACTCATGTCTAAAAACAAAAAATGCTCATTCCCAATTAAGGAATGAGCAGCAAAATTACAATATTTAAAAGGTAATTGAACTAGCTTACATTGATTTAGAACCTTTCTAAATAGGTCTGTATGGCTTTTGTTAGTGTACCTGCTACACACTAACTTCCTGTTTCATTTCAACAGAAATGTAGTAGAGCAAAGACAGGTAGCAGCAATTATAGAATTAGTTCCAGTCGAGAACTTTTTTCTTGATTACATAGATAAAACCAAGCAATAATGTACCCATAAAAATGAACATTTCAATCATACCTTCCATACGCAATGATCGGAAGTTTACTGCCCAAGGGTACATAAAAATCACTTCAACATCAAAAAGTACGAAGAGAATAGCTACAACAAAATATTTAATAGAGAATGGCTGACGCGCATTACCCACAACTTTAATACCGGCTTCAAAAGTTTCCAGCTTATCGCTGGTTTTGCGTTTTGGACCTAAAAAGTGAGTAGCAACCAACGTAGTTACCACAAAACCTAGAGCCACAATAACCTGAAAAATAATAGGTAAAAAATCTATAGGGGCGCTTTGAACTTGCATAATTGACATATTTTGATGCAAAAGTAAAAGAAAAAGGCAGAGTAACCAAACTCTGCCTTTTCTTAATTGCTATTTAAAATTATTATTTACCTTTTTTTGCTGGTGCTGCAGGAGCATTCAACTCTTTAAGTTTAGCAGCAGCAAAAGTTCCCGATGGATATACTTCGATACTTTTAGCAAAATATTCTTTTGCTTTATCTTTATCTTTATAGTAATAGAATCCACCTAAAGAGTCATAGGCTTCAGACAGTTTCTTAGCATTAGCTGTCGCAACTTCTGGTTTTTCGCTTACTTTTTTGATAAACTCTTCGAAGTGTGGATTTGCTAAGCCTTTTGGATCTTTCTCGTCATCAGCTAAACTATTAATACGAGCTCTCCAAAGATATGCATCATAAGTGTCTGGTGCCAATTGAGTCACTTTTGCAATTGCAGAATCTGCTTTTACCAAACCATCTTTAGTCGGATTCTGCTTAGCACTATATTTACCTGCATAATCAAAATAATATGCTAATGCTTCATAATAGTAGTTATATAATGACCCTTTTCCGTTAGGATTAGCTTTGATTGCTTTTTCGTAAATCTGAGCTGCTTTGTCGTATTTCTTTGCATCAAAGTAGCTTTTTGCAATTTCTGCTAGAGCATCTGCGTTTACTGAATCTTTTTCTACAGCCTTCTCGATATTGATTAGAGCCAAGCTATCTTGACCAGCTTTAAGTTGAGACTTACCTAAATAAAGATAATCGTTTGCTAAAATTCTAGACTGATCTTTTTCTTTCGCGAAAAAATCTGTCATATCAGTAAGTGCCTGTGGATAATTTTCATTTTCATAAGCAGACCAACCTTTCAACCTTGCTACAACTGCCGCTTTTGGGCTATCTGCAGGTACTTGTACGCTAGATGCTACTTGCTGTAAAGTAGGGAAATCTTTTGCATAAAATAAGAATTGCATATAGCGCAACTGAGACTCCAAAGATTTGTCCGTCAAATCCATATATTTCTTGTAGTTCTCAACCGCTTTAGCAGATTTCTCTTTATCTACGCCAAAGCTACCCCAGATCAAATACAACTCGCCCAATTCGCGGTAAGCCGGGCCATAATTTGGATCAGCAGTAATTACATCATTTAATTCTTTCTCTGCTTCAGGGAATGCTTTAGATTCCTTGTACATTTTACCAATCTGTGTTTTAGATCTTCTGTTGTTCGGATCAACATCAGTAACACGCATGTATGGACCTAACGCCTCAGAGTTTTTCTTTTGTAAAGCATATGCATCACCTAAAGCCAAGAATACATCTGCATCTTTATCCTTAGAATCCAATTCATCTGCTTTAGTGATATTGGCAATTGCATTTTCGAAATCTGGCTTAGACACATCGTCAGATGGTTTATCTTGTGCCAAATACGCACGGCCGATATTTAAATACGTTTTGTAGTCTTTTTTATTTACTTCAATTGCTTTATCGAAATTCGTTTTAGCAGAAGTAGGGTTGTTAGACAATAAATCAGCTTCTCCTAAGCCAATCAGATTTAGATTGTTTTTCGGATCCGCAGCTAAACCTTGTGTAAACACTGTTCTAGCCGAATCAATATAACCCGTTTTTAGGTAAACTAAGCCAAGGTTATAAAATGTTTCACCGTCTTTAGATGAGCTAACCAATGATTTCAACATTGATGAAGCTTTTTGATACTGTTCAGCGTCAATCGCTTTTTTCGCGTCGTTTAAATTTTGAGCAAAAACTGCAGAACCCATCAACACTAAACCTACATTTAAGGTTATTGCTTTCTTTAAAATTTTCATCGGATTTTCCTGTTTTTTTAATTAATCCTAGAGCAATTTATACTCTGTGGTTCGATTTATGATTTATTTATTTACTATTCTTTTTTTACGTTAATCTCTCTCGGCATTAATTTATGTGGTGCAAGTCCGGACTTCAAAACAAGCAGTTGCCCGCGTTGGCTGGTTAGCCAAACTGAAAATCCTGTACCTAAGCCACCTCTGCCTTCGCAATTAATGATATTAATATTTCTTAGAAAAGGATAAACACCATTTATTAGATTTTGTTGTGTTGGCTTGTAATAATTATCGTCTCCGATACCGCCTTTTGTATTCTTTACACCTAAAACTTTAATCTTAGCAAGTGCATCGGAAACCTCTGTATTGTTCTCAGACAGCCAATTTACGCCCAATATACCAATAAAATCTTTATTTTCTGCAACAAAACGAATGACCTCATTGCTTGAATTTTTCGAATAAACACCTTGTTTCGGGAACTCCTTTATTTGGGCCAAATCTTTAAAATAATGAAATGTACTGGAGTAAGCGTTATCAAAAATCAGTTTTTTGTTTGTTTTTTTACCCTGTAAAACGTCAATCACCTCTATAACGTTAATTGTACTATCAATATTATCTTTATTTGTAATTAAAGCAATACCGTCAATAGCGAAACGTAAGGTATTGATTCGAATGTTGCGTTGTTGATAAAACTTCTCTTCTTCTTTTGTGAGCATTCGAGGCAATACAATCACCCGGATGCTATCGTTAAGGAAAGATGTAATAATCTTTTGCTCAGGCTTGAAAACAGTACTAAAGGTTGCTTTTGGATAATCTAAACTAAAAATATCCATTTCTTTTTGTACGATAGGCCCAACACTTTCATCAACAAGAATATCCAGATTACCACTGGTATAGCCTTGTGTAGTCGCCTCTTCTTTATCCTTATCCTTTTGTTTACAGGATATAAAGCCCAACAATAATAAAATGAATAGCAGGTTCTTCATAAGGGGATAACTTAGTCTCTTCTACCTAAACTCAATAGTCTGATAAAAGCATAAACAATCAAAAATATACCGATTAGAATTTTATATACTCTATCAATATTAAGTGGAAGCGCTGTCCAAAAGATAAATGCGAGGCCGAGGATCACATAAAAAACAAACATGATTAGCCCTAAAATGAGCAAAAACCGCTGTTTAGGCGATTTTTGCTTAAAAATATCAAAATTTAACATTTACTTTTAGTTCAATGTAAAGTTAACGTTGATGTTGTATTTTACCCTTACAGGTTTACCATTTTGAATACCCGGATTCCAACGTGGACTCGCTTTTAATACACGAATCGCTTCTTCGTCAGTTCCGCTACCCAAACCACGTGTTACTGTAATATCGGTTAATTTACCATCTTTCTCCACAACGAAAGACAAGAATACTTTACCTTGTACGTTGTTTTCTTGTGCCATTGGCGGATACTTGATTGCATTACCTAAGTACTTGTAGAACTTAGCCAAACCTCCTGGAAATTCTGGTTGTTTTTCGATACTAACGAAGTCATAAACCTGGTTATCATCTACCGCAACTGCAGCTTCTCTTTTTGGTCCCTCACCAACTGGTGCAGCAATTACAATGTCTGCAGTTGGATCGCCTTTGATGTCACGCTGACCTGGATCAGCTTCTTTCAATTTTTCTACGGTTGGTGGCTCCTCATCACGTACTTGCTCATCTGGCTTTACGATTGGAGGTGGCATTTTAACCTGATCCACTTTTGGTGGCGGTGGCTCTACCGGTGGTGGTGGAGGTGTTTCCGGATTTACCGGTGGTGGCGGTGCAATTACGACTTCCTGAGCTTTCATTTGCTCTTCTTCCTGATCTCCGGATCCTTTAATTAACCCATAGATTTTTGGAGAAAAGAACAAAACAAGAAATACGACCGAACCAATTAATAAAGCTTTGGTTGTGTTTGTACCATTTGATTTACGCAATTGGTACGCGCCATAATTTTTGTTTTTATCCGTAAAAACAACCTCAAGCCATTCTTTTCTGAATATATCTAATTTTGACATGATTAATGTTTTACTTGTTTATAAAATTCCTTGCGATTTCATCGACTCTTTTTCGCTATCTAAGATGTTATCATCATCAATCTGACGAACTTTCACCTTTAATATCTCCAATTCATCCATAATATCTACGAAGTTTTTGAACGTTGAACCGCTTGTTGGTTTTACCAACACTACGAAATCGCCAGCAACTCCAGATGCATCTGCAACTTTTCTGTTTTGAATGATCGCCTTGTCAACTTGTGCTAAGCTCTCATAAGTTGGAGCAGTTTTACCTGCTTCTCCCATGTACCAAGCTACCTTATCATTTTTACCCAAAAGGATAGTCATGGTTTTTGTTGCTTTAAGCTCTAATCTGTTGTCTTGGTTGTTATCGTCTTTATCCGGCTTAACAATATCCATTGCTTGTGGTGTAGATATTACTGTAGTCAAGATAAAGAATGTTACCAAAAGAAACATCAGATCCACCATCGGAGTCATATCAACCCTTGGTGTGGCTTTCTTCCCGCCTGTATTTAATTCTGCCATTTCTTATTACTTTTTTGCTTCAGCATTAGTAACCAATAAAAATTTATTGATTTTTTGTTTCTGAAGAATGTCAACAATCTTTTTGACTACAGGATATTCTTCTTTAGAATCTCCTTTAATACTCACGCGCATGGCTTGGTTATTAATCTCAGAGGTTGCTTTACGTGCGTTAAGCACCCAAGAGTTTAATTGGTTATTGGTAGAATCTGCAGGGATTCCAGGTTGGATTCCAGGCTTCATTCTATCCGCACTACCCATTGCGAGTAAGTCTTTCAGACTTTGTACTGGTACACCAAAACTACCAAGTCCGCTAAATTTTGTTTTTTCTTCTGGGGTGAAGTTGATTTTATACTCTTCGCCCATTAATTCCAACGTCCTCATCCTGACAGCAGGTCCGGCCACCTCAAAGAACACCTTACCTTGGCCAATTGTTAAAGTGGCGTTATTTTCTGCCGGTACTTTAAACTCATACGTTGAAGAAGGAGTTGATACCGCCAAAGGTTCAGGTTGTCTTGCCGTAGCCGTTAATATGAAGAACGTAAGCAACAGCGCGGCCACGTCGCACATGGCGGTCATGTCTGTTACTGTACTGGTTCTTTTAACTTTAATTCTAGGCATAATATTTTTTTACTAGTTTTTTAACAATGATGAACTTTTTCCCGGTTTTCCATAAAGCCGGTAAAAATATTTTCAAAATTCTTATTTATGCGAACTAGCGTATGTTTGAACGATGCTGAAACCAGCTTCATCAATTGCGTAAGTTAATTTATCAATTTTAGAAGTTAAGATGTTATACATGATAATTGCCAAAGTTGATACAGAGATACCAGTCATTGTGTTGATCAATGCCTCAGAGATACCTACCGCCAAAGCTGCTTGATCCGGAGCTCCAGAGTTAGCCAAACCGGCGAATGCACGGATCATACCTGTTACTGTACCCAATAAACCGATCAAAGTACCGATTGATACCAAGGTAGCGATGATAGTTAAGTTTTGCTCCAACATAGGCATTTCTAAAGCAGTAGCTTCTTCAACTTCTTTTTGGATGGCAACGATAGATTGTTCAACATCTAAATTTGAATCAGCTTCAACTTCGCTGTATTTTTTCAAACCAGATTTGATTACGTTAGCTACAGATCCTTGTTGTTTATCGCATTCTGCTTTTGCAGCTTCGATGTTACCAGCATTCAATAAACCTTTTACTTTGATGATAAAAGTATCTAAACTAGATTTTCCGCTTGCTTTACCGATAACAATAAAACGCTCGATTGAGAAAACGATTGTAGTCAATAACAATCCAATTAAAACCGCCACGATCGGACCCCCTTTAAAAGCTGTACCAGGATAGTTGTTAGGTAATGGTAAATTTTCGTTGTTGTTATCGATAAAGTTACTTGGATCACCTAATACATATCTCCAAATGATAAAACCAATCACAATACAAATTGGAATAACTAATGTTGCAAATACATTTGAAGCACTAGAAGAGCTTTCTTTCTTAACAGTTGTTGGTTTTGGTGCGTTTGCCATTTTTTTTAAATTTTTAGTTTTAGTTCTTGTTTTTAATTTTTTAGCTTTTTTTACTTTTTGTACTACACACAACGAATGTTACCTGATAATGTTGCGAAAAACAAATTTATAAATTGATTTTAAATTACAAATTAATAAATCGATAAACAATCAAATCGTTACTTAATATTTAGTTTACGGTTAACACAAGAGCGTGTATAACAAAAAAATTGCCTCAGCCGGAGGCAATTCTTCCACAATAAAAACTAAAAAAAATACGAATTGCAAATTTTTCGTGCAAAAAAAGCGTTTTAAAGGGGTTTTAACATAATTTTAACGTTCTTAACACCTTGTTAAAGAGTAGCCTTGTCAAATTGTCTAAAATTTTCAAAAAAAGCGTCGGATAATTCATAAGCCTTCAAAAAGTACTCTTCCTGATTGTTCCAGCTCTTTGCGGGATCTAAAATTTCATCCGGCACATCCGGACAAGTTAATGGCATCATTAATTTAAACACATGGTGTTGACGATAATTTGAATGCGCCAATTTTCCTTTAATTGCAGCGGTAATCATTGCGCGGGTGTATGACAAACGCATTCTTTTTCCAATTCCATAGGCACCGCCTATCCATCCTGTATTAACCAGCCAAACATTTACATTTTGTTGCTTCATCTTCTCTCCAAGCAATTGCGCATACTTTTCTGGGTGAAGTGGCAAAAATGCTTTTCCAAAACAGGCAGAAAAGGTAAGTTGAGGCTCAACCACACCAGCTTCTGTACCTGCAACTTTTGCTGTATACCCACTCATAAAATGAAACATAGCTTGTTCAACAGTTAGTTTTGAAATGGGCGGCAACACGCCAAATGCATCTGCAGTAAGGAAAAAGATATTCGAAGGTTGTGCAGCAACAGACGGAAGTACTGCGTTATCTATATAATGTATAGGATAAGCAACCCTTGTATTTTCTGTTTTATCGATATTGCTGAAATCAACCTCACGGCCACCAGGGTAATAGTTAATGTTCTCCAGCAAGGATCCAAATTTAATCGCGTTATAGATCTGTGGTTCTTTCTCTTCAGAAAGATCTACGCATTTGGCATAACAACCGCCTTCAAAATTAAATACTGAATCTTCGCTCCAACCGTGTTCGTCATCACCGATTAAACCACGTTCAGGATCTGCCGAAAGCGTCGTTTTACCTGTTCCGGAAAGGCCAAAAAATATAGCTGTATCACCAGAAGCACCTACATTTGCCGAACAATGCATTGGCAGAATATTCTTATAAACCGGCAGTACAAAATTTAAAACCGAAAAAATGCCTTTTTTAATTTCTCCTGTGTAACCCGTACCACCTATAAGAATCACTTTTTTCGAAAAATTAATAATCGAAAAATTCTCTTGTCTGGTGCCATCTACTTCTGGGTTGGCCATAAAACCTGGTGCAGCTATAACCGTCCATTCTGGAGTTTCCACCAAACTTGCTTCGCTTGGACGGATAAAAAGGTTCAATGCAAACAGATTTTGAAATGCTTTCTCCGTTACCACGCGAACGGACAACGCATAATCCGGATTTGCGCAAGCATGGGCATCCCGTACGTAAATTGTTTTTTCACTTAAATAATCCGTTACTTTTTGGAACAACTGGTCAAAATATTTCGGATCGATTTTAATATTGACGTCGCCCCACCAAACCAAATTTTCAGTAATATCGTCATAAACGATAAATCTGTCTTTTGGCGATCGGCCGGTAAATTTTCCAGTGTCTATTGCCAGAGCACCAGCAGACGAAAGAGTGCCTTCATTATTTTTTATGGCATCCTGGATTAATTCAGCAGCAGATAACTGATACTTTATGATCGTATCATCGCTGATATTCAGATAACTCAAATTTGGAACGGATAGTTGTCTCCTGCTCATACTTAACGGGTTAGGACAACAAAGGTAGGCAGGAAAAAGGAAAAATTAAACCTATTTCAAGTCAACTATTTACATATTGTACTAAATACACAATAAGCAAACAGCTGACTTACAGTGATTTAATTCAATAAAAAATATTTTAAATAAATATATAAATACACTAAGCCATCAAGAAACACAGTAATAAAATACCATTAAAATTCGCTTTTTTATTGCTTTTTACTTGCCGAATACGGCCAAAACAAAATTTACCCCCCGGCTTTTTTTGCTATATACCCTTCTTTTTGAAGTATAGCCATCACCTTATCGCGTACATCACCTTGAATCAGGATTTCCCAATCTTTAACAGAACCACCAACGCCGCATTTATTTTTAAGCATCTTACCAAGTTTTTCCAAATCTTCTTGTTGGCCTCTAAAACCTGTAATGAGTGTAACGGCTTTGCCTCCGCGATTCTTTTTATCTAACATTACGCGCAAATCCTGCTGATTATTTGGCAATGAAGGTGTGTCATCCACTTCCTCTTCATATTTAAAATCCGGATCTGTAGAAAACATGATCCCGCCTAAGTCGCTCAAACTGTTCTTCTTTTTCATAACGTAAAATAATTAAGGTACGATGACCCGTAACGATTGTGGTTTTACTTCAATTTGAATATCCGCAGGCATTTGCAAAGGTTCGCCATCCACATGTACCGCCCCGTCGCTTTCGCGCTGGATACGGATGTTTTTACCCTTAATAATTTCAATCATATCAGATGCTTCTGCAGTTCCCCGCAACATCACATAACTTAAAACAGGTAATTTCAGAATAGGAAAAGGTTTAATAATGCAAACGTCTAGTAAACCATCTTTTACAGAAGCATTCGGCGCCACATATACGTCGTTTCCGTATTGGGATGAATTGGCAACCGTTACAGCGAAAGCTTTCCGGTTGTACGTTATACCATCAATATCAATCTGGTAATTTTGCGCTTTGTAACTAAAAATCTCTTTCAATCCCAATTTGACGTATCCGCTCAGGCCTCTTTTCTTATCTTCCGAGAAAACTGAACTCAAATGGGCATCAAATCCCATTCCTGCCAGGTTGAAAAAAGCCTTTTTATTAAAGGTTGCACTATCAATTTGGTCTGTTTTAGTTGCATTAATCAACTGAAGTGCTTTTCGAAGATTTTTAGGAATTTTAAGAAAACGAGCCAAACCATTTCCGGAACCAAGTGGAAGAATGCCCAGTGTTTTTCCATGTTGGAGCACTTTGGTTGCAACTTCATTTATGGTTCCATCGCCGCCGGCTGCCACAATTATGTCAAAGTTTTTGTTGGCAGCTTCGTCCGTCAGCTCTGTGGCATGACCAACATACTCCGTAAAAACAAAGTTTGGGCTAAACTTTTCTTTATCCAAATACTTGTCTATAAAGTCTGGGATACGTTGTTTGCCCTTTCCGCCCGAAATCGGGTTGATGATAAATAAGATGTTCGTTTTTGTCCGCAAAGCCAAAAGAATGAGGGCACAAAATAATCTATAATTTTTGAAATAAAGAAAATATGCTAATTTTGCACGCAAGAAAGTGGATTGATTTGCTATGTTCCTTTAAAAAGAACCGGATTGCAACCACTTAAAAAAAAGTGCTAATACCTCCTCCAATCAATTTGAATCCTGTTTTCAGGGGTTTTGGCATTTTTAAATCGTTTATTTTATTACTAATTTCTAATAAATGTCATATTTATTTACGTCAGAATCCGTTTCTGAAGGTCACCCAGATAAAATTGCCGATCAGATTTCTGATGCGCTAATCGATAACTTCCTTGCTTTTGATCCAGAATCGAAGGTTGCTTGCGAAACTCTTGTTACCACAGGACAAGTGATTTTGGCAGGTGAAGTAAAATCTAAAACGTATCTGGATGTGCAACAAATTGCCCGCGATGTTATCAAAAAAATTGGTTACACGAAAAGTGAATATATGTTTGAGGCCAACTCTTGCGGTATATTATCTGCAATTCATGAGCAATCTCAAGATATTAATCAAGGTGTAGACCGCAGCAATAAAGAAGAGCAAGGTGCAGGCGATCAAGGTATGATGTTCGGATACGCAACAAACGAAACCGAAGATTATATGCCTTTAGCATTAAATCTTTCTCATAAACTACTGCAGGAACTGGCTGTTTTGAGACGCGAAAATGATCAAATCACTTATTTGCGCCCGGATGCTAAAAGTCAGGTGACTTTAGAATACGATAACAACAACAAACCTGTACGTATCGATGCTATCGTAATTTCTACACAGCATGATGATTTTGATGAAGAAAGTGTAATGCTGGCTAAAATCAAACAGGACGTAATTGAAATTCTGATTCCGAGAATCATAAAAGACAATCCACAGTATGCGCATTTGTTTAATGATGCTATTCAATACCATATTAATCCAACCGGAAAATTTGTAATTGGTGGTCCGCATGGCGATACCGGCTTAACCGGAAGAAAAATTATTGTAGATACTTACGGCGGTAAAGGTGCGCATGGCGGTGGTGCTTTTTCTGGTAAAGACCCAAGTAAAGTAGATAGAAGCGCGGCTTATGCAACCCGCCATATTGCGAAAAATCTTGTGGCTGCAGGCGTAGCAGAAGAAATTCTTGTTCAGGTTTCTTATGCAATTGGTGTAGCAAAACCAATGGGTATTTACATTAATACTTATGGCACTTCTAAAGTGAACAAAACCGATGGAGAAATTGCAAAAATTGTAGAATCAATTTTTGATATGCGCCCGTATTTTATCGAGCAACGTTTGAAACTTAGAAATCCAATTTATAGCGAAACTGCTGCTTATGGACATATGGGCCGTACACCAGAAACTGTAGAGAAAACCTTCAGAGCACCAAACGGAGAAGAAAAAACCGTAACAGTTGACCTCTTCACCTGGGAAAAACTAGATTATGTAGATCAGGTTAAAACAGCGTTCGGCTTGTAAATAAGTCAAAAAATAAAAGCCCTCCGTTTAAAAAACGGAGGGCTTTTATTTGCCCTTATATCTACAATACTTTAAGCCAGATTGTAGCCGAGTTCTTTATGTAGCCCTTGCTCAATAACTTTTCCCTTATCTATAACGATAATTTTATCTGCGTTATTCAGCGTACTTGATCGATGCGTTATTACAATAACCGTTTTCTTTTGTTCTTTAAGCAAAGCGATCATTTTCTGCACGTGCTGTTCTGATGCTGAATCAAGTGATGATGTGGCTTCATCCAGAATGAGAATTTCAGGATCTCGGTATAATGCGCGTGCAATAGCGATACGCTGCCGCTGGCCGCCAGATAACGTTGCTCCATTTTCGCCAAGATAAGTTTGAAAACCTTTCGGTAAAGCTTCTATAAAACCGATTAAACCAAGCTTGGTAGAAATATCTATGATCTTTTGCATATCGGGCTCATCTGCGCCAACTGCAATATTATCAATTACATTGCCGGCAAATAAATCTATTTGTTGTGGCACTACAGAAACGATTTTCCGGAGCGAAGCATTACTGATGTATTTAAGATCGTATTTCCCGATGCGGACATTTCCGTGCTGTATAGGATAAATATTTTGCAGGATAGACATCAATGTCGATTTTCCAGAACCACTTTCGCCAACAATTGCCGTAAACTGTCCTTTTGGAATCACAAGATTCAGGTCTTCAAAAACCGCAAGTCTGGTACCATACCTGAAGGTGACGTTTTCAAAATAAATATCACCAATTTTTTCGGCATCAAGTTCAATCTGGTTTTCGTCTTTTTCTCGCTCTAAATCCATAATTTCAAACAAACGATCGGCGGCAATTACGGCATCCTGTACGGTTTTGTTCATCCCGATAAGTGCAGAAGCCGGACCTGTAAAATACCCGATCAAGGTGTAAAATGAAAGCAACTCTCCCGGCGTTATAGAATTATCTAAAACAAAACCTGCGCCGATCCACAATAATATAATGGTAAGAAACCTCGAAATAAATTCGCTTGATGTTCCAGATGCGAGTGCATTAATATTTGATTTAAAACCTGTTTGAAGAAGTTTAATAAAACGATGTTCTGTTTTTTCATTTGCATGTTCTTCTAAACCAAAACGTTTAATCGTGCCAACGGCATTCAGGCTTTCTACCAGTTGCGACTCAAGCTCGGCAGAATCTTCCATCAAGATCCGCTGAGTGCGTTTATTCAATTTATCCGTCAGGAAATAAATCAGTGCATAGAGCGGAATAACCGAAAGCGTAAGCAAAGCAAGTTTCCAGTAATAGGTAAACATCATGGCGAAAGAAAACACCACAATAAAGATGTTAACCAAAAAGTTGACACAAACATCGTTTAAAAAAGCTCTTATTTTGACTGCGTCGTTAATCCGGGAGATGATTTCGCCTACACGCATTGTATCAAAAAATTGTTGTGGCAGTCTAAGCAAATGCTTGTAGTAACCCAAAATTAATCTGGCATCAATTAATTGGCCGGTTTTTAAGGTAAATATTGTTTTGGCTAGGCCGATAAAAAGCTGAACCAGCAGAATCACAACCATAGCTACGCCCATTAAATTAAGCAGGTTTTTATTGCTGTCTACCAATACGAAATCGACAATTTTCTGCACAAAGATTGAGGTTGATAAACCTAGAATCGTATAAACAATTGCCCCAAAAAGCACTTGTGTTAAAACCGGCCGGTGTGCTTTAATGAGGTTCCAAAATCGTCCTTTGATGGTTTCTTTTTCAGTTCCCGCTTTAAAATCTTCGGCAGGCAACAGCAACAACAATGTTCCGCTCCACTCCTTTTTAAATTCTTCATGCGATTTCTGATGCATCTGCCCATCGGCCGGGTCCATAAATTCGATTACAGATTTACCAACTTTATAGATTACAACATAATGCTGAAGAATTTCTTTTACAATAACGTGCGCAATTGCGGGTTTAGGGATTTTAAACAAACTTTCAAAAGGCGCTTTAACACCTTTGGCTTCAAAACCGAGCTTTTCTGCAGCTTCTGCAAGGCCCAAAATTGTGGTTCCTTTTTTATCTGTTCCGGCAAGCTGGCGTATGCGCGCAACAGGAAGCGCGAGTTTATAATGTTCTGCTACAGAAGCCAGACAAGCCGCACCACAATCGGTAATGTCACGTTGTTTAACTTTTATGCTCATAGCCTTAAATTTTCTCTGTTACGTTCGGGTTTACCCAATCATCCACTTTATCATATAAAAGCTGGTATAAACTTCTTTTGGTAATTTTAAAGCGCGCGGTAAAATCCATTCCTTTTTTCAGGTAACCTTTGTAGCCATTTTTAAGGCGCAGAAAATTCTGGTCTATCTCACATTTAACTTTAAACACCGGTTTGTTGCCGTTTGAAATAATGATATCATCAGAAATATCGATCACTTTTGCAGAAGCCAATCCCCATTGGTTGTAATTGTAGGCATTGATTTGCAGACGTACTTCCTGACCTTTTTTAATCAGTCCGATATCTGCCGGCTGGATGTAACAATAAGCGATTAAACCAGCATCTGGCGAAACTTCCCCAATTTTTTGATTGGCAAATACGTAAGCACCATTCTGCAATCCGGCTAAATTTTGCACAGATCCATTTACAGGTGCGCGTAAAACGTATTGTTTCTTTTGCTCTTCCAACTCTGCCTGCTGACCAGAAAGCTGGCGAAGCTCATTTCTAAATCCGTTTGCCTCTGTTTGCCATTGGGTTTTATATTTTGTACGAACCATTAAATAAGCAGATTCTGCTTGTTCCAACTCGTATTTATATTTTTCATATTCGGATTGCGTGAGCACTTTATTCTGATACAATTTATTGTAACGTGCAAACGTTGTTGTTGCCTGACGATAGGATATTCCTGCGTTTTTGGATTCCTGTGCATATTGTTGCCATGATGCGGCATATTGTCCGGTTTGTAAATTTTGTGCACTTGCTCTAAAAGACAGTAACACATCTATATCATTAAGAAAATTTATAATCTGTTTTTTTCTGGTTTCTACCAACGCATCTTGCTGTTTGGGCAAACCTGCATCAATTGCCAATAAGGTATCACCTTGTTTTAGTCTTTTATTGTCTGTTAGCTTGTATACAATCAACCTGCCGTTTACCGGAACAGTCAATTCTGTTTTTTCTATAGAAGATTGTAAAATACCGCTGCCTTTTACGCTGATCGGGATTTTAATAAACGGCAACACCGCTAATGTAATCAGCACAATGATCACAGTAGTAGAATAAATAGCCTGACTGGATTTACTGATTTTGAAACGGTAAACCAATGCAGTATTAGAAAGTTTGTTTGTTGAGTATGTGGTTAAAGGCATAGAGATATTATTAAAAAACCGTTACCCTTGCGGATAACGGTTAAAATAATGATGCTTATAAGCTCCAAACCAATTTCAAAACGTTGGTTACAGTTTTGTTTAGGAATGAAGAAGTGTCTGCGCCAACAGCGTTTAAAGTTCCGCTTAATGAAGCCAAAAGTTGAGTTAATGTATCGTTAACAATACCACCACCTTCAACTTGAGACATTTCAGTTGTGTTCATTTCTTGTACGCCCAGCTTGTTTAATTCTAATCTTTTCATAATAGGATTTTTGTGATTTGATTTCCCTACTCTTTAAAGGCTTTTCAGGATGACGCCTAGGCTTGGCCAAGCACTGATACGAATGTAGTAATATTGCATGCTATTGTGTAGTATTAAACATATGTAAATGATTCTTAACAGGCATTTAATAAAACAAAAACCCCGATTTAAAACATATAAACCGGGGTTTTAGGAAAAAGAACATGCTTTAATACTGTCATTCATTTTAACCATTGAATGTCTGTGTTACGCTATTCTTTTTATTCGCAAATACTCTAAGCCTTTAAAGCGCCTTCTGTTTCAAAAAGTGAATTTCTTCCAGAGTTTGATGGTCATCATCAATGGCGTAAGATTTTACATCTGCAATTTTCATTTCATCAATCAGATCTACAAAATCTTTAAACCTGGCGGTTTTAGTGGGTTTCAAAATCACAAGCAGATGTTTTGCCTTGGCATTTGCAGAATGAACGGCCTGCATATTAACCAATATTTCTTGCTGAATATTGGCCACAGTTGTAACGGCCATTTTTGCATTTTTGCTGGTGCCCATGTAATAGACAACATTGCTGTTTTTTGCCAATAGAATGGTCATCGTTCTGGATGCAGGATAATCGGCCGTTACTGTATCATCGCTTTTATCGGGCTTTACCACATCTGCAGCATTAAGCTGACTTAGTGTTGTGGTCAACATGAAAAATGTGGTGAGCAAAAACATCAGGTCTACCATCGCGGTTAAATCTACACGTGGTACCGGTTTTTTGCTTCTTCCTTTTACAGCCTTGCTGTTTGAAGATTCGTTTAAAGTTGCCATACGTTTTAGGTTTTTTAGAATGATGACAAACCAACACATATTGCATAAAAAAAGGTGATCAATAATAATCACCTTTTTCTTAAACGCTGCACCGTTGTTATTTTACGGCTTCTATGACTCCGCAACCTACACGCGGACCAGAATTTCCGGTAGGTTGAGTTTTATAATCATCAGTTCCGCCATGCACAATAATGCCTCGGCCAATAATGTTTTTAATATCGCCTTCGGTTATGCTCCACCGGTCGGTAGTAACGGATACCGTTCCATGTCCTTTTGCATCTAACATAATGTTTCCGATATCGCCGCTATGGTAATGCTCAGAACCCCATTTCCCGTGGTCTTCTTTTGTTGGATTCCAATGGCCGTGTGTATTTTCGCCCATATTACCGCAATCTCCATGCTCGTGAAAGTGGACTGCAACATTACTATCTGCGCGGGCAACATAATTCATTTCTATATCCATTTTTATCTTACCATCGCCCAATTGGTAAAATTTTGCAGTACCAATTGTTTTAGACTGATCCGCTGTTTCGGCCAATGTGGCACTTGCAATTTCTTTTTCTGTTTTGGTGCAGGCCGTAAGTAAAGCCAAACCCGCAACAGCTAGTGTGAGAAGAGATTTTTTCATCATTATTAAATTTAGTTTACAGATTAACATCTTGTTGCTCATTTGGTTTTAGATATAGCTGGCAATTGAAAACCTTTTGCATCTGCCAGGTGTTCTGCAAGTATCAAATCATATTACTATGGAACATCAAACAGCAATGAACACTTTGAGCCAGATTTTGGAGAAATTAAGGCTTAAAGGAAAAGATAACGAGCTTAAAATCACGGATCATGGCAAGATGCAAAGTCAAACCGGAAAAATATATAAACCCGAAGATTTGACCATTGTTAAGACATACCGTTTTGAGGGCGATTCTGACCCTGCAGACAATTCGGTTCTTTATCTGGTAGAAGATCAGGATAAAAACCTGGGTTACATTTTGGATGCTTACGGAATTTATTCTGACAATATTGGGTCATCTTTCGATGATTTTCTCAAAAAAATACCGACAGCCGATCGGGATGAACAGGAATTATTCTGTTAACGAAAAAAGGAAGAGCGATGAACTCTTCCTTTTTTATTTTCTAACCAGCTGAAGCAACATCCAGTTCTGATCTTCTATACAGGTTTTGTAGTCAACTTGTTTTTGATCAAGCTTGAGTAACATATTTTGCGAAAGCAAACTAAAATTGCTGAGTACACTTTCTCTTTTATTGATGAGGATATATTGAACATATGTTTCCGGCTGTTCAAATGCAGAAAGGAAACGGTTCTGTGCAGGCACCAGAAAGCGTTTGGCAGGTGCCGATAATGCAATAATCCGATACGCAGTTGCATCATCCGCTAGTATTGAAACATTGTATGGAAGCTTTTTAACATAGTTCGCAATTCGTGTTTCTCCATTCTGATGTTCTGTTTTATTTTGCAACATAAAATTCTTCATCGATGCTGCATATTTTCGTTCTTCAGGAATATGCGAACCGGCCATCATCAAATAACCTGTACTCATCTGCACACAAATAATGGCGATATAAAACTGCTCCGTATAGCGTATTGTGCGTGTTTGACTAGAATTTAATATGATTGCCCAGGAGAGACAAATAAAAGCAATATAATATTCTATCGGAATGTATACACCCGCGTATTTTATCTTCAGAAATTCTACAAAGAAAAACAGCGAAAGCACAATAAACATATTGCGCAATGTGCTTTTAAATATGGCTAAACAAAACAACAGCAAAGGTGCATAAACCATTACGCGTACGCTGGTTAAAAAATTCACCTCGGGCAGAAAAACATTTAATCTGTTTTTCAGAAAGCCCTCAAAATTTTCGGTCTGATTTACAATTGCGGAGAAATTTGCATACGGGCTATCCAGAAAAAAATTTCCATCGCCGGTATACATCTGATTCAGAATTTTATAAATAAAGAGTGTGGTTAAAGGCAGAGCAAAAATCACCAGATAAACGGCGATGGTTTTATTGACCAACTTCCGGCGGATGGAGACAGAATTTAATGCAAATGCTATACGATCAAGAAAGAAATATTGCCCAATCTGCATAGATTGCAAAGCCGAAACAAAAATTACCGGCAGGATAAAAAGCACCAGCCAGATAAACTTAAACTTACAAAAAATCAGTAATGTAAAATAAATACTGGCCAGCGAAATGTGGTAAGAAGTATTGGATTTAAAATACCTGAAAAAACTAGATATAAACAGGTAAAAGAAAATCAGCATCATGTAAATGCTTTTGCCGGAAACGGCAACAAATAAAAAGCCCGGATGAAAAACAAACGTGAGCAAAATACCCAGGAATAACCAATTTCTGGAGGGATGATTTCCGATAGAGCTAACTACTACATAAAATAGAATAGCTGTACCCGCAGCAGATGCAGCAAATGGAGCAAATACCTGATTGAATATAGAAAAAAGCCAGGTGCAGATAAACGGGATTTGCGGAAAAACCAAACCTACCAGTTTGAGTTTATCTAAATCTTTATTTGCCAGAAGTGCTGCTTTTTCTGCATAAAACAAACCTTCGTTGCTAAAAGTTCCATTTTTGAAAATCTGGTAGGCCACAAAAAGGTAGTAAGCAAAAAGCAATACAGCTGTTGTATAAACGGTGTTTTTTGTCAGGCTTATTTTCATCCTATTCCGTTTTTTTGATGTGTAGAAACTTTACTTAAACCATGATTGGTTTTTTCCCAATAAAAGGGTTTGGTAATTAATTGCCACAGTCCTTTATAGGCCGAAATGGAATGCAAAAGCCAATACAGCGGGTTAAATAACGAAAATAGAATTAACTCGTAATAGCGCCTTTTAAATACCGCCAGCATATTTACATAAATCATCAATACATTACCAATCACCAGATTAAAAATAGAAATGTACAATACCCAATCCGGAAAAATGGTGCGCATGTTTTTCAAATCAAAAACGAGATAAGATATAAACAGCAACAACAATAGCGGATAAACCAAAAATGTAAGTGGTGTGGCGCCAATAAAGAAATTAAAGCCTAAAAAGCCACGCCATCCAATTTTATCAATTAGCTTTTTCGGATTGCGCATGTGCACCAGATAGGTTTGCATGTAACCTTTTATCCAGCGCGAACGCTGCCTGATCCAGTTGAAAGGTTCATTGTTCGCTTCTTCATATGTGGTAGAATTTACCAGCGCAACTTTATAGCCTTTTGCAAATGCGCGGATACCCAAATCTGCATCTTCGGTTACATTAAATGGATCCCAGCCCCCAAGTTCTCTTAAATTTTCTAACTTAAAATGATTACTTGTTCCGCCTAACGGGATGGGGATATTCAATGTATCTAAACCTGGCAACATATAATCAAACCAGTAAGAATACTCAAGCGTAAACATTCTGGTCAGGATATTTTCATTCCGATTAAAATAATTGAGCGCACATTGTATACAGATAAAATGTGGGGGTAGCTTTTCAAATAAACGTACAACTTTTTTCAGCTGATCCTGATCGGGAATATCTTCTGCATCATAAATGGTTAAATACTTACCACGAGAGAAATGCAGGCCATAATTGCACGCTTTGGGTTTGGTTTTTGGCATATGAAACGGAACAACAACAACCTCAAAAATCGCAGGGAAATCCAGATCACGAACGGCATTGAGTGTTTTATCATCGTCTTCCTCTATCAGCAATTTAATATCCAATTTCTCGCGTGGATAATCCAATGATTGCAAATTCCAGATCAGTTTACGGATCAGTTTATCTTCTTTATATACCGGAAGATGAATGGTAAAAACGGGCAAATCATCGTTTTTCAATGCTTTAACTTCCTTCTTACTCACCACCTGAAACAATTCAAATTTTGATCCCGTTAAGGCCAGAAACAGTTTGAACACAATTGCGACCAGGAAAAAGGTACTCACCACAATATTGATAATAATGGTTGTATCTATAAAACTTAAAAAAAGTGCCGTGGTAATTAAGGCCAGTGAAATAAAAATAACGACGAGTTGTTTAGACGTAAAAGTGACCAGCGCAGAACTATCCGGATCGCGGTTAAGCAAATCAAAAACAGCAGATTTTACGTATTTCTCGCCAAGAAATTTATGTGCCAGCCAAAGAATATCCAAATCAGACGCAACTAAAACCTGCAATTCGGCATTAAACTTCTGTGCCAGTTGCGGCAAAACATCGCTAAAAGTCGGATCGGCAACTGCAACCGTAAGCACACCAGATTCTAAATGCAACGGCAAAATCAGATTCTTATCTACCTGCATGAGTTCTACAGCTGCAACAACCTCCGGATCAATTTTTTCGTTACGGATATCTGCAAAAACATATCCTTCCTGTTCTAAACATTTCTGATAGGCTTTTCGGCTTACGTAACCAAAGTTAAGTGCCATTTTTACAAATGATAAATTGTTGGCACTGGCAAATGCAGTAATGTCCGTACTTTGACCGCGCGTAATTAATGCACGTTCAACCAATACTTCACTTAACAGAAATCGATCTTTTTTCACCATTAAAACCGGATAATCCCTGTTAAACTTACACCTTCTCCAATTCCGGAATTGCGGTTAAACACATCGTGAAAAAGCCCGGCGAAAACCCAACTGTCTTTTACTACTCTTTGCCCCAACCCTAAACTCGCTTTAACAAAAGTAAATTGTGTATTGTATGCCAGATTTGTTGGATTAAACTGCGCGGATTTAAATGAACTTACGCCGCTAAATTCTCCGGTAATCTGATTGTTTTTGCCCAGATAAAAGCCAGAAGTAGCCAAATATGTAATCTGACCAACATCGCCAGCTTTATTCCCAAAATATTGGCGATAGCCACTTTCTACATTAAAATAAGATTTATCTGAAGGGCTTCCACTCAGCATCAGCTTAAGTTCTGTTCCGAATTGTCCATATCCGGCAAAAGGCATTTTACTATTGCTGTACATGGGAATATTGGCCAATGCCTGACCTGAAAAATAGTATTTATCCTGATTAAATTGTGCGAAATTGTATTTCAATCCCAATTCCAGATCAGTTAAAGAAGTATTGCTGTTGTTCTGGAAATCGTCTCGATAGCGCGCTGCACTTAAAGGCAGTTTGGCTACAAGATCCAACCGATCTGTTAAACCATACTCCAGATAAAGCTGTGCAGTTACCGAAGTATATTTTCCATTGTTGCCATAACTGAATTTCTGGCCAGATAAATCCCGATAACCATTTGCAGTAAAATAACTTAAATATGGAGCAAGTAAGATTTTCCCCTTCCGCATTGGAAAACCACTTGACCAAGCCTGGCCAACGGTAAAAAGCAGACAAATGCCAAAGGCACACAAACGTTTATGTAAATGCATATTTTTAATTGATAATTTTTTGCGATTGTTTAACCTTGGCGCGCACATATAAATATGCCATAAAAATTAGAACCAAAGTGCCGGCGAGTATCAGTAATTTGTATTTTGCCCATAAAGCAATCCATTGGTTGTTGCCAGAAATCTCATACACAACATTATTACTATTGCGTTCCAGATTAAACATCAAATGATTGGTTTGGTTATTAACCAGCGTATTGCCAGAAATCAAGCTCAATTGCTCGCCCAGATCAAAAACAGTTCTTTCGAGTGCGTTTGCTGCTTCATTTTGCTCTGGCAAGGTTACTGATAAAACCGCCGGATGATTCTCATCTCTAAAAATCTGGGTAATTACAGAAGCATCCTGCGTAGAAAGAGTATAAATCGGATTGTTGTGGTTGTCATCAAAAATGGTGAAATCACTTTTATAATGCAAAGGCATGTTTTTAAATCCTGCCAATAAAGCATCCTTTCGCTTAGTAATTAAAATCAGATTTTGATTTTGATATTTGTCTGCATGGTTGGTAAAATCAATTGCCGGGCGATAAACCACCTCATTGCTGTAATGATCGTTTAGCTGACTAACCAAATCAGATATCGCTTTAACAGATTTGGAAAGCGCATTTTTACCAACCAATATTGCCGTATTTTGCTGAAAAATATCCGGATAACTGTAAAAGCTCAACTGTTTTTCTTCGAGTGCATCGGCAACTTCTACGTATGAATCGTGCGCATCAACCTGTCCTATAAAGTGCCTGAAATTACCAGAGCAAACACCATTTACCGGATAAAATACAAATTCGGTTTTTAGCGTGTTAAACTTCTTTAGTTGATAACGGTTCGCTGTAGTATTTACCAACAAGGCGCCTGCTTCATTAAGTTGCCGGCTGTTTAGCAAAATTCCATTCAGGTAAATGTTAAAATATCCACGGTCGTTTTTTGAAATTCCAGTGTATTTTACCTGAAACTGAAGATTTAAGTCTGCCGGCAATTTGCTAAGCGCCGATGTTTTAAAATTATAGGTATGGCTTAACGTTCCGCTGCCATTCATAATATTGTTCCCATCTTCCAAATCAGAAAGATAAATTCTATTGCCTTTTTGCAGCTTTTTATAATATGCTTTTTTAATTATGAGCTCATCCTGAAAAGTAGCCGAAAGTAAACCCGGCGTAAGTACAGCATTCAGCGCTTTTGAAATTCCGGCAACATCATCTGCCGTAAGGAATAAAATTTGTTTAAAGCCCTTTTTTTCGATCTCGTTAGATTTGTGCAAGAATAGTAAACCATCGCCTTTGGCCAATTTCCGATTTACCAGGTGACTTAAATTTCTGGGCAGTTTGTTTCGCAAAGCGATGAAGATATAATCTTTCAAAGAATCCGGCGCCAGGTTCATCGGGTAAAGTTTAATTTCCTCTATTCCATATTTCTTTAACCGTGCATACACCAAAGCTACAGCCTGCAACTCACCCGCTGTAATGTTATTCGGATAAACGATTGCTTTTTTAGAAAACAGGGCATTGGAAAGATGAACGGACGAGGCATTATACGTTTTGTTGGCATTCCATATAATGGATGATGAAGGCAACACACGCAACCAAAGTGCCGGATTGTTTTCATCCTGGCAAACATCATCACCAATAAAAAGCTGACTTCTGACCGTAACTTTTAGAAAATCTGATTTTTGTGTTTCGTCTGTGCTCAGACGTAGCAAAATTTTATTTATAGAATCCGTTTGGAAATGCCCGCTGTAGTTTGGCACATCATTTACCAAAATATGAATAAATGATTTTTGCGTATTAAGTGCCTTTGGCGCTTCTACATTAAGCACAATTGCCGAACCATTTACCTGCTGACTGGGCAACAGCCGGATGTAATACGTATACTGCCCTTCCAGCCCTTGTATAATTTGCGTACCGAAACCATAGGATTTGAATGATTCTTGTGAAAAAGCTACGCTGTAAAGAAACAGAAATAGAAATAAGGATAGAATTTTTTTCATGAACTGAGGATGAATTAATCTGCTGTATATCATTTGATTTGCGCCGCGCCAAAACGCAGAATGTAATACACAAAATCGTTGTTTTTATGGTAAGTTAACTGGTTACCCATACGTTCTGCCAGCAATTTGGCAACGTAAAAACCAGGCCCAAGGCCTTTTTGTAAACTTTGCACAGTGGCAGTATCCTGTACAATCAAATCCGTTTCCACATCAACTAAGGCAGAAGGCAAACAAACAACCTGAAGTTCAGCATGCTCGCCTACCGATGTCAAACTGCAATTTATGGTACTGTTGGTTTCAGAAAATTTAAGACAATTGGCAAAAAGATTGAAAAGCAACTGATCAAAATAGAGTTGATCCAGTTTATAGTTTAACTGCTGATGGTCTACTACAAGTTTAACATTATAGAGTGCAAATAAACTTTCCATACATTTACCTACGCCAAGTAATGAGTGATGTATGTCTACAAATTGAAGATCCAAAACAACATGGCTGGATGGCGCCATATTTTCATTCGGGAAAATTTCTACCAATTGTTCTAAACGCATTACATTTTGATTGATGGCCTGAACGTTCAGAACGGTATCCGCAAGATTAGAAGTCCCCTGTATTCTTAATCGGTGTGCAGCATCATTAATGGCGCCAATAAACCGTTCAATATCTTCTTTTACCAGCATTAGAAAGGTATCTTGTTGCATCACCAATTCTGTTAGCCGCGTATTCGCAGCTTCTACCTGCACATTTTTATCCACCAATTCGCCATGTAAAACCCGCAGTTGTGATGTGGTATTCTTTATCCTGAGTTCACTCAATGTATTGCGCTGGATAATTCCATATCGCGCAACAGGAATAAAGCAAGAGAAGAAACCTGTCATTATAAACAAACCTGCACCCTGCGTTAAAAAAACTTCAACACTAATTGTATTTAGAATTTGATACGCAATCGCGATGTACAATAAACAGCCAAAGAAATGCCCGAAAGAATATGATGCCGGCCAGAATACCGCCAAATTAAACAGCATAAAAAGCGCTGCATATAGTAAGAAGAATATCGGAGCAACATCAAAATCAACCAAATTACAAATCAGCGCTGCATTAACTGAAATTAGTGTAAACGTAACGTGTAACGGAAGTAAAGGCCATTTTCCCACTCTTTGTGTAATGTCATACACCAGAAAAATAACAAAAACCGAAACTATTTTAGCCAGAAAAAGTATCTGAAATAATGCATTTGCATAGATATAATCCAAAACCCCAAACATGGGATAGATAAATATGACTGTCCAAACAATTATATTTGAATAGTATAGGGATTTTTTTACCAACTGCTTGCTATAAGCCAGATCATTGACTTGAATAGCTTGCAGAACAGTATCTTTGGACTGCATCTTCATAATATAGGGACGAATAGACGTCTTAAAGCTATACAATTTGACGAATGAAACGAAATTTTTATATTATTTTAACCATTATTAGTCTAAATATTCTTGGCGCCGCTGCACATGATATCGCCACTGACAGAAATCAATCGATCCGAAAGGGGATTAACGTTTCCTGGCTTGAACAATACTGGAATCCGGATATTTTAAAGAGCGAAAAACTAAAAGAACAGGATTTTGAACTGATTTCCCGCTTAGGTTTTAGAACCATCCGGCTTCCGGTTGCCTTTCAGCAGTTTTATATTTCCGGCACAACAGAACAAAAAACATCCGTCAGCAAACACTTAGCGTATGCTCTAAAAATGTGCAAACGCTATAAGCTAAAACTTATTTTGGTAAATCATTATGGAAACCTTAGAAAGGGCCATTTGGCAGAAGATACTCAGGTTTTAATTTCTTTGTGGCAAGACTTGGAAAAAAGATACCGCAACATTTCTAATGATGCTTTATATTTTGAATTGTTTAACGAACCGACGATTGACGATAAAGATTGGCGAAATTCTGCATTAAAAATAATTGCTGCAATACGGCATTCATCGCCAGCACGTACAATCATTATTGGCGCATCAAACTACAATAGTATGTATGAATTGAGCCGAATTAAACCTTATCCGGTTTCAAATCTTATTTACACTTTTCATTTTTATGAGCCTTTTATTTTTACACATCAAGGCGCAGCCTGGTCTGGCAAACAGGTAAGTACTACGCAAATTCCTTTCCCTTACCAAAATGGGCTAATGCCAGCTCTAAATACAGATGCTGCCGGCACGCCTGGAGAAATTAATTACAAAAATTACCCCAACGAAGGGAAATATGGTGCCATACATGATAAACTGCAAATTGTGAATGCCTGGGCAAAAAAATACAACGTTCCTTTACTGTGCGGCGAGTATGGCGTATACAACAAATATGCAACAGAACAAAGTATCAGCAATTACCTGTATTGTGTAAGGACCGAACTGGATAAAATCAATGTTCCGGGAATTATTTGGGATTACGATGAAAATTTCTCTTTTTTTAACGTCAAGCCCAGTTATAAATCCTTAAGTAAAACCATGCTCAAAGCGATTGGCGCCAAAACGGATTAATTATTTGGGCAATTCAATAAAGAAAGTTGTCCCTACATTTTTTACAGTGTCAAACCAGATTTTACCTTGATGCAGATCTACAATATGTTTGATAATGCCCATGCCCAAACCACCAGATTCTTCACCTTTTAAACCGGGTTTAAGTCCGGCTTCTGCCAAATCAAAAAGTACCGGCTGTTTTTCTTCGGCAATTCCAATGCCGCTATCCTGTAAGGAGATCAAAATAGTTTCTGATTTTTCTTCTACACGCAAGCGGATTAAGTCTCCTTCGACAGTAAATTTAATGGCATTTGAAATCAGATTATTAATAACCTGCTGTATTTTCATGTTATCAATTGTGGCGTAAATACTTTCATCAGATGCCGTAAAATCAAACCGTCGCGTAAATTTAAGTTGAGAACGTTTATAAAAACGTATAATTTCGCGAAGCTGAAAAACCATTTCAACGCGGTCTTTCTTTAGTTCAATCTCTGCCGATTTTAAAAATTCATGGTTAATAATGCTACGAACCAGCTTGATGTTTCTATCGCACATATCGCGAATAAAAGCCAAACCTTCAAGCAGATTTTCATTACCAGAAACTTTAACCTGGTTGGTTAAAGCAGAAGCTGTCATCCGGATCAATCCAAAAGGCTCGCGCAGATCGTGAGAAAGCACTTCAAGTGTAATGTTTTTCTTCTTATTGATTCTTTCTGTATTGATTTTATTGTTAATTGCCACGGTAATATCCTCCAGTATGCCACAAATTATAAACTGATCGGAGGTTTCCATCGGAAACACTCCAATCCGTACATATTTTACTGTAGGATTAAGCAAACGAAATTCATATTTGGCTGTTTTTTTTTCAACAATACATTCTTCATAGCAATAAATTGCATGTTCCAGATCATCGGGATGGATCTGATCCAATAATTTTCCCGGCGAAAAATCCAAAACCTTTTGCTCCAAACCCGTAATCTCAGAAACATGAGCATTTAAAAAATCAAATTTCCGCTCAGCAACATTAAAGAGGAAATAACCATCTTTAGACTGCGTGGCCATTTTATAGAAAATATCGTCTGTTTCTGTATTCATCCGCAAAGAAGATTTAATCAACACCTAAACAGCCAAGGTTAAAAATGGTTTTGAAAGGCATAATTATTGCCGTTAAACCAAGCTGTTGCCAAGTTGATCGCATTTTTTATATAGAGTTGTTTACATTTGTTTTATGCCAAAAATTGGAATAGCGGAAGACGACGTAAAAATTGCCGAACTTTTAAAATCGGCTTTAGAAGAAAACGGATACGAAATTTGTGTGGTAGCCGACGGGATTCTGGCACTCGAAAAATTCCTTGAACAACCTTTCGACCTATACATTCTGGATATCATGATGCCCGGTTTAGACGGCATACAACTCTGCAGGCACCTGCGTGAAAACAGCATTGCAACGCCCGTTTTAATGCTTACTGCAATGGGAACTGTAGACGATAAAGTTATCGGTTTTGATGCTGGTGCAGACGATTATTTAGTAAAACCCTTTCATTTAAAAGAATTGCTGGCCAGAGTAAATGCACTGATGAGAAGACAAGTGCTTGAAAAACCACAGAATGAACACCAATTGTCTTTCCAGGATTTGCTGCTGGATACTTACAGTAAAGAAGTGAGCCGCGCCGGAAAAAGCATTGAACTGAGTGCACGTGAATTTATTTTACTTGAGTTATTTATGCGAAATCCCAACAGATTACTCTCTCGCCAATTTATTGCAGAACAAGCATGGGATATCCATTTCGAAACCGGAACCAATGTAATTGACGTTTACATCAATTTTCTACGAAAAAAAATAGACAAAGATTTTGAACGAAAACTCATTCACACCAAAATTAATATGGGCTACATTTTGAAATAATGAAGATAAAAGACCGCATTGCATTGTATTTTACGCTCATCAGCACCTCGCTGCTGCTGGCGGTTTTATGCACGGTATATTTTACTTTTATGAAATTTCTGAAGGCTGATTTTTTTGAACGTTTAACCGATCGGACGATGGTTACGGCAAAACTCTACCTCGAAGCAGATGAAATTAGTCGGGATGCCTTGAATGAAATCCGGCACAAATATCTTCAGAAACTTAATGGAGAAGTGACACGGATTTATGACGACCGAAACCGAGCAACATTTATTGGCGATGAAGCACAATACTGGACAAAATCTGTTATCGATCAGGTACGTAAAAAAGGCCATTTAAAATATACAGACGGACAGCGCCAGGTGGTAGGCATTTATTACAAAGACAATCAGGGCGATTTTGTAATTCTGGCTTCAGCAGATGATGAGGGCTCGCACAACCGTTTAAATAAGCTGCTCAGAATTATGATTTTCGTATTTCTGGGTATTTCTATCGTTGTGCTGCTTCTCAGCCGATGGATTGCGACCAAAATGCTGAAACCTTTAAGCAGTTTTATGCACGAAGTAAAACAAATTGGATCCAGGAATATGGAAATCCGTGTGGCAGAAAACAACAACAAAGACGAGATTAACCTTATTGCCAAAAGTTTCAATCATTTAATGGATGAACTGGAACAAGCTTTTACACTGCAAAAAACTTTCGTTGCCAATGCATCGCATGAACTGCGTACGCCAATTACCCGTATTATGATGACTTCTGAATTGGCTCTGGCTAAAAACCGACAGGTTGCCGAGTACCAGAAAGCTTTTGACCAGGTTTTGCAGGATGCCGACAAAATGGATCACATCATTAATGGCTTACTCAGTTTGGCCAAAATGGACCTTGATCTGATCCATTCACAACTTAGCGAAATTTCTCTCGCAGAATTGCTCATGAAGATACAATCTGAATGGATTGTAAAACAGCACAAAAAACTGAAATTGAAATTGAATATTCAGCCAGATTGTAAACCAGTTGTTCTGGCCAATGAAGTGCTGTTGCGCATCGCGATAGACAATATCATTTCCAACGCGTTCAAATTTTCGGCAGATCAGGAAGTCGTTTGTCAACTCGATATTTCAGACTCAAATTACCTGATCCGAATTACAGACAAGGGTTCGGGTATTGCAGCAGACATCCAGTCTGAAATTTTCAAACCATTCTACACCCGATCTGCACAAGCCGGTTTTAAAGGCGATGGAATGGGACTTTATATGGCACAGAAAATAATTGATCTCTTTAAAGGAACAATCTCCATCAGCAAAGAAAACGCCCTTGAAAACACCTTTAGCATAAGTATTCCGCAACTTTAATCCGCTTTTAATTTCCATTTAATTCGCATTTAATTCGGTAAAAATAGCTTTGCCGACATGAGAAAAATATGTACGTTGCTCATTTTTCTTTTCGCCATGCAGGCAAGGGCAACTTTTGCACAAACCGATTCTTTGAAGTTGACACTCAGCCAGGCCGAAAGTCTTTTTCTAAAGAACAACTATGAATTGCTGTTAAGCAACTATCAGATAGAATCGGCAAAAGCCGATATCATTACCGCCCGGCTTTTTGACAATCCTGAGCTGGAATACGAAAACCAATTGTACAACCGCGAAACCAAAAAGTTTCTGCAAACCTCTTACGCCGGAGGGCAATATGCAGGTTCGATATCGCAATTGTTTAAGCTGGCCGGCAAACGCAACAAGAACATCAAACTTGCCCAATCTGGCGTGAAACTAGCAGAATATGAATATTTCGATTTAATGCGCACCTTAAAATTTGAATTGCGAAACACTTTTTACAAAGCATATTTTACGGCTCAATCTATTCAGGTTTACACAAGTCAGATTTCATCAACAGAGCAGCTTTTAAAAGCCTACGATGTTCAGTTAAAGATGGGCAATGTAGCTGTTAAAGATGCCATCCGCATCAAATCCTTACTAATTGGACTGAAAGCAGAATATACAGGTTTGTTAAACGATCTTGAAGATCAATACCGGGATTTGAAAACGATTTGCGGAATAGATGCCACAACACCACTTTCGTTAATTATACCTGCCAACACATTAAACAAACAAAAAATATCCGGTTATCAGTACGTAACACTGCTGGATTCTGCAAAAAACAACAGACCAGATTTGAAACATGCCCAAACTGATCTTCAGTTTAATGAAGCCAACTTACGTCTGCAAAAAGCAATGGCTGTTCCTGATATTGAATTATCGCTTGCTTATGATTTAAAAGGAAACTACCCGGATAAATACACGGGTATCGGGATTAAAATTCCAATTCCATTGTTTGACCGCAACCAAGGCGAAATTAAAAAAGCAAAAGTTGGTATTGACGCCGCAACAGCAAACATCAAAAAACAGCAAATTACTTTAAACAATGAGGTTTTTAACAGCTATAATACTGCGTTAAGAAATGAAAAACGTGTAGAGGAAATTGATCCGGAGTTTAGTGCGGACTTTAACAAACTCGTATCCGGACTTATCCAGAATTTCAAATCGCGAAACATCAGCTTAATCGAGTTTCTCGATCTCTATGAATCATACAAAGACAATACGCTACAACTTAACACCCTTCAATTCGAACGCATGAGTTCAAGAGAAGAACTCAATTATGTAACTGGCTCCAACATTTTCAAATAAGTACAATGAAACCTTTTCAGAACAATACAATAAATATAATGCTCGTTTCTGCTGCGTTACTGGCAACATCTTGCAGCAATACCAAAACACCGGTAAAAGAAGAAAAATTTACGGTAACAGATTCTTTAATTAACCGCTTATTAATAGATACCGTACAACAGGCAAATAGCAGTTCGGAAATTATGTTCTCTGCGAAAATAAGTGCCAATGATGATCGAAAATCTGAACTTTTTCCTATGGTAAGCGGCGCAGTAAACCGCGTTACCGTTCGTTTAGGCGATCATGTTTCTAAAGGCCAGACATTGGCCACTGTAACCAGTTCTGAAATGGCTGGTTACGATAAAGAAGTCATCTCGGCCAATGCCGAACTCAAAAATGCAGAACGCACATTAAAACAGGCAGAACAACTTTATACCAGTGGATTATCATCAGCAAAAGAACTGGAAGAAGCAAAAAATGATGTACAAATCAAAAAAGCAGAAGCCAAAAGATCTGCACAGGTATTAGCTATAAACGGCGGAAATCAACATGGTGTTTATTCCATAAAATCGCCCATTCAGGGTTTTGTAATTGAAAAAAACGTGACAGACAACATGCAGTTGCGCCCAGATAATGAAAAGAGCTTATTTACCATTGCCGATTTATCTAATGTTTGGGTGATGGTAAATGTTTATGAATCGGACATTTCGAGACTAAAAAATGGCGATGAGGTGCGGTTAACAACACTTTCCTATCCGGATAAAGAATTTACCGGTAAAATAGACAAATTATACAACCTGATTGATCAGGATACCAAAGTAATGAATGCAAGAGTTGTGGTGCCTAACCCTGGCTTTTTGCTAAAACCCGGCATGTTGGGCACGGTAAAAGTGTTGGCGAGTTCTGCATCTACCCTACCGGTTGTAAACTCTAAAGCGGTGATTTTTGACGAGAATAAAAACTTTGTACTTCTTCTGGATAAAGACAATAAAATAAAAATCCGCGAAGTAACCATTGGCCGTAAAAGTGCAGACAAAACCTACATCAGTAAAGGCGTTTCTGCCGGCGATCGCCTAATTGCTTCTAAACAAGTTTTCCTTTTTGAAAGCCTGAAAGGACAATAATCATTCAAATTTAGATCCTATCGAGCATGAATAAATTTATAAAAAGTATTATCGGCTTTGCCCTGAAGAACAAATACTTCATCTTCTTTGCCACATTTATATTAATTGCCGCCGGTTACCTCAGTTTCAAAAACACTACAATTGATGCTTTTCCGGATGTAACCAATACCAACATTACGATCATTACGCAATGGCCAGGCAGAAGTGCAGAAGAGGTAGAAAAATTTGTAAGCAGGCCGCTTGAAATTGCAATGAACCCAACAGAAAAACGAACCAGCATCCGTTCATCGTCACTGTTTGGGCTTTCTATTGTAAAGGTAAGTTTTGAAGACGATGTAGACTATGCAGAGGCGCGTGTGCAGGTAAACAACCATTTGGATGAAGCCGATTTGCCAGAAGGCATACAGCCTGAAGTTCAGCCGCCATATGGCCCAACTGGTGAAATCTTCAGGTATACCTTAACCAGCGATCAAAAATCTATTCGTGAACTTAAAACTTTGCAAGATTGGGTGATCCAACGAGAATTGCTTTCCGTTTCGGGCATTGCCGATGTAGTCAGTTTTGGTGGCGAGGTAAAAACATATCAGATTACCGTAGATCCACAAAAAGCCATTCAATACGGTGTAAGTGCAACAGAACTCTTTGAAGCGGTTTCTAAAAGCAATATCAATGTTGGTGGTGACGTAATTGTACAAAGCGGACAAGCCTACGTGGTGCGCGGAATTGGTGTTTTAAACAACATAGACGAAATCCGCAATATTGTGGTAGATAACGTAAATGGAACGCCGGTATTTGTAAAAACCATTGCCGATGTAGCCGAATCGGCATTGCCAAGACTTGGACAAGTTGGCCGAGACCGTGATCCGGACGTTGTGGAAGGTATTGTTGTAATGCGTAAAGGTGGAAATCCAAGCGATGTAATTGCGCGTTTAAAAGAGAAAATCACCGAAATAAACAGTAGCCTTTTGCCTGGTGATGTTAAAATCAAACCCTTTTACGATCGGGAAGATCTGGTAAATTATTCTGTACATACCGTAATGGGCAATATGCTCGAAGGAATACTTTTTGTAACCCTAATCGTATTTCTGTTTATGGCCGATTGGCGTACAACATTAATTGTATCTATCATTATCCCGCTGGCATTACTCTTTGCGTTTATCTGTCTGAAACTAAAAGGCATGCCGGCAAACTTACTATCAATGGGTGCTATTGATTTCGGGATTATTATTGATGGCGCAGTTGTAATGGTTGAGGGAATTTTTGTCGCACTTGATCATCGCGCGAAAAGCGTTGGTATGGAGCGGTTCAATAAAATGAGTAAACTCGGCTTCATTAAAAAAGCATGTCTGGAAAACGGAAAAGGTATTCTTTTTGCAAAACTGATTATCATTACTGGCTTACTGCCAATTTTCACCTTTGAAAAAGTTGAAGGCAAAATGTTTTCTCCCCTAGCGTGGACATTAAGTTTCGCACTTCTTGGTGCATTGATTTTAACGTTTACACTTGTACCTGCCATGTCTAGTGTGTTACTTAAAAAAGACGTAAGGGAAAAACACAACATATTTCTGGATTGGCTTAGCAAAGGCACTTTAAAATTTTACGACGTCTGCTTCAGCAAAAAGAAACTCGCTTTCGGCGTTTCTATCGTAGTATTGGTTTTGGGTGCATTTAGTTTTAAATTTCTAGGCACAGAGTTTCTTCCAAGTTTAGATGAAGGCTCTATATATGTGCGTGCAACTGCGCCTTTAAGCGTATCGTTAGATGAAACCAAAAAACTATCTAATGAAATCCGGAAAATCTTTTTGAGTTTTGAAGAAGTAAAGCAGGTCATGTCGCAAACCGGCCGGCCAAATGACGGAACCGATGCAACAGGTTTCTATAATATGGAGTTTCACGTAGATATTTATCCGCGTAAAGAATGGAAACGCAAACAAAGTAAAGAACAGCTGATTGAACGCATGCAGGAAAAACTGAAAGGTTTTCCTGGCATCAGCCTGAACTTTTCTCAACCTATTTCTGACAACGTTGAAGAAGCTGTTTCTGGTGTTAAAGGCTCTATTGTAGTAAAGCTTTTTGGAGAGAATTTCGATTATATTGAGAAGGAAGAAGAGAAGATTGAACAGATTTTGAAAACAGTTGATGGAATTGAAGATTTAGGCATTTTACGGAATTTAGGTCAGCCGGAACTTCAAATCAACCTCGATCAAAAGAAAATGGCGCTTTATGGTGTAAGCACAGCCGATGCAAATGCAGTGATTGAAATGGCAATTGGCGGTAAAGCAGCCACAGAAATTTATGAAGGCGAGCGCAAGTTTGATCTGATTATCCGCTATCCGGAAGATTTCCGAAATGACGAAAGTTCTATCGCAAAACTACAGGTGCCAACCATCAACGGATCAACGGTACAGCTCGGCGAAATTTCCAGCATTCGGAAAATTATCGGTCCGAGTATGATTTACCGCGACAAGCACAAGCGTTATGGCGCCATTAAGTTTTCTATCCGAGGTCGTGATATGGGTAGCGTAATTGCAGAAGCACAGCAAAAGGTAAAAGATAAAATTAAACTTTCTGAAGGCTATAAACTGGAATGGGCTGGTGATTTCGAAAACCAGCAAAGGGCAACGGCACGATTGTCGCAAGCAGTTCCGGTAAGTTTACTACTCATATTTTTTATTCTATTTGTTTTGTTCGGGAATATCCGCGATGCCTTATTGGTACTGAATAATGTTCCTTTTGCAATGATTGGCGGAATCCTGGCTTTATTGGTTGCTGGCGTAAATTTCAACATCTCCGCCGGAATTGGATTTATTGCACTATTCGGCATTTGTGTTCAAAACGGAGTAATTCTCCTCACAAGATTCAAAAGTAATATTGCAACGCTTAAACATCATCCATCGTGGACATTTACAGACGCAATGCGCGATGGAATTGCTACACGTTTCAGACCTGTATTGATGACAGCAATGATGGCAGCAATCGGACTGATGCCAGCCGCACTGTCTACCGGTATCGGCTCAGAAGCTTCGAAACCACTAGCTATCGTTGTAATTGGAGGTTTGATTACCAATACCATTTTTAACCTGTTTGTTTATCCAATCGTTTTCTACTGGTCTTACCGCAAAAAAGTAGAAAAACTGATTCCAATATCGAATTAAAAAACTATCTATCTTAGTTTCCAGCCCCTGCCGGAGGATTCTTGCGGGGGCATTTTTCAACTTATAAAATAAAGCAATATGTGTGTGTTACCACAACACTTTTTGCTTTGAGTAAATGATCACCATACTTAAGCTGTTGGGTCAAATTCCATACTATCGCTGCAGGATCTCATATTTCCTCTTGTTATTACCCTACCTCCTCCCATGCGCAGACAAATAATAGCGATTAATCATTTGGCACTTAGAAACAATTCGTAAAAACACTTTATTTCTAATATTACATCTGTCTGAATCATCCTTTTAGGCCCTCTTAGCACGCTACATTAATTTATCACCTTTAAATTATATTATGCAAAAACAGAACCTATCTATGGATCGTTTCACTGGCATGTATCTTCATGTACAGCAGTTGTAAGAAATCAGAAGTTGAACAAAACAGCTCTGGTCTTAGCCCAAATCAGTTACCTGGCGCAACATCAGACCACCAAAATTTATTGCTTACTACATCACCGATGGGTGAAATCCGACCTTTAAATTACTCGACATTCCGGATGGTGTAGATATGGTCTTCTTGTTTGGTGTAAGTTCTGGCAATATCTGAATACGTTGCAATATCCCACAGGTACCAATATGATGTCAAATTATTCGTCTTATGGCTAGTATTTCAGCGATATAAAATCTTTTTATAAGATCGTGGAATTTTAGTATTGCAGAATGCTGATGACGATGTAAGCTGGCAGAGTGCTACGCCAAACGGTTACAGCAGCCCGCAGGTCTGGGCAACAGCACTAAAAACCTTATTATTGGATACCCATCACCTGGATGTGATCAGTCAGGATATTGAACATTCCGGAGCGCGTCCAAATCCAATCCCAACATTTCCGAACTATGCGGTGACTGGCTATTATGGCTGGTATAGCGGCTCTATGGATGCAAATCCGAACTTCTTATCTTGTATTGAAGCACTGACCATACTTCGGACTTGAGGCAAACCATGTCACCCAATTGCATATGGCTTCTGGCTTAGATGTAGTCGCAAACTGCCAGTTGATGATGAACTATGCAACCGGAACTACTAACATACCAGCAAATAAAGTAATCTTCGGATCTTATGCCGAAGGCGGATCGAATTTGACCGTAGATCTGAATCTTGCACAATGGACACCTACACAAGGTGCTAAGGGCGGAGTTATGGTCTATACCTATAATTCAAATACGAATTACGCCGGAGGTGTATTAGCAGCATTAAGATCTATAGATTGATCCCAATTTCCTCAATGCAATAGAAACAAAAAAGCCTTCAGAAATAAATCTGAAGGCTTTTTGCGGAATGGACGGGACTCGAACCCGCGACCTCCTGCGTGACAGGCAGGCATTCTAACCAGCTGAACTACCACTCCGTTTGCTCAAAAGTTTAAATTACTTTTCCCTTTCGAGGTCGCAAATATAGAGTTTCTTTTTGAAATTCTACTATTATATTTTTATTTTTTTGAAGCCCGAAAAACAATTCAAACTCCAACAAAAAAGCCTTCAGAATTAAATCTAAAGGCTTTTTGCGGAATGGACGGGACTCGAACCCGCGACCTCCTGCGTGACAGGCAGGCATTCTAACCAGCTGAACTACCACTCCTTTTTCTCCAGTTTCAATTGCTTGTCCCTTTCGAGGTTGCAAATATAGGCACCTTTTATGAATTTGCAAACTTTTTTTTCAAATAGCTATAACACATTCACAGTCAGGTTCTTTTTTTATTCTACAGCACCTTCTTTCATTTTCTCTGCATTCTCTGCAAATTGCAATGCATCGATAATTTCCTGAATGTCGCCATCCATAATGTTCGGTAAATTGTACATCGTCAATCCGATACGGTGTTCTGTAACGCGGCCTTGCGGATAATTATAGGTACGAATCTTCGCAGACCGGTCACCAGTTGAAACCATCGTTTTACGTTTCGCAGAAATATCACCATGTTTTTTCTGCACTTCCAAATCGTACAATTTGGAACGCAACATTTCCATAGCCAATTCGCGATTCGCCAACTGCGAACGTTCTACCTGGCACACCACAACAATTCCAGAAGGCCTGTGTGTAAGTTGCACTTTCGTTTCAACCTTATTTACGTTCTGACCGCCGGCACCACCAGAGCGAGATGTCTGTAAGTCAACATCACCCGGATTAATGTACACATCAATATCTTCCGCCTCTGGCAAAACGGCTACAGAAGCCGCAGATGTATGCACACGGCCTTGCGTTTCTGTATCAGGCACGCGCTGAACGCGGTGTACACCACTTTCATACTTTAATGTACCATACACATCTTCACCGCTCACCTTCAATACCACCTCTTTATAACCTCCAGCGGTACCTTCAGTAACGTCCATCACTTCAACACGCCAACCTTTAGTTTCAAAATAACGCGTGTACATCCGGTAAAGATCGCCGGCAAAAAGCGCAGCTTCATCACCACCAGTACCACCGCGGATTTCAAAAACGGCATTTTTCGCATCTTCAGGCTCTTTAGGAATCAACATCAAACGAATTCGTTCTTCCATTTCTTCCTGTTGTGTTAACATCAGATCAAGCTCTTCTTTAGCCATTTCACGCATTTCCTGGTCCTTTTCATTAGCCAGAATATCGCGATTGGCATCGATATTACTCATTACATTTTTATAGACCTTATATTCCTCCACAATTTTGGTCAGGTCTTTATACTCCTTATTCAGAGCCGCAAAGCGTTTCATATCCTGAATCACATCCGGATTACTCAACTGCTCTTCTACATCTTCCCAGCGCAGCTTAATGGCTTCTAATTTATCTAACATGGTAATTTTATTTTATGTATGCTTCCTGAAACAACAGCCGATCATTTTACAGTTCCTGCGTTTATTTTTTGGAAAACTTTCTGTAGTGCAACAAACGCTGTAAGTCCCGCTTTACGCTGTAGTTTCGAAGAAAATCGAAACTGCCGCTGCAATCGGGTTTATAAACCGCTGTTCTGCAATAAAGAATGCAAAACTACGATTTTAGAAGGAAAAAATATCTTTAGATTTTGTTTTTAGAAAGGACGACAATCCGACACTAAATCACAGCATCACCAAGCGGATTTTCAAAATATTCTAATTTCAGATTCTGGCCATCAAATACAGCATAAGAGTTGTAATTCAGCCATTCGCCAATATTTATATATCGGCTTCCCTTGCCCAAATCCAAATCAAGTGGTAAATGTCTATGCCCAAAAATAAAGTAATCAAAATGCTGTTGAGCGAGCTGTTTTTTTGCGTAAACAGCAAGCCATTCCTGATCTGCACCTAAATACGTTTCCTTTTCTGTTTGCGCAGCGCGACTTCCACGGCTCCAGGCATTGGCAATTCCAATCCCGAAGTTTGGATGTACACGTGCAAACAACCATTGGCAAAGGCCACTTCTGAAGACTTTTCTCAAAAATTTATATTTATGATCGCCGGGGCCAAGTCCATCTCCATGATGAAGAAAAAATTTCTTCCCATTGCGTTCCATGATCATTTCATCGCTGATGATTTCCATCCCGATTTCTTCTGTAAAGTAATCGCGAACCCACATATCGTGGTTGCCTTTAAAAAAGTAAATCTTGATTCCACTATCTGCCATTTCTGCCAGCTTACCTTGTAAGCGGATAAAACCTTTCGGGATTACTTTTGAGTATTCGAACCAGAAATCAAAAATATCACCCATTAAAAACAACTCACTGCAATTTGGGGCGATAAACTCCAGCCAACGTACAATTCTCGCTTCACGAAGCCGGCTTTCGGGCGCGTTAGGCGTTCCCAAATGAAAATCAGAAGCGAAGTAAATGTTCTTGTTCATGTGCAGAGCCAAAGGTAGGCGAAAAACAGTAAAGTGTAAAAACTAATGAATAAAGGCAAACGAAAAACGCCCGGTTCTCTCAGGAACCGGGCGTTTAAAACATATAATTATGTATTCAGATTATGGCAAAATTGCACCATTATAATCGCTTTCGCGATTTGGCACTACAATCTTCCAGTTGTTATTGGCATTTGGTTCAATTGTAACAGCTAAAAGATTTACAAAGTTACCTCCGTTTGCAAAACTTTTCCGCTGAATTTTATCACCCCATCTTTTCAAATCGAAGAAATCGAAACCTTCTCCCCAAAGTTCAATAGCACGGTAAGTTTTGATTTCCTCAAGCAAAGCTGTGCCAGTAGACGTACAATTGTAACTTGGATCTCTTTGTGTTGTGCGTGTTAAACCATTCAATAAAGCCTGAATTTCTGCAGCAGGTTTGTTCTGACGGTATTTTGCTTCGGCTTCGATCAAAATCATCTCAGAACTTCTGAAATGGTTTAAATTACCAACGCCCGGCATATCTGTTGCAGAGAATTTAAACTGCATATATGGATAAGACCTTGCCGCAGCTGCCATTGCCGGATATTGCGCCTTTGCGGATGCCGTTAAAGCAGCACTTCCTTCTCCTGTTGTCGCATTAAACGCAAGATTTTTAGGGTCTAAAAACAAAGCTTTTCTAATATCAGTCGTTGGGATTTTGGTCCACAAATCTTTGCTCATATATCTTGGCGTAGACGTAATGGTTGATGCTGTAGAGTTGTAAGCAATGTAGGCAAAGAATGAATAGAAATACAGGGTTTCATCTGTCGCACCATAAGAACCCCAAATCCATTCGGTATTTGGCGTATTGAATCCTGATTTATATTGCGCAACGGTCATCAAAGGAAAACTTTGTCTTGCTTTGTTTGCATAGTTTTCTGCGGTAGCGTAATCCTGTTTATTTAAGGCCGCCCTTGCAAAAGTGGCATAAGCCACGTTAATATCGGTTAAATAAAACTGTGCCGAAGTACGTGTTTTGCCAGATGACGTAAATAAAGCAATTGCAGTATTTAAATCGCTATAGATTAAATCGTAAGTCTGTCCAAGCGTAGACAAAGGAAGATCACCTGTTGATTCATCTGTTCTAAGTACAACTGCAGAAGTTGCGCCATTGTTAGAATCTGCCCAACGGTTTCCATAAAGTTGTGCCAACATCATGTATGCATAAGCCCTGAATGTCAATGCCTGTGCTTTGATGTACTGACGCTCACTTTCCGGGCCAGATGCACCGTCAATCCGGTTGATGATGGTGTTTGCGTTTCCAATAATTGCATAATAGTAATACCAAGGATAATATGTATATGTGCTGGTTGGATTTGCGTAATACTCCATATTGATTACGCTAGACCATCCTGGTAAGTTCACACCGAAATGGTTGCCCGCGTAATTTCCGTACCACATTTTAATGGTTCCCTCGCCGTTAAAACCCTGACTAGAAATTTTTTGTTGCGTCATCAATTTCGCTAAACCATTTACGGCGAGTGCAGCATTGGCTGTACTTTCAAATACAACATTTGTACCCGTAGCATTAGTTGGAGCGGTATCCAGATAATCTTTTTTACAAGATGCAAACATCGACAAGGTGATGATTGCGATGATATATTTATTTAAATTCTTCATTTAATTTTATTTAAAAGCTTACAAACTAACATTAATTCCTAAAGAGAAAGTACGCGAAGGAACAAACTGGCTTTCGCTATATCCGCCAAATGTTTGTTGCGGACTTAAGCCTTTCATTCTGGTAAACGTGGCTAAATTGTCAATCAGGAAGCTGAACGAAACTTTGCTCACATCGAGCTTACGCGTAACTTCTTTCGGAAGTGTATAACCCAAAGCAATGTTTTTGATTACAAAATATGAGTTATCATATAAGAATCTATTGCTGATGCTGTTGTTGTTGTATTGACTGTTTGTAAAGTTAATTTGAGGCGTAGCATCACGGTTGATCCGATCTGGCGATGTAGCAGTCATACCTTCCGGAATGCCATTCCATGATTTTAAGATATCTTTATGCACAGCACTTGGCGTAGACGTTACACCCATTAATGAGATATAAGAATAATCGAATCCTTTACCCCCAATTGAATAGGTAAATAATGTTGATAAGCTGAAATTTTTGTAGTTCACACTAGTATTAAAACTACCAGTAACATCAGGAATTGCAGAACCGCTCCAGTCGCGTTTTGCATAAGTAGCATTTCTGGTATAATTTACGCCATTCACATTTACCAAAAATGGGTAATGAGCACCACTTGTGTTGGTTGGACTGTATGTTGCATCATCTGCATAATAAAGTGCCTGACCAGTCATCATATCTACACCGGCATATTGATACAAGAAGTAATCATAGATAGAGCGTCCTTCAACATACTTGAAAGGATTGGTGATGATACCATTTGCACGGTTTTCTGCAGGTAGAGAAATAATTTTGCTTTTCAGGAAAGTCGCGTTAGCACCAAAATTCCAGGTTAGATTTCTATTTTTAATGATGTCAACATCAGCAGCAAGCTCAATACCGTTATTTCTAACTTTACCGATATTTTTCTGAACGATAGAAACACCACTTGTAGTACTGGTTGCACCTGCAGATAATGGCAAGTTTACATCAAAAAGCAAACCATCAGAACCTTTGTCAAAATACTCAACAGATAAATTTAAACGATTGAATAAACGGGTTTCAATCGCTGCAGAAGTTGCGCGTTGACCTTCCCATTGTAAATCTCTTGCTTCATTTTGAGATTTATAAAGCGCAGCAAGGTTGTTGTTCTGGCCGATGGTATAAAGTGCCATATATCCGTAAAGATTTACAGAGCCGATACTCCCTACTCTACCAGTAGAAACCCTCAGTTTTAAATCATTAACCTGATCTTTAAGTGGCTCGAAAAAGTTTTCTTTTGACACCAACCAGGTACCGCCAACAGACCAGAAATTACCCCATTTGTTGCCAGAATATAATCTTGAAGAACCATCACTTCTAAAAGACCCTTCTATGAAATATTTTTCTTTGTAGTTGTAACGTGCACGGCTTAAATAACTCTCCGTGCGATCGTTCTGCTCGTAATCAGTAAGACTGGTAATTTGACTGAAATTAACCATATCTACCTGGCCGGCAAATGTTTCGGTATTTTTGTATCCGTAAAGATAGTTGTATCTGTAGTAGTAGTTTTCATGTCCTGCAAACACATCTATATTGTGGTCACCAATACTTTTTCTGTAGGTCAATTGCTGCTGAAAAGTCAATTCATTTCTTCTGTAAATGGTTCTTGAAGTCCTTCCTTTATTTCCATTTCCATCACCAATAATGGCATTATCATACGTTCTCTGTTCAGAGTTTCTCAAGGTATTGCTTCCAATTACAGAGAATTTGAAGTCCTTTAAAAAACTAATATCTACATAGCCCTGAGAAAGTAATGAGGTTTGATAGGTACGGTCCATATTCAATTCATTTTCCCAGATCACGTGACGGTTCAGGTATTGCAATCTTGAATTTACCCCATTGTCATAAATTTTGTTTCCTAAAGCATCCAATTTGTATTCGCCTGTAGTTTGATCGTGCTCATACACCGGATAAATTGGCGCTATATTACGGGCAAAATTCCAAGGTGTTGTAAATCCACTTCCGCTACCATTTGTATTGTTTGCAATCTGGTAACTTCCGTTCAAACTTAAACCTGCCTTAATCCATGATTTAGGGCTCACACTTCCGCTAACACGGCCAGTGAAACGCTCAAAATCTGATGTTTTGATATAACCTTGCTCATCTAAATAACCCATCGAATAAAATAAACTGGATTTTTCACCACCATTTTGACCGCTTAAATTATAATCCTGGCGACGGCCGTCTCTGGTAATTGGCTTAAACCAATCCAAATCTTCCGCATACGTTCCTTTGATCTGCGCATTTGGCAGCAAATTACCATTCGCATCAAAAAGCTGGTTATCTGGCAAGTTGAAAATATTCGTTTTTAAAATGGTTGGAATTAAGTTCGCATTCACCGTTTGATTGGCTTGTGCAACAGTTAGGTTTGGGTTTGCCGTCATCAACTGGTTACGGTAACCTAAAAACGCTACACCCATATATTCTTGTGGCGTAACTTTATCATATTCTGGAATACCGCGGGTATATAAACCTTGGTTCACACTAAAGTTTAGCGATGAATTGCTGCCTTTTCCTTTTTTTGTTGTGATGATAATTACCCCGTTAGAACCTTTACTTCCATATAAACTTGAAGAAGTTGCATCCTTCAATACGGAAATAGACTCAATATCATTAGGATTGATATCGTTTATACTACCTGAATAAATAATATTGTCAACTACAAAAAGCGGCGTTGAACTTCCATTAATTGAGCTAAAACCACGGATACGAATACTCGGTGCAGAACCGGGCTCGCCATATGAGTTATTAATTTGAATTCCAGGAGCAGCACCTTCTAATGCAGTTAATGCATTGGTTACCGGCCTTTTTGCAATGTCATCTGCGCCAACAGAAGCTACAGAACCTGTTATAGCTTCTTTTTTAAGGCTTCCGTAACCTACAACGATCACATCATCAAGTGCTCTTACTGCATCTTCAAGCTTTACACTGTAATAGGCTTGTGCGCCAACAACCACAGTTTTGTCTTGAAAACCAAGAGATTTGAATACTAATGTTGCACCATCTGCAACAGAAATGCTGAAATTTCCGTAAAGGTCGGTTTGTGTAGAACCTCCGCCCTGAATGACGATACTCACTGATGGAATAGCGATGTTTTTTTCATCCACCACCTTTCCGGTAATTTTTCTGGCCTGCCCATAACCATCGAAGGCTACGAAAAGGCACAAAAAGGCAATAAAAATTTGTAATTTTTGCTTCATGCTGATTTGTTTAGGTTAAAAAATGATTTAGTTAAATGGTATAGCCGTAAGAACGCAGTTACGCGCTCCAGCTTGAGGGAAATTTTCAAAATAAGTTAGTTTGTCCGATTAATAAGGCGCGAATCTATTGTATTTTGATATACTTTGCAAAAAAAATATGAAATATGAGTACTAAGGCTTTAGTTTAAATAAGCTTTACACAACAATAATTAGATAATCACCTGATCGAAAGCTTTTCTTTATATATTTTCGCATTATCACCTAGTGAACATTAGAAAACCCTCATTGAATACACATGAAATACCCTAAAACCGAAAAAAACAATATCATAGATCATTATTTTGGTGTTCCTATTGCAGATCCTTACCGTTGGTTGGAAGATGACAATGCGATTAAAACCAAAAATTGGGTAGATGCACAAAATATCGTTACGCAAAACTACCTGGCAGAAATTCCTTTCCGGGAGAAGATCAAATCCCGCCTCACGGAAATCTGGAACTATCCGAAACAAAGTGCGCCTTTTAAAGTTGGCTCAAACTATTTTTATACCAAAAACGATGGTTTACAAAACCAAAGCATTTGGTATATCAAACAAGGTTTAGATGGTGAAGAAGTGTTATTTTTAGATCCCAATACCATAACCGAAAGTGGCACCGCAGCCATTTCACTTCTAGGCTTTTCTAATGATAAACGTTACGTAGCCTACGCAATTGCACAGGCCGGGTCTGACTGGAGCAATATTTATATCATGGAAATTGCAACTAAAACCCAATTAAATGATGAATTAAAATGGACCAAATTTTCTGGTGCAGCATGGAAAGGTAATGGCTTTTATTACAGCAAATTTGATGAGCCAAAAAATGGAACAGATTTTTCGGGCGCCAATACGCATCAGAAAATTTATTTCCACAAACTGGGCGAACTGCAAAGTCAGGACGAACTGATTTTTGAAGACAATACGAATCCAAACCTATATTTCGGTGCAGAAGTAACAGAAGATGAACGATTTCTCCTGATTACGGCCAGCGCCGGAACCTCAGGAAACGCAGTTTACTATCAGGATCTTCACGATCAGGAAAGTGAATTGAAAATCCTGATTAAAGGTTATGACCACAACCACAGTGTAATAGACCATCGCGACGGGAAGCTTCTTGTTGCTACAGACCTGAACGCCGAAAACCAGAAACTGGTGTCCGTTAACCCGAAAAACCCATCACCAGAAAATTGGGAAACACTTATTCCGGAGTCTTCACTTGCACTGGAACACCTCGCTACCGCAGGTGGTTATCTTTGGGCAAGTTACCTTAAAGACGCCAGCACATATATTGAGCAATTTGATCTTTACGGGAAGAAAATAAGAACGGTATGTTTACCTGAAATTGGTACCGCAACGGGTTTTAGTGGTTATAAAGACGATACAGATTTTTTTTACACCTTTTCTAATTTCACTACTCCCGGAACGATTTACCGTTACGATATTCTATCCGGAGATTCCGTTTTGTACCGAAAATCTGAAATCAAGATCAATACAGATGACTACGAAACGAAACAGGTTTTTTATCCTTCAAAAGATGGAACTCAGGTACCCATGTTCATCGTTCACAAAAAAGGAATTGAGCTGAATGGTGAAAATCCGGTTTATTTATACGCTTACGGAGGTTTTCAGATTAGCCTTACCCCTGCTTTTAGTTTATCCAGAATTGCCTTTTTAGAACAAGGTGGAATTTACGCGCAACCCAGTTTGCGTGGCGGAAGCGAATATGGTGAAGCCTGGCACAAAGCGGGTATGCTGGAAAACAAACAAAATGTTTTTGACGATTTTATTGCAGCCGCAGAATATCTAATTCAGGACAATTATACCAATCCGGCAAAAATTGCTATTGCCGGAGGCTCTAATGGCGGTTTATTGGTTGGCGCCTGTATGCTTCAACGTCCGGATTTATTTCGCGTGGCTTTACCAGCGGTTGGCGTATTGGATATGTTGCGCTACCATAAATTTACTGTCGGCTGGGGTTGGGTTGTCGAATATGGTACAAGCGAAAAAGAGGAAGATTTCAATTACCTGATTAAATATTCCCCTTTACATAATATAAAAACCAATACTGAATATCCGGCCACATTGATTACTACTGCTGATCATGACGATCGCGTAGTACCGGCACATTCATTTAAGTTTGCCGCTACGCTTCAGGAAAAATACACAGGAAGCAGGCCAATGCTTATCCGTATAGACACCAATGCGGGGCACGGCGCAGGAAAACCGACAGGCAAACAGATTGAAGAAGCCACAGACGTATGGAGTTTTGTGTTTTACAACCTAAAGGTTAGCGAAAACGAGAAGAATTTTTAGTACAGATTTCGGGGTTTTCTGATACAATCATCCGGGTCAAAGGTGTGACCATATTATACTATTTCATCGGAGCTTCATCGGAATTTGATCGGAGTTTGTTCGGAGTTTGTTCGGATATCAATCGTAAAAACCCGATTAAGATCCGAACAAACTCCATATAATAAACCTATTTATTCTGGTTAATACCCGCAACACTACTATAGCAAATCAAATGTTAGTGATGCCAAATGGCTCTGTGAAGTTTCTCATTGCCGGTACAGTTTATCCTGGCCTTTAAATTTTTCTTAAACACACTGGTAGTTTAGCTAAATAAGAGGAGAATAAGCCGAATTTTTGTCAGTGTAGTAGGTCTAAAATTTGTCATATCTTAAATTGCGACAAAACCCATAGACCAATTATAATTTGACTTTGAGACGCATAATAGATGTTTTTTCGTTTTACAGATGCTTAAGGCATATAAAATACTGGATAAGATGGTCTTACAGAATTATCTGGAATATTTCTAAATAACAGAAATCCTAAAAGTTTATTTCGTAACTTTGCGAACAAATTTTTTTTGAATGATCTCTACTGATATAGCCGTAATAGGCGCTGGTCCGGTTGGTTTATTTGCCATTTTTGAAGCCGGTTTATTGAAAATGCGTTGTCATTTGATCGACTACCTTCCACAGGTTGGTGGTCAGTTGTCTGAAATTTACCCGAAGAAGCCGATTTATGATATCCCCGGATATCCATCTGTTTTGGCTCAGGAACTCATTGATAATTTGATGGAACAGGCAAAACCTTTTCATCCCACATTCACATTGGGCGAGCGTATTGAAGGGTTGGAAAAACGTGGCGAAGCCGATTTCGTTTTAACCACCAATATGGGTACAGTAATTGAAGCCAAAGCAGTTGTAATTGCCGGTGGTTTGGGTTGCTTTGAGCCACGCAAACCTGCGGTAGAAAACCTGGAAAAATTTGAAAACGGTAAAGGTGTAAATTATATGATTCTTGATCCGGAGAAATACCGTGATCAACGTATGGTTATTGCCGGTGGTGGCGATTCTGCCTTGGATTGGACAATTTATTTAGCTGAAGTTTGTTCTGAACTTACTTTGGTGCATAGAAGCGAGAGTTTCCGTGGCGCACCAGACTCTGTTGCGAAAGTAATGGCCCTGGCAGAAAGCGGCAAAATAAACCTGATCCTGAACAGTAATCTAAACGCTGTACAAGGTTCTGATAAATTAGAACAGGTAGAAATTATCCAAAACCGCAGCATGGAGAAAACAGTGGTAGAAGCCGATCATCTAATTCCATTATTTGGTTTGAGCCCGAAATTAGGCCCTATTGAGGAATGGAATTTAAACATCAGCAAAAGTGCAATCGAAGTAAATGTTGATGACTACTCTACAAATATCCCAGGAATTTATGCCATTGGCGATATCAACACATATACCAACAAATTGAAACTGATTCTTTGTGGTTTCCATGAGGCAGCTTTAATGAGCCATAGCGCTTACCAGTATATGAATCCGGGAGTTAAATACACCATGAAGTATACAACGGTAAACGGCGTATCAGAATTTTAAGTGGTTTCTCTTATATTTGCCGAGTTAAAAAGGTAAAAAATGGAAAACAATATCACAATATACATGCAAGAGCCGGATGGCTCGGTTACCACACACGAAGCCCCAACAGATATGGGGTTGAGTTTGATGGAGTTTCTAAAAGCCTCTGAATACGACATTTTAGCCACATGTGGCGGAATGGCTTTATGCGCAACTTGTTGTGTAGATGTTTTGGAAGGCGAAGAAAAATTAAACGAAATGACAGATGACGAGTACGCGATGTTAGATACTTTACCAGATCTTCTGCCAAATTCGCGTTTGGCCTGCCAGTTGCAGTTAAACAACAACATGGATGGTTTAAAAGTTAAGTTACACGGCGCAGACTAGTTTATCTTTAAATAAAAAGGTCGATATTGTTAACAATATCGACCTTTTTTTATGCCTTGTATTTTGGGTTTTTGTGATTGTATTCTCTTCTGAATTATTTCCTGCAGATTTAAGGTGATCCATGCAGAATACTTTAGTCAAAAGCTACCGCGATGAAATCTGAAGGAGAATACAACCCGCGCAGAGACATACAATGTGAGCTAAACCCGATAAAGCGAAAAGCCCGCAGCCTTTTTTCAAGGTGAGGACTTGAAGTGGTAGCGGGACTGCAGCCCGCCACACCTCAATTCCTTTCGTTTTCTTATATTTTTAATTCACTGCAACCTTTTGTTTGTCTACATTCCAACCATAAACCTCAACGCCCAAATTGGTGTTTTTATCGGGATATTCTGTTGTAATAGTTTTACTTTCGCCAGGCAAAATACTTACATAATTGTCGTCGTAGAAAGCTGGTAAGATACGTTTGCCAGTGGTGTTGTCTATTAAAGCCACACGATTAAAAAATGCTACCGGGTTTCCGCTTGCATTGCTTAATGTAACGGCAACTTTTCCTTGTTCTTTGCGAACAGCAGTTACTTTTAATGGCGTTTTTTTCAGGTGCTGTATGCCTGGATAATTTCCATCTTTATCACCAAGCCAGTAAATGTTTTCGCTCAGCACATTTTGTTTTTCATCAAATAAACGAAGTGAAACGAATACGCCGTCTTTTTTGTTGAGCTTCTTTAAAACATCTGTAAGCGGAAAAAACCGTCGCGCAGATGAGGGACCAATTGATTGAAATACCTGCGTAGCGAGGTAATCCTTCCCATCCATATCATAAATTTTAGCCTGGATCATAATGCTGTTGTGGGTTTTAAAACCATTGTTAACCAGCATAACCATACTATCTACCGGATTCATCATCACATGTAGTGGCTCACTTCCCTTACGCAAACCATATAAACAGGCATTTGGATCGAGGTAGTAATCGTACATCTGTCCGCGCAATGCCGTCCAGGGGTTTTGCGTTTTCCAAATAATAGAACCGGTATACCAATCCCACATGTGCGAAGAAAAACCTTCCATTAGTGCCCGATACTGATCATAATTTACGATTTGCGCCTTCATGGCAAAATCTTCAGCATCTTTAGCTTTTCCATAAGGTGCAATGTGTTCATCATAACCAATATATTTGTGATAATCCCAAACCGAATCTACTTCTTTCATTTGCGGTGCAATCAGGTTTTCTTTCGGAATAAACCGCTGAAGAGAAACAAAATCGCCCACACCTACAGAACCCACTTCTGAGTTATAAGGAAAAGTTTTCTGATCCCAGAATGTACTGATTTTTTGAATTCCGTAAGGACCGTCTCCATTACCGCCAAGCGTATTGAATGACATTTCATCGCTATTCGAAAACTCAAAAAAGATGCGGGTTCCGTCTAGCTTTGGAAGAATTTCATCGCGCAGGGGAACCAAAATATCTTCTGGCGGAGTAATTTCATTTCCACCACACCAAAAAGCAAGAGAAGCATGGTTTCGGATCATTTTAATCTGATCTGCTGCTGCCGTCAATACCAGACTGTGGTTATCCGGATATTTACGTCTTGTCCATTGGTCATCCTTTTTCAGCGGATCTACCCAACGGCCATTTGCATCTCCACTAAACCAGAAATCCTGAAATACCAGAAGCCCGTATTTATCGCATGCCTGGTAAAATTCTGGTCTTTCTGTAATTGCTCCACCCCAAATCCGAATCAGATTCAGGTTCATGTCTTTATGGTAACGGATTTCTGCATCATAACGCGCATCTGTGAAACGCAGCATCGCATCAGAAATAATCCAGTTTCCACCTTTTATAAAGATGCGTTGTCCATTTACAAAAACGCCCATACTTTTGGTTTGCTCATTCCAGATGTTATCAATCTGGCGCACGCCAACTTTCAATTGTTCCTGATCCAGAATTTGGTTATTGCTGATGAATTTGATCTGCATATCGTACAAATCCTGTGCACCATAACCATTCGGCCACCAAAGTTTTGGATTTTCCAGACTAAGATTTGCCAACTGAATTTCGCCATTAAAATTCGGCGAAACAGAAACGCTTTTTTGTACAGTTTTACCAGCAATCTGATATTGCAAAATACCAGATACGGCTTTTGACGTTGGGTTTTGAACCTCAACACTCACTTTAATCGTTGCCGCTTGCTGTTTGCCTTCTACAAAACGTTTACCTGGCACCAATGTAACAACATGCGGGTTTTTAAGATCGATAGATTTCGTTTTCTCGATCGTTACCTTATCCCAAATACCGGTATTGCGATCGCGTGTAGGTTGAATCCAATCCCAACCGGCAGTATATTGTGTAGTTAAACCTCTGGCGATTGTACCATCGCCACCCTGGCCACCGTTTGGATTGCCTACAACATCTGGCGGATAAACCACTACAGCCAATCTATTTTTCCCATTCGCAGCAAGCAAATTGGTAATGTTGTATTGCGCACGCAAATGCATGCCTTCGTGCGTTGTCGGGTTTACTTTCTTACCATTTAAAAAGATTTCTGCTTTGTAATTGATTCCGCGAAACTGTAACCAAACCTGTTCATTTGCGGTGGCTTTTTCCTGGAAATCTTTTACAAACCAATAAGTATAATGGTCGTTACCGGTTTTATACACATCTGGAATTTTTTCATTATTCATTCCATAAAATGGATCCGGAACCAATTTATTATCCAACATCGTACCTAACACTGTTCCGGGAACAGTAGCAGGCATCCAGTTTTGGGTAGTAAAACCTGCAGTTGAAATCTGATTTCCACTGGCATTTACCTCTTTAATATTTTGGCAAACCCAACCTGAGTTTAGTTCGTAACGTTGCTGTGCCTGTGTGGCTAAGCTAAATAGTACGAATAACGATAAAAATATTTTCTTCATAGCTTCGGCTTATTTTGTAGATACTGGACGGTCTGCCGGATGTACACCCCAAGTTGCAGAAGGTGTATTGCCCATCACAATTTCCATTTTTCCTCCGGCAACAATTGTTTTGTGAAGGATGTAAGACTTGCTGTAAGGCTTTCCATTGAGTGTTACATTTTGAATGTATTTGTTTTCGGCACTGTTACCCTTTACTTTTATACTAAACGTTTTATTTCCCGGAAGCGAAATACTGGCTTGTTTTACCAAAGGCGAGCCCATTACATATGCGCCATTTGCCGGATTTACCGGATAAAAACCCATTGCCGTAAATACATACCAGGCGCTCATTTGGCCAACATCTTCGTTTCCACAAAGTCCGTCTGGCTTTGAAGTGTAAAAATCATGATCAATTTTACGGATCAGATCTGCCGTTTTCCAGGGCTGACCAACATAGTTGTACAGATAAGGAATATGGTGACCAGGTTCATTACCTTGTGCATAATTGCCAATTAAGCCAGAAATATCCGGCGAACTGTCTTCACCTAAATCTGCAGGAACAATAAATAGCGAATCGAGTTTATTTACAAATGCTTTTTCGCTGCCAAACAATTTCACTAAACCTTCTACATCCTGAGGCACCAACCAGGTATATTGCCATGCATTACCTTCTGTATAATCATCTTCGCGGTGTTTAGACTTTACCGGGTTAAATGGCGTTCTCCAAGAACCATCAGCCAGTTTACCACGCATAAACTGCACATCTTGATCAAAATACTGGCTGTATAAACCTGCGCGTTTCAGAAAATACTGGTAATCGACCATTTTGCCTAATGATTTCGCCATCATCGCGATGCAATAATCATCAATCGCATATTCTAATGCTTTTGCAACAGATTCGTTCACTTTATCTGCAGGAATATATTTCAAATCCTGAATGTAATCTATCCCATCTGTTTTCTGCATGGCAGATTGTTTTACAGCTTCGTAAGCAAGATTAACGTCGAAACCACGTGCACCTTTCAAATAAGCATCTACAATAACCGGAACAGCATGGTAACCCACCATCGTATTGGTTTCGTTGCCCATCAAATGCCAAACGGGCAATTTGCCTTGTTGTTTGTATATGGCCAGCATTGTATTTACCACGTCATTTATCTTTTCCGGGTGAAGAATCGTAAATAGCGGATGTGCTGCGCGATAGGTATCCCACAGAGAAAAAGTAGTCAGGTTATTGAAACCCGCTTTACGGTAAATTTTCTTGTCTGTACCCAGATAATCTTTGTTTACATCATTAAATAATGAAGGCGCAACCATGGTATGGAACAGTGCCGTATAAAATACTTTTTTGGTTGTGGTTGATGCATCGATTTTAACTTTTGCAAGTTCTTTTTCCCATTTGGCATCCGCTTGTTTTACTGTCGATTTGAAATTCCAGCCTGGAAGTTCCGTATTCAGATTAAGTATTGCATTTTCGATACTTACCGGAGAAATGGCCACTTTTACCTGCAAAACATTGTTATTGATGTTTTTGAAACCCACTGCTGCAATTAATTTTACACCTTTAACATCAGCGCCTTTTTTCTCTTTTCCACCTTCAAAAACAGAAAAACTCTGAATCGGTTGAGAAAGTTTAATCACAAAAGATAAACGCTGATCTTTTGCCCAGCCTTTAGAATTGCGATGACCAACGATTGTGGTTGCATCAATTTGTTTTAGTGATGTTGAAGTGCTTTCGTCCCATCCAATACCTTCGGTTAAATCAACCATAATATGTGGCGTTTCCGCTCCACTTTTAAACGTATATTGATGAAAACCTACACGCTCCGTTGCGGTAAGCTCTGCTTTTACCTGATATTTATCCAGCAATACGCTGTAATATCCGGCTTTCGCAATTTCATTATCATGAGAAAATTTGGATAAATAACCATTATCTTCCTCACCTTTTTTACCTTTTTCTAAAATTACTTTACCTGTTGCAGGCATGATGGAAACATCGCCTAAATCCCCAATTCCGGTGCCACCTAAGTGTGTATGCGCGAAACCGGTGATGGTATTGCTCACATAATTATAACCACTGCACCAGTCCCAGCCTTCCATAATGTTGTTTGGCCCAAGTTGAACAGCGCCATAAGGCACATTTGCACCAACAAATACGTGACCGTGTTTGGCCGATCCGATTAATGGATCTACATATTGCGTTAATGTTGTTTTTTGTTGAGCTTGAGCATGTGTAAGGGATAGCGTTGCAGAGAACGCTGTAGTGAGATAAGCGCTAACAACTAGAAGTCTTTTTAGTCTTTTGGTTTTCATTTTGTTTTGTGCTCCGCAATAACCTACGGCTGTTTTTGGTTTTGATATTTATTTAAAACGCCCCAAAGGGATGTAATTTTAAGTTTTGGTTGTAAACGTTGACTCATCAACAGTGATGATTATTGTTTCGTTTGGCGGAACTCTAAAGTAACTACCGTTAGAAAGAACATTAAATCCATCAATATCTACACATTTGGCTAATGGATTGCCCATTACCAGTGAACTGTTGAAATAGCTTTTACCTCCTACGTAAACCGTTTTACCAATAGCAATAAAATAAAAGTTTTTGCTTTTTTCACCGGGCTGCTGTGGCGATTGTGCCTGTATAGCCCATGCAGGTATAAAGCTAAATGTGAATACGGTAGAAAATAAAAAGATGATAGACTTTAACATGATTTCTGCCGCAACTTAACAAAAATATTAAAAAGTTACGGCAACAAAATGCGTATTTAACGGCTTTGTTATGGAAATCAATCGATGGAAGCGGTTTCTTTGCCAGGTTTACCAATTACTTTGAAATTGCCATCTCCTTTTAAAATGGCCAGCATTTGAGGCTGGTTGCTAAACAAGGTTTTAGCGGCGGCCAATTCTTTATCGTATTGAAAGCTCTGTTCTATTCTACCTTTTTCGTAAAAATAACGACTTACAATTTGTGTTTCGAGCACGCGTTTGATTTCGTCTTTATGCAAAGCGAGGTCGTTTTTTTTCGCTGAAGTAAGTTTATATTTCAGGTTTTCCAGATCAGTTTTTACCTGATCAGATTTATTTTCTTTGGCCGCCTCTGCTCTCAAGTCTGAAAGCAAACGCTCCGTACGGCTTTGATAAGTCAGGTCTTTATCGGCCAGACTATTAGAGAAGGCAGTATATTCTGCATCAGAAATTTTAAAGGTTTTTGCTGATGGGATACTTGGTTTTTCCTTTTTATATTGATTGGCAAAATTGAAAAACAGACTTTTAGTCAGCATAGTGATGGTAACCGGACTCAGTTTATCTGCATCAACTACAACATCCGGATAAACGCCGTTGCCACTGTATACATTTCTGCCGCCTTTGGTTTGAAACATCGTTATGGTAGAATCTGCAAATTGCTCTGCCCTGCCATCTGCATCTTTATGGGCATAATCCAATTTCTGGATACAGCGGCCAGATGGCGTATAGTATTTTGCTACAGTAACTTTAACCAAACTATTATACGGCAAGCTGAAAGTTTGCTGTACTAGTCCTTTGCCGTAACTCCGCTGACCAATAACTATCGCCCGGTCCAAATCCTGAAGCGAACCAGCTACAATTTCTGATGCCGATGCAGAATTTCCATTTACCAGAACCACCAGGGGTATTGTTTGTGCCAAAGGTGCCTGCAAGGTTTTATAGGTAATGGTTTTTTCTACATTCTTTCCTTTCTGCGTAACCACCAACTGATCTTTGGGTACAAAAAGGTTTACAATTTTTACCGCTTCCTGCAAAATTCCTCCGCCATTATTGCGTAGATCCAGTACAACGCCTTTCGGGTTTTCCTTTTGTATTGCAACAAGTGCATCTCTCACCTCCTGACCAGAATTTTCCAGAAATTTATCTAGTTTGATGTAGCCAATACCATCTCCAACCATACCAGAATAACTCACATTAGGTTGTTTAATTTCCTCCCGGATTAATTTCTTACTGAGTTCTTTTCCTTCTCTAAGCAAAACTAAATTAACTTCAGTTCCTTTAGGGCCGCGCAAAAGCTGACTAATCTGGTTGCGTTCTTTACCCTTAACTTCGATTGTATTAATTTTTAACACCTGATCTCCGGCACGGATTTCTTGTTTACTTGCCGGATAACCTTCACTCACTTCATTTATAAACAACTTCCCATCAATTAGCAATGTGCTGGCGCCGATACCTCCATATTGAGTACTCACATATTTCAAGCGGTAATCTTCGATCTCAGATTCGGGAACATATTCCGTGTACGGATCTAAGCTGTCTAACATGGCATCAATACCAATTTTCATCAGCTTCGGTGCACTGGTATCGTCAACATAGTTCATGTTAATCTCTTTATAGACTGAAGCGAAAATATCGAGGTTTTTAGAAACAAGAAAAAGATCATCGCGAAAGGCGAAAGACAGGCCGCCAAGTAAAAACAAGACAGAAAGGGAAATATATTTAGTTTTTTTCATGGGTGGGTGATCTCGGTATAAAAGCATTGAAAGGCAATTCTAAAATCTGGATTGACGATTCAAATGGCTACAGCCCAAAAGTAAATGTACAAAAGTGAAGGAATATAAAAAATAGGCACGGCGAATAGCCGCGTATTTTAAACGTTACAAGTACGATAGAAGAGTTTCTTCAAAAATCAGAAAAGAAAATGCGTAATATTAAAGTCTGTTTCCTTTAGTATCGGCCAATGCTTTTTGAATGGTAAATTCAATATAGGTACGATCGCGTTTTACCAAGCGCATCAGATCTTCAACCAGCTGATCTTCATGGCCAGGTGTAAAATCCAAAGGCTCATTCGCAAGATCGCGGTATTTCCTTAAAAACTTGGTTTTTACTTTAAATGCTGTTTCAGAAGTGAGTTGAAAATTCGCCATAACAAATTGTATTTCCAGCAAAAGTAAAAAATATTTGCCTCAGGTAGATGGCTTTTTATCACATCTGAAGAAAAAAAGCATAATTATTACTTTAACTAGCATGATAATTGCACGGGGGAAATCCATGCAGCCGTAGGATGTTCAGATGCCTGTAGCTGTAGAGAAAAAAACAGTTTAGGATTGAAATACAGGTAAGCACTTTATTGCCACGGTATTTCTAAACACAAGCAAAAAAATTAAATCATGAAAAAATTATTCTTCTCTATTGTTTTTCTAACGGTATGTTGGGCAACAAGCAACGCACAAACCTTTAACCTTGGCGTAAAAGCTGGTGTAAATTTGGCTAAAATTAACGCAGATTTTGCAAGCGAAGAAAACAGACTGGGTTATCAGGTAGGTGCATGGGCACGTATTGGTGGTTCTAGCGTATACCTGCAACCAGAAGCTTATATTGGAAGTAAAGGGAACAAATTTGTAAACGTAACAACCGATAACGGAAATGTAGTAAGCGCAGAAGGTAAAGTTCGGTTTACAACTTTAGATATCCCGGTGTTAGTGGGTACACGTTTTGGTGGCAATAATTTGAACTTCAGATTAATGGCAGGCCCGGTCTTATCTTTGGTTTTGGATGAAAACTCTTCATTCAATTCGGCCTATCAACAGGCAACAGATTTTGACAACTATAAAAACCAGGCTTTTGGTATCCAGGCGGGTGCAGGTGTTGATGTAGGAAATATTTCCGTAGATCTGCGTTATGAAGCGGGTTTAACTAACATCAGCAAAAGCGATAAATATAAACAAAACCCTAACTTATTTCAGTTGAGCTTAGGTTTTAAGATTTTGTAGTTCTGCGCCAGAAAACCAGCTCCCGGATAAGCTGGCGCTTATCTGAAATACTTTATAAACAAAAACACCAAGTTGATTCGGACTTGGTGTTTTTGGTATCAGTTGTTTAATAAAAAGTTGTGTATGTACTCATCGTGGCTGGGAAAGCTGTACTTCCGAGCGTCCCCCTTAAATAGATTGTATAAGCCCTGCCTTTTGACAAGCTAAGTGTGGCTCCTGCACTGATCAAGGTAGTTGAAGTTCCTGCGACATTCAAATAAAACTTATTAGAAGGCGTAGAGGTATTGCCGGGATTTGGGATAGACACCCAATCTGAAACAGTTCCAAATGCTGAATTGGAAATTAATTTCGTACCAGTAGCCGAATCTTTAAGCAAATCCAAACTTGGCCCATTGTTGTAAAAATTTGCCATTCTGACAAATATTTTCGTCGTATCTGTTGCTGGCCGAATATCTTCTATAATATAAGAAGAAGGTATTTTCTTCGTCGTAGTATTGTATATTCCGTAAGGAATAATACTGTAATACTTTCCGGCAGCAAGATTAACAGATGCATTAAATACCTCTAAGTTTGCATCTGCTGTTGCCGACGGAATAACATTCCCGCTAACAATACGCGTACCTGGAGTAGCTACCGCATAACCTAAATCTGGGAAAAGGCCATTATAAGTGTAACCTGCATTTACAGATCCTGCGGAGGAAAGTGCCGCTGAAAATTTTGCGCCATCGACATTAAAAGTTAAAACCGGACTGCCAGGAGATAAATTTAAAATCTTCACGTAACTATATTTCGGATCGCCTGGTGTAATTGTTTCGTATTTGGTCGTTTCAACCAGTGCCATCTTTTTACAAGCAGAAAAAAGTACGACACAGACTACAATTAAATATACTATCTTTTTCATTTCGTTCTTGTTTAATTGGGATTAAGGTTGAGAAAACCACATTTTTAAGGTGTGATAGTTGATCTGATCCGCACCAATCTTTTTCAATGCCTCTACATTCCAAATATATTCTGAATTGTATCTCGGACGGAATCGCTGTGCGGGTTTGCCTCCATTGTCAGCGAAAAATGCAGGCGGAAAAACAAAGGCTCCTAAATATGGATTATTCCCTTTAGAATCTCCTTCATTGTAATTGTACTTACGCAAATCGCTCCAAGTTTCAACAAAGCCATAGGCATATAAAGCCAGATATTTTTGCAGCATGATATCGCGCAATGTTAAAGTTCCGGCCGAGCGTCTTACAGACGCACTATTCATATAAGCGGTCTTGTCTGCAGAAGAAATTGCAGTCCCCAATGCACTCACAAAATCTATACTGGCAGAAATACCACTGGTATAAGCGTCTAAAGCCAGAGTAGTATTGCCCATTCTGAACGCCGCCTCTGCTTTAATAAATTGCATTTCACTATACGTCATAACCGGAAAACCTGCGTTATCTTTAAACAGATATTTTCCTGCACCTGCGCCCGGATTTGCACTAGCCAAAACACCCCAGGGATTTGGAATCTGGTTTTTTAAGGTTGCAGTACCCGGATCTGAAGAGCCTGGAGAGGTTCCACGAAATACGCCATCAGCAGAAACGGAAATCATATTGTTTCGCCTCGGATCGATTACCGCGCCACTTGTACCCGCGAAAAATGTTCCGTCTAACAAACCAACGATTAAAGCGGTTTGACGATACGAGGCCAAATTTGCTCTTAACGGACCAAAGAAATTTCCGTTTGCAGATGAAGACCCTGTATTTGGAACAATAAAATTATCGGCGTTACTCGCTAATGATTTATCTACGTATTCTATAACTTTACCCGGATTGTATGCAGATTTATTAATAAGATTACTGGCATTGCGTGCCAAAAGCCCATAATTGAATTTTATCCATTTGGCATTATCTCCTGCATAAACCAGATCCGCCGTTGCCATCTTTCCAACTGTACCAGTTCCGTCTGTCCTGGAAAAATTTTCTATAGAAAGATTAGCCAGACGCACCACTTCAGCATACACATCTTCTTGCGAATCATAATCAAAAGTATAGCGATTGGGCTCATAAGCCTGTTTAAGTATAATCTCTCCGTGGTAATCTGTTGTGATCTGCCAACCCCAGGCTTTTAGTGCCTGTGCAAGACCAACGTAGTTCCATTCTTGTTTTTGAGTCGATTTACTGATGATCAAGTTCAGGTTTCCACCCAGACCATAATAATTTGTCCTCCAGATTTCACCTCCCGCATCGCTTGCAGCGATATAACCATGCGTTTCACCCACATTAACATTTCCCCCAAAGTATTGAATAATTCCGCCTAAATATCTGGAATCAAATTGCACACCACGTTCCATCTGTGCAAACAAAGGTGGAGTTAAGGTTCTACTCTCTGCCTCTTGCGGCGTTGCAGGATCTGTATTAACATCCAAGTACTTTTTACAGCCAGAGGAAAACACAATCGCATAAACCGAAATCAATAAATATATCTTTTTCATTTCTTTTTAAATTAAAAACCAACTCTAACGCCAAAATTATAACCCCTTGGCTGACCTGCAGACCCATAATCAATGCCTAATCCGCCCAAACCACCTGCTGCAGCACTTAAACCGCTCGTTTGTGGATCAACGCCATTGTAATTGGTAATCATCAGCAAATCTGTTCCGGTAACGAAAACAGTAGCACTCTTAAATGTTCTGCTTTTGGCAAACAATGTTTTTGGCAAAGAATAACTAAGCGTAATGTCTTTCAAACGCACCCAATTCACATCTTTTTGAATAAAATCTGCAGTATTGAAAGAGTTTGCATAGTAAGAGGTAGTGATATAAGGGATAACTACAATGTTATTTTTTGTTGGGTTTGCAGTATTTTCCAAACCATCTCTAAACACACCATCTATAATGCGTGGCACTTCACGATCCAGGCTCAGCTTAGACAATCCGCGGATGTACAAATATTCTTCCGTTGCATTATAAATGTCTCCGCCAACTTTGATATCCAATAAGAAAGACAGATTGAAGTTTTTGTACCGGAAACTATTGGTAATACCAGCAGTAAAGTCTGGTGTTCTATCGCCAATGGGTGTAAAGTTTACATCTTTAATCGGCAATCCAGTTGATGGACTAATGAGAATTTGTCCGTTATTATTACGTAAATAATTGAGCCCCGCCATAGATAAAAGCGACGAACCGACAGTATATTGAGCACGCGCGTAATCTGTTAACCAGGTATCAGAAAGGTAGAAAACATCCTGACCTGCCGGAAGAGAAATTAATCTGCCTCTATTTTTAGAAATATTGGCAGAGATGTCCCAGCTAAAATCCTGTTTTTTAATTGGCGTTCCTTTAACCATCAATTCGAAACCACGATTTTGGATTTTTCCACTATTGATATAACCTAAGATGGCGCCTGTTGCATAACTCAGACGAGGTGCAGTAATTTGTTTATCAGAAACGTTTTCATAGATCGAAAAATCGAATGATAAGCGGTTATTGAAAAATCCAAGCTCGAAACCTGCCTCTTTGGATGTTGTAAACTCAGCAACCAAATTGGGATTACCCGCAGTCACATCTGTTGCAAAACCACCACCAGTAGTTGTTTGAGCCACCAATTTAGTAGAGGTAACGTATGCATTTCTGGCGTCTTTCCCCGATTGACCATAAGATGCGCGCAACTTACCGAAAGATAGCCATTTTGAATCTTTAAGTGCTTTCAAATCAGAGAATACAAAGCTCAACGATGCTGCCGGATAGAAAAAACTATAATTGGCGATAGGCAATGTCGAAGAATAATCCTGCCTGCCCGTCAAAGTTAAATACAACAGATCATCATAACCCAGTTCAGCCTGAGCAAATGCTCCGATTTTACGTCGGATAATATTGTTGTATGCTACACGCTGTGTGGTCGGGTCTGTGTTATTGATGCTATAATAATCCTGCTCATAAAACCGAGTTCCAAACTGTGCATTGGTTTCATCTGCGTCATCCATTAAATCGCCCCCAATACGCAATACTGGTTTAAACTTCCCGAAATCTTTTCTGAAAGTTCCCACCAATGAGGCATTAAAGAGACGCTTCACATCAGTATAAGTATTGATTGCACCACCAGAATAGGAAGTCCCCGACACATTTGCAGCATAAGATTGCGGGTGATAAGCCGACATTCCGGTTTGAGTAAACATATCAGCACCAACCCGACCAGTAACAGAGAACCATTTTGTAGGTGTATAATCCAAACCAATATTGGTAATGGACCTGTTCAGTTTATCGGAGTTTGGATTTTTATTGATTGCCCAATATGGGTTATCCAATTCACCGCTGAGGCTTCCGGTAATGGTACGCCGACCGCCAGTTACGGGATCAATATAATTCCGCATATCATCAATCAAAGGCCAGGATAAAGCGCTCAACATTGCACTGCCTGTTCCGCGATAAATTTTATCTGTTTTAGAAGAGATGAAATTTATCGATGCATTCAAACTCAGTTTGTCACTGATTTTGGACACGCCGCTCAGTTTAAAATTGATGCTGTTGTAACCAGTACTTGGCAAATAACCGTTCTGATCGGTGTATGAAAGACTCGAGCGCACAGATAATTTTTCTGAACCACCTTCAACCGATGCGTTGTGTTTTTGTGTAAAACCCGTTTTATAAAAATTCCCAACATTATCATACATCTGGAGATTTGCCGGATATTTTGCGCCGAAATAGGTACGGGTTCTCAGCTCTTCGTCAAATATGCCTCCTGCTCCTCCTCCGTAAACCATCTGGATTTCAGGAAAGCGATACGCGTTTTCAATCCTGAAATCGTTGCTGTACGTAACACGGGCTGTTCCGGCCTTTGCCTTTTTGGTTGTGATGACAACTGCTCCAGATGCGCCCTCTGTTCCGTAAAGTGCAGCTGCCTCCGGCCCTTTTAAAATTGTAATGGATTCAATTTCTTCCGGATTGATGTCCATACCACGGTTCCCATAATCATTGCTCCGGTTGAAGTTCCCCTGTCCAACCAAAGCATAATCAGAAAATGTTTTATTGGATATCGGTAAACCATCAACTACGAATAAAGGCTGGTTGTCTCCGTCAAGAGATACCCCTCCACGCAATACAATTTGGGACGAAGCACCAGGTGCTCCCGTTGTTGGTGTGATAACCGCTCCCGCAACGCGCCCTTGTAAAGCATTTAAAAAATTGTCGCGTTGCGTATCGGAAACATCTGTTCCTTTTAAGGTTTGCGCGGCATATCCCATCGCTTTTTTGCTACGGGTTATGCCTTGTCCGGTAACCACAACCTCTTCTAAGTTGCTGGCATCCGTTACCAGGGTTACCGTTAACTCCGTATTGTTACCAACCGTAATTTCACGGGTTCTGTAACCGATATAGGAAACAATAAGAACATCGGTTTTTAAAACTTTCACAGAAAAATCTCCTGTGGAATTGGTTTGAGATACCAGCGTGGTTCCTTTCACCCTGATGGATGCTCCCGGAATGGCGCCATCTGCCGAGGTTACTTTACCGGTAACGGTAAATTGTTGCGCGTAGGCTGGGGCCAGCAACAAAACCATACCAATAAAAATTAGTAGTAGCTTTTTTTTCATAAAAATGCCAATGAAGGTTAGTAAAAAATTGTTTAGTTGTATTCTGTTAGCTGTTCGTTGATCACTCTAATCACAAACATGCATAAAAACGCATATTTATCATTATTTAGCTAATATCATAAATCTTTTTGAATAAAAAAACAATTTATCAAGGCCAACAGTACACAAACACAAAATATTATTGCACAAAAACGCATAAACACGCATACTATTGGTTTTTTTGAAATTATTTCTACTTTCGTTGTATAAGCCATCAGTTATGCTCAAAAAAGAACGCCACGATTTTATTATGCGCCAGATCAACCTACACAACCGTGTACTTACATCAGACCTGGTTCAGCTCTTATCTGTTTCTGAAGACACGATCAGGCGCGACCTGCAAGAACTTGTAGATGATGGTCATTTATTCAAAGTTCACGGCGGTGCACTTTCAAAATCCTATCACAGTTCTTTTGATGACAGCTCCGTTTACGCGCGCGAAAGTAAAATCGCAATCGCTAAAAAAGCCTCACAATTGGTTAAAGATGGCATGGTCGTTTTATTGGGCGGCGGTACAACCGTATTAGAGCTCACCAAACAATTGCCGAAAAACATTTCCGGAACTTTCTTTACTATTAGTCCGCTGGTTGCAGTAGAACTGGCCAAATACGCAGATATAGAAGTGATATTGATTGGAGGCCTTTTTTCAAAAAACTCTCAGGTAACTTATGGCGGCCACGTTATTACTCAGCTGGCAGAAATTAAAGCAGATTTATGCCTGATGGGAACCAGCGCATTACATCCCGAGAGTGGATTAACCGATACCGACTGGGAAATTAACCAACTAAAAAAAGCGATGTTGGCTTGTTCAAAAAATGCAGCTGTATTGTGTATCTCAGAAAAATTAGACATTACGCTAAAACTAAAAGTTTGCGATTTAGATAGCATCAGCTATCTGGTAACCGAGCTTGATCCGCAGCATGAATCGCTTAACCAGTATACAACACACAACATCAACATTTTTTAATAATAGCTTGATTAGATAAATTGATCTCGATTACCGATTTTTTACCATAAAATCAAACGTTTGTTTTTGGCTGTATTTTTATTTCGATTAAAATAGCGGCATTAAAACAAAAAAACATGGCTAAAAATTGGGTTTAAGTGTCTATATTTACTGCTCCGTACATTAAAATCCATACAAAAAAAATGGCTAGATTAAATCTACTGGAGGAGACACGCTTCGAAAAACTCCCTGTGAGCGTGTTCGAAAATCCAAAAATTGCTTCGATTAATGTTGCACATCGCATTGCTGAACTCATTAAATCAAAACAAGCAAACAACACACCTGCAGTACTGGGCTTAGCAACAGGTGTTACCCCAATTGCAGTTTATGCCGAATTGGTAAGGTTGCACAAAGAAGAGGGATTAAGTTTTAAAAATGTAATTACATTCAACCTGGATGAATACTATCCAATGCAGCCAATGGCAGCGCAGAGTTACGTTACATTTATGAACGAAAATCTTTTCGATCACATTGATATTGACAAAAACAATGTCCACATCCCTGATGGCACTTTAGCGCTGGAAGATATTCCTGCATTCTGCCTGGATTATGAGAAAAAGATTGGTGAATTGGGTGGATTGGATATTCAGATTTTAGGTATTGGACGTACCGGTCACATTGGATTTAATGAGCCGGGTTCTGCGCCAAACTCTGGCACACGCCTGGTTACGCTTGATGATTTGACAAGAAGTGATGCCGCTCGTGATTTTGGTGGTAAAGACTTTGTACCAACTAAAGCGATCACAATGGGGATTGGTACCATCTTTAAAGCGCGTGAAATTATATTGATGGCGTGGAATAAAAAGAAAGCATCAATTGTAAAAAAAGCAGTAGAAGGCGAAATGTCTGGAGAGGTACCGGCAACTTACCTTCAACTTTCAGATCATGTAGAATTTGTGCTTGATCAGGATGCTGCGTCTCTTCTAACCCGTTTTGACACACCTTGGCTGGTTAAAGATTGCATTTGGACCGAAGAATTGATTCGCAAAGCTGTGATCTGGTTGGCCAATACATTAAAAAAACCAATCTTAAAACTAACTGAAGACGATTACAATACCAATGGTATGGCGCAATTGGCTACAGAAAAAGGGCCGGTTTACAACATCAATATCCATATTTTTAATAAACTTCAGCACACCATTACCGGATGGCCGGGCGGAAAACCAAATGCAGATGATTCTCAACGCCCTGAACGCGCAGAACCTGCAAAAAAACGAGTGATCATTTTTTCACCGCATCCGGATGACGATGTAATCTCGATGGGTGGAACTTTTATTCGCCTAGCCGATCAGAAACACGATGTTCACGTTGCGTATCAAACCTCCGGAAATACCGCCGTTTGGGATGACGATGCTTTACGTTTCGTAGAATTTAACATAGATTTTGCAGAGAAAATGGGCCTAGATAACTCAAAAATGAAAGAGTTGTATCAAGGCATGCGCGAGTTTATTGATAAAAAACAACCCAATCAGGTTGATACCAAAGAAATCCAAACCATTAAAGGTTTAATCCGTAAAGGCGAAGCAATTGCTGGTGCCCGTTATTCTGGTTTAGACGATGACCATATCCATTTTATGGCACTTCCGTTTTATGAAAGTGGAAAAAACCAGAAAAACCCGGTTACACAGGCAGATGTAGACATCACTATAGAATTGCTTCAAAAAGTAAAACCACAGCAAGTATTTGCTGCCGGCGATTTTGAAGATCCGCACGGCACGCACATCGTATGTTTCAACATCATTCTTGCAGCACTTAAACATCTGCGTAAAACCGAAGCTTGGGCACAAGAATGCTGGTTGTGGATGTACCGCGGCGCATGGCACGAATTTGAAACCCACGAAATTGAAATGGCGGTTCCTTTAAGTCCGCAAGAAGTAGAACGCAAACGTTTTGCAATTTTCAAACACCAAAGTCAAAAAGACCGTGCTGTTTTCCCTGGCGATGACGCGCGCGAGTTTTGGCAACGTGCCGAAGATCGCAACCGCGAAACGGCAAAAGCTTATGATGATTTAGGGCTCGCCGAATATGAAGCAATGGAAGCTTTCGTGCGTTGGAAATTTGAAGATTAATCAAATTCAATTGATAAAAAAAACCTGCCTGGTGCAGGTTTTTTTTATAAGGGTATTTTATACTACAACTTCTCCATTTTGCATGTTTAAAAAATATGCTAAATTCGTTCTGAACCAAATGACCTCCCTCAATCATGCCAGAACCCAAACAACGTCTCCTTTCTCTTGATTTTTTTAGAGGCTTAACTGTTGCCGCAATGATTCTGGTAAACAATCCTGGAAGCTGGGCACATATTTATGCGCCACTTGAGCACGCAAGCTGGAATGGTTGTACGCCTACCGATCTTGTATTTCCATTTTTTTTATGGATTGTTGGTGTTTCCATTGCCTTCGCCATGAGCAGCAGCAAAACTGATCCTTCCAGCCATCAGAAAACAATTCTTAAAGCAATAAAACGCGGGCTAATTTTATATTTCTTAGGTTTTTTTCTTGCAATTTTCGGAAAAATACTTAATTCTGCTATTAATCACAGCGATATTTTAAATGCATTTAAAACCGTTCGGTTGTTGGGCGTATTACAAAGAATTGGGATTGTTTTCATCATCAGCAGCATCTTATTTCTAAAATGCTCTAACAAAACATTATTCAAGTTGCTGATTGCGATTTTGTTCATCTATTGGGGGCTCATGACTTTTGTTCCCGTTCCGGGAATTGGATATGCGAACTTAGAACCTGAAACCAACCTCGCTGCATGGATAGACCGATTGATTTTAACAGAATCCCATACCTGGGCGTCATCCAAAACCTGGGATCCGGAAGGCGTGTTGAGTACCTTGCCGGCCGTTGGCACCTGCCTTTTTGGAATTTTAACCGGTATTTGGATGCGAAGAAAAGATGTGGATAATCCAACCAAAGTAGCTTGGTTATTTTCTGCCGGCATTTTGTCTGTTATACTTGGCTTACTCTGGGATCTCCAATTTCCAATCAACAAAGCATTATGGACCAGCTCTTACGTCTTGTATGCTGGCGGTTTGGCCGCAATGGCACTCGCACTATGTTATTGGATAATTGATGTTCAGGGATATAAAAAATATACAACGCCATTTGTCGTTTACGGCGTAAATGCCATAACGGTTTTCTTCTTAGCCGGTTTAATGCCCAGATTGCTGGGCCTGATCCTATTTACAAATGCAGATGGAAGCAGTACTAACGTGCTCAGCTGGTTGTATGAAACCTGCTACACGCCATACTTCTCGCCAGTCAATGCATCTTTGGCGTGGGCTATATCGTACGTGATGGGTTTTTATATTCTGCTGTATTGGATGTACCGAAAAAATATTATCATAAAGGTTTAGCTATCGGGTTAAAGGAACTTCAACGCCTACCGGACCGCTAGCTTCACTTTCGTTTTTAAGTCGATCGAGTGCAGTAACCAGATAACTATAACGCTTACCAGCCTCAACAGCTGTATCAATAAAACTTGTATATTCTTCAAAGCTGATTTTTAAGATATTTTTTGGATCTAGCGTAGAAATCTTTTCGCCTTCAGTAAAACGATAAATTACGTAACCAGAAGCAGATTCGCCGTCGCTTGCCTTTACAGGCTTTTGCCACTTCAAATGCACACCATCTTTTAGCGCATCAGCAGTTAACTCCTGAGGTTCGTTTGGTGGTACCTCATCTAACCATGGCATTTGCGGTGGAAGTGCCTGATATTTGTACAAATCATTTTTCAATGAATCTGCAACGGCACGGGCAACAGTACTTAATGATTTTGATGAAAAATATACGCTACCCTGTATTCGGTTGTTGTTGCGCAGGTACCGGATCTGATCTGGCAATTCTGAAGGATTTCGCCAGGCTGCCTCAGCTCTGGAATTCACCAGATATGCACCCTGACCAATGTAGACATGCCTGCCGTAACTGTTATTACTCCACCAATCTACAAGCGTAGCGAAAGGTGCGACACGTCTGGTAAAAGTGAAATAGATTTGTGGGTTGATGTAATCTACCCAACCTTCTTTTACCCATTTACGGCTATCCGCATACAACTCTGCATAGTTAGACAAACCACTACTAGCAGAACCCTCCGGATCTTCATATTTATTTCTCCAGATACCAAACGGACTTATTCCAAACTTAACCCATTTTTTATAATGATGAATGCTGTCGTCAAGTTGTTTAATCAGAAGATCTACATTGTTTCTGCGCCAATCTTTTATCTCTGCAATGTCATTTGGAAATTTCTTGAACGTATCTTCATCATTTATGCGCTGGCCTGCTAATGGATAAGGATAAAAATAATCATCAAAGTGGATGCCATCTACATCGTAACCTTTCACCACGTCTAAAATAACTTGTACAATATATTCGCGTACTTCGGGAATCCCCGGATCAAATTGTTTTTTGCCTCCGTACGTAAAAAACCATTCCGGATGCTTTTTAAATGCATGCGTCTCATCAAATGCAGTAACGCTGCTCATACTGGCACGATAGGGATTGAACCAGGCGTGCAGCTCCATACCTCTAAAATGCGCCTCTTTAATGGCGAAAGCGAGTGGATCGTATCCTGGCGCAGGCGCCAGACCTTGTTTGCCCATCAACCACTGGCTCCAAGGTTCACGAGATTTGGCATAAAATGCATCTCCAGCGGGCCTTACCTGTAGTATAATTGCGTTCAAACCCTGGCTTTTATGTCGCTCCAATATTCCTATTAACTCTTGTTTTTGCTGATCTACAGTTAAGCCCGGTCTCGACGGCCAATCGATATTTGTAACAGTTGCCACCCAAACACCCCTAAACTCCCTTTTTGGTGCAATTTTTGATATTGATTGTGCGTTTAATACAAAGGGTACTACAAATAAACTAAAAAGTGCGCATAGGAAGTTTTTAACCATTATTTCTGTCTGTTTTTTTATTCAAATTTGTGTGTTGTTGTCGATTTTGGAAAACCAGGACTTCAGCAAGTAAACGATTTTTTTTAAAAACTCATATAAGTTAACTAAAAATTTTATTTTGCGCCCTTTATACAAAATCCCGAAAACTCGCACGCTCGCGGGATTTTAAAGTATATCGATTTAGAAGATACAGCATTATTGAAAATGGAAGCACAAAGCGTTAATAAGGGCGATAGAAATAAAATTTATTTTTTAGTGATAGTCATCGCCGCACTCATTGGCACCAACGTTTTCCTATACTTTAAAGATCGGCAGCAAAGCCAGAGATTTGTTACAGTAAGTACGGAGAAAGATAAATTAAAACTGGAAGTTGAAAAGATTGAAGTTGAACTGGATAAAGTAAATGCCTTAAACCTCGATCTGAGTGATAAACTTGTTGATGAACAAAAGCTGGCCCGAGAAAAAATTGCTGAGCTCAAAACGGCATTGGAAAAAGGACAGATTACACAAGGCGAACTCGATAAAGCAAATAGCGAGATCAATGATCTGAAAACTTTTGTAAAAAATTACGGTGATCAAATTGCGCAGCTTCAAAAAGACAATGCTTTTCTTAAAATCAGTAAGGACAGCCTGGAAAATGCCGTAAAATCCATCAGCAACCGGGCAAATAACTTGGAGACAGAAAACTCTAACTTAAATGCCAAGGTAAAAACTGCAGCAACCTTGAAGGTAAAAACTGCAGAAATTATTGCTTTCAGGGTAAAATCAAGCGGTAAAAAAATAGAAGTAAGCAAATCTTCTACAGCAGAAAGGTTAGCCGTACGCTTCTCCATTATCCCTAATGAATTGGCACACCGGGGCCCGCACACTATATTTCTTCGCGTTTTTGATCCGGCAGGAAACTTACTGGCAAATGAAGAAAACCGGTTTGAAGTAGACGGACAAGACATGCAATACAGCCATTCTATCTCTATTGACTACAATGACGACGAGAGCTTATACACCATAGATTGGCCAAATCCAAAGGCTTTTATTAAAGGAATTTATACCGCCATTCTTTATGCTGATGGAGGCACAATGGGAAAAGCACAAATAGAATTGAGGTAACTTTTTCGCTCATTTGGCTTAATCGCCTTCTGGATAGCTATATGCTATGCCATGGGAAAACTTAGGTAAAATGTGGTTCCTTTATCCTGCACAGAAGTAAAACTGATTACACCACCTGCATTTTCTACCGCTTGTTTTACAAAAGCTAAACCCAATCCCGTTCCGGAAGTTTTTGTAGTAAAGTTAGGCACAAAGATTCTATCGGCTAATGTTTCTGGTATGCCATTGCCATTGTCTCTAATTTCAAAAAAGGCTTGTTTATCGTCATTATAAACCACCACATTTATTTTACATAAACGATCGTCCATTACCGCTTCTATTGCATTTTTAAACAGATTGTTAAATATCCTTAGAAACTGATCGTGATCTGCCATCACCAAAATAGGTTTTGCTGAACGGTTTTCGATCCTGATTTCTACGTTCTCCGTGCTCTTAAAAACTTCTACGGCTTTTTCTATTAGGGGTAAAACAAGTGTTTTCTCCAGCATAGTGTCCGGCATTTTTGCAAATGTGGAGAACTCTGAAGCAATTTTTGACAAACTGTCTATTTGCTCAATAAATGATTTACTGAATTTATTAAACTTCGTTTCAAAATTCGGATCGTTTTCCCGCCAGGATTTCTCCAAAAGTTGAACACCCAATTTTAAAGGTGTTAACGGATTTTTAATTTCGTGCGCAACCTGCTTGGCCATTTCCCGCCAGGCACTTTCCCGCTCAGAACGCGCAAGTTTTTTTGCACTTTCTTCCAAAGCTGTAATCATGCTGTTGTACTCCCGAATTAGTGATCCAATTTCATCGTGCCTGCGCCAAACAATGGGCTCACTTTTTTGCCCAACTTTAGTCCGGCTGATGTTTTCTTGTATAAAAGTTAACGGTCCGGTGATCTGATTGGCCAAAAATATGGCCAGAACACCAACGCCCACAAATACCAGCGCATAAATATTAATCAGATTACTCACAAACAAAGCAATCTTATCCGTATACTCTTCTTCATTAGAATAATCGGGCAGACCGATATATGCAATCGTTTTATTCTGAGCATCGCGGATGGGCGAATATGCCGCAGCATAAACCAAGTTTCCGATTTTCTCTTGCGGATTGATAAATTCAGACCGTTTCAGCTTGCTTAAATACGCAAAAGCCAAAGGCCCCATTTTCCGGCCGATAATCTTATAATTATACAATTTTGGATTGGTGGTCATAATCAGATTTCCACCAGTATCATACAGGTTTAAATCGGCATTGTTTACATCTGCAAAATTGTTAAAATCGGCTTCTGCGCCATCATTTATAGAGATTACCCCATTTGTAAACAATTGTTTTTCAAAATTCTGCTGTACTTTTCTAATTTTATCTTTAATCTGAGAAGCTTGCTGGTCCCTGTACTCATTATACATGTAATAGTAAGTTGTCCATCCCACAATAAGTAAGGTAGCCACTACAGACAATACGATAGAGAGTTGTATTCTGGTTTTATATAGGATTTTGTTCGCATTGATCATTAACGATCTATTAATGCTGAACCAACTGAATTTATCATCGTCCAGATGTTTAATTAACCAGACCAAGCCATACAACAACAGCGAGAAAATGATGAAAACAATAAAAAAGAAAGATAAAGCGGCAAGCCGTTCTACATAATCTACCTTTTCTTTGCTGATGATGATCATCTTACTGTCATTCGGTTTATAAATCATGTGACTATAATGCTGTTCATTATCGTTACTGATTACAAAATCGTCTTTTTTACCTTTATATACACTTCCATCCAAAGGATAAGTATACGTGCCTGATTGATTTAATAAACGGTTATTGAGGTAAAATGCAATGGAATATCCTTTAAAATCTTCGCCTTTAATTAATTTTTGATCGCCAAGTAAATCCGGCAAACGATTGTCGTAGTTATACGGTTTAGACCGAAGTTCGATCACCAATGTACCCAATAAATTACCTTGATTTACAGAAGATATGATCCCGAAATAGTCTTGATAACCAAATGTATTATTAACCTGATAAAAATAATTTGCACCTTCTATTTTAACCGAGCCCGATTGTACTAATGATTTATATTTACTTAAAGGTTGCTCTGTAGTAGTGTTAATGGGTTTGCCCAAATTATCGTAGGCATATACCTGATAATCATACCGAGTTAAATACCCATCCATAAAAGTCTTAACGTGGTTTTTTATGATGGAATAACTGTTGGGCTGGCGCTGTTGAAAGTATTTGACCAGAAACTCATCTTTCTGAAGCGTATCTTCCAGAACATCAATGGCAACAATGGCATTCGGATCTTCTGACGACTGCACTTTCCGCGCCAGAGGTTCTCTTAATGTTCTTTCGGTAATGTCTTTGTATTTGATGTATTTTATCGATGTATTGAAAGCCAAGCAAAAGAAAACAATCGCGAAAAGGCCAATGGTAAACTTGGCTCCCTCCACATACACGCTTCTGCAAACAATAAAAAGCACCAGCGCAAACACGATAAAAAAGGCGGTAAAATCTGTTGATAGCTTGTACACAAACATACCCGTAAAACCGGCAAGAAAAATGATTAGCCGTTCTTTATTGCTTATTTTTAGTTGCTTACTTACATAGCTAAAAACAATCGTAATCAGGTAAACCTGAAACCAAACCAAACAAAGAATTACAATACTGACCCAACTGTTAGAGCTTAGTTTTAAAATGTTACCAATGTCGAAATTAATTTTAGAGTTGTATATCAACCCGAAAAAAAGATTATCTGTAACAAATGCAGCATACCCGATACCCACAAGAAAAAGAATGTGCACCAGAAAGCTAAACACTTTATTTTGTTTGGCCCAGTTCGGAAATTTATATTGCGCTCTGTGGTTATACACAAAAAGTAAAAACCAGGTACACACGATTACATTCATCAGGAAATCCCCCAATGATGGCATCAGGAAACTCTCCGAATAAATTTTCGGATTAAAGAGTGACAACGGAAATCTGTGGTTAAACCAGCCTAAATACAGATCTGAAAATCTGAATACCGCAAAAAATCCGGCCAGCAATAACGTTCCAAAAACAACAAAACCTCTCCGGGCCAATAAAGAACTTAAAGAATTGAAAAACATACAAATACAAACCATGCCGGAAATAAAAAGCCATAGCTGCGTTACAGAATAATAATCGTCTGTATAAGATGTTTTAATTTTTAGGCCAAAGAGAAATCGGTTGTCTAATGTTTTAATTGGATACGCATCTTTATCTGTAAAAGAAGCAACTGATAACACTTTTGAAGTTGAAAGTAAAGGATCAATTTCATTCTTAAAATAATCCGTTTCTTTAAAATTGTATTGGTTTTGAATAGCAATCAGAAAAATCAGGTCAAAATCACCTTGTTTACTTCTGATTACCTCATACCATCCGTTAGGGAAAGAGACGAACGAACTGCCTTCTTTAAGCTTTGATGGCACAACATCTGATACTTTGATTGTGCTCCAAAATCGCAGGTTATTGTTTTCGTAAGTGAGCAGATTTATGCCGGCATTGCGGCGAAAAGTCGTTAAAAACTCAACTTCATCTTTGGTATCAAGATGGAATTTCTTCGCCCGTTCTACCAGATTTTTATCGGCCAAAAAATCTTGAACAATACGTTCTTTGGCCGATAGATTTTCCTGAAGCTCGCGTGCATCGTGCTCCAGAATTTCATTTTTTGTATTAAACCGATTGAGCGAAAGTGATGTTATAATTAAACAACAGCTCAATATGAGCAAGAGGAACCTAATTTTTATACCAAAGCTCAGTTTCATCGGTTATTTATTGTAATGTGTAAAAGGGCGTTCGGATAAAAGAAGATTAAAACTGAAATTACCTGCACAATAGTCGTGCTAAATTTCCCTTCTGGTAGGTCGTCTAATCACCCGAACGCCCTTAAATATCAACTTTAGGCGATGCTTGCGCTTGCCGTTTGAACAGTTCTATTCACTTTTTTTACTAAACCTTGCAAAACGTTTCCGGGGCCAACTTCAATAAATTCTGTTGCACCGTCTGCAAGCATATTCTCTACGGTTTGTGTCCAACGAACAGCACCTGTAAGCTGTTTAATTAAATTTGCTTTAATTTCTGAAGGATCTGTATACGGTTTTGCATCAACATTTTGATAAACCGGGCATACAGGCACAGAAATTTCTGTCGCTTCAATTGCCGCCTGCAATTCTATTTTAGCAGGTTCCATTAAAGGCGAGTGGAAAGCGCCACCAACATTTAACTTTAACGCGCGTTTTGCGCCAGCGGCAGTTAGTTTTTCGCAAGCCAGATCAATTCCTTCAATACTTCCAGAAATAACCAACTGACCCGGACAGTTGTAATTTGCCGGTACAACTACTGCATCAATTTCTGCACAAATCTGTTCAACCACTTCATCTGCCAAACCTAAAATTGCAGCCATTGTTGATGGTTGCGCTTCACAAGCTTTTTGCATGGCATTTGCACGTGCAATAACCAACTTCAGTCCGTCTTCAAAACTTAACGCATTGGCAGAAACCAACGCAGAAAATTCGCCTAAAGAATGGCCTGCAACCATAGCAGGTTGGAAATTATCGCCTAATACTTTTGCTAAAATAACGGAATGCAAAAAAATTGCAGGTTGCGTAACATTGGTTTGTTTTAGTTCTTCATCAGTACCGCTAAACATGATATCGCTGATGCGGAAACCGATAATTTCATTTGCTTTTTCAAACAATTCGGCAGCCAATGGATTTTCATAAAGATCTTTACCCATTCCTACAAACTGCGCTCCCTGTCCGGGAAATACATATGCTCTCATTATAATTATTTTAGTGTATATTAAACCGCAATCGGATTTTTGATTCCAAAGTACAGCCCAATACAGGTTACTTTCTATTTGATTTTTGTGCTCGCCCTACTTGCACCAATTGTAATCTCTTAACTAATGGCTTACGCGTCTTTTAATCGAGGCTCGCAGTAATCAACCTTAAAAATTCGGCTCTGGTTTTGTCATTACTTAAAAAACTTCCGGTAAAGGCCGAAGTTGTAGTTACTGAGTTTTGTTTTTGCACGCCGCGCATAGCCATGCACAAATGTCTGCATTCCATAACAACAGCAACGCCCTGCGGGTTTAAAGTGTTTTGTATACAATCTCTGATTTCATTGGTCAAACGTTCCTGAACCTGCAACCTTCTGGCAAAAGCATCAACAACTCTCGGAATTTTACTTAATCCTACAATATGTCCGTTCGGGATATAAGCAATATGCGCTTTACCGAAAAAAGGCAACATATGGTGTTCACACATAGAGTATACCTCAATATCCTTTACTACAACCATTTGGCTATAATCTTCTTCAAACATAGCCGATTTCAGTATATCGTCTGGTTTCAAGTCATATCCGTGTGTTAGATACTGAAGGGCTTTAGCAACACGTTCTGGTGTTTTTTGCAAACCTTCCCTTTCAGGATCTTCACCCAATTGGCTCAGAATATCTTTATAATGATCTGCAACTGCAGTAATTTTAGAATCGTTGTATCGGTCTATTTTCACGTATCCATCTCTGGATTCGCCTTTTAGTACATCTTTATTTTCCATTCGGTATTCTAGCCAAAATATTCAACATAGTTATTCTCCGTCTCATAGATTTTTACAGAGTGAAGTGTGGCACCAACTTCGGCAATAGGCGGAAGAAGTTGCTCCCAAATTGCAATAGCAAGATTTTCTGTAGAAGCCAGTTTTCCTTTCATAAAATCTACATCGAGATTAAGATTTTTATGATCAACTTTATCTACCACATAACTATTCATTACATCTTTAAGCCACTTCAAGTCTACCAGAAAACCCGTTTCCGGATTTACTTCGCCCTTAACAGTCACATAAAGCCAATAATTATGACCATGCCAGTTTGGGTTGGCGCATTTGCCATAAACCTCACTATTTTTTTCCTCATCCCAATCTGCCCGCGCCAACTTATGCGCTGCATTAAAAGATGCTTTTCTCGTTATATAAATCATTATAGTACAATAAAGCGCAAATATACGGATAAAGCCTCAAGCTTAAGAACTAAACACAAAAGCTGCTGATTAATTGAGCAAACGCTTACATTTACGGCATGAAAACTTTGATTGTTGCTGCCACGAAAGCAGAATTGAGCCCATTTTTGCAACACCACAATTTACCGGAAGGTGATTTTCTGGAAGGAAAAAATTTCGATGTGTTGATTGCCGGCGTAGGTATGGTGGCAACTGCATTTGCTCTGGGTGAACAACTTTCTTCGGCAAATTATAATCTGGTGTTAAATATCGGCATTGCCGGAAGTTTTGACAGGAACTTAAAATTGGGCAGTCTGGTTAATATCACCGAAGATACATTTGCAGAGTTAGGTGCAGAAAATGGTGACGAATTTTTGGCAATTGCCGATTTAGGTTTTGGCCAAAGTCAATATGCCGCTCGTGGTACAATAGAAACAGATTTACCTAAGGTTTCTGCGATTACGGTAAACCGTGTAAGCGGAAATGAAAAAAGTATCGCAGCGATCTTAAAACGCCTAAATCCGGTAACGGAAAGTATGGAAGGTGCTGCTGTTTTTTACGCTTGCAACAGAAAAAAGCTGGATTGTTTGCAAATCAGAAGTATCTCCAATTACGTTGAACCCAGAAACAAAGACAACTGGAAAATTGGATTGGCCATTAAAAATTTAAACGACTGGCTAATTGCTTTTATTGGAGATATGAATTGATTATGACGAACTAATTTTGAACACTACCTATTTTTGAGCTATGACACTTACACTTGGTTTTTCCCCATGTCCTAACGATACGTTTATTTTTGATGCACTAATTCACCAAAAAATAGATACCGAAGGACTTCACTTTGAAGTTTGTTTTGATGATGTGGAAACGCTAAACCACAAAGCCCTCCGTGGCGAATTAGATATTACAAAATTAAGTTTTCACGCCTTTGCATATGTAGCCAATCAATATGCCCTTTTGGATTCGGGAAGTGCCTTGGGCTTCGGCGTTGGGCCCTTACTTATCAGCCATAAATATACTGCAGAAAGCCTGACCGAGGAATTGAAAAACAATGCGCATAACTTGCGTGTGGGCATTCCAGGAAAATACACAACGGCCAATTTTCTATTGGGAATCGCCTATCCTGAACTTCAGAACAAGCAAGAAATGGTTTTTTCGGAAATTGAAGATGCTCTTCTTAACGATAAAATAGATCTGGGTTTAATTATTCATGAAAACAGATTTACTTATCAAGATAAAGGATTAACAAAAATTGTTGACTTGGGTGATTACTGGGAGAAAAAAACGGGCTGCGCCATTCCCTTAGGCGGGATTGTAATCAACAGGAAGTTAGACCGCGAGGTGCAATTAAAAGTAAACAGATTGATTAGGCAATCTGTAGAATATGCTTTTGCACATCCCAAATCTGGAATAGATTTTATACGTGAACATGCACAAGCGATGGATGAAGCGGTGATGTATAAACATATTGAACTTTACGTAAATAAATATAGCATTAACCTAGGTGGCGAAGGCCGCAAAGCGATTGATACATTGTTTGGCATCGCAACAGAAAAAGGCATTATTCCTTCAATACAAGAAAATCTTTATATTTAATTATACAGGCTTAAAACACAAAGCGGCAGATGATTTGATCATCTGCCGCTTTGTTCACCGTCAATTTTCGAAAAAACTAATTGACCAGTAATTTATATCCTTTTCCATGCACATTAATAATTTCAACTTCCGGATCGCCTTTCAGGTATTTTCTTAGTTTACTCAGGAAAACATCCATGCTTCTTCCGTTAAAATAATTATCGTCGTGCCATATGGTTAGAAGTGCTTCTTCCCTGGTTAAGACGGTGTTTTTCTTCAGGCACAATAAACGCAACAGCTCGGCTTCTTTTGTAGAAAGTTTTTGTTGATGATCTGCCAGCGTAATAATTTGTGTGGTGTAATCAAACACATATTTTCCGATGGTAAATTCGGTTTCTACGGTTTCTTCTCCGCCAGCTGCTTTGCTTGAAATTCTTTTAAACATTGCGTTTATACGCAATAAAAGTTCTTCAATCCTAAATGGTTTGGTAATATAGTCATCTCCACCAAGATCATATGCAGCAGACTTATCTTCGAGCATGGTCTTTGCGGTTGCAAATATGATTGGAATGTGCGCATTTACCTTTCTGATGTCTTTACCTAAAGTAAAACCATCTTTTTTGGGCATCATCACATCAAGAATACACAGGTCAAAATTTTGTTTGTTAAAAGATCTTAAACCTTCTTCGCCATCTGTGCAAAGCACTACGTCAAATTTACCTTTAAGCTGTAGATAATCTTGCAATAATAAACCTAAGTTAGGGTCGTCTTCTACGAGAAGTATTTTTTTCATCTTTTTTAATTTACTAACGTAAGTAGCTTCGCCTACATTTAAAAATTGGTTTTGACTTTGCATAGTGGCTAATTTAGTAGTATAAAATATTAGTTTACTGCTATATTAGGCAATTTGGGTTTGGAAACCGAAATGTATCGACAAAGCAAGCTTTTGTACCGATGGTTATAGATTATAAAGGTAGCGATATTTCAAAGGTGGTGCCAATGTCTTTTTCGCTATGTACTTTAATGGTTCCGTTTAATTTTTTTATAATATCCTGAACGTAATTTAGCCCCAATCCGAAGCCTTTTACATCATGAAGATTTCCCGTTGGAACCCGGTAAAACTGATCAAATATCCGTTTAGCCTGTTCCTTAGTCATCCCAATCCCTTTATCGGAAATTTCTACAATAAGATTTTTCGCAGTATTACGCGTTGCGATGGTGATCTCCGGATTTTCGACGCTATATTTATTTGCATTGTCTATTAAATTATAAATGACATTAGATAAATGCAACTCATCGCCCTTTACCTTTGCGTTTGTCGCCTCTGTATGAAGGTGAATTGTGGCATTTTTTTTCTGCAACTGCAGGCTCATACTGTCCAGAACAATTGTAACCAGATCATTCATATCCACTTCTTCATTTTCCATTTTTATTTCGTTCTTTTCCAATCGGGCAATGCTCAGAACGCGTTCAATATGGTTTCCTAACCGTACATTTTCATCATAAATAATTCCGGCAAGGCGTTTTAACCTCGCTTTATCTTCGGTAACTTCAGAATCTTTTAACGCTTCACTGGCAATCATAATCGTGGCCACCGGCGTTTTAAATTCGTGAGTCATGTTATTGATGAAATCGGTCTTCATTTCAGAAATTTTCTTCTGCTGTAAAATGGCGTAAAGCGTATAAGAAAAAATAAATACCAACACCAAAAGCAGCCCGATAGACGACGCCAGTGTTGCACGCAAGTTGGAAATAATAGCTGAATTTTTATTTGGAAAATTAACTTCAAGAATACCTGGATCTCTAAAAAGATCGTTGCCGAATAAAGGCACGCGGTAAGTGTCTTTATCCTGAAAAGGCTGACCGGGATTCGAGGCCTGCAAAAAGAGCACAGAATCTTTCTGTGCAAGCTTGACCTGCATATCATAACGCTGAAAAATATTATGATTTACAAATTCTCTATTTAGCAACTCGTTCAGATCATTAAAATTAATGCGTTTGTAAATCGGGATATTTACCTCACGCATTTCTTTCTCAACATCTTGCAACAAGGCAGAACCTGATAAGGAATAGTTTTTTGACCCTTTGTTTAATGCGCTTAATGCCTGCTCGTATTTAAGTTTTGCCAGGCGATCTTCTCTGTTAAATTTCTTATCCAGTTCATCTGAAATTTTCGGTAGCGTAATTAATGCCGGCGAACCTGTTGTTCTGTCTTCACCATAGTAACGAATACTATCAGGTAGCGTAATAAGTGTTCTGAAATTAAAGGTTTTATTATCCGGAGAAGCCAATTTGGAACGCATACTGTACCCCTTAAGGTTGTAGTTTTTATCCACCACGGCGTCTACCTGCACATCTAGCAGAGATCTGCCCATTTTCGGGTCGTAGGTAGAAAGTGATTTAAAGGCTTTTTCGGTTAAAACCTGTGTACTCTTATATAACACATGAATTAAACTATCTTGCTGGTTAAGGTAGTTTTCTATTTGTGCCTGCTGCTGGCTTTTGCGAATTTCTTCTTCCTGCGCAAAATCTTGTTTTAATGATTTAATCTCAAACTCCCGATTCCGGAGATCTTCTTCTTGTTTTAAACGGTTTTCTTCTTCTTTTTTATTGATATTGCTGGCCACATTAAGTCGCTGCACTTTGCTTACAACTGTATTTAGCGTTTGATTTACCTGCTCATCAAAAAGCTGAGATTTTAAATCATATGCCTCCTTAATGTAATACAACTGCATTACAAAAACCCCAAGCAGGGCAATTGTCATTAAGATGGTTATGAATAAAAAACTTCTTTTTTTCATTAATTAGCAATTGGCAATAATATGATTTTCTTGTAAATGCCTGGAGTGTAAAAATTATTTACAAATCAAAATTAGGCAATAAGGGCTTTAAGATGTGGTTTTTAACATATTTTAACACCGCTTATCTGGCTGTAAATGAATTGTGAAACGCATTTTTCGGATATAAAAAATGCCGGAACAAAGTTCCGGCATAGTTCAAAATTGTTTGCTTAAAAAAGAATCTTTATTAGAAAGGCAAATCATCGTCATCGCCTGGCGCGTTGCTCACATCAACTGGAGCTGCATAAGCTGGTGCACCTTGAGCTGGAGCATTTGCAGCTACAGCATTTATACGCCAAACCACCAAACTATTGAAATATGATGTTTTACCTGATTTATCTGTCCAAGGACGGCCACGCAAATTAAAGAAAACCTCAACCTCATCACCCGCTTTAAAACTATCTAATAATGCAGTTTTATCTTGCAATGCTTCAAACCGAATATATTCTGGATATGTTGGATTTTCTGCATATTCTATTATTATATCGCGTTTTTTGAACGTCTCACTCACTTGTTGCGTTGCTCCTACTTCGTGTACTTTTCCTTTAATTTCCATAACTTGTACTATAAACTTCAAATCTCAATAATTTTATTGATAACTTCGCAAATATTATTATGCAAGTTTTCCACAATAAAAGCAGAGTTGTTATCACCTGCAACAAACGTCTTTCTAGCTATTTAAACCAAGAAGTTGAAGCTTTAGGTTATACGGTTGAACGCCTTTTTTCAACAGGCTTAGAACTCAATTTAACCTTGAGTGAATGTATTCGCCTAAACCTTAATTTAAGGTGCGCAAGCCAGATTTTATATGCGATTAAAGATTTTAAGGCCAATACTCCAGACGATCTGTATAAAGAAATCTCTGCCATTGAATGGGAAGAATTAATTGATTTTTCTGGTTATTTTTCCGTTACATCCAATGTAGACAATCCAAATATCACAACGCCTTTATTCGCAAATTTAAAAGTTAAAGATGCAATTGTAGACCGGATAAAAGATAAAAAAGGCATGCGTCCAAATTCAGGCTCTGAGGCCAATAAAAGTGTTGTGCATTTATACTGGAAAGATAGTGAAGCAACTGTTTTTATGGATACATCAGGCGAAACACTGGCCAAACACGGATACCGGAAAATTCCTGGAAAAGCACCAATGCTTGAAGCTTTAGCCTCTGGCGTAATTTACGCCACACAATGGGACCGCAAATCGCCATTTATTAATCCAATGTGCGGGTCAGGAACTCTTGCTATAGAAGCTGCATTAATTGCGACAAACCGCGCTCCTGGTCTTTACCGGATGAACTACGGCTTTATGCACATAAAAGGTTATGATGAAGAACTTTTTTTCAGCGAACGCAGATTATTGAAAGACCAAGTGATAAAAAACATTGATTTTAGAATTGTCGCTACCGATATTTCTGAAGATGCTGTAGATGTAACCCGTAAAAATGCTAAAACTGCTGGTGTAGATACCTTAATTGATTTCCAAGTTTGTGATTTTCAGGAAACTCCTGTGCCCGACGGTGGAAAAGGCGCTGTTGTGTTTAATCCGGAATATGGTGAAAGATTGGGCGTACACAGCAAACTGGAGTTGACTTACAAAAGAATGGGCGATTTTATGAAACAAAACTGTAAAGGCTACAGCGGTTATATTTTTACCGGAAACCCGGATCTTGCAAAAAAAATCGGTTTAAAAGCGGCCAAAAAAGTAGAATTTTACAACGGAAAATTAGATTGCAGGTTACTGGAATATGAACTTTACGATGGAACCAGGCGAATAAATCCTGTCGATAACTAATTTATTTCTACATAAAAATTAATATATTACACGCTCCTACGTTTCTCTGCGTAGAAATAATTTGAAAATATGGATTTTGATGACATGAACCATATGCCCGAATGGGAAGAATTTAATCGAATCGGCAGAAATGACGAGGATGAACAAAACCTCTCTTCTGCTGATGCTGAAAAAGTGCGATTGAAAGTCTTCAGAGCCAAAACGCTCTACAACCAGGCACGGGAAGTATATAAGTATTCTGCTTTATTTTGTGAGACACTTGAAGGTGAACTTGCAGAAATGACAACCGATCTGATTATGCAGAATGCACTTATGTTATGCCCCAAAATTATTGGTGCAGAAGGTGCAGATACCTATATCCTCCGCATGGAAAATGCATCTATCATCCGCACAAACTGTAAGGAACTTGAAGTGCAGGTTAGAGCTGCAGACATGTTCGAAATCTGTACTCCAGAATACAAGGATATCGTTTTATTTGAAATTGAAAGATTCAGACTGGTCTTTATAGAGTGGGTTAAGCATTTCGAAAAAGACGATATCGAAGACGATTGGGGCTTGTATTAATCGTTTTCCAGCAAAGCCATCTATCCCAAAATCAAAACATTACCTTCCAATAACAAAAAAAATTCTTAAAAAATTATCCATTAAAAAAAACCAAAGTGAAAGGTTTTGCGTAATTACCTAGAACTTAAAATTAAATTATCCCCTATGGAAGATGTATTGGCTTTAAAGACGAGGAACGTTGCTGGGAACATTAGAAAAATTAGAGAATACAGAGACTATACCCAAGATTATCTTGCTGCGAAGCTTGATATTTCCCAAAACGCTTACAGCAAAATCGAGCTCGGTTACAGCAAATTAACCGTAGATCGGTTATTTCAGATCGCTGCAATTTTAGAAGTAGATCCAAGTCATTTATTGGTTCTGGACCATAAAGACCTGATTAAAATTATTTCTGACGACGAAAAAAGAATGGCAGCAAGCTAAGCTGTTGATATCATTTTTTCAGAGGCCTGTTTAAATCTAATATCTTTGACGTTATTAGATACGACTATGCAGGAAATACTTGAAAAAACTATTCTTTTTGTTCAGAAAACTTTAGAAAATGCAGAAGCTGGTCATGACTGGTTTCACATTGAACGTGTTTTAAAAACAACGAGAAGCATTAATGCGCAAGAACTTGGCGAGCCACTTGTGGTCCAACTTGCGGCCCTTTTGCACGATATTGCCGATCCAAAATTCAACAATGGTGATGAACAACTCGGGCCAAAAATCGCTGAAGATTTTATGGCTTCTATCGATGTTCCGCAAGAAACGATAAAGCACGTAAAGTTGATTATTCAAAACATGTCTTTCAAAAACAGTTTTGATGATGCATCTTTCAGTTCAAAGGAAATGCAAATTGTACAAGATGCCGATCGCTTAGATGCCATTGGAGCAATAGGAATTGCGCGTGCCTTTACGTATGGTGGTTTTAAAAACCGCGTACTCTACGATCCATCGATCCCTCCGGAGCAACACTTGAATAAAGAAAGTTACAAAAATACTACTGCGCCAACCATCAATCATTTTTACGAAAAACTTTTGTTGCTTAAAGATATGATGAATACGGAAACCGGAAAAGCAATCGCGGCAGAGCGGCATGAATTTATGCTGCAATATCTCGATCAGTTTTACCAGGAATGGGAAGGAACAAAATAATTCATTCTTATTCAGAATGTAATTTATAGCCATTAAAACTAAATATATTAGTTTTAATGGCTATTTTTGTTAGTAAAAATCTACTAACATGTCTGATAGGATTCGTGAAAAGCTAAACATATTAGCCGATGCTGCAAAATATGATGTATCATGTTCTTCTAGCGGGAGCAACCGTAAGAATGACAATAAAGGCCTCGGCAATTCCCATTCGTCGGGCATATGCCACACGTATACAGAAGATGGGCGCTGTGTTTCCCTTCTGAAAATTCTTCTAACCAATCATTGCATTTACGATTGTGCTTTCTGTGTTTCTAGAAAAAGCAACGACATTAAACGTGCAGCTTTTACAGTGGATGAAGTAGTTGACCTAACCATGAATTTTTATCGCAGAAATTATATTGAAGGGTTATTTCTTAGTTCTGGCATTTTTAAAAATGCAGATTTTACAATGGAACGCCTGCTGCTTGTGGTTAAAAAACTCAGACTAGAGCAGCGTTACAATGGTTATATCCATTTAAAAACCATTCCGGGAGCAAGTGATGAACTGATTAAAGAAGCTGGATTATATGCAGACCGGATGAGCATTAATCTCGAAATGCCAACAGAAGCCGGCCTGAAACTTCTTGCGCCAGAAAAAAGCCATATCGACGTGATTAAACCACTGGATTTCGTGAATAAACAAATGATCCAGCTTTCTGAAGAAAAAAAACTAATCAAACATGTCCCCAAGTTTGTGCCAGCTGGCCAAAGTACACAAATGGTTATTGGAGCCACGCCGGAAACAGATAAAGAAATTATGTATACCGCAAACTCTTTTTATCAGAATTTCGCACTAAAAAGGGTATACTATTCTGGCTATATCCCTATTAGCAACGACACCAGAATGCCGATTTTGGGAACACAGCCTCCACTTTTACGGGAAAACCGATTGTATCAAACCGATTGGCTTATGCGTTTTTATGGCTTTAAAGTGCAGGAAATACTGAACGATGCAAACCCGAATCTGGATGTAGATATAGATCCGAAACTAAGCTGGGCGATTCGAAATATGCAGCATTTTCCGGTTGATATTAATACTGCAGATTACCAGATGATTTTGCGCATTCCCGGAATTGGAATCATGTCTGCCAAAAAAATTGTTCAGGCCAGAAAGTTTGGAAAACTCCGCATAGATCAACTGAAAAAAATCGGTGTCGCCTACAATCGGGCCAAACATTTTATCACATGTGCCGATAGCCCTTACCAACTTAGGGATTACCAGGGAACGCAGATTAAAGCGTTTATTTTAGCAGAAAGCCAGAGTAAATATTTAAAAACAGACAGTAGCCAAATGCTCCTTTTTTAATTATGGTATATACTTTTGATGGTTCTTTTATCGGTTTATTGACTTCTGTATTTGAGTGGTTTGAACGCAAATCCGGATCAACCACACTTAAACTCGATCGTCTTTTTCAGCCAGATGCGTTTGAAAACAGCTTTGTCGTAGTAAATAATATGGAAAAATCTGACCGGGTGTGGAACGCTTTGCAAAAAAAGCTTCAAAAAGACTGGTTGCGCAAATTCTATTGCAGCTATCTCTCCGAACTTCCAGAAGCATACAATCATTTATTTCAATTTTGTTGTTACATCTTTCAAAACGATAAAGGTGCAGAGCAAAATTATGGCAATGAACATGTGATTTCTTTATCGAAATTTGCGAAAAGCGTAGAACGCGAAAAGCATCGTATGGAAGCCTTTATTCGTTTTCAAAAAACTGCAGATGGAATGTTCTACGCGCACATTGATCCCGATTTTAATGTTTTACCGCTCATTTCCAACCACTTTAAAAACCGATATGCAGATCAGCAATGGATCATTTATGATCTTAAAAGACATTACGGACTTTATTATAACCTGAACAATGTTGAAGAAATAACGATAAATTTCGCAGATAAACTGGAAAAAAAATCCCTTTCTAATGGATTCATGGATCATGAAGAAAGCTTGTATGCAGATTTATGGAAAGACTATTTTAAAAGTACCAATATTGTGGCCAGAAAAAACATGAAACTTCATACACAGCATGTGCCCAAAAGATATTGGAAATACTTAACAGAAAAGCAAGTTTTTTAAACGGCGGCAAGTTGCTTTGTTAAAATTCGGCTTACATAAAAAGCATATGGCTTAACAATCCATTAACATAAAAGAACTAAATTGCACCATGAAACTTAGTGTGCTGGTCTTATTTACTGCCCTTGCCGTCGGATTGTCTATCGGCATGGTTAACTTTTACTTTCAGCACAGTTTATATTATCTGGCCATTTCCTTCGGCGTTTCCTTCCTTTCCAGCTTTCTGGTTTTTTATTACCTGCTGGAAAAATACATTTACACTAAGATTAAGCTGATTTACAAATTGATACACAATCTAAAACTGGGTAAAGATTTGAAAGATGCTTTAGGCGAATATGTAAGTTCCGACCCGATTAACGACGTAGAACACGAGGTAAAAGAATGGGCTGGCGCGAAGAAGAAGGAAATCGATATGCTCAAAAAACAAGAGCAATTCAGACGGGAATTTCTCTCAAACGTATCGCACGAATTTAAAACACCACTTTTCGCCATCCAAGGTTATATTGAAACCCTCCAAGATTGCATTGAAGACGATCCGGATCAGGCTGTAATTTTTCTAAAAAAAGCAGAAAATAATGTAGAACGTCTGAGTTATCTCATTAACGATTTAGATGCAATCGCTAAACTCGAAACCGGAGAATCTCCTATTCATTATCAAAAATTTGATTTCGTTCATCTTGCGAAAGAAGTAATGGACAACCTGGAAGACCGGGCAAAGATTAAGCACATAACGCTTTTTTTCAAAGATAAATATACTGCCGCAACAATGGTTAATGCCGATCGGGAGAAAATCCGCCAGGTAATGATCAATCTTATCGTAAACAGCATTAAGTATGGTGTGGATAATGGCGAAACAGCAATTAAAGTTTTTGAACTTCATGATCAATTTCTCATTGAAGTGACCGATAATGGTATTGGAATAGAAGAAAAACATTTGCTCCGCTTATTTGAAAGGTTTTATAGAATTGATACACACCGATCGCGCGAAGTTGGCGGAACAGGTTTAGGATTGGCCATTGTAAAACATATTCTTGAAGCACACCAACAAACCATTTCTGTAAGAAGCACGCCGGGCATTGGAACCACATTTGCCTTTACACTTCAAAAAGCAGATAAAGCGTTGAATTAATTTAGCGCAAACAACAGCGCTGTATACATTTCGGTTATAATGCGACAGAATGTTGCGCCATTCAAACTGCAATGCGCTATAATTTCAATGTAAATATCTGGGCAATTCGACCTATCCTCTGAATAAGTCACTTGTTATTAAATGATTTTCAAAGCCTGTACAATACACCAAACAGACTCGCATTCAGCACTAAACACGTTACGATTCCTTAATATAATTAACAACTTAACATTAAATTAACATTGACATCGTAATTTTGCAGGATATAAAAATTGACATGAACAATATTTTTAAGTTCTTTACCCCTCAAGACAGAAAATTCCATCCTCTATTTGAACAAGCTGGAAGCAATGCTTTAAAAATTGCAGAAACACTTTTGGCAATGGTAAGCACTGCAGATCCTGAAAGCAGAAAGGCGATTTTCAAAGAAATTGAACGTTTAGAACATGTAGGTGATGATATTACCCATTCTATTTTTCTGGAATTGAGTAGAAATTTCATCACGCCATTTGATAGAGAAGACATTCACCAATTGGCGACTGCCGTAGATGATGTTGCAGATTATATTTACGGTACAGCAAACCGCATGCAGATGTACAACATGAACGCCATTAACGAACCTATCGTTAAAATTGCAGAATTGCTGGTCGAAATGTGTACTGATATTGATAAAGCCATCAAAGAATTGAGAAGTTTTAAAAATATCCGTGTAATTGCTGACGCTTGTATCCGCATCAACAGCGGAGAAAACCAGGCAGATTACGTATTTACATTGGCTGTTGCACGCCTTTTTGAATATGAAACCAACGCAATAGAATTGATTAAACAAAAAGAGGTTTTACAAACGATAGAAAAAGCGACAGACAAATGTGAAGATGTTGCCAATGTTCTTGAAACTATCCTTGTTAAAAACGCTTAATAAATTTAAAACATGGTAACTACCTTACTGGTTGTTGTAGTCATTCTGGCTATTGCCTTTGATTACATTAACGGTTTCCACGATGCAGCAAACTCCATTGCTACAATCGTATCTACCAAAGTACTTACACCTTTTCAGGCTGTGCTTTGGGCCGCACTGTTTAATTTTGCGGCTTATTTCTACTTTACCGACCATAAAGTGGCCAATACCATTGCCAAAACTGTTATTGAGCAATATATTACGCTCGAAGTAATTTTCGCCGGACTTGTTGCTGCCATCATTTGGAATTTACTTACCTGGTGGTATGGCATTCCGTCCAGTTCTTCGCATACTTTAATTGGCGGTTTTGCAGGCGCAGGTATGACACATGCAATGCTTACAGGCGCAAGTGCTTTAGATGCTGTAAACATGGGATACGTAGTTAAAATTGTATCTTTCATTGTGCTGGCGCCAGTAATTGGTATGGTCATCTCTGTTGTCATTACATTAATTATTATAAACATTTGCCGATACGCCAAACCTGCAACCGCAGAAAAATGGTTTAAACGTTTACAATTGCTTTCATCTGCTGCATTGAGCTTTTTCCACGGCGGTAACGATGCTCAAAAAGTAATGGGTATTATTGCTACAGCACTAATTGCGTCAAAAGTGATACCTGATTTTGAATCTATGCCAGGATGGGTTCCTGTTGCGTGTTATTCAGCCATATCGCTCGGCACAATGAGTGGTGGATGGAAAATTGTTAAAACCATGGGTTCTAAAATCACTAAAGTTACTGCATTAGAAGGTGTAGCAGCTGAAGCTGCCGGAGCAGTTACATTAGGGATAACAGAACATTTTGCAATTCCTGTTTCTACCACGCACACCATTACCGGTTCTATTGTGGGTGTTGGTATCGTTAAAAGTGTTTCTGCAGTTCGTTGGGGTGTAACCATTAACCTAATCTGGGCATGGATTTTAACCATTCCGGTTTCTGCAACACTTGCTGCACTTATTTATGCAGCAATTTACTACTTCAAATAAAACAAAATCCGAATACTATATTCAAAAAGCCAAAGTTTTAATACTTTGGCTTTTTTTATGGGTTAAAATTTCTGCAAATGCAGAAAACAGATTAAAGATTTTTTTTCATTTCTTTGGCCAAATCCTGATCATTTCTCCTACCGCTCTTTTCCAGATTCGCAATAATTTGCCTTTGATTTTCTGCCGATTGGTTCTGGCTAAGCTTAAATGTATGGGCGAGATTGGTTACATCAATCTCAAATCCGGTAATTGCTTTTAAATGTTTTTGAATACAAGCTTCATCCATTTGGCGAAATGCTGCCTTACTGGTCTGAGGATTTTCGTATTTATCAGTCAAATTCTTAATCACCAGATAAGTTTCTTCTGAAGACATCAGTCTGATTTGTCCTTTTGCCTGCACGGTTTTATAATTCCAGGTGGAAGCAACAGCGGGCTGCTCATAAACCGAAGCGCTGATATAGGCATTTACGCCGGTAAAAATAGCCAGTACATTTGCGTTTTGTTTGAATGCAGAGCAATGATCGGTATTGGCCATAATATGTCCGATGAGTTTGATCTGATCATCTGAAACCACAACTTCTACCGGGATTTGCGTGGCTACAGGATATTCTCCATCGAATCCAATCAACGTAACAAAATCATGCGTATGCATAAATTCAATAATTTCTGCCCTACCGGCAGTTGCATAACGTGGTAAATTGTACATAAAATGATTTTGGAATGTGGTGCGTTTTATTTTTAAAACCGGATACTCATTTCTACGGTATCAGTGCCATTTTTTGGCAATACCCAATCTGGACCAGCTTCGATTAAACGTTTGGCTTCTTTATCCAATCGCTTATCAATAGACTTGATTACTTCTATGCGTGTTGGCCGTCCGTTTTTCCTAACCTTAAACCGGACAATAATATATTGATCGCCATCAGCGGCATTGTACAATTTGTTATTGCGTTCAAGGTATTGATTGTAATCTATTGTAGATACTGGAACCGGCTTTGAAATTTCTCCGGCAATTTTACCATTCAAATTTTGATCAGCCTTAAGTACAATTTTAGGCGCGGGAATATTTTGTTTAGCGTGCCCGTTTGATCCGGTAACCATTGCAATTTCATTCAGAGATTTATCACCGGTTAATGCTGCGCGAAGTGCATTCACATCTGGTTTTACAATTTTCTCGTCATAACCATCTGCTTTTACCAGAATTTCTTTATTCCGTTCTAAACTATCTACAGGCAGAGAGAAAAATCCATTCACATCTGTAGCGGTTACTTTTTTGGCATCGGCTGTTTTTACAATTGCACCTGAAATTGGTTTTCCCTCCTGAGACACCACATTTCCGTTATACACAATTCTTGTTGAGTTTGCTGGGGCAGCAGCAAATGCGTGGCTTTGTGCTAATGCCGGGTCTATTGCCGCCGTAGGTAAAGTCGTTTCCTTTCTGCTAAATGTTAATGCCGTTTTTCCTGTCTGTTTGGAAAATTTGCTTGAATTTTGAGCGAGATCTACTCTTTTTGATTCTTTAATTGCATCATCTATAACCGCTGTTTTATCTACTTCGGGCGATGCGTCTACGAGCGGTTTTTTACTTGCGGTAATTTGAGTGGATGTATCCAGCGTAACTTCTATTCCATTGGCTTTGCGTTGTGCAGTTTCTGCATTTTTGCGGTTTGTTTCACGCATAAAAAACAAAATACTTACGGCAATAAATGCCACAGTTGCTGTGGCAGCAATGCTGAGTCTTTGTGTTGTAATGCCCCAGATTTTTTTCTTTACCGGTTCATTTGCAATGCGGTGGTAAAGCTGTTTTTGTAAAAGAGAAATGTGCTCTTTGCGTTTTGGCGATTGGCGTAAACCTTCAATCGCTTCCGCAACAAAGGGATCTTCTAGAGCCTGGCGCTCAACGAAGTGCATAGCCTTTGCATCAAGCTTACCATCAAGATAATCTTCAAGCACATCAATATCTAACCAATCGTTATTCACCACTATTCTTTTCTATACAAATCTTTAAATTCCGCTTACCATTTTGAATATAACTCTTCACTTTGAGCATATCATAACCGGTTATTTCAGCAACTTCTTTATAGCATTTTTCTTGCAGATAGAATAAATCTACACTTTTTCGTTGTTCTTCTGGTAAAGTATCCATGCACTTTTCCATTATGGTAAGCTGAGTTTCTTTTGTGTTGTCTATATCCAGATGCACAATCTCTGTATTTTCCACAAAAGTTTCGTCTAGCGGCACAGTATTTTGTTTGGATGTTTTTCTCAAAGCCATTAAGCAATGGTTTCTGGTGAGTACGTGAAGCCAGCTTTTAAAATTCTGAATTTCATGCACTTTGAGTTTGCCAACCAATTCTTCAAAAATCTGCATCACCGCATCCTTACTCTGTTCTTCATCTTTAAAATAATTGAAACACACCCCAAAAACCAAATGCATATATTTATTGTATAAGGTTCCCAGAGCGTCTAAATCGCCAGTTCTCTTATACTCTGCAATGAGATCAGAATCTTCATACTGACGTGCGCCAGCTGTGTTTTTTATGAATTTCAAAAAATAGGGCCAATGAAAATTATCCTTCAAGTATAGAAAATATTTTTGTGAAGACCGCATCAGAATGAATCAATCTCTGATTAATCTATATCTGCAAAGAGAAGAAAAAAGTATCTTTGGCTAGGCATCCATCTTTTGGCTGTTTTTGATTCCATAAAAATTAAATCAATGAAAAAATTAAACCTGGCAATTGTGGCAGTTGCGCTGATGGTTCTAGCTAAAGAACCTGTATCTGCCCAGATCAAAATTGGTGATATACTTAAAAAAGTAACTTCAAAAAGCAGCACAACATCTGCAACAGGCACACCAACTAGTTTGGAAATTGGCCAGGGCATTAAAGAAGCTTTAGAGATTGGCGTATCTGCCGGAGCAGACCGTTTATCTGTAAAAGATGGGTTTTTGGGTAACCTTGCGGTTAAAATTCTGATGCCTCCGGAAGCGCAAAAAGTAGAGAAAACATTGCGATCGCTTGGAATGAACTCACTTTGTGATAATGTAATTACCAGTTTAAACCGTGCTGCAGAAGATGCAGCAAAAGAAGCAAAACCCATTTTTATTTCTGCAATTAAGCAAATGACATTAACAGATGCGACTAATATTTTGCTGGGCAATAAAGACGCCGCAACAGAATATTTTAAAAGGGTAACGACTGCGCAACTGTCAGCGAAATTTAGTCCGATTGTAACCAACAGTTTAAATAAAGTAAATGCAACAAAATATTATGGCGATTTGACTACACAATACAACAAATTGCCTTTAGTGAAACCCGTAAACACGAATTTAACAGATTACGTAACCCAAAAAGCTATTGATGGTCTTTTTATTGAAGTGGCGAAAGAAGAGTTAAAAATTAGAGATAATCTGGGTTCAAGAAGTTCGACTTTATTACAAAAGGTATTTGGTTACGCAGATAAAAAGAAAAGTTAAAAAATTTAAAATATCATAAGAAAGCAAGATCCGGTTTTCTAGAAAAATCCGGATCTTTTTGTTTAAAAACAATTTGTAAAATTGTGCATGATTAAATCCATCCGCAACCTCTCATTTATTGTAATTGCATTGTTCTCCGCATGTACCGATAGCCAGAATACTGATGAAAAACAAACGCATGCACTTTTAGATACAGTTTCACTCAGCAACAGGGCAATCGCTTTGGCTTATCAAAATGGAGATAAAATAGTTGCTACGAGTATTGATACGTTAAAACAGATTTCTTTTGGTGGCGCAACTGACCCGGCAATTTCGCCTGATGGAAATAAATTTGCATACACCGTAAGCGATAGTACAGGACATAAAAGTGTCTGGATTGCCGATATGGAAAACAAAATGCAAAGCCGATTGGTGGTCAATTATCCGGATTATTTTGGTGCATCATGGGCGCCAGATGGCAAAAATATCGCCATTAATGTTCTTTCCAAAAACGGCCTTGAAACAGTAGCACTGGTAAAAACCGATCAATCCGGTTATATAACGTTGGATGGTTCATCCAATACAAATTTATATGGGCCAACCTGGAAAAACGACACAGAAGTGCTTGTTCATGATTTAAAAAATCTTTGTATCTATACCGCAAACGGGAAAAAAATTGATACTAAAAACATCGCCAGCCAATTGGGGATTCCATTAAACATCACTAAAAACAGCCGGTTTTTCTTTGTGGAAAACGAGACACAACTTGTTTTTAATGCAGAAGATGCTGATCTGGCAAACCATAGGATTCAATCTGTTTATCTTCTAAATCTAGCAGATAAAAAACTCAGCAGACTTTCTCCCACCGAAGTTCATGTCTCTTATTTGTTTGTAACTGCTGATGACCGTATTTTCTTCAGTGGAACCGAAACTGATGCTGATCAAAACAAAATTTATACTTCAGATTTGAAAGGATCTATTAAAAAATTGATTGATCAGGGCAGCAATCCGACAGCAACTTTAAAATAAAAAACTGAATACCAAATCGTTATATTCTTAATCAAAAAAAATAAAGTAATTTAAAGTAAAAATTGCTTTCGCACGTCTACACAGATGTAAAAGAATATATAGTGCCAAAAAACGAATCCCAAACAATAATTTCTGCTGTTGCCGACTATGGTAAACGTCTTTTCAGTTTCATCCGCGGGCGGGTGAACACAGATGAGGATGCAGAAGATATTTTACAGGATGTTTGGTATCAGTTCAGCAATCAACCTGAGGCGAATGCTATTGAGCAGGTTGGGAGCTGGCTTTATCGCGTTGCGCGAAATAAAATTACCGATCGATACAGAAAACAAAAAGACGAATTGATTGAAGATTTGGCTTTTGAAGACGAAGATGGCGAAATCAGTTTCCGCGAAATCTTGTTTGCAGAATCCTACAGTCCGGAAGAAGAAAGCTTAAAAAAGCTATTCTGGGATCAATTGTTTACTGCATTAGACGAACTTCCGGAAAATCAACGCTATGTATTTGTACAAAATGAACTGGAAGACCGCACCTTTCAGGATATTGCAAATGAAACCGGCGAGAACATTAAAACATTAATTTCAAGAAAAGGTTACGCAGTGAAACACCTTCGCAACCGCTTACAATATTTATATCAGGAATTTATTAACTATTAACTTTGGATTATGAGGCGTGGAAATTTTAGTCGAGGTAAAAAGTTTCTCTTTTTTATCCCTGTGGCCATTTTAGGCGCCACTTGTTTAGGCTTTGCCATCAGGTTTTTATGGAATTCAATTCTGCCCGAAGTTGCCCACGTTGGGCGTTTAAACTTCTGGCAGGCGCTGGGCCTTCTGGTTTTATGCCGGTTGCTGTTTGGTAGTTTTGGAAAAGGTGGTGGCAAGAAGTTTGCCGAACGCAAATACGCAATGCGCGAGAAGTGGAGAAATATGAGCGTAGAAGAAAGAGATCGGTTCCGTTCAGAATATAAAACCAGGTGTAGAGACTGGCACAGAAAACGGGAAGAATAAAAAAAGCCAGCTTACGCTGGCTTTTTTTATGCGGTAAATGCTCTAAACACGCGATCCGTTTCTAATGAAAAACAGTATCGAGACAAGAGATTAGCTATATTTTAAAAAAAATAAAATTTCTTAAAGTAAAATTAGAGCAGCCACGTCTACCTAGAAAAAGAACGACAAAAAATGATTAAAATAATAAGAGCTATAGGTTTCGGTGTAATATTGGGTGCTACCCTTTTCTTTGCGCCATTTGTGTTCAAATATATGTTGGTTGCTTTGTTTGTGGCAATGGCCTTCAGAATGATCTTCTTTGGCAACCGCAGTAGGTTTGTAAAGTATTACGATCACGAATCTGGTTATGAACCCATTGTTCCCATTGATGGATATTCATTCACTACAAATTTGAAAGGTACGCACAGTTTGCATAACGTAGAAATAAACTATTAAGATGAGACCTTTTAGATTTCTACTTGCATTCGCGGCAGCCGTGGGTACATTTTACAGTCTAAATGCACTTGCCGTGCAAAAAGGGTATCCAAACCGATTGGACTTCAGCAATAGGCATTACCAACACAGGGATTGTGGTGTTAAACCACATCAAAATTACAGGCATCATAACGATACAGCCGTTGCGCCGGTATCTATTGATACCACATTTAACAATAAATAGCTAAAAATATGTATTACGAAAATAGATGCCATAATGGCAAAATGAATTATAGAGGATTTGATGCGCGCGGTAAGTTTGGCCCGCGTGGCAGACATGGATTTGGAAGGCACCAGCATGGTTTCTTTAACCAGAAAATTAAACATGTTCCCGCGAATATTGAAGAAATAGATGATCGTTACGTAATTTATCTATACGCGCCAGAGCTGGACAAAGAAAACCTAAAAGTTTTTACAAAAGATGATGTGCTTAATGTTGAATATACACCAAAAGAGGAGGAAACAGCTACACATAAATTTACCAGAAAAGAATATGGTAACTGGCCATTCAAAAGAGCCTTTTCTTTAAATGATAAGGTTTTGGCCGATCAGATTTCTGCGCTTTATAAAGACGGTATTTTACGTGTTGATTTACCTAAAAATCCCGAAACGAATAGTCCGGCGAAAGATATCGCTGTAGATTAGTTTCGACTATCATATATTTTTTCCCTCAAACCCCGGCAGCGTTTGCCTGGGGTTTTTTATTTATAAATTTCTTGGGTTTTTCCGTAAATAGCAGTTAAGGCCAATTGAACCTAAACCCGATTGAAGGGAGGCAGATTTTTTTTTATCGGCGTAACCAAAGGCGGGACTAAATTTTCGTAAATGCTTCTGCAATTGTTTTTCAAATAAGAGAAAATGGAAATTCGGAAATGCGGCTTGTTATTCGCCTTTATTTAAGGTACTTTTGTTTCAGTACATAAATTTAACAGATTGAATTTTAACGACTTTAATTTCAACCCCGATTTATACGAAGGCTTAATGGCTATGGGGTATAAAAGCGCAACTCCGATACAAGAACAAGCTATTCCTGTAATTTTAGAGCAACATGATTTGATTGCCTGCGCCCAAACCGGCACAGGAAAAACAGCCAGTTACTTATTACCTGTAATGGACATGATTAGTCGCGCTGAAGATCGACACAATAATACCTTAATTTTAGCGCCTACGCGTGAGTTGGCTCAACAAATTGATTTGCAGGTTGAGGCATTGGCGTATTTTACAAATATCAGTTCTTTAGCCGTTTATGGCGGAGGTGATGGAATTGCATATGAACAGCAGAAACGTTCTATGCGAGAAGGTGTAGATATTATTATTGCAACACCGGGCCGCTTGATGGCACATCTATCATCTGGTGCATTAAAATTGCAGCATTTGCAACATCTGATTTTGGATGAAGCAGACCGAATGCTGGATATGGGCTTTTATGATGACATTATGCGCATTGTAAGTTATCTTCCACAAAAACGCCAAACATTATTGTTCTCCGCCACGATGGCGCCAAAAATCAGGAAAATGGCGGGAACAATCTTAAATGATCCTAAACAAATCACGATTTCAATTTCAAAACCTGCTGAAGGTATAAATCAACAGGCTTATAATATACATGACCAGCAAAAAGAAGCTTTATTGAAAGACATCTTTAAAGATGATCAATACAAGAGCAGTATTATTTTTGCCTCTACAAAAGAAAAAGTTAAGGCACTGTATAAAGCTTTTAAAGGCCTTGGAATTAAGGCGGAAGCCTTTCATTCAGATCTGGGACAAAAAGAGCGTGAAGACATTCTGTTGGCGTTTAAAAACCGAAGGTTGCCAATTCTGATTGGAACAGATGTACTTTCTCGCGGTATTGATGTTGAAGGAATAGATTTGGTGATCAATTATGACGTGCCGAACGATCCTGCAGATTATGTTCACCGAATTGGAAGAACGGCCAGAGCAGCAACAACAGGTACTGCCATTACGCTTGTAAATGGACGGGACAGACGCAAGTTTGATAATATTGAAAAGCTGATTGAGAAACCTGTTCCGCGTATAGAATTGCCAGAGGCAATTGCCTCAATGGAAATTACCGCTGTTGAAGAAAAGAAACTACAGCATAAAAGTGGTGGTAGCAAAAAGAAAGCTTGGTTTAAAAAGAAAAAAACAAAACCTTCTGCATCATAACTGATTTTATACCTTAATGGTAAATGTCTAATTTTATTCTCATTGGATTATGCATTTTGGCAGGTTTGCTTTTTAGAAAAAGTGGCACCTTGCCTAACGATGCCCACAGAGGAATTAATGCATGGATCATCTACATCGCACTTCCTGCAGTATCTTTCAAATATCTACCGCACATTATTTGGACGAGTGATTTATTTTTCCCTGTACTGGCTCCTGTTTTCATATGGATGCTTGGCTGGCTTTTCATTACTTTATACAGCAAAAAAAATAAGCTTGATAAAAGTACAGCCGCAGGATTAAAGTTAACCAGCGCTTTAAGCAATACATCATTCATTGGGTTTCCACTCGTTACCGCTTACTTTGGCGAACAGTACTTGGGGATTGCCATCATCTGTGATCAAGTGACCTTTGCATTGCTGTCTACAATTGGCGTAGTCGCTGCAATCCGTGCTTCAGAAACCGAACAGCTGAATGCAAAACACGTCATTAAAAAAGTATTAACTTTTCCTCCTCTAATTGGGTGTACACTCGCATTGATTGTACCGAGGCTTCTAAACATTAGTTTTTTAGATCCGCTAATTGATAAGCTCGCAGGGACAGTTGCTCCACTTGCGCTATTTTCTATTGGTTTACAGCTTAAATTTGATGGATGGTTTCGGGAGATTAAACACATCAGCACAGCTTTACTTTTCAAACTGATATTGGCTCCTTTGCTGGTAAGTTTGGTTGCACTCTTTTTAGGCTTAACTGGGAAGATTGTTCAAATAAGCATATTCGAGATGTCGATGCCAACACTGGTGACATCTGGTGTTGTTGCAGGCCAATACAACCTAAACCCTAAAGTTGCCAGTCTGGTAATTGGAATGGGAATAGTAATCGGCTTTGTAACTACCGCCATCTGGTGGATAATTCTAACAAATACAAATAGCTTCTGACCGCCAAGATAATATTTGTATTTGACTGAACTATATTAGACGAAGCTGAAAAAGCACAATTGATAAGGGAGAACACTGTGTACGTGACGATGTGCAAAACATTAACAAGCCTAATTGTTTACTGAAACTTGGAAAGCACATTAAAAACGAAAACCTTGCAGTGATTACTACAAGGTTTCTTTAAGGTTTGGCACCGACCTACTCTCCCACGTGTTACCGCAGTACCATCGGCTCTGGTGGGCTTAACTTCTCTGTTCGGAATGGGAAGAGGTGGACACCACCGATATAGGCACCCGAATATTTTTATTAAAGCTTAAAAGTAAAAGACTAAAACTTAAAGCTACTGTAGCTTTTTTACTTTGGTCTTTAAGCCTTCCGCCTATATTTATATCTATTCAAAAATTCAATTCGAGAGAGCAAACATAACACTCTCTATAAAACAAGAAAACCCTGTAGTGTTTACTACAAGGTTTCTTTAAGGTTCGGCACCGACCTACTCTCCCACGTGTTACCGCAGTACCATCGGCTCTGGTGGGCTTAACTTCTCTGTTCGGAATGGGAAGAGGTGGACACCACCGATATAGGCACCTGAATATTTTTATTAAAGGTTGAGGGTTACAAGATTGAAGGAGGGAAGGTATTACCTTCTGCCTGTTCATCTTTTAGCCTTCCAGCCTTAAATGACATATTATTGAAAGAAGTTAAGCTCGAAGAGCAAACAACGTTATGTTGCTTTTGAAAGCTTCGGGTGATTAGTACTACTCGACTGTGCTGTCGCCAGCTTTACATCTATAGCCTATCAACGTAGTAGTCTGCTACGGCCCTATATGGAATTCTCATCTCGTGGCTAGTTTCGCACTTAGATGCTTTCAGCGCTTATCTATTCCCAGCGTAGCTACTCTGCAATGCCCCTGGCGGAACAACAGATTCACTAGAGGCTAGTCCAACCCGGTCCTCTCGTACTAAGGTCAGCCCCACTCAAAATTCCTACGCCCACAACAGATAGGGACCGAACTGTCTCGCGACGTTCTGAACCCAGCTCGCGTGCCACTTTAATCGGCGAACAGCCGAACCCTTGGGACCTTCTCCAGCCCCAGGATGTGACGAGCCGACATCGAGGTGCCAAACCTCCCCGTCGATATGAGCTCTTGGGGGAGATCAGCCTGTTATCCCCAGCGTACCTTTTATCCTTTGAGCGATGGCCCTTCCATGCAGAACCACCGGATCACTATATCCGTCTTTCGACCCTGATCGACCTGTATGTCTCACAGTCAAGCAAGCTTATGCTATTGCACTCCGCGTACGGTTACCAAGCGTACTGAGCTTACCTTTGAAAGCCTCCGTTACCTTTTTGGAGGCGACCACCCCAGTCAAACTACCCATCAAACAATGTCCTCCAACTTGTGGAGTTAGACACCGAATACAGAAAGGGTGGTATTTCAACGTTGGCTCCACGACGCCTAGCGACGCCGCTTCAAAGCCTCCCACCTATCCTACACATCCTGTACCCAATGTCAATGTTAAATTGTAGTGAAGGTGCATGGGGTCTTTCCGTCCCGTTGCGGGTACCCGGCGTCTTCACCGGGACCACAATTTCACCGAGCTCATGGCTGAGACAGCGCCCAGATCGTTACACCATTCGTGCAGGTCGGAACTTACCCGACAAGGAATTTCGCTACCTTAGGACCGTTATAGTTACGGCCGCCGTTTACTGGGGCTTCGATTCAATGCTTCGCCTTGCGACTGACATCCCCTCTTAACCTTCCAGCACCGGGCAGGTGTCAGGCCTTATACTTCATCTTTCGATTTTGCAAAGCCATGTGTTTTTGTTAAACAGTCGCCTGGGCCTTTTCACTGCGGCTGCCATTGCTGACAGCGCCCCTTCTCCCGAAGTTACAGGGCCATTTTGCCGAGTTCCTTAGCCATGATTCACTCGAGCACCTTAGAATCCTCTTCCCGGATACCTGTGTCGGTTTGCGGTACGGGTTTTTATAACCTGAAGCTTAGCGGTTTTTCTTGGAAGTCTGATTACCTGCGCTATCCACTTACCCGAAGGCTTGCGGTACTATCGACTTTCAGCTAGATCGGCGGATTTGCCTACCGTTCTAATACCTACTGTCTTTAACGATCTATTCCGTCAGATCGCGGCAGTGTCACTACTCCGTCCCCACATCGCAGTTATAAAAAGTACTGGAATATTAACCAGTTGTCCATCGAATTTCCCCTTCGGGTTCTCCTTAGGTCCCGACTAACCCTGATCCGATTAGCGTTGATCAGGAAACCTTATCCTTTCGGTGGGCGGGTTTCTCGCCCGCCTTATCGTTACTTATGCCTACATTTGCTTTTCTATACGCTCCAGCACCCATTACCAGATACCTTCGCTGCATATAGAATGCTCCCCTACCGATATATTTCAATCCCATAGCTTCGGTGTACAATTTAATGCCCGTTTATTATCCATGCCCGGCCGCTCGACTAGTGAGCTGTTACGCACTCTTTAAATGAATGGCTGCTTCCAAGCCAACATCCTAGCTGTCTGTGCAACCGGACCTCGTTAGTTCAACTTAACTGTAACTTGGGGACCTTAGCTGATGGTCTGGGTTCTTTCCCTCTCGGCGCGTGACCTTAGCACCCCGCGCCTCACTGCAGATCATATTTCATAGCATTCGGAGTTTGTCTGGATTTGGTAGGATTTGACTCCCCCGCACCCAATCAGTAGCTCTACCTCTATGAAACTTAATATCCACGCTGTTCCTAAAAACATTTCGGGGAGTACGAGCTATTTCCCAGTTTGATTAGCCTTTCACCCCTACCCACAGATCATCCGGAAACTTTTCAACGTTTATCGGTTCGGTCCTCCAGTACGTGTTACCGCACCTTCAACCTGTCCATGGGTAGATCACAAGGTTTCGCGTCTACCCCCTCTGACTATGCGCCCTATTCAGACTCGCTTTCGCTTCGGATCCGTGCCTTAAACACTTAACCTTGCCAGAGAGGAGTAACTCGTAGGCTCATTATGCAAAAGGCACGCCGTCACTGGACTTGCCAGCTCCGACCGCTTGTAAGTACACGGTTTCAGGTTCTATTTCACTCCCCTGTTCGGGGTTCTTTTCACCTTTCCCTCACGGTACTGGTTCACTATCGGTCTCTCGGGAGTATTTAGCCTTACCGGATGGTGCCGGCAGATTCCCACAAGGCGTCTCCGACCTCGCGGTACTCAGGATACTGTTAGGTCAATGGTACTTACGTGTACAGGGCTATCACCTTGTTTCGCCGGGATTCCCATCCCGTTCCACTTCATTACATTGTAACCACATCACAGTCCTACAACCCCACACATGCCGTAACATGGATGGTTTGGGCTCTTTCCCTTTCGCTCGCCACTACTCAGGAAATCATTGTTATTTTCTCTTCCTCTGCTTACTTAGATGTTTCAGTTCGGCAGGTTTGCTCATTATTGTGACTGGTCTTCAACCAGCCGGGTTGCCCCATTCGGAAATCCCCGGATCAGTTCATATTTGCAGATCCCCAGGGCTTATCGCAGCTTATCACGTCCTTCATCGCCTCCGAGAGCCAAGGCATCCCCCGTGTACTCTTTCTTACTTTCTTCTACTTATACGCCTTTTGCGCCGTATAGTATGCTTTTTTTGCTCTTGTTATGATGTCTCATACCAAACCTCGAGTTACCTCTTAGTCGGGTGAGCACAAACACAACAGTCGCCTATTGTTGTTTGCTCTTCTTTTTAACTTCTTCCAATATGTCAAAGAACTTTACTGAATCTGAAGGTGAAGGGTATAAAGGTATAGGGTGTCATGTGCCCTAACCTAAGCCTTATTTCAGCTTCGTTAGTAAAAAACTGCGGGCTCGAACCGTTTCTATGTGCCCCTATGGCGTTTTCTTCTTGTTTACTTAATGTCAATGTATATTACCAATCCTGATAACCTTTTTTTGTTTTGAAAGCTTTATGCTTTCTTCTTTAAGCGTATAGCTCAAATGTGGAGAATAACGGAGTCGAACCGTTGACCTCCTGCGTGCAAGGCAGGCGCTCTAGCCAGCTGAGCTAATTCCCCGAAAGATTCTGTAGTCCCGTCCAGATTTGAACTGGAGACCCCTACATTATCAGTGTAGTGCTCTAACCAGGCTGAGCTACGGGACTGTAATAAGTAACAGTAGTTATTCGGCAGTATATAGTAGATTGTATATTACCGCTACCGCTTCCTTGTTTCCTGCTAATCTTAATATCATCCTTGTATCTTAACCACAATAGTTCTCTACAATTGATTCATTAATCTTTTGGGTATTTCTTCTTTTTGTCTTTTTTTAAGAGTATCATGTTGCACAGTGGGTAGTCAACCCTGCTCCAGAAAGGAGGTATTCCAGCCGCACCTTCCGGTACGGCTACCTTGTTACGACTTAGCCCCAGTTACCGGTTTTACCCTAGGACGCTCCTTGCGGTTACATACTTTAGGTACCCCCAGCTTCCATGGCTTGACGGGCGGTGTGTACAAGGCCCGGGAACGTATTCACCGCGTCATTGCTGATACGCGATTACTAGCGAATCCAACTTCATGGGGTCGAGTTGCAGACCCCAATCCGAACTGTGAATGGCTTTATGAGATTCGCATACTGTTGCCAGCTAGCTGCCCTCTGTACCATCCATTGTAGCACGTGTGTAGCCCCGGACGTAAGGGCCATGATGACTTGACGTCGTCCCCTCCTTCCTCTCTGTTTGCACAGGCAGTCTGTTTAGAGTCCCCACCATTACATGCTGGCAACTAAACATAGGGGTTGCGCTCGTTGCGGGACTTAACCCAACACCTCACGGCACGAGCTGACGACAGCCATGCAGCACCTAGTTTCGTGTGATTGCTCACTTATTTATCTCTAAATAATTCACTAACTTTCAAGCCCGGGTAAGGTTCCTCGCGTATCATCGAATTAAACCACATGCTCCTCCGCTTGTGCGGGCCCCCGTCAATTCCTTTGAGTTTCACCCTTGCGGGCGTACTCCCCAGGTGGAACACTTAACGCTTTCGCTTAGCCGCTGACTGTGTATCGCCAACAGCGAGTGTTCATCGTTTAGGGCGTGGACTACCAGGGTATCTAATCCTGTTTGATCCCCACGCTTTCGTGCCTCAGCGTCAATTAAACCATAGTAAGCTGCCTTCGCAATCGGTGTTCTGAGACATATCTATGCATTTCACCGCTACTTGTCTCATTCCGCCTACCTCTAGTTCATTCAAGCCCATCAGTATCAAAGGCACTGCGATAGTTGAGCTACCGTCTTTCACCTCTGACTTAACAGGCCGCCTACGCACCCTTTAAACCCAATAAATCCGGATAACGCTTGGATCCTCCGTATTACCGCGGCTGCTGGCACGGAGTTAGCCGATCCTTATTCTTACGGTACATTCAGGCTGGTATACATACCAGTGGTTATTCCCGTACAAAAGCAGTTTACAACCCATAGGGCAGTCTTCCTGCACGCGGCATGGCTGGTTCAGGGTTGCCCCCATTGACCAATATTCCTTACTGCTGCCTCCCGTAGGAGTCTGGTCCGTGTCTCAGTACCAGTGTGGGGGATTCTCCTCTCAGAGCCCCTAGCCATCGTCGCCTTGGTGGGCCGTTACCCCGCCAACTAGCTAATGGCACGCATGCCCATCTTTATCCTATAAATATTTGATCATGAAACAATGCTGTTCTGTGATTTTATGCGGTGTTAATCCGGATTTCTCCGGGCTATCCCCCTGATAAAGGTAGGTTGCATACGCGTTACGCACCCGTGCGCCGGTCTCAAGAAAGCAAGCTTCCTCTACCCCTCGACTTGCATGTATTAGGCCTGCCGCTAGCGTTCATCCTGAGCCAGGATCAAACTCTCCATTGTAAAATGTTCTTTTTGATTCTGACCAGTTTTAACTATCGTTAAAAATAGTCTTCTTTTTTTAATTTTGTCTGTCAGGTTTTGACTTGAAAATTCAGTTGAGGTATTCTGTACTTGAATACGTACTTCTTTACCCCACTGCGCTACATTGACATCTCTTTTAAGAACTTATTGATCTTCTAAACCTCACGGCCGATCTTTTTGTATATCTTCTGGTTTGTATCTCTTAAAGGTCTTTTTCATCCCTCAATCCACACCAACCATTCAATTCTTTTTTTATCTCCTTCCCGACATCCGCCGTTCCGGTTTCCCTTTCGTTTCCGTTTGGGATTGCAAAGGTAGGAAACTTTTTGTTATTCGCAAGAAAAATATTTTTTATTTTTTTCCCTAACTCTTTTCGTTGTATTTCAGTTAATCCTTTAATATAACGTCTTCCTATCCTCTTTTCAATTCTTTGCCTTATCTCTTCTCTTTCTCCCTCACCGGCATCCCCTTCCTTCCGAAGCGGAGTGCAAAGGTAGAAAAAAATTATACCCACGCAAATACAATAAACACTATTTCTTTTATCAATCGCTTAAAACCCTGTTTACCAATGAGAAAAATTTAAACGTCTTTCAAAACAATTCGAGCAACTTAAGTGTTTGAAGCCCGCAAGCGTTTCTAACCAGTCTTACCAGAGGATTTCAAAGCGCATTAGCTATCTAAGTTGGCAAATATTTTTTTCTCACCATATAGACATATAGAACATGAAGACATTTTCCCCGTTTGTAACAGGTACATTAGCTATCTCAGATGGTAAATGTTTTTTCTCACCATATAGACATAGAGGAGATGAAGACCTTTTCCCCGTTTGTAACAGGCGCATTAGCTATCTAAGTTGGCAAATGTTTTTTCTCACCATATAGACATAGAGGAGATGAAGACCTTTTCCCCGTTTGTAACGAAAATTTCAGACTGTTTGAGGGGGCAAATAATACTTTACCATATAGACATAGAGAATACGAAGGCCTTAAGCCATGCTAAGCCCTTGAGATTATTGCTCATTGATAGATATAAGGCCCCTTCACGGATTCCCGTTTGCTGATAAACCCACATCACAAGTTTTTCGGTTTACAATACTCTATCTTCCTTCCAAACTTTAATAGAACAATTTTAGGCCGGGAGTTTTGTTTCTTTTGCGGTCAAAAGAAAAATAACCACTCCTGAAATAAAGTGCATGAAATCGCTGAATATCAGTGGGCGCAATTCATATCCCTTATCATTACGATACCTCACAGTTTACCAAATACAAAACAGCCAATTCCTTTACCCTTTGTTGGCCTCTTCTTTACCTATCCTTCGCTTATTCTTTACCTCCGCTTTACCCAACAGGTAAACAACAGGTAAACGAGGGGTTAACCTGGGGTTAACTTGGTACCTACCTGACCTGGAAAAAACTGATAGGAATCGAATTATTATAAAACAAAAACGGCCGTGAATGATCACGGCCGTTTTTGTTTTATATTCTTATTTACAATGCTAGTTTTTTAGATATGGAAGCAGGGATGCCGGCCTTATTTAAAAGAAATGCTGTAGTTTTATATTTTACATAGTTCTTAGTTACATACAAATAACCTTTATAATCATTTGTAGCGCCCCATGAGTTCTTTACAATGTAATACTCTTTACCATTCTGATCTTTTGCCAATCCAACAATGTGCATTCCATGATCATCTGTCGTTTGATAGTTGTCAAAAGCCAACTGGCGATTTTCCTGAGTTATAGTCATCTCTGGTTTTGGGCCATTAAACATCTCTGCTTTTTGTTGCGTGGTCATCTCATTGAAAGGAATTTCTGGTATATAAGCCACTCCGTTTTTCCAGCTAAAACTTTTTTCACTCACATCCGTAGCCCACGCCACAGTATAACCAGACTCCAATGCATTATCGATAATATCGGTAACGTCATTTAGCTGTACATTATATACCTGATCAAATGACCAGTTATCCGGTACAAGTAAAGTGAATTTAGTATAAAAGGGATGATCATTAAAAGATGACAGCTCTACATAGTTGTCTGGATTTAAACCCACAACTTCTTGTCCGAACGTTTTTGGCGTATATTTTTTGCCTTTGTACGTGAAGTTTTCTGGAACCTGCCCCAGGTATGCATCGATAACACCTGTGTACGCTTTCAACCAGTTAGGTGTCAACTCGCCATTGGCATTTTTCACCACTGCATCGAGAACACCTTTTTCAAGATCTCCAAGCTCGGCGGTTTTATTTGTTTTCGTTCCATAATTCAAACCAGTATATACTTCTTGAGGCACTGCGCCATATTTCTTGTACATATTGATTACATCATGCAATGCTCCTCCATCACCCAGAGAAACCGCACCGTGCATGCGCACATAATTTTTACCTTTCTCTACATATGCATTACGTGCAGAAAATAACTGTGACAGAACAACAGGTTGTTTGCCTGCTTTAATCATTTCCGACTCTAGAAAAGAATTTGTTGAATAGCTCCAGCAAGTACCGGACGAACCTTGATTTTGAACCGGCGTATTGGCCAGATTAATGACTTCTGTGAATTTGAAGGCATCTTTGCTGCTTTCACTTTGATTGTTTTTGAGAGAATTAACCAGATTGTCTTGGCCGTAAGTTACCAATGTAGATAACGAAAACGCCAATCCAAGAAAACTTAGTTTGGTGTAGTTGTACATTTTTTATGAATTTATTCTGCCGGCGAAATTATCAATTGTTACCGGTTTTGAAATATACAACGTGTAATAATGCTGTTGTAGGGGTTAACTTAATGTAAAATTAGACTAACATTCTGGTAAACTGATTGGAATATTGGTAGCTAAACCGCCATCAGAGGTTTCTTTATACTTTGCATTCATATCCAATGCCGTCTCCCACATGGTATTAACCACAGCATCCAGACTTACTTTTGCTTTATCCGGGTTACTTTGCAATGCAAGTTGACTTGCTGTTATAGCTTTAATTGCGCCCATAGTATTCCGCTCTATGCAAGGCACCTGTACCAAACCTCCAATAGGATCGCAAGTTAAACCTAAATGATGTTCCATTGCAATTTCTGCGGCCATCAACACTTGTCTTTGAGAACCGCCCAAACATTCTGTCAGTGCCGCAGCAGCCATTGCAGAGGAGACGCCAATTTCTGCCTGACATCCGCCCATTGCGGCTGAAATGGTAGCGCCCTTTTTGAAAATACTGCCAATCTCAGAAGCACAGGCAATAAACTGAATAATTTTTTCTTCGCTATATCCATTGCAGAAAACAATAAAATATTGCAATACTGCCGGAATTACGCCCGCAGCGCCGTTGGTTGGTGCAGTTACTACACGGCCAAAAGATGCATTTTCTTCATTAACCGCCAAAGCAAAACAACTTACCCAATCCAAAATATAATTGAATCCATTTCCGCCGTTCCGGATTGCCTGAATCCAGCTATCAAAATCTGAATATTCATTTTTTGCGATCAGACGTTTATTTAATGCAAATGCGCGGCGAGCAACATCTAGTCCCCCAGGAAGAAATCCTGTGGTATGACACCCGCGGAAAATGCAATCGCGCATGACATGGAAATGTTGAAGAATACCCGTTCTGGTTTCTTTTTCAGACCTCCATGCAAGTTCATTTTCCAGAACAATTTCGCTTACTTTTAAACCGGTTGTTTTACACCAATGCAATAGTTCTTTTGCTTTTTCTACGGGAAAAGGAAGTTCTACCTGTGTTTTGCCTGCATTGTCTTCACCCTCTTTAATAACGAAACCACCACCAATAGAATAATAGGTTTCTGAAAAAGCCTTTCCATTATTTAAAAAGGCCTGAAAAGTTACTGCATTTGGGTGAAATGGCAAACTCTCTGTAAACAGAAACAACAAGTCTTCATTATAATCAAACCCAATTGTTAACTGATTGGCTAAAGTAAGTTTTCGGTCTTTCTGTATCGTTAGAAATGTAGGCGTTACGGCATCAACATCAAAAGTAACCGGATCTGCACCTGTTAAACCCAATAAAATAGCCACATCTGTTCCGTGTCCTTTTCCGGTTTTGGCAAGTGAGCCATACAATAGAATTTTGATGGTTTCGGTTTGCTGTAACAAGCCTTTTTCCTGCAGCGAGTTCGTAAACTGTTGAGCTGCCCGCCATGGCCCGAGTGTGTGCGAACTGGATGGGCCAATCCCAATCTTAAAAATATCAAAAACCGAAATTTGTTCTCTTAGCATTGCAATAGTTAGTTATGCAAAGCTATGATAGTTTTTCGGAAATATCAGAATTGGAGTCGCGTTGCGCGAATTAAAAATCAAACTCAATAATATCCTGATCCTGCAACATACGATCTACAAATTTCTGATGATTTTTAGGTGTTCCGGTTGCGACCCAATTTCCGGTAATAATATTATTAACGAGTTGATGCTTGCCACGTTGGGGCTTTAATTTACTTTCTCTAAAAACCTGTTCATAACTTTCCAAATCGCCATGCGTGTGTTGCTTTTTTACAATTCGATAAAGGCGCTTGGTAAAACGGCGATCGCCAACCTCTTCCAGATATGGAAAAACCAGCAGAGCGATAAGTACAACGCCGGTGACACCAATGGCTTGTTCATAATAGCCAGAACCAACGGCCATTCCAATCGCTGCAACAATCCAGATGATACAAGCTGTTGTTAAACCTTTAACCCGGTTTTCTTCTTTAAAAATTACCCCGGCGCCTAAAAAACCTATTCCGGTAACAATATTGGACGCGATACGATCGTGACTATTAACCCCTATTCTTACAGAAAGGATGGTAAAAAGTGTTGCGCCTAAACCAATCATAATCATGGTTTTCAATCCGGCAGACTTACTTCTGTATTCGCGCTCGGCACCAATAATCCCGCAGAGTAATGTAGCCAGCAGAAATTTATTTACTTCGCTCTGCGTGATGAAATGAGATTGTTGCAGAATATCTTCCATTGCCAAAATTTTGAGGCAAATTAATAAAAATCATAACATCTTAAACCATTAGCGCGGCCGCCATTAGAACTATTGAGAAAATATTTTTCATAGCCAATACCAATTTCAGATGTTCCGCCGGTATTGGAGTAGTTTAGTTTTGATGTTGTTGCATCGTGACTAATTCCCAATCTAAATTTCTCGCCATTGGTACGCCGATTGAAAATATCGAATATCACCGAAAATACAATTGCATCATGACCGACAGCGTTGCCATCATAACGGTACCAGATTCCGGCATTAATTCCGGCATATTTATATTGTGCCCCTGCACTGTAAGACATGACATTTTGCTGTTTATAAGCAACTACAGACGGAATCAAGTAACTGCCATCCCGGTCATAACGATCTGGCGAAATTGTAAACTTGTAACTCATATTCCCTGAAATACGCATTGGGAGTTTTGCATGAAATGCAGACAAGGATTCATCGGGTTTATTCAAATGATGCGCAGCAAGGCCAACCATAAACTTTCCAACCACCAGGTTACCGCCTGCATTCCCATCAAAATAATATCTGCTGTCTACATTCGGGCGTTCTGCCCCAGAAATACTTCCCGGAATGTAACCACTTTCAATATCTACCTGATCGCCAAAGACCAGCCTGTCCCAATTTAGTTTTTGGTTGGTAACGCCGGCCTGCAAGCCAAAAGAAAGCGTAAAATTATCGCCATCAATAATATAAGAATAACTTGCAGCAACATTATTTTTAAGCAGATAAGCTGTGCCTTCACTGCTTCTGTTGAAAATCAGCCCTACGCCACTATTAATTTGATGTAGGTTTAAATCACCCGAAGCGGTCATGTACGAAAAATCGCCGCCCAAACCTGTCCATTGATTCCGGTAAAGGGCGTTCAAACGAATATCTCCCTCAAACTGGCCTGTTAATGCCGGATTAAGATAAATAGGCGCATTGTAAAATTGCGAGTAAATATAATCCTGCGTATATCCCACAAATGGGGTCAGCAACACTATAAATGGTAATATCATCCTTCTCATCATTATCTTATTAAATATATTACACCTGTTTTTTTCGGAGCTGAGGCATCGTAACTCATTCCTTGCCAATCGCTTCCATTTATAAATTTTACTTCTATTTTCCAGTAATACACGCCCTGAGGCTGATCTTGCCCTTTGTATGTTCCATCCCAGCTTTCAGATGGTGCACCATCATCAAGCGCCGTAGTTTGCCAAAGTATTTGGCCCCATTTGTTAAAGATTTTCATATCCCAGGATTGTATTCCTTTTCCTTTTGCTTTAAAGGTTTTAATCTCATTTTTCGCACTTGCCGGCATAAATGAATTTGGAAGGTTTAGAAAACCTGGCACACCAATAATGCGCACACTTTGAAAATTTGTTTCGCTGCAACCCGTACGGTTTAATACTTTTAAGGTAACCGTATATGCGCCTTCATTTGCATAAACGTGTGTTGGATTTTGGATTGTCGACTTTGTTCCGTCACCAAAAGTCCATTCCCAGCTCACAGCATCAGTACTTGTATCCTGAAACCTAAAGGTAAAATTTGGAATAGATTGCTCATTTCCGGGGTTCGCTTTAAAAGCAGCTACCGGCTGTAATACAACATCAATATAATTCGCAATGCTTATGGTATTTGTACAGCCCAAAATATTGGTGGCTTTAAGTGTTACGGTATATTTTTTGCCTTGGCCGGTAAAAGTATGTTGTGGCTCAAATTCATTTGATGTTGCAGAACCATCGCCAAAATCCCAAACATAGGCTACGCCACCAACGCTGTTGTTTTTAAACTTTACAACAAGTCCATCGCAGCCGGTCGTTTTATCTGCAGTAAAGGCAACTGTTGGCTGTGCGAGAACTTCTATCGTTTCTGTGGTAGAATTGGCAGAGCAATCGTTTCTTGCGTCGAGTTTTATCGTATAGCGCCCTGCTTTAGTAAAGGTATATGGCAAAGTACTGGGTGCCGAATTGCTTAGCACGGTACTAATTTCGCCAGTATCTTCATTGGTAAACGTATATAGAAATGTAGTGGCACCGCTTGTATTGTTAACCAGGTTTACGGTAAATGGTGCACAACCTCTGTGTTCGTTGCTATTGATTACCAGTTCCGGAACAATAGTATTCGGAGAAGCCGTAACGTTGTAGTTGGAAGTACTAGATCCGCAATCGTTCGTTGCAGTCATTGTTACCATATAGTTTCTCACAATATTTGTGGTAAACAAATGGCTTACGCTACTTTTATCTGTTGTAGTTATCGGTGCAGAGCCGTCGCCAAAATCGTAGGTATATGTAGTTCTGGAACTTGCCGGAGATGTATTGCTGAAATTTACCGCCAACGGCGAACAGCCTGTTGTCTTATCGGGAGAAAAAACAGAAACCGGCGTGCCTTTAATAAGTACTGTAGATGTTTTTGTGGTGATCCCGCAAGGCGTAGTTGCTTCTAACGTAATTTCGTAAAGCGCGTCTTTCCCTGTAGGGTCTGCCGGAAAAGTTATCGCTTCTGGCTGTGCCAGATTTGACGTACCAACAGTCCCGAAAGTCCATTTAAAGGTTGCATCTGTTAAAGAATTGGATGTATTTGTAAACTGTATCGCGGTTGTTCCGCAAACTTCGGCAGCGCTTTGCGTAAAATTTGCATTAACGGTTGGATAAGTTGAAATGGTGATACTTGTCTCGTCGCTATTGCAATTCAGGCTACTTGAAACAACTAGTTTTATGGTAACCGTTTCATTGGGATTTAAAATTGTATATCCCGGAAAGCTTATTCCGGATCCAATTTGTACATTATTGGCAAACCAGGTGTAGGTTCCGTTACGACCCGGATAAGGAATTGCAGAGACATTAGATGCCGATAACTGAAATGGTGCGCAACCTTTGCCCAATTGAGTAGAAATTTCGGCTTTCGCCGGAAGGTTTACTGTAATTTTTACAAGATTACTGATGATAAACGCACAAGTTCCACTACTCACCACTCGCCTGAAAAACTGTGTTGCGGTTGGTACCGCCGGAAGATAATTGATTCCCGTAGCGCCTAAGATATCTGTAAAAGTAGTCCCATTGTTACTGGTTTGCCATTGATATCTAAAAGTTCCATCTCCACCCATCGGTGTTGAACCCGTAATTTCTGCGGCAACACTTCCTGAACAAATCGTCTGATCAGCGCTTATTGTATTTCCTGTGAGTGTTGGCAATACGGTAATCTGTACAGAATTGCTTATTGATGTACAGATTGTGCTGTTTACCAATCGCCTGAAATATGTTGATGCAGTTAGTGGAAGCGTCAAATCTTTATTCGTTGCCGAGAGAATATTTGTCCACACATCGCCATCGGCACTGCGTTGCCATTGGAAAGTAAAAGTCCCTGTTCCGCCGGAAGGTGTGCCTCCGCTGATCGTAATATTTTGCCCGTTGCAGATTGTCATTTCCGGAGCGGAAATGGTATTAATAACTGGCGGAAAATAGGTTATGGTTACTTCTGAAGTTGTTGGCGGACAAGGAGCAATTCCGCTGATCGTCCACCGGAAGCGGTACGTTTGCCCCGGTTGCAAACCTGTAACACTTGTGTTGTATAATGCCGGATCTGTAATTACAACATCTTCCTGTCCGGAAACCAAATTCCACAAACCTGTGTTTGGCATCGGATTGTTTCCATTCAAAGTAATTCCGTTGCCACTACATAAGCTTTGATTTTGGCCAGCGTTTGCCACTATAGTAACCGGATTAACTGTCACAATACTCACTGTCGAGATCTGTTCTGCGCAAATGCCACTCTGTACAACCGCTCTAAACTGTGTGGTTTCTGTTAAATTGGTGTATACGTATGGGTTTGATGTAGAAGTTATTGTTGCCCAATTCTGCCCATTATCTACAGATCTTTCCCAACGGATAATTCGTCCAACCTGGCCAGTTAACGTAATATTCCCAGTATTGGTACCGGCACAAACATTCACTGTGCCAGCAGTTGTACCGGCAACTGTTTCCGGATTAACTGAAAGTTGTATATCATCTGAAGAAACGGAACATCCAAAATCGCTTATTGTCCATCTCAGAGTATAAACATTTCCTGGTACCAAACCAGAAATGGTTGTTGCAGGCTGAGCATCATCTGCAAACGTTACAGGCGTTGGTGCAGAAACTACACTCCATTTTCCAAGGCCAACTTCTGCCGTATTGGCCGACAAAGGATAACTTGTAGCATTACAAATTTCTACATCAGCACCTGCATTGGCCTGAGTTACACTCGGCTGAACATTCAAAGTGATACTTACCGGAGTTCCGGAGCAACCGGCAGTAGATACTGGTGTAACAGTATATGTTACCGTGCCTGTTGTGCTACCGCTATTTAGCAAAATATCACTTATTCCGGTTATTGCAGTGGCGTTGGTTTGGTTTGTATTTCCGCTGATGCCAGCAGATGCTGTACTGGTGAACGTATAATTTGTATTTGTAGAATTTGTAGTGAACGAAATCCCTGCGACCGTACGATTGCAAATTGTAGTATTTGCGGCATTCAACGTTACAATGGGTATCGGTTTTACCGTTACAACAAAATTAAATGGCGCACCATCGCAATCATTTAAACGCGGAATAATGGTGTAAGTAACGGTTGCATCTGCATTCGGATCGTTATTCGTCAAAACATCGGTAATGTTTCCACTTCCTGAGGTAGAAAATCCAGAAGCATTTGCAGAGCCTGTTGCTATCCAACTAAAAGTTGCGCCAACTGGCGTACTGGCTGGTGTGTATGCAACGGCAGCACCCGTACAAATATTTTTACTGGTGGCACTGCTAACGGTAACATTTGGTAGAATTTTCAATACCACTTCATCATCAACTTGTGCACAAGTACCGCTCAAACCGGTAACCGCACGTAACACCAGATTCACACTTCCACTATTTCGTTCGGCAACAGTAGGTGTATATGTTGCATTTAAAGCATTGCGATTCGGCGCAAAAATACCGTTACCACCAACCCAGGTAAAGTTTTGTACCGTTCCGGTGATGGCTGCCCCAAGTAAAAAGTTTGGAACATTATAACAGATAGTTTGATCAGCGCCCGCATTCACTTTCGGCGAAGTAATAAAAGTTAACGTTTGTGATGCGGTTGCAACTCCGCAATTGTTGGTATGTGTAACTACAACGGTATAAACCCCATACGCTTCAAACTTTATTGAAGGATATTGAGAAGCAGCAGTTGTACCATTTGCAAAAGAAAATGCACCGCCGCTTACTGTCCATAAATAGGTATCGGTTTTAGCACTTGTTGTTCCGGTTAGTGTGGTTTTAGTAGGCCCGGTAGTGGTTGGATTAAAATCGTAAACTGATAAATTACATAAGCTGATATTTGGAGAAAGACTCGCCGTTGGCGTCGTATTTACAACAACTGTTTGAGGTGCAGAATAAACCAATCCACATGAAGGTGTTGTAATGGCCAGCCTGACTGTATACGTTCCGGCATTTGCAAAGCGAAATTCAGGTTCTTTGCTGGTTGCGTTTGTGCCATTTGCATATGTTACCGCAGGCGAAACTTCCCATCTGTACGTATTTCCGCCATCGCAAATATTGTCTATTACCGATCCATCAGTCGGTTTGAGCGTTGAGCCGACACAAATAGTGGTTATGGGCAAAGTGAAAGCAGGTTTTGGCGGGTCCTGAATACAGATTTTCATTTCTACCGGATCTGCATCACATGCTCCGGAACTTCTGGATTCGAGACGAATTGTATGTTCGCCACGTGTCGTAAATTTATAAACAAAGTTGAATGAACGCGGTTGATTTACTTCAACAACAGCACCATCTACATACCAGTTGTACGTTACGGTATTGGGCGCGCAAGCGGGTGTATTGGTATTCGGATCTTCTCCCAAAACAGAAGTATTGGTAAAAGTCACATTGGTATTTGTACATCCTGGAGAAGTAAAAGAAAATGCATTTATGGGTTTAACGACCACTTTTGCGTAAGACGAAACCGGTGTACCAATGGTTCCGCAAAAATTATTACCTACGTTAATAGAAACTGCAAAAGCATTGTACACCGTGCCGGCACTGGTAGTAGAAGTGCTGCCGCACGATGAGCGCTGATAGGGGTGCTGAACTTTTCCTCCATTTTGGATGATATCACAAATGGTATAAACAGACGTTGTTCCATCGCCCCAGGTGATTGTATATAAATCACCTGGAAAATTGTTTTGAATTCCGGTTGGAGAAGTAAAATCTACGTTAAACTCCAGCAAACCTAAAGGCAAACAAACCAGGTTATTTCCCGATGTACCAAAAGCAGTGATTGCTTTATTGTTAACCAGTAAGTACGCTTTTGTAGCTATAGAACCATCGGGCATTACCGCTTTAGAAAATATGGTGTAATGGGTTTGTTGTGCCGTAAAACTTTGGTTGGGTGTAGTAAAATTTATTGTACTGCTTCCCCCGCCAGAAGCACCATCGGTTATAGTTGCACTTACTGTGCTGCTTGCCGTAGATTCATTTTTAAGAAAAAATGGATTATCTGCCCGGCTTAAACATGTACCAAAAGTTTCGGTATTTGTTGTATTTAAATAAGTTGATGTAATTTTAGCTTCTATGGCGGTTCCTGCTTTAATTTCAAACGCAGCAGATTCTGAACTTACGAATACGGGACTGGTAGATTTAATTCTGATTTTATAGTTTACACCCGCCTGGGTGCCAACAGGTATAACCCCATTTACATACGTTGTATAAAAACCAGTATAACTCCCGATCAATTTTTCTGTAGAAAAGCTTCCGGAAGCATCAGAAAGATACATTTCAAAGCGATTATCCGTCGCAATACAGCTTGATGTACCAATCGTAAATGTAGCGGCAATAGTACTGCCTGGCGTGTATGGCCCTGCATCTACCCTTCCAGCATTTAGCTGAGCACAACAATTTGATACATAAAACACTAGCCCAATTACCAGAGCGTAAAATGGCCATTTCCTATTACAACAGGTCTTCATAAATCGCTAACACTAGGGAATGATTTAGAGGGCGTTTTTTGTACGTTGTTTGGTATAAACCTTGAGCATCCTGATACTGACTGAAGAGTAAGAGCTTTAATTACGCAACTATAAATATTCAGCGACAAAGAACGTAACAAAAATGATATTAGTATAAATTTTTACACCAACTGCACAAAATGAATAGCTAGTGCTCCTGATATGCTTGAAATGACATATTACGGGCAAAAAAAATCCCCCAAAGTGAATTTACCTTGGGGGAATATTTTACACGAAAGTGTTTTTGGGAATATGAATTACATCATGCCGCCCATACCACCGCCGCCCATTGGAGGCATAGCTGGTGAACCACCTTCTTCAGGCTCATCTGCCAATACAACTTCTGTAGTCAATAACATTGCTGCAATTGAAGCTGCATTTTCTAACGCAACACGACTTACCTTAGTTGGATCAATAACACCTGCACCGATTAAGTTTTCATAAACATCAGTACGTGCATTGTAACCGAAATCTGCTGTACCTTCTTTTACTTTCTGTACAACGATAGAACCTTCAATTCCTGCATTTTCGCAGATTTGACGTAATGGCTCTTCAATTGCACGACGGATGATTTGAATACCTGTATTTTCATCTTCATTAGAACCTTTAAGTTCTGCCAAAGAAGCAACTGCGCGGATGAAAGCAACACCACCACCAGCAACAATACCTTCTTCTACAGCCGCACGGGTTGCATGTAAAGCATCATCAACACGGTCTTTTTTCTCTTTCATTTCAACCTCACTTGCAGCACCTACATAAAGTACAGCAACACCGCCAGCTAGTTTAGCCAAACGCTCTTGCAATTTTTCTTTATCGTAATCTGAAGTTGTAGTTTCAATCTGTGCTTTGATTTGGCTAACGCGAGATTTAATATCGTCTGAGTTACCTGAACCATTAATTACAGTTGTATTGTCTTTATCAACTACAACTTTTTCAGCAGAACCTAAGTAAGTTAAATCAGCATTTTCTAATTTATAACCTCTTTCTTCTGATACAACGATACCGCCAGTTAAGATTGCGATGTCTTCTAACATTGCTTTTCTTCTATCACCAAAACCAGGTGCTTTAACAGCAACTACTTTCAATGAACCACGGATTTTATTTACAACCAAGGTAGCTAACGCTTCGCCATCTAAATCTTCAGAAATGATTACCAAAGGTTTACCTGTTTGAACTGTTTTTTCTAAAACCGGCAACAATTCTTTCATGTTGCTGATTTTTTTATCGTAAATTAAAATGTAAGGGTTATCTAATTCCGCTTCCATTTTATCTGCATTGGTTACAAAATATGGAGATAAGTAACCTCTGTCAAACTGCATACCTTCTACCGTTTTAACTTCGGTTTCAGTACCTTTTGCTTCTTCAACAGTAATTACACCATCTTTACCAACTTTACCCATTGCTTCGGCAATTAATGAACCGATTACTTCGTCATTATTTGCTGAGATAGATGCAACTTGTTTGATTTTGTTGTTGTCATCGCCAACCGCTTGTGATTGAGATTTTAGGTTTTCTACAACTGCTGCTACGGCTTTATCGATACCGCGTTTCAAATCCATTGGATTTGCACCTGCAGCAACGTTTTTAATACCTGTAGTAATAATTGCCTGCGCCAACACAGTTGCAGTAGTTGTTCCGTCACCTGCAATATCTGCAGTTTTAGAAGCCACTTCTTTAACCATTTGAGCACCCATATTTTCTACAGCATCTTTCAATTCAATTTCTTTTGCTACAGAAACACCATCTTTAGTAATTGCCGGCGAACCGAATTTTTTATCGATGATTACATTACGACCTTTAGGTCCTAAAGTTACTTTTACTGCATTTGCTAGAATATCAACACCTCTTTTAAGGGCGTCACGTGCTTCTACGTTATATTTTACTTGTTTTGACATTTCTTTTCTAAATTTTGAAGATTGTTTGAGAGAATGCTTATCTAAACATTGTTCACTCATAAATCTTTCATTTTATAATTTGTAACTATTTATTTGATTTAAGCTGAATTTAAAATGTTAAAATTCAATCCACCACCAATAACTATCCTACTACTGCGTAGATATCTGTCTCGCGCATAATCAAGTAATCATTTCCTTCGTAAGGAAATTCAGTACCTCCATATTTGCCGTAAATTACAACATCACCAACTTTTACACTTGGTTTTTTACCGTCAGAATCTTCTTCAGAAACAGAAACAACGGTTCCTTTTGATGGTTTTTCTTTTGCAGTATCAGGAATATACAAACCTGATGCAGTTTTTTCTTCTGCCGCAGCGGGTTCAACAATTACCCTGTTTGATGTGCCGGCAATTGGTTTTAGGTTTAATGCCATAACTTTTATTATTTTTTTATTTTGATTTTATGTTTTTTAACAGCCGAACAAAGAACATTTTTTATGCCAATAGCTTTGAAAGGACAAATTTTCACCACTTCTGTCATTATTAAATTGATCTTGAATTATTAAATGTCAGCTTGGCAGCAAAAACGGTATCACTTTCAGCGGCGGTATTGTTTTATGCCGATAAACTATGTCCTATTCGATTGCTTCTTGCATAGAAGTAATTCGCTCAGGTGCAATAACGAAGTGATTGTATTATTCAATAAAAGTCCTCATCAAGAAGCAGGAAGCAATTTTACCACAACTGGTTTAATTTTCTATGCTACTGCTAATGCATGAGGATTGCTTCGTGCCTTTCAATGACGACCATTTTATAGTCTTATATAGATACTGAATACAAGTAACAGCTCTAAACATTATTCAAATGAAAAATTAAACCTCACAAAAAAAGCTTTCCCTTTAGAGGAAAGCTTTCAAATGCTTGTTATTATTCTATTATTTCTTAGTTGTATCTGTTGCTGGCGCTGGTTTAGCATTGTTTAATGCTCCGCCAAGTGGAGATGGTGATGGCGCTTTATCCAAACGTTCCTGAATTGCCGAGTTACCCACAGCACCTGCGTTACCGCCATTTGTTTTGGCAATTGTCGTAATGCCCAATGTCAATACTACGATGAGGGTTAACAAGATCCAAGAACCTTTTTCTAAAACATCACCTGTACGCTGTACACCAAACATATTGCTGCTTCCTGCACCTGATGCCAAACCACCGCCTTTTGGGTTTTGTATCAAAACAAATAAGCCCAAAGCGATACACACAATAATTAATAAAATGATTAAAAAGGTTACCATGGTAATATATTTTATTATAATTTCTTTTCTATAGATTCTACGAGGTCGGCAAAGTAACGGCTTTTTTCTGGATATTTCAAACTTAATTTTTTATAAGTATCTATGGCTTTGTGATAAAGCATCTGCTCTATATAAATCTTAGCCAAAGTTTCCGATACTAAGTCGTAATGGTCTTCTGCACTCTTTTTCGCCTTGTTTTCATTGTCAATCTGTTCAGGCTTTGGTGGCTTTATTGTCGGATCTTCTTTAAGAAAACGTTCAATAATTTCTGCACCTTTTGCGTCTTTAACATCGGCATTTGGATATTCTGCCAGATGATCTGCAACTTCAAATGGTGTTTGAATATGGAAAATATGTTCTACATATTGTTGCTGAAAAGCTTTGGCATCTGCATGCGCAGGTTCTGCAGTTTTGGCTTTCACTGTATTAACATGCGCGTAAGGCTGAAAAACCTGTTCGTGCTCTTTACGTGTTTTCGCCAGCCACCATAAAAAAGTATACGGCAATTGATCGTCATCATACTTTGAGACAAAATTAATTTCCGGCTCATCCGGAACCACCGTTTCAATATGTGGTGGTTCTTGTGGCGCAGCCTGAATATTTTCTTTTTCTTCAAAGGCAAAAAAATCAAATGTCGCCACGGGATCAAAAGGAACAGGTTCTTGATTGGGGCTTACTGCTACATTGCCTTCAACTTGCTCTAAATCTGGTTTTTGTTCAACCTCAGCAGGTTGTTTTTGCTGCTCATTGTAACTTATTTCTTCTTCAAGTGTTGGGAATTGCAAGAAATTATGCAGCGCTTTGCCATTTGTATATAAAGCGGCTTTCTGCACATGGCCCGCTTCTACTCTGGCCAGTAATAAATGAAGGGGCTGTGCATAGGGAAATTTTTGCAGGGCTTCACGCAACATCGGCGCATGTTCTGGCCTAACCTTACCAGGTTGAGCAATTAATTGTGCCAGTAGTTGTGTGTTCTCCATTCTATTGTTTGTAGCTAAGTTAAAAATTAGATCGTTCTTTGAAAAAACTGCGTATCCTTTTTCGTTTAAAGTTACTTACCACTGCGCAAAAGCCCGGTTAAAAATATCTTCAGTAAGCTGTAAATTGATATTGGCGATTGCAGCAGGAGTTTGCGCCGTTATTGCCCCACCATTTAGCGGAAAGTCAAAATATCTTGTAAAACTTTCTTCAAAGCTACTTTTGGTATCTAATGTATTGGTGTATTTAACTGCAACAGTTATAGTAAGTCGATTGGCTCCTGCGGTTGGTGTTGTACTGGATTGTAATGCTACAGGTTTAATATCATATCCCGTAATTCTTCCCTCTAATACCGCTTGCCCTTCATTGTTGGTAATGCTTAAACGGGTTTGGTTTCGAATCCTTGTTTTTACCGCTTCTGTAAACTGATTACTCAATGTTGGTACAACCAATGGCGCTGTATTTTCAAACACGCGCACTTCAATGGTTTTCATTTCGGCTGGAATGGATGCACCTCCGAATGAATAGGCACAAGAACTTAATGCAGCAATGATTAACAGACCAAATAATTTAATTTTCATATTGTTGATGCTCCCGTTAAGTTAAAGGAAATTTTACAAATTCAGTTCTTTAATTTTTCTGTAGAGCGTACGTTCAGAAATACCCAATTCTTGAGCGGCAAACTTCCGCTTACCTTTGTGCTTTTTTAATGCTTTTTTGATTAGATCTGATTCTTTATCTACTAATGATAACGATTCTTCTATCTCTTCCGCATCGTGCGTAAAATAATCAGTATTATTGTTGCCACTATTGTTTGGTGCCGGATGTTGAATGGTAAACGCATGATCCTGGCCACCAGGCAACTCTACATCTCTATACAATTGATTGATATACTGTGGATTATCCGCCAGAACAGTTGCGGTATTTCCCCCGTGCTGTATAATCTCTGCAACCAGTTTCTTCAGCTCTACCATATCTTTTTTCATATCGAAAAGCACCTTATACAAAATATCTCTTTCCGTAAAATCTTCTTTTGAAGCAGAATTAATCGCCATTGGCAAATTACTGCCTGCTTCATTCGGGATATAGTTCAAAATTGCCTGTCCGGTTACATCGCGTTCTTTCTCCAATACGCAAATCTGCTCAGCAATATTTTTAAGCTGGCGAACATTTCCGGGCCAGCTGTAATTGGTTAAAATCTGTACTGCATCGGGTTCCAGATGTAAACCCGGACTGCGGTATTTATCGCTAAAATCTGCTGCAAATTTTCTAAATAACAGGTAAATATCTTCTTTCCGATCTTTCAATGCCGGAATCCGCAAAGGAACCGTATTTAAACGATAATATAAATCTTCACGGAATTTGCCGTTTTTTACCCGATTATATACATCAACATTGGTTGCGGCAATAATTCTTACATCGGTTTTCTGAACTTTTGATGAACCTACACGTAAATATTCGCCACTTTCCAGAATACGCAACAAACGCGCCTGTGTACCTAGCGGCAATTCTGCAACTTCATCCAGAAAAATCGTTCCGCCGTTGGCCACCTCAAAATATCCTTTACGCGCTTCATGTGCGCCGGTAAATGAACCTTTTTCGTGCCCAAACAATTCAGAATCTATAGTGCCTTCCGGTATAGCGCCGCAGTTTACGGCAATAAATGCACCGTGTTTACGTGCACTTAACTGATGGATAATTTGCGAAAAAACCTCTTTACCACTTCCGCTTTCTCCGGTAATTAAAACAGACATATCTGTTGGTGCAACCTGACTGGCAATATCAATGGCACGGTTCAATAAAGGCGAATTGCCAATAATTCCGAAACGTTGTTTTATATTCTGTGTATCCATTCTTTAGATTTCAAATTTTAGATCAGCTCCGTCATTGCGAGGCACGAAGCCATCTTAAACTTTGGGCTATAGCCATCGCATTAGAATTGCTTCTTGCCTCGCAATGATGAAAACTCTAAACTATTTTTCCGATCAGCGTAGCAGAAGTACATTTCTCGATCAAAACATCCGCATATTGACCCGGTTTAACACCTTCCACTGCGGGAAACACAACCATTGCACCGCTATCTCCACGGCCACAATAATCTTTATCTGATTTTTTTGAAGTGCCTTCAATCAAAACATGAATGGTTTTCCCCACCCATTCCTGCAAACGCATAAGCGAATGTGCTTGTTGTTTTGCCAGAATTTCTGCCAATCTGCGTTTTTTAACTTCCTCCGGAATATCATCTTCCAGTTTACGTGCGGCTAAAGTTCCCGGACGCTCTGAATACGCAAAATTATAGGCAAAATCATATTGTACATAATCCATAATGGTCAACGTATCCTGATGTTCTTCTTCAGTTTCGGTGCAGAAACCTGCGATGATATCTGTAGAAATTGCACAGTTCGGGATAATTCTTCTAATGGCATCGACACGGTTGATGTACCATTCACGAGAATAGGTTCTGTTCATCAATTCCAATACACGTGAATTTCCGGATTGTACCGGCAAGTGAATGTAATTACAAATGTTGTCGTATTTCGCTATCGTATATAGAACCTCGTCAGTAATGTCTTTAGGGTGCGATGTAGAAAAACGCACACGCAACAGCGGACTTAACAACGCAACTTGTTCCAGTAATTGGGCAAAGTTTACCGTTTCTGTGCCATCTTCAGATGTCCAGGTGTAAGAATCTACATTTTGTCCAAGTAAAGTAACCTCGCGATAACCAGATTCAAAAAGTCCTTTTGCTTCTTCTACAATAGAATGTGCATCTCTGCTGCGCTCGCGCCCACGTGTAAATGGCACTACACAGAATGAACACATATTGTTGCATCCTCTTGTAATTGAAATGAATGCGGTAATTCCGTTGCTGTTTAAGCGTACCGGACTAATATCTGCGTAAGTTTCCTCACGGGATAACAAAACGTTTACCGCTTTATGCCCATCTTCTACTTGCTCAATTAAATTTGGTAAATCGCGATAGGCATCTGGCCCCACAACAACATCTACCAGACGTTCTTCTTCCAAAAATTTAGATTTTAAACGCTCTGCCATACAGCCTAAAACGCCCACAATCAACTTTGGGTTACGGCGTTTTTCTACGCCAAACTGAGAAAGTCTGTTGCGTACGCGTGTTTCGGCATTTTCGCGAATAGAGCAGGTATTAATGAAAATCACATCTGCCTGATGATAATCTCCGGTAGTTTCAAATCCGGTTTCAGATAGAATAGATGCTACAATTTCGCTATCGGCAAAATTCATCGCGCAACCATAACTCTCAATATATAATTTGCGGGCATCCACTTTCTGAGGCGTATCCAAAATCAATGCCTCACCCTGCCGGGCCTCATCATGTGCTTTATCCTGTATTTGTAAATCAATCATTATCTAAATAAGATTTTTTGGATTGCAAAAATACATAAATTATATTAAAAGTGACAAATTGACATATTTAGTTTACGCTTTTACAGTATAGTGATGTTTCTTGCCTCTCGTTATCTTCCTAGTCACGAAAAACCACGTTTATAGAATGACCTATAGCTGTTTGTCACGCAAACCTTTAATAGCCAAAACTGTTCTATAGCAATAATTGAAGAAAATGACAGCAAAAAACAGGCATAAATTGTGGATATGGATTGGTAGTATTTTAGGTGCGCTAATTCTTTTAATTGCTTTTGGTGCAATGTTCATCAGTGCCAAATGGAAACCGATTCTTTCAGAAAAAATTAAAGAAGCTGTATATGACGGTTCTAAACATCTATATACCATTGATTTCAAGACCATCAATCTGAATATCGTTACCGGAAGTTTGGCGATGGGCGATGTAAAACTAAAAGCCAATCCATCGGTTTTCGATAGTTTAAAAAAGCAAAAAATTGCTCCTGCGCATCTCTTCGAGATTGAATTGAAAAAATTGCAGATTAGTAGAGTAGGCATTCTAACCGCCTATTTTAAAAAGCGTTTAAATGTTGGAGAAATTTTGCTCGATAATCCATCCATTCATGCGACGTATAATAAAGTTGAGAAAAAAGCTGATACAGCAAAATCAGACAAAACGCTTTATGAGCAGATTTCGAAAACGTTTAAAATGGTGCAGGTAAACAACATCAGAGTTGTAGACGCTGATTTTGATTATACCAATAAAAGCACCGCAAAAAAAACGGTAAATAAGGTAAGTCATCTGGACATTCGGGTTAAAGATTTTCTGCTCGATTCGCTTTCCGTAATGGACACGACAAGATTCTATTATACCAAAGATGTTTCTTTTAGAATTGCAGGATATAAATCGGTTACTAAAGATAAAATGTACAATATGCGCGTAGATACAATTATGGGTTCTGCTGCATCAAAAAACATTTTGGTTAAAGGATTGAAACTTACGCCGCTTTATCCTGAGCTTACCTTTGCCAGAAAATATAAAGTACAGAAAGACCGCTACAACCTTGATTTCGGGAAGATTGAGCTAAAAGGTGTCGATTTTGCAACCTTAAATACCGATCAAAAATTACATGCCAGCTCACTTCGTTTAGAAAACGCTAAAGTTGAAGTGTTTATGAGCAGAGAATCTGGCCCTCCGCCAGGATTGGATAAGGGCAAAAATTTTCCGCACGTTGCCTTAAAAAGACTCCATTTCCCGATCCGGATTGATACCGTAAAACTTTCTGCCATTGATGTGCATTATGCAGAATACAATCCGGCGAGCCGAAAAAAAGGATCCGTTTCTTTTAATGCTTTGAATGGAAATATTCTGAACGTAACCAATGACAGCGTTATGTTAAGCAAAAACAACCATGCCGTGGCCAATCTCAATACTTTATTGATGGGCAAAGGAAAATTAAATGTTCAGATTGATTTTAACCTGACGGATAAAAACGGTGCATTTGCGTACAGTGGAAACATGAACAATTTCGATTTTACACACCTTAATCCTTTATCCAAAGCTTTAGGTCTGGTAGAAATTGAAAGCGGTTATGTAAATCATGTCGATTTTAAAGCGCAGGGAAATACAAGAATGGCTTCGGGATCGATGAATATGTTGTATAAAAACCTGAAAGTGAAAATGCTTTCAGACAATATTGATGGTGAAGGCACCAAAGAGAAAGGCTTGCTTTCTTTTCTGGCCAATAACGTGCTGGTAAAAGATGAGAACCCGCAAAAAGGTGAAGCACCGAGAACCGCAACGATGAGCAACACGCGTATTAACTCCGCTTCGTTCTTTAATTTGATGTGGAAAACAGTATTTGTAGGCATTCGGGATATTGTTGGTATTGGCGCCATCCCGATAAAAGACCCCGTAAAACAACAGAAAAAAATAGCCAAAAAAGTTAAAGAACAAAAGAAAGAAGACCGAAAAGCGGAACGTAAAAAAAAGAATAAATAGATGAGTGCACCGCCCAATCTGGAAAATAATGAAATTGAGCCGCTGAATTTCTGCAATCAGGATTTTACCATTATATTGTTGAAAAATCTAATCTTAACACATGTCTGATGCGAAACGGAATTTTTTCAAAGTTATAAAGTGGGTTTCAGGTATCGGGCTCGTCATTTTCTTCGCTTGTTTTATGCTTGTATGGATTCTGAATGCAAAATCCCGGCCTTTCTTATCCGCGCAAATTAAATCCTTATTGTATCAATCTACAGATAGTTTATATACCATCAGCTTCAGCAATGTTTCTACTAATGCTTTAACTGGCAATGCTGTTTTACATAATGTAAAAATTATTCCGGATATGAAACGATACCGGAAACTTGCCCTTTTAAAACGTGCGCCGAATAACCTGTATACCGTATCGCTAAAAAAATTATCGGTTAAGCATTTTCATCCCTGGATTTTATATCGGGAACGTAAGCTTCAACTGGAAGAAGTCATTTTTGACAAGCCCGATATTGCAATGGTAAATCGCCAGTTTGCCTTCAATGAAGGCAGAGCACCCAAACCATTACAATCGCCTTATACCTTCATTTCTAAAAGTTTAGCCGAATTTAGTATCCAAAAAATCAGGTTTAACGATGTTAGCTTTAAATACCTCAATAAGAATAAGACAAACACACAGGTTTTTGCCATAGACGATTTAAATATCACCTTGAGTGATTTACTGATAGATTCTACTTCGATTGATGACCCAAAGCGGTTTTATTTATTGAAAGATGTTTTGGTGAACCTAAACAATTATGAATACCGCACACCGGATGAAATGTATTCCGTTAAACTGCAAAAACTAGATTTTAGAGCGTCTTCCGGAAAACTTAGAGTGAGTAAGTTGTCATTAGATCCTTTATTTACAGAGATGGATTTTGGCCGTGTTGCCGGCTATGACAGAGACAGGTTTAACATACAATTGCGAAACGTTTTAATGAACGGTATTGATTTGAGCCTTTATATTAGCAAGCAAGAACTTTGGGCGAAAGAAATGTCTATCGCAAATAGTTCTGTGGCAGTTTTTAGCAATGGAAGCTTAAAAAGAAAAACCGGCACCGGTAAAGCCGGGCGTTTTCCGCACCAATTGCTTCAACATTTATCTATGCCCATTCTGGTTCAGAAAATACAGCTAAAAGATGTAAACGTCAGCTATGGCGTATACAATCCAGAAAGTGGGCAGATTGGAAAACTAACTTTTGAAAATACTTCTGGATTGATTAAAAATGCGACCAACATTGATAAAATTAAAGCAATTAACCCGATGATGGATGTTAATCTGACATCTTATTTTTTGGGACAAGGGAAACTGGATGTAGACTTTAAATTTGATCTAATAGCCAGCGATGGCAGTTTTTCGTACAACGGAAGTTTACAAAATTTTAACGCCCGCGCTTTAAACCGCATTACCAAACCTTTAGGTCTGGTAAAAATTAACCGTGGTAATGTAGATTATCTGAAATTCAAATTCGACGCCAACAATCTCGGCTCAAAAGGAAGCGTAGATTTCGCATATTATGATTTGTCGGTTGCTTTGTTGCGCAATGATCCGGAGAAAGATCATTTGGTTAAACGCGGATTGCTTTCCTTTCTGGCCAATGCATTAATTATCCATGCAGAAAATCCGGATGTGAATGGAAAATTTACATCCGCTACGGTAAATTATGAAAAACCTGCGCAAACATCTTTTTTTAATATGATTTGGCGCAGCTTGTACACCGGCATAAAATACAGTATCGGTATTACCGAAGAAAAGCAAAATGAAATGCGAGCGCATATTGCAAACTTCCGTGCCATGCAAGAAAGCCACCGCGAAAGAAAATTGAAACGCTTAAAGCGCCGGCAGTTAAAAGAAATGCAAGAACAACAAAAATAAACCCTTTACATTTTACATCATTTTATATCTTTAATCAAAAAAATCCTATGATTATCGCCATCATCATCCTCGTTATTTTACTTTTCTCTATCTTCTTTTACAACGGTGTTGTAGGAAAACGCAATCAGGTTACCAATGCATTCTCTGCAATTGATGTAATGTTAAAAAAGCGTTTCGATCTGATTCCAAATTTGGTTGAAGTCGTAAAACAGTACACCAATTATGAACAGGAAACATTATCCAAAATTGTAGAATTGCGCACTAAAGCCAGCGCGGGCAATCTCACCGATCTGGAAAAAGCCAACGTTGATTCTGCTTTAAGCAGCAGTATACGTGGCTTAATGGTTAACGTAGAAAACTACCCCGATTTAAAAGCAAATGCCAATTTCATTAATCTGCAAAGCACCTGGACAGAAAGTGAAGAACAGATTGCCGCAGCAAGACGAACCTACAATTCTGCTGTTACAGAATACAACAACTCGATTATGATGTTTCCCGGAAGTATTTTTGCCAGTCTGTTTAATTTTCAGCCCGTTTCTGTTTTAGAAACCGCACAAGAAGAACGCGCAAATATAAACGCAAGAGATTTGTTTAACCGATAATGCAAGCAAATATCCAAAGTAATGCGGCCTTGCAAAATGTATTGGCTTCATTAGAAATCTCGCGTCAAAAAATTGCTACGACACAAAAAAAAGGATATCTCTTTGTAGGTATTGGTGCATTTATAGCCATTGGCGGCTCTATTTCAGGATTGGTATTGCTATCGATTATTACCGGATTGGTTCCGCTGGTGTATGGCATTGTTTTGCTGATTAAGATAAATGGTGAATTGCAGATTTACAAAATGGCTTTTAAACGTGATGTAATTGGAACTGCACTAAAATCTATTGACGAAAGTTTAACCCTAGAACCAAGTTTGGGTATTTATGAGCAGGAGTTTGTAGAATCTCAATTGTTTTCCACATCGCCAGACCGATACAAAACGGAAGACCTGGTACGCGGAAATGCGGGAAAAACAGCTTTCTACTTTGCGGAAGTACATGCGGAATACAGAACTGAAGAAAAAACCGATAATGGGAAAAGAATTGAATGGCACGACATTTTTAAGGGCATTATTTTCGTAGCAGATTTCAATAAAAATTTTGGCGCGACAACCATCGTTCGGCCTAAAGGAATGACCGGCGCAATAGGTGCGTGGCTTTCTAAAAATATATTTTCTTTTGGCAACGATCAAATCATCACGCTGGAAAATCCCGATTTTCAGAAAACCTTCATTACTTACGGCACCGATCAGGTAGAAAGCCGATATATTTTAACACCGGCATTAATGGAGCGCATTCTTCAACTTAACGCACAATCTGGCGGCACTATTTCTGTCACATTTACAAAATCGAGAATGTATATCGCTTTCTTTCTTTCAAGAAATCATTTCGAAGCGCCTATATTTAAAACGCTTCTTGACCCGAAAGCTTTAGAAACAGACATTGCCACTATAAATTTTATGTATGGCATTGTACGCGAGCTGGATTTAAACACCAGAATTTGGGGAAAAACCTGAGATTAGCTTATAAATGCTTTTTTACAATCGCCTCAAGCGCTGCAATATCAAACGGCTTAGATAGGTAACTATCTGCGCCAGCTTCATCTGCCAATGCAGAAATATCATTATTTGCCGAAAAATAAATAACGGGAATATGTTTAAGTTCAGGATGGCTTTTTATTGCTTTCGTGGCCTGTACACCGCCCATATCTGGTAGCCAATTGTCCATAAAAATCAAATCGGGCATAAATTCTGCAACTTGTTTTTCAATGTCATTTGCACTTTCAGAAGTTTTAATGGCATAGCCGGCATCTTCCAAAATAAAGGTGCAAAGATCCAGAATATCCTTATTATCATCAAAAACAAACACTTTCTTCAATTCTTCCATATTTCTTCTAAAAGCTCAAACCCGCGTTAGCGCACTAAATTATTTATATATCCGGCCATTTCTGTGGCTGCTAAAACCAAAGCGGGCTTCACATTATTTATTGCCTGTTGAGGCATGTAAGGCATAAGTGCCGTTTCGGGATGTTGTATAACCACTCTTCCCCCAAAATTGTTTACTGTTTTTAAACCTTCTACGCCATCAGCATTTGAACCTGACAACAATATACAAACTAATTCCGTTTTAAAAACCTCTGCAGCAGACTGGAATGTAACATCTATAGAAGGTCTGGAGTAATTTACTTTTTCAGAATAATCCAGCGAAATGCTGTGGTCTTCTTCAATAAGCAAATGATAATCTGCCGGCGCAACATATACCTTGCCGGGCTCTAATATCTCTTTTTCTTCTGCTTCTGTAACTTTCAAAGCGGTACGTGCGGCTAAAAGATCAATCAACAAAGATTCTTTACTGGCTTTTCTATGGATAACCAAAATGATTGGGAAGTTAATTTCTGCAGATAAAGCCGGAAAAGTTTCGAGCAATACATCTAAGCTCCCTGCAGATCCGCCAATGATGAGTGCTTTGCAAGAAAGATTTAAAGTTTGCGCCATATTTTTTCCAGTTTAACCCGTTTATATTCTTTTGCTTTTGGCCAAAACTCTAAACTTTCTTTGCTTCCAAGTGCCAGAAAACCAAGCTTCTCTATACTGCTGTCAAATAAATTAAAAACTTTGTGTTGCAAATCTTTATCAAAATAAATGAGAACGTTTCTGCAAAGAATCAATTGAAATTCATTGAAGGAATGATCTGAAACCAAATTGTGTGTAGAAAAAATCATTTTTCTACTTAAACCTTCGTCAAACTTTGCCAGAGAATAATTTGCGGTATAGTAAGAAGAGAAATCTTTAAGCCCACCAGATTGCAAATAATTTTCTGAATATTGTTTCAGGTAATTTAATGGGAACATCCCTTTTTTGGCCTTTTCCAAAACAGAAGGATTAATATCTGTAGCATAAATCAAAGCCTTGTTAAGCAAATTCAGTTCCTTTAAAACAATGGCTAAAGAGTAGGCTTCTTCTCCGGTAGAACATCCGGCAACCCAAATCCGTATAAAAGGATAAGTGCCTAAAACAGGTAAAACTTCATTTCGCAATGCGCGATAGAAAGAAGGATCGCGAAACATCTCTGTAACGTTAACCGTAATTTCTTCCAGAAATCTTTTAAAATATTGCTTATCTGAACGGACTGTATATCGAAATTCTGCAAAACTTACAAAATTATCTAACGCATACAACCGCGAAATACGTCTTTTTATCGATGCATGTGAATATTCCAGGAAGTCATATCCATGCACTTCCAAAACATCGTTAAGCAAGCATTCTATCTGTTCATTATCTATTGCATCCGTAATCACTATTATTGGGTAAAATTCTCTATTTGGGTTAACAATTCATCAACATTAATGGGCTTAGATACATATCCGGAGGCACCTGCTGATAAACAACGCTCACGATCGCCAACCATAGCCTGCGCCGTTACGGCCAATACTGGAATATTTTGCATGAGCGCCGATTTCTTCATTGTGGCAATTGCCTGATAACCGTCCATATCTGGCATCATCATATCCATCAATACGATGGAAACCTCTGGATTTTGCTGAATAATGGAAAAGCCTTCCTGCGCACTGATTGCAGACAAACAACTAAAACCTTTGGCCTTTAAAACAGCTTTTAGGGCAAAAATGTTTCGGTTATCATCATCGATAATGAGAATTAATTTTTGTAACATTTGGGAATAACGGCTTATGATTTGTAATGATTTTCGTATAACCAAACCCGCAAAAGCGAGATAAGTTGGTCCATATCTACAGGTTTACTAATATAATCAGACGCTCCGGCGGCTATACATTTTTCGCGATCGCCCATCATTGCTTTTGCAGTAACCGCAAGAATTGGCAGGTTTCTGTATTTAATGTCCTGACGGATAGCGGTTGTAGTTTCATAACCATCTAGTTCAGGCATCATCATATCCATTAAAACCACATCTATTTTCGGATTTTCATTCAATAACTTTAGTGCTTCTTTACCGTCTGTAGCAGCCAGTACGCGCATATTGTGCTGTTCAAGAATTTTGGTAAGCGAGAAAATATTGCGCACATCATCATCTGCAACCAATACCGTTTTATCTTTAAGTACATCCTGCAATTCAGAGAATTTTTTAGAAGGTTTAACCTTATCTTTATTTTTCTCTTCAACCAAATGTAAAAACAAACCGGCTTCATCTAAAATTCTTTGATAAGAGTGCGCCGTTTTGACCACAATAGAATCTGCATACTGCTTAATGCGATTTTCTTCTCCTTTAGATAGGTTTTTGCCGGTAAAAATGATAATTGGCAAATTCTCCAACCCTGGTGTTTTTTTAACCACTTCTAAAGTTTCATAGGCATGTTTGTCCGGAATGCCCATATCCAAAATTACGCAGTTAACTTCTGGCTTGTGCAATGCAGAAACGCCATCATTTACCTGACTAACAATTTCCGTCTGGATGTTAAAATTGCTTAGGAAGTAGCTTAACGCTTTTGCATGTTGCTCATTTTCTTCTACAATTAATACCTTTTTGGGATATCTGCTCAAAGCATCTTCCAGTTTCTGGAAAATCTCTTGCATATGCTCAAAAGCAAAAGGTTTGTTAATGAAATCGACCGCACCTTTTAGTAAACTTTCTTTTTTTACTTGCAGTGATGACATGATGTGAACCGGAATCGGGCGTGTTAAAGGATCAGATTTCAGTTCTTCCATCACCTGCCAGCCGTCTTTTACAGGCAACTGAATATCCAATAAAATGGCCAGCGGTTTGTAGGCTTTTGCCAGTTCTATCCCAACATCGCCCCTTACAGCAACCAAACCTTTATAATTGCGTTTTCGAGTAAAATCGAGCAAAGTTTTTGCGAAAGGCGTATCATCTTCCACGATAAGAATCACTTTGTCATCAGGTTGGATATTCTCTCTGTCGTCTTCAATATCTTGCGGAATATTGGCAACAGTAAGTGGACTCACTTTTTTAACAACCGGCTCTGCGATAATCTTTTGGACAGGCTTTTCAAAAACCACGTCTATATCTTCCATACCTTTTGCCTTATCTATTGGTAAAACAAGTGTGAAAGTACTACCCTCGCCTTCTTTACTTTTCAGTTCTATATATCCGCCCAGCAATTTTGCAAGTTCTCGACTGATTGATAAACCCAATCCGGTTCCGCCAAATTTACGCCGCGTAGAACCATCTGCCTGTTGGAAAGCCTCAAACACCATTGCTTGTTTTTCTGGAGCAATACCTACTCCGGTATCTGAAACCTGAAATACCAGCGACTGTTGTTTTTCATTCTTACTAATTTGCAATTTAACAGCCCCTTGTGCCGTAAACTTTAGTGCATTCGACAACAGATTTTTTAGAATCTGCTCCATGCGCATTTTATCGGTATGCAGAAATTCTGGTACGCCATCCAATTTGTCAACCACTAAATCCAGTTGTTTTTCTTTTGCCAGAGGATTAAAAAGTGAGCGCATGGTAATCAGGACATCATCCAGTTTCACGTTGGTGCGATCAAGCTCCATTTTGCCAGCTTCAATTTTTGAAAGATCGAGAATTTCATCAATCAGGCTTAGTAAACCTTGTCCGGAGCTTTGAATGACTTCTGCATATTCTTTGTGCTCCGCATCCAGTTCTTCATTTTCGGACATTAATCTCGACAACAATAAAATAGAATTTAACGGCGTGCGAAGCTCATGCGACATGTTGGCCAAAAATTCTGACTTATATCGTGTACTCAACTCCAAAGCTTCCGCTTTTTGCTGAATTTCGATGTTTCGTTCTTCAATCAGTTCATTTTTTTCCTCTAAAAGGCTACTGCGCTCTTCCAGTTCCTGGTTGCTTTGCAGCAATTCTTCCTGTTGCACGCGCAATTCTTCTTCGGATGCCTGTAATTTTTGGGCTTGCGCTTCAAGTTCTGCATTTAAACCTTCAAGCTCATTATGCTGCACCTGCAATTCTTCAGATTGTGCCTGTGTTTCTTCAAGAAGTTGCTGTAACTTCTGCCGGTTTTGTGCGCCAAGTAAGGCTGTGCCCACATCAGACATTACAAGGTTTAAAAAGTGCAGTTGCAGATCGGTAAAATTACTTGTTGTGCCAAGTTCCAAACCGCCAATGGTAATTTCATTTCTAACGATTGGAAGCACAATAATTTGCGCCGGCCGGATGGTACCCGCAGCAAAGCTGATGGTATTTTCATCTCCCGGAATTTCATCCAGTACGATAGATTTTCCAGATTTAACCGCCTGGCCAACCAAACCTTGTCCAATTTCTAAAACCGGTTGCATACCTTTAGCATTTAAAGCGTAAGTGCCTTTCAGATGTAAATAACCATCGTCCTTAAACAAATAAATTGCACCAATCTGGCTTTTAGTGTAAACCGCTAAAAATTCTACAATATCATCCGCAAGATGGAACACGTCTTTCTCTCCAACCATTTTCACATTCAGATTGGCAACACCGGTTTGCAACCATTCATTCTCTTCTAAAGTATCGAATGATTTTTTTAGCGATAGCGACATGTTATTCAATGATGTGGACAATTCGCCAATATCATCCTGAGTTTGCGCATCAAGTAAAACGCCGTAATTTCCGTTTGAAATTTGTAGTGCAATTTCTTTTATAGCCGCGATCCTTTTCTCCATTTCGCGTTTCTTATCTTCAATTTCTTCCTGAAGTTTTACACGTTCGTCAAAATCTATAGAAACTTTCCTGTAGAAAAACAAAGTGATGAGTATAGCCAGAATCGCAGCAATTACGATCAGGATTGGTGTATACGCGGCAAGTTTATTCAGTTCTTCACTCCTCCTGGCCAGCAATTGTTTTTCTTCCCGCACCATTCGGTTTACTGTTGTACGCGCCTGATCCATGTAGGTTTTGCCCTGAAACAATACCGTTGGATCGATTACACCGCCAAGTGATTTGATCTCTATTGTAGATTTAATAATATCAAGGCGTTTAATTACAATATTACGCAGGCTCTGGATGTTCTTTTTCTGTACAGAATTGTCTTTGGTGCTTTCACTAATTCTGTCTAAAACTTTTAAAGCAGAATCTGTAGCACCATTATAGGGATCTAAAAACAGTTTGTTTCCGGTTAACAAATAACCCCTCTGCCCGGTTTCAGCATCTTTTAGGTAGGAGATGACGTTTTCAGAATTTAGAATAACTTCATCACTGTGTTTAACCAAATCAACACTTTTAATGAGGTTGCTGATGCTGACAAATGAAGCCAGGGAGCTGATAAAAAGAATAATTAGCGAAAGGCCAAGGCCTAACCGTAAATTATTTTTTAAAGTAGTTTTCATTGATATGAAAGTATAAGTTTAGTTTTCGATTTGGGTTTGCTCAATAGGAATGATGAAGTAAAATTCAGAACCTTCATCTGGCACACTGTATACACCTACGTTTCCGCCATGCCTTTTAATAATTTCTGAGCAAATATATAAGCCTATGCCCAGGCCATTAAAGCGATTGCTGCTTTCTTCTACGCGATAAAATTTTTCGAAAATGCGGTTTTGCTGTTCTTTGGAAATCCCGATACCAAAATCTTTAACCGCCAGATAAAGCTTACCATCTTTAATATTAATGGTTACATTAACCTGGTTGGTGCCTGGTGCATATTTTATTGCATTGGTTATAAAGTTAACCACCACTTGCTCCAAGCGCATTTCATCGCCAAAAACCTGTTCATGCGTTTCGCCAATTTTACTGATGATAAAGTCTGGATTGGCTTGCTGAAGCATTTCTATTGCATTGTTAACCATCTTATCGGCACAGAAATGCTGCATATTAAACTTCATTTTTCCGCTTTCTATTTTAGAAATATCAAGAAGATCAACAATAAGGTCGTTTAATTTTTCGAGTTGGATACTGGCTTTTTCCAGATGATTTTGCGCCATCGTTTTATCATCGCGCGTTAAACTTCTTTGCAACAACTGTATATAACCTTTTACACTGGTTAATGGTGTTTTAAGTTCATGACTGGCAATGCTTATAAATTCGTCTTTTTTATGCTCAGCTTCTTTTCTAAATTCGATTTCTTCAAGCAGTTTTGCCTGCACTTCATTCAGCTTTCGGCTTTGCTCATAAATGCGGTAGAAAGTTTTGATTTTAAGCAATAGAATGTTAATATCTACCGGTTTAGTGATGTAATCCAGTCCACCACTCAGATATCCTTTAGTAATAAATTTAAGCTCTGTATTTACGGCCGAGAGGAAAATGATGGCCGTATCTTTTGCTCCGCTAAAGCCAGAGATGGCTTCAGCAACTTCAAACCCATCCATGTCTGGCATCTGAACGTCTAAAATAATCAGGACATAGTTATTCCTCAAAACTTTTTTCAGGGCTTCCTCCCCTGATGATGCGGTATCTACCTCAAAATTGTGTGCTTGGAGTACTTTTTGTAAAGATATCAGGTTTTCAGGCCTGTCATCGACTATGAGGATCATCTATATATACAATTTAGAAGTCGGGATTAATTGTTTGGTAAAAGATTTCTCTTTAACTGTAAACAAACAAGGAAGCCTAAGAATGGTTTTAATTATTTATAAATTATTTGTGTTGAAGGTATCGCCTTGCTTAACATCTCCGGTATCGAAACCTTTTTTAAACCAAAACATCCGTTGTTTAGACGTTCCGTGTGTAAATGAATCTGGCTTTACCTGTCCGGTGGCTTCTTTTTGAAGTTTATCATCTCCAATGGCATTGGCTGCAGTTAATGCTTCCTCAATATCGCCTTCATCAAGTCTGAAATCTTTAAGATTTTGTGCCTGATGTGCCCAGATTCCTGCAAAAAAATCGGCCTGAAGTTCAAGTTTTACAGATAAACGATTGTACTCTGCTTCGCTTACTTTTCCTCTGGCCTCATCCAGCTTTGCTGAAATACCTAAAAGATTTTGTACATGGTGGCCAACTTCATGTGCAATCACATATGCCTGAGCAAAATCTCCGGCTGCTCCGAATTTATTTTTCAATTCATCGTAAAAGGAAAGGTCAATGTAAACGTATTGATCTCCCGGACAATAAAACGGGCCAACATTAGAACTGGCGTAACCACAAGCGGTTTGTACGCCATCTCTAAAAAGCACTAACGTTGGCTTCTGATAGGCTTTATTCATATTTTGAAATTCCTTCGTCCAAACCTGCTCGGTTGACTCCAGAACTCCTGACACAAATTGTGCCTGAGGATCATCTTTTGGAACACCCTTTTTGACTGCGCCCTGCTCCGTTGTTTGCGGAAGCTGGCTAACCAATCCGCTCAGGTCTTTCCCGAAAAACAGACCAACAACAACAATAATTAAACCCAAGCCGCCGCCTAAAATTGTACGTCCACCTCCGCTATTGCGTCTATCTTCTACATTATTACTGCCTTTACCAAACCATTGCATATCTTTAAAATTTATCTTAAACGATTAACCAAGTTAAAAGACTCTTTGTTCCGCTAATGTAGAAATATTTTGGCGATAACATCTTTGATGGAAGTAACCTTTTACGTATGGAAACTGCTTTGCGAACTAATTTTATTGCAAACGAAAATGGCCAGATAAATTGTCTGGCCAATATTTTTAAGCATTAAAGGCTTCAACTCCCCTTCTAATTCTGTTTTGGGTTTCATCTAAACCGAGCAATACTGCAATATCAAAAACGCCAGGGCCAAATTTGCCGCCAACCAACATAATACGAAAAGGCAACATTAATTCTCCTGGTTTAAAACCTTTTTGTTCTGCTAAAGCTTTAAAAGAAAGTTCAGCTTTTGATGCATCAGCAAGATCAAGATGTGCACCAAACTCCTCAAAAAAAGCTGCTTTTTCTGCCGACCACTTTGGTTTTACAGAAGCAACATCATATTGTGTTGGTACAGAGAAAAAATACTGACTTTGTGCAATAAAATCTGGCAATAAGGTACAGCGATATTTAATCAAATCAATTACCGTATGTAAAAATGCATCGTCTTTAATTTCAATACCCGCCAACTCAAGTTCTGCTTTAACGGCCGGTGCTAAACGTGATGCGCTGTCTGCTTTGATCCACTCATGGTTATACCATTTTGCTTTTTCGAAATCGAATTTAGCTCCAGCTTTGCTGATGCGTTCTACAGAAAATTTTTCTTCCAGTTCTGTTAAAGAGAACAATTCCTGATCGGTTCCATCATTCCAACCCAAAAGTGCAAGCATATTCACAAAAGCTTCTGGCATAAAACCCATTTCTTTGAAACCTTTGGTAATGTCTGCGGTTTTTGGATCTGTCCAATTCATCGCATAAACCGGAAAACCTAAGCGGTCTCCATCGCGTTTGCTGAGTTTACCGTGCCCATCTGGTTTTAAAATTAATGGCAAATGCGCCCATTGCGGCATTGCATCTTCCCAACCCAAATATTTCCATAGCAGAATGTGAATTGGTGCAGATGGTAACCATTCCTCTCCCCTAAAAGCGTGCGAGATTTCCATTGCCTTATCATCTACAACAACAGCAAGGTGATATGTTGGCATTCCATCGGCTTTTAATAAAACTTTATCATCAACCAGGTTGGTATCAAAACTTACATCACCACGAATTAAATCGTTAAAATGTACGTTTTCATTTTCCGGTACTTTAATCCGGATGACGTGCGGCGTTTTGGCTGCAAGTAAATCTTCTACTTCGCTCAAAGCCAAAGTAAGTGAATTGCGCATTTGCATACGAGACGCTTGTCCGTATTGGAAATTTGGAAATTCTTTTCTTTTTGCGTCTAATTCATCTGGTGTATCAAAAGCGTAATACGCATAACCATCATTTATCAGCTGTTCGGCAAATTTGCGATAGCTGGGTTTGCGTTCGCTTTGGCGGTAAGGGCCATAATTTCCGGGTTGGTTTGGACTTTCATCCGGCGTAATGCCGCACCAGTTCAAACACTCGGCAATATATTCTTCAGCGCCCGCCACAAAACGGTTCTGATCGGTATCTTCAACACGCAAAACAAAAGTTCCGTTGTTTTTTCTGGCAAACAAATAATTAAACAAAGCGGTACGTACGCCGCCTAAATGCAAGCCTCCTGTTGGGCTGGGTGCAAATCTTACTCTAACTTTTTTATCCATGATTAAGTAAAGAGCAGGGAGTTGGGAACTTGAGGCAATGGTGTAATCCACGCTAAAAGCTCAACGCACTGTGCTCGCTACAAAGATATGTTTTTCATCGATTTTACTTTATTTTCATTTGTGATGAAACCATTACACATTTAAAATGCTGCTTAGTGGTTTTTTAAAAAGCATAATGGTTTTATGTTTTTTTCGTTTTGTTATTGTATTTTGCCCTTCAAAGCATGAATCCGTACGAAAAGAAACGCCGCTGGAAGTTTTTACTCCTCATCTTCGCCATATTAATTGGCATCGCCTCTGTATTTTATACCGATTCTTTTGTTAAAAAAATGGAGCGTGAAGAAGCTGTTCAGTTTCGTTTGTGGGTACGCGTACAGGAGCGGGCAATGCAATTGTATGATGATCCCTTATCACAAAGTCTCATTAATGATGTTCGGGAAAACGTAAAAATGCCGGTAATTCTGATTAACAAAGATGGTGTCGTAATTTCTTCTACCGGTTTAGATACTACAAAAACCTGGAACCCCGGAACGGAAAATCTACAGTACGATAGTTTGTACTATGTACGGCAACTCAATAAAATGAAAGCCCAGCATAAGCCTTCTGAACTCAATATTTTTGGTGATAAATTTCTAGCCTATTACAGAGATTCATTTGTGCTTACACAACTGAGGTATTTCCCGTATATCCAGATGATTGTGATTTTCTTGTTTTTGCTTACTGCTTATACGGCCTTTAGTTCTGCTCGCCGAGATGAACAAGACCACGTTTGGGTAGGTTTAGCTAAAGAAACGGCACATCAACTGGGCACACCTATTTCTTCATTAATGGCTTGGATTGAACTGATGAAATCTAAATTTGATGCCGAAGATGATCCACTTATTGCCGAAATGGAAAATGACGTTAAACGACTGGAAATCATTACCGATCGATTTAGTAAAATTGGTTCAAAACCCATTCTGGAAGACCATACTGTTTTTATTGTGATCAGCAATTTTATCGATTATTTCAAAGTCAGAACTTCAGATAAAGTGAAATTTAGCATCACCGGAGATGAACAGGTTCGCGCACTGTTAAACGTTCCGCTATTTGATTGGGTTATTGAAAACCTGCTTAAAAATGCAGCGAATGCAATAGAAAATGAAGGGTCCATTTCAATCAATATTATTGAGAATTTGGCCAAAGAACAGGTTTTTATTGATGTATCAGATACCGGAAAAGGTATTCCGAGATCTAAGTTCGATACCGTTTTCCAGCCTGGCTACACCACACGCAAACGCGGTTGGGGATTGGGTTTATCTTTGACCAAAAGAATCGTGACCAATTACCACAGCGGAGAAATTTTCGTAAAAGAATCTGAAATGGGTAAAGGCACAACCTTTAGAATTATCTTGAAAAGCAGTTTAAAATATGAACCGACCACAGCCTAATGAATACCCAATTTGGGGCGAAACGTACATCAGCAAAGTGGATGGCGATGTTATAGAAATTTTGATAAACCAAGCAATTACGCTTCCGGAATTGTTTGATAGAAATGCAGACAAAGCCGATTTTGCTTATGCAGAAGGCAAGTGGACTTTGAAAGAAATGCTGGGGCATATTATTGATTGCGAACGTGTATTTGCTTTTAGAGTTACATGCTTCGCCAGAAATGAGCAGCAACATCTTCCTGGTTTTGATGAAGATGATTATGTAAACAATGCCCGATTTGCAGATCGCCCTCTTGCAGATCTGATGGAAGAATTTTCTGCATTACGCAAAGCCAATCTCTATTTATATAAATCCCTGAACGAAGAAGAACTGAACCGAAAAGGTACGGCATCTGATCGTGAAATCTCAGTTCGCGCAATAGTATATATTGCCGCCGGACATATTATCCATCATATATCTATACTTAAAGATCGTTATCATGTGGTTTAAAAATTTTACTGTAGACGAGCTAAACAACAGGCCAAAAAATCATATTGGCGCATTGCTTGGGATTGAGTTTACCGAAATTGGAGAAGATTTTCTGACTGGCACCATGCCTGTAGATGAGCGCACACATCAGCCCGTTGGCATTTTACACGGTGGCGCTTCTGTAGTTCTGGCAGAAACACTTGGAAGTATTGCTTCTTTTATGTGTATTAACCCAGAAAAATATCTGGCGGTTGGCTTAGAAGTAAACGCCAATCATTTACGCCCGGTAAAAAGCGGCAAAGTAACCGGAATTTGCAAACCGCTACACATAGGCGCAAAAACCCAGGTATGGGAAATAAAAATGTATGACGACAGAGGAAAAATGAATTGCATTAGCCGTTTAACTGTAGCCATTATTCCAAAACCTCAATAGTTCATTTTAACTTCTTCTGCATTTTGCAAAATACACTGCACACCATCCGTTCTACCGCAGCATTAAGCTTGAGTGCTATAACCGCGTTAACAAGTGAACTGGAGCGCTCTGAATTGAAAAAAGGTGCCATTTTGATTCGGGAAAACAAATACGAAGACCACTTTTACTTTCTTGAAAGCGGAATTGCAAGAGCTTCTATTCTCATCAAATATAAACCTGTAGCCATTTGGTTAGGTTTTTCAGGTGATGTTTGTTTATCCTTTAATAGTTATGTTTATCAAAAAGCAGGCTATGAACGCATAGACATTTTACAAGATGCTGTGGTTTACGGAATAAAAGCTTCTCGTTTACAAGAGCTTTATCAGATATATCCGGATTTGGCCAACTGGGGAAGAAAAATGGCCGAACATGAGCTGATTAAAACTGAAGAACGTTTTATTTCAAAACAATTTAAAACCGCATCTGAACGGTATGAAGCTTTGACTTTGCAATATCCAGAAGCATTAAAAAACATTCCTTTGGGCATTATCGCCTCTTATTTAGGCGTAACTCAGGTAACTTTGAGCCGGATTAGAGCAGCCATGAAATAATTTTTAACATTTGTAAAATCTTCTGGCAAACTTCTCTATTAGTTTTGCAGCATGAGCTGGATCTACTTAATTATTGCGGGTTGTTTGGAAATCGGATTTACAACCTGCCTCAACCTTTCAAAAAACTTTACGGTACTAAAATGGAGCGCAGGATTTTTAATTTGTGCGGTATTAAGCTTCATGTTTCTCAATAAAGCATTAGAAGAATTGCCGATGGGAACGGCTTATGCTGTTTGGACAGGAATCGGTGCTGTGGGAACAGTTGTTATTGGTATTTTGTACTTTAACGAACCCGCAACGTTTTGGCGTTTGTTTTTTATCGGGACATTGATTGCCTCTATCCTTGGATTAAAATTTTTTGCATCGCATTAATACAATAGAAATAAAATCATTGGGTGATTTATACATCCAATGATTTTAAAATCTCCAAACCTTCTGGCCACTCTCCGAAACCGGATGCTGTATTGATGTGGCCGCCATTGCCAATATCTATCCATTCACTTTTCCAGGCGTCCGCAAAATACTTGGCGCGTTCTACAGAAACCCATTCATCATTACTGCTGTTTACAACAATTGTTTTGAAAGGTAAGGCGTTTAGCGGCATTTTTTCAAAACCCGCAGTTTTAAAATCGTATTTTGGTGCTTCAACATCACTCGGCGCAACAAGCAGCGCACCTTTAATCTGATGACCAAACCGATTGGCCCAATTTGCAATAGTTGCGCAACCCAAGCTGTGTCCAATTAATACAACCGTTGATAAGTCAAATCCTTTCAAAGCCCTTTCAATTTCTTCAATCCATTCTGTACAAGATGGTGTATCCCAATCGCGTTGTTGTATACGAATAAAAGTGGAGGCAGATCGCTCAAAATGAGTTTGCCAATGGTCATCGCCAGAATTGCCCAATCCGGGTATAATGAAATAGTTTGTCATCAAAATTGTGTTTTAGGTCAATTTTGTTTAAAATAAAAAGGGCTGCTCTTTTAGAGAACAGCCCTTTTGCAAATATGATAATAAATTAAATTACTTTCACATTGATGGCGTTTAAGCCTTTTTTACCGTTTGCAACTTCGTATTGAACTTTGTCTTTTTCACGGATTTCATCGATAAGACCTGTTGAATGAACAAAAATTTCGCTATCGCCATTCGCAGGGATGATAAAGCCAAAACCTTTAGTTACGTTGAAGAATTTTACTGTGCCTTCTTGCATTGTATTAAAATATTAAATTAAGTCTGCAAGGTAGTCTTATTATTTTAAAATAAAAATAAATTTTAACATTTATTTAGTGTTAAAATTTTGTAAGACACAGATTACTAAGGCCTTTTAATTGCCTTCCCAACCAAGGTTAGCGTAATCTGACTGTTATGTGGTATACCCACTGTAGTTCCGGGAACTACAGTAAAAAGGTTGCGCACGTAGATGTCTGCCACACCTTGCATCATCCTTTTTTTACCTTCTGCTGCATCTGGCAATACGCCATTAACATTCAAAATTCTAATGGCTCCGGTATAATCAACAACGGCATAACATTCATAAGCAAAATCTTTGTAAGCCCGGTCAATTTCTATCCGATATCGAGGAAACATGTAATCATATGCTGCTGTCCGTCCGTTCAATTTATCAGCTGTGCTAAATTTTTCTACCTTAACAATTTTACTTTTTGGGATAAACTGAACCGGTACTCTTGCTGCGAAAGCATCTTTACCATCTCGGTTTACGGCATCAGAACGTTCTCTAATAAATGCAGTATCTGCTTTCGTTGGTTTTTGCAATTCTTTAGGTGTGGTTTTCAACTTATTTTTGATGTAATCCTGGGCGTAAAATGTCATGTTTACATCCGATCGGAAATCTTTCGCAATCACTTTTCCATCTACCTGTATTCTTTGGAACACCAAACTATCTTTACTAATGTGCTTTACCCTGAAAAATTCCTCTGCAAAATTGTATACGCTTCCGTGGTCATATTGAAGGTAGAATTTCTGCATAATCTGTTTTTGCGGGCTCCAGGCCATCATGGTATCTTCCGCAGCAACCTCAATAATCCATGAAGGTTCTTGCATAAAACCTTCTTTATTGAAAGATAAACCATCGCTAAAGCGGCGCTTTACCTCTTCATACCTAATGCCTTTTACCGGGGCAAATGTAAAATCTCTTAATGTAGCATCATTTGTTTTAGATCGGCCACAGCCGGAGAGCAACAATAAGGCAAAGAAAACGCGTATTATATTCTTAATCATAAGCTAAATTCTGTTGCTAAAATAAATATTATAAATTAAACGCTTGTTAAGCCGGTTGGCTATTCTCCTTTTGCAAAACAATATCTTTTTTTGGCACTATAGATTTTTAGACTTGAAATGAAACCGGTTCAATGACAACTTTTCGACTTGTTTTGTTTTTCCTTAACCTGGATTTTCAAGCTTTGGGTATTGATTTTCTATGCAGAAATCACAATTGACTTTATAATTCTTAAACCAAAACAGGACAAACCTTTATAAAGATTTGTCCTGTCTTAATAACATCAATGAAGATTTATTTTTTAGGGTCAAGAATATTTTTAATCCGGATATTCAGATCATCATAATGTGCTTTGCTGATGGCATCTCCGGCTGCAGATCTTGCTTTTGTTGTACTTAACAATGTTTTAAGCTCTGCTCTAACCAAAGGTCTGATGTCTGAAAGGGCAACATTAATTGGCGTTAAACCATAACTCGCTGCATATTCTGCCGGGAATCCTGGCGGAAGGTCAGAATCTTTTGTCATTAAGCCTTCTAAACGATCTACATAAGCGCGTTGCAAGTTGCGTTTAAATGCATCTGCATGGCCAGCAGCAAATACAGATGAACGCAAATCTGTAAACAATTCTGGTAAAGTATAGGCTTTAGCAACGCCGTTTTTGGTTTCATTGTCCAATAAACGTGCAATACGAGGTGCCGATAAAATGTTAGACAAGGTATTGGTTTGTACAGATTTAATTCTGTTTAACAAGGTTCCGTTGTCAAATTTAGACAATTCTTCATTGTTGATTAACCATAATGGCGTAGTAAACAACTGCTGATTGAAAAATGTAATGGCTTCTTTTTGTTTCGCCTTTGGCAAATATGCATACACCGCACCTTTTTGATCGTAGGTTTTGAAGTTTTCACTTAAACCGCCCACATTAGCCGTTACGTGCCCCATGTAGCGGTTGTATTGTCCAACAATTTCTGTATAGATTTCTTTCAGATCGCTGTATTCTTTTCCTTTCTGGAAAGTCCATTTTTCTACATTCGGCAGGATGCGTTTCAAATTGGCAATCCCGTAGGCACTTGCTTTCATCGCATTATCACCTAAATCTTCGCTTTGCAAACGCGGATCAAGCATGGTGCCCTGGCGGCCATAGAAATACAATGGATTTCCTGCATTTTTCAATGTCCATTGATTCAGAATTTCTCTTTCCTGCTCTGCAGTTTTGTTTCCCGGAATCCATGAATATCCCCATTTAATAGACCATTTATCGTATTCGCCAATTTGAGGATGCAATTTAGTTACGCCATCACCCGGTTGTGCAATGTAGTTAAACCGTGCATAATCCATAATAGATGGTGCAGTTCCGTGGACATCTGTGAAAGATTTAGAACGTAAAGAATCTACAGGATATGCGTAGCTGGAACCAAAGTTATGTGGCAAACCTAAAGTATGTCCAATTTCGTGAGAAGATACAAAACGAATCAACTCGCCCATTTGCGCGTCTGTAAATTTTGCTTTGCGTACTTCTGGATTCACGGCTGCAGTTTGTACAAAATACCAGTTGCGCAATAAGTTCATCACATTGTGGTACCAGCCGATATGTGTTTCCAAAATCTGGCCAGTACGCGGATCACTAACATGCGGGCCATATGCATTTGCAATATCAGAAGCGAAATAACGCACTACAGAATACCTGGAATCGTCTACATCAAATTGTGGATCTTGTGTTGCTGTTGGCGCTTCTTTACCCATAATGGCATTTTTGAAACCCGCAGCTTCAAAGGCAACCTGCCAATCGTTAATTCCCTGAATTAAAAACGGAACCCATTTCTTCGGCGTTGCCGGATCAATATAAATGATGATTGGTTTTAGGGGTTCTACCAATTCTCCGCGTTTGTAAGCGTTAGTATCTTTAGGTATCAAATTCCAGCGGTGAATGTATGCAGTACGTTCTGCTTTTTGCGCATCAGAACCGTAATCAATTTGAGATTGGCCAAAATAACCCACACGGCTATCCATAATACGCGCTTTTACCGGCGTTTTTGGCAAAAGCAACATCGATGTATTAAATTCGAAAGTAATTGCGCCGTTACTATTATCCGTAGGCGATTCTGCAGCGCGGTAGGTTTTGGCAGTTTTTACTTCAACATTTAATGGAAAAGTTTTTATCGTATCAATGTACGAGCGGTTTACATCATATGCAGTAATTTTATATGCTTTACGCACTTGGTCTGTTGCACCAATAGCCATGATATCACCGTTGTAAAAATCGGTTACATCAATCACAACCCCAGTCGTGTCTTTATTGTACGCTTTAATTTCGAAGCTGGCCAGAATTTGTGCCAGGTTTGAGTTCTGTACCGATTGATACATATCGCTGTTTGGATCTGCCTTGGTTGCATAACTTGGCACACGAATGTAAACCTGCTTGCCCCTACGCTCCCATTTCCAAACCTGCTCGTTCAGTTCTTCACCGCCGTATTGCTGGTTGCCCACTTTTACGCCTACCGGAGATTTTGAAACGCGGGTTACCACCAACATTTCTCTATTTAATACAGAATCCGGAATTTCAAAATACCATTTATCATCAACCTTATGTGTTTTAAACATCCCGTTGGTTGTTTTGGCTTTGGCGGTTACCACTTCAGAAAAAGGCTTAATACCTTCTTTTTTTGCCGGGGGGGTTGCTGCAGTTGCAGCCGGAGTTGCCGGTGCACCTTTTGCTTTTTTAGATTTTTTCTGAGCGTAAACCGAGTCGGATTGTACTACGCCAAAAACTATAATACCTGCCAAAGCAAGTAGCTTAATTTTTTTATTCATGAATAATGTTGTTTTGCCTGGTTAAAGCCGTAAAGTTAAATGTTGGAAAACTTTAAAAATACATGTATTTGGAAAATTACATAATTTAAGGTTCGCAAATCGCCAATTTGTACATCAAAGAGAAATTTCTCGGTTTAATTTCTTTAACCTTCAACTTATCTGGCCATAATCATAGATTATTGTTTAACATATCATTAAATTTAATAATTTAGGTATCAAAAATCAATAACCTGCACAACATGTTACTTTCTAAAAGCGTGAAATCCTTTTTCCTGATATTTTTATTATTCATTTGCTTAATCACTTCTTGCTCTACCAATAAGAGCATATCGAGAAAAGTCGCGCAGCAGTTTAAAAAATCTGAAGTGATCAAACACTATCAGGTCGGGTTTGCCTTATATAACATGGATAATAAGCAGATGATTTTTCAGAAAGATGCAGATAAATATTTTACGCCTGCCTCAAACACCAAACTTTTTACTTTTTATGCCAGTTTAAAAATGCTTCCTGAGCGCATGGCGGCACTTAAATACATTGAAACAAATGATTCATTAATTTTTTGGGGAACAGGCGATCCGTCTTTCTTGCAATTTGCGGTGAAAGATAAAAGTGCGTACAATTTTTTATTGGCTTCTGATAAGAAACTTTACTTTGCGCCGGGGCGATATAACGGCACTTTCTTTGGAGAAGGCTGGTCTTGGGATGACTACGATTATTACTATCAACCAGAAATTACAGAATTGCCCATTATGGACAATATGGTTACGTCTGTTTATCAATCTACAGAGAAAATCAACATCAGTCCTAAAATCTTCACTTCTGGTTTTAAAGTTGATTCAAGCAAAACAAGGGGTAATTTTCAGGTTACGCGCGATTTTCTAACCAATACTTTTCGTTATCCTGCAGTTGCTGTCCCAAGCAATTACAACCAGCAAAACCCATACAAAACCAGTGAGCAAACCACAATAGAAATTCTAGCAGATACGCTGCACAAACCTGTAGCTTTGATAAATTTCAAAATTCCGGCCAATGTGAAAACCTTGCCTGGCGCAAGCCGCGATTCGGTTTTGAAACACATGATGTTGCCAAGCGATAACTTTATTGCCGAACATTTGTTACTCGCCTGTTCAGACCAACTGGGCGATACTTTGAGCACTTCAAAAGCAATTCATTATATCGTTAAAAACTACCTGTCTTTTTTACCTGATAAACCCAAATGGGTAGACGGTTCTGGTCTTTCCAGGCAAAATCTGTTTACGCCGCGGGATATGGTCTACTTGCTGGATACGATTTACAGAACGGTTAATAATCCGCAAAAACTTTACAATATGTTTCCGGCAGGAGGAAAATCAGGAACATTAAAAAATGCTTATCCAAAAACCGATGCTCCATTTGTATATGGAAAAACGGGCTCATTGGGCGGCGTACACAATCAAAGTGGATACGTGCTCACCAAAAAAGGCAAAACCTACATATTCTCTTTTATGAACAATGGATTTGTTAAACCAACGGCAGAAGTGCGGGCAGAAATGGTACGCATTATGACTTATATACACGATACGTTTTAATACAAAAGCTGCGCAGAGCGATGAATTTTGATTTAAAATCTTTATCACAGCCTCTTTCTAACCAGATTATTTTGGATGGAAAGCGTTATCTCTATTTCAGCGGAACGGCTTATCTCGGCATACCCAATCACCAAGAATTTCTCGCTTATGTTATAGAAGGTATTTCCAGATATGGACTCAATAACGGAACCAGCAGATCAAACAACATTCAATTGGGGATATACGATGAAGCTGAAAACTATGCTGCAAAAATGTTTAATGCATCAGCTTCATTAATTACATCTAGCGGTTACCTTGCCGCACAAATGGTGGTTCAAACTTTCGCCACACACGGAAATATACTATATGCGCCTGCCAGTCATCCGGCCTTGTGGAATGTTAATCCGCCAGAAGTAAACGAAATATTGTTTACAAACTGGAGCGAAGAGGTATTGCAGCAGATAAATTCCTCATCTGTGCGAAATTGGGTTTTGATTAGCAATTCTATGAACAATTTGTTTCCTGAAATTTACGATTTTGATTTCCTGAAACGCATAGACCCAACAAAAGAAATCATCCTCATAGTAGACGATTCTCACGGAATCGGAATCAATCACGCTGGTTTGGGCGCTTTCGATACTTTACCGAAACAAGAAAACATTACCAATATTGTTGTTGCCTCTATGGCGAAAGCGCTTGGTGTTGATGCCGGAATTGTATTGTCTTCTGCCCCTGTTGTCGAAAAACTTAAAAAGAGTAATGTTTTTATTGGCGCTTCTCCTCCTTCTGCCGCAGCACTTTTTGCTTTTATACAGGCAGAAAGTATTTACGCAAGTGAACGATTAAAGCTGGAAAAAAACGTCGCCAAGCTCAAAAGTTTAAAGTTTAAAAATTGGAAGTACACCGCTTCATTTCCTGTATTTCTATTGGAAGATCCCGGCATTGCCTCACGATTACTTACCCATAAGATTTTAATTTCTTCATTTCCCTATCCAGATCAGAACAGTTTTCCGATAAACCGCATTGTGTTGAGCAGCTGGCACAGTGATGAAGATATCGAATCACTTGCGTTAGCGCTTTAAATGCACATATAGGTTTTTCTTTCTTTAAGATATTATTTACAATCTTTAGGCTCCTATTTATTTATATGAAAAACTTAATCTCTCTTTTACTTATTTCTTTAAGCACAACTGCTTTATATGCACAAACCACCGATATTTGGATTGTACGCCACGCCGAAAAAGAAAAAGCAAATCCGCAAGAAAAAGACCCCGATTTATCTGTAGAAGGAGAAGAAAGAGCCGCAGCATTAGCCATTTATCTCAAAAAAGAAAACATTGATGTTGCATTTACTACGCCATATAAACGCACCAGACAAACAATTGATTCATTGGTTATCCCAAAGGTAATTTCATATACAGAAATTCCGGCGATGGTTGAGTTGATTAAGAAAACTTATCTTGGCAAAAAAATCATAATTGTTGGCCACTCTAATACGTTAATGCAAATTATTGAAGCACTTGGCGCCAAAAAACCAAAGGATGAACTGGCGGAAGATGATTATGACTATATCTTCCATTTGACACTAAAGGGAAACAAAGCAAAGGTTAAATCGGATTATTACGGCAATCCGCATCATTTATAATTTCTCGAAAGGAATATCCATTAAATCATAGTTTTTCCAGCCTTTAAAATCATAATGCCACCACTCATTATCGAGTACAATAAGTCCGTATTTCGCCATTGTGGCAATTAAAAAATCTCTGTTTTTTTTTGCTTTAAGAGATACCTTTTCAAATTTTGCCGCGGCGGCCGCAGAAAAGCTATCATATGGCGTTGGCATTTCTAAATCTTTGCCTGTTTTTAAATCAATTAACGTTAAATCCACCGCGCAGCCACGATTGTGTTTTGAGCCTTTAGCTGGGTTGGCTACGAAATTTTTATCACTCGCTTTTTTATAGAAAGCCACAGTAATGGTATATGGCCTGTAGCCGTCAAAAATTTTTAATCCGTAACCTTTCTTTTTTAACTCTGCCTGTATTTTGCCTAATGCCCCAACAACCGGTTTACGTGCAAAAGCCCTTGCCTGCTTATACATAACCTGGTGCATAAAGTTGTTTGTGGTTGCATAGCGGATATCGAGCTTAATATCCGGAATGGCTTTTTTGATTTCGATTAAGGTATTGTTCGGATTCGACTTTATAGAAGCCTGATATTGACTGAAAGAATTTATGACAACTAACTTTTTCTTCGGTAATGGATTGCTTTGTGCAGCAGCAAAAAGAGAAAAAGATATAAAAAATAGAAGGCAACTTACTTTCATAATAGAATTAAATCATTTGGCCATCATTGCAGGAAGGCATTTTTTACCAACCAAACAATCTTGCAACAATTGTATAATTTGCACATTAAGATTGCTCATGCCTTGCAATGACAGAAATCATTATTGATTGGCGACAACTAAAAGTTCGAGGTTTTTATACTGAAGATTAAACATATCTGCAAGATCTTTATTCGTCACATTTCCTTGATAAATGTATAAGGCTTCGCGAATGCCTGGATTGTTCCAAACCATATTCGTCAATCCGCCATATTCGCCAATATCCAACAAAATTGGCGCGAAAATATTGGTTAACGCATAAGAAGCTGTGCGCGGAACACGCGATGCAATATTAGGCACACAATAATGAATGACATCATATTTCCGGAAAACCGGATTGGCATGATTGGTAACTTCTGAAGTTTCAAAACAACCTCCCTGATCTATGCTCACATCTACCACCACCGAGTGTGGCTTCATCCGTGCAACGGTTTCTTCCATTACTACGCAAGGGCTGCGCCCGTGCTTGGCACGAATGGCTCCAATTACTACATCGCAAGTTACAATTGCCTTGTTTAAAACAATTGGCTGCATCACCGAAGTAAATACGCGGCTGTTTCCTAAATTATTTTGTAAACGTCTTAATCTATAAATAGAACTGTCAAACACCTTTACTTCTGCACCAAGCGCTAAAGCGGTTCGGGCGGCATATTCGCCAACGGTTCCTGCGCCTAAAATCACAATCTCAGTTGGTGGAACACCAGTAAAACCGCCAAGCATCAAACCTTTTCCCCCGGTAACGTTACTTAAATATTCTGCAGCAATTAAAATAGAAGTTGATCCAACAATTTCACTCATTGCACGAACCACGCAAAGCACATTGCCCTCATCACGCAGGTTTTCAAAACATAATGCATTAATTTTTTTATGCATCAAAGCTTTCAAATATTCCTGTTTAAGCGTGCCGGTTTGTAGTGAAGAAATAAGCGTTTGACCTTTGTGCATCAAATCAATTTCTTCGAGCGTTGGCGGAGCGATCTTAACCAGAATATCGGCCTCAAAAACTTCCTTTTTATCGTAAGCAATTTTAGCGCCTTGCTCTGCATATTCGTTATCTGTAAAATTGGCGGCAATGCCTGCACCGCTTTCCAACACCACACGATGACCATTATTAACCAATAATGCAACAGATAATGGTGTTAGTGCTATCCTGTTTTCCTGGAAAGAAATTTCTTTTGGAATCCCTATATAAAGGCTATTTTTCCTGTTTCGGGTTTCTAGTGTTGCTTCCTGGGTTTGCAACAGACCTTGACGGGCGATATCGGCCATTCCCTCGCGTAATCCTGTAGCCATGATGTGCTTAAATGTATATATGTTTTAGGTTGTTGAAGATACGCATAATATGCTAAACTATTGAAGATTAAATGTTATGCTTTTGAAACCTGAATATTCGTTTAAACTCATCAATAATTTCAATGTGTACAGAAATCCGGTCTTGTGGCAAAAGTTCTTCAATGAGTTGTGGCCATTCAATCAGGCAAATCCCATCTCCGTAAAAATATTCTTCATAGCCCATATCATAAGCTTCCTGAATGCTCTTTATCCGATAAAAATCAAAATGATACACTGCCGTACCGCTTCCTTCATATTCGTTAACAATAGAATAGGTTGGACTGGATACCACATCTTTTACGCCCAGAACTGTACAGAATTGTTTAATAAAAGTGGTTTTGCCGGCACCCATTTCGCCTTCAAAAGTGTAGGTTTTCGCCGCAGACGAAAAGGCCAAAAGCTGTTCTGCCACATGCGGTAAAGCCTCAAGAGTATTTACTTCTATTTCCATTTAAAGATCATAAAAACACAAAAGTAAAACTTAATTCCAATCTTTAAGATTGCTGAATACAGAAGAATTTAAAACCTTCAGCTTTAGTTTAACCCATCTAAAGCTGAAGGCATCAAATATTATCTTGGCGAGTACGTAATGATTGGAATAATCATTTCTTCTAGAGAAATTCCGCCATGCTGGAAAGTTTCATTATAATAATTTACAAACTGATTGTAATTATTAGGGTAAACGAAATAGCTGTCTTCCTGTGCGAAAATGTAACTACTGCTGATGTTCACTTTTGGCAATAACGCATCATGAGGATTTTTAATCAGGAAAACTTCTTTCTCGTTAAAGTTTAAATTCCGGCCTTGTTTGTAGCGCAAATTGGTATTTGTACTTCTATCGCCAATTACTTTAACCGGTTTTTTTACACGGATGGTTCCATGATCGGTAGTAATAACAACTTTTACTTTTTTCTGGGCAATCTTTTTCAGCAATTCAAAAAGTGGCGAATGCTCAAACCATGAAAGGGTTAATGAGCGATACGCGGCATCGTCATTAGCCAATTCGCGAATCATTTGCATATCGGTACGCGCGTGGCTCAACATATCTACAAAGTTAAAAACAATTGCATTGAAATCATTTTTCAATAGGTTATTGGTCTGGTCAACCAAGTCTTTACCTTGCTCAAAAGTCAAAATTTTGTTGTAGCTGAATTTGCATTCTTTACGCAGATTCCGTTTAATATTATCGGCTAGAAAAGCTTCTTCGTGCAGGTTTTTTCCGCCTTCATCGTCGTCATTCTGCCAAAGTTGCGGAAAACGTTTCTCCATATCCAAAGGCATCAATCCAGAAAAAATTGAATTTCTGGCATATTGAGTTGCTGTAGGCAAAATGCTGGTATACATCTCTTCTTCGTCTATACGGAAATGTTCAGAGATCAGCGGATTGATGATTTTCCATTGATCGTAACGTAGGTTATCAATCAAAATGAAAAAAACCGGCGTATGATCACCAATTAATGGAAATACCTTTTTCTTCATCAACTCAAAAGAAAGCATTGGCGCTTTGTCTTTGTCTTTAATCCAGTTCAGGTAATTTTCGCCAATAAATTTAGAAAACTGAGTATTGGCTTCTTGCTTCTGCATAGTTAAAATTTCATGCATCTGCGGGTCGTCTAGTTTTTCGAGTTCCAGTTCCCAGAATACGATCTTTTTGTACACATCAATCCATTCCTCATAACTAAGCCTATCGCTCAGTGTCATTCCCAAACGCCTGAAATCCTGCTGATAAGCCATTGATGTTTTTTCGCTCACCAACCGTTTATTGTCGATTAGTTTTTTTATCGTTAGTAAAACCTGTTTAGGGTTTACTGGTTTAATCAAATAATCATCGATCTTACTTCCAATCGCGTCTTCCATAAGATTTTCTTCCTCGCTTTTGGTAATCAGCACTACTGGAATTTCCGGATTGATGTTTTTAATTGCCGAAAGGGTTTCTATACCACTCATACCGGGCATATTTTCATCCAGAAAAACAAGATCGAATTGGTTTTTTTCAAATGCTTCGAGTGCGTCGTTGCCATTTGTAAATGTAGTTACATGGTAACCTTTATCGTTAAGCAACAGAATATGAGGCTTTAATAAGTCGATTTCATCATCGGCCCATAAAATTTTAGTTTCTTGCATGTTTTTTTGTAAAAATGGGTTAGCAATGCCAGTATATTTGACAGATTATTTTACACGAATTGAAAATAGCAATTTTTGTACCGTATATTGGCTTTTAACTATTTTTAACCATTGAATAAAAAGAAAATAATAAACGATCCCGTGTATGGATTCATTTCCATACCCTGCGAATTGGTTTACGATGTAATATCTCACCCTTACTTTCAGCGCCTGCGGTATATTAAGCAACTTGGTATGACGCATTTGGTTTATCCCGGCGCTTTACATACGCGTTTCCATCATGCTTTGGGTGCCATGCATTTAATGGGATTGGCTATAGAAGTGCTAAAAAGTAAAGGCCATGAAATTACCAGACAAGAAGAAGAATCTGCCTGTTTGGCAATTCTTTTACATGACATTGGACATGGTCCTTTTTCGCACGCGCTAGAACATTCATTGGTTACAGGCATTCGGCACGAAGACATTTCAGCAAAGCTGATGCAGGATTTAAACGCTCATTTTAACGGACAACTTACCCAGGCGATTGAGATTTTTAATGGTACTTATCCAAAACGTTTTTTACACCAGCTTATTTCCGGTCAGCTCGATCTCGATCGCATGGATTATCTTAACCGGGATAGCTTTTTTACGGGCGTTAGCGAAGGTGTAATCAGTTCTGACCGGATTATAAAAATGTTTAATATTTATGATGATGATCTGGTTATTGAAGAAAAAGGAATTTATTCCATCGAGAAATTCCTGATTGCCCGTCGTTTAATGTATTGGCAGGTTTACCTGCATAAAACCGTTATTTCTGGCGAAATGATTCTCGTAAAATTGCTGGAACGCGCCAAAGAATTGTGCAGTAAAGGCGAAGAGTTATTTGCTGCTCCATCTTTAAAACATTTTCTTACACAGAACATAACCGGTTCAGACTTCTTTAACCAGCACATTAACCTGGAACATTTCACCAATCTGGATGATCAGGATATTTACGCGGCCGTAAAAGTTTGGGTAAAACATCCGGATAAAATCTTATCAGCTTTGTGCGAAATGCTAACCACCAGAAACCTGTATAAAGTAGAAATGGGCAATGAAATGGCCGATGCAGATCGCATCCGTTTTCTGGAAAAGGCTGCTGCCGATGTATTGGGCATTTCACAAGAAGAGGTTCGTTATTTCGTATTTACAGATTCCATACAGAACAGGGCTTATAATGCTGGCGTAGGAAATATTAAAATTTTAATGAAAAATAACAGCATTGTAGACATCGCGAAAGCGTCAGATCTGTCTAATCTGGAATCTCTGCAAAAAACGGTAGAAAAGTACGTACTGTGCTATCCACGCGGTATTTAAGCTTATTTAACAAAATAATTGGGTTTCACTGCCGTTTAATGTCTTATTATTGTAGAGAATATATCCCGTTAAGCCCTTTAGGTTTATTTGTTCATTTCAATTTAACATTTACCTTTGTAAGATGCAATTTACTGCCAAGCAGATAAGCGAGTTTTTAAACGGTTCCGTTGATGGAAACCCCGACATAGCCGTTACAGAGCTTTCAAAGATAGAAGAAGGCAAGGAAGGATCGTTATCTTTTCTGTCTAACCCGAAGTACGAAAATTATTTATATTCGACACTGGCTTCGGTTGTTATTGTATCTAAAGACTTTGTGCCAACACAGTCTTACACCAGTACATTGATACGGGTAGATAATCCTTACAGCGCTTTTACACTATTGCTGGATAAATATAATGAAGCGGTAAATGCGCAGGCAGTAAAATCCGGCATCGATACATTGGCATTCGTTCATCCAACAGCTAAAATTGGCAATAATGTGTTTATCGATGCTTTTGCTTATGTGGCTGAAAATGTAACTATTGGCGACAATTGCCGTTTAAATGCGCAAACCTTTGTGGGTGCCAATTCTAAAATTGGCAATAACTCTACATTTTTCCCGGGTGTAAAAATTTACCATGGAAGCCAGATTGGCAATAATGTAACAATACACTCTAATACAGTTGTTGGTAGCGATGGTTTTGGTTTTGCGCCGCAAAAAGATGGTAGTTACAGCAAAATCCCTCAAATTGGGAACGTTATTATTGAAGATGAGGTAGAAATCGGAGCCAACACCACAATAGACAGAGCAACGATGGGTTCTACTATTGTACGAAAAGGCGCTAAAATTGACAACCTGATCCAAATTGCGCACAATGTAGAAATTGGTCAGAATACAGTTCTTGCCGCACAATCTGGTGTTTCCGGAAGTACCAAAATTGGTCCAAATAGTGTTATTGGTGGCCAGGTTGGAATTGCCGGACATTTAAGTTTGGCGAAAGGAACGCAGATTGGCGCACAAGCCGGCATCAACTTCAACATTACAGAAGAAAACAAACAATGGCACGGAAGCCCGGCACAACCTTTACGCAACTGGATGCGTGCCTCTGTTATATTCAAACATCTTCCTGATGTTGAAAAAAGAATTAATGCCCTAGAAGAAGAATTGAAAAGGCTTACAGCCGAATTGGAAAAGAATACAATACATAATGAACGTTAGACAAAAAACGATTAAAGGAGAAATATCTGCATCTGGTGTGGGCTTACATACTGGAGCAAATGTAACACTAACCTTTTGCCCTGCCCCAGAAAACCATGGTTTTAAGTTTCAACGGATAGATTTAGAAGGCCAGCCCATTATTGACGCTGACGCAGATAATGTTACAGATACCTCTCGCGGAACCACCATTACACAAAACGGCGCAAGCGTTAGTACAGTAGAGCACGTTATGGCTTCACTTGTGGGCATGGACCTGGATAACGTTCTGATTAAACTGGACGGACCTGAAACCCCAATCATGGATGGAAGTTCTATCCAATTTATTGATCTTCTGGAAGAAATTGGCGCTGTAGAACAAAACGTAGACCGGGAATATTTTACCATTCCGCACAATATCACCTATACAGAAGCCGACAGAAAGGTTGAAATTGTTGCCATGCCATTAGACGATTATCGTTTCACTTGCATGATCGATTACAACTCGCCCGTTTTGGGAAGCCAACATGCGGGGATAAACACCATTGCAGAATTTAAAAAAGAAATCGCCTCATGCCGCACATTTTGTTTCTTGCATGAGCTTGAATATCAATTGTCGCATAACCTGATTAAAGGTGGCGACTTAAACAATGCAATCGTAATCGTGGATAAAGAAGTAACCAAAGATGAGTTAAATCACTTGGCTAAACTTTTCAACCGCGAAGATATAGATGTTGCACCTCAAGGCATTTTAAACAACATGGAGCTGCGTTACCAAAATGAGCCTGCCCGCCATAAACTATTGGATATGATTGGCGATTTGGCTTTGGTTGGAATGCACCTAAAAGGCCACATTATGGCGGCCAGACCTGGGCACGCTGCCAATGTTGCTTTCGCAAAAAAAATTAAAGCGGCAATCAAAAAAGAAAAAAACAAGAAGGTGCAAAAAGTTTACGATCCAAATTCAAAACCTTTGATGGATGTGGTGCAAATTATGGAAATACTTCCCCACCGCCAACCATTTCTATTTGTAGATAAAATTCTTGAACTCTCTAAAAATCATGTTGTTGGCGTTAAAAACGTAACCATGAACGAAGAATTTTTTAAAGGCCATTTTCCTGGAGCTCCGGTTTTTCCCGGTGTTATTCAAATCGAAGCTATGGCTCAGGTTGGAGGAATCCTGGTTTTATGCACCGTACCGGATCCTCAGAATTATCTAACCTATTTCCTAAAAATTGATAATGTAAGATTCAGGGCACAAGTACTTCCTGGCGATTCTATCGTATTCCGTTGCGATTTGCTAGAACCTATCCGCCGCGGCATTGCACAAATGAAAGGTGTAGGTATGGTTGGAGAAAAAATCGTTGTAGAAGCTGAAATGATGGCTCAAATTACTAAAGTTAAACAAACAGAAACCGCCCAATAGCAAATGATACAACCCTTAGCATACATTCATCCCCAGGCAAAAATTGCAGAGAATGTCGTAATAGAACCTTTTGTTGTCATACACAAAGATGTTGTTATTGGCGAAGGAACCTGGATCGGGTCCAACGTAACCATAATGGACGGTGCGCGCATTGGTAAAAACTGTCGGATTTTCCCTGGATCGGTCATTTCAGGCGAACCTCAGGATTTAAAATATGCAGGCGAAGTAACCACTGCAGAGATTGGCGACAATACCACAATCCGCGAATGTGTTACTGTAAACCGTGGAACAAAAGACAGATGGAAAACAGTTGTTGGAAGCAATTGCTTAATTCAGGCCTATTCGCACATCGCACACGATTGTGAGGTTGGAAACAATTGTATCTTTTCTAACGGAACAACACTCGCTGGACACATTACCGTGGGCAACAATGTGGTTTTGGCCGGATTGGTAGCCATTCACCAATTTGTGAAAGTTGGTTCTTATGCTTTTGTAACCGGAGGTTCATTGGTACGTAAAGATGTGCCGCCTTATGTAAAAGCTGCGCGCGAGCCGCTTTCTTATGCCGGAATTAACTCTGTTGGTTTACGCCGCAGAGGCTTTACAAACGAACAAATTGATGAAATTCAAGAAATCTACCGCGTGTTATTTGTTAAACACAACAACGTAACCAAAGCGCTAGATATGATTGAAGCAGAGTTTAAACCAACCGAAATCAGAGATGAAATCGTAGATTTTATCCGCAACTCTAACAGAGGTGTGATGAAAGGTTTCGGAATGGGCAGTTAAACCCATATAATTTTAGCCCGAATGGATAATTTTTCACTCCTTAGAACCGATTCAGATCATCCCGATTTTAAATCATTAGTTGTTTTACTGGATAAAGATTTAGCCATTCGGGATGGTGAAGACCATGCTTTTTATGCGCAGTACAATAAAATAGCTGCCATAAAAGAAGTGGTTGTCGCCTTTAAAGACGGAAAAGCTGTTGGTTGTGGTGCCTTTAAGCCATTTGATGCAAACAGCACAGAAATTAAAAGGATGTTTGTACATCCTGATTTCAGGCAGCAAGGTATCGCTAAAATCATTTTAACGGAGTTGGAAAGTTGGAGCAAATCGTTAGATTTTGAAAGATGCGTACTTGAAACCGGGAAAAAACAACCAGAAGCCATCGCTCTGTATCAGAAGGCAGGCTATTCGGTTATTCCTAATTATGGTCAGTACATTGGCATTGACAATAGCGTTTGTCTGCAAAAAATCTTAAAATAATTTCTATTCATGAAGATTGATTTAAGCGGCGTTGGCCGAAGATTCAACAAAGAATGGATTTTCAGAAATGTTACTGCCGAATTTCACTTTGGCGAAAGTTATGCTATTCTAGGCCCTAATGGTTCAGGGAAATCAACTCTAATTAGTGTTTTAATAGGCAGTTTAAGTCCGTCTGAAGGTCAAATCTCCTTTAACAATGGAAAGATTCCAGTAGAAAACATTTACCGCTATATCAGTTTAGCTGCGCCTTATTTGGAGTTGGTAGAAACTTTTACCCTTACAGAAATTATAGATTTTCATTTCAGGTTCAAGGGATTTTCGCCCGGAATGGATAAAAAAAGTTTGATTTCGTTTTTAGGTTTGGAAAAATCAAAAAACAAAGAAATCAAATATTTCTCGTCCGGAATGAAGCAACGCACTAAACTTGCGCTCGCTTGCTGCGCAGATACTCCTGTTTTATTTTTAGATGAACCCACAAGCAATCTCGATGTTCAAGGCGTAGATTGGTATCAGGAACTGATGGAAAAATTTGCAAAAAACCGATTAACCATAATTGGGTCAAATCAAATTCACGAATACGATTTCTGCAAAACTCAGTTACAAATAACTGATTTCAAGTAATTTGACCGCATCAGAAATCAATCCCACTCCGCTCATTTTGTCATAAAATTGTATTAAAAATATTTTTTTTCAATTATATTTTGAGAATGAAAATTTCTTCTTACCTTTGCGGCACGAAAAAAGGAAGAAATTTAAACAATTCGATCCTTCAGGAAGTAAAAGATTATCTACAACAGTAGATTATAATATAGCCCTTAAAAAGGCAAAAGATTTTTTTCATAGTTTAGTTTGAGGTTTAGGTTGATTATGCCTTCGGAGTGGTTCCCGAAGGCATTTCTTTTTTCAGGGCATTTTTAATCAAAATCCAGCCGTACTGCTACTTCAGCATCTTTTTAATACATAAAATAGTTTTTACATTTGTGGTCAATTAGCAAATAAATAATCACATCTTAATTAAAATGGCAAAAGCATCAGAAGTAAAAAGTGGAAATGTACTTCGCTTTAACGGCGAGTTGGTAAGCGTAGAAGAATTTTTACACCGTACGCCCGGAAACTTACGCGCATTCTACCAGGCAAGAATGAGAAACGTAAGAACAGGCAAATTGGTTGAATATCGTTTCCGTACCGATGAAGAAGTAGAAATTTGCCGCGTTGAAACCAGCGATTATCAATATTTATATGAAGATGGAGATTTTTTAGTGGTAATGGACAATACCAGTTTTGAGCAATTTAATATCACTAAAAGCCTTTTTGGTCCTGCAATTAAGTTCTTAAAAGAGGGAATGAATGTAATTGTTGCTTTTGAAAGTGAAGAACCAATCATGGCGCAAATTCCAAATACCGTAGAATTGGAAATTACCTATACAGAACCCGCTGTAAAGGGCGACACCTCTACAAGTGCGCTAAAATATGCAACCGTAGAAACCGGCGTTGAAATCCGGGTTCCGATGTTTGTAAACCAAGGCGATAAAGTTAAAATTGACACCAAAACCGGCGATTATTTAGAAAGAGTAAAATAATCCCGAAAAAAATATCTGGCCGGTTACAAGATTAACTGGCCAAAACTTTCTCTCTGTTAGGCAATAACTTTCTGCATTGCCCAATTTGCACCTCATTTTTATTGAAAATAATTTTACCTTTGCCGAACCAAAAATAGGCCAAATGCAAAAGCCTGTTGGGAAATTATTATGGCAAAAGCATCTGATGTTAAAAACGGAAACATTTTACGCTTAAACGGCGAATTGGTTACCGTAGAAGAATTTATCCACCGTACACCAGGTAAAGGTGGCGCCTTTTATGTTGGCAAACTGAGAAATATCAAAACAGGTAAAATTGTTGAAGCCCGTATGAATACGGATGAACAAGTTGAAATTTGCCGTGTAGAAACAAACGACTATCAATATCTTTATGAAGATGGCGATTATTTGGTTGTAATGGATAATGTTTCTTATGAACAGATTAATGTAGATAAAGCGTTATTCGGTCCGGCAATCCGTTTCCTTACGGAAGGCATGAACGTGATTGTTTCTGTAGAAAGTGATGAACCAATTATGGCGCAATTGCCAAACTTTACAGAGTTAACGGTTACTTATTCTGAACCAGCAGTAAAAGCTGACACCGCTACCAACGCACAAAAAAGTGCAACGTTAGAAAATGGTGTAGAAATTAAAGTGCCCATGTTTGTAAACGAAGGTGATAAACTTAAAATAGACACCCGCACTGGCGAATACGTAGAGCGTGTGAAATAAAATTGAACAACAATGGAGAAAGCCTTTGATTGATCGTCAAAGGCTTTTTCTATTTTAGTAAAACCGATGGAAACCAAACCGGGTTTTTCTAAAAAATTAAGATCGATGGTTAAAGCTGAACTCCGAAAAATAAATCAACAACAGAGATTAAGTATGACTGATGAGGAATATCAGTTGGCCTGTAAACAGCTGTTGCATCATTTTTCACAACTAAACTTCAGCGAAATCAGCACGATTCATATTTTCTTGCCAATAACTGAAAAGAAAGAACCCGATACATTTTTATTTATTGATTGGCTGCAGGAAAATTATCCGCTCATTAAAATTATTGTACCCAAAGCTGATTTTGAAACAGCCTTAATGAGCCATCATGAATATTTGGGGAAACACGATCTCAAAAAAAGTCTTTTTAATATTTTGGAACCACAATCGGGCGCTAGGCACAACGGCAATGCAGATCTGGTAATTATACCTTTATTGGCGTTTGATTTGAACGGTTACCGAGTGGGTTACGGAAAAGGTTTTTACGATCGTTTCCTCCTCCATTCAAATGCTCAAAAATTTGGTTTATCTTTGTTTCCCCCGGTAGAAAAAATCGATGATGTGAATGAACACGACATTCGACTTGATTTTTGCATCACCCCTTCGGGTATTATAAAATTTTAATAAAAGCAATCATGGGAAACGAAATCGTTATCAAAACAGAAAAACAATACGAAGAAAACATGATTGCGCTATTTGAACTTCAGGAAAAGGAAGAGCTAACTAGCGCAGATAAAAAACAAATTGAACTGATGATTAAAGCTGGCGAGCAGTTTGAACAAGATCATTTGTAAAATCTAAACCAACTCAAGCAAAACCGGACAATGATCAGAATGAATTGCATCTGGTAATATCTTAACGCTTTTCAACCGCGCTTCCATTGGCCGCGTAGCCAAATGGTAATCAATACGCCAACCCAAATTTTTACCCCGTGCGCCAGAACGGTAGCTCCACCAGGTGTAATGGTGAGGATCTTGATTAAAATGCCTGAACGCATCAATAAATCCATTATCCAAAAACAGTTGCATCCATTCTCTTTCCTGCGGAAGGAAACCAGATGAATTTGCGTTCGATTTTGGATTGTGAATATCCATCGCCGTATGGCATATATTATAATCTCCGCTAACAATTAGATTGGGAATTTCGGTTCTTAACTCAGCAATATAAACATCAAAAAACCGCATAAATTCATACTTTTTCATTTGCCGCTCTTCCCCACTTGAACCAGAAGGCATATATAAACTCATTAGAGAAAAATCGTCAAAATCTGCGCGTAAAATTCGTCCTTCGTCATCTATCCAATCTTCGCCGCAGCCAAACTCTACATGGTTTGGTTTTATTTTGCTGAGAATAGCAACGCCAGAATATCCCTTTTTTTGTGCCGGAAACCAATAATGATGATAGCCCAGTTGCTCTACCAAAGCAATAATTTCCGGAATCTGTACCGGCGATGCTTTAATTTCCTGCAAACAAACCATATCTGCATTGGTTGCTTGCAACCAGCCAAAAAAATTCTTTGTACTTGCTGCACGTATTCCATTAACGTTGTAGGATATAATTTTCATTGTTAATTTGAGATAAGTTTTTGCTTAAACAATTGTTGAATACGCTGTTTCTCCAGCTTCTTCGCTTCTCGCTTTTTTAACAAAGAAACTTCCATTTTCACATCTGTCAGCGGTCTATCCTGGCTGTTTTTCGCTACCACAGCAATGCTGTCTACCATAGCAATTCCTTCAACAATTTCTCCATAAACAGTATAATTACGATCCAAATGTGGCGTTCCGCCTTGGGTTTTATAAACAGCACGTTGCCATTCCGGAATTTTAAATTTTAACCGTTTCTCTTCGAGGCTATTCAACTGCTCATCTGTAAAAACTTTCCCTTGAACTAGGTAAAACTGACATCCGCTGGATGCTTTTTCAGGATTATTATCGCGCGCAGCGGCCAAAACTCCTTTTTTATGAAATAAGCTATCGCGAAACTCCGCCGGAATGGTGTACCCAACATCACCTTCGCCCAATAACGAATCTGGCATTGCTTTTTTAGAATCGGGATCTCCTCCCTGAATCATAAAATCTTTTATTACACGATGAAATAATGTACCGTTGTAGAAACCGCTTTTAACCAACTTTAAAAAATTATCTCTATGTAATGGTGTTTCATTATACAACATGATAATACACGCGCCAAAAGTGGTTTTTATACGCACATATTGATGTTTTGGCTTTGCGGCAGAAACCGACAACGTGGCGAAGAGAATACAAGCTAAGAGGAGTTTTTTCATATCAGATTTCGGCTGTTCAAACAAAAATGAAATTCAACATATAATTTTGGGCGCAATTTAATTTTTTTTTCCTTTACCTTTGTAAAATGAAGCTCAGACAAAAAATAGCCCTTGCTTTAGCCGTATTTTATACGGTTAGTGTTATTGGCGTTGCGCTGAGTTTACATTTTTGTGGCGGGAAATTAGAGAACGTTAAACTTTTCAGCAATGAAGTAACTTGCAAATTCTGTAAAGATATTCCTGCCCAAAAAAAAGACGACGGATGTTGTAAAAACACGAAAGTTAGTTTAAAAGTTAAAGACAGCCATCAAAGCGAAGCGCAGATAAAATTACCGAAGCTTTTTTCGATGCAGCTTTTCTTCCAATTGCCATCTTTCAGTTTTTTTCAAAATATCGGATCTGATTTTTCGAGCAAAATCCTCAACAAGGCACCACCAATTAGCCCCAAGGTTGCCATTCATATCTTCAACTGTATTTTTAGAAATTAGGATTTTCTGGCACTTTTCATTTGGAAAAGACTGCTAATGGAAAACCGATTTTTCGGCTTTTCCAAAAGAAAAATAATGGACCTCACCGAGGTCAATTTCCCTAATTTATATCCTAAAAATCATGAAAACACTAAAAATTTTCAGCATTATTATGTTGCTTTTTGCCGTAAAAGTATCAGCACAACAAATCTCAACGGCAGACTTACAGGTAACCGGATTAACCTGTTCTATGTGCTCAAATGCAACACAAAAATCATTAGAAACGCTGGGTTTTATCAGCTCAGTTAAACCAGATCTTAATAAAAACATCTTCGTTCTTACCTTTAAAAAAGGTGCAGATATCAATCTGGATATGGTGCGCAAAAAAGTGCAAGACGCGGGTTTTTCTGTTGGCGGATTGGTTGCAAATTTTGATTTTGACCAAGTAAAAGTTGACGATAAAGGCCAGGCGTTAATTGGTAATAGCGTATATCGTTTCGTAAATGCAAAAAGTAAAACGCTAAACGGCCCCACCAAAGTCAGTATAATTGACAAAGATTTTATCTCTGGTTCTGCATTTAAAAAGCAAGCTCCATCTGTCAATTCTGATGCATATGCAAGCGGAGTGGGCACTGTGAATGGGAAAAAAACCCGCATTTACCACGTAACAATTTCTTAATGGCAAAACGCATTCTAGCAATTGCACTGATGATATTCAGTGCAATACATTGGGTTTCTGCGCAAGAATTATATGTGTTTAGTGAGCCGGCAAGCAATATGCCTACAAAATCTGTTGGTATACGCTTAACAAATGAAGGCATGTTCAATAACCCCGATTTTGTAAGCAGAACTATTCCGGAAATCATGTTTGGCTTCAATAAAAACTTTATGATGCACGGACAGGCTTTTCTATCTGATATGGATGGTAAATACAGATTGGAAGGCGGAAGCTTATATGCCAAATACCGTTTTCTTTCTCTGGATGAAGCACAAAGTCATTTTAGAGCGGCCGCTTTTGGGAGAATTAGCACCAGTAAAAGGCCAACCTTTACACGGGATATTAACTTAGAAGGCGATAACAGCGGCATACAAGGTGGATTGGTTTTTACGCAATTGTTGCATAAATTGGCTTTGTCTGCAACTTTAGGTTATGCGCATGCTTTTAAAGATGCAGACAAACAGATTGTCGGCATGCCACAACCAAACAACATGTTTTCATATAGCCTGTCTTCCGGATATTTGGTTTTGCCTTTTGTATATAAGAGTTACAAAGAACCAAATTTCAATGTTTACCTAGAGTTGCTTGGCAAAACAGATCCATCAACCGGACAATCGTATATGGATATTGCGCCGGCCATTCAAATGATTATCAATAGCCAAACCCGTATTGATCTGGGCTATAGGTTCCAAACTTTTGGAAATATTGAAAACAGATACACCAAAAACATGTACCTATTAAGGGCAGAATTTAATTTTTTTAACGTATTAAAATAAGACACATGAAAAAGATATTAAGCTTAATTGCATTAATTACCATTACCGGTACGGCAATCGCATTTGCACAAAGCAAAACAGATGTAGCCTTAAACCAGGTTTTAACCGGATATTACGATGTAAAAAATGCGCTTGCATCAGACAAAAAAGATGTAGCGATAGACAAAGTTAAAGTTTTAACAGAAAAGGTAAATGCTGTGCCACACAATGAACTCTCGGCAGATCAGCATAAAATCTGGATGGAACAAGCAAGTATTATTAAAAGCAAAGCTGCAGAACTTGCAGGGACCAACGACATTAAAGTACAGCGTAAAGCATTCGAACTGATTTCTTCTGCAATGATTAAAACGATTAGAAACATTAAATTCAATAACAACACCGTTTATGTACAGCATTGTCCAATGGCAAAAGCAAGCTGGTTAAATGAAAAAGAAAACATAGAAAACCCATATTATGGCAGTATGATGTTTGAGTGCGGTGATGTTTCAGAAACCATCGCATCGAAATAATGATTCTGCATATTAAAAATATGGTATGCAACCGTTGTAAAATGGTGGTAAAGGCCGAGTTGGAAAAACTTGGCCTTACCCCTTTATCGGTTGATCTCGGCGAAGTTTCTATTAAAGAAAATCCATCGACAGAAGAAAAATTACAAATTGATGCTCGCCTCAGTACTTTTGGTTTTAAATTACTGGAAGATAAAAAAGCACAAATTACCGGGCAGATAAAATCGGCAATTGTAGATCTCGTTCACTACAATCCACAACCGCTAAAAGTAAATTTGTCTGCTTTTCTAAGCGAAAAACTAAACCTGGAATACAATGCTTTAACTTCAGCATTTTCAGAAACAGAAGAACAAACGATAGAAAAATACTTCATTGCTCAAAAAGTAGAACGCGTAAAGGAAATGATCACTTATGGCGAACTGAACCTGAGCGAAATTGCTTATCAACTCAATTACAGCAGTGTTGCACACTTGTCTTCGCAATTTAAAAAGGTAACCGGAGTCACGCCTTCACAATACAAAGCAAAAACAATTGAAACACGCAAAACACTTGACGAGATTTGACGACGAGCTGTTCTCTTTTCTTATCATACGTTAAGCGGCAAAAAATGCTCAATTCCTACTTTTGTATACGTTGTTTAGATAAATAAACTATCGCAACGCGAAATTATGTCAGCACTATCGCAATTCAGGAGTTTTACGCAGGGTTTACCTCAAACGGAGTTAATGCCCGCGCTTTTTATTGGCCACGGCTCACCGATGAATGGTATTGAGCAAAATGAATTTAGTGAAAGTTGGTCGGAACTGGGAAGAAAAATACCGACTCCGAAGGCTGTTTTGGTCGTCTCTGCACATTGGTATACCCACGGCACTTTTATTACGGCAATGGATCTACCAACAACCATACACGATTTTGGCGGTTTCCCGCAAGCATTATTTGATGTACAATATCCTGCGCCCGGTAATCCAGAACTCGCGGCGCAAATTCCGCAAATGATTCATTCTACATCTGTAGGATTGGATCATGATTGGGGTTTGGACCACGGATCGTGGACTGTAGTGCGGCACATGTATCCGGAAGCCAATATTCCGGTTTTGCAATTAAGTATAGATTATACTAAATCGCCACAAGAACATTACGAGATTGCGCAAGAAATTTATGCACTTCGGAAAAAAGGCATTTTAGTGCTTGGAAGTGGCAATATGGTTCATAATCTACGCATGTTAAACTGGCAAATGATTCATGGCGGTGGTTATGATTGGGCAATTGACATCAACAATACATTTAAAAATTTAATCGCCAATGGCGATCACAAACCTTTAATAGATTACAGAAATCTCGGACAAGAAGCCATGTTGGCTATACCAACGCCAGAACATTATTTACCGCTGATTTATTCGCTCGGAATGAAAAAAGACAAAGAAGAAATTTCATTCTTTAATGATAAGGCCGTTGGTGGATCATTAACGATGACTTCTGTGTTAATTGGCGCTTAAGTTTTATCGGTTATACTTTTTCTGAAATGTTGTAAATCTTTATGGATATTCTATAACACTATTGGCAGCAAAAGCTGTTAATTTTGAAAAAAATACAGCTATGACACACACTTATCAACTTACCGGAATGACATGCGGAGGTTGCGAAAATAAAGTAAAAAATAATTTACTCCTTTTGCCCGATGTAACTTCTGTAGAAGTTTCAAAAGATACCAACTCTGCCACAATTGGAATGGAAAAACACATTTCATTGCAAAGCTTACAAACCGCTTTAGGCGGCGCAGACAGCAAATATCAAATCAGCGCTAGTGAATCGGAACTTTCAATGCCTTCTGAAAGCAAATCATGGGTAGCGACATACAAGCCTATTTTATTAATTTTCGCCTATGTTACAGCAGTTTCTTTAATTGCATCCTGGCAAGGTGACGCTATGAATTTTATGCTCTTTATGCGCGTCTTTATGGCTGGTTTTTTCCTTGTCTTTTCTTTTTTCAAAATGCTCAATTTGAAAGCTTTTGCAGAAAGCTACGCGATGTATGATATTGTTGCTAAAAAATTTAATGCCTGGGGATACATTTATGCTTTTATAGAACTTGGCTTAGGCCTTAGCTTTGCTTTCAACGTTTCTCCGGTAATTGTAAATTGGGTAACATTGGTGGTGATGACCGTGTCAATTTTAGGTGTATTGGAAAGTGTGCTGAACAAAAAGAAAATTCAGTGCGCATGCTTAGGTGCGGTTTTTAACCTGCCAATGAGTACAGTAACCATTGTAGAAGATGCATTAATGATTGCTATGAGCGCTGCAATGCTCATAATGATGTAATTAGCGTTTTAATGTATTGGTTATATGTGCCAGATGGTGTTTGCCATGCCAGGCATAATTTCCAAGCATGTACGCCAAAGTAAGTTCTTCGCCTAAAGCCGGATGAGTGTACCGCCGCTGGTAATCTTCCGGCTTTAGCGTTTTTAAAAATGCAGTCCATCTTTTGTGTAATCCGGATAATAATTCGATAGACATTTCGACATCGCCATGTTTGGCTTCCTCTGTTTCTGCCCAGCGTTCTTCAAAATAAGGACGAATTACCGGAACATCCTCTGTTAAGGCTTGCTTAAAACGAATGTACGCATTGATGTGGCTGTCTGGAAGATGATGAATAACCTGCCTTAGTGTCCAACCGCCAGGCCGGTAAACAACATTCAATTCTTCATCCGATCTGTTTTGAACAGCGCTTTTAATCTGCACAGGTAAATTTTCTATCTCAGAAATCCAGGTTAATGCCTGCTCTTGATCAAATTTTTCGGGCATGACGAATTTCCCGATAGGATATTTAAGATTTTCTAAATCCATAACTATAATAACAATGTTTGCTGATGTACGAATATAAATAAATGCGTAAAATGCGATTGGTCTTTTTGTTCAATTTAACAGATTTAAACCTTCACATGCATTAAAATACCACGCAATTAAACCATATTGCAACATATTTTAAAATACTCGAATGAAAGGTTTGTTTTTAGGTTTAGCACTTTTGTTTCCATCTATTCTCATTGCGCAGACAATTAAAACGGACTTATTGATTCTGGGAAATGGCAATAGTGCGTTTGCGGCAGGCATACAAGCTGCAGAATCGGGCGTAAAGGCTTTAGTTTTAACGCAAAAAGATGGCTTTGATATTCACGAATTAGAAAAAATAAACGATAATGGTATTTTAAAAGCTTTCGAGAAACAAGCTCGAAAATCACTCAAAATTGCCGATTCGGTTTCTTTACCGGAAATGAACAAACAAAGGATTAATGCCATTTTAAGCGACTGGTCTGATAGTTCCAAGCTTTTTAAAGTCATCAACAATTTGCCTTTTACCGAGTTAAAAAGATCTGGCAGCGGTTGGGAATTGCGGCTTTCAAAAGACAGGAAAATAAGAGCAAAAGCTTTAATTTTTGCTGCCGCACAATCAGCGCAATTTCTTTCATCGCTTGAATTGGCAGACTTAAAACCTATAAAAAAAACTTCAGTTGATTATAAGAACAATATTTACAGAACTTCTGTTGGTGCTTTTTCTGGAACTGCATCCGTAGTGTCTTTATATGATTTGTTTATACCCGCACAAGAAAATCTACTGTACATTGATCCGGTGGATTTTCAAATAGGACAATCGGCCGGCGCTGTTGCAGCATACTCCGCTTTTTTCAAAGTAAAAATAAGTGAAGTGAATTTGAAACGCGTACAGGGCGAACTACTGAGTTTTAAATCATCACTTTTTCCAATTGAGGATATTCGTCCGATCGATTCAAACTGGCTGGCAATTCAAAAAATCTGTTTAACAGGAGTCCTTAAATGCGAAGAAAAAAGCCAGAATCTTTTCTTTAATCCAGATCTTCCCGTAAACTATGCAGAAATTAAACAACCCATTAAAGACTATTATTATAAGGCACAAATTTGGTTTGACGACCATCAGGATGTTCCAATAAATCTAGAAAACGCAATTTCCATGGTTTGTTATGTCGGAAATAAATCTGTAGAAGCCACAAAAACCGAACTTGAAAAGAAATGGCAAAAGGCATATAAATTTCACTCTGTTTTCGATCTTAAAAAAACGTTAACGCGCAGAGAATTTGCAGTTATTGCCAATGAATATCTTAAACCTTTTGATATTGTAAACGTTGATAAAACCGGCAAGGTTTTACGTTAAGCAGTAATGTTGTAACATTTCCATTTCCTTATGAAAAAAGCTGTTGCAATATCTAAATTGCACTATCCTAAGCTAAAATTCATGAAGAAATATATACTATTTTTACTGCTGTCTGGCAGTTCTTACGCTTTTGCACAACAACTCGCTCCTTTAACTGTAGAAAAAATTATGCGCGATCCGAAATGGATGGGCATCTCTCCTACTGGTTTCAGATGGAGTGCAGACAGTAAAACACTCTACTTCAACTGGAATCCGGAAGGAAAACCAAAGGAGGATTTGTACAAAGTTGCATCTACATCATCCAAACCCGTTAAAGCTGCAGAAAAGGAGGACGAAAAAAATATTTCGCCAATTTACCTCTACAATCAAAATCAATCTTTGGGCCTGAGCGAAAAAAGCGGCGATATATACCTGAAAGATTTTAAAAAGAATGTAGAAACCCGTTTAACGAATACGATGGAACGGGAAAGTAATCCGACGTTTTTAGCCAATGGAAAGATTTCTTACCAAAAAGGAGATAACGTTTACATTCTGGATCTGAGAACGGCAGAAACCAAACAAGTAACCAATTTTACCAAGGGTAAAAAAACCGGAAAACCAGAAAGTAAAGCGGTAACAGAACAAGACAAATGGCTCAAAACAGAACAATCTGATCTATTCGATATTATAAAAAAACGAAATTCAGAAGGTACACGTGGAAACCGCACAGGCCGAAATCGGTTTGCCGCTGCTTCTGATGAAAAAGCACTTAAAGAGCTTCCAACAGAAGACAAGTTTCTTAATGGAATTGTGATCAGTCCGGATGCGCGTTTCATTTCCTACAAGCTTACAACAGCCGCTCAGAACCACAATACCATTGTACCCAATTACGTTACAGCCTCTGGTTATACAGAAGATATTCCAACGCGTGCAAAAGTTGGAGAAACAGAAAATACCAGTGAAAACTTTATTTACGATACGCAACGAGATACGGTTTATAAAATTAACACGGCCAGTATTCCGGGAATTAAAGATCTGCCGGATTATCTGAAAGATTATCCTAAACCTTTAGAAGAAGCAAAAAAGAAAAATGCCGACCGTAACGTAAATCTAAATGCGCCAATTTGGAGTGAAGATGGAAAACGCGCCGTAATTGTTGCTTTTTCATCAGACAATAAAGACCGTTGGATTCTTAAATTGGATGCTGTTTCTGGTTCACTTTCATTAATTGATCGCCAGCGCGATGAAGCATGGATCGGCGGACCCGGAATTGGAGGTTATTATTCCGGAAATGTAGGATGGATTGATAATGATAGATTTTATTATCAGAGTGAAGCCACGGGCTATTCGCATCTTTATGTAGCAAATATCTCTACCGGCGAAAAAAAACAATTCACATCCGGAAAATGGGAAGTACAAACTTTAAAACTTTCAAAAGATAAAAGCACCTTTTACTTCACTGCGAATAAAGAACATCCCGGAATTACCAATTATTTTAAGGTATCTGTAAATGGCGGCCAAATCAACCAGATCACTAACATGAAAGGCTTAAACGAGATTACGCTTTCTCCTGATGAGAAATATCTCGCCATAAACTATTCATTCATGAATAAGCCTAACGAATTGTATTTACAAGCAAATAAACCCGGAGCAAAGCCTGTAAAAATTACCCAATCTACATCTGCAGAATTTAATTCTTATAAATGGCGCGAGCCTGACATGGTTACGTTTAAAAATCGTGATGGTATCGATGTATATGCAAGAGTATATAAATCGCAAAATCCAGACAAAAACCATCCGGCAGTTGTTTTTGTGCATGGTGCCGGCTATTTGCAAAATGTACATTTCGGCTGGAGTACGTATTTCCGCGAATATATGTTCAACAATTTACTGGCAGATAACGGCTACACGGTAATCGATATTGACTATACAGGCAGTTCTGGTTATGGAAGAGACCACCGTACTGGTATATACAGACATATGGGGGGAAAAGATTTAACAGACCAAATTGACGGAGTAAAATTCCTCGTGGAAAATTATGGTGTAAACCCTAAGCATGTAGGCATGTATGGAGGTTCTTATGGAGGCTTTATGACTTTGATGGCCATGTTTAATGCTTCCGATGTATTTACGAGTGGCGCGGCTTTGCGTTCCGTAACAGATTGGGCACATTACAACCACGGTTATACATCTAACATTTTAAATGAACCTTTTAATGATCCGATTGCTTATAAACAAAGTTCGCCGATCAATTTTGCAGATAAACTTAAAGGAAACCTACTGATGGCACACGGAATGGTCGATGTGAATGTCCATTTTCAGGATATTGTGCGTTTAAGTCAGCGGTTTATAGAACTTGGAAAAAACAACTGGGAACTTGCTGTTTACCCTGTTGAAGACCACGGTTTTGTTGAACCGAGCAGCTGGACAGATGAGTACAAACGCATTTTTCAACTTTACGAAAACACTTTGAAGCCATAAACCTGCTTTTAAACGCTGGCCAAAAGATTGAAAATATTATCAAAACTGTACTTCAAACTGTTATCATAAAGATAAGTCATATTTATATTTTAAAATTTAAGTATAGTTTTTATCTATACAAGCATCAATATTAACGATTGATAATTACTTCTATTGGGTTGTTTGTGGTGGGTTTTAGACGTACCTTTGCACCAAGAAAAAAAAGATAATTAATCATGGCAATAGTAGGTAAAAAATTCCCGAACGTTAGTATTGATGCAATGTCAGACATGGGTGATGACTTGAAAATCAATGTATTTGAAGAAGCAGTTAACAAAAACAAAAAAGTGTTATTGTTCTGGTACCCTAAAGATTTTACTTTCGTTTGCCCAACAGAGCTTCATGCTTTCCAGGCTGCATTACCTGAGTTTGATCAAAGAAATACAATTGTAATTGGCGCATCTTGCGATACCAATGAAGTTCATTTCGCTTGGTTAAATACAGCTAAAGATAATGGCGGTATTGAAGGTGTAACGTATCCAATTCTTGCAGATACACACAGACAATTGGCTGGTCTTTTAGATATTTTGGATCAGGAAGTTTCTTATGACGAAGAAGGAAACGAAGTGTTCGCAGGTTCAAACGTTACTTATAGAGCAACTTATTTGATCGATGAAACAGGTAAAGTATTCCACGAAAGTGTAAACGATATGCCTTTGGGTAGAAACGTTAAAGAATATTTACGTCTGATTGATGCATATGCACACGTTCAAAAACATGGCGAAGTTTGCCCTGCAAACTGGGAAGAAGGTAAAGAAGCAATGAATGCAAACAGAGCTGGTGTTGCTGAATATTTAAGTGCAAACTAACTAAATTAAAACTTATGTTTTTAGAATTAACAGAAGATAATCTTCAACAATATTTAGCGGATAACAGTAAGGTTATGGTTCAATATGCGGCATCTTGGTGTGGCAATTGCAGAATCATGAAACCAAAATTTAAAAAACTGGCTGCAGAAAATGAAGATGTAGCATTCTTGATTGTTGATGCTGAGAAACTACCTAATTCACGCAAATTTGCAAATGTTGATAATTTGCCAACCTTTGCAGCTTTTGAAGGTGGAAACCTGGTAGATCAGGTGCAAACCAACAAACAAGAAGGTTTAGTTGAACTTTTTAATAAAATTAAGTAATGAAAATTCCAGTTATCAGACAATTTTTCCAAAGCACAACGCCAGAGCAACTTGAAGCTACGTTGGAAGTTTTAGAAGCTTTTTGCGAATTTAGAGGTGTTAGCGAAACCGACGTTGATGTTGCTGGAGAATTGATTACGAACATTTGCGGCGCCCTTGAAGTTCATCAAATGGTGAAAGATGGAACGCCAGAGCGTGATGCCTTAAACGCTTTCGGGCAAAAGGTAATGGGTTCAATTGATCGATAATATAGAGTTCGAGCTAATTTTAAAAGACCTTTGCACAAGTGCAAAGGTCTTTTTGTTTTTAAAATACTTCTTCAAAATGAAGAGGAACCACAGCCTGCCCCAACTTTTCGGGGAAGCAATCTTTAATGCTAACACTATATTTCTAATTAGACAGATTGCTTTACACACCTCCACAACCCACCGCCGTTGTTCGGAATAACGGATTTTTTGAAATATCGTTCTCTTAGGCTAAGTTTCTGCCTGCATTTACAATACCAAAAACTGTTCTAACTGCCAGCTTTTCCAAAGCATTTTGATCTTTTTCATTATGATCGTGCAGCAATTTCTCTAATGCAAAATGCTGAATCAGTACCAAAGGCAAAATAATGCGCTCTCGCGTTGCGATAGATTTTTTATCTACCGGATAGTTAGCCATAAGACTTTCTTGTCCGGAGAGCTTTAAAAGCATTTCCTTTGCCAATTCAAATTCATCATGCAGCTGCACCCAAAACGCACCAAATTCTTTGTCGCTGGCCAAGTGCGCAGTTATGGTAAAATCTGATTTGCTCATGCTCATCATACAGTTGTCTACAATGGTGCGCAAATAATCAGATTCTTGATAAACCTTTATTACCTTTTCCCAATTGCCTGCTTTCTCCTGGTTTTTTAGTGCTGTTCCCATTCCGTAAAATCCCGGAACATTTTGTTTCAACATACTCCATGCAGTTACAAAACTAATGGCGCGTAAATCTTCCAGTTTCATCTCACCACCGCCATTTCTTTTCACCGGGCGACTACTGATATTTGCCTGAGAAAGCAATTTCAGCGGAGACAATTTTTCCAGATAAGCCACAAAGAGCGGATGCTCGCGCAAGTCTACAAAAGCTTTGTAGGCATCACCCGCCATATTGTCTAAAAGCGATTTGTTATCTGCATCCAGCAGAATGTTGTGCTTTTCTTTTAAACCCGCAGAAATTCCCGCATTAATCAATTGTTCAATGTTAAATTCCGCACTTTCTACAGAACCGTATTGAGAACTGATGGTTTGTCCTTGAATAGTAAGCTGAATGTTTTTGTTTGCAATCTCTTTACCCATAGAAGCATAAAAACGATGGGTTTTACCTCCGCCACGTGCAGGCGGGCCACCACGTCCGTCAAAAAATGCCAGCTGGATATTGTGTTTATTTGAAATTTCTGTGAGTGATGTTTTGCCGTTAAAGATAGACCAGTTTGCCATTAAATAACCGCCATCTTTGGTACTGTCTGAGAAACCCAACATAATATCCTGTTTGTTTCCTCTTGATGCCAGATGCGCTTTATAAAATGGATTACTATACAGCGTATCCATGACATCTGCAGCCACTTTTAAATCGTTTACCGTTTCAAATAGCGGCACAAAATCGATCGTTAAAGCATCTTTACTCCAACCATTCCACAAGAATAATTCTATTAATTGAAGAATATCACTCGCTTGCTGACAGTTACTGATGATAAATCGATGGCACGCTTTTTCGCCATTACGCTGCTGTATACCTTTAATTTCCTTTATGGTTTTAATGGTATCACTTACCAGATCATCTGCTTCTGTTGCGTAGTTGATTGTCGCTTCTTTAAATGAAATTTGTTTGACCTTTTCTGCTTCAGATAACTGATCATAGTTTCCCGGATATAGAGATGAAATAGGCTTATTCTGTCGGCAATATGCGTGTACCTTCCGCAATACGCGACTATCCTGACGAATATCCAATGACGCAAAATAATTGCCGAACAAATCAATTTTTCGGATCAGATCATTCACCAAATCCACAAATAAACCTTCATGTTCGTTAAGTAATGTTACTTTTATTTTGTTGAGGTTTTCCTTCAACGATTCAGAAATTTCCTCAATTTCTACCGTTTCATCAAAAGCATTTTTATACAATACTTCCTGCAGTTTAGCAATATTTTCTTCTACACCTCTAAATGTAACGCGACGTTTGATCACTCTGAAATCGCGGTAGTAACACCTAAACAAAATCTGCCTTAACATTTTTGAAACCTCTAATGTGGTTTCTACATGTATATTCGGGTTTCCGTCTCTATCGCCGCCCGGCCAAAAACCAAGTTCAAGGATTTTTTTTGTTTCAAGATTGTATTCATCCAGATTCTGATCAATTTCTGCCTGGATATTTGCGGCCGCAAAATAAAATACATTTTCCAGAAACCAGGCTAAGTTTAAAGCCTCATCTACCGGTGTTGGTGATTTTTTATTGAAAAAAGGTGTTTTTCCTAACTGTTGCAATAAAGAGTTTACGGTTGTAATGTCGTTTTCTTTAATTGCCCGGGTCAAATCGGTAATAATTGCCAACACACTGCCCGGATAAAACTGCGTTGGGTGTGCCGTTAAAACCAAACGTAGAGATAAATCATCAATGAGCTTTTCTATTTTTCCAAGCATTGTTTTATTATCCGAATTTTTGTTCAGAATAAAGGCAAGCGTACTTTGCTCATCTGTTGTATTCAATTTGGAGAAAGATGCATCTTCAATAGCATCAAAAAGTACAACCTGGCGTTCAATATACTGGATAAAACGAAACAATAAGTCTACAATATCTTTTCGTTCTGTATAACTGGTATATTTTTTAAAAAACTCTTCTATTACCTGAGCCGGAGTCTGGCCTTGTTTAATACCTTCTTCGCAACTCTTAAAAAAAAGCGGCAGCAAAGTTCCGGTATCTTTAATCTTATAAAAAGGGAGTGTAAGAAACAGGCTGTTAAAAAGTTCAAATTTTGAGATAACCTCATTGTTGAAAATAGATTCTCGTTGTGTTGTTAAACGAAGTTTAGGCATGATCTAATCATTGTTTTTGTATAAGGTAATACTACAAAAAATGCCTAAGGTATTAAAATTCTATTGCTTACAATTTGGATAATTGTACAAAAAAAATTAATTTTAGAATCTTATTTGGGTATTTCTTACCTGAGTAAGAACATATGCAATGTTTAAGGGCATTGCATTGATTGTTAATTTTTTGGGTTAAAACGGCCGATCTAATAAAATAGATAGGCCGTTTTGTTTTTTAACAATTGTTGAGTGATTTCCTTGCCAATATTAATGGACATCTGTAGGAATATTTGCATTTTTCTTAAATTTCTGCAAATATAAAAGAGGTATAGAAAACAGCATAATTAAACCTGCAACCCAATATGCATCATCATAAGTGAGCAACATAGTTTGTCTGGTAATTAAACCTTCCATCGCTTTTAATGCCATGTGTTGCGCGTCAATATAGCTTTGTCCTTTAGCCATAAATCCTTTAATCAGAATATTGAAACGCTCCGTAAATGCGGGGTTGTATTCATTTACATTTACCAAAAGATTACTTCTGTGCAAACCTTGGCGCACGTGGATTAATGTTGTTAAAGCCGCAATACCAAATGAACCTCCTAATTGGCGCATCATGTTGTTTAATCCTGATCCTTGACCAATTTCCGGGCCTTTCAAATCCTGAATAGCAAGTGTGGTTAAAGGCACAAATAAAAGTGCCATACCAATACCGCGAATCACCAACGGCAAAAAGAAATCGCCGGTTCCGGATTGTAAGGTAGAGTTGCTCAGCATCCAACAGAAAACAAAGAATAAAAACATTCCTCCTGTTGCCATAAACTGCGCCGGAACACCTTTTTTAAGCATAATACCAATAAAAGGCATCATAATAATCGTACATAAACCGCCCGGAAATAAAAGCTCTCCGGTTTGCAGTGGCGAAAAGCCCAGCAAATTCTGACAGAATACCGGAAATACGAATACCGATCCATATAAACCGAAACCCAAAACAAACGAAGTGACCATACCTACAGAAAAGCTTCTGTGGCGCATGATTTTGAAGTTCACGATCGGGTGATCGGTAGTGGTTTCTCTCCAGATAAACAGTAGCAAACCCACAACAGAAGCTACAGCTAGAGCGGTAATATAAGGCGTAGCGAACCAATCTTCACTTTCGCCTTTTTCTAAAACAGTTTGTAAACTACCTACTGCTACAGCCAGCAACGCGATTCCCCACCAGTCGACAGGTTGACCCTGCCCTTCCTTCGGAGTCGCCTTGACGAACGAATATGTACAGTAGGCGGCCAGTATTCCGACGGGAATATTCACGTAAAAAATCCACGGCCAAGAACTGATATCCAAAATGTATCCACCAATTGTTGGGCCTACAGTTGGTCCAACTACTGCACCTAAACCAAACAAAGCAGTAGCAATACCTACATCTTCGCGTGGCCAGGTTTCTATTAAGATGGCTTGTGCAGTAGAAATTAAACCACCGCCGGCTAACCCCTGTATAATCCTGAACAAAACAAGTTCACCAAGGGAAGTCGCGTTTCCGCAAAGAAAAGAAACAAGCGTAAATACAATAATGGAGGTAAGAAAGTAATTTTTACGGCCAAATCGGTTTCCCAACCAGCCAGACATCGGCAATACGATAACGTTTGCTACCGCATAGCCGGTAGAAAGCCAGGCAACATCCTCAAGGGTTGCGCCCAGATTTCCCTGTATTTGTGGAATTGCAACGTTCACAATCGTAGTATCAATCAGCTCCAACAGTGAAGCTGTGATCACGGTAAAAGTAATAACCCACTTTTTTAAACCTACTTCGGCCATTTTATTTTTTAATTAGTTGAAACAGATGCCTGAACGCTCATGCCTGGGCGTAATTTTGCAAGCATCTCTTTCGATGGATGAATTTTGATTTTTACCGGAATACGTTGAACAACTTTTACGAAGTTACCTGTTGCGTTATCTGGCGGCAATAAAGAACCTTTTGCACCTGTAATTGGTGAAAAATTATACACCTCTCCTTCAATTTTTTCATTTGGATAAGCATCCACTTCAATTTCTACTTTAGAACCTTCTTTGATTTTCTCCAATTGGGTTTCTTTAAAGTTTGCCGTAACGTAAATACTACCGTCATTTACAATTGAAAACAAAGATTGACCTGCTTGAACCAATTGTCCTTTCTGTACATTTTTCTTAGATACAATACCAGATGCTGGTGCTTTAATTTCTGTATATGAAAGCTGAAGTTTAGCAAAATCGATATCGCTTTGGCGCTGACTGATTACATTGCTACTTACTGCCAATTGAGACTGGCTTGTTCCAACTTGTTTAACTGCAGCAGTATATTGATCTTTTGCCGCCTGATAAGCTGCCTGAGCAGATTCTTTAGACGCTTTAGCCTGATCATAAGCTTGTTGCGTAATAGAACCATCTTTAATCAGGTTTGCATAACGATCGAAATCTTTTTGTGCAAGATTTAGTTTTACACGAGCAGCATCCACATTTGCTTTTGCTGTACTTGTATTGGCTTGTGTGGCAATAATTTGCGATTGCGTTACACCAACTCCTGCATTTGCGCCTTTTTCTCCGGCTTGTGCCTGCTCTAATTTAACTTTGAAATCATTGTCATCAAGCTTAACTAAAAGCTGACCATCTTGTACATGTGTATTTTCTTCAAATTTTATATCCTGAACATAACCACTAACACGCGCAACAACAGGGCTGATATCTCCATCAATCTGAGCATCATCCGTATCTACGTGTTTACTGTAATAATTCCACTCTGTGATGCCGAAAATTGCACCAATTACTAGTAAAACACCCAGAATAATAGGTACTACTATATTTTTCTTTTTCTTTTCAGTTGTCATTGCCGTATTTATTGCGTTATTTTTCCTGTTGATTTTAATAAAGTATAATATGCCAAACCAGCGTCTGCTTTAGCAATTTCTAAGTTGATTTTTGCTTGATAAAGCAATGTTTCTGCATCAATTCTATCTGTAACAGATGCCACATTGTTTTTATACTTGGAAGCCAATAATCTATCGTTTTCCGTTGCCTGTGCAATTGAAGTTTCCAATACCTGGATTTTATCTACCGCTACCTGATAGCTCTGGAAATTTTTATTAATGTCTGTTTTAACCTGGTCTGATAAAATATCTTTCTGCAAAGTGATTTCTTTCTGCTGTACTTTAGCTTCATTTACCTTGTTTTTATTTGTCCATAAATTTCCAAAGTTCCATGAAACCGTTGCGCCTACAGTAACAGGTAAAAGATATTGATTTACCGGAGGGATAAAATTGCCGCTTGGGTTAATGTAATAGAGATTTGCGCCCACACCAACTGTTGGTAAAGTATTTGCCTTGATAGATTTTACATTGTAATCTGCGACTTTATCCTGTACATCCAATTGTTTCAATTCCTGGCGGTTTGCCAAAGCCAGATTAATATAATCCGCCAGCGGACCAGCTGTTCTGCCAGCTACATCCGGATCAGAAATTTTAACTTCAGTATCTTCAGGCAAGCCCAGTAAGATATCAAGGTTATAATTGATCACTTTGCGGTTGCTTTCAATATCCATTTGGGTCAGCTTTACGTTTGCCTGCTGAAGCTGAAAACGCAAAACATCGTTTTTGGTTACGATACCCTGATCGAAAAACCGTTGTGCCTGTTTAATCTGTGCAGCAATTGATTCCAGATTCTGATCAACTACCTTTCTACTTTGAAGCACTTTATACAGTGCATAATATGTATTGATTACAGCATAAGTTACTTCTTCTTTACTTTTATCGGCATCTAAACGAGAAACTTCTGCAAGTAATTTTGTTGATTCTTTAGCATATTTAAGTTTACCACCACCATATACAAGTTCTTGTACTGCAGCTGTTCCAATAAATGCATCGGCACGTTTTGGTAAATTAAATGTAGATGCATCACCACCCAGGCTAAAATGGTTTGTTGGAATTTCTGCGTGGTTGTAAATAAAACTGGCCGAAGCTGTAGGTAAAGCATTGTCTTTCACGACTTCAAGTTTTGCCACCGCCTGATCGATTTTATTCTGCGAAAGCTTCAGATTTTTACTGTTGGCGATGCCGAGTTCTATTGCTTGAGTGATATTTAGTTCCTTTGAACTCTGGGCAAATAAAGTTGCTGGGACTAATGATGCCGCAAGCATTAATCTAATTGATTTGGGTATCATCTTTTTGTTGTTAAATAAACTGTTGTTAAATCCTGTAAATACGCGATGACGCGATCTTTGATAATTTTCTTGTCTTTCGGATCTTCTATGTTTAAGGTAGAATTTGGAAGTACTTTATGAGGAGAAATTACCACATTGGTTATGGTTCCGAAAATGGTTGAAATCAGCATTCTGACATCAACAGAATTAAAGTTACCTTCTTCTATTCCATCCTCAATAATTTCATCAATCACAACCATATTGTGGCTCATCGCATCTTTAATCTTATCGTACATTTCCGGTCTTTGAGATAGAGAAAGCTCACGATGCATCATCTTATGAAAAGCGATGTTCGTGAAAATTCTATTTGCATAGCCCTCAATCACTTTGTGGAGTTTTTCTAATGCAGAAACCTTATCCTCGTTGATGATTCTCAACTGAGAAGTAAATCCTGCAATGCGGCTGGTCATGATTTCCATAAAAACACCTTCCTTCGATCCGAAATAGTAATTAATCATCGCCATGTTCGCTCCAGATTCTTTGGCAATCTGACGCGTAGACGTACCTTCGTATCCTGTTTCACAAAACAGTTTCTCAGCAGCTTCTAAAATGGCTTGTCTTTTATCTATCTTTTCTGTTTTCATTTCTTATTTGACCGTACAAAATTAATCAAACGATTGATTAATATCCAAATGTTTTTTACCTTCTTTTACATTTGTTTGATAAATAATGATCTATAGTTACAAAACTTCACCAAATCTTCATTCTTTATTAGGAATTGATCTGTATCACCTAGCAATCGTTTTACTTAAAGCAAAGTATTTTAGAAATTGATTTGATGTTCCGAATACCAATACAACGTTGTCTGAAACTAATTTTCTAAATAATTCTAGTAAACCTTGCCTTTATCCGGTAAAACTTAAAATAAATATTAACTTTGTCGGCAAATTATAATAACATGAATGCACAAGAAAACAGCAACAATAACTTCAACTGGCTTTATTATGCTTTAGGATTATTCTTCGGTATTTTAACCGGAGCGATAATTACACAAAATTATATCTTCGCCTTGCTTGGTGGTGTTTTAGGATTATTAACCGCAGGATTGTTCCTTAATGCCATTGTAAAAGGCAGAAAATACTAATCGAAATCAACCTATTTGATGCGAAATCCCAAATCGGGATTTTATTTAATTCGAAACAAATGAAAAACCTATTCATTTTTGTTTTCGTTGCATTGTGCTTTGGCGCAAAGGCTCAGCAAGCCATCCCAACAGAACTCAAATGGCCGGCTGTAGATTCAAGTCCGGCAGATATTGTTTACTTTCCTTTAAACGCAGCGAAAGCAAAAGCGGAAGATTGGAAAGCTCCGATTATTAAAGTAGTTTACTCTCGTCCGCAAAAAAAAGGAAGAGAAATTTTTGGTGTACTGGAACAATTTGGAAAAGTTTGGCGATTGGGCGCAAATGAAAGTACCGATATTCAATTCTTCCAGAAAGTTAGTATTGGCGGCAAGAAGATAAAACCCGGCAGATATAGCTTATTTGCGATTCCAAACAACGATATCTGGACAATTATTGTAAGTAGCCAAACCGATAGATGGGGCGCATTTACTTATGATCAATCCAGGGATATTGTACGTGTAAACGTACCCGTTAAAACAATGGCTAAGCCATTAGAATCTTTTTCCATCACTTTTACTCAAAGAGATGTTGGTGCTTTTTTACTAATAGGTTGGGATAAAACCATGGTAGAATTGCCAATCACGTTTTAAAAAAGTAAAAGCGCTTGTAAGAGCGCTTTTACTTTTTATACTCCGCCCATAAATGGGTCTGTTTGGGTAATTTCTCCAGTATCCACCTTTCCGGCGTAGCGGTTTAAATAACTCTTGTTGCCATTAACTTTTATAGAGAAATCATACCAATTGCTATTTGCAACGAGATCCATTTTATGTGCAACCTTAGATTTTGCTTTCACGCGGATCTCTTTCAATGCATTTTTATAGGCATTGTCTTTTACCTGAAAAATAAGATCTGCTTGCCCCAGATTTTCAAAACTGCAAATCAAATTCCCAGAATTTTTTTTTGCAACTAAACCGCTTTGTTCTGGATAAACCTTAATCACAACAGAAGGATTTTTTATAGATCCGGCAAAATACCGATAAAATCCATTAGGGCCATTAATCTCGAAATCATAAATTTCATCGTCAAAATCTTCCAGCGAAATCTCATCCCGAAGAACGGTACCAGCTTTTACGCCATACGCCCAAACCTTTCCGTTTACACCTTTAAATTTTTTATTGGTGTACATGTTAAATGGTGCGCCGACATTTTCTTGTGCATTGCCAAAAGTATTTTTTATAGCCTCGTAACGAAGGGCAACTTTTTTTCCTTTGAGTTCTACATCAACCAATAAATGATAAGGGAGCGCACATGCATACTTAGTTCCTAACTCTTGCTTTGGCATATAAATACTTTGATTGCTTGCAAATGCATCCAGCGTATTTATTTTGCCAATTTCGATTTTGTTTAATGCCACCGGTCCTATTTGTGCAGGTTTGCTTTTGGCATTAGCAATATCAGAAACCACTTTATTACGCATCAGCGGTTCTGGGCTGGTAATTTTATCATTATTGTAGTGCCTAAAAACAGAAGTAAGATCGCCACACATTTCTCTTCTCCAGTCGCTTATATTATTGCTTCTGATTTTTTTACCGGTTTTCTTTTCAAGCCATTTTTCCATAAACATTAAAGACGATGTATGGTCAAAAACCTGCGAATTTACAAAACCGCCTTTGCTCCACGGAGATGCTACAATTAATGGAACGCGATAGCCCAAACCAATTGGACTGCCTTTTCCATTTTCAAAATCGGTAGAATAGTTTATGCCTTCTGATACTTTTCCAGAGTCCTTATCCAGCGGATTTGGCACTACAAAAGGTGGTTGATGATCGAAATAACCATCATTTTCATCATACGTAAGTACGAAAATAGTTTTCTTCCAAACCTCTGGATTTTGCGTTAGAATATCCAATGCTTCACTCACGTACCAGGTTCCGTATAATGGCGAACTGGTATGATCAGAAAAACGCTGTGGAGCAACCAACCAAGATACCGTTGGCAATTTCCCTTCATTTACATCTTTGCGAAACTGGTGAAAAATATCGCCTTTTGGCAACTGTATCGTTTCTTCCTTTCCCCTATCGTTGGTAAATGTAAAAGGTGCCAATTCCAAATAATCGGGCTGACTAATATTTGTTGTAAATGCTTTATCAATAAGATTTTTCTCTCTTTGCGAAAGTTGATCATATTTAGCCTGAACTTCTTTTGCTGTTAATGCAGGTTTAACCGTATGATCGCCATTTTTTCTAAAGTACGCAGACAGTTTTACCTGGTGTCTGCTTACATATTCTATTGGATTATCTCCATAATTGCCTAACCAATCGTCTACATCGCCTTCAGGCAATTTGGACGTCCAAAGTTCATTCTGGTAAATACGCCAATCTACTCCATTATCTTCAAGCAATTCCGGAAAAGTTGGCCAATCTACAAAAACGTTATTCTGCGATTCTGCCTGATCGTTATTTACCACTGCAACCTTATTCTCACTTTTCTCGCCCCGAATTGTACCAGTAAAGAAAAACAAACGGTTGGGTGTAGTTCCGGTTAATGAAGAGCAAAAATGCTGATCGCAAATGGTAAAAGCATCGGCAAGACCGTAATAGAACGGAATATCGTTTCTATCATAATGCGCAAGTGTCATCGGTGTTTTAACGGGCAACCATTTGTCGTATCGCCCGCCGTTTCTGGCTGCAACCTGATCGTTCCACGAATGTGGCAAACCGCCCTGCCAGGTTATTTTAGTTTTATTGATATCAACATGGAACGGAGCATACGTGTAGCCTTGCAAATCTTTTTGTAACCAAACTTTATTTCCATCGGGTTGAATGTGCGGATGTGGATCATTAAATCCTCTAACACCTTTCATTTTCCCGAACATATGATCGAAAGATCGGTTCTCCTGCATCAGAAAAACAATATGCTCGGCATCATAAAATGATGTTCCCGGATCGGGATTAATGGCCATAGCTTTTAAGACCGATGTAGAAAGCACACTGCTTGCACCGGCCGATCCGGCCAAAACGGCCGCTTTTTTTAAAAAATCTCTGCGTGAGTTCATGGTTTTAATATATACCGAAGATTCTGCAAGGTAGAAAAATGAAAGCTTTTAAGCTTTTTGTATCCAGATTAATGCAATTGAAATTCTGCCTCTTCAATATTTTGTATGGCCGAAACAGAACGGTGTTTAGCACCCCATTTACGCAATTCAGACCATATTGGGATAAGTTCATTAGCAATATCTGTAAGTTCATAATCAACCCTTGGCGGCACTTCTGCATATACTTTTCTTTTCACTAAGCCATCTTTCTCTAACTCGCGCAATTGTAAGGTTAACATCCGTTCGGTAATCGCTGGTATTTGCTTTCTAATTTCTCCAAACCTTAATTTCCCAGACTCTAATTTACAAAGAATCAATAATTTCCATCGCCCGCCCATTTTACAAATTGCATATGCCAGATCGCAAGACATAATATGTTCTTCATTCAATTTATTTGTAGAATTTTCTTTCCTGTTTCCCATTACTTACAAATTTGTATGTACCATACATTTAAACGTGTTGTGGCAAATATAGAGATATAGCCAGTAAGTTTGCGCTCTTATTAATTCGAAATTACAATTCATGAAAAAATATGCTTACATCGGATGCCTGGGCTTTATTGGGGTTATTACCGTAGAATTTGGGATCATTGGAATTTTGCCGCAAGTGGCAGAACATTACCGCATTAGTATTGATAAAGCGGGCATTTTATTAAGTGCTTTTGCTTTGGTAATCGCAATTACCGGCCCTTTTATGACTTTGTTTACTAGCGGTTACAACCGTAAAAATATCATGCTCCTCTCTATTTTGATTTTCTTACTCAGTGCAACATTTTCCTTTTTTTCGCCTCCTTTTTGGTTGATGATCTTGTTAAGGATTTTGCCTGCATTTCTACAACCCGTGTTTATTGCAAATGCGCTGGCAGCAGCAATTTCATTAGGCGATAGCAAACATAAAAATGAACTGATGGGAATTGTATTTAGCGGTGTAGCAATTGCTATGGTTACAACCGTTCCATTTGCAACTTATCTTTCTAGCATTTTGGAATGGAGAACCTCTTTTATTGTACAGGCTAGTGTAAGCGCGATCGCACTTTGCGCGATTTATTTTGCAATGCCTTCTATGCCTGTAACCCAAAAAAATTCGTTCGGGAGCCAGATCAGTATATTAACAAAACCTACTTTTCTGATCAGTACAGCAATGAACTTTTTCATGATAACCGCGTGGTTTTCTACCTACAGTTATTTTGCCGATTACTTGGGTAAAGCGAAAAATATGGACAATACTATGGTAAGCTATATGTTGTTTTTATTTGGTGCTGTAGGAGTTTTTGCAAATTGGCTTGCAGGCAAAATGCTGAACAAAAATATTGCCGGCACCACAGCTTTATTTCTATCGGGCACTATTTTAATTCCGATACTGCTTTCTTTCTCCGGTGAAAATACTCTAGCAACGATATTGGTTGTTGCTTTATGGGGCTTTTTATATTCACCCAGTTTTCTAAATGCATCTACGTATATGATTTCATCTGCACCAAAATCACTTGAGTTTGCGAATAGTCTGGCAACTTCTTTCGGTAATTTGGGCGTGTCATTAGGTACAACAATTGGAGGTTGGATTATTGTAACCAAAGGAATTGAAAATACACCGTGGATAGGTGTTTGCTTTGGATTCTTGGCGCTCATTATGATCTTATTGCGCAGTTATGTAGAGAAAAAGGAAAAAGCAGGAAACAGAGATGAATGCTGTGCTTAAAAAACATGGAATAGGTTTTATAACCCATCCCATGTTGATCAATTTTATTTTGTTGTTTTTTTCAATTCTTCAAAAAGCAATTCGGGTTCATTTGTTGTAATATAATCCGCTTTGCGTTCTAAAAGCCATTGCATATCGGCAACAGTATTAACTGTCCATGCATTAATGGTTAAACCCAATTTATGTGAATCTTCTATCCAGGAAGCATTTTTTTGATAAATACTATAATGATAATCTACTCCGGTAAGTTTGTCTGTTTTCAATTGATCTGGTGCAATTTCGCCTCTCAGGTAGGCAACTTTAGCATTTGGAAGAAGTTCCAAAACACGTTTGCAATAATCATAATCAAAACTGATATATTCCATCCAATCCAACATTTTCAGTTTTTTAACCAATTCTATTGATTTGTTGGTGGCTTCAATTCCCCATTCTTTGCTGATGTTAGATGGTTTAATTTCAAGAATCAATTTTGTTTTTTTCTGCTTTTTACCTGCAAGAAGATATTGCTCTAAAGTCGGGATTTTCTCTCCATTGTTCATCGTTTTGGTCAACAACTCTGTGTAGGTAGATTTCTCAATTGTCAATCCCTGAAATTCAGCATCATGGTTTACCACAAGAATATGATCAGAAGTCATCCAAACATCAAATTCAGATCCGTAACAACCAATACGTACTGCTTCATTTAAAGAAGCGATTGAATTTTCTGGGAAATTATTTTTTTTCCAGGCACCACGGTGTGCAATAACCTGATTTTTATTCCAGTTAAATTTCTGGGCGAAGGATGTCGAAAAAATGAATACCATAATGGTAAATGTAAACACTCGTTTCATATATTATTTTATGTTTTATGCCCCAAATTTAGTTTTTTGGCATGAACTGCGTTTAAAACCAATGTAACCAAAATATAAACAAAATAGAAAAGACGCGTTTAAAGCACTCCTTTTGTGGTAAAAAGCAATATTTTCTTCAAACAAATACGTTACCAAATTTCCATTTCATTTGCGCGTTAGTATATTTACTTTTATATAGATATGGTGAGTAACAACTATAATGAGCTGATTAAAAAAATAGACGAGTTTATCCGTAAGTTTTACCTCAATAAAATTTTACGGGGCAGTATTTATGTTGCAGCTATTTTGTTGGCGCTCTACTTACTGGTATTTGTAGCGGTTTATTACCTAAATCCATCCGCAGTTTTTAAAACGATTCTTTTTTTCGCCTATCTGTTATGTTCTTTGCTGCTCATTGGTTTTCTAATTCTGAAACCCTTGCTTTCTATGCTAAAATTGGGCAAGCATTTGTCTTTTGATGAAGCTTCTATAATCATAGGCGATCACTTCTCAGATATTAAAGATAAATTGCTCAATACACTTCAATTATATCGTTTGGCAGAAAACCGGCCGGAAAACAATCGGCTTATTCTTGCCAGCGTCGATCAGAAAATACTGGAGTTAAAACCTGTTCCATTTTATACCGCAGTTCGTATTAACGACAATAAAAAATACCTCAAATTCTTATTTATACCTGTAGCGGTTATTTTGCTTATTGGCATTATTGCGCCGGCCATTTTACGCGATGGAACATCCAGTTTTCTAAGATATGATGAATATATCGCGCCGAAAGCTCCGTTTGATTTTACGGTCCAAAATAAAGATTTAAGTGTTACGCAGGGCGATGATTTTACGGTAGATGTGAAACTTACCGGCAACGAATTTCCATCTGATGTCTACGTAGAAGATGGAAAAAACACGTACAAATTATCCAAAAAGAGCATCAGTCAGTTTAATTATCAGATTAAAAACATTCAGTCTGATAAGTTGCTTGTTTTTAAAGGCGGAGGTTTTAGCTCAAAAGGTTTTACAATTTCGGTTAAACCCAGACCCGAATTACTTAATGCAAAAGCAACTGTAAACTATCCGCCCTATTTAAACAGAAAAACAGAAACCATCAATAACGTTGGAGATGTATTGTTGCCAGAAGGCACAAAAATAAACTGGAGCTTTGAAACGCAAAAAAGCAGCAACTTATTGTTCAGATTTAATGATGCGCAATATGTGCTCAAGGTGGCAGAAAACACTTCAACTTTTAGTATTAAAATACACAATAACTCTACTTATAGCATTACACCAAAAAATGAATTTGTGACGATAAGTGACTCGCTCAGTCATAAAATTACCGTGATTAAAGATCAATCTCCGATAATAACGGTTACAGAAAAACCAGATTCAATTAATGCTAAAGCAATTTATTTTAACGGACAAGTAACTGACGATTATGGATTTAGCCGATTAAGTTTTAAATATTCCATTAAAGATGGCAACAAAGTAATTGGCTCTGGCGGAAAAAATATTCCTATTCAAAGCAATAAGACAGAAAATACATTTTTCTATTTCTGGAATGCAAAATCTTTGGATTTGAAACCTGGTCAAGAATTGCAATATTATTTTGAAGTTGCCGATAATGATGGCGTGAATGGCGCTAAAATTTCCCGCTCAGAAACCAAAACATTTAAACAACCTACAAAACAAGAAAATGCAGAAAAAGTTAACGCAAATAACCAGGCATTAAAACAAAAAATGCAATCTGCTATACGTTTGGCAAATACCGTAGAGAAAGAAAGTAAAAAGGTTGCCCAAAGTTTAATAGATAAAAAACAGTTGTCTTTTGAAGATAAAAAACAAATAGAGCAATTGTTGGATAAGCAAAAACAACTGGAAGAATCTGTTAAAGAGATTAAAGCTTTAAATGAAAAAAATAACCAGCAATTAGAAGATCAGGCGCAAACACAAGAACTTATGGAGAAGCAAAAACAAATCCAGGATTTGTTTGACAATGTTCTTGATGAGAAAACAAAAGAGCTGCTGCAAAAGCTTCAAAATATGATAAATGAGCGCGATAAGCAGCAAACTCAAAATGAGTTGTCTAAAATGCAACTAGACAATAAAACTTTAAAAAATGAACTAGACCGGATTCTGGAGTTGTATAAACAGCTTGAATTTGAACAAAATCTGCAAAACGATATAGACCGGTTAAATGAATTGGCAAAAGAGCAGAAAGAACTGGCAAATCAAGCTGCAGAGAAAAAAAACGATGCATCATCAATCAAAGAAAAACAAGAAGCGCTGAATAAAGAAACGAAAGATTTAAAAGAAGACTTAAAAAAGTTATCCGAAAAAAATCAATCGCTCGAAAAACCCAATCCTTTTGAAAATCCGGAAAAAGAGATTGAAGACATTCAAAAAGAACAACAAAACAGTAAAGATGCTTTAGATAAGAAAGATAGCAAAGGCGCAAGCCAGAAACAAAACAAAGCAGCAGATCAAATGCAGAAGCTCTCAAAAAAAATGAGCGATATGCAACAGCAAGGCGAAGAGATGGAAAATAACCTGAATGCAAAAGAGTTGCGCCGGTTACTGGAAAATTTGCTCAATACTTCTTTTGAACAGGAAAAAGTAATGCTGAATCTTAAAAAAATGACTTCTGCCGATCCTTCTTATACCGTAAACGTACAAAAGCAAAGAACCATTAAAGACAATCTTAAAACCATTTCTGACAGTTTGTATGCATTGAGTAAACGGGTACCACAAATTGAATCTACGGTAAACGAAGAGATGAATAAAATCAATTTCAATCTGGATAAAAGTTTGGATAATCTTGGTGAGCGGAAAACCCCAGAAGCCAATCGCTACCAGCAATTGACGATGACATCTATCAATAATTTAAGTCTAATGCTCAATGAGGCATTAAATCAACTCCAGAATATGTCTAAAAACTCAAAAGGTGGCAAAGGCAAACAAAAGCAAGGAATGAAACAGCTTTCGCAAATGCAGGATCAGCTGAATAAAAAAATGCAACAGGCGCGAGACCAGATGCAAAAAAGTGGCAACCAAGGAACTGTGGGCAAAGGACAAATGAGCCAGGAATTTGGCAAAATGGCTCAGGAACAGCAAATGATCCGCCAGGCGTTAGAAAAAATTAACCGAGAGGAAAATAAAGATGGTTCCGGTAAAATGGGCAACCTGAATAAAGCCATTCAGGAAATGAAACAGACAGAAAGCGATTTGGTTAATAAACGTTTGCAACAGGAAACCTTAAACCGCCAGAAAGAATTGATGACTAAACTTCTTGAAGCTGAAAAAGCAGAACGCGATCAGGAAGAAGATAGCAAAAGAGAAAGTAAAGCAGCAAAAGAATTTCCGCCATCTTATCAAAAAATGCTGGATCAGTATAAAAAACAGCAACAAAATGGAAGTGATGTTTTGCAAAAATTGCCGCCAAGCTTTAATTATTATTATAAAAACAAAATCACTGAATATTTTAAATCATTGAATATCAATAATTAAAACTAAAATTCAGTTCTAATACAGTTTGTTTTTAATTATTAAATTTGCGGACAAAATAACTTCATATGCCTGCAATCTCTTTCTTTACAGAATCAGTTAAATATAACCTTCCGCATAAATTAAAAGTAAAAAGGTGGATTAAAGCAACGATAGAAAAAGAGGGTTTTAAGTTGCAAGAACTCAATTTTATCTTCTGCAGCGATGAATATCTGTTGGGGATAAACCAGCAGTATTTGGATCATGATACATATACAGACATCATAACTTTTGATAATTCTGACGAAGAAAAATCAATTGTAAGCGATATTTTCATCAGTATAGAACGCGTGCAGGAAAATGCGAAAACATTTAAGGCAAATGACTTTGATGAGGTTTGCAGAATTATGATTCATGGTACACTGCATCTTCTGGGTTATAAAGACAAAGGAAAAGCGGCTAAAACTTTGATGACCCAAAAGGAAGACGAATATTTAAGTTACCGAAAAGATGTTGACTTGCAGGTATAATTAGCGCCGGGCAAAAGAAATTGCGTCTTTAAAAGACTCTATTATCAATTTATTTTCCCTTCTCAACAAGGTCGGATTTACCTTAATTTTTACAAAGCCATCTTCTTGCGGTTGGCCGAAGATAATATTGTGTACCGATCGAAGTCTAGTATTTAGCTTTACAGGGTCTACATTTTTATCTAACAAAACATTGAACTGGTTGGTTCCATTCTCAACAGGAATAACTTTCAGTCCTTGGATTGCCTTAAACATCCCGAACAATTCCCGCGAAGAAGATAGAACTTTTTTCATCACTTCATCAATATCATTTAAGTGATAAAGAGCCATCGCAGCACTCGGCCAGTTTGTAAAAATACCGCCGCCGTGGATTTTGATCAAGTGATGCGTTTGGTCGATGATGGATTTTTCGCCACACAATACAGCTCCGCCAGTTGCCCCCAAATATTTATATAAACACATGTATACTGTATCAAAGTGATCTGTATAATCCCTTATCGTTAAATTATTAAATGATGAAGCCATATGTAATCGTGCGCCGTCCAGATGAAGCTTATATCCTTCTACTTTGCACCATTTTGAAATACGTTTAAGCTCCTCTAAAGGAAAAGATTGATTGGTGCAACGGCGTACAGGTAATTCAATAGAAACCGCGCCTACTGCACCTAAAAAAGCTTCTCCATTCTGGTGATATCTAATTGATGCCTGTAGCTCTTCCAACGTGAAATAAGATTTTCCAGTTGCGAGCGGAATCAGACGTTTATTAAACAAGGTCTGTGTAGCATCTCCCTCATCCCGATAAACGTGACTGGTTTCTTGTACGAAAGCTTTCGTAGCAGATCCGCACAGTAGACTTATTGCGATTTGATTGGCCAACGTTCCTGAAGGAAGATAAACAGCAGCCTCTTTTCCGGTTATCTCTTTAAACTTTTGAAGTAACTTTTCTAAAGTTGCTCCTTCACCATAACTATCCCGCTCTATTGGAGTAGAGCGATTAATTTCCTGAAGTTTAGTAAGAAAATGTTCTGGCTTATAGAAAATCCCGTCATTTATAAAATAAACAGCTTCACTGTCTTTAGCTACCTGGTTTTCTTGTTTTTTTTCAGGTACATCTATCCTCTTGGCAGTTGCCATAATAGGTAAAGAAGCCGCTGCAGAAACTGTAGAAAGCCTTAGGAAATCACGGCGTTTAAGATTACTCATAGTAAGATCAAGGATTTAGACAATCCAAATTGTATTGTCAACTTTTGATGGTATTTGGCATCTACATTTATTTACCTAAGTTAAAAAAAAATCGGTTGTTTGTCTAAAAATAATGGGTGTTCGTCTATGATAATCATGAGATGGTATAATTTAGAATTTTGGCGTGCAACCTTTTAAGCAAGCAAGAGTCTTATATCTGAAAACACACAACAAGGTGTTTAAATAACAACACACAAATGAAAACCTCTTTTAAAGCAATTTTTGCAACAACATTAGCCGCAATCGTATTAAGTACATCTGCGTTTGCTACCGAAAACAAATCACAATGTTACACCAATATTTCAACTGTCAAAAACATAAATAAAATTCAGGTCTGCGGAAACGTAAAACTTATTTGGGTTCAGGATGCAAAAGAAAGCATCGAAATTAACGATAGCTATTACGCAAAAAATGCGTTGGTTCAACAACAGAAAGATGAGCTTAGAATAAGTTCTTTTGATAAAAAAACCTTGACTGTAATTGCTCACGTAAACAATTTGACCAGTATTGAAGCATCAGACGATGTTGTAGTAGAAACTGCGGGCAGCTTTAATCTTTTAAATTTGAAGATTACGCTGAATGATAATGCTAAAGCCAATATCAACTCCAATACTGTTGCTTTAAGCTCTGTACTAAATGCACAATCCAGCTTAAAACTAAGTGGATCAACCGAAAATTACTCGGCTGTACTTGGCTCAATGTCAAATGTAAATATGAGTGCTTTTAATGCGGCAGACAGTACGATAACAGCAATGCCTGGTACAAGTCTCACGACAAAAAATGATGATACTAAAGGAGAAGTTATTTTAACCATCTTTTAAAGAAAATATAGTTTAGTTTTAGTTAATGAGATACAGCGGAGGAGCGATTCCTACCGCTGTTTCGTTTTGTAGCCCAACCTAAATTCTATAATATCCGCAGACTTACTATATTTTACCATTATGCACCAATAAAAAGCTCCAAAGTATTTGATTTGTAATAAGCGTTTTAATGCATCAAAAAGCCAAGATTTTATCCTTACTTTTGCACTAATTTTCTTTTATAAATCTGAAACAATAACAAATTGAGCACACTAATAGCGGCAGAAGGCCTGGGCCATGGTTACCATGATGAATGGTTATTTAAAAATTTAACTTTAGGCATTAATGCAGGCCAGCGGGTGGCTTTGGTCGGGATTAATGGCGCAGGAAAAAGTACCTTGTTAAAATTATTGGCCGAACGATTTGCACCTCTGGAAGGAAAAATTGTAAAAAATAAAGCGGTTAAAATCGGGTTTCTTGATCAGGAACCACAATTTACTGAAGGCTTTTCTATTAGTGATTTTATATTTTCCTTGGAAAACAAACAACAGCAATTAATTAAAGAATATGAAGAATTAATTGAGAATCCAAATCCAGATGAAAAGACATTAAACAGATTATATGAAGAATTAAGTGAACATAATGCATGGGAATATGAGCACGAAATAAAAACGATATTAAACAGAATGGGTATCACCCATTTGCAACAAAAAATTTCTACCCTATCCGGCGGGCAAAAGAAACGTTTGGCACTTGCTAAATTATTGATCGAAGATCCGGAAATTTTAGTATTGGATGAACCTACCAACCATCTGGATATTGATACTATTGAATGGTTGGAGAAATTACTAACCACCGGGCAAAAAACAATTTTACTGGTTACCCACGATAGATATTTTTTAGATAATGTATGTAATACTATCGTAGAATTGGACCGTGGTAAGATCTTCAATTACAACGGAAACTATGCATATTTCTTGGAGAAAAAAGCTGAGCGTGAAGCCTTAGATGCGACGGTTTTACATAAAAACCAGCAGCTTTTAAAAAAGGAATTGGAATGGATGCGAAGAATGCCTCAGGCACGCGCAACAAAATCACAGGCACGTATTGATGCTTTTTATGACTTGGAAGAAAAAACCAAAAAGAAATCTGACAACCAAGCCATCACCCTGAAAATGAAAATGTCTAGACAAGGTGGTAAAATCATTGAGTTGGAACACATCAAAAAAGCGTTTGATGATCGTGCAATTATTAATGATTTCAGTTACACTTTTAAAAAAGGTGACCGTATTGGTTTGGCTGGAAAAAACGGAACCGGAAAGTCTACCCTACTCAATATAATTACCAGTCACCTTACTCCTGACCAGGGAAAAGTAGATACTGGAGAAACGACTGTATTTGGATATTATAAACAAGGCGGACTAGATTTCGATCCGAAAGAACGTGTAATAGATATTGTAAAATCTGATGCAGAGTATATAAAAATGGCTGATGGTTCTACAATCACGGCTTCTCAATTGCTTACGTTATTCCTTTTCCCTCCAAAAAAACAACATGGAATGGTGGAGAAATTAAGTGGTGGTGAAAAGAAACGTTTAAATTTAATGAAGGTTCTAATGCTCAATCCTAACTTCTTAATACTAGATGAGCCAACCAACGATTTAGATATTGATACTTTAAATGTACTGGAAGAGTTTCTTGAAAATTTCCCGGGTGTATTGATGTTGGTTTCTCACGACCGTTACTTATTAGATAAAATGAGTGATCAGCTTTTTATTATGGAAGGTGAAGGCGTAGTTAAAATATACAATGGAAACTATTCTGAACATAGATTAAGTTTAGAACAGCCAAAAATTAAAAACGAAAATAAAAAGGCACCCGCCACTACTCCGAATAAAGATACTGCGACGGTTAAAAAACTTAGTTTTAAAGAACAGCAAGAATTATCAAATTGCGAAAAGGAAATGGCAGAAATTGAAGATGAAATCAAATCTTTAAATAATAATCTCCTTAAAATTGATAGCAGCGATTATATCAAAATACAAGAAGTTTCTACGCAAATTGAAATATTAAAAAATAATTTGGATGACGTTACAATGCGCTGGTTAGAATTATCAGAATAATTATAATATAAATACTTCGTTATGTTTCACGTGAAACGTTGCGAAAATTAAAGAACAAAACAATACATGTTCCACGTGGAACACTTGAAATAAAAATACAATGTTTTCAAAATATGATTTAATTGTTGTAGGTGCAGGACATGCAGGTTGTGAAGCCGCGGCGGCAGCAGCAAACTTAGGTTCTTCAGTTTTACTAATTACAATGAACATGGGCACTATTGCCCAAATGAGTTGTAACCCAGCAATGGGCGGTGTAGCAAAAGGCCAGATTGTTAGAGAAGTTGATGCGCTTGGTGGTTACTCAGGGATTATCTCCGATAAATCTACCATACAATTCCGCATGCTTAATAAATCAAAAGGGCCGGCAATGTGGAGCCCCCGTGCACAAATTGATAGGATGCGTTTTGCTGAAGAATGGCGTCTTGCTCTGGAAGCAACAAAAAACCTAGACATTTGGCAAGACAGTGTAAATGGTCTTCTCGTTAAAGACAATACAGTATATGGTGTACGCACATCATTGGGTATAGAAATAGAAAGTAAAGCAGTTGTGCTGACTAACGGAACATTTCTGAATGGCATTATTCATATTGGCGAAAAAAAATTTGGAGGTGGTAGAACGGCTGAAAAATCGTCAACAGGGATCACAGAACAACTCGTAGAATTGGGAATGGAAGCTGGCCGAATGAAAACTGGTACACCTCCACGTGTTGATGGCCGTAGTTTGGAATATTCTAAAATGGAGGAACAATGGGGCGATGAAGACAGAAGCAAATTCTCCTTTACAGATACTCCTGTCACGGAAGACCAAAGATGTTGCTGGATTACTTATACCAATAGTGAGGTTCACGAAACCTTGAAAGAAGGTTTTGAGAAATCGCCTATGTTTACAGGAAGAATTAAAGGTTTAGGTCCACGATATTGCCCATCAATAGAAGATAAAATTAACCGCTTTGCAGAGAGAGACAGACATCAGATTTTTGTAGAACCTGAAGGATGGAATACTTGCGAGATTTATGTAAATGGTTTTTCTACCTCGCTTCCTGAAGACGTTCAATTTAAAGCTCTACGTCAAATACCAGGTTTTGAACAAGCAAAAATGTTTAGACCAGGTTATGCCATAGAATACGATTTCTTCCCTCCTACTCAGTTGTCACTGACATTGGAAACAAAATTGATTAGCAATCTTTTCCTGGCTGGACAAATTAACGGTACTACAGGTTATGAAGAAGCAGCCTGCCAGGGATTTATGGCTGGTATCAATGCACACCAAAAAATTACGGACAAACATGAGCTCATCATGAAACGCTCAGAAAGCTATATTGGCGTTTTAATAGATGATCTGGTAACTAAAGGCACAGAAGAACCTTATAGAATGTTTACATCAAGAGCAGAACACCGTCTTTTGTTAAGACAGGATAATGCCGACATCAGACTTTCTCCAATTGGCCACGAGCTTGGCCTCATTTCTGATGAGCGATTGGAAAAAGTAAAACATAAAATTGCGGCTTCAGATGATTTAGTAAAATTTACCAAAACTCAAGGTATCGAAATGCAAGATGCAAATCCGATGCTTGAAAAATTGGGTTCGGCAACACTCAATCAAAACGTAAAACTTTATAGCTTAGTAAGCAGACCACAAGTTGGACTGAAAGATCTAATAAAAGTTAGTAAAGCACTTAGCGAAAAAACAGCAGAGCTTGATCAACAAACCATTGAACAAGCAGAGATCAAAATCAAATACGAGAGTTACTTTGAAAAAGAAAATGAGATTGTAGAAAAAATGATGAAGATGGAAGACAAAGAAATCAATCCTGATTTTGATTACAATAAAATTGTTTCCATTTCTAAAGAAGCGCGAGAAAAATTATTTAAGATAAAACCGAGAACATTAGGACAAGCATCAAGAATTTCTGGAGTTTCTCCATCTGATATCTCCGTATTAATGGTTTATATTAATAAGTAGTTGATTATCAAATACTTATTAATTAAAAATCACTAAATAAAAATATCTCATTAAATCAATTAAAAAATATTTTTAGTCATATCAATCCAGAAAGCCTAAAAACTCTTTAAATCGCTTAAAAAATGCCAAAAATAAAAGGTCAATATTTTAACCTCAAAAATGCCTGCATATTATTGTGTTTATTGCTGCTTGCTGCGTGTGCCAGTATCCAAGCGCCCCAAGGTGGGCCAAGAGATACTACGCCGCCAAAGATTTTAAATATGACACCAAAAAATCAGACGCGGAATTTCACGGCAAAAAAAATACTGATTGAATTTGATGAATATTTTAATATCAAAGATGAGTCTAAGGAATTTTCCATTTCTCCTGAATTGGAAAGTACTCCGGTTTTAAAAAAGAAAAAAAAGAAATTGGAAATTACTTTGCCAGATTCTTTGGAAGAAAATACTACATATACTTTAAACTTTGGAAAATCTATTGCTGATGTAAACGAAAGCAACGTCGTAAAAAATCTATCTTATGTATTCTCTACCGGCCCTGAAATTGATTCATTATCCATTAGTGGGAAAGTAGATAATGCCTTAACCGGAGAATTGGAAAAAGAGGTGACAGTTTTGATATTACCTGTTCAAAGAGATACACTCTTCGGAAAAAAAAGACCTTCAATCTATACAACAACAGACAGCTCCGGAAATTATAAATTAAATAACCTAAGAGCAGGAAAATATAAGATCTATGCGTTAAAAGAAGGAACGAGCGGTGATAAAATTTATCAGCAAATTAATGACGAAGTGGGTTTTATTAAAGATCCAATAGTATTGAATGGAGATACCAACAATGTTAATCTGCAGGTATTTAAAGAAATAGCCAATGAATTTAGAGTGTTGGATCGCAAATTAAATAATGATGGCAGTCTATCACTTTTATTTAATAAATCGCTTAAATCGCCTAAAATCACCATAACTGATCCACCAAAAACAGACGAAGGTAAATATGTTCATTTCAACAAGACCAATGATACAGTACGCATTTGGTTAACCGATTTAACCTTCGATTCAACCAAAGTTGCGATCCAGGATGAAGGAAAAACCCTTCAAACTGTAAATATCACTCGCGGTAAAAAAGATACGTACACGCGCGACGTAAAAGCGGAAGACAATACGATATCCAATAAGCTTAACCCATTTAAAAAATACGCGCTTACTTTCAATTTTCCCATCACAGCAGCAGATGCTTCAAAAATTACCTTAACTGAAGATTCTGTAAAGCGCACAAACTTTCAGGTGATTAAGGATTCTGTAGATTTTCTTAAATATTATGTTGTTTATCCCTGGAGAAACAAAAGAACTTATGAATTGACCCTAGGTGCAGACGCGTTTACGGCCATATTTAACGCTAAAAACAAAGAGTTTAAGAAACTTTTCCAGTTGGAAAGTACCGATAGCTATTCGTCATTAATGCTCAAAGTTAGCGTTCCTGATACCAGTAAAAGTTATATTGTGGAATTTATAAATGAGAAAAAAGTTCCAATAAAATCGGAGGTAATTTCTAAAGATACGAAGATTGCATTTCTACAAAATCCTGCCGGAAAATATTTCGTAAGGGTAATTTATGACGAAAACAAAAACGGAATCTGGGATACAGGAAATTTAAAAGATCAAACCCAACCAGAAAAAATCTGGTATTCTACAATGGAAATGTCACTAAAGCCAAACTGGGAACGTGAGGAAGTCCTCACCATTCCGAAACCGCCGGCACCATAATATTTAACAATTAAACCAGCTGGAATATAATTTATAATTGTCTGGCAATTTATTTAATAAAGCCCTTTGCTCTTCAGTAATGGGCTTTATTTGTTTTGCTGGGGTACCTGCATACAAAAAACCCGACTTACAAATTGTATTCTCTAAAACAACAGAACCGGCCGCAATTATACAATATTGTTCTATCACAGCATGATCCATTACGATTGCGCCCATTCCTATTAAGACATTATCTTCTACTGTGCAACCATGAACAATGGCATTGTGACCCACAGAAACCCGATTGCCAATATGTGTTGAAGCTTTCTGATATGTTGCATGAATAACTGCACCATCCTGAATGTTGGATTCATTACCAATAATAATGGCATTCACATCGCCCCTGATGACCGCATTAAACCAAACCGAGCAATTGTTTCCAAGTTTTACATCGCCAACAATAGTGGCATTCTCCGCAATAAAATTATCTCTTCCAATTTGTGGAGATTTTCCAAGGACAGGTAGTATTAAAGGCATAAAATTTTAATTAAAATAAAAAACTAGAACACAGTATCAACCAATATTTCGGCATGTGACGGATAATCTGTTGTATAATGAAGTCCCCTACTCTCTTTGCGCTGCATCGCAGATTTTATAACGAGATAGGCAGTTTGAATGACGTTCCTCAATTCGCACAATTTAACCGATACCTTATTCTTTTTATAAAACTCTTCAGTTTCCTGATAAATCAAAAATAATCTCCGGTGGGCACGTTCCAATCTGAAATCTGAACGCACGATCCCTACATAATCACCCATAATTTTCTGAAGCTCTCTGAGGTTATGCGTCACCAAAATATCTTCGTTAATTTGGGTTACACCTTGCGAATTCCAATCTGGAATATTATCCGGTATAGTGTTGTTTTTAAAATTAGCAATAGCATCCTGATATATGCGATGTGCAAACACGGTTGCCTCTAATAAGGAATTGGAAGCCAATCTATTGGCACCATGCAAACCTGTAGACGAACACTCGCCGCAAGCATATAAATTTTTGATAGAAGAACGTCCGTATTCATCAACCAATATACCGCCGCACATATAGTGAGAAGCTGGTGTAACCGGAATATAATCTTTGGTCATATCAATACCGATTGATAAACACTTTGCATAAATATTTGGAAAGTGCCTTAAAATATCTTCCTTACTGCGCATGGTAATGTCCAGGTAAACAAAATCATCGCCAGATTTTTTCATCTCATTATCAACCGCACGCGCAACTACATCTCTAGGTGCAAGAGATTTTCTTTCATCATACTCCTGCATAAACTCCTCACCGTTTTTACGGCGCAAAACTCCGCCAAAACCCCGTACAGCTTCAGAAATTAAAAAAGAAGGATACTCACCAGGATGATATAACGCCGTGGGATGAAACTGAATGAACTCCATATTCCTAACTTTTCCTTTAGCACGATAAACCATTGCCATACCATCGCCTGTCGCAATAACCGGATTAGTTGTAGCAGAATATACATGCCCGGCACCACCAGATGCCATCACTGTAACACTTGCTAAGATCTTTTCCACATCGTTAAGCTCTGTATTAAAGGCATATATCCCATAACAGTTAATATCTTCAGTGCGCTTATCCACAAATTCACCTGTGTGGTGCTGGGTTATCAACTCCAAAGCGAAGTAATGTGTTAATATCTCTATGTTGGAATTGTCATGAATCTCTTTTAGCAATACCCGTTCTATCTCATATCCCGTGATGTCTTTATAGTGCAAAACCCGATGTTCTGAATGGCCTCCTTCTTTAGCGAGATCATAAAAACCAGCATTATCTTTATCGAAGTTTATACCATAATCTATAATCTCTTGTATACGCTGAGGCCCCTCTGTTACAACGATTTCCACGATCTCAGGGTCGCATAAACCATCTCCTGCAACCAGCGTATCTTCTATATGTTTCTCAAAAGAATCGCCCTTATCTACAACAACCGCAACGCCTCCCTGGGCATATTTTGTGTTCGATTCGTCTTCGTTTGACTTGGTAACGATTAAAACTTTACCATATTTTGCTGCTTTAAGTGCAAAACTCAAACCCGCTATTCCAGAGCCGATTACCAGAAAATCTACTTTCCTCATTAATAAAAACCTTTACTTTATCCACGATGTTAACAAATATTGAATAAGTGTTAATTCTATGTATATATTATGCTAACAAATTTATTTGAATGTTTAAAGCTACTCTAAAAACACAATTTGCCACAATCTTTTCCGCAATTTTTGAGCAACATTCTACAAGTAATTAACTTTTCACACACTTATAAACAATTAACATTCTGTTATTGATAAATATTGAAGTCGAAATAGATGGTATTGAAAATCAGTCTTATGATGTTAAAGAAATGTAATCTAAATGTTGGTAAACGTCTAATAAGTTATTTGGAAGAAAGAAAATTCCGATTTTTGTTAACAATACTAACACACTAATAAACAAATAAGATTTCTTTAATTAAATATTTTATTAATTATTGAGATGTGGAAAGGCTGTATATTTGACCCTCCTTCAAAATCAACAAAAAAAGAATTTTAACAGATGATAGATACCTTAGAAGAAATTAACAAAAAAGGCTTTGTTGAAGAAGACATTGATCCGACGCTGGATTTATTCGCTGAGATTCAGCGATTAAAGAAAGAGAAGAATGCAATTATTCTTGCACACTACTATCAAGATCCTGATCTTCAGGATATAGCAGATTATATTGGCGATAGTTTAGGCCTTTCTCAAGAAGCCGCCAAAACAGATGCTGATGTAATTGTATTTGCAGGCGTACATTTTATGGCAGAAACAGCCAAAATTTTATCGCCTAAAAAAACAGTTTTACTGCCAGATGTTAAGGCAGGATGTTCATTAGCAGACAGTTGTCCGCCGCATTTATTTAAAAAGTTTAAGGAAAAATATCCAGATCATCTGGTTATAACCTATGTAAACTGTACAGCCGAACTTAAAGCTTTAAGTGATATTGTCTGTACCAGTACCAATGCGGTGCAAATTGTAGAGAGTTTACCTAAAGACCAAAAAATTATTTTTGGACCAGATCGTAATCTGGGTGCTTATGTAGCTAAAAAAACTGGTCGGGATTTGGTACTGTGGAACGGTGCGTGTATGGTTCATGAAATTTTCTCTCAAGAAAAAATTACAAAGCTTAAAGAACGCCATCCACAAGCAAAGTTTATTGCGCATCCAGAATGTGAAGATGTTGTATTGCAAATGGCAGATTATATCGGTTCTACAACCGGACTTTTAAAATACGCCATTTCCAATCCGGCTACAGAATTTATTGTGGCAACAGAAAGTGGAATTATCCATCAAATGGAAAAAGCTTGTCCGGATAAAACTTTTATTCCGGCTCCGCCAAACAATAGTTGTGCATGTAACGATTGTCCGTACATGAAAAGAAATACGCTGGAAAAGTTATATTTATGTTTGAAAAACGGTTCGCCTGAAGTTACTGTTGCAGAACACATCATTGAGCAGGCCCGTAAACCGATTCAACGAATGCTTGATATTTCTGCAGAGCTGGGGTTATAATAAATAACAAGTCATTGCGAGGCACGAAGCAATGACGGAAAAATAACTACATGGAAAAAAACAATATACTTAAAAATTATTCTGGCTTATTGTGGCTTTTGGTGGGTATTACTGCCGGAAGTGTAGTTGGTTTAATTTTTGGAAAAAGTGTAGAAGCAATAAAACCCATGGGCGATATTTTTCTAAACTTGTTGTTTACTGCCGTAGTTCCACTGGTATTTTTTGCGGTTTCTTCTGCACTTGCGAATATAGACAGATCTAAAAAATTAGGTAAACTGTTAACTGTAATGGTGCTGGTTTTTCTGTCTACGGTTTTAATATCGGCAATTGTTACACTTGCTGCAAACTGGATTTTTCCGATTCACGAAAATTTAATTGCATCAAATCCGGTATCGGAAACCGGTAAAATGCAATCTGTTGGCGAACAACTTACACAGCTGCTCACCGTTGGCGAGTTTTATGAAATTGGGAGCAGACGAAGCATGCTGGCATTAATTATTTTTTCAGTACTTGTTGGCTTTTCAACTTTATATGCAGGCGAAGCGGGCGATGGTTTTAAGAAGTTTATTGTTTCTGGCAATGAAGTAATGAAAAAACTTATTGTACTCATTATGAAACTTGGCCCCGTTGGCCTCGGCGCATATTTTGCTTACCAGGTTGGTGTTTTTGGTCCGCAACTTTTTGGTACATATGCAAAAGCGCTGGGTTTGTATTACGGGGTTGGTGCATTTTATTTTGTTGTGTTTTTTAGTTTTTATGCATTTGTTGCCGGTGGTTTTAAAGCAATAAAAATTTTCTGGAAAAACAATATCGTACCCTCGCTAACATCAATCGGGACATGTAGCAGTATTGCAACTATCCCGGCAAATCTTGATGCAACGTTAAAAATGGGTGTTCCGGGATATATTGCCAATGTAACGATTCCGCTTGGATCAACGTTACATAAAGATGGGTCAAGCATCAGTTCAATTGTAAAAATTGCGGTTGTATTTGCCATTTTCGGTAAAGAACTTGCCCACGTAGATACGATTATAATTGCTTTAGGTATTACCGTTTTGGTTAGTGTGGTTGAAGGCGGGATTCCAAATGGCGGATATATTGGCGAACTTTTAATGATTTCGGCATATCAACTTCCGCCAGAAGCGTTGCCGCCAGCGATGATTATCGGAACTTTGGTAGATCCAATGGCAACCTTACTGAATGCAACAGGCGATAATGTTTGCGCGATGTTAATTGCCCGTTTTGTAGAAGGCAAAAATTGGATGTTAAAGAGATAATCTGTTTGAATAAATTGTAAATTAATTAGTCTTAGGACAACAAAAAAATATGTTTGAAAATAAAGAACGTACAGATATTAATGAATTAGGCGAGTTTGGTTTGATTAAACACCTCACTACAAATTTTAAAATTAAAAACGAATATTCTGTAAAAGGAATTGGAGATGATGCGGCCGTATTGGATTCAAAAGGGAAACAAACACTGGTATCTACAGATTTACTTTTGGAAGGTATTCATTTTGATTTGGCTTACGTGCCGCTTATGCATTTGGGTTACAAAGCCGTTCAGGTAAATTTAAGTGACATTTATGCAATGAATGGAAAAGCCAGTCAGATTACGGTGTCAATTGGTGTTTCCAGTAAATTTCCTTTAGAAGCAGTAGAAGAAATTTATAAAGGAATAGAACTTGCCTGCAATAAATACAACATTGATTTGATTGGCGGCGACACTTCATCAAGCAAACAAGGTTTGGTTATTAGCATTACCAGTATTGGTTATGCAGATGCAGATAGATTGGTATTCAGAAATGGTGCACAAGAGCATGATCTACTTTGTGTTTCCGGAGATTTGGGTGGCGCTTACGTTGGACTTCAAATTTTAGAGCGCGAGAAGTTAATCTATTTAGAGAACCCTCAGATCCAACCCGATCTTGAAGGAAAAGATTACATTATAGAACGCCAGTTAAAACCAGAAGCGAGAATGGATATTGTGGCACTTCTGGAAGAAATGAATATTAAACCGACTTCGATGATTGACGTATCAGACGGTTTAGCTTCAGAAATTCTGCATCTTGCACAAGAGTCTGATAAAGGAATTACAATTTACGAAGAAAAAATTCCGCTAGATCCAATGACATATGAAACTGCACGTGAGTTGGGAATAGATCCGACAGTTTGTGCACTGAGCGGCGGCGAAGATTATGAATTGTTATTTACGATCAGTCAGGAAGATTATAAAAAATTGAAACATGATGTAGACATAACAGTAATCGGGCACGTAACCGATAAAAATTCTGGATGCAAAATGATTTCTAAATCGAACAATGTTCACGAATTGAAAGCTCAAGGTTGGAACGCATTCAAAAAATAAAATAAATTAATTCTTATTTAGGGCGCTGGGTTTATCACTCAGCGCTTTTTTTATGCGTTGTATTTGGAGCCTGAAAAATAAATCTGCTATTCATTCTTTACGCTTTTGTTCATTATCTTTGATTGTTCATGATAAATGATCCATGTAAGATATGAACAATGAGATATCACGAAATAATATTTAACGCACTTAATAAATTGGAAACCATAACAGGTATAACTTCTGTTGTGGAACTTGATCAGGAAAAAGATGGAGAAGGATTTGTTGAACTGAAATTTAATAACAACGCCGCAAAGCTGATTTTAAAAACCAGAAAGGAGCTGCGTATTAAAGACCTGGAAGTTCTGGAAGCCGATGCTTTTGCGCTCGGTTCTGAAATGCTTATTATCGCACATTATATTCCCAGTACGTTAAAAATAGAATTGCGTAAAAAAAATATCAGCTATTTAGAGGTGGCCGGAAACTGCATGCTGAAAACGGATGAAATCTTCATCTTTATTAATGATCAGCAAGTTACACCAGTTCGTATACCGATTACAGGTAAGTTGTGGAAAGTGGCAGGTTTGAGGTTTTTATTTGCTGTATTAAACGACGTAGATTTATTAAAACGCTCTTATCGTACAATTGCCGAAAAATCTAATATTGCTTTAGGCGCGGTTGGAGGTTTGGTAGATGAATTAAAACGTGGTAATTATATTGATGAAAATATGGTTTTGCCCGATAAACGTGAAGTACTCATAGAAAAATGGGCTACGCAGTTTGAATTGGTTTTAAAACCGAGGCTCCACACTGGCCGTTTTCGTTTCTCAAATCAAGAAATGCGAATGAACTGGCAAAATATAAAAGTTCAAAAATTTTTGTGGGGTGGCGAAATTGCCGGAGAAATTTTAGTTGGGCGTAACAATCCAACTGTTTTTACCGCCTATAGCAACGATACGATTATGAATCTGATCAATACTTTTCAAATGGTTCCCGATCCTGAAGGCGAAATTTATTTGTATGAACAATTTTGGATAGAAAGTGAAAGCGACGATCCAAAGTTTAAAAGAAGCGTGCCCGCACTTGTTGCATACGCAGATTTGATCAACAGCTTTAATGGGCAAAATATTAATGCTGCCGGACGGATAAAAAGTGCTTATCTGAAATAACCAGCGGTTTTAAAACAATTCATTATTGTCTATATATTTGTTATCGATTTGCTTCGTTGCTCTTGCACCCAATTTCTTTATTTTTTCAGATGCATTTACCAAATTGCCAGAACCTTCAGATAATTTGTTAAGTGCTTTGTCATAAGCGTCTTGGCTTTGTTTTACGTATTTTCCAATATTCTCCATATCAGAAATAAAGCCAACAAATTTATCGTACATATTTCCGCTCAGACGCGCAATTTCCAATACATTTCGGTTTTGTCTCTCCTGTTTCCACATACTGGCAATGGTGCGTAATGTTGCCAATAACGTAGACGGACTTACAATAACCACTTTTCTATCCCATGCGAAATTGAATAAATCTGCATCTTTTTGAACCGCAACACTAAATGACGATTCTATCGGAACAAAAAGTAAAACAAAATCTGGCGAATTGATTTTATAAAGCGCCTGGTAATTTTTGTTAGAGAGTTCCTGAATATGGTTTTTTAAAGAGGCCAGATGCTGTTTAACGTAACCATCGCGCTCTTCATCTGTATCAGCAGAAACGGAACGCTCATACGCCACCAATGACACCTTAGAATCTACAATCAAATGCTTATCATCAGGCAAATCAATTACAACATCTGGTTGATAGCGGTTCCCATCAGAAGACATATGAGATGCTTGTATCCGATATTCCTGATCGCGAACTAAACCAGACCGTTCCAGAACCTTTTCCAGAATAACTTCTCCCCAGTTTCCCTGTTTTTTTGTATCTCCTTTTAAGGCTTTAGTGAGGTTATTTGCATCTTCCTGTATTTGTTTACTTTGATCCATCAGTAAAGAAATTACACCTTTCAATGTGTTGCGTTCATCAGATTCTGCTTTATAAACTTTTTCTACTTTATCTTCAAAAGCTTTGATATTTTCTTTCAGCGGATTTAAAATCAAATCGAGATTACTTCTGTTTTGCTCAATAAATTTTGTCGATTTTTCTTCCAGTATTTTATTGGCAATCAATTCAAAATCCTTATTAAACTTTTGCTGGTTTAGTTCTAAACTGGCTTTTTGTTCGGCCAGTTTTTCTTTTTCGGCCCGATAAAATGAACGTGTGCCTTCCAACTCTCGGTTTGCATCAGCAAGTCTGTCGCGCTCCAGTTGCAACTCATCTATCAAACGGTTTTGTTCCTGTTTCAGCAAAATGGTTATATGTTCTTTTTCTGATGACAAATTAGAAACCCTTTCATCAGCTTTTGCCAATGCGATTTTTAACTGCTCATTCTCGTTTTTTACGAAATCAAACTCTGCAGCTGTAATGGACGAAGTTGATTGTGGTTTTTTAAAGAAAAAGATAATCAGAACAATTAAAATAACAAGTAAAAGGCCAATAGATGCAATCTCCATAATGATAAAAATTTTAGTAAAAATCTAAATTTTAAATGAATTTACCAAAATAATGTGCGATGCAATTGCTGAATTAATTTAGATAAAATGCATCGTTACAGCAACACATTCAGTGAATTATAAGTTCTTCCTAAGGGATAAAAATTTGAAGATTCTAATAAAATAATTATCATTGAAGTACTTAGATATTTAATATGAATGAACTTACGGTCAGGATTTCATGCGCAGATCGCGTGGGTCTGGTAACCAGTATTACCAACGTTTTAGCCAATCACCAACTCAATATTATCGCCATGCGTGAGTTTGTAGATGAGCCAAATAAACAATTTTTTACCAGGATTGCATGCACAGGCGTTAATATAGAATTAAATTTACTTCGTGATCAATTGCTTGAAAAATTGCCAGAAGCTGCACAGATTGATCTGATTGATGAAAACGCAAAGAAAATTGTGGTTTTGGTAACTAAAGAATACCATTGTTTGGCAGAAATTCTGATTAAGAACCAATTTAAAACGCTTGGTGCAGAAGTTGTGGCTGTGATTGGAAACTATGAAGATTTACGGAGTTTTAGCGAGAAACTCGGCATTCCCTATTTTTATGTTTCTCATGTTGATAAAGAAAAATCGTTGTTTGAAGCCGAACTTAAAGCGATTATTAACCGATTTGATGCAGATTATATCGTATTGGCAAAGTTTATGAGAATCCTTTCTCCTGCTTTTGTTGGAGATTACGAAGGACGAATTGTAAATATACATCACTCTTTTCTTCCAGCTTTTATTGGCGCAAATCCATATCGGCAAGCTTTTGAACGTGGTGTAAAAATTATTGGTGCTACAGCACATTTCGTAACCAACAATTTAGATGAAGGACCAATTATTACACAACATACAGCTTCGGTTGATCATAATTTTGGCGTAAAAGAAATGGTTCGGGCGGGAAAAGAAATCGAAAAAAAAGTTTTGCTTGATGCGCTTGAACTAATCGTTGAAGATCGTGTTTTTGTGAGTGGAAATAAAACCATCGTTTTCAAATAAATCCGTCAGATTAAAAGTCTATTATTCCTTTAAGATAGCATTTCAACTATTGGTTTAGTTTTATTAACCAGATTGTTCAATTTAAAATACATCATCAACTTTACTTTTTTCATTTTGTTTTAAGTTTAACAAAGACAGAATTAGAGATTTTTTGGTGTGAAAAATGAGCGTTCACATTGGTGCAATAACTAGGTGTTTTGTTTGTTGTTGATGTTCATTTTCGTTTCCAAATTTGATCATCGAAACATATCATTTCCTTTCAAAAAAAGGCTTTTAACACACATTTTTTCCTGTTTTTTGATTTCGATATAAAAGAAACTAAATCCAATTTTTTTTATATCGCACAGCATATCACTCCCTTAGCCGATCTTGTTTTTTTGTCTAAATTTTTGATAGAGACCTTGGGCAATCTTTCTCTGTACAGGTTTATTTTTTACAATTGGCGAATGGAAAGCTTCGTTTTTTGTATACAGAAAAAATATTGGGAACGCTTTTTGATATACCGCAAATGAAAAACATACATAAGGAAAATGGGAGTTTATTTAATATTAATCATCCCGGTATTAGTGTTGAGCATGTTCGTCCAGTGGAGATTCAGAAATAAGTTTTCTAAATATGCCGAGATGGAACTCAGCTCAGGTTTATCGGGCAAAGAGGTAGCTGAAAGAATGCTACATGATAATGGGATATACGATGTGAAGGTGATGAGTACTGAAGGACAATTAACGGATCATTACAATCCGACAGATAAAACGGTCAATCTGAGCACCGATGTATATTATAGCCGTAGTGTTGCGGCTGCTGCAGTTGCAGCGCACGAGTGTGGACATGCTTTGCAACAGGCAAAATCTTACAGTTGGTTGCAGCTTAGAAGCAGTATGGTTCCTGTTGTGAGCATTTCTTCTAACCTGTTGCAATGGGTATTGTTAATCGGTGTGTTACTAATCGGTTTTACCGGAAATCCAATTGTTTTGGCTATTGGTGTTGCTGGTTTAGCTTTGGTAACCATATTCAGTATAATTACCTTGCCAGTTGAGTTTGATGCAAGTAACAGAGCGCTTTCCTGGTTGAAAACAAATTATGGCGTAATGCAAACTCAGGAAGAAAATGCGCAGGCTAAAGATGCATTATGGTGGGCAGCAATGACTTATGTTGTTGCTGCTGTAGGCGCACTGGCCAATTTACTTTACTATGCATCTATGCTCTTTGGAAGAAGCAGAGATTAAAGAATATCTAACTATGAAAACCGAGCGGTTAAGGATGAAAATCCTTACCGCTTTTTTTATGCAAAAAATTAAATTAGTTGAGTTTGAAAGGTGCTATAAGCTGAAACTCCGGAATATTTACATCAAATTCAGCATCGTCCATTAAACGTTTCATCAAATAGGTTCCATGCATGGTGCCCATATCTGTTTTAAGGTTGCATCCAGAAACGTAAACATGTGTTTCGCCAGGATTGATAACTGGCTGCAAGCCTACAACGCCCTCTCCTTCTACTTCTCTTTTACTGCTGTTGGAATCGAAAATATACCATTGTCTACGCAACAACTGAACAGCATAATCTGAAAGGTTTGAAATTTCTACCCTGTAGGCGAACATAAAATGTTCATTTGTCGGATTTGAATATTCTGGTTGGTAAACAGTTTCTACTGAAACTTTAACTCCATCTGTAATTGCTGTAACCATGATTTATTTCGGGTGTATAAAACAGTTTTCAAAAATCAAGCCAGTACCTTGGTTGCATCGAAATCTGCAAATTTTTCTGCCACTTCGTCTAAAATGCTGTAAATGTTATTAATATCAGGCTCTGCCACCAGTTTCATTCGGTATGATTTAAAGTCTGGCAATCCTTTAAAGTAATTGGCATAGTGACGCCTCATTTCAAAAATTCCCGTTTTCGGGCCTTTCCATTCGATTGATTTTTCCAGGTGTGTTCTGCAAACATCAATACGTTCTTCAATTGTTGGGCCGGCCAAACGTTCGCCGGTTTTAAAGAAATGTTTTACTTCTCTAAAAATCCAAGGGTAACCAATTGCGGCACGGCCGATCATGATTCCATCAATTTCATATTCTAAGCGCCAGTCTGCAGCTTTCGCCGGACTGTCCACATCTCCGTTTCCAAAAATTGGAATTTTTATTCTTGGGTTTCGTTTAATTTCGCGGATCAGTGTCCAATCGGCTTCGCCTTTATACAACTGCGCACGGGTTCTTCCATGAATGGTTAAGGCTTGTATACCCACATCTTGGAGGCGTTCTGCAACTTCATATACATTTTTGGTATTGTCATCCCAGCCCAGGCGCGTTTTTACTGTAACCGGAAGGTGCGATGCTTTAACAACGGCATCAGTCATTTTCACCATTTTATCTATGTCTTGTAAAAGACTAGAGCCGGCACCTTTGCACACCACATTTTTTACCGGGCAACCATAATTGATGTCTACTAAATCTGGGCCGGCGGCAGAAGCAATTTCAGATGCTTCACGCATGTGTTCAATATCTCCACCAAAGATCTGTATTCCAATAGGTCTTTCATATTCAAAAATATCCAGTTTTGCCCGGCTTTTTGCCGCATCTCGGATCAACCCTTCCGAAGAAATAAATTCTGTATACATCATATCCGCTCCATTTTGTTTGCACACAAAGCGGAAAGGCGGATCGCTCACATCTTCCATCGGGGCAAGCAATAAAGGGAATTCTCCTAAATCTATATTTCCTATCTTTACAGACATTTTTTTCTATATTGAAATACTTAAAACTCAGGCAAAGGTACAAATAATGAATTTTCCAAACGCTAGTAAAGAGGAAATCAACCCCTTCTTACAACTACTTTTACTTATTGCTTACGCAATTTTAGGAACATTGGTTTTTACCACATTGGCTGGAGGCATTGTTTTTATCTTTTATGGGAAAGATGTTGTACTACAGATTCTCTCCAGCCAGATTACCGATTCCAGTATTGATGGCTTCAAAATTTTGCAGGCATTTAGTTCTTCTGTTGGTATGATGGCCGCGCCGGCGATATTACTGGCGCTTACAGAAAAAATAAAATTAACCTCTTTCTACAGGTTTAAAAAAGTGACCGTTTTGCCTTTGTTGCTCGTATTTTTAATTCTGTTTGCCAGTTTGCCATTTATGGAATGGGTAACGTTGCTCAATCAGAAAATGAGCTTGCCCAGCGCTTTGAGTGGCATTGAAGCCTGGATGAAACAATTAGAAGAATCTGCTGCACAGGCAACAATTAAACTCATTACGGTAAGGAACAATTTCGATTTTGTTGTTAATCTGGTTGTAATCGCGCTGCTGCCAGCTATAGGAGAAGAACTTTTGTTTCGTGGCGGTGTACAACGCACTTTGCACAGAATGTATGGCAACCCGCATGCATCCATTTGGCTATCGGCAATTATTTTTAGTGCCATACACATGCAGTTTTATGGTTTTATCCCCCGGATGCTTCTTGGCGCTGGTTTCGGCTACTTATATTATTACAGCGGAAGTTTATGGTACGCCATGTTTGGCCACTTTTTAAATAATGGTTACGCGGTATGTGTGGCCTTTTATATGCAAAAAAACAATCTTCCATTAGATAAAGTAGACGAACCCGTTGGCTTTCCGTGGTACGGCTATTTAATTAGTGCAATAATAACCCTAGCTTTGTTCGGATTTTTTAAACAGACTATACAGCGTGAGCGAAAATTGGATTAAAGTATATACCACAAGCGATACATTCGCTGCAGAAGTGTTGAAACAAGGACTAACAGAAGCTGGGATTCCGGCGGTAGTAATCAATAAACAAGTTTCTGCTTATAATATTGGAGAAATCAATGTATTGGTAAATAAAGATGATTTTAACCAGGCCATTGAATACATCGTTCAAAATGAGATTGAATAGAAAATGCTTCAATACAATTCTTTTTTAATCCCCAACAAATGAAAACCAGAGCCATAACAGCCTTTTTTTTTACCATCGTAATGCTTGCGTCCATTCTTTTGGGTAGCTATACATTTTCGATATTTTACCTTGTATTGAGTATACTCAGTTTATTTGAGTTCTATAAACTTGTAAAAACTTCCGGCATCCGGCCGCATAGAAATATTGGTTTGATTGCCGGCGCATTAATTTTTTTAATGGCTGCAGGTCTGCATTACCTACGTTATGATACCAAGTACTTGCTTTTATGTATTCCGTTAATTTTCTCGGTATTTATATCAGAGCTGTATAAAAAGAACAAAATTCCATTTGCCAATATTTCTTACACTTTTGTTGGTTTCATCTATGTAACGGTACCATTCTGTTTTTTCCATGCATTGGGTTTCATAGAAAACTGGAACCACTACAGTTTTCATTATCCTTTGTCTTTTATGCTGATGCTTTGGGCAAACGATACCGGCGCTTATCTATTTGGAATGAAGTTTGGAAAACGGAAGTTATTTGAACGCCACTCGCCTAAAAAAAGTTGGGAAGGTTTTTTGGGAGGGATGTTTACCAGCGTGGTTGCAGCCATTGCTTTATCTTTTTTCTTTACAGAAAAAATTCCCTTGGTTTGGGCCGGAATGGCCATTTTGATCTCTTCTTTTGGTACACTTGGAGATTTGATTGAATCGATGCTGAAACGAAGTTTAGATACCAAAGACAGTGGCGGCTTGTTGCCAGGACATGGCGGTTTACTGGATCGTTTTGATGGGTTATTGCTTGCAGCGCCGGTTGTATATGCGTACTTATATTTGATATTGTATTAAAATTTATCGCTTCTTGCTGAGCGAAACCACAAAGTATTTTCTTTCTACATCGAAACCCGCATTACTTTTAATCTGCTCTGTTTTTTCTGTAATGTGACTGATTATAAAACCAGATTTTTCAAGAATTGGTTGCAACTCCTTCACATCATACAGTTTAAATCCGTAAGGCGTAAAGGGAAGTGTTTCCATGAAAGATTTATCTGCAAAACAAATACTCATGGAGCCAGAAGGCTTTAACACGCGATTTATTTCTTTTAAGTACGAAACTGGATCAGGCCAGAAATAGATCGTATTTACGGTAAATATTTTATCAAAAAAAGCATCTTGATAAGGAATATTTGTTCCATTTGAGCAGATAAACTGAGCCTTTCCCATTGCTGTAAATTGCTGATTTATCTTTTTTGCCTCGTCAACAATCGTTTCAGAAATATCAATTCCAAAAAAGGTAACACCAGGTGATTTTTGGAAAAGAGCAGCCAAATGACCAGCATTTCCATGTCCAATTTCCAATACCTTTTCTCCATTTTGAAGGTTGAGATCATCAATTGCGGAATGCGTCATTCCGATATTATTGACATTCATCATCTCGCCGGTTTTAATGCCGTGTTCGCCTTCAGGGCAACACAATTGTTTGGCAATTGCTATAAAATCTTGTTCACTGTGCTTCTTTTCCATTTTGCTTTTTTTCAAACTTAACTACAGCAGGCAAAAGAAAATTACAAGATTTCTGCAAAATTTTGTACGATTATTTAATTACCTGTACCGGTTTCTTTTGCTCATCAATAGCCACAAAAGTAAAATCGCCATGTACGGCAAGTTCTCGTCCTTCGGTATACATTTGTTCGATGTAAATTTCTACGTTCACTTTTAAACTCGTGTTTCCAACATGGATTACCTTACCGATTAATTCTACAATTGTACCCGCCGGAATTGGTTTTTTAAAGTCGATGCGGTCACTGCTTACAGTAACCATAATTTGCCTGCTAAAACGTGTTGCAGTAATAAAAGCCACTTCATCCATCAAATGCATGGCAGTACCACCAAAAAGCGTATCGTAATGATTGGTTGTATTTGGGAAAACAGCTTTGAATATACTGGTTTTAGAGTTCTGGATTCTTTCTTCTAACGTCATGTTTTTGAATAAATTTTGGCAACATCCGGTAAATTGCCGAATGTTGCCAAAGCTATAACTTAGTTGTGTAAAACATAGGCTAATTGCCAATTTTTCACATAATTAGCGGGTTTAATTAGCCAAAACAGCTTCTGTTTTGCGCATTTCTTTTGCTGCCTCAACCATTTCTATCAATGCTTTTCTGGTTTCGTCCCAGCCGCGCGTTTTCAAACCACAATCCGGATTTACCCACAGTTGTTCGCCAGGAATAACCGATTTTGCTTTCTGCAGCAACTGTAGCATTTCTTCTTTTTTGGGTACGCGCGGCGAATGAATATCGTAAACACCAGGGCCAATTTCATTTGGGTATTTAAAGTCGGCGAAGGCATCCAATAATTCCATTTGTGAGCGTGATGTTTCAATTGTAATTACATCGGCATCCATATCCGCAATATTCTCAATAATATCGTTAAACTCAGAATAACACATATGTGTATGGATTTGAGTACCATCTTTAACGCCGCTTGCCGAAATTTTAAATGCATTTACTGCCCAATTTAAGTATTCCTGCCATTTACTTTTACGCAAAGGCAAACCCTCTCTAATGGCAGGTTCATCAATCTGTATAATTTTAATTCCGGCATTTTCCAGATCACACACTTCATCTCTGATGGCCAAAGCAATCTGTTTGCAGGTTTCTGAACGAGGTTGGTCATTCCGCACAAAAGACCATTGCAAAATGGTTACCGGACCGGTTAACATGCCCTTCATGTATTTTGTGGTAAGCGATTGTGCGTAGCTTGTCCATTTTAGCGTCATTGGTTTTGGTCTGGAAACATCGCCGAAAATAATTGGCGGTTTAACACACCTTGAACCATAACTTTGTACCCATCCGTTTTTAGAAAAGGCAAAACCTTCCAATTGCTCGCCAAAGTATTCAACCATGTCATTCCGTTCAAATTCGCCATGTACCAAAACATCTAAACCAATTTCTTCCTGCCATTTAACAGCCTTTGCTGTTTCTTCTGCAATTAAGCTATTGTATTCTTCAAGGGTGTAGGTTCCATTTTTAAATTTAGCACGCCAGCTTCTAACTTCTGTCGTTTGCGGAAAAGATCCAATTGTCGTAGTTGCATAATTGGGTAATGACAGGTTTTGCTGTGTAATTTTACGCGATGGAAAGGCGCTAAATCTTTGTGCATCTTTATCTGTTAATGCTGCTGTACGTGCCTTTACCGTTGGATTATGGATGACTTTAGCATCTCTTCTATTTGCAATTGCAAGCTTGTTCTCTTCAAATTGCTGCGTGGTAGATGCAGGGCTTTCTTTGCTGATTAATTTTCTTAAGATTACAGTTTCTTCAATTTTTTGCTTGGCAAAAGCCAACCACTGCTTTATCTCTGCATTAAGATTCTGTTCGTTTGTTTCATTTTCGAGGTCTACTGGCGAGTGGATTAATGAACAGGAAGGCGAAATCCAGACGCGTTCTGTGCCGAGTTGTTTTGTTGCTGTTTCGATCACGGCTAACGATTTTTCGAAATCATTTTTCCAAATGTTGCGGCCGTCCACAAGTCCGAGAGAAAGTGTCTGTTCAGGTTGCAAAGATTGGATTACTGTAGTTAACTGATCTGCTCCGCGAACCAAATCTACATGTAAAACATCTATCGGTAAAGCTGTTGCCAAACCTGTATTTTCGCCCAGGTTTTCGAAATATGTAGCCAAAACGATTTTTAGTTTCGGAAAAGCTTTTCTGATTTCTGCATATACATATTGAAGTGCGGCTTTCGCTTTCTCCGATAAATCTAGCGTTAGGAAAGGCTCATCAAACTGAATATATTGCACATCAAGTGCTTTAAGGCGGGTAAGAATTTCGAGATATACCGGAAGGAGATTTTGAATTAAATCAATCCGTTCAAAGCCAGCTTCTTTTTCTTTGCCAAGCAAAAGGTAAGAAACAGGGCCGATTAACACTGGTTTAGTGATAATGCCCAATTGTTTGGCTTCATAAAACTCGTCGATAATTTTTGTCGAAAATAGTTTAAAAGGCTGGTCTTTGTAAAATTCCGGAACAATGTAGTGGTAATTGGTATCAAACCATTTGGTCATTTCCATTGCAACTACATCCAAACCATCTTTTTGATAGCCGCGCGCCATAGCAAAGTACAGATCAAGCTCTGCATTTCCCTTTTTCAGAATTACTTCGTTATACCTTTTCGGGATGGCGCCAAACATCAAAGAATGATCAAGTACGTGATCATAAAAGGAGAAATCGTTAGACGGAATAACATCAATTCCGGCATCTTTCTGTAATTGCCAATTTTCGTGGCGAATGTTTTTTCCTACCTGAAGTACGTTTTTCAATCCGGTTTTTTCTGCCCAATAATTTTCGCAGATTTTCTTCAGTTCGCGGTGACTACCAATGCGCGGGTAGCCTAAGTTTTGCGTTTGCATTGCTTTTAAAGATTAAGTAAATAAATCGTTAAAAGTTCTTTTCTATATTGCCTGGGCAGAAAAAATTGGAAAGCAGAAGGCAACAGCACACCAAAAAATGGGCGCAGAAATTGAATAAATTTAATTTATCCTGTACCTATCAGACCTGACCAATTGCTTCATACCGCGAAAGCATCGTCAATTCAATAATGGCAGGTCTCCTGACTTATCTCCAATCTTATCGCCTTCCCATTCCGATGTTTTGAAACAGTGGCATTTTGATAAGATCGTTGTCCTGATGGACAAGATTTACAGTTGCGCGACAGCTCGTGATTTTCACACGATTCCCTTTTAATCCCGATCCGCATCGGGAACCTATACTGGTTGATGAAAAATAAAGTTAAGAACTTACATCAAAGGCAAATGTAGACATTCGGGCGCAGGATTTCAGGAAATATCGTTTTTAATGCATCTTACTGTTCCAAAAATTTAAAGTAACAAATTTAGCGCAAGCCGTTTATAAAAATTTTTCTACAGTATATTTGAGTATCAACAAACCCAAACTATGATCAAAAACTACTTTAAAAAGCTCTTACTGGTCTTTTTAGTGGCAGCAAGCGCACAAACTTTTGCGCAGGAAGTGCCCGATCCAAAATCCCATTTTGGTTTTAATATTGGAGACGATTACCAGCTGGCTACGTATACACAAACCGAAGCTTATTTTAAAAAATTGGCGCAAACGTCTAAACGTGTCAAATTAGTCGATATCGGTAAAACTGAAGAAGGCAGAACCCAATATATGTTGGTTGTTTCTTCCCCAAAAAATATCGAAAATCTCGAGCGCTATAAGCAAATTTCGCAAAAATTGGCCCAAGCCCAACTTAGCGACGAAGACGCAAAAAAGTTGGCGCAAGAAGGTAAAGCGGTGGTTTGGATTGACGGCGGTTTACATGCAACGGAAACAGTTGGCGCACATCAATTGATCGAAACGGCGTATCAATTTGCATCTAAAACCGATCCCGAAACCATGCGGATTTTGGATAACGTAATCATCTTATTTACACATGCAAATCCTGATGGACAAGAGCTGGTGAGCAATTGGTATATGAGAGAGAAAGACCCTAAAAAAAGAAGCTTGTCTGGTTTGCCTCGCCTATATGAGAAATATGCCGGACACGACAACAACCGGGACTTTTTTATGCTTAACCTCAAAGAAACGCAAAATATCGGGCGACAGTTGTTTGTAGAGTGGATTCCGCAGATTATGTATAATCACCATCAAACGGGGCCCGCGGGAACTGTCGTTGCAGGTCCTCCGTACAGAGATCCTTTCAACTATGTTTTTGATCCGACTATTTTAACCAGTCTTGACGCCGTTGGTGCCGCTATGCACAATAGAATGAATGTAGAACACAAGCCGGGTTATACGCAACGCGGCGGTTCTGTTTATTCTACCTGGTACAATGGCGGTTTGCGTACAACCACCTATTTTCACAATATGGTGGGTTTACTTACAGAAATTATCGGCAGTCCGACACCATCAGAAATTCCTTTGGTACCTTCTCGTTTGCTGCCAAGTGGCGATACACCAAACCCTGTTACGCCCCGCAAATGGTATTTTAAAAACTCTATAGATTATTCTGTTTCGCTTAATTATGCTGTATTGGGTTATGCACAACGTTATCGAGACGAGCTGCTGTACAACATTTATCAGATGGGCAAAAATTCTATAGAAAGAGGGCAAAAGGACAATTGGTCTTTCTCTCCTAAAAAAATAGATGCAATAACGGCTGCAGATAAAGCCGAACCTAAAAATGCAGATTTTAGCGGCCGCCGTTCTTTTAGCATGAAAGCTTTTGATACGGTAATGAATAACCCGGCAAACCGCGATGCACGCGGATATATTCTTTCGGCAAATCAGCCAGATTTTAATACGGCAATTAAGTTCTTAAATGCGCTCATTAAAACCGGAATTGTTGTTCAGAAAGCAACTGCAGATTTTACTGTAGAAGGGAAAAAATATCCTGCCGGAAGTTATATCGTGAAAACCAATCAGGCTTTCAGGCCACACGTTCTTGATATGTTTGAACCACAAGATCACCCGAATGATTTCAAATATCCAGGCGGGCCACCGATTGCGCCTTATGATGCTGCTGGTTGGACTCTAGCTTATCTGATGAATGTGAAATTTGATCGTATACTAAATGATTTTTCCGGGCCATTCAAAATTTTGGAAACCGGTGTATTGCTATCCCCTGAAAATACCGTTGCGAAAGGGAAAGGATTTATTCTTAGCGCAAAGCAAAATGATTCTTTTACCGCGGTGAACGATCTTTTGAATGCAGATATCGCGGTAGAGAGAGATTTATCCAATGGAAATTTTTATGTAAAAAGTTCGGCTAAAGCAATTGGGGTTTTGCAAAAAGCGAATGTAAAATCGACAGCTGGAAATGAACCAAAAAATAAAGCTAAAGTGTCAAAAGCCAGGATTGCTCTTTGGGATGTTTATGGAGGTTCTATGCCTTCTGGATGGATTAGGTGGATGATGGAACAATACCATTATGCGGTAGAACTGGTTTACGCAAAAGATATTGATGCCGGAAACCTGAAATCCAAATACGACGTAATTGTTTTTGTTGGCGGAGCAATTCCGGCTGTTGGTGCAAATAGTAGTATGCGCAATTTTGGCCCTAAACCGGAAGATGTTCCCGAAGAATATAAAAATCGTATTGGCAGAATTACTTCCGAAAATTCTATCCCTCAGCTTAAAAAATTTATGGAAGATGGCGGCCGCATTGTGACGATGGGCAGCAGTACAAATCTTGCCTATCAATTGGGATTGCCGGTTAAAAATGCAATAGTAGAAAACATTGGTGGAAAGGAAACTAAACTTCCGGATGAAAAATACTATATCCCAGGAAGTGTTCTGCAGACAGAAATTGATCAGGCGAAAGCTGCGAACTGGGGTTTAGATAAATTTACAGATGTTTACTTTGATGAAAGTCCGGTTTTTAGAATCGACACATCTTCATCATCAGCGTACAAAATTGAACCGCTTATGTGGTTTAATTCTAATACGGCACTTCGCAGTGGCTGGGCATGGGGTCAAGCCTATCTAAAAGATGGCATAACCAGTTTTCAATCTCAGATTGGCAAAGGAACACTGTATGCTTTCGGGCCTGAAATTACCTTCAGGGCACAAACGCATGGAACATTTAAGTTATTGTTTAACCAGTTATACAAACAATAAATACAGCTGGCCGGAAAATTATTCTGATGTTAACGCCTGGCAATGTTGCCATTGTCTGGCGTTAACTTTACTTTTAGCTTACCATCTGGCCGGTTTTTCAGCATAATTTTGCGGTATGAAAGTAGAAATCTGGTCGGACGTAATGTGTCCTTTTTGTTATATTGGTAAAAGCCATTTTGAGAAAGCAATAGAACAATTGCCTTTTAAAAATGAAATTGATGTTGAATGGAAGAGCTTCCAGTTAAGTCCGGAATACCACAACACCACTAACGAAAATGTTTACGAACATCTGTCTAAAAGCAAAGGAATGAGCGTAGCGCAGGCTAAACAGATGACTAAACAGGTGGTAGATATGGCGGCAAATACTGGTTTAACCATTAATTTTGACACCAATATCCCAGCAAATACATTTAATGCACATCGGGTTATCCATTTAGCAGCTAAACATGGTTTACAAAATGCAGCGGAGGAAGCTTTTTTTGAAGCACACTTTGTACATGGAAAAAATATCGGCGAGCTGAGCATTTTACTTGACATTGCTGCAGAAATTGGCCTCGACCGGTCTGAAACAGAGAATATGTTATCTGGAGAAGAGTTCAAAGAAGCTGTTCGTTACGATCTTTATGAAGCGCAAAATATTGGCGTAAGAGGTGTTCCATTTTTTGTGCTAGACAGAAAATTTGCCATTTCTGGCGCGCAACCAGTAGATGCTTTTAAAGAAGCATTAACAAAAGGTTTTAATGAGTGGAAAGCGGCGCAGCCAAAAACTACATGGACTTCATTAAACAAAAGTGATGACGCAATTTGCGACGAAAATGGCTGTGAAATTTAAAATTTATTAGCAGAACGTAACTTGTATGTTCTGCTAATTTACCGTTTTAACGGCGTTAATAAATATTCCAGGCCATTTACTCTAATTTCAAACATTGTGGCCATTAAATCACCTAATTTTCCTTTAGGAAAACCTTTGTCTTTATACCAAAGCAAATAACTTTCAGGGATATTGCAAATTAAATATCCTTTATACTTCCCGTAAGGCATTTTCATATTCACTAAATCGATCAGCAGTTTTGGATCCATTTTTAAATGATAAAATCTAAGTAATTGTCTTTATTTATTATGGTGAAAGATGCATTCGGGTAGTTTTTGGCAAAAAAGCCGGGCACTTTCTTCTTTTGATTGGTCCATTTAAAATCAACCGCAGTTAACTGGCCGTCTTTTACCTCAACTAAATCAATCTCGTGTTGGTCTTAGGTTCTCCAAAAAAAGTGATTGACGTTAAAACCTTAATTCCGTCAACAGGCTGACTCAATTAACGTTTTTAATCAATTAGTTCTAAAACTTGAATAGCTTCTTCCACCGTCGCGATATTATCGAATGCAATTCTCAAAGTGTTTTTAACTTCTTTTAAATTGCACATTCTTGGGTGATTTTGTGCGAAATTCAGGATTTTATTAAAAATTTCAGAATCAAAGTAGGCCGATTGTTTGTCGCTCAGGAAATATCCGCGCAGCGTATTTTTCTTAAAACTGATTTTCTCAAAACCAAGTTTTTTACCCAGCCATTGTAAACGAACAACGCTCAACATGGTTTTTACCTGCGGTGGAACCGGGCCGAAACGATCTGCAAGATCCTTTTCAAAAATGTTCAGTTCGTTTTCGGTATCCAGTTTGGATAATTCTGTATACAGATTATATCGCTCTGTTATGTTGGTTATGTATGCGTCTGGAATATACAATTCCAGATCTGTATCGATTTGTGTAAAACCTACAAAAGGCCTTGCAGGCTCATTCTCAAAGAGGCCTTTAAATTCAGCTTCTTTGAGTTCCTGAATGGCTTCATCCAAAATCTTGTGGTACATTTCAAAACCAATTTCTGCGATGAATCCACTTTGTTCTGCTCCAAGTAGATTTCCGCTTCCTCGAATATCCAAATCTCTCATTGCAACGTTAAAACCACTGCCAAGATCAGAAAATTCTTCAATTGCACTTAGTCTTTTTCTCGCTTCAGAAGTTAAAGTAGAAAGTGGCGGAGATAGTAAATAACAAAAGGCTTTTTTATTGCTCCGTCCAACACGGCCGCGCATTTGGTGAAGATCACTTAAACCGAACATGTGCGCATGGTTTATGATTATGGTATTGGCATTTGGTATATCCAGACCCGCTTCGATAATTGTTGTTGCCACAAGAACGTCTTTTTCCCCATTGATGAAGTCGAGCATTACATCTTCCAGCGCATCTCCATCTAATTGCCCGTGTGCAATGCCTATACGTGCCTTTGGAACCAGTTTTTTGATTAGTCCACCCAATTGAGGCAAATCATTCACCCTATTGTGAATAAAAAATACCTGTCCGCCACGATCCAGTTCAAATTGTACCGCTTCTTGAATCAATTTATCGTTAAATACATGCAATTCTGTGCTAACGGGTTGCCGGTTTGGTGGTGGCGTGCTGATGATAGACAAATCTCTTGCGCCCATTAATGAAAAGTGAAGTGTTCTTGGAATTGGTGTTGCGGTTAGCGTAAGCGTATCTACATTTACCCGCAAAGCTTTTAATTTTTCTTTAGCGGTTACGCCAAATTTCTGTTCTTCATCAATAATCATGATGCCCAGATCTTTAAACTTCACATCTTTACTCAATAAACGATGTGTTCCGATCAATACGTCTACTTTACCCGCGGCAGCCTCTGCCAAAGTATCTTTAATCTGTTTGCTGGTTTTAAAACGGTTTATATAATCTACCGTTACGGGAAAATCTTTTAAACGCGAAGAAAAGGTTTTAAAATGCTGTAGTGCAAGAATTGTTGTTGGAACCAGTATTGCAGCTTGTTTGCCTTCTGCAACCGCTTTGAAAGCTGCACGTACGGCAATTTCAGTTTTACCGAAACCTACATCACCACAAACCAACCGATCCATTGGATGTGGCGATTCCATATCCTTTTTAACATCTTGAGTGGCTTTTAATTGATCTGGCGTATCTTCATAGATAAATGAAGCTTCCAGTTCGGTTTGCATATAGCCATCAGGAGAAAAGGCAGTTCCGGCCTGCGTTTTCCTAAGCGCATAAAGCTTAATTAAATCGCGGGCTATGTCTTTAACTTTTTTTTTAGTGGTCTTTTTCAGTTTGTCCCAGGCATCGGTACCCAGCTTATTCATTTTTGGTGCGCCACCATCTTTGCCGCTATATTTTGCAATGCGGTTTAACGAATTGATGTTTACATAAAGCAAATCATTATCTGCATAAACCAAACGAATCATTTCCTGGGTTTTGCCGTTTACTTCTACTTTTTCTAAACCGGCATATTTTCCAATTCCATGATCAATATGGGTAACATAATCTCCGGGTTTTAGTTCCCGAAGTTCTTTTAATGTTATAGCCTGACTGCGCTGATAACCTTTTTTGAGTTTGTATTTGTAGTAACGATCAAAAATCTGGTGATCGGTATAAAAGGCCAGATCCAGTTTTGGATCGATAAAACCCTCGCGCAACATACTGTTTACCGGTGTAAACTTTGCGGTTTTATCAATGTCTTCTAAAATGGCATATAGCCGTTCAACCTGCTTTGGAGAATCTGTAAAGATGAAATTTATGATTCCTTCTTTCTCATTTTCTTTTAGATTGTGGATCAGTAAATTAAAGTCTTTATTGAAAGAAGGTTGTGGTTTGGTTTCAAACTCGAAACGTAAATCTGTTTTATAAAAAAATTGCTTGCCGAACTCTGTTATAGGAAAATCCTGAAGATGATCTCCAAGCAAACGCTCGTCTGTAAATGCAAATTTAGGATCAATCCATTCGGGGTTTTGTGCCTTATCTGCCAAAGACAAAGCTTTCCACAGTTCTACCGCTTTCTTAAAACCGCCTTTAACAATATCTAAAGTAAATTCTACATCCTTAAACCAGAGTTGCGTATCTGCATCTATATAATCTAGAATACTAATGTTGCTTTCGGTCAGAAATTTAGCTTGTACATTTGGAACAATTGTTAATGATTTTACATCGGAAACCGAAAGCTGGCTTTCTATTTCGAAACTTCTGATGCTTTCTACTTCATCGCCAAAAAACTCGATGCGGTAAGGCAGATCAGAAGAAAAAGAAAAAATATCTACAATACCACCACGGATAGAAAATTGCCCCGGTTCATACACAAAATCGCTGCGGTCAAAATCGTAATCAATTAAAAATTCATTGATAAAATCTATGCCCAATTTAGCGCCGAGAGAGATTTCCAGTGTGTTTTTTTCGAGTGCAGAACGGTCAATTACTTTTTCGGCAATAGCTTCGGGATAAGAAACCACAATTTTTCCATATTCAGAATCGTGGTTCAATTCATTTAAAACTTCGGCCCTGGCCAAAACATTCGCCGTATCTACTTGCGTAAAATCAAAAGATTTACGGTAAGAAGAAGGAAATAACAAGACTTGTTTATCCAAAATACTTTCCAGATCGGATTGGAAATATGCCGCTTCTTCCCTATCGGGAAAAATAAAAAGCATTGGTTTGTGCAAAAGAAAATAGGAGGATAGCGCAACAACTGCGTCTGATGAACCCACCAAACCCTTTAATTGAATTTTAGGATTTTTAGAACTGTTTAACGCTTGCGTAAAGCCAGTTACCCGTTCATCGGTTTTGTATCTGTTTATTAAATCGCGAATATTCAAGGCGCAAATTTAAGGTATATCTTTAATTAACCCACAATTGAAGCAAAGGTTTTATACGCCAGAGACAATTTATTGGTGTATAATTAATCCATCGTATCGTTGCCTACTTCTTTATGATCTGTATGCGTTGTCTGATCACTGATCAAGCGCTGTGTTGGATAGGCAAAATCAGACTTGTTGCGCATTACAATCTCCATAATTTTGAAATTGATTTCTTCTTTCACCGTTAAATAGTCGTTGTAGGCCGTAATCGAAACAAAATAAATCACTTCAATATTTAAAGCAGAATCTCCAAAACCTTCAAAATATGCATTTCCATCTGCGCTTGTCGCTTCGTGTTCACGGATGTAGCTTTTAATTTCGCCTACAATTTTTTTAATGGTTTCGGCATCGGTTTCGTATGTAATTCCGAATGAAAATTTTACGCGTCTGAAGTTTCTAAGACTCATGTTTTCCAGCACACCATCAATCATTCCTTTGTTTGGAATCGTAGCCATCGTTTTTTCTGATGTTCTGATCAGCGTGCTTCTAAAACCAACTTTTTCTACTGTTCCTTCAACTCCGTCTACTTTTACCAGATCGCCAACTACAAAAGGTTTGTCCAGAAAAATAGTAAATGAACCGAGTAGATTTTCCAGGCTTTCTTTTGCTGCTAATGCGATGGCGATACCGCCGATACCTAAACCAGTGATCAGTGTGAGGACATTTACTTCGAAAACGAAACCCAGCAGCGTAAAAAAACCAATAAATACAACAATGGTTTTGAACAGTTCTTTTAAAAATGGAACCAGTTGATCGTCTGATTTATTTGCTGTTAAAGAGGCGCGATAAGAAAGTACATGACTGATAAAGTCAATAATTCTCAAGATGATCCAAAAGATGGATAAAATAATCAGAAAAAGAAAAATGCGGTCTATACATTCGCCTAAAGTAACCGGAATTAATTCTTTGTTTTTCCCAACCATTTTATGGTAATGGAAAATGGCAACTTCAAGCGGGTGTTTAAGTTGATTGATAGAAAGATAAAGCGTGCCAAAAAGGATAAAAACCTCAATTGGCTTCAATAACAATTCTACAAAAGTATCGTCATGTCCCTGGCTCGAAAAGCGCTGAAAAAGCTTAAACAATAATTTGCTAAGCAAACGGGAAACAATGGTTTTAAATATAATTCCTAATAAAAAAATGGTTCCGAAGAGGCAATATTCTTTTATTGTATTTCCCCAGAACACTTCGTTAAAAATGGAATAATCTAGCATGCTGACATAAAAAATTGGTTAAAGCGCTTTTTAAATCGCTTTGCGAGATGATGACACGCAAAATTTTGCTAAACAAAAAAACCTCCCAGATAAATTATCGGGGAGGTTTTTTATATAATGGTATAAATTATACTCTTTTAGATTTGATACGAGCAGCTTTACCAGTTAAAGCACGTAGGTAGAATAATTTTGCTCTACGAACTTTACCATAGCTATTCACTTCCACTTTCTCGATGTTTGGAGAACTGAAAGGGAAGATACGCTCAACACCAATACCGTTGCTCATTTTACGAACGGTGAAAGTTTCGTTTGCACCCGCACTATTACGTTGTATAACAACACCTTGGTAAATCTGAATACGTTCTTTATTACCTTCGCGAATTTTATAGTGTACGCTCACTGTATCGCCAGACTTGAACGCAGGGAAATCTTTTTTCGCGATGGCCTGCTCTTCAACAAATTTTACTAAATCCATGATTTTAAGCTATTAAATCGATATTTCAACCCGTGAAATTCGGATTGCAATATTAGGTAATTTTTTTGGAATAAAAAAGTCTATTTTAATTTTTTCCACAATCTTTTTGAAATCCACATTTCAAAGGGTTAATTGCTTCTATTTCAAAAGGTCAGGGCGTCGTTTCTGTGTACGCTCCAGCGCCTGTTCATGGCGCCATTCATTCACTTTTGCCTCGTGTCCGCTGAGTAAAATTTCGGGCACTTTATGGCCTTTCCAATCTGCCGGGCGTGTATATACAGGTGCGTCTAATAATTCGCCTTGAAAACTGTCCGATAGCGCAGAGGTTTCATCGTTTAACACCCCAGGGATTAAACGAACAACTGCATCTACAACAATCGCAGCCGGAAGTTCTCCTCCGCTTAACACATAATCGCCAACAGAAATTTCACGTGTTACATAAATGTCTCGTATACGCTGGTCAATTCCTTTATAGTGGCCGCAAAGAATCATGATATTTTTTTTATCCGATAATTCATTGGCCATGCTTTGATTTAGGGTTACTCCATCCGGACTCATAAAGATGATCTCATCGTATTCGCGTTCTGCCTGTAACTTTTCAATGCAGTTTGCAAAGGGTTCAATCATCATTACCATTCCGCTGCCGCCACCGTATTGGTAATCGTCTACACTTTTTTGTTTATGTGTAGAATAATCGCGAAGGTTATGTACAAAAATTTCGGCAATTCCTTTCTTCTGTGCACGCTGTAAAATAGAATGGGCAAAAGGGCTTTCTAGCAAGCCGGGTATAACGGTTATGATATCAAAACGCATGGCGCAAAGGTAAGTTTAATGGGCAAATTATTTATCAATCGGAAAACATTAAATCGTCCATTGATCGTGGATGATCGCCACCAGATAATACTGGTTCTCTAACTTTTTGAAAACAAGTTTTAAGCTGGTCCAGTCTAAACCTTTGTTTTTTTCGTCTTTGCCTTTAAAATAATATTCTATAAAGTGGAGATTTGGATAGGATTCTTTCAGGTTGTTTATGGTATTTCCTTTGCCAATAAAATCATCAAAACTTTTTTCATCTGCATTTAGGTAGTCGGCGTTGTAGATATATTGCTCTATATAGGGTTTTACTTTAAGTTTAATGGCCTCTCCGCTCCCGTCATAATGTCCCCAGGTTAAGGTCCAGTTTTTGGCTATTGCTTCGCTAAAATCTTTTCCTAAAATATGTTTATGTGTTGGATCAATATACCCGTAAGGAGAAAAGCGAACGCCATCTACCGGATGAAAAGTTGCTGCAAAGGCCGGATAATCTTTGTTTTTAAGCGCAGTTAAAATTTTGGTTGAGGCCTGTTCAACAGAATCCTGCAAGGTTGGTTTTTTTACAATATTCCCTTTATTTTCTGTAACCGCATTTTTTGTATTGCGTTTCTCAGGCTTGCAACCAAACCAGACCAATATTACAATGATTAGAATTAAAACCTGCCTCATGCAAGTAAAACGGAAAAGCCTGTAGAAAAGTTTACGGTGTTTATTGCTGAAGATAAATATCCAAAAGGCCGTCTGGTAAATCCAGGTTTAATCTTTTTTCTTCGTCATCTATTTCTACGATAAAATCTTCATTCAAAGGAAAAAGAATCTCGGTATCCTTATACATTACAGAAGCAACAAACTGTTGCGGATATTCATGCACTTCCAGAATTTCGCCAAGCTCGCCCAAAATTTCATCTACAGCTATAAAACCTTTAAGATCTGTATAGTAAAACTCGTCTTCGCCACGTTCTGGCATTTGTGAAAGCGGTAAATACAATTTCTTTTTTAAAAGAGGTTGTGCCTTATCGATGTGGTCGATGTCGTCAAAGTTAAAATAACCTGTTTTATTGGCCTGAAGTTTTGCTGATGAAACAAAGTAAGGCACTAACTTCCCATTCATATCGGCAAAAACAATATCAAAGGCGAGTTGTTCGTAATCGTCAAATTCAAAAAATAACTGAACTTCTCCTTTTAATCCGCGAGTTTTTGTAACGTAGCCAATATAAAATGCTTCTTCGTGTTTCATGTTTACCGAAAGGGTTTTTGTGCTTTTCTGGGTTTTGGAATGTTCCCGAACGCAGATTTTTATAGCTTTTGTCTTAAAATAGAAATAGCGCCTCGATAAATCGGGGCGCTATTTGTTGCATCAAAATAAATTAAATTATTCTGCGCCTTCTTCTTTAGTTGCTTCTGCTGCAGGAGCTTCTTCAGTCGCTTCAGGAGTTTCTTCAACAACTTCTTCTGCAACCGGAGCATTTTTAGCTGCAATAGCTGCTGCTCTGTCTTCTTTTTTCTTCGCTTCTGCTGCTAAAGCAGTTTTACGTGCTTCTGCTTTTGAAGTTGCCAAGCCTTCTGTTTTACCAGAGATTTTGCCAGACTTCGCATCTAACCAAGTTGCAAATTTTTCATCTGCTTGTTCTTGAGTTAAAGCACCTTTTTTCACGCCACCTTCTAAGTGTTTTTTATATAAAACACCTTTGTAAGATAAAATTGCGCGAGCAGTATCCGTAGGCTCAGCACCTTTGGTTACCCAGTCTAAAGCTTTGTCGAAATTAATATCGATAGTAGCAGGATTGGTGTTTGGGTTATAAGAACCTAAACGCTCAATGAATTTACCATCACGTGGAGCACGAGAATCTGCTACCACTACGTGGAAAAAAGGTTTTCCTTTTTTACCGAATCTTTGCAATCTGATTTTAGTTGCCATTTCTTAGTTTTGATTATGTATTCAACATAGTTCCCGGAGCTTCGTACTGCGGGGCTGCAAAGATAACTAAAATACTGGAAATTAAAAACATAGTTTAATTTCTTTGTTTTCAGCATATTTACCAGCACAGAACCAGAATATACGAATGAAAAGAATTGCAATTGATATGGACGAGGTAATTGCCGACGCTCTAACAAAATTTATAAAATTATACAACCGAGATTATAACGTTCCATTAGATTTAAAGATTGATGCCGGAAACGAAATATATCATCACGTACCCGAAGAAGTAAACCGCAAATGGTTTGAATATATTAACGAGCCTGGTTTCTTTCGCGATTTAGAAGTTATTGCCGACAGCCAAACCGTCATTAAAGCCCTTCAAGAAAAGTACGACGTATATATTGTTTCTGCGGCGATGGAATTTAGAAATTCGCTCACGGATAAATACGATTGGTTAGCAGATCATTTTCCGTTTATTGACTGGCAACACATTATGTTCTGTGGCAATAAAATTGTGCGCGCAGATATTATTATTGACGACAGAATTAAAAATTTCACCAATTTTGATGGCCGGCCACTGTTGTTTACTTCCCCGCACAACTTACTCATTAACGAATATGAAAGGGTAAATACCTGGAAGGAAATTGGCGATTTATTGCTGTAATTTTAAAAGCTAATCTGCATTTGTGTTGCGAAAAGATGTAACATTTCTGGATTTTGCCGTTCTAAAAACAAATACAAAACTATGTTAGTAACCACAACGCCTTCTGTTGAGGGCAAAAGAATAGTAAAATACATTGGTCTGGTCACTGGAGAAACCATTATAGGTGCAAATATCTTCAAAGATTTGTTTGCCGGAATCCGCGATATTGTTGGTGGCCGTTCTGGTTCTTATGAGCGCGTATTGCGAGAAGGAAAAGATATAGCCGTAAACGAAATGCAGCAATATGCATCTGCAATGGGCGCAAACGCAATTGTTGGTGTCGATTTAGATTATGAAACCGTTGGCCAGGGTGGCAGTATGCTTATGGTAACCGCCAGCGGAACCGCCGTAATACTGGAAGATTTATAAGTAAAAAGTCCCGCTAAATTTATTTGGCGGGACTTTCTCTTTTTAAAACGATAGAATATCAATTAATTTCAACCATCTGGTACTTACCTTTTCGGCATCAATATGTTTGATTGCATGATCGAAAGGTGTGAAAACAATTTCTTTATCGATTATACCAGCCATTTTACCGCGTTCGCCATTTACTAAGCCTTCAACTGCAGCAACACCAAGTTGACTAGCCAAAACGCGATCCATACAAGTTGGTTTTCCACCGCGTTGAATATGGCCCAAAACAGAAACTTTAGTATCGTAATGCGGATAATTCTTTTGAAGGATCTCGCCTACTTTAAATGCTCCGCCAGCATCATCGCCTTCTGCAACGATAATGATTTTTGAAGATTTGTCTTTGCGGCTGTGTTCCAGTTTGTGTAAAATGTCATCTGCATTCATATTTGCTTCCGGAATCATAATCGCTTCTGCACCGGCACCAATTCCGCTTCGCAAAGCGATTAATCCAGAATCACGTCCCATTACTTCAACGATGAATAGACGGTCGTGAGATTCTGCAGTATCGCGGATACGGTCAACGGCATCAATAACAGTATTTAGTGCAGAATCGTAACCAATAGTAAAGTCTGTTCCTGCCAAATCGTTATCAATAGTGCCCGGCATTCCCATAATGGGGAAGTCAAACTCTTCTGAGAAAACATTCGCACCGGTGAAGGTTCCATCGCCACCAATAACAACAAGTGCATCAATGCCGTGGGCTTTTAAATTTTCATAAGCAATTTTCCGTCCTTCAGGTGTTCTGAATGCCTCACTACGTGCAGTTTTAAGGATGGTTCCTCCACGTTGAATGATGTTTGCAACAGATTTTCTGTCCATTGGGATGAAATCATTGTTAATCAATCCTTCGTAACCACGGATAAATCCGGTTACTTGTATGTCATAATAAATCGAGGTCCGTACTACGGCCCTAATGGCAGCATTCATGCCCGGAGAATCTCCTCCAGAAGTTAGAACGCCTATATTCTGTATTTTATTCATTTGCTTTTTTTTGGCTTTTGAATACATCTAACGCACTTTGTAAGTATGCAGCATATTCTTTAGCGTCAAATATTGCGCCTTGCGGCTGAACAAGAGGTTTTAGGTCTTGTCCGGTAAGAACATAAAATGGTTGTGAGTTTGCATTATAATTTGTTGCCTGAAAATCAGCGTTCCAAGTTCCGAGATCTTTGGTGTCTTTACGTAGAATTTCTGATCTATGTACTTTTTCAGCAGGCATTTGTACAGATCTTTCGTCCACATATAGTTGAATTAAAACAAATTCGTCTTTAATTAAACGGCCCACTTCTGGATTTATCCAAACCCGGTCTTCCATTTCGCGGCAATTTACGCAAGCATGCCCGGTAAAATCAATCATTACAGGTTTATTGACTTTTTTTGCATACTCCAATCCTTCTTCAAGGTCAAAGAAAGCATTAAACCCACGTGGTGGATGTAGTAAGTCGCTGTATTTTACCTGAGCGGGAAATCCGGAGGGCGTTGTATTTGCTGATGCGGAAGAGTTGCCTCCAAGTACAAAATCTTGGGTATTGAATGGTGGCGCAAGACCGCTTAAAATATTTACAGGCGCACCCCACAAACCAGGTACAATGTACATGGCAAATGAAAATGAGATGATTGCAAAAAATAGTCTTGGAACCGATACGTATGGAACGTCACTGTCATGAGAAAACTTGATTTTGCCAAGCAGATAAATACCCATCAAAATAAATATTACGATCCATAAGGATAGGAAAATCTCTCTGTCAAACCACTCCCAGTGCCAAACTAAATCCGCAGCAGATAAAAATTTCAATGCCAAAGCCAATTCTAGAAAACCTAAACATACCTTTACGCTATTTAACCATCCGCCGGATTTTGGCATACTGCTTAAAAATCCAGGGAAAATCGCTGACAGTGTAAATGGTAATGCCAGTGCTAATGCAAAACCAAACATTCCTACCGCAGGGCCTAAAATGTTTCCTTTTGAACTTGCTTCTACCAGTAATGTGCCAATAATTGGACCTGTGCAAGAGAAAGAAACTAATGCAAGAGAAGCAGCCATAAAGAAAATGCCGCCTAAACCTTTGCTTGAATCCGCTTTTTGATCAATTTTATTTACAAAAGAGCTTGGTAGGGTAATTTCAAATGCCCCAAAAAATGAGATTGCAAATACTACGAGTAAAATAAAAAATGCAAGATTAAACCACCCACTGCTGCTCAGTTCATTTAATTTTCCTGAACCGAAAAGTAAGGTAATGAGCAAGCCAAAAACGACATAAATTACAATTATGGATGCGCCGTAAATAAGTGCCTGGCCTATCCCCTTTTGTCTGCTTCCGGCTCTTTTTGTAAAATAGCTGATTGTAAGCGGAACCATTGGAAAAATACAAGGCATTAAGAAGGCCAGAAAGCCGCCAATCAACCCTTTAATAAAAGTTTGCCAAAGCGTTAGTTTTTCTGAGTTATCTGTTGTGGTTTTTTCTACAGGAGAAGTTTGGGTTTTCTTTACCGTATCTGTGCTTACAGAATCTTTAACCAATGCATTGGCTGCGCTATCTTGTGCAGAACCAACTTCAGTAAACACCATATCGTCTGGTGGTGCGGTCAGGGTGGTGTCTTGAGTTACTAATGCGTAACTTTTAACAGCAGGAAGCATGAGAAATAGCGCCGCCATTAAAGTAAAAAATAAAATCTTTTTCATTTGTGTGTTTGTGTGTGAGTTTTGGAGCGTGAAATTAAGAATAATTTATCAATCAACGGTTTATCGCACTAAACATTAGGGAGATTTTACTTTAAAAAGAAACAGTCCCAATAAAAAACGGGACTGTTTGTAAATAATTAATTGTCAGTTATTTAACGGGAACGCTAAATTCAACTTCTTCCGGAGGCAAACATTGTTTGTCGTTACACACCATGTATTCTACTTTGCCTTTTACTGCGGTAGCGCCTTTATTCAATTTAATTCTTTGCTGAAAAATCACAGCATTTTCGAAATATGCTACGTTCATTTTGAAGGTATCTTCGTATTTCACAATGGCTTTTGGTTCTGCTGTTTTTCCTACCAAGGCAAAGTCTTTAGACGGAGAGAAAGTAAATGTTGTTTTAACGGGGCCGCCATCTTTCACATTTTGAGAATAAATGTGCCATCTGTCTTCAATAGACGCTTTAATGTAAACAACTGCTTCATTATTGCCAACTTTTTTTGCTGTGTAGGCCCAGGTTACGGGTTTCTCAATCTGAGCAAAAGCGCCTGCAACAGTAAACATTACCATTGCCAGGATTAATGTGATTTTTTTCATTTGTGTGTATTTATTGAGTGTAAAAATTCTATTTCTTTAAAATTGAAGTATCTTTGATCTCCATTTACTTCAACAACTAACCGCCCATCTTCATCTATACCTTCGATCGTTCCATCAAAATAATCGCTTCCTGATTTATAATTCGCTTTAACTTTAAAGTTGTACAGCCGATTGAGATAGTGTTCGTGGAGCGTTTTATAACCACCTGATTTCAAAATTAGGTAGTATTTTTCCATTAAAACAAATATTTTATCGATAATGTCATTCAAATGGATTTCTTTTTGTAAAATTTGAATGACTGAAGCAGCTTTTTGTTCAATATCTGCGTTAAAAATGCCTTGATTAACATTTATGCCAATGCCGATAATGGTTGATTTAATCATAATGCCTGACAGGCTGTTCTCAATTAGTATTCCGCCTAGTTTTTTGTTGTAATGGTAAATGTCATTTGGCCATTTAACCGATATTCCCTCAGGTATAAAAAGCGATAAAGCTTCGCTTACCGCTAAACTAGTGATGATATTAAGGTAAAACTGTTTTTGTAAAGGCAAGAAAAACGGTTTAAAATACAAGCTCATGCTGATATTCTTTCCAGGCATTGAAAGCCAGACATTACCTTGTTGTCCACGGCCGGCAAACTGATTATCTGCCATAATTACAGTTCCTTCTGTTAATGGCTCGGAATTTGACAACAAATTTTTTAAAAAGTTATTAGTAGAATCAACTTCTTTTAATTTGATTAAATTTTGACCAACAAATAGTGTCGAAAAAGTGTTATTTTGCAAGTGTTGAATTTATAATATTGTAATTCCAAAATTAAAGCATTTTAATGGTAAAAAAGAAAATAGTAACCCTTTCAACATACCTTTCTGAATTGGCCGTTCATGGCATCCAAGAGAAAAAAGGCGAAGATATAGTGCGGTTAGACCTTCGGGATATTCATACTTCTGTAGCGGATTATTTTATTATTACGAGTGCCAACTCCGGGACTCAGGTAAAGGCTATCGCCGATAGCGTAGAAAAAGAGATTTATAAAGCCACGCAGACGGATCCCAGACATAAAGAAGGATTTGAATCTGCAGATTGGGTTATTCTTGATTATTTTGATGTGGTTGTACACATCTTCAAGACGGAAAAACGTCACTTTTATGGCATCGAAGAACTTTGGGGCGATGCCGAAAGCACCAACTATCAGAGTGCTTAATTTCCAAAATTAATTTTTGAAAAACAGATGAACGATAAGCAAAATAAAAACGAGAAACCCGGGAGAAGAATGCCCAATATCCCTAAAAAACCACAGAAAGGATCAAAATTCAATATTTTCTGGGTTTACGCGGCGATTATTGTGGCCATTGTTGCTGCTCAATATCTTTTGAGCGGAGACGGCGGGAAAGAAATTACCTACCCTACATTTGAAAAAATGTTGGTAGCCGGCGACGTTGAAAAAGTAGTTGCCTACAAATCTGATGACCTGGTTAGAGCCGAGGTTTATCTTAAAAAAGCAAGTCTGGATAAACCAGAATATAAAGCCTATAAAACCAATAGTTCTTTAAATGTAAATTCTAATCCGCCAGTTTATTTTAACGCCGGAACAATGGATGGATTGGACAAACAGTTGGTAGAATCTCAAAAAGATCTTCCGGCAGATCGCGGAAGAATTGTAGCCGAAAAAACAAGTCGGAGCAATCCATTAGCAAGTTGGTTTTTAAGTATCATCCTTCCGGTATTGTTGCTGATTGGTTTCTGGATTTTTATGATGCGTAGAATGGGCGGTGGCGCTGGCGGCGGTGGTCAGATTTTCAGTATTGGAAAATCAAAGGCGCAGTTATTCGATAAAGAAAGCCAGGTAAGCATAACATTTAACGATGTTGCCGGATTGGAAGAAGCCAAAACAGAAGTAATGGAAATTGTGGATTTTCTTAAAAATCCAAAAAAATATACCGATTTAGGTGGAAAAATACCAAAAGGAGCATTGTTGGTAGGTTCACCAGGTACAGGTAAAACCTTGCTTGCAAAGGCTGTTGCCGGCGAGGCTCAAGTTCCATTTTTCTCACTTTCAGGATCTGACTTCGTAGAAATGTTCGTAGGTGTTGGTGCATCACGCGTTCGCGATTTGTTTAAACAAGCAAAAGATAAATCACCATGTATCATTTTTATCGATGAAATTGATGCGATAGGTCGCGCACGCGGTAAGAATGGTGTAATGGGAGGTAATGATGAAAGAGAAAATACATTAAACCAATTGTTGGTTGAAATGGATGGTTTTGGTACCAATACACATGTTATTATTCTTGCAGCAACCAACAGAGCAGACGTTTTAGATAAAGCATTGTTAAGAGCAGGTCGTTTTGACAGACAGATATATGTAGACTTGCCGGATGTTGTAGAACGTAAACAGATTTTCGAGGTTCATATTGGCCCGCTTAAAAAATCTGAAGAATTGGATACCGAATTTTTAGCTAAACAAACTCCTGGCTTTTCTGGTGCAGATATTGCAAATGTTTGTAATGAAGCGGCTTTGATTGCAGCACGTAAAAATAAATCGGCAGTTGATAAACAAGATTTCTTAGATGCTGTTGACCGTATTGTTGGAGGCCTTGAAAAGAAAAACAAAATTATCACGCCAAGTGAAAAACGCGCAATTGCGATTCATGAGGCTGGCCACGCAACTGTGAGTTGGTTGTTGGAACACGCAGCTCCGCTTATTAAGGTAACTATTGTGCCGCGCGGACAAAGTTTAGGCGCAGCCTGGTATTTGCCGGAAGAACGTTTAATTGTTCGTCCGCACCAAATGTTGGATGAAATGTGTGCAACGATGGGCGGAAGAGCTGCAGAAAAAGTAATGTTCGATACGATATCTACCGGCGCTTTGAGCGATTTGGAAAAAGTAAACAAACAAGCGCGTGCAATGGTAACCATTTATGGTTTGAACGATAAGCTTGGAAATATCACCTATTACGATTCTTCAGGTCAGAATGAATATAACTTCTCAAAACCATATTCTGAAGACACTGCCTTAACCATCGATCGCGAAATCTCTACATTGATTGAAGGCCAATATCAAAGAGCAATCAAATTGCTTGAAGACAACAAAGATAAGCTAATTCAGCTTGCAGATATTCTGATCGAAAAAGAAGTGCTTTTTAAAGATGATTTAGAAGCCATTTTCGGAAAACGTTTATTTGAAAATGAAGCTGAAAGTGGTACGCCAGGACAAATTACTCCTGTAGAAGCATAATTATAATTTCAAAAACAATACATTTGCTTCCCTAGTTCTCAAAACTAGGGAAGCTTTTTTTTAATGATGAAGGAAAATACAACTGCTAAAGAACAAATGCTCAAAAAGATTAGGAAAGCCCTTTTGGAAAAAAAGGAAAATCCTTATCCCAATTTGGAAGAAAGCCGATTGTATCCATTAAACACAGATCCTTTAGAGGTTGTATTTGCCGAACAATTGGCGGCTGTATCCGGAAATTTTATTTTTTGCGAGGATGGAATCGATTTTATCGAAAATATGCTCCAATTGGCAGATCAGTTTAAGTGGCGTAAAATTTATTGCTGGGAACCAGAACTGCAAGAATTTCTTTCTAAATATGAATTTCCTTTCTATCAAACCGATAAAGATTTTGATCAGGCCGAAGTTGGTATTACGCTTTGTGAATCTCTTATCGCAAGAAACGGTAGTGTTATGGTGAGTAATGCAAATGCAGCAGGCAGAAGATTGAGTATTTTTCCGCACCATCACATTGTAATTGCCAAAACCAGTCAGTTGGTATTAGACTTGAAAGATGCCTTTTCTTTACTTAAGGTGAAGTATGGAAATCAGATTCCAAGTATGATCAGTAACATTACGGGCCCCAGTCGTACTGCAGATATTGAAAAAACACTCGTTCTTGGCGCACATGGTCCTAAAGAGTTGTTTGTATTTTTAATTGATGATTTTAGTTAAAAAATTTCTTTATTTAATTTTTAAACTATAGTTTTATACTGCATACCGATTTGGTATGTAGTATAATTTATGAGCAAATTAATAAATACTGTCATTAGCGGGACTGGAAGCTATATTCCAGAAAATATTATTTCCGGTAATGAATTTTTAAATTCGACTTTCTTTGAGAATGGGAATAAGATGGAAAAGGGAAACGCGGAGATTATCCATAAGTTTTCTGAAATCACTGAAATTGTTGAGCGAAGATATGCCTGTAAAGAATTGCTCAACCATGATATGGGCGCCAAAGCTGCCGAGGCAGCAATCGAAAATGCAGGTATAGATAAAGAAAGTCTGGATTATATTATTTTCTGCCATAACTTCGGTGATCTTCGTGTTGATACGAACAGAATTGATATTCTTCCTTCTCTGGCAGCAAAAGTAAAAGAACAAATTGGTATTGTTAATCCTGACTGTGTAGCATATGATTTAATATTCGGGTGTCCTGGTTGGGTACAAGGTGCAATACAAGCCAATTATTATATTAAAAGTGGCGATGCCAAACGCGTTTTGGTTATCGGTGCAGAAACACTGAGCAGAATCATAGATCCGCATGATCGCGACAGTATGATTTTTTCTGACGGTGCCGGTGCGGTAATTTTTGAAGCCGAAGAAAGTGAAACGCCGAAAGGATTGCTTGCCCACAAAACAGAAACCCATTCTAATTACGCCAGTTTACTAACCATGGGTAAAGGCTTTAATCCAGATGAAACCAGCGGCAATTATTACCTAAAAATGAATGGACGTAAATTGTATGAATTTGCAGTTGTACAGGTGCCTCAGGTGATTAAAAAAGCTATAGATAAATCTGGTTTAGATGTTGAAGATATCGATATTGTTTTCGTTCATCAAGCCAATGGAAAAATGGATTCTGCTATAATGAAACGGTTATTTAAATTGTATGGAAAAGAAACCGTTCCGGATAACCTGGTTCCAATGACGATTTCATGGCTTGGCAACAGTTCTGTAGCTACCGTACCAACACTTTTAGATTTGGTATTGAAAGGTAAAGTCAAGGGTTACGGTGTTAAGCCAGGAGATGTAGCTGTTTTCGCTTCTGTTGGTGCGGGCATGCACATCAATGCATTCATTCACAAATTTTAATTATTTAAGCGTTTTATAGCTGTTTTTGCCTCACTTTCAATACTACTTTCGTATTGGTGGTTTTTCATCGCAATGGCGAGCGTATAAGATGCTTTTGCTTTTGCGATGTTTTGTTTTCTTTCATAAATCCTGCCCATTTGTAAAGCTGCATTTGCAGCGAAATAGTATTTGAGTGATTTACCTGCATTTATAGTTTGCTGGTAGTAGATCAAAGCGGCATCAAATTGGCCTAAAGCATCTTTTATTCTCGCCATTCGGTAATTAAATTCAGTTTTGTCTTTCTGCGTGGAAAAGGAATTTATACTTTTTGTGGAAAGGCTTTGTTCTGCTTTCTCCATGTAACCACCATCAGCAAGAAGACGTGCTTTGAGTAAAGCCACATTCGGAGCATCATCATTGGCCTCATTCAGCGCTTGTTTATCGCGCTCAGCGTAAGTATAGCCTTTAGATTTTACCCTGTCTATAAAAGTGTTATAAGCCGTTTTGTTGCCGTTAATAAGCGATAGCCAGCCAAGATGAAGGTTTGCATCTTTAATATAGTCTGTGCCTTTTGTATTTTGTAAAAAACGGTTAAAACATGCAGCTGCAGATGGTTCTAGTTTATTTAATCTCGCTATACCTTCCAGGTAATCGAGATAAGGGTAAGGCTGATAAACGGTACTTTCTGGTTTGCGACTCAAAATTGCAATGGCTTCGTCACTGTGGCCGGTTTTCACACTAACATATGCTTTAAGATAGCTTTTGAGTAAACTCGTATCGGAGATGTGATCCGTATATTTCATCGTTTTTGCAAATGAGGAATCATCATGAGCAACATCCGTAAGTACATATAAATAGTAGAAAACGGTTTCATTGTAAAAAGCAGAATACTGGCTTTTAGGCAGCTCATTGGTCAGTTTTTCAAACATATCTAAGCCGCTTTGCATATTGCCTTTAAAGCCAAAGGTTGCTAATGCCGTTTTTAGTGCGCCATCTGGCAAATTTCCCAGTACAGCGTTTATTAATGCTAAACCCTTAAAATTTAATAGAAAATCAGGAAATTTTTTAGTATTGTCTTTAAGTAGATTATTGGCGCGCCTGATTTCCATTGCTGCATTGAAAAATTCGCCGAAACGGCTGCGGATTAAAGCCCACTGAAGATTAATTTCTGCTTGGGCAAACAAATAGTACGGAGAACTCTTATCGCCGTTGCCAATTTTATCCAACCGAATGGATTTATTTGCTTTAAGTCGGTCAAAATCATCTTTACTATTGGAGGTCAGCAAGGTGAAGTAATCCACATAATTCTCCAGCAATGGAATCATTGAGTTGTCTGGATGCGCTTTCTTTTCTGTGTTGATATAGGCTTTTGCATTACCGAGTTTAAGCTCAAAAATGCTTCTATATGCGTTTTGACAATTGGTGTTGAAATCGAAGTTGGCGAAAAGTGCCGTTGGCAGGTTAATCGAAATAAAAAGGAATAGTAATCGTATTCTGGACATATACACAAAGGCCGTCTTTGCTTGGTTTAAAACGTTTAGGGATAAACGTTAAAATACACTTCTTGTTTTAAATACAAACAGAAACGGCTCCGAAGTATTCTTTCGGAGCCGTTTCTGTTATATGCAGTATCTGCAAATTATGCTTCAGCAACTTCGTGAGTTAATGCTTCATCTACCAGGATACGACCGCAATGTTCGCAAACAATAATTTTTTTGCGCTGACGGATATCCAATTGGCGTTGAGGCGGAATCTGGTTGAAACATCCTGAACAAGAATCGCGATCGATAGTTACAACAGCTAAGCCATTAATTGCATTTTTACGTAAACGTTTGTATGCAACCAATAAACGGTCTTCTATTTGAGTTTCCGCTTTATTGGCTTTGGTAATCAAATCGTCTTCATCCTTTTCAGTTTCTGCAGTGATTACATCAAGTTCTGCTTTTTTCACATCTAAATCTTTTTTACGGCCGTCTAAATCTGCTAAAGCAGCATTGTAAACGTCGGTTTTAGAAGTGATTTCAAACCCATGCTCCTTGATTTTCTTTTCAGAAACTTGGATATCAAGACCTTGAATTTCAATTTCTTTAGTTAAAGCATCGTATTCACGGTTATTTTTAACCTCTTTTAATTGAGAATCATATCTTTTGATATTGGCTTGAGCATCTTTGATGGTGTTTTTACGGGTTACAATTGCATCCTCCAAATCATCAAGCTCACCTTTAATTTTTTGGATTCTAGTTTCTAAACCTAATACATCATCTTCAAGATCAGCAACTTCCATTGGAAGCTCACCTCTTACCTGACGGATTTTATCAATTTTAGTGTGGATATTTTGTAATTCGTATAAAGCTTTTAGCTTTTGCTCTACGGTTTGTTCCATTTAAAACAAGTATTTTATGGGGTTTGTATTTTGCTCCGTTAAACGGATTGCAAAGTTAGTAAATTTTTTCCGAATAATTTCAAGCAATAAATCTGAGGTAAATTGTTCAGTTTCAAAGTGTCCGATGTCTGCAATCACAAGTTTTTCTTCTGCATCAAAAAATTCATGATATTTAAAATCTGCAGTAATGAAAGCATCTGCGCCGGCAGCGATGGCTTCTCTGAGTAAAAAACTTCCTGAGCCACCACACACCGCAACTTTTTTAATCCGTTTTGGAGGCAATTCGGTATGCCGAACTACTCTGGCCTGCATACGGTCTTTTACCAAGTGTAAAAAATCATACCCGTCCATATCATATTCCAGCCAGCCAACCATTCCAGATCCTACCAGTTGGTGTTTGTTTTCGAGCTGGTAAATGTCATATGCAATTTCTTCGTAAGGATGGTTTTCGAATAAGGCAAGCAATATTTTTCGTTCGGCTTGTACCGGATATACCATTTCTAAACGTGTCTCTTCTTCGCGATGGCGAATATTGCGTTCGCCAACAAATGGATCAGACTGATCATTGCCTTTAAATGTGCCAAAACCCTGCGCATTAAAACTGCACTCGCTATAATTGCCAATGTTGCCGGCACCCGCATAAAACAAAGCCGAACGAAGTTGCTCTGCTTGTGCCAACGGACAATACGTGACCAGCTTTTTTAAAATACCTGTTTTTGGTGATAGTATTTTTGTGCCGGTTAAACCTAAACGTTCACAAATCCGAGCGTTTACTCCGGTATGAATACTATCCAAATTGGTGTGTATGGCATACAAGGCTATATTGTTTTGTATGGCTTTCATAACCACACGTTCTACGTAGGTTTTGCCGTTAAATTTTTTTAAACCTTTAAAAACAATTGGATGGTGTGTAATGATGAGATTGCAACCTGTTGATATTGCTTCGTCAACAATTTTTTCTACACAATCTAAAGCAACCAGGGCCGCTCTGATTTCCATATTCGGATCGCCAACAATTAAACCAGAATTGTCGTAATCTTCCTGATAGTTTAAAGGCGCAATGCTTTCCAGGTAGTTTGTGATTTCCGCTAACTTCATTTTATAAAGATATGTATTTGCTTTTTGTTTGTAAACTATGATGGGGTTTAATGGCAGATGCCTGCGTAAATTAAACCCGATAGAAATGAAAAGTCCGCAACCCGTTTTTTTCGGGTGCGGACTTGTAATGTATAGCGGGGCAGTACATTGTGATTTGCACTGAACTTGCTTTGCTTAAAATTCTGATGGTTTGGTTTGGAAACCGCCCATGCGCAACATTTGTAAGCTTTCAAATACCATTTTCTGATTGTACTCAAAAGTTAAGCTTTTGTGGTTGATAATGTCTACTATGGTTCCGATGGCGCAAAGACCGCCGGTTAGCAGATATAAAATGCCCATGCCTACCTGCCCGATTACAAATCTGTGGATACCGGCAAAACCGAAGAAGCCAATAAGTGCCAGAATAAGTATTTCTGAAGCTTGTTTTCGTCTGCTTGCATAAATCATCAAGAAGTTGCGCAGCTGCTGTTCATTTAAACCTGTAGTGGCTTGTTGTAAATATGAATATTCTTCTGGCGTTATACCTGGTAACGACATTAGAGGAGATTGAAATATGTCCATTTTTCTATGTGTTTGTGGTTGAAATCTTAATTACTTTTTTTCCTTTTAAAAGCGTGTACACTCTGTAAATGATAATGAGTAACGCAGGAAAGCCAAACCAATGGTGATGAAAGCTCTCGATAAACCGGCCATGTAAAATATCGCCTATCGATCTGCCTAAACCACAACCCGGACACCAATTTTCAAAGCCCATATTTGCAATTGGGCAAAGCGTAAAATGATGCTCTTGACTATTGCTTAACGCCAGCAAAAGTATTGCTGTGAGCCAAAACAAAGTTTCGAAATTTAGCCTTCTTATCTGTTTCATTTACAATAATTAGAGTGTTTCGTATTTCAAATGTTACAACATTTTGCAACAAAGGATTTAGTATTCTAAATAGGAATGTACAGGATAAAAAGTGTTAAGCCAGAAGTTTGAAAATTTAAAAGAAAGCCGTTTGCTGTTAAGACAGCTCGGCAAGCGTTGTAATGCCGCCTTTTACAACATCGTTAAGAGAAACGTTTACTTTTGTACCTACCGGAAGAAAAACATCTACACGAGAACCGAATTTGATGAAACCAAATTGTTCTGCCTGTGTAACCTGGTCTCCTTCTTTAACATACCACACAATACGACGCGCCAATGCACCAGCAATTTGACGAAATAAAACCGGTGTTCCGTTTTTGTGTTCTACAACTGTTGTAGTACGTTCATTTTCTGTAGAAGATTTCGGATTCCACGCTGCAAGGTATTTGCCGGGATGATATTTGAAGAATTTTACAACACCAGAAATTGGATTTCTGTTGATGTGAACATTTACCGGCGACATGAAAATAGAAACCTGTAAGCGTTTATCTTTAAAATATTCGCCTTCTTCGGTTTCTTCAATTACCACAACTTTGCCATCTGCGGGGCAGATTACAAGATTTTCTCCTGAAGAGAAACTGCGGCTTGGGTTGCGAAAAAATTGTAAAACAATGATGAATAATCCTGCAGAAAAAATATAGATAAACCACCTTAGCCAGGTAATGTCATAATATTTATAATCGACAACAGCGTTGATTACGAAAATAAGTAAAACAGTGATGGCAATAGTTGTGTAGCCTTCTTTATGTATCGTCATTGTAATAGAGATTTTAGAACAAAGGTGCGAAAAATATATCAATCGCAATTAGCGTTTTTTCTTGGATTTTGATTGGTGTGGATTAACGAGTTCTGTAAATATCTTTCAGATTGCGGCCTAATCCGTCGTAATCTAATCCATAGCCTACTACAAATTCATTCGGAATTTCAAAGCCAATATATTCCAGCTCTTCTATCTCATATTGTAAAGAAGCCGGTTTAACCAATAACGAGCAAACTTTTAGCGAAGCCGGCTTTTTCTTTTTTACTTCTTTTATGATGTGGGTTAATGTTAAACCGGTATCTACAATATCTTCTACGAGGATAATATGTCTGTTTTCGATATTTTCTGGCAGGCCAATCAATTCTTTTACATTTCCTGTACTTTCTGTGCCAGAATAAGAAGCTACGCGCATAAAAGCAACTTCGCAGGGTACCTCAACTTCTTTAATCAAATCTGCCATAAACAAAAAGCTTCCGTTTAAAATGCCGATAAATAGTGGGCATTTATTCTCATACGCCAGGTTTATTTGCGTGGCAATAAGCCTGTTTTTTTTGTTGATAGCGTCGTTTTCTAAAAAAAGTTCAAAAGTTCTGTCCCCTACTTCTACTGTTTGCATGTTATATTAAATTCTATTGTTTTGATTATTGGCCTGCCGGAGTATTTTGTTTCTCCAGCTCTTTTTCTCTTTTACGTTGCTCTCTGCGTTCTTGTCTTAACTGTTTTTTTGATTTTGTTGTGTCGGCGGGTTTCGCTTCTACCGTATCTTTTTTCCCAGAACCAAAAATCCGGTCAAATAAATTTTTGTTTTTGTCTTGCATAATTACAGGCGCTGCATCGTCGTCATCGTCAAAGATGGTTGTGTCAACAGCCGCAGTGTCGGGTGCAAGATAGCGGCGTAAACCTTCTCTTAAACGTACATTATAAAAGCCATAGCCAGACGTATCTGCCGGGGTTAAACCTCTTCTGGCCATAATATTTCCCATAAACCGGAAGTAGTTGAACATATATGGTTTTAAACTTCCGTCTGATACGAATTTATACATTGCCGCTTTAGGTTTAGGTACAATGCTGGCCAGAAATAAGCCTTCGCCAATGGTTAGATCAGCAGGATGTTTACCAAAATAATACCGCGAAGCTTCTCCGATACCGTAAATGTTTTGGCCAAGTTCCATAATATTAAAATACACTTCTAACATGCGTTGTTTGCTAATCAGATGGTTGTGTTCGATAAGCCATACAATCAAAATTTCTTCGGCTTTTCTGGCTAAAGTTTTCTGGCGGCTTAGATATACATTTTTAACCAGCTGCATGCTGATGGTGCTGCCACCTCTTTTAAACTTTTTTTCTTTGAAGTTAACAGCGATCGATTTCCGGATTGATTCTTCTACAAAGCCATTGTGGGTAAAGAAAGATGGATCTTCTGCGGTTAGAACAGCATTTTTAAAGTTGTTTGAAATGGAGGTTAAAGGTGTAAAATTTGGATTTTGCGGGCCAATGGTAATATCGCGCATTGGCTTTCCGTATTCATATGGTGTGTAAACAAAAGTGCTGTTAATCTTTTGAAGATCTGTTTTTCCCCAATGTAGAATTTTAAAATCTACCGGCGAGAGTGAACTGCTGAAGCGAACACTATCCGGAATGGCTGTATCCAGATAAAAATTCAAGTTGTATTTTAATTTCCCCTGGACTTTTAGGCCGTCTAATGATTCAAACAAACCTTGCGGAAAAGCCTCGAAAATGCTTTGAGCATCTTGTTCTTCTGCATTTAGTTTTAACTCGTAAATTTTATTTTTACCCAATGTATACTTAACAAAAGGATGTATTGAGGCATTTTTGATATATGCAGTTGAGCTGCTGTCTAAAGCCAGGTAATTAGATCCTACTAAAATGTCGGCATCCAGTTTTGCGTTCGGAACCACAATATCGTTGCTCGCAATACGGGTTTGGTTGATGAGCATATTTTTAACTGCCCACGATCCAGATATTTTATAATCTCCGCCGCTGTAACGGGCATCTTTTAATTCGGTTTGTAAGGTGTCAAAGCTAAGTTTCGCATGCAGTTTATTGTTTAAATAAGGTAATTCAAGTTTTTTGCCATCGGCATAAGCGCGAAAACTCAGTTGTCTTTTTCCTGGTTTTACCAATCCATCCACATGCCAGCGGGCTTCTCCATGGTTTACATCTATGGTAGAGCGCAGATCGCCATTGTCAATAACTGCATTTGTAGCAAAGCTTAGTTTGGCTGTGTCATGATCATTCAGGTTAAAAACCATGTCTTTTACATCCATATCATCAGGGATTTTGTACAATACCTGATTCAATAAATTACTGGCAATTTCAGAAAGATCTACTTTGCTCTTGGTTTCTGTGCTGTCTTTCTTTTTTCTTTTAAGGATAAAATCGATATTGCTGGTAGAATCTTTAAAAACCACACTAACATAACCGTTTTTGAGCACTACATCAGAGAGTTTTACATTGCCGACCAAAAGCGGGAACAAGCGAACGCTAATGCTCATTTCAGCAATGTTTGAAAGTGTGTCGCGGTCTTTTGGTACAACAGAAAGGTTGGTCATTTTAACGGTACTCAGTCCGGCAAATCCGGCAGAGCCAATCTTTACTTCCAGCCCGTAATCTTTGTCGGCTTTTGCTATCGCTTTAGCGACCATTTTTTTAAGCAAGGCTTCACGTTTACTATATGCTACCGCGCCAAGTGCAAAGAAAAGCAGTAAAAAAACACCTAAAATCCAGGCTCCAATCTTCAAATATTTTTTGGGAATGTTAATTTTCGGTATTTGCATAAATTGCTGAAAAAAGGTTAAATGCTTAAACGTAACAATCAAATGTTTATTTCGTGTTAAAATTACAGTTAAAAACCCTAAATAAAAGTATTTGTGGCTATGTTTTGTTAATTTTGAATTTTAATTAATATGATGCAAATACGCCCCCAACAAGTTTTGGATGCTCTTAAAAATGTTGAAGATCCGGATCTGAAAAAGGATTTGGTTACCTTAAACATGATTAAGGATTTACAGATCGTTGACCACAAGGTCAGTTTTACCTTAGAGCTTACTACTCCTGCCTGCCCGATGAAAGACATGTTAAAAAATGCATGTACCAATGCAATTAAGCATTTTGTTTCGGCAGAGGCAGATATTACGATCAATGTAACATCCAGAGTTACTCAGCCAATCAACACTTCTTCCTTAGATAACATCAAGAACATCATTTTGGTTTCTTCCGGTAAAGGGGGCGTAGGCAAATCAACTGTGGCAAGTAATCTTGCGGTAGTTTTGGCTAAAGATGGTGCAAAAGTAGGCTTAATAGATGCAGATATTTATGGTCCTTCTGTACCTACAATGTTTGATCTGGTACATGCCAAGCCTTCTGCAGAAGAAACAGCAGATGGCAAAACGAAAATTTTGCCGATAGAAAAATATGGAATCAAATTATTGTCTTTAGGTTTTTTTGCAGATCCGGGTCAGCCCGTTCCCTGGCGAGGGCCAATGGCATCAAATGCGATTAAACAATTATTTAACGATGCAAGTTGGGGCGAATTGGATTATCTGATTGTAGATCTTCCACCGGGAACAGGCGATATTCATATTACTATAACACAAAGTTTCCCAATCTCAGGAGCTATTGTGGTTACAACACCACAACAAGTTGCACTTGCGGATACACATAAAGGATTGGCAATGTTTAGAATGCCTGGAATTGATATTCCGGTTTTGGGCGTTATAGAAAATATGTCTTATTTTACACCTGCTGAACTGCCAGAAAATAAATACTATATTTTTGGTAAAGGTGGCGGACGTAAATTGGCTGAAGACTTTGATGTGCCTTTTCTGGGAGAAATTCCGATTGTACAAAGCATCGCCGAAGGTGGCGACCAGGGCTTGCCCGTGTCACTAAATGAAAGTGAAGTTTTGGACGTTGTTTTTGGAGATATTGCCAGCAAAATTGCGCAACAAGTGTCAATACACAATGCGCAAGTCGTTAATTAACAAAAAAATACTATTTTTATACTTTTTAAAAAACACAGATAATGAATTTAACAGAGCGAGTTGAACAGGCATTGGAAACCATAAGACCATACTTATTGGCAGATGGGGGTAATGTTTCTGTTGAAGAAATTACCGACGACAAGGTTGTCAAGTTGAAGCTTTTAGGAAATTGCGGGTCATGTCCAATGAGTTTTATGACGATGAAATCGGGTATAGAACAAGCAATTATGAAAGCTGTTCCAGAGATTACTTCTGTAGTGGCCGTTAACATGGCAGAACAAGAATAGGCTTTAACACAATTTAACAAGCTGGTTTTAGTATTAGGGTTACTTTTGTGCTAATGAAATATTGTGCTATACTGTTTTTCTTATTTTTTTCCATAACCGCTCTTGCCCAACAGAAGCCGGAACAGGAAAAATTGATTCAATTTTCGGGGATTATCACCGATATTGATAGCACCAATGTAATACCTTACGTAACCATAACCAATCTTTCTCAAAACAGTAAAAGAGTTGCGGCCGATTACCGCGGCTATTTTAGTTTTATTGTAAATCCCGGTGATACAATCTTGTTTACCGCCATTGGTTACAAAAAATTCTCTACTATAATCCCGAAAAGTACACCTGATAGTAAGTATACTATAATGGTTAAGCTTAAAGTAGAAGTGATGAATTTGCCAACCGTGAAAGTTTTTCCATGGGCAACTACAGAAGAATTTACACGCGCCTTTTTAACCATGAAAATTGCGGATGATGACATGGCTATTGCGAAGAAAAACCTTTCAAGAGCAGCATTAAACGGAATGGTTCAAACATTACCAAGAGATGCTGGCGAAATTTCGAGTCAGAATTACCGCTATAATTTCGATAGGATGGTGAATAAAAACATGGTTCAAACTATTCCTTTACTTAATCCTTTTGCGTGGGGAAAACTGATGCAGCAAATATTTGATGGCGATAAGAGCCGAAGCGCTGATAATGAATAAGAAAATCTTAAATATAAAAAAAGCCACGTAAGTGGCTTTTTCTGTTTAAATACTATCTCTTTTTACTTTTATTTGGGAACTTCATTTTGTATTCTGTTCTGATATTGCCTTTAGATATGGCATCTAACTTTGATTTGATCATCGTTTTGCGCAAAACACTTACTTTATCTGTAAATAGTTTTCCTTCTATATGATCATATTCATGCTGTATCACACGTGCAGGCAAACCGTCTACGTCATCTGTATGCTCTACAAAATTTTCATCCAGATAATTGATTTTGATATTGGGTTTGCGCATAATGTTTTCCCGGATATCTGGAATACTTAAACAGCCTTCATTAAAAGCCCATGGCTCGCCGGTTTCTTCTACAATTTGCGCATTAATGAACACACGTTTATAACCTGGCGTACCATCTTCATCTTCGCCAGTATCTACAATAAACAAACGAATTGGCAAGCCAATTTGAGGTGCAGCCAATCCTACCCCATTTGCATTGTACATGGTATCGAACATATCACTGATCAGTTGTTTCAATTCAGGATATTCCTCGTTTATTTCTTGTCCAACTTTTTTTAATACGGGATCTCCGTAAGCCACTATTGGTAATTTCATTGTTATTGTTTTTGCAGATTGAGACCTGCGTTATTGTAAAAACTTTCGCCAGAATTTATTTTTCCAGCCTATTCTTTAAAGGGTAAAATTTACCCGGAAATACAAAAATATGAATTATTCCTCTATTGGTGCGAAAGTGAAGACATTAAGGGCTTCAATATTCAAAACTTCATTCGCAATTTGGGCAATTTCTGTAGTGCTTACGCGGTTTACTTTTTCAAACACTTCTTCGATAGAATCAATTCTGTCGTGATCGATCAGGCTTTTGGCCATAGCGATAATCAACCCAATTCGGTTTTCTTCGCCTAGCGCAATCTGACCTATAAATTTATTTTTCGCTTTCTGCAACTGTATTTCATTGAGCGAATTGTCTCTTAATTTTTGGATTTCTTTTAAAATCAACTTTAATGCACGGTGATGCTTCTCTTTGTCGGTTCCGAAATAAATAGAGAAAATTCCACTATCGCTCATTGGCGAAAAACTAGATTCAATGGTATACGCAATGCCATGTTTCTCCCGAATCTGAAGATTAAGTACAGAACTCATTCCGTTTCCGCCGAAATGATTGTTCAGCAACATCAACCCGGCTTTTAATGAATGGTGTGTAGAATACGTCTGTGCGCCTATTATGCAATGGTTTTGCATTATAGGTTTGTAAATTGTTTTGTTAAAAACCGGAAGTATGTCTGGCGTTTTTCGGTTTCGTTTTCCACTATTTTCCGCAACATCACTAAAGTATTTTGTTCCTTTAGATACAAAATTTTTAAAAGCGTAATTGCCAATTACAGCAACTACGATTTCATTGGTGAGGTAGTTCTTTTTCCTGAAATTTAGTACATCTTCTCTCGTAAATCCTTTAACAGAATTTACAGTTCCTAGAATATTGTTTCCCAGCGGGTGACCAGAAAAAAGCATGTCTTCAAAATCATCATTGATGGCTTCTTCAGGTTGATCCAGATAAGATGCAATTTCATCCAGTACAACTTCTTTTTCTTTCTCCATTTCCTCTGCAGGGAAGGTAGAATGAAAGATGATATCATTAAAAAGGTCTAGTGTACGATCGAGATAAGGATTGAGAAATGATGCATGTACACAGGTGTATTCTTTTGTTGTATATGCATTCAAATCGGCACCAACACTTTCCAATCGGTTTAAAATCTGCGTTGTGCTTCTTTTTTCTGTGCGTTTAAAAATCAGATGCTCTATAAAATGTGCTAAACCGGCCTTATTTTCAGGCTCATCGCGTGATCCGGTATTGACAATTATACAGGCATGAGATATAGTAGATGCCGAAGGTACGTGCAACAAACGGATTCCGTTGGGCAAAGTGTGAACATTGTATTCCATTGACCGGCAAAGATACAGAACTATTTATTGTGGTTTTTCTGACTGATGTAATTTTGAAAGCCCATTAAGGAGTGTAAATATTGCCAATTTGTTAAAAATGAAGACCATCCCGTCATTCCAGCTATTTTAATGAAAAATGATGTTAAATTGCCGTTCTTAATCGCATATTGTTTAATAAAATGAAGTTAGCGTATAAAAAATTGGTAGTCAAAGTTGGTTCTAACGTACTCACCCGGGCAGATGGATTGCCCGATGAGTTGCGCATCAGACATTTGGTTGATCAACTTGCGCAAATTAAAAAACAAGGAATAGAGGTTATATTGGTTTCATCTGGTGCCGTGGCTTCTGGCAGAAGTTTAATTAAAGTTTCTGAAAAACAGGATTCCGTAACTACACGCCAGCTTCTTGCAGCTATCGGGCAAGTAAAATTGATTAATACCTATTCTAATTTTTTTGTTGAGCATGCTTTGCAATGTGCGCAGGTGCTGGTTACAAAAGAAGATTTTCGCGACCGGGCGCATTACCTGAACATGAAAAACTGCCTGCAAATTCTGCTTCAAAATGAAGTGATCCCAGTAGTTAATGAAAATGATGTGGTTTCGGTTACAGAGTTGATGTTTACCGATAACGATGAACTCGCCGGGTTGATTGCTTCTATGCTAAATGCCGATGCGCTGGTTATTCTTTCTAACGTTGATGGGATTTATAACGGAGATCCGAAGCTGGAAAGCTCCACGGTAATTGAAGAAATTACGGGCTCGGTTTCTAATCTTGCCTCTTTTATCAGTACCGGAAAATCATCTTTCGGGCGTGGCGGAATGATTACTAAAACAACAATGGCGCATAAAGTGGCCAAACTTGGTATACATGTTCATATTGCGAATGGAACAAGAGATCAGGTTTTGACAGATTTGCTTGATGCCAGATTGATTCATACACACTTTGTTCCGGAAAAAAGTAAATCGGGAAAGAAAAAGTGGATTGCACATTCAGAAACTGCAGCCACCGGAGTTGTTCGATTAAATAACGGCGCAAAAGCGGTTCTAACTTCAGGAAAAGCAACTAGTTTGTTGCCCGTTGGAATTATTGAAATCAAAACAGATTTTTTAAAAGGCGATATCATTAAAATTATTGATGAACAAGATCAGCTAATTGGCTTGGGAATTGCAGAATATGGTGCCGATAAAGCCAGAGAATGTGTTGGGCAGAAAAAGGAAAAAGCCCTGGTTCATTATGATTATTTTTATTCGGTAATTTGAGGGGGAAAACAGAAAGGTAAAAGCGGAAAGTTTTCATACCTGAGTTGATAACCTGATGCTAAAAAAAGTCACTCTGTATTCCTCTGTGAAAACTTGGCTCACTCGGTGGTTAATCCAAAGGAAGAATTTATCTTCCTTGCGCTTAAAAATGTATTAAAATCTATGCCATACACAACATATTTCGAACGCGCTAAAATGGCGTCAAGAGTCTTAACCACATTATCTAAAGATAAAATCAACCTTGTGCTGTCCGATTTATCTTTGGCGCTTGTTCAGCAAACCGATAGTATTTTGTTTGCGAACGCTAAAGACCTGAGTAAAATGCCGCAGAACGATCCGAAATACGATCGTCTAAAATTAACCGCTGCACGCATTGCAGATATTGCCAAAGACATTGAAAACGTAATTGCATTGGCCAGTCCGCTCGGCGAAATTTTATCGGATAAAAATCTGGATAACCATCTTCATATTCAAAAAATTAGCGTTCCGTTGGGTGTTGTTGGTGTAATTTACGAGGCGCGGCCGAATGTAACGGCCGATGTATTTTCTCTTTGTTTCAAAACCGGAAATGTTGCGGTACTTAAAGGTGGAAGCGATGCAGAGCTATCTAATCTGGCCATAGCAGCTGTAATTCACAGTGTTTTAGAACAGCATCAGATTAACCGCGATGTACTTACTTTATTGCCTGCCGATCGGCCTGCAACAGAAGCATTGCTTCAAGCGCGCGGTTTTATTGATGTTTTGATTCCGAGAGGAAGCCAATCATTGATCAATTACGTGCGCGAAAACAGTAAGATTCCGGTAATTGAAACCGGAGCTGGAATTGTACATACCTATTTTGATGCCTTTGGCGATCTGGAAAAAGGGAAAGCAATTATCTTTAATGCCAAAACACGTAGGGTTTCTGTTTGTAACGCGCTAGATTGTGTGTTAATCGATGAAAGTCGGGTAAATGATATTCCTGCCCTTTTATCGCCTTTGGCTGATGGAGAAGTAACGTTATTTGCAGATGATAAAAGTTATGAAGTGCTGCTAAATACATATCCCGATGCTTTGCTTCATCGGGCGAAGCCAGAACATTTCGGAACAGAGTTTTTATCGTTAAAAATGGCTGTTAAGGTGGTTGATGATTTTGAGGCAGCTTTAAATCACATTGCTGATTACAGTTCTAAACATAGTGAAGCCATAATTTCTGAAAATGCAACGCATATAGCGCAATTCCTTAATCAGGTAGATGCTGCTGCGGTGTATGCAAATGCTTCTACCGGATTTACGGATGGCGCTCAATTTGGTTTGGGCGCAGAAATTGGCATTAGTACACAGAAATTACATGCCCGCGGACCAATGGGTTTGCAAGAATTAACCAGTTATAAATGGATTGTGCAGGGAAACGGGCAAATTAGAAACTAATCTGCAAACTATATCGTAAAAGATTCGCCACGGTTTGGAATAGACACATTAAAACCTTCTTCTTGCAAGGCAAGAGATAAGCTGTTTAAGCTAGAATCTTCGCCATGCACCAGAAATACTTGTTTCGGTTTCCCGGTTTGCTTAGCTGTTTTTACCAAATCGTCATGATCTCCGTGTCCGCTCAGTAAATCCGTTTGCCGAATTGTAGCATACACCATCATTTCTCTGTCTTTGATTCGAACAATTGGATCTCCGCGCAGTAATTTATAGCCCAGCGTTCCTTTTGCGCAATAGCCGATAAACAAAATGGTGCAGTAGTAATTCTGAATATTGTAATACAAATGATCTTGAATGCGGCCACCTTCTAACATACCAGCAGAAGATATAATAATGCAGGGATCAAAGTAGTTGGAAACATCTTTGCTTTCTTTCATTGTGTGAACATAAGCCAGATGTTCAAACTCAAATTCATCGCCCATTTTTTGATAAAAATCTTTAGCTTCCTGGTTAACGAGATTGTGGTGTTTGCGGTAAACCTCAGTAGCTTGAATGGCCATTGGGCTATCTACAAAAATCTGAACAGGTGGCAATAAACCTTTAGTAAAAATCTGGTTCAACGCGAAAACGAGCGATTGCGTACGGCCGATACTAAATGCCGGAATAATTAACCTTCCTGGCGTTTTTATACAAGCTTCATTAATTTCGCGTACAAGCCTTTCTTCCAAGGTTTCCGTTTTGGTGTGCAAGCGCCCTCCGTAAGTAGATTCACTCACCAGATAATCTACAGGTGGCAAAGGTTGAGGATTGATCAGAACAGGATAATTTTCTCGGCCAATATCGCCGGTAAAGGCAATCTTTTTTTCTTCCCCATTATCATTTATCGTAAGCACTGCTGCCGCTGCGCCCAATAAATGTCCCATCGGGATAAAAGTTAAACTGATGTTGCCATTAATTCTGAAAGGTTTGTCGAATCCGATGGTTACAAAGCGATCAATCGTATCCATTACATGTTTCTGAAGATACAAGGGTTTTGGGCCGCTAAAATGGCCGCGTTTGCTTCGTGGTTTTCTGCCTTCTTTTCTTAAAAAAATGTTTACCGTATCAGTCAATAGAATTGCGGCTAAATCTGCAGTTGCTGAAGTACACAAAACCTGTCCTTCAAAGCCCAAGCGAACCAGCGTTGGTAAATTGCCGGTGTGGTCTATATGCGCATGTGTAAGAATAACCAAATTAATGCTTGCAGGGTTAAACGGAAACTGGAGATTTTCTTCCTGATAGGTTTCTTTCTCGTAATCCAAACCACAATCTATCAATATTTTATACTGCCCGATTTCGAGCAAGTGCATACTTCCGGTTACCTGTTGCGCAGCGCCCCAAAACGTTAACTTCATTTCTTTAAATAGGTAATTAAGCCGTAAAGTAGTATAAATGGCTCGATTATGAAACAGGATGAGGTAATTTTTTAGCGATGAACTTTACATCTGCTTCAAAAACATAGTTTTATATTTGATGAAAAAAACAATTATGCAAGAACCTTTTGATGTAGAAGTTGGCGAACAGACTTATGCAGTATTCCCCGAAGGAAACGATACCTATACGATTTTTAAAAATGGCAAAGAATATATCCAGATTGTTAAAGATACTTCTTCTATTTGGTTAAAAATGGATTACAAAACTGAACTTCCTATTTTTGAGGAAGATGAAGAAGTGAACGCCATTGGGCAAGCCATTATCGCTTATGTTCCCGAGGAAGAAGACGAAGATGAACTTTAAGAAGGTGTAGAAAGTCATTTTATACAAGATCAAACTTGTATAAAATGACTCCATTCAAAAGCCTAGATCAATTTTAGAAGTTCTTCTGCAACTTTTTCTGATGATGCCGGGTTTTGTCCGGTTACCAACAAGTCATCTACTACGGCATAAGGCTGCCAATCTTCAATTTTAGAATATTTACCGCCATTCCGGATCAACATATCTTCAACTAAAAAAGGGACAACATCTGTAAGTTGAACAGCTTCTTCTTCGGTATTGGTAAAGCCGGTAACATTTTTACCGTTCACAAGCGCTTTTCCGTTAATTTTTACATCTTTTAATACGCCGGGTGCATGACAAACAAATCCTAATGGTTTATTTGCGGTATAAAATTCTGCAATAAGTTTTTGAGAGACTTTACTTTCTGCAAGATCCCAAAGCGGGCCGTGGCCTCCCGGATAAAAAACTGCATCATAATCTTCCATTTTCACCTCATCCAAAGGGATGGTGTGTTTTAGTTTTTCAAGAAGAACACTGTCCTCATCCATTCTTCTTGTTGTATCGGTTTGAAATGATGGATCTTCACTTTTCGGATCGATAGGTGGCTGCCCGCCTTTTGGAGATGAAAGTGTAATGTCTATCCCTTTATCCTTAAGTGTATAATACGGAGCGGCCAATTCTTCTGACCAAAATCCTGTTTTTAAACCTGTATTTCCCAATTCGTCGTGACTTGTAAGCACGAATAAAATTTTCTTGTTCATGATGTATTTTTTTCTTGTACAACAAATTTAGGATGAGTTGGTGTGGTTATACAGGATATACATCACAAGTTTATTGTGCGGCAGATCACGATTTTGAATGTAATCGACTTAGGGTTTCTCTGGAAATGCCGAGATAGGAAGCAATTAAAGTTTTAGAAACACGCTGCATAAGCTGCGGATATTGTTTAATGAGTTGATCAAACCGCTCGCGGGCGTTGGTGCTGAGTAAAGACAATATCCGTTGTTGCAATGCTACATAGCCAAAACTGTTTTTAATTCTGAAAAAATGTTCCATTTTATGGCTCTTGCTGCACAATTCTTCTAAGTTTTCTTTAGAGATGGAAAGAAGCTCAACATTTTCGAGACAAATGATATTGATGTTTGACGGATGGTTTTGATAGAAGGCCTGAAAATCAGAAACCCACCATTTCTCCATCGCAAACTGGATAATGTATTCTTTGCCATTCTGATCCAGATAGGTTGCTTTAAGCAAACCTTTAATCACGAAATATAGATTGTTTACCTGCTCGTCTTCCTGAATTAGAAACTGATTTTTTTTTAATTTTTTTGACTTAAAACAATCGTTAATCGCAGCAAACTCCTGATCGCTCAGGTTAATGATTTCTTCAAGATGTTTTCTCAATTCGAGGCTCATGGCCTAAAGCTAAATAAATTTTAACTTTTACTGTACAGCTGCAGATGGTATATGGTCAAAAAAAATCCCGGATTAACCCGGGATTTTTAAATTTTATCTTTTGCAATCGGCAGTCCAGGTTTGCCCATCTTTACTCACCAGTAAATTTAGCGAACTTTCATTGATCCGGATTCCAGTTAAACCTGTCCCGATACTTACATAATTGTTGTCTCCATCTTTAGCAAATTTTACGCCGGTTATATCCGGGATATTGTTGCCAAAATAAAAACTATACGTCTCACCAACTTTACTTACGGTAACACGGCCATCAGAACTATTAATGGTATTACTTCCGTTGGTATAAGAAACAGTTCCGTTATATGTACCAACAAAAAAATCGGTATCTGCCGGATCTGTGTCTTTTTTACAAGAAGCCATAACTGTGAGCGCAATTAGAAACATGCTTAACATTTGAATTGTCTTTTTCATAGGATTGAGTTTTTTGATTGGCACTCCTGCCCTGTTTAAGTTAGTAAATGTAACAGCGCTATTACAACAGGTGTGCCAAAATAAAAATGGTATTTAATATAGGTATAAATACCTGGTGCAGAAATTTTGCTTCAAACGGATTTTAGAAAATGTGTTTTACAAGAATAAAAAGTGGTTTTCTTTCTGAATTAGTTTATCTCTTAGCATAATAGAAATATAGTGCATGCGCCAGCAAAAACCAATGTGAAAATAAGCAGGTAGCCCATTCTTGTGTTTTTTTTAAATACTCTGATTGTAATTTCTGTGAATATAGCGAAGCACCAGACAGCGGCAATTGTAACGGCAATAATTACATAAGCGATTGGACCCATGGTGTGGCGATGTTCGTTGCCAACGCAACGCGCATGCGGATTGTATGTAAACACCATCAACAGATAAATGGCCAGCAATGGCACAATTAAAAATGCAAAGCGGATGAGGATTTGAATAACAATAGATTTGGATATCATCTGCAGCTGATGTTTTGTTTTAGATCGCTTTCGGCTTTCTCCAGAAGAAAATACATCGATAAAATAAAAACAACGCCGCAAACGCCAATTGGAAGTCTCGAAATCATGACTGTTGCATACCAGCTTTCTGTTGTAGAAAATGTGCTCCAGCTGGCTTCTCGATCAACAAATTCTACGTAATTAACAGAAAGCCAATACAAAACCATAAATCCGGTGAGGATTGTCAGTTGCCAGTTTATAGTGGTTTGGTGTTTGCCAAACCAATTATTTAGAGCTAAAGTTATAGAGATAGGTAAAATGCAAAGCCAATGCAAATAACCGAGTGGCGACGAGCTTAAATCTGCAGAAGACATTGCATCCGGTGCAGCCCAGAGAATTTGAATACTAGTGCACAATGCAACAGTAAAAGCCATAAGCAACCATTGTTTTAGTCTTTTGCGAAGTTTCTTCTGCAAGTGTGCAGCTGGAGATTGATTTGAGGTATCCATCGATGAGTTTTATCATTTCCACATATCGCGGTTTCGGTCTATATAACGGCTTGGGCTGTCGGCATAATTGGCATTCGCATCTAAACCTTGTTCAAAGCTTTGTTTTACGCTATCTGGTAAATTTTCAAAAACCCGTTTTAGGTAGATTGCTTTAGGTAATCGTGACTCAAAATAGGTTTGATCTCCTTTTGGTTCTCTGGCGGCAATGCGGGTTTTTAAAATCAATTTTTCCATATTTCGGCCGTGTAACCAAAGTAAAATATTTCCGTTGTTGGCAATCCCAACGGCAAATCTTAATCCATATATATCTCCGTTTCTACCAGACAAAGGAATCTGCGTGTTGTTATGTTCTGAAGCTTTGAAAATAGCCAAAATTTTTTCTTTCGGTAGTTTTAGTGTATCCGAGTAGAATTTAGAATCGCGGTAGGAAGCATATTCAATAACCAACTTTTCTGGTGTTCGGAATTTTTCTCTTGCATTTGGCGAATAATAATCCCATCCCCATATAGACTGAAAGTTATTGACTTCTTCTGTGTTGACTACTGCAAAATCACCTTCATCAGCGGTGATGAAATAACAATTGCGCACATGTACCGGATATGTATTTGGCGCACTCGCATCGGCAAAATAATAGTATCGTTCCCAGCTTTTGTAACCTATAAACTTATAGATACAACTGACAATAAGTAAAATACCTAATGCGATGTAGAACTTATTTAGATTGTTAATTTTCATGTTAGTGCGCAAAAGCGTGGCCCAATTGTGTTGCGTACCACAATAAACCGTAAAGAATTAAAGCGGCTAATACAGCGATACCGAAAAGCCATTTGCCGGTTCGGTATCCTTTTCCGTGATAAGTGAAGGCATACCCGCCAAGTAGTACAATAAAAATTAGTCCGGATACAGCTAAACCTTCTTCAAGTTTTTGTCCTCTATCCAAAATCGTTGTAAAAAAAAACAGTAAAATACAATTCGCAAAAATGAGCAAAACACTTAGGTTACTGTTTTTCTGCTTCGCGATTTCTTTATCTTTTTCTTCTTTCATTATTTCCATGTAGGCAAGCGTGCTATTGTCAGGTTTACTTATCTATAAAACTGAATTTCCCAGATGGCCTGGTGCCTATATACAGGATATTCAGAGCATGATTTTCAAGTGTAAGTGTTTCGGTGATTCAATAAAAAAAACGATGAAAATGCTCTATTGGCGATAGATTAATTCTTTGAATAGAAGAATGTTGAAGGGCGGGTTCTTGTTGAATGGTTGACTTTAGAATCATGATTAGCGTTTTTCATTAGATATTTAAAGTTAATGAAAAGCTCGATTAATCAAAATTATACTATGTTTATTGCTTAATCGCCCAGAAAGCGATAAAAGTCGTTCACAAATGTTTTCTGTCCCTGATTGAAAATATTTACAGTGTTGAAATTGATGAGTAATCCTTGCGGAGCTTCCAGTAGTTTCATATAAGTTAGAATTTGAGCTTCAAATATCGGCTCCATTTTAGTCACCGCTTTTAATTCGACAACGAGTAGATTATCTACAAAAAGGTCGCATTTTAGATTGGTATTGACTTCTATTTCTTTATAAAATACCGGGATCGATAAGTCAGATGCAAATGAGATTCCACGGCTATGGAGTTCATGACTAAGGCACTGATGATAAATATTTTCTAATAGTCCTGGTCCGAGCACTTTGTGTACTTCAATTGCTGCACCCAGGACGTTATACGTTAATTCTCTAAGATAGCTTTTTGTTGGCATGGTGAGTTAATTTGAGGTTAGCGAAGTTTGCATAGAACATATAGCTTTTACAGTTCAACTATTTTCCTTTCTCTATGTCTATATGGTTTGTTTCATTTTAATAGCCTAGCATAAATGATCTGCAGTATTGGTTTCATTTTGACACATATTAAACGGATTAACCTGTTAAACGGATTAACCTGCCCAGCCATCACGATCGAGGCTGCGGTAATTAATTGCTTCAGCCAAATGCTCAAGCTCTATATTTTCACTACCCGCTAAGTCGGCTATGGTGCGTGCAACTTTTAAAATCCGGTCATATGCCCGCGCAGATAACCCCAATCTTTCCATTGCTGTCTTCAAAAGATTAATTCCGGCAGAATCTATATTACAAACAGTTCTAACCATTTTCGGGCTCATTTGCGCATTGTAATGTAAATCTGGATGTAACGCAAAGCGACTATCTTGTATGGTTCTTGCTGCAATTACGCGTTCGCGGATAGATGTACTTTTTTCGGTATCGCCAAAAGAAACCAATTCAGAAAAATTAACGGGTGTAACTTCTACATGTAGATCAATCCGATCTAACAACGGACCAGATATTTTACTCAGATACTTTTGTACAATGCCTGGTGCACATACGCATTCTTTTTCCGGGTGATTGTAAAATCCGCAAGGACAAGGATTCATAGAAGCAATCAACATAAAACTTGCCGGATATTCTACGGAAAAACGCGCCCTTGATATAGAAACTTTTCGATCTTCCAGTGGTTGCCGCATCACTTCCAATACCGTTCTTTTAAATTCTGGCAGTTCATCCAGAAATAGTACGCCGTTATGTGCCAACGAAATTTCTCCAGGCTGCGGATTTATTCCTCCACCAACAAGCGCAACATCAGAAATGGTATGGTGCGGAGATTGATATGGCCTGACGGTCATCAATGCATCTGTAGTTGGAAGTTTTCCGGCAACAGAGTGTATTTTTGTGGTTTCTAAAGCTTCATTTAAGTTCAGTGGTGGTAAAATGGTTGGCAGCCGTTTTGCCAGCATGGTTTTTCCGGCGCCAGGCGGGCCAATTAAGATTACATTATGGCCACCCGCGGCAGCAATTTCAAGTGCTCTTTTGATGTTTTCCTGCCCCTTCACGTCAGAAAAATCATGTTCATAATTGCCAACGTTTTTTAAAAATTCTGCACTGGTATCTACCTGAACGGTTTCGAAATGGCCGCTTTTATTGAAAAATGCAATCACCTGCGTTAGGTTTTCCATCCCATAAATATCTAATGCATCTACAATTGCCGCTTCTCTTGAATTTTGTTTTGGTAAAATAAAACCTCTAAGTCCTTCATTTTTTGCTTGCACAGCGATGGGCAACGCACCTTTAATCGATTGAATATTTCCGTCTAAAGACAATTCGCCCATGATGAAGTAATCACCAATTTCCTGGTGCGGGATTTGCCCTGATGCCGCTAAAATTCCAATGGCAATGGGCAAATCATAGGCAGAGCCTTCTTTTCTAATATCGGCCGGTGCCAGGTTCACCAATATCCGTTGTCGAGGCATTTTAAATCCAGAGATTTGTATCGCACTTTCTACACGTTGCAGACTTTCTTTTACAGCATTATCTGGCAATCCAACGATGAAATATTTATTGCCCTTGCCTATACTAATTTCTATCGTAATGGTTAAAGCATCAATGCCATAAACCGCACTGCCGTATGTTTTTACCAGCATTTAAGTGAATTGAAGGTTTCTGGGATGGAAAATTATCCAGGGATGAATAATTTGGAGATAAGCCTAAGATAAGTAATTTTTCAAATTTTATGCACAAGCAAAAAAGCTATAAATAAAAAAATCCCGACCAGGAAATGATCGGGATGTATATGGTTTAATTTCGAGTTTATCGTTTGCCCATTGGCATTTTTGGCATGCCTTTCATCATGGCTGCTGCGGCCGCCGGATTGGAGAATTGTTTCATCATCTTCCGCATATCCTCAAATTGTTTCAGCAACTTCGTTACTTCTTCAACCTTGGTTCCAGATCCGTTTGCAATGCGCAAACGTCTGCTTTGTTGTATTGCATCCGGATTTTCCTTTTCAAAAGGTGTCATCGAACTAATAATGGCTTCAATAGATTTAAACGCATCATCCGGAACATCAACATTCTTCATCATCTTTCCTACTCCCGGAATCATGCCCATCAAATCTTTCATGTTGCCCATTTTTTTGATTTGCTGAATCTGGCTATAAAAATCGTTGAAATCGAATTTATTCTTGCGTATTTTTTTCTGAAGTTCTGCAGCTTGTTTCTCGTCAAACTGCATTTGAGCACGTTCAACCAGAGAAACCACATCGCCCATTCCCAAAATACGAGAAGCCATACGGTCTGGATAAAACACATCAAGTGCCTCCATCTTCTCTCCTGTACCAATAAATTTAATGGGTTTATTGACAACAGATTTAATTGAGAGTGCCGCACCACCACGTGTATCACCATCCAATTTGGTTAATACAACGCCGGTAAAATCCAAACGATCGTTAAATACTTTTGCTGTATTTACGGCATCTTGCCCGGTCATGGAATCCACTACAAATAAAATTTCATGCGGATTGGTTTTCGCCTTTACCTCAGAAATTTCATTCATTAAAGATTCGTCAATTGCCAAACGGCCAGCCGTATCAATAATAATTACATTATTCCCATTTTGTTTACCATGTTCAATACCTTCAAGCGCAATGCCTACAGGATCTTTAGAATCGCGGTTTGCGTATACAGAAACCCCAACAGATGTAGCCAAAACCTCCAACTGATCTACTGCCGCCGGACGATACATATCTCCAGCCACCAATAAAGGTTTCTTGCCTTTGCCTTTTAAATGCAATGCCAGTTTACCTGCAAAAGTTGTTTTACCGGCACCATTTAAACCTGCAATTAAAATAATGGTTGGGTTTGCTTTGGTTTCCAGTTCAGTTACTTCTCCGCCCATTAACGCAGCAAGCTCATCATTCATGATCTTGGTTAACAGTTGGCCCGGAGAAACAGAAGTTAATACATTCTGTCCCAATGCTTTTTGCCGCACATCATCTGTAAATGTTTTGGCCGTTTTATAGTTAACGTCGGCATCTAACAGTGCTTTACGGATCTCTTTCATGGTTTCCGCCACGTTGATCTCGGTAATGCTGCCCTGACCTTTTAATACTTTAAATGCTCTGTCTAGCTTGTCCTGTAAATTATCAAACATCTTTTTTTAAGCTAAAAGCCAATTGCCATTGCAAAAAGCCACTTGTTTTTAATAAAAGGCAAATGTATCAAATTTGCTTGTAAATATTTGCTGCTCAATCTAAAACTTTAAACGCAAAAAGTTTTAGATTGAGCAGTATTATGCATTGTATAGTTTCTGTTTCCATTAGAAAATTAAAGTTTGTGCATTTTTGGATACTACAGTCCCGCTTTTCACTCCAATCTTTTTGTGAAAAAACAAAAAGTATTTCCGCTGCAATCGGGTTTAGTATCTGGCGTTCAGCAGCTTTTAAGCTTTCCTAACTTTCCCCGGACTAATCCCAAATTTTTTGTTGAAGGCAGTACTAAAATGCTGAACAGAAGAATAACCGAGTTCATCAGAAATATTTTTAATGTCTTTTGCACCTTCAAGCAAAAGTTCTTTGGCTTTCATCATTTTATAATCGCTCAGATAACCAAAAACTGTGTTCTGAAAAGTTTCTTTGAAGCCCTGTTTCAGCTTAAATTCATTAATGCCTGCAAGTTTGGCCAGCTCCATTAATGATGGAGGTTCTGCTGCATGTTCAATCAAATAATCTTTTGCAAACTCAATCCGGTCTTTGTCGTAACCTGATCTTAAGCATTGTTTTTCTTCTTTCTGATGGGCCAGCTCAAAAGCTTCGGCTTGTAAAGCCAATAATTCTAAACATTTGGATTGTAGGAACAAGAGTTTTAAACCGCCCGTAACTTTGCAGTTCATAATATCCTGTATGCAAGTATACATGGCCAAACTTATCGGTAAACTTTCTTCAGAAATCTCTACAGCTTTGCTGGCAGCAACCTCATCGGCAAATTTTTTAAGTAGTATACTGCTTTCACAGGTCAGATCAATAAATTTGTCGCGCTGGAAATGTACTTCAAAAAATTTACAATTGTTATTTGTTTGGAAATCGGCGATGCCATCAAAATCTGGTGTGTATACTATAAGATGATGGTTTGGCTTAATGCAATGTGTTTTATTGGTGAGGAAGTTTTCCATTGTTCCGCCACCGGTTAGTGAAAAATGAAGCTCAACCAAATCTGGTTCGTCAAAAGATTTAACGCGCAAGCGCTTTTCGCGCACAATTACATCGCCATAAATGATAAAAATCCCCGAAAAGGCAATCTGAATAATTTCTGCATCGCCAAAAGGAAAGCTGAATTTCTCTCGCCTTTCTGTTACCAAAGGTTGTGATATTTCTGCGTCGCAAAAGCTGTTTACAATATATTGCTGGTTCTGATTATCAAAAATACTTAACGCCATAAAATCCCTTTGGTATAAACTTTACTCCTTCTTGTGTAAAATAGCTTGGGTATTTGACAACTACTTTTGCCCAAAGTTACTAAACATTATCATACTATGTCCAAAACAACAGGCTGGTTGGTAGATCCGATAGAGAAGATTATCAACGACAATATACATACTGCGAGCGTTGTCCAAATAGAAATGCTGGGCAAAAATATAAAACGGGTGAGTTTTAAATGTGATGCTGAAAATACAGCTTTTCAGGCCGGTGGCGAAATTATATTTAAAGTGAGTGCCGAAGATTACAGGCAGTTTTCCATCTCTGATTTTAATGTCGAAAAAAATATTTTCCAGGTCATATTTTATTTAAGCGGCTCAGGCTACGGAAATGAATTTGCAAAACGCATTGATTTGGGAAATTCATTTGATTTTGTAATAGACAATGCTAAAGTCAAATTTAACACCCATAACGATCAACACTTTTTCTTTGGCGATGAAACCAGTTTGGGTTTATACGAGTGTTTTGGCAAAGTTGCCATGCAAAGCGGAGGCGAATATTTTGGTATACTGGAAGTTGAAGAAGAAAATGCCGATGCAGTAGATCATTTGGTATTAAGAATTGATACGGTTAGCACAAATTCATCTATGCCTGCACAAAATGCATTAACCTGGATGGATAATATGCATCCGAAATGCTGGGAAATGTGGAAAGATGCGGCATTTTACCTTACCGGGAAAAGCAGTTCTGTAAAAAGATTTAAGCAATATTTGAAAGGTAAAGGCGTCGGCCTTAATCAAATTGTAAGTATGCCTTATTGGTAGTTTTTACCAATAAAGCATGAAATTATCTCGGAAATACGAAGGCAAAGCCAAGCGCAAGTGTTTGGCTGGCCTGTATTTTATCTGTACCTGTATCGTCATCAAACAGGACTACGCCAGTTAAACTGGTATTCATAAAGCTGTTAATTTTTGCTACAAGAGAAATATCCAAACGGTGATCTATCTTTTTCCAGGCCACATCTTTGTAAGGAATAAACAATAAGTATTTGGCTTTTAGAGTGGCATTTTTAACAATTTCCTTTTCGTAATTCGTAACTACCTGAAAAGCGAGTTCGTTTAGTACTTTTTTACCTCTTTCTACACCATAAGCCGTGGTTAATGGCGTTGCTGGCGCACTGTAAATTGCATCATCTAATACAAAAGTCTGGCGTGCCGTACCTGTACCAATTCTGGAAGAAAAGTATTTATTTGGTTTATATTCAAAACCGACAGATTCTGTTAAGTATCCTGGTCCCATAAATTTTGAAATGAGTGTGCCGGTTTCTACATTATCAACTGTTGCATAAGAAAAACCGCTATCAAACTGAGATTGGAAGTTGATTGACCCGTAGAAATACCAGTTTTTGGACAATTGAAAGGACGCAGAGTTATCCCAGTAAATCCTATCTGTGGTTTTCTTTTGTACCTGATCTTTATTTTTAACTTTCCCATATTGCAAAATAACCTCACTTACATAACTATAATTGTTTTTGTTGTATTCTGCTTTATAGTTTACAAGTCCGCCCACCGCTAGTGAGTTTACACCACCACCTTTCCAGTTGTTACTAAAAGAAGCTTGATTTACGTTTATACCAACATTTGTTTTGGTTTTCCAGTAATTCACTTTTGCGTTTACAATAAAGGGCGGAATTTTTACCGGTTCAAAGTTTAAAGGGTTTTGTCTGCTTGGCAGCGGACTCCTTTTTAGCTTGATATCCATACCTTGTGTATTAATTGGAATGGTATCCACTTCCTGGGCGTACAACCGGCTGGAGCATAATAGTAGAATGGGGATGATAGGCACTAAAATGTTTTTCATTGTATACAAAGAAAAAGAAAATATTTATAGATAAAAAGGTTTTAACAAAATGAAGCCGGCCTATTACAATTCATTTTAAGTATTTTATTGATTTTATAAGCAGATTTTAACGGCGTTGAAAACAATATTTTTCTGCTCTGGACGCTAGAATTTACAGCGCAACCAGCCAAACCAGTTTCTTTTTTTGAGGTAGGTTAAGTCGTTTTCAAACTGATAAGCTTCTTTTTCGAAAATAATATTGCGATAGGCCAGATCGTGGTTTCTGAAACGCAGAAGGTTAATCAGGTAATTCAGAAGATACAATAGATAGAAGGGAAAAATGAGTAATTCTAATTGTTGCCTTAAATGAATCCGTTCGTGATTGATGATAATGATGTCTTTTTTAAGCGCTTCATATTTTACCAAAATGAAAGGAAATAAAGCCATTCCCGCTGCAGGGAGCTTCTTAACAACCAAAATTTTTCTCACAGTTTTTCTATGGTTAGCACTGGTAGTTTTGGAAGGGATAATGCCCGCGGATTGATTTTGTAATTTTTATAGGCATTGCGGATAAACATGCTGAAAGCATAATCATTTGCATCCAGCACAAACTGATATGTTGGTCTGTATTGCAACATAAAATCATCAAGCTCTGCTCCTTTGATTCCCAAAACTCTTTGTACCAATGTGGCATTGAAACGAAAATCAATCAGATCTTCACGGTAATCCTTCTCCAGTATTTTCTGTAAGTGGCGTGCATTTCTTCCCTGGCGGCTTAAAAGATTGTAAATGGCATCAATTCCAAGTCCAACACCTCCATTGCCCAGGTTTAGCAAATCTCTGCTGCTCCCCTTTTCGGTAGCATAACGAAACTCTTTCACGCTTTTTTCGTAACGTTCTTGCGGCGTTAATTTTTTATCGCGTACAATTACATCGCGCAAACGGATACCAATAGATTTTAACTGAAAATAAGCCGCAGACTGGCCTTTAAAAACCATTGTATCTACACCATATCCCGTTAGCGCGGCAACTAAAGTATCGCCGGGGATTGCATACGTACTAAATTCGCCTTTGGTATTGTTGTACAAGCCATCGCCGGTACGTAGATTATAGATATAAACTTTCGCCAATCGCTGCTTGGTTTCCTTATCAATAACTACGCCCTGCACAGGGTGGTTTTGTGCCAATAATTTGGATGAGAAAATGATCAACAATAAAAATAAGCGGGCAAAAAGTTTCATCAGTTTACAAAACTACAAATAACAACCGGTTACGGTTTTAGATTAACATTATTTAACCTTGAGCACTTGTCCCAGTTTAATTCCGTCATCTGTTATGCCGTTCAGCATTTTCAATTCATCTACAGATAAATTAAATCTTTTGGATATATTGTATAACGTGTCGCCTTTCACCACGGTATAAGTGCCGTCTGCAAGAATAGGTTGAGCACCTGGCGGCGGTGTAGTTACAGGTGTAAATTTCTTTTTTTCCTGAGGGATATTTTGATTAATCTGTGTAAATACGCGGTCTTCGCGAGCAAGCTTTTGCTTTTCGTTTTCAGACTGATCGTACTGATAAAGTTCATATTTCTCAATCATATTGATCAGCATTTCTGGATAGCGAGGGTTGGTTGCGTAACCAGCATCTTTTAAACCGCGGGCCCAGCTTTTGTAATCATTTTTATCCAGTTGAAAAAGCGGGCTATAACGCTTACGCTTTAAAAATTCAGAGTGGTCTTTGAAAGATTCGCGCGCATCTTTATATACTCTAAAACAATCATTTTTTTGATCGTCATCTTTAAAGTAGTTTTTACCTCTCCAGTCTGATGTACATTTTATACCGAAGTGATTATTTGCATATTTGGCCAGATCACTGTTCCCGCTTCCGGATTCTAAAATGCCCTGTGCCAGCGTAATACTTGCAGGAATACCGTAGGCATTCATTTCCTCTATCGCTACCGCTTTAAATTCATCAATATAACTGAGCGTATTGTAGCTTTTATAGCTGTTGTTGTTGGCTTTGTTCGAAGCTTTTTCTATCTGCTTATTGTTTTTAGCATATTTACGTGTAGAGCAGGCGCTGAAAATAATTGCAATAAAGGCTAAATAGAGGAATTTTAATTTCATTATATGGATTGTGGTGTGGCGGTTAATATCTTAGCTTTTGGCCAATCTTTAAATTGGATTTTTTAAGGCCGTTTTTTTGCATAAGGGCTTTTATAGTCGTTTTTTTCTTTTTGGCAATGGCGCCCAGATTGTCGCCAGATTTTACAATGTAAATTCTGGATGACGAACGTTTTTTATGTTTAACCGGCGCTTTGTAAACCGGTTCTTTGTAATCTTCCGGACGTTCATCAAACTGGTACAAGTCATATTTTTTTACAATAGCGATTACCTGATTTGCCCAGGTTCTGCTCTGTGCATATCCTGAACGTTGAATTCCTCTCGCCCAACCTTGATAATCATACTGATCGTATTTTTCAAAAAGGTTATTAAATGGAGCGCGGGTTTCCATAATTTCTACAAAGTGACTATAAGATTCATCGGCGTTAGAATAATCGCGATAGGCAGACTTAATTTCTTCATTGTTGTTTGGGCCTTTTACACCAAAATGGTTGTTCAGATGCTGGGCAATACGGCTGTTGCCAGCGGCAGATTCATGTATGGCAACGGCCAGGATAATGCTTGCCGGGATTTTATGATCGTGCATCAATTCTTGTGCATAATCCACATGTTCTTCAATATAATCTTCGGTGTCTTGTGCTTTAGCAACAATTGTGGTAAAGAGAACGAGGCAAAAAGTTAATAGTTTTTTCATGTATTTTTTTGTTGTTATCACTGCATTTTACATGCAATGAAGGTTTGTTAATGTTTTCTAATCACAAACAATCCATCTCTAACGGGAAGTATCAATTTTTCTACCCGTTCATCCGCAGCGATCTTATCATTAAAATTAGTTATATTCTTGGTGTCTTTATCTTGTTGGTTATGAAGTACTTTTCCACTCCACAGTACATTATCCACAATGATAATTCCTCCGGGGCGTACACGATCGAAGATCAGATCGTAATAAGTGCCGTTGTTTTTCTTATCTGCATCAATAAAGACCAGATCAAAAGATTCATTTAATTCTTGTATTGTTTTTGTGGCATCGCCAAGGATGTAATTAATCTGCGCATTATATGGCGATTCTTCAAAATATCCGCGCACCATGTCTTCAAGTTCAACATTAATATCCAGCGTGTATAAAAGGCCATCTTTTGTCAAACCTTCTGCTAGGCACAAGGTGGCATAACCTGTAAAGGTGCCCACTTCCAGTATTCTTTTTGGCGAAATCATTTTGCTCAGAAAGCTCAAAACTCTGCCTTGGTAATGGCCGGAAAGCATTCTGGGCATCAATACTTTTAGATTTGTTTCGCGATCAATCCGTTGCAGCAGTTTGCTTTCTGGTGCACAGTATTGCAATAAAAGGTGTTGTAAATCTTCGTTTATCAGGCTCATGTATTCGGTTATAAACGGTTGCTTTCCATAAAATATTGTAAAATAATTGTCGCCGCAATCGTATCGACGCGGTCTTTATCTCTGCGGTCTGATTTTTTAAGTCCGCTTTGCATTATGGTTTGCTGCGCCATTTTAGAAGTAAAGCGTTCGTCTGTCCAATGTTGTGGAATAGACGGAAAAGCTTTTTTCAACAAAGTTGAAAAACCTTTTACATGTTGTTTAGAGTCTGAGTCTGTTCCGTCCATTTGTTTTGGATCGCCGAGTACAAAAGCCTCTACCTCTTCTGTCAGCATATATTTTTTGAGGTATTCAATCGCATCTTTAGGGTGCACGGTATCCAGTCCGGTTGCAATAATCTGCAAAGGATCAGTCACGGCAATGCCGATGCGTTTTGTACCATAATCGAAGGCAAGTATTCGGGCCATATTTGTACTAATGGAGCGGCGTTTTGTGTATTGCGGCAAAAGCGCATTTCAATTTTCAAAAAACCAAAGGTAGGGTTTTTTGAAAAAATGGTTTTGTATTTTATGTAAAGCCCTTTTGGTCAGTTTTTTAACGTTGGTTTGTTTCCTCGAAAAACTAATTTGATGCTTAAAGAAGAGAAGCGATTTTTGTTAACGGCAAAAAGCCAGTGCGTATACCGATCGTCAAATCTGGAAAGGGATATCCCGATTCTCACATCTATTTCTTATTTTGCACCAAATGCAATTTAAAAACATCATCGGGCAGGAAAAGATTAAGCAACATTTGGTTCAAACTGTAAAGGAGAACAGGATTAGTCATGCACAGCTTTTTTTATCGCCGGTTGGTTCGGGTGCTTTAGCGCTGGCAATTGCTTATGCTCAGTATATTAATTGTTTGGAACGTGATGGAGACGACAGTTGCGGGCAGTGTGCCAGCTGCAGAAAATATGAACGTTACATTCATCCCGATCTACATTTCTCTTATCCGTTTTTTGCCTCTGCAAGTGTAAAAACCGCAGTTGATGTCTTGGAAGACTGGCGCAATATGCTTGTACAGGATCCTTATTTTGATATGGATATATGGCGCTCTAAATTAGATGCAGCAAACAAACAGGCCAATATTAATATTGCAGAATGCCACGATATTATAAAGAAACTTAGCTTTAAAGCTTTTGAAGCAGGCACTAAAGTGTTGATCATGTGGCTGCCAGAGTATTTGGATAAGGCCGGCAATGCGCTATTAAAACTGATAGAAGAACCGCCTGCAAATACTTTGTTTATTTTGGTTGCACAGAGCCAGGATCAGATTTTGAGTACCATTTTGTCGCGTACACAAATTGTGAAAATTCCGAAGCTTAGTAGCGAAGAAGTATCTGGTTTTCTTTTAGAGCACAGCGGACTTACAGAGCATCAGGCTATTGATTATGCTTTTCTGGCCGATGGAAATTTAATTGAAGCTAAGGCATTGGCTGCAGACAGCCAAACCGATAGTTCCGGAACTTTTACCAGCTGGCTGCGCATGGGTTTTGGAAATAAAGTGCCGGATTTAATTGATTTTACTGACGATATGGCCAAATGGGGACGAGAAAATCAAAAGAATTTTTTACGTTACGGCATTAATTATTTAAGAGAATGTTGCCTCATTTTAAGTGGCGCAGAAGCACTGGTAAAACTGCCTCCACTTACATTAGAAACGGCAAAAAAGCTTAGTTCGCACGTGCTTTCATTGCCGATGGCAGAAGCCATTATTGCCGAGTTAGAAAAGGCTCATTATCATATAGAACGGAATGCGAATCCAAAAATTCTGTTTTTAGATGTATCTTTACAATTGGTAAAAATTATCAAGTTTAAAACGCTCCCTTCGGGGACTCAATATATATACAATTAGTTATGGGATGTGGAAGTTGTTCTACGGGAGGTGGTTGCACCCCCAAAGGATGCAAAAGTAATGGCTCATGTGGCACCAGTGGGTGCTCAACAATGGAAGTTCACGATTGGCTATCCAACCTGGATATGCCCTCTAGTTATAAACCTTTTCAGGTTACCGAAATAAAATTTAAAGGTTCTCGTAAAGAATTTTTTGTCAACAGCGATAATGTCTATCTGGAAATTGGCGAGCTTGTAGCTGTAGAAGGCCCAACGGGCGGTTATGATGTTGGTCACGTTTCGCTTACCGGAGAATTGGTTCGCGTACAGATGAAGCGCAGAAAAACAACGCTTGATCAGGTGACCAAGAAAATCTACCGTAAAGCAACAGAAGCCGATGTAGAAAAATGGAACGCTGCGAAAGAAATGGAATGGGAAACCATGCATAAGGCGCGTAAATTGGCGCTGGATCTGCGCTTGTCTATGAAAATTAGCGATGTAGATTATCAGGCAGATAAGACTAAAGCGACATTTTTCTATACAGCGGACGGTCGTGTAGATTTTAGGGAACTGATTAAAAAAATGGCCGAAACTTTCCGCATTAGGATTGAAATGAGGCAAATTGGTATGCGGCAGGAAGCCGGACGTTTAGGCGGAATTGGTTCTTGTGGCCGCGAACTTTGTTGTTCTACCTGGCTTACCAATTTTAAAACCGTTTCTACAGCTGCGGCCAGATATCAGAATTTATCCCTTAACACATTAAAGCTTGCCGGCCAGTGCGGAAAGTTGAAATGTTGTTTAAACTATGAATTGGATACCTATTTGGATGCTTTAAAAGATATTCCAGATCGTATCGACAATTTAGATACAGAAATTGGTTATGCCCGTCACCAAAAAACGGATATTTTCAAAAAAGTAATGTGGTTCAGTTATCCGAATGATGAAAACTGGATTCCGGTATCTGCAGCGCGCGTAAAGGAAATCATGGCCTTAAATAAACAAGGCAAAAAGGTTCCGAATTTAAGAGAAGAAGCTATTCAGGTTGCGGCACCAGTTGTGGTCGAAAAATCTTTCGATTACGAAAATGTAGTTGGACAAGACAGTTTAACCCGTTTGGATGAACGCTCTAGAAACAGAAATAAAAACCAGAAAGGGAATAACCGCAATCAAAATCAAAACCGTAGAGAGCGTACGCCAGGTACGGAACGCAATCAACCGGTTCAAAATAAAGGGCCACAAAATGCACAACAGAAGCCGCAACAGTCGGCTCCCAAGCAGCAATCGCCTAAGCAACAAAATCCGAATCAGCAAAAAGCCCAACAGGCAAATGCACCTAAAAAGCAACAAACAAATCAGCCAAAACCACAGCGGCCGGTAGATAAACCACAAGGCCAGCAAAATGCCGCTGCAAAACCTGTGGTTAAGGCCGAAAATGCTGCTGGAACAATAGACGGCCCAAAAGGCGAACCAAATAAAAATCGCAACAGGAACAACAGAAGAAAGAACAATAACCGGAAAAACAATAGCAATGACGCTGAACCGAAACCTTCTGCAGAATAAAAGATTTTCTTTTGTTAACTTTTTTTTGATTGTGGTTGCTTTTTTTTCCAGCTGCACCACAAATGTTGTAGACACAAATTCAGAGATTCCTGAACGTAAATGGACGTACAGGAATCATATTGTAACAACTTTTGATATTGCCGATGACACTAAACCGTACAATGTTTTTTTCAAACTGAGGCATACAGCAGATTATCGCTACGCCAATATCTTTGTATTGATTCATTTTAAAGACGGCAAAAATACCCTAACTAAACGGTATCAATACAAATTGGCAAAAAATGATGGTGAATGGTTGGGAAGCGGATCAGGTAATATATTTAATTATACTTTGCCCGTGTTAACCAATTACCATTTTCCCCATAAAGGTAAGTTTAGCATTGAAATTGAACAAAATATGCGCGATAATCCACTTGCTGAAATTTGTGATGCTGGATTCCTAATTGAACAGGCAAAATAATCAACACATGGTTTAACAATGCTTTGTGAATATTCTTTGTGATCCAATGATGTATCGACTAGCTAATTGATCATCTATAAGACGTTTTTCTTTTTATTTATCAATTATAGTCGATTCACCCAATTTTTCGGAGTAGAGCGGAAAGCAGGACTGGCGATAATTTTAGCGCAGAAACCTGCTCTTCTAATTTTAAAGGTATTGCAACAGATTTTCCAGTTTCATACCGCGCGATCCTTTAAGCAATATTAAATGATCTTCAATCTGCTTTTTTTGCAAATAATCTGCCGCCTCTGCTGGTGTTGCGAAATAGACGGCGTCAATTTGATCTTTTAAAGCATAAAAGTATTGGCCAATCAAAATCACTTCGTCTAAACCGCTTTCTTGTGCCTGTTTGGCAATAAGCTGATGCTGAGGGGCAGATTCTGGTCCAAGCTCAAACATATCTCCCAGAATGGCCGTTTTACGGTTTGCAGATAAGGTTGAAATGTTATTTAGTGCAGCGGCCATGCTGCTTGGATTGGCGTTGTAAAAATCGCAGATTACTGTATTGTGTGCGGTTTTTGTCAGTTGAGAACGATTGTTGTTGGGCTGGTAATTTTGAAGTCCAAGGTTTATAGCTTCAGTTTCCATATCAAAAAAATCGCCTATGCAAATAGCGGCCAACACATTCTCGAAATTATAACTTCCCGTAAGATTTGTTTTTGCTGTTGAGAATTGATCGTGATTGGTCCAGTTGATCTCTATAAATGGATCGCTTTTCTGCAACGTTCCCTGTATGGCATTGCCTAGCTCTGTGCCATAATAAATAATTTTATTAAGGCCGGCAGCTTCGCTCATTTCGAGTAAATGCGCGTTATCCCGATTCACAAAAGTATAACCTTGTGTATTTTTTAAGTATGTATATAGCTCTGCTTTTCCCTTTTTTACGCCTTCAAATCCGCCAAAGCCGTCCAGATGTGCCATGCCTACATTTGTAATAATTCCATGAGTTGGTTGTGCAATGGTGCAGAGCAATTCAATTTCTTTTTGGTGGTTTGCGCCCATTTCAATAACGGCGATTTCTACGTCAGATTGAATAGACAAAATTGACAGAGGCACGCCAATGTGATTATTTAGATTGCCTGCAGTTGCAAAAGTTTTAAATTTTTGGCTCAATACCGCATTAATCAACTCTTTGCTGGTGGTTTTTCCATTGCTTCCGGTAAGCCCGACAACCGGAATTGAAAGTTGTTTTCGGTGGTGCCTGGCCAGATCTTGTAAAGCCGTTAACGAATCGTTTACCAATAGAAACTGTTTTCCCGTTGCATATTGCGCGTTATCAACTACAGCAAAAGCGGCTCCGTTGTCTATCGCTTGTTGTGCAAATTTATTGGCGTCGAAATTGTCACCTTTTAATGCAAAGAAAATAGTTCCGTGGCCGATGTTTCTGGTATCGGTAGATACGGATGGGTTTTTAAGGTAAAATTGGTAAAGTTCTTCGGTCGTGATCATGGGCCTGGTAAAAATTATGCTGTAAAATTAAGCTTTAGCAACAAGAAAAAACAAAATTACTACATTAGTTAAAATTATTGTTTTTATGAAGAAAATGTTTGTGCTGTGGCTGCTAAGTGTAATTTCTATACACTTGCTAAGTGCCCAGGTTAAAAATCCGGACGAGTTTTTGGGATACGAACTGGGAACACATTTTACGCCTCATCATAAAGTAGCAGAATATTTTAGGCTAGTTGCACAGGCTTCTCCAAAAAACATAAAGTTAATAGAGTATGGTAAAAGCAATGAAGGAAGGCCTTTATTGGTTGCTATTGTATCTTCTGAAGATAACATTTCAAAGCTTGAACAAATTAGAGCGAACAACCTTAAACTCACCACAACTTCTGCTGCATTGGTAAATTTAGCTGCGCAGCCTGCAATTTTGTGGTTAAGCTATAACGTTCATGGTAATGAGGCAAATTCTACAGAAACAGCAATGAAAATGCTATTCACATTGGCAACCGGAAAAAATCCAGAAGTTAAAGAATGGTTAAAGAATACGATTGTGGCAATAGATCCATGTCTAAATCCAGATGGAAGAGATCGTTATGTAAATTACTATAATAGCGTTGCTGGGACGAAACCAAATCCAGATCCATATTCCAGAGAGCATATTGAACCTTGGCCAGGTGGACGCGCAAATCATTATTATTTCGATTTAAACCGGGATTGGGCGTGGCAAACACAATTGGAAAGCCAGCAGCGTTTAGCGCTTTACAATATGTGGATGCCACAGGTTCATGTAGATTTTCATGAACAGGGCTACGATCAGCCATATTATTTCGCACCTGCAGCAGAGCCGATTCATCAGGATATAACGCCGTGGCAGCGAGAATTTCAGATCACGGTCGGGAAAAATAACGCAAAGTATTTTGATGAACAGGGATGGAAATATTTTACAAAGGAACGCTTCGATTTGCTTTATCCATCTTATGGCGATACCTATCCACTATACAACGGCGCTATTGGAATGACGTATGAGCAGGGCGGCATCCGGGCAGGTTTATCGGTAATAACAAGCGATGGCGATACCTTAACGTTGAAAGATCGTATCGCGCATCATTTTACCACCGGCATGTCTACATTAGAGGTGGTGTCTGCAAATCACAATAAGTTGTTAGAAAAATATAAAGCCTACTTTCAACAATCTTTTACTCAGCCGCCAGGTGCATACAGAACATTTGTAATTAAAGCCGGTAATTTATCCAGATTAAAAAAGCTCACAGAATTGCTAAGCAAAAATAAAATTGAATTTGGTTTTGGCGGAGAGAAAACTGCAAAAGGCTACGATTACAATTCGAAAAAAGAGGAAACTTTTACGCTGAGTCGAAATGATTTGATTGTAAATATGCAGCAATCTAAAGCTGTGTTGGCTAATGTTTTGCTTGAACCACAAACGATTGTAACCGATTCTAACACGTATGATATTACCGCCTGGTCGCTTCCGTATGTTTATGGCTTAAAGGCTTATGCCAGTAAAGAAAGTTTAAACGGAAAGTATCGCGAATTGGAAGAACCTAAAGGAATTTCTTCTGAATTAGCAAAGCCGCTTGCCTGGTTATTTAATTGGGGCGGAACTGAAGATATTATGCTTCTAATTGCTTTGCAGAAGGAAAATATCAAAGTTAGACAAGCAGATCAGCCATTTTCTGTTGGCGGAAAAGATTATGCTGCAGGAACGCTTATTGTATTGCGCGCAGAAAATGAGCGTAGCGTTAGAGGATTGAAAGAGAAAATTATTTCGGTCACAAATTATTTTCAAAAGCCAATTCTGGCCACGGGCAGCGGTTTTGTAGAAAAAGGAAAAGATTTCGGTTCTAATGTTTATCCGCTTTTAAAGCAACCTAAGGTTGCGGTGGTGTCTGGAAATGAAGTATCTTCACTCGCTTTTGGTGAGGTTTGGTTTTTTCTGGAGCACGATTTAGGCTTAAATCCATCTATTATTGCTGCACGGGATATTAACAATCTTGATATTACGAAAATCAATACACTTATTCTACCCGATGGCTCTTATAGCAATTTCATTGGCGAAGGCCTTTCTACATGGATCAATAAAGGAGGCAAATTGATTCTAATGGAAGATGCGATTGAATCTGTTTTAGAGAAGAAAGGTTTTGATATTAAGAGGAAAGAAGAACCTGTAAAAAAGGAAGAAAAAGCGAGTGTAAGCACTTTGCTTTTTAAAGATAAAGATAAAGACGATTATGATTATTCCATTCCTGGAGCAATTTATAGCATTAATCTGGATGCCTCCCATCCTTTTGCGTATGGGATAGGCAAAACCTATTATTCGCTTAAAACAGATCGTAAAATTTATGAGCCTTTTAGCAAAGGCTGGAATGTTGGTACCGTAAATGAGAAAAGTTTAATGGCCGGTGTAGTGGGCAAAAAAGTGCGCGAAGAATTAAAAACTGGTTTATTAATCGGTGTGCAAGATTTTGGTCGTGGGCAGGTTGTCTATCTAGCAAACGATCCATTGTTCCGTAACTTTTGGGAGAATGGTAAGACGCTTTTCGGCAATATTGTTTTTTGTAATTACTGAGTATAAACCAATAAAAGAAATAAATTTTAAAGGGTTTTGCTGTAAACCACAAATAAGGTGTTCTATTTGTCTTTATTTCTACGATATTTAAATGTTTATTCTTGTTCACGTCTGGAGATTTACTGCCCCCAATTCATTACTATTTGTTCAAACCAGTCGTTCTTCCTTATAGATTTTATTTAAGTCGCTATCTAAGGATGTTCTCGAAAATTTAACAGTTCTTTAACTAAAATTTTACATTTTTTAAGAATAAAATAAAATTTAGTAAGTCGTTTTTTTAGAATCCATGTTGGTTTGGTGTAAATAGTGGTTTTTGAGGTTTTCGTTTTGTGATATGACAGTTAAAACTGCAGAAGTGTATTTTTAACTATACGTTATTATTCCTAAATAGATGATTTGGTGTAATTCTATTACGTCTTATTTCGCGGTTAATTTTATAAAAATACGTAGTTGGCATATATTGCTGTAATATTTTATTAAAACTAACTAGTGAAAATCTATGAAAAAACTACTACAAATCATGTTCGTTTTGTCGTGCATCACAGCCTCAGCTTATGCTCAAAACCGAACGGTTACTGGTACCGTAACTTCGCAGGCAGACAAGCTTGCATTGCCCGGTGTAAGTGTCAAAGTGGTTGGCAAAACCGGAGGTACATCAACAGGTCCTGATGGCAAATTTTCAATCATTGTACCACCGGGAGCTACCAGTTTGGAGTTCTCTTCAATTGGGTATACTACTCAGGTAAAAACATTAGGACAATCTAACGTTATTACTGTAGCTCTTGCCGAAGATGCACAGGCTTTAGGTGAAGTTGTTGTGACGGCATTGGGTATTGAGCGTAAGAAAAGCGAATTAAGTTACGCTGCGCAAGAAGTAAAAGGAACAGACCTGACGCGTACAAGCGACAACAATTTTGTGAATGGGCTATCTGGTAAAGTGGCAGGCCTAGAAATTAAACAGTCTAACACGATGGGCGGCTCAACTAATGTCGTTATGCGCGGTACAAAGTCATTAACGGGTAACAATCAGGCGCTTTTTGTTGTAGACGGTGTGCCAGTAAGTAATGCAAACACGAACACCTCTGATCAAACAACTGGAAGAGGTGGTTATGATTACGGTAGTGCGGCTGCAGATATCAACCCTGATGATATCGAATCTGTGAACGTTTTAAAAGGAGCAGCAGCTACAGCACTTTACGGATCGCGTGCCGCAAACGGTGTAATTATGATTACGACCAAAAAAGGTAGAAGGAATTCTTTGGGTATCACCATTAACAGCGGTCTCACTTTCGGAAACATAGATAAAAGTACTTTTGCAAAATATCAAAATGAATATGGTGCAGGTTATGTTAACCAATATAGCAGAACTGGTTATCCATCTCCAGATGGGAATTTTTGGTATAATGATGTTTTTGGTAATGGATTAAGCGATGTAACTCCATTTACGGAGGATGCCTCTTATGGAGCGGCATTTGATCCAAACAGATTGGTATATCAATGGAGTGCATTCGATCCAACTTCTCCTACTTATGGCATTGCAACACCTTGGGTGGCTGCACCAAATGATCCGAGTACTTTTTATAAAACTGCTGTAACGTCATTACAAAGTATCAATATTGTTGGCGGAAGTGATAAAACTACTTTTAAGGCGGGTTATTCAAGAAGTGATGAAAGTGGTGTATTGCCAAACAGTAAGATTGGTAAAAACTTGTTTAATTTCGGAGCGGATCATGAGATTACCAAAAATTTAAATTTAAGTGCCAATGCAAATTTCTCACAAATCGTAGGTTTAGGAAGATACGGAACAGGTTATGACGGGTTAAATGTAAACCAGCAATTCAGACAATGGTGGCAAACCAATGTGGACGTTCAGGAGCTTAAAACCGCTTATGAGAGAACAGGCAACAACACAACCTGGAATTGGTCGGATATTTCGGCAACCAGCCCGATATATTCAAATAATCCATATTGGACCAGGTATGAAAATTATGAAAATGATACAAGAAACAGGTATTTTGGTAATGTTGCCTTAACCTGGAAACTTTTAGAATGGTTAGATTTTTTAGGAAGAGTAAGTTATGATGGTTCAAACGAATTTCAAGAAGAACGTTTGGCTATAGGCGGGGCAGATTTGGCTTCGTATTCAAGATACAACAGAACTTATTCTGAAACGAATTTTGATTTGATTGCCAATTTCAACAAGAAAATTTCAAACGATATTAGTTTTAAAGGCTTGTTGGGAACAAATCTGCGTAGAGGTAACGAATCTTCTATACTCGCTGCTACCAACGGTGGGTTGATTGCCGAAGGTTTATATTCATTATCGAATTCCGTAAATCCGATACTCGCGCCTACAGAAACGTATAGCAGAACAGCAATTGACGGTATTTTTGCAAGTGCAAATTTTGGATATAAAGAATTGGTATTTGTTGAAGGAACGATTCGCCGCGATGTATCTACAACGTTGCCGGCTGATAATAATACCTTTTATTATCCATCTATTGCGGGCAGCTTCCTGTTTTCAAACTTATTGAAAGAGTCCACGTGGTTAAGTTATGGTAAGGCAAGACTAAACTATGCAGAAGTAGGTAGTAGTGGTTCAGCTTTACAGGTGTATCAGACGTACGTATTGAACACAGGTTTTAATGGCAATAGTCTTGCGTCTGTAAGAAGTATTTTAAATAACGCGAACCTCAGACCAGAACGCACTAAAAGTATTGAGGCCGGTTTAGAAATGAATTTCTTTAAATCGCGTATTGGTTTTGATTTCAGTTATTACCGTTCAAATTCAATAGATCAGATTATGGCAGTTGATGTTTCTACAACAACCGGATTTGGTCAGATGTTTGTAAATGCGGGTACGGTAAGAAATCAAGGGATAGAGATTTCTGCTTTTTTTGTACCCGTTCAGAATGCCAATTTCTCCTGGCGCATGAACATTAATTTTGCCCGGAACAGAAATAAAGTAATTGAGCTTTATGAAGGCACTGAAAACTTGCAGCTGGCTTCATTTCAAGGAGGTGTAACATTAAATGCAACAGTTGGGCAACCATTTGGAACATTAAGAGGTGTAGGTTTTCAATATGACGCAAATGGAAATAAAATTGTTGGAGACGACGGTTACTATGCATTAACAGATGCAAATCAAGTTATTGGTAATGTAAACCCCGATTGGACCGGCGGCATTCAAAACAATTTTAAATACAAAAATATAGGGCTGAGTTTTCTGGTAGATATACGCAAAGGTGGAAGTATATTTTCGCTCGATCAGTACTATGGACAAGCTACCGGCCTTTATCCAGAATCTGCTGGTTTGAACGATTTGGGTAATCCGCAGAGGCTTCCAATTAGTCAGGGAGGCGGTGTTGTTTTGCCAGGCGTTACTGCAGATGGAAGCCCCAATACTGTACGGGTAGAGGCATATGATAACTCGGTTACACCTTACGGATATTCAAATAATCCACAAGAAGCTTTCGTTTACGATTCTGGCTACATCAAACTTAGAGAGGCAGCTTTAACTTTTTCTTTTCCTAAAAAATGGTTGGGTGATGAAAAAGTTTTAAAAGGAGTAGACGTATCATTGGTTGGACGAAATTTATGGATCATTCATAAAAACGTTCCCTATTCTGATCCTGAAGCAGGTTTGAGCTCCGGAAACATACAGGGTTATCAAAGTGGCGCCTATCCTTCTGTAAGAACACTAGGTTTTAACTTCAAATTCAGGTTCTAACCATTAATTAAGCTAATAATCATGAAAAAAATATTCATTTATATATTGCCAGTGATGCTGTTGGCATCCTGTGCGAAGAATCTTGGAGAATACAATATCGATCAGAAAAATCCCGTAACAGTTTCAGCTGCATCGCTTTTTTCCAATGCATTAAAATCCTTGACAGACAATCAAACCACACCCAGTGTTAACATCAACGTATTCCGTTTCTGGACGCAACAGTGGGCAGCTACAACTTATCAGGATGAGCCGAGGTACAATATTACTACGCGAAATATCCCATTAAATTATTGGACGCCAATGTATCGTGAAGTTTTAATGGATCTAAAAGAGAGCAAAACAATTACAGAAGCAGATGCAACGCTCACCTCAGCGGTAAAAAATAATAGAGTTGCATTAACTGAAATTACTTCCGTGTATACCTGGTCCATTTTGGTAAACACTTGGGGAGACATTCCGTATAGCGAAGCGCTTAGTGATGTAAACAGGCCTGTTTACGATCGGGCTGCAGATATCTATGCCGATCTTTTTCGCCGGCTTGATGCTGCTATTGCACTGCTAACCATTGGAAATAGCAGTTTTGATTCGGCTGATTTATTATATAATGGAGATAACGCTGCATGGATTAAGTTTGCAAATAGCTTGAAACTTAAGTTGGCTATAACCGTTGCGGATGTAGACCCTGCAACTGCACAGGCAGAAATTCTAGCTGCATACTCCGGAGCATTTACCAGTAATGCAGACAATGCTGTGTTTGCGTACCAAACCGCAACGCCTAACAATAACCCAATTTCGACCAACTTAAATTCGCTTTATACCAGCAGACAAGATTATGTTGCCGGAGCTACAATTATTGATAAAATGAATGCACTTAATGATCCCCGTAGGTCATTTTATTTTACAGAAGCTGCTTCAGGAGGATATGTTGGCGGAAATGCGGGTTCTAATAATCTTTTCGCAGATTTATCGCATGTTAGCGACATGATTATCGCTCCCGATTTTGAAGCAATCTTGCTTGATTATTCGGAGGTTGAGTTTATTCTGGCGGAAGCCGCAGAACGTTGGGGAATTGCCGGATCTGCCGCAGAGCATTATACAAATGCAATCACCGCCTCTATTGAATATTGGGGCGGAACTGCTGCGCAAGCAACAATTTATTTGGCACAGACAGGAGTTGCATATGCTACCGCCACAGGAAATTATAAGCAAAAAATCGGTGAACAAAAATACCTGGCGCTTTATAATCGCGGTTATGATTCGTGGATTGAATACAGGCGCTTAGATTACCCAGTACTTGTGCCCGCTGCACAAGCTGTAAGTGTTTTCCCGCTGCGTTTAACTTATCCTACAAGTGAGCGCACGCTAAACCAACAAAACGTTGAAAGTGCCTCTGTTTCAATTGGTGGAGATGGAGTTGGTACGAAGATTTTTTGGGATCTATTCTAATTTAGAAGGTTTTAATTTTTCATAAGCCGGTCGAAGACCGGCTTTTTTTGCCTGCTTTGATTTGCAAGTTACTGGACTTCAAAAAATAAAAGCTGCCTTTGGTTGGGATTTGTTGCGAAATTTGGATTAGAGAACGTTCAGCCGTCTTGCTCAATGTAACGGTGCTTCTCTTCTTAATTTTGTTTTCGTTCAGATATTGTAAGCATCACAATCTTGAAAAATTCCTCTTTGCCTGGTTTGTTCTTAGTGTATCGATATTGTTGTTGCTAATTTGTTGATCTTTTTCTGTTTTTTCTGGTCGATTGCCTATGGTTACTTTAAATAGTGTATAAATTTTTTATTTTTTTTTCTTAAATGTCAGGTCTGGCTTTCATTTTATAACAATATTATGCTTTTTTAATACGTATTGGGCATTGTATTCCCTGTTGAAGTATACACTAACTGTTGTGATTTTGGTTTTTTGTATTATTAATAATGCTTTAGCAGAATGTTTTTGTGTGTTTTTGCGTATTAATTACTTACGCTGGTTGTCGTATGATTTCATTTAAATGAGTAGTTGAAGTATATTGCATATTCATTAATTAAAACTAACTACCTAAATCTATGAAAAAACTACTACAAAGTTTGTTCATTTTGTTGTGCTTTACAGCCTCGGCATATGCCCAAAATCGAACAATAACAGGTACGGTAACTTCGCAGGCAGACAATCTCCCATTGCCAGGTGTAAGTGTAAAAATTGTTGGAAAAACCGGAGGAACATCTACAGGATCTGACGGAAAATTTTCAATAGTTGTACCAGAAGGATCTACCAGTCTGGAATTTTCTTCAATCGGCTTTGCCGCTCAGGTGAAACCAATTGGCCAATCTAATGTAATTAATGTCTCACTTATGGATGATGCAAAAGCATTAGGAGAAGTTGTGGTAACTGCACTCGGAATTCAAAGAAACCGGAATGAGGTTGCCTATGCTGCCCAAACGCTGGATGGTGCGGCGGTGAGTGAAAACAGATCTCCAAATTTGGGTAGCAGTTTATCTGGCAAAGTTTCAGGTTTGGAAATTCGCCAGAATAATACCATGGGGGGATCTACCAATATCGTTGTTAGGGGCGTTAAGTCTATTACGGGTAACAATCAGGCACTTTTTGTAATTGATGGTGTTCCAGTGGCCAACACAAATATGAATACATCAGGACAAACGAGTGGTGCCGGAGGTTATGATTATGGAAATCCGGCTTCGGATATTAATCCTGATGATGTAGAGAATATTACCGTGCTTAAAGGTGCGGCCGCTTCTGCACTTTACGGATCAAGAGGAAGTAATGGCGTGATCTTAATCACAACTAAAAAAGGAAAATCGGGGCTAAATATCACAGTAAATGCTGGAGTAACATATTCTCGTATCGATAAATCAACTTTTCCGAAATATCAGAAACAATACGGCGGAGGTTACGGACCATATTACGGACCGGATGAAGATGCCTATTTCAATTCTGCAGATATTAACGGAGATGGAATTTTAGATTTGGTGGCGCCATTAACGGAAGATGCTTCGTATGGTGCAAAATTTGATCCTAGCCTTCTGGTTTATCAATGGGATGCATTTGATCCTTCGTCGCCAAATTACAGAAAAGCAACGCCTTGGGTTGCAGGTGCAAATGATCCAACTACATTTTTTGAAAGTCCGGTTTCCAATAATCAGAGCATTATTTTAACCAATAGCTACGATAAAGGAACGTATAAAATCGGCTTTAACCGAGATGATCAAAATGGGATTTTACCCAACTCCCATATTCAAAAAAATGTATTCAATTTCGGCGCTACCTATAATATTACCGACAAACTTACCGTAGGCGCAGACGTCAATTACTTCAATATTGATGGTAAAGGGCGTTATGGTACAGGTTATAATGGAAATGGTGTATACAATCCGGCAACCAATTTCAGGCAATGGTGGCAAAACAATGTGGATGTGAAAGAGCTGGAGCAAGCTTATCTTAGAACAGGAAAAAATGTAACCTGGAACTGGTCTGATCTTACAGGAACAAAGCCAATTTACTGGGACAATCCATATTTCGCCAGGTATGAAAATTATGAAACAGATACCCGTAATCGGTATTTGGGAAACGTAAATCTGAATTACAAAGTTACACCGTGGTTAAATTTAATGGGTAGATACTCTCTGGATACATATAACCAGCTTCAGGAAGAAAGACAGGCAATTGGCAGTTTGGATGTTCCACTCTATTCCAAATATCTTGAAGATTACAAAGAGTCGAATGTAGATTTCTTGGCCAATTTTGATCGGAACATTTCAACGGACTTAAATTTTAAAGGTCTTTTGGGTTTAAACATCAGAAAGCAAAGAACACAATCTACATACGCCATTACGAACGGCGGTTTGGGTGTTCCGGGAATTTATTCTTTAAGCAATTCTGCAAGCCCGATTGAAGCACCGGTTGAACAGGATTTGAATCGCGAGGTGCATGGTGTATTTGCAGGTGCTTCCTTTACGTATAAGAACATGCTTACTTTGGACGGAACCATTCGTAGAGATGTTTCTTCTACCCTGCCGGATGGCAATAACGTATATTATTATCCTTCGGTGTCTCTTGGATATACGTTTTCTGAGATGCTTAAAGATTATAAGTGGTTGTCTTATGCAAAACTTCGGGCAAATTATGCAGAAGTTGGTTCTGATGCACCGATATACAGCTTGATGGATACGTATACATTGATCACCCCAATAGGCGGAAGATCTCAGACTTCTGCACCATTGATTAAAAACAACCCTAATCTAAAGCCAGAAAGAACAAAAAGTAAAGAGATTGGTTTAGAAGCCTCTTTTTTAAACAACCGGTTGGGCTTAGATGTGACATACTACAACACGAAAACAGTTAATCAAATTCTTCCCGTTAGTCTTTCCACCTCAACAGGCTACAATTCTCAATACCTTAATTCTGGTAGTGTAGTGAATCAGGGTGTTGAGCTTTCCTTAAACGGTACGCCTGTGAAAACAAGCAATTTCGAATGGAAAATCAATGTAAACTGGACCAAAAACAGCAATAAAGTTACCGAGTTGTTTAAAGATGCATCAGGAAATGAAGCTCAAAATCTTTTAATCCAAAGTTTTCAGGGAGGTGTTAGTGTTAATGCAACATTAGGACAGCCATTTGGAACTATCCGCGGGAGTAATTTTGTGTATTTGAATGGAGAAAAAGTTGTGCAGGCAAATGGTCGCTATGCGCAATCGGCCACATCAAACGAAGTGATTGGAAATATGAACCCAGATTGGATTGGCGGTATTAATAATGCCTTTAAATTCAAGGATTTTAGTTTAAGCTTTCTTTTAGATTTCAGAAAAGGCGGAAGTGTATTTTCTTTAGACCAATATTATGGTTTGGCAACAGGTATGTATGAAGAAACAGCAGGAATTAACGACTTAGGAAACCCTTCTCGTTTACCGATCAGCCAGGGCGGCGGATTTATTAATCCAGGAGTTATGGCAGATGGTTCACCCAATACAACAAGGGTGACCAATTCTGAATTTGGATCGTACGGATATAGACGCCTTCCATCGGCAGCATTCGTTTATGATGCCAGTTTTATCAAATTGAGAGAAGTTGTTTTTGGCTATTCACTGCCTAAAACATTTGTAAGTAAGTTAGGACCAGTTAAAGGTGTTGACCTCTCTCTAATCGGAAGAAACTTGTGGATTATCCATAAAAATCTGCCGAATGCGGATCCTGAAGATGGATTAAGTTTCGGTAACGTACAAGGTTACCAGGTAGGTTCTTACCCAAGTGTTAGAAGTTTTGCCTTCAATTTAAAAGTTAGATTTTAATTCTGAATGACCATGAAAAAGATAGTATTAGCCTTAATAACCATATTGTTTGTCGGCGCATGTAAGAAAGATATTACTTCTGTAAATGTCGATCCGAAACACCCGTTAAACGTGTCCTCTATATCGTTATTCACAAATGCACAAAGACGCCTTGTGAATACAGTTTCTTCATCCAATGTAAATCTCAATATTTTTAGATTGATCGAACAACAATGGCAGGAAACAACTTATATTGATGAGAGTCAGTATGATTTACAAACCAGAACCATTCCGGATAATTTATGGAATGCATTTTACCGGGATGTGTTAAAAAACCTGGACGAATCCAAGAGAGTAGCAGCTACCGAAGGTAAATCTTCAGCCGACCTAAAAAACCAGTTGGCTATTACAGATATTCTGGAAGCTTACACCTGGTATTACGTAGTTACAACCTTCGGAGATGTTCCTTACACGGAAGCTTTGAATATTGATAATGTATTTCCTAAATATGATGACGGGTTAACAATTTTGAAAAATTTATTGACTCGCTTAGATACGGATATTGCAGATTTGAATTCGGGTTCGAATACTTTAGGTGCAGCGGATGCGATCTATGCTGGTGACGCAGCAAGCTGGAAAAAGCTGGCAAATTCACTTAAATTGAAGATCGCAATAACGCTTGCAGATGCTGATCCGGCAGCCGCTAAAACTGCAGCAGAAGCTGCCGTAACTTCGGGCGTATTTACCTATTCTTCAGGCAATCCGAATGCAGATAATGCACGTTACCCATATACTACGATTACGCCGAATACCAATCCAATCTGGGTAGATTTGGTGCAAAGTGGTAGGTTAGATTTTGTGGCAAATACAACAATCACCACGCAAATGAATACACTCGCCGACCCAAGAAGGCCATTTTATTTTACTTTAGATCCAAATGGCGGATATTCTGGTGGGAATTCTGGAGAAAGTAGCCCTTATGCCAATTTTTCTGCTCCGGCCGTTACCATCACTAAAGCCGATTTTCCTGGGGCACTTATTGACGTTGCCGAAGTGCAATTTTTACTGGCAGAAGCTGCAGAACGTGGTTATAGCGTTGGCGGTAGTGCTGCTACTTTTTATAACAATGCGATAACAGCTTCAATTTTAGATTGGGGTGGTACTGCAGCAAGTGCTGCAACGTATCTTGCTCAAACTTCTGTTGCTTATGCAACAGCGACAGGAGGCTGGAAGCAAAAGATTGGGACGCAAAAATGGTTGGCATTATACAACCGTGGGATTGATGCCTGGGTGGAACAACGAAGATTGGATTTTCCGGCACTTGAAGATGCCACAGATGCCTTGACGGCATTCCCGGTACGATTTACCTATCCCGTTAAGGAGCAGAATGTAAACGAAGTAAACAGATCTGCTGCGGCATCAAAAATTGGAGGCGATGTTGTAACCACCAAATTATTTTGGGATAAATTTTAAAATAAGATTGAAATTTCTTTTGAAGCCGGCATACAATGCCGGCTTTTTGTTTTTTCCACACACTTATACCTCAAATTATTTGTCGTTATTAATGTTTTTGGAAATTTCATCTTCAATAAAGCAGGATTGAAATCGTCTCAGTATCCTAATTTTTGGCATTCAAAATCAAAAAAAAATACTATCGTATTTTGGCAATTTACTGTTTGAAATGTTCTTAAAATATGCCTTTAGTGTTTAAAAAAGGGCATTTTGAATTATTAGTGTATAGGAAAAAAGACAAAAATCTCATCTAAAAATTGTCATTTGAAAATCATATATAAACTTTGTTGTTAAAAAATGTTAAAAGATATTCACAAACAGCCTTATATTTAGAACCTTAAATAATACTAATCATTAACTTACTTAAATTTCATGAAAAAACTTCTACAAAGTTTGTTCGTGCTTCTGCTTGTTGCTAGTGTAGCAATGGCACAAGAGCGAACAATCACAGGTACAGTTACCTCACAGGAAGATGGTTTACCGATGCCAGGCGTGTCGGTTAGACTCAAAGGTGGCAAAAACGGCACCCAAACCGGTCCTGATGGAAAGTTCACCATTAAAGTTGCTTCCCAAACTCCAACTTTAGAATTTACTTACATAGGCTATTTTACACAGAGCCTCGCTGTGTCTGGAAATACGGCAAGCGTAAAATTAGTATCTGATTCTAAGTCCCTAACGGATGTTGTCGTAACAGGTTATGGTTCTACAACCAAAGCAAGATCAACCGGATCTACGGCTACCGTTACAGCAAAAGTATTAGAGCAAACGCCATTCACTTCTGTTGATAAGGCTTTGCAAGGCCGCGTTGCAGGTTTGCAATCGGTAGGTGCTTCTGGTCAACCGGGTGCTGCTCAGTCGATTAGAATTCGTGGTCTTGGTTCGATTTCCGGATCTTCTGATCCCTTATATGTAATTGATGGAATTCCAATCAATTCTGGTGATCTTTCAAACAATACCACTACTGCAAATGCTTTAGCAGGTATTAACCCGAACGACATCGAAAACATGACTGTGCTTAAAGATGCAGCTTCAACTGCTATCTATGGTTCTCGTGGAGCCAACGGTGTGGTTTTGATTACAACAAAAAGTGGTAAAGCGGGTAAAACGAAAATTAGATTGGATGCAGAGTCAGGTTTTGTAAAACCAGGAACTTTCAACGATACAACACGTCCGTTAACTACTGAGGAGAATATTACTTTGATCGGAGAGGGTTTATTAAACAGACCTGATCTAGTTACTGCATACGGCTTAACGCCAGCGAATGTTAGAGATTTCATCATTTCTCCTGATGGTTTTGAGATCAACCCTAATCAAAACACCAATTGGTACGATGAAGTAACCAGAACAGGAAAGCAGCAAAGTTATAACCTGTCTGCTGATGGTGGAAATGATAAAACTCAATTTCACTTTGGTGGAGGTTATTTTACTCAGGATGCGACAGTGCAACGTTCTAAATTTGATCGTTACTCAGCAAACTTGAATTTGAAACATAAGCTTGACGAAAAATTATCTTTCGGTGTAAACCTTTTGCTTTCTACCTCAAGAACTAAGTCTTTATTAAATGGCGGTGCTTTCGGTAACCCGGTATTGAGTTCACTATTTATCATGCCAGATCTACCTGCAAGAAATGCAGATGGTTCACCAAATATTTCGGGTGGTTTAGCTCCGGGAGCTGGATTATTTAATCCACTTGCGATTATTGATCTTGACAACGGAACCAACAATACTCAAAAAGCAATTACGTCGTTTTCTGCGGAATATAAATTACTTCCGAATTTAAAATTCTCTACTAAGTACGGTATTGACTATAATAACATAGAAGAGTCTTCTTATAACAATCCAACTTATGGTGATGGACGTAGTGTAGGTGGTAGAACTTACCGTAATTATACCCGTTATTTCAATTGGGTTTGGACCAACTTGGTGGACTACCATGTAGACTTAGATGCCAATAAAGATTTCACTGCAAATGTGAAAGCAGGTTATGAGGCTCAGAAGTCTAACTACTATTCTATAGGTGTTGCAGCATATAATGTTCCTTTGAATACAAATTATCAGGTTCCTAGCGTTGGTGCTACACCAATTTCAACTACTGGTACTGATCAGGTATATACATTCGGATCATTGTTAGCATTAGGAGATATCTCATACAAAAACCGATATGTTGTTTCAGGTAGTTTCAGACGCGATGCATCATCAAAGTTTGGTGTCGATAACCTATATGGAAATTTCTGGTCTGTAGGTGGTACATGGAATGCAGAGCAGGAAGATTTTATTAAAGATCTTAACTGGTTAAGTCAATTTAAAGTACGTGCTTCATATGGTATTACAGGTAATGCTGGTACAGCATACAATGCTTGGAGAACTTTATATGGTTTAACAAGAACAGGTTACAACTTCGTATATAATGGTGCTATCGGTAGCGGGCCAACTCAGTATGGAGTGAGCAGCCTAACTTGGGAAAAAACAAAAAGTTTTGATGTTGGTACTGATCTTGGTTTCTTCAAAAACCGTTTAACAGCATCTTTCGATTATTACAATCGTCAGTCATCAAGCTTGCTTTTGCCTGTTAACGTATCTTATACTACAGGTTTCTCTAGTTATACCAATAATGCCGGCGGTCTTCGTAACCGTGGTATTGAGTTAACTTTGAATGGTTCACCAATAAAAACTGCAGATTTTGAATGGAGTTTGAACTTTAACATTGCGTTAAACAAAAATACTACAACTAATCTGATCGCAGACAAGCAAATTTCTAGCCCATTCATCCGTCAGGTTGGGGTTGATTACCAATCATTCTACTTACCTCAATATGCGGGTGTGAATCCAGCTAATGGTATGCCTCAATGGTATACAGATGCATCTAAAACAACTGTAACGGAAACTTACGGACAGGCGCAACGCGTATTATTAGGTAAATCTGCTGCACCAAAAGGTTTTGGTAGTTTTGGAACCACTTTAACGTATAAAGGAATTGGTTTAGATGCCTTATTCTATTATAGCTATGGAAACTGGATATATAATGGCTTTTATCAATATCAAAACAGTGGTGGCGCATACTTAGGCTCATACAACCAAAGTGCTACTGAACTTGGCCGTTGGCAAAAACCTGGAGACATCACTGATGTTCCAAAAATGGTTTATGGTTCAGGAACCAACTCATTCGCAGTATCTGATCGTATGTTGTACAAAGGTGACTTCTTGCGTTTAAGAGATGTGACCTTAAGCTATAGCCTTCCATCTGAATGGGTGAGCAAAGCGCATTTATCAACGGTACGTGTATATGCACGTGGTTCAAACCTTTTGACTTTCACAAGAGATAAAAAATTACCTTATGACCCAGAAGCTGGCGGTACGGGTGGAACAAACAACTTTGAGTTGTTCATTCCAAAAACCGTTACTTTCGGTGTGAATGTTGGATTTTAATAAGAAAAGAAATGAAAATGAATTTTAAATATATCATATATTCAGGTCTGGTGATGAGTACACTTATGGTGTCTTCATGCAAAAAAGAATTTTTTGACCAGCCGCCTGCAACTTCAATTGATGCAAAAGATGCTTTAAAAACTGAAACAGATGTATTAACGGCATTAACCGGTACATATGCAGGATTAAGGGTTTCAACACTTTATGGAAGAGCTATTCCATTGATGGGCGATTTAATGGCAGATAATGTATTTGTTTCAACGCGTAACTCTGGTCGTTACACCGGTCAGAACAACTACAACTATGTAATTAACAATGCTGATGTATTGGGTGTTTGGCAAAATGCATACATGGTTATTTTGAGAGCAAATAACATCATCAACTCTACACCGGCTGTTACGAGTCAGGCAAATGTTAATCAGTATAAAGGTGAGGCATACGCTATTCGTGCATTAATGTATTTTGAATTGGTTAAAGCCTTCGCTCGTCCTTACACAGATAACCCAGCAGGCCTTGGTGTTCCAATTGTATTGGATTTCAATATCGATGGAAAGCCACAGCGTTCAACAGTTCAACAAGTTTACGATCGCATTCAGGCAGATTTGGATCAGGCCTTTACTTTAATGACTATTACACAAAATGCATCTAGATTTAGCAAGTATTCTGCATTGGCTTTATCTGCAAAGGTAAATTTGTATAAAGGTACTGCTGCAAGCTATCAGTTGGCTTATGATCAGTCAAGATCAGTAATCACAAATTCTGGAAGAGCATTGCTTACGCTTGGTAACTTTACCAACTACTGGACAGCTGCAACGCCACAAACTTATGAAACACTTTTTGAGGTGATTTCTGATCAGATTGATAATGCTGGTTTCGATGAACTTCCATATTTCTATAACCAGTTGGGCTACGGAGATGGACTGACATCTGCTGCATTTTACAATAGTTTCTCTGCAACAGATTTAAGAAAAGGCTTGATTACTGTGGGTACAAGAGCACGTGCGGAAAACCCTGCTTATATCATAAATAAGATAAACAACATTAGTTTATACGGCGGAAAAAAAGTATTGCGTACCTCTGAAATGTATTTAATCGCGGCAGAAGCAGCCTATAATTTAGGCAGAACAACAGATGCGGTTACTAATTTGCAGACATTGGTTGCACAAAGAGATCCTTCATCAACAATTACAGAGACAGGTACAGCACTTTTCGAGCGTATCATTACCGAAAGAAGAAAAGAACTTGCTTTTGAAGGCGATCGTTTCCCTACGTTAAACAGATTAAAACGTGATATTACCGGAAGGAATGCATCAGTTGCTTCTGTACCATATACTAATTTCAGACGTGTTTTTCCAATCCCTCAGGCTGAGCAGGATAGAAATCCAATGACTCAAAATGCCGGTTGGTAATAAATTTTATGAAACCCTTCAGTTTAACTGAAGGGTTTTTTATTTTTGATATATGAGAAAGCATTTTGTAGTACTTTTAATAGCTGTCTTATCCATGGGTACAGCAGCCAACGCGCAACAAATTTTAGAAGATGCCGCCGGGCGACCGTTTAGAGCAAGTCAAGGAATTGAAGCATCAGGTAATCCACTGCTTTACGAAGACTGGATGCCAGGTACAGTCGAGTTGCAAGGTGGAAAAGTCTATAAAGACGTTCCTCTAAACATTAATTTACTTGATCAGCAGGTGTTGTTTAAGGGTAAGGATGGCACTAGCCTTATATTTACTGATAATGTCTCCTCAATCAGTTTTTCAGGGGCAGATGGAAAATCAGCTAAAATCTTCCGTCGTGGATTTCCGAATACATCACACACTACCGGCGAAACGTATTTCCAGGTTTTGGCTGATGGATCATTAACCCTTCTGAAAAGACAATGGAAAGTGATTTGGGAAGAAAAAACCTATAACTCTGCTACCATTACCAAAACGTTATTGGATAAGAACGAACTTTATGTTTTCGATAAAGAAAAAAACGAACTCACATTGGTTAAGCCTTCTAAATCTAAAATTCTAAGTTTGATGTCTAAGCATCAGTCCGAAGTTGAAACTTTCATTAAAGATAATAAGACCAACTTTAATAAAGACGAATCCTTAGCTCAATTATTTGTTTATTATAATGGATTATAAAGAATAACGTATTTTTTTAACTTAAGTATATAACGGATTTGGCTTAAACAGTCAAGTCCGTTTTTTTTTTAGTTTTTGATCATTTCATTCGATTGTCTTTATGAAATGTTGGCCTTAATTTCTAATTTGATTTTAATATTGTATGATAATTGCATTATTTTGGGCGGTTCGTTAATGAAAGCTTATTTTATTTGCAGAAATGAAATAATTTAAATGTTTATCTGTCTAAGCCAATTTTCCGGCGTTGCTACGGCCACTTTTGAGTCTAATTTTCGTGATAAAAATGAATCCTTATTAATAAATACTCGTATTTGAGTCTTTTTGAATAATACATTTGGCTTTCTTTTGTTAAAAATCTTCGAAATAGACTAGGCTAATTCGATTTACTATAAAAATTATCAATTATACACTAAAAAAACTTTGTGTAAAATTTGTAATACAAATTACTTCGTTTATCTTAGGTTAATTATTAACTAATCCAAACTTAAATTTTTATGAAAAAACTTCTACAAAGTTTGTTCATATTCCTGCTATTTGCATCAAGTGCAATGGCTCAGAATAGAACAATCTCAGGAACAGTTACGGGGAAGGAAGATGGCATGCCATTACCTGGCGTAAGTGTTAGAATCAAGGGTGCAACCGGAGGAACCACAACCGGCGCAGATGGTAAATACACTCTTAAAGTTAATTCAGCTGCAACTACACTTGAATTCGCTTTCGTTGGTTTTACAACGCAATCTAGAACACTTGGTTCTTCAAATACAGTTAACATAGCGTTAGAGAGCGATTCGCAGAATTTGAATGATGTCATTGTAACCGGGTACGGAACAATAAAAAGAAAAGATTTTGCGGGTGCGGCATCAAGTGTGAAAGGTGATGATCTTAAAGATAAACCCGTACAGAGTTTTGTTCAGGGTTTAACTGGACAAGCCGCTGGGGTGAGTATTATACAGCCAAATGGTTTGCTAAATAACCCACCTGTTATCAGAGTACGTGGGGTAAGTTCAATTTCATTGAGCTCATTTCCATTAGTTGTTGTTGATGGAATTCCATACCCTACTGCAGATGCATCTGCAAACTCTGCAACGAACAATCCTTTGGGAGACATTAACCCAGCAGATATAGAAACCATTGATATCTTAAAAGATGCTGCGTCTACCTCATTATACGGTTCTCGTGCCGCTGCCGGTGTACTGGTGATTACCACGAAACGTGGTAAATCAGGTCAGGCTAAAGTTAGCTACGATGGTTGGGTTGGCGTTTCAAATGCTGTTCGTTTACCAGAACTTTTAAATGCCCAACAGTATATAGATTCGAAAAATGCAGCGGTAAAAAATGCATTGGCATTAAATCCAAATGCAGTTACTGCATCACAGAGAGATGCAAATGGGAATAGTTTCTTTCCAAATTACAATGCAGATGGATCTGTTGTGGATACAAAATGGTATGACGTAGTCTATCGTACAGCTTATTCGCAAAACCATAATGTAACTGTTTCTGGAGGTACCGATAAAACAGTCTATTATTTATCAGGCGGTTTAACTGATCAGGATGGTTTCCTAAAAGCAAACTCTTTTAAGAGATATTCTGGCCGAGCTAACCTCACGCATCAGGCAACAAACTGGTTGAAATTGTTGTTAAATATGAATTACAACAACAGTTTTAATGCGTCTCCAAACAGTGGTTCCTCATCAGGTTCTGCATTTAACTCATCCGGTTTAGGGCGTATTGCTATTGCGTTGGCGCCAAACTTAAGACCGTATAATAACGATGGATCTTATAGTGTTTTAGCCAATGCAACCGGTAATGGAAACAATTTAATTGCAACCACATGGTCTAACCCAGCGGTTTTAATTGATAAGGATGTAAACTCTTCAGAAACCACTCGTCTACTTGCAAATTTAGGTGCCGAGATCAAGTTAATGGACGGTTTGATTTTCAAAACTACTTATTCATGGGATAGAAGTAACACCGAGAACATTCAATTTTGGAATCCGATAAATGGCGATGGATATTCCTTTGTAGGCTACGCTTATAATAATACCGCACGTAGAAATAATTGGAATTGGATTAACACGCTATCTTATAACAAATCTATAAATGGAGAACATAATTTCAACATTTCATTAGGGTCTGATGTTCAGAAAACAAGAACAATCAACTGGGGGTCAGTAAGACAAGGTTTGGCAGATCCAAGTTTCTTTACTAACTACGAAGGAACGTTTACAACAAACGTGGCTGGAGGGAATGGAATTACACAAAATGCCTACGAGGCATACCTAGCTAGTGCAAGTTATAATTATAAAGGGCGCTACTTCATTAGTGGAAATATTAGGAGAGATGGAAACTCTGCCTTTGATGAAACCAACCGATTCGGAACATTTGGTGGTGGCTCTGTAGCGTGGGAAATTGGACAGGAAGAATTTTTTAAAAATTCTTCCCTGGGTAAAACTGTAAATTCCCTTCGTTTGCGTGCAAGTTATGGCAAAGTAGGTAACGGAAATATTGCTGCATACAATACTTACAACACCTATGGATCAAGTATTTATGGACCAGCTGCTTTAAGTTGGGCCTTCAATCAGGCGGGAAATAAAGACCTTAAATGGGAAACCAGTAAGCAGACAGATATTGGTTTAACTATTGGCTTATTGCGTGACCGGATTACTTTTGAAGCAGATTATTTTAACAAAAACATCGATAACCTAATTTTGAGTGTTCCTCAGGCACCATCTAAAGGTATTCCAGATAACTCTATTCTTCAGAATATTGGTTCAATGTATAACAGAGGTTTTGAATTTGCACTAAGTGGCTCACCTGTTCGTGGATCTAAGTTCAGCTGGACAACTTCCTTGAATTTTACAACAATTAAAAACGAAGTAACTGCCTTAGCACCAGGGGTAACACAAATTACAGGATCTACAGGCGGCCTAGAGACTGCCAGTGTAACACGTGTTGGTTATCCCATTGGAAGTATTTTCGCAGTACCAACAGCAGGCGTAAATCCTGCAAATGGAAGAAGAATTTTCATTAACAAAGCAGGGCAGCAAGTACAATATTTACATCAAGGTGGTGCAAATGCCTGGACATATTTGGATGGAACTGTTGCGAGTTCTGTAGCTGGAGATCAGCAGATTTTGGGTAGTACTTTACCTAAATGGTATGGAGGTTTTAACAATACTTTCAGATATGGCGACTTTGATTTGAATATAATGTTTACTTATTCTGGCGGAAATTATATCTATAATGGTTCAAGAGCAGGTTTGTTGGATCAACGTTTCTGGAATAACTCTACCGAAGCCTTAAATGCATGGACACCGACTAACACGAATACCGATATTCCTAGAGTAGTTTATGGTGATAATATCTCTAATGGTTCATCATTTCCGATTGAGGCAAATGTTGAAAAAGGAGATTTCTTACGTCTGCAGTCTGCAACTTTGGGGTATAAGGTACCAAAGAGCGTTTTCGGAAAAAGTGGTATTTCCAGTTTAAGAGTTTATGCGCAGGTTAACAATGCGTTTATCATTACCGGTTATACAGGCGTTGACCCTGAAATTTCATCAAATGGAAACTCAAATTTAGCGAGTGGTGTTGAACGTAATAGTATTCCTCAAGGAAGACAGTTCACATTCGGTATCAGCTTAGGTTTGTAATATTTAAAGAGAATACACATGAAAAATCACATCAAATCATATAAGTTGCAACTTATAAAAATGGCCATTGTTGCAATCCCGTTGGTTACGGCGATATCTTCTTGCAAGAAAGATTTTTTAACTGCCGCTCCAGAATTGTCATTGTCTGACGCCAATGACTATGAATCTCCCGCCCGTATCGAAGCTTTAGTAAACGGACTTTATACGTCAGCAAAGAACGGTGCTTTATATGGCGGCCGTTACCAGATATATAACGATATCAGAGCGGAAGAATTTATAAACCGTACATCAAATAATGTTACTGGCTATAATGTTTATCAGGGAACAACAACCTCAACTGATACTTACGTCAACAATTTTTGGACACAAGGGTATCTCACAATCAATCGGGTGAATATTTTCCTTAAAGGACTGGATGCAAATCAAAGCGTTCTTACACCAGCTCTTTATGCAAACTATAGTGCTGAGGCAAAATTTATCCGTGCATTGACCTATTTCGGGCTGGTACAGATTTTTGCAAAACCATACGTATCTGATGCTGGTGCATCCAGAGGGTTACCTTTGCGATTAACTGCAGAACAATCTTCAGCAAATAATGAGTTGAGAAGCAGTTCTGTTGCACAAATATATGCCCAAATTTTGCAAGACTTAAACGATGCTGAAACAGGTTTACCCGATACTTATGGTACAGCTTTGTTGAGAACTACAAGAGCACATAAAAACACAGCTATTGCCTTAAAAACCCGTGTATATCTTACAATGGGAAATTATGCTCAAGTCATTACAGAAGGCAATAAAATTGTACCTAGCGTAGCGCCATTTACAAATACAGCAAGAACTGCGCATGCATTGCAAGCCAATATTGCAAGTGTTTTTGCAACACCATTTACGACGTCAGAATCAATTTTTTCATTCCCTTTTGCAGATACAAATGCGCCGGGCACTCAGAATCAATTTGGTTATTACTATAACGTGGGAAATCTTGAGTTTTACCTCAATCAAACAGGAACAGGTATTTATGTTGATCCAATATGGCCATCAACAGATGCACGCAAATCTGCTCTTACTGCAAATTATGCACTCTCTGCAACTAATACTGTTCGTATTTTAAGCAAGTACTCCGCTACTTCTCCATATTTGGACTATGCCCCAATGATTCGTTACTCTGAGGTTTTACTAAATGTGGCTGAAGCAGAGGCATTAGCGTCAGGTGGCAACTTGGTACGATCTAGAGCATTGTTAGACGCAGTACGCAAACGTTCTGACGCAAGTTATAACTTTGGAACTTTAGCAACTGGGACAGAATTGGCCGCTACTATTCTTAAAGAAAGAAGAATTGAACTTCTCGGCGAAGGTTTTCGCTACAATGATCTTGCTAGAAAGGCCACCCCACTTCCTTCATTTGGAGCTGGTTCCGCAATTCCGGTTGCAGATGCCAGATACACTTTCCCTATTCCATTAAATGAAGTTAATTACAACCCGGCAGTTAACTGGTAGTCTCTAATACAATAAAAAAACCGTCTCACAAGTACTTGTGAGACGGTTTTTTTATAATAGAATCTGTTAATCTTTTTTCTTCCGACAGAATTAAACAATTGTCCGGCGTGCAACCAGAACCGACAACTGGAATTGCGTGTCATTTCCCCAAAAACTTGATTGCTGAATTGTTCGGGTGTAGGTGCGATTTGAACACATGTTATTATTGACTATAAAACAGCTTTTAAATTAGACTTCGGCGTATGGTTGCCTTACTGCCTTAGTTTTTGTATTTTAGTATACCAGTCAGGCAACCAAAAAATAGTTTTCAGTTGGTATTTTTGGCTAATTAACTTACCATCTTACTTATGATGAGTCCGGAACGATTAATAGATGCAAGTTTTTCCAACGGTCCTGTAAGCTTTTATGAATAGGAATCTGAAGATTTGAAAGGACGTGCGACTGCCGTGCCTGCGGAAAAACTATAGAAATACAAAAGAGACTGCCTCCAGATGACAGCCTCTTTCCCAATTTAAAATGTTATATCATTAGCAGCCCTGTATCTACCACTGATCTTCACCTTCTGGATCAGTAACCTCAGACGTTTCGACATTCACTGCGAAAGTTTTAGTGATTACACTTTTAGGGCTGCCATCATTTGGGACAACATCAAACGTTACACGTACACCTACCACGCCTCCTCCCTGGCCGGTTGTGCCCACAGTGGAACCAATAACATATTGGCTCTCTCCAACAGTTTCATGTCCACCAACCATTTCGTACATATCAGAATAGTGTAATACGGCCTGATATCTGATATTTTGTATCGTTGCGATATTTAAAACAGAAGGATTAAAAATTAGGTTTAAACTTGATATGCGAGGACTATATACGTATTGCCTTTTAGGTGTGATATAGTTTCCAAAGCTATCTTTTTGAGGGATAATATGTACAACCTCTTCCATAATTGGTTTATTTGAAAGATAAAATACACCTAAAACATCATTATAAAGCGGTGTAAAACCTGGAGTGAAAGCTTGGTTGTATCCAGGAACGCTGAGCGCACCTGCACTTAGTAAAACATTGCTGGTCATTGTACCTGTTAAAGATACAGAAGCGTCAATCTTTAAACTAACATTGTCTGAACTGGCATCATTTTTACCGCCAAATATACCGCTAAATATATTTTCTACAACGCCTCCCAACGCACTGGTTAATTTACCGGCTACCAAGTTTTTTAAAGAGCTGTACAGTTGACTGGCTATCGATGGTTTTGCTTTTTCTACATCACTGTCTCCTTTAATTGTGAGTTGTGATCCATTGTTAATTGATATGGTAGGTGATACAGTTAAATCCAGTCCGGGGGTTGATATATTGCCTGTAAGCGTTCCGGTAATGGTTCCATTGATAGCAACCTGAGTAATTTGATTCGAAGTAATTGGCCAAATAAAATTTAGTGTACCAAAACTTTGTGCATAAAGATTCGGATCGTAAGCCAACTCATATTCGAATGCATACCAAGTAGCCGGCGCAACCTGCCATTGTTCCAATGTTGATGCAAAACCCGAATTGCTATTGAAGTCTACAACCTGAGCGCCCGCAAAATTCATAATTGGAGATGACGATGCGTACATTCCTTCAATACCTAGTTTATGTACGATATTGGCTGAAGCAATCAAATTGGTCGTGTTTGGAAGATAATAATACATCCTTAACAAACCCCTATATTTATTGTAAAGAATAAAGTATAGTCTATCTTGTGGCACTGACGTATTAAATGTATTGTAAACCAATGTCCAGCCATTGACAGACTTATAGTCATTAGCAATCTCAACTGTAAATTGTCTACTTGCTCCCGAGCCCCATGGAACAGGTATTGCCGCACTTCCAGCTGGGGTTGGCATAAAATCTGAGTTTTCCCAATCAAAGGCATAGGCGGGCGTGCCTGCCAATCTGTTTTCTGGCTTCAATAATGTTGATTGATTGTCAGTCTCTAGCCCCTTCTTACAAGAGACCATTCCCGAGATGATAAATGCCAACACGATTAATGTAAGTGGTTTTTGTCTTTTCATACCTTTTTTAGCTTACGTTTATTGTCTGATTTAAAGACAAAATACTCAAAAAAGATTTGAAAAGGGTTCCGGGGTACATAGATCGTACACTTTTCTTTATGAATGTTGAACCATTCAATTGTGTAGTTGATTTATTGTTTGTATTCCGGTGATTAACAGTTGTTTGAATGCAAATACAGCACTAACTTATGTGTAATTTATTATTTGTTGTCGAATCTATACTGTATCCAATTATTTTGCTCAAATGGTTAGAGGTTTATATTTACAGCGTATTATAATAGTCAAACAGCTTGGATAAGTCTTCGTCTTTTTTAAAACTGAGGGCATTCTCCCCAATGAATCTCGACAATTCCTCTTTATGCGAATCTAAGGCATCGATTATACTTTTTTTATCACGCTTGATTTTGATCATCTTTCCTTTCGAAAAAATAAAATACTGCTCGGAAGTAACAAAATTTTTTTGTGTTTTTGCTAAACCGTATTGCGTACTCTCTACAATTGATTTTTTTAGTTTTTTAAGCGCTACTGTATTGCCATCGTTCAATACTTGATAATAGCTTTTTTCCGTAAATTCTCCAATTGGAGGAAATCCATTTCTAAAAGTTAAAACTACCTGGGGATCCGTTTTTGAGCGACTGATCTTAAACTCTTTTATTGGATTCTTGAACGCAAATTCTGCCCCATATTTGTTTTTAAAACTAACACGATCAGCCTGTATGTCGTATCGCAAATCAAGATTGTCGTAATACGTATTATTTTCCTCCAAAGCATGCCCCTTGTAAAAATCATCATATAAATAAATACTTCCTACGACGTCTCCTGCAACTCTGGTTTCGATAGGCGTTCCGTTTAAATCCTGACTTATTTTAAATTGAGCATTACTTCTGTAAGCAGATATACTTAACAGGGCCGCGGCTAAAATGCTTTTTTTCATTTTGATTAGTTTTTTGTATAAAAGTAATCATAAGCGCTTGTTCTTCAAAGCATAAATAGATCTTTCCATGCAGGAAATACTGGCTAAATTATACATCTCTATAGGCGGCATGTATTATTTACAGTCATCTTGCAGTCTCTATAATGCTCCAATTTTAAGTCCCATAGATTTTGATTTCAGAAATTAATTTTAAAACATAGTTAATCGATTTGTAGAGGCTCATAAATAGAATGACGCTGGTTGTTTATAGAAAAATATTTACAACATAATAGCCGAATCATTGTGAAGGAAAGCCATCTCCTACTTCTTATCCACACTATATTTTCCCGGTCCGATAAAAATCAAACTGAAAAATACGATGCCCAATTCTATGGCATGACTGGCGCCGCCAATTCCATCGCCTTTATTTAAGTGTACCATTGTGGCAATAATCATCGTGAAAACTAACAGAATACATACAGGGCGGTAAGAAAGGCCTACGATTAATAGAAAACCGCCGAAAGTTTCAGTGGCGGCTGCCATAAATCCCCAGAAAACCGGAAGAAAATCAACTCCAATTACTTTCATACTTCCACCTAAACCTACCCAGCCGTTTGGTCCTCCAGCCAGTTTCGGAAAACCATGTATAATAAACATTGAGCCCACACCTAAGCGCAGCAACAACAAACCTGTATTGCGGTACTTCCCTAAATTGTCAAAAATTGCCATTATTGATATATTTGAATTGAACGTTTTTTTCTTCTATTTGAAGTGTAATATCGGCACCAAGCACCATACTCAGGTTATTATCTATATGGCCTGTCGGGAAATTAAAGCATACCGGAAAATCATATTCCCGAACTGCATCCAAAATGACTTCTTCCGCAGTTTGTCCGAACGAAATTTTTTCTTCCACAATTTCATTAAATGCACCAACAATTAACCCTTTCAGGTTTTTTAATTTTCCTGCACGTTGCAACATACGCATCATCCGGTCTATTGCATATTCCTGTTCGCCAACGTCTTCAAGAAAAAGAATTTTCCCATCAAAATCCATTTCAGATAAAGAGCCCTGCATCATGCAAAGAAGGGTCAGATTTCCACCAATTAAGTTACCTGAACAAGTTCCCGAACGATTTTTAAATACGCTATGATAGCTGTATTCAAGAGTTTCGCCAAATAAAGATTTTCTAAGTGCTTCTAAAGACTTTGGTGTGGCTTCATCAAAAGTATAAGGCATTTGCGCATGAATACATTGGGTTCCCGTTTCAGCAATAATATGCGAAAGTAACACCGTGATGTCACTAAAACCGACAACCCATTTCGGATGTTGTTTAAACACCGTAAAATCAAGCTGGTCTATGATTCGGATGGTGCCATAACCACCTCTGCCGGCAATAATGGCTTTGATAGACACATCATCCAGAAACGTCTGTATGTCTTCAGCACGTAAAGCATCACTTCCGGCAAACTGATGATGGCTGGCATACAGGCTTTTTCCTATTACAACTTCCAATCCCCAGTTTCTGAGTATTTGCAATGCGAAATCAATCTTTTTTGGCAATTTTTTAGCCGGGCAAACCAAGGCTATCTTATCTCCTTTTTTTAAATACGGGGGCTGCTTAATCATCTATAAAAACACTTATCTTTGCCAAAATAATAAAAATTGTTTTGGATAATAATAAAATAAAACGATATACCGTTACCGCTGCCCTTCCCTACACCAATGGGCCTGTTCATATTGGGCATTTGGCCGGCGTATATGTACCTGCAGATATTTATGCCCGTTATTTAAGGTCGACAAAAAGAGACGTAAAGTTTGTTTGCGGTTCTGATGAAAACGGCGTTCCGATTACACTTAAAGCTAAACGCGAAGGTGTAACGCCACAAGAAATTGTAGATAAATACCATAAAATTATTGGCGATTCTTTTAAAGAATTTGGAATCTCATTTGATATTTACCACCGCACATCTTCGCAAACCCATCACCAAACTGCTGCAGATTTCTTCACCACGCTTTATGATAAAGGCGTATTTACCGAGGAAGTAACAGAACAGTATTATGATGAAACTGCGAAACAGTTTCTTGCCGATAGATATATAACGGGTACCTGCCCGAAATGTGGCAATGAAAATGCCTATGGCGATCAATGTGAAAACTGCGGATCAACGTTGAATGCAACCGATCTGATCAATCCAAAGTCTACATTATCCGGAAGTAAACCCATTTTAAAAGAAACTAAAAACTGGTTTTTACCTTTGGATAAATATGAAGGCCAACTGCGCGAATATATTGAAGGGCACAAAGAATGGCGTCCAAATGTTTACGGGCAATGCCAGAGTTGGCTTAATGCCGGTTTACAGCCGCGTGCAATGACGCGCGATTTAGATTGGGGAATCCGTGTTCCGCTTAGAGATGCCGAAGGAAAAGTTTTATACGTTTGGTTTGATGCACCTATCGGATATATTTCTGCAACCAAAGAGTTGTGCAATTATGCAAAATTGGATGTTTGGAACCCGATGGCAGAAGAGTATTACATCAGTAATTTCAACAATGATAAATGTGGTTGGGAAGAATATTGGAAAAGTGACGAAACCAAATTGGTTCATTTTATTGGTAAAGACAACATCGTTTTCCATTGTATCATTTTCCCGGCAATGTTAATGGCGCATGGCGGATATACGCTTGCAGATAACGTTCCGGCGAATGAATTTTTAAATCTCGAAGGTCAAAAAATATCGACTTCCAAAAACTGGGCCGTTTGGTTAAACGAATACCTGCGCGAGTTTGAAGGTAAGCAAGATGTTCTTCGTTATGTTTTAACGGCTACTGCTCCCGAAACTAAAGATAACGATTTTACCTGGAAAGATTTTCAGGCACGCAATAACAATGAACTGGTTGCCATTCTGGGCAATTTTGTAAACCGTGTTGTGGTGCTGACGCATAAATACTTTGGCGGCTCTGTACCAACTTGTATGGAAATTACACCTGTAGATCAGGCTGTGATTGACGAATTGGCATCTTATCCGGCAAAAATATCGGCATCAATAGAAAATTATCGCTTCCGTGAGGCTTTGGCCGAAGTGATGAATGTAGCACGTTTGGGCAATAAATATCTTGCAGAAACAGAACCTTGGAAATTGATTAAGACGGATGAAGATCGGGTGCGCACTATTTTGCACATCTCTCTTCAAATTGCTGCCAATATTCAGATTCTGATTGAACCTTTCTTACCATTTACTGCTGAAAAATTGATGCATATGCTGAAAAACGGTGGACATGATTGGGCAGATGCAGGTCAAATCAACCTGATTAAACGCGGTCATGCAATTGGCGAGGCAACTCTTTTATTTGAGAAAATTGAAGATGCAGAAATTGATTTCCAGATTGAGAAATTAAATCAAAGCAAAGCGAGTAATGCTGCAGGTGCTGCTGTGGCTGTTCCGGCGAAAGAGAACATTCAGTTTGATGATTTCTCAGCGATGGATATCCGTGTAGCGACGATTATTGCAGCAGAAAAAGTTGAAAAAACTAAAAAGCTTTTAAAATTGACGGTAAATACCGGAATTGACGAGCGTATAGTTGTTTCTGGTATAGCCGAGCATTACAAGCCGGAAGATATTATTGGTAAACAAGTAAGCATGATTGTTAATCTTGCACCAAGAGAAATCAAAGGAATCGTATCTCAAGGAATGATTTTAATGGCAGAAAATGCGGAAGGTAAACTGGTATTTGTATCACCGACCGAGCATTTTCAAAATGGAAGCGTAATCCGATAAATTCTTCTTTTACATAAAGCGCCATTTAACGATAAGTTAAATGGCGCTTTTTTTATCGGCGAAATTTTTATGGATTCATCCGATTGAAATAATCCGTAATCGTTTCGTTATTGGCTTCTGCCCTATCGGCACTGGTACCAAAAGTGAGCTCTGTTTTTCCATCTTTTAGTTGTTCGAATACAGAAGATACAAATTCACTTACCGAAGGGAAGTTGTTGTGAATACCTTTACCACCCAAATCTGTGTTCAACGCTGGCGGAATCATTTCGATCACTTCAACCGCAGAATCTTTTAAACTGTGGCGAAGAGAAAGTGTAAACGAACGCATAAACGCTTTTGTACCACAATATACGGGAACGGAAGAAAGTGGGACAAATGCGAGCCCGGAAGTCACATTTATAATCGTGTCAAGCATATTTAGGTTGCTGAATAATTTTGTTAAATGTAAAGGTGCCAGAATATTGGTGGTGATTTCTGCGCTGCTTTTTTCGTAAAAATCAGTATCGCTAATATTCATCCAGTTTTGAATCCCTGCGTTATTGATCAGTACATTTAAGTCGCTATGGTTTTCAGCAATCCATTCGTATAAGTCTATTCGGTCTGCTTCGAGTGATAAATCGCATACTTTGGTGATCACCGACGGTAGTTTCTCAGCCGCTTCCATTAAAGCAGATTCGCGTCTTCCACAAATGATAACGGTATTATTTTCATGTATAAAACGCTCTGCAAGGCCTAAACCAATTCCGCTTGCGCCACCTGTAATCAGGATTTTATTATTTGCTAGTTTCATCTTCTATTAAATTGATAATCAAAGATCAGACTATTGAAAGTATTTATTATGGTGAGTAGTACAGTTTTTTAATGATGAAGATTTTGGTTTTTTAGGGATTTCCAGACTCAAAAATGTACTTAAAGATAAAAGGGCTTTCAGCCCTCTTTTATTTTAATCAAATTTAAAAAAGTGGTCCCGACGAGAAAAATTCACCCTTAAGACATAATCAAAGTGAATCAATTCAAAATTGATTATTCCGAATCAAATTATTTTACCTTTTATTTATCCTTATAAAGTATGTCAATCGATTTTTATACAAAAAAATAATTTTCGAAACGCCTTTAGGCTATGTATTTACCTGTATCAGAGCTAAATAACGGGACTTATTAACTCAAAATAAAACACTCCAATACTTGAACAGATTGAACGATATGCATCATATCAAATTCCAATAGACAATTCACCTTGACAAAAGTTCCTGAAAGCCTAATCAGTGATTTTTTTTTGAGCCCTACCAAGCGAAAACAACCTGCACCAATATAAAGATCGCCAACTTTCCGGCCATTCACCCACATTCTGAAAGCAGCGGTCTAAGGATTCAAGTTAGTAGTAGTGACGGAGCGTATAAGATTTCCATAACCCGAATATGTTTCTAAAAAATGTTCTGGAAAAGCAGTACGACAGGTTGATCATTGTCATACTGTAGCTTACTCCTATTTTTAATGAGTGCTTTAGACATGTAATCTAAAGCTTTTATTCGTCAAAAAACTAGACAAAAAACCTTCGCCAACAAAACCTATCATCAATTAATTAGTGTTTTAAGGTCGCTATCTTGTCCAATCATATTTAATTTGCCCAATAAATAGGAATTATCTGCATACATTTCAGAATCGAGCTTAACAACTTTCTTCATCGAATAGTTAAGTTGTTTTACCGATGCGTCATACCCAATAAAAACGATGCGGTTTTTATCAATATGGTTTTTTTCTATAAAAATCTTCCAATTAAATAATGTTTGAAGACACACAGAACATCCACCATCAATCAATACAATTGCAATGTTTTTTTCTTTCTGATTTGTAAGAAAGGTTTTAAGCGTGTTTGTTGTGTCAGAAATATTCTGAAGTTAAAGTATCTTATCGTCAGTTTTCAGTTTTTTCGAAAGTGTCGGTAAAGGTTTCAGATTGGCTGTAGTCGGTTTAGGGTTGATCAGGTTGGCAACCAGAAAATATATTCCTGCACTCATACCCATAACGAGTGGATAAAAGATGAAATCTTTTTTATACCAAGGTTTTTTCATTTGAATTTTTAATGAGGTTTTAGGTCATCATTGGTGATGGTCTTACTGCTTTCCTTTACCACTTCTTTTTGCTTGCCGAACTTGTAATTAATTCCCAATGAGAATTGACGGGCATAATTCTGTAGCCTCATAGTTTGGTAAGAATCAACTGTAAATCTTTCATTATTAAGGTACCGATACTTGCGGAAAGGGTTTGTTGTTGATGCAGTAATATTTAGGTTGTTTTTTAGTAGTGATTTTGTAATGGTGGCAGAGTAGGTAAAAATTTGGGAAGTTTTACCCTGAAGCAGTATGATTCCATTATTATATGAACCATTCATATTTATTCTAAAGTTTTTATCAAATCTTTTAGAAATCGAGCTGTATATATTATAAGTTGTACCTGAATTTGAGTAATAATTGTTATTAAGCTGCCCCTCTATTTTATTGTTTGTAGCCGAAGCGTTCAGGTTTGCGCTTGTCGATTTACCAGGCTTAAAACTTAAGCTGATATTAGCCCCAAAATTCCTTTTTCTGCTACCATTTTGATAGGTAGATTGAAATACATTCGTAATGGGATCAAATAGATTTACAATTTCAATATTGCCTTTTGAGAATGAATAATCTGCCCCCACATCAAGTGATACTTTACCCGAATAGTTATAATAAAGTTCAAAATTATTGGTCATGGAAGAGGTAAGAAAAGGATTTCCGAAAGAAATATTCCGAGGATCGATATTATTGATAAAGGGATTAAGCTCCCAAATACCTGGACGCTCTAATCTCTTTGTATAGCTTGCTGTAATTGAATTAGCTTCAGACAGTTTCTGTTGAACAGATAATGCCGGAATAAAGCTAAAATATGGCTTTAGGGAGGAATTGCTCTCAAGTCCTTCGATGTTTGAGGTTGTTCTCTCAAGCCTCAACCCTGCTTTTATGTCTGTGGACTTTGTTGTGAACAAATAAGAATTGTAAAAGCTGTAAACATTTTGGTCGTAAATGAAATTATTGTAGATGTAGTTGGTTGACGTTCGAGACCAATAATCACTGAAATTGGTTCTTAGTATCGCTTTTAATCCTGCTTCTATCTGAACTTTTTTGATTGGATATGATAAATCCATCTGAAATGTGTTTTCCTTTCTGCCTGCTCCATTGAACTGTGTATTATTTAATGGTTGATTAGTGGAAAACTGATCTGAATTATTATCCAGTTTGTCATTTCCTTGGGCGTAGCTGTAGGAGAAAGTAATAAACCTTTCGCTGTTTTTTCTGAACTTAATCTCATAGTTAGTGTTAACATCGAATGATAAAGAGGAATTGATATCATTATAATTTAGATCATAACTTTCCAAGAGAGCATTGTTATTTGACAGCCTCGAAGCTTGTCTTGTGTAATTCTTGCCATTATTACCATTTATGCTTGCCGATACCGTTAATAGTTTCAAAGAATCAAATTGATAACTCGAACTAAACTGGCCGTATTGGAAATTGTTATTAGAGCGGTTTAAACTGTTTTGAATAAAACTATCGTTATTTGTTTTTGATAGGCGAATCAGGATACTTTCTGTTTCTGGTGATTTAATTTGGGAAATCCCACCATTTACAGAAAAGCCAAATTTCTTTTTAGCGTATGAGAAGGCGGCATTTCCTGATGGGCCGTCAGGAGTGACATATCTTACACCAAATTTTGCAGTGTATAGGTCACTTTCCTTTTTAATCATCACAATATTAATGATTCCTCCTAGCCCTTCTGCATCGTATTTAACGGGGGGAGAGGTGATAACCTCAATTCTTAAAATTGAACTGGCAGGAATGTTCCTTAATGCATCAGCAATGTTTCTTACAAACAATGCGGATGGTTTGTTATCAATGAATACTTTAAAGTTAGCAAATCCCTTGATGCGTATATTTTTTTCACCATCTATCGATATTAATGGGACTTTTCTCAATACTTCAAATAGTGACAGGGATTTGCTATCAGGATCATCCGATACTTTGTAAATAAGTCGATCTATTTCGCGCTTTATTATTTTTTTCTGGGTAGAAATATTGACATCTGAAAGACTTGTCGATGTTTCAGTTAAAGCAATATTTATAACCAAAGTATCTTTAGTCAAACTAGTTATTGCAAATGATTTTTTGGCTTCCTTGTAACCCAAAGCTTTGACGGAAAGCTGATATTTTCCATTGACTGTAGGATTTAGCAATGCAATTCCCTTGGAATTGGTTATGGCGTTGGTCTGTTTGTTTGTCACCTTACTTATCAATTCGGCTGAAGCGTTGCTAATAGGTCGTGTGGAAATTGAATCTGTAAGTTGTATTTTTATCGATTTGGTTTGGCTAAATGATGCGAATGGCAGTAAGAATAATATTGTGTATAGGAATTTCATTTAGTCATTTTAGCTCTGAGGGTAGAGTATATTGTCACCTGTTGGTAATTTACGAATAATGTGCCCGGCCTAGTCCGCTTAAAAAATAAAGAGTCCGAAGATTATCAGACTCTTTATTTAGACTAACCGCCTTGGTAAGATTTGTCATTATAGTTGTGTCCGTTAAGACCGCAAATATGACTTTTCGCAGGATAGCAACTGCCGTTTTCGGCGGCTAATGTTTCTTCTTGTGCAGAGGCAGTTTTAGGAGTAACCAAGCTTGCTGCCTGAGCGAACATTGCTCCCAAGGCAACGAACAATAAAATTTTTTTAGTGCGTAACATAGTTTTTTGAGATTTCGCCAGTTAATTTGGCTGGTTATTTTGCTTACTATTTGAAAGGTTTTCAGCATTCCCTCATGTCGGCCGGACATAGAACGAATTTATGTACAAAACTGATATACGATGCAAACTTTAAGCCTAAGAATAAATTAGGGTTAATAACTCTTTCTGAGAATATTAATTTTTATTTGGTTTCTTGATTTTCTGCAGACTCAATTATTTTAGATGCTTTAACGCCAAGAATTAAACTGATTAAATAAAGCTTGCTAGTATTGATTTCAAATCGTCCATTTTCAATATTGGCGTAAGCTTCGACCGTTATTCCATGTTTAAAAGCAATATAATGTGTTTAATTCTTGTTGTTTTCTCAGAGTTTTAATTACTAACCTACTTCCTTTTTTGTAATTGAGAGATAAGACAATGCTAATATATTCAAAACACAAATAAATTACTAACTAAACACAATAAATTATTCCCAAATTGTTTATCCTTGTAGGCTAAGATCACAAATTCTTGAATTGCACAATACTATATAAGCCAGTACCTTAACACGTCTATAAGCTCAATTTCATTAGTGATTCCTAAAATTGAGCCTATTGAACACAAATCCAAGTGCAAATGTGGTTAACAATCAACAAAAAATGTTTTCGCCACATAACATTGACAATCATATGAAAACAGATTAATAGACATTGTGTATGAACACCTAATTGAGCGACATTTAGAGTTGTTTCTCTTTTTTACCTTATGCAAGCAGATACATTGAGTATTGAAAGCAATATTTGTATGCTACTTTTCTAGCCCCTTGAAACAAAAAAGCCAGCAGCTATATGTAACTACTGGCAAAAGGGGTGGTCCCGACGAGAATCGAACTCATATCTAAAGTTTAGGAAACTTCTATTCTATCCGTTGAACTACGGGACCAAGCTCTGTGAGCAGCGCAAATATAACAAAAGTTTTTACGCCTGCGCAGTCAATTTTTTGCCTGCAAAGGATCCCCAATGATAAAAAGACACGCGTCTTTTCTCGATTCAGTCAACATATTTCATTAAAGTTAGATGCATTACAATCATTTGGTAATTATTTTCGGTATAACATTATTCGTTGTACAAGTTTTCGTCGAGAAATTTCGTGTGTTGGTCTAGCGCTTATTGAAGCTGGTATAATACGCACTTTTTGCCTGCAACGTTTGCGGCCTGATGGCGTCTTAATATCAAAACAATAACAAAAACCTAAAATATAAAAGATATGAAAACTTTAGCAAAAACATTATTCGCAGCAGCAGTAACAGCAGTAGTATTAACTTCATCAGCCGTGGCAACATTCGCTTCAGAGCCAGTTAAAACCGAAACAAAAACTTTAGATCGCGCTAAATTCAACAGAATTTGGGTAAGTGGAAATGTAAAGGTTGTTTTAACGCAAGGCGATACTCAAAAAGTAGAAGGCGATAGCAATTACGATGCATCAAAAACCTCTGTAACCACAGATGGAAGAACACTTTTTATCAATTCAATGGAAACTACACAAGTAACATTAAACATTACTGTAAAGGATTTGGAAAGGATTGAAGCATACGGCCAATCTGTTGTGGTAACTAGAAAGAATTTTGATGTAAAAAACCTTCAGTTGTTCTTAAGTCAGAGCGCTACAGCGAAAATCAATACCACTGCAGAAAGTTTATATACTGTTGTAAAGGAAGATGCAGTGTTGAAATTAAACGGTACTGCTGTACAAAGCACCATGATAGCCAGCAATATGAAGAATGTAAAACTTACAGATTTTACCGCAATTAAAGGAACTTCATATACACCTGAAGCCATTCTGATCGCAGAACAAAATGCCATGACTTTATCCAAATAAAATACTTCAAAACGTTAATAAGCTGCCCATTTGGGCGGCTTTTTTTATGTGTAAAGGTTCTGTTTCGGAGGTTAAAGTTTTTCAGGCACAAGATTGTTATGCAATACCTCTACTTTCCTGCGGAACCGGAAAAATTGAAACACAGTAACAAACAGATAAATTAGCGAAAAACAAAATAGCGTAATAAAAGGACTATACTGAAACGTTAGATAATTACGAATAACTACAATTGCAATGCAGGTTACTCCAATTATCGGCAAGCCTAAAAACGAAAGAAAGGAAAGGAAATAGCGTTGTACAATTTTCGGAATCAGGTTTAGAAAAAATGCAGCAGAACAGATCAGCATTGCGATAAAGTATACAATAGAAAAGCCTAGATTGAGCAGAATTTCCATAATGTAAATGACAGTACCCAGGAAGCTGTCGTCTGTTGTGTTTGATTCAGCAATAAATACTCTGTATAAAATAAACAGTAAAATACTGATCAAAATATTATTTTTCCAAAATCTAAAGATCAATTTTTTCATTGCTTAACCAGAGATGCGTTTACAGATTTTAACCAGTAGCTTAGTTAAGCCAAGATAAGAGATTAAGCAGATAAAACCGATTATAAATCTGGAAGGCAAAATTAGACGCCAATAACGTGTCTGCAGTTACAAAACCACAGACACGCGAAAACGTTTTAAATTGACGTAACGACTTCGTCTAATGCGAAGCGGTTTTTTGGATGAACAGAAGGATGCATATAATCGGTGAGATCAGCATAACCTACTGTAACGGCAAAAAGAGGTGAGAAACCGTCCTGATTCAGAATTTCTTTATATGCCTGGCGGTTAATGCCTTCCATTGGTGTTGCATCTAAGCCCATGCTGGCACATGCACTCAGAAAAAATCCAAGCGAAAGGTAAACCTGATTTTCCATCCAGGATTTTGTTGCGGCTTCACCTCTCGATTTCACCATTGGACGATAAAAACCATTTACCCAGGCTTCTGGCAAAATAGAAAGGTTGCGGCTTTCCAGATCTTCAATCTCATCCAACACACTAAATACAACAAGAAGACTAACGTCATTAATAGAATTTTCATTCATGTAAGATTGAGCCGCAAGTTTTTCTTTTACTTCTGGCTGGGTTACAAATGTGAATTTCCAGGGCTGACTGTTTATAGAAGACGGACTTAAACGAATAATTTCTTTAAGTGCTTCGATCTGATCGTCCGATAGTTTTTGCGATGAATCGTATTTTTTGGTCGCATATCTGCGTTTGGCAATCTCTAAAAAACTCATACTGTTTTTAAATTAAGGATTAAAATTTATGGATGTTTAATTGGTTTATTTTATCGCTCAATCGAGATATAAAACAAACTATACTTTTTATAGTTGCAAAAGTATACTCTGCAATTTACCTTTGCAATAACGGTCAAAATTGATAGTAGCTTATGTACAGTATAGAAAATAAAAAGTATCCATGCAGCACCAGTCTAACCATGAAATATATTGGTGGAAAATGGAAAGCGGTAATTTTGATTCATCTGATGGCGAAAAAAAGGTATAGCGAATTAAGGCGTGAAATCCCAATGGTTACAGAAAGGACTTTAAGTTTACAGTTGAAAGAGCTTGAAGATGATGGTTTAATTAGCAGAACGGCTCATAATACAAAACCACCGCTTAAAGTAGATTATGAATTGACACATTTTGGCCAAACTTTAATTCCCTTATTGTTGGCCATTGCAAAATGGGGCCACGAAACAGGCATGCAAAATCAAAATATACTTTTTTTACCAGATGAAGCGATGGATTGTACTGTTTTGGAAGAAACCTGATATCAAAAATTTAAAACTTCGCTACCCAGCGTACTTCTTCAATCGCATTATTTTAAGTGCAGAAATCAATTGTTCAAAATTACATTTGTGAATTGAAAGATGCTCCAGCTGATCCAGAATCTGAACAGCTTTTTGCAATATGCCAAACATCAATTGGATTTTGTTTCTGGCCGTTTAGTGCAGGCATTTAAAAGTTTCTACAGTGCGGTCAACGTTTTTGAATGGTGTAAAACTTTGCGCCGGATTTCTGGAAGATGAATACTGATTTTTCATGTCTGAAGTCTTTTTTTATTGATCCGAATTTAGACTGGAACTATAAAAATCTTAAACGATAATAAACCATCGATGAGATCAGAGAAATGAGTAATCGATCAGAAAATGTATCTTGTAGAAAGTTAACCTAAACAAATTATTTAAAAATACGCTCCCTTGGCTTACTCAAAAGAAGAACGCGAAAGAAATAAGCTTGTCTTGCTCGCTACACTTAATTATTTAATTGAAAACCACATAGACGGAATTGCTTTTGACGACTATAACCCGATGAAGGAATTCTATTTGAGCGAAATTGAACGTACCCAAATAGACATCCAAAAATCAAGATCCGGTAGAATTAAGAACAGATTAGACAGGTTGCTTAAGCATTTGGGGTTTAAAAATGTTCCGCGGTTTAAAAAGTATATTCATACACACACAGGATATGAAATTGAGCTAACTGACCAAGTCAAAGCAGGGGTTTCACAAATGCTTGTTCCAGATTATAAGGGAGTTATTCTGTTCAATAATATAGAGAACTATTTGGCTATTTATGAAGATGCTCCTGAAGAGCAGGAAAATGTAGCGATCTTAAAAGAAATGCTTGCAAAATGGCAGGCTATGAGGGATAAACTCATCGCAGATGAGGGTGTAATCACCGTAAGCAAACATATTGTGGTTACGGGCACAAAGCAGCGAGAATACAGTGATGAAGAATATCAGAAATATACTTCTAAGTGGCGGATATACGAAAAAACCTCGCCAGATGGGTTCTCCAGTTTGAGGCTGGAAATCAGCGGCTCGGGCGAATGTGTTTTAACTTATGTTGTGATTTCGCTTCGAGGCGGTTCAGGGGTAATTTATTCAGCCAGAGGCGAAAGACTCCCGATAAATGCATATTGGGAAAATGAACATCAAATTGTAATTGAAATGCCGAATGAATATGAAACATTTTTCAAATACAATAAGGTAAGCAGCTATGGCAGTACGATAAATATCGAATATCGCCTGTCGAACAATTAATTTTCTAAAGGTATAAAATGTTGTTTATTTAAAGATGCGCTTCTAAGAAAACTAGAAATTTATTTTACTGATCTTTGCAATAAAGTTTGCGGGTTGTAATTCTCTACTATTGCTTTTTCCAGCTAAACAACCATTCCGGAAGTTGCCTATTGAGCAAAAATGGAATTACAATGTTATTGTGGTTCAGATGAGTAAACTCCGTAAAACGCATGTACGGATTCTGTTGAAATTTTTTGTCAAGCGCAACGCTTCCGGCGAAAGGATTTTCTGTATCCATTGCGCCGTGAATTAACCAAATCGGGCATTTTTGAAGATAATCTGTAGCCGTAAAATCTGGAACCGCTGCAATACAAACCACCGCAGCAATTTTTTTGTCTTGGTAACGCAACAAGTTTTGCACGGTAGAGCCGCCCATAGAATATCCAATCAAATAAATCCGTTTTTGATCGATGTTTGGATGTTGTTTAACAATCAGATCAATCAGTTTACTCAGTTCAGCAACCTCTGTTGAAGGATTGGAAACAAGTAAACCCTCCTCATTTTCGTGGTAAACAGAAGAGCGTTCAGAAAATTGTGGCGCCAAAACAAAGCAAGGGAAATCTTTACGAATATCTTCTCGCAACCATATTTTCGCCAGATTTTCCAGCTGCGCTTGATTATCTGTTCCAATTCTGGAAGAGTTGTGCAAAGTGATTACCAACGGATATTTGATTGCTTTTGATTCAACTTCGGGCAAAAGCAATCGATATGGCATCGAGATATTTTTATACGAGAAATGCGCAGAAGTGAATTGATCTACAGCCAACACATCCATTTGTTTACGCGTTTTGATAAAACGTAAACTGTCCATTTCAATAGGGTCTGTAAAGTGCTTCTGACTAAAAGATATGGTCGATTTGCAAATGAAAGCGAGAATAAGAGCAGCGTTTTGAATGAGATGGCGTTTCATGAGCGTTGAAAATTATAGGGCCGAAACTATGAGTTTTGTCCGGTTTATCCAAGAAAATCCCTTTATGGGCAAATTAAACTATTGCCGAAAATTCTGATACCTAAACCTAGGTTATACGGCTGGGTTGCTCTGTATAATTTTCAGCATCGCGGCATTAAATGCAGGTGTATTTGCTTCAAGACTAGAGAAAAATTCCTGATCGGCAAGTTCTACGGCCAGCATGGCTTTCTGCAAAACTTCAGCTCCAGATTGTGTAAGACGCACAATCTTCGCACGCGTATCAGTTTTGTGCGCCATCCTGATTAGAAATTTCTTTTCTTCTAGTGTTCGTAAGACTTTAGAAACCATCATTCGGTCTGCATTTCCCTGGTTGGCAATATCTACTTGTGTTACAGAATCGCTGGTTTTAGAGAGCCAGGCTACGGCAGCTAGAAGTACAAATTGGGTTTGTGTTAGATCAAGCGGATCTAAAATGCGTTTGTGTTTTCTTTGCCATAAGAGCGTTAGCTGGCCCAAAAGATAACCCGGACTATCTTCCGGCCGTTTAAATTGAAATTCAATATCTTTATTCATGATCGTTCAGCATCGTTTCCGCAATTAAATTAAAATCTTCTTTTTGAATTTCAAAGAAACCATATCGGAAAGGAAATCCCCAGCTTTTTTTATTTTTTATAAAATTCAATCCGGCAATTAAGGGTAAAATGGATACTTCGCGGGCAGGCAGAAAATCAATTGCCCTACGCGATGGACAAAAATGATCTGAAAGTTGTACGTGGTAAATATCATCATCGGCAACTTTGCCTATAGCCGTAAATGCCTGGCATGTTTGTGGTTTTCCCATCGTTTGTTTAGCCGAGTAAAAAACAACCAGATCGTTTTTTTGCATCCTTAGTAAACGAGATTTTTTGCCGTGGCAAGCTTGCGCAATGCCTTGTTGCAAAGCATTCTGCACATGATCTTTAGAGGCTACAATAATCCAGTATTTGTTTTTGGTGGCGTTCATTACCATTTAATTGCTTTGCAAAAAAGTGATGTTATATCCGTCCGGATCTCTTACCACAATGATTTTTCCAAAAGGAGTCTGCTGTACCGGTGTTAAAACCAGAACGTCTTTGGCCAATAGATCGGTGCGTAAATCTTCAACTTCACCATCTATGGCAAACCAAAGTGACGCACCAACACCAAGTTCTTTGCCAACGATATCGCCAATAGGCGTACGAATCGCGAAACTCGCTTCGCCATCATTGTACTTAAATATGCATGCCGCCGGGTTTGATGCATCGGCAATTTCAAAGCCCAGTTTGTTGGTATAAAAGTCTTTTGAAAGTTCCAGATCTCTTACCTGAAGAGATGTAAATGTCAATTTTCTCATATTTTTATATTTGTTGTCACAAATATAGTATGCGCGACAACAAAAAACAAATCAATTTAATTTTTAATTTTTCTGAGTTTGTTAAAGCTTAATTAGAGTAATCAGGCGATAGAAGTTTGTTGAGTTTCTTGTGTAAAAAACTCACCCAAAAAAAGGGGCAGAAATACGAATGTATCTGCCCCACTTAGAAATTTTGTTATTAAAAGGATAAGGTGACTGTAAATTTTGATCGGTCAAATTACCGGCAAACTTCCGCCATCAATGGCATAAATACTTCCGGTTAGATATGCCGCTGCGGGCGAAACCAGAAAATGTACCAGATTTGCAACTTCTGTTGGCTCGGCCATTCTTCCCATCGGGATTCCTCCGGTTTGTACCATCAGTTGCGTCATCGCGTCATCAATAGAAATTGAAGCAGCGGCAGCGTAATCACGCACAAATTTTTCCATTGGCGGAGTTTTGGTTGCACCGGGCGAAACGGTTAAAACCCTTACGCCTTTAGGCGCCAGTTCTGTAGCTAAAGTTTTGCTATAGCTGTTTAAGGCGGCTTTAGAAACCGCATACGCCATGTTTAAGTTCCATAATGCTTGTCTGCCCGCAACAGATGAAATGTGCACAATTACGCCATTTTTTTTCTCTATCATAGCCGGTAAAAGCGCTCTATCCAGGCGGATTCCGGAAATGAGGTTAAGTTGCAATTCATTTTCCCAGTGTTCATCTGTTAGTGTGCTGAAGCCACCGCCTGGCGTAGTCAAACCGCCAACATTATTAATCAAAATGTCTATGCCACCAAATTCACGATTAATGGTTTCTGTTAGTGAGGCAACATCCCCGGCTTTTGTTAAATCTGCTGCAATGAAGTGATGTTCATTTTCTTCTGCAGTGTTTCGTGCAGTGGTAATTACTTTGGCGCCCTGTGCTGCAAGTTTATCGGCAATTGCTTTGCCAATTCCTTTTGTACCGCCCGTTACCAGGGCAATTTTTCCTGATAAATCCTGGTGAATTTTTTCTGTAGTCATGTTCTGTTTTTATTTATTCTGTAATGTTTGTTTCAAAATTAGCGGTGTATAGCTTTTATCTGAAACAATTGTTTCAGATAGCGGGAAAAAAAATTATTTGATCAGTTGTTTAACAAAATACTGCGCCATCTTTTTGATTTTTACTGGATCCTGGTGCAACAAGTAAGATTCGTGCCAACCTGTCCAGGTGCTATTAAAATAATCGGCAAGCAATTCTGGTTCTTCATCATTTGAAATTTCGCCATTTTCCATTGCGCGCGCAATGTTGTCTCTGATGAATTGGTATGCCAGATCACTATCCGCTTTAAGAATTGTTTTAACCCGTACATCATCGGTTGCTCCTTCAAATGCGGTTTTAATTGCCATGCAACTATTCTCTCCGGTAATGATTACGTTAACGGCATCGTCAATATATTTCTTCAAAATTTCTAACGCAGAGCCAGTTTCTTTTTCGCGTGTTTCGAGGTCTTTTTTTCTGATCTCTGTATAATGGCGTACGCAACGCACAAAAAGTTCCTGTTTATCGCCAATGGTATTGTATAAACTGCTGCTGTTGATTTTCATAGCATCGGTAAGATCGCGAAGCGAAGTGCCATGATAGCCTTTCTCCCAGAAAACTTCCATCGCTTTCTGTATTGCTGCTGCTTCGTTAAACTCTACATTTCTGGCCATTTCAATTTTGAATGAGACAAACATAAAACAAATCTGAAACATACGTTTCAAATTAATGTCATTTATAATTTTTCTACAGCTTGCCATTAAATTTAATTATCCGTAGGATAAAAGTAATTTCTAAAGCTTTACCGACACGATCTGTAAAAAGGGTAAATAAAACCGTAATTTGTGTAAGCAGGCTTCATGCAGAAAATAGAGATTTGCGTACATCTGATCACATGATCAATCATTAACCAAAAAGAAAACCGATGAAACGTAGATTACGTTTAATTTTTCTCGCAGCTATTTTGCCAGTTATTGTACTCAACAGTTGTAAAAATCAAGTAGATAAACATCAGGAAAAAATAATTCGTCTAGCGCACTGTTTGCCAGAGGCGATAGTAAATAAAAAGTAAAAGCCAATGAACAGAAAAATTTTTGCATACAGTATGCTGCTTTTAATTCTGCTATTCAACACCAAAATTATGAACGCACAAGAAAACACACCCCATTCTTTAAACGCACAACAGCGCAGTTTAGCAAGTTTATCTGCTTTAACGGCTGTCGGAAATACAGAAAAACTGAATTCTGAACTGCATAATGCGCTGGATGCTGGCCTCACCATAAATGAAATTAAAGAAGCTTTGGTACAGCTGTATGCGTATTGCGGTTTTCCACGAAGCCTTAACGCGATTGCTGTTTTTAGAGAAGTTTTGGAAACGCGAAAAGCGAATGGAAAAATGGATGTTACAGGTAAAGATGATCAACCGGTTACAGATACTTCTGGCCGATATGAAACGGGTAGAAAAGTATTGGAAAACCTCACTAAAATGCCACAGGCAAAACCTGCATCCGGATTTGGCGAATTCGCACCGCGGATTGATGCTTTTTTGAAAGAACATCTTTTCGCCGATGTTTTTGCCAGCGAAGTGTTGAATTTTCAGCAACGTGAAATCGTGACTATTGCTGCTTTGGCCGCAATGAACGGAACATCGGCACAGCTACAAAGTCACATCAGTATGGGCATGAATACCGGAATTTCTAAAAGCCAGATGGAAGGCATATTTGAAGAAATTGAACAGCAAATTAGTCGGCAACAAGCCGATTCTGCACGGGCGGTTTGGACAAAAATTCTTCAAAGTAAGTAACCTATAATTCTGACAGGCATGAACAAAATTAGGGTAATGGAAAGTGTGGCACAATTTAACCGCGAACGCGGTCAAGACACACTGCACCCAATGGTAAGTGTAATTGATCAATCGCGCTCTAGCCGCATTCTGGCAGAGCAGTACATTTCTGAACTGTATATAGTGTTTTTGAAAGATACCAAATGCGGCGAATTTACGTATGGGCGAAATAAATACGATTATGAAGATGAAACGCTTTTGTTTATTGCGCCAGGGCAAATTTTGGGTTTAGAACGCAGTCCGGAACTGATTCAGCCGCAAGGTTGGGCTTTGGTTTTTCACCCTGATTTGATCCGTGGTTCATCATTAGGCAAAAAAATTCATCAGTATGGTTTTTTCGCTTATGATTCTAATGAAGCGCTTCACCTTTCCAAAAAAGAGCGTTTACTTGTTTTAGAGTGTTTCAATAAAATACGCTATGAGTTGGAAAATCCAATTGATCAGCACAGCAGGAATTTGATTATCAATAATATTGAGCTTTTTCTGAATTATTGTACCCGTTTCTACGACAGGCAGTTTATCACCAGAGAAGATGTGCATAAAGATGTGTTTGTGCTGTTTGAAGACTTGCTTCAGGCCTATTTTCTTTCTGAAAAACCAATGGATATTGGCTTGCCGAGTGTAGCGTATTGCGCAGATGCGCTTCATCTTTCTGCAAATTATTTTGGCGATTTGGTTAAAAAACAAACCGGCAGAACTGCGCAAGAATACATACACCATAAAATTATAGACCTGGCAAAAGAAAAAGTGCATGCGCCGGATAAGCCCATCAGCGAAATTGCTTACGAGCTTGGATTTAAAAATCCACCGCATTTTACCCGCCTTTTTAAACAATTGGTTGGTCAATCGCCAAGTGTTTACCGGCAAGCTCACCAAAAAGCGAATTAACCTGTTTACGATGAAAAAGATTTCTCTTCCACTGGCTGTGATTGCAAGGGCAGTTTTGTTTTCGTGCGGGCATTTGAAACCATCCGCAAAAGCGGATAAAATTTCTGGAGGCATAGATTTGGCGGCATATACCCAGCTTGATTCTATACATTACAAAGGCACAGGTTATTTAAAACACGTTACATTACCAAAAAATTATACTTTAGAAAATTTCGTTCTGGAGCCTGGCGCAAGAAACAACTGGCATACGCACCCCGGCGCAGAACAAATTCTGTATGTTACAGATGGAGAAGGTTTTTATCAGCAAGAAGGCAAACGTAATCAGTTGATCAAAAAGGGAGATGTTGTTTATTCCGCCAGATACGAAGCATTGGAATGGTGTAACAGACAAAAAACGGCTGGGGCATATTTCCATTTCGGATAGAGTTGGACTAGAACATGTAAAATGGTTTTCTGCGGTAACAGCAGAAGAATATTCACATTAATTTTAAAGATAAAAGGATATGAAATTTTTAATTTACAGCAGCACTTTAGTTTGCATACTTGCGTTGGCAACCTTTTTTATTGCGGCAAAAAAGCCCGCAGAACCGCAAAAAGTGCGCTTGTCCAGATTGGTAATAGATGCTGCACAACTTGATCGGTATAAAAGCATATTAAAGGAAGAAATTGAAGCCTCAATGGCCAAAGAGCCAGGCGTACTGGCTTTGTATGCCGTTTTTGAGAAAGCGCAGCCAACGCATTTAACCATACTTGAAATGTATGCAACAGAAGAAGCATATAAAGCGCACATACAAACACCTCATTTTTTGAAATACAAAAACGGAACATTAAATATGGTAAAGGAATTGGAATTGATTGATACAGAGCCGCTGATTCCCAATTTGAAGATAAAATAAAACATCAAGGTTTTTTATTGCCAGGTTAATATGGAATGCGTAAGAATTGTGCATCTGTTATAAAAACCTGAATATGAAAAGTCTACAATTGGTCATCACAGATCCTTGTACAAAACAATGGAATGAAATAGAACAAGCAAACGGAAAGCATTATTGCAGCAGTTGCGAAAAAAATATTCTGGATCTGAGCGATAAAACCGACGAGGAGTTGTTTCGCTTTTTTCAGCATAAAAAAGAAAATATTTGTGCCAGACTAGCGGAAAGTCAGCTTAACCGAAAACTCAGTTTACCGGTGCACAAAATTAACTGGCACTGGTTAATGCCATTTGCTTTAGGTGCAATTGTGGTTAATCCGGCGCGGGCACAAAATTCAAAGCCAGTTTTGACGCAGGGAAATAGCAGTTTTAAACTGCTTCCATCTGGTAATCCCGATTGGCAAATACTGGATTCGGTAAAAAATACGTTTACCGGCAAGGTGATCAGCCAGAAAGACAGCACGCCGCTTGCCGGAGTAAAAATCAGCAAAAAAGGTTATGAGAATGTATTGGCAGTAAGTGATGCAAACGGGCAATTTCAACTTCGTTTATCCGATTCTGATTGCTTATCACAATATATTTTCAAATTGAATACATTTGAAACGGTAGAAACGGCAATAAGTGATCGAATGATTGTTCGTTTAAGTGAGGTTCGGCGGATGATGTTGGGCGCCATTTCTGTAGTAACGGTACAACAAACACCGCTTTACATGGTATTTTCTGGCAACAAAAGTTGTACGATTGCGGCTTCAGAGATGCATAAAATTTCTCCGGAATGGATCGACAATATGAAGGTGGTGAAAGGAAATCAGGCTACAGCCTTGTATGGAAAAAAAGGTGTCAATGGAGTAATCCAAATCTGGATTAAAAAAGCCTACCGCAAAAAGTTCGCGTTTACTCAGAAAAGCAGTTTATAAAACTTGGGGTGTTTTGGCGTTTTTACCGTCCTTTCGGATGCAACGTCAAATTAACATTTTGTGATGACACAACGTTTGCAACCGAAAGGATAAGTATTAAAGCTGTATATATTCGGTATTTTTTGGGCTCTTCATCTAAAACCTCAAAATAAAGTTTCCGATAAAGCGTGCCGGAGATTGTGGCGTTAAACGCACAGACCATGCTTTTTCACTGGTTATGTTATCTACCTTAAATCCGATACGGAATTTCTGGTTATCGTAGAATATACTTGCATCAAATATTTGGTAAGATGGAATGATAAACTTAGAGTTATAAGTGTTTAGATAATAGGATTTGTCGCCTGTATTTCCACCAAATCCGGCTCCTAAACCTCTAAGCTTACCTTGAGGAAAACGGTAGCTCATCCAAAAGTTAAAAGTATTTGGCGGGCCAGTTTGTCCGGGGCGCAAGCCATTATTTCGTGCATCAGCAGATTCTGTTATTCTGCTGTCGTTATACGCATAACCCGCAACGATATTGAAGCCATCAAATGGATTTGCCGTTAACTCAACCTCTACGCCTCTGCTGAGTTGTGAACCATCTTGAATATAAAAATTCGACGGATCGGCAGGGTCAGTTCGAATGATATTCTTAACTTTTATATCATAATAACTTACCGTTCCAGCTAGTCTATGATTGAATAAATCGGCCTTAACACCAAACTCCATCTGATCTGCATATTCGGGGTCAACACGTGTTCCATCGCTTTTTAACCCACTTCGGTTAAAAAAGCCGTTCATGTAGTTTCCAAAAAGTGAAACACGATCTTTCAATACTTCATATACTAATCCTAATTTCGGCGACAAACTTGTTTGTCCGTAAGGACTACTTTGAGCACTTGAGGTTGCTATGCCGCCCGAAGTTTGGCCGGTAACAATATTGTAAATCCCTTTATTTTGAAAACGATTTACACGTAAACTTGCCATTACTTTGATTTGGCTGGTAATATCAAATACATTTGAGGCATAAGCGGAATAGGTGTTGTCTCCATTGGATTCTTTCCTTAATGTACCTCTGGACGTTAATGAATCAACCTTAAACTTGCTTACGCGATAAGAAGTCGGCGTATTGATAAAATCAACATCTGTAAGGTTAACTGTAACGCGGTCAAAATCATTAAAGTTATTGTAATAATCCAAACCAACAACAATACGGTTACGGTGCCCTGCTATGTTAAAATCTCCTGTAAAATTCTGCTGAATATCTGTTGCTATAAACTGAGTATATCCATTGATGACATTTGGACGAATTGTAGTTTCGCTTCTGCCATTCAATGCGGTAATATTTCCGCTAATTGATGAACGAGCTCTGGAAACGACGGTTTGTGAAGTCCATTGATCAGAAATCTTATAATTGATCTGAGCAAAAATGTTCATCATTTGCGTGCTGTATGTAAGATCATTACTTAAAAAAGTTTTGTTATACGGGAAACCAATATCTGCAATGGATCTTTCTACGCTCGTTGCTCCGGTTGGCACCGCAGTATACGGGTTAAGGCGTACTACAGAAGTCCCTTTTGCCTGGCCAAATTCTACATCCAGCAATAAAGACAAACGGTCTGTAATCTGATAAGAAAAACTTGGTGCTACACTTACGCTATTGGTAAAACCCAAATCCTGGAAACTGTGTTCCCAAGTGGTTGCACCATTCAGGCGAAATAATGCGGTTTTATCTGCATTAATCGGGCTGTTGATGTCAAAATTCAGACGGTTAAAATTCCAGCTTCCGGTAGAGTATCCTACTTCGCCACCAAAACCGTTATACGGTTTTTTAGTTACACGATTGTATAAACCACCATAACTGCTGGCAATGCTGTTGCCAAACAAAGTTGCAGAAGGGCCTTTAATGGCTTCAATACGTTCAAGATTTGCGTTATCAATAAATGAAAATGCAGCACCAGCAACGCCGTTACGGGCGTTAGGCTCTGTATCAAAACCGCGCGAGCGGAAAGTTACCCTGCCTTGGTTGGCAATCATCGGAATACCAGCACCTGGAACATTTTTGGCAATACTACCTAAATCCATTGCCATTTGTTCTTGAAATAATGCTTTAGGTACAGAATTGTATACCTGCGGATTTTCCAGGTTTTTTAAAGGTAAACGTGCAATGTATACACTTTCTTTCTTCGTAAATTTATTGGTTGCTCCGGCAACAGTTACTTCTTGCAAAGCTTGCACGTTTTCCCGATCAAGCTGGTAATTTACCAAAGCGGTTGCTCCGGCAGTTACAGTTACCTTAAAGTTTTTTTGTGGGAAACCCAACAATTGGATGCGAATGGTATAATCGCCAGAAGGTATCTGTTCAAAAGAATAACTTCCCGATTCATTGGTTAGGGTATTTTTTCCGGTTTCCAGAATCGAAACTGATGCAGAAGCATAAGGTTGCCCGTCTACCAAAGTCACCGTTCCGGCAATTTTCCCGGTGCTTTGGGCATAGGTTTTTGAAGCTGCCAGCAATAGCAAACAGCTTAATACTAATGTGTATAAATGTTTCATTAAATATGTGAAATAAAGAAATGTTAGAATTTGCGGGCAAAGATAGAATATAATTTATAATTAGTCTAAATAATGTACCAAGAAGTTTTTAGTCAAAAATTTGCTGTTATGCTGAGGTTAACTGTGTTAAAAACACCGTTTGATTCTCTTTAAAGCGCGTTTTGGTTATTGCTAGATCTATTCCACAGTAATGAAATTTGATTTTCCTGAATTAAAATCATGACTAAATTCTTAAGCTTTGAATAGAAACGTCCCTGCCTCAAAATTTCCCCGTTCAAAATTTCAATTGTGTAGAAAATATTTTGAGCTTTTGAACACAGTGAAGTTGAGCTTTTGAACAAAGTTTAAACACTGCCTTTTGTGGAAGTTTGTACGATAAATAATAAAAAAAAAATGAAAAAAGTATGGTTTATAACAGGCAGCTCCAAAGGACTGGGAAAAAGCCTGACAGCTGCAGTTTTGGCCGCTGGCGATTTTGTAGTGGCCACAGCCAGAAATGTTGATGCTTTAATAGATTTTGTATCACAATACAAAGAACAAGTATTGGCTTTAAAACTGGATGTACAAGTAGATGCAGACATTGAAAATGCAGTTAAACAGGCGATTGAGCATTTTGGACGCATTGATGTATTGGTGAATAACGCAGGTTTTGGTGTAACGGGCGCAGCAGAAGCATTTACACAAGAACAGGTTCAAAGCCAATTAGAAGTTAATTTTTATGCTCCAATTGCCATTACGCGTGCCATTTTACCATTTATGCGTGCACAACGTTCCGGCCATATTTTACAAATTAGCTCTATTGGTGGCCGCGTGGGCAATATGGGTTTGAGCATTTACCAAGCCGCAAAATTTGGTTTAGCTGGTTTTTCTGAAGCATTAAGAAAAGAAGTTGAACCTTTAAATATCCAGGTAACTTCTATAGAACCTGGCGGTTTCCGTACAGAATGGGCTGGCTCATCCATGAGTTTTGCACCAGATGTAGAAGGTTATGAAAATACAGTTGGTGGCGTTAAAGCTTTTTTGACTTCAGGGAAATTTACACCAATTGGCGACCCCGATAAGGCGGCGCAAGTGATGATTAAACTTGTGCAGGGCAATAAAACACCTATGCATTTGGTTTTGGGCAGCGAAGCGGCACAAATTCTTCAAAATGCTGATGCCGCCCGGAAAGCAGAATTTGAAGAATGGTTGGCGGTTACAAAATCAACCGATCATGATGAGGCAGAAGATATGTTTACTACAGAAGAAGGGCAGAAATTTCTAAGTCAGAAAGGGATAAAAATTTAATTTTAACCTTTAAAAAACCTGAGCAGTTGAAGCGTGTATAGTATATTCGTATAGATGAAAGTTGAAAACAACCCGAAACGGCCCGATATTGTGTATTCATGCTATTATCAAAAAAGCAGAGAAGGCGAAAATTTTGTGTCTGAACATGTGCTGAGTTACCAGCTTTCGGGATCTTTAGTTCTAAACGATGGCAAAACAGAATATGCTGCTGCACCGGGATCGCTTCGTTTTATCAAAAGAAATCAGCTTTTAAAGTTTGTGAAGTATCCGCCGACAGATGGAGAGTTTAAATCCATTACCTTATACCTCACTCAGCAAGTCTTAAAAGAATTTAGTTTGAAATATGCTGTCTTTGCTGATCATAAAACCAATGAACAGTCTGTTCTTTTACTGGAAACAAACCTGCTGATGAAAAACTATTTCGATGCCTTATTGGCCTATCATCACGCAGATGCGTTAAACGATCCGAAAATGACCGCGTTGAAAGTAAATGAAGCCATTTTACTTTTACTTCAATTGCGGCCGGATTTGCAAAGTGTTTTGTTCGATTTTAACAATCCTTTTAAAATAGATCTGGAAGCTTTTATGAACCAGAACTTTTATTTTAACGTGAGTTTAGAACGTTTTGCATATTTAACCGGTAGAAGTTTGGCCGCCTTTAAAAGAGATTTCGGATCCGTATTCGGACTTACGCCCGGAAAATGGCTTTTACAAAAAAGGCTGCAGGAAGCGCATTATCTGATTAAACAAAAAGGTAAACATGCATCTGATATTTACCTCGATTTGGGTTTTGAAGATCTCTCGCATTTTTCTTTTGCATTTAAAAAACAGTTTGGACAATCGCCCAGTAAAATTAGTTAAACTTAATAGCCTTGAATTTGCGCCTTTCAATATGTCAAAACAAGTTAGGCAGTGCAATAATTTGCTTTGACAACTTAATTATAAACGATAATAGTAAGTTGTCAAAGCGAATCTAAACCTTTGGTCGCTTCTTCCTTTGCCGCCATTCCCATGGCGCAACCGGATTGGGATCTTGCCACAAACCAATTTTCATTTTTCGGGCTTCTATCTCCAATTGTGCATACAAACTATCGCTTGAATATTTTTTAAAATGCCAGGCCATGCCTTGCCGAATCATTTCCTGATTGATCACTTGTTTGCGCGCATTAATTACGACTGCAATCAAACGGCTGTATCTATCGTATTTTTGCGCTTCTACAGTAACGTTTTCACCAAAACATAAATCGGCAAGGGTTTGCTTCGCGGCCTGACTAAAAGGTTGTTTTCGCCTTTTTTCCGGGCAATCAATATGCGCAAGGCGGATTTTTACAGGTTTGTTTTCATATAAAACTTCCATGGTATCGCCATCTAAAATTCGGATCACCTTTGCCTGAAAAGTACCGCTTGCTAATTCATGAATTTCGGTTTCTTGAGGAAAAATTATACATCCACTCCAGAAAATCAATAAAACAAGCAAGCTTATTTTTCCCATCCGCATAAAGTCTTGTCGTCTTTTTTAGCTTGCTCTATAGTTGTTTTTATAATTTTAGACTGGCAGTTGCTCAATCCACGGCAGTTTTGAGTATAATGGTATTTTTTGGCTTTACCGCTGTTGCAGATATACACGGTTGATGGATCTTCGGCACCATTGATATGCGCAAGAAGCAGAATAAAGATAGAGAGTGTTTTCATGTTGGGGATTGATAAGCGTGAATTTAAAGTATCATTTTTTGGATAACCGGATTAAGAGCTGAAGGGAGGTCTGTTGTTTGCAAAGTATATTTTTTTACGTTCATTGCCCGCAACCAATCGCTCCAGTATCGCTTAATCACGTCTTCTTCATATGGACTGTTCAGCGAAGGATTTATGTTTAAAACAATAATTTCCAAATTTTGTAAGCCTGATGTTGCCGGGATAAAACCCAAACCGTTTTTTTGCATCACAGAACCAAAAGCAGAAGTTGTAAGTTTTTTAGTTTTCAGATATGCCGGGGTTATATAGGAGCTTTTTCCTCCCTGCGTAAATTTGCTGTCTTTATGATACATGTAGCCATCGGTAAGTATTACCAAAATATTTCGCCGGTTAGGTTTAATGCAGTAGTCATGAACATTGTTTTTAAAAAATCGCCAGATATCTGCACCTACAAAAGTCTGGTCTTTTAAAGCAGCCTGATAAATTTGTTGTGGAATTTCTGCATAGGCTTTATCTGTTGTACTGATGGTTTTTTTGCTTGATTTCCGATCGAAATTTACGCGTAACAATTCGCTCAAATTATTAATGCGCGAATCTTTTGGCGCCGGCGAAAAGAAAACCTGCATATCATCATTCAACTGAAATATTTTTTTTCGTTTTACGTGCGCCATAAAAGCATTTTCAATCGTTTTGATATATTCGATGTCTCTTTTATAAAACTCCATTGTGCCATCATGATGTTTGGTTGTACTAATCCGATCAGAAAGATCCAGTAAAATGCTGATGTTCAAATTCTCTACCGGGACTTGAGGTGCCGTTTTAAGTGTAGCAACGGGTTTGAAAATAGAAGCGAGCAGCAAACCGCCTAATAAAATATGTTTCATATTAATTGGTTAAAGGGTTGTGGCGTAAACTGAATTTTGGGCATCTTCACTCGCGCCCACTGCTTTTAAGTTCTCATCATAAGCCATTATACATTCGTTAAGCAGAATGTCTTTTTCATATTTAGAGATGTGGATTTTTTGATTGATGAAAGTAATCCAACCTTGCATATATTCTGATGCGTACAATACATACTCCTTTGTGGGGATGATAATGGCATCAATTATATGTTGCAACTCTACAATTCGGCCTTCAGCTTTGAGGATCATTTCTTTTGTATTTTTCAATTCATCAGAAAATACTTCTTTCTTTTTCTCAATATCGGTAATCCGCTCCTGGTGAATCTGAATGTCTTTTTTACGTTTTTGTTGCTCATGTTGGATCACGTCTTTCTCACGATGTTCTTTCATAATAAAGTCGAATACCACACCCCAAATAATGTAGACCACAAAGCCCGCGAAAATGATACCCCAAAACTCAATTTTGTAAAACGCGATACCCAAATCAAACGGTTTATCTTCAAATGTTTTTCCTGTCTGATAAAGTTTATCTTCAATTTGATAGGCCAAAATCGCGTCGAAAATGAAAGTGACGGCAAAAAGCAAGATCATTTTGAAGTAATTTAAAATCGTTTTTGCTTCTCCAAACATGTGAATCAGATAACCTAAACCTAAAAACACAAAAGGAATTAAGGTTACAAATGCGCCTTCTAGCAATCCATCTTTCCATGCTTTATCTAAAGCTTTCGGATCAAGAACACTTAAAAATATATCGTCTGCATCTCCTTCGAATTTTTTAAAAAAAGCCGAATACGAAGTAGAAATGTAGAACGTAAATAAATATAAACTAATGGGCAGCAAGATGATTAAACCGATCCAAAACTTCGCCGAAGCACCTTTCTCGGCATTCAGATGATATTTTTCGGGGTTTCTGGATAAATCATTAATTTCAAATTTCAATGTTTCGATGTTGTCATTTACCGCGCGGATATCGGTATCAAGTTTTGCTATGTTTTCGGTTTTTCTGTCTTTGGTTAATGCAAGCGTTTTAACTTCAGTTTGTCTGTTTCGCTGTTCATTAATATAAGGTTCTTTACTCAATCGTTGTTTTTCTACCATTTCTTTCTCTTCATTTTGAAATTTTGCGTAGATGGCATTTAGACAAATAGAAAGTGCCCTTGGACTGCCAATATTTCTGGAACCATCTCTGAAACCAGACTCGTGATAGGTACGTTTTCTAACCTCGTCGTTTTCTTCAACATTGGGTTCTTTAGAATTTGTAGATTCTTCTACTGATTCTTCCGTAGCGCCGCTACGAAATAGATTTTCGATCTGGATGTTCATAATGTTATTTTGGGGTGAGTTATCTTTTCATTGTCGATGAAACCATGCGGTCTCTGGCCAGAACTTTTGAGGCAACTGGAATTTCACCTGGCTTTGCCGGCAATGCAGATTTGTTTTTCTTAAAAAATGCGATCAAAAGAAATAGAATACCCGTGATAATATCTATCGGTACCCAGATCGCTTTTCGATATAAATAAATTGGGTAAAGCGGGTTAAACAAGATCAATATTGTTAAGAAAACCGGCAACCATACGTAAATACGTTTTTGTAAAAGAACTACAATTACTACGAAAGCACCTGTAGAAACAATGAGGCGCAAAACGTGGTAGTAGAAAATTGGAAATCTTAAAATCGAAAAAAAGCACGCTATTGCACAAAAAACCAATAGGTATCTGGTTTTATGCTCATCATTAAATGCATAAGCAATTTGAGGTTTTTGAACAGAGCGTATAGATTTCATAAGAGCCTAATTTTTAATAATTTATTCATCAAAATTAGGTACCGCTTGTGTGCTATCCTTACGGGAAACCGTAAAAACCAAAACCCATAAATAAAATGTAGCGTACTATCTGTGTTCTATAGGAGGAATCGGTGTAAGCTGATACAGTTTGTATTCAGATTTTTCTTTTTTCCACCAGTTATTGTCCAGTTTTTTTATAGAAATAAATGACTTAACCAAACCAGGTTTCATAGTAACCGTATCCAAATGTTTTGCCCAAATATGTACAATCGTATCATTGCCAAGGCGTACCCACCAAAATGTTTTACCATAACGTTTTGTACTGTACACTTCACTTATAATACCTGTGATGGTTTTGGTGTTGAAATTGGGTTCCATCAATTGAAAAGTTTTAACTCTTCTCTGGCCACTCACAGAAATCGCAAGCAAGATCAATAAATTTAAAATACCAAGTCTTCTCATAATAGAAACAAAGGTATCTGTGCTTGAGTGGCCATCCTTATGGCTAACCGTAAGGGAATCAACTTGTTTTCGGGAAAAGCTGGATGCTGGTTGATCAACCGCCTCGAACCTTGAATCCTGGTTGTCAAAAGCGAATGGAGACATTAATTTTTTCATCATTTAATAATTAATCATATTATTTTTGGGGATGATGAGTGGACAAATATAGCCTAATTTGAGTTGTCCTTATATTCTGACATGTTGTTTTATTGTAATATTAGAATTACATTCTTTTGAATTTCGCTAAAAAATAAAATGCCGGGATTACCCACTCCAGATCAGGATGTTGGCAACCCCGGACATTGTCCTGAGAGCGGAGCGTTATGAGGTATCTTTCGGGTTGTGTTACGGGTAAATATCTACGGTTTTATGCAGTTCAGTTCTAAAGTTGTACAACTCATCTAAACTGTTGAGTAAGGTTTTTTCACCCGCATCTTTACCATTATTAAAGGTTTCCAGATATTTATTCGCGGTATTAAAATGAAACCTGCATAAGGGTTTACGGTTATTGTCATCAAGCAGCACACCGAAGTATGATTGCGTATCTCTAGCAGCAATGCGCGCAGCAGGAATTTTTTCACGTAGAATGGCTTTCACAATCTGAAAGGCTTCGAGTTCTTCATCTGTTGTGATAATTTTTGGATCACTGGTATCATCTACCAAAGCAACTTTTTGATCAGCTTCTACTTCTGGTTTTTCATTAATATGCAATGCAGATTTTAACCGATGACTTATAGATTCATTTATGGAAATCGTAAGTGCTTTCCTCGCATATTCTTTAAAAACTACCATTCGGTTCGCCGTTAGCGGTTTATCAAAAAAACGATTAACCAGCATTTTAATCAGCTCATCCGAAGGTTGATCAATTTCCTTTTCAAATTCTTTTTGGATGGCCTTGATGTATTTTAAGCCTTCGGCCGAATCCAGAATGCTTTCCAGGTTATATTCGTTTTTGGTAAAATTTTCCAGAATTTTTATTGCATTGTCTTTAAGATCTTCTAGGTCGATGGTCAAGAAAGGTTTTTCATCCATGATGTTGGGTTTCTCCAAATCGGCATAAAAATTATAGATTGTGCCATTGGTAAGCACACCGAATCTTGCTTTTGAAACATGATAATACCGATGAAGCTGAGAATTATGTGCATCAGCATTTTCTTTCCAGTGTTTACACTCGAAAATCAAAATCGGTTCGTTGTTCTTGCGAATTACATAATCCACCTTCTCCCCTTTTTTTGTGCCGATGTCGCAAATATGTTCTGGAACAACTTCCGTTGGGTTAAAAATATCATAACCCAATATTTGGATAAAAGGCATTACAAATGCATTTTTTGTCGCTTCTTCTGTGTTGATCTGATCTTTAAGACCAACAACTCTTTGGTGAAGTTGGGCAAGCTTGAGTTTTAAATCCATATTTTACCAGGTTTGATTTTTTCGTTGGTTCAAAACTATCAAGGCAAGCAGTAATAAACTTACGGAAAACCGTAAAGCACAATTTTTATGCTGTAAACTAATTATAAGCTTTTTCCTTTTGTTTTCATTTAACCACCGAGAACACCTAGCTGGAATTGAGGAAATCGCGTCATTGCGAGGAGGAACGACGAAGCAATCTTTTTTGTTAATAGTAACGTTAAAGTGCCTATTGGGTTTTTCCTAACCCAAATTTGTAGGATTGCTTCGTGCCTCGCAATGACGGCCTGAGTAAAATTGCGTCATTGCGAACAGAAGCTTGGGAATCAAGCCAAGGCATGAAGCAATCTTTCACGCGTTACCGTCAAATTATTACCGCCACTCGTATTCTTGGAACGCCACCGGAAATCTAATGAGCGAAAATTTTAATCCTCCACATAGGTTTCTGAGCTTTTAAAAAAATGACAAACCTTTTTCTTAAAGGCCATGTTCTTAAAATATATAAAATCTATTGATTATGAAAACCACAACGATAACCGCAGAAGTATTAAACGACTTGGTGCAGATAAATAATGACCGTATAGCGGGCTATGAAAAAGCCAGAACTGAACTTCAGGAAGGTAGCGAAGATTTACGCGCTTTATTTCTGGATATGATTGATGAAAGCCGGAAATATAAAATGGCTCTGGCACAGGAAATAGAAGTTTTAGGGGAAGATGTTGAAAACGGAACCACTAATTCGGGCAAAATTTATCGTGCCTGGATGGATGTAAAAGCCATTTTTACTGGTCACGATAGAAAAACAGTTTTAAACAATTGTGAGTTTGGCGAAGATGCTGCTCAAAATGCATATAAAATGGCATTGGAAAGTGAAGATTTGCCAAGCAATATCAGAGAATTAGTCTCAGAACAAAAAGCCAGTTTAAGGACATCTCACGATGAAATTAAAAGACTGCGCGATAGCCAGGCGTAATTGGTTAAACTTATAAAAAACAGCAAAAGGGCGCCCGATAGCGGTGCCCTTTTGCTGTCATAAACTTTCCAAATGCCATTTAAAAAGGCGTTTTAACAGAACTTCTTCAAAATATCTGCATTCTAAACATTTTCGTACTTTTGCGGCTATGTCAGTTATTAAACCTTCATTAGCAAAAGGCACGCGCGATTTTACACCGGTAGAAATGGTGAAACGCAATTTCATTTACGATACCATAAAAACGGTTTTCAGAAAATATGGTTATGCAGAAATTCAGACACCCAGTTTTGAGAACCTTTCTACCCTCACGGGAAAATATGGTGATGAAGGAGACAAACTTATTTTCAAAATATTAAATAGTGGCGATTTTTTGAAAGATCCCAAAAAGAAATCTTTTGATTTTTCCGCAGAAGAAAATAGTAATGCGCTAATTCCACTAGTTTCTGAAAAAGCACTTCGGTATGATTTAACCGTTCCCTTTGCACGTTACGTGGTAATGCATCAGAATGAAATTACACTTCCTTTTAAACGCTTCCAGGTTCAGCCGGTTTGGCGCGCAGATCGTCCGCAGAAGGGAAGATACAGAGAATTTTATCAGTGTGATGTAGATGTTGTTGGTTCTTCAAGTTTACTTAACGAAGCAGAATTTATTTTGATTTATAACGAAGCGTTGTCTAAACTCGGGCTAAAAGATTTCTCTATTAAAATTAATAATAGAAAAATTCTATCAGGTATTGCCGAAATTATAGGTAAACCTGATTTGATTATAGACATGACTGTCGCCATAGATAAGCTCGATAAAATTGGTCTTGACGGCGTTAGTAAAGAGCTTTTAGAACGTGGTTTTACAGAAACAGATCTGGAGAAATTAAGACCTGTAATTTTGCTTGAAGGCGATAACGAAGAAAAATTAGCCAGTTTGAAATCTGTTTTATCGGCTTCAGAAACGGGTTTGAAAGGTATTGAAGAAATTGAACAGGTTTTCAGTTATGTAGAACAATTGGTTGCTTACGGTCTTCCATTAACTGCAAATTTAGAACTTGATATTACTTTAGCACGCGGATTAAATTATTATACCGGGTGTATTTTTGAGGTAAAAACCAATGAAGTTGCAATGGGTAGTATTGGCGGCGGCGGCCGTTATGACGATTTAACTGGCATGTTTGGTTTAAAAGACCTTACCGGTGTTGGCGTTTCTTTTGGCGCAGACCGGATTTATGATGTATTGGAAGAGCTTAATCTTTTTCCTGCATCGGCAGAAATCGGAACGAAAATTTTGATCAGTAATTTCGATGCAGAATCAGAAAAATACGCGTTGCCTATTCTTCAACAGTTCAGAAATGCAGGGATTTCTGCAGAATTGTATCCTGCTTCGGCAAAACTAAAAAAGCAAATGGCCTATGCAGATGCGAAAAACATTCCTTACGTTTTGCTGATTGGTGGCGATGAAATGGCCAGCGGGGAACTTACACTTAAAGAAATGGAAAGTGGCGAGCAGAAAAAACTTTCTGTCTTGGCCATTCTTGATCTTTTGAAATAGATTTTATAAAATGAAAAATACAAAGGAGGAAAATCAACATTTCCTCCTTTTTTGTACAACTCAATTTAGCCTACAATCAATTTGGTGCTAATGGCAATCCGGTTCCAGGCATTTATCGCCACTATAGCCATAATAATCTGGCTAAGTTCTACTTCATCAAAAAAGCCTGCAGCCCGCGCATAGGTTTCATCAGAAACATGATTCGCAATTAAAGTCACTTCTTCTGTAAGTGCCAGCACGGCTTTTTCCTTTTCTGTAAATAGTGTAGTTTCTCTCCAGGCGTTCAAAAGATATAAACGTTGCTCGGTTTCGCCCATTTTGCGCGCATCTATCGAGTGCATGTTTAAGCAAAATGCACAACCATTAATTTGAGAAGCGCGCATTTTAATCAGTTCCAATAAAATTGGATCAATTGAACTGGCAGATACATATTTTTCTAAACCATACATAGCCTGATAAGCTGCTGGCTGTGTTTTTTGGATGTTTACTCTGTTTTCCATCTTTTTATTTTTTGATTAAGATGTAAAGTTCGCCATCAGAAAAAGCAAAAAACTTAATCTAGTTTAAGAAAGAAAACGAAGTGCCTTTAGCTATTTTTTAGCGCGGATTTTACTGAGAAATTCTGGTGTAAAACCAAGATATGAGGCCAGCATATATTGAGGAATGCGCTGTATAAATTCTGGAAATAAATGTGCAAACTGGCGGTAACGTTCTTCGCCGGTCATGCTGTATAAATATTTAATGCGCATTTGCGCTGCCGAATGAGATTTTTGCAATACCAACCTAAAATACCGTTCCAGTTTAGGCAATTTGTTAAATAGTTCTTCCTGCTGATGGTGTTCAATGGCAATCACGTCTGCTGCTTCTGTAGCCTGGATATAAAATTGAGAAGCATTTTGAAATTGGAGGCTGGTATGGTCGCTCATCCACCAATTTTCAATCGCAAATTGAATGGTTTGTTCGGCACCTTTTATATCGATAAAATACATGCGCAAACATCCTTTTACCACAAAATAATTGGCCCGGCAAACCTGTCCTTCGTTTAATAAAAGTTCTTTTTTCTTAAACGAAAAAGATTTGAGCAGCGAAGAAAGTAAAGCCTCTTCTTCGCCACTCAAATCTACAAACCGTTTAATGTGCTGATGCAGTTCTGCGTACATTCAATTTTATTTGTTGCTAAAATACACAATAGCAAAAAATAAACGCGGCGTTTTATAGTGAAAATCCTTTAATTTCAGCTTGTCCGTCTGCTCCCCAATTTTTCATTGCCGATTTTAAAATAGTTTCCAAAGCTTTATTGTCTACAGCTTTTCCTTTTGCAGGCGGTGCCAGGTCTTTTTCTGGTACGGCAACTTCTGTTACTTTGGTTGCAAACCAGGTGATGTTTTCGTGCGGAAGTGCGAGACCTAAAATCATTCCCGGCAAACCGGTAAAAGATTCTGGTCCGCCGGAAACGGCAATTTCATTTGTATAATATGCCACTACATAAATAGAATCCATAATCAGCGCATTTGCGCGGCGGCATTCAAAACCAGCAATATTCCGTGTCTCATCGGTAATCTTCCAGTTAATCTTTCTTACGCTATCTTTTACAAGGTACAAGTCTTCATACACACTTTTTTGCGTAATGCTGCTTTCCGAAGCAAAATTTGTAGCAACCGTATTTCTTAAATCTGTTAGAACATCTCTCGCTACCCAATTGCCATTTAACGCATCGTCACTTGGAGCATATTTATACAGGCTTTTGTCACTGTTGAAAAAGAGTGTGCTTTTACTCACTTTAAATTGCGGATTGTTTTTCTTGTAACTCTCAAATACCGGTAAATAAAATGTTTCATTTTCCTTATTTATTTTGCGTTTGATTATGGCATGCATATTGGATCGTTTCTCAAATTCGATAACACCGTGATAAACGAAATGTGCATTCTGTGCAAAGCTTTTACCCAAACCAATGAGTAGAAACAAAAGCGTATAAGTTAATTTAGTTTTCATAATTGTTATTTTTTTACTGCTCCACCCATTTTTGTAAAATCCCAGGAAACCGACAGCATGAAATACCTTCTGATGGTTGTATAACTGGTTTGAGTAATGTTTCCATTATATGCCGAACGATTAAAACCAATATTCTGGTTTAAGAGATCGTTCATGCTGGCAGAAACAACCAGATTATCTGATTTCAGGAATTTTTTACTGATGCCTGCATTCCATACAAAACGTTCAAAGTTTTCACTAAAAGTTTGCGTGGCTCCGGTAAACTGGTATTCGCCGTCGCTGTTCAGGTCTATTTTCCCTGGCAAATGTACAGTTGTATAAAAACTCCCTCTCCATCCCCAACCGTTACTGTTCAGTGATTCCTGAACAGAGGCTTTTGTTGCATTGTATGTTGGCCCGAAAGATGCGCTGGCATTAAACTTTTTCTCTATATACTTATACAAATTTGCGGATAAATTATACGTACTGCTTTCGGTTTTATTCAATACACCGTTAATATAGTTGAATGAAGTATTGCTGTTTGCGCTTAAATCGAAGCCGGTACTTACGCCGAAAATTTTACGGCTAAAACCTCCGTAAAAATTATAATTAAATGGTGTGCTTCCAGATAAGTTTACGAAACGATTTGTACTTACGCCGGCAGCTGTTGTATTAATGTCGCTGGCAATTGGGTTGGATGTGAAACTGTAATACGCGCTGATGTAAATCGATTGGTCTGTCAACACTTTGTATGAACTGTAGCGCGCATTAAATGAACTGCGGAATGATGGTTTTAAATCCGGATTTCCCAAAGTGATGTTTAATGGATCAGTATTAATTCTAACCGGTTGGATCTGATCAAGCGTGGGCTGCGAACTGTTTCCGTTATAATTAAACCTGAATGATTTTTGTTGAGAGAAACGATAGGTAAAACTGGCCTGAGGCATATAGTTAATAAAGTTTCGGCTGTAACGGATGTTATTGTATAAATCATCCTGATTAAATTTCACTGCAGAGAATTTCGAACCCATGTTTGCTGTCACTTTTCCTTTAAGGTAATTAAAAACTGCACCACCCTGATTTAATGTTTGCTCTAATTTGTAGTTGTTGCTAAACAGCGGATCAAAAACATCATATACATTTTGTGCCGATTGGTTAAAGGATTTGCGGTCTGAAGTTCCGTTAATAAAGCTTAAACCATAATTTACAACTACAGAAAGCGATTTCGATAATGGCTCTGTATACGCCAGGTTTGATTTGAACGTGCTGTTTCTAATGTTGTTTACTTTATACTGATTGACCAGAACCGTGCTGTCTAAAGCGCCTGTAGTATCAAAAAACTCATTTGTTGAATTCAAATATCCTTCACTTTTATTGGTATTAACATTCTGACTCAAACTCAATGAAACTGTACGGCCTTTCTTTTTCAGCCTTTTGGTGAGCAATGCACTTACATTAAAAATTTGTTCGTCTGTAGAGTTTGTCAAATTCCGGTTCCCGGTATTCAGTAAGCTGTCGCGCTGATCGCGGCCCTCACTTGTAAAAATATTTTCCGTATCACTGTTTTTTAATGTTCCGTCTACACTTACTTTCAATGTTGTTGTGGTATCCAGTTTTATCTGATAAGTTGCATCCATTTTCTGCCTGAACATATCATTGTCGAAAGTTTGGCCAGAGTTGGTATTGATTGTTCCGGATGTCAGGTTATTCTGGTTAAGCGTAGTTCGGTCGCCCGTAACACGTATTGAACCAATCTTGTAATTGGTATTTAAAGACTCTTTGTCTTTGTTCCATTTATTGTCGAAGTGTAAACCTCCGGTGCGTGCAACAGGTATTCCCTGGCCGTTATATTGGCCGCTGAAGGAATCAAAATCATCACCGCTTCCGGTAAAATAAATTCCTCCGTCGTCAGTTACTTCCGGTGCAGCGTTAGATCCGTATTTATTTCCATCTTCCCAACCCAAGCCAATTTTACCATTATTGCCAGCTATACCATAGGCAGAAAATTTCTTTTTGCCCCAGAATTTGTTGAACATCGCCTGTCCTTGATAATAATCATCAGTTCCTGCTCCGGCTTGTACTTTACCGAAGTATCCGTTTTTTTTATCTTCTTTAAGTTTAATGTTTAAGGTTTTTGTTTTCTCGCCATCGTCAATTCCGGTAAAAGCTGCCTGGTCGCTCGTTTTATCATAAAGCTGAACAGATTCTACCATATCGGCACGTAAATTTTTAGTCACTAGCGTGGGGTCATCGCCAAAAAATTCTTCGCCATCAACCAGAACTTTAGGTACGTTTTGTCCCTGAGCAGTGATTTTTCCATCTTTATCTACTTGGAAACCCGGAAACTGTTTAATCAGATCTTCTACTTTGGCGTTGGGTTCTATGTTAAACGCCTTAGGATCAAACTCTGTGGTGTCGCCTTTAATCTTAATGGCTGCGCGGTTTCCTTTAATGATCACATCATTTAAAATGGTGGCCATCCCGGTCAGGTTAATTTTGGTATAATCTTTTATTTGCTGTGTAGAATCCAGCGTAAAGTGATCTACAAAATCTGCGTATTTAGGATAGGAAACCAACAGGATAAATTTCCCGTTTTTAATGCCATTAATTTCGAAAGTGCCGTTTTGCGCCGATCGGGTAAATTTAACAAGTGTAGAATCTTTTGCATTGAGTACGGCAATAGATGTTCCGGTTAGTAGAGTGGTAGATGCGGTATCTACTGTGCGTCCTTTTATGCTGTGCAAATGTTGCGCATAGGTAGAAAAAGACGTAGCAATAAGTAGCCACAAGAGTAGAGCGTGTCGTTTCATATTTAGATTTGAGCTGTTTTTTAGCCCTTCTAATATAAACTAATTTGTTAGTTTGCAAAAACGATTTAACATTATTTAACCTAAATACTTAATCATCGTGAGAGTTGTTACATACGTTAATTATAAAAAAATCCAACACGTATTGGAGTGAAAATAAGCTTGCCGAAAAAGCAATTTAACCACATAAGAAATTTGAGAACATATGAAGGGTTCTTTCTTCTATAATCTACATTTCTTATGTGGTTAATTTGTTATGGGTTATTTGCCAGCATTAGAAATTTGAAGAGAAAAAATCCTCCTTGTTTCCGTGGCAAATAAAGTTTTATGGGTTGGTAGACCAGGCTGCAATATCTTTGATAAAAATACGACGGTTTAGTTTCAGCTGAGATACAATCACTTCTGCCAGATCTTCTGGTTGCATTACACGATCGGGATTGCCATCTGTAAGTTTCAGATCAATGGCCATATCCGTTGCGGTAGTACTTGGAGAAAATGCCGTAACACGGATATTGTGTTTTCTCATTTCTTGCATCAACGAAGTAGAAAATGCATTTAAAGCCGCTTTAGATGCAGAATAGGCACTTGTAACTGCCGCCGGACTTGCAGCAGATGAACTTGAAATGTTGATGATATCCCCGCTTTGCTGGTTGATCATTTCTGGTACAACGGCACGTGTTACATAATATGCGCCAAGCAAATTGGTTTGGATAATCTGCTCCCACTCTTGTGGTTCCAACTCCAAAAATTTACCGAATTTGCCAATGCCCGCATTATTAACCAAAATGCTGATGAAACCAAGTTCATCCTGTATTTTTTTTGCTGCAAGATTTACAGAATCGAGATTGGCTATGTCTGCAACAGCTGTAACCACTTGGATTGAATAATCTGCCAGTTCTGTGGCCAGTTCATCCAAATTGCTTTGCGTTCTGCCTACGAGGCCCAGGTTTACGCCTTCTTTTGCCAATGCAATCGCTATAGCCCTGCCGATGCCTTTACCGGCGCCGGTAATCAGTGCATTTTTTCCTGAAATATTTTCCATGCGATAAAAGTAAATATTCTTGGTTGATTTGTGAATGAAAGGTAGAGTTTTGAACGGTAATGTCTGCCCCCACTTCGTACTTTCGAAAGCCTGTTTCAGACGGAGAAATCTATACCAGTAATTTATATTTCATTGCAATAAATCTCTCGCTGCTCTAGAGATCACTGTTGGAAGTATGAATTCAAAAGATTTGCATGTAAGATTGCGTCACGCGCTCACTCAATCCCCACACTTCGGTTCGCAATGACGGGACTTTGTTAAAAACCAAAGCATAATTTCCTTATCAAATAATCCCCATATCTTTACAATAGGCTACCAATTGCTCATTTTTTGAGAAATCCAGGATTTCTCTCATTAGGTTCAGGCGTTTTTCTACGCTGCTCAATCCGAAAGGCTTAATATTTTTCAACTGTAGAAAAACCGGGATTTCTTTCTGCCGGGTTCCCTGGGCAAGCAAGGTAATTATTGCAATGTCCAGCTCGGTAAAGTTATGAGAATTTTTGTCTCTTAATCCCGATTTCAAGTCTGGCGACAAATACTCTTTTCCATTAGAAATGGTATGAAGTGCCTGCTTCAGGTTTTGTGCATCGTGGCGAGCCTTGCGAACAAAGCCATTAACATTAAGGTCTTTGAACAAAGTATCTATAACAGCTGGTTTATTCTCGCTGGAGAAAACAAGCACTTTTAAATCTGGTTGAGCAGATTTAGCTGCTTTGATCAATTCGGCGCCATTTAAAATGGTTTGCCGGTTATGGTCTTCTTCAAATGAAAGATCAGTAATCAACAGATCGTAAGGGCATTCATTTTTCTGGGCATTACGAATCCAGGTAAGGGCATCATCACAATAGTATACGTAATCGGCACTTTCAATCCCAAGGTCTTTAAGTGTTTTTACGACAGAAATATTGGCAATTTCATGGTCTTCGGCAATTAATACTTTTTTAAACATATACTATTTGATTAAGAAACCGGAAAAGTGATTTTAATCTTTAGTCCCTTTTCTGCTTTAGTATCAAAGGTAATATTGCCAGAGATCGTATTTATACGGTTTCCCGTATTGGTTAAACCATTATTGAATGATTGCGCGTCATCAAAGCCAACACCATTGTCAGTGTATGATATTTTTATCTGCTGGTCATTGCGTTCAAATTTCAGTACCACATCACTTGCATAACTGTGTTTTTTCATGTTCACCATCAATTCCTGAAGGATGTGCTCTAATTCTGTTTTGGTTTTTTCGGGTACATTTTGCCAAAGTGCCGCATTATTGCCCACCAGTAAAATTCTGGTGTCATCTGAAGCGAAAGTACGCAGCAATTGATCCAAACTTTCATTGAAACTACGTTTGCTCGTTCTTGGTTTTTCGTAAGAAATATCGCGTGATTGCTCATAGAGATTCTCAATCCGGTCTAAAATACCTTCTTTATCTACTTCATCTTCGTTTTCAATTTCGATCATTACCCGGTACAAACCATTAGCCACAACATCGTGCACTTTTTTTGATGTATTCAATTGGTTTTCACGAATGGCATCCTGAGCTTCTTGTTCCAGTCTTTGTTTTCGTTTCCGGTACCAGATTATTCCAATAACCAAAGCGGCCAAAGCAGCAAATGCGAGAATAATAATTTGATAGGTTTTTGCTGCATTGTCTTTTTGCAGGATCAGGTTTTGAGCCTTGCTTTTTTCACTTTCATAACGGATTAAAGCAAACTGATTCTTTGCTGCATTTCTGGCTTTCTGAATGCTGTCCGAAAGATTTACATAACGCTCAAAATACTTTGTGGCATTTTTCGGCGAACTTAGTTTGGTCAGCTTCGCCAAAGCTTCAACCTGATCATCGGGACTCTTCAGTATCTTTGCAACTTCATACATTTTGTTGGCAAAAAACAGTGAAGAATCGCGGTTTTTACTTTGATAATAATCTGATAAATGAGCAAAGCTCGCGTTTTGTCCCCATAAATCCCGGTTGGCCTGTCGAATATGTAATGCTTTTAAAAGTAATGGCGAGGACAAAAAATCGGGTTGTTCCAACCATTTAGTGAAAGCAAAATTTGAGAGGGTTCTGGAAAATTCTTTACGGTCTATCTTTTGGTTTAAAATAGCACGATACATACTTAATGCCTTTGTAAAATTTCCTTTCTTTCGATAGGCATTTGCAATATTGTTTTTAGTAATTAATATAATACTGCTATCTCCCGTATAATTTAACGATTGTTCGTAAAACTTAATAGCCTCATCATAATTTTGCAATTCTGAAGCCGTAACACCAAGGGTGTGATAGGTAGCGCTAAGTGTAGGACGATTCGTTTTTTTTCGGTCAGTTAAATATGAGAGTGCTTCGAGGAGTGTTTCCTGGCTCCCGAAATGATCTCCTTTGTCGGTTTCAATGATGGCCATTTCTGTTAAACTTCTACCTACACCTAAGCTGTCTTTAGATTGGAGATACAGGTCTTTAGCCATATTGAAATATCTGAATGCGCTATCTGTTTCATTTTTATCTGAAAATTCCAGACCCAGATCATAAAAGATATTGTCCGATTTTTGATCAACGTTTTCATTGTTCCTTCTACAAGAAAACAATCCGGCAATAAAAATAAATAGAATACAGAAGTTTGAGCGTGTCAAGGGCGTAGTGTTTAGCCGTAAATTTATAAAATAATAGTGAACGCATTTTCCTCATAAATCGGTATTTTAAAATTTGCTGTGCATAAAGAAGGCGGCCTGAATTGGGCCGCCTTTAAAAGAATTATGGTTTTGGTGGGTGAACGTGGCCGTTTTCGCCACCTGTATCTCCACCTACACCTTCGCTTCCGCCGCCGCCATTATCTCCATTATCACCTCCGCCTTCATCACCGGTTCCGTTGATACTAACGGTTGAATTGTTGTTGTGCGAGCATGCACTATTAGACTGTGAAGGACTTACAAGACCCAACATAATTGCTATAAAAAGAGGAATGAACATGATTTCAAAAAATTAGAAATTAGACAAGTTGAGTTCCCCCCTACACACTCTGTGTAGGGTTCGCTCGATTTTTGTCAGAAGGCCTTCTGAATTTTTTGGGAAGTGATTGAGCGTCTATCGCGGGAGCAAGTAACTGCTTCCCAAACCGGTTAAATACTACCGCGATTTCTTCTCGATTTTATCTGCCAGCAAGAGCGTGTTGTTTTCTTTTTTTAATTCGCTATCGCTGACCGACAGAACAAAGGTGGGGAGGATAAAAAGCTTAAATCCAGAGAATTCCGGTACTTCCGGAAATACTGGGCGAATTCTGATATACTTCCGGGAAAATTCTGGAAAACCGTAAAGGATTCTTGAAATTCTGTCTTATTTTTATTGCAAAAATTAACGTCAATGCTCAAAGATTATCAAGAATTAGTATTAGAAACTTACAAGCGGAAGAGAGATAATGGAGAACTTTCAAATGATTTAAAATCTCCTACTGTTGCGCGCTTAAGAGATGAAACCTTAAAGGTGTTTAATAAGCGTTATAATGATCAGGATCATGACATTCTATTTGAATTTTTTGATATACAATCATTAGATCCAAATTTGCAGAGAATTATTTCGCAAAGTGGAGAACGTGAATTTCGGCCACTTTTAAATCATGTTAAGGAAATAACGACTTCCACTGACGAGAAAAATACTGAGTTATTGGCTTTTCTTATTGATTTCCAGCCAAGACCAAGTTTTAAGTACTATAAAATACTTCGTGAGCAAAACGGAAAGCAAAAAACGGAAGAGGCAAATGAGGGTATAGGTCAGGAAGAAACCACTAAGGAGATACCTGAGGATGGTAAGGAATTTGATAAAGATGATAATGCACCATTTGGAAAAAACATATCTGACACTAGTGCGTCGACGAAAGCAAAGGATGAAGCTCGTAAGAATGATCAAAAAAATAACACGGATGATAAGAATATCCGTCCAAAGCCACTCCGTTCCATCTCAACTATTCTAATTGCCTCACTAATTCTATTGGGTTTTGCTCGCATCGCATTTATTTCTTACAATTATCTCAACAATACGCCGAGCGATCCCCAACCAAACCAAAAGTGTATGTATTGGACAGGAAATCATTATGAACCTATTGATTGCAATAGAAAGGTTGGCACTGCGCCGGTTGTTCCTTTAAATTTAAAAGCACTCTACAGTTTTAAACGAATTACTTTGCCAGATACTTTAACACATGCAGATCTCGGAAAAGTCTGGTATGCCAAGGCGGATAAATTGCCATTGTTTTTTACAGGTAATGGTATAAACCCGATGGATACCGCGAAGCGCTTGATGCCTTTAAGTTCATATATTCAAAAAACATATACTTCTCCTTATCGGTTTATGCTTTCCAGAATAATTTGGATAGTTTGTTCACTTCTTGTCGCTGTGGGCTTGGGCATTTTATTGGAATATTACTGGAGGAAAGTTAAATGTCAAAAAATATTAAATCATGATAAGCGAAATAGGATAGATGCAGCGAAAGATGACGTAGTTAAGGAGAATGCAATTAGACCGGAGACTGTTTATCATCAAAAAGAAAAACAGTCATCCGTATAATAAGCTTCACTTAGGAATGACTGTTTCATTATTTAAATTATTCAGGTTATTCCCATGGAGATACACCTTTTTCCATTTTATCAATTATGCTTTCCAGGTAGGTATTATCGGCGTCTGCTTTCCTGTTCGATTTTAGTAAAGCAAGTGCTTCAGATGTTTGGCCGAGTTTGTACATAAGTTTAGATTTTGACCAGAAAAGATCGCTGTCTTCTTTAAGCTGTTCGTTCGAAGTCCAGGATAATGCTGTCTTTAAAATCTTTTTATCCGCACACTCATAAAATATTGCATCAATTGATCTTGTTACTTGATGTTGGCTTAATTGTTTCTGAGCAAGTGAGCTTGATACTACTTTGGCCAGTTTCTGCCAATCCTTATCCCACATAAAATAGTTTGCTTTGCTGTGTGCAATAATTTTATCGGCAAAAGCAGGATATGAATGTGTCATCTTCGTTTCGAAGTCTTTCCAGTTGATATTTTTATTAAGTTCACCTTCAAACATAATCATCATGCCACTGGCATCTCTGTTTACTTTTCCATTAACCCGAAGTTCGGGAACAGCAAGGTCGTAAAAGACAATCGGTACAATTACATTCGCTGTTTTATTTTTACCCGCAATTTCATCAACGGCAGCTTCATTCTTAACCAATACGTCAAACGACAAATCTGAAGTGCTTTTGGCACCCAGCATAGCCAGCTTGATATTATCTGCACTAAGTTTGTTGTCTTGTGTAGTCAGATACGTGTTGACGTATTTTGGCAGAGCCACAAAATCAAATACATTTTTGGTAGAATTGATGAGCTTAAGCAAAAATTCCGGATCGCGATTTCCTTTATCGTATTGGGCTGTTAACAGTCCGTGTTGTGTTGCCGGATCTATTGCCCTTTTTAGTTCTGATATAAATTCAGAATCCGTTCTATATCCAACAATTTTATGTACCTCTTGTCCCTGAGAATTGAGAATAATAAAAGTTGGATAAGAATAAACGTTAAATTCTTTTTCCAGCGCCTTAGCCTGGCTATATCTATTTTTTATAGATGGAGCATCATTTGCAGATGTATCGCATTGGTAATAAGTTGAAGTGAAGTTTTTATTCGCAAATTCAAATACATTTTCTTTTGTAAAAACCTCATGCTCCATTTTTTTACATGGAACACACCAGGTGGTACTAAAATCTATGAGTATAAACTTTTCTTCTGCGCTGGCTTTTTGTTTAAGATCTGACCAGCTCAGGTTATTAATAAAATTTATGCTTTTCTGGTCCTGAGCATTGGCAAATAAGATAGATAAGCATAAAATGACTGTTTTTAAGAGTGTTTTCATGTGGTTAAGGCTAGATTAATTTAAATATTAAGAGTGAAATAAATATAGTGATCTTCATCCGCAAACCAGCAAAACATTCCAAACATCGCCACAATACACTGAAACCGTTAATGGCATATTAAAACCTCAGCCTTTCTTTAACTTTTAAATGCTTTGCAGTTTTAAATAATCAGATGTTTTGCCCCATTTATACAAGTTCTATTAAAAAGAACCGTTATATTCTGTAATTAAAAATTGTTTGCTAGTTTAGGCGCACAATTTGAAACCTAAAATAATTTAAAATGAACATTCCTAAAAAGTTAGCTTTTGCAGCATTAATCGGATTCTCCACTTTGGCTATGTATTCTTGCAAAACCAAAAAACTGGCAGCTAAACCTGCAACTCCAGTAGAAAAACCGACACCTCCGCCAGCAGAAGAACCAAAGCCCGCACCAGCGCCGAAACCTGCCGAAGAAACTGTTGTAGATGATAAACCAAATTTTAATCTGGACAATATTCAGTTCGAATTTAACTCTTATGTGTTGAAGACTGCTTCATTCTCTATTCTGGATAAAGCCGTTACCGAAATGAAAAAAGCACCAGAAACCAAATTTATATTGAATGGATATTCTTCAGCTGAAGGTACGCCAGAGCACAATCAGCAATTGTCTGAAGACCGTGCAAATGCAGTAAAATCTTACTTTGTAAATGCAGGTTTAAATGCATCTAACTTCACTATTGTTGGTCATGGCGAGAAAGATCCGATTGCTCCAAACGATACAGAAGCCGGAAGAATGAAAAACAGAAGAACAGAAATTAAACTTCAACGATAAATTAAAACAACAAATGCCACCTTTTTCGGTGGCATTTGTTGTTTAGTCGGAAGTCTGGAGACCGAAAGTCCGGGGTTTGGGTTCAAACTAATGAGCAAATGACGAATGAACTAACTCGTCAAAAGTCAAAGGTTTGGGTTTATACCAATGAACGAGTGACCAATGAACCAATAACCGAACCTTACCCAGCCGCCAGCAGTTGTTCCAGAATTTCTGTATAGCCCCTTTCACTGGCAAAATCCATTGCACTTTTACCATTATTGTCTACAGCTGCAATATCTGCATGCTGTTCGATTAGTAGCGCTGTAAAATCATTGAAACCACATTGCGCCGCCACCAAAAGCGGTGTTTCGCTAAAACTATTCCGAGAGTTAATTTCGGCACCAGATTGCAAAAGCAATTTACCTAAATGAAGGTTTCCAATGCCAGCAGCATAATGTAAAGCCGAATTGCCATTTAATACATGCAGGTTTACATCTGCTCCATTTTTAATCAGCATTTCAGATAGGTTGATGTTAGAATTGTTTACCGCCAAAATCAACGCACTCACCCCATCATTATTCAATTCGTTAACATTTGATGCATCTGTTTTTAGTAAAGCTGATACCGTTTCGCTTTGATTGTTGTAAACGGCCTGATGCAGTGGCGTATTGCCGTGATCGTCTTTTTTGCCTACGTTGTTGCTGGCAATTGTAGAAATGAAATCGCGCATGCCATTTGCCGTTGCATGATCAAAAACAGTATATCCCATATTGTCTTTTGATTCTGTATCTGCACCTAAGGACACTAAAAACAACGAGGTTTCGGTCTTTCCGGCAAGTACAGCATAAAACAATGGTGTTTGGCCGTTATTGTTGGCGGCATTTACATCTGCGCCTGCCTGTGTAAGTAAGGTGATGATGTCTTTGCTTCCCGCACGTGCGGCAATGTGAAGCGGCGTTTCGCTCGTGTTATTCGCCAGCTGAACATCGGCACCAGCATCAATCAATATTTTAACCAGGTCTTTTGCACCCTTAACGCTCACATAATACAAAGGCGTGTTGCCCATTGCGTCGCGTTTATCTACATTAATTCCGCCTTTTTTTAAGAAAGCCTGTACTATTCCTTTTTGCGCATTTTTACACGCATTCAAAAACATATTATCCATAGAATGATTTATTCGGTTGAGGTGAGAATTTGTTTCACTACAGCTTCGTTGTCGCGTTGTACGGCAAGATCAAGCGCAGTTTGACCTGCATTATTTGCTTTTTCAATTGTACTGGTATCCTGATCCAATAATAAACCGACCATTCGCTTTGCGGACATTTTATTTCCATTACCCGCAGCATAAATCAATGCGGTATTGCCGCGTTTATCTACATAAGTTGTATCTGCACCGTTATCCAAAAGAAGCTCTGCAAGGGCAAATTTGGTCTCATCGCCTTGTGCACAAAAAGCCATTAATGCAGTTTGTCCGTCATGGTTTGTGGTATTTACATCCGCCCCGCTTTCTATAATTTCTTCTGCAAGGTTAAGGTTTAAATCGGCCAGATAACCAGCCTGGCATACCAAATGAAGCGCCGTATCTCTGTCTGCATTAGCAGGTGCGTTGATATTCAATCCACCATCTACCAGTTTGCGCAGCATCTTGATCACGTCTTTTAAATCGCGGCTCATTCCTCTTCCAAAATTACTGACTGCTTTGGTGATTAGAAACAAAACGGCCGTCTCTTCATTTCCTGAGGTGTAATTTACATCGGCGCCACCTTTTACCAATAACTCTACCATGGGTAACGATGGATATTCACAAGCAAGCATTAATGGCGTGCGGCGATATTGATCAGAAAATTCGTCTAAATCTGTGCCTGAGGCAATTAAAGCTTCTACTGCTGCGGTATCACGGTTTAATACGGCTTCATGAATGCTCATGCCAACCGTTACACTTCCGCTTTCTTCGCCAGAAAGCAGCGCTGCAATTTCCTTAACACCGCTTCGTTGGGCATAAGTAAGTGGAGTGCTATTGAATATATCCTGATCTTCGGGGTCTATTTGTCCTTTCTCTAATAGCGCGGCCACGGTTTTGGTTGCCGCATCTACTGCACCAGCTAATGTTTTTCTGTGTACCAGCTTATCGCAAATGGAGTGCAAAAGATTTTTACCTTCTTCTGCTGTGGCATCCATTTTAACGCCCGCATCGCCCATGGCTTCTATAAAAGAATACATGTATTTTAGTCCGGCTTCATAATAAGCCAGTTTGCCAGAGTCGTTTTTCTTTTTTCCATTAACGCCGGCATTCAGCAATGCCTGGGCGGTTGCATATATTGCTGCAGATTGTTGTTCAACATTTGCTGAACCAAAATCAAAACGGGTATTGGTTAATGCATGTAATGCCGTATTTCCATATTTATCGCTTCGCGGTTTTATTCCTTTTTCCTGTAGAAAATTCACCGCATCTGCATCGGCAAATCTCGCCGCCAAATGGTAAAGGTCTTCTTCGGCATCGCCGGTTACGTCTGTATCCGGTAGCGCGCGGTACAAACTCAAGATGTCTGTTTCAGTACCTGCGGTTGCAAACAAGTTTTTCTGATACGCATCTCTGATTTGATTAAATTCATTCATAGTGATGATAATTTAGGTATTGCAATACGCAAGGCGTTTATAACATTGCGGTAATTTTTATGTTCGATGGGTTTTGCCGTTTCTACAGTTTTTTGCCAGTTTTGCCGTAAAAGCCAGCAATCTGTTTGTAAGCGGATAATGTGATCGCGGAAGATTTCGCTGAAAGCAGAAGCATATTTCTGACTCAGCGGTTGAAGGTAATCTTCGGTTTCTTTCTGAAGGTCAATAAGATTTTGTGCAATATGATCTGGCAATGGTTTTGGATTTAGGCTTTGAGGGATATTTTGCCGGGCTTGCTCTAAATGGAGAATCGCTTGCTCGTAGTTTTTTGAATGGAATACACAAATGGCAAGGTTAAATGCCGTTGCTGAATGGTTTTGAGGCGATTGTTTCAACAGTAAATACGCTTCTGCAAATCTGGATTGAAGCATGAGTTGTACAATGAATTCTTCGTCTGGTTTGTGTTCTATTGTGTTTTTTGTAGCACCAAGTAACATATTTTAGGGTTTCTGTGAGCAGATAAATGGGGATGTTTTGCCCTGATTTTTGTCGTTTGATTAATAACAAAAGTCTAGCCGAAAAAGGATCACCTGAAAAAGAAAACGAAAATAAACCCGTTTTGTTGGCGCGCAAGGCGGAAGAATCCGCTATCGGGCAGATTTACAAAAAGATAAAAAATGAGAAAGCCCCATATTTCTATGAGGCTATATAGAATGTTTTATAAGCATCCACCGATAAAACTAAACCAAACAAACTATACTATAAACAGGTCTTGCCAGAAAATGTTTTAAGGTTTTTATTTTTTTTTAAAAATAAATAACTGGCTTATGGTTTAGTCTTGAAGCGGATTTCATACTCAGTTTCTCTGAATGCATATCCATCACTAGATTGACTGGATCTGTCGGTGATCGCAAAATCATAAGTACAATTGGGTTTTAGGGAAACTGCCAAAACCAATGTCTGGTTGTTGTTCTCAAAACCGATAATTTTTGTCGCCGGAAAATGAGCTGCATCAATTTTAGAGCGGTTAATGGAAATATTTTTCGCCATGGGTTTGGAGAAAGTAATTCTTAGTGCGGTAATTCCAGGATCTACATCCTACGTATCATTTTTAAAAGGCGAAAGTTCCGTCACGAATGGTTGTTGTTTCTGGTAGTTTTTGAGTAATGCCCCGCGATTGTAGGCCTCGGTAATGTAACCTGATTTCTGGAGCAGTTGTTCTACAGCCGCTTCATCTGAGTAATTTACTTCAATCAGCTCACATATAGCCTGGCCTTTATTTTTCGCGTTTTGGTAATATGCTTTAGAAATCTCGTAACCTACATAATAACCCAGATCTGCCTGCGTGCGTTGGTTAAAACCATTATATAACCATCGGCTAAATCCTGTACTGAACATATCATTGGTGAAAGCCTTTCTAATAGAATCTGCATGTTTGCGGCCAAAGTTCAGGTAAGCTGTTTCCAAAGGTTTCTCTATACAAAGCTCTGTAATGAAATCACAGAGTCCTTCTTTAAGCGATTGGCCCAGTACATTATGGGCATCGCCGCGCTGCTGCGTATGTACATATTCATGGAGATTCAGGGTAACAATTCCCGATAAATCAGGTTTTGCAAATACACCTTTCAGCCATTCATTGTCGAATTCCGAAACATCTGTAGCCGCGCTTCCGGAAATCATTTCTGCCCCAATTAACACCTGATTGGCCAATGTGGTGCCTCCGCTATTCAATCCGCCAATGGTAAAATAGATTGCTGCAGGTTTCAGCTGCGGATAGAGCTCTTTAAATTTCAGAATGTAAGACTCCAAGGTTTTTGCACGCGTCTCCATCGTTAGGGTTGTAGAACGGATAGATGCCCAAAATTTAGGATATTTAAGAATGTTGCTGAGCCAAAGAGAGTCCGTATAACCGCGGGTTTGGATAAAAGCTTTGAGACCGGGCGTTCCGCGGTCAATGTACAAATGTTTAATAAAGCCAAGTTGCTTATTGTAATCTTTATTATTTTGGACACTATCAAAAGCTTGCCAGTAGTTGTGTATATCCACAGTTTCGACTATAGTCTTTTGTGCGTGAGTCATCCTGCTCAGGCAGATCAGAATAATTAGAATACTAAGGCGTAGTGTCATTCAGGTAAGTTTTTTTCCTCCAAGATAGCGGTTCTTCAGTATACCTGCTTTTTTAGATTGAGAAAAAAGCAAAAAAAACGGGGAGATCTGTTTTGAATTTTTAAACAAATCTCCCCGTTTCGGGCTTTATAAATTTTACTATTCAGCTTTATTTCATGGCAAGTTGTTGTGCATCTGCATCAACTACTTGTGTAAAAGCGGCTTTAAATTCTTCGGTTTTATCTACCGGAACAAAATCTTTCTTCAACGTTAACTGCCGGCTGAAAATAACCTTGTTGCCTACAATTTTACTGCTGAGGTTATAATCCAGATATTCATTAGATACTTTGATCGGTTTAAGCGCTTCTACCAGTTTTTTTCCCGCAGGTAATTCCATTGTAATTTCCTGGCTGCACAGTTCGCTTAAAAACAGTTGTGTTAAATCTATTCCAAATTTGCGGGGTTGCAAAAACTGAAGTTGAGAAGCCGTAACAGATAAACTCCAGGGTAATGAAAAAATGCTCATGCCTGCAACCGGTTTACTCATTTTCATTAATGCATATTCTGTATGTGCTTTTAAGGTATCAGAAACAGCTGTTTTTGGATCTAAATCTATAAACTTCAGCACAAATACATCATTCTCCGGAAACTCAGCGGCCATGTCCTGTTTGAACTTTTTAATCTGATCTTTAGGCGATAAATCATTATATGCATCACGCAGTGCACTGTTTATCGCTCCCGTTGTGGTGCTGTTTTCCGTAATCATCATATCATTCCCTTTAAAACTTAAACTTGCATGGTAGTTGGCTACGTTTTTAGGTCTTTGCTGCGGGTTTAATGTGCTAATTGCATTGGTGTTGCTGTTAATTTCCAAAATCTGTTCTTGTAAAGAACCATTGTAAAACGTTGCAAAAGGCAATGTGTTAGACGTTAATTCTACAAAATATTCTTTACCGTTTGTAATGGCTTTAGCAATGCAATGGTTAAAATCAATATTGGGCAACATCATGGTGCGTTGTCCGTTATCGCGGGTTTTTACCAATGCCAGTTCTGCTTTTATTCCGGCTTCTTTACACATGGTGATGAACAAGGTAGAAACATCTTTGCAATCGCCGATACGCGTATTGATTACTGTTGCGGGATTTTGAGGAATAATACCACTTTGCCTGAAGGATACCGAGCTGTAAGAAATATTCTGGGTGATATAGCGGTAAATCATTTTGATTTTACTCAGTTCATCCAGTTTTTCTTTGCCTTTAAATAAATCGTTAATTACGCTTTTAATTTCGTAGCTGCTTCTTGCTTTAGCCGTTGCAATGTCGCTATACCAATTGGCCACAAATTTCCAGTCGGGAATAGATGACAGGTAAAGAATATTGGTCACATCATCCATTGGCGGCATTTTATCTTCGTAAATTAATGCATCCTGCTTTTCTGCATTCCATACATACAAATCAAATTCATCTTTAGCGGTTTTAGTAGGCTCAATCGCTTTCTGAGAAAAAGTATACTCGAATTTCTTATTGCGGTGTACCAATAGAGAGAAACGTGTATTTTGATAACTTACGCCGTGTGTAAAGTAAAACGAATCCCAGAAATGGCTGGCCATACTGCCCTGGTTGTAATTCTGAATTTTGTAACGCAGGTTAATTACATCGCCCACTTCCAGATTGGTGAAAATAATCTGACTTCCGTTTTGTTCTGCAGGGGTTTTGCTGCCATTGGCTTTAAGCACTTCGGCTACTTCTACATTCAGATCCTGTGAGTTGTAATATGGAATATTGTATTCTTTAAGTTGCTCCAATCCTTTAGAAGTAAGCACCTTGCTGATGTAAAAGTGTTTCTCTTCAGAGCCACCATTTTCATATACCACTTTCTGTACCTCTTCATCCAGAATTACGGTATGGTCATCCGGGTAATCTGCTGCTTTCGGCGCCTTTGCCAGTAAAGATTTAAGGTCTGGTTGCTCAAAATATTCAAAAACATCTTTTTTACCTTCAGCACTGCGCATCCACTGTACCGCCGTATAATTGTTCGGATTTAATTGTAAGCTGCGCTGGTAATTTGCAATAGATTTTTCTGGCTGCTTACGCATTTCATAAATCTTTCCTAAAGATTGGTAATAGCTGCTGCTGTTCGGTGCGATTGATAAAGCTTGCTGATACAATTTTTCGGCCTTGTCATATTGCTGAAGACTGTAATATTCATTTCCCAGTTCAATATAAATGCCTACCGCAACAGGGTCGTTATCAATTTCCTTTTGGAATACATTCAATCCTTCAGATTTATTGCCTTTATCGAAATAAGCTTTCGCCAGATATTTTGAAAATTCGTAATTGTCGTGTTCATCTACATATTTTTTCAGATAACTGATGGCATTGTTGTTCTTGCGGATTTCCTTTTCGCACAAATATTTTAACCAAACCAGGTTGCCCGTTTCCGGGTATTTAGCATAAGCTGCTTCTACCAGTTTAACAATTTCTTCCTGATTGTTGCGCTTGCCTGCAATCTGTATTTTCTTGGCAAAAACGTTTTCATGTTCGCCGTAAATTGCTTCAAGTTTGGCAATAATTGCATCTGCACCATTGTAATCCTGCTGCGCAACCAAATCGTTATAAATTAAACTTAAAGCAAAAGGAGATTCCGGATCTGCTGTTTTAATTGCTTCCTGTAAAGTTTCTCCTCCTGTACGGTTGTCTTCCAGGTTATACAATTGTATATACAGAAGGTTCAGATAGGTACTTTCCGGGAATTTTTCTTTTAGCGGCTCTAAAACACGGCGCGCTTCAAAGGCATTATCGTTGCGCAGATAAAATTTAGCCAGTAAAATTTTATTCAGGTAATCGTTGGGTTGTTTGGCAATCTGTTGCTCAAAGAAAGTGATTGCAGGCAGTTTTACCAAACTCAGTTCGTTAGCGTTGTCTTTTGTGTAAGGCTGTGCATCTGCAGTGGAGGTAAGTCCGCTGATTGGTTTTCCGGTATCGTCGGTAATGCGCATCAGGAAATTAGATCTGCCGGCATAGCTTTCGCCAATTTGAACCAATATGCGGTTATAACCCTGTTTTAGTTTAATGTTGCTGATGTAGTTGTCCAGGTCATTATTGCGTTCTTCTGCTTCGCTGATGATCAAGCGATCGTTTACCCAAACCTTAACAGAGCCCGAAACGCCAATGCGCAGTTGTGCAGACAAATCTGCCGGCGACTGAACAAAATTTTGTGCAAAAACCAGTGCATTTTCATAGTTGCTGTAGTACGTAAAATCAAACCACTTATTGTGTTTCTGAAAAGGAACCTTGCGCCATCCAAAAGTTAAATTGCGCTTGCCCGTAAACACGGCATCTGCCTGAGGTTTCTGCAATACACCATAAGTTTTATCAAATCCACTGGTCGATATGTTTTCAAACTCTCCCGTAATGGCCCAATTGTCTATACTGCCAATCTGCTGATAGGCTTTATCTGCCAGATCGTATTTTTTCTTGCCTTCATAATAACTGCCAATACGCGAATTTGCCATGGCGTATATGGTGCCATCCAGTTTTTTCTTCAGCAGGCTATTGTAAAATTCCAGGTGTTTAGGGCTTGTAGCGCCATAAGTTGTGACTAAAGGATAACTAGACCATAACGAAAGGATGTAAGGTTCAGGATGATCACTCTGGTCATAAAATTTCTTAAAGTAATCGAAACTTTGCTCGCCAGATTGATCCAGTTCTGCCATTAAGCTGAGCGAAAGATTTGCTGGTTTAGCTGTTTCTGGTTTTTGAGTTAGTGAAGTGAACAGATTCCGGGCGCTTTTCCTATCATTTTTAAAGAAACTTTCCCAGGCCTGATTTATTTCAGTTTGCGCTTTTACACCCTGCGCAAGCAGAATAAAAAGCAGGGAGACAACGTAATTTTTCATGCGCCAATAATAAAGAATTATTCAGAATACGCGAAACATGTTTTTTGGAATTTGTAATTGAAGACAGGCAAGTGCAACAGGCGATTAAAGACCTTGAATTTGTTGTGAAGTATAAGCAGATGATTTGCCACATTCGGTGCCGTTTTCGTGGTGTTGTGGCAAGTGTGTTTAAGGGTGTGCTTCTTGTATGCTCTAAATTTTGAGACCATAAAAAGCATGTTATCTTCGCAAAATGGAAATTACTCATCCCTTGTTCCGGCTTTTATCCAGTGAAAACCAGTCTGTCCGTTCTTTTTGTTTTCAGGATAAAGCAAAGCCCTGTTCCTCAACGTCTTCAATATGTGCTTCCGCATCCACGGCTCTCACAAATACGCTTGTGTATATGAGGAAACAGGGCCAGCGCCGCTCTCTACACGGGGATCTTCAGCCTTTCAGCAATATCTAAATGGGATTTTTCGCAACTCATAGCGGGATCGATGAGTGTATAGGCGTTGCGATTGCATTTTAATCGTTGTCTTAACCAACTGAAATCATGCGATTTCAGATCAAACGGCTGTTTTATTAACCGTTACTGAAGCGAAGATACTGAAATAAATCTTAAAACAAGACAAATGCGTCCTAATATTTGAAAATTTTAATTTTGAATTTGCACGGGTGGGAAAACAATATCGGGATCAGGAATTTTTAATCGCCATCGGTAAACGATTGGTGAAAATCCGTGAGTCGAAAAACATGACCCAGGAGAAATTGCAAGAGATCAGCGGCATTGATATCCGGCAGATTGGCCGTATTGAACGTGCCGAATCCAATACCTCCATTAGTATTCTTAAACAACTTGCAGATATTTTAGAGATTAAACTCAGTGAGTTGGTTGATGTGTGAGGTTGAATGCGGAGGAGGCCTCTCCCTTTGCTGCGCTCCGTTCGGGATGGTTGCATAAAGCGTAAAGCGTAAAGCGTTTGGCGGTTAGCGATGACGGGTTCTTAAATCGTCATTGCGAGGAGGTACGACGAAGCAATCTTTTTTGTTAAAAGTATCTTTAGAGCGTTTGTTCAATTTTTCCCAACCTAATTTGTAGGATTGCTTCGGTTCGCAATGACGGGCATGGGTGGCGTGAGGCGTGAGGCGTTCGGGGGTTAGCGATGACGGGTTCTTAAATCGTCATTGTGAGGAGGCACGACGAAGCAATCTTTTTTGTTAAAAGTATCTTTAGAGCGTTTGTTCAATTTTTCCCAACCTAATTTGTAGGATTGCCTCGGTTCGCAATGACGGGCATGGGTGGCGTGAGGCGTAAGGCGTTTGGGGGTTAGCGATGACGGGTTCGCAAATCGTCATTGCGAGGAGTTACGAGGGAGCAATCTTAAAGCGTTTGTTCAATTTTTCCTAACCTAATTTGTAGGATTGCTTCGTGCCTCGCAACGACGAATACAGTTAGCGATTGCTTCATTTCTCGTCCACGCGTCATTTCGAACGCCTGTTTCAGGCGGAGAAATCTACATTAAGCACTTCTGATGCTGGATGGCTTCACGCAATGCCGGTGTTTACATAAAATCATGCATGCAGGTTGCAAATGTATGCTTCAATCGATCCATTAAACTTAAATTCATAGGACATTTACACGGGGTAATTGTAAGATAACAGGTACTGGATGGAGTATAGTTCTGGCAATCCGAGCGTCATTGCGTGGTGGACAATGTCCATGAAAATCAGACACAAAAACCCACTGACACTCGCCCAATCAATAGTCAGTGGGTTGTTTTTAGTCCTCTTCCTGTGTACATGCAATTGCGCCTGCGTCAGAATCTTTGTAGCCAGGATAAAACGGGCTTAAATTTTAACGCCAAAATGACCAGCGCAAGCAATGGTAAAATCAATAACCACCACAAGCTCCACGTCCCGGTTTTTTCGGTTAATGTGCTGCTCTGCGTACGACTTGAGCTGCTGCTTGTGGTGGATGCATTGTTCAGCGCTGTTTCACTGCTGTGGCGTGCTGAAGTTTTTACAGACAGGTTTTTTTCTTCCCGGTTCAATACATATACGCCAGTCGCCGAGCCTGTAAAACCCTGCGTGGCAGAATAGGTAAATGCGCCCGTGGGTATAATTATGGTCGCATTACTCAGCGTGCCCAGGTCCAATTGCTCATCAGCCTGTTCGTAAATTACGGTATTGAGCTTAGATGTTTGTTGTGCAGAATAAACAGTACTGTCTGTGGCCTGGCTACTGCGCTGCTTCTTAATAGATGCACAACCGAAACAAATGAGTAAGCCAAAGCAGAACAGCTTTATTTTGTTGTTGCTCATGGTTCAGTCTCCTTTCCCGGCAGCCAGCTTGCAAAAGACTTAATGGTTTTAATGTGCCTCCGCTTTCTATATACACCGTCTCCTTCCCTGCTGCCGCTTACACTGGTGTTTCCCTCAATACCAATAATGTAGTCGCCATCTTTTTTTTCTACCAATCCGCAATGGGCAATACGCCCGTAGCTGGAAAAATAAATGCCATACACCTGTCCCGTGCTAACGGTTTTGCTTAAACGGCTGTTTGGAAATAAAGCCGGAGACCATGCGGTGCGGGGTTCAGCATAACCCGCCTGCCCAAAAATCCAACTGATAAATGCTGCGCACCAGGCATATCCCTTTCCAAGTTTAACATAGCGCAGGTATTGCTCTACTGCTATACCATCATTATTTCCGGTCTTTTCCCGTACGCCAATCTCCTTCGCAGCAATATTCAGCAATCTGGTTGCTGCATCTCCAGATTTTGATAAATTGATGATTTGGGGCGGCCTGTATTCCCGGTTCAGGGCAGTAATGTTCGCCAGGTCTGCAGGCCATTGGCCATTTATACAATTGCGCTTAAACACAAGATTGCTGCCAGAAGCAATAAGGCATAAGATGCCCAGTAGAATCCGAATTGTTGCCATGGTGTACAGGAGTTAAAATGTGAAACCAGTGTTTGTAATGGGGCGAGTTGCATGGAGGTCCAGAAGGTAAGGAGTAACCACCAAACCAAGACGCAGATGATCATAAAAGTTAAGGCTGCCAGAAAAAGCAGTTGAAAGATGCCGGCATCAAGCAGTCCGGCGGTGGGTTGCATGTACCGGATCAGGCCAGGTAAATAGTGCCACAGCAAACAAAGTGCTGTGCAGAACGCTGCGGTTTTAAGCATGTCTTTTCCAAACGGAAGTGCTCTCCTTGAATGTATGAAGGTTTTCATGGTTTTAAGGTTTTAAAAAAACCGACGCCAGTAGGCGGCTACAGAACTTCTGCTGGTCGCCCGCCGGCAGTCGGCTTTTAGGTGAATACAGATAGAATTAAGGGACAATTATACTGCCCAGGTACTGGCTGTTGCTTACCGAACTCGAATCGCGGTTGGTCGAAAATGCCCAGCCATGCAGTACATCTGCCGCAAATCCGCTTCCCAATGTTATGGCAGAGCTTAAATCGGCACGCTGTACATTTTCATAAATGGAATACATCTGCTTCGTTTCATTAAAAATCACGACAACCAGCTTATCGTCGGCAAAGGAATTGTAACTGTTGGTGAGGTTTTCCCAGCTCAAGCCCAGATCCGATCCCTGCAAAACCATAGACAGGTTGTGGAAAGTGGATTGTGCACCTTTACTCAGCGTCATTTTACTGAAATCAACACTAAAGTCGGGATAGGTTCCAATAATGGCTTCAGTTAAAAAAAGCCTTGCTGCGGCATTGTAGGCCGTTAATTTGGTGAGCTGTTTATCCCCAAAACCCAGGTTCAGAATGTCTTTAATTGGCCTCAGGTAAACCGGTACCATTGCAAATTTTGCTCTTTGTGCCAATTGTGCTTCTGTTGCCGGTTTCGTGCTTTTTCTAGGTAAGCCTTTCAGATAGGTGATGCCGCGCCAGCTGCTGCCAATCATGCTTCCAACTTTTCCTGTGAAGGCGCCATTTGCGCCGTTTGAATACGTTCCCATAATTTTTTGTCTTTTTAAAAGGTGATCATTGTTTAAGCGGATCTTTTCTATACCGGTATGTTTAAATCCTTGATCCAAATTACAGGGCTTTCCTTTCTCTATTTAATTCTGGACTGTATTGAGCTGTTTTGGACTGTATTGAGCGCTTTTGAACCTTCAGTGAAGTGGCGGGTGTACCTTGCTTGCTGCAAAAATGACTAGTTGTTTACCTGTTGTTAACCTTTTCATTACCTATTTATTACCCCCGAGGTAACCAATAGGTAAACAAGGGGTAATGCAGGGGTTAATCTGGTGTAAAGGAGGTGGGGGGGAAGATGTTGATCTTAAATGCTGAAGACCTAATGGAGATAGAAGGCGTAAGGGTACGTATATATAATATACGAAAGGGTACTTATAATAATTAAAATGGGAGGATTTTAAAACAACTGAAATACACTCCAAGGAATCACTTTTACGAGCCTAAATTTTTATTTTTTTGGTTTAAACCACCGCTTTGAATCCTTCAGTTATCTGGGTTTTTTATTTGCCAATTGCCAGCCCTGGTGGTTTTAATGATTAGGTTTTGACCCCATAATGAAGAAAATTTTTTCGCTTTACGGAAAACCGTAAATGAAATTTGTAAAAGATTTATAACTTAGATTCTCGAAACGTTTGAAGTTTATTTGTAGTCAAGACAAAAAACGGATGTGATGTTTAAATTAACCCTCAAATCAAATTGATGTATGCAATCGCCGACATGCTGCTTTCTATTTATAGGTACTTTTTTTATTTACATTTCTTAAATGTATATGCTTTTTAACAAAATACTTCTACACTGATCAATGCAAAAAACGTTCTCTTTTTTCTCGGTTTTCTTTGTCGTTATCCTGTTTTTTTTTTCATGTAAACAGAATAAGCCAGATGTTGTATTAACGGAGAGTTTAATCAGAGAAACTGAAGGTATCGCCATAGGTAAAGCAAAATTTGGCATATCGGAAAAACAGTTCAATGGTTTATATCCCGATTCCCTGATCAAACTGGATGGGAACAGCTATATTCTTACCGGCAATTACAATATCGTACAGGAATTGAATATGATCAATTTGATTGATAGTGCGACCATTAATAATACAGCATTTGACCAAACACTTTTTGATCGAATGGATTTACTCAAAGATCATTTTGCTAAAACCTACGGATTGCCCCAACATGACATGGGCTATCCGGAACAAACAATGATGTCGGATGGAAAATTCGTTAAGACATACATCTGGATTATCGGTAAAAAGGAAATATCGGTTGGGATCGCTTTAGAAAATACGGCTAGAGGCAATGTGTATTATGTATTGGGCTTTGTGGAAAAGAGAAGTTAAACATTGACAAAAAAAGCTAATCATAATTCTTTGGGCCTAATATTTGTTTTTGAGCAGGTTTATAAATTGTTCATTCCATAAACCGACTTTTTACGATAATTTATATAAGTTTTAGCCCCAAAACTTGACCTATCGCACTCTTTTATGTAGTTTGATACTTTTCTTACAACATTTATGTAGCCCTAAGAGGAATCGAGAACCTTACTCGATATTGATTTATATCGCACTAACTATATAATGATTAGCTTCTATAAAATTTTCTATTTTTGAAAATAAAAAGCCTTAATTTGCAGATTTTAATTATATGCCAAAAAACGTCGATATATACAAAATTCATAAAATTGATGCTAGAAATATCGATTCAATAATTCCAGAAAACTTACTTGATGTTACTGTAACTTCACCGCCATATTTCGATATGAAGGACTATGGGTATAAAGAACAGATTGGCTTTGGACAAAACTATGAAGAGTACTTAAATGATTTATTTACTGTCTTTTCAAAAGTCTACAACTGCACTAAAGAAGATGGTACACTTTGGGTAATCATTGATGCTTTTAGAAAAAATGGCGCAGTCGTACCCTTACCTTTTGACTTCGCAGAAAAAATTAAAGGCATCGGCTGGAAACTTCAAGAGATAATCATATGGGGAAAGGATAGGACAGTTCCTTGGGCACATCATGGTCAGATGAGAAGTTCTTTTGAATATGTATTGATGTTCTCTAAGTCAAAAAATTACAAATTTTTTATAGATAAAGTAAGAGATTTTTCAGCTTTAAAAAAATGGTGGGTTAAATATCCTGAGCGATATAATCCGAAAGGTAAGACACCTGATGCAATTTGGAATTTTGAAATCCCAACTCAAGGTTCATGGGGAAAAGGATACATAAAGCATTTCTGCCCATTGCCTGAAGAAATGATTGCGCAGATTCTTAAATTAACAACAAATGAAGGAGATGTTGTTTTCGACCCGTTTTCTGGAACAGGTGCTGTTCTTTCCAAAGCTGATAACATGATGCGGAAGTACATTGGAACGGAGTTAAATCCAGAGTACATCAAAATGTTTAAGAATTACCTGAAAGAAACTGGAGAAGTTAAAAGGGGAGAATATATACTTGAAGAGAAGAATTTAATACCTATTAATGATTTCGAATCTATAATTTTAGACCTCCGAGCTCTTAAATTAGGAAGGCTTTTATTCCAAAAAATCCAAGATACATTCCCCAATATTGAATTTCTTTATGTAAAACCAATTAGCATTAAGCCCTCAAAAGCACATTCCTTGATTGTAGTAGAATACTCTATATTAATAACTCAAATTGACAGCGTAGATATCGTTAAAAAGCTCGCAGAAGAATTGTGTTCAATAGCCCCTCTGTCCAAATATGGCATTGAAGCTAAAGTTGATATTTTTACATCAATCGAAAAATATACACGTGAAGTTCTTCCAAGTAGAAAGATTTACGTGTACACAAAAAAAATAAGTCATACTTACAAAAAAGTAATTAATTCAACAGAACTTTCAACTTTAGCAAAAACCGAAACTATTTTAAGTGAAATTTCTGTATGTTTAAATGAAAAAGATTATGAGTAATTAATTTATGGCTAAAAAACCGCTCTCAAGATTAAAAAAAAAAAGTCTTCAACTAAAAAAAGTCTTCCGAAGGGTAAACCTATTACAAGAGAACAAAGTCAACAACAAAGGGAAATAAGGGTTTTGATGGAAAACATGGGGTTCAAGAGAGCTCCTGGCATTGATGATACCCAGTTCGTTTATGATGGTAGAACATCCGAACTTGATGACATATTCTTTCAAGAGAACATAATCGTCATAACGGAGTATACTGTTGAAAGGAAAGTTTCTGTACATCTCACAGGAAAAAAAATCATTTATGATCTCATAAATGCAGATACTGCAGCTTTTATGAAATTTCTACTGACGCATGACTCTTTTAAAGCATTTCAAAAATCATTTAAAGCCTCTGAAGCTGATAAGTATAGCCTTAAACAGCTTCAAGTAAAAATAATTTACGCCTCAAAATATCAAATACCCACTGAGCATAAAGAATTAGTTGAGAAAGTAACATATTTTGACTTCCCTATAGTGAAGTATTTTGAAAGTATTGCTAAGATAATTAAGAGAACTGCTAAATACGAGTTCTTTGATTTTTTAGAAATCCCCTTTTCAAAAGTAGGTGCGGTGATCCTAAAAACGGCAACAGGTAGTGCTGATGATTTTCAAGGACATATACTCCCCGAGGAACACTCTTCTTTTCAGGATGGATACAAAATTGTTACCTTTTATATTGATGCTGAATCCTTATTGAAGCGAGCATTTGTTCTTCGCAAAGATGGTTGGCGCAACTCAAACAATGTAGGACTTTATCAAAGGATGTTGTTGGCTCCAAAAATGAAAGACTTGCGTAAATATTTACAAGATGAAGAACGCGTATTCATTAATAATATCATTGTAACAATTCCTATAGAAAAAGTTAAATTGTTCGATGACGCAGGTATCGAAATACAGTTTGATGACGACGGAAATATTAAGAACTCCGAAGAAACTAAAATTCAACCTACTAAAATATCTATTGATAGTGTAAGTAATATAATAGGAATTATAGATGGACAACATAGGTCTTATGCCTACCATGAAGGAGACGATACATATGAGAAATCTATTGCCAAACTTAGAGGTAAACAAAATCTTTTAGTTACTGGTATCTTATATCCGAAAAATGAGATTGAAGATAAACGTTTAAAATTTGAGGCAAAATTATTCTTGGAAATTAATGCAAAACAAGCTGGAGCTGATGTCAATGTTAAGCAAGAAATTGAATCACTGTTAAACCCATTTTCAACGATATCAATTTCAAAATACGTAATCAATAAACTTAATATGGGAGGGCCATTAGGTACTCTATTTACACAATATTGGTATGAACGGACTAAAATTAAGACTGCTTCAATAATAAGCTTCGGTTTAAGACCTTTACTAAAATTAGATGGTACGGACAGCACATATAAATTATGGACAAACCCAAATAAGCACGAACTTAAAACAAAGAATGAGAATTTTGAATTGCTACAAGAGTATAAAGTTTTCGCTGTTAATGAAATACGAAATCTGTTAATTGCCTTTAAAGATTTGATATCTCCAGAAAAATGGTCAATAGATAAAAACGAACCAGCAGCAATGTTAAATGTGACAGTTATAAATGGAATTATTAATCTTTTAAGAATTCTAATAGAAAACGGAAAAACAGGTGATGTAGCTTACTATAAGTCAAAGATTATTGGAGTGGATAGCTTTGATTTCAAATCTTATAAATCAAGTCAATATAGACAGATGGGGCAAGCTCTGTTTGATCAATTTTTTAAATAAAAGCATTATCGAGTTAGCTCATCAAATAAAATTTCATTTAAATTTTTCAGTATAGCAATTAGAGGTTCAAGCAGTTCTCTTTGAGGCTCTACAAAATCTTTGTGTCCATGCACCAAGTTGCATCTAACATTATATACTATGTCTAGAATTCCAACAGCCTTTTGCGATAAGTTTGTGGATCTTAATTTATTCAAAATTAATAGATCTTCATTTCTTTGTCTTGTGCCATAATGAAGATTAATATAAAATTGCTCCCCTTCAATTAAATTGATAAGTCGAAGGATATCATCATTAGAACCTTTTCGAATTAGTTCTTGGATCAATTGGGGCGCACCTAAAATTTTGATTACAGATCTAATTGCTAATTCCTTATCATTCATATTCGCTTTTACAGGCGTGCCTCGCTGAATTAGAGTTAGTGGCACTTGTGTGTAAAGGCTATTATAAATTATGAACAATGTGATGTACCTATCAAATAAACTTGAAAGGTTTTGGCCTTGGATATCATTAAACTTTTGTAACCAGTTGTTGTAAAACCCGATGAAATTATCTGAAAGCATTTGATATAATTTAGTTTGTGCAAATTTACTCAAACAAACCACTGAAACACTGTTTTCAGGTATTTATTTAGATAAGTATCGATGTCTCCATATTTATATCCAAAATCTATCAACCTTCTATAGGGGCTTCCAGGAGATGGAGTTGCAAAACATTCAATAGTCCCACCCCCTTGAATTTCTAAAACCCTTATAATGGGCTTAGAAAGATTATTATCTCCCTCTAACGACGCAAGGGTTTCTACCTGAAGCTTATTCGATTTTTGCTCATTAAGTTTAATATCCTTATGAATCTTAAAGAAAACTCCCTTTAATAGCATGTCATTCATTACACCTTTAGATGTGCAAAGAATTTTCAACGTTTCACCTTTTTTAGGATACTCAAAAAAATTGTAGTTATATTTTCTAGAAGACAAATGTTTATCTAAAGCTGATGTTCCTTTTCTAACGCAACTAAAAATCATGTCAGTTATCCCTATATTATTGAGGTATATGCTCTTTGAGATTGACTCAACATTATTACACTTAATTTGACCGTCAATATAACTTTGATACCATTGCCAAAACTTATTACTTATACTTCCATAAAAATACTGAAAATCTCCATTTTGTACTCGTTTCTTCATTTTCGAGAGCGTCAATTCATCATCTAATTCAGATTCAGTTAATGACCAGATTGGAAAGCTACCAAGAATTATCCTACCTGTTGTCAAGGGTTTTTGGCTCTCGTTTATTCTTGGGTGGTATTCTCTCACAAATATATAGTTGAAATATTTTACCTGATATAAGCTATAATTAGGAATTAAACTCTGATTATCTAATAAAGATATAAAAAGTATGAATTTTCCCTATTTCTCGCCCCAAAAGTAGAAAAAGCCATCAATCATATTAGACTGATGACTTTTTTGTAGCCCCGAGCAGAGTCTCAGCAATTCATACAAGTCATTTCACTGCAAAATTAGGGGCAATGTGCTAATCTAATTTAGGCATTTTTGCGAATGCTCAACACTGAGATGTCCGAATTCTCATGGTGAAACTATAAGAAAGTCAAAGGTGTACACTGTTTAACTTACTCAACCATTCACATTTCCAAAAATCCTTCATTTAAAACTTGTTCATCCTTCCGCTTATTAATATCTTTCGGCCAAATGATCCCCTTTGACGCCCAATTGCCCATTAATCTTTTGGCTGCTGGTTTTAACCATACTTCTGCCACCTATAAATTCTATTGGTTTTTATCTTTGCTGGATGAAATAGAAGAAGGCCATTACCATATTCCCAAACATAAATTGTTTGTAGGCATGGTGGCGGCAAGCTGGTATACGATAAATTATTTCCACATTAGTTTTGGGCCGCAAGACCAGCTGCACCAGGCGGTTGAAGCAATTGCAGCACTGGAGCAATTGACTGTAGACGAAGACCGCATGAAAATTAAAAAACGCTTGCTTAGCAGTGCAAACCTTCAAACACTAAAAACCTTGCGTCATTTTGATCACCAGGTGCCGCATCGGTTTCTGAGTCCGTGGTTTCCTGCGATTAAAGAAAATAAGAAAGCCGTATATGGTGCATCTGCGCAATTTGAAAACCAGTGTTTGTATGCGGTAGATCAGGATACAGTGACCGTTAACCCGGCGTGGATCAACTATTTAAGCCGGAATGCAGGGATTTTAAGGAGCTTTTGTTACTGGAAGTTGAGCCTGTATCTACAAAAACACAATCCCAATGTTCCGGATATCCCCAATAAATTAATTAAGCTCGCAAGAAGGAATGGTTTGACCAGGCAACGTAAGTTTTGGAATGTAGTAATTGCTGAACTTGGAGGCGTAGACTGCATTTATACGAACACAAAGCTTCAGCACAATGCTTTTGCGGTAGAACATTTTATACCCTATGCTTTTGTTTCGCATGATTTGCTCTGGAACCTTATTCCCGCTAATCCAGCTTTCAACAGTGCCAAGTCTGACAAACTTCCGATCCTCTCCAGGCATTTTGATCGTTTTTACGAAATGCAGAAGCAAGCCATAGAAGTTATGAAAACGAAAATGCCCAAAGACCGCCTGATGGAAGATTACCTGAGCATTTTCCCCGATTTTGACGCTATTGACGAGGTTCCGGTGGACTATAAGGAGAAGTTTAGAAATGCTATAGAGCCATTAATTACTATTGCGAGTAATAATGGTTTTGAGTTTATGCGGGATTAACAGCACCAAGTTCAATACCGTCTAACCCTCACGCTCGGCCACAATTTTATACAGCAATTGGTAGTAAAAGGCCAGCTTTTCTAAGATGAGTTCTTCATTGAGGTCATCAATCACATCCATATGCAGAAATACCCGTCCGTCATTGGTTTTGTCGAGGTAGTTTGTAGGGAAAAGTTCGGTAAGCACATCTTCATAAGGCACAAAATCTTTCAGATTCCAGGTGGTGATGTAGATCCTGAATTTAGCGAGCGGATTGTTGTTGATGGTTTCGAAAGAAGCTTCAATACCAATACGTGGTTTATTTGTTTCTGCGTTAAAATGGTCATAACCGAGATCCCAACCCTGGTAAGCCCACCAGCGCGGATCGTTGGTTTGCAGTTTAATGGCCGCCATTAATTTAGAAATGCTTTCGCGCTGTACCTTCAGAATGCGTTCATTGTATTTCGCATAAAGCGTAACCAGTTCATCAATTTTTTCGGCATTGGCTGAGAAGAAATGGCTTAATTTATTGTTGTCGTACGTGTCGCCCGTCATATTTTCAATGGTTTGGATAAAGTCGTAAATGAATACCAGATATTTTTGATTGCCTTGGGCAATATAATGGCCTATATTTTTCTTGATTTTGGTGAAGAGCGCGGTATATGGGATTACGATAAAATCGTGCTCTCTGATGTAAGCCATTTCCCGGCTATCGGTAATGTTTCTTACGGTCAGGATTACTTTAAACACTTGCTTTTTGCCATATAGGGCAATCTGCCTGGCGTAAGTTTCGAGTGGATTGTATACCGCAGCGTTAATTTTATTCTCGATGCCGATAACCAGATCGGGGCTTTTGATTAACATATCGAGGCGTTTGCCTTCTGAGTTCAGTTCATTGACTACCTGAATCTGATCACTTTCGTAACGTATAGGGGCATCAGGCGAAAGCAGTTCGAGAAGAGCGTCCAGAAATAAGTCGCGGAAACCGTGCTCATTGGTCGGGTTGAAATAGAAACACAACAGGCGTGTACAGACTTCTTCAAACCGGCTTGCAGGATATTTGCACAATTCGAGATAAGTAGATTGGAGTACCACTTTTGGTTGGCGTTCAAAATCTTTGATCAGTGCTTCGAAAGCAGGTAAATCGGTTTCGGCCTGTACGATGATAGGATCGAGCATTTTTTTCAGTTTGGAATTGGAAAGAGATATTCTCCTCGCGGATAAAAATAGAAAGAATTGCTCCTGTATGTATATGGGAAACCGGAATTACTCAGGGATGAGTAGTTGAGGCTCCTACCCTTTTAACTTATTCGCTCAATAATATGAAAAAGCCCGCAACAACAAAACCCATAGGCTATGGTCGGTTTGTTCTTGCGGGCTGGGGCGCCGTGTAGGCGGTGTGGATGGTTATAGGTCGACTGGCCGATTCACCGGCAGGTGCAAAAGGATTTACATCCGCCCTTTTCTCTTGCTTTCTGCCAGTTCTTCAAAAAGGTCGGTTTGGTAAAACAGGTCGCCTCCGGGCATTTTCATGGGTTTCAGTGTGCCGTCTTTTACTTTACGTTTATAGGTACTTTCGCTGATTTTTAAGAAATCTTTGACCTGTTGTCGGGTGAGTAGTGTAGCGTTGTTTTGGGTTGGGGGATTTTGATTTTGAATGGCTACGTAGATGTTGTAGAGAAGTTCTATAATGGAATCTATCTTGGTCATGGTGAAAGGCAACATTATGAGCGGCTACAGGCCTGGTTCCTGTGTTTTTTAGTGCACAGACAAAGTCTATAGATGCAGGTTTCGGTTTTCTATATTATGCCCCAATCAAGTTGATCTAAAATAAGAAAAAAGAAGAAGAAAAAGCAGACAACGAGGCGCTTGAGGCTAATGTTTCGGAAAAAGGGTTTGGTGGTGGTAGATCTCTCCCTTTGCTGCGCTCCGTTCGGGATGGAGGGTTCGCAAATCGTCATTGCGGGGAGGAACGAGGAAGCCATCTTTTTTATTAAAAGTTTCCTTCGGTTCGAAACAGCCCGTTTCCGCTGTGAAAAACGCAATGCCTTCTGTGGTTAAAACCCCTTACACCAGCTCCATGTTAAACAAAGCCGCAATATGGTTTTTAAGTTTTGCTTTCACTTCTTCCAGATCCAGTTTTCGTCCAAGCTCGCGCTCCATTGAGGTGACATCCTTATCGTCAATTCCGCAGGGCACAATATTTTTAAAATAATCCAGATCTACATTTACATTAAAAGCAAAGCCATGCATGGTCACCCATCTGCTGCAGCGTACGCCCATTGCGCAGATTTTACGGGCTTTATCGTTATCTGCATCCAGCCAGACACCGGTATAACCCGGATAGCGGCCAGATTCAATACCATAATCTTTTAAAGTAAGTATAACGGCTTCTTCCAGTGTACGGAGATACAGGTGGATGTCTGTAAAAAAATTATCAAGATCTAAAATCGGGTAACCTACAATTTGTCCGGGTCCGTGGTAAGTGATATCCCCGCCCCGGTTAATTTTATAGTAGGTAGCGTGTTTGTCTATCAATCCCTGTTCATCCAACAAGAGATTATCCGGATGACCACTTTTTCCCAATGTATATACATGCGGATGCTCATTAAAAATCAAATAATTGGGTGTAGGCAAGTTGGTACCATTGGTCCGGTTTTCTGCTTTAAGCGCAACCGTTTTGTTGAGTAACTCTTCCTGTCTGTTCCAGGCATCCTGATAATCCGTCAATCCCCAATCTATAAACTGCGTTGGCACCAATTTTAATGGTGTTTCCTGCTTTTCTGTATTGCTCATCTTGAAATTCTAATTGCTGATTACATAACCCAGCATATACCCATCACCTGTTTTGAAATAATGAACGGTAAGTTCGCGCAATCCTGTTGGCAATTCTACCAAAACATTCAGGTCTCCTTCTGCTTTTAGTTTGAAAGGTTTAATGTGGATGTGTTGTTTAAACTCGAGTCCTTTTTTGCCGTGCCACTTGTACACCGCTTCTTTGGCGCACCAGGCAATGTATAAACCTTCTGTATTGTCGCCGATTTGTTTTTGTGCCAATTCTACATCGTTCAGGAATTTATGCTTAATGCTTTTGATTTTATGTTTAACCAGTTCAATATCTACCCCTACAGCATAATCTCTGCTGATCATTACCGCCGCATAATCGTAGCTGTGGCTTAGCGAAATGTGGTAATCAAAATTGGTTAAATATGGTTTTCCATCTGCATCAAACTGGCAGTCGATGTATTCTTTGGTATTGAGCATGGTGCGCAACAGCAAGCGCGTGCTCAGCCAGTGTAAAAGGCGTTTTCCGTTGTTGAAAGACGAAATCAGGTCAGTTTCATGCTGTTTGAGCTGCAATCCTGCCATAAGCTCTTCTTCGGTTTCCGTAATTTTCCAGATGGCCAAAGCAGAATGTTCTTCAATATTTTTATGATAAACTATCGGCATTTATAAAAATGAAGGTTACATGCAAAACTATCTTAATTAATTGATAATTTAGGCCAAAAATACGCATAAAAATGATATTATCGGACAAAAGGATTTTAGAGGAAATTGACAAGGGAAGCATAATTATTGAGCCGTTTAAGCGCGAATGTTTGGGCACAAATTCTTACGATGTTCATTTAGGGAAATATCTGGCCACCTATAAAGACCGGGTATTGGATGCAAAAAAACACAATGAAATTACGCATTTTGAAATTCCAAAAGATGGTTTCGTTCTTCAGCCCGGAACACTTTATCTGGGCGTAACTTTAGAATATACAGAAACGCACAGCCACGTGCCTTTTTTAGAAGGGAAAAGCAGTACCGGACGTTTAGGGATTGATATTCATGCCACTGCAGGTAAAGGTGATGTAGGTTTCTGCAATACGTGGACACTGGAAATTTCTGTAGCCCAGCCTGTTCGTATTTACGCCGGAATGCCCATTGGCCAACTCATTTATTTTGCGGTTGAAGGAACAATTGAAACCATGTACAATACCAAGAACAACGCCAAATACAACAATAAGACCACCAAACCGGTTGAAAGCATGATGTGGAAGAACACCTTCTAGCATTTCCAAATTCACCGTAAATTCATAATATTATGCCTTGAGATTTGTATCTTGAGGCATATTTATTTTCAGCTAACCACAAATGAAGCTTAAAACAATTTCTGCACTCGTACTTTTGGTTCTTTTTGCCGGACTGGCCGCCTTTAGAACAGACGATGATCCAATTACTTTGTTGCTAAAACAACTGGATGAGTATACCGCTAAATATCCGCAGGAAAAAGTTTACCTGCATTTAGATAAGCCATATTACGCAGTTGGAGACGATATCTGGTTTAAAGCCTATACCTTAAACACCAAAACATCATCGCCAAGTACCATCAGTAAAATTCTTTATGTGGAGTTGATTAATGAGCGCGACTCTATTAAAAAGCAGCTGAAATTGCCTTTGATGGCGGGGATTACCTGGGGCGATTTTAAACTCACAGATTCGCTTTCTGAAGGGAATTACCGGCTGCGCGCCTATACCAATTATATGCGCAATTTTGGAACAGATTTCTTTTTTGAAAAGACAATAAAAATTGGAAACAGCTGGGCCAATAAGGTTTTTACAGAAACCAAATATGAATTTGCAAAGGAAAATAATAAAGACAAAGTTACCGCAACCATCCATTTTGAAGATAAAAACGGTGTAGCGTATAAAGAGGGTGATGTGAGTTATGATGTGCAAATCGATTACCGGTCTGTTGCGCGCGGTAAAACCAAAACAAGCTTGAGCGGCGATGCTGTGATCACTTTCTCAGGCCCGTCAGTAGCGGCAAATCAAAGTGGTAAAATCGTGGCAACGCTTACATTAGACAATAAACAAAAAGTAACCAAATCTATTCCGATCCGTTCTACATCTACTGACGTGGATGTGCAGTTTATGCCAGAAGGCGGAACACTTATAGAAGAACTGCCACAACGCGTGGCCATTAAATCTGTAAATTCTTCTGGTCGCGGCGAAGACGTAAAAGGATCAATTGTAGACGATGCTGGTACCGAGTTGACCACATTCCAGACCGATTATCTCGGTATGGGCAGTTTTGTCCTTAACCTGCAGGCCGGAAAAACCTACTCGGCAAAAGTGACCTTCAAAGATGGATCTTCTAAAAACTTCAGATTGCCGCTGGCGCAAAAAGCCGGATATACAATTGCCGTAAACAACCTGGATACAGGAAGGGTAATTCTTAAAATTATGGGAAGCGCCAGCCTGGTTAATGGAGAGGAATTAAAGGTTGTAGCCCAGCAAGGCGGAAATGTGTTTTATGTGTCTAAAGCAAAAATGGATAAACAAGTTCTGGTTGCCCATGTGCCTAAGAAAAATCTTCCTGCCGGTATTGTACAGTTTACGTTGTTTTCCGGCAATAATCAACCCATTGCAGAGCGTATTATATTTAACCGCAATAAGGCAGATCTGCTAAATATTGGTTTAAATACGTCGGCAGTTTCTTCGGCAAAACGCGGCAAAACGAGTTTTAGTTTTGATGCAACAGATCTGGATAATCCTGTTCAGGGTAGTTTCTCTGTTGCCGTAACCAATGCCACTAAAGTTGAGCCGGATGAAGAAAATGAGAGCAATATTCTGAGTACTTTGTTGCTTACTTCTGATTTGAACGGATATGTAGAAAACCCGAATCATTATTTCCTTAAAGATGATGTGCAAACAGCGCAGAAACTGGATAACCTGATGCTTACACAAGGTTGGCGTCGTTTTTTATGGCGTAATGTAATTAACAATGCCGGACCAACCATAACCTATAAACCCGAAGAAAACCTGCAGATTAGCGGAACGGTGATGAAGGGTGGCAAACCTGTTGCCGGAGGTAAAGTCATGCTGATGGCCAGCAAAGGTTCTATCTTTATTCTGGATACGGTAACCAATGCCGAAGGCCGTTTTGTATTTGATAACCTGAACTTTGGCGACAGTACTAAATTTGTAGTGCAAGCCAGAACAAAAGCCGATCGTAAATTTGTAGACATTAATGTAGACATGGTTCCCGGACAAGTGGTTACACGCAATAAAAACAGTGCGGATATTGAAGTGAATGTAAACAATGCACTAATGAAGTACATTAAAGAAAGTGACAATTACTTTAATGAAATGACGAGATTAGGCTTATTGGAACGCAGCATTAAGCTGGAAGAAGTAACCATTACAGAGAAGAAAAATCCCGCAAAAAACTCCGCAAATCTTAACGGAGCCGGCCGGGCAGATTACATTCTCACCGCCGATCAGTTGTCTACTTGCATTACGCTGTCGCAATGCCTGCAAGGCCGTTTACCCGGCGTAATTTTCAGAGGAAATATTCCGTACTTAATGCGTAGCCAAAATCAGCCGATGTCGATCGTGTTGGATGGTATGCAGGTTGAAGCCGATTTTCTGGATAACATTATTCCAAATGATGTAGAAACCATAGAGCTGCTCAAAAACATAGGCAGTACGGCTATTTACGGTTCGCGTGGCGGAGGTGGCGTTTTGGTGATTACAACTAAACGTGGCGACAGTGGTTACAATAGCTCAACACGGTACGCACCAGGCATTGTAACGCTAAACCCTAAAGGTTATTCCGTTTCGCGCGAGTTTTATTCGCCGAAATATGAAAATGCCACTTCAAACTCCAGACCAGATCTGCGCTCTACTATTTACTGGAATCCGCAGGTGGTATCAGACAAAAACGGCCTGGCAAAATTTGAGTTTTACAATGCAAGCGAGCCGGCAACATACCGGGTTGTAATTGAAGGCATAGATGCAATGGGGCATATTGGCAGAAAAGTATTTACCTACACGGTGAAATAGTTTTTTATTTTGCCTGCGTGTAGAGAACAGTGCGCTTATTCTTTAAAGGATTTTGGGTTTTTCTACTGTAATTGCATCATGTAGATGACATAAAATGATGCTGTCGTGAACCTGCATACTTGCAATCCTAGGTATAAAAACCTATACTTACCATGTAAATAGCGAAAACATGAATACAATAAAAGTAAGTGTAAAAGACAGGTTGGCTACCATTACCCTGGCGCGGGGAAAATCAAATGCCTTAAATGGAGAATTGATTACCGAACTGGATGACATGCTTAAAAACATCTCTGCAGACGATAACGTTGGCGGAGTAATTTTAACTGGTACTGCTCCTTTCTTTTCTGCAGGCTTGGATCTTGTAGAGCTTTACAACTATAATGAAGAGCAGGCAAAAGCTTTCTGGAAACAATTTCTTTCTTTTACGGCAAACCTGATTGCTTTTAAAAAGCCTATGGTTGCAGCGATTAGCGGGCATAGCCCGGCAGGGGGTTGCGTTATGGCGCTGGCCTGCGATTATCGCATAATGGCCGAAGGCCAGTATATTATTGGTTTAAATGAGGTTCCTGTTGGCATTATTGTGCCCAACAGTATCTTTCAGTTGTATGCATTCTGGATTGGCAAAGCCGAAGCGCACAGAAGCTTGCTTACCGGTAAATTATACAACCCGGATGAAGCTTTAAAGGTTGGTCTGGTAGATGAACTTGCGAAAAACGAAAGTTTACTCACGGCCGCAGAAAGAAAGATCAAAAAGTTTATGGAGCTTGAAAGCAATACCTGGTCTCAGAGTAAGCTCAATATTCGTGAAGAATTAATTGCTTCAGCAAGCGCAGATCAATCTGCAACGTTAGAAAAAATGCTGGAACAATGGTGGTCGCCAACCACGCGCCACATTCTGAAAACTATCCTCGAAAACCTGCAGAGAAAAAATTAACCAAGTCCTTTAATTTAACCAGATATTATGTTGAACTACAATTCGCCAATGCTTCGTGAAGATGCATTGAAAGGCAAAACAATCGTAATTACCGGAGGAGGAACAGGTTTAGGAAAAGCCATGGGCGTATATTTTCTAAAGCTTGGTGCCAATTTGGTTATTACCAGCAGAAAGCAAGATGTATTGCAGAAAACTGCCGATGAAATGGAAGAAAAAACCGGCGGTAAGGTTCTGGCTGTGGCCTGTGATGTTCGTATAGCCGAACAGATTGATCAGGTTTTAGAGAAAGCCGTTGCCACATTTGGTAAAGTTGATGTTTTGGTTAATAATGCCGCAGGGAATTTCATTTCACCTACAGAACGTTTATCCGCAAATGCCTTTTCTTCTATTATCGATATCGTATTAAAAGGTACGGTAAACTGTACGCTTGCCTTTGGTAAACATTGGATTAAAGAGAAGCAGCCTGCTGCGGTATTGAACATTATTACCACTTATGCATTTACGGGTTCTGCCTACGTTGTGCCTTCGGCATGTGCCAAAGGTGGCGTGCTGGCTTTAACCCGTTCTTTGGCTGTAGAGTGGGGTAAATATGGGATTCGTACAAATGCCATTGCACCGGGTCCTTTCCCGACAAAAGGCGCATGGGAAAGATTGCTGCCTGGCGATCTGGCGAAGAAGTTTGACTTTAAAAACCGCGTTCCGTTAAAACGTGTTGGCGATCATCAGGAGCTGGCCAATCTGGCTGCTTTTCTGGTAAGCGATTTCTCTGGCTATATCAATGGCGAAGTGATTAGCATTGATGGCGGCGAGTGGTTACAAGGTGCAGGCCAGTTTAATGGTTTAGAAGCAATACCGACGGAAATGTGGGATATGCTTGAGCAAATGACCAGGGGCGCAAAATCATAATTGTCTTGCCAGGCAAGATCATAGTCTGGTAAGTTCTCCGATACTCATCCGGCAAGGAATAACATCTTTTTATCTATCTTTGCCGGCATGAATATTTTACTTTTAGGTTCAGGCGGTAGAGAAAGTACTTTAGCCTGGAAAATGAGTCAATCATCGCTTTGCGATAAACTGGTTATTGCACCCGGAAACGGTGGCACCGGAGCTTATGGAACCAACATAAATGTAAGTGTTAATGATTTCGATTCCATTAAGAAAATTGTGCTTTCTGAGAAGATTGATCTGGTTGTGGTTGGCCCCGAAGAACCTTTGGTAAATGGTATTCATGATTTTTTCCTTGCAGACAATGCAATTGCACATGTTCCGGTAATTGGCCCGAAAAAAGAGGGTGCCATTCTGGAAGGCAGCAAAGACTTTTCAAAACAGTTTATGCAACGCCACAATATCCCAACTGCAGCTTCACAATCTTTTACTCCTGAAACATTGGAAGAAGGACTGGCTTACCTGGAAACACATGCTTTGCCTGTGGTTTTGAAAGCAGATGGTTTGGCGGCAGGAAAAGGGGTGCTGATTTGTACCGAAACTATTGAAGCGCAGGAAGAATTGAAACTGATGCTTGGTGGTAAATTTGGTGCAGCAGGCGCAACAGTCGTAATTGAGGAGTTTTTAAGCGGAATTGAACTTTCTGTTTTCATTCTTACTGATGGAGCGCATTACATTACTTTGCCAGAAGCTAAAGATTATAAAAGAATTGGCCTTGGCGATACCGGACTGAACACCGGTGGTATGGGTTCTGTTTCTCCGGTTCCATTTGCCAATGCAGAATTTCTGGCAAAAATTGAGGAAAGAATTATTAAGCCTACCGTAAACGGATTAAAAGCCGACGGCATTGATTATACAGGTTTTATCTTCTTCGGATTGATTAAAGTTGGCGATGAACCTTATGTAATTGAATACAATGCGCGTATGGGCGATCCGGAAACGGAAAGTGTAATTCCAAGAATAAAAAATGACCTTGTAGAACTTTTTGTGGCCGCTGCAGATAAAAAGCTGAACGAGGTACAATTGGAAATCAGCGATGAAACCGCCGCAACCGTAATGATTGTAGCAGGTGGATATCCTGGTGAATATTTAAAAGGTAAAGCCATTTCCGGAATTGAAAACCTGCGTCATTCTAACGCTTTTCATGCAGGTACATTGTTGGAAAATGATGTGGTTAAAACCAATGGCGGCCGTGTAATTGCCATTACCAGTTTACAGAAAGATTTGTTTACAGCCCTGCAATCTGCAACCGCAGATGCCGGAAGAATTTATTTTGACGGGAAATATTTCAGAGAAGATATTGGTTTCGATCTGGTTTAAACCTATATAACGATATCGTAAAAAGGACCTTTCATATTTGTGAAAGGTCCTTTTTTTATTTCTTAGTTTTTCATACGGCCTTGTTCTGCCTCTACGCCGGTTGTTCTTCTTCTTGCGGGTTTAATTTCATTGTTCCCGAAACGATACGTAAAACTTAACCGTGCAGAACGGATATCATTATTCTGGTACAAGGTATATTGCAAACCTGGATAAGCGCTTTCTATATTATTGCGTTGGGTGTTGAAGATGTCATTTATCGAAAGCTTAATGCTGGCTTTTTTGTTCATCAGCGATTTGCTTAAACCAACATCTATGCCCCAGCGGGTTTTGATCCGTAAAACACCATACGTTATAGGCGATTCATAACTGCCCATCAATTCGGCACCCAAACCTTTGTTAAAAGTGAAGGTATGCATAGATTTAATCTGTACCGATGTACTTTCATTATCTAAAGGAATGCCACCCAAATCTGGTGCTTTAAAATTCAGATAAAAACCATTAATGGTATTATTGCTTTGCCACCATTTAGCAAAATTAACCGGGATACTCAGCACAGCTGCATAACTGGTTTGTGTAGCCAGGTTTTCATTGGTTTGGTAAAGCGCCTGCATTTCGTTATTTGGCAAAATCACCTCTGTAATTACATCATTTACTTTACTGTAATTTAAGGTAAGCGAATACTTTTTCTTAAACATGTACGTCAGCTCGAAATTATTGGTGTATTGCGGGTTTAGAAAAGGGTTTCCCTGGTTGTAGGTATACTGATCTACATAGAATAAAAACGGATTTAAAGCATCGTAACTCGGCCGGTCAATTCTTCTGCTGTACGAAATATTCAAATCGCTGTTTTTACTCAACTCCTGATTGATGAATACCGTTGGGAAAAAATCCACATACTCGCGTTTAATCACCGTTGCCGTTGTAACAGAATTGCCTTTAGAGTTGGTTTGCTCGGCTCTTAAACCCAATTGTATCCCTGTTTTCTTAAATTGCTTATTAAAATTTACATAAGCGGCATTTACATTTTCTGTATAAATAAATTGGTTGGTTCTACCCGGATCATTTTGCCAGTTGTTGTTGCTGAATTGTTCTGCAAACAGGTTGTTGTCGGTTTCTACCCAGCTGCTTTTCAAACCGGCTTCCAGTTTCATTTTATGTTTCAGCGGCAATACATAATCTACTTTAAATGCTTTAATATCGATTTTTGAGGGAGTGGTGTTTCTGGTCAGGATGATTGGTCGTGTTGCAATGCCATTGGGTAAAGAAAACAAATTGGCATAATTGGAAATGTCTTTTCCGTTGTAGTTGGAATAATCCAGATCTGCGGTCAATTCCTGTCCGGCGGTATCCAATACCGATTTATAATTCAGGTTGTAAGAAAGGTTTTTATAATTGTTTTCGATGCGGTTTGTAGACGATAAAACAGAATCTGCACGCGAAAAAGACGGGCCGATATTGGTGAGGTAATTTGCCGCATCGTTCCCATCATTAAAATATCCGGTAACCAAAGCGCCGATGGTATTTTTTTTATCGATAAATACATCCAATCCGGCTTTGAAATTGCTGCCAGAATATTTTCTTTCCGAATTTCCGGCTTGTCCGAAGTAGGTGTTTCCGGTATTTCCACTGGAAATCCGATCTATAGACATAAACTGTGTGCGCTTGTTGTTGTAATAGTTGTAATTGCCAAAAAGGTTTACATATTTGGTGCGATGATTCAGGTTTAAACCTGCACTTGATCTGAATTTCTGGCCCTGACCTGCAGTTGCCGTTACACTTCCGTTTGTGCCACCACCTTTATTTTTTTTGGTTTTGATATTGATGATTCCGGAATTGCCTGAAGCGTCATATTTTGAAGATGGATTGGTAATCAATTCGATGCTTTCAATCTCTGAGCTTTGCATATTGCGCAATAGATTGGCTACATCGGCATTGCTCATGTAGGTTAGTTTTCCATCAATCTGGATCATTACACCTTGTTTTCCGAGCATCGCAATATTGTCATTCTGGTCTACAGAAACTCCGGGTGCTTTTTGTAATAATTCTAACGCCGTAGAACCTGTAGCAATAGAGCTGTTGGAAACATTCATCACTACCCGATCCATCTTACGCTCGATAAGTGGTTTTGTGGTTGATACCGTAACTTCATTTAGTGTTTGGGTATTTGGCACAAGCGCAGCAGCACCAAAATCGAGTTTGTCAGATCCGCTGGAGAGGGTTTTCACTTCACTTTTTAATACTTTATATCCCATATTGCTGGCTTTATAAAAATAACCTCCAGCTACATTTATGTTGAATACGAATTTCCCATCTGGGTTGGTGAAGGCTGTTTTAACAACAGAAGAATCAGACGCTTTCATTAAAACTACCGTAACGTAATCGGCGGGTTTCTGGTGTTCGTCCAAAATTATTCCCTGGATATTTCCCTTGTTATCTTGCGCCAGTACTTTGGTGACTGGTATGAGCGCAAAACTGAGGCATAATAAAGTATAAATTGTTTTCATAGGTTCTGTTTTTAAAAAAATGCGGCAATAGGTTTCCATCTGCGTTTTCACGCACACCTTTGCATTGTCCGACAATTAAAAAGTTCAGTTTAGAAACGGTACGTTTCTGTTATTTAGTTGTTGATAAGACGAGAGCCAGAGGAAAAGGTTACAGAAATTTTGAAAAAGAAAAAGCCGTTATCCCGATTGGTACGGAATAACGGCTTTTAATGTTGTTGTATATTTTGTATTAATTCATGCCGAGTACATCTACTCCTTGTTCAAAAACCACATCAACCGGAATGTTTCTTTTGGTCAAGCGGTCAAGATCTGCCTGCAATTGTGTAGAAATTACTGCTTTTTCTTTTTGTGCTTTTTCTACTGCGGCTTTATCGCCATTGCCTTGAAGCGTAATAATAAATGCGCTCAGGTCATTCATTGCGGTTGCAAATTTATCAAAGTTTACTTTATAGGTTCCTTTCGCAGTACGCTCAAATGCACCTTTTTCTTCAAAATAGTTGAAGCATTGCATATTGGCTTTTCCATGTGCTTCAGAAACGCCGAAACGTACAGATCTTAGTATACCGGCCATAAACGTAGTATAGTAATCTTTAATATCGCCTTGCAGTTCGCCTTTTTTAAGTAACCCGGTTACCATATACAAACCTAAAATATCGGCTTTGCCTTCTTCAAGCCAGCTGTATTGCTCCTTTAGTGCTTCACGTACGAAACCTTTACCGGTTACCGTTTTTTTAATGCCCAGGCCGTGTGCAACTTCGTGGAACATGACGTTAGCAAAGAAAGCATCAAACTTGATGTATTGTTGTTGTTCTGCATCGATTAATTCTTTTGATATTGGCACTAAGATTTTATCGAATTTTGCTTTCATTGCATTCTTCAGTTGCGAACGGCGTGTGCCTTTTTCCTGCTGTATTTTTTCGTCGTTCGGAAGGTTCACAGCAATTGTTTTAGATCCGGCATTGCAATCGCCGGCATAATATACTACATCGTAAGCATTCAGTTCAGAGTCGGTTCCCGGCGTTTCTGCTTTATACTTTGCAGCTACAGGCAGGTTTTTTTGCAACTCTGGAAGAAGCTTTACATATTTCGCCAGGCGCTTGCTCCATTCTTTGTCTTTAATTAATACATAAGCTTCATAGCTGGTGCGTGCATTAAAAAGTTTGTCTTCGTAATTTTCAATCGGGCCGATAATAACATCCAATCCATTGTTTTTCATGTCCAGCCAGGCATAATCACTTGCATTATATTTATCAGTTACCAGTGCATCAGCCCTTAGGTTCAGGTATTTTTTTAGTCCGGCATCATCAGCCAATAAAGCCGCCTGTTTAAGTAAAGAGCTGGCTTTTTGCAGTTCTGATGCAAATAATACATTGTAAGGGACGGTAATTAATTTGCCTGAAGTGTCTCTTCTGATTACAGAATACGCGTTATACTTATCCGGTAAGTCTGCTTTTTCAATTTCTTCTTTGGTAATTCCTGCGGGATAAAATGATGCGCCTTCTGGCCGTGTTCCAACACCTGCAACAAAAGGTTTGTCGTTATTTAAGCGATCCCAGGGGCCATAATTGATATTGAAAAATTCTCGGGTTTTATCGTCTTTAATTGTGGTTAACAAACTGTCTTTTTGCGGATAGGTTTGTTTCCAATACAATTCATCCATTATCTCTGCAGCCTGGATCAACAGCGGAAGTACTTTTCTGTCGTTAATACTCAACTGGTTAATGTTGGAGGTTAATCTAACACGCTCATAAATGGGTAGCCGTTGCGCAACATAATCCGTCAAACTGTCTCTTTGTTTAACGCCGGCTTGCCCTTTTGAGGTTTTATTGTCGCTGCCAGAACAGCCGGAAAATAAACCAGCAGAAATGGCAACAGCCGATAAAAATATAGTGGGTTTGTATAAAATATTCATTCTGAAAGTATAAGGGCGCTAAATTAGTAAATTTTGAAAGCTTTGTATAAAGTTTGATGTAAAGGAACAAGTTTACCTTAACTTTGTACCTTCATAACTTTAACACAATAAGTATGTTGTCAATTAACCTATCCAAATGTCATTTTGTTTTAATGTTGTCTGCTGTGCTGTTGTTTACAGGCTGCGGAACGACTTCCAAATATGCTGCTACAGAAAAAATATATAAAGAAAAAGCGCAGGGATTTGCAGCAATTGTTGAATCCACACCGCCTGTGGGGCAATTGTATGATACTTTAAATCCAAAAAATCAAGAGTGGATTGGCTCTGTTAATTTCGGTATTCGTAAACCGAATTTCGTTATCCTTCACCATACCGCACAGGATAGTTTAGCACAAACCGTTAAAACTTTCTTCTCTACCAAAGCCGGAACCAGCGCGCATTATGTAATTAGCAGAGATGGCAAAGTGGTACATATGGTAAATGATTATTTGCGCGCAAACCACGCCGGGGTAAGTAAATGGGGAAAAGATACGGATCTCAATTCTTCGTCTATAGGAATAGAATTGGATAATAACGGACTGACAGATCCATGGCCGGATGCACAAATCAATAGCCTGCTTAAATTACTCGCTACCTTGAAAAAAACCTATAATATCCCGGCAGCAAATTTTATCGGGCATTCTGATATTGCCCCCCGACGAAAAAACGATCCGAAGAATTTTCCGTGGAAAAAACTGGCCGATAAAGGTTTTGGATATTGGTATGATGAGGTGCTTAAAAATCCGCCAGCAGATTTTAATACGGAAATGGCTTTGCGTTTTATCGGGTACGACACCAGCAATTTGCCAGCAGCAATTACTGCATTTAAAATCCACTTTATACAATCAGATATTACACCAAAATTAACACCTGTTGATGTTTTAGTTCTCTATAATGTGTATTTAAAGTATTAGGTAAGTCGGAAAGTCAGAAAGACGGAGGTCCGAAGCTTAGTGCTGAATATCTTCAATCTATAAATGAAACAATGAACCATAAAAAAAGCGACTCTTTCGGGTCGCCTTTTTTTATTAAAAACTAGTTCGGTTTCTTGAAGGTATCTTTTAATGTTACTGTACGGTTAAAAACCAATTTCTCTGCTGTAGAATCTTTATCCAGGCAGAAATATCCTTTACGGATAAATTGGTAACGATGATCCAGAGTTGCATCAAGCAAAGATGGTTCTATATATACGTTCGGCAAAATTTCTAAGCTTTGCGGGTTTAGATAATCTTTAAAATCGCCTTCTTCTGCATCAGGAGTTTCTGAAGTAAACAAACGATCATATAAACGGACCTCAGCAGTTTTGGCATGCTGTGCACTTACCCAATGGATGGTGCCTTTAACGTTTACGCCGCTGGTATCACTGCCACTTTTAGATTCAGGAATATAGGTACAACGGATTTCTGTTACATTTCCGTTTTCGTCTTTAATGAAATCTTCACATTTTACGATGTAGGCAAATTTTAGGCGAACCATTGCACCTGGCGCCAAACGGAACCATTTTTTTGCCGGTACTTCCATAAAATCTTCGCGCTCAATCCAAAGTTCATTACTGAATGGAATAACACGTGTGCCGCCACCATCTTCTGCTTCAGGATTGTTTTCGCCGATTAATTCTTCTGTTTGTCCTTCAGGATAGTTGGTAATCACCAGTTTAATTGGATCTAAAACCGCCATTACGCGATTTGCAGATTTATTCAAATCCTCACGGATACAAAATTCAAGCAAGCTTAATTCAATCAGGTTTTCGCGTTTTGCGATCCCAATGCGTTCGCAAAATTCACGTACACTTTTAGGCGTAAAACCTCTTCTGCGTAAACCAGAAATTGTTGGCATCCGCGGATCGTCCCAACCATTTACAAGCTGTTCGTTTACCAGTTGCAACAATTTGCGCTTGCTCATTACCGTAGAAGTTAAGTTCAAACGGGCAAATTCATATTGTTTGGAAGGGAAAATATCCAGTTTTTCAATAAACCAATCGTACAATTCGCGGTGCGAAACATATTCTAAAGTACAGATAGAATGGGTGATGTTTTCAATACTGTCACTCTGTCCGTGCGCAAAATCGTACATTGGATAAATGCACCATTTATTGCCTGTACGGTGATGTTCTGCGTGTTTAATGCGGTATATAATCGGGTCGCGCATTAACATGTTCGGACTCGCCATATCAATTTTTGCCCGTAAAGTGTAAGCGCCATCGCCAAATTCACCCGCTTTCATACGCGTAAATATGTTCAGATTTTCTTCTACACTGCGGTTGCGGTGCGGACTATCTTTGCCGGGTTCTGTAGGTGTTCCTTTTAGTGCAGCAATTTCATCAGCAGAACTTTCATCTACATAAGCCAATCCTTTTTCAATCAGTTTTACAGCAAAAGCATATAACTCATCAAAATAATTGGATGCATAAAGTTCGTTTTTCCAGCTAAAACCCAACCATTTAATATCTTCCTGCTGGCTGTTTACATACTCTGTTTTCTCCGTTACCGGATTGGTATCATCAAAACGCAGGTTGGTGTATCCTCCGTATTTTTGTGTTAGTCCGAAGTTTAAGCATATCGCTTTTGCATGGCCAATGTGTAGATAACCATTTGGTTCTGGCGGAAAACGCGTAACCAAAGTTTCATACTTACCACTACTTAGGTCGTTCTCAACAATTTCTTCAATAAAGTTCAATGACTTCTCTTCACTCATAAAAACCTGTAAATTAGGAATGCAAATGTAAAAAGATTAGTGTAATTCTAATGTTTTCAGGTAGGATTAAATTTGATAGACAAAATCAATACATTTACATCAACTTAATATTCATTATGAGCAAAACATTAAATCGGCCTATACGCGTTTTAGTTGCCAAGGTTGGTCTTGATGGGCATGACAGGGGCGCTAAAGTAATTGCAACTTCCCTTCGGGATGCAGGTATGGAAGTCATTTATACAGGTTTACGGCAAACGCCTGAAATGGTGGTAAATACCGCTCTGCAAGAAGACGTAGATGCCATTGGTATTTCAATTCTCTCTGGTGCACACATGACCGTTTTTCCGAAGATTATCCATTTGATGAAAGAAAAACAACTGGACGACGTTTTATTAACCGGAGGAGGAATTATTCCGGAGGCCGACCGAAAAAAACTGTCGGATTTAGGTGTTGGTGAACTTTTTCCGCCCGGAACAACCATGAGCAGTATTGTTCATTATATAGAGAATTGGGTAACAGAAAACAGAAATTTTTAAGCTATGACATATCAAAATTTAATTACTGAAGTAAGGGCACAAATTTTATACATCACCATTAATCGGGAGAAAGCGCTAAACGCATTAAATAAAGATACTTTGACAGAATTGGCCGATGTTATACAATATGCAAATGAAAATGGAGAAGTTCGTGGCGTAATTCTGACCGGTGCAGGGGAGAAAGCTTTTGTTGCAGGTGCTGATATCAAAGAGTTTTCTGATTACAATGGGCAGCAAGGTGAAGCTTTGGCAAAACACGGGCATGAGTCTGTTTTCAATGCTATTGAAAATGCTTCCAAACCTTTTATTGCTGCAATAAATGGATTTGCATTGGGCGGAGGTTTGGAATTGGCTATGGCCTGCCATATGCGTATTGCTACGGATCACGCTAAGCTGGGTTTACCAGAAGTAACGTTGGGCTTAATTCCTGGTTATGGAGGCACACAACGCTTAACACAATTGGTAGGAAAAGGCAAAGCCATTGAAATGATTACAACAGCAAATATGATCTTAGCCGCAGAAGCGCTGAGTATTGGTCTGGTAAATTATGTAGTGCCACAGGCAGATTTACTTTCTAAGGCAGAAGAAATTCTGAATACAGTTAAACAACGTGCACCTTTAGCCATTGCATCTGCAATTGAAGCAGTTAATGCATCCGTAAACGGAACGGATGGCTACCAAACTGAAATTGCTGCTTTTGGCAGATGTTTTGAAACCAAAGATTTCAAAGAAGGCGTAGCTGCATTTATTGAAAAGCGAAAAGCCGAGTTTATAGGAGAATAGTCATTTCTATAAGATAACTGCCATTGGTAAAACCTTTTAAGTGTAGAAAAAATTTCCCAACCCATTTTTTTTGGCTATACTGCATCCGAAAAACTAAAGCGGCTTCTGCTGGAGTAACCAACCGGTTGTTTGTGCTCAATACTTTACCTGATGAAAGGGAAAATACTTATAATAGATGATGAGGTAAACATTGGACATTTATTGTCTAAGTTTTTAACCAGAAATGGTTTCGAAATTTCAAATGCGATTACCGGTGCGGCAGCTTTTAGTATTTTGGCTCAGCAAACTTTTGATCTGGTTTTGTGCGATTACCGCCTAGAAGATACCAATGGCCGGGAAGTACTTGTACGCATTAAAGAACTTTATCCGAAAACCAGCGTAATTATCATTACTGGTTATACAGATATAAAAATTGCAGTAGAACTGATCAAGCTAGGCGCCTATGATTATATTACAAAGCCTTTGTATCCGGATGAAATCCTCATCACTATAAATAAAGCTTTGTCTAGTCAGCAAATATCCATTCCTGAAAAAAAATCTTCAGAGAAAATACAGCGTATCGATCTTCCTGTTAAAGAGTCGAATACGCAAGGCGGATATATTGAAGGTAAAAGTGGTGCTTCTTTAAAACTTTTAAAACAAATTAAGCTGATTGCACCAACAAGTTATAGTATAATTTTAACAGGTAAAAGTGGAACTGGAAAAGAATATGTGGCAAAAACCATTCACCTTAACAGTTTACGAAAAGATAAGCCTTTCGTGGCGATGGATTGTGGTTCTTTAACAAAAGAACTTGCCGCAAGTGAATTTTTTGGACATGAAAAAGGTGCATTTACAGGCGCTTTGTACACTAAAGTTGGCCACTTTGAACAAGCTAACGGAGGTACACTATTTCTGGATGAAATCGGAAACCTTTCGTACGAAATTCAAGCCACGCTACTTCGGGCCGTACAAGAAAGAAAAATTAAACGGATTGGCAGCACGAAAGAAATTGATCTTGATGTTCGCATTATTGTGGCAACGAATGAAAACCTTCCTCAAAATATCGTTAATGGTACATTTAGGGAAGATTTATACCACCGTTTTAACGAATTTTCCATTCACATTCCGTCACTCGAAGAAAGAAAAGATGACATTCTGATTTTTGCCAGGCAATTTCTAAAAGCTACGAATGATGAATTGAATAAATCTATAATCGGTTTTTCTGCAGAAACCGAAGTTTGTTTGCAAAATTATACCTGGCCGGGCAACGTTCGCGAATTGAAAAACGTAATCAGACGTGCCGCTCTGCTTACAGATGGCGTTTTAGTGCCAAAAGATGCACTTCCGTTAGAGTTGCTAAATGAAGAATCAGAACCCGCCAATACCTTATCTGTGCTAAAAAGTAAGTTTCCGATCCTAAATAAAGATCTGAAACAAGCCGCTCAAGAGGCCGAATATGAAACCATTCTGCGGGTTTTAAAAGAAGTAAATTTTAATAAAACTAAAGCCGCTCAAAAACTGAATATTGATCGTAAAACACTTTACAATAAAATCAAAGCGATAAAAAATCAAGACGCTTAAATATTTCTGTTTTGCGGGCAAACAAAAAGCTGGATTTCTACATTTAGTTCTAAAAAATCAATAGCACGCCAATATGTCCGTATTTTCTTACAAGCAGCGCAACAATATTAACCTCGTTATTATTATTGTGCTCGGACTTCTAATCGCCTATTCCCTTCAAGGTATTTTTAGCGCAATTTTAAGCACACTGGTTTTGTATACCATTATGCGCCCGGCGTATATTTATTGGGCGGAAATCAGAAAGCTAAACCGTAGGTTTGTTGCTGTAACCTTAATTGCATTAAGTATCGTTGTTATCATATTGCCTTTTTACGGATTGAGTAGCATGGTAATTGCCAAAATTTCCGAACTGCGCGACAATGAGATTTTTTTTAAAAACTTGTTGGTTAAATTTCAGCATCTCATCCCATTTAAGATAGATGCGAAGCTGATTGAAGAAGGCTTAAACAGGCTGGGCAATTGGGCAACGCAACTTTTTCCGTCTTTAATTTCAAGCGCAATCAACATCGTCTTAAGTTTATTGGTGGTTTATTTTTTATTGTATTTTATGCTTATTGAACGTAAAATATTCGAAACGGCTTTAATTAAATATGCGCCGTTCAGAGCGCAAAATGCATTGAGGTTTGGCGATGAAATGCGCAATACAACATATGCAAACGTACTTGGGCAAGGGTTAATCTGCATTGTGCAAGGCTCATTGGTTAGTCTTTCTTTTTTTGTGTTGGGCTATCGCGATCCGGTTTTTTGGGGCGTGATTACCACATTTATATCCTTCGTCCCAGTACTCGGTCCTCCAGTTGTTTTTGTACCTGCTGCAGTTTTACAGATTGCAAATGGCCATAGTTTTGAAGGATGGGCAATGCTCATTTTCGGTTTTGTTGTAATCATTAATATCGATAATGTGCTTCGTTTCATCATTGCAAAAAAAGTTGGCAATATTCATCCCATTATTACAGTAATTGGCGTAATTATTGGTATCCCTTTATTCGGAATATTAGGACTTATTTTTGGTCCGCTACTCCTATCTTATTTTATCCTGCTCATCAAGATTTATGAAAGCAGTACGCTGGCTTCAGAAAGATTGGAAAGAATTAAAACAATTAATGAGCATAATGAGTTATAATTTATAGCTTAACCAAAAATAATATAGTTGTATTATATTGTGAATGTTAAACCCTTAAAATACATTATTATGAATGATAACTCAAAAGTTGTAGTTGCCCTTTTGGCTGGATTAGCTGCTGGTGCCGCATTAGGTATTTTGTTTGCGCCAGATAAAGGTGATGAAACACGCGATAAGCTAAGTCAATCCCTTAAAGATCTTGGCGATTCTATTAAAGACAAAGCGGCAGATGAAATCAACAACTTAGCTAGCTTAAAAGATAAAGTTGTAGACTCTATCAAAACCAAATTGAGAAGCGTAGAAGAAGAATATAGCGATGACGTTGAGCACGCATAAATATAAAAAGCTGGATGTATAATCTGCATCCAGCTAAATTCCATCTAAACTATGCAAGAAAACAAAGAAAAAAGTATTGAGGATATCGTTGACGATGCCAAAGGACTTATTGAAGCCAGATTGGAATTTGCCAGACTGTATCTTGTAGAAAAAGCATCCAAAATATTTGCGGATCTGGTTACCAATACTGTTGTTATTGTGTGCTTCATTTTAGCTTTCCTTTTCGGAAGTGTAACGCTGGCGCTCTTTTTATCAGATGTATTGGGAAGTTTTACGCGGGGCTTCGGTTGTGTAGCTGCACTTTACGCACTTTTTGCTATTGTGGTATACTTAACTAAAGATAAGTACATTGAAAAGGCAATCATTAACGTGGCAATAAGAAAATATTTTGACAAACTTGCAGATAAGGAGGAGGACGATGAGAAAGTATAATATCAGAAACCTTGAAGATCTGCATGCAGCCAAAGTTGCACTTAAAGTAGAATATACTGTAAAGCAAAATGCGCTTAAAACAGATACTAAACTATTCATCAAGCAATTTTCTATTGGTGCATTAATAAAAAAGTATGCATCACCTAGTAATTTGCTCAAAGTAGACGACAAATTGAATTTCAGCGGTACAGCGATGTCGCTAATTTTACCAATGCTGATGAATAAAACCATTTTCAGAAGTTCTGGCTTTATTACCAAAGCCCTTGTTGGCTTAGCTTCTGGGAAATTAGGTAAATCTTTAGATGCAGAACACCTCTCTGCCATATTCAATTCTGTTAAAGGCTGGTTCGGCAAGAAAAAAGAAAAACAGGCAAAGAAATTTGTCGATTACGGCATCCCGCCGGATAGTGAAACTTATTAAAATATGCCTCGATTGATTCGGGGCATTTTATTTTGTGGAAAAATTCTACATAAGTTATTTTCATAACTTTCTCTTCATCATTTCATTCATAGATTTTGTTTAAAAGTAATCGCCCGATTTTCAAGGTTTAGCTCTACATTCGTAGAGAAAAATTATCATCAAATTGGCAAAATCAAAAACAGCATACTTCTGCCAGAGCTGCGGATACGAATCGGCGAAATGGTTGGGCAAATGCCCTTCATGTAGTCAGTGGAATACTTTTGTTGAAGAAATTATCGAAAAAACACCCGCTTCCGTACCAACATGGAAAAGCGAAACCGGTACACGTAAACTCAGCATACCTAATAAAGTAAATGACATCCAGACGTCTACTGAGCGAAGGATTGCCACAGGTGATCAGGAACTTGACCGGGTATTGGGCGGCGGATTGGTAGAAGGCTCTTTAGTATTGATTGGTGGTGAGCCAGGCATTGGAAAGTCTACCTTAATGTTGCAGATTGCTTTGAATTTGCGCGGCAAAAAGCTACTGTACGTTTCCGGAGAAGAAAGCGAACAACAAATTAAAATGCGTGCAGAGCGTATCGTTGCCAATGGCTCGCCAGATTGTTATATCCTTACAGAAACCTCAACACAAAACATATTTAAACAGATTGAAGTTCTGGAGCCAGAAGTGCTTATTATAGATTCTATACAGACTTTGCATTCTGCACATATAGATTCTACACCAGGCAGTGTTTCTCAGGTACGCGAATGTACTGCAGAATTGCTTCGTTTTGCAAAAGAAACCGGAACACCAATATTTCTTATCGGCCACATTACCAAAGATGGTGCCATTGCAGGGCCAAAAATTCTAGAACACATGGTTGATACTGTTTTACAGTTTGAAGGCGATCGTCACCATGTATATAGAATCTTACGATCGATTAAAAACCGTTTCGGTGCGGCGGCAGAACTTGGGATTTATGAAATGCAAGGCAGCGGACTGCGTGAGGTTTCCAACCCGTCAGAAATTTTACTTTCGCAGCGCGATGAAGAATTAAGCGGCATCGCCATTTCGGCAATGTTAGAAGGTGCACGCCCAATGCTTATTGAAACACAGGCGCTGGTAAGTCAGGCGGCGTACGGCACACCGCAACGTTCAGCAACTGGTTTTGATACTAAAAGAATGAATATGTTGCTTGCCGTGCTTGAAAAACGATGCGGTTTTCGGTTAAGTACACAAGATGTGTTCTTAAATATTGCAGGAGGAATACGTGTTGAAGATCCTGCAATAGATTTAGGCGTTTTAATCGCGATTATTTCTTCTCATCAGGATATTCCGGTTTCTACAAAAAATTGTTTTGCTGCAGAAGTTGGCCTTTCCGGAGAAATACGCGCTGTTAATCGTATTGAACAGCGCATTGCCGAAGCAGACAAATTGGGTTTTGAATCTATTTTTATTTCGAAATACAATCTAAAAGGCATTTCTATTGAAAAGTACAATATCGAAATTAAAGCAGTAAGCAAAATAGAAGAAGTATTTAGCCTGATTTTTGGATGAATGATTCAATAAATTGAGGAATTAATTTCCCAATTTTCTACAATATACAAACTGTATACACAATTTCTACAGTTTTGATTTTACAATGGATATCCATATTTATTTTTTAATATTCTGTGTGTCAGGATGATGCGGATCATTATTTAGCTTGTGCCAGTTTGGATCATAAATTGCCTATAGCTAAGTGTTGTACATCATACATGGGATGTGATCTATGACAATAGGGATGATTTCCTCGTTAGTTTATAACTAGCGAGGATTTTTTTTGCCTCTTATTTAGAGAAATTTTAAATAACTTTGAAGGAGTTAAGGGAATTTTGAAAATAAACGCATGAAAAAAATCATCCTAAGCATTATTATATGCATTTGTGCCAGTGTAACAATGGCACAAAAACCGTTGAAGGGTCAGAAATTTGGTGAAGAATTTGTACCTAACGACGTGAAACCTGCTGGAAAAATGGAAGCCGCAATGGGCGAAAGCAAATCGGCCGATATGAAAATTGAAGGTAAGGTTGTAGATGTATGCAAAAAGAAAGGCTGTTGGATGACATTGGAAATGCCAAATGGCGAGCCAATGCGTGTAACGTTTAAAGATTATGCTTTTTTTATGCCTATGGATGTTGTAGGTAAAACAGTTGTATTAGATGGAATTGCAAAGAAACAAACCATTTCTGTAGAAACTTTGCGCCACTACGCAGAAGATGCTAAAAAGAGCCCGGAAGAGGTTGCTAAAATAACAGACCCTAAAAAAGAACTCGCTTTCGAAGCAAAAGGCGTGGTGATATTAGATAAATAATTTTTCTGCTTGTTAATAAATAACGGCAAAAAAAAGGCGCCAATTGATAACAATTGGCGCCTTTTTTTTGCTCAGTTTTTTTATAAAACCCAATTCCATCCAAATTTATCGGCAGTTATACCGTAACGAATGTCGTTTAGTGTTTTTGCAATTCCGTTAGAAATATGTCTCGTAGAAGAATCGGTTAAGGTGTAAAGTTTACCCTGATATCCAATTTCTCCAATATGTGTTACTGTGGCAGCGGTTCCGGCAGCAAATGCTTCAGTTAAACTTCCATTTTCAATACCTTCTATCACCTCTTTTACGGAAACTCTGCGTTCCTCTACTTCAACACCTGCTTCTTTAGCCAGCTTGATGATGGTATCGCGTGTTACGCCATCCAATACCGTGCTGCGTACAGATGGTGTAACCAGTTTGCCGTTTATAATAAAAATCAAATTGGCTGTTCCAGCTTCCTCAATAAATTCATGATTGATAGAATCTGTCCAGATCAATTGATCAAAACCTTCTTTACGTGCTTCTTCGAAAGGGAAAAGAGAGCGTGCATAGTTTCCGGCAGTTTTTGCAAAACCAACACCACCATCGTCTGCACGTGTAAATTCAGTTTCTATTTTAACTTTTAATGCTTTGCTGTAGTATGGACCTGTTGGTGTGGTCAATAAAGCAAATTTATAACTGTCAGATGCTTTAACACCTAAAAATGGGTCCATAGCAAACATCACCGGACGAACATATAATGCATAATCTTCTTGTGATGGTACCCATTTTTCATCGATATGAATTAGCGCCGACAAACCTTGCATAAAAATTTCTTCAGGTATTGTTGGCATAGACATTCTTGCCGCAGATTTATTAAATCTCTCGAAATTTTTATCGGCACGGAATACACTAATCTTTCCATCTGGCTGGCGGTATGCTTTTAAACCTTCAAAAATTGCTTGTCCGTAATGCAAAGCTGAAATTGCAGGACTCATCGGAATTGGTCCGTAAGGTAAAATTTGAAGATTTTTCCATTCTCCATCTTCAAAATCTGCAGTAAACATGTGGTCGGTAAATACTTTACCGAACGGTAATTGAGAAAAATCAGTCACAGACAAACGAGTTTGCCCTGCCTTTGTGATTTTGATATCTAATGTCTCGGTCATATTATTATATTTTTAAATGAATCGTCTCCTCAATGCAGAAAGTGGAAAAATACACTTCCATCCATCTCGACAGATCATTTCTGGTTTTGCGCAAATTAGCAAATTTGCCGATTTATTAATAGCTTTTTGAGATATTAATCTTTGTTTTTGAGTGTTTTAAGAACATTTAATACCCAGCCTTTCCCCCATTCGTTCATTTGTTCTTCAGTCCACAGAAATGGATAGAAGATTCTTTTTTGAAAACGTGGAGGCAAATATTTCTGCCAGTTGGTTCCTCCGGTTGCTGCGATATCTACAGGATCTTTTTCAAGATAACGCACGGCAGATTTGTAATGTGATAAAGGCCATTCTACGTTTACAAAAAGGTCAAGCTTTCTAAGTTCATCTGCAAGCGCCGAAACATCTGATCCGCTGCTTTCAAAACGTTTATATAAACTTGAAAAATTCGTATTTAAACGGTCTTTTGCGAGTTGTAAAAACTGAACAGAATACTTTTTAATAAATTGCTTTAAAGTTAATGTCTGTTTTCCTGTAGCCAGTTCAGTAGCGCCATATTGCCAGTAAATGTATTGAAACTGTTCTTCAATGGTTTTGCCTGTAAGTTCTTGCCTTTTGCTTTTATCGGTCAGCTGGATAAAATCTGTGGCAGAAATTTCGATCATGCGGTATTGGCCAGATTGAAAACCACTGGCAGGAAGCAATGACATTCTGAATTTTAAAAACTGATCTTTTTCCATGCCATCAACCATCACTTCAAAAGATGTGGTCAATGCATTGAAATAGGCATTGATACGTTTAATCCTTGCGGTAAAGAAATCGACGTTTAAATTTTCGTGTTCAGAAATTTGCGTGCATTCATGTAAAGCCAGTTTAAAATACAGTTCTGTAATCTGATGGTACATAATAAATATTTCTTCATCAGGAAAAGGAGTTTTAGGGCTTTGCAGGCTCAATAGCGTATCAAGATGGATATAATCCCAGTAGGTCAGGAAATCAGCGTACAGCAATCCATCAAGGTAGGAAGCCATGTCTTGGCCCATTGCGGTGTATTTTTCCTGAAGTTGATTCAGTTTACTTTTGATTTCTGGAGTAAAGTCCATTTGTTTGTGTTTAGCGTACAAAGGTGCTTAAAGATTTTGGAACGCAGGTCTAAATTTTATATTTTTGAGCCAATGGCGATGGGGTACCGCCAAAACCGCCCGAACAGGCTGATGACTCCTACGATTTTAAATGTAAAATTGAATACTAATGCCTGTTAAAAAAATTACAGAAGGCTTTCTTCTGCCCTTTTCACAACTGTTAAAAACCGATCTGAAATTTCTGTTTAGTCATACCATAAAATGGTTGATGATCGCAACAATTATTGGCGCTGTCGTCGGTTCGGCGTCTGCATTATTTTTAGAGAGTTTAAGTTGGGCTACAAATTTCAGAGAAGATCATTTATGGATTATCGCCTTTCTCCCTCTCGCAGGATTGGGAATTGGCTTGATGTACTTTTATCTGGGTAAAGATGTTGTAAAAGGAAATAATCTACTCATTGAAGAATTGCAGCAACCAAAACAAATTATCCCATTGGTAATGGCTCCATTAATTTTTGTAGGCACAGTGATCACACATCTTTTCGGCGGTTCTGCCGGTCGTGAAGGTACTGCAGTTCAAATTGGAGGTGCCTTTGCAGATCAGTTTACTAAACTTTTTAAATTGAAACCCCGCGACCGTAAAATCATTTTAATTTGCGGAATTAGTGCTGGTTTTGCTTCGGTTTTCGGTACACCTTTAGCCGGTGCCGTTTTCGGGTTGGAGGTTTTTGTTGTAGGGAGTGTAATGTATACGGCTATCCTTCCTTCTTTTATTACGGCCGTAATTGCTGATTTTGCATGTAAAGCATGGGGCGTTGGGCATACGCATTATAGAATTGCTGAAATTCCGGAAATGGACTACGTCAACCTACTCTTATCATTGGGCGCTGGTATTCTATTCGGCTTGGCCGCAAGAAGTTTCTCCGCATTGAATCATTATCTAACGAGTCTCTTTTCAAGAATTAAATATCCACCTTTGCGTCCTGTTTTAGGAGGAATAATTTTAGTAGGCGCCGTTTATCTATTGGGCAATACCAAATATATCGGTTTAGGAATTCCTGTTATGTCAGAATCTTTTTTGGTTCAAGAATCTTCATCTGCTTTTGCATTAAAGTTGTTGTTGACGGCATTAACACTGAGTAGCGGATTTAAAGGTGGAGAAGTTACCCCGCTATTTTTTATTGGCGCAACATTGGGCAGTTTTCTGAGCACATTTGTACCATTGCCGGTTGGCTTAATGGCTGGTATGGGTTTCGTTGCTGTGTTTTCTGGAGCAGCCAATACGCCTTTAGCCTGTATTTTAATGGGAATTGAATTGTTTGGTGTATCTTCCGGGATATTTATCGCCCTGGCTTGTGTTGCAGCATATTTGTTTTCCGGTCATACCGGAATTTATACAGCTCAAATTTTTGGCAGCCCGAAGCATTTGCTTTTAAAACGGAAGTTGATCCGTTAAATGTTGGGTCTGGAATAAAATTGTGTTGGCATACACGTTTTGACGACTTTGTGATTGGTTTGTAGCTAGATTGCTTAGCGTCAGTTTTTTATTTAAACAACACTACGATTATTTTAATCGAATAGAATCTGGCAACTTGCTTATAAAGGAATGCTCAGCTGCCAGATGGCTACAATTGGTATCAGATTAATATAACACTCTAAACTTGATGGTATGCTCAATTTTTTTCAGAGATTTAAACACATGTTTATCGTATTCTGTATTGATATCAGTAATAGCATATCCAATTTCAGAATTGGTCATCAAAAACTGACCAACAATATTAATATCGTGTTTGGCAAAAACCGTATTTATTTTTGCCATAATTCCCGGTACGTTTTTATGGATATGAATTAGTCTGTGCGATTTGTCAATTTTAGGCAATTGCAGATTCGGGAAATTCTGGCTTAGATAGGTTGCGCCGGTATTCATAAAATCGATCATTCTTTTCGGGATAAAATCGATGTTATGCGGGTTGTTTTTGGGATCATCAAAAAGTACGATACCCATTTTGGCACAAAGGTCAAGATCAAGTTTTCCTTTGCTGTTGCCCAGATATCCGATTGTTTTCAGTTTTACTGCATTTTTCATGCGTTCGTGATCTAGTTTTTCTCCATCAGCCGCAACAATCATAGCCACATCTTTTACATATTTTTCTTCAAAAGATTCTTTGTGTCGGATAGAAAGGCCATCATTTTTGAGCATTGCAATCGTTTTCGGATCAACATCTCCAATCACCAAACACAATATTCTGTTTTTAGGATAAGAAATCGCTCTTGGCAAATCATTTACATAAAGAAATTCATCAAAACTTGGCGTAATATGATCAGCTTTTTCAACGATACTTTGTCTGGCAATATTCTCTGTAAAGGCAAAAAACTTATTAATCAGGCCGCTTTCGCGCAATTGAAAATCTGAATAGCCATCGCCAATTCCAAACAGCTCTCCTTCCAGTTTTAAGTGTTGTAACAACTTCACTTTTCCTCCTTCTTCGCTTAAAGGGTTTGCGTGGTCGTAATCAATAATATTTCCGTCTCCGGTAGTAACAAAAGTATTGGCGTAAATATTTTCTTTTTTAATGTGATACTGGCTAACAACGGGCGTAATAAATTCTTTGAAACCGCCAGAAACAATCAGAACATCATCGGCATGTTTTTTAAAGAAATCCGCATTGCGGGAAAATGATTTCGATACTTTTTTCTTCAGAAATTTGATCAGTTCTTTAAGATGCTCTTCATTGGCTTCTAAAAGTTTTATGCGTTGAGCTAAACTTTCTGAGAAAGACAGTTTACCTTCCATCGCCTGGTTGGTATAATCTTCAATTTTTTGAAAGATTATTTCTCTTTCAGGATGCTTTTTCAAAGAAATTCTGGCCAACTCATCCAGAGCTTCTACCTGGGTAAATGTACTATCAAAATCGATGATGTAATACGCTTTTTGTTTAGGCATTATCTTAAATATTGGGTAATTTCAGTTATACTTTGTGCAACGGGTTTAAACGTTATTCCAGTTTGGCCGATGATTTTTTGATTGTCGTAAAAACTGGAGGTAACACTACTTTTCGCTGTATCTTTAGTAATTGAAGGTTCTTTTCCGGTAAAGATAGAAAAGAATTTCAAAGCTCTCCAGGCCAGGTTAAGCATCCAGGGTTTTGCTTCCGTCTGCGGGGCTTTCACTGAAAAGCCCTTTGCAATGGTTTCAAATAATGTTTTAAAATGATAATTTTCTGAAGAGAGGATAAATCTTTCTGCGGTAATATCGGCATCCATCAGTAAAATCATCGCTTTAACTACATCGTCAACATCAACCAACCCGGTTGAGCCATCGGTATAGAATGAAAAGCCATCTTTTACCAGTTTAAAAATGGAGCCGCTACCTTCAAAACCCGCACTTTTGCCAATAATGACAGATGGATTTACAATTACCGCATCCAGTCCTTCAGAAATGCCACGCCAAACTTCCATTTCACCTTCATATTTGGAAAGGCCGTATGCATGGGCTTTGGCATCGTATTCCCAGAAATCTTTTTCTGATATAAGTTTCCCCTTTTTTGCTTCGCCTAAGGCGGCAATTGAACTTACGTGTAGCAAACGGCAATTGTATTCCAAACAGAGATTTACAATGTTCGATGTGCCGTTGATATTGACATGGAACAATTGTTTTTTATGTTTTGAATTGAGCGAAACAAAAGCCGCACAATGGTAAACATGTGTAACATCTGTAAATGCATCTTCTAAAGCAGAAGGTTCATTGATGTCTGCGATTACCCATTCAATTAAAGAATTATTTAGAAGAATTTTTGGAATGGCAGAATTTTCGCGCTTAGTTGCCCTTACCGGCAAAGCCTTATCGGTAAGCTGTTTTATTAATTCAGAACCTAGAAATCCTGTTCCGCCGGTTACCAGTATCATTTTATTTTTTTCGGGCTATATGTGGAAATACGCATTCAAAAATAGATATTTGAGGCGAGAGTTTTAAAAATATGTCGTTAACAGATTTCTTTTCGCCCATCAACCCCGATCGTTTCAAGCCTAAAAATGGATTTTTGAACAGTCAGCTAGGTTTAAAAACGCGGATTTATACAGAAGATTTTCCGGATCTGGAGGATGAAAAATTCGATCTGGCCATTATTGGTGTTCTGGATGGTAGAAATGCTTTAGATAACGAAGGGTGTGCATTGGCGCCAGACTATTTTAGAGAAAAGTTCTACAGATTAAATGAAGGTGCTTTTACCAGCAGAATTGTTGATTTAGGCAATATAAAACATGGTGCAACGGTTGCAGATACGTATATCGCTTTGCGGATGGTGGTTTCCGATTTAATCAGAAAAGATATTATTCCGGTGATAATTGGCGGAGGTCAGGATTTGACTTATGGACAATACATGGGATATGAAGATCTGGAACAGAAAGTAGATCTTGTGGTTATAGACAATCGGTTCGATATTGATGACGATGAAGAACAGGGCCTGGCCACCAGGTCTGATTGTTATTTGAATAAAATTTTCCTGCACCAGCCAAACTTCCTTTTCAATTTTAGCAATGTAGGTTATCAAACGTATTTTGTAAATCAGGAGAGTTTGAGTGTGATGGATAAACTCTATTTCGATGTGCACCGTTTAGGCGAGTTTGCGCAAGATATTAGTCTCGCAGAACCCGTTATCCGAAACGCCAATATGGTAAGTTTTGACATGGGTGCCATTCGTTCTGCAGACGCTGCAGGAAATGCGAATGCTACGCCAAACGGGTTTGATGGAGAAGAAGCCTGTAGAATTGCGCGTTATGCCGGCATTAATGATAAACTTACGTCGATTGGCTTCTATGAATTTAATCCGGCATATGATAATAATGGACAAACGGCATTTCTCCTTGCACAGATGGTTTGGTATTTCGTTGATGGATTTTATGCGCGCAAGAAAGATTTTCCGTTAACACCTAAGTCGCAGTTTATTATCTACCGAACAAGTTTGAAAGATGGGACAGGTGAAATGACTTTCGTTAAAAGTAAGAAATCCGATCGTTGGTGGATGCAGGTGCCATACCCGTCAGGGCAGTCACAAAATGAACGCTATCATCTGGTTCCATGTCGTTATGACGACTATCAGATTGCCGTAAATGGGGATATGCCTGATCTTTGGTGGAGAACTTACCAGAAACTTACATAAATTCAGGAAGTCGATTGTTTTTTTTGGGTGCATAAAGGTATATTTGGAATACAGTTACATCAATCACCAAAAAAAGATGAAAAAATTAATCTTATCTGCCATGGCATTGTTGCCTTTGGCAGCAATGGCTCAAAAGCCATTTGTTTTAAACGGTTCTGCTAAGGCCCTAAAAACCGGCGATAAAATTTATTTGTTATATAAAACGGGAGGTAAGGATATTACGGATTCAACAACCGTTGCTAATGGGACTTTCGCTTTTAAAGGCGCTGTATTAGATCCGACCAGAGCTTCTTTGTTTCTTAACAAAAATCCATATGTAAAAAGACCTTCAGCAGGAGAAAAGGTAGACGGTTTAAACGTATATCTGGAGCCAGCGACCATTAACCTTACAACGGCAGATTCGCTGAAAAATGCAACCATCACCGGATCTGTAGTAAATGATGATTCAAAGAAATTGAATGCATTAACTAAGCCTGTAACGGATAAACTGGCAGTGATTGATGCGGAATACAAAGCACTAAAACCAGAGCAGAAGAAGGATGAGGCCATCATGAAAGAATTGAGTGGCAGATATGAAAAGGAATCTGCTGGTTTACCTCCTATTTATTTAGAATTTGCAAAAAACAATCCAAAATCATTCATCAGCTTAACAGCTATTGGACAATTAATGTACGATCCTGAGCAACTTGCTGGTGCAGAAAAAGCATATTTGGCTTTAACACCGGAATTGAAAGCAACAACTTCAGGAAAAAGCCTGGCGCAACGGTTTGAAGCCAATAGAAAAACTGCAGTTGGCGTTATGGCCATGGATTTCACTCAAAATGATCCGGATGGTAAACCCGTTAAACTGTCTGATTTTAAAGGTAAATATGTGTTGGTAGATTTTTGGGCTTCATGGTGTGGTCCTTGTAGAAAGGAAAATCCAAATGTGGTTACAGCTTATAACAAATATAAGGACAAAGGTTTTACCGTTTTAGGTGTATCTCTTGATCAACCTGGGAAAAAAGAAGCATGGTTAAAAGCGATTGCTGATGATAAATTAACCTGGACACATGTTTCAGATTTAAAGTTCTGGGATAATGAAGTAGCTAAAATGTATGGCATTAATTCTATTCCGGCAAACTTTCTGATCGATCCTAGCGGTAAAATTATTGCAAAAGGATTAAGAGAAGAAGCTTTGCAAAGTAAGTTAGAAGAACTATTGGGTGCAAAATCCAAATAATACAAAATTACATTTAAGAACCCGGGTTAGCTCTACTGCGCTGGCCCGGGTTTTTTTATTCCAAAAAAAACAGATACCAGTTACACGTTGGATTTATTCAGATGTTTGTATTCATACATCATCTCCGCATTAACATTGCAAAAAAAAGGCGGTGCTTTTAGCACCGCCCTAAGTAATTATTTACTTAAATACATCGACTTGTCTTTGTATAATTTTCTAAAATATGGATCTTCGAGATCTTTGATGAAACGAATAGCTTCACCGGTCGATTTCATTTCCGGGCCAAGCTCTTTTGCTACCTCAGGGAATTTCTCATAAGAGAATACCGGTTCTTTAATCGCATAACCGTTTAGCTTACGCTCTATCTTAAAGTCTTTCAATTTCGCAACACCCAGCATAATTTTTGCAGCGATGTTGATGTAAGGTACATCATATGCCTTTGCAATAAATGGAACCGTACGTGATGCTCTTGGATTGGCTTCAATTACGTAAACTTTCTCATCCTTAACGGCAAACTGAATGTTTAGCAAGCCGCTAATGTTTAGTGCTTTTGCGAGTTTTTTAGAGTATGTTTCCATTTGGTTGGTAACACTTTCGCTTAAGCTGAAAGGAGGCAATACAGCGCTTGAGTCTCCAGAATGGATCCCAGCAGGTTCGATGTGTTCCATCATTCCGATAATGTGAACGTCTTCTCCGTCACAGATTGAATCGGATTCAGATTCTTCTGCACGATCTAAGAAGTGGTCAATCAAAACACGGTTTCCAGGCAAATCTCCCAGAAGCTTAACAACAGCTTTTTCCAGGTCTTCATCATTGATTACAATGCTCATGCCTTGTCCACCTAAAACGTAACTTGGACGAACCAAAACCGGATAACCCACCTGGTTGGCTACTACTAAAGCTTCTTCAGCATTTTCAGCAACTCCATAACGTGGATATGGAATGTCAAGTTCTTTCAGTAAATCAGAGAAACGTCCGCGATCTTCTGCAAGATCCATGTTTTCGAAAGAAGTACCGATAATTTTAACGCCTTTTGCGGTAAGTTGTTCAGCCATTTTCAATGCTGTTTGTCCGCCAAGCTGTACAATTACGCCTTCTGGTTTTTCAAGATCGATAATTTCACGAACATGTTCCCAGAATACCGGCTCAAAATACAATTTATCTGCCATGTTAAAATCCGTAGAAACTGTTTCAGGATTACAGTTCACCATGATGGCTTCAAAACCAGATTCTTTTGCCGCTAACAAACCGTGCACACAAGAATAATCAAACTCAATTCCTTGTCCGATACGGTTTGGACCAGAACCCAGAACAATTATTTTTCTACGGTTAGACGGGATAGATTCGTTTTCTTGTTCAAAAGTTGAGTAGTAATATGGCGTTTGTGCCGGAAATTCTGCCGCACAGGTATCTACCATTTTATATACTCGGCGAATGCCGAGTTCTTTACGGCGGTCATAAACCTCATCTTCTGTTACATTGCCTAATAACCAGGCAATTTGTACGTCAGAGAAACCTTTTTGTTTCAATGTGATAAAGAAATCCTGAGGGATATTGTTCAAAGAATATCTCTTCAATTCCGTTTCTAAAGCAACTAATTCCTGAATTTGATTCAAGAACCATTTATCAATGCGGGTTGCTTTACGGATAGATTCCAAAGGAACACCCATTGTCATCGCATCTTTGATTAAGAATAAACGGTTCCAGGAAGCGTGTTCCAGGCCGTCCATAATTTCATTGATGTTTTTGTTTTGTCTGCCATCTGCGCCTAAACCAGCACGGCCGATTTCCAAACTCTGACAAGCTTTTTGTAAAGCTTCGATGAATGTACGGCCGATGGCCATTACTTCACCTACAGATTTCATCTGTAAGCCTAGTTCTTTATTTGCGCCTTTAAATTTATCGAAGTTCCAACGTGGCACTTTAACGATTACATAATCTAAAGTAGGTTCAAAATATGCAGAAGTTGTTTTGGTAATTTGATTTTCAATTTCGTCAAGGTTGTAACCGATTGCCAGTTTTGCTGCAATCTTCGCAATTGGATAACCTGTTGCTTTACTTGCCAAAGCCGATGAACGAGAAACACGTGGGTTAATTTCAATAGCGATAATTTCGTCATTTGCCGGATTAACCGAAAACTGAACATTACATCCGCCAGCGAAATTTCCAATAGCGCGCATCATTTTAATCGCTTGGTTACGCATGTCCTGGTAACAACGATCAGACAGTGTCATTGCTGGTGCAACGGTTATTGAATCTCCTGTATGGATTCCCATTGGATCGAAATTCTCGATAGAGCAAATGATAATTACGTTATCGTTGCTATCTCTCAATAGTTCCAATTCATATTCTTTCCAACCTAAAACAGCTTGTTCAACCAAAACCTCGTGTGTTGGAGAGGCTTCTAAACCGCGTTTAAGCGCTGCATCAAATTCTTCTTTTTTGTGTACGAAACCGCCACCAGAACCACCTAAGGTGTAAGAAGGACGAATAACCAGCGGATAACCAATTTCTTGAGCAGCCTCTTTTCCTTCAAGAAATGAGTTGGCAATTTTTGAGGTTGCCACACCTACCCCAATATCGACCATTAACTGGCGGAAAGCTTCACGATTTTCAGTTTTTTCAATCGCATCTGTATCTACTCCGATTACCCGAACACCGTATTTTTCCCAAACACCACGCTCTTCTGCTTCCTTACAAAGGTTTAGTGCAGTTTGACCGCCCATAGTTGGCAATACAGCATCGATTCTTGGTAGTTCCTCAGAAGCAATGTGTTCTTGTAAAATTTGTTCAATCGAATCAACTGATAAAGGGCGAAGATAAACATGATCGCCGATAACTTTATCCGTCATGATGGTTGCCGGATTGGAGTTGATGATAGAAACAGCGATACCTTCTTCTTTTAAAGATAAAGCCGACTGAGAACCCGAGTAATCAAATTCGCAGGCCTGACCAATAATAATTGGACCTGAACCGATAATTAATACTGAGCGAATGGAAGTGTCTTTAGGCATGATATAAAATCAAAAATTAAAGTTAAATTGTCTACAAAGACTACAAAGCAACGAGATTTTTGTGCTTTTTAAGGAGTAAAATCCCGACTGTTCTGTCGGGATGCAAAGATAGGTTTTTACAGTGGTTTTCATTGCAATTTTTTCAAATAAAAAAAGTGCCGCTCAGGCACTTCCAAAATCACTTGAATTTAGTCTGACTGAAACATTAAAAATTACTTCCAGAACAGCGCTTAAATCTACTATTACTATAAAAACCGTTTCGTTATTGTTGCAGTGTGATGATCCCTAAATCTGTTGTAGAACTGTCTTTTACGGCCACATTTTCAATAACCGTTTCTTTATACGGCGGATTGGTTTTGATCAGCACCTTATACACGCCTTGTTTTAAATTATTAAAGCTGAAACTGCCTTGTGCAGTTTCAGCAGAAATGGTGTCGGTACCGGCAATTATTGAAATTCCATTTACGGCCTCAATTGGAGATACTTTTCCGATAATGCGCCCTAGCTTTATATTTTTGAATGCAAAAGAGATCAACAGAAATATAAATACAATCCCGAAAATAGTCCCTGGTTTTTTCATAATGTGTTGATTAATTCTTAAATGTACGCTAAACTTAACAGTTTGTATAGGCAATAGTTTTAAATAATGAACACTCTAAATCAGTATTGAACTGTAAAACATACATCGTTGTAGTATTTATATTATATTTAAAATTTATTTGTTAAGGTTTTGTTAAAGAGAACGGCCATTTGGGATTCCTAAGTCAGATTTTCGTCATGATGAATATAAAGCATTAATATTGGCAATAATGTTGTAATAAGCGTATCGTATTTGCGTTTAGTAAATACTTTAGAGTTCGATCTAAAGCTTCCTTAGCGGATTAGTTACCCGCAGAGGATTTCTTCATAAATAGTTTGTTTGGTTTATTATCCGGTTAGAGGAGCCCTCCTCAACCGGATTTTTTCTTTTAAGGCATTTTCTCCTACATTTGGCAAACATTAACCCATGCAGATATTCTTCAGGTTTCTGGCAGATCAGTTTATGCATACTACCGCGCTTGAATGGACAGCCGTAGTTGCTGGTTTCATATGTATTTACCTGGCTGCAAAAGAGAGCATTTGGAATTGGCCTGTATCCATCATTAGTGTAAGCGCTTACGGATTGTTGTTTTATCGCGAAGCAATGTATGGAGATATGACTTTGCAGATTTACTTCCTAGGAACAGCATTTTATGGTTGGTATTTTTGGCTAAATAAAAAAGTAGAGAAACAGCGGCCCGTTAAGATCCTTAAAAAGAAAGAATGGATCGTCGTTATTTGTGCCATTCCGTTATTGTGCTTGCCCCTTGGCTGGTTTATGGCACATTATACCAATAGCAATGTGCCTTATGCCGATGGTTTTTGCACGGCTGTAAGCTTTATTGCGCAGTTATTGCTTACCAGAAAAATTTTGGAAAACTGGTTATTATGGGTGTTTGTAAACATCTGTTATATTCCTTTATTTATTTATAAAAACTTAAACCTAAGTGCTGTATTGTACATGGTACTGGTGATAATTGCTTATCGCGGCTACCTGGATTGGAGAAAAACATATCGTGAACAAGTCTGTTAAAAAAATTGCCGTAGTTGGCCCGGAAAGTACGGGTAAATCTACCATGTCTAAGTTTTTAGCCAGGTATTACAATGTTGCTTGGGTACCGGAATATGCGCGGTATTATTGTGAAACTTTGGTTGGTCCATATACATTACAAGACGAAGTAAACATGTTTTATGGGCAGGTTGCATTAGAAGATGCAGTATTGGCAACAAATCAGGCAGAATTCATGATTTGCGATACTACTTTTATTACCGTCAAAATATGGAGCGATGCCATGCTTGGCGAAACCCCACAGATTGTTTTAGATGCTTTGCCAGAAAAGCCATATGATTTATACCTGTTGATGGATATAGATCTACCTTGGGAAGATGATCCATTGCGCGATTTCCCAAATCAGCGCGAACATTTTATGGAAGTATGGCACAAGGAACTAAAATCCTTAAATGCAAATTATACCATAGTTGGGGGATTAAATGAAGCCCGCGAGCGAAATGCAGTTGCGATAATTGATAATTTCTTAAAAAACAGATAATCTTACTGGCTTGCTTACCAGCTATATTTTTTGTTAAAATAATTTTTACATTTGCAGCATCATTAGGGGTGCCTTGTTTATTAAACACAAAAACAGGCTGAGATCATACCCATTTTATGGTAAAAGGTTAAAGGTAAAAGGCAAAAGGTTCTGCGCATCGCAAACTTTAACTTTTAAACCTTCAAACCCAATACCTTAAATACACCTGATCCGGGTAATGCCGGCGTAGGGATTGGAGTTATGGAAGTTTAACTGAAATCGGGAGTACCCCTATTTCCGATGGGTTTAACTTAAAAGATCAAACATTGAAGAAATTATTGGTGGCAACTTTAGTTGCTCTTTTGCCATTTGCTGGTTGGGCACAAATTTCCGTAAGCGGAATAGTTCATGGAGGCACAAACGCACTTTCAGGTGCAAACATTAAGGTTAAAAACCGGGCGGAACGTACAGCGACAGATGGAGATGGCCGTTATTCTATTAATCTTCCGGCAGGAAAGTACACGCTGGTGGTAAGTTATATTGGTTATAAACAGCAAGAAAAAACCATTTCTGTTTCGCAGAATGAAATTGTGAATTTTGTACTAGAAGCGCAGACATTTCTGGGCGATCAGGTTGTGGTAACTGCAACTCGTGCAAATGAAAAATCAGCAACGACTTACAAGAACATTAGTAAAGAAGAAATTCAATCCAATAATTTTGGTCAGGATCTTCCTTTTATTCTGCAAAATACACCCGGCGTAGTGGCCAGTTCTGATGCTGGTGCCGGCGTTGGTTACACCGGAATTCGCATCCGCGGAAGCGATAACTCCAGAATAAATGTTACAGTAAATGGTATTCCAATTAATGATAGCGAAAGCCAAGGCACGTTTTATGTAAACATGCCCGATTTTGCTTCCTCAGTTGATAATGTTCAGATTCAGCGTGGCGTGGGTACCTCTACAAATGGTGCAGGTGCTTTTGGAGCGAGTTTAAATATACAGACCACGACTAATGAATCACTTCCGTATGCGGAAGTAAACAATACTTTTGGCAGTTTTGATACCTGGAAAAACACCGTGAAATTTGGCACCGGACTTATTGCAAATAAATTCAGCTTTGACGGTCGTTTGTCCAGAATTTCATCTGATGGTTACGTAGATCGTGGTTCTTCCCTTTTGAAATCATTTTTTGTATCTGGTACATATAAGGGAAATAAAGATTTACTGAAAATCAATGTTTTTTCCGGGAGCGAAAAAACCTATCAATCCTGGAACGGGATTCCCGAATCTCGGTTGAATAATGATGTTGCAGGAATGAATGCGTACATAGAACGCAATGATTTAAATGCCGAAGACGCTGCAAATTTGCTCAATTCTGGGCGTACGTATAACAGTTTCTTGTACAATAACCAAACAGATAACTACTGGCAAAATCATTATCAGCTGTTGTATGCCAGGCAGCTAACCAATAATTTGTCGTTTAATGGCGCACTGCACTACACAAAAGGAGAAGGTTATTACGAGGAATATCGGGCACAGAATGACTTGGCCAGTTATGGCTTAAATCCTGTGCTTATTGGCGGAACAACAATTGAACAAACAGATTTAATCCGCAGGCGTTGGTTGGATAATAATTTCTACGGACTTACTTACGCGTTTACCTATCAGCCGAAAAAGAATTTCAATTTAACTTTCGGTGGTGCCTACAATGAATATCAAGGTGCACATTTTGGCCAGGTGATTTGGGCAGAATACGCTTCTAACGGAAATCCGGATCGACGCTATTATGATAATGATGGTTTTAAAACCGATTTCAACGTTTATGCGAAAGCAAATTATAGTCCGGTTGAAGCTTTAAGTCTATTCGTAGATCTTCAGTACCGCCGGGTAAATTACACGATTGATGGCACAGAAAATGACCTCAACTATTTAAACATCGCAGATAAACTAAATTTCTTCAATCCAAAAATTGGGGCAACATATTTTATTAACCCGCAAAGTAATATTTATGGGTCTTTTAGTGTGGCAAACAAAGAACCCAATCGCGATGACTATGTAAACGCAGCCATTGATGCTTTCCCGAAAAGAGAACATCTTAATGATATTGAATTGGGTTATCGTTTTAAAAATAACCGATTTAACCTGGGTGCAAATGCATATGCGATGTTGTATAAGGACCAGTTGGTGGTAACCGGGAAAATTAATGATGTTGGCGCCAGTTATCGCCAAAATGTTGACAGAAGTTACCGTTTAGGCATTGAACTTGATGGATCTTACACCATCAATAAATATTTTATACTGAATGCTAATGCCGCGTTAAGCCGAAATAAAATCAAAAACTTTACAGAATACATTGATGATTACGATAACGGCGGACAAATCATTAACAATTACTCATTGACGGATATTTCCTATTCCCCGGCAGCAATCTTATTCGGAGAATTGGTGTATAAGCCTGTTACACGGTTTGCTGTTGCTTTGCAAAGCAAATATGTAAGCAAGCAGTATTTAGATAATACACAAAATGAAAACAGAACCTTAAATGGTTATTGGGTAAATAATGTGCGTTTTGGTTATGATTTTAAATTTGCCGGCGTAAAAAATATCAATGTTGGTTTATTGGTGAATAACATTTTGGATAAAAAATATGAAAGTAATGGATACACGTATGGATATTATTCTGGCGGGCGTTTAACCACAGAGAATTTTTATTTTCCGCAGGCGGGAACAAATTTCTTGCTCAGTTTAAATGTGAAGTTTTAAGCACAGCCGAAAAAAATATACAAATGCTTACCTTAGTTTAAGGTGAGCATTTTTTTATCCCCCGAAATGAAACAAAAAACCTACACTATTTCAGCCAGTATGTTGGTTTGGCTATCTATACTTATCCAATATTACAGCACTTATCAAATTACCGGGCAAGCGATTAAAACATTGCTGATTTTGCTCAGCTATTTTACGGTATTAACCAATATTCTGGTGGCGATAAATTTAACTGCTGAGGCCTTTTTTAAGGAAAGTAAAGTTGGGCGGTTTTTTAGTAAGCCAGAAACACGCACGGCAATTACTGTATATATTGTAGTAGTTGGTTTGGTATACAATCTTACATTGCGTTCTTATTTAAGCGGCAATGGGGTAGCAAGATTAGCGAACGAATTGCTTCATGTAATTAATCCGCTGGTTTTTCTATTGTATTGGATTATTTTCACAGACAAATCCAAATTGCGATACAGCAGTGCCGTAAAATGGCTCATTTATCCGTTGGCTTATGTATGTATGGTCATTATACGTGGGGCGCTAACTACAAAATATCCTTATCCTTTTATAAACGTAACACAAATCGGATATCCCAAAGCACTGCTTAACGGCGGTATTCTGATGTTTGTTTTTTACGTTTTATCTTTGTTTTTTATTTTTATCGGCCATAAACTGCCTTGGAAGATTAAAGGACATACTCGTCATTAATTGGTTTTACCGGTTCAGGAATATCGGTTTCTTCCAACATTTGCAGTAAATTAATTTCGATAGTTCTTGTGATCTGATTAAGCGGAATACCAGCAGAGTTGTTTTCAAAAGGATCTACCAAACTCATTCCATTTATCTGTGTAGACACAAAAACAAATCCAATTAGCCAACCTAAAAAGATAGAATAAACACCTGCATACTGACTGATAACCAAAGTAAACGTAACCACAAAGAGCCAAATAAATACTTTGGTTAAATAAGAATAGGTTGTAGGAAATACCGTGTTTTTAATTCTTTCGCTCATACCCATAGAATCTGAAAAACGCACCAGCATATCATTTATGCTTAAGAATTTAAACTGGTCCACGGCATTAGTTTTCGTTAATTTTTGTAAATCACGAGATTGTATATTTAAAATTGCATTGTGTTTGTTGCTGTGTTTTTGGATTTCCAACTGATCGGCTTCTGGCAGGTATTTTACGTAATTTTCGTCAACGGCGTTTCTTAAACTTGCTTTTAAGGCGTAAAGAAATGCAATGTGCCTGTAAATCATCCGCTTTGCGGTTGCCTCATCTCCCTCTACATAGTTTAGTACCGCACGCGTAAAAGACCTTGAATCGTTTACAATAGCACCCCATATTTTTCTGGCTTCCCACCAGCGGTCATATGCTTGATTGTTGTTAAAACCAATAAAGAAAGCGATTGCGGTACCCAATAAACTTGGAATTATGGTTGGGATTTCGAAATGATGTGCAATCAGATATTCGCGAACCAGATAGGCGACGGTACAGGAAACAATCATAATCAAGTCTACTTGCCAGGTATTCCTTAAAATTCTGCTTAGTCTGATGTTTTGAATAATAACCATAAAAGATTTTTTGAAAATGAAAGTACAAAAAAAACAATTGAATTGTTTTCAATTTTTTGATTCTAAGCGCTTAATAACGATTTTTATTTATTTTTTTTATCTTAATGCAACGTTTTAAATTCCCCATTGTCATTTAGACAGAATCAACAAAATTTTGGAGACCGTTTACGTAGATAAGAACCTCGATCTGGTAAAAGAATGCATGCAAGGCAGCCGTGCAGCACAGTTTGAATTGTACAAACTATATGCAAAGGCAATGTATAACGTTGCACTACGCATTCTGAACTATGAAGAAGAAGCCGAAGATGTTTTACAAGAATCATTTTTGGATGCATTTACACGGATTTATGATTTCAGGCAGGAAACCACTTTCGGTCTTTGGCTGAAACAAATTGTAATCAATAAATCCATAAATTATTTACGTAAACGCAAGTTTGAATTTGTGGGTACGGATGAAGTAGCCGATTTACCAGACGAAAACGGAGCCGATGATTATGAAGTGAAATTGCAGGCCGATCAAATTAGGGAAGCCATAGGCGATTTACCAGATGGTTACCGCGTTGTATTGAGTTTGTACTTATTAGAAGGATACGATCATGAAGAAATTGCACATATTTTAAAAATAAGTGAAAATACAAGCAGGACGCAGTACATGCGGGCAAAGAAAAAATTGAAGAGTATATTAGAAATGAAAGGGATGAGAGATGAATAATAAATTAGAAACGTTTGTAAAAGAAAACCGAAGGGCATTTGATGTAAAAGAACCTTCGGCCGGGCTTTGGGCGAAGATAGAAATGGGATTGGACGCTAAAGTCAAGCAAGAAAAAAGGCCATTTCGTTTATATCTGTGGATGAGTGCTGCGGCAGCTATAGTTGTTGTAATTGGATTAACCTGGTTACTTGCCGGCCACAATACGCAAAAAGACGTTGATTTTGCAGATGTGAATGCCGGTTACGCAAACAAAGAAAACCATTACGCCGGGTTGATTGAAGAAAAACGCGATAGTTTGGCCATTTTTGCAGCAGCCAATCCAGAACTGTATAAAAGGTTTACTGCAGATCTGAAAAAACTAGATGAGGAATATGGCAGACTTAAAAATGAATTGCCAACTTCAGCAAATCAAACCTCAATCATTAATGCAATGATTCAGAATCGGGAAATACAACTTCGTTTATTGAAACAACAGCTCATGATTATTAATCAGGTAGAGGATAGCAACAGAGTAAATCAAATTTAATTATACTAATCAATACGTTTTAACACATAGGCCAGTCGGCGGGTTGTATGTGTAAAACACCAAAATCAAAATGAAGATGAAGAATATAAAATTAATGCTGGCCATAGTGGCTTTACTCGCCGCAAAAACATATGCACAGGAAACAGCATTACCGGCTAATGCGGTAAGTCAGGATTACGCATCAAATTCAAAAAGTACAGTTTCCACGACACAAATACAGGATGATTATCAGGACGATGGAAATCAGAAAGCCAAAACCTTTAGTAAAGCATTTTCAGTAAGTAATGGCGATAAAATTGCCCTAAGCAATACTTATGGAAATATTATAATCAGAACCTGGAATAAGAACGAAATTAAAGTGGATGTGGATATTAAAGCCTTTAGTACTTCTGATGCTGAAGCGCAGAAACTTTTAGACCTGGTACGCATTGATGCAGATAAATCTGGCGATGCAATTAATTTTAAAACCGTTATAGATTCTGAAGATGGCAATTGGGGCAAACGCATGCGCAACGGAAAAATCACATCCAGACGCGAAGTGAAAGTAAATTACACGGTTTTCTTGCCTTTAAACAATGCGCTTACAGTTAACAACAAATACGGTAATGTAGAAATGGGAAATTACGGCGGGCCACTTTCTATGAAAGTTCAGTACGGCAATTTTAGCTCTGAGAATTTAACTGGCAACAACAGCAATATCAATATACAATACGGAAAATTGAATATTGGAAATGCGGGCAATTTGATTGTTAAACATCAATATGGCGGCGGCATTACCATTGGAAACGTTGCATCTTTAGATATGTCTGCACAATATGTTTCTGCAAAAGTGAACAATATTAGTGGAGATGCTAACATCAATATCCAATACGGTGGCGGATTAACACTTGGCGATGTGGGCGCACTAACACTTAAAGCGCAATATGTGAAAGTGGTAATCGGCAATATTAAAAAAGGCAACCCGACAATCAGTCAGCAATACGGAGGTTTGGCTATAGAAAGCGTTGGCGCCATTAATTTAAGCACACAATATGCAAACGTATCTATCGCCAGATTACGTGGAGATGCGGAATTTACTGTTCGATACAATAAACTGAATATAGATAATGTAGCGCCATCTGTAAAAACGTTAAATATTGATGGCCAATATGCCGGGATCACCGTAGGTTTTGAAACCGGTTTTAACGGTAATCTTGATGTGGATACGCAATATGCCGGGTTTAATGTAAGCAACGGCAAAATTGCAGCAAAGGAATTGAAAGAAGACGACTCGCGTTCTTACCGCTCCAGAAAACAATATAACGGAAAAATTGGTTCTGGCGGTTCATCAAACGTTACGGTAAAATCTCAATACGGAAACATCAGTTTTCAATAATAGTTAAAAACCATTATTTTGATTGCCCGGTTCAGCTTTGAGTCGGGCAATTTTCGTTTTGACCGTTTTCTTTTTCCTATATTTAAAGGCTTATGAGCAGATTTTTCTTCTTTTTAATATTGATAATGACAACATTTTTTGTGCATGCACAAGAAACGCCTGTCAAATGGGCAACCAGAGAAAGTTATTTTGAAGACTTAGCCGGAACAGATGTAAAAGCCTTCAAAGGTAAAACCGTACAGGGAAAAATATTTGATAGTAAATCGCTGAAGAACAAAATTGTGCTCATTAATTTCTGGTTCGAAAAATGTCCGCCGTGCGTAGCCGAAATGCCCGAACTTAATCGGTTGGTGGAAACTTATCAATCTAAGGACATCCGATTCATCGCCATCACTACCGACCCGGTAGCTAAAGCAAGAATATTTCAAAAGAAAATGAGTTATCAATATGAAGTTGTGTGTATGTCTTTAACGCAAATTCAGCAATTGAATATCAACAATGGTTTTCCTACAAACGTGCTGGTTGGCGCGAATGGAAAAATCATTAAAGCAATGGCCAATTTATCTTTTAGCAATGATTTGCCAGAGTTGAAATTACAAAGCGAGGACTTTGAAAAGAAATTAAAGCACGAACTTTCTGCCAATAATTAATAAGAAATTCTATATTCACAATATGTCATCACATCACATTGTAAAAGAAAAACAAGAACCTGCGCTCTATATTGATGAGTTGGGAAATTTTAGTGAAGAGCTGCTTGGCCAGCTTTTAGAGTGGAGCCCAACGGTGTTGGTTAACGGGGATAATTACGATAAAATTCGTTCACTGGGTTTAAAGATTGATGTTCTGGTAAACGGAAATCAACCTGCGCAAGAAGAAACTAAAGAAATTCAAGGTCCGGTAGATCCTTTAATGGTTGCAGTAAATTATTTGGTAGAAGAAAAATTTCCGGCAGTAAATGTAATTACGGAAAAGTTTAATTTGGAGAAATTCGCCGGATTTAATGACCAGATTAATTTGGTTGTATTTACGGCAACCGAAAAATTTTATACTATAAAATCTGGATTTTCTGTTTGGAAACCTGCAGGCAGTGTGTTTAATATTTTAGGAAACGCTTACATTGAGGTTAGCAATTTGATGCAGGTAGAAGAAGATCAGTACGAAGTGGTGAATGATGGTTTTGTAGAGTTTTCTTTTTCTGGTCAGCCAATTTTTATTAGTGAGCGTATATGATGACGATTAGAAAAGCGAAAGAAGAAGACCTGGAGCTCATTCGATTAATTGCTGCGGAAACCTGGCCGGCAACTTATCTTGATCTCATCGGGCAAGAACAGATTACGTACATGCTGGATAAGATGTACAATAAAGGCGAGTTGCTTAAACAATTGATGGACGGACATATTTTTCTGATTGCGGAAGAAGGCGAGAAAGAATTTGGTTTTGCCGGATATTCAGTTTCTGACCATGAAAAACGCATTTTTAAACTGCATAAATTATATGTTTTACCTGCTGCGCATGGAAAAGGTGCCGGCAAATTTTTGATTAATGAAGTATTTAATCAGGTTAAATTGGCAGGTGCTTCGGCGTTAGAATTAAATGTAAATAAAAATAATAAGGCAAAAGATTTCTACTTAAAAGCGGGTTTTATAGTAAAAGAAGCTGTTAAAATTGATATTGGTGGCGGTTATTTTATGGATGATTATGTGATGGAATACCGTTTTTAAATAACAATGCCACAGTTTTTAGCTGTGGCATTGTTATTTTATCGCATCTTAAAATCTATCTTTTTTCCAGTTTCGGGATTCTGGTTGGTGTATCGTTACCGTTGATGATAGAGATGGCGCTTTTTGCAATTGCCTTTATCGTCAATAGAATATTATCTACATCCAATGAACTGTATTCATCTTTTACACTGTGGTACAGTTTGTCAATATCAATCTGATCGGTGCTGATGGTATGCGCAGGTACGCCTAAAGCTGCAAGTGTAGCATTATCACTTCTATAAAAAAGTTGTTGCTGAGGATATGGATCGGGATGGAAAGTAAATTCAGTTCCTTCTAAATTTTTCTGTAGTATTTTTCCAAAATCTGAGCGTTCATAACCTGTGATAAAGGCAGTGTTCTTACCGAATTTAGATTCTTTTCCAATCATCTCGATATTAAACATGGCAACTACATCATCTGGATTTAGTTTCTCAGAAAAATAACGTGCACCAAAACCACCAATTTCTTCAGCAGTAAAGGCAACAAAAATCAATGTGCGCTCATTGTTGTTTTGTGCTTTGTAATATTTCGCCAGTGCAATCATAGCGGTAGTACCAGATGCATCATCATCTGCACCATTGGCAATACTATCGCCTTCAACAGCTTTCATTATGCCTAAATGATCATAATGTCCAGAGAAAATAACCAATTCTTTTGCTTTAGATTTGCCCGGAATCATTCCGGCAACGTTAAAAAGAGGCATTTTTTCGATTTTATTTTTTACCGCAACGCTAAAGTCTGTTACATCTGCATCTGTTAAAATGAACACTTGTACAGCAGATTTTCTGGTTAAATCTGCTTCATCCAAGGTACTTGTGCGGTTGCTAAAGCTTTGATAGCGCGGAAACTGATCTGCAAATTTTGTACTTACCAGAATAAGGTGATTTTGATCAGAAGAAGTCAATGGTCTGAATTGTTCTGCAAGCGTTTTATTGGGGTCTAATTTTACGATTTCAGTATTCTGAGGATTAAGGCTTAAGGTTTCTGTGTTGCTGCCAATAATTGCTACCGATTTCAAATCAACAGAAGTTCCGTTAATTTTTACGTCGCTGCTTTCTCTGCGCAATTGGTATTTGTAAAAAGTTTGGCGGAAAGTTTTTTCGCCGGTTAACGGTTTAAGGCCAATTTTTTTAAACTCAGATTCAATAAAAGTTGCTGCCTTATCAATGCCCGGTGTAAAAGTTGCCCGGCCTTGCATATCATCACTGCTTAATGTTTTAATCAAATGATCTGTGTATTGCCTGGTGATAATTTTATCAATGTTTTGTGCTTTAAGCTGCAAACTCGCCATGCTAACGAGCGTGAAAAAGAAAATTTTTCTCATGTTCAATTTAAGTTAGTTGTTGTTATTTAGATTTTACTTGTGTATCTAACCAGTGGTTTCTGAAGGTTTTCATTGCTGCGGTTAACGTGCCACCTGTTTTTTCAATTGGGACAATTTCTAAGAGCGGATTTTCTCCAAGGGTTAGTTTTGTACTTTTTTCTTCTCCACGATATTTATAGGCAATGCTAAGCGCATCGCCTGGTTTATGGCTTGCAACAACAGCATTGAGCGCAGTTACGGAGTTGATTTCTTTACCATCAATGCTAGTTAGAATATCACCTGCGTCTAAACCTGCGGTGTAGGCTGGCGAATCTTTTAATGTTTGCGGTAAAATAATTTGGCCATCGGTTTCTGTTAAACGGCCAAAACCTGCAAAGGCTTCCTTAGGATTTGATTTTCTCAAAATGTAACCCGCATTTAACAACAGTTTTGCGTAGTCATTTTTCTCAGTTCCGTAAATATATCGTTTAAAAAAATCCGCAGCAAACGCTGGATTTTTGGTTAAGTTGGCTAAGGTTTTTTCCAGATCTGGAACGGTATAGGCAATTTCAGTTTTTCCGTAGGTTTTCCAAAGCGCACGCATATAATCATCAAGCGTGAGCTTAAATGCCGCGCGCAAACTTAAATCAAGCGCAAGCGCTGTTGCGGCGCCATACGTATAATAGGAAGTAAAAATGTTGATTTTGTTTGTTTGATCAATGGCTACACCTGCATCTGCAAATACTGCGTACCTGCTGGCCTGGATTGGCGAAAAATATTTTGCGCCGGGTGAGTTTAATGCCTGATTGACTAAACCCGTAAAGGTTTGTGTAGCATTGTCTATTGTTTTTAAACCTGCTCTGGTTAACAGTAAATTGCCATAATATTGCGTAAAACCTTCGGCAAGCCAAAGTTCATCGCTGATGTTGGCATGTTCAAAGTTGAAAGGTTCAAGCGTTTTAGGGCGTAGGCGTTCTACATTCCAACTGTGGAAAAATTCGTGAGAGAAAGTGCCGAGTAAGTTTGCTTCATAACCGGCTATTTTTGGTGTTCGCTGTACAATTGATGTCGAATTTCTATGTTCCATACCATCACCTGCGTTTTCCGGGTACACATCTTCCAGAAAATAATAGTTTCCATAATCATAAGTTGGAAATTCTCCCCAAACGGCATAATGCTCTGCAACCATTTTTTTGAGCATTTCTGCGTAGGCATCAATACTTTGTTGATCATCGTTAGAATGTGCTACAAGATGAATGGTTTGGGTTTTACCATCTGGGTTTTGAACCGTCCATTGCGCGGCTTTATAATTGGCAATTTCCGTTGGGCTATCCATAAAGTACTGGAAATTTGGTGCGTAAAACCAACCATTTTCTTGTGGTTTAAGTTGCGTTGCAACCTTCCAGTTTAATTTTTCATCAAATTTAAAGCGAACCAAACGTGGGCGGTTATCCATTCCTGCCGGAAACGCGAAAGTTGCCGGAATGTTCATGTGTGCGTGCGTTTCGTCAAAACCAGCATAAGTTCCGTCAATCCAATTTCCGAATAAAGTATAAGTAATTTTTACTGCCGGGCCTGGGTTTTGAATTTCGTAAACATCTCCCGCCGGCTGTTTAACCAACAGAGTTTTTCCACTTTCATCAACTGCTTTAAGGTTGTATATATTTTTTCCAAATTCATGCGTTGCATATCTGCCGGGCGAAGATCTGCTCATTTTAACCGTCAAGTTCCCTTTGGGAAGGTTTGGTATAGACATGCTGATTTCAGCTTCGTGGTGTATGGCATTTGGAAAGGAAATTTCATAACGGATTTCATTTTGTGCAGATGCAGCAAAAGAGAGTAATCCGAATATTGCCAGGGCGAGGCGCTTTTTCATAAAAAGAGTTTAAGCGACTAATTTAAGCAAAATGAACTTAGTCTTTATCCCAATCGTATTTTTCCAGATCGCGGTATGCTTTGCCTTTAATGATTTCCTTCTGTTTAGTGGTTTCTGCTTCTACCCGTGTTTCATGAATATTATCGGCAACTTCAAAATGAAAATCTTTGTTTTTCTTTGATTGATAAATGAAAACTTCGTCAGCATCTGCAGTGGCAAAATCATAAGGTCCGCGCGCGCTCATCAGTTTTACAAAAACGGGTAAACACTCAAAAAAGATGAACAGCAAGCCGATAAACGTAACGGCAAGGGCTGTATTGTTGTCTTTGGTGCCATCTACATTAAATTTTAATTGTCCGAGTGCCCAGTTGCGGTCTGCAAAACCTGCAATATTGGCCAAGCTATCCAATTGTTTTCCGGTGTATAATTTCTCTGCAAGCAAACCATCAAATGTTTTCCTTTTATCAATAAAAGATTCTGCCTTGTTTATGCTGGCTTTCAGACTGTCTAGTTCATCTGTGCGTTGCTTGATTTCAGTTTCTTTTCTTTTGGCGTACGGTCCGTAACCCATTACGCCAGAGGTTTCTGTAGTTTTATTCCCGAAGATTTCGAAGTTCAGTTTCTGGCGGTCTGTTTTGATGCCTTTCTCTAACGAATCTCGCGTGGCTTTCTGTTGGTTTAAACGGCCAAATTCTACCTGATATTTGTTTTCAAAAGCTTTATTTAAAGTGTCAATCTTTGACCGTTGCCCGTTAAGGTAACTTACTTTAAGGCGTTCTTTAATCTCTTTATCAAAAATTTTAAGTTCAATAGGGCGCGAAATTACCATACCAATCATAATGGCGAGTAATATCCGCGGTGTGGCTTGTAAAAGCTGCTTATTTGTTGATGCACTTTTATTGATGCTGGATACAATATAACGGTCCATGTTGAAGATGGCCGCGCCCCATAAAAATCCAAAAATGAGCGCGAAAATAACCGCAAGGTCATCTCCTTTAAACACAAAATACATGGCATAGCCGCCAGAAAGTGCCGCAAAAAGACCAGTAAAAAAGATGGTTGCGCCAATGCCAGTATATTTATTTTGTTCTGAAGGGTATTTCTCTAAAGTGGCGGTGTGGGCACCTGAGCAAAACCAGAAAAAACGGTTTAATTTATTCATCGAAATAATTTTATATTAAACGCCTGAGCCTTAAAGTTGTTACAGCGCCAGCACAAATATTTTAGCGTTTATTTGACTGTGCTGCTTAGGCGTAATTGTTATATTTGCAAAAACACATTTTCAAAATGAAAGAGATATCGGTACAAGAACTTAAACAGAAAATTGACAATAATGAAGATTTTCAGTTGATAGATGTTCGTGAAACATTCGAATATGAAATGTCTAATCTGGAAGGCGAAAATATTCCATTAGGCGGAATTTTAATTGAAGCCGATAAAGTGGCTAAAGATAAACCTGTAATTATTCAATGCAGAAGCGGTAAAAGAAGTGCGGCCGCAGTAATGCAATTGGAACAACAATATGGTTATGAAAATTTATACAATTTAAAAGGCGGTATTTTGGCTTGGCAAGAAGCTTTTGATCCAAATATGCCAGTATACTAATTTTTAATAATTGAATTTTGAATGATTGAATTTTAAGCAACTGAGATGGAAAGTCCGCTCTGGTATGCAGAAATTCAATCATTCTTTCAATCAAATTTTTGAATAGATGGGTAAGAAATTCGCCTTAAATATATTTTACAACCTTGCCATTATACTTGCCATTTTTGGCGTAATCTGGTGTTATCAAAACAATAAATACTTGCCGGCTGCTTTTTTGGTTGGTGTAGCTGCCTGTTTAATGTACTTTAAATTTCAGTTGATGAAAGAAGTACGCAAATCATTTAAGGGAAAAAAGTAGCAGGAATGCCTTCTAAACCTAAACCGGGTAGGTTTTGAAGAATATATTTTCCGTTTTCAAATTTTGGATTGGCGAATGGATTGTTTTTGGTTAGCCACGGTCCGTCTAAATCTGCCCAATTGCAAAGCGGTGCTAGTGCTGCTGCTGCCAGTGTTGCACAACTGGTTTCACTCATGCATCCAATCAAAACTTTCATACCGAAAGATCTGGCTTTCAAAATCATTTGATGGCCTTCATACATTCCGCAACTCTTCATCAGCTTTACATTAATACCGTGGTAAGCGCCTTTTAGGTTGTCCATATCAGCTAAGCGTTGTACGGCTTCATCTGCAAGTAAAGGAATTGGGCTGCGTTGCGTTAACCAGGCATTTCCATCCAGATTGTGTTTATCCATCGGTTGTTCAATCAGTACTACGCCCTTATCATGTAACCAGTAAATCAGATCTATGGCTTTAATTTGATCGGTCCAGCCTTGGTTGGCATCTACAAAAAGAGGTACATCGGTCATACTTCGTATGGTTTCAATAATCTCGCGATCGTTGTCTCTGCCTAGTTTCACTTTTATAATTTTGAAGGCAGCGGCATCCTTCAACTTTTCGCGGATTACATCCAACGTATCAATTCCTATGGTATAAGATGTTGCCGGCATATTCTGCGGCATCGCACCATAAATTTCGTAACATGGTTTGTTTAGTATTTTTGCCTGGATATCATTCAAAGCAATATCAATTGCGGCTTTAATTGCAGGCTGACCGGTTGCAAGTTGATCCAGATAGTCAATGATTTCCGGAAAACTAAATGGAAAACGGATTTTTGTCCAGTCGATAAGATTTAAAAAATGCTGAGCAGTTTCAGAACTTTCGCCCATGTATGGCACCATAGAAGCTTCACCATATCCCACAATATCTTCGTATTGCAGTTTTAGCAGCATAATTGGCGTGCTGGTGCGCGTAAATTTTGAAATTGAAAATGGATGCTTTAATTCCAGTTCAAAAGGTTTGCAACTTATTTTAATCATCTATCGTCTTATTGATAATTTGGCTTATTATTGCCAAAAATTATTGAACGGCTGAATATACACAATATGTGCAAACTCAGTTTATACGCTACCAAATAATGCTCAGACTATGAAACGCTTTAGAATATTAATTTACCTGGCTGTGGTTTTGGCCATAGCCATCGGCGCGTGTACAACGGGTAAAAAAGCGCTGCAAAAAGGCAATTATGATGCATCAGTTTCCAAATCAGTAAATCGTTTACAAGGTTCTCCCAAAAATGCAGAAGCCATAGAAGTTTTAAAATCTGCTTATCCACTGGCTTTGGAAAATCATTTGCGAAGAATTGATGAGGCAAAACTTTCTACCGATTTATACCGGTGGGAATCTGTTATAGCCGATTATCAGCAAATCAATCAATTGGCAGATGAGATCAATAGCTGTCCGGCTTGTTTAACATTGGTTGGCCATCCTGCAAAGTATATTAAAGAATTAAATGATAGCAAATACAATGCAGCGGCTGCACGCTACAATTCTGGTTTAAACTACCTGAATACCAGAACCAAAATCGCGGCAAAAAAAGCCTATTTTGAATTTGAAAAAACGCTAAGTCTGTGGCCAAATTATGTTGGTGCAAAAGAAAAAATGGACGACGCATATTGGGCTGCAGTTACACAAGTCGTTGTACAGCCAATTGTGGTTAACCGCGGATATTATAAACTGAGCGCCAATTATTTTCAGCAACAGATTGATCAATATATTGCCACCTACTCCAGAAATCGATTTGTTTTGTTTTACTCTGAAGAAGATGCTACGGATCAAAAGATTATTCCGGATCAGGTACTGAGTTTAAATTTTGATGATTTTGTGGTTGGCCAAACCTATGTTAAAGAAAGAGTAGAAAAATTAAAACGCGATAGCGTTGTTGTTGGTGAAACACGTGATAGAAAACCAATTTATGGCACAGTCAAAGCAACGTTAAGTGTTTTTGAAAAGCAAGTGGGTTCTACCGGAGTTTTAGACTTAACCATTACCGATTGGAAAACGCATACTAAGCTTAGGCAACAAAAGTTCAATGGAAGCTACATCTGGAAAGATGCCTGGGCAACTTATAAAGGTGATGACCGCGCTTTGGATAAGCAGCAGCTGGCCTGGACAAATAAAAGAGAACTGCTTCCGCCTTCTGCAAATGCTTTATTTCTGGAGTTTACCAAACCAATTTACAGCCAGCTGGTAAATTATATTGGTGGTTTTTATGATGGATATTGATCAGAAATTCAAACTATATTTCCTCTTTGAAATGCTCCGTACAAAAGTTTATTCATCCCTGCGTTAAAATGTGCCGGGGTTAAGTCTGCACAAAAATTAAATCCCTAATATTGCGGCAATGAATACTGGCTTATACAATCCCTTCCAAAATTTCGATTTTTTATATAAGGTCTGTTTCCTAAGTGGAAAAACCTTTAGTTCTCCTGTAGTTCAGGTGCCTTTGTTGCCCAAATGGTTATTGAACCAAGCAGGTTTAACCGGCGAAGAACAAATTCAGTTTTTGGATGAGAGCATCAGAAGTTACAACAGCTTGGCCATTCCGGTAAATAGCGAAATCAACACGCAGTTTTTAGATCCGCTTGAAGAAAAAATAGCTAAGGCGTTTTCTGAAGGATACCAAGCAGTATCGGCTTTGCCAGAGTTAGATGTATTCAACTGGATTGGTAAGTTTTTATATGGATTCATTTATGCAGAAATGAATTCCGCTTTGCGTAAAGAAATGACCGCAGATGGCTTGAACATGTCTCAATCCTTAATGATGAAGTTTGCCAATCTAAATTTCATGATGCAAAATCTGTATACTTCAATAGAACTGGAAGATTTTACTCCTTGGTCTATAACTATTGTTGAGCTTGAAAACGGCGAAACGCCTTTCAGTTTTCGCGATGAAATCAATACCCTTACATTTTCTTTAAAAATGAAGGATTTTGGAATTGTTGCCTGTTTGCAAGATAACGGAACAAATAAGCGTTACCACCAAAATATCATCAACCACGTTGAAGGAAAAAAATTAACTGCAGAGCAGTTTGAAGAGTTAAGTGCGCGTTTTTACTACTCTGCATACCTTTTTAACCGTTTGCCAGAATATACATTTATGCCTGTAGAAGGTACAACGTATATAGAAGCAATGCCTTTGCGTGGCAATATGAGTAAACCGCTGTTTGATGTTTGGCAACATAAAACATACGGGCAAGTGCTTGAAAATTTCTGGAAACCCTGGGGATATACATTGTTCGAGATTATTAAAAATCCCGAGCAACCAATGAGTTTTTTTGAAGAACCGAATTTACCTGCTGCCGGTTAATGCACTGATAAAATTCTGAAGGATTCCGGGAACGAAAATGATTGTAAAAATTAATCCGGTTAGGGCACCAAAAAAGTGTGCATCGTGGTTAATTCCATCTCTTGAATTTTTAGAAGCATAAGCACAGTAAATGAGATACAATACACCAAATACTACTGCTGGGATTCCAATTGGAATAAACATGATGTAAATTTTAGACATTGGGTTAAAGAGGATATAACTGAATAAAACTGCACTGATTGCTCCTGAAGCACCTAGACTGTTGTAGTTAAAATCGTCTTTATGTCTAAATACCGTAGGCAAATCGCTTAATATCAATGAAAGCAAGTACAACAAGCCAAATTGCCAGCTTCCAATCAATCTTTCCAATGTGAAAGCAAATGCGAGGTAGGTAAACATATTGAAAAACAAATGCATGTAATCTTTATGAATTAGTCCGCTGGTAATTAAAGAAAAAACTTTGTTGCCTTTTGCTACGCTGTAAGGGTGCAGCATAAATTTGCCGTAAATGCTGTGGTCATAAAAAGCATAAAGGCTGGTAACAAGGGTAAAAACGAAGATTATTGAAGCAACTGGTGCTATTTGTAGGTATTCCATATTTTTATTTTACATCGAGTTGGATAGCGTTTGTTAAACGCGCTATCGGATATCGATTGTGTGTCTTTTCGTAATAATCAGAATTTTTGTAGACAAAGTCAAGTTGTGCAGCGCCATTTTTTGCAAAATCAGGTTCGGCATTTTTCTTGGCTTCAAGTTTTGCCAAGAGTTCTGGTTGGCTTTTTAGAATTTGTGCAGCTGTATCTTCAAAAACATAGCTTGAATAATGCTCTTTCATCTCCAGAATCGAATCGAAAAAATTCCAGTTGAAAAAAGAATCGGTTGCCTGTGGTTCAAGTGTTTCAATAATGTAGCGATTTTCTGGCTGGTTGGCATATACTACATAATCGCCTGTGTAAAATTTTAGAGTTTGCTTTACTGCGTTTATTTTAACTGCGCTGTGGAGATAATGTCCTTCATATGGTCTTTGCGCTGTTTTAAATTCGCCGATGTAGTAGTTTTCTACCGCAATCTCTGTATCTGCATTCAATTGTTTCAGTGTCACATTATTCAATTTCAACAGTTCAATCACTTTATCCCAGGCTTTCGGAATAATGTAGGCAACAGGTTTTTCTACAGTAAGCGCAGGCTCATAATGGTTCCATTCTTGAATGGTTTTGGTGTAGGGTTTATTGCGATCGTAATATAAACGGTCTACGCCGCTGATTGCGCTGGGTTTTTTTCCGGCTTCAAAACCTTTAAAATTGAGTTCTGTGAAGGTGTTTTTATTTAATTTCCAATCTATCGGAAATTCTTGTTGTGCAGATACAAAAATATCCGCTTTGTGTTTATTTTCGCCAATAATCGCTGCATCTTTTTCAATCAGATCGATGTAGGTTTTCAGCAATTTATAGGTTGCATCTACTCTTAAATCATAAGACTTCAGCATATGTGTTTCCGGCATAAAACCGATACAATTGTGCAATGCCGCGTAACCGGTTGAATAGCGTGGAGATTCAATAAATCCGGTAATGCCTGCGTCTGGTGTTTCGTTTACAGAATTTACATACGGAACCATCGGGTAACCAACTTTTTCCATTTCAGCATACATCTGAGGAACCATTTTCTCGGTCAGATAAGTCGAAAGAATCGGGTTGAGTTTATCTTTTTGTGTCGGAATAAGTGTCATTACATACTGATAATCGGCACCATTACTGGTATGTGTATCAACAAAAATTTCGGGCTGCCAGATATTGAATAATTGTTGAAAAGAAGCCGAATTTTTGGAATCGGTTTTAATGAAATCGCGATTTAGGTCCAGGTTTTTAGCATTGCCGCGGAATCCGTAATCCAACGGACCATTCTGATTGGCTCTAGATGTTGCAGAGCGGTTAAAGCTTCCATCAATATTGTACAAAGGAACAATACAAATTACTACGTTCGAAGGCAGTTTTTTGTTTTTTATTAAATCTCTGGCCAACATCATAGAAGCATCTATACCTTCTGGTTCGCCAGGATGAATCCCATTATTGATTAATAAAATGCGTTTGTTTTGCTTGCGGATTTGAGCCGGATCAAACACTGCATCTTTTGATAGAATAAAAACATGTAAAGGTTTTCCAAAATCTGTTTGGCCGTAACGGATGAGTTTGGCCTGAGGGAAATTTTTTGCCAGTTGTTCATAGTAACTTATGGCTTCGTTGTATGTTGTGGTTTCTTTTTTTCCGCTTTTTTCAAATGGAGTTTGCTGTGCGTAGGCTTTAATTTGCAGACAAAGCAGCAAAAGCACAAAGAGTTTTCTCATGCAATTTTTACTTTAAGGACGATTTACAGCGTTTTACGGTAAACTTTAATATTTCCGAAGAAATACCTGAAACTTAGGCTGTATACATTATATGTATCTGGATCGTAGTTTTTAAATTGACTTGACGGATCGTTATATCCATCCAGTCCTTCGCCAAAAACATAATTGCTTTGTGCGTTGAAGTTAATCACATAGCGCAGGTAACCATAACCATCTTTAATGTAGTAATTAAAACCAAGGTTAAGCGGTACCCAAAGATTTACACTTTTATCTTGCCCCGGAAAAGGCCCGTAACCCGGATCGTTTGCTGCCCAGCTGGGTTTATAGCGGACAATATCGGTTAAGTTGTTGTTGATAAAACCAACACCTGTACCGAAATATAAACCCTTTATATTGTATAAAAAGTTGCTGCGTTCTATATTGATAATTTCGCCCAGCATGAATTTCATATTGAAATTTGCGCCAGAATATTCATTTACAAATTGCCTGTTGTGTGGATCTGTTACAATATTACCACCCTGTACAACGCCGAATTGCCCCTCTAAACCTGCAGTAACGAAAGGCGTGATATGATAATCAATACTGCCGCTGTACGTGTGCCCCCAACTGCCTTCACGTACATCGGTGCTCGAAAAGTTAGGACCTGCACCAAGCCCATAAGACCATTTAAAATAATTGGCTTGTGCCGAAGAAAACTTCGGAATCAATAATGTGAAAACGGCTAAAAACGTAATGTTCAGGGGCTTAAAATTCATGTCGTTTTTTTACAAAAATAAAATGTTTATCGAATATCCATAACTTTTAACTTTGAATTATGTTCGATTACAAAAACTTTGACGGATCGCTTGAGAAACGGTTCATGAAATATGTTCAGGTAGATACCCAATCTGACCCAGAATCTTCAAGTTGTCCATCAACAGATAAACAGAAAAATCTGGCCCGCATTTTAGTAGAGGAGTTATTAGAAATGGGCCTTTCTGACGCCGAAATGGACGATAATGGCTACGTTTATGCAACGATTCCATCCAATACAGAAAAGCAGGTTCCGGTAATTTGCTTTTGCTCTCATATGGATACTTCGCCAGATTGTAGTGGCGAAAATGTTAAACCGATTATTCATAACAATTATCAAGGCCAGGATTTAATTTTACCAGACGATCCTAAAATTATTTTGAAAATGGCCGAGCATAAAGATTTGAAACATCAGATTGGCAACAGCATTATCACAGCCAGCGGAACAACGCTTTTGGGTGCAGATAATAAAGCCGGCGTAGCAGAAATTATGGAAGCGGCCAGGTTTTTAACGGCCAATCCAGCGATTAAACATGGTGCAATCAAAATTCTTTTTACTCCGGATGAAGAGATTGGAAGAGGTGTAGATAAAGCGAATCTGGATAAACTATCGGCTGATTTTGCGTATACCATTGATGGCGAAACGCTGGGTTCTATTGAAGATGAAACTTTTTCTGCAGATGGAGCGGTTTTAATTATTGACGGCGTAAGTACACATCCGGGATTTGCCAAAGGGAAAATGCAGAGTGCAATTAAGATTTTGTGCGAAATTATTGATCAATTGCCAAAAGACGCTTTGACACCAGAGATGACGCATCAGAAAGAAGGTTTTATTCACCCGGTTTCCATTAAAGGTCAGGTTGAGCAGGCTGAAGCACATTTCATCATTCGCGATTTTACAGATGAAAAACTAGAAGCACATGGGCAATTTTTAGAAAACACCATAAAAACAGTATTGGCTAAATTTCCAGAATCTAGTTATAGTCTTCAAATCAAAGCGCAGTACCGGAATATGAAACAAATTTTAGATCAGAACCCGCAAGTGGTTCAATACGGAATTGAAGCGATTGAACGTGCAGGTGTTGTAGCAAAGCAGCAAAGTATTCGTGGCGGTACCGATGGCTCAAGATTATCGTTTATGGGTTTGCCTTGTCCGAATATATTTGCTGGCGAACATGCTTTTCACAGCAAACAAGAATGGGTAAGTGTGCAGGATATGGAAAAAGCAGTACAAACTATTGTAAATATTGCCTGTATTTGGGAAGAAAGGGCTTAAATAATATTGGGCCTGAAGATATGCTTAGGGCCCAAATTTAATCTTTTACTGGTCTGATTGCCCAATATCCAAACGCGAAAACTTTCCGTTTCTATCCAGTTCAAACCTAAAAAAGGTTCTAAACTTTCCCCATTGGTCTGAATGGAAATCTCCATGAACTTCCATTCCGCTTAGCTCAACTTTGTCGATGCTCAGAAACCGTTCATGACCCAATGCTTTTTTGAAAAAATTCTTAAACTGCATTTGGTTTCCATCATCATAAAAAAGTACATCTTCATTAAACAATGCAAACCAGGCAGCCTCATCGTTATTTTGTAAAGCACTAATTGCGGCTTTAACTTTTTTATTGGTGAGTAAACTTAAATCGGGTTTATCGGCTTTTTTCATATCCATATTGTGCTTGCAGGCCAGATTGCAATAAGCAGGCCAGCAAATTTAATTCTTTATTTTTTTGCAAAAAATTGAGGTTTGTTTTGACCCATGCGAAACTTGTTTTTGAAATTAACGATAACAATTTTTTTATTTTATGGTTAATAGAACGTAACCTGTTTTTTACTACTTTTAGCTTGCGATGATAACTCTTAAAAATCAATATTTGGTGGCCAGCCTGGCCGAAAAAGGTGCCGAATTACAACGTTTATATAGTAAGGAAACAGAGATTGAATATTTGTGGAATGCCAATCCAGATTATTGGGCAAAACATAGTCCGATTCTTTTCCCTATTGTTGGCAGTTTGAAAGATGGAAGATACGATTACAATGGCAATTCTTACACTTTGCCGCGCCATGGTTTTGCAAGAGATCATGTATTTGAAAGCAAACAAATTAGTGATACAGAAGCGCTTTTCTCGCTCCATGAATCTGAAGACACACTTGCTGTTTATCCGTTTAACTTTTTACTAAACGTTCGGTATACATTAATTGAGCGGAAAATCTGTGTCACTTACGAGGTTAAAAATACAGGTAAAGCGAAAATGTTGTTTTCATTGGGTGCACATCCGGCTTTTGCTATCCCGAATACACCAGACACCAATTATGAAGATTATTATCTCGCTTTTAATGAAGACGAGAAATTAACCATTTGGACATTGGATGACGGATTGGTTACTGATAAAACCGAAACACTTGATTTGAATAATCATAAACTCAAATTGGAACACAATTTATTTAAAAACGATGCGCTGATTTTTAAAACTTTACAAAGCAGCTGTATCAGTTTATTAAATACAAAAAATGATTTCGGCTTACATTTTCATTTTGAACATTTTCCATATTTTGGAATTTGGGCTGCGCCCGATGCGCCTTTTGTATGTTTAGAGCCGTGGTGTGGCATTGCCGATGGCGTAAATCATGATCAATCTTTGCCACGCAAAGAAGGTGTTATTTCTTTATCCGCCGGTAAAATATGGAGCCGTTTCTGGGAAGTAGAATGTTTTTAGAACATTCTACACAACCTTAGGTTCGCCAACTTTTTTAACCAACCAAGGCAGTGTTAAACCCTGGCCAATTAACGTAAATAGTACAACTGCTACAGAAATGAAGATAATTTCGTTTCGTTGAGGAAAAGCTTCTCCGTTTGATAACGTTTCTGGCAAACCCAATGCAATTGCTAATGATACAATTCCGCGCATGCCCGACCAGCTAATAACCAAACTGTTTCTAAAATCAAGAAGGGCATCTTCAGAAACTCTTTTATTGCCTTTTTTAAAAGCATTCTGTAGGTTGAACTTCTGCATCAGTACGCGAATGAAACGTAAAGCAAGTGCTACAAGTGTAATGGCAAAGGCGTAAGCAATAAAAGCCCAGATTTTTCCGGCGTCGATATTTTTGTATACATAAGGAAATTGAAGACCAATCAGAATAAAAATCAATCCGTTTAGCATAAAAATTATGATCTCCCAAATGGTTTTGGATTGATTTTTTAAACCTGTCGGGAAAACTTTATGGCTAAACCGCGCAATGCCCAAACCTAAAATAACAACCGCAATTACTCCGGATACCTGTACAGTTTCTGCGATTAAGTAAGTAACAAAAGGCATTAATAACATGAAGCTAATGGTAACCACAGTGTTTTTTTGTGTTCTGTTGATGATAAATGCCAATATTTTTCCCATTACCAAGCCCACCAAAAAGCCACCACCCAAAAGTAAAGCAAATTCTAATGTGGCTTTCCAAAATACAAAAGCAGCGCCGGTAACTGCCGCTACTGCAAATTGATAGGCCACAAGCGCAGATGCATCATTTACCAGGCTTTCCCCTTCTAGTATGGTATTGGTTTTATGAGAAATATTTAAACCTTTAGTAATGCTCATGGCCGCAACTGCATCTGTAGCAGACAGAATTGCACCCAAAACAAAAGATAATGGCCAGCTCATTCCCGGAATAACGTAATGGGCAAAAACAGCTATACCAACAGCGGTTAAAAATACCAGTGAAATGGCCAATGTACCAATGGTATTGATGTTCGTTTTAAATTGTGTGTAGGAGATGTTAAAAGCAGCATCATACAGTAACGGCGGCAAGAAAATCAAAAATATAATTTCTGGATTAAGCGATATCTTCGGAATAGACGGTACAAATCCAATTCCTATACCGGCAACAATCAATAAAATAGGATAAGGCAGTTTTACTTTATCGGCAATGGCCGAAAGCCCAATCATCATAGCCAGAATAAAGATTACAACGGTATAGTTTTCCATATATGTAACGGGAATATTAATGGATACAAATTACGCTCTTGATGGTAAAACGCGAAATTTTGATTGTGCGGTATTAGAGTATTAATCGGTCTATTCTGGAACCTGTTGAGACAAGATTTCAGAATAAACCGATTGGACAAATATTTATAATCCTTCGCCAAATTTAAAGTTTGGTGCAATACTTACAGGCAATTTTCCAGAGGGAACTAAGCGGTTGTTAATTACAGCTGCCGCAGAAATTTGCATATAATCTTCTTTCTGATACGCTACAACCAAACCTTTACTTTTCTCTAGTCCGGATAATCCCGCCAGATTATATGGATTGGCGAACAAAGCGAAAACCGCATTTTTATTGGATAAATCTTTGATAAAAGCTTTTACGCCGTTGTTTAATGGGATGTTATTGCCCGGCCTTGAGCGGCTGTCGTGAATGCCTACAATTACCTGGTCAAAAGCGCCAATTTCTCTGGCAATATTAGAGATTTGTGTTGCCGAAGCATCTTTATCCAAAACATAATATACCGAGTTGTAAAAACCCTTAGAAATCTCTTTTTGAAAAGTAGTAACCCCTGGAACGCCAATACTGATAATTGCCGTTCTTCGGATTGGGATAAGTTTTTTGATATAGTCTTTGCCACGCAACAAGGTTACTGAAGCATTTGCAAGTTCCTGAACAAGCGCAGCACTTTCTTTTCTGTTTACACCCGCAACAACATTTTGCATATTGATGGTATCGCGATTGTGTAATCCGGCCCAGTATTTTGCTGTTAAAATTTTGCGAACACTTTCATCAATAGTTTTCATATCAATCCGGCCTTGTCTAATTGCCTTACGGATGAGTTTGTTCGCACGATCACTGTTTTCAGACAATTCGAGAATGTCATTTCCGGCAATAATACCCATCAAATCGGCTTCGCCATCTTTGAAGAATTTTACAACACCTTTCATGTCCATCGCATCAGAAATTACCAGGCCTTTAAAACCGAGTTTTTCTTTTAAAATTCCGGTAACTATAGGTTTAGAAAGTGTGGAGGGAAGATTCGGTGTATTGTCTAAAGACGGAATATTCATATGTGCAATCATAATGCCGGATGCGCCTTGTTTAATCAGTTGTTTAAAAGGATACATTTCCAAACTGTCTAGCCTTGCTGCAGAAAACGTAAGCTGCGGCAAATCGTAATGAGAATCTACATCTGTATCTCCGTGACCCGGAAAATGTTTCAAAGTTGTTAGAAGTCCGCCATCTTGCATTCCCTTCATATACGCTGCAGTTTTTGTTGCTACGTTATACTTATTCTCTCCAAACGAGCGATAATTGATTACCGGATTTTTTGGGTTATTGTTGATGTCTGCATCTGGCGCAAGATTCATTTGCATACCTAAACGTTTGAAATCTTTAGCAACTTCCAGTCCCATTCTATACAATAAATCTTTGTTTTGTATGGCACCAAGTGTCATTTGATAAGGATAAGATATAGTGCTGTCTAAACGCATGCCAAGGCCCCATTCGCCATCAGATGAAATGATTAAAGGAATTTTACTTACTTTCTGATACGCATTTGTTGCTGCTGCTTGTCGCGCCGGGCCGCCCTGAAAAAATACTACACCGCCCAGTTGCTCTTTTTTAATTACCTGTCCAACAGAATCAATATATTTTGTGCCCAGATTGGTATGTGCGCGTACAAAAAACATTTGTGCAATGCGCTCCCGTCTGTTCATTTTTTTGAATACAGAATCAACCCATTTTGGCTGATTCGAAAGTAACTCCAGATAAGTTTTTTGTTGTGCTCCAGCTGTAAAAACTGCAAAGCCCAATATGATGGATGAAATAATGCTCTTCTTCACTTTTGTTATGTTGTATGCCTGCTAAATTAATAATCAAAACAGGAATAAAACAAAAACCAACCCAAGTAATGCATTTAATACAATAGGTTGTAAGCTTTTAAAGATATATTGAAAATAAAACTTTCTGTAGGTAAAAGGGGTTATATATATAACGCTCAGAAATTGTTAAATGTCAACTAAAATGTAATGTTATGAAAAATGCGAGCATGCCAAAGAACAATACAAAAGTTCAGGGAAATTCTGTTGCCGACAGAGCAAACCACGATATCAAAACGGATAAGAAAATTCAAGGCATAACGAATGGTGGTGGCCAAAGATCCGATCAAACATCAAATAAAGACAATGAGCGGAAACGCGAACATAAAAATTAAAATGTTAAAGGCATCGGTAACGATGCCTTTTTTATTCATTCGCTAATGCAATGATATCTGTACCTTCAAGTGAACGGCGTTCATTATTATGGCTTAGAGAATTGATCATTGCGTTGCCCAACTCTTGCATCGTGCAAAAGCCATTAGGAAAAAGTTTTCTTCCAACCGGGAACAACCAGTTGATGTATCTATAAAACTTGTGTGCAAATTTTTGCCCTTTGATGGGTTTTATAAACCCCGGACGGAAATTTAAAACCTGAACAAAAGGAAGTTTCTTAAGATCGTTTTCGGTTTTTCCTTTGACTTTCTGCCAGTTTAAACGACCATTTTCATTTGTACCGCTGCCAGAAACGTAACAGAAAGTCATGTCGTCATTATGACGGGCCAGTATTTCTGCAACATGCATCGTTAAAGTATAAGTCATTTTGAAGTAGACGTCTTCTGCTGCACCAACAGAACTAATTCCTAGGCAAAAAAAACAAGCATTATAGCCAGAAATTTCTGCAATAATTGATTCAAAGTGGAGAAAATCCTGATGAATAATTTCCTTTAGTTTCGGATGTGTATATCCACAAGATTTGCGATTGATGACTAAAACCGAATCAATTTCCGGGCTGTTTAAACACTGAATTAAAACACCTTCGCCAACCATTCCCGTAGTTCCGGTTATGATTACATTATTTTCATGCCGTGTTTTGCCCATAATTTAATTGTTTGTTATGATAAACTAAATATAGTCTTCTTGGTTTTGAAATACATAAAAAATCCTCCGAAAATGTACTTCCGGAGGATTTAAGTTCTTTAGGTTTTTATTTCAAATTAGAACCGCGCATTTCATAATCTTTTGGCGGTTCTGCATTGAGCAGATTCTTCACAAAATAATCCCAACGGCGGCGCATCATGTATGGAGAATAAGGTCCGTAACCATGTGCACTATTCGGGAAAATAACCAGATCGAATGATTTATTTGCCTTTTCCAATGCCTCCACTACAAGTAAAGTGTTATATGGAGGCACATTATCGTCCATCATTCCATGAACAAGCATTAATTTGCCTTTTAGGTTTTTAGCATAATTTTGATTGGCCTGTGCTTCATAATCTGCATTTTCAACCAATCCATTGTAGCGTTCGCCCCAATCGTCTTCATAGTTGCGGTTTTCATGATTTCCAGATTCAGAAATACCCACTTTAAAAAAGTCAGGATAGCGGAACATAGCAGCAGCAGTTGCAAAACCGCCACCAGAATGGCCCCAAATGCCCACTTTATTGGTATCTATTGGATATTTGGACGAAAGTTCGCGGATTGCCGCAATCTGATCGGGCAAGGTATTTACAGCCATATTTCCATAACTCATATCGTGAAAACTTTTTGACCGGTTTGGATTACTTGTACCTTCTATTACAACAACGATGAAACCAAGTTCGGCAAGTGCCTGATGATCTCCGCGTGATGCAGAAAATGACCAGCTACCTACACTTCCGCCTTGCGGGCCGGGATAGATATAATCAATTACCGGATATTTTTTTCCTGCTTCCATTTTGGTTGGCGTAAAAACCAGACCATAAATGTCGGTTTTGCCATCGCCAGCTTTTACTTTAACCGGCGCAGGTGCTTTCCAGCCAGTTGCAGCAAGTCGGCTTACATCAGTTTTACCCAAATCAACCAATGCTGCGCCAGTTAAGTTGCGCAATACAAAAGTTGGTGGTACATCTGGTTTAGAATAGGTATCTACAAAATAATTTCCTGAAGGTGAGAAACTTGCCTGATGATTTCCGCTTTCTGGAGTTAAATCTACAAGGCCTTTTCCGTTGAAACCGATTTTATAAAAATGGCTGAAATAAGGATTTGAAGCATCTTTGCCAACTCCTGTGAAATATAAAAGCCTGTTTTTCTCATCTACTCTAATCAACTTAGTTACTACAAATTCGCCTTTGGTGATTTGATTTTTTACTTTCCCATTGGTTGCATCATACAAATACAAATGCCCCCAATTGTCGCGCTCAGAATACCAGATAATTTCTTTGCTTGCAGGCAAATAACGCCAGTTTATTGCGCCCTGCCCAGATTCATATTGTGTTTTTACGGTTTCCTCAAACACTTCGCGAACGGTGCCGGTTGTTGCATTTGCAATACGGAACTTTTCATTTTTATGATCGCGTGAGGTCGAAACGAAAGCCATTTCAGAACCATCAGCTTTCCAATCAATGTCGTCAAATGTTCCGCTGCTGGAAATATCATCGCTTAGCGTACCGCGATGCTGATCTGGTGCGATGTTCAATGAAATTACCTTTGGATTTTCAATTTCAATAATTACACGTCTGATGGTTGCAATTTGGGCATCGCCGGGAAGCGGATATTTCCAAGCCATTAACTTTGGCGAACCAACATTGGTACTCACCAAATACATCTCTTTTAAATGGCGTTGGTCTTGTTGGAAAGTGGTTAGTTTTTTGGAATCCGGCGACCAACGCACCACAGGCGAATTGCTGTGCGTCCAACCAGCATTATCCGTTGCATAGCCATAATCTTTTACGCCATCTGTAGTCAGTTGCGTTTCTTTCCCCGTTTCAATATCCTTCACCCATAAATTAAATTCCTTGATGTAAACGATTTTCTTTTTATCTGGAGATACCACACCGCTAACATTGCTGCCGCGTCTTGGCGGAGGTGGTGCGCTTACTTTATCTTTAAATTCATCTGTTAATACTTTCGTTTTCTTTGCCGGATCTACCAGAAAAGTCTGCGTGCCATTTTGATTTTTTAGCGTATACCAAAATTTATCGCCTTCCAACCAATTTGGGCGTACATAACCATTATCTATAAAAGATTCTGTATTGTAGGCCATAAAGCTTTCTGCATGTTGGTAGTCTTTTGTGGTAAGTGCTTTTTCCTGCGCACGTGTTTGGAGTGCCAGCGCAATTACGCCTATGCTTAGCAAATATTTATTCATTAGGATATTTTTATTCTGATTGGTAAAAATAACAGTGTTCTGGGATTAGAAATTAAAGTACTAATAATAATACAGACCATACATCACATAGCTGAACCCTTAAATTGTGCGTTTCGGCTCTTCACAGTATTGGAAGCGATCTTAAAAATGGATTGTAATTGCCGATATTTGCATTTGTTTTAAAACCAATATGAAACAACGCGATGATTTTCCGATTCATGAATTGCCCGGCACTGCTTTTATGGCTTTTGATAAAAGTACAGCGTTTGGAGCGCATGCAGCAGAACACCGTATAAAATTTTATGCGCTGATTTGGTTTCAGGAAGATGCGGATATCCATTCTATAGATTTTGAGATATATCCAATTTCTAAAAACCTGATTTATCTTATTGGACCAGATCAGGTACACACCATTCCGGCGGAAACAATGCCAGAAGCAAAAGTTTTGGTGTGGTCGTCAGATTTTTTTGAACAGATACCCGATCATCGCCTAAGAAGATTATTTCTTCCATTTAATAATACGGGAATTGCCATTCCAAAAAATAAAGAAAACACCATAAGTATGCTTTTTGAACTCATTTTGGAGGAATATAACCAAGAAACAGATGGGGCTATTCTGGGGTGTTTTCTTAAAGCTTTTTTGATGCATCTGGCTGATTTCCGCGCAGAAGGTCCGTCTTCCGATCATAAAGTAGACGCTATTATTGCAGATTTATTCAGACTTCTCGACGTTCATTTTCGCGACCATCACGAAGCATCATTTTATGCCGCAGAAATGGGCATTTCACTTAAACGAATTAATGAAGTGCTGAAAGCTAAAATGAACTCCAGTGTAAGTAAGCTTATTTATCGTTTATTGCTTGTAGAAGCGAAGCGCGCATTGGGGCGTGGAACACAATCGGTAAAGGAAATTGCATATGATCTCGGATTTAAAGATCCATCTTACTTTGCACGTTTTTTCAGGCAGCATGCCTTGTATACGCCAGAGCATTTCAGAAATATGATGCGTACAGTTTAAACTATAAACCCCGATTGTTTTTTTAGAAACAACCGGGATTTATGTGTTAATGTGCAGCCAACCAATTGTCGCCTTCGCCAATTTCGACTACTATTGGAACAGTAGTTTTGATGGCGTTTGGCATTCGGTCTAGAATAATAGCTTTCATGATGTCTTTTTCAGTTTTTAAAACATCAAAAACCAACTCATCATGCACCTGCATAGTCATTGTAGATTTTAGGTTTTGCACTTTCATATCGTTATGGATATTGATCATTGCAATTTTAATCATATCTGCAGCAGAACCCTGTATTGGCGCATTAATGGCATTTCGTTCTGCAAAACCTCTTACCGTTTGGTTTGCAGAGTTAATATCGCGCAGGTAGCGCCTACGGCCCATAATCGTTTCTACGAAACCATTTTCGCGAGCAAAATTCATGGTGTCGCTCATGTAGCGTTTTATACCGGGATATTGAGCAAAATACTGTTCGATAATTTCTGCAGCCTCCTTACGCGGAATACCCAGATTTTGAGACAATCCAAATGCAGACTGGCCGTAAATAATACCGAAATTTACGGCTTTTGCATTTCTTCTTTGCGTGGAATCTACTTCTTCAATGCTTATGCCATACACTTTGGCGGCAGTAGCGGTATGAATGTCGATGCCTTTTGTAAATGCATCGAGCATGTTTTCTTCTTTACTGATATCGGCAATAATGCGAAGTTCAATTTGCGAATAATCTGCAGAGAGTAAGATGTGATTTTCATCTCTGGCGATAAATGCTTTTCTAACCTCGCGCCCGCGTTCTGTGCGGATGGGAATATTCTGTAAGTTTGGATTGTTGGAACTTAATCTTCCGGTGGCGGCAACGGCCTGATTGTAAGATGTGTGTACTCTTCCAGTTTTTGGATTTACCATTAATGGAAGCGCATCTACATACGTTGATTTTAGTTTCTGTAACTGGCGGAAATCCAGAATATCCTGTACAATATCACTTTTGCTTGCTAATGCGGTTAATACATCTTCACCAGTTTGATATTGGCCGGTTTTGGTTTTCTTCGCTTTAGGATCGAGTTGTAGTTTATCGAATAAAACTTCTCCCAATTGCTTCGGCGACGCCAGATTAAACTTGATACCGGCTTTATCGTATACATTTTGCTCAAACTTGATGATGTCTTTTTCCAGTTCGGCAGAATAATTTTTCAGCGTTTCTATATCAATTCTTACACCTTCCTTTTCAATATCGGCCAAAACATATACCAGTGGATTTTCTATTTCCTGAGCAAGTTTTGCTGCATTAAGTTCTTGTAATTTGGGTTCAAAAATATGCGCCAGTTGTAGCGTAACATCTGCATCTTCTGCAGCATAATCTACAACTTTCTCTACCGGAACATCGCGCATGGTGCCTTGGTTTTTGCCTTTTGGACCGATTAGCGTAGTGATGGAAATTGGCGTGTAACCAAGGTAATTTTCAGAAAGTACATCCATATTGTGGCGAGTATCCGGATCAATCAGATAATGCGCAAGCATCGTATCAAACAGTTTTCCTTTTACTTCCAGTCCGTACCATTTTAGAACCAGAATATCATATTTGGTATTCTGGCCGATTTTTTCAATGGCTTCATTTTCCAAAACAACTTTAAATTCGTTTACAATTTGCTGCGCTTCGTCTTTGGCGGCTGGCACCGGAATGTAATATCCCGTTCCGGGTTGCACCGAGAAAGATAAACCTACCAATTCGGCCATGTTGGCATCTGTTCCTGTGGTTTCGGTATCAAATGAGATTCTTTTTTCGGCCAACAACAACTTAATTAATTCGGCACGCTGCTCCGCAGTATCTATAAGCGTATAATTGTGTTCGGTATTGTCTATGTTTTTTGCAGGTAAAGGTTCTGCCGGTTCTTCTTCAATTGTATTGGAATAAGCAATCGTTTCTCCGGTTTGATTGCCGAAAAGATCTGTTTGTGTACCTTCTCCAAAACGTGCTGTGGTAACCGAAAAAGCATCACCAAAAACCCTTTTGCCGAGTGTACGAAACTCAAGTTCGGTAAATAAAGGTTCCAGTAAATCGCGGTCCGGATCACAAAGCTCCAGGCTTTGCTCATCCAATTCTACCGGAACATTTAATAAAATGGTAGCCAGTTTTTTAGAAATTAAACCTTGTTCTGCAAAATTTTCTACGTTTTCGCGTTGTTTGCCTTTAAGTTCATGGCTATGGGCGATAATGTTTTCCATAGAACCGTATTGTTTAATAAGCAATTTGGCTGTTTTTTCGCCAATTCCGGGGATTCCGGGAATGTTGTCTACAGCATCGCCCCATAATCCTAAAATATCGATTACCTGCAATACATTTTCAATTTCCCATTTGGCCAGAATTTCTTTAACGCCCAGAATTTCCATGTCATTTCCCATTCTGGCGGGTTTGTAAATGAATATATTTTCAGAAACAAGTTGAGCAAAATCTTTATCAGGTGTCATACAATAAACCTGATAACCTTTTAATTCTGCTTTTTTTGCTAATGTGCCAATAATATCATCGGCTTCATATCCATCAGACGTAATTACCGGAATGTTAAAGCCGGTAATCAGCTTGATTACATAAGGCATCGCGGCAGCCAAATCTTCTGGCATGGCTTGTCTGTGCGCTTTATAGGCTTCAAATTCTGTATGCCGCTCTGTTGGTGCTTCAGTGTCGAAAACTACAGCAATATGAGTGGGTTTTTCTTTCTTCAAAACATCCATTAATGTATTGGCAAAGCCCATAACTGCAGATGTATTGATACCTGTAGATGTAAATCTGGGGTTTTTACTAAGTGCAAAATGCGCCCGGTACATAAGCGCCATTCCATCCAAAAGAAAGAGTTTTTTCATAAAACCAAAGTTAATGCTTTCGCTAAACTTACGGCTAAATTTGGGTGTCTATTGTAAAAATTTCTAATTCTATGCTGTTTAAGGGCAAAATTACGTTTCTTTTAAAAACCCATTGATAGATATGAAATCGACACTGCTAGTTTTCTTCGTTTTAATCGCTGCCAAATTTGTTTCTGCGCAGGATTTTGTTGTAAAAAATAATGATGACGTGATCCGCGGAACGGTTAAGGGAACCGACTATTATTCAGTGTGGATTAGTGTGAATGATGAATCTGATGTTATCCTTTTGGCTAAAGATATTAAAAATTTCTTCTGGAATGGCAACACCTATTTAACCAAAGGTTTTGCAGGAAGAAAAACCATGGAATTTCGGTTTGTGAAAGTATTGGAGTACGGTAAAGTTAATTTATATGCATTCGGTGGAGAATCTCTTATGCCTGCCCAAAAAGAGAGAAAGGTTAGAATCCGACCGTCAGTTGGTATTGGCGCCGGAACCGGCGGTTTTGGCGGCGTTGGTATGGGCGGTGGAATTAGTATAGGCGCAGGCCGCGGTACGCCAGATTTACCTGCAGGGGCTGCTGCTGTTCGGTATTTTATTGAAAAACCAGGCGCAGGACCGCTTCAGGAAATTCCGATGAAAGCGATTACCGATGAAGACAAGAAAAATGCGGTACGCTCAATTTTACTACAAAAGCTTGGCGATCAGCCTGAATTCTTAAATAAAGTTGAAAGTAGTGCCGATTTTAACAGTCGTGATGTGATTAATCTTGTGCAGGAATACAATAAAAAATAGTCCTTTTTTATCTGGCGCAGCACTCGTTCAGATGGTCGTTAACCATTCCGGTTGCCTGCATAAAAGCGTAACAAATGGTGGTTCCGAAAAATTTGAATCCACGCTTTTTCATGTCTTTACTAATCTGATCAGAAATTTCTGTTCTTGCAGGTACATCTCCCATTGTGCGCACATTATTTAGTATCGGTTTTTTATCCGGCAGAAAATTCCAAATGTAGTTTGAAAAACTTCCAAATTCGTTTTGCAGAGAAATGAACAGTTTCGCATTTAAAATGGCACCAGAAATTTTGAGTTTGTTTCGGATAATTCCACTGTCTGCCAGTAAACGTTCTACATCTATTTCGTTAAAGCTGGCAACTTTCTGTACGTCAAAATTTGCAAATGCATTTCTATAATTCTCACGCCGTTTCAAAATCGTAATCCAGCTTAAACCGGCTTGTGCGCCTTCTAAAATCAGAAATTCAAAAAGTATTTTGTCGTCATATACCGGTTTGCCCCATTCTTCATCGTGATAGTTTAAGTATAGCGGGTCGTTGGTGCACCACGCGCAGCGTATTTTTGCAATTGGTTGGGCAGGCTGAGACATTTCGTTTTGTATTTAATGTGTTGGCGAAACAGATCTAATCATTCAAAATTGAGGTCTCAAATTAAGCATTAAGCTCGTCCCAATATTCAACTGCACGTCTGTAATGCGGAATCACAATGCTTCCACCAACAAGATTTGCAATCATAAATATCTCATTCATTTCTTCACTGTTTACACCGGCGTCAAAACATTTTCCAAGGTGATATTTGATACAGTCATCGCAACGTAAAACCATTGATGCAACCAAACCCAGCATTTCTTTTGTCTTAACATCTAGTGCGCCCTCTGCGTAGGAAGTGGTGTCTAAAGCAAAGAAACGTTTGATGTTTGTATTTGCCGTTTCCATTATCCTATCGTTCATTTTTTCACGATAGCCATTAAATTCTTCTACAAGCTTTCCCATATCATGTAAATGTTTTTGTGTTTTGTATTGTTTGCATTTTTATCAGAAAGGCTGTAAAAACGGATCTCAGCCCGCGTTCAGCTGTTTAAATAATTTCTTCAATCGGGTTCCAGAAAACCGTTTTAAATTTCTGTACTTTATCATTTTTTACTGTAACCCCTTCATTGGCCAAAAGCTCTTCCATAAGTTCTGGCGGACTGAAATGAAATTTTCCGGTTAGTAAACCGCTGCTGTTTACCACTCTATGTGCAGGTACTTTTGGATGAGCCGCGCCAGCGTAGCGCATAGCATAGCCAACCATTCTGGATGATTTTGCCGCGCCTAAACTTTTGGCGATGGCGCCATAAGAAGTAACTCTCCCTTTCGGGATTAAGCGCGCAATTTCATAAACCTGCTCATAGAAATTGGTATCCATAATTATTCAAATGAAAATTGTATGTAATTGATGTTTTTATCGTGCAATAAATACTTCTTTTCATAATAGGTTTTGATTGATAAAACCTCGTCTGCCAGATCAGAAGTATATAAGTGATCGGTATTCTTATGAATTTTTAATCCCAATTCCGCCACTTTTTCACAAGTGTAGGCATATAAATCATCGTTATCCGTTTTCAGGTTTACGCGGCCACCGGTATGAAGAATGGTTTTATAGCGTTCTAAAAATGCCGGAAAAGTGAGGCGTTTTTTCTCCCGACTAATCTGAGGCTGAGGATCTGGAAAAGTAATCCAAATTTCGTCAATCTCTCCTTTTTCAAAGTAATCTAAAAGGTTTTCAATCTGGATTCTTAAAAAAGCAACATTATCAATTCCTTCTTCTAAAGCTGTTTTCGCACCTCTCCAAATTCTGTTTCCTTTGTAATCTACACCAATAAAGTTTTTCTCCGGAAAAAGTTTCGCCAGATTTACCGTGTATTCTCCCTTTCCACAAGCCAACTCAAGTACAACAGGTTGTTCATTTTTAAAATGTGTTTTTGCCCATTGTCCCTTCAGTACCTTTCCTTCGTCTAATTGATATACGTTTGCGAAAGTTTCAATTTCTGCAAAACGTCTAAGTTTATCTTTACCCAATTGTATTTTTTTAGGGCAAAAATACAATTTATAAGCTATTCTCTGGTCATTTTCTGTTGCCTAAGCTCTTCTTTTTCTTTTGAGTGTCGTACTTTTGGCTAATTTTATACCGTGGAAAAAAACGCAAAGATATATATAGCCGGCCACCGTGGGATGGTAGGATCGGCAATTCATAGAAAGTTGATTAAAGAAGGCTATGAGAACATCGTAACCAAAACATCATCAGAACTGGATTTGAGAAATCAAACAGCTGTAGATGAATTTTTTCTGAAAGAAAAACCCGATTACGTATTCTTAGCCGCAGCTAAAGTTGGTGGTATTGTTGCAAATAATACTTACCGTGCAGATTTTCTGTATGAAAATTTAGCGATCCAAAACAATGTAATCCACAACGCTTATACCAACGGCGTAAAAAAGCTAATGTTTTTAGGGTCCAGCTGTATTTATCCGAAACTTGCACCACAACCATTAAAAGAAGATTATCTGTTAACCGGAACGCTTGAACATACCAATGAACCATATGCAATTGCGAAAATTGCCGGTATAAAAATGTGCGATGCTTACCGAGATCAGTATGGCTGTAATTTTGTTTCTGTAATGCCAACAAACCTTTACGGTTATAATGATAATTACCATCCGCAAAACTCACATGTTTTGCCTGCGCTGATTAGAAAGGTGCATGAAGCTAAAATAAATGGCGATGCAGAAATTGTAGTTTGGGGATCTGGTGCGCCAATGCGCGAGTTCCTTTTTGCTGATGATCTTGCAGATGCCTGTTATTTCCTGATGGAAAATTACAATGAATCCAACCTGATTAATATTGGTACCGGGCACGATTTAACCATTAAAGATTTGGCCTTGCTGATTAAAGATGTATTGGGGTACGAAGGAAACCTCGTATTTGATACCAGTAAACCAGATGGCACGCCACGTAAACTGATGGATGTATCTAAGTTGCACAATCTTGGCTGGAAACATCAGGTTGAGCTGCGCGAAGGTATTGCATTGGCTTATCAGGACTTTGAAAGCAGATATTAATCGGTTGCGTAAAGGCGAATAATTTACTCGGCGTCAAAATTTAATTATGCAAGATAATGGTATAGTTAAAATTTATATCTTTATAATAGTGAATAAATTTTAACTATATGACTTTAGTTCAGCTAGAATATATTGTGGCCGTAGATACTTACCGGAGTTTTGTTACGGCAGCAGAAAAGTGTTTTGTAACCCAACCTACTTTAAGTATGCAGGTACAAAAACTGGAAGAACTGCTAAATGTGAAAATATTTGATCGCAGTAAACAACCAGTAACTCCAACAGAAATTGGTACTCAGATTGTTGCGCAGGCACGGATTGTTTTACAAGAAAGCGGAAAAATTAAAGAGCTCATCAACAGTCAGCAACAAGATGTTCTGGGCGAGCTTAGAATTGGTGTAATCCCAACAGTTGCACCTTATTTACTGCCTAAAGTCATTTCATCTATGATGGAGAAGTATCCTGAATTGAAATTGCTGATCTGGGAGTATACAACTGAAGATATTATCCATCATCTTAAGACCGGTGTTTTAGATTGCGGTATTCTGGCAACACCTTTGTCTGACAGCAATGTGAGCGAGATCCCATTGTATTACGAAAATTTTGTGAGCTATATCAGTAAAACCAGTAAGCTGTACAAGAAGAAAGCGGTAGATGCTGAAGATTTGAACGAAGAAAATATCTGGCTGCTAAATGAAGGACATTGCATGCGCAACCAGGTTTTGAACATTTGCAGGTCTACTAAAAACAATCGGATGCCGGGTTTAGAATACAACACCGGAAGCGTAGAAACATTGGTTCGCATGGTAGATTTGAATGGCGGCGCAACCCTATTGCCAGAGCTGGCTATTGATGAGTTGAACACCAAGCAACTCAGTAAAGTACGTTATTTTAAATTGCCTGAGCCTGTGCGGGAAATTAGTTTGGTTACACATAAAAACTTCATCAAAAAACGGATGCTAAATGCTTTGAAAGATGAAATTCTGGAAGTAATCCCAAAGGCGATGAAACAAAAAAAGAAAAAAGATATTGTTGGGATTTAGCGTCTAAAAACCAAAAACGTATAAAATGCAAAAGCCTTCATAATTGAAGGCTTTTCTGCTAATTAATATTTTGTTTTTCAAGCGGTGGGCCAGATAGAAGTCCGCTGATATCACCTTGTACTTCTTCTTCCTCTTTATCACCTTTTTTCTTTTTCTTTTTGCTTTTATTGCTTAACCGGTCTTCAATCAATTTATCATAATCGGTTTGCTGGTTGCCTTTCAAAACATTGCGGATGTTCTTCTGAGTTTCGTTTTGTAGTTTGTAATATTTATCTACATCGTCTTCTCGTGGTGCGCCGGTTTGTTGTCTTTTTATCAATTCTGCCTGTTCTTTAGCCTGGTTGTAGGTAAAGTTGTAAATCAAACTTTTTTGTGTTGCATTTAATTTAAGTTTTTTATCCAGATCTTCAACATTCTTTTTCGCAATTTCATCTGGCGTAGGCATTTTTGGTTGTTGCTGTTGTGCTTGCGCCATTCCAGTAATACCAACCAAAACTAAAAATAAAAATATAACCCTCTTCATGTTTAATATTTTAGAGTTACGAAGGTAACGAAATATCTTATAAATAAAAAAGTCCACAAATTTGACTTTGTGGACTTCTGAATTATTTATGCATCAATTACAATGCTTTTTTGTACAGTTCTGCAACAGCATCCCAGTTTACAACATTCCAGATTGCAGCTAAGTAATCCGGGCGTTTGTTCTGGTATTTTAAGTAATATGCGTGTTCCCAGACATCAATACCGAAAATTGGAGTGCCTTTTACTTCAGCAACATCCATTAAAGGATTATCTTGGTTTGGCGTTGAAGAAACTTGAAGTTTTTTATCTGCACCAACAGACAACCAAGCCCAACCAGAACCGAAACGGGTAGCGCCAGCTTCTTGCAATTTAGTTTTTAACTCTGCAAATGAACCAAATGCTTCGTTAATTGCTTTTGCTAAATCTCCTGTAGGTTCGCCACCTTTATTTGGGCCTAAAACGTTCCAGAATAATGAGTGATTATAATGACCACCACCATTGTTTCTAACAGCAGCAGGATATTTAGAGATATTTTTTACAATTTCTTCGATGCTTAAACTCGCTTCAGGTTTGCCTTCTACCGCTTTATTCAAGTTGGTAACGTAAGCCTGGTGATGTTTGTCATGGTGAATTTCCATGGTTGTTTTATCGATATGCGGTTCTAATGCATCAGTTGCGTAGTGTAACGCAGGTAATTCAAAAGCCATAATGGTTATGTTTTAAGATTTAAAAATGTTTCTTGTAGCAAATATAACATTACAAGGTTAAGATTTGTTCATGTTATTATCATCATAATCTTTTTTTGCGTGTTGTAAAAAGCTATCCTTGCTAGGCCGTTTAAGTGCTTTATCTTCTTCGGGCAAAAAAATCTTTCATTAACTGTACGCATTCATCGGCAAGTATGCCGCCGGTTAATTCTGTTTTTGGGTGTAGCAAATTGGAACCTTTAGAAATGAAGCCTCGTTTTTCTTCGCGCGCACCGTAAACAATTCGGCTAATCTGTGTCCAATAGCTTGCACCTGCACACATTACGCAAGGTTCTATGGTTACATAAAGCGTACAGTCTTTTAGGTATTTACCACCAAGAGTTTGTGCTGCAGAAGTAAAAGCCTGCATTTCTGCATGTGCTGTAACATCATTAAAACGTTCTGTAAGGTTGTATCCGCGGCCAACAATACGGTTTTTGCACACTACAATGGCGCCGATGGGAATTTCTTCTTCTGCGAGCGCTTTTTTGGCTTCTGTAATGGCCATGTTCATGTAATGAATATCTTCTGAACTTTTATCGCCAGTATTTTCGAAATTGTAAAAACTCATTTTATTACATCATTTTGCTGCCATCAGGCACTTTTCCCTGAAGCGAAGTGAGTACAATATCGCCTTGCTCATCAGCGAAACCGGTAACCAGAAATTCAGACATAAATTTGCCAATTTGCTTTTTGGGAAAATTGACCACGCCGATAATTTGTTTGCCGATGAGTTCTTCTTTTGTATAATGTTTGGTGATTTGCGCACTACTCATTTTGATGCCCAAAGGGCCAAAATCGACCTTTAATTTGTATGCGGGTTTCCGGGCTTCCGGGAAATCGAAAACTTCTAATACCGTGCCTGCGCAAAGCGCTACTTTTTCGAAATCAGACCAATTAATCTCTGCCATATTTTATTTTCTGTTTTAACCAGGATTGCCTGCCATATGTTGAACTTAAAACAGATCAGTTTTTGTTATTTTGCAGGCAGTTTTTTATTGGGAACAAGGCCCGTCTGGAATGTCTTTAGTAATTTTTACCACTTTGGTTACTACAAGAGTTGAATCAAAATCCGCTGAAATCGCAGTGGTGTCCGATTTTATAAAAAAGCCTTCCAGCTCTACATAAACCGGCTCGTAAGGTTTCTCAAAGTTTAAATTGCTGTAAGATAGCTCTAATTTTTTTACGCTGTCTGTTACCCAAAACTCACGACCATCTTCGCAAAGCGTAAACGATTTCATTTCAGGGCCAAAACTATACAAGCCTTTAACCAGCTTGGTTTGGTTTTTGGTTTCATCAGTTTTTTCTGTAGGGTTACAAGCCGTTAGCAATAAACCAACAGATACAGCAAGTACCATTATCGACTTAAATAATTTCATTCTTATATAGTTTGGTTGACCTGATCAATCTTTTTTACACTCAAATTGGATGACAAAGCAGATGCCAAAAATGAGAAAATCCCTACAGTGGCAAACACTAAAACAAAATCTTTCCATTTTAATCCAATGGGATAAGAACTGACCAGCGCACCATCTCCCATCTTTATAATTCCGAAGTGATGCTGGATGAAGTAAAATATTAAACCAATAATCAGTCCGAGTACGCAGCCTGTCATGGTAATCATCATTCCTTCAAAAAGAAAAATTCTCTTAATTAAACCTTTGCTTGCGCCAAGGCTACTCAGGATAGCAACATCTTTTACTTTATCAATTACCAGCATGGTTAACGAACCGATAATATTAAATATAGCAATAATTAAAATAAAGGTTAAGATGATGTAGACTGCCCACTTTTCTGTCGTTAAAATATGGTAAAGCGATCGGTTTTGCTCTGCCTGGTTTCTCACTTCGTATGATTTGCCAAGCTTTTCTTTTGCCACTTTCTGAAACTCATCCATATCTGCGTTAGGTTTCAGGTTTATTTCAATAGACGAAACATTAACACTGTCGTCTAAAAGTTTTCTGGCAAAATTAAGCGGAACGATAATGCCATTATCAAATTCTTGTTGTACTTCAAAAACGCCACTTACTCTGATGTTTTGAGTAATGAAATCATCGGTTGGATTTAAGCTGTTTGCGGAAATGTTTTTTCGAGGAGAGAAAATTTCCAGCTCCGTAAATGGATCCATCGTGTTGATAGACAGGTAAGTCTGCAAAGCAGAGCCGATTACTGCGTTATTTCCATTTGCATTTTGAAGAACAAATCGCCCTTCCAGTATTGTACTGTCTAGTTTTGCGTTTTTAAGGTAATCGGCGCTTACACCTTTCACCATACCAACGGCTTGTTTGTTGTTGTATTTAAGTAAGGCGTTCTCTTGCAAGACTTCAGTAAATGAAAAAATTTCGGGGCTTTTTTTCAGGTTCTGTATGGTCGGACTATTAGGATTAAAGGTTTTTCCGGAGGCTGGTGTAATGGCAATATTCGGAGTAATGGTATCAAACATGTTCAATACCGTATTTTCTAGGCCGTTAAATACCGATAGTATAATAATTAAAGCTGCACTTCCCACCATTACACCAACCATAGAAATGCCCGAAATCAGGTTAATGGCATTGGTTGATTTTTTTGCAAAGAGGTATCGCTTTGCGATATAAAATGATGTGTTCACTAGGGTAAATTTAAGTAAAATGCTCGGCGAAAAAATACGCAATATCTTATGCACAAATTACACGCCATATTGGCTGTAATTTGTACGTATTTGTTTTTTAAAAAAACGGATTGTGTTGTTTTTCAAAACCTACCGATGTTGATGGCCCGTGGCCGGGATATACGACAGTTTCATCTGGCAGGGTGAAAATGTTATCCTCGATATTTTTAATGAGTTCCGCGTGGTTGCCGCCAGGAAGATCTGTTCTGCCTATGCTGCCGTAAAATAAAACATCGCCGCCTATTAAAAAGCCATCTGCTTTACTGTAAAAGCAAAGGTGTGCAGGCGAATGGCCGGGCGCAAATATCAGGCTAAGAGAACTTTGGCCAAAATGGATTTCTCCTTCTGTTGGCAAAAAAGTTTCTGGTAAAGGAGAAAGTTCATAACGCGTAAAACCCATTGAAGGTGCATAACCCGGAATGGCTTCAATTATAGGCAGTTCGCCTTCATGAAACTGCGGTTTTAGATTCCAGGTATCGCAAACAAATTTATTCCCGAAAACATGATCCAGATGGCAATGTGTATTTAACAATAAAACCGGTTTCAGCGCATTTTCGCGGATATATGATGCAAGGCTGTTTTGCTCGGAAGCTTCATACATTCCGGGATCAATAATTACACATTCTTTGGTTTCATCATGCAGAACGTAGGTATTTTCGCCATAGGCATTAAACGTAAATACTTGTATGTTGATCATGTAATATGTTTTTTAAGGGTTTTTTTATTTTTTCCAACGGAAAGACGCAATCATAGTGTCTATGTCTTTCTTAATGAAATTGATAACAGGTTCAATAGAATCATATTGCGGCCTTTCATTGAAATATAAAGCGCCACGAAAATAATTTTTAGCACTGTCTGTAAGAAAAAACTGCACAGATGATGCCGTGTTTCCTTGTATGGCATAATAAATTCCATACACGTTTCGCTCCGGGTAACTGATTAGTTTCTGATCAATTGCACTTGCTTTTATAGTGTGTTTAAATGCCAATTCGCGTGCGTATTCTACCAGTTTGTCGTATTCCTGTTTTCCAGTTACGTCATAATATGTTAAATGTAAGTATCCGTTAAATGCAGTATAATGTAAGTTATACCAATATTTGCCAGCATCTCTGCCTTTATATTTTTCTGCTTTCGCATATACAGGATAGCTGAACGCGTAAGGCGCATTATCTGTAAAAGTCTGATACTTCTTTTCTGGATATACAATTCTAAAATAGCCTCTGGGTTTGGGGCTGTAATCTCTATCCTGGCAAGCGCTTGCATACAATATGGCCAGAATAGAAAACAGATAAAGGCTTTTTAATTTCATTGTATTTTTTCAGTTAAACGGGACCTGCAATTAACGGAATTAAAAACTATTTATTCCAGATTATCCACGATTTTTCTGCCTGCTTGTGTAGCATTTCCAAGCCATTTTTGATGGCGCCGCCATTTGCCGCAACCTTGGTTAAAAAAGCAGTCTCCAAGGGATTGTAAACCAAATCATAAGCCAGATGTTTTGCCCCGATGTAAGAATAATCAATTTCTGGATAAGTGTCAATATTTGGCGACATACCCAACGGTGTACTGTTGATTAACACGGTATGGCTTTTTAAAATGTCTGGAGTAATCTCAGCATATAAAATTGCTCCTGGAGTCGGTTTTCTAACTACAGTAATGTAGGAAATGCCAAGCTTTTCTAAAACGTATTTTACCGCTTTTGTTGCGCCGCCATCGCCAAAAATAAGTGCTTTGGTATGATGGGGTTTGAGAAATGGTTTTATAGATTCTTCAAATCCATAAGCATCGGTATTGTAGCCTTTCAGGTAACTTTCGCCTTCGAAATGATTGATAGAAATACAGTTTACAGCACCAATTTGTTCTGCAGCGGCATCAATTTCATTTAAAAAGGGAAGGACATTTACCTTATGCGGAATGGTTACATTTAAGCCGCGAAGATCTGGATTGGCAATAAGTTCGCCCAGGTCATCTATATTTTCTATCGGATAAAGTTCGTATTGATGATCGGCAATGCCTTCATTCAGAAATTTTTCGGTAAAATATTTTTTCGAAAAAGAATGAGATAGCGGGAAGCCAATTAAGCCATAAGTCTTCATAATATAAAATTAGCGCCAAAACAATACAGGAAACCACCTTTAACGTTTAGTTAAGGCTGTTTCCTGTATGGATACGGTATGGAGTGTATTATTTTCCTAAATTCAAGAAATGATCGAAAGTATCACCTCTTAATCCTAATCGAATGGTTTCCAATGGGATAACTTCTGCTGGTGCGATATTGCCTAAATTAACATTTGCACCAATAAGTTTGATAAACCAAACCTGTTGTTCTTTTTGAGGCGCTTCCCAGATAATGGTTTCTTCAGGGATTTGTGTCAGAATTTCATCTACCAAACCTTCACGCACTTCGCCACTTCCGCGGTAGATGCCAACATTTCCGCCTTCACGTGCTTCCGCAATTACTTTCCATGAGCCTGCCTGGATTTCTGCCTGCATCAATTTAATCCACTTATAAGGTGCAAAAATCTTTGCAGCATCTTTACTTCCTACTTCGGAGATTACAGTTACCTGCGAGGATAGTTTTCTAATGTATTCGCATTTGCGATCGTGCTCAATTTCAATAGAACCATCAGAAACTTCTGCGTATTCCATTCCATATTGATCTAAAACGCGTTGATAATCTTCAAACTGGTTTCGGATAACGAAGGCTTCAAAAAGTGTTCCTCCAAAATATGTTGGTATGCCTGCACTTCTGTACAAAGCTAGTTTTTCTTTCAGGTTTGGGGTAACGTGAGAGGTTGCCCAACCGAGTTTTACAACGTCTGTATGTACGCCGGCAACTTCGATAAAATCTTCAACCTGGCGTAAGCTCAATCCTTTATCCATTACCATGGTCAACCCTTTTTGACGCGGTTTGGCTGGACGTTCAGGAACGTTTAATAATGGGTAATTCATATGCGTACAAAAGTGAAAAAAAAATTACGATTTATTTGTTAAATTTTTCTCACAAGGCTGTTACCTGATATATCTGTTAATTACGTTTAAAATTGCACTGTTATCCTGCAATTGCGGCAGGTACTCAAAAAGGATATAATGTTTGTCCGGATCTGTAGTTAAAGCAGTTTCCAGATAACCCAGGGCATCATTGTAATTGCCAAGTGCAAACAGGTATGCAACCATTCTGTAATACAATTCTGCGGCTTCCGGATTATTTTTTATGGCTTGAGCCATGGTTTCAGAAGCTTCAAGCAATTTCCCCTGTTCGTATAAAACAGTGCTGAAATCTAGCCAGGCTTCTACATCCACCGGATTAAGTTCCAATACTTTTTCATAAGCATCAATAGATTCATCTATCTGCCCAAGTTTATAATAGGCATCTGCCATGGCAAACCAGAAATCCGGATTTTCTGCTTCAAGATCAATTGCTTTTTTATAAAAATGTAACGATTCGAAGTAGCGTTCCTCAAAATTCAGGGTTACACCAATCCCAAACCAGCCATCGGCCATTTTTGGATCCATCTTAACCGATTTTTTGTAATATGAGCGGGCTTCGTCCATTTTTTCCAGCTTTTCGTAACACTCGCCAATCGCGCAGTACGTATCTGCATTGGGTTGCTCGTATTCAAAAGTCTGTTTGTAAACTTCTATCGCTTCCGCATATTTATCCAATTGCACAAGTGCATTTCCTTTATTAAAATAAGCCGAGCTGAAATCTTCTTTGATCAGGATGGCGTAATCATAAGCATCTATGGCTTTTTCCCATAAACTGAGTTTGTGATAGCTGTTGCCTAAATTATACCATGCCGCGTAAGAGTACGGATCTGTATCAATATATTGCTGGTAAAATTTGATGCTTTCTTCTTGTTTGTCTAAAACGTCATAACAAAATGCGAGTTCATAAAGGCCGTCCTGGTTTTCCATATTCTGTTCCAGGCTGAGCTTGATGTAAGTGATTGCACTTTCATAATCAGACATGCTTTGGTAAACGTAAGCCATTTGCAGCAGTATCTCATCTGTTGTTTCCGCCAGTCCGAGGGCTTTTTCATAATTTTCCAGCGCTTCTGCATATCTTTCCGTGTTTTGAAAAATATTTCCGCGCAGTAAGTAGATGTCTGGTTCTGATGGCTCTAAAAGCTCTGCTTTATTTAGCGCAAGAAAAGCTTTCTCATGGTTGTTGGTTAAAATGTAAAGATGAGCCTGTTTAATTAAGAAAACTGTTGCATAAGGATGTTGGCTAATTGCGTAGTCTACAACTTCTAGTGCCTTTACCGGATCATTTTTCTCAATGTAAAAATCGACAATGTATTCAAAAGCGTGCGCATCGAAAAAATACTGATCCTTGTTGCGGAGCATTTCTTCATAACGTTCAACCGAGCGTTGTGCGTCTTCGTTGGATTCAAAAAAGAACTCTTCTTCCATATCATTAAAATTAAAGAACCGTGCCAAATGGCATAAAAACACATTATAAGTTTACAATAATAAATGTTCCATTTTTGAAATAATTATTAACAACCTATTGCTGAAAAGTTGTAAACTCTTGTAAATAAAGCTCTTTGTTGTAATAAAAATGTGTGGATAATCTATATATTTTAACAACTTCGCGGTTCCTTTTCCCTTCTGTAGCAAAAATAGGATAAAATATTAAAGATCGGGTAATAGAGAAGTCAATAAGTGTTGGCAAGTAAAGTCTCTCGGCTTCGGTGTCAGGAGATTTTAAAAAAATATAGAAATTAAAATGCAGGATATCAAAATGTTATCCTGCATAGGAACTTGAACCTTCAACTATTTATTCAACGAGGTGAAAATTGCGATTAGGTCTGTCTCTATACTTGGATCTAGATTTTCTTGATCTATCAAAGTTTGAATTTTTGTTTTTTTATCTGGGAAGGCCGCAACTAAAGCTTTTTTGGAAGGTTGAAATTGTTGCAGTTTGTCATTCGTTAAAGTAAAGTAATTGGATTGTGTCACAATTTTCTTCACTTGCTTTTTCGTATACCAATCTTCCGATACACTTGTTTTAGCACTGTGTTGTTTCAAGAGAGAATGCTTCCCTGTTACCAACGTTTCTACAAAAATTGAAGTTTTGCCGTCTGCTTTTTTTAAAAAGATATGCTCAATGCCCGTTTTGTCCTTTAATTGAAAGGATTTGATGGAATCTTGAATAGCATAGGTGTTATCGCCATCTGTATACTCCAGTTGTTGCGTCTGGAGATTGTATTTTAGCGTTTTTACCGATAAGGTTTTTCCGCTAATTGTAGTTAATGTGCTCGGAGATTTATCTGTATCGTAATAAATAAATTTTTCTAATGTTTCTGAAGGTGTTATTCTCAATGGTTTTGCACTTGGGCCAACAGTTACGTTTTGGGCAAAGGTAAATATTGCACAAAAAACATTAATTAGAGTTAAAAGCATGTTTTTTTTCATGTGATTGGGGATATTTTGCGCGAGCCTGAGGTTTTGCGGGTTAAATAACGTAAATCTTAGTTTTAATTTAATTCAATTTACGAAAAGAAACCAAAATAATACAAAATACTAAAACATTTTAGTTTTATTTTAAAACGTTTTTACTACTTTAGCCTTATAGTTTCCGGTACTTGAAGGCTCCCGTTTTCATTTGTCGCTGAATAAACTAACATTAAACTAAAACTTACTAAGAAAATTATGAAAAAACTTGTACTGGGTTTGTTCATGTTTTTGTTTTGTGGCCTCAACCAAATCATGGCGCAGAACAAAACTGTAACAGGGAAAGTAGTTGGATCTAGCGATGGTCTTCCGCTTCCCGGAGTGAGTGTCTTAATCAAAGGCACCAAAAAAGCAACATCAACATCAGCAGACGGAAAATTCGCGATTAGCGCGTCGCCGAACGATGTGCTACAATTTACCTACATTGGTTTCGTAACTAAAGAAATGACTGTCGGAAATCAGTCTGCTTTGGATGTGAAACTGGAAACTGATGCGCAAATGTTGAATGAAGTTACCGTTACAACGGCGTTGGGTATCAAACGCAAACCAAAAGAGATTGGTTATGCTACACAACAAGTTAAAGGATCGGATTTAACCTCAAGCAGACCAACCAATCTTGCAACGGGTTTATCCGGTAAAGTAGCTGGTTTGCAGATCAATCAGGCGAATAATCAGATTGATGCAGGAGATCAGGTTCGTGTTGTGTTAAGGGGTAACCGTTCATTCACCGGTAATAATCAGGCTTTGCTTGTGCTGGATGGAGTGATTGTTCCTTTGTCGCAATTGAATGCGATCAATCCTAACGACATCGATAACGTTAACATCTTAAAAGGTGCCAACGCAGCCGCATTGTATGGTTCTGATGCATCAAATGGTGTAATCATCGTAAGTACTAAACGTGGTTCAACAGATGGCGGAACAGTAAGTTATACAAATTCAACATTGATGAATCGTTTGTCTTATCTGCCAAAAATGCAAACGGAATTTGGTGGTGGTACGAATCAGGATGAATTTGGTTTCGGCCAGTACACCCCGTTTGAGAACCAGACATTCGGTGACCGTTTTGATGGTTCTTTGAGGCCTGTTGGTCGTATATTGGAAGATGGTACTTATCAAATGGTTCCTTATACTTATAAGCCTAATGAAAAAACAGACTTCTTTGAAACAGGCATTGACGAGCAAAATGATATTTCTTACTCTGGAGGAAATGAAAATGGAACAACCTATATTAATGCACAACGCGTAAATAGTAAAGGGTATGTTCCTGGTGATAAATCAAACAGAACAGCATTCCGAATTAACGGAACAAGAAAAATTGATAAGTTTACTGCCGACTATTCATTTAATTATACACAGAGAAATTACGATAAAAGTACCAATCAGGTGTATAATAATGTAATTAATACTCCGGGTAATATACCTTTATCTGAGTACAGCGACATCAATTCATTATATGGAAATCCAAATAATTACTACAATGATTATTACCAGAACCCATATGTTGGTTTAGCCAGAAACCGGAATAAAGAACGCCGGGATGATTTGTTAGGTAACCTTTCTCTTACGTATAAGCCGACAGATTGGCTTAGCTTTATGGCACGTGGAGGTATCAGTACTAAAAATTCACAGGGAAAAGATTTCAATTACGCTTATACTTATTCTGATTTTGCGCATGATTCTGGAAAAGCAAGTGCTGCTACACAGTATACCAGATCATCTGTTCGGGATTATAATGAATTTGAAAGTAGGTATACGGGAGATTTCTTAGGTACAGCTACTAAAACAGTGAATAAGTTTAAATTCACCTTAATTGGTGGCGCACAGGTAATCCAGAAAAATTACAAATACATGAGTGCACAAGGAAACAACCTTGTTGTGGATGATCTTTTCAATTTGAACAACCGTACCGGTGAGATTGTAGGTTCAGAAACAGAGCGCAATTCACGTCAACTTGGAGTTTTTGGAGATTTAACCGCAACGTATGACGATTTCCTAACCATTCACGTTTCCGGTAGAAATGATTGGGATTCCCGACTGTCGCAAAGCAATCGCTCGTTTTTCTATCCTGCAGTAGATGCAGCAATAACGCTTACAGATGCGATACCTGCTTTGAAAGAGAGTAAAATCATCAGTAATTTGAAAATCCGAGGTGGTATTTCTAAAGTATACGCGGTTCAAATTGATCCATACCGCTTGATTTCTACTTTAAGTCCGGCAAGTAATTTTCCTTACGGAAATACCGCTGGTTACAGTATTGATAATGCGGTTTATGATCCTAATCTAAAACCTGAACAGACGATTTCTCAGGAGATTGGTTTCGATATTGGCTTCCTCAATAATAGAATTACATTAGAAACTTCTGCTTATATTCAAAAAACTAAAGACCAGGAGATCATTAATGGTATCGATTTATCTGCAACAACAGGATATACCAGTGCAATCATCAATACTGGTGTTGGCCAAAATAAAGGTTTCGAATTTAGTTTAAATGCAGCCCCGGTTATCGGCCTGTCAAATGGTTTCAGATGGAATGTGGGTGTTAATTATTCTTACAATACCAATAAAGTTTTGTCTTTGTATCAAGGGCAATCGCAATTGGGAATCGGCGACAACAATTATATCGTAGTTGGACAGAGTTTCCCATCTTTACAAGTGAGCAGTTACCAGACAGATCCTCAAGGAAGAGTAATTGTTGATCCAAATACTGGTTTACCACTTTCAAATCCAGTTAATAAAGATTTTGGACAAACCAATCCTAGCCATATTTTAGGTGTAAATACAAGCTTTACTTTCAAAAATTTCACCTTATCTGGAGTAGCTGAATACCGTAGCGGAAATGTTTTCTATAGCAGTATGGCCAGCACGTTAGATTTTGCAGGTATTAGTTATACATCTGGTCAAGCCGGTCGCGAAAGATTTATCTATCCTAATTCCGTTATCGAAACTTCACCGGGTGTATTCACTCCAAATACAAATGTTACTACAAGCCAGGGCAATGGTTCTTTCTGGTCTGATGGTATTCGTACCAACACTGCATCGAACTACGTTTCAAGTGCTGCATTCTGGAAAATCAGAGAGCTTTCTTTGGCATATCAAGTCCCAGCGCAATGGTTAAGAGAGAATGCTAAGTTTATTAAAAATGCGAGCATTGCGTTGGTTGGGAGAAACCTATTTATGTTCAGACCAAGTGATAACATTTATACCGATCCGGAAATTAACGTTGGAACCGGAAATGCACAAGGTGTAAACAACTTAAATCAAACGCCACCAACTCGTATTTACGGTTTCACAGCTACAATTGGCTTCTAATTATCAAGAAAAGATGAAAAAGAGATTTATATATTTATTTGCAGCTACAGTTGTTTTTCTGGGCGCATGTAAAAAAGGATATTTGGATATCAATGAAAATCCGAATACCGCAACATCAGCAAAACCTGCCCTGGTTTTAACGGGCGCTTTAAATAATACTGCTGCTTATACAACAGGAGGATCTATATTTTACAGTTTCGCAGCTTTATGGATGAACTACTGGATGACACCAGGTGGTGTTTCTGGCTGGTATGAGGAACGGTCTTATAATTTTACTACGAACTGGAGCGGCTCTACAACGCTGTGGGCAAATGCATACGATAATTTGAATGACTATGCCTACTTAGAAAAGCAAGGGAAAGCAACCGGACAAAATTTCTTTGTTGCTGTAGCCAAAACGATGAAAGCATGGAACTATCAGTACCTGGTAGATTTCTACGGAAATGTTCCATATTCACAAGCTTCACAGTCTGTTTCTTTCTTAACACCAAAATATGATAAGGCCCAAGATATTTATGAAGATTTAGCTAAACAACTGGACACAGCTGCCAATCTATTTAAAACGGCAACTGTACTTCCGGCAGATGCACCAGCAGACATTTTTAATGGTGGAAATCTTCAGAAATGGGGCAAATTTGCAAATACGCTTAAACTTAGAATTTTGCTTCGCCAATCTGAAATGCCTGGTCGCGAAGCATACATCAAAGCCGAATTGGCAAAAATTAATGCCAATGGTTTTGGCTTTATTGGAACAGATGAAGGTATATTCAACAATCCGGGATACCTAAATACGACCGGAAAGCAAAACCCATTTTGGGCAGTTTATGGTTATGGTGTAGACGGAAATCGTACAGCGAGCCACGGCTATATGTTAGCGAGTACCTACGGTATGGATTTTCTTAGAAATAATAATGATCCGCGTTTAGGAAGATTTTACAACACCGTAAATGACGGTGCAGGTAGTACATATGTTAGCCTTGTATGGGGTCAGGATGTAAACTTCGATCAAACCATAGCAACGGTTTCGAGTATTGGTGAAGGTGTATTAAAATCTTTCGACCAAAAACAACCAATTTTGACAGATTTCGAAAGTTTGTTTTTACAGGCCGAAGCTGCACAACGTGGTTGGATTACTGGTGACGCGAAGGCACTTTACGAAGCTGCAGTAACGGCCAATTTTGTGTATTTGGATTTGGAAGATACAGATGCAGAGACTTACCTGGCTGGTCAGGCTGTTGCGAACTGGGATGCAAATTCGAATAAACTCGCTTTGATAATCAAACAAAAGTGGGCAGCTATGAACGGTACAAATGCTATAGAACCCTGGACAGATTACAGACGTTTGGAACTGCCTGCTGATATGCCTATTTCTATCGCATCAACTGTAACCACACGTAAAATTCCGGTGCGTATGTTATATCCGCAAAGAGAATACAATACCAATACGGCAAATGTAAGTGCTGAAGGTACAATCAATCAATTTACATCGAGAATTTTCTGGGATGTTAAATAATAAAAAGAATAAGATGAAAAATAAGAATATATTAAAAGGAATGGCTGCTGTACTGTGTGTACTTTTGCTATCCTCTTGCTTGAAAAACAAAAATGAGCAACCTGATTTTTCTAGTACAACCCCTGTAATAGAAATCCCAGTTGGAACTCCAATGGGGGATGGAAGTGTAAATTCATTGAGCACCTCACTTATTCAGCAAGATACACCGAGCGATTATGTTTTCTATTTAAACTATGCAGCTTCGACAACCAGAGATACACCTTTCAATGTAACTCTGGCCATTAATCCGGCATTGATCAATAATTATAACGCGGCACATTCAGATCAGTTGACGATGATTCCAACGTCGGCATTCACCATGCCAACCACCATCACCATTCCAGCTGGCCAACGTCGCGTTCAGGTTCCTGTTAAATTTGCCAGCGCACTGTTGAATCCGGATTTAACTTATGGTTTACCTGTTACAATTACTGATGCTTCTGGCGTCGTTATCAGTAAAAATTTCGCTTCTGTCGTAATCAAAACGGCTGTTAGAAACCGTTACGATGGTAAATACAGCTTTAAGGGTTATGTTTTTAGAGAAGGAGATCCTGTATTAAGCGGCAACTTTAAAGGTCTTTCTAAAGATCTGGTAACAAATGGGGCTACAGGATTGGATTTTAGTCAGGTTTGGTCTGATGGTTCTGGTGTTGGCGGTATAGATGGTTTGCTGATTACTGTTAATCCAACTACAAATAAAATTACTATGAAAAGTAGCGCTAACGCAACTTTAAAAAATGTTGCAAGTTATGATAGTCGTTACGAACCAGCAACCAAAACAATTTACATTTCATTTGAATGGGGTGCAAGTCCTAACAGACGTTCTGCTACAGATACACTCGTTTACACGGGTGCAAGACCTTAATAGTTGATTGATTTTTTTTGTTTATTAATGCCTCGTAATTCATTTTACGGGGCATTTTTTCTTGGAAAATTATGCCGTAAAAAAAGGCCTCACAAATAAATGTGAAGCCTGATAATATCAAGTATTCTGATTTTAATTGGAAAGATCGGCAGCAGCTTTTTTAAATACATCTGCCTGTTTCTGCAGCTTTGTTCTGCTTTCGCCATTGGCTGAAGCAGCTTGCTGCGCTTTTCCTTGTGCTGTAGCGGTGTAAGCAGCAGAAAGTTGACTATTCAGGTAATTTTGAAGTTTCAAACGATCTATCGCAGATTTTATACTTTTCACGCCTTTTTCGGTGACCTCCGGATTGCTGTTCGCCCGAAGATACTGGAAATACTGACCAATCACTGAAAATACGCTCTGACGACTTCCTTTCACCATAATATCTTCATAAAAAACTTGGTATTCATCCTTCGGATCTTCAATGTATAAAACAGCTACAGCTTCTGAAATATGGTCTTTCGTGTCTTGATCCATTGCTGCCAATGCAGAAAATGCTTCCTGAGGAGAAGATTTCGCTAAGGCAGCAATAGAAGCGCCAATTACTTTATACGAACGGTCTTTTAAACCCTCTGTAAAAATAGTTTTATACGCTGGATCGGCAGTTTCTGCAAGTTTCGCAATTGCTGTTGCGCGTACTTCGGTATCCTTATCTGTTTTGGCAATCTGAAGCAAAACTGGAAGCGCAGCAGATTTGATTTGTGTATCAGTCAAATTCAAACCGTCAATACTCAAAGCGCGGATATCTGCCGATGCATCTTTTAAAGCAGCCAATAATATCCGTTGTCCGGCGGCAGCTTTGCTTTGCATAATAAACTGAATGGCTTCAATTCTGTTGGCATAGCTCGCAGCATTTTTGTATTGGAAATAATAATTCTCAGCTGTTTTATTGTCATTAAGTTCTCCAACCAAAATTTTGTCTGCATCAAAATCAATCAGCTCAGGTTTTTGTGCCACATCGAAAGTGAATGTTTGTTCACGACTATCAATAACGATTTCTTTGCGGATTTTTTTTCCGCCAGCATAGATATCAACATTTATTGGCAAGGTAAATGTCTGCACAGAAGCATCCTGAGTTTGTTTAACTTTTATGCTCGCTTTTCCATTTTCATAACCATAATCAATACTCAGTATTGGATGGCCGCCAGCATAATACCACTGATTAAAATATGGGCTCCAGTCTTTTCCGGTTACGTCTTCCATCGCCAGGCGAAGCTGATGTGTTTCTCCGTTTTTAAAAGCGTTGCTGGTGAGGTATTTATTAAGAGATTTATAGAAAGCCGCATCACCCATTTGGTTTTTTAACGCGTATAAAATAATTGATCCCTTTGCATAACTCACGTTATCAAACATATCTTCTTTATCATTATAATGAAAACGCGCTAAAACAGGACTTTCACCATTTTTGGTAGAACCCAGGTAAGACTGAAGTTTATCGTAACGCGATTTATCTTCGGCATCTTTGCCGGCATCTTTTCCATGCCAGATAATCTCACCGAAAGTGGCAAAAGATTCGTTCATGGTTAAGTTGCTCCAGGATTCTGCCGTTACATAATCTCCAAACCATTGATGGAAGAGTTCGTGAGCAATCGTTCCTTCTTCGTTTCCATCCAGCAATTCGCGATCGGTTTTTTGTACTTGTTCGCCGTGTAAAGTAGCAGTTGTATTTTCCATGGCGCCAGAAACATAATCGCGGGCAACAACCTGCGCATATTTATTCCACGGATAATCCACGCCAAGCAAATCACTGTAAAACTTGATCATTGCCGGGGTTTTGCCGAAAATCTGCTTTGCGAAAGGTGCATATTTTGGTTCGAGATAGTAACTCACCTCTTTATCTTTATACGCATCTTTAGTAATTTTAAAATCGCCTACAGCCATCATAAATAGATACGGCGAGTGTGGCAAATCCATTTTCCAGATATCTGTTCTGGTCCCATTTGTATTGGTTTTCTGGCTAATTAATTTTCCGTTGGATAAGGTTGCGTATTTAGATTTTACGGTGATGGAAATTTCCTGTGTTGTTTTCTGATCAGGTTTATCTATTGTTGGGAACCAGGCCGATGAAGATTCTGTTTCGCCTTGCGTCCAAATTTGTGTTGGTTTGTCTTTATCCGTACCATCGGGATTAATAAAATATAGTCCTTTCGCATCGGTAATGGCCGCGCTGCCCTGCACTTTCAGTTCATCCGGCTTTGCCGTATATTCAATTACAACCGTATACTTCTCTGTGTTTTTATACATTTTATCCAGCGTGATGTACAGTTTGTTGTTCTGGTAAACATGTTTTAAAGGCTGGTTGCCTTTGGTTCCAAGCAGTGCAACAGATTTGATATCCATTCCCTGCGCATCTAGCGTAAGTGAATCTGTTGGATAAAAATGCGGTTTTACCGTAAGCCATTCTTTGCCATACAAATATCGCTTTGCGTAGTCGAAAGAGACATCCAGTTTGGTGTGCACCAGATCGTTAATTTTTGTTGCTGTTGTTCGGTAAATCGCTAATTTATTGTTATTTTCTGCAGTTTGATTCTGTGCGAAACCTGGACTGGCCCAAAGTACCGAACCGATTAGCGCACTGTAAACGATTAGTTTTGTGTTCATATTTATTTTTGTGTGAAGATTCATGTTTTAAAGATAGATTTAAGTCCAACTCAAGCTTCAAATGTAACAGCCTTTGTTTTATTTTTTGTTTTTTTGTGTAAATCGTTACATATATGAGAACAGATATTCAATCCGTTTTGACTGCGCTTGGCATTGTTCAGAACAATCCTGCATTTAGTACCGGAAGCATTTGGGGCGGTAAAGACAATACCGGTACGCTGGATAGTTTTTCTCCCGTTGACGGAGATTTGATTGCCAAGGCAAAACTGGCCAATGCCGCAGATTATGATGAAGTGGTTTTAAAAGCACAATCTGCAGCTGCTTTGTGGCGAAACATTCCTGCTCCAAAACGCGGAGAAATTGTCCGCCAGTTTGGCGATGCGTTGCGCCACAATAAACAGAATCTCGGCACACTGGTTTCTTATGAAATGGGGAAAAGTTTACAGGAAGGTTTGGGCGAAGTTCAGGAAATGATTGATATATGTGATTTTGCAGTTGGCCTGTCGCGGCAATTGTATGGTTTAACCATGCACAGCGAGCGGCCAAACCATAGAATGTATGAACAATGGCATCCTTTAGGTATTGTTGGGATTATTTCTGCATTTAATTTTCCGGTTGCGGTTTGGAGCTGGAATGCAGCACTTGCACTGGTTTGCGGAAATGTTTGTATCTGGAAACCATCAGAAAAAACACCCCTGGCGGCAATTGCCTGTCAGCATATTCTCTCTAGTGTATTCATCGCGAATGATGTACCCGAAGGCGTATGTAATTTGGTTTTAGGAAAATCTTCTCTCGGAGAAGTAATGAGTAATGATGTGCGTGTGGCTTTAATTTCGGCTACCGGATCTACCAGAATGGGGAAAGCTGTTGCCACAGCTGTAGCCTCGCGTTTGGGCAAAAGCTTGCTTGAACTGGGCGGAAATAATGCCATTATAATTTCTGAAAATGCAGATTTGGATATGAGTCTGATTGGTGCTGTTTTTGGCGCTGTTGGTACAGCCGGACAAAGATGTACATCAACCAGAAGGTTAATTATTCATGAAAGTGTATATGATGCGTTCACGTCAAAACTCGAAAAAGCCTATAAACAACTGAAAATTGGCGATCCGTTGGATCAGCAAAATCATGTTGGGCCATTAATTGATAAAGATGCTGTTGCTTCGTATTTAACCGCTATTGGGCAATGTAAAAAAGAAGGTGGAAATTTTATTGTTGAAGGTGGTGTATTGCAGGGCGAACATTACCAGAGTGGCTGCTACGTTCAACCTTGCATTGCTGAAGTGAGGAACGATTTTCAGATTGTACAGCACGAGACTTTTGCACCCATTTTATATCTGATTAAATATAAAACTATTGATGAAGCGATTGCTTTGCAAAACGCCGTGCCTCAGGGATTGTCGTCTGCTATAATGACGCAGAATTTGCGCGAAGCAGAACTTTTCCTTTCGGCAAATGGATCTGATTGCGGAATTGCCAACGTGAATATTGGTACCTCAGGAGCAGAAATTGGTGGCGCTTTTGGTGGAGAAAAAGAAACAGGAGGTGGCAGAGAAAGTGGTTCTGACGCGTGGCGGGCATATATGCGCAGGCAAACCAATACCATTAATTACTCTACAACCTTACCGCTGGCACAAGGGATTAAATTTGATATTTAGACTAATCCTTGATTTCGAACGCCATTTCAGGCGGGGAAATTTTTTTAGCAGATTCATTGAATGCCGATTTCAGGTGGAGAAATCTATTCTGGGTTTTTAGCATAAACGATACAAACTTTCAATAGCGATTTTCGTTTTTTAAGAGTAAAAGCAAACTTATGATACAGAACCCTCCAGATGGTGGAACCTTGTACACCGAAACCAATCTTGCCCAGCTATTTCCGGAGCCATTTAACACCATTACCAGCGGTTTTTTTCTGCTTATTGCGGTATATTGGACGTTTAAACTTTGGGGCAACTTTACGCATCATAAATTTCTGACACTCGCACTTATTTTGCTATATATTGGAGGGATTGGTGGAACAACCTATCATGGTTTAAGGCGCTGGCCAATATTCATCATGATGGATTGGATTCCAATTATGTTGTTATGCCTTTCGGCAGGAGTTTATTTCTTATCCAAAATTACCCGATGGTATTGGGCATTAGCCATTGTATTGATTTACGCCGCTTTTCAGTTTTTTCTTCGGCGGCAATTTCAGGGTGGCGATTTCCAGATTTTTATCAACATCAATTATGCGTTTATGGCTGCGTTGGTATTGTTCCCCGTTTTTGGTTACATGATTAAAACCGATTGGAAAAATGGGAAATGGGTAGGTTTTGCGCTTATTGCATTCGTATTTGCTCTCACTTTCCGCATTGCAGACCATTGGAGCATATTGGCGATTGGAACACATTTTCTATGGCATACATTTGGTGCTGTGGCATCATTTTGTATGCTCAATTATATCTATCTGGTAAATGCCAGAAAGGTTATCGCGCGGCAGCGCTAAATAGTCTTGTTTTTTTCAGCTGCTCAATTATTTAGGTAGGCACTTTGCAAGGCAAAAGATTTAAGGGCAGGCAAATTTCGTATATTTGTGGAAATACATGGGAAAAAAGAAATTTTATGATACCGCTGTAAAACAAGAAAGGGCGGTTTTAGTAGGTGTAATTACACCCGGAACTTCTGAAGAACAAGCCAGGGAATATCTGGAAGAGCTTGCCTTTTTGGTGGATACGGCCGGAGGGAAAGTAGAGAAATACTTTACGCAAAAAATGACGAAGCCAGACCGTGCAACTTTTGTTGGTACAGGAAAACTGGAAGACATTCAGGCATATGTAAAAGCAGAGGAAATTGATCTTGTTGTTTTTGACGATGAATTATCTCCTTCACAGCTTCGAAACATTGAACGCGAAATGGGCGTTAAAATCTTAGATAGAAGTAATCTAATCCTCGACATATTTGCCGGAAGGGCACAAACTGCACAAGCAAAAACACAAGTAGAGCTGGCACAGCTTCAATATCTTTTGCCACGGTTAACACGTTTGTGGACCCACTTAGAACGCCAGAAAGGTGGTATCGGGATGCGTGGTCCGGGGGAAAGTCAGATCGAAACGGATAGACGTATTATCTTGTCTAAAATAACGCTTTTTAAAGAGCGCTTGAGGCAAATTGACAAACAGAATGAAACGCAACGCAAAAACCGCGGTCAGCTTATTCGTGTTGCATTGGTGGGGTATACCAACGTAGGCAAATCAACTATTATGAATATGCTTGCAAAATCTGAGGTATTTGCTGAAAATAAACTCTTTGCAACTTTAGATACAACAGTACGTAAAGTGGTGATCGAAAACTTACCCTTTTTACTTTCAGATACTGTCGGTTTTATCCGCAAGCTGCCGCATCATCTGGTAGAATGTTTTAAATCTACGCTTGATGAAGTCCGTGAAGCAGATATTCTGGTACACGTTGTAGATGTTTCGCATCCAAATTTTGAAGATCAGATTCATACCGTAAATGAAACACTTAAAGATATTGGCGCAATAGATAAAGATATGATTCTGGTTTTCAATAAAATTGATGCCTATGTATCGCCAGAAACGGATGATGAAGACGACGATGGAAAACTTACGCTGGATGAATTTAAACGCAGTTGGATGAGCCACGATAAAGTTCCGGTATTGTTTGTATCGGCTACAGAGAAAGAAAATATCGAAGAGTTCAAAACGTTATTGTATGATAAGGTAAAAGCTGTACACACAGCAAGGTACCCTTACGATAATTTATTATATTAGATTACCGCCAAGTTTGGCCACCACGCAATGGATAAAACATTGCTAAACTTAATTAACATGGAAAGTAAACGTCAGCAGAAATTTGCCGGAGTAATACAAGAGGAATTGGCACAGATTTTTCAAAGAGAAGGTGCTGTATATTTGCCGAATACATTGGTAACCATTACCCGCGTAAGGGTATCGCCAGATCTGGCCGTTGCAAAAGTATACCTGAGTTTTTTTAACACCAACAATACAACATTATCCATCAATACAGTCAATGCACATTCTGGCGAAATCCGTTATAAACTGGGCGCAAGAATTAGACATCAGGTACGTGTGGTTCCTGAATTGACATTTTTTGTTGACGATACCAATGAATATGTAGAACGTATGGATCACCTATTTGACAAAATTGCCAAAGAACGTAAAGAGACGGATGAAAGTGAATAATTAATTTTTCAAAAGAATTTATAAAGCTCCGCCATATTCTGTATGCGGAGCTTTTGTATTAGCACTTACTAAGAAATAGTTTCTGTTGATGGAAGATTTTAAGCAGCTGGTAAAATCAAAAAAGTCTGAAATAAAGCAGGTTGTAAATTTTGATGCCTCAATTGATCGGGTATTCCAATTGGATTTTACCGTCGCTAACACCGAGCTTAGCGATGAGATTTTAAACGACACATACCTTTTTTCTAAATGGGTGAATCAAAAACTAACGCTAAACCGTGCCCGTTACGGCATTGGCGGATACGATGAGCACCGCACCATTTATTCGCGCAGTGCGCATTTTTCATCAGCAGAAGAACCTCGCAGGTTACATTTGGGTGTAGATATTTGGGCACCGGCAGCAACGCCAATCTATAATTTTCACGAAGCGGTAGTGCACAGTTTCGCCAATAACGATCACTTCGGCGATTATGGTGCAACCATTATTTTGCAATATGATTTTAGCGGTTTTATATTTTACGCGCTTTACGGCCACCTGAGTTTCGCTTCGCTTGATGGGTTGTTTCAAGGGAAAGTTATTGCTGCGGGAGAGGAATTTACACGTCTTGGCAATCCAGACGAAAATGGCAGCTGGCCGCCACATTTACATTTCCAATTGATACTCGATATGGAAGGTAAAGCCGGTGATTATCCAGGTGTATGCCGTTTTAGTGAGCGAGCGCGTTATCTCGCAAATTGCCCAGATCCAAATCTAATCCTTCAACAAACCTTCGGCTTTTAAACAAGGTTTAATGCAATAGCATTTGTAGATTAGACAATCGCTTTATAAGGATTTTACGTAAATTACACCAATGAAAAATGTAATCGTTTTCTGTTTAATTTTATTCTGTACCCGCGCTTCTGCACAGTTGCAGTTTAAAAGCGGGAAAGATGGTTTTGCAAATTTTCTGCGCGAAAACACCATTTATCCGCAGTTCTCTAAACAAAATTGCATTCAGGGTTTGGTTAATGTGCGCTTTAAACTGGATAATAACGGACAGGTTTATGCATCTAAAATTACCAAAGGCATTATTACAGAATTAGACGAAGAAGCGCTAAGATTGGTTCGGTTAAGTAGCGGAAAATGGCAAATTCCGGCAGGTTATGATAGTACAATTTATATAATTGTGCCCGTAAATTTTGTATTGTCTGGTTACAATTGCGAAACTAAAAATCCTAAAGATATTCAGGCTTCTATACAGGCTTATCAGGCAGATGAAAGATTAACCAATACCGTTTTAAATTTCTACCAACATATAGACCACGCTAAACCTGGCCAGGAAGCACAAATTATTGCCCTTAAAAATCAGCTGGGGATTGATGATGAATATTTATCAGAACGCGTTCAGAATGGATTAAAAAAAATTAAACAGGGCGATAAGGAAGGCGCATGCACCGATTTTAATTTTGTGAAAAATACAGGCAGTACACTTGCCGATGAATACCTGGCTAAATACTGTAAATAATGCGAAACTGGATTAAAATTTTTGCCCTGCTGGATGTGCTCAGCGTAGTCTTATTGTCTTCGCAATTCTGGAACATCATCACACACTTAAATGAAATTCCACATCAGGTACTTTCGCAAGCTAAAGTTATTTTACTTCTTCCCTTGTTTCTGTCTTTGTTTGTTTCTGCAACAGGCTTATTCACGCTCAAGAAATTTGGCTTCATTACGTATTACATTCAATTTCCTTTTCGATTGGTGGTCTGGATCTTCTCTTTCGGGTTTATCACGTACATTCCAGAATTGCTTCACCTCGGCGACAATTGGTTCAATCTGTTGTTTCGACTTTGTTTTGTTGCAGAATTTTTCCGTCTGTATTTTAGCATAAAAACACACCGCCAAATTTGGCCTTAAGTTATTATGGTAATGGCATCTGTTAAGATTGATGCTTCTACCGTATTTATTTTGCCAATATATTCGCCATCCACCTGAAAGTGTGCTTTATGTTTAGATTTTATGGAAACCCTCTTGGTTTGAAAAACCTCAATTTTTTTCGGGTTAAAAGGTAGTTTTGTGAACCAGATTTTCAGAATTTCCAGATAAGAATAATCTTTTACAAGAACAATTTCAAACAAGTCGTCGTTCAGTTTGCCATCCGGATTAATCTTTAAACCTGTTCCGTACATGGTTGCATTGGCAATGGCCACCATTGCAGCAGCAGAGTTTACTTTTTTTCCTTCAATATTTAATTCTACCTGCATTTTTTTGTGGTTCCATAATGCGTGCCAGGTTGCTTTTGCATAAGCCAACATTCCACGTTCTGGTAATGAATCAAATTTTTTCACCAGGAAAGCATTAAAACCCAAATCGGATAAATGAATGCAGAGCTCGTTATTTAGTTTTATCGCGTGTATTTTTTTCGGCGTGCCACTAAGCACAACTTCAAGTGCGGCATCAATGTCCGTCGGGATTCCGAGTTCTTTTGCCATCCCATTTGCAGAACCTGCAGGCAAAATGCCGATTGGCAAATCTGTATTTAATGTACATTCTGCTACCAGTTTCAATGTTCCATCACCTCCGGCAGCAATAACCCGATCTGGTTTAACCTCAGAAATTTTACTTTTAATTTCCTCTAAATGGCAATCTTTCGGCAATTCATAAATTTCATAATCTGCATTTTTGTCTTTAAGAAAAGATACAATCAGGGTATTCAGATCCAGATCGTGGTTTCCGGAACCAGGGTTTACAATAAATAGTAGTTTCATTTCAGGCGGGCAATTTTATTTACACAAACAACTCTTTCTCTACAGTGTTTTGCATTTAATGGATAAAATGAGCGTAAAAATTTATAATGGTTATGGCCATAAACAAAATCTGGTAGTTTACGGGCACGTCTTCAAATATCGAGCGAAAACAACGCAGACCTACAGCAATAATATCTTCGTAAATATTCTCCGTCTGATTAAACTTTTTATCGTAAAACCATTTTCCTTTGTTGATGTTCGTTTGCAGTTTTTTGATCAAACTATTTACAATAAAACCGAAGACGATGGTTTTTTTAAATTTGAATGGGCTGCAGAGCAGGATGTTCCGGCCGGCTGGCATTATGTTAAAGTTGATGCGGTTGACCCCGATGGCAATACTATTGCATCTGCAGAAGGTAAAGTGTATGTACCTCACATTACACAATATGCATTCATTTCTGATGTAGACGATACGGTTATGGTTTCGCACTCGGCAACCATTGCACGCCGCTTGCGCGAGTTATTTATCAAAAACCCGCATACGCGGAAAACTTTTCCCGATGCAGCAAATCACTACCAGCAATTGGCCACAGCACATACATCGGCAGAACAACCAAATCCATTTTTCTATGTAAGTAGCAGCGAATGGAACTTATACGATTACCTTGTAGAAACCTTTCATTTTAATAAGTTGCCAAATGGTGCTTTTCTGCTCAATACCCTTAAACACTGGAGTGATCTAATAAAAACCGGCAAAACCGGACACGAAGGGAAATTACTTCGTGTAATGCGAATTTTAGATGCTTTTCCCAATCAGCGGTTTATATTTTTTGGCGATAACTCTCAGCAAGATCCGATGATTTACTCGGCTATTGCCGAAAAATATCCGCAAAATATAGAAGCCATTTATATCCGGAACATCCGTAAGAAAAACACAAGCCAAACCCAGCAAATTCTACATGCGATAGAGGAGCTTGGTATCCATACATGTTTATTTGAAAACAGTACTGATGCGCTTAAACATTCTATGCAAATTGGTTTGATCGCCAAAAAATAGCAGATATAAGTCTGGCTTTTTGCGTTAAAATTTAGTATGCCTTGCCCCTGTTTTTGAAACATATTTTGCGCAGGTTTTACTACTTTTGCCGCTATGACAACTTTTTTCGAAGCTTCTTTAAAGCAACTTTCCATTCACCACACCGGAAATAAAGTACTGGAAGAATATTATAAACTGAGTGATGCACCATTAAATATTGATGATGAATTGCTGGGCAATCTTCTGATGCAGTATTTTTTAAAACCTTTCGAAAAAGTAAATGAAGTATATCGTTTTTACCATTCCAGTGATAATTTAAAACTGAATGAAGTGTACCATTTTGCACAAGAAATTTTTGAAAACAATAAGTTGTTTCACGAAAACTCTGAGCAGTTGGCTAAATATTTATATGATGTGGCCAACCATCCGAAGATTAAAGCAGGTGAATTGTACGTGGCGTATTTTGAGAAAGTGCAGATTGAAGGAGAGCTTTTGGATGTAATCGGGATTTTTAAATCTGAAACAAAGGACACTTACCTTAAAGTATATCCTGAACAGGACGGCTTTAATATGAGTTATGAGCAAGAAGCCATCAGCATTAATAAATTAGATAAGGGCTGTTTGATTTTCAATACGGATGCTGAAGAAGGCTATAAAGTTGTCGTGTTGGATCAGGCAAAAAGCAGTAATGAGGCCGCCGTTTACTGGAAAGATGAGTTTCTGAAACTGAAAATCAGGAATGATGCATACAACCAAACCAACAATGTTTTGGGCGTTTACAAAAATTTCGTAACCCAGAAACTGGATGATGAATTTGAAATCAGTAAAGCAGATAAAATAGATTTGCTTAACCGTTCAATGAAATATTTCAAAGAAAAAGAAACCTTTGATATTGATGAATTTAGTCAGGAAGTTATCGGAAACAATGAAGGAATAGAATCATTTAAAAATTTTAAAAAGAATTACGAACAGGAATTTGAAACGCCAATAGCCGATACTTTTGAAATTGCAGAAGCCGCTGTTAAAAAACAGGCGCGTGTGTATAAAAGCGTTTTAAAGCTGGATAAGAATTTTCACATTTATATACACGGCAATAAAGAGCTGATTGAAAAAGGTTATGACGATGATAAATCGATGAACTTTTATAAGGTCTATTTCAGAGAAGAAGAATAAGGAAGGTGTTATTTAATTCGGCAAGGTAAACATGACAATGTTGGCCTTGCCGAAATAAACAAGTGTACAGAATTAACCATATAAGACATTAAAGAACAAATAAGTTTCGGGCTGTAAAAAACGGTTTCTATTTTATAATTCTGATAATCGAACGTATAACCGGCTCAATGTTCTTATATCTTTTATATGGTGATTACTTGAAAAAGTCGCTTTATATTTTTTGCTGCGCTTTCAATGCCAGATATTGATTAACCACATTCACGGTGAGATTTTCTGGTGTAGACAATACGCTGAGTATCCCATGTTTAGCCAGTTCTTTTACAATCAGTTTTTTCTCGAAAGCAAATTTTTCTGCAATGGTTTTGATGTAAATACCTTCAACATCTACAGCTGGTGTTTCACTTATTGTTTTTAAGGTCGTATTTTCAAAAAACACGATTAATAACAGATGAAATTTAGCTATGCGTTTTAGATAAGGTAACTGTCTTTCTAATGCAGACATGGTTTCAAAATTTGTGAAAAAAACCACCAAACTTCTTTGCTTCAAAGTAGATCTGACGGCAATGTACAAAGCTTCCATATCTGTTTCCAGGTAACGCGTTTTTTCTTTGTACAATACTTCCATAATTTTATTCAGTTGTGTTGCTTTGCGATCTGCAGGCACAATGCTTCCAACTTTTTCTGCAATGGTAATTAAACCAGCACGATCTTCTTTAACCAAAGCTACGCTGCTTAAAATTAAACTTGCGTTTATGGCATAATCCAGCAAGCTCAATCCATCAAAAGGCATTTTCATTGTGCGCGATTTATCTATTACACAATAAACATGTTGCGCTTTTTCATCCGTATAAGAATTGACCATTAAATCGCCTCTTCTGGCCGTTGCCTTCCAGTTTACAGTTCGGTAATCATCACCTGGAACATAATTCTTTACCTGGTCAAATTCCATGCTGTGGCCAATTCTGCGTATTTTTTTAATACCAAAATCTGTAAGTCGGTTAGATATGGCCATCAATTCATACTGCCGCATTTTTAAAAATGACGGATAAACCGGAACCGTTTTATACGTACCAATATTGTAGCGCCTGCTTAATAAACCCAACGGACTTTGGACATACAAACGGCTTTGCCCAAATTCATATTCACCACGCTTGGTTGGCCGCAAATAATACGCAATTACTTTTTGCGTGTGTGGCTCTAAACGCGCATCAAACCATAAATCTCGTTTTTGAAACTGAAAAGGGATTTCATCAATCAAACCAATTTTCACTTCAAAAGGATAGAAACTTTCGAGATAAATGTTGATTTCATTTTCATCGCCATTGCTTAACCGTTCCGGGATTTCCCGATGTAAGAAAACGCCTTTTTTGGTTCTAAAAAGCAAAATAAGGTCAATCAGTATCAGCGCAATTAAAGCCGTAAAAATGAAATAAGGCATATTGCCGATTAACGGAAGGAAAAAAGAAAACACAAATAATACCACACAGAAACCCAGCGCAAGAAATAAACGCCGGTTTAAAAAAAGATCTGTATAATATTTTCTGAAAAAGCTCTTCATCTACCTGGGTACCTCAATTTTTTTAATCATCTGGCTGATTACATCTGCAGGTGTTAAACCTTCCATTTCTTTCTCCGGACTTAACATTACACGGTGCGCAAGTACCGGAATGGCAACTTTTTTAATATCATCTGGTGTTACAAAATCTCGTCCTTCCATTGCTGCAACAGCTTTGGCGCTGTTCACAATGGCAAGTGACGCCCGCGGCGAAGCGCCCAGAAACAGGGATTTATTGCTTCGGGTTTCGTGCACTATTTGTGCCGCATATGCAAGTAGTTTCGGCTCTACAAAGAGCGATTTTATAGTAGCGCGCAACGATTTAATTTGTTCTATGTTCAACACTGGCGTAATTTCTTGAAGCTGATGCTCTGTTTTTTGCTGATGTTGATTCACCAAAATCTCAATTTCCTCTTCCAAACTTGGGTATTTCACTTCAATTTTGAATAAGAAACGGTCTAATTGAGCTTCAGGCAACCGATAAGTTCCTTCCTGTTCGATCGGGTTTTGAGTAGCAAGTACCATAAATGGTTCATCTAAATGATATGTTGTTCCATCAACAGTAATCTGGCGTTCTTCCATTGCCTCAAAAAGTGCAGATTGTGTTTTTGCAGGTGCGCGGTTAATTTCATCAACCAAGATCAGATTGCCAAAAACTGGCCCGTGCCTGAACTGAAATTCTCCTGTTTTCGGACTAAAAACCGCTGTTCCAATTACATCAGAAGGCATTAAATCTGGTGTAAACTGAATGCGGGAGAAACTGGCCGAAATGCATTTTGCCAATAATTTGGCGCTCAATGTTTTGGCAACTCCGGGCACACCTTCCAGCAGTAAATGTCCGTCTGCAAGTAAACCTGCAATCAATAAATCTACAGTTTCTTTTTGTCCAACAACTATCTTAGCCAAAGTTTGCCTGATCTGCATCACGGCGGCATTCAGCTCGCTCAAATCTGTACGTTGGTTAAACATTTCCTGTTCCATATCTTATTGGTCTTCTTTGTAAAATTTTTCTATAATTTTATTCAGTTCAATCAAGTCTGAATCTTTTATCTCTTTGGTAGCTTTTATACGGTTAATTGTTGTACATAAAAATGCTACTGTTTTTTCTTGTGCACCAGAACGGCCGGTTAGTGAAGTCTTAAATTCTTCGTTTAACTCAAGCGTTTTGATGCGGTATTTACTTCTAATGTATTCCAGCAGATAACTGATTTTTTTTAGGGCAATGTCTGTATTGTTGCGTTGCTGATAGTAAACACGGCCAACTACTTCAACAAATTCTACAGACGTATTTGTGGGCGCCACAACAACTGGTATAATTCTTTGCCGGCGTTTAATTTCAAAAAGTACAAAAGCAAGTAATCCAAAAAGACTAAGTAAATACGCCCATTTCAATTCACTGTATTTGAAAATAGTACGTAATGGCGATTGATCTTCTATTTGCGGGCGCGTAAAATGCTCGTCCCAAATTAAAAATTTCGCTTCTGGTAAATAAGAAAGCGCTTTAGAAACATACATTCGCCCATCGGCTTTTAGCAGGCTGTAATTGGTGAAAAGTAAAGGATTTGGGCTGATAAACAAGGCACCTTTTCCAAATTTGTATTGTAAAAAATTAGCTTTTCCGGCTCTTTCTCCAAGTACAATAGCTTTAGCTGTGTCTATTTTGTTAAAATATTGCTCGGCGATAGATTTATCAAAGACAAAACCTTTCTTTTGCGCAAATGCAGGGTTTGTAAATTGTATAGGAAGATCTTTAGCATTGTTAAAGTCTGAAGTAATACGCAGTTTGAGTGAATCTGTTAAAACTTTCGGCAGGTTAAATGTCGCAATAAATACATGGTTTCCTTCTTTTATAAAGTTTGTAAGCGCCTTGTAATCCAGTTTGTCTATTTTCAAGTCTGAACAAATGATCAGATAGTTGGATTTTCCTTTTGGTTTGGCCTCCTTAAGTGTATTGTAAATCGGATTTTCTGTTTTCTGTACAATAACATCCGGGAAAATATCTGCTATTTGCCGATCCAGAATATAGGTGCCAAATGGAATTTTATCTTCCCTTAATAAGGTTGCCGTCCAGTTGGTTTCTTTTGGTTTAAAAAATTGAGCCAAAAGATACAACAGCATTAAAATGGCACTTACAATAAGATATCTTTTCAATCCGCTCATGCCTTTTTATGGTTAAAATGGTGAAAAGATTTTTGTAGGTTTTCAAAACCGGATTTGTCTATATGAAATTCTCCATACCAGATGTATTCAAACTGATTGGTTAAAATAGAAAATTCTGCACTTTTTTGCGGATCTTGAATTTCACTAACATAGGTTTTATTTGTTTTATCCGGCAACCAGTTGATCAGTTCCTGATCGCTTAATTTTTTTAATGTTCTGAGGTATAATAAACGAACAGCGAGGCGATAGTTCGATTGTTGGATAGCGGCATCTAGCTGATCTTCAAAGTTAATTTCATGAATATTCTCCAGTGTTTCATGATAAGGAACATCAACTTTTTCGGATTTTCCGGTCAGTATTTTTAAATCTACACCCCACAATTTTAAGATGATGAAAATGATTGTACCAATTGTTGCGGCTATAATCAGATATTTTAAAATGAGGAAGAGTATTTTCACAAATCCGCTATCTGAAGATTTGCCTGAAAAAATCCGGTTAATCAAATCCCAAATCCATCGCCAGAATTTTTGCCATAAACTTTGTTGTTCCGGCGAAATTTCTTTGTACATGAAATCGCTTTGCTTACTGTATTTTTCTATGGCGAGAGAATCTATTTGCCGAATTTTGATCTGGCTGCTATCCTTCTGAACGATTGATTTTTTAGCCGTATTTGTATGCGCAGCAACAGCTTTATATGTAAGTGTACAAAACAGTAAACATAGCACTAAAATACCCCTGTTAATATTCTTCTGCATTGATTTCTTGCGCTCCGGTATCAGATCCGAGATTTCCAATTCTTTCCATTAAACCACTGTTTTCTTTTTTCTCTACCAGGTTGAAATAGATTAAAGTAGACGTGATTACCGGTATAGAAAAAAAAATGTAAGACAGGTAACTGCCAATAGCATTCAAAATAATATAGGCATTGCTAAAAGGCCTTTCTGCATGTGAAAGTGTGCTGATCATCATGATCGCAAAAGATGGGATTTGAATAAACAATGCCAGTGCATAAGCAATAATCCAGATGATTAGAATTACCGCTGCAGACGCCCACCATTCATTTTTAATGAGTTTAAATGAACGGTTAAACGTATACCTGAAACCTGCATTTTCCATAATCATAACAGGATAGAAAATACTTATCATTGGAAAAATATAGATTCCCGGAACTAAACAACAGGCTAAACAGATTACGAAGAAAATGGTCAGTAGAAAGCTACTTCCCAAAAGCCTGAAAAAGTAATACTTGTAATATCCCCAAACTTCAAGAAGCGAAGGCGCAACATTTCCTTTTTCTACATACAAAGTTAGGTAGCTTAAAATGGTTACATAAAGTGAATTGGCATAAGCCATAGCAAAAACCATAGAAAGAAAATATTGCCAGCTTACAATTTTTGCCCAGGTATTTCTGGGATACGCCGGAGAGCGCATATCGCTGCGAGTGTAATCCAGCAAGTTCATTTGTGAAAGGATACTGGTAAGTATTCCGGCAACGATAAAAAGTCCGCAGAGGTAAAGTAATGCCTTCGCCAGCGGTTTAATATTTTGTTTTAAGAACAGAAAGGTATCGCCAATAAGCTCTCCAAATTCTCGTGTTTTTTTAAATTCTACAGGTTGCGCCATTGTTAAATAGGGAATTGAGTACGTTTAAATAGTTGGTAAGGTAAAATAATGACATACCAGATCATAAAGCCAAGCGAAGCAATTAAAATTATCAAGCTTAGGTATAAAGGCATTTCTGTATGTCTGGTGACAAAACTTTCAAAAAAGGCAGCCAGTAAAATTATAGGCGTAATGCCCAAAGCAATCTTCGTTGCATCTTTTGCATTCTGTTTAAAAGCCTGCATACGGCTATAGGTTTTTGGAAAAAGAATCCCGTTTCCCAATACTAAACCCGCGCCGCCGGCAATTACTGCACAGGCAATTTCTAAAGTGCCATGTATCCAAATTACCAGAATAGATTGCGCACCAAGGCCCTTGCTAAAAAAGAAATATTCAAAAGCGCCAATCATAATTCCGGTTCTCAGAAGAAAAAAAACAGGGCCAATAGAAACAAATATTCCACTGATAATCATCAGCAGCATTACCCAAATGTTATTTGTTGCAATTTCAAAAAACATCATCAGCTCTCCCTGTTGTTTGTAGACGCCAAAAGGATCGCCTTTGGCAATATTTTCATTGGTCATGTTGATGTAGCTGTTGCCGAAGAAAATGCGAAGGAAAGAACTATCATATTTTGCAGAAAGTATTCCGATAGCCATTGCAATTACAAAAAATACAAAAGACCAGAGTAAGGAAAAACGATGCTGATAAAATTTTAATGGAAGTTCATATTTCCAGAATTTTAAAAAACGGCCTTTTTCCTCTTTTTTATTTTTGTAAATGGCCTGGTGTAGAACCGACGCAATTCCATTTAGATAAGCTGTTGTTGTTGATTTTGGATAAAATGTTTTGGCGTAAGCCAGATCGTTCGTAATATCAATAAAACGCTGTGCCAATTCATCCGGATTGCTGGTTTGCAAGGATTCATATCCTTTCCATTTTTCTGAATTTTGTTTAACAAACAGCGCTTCTCTCATAGATTAGTTTTAACCGACTAAAATTTCAGTTAAAATAGAAACAAAATTTTGATTGGCCAATAAAAATCACAATGCATCTTTTATATTTGGTGTGCATGGAAACCGTAAAAGTAAATACCACTCAACATATTGAAATTGATTATCCTGTTGCCGGACTCGGTGAACGGGTTGCGGCCAGATTAATTGATTTTGGCTTGTTTCTCATCCTCATTATTCTTTTAATGATTGGTTTTGGATTTATGGGACTTATGAATTCTGCTGAAATTACTTTTGTAGTTGTAATGGTAATTTACGGTGCGGGTTATGTATTTTATGATCTGATTTGCGAAATTTTTATGAATGGACAAAGCATTGGAAAAAGGATTCTAAAAATAAAGGTCATAAGTTTAGATGGTTCGCAGGCAAGTTTGGGTCAGTATTTTATCCGTTGGCTATTCAGAATTGTAGATTTTACCCTAACGGGATGGGTTGGCGGCTTAATCTGTGTTGCCGTTACAGAAAATAAACAACGAATTGGCGATCTGGTTGCCGGAACAACCTTGATAAAAACGCAACCTCAAACAGAACTCGCACACATTGCGTTTCATCCGAATGTTGAAGATTATACACCTATTTTCGAACATGTACAAAACCTCTCCGATCGGGATGCAGAGTTGATACATGAAGTTTTGAATACCTATCATAAAACCGGAAATCACGATATAATTTTCCAGGCTGCAGCGAAAGTAAAAACTTTGATTAATGCTGTTTTGCCTGCCGGAATGCATGAATTGGCTTTTTTAGAAACCGTGTTAAAAGATTATAATCACATTACTTCTAAGGCCGATTAAATAAAGTTATCATCTTTATCATATAATTGAGGAGAATCAGATTTCCTACAACTAACACCATTATTTTGAAAACAAAATCTTGTTTCGGGAAAGAGATTAACACCCTTAATGCGGAATACGTAAATAAACAAAGCAATGGAATAAGCGGCGGATAAATCCTAAAGCTTGTACTCAAATCACCGGCAACTAAAGCCAAAAATGACCGTTGAAAACCACAACCCGGACAATCAAGAGTTGTTAGCCATTTAAACGGACAAGGAATTAAGTGATTTTGCAGCCAATGTACAAAAGACATTGTACTGCAAAATACGAGGATTGCACTTTTTTGCATTACACAATGTGCGAGGTATCATTTGGATTATTGAAAGGATCATTCGGTCTGTTAAATGGATTTGTACTGAAGTATTTTTTGCTTCTTCAGCAGACGGACCTAAATAAGCAGCTGAACTGAAGCCCAAAATTGGCCAGAAAATATAAGGGAATATCACCAGGCCGATAGTGAAACCTTCAGATTTTCCAAAACTTTTACTCACCAGATTAATCAGCCAAATACCAAAAACAACATTTACACAAGGTATAATGAGCCATAAAATCCAGATCATAGGTTTGCCCACAATTTCGAGCAAAATGATCGTATTGTAAATTGGAATTAGCGCAGCCCAGCCCGGTTTTCCGGCTTTCTTAAACGTCTTCCACATCCCGGCAACCGAGATCACTGCAATGATTAAGATAAATACAAAATAAGCGCCTAAAAAGGCCGCCAGAAATCCGCCGCCGGCAGATTCGTAATTCGCACTGTTTTCCTTAGTTTTAGTTAAATTAGATATTGATTAAGCTAAAATTATAAAAAACTGGCAATACTAACTACTTGATAATGAAATTATTTTAGTGCAACAGAAACTTTAGGCAACAATGCATTTGCCCAATCAGCATACATTTTGGCGCTAGGGTGCAAACCGTCGCCAGCAACCAGACTTAGGTCTGTTTCGGCTTTTCTTGATTCTGGCGTAATATCGGTATAACTCACACCTGCAGCAAGCGTAATTTCTTTGTTGGCTGCGTTAAAAGCATCAATTTCTGCAGCAATGGTTTGTGGCGTTTTTGCCCCCTGATGCCCGAATGGTGTTGCGCCCCAGTCGGGAATAGATACCACGAAAACATGGGTTTTATCGCCGTTGGCAAATGCAATCGCGGTTTGCAACAATTCTGAAAATTCCTTTTTATAAGTTTCTATCGGATAACCACGGTATTGGTTGTTTACACCGATTAACAAGGTTACAAAATCAAACTTCTGATTAATTTTTGCCTGTACAATCGCTTTTTGAAGTTCATCTGTTGTCCAACCGGTAGTTGCAATAATTTTAGGATCAGCAACTGATTTATTTGCATAGTTAAGTAAATTTTTCAGCTGAAATGGAAACGACGAAGCCTGCGGAACACTTTCTCCAATAGTATAAGAATCGCCCAAAGCCAAGTAGCTGTGCGCTGATGTAGAGTTTTGAACAATCGAATCTGGTTTAAGTGAGGGGTTTTCAGTCATTTCGGCATTTTTTGTACACGCCGAAGTTACTAAAGAAAATAAAATGCAGGCTAAAAGTTTCATAACGGAATTTACGTAGATGCGGCCGTGCTGGTTTCTGAATGTTTTTAAGAATTGACAATGGATATTTTGAGCATCTGAAAACAATTCTCGGTCAAAAACCATTATTATATAAAATGACAGGTTATGATAGATCCAATAGAAAACGATTATTCCAATGATCCAAATGATGCTTTACGCAGAGAAGATGATGTGGAAAATATAAATGAAATTTCTGGAGATGATTCCAGCATTGAGTACGATAAGGAACATCTTGAGCAGGCCGATGAAGCCTCGCGCCCATCTTACGAATTAAACGTAGAGGATTTGGATGCAGCAGATGATGATCTGGACAATTAATACAAACGTCCGTACGGAGCACGTACGGACGTTAAATTTTTTCTTAAATTATTTTGCTTTGGCAGCGTAGGTATGTGGATTAACAGCAGCGATTGTCCATCCTTTTAAAAACGATGTAATTTTTTTCACATCGTGTCCAACTTTTTTCTTTCCATTTGCGGCCACTTCTTCTGTTTCCAGATAGGCAGAATTTTCGATGTGTAACACCTTACCTTTTCCGTCTAAAATGACAAATACTGGAAACCCAAAACGTTGCGGATAACCTAAACTGGCAAGTGCGCCTTCATTTTTATTCTCCGGACTGTAATTGACCAATACGGTTTCGAAATTTTCATTGATGTAATTTTTCAATGTTGTAGTGCTGTCTACCAGGTTATGGAAGGCAATACACCAACTACACCAGTTTCCGCCAACTTGCACCAAAACATGTTTGTTTTCTTTCGCGGCTTTAGCAACAGCTTTTGCCAGGTCTGCTTTGGCATCAGCCTGAGGATTATAGATGTGGACACCTGCAGGTTTAGATTGAGCAAATGCAGCGACAGAAAGTAAAACTGCAGCCAATAAAACAAATATCTTTCTCATTGTAAATAAATTAAGCACAAATGTAATAAAGTCTACTAAATGAATAGGCTATAATGCCCATATTTACAGAATTAATACATGTTGATCCATTACTAAATCAAATTTCTGGTGCAGTTTTTAGATATTCATACTCATCGGTCTGAGCAAGAGAATAACGTTTTGGCCATTCGGAGTTTTTCTTTAGGCCATGATTTTGATGTTTCTAAAGATGGAAAATCGATTTCTATCGGTTTACATCCTTGGTATACAGACAATCTGAATGTAGAGGAAAATATGCGTGTACTTGCTGAACTTTCAAAACAAGATTGCATTAAAATGATTGGCGAATGCGGGTTAGATCGTTTAAAAGGAAATCCTTTACCAGAGCAAATCAGTATTTTGAAGAAACAAATTTTACTTGCTGAAGAATTGCATAAACCAGTAATTCTGCATTGCGTTCGTGCTTTTTCAGAATTGATTGCCATTAAAAAACAGCTTGAGCCAACTGTTCCGCTGATTATTCATGGCTTTACAAAAAATGAACTATTGGCACAGCAACTGATTGACAATGGATTTCATATTTCTTTAGGAGCAGCAGTTTTTAAAGAGAATAGTGCTGCGGCAAAACTTGTACAGCAACTGGATTTATTTTTTCTGGAAACGGATGATTCAGAAATTTCGATCAAAGAGATTTATATACAAACTGCAAATTTGAGAAACTGCACCATTAATGAGTTAAAAGCACTTATTTTTGCAAACTGGAAAAAATTGAAAATAATTGAATAACGATTTATGTCTCAAGATAAATTGATGTCCGGGCAATAAATCATAAGAAAATAAAATATGTCAGATGTTTCTTGGCTTTCCCGGTCTGCCTTACTCGTAGGCGATGAAGGGATTCAGTTGTTACAAACCAAGCATGTTTTGGTTATTGGTTTAGGTGGCGTGGGTTCTTTCGCGGCCGAATTTATTTGTCGCTCCGGAATTGGCGAAATGACCATTGTAGATGGCGATGTTGTTGATCCTTCAAACAGAAACCGCCAGTTACCTGCGTTGGCAATCAATCATGGTGTAAGCAAGGCTGCTATTATGCAAGAAAGACTTTTGGCTATAAATCCGGATCTTAAACTGCATGTGGTAAATTCATTTCTCACACCTGAAAAATGCCGTGAAATTTTAGAAGCCCGGTTTGATTATGTGATGGATTGTATAGATAGCGTAATGCCGAAAATTACATTGCTTTCTACCGCTTTAGAAAAAAACATTCCGATTGTAAGTTCTATGGGCGCAGGTGGTAAAGTTGATCCCACAAAATTAAGGATTACCTATTTGCCAGATACGTATCAGTGCGTGTTTGCGAGTTATGTTCGCAAAAGATTAAATAAGCTTCCAAACGTGGATCAAGTAAAAGCCGTTTTCTCTACGGAGGGAGTAAACAGAGAATCGTTAATTTTAACTGACGGCAGCAATTTCAAACGTTCTGCTTATGGCACTGTTTCTTATCTTCCGGCAGCATTTGGCGGCGCTTGTGCTTCAGTTGTCATCAGAGATTTATTGGGCATCAAATACGAAATGGAAAAAAGACCAACCAGAATAAGAAAAAAGAAAAAATAGTAATTTAACCTGTAAGCATGATTTTATCATTATATGGATAAATAGTTGAGCGCTTTTGCAGGTCTATATTTTCTATATGTCTATATGGTTACTCTTTAAGGCTTAATATTTAAGATGTAGCAAAGTATGTCCAAAAATAAAGATGCCACATTGCATTAAAATTAGTTTTTTACCACATAGACATATAACTTTTGCGGTTTGCTGATTCTATGTTTTCTATATGTCTATATGATTACTTTTTGAAGCTTAAGGGTTTGATAACTAGTAAAATATGTTCAGAACAAAAGAGGCACGTTGCATTAAAATTAATTTTTTACCATATAGACATATAGTTTTTGCCGTTTGCAAGCTCTATATGTCTATATGGTTACTTTGAAGCTTAATGGTTTGATAACTAGTAAAATATGTTCAGAACAAAAGAGGCACGTTGCATTAAAATTATTTTTTACCATATAGACATATAGTTTTTGCGTTTTGCGAGCTCTATGTTTTCTATATGTCTATATGGTTACTTTTTAAGGCTTAATGGTTTTAAGAAGTAGTAAAGTATATCCAAAAATAACGAGGCCACATTGCATTAAAATTAATTTTTTACCATATAGACATATAGTTTTTGCCGTTTGCGAGCTCTATTTTTTCTATATGTCTATATGGTTACTTTTTGAAGCTTAATGGTTTGATAACTAGTAAAATATGTTCAGAACAAAAGAGGCACGTTGCATTAAAATTAATTTTTTATCATATAGACATATAGTTTTTGCCGTTTGCGAAGCTCTATATGTCTATATGGTTGTTTTTTAAGGCTTAATGGTTTAAGAAGTAGCAACGTATATCTAAAAATAACGAGGCCACATTGCATTAAAATTTGTTTTTTTACCATATAGACATATAGTTTTTGCGGTTTGCAAGCTCTATGTTTTCTATATGTCTATATGGTTACTTTTTGAAGCTTAATGGTTTTAAGAAGTAGCAAAGTATATCTAAAAATAACGAAGCCACATTGCATTAAAATTAATTTTTTACCATATAGACATATAGTTTTTGCCGTTTGCGGAGTTCTATATTTTCTATATGTCTATATGGTTACTTTTTGAAGCTTAATGGTTTGATAACTATTAAAATATGTTTAGAACAAAAGAGGCACATTGCATTAAAATTAACTTTACCATATAGACATATAGTTTTTGCCGTTTGCGAAGCTCTATATGTCTATATGGTTGTTTTTTAAGGCTTAATGGTTTAAGAAGTAGCAACGTATATCTAAAAATAACGAGGCCACATTGCATTAAAATTAATTTTTTACCATATTGACATATAGTTTTTGGCCTTTGCGAGTTCGATATGTCCATATGGTTACTTTTTAGGCTTAATGGTTTAAGAAGTAGCAAAGTATATCCAAAAATAACGAGGCCACATTGCATTAAAATTAATTTTTTACCATATAGACATATAGTTTTTGCCGTTTGCGAGCTCTATATGTCTATATGGTATTTTTTGTAGAATGCCAATTTCAAAATCAGCTAGCTTGTTTCTTGGTTGATAGCAGCCATAAAATTCTCCATTTTTTTGTTTCGCGTGCAATGATTACGCTTATGTTTGTAAATTCGGAGCAATTGAGCAACAAATTTCTTTCGAAAAACACGTGAAAATTCCAGGATATTACTATGCCAAAGCCTTTAAAAATACTTCAAGCGTCAGCCGGATCAGGTAAAACCTTCAGCCTCACCGCTCACTATCTTACCTTGTTGTTAAGCAGCGAAGGCAAATACAGGGAAATTCTTGCCGTTACCTTTACCAATAAGGCAACAGAGGAAATGAAAACCCGAATACTAGAAGTACTTCAGGGTTTTGCAACTGGCGCTGAAAAAGTAGACGATTATCGCGCTTTGGTTTTAAAGGAACATCCGGATTTAACACCCGAAACCTTAAAACTCAAAGCAGATAAAATTTATCGTAGAATTCTGCACGATTACAGTCGTTTTTCCATTAGTACCATTGATGGTTTTGTGCAAAAGGTAATTCGTGGTTTCGCTTTTGAACTTGGCTTGAATGCCGATTACAACCTCGAAATGAATTACGATAAGGTGAAGGATGATCTTGTCGAAAAACTCGATGAATCCCTTAACCACAACAAGCAACTTCTTCAATGGATTATTGATCTGGCAATTGAGCGCATTAGCGACAATAAAAGCTGGAACTATAAAAGCGAACTTTACAACCTTATTGGCGAGATTTTTAAGGAACGGTTTCAGGTTTTCGAGCAAGCGGTTAATCAGTTAGGCGCAGATAATATCGACGAATTATTTAAAAACTACATCCGATTAACGAAAGTAGAAGTTAAAACGTTCGAAGAACAGATTGCGAAAATGGCGGCAGAAAGTTATCAGCTGTTCGATGATTTTGCCATTACAAGCGATCAGCTGAAAGGAAAATCCAGAAATGGTTTGTTAAAATTGCAACATGTTGCTGGCGGAGATTTTTCGAAACTTGAAAGTGTTTTCAAGTTTATCGATCAGCCAGACGATTGGTTCGCGAAGAATTTCAATGCGCCAGATTTTTTTCAGGCTTTAAACGCTAAACTCTCCGCTTTACAAACCGAATACGTAACCAAACTTCCAACATATGCGCTGGCACTCGCATTTAATAAAAACCTGTATTATTTAAGGTTAATGCAAGAAATTGCCAGTTTGTTAACCATTTATCGATCAGAAAATGAGAATTTACTGATCAGCGATGCGCAGAAACTGATTTCAGGAATAACCAGTGATGCTGGCGAAAACCCTTCATTTATATGGGAAAAAGTTGGCAACCGCTACCGCAATTTTCTTTTCGATGAATTTCAGGATACCTCAGTAAGTCAGTGGGGAAGTTTTAAATCGTTGCTTACCAATGCAATGGCGTCTTCTGGCGGTCAGTTTATTGATAATTTAATTGTTGGCGATACTAAACAATCTATTTACAGATGGAGAAACGGCGATTGGAATATTCTGCACAGACAGGCAAAAGCTGACGTTGGTGTAGAAAATGTTGTAGAAGATAGTTTAGGAGAAAACTACCGCAGTGCAGCAAATATCATTCAGTTTAATAATGCGTTGTACGCGAGTATTTCGGCAAAAATACAAAAGAGTTTAAATGAAAGTGTTGATGGACGCTCGCAAGACGTTGTTGAGTGGTGGACAGAAAATCAGTTTGATGATATCATTACCAAAATATACAGTGGTGCGACACAAAATTTAGCTTTAAAAACGGCGAAGGGCGGTGTAATTAAAATCAAAAAATTCGTAAAAGAAGATAGCGATGCCGAGCGATTTACTGAAACAACTTTCAGAGATGTGGCTTTGGATGATATGGTTCAGGAAATTCGTTTCCTGAAAGAGAATAAAGCGTATGCACAAAGAGACATAGCCGTTTTGGTACGTTCCAATAACGATGCCTTGCGCGTGGTGAAAAAACTTATGGAAGCAGAAATTGAAGTAATCTCTGGCGATGCACTTTTAATTTCAAACAATTCATGCATCAAATTAATCATTAATACACTAAAAGCATTTGTTGGTTTAGATGCTCAAAACGCGCTTTACAAAGCCAATTGCATTGCACTTTATCACTTTGTGAAAGGGGAAACGCCAGAACCTGAAGTATATCAGAACCTTAAAAACCGGCCACTTCAAAGTTTGGCGGCAATACTTCCGGCAGATTTATGCAACAACTGGCAACATTGGCTACAGTTGCCTTTACCAGAATTGGTAGAAACGCTGATTGGAAGTTATGGTTTGAAACAAAAAACCGCACACATTCCATATTTATTGGCATTTAGAGATTTAACAGCAAACGCCGGTCGCTTTGGCGAAAAAGGAATTGTAAACTTTTTAAATTGGTGGGAAGAAGAAGGTATAAAAAAATCTTTGCCCTCACCAGAAGGAACAGACGCAATACAAGTCATTACGATTCATAAATCAAAAGGATTGGCCTTCCGGGCGGTGTTTATTCCTTTTTGCGATTGGAACCTGAAAACACGTCCAAACTCTATATTCTGGGTTTCAGCACAGCAAACCATGTATAAAGATTTGGTTGATATTCCGCTTAAATATTCAGAACATCTTGCGGATTCTGCCGTGGCAAAAGCTTATTTTGAAGAAACTTTATACAGTAATCTGGACGCTTTGAATGAGATGTATGTAGCCACAACACGGGCCAAAGATTATATTTATATGGGCTTGATGGGCAAAGCAAAGCCAAGTTTAAGCAACGTTGGAGATGCGCTGGCCTTAGTTTTAGATGATTTTACCGCATTTGCAGAACCTGTAGAAGCAGAAGGAAAAGTTTATCCAAGCGAATTTGCGCAAACCAATCGGTATGAGATTGATGAATATGTAGAAGGGAAAAAAGACAATGCAGAAGGAAATCATATTTCGTTGAGTGAATTTCCAACAACAGAACGCTTATCAGAATTGTATGTAGAAACGCAGGAGCGCCATTTGAAACACATTTTGAACATTGAACAATCGGGACGAAAAGGAAGTATTCTGCACGATGTTCTGGCTAATGTAAGTAACGAAAAGGAAGTAGACAGTTATCTGCTCGATTTACTTTCGCAAGGCGATATTTTGGAAGACGAACTTCCGGAATTGAAAACATCGGCAATGAAAGTATTGAATCATCCGGATTTGACACAACTTTTAGCCGCTGCGACAGAAAGCATCACCGAAAAAAATATTATCGATGCCGAAGGGAAAATACATCGGCCAGATCGGATTTTAATTCATGAAAATGAAATCATTATCCTCGATTATAAATTTACAATAGAGCAAACAGACAAGCATATAGAGCAGATTTTGACCTACAAAAATCTGCTAACAGATATGGGATATAACAGCATAAAATCTTACCTTTTTTATGCGCTTAAAGGAGAATTGAAACATGTATAAAAGCAGAATAATAAAATTAGTAAAGCCGTTTCACCTCTATAAACTCTACGCTGTAATATGAAACCTTTTTTAGAAGAAGTTGCCGCAGATTTGGTTGCAAAGTTTGGAAACGGTTTACAGCATTGTGCCATTGTATTTAACAATAAAAGACCAGCTGCGTACCTGCAAAAATACCTCGCCGAAATTTTTAAAAAACCTTTTTTTAGTCCGGCTTTTTTTACCGTACAAGAGTTTTTTGCTGAAGCCGGAAGTTATAAAAATGCCGATTTTTACCGCCAGTTTTATACGCTTTTCCAAGTGTATAATGATTTATTGAAGGAAGAAAATTTGCAACCGCTTAAAAGCCATAAATTTTTTCCGCTGGCGAAAATTATCTTGAGTGATTTTAACCAGATTGATGCCGATTTGGTCGATGCAAATTTACTGTATCAGGAACTTGAAGATATTGCCATCATCAATAAAGAATTTGATTATCTGAGTGCAGAGCAATACGCTTTTTTGCAGCAGTTCTGGCAATCGTATGCAGAAGGCAAACACAAAAAGCAGCAAGAGTTATTTATTAAAATGTGGCGCCGCATGCCGAAACTGTATCATAAGTTTCATGAAGCATTGCGGGCGCAAAAACATATTACCAGTGGTGGCGCATATCGCCAGCTGGCAGAAGCAGATCTTCAGCAAAATCCATTTATAAATAGTTTTAAAGGGAAAATCGCTTTCGTTGGTTTTAATGCACTCAGCAAATCGGAAGCGAAAATATTTACACGTTTACAGGACTTGCAAAAAGCGATTTTCTATTTTGATGCTGATGCATATTACCTGAATGACGATTTGCAAGAAGCCGGTTTGTTCTTAAGAAGAAACCTGAACCAGTTGCAGTTGAAAAATGAATTTAACGCGGCGAATATGTTTGATGCCGAAAAACATCAGCTTAACTTGTACAAAGTGCAAGGGCAATCGGCGCAGGCAAAAATTCTCAATCATATTCTGGCAGATGACTATCAGAAAACAGAAGGCATTTCGTCTACAGCAGTAATTCTGGCAGATGAATCTTTGCTGATTCCTGCACTCCAAACCATTCCAACTGCAATTTCTGGAAAAACAATAGATCTGAATGTTACAATGGGTTATCCACTTGGAAGTTCGGCAGTATTTGGTTTGGCAGATTTGTGGTTGTCTACACAATTGGAAATTCTTCATAACCGGCAAATCAGTTATCAGAATCTCGAAGCATTTTTGACACATCCACTCACAGGAATCAGTCAGAAAATGCGCGATAAAATTCAATCTGCTTTGCTTAATGAAAAGATTAATACGGTAGATGTAACACGTTTAATTAATCAGAAAGGCATTTTTGAATTGTTTTTCCAGGAAATTACAGAACCAAATCAACTCACAGTTCGGCTGCTGGAAGTTTTACATTCCGTATTGAATCGTTTGTCGACTGCCAAACAGTTGAAGAAAATTGATGCAGAACTATTTGTAAAAACAATACAAGAATTAAATCGGCTTCAGGATACTGTAGGCAAATACATCATAAATGAAGAACGTGCTTTTGTCATTTCACTTGTACAAAAAGCGTTGCAAGGAATTGCTGTTCCACTTTCTGGCGATCCGCTCAGCGGGATTCAATTGATGGGTTTACTGGAAAGCCGCAATCTGAATTTTGATAAAATTGTATTTCTGGGTTTCAATGAAGGCATTGTTCCCAAAACAAATATCGGCAACAGCTTTATTCCAGATAGTTTAAGACGTGTATATGGCTTGCCGGTGCTGGAGAATCAAGACGCCATTTCTTCTTATATGGTTTATCGTTTATTGCAGCGCGCAAAACAAATCAGTTTTGTGTACAACAGCTTGACAGATGAATCTACATCTGGCGAAGTAAGCCGTATTTTTAAGCAACTGCAGTATGAAAGCCGGTTTGAAGTGCAAGAATTTGATCTTTCGCTAGAAGTAAAAACCGAGCAATCTCCAAATATTCAGATCAGCAAAAAACAGCCTTTTATACAAAACGCATTGCAAAAATACCTGCGCAAAGAACGGTCTTTATCCCCTTCGGCATTTACGCAGTATCTCTCCAATCCAATAGATTTTTTCTTTCGCTACATTGCTGACATCCGCGAGCCGGAAGAAGTTTCTGCAGTAATAGAAGCCAATCAGGTAGGGTCAATTTTGCACAAAGTGATGGAGTATTTTTATGAAGATTGTGTAGGAAAAATAGTTGAGCTGGATTTTATCCAGGCAGAACGGAAGAAAATTCCGGCAATGATTCAAAAAGCATACGCCGCAGTGATGTTTAATAACGAAGCTAAAGTGCCCGAATTTACAGGGATGCAACAGGTAATTCTAGCCATTGTAGATGCATATGCAGATATCATTCTGAAGCAGGATGAAAGTCAGGTGCCGTTTAAATTGCTCAGTTTAGAACAAAAAATTACCGCAGAAATTCGCTTTCCGGTTTATGGCCGTATGGAAAGTATTAATCTTTTTGGTTTGATTGATCGTGTTGATGAAAAAGATGGCGTAACCAGAATTGTAGATTATAAAACCGGAAGTGATGTGCTCACTTTTAAAAATGTTGAGGAACTTTTTAATACCGATGGCAAACACATCAATAAAGCTTTGGTGCAAACGCTGATGTATACTTATGCTTTTGAACAGTTTTCTGGCAAGAAAGAAGTAGAACCCAATTTGTACGTGGTAAAAACCATGAGTGCGGAAGGTGTTTGGTTTAAGTCTGGCAGGCAAACTTTAAACGGTGCTTACCTGGAAGAAATTAAACCGCAGTTTCTGGCTGCCCTGCAAAGTAAACTCACCGAACTTTTCGAAGCAGAGTTTTTTAATGTGAGTGCCGTAGCAGATAACTATAAATATTCTATTTACAAAACGCTTTTCGGCGTATAAAGGCGTGTTTCCGGGAAATCAAATGTGTATTTTCCGGAATCAAATTATCGCCCAATACGGATTAAAATTGGAAACTGAACGTCTTTTTGTGCGGCATTTCCCCAAGCTTCCTTCAACTCGATCATAACATATTCAAGCGGGTTGCGGTCATTTGTTTTTTTATAATGTTGCAATGAAGACCAGGTATTGAGATAACCAATCAGTTGGTCAAAATTCCACGTTGTTTTAATATCGAAGTGTGGTGCATTAATTTCTTCGAAAGGAAATGGGATGGTTTGGTATTTTTCTTCAATATACCGGCGCTCGGCATCCCAGTATTTGCCTAAAATGGTTTCATATAATTTATGAACCACCAAATCAACATCGTGATCAATTGTCATTACTCCATAACCCAGCACAGCAAAAATGCCGTCAGGTTTAAGCGTGCGCTTTACTTCGGCATAAAACGCTTCAAAATTAAACCAATGAATCGCCTGCGCAACAGTAATTAAATCGAAGCTTGAATTTGGCACGTTTGCTTTTTCAGATGATTCTACTTTATAGGTAATGTTTGGCAGTTTTAACGCCTGACTGAGTTGTTTTTCGCTAATGTCTGTTGCGTAAACCTGGTTAAAATTTTCGGCAAGAACTCTGGCAACCTGTCCGTTTCCGGTTGCACAATCCCAGGCTGCATTAAAATTGTTAACCAATGAAAAAAGATAATCGTATAACTCTTTTGGGTACGTTGGCCTGTAAATGGCATATTCTGCCGCTTGTGTAGAAAAATTATCTTTCATAAAATTAAATTTATAAAGTAACAATAATGGCGCGATTTGGTTCTCGCGAAGCGATTCAGTTCAAGGTTGCTAAATTAATGTTATTTTTGATTTACACACCCGTTTTCATCCAATTCCATACGCTCATTTATATTTCTATACTGAATTAATATGCATAAAACAGATAATGTTAAAGATATGGAATACCGCTTAAAATCTATTTTTGGCGGTTCAATTGGAAATTTAGTAGAATGGTACGATTGGTATACCTATTCTGCGTTTTCGCTTTATTTTTCTCCAGTGTTTTTTCCAGACAGCAATCCTACTGCACAGCTTTTAAACACTGCAGGGATATTTGCCGTTGGTTTTTTAATGCGCCCGATTGGTGGTTGGTTGTTTGGCAGTATTGCCGATAAAATGGGTAGAAAAAAATCGATGACACTTTCGGTTTTAATTATGGCAATCGGTTCGCTCATTATCGGATCAACGCCTGGTTACCGTACAATCGGAATTGCTGCGCCACTGTTGTTGGTTTTAGCACGTCTGATTCAGGGTTTGAGCACCGGTGGCGAGTATGGCACATCAGCGACTTACCTCAGCGAAATGGCTACCAAAAAACACCGTGGTTTTTATTCCAGCTTCCAATACGTAACCTTAATTGGCGGCCAATTGTTGGCTTTAGGTATTCAGTTAATTTTACAGAATTGGCTGCTTACGCCAGAACAATTGCATACCTGGGGCTGGCGGATTCCGTTTTTTATCGGTGCAGCATTGTCTTTTATTGCTTTATATCTGCGCAGGCATATCGATGAAACTTCTGCTTTTAAGAAAAAAGAAAATGACGATAAAAAAAGTGGAATGGCTGTTTTAATGCAATATCCAAAAGAGGTTTTTACAGTTGTTGGTTTAACATTAGGCGGTACCATCGCTTTTTACACCTTTAGTACTTACATGCAGAAATTCCTTGTCAATACCGTTCATTTGAGCAAAGAAACCTCTACTACATTGTCCTTTATTTCATTGCTTGTATTTGCCATTATGCAACCTGTGTTCGGGCTGCTTTCTGATAAAATTGGTCGTAAACCTTTGCTTATTGGTTTTGGTATTTTGGGCACACTATGCACTTATCCTATTTTAAGCGGCATAGGTGCAGAAAGCAATACAACAATAATTTTTTTCATGATGATTGCCGCACTCATTATTGTTAGCGGTTATACCAGCATTAATGCCGTGGTAAAAGCAGAGTTGTTTCCGGCAGAAATCAGAGCATTGGGTGTAGGTTTGCCTTATGCATTAACGGTTGCAATTTTCGGCGGAACAGCAGAGTACTTTGCGCTTTGGTTTAAAAATATCGGGCACGAAAACTATTTTTACTGGTACGTAACCGGATGTATTCTAATTTCGTTGATTTTGTACACCACGATGAAAGACACCAAGCACCACTCTAAAATTGAAGATTAAAGGTAATTGCTGATTTCGATCAGATTCATATCCGGATCGCGGAGATAAATCGATGAAATCGGGCCGTTTGCTCCTGTTCTTTCTATTGGTCCTTCTTCAACTTCAATGCATTTTTTCTTCAGTTCCTGAATAACTTCTGCCAGAGTATTGTTGGTGATAAAACACAAATCGGCCGAGCCAGGCATCGGTTTAAAAGCTTTTGGCTCAAATTCATTACCTAATGGATGCAGGTTAATTTTTTGGTTGCCAAAATGCAAAGCTTTTCGGCCGGCGCCAAATTCAATAACCTTCATGCCTAAAGCGGTTTCGTAAAATTTGCAGGTACTTTCAATATTGGCTACGGTAAGTACAAAGTGATCGAGGTTTTTAATTTCCATATTCGTAAAATCAGAACCGTGTAATAACACAATTGTTTTAAGGTGCAGTTACACATTGTGATGAGCAGTATTAATGCTGGTTAGAAGCTTTAGATAAACCCAAGATAATCAATTTTCATATATTTACGCTATGCAAAACCAATCTCCGTTAGCAGAAAGAATGCGCCCTCAAAATCTTGATGAATATGTTGGACAGAAACATTTGGTGGGCCAGGGAGCAGTTTTAAGAAAAGCAATAGAAAGCAGCCAATTGCCATCAATGATATTTTGGGGGCCGCCCGGTGTTGGTAAAACAACTTTAGCCTACATTATTTCACAAGCACTTGATCGTCCATTTTTTAATTTAAGCGCGATTAACAGTGGCGTTAAAGATGTACGCGAGGTGATTGATAAAGCTGCGCAGCTTAAAGATGGTTTTTTGGGCATGCCCATTTTATTTATTGATGAAATCCACCGCTTTAGCAAATCGCAGCAAGATAGTTTGCTGGGCGCTGTAGAACGCGGATTGGTTACTTTAATTGGTGCAACTACAGAAAATCCATCGTTCGAAGTGATATCCGCTTTACTATCCAGGTGCCAGGTGTATATTTTAAAATCGCTTACAGAAGATGAACTGGTTGGTTTGTTGAATACCGCCATCAAGAAAGACCAGCTTCTTCAGCAGAAACAAATTACCATCAAAGAGCATGAAGCTTTAATCCGTTTGTCTGGCGGCGATGCACGTAAACTGCTTAATGTGCTCGAAATTGCAATTAACGGAATTGGTGGGGATAAAGTAATACTATCGAACGAAAGTGTGCTGGCGCATGCACAGCAAAACCTTGCCATGTACGATAAAGCTGGCGAGCAGCATTACGATATTATTTCGGCATTCATCAAATCCATTCGCGGCAGCGATCCAAATGCGGCCGTGTATTGGTTGGCCAGGATGATCGAAGGTGGAGAAGATCCGCTTTTTATTGCCCGGCGCTTACTGATTTTAGCTTCGGAAGATATCGGAAATGCCAATCCAAATGCGTTATTGCTGGCCAACAATTGCTTCTCTGCGGTAAATGTAATTGGTTACCCGGAAGCCCGGATTATTTTATCGCAATGTGTAACCTATCTGGCAAGTTCTGCAAAAAGCAATGCAGCATATGAGGCGATCAATAAGGCACAATCTTTAGTTAAACAAACTGGCGATTTACCTGTCCCGTTGCACATTAGAAATGCACCAACCAAGCTGATGAAAAATATTGGTTATGGTAAAGATTATCAATATTCACACGGATATGAAGGGAACTTTTCTCCTCAGGAATATTTTCCGGATCAATTGAGCGGTACCAAGCTTTACGATCCGGGCAAAAATGCCGCTGAGGAGAAACTACGCGAAAAACTGAGGCAAAACTGGAAAGATAAATATAATTATTAGTGTAACTTTTCTGGCCAAATCGTATCTTACAACCAACAGACATCTATTAACTAAATCACTATGCTGAAAATTTTTTTAAGCCACCAATGGAGATCATTCTGGCGTTCACGAAATCGCGGCAGCAGCATTGCCGGACAAATTGTGCTCGGCTTTTTTATGCTCTACTTTTTTGCACTAGCGCTTCTGGCCGGATTCGGAATGTCTTATATCTTAAAAGAGATTTTCCCGAAACAAACACCAATACAGAGTTTTAACGGTATTATTTTGTATTATTTCGCGCTCGATTTTATCATGAGGTTGCAGCTTCAAGAATTGCCAACGCTTAGTATTGTGCCGTATTTGCACCTTAAAATCTCCAGAAATCAGATCATAAAATTCCTCAATGTAAAGGCACTTTTTTCTGCTTTTAACCTTTGGCCGTTTTTTATTTTCCTGCCTTTTATATTTATTAAAATTTTTCCGCAATTCGGAGCCTTCACTGGTTTAATGTATATCGTCTCAATATTTTCGCTAAGTATATTTTGCAATTATCTTGCACTTTATATAAAACGTAAATCGATTACAAATGTATGGTATACAATCACCGGACTTGCTATTTTTGGTCTTTTTGCTGCACTGGAATATTTCAAAATTATTTCCGTTATGGCCGGTTCAAATGCAGTTTTCAGCCAGATTGCCGCGCATCCATATTTAGGGTTTGCTTTTACGCTTGCAGCCGCTATTATATTTTTTATCAACGCTAACTTTTTGCGGAAAAACCTGTATACAGAAGAACTGGGCAGCAAAAGTGAAACCAAAGCGAGTACAGATTACGCATTTTTAAATCGTTTTGGGCGTGTTGGCGAACTCGCTGCGCTTGAACTGAAACTGATTTTGAGGCACAAAAGGCCACGTTCATCTGTAATTATGGGTTTTCTTTTCCTTTTTTATGGTTTTTTGTTTTACAAACAAAAGGCGCTTCTTGCAGATGCATTTGGACAGATGATGTTTGGTGCGATTTTCATGACCGGAATTTCGGTAATTATTTACGGACAGTTCATGTTCGCTTGGCAAAGTGCGCATTTTGATGGTATTCTGGCCAACAAAATCAATGCTAAAGAATTTATAAAAGCTAAGTTTTTACTCTTTACAATTAGTTGTACCATTATTACCTTACTCGCCAGCTTTTATGGGTTTTTAAGTCCGAAGTTGTTGCTGTTGCATCTTGCGGCATATCTGTATAATATTGGTTTTGGAACAGTCGTCGTTTTATACCTGGCTACTTTAAATTACAAAAGACTGGATATAAGCAAAGCCGCAAGTTTCAATTATCAGGGAACAGGCGCTACGCAATGGTTGCTTATGTTCCCTTACGCATTAACTCCAATTCTGCTGTATGTGCCATTTGGCATGATGGATAAACCATATTTGGGTTTGGCCATTGTTTCTGTATTTGGCTTAATTATGCTTTTAATGCGTAATTTCTGGGTAAACTACATCACCAAAAGATTTGAATTACAACGATATAAAATAGCCGAAGGCTTTAGAGAATAATTATGATTTTAGAAGTAAAAAATTTGAAAAAGGTTTACGGCGATAAAACAGTTGTAAACATAGAACATGTAGAAATTGTGCCGGGCGAAACTATTGGTTTGGTCGGAAATAATGGCGCCGGAAAAACTACTTTTTTTAGAATGCTATTGGATTTGATTCGCCCTTCAGAAGGTGAAGTATTATCCAAAGGCGAAAATGTAATGAAAAACGATAACTGGAAAAACTATACCGCGTCTTTTCTGGATGAAGGTTTTCTGATTGATTATCTTACACCTGAAGAATATTTCACCTTTATTGGCAGTTTGCACAATTTAAGTGTTGCCGATGTGAGCAATTATCTGCTGCAATACACAGAGTTTTTCAATAACGAAATTCTAAACAGCGGAAAATACATTCGCGATTTTAGTAAAGGAAATCAAAATAAAGTGGGTATTGCCGCCGCATTGATGCAAAATCCGGAAATACTGATTCTTGATGAACCTTTTGCCAATCTGGATCCAACCACTCAAATCCGCTTGAAAAAGCTGTTAAAAGAACAAATTGGAATGACAACATTTATTTCCAGTCATGATTTGAACCACGTAACAGATGTATGCAATCGCATTATTCTGGTAGAAAAAGGACAAATTATTAAAGATTTTAAAACTGATGAAAATACTCTCAAAGAGTTAGAAAGCTATTTTTCGGCTTAGTTTGTACTAAGAATGATACATTAACGGAGATGCCTGTAAAAGCATCTCCGTTTTTTTATGCACTAATCGATTGAATTTTATTTTGAAAGTGATTAAAACGGGTAAAAGTTAAATTTTCTGAATTTTGGCATTGTGTTTGAAAGCGATGGAGAAGATTATTAACTACTAATATTATGAATATCTCGAAAGTAAGAATAGCGACATTAAGTATAGGATTGGCAATAGGTTCTATGGCGCTGCAAAGCTGCGATAGTTTAACTAAAACACAGAAAGGCGCAGGTATTGGTGCGGCTGCCGGAGGTGTTGTAGGAGCCTTAATTGGTAAAAAAGCAGGGAATACCGCTGTTGGCGCTTTAATTGGAGGTGCTATTGGTGGTACCGCAGGTGCATTCATCGGTAGAAGAATGGACAGGCAGGCAGCAGAAATTCAGAAAGCCATTCCAAATGCAGAAGTGATTCGCGAGGGTGAAGGGATCATTGTAAAATTTGATAGTGGTATTTTGTTTGATTTTGATAAAACAGCCTTAAAGGATGCAGCTAAAACCAATGTGCAAAGTCTTGCTGCTTCATTAAATCAATATCCGGATACGGATATTAAAATTATCGGGCATACCGACAATAAAGGTACAGAAGTATACAATCAAGGTTTATCAGAGCGCAGAGCTGCCGCTGTAAAAGCATATGCAGTTTCTCAAGGTGTACCATCATCAAGATTGGTGACCATTGGTAAAGGATTTGCAGAACCAATTGCAGATAATACTACAGAAGATGGAAGAGCCCAAAACCGTCGTGTAGAAATTGTGATCGTTGCCAACGATCAATTGAAAGCAACTGCAGAAAAACAAGGTTAACATTTGCATCTACCTTCTTAACAGAAGACAAACATACCTTCAGCCCTAATGTGCCTAACATTAGGGCTTTTTTACTCTTAAGATTTAAGAATAAATATCTTCAAAATAGCCAACTATTAAAGATTTCATCAGCATTTCCTGCTCCAGCATGGTGTAAGGCGGAAGCGGTTTTACCAGTTTCCAATGTGGCCAGCCATCCTGATCTAAACCTTCAAGTTCATAAAATCCCATCTCACTTAAAAGTCTGCACGTTGCAATATGCATCAGTTCTTCTTTTTGGCGTTTGCTGAATTTTATGCCGCCCTTTCCCAGTTCCTGTACGCCGATTAAAAAAAGTATCACTTTTAAATCTGGCGTATCAGAATCAAATTCTTCAGAAATTTTTATCTGAAGCGCTTTCCATTTCGCATTAATCTCTGCTGGTTTCATAATTGCAAAGATAGTGTAAAAAAGGAATGCAGAACCGCTTAAAAGGTTTGGACTTTGTCATTAAGCTGAAAGCAGAATTGTATTTTTGGCTATGAGCACAATAGCAGATCAAGTTTTTAATGTAGGGCTTTTAGCCTATGGTATGTCTGGAAAAGTATTTCACGCGCCTTTTTTTCAGGCCAATGCCGGTTTTAATTTATATGCGGTTACCGAAAGGAATACCAAGAAAGCCAATGAAGTTTATCCTCAAGTGATCAGCTACAATACCATAGTTGATTTACTTGCAGATACGAAAATCGATCTGGTTGTAATCAATACGCCCAACAATCTTCACTTTGAACATGCAAAAGCCGCATTACAGAGCGGCAAACATATTTTGGTCGAAAAGCCATTTGTTGCAAACGTCGCTCAGGCAAAGGAACTGTTCGCCTTGGCAGATAATTTGGGTAAACAGATTTTTTTCTATCAAAACCGGAGATGGGATAGTGATTTCCTTGCGGTGAAGAAAATTCTTCAGGAGAAAAAACTTGGTAAACTGGTAGAAATGCATGTGCGTTACGATCGGTATAGAAATGTAATCGGGCCGAAAGCTTTTAAAGAGCAAGCAATTGAAGCCAGCGGTTTATTGTACGATTTGGGTCCGCATTTATTGGATCAGGTAATTTCTCTATTCGGTAAACCACTACATTTTACTAAAACCACTACAAAAAATAGAAAAGGAACCTTAGTTGATGATTATTTTAGCATTCAACTTAACTTTCCGGATGATATTACGGTATTTGTAACCGCAACCATGCTTTCATTAAATCCTCAGCCTGCATTTGTATTACACGGAACAGAAGGAAGTTTAATTAAACCACGTGCAGATGTTCAGGAAGAACAACTTCTTGGCGGAATGAAAATTGGCGATTCAGGTTATGGTGTTGAAGCCCAGGGAATGCAAGGGAAGCTAACGACAATCTCTGAAAATGGAACCATTAAAACGGAAGACGTCTATTCACAAATAGGAACATATACCCCACTTTTCGATGCCATTTATGCAACATTAGTTGGCCGTAAGCCTTACCCGGTAACGCGTGATCAGGTCTTAACTCAACTGGAAATTATCGAATCCTGATTTTTGAAAATACATTGTGCTTATTAGCATTGCAAATATTCTCTCTAGCCATCTCATATATGAATAGCCTGCCATTAGCTTACCTGATCCCGATTGCCATTTTAACAATCTATTTTATTGTTAAAAAAAAGAAACCGGAAATTGAGCCATTAACCGAAACCGATCGAAAAATTCTGGATGATTATGTATCGTTTTACCACAATCTGGATTCTACAGACAAACTTAGGTTTGAACAAAAAATTGCGGCCTTTTTTAATCAGGTGCGCATAGAAGGTGTTGGTTTGGATATGACCACACTTGATGAATTACTGATTGCATCAAGCGCTGTAATTCCGATTTTTGGATTTGACGATTGGCAATATCAGAATCTAAGCAGCGTTTTACTTTATCCGGATACCTTTAATAAAGACTTCCAATTTGAAGGTGGCGAACGCAACATTATGGGTATGGTTGGTACGGGTTATATGAACGGACAGATGATTTTATCCAGATCTGCATTGCGACATGGTTTTTCTAAAAGTGCCGGAAAAGAAAATACCGCCATTCACGAATTTGTACATCTTTTAGATAAATCTGATGGCGCTACAGATGGCATTCCTGAAAATTTAATCGCCCATGAATATACTTTGCCTTGGGTGAAAATGATGCATGCAGAAATGCAGAAAATTGAAGAAAATAAATCTGACATTAATCCTTACGCAATAACAAACGAGGCCGAATTTTTTGCCGTGGTTTCTGAGTATTTCTTTGAACGCCCTGATTTACTTAAAGAAAAACATCCCGATTTATACCATCAGCTGAGCCGGATTTTTGCTCAGCAACCGGCAGGTTAAATGCATAAAACAATGAACGCATTAAAAAGTACCGTTCTTTCTATTTTGATTTTGGCGGGTGTAAATAGCTTTGCACAAAAAACGTTTCACCTTAAACAAAATTTTCCCATCGGGAAAAAATACGATTTCAGTATTGTTTCTGATCAGATTATCACACAAAAGGTTGGTGGGCAAACCATGAATATGAATCAGAATATCGGGACGGATTATACCTTCAATGTCAAAAATGGCGACGATCGACTTAAAGATGTCGAAGTTATTTACAACCGCATGTTTATGAAATCTTCTACCATGGGAAATACCATGAATGTAGATTCTAATGATTCTGATACCACAAAAAATAATCCGCTGCGCGGCTTAACAAACGCCGGTTTTACGATGTCATTAACGCCAAACGGAGAAGTAAAAACTGTTGTTGGTGTAGATAAAATGATTAGTGATATTGCTTTCCGGTCCTCAAAAGATTCTGTTGCCGTAAAGCAGATAAAAGCAACTTTAAGTCAGCAGTTTAATGCAGAATCTATGCGGCACACTATGGAAACGTCTTTGAAAATTTATCCGGAAAAGGCCATTAAAATTGGCGAAAGTTGGGTTATTAATTCAAAAATGCAAATTTCTATGCCTATTGAAACCATCACAACCTATACACTTACGGAAGTGAAAGACGGTATTGCTTATCTGGATTTACGCGGCACACTCGTATCAAAAGGTTCGTTTAAAAATATGGGCAACGAAATTCAATCGGATTTGTCAGGAACAAATATTGGCGATGCAGAATTGGATCTGGCAACAGGTTTTATTCTTAAAAGCCACAGCAGAGTAGATTTAACCGGAACGATGCAAACTGCCGGGCAAACCATAGAATTTGAAATGCAGGGAATTAATAGAATAGAAGGAAAAGAAATTAAATAATTGCTAAAAATGCTCAGATATATCTCTGCAGACTGGATTTTTCCGGTACGCACTTCCCCCATTCAAAACGGCGTTATCGCTGTTGATTCTGAAGGTGTGATTAAAGAAGTTTTAACGGAAGATGAAGCGTTCGCACTCGATCTTGACATTCAAAAACATAGCGGTGCAATTGTTCCGGGTTTTGTAAATACCCATTGCCATCTGGAACTTTCGCACATGTTGCATAAAATTCCTGAACATACAGGTTTGGTAGAATTTGTGCAGCAAATTATTAAGAACAGACAAAGCGAGACAGATGAAGTGCTGCAAGCAATGCAACTTGCCGATACAAAAATGGCCGAAAATGGTATTGTTGCTGTTGGCGATATTTCCAATCAGATTGTATCCAGACAGATAAAACTATCGAGTAAAATCTATTACCATACTTTTGTAGAAGCAATGGGTTTTAATCCCGATCGGGCAGATGCTATTATGGATTTTGCCCTGAGCACCAAAAAACAATTTGCGCCTTTGCCTGCGGCTGTTGTGCCGCATGCGCCTTATTCTGTATCCGTACCGTTATTGCAAAAAATTGCCAATGTAGCCCGGCAAGGAAACGAAATTATCAGTATTCATAATCAGGAAACGAATGATGAAAATGATTTTTTCCTGAGTAAAACAGGCGGGTTTTTAAAGTTATATGATTTTTTAGGTTTAGATATTTCGTTTTTCACCCCATCAGGAAAAACCTCGTTACAAACCTGGTTGCCAAATATCCCCAATCAGAAAATTTTGATGGTGCACAATACAGTAACCGCAAAAGAAGATCTGGAATTTGCCGCACAAAATAAACAGCAACTGTATTGGTGTTTGTGCCCGCAGGCAAATTTGTATATAGAAAATTGCTTACCAGATGTAGATTTGATGCGTAAAGAAAAATTAAAAATCACTTTGGGTACAGATAGTTTGGCCAGCAACAGTCAGTTGAATATTTTGGCAGAAATGCAGACTTTACAAGTGCATAAAAAAATTCCTTTTACCGATTTGTTGCAATGGGCAACATGGAATGGTGCCGAATTTTTGGAGAAAGATGATGTTTTTGGTTCAATAGAAATTGGTAAAAAGCCCGGGTTGAACTTAATTCAGCTGTCAGATGATTTTACAATTGTGGGCGATCTGGTAGAAAAGCTGTGTTGATTATACAATTAAATACCTATGAATCCGATTTGCAAATTATTCGATATTGAATTTCCGATTATTCAGGCTGGAATGGTTTGGTGCAGTGGCTGGCGTTTGGCGGCGTCGGTTTCAAATGCCGGCGGATTGGGAATTATCGGCGCTGGTTCGATGTATCCGGAAGTTCTGCGCAGACACATCCAAAAATACAAAGCACATTCACAAAAACCTTTTGCCGTAAATATTCCATTGCTCTATCCAAATATTCAGGAAGTGATGGATGTTGTGGTTACAGAAGGCGTTAAAATTGTTTTTACTTCTGCCGGAAATCCGGATACGTGGACAGCTCATTTAAAAGCCAATGGAATTTTGGTTGTACACGTTATTGCAAATTCTAAATTTGCGTTGAAAGCCCAGGCAGCCGGGGTTGACGCCATTGTAGCAGAAGGTTTTGAAGCCGGCGGGCACAATGGAAGAGAAGAAACAACAACCATGTGTTTAATTCCGTTGATCAAAGATGTTGTTCGCATTCCTGTAATCGCTGCTGGCGGAATTGCCGATGGAAGGGCCATGCTGGCTGCGTTTGCGCTCGGCGCAGATGCCGTTCAGGTAGGTTCTGCTTTCGCTGTTGCAGAAGAATCCTCTGCTCATTCAAATTTTAAATCTAAAATTATAAATGCTGCAGAAGGCGATACACGTTTGGCAATGAAAAAACTGGTACCAGTAAGGCTTCTGAAAAATGATTTTGCAGATGCCGTGTCTAATGCAGAGGCAAACGGCGCAAACCGCCAGGAATTGATTGATCTTCTTGGTCGCGCACGCGCCAAACTCGGTATGTTTGAAGGTGATATCGAAAATGGCGAACTCGAAATTGGACAAGTTGCCACAGTTTTAAATAAAATAAAACCAGCGAAAGAAATTCTTGATGAAATTTGGGCAGGGTTTTTACAAGAGAAAAGCCGTTTGGCAAGCCTTTTCAGTTAGAATGCCGAACAAATCAATATACTGATTTTGTTCAGCGGATTAATGCCTCATCTTTTTACCTTTGTAACATAAAAAAACTTATGGGTAGTAATATTAAGCATCTCAATATCGTAGTTACAGGTAAAGTTCAAGGCGTGTTTTTTCGTGCAAGTACAAAGGCCGTTGCAGATCAAATGGGCGTTAAAGGTTATGTGAAAAACCAGAAAGATGGTTCCGTTCTTATAGAAGCCGAAGCTGGTGCAACCACAATCGATATGTTTTTAGAATGGTGCAATGAAGGCCCGGAGAAAGCCGTTGTAGAGGCTGTGCAGGTTACAGAAAGCGACCTGAAAAATTTCACCAATTTTGAGGTAGTTAAGAAAAACCTGTTGTGGTAATCGCTGGTCAGGCCACCCTATTTTTAAAAATCAATCATGTCTGTATATAAAAAATTCTTGGGGCAAACTATGGTTTACGGTATCAGTACCGTATTTTCCAGATTGTTCAATTTTATTTTAACGCCCATTTACACAGGTGTGTACAAAAAAGGTGTGTATGGTATTTTCACCAATATGTATGCCAATGCATCCTTAATTAATGCCGTTCTGGCTTTTGGAATGGAAAGTACTTATTTCAGGTATCTGAATAAGTTTGAAGATCGGAAACAACAGGTTTACAACAATTCTTTTTTGTGTATTGCTTTTATCTCCACACTTTTTCTCCTAACAGGATTAACGTTTTCCAGCTCAATTGCGGCGTATCTGGCTACAAAACCGGCAGAAATAATGGATTACAAAAAGTATGTGAGTTTTTTTCTCTGGATACTTTTTGTTGATGCAATATGTGTTATTCCTTTTGCAAAACTCCGTGCAGATGGCCGTCCTTTTAAATACAGCGTTGCAAAATTTTTAAACATTGGCTGTTTTGTAGGTTTCAATTTGTTTTTCATTTTTGCGGTTCCGGCGGTAATTAAACACCATTGGATTGGTGCAGAATGGCTCTCTGGCTGGTACCGCTACCAGTGGATTGGTTATGTGTTTCTGGCCAATTTAATTGCATCAATCGTTACATTACTTTATTTATTGCCAGAGTTTTTAAAATTGCAATTGCGGTTCGATCGGAAACTTTTTGGAGATATGTTTTCATACAGCTGGCCAATTCTTGTTGCCAATTTATCCTTTATTGTAAATGAGAACCTCGATAAAATTGTACTTCAGAAATTGCTTCCGGTGGATATCGCCAATGGCGAAGTCGGAATTTATGGTGCAGTTTGTAAAATTGCCATATTCCTCAGCATATTTATAACTGCATTCCGACTTGGCGCAGAACCTTTCTTTTTTAGTCACGCAAAAGAGAAAAATGCAAGAAATATATATGCAGATATTTTAAAATACTTTGTTATTGCACTTTCAGTGCTGTTTATTGCCATTATTGCCAATATCGAAATTCTTAAATATTTTATTCGTAACGAAGAATACTGGGTAGGTTTGCCTGCAGTTCCGTATTTGTTGCTGGGTTATGTTTGCCTGGGTATTTATATGAATTTATCTATTTGGTATCGCCTTTCAGATCAAACGCGTTTTGGTTTATATATTTCTGTTGCAGGCGCATTCATAACCATTGTGCTCAACTTTGTTCTAATTCCGAAATACAGTTATATGGGGTCTGCTTGGGTAAGTATGATGGCTTATTTTGTGATGATGATCTTATCGTACGTTTTGGGTCAAAAATATTATCCAATACCTTATAATTTGAAGAAAATCTTGGCTTATTTAATTATATCCACAGTTATTGTTTTTGCTTCTTTCTTCGTTTTTCATCGCAATATTTACGTCGGAAATGCGCTATTGATTGCATTTATCGCCGGCATTGTTTATTTTGAGAAGAATGATCTGAAAAGAATGATGAAACGTTAGATCCGAAACTGTAACCTTCTCCTTATTTTAAAATGCAAATGGATATCAAAATTATCAATACATCAGAACACGCGCTTCCAAAGTATGAAACAGAACATGCTGCCGGGATGGATTTGCGGGCCGCTCTGGCAGAAGCTATAACGCTTAAACCACTTCAACGTGCGCTCATTCCAACAGGTTTATACATAGAACTGCCTGTAGGTTTTGAAGCACAAATTAGACCAAGAAGCGGATTGGCCTACAAACACGGTATTGGAATTGTAAATGCACCGGGTACAATAGATGCAGATTATCGCGGAGAGATTAAAGTTTTACTCGTAAACTTATCAGATACAGAATTTACCGTTCAAAATGGCGAGCGCATTGCGCAAATGGTCGTTGCAAAGCACGAAACGGTAAACTGGTTGCCTGTAGAAGAACTTTCGGAAACAGCAAGAGGTGAAGGTGGTTACGGCCATACCGGAAAAGCTTAAAACAAATAAATACCAACCGGATTTTACAGATGCTAAAAAAACTATTTTTCTTTGCCTCCATAGCCTGTTCAACACAGGCGTTTGCACAGGAGCCAGTTTTAACCACAAACAATCGCGATAGCAATATGGTTAAATTCTTGTTTTTTACAGGTTTGCGGGAAAAACTGAATGAAAATTATGTAATGGCATCAAGCAACTTTACAAAAGTAATTGGTGTAGATCCTAAAAATCACGCTGCTTATTTTGAACTTGCCAATTCAGATTTTAAACAAGATAAACTGGCAGAGGCCGAAATAAATATAAAAAAAGCGGTTGCTTTAAACGCAGAGAACGTTTGGTATTGGAGGTTATTGAGCGAGATTTACAAACGCGGCAACAGAATGCCAGAATTGATTGGTGTTTTTGATCAGTTAATTCACATAGATCCTGAAAATGATGCTTATTATTTTGATAAAGCCAATGCGTTTTATTTGTCTGGCAAAGCCGATTCATCAAAATTTGTTTACAACCAGATTGAACAGAAATTTGGCAATTCGCGCGATTTGGAAAATGCACGCAAAAGATTTCAGCAAGTAGAAACTAAATCAGAAAGTGATATAATAAAGTTGCTTGAAGGTAACCAGGCCGATAGCAAAAATTACTTGTATGCTGCCGGTTTGCTGCTTCAAAAAGGAAATATTGTTGAAGCCTCGAAAGTACTCATTAAAGCGCAGCAACTTTCTCCGGATGATTTTGAAGTTAACCTGGCTTTGGCAGACGTTTACCGCCGGCAGAAGAATGACGAAGCTGCATTTGCCGCACTTAAACAAGCTTTTAAAAGTGCAGAAATGCCTCTTACAGAAAAAATTAAAATTGTTATCGCCATGTTTCCTGCAATTAATTCGCCGGTGGTTGCCACCAATCTGAATGAAATGACTAGAATGATGGCAGAATCGAATCCGGAGGCAGCAAAAGCTCAGGCACTCTATGGTGACGTGCTGTATCAACAAAACAATCTCAGCCTGGCACTTGAACAATATCAAAAAGCATTGAAGTTGGACGACCAGGTGTATGCGGTTTGGGAACAAACTATAAATCTCCAAACTTTGATGGGAAAATATGCCGAAGCCATTAAATTGTCTGATGAAGCGCTAACCCTTTACCCAAACCAGGCCAGTCTATATTATTATTCTGCCTATGCACTTTTTAAAAGTGGCAAAGCCGATGCTGCTCTGGCTAATCTGAAACTTGCATTGCAGCTGGATACGGAGAATAAAGCTTTACAAACACAGATTTTTGCACTTCAAGGCGATATTTATATCAATCAGAATAATTTTAATCAAGCGAAAGTTTGCTTCGAAAAAGCATTAGTGCTTGAGCCGCAAAATTATCTGATCATGAATAACTATGCGTATTATCTCGCCTTGCGAAATGACGATTTAGTGAAAGCAGCCGCGTATGCCAAATTGGCCGCAGAAGCTATGCCGGATAATCCTTCTGTTGCAGATACCTATGCTTTTATTTTATTTAAACAGCAGAAATATGATTTGGCGCAGCAATGGATAGAGAAAGCACTCCAAAACAATACCAATAAGGATGGTGTTTACCTCGAACGTTACGGAGATATTTTATATTTCAAAGGAGATAAAGATGGTGCTGTAATCCAGTGGATAAAGGCTAAATCTGCCGGCAATGGATCTGATGTTTTAATTAAGAAAATCAATGAAAAGAAATACATTAAATAGTCTGTTCCTTATTGCATCAATTGTGCTGATTTCGGCATGTAAATCAAAAAAAGAAATTGTTGTTGCGCCAAAGGCTCCGCTAGAAACCGAGGTAGACCGTACAAAAGCAGAAATGCTGGCCAAGATTAGCGCCAAACAACTTAAATTTAACACACTTGCTTTAAAGGCTAAAGCCAGTTTAGATATTGCCGGAAAATCTAATGATGTAACCATGAATTTTCGGATTAAAGATAAAGAAGTGATTTGGGTAAGCATTACCGCTTTGGGCGGAATGGCAGAAGTTGCGCGCGCTTTGATTACACCCGATAGTGTAAAAATTATCAATCGCTTTCAAAGTCAATATGTAAATCAGCCCTTTAGTTACTTATATAGGTATGCCAATAAACAACTTACATTTAATACTTTACAGGCAATTTTGGTGGGCAATGCGAGTGAAGATTTACTTAATGCGCAATCTAAACTGAATTCACAAAGTGGTGGTACTGAACTTTCAGGCAGAAAAGGCGATCTGGATTATCGCTTGTTGTTTAATACATTACTAAAAGTTTCTGAAACCAATCTAAGCGACAGCAGAAACGGTCAGTCTGTAAAAGTAAATTATACCGATTACCAGAAATTGAATGATTCACTTTTTCCAAGTGCATTAGAAATAAACACTTTATCTAAAGGGAAAACGATTAATATTATTCTTCAGTTTACGAAAATTGATGGCAATGTTCCGTTAGAATTTCCGTTTACAGTACCAAAAAGGTTTACTGAGGTAAATTAGCTATAGCAACACTTCACTATGTTTATGATGAAGAATAAGTGAAGAACATTTCATCAATGGCTGCTATACCCTGAGTATCTCACTTTTAATATTTTTTACTACACATTTTTTTATACTTTTGGCTTAATGAAGCTACACAAACTCGTATTTATCCTGTTTTTTAGTGTAATTGCCTTTTCGGCTAGGGCACAAACCGAAAATGAATTGCGCAGAAAAAAGGAAGCAATTCAACGTGAAATTGAGCAGCTGCAGAAGAATTTGAATAAAGCTGCCAGCGGTAAAAAGCTCACTTTACAGCAAATTAATACCATTAATGCGCAAATCAGGCTCCGTCAGGATAAGATTGGAACCATCAACTCAGAAATAAAAAATCTGGATAACCAAATCTCTCAGAATACCAATACCGTACATACATTACAAGGTCAGCTGGGCGATCTTAAAAAAGAATACGCCGCAATGATCCGTTTTGCACAACGCAATAGAAATGCATACGATAAAATGATGTTTATTTTTGCGGCTAAAGATTTTAACCAGGCATATAAAAGGATTAAATATCTGCAACAGTTTAGCCAATACCGCAAAAAACAGGCAGGTTATATAGAAACCACGCAGCAAGATCTGAATGGTAAAATTAAGGTTTTGGATAAAACCCTTAAAGAAAAGAGCGATTTACTTAAAGAGCAAGAGCGCGAAAGGAATAAGTTGGGTAAAGATAAAAGCGAGCAATCTTCTGCATTAAATAAATTGAGTAAACAAGAAAAGCAGTTTAAGCAAGATATTGCTTCGAAGAAAAAACAACAGGCACAGATCGATCGCGCAATTAAGCTGGCCATTCAGCGTGCCATTGAAGAAGCAAGAAGAAAAGCCGCTGAGGAAGCGCGTAGAAAAGCTGCTGAAGAAGCCAGATTAGCTGCTGCTGCTGCGGCAAAAGCAAAGGCAGAAAATCGGCCAGTGCCTACAGCAACGCCAACTGCACCAGTACGGGAGAAAACCACTAGCGAATTGCTTACCGCAACGCCAGAAGCAGCAAAATTATCTGCTGGGTTTGAAAACAACAGAGGCCGCTTACCATGGCCGGTTGCCACCGGAACCATAACCGAAAGATATGGTTTGCACAAAGTGGATCTGGCGTCTTATACCAATGATGGTGTAGATATTACCACCTCAAACGGAGCTGCAGTTAGAGCTGTGTTTGCAGGTAAAGTTTTGACCGTACAATATATACAGGGCAGAGGCGTGGTAATTATTATGCATGGTGAATATATTACAGTTTATCAAAACCTGAAAGATATAAAAGTTTCTACCGGAAGTGATGTAGATACAAAAGAAGTTATTGGTGCTGTAGCCAATACCGGTGATGATGCCGTATTAAAATTCCAGATTAGAAGGGGGCAAGCAACCTTAAACCCTGAGGCCTGGATCAGTAAATAAACCCATAGACAGTTTTAAATGTCTATATTTGTATAAAATGTAATTAGTGATGTATCAAGGCACGTTATTAGAATTTTTAAATATGGGCGGATCAGAGATCGTGCTCATATTGGTAGTGGTACTTTTGTTGTTCGGAGGTAAAAAATTACCAGAACTGGCAAGAGGCTTGGGGCGAGGAATCAGAGAGTTCAAAGACGCATCTGATGGGGTAAAACGTGAAATTCACCGCAATATCAACTCTATGGATGTAGATAAAGAGGAAGAAAGTACGGTTGCCAGCAACAATCAACGCCACCATCCAACAGAAGAAACCCCTGTTGATGAAAAGGTAGAACCTACAGTTGCAACAACTCCTGGTACTGCTTCAGAAGAGAAAAAAGAAGTTGAAAGTCAAAAAGTTTAAAACCAAATATCATGTTAAATACAACAATAGCAGCAATGCTTGGAACACCCGAAATCATTTTAATCGTAGTTGCGATTTTGTTGATTTTCGGCGGTAAAAAAATTCCTGAACTTATGCGTGGTTTAGGTAAAGGTGTTAAAGAATTTAAAGAAGGAAAAGATGGTGCAGATGGAGATCAGGTAGATCCGTCAAACCGCGATAAAACGGCTTAATTGCTAAATTTTAAGTTTTGAAGAAATACAGTTCTCTTAAAGAGATACAAATACTCATTTCGCAAAAGCAATTAACTGTACCCGATTTACTGGCTTACTATCTTCAACAGATAGAAGATCACAAACACCTCAATGCATTTAATGAGGTGTTTTTTTATTCGGCAGAAGTGCAGGCGAAATCTGTTCAGCAGAAAATAGAAAACGGCACTGCGGGGAAACTTGCTGGCATGGTTATCGGTATTAAAGATAATATCTGTTATCAGGATCATGTGGTTACGGCTTCATCTAAAATGCTGGAGGGTTTTGTATCGCCCTACTCTTCTACCGTTGTTAAACGTTTGCTGCAAGAAGATGCAGTCATTATTGGCCGCTTAAATTGCGATGAATTTGCAATGGGCGGTTCAAATGAAACTTCCTATTTCGGCGCGGTAAAAAATGCAGCCAATCCAGAACTTGTTCCCGGTGGTTCTTCCGGTGGGTCGGCAGTTGCCGTTCAAGCAGATATGTGTTTGTCTGCACTCGGTACAGATACCGGTGGTTCCGTTCGTCAACCTGCGGCCTTTTGCGGCCAAATTGGTTTGAAACCCACTTACGGCCGGATTTCCAGATATGGCGTTATTGCATATGCTTCTTCCTTTGATCAGGTCGGGCCAATTACATCTTCTGTAGAAGATGCCGCTTTGCTTTTATCTGTTTTAGCAGGAGCAGATGACGACGATTCTACCGTTTCAACTTTAGCTGTTCCCGATTATCTTTCTAAGCTTCAGGAATCTAAACAGCAAAAAATTGCTGTTTTGAAAGAAACAATAGAGAATGAAGCCCTTGATGCTGAAGTTAAAGATGCGATTCTATCGGCTATAGAAAATCTAAAAACTGCTGGACACACAATAGAATATGTGTCTTTCGATCTATTAGATTATTTGGTGCCGGCATATTACATCCTCACCACTGCAGAAGCCTCATCTAATTTATCCAGATATGATGGCGTGCATTATGGACATCGCAATGAAGACGCAAAATCATTAAATGAGCTGTACAAATTGTCAAGAGCTGAAGGGTTTGGAGAAGAAGTAAAGCGCAGAATACTTTTGGGTACTTTTGTGCTTAGTGCAGGTTATTATGATGCCTATTATCAAAAAGCGCAGCAAGTACGTCGCTTAATCCGCGAGAAAATGGACGAAATGTTACAGGATTTTGATTTCTTGCTTTCTCCAGTTGCGCCTACACCAGCATTTAAGATTGGCGATAATGTACAAGATCCATTGGTGATGTACATGGCCGATATATTTACCGTTTTGCCCTCGTTGAGTGGACATCCGGCGATTGCTTTGCCATTAGGCAATAATGCGGCAGGTTTGCCGTTAAGTATTCAATTTACAGCCAAACATTTTGAGGAAGATAAGCTTCTGGCTTTTTCTCAGGCTTTTTTAAAATAAGCACTCTACAGCCATGTCGAATGTTTTGTTGAGTGTACTTTAACACCTCGACGTGCATTTGACATGGTTGCGTGTAGAAATCAAATAGCCCATGATTAAAAAATTACTTTTAACCTCTATCTGTGCAACTTTCGGATTCCTAAGTACAACTTCTGCACAACAAACGCTTAAACTGGATAGTCTTCCAAAAATTCAAAACAATATTTTTATCAATTCAGATACAACTGCGGTACCGCAAGTTGCAGAAAATCCATTGTTGCTTGGCCAGAATTATATATACAAACTCCGCTTAGATTCCATTACTAAAGTTGTGCCTTTACCGTATAATGAATACGTACAGCAGTATATAGATATTTATGCAAAGCGCAAAGATATGTTTGGTAAAATGATTGGCCTTTCGGGGTATTATTTTCCAATTTTTGAAAAAGCATTACGTGATTATAATATCCCTCAAGAGATAAAATACCTTACAATCGTAGAATCGCAGATGAATCCGCATGCTATTTCTAAAGTTGGCGCAACGGGCATTTGGCAGTTCATGTTCGGAACCGGAAAGGCATATGGCCTAAAAATGGATAATTTTGTAGATGAAAGAAAAGATCCTATACAGGCCAGTTACGCTGCTGCGGCATATTTTAGAGATGCTTTTGAAGAACTTGGCGATTGGCTTCTGGCCATTGCGGCGTACAATTGTGGAAAGGGAAATGTAACCCGCGCCATTGATAAATCCGGCTCTCGCGATTTTTGGGTGCTTAGGCAATTTCTACCTAAAGAAACCCGCAATTATGTGCCTGCTTTTATCGCTGCAGTTTACGTGATGAATTATGCCGGTAAACACCAGATCTCTCCACAGGCGAGTACCTTGTTTGCTAAAACAGATACCGTGCAAACCAGCCGCTTTGTTTCACTTCCTTTGCTGGCTAAAGCTTTAGATGTGGATGAAGATGCATTATTCGCCCTGAACCCATCGTACAAGAAGAGAATTGTAAATGGCACAGACGAAGAACCCAAACGCATTATAATGCCAATTATTAAGGGCACAGATTATACTGCAGTCTATAATGTGTTAAATACTTCTGATCTCGTAACCGATACCCGCATAGTAGAAGCTGGTACAGATGATGTACGGGATTTGCGTAGAATGAAGGTTATAACAGTTAAAGCACCTGCAGCTTCCAACACGGTTTACCATAAAGTAAGCAGTGGCCAAACATTAGGCGCAATTGCAAACAAGTATGGCGTAGAGGTGCAAGATCTTAAAGTTTGGAACAGCCTTAAAGGCAATTCTATCGTTCCGGGGCAGAAATTAAAAGTTCTGCGTAAAGGAAGTTTGCCTACAAAAACACTAGAAACCTATTTAAGTTATAAGGTAAAAGTTGGAGACACACTTTCTGGCATCGCCGAAAAATTTAATGGAGCAACTGTTCAACGGATCAAGAGCGACAACGGACTTAAAAAAGCGGCTCTTCAGCCAGGTATGGTGCTTAAAATTAGCAAAGGTTAAAGGGAGTTTGCAGCCATTACGTTGTAAAATTGAGCGTGTGTTTCTATTCTGCACTTTGATGGTGCAGAAATGCCAGTGGCTTGCAGCAGTAAGTCGTCATTTTGTTAAATGATCCCTTATTTATTTCGCTCGTAGTAAAAGAATTGTACATTTGCAGCGTCACTAATACGTTACTTAATGAGTAATATCACTAGAAAACAAGATGCACTGGATTATCACTCCCAAGGGAGACCAGGTAAAATACAGGTAGTACCTACCAAACCAACCACTTCTCAAAGAGATTTAACCTTAGCATACTCACCAGGAGTTGCAGAACCATGTTTAAAAATTGCAGAAAATACCGAAGATGTATATAAATACACCGCAAAGGGTAACCTAGTTGCTGTAATCAGTAACGGTACAGCCGTTTTGGGTTTGGGGGATATTGGAGCCGAAGCCGGTAAACCGGTAATGGAAGGTAAAGGTTTACTGTTTAAAATTTTTGCAGATATCGATGTATTCGACTTGGAGTTGGATACCAAAAATGTGGATGATTTTGTAAAAATTGTTAAAGCGCTTGAACCAACCTTCGGAGGTGTTAACCTTGAAGATATTAAAGCACCAGAATGTTTCGAAATTGAAAGACGTCTGAAAGAGGAAATGAATATACCCGTGATGCATGATGATCAGCACGGTACAGCCATTATCTCTGGTGCAGCATTATTAAATGCCTGCGAAATACAGAAAAAGAAACTCGATAAAATTAAAATGGTTATTAGCGGCGCAGGTGCTGCTGCCGTTTCCTGTTCAAAAATGTACCTCTCTTTGGGGGTGAAAAAAGAAAATCTGGTGATGTTTGACATCAACGGATTAATTGATACCAAGCGTACAGATCTGGACGATATCCGGATGGAGTTTGCTACAGACAGAAAAGATATCAAAACAGTTGCAGATGCATTAAATGGTGCTGATGTTTTTGTTGGTCTTTCTGCCGGGAATATTATTCAGCCAGAAATGCTGAACAAGATGGCTAAAAACCCGATTGTTTTTGCCATGGCGAATCCAAATCCTGAAATCGCTTATGATTTGGCGATCAAAACCCGTAAAGACATTATTATGGCCACCGGACGATCGGATTACCCAAATCAGGTAAATAACGTTTTGGGTTTTCCATACATTTTCCGTGGTGCATTAGATGTGCGTGCAACTACTATTAACGAGCCGATGAAAATCGCTGCGGTTAAAGCCATTGCAGAACTCGCTAAAAAAACAGTTCCGGAAGCCGTAAATCTGGCTTACAATGCAACCAATTTAAAATTCGGGAAAGATTATATCATTCCAAAACCAGTAGATTTTAGGTTAATTACAGAAGTTTCTATGGCTGTAGCTAAAGCTGCTGTAGAAAGTGGAGTGGCCAAAAAAGTAATTACGGATTGGGATGCGTACTCTGAAGAACTTAGAAAACGTTTAGGTTTGGACGATGCCATTATGCGTTCGGTTACGCTTAAAGCGAAATCAGATCCGAAGCGTGTTGTCTTCGCAGAAGCCGATAATTACAAAATTCTTAAAGCTGCACAAATTGTTAAAGACGATAATGTAGCAATTCCGATTTTGCTCGGAAATAAAGAAAAAATCCAGGCAATTATAAACGAACACGGACTGGAATTGAACGGTGTAGAAATTATCGATCAAATGCAATCTCCGGAGAAAACCAAAAAGTATGCTGAAGCTTTATACAAAAAGCGCCAGCGTAAAGGCGTTTCTTCGTTAAATGATGCAACGAAATACCTGAGAGACCGGAATTATTTTGGCGCATCTATGGTAGAGTTTGGCGAAGCCGATGCCATGATTTCTGGTTTAACCAAAAATTATGCGTCTACTATTAAACCTGCTTTACAAGTTATTGGTGTAGAACCAGGCGTTAAACGCGTTGCAGGAATGTATATGATGATGACCAAAAAAGGCCCTGTATTCTTTGGCGATACTACAGTAAACGTAGATCCAACGGCAGAAGAACTGGTAGACATTACTTTGTTGGTGGATAAATCTGTAAAACAATTTAACATCAAACCAAGAATTGCCTTATTGTCTTATTCAAACTTTGGTTCTAATGATGGCATAACACCAAATAAAGTGCGCGAAACTGCACGTTTGCTGCATAAGAACCATCCAGAAATTGTTGTCGACGGAGAAATGCAAGGTAACTTCGCAATAAATAATGAACTGTTGAATGAGAATTTCCCTTTCAGTACACTTGCAAATGCACCGGCAAATACACTCATTTTCCCCAATTTAGAGTCGGGTAACATTGCTTACAAATTGCTACAGGAATTAGGAGGAGCAGAAGCCGTTGGTCCTATCCTTTTAGGATTAAATAAATCTGTTCATATTGTTCAATTGGGAAGCTCTGTTCGCGAGATTGTGAATATGGTAACAATTGCTGTTGTTGACGCTCAAGCTAAAGAAGAACTTGCTGGAACATCAAAACGAAAAGGTATATTTGGGAAAACAACTAAGAAATAATATTCATGTACGCCTATATTGATGGTAAGTTAACTTTTAAAAATCCAACTTACGTTGTAATTGAAGCCGGAGGTATTGGCTACCATATAAACATTTCTTTAAACACTTATAGCGCTCTTGGAGATTCTGAACGTTGCAAGCTTTATACCTGGCTGCACGTTAAAGAAGATGGACATACATTATACGGGTTCGCCGATGAAGGCGAACGCCGTTTATTTTTACACCTGATTTCAGTTTCCGGGATCGGGCCGAATACCGGAAGAATGATTTTATCTTCCATTACACCTCTAGAAATTCAGGCTGCAATTGTGAAGGGAGATTTGCCTCTTATACAGCGCATTAAAGGCATTGGCGCAAAAACCGCACAACGCCTGGTTTTAGAGTTGCAAGACAAACTAAAAAAAGAAGGTGCAGACACACTTATTTCTGTACCGCAACACAATACTGTGAAAGATGAAGCGTTATCAGCATTGGTAATGCTCGGATTCGCCAAACAAACCGCCGAAAAAACTATTGATCAGATTTTAACAAAGACAGAAGGAACGCTTTCGGTAGAGCAACTAATTAAGCACGCTTTAAAAAATTTATAGACAGTACTGCCTTTGAAGAGAATTTCTACATTTCTGCTCCTCATATCTCTCTTATTTGCTAAAAAAAACGCCCTCTCTCAGGTTGTTCAGAGCAAAACGGATACTGCCGTATCTAAAAATAACTTCAGCATTAAAGAAAAGGAAACCCTTGGTTTAGATCGGGTTACATCTCCGTTTTCTCCGCTCCCTAATAATGTGAAGCGCGCTGTTGAGTATGATGCCAAAAATCGTCGCTATATTGTGAAAACCATTATTGGCGATAGATATGTTACACAGATTCAGTATTTAACCGTAGAAGAATATCAACGTTTATTAAACAGTGATATTAAGCGAGAAAACTGGAGAAGCATTTCAAGTGCCGAAGTAAATGATTATCGAAATACTGGTGCAATCCCGGAAATCCAGATCAATAGTAAATCTTTTGAGAAAATTTTTGGTAGCAATAGCATTAATATTCAACCACGTGGAGAGGCAGAGCTTACTTTCTTGGGTAGAGTAAATAAGAACGAAAATCCGCTTTTTAATTCGCAACAGCGTGTACAAACCAATTTTGATTTTAACCAGAGGATACAAATGGATCTGGTTGGGAATATTGGTACAAAACTGAAAATCAAAAGCAATTACAATACAGAGGCACAGTTCGATTTTGAAAATCAGATCAAATTGGAATATACCGGAGATCCGGATGAGATTATCCAAAAGATAGAAATTGGTAATGTTGGCCTGCCTTTAAATACAAGCCTGATCACCGGCGCGCAAGCACTTTTTGGTGTTAAAACGCAACTGAAATTTGGGCGTTTAAATGTAACCAGTGTATATACGCAGCAGAAATCTGAAGCGCGCGAAATCAAAATTACCAATGGTGCACAACAAAATACATTTTCCATAAGTGCAGATAGTTACGAAGCAAACCGGCATTATTTTTTGGCGCACTATTTTCGCAACAATTACAATAATTTCCTGGCCAATGCGCCGGTAATTACGTCCCCTATACAAGTTACGAAGGTAGAGGTTTGGATTACCAACAAAGCCGGAACTACAACAGATTCCAGAGATGTAATGGCATTTTTGGATTTAGGTGAAAACCAACCCTATAACGCCGCGCAGATTTCTGGTGGAACATCAAACCTGCCTGCCGGAACTACCGTTACTGGTTTCAATCAGCAATCCAATAATTTATTGGCACAACTGCCTGCTGGTGCACGCCTAAGCAGTTCTAATGATATTATTTCCTTTTTCCAGGCAAATGGCGGCACAAACAACTTCGCCAAATTAACCTACGCAAGGAAATTGACCGACCGGGAATTTACCTTTCAGCCACAATTGGGGTATATTTCCTTAAATGCGGCTTTAAATGCTGATGAAGTATTAGCGGTTGCGTACCGATATACATATAACGGAGTAGAGTATCAGGTGGGTGAGTTCTCTACAGACAGGGCATTTGATTCTGCAAACCCAAATGTTTTGTATACCAAATTGCTAAAAAACGAAACGATTAAAATTGCTTTGCCAACCTGGGATTTGATGATGAAAAACATCTATTCTATTGGCGGTTATCAAATCAGTCCGAATAATTTCAAACTGGATATTTATCGTACAGATAATGCAACTGGTGTGGATAGTCCGGTGATGACCGAAGGCCAGAATACCATGAATAAACAATGGATTTCACTATCAGAAGTAGATCGTTTAAATACTCAAAATGAAAGACGGCCGGATGGGGTTTTCGATTTTGTTGCCGTAAACAATGCTTTCGGGGCATATTCTACCAGTACAACAACTGCCAATACCATTTCTTCGTTAAGTGCGCTAACCTCTTTAATTAACAATACAAATACGGGTTATATAACAATTGACCCAACAAACGGACGTATCATTTTTCCGGTTGTAGAGCCTTTTGGTAAAGATTTGGCATCGAAATTTCTTCCGAGTGAACAAGCTTTGATTGATAAATATACCTTTACCGCGCTCTACGATTCTACTCAGTTAATTGCCCGGCAATTGTTCCCGAACCAAAACCGGTACGTAATTAAAGGAAATTATCAATCTGAAGTCTCTTCAGAATTTAGTTTAAACTCCATCAATATTCCTGAAGGATCTGTTAAGGTATATTCTGGTACCATTCCACTTACAGAAGGTGTAGATTATACGGTAGATTATCAGGGCGGCCGGGTAAGTATTATTAACCAGGCAGTCTTAATTTCAGGGCAGAATATCCGGATAACGACAGAGAATAACGAACTTTTTGGGCTTCAGCAAAAATCTTTGTTTGGTACCCGTTTTGATTATCAGGTAAATAACAAACTGACTTTGGGCGGTACGTTTATGAACCTGACAGAAAAGCCACTTACGCAAAAAGTAAATATTGGCGAAGAACCGATTTCCAATACCATTTGGGGTTTTGATGTCAACTACAGTTCGCCATCGCGATTTTTAACTAAATTGGTTGATAAAATCCCATTAATCTCTACAAAAGCACCATCAAGCGTTTCATTCTATGGAGAGTTTGCGCAACTGATTCCGGGGCATCCGAAAGCATTAAATTTCGCCAACAGCCAAAACGGTGTAAGTTATCTGGACGATTTTGAATCTTCGAGGTCTATCATTGATTTAAAAAGTGCGATAGCCTGGCAACTTTCCGGCACACCGCAAATGTTTAGTGAATCGCAATTGATAGATGACCTTGCCTACGGTTTTAACCGGGCCAAAATTGCTTTTTACAATATCGATCCAACATTTTACAATTCTTCATCAACAATTACGCCTGCCAACATCCGCAACAATAAAGATGAACTTTCCAATAACTATGTACGTGAAGTTTTAGAAAAAGAAGTTTTTCCGTATAAAGAAATTGCAACCGGCCAGGCACAAAATATTACGACATTAGATGTTGCGTACTATCCAACACTTCGTGGGCCGTACAATTACAGATCAACCGCTTTGCAGGCAGATGGCCGTTTAATGTTACCGCAAAACAACTGGGGCGGTTTTCAGCGAAAGATAGAAACCAACGATTTTGAATCTTTAAATATTGGTTATATAGAGTTTTGGGTGATGGATCCGTTTAGCTACAAACCGGGATCAACAGGCGGAGATTTATATTTTAACCTGGGTAATATTTCTGAAGATATACTTAAAGACGGAAGAAAATCCTTGGAAAATGGTTTGCCTGCAACAGACGATCCTTCTAAATATGATGAGACAAACTGGGGGCGCGTACCCAAATTGCAACCGGTAATTCAGGCTTTTGATACCGATCCGGCAACACGCCGTGCGCAAGATGTTGGTTTAGATGGTTTATCTGATGCCAATGAGCGCAGCAAATTTTCTACACAAATTGCACAAATCAGATCGCAATTAAATGCCACGGCTGCTGCGGCTTTAGAAGCAGATCCGTCATCAGATAATTACACGTATTTCCGTGGTCCGGCATTGGATCAAATGAATGCCGGAATTTTAAAACGTTATCAGAATTATAACGGCCCGGAAGGAAATTCTAAAACTGCACAACAATCTCAGGAAGAACTTGGATTAGAAAATTCTGCATCAACATCACTTCCGGATGGGGAAGATATCAATCGCGATAATAATATGACGCAGAGCGATGAATATTTTCAGTACAAAGTTTCTATGCGGCCAAGTGATTTGATTGTTGGTCAGAATTTCATTACCGATAAAGTAACTTCACAAGTAAAACTGGCCAATGGAAATACACAGGCCTCAACCTGGTATCAGTTCAGAATCCCGATTGGCGATTATAGTCAGAAAGTCGGTGGTATTGAAGATTTTAAATCTATCCGTTTTATGCGGATGTTTATGACCAATTTTACCGATACTGCCGTACTTCGTTTTGCGAAATTACAATTGGTACGCGGCGAATGGAGACCCTATAATTCTACGAATGCAAGTAGTGAAGTTATTGTAGATCCGGCGCTGGCAACTTTAACACCGGACAATTCCACTATTGATGTATCTACAGTAAATATCGAAGAAAATGGTACGCGTACACCAATTCCATATGTAACGCCGCCAGGCATTGCACGCGAAAGGGATTACAGCAACTATTCAAGCAATACGCAACTTAATGAACAATCACTTTCGGTTACGGTAAAAACATTAAAAGATGGTTATGGAAGAGCTGCATTTAAAACGGCTTACAGTGATTTCCGATCATATAAAAAACTCGAAATGTATGTACACGCCGAAGCTGTGAACAATCAGTTAATTTACAATAATGAGGTTGCGGCTTTTTTAAGGATTGGTACAGATAATCAAGACAATTATTACGAGTATAATATGCCTTTGCAGATTACAACGGCTGGTACGCGCGATCCGGATGCAATCTGGCCAGAAGCGAACCGCATGAATGTTGATCTTACGCTCTTCCAGAATGCCAAGCTTGCGCGTAATGAAGCCAGACTGAGTAATGGACAAGCCTGGCCAACCAATCTGCCATTTACTTATACCGATGGTACCAACACGATTATCGTAAAGGGACAGCCGGATATGAGTAAAGTACGTGTGTATATGGTTGGGGTAAAAAATCCACTTAGAAATGCCGCTTTGGAAGATGATGATGGCATGGATAAGAGCGTTTTGGTTTGGTTTAATGAACTGCGTTTAACTGAATTTGATGAGCGCGGCGGTTGGGCAGCTACCGGACGTTTAAATCTTAAACTTGCAGATTTTGCCGATGTAAATATTTCAGGAAGCAAATCAACGATTGGATTTGGTGCGCTGGATTCTAAAATGATTGAACGAAACCGGTCGGATAATGCATCTTTCGATATTTCTTCAGCGGTAGAATTGGGTAAATTTCTTCCGCAGAAATCGGGCATAAAAATTCCGATGTATGTAAGTTATTCTAAGCAAGTTATTACGCCACAATACAACCCGAGAACTCCGGACATCGAACTGAAAAATGCTTTAGATAAAGCGGCAAATAAATCGCAACGCGATTCAATTCTGAATTTCTCACAGGATTATACCGTACGCAAAGGCATCAACTTTACCAATGTGCATAAAGAGCGTGTAAATACTTCAAAACCTGCACAGGTTTGGGACATTGAAAACTTCTCTGCAAGTTATGCCTTTACGCAATATAACCACCGCGATTACATTAATCAAAGTTCAGTGCAGAATACTTACAGAGCATCTTTGCAGTACAGTTATTCCAGAGAATCCAGAAACTATGCGCCGTTCGAGAAAATTATAAAATCCAATATGCTGGCACTTTTAAAAGATATCAACATCAATCTTATGCCATCATCTTTAAACTTCAGAATGGATGTAGATCGGCTGTATTCTGAAAATACTTTGCGCAACAACGAGCTTGACGCATCAACTTCTGTGTACAAAAACGGCTATCCGACAACGTACAATAAAAACTTTACCATGAGCCGCGTATATGGCGTTGCCTGGAACCTGACACGCTCTTTACAACTTGATTTTAATGCAACCAACTATTCCATTATAGACGAACCAGATGGCAAAATTGATGGCTTAAAACGCGATACCGTTTGGCAAAACCTGAAAAATTTTGGCCGCACAACTGACTACAACCACAATTTAAACGTGAGTTATAAATTGCCAATCGATAAAATTCCGGGTTTTAACTGGGTATCGGTTACCACCAAATACGGAACAACATTTAACTGGCAAACGGAGCCTTTGGCAACTTTGACAGATCCGAATATTAACCTGGGAAATACCATTCAGAATACCAGGACCGTTCAGGTAAACCCCATGCTGAACTTGATGACGCTGTATAACAAATTTGGTTTCATTAGAAATTCCAGCAACAATCAAGAGAACAGAAGTTTTAAAGATGCCATCATCAGCGTGTTAACCAGTATCAAAAATGTTAACATCAATCTTGTGCAAACCAAAGGTATTTTCCTTCCGGGATATCTCCCTAAAACAAAATACCTTGGATTAGATAACGTGACTGGTGCACCAGGTTTAGGATTTGTTTTTGGTAGTCAGGCAGACATAAGACAATCGGCATTGATGAATGGCTGGCTTACCAGCGATACTTTGCAAACACAATTGTATGTTAATACACTTCGTGAAGATTTGCAGTTTACCAGTCAGGTAGAACCAATCCGCGACCTTAAAATTACCTTAAAAGCAAACCGTGCGCAGAACAGAAATTTTTCATCTAATTTCAGATACGTAACCACTTCATCATCATTTGATAATTTAAGCGCGACAACTTCCGGCGATTATAGCATATCTTATATCGCTATAGGATCTGCATTTAAAGAAAAAAATTCGAGTATGATTTCGAGTTTATTTAACCAGTTTATGGCCAATAGAATGGTTATTTCAAGAAGACTAGGTGCCCGTAACGGAAACTCTTTAGGTACAAGCGGTGGTTATTCTGATGGTTACGGGAAAGACAATCAGGATGTAATTGTGGCCGCATTTTTAGCTGCATATTCTGGTAAAGATGCAAGTAAGGTTTCCTTAAATTCTTTCCCGAAAATTCCTTTGCCAAACTGGAATTTAACTTACAGTGGATTAACAAAAATTCCCCTTATTGCTGATCGGTTTTCGTCTGTAGATCTTAAACACGGTTATCGCTCTTCATACAACATTAATGGATACAATACCTTAATAAGGTATTCTGAAAGGAATGGAGCGGTTGATGCGCGTGATGCAAACAATAACTTTTTGCCAGAATATCAATTCAGTCAGGTTACATTGGCTGAATATTTTGCGCCATTAATTGGTATTGATACGCGTTTCAAAAATAACCTGACCATCTCAATGGAGCTGAACAGATCGCGTTTACTGGGTTTGAGTTTATCTAACAGTCAGTTGGCGCAATTGTCAGAAAACAACATCGTTTTCGGCTTGGGTTACAGAACCAACAAATTCCGTTTCCCTTTTGGGATGTTCAAAAGTGTTAAGATGGATAACAACATGGATTTTAAACTGGATGTTGCCGTTAGAGATAACAAAACCGTTATTTACCGTGCCGATGTAGAATCTGCAGAAGTGTCATCTGGCGCAAAAAATATTACGCTTAGGCCAAGTGTAGATTATGCTTTGAATCAGAAATTCAATATCAAATTGTATTACGATTCTAACATCACAAAGCCATATACCTCACAATCATTCAATACATCGTACAGCAATTTTGGTTTTAGTTTGCGGTTTACATTGAATTAGAAAATAAGACTTCTGGTTGGTCATTCATCTGCCAGAAGTCTTTCTTTATTTATCCCTGGGAAACTCAAATTTATTTTCGGGATTTAATAATCTTAAACTTTGATTTTTCTCCATTGCTATTGGTTAAACTAAATTGTATTTTTGGCTCAATAAGCGGAGTTAACTGGTTTAGACTAATTAATTGATCGCTTTGCTAACGAAAACATCGAATTTGAAATTAAATCATAAAAAATAAATGAATTTTCCAGCAGAATTAAAGTATACTAAAGACCACGAATGGGTTAAAGTTGAAGGTAACGAAGCATTTATCGGAGTTACCGATTTTGCACAACGCGAATTGGGTGATATCGTATATGTTGATATCAACACTGTAGGTAGCGAAGTTGCAAAAGAAGAAGTTTTTGGAACTGTAGAAGCTGTGAAAACAGTATCTGATTTATTTATGCCAGTAACCGGAACAATTTTAGAATTTAATGCAGGTTTAAATGACAATCCTGAATTGGTAAATTCTGATCCTTATGGCGATGGTTGGATGGTTAAAGTTTCTTTAAGCAACACTGCCGAATTAGATGAATTGCTTACAGCAGAAGCATATCAAGCCTTAGTTGGCGCATAATAGTTATATGTTCAAAGCACTAAAAGGACAAACCTGGGCCATTATCTGGACATTCGTTGTTTTAGTGCTTTGTTTTATGCATATGCCAGAAACCAAATCTGGCAGGTTCTTTTTCACAGGTTTTGATAAAATGACCCATTTAGGTTTTTTTTACGTACTCTCTGTATTGCTCTTTTACGGGAAAATAAACTACCAGCACAGCTACGGCTTCAGAACTTTAACAATATTTAAAATTTTACTGATCAACGCAATAATTGGTGGTGGAATTGAGTTGTTACAATGGAAAGTATTTACCTACCGTTCTGCCGAGTGGTGGGATTTCGGATGCGACATGTTGGGCGCCTGCATGGCAGTTTTTAGCTATATTATTCTTCATAAATTAAACTTCAATGAAAAAAAATCTTAGCCTTCTTGTAATCATCGCTACCGTTTTACTATCAGGCTGCAGCGTTTTTAAAAAAGACTGTCACTGTCCTAAGGTTTATTACAGATCGTTTCCCGGTCAGAATAAATAAAAATTCCTTTGCTTCTTTCCGGCCTTTTCTGGCTGTATTCAAAATGTTACTATAGTTTTAACATGCCTTAACAAACCTTTCGGTTAAACTATAGTCTGACAGGATAGTTTTGTAATCACAATCAAAGAAAGTTTAATGAAGATGAATGTTAAAAGGGCAATTTTACTTGTCCTGATTTTTTGCGGATACACCGCGATGGCACAAAATTCTGGATCAATAACAGGAAAAGCAATAACCGCTTCTGATAAAAAACCAGTCGATTTTGCCTCTATAGCGGTTAAAAGTCTAAAAGACTCTAGCGTGGTAGCCAGCGGGCAAACGCAACCCGATGGTACGTTTACTGTGAAAAATATACCAGCCGGAAAATACCGGGTTTATGTAGCCTTTTTAGGATTGAAAACTACAACTAAAGATGTTACCGTAAGTAACGCGGCGTTAAATGTAGGAACTTTAGAGATGGCAGATGACGGGGTAGATCTAAATACCGTTAATGTTACCGCTGCAATTCCAATTGTAGTAAAAAAAGATACTATAGAATTTGATGCAAAATCAATAAAAGTGCGCGAAAACGCAGTTGTAGAAGATTTGCTAAAAAAGGTGCCGGGAGTAGAAGTTGCGAAAGATGGAAGTGTAAAAGCACAGGGCGAAACGATTACTAAGGTAAAGGTAGACGGAAAAGAGTTTTTCGGCAATGATCCTTTACTGGCAACCAAAAATTTGCCAGCAGATATGGTTGATAAAATTCAGGTAATAGATGAACTTTCAGAACAGGCACAGTTTACAGGAATTGATGATGGTACTCGGAATAAAATCTTAAACATTACCACTAAAAGTGGGATGAAACATGGTTATTTCGGGAACAGTACTGCAGGTTATGGATCTGATGATCGCTACGATGTCAGTTTAAACGTTAATAAATTTGATGAAGATCAGCAGCTTTCATTCATTGGGCAGTTTAATAATGTAAACAAACAAAATTTTGGCCAGGGAAATGGCGTGGGTAATGGTTTTGGCAGTGGTGGAAGAACCGGCGGTGGCGGCGGCGGCAATTCGTCATCCGGCACCGGAAACGGCATTACCACAACCAATGCAGCAGGTTTGAACTTTGCAGATACCTATAAAGATGGAACTCAGTTTCAGGCAAGTTATTTCTTCAATAAATCCACTTCAGAAAATTTGCAAACCTCAAATGTTCAGAACCTTTCTGGTACAACAGCTTCAAATATCAATCAAACTTTAGACAATACTACAGATAAATTAAACCATCGTTTTAATTTTATGGTAGATACTAAAATTAATCCAAGCTTATCGATAAAAATTCAACCTAACTTCGCGTATACAGAAACAGATGGAAACAGTTCAACAAATTATACCCGCGATCTGACTACATCTTTAACAACTGGTTTGCAACGCAATACAACAACGTCTGTAACGCCAACGGCAAGCAATAACCTATTAATACGCAAAAGTTTTAAACGCAGAGGACGTACCTTATCCTTAAACATGAGCACCAATATTAACGATGCAAATGGTACCAATCTTAATTATCGCGCAGAAACAACTACGGAAAACGCCGTTTCGAGAGATAGTCTTACCAATCAGTTCAACAATACCAAAAGCAGTTCCATCACCAACAATACCAGATTGGTATATACAGAGCCAATTAACAAAACATTGAGTATGGAGTTTAACTACCAGAATGGTTATATCAATAGCGATTCTCAACGCGAGGTTTATAATTACAACCCAGCTACTTTATCTTATGACATCATTGATTTGGATTTCACCAATACCTATAATAACAGAACATTAACCAATGCACTTGGTTTTAGTTTAACCACAACAGAGAAAAAATACAATTGGAACATTGGTGTTGCAGCACAACAAACCAACCGCGTCAATACCAATTTAACCACTGGCGATAAGTTTACACAAAACTTCATCAACATTACGCCATCTGCACAGTTCAGGTACAATTTCAGTAACCGTAAACGTTTGTTTATTAACTATCGTGGTTCTACTACTCAACCAACAATAGATCAGATTCAGCCAATTCCGGATAATACCAATACACAAACCGTATATGTCGGAAATCAAAACCTGAAACCTTCTTTCAACAACCTTTTAAGAGTAAATTTTAATAATTTTAATATCGAAAATGGTCGTTTTTTCTTTGCAAGGCTAAGTTTAACTCAAACGATAAACAGTATCGGAACTGATGTTTTAACACTAGGAAACGGTATTCAACAAGTCAGTTATATCAATGTTGATGGCGTATATGCCGGTGATGCGAGCGCTACCTGGTCTTTACCTTTAATGGCAGAAAGAAAATTAACACTTAATATTTCTGGCGGCGGTAATTATAGCCGTAACGTCAATTTTATTGTGCCTGTTGGCGAAACTCTTTCCAGAAAAAATGTAACCAACAGCATCACAATTTCTAATGGTTATAAATTGGTGACCAATTTTGATAAGTTTGATCTTACCGGAGGGATAACCGGAAGTTATACAAGGTCTACCTTCTCTGCCCAGCAATCGGCGAATACCTCTTATTATACTGTAAATCCGAGCTTTGATATGAGCTATGTATTACCTGCAAATATCAGGATAGCTATAGATATTGATTACTACACCAACATTGGTGGTGGCGATATTTACAACCAAAACTATACGATTTTAAATCCATATATAAGCCGTCAGTTTTTCAAGAACAGAGGGACGTTTAAATTTGCGGTAAACGATGCCTTAAACCAAAATACTGGCGTTACCAGAACGGCAACCGGTACATCTATCACAGATTTAAACTATAATGTTTTAAAAAGATATTATATGTTTTCTTTCACATATTCATTAACCCGCATAGGCGGAAGAAATATGAGTAGCGATGTACAAATGCAAGGTGGTCCAGGTGGAGGCGGCATGCGCCAAAGAATGTGAGGTTTAAACCAATAATGTTAGGCAATTCAAAAAAGGTGATTTCCCTCTGGAGGTCACCTTTTTTGGTTTAAAAACAATGTTTATGAAGGATCAATCTGCTTTTATTTTGAATATTTACAAACAAAAAAAGCAGCCTGTTTGGACTGCTTGCTAAATTATTTTTGAAGTATTTTAGAATGGAAGATCTCCGGAAGCATCGTTCGGGTCAATCGAATACTCATCTGCAATCTTATTTTCTGCAGGCTGACTGATCGTTGTTGTTGGACCAGGTTCAAAATCACTTTTTCTACCCAACATCGTGAAATTCTCAGCAACAACTTCTGTTACATATTTCTTTACTTTTTCTTTGTCTTCAAAAGATCGCGTTCTGAGTTTACCTTCTATATAAACCAGTTTGCCCTTTTGTAAATATTTTGACGCCACCTCAGCCAAACCTCTCCACAAAACAATATTGTGCCATTCCGTTTGTTCTACACGTTTTCCATCTTTGTTGTACGTTTCGGAGGTTGCCAGCGGAAAACTGGCAACGGTTACACCGCCTTCTAAGTGTCGAACTTCAGGGTCTTTACCCAAATGGCCGACTAATATCACTTTGTTAATCCCAGACATAAAATATTTTTGGTTAGTTGTGTTGTAAATCTTAACAAAAAATGGTGATTAGTTAGGTCACCATATTAAATTGTTCTTGTAAAAAATCATGAATGACCTTTGGCTGAGGTAAGTCATTTAACTCTTTAAAAGAAACCCATTTAAGGCCCTTTTGTTTACTAAAGTTAAAGATATAATTTTTTAATCCAAAAAATTGTAAATGTATATTTTGATGTGTGAGAAGATGTTTTTTAGCGCGTAGAAGGGTGATTTCTGTATCCTGACCAAAATCCTGTCTGATTTTTCCTACTAAATTTTCAGCGCTTGATTCATCCGAAGAAATACTTTCGATCAGCGGAAAATCATACAAGTGTTGCCAGATATCTCCTGCCTGACGTTCTTTAACCAAAATGCGTTCTTCATCGGTCAATACCAGATAATTCAGATACCTATTCTTCTTTTCGGCCTTTGCAAGTTTAACAGGCAGTGTTTTAACTACATTATTATTTAGCGCAAAACAATCTTGTGCAAGCGGGCATTGGCTGCAATCTGGCGATTTTGGCTTGCATTGAATGGCGCCAAATTCCATTATGGCTTGGTTGTATAATGCCGGGTCATCACGGAAAAGTAAGTCATTTGCCATTTTAAAAAACTCTTTTTTACCTGCCGGAGAATTGATTGGCGTTGCAATGCCGAAGTATCTGGCCAAAACCCGGAACACATTTCCATCTACAACGGCGCGTGCTTCACCAGAAGAGAATGAAGAAATTGCAGCCGCTGTATATTCACCAACGCCTTTTAATTTCAATAAATCGTCATGTAACGTAGGGAAAATGCCACCGTATTTTTCCACAACCAATTTTGCTGTAGCATGCATATTACGGCCCCTTGAGTAGTATCCTAGTCCTTGCCAAAGCTTTAAAACATGGAGCTCAGTTGCGGTAGCAAAATGGGTAACGGTTGGGAAATTTTCCAGAAATTTATTAAAATACGGAAGTCCCTGCTCTACACGGGTTTGCTGAAGAATAATTTCTGATAACCATATGGTATAGGCATCAGTAGTATGTCGCCATGGTAAATCGCGCTTGTTGTGGTTATACCAATTTATCAGTTCTTGCTGGAAAGTCATTAATGCAAATTACGGGCTAATTTTGCGATAATGGAAAAAGTTGCATTAAGGTGATACGTGCAGATATAAAAAAATCATCTTTTATTTTCCTATCTCATTAAAAAGCAATACTTTTGCAACCCCAAAACAGTTATAATATTAAAATAAAACAATTTATATAAATAATAAAATATGACTAAGGCAGATATTATTTCAGAAATATCAACAAAAACCGGAATTGAAAAGGTTGATGTACAGGAGACGGTTGAGGCATTTTTCAAGGTAATCAAAACCAGCATGATTGGCGGCGAAAATGTGTACGTTAGAGGCTTCGGAAGCTTTGTTGTAAAAAAGAGAGCGCAAAAAACGGCGAGAAACATCTCAAAAAATACTGCAATAATTATCCCAGAACATTTTGTACCTAGTTTTAAACCAGCAAAAGTATTTGTTGATAAAGTAAAAGGTAACTCTAAAAAAATTAACGTAGAAGCTTAATAAGAAATGGTGAACGCAGGCGTAAGATCAAAACAGACTATCATTATTGGAGCTATTTTATTGCTTACGGCTTTCTTGTTTACCAGAGATATTAAAGGGTTGGTTAAACCAACTGAAGAAAATGGCAAAATGCCTGCGAGTGGTCAAATGGCCGAAACAGCTGCCACATCTTCACCTGAACTAAGCATTGAAACTTCTTCAACAGCGGCAAAAAACGTAATAAACCAAAACTTAGCTACGGATATTGCAGCATTAGAAGGTAAGTACAAAAATGCCGATGGTTCAGAAAAGACAGAATTAGCTAAAGAGCTTGCTCAAAAATGGGACGATGTTGAACAAATTACACCATCTGCCCTATACCTTGAAGTTGTTGCCCATGCCAATCCATCATCTAAAACATGGTTGGCAGCAGGTAATCAGTTTATCAAGGCTTTTGAGAGTACACAAGACAGTATTGCACAACCCTTGTTGCTGCAAAAAGCAAATGCGTCTTTTAAAAATGCACTAGAGAAAGATCCGGCAAATATAGATGCTAAAACGGGTTTGGGTGTTACAATAGTAAATGGCCTCGGCGCACCAATGGAAGGAATTGCCATGTTGCTTGAGGTGGTTTCTAAAGATCCCAAAAATGTTAAAGCAAATATGAATTTGGGTTTATTTTCAATAAAATCAGGCCAGTTTGATAAAGCTATTCCGCGTTTTAACACGGTTATTGCAACAGCACCAACGCCAGAAGCGTACTTTTATTTAGGTACTGCATTAGAGAATTTAGACCGCAAACAAGAAGCAGTGGATGCTTATCTAAAAAGCAAGAAATTAGCGGCAAACCCAACGCTATCATCATTCATTGATAAGAAGGTTGCAGAGCTAAGAAATAAAAATTAATTAACAGATTGAATTAATAAAAACATTTAAAACTTAAGATTATGCCAAGCGGTAAAAAAAGAAAAAGACATAAAATGGCTACCCACAAACGTAAAAAACGTTTAAGAAAAAACAGACATAAGAAAAAATAGTTTCTTGTTTTGAACAGCAAATTAAACCTCATAGTGAATACTGTGAGGTTTATACCATTTATACGATGTTAGAATTGTGTGTTTGTTGCTGAGTCAGAATTTCTGAGTTACTATCCATTTGTTTCATGGGCGAAAGCCTTAAATCTGTAGCTGTTGGTAAAAGAATTAATTATCAATTCGACTCCTGCCGGAGTTACCATAGCATTGATTGAAGACAAACAACTTGTAGAGCTTCATAAAGAACAAATTAATAATAACTACGCTGTAGGCGATATTTATTTGGGCCGCATTAAGAAAATTATGCCGGGCCTAAATGCTGCGTTTGTAGATGTTGGTTATGAAAAAGATGCATTTTTGCATTATTTTGATTTGGGGCCTCAGGTGCAATCTTTAATTAAGCTAACTAAGATTAAGCGAAACGGGTCGGTATCTGGTACATTATTAGACAATTTAAAGCTCGAAGCGGATATAAACAAAGCGGGCAAAATTTCTGATGTACTCACAAAAAATATGCTCGTACCGGTGCAAATTGCCAAAGAGCCTATTTCTACTAAAGGACCGCGTTTAAGCTCCGATCTGTCTATTGCCGGCAGGTATGTGGTACTGGTGCCATTCTCCAATACCATATCCATATCTAAAAAGATAAAAAGCAATACCGAACGTAATCGGCTAAAAAAGATTATCGAAAGTATTAAACCTCAAAATTTTGGGGTAATTATCAGAACCGTTTCAGAAGGCAGAGGGGTTGCCGAAATGCAAAAAGATCTTCTTGATCTGATTGCCAAATGGGAAAATTTCATAAAGAAATTGCCTACTGCCGAGCCATCAAAGAGAGTTTGGGGCGAAATGGACAGATCATCTACGTTAATACGTGATATTCTGAATCCTGATTTTACAAACGTTTACGTAAGCACGCCAGAGCTTTACGATGATATCCGTTCTTATGTTCACGACATTTCTCCGGAAATGGAAAAAATAGTGAAACTGTACAAACAGAAAGAACCGATTTTTGAACACTTCGGCGTAGAAAAGCAAATTAAAAATGCTTTTGGTAAAACCGTAAACTTGCCCGGTGGGGCATACCTTGTGGTAGAACACACAGAAGCACTTCACGTTATTGATGTGAATAGCGGAAACCGCACCGCCAGTAAAGAAAATCAAGAAGAGAATGCTTTACAGGTAAATAAGGAAGCGGCAAAAGAAATTGCCCGCCAATTGCGTTTACGTGATATGGGCGGAATTGTGGTCATCGATTTTATCGATATGCACAAACCAGTAAACCGCAAGATGTTATTTGATCATCTGCGCGAACTGATGTTGTTAGACCGGGCCAAACACACCATCTTACCTCCAAGTAAGTTTGGTTTGGTTCAAATTACCAGACAACGCGTTCGCCCGGAAATGAACATTGTAACGGTAGAAAAATGTCCGGCCTGCGATGGGACCGGAGAAATTAAAGCAAGTATTGTTTTAATGGACGATATTGAAAATAACCTTAATTATATTTTAAGAGAACAAAACGAAAAAGGAATTACACTTTCTGTACATCCATATATCGAAGCGTTTATCACAAAAGGAATTTTCAGCTTACAAAGACGTTGGTTTTTCAAATATGGCCAATGGATCAAAGTGAAGGCTCAACCTTCATATTATTTGACAGAATTTCACTTTATCTCCTCAAAAGACGAAGAGATTAAATTATAATTCAACATTAAAAAAGAAACCCGGACTGTGTTACAGACCGGGTTTTTTCTTTAAATGCTTTTGCGGATGATATACCTGATTAAAGGTCAGTTTTAATTTTCAATTCTTTTAATTGCTTTTCATCAATAGTACTCGGGCTATCAATCATCACATCTCTACCAGAGTTGTTTTTAGGGAAAGCAATCACATCGCGGATGGTATCTTGCCCAGCGAAAATTGATGTTAAACGGTCGAATCCGAAGGCGATACCGCCATGTGGAGGTGCGCCAAATTCAAATGCATCCATTAAGAAACCAAATTGTTTCTGTGCTTCTTCTGTGCTAAAGCCAAGATGTTTAAACATTAACGCTTGCAAATCGCGGTCGTGAATACGTATTGAACCACCACCTACTTCTGTACCGTTGATTACCATATCATATGCATTTGCCCGTACTTCGCCCGGTTTTGTATCCAGTAAAGCAATATCTTCTGGCTTTGGCGAAGTAAATGGATGGTGCATAGCATGGTAGCGTCCGCTTTCTTCGTCCCATTCTAAAAGTGGGAAATCCAATACCCAAAGGGCAGAAAACGTATTTTTATCGCGCAATCCTAAACGTGTTCCCATTTCAAGGCGCAACTCGTTTAGTTGCTTACGAACTTTATCTGTACTGCCGGCTAAAATCAAAAGTAAATCGCCTTTTTCGGTATTGAAAGCAGCGCTCCATTGTTTTAGATCTTCTTCGTTAAAAAATTTATCTACAGATGATTTAATTGTACCATCTTCATTGTGACGGGCATAAATTAAACCTGTAGCGCCAATTTGAGGACGTTTAATAAAATCTGTAAGCTCATCCAATTGTTTACGGGTATAATTTGCTGCACCTTTAGCATTAATGCCCACAACAAGTTCTGCATTGTCAAACACAGGAAAACCTTTGCCTTTTACGAAATCATTTAGCTCTACAAATTGCATTGCAAAACGTGTATCTGGTTTGTCTGAACCATATAAACGCATTGCATCTGAATATTGCATGCGTGGTACTTCAGGCAAATCGTAATTGCGTACTTCTTTAAACAATGTACGGATCAATCCTTCAAAAGTATTTAAGATATCTTCTTGTTCAATGAAAGACATTTCGCAGTCTATCTGTGTGAATTCTGGCTGTCGGTCTGCACGTAAATCCTCGTCGCGAAAACATTTTACGATTTGAAAGTAACGGTCGAATCCAGAAACCATTAACAGTTGTTTAAAGGTTTGTGGAGATTGCGGAAGTGCATAAAACTCGCCTTCATTCATTCGGCTTGGTACCACAAAGTCGCGCGCACCTTCAGGTGTAGATTTGATCAGTACCGGAGTCTCCACTTCAATAAAATCCAGATCATCAAGGTAACGGCGAACAGATTGTGCCATCTTATGACGTAAAACCAGGTTATTGCGTACCGGGTTACGGCGCAAATCCAGGTAACGGTATTTCATTCTTAATTCATCCCCGCCATCGGTTTCGTCTTCAATCATAAAAGGCGGAAGTTTTGCCTCATTTAAAATTTCTAAAGCCGATATTTTGATTTCTACTTCTCCTGTAGGGATTTTAAGATTTTTGTTGCTGCGTTCTACAACGGTTCCTTCTGCTTTAATCACAAATTCTCTACCCAACAAACGCGCTTGTTCGCACAATTCGCGATTGTCATCCATGTTAAAAACCAACTGAGTTATACCATAACGATCGCGAATGTCTATAAAAGTCATTCCGCCCAAATCTCTTGATTTTTGCACCCAACCGCACAAGGTCACACTTTCGCCCAGATTATTTAGGTTCAAGGCACCGCAAGTAACTGTTCTTAACATAAGTTATCATCTAAATTGAGCGGCAAAAATACCGATTTTGTTTTAAAGTTTTGGATAGAAGATTCCTTTTGCTTTTAGAGCTTCAATTTCTTTTTTTTAACCACAGAGAACACAGAGGAAGGAAGGCACAGAGCAGTTTCTTATCGCATCATTTTGAGGAGGCAAGACGGCTTGCTCCGGCTTTTCGCGGAAGCAATCTATTTTGCGGTCTAGCTATTATTAGATTTTTTGCCACGGAAACACAGAAGTCACGGAGAAGTTCTGGAATGACGTTTTTGCTTTACGCTTTGATCTTTCCACTTTCGCAGTTTAACCACAGGAACACAGAGCAAGGCACAGAGAAGTTATATAGAGAATTATTGCGAGGAGGCAATCCGATCTTTCTGGGAGCAGTCTATTTTTCAGTCTACCAAAATAGAGGTTTTGCCACGGAAACACAGAAATCACGGAGAAGTTCTGGAATGACGTTTTTGCTTTACGCTTTGATCTTTCTACTTTCGCAGTTTACCACAGGAACACAGAGCAAGGCACAGAGAAGTTATATAGAGAATTATTGCGAGGAGGCAATCCGATCTTTCTGGGAGCAGTCTATTTTTCAGTCTACCAAAATAGAGGTTTTGCCACGGAAACACAGAAATCACGGAGAAGTTCTGGAATGACGTTTTTGCTTTACGCTTTGATCTTTCTACTTTCACAGTTTAACCACAGGAACACAGAGCAAGGCACAGAGAAGTTATATAGAGAATTATTGCGAGGAGGCAATCCGATCTTTCTGGGAGCAGTCTATTTTTCAGTCTACCAAAATAGAGGTTTTGCCACGGAAGCACAGAAAACACGGAGAAGTTATGGAATTGCATTTCAGCTTTCACATTTTTTAAACCACGGAGTGCACAGAGGAAACACTGAGTTATACGAAATTTTTGACCTTAGGTTTTTACTTTTGGCTTTCGCCTTTCACCCTTTAGCTTTTACCTTCAACCTTTCAGTATTTCTCTTCTAAAATCAATGAAGCTTCTGTTACGCGCCATTGTCCGCTAATTTCTTTCCAATGGAAAACCTCTTCTGTCTGGATGGTTTGTTTCTTCGAAAAAACTGCCAGAACAGATTTGTTTATTACAATTTTCGACGCGATTTTCTCTACAAAAACACCATTTTCAAAAGAGGATTTTACGCGGTAATATTCTTTGGAAATTTGTTTTGCGTTACTGAAAAATTTCTCTGTCTGAACGCCCAGTTCTTTTTTTGTCCACACACTACCGTTTGCAATGCTGTATTTTAATTGCTCATCAAAATGGGTCATAAATGGGGAAATTTTCTTTTGCTCAAAAGCTTCATTTGCAGCTCTTTGAATTTCATTTATTTGGCTGATGATTAAATCCGTTTCCATACGATGAAGTTAGTTTTTGTTTTGATGATTTTCAAACCTATAGAGTATATCAATAGGATGAAATGCCTTTTTGTTTTCCATAAAAGCGTTTTACTTACGCAGACTAAACATTTTCCCCGTAAAATTGCTTTATCTTTAGTGTCTAAGTTTTGCATTTTGAATAAACATCTCCTCTTTTCAATTTTTCTTTTACTTCCCTTTATTTCGTTTGCACAAAGCCAGATAAAAGACAGCATTGAAGTTGTAATTGCACCGGAATATAGTCAAGTAGGTAAAACACATCGTTTTCTGTTTGGCGAAAACTACAGGAAAGCATGGGCAACGCCTGTAAAGGTGCGGGTTTTCGATCTAAGGAAAGCGCAAGGCGGGTTGGAAATTGTAAAACTTGGCGGAGGCATGCAAACCAAGTCTTTAAGGTTGCGTGATAAATCCGGAAGAGAATATGTTCTGCGTACACTGCAGAAATTTCCGGAACGCGCATTGCCGCAAAACCTTAAAAACACAATAGCGAAAGATATTCTTCAAGATCAGGTTTCTACGTCAAATCCCTTTGCAGCGTTAACGGTGCCACCTTTGGCAGATGCTTTGCAAATTCCACATTCCAACCCAGAAGTTGTTTACGTTGCAGACGATCCCGGTTTGGGCGAATACCGTAAAGAATTTGCCAACCAGGTATTTCTTTTTGAAGAGCGGATTCCGGATGAATCGGATAAAACCGACAATTCTTTAAAAGTAATTAAAAAATTAAGAGACGATAACGATGTGCTTGTAGATCAGAAAATTGTATTGCGCGCACGTTTGTTGGATATGTTGCTTGGCGATTGGGACCGGCATGAAGACCAATGGCGCTGGGATAAAATTAAAGAAGGTAAAACGACACGTTATACACCAATTCCAAGAGATCGGGATCAGGTTTTTTACCAAACTTCTGGCGTTTTTCCGTGGATTGTTTCTCATCAATGGTTAAAATCAAAATTTCAACCTTACGAAGCAGAAATCAGAGACATTAACGGCTGGAATTTTAATGCACGTTATTTTGATCGCACTTTTTTGAATCAGCTGAATGAAGCGGATTGGGAAACAGAAATTGCTTATGTACAAGGTGCACTTACGGATGAAAAAATTGCATCGGCCATTAAAAAATTACCACCATCAATCTGGAAACTTGATGGTGAGCGATTAACCAAAACCTTTATCAGCAGGCGCGACAATCTCCGAAAACAGGCTTTAGCATATTATCGGTTCATTTCCATCTTTGTTGAAATTCCGATGAGCGATAAACATGAACGTTTTTCTATCGATTATAAATCAGGAGGAATAATTGATGTAAAAATCAATAAAACATTAAAAGACGGCGAAGTACAGCAGCAACTTTATACGCGCAGTTTCGATCCGGAAGTGACAAAAGAAATTCGGCTGTATGGATTTGATGGTCAGGATGCTTTTAACGTTACAGGCGATCAAAAATCGTCCATAAAAGTACGCTTAATTGGCGGCGGAGATGTAGATACATTCGCCTTGAGCAATAATTTTACGAACAAGAAAAACCTCTATATCTATGACCGTTCTGACAAAAAGAATGTTGTGGAGAATGGAACAAAAGCAAAACTTCGTTTAAGTGCAGATACTGCAATGAATGAGTATGACCGCAACAGTTTTGTTTATGATCGGTTTATGCCTGTAATTATGGGCGAATACAATAACGATTATGGCGTTTCATTAATTTTGGGTTTTGCAGATACCAAACAAGGTTTCCGCAAAAAACCTTATGCTTTTCACCACGAATTTTTAGTCAAATATTCTACAGTGCGCCAATCGTTTTTAATTTCTTACGAGGCAGACTGGAAGAAGGCAATTGGAAATAACGATTTAAGTATAAATCTGCTTTCTCACGGGCCAAACAATTACAGCAACTTTTTCGGTATTGGCAACAATACAGAGTTTCGGGAAACCGATAATGGCATTAGCCATTTCCGCAATCGCTACGATTATATCAATGGCGATGTGAGTTTAAGCCATACCTATGGAAGATTTAAACTTAAGGCCGGTTTGGCTGGACAATTTTATAACAGCTCTCTGTCTAATAATGAGCAGCGTTTTCTGGCAGAATATAACTTGGAAAATCCGGATGCTTTTGTTTTTGGAACCAGATGGTATTCTGGAATCACCGTGGGTGCAAAAGTGGATACGCGAAACAATAGCTTACAACCTACAAACGGTGTACACTGGCAAGCAACTTTTAATGCTTTACAAAACCTAAACGTTGGAAAACAACGTTATGCTGATTTTAATACCGATTTCAGTTTTTATCTAAATCCGGGGCAGGATTCCGTTTTTGTAATTGCCAACAGAACGGGTTTTGGAACTAATTTTGGACAGCCGGAATATTATCAGATGATGAAACTTGGCGGCCCTCAAACCTTGCGTGGTTATCACACCTGGAGATTTACCGGGCGTACCATGGCGTATAACAATTTGGAGGTGCGTTTAAAAGTGCTGGATTTCAATTCTTATTTATTTCCGGGAAAACTCGGTGTAATCGGCTTTCATGATATCGGCCGTGTTTGGTCGCCAGAAACCAGTTCTTCAAATTGGCACAATGGTTACGGCGGCGGGATTTATTTTTCCCCCGCAGATTTGATTTTGCTGCAGGGGGTTGTAGGTTTTTCTAAAGAAAGTACCTTAACATACATTTCTTTGGGTTTCAGGTTTTAATTATAAAACCCTAAGCAAAAGGCCTTTCAGGTATTCGCCTTCCGGAAATGAAATGCGTACAGGGTGGTCTTCTGGTTGGCAGAATTGCTTAATAATCTGAACTTCTTTACCTGCATCAAGTGCTGCCCAGGCAATAATTTGCTTAAATGTTTCGATATCTACTGCCCCAGAGCATGAAAATGTAGCCAATAAACCGCCTTTTTCCACCAGAAGCATACCCAAGCGGTTCAGGTCTTTGTAAGCACGTGCCGCACGATCTAAAGCAGAACGCGATGGTGCATATTTTGGTGGATCGAGTACAATCACATCAAACATTTCTCCCGATTCTTTGAATGCCCGAAGTTGTTTATTTACGTCAGATTGTATAGCCGTCACTTTCTCGGCATCAAATCCGTTCAGTGCAACATTTTGTTTCAGCGTATCTACAGCAAGTGCAGAACTATCTACACTAACCACTTTTGCAGCACCTTTAGCTAAATTGTTTAAGCTAAAACCGCCGCTGTAACTAAAACAATCCAGAACTTTTTTGCCGTTTGCATAGCTGGCTAGAATCTGGCGATTATCGCGTTGATCGCAATAAAAACCAGATTTTTGGCCTTCTGCAATGTTAATGTTGTATCGGATTCCGTTCTCTTTAACTTCTAAAAATTCTGGTGGATTTTCGCCCCACAATAAACCATTTTCTAAGGCTAAACCTTCATGGTTTCTGGCAGTTGCATCACTTTTTTCAAAAATGCCCTTTGGCGAGAGTTCCGTTTTAAGGATTTCTACAATATCCTGTTTCATGCGATCAATTCCTGAACTGGAAATTTGCATCGATAGAAAATCTGCGTACTGATCTACAATCAATCCCGGAAGGAAATCTGCTTCACTAAATACAAGTCTGCAGGTATTGGTTTCATCATTTAAGATCGATTTTCTTGCAGAAATGGCTTGTTTTAACCGGTTAGAAAACCAGGTTTGATCAATTTTGAGATTTTCATCCCACTCAATTAAGCGAATAGCTACGCGAGAGTTGCTATTAAAAAAACCATAGGCCAGAAATTCCCCGTCAAATGCAATTGTTTTGACGACTTCACCATCTTCGGGTTTCCCTTTAATTTTATCTAAAGCACCAGAAAATACCCAGGGATGCCGTTGAATGGCTGCTTTTTCTTTGCCCTTTTTCAGAATGATTTCTACCATAGCCGCAAAGGTAAGAATATTTGTTATTCGTAAGCACGTCATTACAAGGAGGCACGACGAAGCAAATTTTTTGATGAACAGATAATTCCAGATTTGAATGAGAGGATTTGCCACGGAGAGCACGGAAAAAGGCAAATAGAATATCGTGTAAATTGCTTCACTTCATTCTATGTTTACTCTTTTTTTGAAATGGAAAAAATGTGTAAAGTAAAACCAGCCACGGAAAACATGGAGATTAAAGTTGCCTATAGATTATTTATGCTTAACGCTATGCTCCAAACTTTGTGCTTTTAGCGTTATTCTTTTCTTTTTATCTGCGTGAAATCAGTTACAAAAAGCGATTTCCTAAATCTTTGCGCATTCTGATAAGTTCTGTATTCAGAATTTTGGTTTCAAATTCCTCTATCGGTTGTTTGGCTTCAATCATTTTGATCAGCAATTCTGTGGCTACTTGTCCCATTTCAAATGCGGGTTGGCGTACCGATGTAAGCGAAGGTGAAAAGAGCTCAATAAGATTGGAATTGGTAAAACCTGCAATTGCAATGCGATGTGCCACTTCTGGATTGGTGTTTTTCAAGGTCATGATACAGCCGGTTGTTAAGCGATCGCTCGAAATAAAGATGCCGTCTGGTTTAAATGGAAGCAATTCTTTTACCGCATTTTGAAGTTCTTCACTATGCATGCCGCCATGCTGGCAATATTTAACCAACTCTGGCCTAAAAGCAATATGGTATTTCTCTAAAGCAGCTTTATAACCTTCTAAGCGTTCTTTCGTATTGGATAAGGTTTCTGAATTGGTCAGGTGTGCGAGGGTTCGTTTTCCGGAAAGAATTAAATGTTCGGTCGCATCAAAAGAGCCTTTAAAATTATTGGCGATAACTTTATGCGTGGCAAAATTTTCTGGTACGCGATCAAAAAACACGATGGGCAATCCTTTGGCGTATAAATCCCGAAGGTAATCTATGTCTTGAGTTTCAGAAGAAAGTGCAATGAGTAAGCCGTCTATAGAACGCGAGGCAAGATGCTGTACGTTAATTTTTTCTTGTTTAAAAGACTCGTGGCTTTGCGAGATAATCACATGGTAACCTTTATCGTATGCAACAGCTTCCATTCCGTTAATTACCTGGGAGAAAAAGTTATTGGCAATTTCGCTTACAATAATACCTATGGAATAACTTCTGCGCTCTTTAAGACTGCGGGCGATTGGATTTGCCTGATAGTTGACCTTATTGGCATACGCCATAACAATTTTTTTGGTCTCTTCGCTAATTTCATAGCTATCGCGTAGCGCCCGTGATACCGTAGAGGTAGATAGGTTTAAAGCTTTGGCAATATCTTTTATTGTAGACGTTTCGAATCTCATGTTTTGGTCTCCCAATTTACAAAAAATATCCCAGCAAGTGGGCTAAAACGTTCATTTTTCAATTTGGTGAAAACGTTTTCGGGAACGATTGCATAGTTTTTTGGTTAAATCCCTTTTCAATTAATTTTTAGTTTGTAAAATTGTTAAGCTAAAAAAAACCAAATATAAATCATCCATTAAGAATCAATTAAGAATAAAATTCTTAATGTTTTGAATTACATACAATCTTAGCAAAACCAAATTTAATTCAAAATAATTATGAGCAGAGTTTTACTCTTATTGACCTGTATTACCCTTTTTTTTGGTAACATGTCTCAAGCCCAAACCCGGCAAATTTCCGGTATTATTAAAGATAAATCTGACGGGCAACCTTTGATTGGAGTAAGTGTAAGCATTAAAGACACCAAAACAGGAACCACTTCTGATGCAAATGGCGGTTATAAAATTGCTGTGCCGGCAAAAGGCGGTATTCTGGTTTTTACTTACGTTGGATACAAAACCAAAAACATTCCATTCACAGATCAATCAAAAATAGATGCTATACTGGAAGAAGATGCCAATACACTGGAAGAAGTTACGGTTAACATTGGTTACGGATCTGTGCGTAAAGAGGCCTTAACCGGTTCTGTATCTTCTGTTGGCGCAAAAGATATTGAGCAATTTCCGGTAAGTACGGCCGCACAAGCTCTGGCCGGTAAACTTGCTGGGGTTTCTGTAGCCACCACAGAAGGCTCACCAGGTGCAGATATCACGATAAAAGTACGTGGTGGAAGTTCATTAACCGGCGATAATTCTCCTCTATACATTGTTGATGGGATTCAGGTTGAAAATGCACTTTCTATCCTTTCTCCAAATGAAATTCAATCTATAGACGTGTTGAAAGATGTTGCATCTACTTCCATTTATGGTAGTCGCGGGGCAAATGGCGTTGTGATTATCACCACAAAAAGTGGTAAAAACGGAAGAACGGTAGTTTCTTTTGATGCTTACGCTGGTGTTAGGCAAATTGTAAATAAACTGGACGTAATGAACCCATACGATTTTGTGATGTACCAATACGAATTGTACAATAACAATACGTCGCAGGATGTTAAAGATACTTTTACTAAAAAATACGGCACTTTTGAAGATTTGGATATTTATAGAAATATCCAAAATGTAGATTGGCAGGATAAAGTTTTTGGGCAGAAAGCCTGGAGCAATACTCAAATCCTGAACTTATCTGGCGGTACAGAAAAAACGACTTACAACTTTTCTGTAAATAATACCGGTGAAGACGGTATTATGCTCAATTCAGGTTATAAAAGAACCTTTGCATCTTTCCGTTTTGACCATAAAATATCAGATAAATTTCGCGTTGGTGTAAACGTTCGTTACAGCAGACAACGCATTGACGGTGTTGGAACGTCTTCTACAGGATCCCAGGGAACTAACCGTTTGCGTAATTCTGTACGTTACCAACCTTACACTGGCGGAAGTGACTCTGGCGATTTATTTGATGCCGATTACTTAACAACAGGCCTAACCAATCCAATTACACTTGCCAATCAGGAACTGAAGTACGATTACCGAAATGACTTGATCAGCAGCGGTTATCTTCAATACCAGATTCTTAAAAACCTGACGTTTAAAAGTACCATCGGGATGAATTTTACCGATCGGAAAACAAATACTTTCAATGGCCCGGTGAGTTATGTTGCCCGCAACAATGCAGGTTTGCCGGCTATTCAGCTTGATAATTCTAGTCAGAAAACCATCATCAATACCAACACTTTAAATTACAGACCAAACCTGGGCAAAGACCACAGTCTGGATTTGTTGGTTGGACAAGAAATTAACATGGTTGATATTACGTCTAATAGTGCAACCATCAAATGGTTTCCGGTAAATATCACAGCCGATCAGGCTTTTGCCAGCATTCAGAAAGCAGAGCCGCCAACAGGTTCTGTACAGGATAAACCTACATCTTTAATTTCTGCAACCAGACAATTCTCTCTTTTTTCAAGAGCGTCTTATGGTTTCAAAAACAAATATCTGGCAACTGTTAACTTCCGTACAGATGCATCTTCTTTATTTGCGCCCGGTAAACAATGGGGATATTTCCCTTCAGCACAAGTGGCATGGCGCGTAACTGAAGAGAAATTTATGCAAGATTTACAATGGAATTGGTTAAATAACCTGAAAGCCAGAGTGAGCTATGGTGCGGCAGGTAATAACCGTATTGGTCAGGATTTATTCCGTACGTTGTTTTACTCCAGTTCTACTGCAGGTGGTTACGCTGCTACAGATGCATCTGTAGCTACAGGCCTAATTTCTGGAACAACCAGCGGTACAATTTTATCTAATCCAAACATCACCTGGGAAACCAATATTTCTAAAAATGCCGGTTTGGATATTGATTTATTCAACAACCGTTTAAACGTGAACATTGATTATTACGACAACAGAACGAAAAACCTGTTGCTTAACGCCAATGTGCCGCAAACTACTGGTTATACCACACAACAACAAAATGTGGGTAAAACGCAAAACAAGGGCTGGGAGTTTCAATTGAACTATCAGGCCATTAAAACCAAAGATTTTAATTATACCACCAGTTTCAACATTTCCTTTAACCGGAATAAAATTATTGAACTTCAGAATGGTGTAAATTCTTACATCACGCAATCTGGATGGGTAAACAGTCTGGGCGATTATAAAGTTGAGGTCGGTCAGCCGGTTGGCCAGTTCTATGGTTTTATATCTGATGGTCGTTATACTGTAGATGATTTTACGTATGTGCAGAACACGAATGGCTCATATACCTATACACTAAAATCTGGTGTGGCGAACAGTTATGCTTTACTAGGAAATAAAAATCCACAACCGGGAGATATGAAAGTGAAAAAACTTTCTTCATCATCCAGTACAATGATTGGCGATGACGATCGTACCGTTTTAGGTAATGCACAGCCGAAATTCATTGGTGGTTTTAACAATCAATTCGCCTATAAAAATTGGGACATGACGGTGTTTATCAACTTCAGTTATGGAAATAAAGTATATAACGCCAACAAACTTGAGTTCACTTCTCAATACAATGTAAAAGACAATAACCTGCTTTCTGTAATGACAGACAGATGGAAAAATTTTGATGCAAATGGCGTTAGAGTAACAGATCCGGCAGCGCTTACTGCAATGAATGCAAATACCACCATGTGGACACCAACTACCGGAAACTATGCTTTAACCTCTTACGCTATTGAAGATGGTTCTTTTATCCGCGTAAGCAACGTAACATTGGGATATACTTTGCCACAAAGCCTGATTAAAAGAACGGGTTTTATCTCTAAACTTAGGGTTTATGCAACAGTAAACAATCTCTTCACTATCACAGGTTATTCAGGTTATGATCCTGAGGCAAATACCAGAAGATCAAATCCACTTACACCGGGCGTAGATTATGCTGCATATCCTAGAAGCAGATATATTCTTGCCGGCTTAAACCTTGTATTTTAATCCTTAGCATAGCAAAACATGAAACGTAATTTTATACAATCCGCTTTAATGCTGATCGCTGTTGGAGCAATTACTTTAACAACATCATGCAAGAAATATCTTGATGTTGAATCCCCGTCAACTTCATCACCAGATGTTGTTTTTGAAAGTACAACATATACCAATTCTGCAGTTCTGGCCGTATACAATAGATTGTGCGGGGATAACGGTTACGGAAGCAGAATCTCTACTTTATATGGTTTAACCGCGGATGATTTCCGTACATCAGGAAGTTATAGTTCTTCTGATCGCCGCGGAATTAGTATGTATGGTGCAAGTTCTGACAATACCGATTTGATTAACCCATTCCTGCAATTGTACGCTGGAATTGAACGTGCCAATATCTGTATCAAATATATTCCGCTTTCTAAAATTTATACCGGCGGTTCTGCAACAGAACAAGCTGCAATGAAACGTTATTATGGCGAATCACTTGCACTACGCGCGCAGTTTTTCTATGAACTAATCCGCAATTGGGGCGATGTTCCGGCGTCATTTGTGCCTTCTGCAGATGCAAGCACGTTGTATGGAGCCAACGCCGATCGGGATAAAACCTACGAGCAGATTATTGCCGATTTAAAAACAGCAGAAGACCTTGTTCCATGGCGTACAGAAATTGCAGAATACGGAAGTTTCCGTTTTACAAAAGGTGCAATTAAAGCTTTACGTGCCAGAATTGCGCTTGCTCGCGGAGGTTTCGCTTTGCGTACCGCAACACATACTATGGAACGCCGCTCAGATTACTTAACGTATTACAAAATTGCTTTTGATGAGTGCGCAGATTTGTTGAATAACCGCGCGCAGCATACCTTAAATCCGAGTTTCGAAAATGTTTTTAAGTCGCTGCACGGCACACGAAATGATGATGCACATGAACTGATGATGGAGGTTGCCGCGTACGGCAGTAATGCTTCTACAGATAGTAAACTTGGATATTACAACGGCATTCGGTTTAATTCTGCATCTACATTTGGATCTGGTGGCGGAGGAATGAATGCTATTCCTACATATTTCTATGAATTTGATGCAAGCCGCGATTCACGCAGAGATGTAACCATCGGAGTTTTTGAAATTACAGCAACGTCTAAAAAAATCATCAATACGTTATTCAACCAAACCGATGCAAAATTCCGCAAATCATGGACCGCATTTAACGGCAGTTCCTCATCACAGAATTTTGCCATCAACTGGCCGCTAATTCGCTTTGCAGATGTATTGCTGATGTATGCTGAAGCCGATAATGAAATAAATGGCGCGCCATCTGCAGGAGCAACCAGCGCTTTACAAGAAGTACAGAAACGCGCATATGTAGGCCGCGAAACGGAAATTCCGGTAACGCCAACAGATAAAACCGGGTTTTTTAATGCAATTGTAAAAGAACGTTTGCTTGAATTTGGCGGAGAAGGTATCCGTAAGTACGATTTAATCCGTTGGAATTTAATGAACAGCAAGTTTGAAGAAACACGGACCAAACTTCGTGCACTTATTGCAGGTACCGGAATTTACGCTACTGTGCCGGATTATATCTATGCAAAAGAAGGTACATATGTGCAGGGAACTTCGGTAAATGAAGTAGCCACCTTAGATCTTTACGGTGGTACACCAAACAATGTTTTTGTAACGCCAGGTTTAGGTGTTGCTACAGCGCCAACAGGTTATACCACCAAAAACTGGCGGAAATCTGTTACAGAAGACAATTCTATAACCAGTACATCAACCGGGTTTGCCTATTATTTTGAAGCAAATAAAAAAGAGTTGTTTCCATATCCGAAAACCGTGTTGATTGAAAACACCAATATTGCCCAAAACTTTGGTTACTAACCCTTAACAGTAAAGTGATGAAAAAATTATTATACCAGGCATCTGTAAAACTGATTGCATTCTCGGCAGTTATTGGCCTTATAGCTTCTTGCAAGAAGGAGGAGGTAATTACTGAGCCAGCAAGAATATTCAAGTCAAGCGACATTAAAATAACTACAGCAGAGACTTCTGCTAAATTAACCTGGACAGCGCCGCTTATGTCTACCGGGAAAAAGTTGAAATACAGTATAGATTTCTCAACAGATTCTTTGTTCTCTACAGTTAAATATTCTACCACGTCTGATACTACAGGTGTATCGGTTACAGAAGATAATTTATCGGTAAGAACCAAATACTACGCCCGTGTAAAAGCAAATGCAACTGCCGATCAGCCAGAATCTAAATATGTAAGAAGTTCTGTATTTCAAATATCTGGTGTACAGTTGTTCCTTGCCGTGCGCGATAATGAAATAAAAGAAACAGCGGTAACACTTCGGTATACGCCAGAATCTGATCTTACATCTATTGTGCTTAAACCAGCAACCGGAGCTACGGTAACTTCCACATTAAACACTGCAGATGCTGCGGCAGGTTTAAAAACAATAACAGGTTTAACCGCTGCAACCCAATATTCTGCAGAGTTGTTTGCTGGTACAAAAAGTAAAGGAATTGTATCATTTACCACTTTGGCCGCTACAAATTATACGATAAAACTTAATCCTGGTGATGATTTGGCTACAGCAATCACCACGGCCGCCAATGGTGCAATCATCGGTTTAAATCCCGGAGCGTACAATTTAACACTTGCGAGTTTCATCACACAAAAATCGATTACCATAAAATCTACTTCAGGCAATCCTTCTGATACAAAAGTGATTTATAAAGAATTTGATTTAGAAGGAACTGGTGCCGGAATTACCCTTTCGGGAATTGATTTTGATGGAGCCACCAATGCATCATTATATTTTCTAAACCTAATTGGCAGCCAGGCAAATAACGCCAGTGCGGCAACTTTTACCAATATTGTGGTTGATAACTGCATTGTACATGGTTCTACTACAGCATTTTTACGTGGCGACAGAGGAACGGCGGCGAGAGATTTCAAGATTACAGGAATTACAGTAAACAATTCTATAGTGTATGATATGGGCGCAAACGGCTCATCAAGTTACTATACCTTCCACTTAAATAAACTGCAGTTTAATACATTAAATATCACAAAATCTACATTTTATAATGCAGGCCCAGGTATTGTTACAGCAAGCACAACTTATGCGGGCGATGTTGTTCCTGCAGTATTAATTAGCTATTCTACCTTTAACGGTTTTGGAGGCAATGCGAAATATGCATTTCTGGATGCAGCCGCTAATCCAATTTCTTTCGTTATACAAAACAGTATTCTGGCCAATACGCCAAAATCTGGAACGGTGAATGCTGCGGCAATCCGTGCAACAGGAAGCGGGAGTACACTTACCATTTCCAATTCAAATTATTTTAACCTTTCCAGCGCTTTAAGTGCAGGTACAGCATTGACATTTTCTACTGCAAGCTTAAACAGCAACCAGACACTGGCTTTAAGCTGGACAAGCACCACAACAGATTTTACTTTGCCGGTTGGTTCTGCTTTGCGTACTGCAAGTAGTACTGCAACTGCAATTGGCGATCCGCGGTGGACTTACTAATTTTGAACTGAATATTTGACAAAGGGGCAATTCAAAACTGCCCCTTTTTTATATTAAATTTATTCCATGAACTCAACGAAAAATCTCTTGTTTGCCACCGCAACACTCCTGTTGCTTTCTTTCACTTTAGCTCAAAAAAAGACGACAACAATTTATATTATTGGAGATTCTACTGCCGCCAACAAAGAAGCAAAAGCATATCCGGAAACCGGATGGGGAATGGAATTTCAATCTTTTTTTCAAACAGATGTGAAGATTGATAACCGCGCATTAAATGGAAGAAGCACCAAATCTTTTCGAGCAGAGAACCGTTGGCAACCTATTGTAGATAAACTTACACCCAATGATTATGTTTTTATTGAGTTTGGGCACAATGATGAAAAAATTGATAAACCCGCTGTAGGCACAACAATTGCAGAATTTAAAGCCAATTTAGTCCAGTATATCAAAGAGGCGCGTGCAAAAAAAGCTTCACCGGTTTTGCTAACCCCAATTGCACGCAGAAGTTTTAAAAATGGGGTTTTAATGGATACGCATGGCGATTATCCGCGTGCAGTGAAACAGGTTGCAGATTCACTTAATGTTCCGATAATCGATATGCTTGCAAAGACTGAAAGTCTGTTAATCCGTTTGGGTGATGAAAAATCAATTGCCTTATTTAATCACGTTGAACCCGGGAATGAGAATTATCCCGAAGGGAAAAAAGACGACACGCATTTAAGTCCGCTTGGTGCAAAGCAAGTGGCTTCATTGGTGGCAAGTGGCATAAAGGAATTGAAGTTAAATCTGGCTAAAAAGCTGAAATAAGAAATATTTGAACCACAAAAAAAGCCGCAGTCGGGGAGTGAAACCTTCCAAGCTGCGGCTTTTGAGCGTTATGGCCTTCGCCAATTTTCAGATAACGGGTGTTAAAAGATATATTTTGTACTCAGGAAGTTGGAATCATCATCCCGTACAATTTCATTTAAAAGCTTTTTATTGCTGTCGGTAAACTTTGTAGCCACCAAAGAGCGTATAGAGAAAGAGCGTAATGCATCTACCACAGACAGCGTACCTTCTGCACTGTCTTTACGACCTGTAAAAGGAAATACATCTGGCCCGCGCTGACATTGGCAGTTGATGTTTACACGACTTACCTGGTTTACCAGCGGATCAATAAGTGAAGAAATTACTGCAGCGTTGTTGCTGAAAATACTCACCTGCTGGCCGTGTGGCGAGCCAATCAGATATTCAATTGGTTCTTCTAAATCATCAAAAGGTACAACCGGAATAACCGGGCCAAATTGTTCTTCGCGATACAATTTCATGTTGCTGTTTACCGGATAAACTACTGCCGGATATACAAAAGTTTCGAAAGTTTGTCCGCCGTTTTTGTTTACCACTTTAGCGCCGTGAGCAGTTGCGTCATCAATACATTCTTTCAGGTATTCTGGCTTATTCAGTTCCGGAAGTGGAGTCAGGTTTACACCTTTTTCCCAAGGCATACCAAATTTTAGTTTCTCTACTTCTGCAGATAAACGTTTTAAAAATTCTTGTGCCAGGCTGCGGTGTACATATACAATCTTAATTGCTGTACAACGCTGTCCATTAAAAGATAATGAACCTAAAACAGTTTCGGAAACGGCAAGATCCAGATCTGCATCTTTAGTAATAATGGCGGCATTTTTAGCATCTAAGCCTAAAATTGCGCGCAAGCGGTTTACTTTTGGATGCAGTTTTTTAAGTTCATTGGCTACTTTGCTTGAACCGATTAGCGTAAGTACATTTACTTTTCCCGATTTCATCAAACTCGGTACAATCGTATTTCCTCTGCCATAAATGGTATTTACCACACCTTTTGGAAAACTTGATCGGAAAGCTTCAAGCAAAGGATAATGCAGTAAAGTTCCGTGTTTCGGGGGTTTAAATAAAAGCGTGTTGCCCATAATCAAAGCCGGGATAAGCGTAGTAAAAGTCTCATTGAGCGGATAATTAAACGGACCCATACAGAGCACAACGCCCAATGGAGAACGTCTAACCTGCGCAACAATGCCTTGTTCAATTTCGAAGCGAGAAGATTGCCTGTCTATATCTTTCAATGCATCAATTGTGGCATAAATATATTCTACAGTACGGTCAAACTCTTTTACAGAATCGGCATAAGATTTTCCGATTTCCCACATAATAAGTTTCGCTACAATTTCTTTTTGCTCAATCATTTTCTGTGTAAAATTTTCTACACAGCTAATGCGGTCTGCAACGCTCATGGTTGGCCACTGTCCGCGACCGTTATCATAAGCAGCAACGGCTGCATCTAATGCTTCTGTTGATTCTTTTTCCGTACAAACCGGAAAACTGCCGATGCGTTTGCGTTTGTAACCTTCTGGCGTTTTTACGCACACCGGAGAGAAAACCTCATTAAAAGGTCCGCTCCAGGTTTTCATTTCTCCATTAGAAAGATACTCTTTTTGATTGATCTCTTCTTTAAGCCTAAATTCATCCGGAATCTGGCTTTCTTCAACGAAAATACTTTCGAGGTTTAAAGGTGTACTCAATTTGGGATCTGTGTTAAGTTTAATAAATGCTTAACCCATAGTTTAAGTATAGATTAAGTTTGTTAGGTTATTAGGGTTGAAATTTCGGGGCGCTTTTAACGCCCCGTATACTTTATTTTAGTTCGATTACTTTGTATTTAGGTACCAGCGCTTTCATCACCACCCAGCCGATCAGGTAACAGACAGCGCATATAGAGAAGACGATAAAATATCCGGCTTCTTCACCTTTAAATCCCATAAATACAACTTGGTTTTGCCCGGTATAATCAAACAATAAACCAGATCCTTTATTGATGAAAAAGGAACCGATACCGCCAGCCATTCCGCCGATTCCGGTAATAGTAGCAATTGCTTTCTTCGGGAACATATCGCCAACAGTAGAAAATATGTTTGCAGACCAAGCCTGGTGTGCTGCGCCAGCAATACCAATGATAATTACAGGAATCCAATACGTAATATGGCCAAGTGGTTGCGCAAAAAGTGCCAGTAAAGGGAAAAATGCGAAGATGAGCATGGCACGCATACGACCTTCGTAAGGATTCATTCCTTTTTTGTCTACAAAATAGGTTGGCAACCAACCGCCAATGATGGATAGTAAAGTAATCACATATAGAATAAACAAGGGGAAAGCACTTTGAGTAGAATCCATTCCGTAAACAGAACTTAAATATGCAGGTGTCCAAAATAAGAAAAACCACCAAACGCCATCAGTCATAAATTTACCAAAGGCAAATGCCCAGGTTTGTTTGTATTTAAAACAATCTAAAAAAGAAACTTTTTCTGTGGTTTCTTCTACATAGTCGGCTAGTTTGCGGTCTGCAATTAAATCTTGCTGAATGTAAGCCAGTTCCTCTGCTTTTACGCGTGGATGCAATTCGGGCTTATTATACACAAATACCCAAAGCCCCATCCAGATGAAACCTAAAGCTCCAATAATAATGAAAGACATTTCCCAACCGTAAGCTTCGGCAATAAAGGGAATGGTTATTGGCGCTGCAAGTGCACCAACGGTTGCGCCGGCATTAAAAATACTGGTTGCAAAAGCACGGTCTTTTTTCGGGAAATATTCAGCAGTTGCTTTAATGGCAGCAGGGAAGTTTCCGGCCTCGCCAACTGCAAGAACAAAACGTGCAAAAATGAATAAGGTTACACTTACCGAAATAACCATACCTGTATTGTTAACTGTTGCAATAATATCTTTTGCACCTTCAAAGCCTACAAACCAGTTTCCTGTAATAATTCCTGAAGTTGCAATGCCACAGAAAGCATGTAAACACGCACCAACAGACCATACGCCGATAGCCCATAGAAAACCTTTTTTGGTATCCAGTTTATCAACCAGGCGCCCGGCAAAAAGCATAGATACGGCATAGAAAATGGAAAATAATGCGGTTATATTTCCATAATCGTTATTTGTCCAGTGAAATTCAGGAACAATAAAATCTTTCCAGGTAAGTGAAAGCACCTGCCTGTCCAGGTAATTTATGGTTGTAGCAAGAAACAAAAGTGCACATATTGTCCATCTGTATTTGCCTATTTTTGGTTGGTTCATTTGGTTAGAGGTTGGTTTACTATTTACTTACTTTTTTGAATGAGTTGAAGGGCGAGTTTGGTATTGTCTTCAAGCTCATCATAAAGACCTTTGCTCATAACATCTTTACTGATCAGCTTGCTGCCCATTCCTACGGCACAAACACCTGCTTTAAACCAGGTTTTAAGGTTTTCTTCATCAATTTCTACACCTCCGGTTGGCATAAACAGCTGGCCGGCAAATAAATCTTTTATTGAAGAGATGAACTCGGGCCCTAAAATATTAGCCGGGAAAATTTTGATCAACATGGCTTTGTTTGCTTGTGCGATGCTGATTTCTGTCGGCGTCATGCATCCCGGAATCCATAACATATCAATTTTATTGGCGATTTCTGCAACTTCTGGATTTACAATTGGTGCCACAATAAAATCTGTTCCCGCATCAATAAAAGCTTTTGCTTCTGTTGGGGTTTTTATCGTGCCGATCCCCAGATACAAATCTGGCATTTCTTCATCACGTACTTCTTTCAGTTTTTTGAAATTCGGCAGAGCCGATTTGCCTCTGTTTGTATATTCAAAAACGCGAATACCAGCTTTATATAATGTGCGCAAAATTTCTACACTGCCTGTTTCACTATCCTGATAGAAAAGTGGTAACATACCTTGCTCTAGAATGGCATCTAAGATTTTGTGTTTGTTGCTTATCATGGTCTAATTCTTTTCTCTATTTGTTCTACTGTGCTTGTGGTAGCATCGCTCGGAATATACAGTTTATCATAAGCTGCTGCGGTTGCAAAATTCAACGTTTCGGCAGCATTTAACTGGTTGTAAAAGCCATAAATTAATCCGGCCATAAAACAATCGCCACTGCCCACTTTGTCTAAAATTTCTTCAGATATGTATTCATTAGAAACGGTTAATTCTCCATCAATAAATAATGTGGTGTAATAGCGAATGCCTTTACCGTGATCAAATCTGAATGTATTGGCAACCGCTTTACAAGCTGGAAAGCTGGACAGAATTTCTTCTGATGTTTCTTTCGCTTGTTGCAGCAAAACCTCTTGTTCGTATTCGCCTTGATGGTTTAAATCCGGATGCAGATTTGTGCCGAGCATTTTATTTCCAGCCCAAATATTGCCCATAATTAAAGTGCAATAGCTGGCCAGTTGTGGCAAAATATCTATTGGTTCTTTGCCATATTTCCACAGTTTTGCCCGGTAATTCAAATCCAGAGATATCGTAATATTTCTTTCTTTTGCAGCTTTTAATGCTTCTAAACATACATCTGCAACAGATTGATTAATGGCCGGACAAATTGCGCTGAAATGAAACCAGCATACATCTTCAAAAACTTCATCCCAGTTAATCTGGCCGGTTTTCAGTTCTGCATATGCAGAATTTGCACGATCATAAATCACGCCGGCATTTTTAAGGTCTTTTCCTTTAGGTAAAAAATATAAGCCTAAACGTTCGCCATGAAAAACCATATTTTCAATATTGACGTTTTTCTGGCGTAAATCGTTCGCAATTTCTTGTGTTATTGAATTATCCGGCATAGCCGATAAGTACGAAGAAGGTACGTTCCAAAGTGCAAGCGCGGTTGCAACATTCAGCTCGGCACCGCCAACATAAAAAGGCAATTTATTTTCACGTAACCACTCGCCACTCATATCTGGGCAAATGCGTAAAAGTATTTCGCCAAAGCTTAAAACTTTTTTTCCTTTTTCTGTTGCAGCTAATAATTGATCGCTCATTTTAGTGGTTAATCTGCGCATTTCGGTATGCAACGCTACATTGCATTTTATTTCTTTGAAAACGATTGAAATGGATTATTTCAAAGCTTTTCACTCCAAAAAGGGCGTATTCGGTTAAAATTTAAAGTAATTTTTTGCGTTAAAATACGAAATATCCTGAACTATCTTGCCTATCCATTCCAAGTCATTCGGCAATTCGCCGTTCTCTACATCTTCGCCAAAAAGATTACACAATAATCTGCGGAAATACTCGTGGCGAGGGAAAGAAAGAAAACTTCTGGAATCTGTAAGCATACCTACAAGGCGACTTAATAATCCCATATTAGACAATGCATTCATTTGTTTGATCATGCCATCTTTTTGATCTAAAAACCACCAGGCAGAACCAAACTGAACTTTACCAGCTACAGAACCATCATTAAAATTTCCAATCATCGTGGCAATCAGTTCATTATCCGCGGGGTTTAAATTATAGATAATGGTTTTGGCAAGTTTGTCCTGAGTATCTAAGCGGTTAAGAAATTTAGACAATGCACGCGCCTGACTAAAGTCGCCAATAGAATCCCAACCCGTATCGGGGCCAAGCTGGCTTAACATTCTGGTGTTGTTGTTGCGCAAGGCACCTAAATGGTATTGTTGTACCCAACCTTTCTCGTGGTCCCACTCGGCAAAATAAACCAGCATTGCCGATTTGAATTTTAAGTTTTCTCCGTAAGAGATGTTTTGTTTGTTTCTGATCTTATCAAAAATGGCCGAAATTTCTGCTTCGGTATACTCTTCAGCATAAATTTGTTCCAAACCGTGATCGGATACTGAACAACCTTGGCTTGCAAAAAAATCATGACGGGATTTAAGTGCATCTAAATATTCTTTAAGGTTAGCAATGCTTTTGCCAACAACCGCTTCAAGCTTATCGATGTATTGGTTTAAGCCTTCAACATCATCGCTGTTCATGGCTTTATCCGGGCGAAAAGCTGGAAGCATTTTCAGTTTGCCTCCTTCTTGAGCCAATTGTGTATGAAAGTTTAGCGCATCAAGCGGATCATCTGTGGTACAAACCACTTCAACATTCATTTTTGACAATAAGCCACGTACAGAATATTCATCGCTTTGCAGTTTAGCAGAACAATCATCAAAAATTTTCTGCGCAGTTTTTTCGCTCAATAAATCAGTAATACCGAAATAACGTTGAAGTTCTAAATGCGTCCAGTGGTAGAGCGGATTGCGCATGGTATATGGAACCGTTTCTGCCCATTTTTGAAATTTTTCGAAATCGCTCGCCGTTCCTGTAATGTATTTTTCATCTACACCATTTGTACGCATAGCACGCCATTTATAATGATCTCCATAAAGCCAAACCTGACTGATGTTGTCAAATTTCGCGTTATTGGCAATTTGTTCTGGAATCAAATGGTTATGATAATCGATGATTGGTAATGATTTTGCAAAATTATGGTAGAGCGTTTCTGCAGTTTTACTTTGCAGAAGGAAGTTTTCATCTAGAAATGATTTCATGTTGTTAGTATGATTTTGGCCGGTTTTTCAGTTTTTAACAAAGGCCGGATTTAAAATTTTTTGCCTGGAGAATTATAAACTTACCCCGCGTTTCCAAGGGATAAAATCGTCTTGATTTAATAATACAGCTTTCGGGATAACTTCGCCACTTGCTGCTTTGATACAATATTCCAGAATATCTTCACCCATTTGTTCGATGGTTTTTTCACCTTCTATTACTGGTCCGCAGTTGATATCAATAATATCGCCCATTCTTTTGGTCAGTGCGTTATTGGTTGCCACTTTTATTGTCGGACAAACCGGATTTCCGGTTGGTGTGCCCAAACCTGTTGTAAATAGAATTAAAGTTGCTCCGGATGCCGCTTTTCCGGTTGTGGCTTCAACATCATTTCCTGGCGTGCAAACCAGATTTAAACCCGGTTTTGTTGCAGGTTCTGTATAATCCAGAACGTCTTCTACAGGAGATGTTCCGCCTTTTTTTGCTGCTCCGGTACTTTTTATGGCGTCGGTAATTAGTCCGTCTTTAATGTTGCCTGGCGATGGATTCATGAAAAATCCTGAGCCAACATTTTCTGCCGCCTGGTTGTACGCTGTCATCAACTGTATAAATTTCCGCGCTGCAGTTTCATCTTTTGTACGGTCAATAAGTTGTTGTTCTGCACCGCAAAGTTCAGGGAACTCAGCAAGTAAAACAGTACCGCCTAAAGCCACCAATAAATCTGAGGTGTAACCTACCGCCGGGTTTGCGCTGATTCCGCTAAAACCATCACTCCCGCCACATTTTACGCCTAAAACCAGTTTGCTTAATGGTGCCGGCTGGCGTTCAATTTTATTGATTTCAGTTAAACCAATAAATGTTTTGCGGATGGCTTCTTTTACCAGCTGTTCTTCGCTTTGCGATTGTTGCTGTTCAAATACGAAAAGTGGTTTATCAAAATTCGGACTGCGTTGTTTTAAATCAGTCATAAAATCATGCACTTGCAAATTCTGGCAACCTAAACTTAAAACCGTAACACCGGCAACATTTGGATGATCTGCGTAGGCTGCAAGCAATTTGCTTAGAACTGCTGCATCCTGGCGTGTGCCGCCACAACCGCCCTGATGATTCAGGAATTTTATTCCATCAACATTTTTAAAAACTCGGTTGGCTGCGGGATTTGCCTGTGCAATAGATCCAGAATCGGCTTCTGCCAAATCTTCTCCGTTTTTATACGCTTCTACTAAATGGTGCGCGTAGGTTTTATATTTATCGGTTACGGCGTAGCCCAATTCATTGTGTAAAGCTTCACGGATAACATCAAGATTCCGGTTTTCGCAGAAAACTGTTGGAATAAACAACCAGTAATTGGCAGTTCCTACACGGCCATCACTGCGGATGTATCCATTAAACGTTCGATCTTTAAATTTTGAAACATCTGGCGCATGCCATTCATAGTGGTAAGGGCGAAATTCATAAGGATCTGAAGCATGTTTAGTGTTTTCGGTGTCCATCAAGCCACCTTTAAGGATAAAGTGTTGTGCTTTTCCAACCAAAACACCATACATAATAATATGATCGCCAACATTCATATCCTGCATAAAAAATTTATGCTTGGCCTGAATGTCATCCTGCAATGTATATTCCTCTCCGTCATAAATCACCGTCTCGCCCTTTGCCAGGTTTTGTAAGGCAACAAGCACATTATCATTCGGATGGATTTTTAAAATTCTGGTTACCATTTTATACTGTTCTTTCTGCGTGCAAAGCGTTTAGTGTTTGTTTTGCACCTTTATTTTTTAACAATTCTATATAATTTTTTACTGCAGCATTAAAGCCAGGATAGTTGTTCAGGTTTTTATCCCACAAACGTCTGTCGCCCAAAGTTAGATCTACTACCTCTTCTGGTGTTTTCCAATATTCACACAATACTTCTGCAAATTCATCCTGAATCGGGAAGCTGTTTCCATTAAAGTTTGCGGTATAATTTTCGCCGTTTTTCTCTACGTTCATAAACAGAATATAGGCTGCAATACCCAATGCTGTAAGTTGTGGAACTTCATTTTTTAAGGCATAATACCGTCTGATAAGCGGCATATTGCGCATTTGCAATTTAGAGGTGTAATTTAATGTAATTGCTTTCCATTGGTGTTCCAGAGATGGATTGCTAAAACGGTCTACAACGCTATTGGCAAAATTTAGGGCGTCTTCATAAGTAATGTCTTCATTTACAACTGCCGGTGCAATTTCTTCTTTCATCAGCTGTAAAATATGGTTGCGGAAATTGTCATCTGCCATCGCTTCTTTAACGGTATCAAAACCTGCCAGAATAGCCAAGCCGCAAGTTATGGTGTGCGTTCCATTCAATAAGCGTAGCTTTAATTCTTTGAATTTATCAATTGAAGGGACAATAAAAATTCCTTTATCTGCCGTTGCGAACGATAAAATTTCTTTTACACGATTGCTTGAAGATTCTATAGCCCAAAGTCTGAATGGTTCTGCCATAATCATCAAATCATCCTGATAGCCCAGTTGTGCTTCCATCTGTGTTTGTTCTGCTGCCGGAAGTTTGCCCGGAACAATACGGTCGACTAATGTTTTACAAAAGTGGTTGGCTGTTTTTAACCATTGTTCAAAATCCCATCCGAGTTTATTTTGTACAGCAAGATCAAGAACAATTTCTTTCAATTTGTCTGCATTATCGCTAATGAGTTCTGTTGGCACGATAACCATTCCGCTTTCTGCAGAACCGCCAAAGGCTTTGAAGCGCTCAAAAAGAAATGCCAATAATTTGCCGGGATAAGATTGAGGTGGATTGTCGCTAACGCGATCTTCGCTCTTTACAATACCTACTTCGGTTGTGTTTGATATGACCACCTGCATTTCTGGCTGATGTGCGGCTTTTAGTATTTCGGCCCAATCTTCAGAAGCAGAAAGCACCCTGTTGATGGATGAATTGATGCTATTTTCTGCTACTGTTTCGCCATCTTCAATGCCTTTAACGCAAAGTGTATATAAACCGTCTTGATTTGTAAATTCATCAGATCCGCCGCGCGAAGTAGATTTTACCACCAAAACACGGCCGTTAAAAATACCTTGGCGGTTGGCTTTATCTATAAAATAATCTGGTAAACCACGCAGCAAAACTCCGGTTCCGAATTGGATTACACGTTCCGGAAGTGCTAGCATTTCAGCCGTCGGTTTAATCACTTCCGCGTTGCTGATATTTTTTAGATTTTCTTTATTTAAGATCATAATATTTTATTTTTCTATAGTTTAATTGGTTATTTTTTGGCAGAAGAAAGCCACTTTTGATATTCTTTCTCTAAAAGCTTAGAGGCAAAACTTCCATACCAGGCGTATCCATTCCGGCGCTCCGGACTCAGTTCTTCCAGTTTGGTTTTGATAGAATTGTCGCGGTCTCCAAAAATTGGCGTATTGGTATCGATGTCATAAAAACGCGCCCAAACCAAACTATTGTCGTCTTTAATTAGTGCTGCATCTTTCTTTTTTGTGATGGGATCGGTTGTTCGTTCAAAACGGAAACCCACAATTTTATTGGTATTAAACCAGTTGTATGCGGCAGTTACTGCGGTTTTAATTTCTGGTGATGGATTGGAGAAACGCATTAAAAAACGAACAATACCAACCGATTCGCTTGTGCTTAACGAGGCAGGTTCAAAAGCACGCGCTTTTGCTGGTTGCATACTATCTTTATCGTACTGTGCAGCCCAAATTCCCAGTTTGCCTTGTTGTTTAATTTGTGTTTTTAAAATACAATCTATTCCTTTTGCCACCGCTTTTTGCGCTTTAGAAATATACTGCGCATCTACAACATCAAAATCATTTGCTTGTGTGCTGATGTCTTGCAAAATATTCAGCACATTAATCATCGCATCATCATTAAAGGTAATCTGCGAACGGTATAAAGATTTATCCGGATAATACTGAGGCCAGCCACCATTGCTGTATTGTGCTTCTAAAGCGTAGTCCAGCCCTTTTTCTGCTGAGGTAAGGTATTTTTTGTTTTTTGTTTTCTTGTACGCTTTTACCAAATAAACGATTTCGCGGCTTGTGGCTTTGTTGTCGAAAGTTGCATGTAAATCTTGTGTGGCTTTGATTTTTTCAAGCAAAGCTGAGTTTAGCGGAAGATCATAATTTACTACACTTTTATCTTGTAGTTGTTTGGGCCAACCGCCGTTGCCGAGTTGATAGACCAGCATCTTTTCGGCAACGGAATCTGTTGGCAGTTGGGCAAAACAGGATGACAGGATCATACTGAATAGAAAACTTAAAATTACGGTCCGTTTCATCACTGTGTTTTGTTGTATTTTATTATTTAGCAGGTACTTGTTTAATCAGCCAGTTTACCAAATCCTGGGTTGCTTTATAGTTTTCATATTCTGCCGGTAGTTTTCTTCCATCAATATATTCATTGTAAAACCACGGATCACCAACGGCAAAAACAGTTCCTTTGCCATATTTTGCTGTGGCTACAATTACATCGCCGCCTTCTTCCAGCGCAGCAACAGCTGGCTTTTTAGCCACAATAGTTGATATTTCTTTGATATAAACTTTTTTTGCTGTTTTAAAAACTGAATTTCCGGCCGGAATTTTAATTGCGCCCTGTTCAAAGTTTAATCCCTGAACGCGGTTGCGGCTATCTTCATTAAAATGAATGCCGAAAAGTTCTGGCAAGGTGTTGAATTTGGCAATTTCGCAATTCCCGGAATCGTTTAACAGCAATACCAAAACGCCGCCGGCTTTTACCCATTCTGCAATTTCTTTTGCATGTTCGGCATTCATGAAATTGGGCTTGGCTGTTTCTTTTTCAGTATCCGGATCTACAATAATAAAGATGTGTGTACCTTTTAAATTCGCTGTAGTTGGTGCATCTTTTAACGTTGTTGTTTTAACGCCGGCATTTTCAAAAATCTTTCCGAATAAAGAAAAACCATTATTGTCGTCTTCATTCCACAAGTAGTGATACGGTATTTTATCGCCGGTTGGTCCGGTCATGTATTCATTATTGAAAAAGTTGTCTACTGTAACTGTCATCCCTTTCCCTGGTTTAGGTAAAGCATCACTTTCCATTTCTGCAGCAGCGCAGATAAAAGCGCCCATGCCTTTTGGATCGTTTGTAATTACTTTTTCACTGATGTAATAATCAAAGCTTCCATCGCGATATTTGGGTTTTCCGCCCAAACCAGAAACAGAAACGGTTCTGGTCAGGTTAATCCGCTCATTGCCGGCATTTTCTACAAATTCTTTTTTTAGACCTGCATATCCTTTTTCTGCCGCAGAGCGAAATTTTGCCGGTAACCAGCCTTTGCGTACGCCTTTGGCCAAACCGTAAACAAACATGCTCGACGCTGAACTTTCAAGGTAATTTCCTTTGCGTGTTGGCATATCCATAATGTCAAACCAAACACCGGATTTTGGATCCTGATATTTTACAACAGCAGTGGCTGTACGATTTAAAATCTGCAGAAGCTCTGCTCTTTTTGGATGATTTTGAGGGAAATTATCCAGTACATCTACAAGCGCAATAATGTACCAACCCATTGCACGGCCCCAAAAATTCGGAGATTTTCCGGTCGTTTTGTCTGCCCATTGTTCGGCTTTACTTTCGTCATAACCGTGATAAAGAAGACCGGTTTTGCTGTCGCGCGCATGTTTTTCCATCCAGATGAACTGATTGGCAATGTCATCGAAAGCATTGTCTTTTTTCATCAGCGCAGCATATTCTGCATAGAAAGGTTCGCCCATGTATAAACCATCCAACCACATTTGATTTGGATAGATTTTTTTGTGCCAGAAACCACCTTCTTTGGTTCGCGGTTGGTTTTGCAACTGATCATATAGTTTATTTGCCGCAAGCAGGTATTTTTGTTGTCCGGTTACTTTATATAACAACAATAAAGAGCGGCCATTTTTGATATTGTCTATGTTAAAGTCTTCGGCTTTATAGGTTTTGATGTTGCCTTCTTTATCCAGATACGCATCCATAGACGATTGGATATATTTGAAATAATCGCCATTTCCAGTATTGCGCCAAACCGCTGCAGCACCTTCTAATACGACGCCCATATCATAACTCCATTTTGGGCCTTTTGCCGGTTTCAAAATCACTGTGTCCTGAAACAGCTTCTCCATGGCAGTTAAGGTTAATTGCTCTGAAAGTTTTTTCTGTGCATAAAGCGTTTGAGAACTTATTGAAAGGCCTACAACAGCAATTGCACTATATAAAATTGATTTTTTCATGGTAGTTTACTTAGAAATTTCCAGCGCTGTTTTTTTCGTTCCGTCTGCCAATACAGAAGTTTTTTTAGCATTTGAAATGTTTGTTGCAGAAACTTTTACGCCTTTGGTTTTTTCGCCGGTAATGTCAAACAACAACTCCGCATCTTTTTTATATTGAAGTCCGTTTATGTTGATATTCATTCCATTTTGAATGCGTACAATTGGGTTGGTATCATCGGTGATGACATGTACATTTTTGAGCGAAATGCCATCAGCTTCAATAATTTCAATTCCTTTTTTAGCCTGAATGGTTACATTTTCGAGATAAATATCTTTTATGTTCATTTCTGGCAATCCTCTAAAAAAAATGGCTTTATCTGCGCCGTTGGCTACAATATCTTTAATGAAAAAGTTTTTAAACTGTGGCGTAGCTTCTGTTACCGGAATAGTGATGGTTTTGATGGCTTCGCGTTTTTCTCCAGCCAAAGCAATTGGATCTACCGCTGCATAATACATATCGAAAAGAATGGCTTCTCCAGGAATATCGATCATATTAATTCTGTCGATATAAATATTTTCTACAACACCACCTCTTCCTCTGGTTGTTTTAAAGCGCAAACCAATATCGGTACCGATGAAAGAACAATCGTAAACCCAAATGTTTTTTGCACCCCCGCTCATTTCACTTCCAATTACAAAACCGCCATGTGCGTGGTATACAATGTTATTTCTGATGATTACATTTTCTGTTGCTACACCACGTTTTCTTCCGGCTTCATCGCGCCCGGATTTAATGCAGATACCATCGTCGCCAACGTCAAATGTGCTGCCTTCAATCAATACATTCTTGCAGGATTCTACATCAACACCATCGCCATTTTGCGCAAACCAAGGGTTTTTTACCTGCAAATTGCGTAAGGTTAAATCCTGGCAAAGCAAGGGATGCAAATTCCAGGCTGGCGAGTTTTGAAAGGTAACGCCTTCCAGTAAAATACGTTTGCAGTTGGTAAGTACCAATAGATTTGGACGAAGGAAATCTTTTATCTCTGCATAATCTGCTGCCGTTTTACCAGCAACTACAACACCGGCATTTTTGGTTTTAGAACCTTTAACAACTTTTTCTGATGGATACCACATTTTTCCGTCTTCACTCACCAGACCACCACTCGAAACTAATTTTTTCCATTGCGTTTCGGTAAGTTTATCTTTCTTTACCATTCTCCATGCTCCGCCGTTTCCATCAATAATTCCAGTTCCGGTAATAGCAATATTTTCGAGGTTACTTCCTGAAATCGGACTTTGATTGCGCCATGCCGGTTGCCCTTCCCAATTGCCTTCAACCAATTTATATTGATTAAAGTCATCTGTAAACTGCAAAATGGCATCGCGTTTTATATGAAGATTAACATTGCTTTTAAGCTCTATCGGGCCGGTAAGCCACAAACCAGAAGGAATAAGGACAACGCCGCCACCTTTCTGACTTACTGCTGCAATGGTTTTGTTAATGCTTTGGGTATTTAATGTTAAACCATCGCCTTTGGCTCCAAAACTCGCAATACTGGTTGTATCTGTTTTAAACGCAACCTGCTGAATTGTTGGAAGAGCTGTTTTTTGTGCGCACGCATAATTTGCCTGGAAACTTCCGATTCCGGCAAAGAGGAATGACAAAAAATAAAAATTACTTTTTAGGGGATTCATTATGACGCTATTAAATTATATCTGGTTTATAAAACAAGTGTACGTTCTTTGACGATAATTTAGAAGAGAAATCTATGCAATCGTTGCCGGTTTAAGGCTGGGAATAATTGATTGAAAAATTTTAATTTATTGACTAATAGTGTTTTGTGTTGTTATTTTGATTCTGGTATCCAACCACGGAAAACGTTTTCCAAAATGTATTCGCGGTAATCTGTTTCTGTAAGTTGGTGGCTCCATTTCGCTCTTCCTTTGGCGTTAGCACCTTTTCCGCTGCTGTTATATTCTGCATAAAATGCGGTTTGTTCATTGCTTTCTTTGCCCCAATTGTTCCATCCTTCTGCACGAATAAATTCAGGAAGTTCGCAATTTAGAAAGGCTACTTTAGCGTAAGGGCGCCACGGTCTGCCCAAATAAAATCCATTAGGTTCGGCATTGCCGGTAACTTTGCAGCGGTTAAATACATAACCGTATTTGGTGGTATCTGGCGTAGAAGCTGCGGTGATGTAGCCATTTTTTTTGCAGAAAATGGTACAGTTTTCAAACCAGGCCGTAGATGCGCCGAATATAAAATCTACCGTTCCTTCTATGTAACAGTTTTTGTAGTATTGGCGGTTGTTGCCTCCATAGGTATATAATGTGTCTTGAAAGCCCAGAAACCTGCAATTGCTGAAAAGCAGTTTATCGCCGCCCGCCCAAACCGCTACAGCCTGGCCAACCGGGCCAGATGAGTTCTCAAAAGTGATGTTTTCTGCAGAAAAACCTTCTCCATAAATGTAAAAACTAGATGAGCCAGAGGTGCCCTTATCTTCACCAAACTGATTTTTCTTTTGTGCATAATCGTCATACGTAAGAACGGTTTCAGCCAGGCTTTCTCCAATAAAACGGACATTTTGTTTAGAAGCAGCAAGTACCAACTTTTCTTTGTATTTACCTTTTTTAATGAAAATTGTAGTCACTTTTTTCCGAAAATCAGGAACAGCATTAATCGCTTCCTGAACGGTTTTGAAGTTTCCACTTCCGTCGGTTGCAACCGTAAAATCGGCTTGGACATCAATGGCATTCGCCGAAATGCCGATAGTGGCGAGGATAAATAAAAGAAATGTTTTCATATACATTTGGTTAGGGATAACGAAATAGGCTGCGGGCACCAAAACCATTCCGCAGCGCTATTCAGATAAATATATGACAGGCAATTTTAATCATTAAAATGTGTCGCAGCGAAAGTTTGAGCATATAAAACCGCGCAAACGTTTGCATACAATCCTTTTGCGATAAATAGAAAAAAAGGCTAATCTTGTTTTAGGATGCTGAAGCGTATTATTTGGCTCCAAACCAAATATAAAGACATCGATGAAACGCAATTTACACGCATTCCCTTTGCTCGTTCTGCTATTTTTTTGTTTCGGCAGTTTTGCGCAAGTTGCACCGATAAGTTATCCAAGTTCTTTTACTGTAGCTCAAGATGGCTCTGGCGATTTTAAGACCGTTCAGGAAGCGATTAACGCTGTTAGGGATTTATCGCAACAACAGGTTTCCATTTTTATAAAACCGGGTATTTACACAGAGAAATTGGTAATTCCCAGTTGGAAACAACATATTTCTTTAATTGGTACAGATAAGGAAATTACCATTATCACCAATGCAGATTACTCTGGCAAAAGTTATCTGGCAGGAAAAGATTTGTATGGTAACGATAAGTTTAGCACATATACATCTTATACACTGCTTATTTCTGGGAGCGATTGCACCGTAGAAAATTTAACCATTAGAAATACAGCCGGGCGCGTTGGACAGGCGGTAGCTTTACATATTGAAGGCGACAGAACGGCGGTTTTCAACTGTAGTTTGCTCGGAAATCAAGATACTTTATATGCCGCCACAGAAAGCAGCCGCCAATACTATAAAAATTGTTATATAGAGGGTACAACCGATTTTATTTTTGGTCAGGCAACCGCTTTCTTTGAAGATTGCACGATAAAAAGTCTTCAAAATTCTTACATCACCGCTGCGGCAACCAGTAGGCAACAGGCTTATGGTTTTGTTTTTTTACACTGTACATTAATTGCCGATGCTGCCGCAACAAAAGTATTTCTTGGCCGGCCTTGGCGCCCTTATGCCAAAACGGTTTTTATCCGGACAAATATGGATAAGCATATACGTGCAGAAGGCTGGGACAATTGGCGCAATGCGGAGAATGAAAAAACAACCTTTTACGCAGAAGCTGAAAATACAGGAATTGGTGCCGATGTATCAAAACGTGTAACCTGGGCGAAGCAATTGAATGCTAAAATGCTTAAAAAATATAAAATAGAAAATGTTCTTTCGGGATCAGATCACTGGATGCCAAAAGCCACGACAACAAAATAAGATGACCAGAAAACTGTTATTTGCCTCCATTTTGATGGGGTTTTCTTTAGCCAGTTTAGCACAATTCAAATCCAATGTTTGGGTGTCTGATCTGGGAAACGGAACGTTTAAAAACCCGGTATTGAATGCCGATTATTCCGATCCGGATGCCATTCGTGTAGGTAATGATTTTTACATGATTGCATCAAGTTTTGATGCCATACCGGGATTGCCCATATTACAATCAAACGATTTGGTGAACTGGAAAATCATCGGCCATGCCTTAAAAAGACAAGCACCTTTTGATCATTTCGAGAAAACACAGCATGGAAATGGCGTTTGGGCACCATCCATACGTTATCGTAATGGCGAATTTTATATTTATTATCCCGATCCCGATTTTGGGATTTATCTAACTAAAGCCAAAACCATCAATGGCGAGTGGTCTAAACCCGAATTGGTGATTGCCGGAAAAGGATTGATTGATCCATGCCCGCTTTGGGATGACGACAGTAAAGCCTATCTGGCTTACGCGTACGCAGGAAGCCGCGCCGGAATTAAAAGTGTTCTTGCTGTTATGCCATTGAATGCAGACGGCTCTAAAGCTATTGGAAACGGGCAAATTGTGTATGATGGGCACGAAAAAGATCCAACTATTGAAGGCCCAAAATTCTATAAACGCAACGGATATTATTATTTATTTGCACCTGCCGGAGGTGTATCAACCGGTTGGCAACTTGTGCTGCGAAGTAAAAATATTTATGGCCCGTATGAACGGAAAGTGGTGATGGATCAGGGGAAATCTGATGTTAATGGTCCGCACCAAGGCGCCTGGGTAACTACACAAACCGGCGAAGATTGGTTTCTGCATTTTCAGGATAAAGATGCATATGGCCGTGTAGTCCATTTACAACCAATGAAATGGATGAATAATTGGCCGGTTATTGGCGCAGACGAAAACAACAGCGGCAAAGGAACGCCAGTTTCAGTGTATAAAAAACCAAATGTTGGTAAAACTTACCCAATACAAACGCCGGCAGATAATGATGAGTTTTCTACTGCACAATTGGGCTTGCAATGGCAATGGCAGGCAAACCCACAACCAACCTGGCTTTTTACTGATGCCGCTGCTGGCATTTTGAAATTGTATACAGCTAAAATTCCAGATGAAGCAAAAAACCTGTGGGATGTGCCAAATCTATTGATGCAGAAATTTCCGGCCGATGAATTTACGACAACCACAAAACTTACTTTTAAACCGAATCCGAAATTGGAAAATGAAAAAGCCGGACTGGTTGTGATGGGCAGAAGTTATGCGCAGGTTGGTTTGCAAAGTAAGAAAGATGGTGTGTACTTAATCTTTGGGATTGGCCAGAATGCAGATAAAGGCAAAGCCGAAAACACTAAAGAAATTACAAGGCTGAAATCAAACACTGTTTTCTTGAAAGTAAAAGTTTCTGCAGGTGCAAAATGCCAGTTCAGTTACAGCGAAGACGGAACAAATTTTACGCCCGTTGGCGAAGAATTTCAGGCAGTTGCCGGCCAATGGATTGGTGCGAAAATTGGTCTTTTCGCCATTAGAGATTCACAAACCAATGATGCCGGGATTGCCGAGTTTGATTGGTTTCGGTTTTCAAAATAATTAATGTCACAAATATCTTCAACATGAAAAAGATTTTTTTATACCTGGCCGCAGGTGTGCTAACCATCGCTATGTTTTCTTTCGTATTAAAACCAAAGCCCGTTAAAATTTTTCTTATCGGAGATTCTACCGTAGCCGATTACTCGCTTGAAGAGGGTTATATGCAAAAGAAATATCCAATTACAGGTTGGGGACAGGTTTTTCAGCCATTTTTCACTCGCGATAGCTTAAAACAATTGAGAACATTAATAAAAAGCGATAGTGTACTTGTGGTAGATAAAGCCAAAGGCGGAAGAAGTACAAAAAGCTTTTTTAATGAAGGCAGATGGAAAGAAGTGCTTGCTTCATTGGAAAAGAATGATTTAGTTTTGATCCAGTTTGGGCACAACGATGGTGCAAAAGACAAACCAGAACGTTATATAGATGTTGCCGGTTATAAAGATTTTTTGCGGATGTACGTGAATGAAACCCGTTCTAAAGGTGCAAAACCGATATTGCTTACTCCGGTTGCACGCAACTCGCCCTGGAAAGATGGAAAGCTAAACAACTCACATACAGATTATCCGCAAGGTGTAATCGATGTAGCAAACGAGTTAAAGGTTCCTTTAATTGATCTTAATGCGTTATCAATGGCCTTTTTAACCTCAAAAGGTAAAGAGTTTTCTGCGCGCAATTATTTCATGAATCTCGATTCTGCAAAGTATGAAGCGTATCCTAAAGGCAATAAAGACAATACACACTTTCAACCCGCAGGCGCTAAAGAAATGGCAAAATTAGTGTATGAAGGCTTGAAAAAAATAAGCAATAAAAACTAAGCACGTAAGGTGTTATATTTGGTTGTCACGGCTTAATACTTTAAACAAACATTTATGCTTAGCCCGAATTTTAACCCCTTTCCAATTTTGGAAACTCCGCGCCTTCTGCTTCGCGAATATGCCTATAATGATGCAGAAATTCTTTTTGAAATGCGAACCAATGAAGAAGTGATGCGTTACATTGACCGGCAACGGCCAAGTAATCTTCAGGATATCCGAAATTTTATTTCTGCATTTACGGAAGATTGCCGCGCGGGTAAAAATATTGCATGGGTAATCGCCTTAAAAGAACAACCCGATTGTATGATTGGTTCCATTGGTTACTGGCGTTCAGATTTAACAAACCACCGGGCAGAAGTTGGTTATATGTTACAACCTAATTTCTGGCGGAAAGGTATCATTAGCGAAGCTTTAAATAAGGTGATCGATTTTGGTTTTGAACACATAAATCTGCACACCATACAAGCCAACATCAACCCGAAAAATGATGCATCGCGCCAGTTGCTCCTTAAACAAGGTTTTGTAAAAGAAGCCTACTTCCGGGAAGATTATTACTTTAACGGCGAATTTTTAGATAGCGAAATTTACGGGCTAATTAATCCACAACATACAAAATAGAGATATGCTTAAAGCTGCCACACCCATTTTGGCTTCATTAGATGCAGAGGAAACCATAAAATTTTATACAGAAAAGCTCGGTTTTACTTTTCACAACAATTGGGATGGATATTTAATTTTCAGCAGAGATGAAATTAACATTCACCTTTGGCCAACTGAAGATGAAAGCATCCCGAAAAACACAGGTTGTTATGTAAATGTGACTGGAGTAAACGATTTATATGCCGAATATCAGACGCATGACATTATTCATCCCAACGGCAAAATAAAAAATATGCCCTGGGGAATGCGTCAGTTTTCTGTGCTTGATAACAATGGAAACATCATCCATTTTGGAGAGGATCTGGCAGGAAATTTGTAAAAACACGCCGGAAAAAATCTGTATCAACGAAAAAAATAAGGTAAAAAGGCGAATGGCTTAATTTTGCTACCAAATTTCTTTCGCAAGAAAAGCCAGTTTGCCCAAAAGAAATATTGTGAAAACAAGTTAATGCAACGTTACATTTATTAATTGTAATTAAAACAGTACAAGTATCCAATTTTCTTGTACTTACATTTTAATCAAAGGCAATAATAATTATATTTGCGCCTGTTAGTTAAAAATACGATGAGAGAAATCCAATTTAGAGAAGCACTACGCGAAGCCATGAGCGAAGAAATGCGTAAAGATGACCGCGTTTTTTTATTAGGTGAAGAAGTAGCAGAATATAATGGAGCGTACAAAGTAAGTCAAGGTATGCTTGATGAATTTGGAGCCAAAAGAATTATCGATACTCCAATTGCTGAATTGGGTTTTGCAGGTATTGCCACAGGTGCAGCTACTGCCGGACTTATTCCAATTGTAGAGTTTATGACATTTAACTTCTCATTGGTTGCAATTGATCAGATCATCAATGGCGCTGCAAAAATCCTTTCAATGAGCGGTGGTCAGTTTTCTTGTCCAATGGTATTCCGTGGCCCAACCGGTAATGCTGGTCAATTGGGTGCACAACACTCTCAAAACTTTGAAAACTGGTTTGCAAATACACCAGGTTTAAAAGTTGTTGTTCCTGCAACGCCTTATGATGCTAAAGGTTTATTAAAACAAGCAATCATCGATCCGGATCCAGTAATTTTCATGGAATCTGAAGTAATGTATGGCGACAAAGGCGATGTTCCGGCAGAAGAATATTATATCGAAATTGGTAAAGCTAAAGTGGTTAAAGAAGGTACTGATGTAACGATTGTTACTTTTGGTAAAATGTTAACCCGCGTGGTAAATCCGGCAGTAGAAGAATTAACTAAAGAAGGGATTAATGTAGAAGTAATTGATTTGCGTACTGTACGTCCTATTGATTATGCAACCATTATAGAATCGGTTAAGAAAACAAACCGTTTGGTTGTTGTAGAAGAAGCCTGGCCATTGGCTTCAATCTCTAGTGAGATTGCATTCAACGTTCAGAAAAATGCTTTTGATTATTTAGATTCACCAGTATTGCGTATCACTTGTGCAGACGTTCCACTTCCGTATTCGCCTACTTTAATTGCTGCAAGTTTACCAAATGCAGAAAAAGTTGTTAAAGCGGTTAAAGAAGTAATGTACGCTACAAAATAGTACAACCTGTTGGTCTGAGTTTATCTAAGACTGATATTTCACATATAAATCCTCTAAGCAATGCTTGGGGGATTTTTTATTTTTACGGTATGATAAAATATTTGAGTTTGGACGAACTTAAATGTTATCTTTTTGAAAACCAACGCAAGTATTCCTTCGGTTCTATCCGTCCCGCCATTCATTACAATCTTTTTGGCAAAAACATCAATCGGTTCTCGTTAGTGCAAGGAGGAACGGCAATGCAATCTTTCAAGTATTAAAGCCCAAAAAGTATTTCCATTGCTGTCGGGTTTAGGTGGATGAAACTGTAATTTAAACTGAATTTTGCTCGAGTTCAGCGGACAAAAAAACCGCCATTTTCTTTATCTTCGGCAACGAAAAAAAATCTTATATGTCCGCCAATTACATCGCAGATCAAACTTTTGATAAATTAGATTATACCATACGGCCTTTGCCAAAAGCAGAATACGAAAACTGTACATTCATCAACTGTAATTTTTCAAATTCAGATTTGAGCGGCGTAAAATTGTTAGATTGTACATTCATTTCCTGCAATTTGAGTTTGGCCACTTTAATTAAAACTGGTTTGAATGGAATCAAATTTACCGACTGTAAAATGCTTGGATTAAAATTTGAAAATTGTGATGATTTTGGCCTGGCTTTCAATTTTGATGCCTGCAAACTGGATCATTCTTCGTTCTTTAAACTTAAACTCAAGAAAACAGCGTTCAAGAATACACAATTACACGAAGTGGATTTTACAGAAGCAGATTTGGCCCAATCTGTTTTTGACCATTGCGATTTATACCGGGCTACATTCGATCGTACAATTTTGGAAAAAGCAGATTTCAGATCGGCCTATAATTATACGCTGGATCCGGAAAACAACAGAATCAAAAAAGCAAGGTTTTCTAACGCTGGTGTTGCCGGTTTGCTACAGAAATACGATATTGAAATAAAATAACCACAGCATTCCAATACGATGGAAAAACCAGAAAATGTTGATGCCTATATCAATTTATTTCCTGCAGAGGTACAGAAACTGCTTCAGCAGATGCGCCAAACCATTAAAAAAGCCGTTCCGGAAGTCAAAGAAATTATCAGTTATGGAATGCCGGCATATAAGTTAAAGCACGTACTGGTTTATTTTGCGGGCTATAAAAATCATATTGGCTTCTATCCAACAGGTTCCGGAATTGATGCGTTTACACAAGAATTTACAGATTATAAATGGAGTAAAGGTGCTGTTCAGTTTCCATTGGATAAACCGCTTCCGCTTGATTTGGTTGCTCGAATTACAAAGTTTAAAGCCGAAATTGATGTTGAAGAAATGGCAAGTAAAGAAAAATAATGAGCAATATGTTTGGTGAAGAATACTCTTCAAACGTTAATGGCAACAGAGTTTTCAAAAGAACTCCGTGTCTTCTGTGTTTCCGTGGCCAGTTAATGCTTGGAAAAAAATGTGGAATCTATAATGACCAAGCTAAATTTCTTTTGTCTGTCTGAGTTCCGTTTTGTTTACCTGAGTTTATCGAAGCCCATCAATCTTAATCTTTACCTTATCTTTTCCAATAATTTTACCCACAAATTTCGGTGGAAAACTTGCGCCCAAAATCCTTTAATTCCTTAAAATCCTGAGTAGCTTTGCCACTTTAAAATTAGAATATGTTAACCCACCATAAAACAATTGCCTCGGAATTGAAGATTTCCGAAAAACAAGTTACTGCAACGCTTAGCTTGTTAGATGAAGGCGCAACCGTTCCTTTTATTTCGCGTTACCGTAAAGAAATGACCGGAAGTTTAGATGAAGTACAGGTTGCGGCAATCCGCGATCGCGTTACGCAATTGCGTGATTTGGATAAGCGCCGGGAAGCGATTTTAAAATCGATGACCGATTTGGGAAAACTTACCCCAGAGCTTGAAAAACAAATTAACGAAGCCGAAACCATTTCGCTGCTGGAAGATATTTACCTGCCTTATAAACCCAAACGTAAAACACGCGCTTCGGTTGCAAAAGAAAAAGGTTTGGAACCACTTGCACTTCAAATTTTTGATCAGGAGCATTTCGATCTGGAAGCTGAAGCGGCAAAATTTGTGAGCGATGAAAAAGGAGTGGCCTCTTTTGATGAAGCTTTGGCTGGCGCGCGCGATATTATTGCAGAAATGATTTCTGAGAATGCAGAAGCGCGTACCAAAATGCGTACTTACTTTCAGGAAAAGGCCGAGTTTAAATCTGAAGTAATTAAAGGCAAAGAAGAGGAAGGCATTAAATATAAAGATTATTTTGATTGGAATGAGCCGGTAAAAAGTGCCGCTTCTCATCGCGTTTTGGCTATGCGCCGTGGCGAGAAAGAATTGATTTTGCGTTTAGATGCACTTCCGCCAGCAGAAGACGCCATTGCTTTGCTCGAAAACCAATTTGTACATAGCAATAATGCAGCGTCAAAGCAAGTTCAGCAAGCGCTGGAAGATGGCTATAAACGATTGTTAGAACCCGCAATGGAAACTGAACTTCGTGTGCTGACCAAACAGAAAGCAGACGAAGAAGCCATTCGGGTTTTTGCAGAAAATGCCCGTCAGTTGTTGCTTGCTGCGCCAATGGGACAGAAAAATGTTTTGGCAATAGATCCGGGTTTCCGTACAGGTTGTAAAGTTGTTTGCTTGGATCAGCAAGGGCAATTGCTGGAAAATACTGCAATTTATCCGCACACCGGACAAGGAAACGAGAAAAATGCGGAAGTGATATTGCGTCAGCTTTGCGAAAAACATGCTGTAGAAGCCATTGCAATAGGAAATGGAACTGCAGGCCGCGAAACTGAAGCTTTTGTGCGCAAGTTGAATTTACCAAATGTAACCATTGTAATGGTTAATGAAAGTGGCGCATCTATTTATTCAGCTTCTGAAGTGGCCAGAGAAGAATTTCCGACGCAAGATATCACCGTGCGCGGTGCAGTATCTATTGGCCGCAGATTGATGGATCCGCTTGCTGAGTTGGTGAAAATTGATCCAAAATCTATTGGTGTTGGTCAGTATCAGCATGATGTAGATCAGAATAAACTTCAGGCCAGTTTGGACGATACCGTTATTAGCGCTGTAAATGCTGTTGGCGTTGAACTTAATACGGCATCGAAACAGATTTTGGCTTATGTTTCTGGATTGGGGCCAAGTTTGGCGCAAAACATTGTAGACTATAGAAATACACACGGTGCATTTAAAAACCGGGAAAGTTTAAAAAAGGTGCCTCGCCTTGGCGATAAAGCTTATGAGCAGGCGGCTGGTTTTCTTCGCATCCGCAATGCGGAAAATGTATTGGATATGAGTGGCGTACACCCGGAAAGATATGCTGTTGTAGATAAAATGGCGAAAGATTTGGGTACAACTGTAAGCCAATTGATGAAAGACACTCAATTGCAAAAGCAAATCAAATTACAAGCTTACGTAAGTGATGAAATTGGTTTGCCTACGTTGACAGATATTGTAAAAGAACTCGCAAAACCCGGAAGAGATCCGCGTGAGCAATTTGAAACGTTTAGTTTTACAGATGGCATAAATGAAATTGGCGATTTAAAAGCCGGAATGAAATTGCCAGGCATTGTAACAAACATTACCAACTTTGGCGCTTTCGTAGATATTGGCGTGCATCAGGATGGTTTGGTCCATACCAGTCAGCTGGCCAATCGTTTTGTTGCCAATCCAAATGATGTAGTTAAGGTTCATCAAAAAGTAGAGGTGACCGTTGTAGAGGTAGACGCCGCGCGGAAAAGAATTTCGCTGTCTATGAAAACAGAAACCGCTGCAAAACCTAAAGATCAAATCCGAAAAACAAAAGACGATAAATCGAAGTCGGATTTCAAACCTCAAGGCGGGAAAAGCAATTTTAAAGCTAAACCACAAAAAGATGCGGATGGCGATTTGCAGGAAAAACTAGCCAAATTAAAAGGCTTATTCAAATAAATAGGTATTATGCTAAAGGCTCCTTTCTAAAAAGGAGCCTTTAATTTTTATGTTCTGATCATTCCGTCTTTTATTTCAAGTCGTTGTTTTGGAAGTCCGCCAGGGAAATTATTCTGGATAAAACCGATCATAGATTCGCGTACAAAGCAGCGCAAATCGAAAGCTTTTGATGAATTTGAAGCGCTCATTAAAAAACGGACTTCAATATTACCATCTTTAGTGCTATCGGTTACCTGAACTACATTTACGCGTTTATCCCACAAAGGGTTCATATTTAGCAAACGTGTCATTTCCTGTCGTAAAGGTTCAATCGGAACAGTATAATCCAGATAGAGAAAAACAGTACCCAGAAGATCAGCCGAAACTCTTGTCCAGTTTTGGAAAGGTTTTTCAATAAAATAAGTAATGGGAAGTATAAGTCGGCGTTGATCCCAGATGCTTACCACAACATATGTAAGTGTTATTTCTTCTACTCTGCCCCACTCGCCTTCAACAATTAAAACATCATCTATCCGGATGGGTTGCGTAAACGCAATCTGAAATCCGGCAAGCAGATTTCCGAGTGATTTTTGCGCGGCGAAGCCGATGATTATTCCGCCAATACCAACGCCGGTGAGTAAACCTGCTCCGATTTTTCGCATGCTCTCAAAACTGAGCAATATAATGGCTGCCGTGATAATGACAATTAGCGACACGATGAATTTTTTTACAAACTGAAGTTGTGTACGTATTTTTCGCTCCTTTAGATTGTTTTCTTTATTCAGATCGTACTTAAAATAAAAATAATCTTCCAAAACATTAATCAGCCGTATAAGGATTAAAGCGAAAATTGCGGTGAGTGCAATTTCCAATGTTCTGTCTAAAGGTGCTTTTATCGTGGGCCTCATTTCCATCAAGTCGAGAGAAGAGTTTAGAAACAATAATGGAATAAAAACAGCAACCGGATGACGTAAATGTTTAATGGTTAGCTTAATTATGATGAAATCCCACCATCTAGATAGAAAAGCGAAGGATTTGTGAATGATAAATTTTACAAGAAGGCCAAGAAGGATCGCGATTGCAGCAATTATAATATTTTTTAGAAAGACCGGTATTGGATATCCGAAAATTTCATCGAGGTAGTGCATAAGGGAATTTGTTGTTTAGTGTAAGGAATGTATTGGTAGCGCTATCTGTTTTTTTAACAACAGGCCGGATTGATTGTTTGCGCAATTTTATAAAGCTTGCTAGCGCAGTGGGTTTCGTATTTATTATCATAGTTAGCATAAATCCAAACATGATATGAAAGCTGACTCTACGCAATCTATCCTCCCAGAAAATCCCATTGCAAGTAAAATTTATGAAGTACGTGGACATAAAGTTATGCGAGATAGCGATCTGGCTACGCTTTACGATGTGGGTACGAAAGCCTAAAATCAGGCGATAAGAAGAAATCTGGACAGATTTCCGGAAGACTTTATGTTTCAGCTTACCGAAGAGGTGTGGTACCTTTTGAGGTCACAAAATGTGACCTCAAAAGGTGGCAGAGGAGGTAGAACTTATTTGCCGAATGTATTTACGGCGCATGGTGTATTGATGATTTCGAGTGTTTTAAACAATGATAAGGCCGTTCAGATGAATATCCAGATTGTTTAGTCATTTCAGGCAATTGCTGAACGGGAATAATTCCCTGAAAGCCGAGATTGAAGATATTAAACTTAAAATTTACAATCACGATAAGAATATCGAAGTGGTGTTTAATTATGTGGATGAGCTGGCCGCAAAAATAGAAAAGCCAAGAAAGCGCATAGGATATCGGCAGGATGAGATTTAATCTGGCGGCGCCTTACTTTGTTTAGCAATTGTATAATCGTCAAAAATATTTAACTTCAACTATTTGATAATAAAACAATTTCATCTATCTTTGCAGTCCCAAATTTAATGGGAATAAATAATTGTTTAATAAATTAAATACAAGCAAGTGAATACGTTAAGTTACAAAACTGTCTCGGCCAATGCTAAAACTGTAAACAAACAGTGGATTGTAGTTGATGCGGAAGGCGAGATTCTGGGGCGCTTGTCATCGAAGATCGCAATGATCATCCGTGGTAAAAACAAGCCTGAGTATACCCCACACGTAGACTGCGGTGATAATGTTATTGTTATCAATGCAGACAAGGTTAAATTGACAGGGAACAAATTCAGTGAAAAAGAATATGTTTCATACACTGGTTATCCAGGTGGTCAACGTTTTATCTCTCCAAAAGAGTTAATGGCGAAACACCCTCAGCGTGTAATTGAGAAAGCGGTACGTGGTATGTTACCGAAAACTAAATTGGGCAAAAAATTATACACAAATCTTTTTGTGTATGCTGGTGATAAACACCCTCATGCTGCTCAGTCTCCTAAAACCATTAAACTTTAAGAAATGTCAGTTACTAACACTTCAGGAAGAAGAAAAACAGCTGTTGCACGTATCTACTTAAAAGATGGTGCTGGCACAATTACCGTTAACGGTAAAGACCACAAAGTATATTTCCCTACTTTACCTTTACAATATATCGTAAACCAAAGTTTAGAAGTTTCTGAGCTTGTAGGCCGTTATGATATCACTGTAAATGTACAAGGTGGTGGAGTAAAAGGACAAGCAGAAGCTGTTCGTTTGGCTATTGCTAAAGCGATTGTTGAACTAGATGCGGAGAAAAAACCTGCATTACGTGCTAAAGGACTAATGACGCGTGATATGCGTATGGTTGAACGTAAGAAACCAGGACGTGCTAAAGCCCGTAAGAAATTCCAATTCAGTAAACGTTAATCACAGGAGGCAAAGACAATGGCAAGAACAACTTATCAAGACTTATTGGATGCAGGTGTGCACTTTGGTCACCTTACCCGTAAATGGAATCCAAAAATGGCTCCTTACATTTTCATGGAGCGTAATGGAATTCACATTATAGATTTAAACAAAACTTTAACTAAAACTGAAGAAGCTGCGGCTGCGATTAAACAAATCGTAAAATCAGGACGTAAAGTTTTATTTGTATCGACAAAAAAACAAGCAAAAGGAATCGTAGCTGAACAAGCTAAAAAAGTAAACATGCCTTTCGTAACTGAACGTTGGTTAGGTGGTATGTTAACTAACTTTGCTACTGTTCGTAAGTCAATCAAAAAGATGTCTAACATCGATAAAATGACTAAAGACGGTACTTATGCGATCTTATCTAAAAAAGAGCGTTTAATGATCCAACGTGAACGTATTAAATTAGAATCACTTTTAGGTGGTATTGCTGATTTGAACCGTTTACCAGCAGCTTTATTTTTAATTGATGTTAAGAAAGAGCACATCGCGGTAACTGAAGCGTTGAAATTAAACATCCCTACTTTTGCGATGGTTGATACCAACTCTGATCCTTCTAACATCGATTTCCCAATTCCTGCGAATGACGATGCTACTAAATCTATCTCTTTAATTACTGATGTAATCATCAAAGCAATTGAAGAAGGTTTAGAAGAACGTAAACGTGAGAAAGATGATGAAGCAGAAAAAGAAGCAGTAGCAGCTAAAACTGCAGCTGATGCACCAGAGGTTAAAGAACCAAAACGTGCTAAAAAAGAAACTGCTGAAGCTGAAGTAGAAGGTTCTTCATCAGAAGAAAATAAAACAGAAGAATAGTAATATTTTTTAATTGCAGGTTACTGGTGCCAGGTTTTAAGTTGACTTAACAAGAGTTTAACTTGCAGCTTGTAACTTGTAACCTGTAATTGTTATAACAAGATTTTAAACTTTAAAAAGGAAATAAAATGTCTACAGTACAAATTTCTGCAGCAGATGTAAATAAATTGCGTCAACAAACTGGCGCTGGTATGATGGATTGTAAAAAAGCTTTAGTTGAAGCTAATGGCGATTTTGAAGCAGCTGTTGATTTATTGCGTAAAAAAGGTCAAAAAGTATCGGCTGCCCGTTCTGGTAATGCGACTTCAGAAGGTCTTGTGTCAATCCATGTTTCAGCAGATGGCACAAACGGTAAATTAGTCGCTTTAGCTTGTGAAACTGAGCCAGTTTCTAAAGTTGAAGATTTCCGTAATTTAGCTCAGGCTGTTTTAGCTGCAGCTGTTGCAAACAATCCTGCTACTGCAGAAGAATTGTCAGCAATCGCTTTGGAAGATGGACGTACAGTTGCCGAAACCATTACTGAACTAACAGGTAAAATCGGTGAGAAAATCGTTATCCAGGAGTATGCAAATATTTCTGGCGAAAAAATCGTTTCTTATATCCATTCAAACGGTAAAATGGGCGTTTTGGTAGTATTTGAAGGTGCTAATGGTGCTGATATTACTGAAGCTGGTAAAGATGTTGCAATGCAAATTGCCGCAATGAACCCGGTAGCTGTAGATAAAGATGGTGTTGATCCAGCTACTATCGAACGCGAAATCGAAATTGCTAAAGATGTAATCCGTCAGGAAGGTAAACCAGAAGAAATGGTTGAAAAAATTGCTGCTGGTAAATTGAACAAATTCTACAAAGACAGTACTTTATTAAACCAAGAGTTTGTTAAAGATAGCTCAGTAGATGTTCGTAAATTCTTAGACAATACTGTTAAAGGATTAACTGTATCTGCTTTCAAACGTGTACAATTAGGTGCATAAGCACTGAAAATATTTTATGGAAACCCCTCAATTGAGGGGTTTTTTTTTGATCATTTTTTTTGTGGGCAGGTATAATCGCTTTCTGTTTCTTGTGCTTTGGGTCTTTTTTGTAACTTGCTTTATACTAAAGTTGCTATTATGATTATTCAAGGTGTTAATTTTTATCAGGACAAAACATTAGTACAAAATAAAAATATAGAAATTAAGGAGGGGTTTATATCTTCTATAGAAAATTCCCCTTCAGTTTCTGGCAATGACTGGTTGGTTCCGGGTTTCATCGATCTGCAGATTTATGGCGCCGGAGGAAAAATGTTTTCTGCCGAACCAAGTGCCGAGTCGCTTTCTGTAATGGAAGAAACCTTGATGAAAACAGGAACTACTGGTTTTCTTGCCTGTATGGCCACAAATAGTCTGGAAGTTTTTCAGGCATGTATTACTGCTGCTAAAGAACACCGCGCTAATGCCCGCAATTTCTTGGGGTTGCATTTGGAAGGCCCATATATGAACCCAAAGCGTTTGGGCGCGCACATTCCAGAATTTGTGCATAAAGCTTCATTAGACGAAGTTAAATCTTTGCTGGATTTGGGCGATGGCGTAATCCGGATGATGACGCTCGCTCCAGAATTACAGGAGGATAGTGTTATTCAATATTTGCTGGATAACGGTGTAGTTGTTTCTTTAGGGCATAGCGATGCTACTTTTGATGAAGCCACGAAGGCTTATAACATGGGGATCCAATCTACAACGCACTTATTTAACGCAATGAGCCCGATTCACCACCGTGCTCCAGGTATACCAAGTGCCGTTTTTAATCACGATAAAGCATTAGCCAGCATTATAGCCGATGGTCAACACGTAAGTTTTGAAGTCGTTAAATTTGCGCATAAAATATTGAAAGAGCGTTTATTCCTCATCACGGATGCCGTTACAGCTTGTAATATCGGTCCGTATCCACACATATTTCAAGAAAATAGATATGTAATGCCAGATGGCACACTCTCTGGCTCCGCAGTTACGATGTTGCAATCCGTGCAGAACTGTGTTAAACAATGTGGCTTAGCATTTCCAGAAGCTGTAAAAATGGCCACACATACACCTGCTAAACTTATCGGACTCGACGCTTTAGTAGGTCAAATTGATATTGGCAAAAGCGCAGATCTCTTGCTGCTAAATCAACAACTGGGCCTTGAAAAGATCATCTTTAAGGGTGTGGAGCAATCAATCTAAATATTTACATCATTTGTTAAAAAGCATAGCTTGGTATTAAAAAAATGTTAATATTTTTGAGGCCATGAAATACAAACGCATCCTGTTAAAACTTAGCGGCGAATCGCTAATGGGCGACAAACAATATGGAATTGATAATGAACGCGTTAGACAATACGCGGAAGATATCAAGGCTGTACACGATAAAGGTCTGGAGATTGCAATCGTTATTGGTGGTGGGAATATTTTTAGAGGCTTGAGTGCCGAAAAAAGTGGGATGGATAGAGCTCAGGCCGATTATATGGGTATGCTGGCGACGGTAATCAACTCAATGGCTTTACAAGATGCGCTGGAAAAAGTTGGCATCAAAACCCGTTTACTTACTGCTATAAAAATGGAGCAAATCTGTGAACCATTTATCCGCAGAAGAGCTGTTCGCCACTTGGAGAAAGGACGCGTTGTTATTTTCGGGGCTGGCACAGGCAATCCTTATTTTACCACGGATTCTGCTGCTGCTTTACGTGCAATTGAAATTAAGGCCGATGCAGTTTTAAAAGGTACGCGTGTAGATGGTATTTATACTGCAGACCCTGAAAAAGATGCGACTGCTACAAAGTTTGAACAAATATCATTTAAAGAAGTATACGCGAAAAATCTTAACGTAATGGATATGACGGCCTTCACGCTTTGCGAAGAAAACCAAGTTCCAATTATTGTGTTTGATATGAACAAACCAGGGAATTTTATGAAAATTGCCGACGGAGAACAAATCGGTACTTTGGTTAAATAAGCTAAAAAGAAATATATTTGTAGAAATACACACAATTATGAATGACCTCATAAAGTTACAATTATTAGATTCTCAGGGCGCAATGGACAGAGCCATTGATCATTGTGAATCAGAATTGACTAAAATTAGAGCAGGAAAAGCATCTGCCGGGATGTTGGATGGAATTTTCGTTGATTATTATGGTTCAGCAACAGCTTTGTCTCAGGTAGCCAGTATTAACACACCTGATGCCAGAACGTTGATTATCCAGCCTTGGGAGAAAAATTTACTTACACCTATCGAACGTGCGATTCAAGAAGCTAACATCGGAATCAACCCTCAGAATGATGGTATTGTGATTCGATTGGTGGTACCGCCACTTACAGAAGAGCGTAGAAGAGATTTGGTTAAGAAAGTAAAAGAAGAAGCCGAACGCGGGAAAGTTACCGTAAGAAATATCCGTAAAGATGCTAACGAAAAAATTAAAAAACTTAAAGGCGAAAATGTTTCTGATGATGAAATCAAAACAGGCGAAGCCGAAGTTCAGAAGCTTACAGATGCATATATTGTCAAAGTAGACAAACATGCGGAAGCTAAAGAAAAAGATATCATGACGGTTTAAGAAATAGTAGGCATAAAAAAAGGAAGATTTAATCTTCCTTTTTTTATGCCTTTTTCAAACTGGAACCTCTTACTTCCAAAACAGTGGGAAGTTTAATTTGGGTGTTTTCCGTACCGCTGCTGCGTTTATTTAGTTTGGCAAGTAAAATCTTCATGATATTGTCTGCAATCGCATTTAACGGCTGCACAATAGCAGTAACAGGTGGCTCGCAAAACTCCAGCAACTCAAAATCGTCAAAAGATACAACTGCAAGATCTTTGTGGATTTTAAGTCCCATCTTTTTGAAAGTTCTTAAACCATCCAGGCAAATGTAGTTTGCCGCAAAAACTATTGCATCCAGTTGCTGCTCCGAAGTAAGATATTTCTCTATTTGCGTTATTGCAGGCACTTCACCTTTATAATCTACTTTAAGTACAGAAGATTTTTGTTTTGCCTTTTTAACTGCTTTATTGTAACCAGAAAGGCGGTCGATCATCTGGTTTTGTTCCGTATCAAGTGTTACAAAACCTATGTTTTTATACCCATTGTCAATTAAGTGAGATGTAGCCTGTAGCACACTTGCCTCATTGTCTATAATAACATAATCTGTTTTTACATCTTGCTCGTAACGGTCAAAAAGAACAACAGGCGCATCTGTTTTAATCAGTTTGTTAACTTCTTCTTCAAGTCCTTCGGGTAAAGCCATGATGTAGCCATCAACGTGCCGATCTTTAAAAATCTGAAGCAGTTCTATTGCCTTATCGGTATTATTTCTGGTACTGCTAAATAGTATTTTATACCCTAAACCGGATGCGATTTCATCAATATTGCGGGCAATGCCGGCAAAAAAGGGCTCTGAGATATCATCCACCAGGAAGCCGAGGATTTTTGTTTTTCCGGTACGAAGACTTTTGGCGAGGGCATTTGGTTGGTAATTCAACTCTGCAACTAAGTCCAAGACCTTTTTAGTGAGGGCGTCGCTTATGTTTTTTTCTTTTGCTTTTCCGTTGATCACGAAAGATACAGTAGTGATTGAAATATTGAGTCTACTTGCAATATCTTTTATGGAAATTTTCTTCATTAAAATTTGTGCATATTAAGGTTACACCACAGGCAAGATACAACATCTTAAAAAAATATACCCACAAATTTGAAAATTGGCACAAATAAAAAGAGCAAGCCCATCCAGGATTGCTCAATTAACTAACTTATTATTCATAAAAAATGCTGTTGGGGAAGGAGTCGAACCTTCAAGGGGTAGTTAGCTACAGTTCAATAAATTAATTTGTGGTCAACCCAAATAAACTGCGTTTGTCCCATTATTCCCCACCACCGAGACAAGGAGGCGTGTCTGCCAATTTCACCACCCAACATTATAATTTTAGTTCGAAGTTTGTGCTTCAGAATCTTTCTCAGATTGTGAAACCTTAACTTGTTACTAAAAAGCTGTAGGGGAAGGAATCGAACCTTCAAGGAGTGGTTAGCCGTTTCCGATTTTCCATATTCTCCGCCACCGAGACAAGGAGGTGTGTCTGCCTGTTTCACCACCCTACAGTATGTTAAGCATCATTTAAAGAACGTTCCTTTTTGTTTTGCTTGATACAAATGTAAAGGATTGACCTATGTGTTGCAAATGTTTTAAACATTTAATTTTATTTTTGTAATAATTATAAAATATTGTAAATTCGCTTATCATAATTAAAAAATATGTTGAAAAAAGACAATCCCAATTTAGAAATTGACAACCTGGATATTGATATTCTGAAGCAATTGATGCAGGATGCAACAAAACCCTATACGGAAATCGCGAAAGATTTAATCGTTTCCGGTGGAACTATTCACGTTCGTATGAAAAAGCTTCAGGAAATGGGCATTATAAAAGGGTCTCATTTAATTATAGATCCGCAGAAAGCTGGATACGATATTTGTGCTTTTTTAGGTATTTATCTGGAAAAAGGAATTCAGTATAAAGATGCAGTTGCTCAGCTCAGCAAAATTAAAGAGGTAGTGGAGTTGCATTACACTACCGGCGCTTACAGTATGTTTGCAAAGATTATTTGTCGCGATACTAACCATTTACGTCATGTTCTGAACGAAGAAATACAGGCCGTAAACGGAATCCAACGTACAGAAACGCTGATCTCATTGGAAGAAAGTATCAAACGGCAGATTGAGCTGGGCTAAGATTACACAACACGACATCAGCAAAAAATTTCAATAAGAATGCCGGGCTTTAAAATGATCTTATATATCTTATTAGATAAAATGCTTATACTTATTCTCAATTGATGTTAGGAAATGAAAGTCCAGTCAGATTTCGGTAACAACAATCCTGTGATTCGCTATATTTCCGAATTGCAATCGGGGCTGCCACTTCTACCGGGTTTACAAACAAAGGTTGATGTAATAAATGGCAATTTGCCTATTGTTCGCTTTCGCTATGTTCAGGGTGGCCAATGCACAAGCACCCTAAAAATGAAAGAAGGAAAAACATGCTCCTAACCGAAAATAACAGTACCGTAACGGCTTCTTATACCAGATTGAAGTGAACACAAAGCTATAGGCGAAGTAAAGCGGAAATGAACTCTAATAGTTGTAAAGAAACTGCTCTCCCAACCTTTGATAATTACATTCTAGATGCCCCTGCGACTAAGCTCTGGGTGACAACGGAAGAAATAGTAAGCTATTTATTTCAAAAGCTGGTAAGCAATTAGCGCAGCAAAATAAGCCATAGCAGTCATATACACCAATTGAATAACCGGCCATTTCCAGCCTTTGGTTTCTCTGTATACAATGGCAACAGTGCTCATACATTGCATTGCAAATGCGTAAAACAACATGAGTGAAATTCCGGTTGCAAAAGTATATACCGGTAAACCGGTTGAGCTGTTTACAGATGCTTCCATCCGTTCTCTAATGGTTGTACTGTCTTCTTCGCCACCATCCACGCTATAAATTGTAGCCATTGTGCCTACGAAAGCCTCGCGCGCAGCGAATGATGTAATCAATCCAATACCAATTTTCCAATCGTATCCTAAAGGTCTGATTGCTGGCTCTATCCATTGGCCTAAAATCCCCACATAAGAATTTTCTAGCTTTTCAGTTGCAATAAGCGTTTCAATATGTCCGGCATCCCTTGTAGAATCCGCCAAAGCCGAAGCATATTTTTTATCAATGTTTTCAAATCTTTCTCCTGGTCCGAAAGATGCCATTACCCAAAGAATGATTGAAATGGCAATAATCACTTTACCGGCTTCAAATACAAAAGTTTTAGATTTTTCATACATCGTAAACAAAACGTTCTTCCATCTTGGCATACGGTATAAAGGCAGTTCCATAATAAAATAAGAACGTTCCTTTGTTTTGATGATAAATTTCATCACCCATGCTACTAAAACTGCAGCTACGATACCGACAAGGTACATTATCATCAAAGCCAAGCCCTGTAAATTAAAAATTCCCAGAACCTTTTCTGAAGGTACAATAAGGGAAATGATGAGGATATATACCGGTAATCTTGCAGAGCAGCTTACCAAAGGTGTTACCAAAATCGTAATGATTCTGTCTTTCCAGTTTTCGATATTTCTGGCGGCCATGATGGAAGGTACTGCACAAGCTAAGCCACCAATCATTGGCACAACAGATTTGCCATTTAAGCCAACTTTGCTCATAACTTTGTCCATCATGAAGGTTACTCTCGCCATATAGCCGGTATCTTCCAGAATGGAAATAAAAGCAAACAAAATGGCGATTTGAGGAATAAAGACAAAAATTCCGCCTAAACCTGCAATTACACCATCTAAAATCAGATCTGTAAACATTCCTTCCGGTAAATGTTCATGTCCAAAATCCGTGATAAAGCCGAAACCACTTTCAATCCAATCCATCGGGTAAGATGACCAGGCGAAAATGGCGTTGAAGATAACAAATAAGATAGCCAGAAAAATGGCAAAACCCCAGATTTTATGTGTTAAAATCTGGTCTAGTTTGTCGCTAGTGGAGTATTTTTTATCTTCCGGTGCATAAGTTATCACATCGGAAAGTACTGAGCTTAAATGTTTATAACGAGCAACTGTTTCTGCAGCCTGGATTTTTGACGATTCAAATTTGTGAGATTGTTCAATTTCCTCTATCTCGCCCTGTTGGGTTTCTGTAAAGAAATTCAGATACTCATGTTGATGTAATACCTGTAGGGCGAAATAATCGTTGGTCGAATTTAATTTCGATTTTATCGCATTTATAGCTTCAGGAGCAAGGAGGTTGACGTCAATATCTTGAGATTGTGTCGCGATGTTTGTCGTATTGGAAATGGCTGTTTTGAGTTTATCAATGCCAATATTATTTCTGGCTGATATAGAAACCACTTGGATACCAAGTTTTTCTGCAAGTTTATCCAGATTAATATCGATACCTTGTTTAGAAGAAAGATCTAACATGTTTAGGGCCAGAACCATCGGGATTCCCAAATCTGCAACTTGTGAATACAACAACATATTCCGCTTCAGATTGGTTGCATCGGCAATTAAAACAATAATATCCGGGTGACTTTGATTACTCTGATCTGCAAGAACCTGAAAAACAATACTTTCATCTGCACTTTTAGGATACAGACTATATGTTCCGGGTAAATCGATAATTTCTGCTCCTTTCCCACCGGGAAGTTTTGTGAAGCCCGTTTTTTTATCGACAGTAATTCCTGGAAAGTTTCCTATTTTTTGATTTAAACCAGTTAAACGGTTAAAGAGAGTAGATTTACCTGTATTGGGATTACCAACTAATGCAACTTTAATATCCAAGTCCAGAAAAATTATTGAATGATAATGACATCTGCTTCACTTTTTCGCAGGCAAAGCTGGTAACCGGCAACGCGAATGGCCATAGGATCGCCAAGAGGTGCAAAGCGTTCAACTTCAACTTCTTCTCCTGGTAAACAACCCATTTCCATCAACTTTACAGATAGATCTAGATCTGTAAAGGCAACTATCGTTCCTTTTTCGCCAACTTTTAAATGTGAAAGTTTCATCCGTCAAATTTTGCTGCAAGATAGCCTTTCTTTAGATTTGTTCCAAATAACAGGTGTCATCTAGCCAAATTTTGACGTTCAGTTTGCGTTTTAATTTCGCCCTGCGCCTCCAAAGCCACCACCCATTCGTCTGCGTCCGTTTTCTCTATTTCCATCCTGGCCATCTTCATTTCTGAACCGGTTTTTTCCGCCCATTCTATTCAGCGAATACGTGAAGGAAAACATAAAATAACGTTTAAGCACATTAAAACTTACATCCTGTATGGTGTTATTATTAGCTGTTCTGGTTATGCCCTGATTTTGATTGAGTAAATCATTTACAGATGCTTTAAATGTACCCTGATTATGGAAGAACTGTTTGCTTATATACGAATTTACGATGGTAAATTGCGTGTCAAAACCTTCACCTCTTCCGGTATTCTGGTTGTAGTCCGCATCCACAGACCAGCGAATCTCGCCGGGGAAAAGATAGCTCACACTTACATTTGGACTAAACGTATAAAATCTGGTATTCGAATTTGGTTGTACAGAATATGTTGCCCGGTTAATGGAACCGTTAATGCCGGCAATTAAATCGAGTTTGTTTAAGTTAGAAACCAATCTGTAGCCATTGGTTACAGACCAACTATTAGTGATATTTTTAAGGGTATTTGTAAAATTGACATCCCGGCCATAATTTCCAGAAATATTAATGTGAAAGTTTAATTTATTTTCTGGCATGATGGGCAAACCCAGCGAAGAGGAGATATTGCCAGAGTATACGCCATTTACATTTACCGGTAATATTGCGAGTTTGCCTTGGTTTTCGCCACTTTCAATCAAACTGCTGCTGTTGGCAATGCGGTTTGTGGTTTGCGTTAAATTTACATTTACAAATAACGATCGGTTTTTGCCAACACTAAAGGTATTGTACGCAATGCGTAGGTTGTTGTTAAATTCTGGCTTAAGATCTGGATTTCCGACAGGAATACTTTGTGTATTGGTGTTGTTTAATACAGGTTGCAATTGCTGTATAGTGGGTTGATTGGTGCTGCCGCGATAATTAAATACCAAACGTTTGCTTTTATTGAAATTGTAGCGAAACATGGCCGATGGTGTGTAATTGAATACGTTCTGTTTCAACACGAAGCCTGAACTTTTATTGTCATTGGTTCGGTCTGTATTCTGTACAGCTATACCCACATTCCAGTTGTATTTTTCTGCTGCTTTGTTAAAGCTAAAGCCTGCTGAATTGGTCCAAATTGTATTTTCGTAGGCGTTGCTATAGGTTAAATCCAACAAATCATATTGCAACGTAGCCGGATTAAAATTGTACGTATACCGGTCTGATGTATTGTGATTGTATCCATTTTGCAAATTAAATTCTATACTGAGGGTTTTAGAAAGTGGCTCAGTATAAACCAGTCGTGTATTCTGATTGAGCGACTCACTCTCTTGATCATTAAACTGATCCGTGTGTTTAGATGTAATTACGCCTCCGTTATAGGTAGAATCTAAAATATTGTTGTAATTACCGCCGTCATTATTATTGATGCTGGTATTGAAGTTAAGCGATAGCGTACGTCCGCGCCGCCTAAATTTTCGGCGCAGTAAAAGGTTATTGTTGATCGAAGGCGCTGTTGTTGATGAAGTTAATCCCTGCGATCCATTAATTTTATACGTGCTATAATCTCTGGTATACACGCTTTTATTTAAACTTTTATTGTCTGTGTAACTTAAACTTGGTTGTATTCTCAGCGAAGTGAGCGAATCAATTTTAGTATCGACCATAAAATTTAATCGATGGTTTAATCTCGAAGATGTATTGTTTTGCGCATTGTTAAAAATTGTGGTAATATCGCCCAGCAGATTTTGAGTTACACTATTGCGTGTAATCAGGTTTTGCGATTTATTTACGAAGTAACTAAAATTCACTTCAGTTTCGTCTGCATATACGTCGGCGAAATTAAAACCGCCGGCATTGGTCTCGGTAATGCCACTCCGGCCACCGCCAGAATTTCCACCTCCAAGTCCGCCGCCAAAATTCTGCTTATTCACATTATTAAATTGAGCAATTACACTCATTTTTTGCTCTTGGTTAAAGCGGTTAATATTGGCATTTACATCATAACGATCATCGGTTCCATAACCAACGGTGCTGTTCCCGAAATAGCCGTGCTTCTTATCTTTTCGGGTTGTGATGTTGATGATTTTAGTACGTGTACCGTCGTCAATACCCGTGAATTGCGCTTGATCTGAAAGTTCGTCAATGATCTGGATTTTATCAATCATATCTGCGGGCAGATTTTTGGTTGCCAATAATGGATCATTCGCAAAAAATTCTTTCCCATCTACTTTTACTTTGGTAATGGTTTCGCCCTGCGCTTTTACTGTACCTTCTTTATCTACTTCTACGCCCGGAAGTTTTTTCAGCAAGTCTTCAACTACCGCATTTTCTACCACTTTAAATGAGCTGGCGTTAAATTCAAGCGTATCTTTTTTAACAACAATTGGAGGCACTTCTGCTTTAATCTCTACGGTTTGAAGGTCTATTGAATTTCCTTCTAGCGGTAAATCTCCTAAATCAAGCTCTGATTTGTTTTCTGTTAAGGTAAAGTCTTTGGTAAACGTTTTCAGCCCAAGAAATGCTGCATAGATTTTATACCTGCCGGGTTTTAGATTTTTGACAGAGAATTTGCCATCGGTATTGGTATTGATTGAAGCAACAACACTAGAATCGCTCAGGTTGCGTATTGCAACAGAAGCATAATCGATTGCTTTTTTGTTTGAAGCTTCTATAACTCGCCCTTTTACAGTCGATGCATTCTGTGCAAAAGTTGCACTAGAGTATAAGAACAGAAAAAGAGTAAAAATTTTGTTCATTCGGTTAGGTTATGATTTGTAGTTCAGACCCAAACTTATGTACAAGGTTTATTTAATACGCGTAACAAATGGAATACATTTGTTACTGGTGTGATCAGTTATTAATAAAATGGCTGCCAATTTTAAGTGGCAGCCATTTTAATTTATTCTACAGTAACAGATTTAGCCAGGTTTCTGGGTTGGTCTACGTTACAATTGCGCATTACTGCAATGTGATAAGAAAGCAACTGAAGCGGAATTGTTGCCAATAAAGGCAAAAAAGCTTCGTCACTATCTGGAATTTCTATACAGTAATCCGCCATTTTTTTAACCTCTGTATCGCCTTCTGTTACAATGGCAATAACTTGGCCTTTTCTTGCTTTTACTTCTTGAATATTACTGATTACTTTCTCATATGATGAATTTTGTGTAGCAATAAATACTACAGGCATTTCTTCATCAATTAAAGCAATGGGGCCATGTTTCATCTCTGCAGCCGGATAACCTTCGGCGTGGATATAGGAAATCTCTTTAAGTTTTAATGCACCTTCAAGGGCTACCGGAAACCCACTTCCTCGGCCTAAGAACAGACAGTTTCTTGCATCTTTGATTTTAGCAGAAACTTCTTTAATCAGCTCATTGGATTCTAGAGCAATTTGGATTTTATCCGGAATTGCATCAAGCTCAGTAAGTAATTCTATCAGTTTGGATTGCGTTATCGTTCCTTTTTGTTGAGCCATATAAAAAGCCATCAGGGTAAGAACAGTTACTTGCGCCGTAAAAGCTTTGGTTGATGCAACACCAATTTCTGGACCGGCGTGCGTATAAACTCCTGCGTGTGTTAACCGCGGAATTGAAGCGCCTGCAACATTACAGATTCCAAAAATCGTGGCGCCACGTTCTTTGGCCATTTCAATAGCTGCCATTGTATCTGCAGTTTCGCCAGATTGGGAGATTGCAATTACAACGTCTTTTTCTGTGATAATTGGATTTCGGTATCTAAATTCTGAAGCGTATTCTACCTCAACCGGGATACGCGCGTATTCTTCAATTAAATATTCTCCAACCAAGCCTGCATGCCATGAAGTTCCGCAAGCCACAATAATTATCCGATCTATGTTTTTAAGTTTTTCCGCAAACTCTTTAATGCCACCCAGTTGTACTTTACCTTCTGAAGGATAGATCCGGCCACGCATACAATCTTTTATCGAACGTGGTTGCTCATAAATCTCTTTCAACATAAAATGATCAAAACCACCTTTTTCAAGCATCTCCAACTGCAGTTGCAGTTCTTGGATGTGTGGCGTTTGAACTACATTGTCTAGCCTTTTAACCAAAAGATCCTCTTTGGTTACCAATGCAATTTCATTGTCGTTCAGGTAAATTACGTTCTTTGTATATTCAACAATTGGTGTGGCATCAGAAGCAATAAAATATTCGCCTTTTCCCACGCCAATCACCATCGGACTACCTTTTCTGGCAACAATTAATTGTTCGGGATGTTCATTATCCATAACAACTATAGCGTACGCACCAATTACTTCATTTAAAGCTTGCCTTACACCCTCAAGCAGATCGAGATTTCCGATTTGTTGGATTTCTTCAATCAAATGAATCAATACTTCGGTATCCGTATCACTTTTAAATTCGTGCCCACGGCGAGAAAGTTCTTCTTTTAATGTCGAATAATTTTCGATGATACCGTTATGAATGATGGATAGCTTTCCATGATTTGATGTGTGTGGATGAGAATTTCGATCAGAAGGTACACCATGTGTAGCCCATCTGGTATGGCCCATGCCTACTTGGCCCGATTTATCTTTATCTTCTGAGTATTCTTCTAGAAAAGCAACTTTCCCGGCTTTTTTATAAATTCTTTGTCCATTGTTGTCTAAGAGCGCAATACCCGCACTATCGTAACCTCTGTATTCCAGTCGTTTTAGACCTTTTAAAACAATTGGCCAGGCTTCCCTAAAGCCAATGTAGCCTACAATTCCACACATAATTTTTGGTATAAAATGAAAAATTCACCTAAAGTATAAACAATAGGTGAATTTTGTAATGAATTTTTTATGAACACGCTAATTGATCTTTGTATAATAAATGTTCAATTTTATCTTGTTCGTTATATTTCCATTAGAACCAATTACAGATCTTCCGGCAGAAGCTGCCGTTGGCGTTTTTTGATACGTGCTGTAAGATGTTGGCGCAATGAAAGTACCATAATCTACAACAGTTTTATTAATCAGTTGCTGAACGTAGCTTGTTACTAGAAAGATATATCTGTTTTTTAGCGAATCAAAATATCCGCCAAAAGTTGCCGGACTTGACGATGCATAATTCGTGTAATCGATAATATCTGCCGGTTGCTCGGCAATATCCCAACGGTAAAGATTTAATCTTCTGGCAGGCAGAAAAGGATAGCCATACGTTCCATCAGAAAGATCAACTACCAGTTCGGCTTTATTTATAATAGCCTTACCATATGTAGTGGTGAAATTAGCCAGATTTGGAAATGAGATTTTAGTTTTCAATCCTACCAATCCTTGTGTATATGTTACATTATACTGTGTAGAGGGATTGTCAAGTTGCGTTTGCACGGCTGTTCCCGAATAATCATGTGTAATCTTTGCGGCAATTGCACCAGAGCTTGTGTTGATTGGGAAATCTACAAATGTTGTATCAATACCACTTGAAGTATTGGTTTTTTTGTAGGTAAGTCTTAAGTAAGAGTTTGTGCTTGCAAAATCTATAAATGCGATGCCTCCGGTACCCGTAGAAGTTGTTTTGTTCACTTCAGCATAAAGACCCTTAAAGTAGTCTACAAATTTTGCTGTTGTGGATAAATCCGTAGCAGAACGTGTTAAAATGGTATTCTGGATAAAAGTTTTATCTAATGGAATACGGATTTGTGCAGTCGCGTTTCTAACCGTATCTGCTGCACCTGCTACAACATCAGTTACTTTTATTGGCGTGTTCGGGAAAATTCTGCTGTTAAAGCTACCCAGCAACTGGCTGTTGTGCGGTTGTGTATCTGAACTTTTAACGTTTGTAATTGTATTGGTTAACTGATACACATTGATATTATAGCGTGAACTTGTTGTATCACCATAAAAATCAGTACTCAGGTTCATAACAAGCACTGCAGAGTCTAAAGTAGGTGAAGTTCCAAAATCGTGACTTACCACAGGCCATACAGTCATGGCTAAACTGGATTCTGTTGTACCCATAATCGGGTCTTTGATATAACCAAGTGGGTAACGTTCCAATCCTGCGGTAGAAATGTCTGCCTCACGTACTGTTTGTGAGGTAACCGGTTCATTATCAACCAAAGTGCCTTGTATTTCTGTCGCCGGATCAACATCTAAACCTACTCCGTCGGGTGTATTGCATGATGCAAAAAGAAAAAGACCTATCAACAGGGTTAATAAGTCTAGTTTTGTAAATTTCATATATGATATAATAAAACCTGATTACGCTACTGAAACCAACTCATCATTTGAAATCTCCTCATAAAACGTGTAGAAGTTTTCAAAATTTTCGGTTAAGTTAAAGGCTAATGTTGGCTTATTGGAATCTTTAACAAATTTTAACACATCTTCGTGGATGTTTTCATCTGCTAAAACTACTGCGTCTGAGTGTGTTACGGCGCCTACATGCATGCTGTTATTGTCTGCTGGTTCAAAGGCTTTTGTGTCGGCCTCTGTCATATTAGACATTACTGCTTTCTTGTATAAATTGGCATTTAATTTTTCTTCAAAACAGTTTTCGTAAATTGAATACACTACTTTAGAATTTTTGAAAGTAGGGTCATTTTTGTACGTTGTTTTAATATATGCCGGAACCAAAGCACTCATCCATCCATGGCAATGTACGATATCAGGAGACCAACCCAGTTTTTTTACTGTTTCTAAGGCACCTTTGCAAAAGAATATTGTACGTTCGTCATTGTCGTCAAAGAATTTTCCACTGGCATCTCTGAATACTTGTTTGCGCTGGAAATATTCTTCATTATCCAGGAAATAAACTTGCATACGTGCAGCTGGAATGGAGGCAACCTTAATAATAAGCGGGTTGTCATTGTCATCAATAATAATGTTCATCCCCGATAAGCGGATTACCTCGTGTAAACGATTTCTTCGTTCATTGATGTTGCCAAACTTGGGCATTAAGATGCGGATTTCGAATCCTTTATCTTGCATTGCCTGTGGTAATTGACGTGTGATTTCAGAAATTTTAGTAAGCTCGAGGAAAGGCGACATCTCGTGTGTAACTATCAGCAGCTTCGTTTTTGCCATCTCCATATTTTAAGAAAATATTAAGTTAAATAAAAGATAATGAGCTGCAAAGATAAGAATAATAATACTATTTATCAATATAGCAAGCATTTGTTTGGTTTCAAATGGATTAATTTACACCTTTACGGCTTTATTTTAAATTGCTTGAATTGGAAATATTTAAGACTAAAGTGGAACTGAAAAATTATCTGGAGCCGCTTAAACAAAACAACCAAAAAGTAGCACTTGTACCTACCATGGGTGCCTTGCATAATGGGCATATCTCCCTCATCAAAATTGCCCAGCAAAACGCCGATGTCATTATCTGTAGTATCTTTGTAAACCCTACGCAATTCACTGATCCTAAAGATCTGGAGAAATATCCGAGGCCAATTGAGCATGATTTATTAATGCTTTCTGAAGCGGGCTGTTCCGCCGTATTTATGCCTGATGTACATGAAATGTATCCCGATGGTAAAGAGGAAAACTGGCATATAAATTTAGGTCATGCAGAATTTGTTCTTGAAGGCGCTTTTCGTAAAGGGCATTACCAGGGCGTTACACAAATTGTAAAAAAATTGTTCGATGCTGCTGAGCCGGATATTGCTATGTTTGGGCAAAAAGATTTTCAGCAGATTCTGATGATCAAAAATATGCTTACGCATTTTAACCTTCCGATAGAAATTTTTACCTGTCCGATTATACGCGAAGAAGATGGTTTGGCTATGAGCAGTCGGAACATTCATCTTTCACAAGCTGACCGAAAACATGCGCTGGTGCTTAGTGCTTCACTACAATTTGTAAAGGATCATTTTAACGAATATTCATTGGAAGAATTGATTGAAAAAGCATCTTCTTTATACAAGGATATTGAAGATGTGGAGTTGGATTATTTCACCATTGCCAATGGCAATACTTTAGAGCCCGCTCAAAGCAAAAACGAACCAAATTTGATTGCATTGGTTGCTGCAAAAGTTGGGTCGACGAGGTTAATAGATAATATGTTGTTGTCATAATAACGAAAAGCACAAATAAATACACGCTCTGGAAAGAAAAATTCGCCGATTTACAAATGTTATAATGGATTGTTATACTTTGAATATTATCTCTCGTGTAATTATCAATAATCAGAATTAAATTTCACAATAAATTAAATACAGAATGTGATAAAATGCAAAGTTTAATTTATGTAAAATCGGCAGTTTAAGCGAAGTAGATCATAAGGCTTCGCTTTAATCATAAAATGATCGTTAAATGTAATTTCATCGCTGAATTAATGATGTTTTTACAATTGAAGGTGCGTGAAATTACAATAAAAAAATTAGATTTGCTGTCGCAAAAAAACAAATACCCTAAAATGAGTGCAGTAGAAATAAATAAAGATACCTGGCTAAAGTGGTTTGAATCGATGTTGCTTATGCGCAAATTCGAAGAAAAAACTGGTCAGTTATACGGACAACAAAAAATTCGTGGCTTTTGCCATTTATACATTGGACAAGAAGCTGTAGTTGCAGGTGCAATATCTGCAATGCAAAAAGGTGATTCAATGATTACAACTTACCGTGATCACGCTCATGCATTGGCTTTAGGCGTTAGCGCCGACAGCATTATGGCAGAGATGTATGGTAAAGCTACTGGTTGCTCAAAAGGTAAAGGTGGTTCTATGCACATGTTCAGTAAAGAACATAACTTTTATGGTGGTCATGCCATTGTAGGTGGCCAGATTCCATTAGGTGCTGGTGTTGCTTTTGCTGAAAAATATAAAGGAACAGATAATGTTAATATTTGTTATATGGGCGATGGCGCTGTACGCCAGGGTGCATTAAACGAAACATTTAACATGGCCATGCTTTGGAAATTACCTGTAATTTTTGTTTGCGAAAACAACGGTTATGCAATGGGTACCTCCGTACAACGTACCACCAACATGACCGATATTTATAAAATTGGTTTAGGTTTCGATATGCCTTGCGCCCCTGTTGATGGAATGGATCCGGTTGCTGTACACAACGCAATGGATGAAGCCATTCAACGTGCACGTGCAGGTGAAGGACCAACTTTCCTTGAAATGAGAACGTATCGTTACCGTGGACATTCAATGTCTGACCCGGCTAAATACCGTACCAAAGAAGAATTAGAAGAGTATAAAGCAAAAGATCCGGTAGAATTGGCAAGAGAAACCATTCTTGAGCAAAAATATGCAGATCAAGCTTGGATTGAAGAAGTAGAAGCGAAAGTAAAGGCAACTGTAGACCAAGCGGTAAAATTTGCTGAAGAATCTCCTTGGCCAGATGCATCTGAGTTGTATAAAGATGTATACATGACTGAGAACTATCCATACGTAATGGATTAATTTATTTAAGATTTCAATTAATTAGATATAATGGCTGATGTAATTAGAATGCCCAAAATGAGCGACACCATGACCGAAGGGGTTTTGGCAAAGTGGCACAAAAAAGTGGGTGATAAAGTTAAAAGCGGAGATGTTTTGGCCGAGGTTGAAACAGACAAAGCTACAATGGACATGGAATCTTATTGGGATGGTACTCTTTTATACGTAGGTGTTGAAGAAGGACAAGCTGTTCCGGTTGATGCAATCATGGCCGTTATTGGTAAAGAAGGCGAAGATTATAAAGCAGCTTTAGAAGCAGAATCAGGAAATCAGGAGTCGGCAAGTCCGAAGTCTGATGATGAAGCACCTAAAGCTGATAATAAAAAAGAAGAAGCTGCACCTGCACAAGGTGGTGCTTTAAGTGAAGAAGAATTATCTGCCAAGGGAATCACGGTAATCCGTATGCCTTTGTTAAGCGATACCATGACTGAAGGCGTAATTGCTGAATGGCATAAAAAGGTTGGTGATAAAGTTAAAGATGATGATGTTCTTGCTGATGTGGAAACCGATAAGGCAACCATGGAAGTTATGGGATATGCTACAGGTACTTTATTGCACATTGGTGTAGAAAAAGGTGCAGCAGCTAAAGTAAATGGAATTATCGCCATTGTTGGTCCTGAAGGAACAGATGTTAGCGGTATTTTAGCCGGAGGAACTGAAAGTAGTCCAAAGGCTAAAGACCAAAGCGAAGCACCAAAAGAAGAAAAACAGGCAACTTCTGCTGATTCGGGTTCATCTGCTCCTGCAGCGGAAAGCACTTCATCTGATAGTCGCGTTAAAGCTTCTCCTTTAGCTAAGAAAATTGCTAAAGATAAAGGAATTGATCTTTCTCAGGTTTCTGGTAGTGCAGAAGGTGGCCGTATCATTAAAAAAGATATTGAAAACTTTAAGCCATCGGCGCAAGCGGAAAATGGAAAAGCAAAAACAGAAAGCGCTCCTGCTGCTGAAAAAGCTGCTCCGGTAATTCCTACTTACGTTGGCGAAGAAAAGTATACAGAGAAACCAGTTTCTCAAATGCGCAAAGTGATTGCGAAACGTTTAGGCGAAAGCTTATTCACAGCACCTCACTTCTATTTAACGATCAGTATCGATATGGACAATGCAATGTCTGCGCGTACAGCAATCAACGCTGTTGCTCCGGTAAAAGTATCATTCAACGATATTGTAATTAAAGCGGTTGCAGTTGCATTAAAACAACACCCAGCAGTTAACTCTTCTTGGGGTGGCGATAAAATCAGATTTAACGAGCATACAAACATTGGCGTTGCAATGGCCGTTGAAGATGGATTATTGGTTCCTGTAGTTCGTTTTGCTGATGGTAAGTCTTTATCTCACATTTCTGCAGAGGTTAAAGAATACGGACAAAAAGCGAAATCGAAAAAACTACAACCGTCAGATTGGGAAGGCTCAACATTTACAGTATCTAATTTAGGTATGTTTGGTATTGATGAGTTTACATCAATCATCAACTCTCCTGATGGCGCAATTTTATCTGTAGGTGCAATCCAACAGGTCCCTGTAGTTAAAAACGGCGCTGTAGTACCAGGAAATGTAATGAAGTTGACTCTAGGTTGCGATCACCGTGTGGTTGATGGTGCTACCGGAGCTGCTTTCTTACAAACTTTGAAAGGTTTATTAGAAGAGCCGATCAGATTATTAGCGTAATCTTTGTTTTCCTGAACTTAACGTAAAGGATAATTGACAATATGTAAAGCCATTCCTGAAAAGGAATGGCTTTTTCTGTTTGAAATTTTTTTTGATACAGTTTCTCATGCTAATTTGCACCTGAGTTTAGTTGTCAAAAACAAGGATCCCTTAATCGGTATAACACAAAAAAATGTCCATAAATGGTTTGCGGTCATAAGTCTAACCATATAAGACATCTAAGAATAATGTAGCTTATATTCTTAGATTTCTTGAATGGCAAACCGCCGCCATAAAAATCTAAACCCTTTCCTTTATACTTTGTTAATTATTGAAAATAACTTAATCATGGACAAAGAAAAACTGGTGCAAGAAGCCTACCTGGTTGCACATAAGATTGAAGAAAACGGGAACTTTCCCAATAATCCAAATCTTCCGCTGATGATTTACAAAGGTGCATTCTTACTTCATCCTGATGAAACCACCGAAAGCATAAAAAGAGTTTTTGCACAGAATGGATATACCAATGCCTGGGTAGATGGGATTTTTGATTACCACCACTACCACAGCAATACTCATGAAGTTTTAGGCGTCTTTTGCGGCCGTGCAGATGTTCAATTTGGCGGCGAACACGGTGTATGTGTAGAATTGGATAAAGGGGATGTTGTGGTAATCCCGGCAGGCGTTGCGCATAAGAAACTGAGTTCTAGTGCAGACTTTACGGTTGTTGGTGCATATCCGAATGGGTTGTCATATAATATTCTATACGGAAAAGAAGGAGACCGACCGCAGGCGGACGAAGATATTTCGAAAGTTCGTGTTCCGGATAATGATCCGGTTTACGGAAGTAAGGGGCATCTTTTTGAATGTTGGTATTCCCAAAATTGCGAAAATGTGTAAAACTCTTTTGCCGCTAAACATTCAAAATTCTTTATTTTTCGGGTTTTAAATCAACTATTCCCGATATAAATGAAATTTCGATATATATGTTCAGCTTTAGCGCTCTCCGCTACACTGATTGCCGCTTGTTCTGAAAAAAAAACTGAAGAGCAAAAAACTGCAGACGCCAAAATTCGGGTAAAGGAAGATGACAGAGCCGATAGTTTATTGATTGCTTACGATCCCAAAAAGGGAGATAAATGGATTGCTGATTTTGTAGATAATCTACATAAAAAATATGGTTTTAATGGCAATATGTTGGTGGCAAAACAGGGTAAAATTTTGTATGAAAAAGCCATCGGCTGGGCAGATTATTTACATCGCGATAGCCTAAATATCAATTCCGAGTTTGAGCTCGCTTCTATTACTAAAACGTTTACAGGAGTTGCGGTCATGCAACTTGTAGAGGCCGGGAAACTTTCATTAAACGATAATGTTAAAAAATTCTTTCCAAATTTCCCTTATGATGGAATAACCGTGAAGCTGTTGCTGAGTCACCGAAGCGGAATGATGAATTATGTTTACTTCATAGACGATATTTGGCGTAAAGAAAAACGCAACATGAAAAAAGGTGTAACCAACCAGGAAGTAATGGATATTATCGCCGAGAAGAAACCAAATCCGTACACAAAACCAGACAATCGTTTCCACTACAACAATTCTAACTTTATGGTTTTGGGGGCAATTATTGAAAAGGTAAGCGGACAGCGTTATTCTCAATACATGATGGAACATGTTTTTAAACCTGCAGGTTTAAAACATACACATGTATATTCAACTACAGAATATGAAAAAGTACCGGTTGATGTTGTAGGGCACGATCGCACGTGGAGATATTCTGTAGCGCAAAATTTTTTGGATGGGCCAGTTGGCGACAAGGGAATTTACAGTACAGTGCATGATTTGGTTCTGTATGATAAATATTTGAAAAATGGAAGATTGCTCTCTAAAAAAAGCCTTGATTCGGCTTACGTTGGTAGAAATAAACCTGTAAATGGCCACTTCAATTATGGCTATGGATGGAGAATGTTTGATGGAGAAAAAATGGATAAAGTTGTTTACCACACTGGATGGTGGCATGGTTTTAGACATATTTATGTACGCGATCTCGATAAGGATATCATCGTCATTTTTCTCGGAAACCTGACCAACGGAAGTTTAATGCATCTGGATGATCTATATAAACATCTCAATATGCCAATCATACGGAAAGGAGCTTATCATGGAAATGGAAGTTTGCCGGGAAGCGACGAAGATTAGCCTTATTCTGCTCGGCTAACATTTAATCCCCCTTTGAAATATGCCCAGAACCTCTTGGAATGTAGAACCCGGTAAAATTACCATTTACCCAAAACGTGCTTTGCGCATCACCGCGCTTATTTTTTTTGTGCTATTTGCCGCAATTTCTGTAGTGATTTATACAGGCTCTTTAGCCGCAGGCTCATCAACTGCATTTTTGTTTTATGGTTTAACTGTTCTGGTTCCTTTTATACTTTACTGTATCGGTGAAAGCAGCATTACATTTAATGCCTCAACCAGAACCGTTAGCAGAAATATCTTTTTTCTGCCCTTAGGATCGCTTCCATTTGATGAGATTGCAACTATTGAGCGGTATCAGGTAATAGGCAGCGGGTTTAACTATATGTTGTTTAAACGAAGCAATCGCCATGGAAAAGGATGGATTGTTTCTGGCGGATATTCTAAAGATACCAACAAAAATCTGTTGGAATTTGAGAACGAAGTATTACCAAAAATTGATGAACTTGTTTTTGCAAATGCACCGCTTAAACAAAAACAAATCATTTACGATTTTGAATTTTTTACAAGTGTGGGAGATGTTTATGCTGTAAAAGGAAACAAAATTGGGTCTTTGATATTGGGCATCATTTTGGTTGGCGTTACCATAGCCATTCTGACTTCGTCAACATTCATGGAGTACGACCCGGCATTTAAACGTATTCTGGTGACGTATTTTCCTTTGGTACTTGGGCTAATATTTATCAATGCATATTTTTCCAGTATTGTATTTGACAAAAACCGTAGAGAGATTATCCATTCTACTTTAGCCGGGCGCATAAAACGAACATATTCTTTTGATGATTTGATTCATTTTCAAGTGCTGCGTAAATCAACAAATTTTGTGTATACCGGAACTGAGGTAAACGCTCAGATTGATTTAAGGAAAAAAAATAGAATCCATCCGCTTCCGCTCAGAAGTTTCAGAAGTACAAAAAAAATAGAACGTTTTTTGGATGAAGCCAACACCATTTTGGGGCGTATTTGATTTTGAATTATGTCCGTTGTTAAATACATCGCGTATGTAATTTGCAGCTTGCTGTCTATTGTAACTGAAAACTACAGAGCTTGATAGACATTCATTTTGATACGTGATGCTTGTGTACCTTTTTAAGAAATCAATCGGTCACAAGTTGGGGTCAGAATTTGCAAATTTTTTACCCTTTTGCTTACACCAGGTTAACCCTTGCATTACCCTTTGTTTACCTATTGTTTACCTCGGAGGTAAACAATAGGTAATAAACAGGTAAAGAATAGGTAATAAACAGGTAAGCAAAAGCTATACTTTCCGTAATCTTGAGAGCATCTTACCCCGAATTAGTGGTCATTTTTATCAACGCCACATATCCGTGGAAATAAACTTCATTGGAGACTATTTTAATTTGCCATTCAACAAAAGACATCTCTTGTTTGCAAGACAATTTGTAAATTTTATAAGTTGAACGAAGCATTTTAAGACCAATAATACTGGGGTCGCGGTGGTTTGGGCATCATTTGACCACTCTATTTAATCCATATCCTTTTCTGAAAAAATGAGTAAAATCCAAACAAAAGATCCTAATTTCGTTTTATAATATAAAATAGAAATTATGTTTGATAAATTATTTGCAGCGCAACAGAAAGCTGAGGAAATCAAAAAAAGATTGGATACCGTTTCTGTATTTGGAGAGGTAGAGAATGGAGCAATAAAGATCACGGCAACTGCCAATAAAGCAATTACCGGTGTTTCTATCGATGAAGAATTTTTCAAAAATGCCGATAGAGAAGAACTGGAAGAGCTGCTTCAGGTTGCAATTAATAAAGCGTTGGCAAATGCCGAGCAAGTGAGTGCAGCAGAGATGCAATCGTCAGCCCAAGATATGCTTGGTGGTTTAGGCGGCATGTTCGGGCAATAGAAAAAACTGAAAAATTAACAGCATTAATCTTGCGTTACAAATACTCAGAAAGTTAAATCTTGATACTTATACAGAATTATGAAATTTACATATTATGGCCAGTCGTGTTTTTTGATTGAAGCAGAAGGCAAAAAATTCCTTTTTGATCCATTTATAAAACCTAATCCGCTGGCAAAAGATATCGATACCTCGAAAATCGAAGCCGATTATATTTTGGTTAGCCATGGTCATGGCGATCACGTTGCAGATTTAGTAGAATTGGCTAAACAAACTAATGCAGAAGTTATTGCAATGGTAGAAGTTGCCGGCTGGATTCGCAAACAAGGTATAGAAAAGGTAACCGACATTAATTTTGGTGTTCAGGATCTTTCTTTCGGTAAAATGCGCACCGTTTGGGCAGTGCATACCAGTTCCAATCCTGATGGAAGTTATGGTGGTAATCCTGCGGGTTTCGTATTGGAGCTAGAAGGCAAACAGATTTATTTTGCCGGAGATACAGCACTGACATTAGAAATGAAATTACTGGCAGATTTACACAGTATAGATTATGCAATTCTTCCTTTAGGTGGCCATTATACAATGGGTGTAGACGATGCTGTTATCGCGGCGAAATATATCAATACTACGCAGGTAATTGGCGTTCATTACAATACTTTCCCTCCAATAAGTATAGATACAGAAGATGCTGTAGAGAAATTTAAACGCGAAAACATCACTTTATTGCTGCCTGATGTTGGCGAAACAATAAGCTTATAACAAAAAAAGGGGCTGTTCCTTTCGGTACAACCCCTTCAATATAAACCTAAACCTAATTCTTTTTTGTTGCTGTAGTTGTTTTTGCAGCATCTTTGTTCGCTTTATAACGCATATCAGCAGTTCCGTCTTTCTTTGTTGGTCCGGCCACTTTAGCTACTGTTTTTGCTTTATTTTCTTTAAAACGCATATCTGGCGTTCCGTCTGCTTTTACTTTCGAAGCTGTTGTGGTAGTTTTAGTCTCCACTTTTTTCGCTTCTTGTTTCACTCCGGCTTTTACAGGTGCTGTAGTGGTTTTTACTTCTTTTTTCACTACTTTTTTTGCAGGTGCCGTAGTAGCTGGTGTTTGAGCAAAGGCTGTTGACAAGCCAAATGCTGCGATTGCGATTAAACTCAATAATTTTTTCATGTCTGTAATTTTAAATGCTCCGTTAATTTGTTGATATAAAATTCATTATTTGATATGAAGATATGATGAAGATAAAAAACTATCCGCTTCGTTCTTAGTAAAATTTCGGTCTATCTTCTGATTGGGGTTAAAATGTACCTTAAAAAGTAAATATTGTGCGCTTTAAAGCTTCCTGAAAATATCGTTCTGGTATGCATTGTGTGTATCTGGTGATAAGGATGCATAAGTTGCATTCGAGCAATAAAACACAAATTACAATGAGCAGTTTAAAAGATAAAGTCATTATTATTACCGGCGCGGGTATGGGCCTAGGATATGCAACAGCAGTTGAGGCCGCAAAAAACGGCGCCAAATTAGCACTTATAGATTATAACGAAGAGTTTCTAGGAAAAGCAAAAGCACAAATTCTGAGCAATCATCCTGATACAGAAATATTAACAATTACAGCTGATGTTTCTGACGAAGATGCGGTGAAAAATTACGTGCAGAAAACCAAAGAGACCTTCGGTCGGATTGATGGTTTTTACAACAACGCAGGTATAGAAGGCCGGCAAGCACCAATTGTATCTTATGATCTGGATGTGTTCAAAAAGGTATTAGACATTAACTTGCTTGGTGCGTATTACGGCATGCGCTACATTATTCCAGTTATGCAAGAGCAAGGCTACGGAAGAATTGTAAATGTTGCCTCTGTTGGTGGTATTCGCGGTGTCATGAATCAAATGCCTTACGTGGCCAGTAAACATGCAGTTTCTGGTATGACTAAGAATGCTGCCCTTGAATATGGCAGATATGGAATTTTGACCAATGCAATTGCGCCAGGTGCAATCTTAACACCGATGGTTGCTGAAGCATTTAAACAGGTAAATCCGGCAGATCCCCAAAAAGCAGAAGATGAATATGCACAGGCAAACCCAACGAAACGATTAGGTAAACCAGAGGAGGTGGGCAAACTGGTTGTATTTCTTTTGAGTGAAGATTGTGCCTATGTAAATGGACAAACCATCGCGATAGATGGCGGGCAATCCAACGCTTACGGAACCGTATAAATATTCCCTATTTTAGATTACAGCAAAGCCATCTGATTTTCGAATCAGGTGGCTATTTTTTTAGGGTGAAAGTTTTAATTCTTCACTATAATATCAAGAATTTTCCTATTTTCGCCTCCCATTGGAGAGTTGTCCGAGTGGTCGAAGGAGCACGCCTGGAAAGTGTGTATACTCCAAAAGGGTATCGAGGGTTCGAATCCCTCACTCTCCGCATTTAAAGTATTAAATTCATAAACCCGTCAAATGTTTTCGTTTGGTGGGTTTTGTTTTTTCATTCCAATATCGGTTTTGAAATCGTGATTTTGAGCAGAAAAAAAGTTTTTCTGTTCAAAAAGTTAAAAAACACGCTCGATTTATTTTAAATCTTCATCGATTAAAATCTGTTTTAATCGATGCGACGTTTGATTGATAAACTCAGGGTTTCTGTATACTTTCTCGAGTGCTGGATTAATGAACGCTTGTTGATCATGTGTCGCAGACCAAAACATCATTTCCAAAAGAATCGGTAATAAGTCAATTCCTTTATGGCTTAGTTTATAAATAAATTTTAACTTGTTTCGAGGATTTGATTGTTTGACAATAATCCCGGCCTGTTCAAGCACTGACAATCGCGAAGCCAGTATATTTGTAGCAATACCTTCTTCTGACTTTAGAAAGTCTCCAAAATAGCGTTTGCTGTTAAACATCAGGTCTCTAACAATCAGCAAACTCCACTTGTCGCCCAAAACTTCTAAAGCCGAATTAATTGCACAATGTGATTTTATCTTCTTCTCAACCATAATACAAATGTAAAAACTATAATCGCATCTATAAAAATACTTGCAAAGTGAAAGTATTTTTATTGCTTTGTGTTGTTCAATTTCTTTTCTTTTCGAAAAAGGATTTGTAGTTTTAGAATGAACGCTGAAAATCAGTTGTCGAGGTTAAATTGTAGAGTAGGTTTCTTTACATCCGCGATCTGATTTTAGAAAACAATAGTTACTTATTGTATCTCACATTCCCACTTTGGCGTTTCGTTTGCGAAACAATTTATGTTAATCAGAAGCTATTTGATGGATGATCTCTTTAACATTAAATAAGGATAATATTAGTTAAGTAATAAATAAAACGAAAATGAGTACAAACATTTTTAAATTATCAAACGGTTTAGAAATACCGTCGATAGGATATGGAACCTATCTTGTTGAAAAAGAAATCACAGCTAAAGTTGTAGAACAAGCCATTTCTGCTGGTTACAGACATATTGATACAGCGGCTATTTACGGCAATGAGCGCGCTGTTGGAGAAGGTATAAGAAATTCTGGTATTGGAAGAGAAAATATCTTTGTTACAAGTAAATTGTGGAATAGCGAAAGAGGTTTTGATAAGACCTTAGCCGCATTTGAGGCGACATTAAATGAGTTACAAATGGATTACCTGGATTTGTACCTTATTCACTGGCCAGCAAATACCAAGCAGTTCGATAATTGGGCAGAAATAAATGCAGATACCTGGAAAGCTTTGGAAAAACTATACAAAGATGGTAAAGTGAAGAGCATTGGTGTCAGCAATTTTGATAAGAAACATTTAGAACAATTGGTTCAAACGGCAGAAATTTTACCCATGGTTAACCAGATTGAAGTAAATGCCGGACATCAGAATACTGAAAATGTAGCCTATTCAAAAGAACTGGGGATAGTAGTAGAAGCGTGGGCAGCCTTGGGACAGTCTCGTATACTAAATAATGAAACTGTACAGGAAGTTGCCGAAAAATATGGTAAAACTGCCGCCCAAATATTGGTAAAATGGCTTTTGCAACATGAAATTCTTCCTCTGGTAAAATCCGTTAAGGAAAGTAGAATCAAGGAGAATTTTGATATTTACGATTTTGAGCTTTCACCAGCAGATCTTGAACTTATCGGTAGTATTCCTGCTCAGGGATTCACAGGTTTACACCCTGATGAAGTTGATTTTTAGCCTGTCGGTATAATATTGAAGTTTCTTTTCATATCTAATATAGAAAATAATCGCGCGCTTTTGCTCGCAATTTAAAATACCTATATAGGTATCTGCAAAATAGACGTCTGTATCATAAGCCCCAATTTGTTCCCGAAACGATCTTGGTTATTTTTTGTAAAAACTCGAAAGAATAAGAAGTTTAGCCTTAAAATTATGGTTTATGATACAGGCCTATTAATCAATTATATGCTTGTATATCCGCCATCGGCGATGATATAACTGCCTGTTGTAAATGAAGATTTATCGGAGCTTAGAAACGAAACTAAATCGGCAATTTCTTCTGGAGTACCTAATCTGTTCATCGGGCTTTTCGCTGCAATGGCTTTTTGCATTTCGTCACTTAAGTTTGCACTTAATAAAGGCGTTTCGATATATCCTGGCCCAACTGCATTACATCTAATATTTTTTTGTGCATATTCTGCTGCAATATTTTTAGTTAGTCCTACAACAGCATGTTTAGAGGCGGTGTAAGCCGGACTATTTGGTGCTGCAACCTGTCCGTGGATAGAAGCAATATTTACAATTGATCCACCACCATTTTTTTCCATTTGTTCCAGCTGATAACGGCAGGCATAAAAGACGCCATTCAGGTTGAGTGCAATTACGCGGTCCCACTCTTCTGGTTCATATTCACCTGTTGGTTTAGGTGGGCCGCCCATTCCGGCATTGTTGCACGCAACGTCCAATCGGCCATATTTTGCTACAATTTCAGTTACTACACGCTTATTTTCTTCTGCTTTTGATGAATCTGCAACCAGAGAAAACGCCTCGCCACCATTATCAATAATCATTTTCACAGTTTCCTGAGCATGTGCTTCATTGATGTCGCTAACGGCAACTTTAGCACCTTCTTTAGCGTAAGTAATTGCTATTGAACGGCCAATACCTGATCCTGCACCAGATACAAAAGCCACTTTATCTTTTAAAATTGACATAATTTATCGTTCTTTATTCTATTTTATTAAACGTTTAAAGGACGCGAAAGTTTGTCTGTTTACCCAGTGTTTTAAGTGTACAATTGTGCTTTTTACCGGTACTTTTTTCCATAAAAAAACCTCCTGAACAGAGCTCAGGAGGTTGTATTTTAAAGATTAAAAATTAATCGATTACGGTAATTTTTAACATATTGGTTTTGCCTTTTACTTCCATCGGGATAGCAGCAGTATTGATAACAATATCGCCAGATTTAACCAGTTTTTTGCTTTTCAAAAATTCGTTTACTTCGATAATGGTATTATCGGTGCTTTCGAATTTATCATAATAGAAGCCTCTTACTCCCCAAAGCAAACTTACTGCATTTAATAATGCTCTGTTACTAGTAAAGATAAAAGTTAAGGCCTCCGGACGGTGACTGGAAATTTCAAAAGCAGTATAGCCACTCAAAGTCATAGAAACAATACCAACAGCATTGGTTTGTTTAGCTAAGAAACAAGCAGAATCGCAAATTGCATCACTTAAAAATGATTCAGATTTCGGTTTTAAGTATTTATCCGGGTGGAATGGATAGTTGTTTTCTTCAATGTTCTGGATAATTTTCTGCATCGTTTCGATAACGATTAACGGAAATTCTCCAACAGAAGTTTCTCCACTTAACATTACCGCATCTGCACCATCCAATACAGAGTTTGCAACATCATTTACTTCAGCACGTGTTGGGCGAGGTGTAGTGATCATACTCTCCAACATTTGTGTAGCCACAATTACAGGTTTAGAAGCTGCTCTACATTTAGCTACAATCATTTTCTGTAATAATGGAACTTCTTCCATCGGACATTCAACCCCCAAATCTCCACGAGCAACCATAATGCCATCTGTTACAGCGATAATTTCGTCGATATTTGCAATGGCTTCAGGTTTTTCAATTTTTGCAATTACACGCGCTGTTTTACCACGTTCTGCAATAATTTTTTTCAACTCTATAATATCCTCAGCCTTACGAACGAAAGATAAACCAATCCACTCTACATCATTCTGAAGAACAAATTCCAGGTTTTCGCGATCTTCTGGCGTTAAAGAAGGAATTGAAACTTTTGTATTAGGAAGGTTAACACCTTTTCTTGAAGTTAAGATACCACCATGAACAATCTCGCAAACAACCTCATCTTCCTGGTTGGTTTCCAAAACTTTCATTTGAAGTTTTCCATCATCTAATAAGATGATTTCGCCTTTTTGAACATCTTTAGGGAAACTTGGATATGTAATGTAAATACGTTCTTCATTACCAATACATTCTTTCGTGGTAATGATGGTTTTAGCACCATTAATTAAGTTAATACCACCTTCTTTTACCAAACCAATACGGATTTTAGGACCTTGTAAATCGGCAAGGATACCTACGTTATAATCGTATTTTTTGTTCAGATCCTTAATGGTATCTAAAACTTTTTGGTGGTCAGCTTGTGAGCCATGGGAAAAATTTAAGCGGCAAACGTCTAGACCTGCATTAAACATGCTGTATAAAACATCTGGTTTCGCTGATGCTGGCCCAAGCGTAGCAACAATTTTAGTTCTGGAATGAAATGGTTTCATTTAATAATTGATTTTAGCAATGCGGTTTGTGAGCGTCAATTATCATCTAAATTAATCAAACTGCATTAATATTTATATATTTTGTTTTTTCGTTTGTTGTTTAACCCTCAAATATAGTGTAATTAATACACCATGTATATAATTTTTATATTACCAAATTTTCCTTGCTCTTCAGTTTAGATGGGTCTATTTTTGCAGCTACCTGAATATCAGGTATTTTATTCAATCCGTTGAGGAGATAATTCAAGTCGTCCTTATCGATAAATTCTTTAATGATAATAAAAAAATCAACATTACTCATTTCCGGAATCAGCAATCCATCTAAACTTCGGTTGCTAATCAGGTAATATTCAACGTCTCCTTGCTCTACAAAAAAGTAATATTTAGAGAAATACCAGGCAGGTTCATCAATGTTAAAAAATATTTCGTGGTCATCCACTTTCTCAAAATGTGTATCTAATCGCGTATTAATTTTGTGGCAGAGTACATAGTCTTTTAGTGGCGCTGTGATTGCAATTAGTATGAAATCAAGGTCTAAAGTGAGTTTTAGATAAGTTTTATTCAAGGCAAAATAAATTATTAAGAGAACGAATTTAAAAAACTAATTCTATATTCGCTGTGTTATTTACGAACCAAGATAAGGTGTCGAAATAAAAACATTTGAAAATTGTAAGAATTTATTTTTCTTTGCACTGAATTATTTAACCATTAAATTATAAAATTATGTCTGATATTGCTTCAAGAGTAAAGGCTATTATCGTAGAAAAATTAGGTGTTGATGAAAGCGAAGTTACACCAGAGGCTTCATTCACCAACGATTTGGGTGCAGATTCTTTAGATACCGTAGAATTAATTATGGAATTTGAAAAAGAATTTAATGTAGCTATTCCTGATGATCAGGCTGAAACCATCGGTACTGTTGGTCAAGCAATCGCTTATTTGGAAAAAAACGTTAAGTAGAAAGTACGCTTTTTCAGTATAAATGGAATTAAAAAGAGTAGTAGTAACAGGGTTAGGTGCGCTCACTCCAATAGGTAATACCGTTCCCGAATTTTGGGAAGGTTTAACTAATGGGGTGAGTGGCGCTGCTCCTATCAAGGGTTTTGACACAGAAAAGTTCAAGACAAAGTTTGCATGCGAGGTTAAAAATTTTAATCCGGAAGATTTTCTGGAAAAGAAAGAAGCCCGTAAGCTAGATCCGTTTGTACAGTATGCGCTTGTCGCAACAGATGAAGCTGTGAAAGATGGTGGTTTTAATTTTTCGGAATTGGATACCAACAGGATCGGTGTAATCTGGGGTGCTGGAATTGGCGGTTTAAAAACTTTCCTGGATGAAGTAAGCAATTTTGCGAAAGGAGATGGTACACCTAGGTACAATCCATTCTTTATTCCTAAAATGATTATTGATATTGCTCCCGGGCATATTTCAATTAAGTATGGCCTGCGTGGGCCTAACTTTGCAACTGTTTCTGCGTGTGCTTCATCAACAAATGCCATGATTGATGCGTTCAACTATATCCGTTTGGGTATGGCTGATGTGATCATTAGTGGTGGTTCTGAAGCGATTATTAATGAAGCAGGTATGGGTGGTTTTAACGCCATGCATGCATTGTCTACACGTAATGATGATCCGTCAACGGCTTCCCGCCCGTTTGATAAAGATCGCGATGGCTTTGTAGCTGGCGAAGGTGCCGGAACAATTATCCTTGAAGAACTTGAACATGCCAAAGCAAGGGGGGCAAAAATTTATGCCGAACTTGTAGGTGGTGGAATGAGTGCTGATGCAAATCACATCACTGCCCCACACCCTGAAGGTTTAGGTGCTAAAATGGTAATGTCTAACGCACTGAGAGATTCTGGGTTAACAACTGCTGACATTGACTACATCAATGTGCATGGTACATCTACTCCACTTGGAGATATTAGTGAAACCAAAGCTATTGCAGATCTTTTCGGAGAAGATGCCTATAAACTTAACATCAGTTCTACAAAATCAATGACAGGCCACCTTTTAGGTGCAGCTGGTGCCATTGAAGCTATTGCTGCGATTCTTTCTGTTCAGAACGATATTGTACCTCCAACAATTAATCACTTTACTGATGATCCAGCATTTGACCCTAAATTGAACTTTACATTTAATAAAGCGCAAAAACGTACTGTTAGAGCTGCTTTAAGTAATACTTTTGGTTTTGGTGGACATAATGCCTCAGTAATTTTTAAGAAGTACGAAGGTTAGTTTATTGCTTTGTGATAATTTTGTATGCTGGTTAAAAATAGATAACTTAGTTAAATATGCTAATTAGCCGTTAATTCTGTTATTTCGTTTAATGCCGATATTCAAATTATATAAACTTTATGTTTCCCCAGAAAGGGAGTTTGTCAAAAAGCTAAAGAATATTTTAGGCTTTGTGCCCGGAAATATTACTTTATACAAAATGGCATTCAGGCATCGTTCTGTTGCTAAACTTCTGCAAAATGGAAGTCGGAGCAGCAATGAACGATTGGAATTTCTGGGCGACGCGGTATTGGGTTCGGTAATTGCCGAACTCTTATTTAAACAATATCCGTATAAAGAAGAAGGCTTCCTTACAGAAATGCGTTCAAAGATTGTTAACCGTGCCAATCTTAACCAGTTGGCCAGGAAAATGGGCTTTGATAAACTGATTCAGTTTGACCAGCGTTCTGTAAGCGTTCAGACCAAACACAACTCTATGCTGGGTGATGCTTTTGAAGCCATCATCGGCGCAATCTACCTGGATAAAGGCTATAATTTTGCAAAAGAGTTTCTTTTGAGAAGAATCGTTAAGCCACATATCGATATCCACACGCTGGAACTTACCGAAACCAATTTTAAAAGTAAACTTATTGAGTGGTGCCAACGTCACGGCAAAGATGTGATGTTTGAATTGGTTCAAAACGAGGAAGGTGAAAGCGCAAAACTCTTCACCATTAGTGCATTAGTTGATGGCGAGCGTTATGGTACAGGACGCGATTACAACAAGAAAAATGCAGAAAAGCTTGCTGCTGAAAAAGCTTGTGAAGCACTTAGTATTTAGATTGTTGGTTCATTAGTGATTAGTCATTAGTTCATTAATTCATTTGGAATGAGAGATTTGAACTTAACCAGCCGGACTTCAAAAGCCTTTTGAATGATCTGAAATATAAGTATTGATATTACTTTCCGCCTTTTCCGAGTGTATCACTAAACTTTTTGGTAGAATCTTTAATGTATTTTAAATAGTCGTAACTGTTCCAATTCTGGGCTTTTTCGTAATCAGGCCGACAATTCAACATGTATGTTTCTAGGTCTTTTCCCTTTAAATCTGAATTTTTCTGGATGGTGGTTGCATTGAAATAAACATCTATTTCACTCTGTTTAATCTCATTATCTGCATAACGATTGAATCTTCTGGCATTTTTTGGATCTTTGCCAAACAGGTTATAAATGGCATTAAATGGATGAAAAACTGAGCCGAGAATAGAAGATTTTCCGCCGTTGTACACACCTTTGTTCCGGAAATCCCGTCTGATTTCGGCCAGATCGTCTTTTTTTGTATTTCCCCTAATGGTTACTTCATCCAAGGTTGTAGTGCCACGAAGCAGATAAATAATTAAATCTTTCTGATCCTGAACAATAACGGTTTGGTCTTGCAGGTTCCGTTTGGTGATCAATAAGGTATCGCCAATAATGGCTTTAAGTTGGAAAAATCCCATATCGTTACTACCTACAGCCAATTGAGTTCTGGTATTGGTAATTACGGCTAAAGCAACCCGAATATTTGTTCCTCTTTCAAAAACTACACCTTTTACCAGAAAATCCTGTGCCTTTATAGGAAAGCCAGCAAGCGTTAAAAATGTTATAAGCAGAATAAATTTTAATTTCATGTGTTTTTTTAAGGTACCTGTTTCAAGGTATCCAAATAATGTTTAGCCGAACGCCTGATGTATGTAATCGCATCATAATTATTCCATTTGCTCGTTTGCTCAAGCGTTGGCCTGTAGTTCAGTAAAAATTGCTCAAGATTGTTACCATTCAAAGTTGTATTTTCCTTAACCAATGTTGTGTTAAAAAACCGGTCTATTTCCATTTCATCAAACTCACGGTTATAATATTTATTAAATCTACTGGCATTTTTTCTGTCTGCTGAAAGCAATTCTTGTATAACAGAAATTGGTGACTTTAGATACTGGAAAATACTTCTTTTGTGGTTGTAAAAATACGTTTTATTGCGATGTTCAAGTTTCGCCTCTGTCAAATTTTGTTTTTTATTTGTGGCTAAAATGGTCACTTCATCCAAATTGATATTCATTCTCCTGAGATGGACAATAACATCTTTTTTGTCTGTAACCTTAATTTTTTCCTGAATGAAATTGGCTTTCCTAAAAACTAATGTATCTCCAATTTCCGCAACCAGTTGAAAATAACCCATGTCATTAGTTCCAACAGATTCGTTTGTTCTTTTGTTTGTAACAGTGGCGAGCGCAATTCTTATGGTTGTACCTTTTTCCAGTAATGTTCCTTTTATAAATTCCTGAGCGTTAGCGCAGCACATAGCCGTTGAAAAGACTGTAAAAAGAATCAGGAATATATACAATTGATTAGTTTTCATCTCTCTCAAGATTTTTATAAAAGTACGCTTTGTTAAAGTTTATAGTTGTTAATGAAACGTTAACAGGTTTTGTCGCTCGGACGCATCTGTTCCACGCCGCTTAAGCTCCGTTACACATCAGTTGACTAATCGAATACAAACTTATTTTACTACCTTTGCGCATGATAAAATCCATGACAGGATATGGCTTAGCAACAGCCGACTATGCAAACGCAAAATACAGCGTAGAAATCAAGTCGCTTAACAGCAAGTTCCTCGAACTGAACCTAAAATTCCCAAAATCTTTTTCAGATAAGGAAATCATTCTCCGCAATGTATGCAGCAAAGATATTGAGCGTGGAAAAGTAAGTCTCAACATTACTGTAGAACGTAACGGTGGCGAAGTAAGCGGCGCAACCATCAATACCGCACTTTTAACACATTATTACAAGCAGTTGACTACAGTAAATGCCGAGTTAGATGCCAATACAAGCAATTTATTGCAAACGGCATTAACCTTTCCTGATGTAATTACTTATAAAGAAGAAAGTGTTACAGAAGAAGAATGGAATCAGTTGTACAAGATATTTACTCAAGCTTTAGGTAGTTTCAACTCTTTCAGGCAAGATGAAGGCGCGGTGCTTAAAACAGATCTTGAACTTAGAATTACCAATATCCTATCATACTTTAAGTCTGTAGAAGAACTTGAACCGCGCCGTATTGCAAACATCCGCGATAAGTTTAATCAGTTTTTGGATGATGCCGTAGGAAAGGTAAATGTAGATCAGAACAGATTTGAACAAGAACTCATTTATTACATTGATAAAATAGATATTACCGAAGAGAAAACCCGGTTGAGAAGCCATTGCGAATACTTTTTACAAACACTAAATAGTAAAGAGGCAAACGGTAAAAAATTAGGATTTATTTCTCAGGAGATTGGTCGGGAGATTAATACGATGGGCGCAAAAGCGAATGATGCACAAATTCAGCAGTTCGTTGTCGGGATGAAAGAAGAGTTGGAAAAAATCAAAGAGCAACTTTTAAACGTATTGTAGTATAGAGCAAAAAGACTAAAGCTAAAAGTTACTTTAGTCTTCCTGCTTTCAGCTTTTAGCTTAAAAAATGAAACAAGGCAAATTAATTATATTCTCGGCTCCATCTGGCGCAGGTAAAACCACTATCGTTCATCATTTACTAACTAAGTTCCCTGAGCTAAGTTTTTCAATATCTGCTACTACGCGCGGCAGCCGCGGAACAGAGCAACACAATAAAGATTACTATTTTATCTCTAAAGAAGAATTTTTACACCGTGTGTCTCAGCATGAGTTTGTAGAGTTTGAAGAAGTTTACAATGGTACTTTTTACGGAACATTGCGTTCTGAAATTGAGCGTATCTGGAATGCCGATCAACATGTGATTTTCGATATTGACGTTGAAGGCGGATTGCGTTTAAAACGTAAGTATGAAGAAGATGCATTAGCCATTTTTGTGCAGCCACCATCGTTAGAGGTATTAAAGGATCGTTTATCTGGCCGGGGAACAGATAGCGCGGCAAAGTTGCAGGAACGTTTTGCAAAGGCAGAAAAAGAATTGCAATACGCGGATAAATTTGATGTTATTTTGAATAATTTCGACCTGGGGACAGCATGTGCTGAGGCAGAAAAATTAGTAGGCGATTTCCTGAAAAAATAGAGTTTCGCCTTTTTTAAAGGTTAATATTAAAGTTTCGTAATGAAAACAGGACTTTTTTTTGGCTCGTATAATCCCATCCATACCGGGCATCTGATCATTGCAAATTATTTAGCCAACCATACCGATTTAACAGAAGTGTGGTTGGTTGTATCTCCTCAAAATCCGCTCAAAGAGCGCAAAGGCTTGGGCAACATGTACGATCGTTTGGAGATGGCGCGCTTAGCAACGGAGCATACAGAAAACATTGAGGTGAGCGATATTGAGTTTAAACTACCGCAACCGTCTTACACGGTAGATACTTTAGCTTATCTTAAAGAGAAATATCCGAGCAAAACCTTTGCGCTAATTATGGGTGCAGACAATCTCGTTTCGCTCAGGAAATGGAAAAATTATGAGATTTTGCTGCGCGATTATACCATTTATGTATATCCTCGCCCAGGTTCTGATGTAGCAGAATGGGAAAATCACCCTTCCATTGTCATCACTGAAACTCCACTGATGGAAATTTCTTCAACTTTCATTCGCAAATCCATTCAGGAGAAGAAGAATGTGCAGTTCTTCTTGCCCGAAAAAGTGATTGATTTTATTGATGGAAAAGGAATGTATCGTTAATGCTATCGTTTTCCTTTAAAACAATAGGAAAATAGCTGGTTTTTTATGAAGATCAACTTCCTCTTTACGCCATTGTGCGATACTTTGGGTTTTGATAAATTCATCTTCAGCTGTAATATTGCAAGCGATACAAAGCTGCGTATTTCCTTTACAACTCTTTAAAATGTTCTCTAACATTTGATTGTTACGAAATGGAGTCTCGATAAAAAGTTGAGTTTGTTTATAACGTGTTGCAGAAATTTCCAGGTCTTTAATGCGTTTGCTTCTCTGCTCTTTATCAATAGGTAAATAACCCCAGAATGTAAAACTCTGTCCATTAAAACCGGAAGCCATTAAAGCAAGTAAAATAGAACTTGGACCAACCAAAGGAACTACTTTTATGCCTTTTTTGTGTGCTTCTGCGACAATTTCTGCTCCCGGATCTGCTACACCCGGACAACCGGCTTCACTCATCAGACCAACATCTTTACCCTCTAACAATTCTTTAAAAAACGGACCTAGATTTTCACGGTTGTGTTTACCATAATCATGTACCGTTAAATCTTTCTGCGGAGTTTTTAATCCCGCCTCTTTAAGGAAGTGTCTGGCGGTTTTAGAATTCTCTACAATATAGGTGTCAATTTGATTGATGGTTTCAACCAGGTATGGAGTAAAAGATTTAGCGGTAACTTCCTCGGCCAATGGTACGGGAATCAGATATAAAGTGCCTTTTTGCATGGTACAAAAGTACTTACAAAAAAACAGAATTTAAGTTTTAAAATTTGTATGTATACCGGCATATTCGCGCAGAGCTTAAGTTGTGTAGCAAATTTTATTTTAAACTGACTTAATTTTAACACAATCATTTGATGTTTAAAGCGTTAAATAAGTGTTAAAAGTGCTTTTCGGAGCAATACCGGAATAAAAACAAAAAGCTATGCTGGCATATTAAACCTTTGCATGGTTTTAGCTATCTAATCATTACACACACAAACCAAAATACACAAATGAAAACACTGAAAACAACGGCCATTGCGTTGGGGCTTTTCGGGCTCCTTGCCGGCAGCAACTCTGTAGTCCGGGCGCAGGACTATTCTGATAATTATCAGGATGAGTATTACAATGACAACAACGTGTCTCTGCAAACCTTTTACGATGAACTTTCTCCTTATGGCACCTGGATCCAGGATCCCCAATATGGATATGTTTGGCGGCCAGATGTAGATCAGTCTGATTTCAGACCTTATTATACAAATGGCAGATGGGTAATGACAGAATATGGCAATACTTGGGTGTCGAATTACAACTGGGGCTGGGGGCCTTTCCATTATGGCCGCTGGGTATACAATAGCTATAGACAATGGGTCTGGATGCCTGATACAACCTGGGGCCCGGCTTGGGTAGACTGGAGAAGTGGCGATGGATATTATGGTTGGGCACCAATGGCTCCCGGTATTAATATTAACATTAGCTTCGGCCGCAGATATGTAGTCCCTGAGTTTTGCTGGAATTTTATCCCTCAGGCAAATATTTACATCAATTCCTTCCCAAGATATGACTACGGAAGAAATAATGTTTATTACCGCAATACAACGATCATCAACAACACATATGTGTATAACAATAGAAGTTATTATGGTGGACCAAGAAGAGAAGATATCAGAAGGGCCACAAACAGAGATGTTCGGGTTTATCGGGTTACACAAAGCAGCAGGCCAGGCGTTGGCCGTGTAGACAGCAGACAAGTTTCTATTTATAGACCAAGGCCAGAACGTAATGTAGACAACAGAAGCGCAGCACCTAAAAACTTTGAACGTGGCAACGCAGGATTTGGACGCGGAGGAAATACGTCAAGGCAAAATGCTGATGTAAATAATCAGAACAGCCCACAACGAAATAATGGACAACCTCAACGAGGGGATGCCAATATGAACAGAGGAAATACAAATTCTCAAATGAATCGTGGTGATGTATATAATCGTGATGTAAACGGCAGCAGACCAAGCCGAAATAGCAGCGAGCAAATGCAACAACGGCAGCAACAATCTGATCAGCAGCGTGCACAAGCAGATCAACAACGTGCGCAACGTAACGAACAAATGCAGCAACAACGCCAGCAGCAGGTTGAGCAACAACGTAATCAACAACAACAGCGTGCGCAAATGGAACAGCAACGTGCGCAACGTAACGAGCAAATGCAGCAGCAACGCCAGCAGCAGGTTGATCAACAACGTAATCAACAGCAACAACAACAGCGTGCGCAGATGGAACAGCAACGTGCGCAGCGTAATGAGCAAATGCAACAGCAACGCCAGCAGCAGGTTGAGCAACAACGTAATCAACAGCAACAACAACAACGTGCTCAAATGGAACAGCAACGTGCGCAGCGTAATGAGCAAATGCAACAGCAACGCCAGCAACAACAGCAAAGACAACAGGCAGAACAGCAAAGGTCTCAACAACAACAACAGCAACAACAACAAAGAAGCTCTGAAAGTGGAAGACCAACACGGGGCGGAAGAGGATAATAACTACAATCCCGGCCCTAACGCCGGGATTTTTTATTGACCTGCTGCTTCTAAAAGCGTACTTAAATTTGATCCGCGAAAAGTGCTTTCGGCATCTGGATAGCGGTTTTCCGGATCGAGCAAAAAAGTATCTATTCCCAATTCCAAACCGAATTTAATTTCAGAATGTGCATCGTCTCCAATGATTAAAATGTCTTTGGTATCGAATCCATGTTGCTTAATCAAGTTTGCGAAAACTTCTTTCTTATTAGAAACTGAAACATCCACCACGTGTACTTCTTCAAAATCATCGGCTATGCCCAACATTTTGACTTTTGAAGTTTGTTGTTTAACAAAACCAGCCGTTACAATAAATTTACGGCCTTTAAGTTTTTTAATCAGGTGATAATCGGCGCTGGGTTTTAATGGTTCTGTAACCGATCTGGTTTGCAGATATTCCATTGTTTGCGTAACCGCTTCTGCTCTAAAACCATACTTTTCTGCCACTTTTAAAAAGGGCGTACGCAACATATCTTCTTTGGATCGCTCATATTCCAATTGGCTAATGCCCAAGTCTTGTTGCTCTAGTACATTGTACAATCCACGCATCAATTGTTCCTCATTTGGTTTGGTAAAATAGATGGTGTTGTCTAAATCGACAAAAAAAATGCTTTTCATGTATTTTGGCTTGAATGTTGAAAAAAATAAAACAGCTACCACAAATTACTGTTATTAAACAATAAACGAATTTAACATGAAAAAGGAAACAAAAATTATAGTAGGCGTTTTAGCAGGTGCTGCGCTTGGCGCAACCATAGCTTTGGCATTATCTTCCGATTCTTCTAATGACATTAAAGGAAAAGTATCAGACTGGCTGGCCGGTGTTCTTGATGCATCAAAAGATAAACTTGCAGATTTAGCAGGCAAAGCAACAGATGTTGCGGATAAGGTTAAAGATAAAATAGCCGACATAAAAGCATAAAAGAAATACACTGCCCGATTTTATCCGGCAGTGTATTTTCTTAGAATACTAACCATTTATTAAATGAAAATTACTTTTCATGGAGCTGCCCGCACGGTTACGGGAAGCAAACACCTCATTACGCTCAAAAACAATACTCAAATACTTCTCGATTGTGGCATGTTTCAGGGTATGGGGCAGGTTACAGAAAAATTGAATGATTATTTTGGCTTTAATCCAAAAAACATCACGCATCTTGTATTGTCTCATGCGCATATAGACCATTGTGGTTTGTTGCCAAAATTGGTTGCTGAAGGCTTTGAAGGGAAAATTTTCTGCACTTCGGCAACGATGGATTTGGCGAGAATTTTATTGATGGATTCTGCAAAAATCCAAATGCAGGATGCCGAATTTTCCAACAAACATTTGCGGCATGGTGAAAAGCCAGAAGAACCACTTTACACAGAAGACGACGTGATTAAAACGGTTGGCCAGATGAAAATTGTGGATTATGAAGAAGATTTTGAAATTGAACCTGACATCAGATTGAAACTTACAGATGCCGGTCATATCTTAGGCAGCGCGGCCGTTCATTTAACCATTACTGAAGATGGTAAGCCAACGCGAATTACATTTTCTGGCGATGTAGGTCGATATGGCGATTTATTACTTAAAAGTCCGCAGCAATTTGATCAGGCAGATTATATCATTATGGAATCGACTTATGGCGATTCGCTTCACAAAGATCTTGAACCTATCGAGAATATGTTGCTTGAGATCATTCGAAACACATGCACTATAAAAAAGGGCAAAGTAGTTATTCCTGCTTTTAGTGTAGGTAGAACCCAAGAACTCTTGTATGCATTGAATGGATTAGAGCTTAAAGGCAAACTTCCGGATATTCCGTATTATGTAGATAGTCCGCTTTCTTCTAAAGCCACAGAAGTTTTAAAAAACCATCCTGAAGTGTATAACAACGGGGTTAAAGAAACATTGAAAATTGATCATGACGTATTTGCCTTTAAAGGATTGAAGTTTATTGAGAGTGTTGAAGAATCGCGCGCATTAAACGATGATCCGCGGCCATGCGTCATAATTTCTGCATCAGGAATGGCAGAAGCCGGGCGCGTAAAACACCACATCAGAAATAACATAAGTAATGCAAAAAACACCATTTTAATGGTTGGATATTGCGAACCTTCTTCATTGGGCGGGCGTTTAATGGCCGGACAAAAAGTAGTAGATATTTTTCGCGAAGATTATGAAGTGAAAGCCGAAGTGCGTTCAATTAAATCTATGAGTGCACATGGCGACTACGAAGATTTGCTTCAGTTTTTGTCTTGTCAGGAGGCCGAAAAAGTTAAACAACTTTTCCTCGTTCATGGTGAGTATGATGTACAGCAGCATTTTGCAGGCACATTAAAAAATAATGGTTTTAAACATGTCGCCATTCCGGAATATCACCAAGAATTTGAGTTGTAGAACAATTCATTGAACACATAACAAAAGCCCGTTTTAACTCCGGGCTTTTTTCTTTCTGCTTTAGTCTTTCATCTTTATCTTTGCGCCATGGATGTTTTTGGAAAAGCCCTTAAAGATATTTATCAAAATGGCGAAGCAGATATTTTATGGCTTCACAATTCTTATGGCGAACCTGAAGAAATGCCGCTTGAATTTTTCTTTCGTGATGATGAAGATATGCCCGTTTTAGAACTTCAGGCATTGAAAATGTGCGAAGGTAAAGTTCTGGATATTGGTGCCGGCGTTGGAAGTCATGCTTTGTTGTTACAGGCTTTTAATATTGATGTTACTGCAATTGATATTTCTGAACAAGCGGTCGCGATTATGAAATACCGTGGCGTAAAAAAAGCATTTGTTCAGGATATTTTTACCTATACCGAAAAGTTTGATACCATTCTGATGTTGATGAATGGAATTGGCTTAACCGGGACTTTGGCGGGTTTTAAAGAATTTTTGGTAAAAATTCGGGATTTACTTAATCCAGGCGGCCAATTAATTTTCGATTCTTCAGATATTTCTTATCTCTATCATGACATGCCTAAACCGCAGAACCAATACTACGGCGAAGTCTCTTATCAATATGAATATAAGGGCGAGAAAGACAATTGGTTTAACTGGGTTTACGTAGATGAAGAAAACATTAAAGCCATAGCAGAGGAAACTGGCTGGAATTGTGAAATCATTTTCGACGACGGAGAAGATCAGTATCTGGTGAAACTGAGTTTAAAGTAATTGTATTTTACAAAGTTTGTTTAACCACCGAGAAGCTCGGAGAATATTCAAAAGACTTGAACTTTGATGTTTGCTTGAGATTAAGCCTTCAGGTTTGCTGCTTTGTATTTGCAACGGAATCACTGAAGGCACGGAAATCAGTTGGATTAAACAGAGTTTAATTGTGTTATGCTTTGCACAATTGCTTAACCACAAAGATCACTAAGAACACAGAGATGTTCACCGAGAATGCGTTCAAGCCTTCTTTGAGCCTTATTCTTTTTGCTTTAAGCTTTAACTTTAAAAATTAAAAAACGTTTGTCTGCCGCCTACTTTTTGTCCAAAATTCTGGATGTTATAAGTCAAGGTAAGCATTCCGTAGCGACCCAAATTGTTGCTTTGCGAATCTACAATCCTATTGCCTGTAATCTGAATGTTCCTGGATACATTGCTTTGCAAGATATCATTTACAGAGAATTTAAGTTGCGCCCGATCATTTTTTAAAAAGAGATATGTTAATGCAGCATTCCAAAGTTTAATATTGTTGTTGTAACCTGCAAGCTGCTGTGTGTTGACAGTAAGGAGAAAAGAGGTTTCAAAAACAAGTTTTTTAGGGTAGCGCACAACCAGTTCCGATGTAGAACTTTGCGTATTATAGCTCATATTGGTATAAAAATCGTCCTGATAATGGCTTCTGTTCATATTGATTGAATAACTTTGATTAAGCTCAACTTTATCATTAAAGTTCAATCGGACGCCGCCATTCGGACCGATGTAATAAATGTCTGAGTTACTTATTATTGCATTTACAATTACTGGCGAATGGTTATAATTCATCCAAAAACCGCCGCTTAGTTTTAATGATGTTTTATTAATTTTAAATTCTTTTGAAACATTAGATCCTCCACTAAAGCTGTAAATGCCGCTGCTGTTAATTGGGTTTGTAATTTGCACGCCTTCATTGGTAATGGTAGTGGTATTCACAATTCCATTTTTAGTAAAATTTGCATAAGCGTACAAATTGTAGTTGATCATACTTTTCGGGTCGTACTTATACATATTCATGCTCAGGTTCTGAGTACGTGCAGGTACCAGGTTTGGGTTGCCATTTCTAATGTACAATGCATTGGTATTATCTGGCACAGGTTGAATGTAACTTACATCAGGCTCTGTAAAACGCGCGCTATAATCAATCTGGAAAATTTTATACTTGAAAGAAAGCGACGGCCAGAAAAAATTAAATCTTTGGTTAATGTTTGCAGCAGTGGTAAAACTATTATTTAAGTAAATGTAGTTGTGTACAAAACCCGGTTGTATAAAAAGGTTTTTGTTTATTTTATAGCGTAAGCTTGCTCGTGCGTTGGTTTTAAAGCCCGATTGTTCTACCGTTTGGGTAAAATCCGGAATTACGATGTCATACAATTGGTTGGCCGGATTTCTATAGAAAGTACTCAGCGCATTTTCGTTGTCTAAAATATTTCCACTAAGGTTTATCCTCAAATCAAGTTTTTTAGAAATGGGTTCGGTATAATTTGCATATAGATAAGATCTGCTGTTCTCCACTTTGTTGTTTCGCAATTGGTCAATTTCTGATGTTGCTGGCGTAAGAAAAAAGACACTGTTGCTTTGGTTGTATGTTAGATTTGGCATTGGGTTTTGCGAAACATTAAATCCGGCATTTAAAGAACGTCCACCCTTTTTATAATCTTTTTGCAGATCTACATTTAACTGATAGGTGTTATTTGCCGTGTTTCTGTTGTTCAGGTTCTGTAAGGTATTAATCAATTGATTGTTCTCACTAGTATTGCTGGAAAAAGCAGAACTTATTGAATTTGCTGAACTGAGACTTACCATTGGGTTGATAAAAAGTTGCGTGAGTGAGTCAATTTTTATTTCCAGTTTGGCGCCAATATTATGCTTTAAAGTCAGTGTATTTGTATTTTCTGAAGCTGCAGTAATCAACCGGTCTTCGCCCAACGTTTGGTTGGTATTGCTTAATCTTTCGAGTACGTTATCGGCACGGCCGAAGAAATATTGGGTATTTACTTTAAGCCCTTTTTTAGTGATGGTGTTAAAATTGAAACCGCCGCCAGACGATGTTTGAACACCACTATATGTACCACCAAAATTTATTCCGTTAAATTCAAAATAACCAGTTGATGACATCATCATAGAGTTTACTCCGCTACGTGCAAAACCGCCAATTCTTTGAACATCATTTGGATTAAAACCTGGCTGGTTGATGTTGTTTCCATAAGCCAACACACTAACTTGGGTAGTATCTCTAAAAAAATTCATGATACCTCCGGCCTGATACATGTTTTTAATACCACCGCCGCCATACAGTTTCCCGAAAGCACCACTTTTAATGGCTTTTTTTAGTTTCAAATTAATGACTTGAGGTATTTCGCCTTCAGTTAAATCCGGATTTCTTCGTTTTGCGATTTTATCATCCGTTACCTGAACTTTATCAATAATATTTGCAGGTAAGTTTTTTGTCGCGATTTGTTGGTCTCCGCCAAAAAAATCTTTACCATCTACATAAATTTTGCTTACTTGTTTGCCATTAAAAGTGATGCTTCCATCGGCAGCAATTTGCACGCCGGGTAACTTCTTTAATAAATCTTCAACCACAGCAGAGGGCAGTGTTTTAAAAGCTTCTGCATTAAACTCAATTGTATCTTTACGCACTACAATTGGAGGCCGGTCTGCCGTAATTGTTACCTCACTCAAATCATTTTCCTTAGTATTCAGAAATATGGTGTCGAGGTTTAATGTGGGTTGCGCTTTGCTAATGATTATTTCCTTTTTAAAAGGAGCATATTGCCAGGCATTAACCACCAAACGGTATTTTGCATCCACCTGTAAATTGTTTAGCTTAAACAACCCTTTATCATCAGATAATTTGTAACCGATAAGTGTACTGTCGCCAGATTTATAAATCGAAACGGTTGCATAAGCCAATTTTTCCTTGTGATTTTTCTCATCGGAAAGATAACCCGTTACCGATCCGTTTTTCTGTGCGAAAAGATTAATAATACTTAGGAGGAGACTAATGGTTAGTAAGATTTTTTTCATAAGAGTTTTTTTGCATCAGCAATTTAAGTCGGCCAGATTTCTATAAGATAAAAAAGGGATGAAACGATCGATAAATGTGATGAATACGTTTGTTTTAGATAAGACGTGAAGATACGCTTTACGTTGCACGGAAATGTTTTGTAACTAAAATTTTAGTCGAAAAGAACTAAGCTTTGTTTCCGTTATTTTCGGCATAAATGCCTCTAGAATTTTTAGTCTACGATAACCGTATATAAAACAGAAAAGTCAGTTGTTGTACATTTGTTTCTGGAAGAAACCCGTTATCAATTTAAAAAAGTTGTTGTATACGGTTAGGGGCAATTGTGCTGCTTGATCGAAAACATCGTGATAAGCCGTTGGCCCGCCTTGTGTGTAGATGAAAAAAGCCGGAACACCTTTTTCGGAGAAAAAATAATGGTCGCTATTGGCCGCTTTACCACGTGAATTGATTTTGGAAATATATCGTTGGCTGTTGTTAATTTCATTCAATTGAGCAAATGCATTAGGATAAACGGTTGCATTTACGACAGTCATTCCGGCTTCGCCGGTGCCAACTAAATCCAGATTGAGCAAAAATTTGATGTGGCTTAACGGGATTAAAGGATTTTCTGTAAAATAGTGCGAACCAATTAATCCGGCTTCTTCTGCAGCAAAACAAACAAATACAATGGAGTAGTCTGGCTGATTTTGGCTGTAATATTTAGCTAGACTTAGTAATGTTGCAACGCCTGCAGCATTATCATTTGCGCCCGGAAAATAGGTTTCTTTTCCCATGCCACCCAAATGGTCATAATGTGCTGTAATCATCAATACAGAATCCGGATGTTTTTTCCCTTTAACTATTCCACAAACATTTGCGGCCTCAAAATCTGGAACAAAAACATTTTCGATATCGAGCTTAACTTTTTCAGGCTTTGCCGATAAACTTTTTTTGTGGATTTGAATGATAGTTTTATCGTTGGTTTCGGTAGCAACTGACCAGGTCAACTTATCTTTTAAAACAACCCGAAGATTACCTGAACCTTTAAAATTTGCACTGTCGGTTTGTATTAATGTTGAGATGGTATTTACACCAATACTTTCGTTATTGATGATAAAATCTTTTCCCGGAATGAGTTTTTTTCCGTTTACCTCTACCAACATTCTCCCAGGAAAGGTATTTACCGGGAAAGAAAATTTTTGCAGAAAATCATTTCCTAGCGGTTGTAATCCAATTTTTCTATATTCTTCTGAAATGAATTTTGCCGCGTTTGCCATGCCGTTTTTGATATAACCTCTGCCCCAAAATTTTGGCGATGTAAGTTCATTTACAATTTTTCTGGTATATGTAGAATCTTGTGCACAGCAGGTTAATGTGAAAAGTAGCGAAACAGCTAAAAAGACTTTTTTCATATTGAATGCTCAATGTAGACAATAAATTTTTATTGTAAAAATATCATACAGCACATCGTGCAATTGTGGGCTTGCCGGAAAATTAAAAGCTGAAATGGTATTTATTTGACGAGATTGAGCAGTAAGTCTGGCTTGTTTGTAGGCATTTGAATGTTTTACCGTTAAAAACGATGTAGTATTTTCCCACTCGTTACAAACGAGCGGGAGTGTTGTTGTTGAAAACAAGCTTAACTTTTATTCCAATCTGGTGGTAACCATCCTTTTTGTGGCGGTTGGTCTGTTTGTATATTTTGTGGTGAGGTTTTTCCTTTCTCAACCTCGTCTTTTATGAGTGCGAAATATTGCGGATTTTCATCCTGAAATATTTCATCACCATCTAATAGATAGGCACTCATAAAATGCGTTTTGGCTTTTTCCAGGTTTTGTTCTTCAAAATAAACCTGACCAATACAAAACCAGATATAAGGATTTGTAGTGCCATCAGGGCTCATTAATGCTTTCTGATACGCATTCATTGCACTTTCAAAATGTTGCTTATTGTACCAGGCATCGCCAATAGCAACGTAAAGCCAGGTTGCAGCTTCCCAGTCTGTTTTAGGTTCCGGTACAAGTGCTAGGGCTTCTTCATATAACTTTAACGCAGAGGTGAATTGTTCACGCGATGCATATTCGTCTCCTTGCTCAGAGAGAGAAGTTATTTTATCATAAATATCATCCGATAATTCCATGGCGATTATTTAGTGTATTTTTCCGGATTGCGGTAAAAGTCAAGGTAAACGTCATCTCCGCTTCCAAAGCAATGCCCCTCAGATTCGGCGTAGGCGGTTTTGAATGCTTGAAGCGCTTCATCATAGCGTTTTTCTTCGAATCTGATTTTTCCCGTCATTAAGCTGAGTTCTCCTGGGTGTTGCTGTTGTTTTTCATCCAGAAATGCCAATTTTTCCAGCCATTTATTGGCTTGTTCAAAATTTACATGGTGTTTGGAATAGAAGGTTATTAATACTTTTGCAACCCTAAAACTCTCTTCCCATTCTTCTTTAGGCTCAGGTATAGCATTCCATTTTTCCAGTTGCCAATTGATGAAGCCTTCAAAATCTTTTTTCTGAAAACATTCGCGTGCATTTGCGGTAAATAGGTTGATTTTTTCCTGTACGTCAGACTTTAATTCTTTACTACTCATATTTGATTTACTTTAACGGGGGTAAGTATTCTTCCAATAACTGTGCGCCCTTACTTCTATTTGTTTTGTAATATTCGTAAACGTAATTTTTTGAATCCAGCATCCATTCTCTTACTTCTTTGGATTTTGCACCATAATTCCTCCCTGTTTTATTCCACCAGGAAACCGCATCTTCTATGTGCCCCATATCCGCCTCTTTAATATTTCGCCAGATTTTGTTCTCCGCATCATAAAATTCTTTGGCTACATTCCCGAAATCGTCTACCACCTCTCTGGCTGTTCCGGCTTTTTTCATGCGTTCAAAAACTTCTTTTCCTGTTCTTGAAGCTTTACCCGGAGTTCTTCCTAAGTATTTAAGCCTTTTACTGATTTCTTTGATTGCGCCTGTAATACACTTTGCTGCATTATGCACTAACCATGCCAATACACCAACAAAATAAGTATGCCAGCCGGCTACTTCAAAGTTAAAAACTTTGCGCTTCTGATAAGAAAAACCATGCTTTTTTATCGGTTTCCATTTGCCTTCTTTAGTTATTAATTCCTCACCTTCATTAAGGTCGGCAGCATCTTTCCATCCATTTCGCGTATAAAAAGGATGTTCTGCAGTGGTTTCTATGGTTTCACCTTCAAGGCTAATTTCGACAGTTGCATCTACTTCCCTTTGCATTGTCGAGATTACGTTTTTGAGTGCTGTAGTATTGGTTTCTTCATCCCAGGCCCACACTTCATCGCCTTCTAAAATATCTTCAATTGCCTTCTGTCCTTTTGATGTATGAACAAGTGTGCCTGCCGGAAAACATGCAAATACACAAACTTTCATGGTTGCTTTGGCAATATCATCTACATGTTTGGCAATACCTTTAGCCAAAGCTTTGGCACCTTGTTTAGTGAGTACTTTACCAGCGCTTTTTAACGCGGCTTTACCGGCCACTTTTAAGCCTGCTTTTAAACCGCCTTTTGCTGCGGTAGAAGCGGCGGTTGTTGCACCAAAACTAACCAATCCGGCAACGTCTAATGCCAGGAAACCAACGTTGGCTGCTGCCATCCACCAATCGCCTTTGGCCGCAGAGCGAACAATTCCAATTACACTTCCAACAACCGGAATCAATTCTGCGGTATCCCACCAGCCCCAACCTTCATCTTCTTGCTCTTCGCTGTGCTCATCGGTCATTGCAGCAAGATCTTCTTCACTAACCGGGATTTGTCCGCTGGTTATAAATTCTACTTTTCCACCAATGCTGCAAGGCAATTTAGATTTAAACAATAAGGTTTCTTTTCCCTTAATCTTTACCTTGTAGGTATCTGTCCAGTCGGTTGGTGCGGGTGTACAAGTAGAACCTGTAACGCTGCAAACGCCGAAAGACGGTATGTTTGCTAAAGGAATTTTATCTGCTTTGGTGCAGGCCATGCAGCCATTAATTTTTACATTCTGATTGGCAAGGCCTTTAAAAAAATTTGGCGCAGCACCTTTATCGCAATGGCAAACCGCTTTATCTACAATATATTCTAATTCGTCAGGCATAATTTTTAGGTTATATCAGTATCACTAGAACTAATTCTGATAGTAGTGGTTCCGCTCATTTTTACATCGGCTCCATCAATTGTAGTATCGGTATTGCCGGCAAATGTTGCAGAGGCCGTTGTACTTTCTACAGAGACATCGGTTTTTCCGGTTATGGCAACGCCCATTTCTGTCGCATCAATGGTAATACCTTCGGTATCCGCGGTTGCGGCAATAGTTTTTTTCGCACTAATGGCAATGGTTCCTTCTCCGCCGCCTTCTTCTCCGGGTTGTGCGTTTATTGCAATGCTGTTGCTTGCGTTTACTATAAAATCTTTTGTGTTGATGGTAAATGAATTGGGTGCTGTTAGTGTTACCTGACCATTTCCATGCATGGTGATTACATTGCCACTTGGATCTTTTACATTAATACTTCCATCGCTATCATTCATGATAATGGTATTCCCACTTCGGGTAGTCAGGGATTTTGTTTTATTTGTATCGCCGCCACCAGAACCTATTTTACCATGAAATACGCTACCCATAACAATTGGCCTTGCAATATTTCCCTCTTCAAATGCCACAACAACCTGATCTCCTTTTTCGGGGATGAAAGTAAAACCACGGTTTTTACTTACTTTATCAGAGCTGCCTGCATCTGGTGTTATTACCCGGAGCCATTCAGTAACGTCATTGGTTTGGCATTGCCACTTAAACTTTACTTTAATGCGGCCTTGCCCCTGCGGATCGGCATTATCTATAACATCGGCAAGCTGAATATCCGGATTGGGTCTGCTGAAGTTTTTAACTAAAATCCTTTCTGTTGTTGATACCAAACCCTCAAATGTATTGTGGTATTTTCCGGTACCATCTATATTGTGTGAAATATTGGTGATTAGAAATTTGCCCAGACTATCGGTTACAAAGGCCAATTCCTGCTTTAAACTCATGGTTACTTCGGCAATGCTGCCAATGGCGAGTTCTGCGTTATCGCCAGTTGCATTGATGCGCAAAAGTCCGCTGATGTTGGCTTTTTCTTCATTCTCTACATAACTTTTAATGTCGCCATTATTGTCTACGCGAATCAATGAAGGTTGATTGAATGTTTTACTATAGACTGTGTTTGATGCCTGTATTGCATGTGCGAGATCAGGATTTCCATCGGGTTTTCCGGGGCTTTCGCTGCTCAGCATTTCATCTTGTTTTGGATTGTAAGCAAACCGTTTGTTTTTAATTGGCGCAAGTTCCATCGCATATTGAAGGTTTTGAACATCGCGGCCATAAAAAAGTGCAACTTCTTTTTGTTCGTCTGGTTTACCGAAATTCAATTGTTCGCCATCGTAAAAAAACCATTCGTGATACTCACCAGATAAGCGGTTGAGGAAATCAAAATCACTTTCGCGGTATTGGATCAGGTAATCCACTGGTGCGGTTCTACTGGCTTTTGAGACAATTTTTAAATCATTTGCCGGCGTATCGCTTGTCGCCAGTTTAACAATATCGTCTAAACTTTTGTTGAGGTAAGAACCAAGATCTGGTCCGCGGTCAATTAAAATTGTTGGACTGTAACCACTTACAATTAGCAAACCATGGTAGCCGTGGCTTTGCGCCAATTCCACTTTAGTCACTAAACCAGCAAAATTCTGGAGTTTATCGGGCGTATGCCCAAAAGATGCGGTTAAGGTTTTCCCTACAAAATCCCGACTATCATTAAGCGAAACTAATCCAGGTGCGCCCATCTGATCGTGGTTAAAACGAAGTTCGAAATAATGGTGTTCATTAAATTTCTGCTGGAGTGAGAATGACGCAAAATGCGTAATTGCTTTCCCTTCGATATTGATTTCTGAAATCAGCTTCTTTTCCATAGTTGTATTATTTTACAGGCCATTTGGCATAATAGGCCAACACCCTGTATTTTCCATTCACTTTACCGAATACAAAGCCGAAATAACTTTCTGCCTGTGTATTCTGCTCCGGGTATTGAAGATAAACCTCATACATTTTGCTGCCTTTATCGCTGGTTTTTCTTAAATGCTGATAGTAAGGATCGTCTGTGTTTGTATTGATTTCTGATACATTTCCCATTGGGGTAACTGGCAAAAGCCGGATAACATCCTGATGGTAAATGGTGGTTTGATAAGTGCTAAATTCTGTAGACGAAATCGGGTATTTGGCAGTTTCGCGATTTTGATTTTCTGGAGATGATTTTCCAGTATAAAAAGGAAAATGCATGAGCGATTGAAGCGTTTTAAAGTTTTTGGTAGAGATGTTTTGTTTAAATTTTTTAAAAAATGTATTGAAATTTTCTTGTTTTGAAATATAGTAAACGGTGTTGATTTGCCCAGTATTTGCATCAATTCCAATAGATAGAACAATAGAAAGCAATATAAATCCATAAATTTTCATGGGCATTGATGTTTCGCATGCTTTAATTTTTCAACTCCACTTTGTACACGGCAATTTTTAGTTTTCCTGGGTAAAAATGTACTTCGTAAGGTGCCTTTCCGGTTTTTCGTTTTAATGTTGATGCAATATTTTTTTCGGTGTAGTTATGTACTTCTAATCTCAGTCCTTTTTTTAGATAACCGTTGCCAATCATAATATCCAGTTCATGCGGTTTTACGTGGATACATCCATGTGATTCTGAAAGTGTAACCGGAAGTTGCCGTGCTGTGCTGGCTTCATCAACAGGTGTGGTGTGGATAAAATCGCTCATAATGCTTTCTTTACCGTCCATTTTCCAATTGCCATTGGCATCTTTAAAATACTTTACGGATATGTGGCCAAAATCATTAAATACCCAACTTGTCGGAAATTCATTCTTATTGTAAAGCTCAAAATAGCTTTGCTTTAAATACTGAGAGAGTTCTCTTTCCCGATTTTTAAATTTGGCAAACTCACTGTTTATACCGGTTAATTTTTGCCAGGTTCCGCGGTGTTTTACCATAGTTACATCGCCTTTAAGTGTCATTTCAGTTCCCCAAGGCAAACCAGACCAAAAGGCATATCGGCCATAACTAACGTGTTTTTCAATACTGTGAATAACATAAATACCAGAACGCGTAGAGGTTTTCATGTGGCCATCTCCGCCCTGGCTTTCATTAGACGGGCCTCCGTGTGCGTCGTATTCTTTTATTTTGGTTAAACTAAATTCGGCCATACGTCATTATTTTTTGTTTTTTACCACCTGAAGTTGATTGATCGTATTGCGCTTTGCATCCGGAAAATCTGCTGCGAGGATAAAAAGGCTCATTCCGCTATCTGTAGTACCCAAATGTTTATCCAGATTAATCTGTGCAGGAAGCGGCTGTCTTGGTCTGGGCAAATCTTCATTTTCTGGAACAAGTGCGCCGAAATGGTTCTGCAACTGCGTAAAAGTGATTTGAGACCGAAGTTTTTCTGGCAGGCTGATATTCACAATATCGGCTGTTGCCGTTTCATCTGTTAAACGGGTGCTAACAAGAATTGTATTATCGGGATTGCTTTTATCCGAATCAAAATTGGAAATGGATAAATTTCTGGCAAAATAGTTTGTAATGGCGCTCAAATCATTTTCACTGTAACGACTGGCAGCCAGTGTTTGTGCAAGGCTATCGATATACGTAAAAAGCAGCCCGGCGGTATCTTGAGTCTGAAGTTTAGTCGTTTCCTTTTCGGTATCCTGTTTTGCAGATTGTGAGCAACTTGTACCCATAAATATAAAACAGCTAAGGCACAAAAATACACTCACCGTAACGGCCAGGTTTGTTGCCCTACCAGATATTTTAGTAATCATGGCAGATGGATAAGATGTGGTAGTTGTTGAAAAAAAGAAGGCTAAGCACGGTAGATGGTGCTTAGCCTGAAAAGATTTGGATTAGGCTTTTGGCCAATCGTTTTCGTGTTCTGCGTTACCAAGTTTTAATTTACGTGCAGATACCACAAAACTTAAAGTCATTGGTGTATTGTCATTAACAGCAATACCTTCATTATATTGGATGATGTATGCATCTTCGAAAGTCAATTCTTTCATTTTTGCATCTTCTTCGCTTTTCTTAAAAACGATACTTCCTGTAAGTGGTTTGTATTGGTTGTTTACCATTGATTCGATTACTGAAGTATCTTCTGTAGATTCGATTTCGATGTGGATTGTACCACCGTAAACCCCTGAAGACGGACGCCCTTTAGCATCCACATCACGGTTTAAAGAAAAATTGCATTGAAGGACATCAAACTCTTTTGATCCTAGATTTAAACGGGTTTTAAAAGCCATTGTAGTAAGTTTTAATTGTTAAAAATGAATGAATTTTTGGCTGGTGTTTATACACCGCGCCAGCGGTTTTTGACTGATCAGCAAATTATGCTTTTGGCCAGTCGTTCAGATGCTCGGCATTTCCAAGTTTTAATTTACGTGCAGAAATCTGGAATTTGAGCGTCATTGGGTGGTCGCCAACAATGTTAATTCCTTCAGAATACTTAACAATGTATCCATCTTCGAAATTAACTTCTTTCATTTTGGAATCTTCCTCCGTTTTTTTGATGAGTAAATTCCCTACAATAGGTTTGTACTGATTGTTCACCATCGCCTCGATGATGGAAGTGTCTTCTGTAGATTCGATTTCGATATCAATCGTTCCACCATAAACACCGGAAGAGGGTCTTCCTTTAGCGTCAACATCACGGTTTAACGCGTAGGCACAATGAAGTACATCGTACTCCTTGCCTGCTAAATTTAATCTAGCTTTGAAAGCCATAGTCTTAAAATTTAAAGGTTAAAGAATTAGTTAAAACAGCGTCGTGCTGCTGTATATAGTTAACCAACTATTAAGCCTTTTATTGTCTAGCATGTTCATTACTAGTAGAATAAGTAGGTTGACCAATTCTGCTCAACAGTTTAAAATCTTCGGTTTCGATACTGTATTTATCGATTTCGACAAGAAAAGGCCAAATAAATTTTAAGGCAAATAACGTACTCCTTTTAGGAATTGAGGTAAATACGTGTTTGAAAACTATACAGATTGTCCAGTTTTTAGACAGGGTTTGTAACCATTAAATGAGTTGATTACCAAACTTTTCCATCTTAATTAGCCATTTCTGACTGTAATGGTTTTCTAATGAGCGAAGCTGACCAATGGTGTTTGTATGTACGGGATTGATTCTGCATTTCTCGAAAACAGGTTTTTTGATCGAAAGGTAAGTTGTCTGCTTGTTTATTTTCCATTCTCTAAAAGTGGGTTCGTCGAGAATAGAGACGATGCGGGCAGATTTTCCGCTAAAATTATTATCGATATGCGATTGCTGGCTGTTGAAAATCTGATCGGGCATAAATAACCGATCAAAAAAGCCTTTTATTTTGCTTGGAATGTGGTCTACATATACCGGGCAAAACAGAATAATATGATTTGATTGCCTGATCAGTTGCAATGCTTTTTGTAAATCGGGTTCGAGTTCTGCAATTTGCCGATTGTTGAATACTTTGTTTGGATTGAAAATCAGATCGATAATGGCAAGCTCTTTTACAGTTGCCCCTGCATCTTCTGCGCCTTTTTTATAGGCATTGATCAAAAAATCTGTATATACCGTTTTCTCAGTATCTCCGTTCAGGATCAGTACTTGTTTCATTTATGGCCTTGTAACTTTAATGGAGATGCGTTACAAAATTATAAAGAATTTGTTAAGTGGTTGATAAGTATTTAAAAAATACGTGCCAGTATTTTTAAAAGGTTGATGTTAAGGTTAAAAAATGGTTCACTTTAAATTTCTGTTGGCGTAAAATGGTGTTACTGGTTTTTTATTTCAATTGGTAAAGGCTGATAATCTGAGTAAAGGTTTTTAGTTGTTCAGACCACAAAAAGGATTTGAAAACAAAAAAGCCGGCACATGGCCAGCTTTTTCGTTTAATAGTGCAGTATATTACTGTTGATTGTATTCTGATGCCCAAGTGGTTTGTTCATCTTCGCCTTTGTGCCCATCAAGTTTCACAACAAAACTTTTTGCAGGGAAATATGGTGTAATGTGAATATCAAGATGAATGCGGTCTTTCTGCAACTCATCGCGCTCAAAGCGCATAATTTTAAAACGCTCAATTAAGCGGTCTGCACCTTGAATGCCGTCTAGGAATTTTACAATCTGTGCGCGTAAATCCTGTTCGGTTTTTGATGTCCAGTTTTCAAAAGCTCTTCTGTTTAAGAAATCAAACAATACTTTAGTGATGTAATCAAATACACGCACTACAGAATAGGTTTGTAAACCAATGTTATCACCATTGAATAATGTTTTGGCAGAGAAGGCCATAACTTTACCGTATTCGTTTACCATCGGCACGAGTCCAACACGTTCAAGGTGCGAAATTTCACTTTTTTTCAAATCGAATTTTACACCGTCAATTTCATTGATTGAACCGTGTTTTTTACCTGCAGTAACCTGAGACATTAAAGTGTAATACATTTTGCCGGCAAGCGCAGCAGATCCCGGAACGGTCAAATCATCTTCTTCGCCAACTTCTGCAACTTTACCGCGGCCAATTAACCAGTTTGCAGTCATGATTACGTTAGAACGGAAGGCATCTGCACCGGTAAAGTTGGCTGCTGTAAACAGATCAATTACATCATCCGGCTGATCCAGATCAGCAAAATCGGTTACCAGCATGGCTTTGTTGCTGTGGGCAATTTTACCCCAGCGTTCTACCACTTTGTTAGAACCCATATAACCTGGCACAACCATTAACGAGTAATTCTGGCGCAAATCCAACCGGTCATAATTTTGTTTGAGCTCGTTATCTACGTAATCTATGAAACGCGGGTTGTCCAGATCCTTAATCTGATCCATTGACGCATTTAAAAGAACTACGTTTTTAAGTTTATCAGCTTCTGTATTTTTATAAAATAGATGTACTGTACGGTAAGCTTGTTCCAGTTCTCTGGTGCTTTCCAGTGCTGTCGCAATATTTTTATTTAGGTTTTCTTCTGCAGCGTTTAGTTTATCGTTGCTTTTTTCCACCATATCTGCAACAGAGTTAGAAGACTCCAAAACTTCAATCCAAAGTTTAAGTTTTTTCTTCAATTCAGATCTTTCCTTCTTTTTCTCATCGCCGGTTAAGAAAATCTGTTTCCGGGCTTTACGCTCAGGGTTTAAGTTTTGAAGTCCATCTATTGTGGCTTCCAACAAATCGAAACCGCCAACGCGGGCCAATTTCTCCAAATTGTCTTTCAGCAGCGTTTTTTCCGCATGTTGTTCGGCAGTTTTATATTCTGCCTGCGCATTTACCGCGTCTGATTGTAATTCTTTTTCAGTAGACATAATATGCTGTTTTAGATGGTTCTCAATTATTTATTTTCTTCCAATTCGTCTACAAAATTCTTCAGCGCATTAATAAATGCAGCTTTGGTGTCTTCATTATCCAAAGTAGCCTTTAAGGTTTTGTTAGATTTTAACTGCTTAATTACATTGAGCGAAAGTTCTCTTTCAATGTTTACATCACTGAGGTAATTGCTTTGCTGAACAATGTTTTTAACACCGAAATCGGCCAGGCTGCTAAAGTTCAGGTTTTCGGCTACTGTTGCGCCGTCTTGTTTTTCAAATGCAACATTTACGTTTGGTTTATAATGTTTAAAAACATCATCAACCGTTTTCAAACCTTCTACTTTTTCTGGTTTGATGGGTTCGTTATCTGTAAGTTTTTGAACGAATAATGTTTTGTTATGGGCAATCTCTGCGAAAGCTTCAGAGGTATCTATTTTCCTTTCGTTGCCACCAATTTCATAGTTGAACATGGTATGTAGTTTTTAGGTTTACGATGATTATTAACTGTAATATAACGTTTTAATTTAAGTTTTGTTGGGCGATAACTGGTTCAGCTTGTTCAATATTCCAAAGCAACTCGTCTTTTTCCGGATGTTTGGAAACGTGTACCTGCGCACCTTTTTTTAGTTCGCCGCTGATAATGTACTTTGAAATTGGCCTCCGCAGTAAATTGCGGATTACCGCAGAGAGTTGCCTTGCACCATATTTTGGTGTAAAGCCATCAAGCGCAATCATTTTCTTGGCGTCCTCATCAATGATAAATTCTATGCCCAGTTTATTTAGCGAGTCTATGAGGCTTTTCAATTGAATTTCAAAGATGCGCACCACATTGTTTTCATTAATTGGCGCAAATGGAACGATTTCTGAGATCCGGGCGAGAAACTCTGGTCTGAAATGTCCGGCCATTACTTCCATTAATTGGTTAGATACAGGAATACTTCCTTTCTGTATTTGTTCTGCAATCCATTCGCTCCCGATATTTGAGGTGAATAGGATTAGGGAGTTGCTGAAATCGCCTTCTTTACCTAAACGATCGTGCATGTGCCCTTCGTCCAGAATTTGCAAAAATGTATCGAAAACCGATGGATGTGCTTTTTCAATTTCATCAAACAAAAGGACTGAATAAGGTTGCTGCCTGATTTTGTTAACCAGTAAGCCGCCTTCTTCATAACCTACGTAGCCCGGAGGCGCACCATACAAGAGCGCAGCGCTGTGTTCTTCCTTAAATTCAGACATGTCGAAACGGATCATTGCTTTTTCGTCGTTAAACAAAAATTCAGCGATTGATTTTGCAAGCTCTGTTTTTCCGGTTCCGGTTGGGCCGAGCAGAAAGAATGAACCAATTGGCTGGCCTTTTTTATTTAAGCCACTTCGCGATTCTAAAATGGCATCAGAAACGGCTTTTAAAGCTTGGTCTTGCCCAACTACGCGCCGTTTGAGATAAGATTCCATATTCAGTAGTTTTTCTTTCTCTCCGGCCTGTAGTTTTCCCATCGGGATTCCGGTTTTGTAAGAAACTACCGATGCAATATCTTGTTTGCCAACGGTTTCACTTTTTTCTGATGCAAAATGTTTAAGTTCCAGCAAACTTTTGTTGAGGTAATTTTCAATTTCCTCTGCCGTTTCAAAACTCTCGGTCTGCGTTTCATCGGTTAGCCTGCCCAGTAAAACCGGGCTAATTTTATTCTGCAATAAAGCAAGCTGCCATTTATAATCCGCAAAGCGATCACTTTCGTCAAGTTCTTGATTGCGCTTCAGTTCTGCCAGATTTTGTTCTAATATCTCCAAGACCTGATCGGAAGTATCGTTCATCATTTTCATTGCAGCCATTGTGCGGTCTAACAAATCAAATGCAGAATCTGGCAGGCGGCGATCTTTCATGTATCTTTTCGCCAGCCGAACGCAATCAACAAGGGCATCTTTTTCTACGTTTAACTGGTGGTGTTCTTCATACTTCGGTGCCAGTTTTTCGAGCATCTTAATGGTGCTTTCTTCATTTGGTTCGTTAATCTGAAGCACTTCAAAACGGCGGGTAAACGCTTGTTCTGGTTCAATAATTTTGCGGTATTCATCTTGCGTGGTGGCACCAATTACGGTAATTTCGCCGCGGGCAAGTTCTGGTTTAAGCAAGTTGCCAACGCCAGCACCAACCGGGCCTTTTTGATCCAGAAGGGTATGAATTTCATCAATAAACAATACCGCTTTTTCAAATTGTTTAATTTCTTTGATGATATTTTTCAGTCGGTCTTCTACTTCACCTTTATAACCTGCGCCGGCAATAAGTGCGCCCAGATCAAGCTCAAAAAGCTGAACGTTTTTCAAACTTTCCGGAACTTGTTGTTGTACAATATCCAATGCAAAACCATCAATCAATGCGGTTTTACCTACACCCGCATCGCCGGTTAAAATTACATTTGGTTTGGTGCGGCGACAAAGGATTTCCATCATCATACGCATTTCTTTATCCCGGCCAATAATCGGATCGGTTTTACCGTCTCTAACCAATTGCAAACGGTCTATACAATATTTATGCAGCGCATTGCCAGTTTTTTTATGTTCTGCTTTTGCAGCACCTGCAGATGATTCTGGTGTAATGGCTTGCGCAATTTCCTCGTCTTTTACATACAGATCTAAAATTTCCCGCTCTTTGATTGGGAAAGATTTAAGCTGATCTGCAGAAAAACCAATTCCTGCTTTGGCTAAAGCTGTAAGTACGCAAATTGGCGTAATCAGATCAAGGCCAAGTTTAATTCTGATGTTGTCTGCTTCTTCAAACACGACAGGTATTTCTGAAGTGCTCGAAACTGTTTCTGGCACATCAGAAGTTTTGTTTAAAGCATCAATCCTAACTTCTGCCCATTCGCTAATATACTCTTCATCTTTGCCAATTGAGTGTAAAAAAGGTCTCAAACCTACATCTTTATGCATCAATCCTTTTAAAAGATGTGCGGCTGAAAAGTTTGCATTGCGGTATTCTTTTGCCAGCGATTGGGCAATATGTAAGGCGGTTTTTACCGATTCGCTTAAATTCGTAATGGCCATAAGCTTATTTGGTTTTTACGTTTTCGGGTTGATTAAAATTGCTCTCGGTAATGTAGTAGTAGTTTTTTCCGTTAGAAATAAACTGCTGCTCAATTTGTGTTGCGTGTTTAATTTCCTGTACCGATAAATTGAGCGTACGGATGTAATTCTCAAATTCTGACAAAGGCATTTTTGAATTGTTGTTCAGATCACCAACGGTATAGGTGTTAAAATTGCCGGTAGTAATAGGTAAACCCGTAACTAACTTTACGTAGTTGCCCAGCGTCATGCTTTTGATTTCGCCTGACGATGACTTTAATTTCAATAAATTTTTAGCAATGTTGATGTAGTTTTTGCGCAGTTTGCTGCGGAAAGAAGATTGATCTTGTTGCAGGTTTTCGCCAAGCATTAAAGAAAAAATGTCTACAATTTGTTTGTACTCCATATTGTTAAGTACAATCATGTATTGCAAATCGTTCGGGTTGTTTTTTACGGCTTCGCCATTCATGTTGGCGGCAGCAAAATATTTGAATTCATTGTGCGGCATCTGATCGGCTACCTGATTGCCTACGGGTGCAGCCAGTAAACTTTCTACACTTGATGAAAGGTTTTTACGGGAAATGCCTGTATGTCTGAAAGCACTGTCTAATGAACTGATTTGCGCATTGATATCCATATTGGTTTGTTGCAAAAAGCGGCGCATTGCGGTATTGATACTTTGGTTGGAATTGATGCTTCCTTTAGTTGGAAATACCACGCCACCCTGAATTAAACTGTTGTTAGGATAATCCAGATAATAGGAAATGGAATCTTGCAATGAAGTATTATACGGTTGAAATACTTTTAATCCTTCGCCTTTTACCATCGTATTTTTGCGGTATTCTGCAGAGCGAATGGCTGATTCTGAAACCAGTTTTCTGGATTGAATAACGAAGTTGTTGAAAGTTGGATTAAAATCGCTGTACACCTGGAGCGCAAGAATGCGGGCATCTACCTTAGAAATTTCGCTGCTTAGCTGATTAATTTGTTGCTCATTCGCATCATCAATATTTCCGGTACTGCCTACAAGAACAATCAGGTTGGTTTGGTTGCTTTTGTTTTTAAATAAAGTTGCTGCATTTCCAACGGCCTGAAAAACCGGTTGTTCGTTGATTGCACCGTTACATCTTTCAGTATTGCGCGCTTCATTGGTTAAAAACGTCATCAAGCGGCGGTAATCTGGTGTTACATCACTTTTTGAAATTCCGGAAACAGAACATCCGGTTGATGCGCGATATACTACAGCACCATAACTCATATTTTTGCGGTCGAAATCATTAAATATATTTTCGAAAGATTGAATGGTATTGGTAATTCCAGCGAAATATTTGGTCATTGCACTTCCGCCATCTACTACAAAAACTACGTTAATTTTATTCTTGTTTTTGCGCAATAAAATGTAGTCTTTAAAGGAAAGAGACGATCCGTTTATAGTGAGCAGTGTATTGTCTTTTTTATTGTAAACATCAATCGCAGTTCCTACTTTAAAGTTGCCATCTTCATTGGCTACAACTGGCAGCGCACGTAAGATTACATTGTCTTGCGGCAACAACGGGTCTGCAACATAACTTCCGGCGGGCAAACCTTTATTAAAGGCAGCTGTGGTAGAATCATCCGATCCGGTTTTTTTTGCGGCAATGTAAAGTCTGTCTCCCCAACTGTGTACGGCTTCTGCAGAAACCCATCCGTAAACACTTTTCAAAGCGGTATCTGCAACCAACTGATCATCAGATCCAACTAAATATTTTTTGCCGTCTTCAGATTTTTTGAAGATGTAAGCAATCTCGTGCAGGCGGATTTTCGTTCTGCGGTCTTTCAGTTCAGGTGTGTTGTATACCAGTATCGAATCGGTATTGTCGTAGTAAAATCTTGGTTCTGTAAGCGGATTTTTCCCGTTTACAATTCCAATTGCTTTTTCCGGGTATCCGGTTTGCTGATTGGAAAAAGAACGTTGCCACAACAGCAATTTAGATTTAGAAATCCAGCCATAACTGATTACGCTTTTTTTATCGTTCAGTTTGCGGCCTTTAATCATTCCGGCTTTATATTTAATCAGTTTCAGGTAACCATTTTCTTCTTTAGAAACATAAAATGGTTCCATAAAATTGATTTTCTTCATAATCAAACTTCCGCCTGGTGCGGTTGTGGTGTAGTTGTCCTGACGATCAGAAAAAACAATCCAGGGCAAATCACTAGTACCTGAGGATTCATTTATATTTAATTGTTCTGATGGTTTTTCATATGCTTTGGGCATATTTTTCACTTTACGCCCGAAAGAGGCTGGCGATTGTGCTTTTGCACAGATGAATCCCGATAGGATAAGAGCGAGTGCAATATATTTTTTCATAGATATGGGTTGTGAGCTTTAGTATAGGATGATTAGATGTTTTTTATTTCACATCGGCAACGGCCGGTGAGTTACCAGAGTGTTGTTTAATATTAATTAAACTGGCGCAAGAAGAGTTGGGTTTAATGGTCAGTTGTGCTTCATCTACAGTAATTTCGCCGCCAAATGTAAGTCCCATGCAATACGAATAGAAATCGGTTTGTTTTTTCTTGCCGTTCATTTCTACATTTACGGCAACCTTTTCACTTCTGCACATATATTTGTTAATCAGATAGTAGTAATTGGAGTTAAAATCGGCACCATTCGCTATAGCTTGCAAACGTTGTCTGATGTCGTCAATCGTTTTTCTTTCCCCATCACCTGGCGCTACTAAACCATCAACCAATTCTGCATTCGGATCGGTAATCATAATGGTGTGGTAAATAGGTAATCTGCTTTTTTCGCTGCGCAGTCTAACCACATACTTTCCTGGTGCACGGTAGGTATACAAAGCGGTTTTACCTTTTACGTCTACACGTCCGGTTTCTCCAAAAGCCCATTCAAAGCTTCGTGCATCGCCGTCTGCTTCTAAGCGGACTTCTTCATTTACTACACCAGCAGTTGGGCCGCTAATGGTAATAATGCTGTCTATTTGCGTTCTGACCGTATCGCGTACATTAACGGGAAATTGTTCTTTAAGCTCACCATCTACTGTAATACGTACGATATATGAACCCGCTTTAGGATAATGATAAGAGCCGTTTTGAACTTTAGAAACATCGCCGTTTCCAAATTCCCATTGCCATTTTTTTGAAGATTTGGTATTGTCTGCAAAAACCAGTGGTTCATTCAGGTAAATTTCATCTTTCAGGATGCGCGCATTTACGGTACGTTTTTCGAAAAGGGAGCTTTTAAAAAGAAATATGGCCCCGGAAATTAAGATTACTGCAAGCAGGATATATAGAATGACATATCCCTGTGAGTTAGCGTTTACTTGTTTGGTATTAGACATAGGTGGCGTTTTTTTATAGGTTGATAATGTTTTTCTAACGGTTAGAGAGGGATTGCTGAAGCTGTCGTCTGGAAATGACACAATCTTCTAAAGATTTTTTCAGTGATTCTATATCCGCCAGATTGCCTTTCTGTTCTTGTTTGTCATAAAAAAGAACGTTATACAATTGTGCTGTTTGAATAAAAGTTTTGTATCTCGAATCTGAAGCTTTGCGCTCATAAGCGGCTTTGATAGAATTTAATGCATTGGATATATCGCTTTTCAGAAATACCGCCTGTACATTTGGATTGTAGTTAACAATCTGTTTATATGTGGTATCTACAATCGGGATGACCATTTGTACGGTCTGTTCAAATTCTTCGTCTTCGGTAATTTTGTTTTCAAGTTCTGTTTTGGATATTTCGTAGCGTTGGTTGCCAGAATAAAAAATGCAAAAGCTTAGTAAACCAACGGTAATAACAAAAAGTGCCAGAAAAAACTGAAATTGTTCTCTTCTTTCTTTAATGCTTAGTTTTATCATAGGGGATGTCGTTTATCGTCCAAATCTGCCGCTTCTGATGCGGTTTGCGGCGGCTTTATTTACTCTCAGGCAATCGTCTAACTGGCTTCTGTAACGCTCAATGCTGTAGCGTGTGGTTAATAAAGAATCTTGTAAACCGGCCATTGCGCCAACTGTATTGTTTAATTTGTCGTACAAATCAAAACTGACACTCTCTTTCGGTTTTTTTGCAATAAGCGCTTTAATTCTGAAATTGGTATTCTGAATATCCTGAAGCAGTATTTCTTGTTTACTTAGCTCATCTGCATTGTAGTTTTTGAACCTGGAAAGTTCTCTAAAACGCAGAAGCACCAAATCAAGATTGGTATTAATGTCTTTTCTGAGAATAAGCAAACGTTCTGTTTCCTTTACTTTTTCTTGCAGAAGGCTGTATTCATGATCAGACGCGGCAAAGTATAGAAATACACAAAAGATGGAGAAGAACGTTAAGAAGACAAAATTGAGGATAAAAATTCTGTACGACTTTTTAATTTCGAAAGAGTTAACAGGTTTCATAGGATGATCGTTAATGTTTAGTCGCAATTACCCAAAGCCACAAAATAATTTGTTTTCTGCCCGCTTCACCCTTCCTCCTCAAATTATCATTAAGCCACAACAATTTTTATATATTGTTGTTTTAGAGTAAAATATTTTATGTTTTGATCGTATCAAGACACGAGAATGTAAACAAACTTTAAGCCAAACGGTTTTATGAACGATAGTTTTTATAACAAGCCATTTAGATTCGGTGCGGTACTGGCCGGCGGAGAACTTACCCAGGCAGATCTTGGCCGCTCTATTTCTAACCATATTGAACTGATTATTTTTACCCGTTACGGGGAACACCGATACAATGAGCGCTTTGGTTGTGAAATATGGGATCTTGATTTTGAATTAATCGTTAGTGAGGCACTCTGGGAAGAAAAATTCAGAAAATCGCTGCTCAAATCAATCGTCGATAACGAAGCCAGATTGTACGATGTAACCGTAGAAGTACGCATTACAGAAGTTGAAAATGTTTATCCTTTAAGAAAGATTACAGAGATCAAAAAAAAGGTAGACATTACTGTACGGGCTAACATTAAATTAACAGGAGAAAAATATTTTTTTAATACGGCACTGTTCCTCAGTCCATTGTCTACCTAACGCAACCGACCACTAAATTATACATCCTCTATGAATACCGATTTTTACACGTCAAAAGAAGAAATCCGAAATAGAATACTTCGCAATGCGAAAGATTTCTGGAACATTAAAGACGGAAATGAATTTGATCCATTGGTTAAACTTATACTTGAAGTGCTTAGCAATGAGCTATTTAATGTTTCTAATGATGTAAAAAATCTCGAAAATAGAATCTTTGATAAGATTAGCCGTATTCTTGCTCCAGATCATCTTACGTCTGCACTTCCGGCACATGCGATTTTACATGCCAGACCTTTAGAAAATATAGATTTTATTTCGCCCAAGGCACATTTTACGTTTAAGAAAACCTTGGTCAGCGAAGAATCTAAAGGTGGAAACAAACATCAGGATATTTTTTTTAGTCCATTGCATAAGGTAAAACTATTTAATGCAGAAATTAAATATATGGCCACAGGCCAGCAGATGTTTTTGCTTGCCGATCAAAACAAAACTTTAGCCGCCAATACCTTACCGGGCTTTTCGGTAGAACCCAATACGGTGTATTTGGGCTTTACAGGTTTTTCAGATGTCAAATCTTTATCGGGATTGAATTTCTTTTTCGATTGGAAAAATTACGCACTTCCGGATCATACTTATGAGCTTTTATCGCTGGTGCGCTGGTATATACACGACGAACAAATTGCGGCTTTTTCTGAGCGTTTTATGGAAGAAGAATTTCGGGCGCCAGACCAAGCGGCGTTCAGAAATAAACAATTGTTAAATCTGATTAAGGCAGATATTTTACAGTTCTATGCTCAGCGTTTTTTAACTTTAGATGATGTGGAATATCCGATAGAATATGCGAAAAGGCCCGCATCTTTTGATGCAATTTTTCAGCCTGCGGCATTAAATCGTATCTCCGATGATTTGATCTGGCTTAAACTGGTTTTTCCGGCAGCAATTTCGCAAGAGATGCTCAATGAACTTCACATCAGCATTAACGCTTTTCCGGTGGTTAATAAAAAATTAATTTCTGTAAAACACCGTTTAAAAGTGATGAGCAATATTATTCCGGTTAAAACCGAAGATATTGATCAAATGCTTGCCGTAGATAGTCTTAAAGATAATAGAGAGAAAAATTACAATGAAATTCCCTATACTAATGAAGATGAAAAAGGTGATGGTTCTTTTTCTATTCGCTACGGCGGTACAGAACGTTTTGATACCAGAAATGCCAAAGAACTGATTGATTATCTTTTTGAATTGTTGAGAGATGAAAAGGCAGCATTTTCTGCCTACGGACCAGATTTTATGAGTACCGCACTTAAAAACCTGGAACAAACCATTACACTGATTGAACAGAAAAGCCGCACCAGCCTTAAAAATGTAAAGGAAATGCCGGGTTATATTGTTGTAAAACCACTTGATGGTGCCGATATTGTGTTTCTGGATATTTGGATTACCCAAACCGAAGAAGCCAACAGGATTCATGTTGGGAGTAAACTTATGCTTTTTGAAAACAACAATAAACTTGCGCCAGAAAGTATCCGTTTGCTTACACAAAGTAAGGGCGGCCGATCCAGATTAAATGCAGCCAATCGGGTTCAGGCGTATAAATATGGTTTAACCACCGCCGATCGTATCGTAACGAAATCTGACATCATTAATTTCTGTCATCACGAACTTGCGGATCGCATTTTGAGTGTGAGTTTAGAAAAAGGATTGATGTTGAAAGCGAATCCAAATGAAGGTTTTGTGCGTACCACAGATATTGTTATTGTGCCCAATTTACAGGCAAATCTTAGTACAGAAGATTGGGATGAATTGCTGGAGCTTACTTTGGCTAAGCTAAAACTGCGCAGCAGTATGCATGTAAATTACCGTCTGCTAATTAAAGAGAAAACATTTCAGATATAAACGGTGTAACCCAGAAAACTGGTAGGACTCTCCATTTCCAGAAAACTTTCCTGATGGGCTTCATCGGCTTTCATTCTTAATGTAATTTCGGTTTCCACCGGAATAAGATAATCCAGAATGGTATCGAGAATTTTTCTGTTGGTTTGGCCGGGCATAAAGCCAACCAGGTTTTCTGGTAAAGTTGGTCCAATCTGCAAAAGCAGTTGCTCATGCTCTGGCGAAAAATCATCGCCAATAATGGTGTTAATGCCCAAGGCACTTTCTCCTAGCCTGGTTTGCAGATCTGCACTAATTTTTACTGCTTTTGTAAAAGCAGAGTTGTCAGATAATTTAAAGGGAATATTAAAGATTGCATTCAATACTTTCTCCACAAAATCGGCATCATTTCTTTTTTGCTGAATTTCTGGAAGCATGTGCATCCAAATAATGCTTTGCTCTTTATTAAGTAATTTAAACTCCGGCCACCCGAGCTCAAAAAGCCTGTTTAAATCTGTAAAACTGGTTTTTTTATCAATGCGGTTCTCATACAGCTCGGTAAGAATACGCATATGGTTTAGTTCTGCATCAAAAGGGCTAAAAAACAATCGGGCTACACGTTCTTCTTCGCGGCGTTCGCGCACATCTTTAATCATCGCTTCTTCATCCATACCAGAACTGCCTTTTGGTGGCCGGTGAAACAATCCTTCTGGCAACATATCGTATAAACCTTCCCGGTTTACTGTAATGCTCAAGCGGTCTTTTAAACGGTTCTCAGAAAAATAGGGAATTTGTTCTTCTATATCTTTTGAAAATGCCCGTTTATCGGCACCCAAAGGCAAAATTTCAATATCGTCAATATGGATCAGATTTTGCTGAATGAGATCCGCAGCTTTTGCTACAGCTTTATAGTCTGAAAATATTTCGTTATTTGGCGAAGATTGTTTTTTCATTAAACTTTAAACGTATTACTTTGTTTATATTAACCTAACAACTTTAAACTATTATCGAAAATTAAATTTTATTAAAGGTATTATTTTTGTACTGAAAACATCAAAATCTAATCATCCCTATCTATGGACGTTCAATCTTTCTTTGTTAGATACCTGCTTTTCCCGCTTATTTTTCTCATATCTACGGCAGTTCTGGCCATAGTGAACAAGAAGAATCAGTTTTTGAACAACAAAAAACTTATTGTAAGTGTTCTGATTATTGCAGTTATTTTGGCATTACCCGGTTTTCTGGGTTTTCTAAATTTTAATTTTATGCCCTGGGGATATTTTATCTGCCAGATATTTTATTTGTTAATGGGTTCTTTATTCGTTTTTCTAATGACGAAATATTACGCAAAAGAACTTATTGAACGGAAGATGCTCATTTTTTTCTCCATTCTGATTGCCGGTTTACTTTCAGTTTTTCTCTTTCAGCTGGCTTTTAACTGGCTCAGTTCCGTATATTTTGGTTGGTGGGGCGCAGGTTCTATTGCCACATTTTTTGTTCCGCTATTTTTTTGGTGGGCATATGTTGCCTTGCTCAGCATTCCATCAGAGATTTATAAAATCTGGAAATATCCGCCGACACCATTAGACATTAATATGGATCATCTGGATTTTAATAAACTACTGGTTCTGGAACTGGAATTGTATAAACGCTCAACAGATGCAGAACCTTTAAAAGTAAAAGTAAAAGCACCAGAAAATATGAACTTCGGTGTCTGGTTCCATAAATTTATTGACGATTATAATTTAAAGTTTGCGAAAAACCCGGTAGAATTCAGAGACGATAACGCAGAGAGTTACAATTGGATGTTCTTTGTCAAAACCTCATTTTTTAAAAGAAATATATTTATTGATCCAGATCTGGAGATTAAAGAAAATGGAATAACTGAAAAGATGACCATTTACGCAAAACGCGTTTCTGAAAACGTAAATAAGCCGAATGAAATAGGAGAAAGCGCCATCTACATCTAAACCACATACCTATGATTAAGCCTTTAAAATACAAACCGATAAATTGGGTGAACGGGATGAAACTCTCGAGCAACCATTTTACCATAAATGACCTTTATATACAGGATTTTGTTAGAGATGCTGTTTCTTTGAATTTACACAACAGCAATTACGGCTTGCTGCCGCCCTTCGCCGGTTACAGCAACTCTTACGATGTAGAAATTATGGAAAAGGCAAGCAACCATCTCGAAGTTAGAGTGCGTTATTGCAATGCCGTAACGCCAGAAGGTTGCCACATAGATATTACGCAAAGCGATAATGCGGATAACTTGGTGCACAACCATTATTTTGGGCAAACAGAACCGCGTAACTATTTGATTTTACTTACAGTAAATCCATTTAAACGTGTGCCATCCGGTCTTCCAGATCCTGAAGAAAGTCCAATTCGGTACCCCGAACTCAGCAAAGCATACGGAATAATGATTTTGCCCGAAACGGAAATCGCTGCACAACTTCCAGACAGTTATTACCTTACTATTGGAGAAGTTTATCATGAAAACGGCAGGTTAACTATTAACCGCAATTATATTCCGCCAAGTTCTACAGTAACCAGTCATCCGGCATTGATCCGTTATTACGATCTTTTTAGCGTGCTGTTAAATGATCTTCAACTCGCCGCTTTTAAGATTATTGATAAAACCAGTGGGAAAGATAACATCACTCCACTCGGAAAAAATATCAGAATGGTTTCTGAAAAATTGGTCGAATATATTGCGCGTATATTTTACAGTTATCGCAATGTAAGTCATCGCGAAGCACCAACAGTATTGATCAGCTATTTTTCCAATCTGGCACATATATTCTTTACCGCAATTAAACTGGTAGACCCGCGCGAGCGAGAAGAATTGCTTAAATATTTCTATGAATGGAAAGATGTTACACCGGGAAATTTTGAAGAACTGCTGGCCAAAAATATTGAGTTGGTGTATGACCATAAACAAATTTTTAAATCTATTGCACTCGTGAATGAATTTATGAGCGTTCTGGTAGCTTTATGGAATAAGTTAAGCACATTAGAATACATTGGCCAGCGGAAAGAAAATATCGTTGTTGCCGAACAACAAGTGGTACAACAGGTACAAGCCAGAAAAACCTGGACGTTGCTTGATTAAAAAATCGCAACAGGTGTAAAACTTAAATGTCTAACATGGTTAAAAACCGAAGAATACTGTTTGTGATTAGATAACCATATAAGACATATAAGAGCGTTTAAGCTTTTACAAGATGTGATTCAAACTGAAGCATCCTTTTTGTGATTAGATAACCATATAAGACATATAAGAGCATTTAAGCTTTTACAAGATGTTACTCAGTTTCTTAAATGTCTTATATGGTTAAAACTGAAGAATGCTTTTTGTGATATGTTAACCATATAAGACATATAAGAGCATTTAAGTTTTAGAATGTGCTATATTTCTTAAATGTCTATATGGTTTAGAAACCGAAGAATACTGTTTGTGATTAGATAACCATATAAGACATATAAGAGCGTTTAAGCTTTTACAAGATGTGATTACAAACTGAAGCATCCTTTTTGTGATTAGATAATCAGATAAGACATATATGAGCATTTAAGCTTTTACAAGAAGTTATTCAGTTTCTTAAATGTCTTATATGGTTAAAAACTGAAGTATGCTTTTTGTGATTAACTTACCTATGCCAATTAGCCTTTTATTAAATAAGGTGTTAATGCTTTTTTAACAGCTTCTTTGTTTTGCTGTGCTGTCCATTTTTCTTTTACAGATTGATCGCCCAATGAGAAAAGTGTTTCGTATAAAAGTTTGCCATTTGCTTTGGTCAACACTTTTAGATTGGACGTAGCACCAATAACATCGTCCCAAACAGAGCGTACATCTTTCCAGTAGGCAGCTTGTGTTGCCCACCATTGTTGTGCATAATCAAAAGGTTTTGCATCAATTTTGGTAAATTCTTCATAACCTTTTTCTGTAGCCAATACTTTGTCTGATGTGCCTGCGCGCAGTACTTTATCATTGTCTTGCTCAAACACCCACCCGTTAGGCGTTATAGAAATCCGGCTTCCGCGTTTTAGAACATTGTAATCGTTACGCGTTGTAGATTCTCTTCTCGGTAAAGGAGAATCCGTTACGCTTTGCCATGCATCATGATTGCCTACATGGCTCCAGGTTCCGTAACCCTGGTAACGCGGACTATCATCTACCTGATATACTTTTTGAGTCCATTTTCCTTTTACAACTGCCGGATTGAGTTTTACTTTTTTCCAGGCATTGTCTTTCATGTATACCAAAATTTCTGGATCTTCATATGTCCAGTCTTGTCGCCAATGTTTGATTACCGTAGAATCATCAATTGCCAGCATGTGTTGAATCACGATTTTTTTAGGTTCATCTACAATGATTTCTGCCCATTCATTGCCGTGGCTTCTATAAGGTTTGCTGAATTTATATGCAGTATCTGGCGCATTTACCTCTGCATAATTGAAACTCACTTTGTAAAAACCCGCAAGTGATTTAATGGCTTTACGATCTCTCTCTAACTTATCTTTTGGAGTTTCTACTTTGGTTTGGGCATTTACGCTGAAAATAGTCATGCAGCTGAGTATGGCAAATAGAACTGAAACTTTCATTTTTTTAATTTTATTGAGCAGTATTTTCTGTTGTGACTGATTTCTTTTTCTTTTTTCCTTTTCCCCACCAGATGATGAAACCGGTAATGGGCAAACTGGCTGCAACAAGGCTGGCCATAAAGGCGATAATTTTTCCGGCGATGCCGAGAATAGCACCAACATGAATATCATAATTCATTGCGATGAGCGCTTCGCCTGCATTTTTATCTGATTGATTTTTCCGGCCTAAAAACTTGCCTGTATATTGATCAAACTGAATTTCATCTGTATTCCAATAGGTTTCTTTTCCGCGGTAACCCGTCGTATAAATTACGCCATTTCCTTTTCCACTTGCTGGCGAAATGGCAATTCGATCAACATCTTTAAATCTTTTTTGCGCCTCTACAAAGGCAATATCCAAGGCATTAACGGTAACGGTTTGGGTGGAGTCTGATTGAGTTGTGAGGTAAACCGGCGGTTTCGTACTTCTTGCAGCAACAACATATACTGTAGATTGAAACCAGGTGAAAGCCCAAATCATCCCGCTGAGTGCGAGTATCAGTGTTATGATCATTACATAAAAACCCAACACATTGTGTAAATCATAATTCAGACGTTTAAATTTGGCTGTCCACTTTACTTTAAAGCTTTTGTCGAAGTTTGATTTTTTGAGATTTTTTGGCCACCACATTACGATTCCTGAAATCAGCAAGAAAACGAATATAAAGGTAGACCAGCCGATAATTTGTTGACCAATTGGATGATTGATCAATAAACTCCAATGCAACATTTTAATCACCCCAAAAAATTCATGTTTAAGATCGGTCACTGCAAGAACTTTTCCCGTATATGGGTTAATGCGTACCACATCATAATACTCTACAGAATCAAAATACCAGAAAGCTTTGGGGTTGCCCGCTTTATAGGTTCCAAATTCCCAAGCTTTTTCCGGAGCTTTAAACGTGTTTATGAAATTCGCTTTTTTAGTGTCGCCCAAAGTTGCATTTGCACGTTTTAAAAGGATACTTAAAGGTTTTATTTTTGGGTTTGCAGGCACATCAACATACATCTCATCGAGGTGTATCCATTCTGTAATTTCCTTTTGAAAAGCGAAAATACAGCCCGTTACGCCTAACAAAAAAACCACTAAACCAGTTGCAATACCCAACCAAAGATGCAACCAATCGCTAATGCGCCTGATCTTCGATTTTTTATTTTTCTTCTTATTGGATTGTTTTGCAGTCATGAATGGGATTTAATGTCAAAAGCAATTGACCTTGAGATCAATTGCTTTTGCAATGAGTTTTTTTTTCTAAAATTACTTCACTTCCGCGAAATAAGTAGCCAAATACCAGACTTTTTCATAGTCTTTACCATTCAGTTTTCCTGGTTTTTTATCTTCAGTAAATGCTTCGATAAAATAATTTCCTTTTTGAGTGGTATTCGCAACAAACTTTCCTTTTTCATCTGTTTCTGGATTTTGTTTGCTTCCGTCAGGATTTACAATTGCAATTTTTTGTTTCGCAAAAGCGGCTTTATTCCACAATGCTATGTATGTTGTTTCTGAAGCCTTTGCAGCATTTTTCTCCGGCTGTAAAGTTAAAGTTGCACCAGAAGGGAAACCTGCAACTTTTTTGCCACTACCAACTGCAACATCTGCAAAGGCATAATATTCAATTTTTGCGTGTTCAAAAACTGCAGCAACTTCATGCACAACAGATAATTTATACACGCCATCCTGGTCTGGTGTAAATGTTCCTGTATAGAAAAGTGTTTTTTCTGTAGTTGTTAAAAACTGGCTTTTGCCATTTGGCGCTGTTACCAGGATTTTGAAATCTTTTAGATTGCTGAACCATTTTGCAGCGGTATCAGGTGCCTTGCTTTCGTATTCGCCGAAGAAAATTTTCACTTCCTGTGGCTGGCCTTTCTGGCCTGTTGAAGAAGTTTCTATCCATAAAGCATGTGCAAATGCAGTAGATACGCTAAAAGCGATGAACAATACAAGTAAAGAAATTTTAGTTTTCATTTTTTCTGAATTCAAGTACGCCGGCAATAAACCATCTGATCTGAATATTGCCGGAGCAGTTAATTATTATTGGTTACACTTATTATTTTTTATAATTTGTATGCGATACTTATTCGGTAATTTCTTGGCGCTTCTGCTTGCCATGAATAAGCAGGCTGGTCGTAGTTTGGTGCATTCCAGTAATTGGTATAATACGAACCACTAAATAAATACTTATCCAGGATGTTGAATACGTTTCCGTTTATTTTAAGCTTTTTGTTCTGCCAGAATAAACCGCCATCCAGTTTGAAATAATCTGGCAAGTTCTGCTCAGGATTGGTCGGACTGAAATTCTGCGTAGCTCTCCCCGCCAGGTAAGTAAAACCACCTGAAATTCCGAAGCCTCTTAATCCACCTTCCTGTACCGCATAGGTTAACCAAGCATTTGAAGTGTGTTTTGCAAATCCCGGAATAACCTGCCCAACATAAATTGTGGAGTTTTGGACCCCTTCGGCCAGAGACGTTACTTTTCCATCAGTATATGCATAATTCGCAATCAGGTTTAATCCTTTAGCTAATTCTCCACGAAGATCAAACTCCACGCCCTGTGCTCTCTTTTCACCAACAACAATACTGAAGTTTTCACCCGCTTGATTAAATGGATCGGCAGTAAGCTCATTTTGCTTCATGATTCTGTATACCGATAATGTTGTATTCCATTTGCCATCAAACCAATCTTTTTTGATCCCGATTTCCTTATTATTGCCTGTGATTGGTTTTGGTGTTGTGCCGTTGCGTACCAAGCCAGATTGAGGCGTGAAAGCCTCATCATACACAGCATAAATTGACGTATTTTTGTCTACAGAAACACTTAATCCCACTCTTGGTGTTACATGTTTTGCTTTATCAGGTGAAGCGCCCCATGCAGATTGGCTTACATATGTATAGCGTCCGGCAAGGGTTAAGCGCAATACATTGTTGAAAAATCCAAGTTCATCTTGTACATATCCACTCAAATATTTTTGATCCATTAAACCACCGGCTGCAGTTGCTCTTTCCAAAAGGCTCGTAGAGCGATCAAAATTTGGATATCCGTTTGATGGGAAATCATAATTCGGACTGTTTAGATTGAAAGGAGAGAATGCCAGATCAAGATCGTGAGATTGACCCCAATCTGCGATATAATTTTTCTTACCACCATCAAAACCAGCAAGAATGCGGTGCACAATGCCACCGGTTTTTACAGTTCCATTTACAAACAACTGAGCAAGTTTCATAGAACTTTCAGCATCCCAGATTCCGATGTTTCTGATCAGCGTTCCGTCTGGATAAACGGCTGAAGGCCACGAACTAGAACCTGTTTGCATGTATTTATAATAAGCAGCCTGGGCTGTTAGTTTCCAATTTTGCCCCAGTTGTTGCTGAAGGTTTAACGTTACACTTTGATCTGTAATACGTGTTGGCTGAACCCCTGGCTGCGTAAGCGTAAAATCTCTTGGCAATGTTGCATAGCCTTCAGTACTGAACATGTAGTAAGAACCTACTTCAGTCATCTTAGCGTTTTGCAAAACATATTCTGCAGTCAGTTTGGTGCTTGGTGTAATTTGATAGGTTAATACAGGCGCAAAGCTGTAGCGATCATTTTGTTCGTACGGACGGAAAGAAGCTTTATTCTGCGCTGCAGCATTTAAACGAAAGAGAAATTTTCCATCTTGTGTAAGTTTATGATCCAGATCTATCGTTGTTCTGTATAAATCATAACTTCCGGCAGTAAAGGAAACTTCGCCTTGATTGATTCCCGTAGGCTTTTTGGTCACTACATTATACAACCCGCTAGGATCGCCATTGCCCAGCATAAATCCGGCCGGGCCTTTCACAAATTCGATATGGTCTACAAAACTCATATCTTCCGTTAGTGGCCCCCAATATGACGATACCACATTAAAGCCATTTCTCATGGCTTGGATTTGCGACCCTCGCATTACGATATTGGTATATAAATCGCCCCAGTGCTCCAGGCGGACTGCTCCACTTACATTGCGAATCAATCCGTCGCTCATGCTGATAATTTGCTGATCTTTGATCACTTGATTGCTAACAATTTGTATGTTTTGTGGCGCTTCCAATAGGGGTTCATTAAGCCGTAATGTCGCAGAAGGCAAACTAACTTTATATTTATCTTTTATCGCGGCAATGGTAACTTCCTGTAATATTTCGTTGTTCTCACTTAATGTGAAATCCACCTGTTTGGTTTCGCCAGAAGTAAGAGTAACTTCTTTTTCTGCAGGTTTGATGCCTACGGCCGATACCTTAACAATGTAGGTGCCACCTTTCAGTTTCGTAATGCTGAACACACCAGCTTCATTTGATGTTGTACCCATATTTCTACCTTTTATTCCTACCGAAATAAATGGAGCGGGTTTCCCATCGGATGTGGTAATTGTGCCTCTTATCGATGCTGTTTGTTGTGCGAAAGCGACAGTCTTAAAGGCAAAAATTAATATTGTTAAACTAATTAGTCTGATTTTGCGCATGTATGATTATTTGGATTTGTTCTAAACAATCGCAAAGTAACGTCGCAAAAATGTTAAATACAAGAATTATTTTGAATTATTCTAAATTATTTGGTGTTTATGTCAAATCCCTAAACACCAATGTGCCATAAATACTATTCTGGAGGCATAGTCGGCCTTCACTTATTGACCATAACTTGAATTTTAGGCAAAAAAAATCCTCTTGGTTACAGAGGATTTCTAATATTTTGTAAATGTTATTTGATCAATATCGCGTTTAAGCTCACCGCTCTTTCTGAATCACTGGCAGGTGTTACCATACCACCATAAATTACATCATAATGATAACCGGCTGTAAAAGTATAATTGGTAAGCGTAGCTTTTACCGTTCCGGTACTGGTTTCTTTGGCATTTAAGGTATATGAACCCGCATCAACCTGAATAAAAGAACTTGAAGTTTTATAGGTTCTGTTTGAGAATAGATTGGTTGTTCCATCAGATTTTATTACATCCATTGCTGGCGCATCTGGCGATAAATTAATGAAGCGAACGTAGGCTTTATCTGTTGCCGGAACACTCAGGTCATCTGTTAAAGTTAGTTTATCTAAGCCGCCGGGTTTGTTCACCAAATAAAATGAAGTATATGTACTTACAGGCAAGTTTACAGTAGACGTATACAACGGCACTAGAGAACTTGCAGGTGTAAAGCTAATGGTATAATCTCCGTAGGTTCGGGAGCTGTAAGCTGTGCCACCCGCGTAAGGTAAGGCTGCAGATGTAATGGTGCTGCCGTTGATGAGCACATTATATGTGGCTAAAGATGGAGAAGCATTTGTAACCCGCAAGTATGCAATTGTATCATCTGTAGTCTGTTTTTTACAGGCGGAGAAAAGTATAGCCAGCAGAAGCGTTAAGATTAAGGGGCATTTAAAAAGTTTTTTTGTAGAGTTTTTCATAATTAATCCTGATGATGGGTAAAAATATCCATCTTTTCTGAACATAAAATAATTTGTTTGCCAGTTCATTTTGATACTAACATGCAAATATTGTGTTTAAATACCAATAAAAGAAGTTAAATGATGTTAAAGTTCTGCGCAGATTTGCTACCGTTGAGTACTTTTTTCATGGAGTAAAGCAAACAAAATCAGTACAGTATGGTTTATCTGAATGCTCAAAGATTTGTTTGTAAGTTAACTATATCTTTAAGCTTACGAACTAAATTTGTATTACGCTTAAAAACCCTATTAAAAATGAAAAAACCCATTCTAAGTATTGCTGCTGCGGGCCTTATTTTTCTGGCTTCATGCAAAAGCGATAAAAAAGACACGCCTGCTGATACCACAATTACCAAAACAGAAACTACAGTAACGGTACCGGTTAAAGAAGAAAATGCCCCAGAAACGATTCAGTATACTATTACACCAGATTCTGCCATACTGGGTAAAAGTAAAGAGGCTTTTGTAAAAGTAACTGAGGCCAGCTCACTTTCTTTGCAAGATGCCGACGGAAAATCTACAGGTTCTGAAGTGAAATTGAAACTGACCATTTCAAACAAAAGCCCTTTAGAAAACAAAAAATATTTTAGTCTTTCGAGTTCAGATGCCCGTTTAGAAATGGACAACGGAAATGCCGTTTCTGCCAGCAATTCTGAAGGAGAAAACTCGCCACAGCCAGAATCTACTTCAGAAAGCATTTGGACATTTCAGCTGCCTGCAGGCGCTAAACCGAAAAAGCTAAACTTTTTTTTAGATGGAACACGGGTTTCGGTATCCCTTACACAAAAATAAACAACAAAGCCCCCGGAAATTTCGGGGGTTTTTGCATTTAGTATAAAAATGTAAAAAAGTTAAAAACTATTGCGTAACTCAATTATTATTTAAACCTTTGCACCTCAATAGAGTTAAAGCCGTTTTAATACGCTAGAAATGATTAAATTACTTTTACATAAACATTCTTCTTTCACAACCCTAAATGCGGTTGAGAAGAGTACGTTTATTAATCGTTTTGAAACCGTATTCCATTTCCCCATGAGCCGGCAAAATTTCACTCCACGTATTTAGTACTCTATACTAAACGTAACGAGGAATTGATCCTCTCTAAAAACCCAATTAACAAGAATACTTTTATTTTTTCGTTAGAAACTTAATGAATATTAACGAATTTATTGTACAGGTTGCACTTCCTGAACATCGTGTATTTGCAGAACAGATTGTAACCGAGATGGCCGAATCTGCTAAAGCCCGCGGCACCGGTATTGCCAAACGCTCGCCTGAATATGTAGCCAATAAAATGCAGGAAGGTAAAGCTGTAATTGCTTTTCATCTGGATGGAACGTGGGCTGGTTTTTGTTATATCGAAACCTGGAGCCATGGCCAGTTTGTGGCCAATTCCGGATTAATCGTTTCTCCGTTATTCCGTAAAGCTGGTTTGGCGCATGCCATCAAAGAAAAAATCTTCGAACTTTCAAGATCGTTATATCCTAAAGCCAAAATTTTTGGTTTAACAACAGGTTTGGCTGTAATGAAAATCAATTCAGACCTTGGTTATGAACCGGTAACGTATTCGGAACTTACTCAAGATGAGGATTTCTGGAAAGGTTGCCAAAGTTGTGTGAACTTCGATATTTTAAAAATGAAGGAACGCAAAAATTGTATGTGTACTGCTATGCTTTATGATCCGGCAACACAAAAACACGATGCAGCCAAAAGATTTGCCGAAGAATTGCAAAAGAAACCCAAATTATACGAACGTTTTATGCGCATTAAGCAGCGTTTAGTAGTTAAGCCTAAACCAAAATCCGGGTTGAAAGGCCTTTTAGTTTTATTTACTTTATTATTTAAATAACATAGCATGAAGAAAAAAGTTGTTTTAGCTTTTAGCGGAGGTTTAGATACCTCGTTTTGTTGTATTTACCTTGCTCAGGATCGCGGTCTTGAGGTACATTCTGTAATTGTAAATACAGGTGGTTTTTCTGATGAAGAATTGAAGGAAATCGAGAAAAGGGCCTATGCTTTAGGAGTTGTTTCTCATGCTGTGGTAGATGAAACTGAAGCCTATTACCAAGATTGTATTAAATACCTGATTTTTGGTAATGTGCTTAAAAACGCAACTTATCCACTTTCTGTAAGTGCAGAGCGCGTAAGCCAAGCTACAGCAATTGCAAATTATGTGAAGAAAATCGGTGCAGATTATGTTGCGCACGGAAGTACGGGCGCAGGTAATGATCAGGTTCGTTTCGATATGATTTTTAATATCCTGATTCCGGAAGTGGAAATCATTACTCCAATTCGTGATCTGAAGTTATCCCGCGAAGCAGAAATCGAATATTTAGCCGAACATGGTGTTGAATATAGTGCAGAAAAAGCAAGGTATTCAATTAATAAAGGTTTATGGGGGACTTCAGTTGGCGGAAAAGAGACTTTAACTTCTCACGAAACTTTACCAGAAAGTGCATGGCCAACTCAGGTTTCTGAAACAGAAGCCCGCAAAATTGAACTGACTTTTAATCAAGGCGAATTGGTTGCAATTGATGGAGAAACTTTAGCACCGGTTAGAGCAATTCAGAAATTACAGGCTATTGCTCAACCTTTCGGCATTGGCAGAGATATCCACGTTGGCGATACCATTATCGGTATTAAAGGCCGTGTAGGTTTTGAAGCTGCCGCACCGGTATTGATTATAAAAGCACACCACACTTTAGAAAAACATACATTAACTAAATGGCAGTTAAGCTGGAAAGAACAATTGTCTTCTTTCTATGGCAACTGGTTACATGAAGGTCAGTTTCACGATCCGATTATGCGGAACATTGAAGCTTTCTTAGCCGATACACAGAAATTTGTAAGCGGAAAAGTTTTTGTTGAACTATTGCCTTACCGTTTCCAGATTATTGGTGTTGAATCTAACCACGATTTAATGAGCAATAAATTTGGTAGCTATGGTGAAATGAATAACGCATGGAGCGGTGAAGATGTTAAAGGTTTCTCGAAAATTTTCGGTAACCAGGTGATGATTTGGCATAAAGTGAATAACGAGGCTGAAGGCTAAGAGGTGGAAGGCTGAGGGTTTCTTCACAAATCGTCATTGTGAGGAGGAACAACGAAGCAATCTATTTTTAGTTTCACCCTGAGCTTCCCGATTCTTCGGGACAACTAGTCGAATGAAATTTTAAAAATATAATTTTCATATCGTCTATAAATGATAGAAAGATTATGAGTAATAAAATTAAAGCAGGCATTATTGGTGGCGCCGGATACACAGGAGGCGAAATGCTTCGTATTCTGGTGAATCACCCAGATGTGGAAATTGCTTTTGTAAACAGTACCAGTAATGCCGGAAACTTAATTTCTGATGTACATACGGATTTGATTGGTGATACCGGTTTACGTTTCGTAAATGATATCCCACAAGATATTGATGTATTGTTTTTATGCGTTGGACATGGCGATGCAAAGAAGTTTTTAGCGGCCAATCCAATCAATGAAAATATCAAAATCATCGATTTATCCCAGGATTTTAGGTTAACTGCAAATTCTAGTTTCGAAACCCGTGAGTTTGTTTACGGACTTCCCGAGTTAAACCGCGAGAAAATAAAGTGGGCAAAAAATATTGCTAACCCAGGTTGTTTTGCGACATGCATCCAATTGGGATTATTGCCTTTGGCTGCAAAAGGATTAATAAACGCCGAAGTTCATATCAATGCCACTACCGGTTCAACTGGCGCAGGACAAAGTTTGGCTACAACTTCTCATTTTAGCTGGAGAAACAATAACCTTTCCATTTACAAAGCTTTTGAACATCAGCACTTAAATGAAATAGGCGAGAGCCTTCGTCAGGCTGGTTCCTCTTCAGGAGCGGAGGGGTTGAGTTTCATTCCGCAACGCGGGGCATTCACCCGTGGCATTTTAGCTGCTATGTATTTAGAGAGCGATTTATCATTGGAAGAAGCACAAGCCTTATATGAAGACTATTACGAAACGCATCCTTTTACACATGTAAGTCGGCGAAATATCGATCTTAAACAGGTAGTAAACACCAATAAGGCACTTGTACATGTAGAAAAACATGGCAATAAATTGTTTATTATCAGCATTATCGATAACCTGTTAAAAGGCGCCAGCGGACAAGCGGTTCAAAATATGAACTTAATGTTTGGTCTGGAAGAAACAGCGGGTCTAAGATTGAAAGCAGCGAACTTTTAATTCAAGACTAAAGGAGAAAGAACAAAGACCAAAGCGAAAATAGCATGGTGTCATTATAAAGGAAGTAATGATTTGAATATTATTGCATTAAGCTTTAGTCTTTTTACTCTTACCTTTAAACTTAGAAAATGAGAGATTACCAAAAGCTTGATGTTTGGAAGAAATCACATTTGATGGTTTTGCATGTTTACAAGGTTATTTTACCTGCATTACCCGCTCATGAAAAATATGATTTATACAGTCAGATAAAAAGAGCAGCTTATTCGGCTCCTTTAAACATTGTTGAAGGAGCAGGTCGGCGAACTGAAAAAGATTTTGCACATTTTCTTGATAATGCGTTAGGCTCGGTTCAGGAAATGGAATATGCATGTTTTCTCGCAAGAGATTTGGAATATCCTGATGAAAGCAATATTTAGAAATATATAAAATGGCCGGCGAAGTTAAAGCGATGTTAATAGGCTTAATAAAACATTTGCGACCATAAATACTCATCGATTAAAAATTACTGATTTAGCATACCGCTATAGGAAATATGTCGGAAGCTTTAGTCTTTGGTCTTTAGTCTTTAACCTTAAAAAAAATGAACCTATTCGACGTTTATCCTCTTAACGATATAGAAATTACAAAAGCATCTGGCAGTAATGTTTGGGATGCTAACGAACAAAAATATTTAGACTTATATGGCGGCCACGCGGTAATCTCTATCGGGCACACCAATCCGCACTATGTAAGCAGACTAACAGATCAACTTAATCAAGTTGGTTTTTATTCCAACTCTGTTAAAATTCCTTTACAAAGCCAGCTTGCAGAGAAATTGGGTGAGGTTTCTGGCAAAAAAGATTTCCAACTGTTTTTATGTAATTCTGGTGCAGAAGCCAATGAAAATGCACTAAAACTGGCATCGTTTTACAATGGCAGAAAAAAAGTAATCGCTTTTAGCGGCGCATTTCACGGTCGTACTTCTTTAGCGGTTGCAGTGACCGATAATCCGAAAATTGTAGCGCCTGTTAATCAAACTGAAAACGTTATTTTTCTGCCTTTTAATAATGAAGTTGCTTTAGAAGAAACTTTTAAATCCCAAGGGAATGAAATTTCGGCCGTAATTATCGAAGGTATTCAAGGTGTAGGCGGAATTAAAGAAGCCTCAAAAAGTTTCTTACAGAAAATCCGTTCGCTTTGCGATGAATATAATGCCGTTTACATCGCAGATTCTGTTCAATGCGGTTATGGCCGTACAGGCTCATTCTATTCTCATGATTATGCGGGTGTAGAAGCTGATGTATATACAATGGCAAAGGGAATGGGGAATGGTTTTCCGATCGCGGGGATTTCTATCGCTCCAAAATTTAAACCTTGGCATGGCGAATTGGGTACAACTTTTGGCGGTAACCATTTGGCTTGCGCCGCTGGATTGGCCGTTTTGGAAGTTATGCAGCAAGATAACCTGATGCAAAATGCCGAAGAAACTGGAAACTACCTGATTTCTGAGCTGAAAAAATTTAGCCAGGTAAAAGAAGTTCGCGGAAGAGGTTTAATGATCGGTATTGAATTGCCTGAAGAATTGGCTCATGTTAAGAAAGAGTTGTTGTTTAAGCACTTTATCTTTACGGGAGAAGCAAAGCCGAATGTGATTCGTTTACTGCCTGCACTAAACTTAACAAGAGCACATGCTGATGAGTTTTTATCGGCGTTTGCGCAGTTGGTAAAATAATATGTTACACAACAATATTTGAAATTAAGCGGTGATAATCGCATTTTATAAATTTTGAGTGTTGGAAGGTTGAGGGAAATCTTCAACTTTTTTAACACTCAACCTTTAACCTCATAAAAAGATGAAGTTGTTCACTTCCGTACAAGATGTTCCAAACATCAGGCAATTCGTTGCAGACGCACTTGCATTAAAGGCAAACCCATATGCGCATCAGGATTTAGGTAAAAACAAAACCCTCGGACTTGTTTTCATGAACCCCAGTTTGCGTACCCGTTTAAGTACCCAAAAGGCTGCATTAAATTTGGGGATGAATGTTATGGTGATGAACCTGGATAAAGAAGGTTGGGCACTTGAAACACAGGATGGGGTTGTGATGAATGGTTCTACAGTAGAACATATCAGAGAAGCAGCGGCTGTTATGGGTCAGTATTGTGATATTCTGGGCCTTCGTTCTTTTCCAAAACTGAGCGATAGAGAAGAAGATTATAGCGAAGATTTCTTCAATAAATTTGTGAAATTTTGCGCGGTTCCTGTAGTAAGTCTTGAAAGTGCTACGCGCCATCCTTTACAAAGTTTTGCAGATATCATCACAATAGAAGAAACCTGGAAAGATAAGGCAGCCAAACCCAAAGTTGTATTGGCTTGGGCACCTCATGTTAAAGCTTTGCCACAAGCCGTTCCAAATTCATTTGCAGAATGGATGTGTAAAGCGCAAGCTGAAGGAATGGTTGATTTTACTATTGCACACCCGGAAGGCTATGAACTTTCTGCTGATTTTACCAATGGCGCAAAGATAGAACACAATCTGGATGAAGCGTTGAAAAATGCAGATTATGTTTACGTGAAAAACTGGAGCAGTTACACAGAATATGGAAAGGTATTTCCGGTTTCGGGCGAATGGATGATGAACAACAGTAAGCTGAGCATCACCAATGATGCAAAAGTAATGCATTGTTTGCCGGTACGTCGGGATTTGGAACTTTCTTCAGAAATTTTAGACGGGCCAAACTCACTCGTAATTCACGAAGCAGGAAACCGTTTGTGGGCTGCACAAGCCGTTCTGAAAGCCATGCTGGGAGAATTGTAAATAGTAAACCGTCATTGCGAGGCACGAAACAATTTTATTAGAGGGATTGATTCGTGCCTCGCAATAACGAAAACACGAAAAAATGAAACCACTAACCATTATAAAAATCGGCGGAAACGTTATTGATAATTCTGCAAATTTACACCAGTTTCTTTTAAATTTTACTGCTTTGCCGGGCGATAAAATTCTGATTCACGGAGGCGGTAAAATTGCCACAGAGTTGGGCCAAAGTTTAGGCGTTGAAGCGAAAATGGTAGACGGCCGGAGGATTACCGATATTGAAACCTTACGTATTGTAACGATGGTTTATGCCGGTTTGATTAACAAAAATATTGTAGCACAACTACAGGCAAAAGGCAGTAATGCCATTGGTTTAACCGGTGCAGACGGAAATGTTATCAAAGCAAAAAAACGCCCGGTTAAAGAAATCGATTATGGTTATGTTGGTGATTTAGATGAAAATTCAGTTGCTTCATCAACATTGGATAGTTTGCTTAAAGCCGGACTGGTTCCTGTTTTGTGTGCCATTACACATGATGGTGAAACGCAATTGCTCAATACCAATGCAGATACAATCGCTTCTGCAGTTGCAGTTGCAATGTCTGAACTTTATGATACGCGTTTGGTATACTGTTTTGAGAAAAAAGGTGTATTGAAAGATGTAAATGATGAGGCTACAGTTGTTCGCGAAATTAAAGCCGATGAATTTGACGGTTTGAAAGCAGACGGAACTGTTGCAGGCGGTATGATCCCTAAATTGCATAATGCTTTTGATGCCATTAAAAAAGGTGTTACTGCGGTATATATTGGCAAAGCCGATGAACTTCCACAACTTGATGAAGGTACTTTTGGCACAAAGATGAAACCCTGAAGATAACTTGTATATATAGGTAGCCGCTAAGCCAATAAGAATACAAAGAGATATTAATTAAACTTCGTGTCTTAGTGCCTTTGTGGTAAAAGCTAAATAATGATTGAAACCGGTGTAATCACCTAAAATAAAACGAACCACATGAAAAAAATTGCCATTATCGGGAGCGGAAATATTGGCCTTTCTTTAGCGAAAGGATTGGTAAAAGCCGATTTTGAGAAAGCCGAAAACATTATCCTTACCCGCCGGAATATTGATCATCTTAAAGCATTTGCAGATGCCGGCTTTAAAGTTGGAAATAACAATAAGGAAGCCGTTACCTCGGCCGATGTTGTTATTTTGGCGGTATTGCCTCAACAACTTAACTTGGTTTTGGATGAAATTAAACCAGTTATAAATCCGGATAAACATTTGGTAATTTCAGTTATTTCTGGCGTGAGTTGTGCGGCCGTTCGCGAAAAATTAGGTAATGATGTTGAGGTGATCCGTGTTATGCCAAATACTGCAATTGCCATTGGCCAATCCATGACTTGCATGGCGAGCGACAATGCATCGGCAGAAAATATTACAGAAATCACCCGGATGTTTGAAACTGTTGGTTCCGTTGTAAAAATCAATGAAGATCTGATGACTTCTGCCACAGCGCTTTGTGCATGCGGTATTGCATTCTTTTTACGCGCCATACGCGCGGCCTCTCAAGGCGGTGTAGAGATTGGTTTTCACGCAGATGAAGCGCTGAAAATGGCTGTTCAAACGGCAAAAGGAGCGGCAGATTTGCTTTTATTGCACGGAACACATCCCGAATCTGAAATAGATAAAGTAACTTCGCCGAAAGGTTGTACCATTGCTGGTTTAAATGAAATGGAACACAACGGCTTTAGTTCTTCTTTGATTAAAGGAATTAAACTTTCTGCTTTGAAAGCAGGAGATTTATATACCAAAGAAAGCTAAAAGCAGGTAAATTGAAGCAAATAAAAAAGTGTAAAGTTTGAAAGATGTTCTTGATGCTTCACACCAATTACTTGATACTATGTTGTTAGAAAATATACAAAAAGAAAGTCTGGATTTGTTGCGGCAATTGATCCGTATTCAGTCTTTCAGTAAAGAAGAAGACCGAACGGCAAATCTAATTGCGCAGTTTCTGGAAGAGCGAGGTGTTCAGATTCACCGGAAAATGAACAATGTGTGGGCTTACAATAAATATTTTGATGCATCAAAGCCAACGTTGTTGCTAAACTCTCATCACGATACCGTAAAACCGAACTCTGGTTACACTCGCGATCCTTATGATGCCGCTATAGAAGGAGATAAACTTTTTGGTTTAGGCAGCAATGATGCGGGCGGATGTTTGGTTTCGCTGATTGGTACATTTCTGTATTATTATGCGCAGGAAAACTTAAAGTATAACATCTGCCTGGCTGCAACAGCCGAAGAAGAAATATCCGGAAATAATGGTTTGGAGCTGGTTTTACCAGATTTAGGCGAACTGGAATTTGGTATTGTAGGTGAGCCTACAGAAATGAATCTGGCTATAGCAGAACGCGGCCTTTTGGTGTTAGATTGCGTATCGCACGGTAAAGCTGGTCACGCTGCACGCGAAGAGGGTGAAAATGCCATTTACAAAGCATTGAAAGATATTGAATGGTTCAGAACTTATCAATTCCCGAAAGTATCTGAGGTTTTTGGTCCGTTAAAGATGAGCGTAACCATTATAAATGCAGGTTCTCAACATAATGTGGTACCTGCAAACTGTACGTTTACAGTTGATGTTCGGGTTACAGATGCCTATACCAATGAGGAAGTTCTGGAAATTATCCGCGCAAATGTAGATTGCGATGTTACTCCCCGTTCTATTCGCTTAAAACCTTCTTCTATTGATAAAAATCACCCCGTTGTTTTGGCCGGCGTGGCTTTAGGCCGAACTACTTATGGTTCGCCAACCACCTCAGATCAAGCTTTATTAAGTATTCCTTCTGTAAAAGTTGGTCCGGGTTTTTCTGGCCGATCGCATATGGCCGATGAATTTTTATATGTACGCGAAGTGGCGGAAGGTGTAGAAGGATATGTTAATATGCTTAAACCTGTGATTTTATAATTCAAACACATTAAAACAAAATTGCCGCCAGATTACTGGCGGCAATTTTGTTTTAATTCTGTTGTGTTTCATCGAAAGCACGGTTTTCCAGGTGTTTTTCCATATCTAACCGATTTATTCCTTTGCTCCACCAATCCGGAGCTGGTTTCCCTTTTAGTTGATAATCAAAATATTCCATCATCCTTACAGCATAATCTTTTCGGTTCGGTAATTTAGATATACCATGATTTTCCCCTTTATAGGTTATCATCACTACTGGTTTATTTAATCTTCTTAAACCATTGTAATATTCAATTCCTTGCGTATAATCAACTGCGCCATCTTTATCGTTATGTAAAAGCAATAAAGGCGTCTGTACTTTTTTGATGTGATAAATGGGCGAATTTCTGGTAAAAGCATCCCAATTGTCCCAGTATCCCGGAGTTAATCTACCTTGACTAGATTCAAAAATAGCTTGATTGGCACCGCCGCTGTTCCAATAAATTAAACTGTACATGCTAATCATATTGGTTAGTGGCGCACCCGCTGCTGCTGCTTTAAAAATATTGGTTTGTGTAATCAGAAATGACGTTTGGTAACCGCCCCAGGAGTGGCCGTGTATAGCAACGTTTTTTGCATCAACGATTCCTGTTGCAATAGCCGCTTGTACTGCCGGAACCACACAAGCTACAGCAGACATTCCCGGATCATTCAATTTGTATTTAATATCTGGCATTAAAACCACGTAACCATTGCTGGTATACAATGCGGTATTAAAACCACCGCCAGGAAAAGAAGGCATGTTGTATGCATTCAAATTATCTGTTAGGCGTTCATAGATATAGGTAATTGTTGGGTAAGATTTTCCTTGCTGATAATTCGCCGGCAAATACATTGCAGCTTGTAGACTATCGCCATTGGCACTTACATAATTGATGAGTTTTACGCCAGCGGTCCACGCGTATTTAGCCTGATCAGGTGTGTTTGTATTTGTCTGTTTCGGATTCAGTAGTTTTGGCGAGGCTGATGCGTACAATGTTGGCGAATTTGCAAAATTACTTTTGGTGAACACATACGTTTCAGATTTTTCTGCTTTTGCAAGAGCAGAGTAAGTATTGTTGTCCATAAAAAGAACCTCAATTTTATTTTTTCCGGAGGCAAGCAATCCTATTCCAGCTTGTTTATTTTGTGTATCAAATACAGCAAAATATTGGTCTTTATTCAAATCAATACCTTTTTCATCATCATAAATAGAATAGCGGTAGTTTACTTCCTGTTTTTTTGCTTTCCAGTTGTTTGATAGTGGCGTGACGCTGTTTCCATCGGCAGAAATTTTCCATAAATCAAAATTGTCTTTAATCAAAGCAAACTTAGAATCTGCAGACCAGCCCAGGTTTTGTGTTGCAGGTTTTTGAATGTTATGATCGTCCAACGCATCTACAAAAGAAGATTTGATTTTTCCGGTTAAGTTAGATTTTTTTCCGGTCTCAAAATCGATACTATAAAAAATGCCGTCTTCATAGTAAGAAGCTATTTTCCCGTTTGGTGCAGTTGTTAGTCTGCCGCCACTAGATGTGTACATTTTTTTAAAAAGCAGTTTCTTTACACCGGTTTTAAGGTTCGTTAGATAAATATCTGCGTAGCTTTGTCCGTCTAGATTGGCCATTAATTCGTAGGCATTTAGATCATATCCAATAGCATACAAACTATTCGGCGCAATGGTTACCGTGCGTGTAATGCTATCTGCGAGTTGAACAAATTTTTTATCTGCAAGGCGATAAGCGCTTAGGTAACTAAATTTTTTATCGCGCATTTCTTGGGTTTGTTGCGCAGATTGCAGGCGTTTATCTTGCCAATTCCAAATGGATACATCTGGTTTTTCAATATCTTCTTTTTTGGGTTGAGCTTTTGTTTTTGCTAAACTATCTGTTTTTACTTTTGCTGCGCTATCTGTCTTTGTAGTTGTTTTTTTAGGATCGGTTTTAGCCGTAGCAGTAGAATCCTTTTTGCTGTCGGTTTTTTTATCTTCCTTTTTTTCTAAAGTATTGATGCCAAAAAATAATGTTCCCTGATCGTCAGACCAATATGGATTTGCATTTTCGTTAATGCCCATTCCTTTTGTAAAATTCGCATCTTCCAGTCCGTTGTAAACTGTTTTTACAGTGGCTTCACCATTTAGTTTATTGAAACCTAAAACCGAATAGACCTCATCTTTATATTTATCGTTTTTGTTCGATTTTAACAATGCGAAAGCTGTTCCTACATCATTCCAGTTCAGACTTTTGTAACTGGCTTTATCGTTATCGAGTGCGGTGGTAATTCCGGTTTTCATATCACGCAGAAAAACTCCATTTCCGTTCTGCCCGTTTGCATCAATAAGATAGGCCAGTTGTGTGCCTGCTTTATTGAAAGCCAATTCAGATACATTGCCAATATTAAAAATTTTCTTTGTGCTAAGCTGGTAAAGAATAACATCGGTTCCTTTTGCTGCGTCTTTATCTTTTGCTGCATTTTCTAAAGCAGCAAATTGAATGGCAATCCAGTCTGCCTGTTCGCCAGAGAAATCAAAACTTTTTACTCGTTCAAAAACAACAGATTTATTGTTTGCCAGAGATACAATTGTTAACTTATCATACTGCTGCTTGTTGGTCTTTTTTGCCGCTTTTGCCTCTGCATCTGTCAGAGAAACTTTGAAAGCCGCATATTTAGAATCTTTAGAGAATACAGCTGTATTGGCCACTGCACCAATGGGATAGCTGTATTGTAAGGTATCGAAAGTTTTTTTAATGGTCAGTTTTAAATCGCCTTCGGTTGGTCCGCTTGCCCAAGCCAGCCATTGTCCGTTTGCAGATAATGAATTGCCCCGGTTGAAAGTCCATTTAGAAACATCTTTCCAGGTTAAGGCGGGTTTCTCTTGTGCGTGTACACCCAAAGTGCTGGCAAGCAACAAAAGCGTGCAAATAAATTTGGTTTTCTTCATAAAGGTTGTTTTCGACAAAATAAGAATTATAAGGGTTTTTTTCCAAGATTAAGATATATTAACAAATGTTAAGTGTCTGAGTTATGACCGATTTATCGTACTTTTGCCGATAAATTTTTTGGGCGAAATAAAGCCTTTAACACATGTTTTAATTGAATCTGTACGAAGTATTTTGCAGGTTTTAAATGATTTTTTGAATGAAAATTTGGCAAAAAAATATTGATGTAAACCAATTTGTAGAAAGTTTTACTGTAGGTAAAGACCGCGAACTGGATTTGCAGATGGCAAAATTTGATGTGCTTGGTTCGCTTGCACACACCCAAATGCTAGAAACAATCGATTTGCTTACTGCCGAAGAACTCAGCATAGTACAAGCCGAACTGAAGAATATTTATGCAGAAATTGAGGCTGGCAATTTCACCATCGAAAACAGTGTAGAAGATGTGCACTCTCAGGTAGAATGGTTGCTTACCCAACGTATTGGAGAAGCAGGCAAAAAAATACACAGTGGCCGCTCTCGTAATGATCAGGTTCTGGTAGATTTGAAACTCTTTTTCAGAAGCTGTATAGAAGATATGGTAAACAATACTTCGGTTTTGTTTAACCAACTTATTGAACTTAGCAATACGCATAAAGATAAACTGATGCCGGGGTATACGCATCTTCAGATTGCAATGCCTTCTTCTTTTGGCTTGTGGTTTGGTGCTTATGCAGAAAGTTTAGCAGATGATTTAGAATTGATGCTTGCTGCCTGGAAAATTACCAATAAAAATCCTTTAGGTTCTGCTGCGGGTTATGGATCATCATTTCCATTAAACCGTACGCTTACTACAAATTTATTGGGTTTTGAAAGCCTTAATTACAATGTGGTATATGCGCAAATGGGCCGTGGTAAAACGGAACGTATTCTGGCGCAGGCGATGTCTGCGATTGCTGCATCATTGGCTAAAATGGCGATGGATGTGTGTCTTTTCATCAATCAGAACTTCGGATTTATCAGCTTTCCGCCAGAATTAACAACCGGTTCCAGCATTATGCCACACAAAAAAAATCCGGATGTATTTGAACTAATTCGTTCGCGTTGCAATAAAATCCAGGCATTGCCAAATGAAATTGCTATGATGATTACCAACCTTCCTTCAGGTTATCACCGCGATTTGCAATTGCTTAAAGAAAACCTTTTTCCGGCAATTTCTTCGCTTAACGAATGTTTGGAAATGGCAACCTTCATGTTTCAGAATATCAGCATTAAAGATGATATCCTGAAAGATAAAAAATACGATTACTTATTTAGTGTAGAAGTGGTAAATGATTTGGCTTTGCAAGGCGTTCCTTTCAGAGAAGCATATAAAATTGTTGGCGAACAGATAGAAAACGGTACTTTTGCTCCATCTAACCAAATTCATCATACTCATGAGGGGAGCATTGGCAATTTATGCAACGAAGAAATTTCTGCATCAATGCAAGCCGTTTGTAGTCAGTTTGGTTTCGAAAAAGTAAAAAGAGCGATCGAAAATCTGGTTAAATAATAAAATCAGATCGGTAACAAACAGCTGTATAGGTTAAAAACAAAAAATATGAAAGTTTCAGTACTCGCCAACTCATTAATTGGCTCAGAGATTATCAAAATTGGAAATGAAGTAAATGAGATGAAACGCACAGGTGCAACCATTGCGAATTTGACTATTGGCGATTTCGATTCAAATATTTATCCAATTCCAGAAGCATTAAAAGCAGGAATTGTAGAAGCTTATCATCAAAATCAAACCAATTATCCGCCGGCAGATGGTATCTTGCCTTTACGCGATACTGTGGTAGAGGTTTTAAAAGATCGTTTCAATCTCGATTATAAAAATAATGAAATTCTGGTTGCAGGTGGCTCCAGACCATTAATTTATGCAACATATCTTGCTCTGATTGATCCCGGAGATACAGTAGTTTTTCCTGCTCCATCATGGAATAACAATCATTATTGCCACTTAACATCGGCAAATGCAATTGCTGTAGAAACCGATGCAGAACATAATTTTATGCCTACAGCAGCGCAACTAAAACCGCATTTGAAAGGGGCAACTTTATTGGCTTTATGTTCACCATTGAATCCTACCGGAACGATGTTTACTGCCGATCAGCTTGCTGAAATTTGTGATGTTGTATTGGAAGAAAACCAATCTCGCGGAGCGGATGAAAAACCTTTGTACATGATGTACGATCAGATTTATTCTTTGCTTACTTTTGGTGTAGAGCATGTAAATCCGGTAAGTTTACGACCAGAAATGCGCGATTATACTGTTTTTGTAGATGGAAGTTCAAAATGCTTAGCTGCAACTGGCGTGCGTGTTGGCTGGGGTTTTGGGCCGGCATCTATTGTCGATAAAATGAAAGCACTGGTTGGCCATATGGGCGCATGGTCTCCAAAAGCAGAACAAGTTGCAATGGCAAAATATTTTGCCGATAAAGTAGAACTAGATCGTTTTCTAACCGCCTTTAAGGCAAAAATTCAGGACAGTTTATCCGCGCTTTATGAAGGTTTCCAAGAACTTAAATCAGAAGGTTTCGCTGTAAATGCTGTTGAACCTATGGGGGCCATTTACCTGACCATTAAAATTGATTATATCGGAAAAACAACTGAAGATGGCCAATTGTTGAAAGACAGTGCAGATGTGAACTTTTATTTAATTAAAGAAGCCGGTGTAGCTTTAGTTCCTTTTTCTGCCTTTGGCAACGAAGATTCTATGCCTTGGTTTAGAGCATCTGTTGGCGCCTGTACTTTACAAGACATTAAAGATATGATGCCGCGTATTAAAGTTGCCTTGAGCAAACTGAAATAACAACTAAAATTAGGTAATAAAAAATCCCTCATCATGATAAAATGCTGAGGGATTTTTGTTTTAACCAAACTGCCTTTAAGGATTGTTGATGATATGTACATCGGTCTGGGGAAATGGAATTTCTATACCGGCCTCGTCTAATGCTTTTTTACAATCGATAATTAGCTGTTCATTCATCGTCCAGAAATCATCATTTGAGGTTGTTACGCGTATAGATAAGTTTACAGAACTATCTCCGAGCGCTGTAACTACAATTTGAGGCGCCGGATCTTTGTGTGCATACGTATTTTTTTCTGCGACACTTAATAAAATATCTTTTGCTTTTTTTAAATCTGCACTGTACGAAACGCCAATATCAAACCAGGTTCTCCTTGTTCCAAGTTCTGTAAAATTGGTAATACTGCTGTTAGAAAGCGTTCCATTTGGAACCACCACCAACTGATTTTGAGGTGTCTGTAATTTCGTATTGAAAATATCGATTAAAACAACTGTTCCGGAAACACCTGTGCTGCTAGAGATGTAATCACCAATTTTAAAAGGACGTAATGTTAGAATTAACACGCCGCCTGCAAAATTTGATAACGAACCTTGTAAAGCCAAACCAATAGCTAAACCAGCGGCACCGATCATCGCGATGAAAGCAGAAGTTTGAACACCCAGTTGAGTAATCACAATGATAAACAGAAGAATTTTTAACGACCAATCGATAAGCGTACTTAAAAAACGTCTGAGCGAAAGGTCAACCTTTTGTTTTTCGAAAATTTTGGTGACAATCTTATTGATAATTTTGATAATCCATAATCCCAGTAAAGCAATAATAATTGCTGAGACTACAGCTGTTGCAATTTTAGGTGCATAATCCATCGCTGTTGATGAAAATTTGTCCCAAGTGCTATCGATTTTTGTAGGATCTAAATTTAAAGGTTCTTGCATAGTTACTGTGTTTTAGTTCTTTAACGGAGGGATTAGCCAAATGTAAGGCTTATCTGTTTTACATCAAAAAAGCGTTTAAATAAATAACAAAGATAATTTGCTGTCAATGAAGCAACTTTTAAGTGCTTTATGTTAAATTTATTTTCAACTAAAAATGTTTATAAAATCTGCTTAACCAAATAGAAAGACATGCAATTCAATAAAATTATCGCCTGTGCAGTGATGCTTTTATCCCTCCAGAGTATCGCGCAAGAACCGACACTTCAATGGCGTCCGAACTACCATTTTACCGCAGAGAAAAACTGGATTAATGATCCAAATGGTTTGATTTTTTTGAATGGAGAATTTCACCTGTATTATCAGTACAATCCGTTTGAGAATAAATGGGGGCACATGAGTTGGGGGCACGCCATGAGTAAAGATTTAGTAAATTGGAAACATTTGCCTGTGGCGATTCCTGAAAAAATTACCGCAGATACCACAACTATGATTTTTTCAGGCTCTGCCGTTTTAGATAAAGAAAATGTAAGCGGATTCGGAAAAAATGGAAAAGCACCGTTGGTGGCATTTTACACTGCAGATTTACCCAAACAGCACAATGAATCGCAATATTTGGCTTACAGTAATGACGGCGGTTTAACGTTTACCAATTATCAGAAAAATCCAATCCTCAACCTAAATAAGAAAGATTTTAGAGATCCTAATGTTTGGTGGCATAGCGCTTCTAAACAATGGATTATGACAGTTGCAATGGTAGATGAACATCAGGCACTCATTTATGGCTCAAAAAACTTGAGAGATTGGACGGCTTTAAGTGATTTTGGCCCCGAAGGCAATACCGGAAATGGGTGGGAATGCCCGTTTTTAATTCCTTTAGCCGTTGATGAAAATCAAGACGATGTGAAATGGGTTTTGGCAATTTCGCTTTTCGGCCCGCGCGGACCAATGATGCAGTATTTTATTGGCGATTTTGATGGTAAAACTTTTAAAAATAATAATCCTGCAGATTGGACATTGACTGTAGATGATGGCGATTCTTTTTATGCCGCAATTCCCTGGAACAACGCACCAAATGCCAAATCGATTTTGCTTGGCTGGTTACAACCCGGAAACAGTAAAACTTTTCCTTGGAAAGGACAAATGTCTATCCCCAGAGATTTATCGCTTAGATCAACACCGGAAGGCATTCGTCTATTTCAGCAACCAACATCCATTATCGGGGAAAAATTAAACAGTTTATCAAAAAACCGCATTTTTTCTAAGCAAAACCTCGAAATCCGCGGAGAATTGCGCTTGGATAGCTTGTCAAATTCCAATTGGATTGATGCAGAATTTGATCTTCAACATGCGAAAACCGTGGGCATTAAAATTTTGCAACTTAAAGATGATAAAGGAAATGTAGTTAAAGAAGTAGAAGTTGGCTACTACGCAGATCAGCAAGAGTTATATGTAGATTGTTCTCGCTCAGAAAAAGGAATCAAAGAGGATAAAAATCTGGTTCAAAAAACAAAGATTCATCCGCTTAAGGGCAAAGTAAAATTTCAGATTCTGATTGATCAATCATCGCTAGAAGTATTTGCCAATGGAGGAGAAAAAGTAATTACTACGATGGTATTTCCGGGAAAAAATGCAAATGGAATATCTGCATTTGCTAAAGGAGATATAGCGCAACTGAAGAATTTTAAGGTTTGGAATTTGAATTAAGGAGTTAAGCAGATAAAATTGAAGTTCTTTTTTTGGGGATAATCGCCAGAATCCAATTGTGTTATAAAAACAAAGCTCCTCTCAACATTTTGAAAGGAGCTTTGTTGTATATCTTCAGACTTCGGCCTACTAACCTCCGACTTACTTAAATTCGCTGGTTTTGAAAAATTCGATATCCGGATAATCCTGTTTGGTTAAATTGATCATATAATCGTTATCGGCAAGATAAACGGGAAGTCCTTCTTTATCCGTTCCAATATGCGCTTGTTTTCTTTTTACAAATTCATCCAGTTTTTTGCGATCGGTAGAATTTACCCAGCTCGATCTGCTATAACTCAAAGTACGGAATCTGCATTTTGCACCATATTCATGTTCTAAACGAAAGTTAATTACTTCGAACTGAAGTTCTCCAACAGCACCAATCACTTTCCGGTTTCCGGGTTGCATTACAAACAATTGCGCAACACCTTCATCCGTTAGCTGCTCAATACCTTTTTCAAGCTGTTTGGTGCGCATAGGATCCATATTTTCTACTTCCTTAAAGATTGATGGAGAAAAACTTGGTATGCCTTTAAACTGAAGCTTTTCGCCTTCAGTAAGCGTATCGCCAATTTTGAAATTTCCACTATCATATAAACCTACAACATCGCCCGGCCAAGCCTCTTCAACAATGCTTTTTTCATTTGCCATAAAATCCATCGGATTACTGAATTTCAGTTTCTTATCCTGACGAGTATGGTAGTAAAATTTATTGCGCTCAAATTTGCCCGAACAAATGCGTAAAAAGGCAATACGATCGCGATGTTTCGGATCTAAATTGGCATGAATTTTAAAAACGAAACCGGTAAAATTCTTTTCATCTACCAATACATCACGTTGTTCTGCTTCGCGGTGGCGCGGACTCGGCGCAATGTCAATGAACGTGTCTAAAAGTTCCTTAATCCCAAAGTTATTGATTGCGCTACCAAAAAATACAGGCGCCACTAAACCTTCTTTATATAAACTAATATCTAAATCGCCATAAACGCCGTTTACAAGTTCGGCATCGTCTTTTAAAGTCTGTACTTCGTTGTCTTTAAGATAATCTAAAAGCGCTTCATCATCAAGATTATTAACCGCTACAACAGAATCCGTAACCTTGGTTTTATCAGAATTAAATAAATTAAGGTGTTTGTTGTATATGCTATATACACCTTTAAACGTATGTCCTTGTCCAATGGGCCACGAAAGCGGACAAAGACTAATGGCTAGTTTCTCTTCAATTTCGTCCAAAAGATCAAATGCATCCTTACCTTCACGATCCATTTTATTGACGAAAATAATTACCGGCGTATTTCGCATGCGGCAAACTGACATCAGTTTCTCCGTTTGCTCTTCAACACCTTTAACACAATCTACCACAAGAATTACACTATCTACCGCTGAAAGTGTACGATAGGTATCTTCTGCGAAATCTTTGTGACCCGGCGTATCCAAAATATTAATGCGTTTGTCGCTATATTCAAAACCCATAACCGATGTGGCTACAGAAATTCCACGCTGACGCTCAATCTCCATAAAATCTGAAGTATTGCTTTGGTTTGCCTTATTCCTTTTTACTGCACCAGCCGTATTAATGGCACCTCCAAACAACAGAAACTTTTCTGTAAGTGTGGTTTTGCCCGCATCGGGGTGACTAATAATAGCAAAGGTTTTGCGTTTTTCTATTTCGGGGTTAAGCATAATAAAAGGAAATTATAAGATAGGAGGAAGCGCTAAAGAAATCTGGTGGAAACTAGGATTTTAGAGTTGTGCTTCATGAGGTTGCAAAGATAATAAAAACTGGGCAATTGTATACTTATGCACAGCGGATATTGTAAGCGTTGGCAGAAAGCCCGGCAATATTTCTATTTTTGTGCTAAATTGTTTAGTTTTATTTGTTCCTCCCTGATAAAGCCAAACCTAAAAATTATTGCCGATGCCAATTGTAGAAGAAACTTCTATGCCTGCAGAAATTGCAGCGAAATTTGTGAATTATACCTCTAAACATGTTTTTCTAACCGGGAAAGCAGGTACAGGTAAAACTACATTTCTAAGAAGACTGATTAAGCTTACGCATAAGAAAACCTTAATCTGTGCACCAACAGGTATTGCTGCAATTAATGCTGCCGGGGTTACTATCCATTCTTTATTTCAATTGCCTTTTGGTGCGTTTTTTCCAGATGCTGCCGGTGCGCTTGTAAATGAAAACATCAATTTTAATTTTAATACACCCAGAACGTTGGTTAAGCACCTGAACATGCAAGGCAATAAAAGACGCATGTTGCAAGAGGTAGAGCTTTTGGTTATTGATGAGGTAAGTATGTTACGCGCCGATATGCTGGATGCGATTGACTTTGCCTTACGTTATGTTAGGCGAAATAAAAATGTACCTTTTGGCGGAGTTCAGCTTTTATTTATTGGTGATCTTCATCAGCTACCGCCGGTAGTGAAAAACGATGAGTGGCGAATTATGGCTAAATTTTATAAAAGTATTTACTTTTTTGATGCTTTGGCCTTGCAGGAAAATCCTCCGGTTTATATTGAACTGGATAAAATTTACCGTCAGGATGATGCCGTGTTTATCAATTTATTAAACAATCTGCGCAACAATCAAATTCATGCAGATGATACCGCACTTCTTCGTCAACATTTTAAACAGGATTTTAAGCCAGCAGCCAATGAAAATTTCATTACATTAACCACGCACAACCATAAAGCCGACAGTATAAACCGCGAGCGGATTACACAACTAAAAACCAAATCTTACTTTTTTGAAGCGAAGATTCAGGGAGAATTTAATGAGTATGCGTACCCAAATGATAAAAGCCTTGAATTAAAAGTTGGTGCACAAATCATGTTTATCAAAAATGACATGACAGGAGAAAAAAGGTATTATAACGGTAAACTTGGTATCGTTCATCATATCGAAAAGGATTTGATTGAAATAGAATTGCCAGAAGATAAAATGGTCATTCAGATTGCGCCTTACACCTGGGAAAATGTTAAATATAAACTGGATGAAGTAACAAACGAAATTCAGGAAAACGTTGCCGGATCTTTTATGCAGTATCCCATAAAGCTTGCGTGGGCTATAACGGTGCATAAAAGTCAGGGTTTGACCTTCGATAAAGCCATTATTGATATTGGCGACGCATTCGCACCCGGACAAGCATACGTTGCGCTTTCGCGCTTGCGCTCTTTAAAAGGTTTGGTTTTAACGTCGCACCTGCGTGATTCCGGTTTACAACAAGATCAGAATATTCATTACTTCTCCAATACAAAACAACCTGAAGATATTTTAAATCAGCAAATTGGAGAAGAAAGTTACACATTCATCAGAAGTTATCTGTTGGCTGCGTTTGATTTGAATGTTACACGTTATTATTTAAAAGAACACAGGCAAACTTTTGACAAAAGTGAAGGAAAATCTGCGAAGCAAAAACATGACGATTGGGCGCAATTGGTTTACGATGATTTTGTGAAAATTACTGCAACGGCAGATACCTTCATCAATCAACTTAAAAATCTGTTTGCGCAAAAAACAGAACATACTTTATTCAATGTATCTAAACGTGTTGATGCAGCATTGAAATATTTTAATCCGTTGATCAAGGAAATTTCTGACCGCTTTTTGGCACATATCGAAGCCATTAAAGATGAAAAGCAAATCAAAACCTATTTGACAGAATTGCTTGAACTCGAAATATTGATTTACGAGCAGTTAAAAAAGATGCATAAAAGCAAAGCTTTACTAGAAGCTTTTGTTGATGGAAAAGAATTTAGCAAAGGGGATATGGACGCACTGCTCAATACCGTTGAGCGGAATAAGCAACTGGAGAAAGCTGTACAATTAAAAGGCACAACAATTAAAGTAAAATCGCCAGTTGAAAAGAAGAAAAAGGAACCAAAGGTAGATACAAAACTGGTTAGTTTTGATATGTACAATCAGGGTAAAACGATAGACGAAATTGCAAAAGAACGCGGATTTTCACTTACAACAATTGAAGGTCATTTGGCCTATTATGTATCTACACAACAATTGGATGTTAAAGATTTTGTAAAAGCCAATAAACTGAGAAATATAAGCTCTGCTGTAGAAAGCCTTCAAACAAAATCAATGAAAACAATTAAAGATTTTTTAGGCCACGATTATAGTTTTGGAGAAATTAAAATGGCACTGGCTTCGATGTTTCCGACTGAAGAGTGATTTAACCACAGTGGAAAAAATAAACCATATAAGGGATGTAAGAACAAATAAGCTTTTATGAATAGAGAAGAATTAAAAGATCTTGTTTACAGAGTAAACGGAGCCGCAATTGAGTTTCATAAATCTTTGGGGCCAGGCTTACTGGAAAGCATTTATCATAAATGTTTGAAACGAGAATTGATTCATCGAGGCATTGAGTTCAAGTCTGAAATGTCTGTGCCAATTTACTATAGAGATGAGTTGGTTCAAACAGATTTATTTTGTGATCTGTTTGTAGAAAACGCACTTGTGGTAGAATTGAAAGCAGTTGAAAAAGTCTTGCCAATACAGGCTCAGCTATTATCCTACATGAAACTTCTTAGTGTACCAATGGGATTAATGATTAATTTTAATTGCTTGAATATTTTTGAGTACGGACAAAAAACGTATGTTAACGAGCTGTATAGATTTTTACATTAGTGTGCTGATGATATTGTTTACTGGTCTTCTATTTCTTATATGGTTTAGTTATTTTTATAAAATTTTATAAAAATTTATATTGGAGAAAGTTAAACTTTTAGAACAGTACATGCCAGAACAGGCAGCACCACTTATTGCCAGGTGGATTGATTATTTTCAATGTGAGTTTAAAATTTCAAAAACCCGTTCTACAAAACTTGGCGATTATCGCCATCCTTTTCAAGGCAAAGGACATCGTATTTCGGTAAACTTCAATCTCAATCCTTACGCTTTTTTGGTAACTACAGTGCATGAGTTTGCACATTTGCTCACCTGGAACGACCATAAAAACAAAGTGAAACCACATGGTTTAGAATGGAAAAAGAACTTCCAGCGGATGATGGTTCCCTTTTTTGATCTCCATATTTTCCCAAACGATATTCATCAGGCTATAGATAATTACATGTCTAATCCGGCTGCATCAAGTTGTTCTGATTTACACTTATCCCGCGCTTTAAAAAAATACGATCCGCAGAAAGATGAAAGCCTTCATTTAGAGCAGTTGCCAATTCAAACTACATTTCAAATTAAAGATGGAAGGCGTTTTATCAAAGGAGAACGGATCCGTAAACGATACCGCTGTATTTGTCTGGATGATAAAAGAACCTATCTGTTTAATCCGCTGGCAGAAGTTTTGGTACTCGCTTAATATTTTTTAAGGCCTTGCTTTAAGCCTTGCTAAATAAATCGAAATTCATCGCCATCAAACAAACCTTTATCACTTAATTTTAAATGCGGGATAACCAAAAGCGCCATAAAAGAAAGTGTCATAAAAGGTGCTTCTAGCGTAGAACCTAAATTTTTGGCAAACTGATCTATTGAGGTGTATTGTTCGGCAATTTCGTGTCCGTTATGATCGCTCATTAAACCCGCTACCGGCAAAGCTAAAACCTCTTCTCTTCCATTGCCTAAAGCCACAACACCGCCGGTTTGCGCAATAACCAGGTTAACGGCTTTACAAATGCTTTCATCATCTACACCAACGGCAATAATATTGTGGCTGTCATGCGCAACACTAGAAGCTATTGCACCGTGTTTTAAGCCAAAGTTTTTTACAAAAGAAATAGCCACGGGTGCATCGTGATAACGGTTTACAACTACAATTTTTAAAATATCATGATCTACATCCGAAACAATTTCATTGTTCAGCACACGAGGTTTTACCGAAAGTTTATGTGTAATCAGTTGTCCGTCCAGCGCTTCAATAACAGGTATTCGGTCTTCTCCACAATGTGGAAGTTTGAAATCTTGCGGGCTTTTCACACTGCAATCAAAATTGTTTACTGAGGGTTTATTGGCTGCGGATTTGATCCAGTCACCAACAGTTTCACCTTCTTCGGCTAATAAAATGCCATTGATATAAGTTTGTTCAACTTTGAAATCTGTGAGATCTCTTGAAATAATAAAGTCGGCATTGTCTCCAACGTTCAAACTGCCAACATCAAGTTGATAATGTTTAATTGGATTGATGCAGGCGGCCTGTAAAATATTGAAAAGGTCTATTCCTTTAGCTACGGCGCGTGCGCAAAGTTCGTTAATGTGCCCGGCAACTAAACTGTCTGGATGTTTGTCATCACTGCAAAACATAATCATTTCCGGCCAATCGTTCAGCAAGCCAATCAGTGCCTCAAAATTTTTTGCAGCACTTCCTTCTCTAATTAGGATTTTCATTCCGCGTTGAAGCTTATCTAAAGCTTCTTCGGCCGTAAAACACTCGTGATCGGTAGAAATGCCTGCATCAATATATTGTTGTACAGCACCGCCACGCAAGCCGGGTGCATGTCCATCTACAGGTTTCCCAAACTCATGAGCGGCGGCAATTTTTGCCATTACATCATTATCTTGATTGAGAACACCAGGGAAATTCATCATCTCGCTTAAATATTTGATCTCCGGCCGGCTCAGCAATGCGCGAACATCTTCAACATTTAGTTCTGCTCCGGCAGTTTCAAAATGTGTAGCAGGTACACAACTTGGGGCGCCAAAATTAAATTTAAAGGGAACAGTATTTCCATTACTAATCATAAATTCTACACCTTCCAAACCGCAGACATTTGCAATTTCATGCGGATCGCTGATCGTAGCAACCGTGCCGTGTACAACAGCAAGGCGGGCAAATTCACTCGGAATAAGCATACTGCTTTCAATGTGGACATGGCTGTCGATAAATCCGGGTAAAATAAAATGGGCACTATCTTTTGCATCAGACATCTTTTCCTTTGATTTGATTTTGCCTGCCTCTACCGATATTTTACCGAAATATATGTTTCGGTTTTCAATATCAACTATGTTTCCTTCAACTTTAAATTGGCTCATCTTTTATCTTTTTACCCCAGTTTACATTGCGGTTTTTTATTTGGCGATTGATTTTGAAAACGAAATTAAACTTCAGTTTTTTACTTTCAAATCAATCGCGCTCTAGTATTTTAATAATTTATTTATCGTTTCTGCTAATCTGGCTTTAGCCAGAAAATCATCTTCTAAAAGTTTATTCATCGGAATTGCGGTATCTAAACTAGCACATCTAAAAATTGGTGCATCCAGATATTCAAAACAATGTTCGGCAATCCATGCTGCTATTTCTGAGCCAAAACCATTCGTGAGTGTATCTTCATGCAAAATCAAAACTTTCCCCGTTCTTTGAACGGCCAGTTTTACCGTTTCTTTATCCCAAGGTTGCAATGTTCTTAAATCAACAACGGTGGCGCTGAGCTGATGTTCATGGATATAATCCAGCGCCCAATGTACACCTAAACCATACGTAACAATGGTACATTCATTTCCTTCAGAAACTGTTGCTGCTTTTCCAATTTCAGTTGTAAAATAACCTTCTGGTACCGCGCCTGTTAAATTTCTGTACAGGTATTTGTGTTCAAAGTACAATACAGGGTTTGGGTCTTCAATTGCGGCCAAAAGTAAACCTTTTGCATCACAAGCGAAAGCCGGATACACAATTTTCAACCCTGGTGTTTTGGTAAACCAAGCCTCATTGCTTTGCGAATGAAATGGACCTGCGCCCGTTCCGGCTCCGGTTGGCATGCGGATTACGACATCTGCTTTTTCTCCCCAGCGGTAATGCGTTTTGGCCAGATTATTTACGATTTGATTGAAACCTTCGGTCGCGAAATCTGCAAACTGCATTTCCATAAGCGCTTTGTAACCGTTAATAGATAGACCTAAAGCCGCACCAACAATTGCAGATTCGCAAATTGGTGTATTTCTGATCCTTGCTTTACCATATTTTTCTGCCAGGCCTTCAGTAATTTTAAATGCTCCGCCATATTCTGCAATGTCTTGGCCCATAATAATTAGCTGCGGGTATTTTGCCAAAGCTAAATCCAAGGCATCGGTAATTGCATCTAAGTATCGTTTGTTTGAGTTGTTCTGCTGAGGAAGTACCGGAGATTGTACAAATGGAAAGTACATGTCTTTTTCTTCCTTTAACGCATTTGCAGTGGGTTCCTCTTCATCAAAAGCAACTTCTACTTCCAGATCTATATTTTGTTTTTGTTTGATTTTGATGTCAATGAGCTGGTCTGAATCTAAAATTTCTTGTTCAAGGAGAAAAGCTTCAAAATTTCGGATTGGATCTTTTTGTTCCCATTCATCCAACAGCGTTTGAGGGACATATTTTGTTCCGGATGCTTCTTCGTGCCCGCGCATTCTGAAGGTCAGGCATTCAACCAAGATCGGACGGGGATTTTCCCGGATATCCATCGCAATACGATTAATGGTATCATAAACTTCCAGAATATTGTTTCCATCGATTTGAATACCCTCAATGCCATAACCAATTGCTTTATCCGTAAGTTGTTCACATTTGAATTGTTCTTGGGTAGGGGTAGATAAACCGTAGCCATTATTTTCGATGAGGAAAATAACCGGCAGGTTCCAAACTGCTGCTAGGTTTACGGCTTCATGAAAATCACCTTCGCTTGTTGCGCCTTCTCCAGTATACACCAATGTTACTTTGGCTGATTTATTTAAGGTGTCTGCCAATGCAATTCCATCGGCAAGTGCCATTTGCGGACCGAGATGAGAAATCATCCCAATAATTTTATATTCCTGCGTACCGAAATGAAAAGAGCGATCACGGCCTTTGGTAAAACCGGTTGCTTTGCCTTGCCATTGGGCCATTAGTTTTTTTAATGGAATACCCCGACTGGTAAATACGCCCAGATTGCGGTGCATGGGCAAAATATACTCGTTGCTTTGCATGGCCAGCGTAGAACCAACTGAAATGGCCTCCTGACCGATGCCTGAAAACCATTTTCCAATTCTGCCCTGACGGAGAAGCTTGAGCATTTTCTCTTCAACCATACGTGGATAAAGAAGCTTTTTGTACAAATCAATTAAAAATTTGTTGTCTTTATGTCCGCGGTTGAATTGCATGTTTTGTTATTTAAGAGAGGAGTTGTCCCAAGCGTTGACCATTTTCAGGTTTTTGATTTTTTAAAAATCGGAAAAGTTTCAGGTGATCAAAGTTAGGTTTTGAGTTATATCAGTTGTGGCGATTATGGCATCGGGAAGTTTTATTTTAGACATTTTACAAATATTGATTGAGAATCTATGATTTCTTCTGTTAAGCCGACGACGTTGCTTGAGTTTGTAAAATCAAGTAATGTCTGATACCCATCTGCTGTAGTATTAAATCCCAATAACTCGGTTTTATTTATGAAAGATCTATTTGGAACGCGATCTATAATTGGATGCATAAATAACATTCCATCTCTACCAATTTTATTATCAAGATAGTCAATAATGGTATTGGTGTCAATTAAATATTCCTTTCCCATTCATTTCTGGTATCAATGATATATTACTGAAATTCTTCGTATTGTTGATCAGTAAGATTTAGTGAAGATGGCGAATTTCTTTCATAGACTTTCTGTTGGCGCTTCTTTTTTTTCCAAAATTTTAACAATATCTAACGCTTCTAAATCTTGTAAAAGTTTATAAGCTTTCTCGTTTGTAATTTGCAGCAAAATCGTTTCCATATTTGGATCAGTTTAGTCGGTAAATCAAATATAACAAAAATGTAAGCCGAATCCGTTATAGATTTATGGATTAAATGTCGAATGAAATGATTAATATATAGCTTAGTCTTCGCGCTTTTTTTTCAGATCTTCCCATTGTTTGGAGAAAGATTTGTCTGCTACATTTGGCAGTTCCCGATGTTTGCCCCAGCTTTTCCTAAAGAAAGTTTTCAGCATATAATTCTTAAATTTTCCTCCAAAAAAGTCCATCCATTTACGTTTTTGCATCATACGGTTAAACATTCCCCAGCCTACTTCTTCAACCTTCCCGTTTTCATGTGCGGCTGCTGCATCTCTACGATTGAGCAGAAGCATTTTATGAATGTCAATTTTTACCGGACAGACTTCTGAGCATTTTCCGCATAAGCTGGAAGCATAACTTAGGTGTTTAAATTCTTCCATGCCTTTAAAATGTGGCGTAATTACCGAACCGATGGGGCCGCTATATGTGGTATTGTATGTATGTCCGCCAATATTTTTATACACCGGACAAGCATTTAAACATGCGCCACAACGGATGCAGTATAAACCCTGGCGTTGGTCTTTCTGAGCCAGCAAATTTGTGCGGCCATTATCCAGCAGGATTACATACATTTCTTCAGGTCCGTCGGTTTCATTGGCTTGCCGCGGGCCGCTTAAAATCGAGTTGTATACCGTTAAATTTTGTCCTGTTCCATGTGTGGCCAGCAAAGGCCAAAATAAATCTAAATCTGCAAGTGATGGAATTACTTTTTCGATACCTACAATGGCGATATGAATTTTTGGAAATGTGGTACTTAAACGCGCGTTGCCTTCATTTTCTGTAAGGGCAATGCTGCCTGTATCGGCAATTAAGAAATTTCCGCCACTAATGCCAATATCTGCCCGCAGGTATTTATCGCGCAGCAATTCTCTCGCTTTCTGCACCAATTGCGGTGGAGTTGCATCTATCGGCGTATTGAATTTTTCATGAAAAAGTTTTGCTATATCCGTTGCACTCAAATGCATTGCTGGTGTTACGATATGATATGGCGCCTGCCCAAGCAACTGAACAATATATTCGCCTAAATCGCTTTCCAGGGATTCTATTCCATTTTTTGCAAGGAAATCGTTGATGTGAATTTCCTCCGTTGTCATAGATTTTGACTTGATTACAGTTTTACCATCGGCGCGCTGAATAATATTCAGAATTTCTTTCTGTGCTTCTTCGGCATCATTTGCCCAAATCACCTTTCCGCCACGGCGTTGAAAATTGGCCTCAAATTCCGGAAGAAATTTATCCAGATTTTCCATCACCCGCCATTTAATTGCATGTGCCTTTTTCTTTGACGCTTCGAGATTCTCCAATCGTGAAATGCCTCGTGCTACGGCAACATTGTATTTGCCAATATTATAATTGATGGTATTGCGATGGGGAATATCGAATGCTTTCTCGTCTGATTTCTCTAAAAATTCCTCGGCAGTTTTCATCGGCTTTTGTTTTGTAATCTGTAACGAAGATCAATTCACTTTGTTTCAACTAATCTGCATTAATGGCCAAAGATAGGAAACCATGCTGAGTTTCTATATAACCAAAATTCGTATTGATTTTACAGATATTTGGTTTAGGCTTTAAACGAAAAATGCCCCTTGAATTTTCAAGAGGCCTTTCGATTTTATTTTTTTGGATTTCCTTTTCCATCCATATCTACAACCGGGCGCTTTGCTCTGTTGGCCAGTTCCCATGCGGTGTAATAGGTAAGTTTGGCTCTTTTAGACAATAGCGGGAAGTTGATTTTGCTTACTTCATCTCCAGGTTTGTGGTAGTCTTGCTGCAACATACCATCGTAATAGAAAATAATTGGAATGCCTAGCTTTGCGAAGTTGTAATGATCTGAGCGGTAATAAATTTGCTCTGTATCCTTCGGGTCATCATATTTATAATCCAGTTTTATTTTGGTATAAGTTGCATTTACCTGCTCGCTTAGGTTTGCAAGATCGCTACTTAACATTTTAGAACCTACAGAATAAATGTAGTTAGCGGAATCTGGTTTACCCAAATATTCTTCGCCGATACGGCCAATCATATCTGTATTCAAATCGGCAATTGTATTTTCAACAGGGAAAACCGGGTTTTCTGAATACCAGTTAGATCCCCACAATCCTTTTTCTTCGCCAACTACAGTCATAAAAAGAATGCTGCGTTTTGGACCTTTTCCAGCTTTTTTGGCATCGGTAAATGCTTTGGCCATTAAAAGTACGCCAGTGGTACCAGAACCGTCGTCATCTGCACCATTATTTACTTTATCCGTGGCATTTGGGTTGGTTACCAAACCAATGTGATCGTAATGCCCGGTAAGAATTAATACTTCATTTTTAAGTTTTGGATCTGAACCTTCTAAAAAGCCAAGAACGTTTTCACATCTAACCGCAGTTTCTGTTTTCGCTGCACTGGCAGAGAAAGGAACATTTAAAACCTGAGATGCTGGTTGTTTACTGTCGATGATTTTTTTCTGAAGATCTGCAACCGTTGTATTGGCGCCTTTTAACAATTCATTTGCAAAAGCTGTAGAGATAGAAATTCTCGGAATATCATTTTGTTGTTGTGCTTCTATGGCACTTTTTGATTTCACCAAAACACGTCCGTTGTTCATGTTGGCTTTTCCATTTGCATCTAAACGATCAACAGTTGGATCAATGATTAAAATGCCTTTAACCTTATTTTGAGCGAAGAAAGCAGCTCGTTTTTCTAAAATGGCACGATATGTTGCACGGTCTATACGTGTTCCGGCGGCTAAGGTTGGGTCTCCGCTGTTAAACATCATGACCACTTTACCTTGAATGTCTTGTCCGCTGAAATCATTATATCCGTCTTTGTTTAATGCATATCCAACAAAAACAATCTGATCAGCAGAGAAAGTAAAACCGTTATCGCTAATTAGCGTGGGTTGTACCACAAAATCTTTCTGGTATTCTTTTGGCTGCCCGTTAAGAGTAACATGGCTTTCTTTGAGTGTAACGTTTACCAAATCAATTTTCTGGAAATAACTTCCATTCACAGGACCTTTTAAGCCAAGTGATTTGAAATAATCGCGAATGTAATCTGCAGCCATCCACGCACCTTTAGTTCCGGTTTCACGGCCTTCATATTCATCAGAAGCCAGTACAGAAAGGTGTTTGTATGCGTTTTCCGGATTGATGGCTTTGCTAAACCGGACTGCGTCTTTATTTTGAGGTAAAGGTTTTACCTGAGCAAAACAGCTTGCCGATAACAGCGAGGCCAATGTAAGGGTTAAAAATCGTTTATTCATATAATAAGTTAGTTGAGTTCTTGTTAACAAGAAATTTTATCAATTCTATTCTGGTGTCTGCCACCTTCAAATTCTGTACGGAGAAAAGTATCTGTAATTTCTTTCGCTTGTTCTTCTGATACAAACCTGGCCGGAATGCACAAAATATTCGCATTGTTGTGCTTGCGTACCAATGCAGCTACTTCATTTTCCCAGCAAAGACCTGCACGGATATGCTGATGTTTATTTGCTGTAATGGCCACGCCGTTTGCAGAACCACATAGTAAAATGCCGTAATCAAAACCTCCGTTTTCTACAGCAGATGCAACCGGATGTGCAAAATCGGGATAATCTACAGAATCTGAAGAGTATGGGCCAAAGTCTTTAACTTCGAAATTAACAAGATGTTTGATTAAAGCTTCTTTATATTCAAAACCTGCATGATCAGCGCCAATGGCAATTTTAAATCGGTTAACGGGCATGGTCAAAAGTATAGAGAATATTAAAATTCGTTCGTAATGTTTTTGTTAACTGGTATAAAATTCTTTTTCTGCTTTCTTGCGTTTGCGATCTATATATGCTGAAACGAAAATGCTCAACTCATAAAGTAAAAATAGTGGTGTAGCAACAATCAACATCGTCATAATGTCTGGCGTTGGTGTTACAATTGCTGCAATGATCAGGATAATTACGGCTGCATATCTTCTGCTAGAACGCATCAGCTTAGGCGTCATCAATCCTAATTTCGATAAAATGAAGATGATAATCGGCAATTCGAAGATGATTCCGGTACCTAAGGTCAAAGTTGCAACAGATGATAGATAAGAATCTACTGTAAATGTATTTTTGATTTCTGCACTTACCGTGTAACCTGTAAGGAAGTTTACCGATAGCGGACAAACGATAAAATAGCCGAATAATATACCGATAATGAAAAGTATCGAAGCGAAAAATACAAAGCCGCTTGCAGATTTGCGCTCATTTTCATGAAGTGCCGGCTTAATAAAACGCCAGATTTCCCAAAGTAGATAGGGGAAACCAACCACAATACCACACATAACACATACGTTTAACTGCAAGTTAAACTGGCCGGCCATTTCTGTGTTGATAATTTCGCCATTAATTTTTTTGATACACATGTCTTGCCCAAGTGAAGGGAACATATCTACCAGTTTACACATCATCCTGTAGGTCCAGAATCCAGGCTTTTTCGGTCCGAAGATTACTTTGTCCAGCAATTCTTCATTAAAATAAAATGCGATACCCGTGAAAACAGCGATAGCGATTACTGCTCGGATTAAATGTTTACGTAAAACGTCGAGATGGTCAAAAAAAGACATTTCTGCCTCAATGTTTTTACCTTTTTCTCCTATAGCCTTGATTAAGGATGATCTTTCTTTATTGCTGCTCATGGTTCAAAAACAAAAATACCATTCTAATTGAATAGAATGGTATTTACGTGCTAAATATAGAAATAGTTTAGATTATTCTGATAAATCAAATGTTTCCATAAATTTAGTTGTGAAATTTCCGGCTCTGAAGTTCGGATCTTTCATCAACTGCAAATGGAATGGAATGGTAGTTTTTACACCTTCAATTACAAATTCTCCCAATGCACGCTCCATAGTACAGATGGCTTCTTCACGCGTTTGCGCAACTGTAATCAGCTTCGCAATCATACTGTCGTAATTTGGCGGAATCTGATAACCTGCATAAACGTGTGTATCTACACGCACACCATGGCCTCCCGGAGAGTGGAAATTAGTAATTTTACCCGGTGACGGACGGAAGTTATTAAATGGATCTTCTGCATTGATACGGCATTCTATGGCATGCATATCCGGGAAATAATTCTTTCCGGATATTGGAATACCTGCAGCAACTTTAATTTGTTCTTTGATTAAATCAAAATTGATCACCTCTTCTGTTACCGGATGTTCTACCTGAATACGGGTATTCATCTCCATAAAGTAGAAATTGCGGTGTTTATCAACCAAAAATTCAATTGTTCCAGCACCTTCATAATTTACAGCTACAGCACCTTTAATTGCTGCTTCGCCCATTTTCAAACGAAGTTCTTCTGTCATAAACGGAGAAGGAGATTCTTCTACCAGTTTCTGGTGACGACGTTGAATAGAACAATCGCGCTCAGATAAGTGACATGCTTTACCAAACTGATCGCCAATAATCTGGATTTCAATATGGCGTGGATCTTCGATATATTTTTCAAGATACAAACCATCATTGCCAAATGCAGCACCAGATTCCTGACGTGCACTATCCCAGGCGCCTTCAAAATCTTCATCTTTCCAAACCACGCGCATTCCGCGGCCACCACCACCGGCAGTTGCTTTTAGAATTACCGGGTAGCCCATTTCATTTGCTATCTGGATACCTTCTTTAACGCTGGTTAACAAACCTTCAGAACCCGGAATAGTTGGAACACCTGCTGTTTTCATGGTTGCTTTAGCCGAAGCTTTGTCGCCCATGTCGTTAATTTGCTCAGGTGTGGCGCCAATAAATTTGATCCCATACTCGCGGCAGATATTAGAAAACTTAGCGTTTTCTGATAAAAACCCATAACCTGGATGGATGGCATCTGCATTGGTCAACTCGGCTGCAGAGATGATATTTGGAATATTTAGGTATGAATCTTTACTTGGTGGCGGACCGATACAAACCGCTTCATCAGCAAAACGTACATGTAAGCTTTCGCGATCGGCGGTAGAATACACAGCAACAGTTTTGATGCCCATTTCCTTACAGGTACGGATAACACGCAAAGCGATTTCACCCCTGTTGGCAATAAGTATTTTTTTAAACATAATCTTTAATTTAGGATTACACAGATTTAAAAGATCATGCCGATTAAGTGGCATAATAAAATTTGTGAAATCAAATTAATCTGTGAATCAGCTACTAAATAGGTTCTACTAAAAACAAAGGTTGGTCGTATTCTACCGGCGATGCATTTTCTACCAATATTTTAACGATACGGCCAGAAACTTCACTTTCAATTTCGTTGAAAAGTTTCATTGCTTCAATAATACAAACTACTTTTCCAGTTCCGATTTCATCACCGACATTCACGAAAGATGGTTTATCCGGACTTGAAGAACGGTAAAAAGTACCAATCATTGGGGATTTTACAGTGATGTATTTCGAGCTGTCATCTGAAGCAGGCGCAGCTGGGGTAACAACGGCTGCCGGTGCAGTAGGCGCACTTGCTACAGGTGCTGCAGCTTGTACAAGTGGCACTTGTGGTACCGTAGCATGAACAACTGTTGGCGTTTGGTTTGTTTTAATGGTGATCTTAAAGTCTTCTTGCTCAATAGCAACTTCGTTTACACCAGAACGAGAAACAAATTTAATCAGTTCCTGTATTTGTTTGATATCCATTTTTTAGGCTTTGTTATGTAAAAAATAGTGTATAATGAATTAACTAAGTTATACTTTTTTTGTTTTATTCAATGATTTGCAGCGTTTTAAAGCTGTGCTTAAAAGGCGATGTTAAGATTGGCTATCGTAAGCCCATTTTAAATAAATGGAACCCCAGGTAAAACCACCTCCAAAGGCCGCAAGCACAATGTTGTCGCCTTTTTTCAATTTACTTTCCCATTCCCATAAGCAAAGCGGGATGGTACCATTTGTTGTATTGCCGTAGCGTTCAATATTAATCATTACTTTATCGGTTCCGATTCCCATACGGTTTGCTGTGGCATCAATAATGCGTTTATTGGCCTGGTGTGGTACTAACCATGCAACGTCATCTGCCGTTAGGCTATTGCGTTCCATAATTTCTGCGGCCACATCTGCCATATTGGTTACTGCAAATTTGAAAACAGTAGGACCTTCCTGGTGTGCATAATGTTCGCGTGCATCTATACTTTCGTGCGATGCTGGTTTAACAGAACCTCCGGCTTTCATGCCCAGAAAATCACGGCCAGATCCATCGGTTCTCAGAATTGAATCCTGTATGCCTAATCCATCTTCCGTTGGTTCTAATAATGCGCAACCGCAACCATCTCCAAAGATGATACAAGTTGTACGGTCTTCGTAATTGATGATAGACGACATTTTGTCGCCACCAACTACCAATACTTTTTTGTGTTTTCCAGATTCAATGAACTGCGCGCCAGTACTTAATCCGAAAAGAAATCCGGAACAAGCTGCTTGCAAATCATATCCCCAGGCGTTTTTAGCACCTACTTTATCCGCCAGAACATTTGCCGTAGCCGGAAAAGTAAAATCTGGTGTAGTGGTACAAAAAATAATCAGTTCAATTTCTTTTGCATCAATCCCTCTTTTTTTAAGCAATCCATTAACCGCATGTACGGCCATGTCAGAAGTACCTAAACCTTCTCCTTTTAAAATTCTACGTTCTTTTATACCTGTTCTACTGGTGATCCATTCATCCGAAGTATCAACAATGGTTTCTAACTCTGCGTTGGTTAACACATAATCGGGTACATAACCATTAACTGCTGTAATAGCAGCGCGAATTTTACTCATCTTTAAATCTTAAAATAAATTATTTAAACGCCGTTTTTATCTTTTCGATCAAACCAGCTGTAATCATCTCACGAGATTGGAGCACCATGTTTTTAACAGCCAAAGGGCTCGAAATTCCATGGCCAATAATTACCGGGGCATTTACACCGAGTACCGGGCTGCCTCCATACTGTTCATAGTTAAAACGATCGAAAAACTCATCCTTCATTCCTTTTTTAACAGTTAATACATAGAAAGATTCTGCTAATTTAAGCATCACATTTCCGGTAAAACCATCACAAACAATCACATCAGCTTTATCGTTAAACAAATCTCTGCCTTCTACATTGCCCACAAAATTGAACAAATTGGTATCGCTCATAAGCGGAAACGTCGCCATGCTTAGCATATTGCCTTTTTCTTCTTCTTCACCAATATTCATTAAAGCCACTTTAGGGTTGGTTACCTGAAGTACATTTTCTGCATAAAGGCTACCTAAGGCACCAAATTGTAATAAAATGTCGGGTTTGCAGTCGGCATTTGCGCCAACATCCAATAGAAGGCCAGTACCGCCTTTAACTTTTGGTAAGATAGAGCACAAGCATGGGCGTATAATACCAGGAATGGTTTTTACACTAAAAACGGCACCAACTAACATGGCACCGGAATTTCCAGCACTTGCAAATGAATCGAGTTTACCTTCTTTCAAAAGGTTAAAACCAACTGAGATACTCGAATTTGGTTTTTGAACGATTGCTTTTGTAGGATGTTCGCCCATACCAATCACTTCGCTGGTATGTACGTATTCAAAATGATCAGGATTAAAACCTTCTTCTGCGAGGATGGGTTTAATCTGTTCAGTATCGCCGATTAGAACTAGCTGTTCTCCGGCATTTAGCGATTTATGAGCTGCTATTGCTCCCAAAACAATTGCTTTGGGAGCATAGTCTCCGCCCATTATGTCGAGGCCTATTTTCATAGAAAAAATCTGTTTGTGTTTTTTCGGGTTAAATCCCGAAATTTTCAGGGGACTAAGGTATGACTAAAGCCGCTGAAAACACAAACAATTCTTTAAGAAAATTACCCTATCTGAGTATTTTCGATAACCAGTTTGCCGTTGTAGTATAAGTTACCATCAACGTTATAAGCACGGTGAGGTACGTGGATAGCACCTGTTGCCGAGCATGTTGCTAAAGAAGGTAATTCCGCTTTATAGTGCGTTCTTCTTTTATTCTTTCTCTGTTTAGAGATCTTACGTTTTGGATGTGCCATTGGTGTATAATCTAATTATTTTTTTAACTTATTAAGTGCTTCCCAACGTGGGTCGCTTGTTTGTTCACTTTCGTCTTCTTGTTTGTCAAAAGACAGGTTTTCCAGTCTATTGATCATCTCCTGATCACAGTCTTTACCTGCCTGTTCACAGTTTTTAATGTATGGTACCGCTACGTTAATCATTTCGTAAAGCGGGCCAGAGATGTCAATCGCAGTTTCTTTTCTGCTAAGCGAGATAATTTCGTCATCATCGCTTTCCAATTCATCTTCAGCAAATTTTACAATCTGTCTTTCGTAAAGGTTTACCGGATAAGCAAATTCGGATAAACATTTGTCGCAGTCCAGATTTACGTTGCCTTCAACTTTAAACTTTAAAATCAACATGGTTTCTTGTTTGTCAAGTTCCAGGTTTACTTTTAAATGTCCGCTTTTAATTAACGAGTACTCGAAAGCATTAAAAAAGTGATCATTAAGCTCATATTCAAACTGATGAGATCCCAATTTTAATCCGGTAAACGGTACTGAAAATTGTTTTAACGGGTTCAAAGTACTGTAAAATTTTAGCCTGCAAATGTATGGATAAAAAATTAGATAAAAAATGTTTTTTAAAAAATATTGGATCTTTTATCGTGTTTTTTTAAATCCTAATTTTTTGAATATCAGTTTCATTGCTTTTCGGTTGCTCTGGCCCCGCTTTTTGTTTAACACCAGCCGCAGGCCTGCGCCGTTTTGCTACGCCTTTAGGGTTTAAACTCGTTTAGCCAGTGTGCAAAGTAAAACCTAAGTTATAGCCAAAACCATTTGTTTATCGTTTCTGCTCCATTCACTCCAAGATCCTACATATAATTTGGGAATTGCTAAACCTGCATAATCCATGGCTAAAAGAGTGTGACAAGCCGTAATTCCAGATCCGCAGTGCACAATGGTATTGTCTGATTTAATGGAAGATAATGCCTCAGCATATTTTTGTTGAAGAACTTCTGGTGATAGAAAACGACCCTGAGCATCCAAATTTTCAGTAAAGGGAATGTTTATGGCGCCAGGTATATGTCCGGCAATAAGATCAATAGGCTCTGTTAAACCAGCATAACGGTTCGCATCTCTTACATCAATCACAATGTGGTTTTCACTTTGCCTTGCATTTTCCACCTCGTCAATAGTTGCCGTAGGTAAAATCCATTTTTCAATTGGGTAAGGTTGCGCTGGTTTTATATTTTTCGTTTCTGCAGTTACCGGGAATCCGGCTTTTACAGCAGCTTGGTATCCACCATCTATAACCTGAACTTTTTCATGTCCAATGGCTTTTAACATCCACCATAAACGGGCGGCAGCATTTCCGCCATTTTTATCATCATAAACAATAACGTGGCTATCTGCATGCACACCCCAACGGCCAAGTAAATCTGAAAATTGTATCAGGGTTGGTAAAGGATGCCTTCCGCCGTTGGCGTAATCCGTAATATTTGCCAAGTCTGTATTTACATCGGCAAATAATGCACCCTCAAGATGTTGTTCGTCGTATCTCGATTTGGATCCGGCGCTGGCATCAATAAGTACAATTTCCTGTTTCTGGTTTAATGGAATTAAGTCTTCCGGAGTAACAATGGGTTGAATGGCTTTCATTTTAATGTTATTTTGATCCCGGTTTTAGTGCGCCGGTATTTAATCCATCTCAAAAAAACTGATATATAAAAATTTAAGCAAGCAGTATTTCCCGCTTGGAAAAAATGATGTTTGTATCTTACACTCCGAAAAACTGATTTTGTTTAGGCAGCATGCGCTAAACTTATTTCAACTTTTAAGAAGCATCATCTTTAATGTCAAATTGCGTTTCCACAATTTTTCCGCCCGTGCGCAACTGGTTGCTTAGCATTTCTGCTTGTTCTCTGCGTTTCTCTACAATGTGTATTGCAGAAAATAAGGCTTCCCTGAAAGAAGTTTCATCTGCCAAACCTTTACCTGCAATATCATAGCCTGTGCCATGATCTGGAGACGTACGAACAAAGTTTAAACCCGCGGTATAGTTTACGCCATTGTGGAAGGCTAGTGTTTTGAATGGAATTAAGCCTTGATCGTGGTACATAGCCAAAACGGCATCAAACTGTTTGTAACTGCCATTGCCAAAAAAGCCATCTGCCGGATATGGACCGAAACACATGATGCCTTTTTCATATACTTCTTGTATTGCCGGACTAATCACTTCTGCTTCTTCTGTACCAAGCAAACCATTGTCGCTTGCATGGGGATTTAAACCCAACACAGCAATTTTTGGTTTCTCAATCCAGAAATCTTTTTTCAAGCTATCGTTAATCAGTTTTATCTTATTAACAATCTTTTCTTTAGTAATTGCAGATGAAACATCTTTTACGGGAATATGTCCGGTAACTACGCCAACGCGCAAACCTTCGCTAATTAAAAACATTAGCACATCGCGGCTTCCGCTTTTTTCCTGAAGGTATTCTGTGTGGCCCGGAAAGGCGAAAGTTTCTGATTGTATATTGTGTTTATTGATTGGCGCAGTAACCAGCGCATCAATATCTCCGTTTACTAAATCTGCAGTTGCACGTTCTAGTGAAAGGAGCGCGTATTTGCCTCCTGTAGCAGTAACCTGTCCGAGTTCGATTTTTACATCGTCATCCCAGCAGTTGATCATATTTGCCCGTTTAACCTGCGCTTGGTTGGCGTGGTTAATTACATTGAAGCTGAAATCGCCAAGGTTATTCGCTTTTCTATGAAAAGATGATACTTTGGTGTGGCCATAAACAATTGGAGTGCAATAATTTAAAATAGCCGGATTAGATAATGTCTTGATAATTACTTCTAAACCTATTCCGTTCACGTCGCCAATACTAATGCCTATTTTAAGTTTATTGCTCATAATTGCTGAAAAAATTTAGCGCAAAATACTGATTTTCGTTTAAACAGGTGCTTACCGGATAAAAATTAGTTATTTTGTATAAAATAGTGTAACCATAGAAACACAGTTTAAAAGTCGAGCAGACAGGTTTTTCTCTTCTTTTATATTTTTTCTTTGGTTTCTGAGCCTCCGTGGCAAAATAAAGCGTAAGATGAGTTTAGTAAAAGCGAAAAAACATTTAGGTCAGCATTTTTTAACCGATAAAGGAATTGCCAATCGTATTGTAGAAAGTCTGATTCGTACAGATCAATACAAACAAGTGCTTGAAGTTGGCCCCGGAATGGGCATTTTGTCTGATTTTCTTCTTCAACGTAGCGATCTGGAAACTTACCTGATTGATATTGATACAGAATCTTTTCACTTTTTAAACGAAAAATATCCTCAACTGGGCACCAGATTAATTAACGGCGATTTCCTGAAACTTGATTTTGATGCCATTTTCCCAGACCCTTTCGCCATTATTGGCAATTTCCCCTATAATATTTCCTCACAAATTTTATTTAAAATTCTTGACAACAGAAACAAAGTTGTAGAGATGGTTGGCATGTTTCAAAAAGAAGTTGCACAACGCTGTGCGGCGCCTTCAGGAAGCAAAGAATATGGCATTTTAAGTGTGTTTCTGCAAGCTTATTATAAGATAGAATACCTTTTTACCGTAAAACCTGGTACATTTAATCCGCCACCAAAAGTACATTCGGCGGTTATTCGCCTGACCAGAAATGGTGTTGCAGAATTGGATTGCGATGAAAAATTGTTCTGGCGTATTGTGAAAGCAGGTTTTAATCAACGTAGAAAAACATTGCGTAATGCAGTTTCGGCGGTTATGCCGAAAGATAAAATGGACAATCACATTTACTTTGAAAAACGGGCAGAGCAATTGACTGTTGCAGATTTTGTGGCACTTACCCAGCACGTTGCAGAATTGATGAAAGCTTAAATTTTACAATTGCAATTGGCGTTAAATCTATAAACATCAATAACACTTCCGTTTAACTGTTTTTTTTCGTTTCACGATAAGTGAAAACCAGTGCGTATTTTTCTTGCAAAACGGTGATTATTTTGATCAATTTTCTGCTTTCCTTTGCAGCATAAAAGAAAGAATATGCTCAATTACAGCGAAATTTACAACGAAAACGGGTTGGATTATCAAACTTACCGCGCTTTGGTAGATCGTCTTTTACTGGAAGGAAAAACCACAGGTCCAGATCAGTCTGAAGCCATGTTGCATTACAGTAAAATGAATGTTCAGCGGATGAATCGGGTTGATAAAACGGTAAGTTTAACCGCAGAAATGAATGCAACAATTGATGCTTTAAAAGGACGCTATAATTTCTTAGTAATTACAGAAGGTTGGTGCGGAGATGCAGCGCAGATTATTCCGGTATTCAATAAAATTGCAAGCACTTCTTTAGGTAAAATAGATTTAAAATTTGTGCTACGCGATCAAAATCTTCCGCTAATTGATGCACATCTAACCAATGGAGGTAGAGCAATCCCGGTATTGATTATTCTGGATGAGCAGTTTGAACACGTTCTGGCCACTTGGGCGCCGCGGCCTGAAGCTCTACAAGTGCTGTTAAAAGAGTGGAAAACGGAAACTTCAGAAATGACCATACTTGCCGAAAAACTTCACAGCTGGTATGCTAAAGATAAAACTCAAACTACGCAGGCAGAGTTAAATGAGGTGTTAAAACGGTTGGATTAAACAGATTCTGCTAACTTAAGACGCCACAATTAATCTACAGAAACGGTTAATCCTTCTTGTTGGAGGATTTTCCGGTATACTTCCATCTCTGTAAACGAACCTTCTAGTACAGCACATTTTCCTTCATTATGTACTTTCCAAGCGATTTTTTCAGCTTGCGTTTCGCTGTAATCCAGATATTTCATCATGCAATGAATCACATGATCAAAGGTATTGACATCATCATTCCACAAAATCAGGCGGTGTACGGTTTTAAGGGAAGTTAAAATCTCGTCGAGCGTAAAGGTCTCTTCTTTAGTTTCTGTTGACATAACTACAAAAGTAGGGAATTAATGGAGATTTGAGACAATAGATTTCAGATTCATCTCGTTTTAAAGCCGAACATATCGATTTGAGATATCAGAGTGAAATCTAACCGCTCAAAAACCATTTCTATACGTATTTCGGATATTCATACACAGGTAAGTGTTTGATTGAAAAAGCACAACCAATTCTGATTTATCTTCTTCGTTGCTTAATTTAATTACATTTGATTAACCAAAACTAATAATATTAACATGCACCAATCAAAAATTGCTGGGATAGGATATTACGTCCCCAAGAATATCTATACCAATTCTGATTTGAGCCGGTTTATGGAAACCAGCGACGAGTGGATACGAGAACGGACAGGCATTGAAGAACGCCGTTTTGCAGATCGCAATGAAGAAACCACTACTACAATGGGAATTGAAGCGGCCAAAATTGCAATGCAACGTGCCGGAGTAACAGAAAAAGAAATCGATTTCATCATTTTCGCTACGTTAAGCCCGGATTATTATTTTCCCGGTTGTGGTGTTTTACTGCAACGTGAAATGGGTATGAATGAAATTGGCGCTTTAGATATCCGAAATCAATGTTCAGGATTTGTATACGCTTTGTCCGTCGCAGATCAGTTCATCAAAACCGGCATGTATAAAAATATTTTAGTAGTAGGAAGTGAAAAACATTCTTTCGCAATGGATTTTGAAACCCGAAGCCGCAATGTTTCTGTAATTTTTGGCGACGGTGCCGGAGCTGTTGTATTGCAGCCAACAGAGCAGAAAGGTAAAGGCATTTTGAGTACACATTTACACAGTGATGGTACAGATGCCGAAATTTTGGCCATGCATTATCCGGGCGCTCATGCCAATAAATGGTTAAAAGATAAACCTGCATTTCCGGATCAGGAACTAGGCGGACTTTTCATGACTGAAGAAATTATAAAAAGTGGCGCCGCATTGCCTTATATGGACGGACCTGCAGTTTTTAAAAAAGCGGTTGTAAAATTTCCTGAAGTAATTAAAGAAGCTTTAGCCAAAAATAATCTGACAGAGAAGGATTTGGATATGTTGGTTCCGCACCAGGCAAATCTTCGCATCAGTCAGTATGTACAACAGCTTCTAGGCTTACGCGATGATCAGGTATTTAACAACATTCAAAAATATGGAAATACCACAGCAGCGTCTGTTCCGATTGCACTTTGTGAAGCCTGGGAAGCCGGGAAAATTAAAGATGGAGATTTAGTTTGTCTTGCTGCTTTCGGATCTGGATTTACCTGGGCAAGCGCTTTGATCAGATGGTAATGATTTAGACATTTCTTTTTCGACCACAAAGAACACAGAGGAAGGCACAGAGAAACACGAAGGTTTGTTTTTGCAATTTACAGGCGCTTTTGGCTTCCAGTTTTTTGCCTTCTACCCTTCGCCTTCCTCCTTCTACCTTCCTCAGACTATTTTACTATAAAATCGCCCAGATAGCTACATTCTTTGGCTGCACGTTGATAGAAAGGTGTTTTTGAATAACTCATTCTCAACTCCTGAAAGTAAGGATTGGCATAATTTGCCCGCAAAAATGTTTTCCATTTAATGTCGCTTTTATCAAAATAGCTGAAAGAGTTGATTTTGCTGCTCATGATAATTCTTTTCTGCGTGCATTTGGCCAGCATAAAAGTGCATTTAGCTCTAAAATCGGCATCTGTACTTAAACTTCTGGCTTTTAAATACCAGGTTTTAGCTGTTGCAGCGGTTTTATAATCTGCATCGTAAACATATTTAACCGGGCTGGTATTGTCATAAGATGACCAGTCGTAACTAATCAAAAACCAGGCATTGCCAAAATAACCGGTTTGATAAACGGCATTTGCCATTTTATAATAGTAAAGCGCAGCATTCTTTTTATCAGATACCAGCAATTTCTGCAAACGCAACATTTCTGCTGCATAACTTTTCTTACTCACAGCGGCTTTTGCATTGACGTATTTTTTTGGATAATCGTTAATGCTTTCTATAAAAGGATTGGCATATAATTTTGCTTCAGAATCACTTGAATACCAGTTCTCCGGACTAAAATATTGATAGTTCGAAGAAACCTTTCCAAACATTTCTACAGCTTTTGCGTATTGGTGTGTACGCAGATAGGTTGTGCCAAATAATTCATAAAAATCATCATTATTTAACTGGTTCAATGCTTTTGCCAGCAAAGCTGTTAAGTCATTTCCACTAGATTTACTTTTGAAAATAGAAAGTCCATTCATACTTCTCGGACTTAAATAGCGCTGCCAAAATTCTGTAGTTTGGTAACTCATATTTTTAAACAAAGAAGTTTCTGTAAGTTTCTCGTATTTCAAATCGCCTTTTACCATCGCCAAAGCGGCTTTTGCGGTATCGCCCAATTTCATATAAGCAGGAGCCAGAATCTGTTGATAGAAATTTCTTGTCGTTAAAGTGAAACGATTGTTGCCATCTGTCCAGTAGTAATATTTGTCTTTCGGCTGGGCTTTGTTTTCTGCAAAACGTTTTTCATCAAGCCACTTTAATGTCGGTAACAGTTCGTTTTCATTAAATGGATTTCCTTTTTTGATGTTCGTAGATTTGATTAATAAATCGGTAATCCGGAACTGATCGCGCAGCTTTTCCGTCAAATTTTCAGCATTTAATTGAGAAAGATAACGTGCAGCATCTTGATTTTTGTTTTCCATCCACGATAAATAGGCCGCAGTTAAAGTTCCCAGTTCAGGTTGCGGATATTTCTTCTCTGCAGCCAGTTTCAGCGCAAAATTCTGTATATCATGAAGTTGTTTCAGGTTTACAATTTTAATGCTGTCTTTGTATTTCTGGCCGCGGTAATCATCAGTAAAATAATAGTTGTAACCTATATTGGAAATGTCGCTCGCCTGAATTAAATTTTTCTCCAGTTTATTGATTTCTCTCACCATCAAGGCGCCAACAATAAGACTTGAAGGCGAAAGTTGATATACTTTATTCAGGCTTTTTAAATCGTATTCATAATTTCCAAAACCATTAATGGCCCAAATGTTTACTTGCTCATCGGTATTATTGGCAAACTTCAAAGCGCCAGCCAGGGGAGAACTGGTATAGTAATAATTTTTGTAGGCTTGTGTTCTGCGTTCTGGATTGCTGGCAAAAACCTTCGAAAAGAGATATGCAGCTTTCTCCGGTTCGCCCAGTTTACGTACAGCGCCAGCATATAAAGCCAAAGCCCAACCTTTAAGTGCAGTATTTAGTTTTGTACCGGCAATGTATTTTTCGTATACATCTTTACATTGCTGGAAATTTCCGGCGTAATGAAACATTCTGGCCGATTGATATGCATAGCGAAGCTTCAAAAAAGTATCTTTTTCTGCAGTTGCATTGGCAAGTGCCTCATTTCCTTTTTCTGTCATTGCAGTAGTATCCCGAGGTTGCGGATCCCATAAACTGAACGTTACATTGGCCAGAGGTTCTACACTTTTTGCAAAAAGAAAGTACTTTAATGCTTTTTTGTCTTTGCTTAAAGCCTTTAGAAAACTATTGTTCTGCAAGCTGTCTGGAAGGTCAGCAACTTTACCCGAATAGGTAGATAGTTTCTGGCTTGTTGCACTATCTGTTTTATACATTACGGCTAAAACATCCTGTTCTTTCGCATTTAGATATTTTGCCCATTCGCGGCTATTAGTGGCCGGTTCACTTTCTACATCATTTTCATTGTTCAGGTATACCATTTCGTTGAATGCGAAAGGTGTATATTCTTCACCAGATGTGTTGTTGTGGAAATACGTAATGTAATAATCGTAAGGATCTATTTCTCCGCCGCAGGCGATGTTTACAGCAATTTCGCCAAAATAAAACAAGAGAAATACACTAAAAATGAGCGATAATTTTTTGAAAGCTTTCATGGGGAAAATGTTTTAATAGGTTGATGTCAAGATGGTAAAAAACAAGATTTCGTTCTTCGGGTTTTAAATATCGGGATAAAAAATCAGATGTTTTAAGCAAATCGTCCGTCGTAATTTCTTCCCAGCGCACTTCATCGCCGCGTTTTAAACCGGCTTTTGAAAAATCGGCCAGCAAGGTGTAGACGATGCTTTTACCTTGTTGGCTAAATAAATTTTTGTTGTGGATATCGGCTTTTAATAATCTTTTGGAGATACCCGCATACTGCTTTTTACGAAACACTACCGCCCATTCAAAAACCGGTAAAGCCACGTCTAAGCGAAGTGGATAATTTTCAAGGTCATCTTTCAGGTAAGTATTCATTTCCCGAAGATCAAGAATAGAATTTTGTTTGCCATATTTCCTCAGGTTTCCCATATTGTAACACATTAACATGGCTTTATCTACTGGAGGAATCCCGTTAGAAACAATATTTTTTACCTGGTGTAACCTCAATGTGGCAGAAATCGTCTTCCCTTTAAGAAGTGGATTTGCTTTAAGTTCTTTAAGAAAAACGAAGTATTTATTTCTGGTGGTTTTGGTCCAGTCGCAATCAATTTGAATTTCTGTACAACCAGATTTTCCTGCTTGTTTGACTTTCGCCTCTACGAACGATGCAATTTTTGCGGCGAGCTGCGAAGTTTTGGAAGAATCCATAGTATTAAAAACATTGTTGACGATGAAAACGACCGGAATGATATCAATGTGGGCAGGAAGTGCATCGATAAATTTTATTGGCGAAACCGGTACAGCTTGGTTAAAATCCGGATCGTAATCTATATCCATTATACGCACATATAATGATTTCGATTTGAAAATATTTAAATAGGCTGTTTCTGAAGGATGATTTTGATACGCCGTTTTCCAGAAATAAAATGTTGGATGAACAACCGATTTCTGCTTGCAGCCGAAAAGGAAAAGTAGAGAGAGTATGAAAATGGTTATCTTGCGCATATCAAATAATCATCAAAAATAGAATAAATGCGCGCAGTTTTACAAAGAGTTACCGAGGCAAGTTGCAAAGTAGACGGAGATATTACCGGACAAATTGAAACCGGATTTCTCGTTTTATTGGGCATTGAAGAAGCAGATACGCTTGAAGATCTGGATTGGCTGGCGCAAAAAATTGTGAATATGCGTGTGTTTTCTGATGAAAATGGACTGATGAACAAAGCTTTGGCAGATATTGATGGACATATTCTTCTGGTTAGTCAGTTTACCTTGTTTGCATCAACCAAAAAAGGAAACCGACCAGGCTTTACGCGTGCGGCAAGACCAGATTTTGCCATTCCAATGTATGAAACAATGATTTCAAAACTCTCTGCTTTATTGGGTAAAAAAGTAGAGACCGGAATTTTCGGTGCAGATATGAAAATTGCACTTGTAAATGATGGGCCGGTTACGATATTGATAGATACAAAAGATAAACAATAAACAGATCAATGAACGCTCAATCCGAAAAACCGATAAAAATTTCAGAACCCATAATTCTGTGTCTTTTCTTGATAATTAAAATTGTATTAAGCCTGGTTTTGGTAAACCGTGTTTATGATTTTCATCGGGATGAATTTCTTTATCTTGATCAGGCCAATCATCTTGCGTTCGGTTATTTTTCGGTACCACCTTTAACGTCATTGTTTTCTTTAATTATTCAGCAACTTGGCGGTGGTTTTTACCTGGTTCGGTTGTTTCCGGCAATTTTTGGTGCACTTACCATGCTGTTTTGTTGGAAAATTGTTGATGCCGTAAAAGGAAATCTTTTAGCAAAATGCATGGTTTGCATGGCCATGATTTGCTCAATTTTTCTCCGCTTGAACAGCTTATTTCAACCTAATTCTTTTGATGTTTTGGCCTGGACAGCAGCGTTTTATTTTCTAATCCGTTATTTTAACGTTGATCAAAACAAATATCTCTACTTCTTTGCAGCCACAATTGGAATTGGCTTTTTAAATAAATACAATATTTTATTTCTTGTGATAGGCTTGCTGCCGGCAATTGTTGTAAGTAAGCAGCGAAAAATACTCGCCAATAAACACCTTTATTTTGCGGTATTGCTTGGGGTTTTAATTGCCATGCCCAATATTTTGTGGCAGATGAGCAACAATTTTCCGGTACTTCATCACATGCGTTTACTGCAAAAACTGCAATTGGTGCATGTTACATTAAGCAACTTTCTGATGAGCCAGCTTCTGTTTTTCCTCAACGCCATATTTTTTCTGCTCGCCGGGATCTTTGCATTAATATTTTCCAAGCGATTTAATCCATATCGCTGGGTTGTTCTTACTTATATATTTACGTTGTTGGTGTTCATCTATTTTAAAGGGAAAGATTATTACACTTTGGGCTTATATCCCGTTTTGCTTTGCTTTGGCGCTGTTTATTTTGCGTCGGTTTTGGCTAAACGCAGGGCTCTGCTCACCACACTTTTGGTATTTACCGTTGGATCATTTGTATACGTTTTACCTTTATTAATGCCGTTATACTCGCCAGAACAAATTATTCAAAATAGCGAGAGGTTTAAAAGAGTCGGTTTGCTTCGTTGGGAAGACGGAAAAGACCATACTTTGCCGCAAGATTATGCTGATATGCAAGGCTGGAAAGAAATGGCGTATTTAACAGATCTTGCCTACAGCAAGGTTAAAGATAAAAGTTCGGTTTTGGTGCGCGCAGATAATTATGGAGAAGCAGGCGCCATTAATTACTATTCTAAATATCCACATATCGGCGCGGTTGCCTATAGCGATGACTATTTTAAATGGTTTAGGATGAGTAAACCACTTAAGGATTTAATTTTAATTAGGCCGATAGGTGATGATGATCCGCAACGCGAAAAAGAAAGGCCTATTTTCGAAAAAATTACGCAGATTGGCGAAGTAAAAAATCCGTACTCGCGCGAGTATGGTACCAAAGTTTTTCTGCTGGAGGGAGCAAAAATCAACATCAATCCAATAATTGAAGCCGAAATAATAAAAGAGCAACAATGACTATTAAAGAAGCACAAGAAACAGTAGATCAATGGATCAACACTACCGGAATCCGTTATTTTAACGAATTGACCAATACTGCCATTTTAATGGAAGAAGTTGGCGAAGTTGCTCGGATTATGGCCCGAAAATACGGTGAACAATCTTTCAAAAAGAGTGATGAGGAGGTAAACCTTGCTGATGAAATGGCCGATGTAATGTTTGTTTTGATCTGTTTGGCCAACCAAACCGGAATTGACCTGACAGATGCGCTACACAAAAACCTCGAAAAGAAAACCAACAGAGACGCCGAGCGACATAAAGCAAATCAGAAGATAAACCCCCAAATCCCCTAATGGGAACTTTGAATTTCCATCGTTTATATCCAAATGTTGGATTTTATTTATTCCTCTTTACGAAACTAGGGATTTACAAATTCCATCAAACTTCTGTACGCTACAAAACGGTTTTCGAACTTTTCGTTTAATGTAGCTTGTAAAGCTGGCGCATATTGTTCCTGATAGGTGTTGTAGTTTTCTAATGTTTCCAAGATATACTGCGCACAATATGTTACTCCTTCATTTGGAGAATCTACAACTTTCAGCAATCGGTTAGATACAAACAAACCCGTGGCCATTACTTCCGGAATGTGCGTGTCTAGCATCCATTGTTTCCATTCTGCAGCTGCAGAATCTTCTAAAATCAGTGTTACGTTGTATAAAAGCATAATGCAAAGATAAGAATTGATCTGAGTTGATCTCTAAATCGCAATTCTTATCTTAGGCTGTAAATCTATACTCTGATGATCCAAATTCGTTTATCTGCCACAAATCGAGATCTCGATGGCATTATTGACCTTCAGCAAAAGAATTTAAAACACGTACTTTCTGCCGATGACATACAGCAGCAAGGGTTTGTAACGGTATCGCACACGCTTGATGATCTGCAGAAAATGCATAAACACGAAAAAAATGTAATTGCAACAAATGGCCAACACGTTATTGGTTACGTTTTGGGAATGACCGAAAAGTCTAAAAATGATATCCCCAGACTCATTGAAATGTATGACAGTTTTGATGAGGTTTTTTACGGTGATAAACCTGTTTCAGATTACAATTATGTAGTAGTTGGCCAGGTTTGTATTGATAAAGATTTTCGGGCTAAAGGTTTATTTCGTTCCTGTTACGATGCGTATAAAGATCACTTCTCTGCACGCTATGATTTTGCCATTACAGAAATAGCCAGCAACAATTTGCGCTCAATGACGGCACATGCGCATGTTGGCTTTAAATCCATTCACGATTATACAGATCAAAGTGGTGATCAATGGAATATTGTGCTTTGGGACTGGAAATAAATGCTGTAAACGGTTTTAAGAAATACCGTCGCCGCGCAGATTACGGAATCTTTTACGTGCTTCTGTACTAAACATACTGCCCGGATAATCTGTGATCAGTTTCTGAAAATAGATTTTTGCCTGTTCGGCATTATTCAATTTTTTCTCGTACAGATCGGCCAGACTGAATAAAGCATCGTCCGTCCAGATTCCATCCGGAAAATCTTCAGAGATTTTTTTCAGGATCTCGGCAGCCTGTTGGTAATCATTTCGCTCAATTAAAATGTGTGCTTTACTCATCAGCACGGCATCAGACAAACTATTTTGTGGAAATCGGATGGTAATGCTGTCCAGCTTTTTAATGGCTTGTTCTGGCAAATTCCGAAAAACCAGCATATCGGCATCGGCAAACATTTTTAATGCACTACTGTCTGCCGGCGTTTGTATATTGTCAGAAATCAATAAACTTAAATTTAAAGCGTCGTTTGCAATCAGTTGTGATGTAGCCGTTTTTAAAATGGCACATTGGCTGTTGCTGTACTCAAAATTTCCCTGGTAAAAAGAGAGCTTTGCACTTCTAAAGCGCGCTTCATTTCCTAATGGCTGGCCTTCAAATTGTTTACTTACCTGTTCATACACCAAAAATGCTTCCCAAGGTTGGTTTGTTAGAATGTAAATATCGCCAAGATCCATTTTCAATTGACCGATATCGTTTGATGAAAGTCCGGGCAATTGCAAAGATTCTTCCAAAATCGCTTCTGCTTTTTTGGCTTCATTAAGGTAATATGCCTGCAAGGTTGCCATTTTTTTCATGGCAAATAGTGTATTTTTATTTTTTCCGTATTCATCAAGTAAACCCTGGTAATCTTTGGCCAGCAATGCCAAATCTGCAGTTGCATATTTCCCTTTGGTTTGCATGTTAAACTTGGTGTTTAGCAGCTCAATTTTGGAGGGCAAATAATAGGTATTTTCTCTCCCTTTCGTAAGCAAGTATTCATAACCTTTAATTGCGGCATCGTACGCAGCATTATCCACAAAGGTATAAACGGCATTAAAAATGGTGGCACCATCTGCTTTCGTTCTTTTATCAAAAGCAATCAATTGCCTTAAAGCAAGCTCAAATTCTTGTTGTTGAATATAGTTCCAGGTAAGCAATTGTATATAAATCGGTGCATCCGGAAATTTCTGCACTTTTTTTAAAATGGCTGCCTGAAAAGTCTGGTAATCTGTTTTATCTTCAAAAATGCTGGAAAGAACAGATTCTGCCTGTGGCAATAATTGCGGCATGGTTTCTAATGCACCAAGATATTCTTGCATCAACATTGGTTTATCTTTTTTAAACCGGTAAATGTTTAGCAATTCAAAAGTAAATGCTTCATTGTTGTTCAGGATTTTTCTGCCTTGCCTAAATGTTTGTACCGCTAATTCATAATTTTCATAGCGGTAAAAACTATTGGCGAGCTGCCTGATCTTAAATTCTTCATTCGGCAGTTTGGAAATTACCTCGTTAAAAATTTTATTTGCTGCCTGTTCATCTCCTTTTTCCTGGTAAAGTTTACCCAATGCCACCTGGTAACTGTCTGCATTTTGCCCGCTTTGTTTAATAAGTTTCCTGGCCAGTTTCTCTGCTACATCATATTTTTTTAAACGCATTAATGTGGTAAAATACAAATCAAAATAGCCTTCGCTATTGGGTTTGTTAATGAGTTTCTCAAACAGCACCGAAGCTTTTTCATATTCTCCATCCTGAAAATACTGAATAGCTAAGGCACTTTCATCCTTATTGGCATTTTGTCCCTGAAAAAGAACCTGGGCCTCAATTGCTGTAGAAAAGAAAAGAAGGAAAAGGAAAAGCAATCTATTCATATGCAGGGAATCAAAAATTAAATGTAACATTTTAATATTTCACTGGCTCTGGCGCATGCTAAATTAAAACGTATTTTAAATGTTACTCGTGTACTGTTTCCAAGATATGTTATAAACACTAAATTAATCCGCTTCAATATAGCGACATAAGTAACATTGTTGGTGTATTTTATCTTAAAGCGTTTAGGTTGCATACTTTTGTCGTCCTATATTATTTTTTTATGGTGAAAAGGATTGTTTTATTGGTATTTGTGGCGTCTCTTATCTGGGCTTGCAAAAGCACAGACGGGGAAGATACGATCCCTGTGAACGATTTTTTTAAAACGCAGGATAAAGCATATTACCGTGTTTCTCCAGATGGAAAGAGTTTATCTTACCTTAAATTGCAAGATAAAAAGCTCGATTTATTTGTAGAAAGCATTGCCGATGGTAAAAACGTTCAACTTACCCGTTTGAGCGATAAAAGTATCAGTTTTTACTTCTGGACGAGTAACGATGAATTGGTATATTATACTGAAGACGATAGTAAAGACCGCAAATCTGATCTTTTTGTAATCAACAAAGATGGGTCAAAACAAGTTCAGTTGGGTTCAAATGAGAAAACACGTTTGCAGGTTATTGAAGACCAGTTAATTGATGATAAATACATTATTGTTGCATCAAATAAACGAGATTCTACAGTTTTTGATGTATACCGTTTAAATGTCAGAAATGGGAAGATGGATATTGCCGCCAAAAATCCGGGCAATGTTACCGAATGGATGACAGATAGTAAAGGCGTTTTAAAAATTGCAGTAGCCAGCGATGGTTTAACCGAAACGCTAATGTATCGCGATAGCGAAAACAAGCCATTTACGCCAGTTACTACACATAATTTTGATACTACTTTACAACCCGTTGCATTTTCTGAAAATCAAGACAATGTTTTGTATGCTATTTCTAATGTAAATCGGGATAAAAATGCGCTTGTTGCACTAGATTTAAAAACAGGTGCTGAAAATAAAGTCCTTTTCGGGAATGATAAACTGAATGTGGTTGATGCAAAATACTCGCGCATTAAAAAGAAAATGCTTTTTGTAACCTGCGAAACCTGGAAGAAAGAGAAAGTTTATCTGGATGAGGAAACGAAAATAACCTACTCTAAAATTGAAAAACTTTTACCCGGAACCGAGTGGAAGATTATGGATAAAGACAAAGAAGACAGCGTATTTATTGTGCGTACCTTCACCGATAAAAATCCGGGTTCTTACTATTTGTATCTGGCCAAAGACAATAAACTTAAAAAGCTGGCAGACATTAACTCTTCAATAAAGGAAGAACAAATGTGTAAGATGAAACCGATCAGTTACCGCAGCAGAGATAGTTTGTTAATTAATGGTTATTTAACATTGCCAAATCATAAAAAGGCGTCTAATTTGCCTTTGGTTGTGCTTCCGCATCATGGTCCGGGCGGGCGTAACAGTTGGGGGTATAATGCAGAAGTTCAGTTTTTAGCCAACAGAGGATATGCTGTGCTTCAGGTAAACTATCGTGGTTCTACCGGTTATGGCAAAACATTTTATGCTGCGGGCTTTAAAGAATGGGGAGATAAAATCCAGTTAGATGTAAATGATGGCGTGCAGTGGTTAATTGATAAAAAACTGGTTAATCCAAATAAAGTTGCCGTATACGGTTATGGTTTTGGCGGATACATTGCTTTGAACTGTTTATATAAAAACCCCGAATTGTATAAATGTGGTGGATCAAATTCTGGTGTTATCAATTTATTTAGTTATTTTAAGACCATACCACCATTTTTAAAGACTAATCTGCAAATGTATTATGAAATTGTAGGCAATCCGGAAAGCGATACAGATTACATGCGTTATGCATCTCCGGTTTTTCACGCCGATCGTTTTAAAGCGCCGGTATTTTTTGCGCAAAACTCTAAAGATCCGCGCGTAAACGTTGCAGAAGGTGTTCAATTTATTAAAGAATTGAAAAAACGAAATATTGAGGTAACCTATATAGAAAAAGAAGAAGGCCCAAATCCGGTATTGCGCCAGCAAGGCAGAACAGCACTTTATAAAGCGCTCGAAACGTTTCTAGAGCAAAATTTAAACAAGCGATAGTTCATGGCTTTAGATAAGAACAGCGGGTATAGGAAAAATTTTTCCCTTGTAGTTACTTTTATCGCACTGATTTCAATCCTCTTTATCCTTTCCTTATTTCTGGCCTTTAATTTCAGCAAGAAAACCATCGAAACAGATTTTGTATCTGAAAAGGTAAATGTTTTGGAACAAACCATTAAACCCTATAATGATTTTTTCCAGAATAAAATGCCCGAAATTTCGTATTACAACGGATTTCTGGATTCATCTACAGCATCACGTTTTGTAGATACCGTTATGCTTAAATATCCCTTTGTAACTAAAGTGATATTTTACGATACCGAAGTTAAGAATATGCCCGTTAGAGATGGTATTAATGCCAATCAACTCGGCATCGGGCCAAAATTCATCTTTCAGTTTGGGAAAGGTATTCCTTCAGATTCTACAAAATTATATTCAGAAAATAATACGAAGGCTTTTAATGTAGGTGATGATTTTAACGCACTGGCATATAAACTCGCAACTTTTGTAGATCAATTGGATACCACCAGTGTTCCCACTCAAGAAGCGCTTTTTACCAACTTTTCTGTAGTAAATCCCAATACTAATAAGATCAGTTATCTCAATATTCCTAGAATTGAAGACTTGAAAAACTATAAGGAGATGATGAAGCGTAAACTTGATCCAATGCCGGTTTATCAACAAGATATGCTGGTTTTTCAACTGGCGGCATCTCGGTTAAAAATCATTAATACCAGACCTTTACTGTATCAAACCATCAAAGTAGAACCGCTTACTTATGATCCTATAGATATTTCTGAAGAAAACATGACTACCGAAATTGCACTTCCAGGCGCATTTTCGAATTTTAAGTTGTACATGATTTCTTCAAAATCTTATATCAAAAAAGAAACGTTCATTTATTTTATGCCGATTGCTTTGGTTTTGCTTTTGGTGTATGGTGTGCTTTTGCTGGTTGCATTTTTAATTTATCGCAATTTAAACATCAACAGCAAAATGTTTAAACTGCAGTATGATTTTGTAAATAACCTGACGCATGAATTTAAAACACCGGTAAGTGTAATTAAAATTGCTGGAAATAACATTAAAAGTGCTACGGTTCTTTCTGAACGCGAACTGAATTTATACGGTAAAATTCTGGATGAAGAAGCCGATAAGCTAAACGGTTTAATGAATAAATTGCTGGCCTTTACACAGATTGAAAATAAAGCAATTAAACTAAACCAGGAAGCGGTAAATATTACAGATTTTATAGAAAGTACAATAGAATCGCATACGCTAAAACATCCGGATTTCGATATCACGTACGAAGTTGTAGGTTTTACATCTTTCATCAGCGATCCTGTCCTTCTGGGCAGTTTATTTGATAACCTGGTAGAAAATGCATACAAATATTCTAAACCCGAAAACAAGAAACTTCACATATCTGCTAAGCTGATTAAAGGCGTCCTGGTATTTCGTTTTGCAGATAAAGGAATTGGAATTGCCGGCAGCGAATTGGGTAATATCTTCAAGAAATTTTTCAGAATACAGAATCAATACAACCAAATGGGAAGTGTAGGCTTGGGTTTGGCATTCTGCAAAGAACTGGTTAACTTTATGCAGGGCGAAATTTCGGTCAAAAGTAAAGTTGGCGTAGGTACAGAGTTTAAAATTGTGCTTCCTTACGAAAATTAAAACCGCCGCAACCTGTACGCAATACAGGCGGCCATTTATAAAATAAACAATTGCAGAGAGCACCGCTCTACTAAACACCTTTTATACAACACAGATGTCTAAAGAAGTAAAAATACTAATTGTTGAAGATGATGAAAACCTTCGTTTTTTGGTTGCTCACAGACTAAAAGCAGAAGGATATACAATTTTGGAAGCCAATGATGGCGAGGCAGGCGAACGTATGATAATTGCCGATCAGCCGGATATTGTTCTGCTGGATTGGATGATGCCCAACAAACAAGGCGCAGAAGTTTGCGAGAATGTTCGTAAACAAGGTTTTGAAAACCTTATTATTATGATGACTGCAAAAGCCCAGGATGTAGACAAAATTGATGCATATAATTTTGGCGCTTCAGATTACATTACCAAACCATTTAATATGGATGTTTTGGTTGCCATGTTAGACAGTAAAGTGAAGTTTATTGTAAATAAAGATACCGCAGAAATTCACCGTTTCGGAAATATGGAACACCATCCAAATATCCATACTTTATTTAGAGACGGAAAGAAGATTGAGTTGACTATACTGGAAAACCGGATTCTGCTTTACTTTTTACGTAATCCCGGTAAAGTAATCAATAGAGATGAACTGATGTTGGTGGTTTGGGGTTACAACTCTGATGTTAATACCCGTACGCTAGATATGCACATTGTGCGCTTGCGTAAGAAGATTGAATTAAACCCGGATAATCCACAGTTGTTGCAGACTGTTCGTGGTATTGGTTATCGTTTTAACGCAGGATAAGTTAACGATAACGGTGTCATTTTGAGTGAGAGAATGTTTTGGCGAAACGCCCATTTTCTCACTCAAAAATATTTAAGCTCTTTTCAACGTAAAAATTGTGATTTCGGGTAAAATACCTACTCTGCCCGGATAGCCTAAAAAGCCATAACCTACATTTACGTAGAGCTGTTGTTGTTGCTCGCGATATAAACCTGCCCATTCTTTGTATATGTATTGCACGGGGCTCCATTGCAATTCTTTCAGGCGAACACCAAATTGCATACCGTGAGTATGACCACTAAACATCGCATCAATTTGCGGATATTTCTGCAATACCTCTCCACGCCAATGAGACGGATCGTGACTCAGCAATAATTTAACCGGCAAATCATCTGTATCTTTAACCGCAAGTTCCATTTTACCATATTTTGGAAATCTGCCCATGCCCCAGTTTTCAATACCTAAAATACCAATCTCCTCACCATCCACTTTCAAGCGTCGGTGTTCATTCATCAATAGGTCATAACCCATTACTTTGTGCACATCAACCATATCTTTCAGGTTTTTAACCTTAGCTGGAGAAGATTCTTTTCCAAAATAATAATCCCCATAATCATGATTTCCTAGTGAAGAATATACGCCAAGCGGTGCTTTAACATTGGCAAAAATATCTTGATAATCGCGCACTTCTTTGGTCAGATTATTTACAAGGTCGCCCGTAAAAAAGATGAAGTCTGGTTTTTCTGCCAGCAACATTTCTACGCCGCCTTTTACTGCGGTTTTGTTGTAGAAACTACCTGAATGAATGTCTGAAATCTGTCCGAGTGTAATGCCTTCAAATGCTTTTGGTAAATGGGGAAGAATTAAATTTACGCGCCTTACCTGATAATCATAGGCGCCAGAAATAATGCCCCAACTTAGTGATGTTAACGGTACTGCAGCGGCAACCAATCCAGCTTTGACCAGAAAGTCAGAACGACTAATCGTATCGTCGCCAGGTGTTAAAGGCGCTGAACTTTTAGTTTCAGGAGTTTTCTTTTTGAATAACTTGATGTATAATCTGCGTAAATCATCAAGTAAAAGAAATGGCAACATAGCCAGTTTGCAGGCAACTGTTAAGAAGAATGCTACAAGAATAATTGCCCGGAGTGTTAAAAATAGGTTGAGGTAAATGCCACAAAACACGCCAATGATAAGCAAGAGGCTATACGTCCAATAGGCAATTCCAAATATTTTTCTGGTTGTGGGTCTCCACTTTTTAAAAACTGAAGTAATGGCGCGGTAGCAATAAACATCGAATAGGATAATGAGAATGCAGCCTGCAAGGATGAGGGGTAATCTGCCCATTTTTGTAACTAATGTGGTGTAAATAAAAAAGCTTTGATTGCTTATCTTTACAGATAATGCCACCAAAGCTAATTAAATTATGAATATAGACGGTTATCTAAAATCGTCTTCGTCTTCCTCTTCTTCTCCAAATTCTGCGTTAAATAAGCTGCCAAACATGTCTGAGAATGCGAACCCTCCGTTCAGATGGTTTTTGCTGAGTTGAGAATATTCTGCCAATCCGTGAAGCACGAATTCCATTAGCAATAACGTTTGATTTTCGCTTAATTTCGGGTGAAATTTCTTAACCAAATCGTACAGGTTTGGTACACTCATTAAAACTTTTTTGTATTGACTATTGCTTAGAACATCTGTCACATCAAGATTATTCCCTTCTGTAAACCATTCGGTAATCTGAACGTATGGATTAGCCGATTTGCTCTTTTTTGCTTTTTCTGGATCCGGGAAATAACGGGCAAATAAAGTTTTTACGGCTTTACCAATTAATGTAGTAGCTACGTGCGCGGGCCCTTCCAACTCGCCTTCATAAACGAGTTCTATTTTTCCGGTAATGGCCGGAATAATTCCAGCAAGATCAGACAGGCGAACAAACGTATTTTTCTCGTTGGCAATCAACATTCTGCGTTCTGCTGTACTGATTAAATTTTCATATGCAGAAATGGTTAGCCTTGCAGAAACGCCTGATTTTTGGTCGATAAATTCACTTTTCCGGGCTTCAAAAGCAATTTGCTCTACCAAGTCTTTTACCAATCCATCTGCCTCAATCTGTTCTTTCTGCTCTGTCGATAATTTGGCTTCCTGGAAAGTAATTTTTCTTGAAATTTCAATGCTTTTTGGATAATGCGTTAAAATCTGGCTTTCTATCCGATCTTTTAAAGGCGTAACAATACTGCCGCGATTGGTATAATCTTCCGGATTTGCTGTAAATACAAATTGAATATCTAATGGAAGGCGCAGTTTAAAACCGCGAATCTGGATGTCTTTTTCTTGGAGCATATTAAACAATGCTACCTGGATTCTGGCTTGTAAATCCGGAAGTTCATTAATTACAAATATGCTTCTGTGTGCCCTGGGGATTAAACCGAAATGGATTACACGTTCGTCGTTGTAGGTTAGTTTTAAAGTTGCGGCTTTAATGGGATCAACGTCTCCAATTAAATCTGCAACGGTTACATCTGGAGTAGCCAATTTTTCAGTATAACGCTCACTCCGGTGCAACCAGGCAATTTCTGTATCGTCTCCCTTTTGCTCAATTTCGTTTTTCGCATACCAGGAAATCGGATTCAGTGGATCATCGAAAATTTCACTTCCCGCTACGTATGGAACATATTCGTCCAGTAGATTAACCATTAAACGGGCAATCCGCGTTTTAGCCTGACCACGTAAACCCAGCAACAAAATATTGTGGCGCGATAAAATGGCAGTTTGCAATTCCGGAATTACAGTTTCGTCGTACCCGATAATACCTTTGAATTCCGATTTTTTATCGCGAAGCTGTTTAATTAAGTTTTCCCTCAATTCGTCTTTTACGCTTCGGGATGTATAGTTGGTTGCCTTTAACTGGCCTAGTGTTGTATTTTGCATGGATGAGTATTGTAAATATAATTCGGGTGTAAACCAGTTACCTAATGCTTTTGGTTATTTGCTTTTTAACTTTTTCATAAACTCAGCAAAAGCAGGCTTCAATTCGGCAAACAGATCATTGTCTCGGTTTTTCAGCATGACTTCGCCAAATAATTTTAATCCAATGGCGAACTCCGCGCTGTCTCCTTCAGTTTGAAACAAATCTTTTTGTTTAATTGCTTTTATAATATTGAAAATGTTATCGTGATTGTCAAATTCAATAGTAAGCGGTTCTGATTTAATTTCGTCTTCTTTTGCCAGACTAAGTGCTTCTAGCGTTAATTTGTATGTATTTGTTCGTTTTGTCATGTATGTACAGTTTAAAAACTATCTTACTGTTCTTCTTCGGTTTTTAATGTAATCTTCAAAAATGTATTCTCCCAATCCATTCAATGAACTGTAAAATGCCCGTCCGCCGTTAATTTGGGTAAATTGGCGCACGAACTGTTGTAAGTACGGATCTTTGGCGATCATGAATGTGGTGATTGGAATTTTCAATCGTTTACATTGCGCGGCCATATTTAATGTTTTGTTAATTACTTTCCGGTCTAAGCCCATGCTGTTCTTATAATAACGGCCGTTTTCTTTTAAACAGGTTGGTTTCCCATCGGTAATCATAAAAATTTGCTTGTTGTGGGTTTTTCGCCTGCGTAGTAAATCTGTGGCAAGCTCTAAACCAGCATAAGTATTGGTGTGGTAAGGGCCAACTTGCAGATAAGGCAAATCTTTTACGCTGATGGGCCAGGCATCATTTCCGAATACAACAATATCTAATGTATCTTTTGGATAGCGCGTTTTAATCAGCTCTGCGAGTGCCATAGCAACTTTTTTAGCCGGTGTAATCCGATCTTCGCCATACAAAATCATGGAGTGCGAAATGTCTATCATTAAGACTGTAGAAGTTAGAGTTTTAAAATCTTTTTCTTCTACTTCCAGGTCGCGTTCAGTAAGCGTGAAGTTGCCAATGCCATGATTAATCTGTGCATTGTGGATAGACGCGGTCATATCAATCTGATCGAGGCTATCACCAAAATTGTATTCTCGGCGATCGGCATTTTTTTCTTCTCCTAAACCACTTTTATTGCTGTTGTGGTTGCCTTTTCCGCCTTTTTTTAACTTACCGAAAATTTCTTCAAGCGCGGATTTGCGTATGGTTTGTTCGGTTTTTGGTGTAATTTTAAGCTCTCCGCTTTGGTTATCATCTGTAAGATAACCTTTGTCTTTTAAATCGTCTATAAAGTTTCCAATGCCATAATCATTAGATGTCAAATTGTATTGTTTGTCGAGTTCATTGAGCCAGCTTAATGCTTCAGCAGCATCGCCAGATGTATAATTCAGCAATTCACTAAATAATTTCAGCAACTCATCAAACCCCCCAGCCGGTTTATCACCTGGCTTATAATCAGAAAAACGAAAACCTCTCATGTGCTTTTATAACGAATTATCGAATATAAAAGTTTGAGAACGAACTAATTTAAGCGCCATGTCATATTTGGCCTGATGGTAGCTCTGGAAGACTTCAGGCCGATAAACAGGAAAGTTGTTTAACCTATATAGGCACCAAATCATTTGTACGCTATGTGCATCAAGATTCCAGAGGATGTCGTGCTCATTCAGTTTAGTGCTTTACTCAAATTTGCGATTAAATAGCTGTGATATTGAGTTTTTGAATGGATATATTTACTTAATCATTTACGTAGAAAGAAAAATATAGTATGGGAAAAGTTGGAATGAAAGATCTGGCTTTGCGACTTAATTTATCAACCGCAACAATATCAAAAGCACTGAGAGACAGTTATGATATTGGAGAAGAAACCAAAGCACGTGTGTTGGCTTTGGCTAAAGAATTAAATTATAGCCCGAACCCGCACGCAAGTTATTTACGGCGTAAACAATGTAGAACTATTGCGATAGTTGTACCCGATATTGCAGACAGCTTTTTTGCGCGGCTCGTTAATGGTGCAGAAGAGGTTGCGCTAAGTGAGGGTTTTGATGTGATGATTTACCTAAGCCATGATAAGCCTGAGCGGGAGCAATCCATTTTGGCGCAGTTAGCCAACGGCCGTGTAGATGGTGTGCTTATTTCGGTTGTTAGTCGCTACGACGATTACACTTGTTTCGAGAATTTAAAAGAAGCGGGCGTTGACATTGTTTTTTTTGATCGAATTTTAGAAGAAATTGGTGATGGATCTGTGATTACAAATGATTTTGAAGCCAGCCGCCAACTAACCCGTCATTTGATAGAAAGTGGTTGCTACAAAATTGCTTTTTTATCTCCATCAGATGTTTTGTTTACTAACCAACAACGAAGTGAAGGCTACATACAGGCACATGCAGATTGTTGTATCAAGGTTGATGCAGATCGTTTTATTTTATGCAGTGGTAGTGAACCATCAAATTTAGAGCAAATAAAAAATTGCTTAAAAAGTGTTAATCCACCAGACGCTTTTATTGCCTCTGGTGAAGATTTAATTCTGCCTTTATATCAAGCTTGTGCCGAAATGAACATCAGTATTCCGGATGAGGTTAAATTGGCTGCTTTCTCTAACGCGAAACATGCCGCCATTCTTTCTCCATCCGTTACCACAATCACACAGCCTGCTTTTGAAATGGGCCAAACGGCTGCGGCTTTGCTTATTAAAATGGTAAATGGTAAAATCATTTATGACGATGAAAGAACCGTTATTCTCCCCTCCAAACTCGACATAAGGTCTTCTTCTCAAAATCAGCGCACGCTTTAGGCATAAAAATAAAAGTTACCCTTAACAGAAAAAATTAACCAAAAATTTCTTCTCCATATGGAGGATTAGCACCTGTTTGAGATGCTACAAAAGCACCAACTTTGCATGCGCGATCCAAAATCACATCCATTGGGTAACCATTTAGAAAACTGGAGATAAAAGTTGCCAGAAAGGAATCGCCGGAACCAACAGTGTCCGCAACTTTTACCTTATAACCAGCATGTGTATGGAGCTGGCCACTGTGCAAAACAGAAGCGCCTTTATCGCCTAAGGTTAAACAAATGATTTGGATGTCAAACATAATGGCCAGTTGTTTAAGTATTTGCTCGTCATTGTTCCCACTCAACGCAAACTGATCTCTTAGATATACAATTTCGTGCTCATTTACTTTCAGAATGTCCGCTTCAGCAAGCAAGGCTTTTAGTGTTTCTGGTCTGTAAAACGGTGGCCGCAGATTAATGTCGAATACTTTCAGTTTTGCTTCTTTCAACAAAGACAGAATAGTAGTTTTGCTGGTTTCGTTGCGGCAGGTTAAACTGCAATAAACAAATGCATCAGCGTTTTGTACCGCATTAATTGTTTCCGGATTTAATAAAATAGCATCCCACGCAACCGGCTCAACAATGGTGTACGTTGCTTGCTGCGATTCGTCTAAAAATACCTGAACCGTGCTGGTTGGTAAATGTGATTTTTGAATGAGGTTTACAGGATAGTTTTGCTTTTCAAGGAAATCTAAAAGTTCTTTTCCATTTTCATCTTCGCCAACGGAACTAATGAACCGGCTGTTTATGCCTTGTTTATGAAGATTTAGGGCTACATTCATAGATGAGCCACCGGCTTTTTTACCTTCCGGGAAAACATCCCACAAAATTTCCCCTATTGATGTTACTGTTTTCTGCATGTTCTAATGATGATTTGTAAAGGAACAATTTTTCGTGGTTTTCCAACAAATAATTGCATTTTTATTTATTCAAACAACAGTTAAATTACAGGTTTATGAAAAAGCTTTTTATAATAGTATTGATGTTTATCGGCTTTGCAGCAAAGGCACAAAGTCCAAAAGATAAACAAGCCATTTTGGATGTTTTGGAATCGCAACGTTTAGCGTGGAATAAAGGCGATGTAGAAACGTTTATGGACGGTTATATAAAAAGCGACAGTTTGTTGTTTGTCGGCCAAAACGGACCGACTTATGGTTGGCAGAAAACTCTTGACAATTATAAAAAGACCTACCCGGATAAAGCTGCAATGGGTATACTTACTTTCGGGATTAAGAAGGTAGAGTTTTTATCCAAAGATGTTGCTTTTGTGTTGGGAAGCTGGAACTTAAAACGTGCGAAAGACGAGCCGAAAGGTTATTATACTTTGCTCTTTAAAAAGATAAATGGCGAGTGGAAAGTAGCGGTAGACCACAGTAGTTAATATTTACCGAAGTAATTTTTGAAGGTTCAGCGAGTAAAACTGCTGAACCTTTTGCTGGTTTTTTACTCGCCCAATGTGCGGTTTTTATAATAAAATTCTTTGTCTTCATCTGTAATCTGGCGGATGACCTTGCACGGATTTCCGGCAGCAAAAACACCATCCGGAATGTCTTTTGTAACTATACTTCCCGATCCGATTACTACATTACACCCAATTTTAACGCCCGGATTGATTACAGCATTTCCTCCAATCCAAACACTGTCTCCAATTGTGATTGGCTGTGCCCATTCCACTTCCTGATCGCGCAGATGCGCATGAAGCGGATGACCTGCGGTATAAATGGCTACATTTGGGCCAATAAATACATTATTGCCAATAGAAACCTTTGCACAGTCTAAAACAACGAGATTGAAATTTGCATAAAAGTGATTTCCAATTTCGATATTATAACCATAATCGCACCTAAAAGGTGGTTCTACATAAAACATGGTTTGTGTTTTGCCGAATAGTTTTTTTAACAACTCTTTTCGCTGTTTAATGAACTTTGGCGCCAGGTTATTAAACTCAAATACTATTTCTCTGGCTTTTAATCTTTCTTTAGAAAGTTCTGCATCACCGGCCTGGTAGGCTTTACCCGCAAGCATTTTCTGTTTTTCGGTCTGTGTAGTATTGTCCATTTGATAAAGTTAATCGCTTGTAAGGATTTAATCTAAAAATGATCAAATAAAAAAGGGGAAATTGAAATATTTCCCCTTTACGTATTTTATGGAAAAGACTTATGGTTTGCCTTTGGCAAGTGCTTTTTCTGCTATTTTAACGGCTTTCTTTTCTCGCCAGTTTGCGTACTTTTCTTTAAATGCCATTTTAATTACACTGTCAATCGCGCCATGTGTAAATAAGCTCCAAATACTAGCCGCTTTTCTGGTTATTGATTGATCCCATGCACGCAAGCTTAAAGAGAAAGAACCATCCACATATTTCATCCAATGCCACATTCCCGTTGGCATAAATAAAGTATCGCCATGTTCTAAAAAAACTTCATATCCTTCTACACCGTTGAGTGCAGGGAATTTCTTGAAATCTGGATTGTCTACCTGATAATCTTCAAGGGCATATGTTGCATTAGGCAGGCAATATAAACGATCTTTCCATTTGTAATCGAACAGAACGATATGCTTTCTGCCACCAAAGTGCGTATGGAAAATATGTGGAAGATCGATGTCGTAATGTAAAAAAGTTACAGAGTTAGATCCGCCAAAAAACATCGCCGGCATGCTTTCTATAAAGCCACCCATCAAATCTTTTGGGATTTTGATGTCATTAATTAAGCTCGGAACTTTCTTAAACAAGTTGAAGAAAAAGATTCTCAGCTCTGTAGGCTCACGTTTTATTAAATCCAGATAATCTCCAAATTTCATGTGTGCGGTAGCTGCATTTATTGGCTTTGAAGGATCGGCTTTAGAATTATCATACAATGGAACTTCCAGCTCTCCGGCTATTTCTTTCAGATATTCTGTAGTCCATTTTTCCCGTGCAGGCCAATCTTTCGTTAGGCCTTTGATTACCAATGGACGTTTCGTTTTCAGATAATTTTTCTTAAAATCCTCTGGTGTGATACTTTCAACTGTATCTACAGGTTTTAAAATGAAACTCATGCGTGTAACTCGGTTATTTATAGCCGAACAGCAAAAGTGTACATTTTATTTTACAAAATATAGCGATGAAAAAAAATGTGATACAAATTATTAAATGCTTTTTTACGCAGATTTAATAATTTGTAAACACAGATTTAAGCAAGTACCTTTCTGGTCTTAATTTTTTCATAGGCTGCATCCCAAAGTTTTATCCTATGTTGTAATGCCATTGTAGCAGTTTCTTCGGCTTCGGCCCAGAAAGCATCGTTGGTTTCGCATAATTTTTCGGTCATGCTTAAAGCAAGATGACTATGGTGATCACCATCTACCTCAATATGTCTTTCCAGGTAATATTTGAATGTCGACATTTTTTCTGGTGCGCTGCTGTTCAGATCGTTTACCATGCTAAAAAACATGTTTGGAATTAAATCTTCGCGGCCAAAGGTAAAACTAGCAGCCTGTAAATGGTTTTGTTTGCTGTTAATGGTTTCAAAAGTAGACCGTACAAATTCTCTCGCAGCTGTCGGAACTTCTGCAAGCTCGAAAGCCATTTCGAGGCTGCGGCCATTTTTTAGTGAAATTAGGAATTTCTGTACCGGACCAATATCTGCGCCACATTGCTCCATTGCATCGAGGTACAATTCAAAATGACTTTTTATTTCGCCATTGGCATCTACATCAGATTCTTCACCGGCTACAATTTCATTAATCAATTGCCGGGTTACCGGATCACCAACTGGGAACCAAGGCAAAGTTGTACATGTAAGATTAATTTGTAAAGCTTTTAGTAGCGACATGAAATCCCAAACGGCGTAAATGTGGTATTCCATAAAGATTTGTAAATCTTCTATAGCACCAATCTCTGTATACACTTTGTGGTTAATAATTTGCTGCCTTAAAGGCTCAATGTTTTCTTGAATTTTAATAATGTTCTGATGCATTATGTTTTGTTGATTGAATGTGGAATGAGAGAAGTAATTTTTATTTGAGATGAAAGTTTTGATTTAAGCCATTTCTCTCATTGTATTCTATCTATAGGTTTGGCAGGTTTTTTTCTAATGCTCTTGTTGCCTTTTTTATGGCTAATTTTTCTTTCCAGCTCATGTAACGTTCACGGTAATTTGCTTTCATAAAATCATCAAATTTTCGTTGTAACGTAAGGTTGTATAAACTTTTTGCTTTTACAGCCCAGCTTTTATCCCAGGCACGTAAACTAATCGAAAAGGAGCCATCCAAATATTTCATCCAATGCCAGTATCCGGTAGGCATAAATAAAGTATCTCCATGTTCTAAATGTGTTTCTAAACCTTTAATACCTTTTAATGCCGGAAATTTTTCGAAATCGGGATTTTCTATATCATAATCTTCTAAAGCGTAAGTTGCATATGGAATTTGATACAAACGTTCTTTCCATTTATAATCAAACAAAATTACATGTTTGCGGCCATTAAAATGTGTATGAAAAATATGTGCCAGATCAATATCGTAATGTAAAAAGGTAACAGAGCCCTCGCCACCAAAAAACATGTTTGGATAATTGTCTAAAAAACCGCCCATCAAATCTTTAGGCGCAATATAATCGTCCAGTAATTTTGGGGCATGTTTAATTGGGTCAAATAAAAAGATTCTTAAATCTGTTGGGGTATTTTGAATTAAGTCTATATAATCTGCAAAATTCATTTCGGCAGCAGAAGCATTAATAGGTTTTGAAGGATCGGCTTTAGAACTGTCGTATAAGGGAACTGATGTATCGCCAACAACTTCCTTCATATAGTCTAGTGTCCACTTTTGATAAGCAGGCCATTTTTTAGCCATATTCTTTATTACAAGTGGTTTTCGTGGTTTTAGATAATTCTTTTCAAAATCGATTTTAGATATGTCATCAACAACATCTATCGGAGATAAGTCGAACTTCATGTTAAATAATTCTTAAGAAAAAGCAAATTTAATAACCTGAATAAAACTTATGGGGCAATTCTAAAATCTTTAAAATTAGCTGACAATTAGTCGAAAAGAGTCAGAAAGTAATACATTTAGGTTATAAAAAACGTTCTCACCAATGGCGAGAACGTTAGTATTGAATCATTCGGGACGTGATTATATTTTTAAAAGCCGCAAAGGCCGAAATGTCTGTTGATGGTTAAATACGTAAACAAAATTGGCTTGGATTTTAGAAAAATAAAAAAAATGCGATCTGACTTTACTGGCCAGATCGCAAACAATAGGGATAGCAACAAAAATTTATTTAGGCATCAATACCGTATCAACCACATGGATTACACCATTTTTCTGATACACATCTGCAATGGTTACTGTACTCATCCCGCCTTTTTCATCTTTCAGTACCAATTTTTTCCCTTCCATCCAAGCCCAAATTTTTCCGCCTTCTACTGTTGTAAATTCTGCCTTGCCATTTCCTTTTTTAATTGCAGCTGCAATAGCTTTACTATCCAGCTTTCCAGCCAACACGTGGTAAGTCAGTACTTTTGTTAAAGTTGCTTTGTTTTCTGGTTGCACTAAAGTTTCAACGGTTCCTTTAGGCAATTTATCAAAAGCCTCATTTGTTGGTGCAAAAACCGTAAAGGGGCCATTACCTTTAAGTGTTTCTACCAAGCCAGCAGCTTTAACTGCTGCAACCAAAGTAGTGTGGTCTTTAGAGTTTACAGCATTATCTACAATATCTTTGGTTGCATACATCGCTGCGCCACCAACCATAGGGTTTTTCTGTGCAAAAACTTGAGTTGTAAATGCCATTACACCAACAGCAAAAACAGATAAGATTAACTTTTTCATTATTTATTATTTTATGGTTTCTTTATTTGTCAACATGTACGTTGATTCTGTAAACCTTGGTTTTTGTAAATAATTTTTATTATATAATGACCAGTAAATCAATTGCTTAAAATTTAATTTGCCTTTGGGGTAAAAGAATTTGAAAATGAGTATTAACGTGTAATGGCCAATTTTGGCCGTCTTTCTGCTGTATCTTTTTGCCAGAAAAAGGCAAAAAGGATGTCGCGCCAAAACGGTTTAAAAAACGAGGGCCGGGTAAAAGAAACATCTGTTCTTTTTGCCCGGCCTGGTATAGTATTTTTTACAGAAAGTCTATTAAACGACTTCGGCGTTCCGTATTTTTTTTGAAAAGATATTTGGAAAAAAACGCTTCAGAAAAATCGCTTTGGTTTCTTTGCCTCCTATGTAAACTTCTTCTTTTTTGGCCGTTACGGCTTTAATAATTTCTGCGGCACAAACATCAGCAGGCATTCCATTTGCCTGGGCATTGTCCATTGTTCCTTGTTGGGTTCCTTTTGCAGTTAAAGCGTTAATAGAAACATTGGTTTTAATAAAACCCGGACAAACAATAGTAATGTCTATATTTTGGTCGTAAATTTCTGCACGTAAAGAATCAAAATAACCATGCAAAGCATGTTTAGATGCTGCATATGCCGATCTGAATTTGGTACCAAACTTGCCAACTAAACTGCTAATTAACACAATTTGGCCGCCGCCGTTTGCAAGCATATTTGGTAAAATTGCTTTCGTTAATACAACAGTTCCCCAGAAATTGGTGTTCATAATGGTCTGTTCGGTTTCAAGCTGCGTTTCCATAGCCAATGCACGTTGACTTACACCTCCACAATTGATCAAAATATCAATCTTCCCGAAAATTTTTACGGCATCATCTGCTTTGCGTTTTAAGGTTCCAGTTTCAGCTAAATCAAAAGCAAGCACATGCACATTAAATGAATTTTGACAGTTTGATTTGACCCTGAAAAGTTCATCTCTGTTTCGGCCAGAAATAATTAATTTATGACCAGCTTTAAAATATTTGTAGGCCAGTTCTTCACCAATTCCGGAAGATGCGCCTGTAATCCATATAATTTTTGACATACAATATTATTATGATTGAATGATTGAGAGGCCGATTTGCGTATTAAAATCTTAATCTACAATAAAAAGTTCTGATGCAATATGATCGGCAAAAAGTTTACCCTCCTGGCTCAACACAATCTGATCTCCGGTTGTTAACAGCCAGTTTTTATCGTTAAAATTCCGTAAGTTGTATCGGGTTTCTTCCAGAAAATCTTTTCCAAATTCTTGTTCAATTTTTTGAAGGTTAATTCCCCATATGGTTCTTAAAGATGTCATCACATATTCATTGAAACGATCATTCAGGCTAAGTTCTTCTATAATTTCCGGCAGCTTATTTTGTGCAAGTTCTTGCGTGTATAATGCATTATTTGCTGGGTTCAAATAACGGTTGTGTCCGTCAAAGCCGTGTGCGGACGGCCCAATGCCGAGGTAGTTTACACCTTTCCAATAATTGGTGTTGTGCACCGCATAACAACCAGGTTTGCCGAAATTAGAAATTTCATAATGATCAAAACCTGCCGATGTTAGCTTTTCCATTAGAAGTACAAACTGAGCAGCACTTTGGTTGTCGCTAACCGGCGTTTGCTGACGTGTTTTAATGGCATGCGCCAAAGCAGTTTTAGGTTCTACGGTTAAGGCATAAGCCGAGATATGCGGTACCTGCAATTCAATACTTTGTTGAATATTGTTAAGCCATTTTTCATCGGTAAGTAGTGGAAAACCATAAATTAAATCCATTGTCAGGTTTTCAAAACCTGCATCCTGACTTCTTTTAATGCTGTTTTGGCCTTCTTCGGCACTATGTGCCCGGTTCATCCATTTCAGATCTTCATCATAAAAAGATTGGATTCCAATACTGAAACGGTTAACTGGCAGCTGGTTAAGCTCTTTAAGCTTCTGTGTTGTTAAATCGTCGGGGTTTGTCTCAATGGTGATTTCTGCTGCCGCATCAACAGAAAAAACATGATTTATGGTGTCGAAAATTTTTTGCAAGGCAGGCAGCGGTAAAATAGAAGGCGTGCCACCGCCCAAATAAATGCTTCCAATTTGCCCTGAAATGCGGTCTTTTTTTAGCCGAATTTCTTTACAAATGCTCTCAACCATTTCATCTGCATACTTCATAGAAGTGCTAAAGTGGAAATCGCAGTAATGACATGCCTTTTTGCAGAAAGGGATATGAATGTAAATGCCAGCCATTTTGCAAAAATACAGAAGTATTTAGTGGATTCGCCTAATCGGTAGGTATTCTTTTACGTTCTGAATACAATCTTCGTTTTAAAGCACCAGAAAAGATTTACAATGCGAAACCACATTTGCCAAACAAGATTGTTTATTTTTTCTTTTCAAGAAACTTGTAAACCAGCACAAACACCACAAATGTTAATGCGATTGCCGCACCCGCGCTTAAACCAATGGTATGTAAAATTGCCGTGTTGCCGCCAGACGCTATCGCGCCTAAAACAGCAACTCCGGCTGCTCCAGAAGCCTGGCGAGCGGTGTTGAGTGCAGCAGATGCGGTGCCTGATAAATTCTTATTTACGCTGGATAAAATTCCTGTTGTCATTGCCGGCACAGCCAAACCCATGCCCAAAGAAATCATTAAAAAAGGAATTGATAATTGCCAGAAAGGTGTGTGATTTCCGGCGATAAATAATCCGGCGAAACCAATTCCAAAAATCAATAATCCGCAAAGGATTGGCAAACGGATGCCGAAAAGGTTTATAATCCCACCGCTAAGCACATTCGAAATGACAAAACCAACGGTAAGCGGTAAGAAAGCCAGCCCGGAAATAAACGGTGTGTATCCCAATACTTTTTGCAGATAAAGGCTTAAAATAAATACGGTTCCGTAGTAAAATCCATTAAGCACCGCGCCAACAAAGAGCAATACGTTAAATGAAGGCGAAGCGAATAAATTAAGCGGAAGCATCGGATGCTTTACTTTCTTTTCCAAGAGGATAAAAAGCGCAAAGCAACAGCTTCCCAAAATCAGGCTGCCATAAATAAATGGATTTTGAAAGCCCAACTGCGGCCATTCTATCAACGCAGCGATAAACAAGGTGATTGATGCCATCCAGGTAATTTGCCCGAATGGGTCAAGGCCTTTAAATTCAGGTTTTTTAAAGGGTTGATTTAAGCGAGAAGTCAATACAATTGCGCCTAAACATAAAGGTGCATTTATGAAAAAGATATACCGCCAATCGCTCAGTTCTACGATAATTCCGCCGATGATTGGTCCGGCGGCGATTGCTGCACTTCCTGCTGCGGTCCAGAAACCTACGGCCTTTGATCGTTTTTCTGGTACATCTGCAAACGTTTGGTTGAGTACAGAAAGTGAGCTTGGTATCATAATGGCAGAGCCGAGGCCTTGTAAAACCCTGGCAGCGACTAACATGGTTGCTGATGAGGCAAAGCCACAAAGCACTGAGGCGCAGCCGAAAGTCAGGATGCCTACCTGGAATAATCGCTTTGCGCCGAAAAGATCACTCAAATTTCCGGCAGATAACATTAATACGGCAAATGCAAGTGTATATCCATCAACAATCCATTGCAGACCACTAATTTCGATGTGAAAAGTCTGGGCAATTTGAGGCAAGGCAATATTCACGATAGAAACATCTAGCTGGGCAACAATAAACGCCATGCTGGTTACGAGAATTGTCCATCTGAAAGTAGATCTTGCGGTATTCTTTTCTATATCTGTAAGGTGTGTAGTTTGCATTATATGATGTTTTTGCGGATTCGGCTTAGTGAAGTTGGTGTGATGCCCAAATAAGAAGCAAGCATATTAAGCGGCACACGATTGGGCAAGCCAGGATAGTGTTTGAGGAAATGTAAATATCGTGTTTGCGCATCCTGAACCAACATATTACTGCTGGCACGCATTTTATTTTCCAGTACGTAAGAGGTAATTTTAGAGAAGATGTCTGTCCATCCTGGAATGGCGAGAGAAAGTTCTGTAAATTCTGCTTTAGAAAATTGCAGCACTGTACAATCTGTTACTGCTTCTATGTATTCTGCAGCAGGTAAACCATCCAGAAAACTATTAATATCGACAATAAAGCGACCTTCGTAAACAAAATATCGGGTATAACTATTTCCTGTTTTATCGTAATAACAAGTTCTGAAAACGCCATCGGTTATATATCCAAGCTCTGTAGAAATTTTTCCGGCTTCAGAAAAATAAGCGCCTTTTTTTAAGCTCACTTCAAGTGATTTTGATTGCACTAAATTAAGCCGTGCCTCATCCAGGTTTCCAAATTGGAGCAAATAATTGATGAGCTCTTTCATGCTGCAAATGTAATGGATTATTGGCGTTGGAAAGTTGTCAATTGGTAAGAAGTGAATAACGGTTGTTAGTGATAATGCCAAATTTGTTTGTCTGCGTTATTAATTGAAAACTTAAAAAGAAATGCTAATCAATTGGCAAGCAGAAGAAGGGAGTAAAGCAGGGGTTCCTAAAGCTTTTCTTCCAATAATCTTATCACTTTTAATTTATCCAAAAAAATGCGGTATTTTTACGGCAATTCATGAGTGGTCTACGTCATTATATTCTGTTTTTCTTATTGCTTTCGGGCTTTGCGTCATTAGCACAAGAAGCTGTAGATTCTACAGTTGCGGTACAACCTGTGCGTCGTTGGTACAGAATTGATTCGGCTACGCTGGCCAGACAAAAAATAACTACAGATTCATTGATCAGTCATACCTGGGTTTTGGCCGATAGCGTGCTGAATAAAACTGCATTGTTAGACAGTGTGCAAGCAGAATACGTTTTTCCAAAACTTGACTTATTGGCCTGGCAGAAAAAATACGGAGCATTTAAGAAAAAAGTAAACCCTTATCAGCTTGGTAAGCCTATGCGAAAAGGAAATGTTGGTTTGCTGGGTTTTATCTTTGCCATGCTGGTTATTTTTGCCATTTTAAAAAATGCATTCGCTAAACAACTCTCTGCCATTGTTCAATCTTTTTTCAGTAACCGGGTATTAAACAACATCAACAAAGAAGACAATCTATTTAGTTCTTGGCCATTTTTGCTGTTATTTATTCAATTTGGTTTTATTCTAGGTATGTTTTTCTTTCTTGTTGCTCAATATTACGAGCTTTATCAAGCAAGAGACGGATTTAAGTTTTTCTTTAGTATTTCCTTAACTATTATAGCATTTTACGCGCTAAAGTTGATTATATTAAGATTTCTGGGTTATGTATTTAATGTTCAGAAACCAGTAGGAGAATACATTTCAATATTATATTTAAGTTATTTCAATGCATCTTTATTGTTTATACCCTTAGTTGTAGCCTTTGCATTATCGCCACTAAAATACGGTGTTACGTATATTGTATTGGCTTACATCCTGTTAATCGTAATATTTGCTTTCCAGTTGTTAAGGGCTGGGATCAGCATACTTTCAAATAATAAGTTTTCTAAAATGCATTTATTTTTGTACTTTTGCGCCCTCGAAATATGCCCTATTTTGATACTAATAAAAACGATAGGATTGTAGTAGGAAAAAGGAAAAAATGCAAGACAACAACGACTCTAGAATGCGTAAAGTAAAAAGTATTTTAGTTACTTTACCAAAGCCTGAAACAGAAAAATCTCCTTATTATGATTTGGCGAAAAAGTACAATCTTAAAGTAGATTTCAGATCCTTTATTCACGTTGAGGGCGTGCCAGCAAGGGATTTTAGGAAAGATAAGATCAATTTGGCTGATTTTACCGGGGTCATTTTTACCAGCCGGAATGCGGCTGATCACTTCTTCAGAATTTGCGAGGAAATGCGTTACGATGTGCCTGCAGATTTGAAGTATTTTTGCCTATCCGAGACGATTGCATTGTATCTTCAGAAATACATTCAGTATCGTAAAAGAAAAATTTTCTTCGGGAAGCAAACTGCTGCAGACCTTGCAGAAGTGTTAAAAAAACATGCTGGTGAAAAGTTCTTATACCCATGTTCTGATGTTGCTACAGAAGATACAATGAAGTTTCTTGAAAAAAGCGGATATGATTTTACGCCTGCGGTTTTATTTCGCACAGTTGTGAGCGATTTGTCTGATCTTGCCGAAGTTTTTTACGATGTAATTGCTTTTTTCAGCCCGTCAAGTATTCAGTCTCTATTTAAAAATTTCCCCGATTTCCAACAAAACAATACACGTATTGCTGCCTTTGGTGTAAACACCAGTAAAGCCGTTACGGATATGGGATTGATTGTAGATATTGCGGCGCCCACACCGGGTGTTCCATCAATGACAATGGCCATTGAGAACTACATCAAAATATCTAATAAATAATACCAACAATAAATTTTTCTTAGTCAAGACAAAAAATGTGTAACTTTGCTATTATTAGTAAGTTACACATTTTTTGTAGCCGGAGAATTTTGGCTTTTATTGCCTAATTCTTGATAGCTCTCTAATTGCGTAACGATTTAGTTTTAAAATATTTGCATTTGTTGATAATTTCTGTGATTTTTGAGGAAATTGTCCCCAAAAGTGCATCGCACATTTAAAAAAATATGAAGAAAATTTACCTTCTGGCTGTGTTAGGTATAACTGTTTTGCTGTCGAGCTGTGGCCATGGAGGTCAGGGTGAGCTGGTTGGAGCGTATAACCGAAAGTTCAAAAACAACAGAATCCCGTTGGGGATGGTTTACATCCCGCCAGGCCACACACCACTAGGCGGTTCTGATGAAGATATAACCTTTTCGCAAAATGGTCCGAGCAGAATGACAACGATCAGTGCCTTCTTCATGGATCAGACGGAGATTTCTAATGCAGAATATCGCCAGTTTACCAATTGGGTACGCGATTCTATTGCCGTAACTATGATGGGGCTTCCTCAACAGTTTACCATTAACCCTAAAAACGGAGCTGCGAATCAACTTGGTGGACAAAAAAACATCGACTGGAAAAAAGTTGGTCCCAATGGCGCAAATATTTGGAGGGGAAAAGGCCGTAATGCAGGTCAGCAAGCCAATCAGTTAGATGGAATGTATTATTCAGGCTTGGATGCACTTCCCGGAAGGAAAGAGTTTGATGTGCGTAAATTTGTATACAATTATGCCATTTTAAATATGGATAAAGCGGCATTAGGTCATAAAGATCCAAACAGTAAACGTCAGGATTATATTGATCGTTATGAAGTTGCAATTTATCCGGATACCATGGTTTGGAAATCTGATTTTTCATATTCTCAAAACGACCCAATGGTACGTGGATATTTCAATCACCCTTCTTATGATGATTATCCGGTTGTTGGGGTAAGCTGGGAGCAAGCGAAAGCCTTCTCTCACTGGCGTACGCAACTGTACCAAGGTGTTGCAACCGCCAGACGTTTGCCAATGAATGCCCGCTTAGATTACGATTTACCTGCAGAAACCGAATTTGAATATGCAGCGCGCGGCGGAAATACTAAAACAAAATATCCATGGGGCGGTCCATACATTCGCAATACTAAAGGATGTTTGCAGGCGAACTTCAAACCTGGTCGCGGTGATTATTCGAGTGACGGGGGTATTTATACAGTAGGGGTTAGGTCTTATTTCCCGAATGATTATGGTTTGTATAACATGGCCGGAAACGTTTCCGAGTGGACCAAAACAGCTTATAATAAAGGTGCTGCACCTTTACTTCACGATCTGAATCCAAACTTTACATATGTTGCTGGCAAAAACGATAGCAAATATCTTAAACGTAAAGTGGTGAAAGGCGGCTCTTGGAAGGATACCGGATATTTCCTGCAAAATGCTGTATCAACTTATGACTATCAGGATGCACAAAGATCATACATCGGTTTTAGATGTGTATCTGCATATCCTGGAACAGACTTAAGAAACTAAAACAAACAGAAACTAAAGAAAAACAAAAACATTTTTTATGGCGGCGAAAAAACAACCAAGCTGGTTACACGTAGCGATTTCCTGGGGAGCAAGTATTGTAATTGTTGGAGCATTATTTAAAATCCTTCACATTGGAGGTATTTTGGGTAATTACATGATTGGGCTTGGTCTGGGCGTAGAGGCATTATTATTCTTTTTAACGGGATTTTTTCCGCCAGAGCCAGAACCGGCTTGGGAAAAAGTATACCCTGAATTGAGAGAAGATTTCAAAGGCGAATTGCCAGTGGCATCTGCCCGTCCGGTGGCTGCACCTGTAGCTACAGCGTCCAACACTGCGGCATTAGACAAAATGCTTTCTGACGCGAAAATAGGTCCGGAATTGATTGAAAGTTTAGGCGCAGGTTTGCGTACTTTCGGAGATAAAGTGGCCAACATTTCAAAAGTTGCAGATGCATCTGCAGCCACAAATGAATTTACAGCTAAAGTTAAAACTGCAACAGCTGGTTTTGACAATTTAAGCTCTGCTTTTGACGGTGCAACTGCTAATCTGCGTGCAATGGGCGAAAGTAAAGTAGATTCTCAGGCATATCATGATCAAGTTACCAACCTGGCTAAAAATTTGTCGGCTTTAAATGCTGTTTATGAATTGGAACTACAAGATTCAAGTGCGCATTTAAAATCAATGAATAAGTTTTACGCTAACTTATCATTAACCATGCAAAACTTTAATGAATCTATGGAAGATTCTAAACAGTTTAAAGACGAGGTAAACAAACTGGCCAAAAACCTGGCTTCGTTAAACGCAATTTATGGTAACATGCTCTCGGCTATGAATAGCCCACGTGTATAATTAACTGGTTTTTAATTTTTTAAATAAAAGCTAAATAGCACATGGCAGGCGGAAAAGAATCAACCAGGCAGCGAATGATCAACATCATGTATTTGGTGTTGTTGGCCATGCTCGCCCTGAACGTATCAGATACGGTTTTAGATGCATTCAAAAATATCAACGATAGTTTGGATACATCTAAAAACAATGTAAATACCAGTATTAACCAACTTTTTTCGGCTTTTGAAAATTCAAAGCTAAAAGAAGAACCTGCACGCGCTCAGCCTATTTACGAGAAGGCAAAACAAGCACGCGCAGCGGCAGATGAACTGAACAATTACATTGAAAGTTTAAAAAAAGAATTTACGACTGCGGGTGATGGAATTAATCCTGAAACTGGTGATCTGGTAAATCGTGACAATTTGGATATTGCCCAAACCATCATGATCAATCAGAAAAAAGCAGATCAGTTGAAAGCTAAAATCAATACCACCCGTGAGAAATTAATTTCGCTGTTGGATAAAGAAGATCAGGCTACTGTAGCATTTTCTCTTGAAGCTAAAGATCCGGCAACGAAAAGAAAAGGCAACTGGCAAGAAACGTATTTCGGCGAAGGAACGCCACTAACCGCAGCAATGACTGTATTGACTAAATTACAAGCCGATACTAAAAATGCAGAAGCTGAGGTTGTGAAAAAGTTGTTCGGAAATATGGATAAAGCGCAGGTAAACTTAGATCAGTTTGCTGCGGTTGCTGTTGCTCCAACATCTTATGTTATTCAAGGCCAGCCTTACACTGCAGAAGTGTTTTTGACGGCAAGTGATTCCAGATCTACTCCGGATATCACCGTTAATGGCAATAAACTTACTGTTAAAGATGGAAAAGGAACATACACCGGCGGCACAGGAAGTGTTGGTCAGTTTACTTGGGTAGGTACAGTTCGTGTTCGTCAAACAGATGGTCAGGTTAAAGAATATAAAACTCAACCTCAAACGTATCAGGTAGCAAAACCATCTGCAACAGTTTCTTCAACCAAACTGAATGTAATTTATGCGGGTATTGCCAATCCATTTACGGTTTCTGCAGCTGGTTTCCCGCTAGAGAGTGTAAAAGCAAATATCTCTGCAGGAAGCATGTCTGGCAGTAACGGAAATTTCAATGTAAATGTTCCCGGTAGCTTAGTCGGACAAGATGTTTCTATTAATGTTTCTGCAAGCAATGCGGGCAAATCGGTTAGCTTAGGTACACAGAAATTCCGTGTAAAAGCAATTCCGGCTCCGGTAGCTAAAGTTGGTGGAAGAGCAGGGGGAGATGTAGCTTCGGTACAATTGAAAAGTGAAAGTGAAATTGAAGCTGATTTGGATGATTTCCCGTTTGATGTTTCATTCAAAATTATCAGATACAAAGTAACAATTATTAAGCCGCGTGCAGATGCAGTAACTATTCCGGGTAACGGAGGAAGTTTTGCAGGCGCAGTGAAAGGTGCTTTGAGTTCAATTACGCCAGGAACAAAAGTATTTTTTGAAGATATAGTTTCTCAAGGTCCAGACGGCCGACAAAGAATTTTACCTTCACTTGCATTTAGTGTAAAATAAGAAGACGATGAAAAGGATTTTAAGTATAGGTGTTTTAATGGTAGCTGCGTCAGTAACTTTTGCGCAAAAAAAGCCAACTAAATTAAAGCCTGCTACTGCTGCAGCACCGGCTCCAAAAGCAGATACAGTTGTTGCAGCACCGGCTAAAACAGCTAAGAAAAAGCTGAAGGTTCCGCCTAAAGATGGTTTTTACGCACGTAAAGATATAGATAGTACAGAAATGGTACCATTGGCAGATGTACGTGAAGAAGATGTTTTCTATGCAAAACGCATTTGGAGAGAAGTGGATTTGAGAGATACCGTAAATTCGCCTTTAAGATCGCCAAAATCAAGATTGATTGAGGTGTTAATGGCTGCAATTAAAGCAGAGGAATTAACCGCATATTCTCCGATTGACAGCGCTTTGAATGAAGATGATGCCTTCAATAATCCTTTATCAACAGATTCTGCAGCTAAAGCAGCTTTAGGAACTGCTGAGGTTTCAAACAATAAAACAGGTACAGTAACTACTGTGGTAAATGATTTTAATCCGGAGTTGTTCTTAAAATTCAGAATTAAAGAAGATTGGATTTTCGATACAAAACGTTCTATTTTCGAGCCGCGTATTGTCGGTATTGCGCCGTTAAAGTTTAATGAAGTGAGCCAACAATGGCAGCCGGTTTTTTGGGTGTATTACCCGGAAGCACGTGAGCTTTTAAGCCGCAAACGCCTAATCAATACCAATAACGATGCTTCTACACTTACATTCGATGATTTCTTTATTCGTCGTTTGTTTGCAAGTTATATTGTTAAGGAATCGAATCCTGGCGACAACAAAATCAGAGACATTATCACCAATCCGCGTGAACGTTTATATGAATCTGAACGCATTAAAAAATCAGTTCTCGATTACGAACAAAGTCTTTGGGAATATTAGAAATAAAAAGAGGATGAAAATCCTCTTTTTTTGTGCCTTAATTTTCACTGAGTTTAGGAGATGAGTTTCAATAAAACCAAAAAGCCAGCGTGTATATTATACGCTGGCTTTTTGAGTGATGATGAATGTTTGTTATTGATTGTCTACACTTGCCTCAAGAACATTTTGTATCGATGTAGAAACGTTAGAAAGTAAATCGTAACCCGTTGCGGCTTCAATTGCATTTACAGATGTTCTGAAAGTTTTCCAGTTGGTATTTAATCCATTTGTATTGGGCATATTTACAGCGATAACGCGGGTTGAGCTAGTAATTCTACTTAAATCGCCATTTCCATTTGGCAATACTACAATCACTTTCCAAACATTTGATGGCACGGTTACGAGACCATTGTCAATCGTGTAGGTTATGCCGCCGTTGCTTCCTGTTCCGCCAGATCCATAAGAACCGCTTATGATGTACACTTCATTTCCTGCGGTTACCAACGAGCGCGTGTAACTTTCTAAATCGTTCCACGGGCCTTGATTGTTATTTGGCGATTGCGGAATCATATTTGTCATTAAAAATGTAGAGGAATTAGCCGCTACAGAAGCAGTTCTATCTCCTGATGGGCAATTGTGGCCGCGATCAAATCCGGAACCAGAGTAACTGCTGCTGCCCACCTGATACCAGCCTGATGGTAAACCGGTGTCTGCTCTAAAATCATCCTGACGAGATGTTGAACCAATATCTGATGCAGCTAAATGCCAGCTTACCCAATTTGGAATACCTCTGGTTTTACTGTAAGAACTCACGTAATATGTACGATCCATGAGATAGTTTTCTGCAGATGTTGTGCTCGTTGTAGCATTGCTCGGATTACCAAGTAAAAGATGGCTGTTGTCTCCTACAGTTACCGGCGGTGTTGTTGTTCCTCCTCCATCAGTAGAAATCGTAAACTCATCAATATTAATCCGCGCAGAACCTCCACTTATTTTACGCACCTGAAAGCGTACTGTGCCCGTAATAGACGGTGTAAAAGTGGCAATAGCTAAACTTGTAGAACTTGAGGTAATGGTACTACCTGTTTGTGCCCAGCTTGAACCCCCATTTGTCGAATACCAAAGTTGCCAGGTACTGTTGGCATCGCTTCCGTATTTCGCATGTGCTATAGTGACAGTATTTGCACCGCTTACATTAAAGTTCATGGTTAATGTTCCATTATTGCGGATTCGAACAGATTTGCTTCCACTTTTTGCATCAGCGGCTAAGTCGCCGATTAATGCATCATCGAGTGTCCAGCTCCCGCTAGTTAATGTAACACTGCCACTGGTATAACTGGCTTTTGTTCCAGATTCAAACCCTTCCGGAAAACCAGAAAGTACGGCTGCAATTGCATTAGATGCTGAGGTGAGTTTTAGTTCTGGTTTAATTTCGTCTTGTTTTTTACATGCAGCAAGGCCAAGACATAGTATAGCCACTACACTTAATTTTTTTAAAATTTTCATGTTTATTGGATTTAAGGAAAGGGTTGGTTTTTAGGTTTCGATAGATAAAGTTTCGGCCACCACACAAGTTCCGTCTTCTGTATGTCCGGTAATCAGAATCGGAATCTGAACGTTACCTTCTACGCGCGTAACTTGGATATTGCTGAGACTGGATCTTATTTTTTGATAAAATGCCGCAAGTTTCTGTGCATGTTCTACCACGATGTGGTCTGATGGATCAGCGCGTTGTACAATTCTCTCAAAAAATGCATCGGGTTGGAGGGTTTTGAGGTTTTCTGGTTTTCGATCAAAACGCATAGCGATTTGCGCGTGTACATCTGAAGGAGAAATTTTACCCCAATCGCTTACGGTGAATGGATTTTCCGATTCACTAAAATACAGTACACCAGCCAAAAGATTACTGAATGTAGTAAGGGCAATATTGCTCATGTAATTTTGGATAGACGTTTAATGATTTTTTAACAGACGTAAGTTATAAAACAAAATTGTAATAAATGCAATTGTTATATTAAAATACCGTTAACAAATGCCGCATTTTTCGGTCTGTCCATTTTCTATAGATCTAATTTTTCCAGCCGCTTATTCGGCCTTGAAATGCTCTAGAACATGAATAATCTGTTTTTGGTTTAATACTTCTGCCAACTCTTTTTCATTGGCTTCTTTTATTTTTTTGACAGATTTGAAATGTTTCAATAGTTTATCTGCTGTCACCTTACCAATTCCATCAATCTCTTCCAATTCTGTTTTAAGCGTTCCCTGGTCTCGCTTCTTTCTGTGAAATGTAATACCAAACCGGTGTGCTTCATCTCGCAATTGCTGAATGATTTTTAAAGTTTCTGATTTCTTATCCAGATATAACGGATAGGAATCGCCCGGATAAAAAAGTTCTTCCAGTCTTTTCGCAATGCCAATTACTGTTACTCGGTTGTAAATGCCAAGAGCTTTAAGACTTTTCACGGCCGATGACAACTGCCCCTTACCACCATCAATAATAATAAGTTGAGGCAATGGCTGGTCTTCATCCAATAATCGCCTATAACGCCTATAAACCGCTTCTTCCATGGTTGCAAAATCATTAGGTCCTTCTACGGTTTTCACGTTAAAATGCCGGTAATCTTTTTTAGATGGTTTGGCATCTTTAAATACCACAATAGCGGAAACCGGATATTTACCCTGAAAGTTGGAGTTATCAAAACACTCAATATGTTTGGGCAGTTGCGTTAGGCGTAAATCTTTTTGCATTGTGGTTAAGATGCGATCTGTACGCAAATCCGGATTTAGCTTTTCGTACTGGTTTAACTTTTCTTTTTTGAAGAATAGCACATTTTTTTGCGAAAGCTCTAGCAGTTTCTTCTTCTCGCCAAGTTTAGGAACTGTAAATTTCAGGTGTTCATCTTCAAGTGAAAGCTCAAAAGGAACAATAATTTCTTTAGATGTACTGTTGAATTTTGTTCGAAAATCCAGCATGGACAGTGTTAGGATTTCTTCGTCACTTTCATCCAGTTGCTTTTTGATTTCTATGGTTTGGGTCTGAATAATTGTACCATTCATCACTTTCAAATAATTTACGAAGGCGTAACGTTCATCAGAAGCAATGCTTACAACATCTACATTAGTAATTGCACTATTTACAACAGTAGATTTACTTTGGTACTTTTCCAATACCTGCAATTTTCTGGAATAGGTATGCGCAAGCTCGAAATTTAATTCTTCTGCCGCGGTTTTAATAATTGTTTTAACCTCTCGAATTACATTCCCAATTTTACCATTCAGAATTTCTTTGATCTCCGCAATATTTTGATCGTAATCTGCCTCTGATTGATAGTTCTGGCAAGGACCTTTACAATTGCCAATCTGATATTCCAGGCAAACCTTAAATTTTCCTTCTGCAATGTTTTGCTGGTTAAGCGGCAGCGTACAGGTGCGCAGCGTATACGTTTCTTTAATTAAATCCAGAATGGTGTGCATCATCCCGATTGATCCGTAAGGGCCAAAATAAGTTGATCCATCTTTGATGACTTTTCTGGTCCAGTAAATTCTAGGAAATTTTTCGTTTTTAACAATAATCCAGGGATAAGTTTTATCGTCTTTTAAATTAATGTTGAATTTTGGCTGATGTTTTTTAATGAGGCTGTTTTCAAGCAACCAGGCATCAATTTCGGTATCCACAATCGTGAAGGTTATTTTGCGAATTCGCGAAACGAGGACACGTGTTTTGCCATTAAATTGTTGCCTGTCTGCATTAAAATATGAACCTACACGGTTGCGCAAATCTTTTGCCTTGCCGATGTACATCAGTTTGCCGTCGGCATCCCAATATTGGTACACGCCGGGTTTATGCGGTATTGCGGTTAAGGCTGCTTTGTGATCAAAACTACTCATCGATACAAAAATACGGTGTAAAGCTAGAAACACCATTTACAGGATGGTGTTTTGTTTTAAATTACGAAGCCCCATATTTCATGAGGCTTCGATTAATAAAGATGATATTTTTTAGAAACCAAGTTTCTCGTCCAGTTCGGTTGTGCCTTCTTCCTGTTGTTGATATTGGTTACAATCAAATACAATTGAAACGCCAGATTTTGGTGCCTCAAAATCAGCATGACTGATTTTAAGCGAAGGGTTGGCGTAAATTCTTTTGATATATCCGGCAAAAATAGGTAAGGCCGTATTTGCACCTTCACCTTGTCCGGTACTGATAAAGTGGAATGCGCGGTCTTCACAACCTGTCCAAACGCCAGTTACCAATTGCGGTGTAATGGCCATAAACCAACCATCAGAGTTATTTTGTGTTGTTCCGGTTTTGCCACCAATTGGCGCATTTACATGGTATTTATAGTTTAAACGAGAACCCGTTCCGCCGGCAACAACACCTTTCAGCATGCGCGTCATTACGTAAGCTACTTCTTCACTCATAACCGGTTTCGGTATTTCCTTTTGTGAGAACAAGACGACACCGTTTTTATCGGTAATTTTTAACAGGTAAATGGGTTTGGTATATACGCCTTTATTCGCAAATGCGCCATAAGCACCAACCATATTGTATACAGAAGAATCAAATGTACCCAAAGCGATTGACGGAAATGCCGGAACATTTGGAATACCCATTTTAGTTGCCAAAGCAGAAACGGCAACGGGGCCAACTTGTTTCATTAGATATGCAGTAACATAATTCTGAGAGAATGCCAAGGCTTTTTGTAATGTAATAGATCCTTCTAAAGGTTTTCCAGATGAACCCGGTGTCCATGGTTTTCCATATCCTTCAATAGTAACCGGAACATTTGGTACCGTATAACATGGCGAATATCCATTTTCTATCGCTACAGCATAAGTGAATGGTTTTGCTGTAGAACCTACTTGTCTGGTTCCCATTTTTACCTGATCATATTTGAAATGTTCAAAATTGATTCCACCTACCCAGGCTTTAACGTGGCCATTTGTTGGGTCCATAGACATCATCGCATTTCTAAGCAACATTTTATAATACCGAACAGAATCAATTGGTTTCATCAAAGTATCAATGTCGCCTTTCCAGGTGAAGATGGACATTTCTGTTTTTGTATTAAAATCTTCTGTAATTTCTTCATCCGATTTGCCTTCCGCTTTTAACGCTTTATATCGGTCAGATCGTTTTATCCCTTGTTCTACCTGAAGGCTTTTATCCTTAAATGGATTTCTTCCTTTCCAGCTATTGATAAATTGCGCCTGCAAAATTTTCATGTATTCTTTTTGCGCTTCCTCTGCATATACCTGCATGTCATAATTTAATGTGGTATAAACTTTTAAACCATCGCGGTCTAAATCGTAAGGCGTATCATCAGGTTTCCTGATATTCAATTCCTGGAAAATTGCTTTGATATCGTTTTTCAAAACCGAGCGGAAATAGGGTGCAATACCATCATTTACCGTTGCGGCATTAAAATGTAAGCCTAAAGGTTTTTCTTTCAGCGTTTCAAATTCCTGATCCGTAAGATAATCAGACTTTACCATCATTGCCATTACAGTATTTCTGCGATTGCGTGAGCGCTCCGGATTGCGCGTTGGTGAATACATGGTAATTCCTTTTTGCATACCCACCAATGTTGCGGCTTCTGTAACCGAAAGTTTATCTGGTGTGGTGTTGAAATAAACACGTGCGGCAGATTTAATTCCGTATGCCTGATTTCCGAAATCTACCGTATTCAGGTACATCGTGATGATTTCTTCTTTTGTATAATTGCGTTCCAGCTTCACCGCAACAATCCATTCTTTAAATTTTTGCATTACTCTTTTAAAGAAATTTTTCTGACGGCCTTCTTCAGAAAAGAGGTTCAATGCCAATTGTTGTGTAATGGTACTTCCACCTTGTTTTTTACCAATTAGGTTGTAAAAAATAATGGTGAAGGTACGCTGGAAATCTATGCCAGAATGTTCTTTGAATCGAGTATCTTCTGTTGCAATTAATCCATTTATTACGTTTGCCGAAATCTCTTTATAAGCTACATTAGAACGGTTTTGTACGAAATAAGTACCCAAAGGGCGGCCATCTTCAGCAATAATTTCTGATGCCTGGTTGCTTTTTGGATGTTCAATATCTCTGAAAGAGGGCAATGCACCAAAAAGACCAAAGCCAATCATGGAGATAAAAATGGCGAAAATCGCAATTCCTGCAATTAAAATCTTCCAAATGCGTAAACTATATCGCTTGGTATCTTGAGCAGTAAGGGAATTTTTCATTGTGTTGTTGATAAAAATTTAATTCAAATCTGCATTTAAAGATTGAATACTGTATGATTTAAAGGCGCAATTTACACTCAATTAATAGTTGTTGCGATAAAAATCAAGATATTCTTTAATTCTGTCTTTGTTTGTCAGCTTTTCGAAGTTCTCTTTTGAGATAATAAAATACTGGTATTTCTCTACCGGAACCTTCATAATATTCTTCAATTGAGATAAGATACTGGCCTGATAAATTCGTGCATCTTCCAGATCTACAAAACTGGTAATGTAAATTAACTGATCATTATCCAGCTCAATCAATTTGTGGGCCAAATCATTGTCAGGATAATTTCCACGATTAAACTGACCAATACCAAAGCGAGATGAACTTAGCGTTAAGGTTGCATCTTCCACATCAATTACAAAATAATATTCTTCTGAAGTTGCCGCACTGAAAACGCTTGCCGGTTTCTCTGCGGGTTTACTTTCTGCAACTTTTTCAACAGGTTTTTTTATTGGTATAGCTGCAACAGTGTTAGAATCAACTTCTTTTTTTATTGGTTTTGGCTGTACAACCGGCGGTGGCGTTTGTTGTACAAAACGTGGTGCATTAGAATCAAAATCAATCAGAGCAACCGGTCGTTGTTTAAAATCTTCCAGGTTGGCTTCAATATATTTCAAATGGTCTCTTACCAAAGGCGTAATAATTTTATCATCCGGATAATTCGTTGTAATGTTGTTAAATTCGGTTAGCAACGCATCTACTTTTGCATTTCGTCCAATTGCAATTGCTTTAAGGTATGCAAATTGCGGCGCCAGATCGTTATTTGGAAAGTTGGTATTGCTCTCGTTCACTTTTTGGATTACATCATTGTAATTCTTACGGATATAATCGTCGAAGACTAGATTGTAACTGTTGTTAATTGTATTTTCTGCCTGAGTTTGTTTCGCAGAGAAAGACGGATCTAAGATTGACTTAGCAAAGTTGGATTCAGGAAATTTCGTAACCACCAATTGGCGGTACTCGTTAGATTTATTTTCATCTACACCTTTATAATTCAGGTAAAGTGCATAATAAATGGCCACCAAGTGGTTGTTTTCAGGAAAACGCTCCAAAAGAATCTGGTAAATTTTGGTGGCTTCTTCTTTATCGTTCAGTTCTTGTTGATAAAAACTGGCAATTTCAAAATAAGCATCCATAATTTTTAAGTTGGATGCTGCAAGCAATTCTGGGGTTGTTGGAACTGCATCCAGATATTCTTTCTCTAATGCTGCGCGCGCAACAAGTGATGCACTGTCTGTACCATTTACGGGATCAATCGTGTTAGGCAATTTGCCGCCTGAAAGCATCTGACTAGTTTCTTGAGCAGATGATTTTACACTTTGGCGCCAGTTGTCTTCATAAGGTCTGTTGCCCCATTTTTTCTTAAAATCGGATAAACCGTTAGATATAGCAGTGGCATTGCTGAAATAAAAAGTACTTCCGGCGGTAGCCGATGTGTTGATGTTCAACGCCGGATCTGTCATTCCGGTAACACTTTGTGTCGGATTGTTGGAACGCTTAACCAGCGCAGCGCTATCTACTTTTGGCGTTAACAGCGCTTTAATCCGTGCAGCGCGCGCACCTTCTGGCAGTTTTGCAAAAGTCTGTAAAGTATCTTCGCGAGAAATAATAGAGAATCGATCTGTAAGATATTGCAGGTTTGCTGCTTTTTTAACAATCAGATCATAATCCGGAAAGTTTCTGGGCAATACCGCAACGGTACTGTCATAATAGATTTTTGCACGTAAATAGTTCTTTAGCTCATTGAAGTTCAGATCGGCAATTTTCAAATAAGAAAGTGCTTTTTGGTTTTGATTTCTAGTATTAACCCGAACAGATTTCAGATAATTGTCCTCAGCTTTTTTAAATTCTCCCTCTGTGTAGTACAATTGCCCAACATGATAATAGATTTGATCGATGTAGTCAAAATTCTTATCGTCCTTTAATAAAGCCAGCATTTCGCGGTCTTCATTTATTTTATAACCGCTAATGAGCGCCTTTAATTTAATTCGCTGAAGATTGGCGTGAAAATACATTTCAAATGGCGCATTGCTGTTTTCTACTTTGGTGAAATTGATGAAAGCGTTCTGAAAATCTTTTTCCTGTTGTTGCAATTGGGCAAGAATATATTGCCAGCGGATGCGGAGTTGCTTTTCTGGCGCACTGCGAATGGCTGCTTGAAGCAATAAAATAGCCTCTTTATAACGATGTTGGTAAATGCGCATTTGTGCCGTAGTGGCTAGAGGTTCGCCCAAATCTGTTTTTAAAGAATCTGCAGAGCGCAACATGGTATCCAACAATTTGTCTGCATACTGCATATTGTTCAATTCCATTTGGCTGCGCGCTTTCCAGTTCATTGCCAATACATAGGTTTTTAAATTATTGCGATAGGTTTTGGCAGCATAGTCGAAATACTCTGAAGCCATAAAATAATTGCCTTTTAAATGACTGGCTTTTCCTAAAAGCATGTAGGCATCATCAATATAATTGCTGTAGCCTTTTTCATTAATTACTTTTTGTGCTTTACGAATAACTTCATCCAACAATTTATCGGATTTACCTAAAGTAATTTCGAGATTGATTTTCGGTTCCGGATCCAGATAAACTGGTAGAATTTGCTCATAATTGTCTTCATAATTTTTAAGCAAAGCTTCGTTATACTCCGTTAACAAAACATTTGAATTGTATATATAGTTATATCTTGCCGTTAGATTCTGCATTTTGCGGCTTACAGTTGTATCTTTAGGCGTAATACAGCCATATACAAAAAGTACGCTCAGGGCAATAAATAAAGGTTTTAAGACTTGGGGCGTTAGGTTTTTCAAGGATGATGAATCTCTTTAATGGATATAACAGTAAAAAGCCGCGATTATTATCTGTGGCAATATATTTCAATTATTCAAAGTTAAGTTAATTATTGCATTTTAAAATGGAAAATCCGAAAGAAGAAAATAGAGTGAAAAAGGCAAATAATGCAATAAAATATTCTGGCATAGGCTTCCAAATGGTGGCGATTATAGGCGTATTTGCTTTTATTGGATATAAGATAGATGCATCCAGACCTGGCGGAGGCAAATTGTTTACCGCGATATTTGCTTTAATTGGCGTTTGCAGCAGTCTTTATCTGGTTATAAGGCAAGTAATGAACTCCAAATAAGTCCCTGAAAAAAGCAATCAAAAATTATCAATCCGGATCAACTACTTAATTTATAAAAGCTTATCTTTGCAAAAGTTTTACTAATAACATTTACCCATTGACCCTGACCAAATTTACAAGCATCTACTTTATGTTTGTTGGCTTACTTATCGGTACGGCAGCATTGCTCCCAATTGTATTCCCCACAACCATCTTTTTTGCACCTAAATTCTGGCTTACACTTGGCTTTATGGCTGGGATAACGTACATCGCGTATACCCTTGTAGATTTAGGCGTAAAACGAAACCCGGAAGTAGGTGTAATGGCAATTATGGGATCTGTGGCGGTGAAGATGATTTTTTGTATGGCTTTCGTGCTGATTTACAGCATAAAAGTTAAGGGAAATGGCTTTCTATTTACCCTAAATTTTTTTTCTTTATATTTCTTGTTTACCGCCTTTGAAATCTACTGTCTGTTACGTAACTTGCGCCACCAAAATTTAAAGTAAAAAACTGCCAATAAATGGATTGTAACCAAGTTTTTGTGTTGAAAGTTAAAAGGCTAATTGTTGTTTTTGCGCTTTTAGTTGCGTTTTTGTCTGTTCGTGTTAATGCTTTCGCGCAACATGATACTGCTGTTGTTCCTGTAGATAGTGCTGTTGCAAAATCCAGCGAAGCTGTTTCCGGAGAACACGTTGATGCCGGATCAGAACATGGCGAAGAAAAGTTCGAGCCTACAAAAGTGATTATGGAACACATCGCTGATGCGCATGTGTGGCATTTATGGGGTCACACGTCTATTCCTCTGCCAATTATTTTGTATACAGATAAAGGTATTGAAACCTTTTCTTCTGCAAACTTTCACCACGGTGAACACGATTATGCAGGTAAGTTTTATACGTATCGTTTGGACGATGAAAAAATTAAAGTTGTAGGTTCAAATGGCGAAATTGACAACGTACTTTCTAAAAAAGTATACGATTTCTCTATGACGAAAAACGTTGTAGCCATGTGGATTTCAGTAATTCTATTGGTTCTGATTTTTACCGGTGTAGCTTCAACATACAAAAAACGCGAAGGCAAAGCGCCTAAAGGTTTTCAGTCTTTAATTGAGCCAATCATTATTTTTGTGAGAGACGATATTGCCAGACCAAATATTGGCCACAAGTATGCAAAGTTTATGCCTTTGTTGCTTACCATGTTTTTCTTCATCTGGATCAACAATATTTTAGGATTAATTCCGATTTTCCCAGGAGGTGCAAACTTAACGGGTAACATCTTTTTAACTTTCGTGTTGTCTTTCATTACATTGATTGTAACCAACCTTAACGGAAATAAATATTACTGGAAACACATTTTAACGCCAGACGTTCCGTGGTGGTTGTATCCAATCATGATTCCTGTGGAATTAATTGGTGTTATTTCTAAGCCATTCGCATTAATGATTCGTTTGTATGCAAACATTTCTGCTGGTCACATTATCGTTTTAAGTTTGTTGGCGCTGATTTTTATTTTCAAATCAATCGCTATTGCACCAATCTCTGTAGCATTCGTTTTATTTATGGATGTGTTGGAATTGCTGGTTGCGTTTTTACAAGCTTTTATTTTTACCATGCTTACTGCATTGTTTATCGGAACAGCAGTAGAAGAGCATCATTAAGGAGAACTTTTTTTAAATTAAATTAAAATAAATTAGTTATGACAGGTTCAATCGCGGCATTAGGTGCCGGTTTAGCAGTAATCGGTGCTGGTTTAGGTATCGGACAAGTAGGTGGTAAAGCAATGGATGGTATTGCTCGTCAACCAGAAGCTGCTTCAAAAATTCAAACTGCTATGATTATCGCAGCGGCTCTTATCGAGGGTGTTGCTTTATTCGGTGTAGTAGTTGCATTATTGGGTAACGGTTAATTCCGACTCAACAAAAACACAAAAAGATCGGGCTAAAACGATTGGTTTTTCCCGGTCTTTTTTTAAAAGAAAAAGATTTAAGATAAGATATACCAATGGATCAATTATTCGAAGGATTATTAAATTACCACTTAGGGTTTGTTGTTTGGGCTTTAGTCGCATTTGTAATATTGTTTATCCTGTTAAAGACCTTAGCATGGAAACCAATTATGAACGCAATTCACGATCGCGAGCAAAGCATTGACGATGCCTTAAACAAAGCCGAACTTGCTAAACAAGAAATGGTTCGTTTAACTGCTCAAAACCAAGATTTGATGCAACAAGCACGTGCTGAACGCGATGAAATTTTGAGAGATGCAAAAACATTGAAAGACAGCATTTTGAATGAAGCAAAAAAACAAGCTCAGGTAGAAGGCGCTAAGTTGATCGAAAAAGCGAAGATTGAAATTGAAAACCAGAAGAAAGCTGCTTTAGCTGAAGTTAAAACACAGGTTTCGACTTTGTCATTAGAAATTGCTGAACGCGTTTTACGCAATCAATTGGATGATAAAGCTAAACAGGAAGCTTTGGTTTCGAATTTGTTAAAAGACGTTGAGTTAAACTAGTTTAGAGAATTGCGTAAGGCGGTTGGCAGTAAAACGCTCCGCGCCCGGCGCCAATCCAATATTATATGTCAGAAATTAAAGTTGCAGGCAGGTATGCGAAATCATTACTGGATCTTTCTAACGAAAACAATGCGTTAGAAGAGATCAAGAATGATATGGTCTTATTTGATAAAGTAGTGGATCAATCACCTGAACTTGAAGCAATACTTAAAAACCCAATTGTACCAACCGATAAAAAGATTGGTATTTTGAAAGACTTGTTTGCAGATAAAGTGAATAAAATTACTTTATCATTCTTTACCATTGTGGTAAACAAAGGACGGTCTGCAATTTTGTTTGCAACAGCTAAACAGTTCATCCACCAATACAATACCATTAAAGGAATTGTTACAGCAGAAGTTACTTCTGCCAATGCATTAACTGCAGCGGCGAAAGAAGAAATTGTTGCCATTGTAAAAAGAGAATTGGGTGCTAATGAAGTTCTGATCAATGAAAAAGTAAATGATAAATTGATTGGTGGTTTTATCCTAAAAGTTGGCGACAGGCAATTTGATGCCAGCATTGCAAGCAATTTAAATAAGTTAAAAAAAGAATTTGCGCACTAAGCGCATTTGCGATAAGCGTTTAGCGTATACACCGCCCAAACGCCATGCGACAAGCACTAAAAATTTACAAAAAGATATAAAGTAAAATTATGGTAGAGGTAAGACCAGACGAAGTATCGGCAATTATCAGACAGCAATTGGCGGGCTTCAAATCAGAAACCGAACTTGAGGAAGTTGGTACCGTGTTGCAAGTTGGCGACGGTATTGCCCGTGTTTACGGTTTAACTAAAGTTCAATCAGGTGAGCTGGTTGAGTTTGAGAACGGCCTGCAAGGTATCGTATTAAACCTTGAAGAAGATAACGTGGGTGTGGTATTGTTGGGTTCTTCTGAAGAAATTAAAGAAGGTGACACCATTAAACGTACTAAGAAAATTGCTTCTATCAATGTTGGTGAAGGCATGCTTGGCCGTGTGGTAAATACTTTAGGTCAGCCTATCGATGGTAAAGGTCCGATTTTGGGCGATACCTACGAAATGCCGATTGAGCGTAAAGCACCAGGTGTAATTTATCGTCAGCCTGTAAATGAGCCATTACAAACAGGTATCAAAGCAATCGATGCGATGATTCCGATTGGCCGTGGTCAACGTGAGTTGGTAATCGGTGACCGTCAGATTGGTAAAACTGCGGTTTGTATCGATACCATCATCAATCAAAAAGAATTTTATGAAGCTGGCCAGCCAGTATTCTGTATTTATGTGGCTGTAGGTCAGAAAAACTCTACTATTGCAAACATTGTACGTACATTGGAAGAAAATGGTGCTTTACCATATACAGTAGTTGTTGCTGCTTCTGCAGCAGATCCGGCTCCGATGCAGTTTTATGCACCATTTGCAGGTGCTGCAATTGGTGAGTTTTTCCGTGATACAGGAAGACCAGCATTAATTGTTTATGATGATTTATCTAAACAAGCGGTCGCTTACCGTGAAGTTTCATTGTTACTTCGTCGTCCACCGGGCCGTGAAGCATATCCTGGAGACGTTTTCTATCTTCACAGTCGTTTGTTGGAAAGAGCTGCGAAAATCAACGCAAATGATGATATCGCAAGAAACATGAACGATTTGCCAGAGTCTATCAAAGGAATCGTTAAAGGTGGTGGTTCATTAACCGCATTGCCAATTATCGAAACTCAAGCGGGTGACGTTTCTGCATATATCCCAACCAACGTAATTTCAATTACAGATGGACAGATTTTCTTAGAGTCTAATCTGTTTAACTCAGGTATTCGTCCGGCAATTAACGTAGGTATTTCGGTATCACGTGTAGGTGGTAATGCGCAGATTAAATCAATGAAAAAAGTTGCTGGTACCTTGAAATTGGATCAGGCTCAATACCGTGAATTAGAGGCTTTCTCTAAATTCGGATCAGATCTTGATGCAGCTACAAAATCAGTACTGGATAAAGGTGCGCGTAACGTAGAAATGCTTAAACAAGCACAATTTTCTCCATTCACTGTAGAAAAACAAGTTGCAATTGTTTATGTAGGTACTAAAAACTTAATGCGTAGCGTTCCAATCAATAAAGTAAGAGAATTTGAAACAGAATATCTTACACAGTTGGAATTGCGTCATCCAGAAACTTTAGCTGCATTAAAAGCAGGCAAGTTTGACGATACCATTACTGGTGTTTTAGACACTGTTGCAAAAGAGATTTCAAGTAAATATTAATAAGCTAAGCGCGGGGCGCTAAGCGTTTGCCGATGGCCAGACGCTTAACGCCCTCCGCTCCACGCACAACAAAAAAATGGCTAATTTAAAAGAAGTAAGAAACCGTATTGCGTCTGTACAATCTACACAGCAAATTACCAAAGCTATGAAAATGGTTTCGGCTGCTAAGTTGAAACGTGCAACAAATGCAATCATCGCTTTGCGTCCTTATGCAACCAAGCTAAAGGAGATCTTAGGTAACTTATCTGCAAGTTTGGAAGGTTCTTCATCGCCTTTTATTCAAGAGCGTGAGCCGAATAAGGTTTTAATTGTTGTTGTATCTTCCAACCGTGGTTTGGCTGGTGCATTTAACATGAACGTAATTAAAGCGGCCAATAACCTGATTGCCGAGAAATATACCGAGCAGTTGAAAAACGGAAACGTAAGCATTATTTCTATCGGTAAAAAAACTCAGGATTTCTATGAGAAACGCAAATACAATGTTATTGGAAACAATAATGAGGTATATGCCGATCTTACTTTCCAGAATGTAACGAAAATTACAGACGCCATTATGAATGGTTTCAAAAAGGGTGAATTTGATAAAGTTGAAGTGGTGTATAACCGCTTTAAAAATGCAGCAGTTCAGTTTATTACTACAGAACAATTGTTGCCTTTACCAAAATCTGATGAACCGGTTGTAGTGACTAAAACTTCGAACGTAGATTATATTCTTGAGCCTTCTAAATCGGAAATTGTAGAGCAGTTAATCCCTAAATCAATTAAAATTCAGTTGTATAAAGCTGTTTTGGATTCCCATGCATCAGAGCATGGTGCGCGGATGACATCTATGGATAAAGCAACTGAAAATGCTGGTGAATTGCTTAAATCACTTAAACTTTCATACAATCAAGCTCGTCAGGCTGCGATTACGACCGAGTTGACCGAGATTGTAAGTGGTGCAGCAGCATTAAACGGATAATAAGTTCCAAAAATAGCATCAAGTTACAAACAAAATATTAGCCTTATTTTCGAAAGAAAGTAGGGCTTTTTTTTGCCTTGCGCTGCATGGTTTAAATTAAAAACATGATTATTTCGGATTAGTTTCTGTGATAACTATAATTCTTTTGTAATGGAATTTTTGGACAAGAAATCGGTTGGTGAAGACACCAACCGGTAGGAAAATTGCTTAAACTTCAATACAATCAAGCTCGTCAGGCTGCGATTACGACCGAGTTGACCGAGATTGTAAGTGGTGCAGCAGCATTAAACGGATAATAAGTTCCAAAAATAGCATCAAGTTACAAACAAAATATTAGCCTTATTTTCGAAAGAAAGTGGGGCTTTTTTTGGCCGTGTGCTGCATGCTTTAAATTAAAACATGATTATTTCGGATTATAATCTGTGATAACTAAAATTCTTTTGTAATGGAATTTTTGGACAAAAAATCGGTTGGTGTCTTCATCACCCGATAGATACAAGTATTAAGATCCATCAGTATCTTTGCTCATATTTTAAAAACAATGAAACGACAACTCTTTTTCTTTTTAATACTCGGATTTCCTGTATTAACATTCGCCCAATCTCCTGCACGTGATTATACGAATGCAGTGCTTTGGCAGCAGCATTCTGGCGAATATCGCGCACTTTGTTTCCAAGCGTATAACTTTGCAAAACTTTCGCTTAAAGAGACTTTATGGGCAGATACGAGTAAAAGGCCAAACTGCGTTGTAGTAGATATCGATGAAACCGTTTTAGACAATTCTGCTTACCAAGGTCATGAAATAAAGAAAGGACTCAGTTATGATGCCGCAGATTGGACTCAATGGACAAATTTAGCTCAGGCAGATACTGTTCCTGGTGCACTGGCTTTTCTGAAATTTGCGGCTTCGAAGAATATCGAAACATTCTACCTCAGCAACCGGGATGGTAAAGATTATGAAGCAACTTTGAAAAACCTTCAGAAATTTGGATTTCCTTACGCAGATGATGCGCATTTTTTACCTATGAAAGAAAGTTCAAACAAAGAACCTCGGAGGCAAAAACTGCTTCAAACGCACAATATTTTATTGTTCTGCGGCGATAATTTAAGCGATTTTAGTAATGTTTTCTACAGAGAACAGAAGAATACTTTTGAGCAGGTTAATCAAAATCAACAATTGTTTGGTACAAAATATATTGTTCTGCCAAATCCAATGTACGGCGATTGGGAAAAGCCTTTGTATCAAGGCGAAAAGCCAAACGACAAAGAAAAAGCCAAACAACGTTTAGAACGATTAAAAAGTTATTAAGTTCTATAAAAATTCAGCAATAAGTATTACTTTTGCTGCATCATAAAAATGAATGTTATGGACAACAGAGAAGTTAAACACTATACAGAAAGCATGGAAACGGCTAATCAGCCAAGTATTTACAAATTAATCATCGTTGGCGTTTTGATTAGCATCCTTGGAACTTATCTGCGTTTTGCACATGATTCTTGGCAAATGTCATTAATTTCATGGATCGTTCTGTTCATTGGTGCTATCGTTGCCATCAAAGGTGTATTCAAAATTTTAGGTTCTTAACCTATTTCTCTCTAAAATATAACAAGCCTGTTGTGCCAAAATCACGACAGGCTTTTTTTATTGAAAATCAATTTTTCTGCTCTTCGGGTACAGCAGCTCTGCCATTCGCTTTATTCAACCCGAGAAAAAATCGGGTTTTATGCACATTTCTGTCAGGTTTTAAGACCGTTTATTCTCTGCACAATTCAAGCAATCTTCCCCTCAATGATTTTATTTTTTTGGTATTCAGATTTATAACGAAAACGATCGATCTAGATTTACAAGGGTTACCTAAATGGGTTTCAGGTATTAAGGTTAAAATACGGTGAAAGCTTAAAATTACAGCACACCAACTTCCAATGGCCATTTGAAGTACGTTTAATCGATTATTTAATTTAAACCTCTACATCATGAAAAGGAATATTATTGCCATGGCCATAGTGCTAGCGCTTTTTGGTTGCAATGCCTCAAATAAAAACGAAAGTGCAGATGCCGTTTCTGCAGAAACCGTTGTTGCTCCGCAGGATATTGAAGGTGCAGTTGCTCAAAAAATTATTAAAACTGCCGATATGCGCTTCCGCGTTCGCGATGTTCAGAATACCAAAGAAACTTTAAGCAAAACCATACATGCCGAAGGTGGCACCATTACTGAATTTTCTGTAGAAAGTACCATTCAAGAAACGGAGAAAGTGAAAATTTCTGCAGATTCTCTTAAAGAAATTACAGCTTACCGAACAGAAGGGTATGTGATTGCCAAAATCCCGACAGATAAACTAGATGCATTTACAAATTCAATTGCAAAGATGTCTGTTTTTGTAAATACACAGTCTATGAAAATGGACGATCAGAGTATTCAATACCTCGCAAATAAAATCAAAAGTGAAAACCGATTGGATGCCGCAAAACAAATGCAAAATGCCGCTGGAAAAAAAACGAATACTATCGATAGAACTTTGGGGTTAAAAGACGAGGCTTTAGACAAAAGAATAGACAACTTGACTATCGATTCTAAAGTGAAATACAGTACGCTCACGCTAAATTTTTATCAAGACAATACCATAAAAACTGCAATTATCGCTAACGATAATTTGTCTGACTACCGTCCTAGCTTCGGCAACAGACTTTGGTTAAATATTGTAAACGGATGGACAATTTTTAAAGAAATCTTTTTGGCACTGGTAAATATCTGGTTGTTGGTTTTAACCGGCGTTGCGGCCTTTTTTATTATCCGTCATTTTGTGCGGAAAAGCAAGTTAACAGCACAACCAGAATCTTAATCTTTAATGCGCATTTGCTAACTTATCTCTAGCAAATGCGCATTATTTATTGAATAAAATCGCTCAACATTGATTGTTATAGTCGTCTTTATCTTGCCTTACATTATCATTCCCATGGTATCTACATATCGGTGTAGACAACTAAAACCGGAAGAACAGGATTTTCCCTTTTTAACAAATGTATTGTTATTATTGGCCTGGCCATTTTGCATTTTCTATATAACCGCTCAAGATGACAGCGATTCAAAAGGTTCTGTTTGTTATACCGCAGAAGCAAATTTGATGATTATAAATATTTTGCTTTTCACCCCGGCCAGTATCACTTTACAGCTGATTCTACAAAAATGTACTCGCTATAAAATGTCCCCTAAATCAGAAATTTAATTTTTTATTTTTTTATTTTTGAAGCAAGGCCTTTTACTTTGCTTTTGTTATCGCTTACAAAAGATTCCCAGCCAGAATAGGTTTTAGATTTCCCTCCGGTGGTAATTTTTTGAAAAGAATGGCAAACGGCTACGGCAAGTCCGTCGGTAGCATCTAAAAATTCTGGTGTTTCTTTAAAATTAAGCAATCTTTGCAACATGCCGGCAACCTGTTCTTTAGTCGCGTTTCCATTACCGGTAATAGATTGTTTAATCTTTCTAGGCGAATATTCTGTTACTGAAATATTGCGTGATAATGCAGCGGCAATTGCTGTACCTTGCGCGCGACCAAGTTTCAGCAAAACCTGTATATTCTTTCCGTAAAATGGTGCTTCAATGGCTAAAACATCTGGTTTGTAATCGTCTATCAGTACAACAGTTTTTTCAAAAATACGCTGAAGCTTCAAAAAAGGATCGTCAAGATGTGTCATTTTCACTACACCCATGCTCAGCAATTCAGTTTTATTTCCCTTTTCCAAAATTACACCATATCCCATCACCGCCGTTCCGGGATCAATCCCCAAAATAATCCGTTCTTTTTTTTCGCTTAACATTACGGCAATATTAAGCATATTTGCAAACTAATAACAGAAAGTTTGACCGGTAGGCAGAAAAAAATATTATCCTTCTTTATCAAAGCTGCAATTGTAGTCATCGCCTTTTGGTTTATTTACCGGAAGTTTGTAGCCAATAAAAACCTGCACAATTTTCAAACACTTGTAAAAGATATTCCGCATTCAGAAATTGCATTGGTTATCGGCATTGTGTTGGGTATGATGTTACTCAATTGGTTCCTGGAAGCCGCAAAATGGAAGCGGCTTATCCGTGATGTAGAAAAAATTAGTTTTTACCGTGCTGTAGAATCTGTTTTTTGCGGTTTAACACTTGCAGTATTTACACCCAACCGTTTAGGAGAATATGGTGGCCGTGTATTTTTTCTTTCGCCAAAAAGACGTATTGTTGGCGTTGTGGTTATGGCGGTTGGGAATATTGGCCAAATGGTTTTAACCAATTTTTTCGGCGCAATTGCCATTTATGCCTTTGCCTATCGTTTTTTAAATTTTAGTGCTTGGTTAATATATCCGTTGGGATTGGTAATTGTAGCCTATTGCATTTTTTTTCTCGTATTCTTTTTTAATATTAAATGGTTAAACCGATTGTTGCTTTCCATTAAGTTTATGCGAAAGTATGAACGGTTTTACAGCATTTTATCCCGGTATAGCAAACCAGAACTGTTCAAAATACTAATGTTTTGTTTGGCGCGCTATGCAGTTTTCACTTCCCAATATCTGGTGCTGTTTCTCTGGCTGATTCCGGGTTTAAGTCCGTTGGATATTGTGATGATGATTTGCATCATGTTTTTTATTCAATCGGCTTTGCCTTCGCTAGATCTTTTTGAAGTTGGGGTTCGCAGTTTAACCGCTTCATATTTTTTTAGTTTCGTAACGCACCAGGATGTTGCGGTAATTGCCTGTACTGCTACTATCTGGTTCGTAAATATTATTATTCCTGCTATATTAGGCACTTATTTCGTCTTTAAACTCAACTTCTTTGGAAATCCTAAAACTCATTAGTGTTCTTTCTGCATTTTTAACGCTTGTTTACGTTTTCTTACTTCTGGCTTTTATGCGCGGCTGGAATTTATTACGGTATTTTGTTCCCGCAGGTCAGTCTCCCAAAACTAAGGTATCTATTATTGTTGCTGCACGCGATGAGGAAGAAAACATCAGAAAAACCCTTGATGATTTAATAGCACAAGATTATCCGAATGCGCTTACGGAGATCATAATTATAGATGATCATTCTACCGATAATACAGCGCAAATTGTAAAAGAATATGCTGATCGGAATGTACGGCTGATTATGCTCAACGAAAATCAAGCATTAAATTCCTACAAGAAAAAAGCCATTCAAACAGCCATTGGTACCTGTTCCGGTGATTTAATTGTTACAACAGATGCAGATTGCAGAATGGGCGAAAAATGGCTTAGTACGGTAGTTGCCTGTTATGAAGAAAAAGGCTACAAGATGATTTCTTCGCCTGTGGCCTATTTCGAGGAAACAAGTTTTTTCGAAAATATGCAATCGTTAGAGTTTTTGTATTTGATTGGTTTAGGAGCATCAACAATTGGCAACGGACAATCTTCTACCTGTAATGGCGCAAACTTAGCCTATGAAAAAAATGCTTTTTATGAAGTTGGCGGATTTAAGGGAATTGATGATCTGGCATCTGGAGACGACGAATTGTTATTGCATAAAATTGCCGCCCGTTATCCTGGGCAAATTGGTTTCTGTAAAAACAGGGATGTTATTGTGTACACGCATGCCAAAGAAACCTTAAATGCGTTTATTCAGCAGAGAAGAAGATGGGCTTCTAAAACCACTAAATATAAGAATAAACTCCTTGTGGTGCTTGGCGCATTAATTTGGTTATTTAACCTTAGCATTTTGGCCAACTTTTTAGCCGGTTTGTTTATTCCGGGTTTTATGAATCTGGTAGGTTATCAACTTATGGTGAAAATATTTTTAGAGGTGCTATTTTTATGGAAACTAACCGGTTTTGCAAAACGTAGGAAACTGCTGTTTATTCTTCCGGTTTTGAATATCTTTCATGTACTTTATATGGTCTACATCGGCATTGCCGGAAATAGTGGAAAATACAACTGGAAAGGCAGAATGGTAAGGTAATGGACAATAGCCCGTCAAAAAAAATATGGATCAAATTTAAGCAGAATAAGCTGGCTTTTGCCGGAATGATATTTATACTGCTTGTAATTTTGATGGGCATTTTTGGGTATTTAATTATGCCAGACCAATCTCCAAATGCAAATACCTTTCAGGTTTCTTTGGCGAAACAAAAACCCGGCAGTCGTTTTCAATTTTTAATCATCAATAGAAACGAAAAGATTAAACAAGTAAATGTTTTTGAACGAATGCTTTTCGGGCAAACACCAAATTTTAAAGGTATCCCTATAACAGGCTTTGAAATTAAAGGGAAAGATATTTGGGCTACAGAGTATATTGGAGCGGATGAAAAAGCAAAGCCTGTAAAATATTCTATGCTGGCGCTATGCCCGGATTGTGCATTAAATACTTCAGCTGAAAAACTGAAAACGGAATTTATCCAACGCAACATCTATTCTAAAACTTTTTTGCTTGGAACAGATATTTACGGCCGCGATTTGCTAAGTCGATTAATACTCGGTATCCGCGTTTCGCTGTCTGTAGGTTTAATGGCCGTGCTCATTTCATTATTTATTGGCGTAAGCCTTGGCGCAATTGCCGGTTATTATGGAGGAAAAGTAGATGCAGCAGTCAGTTGGTTTATGAATGTAATCTGGTCTTTACCTTCGCTATTATTGGTAATCGCAATCTCTTTCGCCTTAGGAAAAGGATTCTGGCAGATATTTATCGCTGTAGGTTTATCTACCTGGGTTGATGTTGCGCGTTTAGTACGCGGACAAGTACTTGCGCTAAAGGAAGTAGAATTTGTAGAAGCCTCACGCGCACTTGGCTTTAGTACAAGCAGAACTATCATCAAACATATTTTGCCCAACATTGCAGGGCCAATTTTGGTGGTTGCATCGTCTAATTTTGCTTCGGCAATTTTGTTGGAAACCGGATTAAGTTTTCTGGGTTTTGGTGCACAACCTCCAATGCCAAGTTGGGGTGGAATGATAAAAGAACACTACGGATACATTATAATGGATGCGGCTTATCTGGCCGTTCTTCCGGGTTTAGCCATTATGCTTACGGTTTATGCATTTAATGTTTTAGCCATCGGTCTTAGAGATGCTTTTGATGTTAAAGGACAGAACGTAACGGTATAGTTGCTTGTTCAAATCTAAATCTGCTTTCAGTATTAAATTTGTTGTTTTCTGCCGCTAAAAACGCATTCTACAATTGCTTTTTCTCAGCTGTTTAAGGCGGTGTAAAATCATAGTCTTATATTTGCAACATGTTATTGACTTGTTATCAGGAAGAGTTTTTAGAAGCGGGTTGCGATGAAGCAGGCAGAGGTTGTTTGGCTGGTCCAGTGTTTGCAGCCGCAGTTATTCTTCCTAAAGGATTTGTTTTGGAAGGACTTAATGATTCAAAACAATTGTCTCACGCGCAAAGAGATTTACTGCGGCCAATTATTGAACGCGAAGCGCTGGCTTGGGCAGTTGCTTCCTGCGATCATGAAGAAATTGACCGGATTAATATTCTCAATGCCTCTTTTCTGGCAATGCATAGAGCGATAGAACTGCTCCATACAAAACCAGAATATCTGGTGATAGACGGAAACCGTTTTAAAGCTTACCCTGAAATACCGCACAGTTGTATTATAAAAGGCGATGGTAAATATCTGAATATTGCTGCCGCCTCAATACTGGCCAAAACCCACCGGGATGAATATATGGGCGGTCTTCATTTGGATTATCCGCATTACAATTGGCTAAGCAATAAGGGTTATCCAACTATTGCACATAGAAAAGCAGTATTGGAAATCGGGCTTTCGCCATTTCATCGTAAAACCTTCAATGTTAGTGAACCCCAGCTGGATCTATTTTCAAAAAACGCCTAAATTTTGTAAATTCACGGAATTGTGAAAATTTTGTTCATTACTAAGCGGATTCCCTTCCCGCCAAATAGTGGTTATCCAATTGTGGTTTACAATACCATAAAAGGTTTGCTACAACTTGGTGCAGATATTACTTTGTTTAGCCTAAATCCGCTTAAAGGACATTTCGACGCAGAAGATATTTCCGATCCGGTTTTTGAGCAAATCAAATTTCACAGCGTGGATTTGGATACCGAGGTAAACGTTTGGTCAGCATTTTTTAATATTTTCACCAATGAATCCTATAATGTTTCCCGGTATTTTACAGAAGATGCGACCCGTCAGCTCGAAAATCTACTAAGAGAAAACACTTTCGATGTTATTCAATTTGAAGGTTTATTTGTAGTGCCATATCTTGATACCGTAAAAGAGAACAGCAATGCCAAACTGATTTACCGTGCACACAATATAGAGTTTACCCTTTGGGAGCGCTTATCGCTTTCAGAACGGTTTTTAGTCCGCAGAAAATACCTGGCTTTTTTAGCGCAAAGACTAAAGGCTTATGAAACGGATCAGATTAACCGATTTCATCACATTTTTGCCATTAGTGAGCCAGACAGGCAAAGTATTTTACGCTTTGGATGTAAAATTCCAATGTCTGTATTTCCGGTTGCACTCGATCTGGAAAAATATAAAATTGATAAATCTAAAATCAGTTTTCCAACATTATTTCATCTTGGAGCAATGGATTGGCGGCCCAATCAGGAAGGTTTGGAATGGTTTCTGGACGATATCTGGCCAGATATTGAAAAATTAAATAAAGATCTCCGTTTTTATATTGCGGGCAAGAATATGCAAAAGCATTTTTTTGAGTATGATTCAGATAATCTGATCGTAGAAGGCGAAGTGTTCGACGCAATAGAATTTATTAATTCTAAAGCAATTATGATTGTACCTCTAATTTCCGGAACTGGTATGCGGGTAAAAATTATTGAAGGTATGGCGATGAAAAAGTGCATTATTGCCACTACAACCGCAGCAGAAGGGATCAATTATAGGCACGGGCACGATATTTTAATCGCGAATACAGCAGATGAATTTTATCGCTCCATTCTTCAGTGTGTAATCAATCCGAAAAGATGGGCGCAAATTGGAGAAAATGCACGTTTAACTGTAGAACGTGAACACGCTGTACAATTGGTTTCACAGAAAATGCTCGATGTATATACTGGTTTAAATACCGCGTAACCTCTACAACAATCAGAGCAGATTTATTCAATTTCCAGAAATTTTCTTTTTTTCTGAATAGTAAGCAATAAAAACCAAAGCTAAAAGAATCAATAATGGTTAAAATTTCTTAAAAGCTCTAAAACGCATCAACTTTACCGTCGGATTTATGTTTTTCTTAGTACTTTTGCCGCCAAGAAAAACAAAAATGAAAAATACCGCATTAACAGAAAAACACATTGCTTTAGGCGCTAAAATGGTTCCGTTTGCAGGCTATAATATGCCTGTACAGTACGAAGGTATAAATGTAGAACATGCAACCGTGCGCAATAGCGTTGGTGTGTTTGATGTTAGTCATATGGGCGAATTTATTCTTAAAGGCGAAAATGCCCTAGATCTTATTCAGCGCGTAACCAGCAATGACGCGTCTAAATTGTACGATGGAAAAGTGCAATATTCTTGTTTGCCAAATGAAAATGGTGGTATTGTGGATGATCTTTTGGTTTATCGTTTAGATGAGAAAACTTATATGTTGGTGGTAAATGCATCAAATATTGAGAAAGACTGGAACTGGATTCAGAAATTTAACAGCAGCGCTGTTGAAATGCATAACATTTCTGACCAAACTTCTCTATTGGCTATTCAAGGACCGAAAGCGGCAGATGCTTTACAAAGTTTAACCGATGTAGATCTGGCTTCTATGGAATATTACAGTTTTCAGAAAGGAACTTTTGCCGGCGTAGATAATGTTGTAATTTCTGCAACAGGGTATACTGGTGCAGGTGGTTTCGAAATTTACTTCGAAAACCAATATGCAGATCAAATTTGGGATGCCATTTTTGAAGCCGGAAAAGCAAATAATATTAAGCCGATTGGTTTGGGTGCAAGAGATACTTTGCGTTTGGAAATGGGTTTCTGTTTATATGGAAACGACATTGACGATACAACTTCTCCAATTGAAGCGGGTTTGGGCTGGATTACTAAATTCTCCAAAACCTTTACCAATTCTGAAGCACTTCTGGCGCAAAAAGAAGCTGGAATCCGCAAGAAATTGGTTGGTTTTGAAATGATTGATCGCGGTATTCCGCGTCACGATTATGAAATTGCAGATGCAGATGGCAATATCATTGGTAAAGTAACTTCTGGTACACAGGCGCCATCTTTACAAAAAGCGATTGGCATGGGCTACATCGCAAAAGAATTTGCTAAAGAAGGTATAGAGATTTATATCTTAATCCGCAATACGCCAATTAAGGCAAAAGTGGTCAAGTTTCCTTTTTATAAATAAGATCTGAGAATAAAATAAAGATGTGAATATTGAGAGGTGTTAGACCAAATATACAAAACTCAATATTCACCTCGTCAGTCTAATTCTCACAACTAAATACCTATATCTCCATACATGTCAAAAAAAATTGAAGTTTGCTTAACGCCCGCATTAATAGATCTCTACGATATTGAAAAAAGTATAGTCGTTGTAATTGATATTCTTAGGGCTACTACTTCTATCACTTACGGGATTGATAATGGTGCAGAAGCGATTATTCCTGTTGCAGATGTAGAAGATTGCTTGCTTTATGCCGATAAGGGTTTTTTATTGGCTGCAGAACGCAACGGAGAGGTAGTAGAAGGATATGATTTTGGAAATTCTCCTTTTTCTTATACCCAAGAGAAAGTTGGCGGAAAAACTGTGGTACTTACTACAACAAATGGAACAAAAGCCTTGCACTTGGCCAACAAACGTGCAGCTCAGGTTTTAATTGGTTCCTTTTTAAATCTTGATGCCTTATGCGATTATCTTGCCGCTCAGGATCGGGATGTACTTTTACTTTGTGCCGGATGGAAAGATCAGTTCAATTTAGAAGATACATTATTTGCTGGTGCAGTTGTAAATAAATTGAGAAAAGGCTTTGAGCATTTTGATGATTCTAGCGTTGCAGCGGAAGATTTGTATGCATTGGCAAAAGACGATCTTCGAGCGTATCTGCACAAATCTTCACATAGCCATCGCCTTGCGCAACTGAATATTGAAGAGGATGTAGTTTTTTGTTTGCAATTAAATATCTGTAATGCAATACCGGTGTTAAATGGCGAACGTCTGATCGCGCTACAACGCAACTAGAAACGAAAATTTAATCCAACCTGCAAGCTGTTGTTTCTGAGTGTTCCGCCATTAAACTGCGTTTCATCACCCGGAGCATCTGTATAGAAAGTTCTGTCTACACCTGTTTTGGTATTCAGCTTGTTTATACGATAGTCCAATTCTGCACTCAGATCTGATGTGATCGGAACAGATAAATTAAATTTGGTTTCAAAGCGGAAAGAATTGGCATCTTGTGTAAAACTTATCGGTTGTGCAAAAGTTGGGATCAGGTTCCAACTTGCGGTAGCGGCATAAGTATAAAAGCCACCAATTACTGTTGCCGATAAAGCGAAATGCTTTTCCCGAAATCCAATTTCAGTACCAAAATCCCAACCCCGATTAGAAATGGTGTAAGTAGAGTTTAAGCCAGCAGAGTTTGGATTGCTTTCGCTTGCCAAAAGGTAATATCGTTGATGTAGATAAGAAATGCCAAGAAGCGGAGTAAGGCTGAAATTTTTATATTGCCAAAGGCGATAGTTGATCTGCAATCCTGTGCTAAAAATATTGCCTTTATTTGAATTGAGTTGATCTTCGTAAAAAGGTCTTTGGCGGTTATCGTCGGCATAATCCGTATCGGTTGCGGAACCTTTTCCAAAATTGCCATATTGGGCAACCGCTTTAATCCCAAATTTATCCGATAGTTTATATTGGATATCGAGTCCGTATTGCATGCCTTTCAGGTTTTGCCAAATAACTTCTGATAAAACATTTGGGTTTCCACCATTTGCATCTCCAGCAATAGACCAATCAAAATTTGTAGTCTGAAATCCGACAGCTGGTTTAATACTCCATTTGCCTGAAGGAGATTGCGCAAAACCAAGCTGAGCTGCAAATACAAGTAATAGAATCAGAAAATAATTTTTCAAAGGCTGAAATTTTAGAATAAGATACGCATAGGAATGCTTCGGTTCCTATGCGTATCGTGGTATTGATTTAGAAAGGATAAACTGATGCAATGAAAGTTTTATCTGTTGGAGAAAGTACAGTATTCCATCCAACTTCATAATCACCAAGTGTAAGCTCATTCGGTACAGAGTAGTGCATAATAGATGCGGTATCATAAGCACTGTAATTGGTTTGACTGGTGCTATACTTCGCAAAAATATTATTGTCAGTAGTGGCTTGACTCCAATAGTTTGGTGCTGCAGCATAATAAGCATACACAGCAGGTTTATCCCACGGAATCGAAACCAGCGGATGCTGATGCTCATGAATCATACCTAAAGCGTGGCCAAATTCATGTATCACTACTCTGCTGTATTCAGAATCTGCTGTACTAGCAGTTAGCCAGCCAAAGTTCATCGTTGTATTGTTTGATGAAATGGAGTTCGCATCTTTACCAATATAAGACCAAGAGCCATCATTGGCAACAAAGCCCACGCGGATAGTTGCCGTACGATCGTTGGTTACAAAGTTAAATTTAATGTTTGCGTATTTTTCCCACTCTTTTGCATACTGGATCACTTTATTGCGAATGGCAGCTGTACTTCCGTTTAAGCTTACCTTTAAAGTTGTTCCTGGAGTCCACTTTTTACTGGCCAGTACCGCACCTCTGGGGGTTGTGCCATCTAATGTTCTTTCTGTACAAATTTGTACACTCGCCAGCGGATTTACTGCATTTAGCGTAGGCTGATCCTGAACAGCTGTTTCATCAGCTTGTTGTTTTTTACAAGAATACAATACTGTACTCAGTGCCAGAGCCGTGGCAACAGCTAGGTTTAGTTTAGTAATTTTCATAGTTAAATTTATTTTAGTGTTAGTTGATTAGTTTGCTTTAGTACCGGTAATTGATCAGAATATCGGTGTATATTTTGAGAGCGGTAATTCAAATAAAGTATAGAGTTAGACAACTCATACATAGCTTAGGCAAATGCCAAACACAATTCGAAAATATCTTTTTGTCTGTTATTAAACAAGTTAATTGTATTAAATATTTTATTTAATTGTATTATTAAATTTAAGTAAAACGAATTAGTATAATTGCAAAATGTAGTATTAAGTCGTCTTTTTAGTGAATTTTTGAGCAGGTCGATTTTTTGTTAAAGGAAAAAATACGCGTTTTCAGGTGTTTTAAGCCAATTTTTCAATATTGTTGCTTTTTTGGGAAGGAGAAGCATAAGAAAAAAATGATTTTTTTCTTAGCAAAGTGTAATTGAGTAGGAAAACTCCTGAAAAATAAACACGAATTCAGACAGAACAGGCTATCTGGTATAGCATATTATTGAAATAAAATATTCGGGAAAATGGTATTAGCCCAACGCCGGATTAATCAGTTCTCTGATGGTTGGGTTATTTTTTATCGTAATTAAGGCTTCTTCGTGTGCCAACCAGTAAATATCTTCAGCACGTTTCATATCAAATGTACTAATAGCACCCAAACCTTTGGGCTCAATTAATACATTGCAGAACTTGGCTTTTCTTTCCATATCGTGATTAATAGACATAACACCAGCTCTGCCCATCAAGTTTGTGATTCCGGTAATTTTATCAACGGGTTTTAGATGGTTGCAAGACGAACCGATAATGAAGTCACATTCTTCCATCAAGGGTTCTACCGGAAAATTATTTAAAATACCACCATCTACGTACATTTGGCCATCAATCATAATCGGACGGAAAATGCCAGGAATACAACTGGATGCATGGATTGCCCTGATGAGCGGACCTTCTGTAAAATAAGTAAGTTTGCCTTCGCTAAAATTAACAGCTGCTATGGTAAGCGGAATTTTAAGCTTTTCTATTCGATCTTCCGGAAAGTATTCTTTAAGGATGTTGGAGGTATTTTCGATATTGATTAAACCAAGAGAACCTACAGCCGGCCGCACAAACTTCCAAAGTTTTGTGCGCAGAAAAATATTTAAACCTTCCTCCGGATCAATTCCGGCAGCGAAAAAAGAACCTGCAATTGCTCCCGCACTTGTACCACTAATGTGGCTAAAGGTAATGCCCAAATTGCTAAACGCTTTAAGAACGCCTAAGTGCGCAATTCCACGGATTCCTCCACCTGATAATACAATGCCAACTTTCATGCTTAATAATCTTTCAGAATCAACAGCGTAAATTTATTTCTGTTTTGGTTTATATTTTGATTGATTCAATATTTTCTGTGCATCATGATCTGCCATAAGTTGTTGCAAGCTGATATCCGGATGCTCATCCATATATTTTTTAACAATTTGCCAGCCCATAAAAATGCCCAGTTTTGGTGCCGATTCTCGTTTTTCACCCAAGCCTGGAGTAAATGGTCCTTCGGATAAAAATACCTGAATCTTTTGGTAATCGGTTTCAAAGAGGAAATTATTTTCCAGAAAATATGCCCATATATCGCCTTCAAAAGTCTGCGCCCAATTCAATTGTTGTGCTGTATAACCGATTTTTACAGAATCCGTAATGTTTTCTGGCAAAACCTGATCTAAGAAATAGAGTATTTTTCCCTGAAATATCATTTTAGACAGCAAAGTGCGGTTGCCATCTGGTTCTGCAAACAATTCTTCATGTGCATACGTTTCTGCAACTCTCGGTACAATATATTCGGGCGTAAACCTCCGGGATAAATAAAGCGGAACACTTTCTACAATTGCCCGATAAAATTTGCTGTCTTTTCCTAAAAACATATCTAAACCAATACCCAGATATTGATCACCAACTGGCATCTGATACGCAAAGCCCGATACAAATGAAATCATTTTTGGAATTTTGGCTTTAGGATAATAGTATTTTATATACTTAAAAGTCTCGGTTAATCCGGCTTCCTGTTCTGTAAGGCTTGGGAATACGCTATCAACTTCTTTCGTTAAATCTGTATACGCCTGATCCTGATAAAGCGTATTCAGAATGTCACGGTCAGCATACTCCGGACTTCCAACCATCTTGTGCATAAAATCGTCATAAAACAAACCATATTGCTGTTTTAATACGGCATCTGTTTGATCTGGATTTTTGTTTTTTCCTTCAAATAGCTGTTTATCAAAGCGTTCTATTTTAATGCTTAGGTTGATGTTCGATACATCGGGTCGCGTATTCCTTTTGCAGGAAATAAATGCAATCGCAACAAGAAAAAATAGATAAATTTGCCTCTGTTTTACGTTATAGACCATGTACAACAAAACTAGATAAAAATGTTTTTGTTCATACATCGTATCAAACAAAATTTTAAGCCCTTTCTATGGCAAGTAAAACTGTGAAATATTATAGAACATGAGAAAAATAACGACGATCCTAATTTTATCTTTTATAACGCTTGGTGCCTGGGCGCAAAATTCTCCCCTAACCAATTATGGTTTCCGCTTAGGTTTAACGGCTACGCCAACAATTGGCTGGATTAAACCCGATCAAGGTAAAACTGATGGTGTAGCGCTGGGTTTTTCTTACGGAATTATGGGCGATTTTAATTTCGCGCCAAACTACAGTTTCTCTACCGCACTAACCATCACAACAATTAATGGCAAAAGCACTGAGGTTAATGTTTCACCTTACTCTGCCGGTATTTCAGATCCTGCAGCGTATGATTTGAAATATAAAATGCAATATATTGAGATTCCACTTACAGTAAAACTTAAAACCATTAAGATGGATGGCCGCCGCTGGTATGGCCAATTTGGTTTATCAAATGATATCAACATCAGCGCAAAACAAGATGCAGTAAGCAATGGCTTTGAAGTTGCCTCTGATCAGAATGTTTATGATTACAGCAAATTCTATCGTGCTGGTTTAATTATTGGCGGGGGTTGTGAGTTTGATGTTGCCGGAAATACTTCTATTGTTGCTGGTATTACACTAAATAACGGTTTTACCAATATAGTTAAAGACAGCGGAAGAAGTGCCAAAAACCACTTTTTTGCGCTTAATTTTGGTGTCTTTTTCTAAAAATATTTATCTCATCTGAATATGAAAATAGCTTTAGCTCAACTCAATTACCACATCGGGAATTTTGAAGCCAACACCGAAAAGATTGTAGCCCATATTAAAAAGGCTAAAGATGCCGGAGCAGATCTGGTGGTTTTTGCCGAGCTGGCCATTTGCGGATATCCGCCACGCGATTTTTTGGAATTTGACGAATTTATCTCGCTTTGCGAAAAAGCTGCTCAGGAAATCGCTGAAAATTGTGCAGATATTGCATGCATTGTTGGACTTCCGATTCGCAATGAAGTCCTCCAGGGAAAAGATCTCTTCAATGCAGCTTACTTTATCGAAAACGGAAAAGTGAAAGCCATTGCAAAGAAAGCACTTTTGCCAACTTACGACGTATTTGATGAGTACAGATACTTTGAACCAGCAACTTCGTTCGGTTGTATTGAATTTAAAGGAAAAAAAATAGCTTTAACCATTTGCGAAGATCTTTGGAATATCAACGACAATCCTTTGTATGTGTCTAATCCGATGGATGAACTTATTTTGGAGCAGCCAGATTTAATGATCAATATTGCGGCTTCGCCATTTTCTTATACACATGATGATGAACGGATACAAGTACTTTCAGCAAATGCAAAGAAATATCAACTCCCGGTGTTTTATGTAAACCAGGTTGGTGCACAAACTGAAATTATTTTTGATGGAGGTTCACTCGTTTTTGATGCCGATGGCGAAGTGAAAGCAGAAATGAAATATTTTGAGGAGGATTTACAGGTTTTTGATCTTAATGAAGTTGTACATGTAAAGAACAAACAACCTAAAGCAGATAGATTAACAGATATCGAACAGATACATGATGCGCTGATTCTTGGCATTCGGGATTACTTTAAAAAATCTGGATTTAGTAAAGCAGTTTTGGGTTTATCTGGCGGTATTGATTCTGCTGTAGTTTGTGCGCTGGCGTGCAGAGCGCTTGGCGCAGAAAATGTTATGGCGGTACTGATGCCTTCTAAGTTTTCTTCTGACCATTCCGTGCAAGATGCGATCGATTTGGTGAACAACATTGGATGTATGCATGAAATTATCCCGATTAAAGATGTTGCTGCGGCATTTGATACTGTTCTTGCACCAGCATTTAAAGGTTTGCCTTTCAATCTTACAGAAGAAAATATCCAGGCACGTACCCGTGGTACAATTGTAATGGCCATGAGCAATAAATTTGGTTATATTTTGCTCAATACTTCTAACAAAAGCGAATGTGCTGTTGGTTATGGCACACTTTACGGAGATATGTGTGGCGCAATTGGTGTAATTGGCGATGTGTACAAAACTCAGGTTTTTGCTTTGGCTAAATACATCAATAAAGACAAAGAGGTAATTCCGGTAAATACGATTGTAAAACCACCGTCAGCAGAATTGCGTCCGGATCAAAAAGATTCTGACTCATTGCCTGAGTATGATATTCTGGACGAAATTCTCTATCAGCACATTGAACTGAAGCAAGGTTCTAAAGCAATTATTGCTCAAGGTTTTGATGCTGCTTTGGTACAGCGGATACTTAAAATGGTGAACGTAGCAGAATTTAAACGCTATCAAACGCCGCCAATTTTAAGAGTTTCTCCGAAAGCTTTTGGCATGGGCAGGCGAATGCCAATTGTGGGGAAATACATGGCTTAAAATTAAAAAAGTCCATTCTCAATTCAGAATGGACTTTTTTTTAAAAATAATAAGCTTATGCTAAAGTTGCATCAACAGTAATTTTTGTGTTTAGTAATTTTGAGATCGGGCAATTTTTTTCTGCATCTGCAACCAATTCATCAAATTTTTCCTGAGTCAGATCCGGAACACTTGCTGTTAAGGTTAAATGCGATTCTACAATTTCACCTTTAGAAGGGTCAAGATTAATTTCACATTTGGTTTCTAACTTATCTGCTGTAAAACCAGCTTCAGTAAGGTTTGCAGAAAGTTTCATGGTAAAACATCCCGCATGTGCTGCAGCAATCAATTCTTCAGGATTGGTACCAACACCTTCAGCGAAACGAGAGTTAAATGAATATTGTGTGTTGTTTAATGTGGTACTTTGCGTTGTCAGGTTTCCATTACCTTCTTTAACGGTACCTTGCCATACGGCTGTTGCATTTCTTTTCATAGTGATTCTATTTTTTGTTTGCGTTTTATTTAACAATAAAGATAATTGAATGTTTGTTTTTTCCCAGTCATTCTTTGTTATCCACAAATGAAGTTTATGCCTACGTAAAAAGCCGTTTACCACATTCAAGAGTTTTTTTCTGCTGTAAACTGTTTTGTGTTGTTTTTTAAAGATTTTAACAGCAAAATTCCAATGCCAATCATAATGGAAATGTCTGCAAAATTGAATACGCCTGTTTGGAAAAAATAGAAATCCATATGCATAAAATCGGTTACTGATCCATGTAAAATCCGATCGTATAAATTTCCAATTCCGCCGCCAATCAAAAAGCACAAAGCGATTTGCATGGCGATTGGCAAATTACGTTTCGAGAACAGGTAATAAAGGCCATAACCGAGAAATAGCAGGGGAAGACCACTTAACACAATCATGCGGAAAAAGTAAGGCAACTCGTCGCCCAGGCTTAAAAATGCGCCACTATTTTCTACTTTGGTCAATGTAAACCGATCCTTAATTATAGTGATGTGTTCATATTCCGAAATATTCCGGCGAACAATATTTTTAGATAGCTGGTCGCAACCAAAATTTAACGTAAGTATTAACAGAAGAACAGACCAACGGAGATTTTTTACTGTAGCATGCATGCGTGGCGATGATTTTCTTAGAAATTAATGAGCTTTAGACAGCGTATTTCGTTTTTTAAACCATTTGTGATATGGAATAATCAATGCCAATAAGAGTGCAGAGAGACACAAGATCCGCGCAATAATGTCGCCACTTTTTACATAAAAAGTAATTTCGTCATTCAAATGAATATCTGCTTTTAAGGCCGTTCTGGTCCACCATTCTGTATGTTGTGTAATGTCTCCACGCTGGTTTATAAAACAAGAAATTCCGGTGTTGGCAGAACGGGCAACATCTCTGCGGGTTTCTATAGCGCGTAACCGGGCATACATTTCATGCTGGTCTTTTCCAGAGGTATTTCCCCACCAACCATCATTTGTGATGATGGCAATGAATTGAGCGCCTTGTTTAACTTGTTTGCCTATCCAATCGCCCCATAAACTTTCATAACAGACAACAGGTGCGGCACCAATTCCACTTTGAGCATATAAAACGCTGGGTTCATCTTGCCAGCCCCAGCCACCAACGGTTCCGCCGAGTTGCGCAAAAATGCCATCCAGAAAAGAAAAAATCTGTGGAAATGGCATTTTTTCCACGCCAGGTACCAATTTCGATTTATGGTAAAACTGTACGTTTGCAGAATTTTCTACTTGCATGGCAGAATTAAAATTATCGTAATAGAAATCTCGTCCTTCAACAAACTTTGCCGAAGGTGTTTTCCGTGTTTGATAGATTTTTACACTTTCAATTCCAGTGATCAATGAACCGTTTTTGTACTTGCTTAGAAAATTTTGCAAAGCGATAAAGTTTGTACTTTGCCTAATTTTGTCTTCATCTTCATAACTCGGAATTGCAGTTTCTGGCCAGATGAAATATTCTGTATTCGGCTGACCTAAAGAATCGGATAATTTGGTTAAAATCTTAATTTGATCTGCCGGGGGAATATCTTCAAGTTTCAGATAAGGATCAATATTGGGTTGTACCACAACCACATTAGATACGGTACCTTTTTGCTCTAGCGTGTAATATTTGGTAAGTGAAATTCCGGCAGGTATAATTACGGCGAGTAGCCAGATACCAATCGTTCTGTATTTCGGATAACCGGTTTTTAGTTTTATGGCTTTATATGCTTCGAAAGCGAGAATATTACTCAGTAGAATCCATAAAGAACCACCATAAACACCAGTATGATCATACCACTGTGCCAATTGGTGCATACCTGCGAGTCCGTTGCCAAGTGTCATCCAAGGGAAAGCAAGATCCCAGGTTTGTTGAAGATATTCCAGTGCGATATAAAATGAAATTAATCCTAAGTAGGCAATTTTAGGTTTTGCATATCTGCTTAAACGATAATACATCCAGAAAGCAGCCGTCATTAAGAATGAACCAAGTCCGTAAGGAATAAGAGAAACGGGCAAGGCAACTGCTGCACCATTGTACGCACTTATTGCATTATAAACCCAATAAATGGACGCCGTATTCCAAAGCAAAAATGTTAACCCGGCATGTAAAAAAATGTGTTTTCCTCTTTTAGTCTTTAACGGGTTTTTGCTGATTTCATCAACAGCAATTAACAAAGGAACCAGTGCGATAAGAAGTAAAGGCGTAGTAAAGTGAATAGGCGGCCATGCCAGCCAAAGCATTATAGCGCTGCTTAAAGCGAGAAGGTAAGTTTGTTTGGATTTCATTTTTAGGAAGGGATTGTTATGGATTGGTTTTTAGCCAGATCCATAACAATTATTGGCGTTTACAAACTGTCTAAAATGGCTGCTTTTTTTGATTCATACTCTTCTTGAGTAATGAGGTGTTTATCGTAAAGCGTTTTTAGTTTACGCAGTTTAAGCGTGGTTTCGTCTTCTGGTTCTTCTTCTACAATAGGCGCAAGCTGAATTGGTTCTGGTGCTGCTTTTACTTCAACATGCGGAATATCTTCAATAGCCTGTGCGTTTAAATTAATTGGCGAGGCTGTTGCACGGTTTTCTTCCAGTTTTTGCTGGCGCAACATTTCCTTATATTCTTCCAATTGCTGATTTGCAGCCTGGTGTAATTTACGAGCTTGTACCTTCGGTATAAATTCGGTAACAATATTTTCGCCTTGCTGTGGTACGCAAATAAATTTAGAACCAAAAAATTCTTCTTTAAAAGAAACTTCCTTAATGTTTTTCCAGGAGATGTCTTTAAAATTCATGGTTAAACCCAGATTGCCCGGTTCGCAGTAAAATATGCGTTTATTAGAAATGGCAATACTATCTGGCAACAAATTTACGGCAGGTTTTTTTTGTACGGCGAGGTATAAAAGTTCTTCGCCATTGGTTAAAAGATCGTTCAATTTGCCAATGACCTTTTCTACGGCTTTTGGGTCTTGTTCGTCACTTAAAAATCTATCTATGCTAATCATAATTTTAAATCTAAGGTTATTCAGCTTCAGGATATTTGTTTTTGCTTTTACCTGCAGGTTTTCCTGCAATGCAAATTACAAATTCTCCTTTTAAAGTATTGTTTTCAAAGTGTGATTTTATCTCTGCAAGTGTTCCTCTAACGGTTTCTTCAAACATCTTCGTCAGTTCGCGGCTCACCGATGCGTGGCGGTCTTCACCCAGATACTGTGCAAATTCTTCTAAAGTTTTCAGCAAACGATGCGGGCTTTCATAAAGAATTATCGTTCTGTCTTCCTCTGCCAGTTTCTTGAATTTGGTTTGCCTTCCTTTTTTTACCGGTAAAAATCCCTCAAATACAAAAGCATCAGAAGGCAAGCCAGAGTTGACTAAAGCCGGTACAAATGCTGTTGCGCCAGGTAAACATTCTACGGCAACATCATGTTTAATTGCTTCGCGAACCAGAAAAAAACCGGGATCAGAAATTGCTGGCGTACCTGCATCAGAGATTAATGCAATTTTTTGCCCTTCATGTAAAAAACGGATAATCTCTGCTGTTGCTTTATGTTCGTTGTGTTGATGATGCGCGTACACCTTTTTATCAATGCCAAAATGTTTAAGCATTGGCGCACTGGTACGGGTATCTTCTGCCAGGATCAGATCGCATTCTTTCAAAATGCGGATTGCCCGAAAGGTCATATCCTCCAGGTTTCCTATCGGTGTAGGTACCAGAAATAACTTTCCATCCATATGTATTTGCAGGTCTTTACGAAAAAACAGCATGAACAAACTTTTTATAGAGAATGCCTGCCTACGTTCGCAATGACGACTTAATTGTTATCTTTGCTAAAAAAATAAAATAAATGCTGCAAGTTAACTATATCCGCGAGAATAGAGAGAAAGTTTTGGAACGTTTAAGTGTACGTAACTTCAAACAACCTGAGTTGGTAGATGAAATTATCAAAATTGATGAAGAACGCCGATCTACTCAAACTTCGCTGGATAGTATTTCTGCAGAAGCAAATGCTGCCGCCAAACAAATTGGGGAGTTGATGCGTGCCGGTAAAAAAGAAGAAGCTGAAGCTGTTAAGGCAAAAAGCGGTTCTCATAAAGAACAAATTAAAACGCTTGGCGATAAACTGACGGATTTAGAAACGGCTCAGCATGATTTGATTGTGCAATTGCCTAATCTTCCCTATCATTTAGTGCCTCAAGGTTCTACTGCTGATGATAATGAAATTGTGTATGTACACGGAACGCCGGCACAGTTGCCATCAAAGCCTTTGCCACATTGGGAGCTTGCAGCGAAATACGATATCATCGATTTTGAACTTGGCGTGAAAATTACCGGGGCGGGATTTCCTGTTTATAAAGGAAAAGGAGCAAGGTTACAACGTGCTTTAATCAATTTCTTTTTGGATCATGCTATTGATGCAGGATACAAAGAAGTTCAGGTTCCACATTTGGTAAATGCAGCTTCTGGTTTTGGAACTGGTCAGTTGCCAGATAAAGAAGGACAGATGTATCATTCTACCGTAGATGATTTGTATTTAATCCCTACAGCAGAAGTTCCGGTAACAAATATGTACCGCGATGTAATTTTAAAAGAAGAAGAATTGCCGATTAAAAATACAGCATATACGCCTTGCTTCCGCCGCGAAGCAGGTTCATACGGAGCACATGTACGCGGATTAAACCGTTTGCATCAGTTTGATAAAGTAGAACTTGTTCAGGTTACGCATCCGGAGAAATCTTACGAAACTTTAGAAGATATGAATAGTTATGTTCAGTCTCTGTTGCAGAAACTTGGTTTACACTATCGTGTATTGCGTTTATGCGGTGGTGATATGGGCTTTACTTCTGCAATGACGTATGATATGGAAGTTTGGAGCGCGGCGCAAGAGCGTTGGTTAGAAGTATCTTCTGTATCTAATTTCGAGACTTACCAAGCCAACAGGCTGAAATTGCGTTTTAAAGGAAAAGAAGGCAAAACGCAACTTGCACATTCTTTAAATGGAAGTGCATTGGCATTGCCGCGCATTGTGGCCTCAATTCTGGAAAATTATCAGACTGAAAATGGAATACGTATCCCAGAAGCTTTGGTAAAATATACGGGTTTCGATATGATCGATTAATCCCGTTTTAATTTGCCGTAGATAAAAATAGCTTTGCAGAAATGCAAAGCTATTTTGTTTTTATAGGTAGTATGTTTTGTATTTGATTATAGAATCAAGATCAATAATAGAATGATGATAATGATTGCACCTACAGAAAGATAAACACCTCCAGACATTGCGCGTGCTTGTCCTTTTAATTCTTTCAACTCTTTACGCAATGCTTTACGTTCAGATTTTGTCAAGTTAGACTTGTCCATGTCTCTGATTTCTTCAACACGCGTTTTGATTCTTTCTAGCTGAACGGTTTGTTCTGCACTAAGTTCTGTAGGATTTTTAGCAGGCTTATCTGCCGCTTGTGCAGCATTAAAAGTAATTCCTAAACTAAACACTAGCGCCAGAGTGTAAATAAATTTTTTCATAATATTTAATCTTTTAAGTTATCAAGTGATTACATAACAAAAAACCTACCAAAATGTTGAGGTAGGTTTTAAAAAAAAATGTTAAATAAACAAGCTTTGAGCTTAGTTGATGGCGAAAGTTGTATTTACCGAAAAACTAAGTTTGATTTTTTTGAAATCAATTTCTGGCGCCGCAGCTTCTGCATCAGCCATTGCAGATTTCATCATATAATTTCTGTAAACAGGTTGTATTGCACTGTCGCCACCATCTTGTATTTCCAGAACATCGCCCAGTTTACCACCTAATGCTTGCACCATGTATGCTGCTTTTTCTTTAGCAGATAATAAGGCTTTAATTTTAAGCTCTTTTTTTAGGCTTTCCATTTTAGAATAATCATAGCTTTCAATATTGGTGTTCGAAATGCCTTTTGGATCAATAGCAGCGATGATTTCATTAAACCTATTCAAATCTGCAACTTTAAGCCGATATTGTTTACTACTTAAAAAATCGGGGTTTTTCTTTTTCTCCGTTTCGTAATTCCAGCTGTTTAAATTGTTTACCGTTAGGTTTTCTTTAGAAATTCCTGCTTTTTGTACGGCATTAAACAGTTGTGTTTCTAAGGTAGTAATGTCGACTTTCTTTTTACTGTTGCCATCTTTAAGATATTCTTTTAGGGATATTCCGATATAAATGATATCTGGAGTTACCTCTGTTTCCGAAGTTCCGCTCACGCTGATTTTTCTGCGTAAATCTACCTGTTGGGCATTGGCGCTTGTGATGCCTAAAATTGCAATTAATGCAATAACCATTAATTTTTTCATAATCTTAATTGTTTTTCAACGGTTGTAGAAGATTAGTTTTTGCACTTTAATTCTACAATCCGGGGTTTTCATCTTGTGTACCTTAAAGATGTAAAAGCAGCACAAATTCCACACCGTAATTTTAAATTTATTTAAAATTACTTCATAAGTGTTAATTAATATGAAGATAATCAGTGTATTAATTTGTGCTTCGCTAAGATGGGAATCGGGCCGGACGCGAAAAAGAATTAATTGCTAGAGCAAAAAACGGCAATTTTTCAATCAGAAGAAATCTGATGAAAGTGTGTAGGCACTAAGCCCGCACTAGATTTTAGTAACCTTAACGGCATTAGGGCCTTTTTGTCCCATTTCAACTTCAAACGTAACTTTATCGCCTTCTCTAATCTGAGTAGCTAAACCATTAACGTGTACGAAGATACTTTCCTGTGTATCGGTGTTTTTGATGAAACCGTAACCTTTGCTTTCGTTAAAGAAAGTAACAGTTCCTTTTTTAACCGGATTTTCGTCAATGATGTCTTCTTGTCTGGAAATTCCAATTTGGATATCTTCCGTATTGATTACTTTTTTCTTTTTAGGATCTGGTGGCGTAGAAGAAATGTTTCCATTTTCATCAACGTAAGCCATCATATCTTCAAGAGATAAACCTTTTTTAGCATTGGCCTGGCGCTCTTCGCGTCTTTCCTGTTTTTCGTTCCTTTTCTGTTGCTTTTTTTTCTCGTTTTCTTTTTTTCCGAAAGTTGCTTGAGATTTAGCCATATATATATCTGTTGTTTTGAGTGTAAGCGGGAGTGAGAATTATGCAAAGATAAGAAACCTTAGCCACAAACACGATTTTATTCGGAGTGCTGCTGTAGGTTTGTGCCTGAACGCCAATCTTTTTTACGGATTTTTAGCTTAAAATCCATTTTTAGTAGACCGTCTGGATTGATTTGGCAGAGCAATTTTCAGATAAAAAAATGGCCGGTTAAAACCGGCCATGTTCTATATTTTTCGGACTGAAATCCGTCTGGTATTTTATTAATCTACAAGACCTTCAATTTCTACCACTTCATTGGCTTCTTTCTGGTAATCTACGCCATCAATCTCAAACCCAAAAAGACTCAGGAAATCAGATTTGTAGCCAGGCAAGTCACCTAAATCAGGTAAAGTTTCTGTTGTCGCTTCTTCCCAAAGCTGAGCAACTTTTGCCTGAACATCTTCGCGCATTTCCCAATCGTCAATTCGGATTCTGCCTTTTTCGTCAACCGGAATATCGCCACCTGTATATAGGCGTTCTGCAAATAAACGTTGTATTTGCTCAATGGTTCCTTCGTGTATACCTTCGGTTTTCATCACTTTGTAAAGTAATGAAATGTATAAAGGAATTACCGGAATTGCAGAACTGGCCTGCGTAACTAATGCTTTATTTACAGAAACGTAAGCTTGTCCGTTAATATCTTTAAGTTTATCACCAATAGTGAAAGCTGTGGCTTCCAAATCATCTTTCGCACGGCCAATAGTACCTTTGCGGTAAACAGGCTCTGTTAAAGCCGGGCCGATATAAGAATAAGCAACTGTAGTTGCGCCATCAGCCAAAAGGTTTTCTGCTTTTAGCGCATCAATCCACATTGCCCAATCTTCTCCACCCATTACGGCTACAGTATTGGCAATATCTTCTTCATTTGCAGGTTCAATAGAAATGTTGGTTACGTTACCTGTGTGGAAGTCTACCGTTTTATTGGTAAATGTTGTACCAATTGGCTTTAGCGTAGAACGGTGTAATACTTCTGTATCCGGGTGTTTACGCACTGGCGAAGCAAGACTATATACCACAAGATCAATTTGGCCTAAATCTGCTTTAATCAGCTCAATTGTTTTTTCTTTAATTTCTTTTGAAAAAGCATCGCCATTAATACTTTTTGCGTACAAGCCTGCAGTATGTGCTTCGTGTTCAAAAGCGGCACTATTGTACCAACCTGGCGAAGCTGTTTTACCTGCAGAAGGTGCTTTTTCGAAAAATACACCAATAGTTGCGGCACCAGAACCAAAAGCAGCAGTAATTCTTGAGGCTAAACCGAAACCGGTTGATGCGCCAATAACCAATACTTTTTTGGCACCTTCAATAGCACCTTTAGATTTTACATATTCAATTTGGTTTTTTACGTTTTGTGCGCAACCATCTGGATGTGCAGTTAAACAAATAAATCCCCGCATTCTAGGTTCAATAATCATTTTATTTTTGATTGATGTTTAAAAATAAATTCAATGGAAAGGAAGCATTTGTAAGTGCTTTTATCCAAATCTTTAACGAAGATAGATTTTTAATCGCTTACAGCTAAATCATTTTTAAATAAAGGCACTCTGCAAACTGATCAATGTGTTTTTATTTAAAAGTTGCACTAACTTAGCAAATTCAGATACTACCGATATGAAAAAACAATTATGGGCCACATTTCTGGTGATGGGTCTGGCCTTCCATGCCGCTGCGCAAACCCAATACCAGAACACGGGCTGGTTTATGTTTCTAAACAATACAAAATTCAATGAAAAATGGGGATTGCAGTTTGATGCCCAATTCAGATCGGTAGACGATTGGAAATACGTGCGGAATACATTGGTTAGACCCGCACTTCAGTATTTTATCAATAAAAATAATAACGTTGCACTGGGCTATTTGTGGCAAACCACACAAACACAGCTAAATGAAACGCGAAGTTATTTGAATGAACATCGTATTTTTGAACAATACATTTACACACATAATCTTGGACAAATTTCTGCAAGTCATCGGTTTAGGATAGAGCAACGTTTTATAGGTCGTGAATTTGATCGCGCATTTGCACAGCGTTTCCGTTACTTTTTCAGGTTTATTCAGCCTTTGCAAAAAAGAGAAACGGCTTTTGTGAAAGGCGCATTCGTAGCTTTACAAAATGAAATATTTTTGAATATCCAGAATAAAAGTAAAACGAATAATAGCTTTTTTGATCAAAATAGGGCATATCTGGCTGCAGGCTATCGTTTCTCTAAAGAGCTGGATTTAGAAATTGGTTACTTAAACCAAGCGGTACATGGACTTCCCAGCAATACCGTCAATAATGTTGTTCAATTGGCGCTTTACACCAGGTTTTAATGATTTAAAGTCATTTTTCAATTGTGTCGCTTTACTATTGTTCTGCAGCTATTGTAAAATAAGTAGCTTTTCACTCAATTTGCCGCGTGAAAAAAATTTCAATTTTATTGATTGCTTTATTGTTTGGTAAACGGATGTTTGCACAAGAAGCAACAAGCACTGCAGAACAAAAGGTTTCGCAATCAAAAAGCATTTTTAGTCCAGAAAATATTCGGAATTTCTCCCGTAAGGGAAAGTTTTTCTTCCACTGGGGTTACAACAACTCCTGGTATGGGAAAAGTGATATTCGTTTTACCGGACCAAATTATGATTTCACATTAAAAGATGTGGTTGCAAAAGACAGGCAATCTAAGTTAAGCTGGGATTATTTAAACCCTGCAGAGATTTCCGTTCCACAATATAACATCCGTGTGGGGTATTTTATCAAAGATAATTATAGTATTTCTATTGGTTGGGACCATATGAAATATGTAATGGATATCCCGCAACAGGTTGCCATTACCGGTTATATCGGTGCGACTATCACGCCAGAAAATATCCCAACAGGCGCTTTGGCCGGTACATATAATGGAGAGATAATTAATGTGAAGGAAAATATGCTAACTTACGAGCATACAGACGGATTTAATTACGCCAACGTTGAATTTGAACGTTACGACGATATTTGGGTTGCACCTTCCGGCAATACCTCGCTTACTTTAGAAACCGGTTTAGGTGGCGGTTTAATCGTTCCGCGCTCTGATGTACGTTTGTTTGGTGCAGGTAGAAATAACCACTGGAACGTTTCTGGATATGGATTTTCAGTGAAGGCGGGTTTAAAATTTTATATATGGAAGAACATTTATCTGCAAAACTCAACTAAACTTGGTGCAACAAACCTTAAAAATGTACATACTACAGGGTGGGATGAATATGATAAAGCCAGTCAAAAAATCAACTATATAGAAAACATGACGGTTTTCGGAATCCAGTTTTAATGCGGAATTTGATAAGTCCAAAAAAAGCATGTGCACTCAAACGTACATGCTTTTTTTATGTTTATAGTTTTAGTGACAGGCTTGTGCAGACAAACTGTTAAAAATTACCTTTATTTATATCGATGGATAAAAAACAACATATCTCTGTGATAGGTGCAGGATTTTCTGGATTGGCAGCCGCAGCACTATTGGCGAAAGATGGTTTTGATGTTACCGTTTTTGAAAAACATGAAATGGCTGGCGGTCGCGCGAGAACGTGGTCTGAATCGGGATTTACTTTTGATATGGGCCCCAGTTGGTATTGGATGCCAGATATTTTCGAGCACTATTTTAATCTGTTCGGTAAAACCACGGCCGATTTTTATACGCTCGAAAGGCTGAATCCTTCTTACCGTATTTATTTCGGGCAGAATGATGTGTTTGATGTTCCTTCGACCGAAAAAGAATTATACGCTTGTTTTGAATTTTTGGAACCCGGCAGCAGTGCAGACCTGGCAACTTTTCTGGCGCAGGCAAAGTACAAATATGAAGTTGGTATGAATGAGTATGTTTTCAAACCTTCTCACTCGGTGATGGAATATTTTGATCCGCGTTTAGCTGTAAGCGGTATCCGGCTACAATTGCTCGGAAATATGCGCAAACACGTTCATTCGCTTTTTAAAAATGATAAACTGAGAAAACTTTTAGAATTTCCCGTTTTATTCTTAGGTGCCACACCTCAAAATACACCTGCATTGTATAGTTTAATGAACTATGCAGATTTAATTTTGGGTACCTGGTATCCAATGGGAGGGATGCAGCGTATTGTTTCTGCAATGGAAACTATTGCAAAAGAACAAGGCGTTAAGTTTTGCTTTAACCACGATGTAGAAAAAATTGAAGTGATAGATAGCAAAGCCGAAGCTTTACAAACCAATAAAGGAACCTTTTCCACGGATTTTATTATCGGCAGTGCAGATTACCACCACATAGAACAAAAACTTTTGCCAGAAAAGTACAGAAGATATTCTGAGAAATACTGGGATAAAAGAACGATGGCGCCTTCTTGTTTATTATTTTATGTTGGCTTGGATAAAAAGCTTAAAAATATTCTACACCACAATTTGTTTTTCGATGAGGATTTCGACCAACATGCTGAAGAAATTTATACAAAACCCGATTGGCCTGAAAAACCTTTGTTTTATGTGTGCTGTCCATCTGTGACCGATAAAAGCCTTGCACCAGCAAATTGTGAGAATTTATTCTTTTTAGTTCCGCTGGCTCCCGATCTGAAAGATAACGAAAGCGAAAGGAATAAGTATTTCGATATGATTGTACAGCGATTTGAATTGTTAACCGGTAATTCTATACAAACACATATTGTGGTGAAAAGGGGGTATGCCATGCAAGACTTTAAGACCGACTACAACGCATTTAAAGGTAATGCATATGGCTTAGCTAACACTTTGAAACAGACTGCGTTCTTAAAACCAAAGATGAAAAGCCTTGTAACAAATCTTTTATATACAGGGCAATTAACCGTTCCGGGGCCTGGAGTGCCTCCTGCAATCATATCCGGACAGGTGGTTGCAAAAGAAACAAAAAAAAAGTTAAAAAAAGCTTGACAAAAACAAAATTAAACCTATCTTTATATCCACAAAGCCGAAAGGCCTAGTAAATGAGACAATAAAGCATAATCAAACTTTTCTTTTGTTTCGATTAGTGAGTGAGAAGAAAGGTTTATGAAATAAGAATTATTTAACCAAATATATGATGAGTAGAAAGGCCCGGATGATTTCCAGGCCTTTTGCTTTTCAATACTTTTTAAACTATTTTTCCATCCAGATTTTTGCCTGATGTACTGGGCATAAAAAAAGCTGATGAAACTCATCAGCTTTTTCTGTTTTTCAGGGGTAGTGTACGTTTAATTATATTCAGTAACCTGAGCATCTTTTGAATAGGTTTTTAAATACTTTTTCAAAATGCCGCGGGCAACGTGTATGCGGGTTTTTACTGTTCCGATAGGAATCTCTAACATGTCTGCAATTTCGTGGTATTTAAAGCCTTCGAAATAGCGAATAAAAGGGACATAATATTCCTGAGGCAATTGTTCTAAAGCTTTGTGAATGTCACCCATTACAAATTTACTCTCTGCCTGATTTTTAGTCGCGCTGTAAGATAAATTTGCAGAAGAGATTTCATCGCTCTGCGTAATAAGTGTATTTGTTTTAACCAGGCGGCGGTAGTTGTTTATGAAAGTATTTTTCATAATTGTAAACAACCAACCTTTTAGGTTTGTTCCTTCTTTAAATTTATTATAATAAGTAATCGCTTTAAGCATGGTATCCTGCACAAGATCATTTGCATCTTCGGCATCTTTCGTGAAATTTAAAGCATAGGATCTAAGGGAAACTGAGTGATGGTTAACCAGATGGTTGAATTCAAATTTTGTCATGATATTTAGCTTTAGGATAAGATTAAAAAACAAATGAAATAATGTCCATTCATAGTCAATCAAAACAAACTTAATACCAAAAATAAAACAGCGCGTGCCAAAGCGTATTTTACCCAATTTGGCCTGTTTTTGTCACAGAATATTTACTTCTCGTTCTAAAGTGACTCCAAAAGTAGACTTAACGCTGTCTATAATCTGTGCAGAAAAATCGAAAACCTCTTTGCCTGTGGCACGGCCATGGTTAACTAAAACTAAAGCTTGGTTCTTCCATGTACCGGTTTCGCCAATAATTTTACCTTTCCATCCACATTGTTCAATCAACCAACCAGCGGCTAATTTAATTCTTCCGTCTGGTGTGGGATAATGCACCACATCGGGGTGTTTTGCTACAAGATCTGCAAACTCATGCTTCTCAATTACCGGATTTTTAAAAAAACTGCCGGCATTGCCAATTGTTGATGGATCTGGTAGTTTGCTTACCCTTATATAGGATACAACCTCAGAAACATCCTTAATGTTTGGACTTTTAATTTCTCTTTTCTCCAGTTCAGTTTCTATTGCGCCATAAGAGGTATTGATTTGAGCTGTTGATGAAAGCCTGAAAGTGACATTAGTGATGATATATTGCCCTTTCAATGTGTTTTTAAAAATACTTTCCCGGTAACCGAAATTACAATCATCATAGGTAAAGGTTTTAATTTTTCCGGTTTCAATCTCATAAGCTTCACAACTTTCGAATACGTCTTTAAGCTCTACACCGTAAGCGCCAATATTTTGAATAGGTGATGCGCCAACCGTTCCGGGGATTAAGCTTAAATTCTCTACACCTGCGAAATCATTTTGCACACAATATTGAACAAAGTCGTTCCAGATTTCGCCAGCACCTGCTTTTACTAAAACCTGTTTGGTAGTTATTTCATGTTGGATACCTTTGATGCTCATTTTAATAATGAGTCCGTCATAGTCTTTTGTGAAAAGAATATTGCTTCCGCCACCAAGAATAAGTAAAGGCAAATGTTGGGTTAATGGATGCTCAAACAAGTTGTTGAGATCTTGCACGTTTGCGATTTCTGCAAAATAGCGCCCGTTGACATTAATGCCGAAAGAATTATAAGGTTGAAGTGAAATATTTTCCTGTAGTTGAAACATGCTGGATTATCTTGGCCACAAAAGTAAGAAAATATTAACGTGCCTTATATTGTCTCTCAAATTCAAAAAGATCATCTGTAGAGCAATTCGTAAATAGTCTTAAAAGATAGATTTACTGGTTTACAATCTTTGTGATATTTTTGTCGAAACTGAAACTTAAACTTTCATTTGAGTCATTTTTAACCTTCACATTAGAGAGTTTCCAGCCAATAAAAACCGGTTTTTGTTTTGTTACTTCCAGTAATCTGTAGCGTTCTTTGGTCAGCTTTGCACTAATTAGGCCCACACTGTCCGATTCTTGCTGAGAAAAATGTTCTATCTGACTTTCAAGAATAGCCAATGTACTGTCTAAAGTATTTCCTTTTGCAATTGAATCGGCTAGTGCTTTCGGCGATATGGTATACAAACTGTCCAATTGGCTCTGGTCAAAATCAAGTTTTTGTGTTGTTGTTTCTGCATTTTCCTTGACCAAATCTATCGCCCGGTCTTTATCCGTTTTCTTTCTACAAGAAAAAAGGAAAGCTGTAATCACCAAAAATAAGACTGTACACTTTCTCATATTTACGATTGGCGTTTTAATTTATAAAACTGTTTACTTTATTTTTGATTGCTGCGGTGTTGATTTATTCACGATGTTTTTGCTTACAAATAGTAAACCAAATGCTTTACCTTTTTCTTTCTCTCTGTTTTTGTGGTGAATTTTATGCGCCTTTCGTAACCTGATCAGATAGCCGTTATTTGCCCGAAAAGGTTGAAAGCGTTTGTGGATAAACCAATCGTGAACTATAAAATAAATAAGCCCATATCCGGTAATACCTAATCCAATAAAAAAGAGGTATCCGAAGTTAAATCGATCAATATACATCAGATATAAAGATACCGCGGCAAAAAAGACTGCGAATACATCGTTCAATTCAAACGTTGAATGTGTGTGTTGATGGTGTGATTTATGTATAAACCAAAGGGGTCCATGAAACAAATATTTGTGGATAAACCATGAAAGGCATTCCATAATAATAATGGTGACGATCAGAGTTGTTGCAGATAGAATTACATTCATTGTCGAAATATATTGTTTATAAAGAGGTAAAAACCAATAAGAAAGCATTTTTATGTCATTTTAATGTCAGTATTTAATTTGGATCGATAAACGCTGTGAACAATAACTTATGAAGTACTACTTTTGACTAAAATATTAAAAAAGTCAGATAGTAGAAAAGTAAAATGATTGTAGCCGATAAAAAGCGAGAGCAAATTATTGAAGGTGCGATAAAGCGCTTTACGCATTTTGGAATCAATAAAACCACGATGAATGATATCGCAGAAGATCTTTCTGTCTCTAAGCCTTCATTGTACTATTATTTCCCGGATAAAAAGAGTTTAATTCTTGGTGTAATCGAAAAGGTATTTAATGATTATTTCGAACTCCTGAAGAAAAAGTACAATGCAGAACAAACACTGGAGAATGTGCTGTTTAGTACGATTGATGTGCGCAATACTTTTTTTCAGAAATATTATATGTTGCGTATTGCAGAAGGCATTCCTGATTTGTTGAATGATGAAGTAATGAAAACTAAACTGCACAGTATGAAAGATGTAGAAAAGTCTTTTTTCGCCGAGATATTTTCTAATGCAAAAGTTAAGGGAGAGATAGAGCACGATAATATGAGGCACATTGCAGAATTGTATATCGAGAGTTTAATGGGCTTGACAACGATGTGTATTATGGAAACCGGTAAGGATATTTTTCCCGATAAGAAAACATTAAACAAAATGACCCAAAAGCAAAAAGACCTGTCAACTATTTTTGCACGTGGATTGAAAAGTACACAATAGCATTTTTTACAAACCAGCAGACAACTGTTTTTAACAGTAAAACGATAAGAACCCTATAAACAAAAACACATAATTATGCCTATAGTAAGACGGGTAAATGTGGTGCTATTGCTAATTTGCAGCATCATTTTGCCAAATTTGGTCTCTGCTCAGCAAAAACTCACGCTTAAAGATGCGTTGAATTATGCGCTGCAGAATAATACCAACGTGCGTAAAGCCAGGCTCGATATTGAGAATGGCCGTTACAAAGTTGAAGAAGTAAGGGCGCAGGCATTACCCCAAGTAGTGGCAACCTCTGGCTTAACTTATAATCCCATTATCGGGCAGCAGGTAGTAGATTTCGGCGGACAATTACAAACCCTGAAATTCGGACAAACCTGGAATTCAAACGCTGGCGTACAATTGCAACAGCAATTGTTCAATCAGCAGGTTTTTACAGGTTTGCAGGCCGCAAAATCAAGCGAAACCTATTACAATCTGAATGCTCAGTACACTGATGAACAGGTTATTGAAATGGTTGCAAACAACTATTATCAGGTTTTGGTCAATCGGGAGCAGCTAAACGTAATTGATACCAACATCAAAAATGTAAAAGTGGTGCAAAATATTGTTGGCGTACAATATAAAAATGGTTTGGCCCGCAAAATTGATGTAGACCGGATTAATGTAAATTTAACCAATCTTACTACACAAAGAGAGCAGACGTTAAATGCCATTACCCAACTAGAAAATCAGTTGAAATTTTCTATGGGCATGCCAGTAGCTAACGCGATTGTATTGCCTAAAGAAGAGTTGACAGAAGTGAAAACTTTGCCTCAGCTTGCAGATTCTATTGCATTAGCCGGTAGAACAGAAATTAAGTTATTAGACATCAATAAAAAACTTCTTCAACTTCAGCGCAAAGCCTACGTTTCAGAATATTACCCAACTTTATCGCTTAGCGGAAATTATACGTATGCCAGTCAGGCCAACGGTTTCGACTATTTGAATACCAGAAATGGGGCGATTGGTTATGGTGCATCTGCAATTGGATTAACGCTTCGTTTCCCAATTTTCAATGGGTTTTTAACCCGGTCTAAAATAAGACAGGCAGATGTTGATTTGAGAAAAGCAGATGAAGATCGAATCAATACGACAAACTCTTTGAACGTAGCCTATGAAAATGCAAAAATCCAGTTGCGTAATAGCTTTAATACCATTAATGCTCAACGTAAAAATGCTGATCTGGCCCTTGAAATTTACAAGAGTACACAAAACAACTACAACAACGGCCTGGCATCATTAACGGATTTGCTAGAAACAGAAAATTCATTAACGCAGGCACAAAACAGTTATAATCAAGCTTTATTAAACTATAAAGTTGCCGAAATACAAGTAATAAAATCAAACGGAAATATTAAATCGCTAGTAGAATAGACATGAAAAAAGTAATTATCATAATTGTTGTAGTTGTAGTTGCACTTGGGGCAATTGCTTATGTATTAAGCAACAACAAGAAAAAAAACGATGCGAAAACTGCTTTCATTGCCGAAGGTAGCGGTGCGGTTGCCGTTCGTATTGCAACAGTAGAAAAGAAAGTACCTAGCCTTGATTTTAGTGCTAACGGTAATTTCGTTCCAAAACAAGAACTTAATTTTTTATCTGAAAACGCCGGACGTATTTCTGCAATTTATGTGGATGAAGGTGCACGTGTAAGTAAAGGACAGGTTTTAGCGCATTTAGATGCAGAAATTATCAATACCGATAGAGAAACCGCAGAAGCTACATATCAAAATGCGGTTCGTGACGAAGCCAGATATCAAAGTTCATATGAAACGGGAGGCGTAACGCAACAACAGCTTGATCAGGCAAAATTAGCAACCCGTAATGCTAAGCTGCGTTTGCAGGCATCTCAACGTAAATCGAGCGATGCAAACATCAAATCTCCAATCAACGGAATCGTGAACAAAAGATATATAGAAGTTGGTGCCTTTGTTACAGCACAAGGAACTCAGTTGTTTGAATTGGTTGATGTATCTAAGCTAAAACTGAAAGTTAATGTAAATGAAGGTCAGGTTGCAAATCTTAAAGTTGGCAATCAGATCAGTATCCGTTCCAATGTTTTTCCGGATGAGAAATTCTCTGGTAAAGTAACTTTTATCGCGGCGAAAGCAGATGCGACATTAAATTTCCCGGTAGAAGTTGAGGTTACAAATAACGAAAAAAATAGTTTAAGAGCAGGTATGTACGGAACAGCAGTATTTGAATTTCCGAAACAAGCACCAAGTATTCTTATTCCACGCACTTCATTTGTGGGTAGTGTAAGTAGTAACCAGGTATTCGTTTTGGATAAATCCAGCAATACTTCAAAAATCCGCAAGGTAGTTACTGGCCGTATTCTGGGCGAAAGTGTAGAAGTTTTGGATGGCTTGAAAGAAGGTGAAACGGTAATTACCAGTGGCCAGATCAACCTGGCAGATGGTACTCCGGTTACTCCTGTAAAATAAGCTTAGGTTCATCATCGTAATGTTTACGACATAAAAGAAAACAATGAAGATAACAGACATATCTATAAAAAGGCCATCACTGGTAATTGTGGTTTTTACCGCACTTACATTGCTGGGCTTACTAAGTTACTTCTCGTTGGGCTATGAGCTTTTACCAAAGTTCTCCAACAACGTAGTATCCATCTCCACAATATACCCTGGAGCTTCACCCAATGAGGTGGAAAATACCGTAACCAAAAAAATTGAAGATGCGGTATCTTCTATGGAAAATATTAAGAAACTGAATGCGGTTTCTTATGAAAGTTTATCAACCGTTACCATCACTTTAACCGATAAAGCCAATATCGATATCGCTTTAAATGATGCGCAACGTAAAGTGAATGCCATTCTTGCAGATTTGCCGGAAGATGTAAAAACACCATCACTCAGTAAATTCTCTTTAGATGATTTGCCGGTAATTACCATGTCTGCTTCTGCAAATATGGACGATATTACGTTCTATGATTTAATAGATAAACGTATTGCTCCAGTGATTTCGAGGGTAAGTGGTATTGCACAAGTGAACTTGATTGGTGGTTCAGAACGTGAAATTCAGGTGTCTTTAGATGCCGATCGTTTGCAGGGTTATAATCTTTCTGTGCCTCAGGTACAACAGATGATTTTAACCTCCAATCTTGATTTCCCTACCGGTAGCGTAAAAACTAAAAATTCTGATGTATTGATTCGTTTATCTGGTAAATACAGAAGTATTGAAGAACTCCGCAACCTGGTATTGACAACCAGTAAAGATGGTGCACAAATTCGTTTAGGTGATGTTGCCGATGTGCAAGATGCACAGAAAGAAACCGAAAAACTGGCACGTATCAACAGACAAGGCGCAATTGCAATTCAGATTATTAAGCAAAGCGATGCCAACGCGGTTGAGGTGAGTAAAGGTGTTCACAAAATTATCGACCAGTTAAAGGTAGAGTATAAGGCAAACAAATTAGATATTAAAGTGGTAAACGACAGTTCCATTTTTACCTTAGAATCTGCAGATGCGGTAATCCATGATTTAATTCTGGCTGTAGTTCTCGTAGCTTTTGTAATGTTGTTTTTCTTACATAGTTTGCGGAATGCGGTTATTGTAATGGTATCTATCCCGGTTTCGCTAATTGCAACATTTATCGGAATTAGTCTGTTCGGATTTACTTTGAATTTGATGTCGCTTTTGGGCTTATCACTTGTTGTAGGTATTCTTGTGGATGATGCTATTGTGGTTTTGGAAAATATTCAGCGCCATATGGAAATGGGGAAAAACAAAGTTCGTGCGGCATCTGATGCGACACGAGAAATCGGTTTTACCGTAGTATCCATCACTTTTGTAATTGTGGTGGTGTTCTTCCCAATTGCAGTAAGTTCTGGCTTGGTATCTAACATCTTACGTCAGTTCTGTATCGTAGTAATTATAGCTACTTTGCTGTCGTTAGTTGCATCATTTACCATTGTTCCGTTAATCTTCTCTCGCTTCGGTAAACTGGAAAGAATTACCGGAAAAAATCTTTTCGGCCGTTTTATTTTGTGGTTTGAGAAACAACTGAAAAAATTTACCAACTGGATTACCGGAATTTTAACCTGGTCTTTAGAACATAAATTCTTAACGCTTCTGTTGGTTTTTATCATGTTTTTAAGTTCCTGCGGATTGCTTGGCGCCGGTTTTATCGGATCTGAGTTTTTCCCTAAATCCGATAAAGGAGAATTTTTAGTTCAGGTAGAACTTCCTAAAGATGCATCTCTTGAGCAAACTAACGCATATACACAACGTGCTGAAGCATTTTTGAGCAAACAGAAAGAAATTACACAACTGATCACAACTGTTGGTCAGGCCAGTGGAGATTTTGGTGGTACTCAGGCAACGGCATATAAGTCAGAAATTAATGTAAAACTTGTCGAGCGTAAAGAACGTGAAGGTGTATCTTCAGATATTTATGCAACTAAGATTAGTCGGGCTTTAGCTAAAGAACTTGTAGGTGCAAAAGTTAAGACCGTTCCGATTAGTATTTTGGGAATTGCAGAAAACGCGCCAATAGAACTTGTTGTTATGGGTTCAGATTTGGATAGTGCGCTTAAATATGCAGAAGGTGCGCAAAAAGTTCTCGCGGGTATTTCTGGAGCAACAGAAATTAAATTGTCTGTAGAAAAAGGTACACCAGAAATTAATGTTCAGGTAGATCGCGATAAAATGTCTGCTTTAGGATTAACCTTGCAAACGGTTGGTTCTACTATGCAAACTGCTTTTAGCGGTAATACCGATGGTAAATACCGAAAAGGTGAATACGAATACGATATTAATATTCAGTACCAGGATTTCAACAGAAAAGATATTGACGATGTAAGAAACCTGATTTTTGTAAATAGCGGCGGCCAACAGGTTAAATTGTCGCAGTTTGCAACCATTACAGAAGGTTCTGGCCCAAGTCAGTTAGAACGCCGAGATAAATCCACTTCGGTTTCTGTAAAAGCACAATCTATCGGTCGGCCAACAGGAACAATCGTTGCCGAATTTCAGGATCAGCTTGAAAAGCTTCAGGCTGATGGAAAACTAAAAAAACCTATTGGTGTAAGTTACCTTTGGGCTGGGGATCAGGAAAACCAAAGTGAAGGTTTTGGAACGCTCGGTATTGCCTTACTTGCATCGATTGTATTGGTTTATCTAATTATGGTGGCCTTATACGATAGTTTTATTTATCCTTTGGTGGTAATGTTCTCGCTTCCGCTTGCGGTAATTGGAGCTTTGCTGGCATTGGCATTAACCAACAACTCTATCGGTATCTTCACCATTTTGGGATTAATTATGCTGATGGGATTGGTGGCCAAAAATGCGATCATCCTGGTCGATTTTACCAACCAACTTAAAGCAGAAGGAAAAACTACGCGCGAAGCCTTAATTCTTGCCAACCATGCACGTTTGCGGCCGATTCTGATGACAACCATTGCCATGGTTTTCGGTATGCTTCCAATCGCTTTAGCCAGTGGTGCAGGTGCAGAATGGAAAAACGGTTTGGCTTGGGTTATTATTGGCGGTTTAACCAGCTCTTTGTTCCTTACATTGGTTGTGGTTCCGGTAATTTACCAACTGTTTGATAGTATGTTGGACAGGTTAGGTTTTAATAAGAAAGAAAAAACCATTGATGAGTTGATGGCAGAACCTTATGATCATAAAGATGTTCATGAGTGGGATTTGGATCATTAAACCCAAAATAAGAATAATCATGAGGCCGCCTGCAAAGGTGGCCTTTTTTTTGTATTGGCTTTCGCAATATTAAACCGCCCAACCAAACAAAAAAAGGCTTGGCTTGTCTCTATGATTATGTTTAAATTGCTATTACCGATTGTTTTAATCGCACTGTCTTTTTTCGCAAAAGCGCAACATCCTCCTGTTTTCACGGCAATGACAACCGATTCTTCATTTATCCATATTTCAGATCTCGACGTTAATTTGGTTAAATACAGCTATAAACCAAATGGCGTACGTTTTTTGGTAATCCATGATAATGAAGACACGGGCGTAAAAGCTGGTTTCGATTATATTCGATGGAGTGGAGGAGAATTGATTGATAGCCAATACGGGAGCGTGAGAGATTATGAATTTACGTATATGGACGATCAGTATCGTATCGATCCGAATGCGATTTATACAGAATTTGGAGTGAAAACCAAGTTGAAAAAAGATCGGTTTAGTTCTACTGATATTGAGCAGGAGATTTTAAAAGCTGGTAAACAGATTTTAAATTTCTACAATCCAGATTCATTGGGTTATATTTTAACCTTGCATAATAATGCCGATGGCGGTTTCGGAATTTCATCCTACCTTCCCGGGTACGAATTATCAAGCGTAGCCGATTCTGTATATATTAACTTTGAAATGGATGGCGATGATTTGATTTATGTAACAGAGCCACGCTTGTTTTCCAGTTTAAAAAAGGAAAATGTAAATGTAATTCTGCAATCTAAATTCGCCTCAAATGACGGTTCTTTATCCATCTATGCCATGCAAAAGAATATTCCATACATCAATGTAGAAGTACAACATGGCCATCAGGATGAAAACCTCAGGCTGATTGAGTTGGCGATTAAAACCCTGAAAGAATTTGGATTGATCAAGAAAGAATAGCTACGCGATGGCCTTTATTTTTGCAACAAGCAAACTCACCAAAATACCAAAACAACCAATTACGGCATAAGAATATCTTAAACTTGATAATTCTGAAATGTAACCAATTAGTGGTGGTCCCATTAAGAAACCGAGGTAACTTACACTGGATACAATGGCAATGGCAATACCCGGAGCCACTTTTCCATTTTTGCCGGCAACACTGTAAACGGTAGGTACAATACTTGATACACCGATACCAACCAGCATAAAACCGATGGTTGAGGGTACAACATATGGAAACAATACTGAGATAAACATGCCGATAGAAATAATTAAACCGCTGGATTGAATGGTTCTTTTTCGGCCTAATTTTACGATAACAGCATCGCCGATAAAACGACCGGTTGCCATCATAATCATAAAAGAAGTGTAACCAAGTATAACGAGTTGTGTTGGGGCTTTTACAATTTCTTTAAAATATACACCGCTCCAATCAAACATGGCACCTTCTGTAGCCATGCTGCAAAAACCAATAATGCCCAATTGCAACAGCATACCTTCTGGCATCACAAACAGTTTTTTGCGTTCTGTTGTGGCAGCGCCTTTACCTGGCACCAGGTGTTTATAGTTGAAAAAAACATTGATCCATATTAGTACAGTAATTACCCAGAAGTGATGAAAAGGTGAAGTATGGAGATTGATCATTAATAATCCAATCAGTGCACCAGAGAACCCTGCAATACTCCAGGCTCCGTGAAAAGATGTCATAATTGGTCTGCCGAATATTTTTTCGGCTTCTACACCCTGTGTATTTACGGCAATATTACACATGTTGCCAATTACACCGAACAGAAACAGAAAAGCGAATAACATCCATGAAGATGTTGCCAATCCTAAATTGGTAAGTGCCAGTACATAAAGCGGAGCTGTAATGGTCAGAATCGCTTTACTTCCGTACTTGGTAACCAGACGCCCGGAAATAGGCATGGTACACAGCTGGCCCAAAGGAAGCGCAAGTAGAATACTGCCAAGCTGGCCATCAGAAAGATTAAGTGTATGCTTAATATCCGGAATGCGGCTGGCCCATGAAGCAAAAGAAATTCCTTGCCCGAAATAGAACAATGCAACAGCCAAACGAATGCGGTTGGCACTGCTTTTTAAAGGTATTGATGGCTTTTCTAGGGATTCTTGGGTTGCCTGATGTTCTTCCAATGTGTGTTGTTTATATAAGAATTTGCAAATGTCTTCAAATCAATCGGAAATACAGGTAATTATTTCAATTTATCTGGAATATTTGCAAATTTCTGACGGTTATCTCTAGTTTAAACACAAGTTTTTTAAATTTTCCACGGTTCCTTTTGATAGGCACTATCCCAAAACATCCATTCCATTTTTGTAGCCATTTCAAAAGCTTGGAACATGGATTGACGTAAACTTTCTGCAGCGCTTTCTGCTATAAGATCCGTAAAATTAATTGCTCGCTGTACCGATACTGCGAAATCTTCGCCTGCATACATATCAATCCATCTTTTGTACGGATTTTCATCTCCACTTTGTTGTTTTAAAATATAATCGCCTACAGCTTTATATATCCAAAAACATGGTAAAACTGCGGCAAGTGCAACTTCTACATTTGCGTAAGCGGCTTGGTTAAGAATATAGTTGGTATATAAAAGTGTAGAAGGTGATGGCGTAATAATTTCATGAATCCCAAACTCTGCAAAATAACTTTCGTGTAAACTGCGCTCTGCTGCAATGGCGCCGGCGGCAAAACCATTGTACATGAGTACATGTTCTGCTTGTGTAAGCTTGGCTGCAATTGCATTTAAAGTGCGGCCAAACGCTAAAAGATAATAGGCATCTTGAGCCAGATAGAATATGAATTTGCTTTTATCGAGGCTGCCATTGCTCAATTCCTGATTGAAAGGCATGGCGATTATTTTATCGTAAACTGGTGTAATTTTATTCCAGGCTTCTGTACTCCACTTCATTGTATAATTAATTTTTGAGGGTTGAAAAAATGATTTAACGGGCCATTTCCATTTCCGGTTTTGGTTTCGCTGCCGTTTTGAATTGCAGATGCAATATATTTTTTTGCTCGTTTAACTGCTTCCAGTAGTTCATGTCCTTTAGCCATTTCAGCTGCAATTGCAGATGATAAGGTACAGCCGGTTCCGTGCAGGTTTTTTGTTTCTATCCAGGCACTTTTCAGAATTGTAGGTTGTTTTTTCTCTTGAATGAGTATGTCGGAAACAATAGGTCCAGATAAATGCCCACCTTTAAGCAATACAGCCTTTGCACCTAGGCCAACAATTTTTTCCCCGGCTAAAACCATATCGTCTACGTCATTGATTTCCATGTCGGCCAGTATTTCGGCTTCATCAATATTTGGGGTAACCAACGCTACCAATGGGAAGAGGTTTTGAATAAGTAGTTGTACGGTTTCGGGTTCTATAAGTCGATGCCCACTTGTTGAGATCATCACAGGATCTAAGATTACCGGAACACCGGGATAAGTAAGTAGTTGCGCTCTGATGATGTTGGTTACTTCTGGCCGATTGATCATTCCTATTTTTATTGCGGCGGGTTTCAAATCGTCTAGTACCGCTTTAATCTGATCGCTTATCATTTCTGGTGGCACGCTATGAACAGATTGTACGCCGAGGGTATTTTGTGCGGTAATTGCGGTAATTGCCGAAGTGCCGAAGCAGCCCAATGCAGAGAAGGTTTTTAAATCGGCCTGAATGCCGGCACCGCCGCCGCTATCGGATCCTGCAATGGTTAAAACAGATATGTATTTCATTTGCTGTGAAGGTGTTTTTCAATTTGATTTCTGAGAAGTTCTGCCGCTTTCGCCGGATCTTTTGCTGAGCAGATTTCTGAAACGACGGCTGCGGCATCGGCACCGTGAGAAATGGCAAGGCCTACATTATGAAGCTTGATATTTCCAATGGCCACTAAAGGTTTATTTGTTTTAGCACGTACGGCTTTTAATCCTTCTAAACCCCATTCTGCATAAGTATCTGTTTTGGTAGGTGTAGAAAAAATCGGGCTGATGCCCAAATACCAGGCTTGATGAATGGCAAAATCTGTAAGGTGTTCCATCAGTTCTACAGATAATCCTATTGGTTTTTCTCTCCCCAATGCAGATTCAGCTTCTGAAATGGGCATATCACTTTGTCCAATGTGTAAACCAAATGCTTCAATATTTTTGGCAACTTCTACATTATCATTAACCAAAAGCGGAACCTGATAGCGCTCGCAAAGATCTTTTAATCTGAGTGCTTTTTCTGTAAAATCTGCTGTTGACAGTTGCTTTTCTCTGATTTGAACCAAATCCACACCGCCTTTTAATGCCTGTTCTATTACCCAAAAGAAATCGCGGTTTAAACAGGCTTTTTCATCGGTTACCAGGTAGAGCCTATGCTTAAAGTCGATCATTGTACTTTTAGTTTGTTGCGAATGTCTCCTTCGGTTATGTTGTAGAGTGCATTATAAAACTCGACTTGAAAGGTACCTGGCGCACCCGCTTTTTCTGCCGCCATTTCTCCGGCAATGGCCATAATTGCCGTTGCAGAAATTACACCATCCATTGTCGTTTCTGAAACGGCAATGCAAGCGCCGATAATTGCAGTAGCTGTACAGCCCATTCCGGTAACCTTTGCCATTAACGGACTCCCATTTTCAATTTGTACCGTTTTTGTTCCGTCGGTTACAAAATCTATCGCTCCGGAAATACATACAATTGTCTGGTTTTGTTGAGCGAGCCAAATGGCCGACTTTAATGCTTCTGTAGAATTATGCGTGCTGTCTACCCCTTTAGATTGAAGGGTTACATTGGCTAAAGCCATAATTTCTGAAGCATTGCCACGAATTGCATCTGGCTTAAATTGAAGCAATTCTTTCAAAACGGAGTCACGGTAAAGACTTGCGCCCGCACCAACAGGATCTAATATCCACCGTCTTTTTATTTTATGTGCATGTGCAGCAGCCATTTTCATGCTTTCTGCCCAATATTCATCTAAAGTGCCAATATTTACAACCAACGCTCCGGAAATTTGAACAATGTCATCGATTTCTGGATGGGCATGGGCCATTAAAGGGGAAGCCCCTAAAGCGAGCAACGCATTTGCGGTATTGTTCATTACCACGTAATTGGTAATGCTGTGCACCAAAGGATTTTGTTGCCGTAGTTTTTGAAGATTTTGAATAATAATAGACTCCATAGTTTCTAAATTTTGCTTTAGGGGAGTCTTCCAAATGCCGAAAGCACTTGACACTGCGATTTGCAGATAGAACTATTTCCTACGCCGGTATAATCCGGATCAGGTTATGAGGGTATATTCTCAGCCAACTGTATAGAAGGCACCCCTAAAGTTTACATCGGCAATATAAGCTTTTTATTTTATGAGCAAGGAAACTCCGTTCAAAGAAGATTGGAAGAAGTAATTTGCAAAATACATGCAAACAAAAAAAGCCGGCAACCAAATTACCGGCTTAATTTTATTAAGATTGGACAAAGCCAACTGTATTGTTTAAATATGAATTGCTCTGTTTTCTGTGGCTGCTAATGCGGCTTCTTTCAAAGCTTCCGTATAGGTTGGATGGGCATGACAAGTTCTGGCAATATCTTCTGCAGATGCTCGGAATTCCATTGCGATAACCGCTTCGGCAATCATGTCTGCTGCACGAGGGCCAATCATATGTACACCTAAAACTTCATCAGTTGTAGCATCTGCCAATACTTTAATGAAGCCATCTGTATCCATACTTGCTTTTGCACGTCCGCTTGCTTTGAATGGGAAAGAACCTGCTTTATACTTAACACCTTTTTCTTTTAGTTGCTCTTCAGTTTGGCCAACAGAAGCAACTTCTGGCCAAGTATATACTACGCCAGGGATCAGGTTATAGTTGATGTGCGGTTTTTGTCCGGCAATGCTTTCTGCAACATAAGTACCTTCATCTTCAGCTTTGTGCGCCAACATTGCACCTGTAATTACATCGCCAATGGCATAAACACCTTTAACTGAAGTTTCAAGATGTTCATTTACCGGAATTTTCTTCCCTCTTTCTTCTACTGTAATGCCAATTTTATCTAAGCCTAAACCTTCAGTGTACGCAGTACGGCCAACAGCAACAATGCAATAATCTGCATCTAAAGAAATGGTTTCGCCTTTTGGTGTTTCTGCAGTAACGGTAACGGTTTTGCCTTTTGTGGTTGCTCCGGTTACTTTATGTCCCATATAGAATTCCATGCCTAAAGATTTTTTCAACACGCGTTGAAGTTCTTTACCCAAACCAGCATCCATAGTACCGATAATGGATGGCAAAAATTCTACTACTGATACTTTTGTACCTAAGCGCGCATATACCGAACCTAATTCTAAACCGATAACTCCACCACCAATAACCACCATTGATTTTGGTACTTCTTTAATATTTAAAGCTTCTGTAGAAGTGATGATTCTTTTTTTATCAATTGGTAGGAAAGGTAAAGCTGTAGGTTTTGAACCTGTTGCAATAATTACATTTTTTGCAGAAAGTGTTTCTGTTGTACCATCTTCTTTCGTAATCAGAATGGTGTTTTTATCTACAAAAGAACCAACACCTTCAAAAGCATCGATTTTATTTTTCTTGAATAAATACGTGATACCCGCAGTGTTCTGAGCTACAACATCGTCTTTACGGGCGATCATTTGTTTCATGTCAACCTTTAAATCTTTAAGGTTAATTCCATGCGTGGTGAACGTATGGGCTGCATTGTGGAAATGTTCAGATGAATCTAACAAGGCTTTAGAAGGAATACAACCAACGTTTAAGCAGGTACCTCCATAAGTTTTATATTTTTCGATAACAGCAGTTTTTAATCCTAACTGGGCGCAACGAATTGCACCAACATAACCACCCGGCCCTGAACCGATAACAACGACGTCGTATTGCATAATTTCTTGAGAATTTTTATTGTTTCAAATGTAGGGAAAAAAGGTTTAAGGTAAAAGGTAAATTGGAACCCTAAAAAGACATAAACAGGTAAAAATACGCTATCTCCTAATCGATTAAGTGGTTTTGGATAATGTAATTCCGGGCATGTTCAAAATTTAAAAATAACTGATCTGCAACTTTTAGTTTCTGATGTTCGCGTATGTTATTTTGAATGGCAAAACATGTAATATTTGCGGCAACAGCAGCTTTTATACCATTTATTGTATCTTCAAACACTATACAATCTGCCTTATCAATTTGAATTTTTTCGATACAAAGATTATAACTCTCTGGATCTGGTTTGCTTTTTTGCACATCTGTTCGCGTTACGTAAGTAGTGAAATATTTGGCTAATCCATTGCGCTTTAAAATCACTTCCAGAACGTTTGTTGGACTGGCAGTTACGATTGCCATTAATAATCCCTTAGTATAAAAATACTCCAGAAATTCTGCTACGTAAGGCATTAATTTAATGTCTACAGTATTTAGCCGATCCATGGTCAACTTTTCTCGTTTTGCGATAATATCTTCAAGCGTGGTTTCCAGCTTGTACTTACGTAAAATGGTTTGCGCATTTACCGGCATCGGGATTCCGGAGTAATTGGCAATCCAGTCTGGAAAAGTCAATGAAACATTGTATTCGGATAGAAATGCATTCCAGCAATCAAAATGGAAAGCTTCGGAATCAATCAATGTTCCGTCGAGGTCAAACAGTAGTGCTTTAATTTTATTCATTTGGACTTATCGCTAGGGCATTACTTCAAAAAGGAAAAACTGTTGGGTTTGGGTTTTCCCGAAATTGTTATCGGCACAAAAAATCAGCGTTTTATGTCCGTTGGATAAATCTGGTCCAAAAGTAACGCCTTCAAAATTATCAATATGTAAATTAATGGTGTCGAAATCGAAAAGCAATTTTTTAACCAGAGGTTTAGGTGCTTTGTTGATGAACGAAGGGTTGTTTATTTCATTTTCCGCGCCGTTTAAGTCTACGAGAAACAATTTTATGAAACTATGGTCGTCTGTTCCTTTAGCCCAGGCGCGCTCCATTACCAAAAGTTCATGGTCATTAATGGCCAGAATTTCTGAAATTCCATTTATATTCCAATCTATATCTACAGTTGGTTTAACCGGTAATTCGCCTAGATTGTAGGCGTATTGCGCGGTATTTTTCTTGCTTTTAACATCAAATTTTAGAATTCGCGTTAAGGCTTTATCAAAACCAAAAGACGCTGGTGGACCATCTTCAAATCTGGGCTCTTCCAAACTGGCGTAAAGTGTTTTATAGTCATCGGCAAACGTCACACCTTCAAATAGTGCATTTTTTCTGGGGCCATTTTCAGATTTGCTAAAATGAAAACCTTTAGGAAGTGGAATGGTATCGATAAATTTTCCTTCGGGAGTGATAAAAGTCAGCGCTGGCTGGATGATTATCGAATCGCCGTTTTTAAAAAGCCGTTCGCCTTCGTTACTCCAGATTAAAGTATTGTTGATCGGATTTAACCGAATCGATTCGCCATCGGCTTTTACTGTTTTGTCTGTACCGAGTTTCGGATATTGCTTTCCGTTTTGTTGTAAAATGGGAATTACCGACGTAAATAGAATCGTGTCAATTTTATTGTTGGAAATCTTGATTTTTGAGGTGTATAATCGCGCCGGACTAAACTGCGAAGGATCATCGCTGATCAGATAATAAAGGTTATTCTTGCGGTCGTAGTCAATTCCAGAAAGTCCGCCGACAATTGTATTTTGGAAATTTACATTTAGTGGAACGATGTATTCATCCAGAAAGTGAATTGCTGAAATACTGGTTTCTGTTGCAGAATGTTTAACGTTTTGTTTTCTAACTGAGCAGCTGCTTAGGCTGATCGCAAATAGGGCAGGAAGGATAGCAATTTTGAAAGATATCTTGATCAAAACAATATTTTTTGAACAAAAATAGGGATTTGAGCCGATAAAAAAGCCGTCTTGATTTTATCAAGCCGGCTTAAACAAGGTTATCTGTACGAGAAGTTATTAAAAAAGTTTTCCAATTACTCTGTAAGTAATATTTGTTCCACTAACAACCTCTTCGTAGTATACATCATCTGGAGAAACAAAGTATTTTTCATTTTTTATGGTTACTTCCCTGCATCCTTCAGGTAGTGTCGTAATAATGTCGCCAATATTGTAGGTTGGCGCTGTACCGTCCTGAGTATTCAAAACGCCATCTTTCCCGGCAACAACATAAACCTGATTTCCGCTGCTGTCTGTGGTTTGGGTATAATAAACTCCTTTGTATTCGTAGTATTCAATTCCATTGATGGTAACAGGAGTTGTACCTTCAGGCAAATTTGGTAACTGTGCACCAAGCGGCGGTGCTACAACTTCATACTGTTGTTCGTTTTGCTGATAAAATAATCCATCAGAATAGTAATATTGATAATTTCCAAAATAAAACGGATAATACCCATAAGGCAATACGCCAATTTGGAAACCTAGGTAAGGTCTGTAAAAATTAAAATAATTGTAGTATGGTCTGTAATATCCACGGGAATATCCGGGCCGATAAACATATCCATTTCTTCCATATACTGATCGATAGCCCGATCTGTTATAATTGTAATTTCCCTGCGGAGCCCGGCTTACTCGATTGCCTGTATTATAACTGCTTCTGCCAGGTGCCTGTGCAATACGATTGGCAGATGGTGCAGAAGAACGGGACATTGTACCGCTGCTTCTTGAAGGTGAAGACATAGTCCGTGAACCACCCGAACGTCCTCCTCCTGATGAACCTCCGCCTCCGCGGCCACCTCTTTGTGCAGAAACCTGTTCTATATTGAAAGCTGTTAAAGTGATTGCAATACCCATTACAACCAATCCTTTATTGAGTAACTTGTTCATTATTTCGTGTTTAAGTCAATTGTATATATGACGATAAAAGAGAGCAAAAGATTATCCAATCCCTTATCAGTAAGTCAATTTTAACTAAATTCTGATATTATGCTGACTAAACCGTCAGAAAAGCTAACAAACCTTTTACCAGACAGTCTTTTCTAATCTATACTTAATGCAGTATCTTTAATTTTTATTCTCTTAAAACCTAAACGAATGAAGTTTGCAAAAGCCCTGAGTCTTTTATTTTTTGTATGCTTTTCAAGTGAATTGTTTGCCCAACAAACAGATTCCGCTTATGTCAAAGCACATTACACCAAGATTGAACGCCAAATTCCGATGCGGGATGGCATTAAATTGTTTACATCAATTTATATCCCTAAAGAGAATGGAAAGAAATTTCCTTTTTTGATTAACAGAACACCTTATACGGTTGCACCTTACGGAGAAGATAAATACAAAACGAGTTTGGGTAATTTCCCGGCGATGATGCGTGAAGGTTTTATTTTCGTTTATCAGGATGTAAGAGGACGATGGATGAGCGAAGGAAATTTCGAAGACATTCGCCCACAAACAACCCAAAAAGGCAAAAATGCAATAGACGAAAGTACAGACACATATGATACCATAGATTGGTTGGTTAAGAACATAAAAAATAACAATGGTAAAGCCGGTATTTACGGAATTTCCTATCCAGGTTTTTATTCAACCACGTCTTTGCCAAACGCGCACCCAGCTTTAAAAGCAGTTTCGCCGCAAGCGCCCGTAACAGATTGGTTTATTGGCGATGATTTTCACCACCGCGGAACATTATTTTTAATGGATGCTTTTAGTTTTATGAGCAGTTTTGGTGTTCCTCGTCCAAAACCAATTACACCAGATAAAGGCCCGAAAGGTTTCAACTTCCCAATTCAAGATAATTATCGGTTTTACCTCGAAGCTGGTTCTGTAAAAAATCTTAAAGACAGATATTTTGCCGATAGCATCAAATTCTGGAACAGTTTATTTGCACATCCAAACCTCGATACTTTTTGGAAATCGCGCCTGATTTTACCTCATCTGAACAACGTTAAGCCTGCTGTTATGGTAGTTGGTGGTTTTTTTGATGCCGAAGACGCTTATGGTACTTTCGCAACATATAAAGCTATAGAAAAGCAAAATCCGAAAAGCAACAATATTCTTGTTGCAGGCCCGTGGTTTCACGGCGGATGGGTGAGAAGCGATGGTTCTTCTTTTGGCGATATTCCTTTTGGCCGCAATACCAGCTTGGATTATCAGGAAAAATATGAGTTGCCATTCTTTAAACATTACCTTAAAGGTGAAGGCGATTTTGATGCTGCAGAAGCCAATATTTTTGTAACCGGTAGCAACGAATGGAAGAAATTTGATACCTGGCCGCCAAAAGATACAGAAACCAAAAACTTATATCTTCAGCCTAACGGGAAGCTTGCTTTTGAAAAAGTTGGCCGTACGGATAGTTGGGATGAATACGTGAGCGATCCAAATCATCCGGTTCCTTATCAGGATGGAATCCAGGCGAGACGTACCCGCGAGTATATGATAGACGATCAGCGTTTTGCTTCGCGCCGCCCGGATGTTAAAAGTTATCAAACTGATGCACTAATGGAAGACATTACAATTACAGGCCCGGTACTGGCCAATTTGGTCGTATCCACAACAGGAACAGATGCAGATTACGTGGTAAAACTAATTGATGTGTATCCTGAAGATGCGCCAAACCCAACACCAAATCCGAAAAACCTGATTATGGGCGGTTATCAAATGTTGGTACGAGGAGAAATTATGCGCGGAAAATACCGCAATAGTTTCGAAAAACCTGAAGCATTTGAACCTGGTGTTACTACGAAAGTAAATTATCCACTTCCTGATGTAGCGCACACATTTAAGAAGGGCCATAAAATTATGATCCAAATTCAAAATTCATGGTTTCCGCTGGCCGATCGCAATCCGCAAAAATTTATGGATATTTATCAGGCAGAGCCGCAAGATTTCCAAAAAGCTACGCAAAGAATTTTTCACGATGTAAATAACAGTTCTTCCGTTACCATTTCTGTTTTAAAGTAAAAAACAATAAAAACTAGAGTTAGATATATGTTGTCTAACTCTGGTTTATAAACACCCGTTGGGCACTATTTTGAGCTTAACATATGATCTTTTGCCAGGTGTTCAGTATAATTTTACTGAATCCTCTTATCCTAAATCAGGCTGTTTCTCACCGCATTGTTGCCGCTAATCTCGAAAACTTCAACTTGCTTAATCTCAGCATAAACAAACCTTAAATTTTGTAGTTTTGTGTGTGCTTTAGATGTTTCCGAATACATTAACCATGAAAAAATTATTTCTTATTTTCGCTTTAATTGCAGGCATTTTGACCTCTAAAGCCCAAATTCTTGGTAAAAACCAGGAAAATTCCAGAGCAGACAGTTTGCGCGGAACACTTACACCACTACGGACCTGTTACGATATTAAGTTTTATCATTTGGACGTGACGATTGATCTGGACCAGAAATCTATAAATGGAAGTAATGAGTTTGCATTTACCGCCACACAAGATTTTTCCAAACTTCAGTTTGATTTGTTTAGTAATCTGCAGATTGAAAAAGTTGTTTTTCATGGTAAAAATCTCCCTTTTGAACGCGAGTTGAATGCGGTATTTGTTTCCTTCCCAAAAAATATTAAAAAAGGAACCAAAGAAAAATTTACTGTTTTTTACTCTGGCCAGCCGGTTATTGCCAATCGTCCACCTTGGGATGGAGGTTTTATATTCAAAACAGATGAAGCCGGAAACCCCTGGGCTTCTGTGGCTTGCCAGGGATTTGGCGCGAGTTGCTGGTGGCCAAATAAAGATCATCAAAGTGATGAAGTAGACAGCATGATGATCAGTATTACTGTTCCGAAAACTCTGCAGGAAATTTCTAATGGAAGACTGCGCAGCGTAGTAGAAAAAGCAAATAACAAAAAGCAATATAACTGGTTTGTTGCCAATCCGATTAATAACTATGATGTAACCTTTTACATTGGGAAATATGCACATTGGCAAGATTCTGTCAAAGGAGAAAAAGGTAAATTATCGATTGATTACTGGGCATTGCAAACCGATAGTGCAAAAGCGCGCCCGCATTGGGATGCTGATGTAAAACCAATGCTAAACTGTTTTGAACATTGGTTTGGTCCATATCCCTGGTATGAAGATGGATACAAACTGGTACAGGCACCACATTTGGGTATGGAACATCAAAGTGCTGTTGCATATGGCAATCAATTTAAAAAAGGTTATCTGGGAAGAGATTTGAGCGGAACCGGCCACGGGTTGAAATGGGATTTTATTACCATTCATGAAAGCGGACACGAATGGTTTGGAAATAATATTACATCAAAAGACATTGCCGATATGTGGATTCATGAAGGATTTACAAACTATTCTGAAGTTTTATTTACAGAATGTACAGAAAGTAAAGATGCGGGCAATGAATATGCAATTGGTTTGCAGAAAATTATTAAAAATGATGTTCGGGTTATTGGTCCGTATGGCGTAAATAAAGAAGGTTCTGGCGATATGTATCCAAAAGGTGCGAGTCTGGTGCACACCATCCGCCAGTTAATAGATAACGACGAAAAATTCAGACAAATTCTTCGGGGTTTGAACAAAACATTTTACCATCAAACGGTAACTACGAAACAAATTGAAGATTATATTGCCAAACAAAGCGGACTTAAACTCGATAAAATTTTTGATCAATATCTCAGAACTACATTAATCCCTACATTGGAATATGAGCTTAAAGATGGAAACCTAAAATACAGATGGACAAATATTGTAGAGGGATTTGAAATGCCTGTAAAAGTTAAACTGCAAAAAGGAAAATTTTCATGGATAAAACCGAACAATACCTGGAAAACAGTTAAAGTTGGAGAAGATATAACCGCTGCTGATTTTGATTATGACCCTGCATTTTTAATCCTGCTCAAAAAAATCTCTTAAAATTTATTTGATGTGCAACTTTTTAATAAGCGCGTTGTCTAATAAAGAAATTACATACTCAAAAACAGCTATTCATATGAAAAAACTATTCACCTTTTTATTTATCGCATTGGGTTTAGGATCAAACCTTATTGCACATGCAAACAATCAGATTTCTCTTAGTGCTTCAAAGCATTTTGGTGATGAAAGAGACGTTAAAAACTTTCATGGTGTTGCCGCAGGCGGACCAATTACCGTTATTATCACCTTAGGTAGTAAAGAAAGTTGCAGATTTGAAGGCGATAAAGAAGCAATTTCTACTTTAATTACTGAAGTGAAAGAAAATATTCTAATTATCCGTCCGGAAAACAGTTGGAAAAGCTGGTCAAAAAAATATGAAAACGTTAAAATTGTTGCCTACGTAACTGCAAAAAGTTTAACCAACTTAACTATGAGCGGCAATGGAAGCATTACCGTAAATGGTAGCATTCAGGCAAAATCTTTTGTAGCAACTTTGAGTGGGTCAGGATCAATTAAAGCCAACGTGGATACCCGCGATTTTAGCGGCGTAATTAGCGGATCAGGAAGTTTATTGTTTACAGGCGGTGCAGTTGATGCCGATATTGTAATTAGCGGCTCTGGAAATTTTAATGGCAAAGGATTTACGGTTAGTGATTTGTCTACAACCATCAGCGGTTCTGGCGGAGTAAACATCAAGGCAGACAGAAAAATTGAAGCCACCATCAGCGGTTCTGGTAATGTAAATTATAGCGGCAATGCAACGGTAGAAAAAACAGTTATAGGCTCTGGTAAAGTGCGTAAAATCTAAAATAACTTAATCAATAACTCAACGCTCCGGAAGCAATTCCGGGGCGTTTTTTGTTTTGGAAAGTGACGTTTAATCTCTCTTTTAATAAGCAATATGTTTTAATTACCTTTGCTGCCCATGTTCAGAATTAAGGTATTTATAGTCGGTTTAATGTGTTCACTCGGCGTGGCGAAAGCACAATTATCGGTTAAAGAAGTTGCAGTTTTAAAACTGGATCTGGTTAAGGCAGTAGAAAATTCTAAACTCACAGACTCGCTTCTTTTCAGATTGGATAAACTTAAGGATAAAACAGCACTGATTACTGCATACACCGGTACATTAGAGGCATTGAAAGCCAAACACGCCTGGAATCCTTATACTAAAATCAAGTACGTGAGTAGATCGCTTAAAACAATGAAAAAGGCAATCGAAATGGATTCTGAAAATATGGAAATTCGTTTTATGCGTTTCTCGATCGAGCATTTTACGCCTTCATTTCTGGGTTTCAGTAAAGAGCTTGCAGAAGATCGGGAAGAAATTGTGAAACATTACCAACAGCAAAATTTTGGCCTTGCAGATAAAACCCTGATAAAAAATGTAGCCAAATTTATGATCGATAGTAAACGCTGTACACCTGCAGAAGTTAAAATATTCCAAAAATATATCTAAATGAACTATACTTACTTACTGATCAATATAGCAGTGATTTTTTTTCCGCTTGTTTTATCTTTCGATAAAAAAGTTCATTTCTTCAGCAAATGGAAGTTCGTTCTTCCTGCAATTTTACTTACCGGAGCGGTGTTTCTGGTTTGGGATTTATTGTTTACAAAACTGAATGTCTGGTCGTTCAATTCAGCTTATATTACCGGCATTTCATTATGGGGTTTACCATTAGAAGAAATGCTTTTCTTTTTAACGGTGCCTTATGCTTGTATATTTATATATGAATGTCTGAATGTATACTTCCCAAAAAATCTTCTTCAGAAATACAGTCTGGCAGTAAGTAATTTATTCCTCGGACTTAGTATTGCCGTTTTGTTTTTTGCGTACGACAAATGGTACTCTGTAATTAATTTCGCCTTTCTTTTCGCGGTTTTACTTTTTGTAGAATATATTAATCAAACATATCGCTTCATGTATCGGTTTTACCGCGCGTATGCAGTTTCTTTAATTCCTTTTTATATTGTAAATGGTTTGCTCACATCTATTCCTATAGTGCGCTATAATGATGCGCAAAATATTGGTGTACGCATTGGAACTATCCCTTTTGAAGATCATTTTTATTTGATGAGCTTACTTTTAATGAACGTTTATTTGTATGAATATTTTAAAGGAAAATCTGCTAAATGAACGCGCTTCCGGAATATACCAAACAGCAACTTGCACTAAGAAACGGACAAGATAAACCGCAAATTTGGATAGCCTACAAAGGTTTGATTTATGACGTAACCGAAAGCCGTTTATGGCGAAACGGCAAACATTATGAACATTGGGCCGGGCAAGATCTAACGGCAGAACTTGCGGATGCGCCGCATACTGAAATAGTATTTGAAAAATTTATACCCATCGCGCGTTTAGTTATACCAGGTTGATTTTTGTAAGTGTAGACTGTTTCAATTCTTTAAATTCTGAAGGTCTTTTCCCAACCATTTTATAAAAAGTATTGCTGAAGGATGAAATGCTGTTATAACCGACTGCGTAAGCAATTTCGCTGATCGTTAAGTCTGTTTCCAGCAATTTCTCCATCGCTTTGATCATTCTGGCCAGTTTCAGGTATTGAAAAAAGGAAACATTTAAAGTAGATTGAAACAATCTGGATAAAGTACGTTCAGAAAAACCTGTTGCCTTTCCTACACTTTCCAAACTTAGCATATCATCAGAAAGATGATCAATAATGTGTTTCAATGTTGGGCGAATGCGCTGGTTTTCTGTAGTGGGCAATGAAATGGGTAAAGGATGCTGACTGACCACTGGCAGAATATTTTTCAGTGTATTCAGGAAATCATATTCTTTGGTTTCTGGTGTAATGTTTCCATTCCACTGTTCAGAATATAAAAACATCTCTAACAGGAGGTTATTTACCGGATAAATCCCAATTTGTTTGTAAAAAGGATTTTCATCATCTGTTGCGGTATCGAAATAAATATTGCGGACAATTGCAGATTGATATCTGTGTTGTAAATGGTGTTCTACGCCTGCCGGAATCCATACATAGTGCCTTGCCGGTAAGAAATAAGATTTCTCTTTGGTGTATAAAAATATAATGCCGCCCTCTACATAAGTGAGCTGGCCTTTTAAATGAGTGTGGTCTTGAAAACGATCTTCAAACCGGCTGTGCCAAACATACATTGTTTCTGGATTTTCATCTATTGCAAATAAAAGGTCTTCGTTGCTAACTTTTATCATTTGGCTGGTTTGAATAAATATATGTCTCTTTAGATAAAACAAAGAAACGAATCTCTGGCGAAATTTGCAGTATTAAATTTTAGTTATGAACTCTATAAAGAATAAAAGAATGTTTTGGGTGTGTGTGCCCTTTCTTTTATCATCGATTATTACGCACGCACAAAGTCATCCAGATCCAGAAAAAATCAGTTTAAACGAGATTTGGATACTTGCCGATAGCAACAGCAAAAAGCTTCAGATGCAAAATCTTAATGTAGAAGCCAGTACTGCACACATTAAAGTAAGTAAAGCAGAACGTTTGCCAGAACTTGCAGCAGAAGGCACAAAGGCACATGTTTTTCCGCTGCCGATTTATGAAAACGGTTTGTTTCATACGCCGTCGCAATATCCTGTTGTATCAAAATATTACAAAGTTGGTGCAGATGCGTATCTGAATTTATACAATGGCGGCAAAACCAATACCGAAATTGCTGCATCTAAAGTTGAAGCAGAATTGAGCGATGTACAAAAAAAGCAAAGCAAACAAGAAATCCATTATAGTGCTGCGGTATATTTTTATGATGTGTATCGGAATATTTCTTATAAATCTTTGCTGGAGCAAGACATCCGCGACCGCGAAAAACAACTGGCAGAAATTAACCAGTTATATAAAAACGGAACCGTTTTAAAAAGCGATGTTTTAAGGGCAGAATTGCGCTTATCAAAACAGAAAATGTTGCGCACAGAAATTGAGAACAGCATCCGCATTGCGACACAAAAACTTAATATTCTGATTGGCCGGCCAGATAATGCTGGGCTAAATCCAGAAATATCCGATCAGGAAACAGATGCTGTAGTTTTAAAACAAATGGATGATTATTTGCTTGAGGCAAAATCGTCGTTCAAAATTCAAGCTTCAGAAAAAGAGCAATCGCTTAGTAAACTTAAACTAAAACAAGTAAAAGCGAATTTACTGCCTACACTGGGTTTCTTTGCAGAATATGCATATGCCTATCCTCAAATCCAGTTTTACCCATATTCTTTAGCGCTATACAGTAATGGTATGGCCGGTTTGAAGCTCAAAATTCCGATTTCATCGTGGTATACCAACCAGCATAAAGTTAAAGAAGCACAAATCAGGGTGAAACAAATGGAGGTTGAAGATGAAGATGTGAAAGACAATATCCGCCAGGAAATTCAGGAGGAATATATCCGATACAAAGAATCTGTTCAGCGCATTCAGGTTGCCGAAGAAAACATCAAACAAGCAACAGAAAGTTATCGTATTGTTCAAAATACATACTTCAATCAGTTGTCTTTACTTACTGATTTGTTAGATGCAGAAACACAATTGCTGCAATCTAAATTTGAACTTACAACGGCGCAAGTAAACGCCAAATTACAATATTACCAATTACAAAAAGCTGTAGGAAACTTATAAAATGAACACTAAACAACAAAGTAAATCTGATATTTTGATCAGTAGAGTTACAACTGTTATCGCATTAATTGTTTTGGTTGTACTCTTATTCTGGGGCGGAGCCACCGTTCTGGGTTACATGAAATATGAAGAAACCAATGATGCGCAGGTAGACGAATATATAAATCCGGTTACTGCGCGTGTAAGTGGTTACATTAAAGAAGTTCGGTTTGAAGAAAACCAGGAAGTTAAAAAAGGCGACACATTATTGTTGATTGATGACGATGATTATGCCGTACAACAAGATGAGGCGGCGGCATCTTTACTGAATGCGAAAGCACAGATATCTGTTCAGCAAAGCAATATCCGTACAGCAGAAAGTAATGCAGCAGTTGCACAGGCTAAAATTGCGGCCGCTAAAGCTAAACTTTGGAAACAACAGGAAGAGTTTGACCGCTATAAAAAATTATTTGACGCAGAATCTGCCACCAGACAGCAGCTGGAAAATATACAAAGTATGCTGCAGGTTGCAGAAGCCGAATATCAGGCTGCAAAAGAAGATTATACTGCTGCAATTTCCAGAACCAATGATATTAAAGCGCAGAGCGATGTATTAAAATCTGAAATTAAAAGGCGCGAAGCTGTAGTAAAACGGAACGATTTGAATGCTTCATACACTGTAATTGTTGCGCCGTATAACGGTAAAATGGGACGTAGAACAATACAAGATGGTCAATTGGTTCAAACTGGCCAAACCATTGCCTACATTGTAGATCGCAGTGCGGGCAAATGGGTCATTGCAAATTTTAAAGAAACGCAGATTGACAGATTGTATATTGGAGAGAAAGTAAATGTTGAGGTTGATGCTTTCCCGGACAAGCAATTTGTTGGTGAAATTGAATCTCTTTCTGGTGCTACAGGATCAAGATTCTCTTTGCTTCCGCCAGATAATTCTACCGGCAATTTTGTTAAGATTGCCCAAAGGATACCGGTACGCATTCATCTTGAAGATAAAGACATGGATAAACTTAGCGCAGGTATGAGCGCTGTTGTACGTGTAAAAAGAGAAAGCAGTCATGAATAATTCTGACATAATATTTAAAAGTTGGGCGCCCAAATGGCTTGTTACCGCAAGTATTTTTGCTGTGTTGTTGTCGTCCGTTTTGCTTTTTGCTATTTCTACTGCAGACAGTATTGCTGCGGTTGGCTTTTACGGCGCAAAACCATCTGATATTCAATTTTCGATGCTGATGTTTTATGCTGCTGTTGCCAGTTTTGCGGTAGTAGAGAGAAGGTTTTTTTCCAGAGTTGTTACCAAAGATTATCTGATCATTTGTATTCTGCTCGAAATTCTGATCACCTATTGGTGTTATCAAACCAGAGACATTTCATTAATTTTTATTCTGCGTTTTTTGCAAGGCATTGTAAATTGTGGTTTAACCAGCATTTCACTCAATCTGTTGTTTAGCCGCTTAAAAACTGAGCACGCTAAAGAAACAGGTTATACTATTTTTTATGGAATGATTTTATGTGTATCGCCAATTACCGCACTTTTCTCTGTGCCGATAGTTGAAAATTATGAGTACAACATTTTGTACAAAGCAATTATATTTTGTTTTATACCGAGCACTTTTTTGCTGTTTATTGTAATGAAACGCATTCACATCATTCCAAAAACACCACTGTATAAATTAGATTGGTCTAGCTTTTTTCTATTTGCAACGATGTTGATATTGATTGCTTTCGTATTAATTTACGGACAGGAAAAAGACTGGTTAGAAGATTCCGGTATTGTTTGGTCTATTGCAGGAGTTGTTTTTCTGGCTCTGGTATCTATCTTCAGACAGCTAAGTTTAAAACGACCTTCAGTAGATTTGGAAGTTTTTAAATCGCGCAATTTTGCTGTTGGAATCGTCTTTTTGATTATCCTGTATATTATAAGAGGGGCGTTTGGTTTAACCACATCGTATTTTATAAATGTGTTGGGGATGGATTCTTTGCACGCCAACGAAATTATGTTTTTCAATATTTTGGGTGTGATTTTCGGATCTGTTGTAGCCATCCGGTTTCTAATCAAACAAAAACATTTGCGCATTTTATGGATATCTGGTTTTGTTCTTCTTTTTGTTTTCTTTTTGTGGATGTGTTTGCTGTTTGCAAGCGAAGCCGGAACAAGTAATTTCTATTTTCCTTTGTTTTTACAAGGAATGGGCGCGGGGATGGTTATGTCGCCAATAGTAATGTTTATCATGTCATCCGTACCAGAAAAATTTAGCCAGTCTGCATCTTCCGTGGGGATTCTGGTTCGTTTTTCTACATTTAGTTTAAGTTTGGCCTGTATCAATTATTTTCAATTGTATTTCAAAGGCAGACATAATGATGCACTCCGCGATCGGATATCTTTTTTAGATTTCAGCGTGCCAGGCCGGTTAAAAATCTATGAAAGCGCATTGGTTGGCCGGGGAATGACGCCAGATTTAGCCAATAAAGCTGCGGTAGGATTATTGAATAAAGCGGTACAAAAACAGACCTTTTTACAATTCTGCGTCAGTTATTATGAAATTATCGCTTTACTCTGTTTATTCAGTATCGTTTTAATTGCTTTACAACCTGTAATTAGCAGAACCGTTATCAATTTAAGAGGAAAACAGCCCGCTGCTGTAGGGTTCTGATCTTTTGTTTTTACACAAAAAAGCTGCATCATATTTCTTTGATGCAGCTTTTTTTCTATTAGATAATGTGAACTAAGCTTCGATTGTAAAAGCACTTAAATTCACAAATTGTTGAATGCGCGCTGAAACTTCTTCGTCTGTTAAGTTTAATAATTTTTCTGTACCGAATTTTTCTACACAGAATGATGCAAGGGCAGAGCCGTAAATAATTGCATTTTTCATGTTGTTAAAATTGATTGAACCCACTTTGGCTAAATAACCAATAAAGCCGCCTGCAAATGTATCGCCAGCGCCTGTTGGATCAAAAACTTCTGCCAATGGCAAAGCTGGTGCAGAGAAAATTTGTCCATCTCCGAACAACAATGCGCCGTGTTCGCCTTTTTTAATGATCAGATATTTTGGTCCCATAGCCAGAATTTTTTCTGCAGCTTTAACCAATGAATATTCGCCTGATAGTTGACGGGCTTCAGCATCGTTAATGGTTAAAACATCTACCATTTTAATGGTTTCAAGTAAATCGTCCATCATAATGTCCATCCAGAAATTCATGGTGTCCATAACGATTAATTTTGGGCGATTTGTTAAACGTTTAATTACCGTTTGCTGAACTTGAGGTGTTAAATTACCCAACATTAAATACTCACAATCCTGATAGCTTTCCGGGATAATCGGGTCGAAGTTTTCCAATACATTTAATTCTGTGATCAATGTATCGCGGCTATTCATATCATTATGATATTTTCCCGACCAGAAAAACGACTTTTCACCTTCTTTGATCTGCAATCCTTCTGTGTCTACACCATGTTTTGTGAAGATGTCGATATCCGATTGATGGAAATCATCGCCCACTACAGCCACAATTTTTGCTTTATTATAGAAGTAAGATGCGGCTAAACTTGCGTAAGTTGCAGCTCCACCTACAATTTTATCCGTTTTTCCGAATGGTGTTTCAATAGCATCGAAAGCTACAGTACCTATGATTATCAGGCTCATATCTATATATTACTTTTTTATTTAAAAATTTTCAGTGCAAATATTGCATAAATAATTTAAAAGCCCTAATATTGCATTCCCAAAACGAACAAGGTATTTGTAGTTTAAAAATGCAAAGAACCTCGTTTTAGGAAAACCGGATTCCTTCTTAGCTCAGCCGGTTAGAGCATCTGACTGTTAATCAGAGGGTCGCTGGTTCGAGCCCAGCAGAAGGAGCAAAACTCATCTGGATTTGATGAGAAAAAACAAACTTTTGCTTATAAGCAGAGTTTACATATTGAAGACCGTTATTCCTTCTTAGCTCAGCCGGTTAGAGCATCTGACTGTTAATCAGAGGGTCGCTGGTTCGAGCCCAGCAGAAGGAGCTTGCTAATTCAAGCTAAACCCACTCCGTCCGAGTGGGTTTTTTGTTTTTAATACATTCCAGTTGTTTCGGCTACCTTACACGCTTCCATTGCATTGGTTACATTTAGTTTTTGAAAAATATTTTGCCGGTGCCGGTTTACGGTATTGATACTTAAAGAAAGTTGATCTGCAATTTCTTTGCTTCTTTTACCATGTTTAATAAATTGCAGAATTTCTTTTTCCCGTTCAGATAATATATCAGAAAAACGGCTTTGCTCATTATTTAATACTTCGCCAGTTTTGGTATTAATGATTATACCCTGAGGAATTTCAAACTCCGGATGTGCATAAATCATATCATACAAACATAAAGCCAGCCAAACGCTTCCATCCTCGAAAGAACCGATGTAGAGTAAACGATGGCGCATCAAACTGTATTTTCCGTCTTTATTTTTAATCCGTAATCTTGTTATTACCTGAAAATCCGTTCTTTCGCTGGCATCAATCGTATTCATCAACTGAAAAAACTGAAACTCTAAGCGGTATTTTTTTTGTAGATCATCTGTATGGATTCGGCTCAGCAATTCGTCTTCCCAAATAGAATTTACTTCACTTTGTTTATGTACAAGACCAATCTGGTCGGCAATTTTTCCATAAAAAATAAAACTTTTCCGTGCCTTCATATCGCTTAGCACGCTAATACAGTTTTCCAGATTGGTATACATCCGGGCAATTTGTTTGCCGTTTTCAATCCTGGCCTCCGGGTGTAGTGGCGCATCAAATGATTGAGAGAAAAGTTTTATATCGAGCAGATCTCGCATAGTAATCTTTTTAATGGTTATTAATCACCATTGAAATTCGTGGCCTTGGTGTTTAAGTTTGCGAACTTAATGATTAGAAATGATGAAAAAAATCCTGTTTGTCTTATGTCTGTTTTTTTCTGCCGCTCAGTTAAACGCCCAAAGTCTCGAAAAAATGCAATGGTTCAATGAGCCCGAACAATGGCAAATCAAAAACAACAGTTTGGTTATGCAAGTTACACCAGCCAGTGATTATTGGCGCATTTCGCATTATGGATTTACGGTAGATGATGCTCCGTTTTTCTATGCTAATTATGGCGGAGAATTTGAAGCGAAAGTAAAACTGATTGGAGATTATAAAGCGCGTTTTGATCAAATGGGTATGATGATCCGCATCGACCATAAGAATTACATCAAAACCGGAGTAGAATTTGTAGATGGAAAATTTAATGTAAGTACTGTGGTTACCCACGATAAAAGCGATTGGAGCGTTTTACCGCTAGAAAAAGTACCGCCATTTATCTGGATAAAAGTAATCCGCAGATTGGATGCATTAGAGATTTTTTATTCACTTGATGATAAAAACTACGTCATGACCAGAAATGCATCTTTGCAAGATAATACACCCGTAATGATCGGTTTAATGGCTGCAAGTCCGGATGGGAAAGGATTCGAAGCGAAATTTGAGAATTTCAAAGTAAAACACCTGCCAGATCAGCGCAGGTTAGAATGGCTTAAAACACACCAATAGTTTAATTGTAAGAAGGCTCCACTAAATAGTGGGGCTTTTCTTTTGCCCTTTACCAGCGTTTTCCAATTAATTTTTAAAAAAAAAATTACTGGTGGGATAAAATGGCTTTCCCAAACTGTACTGTTTGTGAAACGTCTCTACTATGGCAAAAAACATCAAAAATTATTCTAATTACGAGTTATTCGATTCTTTATTGCATGCCAGTTTTAAGCGCTGGGTATTTCTTCCAGATCGCGAAGTCAATTTGTGCGGGCAACAAGTTAAACAAACCTTTCCGCAGCAGCGGGATGCCTTCGAAAAAGCATTTAAATTTGCAAAAACCCTTCCACAAGTTGAGGCAAAAGAAAGTAATGAAAAGGCGAAACAATTGTGGGATCCTATTCATGACTAGCTGGAAGACGAACCATTTTTAATGGTCCGATTGCGCCGGCAAAGGCCTAAAAAAGGAAATAAAAAATCTGCTTTAAAGGCCAATCTAACAGGGTTAAATTTTATTTCCACGGTATTTTTTCATACTTTCGTCGCCCGCTAAATTTTGCCATTTAATTTACCAGACCATGAAAAACTTTTTATATGGAATAGATTTTGGAACCACAAATTCTGCACTTGCGATTTACAATGAAGATACGCGCGAAATTGAACATACCATTATAATCCCTTCGCTTATTTATTTTTTTCATCAGCTAAGTTCGCCAGACGGACAAAATTTTGTGGTGGGTGAGGATGCAATTGAAGCCTATTTAAACGATGGAATGAAAGGTCGGTTCATTAAATCTATAAAGCAAATTTTATCGCGTACCAGCTTTACGGAAACGCGCATCCACAACAGGCGATATAACGCTTCTGATTTGGTTGCTATAATTTTGAAAGAGCTAAAGACCAGAGCGGATATATTAACCGGCGTAGATTGCCAGAAAGCGATTATTGGTCGCCCGGTTTTTTTTGATGATGATAACGTTCAGAAAGATACATTGGCACAAAACCGACTGAGTAAAGCCGCAGATCTGGCGGGTTTTACGGAAGTCCGTTTTCAGTTCGAACCTATTGGAGCTGCCTTCGCTTACGAAAAAACATTGCAAAAGAAAGAAAATGTTCTGGTTGCCGATCTTGGTGGCGGTACTACGGATTTTACGTACCTGGTACTCGACCCGGAAAAGGTGGGCAGTAAAAACCGGAAAGACGATATGATGGCTACAGGAGGTATATATATTGGCGGTGATAGTTTTGATTCGGCATTTATGTGGGAAAAAGGTACGCCTTATTTCGGTAAGCATACACAATATGAAGCAACCAAAGGGAAAGTGTTAACGGTGCCAAAATCGTTATTTGCAAATATTTGCTCTTGGGAGCAGATGAACTTTTTTAACGGCCAACGGATAAGAAAGGATATAGAGGATTATTACTATTATTCTGGAAATGATGCCAAATTTAAAAACCTGATTACGCTTATAGAAAATAACTTGGGTTATTCTGTTTTTCAATCTATAGAGAAAACAAAGATTTCGCTTTCTAACACCAATTCTACTTCGTTTAAATATTCTAATATGGAGATTCATATTGATGAAGAAATCTCGTTAGAAGATTACGAACAGATTTTGAAAAAGGATGTGACCCGGATTGAAGAATATCTGGAAAAATTTATGGCACAACACAATATTGCTGTGCATGATATAGATAGTCTTTTTCTTACCGGCGGTACATCTATGGTGGGCAGCATTCAAAAATTATTTAAAACAAAGTTTCCACATCTTACGCTTAACTCTGGCGATAACTTTAAAAGTGTTGCAAAAGGTTTGGCGTATAGCGGATATCTTTTTGATTAATTTATTAGCCATTTGTTCATCCGTGTTACATATTGCCAGAACGACTGATAAACCATACTTAATGCTATAATTAAAATGCTTCTGATAAACTGATGTAGAAACCTTGCTGCCTTTCTTCGCCTTTGTATTTCTGGCCAATTCCATAATCCATACGTACGCTTAAACCTTTTGCCGGATCGAAAAAGTAACGCAAACCGGCGCCATAATTGGGTTTGAAATAATCAAAAGCGAAGTCTGTTCTTTTTCCCCAAACTGTTCCGGTAGCCACAAAAACTACCGCACCGAAACGGCTGTTGTACCGATAACGCAACTCACTTTGTACAGCCATAAAATTACGATCTCTAAATCTTCCATTGTAATAACCGCGCATAATCTCATCATTTCCAAGTTGCGGAAGCAAATAGAAAGGATAATGATCGCTAGATAAACCTTTGTAAATGCCTTGCGCACCGAGAATAAATTTGCCGCCAAGATTCCAGAAGTTTCTGAGATTTACACCAAACTGGCTTCCTGTAAAGTTTTGTCCGCCGAAAAAATCAGGCGCGTATTGATAAGTCACCCGACCGAAAAAACCATGTGAGGGATAATTATTTGAATTTCGGGTATCATAACTTTGTGAAACGCCAAAGAAGATGACCTGACCGCCAGGTTTACCAAAAATATTGGTGCGTTGATTAAACAAACCATCAGGATTATTTGCCCGCACCACGTAGTTTTCGTAATCAAAAGAAACGCCGGTATAAAAATGTGGAATAAATGTGCGCTCCAGATCTATCTGAGCTTTAATTTGTTGCTCCTCCAGTTGTTCCCGATCATGTTGAGCGGTATGGTTTCCAAGTCCGTAAAAATTAAAAGGCATTTTTCTAAAACGCAATTCTGCAATGGCGTGGTAAGTATTTCCTTTGCTCCAGGCATCGCCCAGCAAACTTAAATTGTATGTTTTTTTAGTAGAATATGAGCTTGTAGAAGAAAAATTAGAGCTTCTGTTGGTGCTGTCTTTTGCATCTGCATAAGTAGAAAAAAGAAAGCCAAAACCGAACTCAAAGCCAGTTTCTTGCGTATAACCTAAAACTGGTATGGGCATAAAGCTGGCTTTTCTGGTGGTATCCTGATCATCAGAAAGCAATTTCCGGATCAGCTTTTTCTGTGCAAAAGCATTAGAAACCAATGCAATAAAAATTAAAAAAAATATTAATCCTTTCATTCAGGCGGAAAAAAATATAAAAGTTTGTTTGCACACAAATTTGTGTGTAGCGGTGTTAATCAATAGTTAAGTTGTATTTATTTTTCTGTTCTTCGGATAGATTTATTGAAGTTCTTTATAAATTCGTGAAATCACAAGTACCAACTAATCATCTTCATTTATACTTCATAATTGTCTGGTAGACTGCGAAGGAATTAATCATATATGCACAAAGCGAAAACCTTTATATCGAGCCTGGTTTATAATAAATTTTTCTGGCAGTTCTTTCTTGCCGTTTTTATGCTGGCTATGGCCATCTTTTTTATTCGGGCGCAACATGTTGAAGTTTTACAGATTAAAGCACAGCTAAATTCTGCCGTAACAGAATATGTAGCCTTGGGCATACTTTTAACGGCGTTATACATTGTAGCGCAAGGACAAATGTACGTGCACAGTTTTAAAGCACTTAATGTTCATTTAAGTTTATGGAACGCCATTAAGCTGTTTTTAAAACGAAACCTGATCAGCATTTTTTTGCCTGCCGGCGGATTTTCTTCCTTAATTTTTTTTACGAAAGAAATTGAAGAAGAAGGTATTTCGAAATCGAAAATTCATCTTTCGTCTACGCTTTTTGCCTTCTGCGGTATACTTTCCGTAGTAGTCGTAGCCATTCCTGTACTTGGTGTTGCGTTGTTGTTTACTAAATTTGGCACTACGGAAATTCTTAGTTTCTTTTTTCTTTTGGTGCTTACCGCATTATTGTTCATAGCCGTTTATTCCATTTCTAAAAAAGGCTGGGCTTATACCTACTTGTCTAAAATCCGTCCGTCATTATCGGCAGTATTTGACGATATGATTGAAGAGCACATCAACAGGAAACAATTCTGGTTAACTTTGCTGGTTTCTATTGGGATAGAATTCATCGGTATTATTCATTTATATATCTGCATGCTGGCTTTGGGTTTCGAAGCCAGTTTGCCCGCCGCAATTATTGGATATATTGTTATGGTGATTCTGCTTATCGCTTCTCCCTTTTTAAGAGGATTGGGAACGATAGAAGTTTCGCTCACATTTATACTTGGCCAATTTGGTTTTCCTATTGTAGCAGCGGCAACCATTACCTTAATGTTTAGGTTTTTCGAGTTTTGGTTGCCTTTAATCGGTGGAGTAATCAGCTTTATTCTAAAGAAAGATAGTATTATTCTGCGCATTTTGCCTGCTTTTATCATTTTGATTTTAGGCGTGGTCAACATTATTTCGTCAATCACGCCGTCTATCCCAACGCGTTTAAGGTTGGTGAAAGATATCCTGCCGGAAGATCTTATCGTAACCAGTAATGCGCTTGTACTGGTTTTTGGGTTGGTGTTGGTTATGGTCAGCATTTTTCTGCTTCAGGGTTCGCGAAGAGCATGGTATGTTGCACTTTCTTTAACGTTATTTTCAATCATTGGGCACTTACTAAAAGCGGCAGATTATGAAGAAGCTATTCTTGCATTAATTGCCGGCTCATGCTTATTTTATACCAGAGGGAATTATAAGCTCAGACCTCATCCAAAATTTGTGAAAATTGGTTACACGGTATTTATATATGCCATTGTTGCGGTTTTTGCCTACGGCGTAATTGGTTTTTATTTTATGGATAAACGCCATTTCGGGGTTGAATTTAAGTTTACCGAGTCGGTAATGGCGGTGCTGAAAGTCATTTTCTTTATAGATGACCAGGCGCTTCAGCCTCGAACAAAATTTGGGACACATTTTGAACAGTCTATCTATATTGCAAGTGGATTGGTGATTCTGTTTATTATATACAGCTTACTTCGTCCGTATTTTTCAAAGCCATATAATTCGGAAGAAGATTTTACCGAAGCAGATGCATTGTTAAATGAAAAAGGTTCGTCTGCTTTAGATTATTTTAAAACCTATCCGGATAAGTTCATCTATTTTAGCGATGACAGGAAGTCTTTTATCAGTTTTAAAATTACACGACATTTTGCGCTTGTACTGGAAGATCCGGTAGCAGATAACCTGGAAGAAAAACGCATAATGATCCAAAAGTTTGAAGAACGTTGTGAAGCAAATGGTTTCATTGCCGCTTATTACCGTGTGCCAGAAGAATCCCTTGAAATGTATAAATCCTTAGGGAAAAAATTTATTCCGATAGGAGAAGAAGCCGTTTTAAATTTAACAGCATTTACTTTAGATGGCGGCAAAATGAAAACCACACGTAGCGCAGTAAATAGACTAAGCGGCGAAGGTTTTATTTTTAAGGTGTATGAAGGGCCGCAAAAAGAAGGTTTGCTGCAGAAACTTCAAACCGTATCAGACAATTGGTTGCGCGAGCTTGACCAGAAAGAAGTGGCGTTTACTCAAGGTGTTTTTGATAAAAGTATTCTTAAAAATCAAACCATACTGACAATAGAAGATCAGGAAGAAAAAATATATGCTTTTTTGAATATCATTCCGGATTATGCGCCTGGTGAAGCAACTTATGATTTGATCCGTAAAGAAACAGACGCACCAAATGGCGTGCTGGATATGCTTTTAGCCAAAACATTTTTGTATTTAAAAGAACAGGGCTTTCAAAGTGTAAATATGGGTTTAGCGCCTTTATCTGGTATAGATGGAGTAGATATTACACAGAAAACGATCAAATATGCGTATGAAAATCTTCGTGCTTTTGCACAGTTTAAAGGATTAAGAAAGTATAAAGAAAAGTTTTATCCAAGTTGGAAAAAGAAATATTTGATATACCATCACCATTATCATTTGCTTCAGGTACCCAATGCATTGAAAAGAATTTCTGAAGGCAGTTAATTAAAAGCCTTCAGAAACTGCAGAAAGTACGCTGTTTATATCATTATCAAATTTATGCGAACCCGGAATCTGTATTTTGCTGATGTTTTTACGTTCTGGAATAGATTTGTAAATGGCAGCATCTTCATCTTTCCCAAAAACAAAGCGAATAGGTTGGGTAATTTTGTTGCTTTCTGCTAGTACCTTGTATTTGCCTTCTTTGTTGCCAAAACCCATCATATCGGTCAGTTTAATGACCAGATCGGTAGCGTTAGAAGGAGAAAGCAGTACGATTGATTTAAGCTTAGACTGAAGATCTTTTGGTAATCTAGGTGCCAGCATTAATGTTGCATCGGCACCAAATGAGTAACCAACTATAGAAAATTCCTCTATGTTCCATGCGGTTAAATAATGGGAAATTGCAGCAGAAAGATCCTGAACCATTTTTTCTGGTGTTTTCTGATCCCAAAAATATTTTCGGCTGTCTAAACTGATTACAGCGAAATTTTTGTTCTGTATACCTGCGGTCAGTTTTTGTGAAAAGCTATTCATGCCACCGTCTCCACTTAAATAAAAAATAATTTTTTTTGCGCTGGGTTTTGCTGCGGCAGTAAGCGGCAATTTGCTTATATCCTGAGAAAAGCCCAGAAAAGGCAAAGTCATCAGAATTGCAGTTAGAAATGATTTAAACATAAAGGGGTTATTTGTTAAGGAATACAGATACAATTTTATCGTATTCTGTTTGATCGTAGTGGTGGTTTCCTTTTAATAAGCTCAAATTAAAATTTGGTTTAGAGATTTCTTTTAAGGGTTTTTCCTGTTCATCAATTCCGTAAAAACAAAATACCGGAAGGCGTAATTTTTTTACTTCATCTGCTACCTGGTAAGGATAATTGTCTGATCCCGTATTGGTAAGATCTGAAAAATGAACCATAAAATCTGTTGTAGCAAATGGCGATAGCAAACTTAAACTTACAATGTGCCTTTTGGCCCGGTTGGGCAGTTGATTGTAAATAAACGGCAAAACATCTGCACCGAAAGAATAACCACAGAGGTAAATTTCTTCTGTTTTATATAGCAATGCATACTTGCGAATGAGTTTTGTAAAATCCGCTCCAGCTTCTGCAGGGGTTTTATGCTCCCAGAAATAACTTCTGGAATTGATTCCGATGGTTTGAAAACCGTTTTCTGCAAGTTTTAAAGCCAGTTCATCTTCAAATTTAATCCAGCCGCCATCGCCAGAAAGCAATACAATCAGTTTTTTAGTTAAGGGTTGGCGAGAGGGATAAATGAAAATTGGCAAGTTAAATTCTTTGCGTTCAATACCTTTATGATCTACCATACGGTTGCGTTTAAACAATGCGCAACTGCTAAACAGCAGCGTAGATAGAAGCAAAAAGGTAAACTGTTTATTCATGTTATTTAAAGTTTAATCCCAGCATAAATGAAAGTCCATGCGGATTAATATCGAGATCATTCGTGCTCATTTTATATCCTTTGAAGCCAACACCGAGGTAAGTATTTATGTTTGATGAAAGCGCGTATTTGGTGCCAAAACCTGTATATACATAAAAACCTTTTTCGTGCACTGCAGATGTAGCCAAAGGTGTGGTTTCATCTGCAATTTTATAATTATTAAACGAAATACCCAAAGATGTTTCTGCATAAGGTTTTATCTTTTTACTGGTTTTAAGGTTGTATTTCAAATTTCCATATACAGGTACAAAACGCAATTTGTAAAGCACAAAACCATTGTCATGATGTTCGGACGTTGTCGCGTATTCTACACCAATTCCGGGTTCAAGTCCGTTTTTAAAAAGATGATTGAATTTGATTGAGGGCGCATAAAATGCATTTCCATGTGTAGATCTGAGCAATTCAAATGCCGGTGCTACAGAAAAGCCACTTGGGTTTACCGTTTGTTGTGCGAAAGCGAATGCAGGTAAAAAGATGCCTGCTAAAATAAATAAGGATTTTGAGATATTCATGCTATTAAAATAAATAGCACAAATGAAGATTCAATGAACAATGGCACTTAAAAATTTCTTTCGGTAATGTAGTTTAACAAAGCATCCCGATAGGATTCTCCGATAGGGATTTCAATTTTGTTTACCAAAATCTGGTATTTCTGTACGGCTTCTATTTTATCCAATGATACAATGAACGATCTGTGTATGCGCATAAATTCATTTTGCGGCAGTTTTTCAGTTAAATCTTTCAGATTAATCCGCGTAATTACTGGCTTAGGATCTTGCAGAAGATGGATTTTTACATAATCTTTAAGGCCTTCAATAAAGACAATATCAGACATCCTGATTTTAATCAGCGAATAACCGGCGTTTACAAAAAAGTGATTTTCAGTTCCGGTATCGGGAATAACAGGTCGTTTCCTAAGCGTAAACAAATCATGAGCTTTATTCACAGCACTAAAAAAACGACTAAAGGTTACCGGTTTTACCAGATAATCTATAACGTTAAGTTTAAAAGCATCTAAAGCATAATTTTCAAATGCCGTAATCAGAATAATCATTGGCGGTTTTTCCAAACCTTCAATGAGTTCTAAGCCATTGATTCCGGGCATTTTAATATCCAGGAAAATAAGATCGATATGTTTCTCCCGAATGATTTTTAATGCATCTGCAGCATTTCTGGAAGATGCCACATGGTTTAAAAAGGGGATTTTCTTCAGGTTGTCTTCAACCAGCTCTACCGCTAAAATTTCATCATCAACAATCAAGCAATCCATTTATATCAGTTTAATTAGTAATTCGGCTTTATACACATCGTCTTTCTGTGTAATGTTCAGTTTTGCTTTGTTCGGATAGAGCAATTCTAAACGGCGTTGTATATTTTGCAAACCAATTCCGGTTTCGCTTTCTGCTGCGGTCTCTTTCATATCTTCTACCGGACTAATATTATTCAGTACTACAAACTGAAGCGTGTTTGCAGAATTGTTCAGTGTTAGGAAAATATCAATCAAAGGATTTTCTACCATAGAAAGACCGTGTTTAAATGCATTTTCTACAAAAGGAATGAGCAACATTGGCTCTATACTGTACGATTCAAATTTTCCGGTGATGTACATATTCAATTTTACGGTATCGCCATAACGCAGCAACTGCAAATCGATGTAGTTTTTCAGATATTCTACTTCCGTATTCAAAAAAATGTGGCTGCCATTACGTTCATATAGCATATAGCGCATCAGACTAGACATATTGATGAGTGATGGTTCTAGCAAAGGCGATTTTTTTCGCGCCAGCGAAACCATACTGTTAAGTACGTTAAACATAAAGTGTGGACTGATTTGCGAACGCAAAAAATTAAGTTCGGTTTTGAGTTGTGCATTTTCGCGTACGTTCAACGCTTTTTCCCGCTTATTAAAATTGAGCAGAAGCATATAACAATAACTGCTTAAAATGGCGGCAATGAAAGGAGGGAGGATAAAAAAGAAACGAAATGGCGGTGCTTTTTGAACGGAATTTTCTGGCCTTTGCCCGTGCATATTGATTTCTCCCATTGGGATAAAACCTGCTTTAGGTCTCAAATATTCTGAAATAACAAAGAACAGGCAAAAACAAATCAGCAAAAATAAACTGTACCAGGATTTGCCGTTTCGCTTTTTAATTAAAGGAAATAACAAATAAAAATGAATGTAAAATACCACAACGATAAGCAGGTTGCGTAGAAACATATCTTGCGCAAAGTTTTTGTGTATGCCAGAAATGGGCATGGCATTTTGCGAAAATAGAAAAGGAAGAAGTGAAAATGCAGTCCACAACAGCAGCGGAATAATTTGATGAAACCAAGGCTGGATTAGTATTTTTCTGATGGATAAGTTAATGCGTTTCACTATAGAGATCTTCTTTTCGGGCAAGATAATAAATCGTACAACCCGAAATCGAAGATTTAGATTAACACCCCAAATGTGGCTACGAATGTCTGTGATTGTGCTACAAGTCTGGATTCATTTAGCAGGCTTTGGTTTTTGTAGCTAAAAACTGAATGATTATCGCACAATTGGCTGGGTATGTCGATATTTTAAACGGCACTTCTTTTATCAGCTAAATTTATCCGCTATATGATAAAAAGAATACTTGTCTTGTGCTTATTATGCGCCCTGTTTTCTCCTGTACTTGCACAGCAAAAATTGCTGAGTAAAGTAAAGGTAAATGGGTTTTTCACCACATCTATGGATGTTGTATTGGATAGCATTGCGTCCTCAAACCAATTGAAAATAATATTTGACCGGGATTATGTGAAGAAATTTCTCATTTCCGAGCATTTTAATAATGAACCACTTGATCTTGCGCTGAAAACCATTTGCAGACCCGCAGATTTAAAATACTGGGTAGAACCTGACGGCACAATTTATATTGTGCGCACGCCAGATGAAATGCGCGCATTGCAACGTAAAGCCGCCGCGGCAGCAGTTGTACCAGAAGTGAGAACCATCACGATTGAAACGCATGAACTGGATGATATTAAAAGAGAAAAAGAACCACTTAAAGATTTTCAGCTGAGTGGAAGGGTTGTAGATCAGATTAATGGAGAATCTTTGCCCGGTGCGGTAGTAAGCATCGAAAATCAAAATATCCGTGCAACAACTAATGCAGATGGATATTTTACTTTATCGCATATTCCAACAGATAGTGCGGTATTGCTAACCTCATATGTTGGTTATTTATCAGATCGGTTAAATCTGACACATATAGATTTAAGCAAAACCTTCATTGTTGCATTATCCATTGCCCGCAATACCTTAGAAGAAGTTCAGATAAAAGGTAAGAAAAATGATGGCATTATGAGTACCGATAAAAGGAAAGTAAGCGTGCTCCAGATTTCGCCGGCTAAACTTGCAGAATTGCCGAGTTTGGGTGAGAAAGATATTTTGCGCTCTTTTCAGTTAATGCCCGGAATCAGCGCAAGCAATGAATCTTCATCAGGCGCATATGTACGCGGCGGAACGCCCGATCAGAATCTGGTTTTGTTTGATGGTTTTACCGTTTATCAGGTAGATCACTTATACGGATTTTTCAGTGCATTTAACAGCAATGCTGTAAAAGATGTGCAATTGTTTAAAGGTGGTTTTTCTGCCAAATATGGAGGAAGATTATCCAGCGTAACGGAGATTACCGGAAAAGAAGGAAATAAAAAGGAATGGAACCTTGCAGGCGATATCAGCTTTTTAAGTGCAAATGTATATCTCGAAAGCCCGGTTGGTACAAACGGCACTTTTCTTATTGCGGCCAGAAAATCTTACCAAGGCCCTTTGTACAATAAAATTTTTAATCAGTTTAATACCACAACCACCACCACAGCAACAGGCGGCGGTGGTTTTGGCGGTGGAATGGGCGGTTTCGCGACAGCAAGTACACCCGCATCGTATTTTTATGATTTGAACGCAAAATACACCGTGAGTTTGGGCAAAAAAGATTTAATTGCCTGGAGCGTTTACCAGGGGAATGACAATTTGGACAATAGCCGGGATATTAGTGTACCGTCATTTATCAGCACAACTTCTACCGGTCCCAGCATTACAGATCAGACCAGTTATGGCAATTTGGGATCGAGTATGAAATGGTCCAGACGATGGGACAGCAAGTTGTATTCCAATACTTTGCTTAGTTATTCTACTTATCACAGTGATCGCGATCGGATCAACACCGTTACCACAACAAATGATGATGGTACAGAATCTCAATTGAGTACGGGAACAATAGAACGCAATAAATTGCAGGATTGGAGTCTGAAATCAGACTGGGAATATCAATCCAGCAATAAATTAAAATGGTTATTTGGTGGTTATGCATCTGCGCAGGATGTAACGTATACATATAGCCAGAACGATACCAGTACTTTAATTGATCAGGGTAGAAATGCTTTAATTGCATCAGCCTATGGCGAAGCAGAATATTCTCCGGTAGAAAAATTACAGGTTAAAATTGGAGGGCGAGGTACATATTACGATCAAACCGGGAAGTATTACTTTGAGCCACGTTTTTCAGGATCGTATCTTTTAACAGATCGTTTTACGCTTAAAGCTGCAACCGGCCGTTTTTATCAATTTATGAACCGGATTACCCGTGAAGATATTCTTGCTGGAAGCCGCGATTTTTGGGTACTTTCTGATGGCAACAGCATTCCGGTAGGCCGTGCCGATCATTATATAATGGGTTTCAGTTATGAAACTGATAAATACCTTTTTGATGTAGAAGGTTATTATAAAAACTTAACCGGACTTACAGAATATTCGCAACGCTTAACCGGGAATCGAGGTGCTTCTACACTTGAGGAACATTTTTATAATGGAAAAGGATATACCTCTGGAGTAGAATTTCTGGCACAGAAAAAAGCCGGAAAGTTTACCGGTTGGGTAAGTTACACAATGGGAATAGCAAGAAACCAATTTGATGCGTACGGAACGAGTTATTTCTCTGCAAATCAAGATGCGCGGAATGAGTTTAAATCTGTTAATATGCTAAAGGTTGGAAACTGGACATTTTCTGCAACATGGATTTTTGCAACCGGAAAACCATATTCAGCACCCATTGCAAGTTACAGTTATGACAATGCCAGCGGCACTACAAATACGTATTTGACTATAAGCGGAAAAAATACCGAACGTATGCCTGCATACCACAGATTAGATTTAGCCGCAACGCTCGATTTGATAAAAGTAGATAGCCGTAAAACCGGAAGCATCAGCTTTTCACTGTTTAATGTGTATGACCGTACCAACATCTGGTATAAGGAATATACGGTTTACAACAACCAGGTAATTACTTCAAACATCAACTATTTAGGTCTTACACCAAACATTACACTCAGTTTAAAATGGAAATAAAACGATACATAAAAATAATTCTGGCCTTTGCTATACTGAGTACGGTACTTCTATCTTGTGCTAAAGATGGTGGAGATGATTCTATGGCAGATCGACCGGTGGTTGTTTCCTACCTGGTGCTGGGCAGACCATTAACCATGAGTGTTTATCAACAAAAAGGCTTATTGGATACCACAACTTACGGTGCAACTATTAAGGGACTCACCATTCGTGTTTCAAACGGTACACAAACGGTTACATTATCAGAAAGCAGTACAGGTTACTATTATTACAGCGATCGCAATTTCATCACCGAAAATGCAACCATGACCATGACTTTTGAATACAATGGCAAAACCATTTCTGCGCAAACAATTGTACCGCCGAAACCGATTAATTTTCTTTCGTCTTCTTACAATCAGGCGGTACCAGATCCAGATCCAACGTCTACCACAACCACTACTTTTACTCCGGTAGTTTTCAGTTGGACAATGGCCAGCAATGACAACTATCTTTTAGTATTTGCCAATCAAGACAATACACCAAACCGGATCGGCAGTGGCTTTGGGCGAAGAGACAGTTACCGCGATTTGGAATTTTATCTCGGTCAGGTAACTTCTTATTCAACTTCTGCCATGACATTTACTTTTTCTGGCTTTTACACCACGTATTTGTATCGCGTAAATGCAGAATACAACAATATTGTAAACAGTAGCAGTACAAGCTCGCTCAATTTAACCAATCCGGCAACCAACGTAACCAATGGTTTGGGCATTTTTACGGCCATGTCTGTAGATTCTCTGGTACTAAATGTATATCAGGAATAGATTTTGTTTCGCAGCTTTAAGGCGCTTCACCCTAAAAAGGTGAAGCGTTTTTCGTTTAATCAAATTTAAAAACGGGGAATCCTAGTTTTGCGGGATAAAATCGGATATTTGCACCTTTAAACAACATTATGACTCCCTTACTAAACCTTTTCGATTTCTCGAAAAAGATCAATTATAAAGTTGAGATTCTGGCAGGCTTAACCGTAGCCATGACGATGATTCCAGAATCATTGTCTTTTGCTATTCTGGCAGGTTTACCTCCATTGGTAGGTTTGTACGCAGCCTTTATTATGGGTTTGGTAACTGCAGTTTTGGGTGGGCGGCCAGGCTTGGTTTCTGGCGGAGCCGGTGCAACTGTTGTTGTGCTGATTGCGCTAATGAAAAGTCACGGCATTGAATATGTATTTGCGGCGGTTGCCGTTGCAGGTGCCATTCAGGTTTTAGTAGGCATTTTTAAACTGGCACGCTTCATTCGGCTGGTGCCGCAACCGGTAATGTTTGGTTTTGTAAATGGTTTGGCGGTCATTATATTCATGTCGCAGCTTGAACAGTTTAAAACCATTGTTAACGGTCAAGTAGAATGGATTAGCGGAAGTACGTTGTATATTATGCTTGCGTTGGTGGCTTTAACTATTGCCATTGTAGTGGTTTTACCAAAGTTTACAAAAGCCATTCCTGCATCGCTGGTTGCCATTATAGTTGTTTTTTTAGTTGTTTTTGTATTTGGTATCCACACCAAACTCGTGCGCGATATTGCTGCGGTAAGCGGCGGCTTTCCGTCATTTCACTTGCCACAAATTCCCTTCACAACTGATGCATTTATAATTGTACTTCCGTACGGATTGATTATGGCCGGCGTTGGCCTTACCGAAGGTTTACTTACTTTAAATCTGGTTGATGAAATTACCCAGACCAAAGGAAATGGAAACCGGGAAAGTATAGCACAAGGTATTGCAAACACCTTAAATGGGTTTTTTGGCGGTATGGGCGGATGCCCGATGATTGCACAAACATTAGTCAACTTATCTGCCGGAGCAAGAGCAAGATTATCGGGCATTGTGGCTGCAATAACCATATTAGCCATTATTTTAATAGGTGCACCCGTAATAGAACGTGTGCCCATGGCGGCTTTAGTTGGTGTAATGATGATGGTTGCCATTGGTACTTTTGAGTGGATGAGTTTTAAAGTCATCAATAAAATGCCTTTAAAAGATATCATAACGGGCATTTTGGTTGCGGTTATTACGGTTTGGTTGCACAATTTGGCACTTGCTGTTTTAATTGGAATTATTATTTCAGCCTTAATTTTCGCTTGGGAAAGCGCTAAACATATTCGGGTAAACCAAAACATCTTGCCAGATGGTTTAAAAATTTATGCTTTATCGGGGCCATTATTTTTTGGATCGGTGAAAAATTTTAATGATCTTTTTGATATTCAGAACGATCCCGCGGAGGTTGTGATTGATTTTAAAGACAGTCGGGTTTTTGATATGTCTGGTATTGACGCACTAAACAGGCTCACAGAAAAATACAGCCAATCGGGTAAAAAACTTGTGTTGAAGCATCTGAGTAACGACTGCAAACGTTTACTGAAAGATGCCGAAAGCATTATCGAAGTTAATATAGAGGAAGATCCGATGTATCTTGTGGCAAAAGAAAATTAATGCGTTTGCCTAGAAATCAAATTCGAGTTGCTGGCTGCTTGCAATGTCCGTTTTTAGGTCGTCGTAGAAACGCGATAAAGTAATGCCGAGTAAGCGCACTTCCGCATGGCCAAGGTTTGAATCTTCCAGCAATTGTACCGCTTCTTTAAAAATGCTTTCCTGGTCATCCATGGGCTGAGGAAAAGATTTGCTTCTGGTGATAATTTTAAAATCAGCAAATTTGATTTTGAGCGTGATGGTTTTTCCGGCCAATTGGTGTTTTTTTAATCGCTGTGCCACGGTATTGCTAATTTGCATCAGCAACTGATGCATTGTGCCCAGATCATTTGTATCTTCAGACATGGTATCTTCTGCGCCCACAGATTTTGCTTCTCGATTGGCTCGAACTGGTCTTTCATCAATTCCACGTACAATTCGATAATAAAATGTACCCGATTTGCCGAATTGTGCAATAAGTTGGTCTTCTGTCAGTTTTTTGAGATCGGCACCTGTAAAAATCTGCATCGCCTTCATTTTTGCCGCAGTAACTTTACCTACACCGAAAAATTTTTCAACCGGAAGTTTCTCCATGAAAGATTTAATTTTTGACGGGCCAATAAAGGTTAAACCATCCGGTTTATTCATATCAGATGCTACTTTTGCTACAAATTTATTGATCGAAACCCCAGCCGATGCAGTTAGATTCAGTTCGTTTTTGATGGTATCTTTAATAGATTGCGCAATTTCTATTGCAGAGCCAATGCCCAGTTTATCTTCGGTAACATCCAGAAAAGCTTCATCAAGAGATAAGGGCTCAATCAAATCTGTATATCTGCTAAAAATTTCTCTAATGGCTTTTGACGCGGTAGAATATGCATCAAACCGCGGATATACAAATATCGCAGACGGACAAAGCTGATACGCCTTATTGCTAGACATGGCGGAGCGGATTCCAAACTGCCGAGCTTCATAACTTGCTGTTGCCACAACGCCACGACTATCCGGTTTCCCGCCAACCACCAGCGGTTTTCCGCGGTATTCAGGGAAATCTCGCTGTTCTACAGATGCATAAAATGCATCCATATCTACGTGGATAATTTTTCTGTGAATGTTTTTTGGGATGTCAGGCATGTTAGAAAAATAAATTTCGTCATTTTTATCCTCATTATTGAAGAAGAATTTTTTTCTTTACAGTATGACGAGATCTATCCGCTTTTATAAAAATACAAAAGGAGAATGGTATGCCGATATTCCGGAATGGGGCGGCGATGAGGCTGATTTGCAAATGGTAGAAGGCGCAGATATATTGCTGGATTGGGTATCGAAAAATGGCGAAAAATGCGAACTTATAATGGCCGATGAACATTTGGAAGATGCAGATGTTTTGGAATTGGTTTACGTCCGTGAAGAAAATCTCGGCGGTGGCGGCGACTATCTGCTAGAATATTACCAGGGCGAAATTAAAAAACACAAATTGTGGTTGTGCCACGTTACAGCGTTTGTATTTAAATCTATACCAGAGAAAATCTATTTTAAAAAACCTTAAACCAAAATTAGTTGAGCAAGTGGTCTACTTTATTTAAGAGAGATTCCATTTCAAAAGGTTTTTCCATAAAATCATTCGCTCCAGCGTCCATTGCAGATTGTCTGATGTCTTTACTTGCAGAAATCATCAGCACCGGAATTTCGCGATATGTAGGGTCATTTTTCAAAAGGCGGCAAATATCGCGCCCATCGTGCCCGCTCATCCAAATATCCAAAAGAATTAAATCGGGTTTATTTTTAACGGCTTCGAGTACAGTTCCGCCATCGTACGTAAAATCGACATGGTAGCCCATAACTTCTAAAATCATTGTAACTGCATCAACAATCCCTTCGTCATCATCGGCAATGAGTATTTTTTTATTCATCGTAAAAGTAAAGTCTAAGCCATAAGCTGTTCTAATTGTTTGAAGCAAAGATGGTCATTTGTATATCAGTATAAATACGCAATTCGCCCTTTTTGTTTCAAAAAAAATAATTCTTTTCCGAGCGTAAAAGCAATTTTTGCTTTGTACAACAAAGCAGACTTCTAATTGGTTTTTAATCTTTTATGTATTTAGAAAATTTGTTTTTCCTATATCAAAGTTATATCGCTTATATTAGCGGCCAATTAAAGCCTCTGGTTGTACGGTAATGGATAGCATCAATATTAAGAAATTAGCGGAAGCGTTACGCTTATCTACATCAACCATTTCGCGTGCGTTCAGGGACAATAGTGACATTAATCCATCAACCAAAGAAAGGATTTTAGCTAAAGCCAAAGAACTTAATTACCAACCCAACCACTACGCCAGTAACCTGCGCGAGCAGAAAAGTAAAACCATCGCCATCATTGTACCTGAGTTGGCCAACAACTATTTTTCACAGGCCATTCATGGAATTGAGCGTGTAGCCCGTGAGCATGGTTATCACATTCTGATTTACGTAACAGACGACGATTATAAAAAAGAAGTAAATTTTATTCGTTTACTGCATAATGGCAGAGCCGATGGAATTATTATGTCTGTATCTGGTGAAGCCAACGACCACAATTACCTGAATAAATTTGGGACGAAAAGACTTCCCTTAGTTTTCTTTGATAGGGTTTATGAGGATATTGAAACACCACGCGTAATTACAAATGACTACGATAGTAGTTATGCCGCAACCGCACATTTGATAGAACAAGGTTGCCGTGAAATCGCATATCTTGTGGTGAACAAGAGCCTTTCTATTGGTAAAACCCGCATGCAAGGTTATATTGATGCCCTCGCTGCACATGGAATTGCTTTTCAGGAGAACCTGATTGTAGACTGTAGCAATAGTTATGAAGAAAACAGCATGATTATTAAACAGGCGTTAACGGAATTGAAACCAGATGGTGTATTTACTTCTGTAGAACGTTTGGCCTTCGCTACCTATTACGCGTGCTACGAACTGAATATTTCTATTCCGGACGATTTGAAAGTCATTAGTTTTTCCAGTTTGGAGATTGCACCATTACTTAATCCTTCGCTTACAACCATCACGCAACCTGCAACTGCATTAGGCGAAGCTGCGGCAAAAATGTTGTTCGAAATTTTGGACGGCGCAGCCGATAAAAACCGCGGAAAAGAATTGGTTTTATCGTCGCGGATTATCCCCAGAAATTCTACTTTCAGGTCTGAAAAATAGGTAGGACAAAGGGCAAAAAACCGACTGTTTTTTCGCTTAAAAATTTTCAAAAAATTCCTTCACTTAGTGTAAAATACGCAGAATTTGCCCTTCATTTCGGGAACGTTCCCGAAATTTCGATTGATTTCGATTGCTTTTTTTCGGGAACGTTCCCGAAAAACCGGATAAATTTGACTTAGTGTAAAAAATACACTTAAATATATTGCTTTTTATTTGTAATTTGTTAAAAAACAGTGCTTTGTTTGTTTTTATGGGCTTTTTTAAATGCCGATTTTTTTGCGTTTCATGTTAAATTTTCGTTAAAAGTGGAGATTGATTTTGCTTTCAAAATTTATTTTTTAAATAAATTTTGAAATATAATTTCCTGCTGTAAATTAGTCCTATGTGTAAATCACAATAATATTTAACCAAATTTTTATACTTAAAAGAGCTTCGAATATGAAAGTATTTTACCTGTTAAAACAGGGACTTTTAGTGCTGTTGGTTTTTGCAGCGTTAATCGTAAAAGCCCAAACCGGATCGGTGTCTGGTAAGGTGCTTGATGAAACCGGGCAACCCTTACCCGGCGCTTCTGTTATGGTGAAAGGTACCACCAGAAGTACATCAACCGATGTAAGTGGAATGTACAAGATTGCAAGTTTGCAAAATGGCTCTATAACGATTGTTGTGAGCTTTATTGGTTACCAAACCTTAGAACAAACAGTTGCTGTATCTGCAAACGCGGTAGCAAATGTGAGTCTGGTGCCAGATGCACAAAAACTAAATGAGGTTGTCGTAATTGGTTACGGTACAGCCGAAAAGAAAAATTTAACCGGATCTATCACAACAGTAAGTGCTAAAGATTTTCAAAAAGGTGTAATCACAACGCCAGATCAATTGATCCAAGGAAAAGTTGCGGGTGTGAACATCACATCAAATAGCGGCCAGCCTGGTGTAGGTTCTACCATTCGTATTCGCGGTGGGGCTTCTTTAAATGCAAGTAACGATCCATTAATCGTTATTGATGGGGTTCCTTTTAGTGGAAATACGATTAACAATGCACCAAGCCCTTTATCATTAATCAATCCGAATGATATTGAGACCTTTACAGTATTAAAAGATGCAAATGCGACTGCAATTTACGGTTCAAGAGCATCGAACGGTGTAATTTTGATTACAACCAAAAAAGGTTCTTCGGGTGCTCCAGTAATTAATTTCAGTACCACAAATTCCATTGCAACAGTTGCACGTAAGGTAAATGTACTTTCTGCAGATCAGGTTCGCGATTACGTGAATGCAAATGGATCTGCCGCACAACGCGCATTGTTAGGAACTGCAAATACAGACTGGCAAGATGCAATTTATCAAAATGCCTTCACTACAGACAATAATTTGAGCTTAGCTGGTTCATTTCATGGTGTGCCATATCGCGTTTCTGCAGGCTACTTGGATCAAGACGGTTTGTTAAAAACGGATAAACTAAAAAGAGGAACGGGCGCAATTACTATTTCTCCTAAATTCTTTGACGATCACCTGAAAGTAGATTTGAATTTGAAAGGTGCGATTACACAATCACATTTTGCAAATCAAGGTGCAATTGGCGCAGCTATTCAATTTGATCCAACACAGCCTATTTATGCACAAAATAAATACGGAAACTATTTTGAGTGGCTTCAGGGAACTGGAGATGCAATTGTACCAAACCCAAATGCACCGCGTAATCCATTAGCTTTGTTGGAATTGAATGATAACAACGGCCAGGCAGAAAGAAGTGTAGGTAACATTAAGTTTGATTATTCTTTCCATTTCTTACCAGAGTTGCATGCCAACTTAAACTTAGGTTACGATGTATCTAAAGGCTACGGCAGTGTAAGGGTACCAACATTTGCAGCGCAAAGTGCATCAACCAATGGCTCATTCTCCAGATCTTTAAGTAAAGAATCGGATAAATTCTCAGAGTTCTATCTAAACTATTCGCATACAGCTGCCAGCATCAGAAGTAAATTTGATGTAACTGCAGGTTACGGTTACTATGACAACGCTACAACAGGTTATAATTTCACAAATTACACAGGTACAGGCATCGCATTGGTTACGCCAGTATTCCCTTTTTCTGTAGAGCGTAATAAATTGTTGTCTTACTACGGAAGATTCAATTATACATTGGCCGATAAATATATTTTATCAGGAACTATGCGCGCAGATGCATCGTCTAAGTTTGCAGAAAATAACCGCTGGGGATATTTCCCATCTGTAGGTTTTACCTGGAGAGCCATTGGCGAAAATTTCTTGAAAGACAGTAAAGTACTTTCTGATTTGAAACTTCGTTTGAGCTACGGACAAACCGGAAATAAAGACGGTATCGGAAACTACGATTATTTGTCTAAATATTATGCTAACACCAATACAGGTCAATATCAGATTGGTAACACATTTTATAACTACTACAGTCCGGCGGCTTATGATCCTGACTTGAAATGGGAAACAACTACAACCTACAATGCAGGTTTAGATTATGGTTTTATGAAAGGCAGAATTTATGGTAGCGTAGATGTGTATTACAAAAAAACTAAAGATTTGTTGAGTACAGTAAATATTCCGGTAGGAACAAACTTTAGCAATTTGTTAACCACAAACGTAGGAAATATGGATGTACGTGGTTTAGAAGCCAGTTTAAATTTCAGCGCAATCAGTACGGAGAATGTTCATTGGGATTTTGGCGTAAATATGGCTTACAATAAAAGAAAAGTAACCAATCTTACATTAAATCCTGATCCGGGATCAAAAGTTAGCGCAGGAGACATTACTGGCGGTACAGGTATTACCTTGAAATATAATGCAGTAAACCAAATTCCGGGTTCGTTCTTTGTATACAAACAAGTGTATGATGCCTCTGGAAAACCGCTTGAAGGTGTTTATGCAGATTTGAACGGAGATGGAGTGGTGAATACAAGCGATCAGTATTTTTATAAATCGCCAGATCCAAATTTCACTTTTGGTTTTACAACCTCTTTCTCTTACAAAAAATGGTCAGTCAATACGGTATTGCGTGCCAACTTAGGGAATTATATCTATGATAACGTAGCTTCAAACTTCGGCGTAAGATCAAATATTTTAAGTTCACAAGGTATTACCAATAATGCAAGTGCAGATTTATTAAATACTGGATTTACCACAACTCAGTATCTGAGCGATTATTATATCAAAAACGCTTCATTCTTAAAAATGGATAATTTGGGTATTGCATACGATTTCGGCCGGATTTCAAAAACTTCGAACACCAATATCCGTATGTCCTTAAACTGCCAGAATGTATTTGTGGTGTCTAAATACAAAGGTTTAGATCCTGAGCTAACTTCAGGTATTGATTATAGTTTGTATCCTCGCCCAAGAACATATTCATTGGGTGTTAATGTTGGCTTTTAGTTAAATGATGATGTGTGATATAAATCGGAAATCAACTGCTTTATATCTCCTAAAGAAAAATATTAAAATGAAAAGTTCATTTAAAACAATATTGGCATCGGCACTTTTAATGGTGTCGCTAAATTCTTGCAAAAAAGATGCATTGAATTTAACGCCAACAAATGATGTTACTGCAGATGTTGTGTACGCAACGCCAGCGGGTTATAAATCGGCTCTGGTTAAATTGTATGCAACTTATGCATTAACCAGTCCGAGTGGTTCAGATAATAGCGATGTAGGCGGTTTAAACGCTGGCTTTGCAGACTTTTTGCGTTTGTTTTGGACATCGCAGGAACTTCCTACAGACGAAGCCGTTTGTGCATGGGGAGATACTGGGATTCCGGAATTAAACAATTCAACGTGGGCAGTAGATAATCAATTTTTGAGAGGTTTGTATTCAAGAAGTTTACTTCAAATTACAATCTGCAACGAATTTCTTCGCGAGAGTACGCCAGAAAAACTGGCTTCAAGGAACATTACCGGAACGGATGCTGCAAATATTACCAGATACCGTGCAGAAGCACGTTTTTTACGTGCTTATCAATATTGGGTATTGATGGATGCTTTTGGTAATCCGCCATTTGTAACCGAAGATGACAATATTGGTAAAGTAAATCCAAAACAAACCACACGTGCAGCTTTGTTTACCTATATAGAATCTGAACTAAAAGCAATTGAGCCAGATTTGGCTGATGCCAGACAAAACGATTATGGCCGTGCAGATAAAGCAGCAGATTGGTCTTTATTGGCCAGAATGTATCTGAATGCACAAGTATATACAGGTACTGCACGTTATACAGATGCAATTACGTATTCAAGCAAAGTAATTTCTTCAAGCTATAGCTTGAACAACAGCTATGACAATTTATTCCGTTCGGATAACAATCTGAACAATACAGAAAACATCCTGACCATCAATTATGATGGTGTAAATGGAACCAATTATGGTGGTACAACTTTCTTGATTAATGCGGCAATTTTTGCCAGTCAAGGTATGGTAGCGGCAGATTATGGTGTGCCAAGTGGCGGCTGGACCGGAAACCGTACACGTGCAAATTTGCCTGCCCTGTTTCCAAATACAACAGGTACTTTAGATAAACGCGGTGTATTCTTCGGATCTAAAGCTGCAATTGATGATGTTACTGATCCGGCAGATGGTTTGAAAGTAACTAAATTTAAAAACAAAACTTCGGCAGGTGTTACTTCAGCATCTTTAAACGGAACGTTCAGTTCTTTGGATTTTGCAATTTTCCGTTTGGCAGAGCAGTATTTAATTTATGGAGAAGCTGTTGCACGCGGCGGTTCTGGCGGTAGCGCTGCTTTAGCTTTAACGTATGTTAATGCTTTACGTACCCGTGCTTACGGAAATACATCTGGTAACGTTGTTGCTGCGGCTTTAACTACAGATTTTTATTTAGATGAGCGTGGCCGCGAGTTGTATTGGGAAGGTCATCGCCGTACAGATTTAATCCGTTACGGAAAATTTACCGGTTCAACGTATTTATGGGCATTTAAAGGGGGCGTAAAAGCAGGAGCAAATGTGCCGGCATACCGCAACTTATACCCAATTCCGCAGGCAGATTTAATTGCCAACCCGAATTTGGTACAAAACACAGGTTATTAATTTTTAGATTATAAATCAGATGAAATCTATATTTTACAAAACACTTGTTATCGGGCTAATGAGCACTTCGCTTTGGTCTTGCAAGAAAGATGAAACCCAGGTGGTAAGTAATGTTGCACCTGCAGGAACACTTACCGCATCTGCAACAACGCTAACCCTTACACAAGCTACAGGCGCAAATGCTGCGGTAACTTTCACTTATCCTTTGGCTACTTCAACAGGTTATGTGATACCGGTAACCACCACCTTGCAAATAGACTTAAAAGGGAAAAACTTTACTACAGCAAGAGAAATTGTGGTGTCTAAAACCACTTATGCACCAACAGTGAGTGAACTTAATGTGATGGCTTTAGCTCTTGGTGCTAAAGTTGGAGAAACTGCTCAATTGGAAGTACGCTTAAAATCTGGTGCCGCGGTAAACGCTTTAACCTATTCTAATGTACTCACGTTAACAGTAAAACCATATTTGGCTTCGGCATGGATTTACGCACCTGGTGCATATCAGGGCTGGACCCCTGCAACTGCAGATAGTTTAATATCATTATCGAGTAATGGAATTTATACAGGTATGATTGCTTTCACAGCTGGAAACCTGGAGTTCAAAATTACACCGGCTAAAAACTGGGATCTTTCTTATGGCGATGGCGGTTCTGGTACGTTAAGTACAACCGGCGGAAACTTAAATGCAGGAACAGCGGTAGTAAAACAAGTTACTGTAAACCTGAATACCAAAACATTTACCATTGCGGCTCCTTTAGAATGGTCTCTAATTGGGGATGCTACAGCAGGTGGTTGGACAGCAGATACCGATATGAAAGGCGTAAATGATGGAAAGTACACCACATACAGCTTAAAAACTACACTTGGTGTTGGTGAATTCAAATTCAGATTTGGCCATGCCTGGGATGTTAACTTAGGTGGCGGTGCAACGCTTTCATTGGGTGGCGATAACATTAAAGTAACTACAGCAGGTACATATACCATCACCTTAACTGTACTTCACGGAGATGCAACCAACACCAGCAAGGTTACGGGCGGTAGCTATACAATGGTTAAAAACTAATCCTTATATTTTACCCTGCAGGAATTTTTTCCTGCGGGGTTTTATCATTAAACATGTTTAGCATGATGCAATTCCAAAACCCTTTCAATATGCTCAGTTCTTCTTTTAAAAATGTTCAAACAAATCTGTTAAAGACTTTTGTCGGGATAGATAAAGTTTTACTCGTTCTTTTTTTGCTCGTAAGTGTTACAAAACTTTCTGCTCAAAAGTTAGAACGCATAGAGCCGATGTTCTGGTTTACCGGAATGCACAATCCAAAATTACAATTGCTGATTCATGGCGAAAATATTGCCGCCTCAGCAGTAAGCTTAATCTATCCAGGGGTTAAATTGGTTAACATCAACAAAGTTGAAAATCCTAATTATTTGTTTCTCGATTTAGAAATTTCTTCATCCGCAAAAGCGGGAACGTTCCCGATTAATTTCAGTGTAAACGGGAAGAAAATTGCAAACTACAACTACACCTTGAAAAACCGCGACAATAGCGCAGACAGAATCCAGGGTGTATCCAACAAAGATTTTATTTATCTTTTAATGCCAGATCGTTTTTCGAATGGCGATAAAAGCAACGATATTGTAAAAGGCTTAGCCGAAAAAACCTTAAACCGCGACAGCATGTATTACCGCCACGGCGGAGACATTCAAGGCGTTATCAATCACCTCGATTATTTGAAAGAAATGGGCGTTACCACAGTGTGGATGACTCCAGAAATCGAAAATGATATGCCGCATGCTTCTTATCACGGTTATGCCGTAACTGATCATTACAAAATTGATCCGCGTTATGGCACCAATGAACTTTACAAAAAATATGTAGATGCCGTACATGCCAAAGGGATGAAGGTTATTAAAGATATTGTGCACAATCATATTGGCACCGGACATTGGTTTTATAAAGATCTACCAATGAAAAGTTGGTTAAACCAATGGCCAAAATATACACAAACCAGCTATCGCGATCAGCCGGTTATGGACCCGCATGCATCTGCCAGCGATAAAAAACAAATGTTAGATGGATGGTTTGTTCCATCTATGCCAGATTTGAACCAAACCAATCCTTATGTTCAGAACTATTTAACGCAAAACCACATCTGGTGGATTGAATATGCAGGTATAGACGGACTTCGTTTGGATACTTATCCTTACAATGACGGCGCTTACATGGCAGATTGGGCAATCAAATTGCATGATGAATTTCCACACCTGTCTATTTTTGGCGAAACATTGGTTTCATCAGTAGCGAGTCAGGCGTTCTTCACTGGCGGAAATACCGTAAACCGGGGTTTTGATACCCATTTGCCCGGTGTAACTGACGCCGTTTTAAAAGACGCCATTTTCGAAGCACTAAATGGAAAAACAGGTTGGACTGATGGCATCAACCGATTGTATGCAACCTTAGCTCAAGATTTTCTGTATAAAAATCCAAATAACAATTGCATATTTTTAGATAACCACGATATGAGTCGTTTTTACTCTATGGTTAATGAAGATTTCAGCAAATATAAAATGGGATTGGCCATTTTACTAACTACAAGAGGTATTCCTCAAATGTATTACGGAACAGAAATTCTGATGAAAAACTATTCCAATCCCGATGGTTTGGTACGTGCAGATTTCCCTGGAGGATGGAATGGCGATCATGAAAATAAATTCATTGCCAACGGCCGTAATGTGCAAGAAAATGAGGCATTTAATTATGTAAAGACATTGGCAAATTTCAGGAAAAAAAGCGCAGCTTTACAAGAAGGAAAGCTGATGCAATATGTACCTCAGGATGATATCTATGTGTACTTCCGCTTTACCGAAAATGCAAAAGGCACGGTAATGGTTATTACCAATACCGCAGATAAGGAGAAGAGCCTATCAACAGATCGGTTTGCTGAAAGTATTGAAGGTTTAAAATCTGCCAGAAATATCATGACGAACGAAACCATTTCTGTAGAAAATATTAAAGTACCGGCTAAAACCACTTTGGTGCTGGAATTAAACTAGAATAAACCGGATTTATCCGCAAGAAAATACACAATGCAACAAACAACAAATACGTTAACTCCGCAATCGCACATAAAAGCTTGTCTTTTTGATCTTGATGGTGTTCTGGTAGATACCGCAGTTTATCATTATCAAGCCTGGAAACGTTTGGCCAACACCATGGGTTTCGATTTTACAGAAGAACAAAACGAACAACTTAAAGGCGTTAGTCGCGTAGAAAGTCTCAATAAAATTCTGGCTTGGGGAAATGTAGAAAAAACCGATGCCGAAAAAGACGAACTGGCCACACTTAAAAACAGCTGGTACGTAGATATGATTACAAAAATGACACCGGCAGAAGTACTGCCCGGAACAGTAGATTTTTTAACCGCTATCCATCACGCTGGTTATAAACTTGCCTTGGGTTCTGCAAGTAAAAACTCGGCCATTATTCTTGAGCGTACCAATCTCGCACATTTTTTTGATGAAATTGTGGATGGAAATATGGTGAGCAAATCCAAACCAGATCCAGAAGTATTTTTAAAAGGTGCAGAATTATTAGGTTTTAAACCAGATGAATGTGTTGTTTTTGAAGATGCTGTTGCTGGTGTAGAAGCAGCAAAACGCGGCGGAATGAAAGCAATAGGCATTGGCGAAAAAAGTGTACTTACCGATGCAGATGTTGTGGTAAGCGGATTAGACAAATTAACGGTTAAAGATTTAGAAGAATTATAGGTTGGGCAATTGCTCGTCATTGCGAGGTACTAAACAATCTAATCAAGAAAATCACTGTGAGCAAGAACACTCGTAAGAGATTGCTTCGTACCTCGCAATGACGAAAACATAAGTTATGAAGAATTACATCAAAGCAGATGAGTGGAACATTATCGAAGAAGGTTTTGATCCACATTTGAATAAAATTTCAGAAAGCATTTTCAGTTTGGGTAACGGCCGGATGGGGCAAAGGGCCAATTTTGAAGAAACCTACAGCGGCGAAACGTTGTTGGGCAACTATGTTGCCGGCGTTTATTATCCAGATAAAACCCGTGTAGGTTGGTGGAAAAATGGCTATCCAGAGTATTTCGCAAAAGTACTTAATGCAGCAAACTGGGTTGGAATCGAAATCCGCATTGATGGCGAAATTCTGGATCTGGCAAATGCTGAAGTAAGCAATTTCACACGGACATTAAACATGCATGCCGGTTATCTTCAACGTATTTTTACGGCAAAATTGAAAAACGGCAAAACAGTTTCTGTTAAAGCAACTCGTTTTTGCAGCATTTCTGATGATGAAATTGGTGCCATTAATTATCAGATTACGCCGGTTAATTTTAGCGGTAAAATTATGTTTACGCCGTTTATTGATGGTGATATTAAAAATCAGGACAGCAACTATGATGAAAAATTCTGGGATTTCGTTGCCGATGAAATTAACGGAACTGAAGCGTATTTGAAACTGGTTACCAAAAAAACCGCTTTTGAAGTTTGTACCGGAAGTGCTATACAATTGTATAAAAACGATACAGCGGTTAACATCAATCCGGAAGCTGTACGCAAAGAAAAATTTGTTGGGCAGACATTCGAAATTGATGTTCAGGAAAATGAACAAATCAGTCTGATTAAAATCGCAGCGAATTTATCTTCAGAAAACTATCCGAAAGAAACCCTGATTGCGGAAACAAAATCTGCGATAGCAAAAGCCAGTGCAAAAGGTTTCGACACATTATTCAATGAACAAGCAGAAGCCTGGGCAGCGAAATGGGAAGAAAGTGATATTGTAATTGAAGGTGATGTTGCTGCACAACAAGCAATCCGATTTAATATTTATCAGCTTTTCCAAACGTATACCGGAAAAGACGATCGTCTGAATATTGGTCCGAAAGGCTTTACAGGCGAAAAATACGGAGGTTCTACCTATTGGGATACTGAAGCATATTGTGTTCCTTTTTACCTGGCAACTGCCCCTCAGGAAGTGAGCAAAAACTTGCTGATCTATCGCCACAAACAATTGGACAAAGCCATAGAAAATGCAGCTAAACTTGGCTTTAAAGATGGTGCAGCTTTGTATCCTATGGTGACTATGAATGGCGAAGAATGCCACAACGAGTGGGAAATTACTTTCGAAGAAATTCACCGTAACGGTGCCATTGCATTCGCGATTTATAATTATATCCGATATACAGACGATCAAAGCTATCTTTCTGATTACGGTTTGGAAGTGTTAATTGGAATTGCACGATTCTGGAAACAGCGCGTAAACTGGAGTGCCGAAAAACAGCAATATGTAATGCTCGGTGTAACTGGCCCGAATGAGTACGAAAACAATGTAAACAACAACTGGTATACCAATACTTTGGCTGCGTGGTGTTTAAAATATGCAACTGAATCCGCAGAGGTGGTTAAAAAGCAATCTCCTGAGCAATATGACGCTTTGTTAAAAGCGCTGAATTTTAATGTTCAGGAATTTGCAGACTGGGCAGATATTATAGAAAAAATGTATTATCCGGCAGATGCCGAACAAGGAATTTTCTTGCAGCAGGATGGTTATATGGATAAGGAACAGATTTTGGTAAAAGATCTGCCTGCAAGTGACCGTCCAATTAATCAGAAATGGAGCTGGGACCGCATTCTGCGTTCGTGTTTTATTAAACAAGCGGATGTATTGCAGGGTTTATATTTCTTTGAAGAGGATTACGATCTGGATACGCTGAAAAGAAATTTTGATTTTTATGAGCCACGTACGGTTCATGAAAGTTCTTTATCACCTTGCGTACACAGTATTTTAGCTGCCAAATTAAATGATGAAGCGCGTGCTTACGAATTTTATTTGCGCACTGCACGTTTAGATCTGGACGATTACAACAACGATACAGAAGATGGTTTGCACATTACTTCAATGGCGGGAACCTGGATGAGTGTTGTAGAAGGTTTTGCCGGTATGCGTGTACGCGATGGTAAATTGCATTTCAATCCATTTTTACCAGAAAAATGGAATTCATTTTCATTTATGATTGGCTTTAGAGGCACAACATTGAAAGTTAAAATATCTGCCGAAGGCATCAGCATTAAAAATAATGCACATGCTGAACTGGAAATCGGCATCAGAAATCAGTTGTATAAACTGGCTGCAAATGGCGAGATTGAAGTAAACAATACCGAATTGGTATGAGAAAGATTGAGGGTTTAACGGTTGAAGGTAAAGTGGGTTTTTCGACTCTCTGCTATTTTGGGAAACGTAGCAATCTCAATGCTATGGCGAGTTTGGCGGCGCTTTTCTTTACCTTTACAATGCTCTCTACATCATCTTTCGCACAAAAAAAGACAAAAAACATGACTGATCGGCAAATGGTGATTTACCAGTTGTTGCCACGTTTATTCGGCAACAAACAAACTGCAAATGTTTCTTACGGAACTATAGAACAGAATGGTTCTGGCAAATTTAATGACATAACCGACAAGGCACTTGACGGCATTAAAGAACTGCACGCCAATTACGTTTGGTATACCGGCGCAATTGCACACGCCAGTTTAACAGATTACTCGGCATACGGAATCCAGGTAGATGATGCAGATGTGGTTAAAGGCCGAGCAGGTTCTCCTTATGCCATACGCGATTATTATGATGTTAATCCAGATCTTGCTGTTGACGTAAATAACCGGATGCAGGAGTTTGAAGCGCTCGTAAAAAGAACGCACGCTAAAAACTTGAAAGTACTGATTGATTTTGTACCCAATCACGTTGCCCGCGGTTACCATTCTTATGCCAGACCTGAAAATGTTAAAGATTTTGGCAGCAACGACAATACCCATACAAGTTTTAGTGCGCAGAACGATTTTTACTATGTTCCGGGTCAAGCTTTCGTGGTTCCTACAAATGGAAAAACGACGCCGTTATCTGTCATACAAGACGGAAAGTTCGATGAAAATCCGGCAAAAGCAACAGGAAATAATGTTTTCTCGGCCAGTCCGAAATATGACGATTGGTATGAAACCATTAAGTTAAATTATGGCGTAGATTATCAGAACGGCGAACAGCAATATTTTGATCCAATCCCGCCAGTGTGGACAAAAATGCGTGATATCCTAATCTTCTGGACAAATAAAGGCGTTGATGGTTTTCGGTGTGATATGGCCGAAATGGTTCCCATTGCTTTTTGGAATTGGGTAATTCCACAAGTAAAAACTGTGAACCCAGATTTAATTTTTCTTGGCGAAGCCTACAATCCACAAGTATACAAACAATATCTTTTTGAAGGTAAATTCGATTACCTGTATGATAAAGTGGGTTTATATGACGGATTAAAAAGATTGATAAAGAACGAGCCATCTGCAGATGTGAAAGACATCAGACAGGTTTGGCAGGTAGAAAGTGCTGGTTTTGGCGAACATATGCTGCGCTTTTTAGAAAACCATGATGAAGAACGGATTGCATCTGCAGGATTTGCGGGAAAAGCCGAGCTGGCTTTGCCTGCAATGGTGGTTTCGGCAACTTTAGGTAAAGGGCCGGTTATGCTGTATTTCGGACAAGAAGTTGGAGAACCCGCAATTGGTGCCGAAGGTTACGGAGGCGATGACAACAGAACAACTATTTTTGATTATTGGGGTGTTCCAAATCATCAGAAATGGATGAATAATGGCGCTTTTGATGGCCAACAGCTAAATGACGAGCAAAAAAATCTTCGCGCTTATTATAAACAATTGTTAAAGGTTACAACCGAAAGTGATGCTGTGGCCAATGGCGAAATTTATGATGTTCCGCAAAGCGGGAATATGAACAATAGGATGTATGCGTTTATCCGCTACACGGCAAAGCAGCGTTTGCTGATTGTTGTAAACTTTGATCGCCATCAAAATATGGAAGCAAACATCCAGATTCCAGAACATATCCTAAGCGCAAAACACGCTGAGCGGGTAACCGATTTATTGACCGGAAGACAATTAAATATTCCTGCCGGAACAAGTGTGCCTGTATCTGTGGCGCCTGTTTCTGCACAAATTATAGTATTTTAAAATCAAGAACGATAATGGCATTAGTAAAATCAAAACCGAAACTGTCTAACCTCCAGATTATAAATATGAGCGTTGGCTTTTTCGGAATACAGTTTGGATTTGCTTTACAAAATGGAAATGCAAGCCGAATTTTGCAAACTTTCGGCGCCGATGTAGAGCATCTTTCTCTTTTTTGGCTTGCTGCACCCATTACCGGAATGATTGTTCAGCCTATTATTGGCCATTATAGTGATAAAACCTGGAATCGATTGGGGAGACGTCGCCCTTACTTTTTGGTTGGCGCAATCTTAACCGCTATTGCGCTAATTCTGATGCCAAATTCTGCCTTAATGGCGAGTTTATTGCCTCCAATTATCATTGGTGCCGGCATGCTTATGATAATGGATGCATCTATCAACGTGGCTATGGAACCTTTCAGAGCTTTAGTGGCGGATAAATTGCCCGATGATCAACGCAGTTTTGGTTTTTCTGTACAAACTTTTCTAATTGGTGCGGGTGCAATTGCTGGCTCGTGGTTGCCTTATATTTTATCAGAATACTTCGGTGTAGATAAAGTTGCGGCAGCAGGGCAGGTTCCGCACAATGTGATTTACTCTTTTTATTTCGGCGCAGCAATTTTGCTTGGAACAATTCTGTACACGATTGCATCTACAAAAGAATATAGTCCGGAAGAAATGAATGAATACCACGAACATTCTCCAGACGAATCTAAAGCAACAGGTTTGAAGAGTATTGTTCGCGATTTTTCAAATATGCCTGTTACCATGCGCCAATTGGGTTTGGTTCAGTTTTTCTCTTGGTTTGCATTGTTTTCTATGTGGGTATTTACAACTCCCGCCATCGCTCAGCACATTTACAATGTTGCGCCAGGCGATACCTCATCGGTAAAATTTGCTGATGCAGGCAACTGGGTTGGTGTGTTGTTCGGTATTTACAATGGCGTTTCTGCTATTTATGCATTGCTTTTGCCTGCTATAGCCAAAGCCACAAGTAAAAAAATAGCGCATGCAATTTCTCTTACAGCCGGCGGTATTGGCTTATTGTCTATTTATTTCATTACAGATCCGCATTATCTTATCTATTCTATGATTGGTGTTGGTTTAGCGTGGGGAAGTATTTTAGCAATGCCATACGCCATCCTATCAGGATCAATTCCCGCAAGGAAAATGGGCGTGTATATGGGGATTTTCAACTTCTTTATTACCATGCCGCAAATTGTAAACGGTTTCTTTGGCGGTATGATTGTAAAACATTTGTACAACGATAAAGCGATATATGCTATTGTTCTGGCCGGTATTTTTATGATTCTCGGTGCCGTTTCCGTGCTCTATATCCAAACAAAAAAAGAATCTTAAATCTTTCAAATTTAAAATTTCCCTAACCAAATAATTTTATGAGAAAAGTGATTTACCTGCTGCTTGCAGTGGCGGGCCTGGGTGTTTCTTGCAAAAAAAATACTCAAGAGAATGCCAACCCCAATCCGGTTACCAATAACGGCGAGTTGCCATCAGGCGCAAAAGACGGTGTCGCCTTTATTAATAATGGTACTTCGGCAATTGTCACTTTATATGCGCCCGGAAAAACTTCTGTAGCGCTAATCGGCGAGTTTAACAATTGGTCTGCGACAGCAAACCCAATGAAAAAAACAAGTGATGGAAATAACTGGTGGACACAAATCGATAACTTAAATCCAAATACAGAATATGCATATCAGTTTCTGGTAGACGGGAATTTAAAAGTAGCCGATCCATATTGTGAAAAAATTCTCGATCCGGATAACGACAGTTACATCACTGCTTCAACTTACCCGAATCTGAAAAGTTATCCGACAGGAAAAACAACTGGAATTGTGAGTACAATGCAAGCCAATCAATCGGTTTACAACTGGAAAAATACAAGCTTTGTACGCCCCGATAAAAACAATCTGGTGGTTTATGAATTGCTAATCCGTGATTTTACCAGCGATCACAATTATGCTTCTACGCTGGCAAAGCTAGACTATTTATCTGCTCTAGGTATTAACGCGATAGAATTGATGCCCGTAAATGAGTTTGAAGGAAATTTAAGCTGGGGATATAATCCTTCATTTTATTTTGCTCCAGATAAATATTACGGCACCAAAACCGCTCTTCAGGGTTTTATAGATGAATGTCATGGAAGAGGAATTGCCGTAATTTTAGATATGGTACTAAACCATTCGTTCGGGCAATCTCCGATGGTTCAGTTGTATTTCGATGGTGCTAAGCCTACAACTTCAAGTCCTTGGTTTAATGTAGATGCAAAACATCCTTTTAACGTTGGTTTTGATTTTAACCACGAAAGTGTGGCGACGAAATATTTTGCTAAAAATGTGATAAAATTCTGGATGCAACAGTATAAAATTGATGGTTTCCGGTTTGATCTCTCCAAAGGTTTTACACAAAAAGCATCAACAGACGATACACAATTTCGTTTGTATGATGCAAGCAGAGTGGCAATCTGGAAAGAGTATAATAGCTACATCAAGAGCATAGACCCGAATAATTTTTATGTGATTCTGGAACATTTTGCAGAAGAATCTGAAGAGAAAGTATTGGCCGATGAAGGGATGATGTTGTGGAATAACCTCAACTACAACATGAATGAAGCTACAATGGGTTGGTTGGGTAATTCTGATTTCTCCTGGGGTTTTTACGCCAAACACGGGTTCTCAAAATCAGAAAATTTGGTGACTTACGGAGAAAGCCATGATGAAGAACGACTGAATTTTAAAAATATCACTTACGGAAATGCATCTGGCAATTACGTCATTAAAAATAACCTGGCTACATCGCTAAAACGCGAGGAACTTGCCGCTGCATTTTTATTTAGTATTCCTGGCCCGAAAATGATCTGGCAATTTGGAGAGCTTGGTTACGATGTAAATATTGATTACAACGGCCGCACCGGCGAGAAACCCATAAGATGGGAATATTACACAGACGCAAACCGGAAGGCTTTATATGATGCCTATGCAAAATTTATTAAACTGAAAAAAAACAATACCATTTTTAATTCAAGCAATTCTACATATAATCTGTCTGGAGCGATCAAATACATCAAACTTACAGAAGGCATAAATACCGTAATTGTTGTTGGTAATTTTGATGTAGCAAGTCAGACAGCAAATGTTGATTTCGGTTCATCCGGAAATTGGTTGGATGCAGTGGGCAGTTCAATAAATTTAAGCGGAACCACATATAATATGAGTTTGGCACCAGGAGAATACCATATTTTTAGTAAAAATACATTGAAGTAAAAATCAGTTTTAGGGATTTAAAATTTTCGACCTGTTTCTACAGTAACATTTATAATGCGGTCTTTGATTCGGGCAGTTATAATTTGATATTTAACTGCCAAATCAAATACATGAAAACTAAACTTATACTAAGCAGTCTGATTCTTGCAGGCTGCCTTGCACATGCACAGCAATCGCCACGGCGAAATGTATCTAAAGATATTCCATCGGCTGTGCCGCAAATACCAAAAGAAGAACCGAAAACTTCTGCAAATGATCGGAACATTAAAGTAGAAAGTGCAGTAGTTACCAATCACACGGTAACCATTGGCGGAAAATCCGTTGCTTATAAAGCCACAACGGGTACTTTGCCCGTTTGGGATGAAGATGGAAAGCCAATTGCTGGTTTGTTTTATACGTATTATGAACGGAGCGATGTTCAAAATCGAGAGAAAAGACCATTAGTAATCTCCTTTAACGGAGGTCCGGGTTCAGCTTCTGTCTGGATGCATATTGCGTATACCGGCCCTGTGGTTTTGAATATTGATGATGAAGGCTATCCGGTTCAACCTTATGGATACAAAGAAAATCCATATTCCATTCTCGATGTAGCAGATATTGTTTATGTTGATCCTGTAAATACAGGATATTCCAGAGCAGTAAGTAAAGATATTCCAACAAATAAATTTTTTGGCGTTCGTGCAGATATCAAATATCTTGCAGAATGGATCAACACTTTTGTAACGCGCAACAACCGTTGGGCTTCGCCGAAGTTTTTAATCGGTGAAAGTTACGGAACAACCCGTGTTTCCGGATTGGCATTAGAATTACAAAATAGCCAATGGATGTATTTAAACGGAGTTGTATTGGTTTCTCCGACAGAGCTTGGCATCCAGCGCAGCGGCCCGGTAGATGCGGCACTTCGCTTGCCTTATTTCGCTGCTACGGCCTGGTATCATAAAATGCTTTCCGCGGATTTACAGCACAAAGATTTAACAAGTGTGTTGCCAGAGGTAGAACAGTTTACGATTAAAGAACTCATTCCGGCAATTGCTCAGGGGAATACGTTGGCGGCAGATCAAAAGAAAACAATCGCCGCAAAAATGGCACAGTATTCTGGCCTGTCTGAGAAAGATATTCTGGATTATAATCTTGATGTACCGACAAATTTCTTTTGGAAAGCACTCATGAGAGATAGCGGTTTTACTGTTGGCCGATTGGATTCGCGATACCGCGGAATTGATAAAATGTCTGCCGGAGATAGCCCGGATTACAATGCCGAACTTACTTCGTGGTTACACTCTTTTACGCCTGCCATCAATATGTATATCAGAAACGAGCTGAACTACAAAACTGACCTGAAATATAATATGTTTGGATCGGTTTATCCATGGGATAACAGTGGCGATCGTACCGGCGATAATTTACGACAGGCTATGGCACAAAATCCGTATTTACATTTACTGGTTCAGTCTGGATATTATGATGGAGCCTGCGATTATTTCAACGCAAAATATAGTATGTGGCAATTGGATGCCGGCGGAAAACTAAAAGACCGCATGAGTTGGGAGGGCTACCGTAGTGGACATATGATGTATTTACGCAAAGAAGATTTAAAAACAGCCAATAACCACATTCGCGATTTTATCATAAATGCTTTGCCAAAAACAGGCGCTTCGGCAAAGTTCTAAAAACAGCTAAGTTTTGTAAATAGATTGAAAGTAAATACCTCGTTTATGCAAGTTAAAGCAGGATATTATTGTATTCCGAATCAGAAGCATTCATAATTAAATATTTATCCCTAAATTTACAGCCCGATTATGGAGCAGATAAAAACGTCATTCGATTTTGAAAAACCAATTGCTGATTTAGTTCAGCAAATGGAAAAGGTTAAACAAGTTGCAGAAAAAACTAAGGTAGATATGTCTGCCACGTTAGATGAACTTGAAGGTAAATTACAGGAAACCACCGAAAATTTATACAACAATTTAACCGGATGGAATAAAGTTCAAATGAGCCGCCATCCAGACAGGCCGCAAACCTTGGATTATATCAATATGATTTGCGATGATTTCATCGAATTGCATGGCGATAGAACCGTAAAAGATGATAAGGCAATTATTGGTGGCTTTGCAACTATTAGCGGCCAAACCGTTATGGTTATTGGTCATCAAAAAGGAAAGAATACCAAAGAACGTCAGTTTCGCAATTTCGGAATGGCAAACCCTGAAGGATATCGTAAAGCTTTGCGTTTAATGCGTTTAGCAGAAAAATTTAACAAACCTGTTATCAGTTTTATTGATACAATGGGTGCGTATCCAGGTTTGGAAGCAGAAGAACGCGGACAAGGCGAAGCGATTGCACGTAATCTTCTTGAAATGTCTGTTTTGCGTGTTCCAATCATTTGTGTAGTTGTTGGTGAAGGTGCTTCTGGCGGTGCTTTAGGAATTGGTATTGGCGATAAAGTTTATATGCTTGAACATACCTGGTATTCTGTAATCTCACCAGAATCTTGTTCTTCTATCCTTTGGAGAAGTTGGGATTTCAAAGAGAAAGCAGCAGCTTGCCTTAAATTAACATCAGAAGATATGTTTGGCAACAAATTAATTGACGGTATTATCCCTGAACCTTTGGGTGGCGCACATCAAGATCCGGAATTGATGGGGAAAACGTTAAAAGAATATTTGGTTAAAGATTTAACTGCGTTAACTAAAATTAAAACCGACAAACTTATCGAGCAACGAATTAACAAATTCTGCGAAATGGGTGTTGTAAACGAATAATCATTCACTAATATAATTTACATCCCGTTCAACCGAGTTGAGCGGGATTTTTTATTTGAGTCCGTTTTCGGGTAATGTTATTCTCGGTTGTTTATAACGAGTGGTGAAGTAGCAGATTGTTTTCAACAAGATTTTTTGCTTGGAGTTTCGATACAATCGAAAAGCTATAATGCACTCGTTGGAAACGAGCGCAAGTGTTGTGTTACTCCCGCTCGTTTATAACGAGTGGTGAAGTAGCAGATTGTTTTCAACAAGATTTTTGCTTGGAGTTTCGATACAATCGAAAAGCTAAATGCACTCGTTGGAAACGAGCGCAAGTGTTGTGTTACTCCCGCTCGTTTATAACGAGTGGTGAAGTAGCAGATTGTTTTCAACAAGATTTTTGCTTGGAGTTTCGATACAATCGAAAAGCTAAATGCACTCGTTGGAAACGAGCGCAAGTGTTGTGTTGCTTCCGCTCGTTTATAACGAGTGGTGAAGTAGCAGATTGTTTTCAACAAGATTTTTGCTTGGAATTTCGATACAATCGAAAAGCTAAATGCACTCGTTGGAAACGAGCGCAAGTGTTGTGTTACTCCCGCTCGTTTATAACGAGTGGTGAAGTAGCAGATTGTTTTCAACAAGATTTTTGCTTGGAGTTTCGATACAATCGAAAAGCTAAATGCACTCGTTGGAAACGAGCGCAAGTGTTGTGTTGCTTCCGCTCGTTTATAACGAGTGGTGAAGTAGCAGATTGTTTTCAACAAGATTTTTGCTTGGAGTTTCGATACAATCGAAAAGCTAAATGCACTCGTTGGAAACGAGCGCAAGTGTTGTGTTGCTTCCGCTCGTTTATAACGAGTGGTGAAGTAGCAGATTGTTTTCAACAAGATTTTTTGCTTGGAGTTTCGATACAATCGAAAAGCCAAATGCACTCGTTGGAAACGAGCGCAAGTGTTGTGTTACTCCCGCTCGTTTATAACGAGTGGTGAAGTAGCAGGTTGTTTTCAACAAGATTTTTTGCTTGGAGTTTCGATACAATCGAAAAGCTATAATGCACTCGTTGGAAACGAGCGCAAGCGTTGTGTTACTCCCGCTCGTTTATAACGAGTGGTGAAGTAGCAGATTGTTTTCAACAAGATTTTTTGCTTGGAGTTTCGATACAATCGAAAAGCTATAATGCACTCGTTGGAAACGAGCGCAAGCGTTGTGTTACTCCCGCTCGTTTATAACGAGTGGTGAAGTAGCAGATTGTTTTCAACAAGATTTTTGCTTGGAGTTTCGATACAATCGAAAAGCTATAATGCACTCGTTGGAAACGAGCGCTAGAAACTGCAAAATTAAATTCGTTGTTCCAAAATCAATCACGACGATCAATACACGTCTAAAAGTTCTACTTTTAATATACTCGGCAAACTGCTGTAATTGGAAGCAGAACTATAAATGTAATCTTCCGGTTCATAAACAATACCGGCTCGCACTGGATTTTGGTGAATATAATTTAGCTTCTGAACTGTTAATTTGAAATCGTCCAATTGTATTGCGTGATAACCATTTTGCCACACTTTGTAATTTTCGACTTGTTGTGAATATCGCCCTGCAAAGCTAAATTTATTCAGGAGCCATTTCTTCCGACTCTCGTTTCCCTCTGTAATTTCTTTTATAATTGCTTTGTTGGTGAATTTTTTGAAATCCCGTATTGCTTCAAAAAGTTTAAAATTTTCTTTCGATGCAGCAATAAGATGAATGTGGTTCGTCATCAAACAATATCCGTAAATGCTCATGCCTTTTTTCGATTGAGCAAATTTCAACGCGTCAATAACGATGTCTTTATACACTATACGTGTAAAAATATCGACCCAATCAACGATAGTAAAAGTGAGAAAATAAATAGCATCGGGATCACGAATTTTGTATTGATCAGACATGCTTAAATATAATGTTTTGTGTTGATTGTCAGTTCGGTTTGCTTTGTTTTGATTTAGAAAGCATAAATTTTGGTGGTTGCTTTGGCTCGGAAAACAAAAAAGCCGTTACATTTTGCGATGTAACGGCTTTGGTATTTTAAATTAAGTATGATCCTATTGAGCAGGTTGCTGAGGGAAATAAGCAGAGAAACGTGCTTCCAATCCGTTGAAAATCGCTTGCAACTGATTGCTTACTTTTTCCTGACCAGATGCTTTACTGGTTCTAACCATACGGTCTAGGTAATATAAACCAGTTTGAACGTTTTGCATTCCTGTTAGGCTTCCTTTTGATTGGGAAATATCTGCAAGATAACCGAGTTCTTTATTGATATAATCACCGGACTTCAACATCATATCATTCGCTTTGGCGGTTTCTCCCAGTTTATAAAGATTTTCAGCGATGTAGAATTTCACTACAACCGTTCTGATTCCAAAGAATCTTTCAGGCATCACCTCAAAATATTTATCCATTACTTTTTTCGCTTCTGCAGTTTTACCTTCTTTAATTAAACCTCCGGCAAGATTGCTGAAGATATTGGTAAAAATGAAGGTATCGTCAGATGACTGCGGATCAAGGTATGTTGCCGTTTTCATATTGCCCCATTTAAACTTCGTCATTACATTGTTGTACAAAGCAGGCAGATTAGATTGCTCAGAGCGCTCTTCTGTACTTGTGGTATCTGGAGTCAATGGAAGTAAACGCATGGCTAAACCTTCAGTGTAAAGATATTTATCCAAACCATTATATTGTTCTGAAGGTACTGTAGATGCGAAGTAAATCGGGCGTTCCCAATTGTTGTGTGCCAAAATATCCAGCATAGCAAGATTGCCTTTTGTTAGATATCCTTTGTTGAATTTCCAGTCCATTTCTGAAACAATTTTACCTGCATCAGCAGCCGGAACCGTTCCGGTTTTTAAAACCTGCTGCGGATCAATTGTCATTTTAAAATTCTTAGTTGGCAGAAAATTCGATTTGCTACCGTCTTGCATGGCAACTTTGTCTTCCGGGTTATCTGATAATAATAAATCAACAATGTTTTTCAACTCTACATTGCCTGCAATTTTATAATCGTCGTAAGGCATTACGTCACGTTCGCCTTGAACATACTGTTCTGGTTTCATCGTAATTGGTAATGGCGCAGATTCATTTTGTTTCTGTCTTAAACCGTTTATATACCAATCTGTATCAAACAAACTCAAGTTTACAATCCGAACATCCGGACGGACATTTTCTACTTCCTGAATGTACCAAAGCGGATACGTATCATTATCACCATAGGTGAACAGGATCGCATTTGGTGCGCAAGATTGTAAATAATCCAATGCAATATCATGGGCAACCAATTTGGTCGATCTGTCGTGATCGTCCCAACCTTGCTCAGCCATAATTACCGGCGCAGCAAGTAAACCAATTGCCGTTGCTAAGCCAGCACCCATTGTTGGTGTGAGCTTTTTGAACAGCCACTCTTTAATGGCAAGTGCACCAAGCCCAATCCATATGGCGAAAGCGTAAAACGACCCTACATAAGCATAATCACGTTCACGCGGTTCTAAAGGTTTTTGATTAAGATAAAGCACAATAGCAATACCGGTAAAGAAGAACAATAAGGCAACTACACCAGCATCTTTTTGATTGCGGTTAAAATGCCAGATTGCGCCCATAATTCCCAAGATTAATGGCAAAAAGAAAAAGCGGTTATATGCTTTATTATCAATAGTAGATGGTGGCAAATGACTTTGATCGCCCATGCGTAATGCATCTATAGATTTAATGCCGCTAATCCATTCGCCTTCATAACCGCTGCCCTGACCTTGTTCGTCGTTCTGGCGGCCGGCAAAATTCCAAAGGAAATAACGCATGTACATGTAGCCAATTTGATAACTGAATAAAAAGCCAACGTTATCCACCACATTTGGTTTTTTAGAATCATCAAGGTGCATCCATTCTTTGTAAAAGTCTACATGGCGTGGATCATCTCCGCTGTACATCCTTGGCAATAAAGTATTGTCGCTATATTTATAATCGTTCTTTTTACCTGCAACCTCATATTTCTCTGCGCCTTTTCTCCAAAGTGTTTTACCTTCTTCTACGCCACTTCTTTCTGAGTTGTAATTCGGGCCAAACAGCAATGGACGATCACCATACTGCTCACGGTTAAGGTAACTTAAAAATGAAAAAGCATCCTTTGGTGCACTGTTATTCAAATTCGGTTCTGCTTTTGCGCGGATAATAATCATAGAAAAAGATGCATATCCGAAAATGATCAGCACTGCTGAAATAAGACCGAGATTCAGTAATCTTTTTTGGTGTTTGATTGAATATCTGATTCCGAAAACAAATGCCGCAATAAGTAGGATTGCAAAAAACAATACGCCGGTTCCAAAACCTAAACCTAAGGTGTTAACAAAAAACAAATCGAAATAGGCACCAAATGAAACGAGGTATTGAATAATTCCATATTGTATAACGGCAAGAATAAGAATGCCTACAATTAAGGTTTTGAAAATGCCCGATGTAGTTGCTTTTCCGGTTCGTTTAAAGTAATAAACAAAAGCAATCGCCGGGATTGTTAGTAGATTTAATAAGTGAATACCAATAGAAAGCCCCATGATATAGGCAATGAAAAGCAACCAACGATCTGCTTTTGGCTCATCTGCGTGTGCTTCCCATTTCAAAATTCCCCAGAATACAATTGCTGTAAACAAAGAAGACTGTGCGTAAACTTCAGATTCTACTGCAGAAAACCAGAAACTATCAGAGAAAGTATAGGCCAATGCACCAACTGCACCTGCACCCATAATGCTAATGAGCTGACTGGTAGAAATTACTTCGCCCGTTTTAACGACAGTTTTCTTTGCAATCGCCGTTATAGACCAAAACAGGAATAGAATTGTTGCACCACTTGATACTGCAGAGCCGATGTTCATCCAATATGCAATATTGGTTAAATCGCCAAAAGCAAAAATGGAGAAAAACCGCTGAATCATTAAGAAAAGCGGTGCGCCAGGCTGGTGAACAACCTGCATTCTAAATGCCGATGCAATAAACTCACCGCAATCCCAGAAGCTTGCAGAAGGTTCTAAAGTTAAAACATACGTTAATGTAGCAATGAAGAAGCAGATCCAGCCTACTATATTATTGACTTTTGAATAATTCATTGAATTTTGATATTGTTAATGAAATCTTGTTTTTACATAAAAATGCTGCCGAAATTAACCATTCTAGTCGACAATCCTTGCAATTTTGTAGATTGATTTAACAAAAATTAATGGCAAAATGCCGATTTAATCCGGATTTAATGTCGATCACATAATTACTTAAAAGCTTTATTTTAATCAGCTGTTTATCGGGCTTGTTTTCGATAAGAACATATAAAGAGTGGGTAGCAATGATAAAGTGTTCAGCATTTTAAATGCTGTCATATTAAATCCGCCATAGTTCCAGAAACTTACAGTGTCATTAAGCCTGGGCAAATAGCTAGACGTAACGATGCCGCGGCAAAACGATCCCGTTAGGTTATTCATTTTAGTGTAATGCATATAGAATTTTTTTTCCTTGATAGTAAAAGAGTTAGGTTTTTTCATCTTAAAAAGTCACCTAAAAAATAGAAATGTTGCACATTGTTTCATGTTTTTTTTATCTTTGCATCGCAATAAGAAAGAAGCACGAATAAATTTTAATTTTTTTTAAAATCACTCTTGCAGAATTAAAAAAAGCTTTCTACATTTGCATTCCCTTTCGAAGAGAGATTTTCGATAAACAGTTTGTCCGATAGTATAAGGGTAGTACAACGGTTTTTGGTACCGTTTGTCTTGGTTCGAATCCAGGTCGGACAACTAAATTTTAGTTCGGATCGTATCTACACAGATATGATCCGATTTTTTTTAACCGTAAACTACACACGGATCATGCCATTGCAGTTTAACCCGGTAAAGCTTTTTTCCGGAACAGGTTCTAGAGAATTATCGCTCAAAATTGCTGAACATTACGGCAAGCCTCTTGGCGACGTAACGATTCATAAATTCAGTGATGGGGAATTTCAACCATCTTTTGATGAGTCAATCCGCGGCTGCGACGTTTTTTTAATCCAATCTACATACCAACCAAGTGACAACCTAATGGAGCTTTTGCTAATGGTTGATGCTGCTAAACGCGCATCTGCACATTACATTACTGCTGTGGTGCCTTATTATGGTTTGGCTCGTCAAGATCGGAAAGACAAACCTCGTGTTGCAATAGGTGCTAAATTGGTGGCCAATTTGTTAAAATCAGCAGGGATTCACCGCATTATGACGATGGATTTACATGCAGCTCAGATTCAGGGGTTCTTTGATATTCCGGTAGATCACTTAGATGGATCGGTAATCTTTGTCCCGTACATCAAAAGCCTAAAACTGCCTAACCTCACGATTGCATCGCCAGATATGGGCGGTTCTTATCGTGCACGTACTTTTGCTAAGTTTTTCAATGCAGAAGTGATCATTTGCGATAAACGCCGTAAACGGGCAAATGAAATTGAATCCATGTCAATCATTGGTGATGTTACCGGGCAAGATGTGGTTTTGATTGATGACATTTGCGATACCGCCGGAACTCTTTCTAAAGCAGCGGCTTTAATTATGGAAAATGGCGCGGCAAGTGTGCGTGCAGTTTGTACACATGCTGTATTATCTGGTAAGGCTATTGAAACTGTAGAAAATTCGGTTCTTACTGAGCTTATTGTTTCGGATACAATTCCGTTGAAACAAGAAAGCTCGAAAATAAAAGTGTTAAGTACTGCAAGTTTGTTTGCAAGAGCAATAGCCAATGTAAATGAACATGGTTCAATTAGTGATTTGTTTAAGGTATAGGCGTTAAACGATCCGAGAGAGTAAGCGCCAGCCTCCAAACGCAGAACAAAAGAAAAATTAAAAAGGTAGGCGGTAAATGGTTAGAAACGAAAGTTTTGGTGCCAGATTACCAAATGCTAAATACAAATAAATAAATATAAATAAAATGAAAACAATCGCTATTAGCGGTTCTCCAAGAGAGAACGTAGGGAAACGCGATGCCAAGGAACTTCGTTACGAAGGTAAAGTTCCAGCGGTATTGTACGGAGGTAAAGAACAACAACATTTTGCTGTTGTAATTGCTGATTTAAGAGACGTAATTTACACGCCGGAAGTAAACTTTGTTGAGATTGAAGTTAACGGTGCTAAAACTAAAGCAATCGTAAAAGACACTCAATACCATCCATTAACAGATGTGTTAATGCACATCGATTTTCTTCAGTTATTTGACGAGAAAGAAATCGTTATGGAAATTCCTGTTAAATTAACCGGAACTTCTCCAGGTGTTAAAATGGGGGGTAAATTGATCCAGAAATTACGTAAACTTCGTGTTAAAGCTTTACCAGCTAACATGCCTCAAAACGTAGAAGTAAGCTTAGAGAAATTAGAAGTAGGTAGTTTATTCCGTGTTCGCGATTTAAAAGGCGATAACTATGTAATCACCAACACTCCTGAAGATACTATCGTTTCTGTAGCAATGTCTAGAGCATTGAAACAAGCAGAAACTGAAGCTGCTAAAGGTAGAAAGTAGTATTAAGTTTCGCAGGTCAACTGTGATATCCAAAACCCTAAAGCGGTGCAAAGAAATTTGTACCGCTTTTTTTTTCAACGCTCAACCATTTTTCGGCTTTCTGCGTGTGCTGTTAAATCTCTTTGCAGCTTTCCTCTTTATCTTTTACATTTGCGCCATGAAATATCTAATCGTCGGTTTGGGCAATATTGGACCCGAATATGCACAAACCAGGCATAATATCGGATTTGACATTGCCGATGAACTGGTAAAAGGACTTAATGGAAGTTTCGATCTGCTTCGCTTGGCTTACTACGCCGAGGTTGGTTTTAAAGGCAAGAAATTCCATGTTATTAAGCCTACAACTTTCATGAATCTGAGTGGTAAAGCAGTAAATTATTGGATGAAAGAACTCAAAATTGCGCCGGAAAATGTTTTGGTTATTGTAGATGACCTTGCCTTGCCTCTCGGAAAACTACGTTTGAAATTGCAAGGAAGCAGTGCCGGTCACAATGGCTTAAAAAGCATAGAAGAGGTTTGCGGCGGACAAAATTATGCTCGCCTTCGTTTTGGTATCGGCGATGATTATCCTAAAGGCCGACAGGTTGATTTTGTTCTGGGTAAGTTTGATAAAGAAGAACAGCTTGAATTGCCTGCATTAATTGATAAGAGTGTAGAGCTGATTAAAAGTTTCGCTACAATGGGTCCCGCAAAAACAATGACCGCTTTCAATAAATAATCCCCAAAGGATACATTTTTCATCAAAGTTCTTTGGATACAAAAAAGGCCATCAAATTAATTTGATGGCCTTTTTAATATTGTATAATGTAATTATTTCACTTTTTCTTGAGCTCTTGCGATATACGCGTCGATCAATTGTGCTTCAGCACTTTCAGGATACTGCGTTTTAATTTTTGTGTAAGAATCAACAGCACCTTTAAAATCGTTTAGATTTTCGCTTACCAAACCTAGTTTTTTCAAAAACATAGGAGAAGTGAATTTGCTTGCTTTATCTGCAGCTTTCTTGTAATATGTAGACGCTTGCTTGTAATCTTTCAATTCGCTGTATGCATCTCCCAATAAGCCTAAAGCCAACGGATCTGCAACCGGACTACCTGTAGCAGAATATTTGCTCAATGCATCGATAGCTTGTTTGTATTCGCCTTTGCGCAAATAAATACCACCAAGATACAAATTAGCCAAATTAGCCGATTTAGTATTGTCATATTCTTTTGCAATAGCTTCTAAGCCCATATATCCGCCTTCCCCTTTAACCGCTTTATTTGAAAGTGAATCTACACCTATAAATTGCTCAGATTTGAACATTTTACTTGCTGCTTCTTCTGCACGGCCTTTTAAGTAGACGCCTTGATACCATAAATATACACCAACCAACAAAACAATAGCACCTGCGATGAATAACAAGCTTTTATTGTTTTCCTGTATAAATGAACCTTTTCTAGGTTGAATAGTCTGATTATCTGTTGTAGACATGTTTGTTTAAAAAATTGAGATTGCAAAAATACATTTTTAAGTCAAAGTATCAACCTTTATTTGTAAGTATTTGATTATACATTAGTTGTTTAGCCAATACGAAGAAGAATACTATTTAAGCAAACGGATTAAGGTATGAAACCAGGTTTGGTTATTGGTGAAAAGACCCGAATAATCGATAATCAGATAAATGATTTGTCTTTCAAGGGCATTTCTGGATGAAGTTATACGAATAGGTTGCCAAAACATTCCAAAATTTGTTGTAGATGAAGCAGGGAAAATATCATCAAATCCCATATACACTTCCTCAATTTCTGATAAAGGAAGACTTAACTCTGTTTCGCCGGCAATATAAATTCCGCTGGAAGCCAGTAAAATTTCGCCTTTATGTTTGTGTAAACGGGGCAAAAAAGAGAACACACCAGCAATTTTCTTAAACAAACCCTGAGTGCCTTCTTTTACAAGCTCATGATCAAAGGCCCAAAGAACGTTTCCTTCTAATAATTTTTGTGCAACCATTCTAACTAAGTTGATTAAAGATACATTTTTTGCTTTCCCGCCAAGTATTTATTTAACATTTGTTACGTTAAGATGAAAAATAGGTAAATTGCAGGCTATTTATGTGGTTAAAGAATATTACTCTGCTCAATTTCAAAAACTATGGCGATGCCGCAGTTCCGTTCTCAGATACTGTAAATATTTTTACCGGAGATAACGGATCGGGCAAAACGAATATGCTTGATGCCATACATTACCTTTGCCTCTGTAAAAGTTATTTTAATCCGATAGATAGCCAGCAGATTAAAACCGGCGAAGAAGTTTTTATGGTACAAGGCGATTTTGACCGTAACAATAAAAATGAAAAAATTAGCTGTGGCGTAAAGCGTAATCAGAAAAAACAATTTAAACGGAATAAGAAAGAATACGATAAACTGGCCGATCATATTGGTTTGTTTCCTGTGGTAATGATTTCTCCTTACGATGTAAATCTGATTATGGAGGGAAGCGAAGAAAGGCGGAAATTCATCGATAATGTAATATCTCAAACCGATTCCAATTATCTTGATGTACTCATTTCATACAACAAAAGCCTGCTGAATAGAAATGCTTTACTCAAACAAATTGCCATCACCAGAAAATACGATCCCACTTTACTTGAAATTCTGGACGAGCAATTGATTGTTTCCGGAAACCGGATTTTTGAAAAGAGAAAACAGTTTATGGATGAGTTTGTTCCGCTGTTTAATCAATACTACAGCTATTTAACAGATGCAAAAGAATCGGTTCAGTTGTTTTATCAATCTCAGCTTTCTGAGCTTCCATTTCAGATTTTGTTGCAAAAATCTGTAGAGAAAGACCGGGTTCTGGAACGTACAACTACCGGAATACATAAAGATGAACTGGTGTTTTCTATCCATGAAATGCCACTAAAGAAATTCGGATCTCAAGGTCAGCAAAAATCGTTTCTCATAGCGCTTAAATTATCTCAGTATGCATATCTATCTAAGCATAAGGGATTTAAGCCGCTGTTGCTATTGGATGATATTTTTGATAAGCTTGATGATCACCGTGTGCAGAAATTAATGCAAATGGTTTCGCATCACGATTTTGGTCAGATCTTTATTACCGATACCGGAATAGAAAGGGTAAAATCTATTTTTGAAAAGATAGAAGTTGATGTAACTTTGTTCACAGTAGATAACGGAGAGATAAGCCATGCGTAAACCGAATGATGTAACCATGAAAGATGCCATCAGCAAAATGCTTGATGTATACCGGTTGCGCCGCAAATTTGATGAAACTTCTATTTTAGCCATTTGGCCAGAAATTATGGGCACCGCCATTGCAAACAGAACAAAGAAATTGTATATCCACGATAAGAAATTGTTTATCCGGATAGAATCATCAGTTATCAAAAATGAATTGGTTCTGGTTCGGCAAGGCATCATTCAAAAACTAAATGAACACGCCGGTAACGAAGTTATTAATGAAATTGTTTTTCTTTAGTACCGTCAGGGCATTTAACATAAAAAAGGTATAAGACTGTTCTTATACCTTTTTTTATGTTTTGTGTTTTGCATTTGTTTAACTTTTTCCGCCACCAAATATCTTGGCCAGAATCCAGATAATTAAGGCAACAACCACAACCACAACAATGATTCCGGTCCAAACGCCTGCCTTAAATATTCCGCCGATAAGTTCACAACTACTGAGTGTTGAAACCAAAAATGCAATGGTTAATAAAGGAAATACTTTTTTCATACTGATCGTTTTATAGTCAAACATCAGTAGAAAGAGAATGTTTTTCCAAAACGTTTATTTCCCGTTTACTTTTAACAATTCTACTTCAAAAATCAATGCACTGTATGGCGGAATGTCTTGTCCGGCACCACGTTCTCCGTAAGCGAGATCATATGGTACAAAAAATTTGTATTTAGAACCTGCAGGCATTAATTGTAAACCTTCTGTCCACCCTTTAATTACCTGGCCCAATGTTAAAGTTATCGGCTCGCCGCGATCATAAGAACTGTCAAACACCTTACCGTTAAGCAAGCTTCCTTTATAATGTACCAGAACAGAATCTGTTGCTGTTGGCTTAATTCCGGTTCCGGCTGTGATCACTTCATATTGTAAACCGCTTGCCGTAGTTTGTACGCCGGCACGTTTTTTATTTTGCTCCAAAAATGTTTTCCCTTCATTAATGTTTGCAGTAAATTTGCTTTTATTGGCATTGGAAATGGCTTGGCTAATTGCCTCCTGACTTTGTTGTTGCGTCATAGAAGGAGCAGCTCCATTAATCACATCTTTTAAACCTTTCAACAAAGCATCGTAATTGAAAGAAGAAATTCCCGTTGTTTTCAGGCTTGCGCCAATAGAACTTCCAAAAGCATAACTGGTAGAATCGATTCCCGATTTTAATGCCAATACCGCGGGTTTAGCTGTTGCGGCAGGTTTTTTAGCGGCAGTTTTTTTTGCCACAGGCTTGGTTTGTGCGGCTGCTGTTAAGGCTATTCCGGAAGCAACAAGCGTAACTAATATTTTTTTCATCGTGTGTTTATATTTTTATAGGGTATATTTCGGGGCGAAAGATACCATTCTTTTCAAAAAGAAAAACCCCGAAAAAATCCGGGGTTTCAATTCTCTAAATCTCTTAAAGCTTAGAAACGCTCGTCTGCTTTGAAGAAGAAGTTACCTTCAATTTCTGCGTTTTCATCAGAATCTGAACCGTGAACAGCATTTGCATCGATAGATTTTGCATATTTCTGACGGATTGTTCCTTCTGCAGCTTCAGCTGGGTTTGTAGCGCCGATTAATTTTCTGAAATCCTCAACAGCATTGTCTTTTTCAAGAATTGCAGCCACAATTGGACCTGAAGACATAAAAGCTACAAGGTCTTTGTAGAAAGGACGCTCTGCGTGTACAGCATAAAACTGGCCAGCAGTTTCTTCTGTAAGTTTAGTATATTTTAAAGCAATGATTTTAAATCCAGCAGTAGTGATGTCATTTAAAATAGCTCCGATGTGGCCATTTGCAACTGCATCGGGCTTAATCATTGTAAAAGTTCTGTTTGTGCTCATCGTGTTCGTTGTCGAAAATTTTTTTGCAAAAATACGTTTTTATGTATTAATATGAAAAGGATAACGTTAATTAGCGTTTATTAATGTTAAAAATACTTAGCTTTGCAGGCGCAAAAAACATATGCTTACGTTAACAGAATTAAAAACATTACTGGCTACGCCACAGCGAATTGTAATTACTACACATCATAAACCAGATGGCGATGCCATGGGTTCGTCACTCGGTTTATATGCTTATCTGATCCAGAAAGGCCACCATGTACGTGTGGTTACACCAACAGATTACCCTACATTTCTACATTGGATGCCCAATAACGGAGATGTTGTAATTTTTACCGAAGAACAAGAAAAAGCAACGCAATTGGTTGATGAAGCCTCTTTAATTTTCTGTTTAGATTTTAATACACTTAGTCGCATTAATGAACTGGGCGAATTGGTAAGGGCAGCTGGAGCACGAAAAGTGATGATTGATCATCACCTTGAACCAGAAGATTTTGACGATTATCGCCATTGGGATATTAATGCATGTGCTGCCGCTCAACTGGTATTTGATTTTATTGTAAATCAATTGAATGATGAAGCAGGTATTAATAAAGATGTAGCCACTTGCTTATACACCGGAATTATGACCGATTCTGGTTCATTCCGTTTTCCATCTGCAACTTCAGAGGTATACCGCATCGCAGCATGCCTTATTGATTTTGGCGCAGAACACTGGAAAATTCACCAATTGGTGTATGACAATTCAAGCGAAAATCGCATCCGTTTTTTGGGTTACTGCTTGTCTAATAAACTTCAGATTATCAGAGAATACAATACCGCAATCATCTCGGTTACGAAAGAAGAACTGGAAAAATTTCATAGTGCAACCGGCGATACCGAAGGTGTAGTAAATTATGCGCTATCGATAAACGGAATCCGACTGGCTGCGTTGATCATTGAAAGACCAGACAAAGTAAAACTTTCTGTTCGTTCTACAGGAGATTTTCCGGCCAATGAGATTTGTAAAAAATATTTTAGTGGTGGCGGCCATCGCAATGCTGCGGGTGGAGCATCAGAATTGTCATTAAATGAAGTAGTAGATAAATTTACTTCAATTTTAGAAGAATATAAAAATCAATTAATCGCTTAACAGCAAAAGAAAACAACTTTAAATTCAAATAAATTAAATGAAAAAGGGAATTATTATTCTAGCAGCAGCAACTTTAGGTTTAGCAGCTTGTAACAAAGAGAAAAAGGGTGCCGGAGGTTTGTTGTATACCATTCACCACACAGAAGGAAAAGAAAAAATTAAAGAAGGTGATATTGTTAAAATGAACTTTATTCAGAAAAATGATAAAGATTCACTTTTGCAAAGTACTTACAATACAGAAATGCCTGCTGTTTTTCCGGTAGCAAAGAAAACTTATGATGGTGATATGAATGATGTATTAACCATGTTTGGTGAAGGTGACAGTGCAACATTTAAAGTGAATTTGGATACAATGGCTTTGCACACAAAACAGCCTAAACCAGAGCAGTTTAAAAACGATAAATACATTACTTTTACTGTTAAAATTGAAAAAGTATTTAAAAAAGAGAAAAACGAAGCAGATTCTACTTTCCAGAAACGTGCCGGCGAGTTTTTCCAGAAAGATTATGCAGCAACCGTAGAAAAGAAAAAAGGTGCTGAAGATGGTAAATTAAAAAGCTACATTGCCGACAATAAATTGACAACCAAAACTACAGCAAGTGGTTTACAATACATCATTACAGCACCAGGAAACGCGGAAAGAGCAGTTCTTGGCGATACTGTAAACATCAACTACACTGGAAGATTGACCAAAAAGAACGATAAAGGAGATTATCCTGTTTTCGATACAAGCGATGAAAAATTGGCTAAAGCAGAAAACAAATTTATGCCAGGCAGACCATATGGTCCTACCAAAATGCCAGTTGGAGGTACCATCCCTGGATTTACTGAAGCACTTCAGTTAATTGGTAAAGGCGGAAAAATCACTGCAATTATCCCTTCAAAATTAGGTTATGGCGAGCAAGGTGCGCCTCAGGCAGGAATTATGCCGTACAGCCCAATCGTTTTTGAAATCGAAATTGTAGATATTCTTAAACCAAAAGCTGCTCAACCAGCTGCAAAATAATAATTGCTAAAAATACTATTCTAAGCCCTGGCCAAAAGCCGGGGCTTTTTTTTGGTCAGAATAATCAAACAATACCATTCATTTGAGGTTTTTATGCAGATAGATAATGGACGGAAAAAGATTATCGGCTATCTTTGCCTGCGATTTTTAGGACACGGAAAAATCATCCATGTCCAAAACCTAAATCATAGAATATCAATGAAAAAAACAATGATTGTACTTTTTGCCGCAGCTTTGGGTTTAAGTGCATGCAACAGATTTGAAAAAGGAGAGGGCGACCTAACCTACAGGATCATCCGTAATGATGGTAAAGAAAAAATCAAAGAAGGCGATTATGTAAAAATGAATGGAATCCAGGTGGTTGACACTAAAAATGGCGATTCTATTATGGTTAATACATATGATAATGAAAGACCAGCTTTTTTTCAAATCAGTAAACAAATGTTTGTTGGCGATATGACCGCCGGATTGAAATTACTTGGCGAGGGAGACAGCGCAGTATTTAAACTGAATCTGGATTCTATGGCAAAATACTCTAGCGTTCCCAAACCGTCAAATGCGAAAGACAATTATGCAACCTTCACTGTGAAAATTGAAAAGGTATTGCATAAAGCTCAAAATGAACCCGATAGTGTTTTTGAAAAAAAGAAACGTGACTTCTTTGAAGAAGAATATAAAGCGTTGATCCAAAAAAATAAAGCTTCTGAAGCCGGGAAAATTTCTAACTATGTAAAAGAAAATAACCTGGAGGTGAAAACAACTGCATCTGGACTTCAATACGTCATCGAAAATCCGGGTAACACAGAACGTGCGGCACTTGCAGATACTGTTCTTGTCAATTATACCGGTACTTTTACCAATAAAAAAAGCGATAGTAAACCAAATGTATTTGATACCACAAATGAAAAAATTGCTAAAGAAGCCGGAATTTATTCTCCGCAGGTACAATACACCCCGCGTCCACTGCCTCTTGTAATGTTGCCGAAAGGTTTTATAGAAGGTATACAGTTGGTGGGCATTGGTGGAAAAGTAAAACTCATTATTCCATCTAAACTTGCATATGGCGAAAATGGTGGTGCGTCCATCAATCCATTTACGCCGTTGGTTTTTGATGTTGAACTTAAAGGCATACAGAAAGCCGGAAATGCGACTGCAGGTTTGTAAACGGTCAGTAATAGAGAATATTTAAAACATAAAAAAACCTTCAGATATTTACATCTGAAGGTTTTTTTATGTCAAGACTTATGTTATCTGGCGCGTTTTTGTAATTCGGAAACCGGCATGCTGATTAACCTTCCGATAGGTGATTTGCCTTTGTACGTAATTACACGTAGCATGCTCGCATCTTTAGGTACGGTAAGTGCTTCGGTATATTTTGGATAAAACCGATCCGGACTTGAGTTGTCAAAGCTATAGTAGATATCCAGTCCATCTGTTTCAGTTGTCAGCTCCACTAAAAGTTGTTTATCCGCGCTTCTTTTTACCGTAAATATCGGATCATACAAAGCCGGAGAATATTTCACATTGGCAAAATCCAGCCTTTTGAAATGTTGCTCGGTACGGTCTACAAAATTAGTCCAGTTTTTTTTCTCGATTGGGCTCCAGATAGATTCAGAAATAGCAAATGCACGTGGCCAAACCATATATTGAACCTGTCTGAAATTAAAAATTTGTTCTGTCCAAAGGTTTGCTTGTCCGCCGATGACGTATTTGGCATTTACACTTGCCGGTAGAGGATTAAATTGATAAGCTTTATTTAAGCGCAATGACGCATACACACGAGGTTCTGTAATGGCATCAGCTTGCATATAATCCAGATAAGCAAATTCTGTTGGACTCATTACTACATTGTGCTTATCGTTGGCTGCCTGAATACCATATTTCATACCTCTCCAACTCATTACCGAGGCTGTTGGAGAAACGCCACCTTCTAGAATTTCATCCCACCCCATAAATTTTTTTCCTTTAGATACGACGATTTTCTCTACACGTTTTTCAAAATATGCCTGTACCTGCGGGATTGTTTTTAGGTTTTCGCGCTGCATCAGTTGCTTTACCTGCTCATTTTTTTCCCAGAAATTGTGCGGTGCCTCATCTCCGCCCATATGAATATACTCAAAAGGAAAAAGTTTAGCCACTTGAGTAATTACGGTATCTAAAAAAGCATAAACCTTTTCGTTTGCAGGGCAAAGCGTATTGTCTACCAAAGCTAAAGGTGGCGCTCCGCGGCTCCAATCCATAATTTTTTCACCTGAACGCACTTTATAATTTACGGCATCTGCTGTGCAAGACAATTCCGGATACGATGAAATTACCGCTAAACTATGTCCTGGTACATCAATTTCGGGCATAATATTTACGAAACGTTCTTGTGCGTATTGTACCAATTCTTTGATGTCTTCTTGCGTATAAAAGCCGCCGTATGTACGCGGTTCATCTGCAGTTGGCGGAATAAAATCGCCGAAAGTACCCACCTTCTTTACACTCCAGGCACCCACTTCTGTAAGTTTTGGTAAACCTTTAATTTCAATCCGCCAACCTTCATCATCTGTTAAATGTAGATGAAGCAGATTAAATTTATAGCGGACCATATCGTCTATAAATTGTTTCACTTCTTGTTTGGTGAAAAAATGCCGCGCAACATCAAACATCAATCCTCGCCAGCCGAGTTTTGGGTAATCAACAATATCTACGCAAGGCGATTTCCACTCTATATTCGCCACAACTTCCTTACTTTCTATCTCTGCCGGAAACAGCTGCAATAAAGATTGCACGCCATAAAAAATACCGACAGGTTTATTTGCAGTGATAATAATCTGCGAAGGATTTACACTTAAACGATATCCTTCTAAACCCAATTGGGCATCATTCTGCGTATTTAAAACCATTTTTATGGTTGGATTGCTGGCAGAAGCAACTGTGTTTACAAATTTACCTGTAGCGGTCGTAATTTTTTCGGATAGAAACTCTACTGATTCTTTAAGATCTGCGCCTTTGGTTGTCTGGATAGTAACGTTCTCCGGGAGAACGAACATGCCAGATTTTTTCATTAGAGAAACCGGTTCAGGAATAATTGCAATGGCTGTTTGTACTGCGCCATCTGTTTCGCCAATTTCAGTTTCGTTCACAATAGTCTGTGCAAAACTTCCTGCACCAATCGCGCAGATTGACAGGAATAGAAATAACTTCTTCATCAAAATTAAATGTAGGTTAACCTTTAACTATTAATCTGCAATGTATCAAAAAAAGATTAATGCGCCGTGCAAATTGTTAGCCAGAAAATTGCCAAAGCCATTCTACTGATCAACATCGTCAGAAAAAGATTGGATAGGAATGGGTGGTTTTTCAGTTTAAACAATAGCTTGATGATAAATTGTGAAAGACCTTTTTTAGATTTCATAGCCATTGCAGTATATATTTCAGGCAATTTTTCTGTAGAGAATTTTCGGGTTTCCCTATCGGCTACAGGCGAATTTTTAAGATAAAGTAACAGTGGAACTCTCTGGTTATTTGTAATCTTTTTGACAAGCTCTACATGGGCTGTTATATTTCTTACAATTCTCGAAACTGATTTTGAGTAAGAAAATAGTACGTCATTTTAAACACGTTATCGGCAATTTCGCCGGAAATCCGGGGTTGGTTTGTGCCAATCATCTGTTGATTTTTTCTTGAATTACAGCGGCAATAAATGCCTCATGAAGGTTTTTGGAAAACGGGCTAAGCTGATCTTTCATCCGTTCAGGATGCCACTGTACCAAACACAGAAATGCATGGTTTTCTGTTTCTTGGCGTTCAATCGCTTCTATGACACCGTCAGTTGTAATGGCAGAGGCGACTAAGCCTTTGCCAACTTTATCCGGACTTTGATGGTGATTGCTGTTTACCAAACCTGCATTTGTATTCACGATCTGACTTAACCAAGAAGATGGATTTACGATAATTTCATGGTAACGGTCGCTTTTATCAGGCATTTTAGCGTGGTTAAATTTACCCCAACTTGCAATATCCGGAATTAAAGTTCCACCGAAAAAAACATTGGCAACCTGTATGCCGCGGCAAATTCCAAAAACTGGGATTCTATTTTTTTCTGTATAGTTTAGAACTGCAAATTCGAATTCATCCCGTTTTTCGTCTACATCATCCTGATGGCAATAAACATAATATTCTGGTTGATGATAATAGCGCGGATGAACGTCTTCTCCGCCAGTAAGCACAATGCCGTCACAATTTTCAATGGCATTGAAATTGTTGAATTTGTGGCCGAGGCGAATAATTTCAATATTTGAATAGTCTCTGTGAACCCAATTTGCATAAATTTCAAACTTACTGCAATCGATAACACCAATTTTTAAAGTATCCGACATTTTTGATTTTTTGAAAGGAACAAAATACACGGATCACGTTAGAATAACAAACAATGTTTAACACCTGAATTGCTGAAATTTTATCTGATCGTTTTTATGCAGATTATTAAGGCACACTTCAACGGGCTTTGTTATATTGCATGACTATTCTTTTCAAAATGCAAACTGACGCGCTCCAACCTTCTACCGAATTTAGAAAAATGGCCAAGCAGGCCGTTTGGTCTATTGTTTTATTTATAGCAACCTATTTCGTTTTAATATTACTGGCTATAGCACTCACAGTTTTGGCCGCAATGGGCGGCGTGCTGATCATTGCAATAAAACCGATGTTTATCACCTTCGCATTGGGTTTGGGTTTAATGTCTTTTGGCGTATTGATTTTAATCTTTTTGGTGAAGTTTATCTTTCGGCGGGTGGTAATAGACCGATCACATTTAACTGAAATTAAACCAGGTGAACAACCGGAATTATTCAAAATGATTTCCGGAATCGTGAAAGAGGTAGGAACAGATTTCCCAAAACGCGTGTATTTCTCGTCAGAAGTAAATGCCTCGGTTTTTTACGATTCGAGTTTCTGGAGTATGTTTTTCCCGGTTAGGAAGAATCTGCAAATTGGTTTGGGGCTGATGAATTCCGTATCCATTGATGAACTTAAAGCCATTTTAGCACATGAGTTTGGTCACTTCTCGCAGAAAAGCATGCGTGTTGGTGCATACGTTTACAATGTAAACCGAATTATTTACAATGTACTTAACGAAAACGACGGTTTTGGAAATGCCATAAATAAATGGGCAAGTATGAGCAACTTTATCGCCTTATTTGTTATGCTGGCCGCTAAAGTAATAGAAGGTATTCAGTATATTTTAAGAAAAGTGTATACCAGGGTTAACTTAAGCCATATGGCGCTTTCAAGAGAAATGGAATTCCATGCCGATACAGTTGCGGCACATGTGGCAGGTTCTGCGCCTTTAATTAATTCTTTGCTGCGCTTGCAACTGGCCGATTATTCCATGAATCGCATTTATTCTTTCTACGATGCTAAAATCAGATGTAATGAAAAAACCAATAATATTTTTCCGCAGCATTATTTTTTGATTTGCTTATTTGCAAAGGATCAAAAGCTTGATTTTAAAGATAATCTTCCTTTAATTTTACAGGATACCCATAAAAAATTCAATAAAAGTAAATTGGTTTTAAAAGATCAGTGGGCATCACATCCGAGTACGGCAGATCGTATTGTACATTTGCAAAACCTCAATCTGCCACTGCGCAATTACGGTAGTGGTATTTCTACAACACTACTAAATAACAAAGAAGTGGTCATGGAACAAATTACGGCTAAATTATTTGAAACGGTAACTTTTTCGGATACGCCTATTGTTACTGATGAACAAGCTTTTGAAGCTGAATTTCTTAAAGAACGTAAGGAAAATTCACTTCCCGATGTTTTTAATGGATTTTTTGACTTTCGAAATCCATATGTACAAAAAGAAACAATAGCACAGGAAAACGAACATACAAGTATTAAGGTTAGTAAGGTATTTGGCGACCAAACGTTGGATCTGATTTATGAACGAGAGGCATTGCTTTCAGATCTTGCTATAATTCAGGATGTTGCCAGCGGAAACTTAGATATAAAATCTTTTGATTATGATGGCGTCCGATATTCAAAATTCGATGCAGCGGCATTTATTGTTTACCTGAAAGAAGAGATTAAAAAGATTGAAATTACACTCGATGATTTGGATAAACAAATCTATTATGCATTCAAACAACTTGCCACTGAACAAAATCTTTTAGAAACGTTTAATGAGAAGTATGTAAAGTACAATAAGATTGCACTGGTGTTTTTAGAACAGGAAGCAATTTATAATAAGATGGTGCAGACAAGTGCATTTGTGCATACTTCGATGACCTTCGAATTGATCGAGCAGAATATGTTTATGCTGAAAAAGGAAGAAAAAAACTTTAAGGCCGCTATCCAGGATTTGCTTGTTCATCCGCTATACAATTTAGAGCAAAAATCAAGAACGGATTTTGAACACTATCTCGAAACAGATAAGGCTTATTTTGGTGGAAAAATTTACTTTAATCTACAGGTGGAAGAACTGATGAAGGCTATAAATACTTTTGGACAGATTATTTTTCAGACTCAATTTGCTGTCCGGAAAGAGTTGTTGGTTTTTGAGTCGGCATTGATTGACGCAGTTCCGATGAATGTAGAAGGCCAATAGACAATCTATCGGCCCTTTAAAAAATTAATCTTCTTTTTTTAAAACCTGCGCATCGCGGGTATTTTTTTGTACAGAAATTGCACCAAAGAGAGACAATAAAAATGCAAATGCATAAAAACCTTTTTCGCTTGGCAATAAGGTTGCATTCCATAACCCGATTACGAGCAGAGCAATGGTAAGTAAAGTAGAAAACCAGCTTATACCGTAATAAATATCCGTTACCGGGATATTTTCCAGTCTGTCTCTTACCGCTTTTTGTAATGAAATTACAGCAAACAAACCGAACATAAGTACGGTGAAATAGTAACCTTTTTCATTAAGCAGCATATCAGAGCGCCACAGGCCTACAATGAAGCCAATCATTCCAATTCCTAATGCCAGCCAGGCAGCCGCAATAAATGCGTTTGATGGTTTTTGATTCATGTTTGAGATTTTAATTTATCATGTTACCCGCAAAAATTACGGATAAGGGCATTAAGGTAATAAATAATTGCGAATCTCCAAGAGCCAAACAAAAACTCAATATCTTGCATTACTATATAAATACCTTTAGAAAATGCTAAACCTGATTACAGCCGATCAAATGCGGAAAGCGGATGAATTTACCATCCAAAATAAGCCAATTGCTTCTATAGATTTGATGGAGCAGGCCGCACGCGCTTTTGCACACGCCTTTATTCTTGATGAGCCAGATCGGGATCAGATGATTTCTGTCGTTTGTGGGAAAGGAAATAACGGTGGCGACGGACTTGCTATCGCGCATTTGTTGTCTGCATATGGTTACCAAAATATCACGATTTATCTCGTCAATTTTAGTAAGAAAGAAACGCCTGATTTTGCCATAAACAAACAACGTATCAAAGAATCGGCACTTAAAATGATTCAGGTTAGCCAACCTGCTGATTGTGAAAAACTGAAAGGCTCATTAATAATTGATGCCATTCTGGGTTCTGGCTTAAATAAACCTTTGGAGGGGAAATATGCAGATCTGGCACAAATCATTAATGCGCAGCACAAGAAAATTTATGCCGTCGATGTACCAACCGGTTTTTTTTCAGAAGGGCCAATAACTACAGGATTTAGTGGAATAAAAGCGAATAAAACCATCTCATTTCAACGGCCTAAAATAAATTTCTTCTTTCCTGAATCTATCGCTGCAACAGAAGAATTTATGGTGGTAAATATCGGACTTGATGAAACCTTCATTCAAGAACAGAAGAGCGAATTTACGTTAATGGAAGATTCGGATTTTAGAAAAATGCTAAAATCAAGAAAGTGTTTTACGCATAAAGGAACTTATGGACATGCTTTGATTGTAGCTGGTAACGTAAATACGATGGGCGCGGCACTTTTAGCCAGCAGCGCTTGTTTGCACAGCGGTGCCGGACTTACAACTGCCTGTATCCCGCAAACCGGATTAATTGCGCTGAATACCAGTTTGCCAGAAGTAATGGCATTAACCCGCGATGGATCTATAGAAATTGAAAAATTTGAGGCTTATAATTCGATAGCTGTTGGGCCAGGTTTAGGTATTTCAAAACAAAACGAGGTGCTTTTAGATCAACTTATTACCCAATCTGTTTATACACTAATTCTTGATGCAGATGCATTGAACATTCTGTCGCAGCGTAAAGATTTGTTGAATAAACTACCTGAAAATACCATTCTTACACCACACATGAAAGAGTTTGACCGCATATTTGGAGATCACGAGCATTGGTGGGCCCGAGTTCAGAAAGCAAGAATAGAGGCACAAGCGAGAAAGTTGGTAATCGTGCTGAAAAACCAATATACATTTGTGTGCGTGCCAGATGGGAGAATTTACATCAATCCAAGTGGAAACCCGGCGATGGCGCAGGGCGGGATGGGAGATGTTTTAACGGGCATTTTGGCGGCGTTCGTTGCACAGGGTTACACACCAACAGAATCGGCTCTGTTGGCTTGTTACGTGCATGGAAAAGCAGGCGATGAACTTTCGCATCTGAGATTTGTAGTACCCGCGGGCGAAATCGCCCGCCAGTTGCCTGTAACAATTAAAAACCTATCAGTTTAATAAAAAAAGCCCCGGAAAATATTTCCGGGGCTTTTATGTACTTTGGTGATTTATTTTATCTAAACGCCGCCCATAACAGTTAATTTCTCCATAGTCGGATTAACACTGCCACCCATTGGTTCTACCGTAACAGCAAAAGCCTGCGCTTCTTGGATTGCTTGCATTTTTAACAAGGCTTCATTGGCAACAGAATCTTTTTTGCCAAAAACACCTAAGCTTACTGGCTTTCCATTAACAAGAGCCCAAAGCTGATACTCATGTGTATCATCCGTTTTAGGCAGATCCATCGCAACATAATTGATCAGAACACTTTTATCTTTTTTGTTCCAATACACATTCATTTTAGAAGACGGACTAAATGCCTGGCCCTGCATGCGTATGGTTGCCCATTCTTTGCTATCGTTCATTTGAACCATATTATCCAATCCTTTGTTCTCAAACTCAAGATGACTTACCACACCGGCAAATTTTTCTTTATCGAGATTCAGGCTCGCGATCTGATCATGTGCGTCGTTTAATTTTCCGTAAGTGATGATTAAAGATGCAGTACTGATTACCAGCAGTGCAATACAAGCCACAAGTGCAAATCTTAGTACCCTGATTTTACCATCACTATGATCCATTCTAACGATTTTTGGTTCGCTGATCGGTTCAGTAATTTTATGTTCTTCTTCAAAACTGTCTGTTAAAAGCCCCAATTTATTAAACAATTGTTCTTCAACATCAGCAGATGGCTCTACTGCATTTTGCATAGCATACTGCTCCATAGTGATTTCTATGGCCGAAATTTCTTCCTGAACTTCAGGATAGCGGGATGCCATTTCTTGAACCTGCAACATTTCTTCAGATGGTAAATCACCTAAAACGTACAGTTCAAGTACCCCAGATTCGATATATGCCTTTAAATTTTCCACGCTCAATTAAAACTCCTCCTCAATTCAATTATAGCCAAACGGACACGCGTTTTTACCGTACCCAGAGGCAGATTTAACCTTTCTGCAGTTTCTACGTGTGTAAAGCCCTTGTAGTAAACTAAGTCTAAAACCTCTTTTAAATCAGGTTTTAAATTGTCTACAAGTTGCTTAACACCAAGAACATCGGGATTAAAAGTAACCTTGTTTTGCTCTTCAACGAAACTTACGTTATTTTCGATATCTTGGTTTTTGAGGGAGTTCTTAAAATCTTTCGAGCGGAGTTTATCAATAGATAGGTTACGGGCAATATTCATCATCCAGGTAAACAAACGACCTTTAGATTCGTCGTAGTTACCGGCTGATTGCCAGATCTTTACAAATGTTTCTTGCAGAACATCTTCGGCAAGTTCGGTATTGATTACAATACGCGAAATTACACCGTACAGCGCTGAGGAATACATGCTGTAAATTGTTTTCAGTACTTGCGAATCTTTCGATTGAAGTCCTAAAACAATTTGAGGTTCAGTTAAGGATGGTTTTTTATATGCAGTCACTATGTTTACTAAGGTACAATACTTAACATCAAATGCAAAAAAAAGTTTTGTACCCTAAAATAGGTTGAATTTCTTCGTTATAAATATAAAAACCATACTTATTAAATATGATTATTTAATGCCTTCAATAGGGAAAAGGTGTTTTTCTGCATGGTATGAAGAACGTACCAGCGGGCCGCTTTCTACATATTTTAAACCTTTGGCCATTCCAACTTCTTTATACATTGCAAAAGTATCCGGATGAATCCAGTCTACAACCGGGTGGTGGTTTTTTGTAGGTTGCAAGTACTGTCCCAAAGTTAAAATGTGCACACCGTTGGCTACCAGATCGTCCATTGCTTCAAAAATATCTTCATCCGTTTCGCCCAAACCCAGCATAATGCCGGTTTTTGTTCTCAATCCAAATTCAGAAATTCTTTTTAAAGCTTCTAAACTCCTGTCGTATTTTGCTTGTATACGTACCTGGCGGGTTAGGCGCTTTACCGTTTCCATATTGTGCGATACTACTTCTGGTCTTTCTTCTAATACGCGATAAAGATTATCCCATTGGCCCTTAAAATCAGGGATAAGTGTTTCTAATGTTGTAATTGGGCTTTCTCTGCGGATGGCCTGAAGCGTTTCTGCCCAAATTATAGAACCACCATCTTTAAGATCATCCCGATCTACAGAAGTAATCACACAGTGTTTAACGCCCATTAATTTTACCGAGTTGGCCACGCGGTTTGGCTCATCTTGATCTACAGCTAAAGGACGCCCGGTGGCTACTGCGCAAAATGAACAGCTACGCGTGCAGATATTGCCTAAAATCATGAATGTTGCTGTACCTGCGCCCCAGCACTCGCCCATATTCGGGCAATTACCACTTTCGCATATCGTGTGTAATTTATGGGTATCAACCAAACTGCGCACCTGTGCATATTCTTTGCCTACAGGTAATTTAACTCTCAACCAATCTGGTTTACGTTTAACTTCGGTTACAGCGGGTACAACTGGTAAATCAATCATGTTGCAAAGTTAAACAATACAAATGAAAACTCAGATGCTTAAAATGTTTGGGCCTTGTAATGTTTCACCGCTCTTTTACGCAACTGTGGGTTTGGTAAACAACACGTTTTAAAACATAGCTTTTCCAACAGATTCATATTTTAATCAAATTTCAAGGACAGATACGGCTAAGTTTTTAATCACTTGCATAAATTTTGGTCATCCCTTTCTAAAATTTGTTCAAAAGAGAAAAGTATCCTATATTGTAGGCAAATTTTTGACTTTCAAAGGTCGAAAGATTAGCGCGATGATCAAAAATCATCATAAATTTGCTACACCTAATAGAAGATGACGAAGAATAAAAAGACAGTTGGTAAAACTGACGCAGATGTAATTTTGATTGGAGCAGGTATAATGAGTGCCACTCTAGGTGTTTTATTGAAAGAACTAGAACCAAATTTAAGTATAGAAATTTACGAACGGCTAGATGTTGCCGCTGCAGAAAGCTCTGATGCATGGAATAATGCAGGAACTGGCCATTCTGCATTTTGTGAGTTGAACTATACTCCAGAAAAAAAGGATGGAACTGTCGAAATCAATAAAGCCATTCAAATTGCCGAACAATTTGAAGTCTCAAAACAATTCTGGTCTTTTTTAGTCGATAAAGGGATGATCTCCAGTCCGGAAAATTTTATTCGTAAAGTTCCGCATATGAGTTTTGTTTGGGGCGAAAAAAATGTAGAATATCTTCGGAAGAGATTTCAGGCTTTACAGAAGTCTGATTTATTTAATGATATGGAATTTACAGAAGATTTTTCTGTAATTGAAAAATGGGCGCCGCTAATTGTTGATGGCCGTGATACCGGAAGTAAAGTTGCTGCAACGAAGATGGATTTGGGAACAGATGTGAATTTTGGATCGCTAACGCGCGATTTATTCGGTACATTAAAATCTAAAACTGGGGTAGGCTTACATTTCAATTCTGACATCCGCAATTTAAAGAAAGACAGAAACGGCAACTGGGTTGTAAAAATAAAAAATTTGCAAAGTGGCGAAATCAGAAAGCGTGTAGCAAAATTTGTTTTTATTGGTGCTGGTGGTGGTTCTTTGCCGCTACTAGAGAAATCTGGCATTCCGGAAGGAAAAGGCTTTGGCGGTTTCCCGGTGAGCGGGCAATGGTTAAAATGCACCAATGACGATATTATCAAACAACACGAAGCAAAGGTATATGGTAAAGCTGCTGTAGGCGCTCCGCCAATGTCAGTTCCGCATTTAGATACCCGGATGATTAATGGAAAACGCGCGCTTTTATTTGGACCTTACGCCGGTTTTTCTACCAAATTTCTAAAAAATGGTTCTTATATGGATTTACCAAAATCCATTAAGCTTAATAATATTGGCCCAATGATTTCTGTGGGTTTGCACAATATGGATTTGACTAAATATCTAATCCAACAAGTTATGCAATCGCCAGAGGATAGAATGGCTGCTTTGAGAGAATATCTGCCAAAAGCAGAAATGAAAGACTGGGAACTTGAGCATGCCGGCCAGCGCGTACAAGTGATTAAGAAAGATAAAGAAAAAGGCGGTGTACTGGAATTTGGTACTGAAGTGGTTAATGCTGCTGATGGATCAATTGCTGCACTTTTAGGTGCGTCTCCCGGTGCATCCACCGCAGTTTCTATTATGCTTGATCTGTTAAAACGTTGTTTTGCTGAAGATCTTGCATCTGCAGAATGGCAGTCTAAAATTAAAGAAATGATCCCGACTTATGGTCAGGCATTAGCGGAAAACGAAGCGTTGTGTAAAGCAACACGTGCACGTACAACAGCTGCTTTAAAGATTGTGTAATTTCAGTTTAGAAAAAGAAAAGGGCTTTGATTGCGAAAATCAAAGCCCTTTTTTATGGCAAAATATTTTAAACTAAGCGGCAATAACTTCTGCAACTTCTTCTGCAGAAATATCGCTGTGCGATGCTTCTAATATACAGTCTCCATCTTTAATTAGTAAAATTTGTGGCGATTGATGTGCAACCTGAAAAGTTTCTGCAATTTGATTGGAAATATCGCGATAGCTGATTAAATCCAAAAAGTAAAGTTTTGTATCGTCAGGAATGACATCCCAGCTAAATTCAAAACTACGTTTGGCCATCATACTGATGGAGCAACGCGTACTGTGTTTAAATATAAGGCTATAGCCGCTTGATTTTTTGATTTCATCAAGTTGCTCTATAGAAGTTAAGTTAACCCAAGTCATGATTAATAATTGTTGTTTCTATCAGATAACATTAATGCAGAATGAATGTTCTGCAAATGACCTGAAAATGAAAATCCGCTAACTGATGTTAGTTTCTTCTGCGTTTGCCTTCTGGATAAGAACCGTAAGCCGGGCAAAGTTTGGAAGAGCAAGATTCCAAAATGGTAATGGTGCAGAACACCGCCAATAATAAAATGGCTACTTTTTTCATCGATATACGTTTTATTCTCAATATACCAATCTGTTGCCGGGATATCTGAGAGATGATTTTTAAACCACTAAATTACAAATAGTTTCTGAAAGCGCAAGACTAAATATTTGCAGAAAAATCTGCCATTTTAATTGCTGTAATTGCCGCTTCATCACCTTTATTTCCGTGTTTACCGCCAGCTCTATCTTGTGCCTGTTCTAAGTTATTTGTGGTAAGTACGCCAAAAATAACCGGTTTGCTATATTTTATCCCAACGTTGGTAACGCCTTGTGCAACAGCATCGCAAATGAAATCAAAATGTTTTGTGTCGCCTTGAATCACACAGCCTAAACAGATTACAGCATCTACATCGCTTCTTTTGCTTAGTAAAATTTCTGCTCCGCCAGTAAGTTCAAAACTTCCGGGTACCGGTAAAGAAATAATATTCTCTTCTTTTACGCCATTTTCTAAAAGCGTTTTTAAAGCTCCATTATATAATGCACCGGTAATTTCAGCATTCCATTCGGCAACAATAATCCCGAAGGTATAATTTGCTCCACTCGGAACAGTTGTATGAGAAAAATCAGAAAGATTTTTGAGTTGTGTTGACATAAGGCAAAGATAATGTTATGCCACAAATGTAAAAAACTTAATGTTTGTTGCTTGTAAGATTTAAGTGCTTATGTATTTAAGCAATTAGTTGGATGCCACTGTATGTAGCGCCAATCGGGATAATTTTTTCTCCAATCCAGATTTGGTTGCGGTCAAACTTGGAAATCTTCTTTTTAGCTACTATAAAAGCCCTATGGCAGCGGATAAAATCACTTTTTGGCAGCAGTTCTGCCAGATCGTTTATTGTAATCCGTGAACTGAGCAATCTACCTTCAAGCTGAATTTGCGTGTAATTGCCCGAAGCTTCGATAAATAAAATATCATTCAGTAATACTTTTACTTGTTCATAACCATCTTTAATGAAAATAAAATCTGGTTTGGCTTCTTGTTTTTGGCCGCGCAAGTTAAACCATTCATGTGCTTTGTTGCAGGCTTTCAAAAACCGTGAAAGTGAGAATGGTTTAAGCAAGTAATCTACGGCATCTAATTCAAAACTCTGCACAGCGTGTTCTGTGTAAGCCGTAGTAAAGATAACCATCGGCGGATTGTTCAGGCTTTTCAAAAAATCAATTCCGCTGATATCAGGCATTTTAATGTCCAGAAAAATTAAATCTACTTTGTTTTGTTGTAAATAGCCGATAGCTGCAAAAGCATCAGTAAAAGTCTCCTTTAGATCGATAAAGGGAACTTTTGAGGCATGAGATTTAATTATCTCTAATGCAATGGGCTCGTCATCAATAGCTATGGCAATCATCTGTCAAAATATTTTGGCAAGATAACAATCGCTCAATCAAGCTGCAATGTTAAATGAACAAAGAACTCATTTGCACTTTCGCGGATGATGAGTTCGTGTTTTCCATAGTAAAGCAGCGATAACCTTTGTTTTACGTTTTCTAATCCAATACCGCTTTTCAGCTTTTCTGGATCATTATCTGATTTGATATAAATGCTGTTGTTTACATCGAAGAAAAGTGTCTTCGCTTTGGTTTGCAACGTGATTTTGATGTGAGATGGTTGTTGTAAGCTTATTCCGTGTTTAAACGCATTTTCAATAAATGGAATAAGCAACATGGGCGTAATTTGCAGGTTGTTTAGTTGTTCTTCAATCTGTGTTTCTATACGTATATCAGCAGAACGGGAGGTTCTTAGTTTTTGCAAATCAATATAATTGTTCAGATATTCTACTTCTCGCGTAAGCGATATTTTATCTAATGTATTTTCGTGAAGCATAAACCTCATCATATCGCCTAGCTTTTGGATGCCTTCGCCGGTTCTTTCGGCATTTTCCTGCAAAGCAGTTCCGAAAAGAGTATTCAAAGCATTAAAGAGGAAATGTGGATTAATCTGCGATTTTAGAAAGCTTAAATTTGCATCCGATTTTCCAAGTTCAGATTTTAACATCTGGATTTCAGACAATTTTTCGAATTTGTGTTTATAGATGTACCACGAAAGTGGTGTGGTTACACAAACCAGCGCAATGGCATTAAAAATCAAAATCAGTGGAATGGCATTTCCGTTGCGCATAAATGCCAGTAAGAAAAGTAATAACAATAATGAAATCAAAATACTGATAAGCGTATTTCCCCAAAAGTAACGTCCAAAACCTTTGAAATTTTTCCGAAGATTGGGAATCACGTAGTAGATAGATAAAAAGGCAAGGCCGATATTCACGGGCGGCGAAATTATCCAGAAGATAAAGATGTCATAATCTAAGCGCGCAGATAAAACTACGCCTACAATCATGATGCTAATTAACCAAATGCGGATAACACTAAACAACTCGTCGCCAACGTTGAAACGATCTGATTTTAAAAATGGAATTTTGCTAAGTAAATGGATGCCCTGCTCGTTAAAATAGGCGTATACATTAAAAATAATATATAGAAACGTGATGTAAACAAAAGCTTCCCCAAAAAACGTATCATAAGCTTCTTGCAGATCTGAATACCGCAATAAACGATACGCTTCTGAATACGTATTCGCAATCATCCAAACCAAAATGCTCACAAAAGTGATGATTCCCGTAAGTAAAACATTCATGGTGAGGTATCTTTTTTTGATAATCTGTGGCATAAAACAGAAATTAATCAACAAAAAACTAGCATACACCACGCTGATTTTAAATAAATTTGGAAGAAAATAATTGGCAATAACACTGTAGCTAATCTGGCTTTCATTAAAAAAATACGAATTTACAGAACCGTAAGCCGTTTGTGTACAAACACTAATGAGTGCGAAAATGTAAATGATGGTCGATATCCAAAACTCAAGTTGGTTAATGCCTTTGGTTTGCAATTGTTCTGTTTTATAAGAAGTATATTCCATTTCCTTGTATCTAGACTGCAATTCTACGAATATGAACGGAGCCGAATTTCAAAATGTGACAGATTGCAGCAAAAATGTGATGAATGATAAATTTTATACCTTTACTGTACATACATAGTGCATGTATTTAAAATTTACTCATTCGTTTATTCAAATTTACTCAGGATATGATCGTATACGGAATACCAAATTGCAACACAGTTAAAAAAGCTCTGGATTGGTTAAAAGCACACCAGGTTGGTTTTGAATTTCATGATTTTAAGAAAAAAGGCATTACGGCAGAAAAACTAAACGAATGGAGCAATATTTTTGGTTGGGAAACCGTATTGAACCGTAAGGGCTTAACCTGGAAAAAACTGACTAAAGAAGAGCAACTGAAGATAGACAATCAACAAAGCGCTATAGAGTATTTGCTTGGCAATACCAGCGCGATTAAGCGACCGATTGTGGAGCAAAACGGCAAAGCAGTTTTAATAGGATTCGATGATGACAAATATTCTGAAACACTCGCTTAGTTGAGTTGTTCTTATGTTAAACTTTGTTAAAAGCAAATTTTCATTGTCGAACTAAATTATTTTTGAATATGTACAGGCTCCTCTTAATTCTCTTCATTGCTATTCCCGGTTTTGCATTTGGACAATCCGTAACTACGGGATCAGTTTTCGACTATTCAAAAAAAAATCTTCCACTACCAAGTGTTGCTGTCCGGAATTTGAGCACAAAAAAAGCAACAATAACCAGCACAGATGGAAAATATTCCATTGCGGCCAATATTGGTGATTTGATAGAGTTCTCACTTGTAGGTTACCAAACCGATACACTTTACCTTTCCGATTTATCGAAGAAAACAATTTATTTGCCTGAGCGAACAAATTCGCTTGGAGAAGTAAATGTAGAAGCCGTAAAAATGAGTAAGGGAATAACAAATGCGGCAGATCCATTGGCAGAAAAATATACACGTGTAACCACTGGTGGAAATCTGGAACGTAAACGAATGAATGATAAAGTTGGTAGTTTAGGTTTAAATTTGGGATATGGCAAATACAAAAAGCAACAACGCAAGGAAGCTGCTTTAGAACAAAAAGAGGCTTACATGCAAGAGGTTGATGCAAATTTTACAGAAAAGGCAGTTACCGATCTGACTAAATTAAACGGAACGGAACTTAAAAATTTTATGATCTTATACCGGCCTACTGCAGAACAAGTAATGGCCGAAAGACCTTTTTCCTATCCATACTATATATCAAAGTCTTTTACGGCCTGGCAAAAATTAACTCCAGAGCAAAAAACACTGAAGGATTTGCCAAATTTGAAGACAAATTAGGTTGATTGGTTAGAATCAGTAACATTGTAAGCACAAACCCTACGGTTTGTGCTTATTCTTTATATTTACAGCTGATAACAACCTTATTATGACAATCAAAATAAACAGATTAATATCTACCTGTTTGCTCGGCTGCACTATAGTTTTTCAAAGCTATGCCCAGCAACCAAAAAGTACCACAACCATTCATAGCAATTACGATGCAGCAGAGGCTTTCGGCCCGTTGTTTTACACGCAAAATGGAAACGAATTTCGCTCTGCTAACGGTGCGCCCGGTGCCAAATATTGGCAAAACAGAGTAGATTACAACATCAACGCAAACTTAGACGAGAACACAAACACCGTTACAGGAAGCGTAACCATTACATATAAAAATAATAGTCCGGATAAATTGCCGTATTTATGGCTTCAACTGGATCAAAATACATTTAAAGAAAATTCTCGCGGTGCTGCAATTACACCATCAAAAAGCAGATATGGCGCACAAGGCGAGAAGTTTGTAGGTGGATATTCAATTAAAAATATTAGCGTTGCACAAAAAGCCGGCGCTGTTAAATTTACTTCTCTTGTAGAAGATACCCGCATGCAGATTCGTCTTGATCAGCCTCTGGCGGCAAATGGCGATGTAGTAACCATTAAAATGGATTATAGCTATGTGGTGCCTAAAGAAGGATCGGACAGAACTGGTCATTTATCCACAAAAAATGGAGAAATTTTCGCTATTGCACAATGGTTTCCACGGATGTGTGTATATGACGATGTTCTAGGTTGGAATACCTTGCCATATTGGGGCGGTGGCGAGTTCTATTGCGAATATGGCGATATCAATTTTGCAATTACTGTGCCTGCAACGCACATCGTGATGGGTTCTGGCGAGTTGCTTAATCCGAAAGAAGTTTTTACAACAGAGCAGTTGAAACGTTGGAATGCAGCTAAATTAAGCGATAAAACTATTCATATCCGTTCTGAAGCAGAAGTAACCGATCCAAAATCTCGCCCGGCGAAAGAAAAATTAACCTGGAAATTTAAAATCACGAATGCAAGAGATGCAGCCTGGGCTTCATCTAAATCATTTGTTTTAGATGCTGCAAAATATACGCTGCCAAGTGGTAAGACCGGATTAGCGGTTTCAGCTCAACCAGTAGAAAGTAATGGAGTAGATGGTTACGGCCGTGGCGTTGAATACGTTAAATCAACTATCGAGCATTATTCTACAAAATGGTTTGAATATCCATACCCAATGGCTGTAAATGTTGCAACAAATATTGGTGGTATGGAATATCCGGGAATTGTATTTTGCGGGTGGCAAGCCAAAAATGGCAGCGCTTGGGGCGTAATTGATCACGAATTTGGCCACACTTGGTTTCCAATGATTGTGGGTTCTAACGAACGTAAATTTGGTTGGATGGATGAAGGTTTCAACACGTTTATAAATGGTATCTCGTCCAAAAACTTCAACAATGGTGAATATGCCGAAAGAGTTGCCGATATGCATACTATTGGAAATAGTTCGATTGGTAATCCAAACTTAGATAACATAATGCAAATGCCCGATGGAATGGCAGAGCGAAACATCGGTATAAATTTATATTCTAAACCTGGATGGGGATTGGATATTTTGAGAGATCAGATTCTGGGGGAAGATCGCTTTGATTACGCTTTTCGCCAGTATATTAAAAACTGGGCTTTTAAACATCCAACACCATTTGATTTTTTCCGTTCTATGGAAAATGGCGCTGGCGAAGACCTTGCATGGTTTTGGAGAAGCTGGTGGTTAAACAACTGGAAAATGGATCAGGGATTGGGCGATGTGCAGCCGGTGCAAAAAAACGGACAATTGGTTGCGTATACCATTCGTGTAAATAATCTTGAAAAAATGCCAATGCCAATTATTTTAGAAATTAAAACAAAAAGCGGTAAAACCGAAATGCTGAAGATTCCGGTGGATGTTTGGATGAAAGGAAAAACTTGGTTGGTGCGTTATCCAACAACAGAAGATGTGGTTTCGGTGGTGATAGATCCAAAACACGTACTGCCAGATGGAAATAAATCTAATAATAGCTGGGCAGCTGGAAACTAATTTTATATCTTATTTTTAAAAGCCATTCTGAAAAGAATGGCTTTTAAATTGATCAGCTGCATGGAAAAAGACGAATCCCAAAATGTGTTTAAAGTATATAATAAAATTGCGGTTTGGTTTGATGAAAACCGGCCGAAGGATTTATCTGAAAAGAAATACCTCGATACCTTAATTTCCTTAATTGGTGAAGGCGCTTTTGTTTTGGATCTTGGCTGCGGTACCGGAAAACCCATTCTCGACTATCTCAGTATACACGGCATGACCGTTCTGGGTGTAGATGCCAGTGAGAGAATGCTCGCTATTGCCAGAGCGAACTTTCCGTACCATCAATTTGTATTGCAAGATATGAGAGCGCTTCAGTTAAATCAGCTTTTTGATGCTATAATTTCCTGGAACAGTTTTTTTCATTTGCCAGCCATTGACCAACCAGAAATGTTTCGTGTTTTCAGAGAACATTTAAAACCCGGTGGAATTCTTATTTTCACATCCGGAACTGAAAATGGAGAAGCCTGGGGGATAAATGGCGGAGAAAATTTATTCCATGCATCATTAAGTACAACTGCATACCGTTCGCTACTGGAAGAAAATCAGTTTAAAGTACTTCTGCATGTTGTTTCAGATCCTGAATGTGGATACGCAACCATTTGGGTCGCGAAATTTATACCTTTGCAAGATGGCCGAACAACAGAAAAATAATCCGCTTCATGGCGTTACACTGGAAAAAATAGTAACCGATTTACAATTGAAATATGGATGGGCCGAATTAGGCTACCGATTACGTTTTGAGTGTTTCATCAATAATCCCAGCGTTAAATCCAGCTTGAAGTTTTTAAGAAAAACAGCCTGGGCGCGTAAGAAGATTGAAGATTTGTATCTGGAAACGTTCAGCAAATAATAACATAATGAAAGCAAAATATGGTGCATGCAAGTACCGTATTGTACTAATTCTCGAAAGTATTTTAATCTTTCACAATGAAATGAAACTCACGTTCCAAATCGTATTTAAGTTGTTGCACGGCACCGCGCATAAGGATATACGGTATTCCGAAGAGCATGCTGGCATGTATAAATACGAATGGGATGATAAAGATGGGGACGCTTTTAGAGAAAATTGCAAGGGCAATAAATGTGGTGTATACTAAAATAGCAAAGGCAAATACAGAAATAAATATTTTGCTGAATCCGGTAATTTCACCTTCAATTATCAAGGTTTCGCCCTGTTCAAAATATCTGCCAGTAGCTTTACCCAAGCTAGATCTGAATGCGAAAAGTTTTTTCTTCTTCCGGATTTCGAATTGTTGGCCGTCTATTTTTCCTTTATATTGATGAACACCAAAGCTGAATGCTTCAAATGGATTGCTCAATGTACCAGTATTGCCAAAATCTACATTTTGCTCAAATCTTCGCATAAAGTGATCGCCAGTTGTATTCAGTTTGATTCGGAAATTATCGCTGAGTTTAAGTCGCTGGAGTAACTCCGTCATGATGGATATTTTGTTTGCAAAGAAACAACAATTGCCTCAATCTTATTTGATTTGTTTCATCTTGTTACTTTTAGAATTACAGAGGCTTGACGCTCGCTTTAGCACTTTTATTTACCTTCATGGCCCAATAGAAAATAAATGGAAAATAAGAATTTAATAATCACGAATCCAGAAGGAATATATGATCCAACAGCGCATGGTTATTCTCACGTTGCAAGAATTAGAGCGAATACAGATCTTATTTATATTGCCGGTCAGGGAGGAAGTGGTCTTGATGGAGTTTTGAGCAACGATTTTAAAACTCAGGTAGAAATTGTATTTCAAAATATTGAGCTTGCATTAAATAGCGAAGGATTGCAATTTGCCGATGTAGCCAAGTTGACTACTCTAGTTGTAGATTATGACGAGAAGAAACATGAAATATTGACCGAAGTTTCAAAAGGAATTTGGCCTGATGGCAAGTTTCCTGTTAACACGTTAATTCCGGTGAGCAGGCTGGCTTTGTCTGGTATGCAGATCGAAATTGACGCGACTGCGGTTTGTAAGTAATATAAGTATTGCAGAACGGAACTTTCAAGCCTAAACCCGATATACGTGGAAAGCCCAAGCTTTTTCGGCTTGGCTTGAAACATTAGCGGGACAAGGCCCGGCCATTAGTAGTGCCTTTGATTTTCTAAATAACGTCAGCAACACCTATATATACCGAAGCTTTGATTTTATCAGAGGTATATTCTTTGTCTGCACTTAAGCCGGGAAGCTGATTGGACCAGAACGCTAAAAAGGATACTGAAAATTTTTTATCTAACCCCTTGATAGTTAAAAGAAATTGTTCTACTTTTGCAGTCCATTTACTGGGCTTGCTATGTGTTAGCCTGTTTGATGGAAAAAATTAATAAAAAAGAAACATAAAAAGCAACAATGCCAACCATTCAACAATTAGTTAGAAAAGGTAGAGTAGCACTGGAGTTCAAGAGTAAGTCTCCAGCGTTGGACAGCTGTCCACAGCGAAGAGGAGTATGTACACGTGTATATACCACTACCCCTAAAAAACCAAACTCAGCAATGCGTAAAGTAGCCCGTGTTCGTTTAACGAACGGTAAAGAGGTGAATGCATACATCCCTGGTGAAGGTCATAACTTGCAAGAACACTCGATCGTATTGATCCGTGGTGGTCGTGTTAAAGATTTACCGGGTGTACGTTACCACATCATTCGTGGTGCATTGGATACATCAGGTGTTGCTGGTCGTAACCAACGTCGTTCTAAATATGGTACTAAACGCCCTAAACCAGGACAAGCAGCTGCTGCACCTGCAAAAGGCAAAAAGAAATAATCGGGAGGAAATAAGAAATGAGAAAGTCAAAACCAAAAAAGAGAATTATTCTTCCTGATCCAAAATTTAACGATGTTCAGGTAACTCGTTTTGTAAACAATATGATGTACGATGGAAAAAAATCTATCGCATATGCAATTTTTTACGATGCTGTTGAAATCGCTGAGAAAAAAGCTGGTGAAAACGGTTTAGAGATATTCAAACGTGCTTTAAGTAACATCATGCCAGCTGTAGAGGTTAAGTCTCGCCGTGTTGGTGGTGCTAACTTCCAGGTTCCAACTGAGGTTAGACCTGAGCGTAAAACAGCTTTGGGTATGAAATGGTTAATTTCATATGCACGTAAACGTGGCGAAAAAACCATGAAAGAGAAATTAGCTGGTGAAATCGTTGCTGCTGCAAAAGGCGAAGGTGCTGCTGTTAAAAAGAAAGAAGATACGCATAAAATGGCTGAGGCTAACAAAGCGTTCTCTCACTTTAGATTCTAGTAATTAACAGATTGGTAAGATTACACAGATTTAATTAAAAGATTATACTGATCAGATAAATTACACCGATTTGTTTTTACAAAATCGGTGTAATTATTTAAGATCAGATAAATCAAAAACATAACATGGCAAGAGATTTAAAATTTACAAGAAACATTGGAATTGCAGCTCACATTGATGCAGGTAAAACTACAACAACTGAGCGTATCCTTTATTATGCAGGTGTAAGCCACAAAATTGGTGAAGTGCACGAAGGTGCTGCAACAATGGACTGGATGGCACAAGAGCAGGAACGTGGTATTACCATCACTTCTGCTGCAACTACGGTTAACTGGAAATACAGAGACCAAAACTACCACATGAACATTATTGATACACCAGGACACGTGGATTTTACCGTAGAGGTAAACCGTTCTTTGCGCGTATTAGATGGTTTGGTATTTTTGTTTTCTGCTGTTGATGGTGTTGAGCCTCAATCTGAAACCAACTGGCGTTTGGCTAACAACTATAATGTTGCCCGTATTGGTTTCGTAAATAAAATGGACCGTTCTGGTGCAGACTTCTTGAAAGTTGTTAAACAAGTTAAAGACATGTTGGGTAGCAATGCAGTTCCATTGCAATTGCCTATCGGTTCTGAAGATCAATTTAAAGGTGTAGTTGATTTGATCAACAACCGTGGTATTGTTTGGAATGAGCACGATAAAGGGATGACTTTTACAGAAGTTCCAATCCCTGAAGATATGATTGATGAGGTTGCAGAGTGGAGAGAGAAATTATTAGAATCAGTTGCTGATTATGATGAGTCTCTAATGGAAAAATTCTTCGATGCACCAGAAACTATTACTGAACGCGAAGTTTTAGACGCTTTACGTGCAGCAGTTCTTGATGCTAAAATTGTACCTATGGTTTGTGGTTCATCTTTTAAAAATAAAGGTGTTCAAACCATGTTGGATTATGTAATGGAATTATTGCCTTCTCCTTTAGATTCTGAAGGTGTTGTGGGTACTAATCCAGATACAAACGAAGAAGTATTATTGAAACCAAGCATTAATGAGCCATTTGCAGCTTTAGCATTTAAAATTGCAACTGACCCATTTGTAGGCCGTTTGTGCTTTATCCGTGTTTATTCGGGTAACTTAGAAGCGGGTTCTTATATATACAATACCCGTTCAGAAAGTAAAGAGCGTATTTCTCGTATCTTCCAAATGCACGCAAACAAGCAAAATCCTGTGCCTAATGTGGCTGCTGGTGATATTGCTGCGGTAGTTGGATTTAAGGACATCAAAACTGGTGATACTTTGTGTGATGAGAAAAACCCAATCGTTCTTGAATCGATGGTTTTCCCTGATCCGGTTATCGGTTTAGCTATTGAGCCTAAAACTCAGGCTGATGTGGATAAATTAGGTATGGGCTTATCTAAATTGGCTGAAGAAGATCCTACGTTCAAAGTACAGACAGATCAGGAAACTGGCCAAACTGTAATTTCAGGTATGGGTGAGCTTCACTTAGATATCTTGATTGATCGTTTAAAACGTGAATTCAAGGTAGAAGTTAACCAAGGTGCGCCACAAGTAGCTTATAAAGAAGCAATCTTCGGAACTGCAGAACACCGCGAAGTTTACAAAAAACAATCTGGTGGTCGTGGTAAATTTGCGGACATTAAAATTGTTATTTCTCCAATCGATTCAGATTATGAAAAAGGTGGTTTGCAATTCGTAAATGAAATTGTAGGTGGTTCAATTCCTCGTGAATTTATCCCTTCAGTTGAAAAAGGATTTGCATCTGCAATGTCTAACGGTGTATTGGCGGGTTATCCACTTCCTGATATGAAAGTTCGTTTGATTGATGGTTCATTCCACGCAGTCGATTCAGATGCTTTATCATTCGAGCTTGCTGCTCGTATGGCATATCGTGAAGCCTTACCTAAATGTAAACCTGCTTTGATGGAGCCTATCATGAAAATCGAAATCTTAACCCCTGAAGAAAACATGGGTGATGTTATCGGTGATATGAACCGTCGTCGTGGTCAATTACAAGGTATGGATACACGTAATGGTGCACAGGTAATCAAAGCATTGGTTCCACTTTCAGAAATGTTTGGTTACGTAACTCAATTGCGTACAATCACTTCAGGTCGTGCAACATCTACAATGGAGTTTGATCACTACGAGCCAGCGCCAAGAAACGTACAAGATGAGGTAATTGCTAAATCAAAAGGCAGAATTAAATCTGAAGACTAATTGGGTAGAAGGTAAAAAGGCATAAGGTGGAGGGTTTTAAGCTCCAAGCCTTATGCCTTCTCTCCCTCAACCTCGAAAGATAAATCCGGGCCCTGTTATAAATAGCTCTAACAGGGAACATAATTAAATAAAAATGAGCCAAAGAATCAGAATCAAATTGAAATCTTACGATTACAACTTGGTAGACAAATCTGCTGAGAAAATCGTAAAAACTGTTAAACCTACGGGTGCAGTTGTAAGTGGTCCAATTCCACTTCCTACAGAGAAAAAAATCTTTACTGTATTGCGTTCACCACACGTAAACAAGAAAGCAAGAGAGCAATTCCAATTATGCGCTTACAAACGTTTATTGGATATCTATAGTTCTAACTCTAAAACAGTTGATGCATTGATGAAACTTGAATTGCCTAGCGGTGTTGAAGTTGAAATCAAAGTGTGATAGATTTCACTAAAACAAAAGCCTTTCATTATTGAAAGGCTTTTGTTTTATATGTGGTTTTTTGATAAAGGTTACGATTAATCCAACAATCCATTTCGAATAACAAAATTGATCAGCGATGCCGTATTCTTTTGCCCGGTTTTGGTTAGCAGGCTTTGTCTGTTGCCTTCAATTGTTCTCTTACTGGTAAACAACTTTTCTGCAATTTCGCTATTGGTGTAGCCTTCTGCAATGAGGCTCAGAATTTCCAGCTCGCGATTAGATATATTAAAGTCTTTTTGGAGTGCAGATGTATTTTGCATAAACCTGTTCTTTTGTTGGAACAGTAGTTTCATGCCAATTTCTGTACTTAAATAGTTGTAACCTGCCGCAATTTGCCTAATGGCGAAAACAACTTCTGCAATGTTTGCATTTTTAAGCAAATAACCATGTGCGCCAGAATTAAAGGCCTGCATTACATAGTTGTCCTGATCAAGGATGGTAAGAATTAAGATTCTGATTTTTGGGAAATCTTCGTTAATGATTTTTGCCAACTCCGAACCATTAATTTTTGGCATGTTTAAATCCGTAATGACAACTTCAGGGCTAGTTCCCGATTTAAGGTATTCTAAAACTTCTTCGCCGTTTTTTGCTTCGGCGATAACGTTGATTTCTTTTTGCTTTTCCAGTAGTGAGACAATCCCATTTCTCACAATGGTATGATCGTCAGCGATTAGAACTTTTACAGGGGTATTCAATGTTAAATGATAATTAAGCTTTAGCTGTAATTCCAAATATCGAAATAAAAATAAGTTCAATTAATTGTGTTTATACTTGAAATATACGTATTAGTACGTATTCTGTGCCCTGTTTGTAAGTAGATAGGCCCGATTGTGATTATTTGCTTAAATAATTGAAACCTTTCGTTTCAATTTCGCGTTGTCTTCATGAATGGTAAATTAAGGAATACAGTTATGAAACACGCAAAAGAAAATAAGTGGGATGCGAATTTCTCTGAATTTGGCGAAGTAGAATGGGATTTGGACGATGTTACCTATGGTCATTTCAACATTAGAAATAGTATAAAAAAGGTGTCTGTGTCAATTTCGGCAAATCCGCAACTTAAAAAAGATACTGTAAAAAGTAAGGGGTTAAATCCGGAGTTTCTAAGCGATGATGCACATACCCGGAGAAACATATCGGGAATAGCTTAATTTCAGAAAAAATAAAAAGGGATCATTTTAAAATGGTCCCTTTTCGTTTGTGAATGATTTCTAAGGTAGATGAAATTCATCATAAAACTCGGCAGCTAAATAAATTTAATCAAGTAGCATAAGCCCTTTTATTAGTTTTCAGTTTCGTGATAGTAGTTTAATCTTTGCCACGAGTTTTAATCACGCCACAAATGTCTAAAACTTATCGTCAATTTACAATGCCAGAACTGTATAATTATTGATATATATCAATGCCTGCTGTAGTTTTTAGCAACTAATGGTTGTCAGTATAAATCTGATGTTTGTGTATAGTCTTTTCGTATATCATCACCATATCTTTTAATGCGTTCCAAAACTTCTGGACTTTTTTCTTTAAAGTCATCTACTAAAGATTTACCATCCGTTTCTCTTTTTTTCGTAGCATATTTAAAGCCATAAACTGCTGCTGCGCCCAATAAGGCATATTTTAATAATCCCATAATTATGTTTTTTAAATTCCACTGTTTAAAATATCATCTTCAGTCCGTTGTCCCGGAGCTGTTTTGTTTTTAAAATCATCTGATGAACTTCCGGTTCTGCTTGCAGCGCTCGTTATTGTATTTTCTTCGTCATGGCTATTATAACTGTCATCACTAAGCGAATCTTTACCCTGCGTTCCCGAATTGTCCATTCCATCCTTTGCTGTAATTTCCTTCGGCCATTCTGCATTTTCTTTTGCAACCGTTTCCCTGCCATATGCGGTTACTTCATTTCCTTCGTTACCCTTTTCATATGCTTTCTGAACATCGCTCTTTTGCTTATCCGGTTCGTTTTGCTCAACATAACCTTCCAAATGTTCGCTCTTGTTATAAATGCTCGTTTTCATAATGATTTAATTGATAATGATGTTATTAGAACGTTTTGTAATTCAAAAGGTTTTCAATATGATGACTTTAAAATAGAAGTTTATTGAGTATTATATCAGATATTTATTGCTGTCCCGAAATACAACGTTGAATTTAAGCAAGGTACCGAAAATGGCAAATGACAAAAAAAACGCAGAGCAGGATCGCATACACGACCAGTATCAGAACAATAAAAATTGGCTCAAATGGGGACCATACATTGCAGAACGACAGTGGGGCACTGTTAGGGAAGATTACAGTATAAATGGCGATGCCTGGGAGTATACCACACATGAAACAGCCAGAAGTACAGCTTTTTTGTGGGGTGAAGAAGCAATAGCTGGCATTAGCGATGACGAACAAAAGTTATGCGTTTCTCTGGCCCTGTGGAATGGAAATGATTCTATCCTCAAAGAGCGTTTTTTCGGTTTAACCAATGGCGAAGGCAACCACGGCGAAGATGTAAAAGAATTGTACTATTATTTGGATAATACGCCTACACATTCTTACATGCAAATGCTGTATAAATATCCGCAGGCAGAATTTCCTTATGCGCAGCTGATAACTGAAAATGCAAAGCGAAACCGCGAACAAGCCGAGTTTGAAATTTTTGATACGGGCATATTTGATAACGATCAATATTTTGATGTTTTTATTACGCATGCTAAACATACAGAAGACGATATATTGATCGAGTATACCGTGTTTAACCGTGGCGAAAATGCTGCGCAAATTCATATTTTGCCACAACTCTGGTTTCGGAATTACTGGAGTGGACAACAAAAACAGATGAAGCCGTCTATTACCACAATCGCAAAGAACCAACTTTTACTCTGTTCTGATGGATTGGGTAAATTGTATTGCTACGCCGATGGAAATCCAACTTTTCTATTTACAGATAACGAAACCAATAATCAAAAACTTTACGGAACGGAAAATCAATCGTCTTATCTCAAAGACGGTATAAACGATTATCTTGTTTATGGAGTACAATCTGCTGTAAACCCGGCAAAAGGCGGAACCAAAGTTGCTATACATCACAGTTGCATGCTTGATGGGAAAAGTAGCGCCACATTCAAAATCAGGTTAACAAATACTTCGCTTAAAGAACCTTTTGCAAATTTTGATGAAGTTTTATCCGCGCGTAAACAAGAAGCCGATATTTTTTACGATACACGCCATCGGGAAAATTGTGATGAAGAAGAAAAATCTGTTCAGCGGCAAGCTTGGGCGGGGTTGCTCTGGAGCAAACAATATTATAATTATGATGTCAATGAATGGTTGAATGGAAAGAGTGGAATTGCGTCTGCTGACAATAAACGGGCCAATGGCAGAAATCACCATTGGAGACATTTTCTAGCGAAAGATATTATCTTAATGCCTGATAAATGGGAATATCCATGGTTTGCTGCCTGGGATCTTGCTTTCCACTGCATTGCGCTTGCTCCAATTGATCCTGATTTCGCTAAAAAACAATTGCGCTTGTTGGTCAGCAATAATTATTTACATCCAAACGGGCAGCTTCCGGCTTATGAATGGGATTTCACCGATACCAATCCACCGGTTCATGCAATGGCAGCCTATAAAGTTTATCAACTTGATAAAAAATTTAAAGGCGAAGGCGATCTTGTTTTTCTTGAAGGAGTGTTCCAAAAATTACTATTAAACTTCACCTGGTGGGTAAATCAAAAAGACAGCGAAGGCAATAATATATTTGAAGGTGGTTTTTTGGGATTGGATAATATTGGCGTATTTAACAGAAGCGAAGCTGTGCCTGGCGGTGGTTTTTTGGAACAGGCTGATGGAACCAGTTGGATGGCGATGTATGCTTTAGATATGTTGCAGATTAGTATAGAACTAGCCGTTCACAACCCAACATATGAAGATATGGCGATTAAATTTTCAGAACACTTTCTGTTCATTGCTGGTTCAATGTCTAACATGGGAGAGAATCATGCCGGTTTGTGGGATGAACAAGATGGCTTTTATTACGATTTACTCAGAAAGCCAGATGGCAATTGGGACCGATTACGCGTACGCACACTGGTAGGTCTCATTCCAATGTTTGCAGTCATTGTATTTAGCGATCGAGATTGGAAAGACTTGCCTAAATTGAAAAGCCGGTTACAGGCTTTTATGTCTCAACGTCCGGATCTGGTGCAACTGGTTAGCCATTGGGAAGACAACAGCGGAAACGATAAACATTTATTCTCGTTATTGCGTGGCCATCGAATGAAAATGTTGCTGCGCAGAATGTTAGATACCACAGAGTTTCTTTCCGAATATGGCATCCGTTCAATTTCAAAAGTATATCAAACAGAACCCTATCGTTATTGGTTAAATGGAAGTGATTATTCTGTGAAATATATTCCGGCAGAAAGTGATACAGGTACATTTGGTGGAAACAGCAATTGGCGTGGCCCAATTTGGTTCCCGATAAATTATCTTTTGATTGATGCACTGAAGCATTTTCATGAATACTATACGGATGATTTTCGGGTAGAATATCCAACTGGATCGAACGAGTTTTTTTCGCTTCAAGAAATAGCCGAAAAACTGAGTGAGCGCTTGAAATCATTGTTCCTGAAAAATACCAATGGTGAGCGGGCGATATATGCCGGAAATACCAAGTTTAATCACGATCCTTATTTTAAGGATTACATACTTTTTTACGAATATTTTAACGGAGATACAGGCGAAGGTTTAGGCGCAAGTCATCAAACCGGATGGACCGCATTAGTGGCTTTACTTTAAAAACACAAGATAAATGGAAAGATTTAAGAATAAAGTTGCGTTGGTTACAGGGAGCAGTCAAGGTATTGGCGCAGCATGTGCAATGAGATTGGCCAATGAAGGTGCAGATATTATACTAAACGGAAGAAAGCTTGATGAAAGAGGCGAGAAATTAATTGCAGAGATCAACAAGATGGGCAGAAAAGCAACATTTTTGGCACAAGACATTAGTGTGGCCAGCAATGTTGTTCAACTGGTAGAAGATGCGATTTCCGTTTACGGAAGATTGGATATTCTCGTAAACAATGCCGGCGTAGAGAAAAATCAAAATTTTTGGGAAATAACCGAAGAAGATTATGATATGGTGATGGATACCAATCTGAAAGGTATTTTCTTCGGTACGCAGGCTTTCGTAAAACACTGTATGGAAGCCGCCGTTGAAGGTGTAATTGTGAATATGAGTTCTGTTCATGAGGAAATTGTATTTCCGCATTTCGCAGCATATTGTGCAAGTAAAGGCGCGTTGAAAATGCTTTGCAGAAATTTGGCTACAGAATTGGCTCCATTCAATATCAGAGTAAATAACGTAGCACCAGGTGCAATTGCTACACCAATTAATAAATCGCTATTGGATAATAAAGAGAAATTGCAAAAAGTATTGGATAATATCCCAATGAAAAAAATGGGTACACCAGAAGATGTTGCTGCTGTTGTTGCGTTTTTGGCGTCTGATGATGCCAAATATGTTACAGGCTCAACATATTTTGTAGATGGCGGTTTAACTTACCATTACGAAGAACAGTAATTGTTTATTTAGGGATCTACTTTATGAGAAATCCTTAACTTCGCGCCAAATATCATACATCAAATGGAGTGGAAATACTTACTATCTAACAAGCGGTTTGGACAAGAACAATATGGCGCAAGCAGCGATCGTGCACGTTCAGATTTTCAACGGGATTATGATAGATTGATTTTTTCTTCTCCATTTCGTCGTTTGCAGAATAAAACGCAGGTTTTCCCTTTACCAGGAAGTGTATTTGTACATAACCGCCTAACGCATAGTTTAGAAGTAGCCAGTGTTGCCCGTTCAATGGGAAATATGTTTCTAAATGCATTAGAAGAACATCATCCACAATTAATTAAAGAAGTTCCTTTATTAAATGAAGTTGGCAATATCGTAGCGGCGGCATCTCTGGCCCACGATTTAGGCAACCCGGCGTTTGGCCATTCCGGTGAAGCCGCCATTTCCAGATATTTTACTGATGGTGATGGCAAAGTTTATGAAAAAGATATGACGCCTGAGCAATGGCACGATTTAATTAACTTTGAAGGAAATGCAAATGCCATCCGGATTCTCACCCATCCGCTTAAAGGAAAAGGAAATGATGCTTATGCACTTACGTATTCTACATTGGCTTCTATCGCTAAATATCCTTGTGCATCAATAGTTGGCAAACAAAAGACGATTTTACACAGAAAAAAATATGGCTTTTTTCAATCCGAATCCGAAAGTTTCGAGCGCATCGCTTCAGAACTTCATATTGAACAGGAACCTGCTGATCATTTAATTTACAAACGCCATCCTTTGGTTTTTTTGGTTGAAGCTGCTGATGATATTTGCTACAGTATAATCGATCTGGAAGATGCCCATCGACTGAAAATTCTTTCTTATGATGAAGTGAAAAGCTTCCTGTTGCCTTTTGCAAATTCCGAAACAATTGACGATCGATTGCAAAACGATTATGAAGATGATGATGCAAAAGTTGGTTTGTTGCGCGCCAAAGCGATAAATACTTTAACACGTTTGTGTGCAGATATTTTTTATCGCGAACAGGATAGTCTGCTCAAAGGAGATTTGAATCAGAGTTTAACCGATTTAATTCCCGAACCTTACTTCAAGGCCTGGAAAGCTATAGAGAAAGTCTCTATAGATCGGATTTATAATTCTGCCTCAGTGATTCAAAAAGAAGTTGCCGGATACAAAATTATGGCAGGTTTGCTTGAAGAGTTTGTGCCAGCACTTATTCATAACAATACTCACTATTATAAAAAACTAGTAAAGCTCATCCCTAAACAATACCACACCGACCGTACAGATGTTTATTCTATCATTCAGAGCGTGCTCGATTTTGTTTCGGGTATGACAGATTTATATGCTGTGGATCTTTACCGGAATATAAAAGGCATTTCTTTCCCTTCAGAAACCTAATCATTTATACGCCCATTTTCCTATGTTTATGTAAAAAATACAAATACATTTCGTTTGTAAATATCTTATTTACAGTTGTATACGATTTGTTTTGCCTTGTTGAAGGATGTTTTGTGTAAAGCTAATCTTTTGAGTTGTAATAATTTTTAGATTTGATCGTTGCTCTCCGCTTTCTAATCTTCGCTCAAACTGTTAGATATCCCGTTTTCATGAAACAACTATTACTTATAGCATGGCTGTGCCTTGGCGCTTTTTTCTCTGTGCAAGCACAATCGCCACTTCAGTTTAATTATCAGGGCGCCGCGCGCAATGCCAATGGTACGCCATTATCTAATAAAAATATCAGTATACGTGTAAGTATACTTGATGGTTCTGCATCTGGAACAGTGCAGTATTCTGAGATAAGAAATGTAACCACGAACAGTTTGGGTTTGTATGCCATTCAGATTGGAAGTGTTGGTGTCACATCATCTACGGGTACTATTGCTGCGGTTACTTGGGCATCGGGCTTGAAGTTTGTAAAAGTAGAAGTAGATCCCGATGGCGGATCTGTTTTTACCCTTGCCGGAACATCGCAATTGTTAAGCGTGCCTTACGCATTGTATGCAGCAAACGGACCAACAGGTGAAAAAGGAGACAAGGGCGATAAAGGCGACAAAGGTGATGCCGGAGAAACGGGCCCGATTGGGCCACTAACTGGCGCTGCCGGAGGCGATTTACTAGGCAATTATCCAAATCCAACTATTGGTTTTATACAAGGAAAAGTGGTTTCTGCAGCTACGCCAATCAATAATCAGGTACTTTTGTTTGATGGGGCGGCCTGGCGGCCAGTTTCGCTTGACGCTGCAAACATCGGCAATGGGAAAGCCTTGCAATCTACAGATTTAAGTATAAGCGCGAATGGAGGCTCGGCTTTATTAAAAGACGTGGTTATTGATGTGAAAGCGGCGGCAATTACTTCTGTGAAATTGGCAGATGCTGCAGTTACCACAGCGAAGATTGCAGATTCTGCAATTACCTCGCAGAAAATTGGAACCAACCAGGTAATGAACGTTAATCTTGCCGATTCTTCAGTTACTGTAGTTAAATTAAAAACTGCCGGAATTGCGGATGCAAATAAAGTTTATGTGACCAATGTGAGTACTGGCTTTCCAGAGTTAGTAAGCAGAGATGCTTTCGCAAGCTCAAATTCCTGGTCGCTAAAAGGAAACACCGGAACAGTTGATCAAAGCAATAATTTTTTTGGGACTTTAGATGATGTTGCAGTTAATTTCTTTGTGAATGGACAAAAATCTGGTCGATTGGGAAATTCTGCCGAAACCAATATCGCATTCGGTTACAAAACAATCACAACCAATATTTCTGGTTTCTACAATAGCGCTTTTGGGCGCGAAGCCTTATCGCTCAATACATCAGGTTATGAGAACAGTTCCTTCGGATATATCGCGCAGCAGAAAAATTTCAGTGGCATTTATAACAGTAGTTTTGGCTCACAAAGTTTATCGGCCAATACCGTTGGTTCTAATAATAGTGCAGTTGGTGCGCATGCTTTAATGTCTAACAAAACAGGTGTTGGCAATACTGCGGTTGGCAGTTTGGCATTAGAAACCAGCAATAGCGATAGCAATACGGCGCTTGGTTATTCTGCCGGATCAAAGAATACAACCGGATCGGCAAATGTTTTCATCGGGAATGATGCCGGTACAAACAACAACGGCAACGGAAATATTTTTATCGGCTACAAAGCAGGCGCTTTACTAACGGCTGCGAGCAATAATCTATCTATTGCAAACAGCAATACTTCGTACCCTTTAATCGCCGGAACTATGAGCGCAAACGGCGGTGTGCTTACTGTAAATAATACAAATGCAGCATCGTCTGGTGCTACTGCGCCGGCTGGTTCAAGCACATTAAATGTAAATGGTTCAATCGCTGCGAGTTTTTTAACTCTTACTGCGAATACGCTAAATTTAGATGCGAGCCATTATACGGTGCGGATTAGTAATGCAGCTGTGTCTTCTACAATAAACCTTCCGGCTGCAAATACTTGTAAAGGCCGGATATATGTTCTTGTTAAGGTACTTGGTTCCGGAGATATTTCTTTAAATCTGCCACTATTACTAAATGATGGAACAAGCGCAACTGCCATTAGCGGTGCAAAAACCTATCAGGTGCAAAGTGATGGTACAGCTTGGATCGTGATCAATTGATTGATATGAAAATCAGGATTATCATATTCATTTCGGTAATGCTTTTTGCAATAAATTCTGTGTTAAAGGCGCAAACGGTTCCTATGTTGCCATATGTTTTAAGTGCTTCCGGAAACTTCGGGAAAATCAACAATCAATTGTATGATTTTAGTTTTGGTGAAATGTTGCTGATCCAGACTTTTGAGGCGAATGGTATTGTACTTACTCAAGGTTTTCTTCAGCCTTATCTTGTTACGCAAACCGGAGTTGATGTTTTTGTGGTAAATAACTTTATCACGCCAAATGGCGATGGTAAAAACGATGTTTTGCTTTTTGAAGGTTTGGAGAATTATCCCGAAAATAAATTCTCAATTTTTGATCGAGGCGGAAGGCTGTTGTATTCTGTTCGCAATTACCAGAACAACTGGGATGGTTATTTCAGAGGAAAAGTACTTGCAGAAGACACCTATTATTATATCCTTGATCTGGGAAAAGGAAATGCAGTAAAAGGTTTTGTTTCAGTTTTGATTAAGAAATAGTTGCGTGAAAAAGAGCTTAATAACATATTTTACAGTGCTGATGGTTTTGGTATTGCCTATAGTGGCAAATGCACAGCTTAACCCAATGGGCACCGTATATTTCCAAAATCAATTTTTGGCAAATCCGTCAATGGCAGGAATTGAACCGGGCGGGCATTTAAACGGTGCAATGAAAGCACAGTGGACGGGAGTAGAAGGTGGGCCCAGAATACAAGCCCTCACGGCAGATTATGGTTTGTCAAATGAAAAGGTTGGTTTGGGCTTGCTGGTGTATAACGAAAGTGCTGGCATAATCAACAGAACCCGATTTACAGCTACTTACGCATATCATTTGTCGTTAAACAGTTCTACAGATTTTATCGACTTTGGTTTGTCTGCCGGATTAATGAATGAGTGGGTTGATATTGGAAAAGCGAGAGGCGATCTTTCTGATGAAGTTCTGGGTAGTTTTAACGATAGGCGAATGTATTTAGATGGAGATTTTGGTGTAGCATATCGTAATGAAAATGTAACGCTGCAGGCTGCATTGCCAAATTTAAAGCGTTTTTTAAAGCGAGATGAAATCCGGAATGTAATTGATCGGTCTATTTACTATTTCGCCGCTGGCTACAAGATTACTTCAGAAGATGTACTGAGTTCTATTGAACCGAAAATTGTATATCGCGGCGTACAAAACTATCGAGGGATTGTTGATGTAGCTGCTAATCTTCAGTTTCTTGAAGACAAGTTAATGTTGAGTGGCGTTTACCACAGTACCGATAGTATGACAATTGGTTTGGGCGCCAATTATAAAAGTACATTTTCTCTGCTGTTTCAATACACCACAAACACGGCGCAAATGCAAAGTTATAGTAACGGCGAGTTTGAGGTTGGTCTGAAGTATAGTTTCGGTAATAACTAATAAAAAAAGCGCTGTTTCTAATGATGAAATAGCGCTTTTTTTATTTATAGTTTATCGGCCGGGAGAATCATCCCATTTATTTCTTTCGTCTTGCAATTCTCTGGCAAGCTTCATTTCTTTGTCTTTTGCTTTCACTTTGTGTGCCTGGTACTCATCAGCAACTTCTTGGTAAAGCTGTGTACGATAAACAGCCTCGCGCCTGTATTTTCCAGAACTTAAAATAACAATTGCCAGTCCAATTGCCAGTATAATAATAATGGTCCAGACTATTGTATTGTAGGTTCCTTTATTAAAAGAAATGCCTAAAAAATTAATTTCATTTACAATTGCAGTGGTGCTGGCCAGTGAGTTTTCTTTTCCGGAAACTTCTTTTTGAAGATTGTTAATGATTTCTTTTTGTGCAGAAATTTCACGCCTTGCGGTTTCCAATTGTTTGCGCTCTTTCTTTAATGTATCGCTTACACTTTTCCATAAAGTAGACAATCTGTAGGGATTAATCAGTTTGGCGCCACTGAGGTTTTTAGATTTAGACAACATAAATTCATATTGTCCTTTTAAAGAAGGATCGGCATTTTTAGAAGTATCTTGCGCAATTTGTGCAAATGCCGATGAAATAAAGAGCATTGCAATTGCGAACAAGAAAAGGGGTTTGGATTTTTGCATAGTATTGTTTTAAGGTAATGAAAAATGTTAACGTTTAGTTCTGTGTTGTATTTTAATAAACGTTAAAGTTTATACTTATCTTTTTGCTAATTTATGAAATAACAACTTTATACACGTTTTATTATGAATTAAATCTTGATCAGCTACATTTGCAACATGCAAATAGGAATAATTGGTTTGGGTGATATGGGGAAATTATATGCCCTTTCATTCGCAAATTCTGGCTACAAAGTGTGTGGCGCGGATATGCCGCTGCGCTTTGCCGATTTAAAAGCAGAGCTTCAACCCAAAGGAATTGAAATATTAATTGATGGCCATGAAGTTGCCCGTAAATCTGATTTTATCATCTATTGTGTAGAAGCAGAAAAAATAGATGAAGTGGTTGCGGCATTCGCCAGATCAACAAAATACGGCGCAATTGTTTCCGGTCAAACATCTGTAAAACACCCCGAAATTGCAGCTTTTGACAAGCATTTGCCAGAAGATGTACATATTGTCACGTGTCATTCGTTGCACGGGCCGGCGTTCAGTACAGAAGGACAAACACTTGTTGTTATCCGTCATCGTGCGACAGACGAAATTTATCAGCAAGCTTTAGAGGTGTATCGGTCATTAAAATCCATTATTATTGAAATGGACGATTATAAAGACCACGATAGCATTGTTGCAGATACGCAGGCCGTAACGCATATGGGTTTTGAAAGTATGGGTTCTGCATGGAAAAATGCAGGTTTTTTCCCATGGGATAATCCGGCTTATGCCGGCGGAATTGACAATGTGAAAATTCTGACTACACTGCGGATTTTTAGTTACAAATCTCATATATATGCAGGTTTGGCTATTCTTAATCCTTATGCGCAAAAACAGGTGAAATATTACGCACAGGCAGAATCAGAATTGTTTAAGCTGATGATTTGTGAAAATGAAGCGGAATTTAGAGCGAAAATTTATGCTGCGCGCGATTTCGTATTTCACGATAAAAATAACCTGTTGTTGCTGGATGACAACATTATGAAAGAGTTTAGTCTTTCTGATTCCGAGCACAAACAAAAACCAAATTCTCATTTAAGTTTGTTGAGTATGGTTTATTCATGGTATAAAATGGGTGTAAATCCGTATGACAATCTAATTTGCCAAACGCCACCGTTCAAGTTGCGCTTAGGCATTGCCGAATATCTCTTTAAAAATGAAGCAATGCTGGAAGAATCTATTCATACCGCATTGTATGACAAATCTATCCGCGGCGATGATTTAGAGTTTCATACAGCAGTGCATGAGTGGGCTTCTATTATTGGTTACGGAGATATAAATGGATATAAATCGCATTTCGAAGCAGCCAAATCTTTTTTTGCCAATCGCCTGCGCGACGGGCAAAATCTAAGTGCAGAGATGATCAAGCGTTTAGGAAAATAAAATCAACATTTTACATGATTATTTAAAAGCGACCTCGGTCGCTTTTTTTTATGATGCTTCTCACTTTGTGTTTAATTAATTTAATTTTTTTGTAAACTTTTTTGTTTTTTAAAAAATGTAAATATCATATAATCAATATTTTGAATATAAAAATTTGTAAACAATTTAAAATTTAACTTTCGGTTCGGTTGTATTTTTTTGTAAGTTTGGGACATTCCTTCTATTCATCAAATTTAAAAAACATGAAATCTACAGATATACAAAAACAGGTTACATATACACAAGACGAAGCTTATAATGCTGCTTTAGAATATTTTAAAGGAGACGATTTGGCTGCGCGGGTTTGGGTAAATAAATACGCACTCAAAGATTCTTTTGGTAAAATTTATGAACAATCTCCAGATGATATGCACAAACGCATTGCATCAGAAATTGCACGTATAGAAAAGAAATACTCGAATGCGATTTCCGAACAAGAAATTTTCGACCTGATTAAAGAGTTTAAATACATCATCCCGCAAGGAAGTCCGATGACGGGAATTGGAAATCCATATCAAATCGCATCCTTGTCCAACTGTTTTGTGATTGGGAACTCTGGTATGTCCGATTCCTATGGAGGGATTATGAAAATTGATCAGGAACAGGTTCAGTTGATGAAAAGAAGAGGAGGAGTTGGTCATGATTTGTCACACATCCGCCCGAAAGGATCTCCTGTAAAAAATTCAGCACTAACATCAACCGGCGTTATCCCGTTTATGGAGCGTTTCTCTAACTCGACCCGAGAAGTAGCACAAGATGGCAGACGCGGTGCGCTGATGTTGTCTATTTCTATACAGCATCCCGATTCTGAAGATTTTATTGATGCGAAATTAGAGCAAGGAAAAGTAACTGGTGCAAATGTTTCTGTACGTATAAACGATAGCTTTATGAAAGCTGTAGAAAATGGTACAAGTTACGTGCAACAATATCCTGTAAAATCGAATAACCCGGTTTTCACTAAGGAAATTGAAGCAAATGCGATTTGGAAAAAGATTGTACACAATGCGTGGAAATCTGCAGAGCCCGGAATTTTATTTTGGGATACCATTATTCGTGAGTCTTTGCCAGATTGTTATGCAGATTTAGGTTACGAAACCGTCTCTACAAATCCTTGTGGCGAGATTCCGCTATGTCCTTATGATTCTTGCCGTTTACTTGCCATAAATTTATATTCTTATGTAGATAAGCCATTTACGAAAAAAGCATCTTTTAACTGGCCCTTGTTCAAAAAACATGTAGCACTGGCGCAGCGTTTCATGGATGATATTATAGATCTGGAACTGGAAAAAATTGATGGAATTTTGGAAAAAATTACACAAGATCCGGAAGATGAAGAAGTAAAGCGCATAGAGAAAAACCTTTGGATTAATATCCGTAAAATGGCAGATGAAGGCCGCAGAACAGGTGTTGGAATTACTGCTGAAGGAGACATGTTGGCGGCGTTAAATTTGCGTTATGGAAGTAAAGAAGGTTCTGAATTTTCTATAGAAGTACACAAACAACTGGCTTTGGCAGCATACCGCTCGTCAGTAGTTTTGGCGAAAGAACGTGGTGCATTTAAAGTGTACGATGCCGAACGCGAGAAAGAAAATCCTTTTATGTTGCGTTTAAAGGAAGAAGATGCACAGTTGTATTATGAAATGACAGAATACGGCCGTCGCAATATTGCATTACTTACCATAGCGCCAACGGGTACAACCAGTTTAATGTCTCAAACATCATCTGGAGTTGAACCGGTTTTTATGCCGGTATATAAAAGAAGACGTAAAGTTAACCCGAATGATCAAAACGTACGTGTAGATTTTGTGGATGAAGTTGGCGATTCATGGGAAGAATACATTGTTTTTCACCATAAATTCAAAACCTGGATGGAAGTGAACGGACATGATTTGGAGAAAAATTATAGTCAGGAAGAACTCAATGTGCTCATCAGTAAATCACCATACTACAAAGCAACTTCTAATGATGTAGATTATTTAGAAAAAGTGCGGATGCAAGGTGCAATACAGAAATGGGTGGATCATTCGATTAGCGTAACCATTAATATGCCGAACGATGTATCTGAAGAATTGGTCGGCGAATTGTATATGGAAGCTTGGAAAGCCGGATGTAAAGGCGTTACGGTATACCGCGATGGTTCTCGGTCAGGTGTTCTAATTGCTGTTGATGAGAAAAAAGCCGACGCCTCTACCGACGAGGTAAATAGTGAAATTTATTTCCCAACCAATCGGCCAGCTGTATTGGAAGCAGATGTGGTGCGTTTTCAAAACAATAAAGATAAATGGATTGCATTTATCGGATTAATTGATGGCAAGCCTTATGAAATTTTTACTGGTTTATCTGATGATGAAGATGGTATTTTGATTCCGAGGTGGGTAAATAATGGTTATATCATCAAAAATAAAGATGCAGATGGAAGTTCTCGTTACGATTTTCAGTTCAAAAACCAACGCGGCTATAAAACAACCATCGAAGGTTTATCTCATAAATTCAATCCTGAATATTGGAATTATGCCAAACTGATTTCGAGTACGATACGCCATGGTATGCCAATAGAGAAAGTGGTAGATTTAATTGGCAGTTTGCAGTTGGATGAATCTATTAATACCTGGAAAAATGGAGTAGCACGCGCGTTGAAACGTTTTATTCCGGATGGTACCGAAACCCATAAGCAAAAGTGCAGCAATTGCAATTCAACCAACTTGCATTATCAGGAAGGTTGTTTAACCTGCAGTGATTGCGGCTCTTCTAAATGTGGTTAGATAATTTAATCCCTGTTTTCTCAAAAAACGGGGATTTTTTGAAAGGATTGCACACCTATTTGTTTAGGATTTTGCCCCTGTCAGGTTAGTTATCATAAGTATATTTGAGGTAAGAATGATATTCAAGCTGATTGTCATTATTATCTAACTAAATATCAAATTATGAGAAACATTTTTATCCTCTTGGGGCTATTCCTTTTTGTGTCCTGCTCAAAAAAAAACGATGAAAAATCTTTGCTAAGTGGTAATGGTTTTAATCAGGCAAGCGTAAATGTTACCGATCCTTTACCAGCCGCGCCTATGCACGTATCCGATTTTTTATCTACGTTAAATCCGGTATTTACAGAAGATTTTAACGGAACTTCTATTGATATGACCAAATGGGGATATCGGGCGCTAAATTCTGTACGGGGTTATGCCACCGTTTCTGATCGTACGATTTCATTGGATGGCAATGGAAATTTAGTGATACAGGTGATTAAAGATCCCGATGGTAAATATTATGTTGGTCAATTGAGTACCGACGGGAAATATCTTCAACGTTACGGATATTTTGAAACCCGGGCAAAAATGAATTCATCTGTTGGTCCGCATATCGCTTTTTGGCTTCAGTCCAACACCATGGGAAATGCGGCCAATGATCCTTATAACGTTGGTGCAGAAATTGATGTTTTTGAATACCATAAACTTACACCAACTTCAACATGGCATACGGTGCACTGGGGCGGTTATGGCGCTACATATAAAAAAGATGGCGTTACTGCTCCAAATGCAACCATTAATGATGGAAATTACCACGTTTTCGGTTTGTTGTGGACCAGTAAAGGCTACGTGTTCTTTGTGGATGGAGTGGAAGTATGGCGTACTTCGAGCGGATTATCCGGCATTGCAGAATATATGATTTTAAGTACCGAACTTACTGGATTTGGAGGTAACTACGCAGCCGGCACTTATCCCGATAGTGTTGTATTCGATTATGTTAAAACTTATCAGTTCGCAAATTAGCCAACTATTTATTTAATTTACTTTTGCCGTAAAAATCGATTAATGCCTGTAAGGGATGATTCTATTTGTGAATCGTCCCTTATAGGCATTGCTAAATATGTCGGATTTTATTTGTGCCGCAGGGGAAGTTTCTGTTGCAATAAAGGTTTAATCCATATAATATATAGGCTTTATTTTATTGGTTTCATCCTTCGTTTAGCGCAATTAAGTCCGCTATATTTGCCGCTATGTCGGTATTGCTGTTCACCTTTATTCTTTTATTGGGCTCGCTTTTAGCGGGTTTGCTGGGCTCATTAACGGGTTTGGGCGGCGGTGTAATTATTATTCCATTATTAACTTTGGGTCTTGGCGTAGATATTCATTACGCTATTGGTGCGTCTATTGTGTCGGTTATTGCCACATCATCTGGTTCTGCTGCGGCTTATGTAAAAGAAGGTATCACCAATATCAGACTAGGTATGTTTCTGGAAATTGCAACTACTGCCGGAGCAATAACCGGAGCTATTGTAGCGGTTTACCTAAATCCAGATTATATTGCAATTATTTTTGGTTGCATTTTAATTTTTTCTGCCGCGATGACACTTCGCAAAAAAACAGATCATTCTTTAACGGAAGGCTCCAGCAAACTTGCAGGGTTTTTTAAATTAAATGGTTCTTTCCCTGATAAAGGAATAGATCATCCTTATGCAGTTAGAAATGTAACGGGCGGTTTTTTTATGATGCTTTTTGCAGGTACACTTTCGGGTTTGTTGGGTATAGGCAGCGGCGCATTAAAGGTGATTGCTATGGATAACATTATGAAATTGCCTTTTAAAGTATCTACAACAACCAGTAATTTTATGATGGGCGTTACAGCAGCTGCAAGTGCAATTGTATATCTGCACCGCGGCCAAATTGATCCAGGAATTGCGATGCCGGTTTGTGTTGGTGTATTAACTGGCGCAAGTTTAGGCTCAAAAGTGCTTATTCATACCAAAACAGATAAACTAAAGGTTGTTTTTGCAATTGTTGTTGTGGTGCTTGCGGTTCAAATGATTTATAAAGGTATAAGCGGGATGATGTAATGGAGAGGACGAAAAAGCAAAAATTAAACGATAAAGATATTCAGCTCATTCTGGGCACACTCTTACGTGCCGGTGTAATGTTATCAATGGGGATTGTATTGATTGGTGGCGTTATTTATCTGATTCATAATAAAGGCTTGATTGTAGATTACAGTGTTTTCAAACCAGAAATTTCCAATTTTTCTAGTATTGCAGCTATTTTTAAAGGCGTATTAACGCTGCGTGGAGATGCTGTGGTTCAGTTTGGTATCTTAATGCTCATCTTTACACCAATAGCGCGTATCGTATTTGCGCTGTTCAGTTTTTTGATAGAGCGCGATTATCTTTATGTGCTCATTGGCTTACTTATATTGCTTATAATTGCCATTAGTTTAAATGGTGGTTTGGCACATTAGCCATCTTTTTAGCTAACTCCCCAACTATCAGCAAATTATTTGAAAAAATATTTAGCTAACTATTTGAAAATTAATAATTCTTCTCTATCTTTGCCGTCCCTTTCGGGGGATGTACAATCACCTTGAACGAAGCCCTACTGCTTCGATGGGTGTTAAATTAAAAGATAAAATGTCAGGAATTATTGGAAAAAAAGTAGGAATGACCAGTATTTTCGATGCAGAAGGAAGAAACATTCCTTGTACTGTAATCGAAGCTGGGCCTTGTGTAGTAACACAGGTAAAAACCGAAGAAAAAGACGGGTATTCATCAATCCAGTTGGGTTATGATGAAGCAAAAGAGAAAAACACAACTCAACCGTTAAAAGGCCATTTCGCTAAAGCGAACACAACTCCAAAACGCAAACTGGTAGAATTTGATTCATTTACAACTTCACTTAATTTAGGTGATGTAGTAACTGTTGATGCATTCGCGGAAGGCGATTTTGTTGATGTTGTTGGAACCTCAAAAGGTAAAGGTTTTCAAGGTGTTGTGAAACGCCACGGATTTGGTGGTGTAGGTATGCAGACTCACGGTCAGCATAACCGTTTACGTGCCCCAGGTTCATTGGGAGCATCATCTTTCCCATCACGTGTATTCAAAGGAATGCGCATGGCAGGAAGAACTGGTGGAGACAGAGTTAAAATTCAAAACTTACAGGTTTTGAAAGTTTACGCTGATCAAAACTTATTAGTAGTTAGTGGTTCCATTCCAGGAGCTAAGGGTTCTTACGTAATCTTAGATAAGTAATCAGATGGAAGTTAAAGTATTAAACATTTCAGGTAAAGAAACAGGTGCCAAGGTGCAACTTCCTGAATCGGTATTTGGTATCGAGCCTAACGACCACGCGATTTATTTAGATGTAAAACAGTATTTGGCTAACCAACGTCAAGGTACTCATAAGTCTAAACAACGTAACGAGATTGCAGGTTCTACACGCAAACTATACAAGCAAAAAGGTACAGGTGGTGCTCGTGCTGGTAGCATTAAATCTCCGTTATTTAACGGTGGTGGTCGTGTTTTCGGTCCTCAACCACGTGATTACAGTTTCAAATTGAACAAAAAATTAAAATCTTTAGCACGTAAATCGGCTTTAGCTTACAAAGCAAAAGACAACAGCGTTGTTGTTTTAGAAGACTTTACTTTTGATACAATTAAAACTAAAAACTACACAAGTTTATTGGCTGCGTTAAACGTAGGTACTCAAAAAACTTTATTGGTTTTACCTGCACAAAATAATAATATCTATTTATCAAGCAGAAACGTTCAGAAAACTAAAGTAATTTCAGCAGCAGATTTGAATACTTATGATGTATTAAACGCTGGTGTACTTGTGTTAACTGCAGATTCTGTTAAAACTTTGGAGGAGGCATTTGCCAAGTAATATGGAAATTTTAAAAAAACCAATATTAACCGAAAAAGCTTCAGCTTTAACTGAGAAATCTAACCGTTTCACTTTTAGCGTAAACCCTAAAGCCAACAAATTGCAAATCAAATCTGCAATTGAGAAAATGTATGGTGTTACAATCGTAGCAATCAATACTATGGTTGTTGATGGTAAAGCTAAATCTCGTTACACAAAAGCAGGTTTTGTTTCTGGCCGTAGCCCGAAATACAAAAAAGCAGTTGTAACGTTGAAAGACGGAGAAACAATAGATTATTACGCAAATCTTTAATTTAAGAATAATTAATTATAACTATGGGCTTAAGAAAATTTAAACCAGTTACTCCGGGTACCCGCTTTAGAGTTGGTGCTAGCTTTACGGAGATTACAGCAACCAAGCCCGAAAAATCATTGGTTGTATCATCAAAAAAGTCTGGTGGACGTAACAACACAGGTAAAATGACTATGCGCTACATGGGTGGTGGTCATAAAAAATCATATCGTCTTATCGATTTCAAACGCGATAAATTTGATATTCCTGCTACAGTTGCAACTGTAGAATACGATCCAAACCGTACTGCACGCATTGCCTTATTACATTATGCAGATGGCGAGAAGCGTTATATTATTGCTCCTGAAGGATTGCAAGTTGGTCAGACTATTGTTTCTGGCGATACTGCAGCTCCAGAAGTAGGTAATACTTTAAAATTATCGAACATTCCTCTAGGTTCTATTATCCACAATGTGGAAATCCACCCTGGAAAAGGCGCACAATTGGCGCGTAGTGCTGGTGCTTATGCACAGTTAGCTGCACGTGATGGTAAATATGCGACTTTGAAAATGCCTTCAGGCGAAACCCGTTTAATCCTGGTAACTTGTTTAGCAACTATCGGTGCGGTATCTAACTCAGATCACGCAAATGAAGTTCTAGGTAAAGCAGGTCGTAAACGTTGGTTGGGCCGTCGTCCGAGAACAAGACCGGTAGCGATGAACCCAGTAGATCACCCAATGGGTGGTGGTGAAGGTAGATCATCAGGTGGTCACCCACGTTCAAGAAAAGGTTTGTTGTCTAAAGGCTACAAAACCAGAGAACTTAAAAAATATTCTAATCGTCACATCATAGAGAGAAGGAAGAAATAATGGCTCGTTCGATAAAAAAAGGACCTTATATTGACCATAACGTAGAGAAAAAAGTGAACTCTATGAATGATTCAGGCAAAAGAACTGTAATCAAAACTTGGTCTCGCAGATCGATGATCTCACCAGATTTCGTTGGTCATACATTTGCAGTACACAATGGTAATAAATTTATCCCTGTGTATGTAACAGAAAACATGGTTGGTCACAAATTGGGAGAATTTGCTCCAACCCGTACATTCAGAGGACACGCTGAAAAGAAAAAATAATTAGACAATGGAAGCAATAGCAAAATTAAACAATTGTCCAACCTCACCGCGTAAGATGCGTTTGGTTGTAGATCTTATCAGAGGTGAACGTGTAGAGAAAGCATTAAGCATTTTAAAGTTTACCAATAAAGAAGCCGCAATCAGAGTTGAAAAATTGCTGGTATCAGCAATCAACAACTGGGAAGCTAAAAATGGTAAGACTTCTGATGGTAGCGAATTATTTGTTAAAACAATTATGGTAGATGGTGGCCGTCAGTTGAAACGCTTACGTCCGGCACCTCAAGGTCGTGGATACAGAATTCGCAAACGTTCTAACCACGTAACTTTGGTTGTAGACAGTAAAAATACAGAAACTCAAAACTAATATCAGGAAATGGGACAAAAAGCAAATCCAATAGGTAACAGGTTAGGTATCATCAAAGGATGGGATTCTAACTGGTTCGGTGGCAACAACTACTCCGATAAATTAGTTGAGGATGAAAAAATCAGAAAATACCTTTCTGCCCGTATTGCAAAAGGCGGTGTTGCAAAAGTTGTTATCGAGCGTACGTTAAAACGTATCACTGTAACAATTCACACAGCTCGTCCGGGTATCGTAATCGGTAAAGCAGGTGCTGAGGTTGATAAAATCAAAGAAGAGTTAAAGAAATTGACTAAAAAGGAAATTCAAATTAACATTTTCGAGATTAAACGCCCAGAGCTTGATGCACAATTAGTTGCAGAAGGTGTTGCAAAACAATTAGAAGCAAGGATCTCATTCCGTAGAGCAATGAAATCTTCTATCGCATCTACTATGCGTATGGGTGCTGAAGGAATTAAAATCATGACTTCTGGTCGTTTAGGTGGTGCTGAGATGGCGCGTACTGAGCAGTACAAAGAAGGAAGAGTTCCTTTGCATACATTGCGTGCTGATATTGATTATGCTTTAGCAGAAGCGTTGACTACTTATGGTAAAATAGGTATCAAAGTTTGGATCTGTAAAGGCGAGGTTTATGGAAAACGTGATTTGTCTCCGAACATCGGTTCAACAAATAACGGTCCAAAGGGCCAATCAGAAAAACCAGCATTCGGTGGTAGAGATAACCGCGGTGGAAGAGATAACCGTGGCGGTGGAGACAGACGTGGTGGAAACCAAGGTGGTCGCGGTCCGGGTCAAGGTGGTGCAAACAGAGGTGGTGGCGCAGGCGCTAACAGAGGTCCTCGTAAATAATTGATTTATTAACATCGTTTAACGATTAGAACAAAATAAAATGTTACAGCCAAAAAGAACGAAGTTCAGGAAGATGCAAAAAGGCAGAATGAAAGGTTTAGCTTCACGTGGAGCTGAATTGGCATTCGGATCTTTCGGTATCAAATCTTTAGAAGCCACTTGGATTACAAGTCGCCAGATAGAGGCTGCCCGTATCGCCGTAACACGTTTTATGAAACGTGAAGGTCAAGTATGGATCAGGATTTTCCCGGATAAACCGGTAACAAAAAAGCCTGCTGAGGTACGTATGGGTAAAGGTAAAGGTGCTCCTGAGTACTGGGTAGCAGTAGTTAGACCAGGCCGTGTAATTTTCGAAGCTGAAGGAGTTCCTTTAGAAGTTGCGAAAGAAGCTATGCGTTTAGCTGCACAAAAATTACCAATCCAAACAAAATTTGTAGTACGTAGAGATTACGTAGAAGCATAGGAATTATTGAGATGAATGTTGTAAATACTTGTTTTTATAACCGCTACACTCAATTGTAAAAGAAAAATAGAAATGAAAAATTCAGAAATCACAGGGCTTTCAAAAGAAGAATTAGTAGCTAAGATTGCGGAGGAAAAAGAGAACTTATCGAAATTGAAGTTCGCTCATACCATTTCAGCTATCGAAAATCCTTCACGAATTTCAAAAGTAAGGAAAGATATAGCCCGTTTAAATACTGAACTGACTAAAGTTGTTAATGCTGAGTCAGCTACTGAAACTAAATAATTTTAGAGTCCAAATGGAAAGAAATTTAAGAAAAACAAGAACCGGGTTAGTGGTAAGCAACAAGATGGATAAATCTGTTGTGGTATCGGTTGAGCGTAAAGTAAAACACCCGATTTATGGTAAGTTCGTGAAGAAAACTACCAAATTTATGGCTCACGACGAGAAAAACGAATGCGGTGTTGGAGATACCGTATTGATTATGGAAACTCGTCCTTTGAGTAAAAATAAGAACTGGAGATTGGTACAAATTTTAGAAAGGGCTAAATAAGATGGTACAACAGGAATCAAGATTAAACGTTGCTGATAACAGCGGCGCGAAAGAAGTATTAGTAATTCGTGTACTAGGCGGAACTGGTAAACGTTATGCTTCTATTGGAGATAAAGTAGTTGTTACCGTAAAAAGCGCTTTACCATCAGGTAATGTTAAAAAAGGTACGGTTTCTAAAGCAGTTGTGGTTAGAACAAAGAAAGAGATCAGACGTAAAGATGGTTCTTACATCCGTTTTGACGATAATGCAGCTGTATTATTGAACGCACAGGATGAGCCACGCGGTACACGTATCTTTGGCCCGGTTGCGAGAGAACTACGTGAAAAACAATTCATGAAAATTGTATCATTAGCACCGGAGGTATTATAAAATGGGAAACAAAGTAAATACACCAGTTAAACTGAAGATCCAAAAAGGTGATTTAGTAAAAATCATTGCTGGCGATTCAAAAGGTCAACAAGGAAAAGTACTTGAAGTACTTAAAGATAAAAACAGAGCCGTAGTAGAAGGTGTGAATTTAGTATCTAAACATACTAAACCAAACGCAGCTAATCCTAACGGTGGTATTATTAAAAAAGAAGCCGCTCTTCATATTTCTAACTTGATGTTGGTTGATCCAAAATCTGGTAAAGCTACCCGCGTTGGCCGTAAAGCAAATGCAGAAGGTAAATTGGTTAGAGTTGCTAAAGTTTCAGGGGAGGAAATTAAATAATGGCTACACCTAGATTAAAAAGCAAATACAAAGAAGAAGTTGTAAATGCATTGAAAGAGAAATTCCAGTACAAAACTGTAATGCAGGTTCCTAAATTGGAAAAAATCTGTATCAATCAGGGTGTAGGTCGTTTTTCTGTTACAGATAAGAAAATTGTAGATTCTACAATTGTAGAATTGACAACGATTACTGGTCAGTTAGCTGTTCAGGCGCAATCTAAGAAAGATATCTCTAACTTTAAATTGCGTAAGGGTATGCCTGTAGGTGTACGTGTTACTTTGCGTGATAACAATATGTATGAGTTCTTGGATCGTTTGATTTCTGTAGCTTTGCCTCGTATCCGCGATTTCAAAGGTATTAACGACAAAGGATTTGATGGAAAAGGTAACTACACTTTAGGTGTTACTGAGCAAATCATTTTCCCAGAGATTAATATCGATAAAATCAATAAAATTTTAGGTATGGATATTACTTTCGTAACTTCGGCAAAATCTGATGTTGAAGCCCTAGAATTATTGAAGCAATTCGGATTACCATTTAAAAATCAAAAAACAGAGCAATAATGGCAAAAGAAGGTGTAAAAGCACGCGAAGTTAAGCGCCAAAAATTGGTTGCTAGATACGCAGAAAAACGTGCTGCATTAAAAGCAGCAGGAGATTTTGAAGGTTTAGATAAATTACCTAAAAACTCTTCTCCGGTACGTTTGCACAACCGTTGTAAATTAACTGGCCGTCCTCGTGGTTATATGCGTACCTTTGGTATTTCAAGGGTAACATTCCGCGAAATGGCGTTAGACGGTAAAATACCAGGTGTTAAAAAAGCATCTTGGTAATATAGCCTAGAGCTGAAAGCTTAAAGTCTAAAGCGAATAAACCCGCTTTAGGCTTTAGTCTTTTTGCTTTTCGCTACAAAAAAGAATTTTAACCGATAGCAGGTCCCACCGCTGGGTAGCGGAAGGAAACCACTATCAAAAACAATAAATAATGAATACAGATCCAATAGCAGATTATTTAACAAGAGTAAGGAATGCCATTAAGGCCAACCACAGAGTTGTAGAAATTCCTGCATCAAACCTTAAAAAGGAAATTACAAAAGTACTTTTTGATAAAGGTTACATCGCGAATTATAAATTTGAGGAGACTACTGCTCAAGGCATAATCAAAATTGCTTTGAAATACAATCCGATAAGCAAAATTCCTGCTATTCGTACATTAGTGCGAGTAAGTAAACCAGGTTTGAGACAATATGCAGGTGTAGAAAATATGCCAAGAGTATTAAACGGTTTAGGTATCGCAATCTTATCTACTTCTAAAGGTGTAATGACTGATAAAGAAGCAGCCAAATTGAACATTGGTGGTGAGGTATTGTGTCACGTTTATTAATCATTAGGAGAGCAACACAATGTCAAGAATAGGAAAAGCCCCAATTACAATCCCTGCAGGAGTTACCATCACAGTATCTAACGATAATGTTGTAACGGTAAAAGGCCCTAAAGGTGAATTAAATCAAGCAGTTGATAAAGATATCACTGTAAGTCAAGAAGAAGGCGTATTAACTGTAACTCGCCCTTCAGATCAAAAGAAACACAAAGCATTACATGGTTTATACCGTTCATTGCTTAACAACATGGTTGTTGGTGTTACAGAAGGTTATAAATTAACTCAAGAATTAGTAGGTGTTGGTTACCGTGCATCAAACCAAGGCAACACACTAGATTTAGTTTTGGGTTATTCTCACCACTATGTATTCCAATTGCCGGAAGAAATTAAAGTAACAACTTCATCAGAAAAAGGACAAACGCCTAAAATTATTTTGGAGAGTATCGACAAACAATTGATTGGACAAGTAGCAGCGAAAATCCGTTCGTTACGTGCACCAGAGCCGTATAAAGGTAAAGGTATCAAGTTTGTGGGTGAAGTGTTAAGAAGAAAAGCAGGTAAATCAGCATCTAAAAAATAGTAATCATGGCAGGTAAAAAATTATCAAGAAGAGATCGTATTAAAAAAGGGATCAGAAAAAGACTTACCGGTTCGGAAGAGCGTCCAAGGTTATCTGTATTTAGAAGCAATAAAGGGATTTATGCTCAGGTAATTAACGATGTTACAGGTAAAACAATAGTTTCAGCATCATCATTATCTAAAGATTTTGCAGGTACTGGAAGCAAAAGCGACCAATCAGTTGCAGTAGGCAAATTAGTTGCTGAAAAAGCAATTGCTGCTGGTGTTAAAGAAGTTGTTTTCGATAGAAATGGCTATTTATACCACGGTCGTGTAAAATCGTTGGCAGAGGGTGCCCGCGAAGCTGGTTTAGTATTTTAATCTGAAGAAAAAGTAAGATGTCAACTATCAATATAAAAAGAGTTAAAACCACCGATATCGAATTAAAGGATCGTTTGGTTAGTATACAACGTGTTGCCAAAGTAACCAAAGGTGGTCGTACTTTCAGCTTCTCTGCAATTGTAGTAGTAGGTGATGAGAATGGTGTTGTTGGTTTCGGTTTAGGTAAAGCGAAAGAGGTAACTGAAGCAATTGCAAAAGGTGTAGACGATGCAAAAAAGAACTTGGTTAAAGTTCCTGTTTTGAATGGTACTGTTCCTCATGAGCAAATTGGTAAATTCTCTGGTGGTTTTGTTTTAATCAAACCAGCTGCAGTAGGTACCGGAGTAATTGCTGGTGGTGCAATGCGTGCAGTATTAGAGAGTGCTGGTATTCATAACGTATTGGCAAAATCTAAAGGATCATCCAACCCGCACAACGTGGTAAAAGCAACTGTAGATGCGTTAACTAAAATGCGCGATGCATATACAGTAGCTCAAACTCGTGGTGTAGATTTAAACAAAGTATTTAACGGATAATATTATGGCTAAGATCAAAATAACACAAGTAAAAAGCGTTATCGACAGAAGCGAGCGTCAAAAAAGAACCGTTCAGGCTTTGGGTTTATCTAAAATTAACCAAAGTGTAGAGGTTGAAGCTACTCCGCAAATTATCGGTATGGTTCGCAAAGTGAATCATTTGGTAGCAATCGAAAGTATCTAATAATTATTGAAGGTAGTGCACGTTAAAGGTGTACTACCTTTATATATGTTTAATCGTTGTACCTGTTTAGTGAAAGCGAAGGGCAACACAAATTCAAAAAAAATGAATTTAAGTAATTTAAAACCTGCAGAAGGTTCAATCAAAAACAGAAAAAGAATTGGTCGTGGTACAGGTTCTGGCCGTGGCGGAACGTCTACACGTGGTCACAAAGGTGCTGGTTCACGTTCTGGTTATTCTTCTAAAGTGGGTTTCGAAGGTGGTCAAATGCCTTTACAACGTCGTGTACCTAAAGTTGGTTTCAAACCAATTAACCGTACTGAATATGTTGGTGTAAACTTAGATGTATTGCAAGGATTGGCCGAAAGATTCAACTTAACAAAAATTGATTTCGCTGCTTTACAAGAGCACGGTTTAGCTTCTAAAAACGACTTAGTAAAAGTTTTAGGTCGTGGTGAAGTAACTGCAAAATTAGAAATTACAGCACATGCGTTCTCTGCAACCGCACAAAAAGCTATCGAAGCCGCAGGTGGTTCTATTGTAAAATTGTAATTATTAAATGAAGAAGCTATTTACTACTTTAAGTAATATCTGGAAAATTCAAGAATTAAAAGAGCGTATCTTGTTTACGCTCTTAATTCTTTTGGTATACCGTTTTGTATCTCACGTGGTTTTGCCAGGTGTAGATCCAACCGCTATGGGAAATAATGAGAAATCAGGATTGTTGGGCTTACTAGATATGTTCGCCGGCGGTTCTTTCTCTCGTATTTCTATTTTAGCATTGGGCGTAATGCCTTATATCTCTGCATCTATTGTGGTGCAATTATTGGGTATTGCTGTTCCTTCTTTCCAAAAAATGCAGAAAGAAGGCGAAAGTGGTAGAAAAAAAATGAACCAGATTACACGTTACCTAACGGTAGCGATTACCATCGTTCAATCGGTTGGTTATGTTAAAACTCAGGTTCCGGCCGAAGCAATTTTATTGCCGAATACATTATTCTTGGTGTTATCTACATTCGTATTGACTGCTGGTACATTATTTGTAATGTGGTTGGGCGAAAAAATTACAGACAAAGGTATTGGTAATGGTACATCACTTATTATTATGGTGGGTATTATTGCACGTTTACCTGTAGCCATTAGCCAAGAATTTAGTGCACGTGTAGGTGCTTCTAGTGAAGGCGGAGGCCCAGTTGCCCTGGTATTGGAAATTGTTGCCCTTTTTGCAGTTATTATGTTTACCATTTTAATTGTTCAAGGTGTACGTAAGGTTCCTGTACAATATGCTAAGAAAATAGTAGGTAACCGCCAGTTTGGTGGTGTGCGCCAATACATTCCTTTAAAGGTGAATGCTGCTGGTGTTATGCCCATTATTTTTGCACAAGCATTGATGTTTATACCAGGTGCGTTGATGTCTTTAGTACCTTCATTGCAAGGATCTTGGTTGATTCAGTTCAGCAACACTACATCATTGGCTTATAGCTTAACGTTTGCTTTCTTAATTATTGCATTTACGTTTTTCTACACTGCAATTACTGTCAACCCTACTCAAATGAGTGATGACATGAAAAAAAATGGGGGCTTCATCCCTGGTGTAAAACCAGGTTTTGCAACGTCTACTTTTATTGATGATGTAATTTCGAAGATCACATTTCCAGGTGCCGTATTTTTGGCCATTATTGCTGTTTTACCGTCTCTTGCTGTAAAGTTCGGGATTAAACAGGAATTTGCCCATTTCTTCGGTGGTACTTCTCTATTGATTTTGGTAGGTGTAGTATTGGATACTTTGCAACAAGTAGAAAGCTATTTATTGATGCGTCATTACGATGGTTTGATGAAAACCGGTCGGGTTACTGGCAGAACAGGAGTTCCTGCTGCAAGTAGCAACGCAGCATTGTAGTTCTTAAGAATGTCAAAAATCTACTATAAATCTCTGGAAGAGATTGAATTGATTAGAGAAAGTTCTTTGCTAGTTTCACAAACATTAGCAGAAGTAGCTAAAGTTATTAAACCAGGTATTACGACATTTGCACTCGATAAATTGGCTTACGAGTTTATTAGTGACCATGGCGCAATACCTGCTTTTCTGAATTACAATGGCTTTCCCAACTCATTATGTATTTCGCCTAACGAACAAGTTGTACACGGTTTTCCGAGCAGCTACGTGATACAGGAAGGCGACTTAATCTCTGTAGATTGTGGCGTTATCAAAAACAATTTTTTTGGGGATTCAGCCTATACTTTTTCAATCGGAGAAGTGGATGCCGAAAAACAAAAATTGGTTGAGGTAACCAAACGATGCCTGGATTTAGGCGTAGAAAAAGCCGTTGCTGGCATGCGTATAGGTGATATCGGCTTTGCCGTTCAACAATATGCAGAAGCCAATGGATTCGGTGTAGTAAGAGAATTAGTAGGACACGGAGTGGGTATTAAACTTCACGAAAAACCAGAAGTTCCAAATTATGGAAAAAGGGGAAGCGGACCAAAACTTGAAGAAGGAATGGTGATTGCGATAGAACCGATGATCAATGCCGGCGTTGCCGGGATCAATTTTCATAAAGACGGATGGACAGTTACCAGTAAAGACCATAAACCCTCTGCACATTTTGAACACACAGTAGCCGTAAAAAAGGGCAAAGCAGACGTTTTATCGACCTTTTCTTTAATAGAAGAAGTTTTAAATAAAAAAAACTAAATAATTAATTTTTTTTATTTAATTTTGCGTCCCTGTTTATAAGCAGCTAATTAAGTAACAATCAATAAAATATGGCTAAACAAGCCTCAATTGAACAAGACGGAGTAATAAGAGAAGCATTGTCTAATGCGATGTTCAGAGTTGAACTCGAAAATGGACATGAAATTATTGCTCACATTTCAGGAAAGATGCGGATGCACTACATCAAAATTCTTCCTGGCGACAAAGTAAAATTAGAGATGTCTCCTTATGATTTAACAAAGGGACGCATCACTTATAGATATAAATAAAATGAAAGTTAGATCATCAATCAAAAAACGTAGCGCTGATTGCAAGGTAATTCGCCGTAAAGGAAAACTTTACGTAATTAACAAAAAGAATCCTAAGTATAAGCAACGTCAGGGGTAATTAGAAAATAGAGTAATCAACCGCACAACGGTGGCCCGCCGTTCGGAATTACGCAAAAACATACATAAATATGGCAAGGATTTCAGGTATTGATTTACCAAGAAACAAAAGAGGTGAAATCGGTTTAACGTATATCTACGGAATTGGTAGAACTACTGCACAACGTATCTTAACTACGGCAGGAATCGATTTAAACAAAAAAGTACAAGATTGGTCTGATGATGAGTTATCGGCAATCCGTACAATGATTAACGATGAGATTAAAGTAGAAGGTGCTTTACGCTCTGAGGTTCAGTTAAATATCAAACGTTTAATGGATATTGGTTGTTACCGTGGTTTGCGTCACAGAAAAGGTTTACCTTCTCGTGGTCAGCGCACAAAAAACAACTCACGTACTCGTAAGGGTAAGAGAAAAACAGTTGCTAACAAGAAAAAAGCTACTAAATAGTAATTGATAGATATGAGGTTTGAGATTTTAGATATGAGATCATATCTTTAGCTCTACTCAATCTGGATTAAAGATAATAATTAGATATAAAGTACCGGGATGGAGCAACTCTCATATCTCAATTCTCATATCTAGCATCTAATAAAAGAAAATGGCTAAGAGTAAAAAAGTAACAAAAAAACGTATCGTTGTAATTGAGCCTGTTGGTCAGGCGCATATCAATGCTACTTTCAACAACATCATCGTTACCTTAACTAATAACAGCGGTCAAACCATTTCATGGTCTTCAGCTGGTAAAATGGGCTTTAAAGGTTCTAAAAAGAACACGCCGTATGCAGCTGGTCAAGCAGCTTCAGATTGCGGTAAAGTAGCATTTGATTTAGGTTTGCGTAAAGTAGATGTGTTCGTTAAAGGTCCAGGTTCAGGCCGCGAGTCTGCAATCAGAACTTTACAGGTAGCAGGTATTGAAGTAACATCTATTAAAGATATTACTCCACTTCCTCACAACGGATGTCGTCCTCCTAAAAAGAGAAGAGTTTAATCACAATTTTTAAAGCTAAGAATCTTCGGTTACAGATCGAATGATACTTTAAAACAAACACAATGGCAAGATATACAGGCCCCAAAAGTAAAATCGCCCGTAAATTCAGAGAACCAATTTTCGGTCCTGATAAGGCGTTAGAAAGAAAAAATTATCCTCCTGGGCAACATGGTGCTTCAAAAAGAAGAGGAAAACAATCTGAATATGCAATCCAGTTAATGGAGAAGCAAAAAGTAAAATATACTTATGGTGTATTGGAAAAACAATTCAGTAACTTGTTTAAAAAAGCATCTTCACGTGCAGGTATTACCGGTGATAACTTATTGCAGTTATTGGAAGCACGTTTAGACAATACAGTTTACCGTTTAGGTATTTCAACAACCCGTTCTGGTGCACGCCAGTTAGTTAGCCATAAACACGTAACCGTGAATGGTGAAGTTGTAAATATCCCATCATATCAGTTAAAAGCAGGCGATGTAATTGCAGTTCGCGAGAAATCTAAATCATTAGAAGCAATTACAAATTCAGTAGCTGGAAGAGCAATCAACAAATATACTTGGTTGGATTGGAACGCTGGCGAATTGAGTGGTAAGTTTTTAACGTATCCTCAGCGTGACGAGATTCCTGAGAACATCAAGGAGAACCTGATCGTCGAGTTATACTCTAAGTAATCTAAATAAGATTGTTAATTGCCTGAAAATGGCAATTAACTTTTTTACGTTTACAAATATTCAATCAACGAATTTAAAAAAATATAAATGGCAATTTTAGCATTTCAGAAACCTGACAAAGTGATCATGCAGAAATCTACGGATTTCGATGGCACATTTGAATTTCGTCCTTTAGAGCCCGGTTTCGGTGTAACAATTGGTAATGCCTTGAGAAGGATTTTACTTTCTTCATTAGAAGGTTATGCTATTACTACTATTCGTTTTTCTGGTGTTTCTCATGAATTTTCTACCATCAAAGGTGTTGTAGAAGATTTAACTGATATCATTTTGAATTTGAAACAGGTACGTTTCAAAAAAACTGGTGAATCTGGAGACTCTGAGAAAGTGTTCATCATCGTAAATGGTCAAGACCAATTTAAAGCAGGTGATATCACTAAATTCTCTAACAACTTTACAGTATTGAACCCTGAGCATGTAATTTGCAATATGGATAAATCTGTTACTTTGGAAGTGGAATTAACCATCAATAAAGGACGTGGTTATGTGCCGGCTGAAGAAAATAAAGTTGCTGATGCTGTTGTAGGTGTTATCGCTATCGATTCGATCTACACGCCAATGAAAAATGTTAAATACACGATCGAAAACTTTCGTGTTGAACAAAAAACAGATTATGAGAAACTGGTTTTAGATATTTCTACAGATGGTTCTATCCATCCGGAAGAGGCTTTGAAAGAAGCAGCTAAAATCTTAATCCAACACTTTATGTTGTTCTCTGATGAGAACTTAGTATTGGAATCTCAAGCTAAAGAAGAAACTAAAGAAGTGGACGAGGAAATTTTGCACATGCGTAAAATCCTTAAAACGGAATTGGTAGATATGGATCTTTCTGTACGTGCATTAAACTGCCTTAAAGCAGCTGATATCCGTACATTAGCTGATCTTGTTTCTTACGATGTAGCTGACATGTTAAAATTCAGAAACTTCGGTAAAAAATCTCTAACTGAGATTCAGGAACTGGTAAAATCTAAAGGTTTGTCTTTCGGAATGAACCTGTCTAAATTCAAATTAGACGAAGAGTAACACGCATGGCGCTAAGCGTTTAGCGCAAAGCATTGAATAAATTATTATTTAACAGTGTATAATTCCCTCTGAGACAGAGACGGTATACACTTAATCAAAACAAAATGAGACACGGTAAAAAAGTTAATCACTTAGGCAGAACCGACAGCCACAGAAAAGCAATGTTAGCTAACATGGCTACATCACTGATCAAAGCGAAAAGAATTACTACAACTTTAGCTAAAGCTAAAGCTTTACGTAGCTATGTTGAGCCAATCATTACGAAATCAAAAAATGATACAACTCACTCACGTCGTACAGTGTTCGCTTATCTACAAGATAAGGAAGTTGTAACTATTTTATTCCGCGAAATCGCTGAGAAAGTTGCAAATCGTCCGGGTGGTTATACTCGTATCATTAAATTAAACAACCGTTTTGGTGATAACGCTGAAATGGCTTTAATTGAATTGGTAGATTATAATGAAATTTACGGTAAAAACGTAGAAGCTAAAGAAGAGAAGAAAACAACTCGTCGTGGTAGAAGCAAAGCTGCTGCACCTAAAGCTGCTGACGCGAAAGCTGATGCTGCTGAAGAAGCAACTCCAGCTGTTGAAGCAACTACTGAAGAAGCTCCTGCTACAGAAGAGCCAAAAGGAGAATAATTTATTCTACTTTAAAGTTTTTGAAAAGCCTTGTTTCGACGAGGCTTTTTTTATGCATTTTACAATTTGTTTCTCAAAAGACTGACTTTATTTTATCATACACAAAACGATATGAAGACTTTTTTATTCACCTCAGTGCTGTGCTTTTTTAGTACCATAATGTTTGCTCAAACACAGGATAAGCAGCTTAAAAAATCTATTGAAAATAAGGTTGTGGAAATAGCATGCGGCGAATGTCAATTTAAGATGAAAGGCAAAGACTGCGACTTAGCCGTTCGTATTGATGGCGAAAGTTATTTTGTAGACGGAAAAGGTATTGACGATTTTGGTGATGCACACGGGCAGGTTGGTTTTTGCAATGCCATCCGAAAGGCAGAAGTTACCGGCGAAATTGTAAAGGGTAGGTTCAAAGCTAAAACCATTACATTACTGCCTGCAAAACAATAATAATTTAAGGCTGGGTTTATTGAAATTCTTTTTCTAAACCTTGTCTTAAATCAAACAACAGCCATTGTTTATTCTTCACTTCAGCTGATTTATTTTTTAGTAACCGGATAAAATCCTGAACTCCGAGTTCTTCATTTCCGTTTCCATGTATTAAAACAATACTTCCGCCAACAGGTTGTTGCCCTTTAGCCAGCCAAGCATCACTCCCAACTGGTATCAATCCATAAGATTCTATCTTTCCAACAATTGATTGATCGGATACCAAACCAGGGAAACGGAAAAATATAGAAGGCGTTAGTCCATTTTTAAGCATCGACTTTTCATTCTTTAACACCTCAATGTCCAGATTTGTACCACTTGCCAACAGAAAATTCTCTGCAAGCGGAAGGGTATTCACTTCATGATTGTAGGAATGGTTTATCCAGGTAATGTCCAGTTCTTTTTCCAGAGCCAGTTGTTTTAACCAATCTAAGTCGGCTTGATGTTTAAGCATCCACTTTCCTGAAAGGGAAATTGCCAGTGGCGATGTTTTCTCTATGGTCTTAAAAGCTTCAAAAACATCATGGAATATAACGCGATCTAAAGGCCTGTGTGATGGGCATAAATCTATCGTAAGTGTTATTCCATTTTCATTAGGAATTGCGTGGTCTATGCCCGCATTTTGCAATTGCTGGTCTTTTGCTGCCGCAGCTTCAAGTGCTTTTACATAAGTCGTGTTTTTAAAAATTGCCAATACATTTGCCCAAGCCAATGTGTGTTTCTGATAACGTTTGTCTATATCTACTTTCGTTTGTAAAGAAATGGGATCAAGAAGTAAGAGAAACTTTATTCCGCTATCAGAAAAGCTTCGAAGAGCGATAAATTGCCGATTCCCATCATTGGCTAAAGCATAGTTTACCTGATATTTGTTGATTTGCATAAAAGACTGTGCTGTAGCTTCTACAGAAACTAAAATGCTTAATCCAATAAAAGCAACCCAACTGCCCGCAGAAGTTTTCATATTCCTTATTTAAAATCTTTCTAATTTAATTCAAATCATCTATCTTTACAAATAGCACAATGAATAAAGAAAAAGTTAAATTATGGTTTAAAAGGGTAGGGCTGATCGGCTTTTTGTTCTTCCTGATTAAGGGATTAATCTGGCTGGTTGTCTTTTATTTTATTGGTAAAAACGTGACTTGATAAGCACTTCACTTAAATGTGAAAAACATATTTGCCAGGAAGTTCCATACGAATACAATGACGATTGCAAAGAATTTAGCAACATAGAAATTGGTTCCATTTTTACGTTGATGGAAAAGGTAAATGATGAATGTATTTAAACCTAACCCTACAAGACTTACAATTACAAATTTTGTAAATTCAGCGCCCCAATGGCTGTTTGTACTTTCAAAAGTCCAGATCCGGTTAATCACATAATTGTTCGTCACCGCTAAGCAGAAACCCACCGCATTTGCCAGGTACTTATTTATTTTGATTTTCTCTTTAAACAACCAGGTTGCACCGAAATCTATTGCCATTCCGAGAAGTCCGGTTAATCCAAATTTTAAAATGCGGAAAATCAGTTCCATGTTAGTTTATTTTTACAAGGTAATAACGTTCTAAAACCTCATTTCTGGTTTTAACATTTAAAAATTTTGGTGTCAATTTAGTCAGATGGAAATATTCAAAAGATTTCAGCACGGTACCGTTGTATTTTTGTTTTAGGTATTCCACTTCTGCTTCGGGTGCGTAAAGTATGGTGTTTTTTGGTAAAGCAAATTTTTCCAATTCGTCATGGCTCCAGAAATAGCTTGGCTCTCCTTGCGCATAAAAGTCAAAAGAAAAGGCTTCACCATGCATCAATACTGCGGCTTTAGATTGTGGATAGTGGTCTTTTAACCAGATTCCGGCTTGCATACCAGATTCATATTTTAATGCTGCCGGATAAAAGAATCCCGAAAGGAAAATCATCAAGGCAACAGAAATCATCGCGCTTCGCGCAATCATCGTTTCTAGTATTACGCCTTTAAAAAGATAAAATGCAGCGCCTAAAACCAACCAAATGAATGCAATTGCAATATACTTTGCCTCAAAGTTAAAATAGATTGCCACGGCCGTAAGTAAGGCGGCTACAAGAAAAAAAGTTATGTTTTGGATAATCGTAAATATTTTGATTTGGCTTGCATTTAGATTACGGATGTATAAGGCGGTTACAATGGCAAACTGTGGTAGAATAATCAATATATAATGAGGAAGCTGAAATTTAGATAAGGAAAACATCAAAAATGTAACTGCTGCACTCGCCCAGATGATGATGCTTTCGTTTGGATGTTTCGCTCTGTTACTTCTTTTAAATAGGTTTGCAATTGCGGCATAAAACAAAACAGACCAAGGTAAAAATGCCCACAATGTTGTATGCAGAAAAAAAGTTAAGTCGCCTTTTCCCTTAATCGGGCCATTGTTAAAGAACCGCCCGAACTGGCTATCCCAAAAGAAAAATTTTATGCCAGACACATTGGTTTTGCCAAATATCATGCGTTCTGGATGCAGATCAAATTGTACGTACAGCGTGTACAACTCCGGAAGGATAAAGATAAATATCAGTAAAAATGCCAGCCACCATTTTGGTTTAAGAAACTGTTTCCACTGTTTGGTGAAAAGCCAATACAATATTATTCCGCCCAAAATGGTTACTAAAACAAATATGCCTTTAATCATAATTGCGCATGCGGCAAAAAAAGATCCGATGACGATGTGGCGAATAGACGAATGTTGTGCTTTATAATAATGATAAATTGAAGCCAGTGTAAATGTGGTGATATAGATTTCGGCACGAACATCAAAAGTGGATACAAGTACATGTAAACCGCTTAAAAATAATAATGCACCAAGTAATCCAACTTTCTCATCGTAAATAGATTTTGCCAATTTATAAGTATACCACGCGCCAATTAAACCGAATAAAAATGAAGCCAGCTTATAGGCAAAAGCTGTAATTCCGAATAACTTAAAGAAAGCAGCAGCTATCCAGAAAGTTAAATGTGGCTTATCCAGCCAGTTTAATCCGCGTACATATAAGTTGCCCCAGTCGTTTCTCAAAACCATGTTTTTGGCAATAGAGGCGTATAAAGATGAGTCTGGCTCCATGATTCCGCCAAACAATGCAATGGTACTAACAGCAATAACTGCAGCGATTAAAATTTTGTAGGTGGTGGTTTCTTTTAACTTCATTTGCGAGACAAATATGAGATAAAAAAGTCAATTTTAGGAAAGACGCTGGATTAAGAAGCGCAAAGCTATATCTTTGCTGCATGACAAAGTTATCGGTTAACATCAATAAAATTGCCACGTTGCGAAACAGCAGAGGCGGCAATAATCCAGATCTGGTAAAGGTTGCGTTAGACTGCGAAAAATTTGGTGCGCAGGGAATAACTGTTCATCCGCGGCCAGATGAAAGACATATCCGCTATCAGGATGTTTATGATCTGAAAGCGGCCATTTCTACTGAGTTTAATATTGAAGGAAACTGCCGCGAAGAGAAATTTGTAGATCTTGTTTTGGCAAATGCCCCCGCTCAGGTAACGCTGGTGCCCGATGCAGAAGGGCAAATTACATCTAACCACGGTTGGGATACCAATAAACATAAAGACTATTTAAAAGAGATGGTTGCTGTTTTTCAAAATGCAGGCATCCGTGTGTCTATATTTGTTGATCCAATAGTGGAGATGGTAGAACATGCTGCTGAAACCGGAACCGATCGTATTGAATTATATACCGAGGCATATGCGCACAATTATTTTGCAGATCGGGAGAAAGCCATTGTCAGTTATATCGCAGCGGCACATAAAGCAAATGAACTAAAGTTAGGGATTAATGCAGGGCACGATTTGGATTTACATAACCTGCATTATTTTGCACAAAGTATTCCAGGTTTACTGGAAGTCTCTATCGGGCATGCATTGGTTAGTGATGCTTTGTATTTAGGATTGGAAACGACTATTCAAAAATATTTGGCGCAATTGGTTTAAACAAGCAGAAAGCGCTCAAAGCTCAAAGATAAAAGCTTTAACCTCTCCGCTTTGAGCTTTTTATCCCTATATATGTTAAAAGGAATTATCCTCGTTTTTTTAGGCGCATGCAGTTTTGGCATTTTGTCTACTTTTGTCAAACTTGCTTATCATGAAGGGTATACATTAGCCGATGTAACTGGCGTTCAGGCTTTTTTTGGCGCAGTAATTCTTTGGGTTTTATACCTTTTTCAACGCAGAACAAAACAACATAAGGCCAGAAATATAAAACGGATCACACCTTGGTGGAAATTGGTTTTGGCTGGCGTATGTACCGGTTTGGTAAGTATTTTTTACTATCAGAGTGTTAAGTTGGTTCCAAATTCCGTTGCTATTATTTTATTGATGCAATTTATTTGGATGAGTATTTTAATGGATTTTTTCATTTTCGGCAAAAAGCCAACTGCCTTGCAGTTTCTTGCGATTTTTTTGGTACTTGGCGGAACGATTTTGGCCAGTGGAATGTTAGAAACCAGTATTGGCGATATTAATGTTAAAGGCATCGGTTTTGGCTTACTGGCAGCTGTTTCTTATGCTGGTTTTCTGATGCTGAGCGGAAAAATTGGTACAGAATATCCGCCTTTACAAAAAAGTGCATTAATGATTAGCGGTGCATGTTTACTTATTTTTATCCTTTTCCCGCCTGTATTTTTAGTAAATGGTGCATTATTGGGCAGTTTATTAAAATGGGGATTAATCATCGCAATATTTGGAACGGTTATCCCACCGCTGTTTTATGCAGAAGGCGTACCGCGGGTAGGAACGGCATTAAGTTCCATATTAAGTGCTGCAGAATTGCCTGTTGCAGTAATGATGGCCGGATTTGTTTTGCATGAACAGGTTTCAGTCTTGCGCTGGCTTGGTGTAGCCGTAATTCTATCGGCGATGATTTTGCCAAACCTGAAATATTTAAGTCGGCGATAGTTTAGTTTGCTAATCAAATATCAATTAAAAATACATTCTGAATCAAACAGTAAAGTGCATTTGCGGTTAAACTAAAATTAAATATCTTTAAAAGCATAAAACATATTCAGATGAAACACATTAAACTTTATATACTGGCAATTGCATTTATAGGACTTGCCGCTTGCAAAAGCAAAACAAGCATAAATCAGGATGAGGCGGGAGAAGTAATTACCGATTTTCTGAAAGCTAATCCAGAATATAAAACCAGTCGGTTTGATTTTGGAGAGATTAAATTTAGCAGCACAAATGATTTATTTGAACTTGGTAAATACAAAACATTAGCAACCAAGGGTTTGATTACACTAAATCTGAAAGAAGCCAAAAAGAAATTCCTTTCAAAAGACAGCAGTTATGTGTATCAAATTGCCTTAACAGATTTGGCCAGGCCATTGGTTTTAAAGGTAGAAAAAGATAAAGCCACCGTAAAAGTTGTCGAATATTTACTAGCGGATGAAAAACCGGTAGATTTCTCGCAAGTAAATTCTACAACGGCAAAAGTTACAGTTACACTTAAAAAAGTGGATACCGATTTTGAGCCTTTTGATAAAAAAGCAGATCAAAACAGTAGTTTCATTACCAAAACATATAAACTGAAGCTGAATAAAGACGAGGGCTGGAAAGTGCGGAAATAGTTTTATCGTACAGGTTTGGGTAACCAAACCCGGTAGAAGCGGTATATTTTTTGTTTTTTCTGCCAAAAGATAGATCGGATAACGGGAGCACACGTTAATTTTTATGCTGATTTTGCTTTTCCGAAAATTTTTCTGGTTAATCATGAACGTCGCCATTTAGTTCGAACAATCAGTTTGGATATTTTCAGGATTCTTTGTACAGCGCTCAAGTCAAATTTGGCTATAACCAACAATCCATTTATTCTACTAAAAACATAGGTTTTACAGTTTGTTCTGCACTTAAAATATGACTTTATGTGATGATTTTCATGCCGTAAAATCTTTGCGATTTTGTTACCTTTGCGCAAATTTATTATTCATACCGCATGAGCTTAAATATCCATTACAAGGAAGATTTTCAAAACCGTCATATTGCGCCGAATGAAGCGGATACCGCAGAAATGTTGCATACCGTTGGCGTAAATTCTATCGACGAGTTAATTGAGCAAACTGTACCACAGGCCATTCGTTTAAAACAACCTTTGAACTTGCCTGCAGCAAAATCAGAAACTGAATATCTCGGTGCTTTAAAACAGACTTCATTATTGAACAAAGTTTTCAAAAGCTTTATCGGACAGGGTTATTATGATACCATTACGCCAGGTGTAATTTTGCGTAACGTTTTTGAAAATCCCGGATGGTATACACAATACACGCCATATCAGGCAGAAATTGCACAAGGTCGTTTGCAGGCTCTTTTGAATTTCCAGACGATGGTGATTGATTTAACCGGAATGGAAATTGCTAACGCTTCACTTTTAGATGAAGGTACGGCAGCTGCAGAAGCAATGTTTATGCAATACAGTACGCGTAAAACGCAAACAGCGAAGAAATTTTTTGTTTCTGAATTGTTGTTTGCACAGACTATTGATATTCTAAAAACACGTGCAAATCCTTACGGTATTGAGCTCGTAATTGGCAATCACCTGGAATTTGTAGCTACAGATGAATTTTTTGGTGCTATTGTACAATATCCGGCTGGTAATGGTCAGGTTTTCGACTATAAAGATTTTGCAGCAAATTTACATGCAAAAAATATTAAACTAACTGTTGCGGCAGATATTCTGAGCTTAACATTGTTAACGCCTCCGGGCGAATGGGGTGCAGATATTGTTGTTGGTACAACACAACGTTTCGGTATTCCGATGGGTTTTGGCGGGCCGCATGCGGCTTTTTTCGCAACTAAAGACGAGTATAAACGCTCAATCCCCGGAAGAATTATCGGTGTTACAATTGATAGTCATGGCGATTATGCTTTGCGTATGGCTTTGCAAACACGTGAGCAACATATCCGCAGAGATAAAGCCACGTCAAATATTTGTACGGCTCAAGCTTTATTGGCTATTATGGCTGGTTTTTATGCTGCGTATCACGGTCCAAAAGGGTTAAAAGCAATTGCAGAACGTACACACGGTTTGGCCGTAAGTTTAGCCTCTACTTTAACGAATCTGGGTTATGAGCAACTAAATTCGGCATATTTTGATACCATTCGATTTGATTTAGGCCATTTAAAAGGTGGTATTCATGCATATTGTTTAGACAATGAATTAAACCTGAATTATGTAGACAATACCGTAAGTATTTCTATTGATGAAACAACCACTTTTGAGGACATTACTTTAATTGCGAAAATTTTTGCAAGAGCAAAAGGTTTTGCCGGCGATCAGGTTGAAGTTGTAGAAAACGTAGAAACGGTAATTCCTGCTGCTTTGCAACGTACATCTGCATATTTAACACACCCAATTTTTAATTCGCACCATTCAGAACATGAAATGTTGCGTTACATTAAATCATTAGAAGCAAAAGATCTTTCACTTTGCCATTCTATGATTGCTTTGGGCAGTTGTACCATGAAATTGAATGCAACGGCAGAAATGATCCCGGTTACGTGGTCGCATTTTGGTCGTATTCATCCATTTGCACCAACAGACCAGGTTTTGGGTTATTATTCTGTTTTTAACGAACTGGATAAATGGTTAAGTGAAATTACTGGTTTCGCCGCAATGAGTTTGCAGCCAAATGCTGGTGCGCAGGGCGAATATGCTGGTTTAATGGTTATTCGTGCATATCATCAGGATAGAGGCGATTTCCATCGTAACGTTGCTTTAATTCCGGCTTCTGCACATGGAACAAATCCGGCTTCTGCAGCCATGGCCGATATGAAAATTGTTGTAGTTAAATCTTTAGAAAATGGAAACATTGATGTTGAAGATTTAAAAGCAAAAGCCGAATTACATAAGGATAATTTATCTTGTTTAATGGTTACTTACCCCTCAACACATGGTGTATTTGAGGAAAGCATTATAGAGATTTGCGAAATTATTCATGCCAACGGCGGACAAGTATATATGGACGGTGCAAATATGAATGCTCAGGTTGGTTTAACCAGCCCGGCGAATATTGGTGCCGATGTTTGTCACTTAAACCTGCACAAAACTTTCTGTATTCCACATGGTGGTGGCGGTCCGGGTATGGGTCCGATTGGTGTTGCAAAACATTTGGTTCCTTACCTTCCAGGTCATGCTGTAGTAGATATTGATAAAGGAAAATCAATCTCTGCAGTTTCTTCTGCACCTTGGGGTTCTGCATCAATCTTAATTATTTCTCACGCATATATTGCCATGATGGGTAGCGAAGGTTTAACGAATGCAACCAAATATGCAATCTTAAATGCGAACTACATGAAAGCGCGTTTAGAGCAACATTATCCGGTGTTGTATTCTGGTGCTCAAGGGCGTTGCGCACATGAAATGATTCTGGATTGTCGATCATTCAAAGCTTTTGGAATTGAAGTTACAGATATTGCAAAACGTTTAATGGATTACGGTTTCCACGCGCCAACGGTTTCATTCCCGGTTGCAGGTACTTTGATGGTAGAACCTACAGAGTCTGAGCCTAAACATGAATTGGATCGTTTCTGTGATGCATTAATTGCCATCAAAAAAGAAATTTCTGAAGTAGAAAACGGTACATTGGATAAACTTGATAATCCTTTAAAAAATGCGCCACACACAGTTTCAGTAATTACTGCAAATGATTGGGAACATTCCTATAGCCGTCAAACTGCGGCGTTCCCACTTCCATATGTGTTAGAACGTAAGTTCTGGCCATCTGTTGGACGTGTAAATGACAGTCACGGCGATCGTTCATTGATTTGTGCTTGTCCTCCGATAGAAAGTTATCTTGAAGAGATCGTTCCTTAAAACGGTCTAAAATAAATATCTAAGGTTTAAGGCTTTTTGCAAGTACGTGGCAGAAAGTCTTAAACCTTTTTTTGTGGATTTATTGCCGATAAATCTAATCAGAAGTATTTTTCAAAGGTGAGGCCGTATGTTAAAAGAAAATTCTCGCGTCTGGTTTCACTAAAGCGATTATAGGTTAATGCAGACGTTAAACCCAATGTTTTAAACACCTTGAAAGTAATGGCAGAATTTGCTTTCAAAATGTAATCATCTTTGTATTGAAGTGAATTTTGAATCATGCCCATTCCGGATAATACTATAAACTCTTTAGGTGTCCATTTAAATGATATACGGAAAGAATTTCTAAAGGTGGTATATTCTTCAGAAATGGAATCATTGATCAAACGGTTGGTCAATTCAAATAAAATTCCGTTGCTAACGTTCAGGTAATTTTTGTCTGTATCTATAAAGCTATAAGCAACCCCAGCGCCCAACTGACCTTGATTTTTGATATTTAAAGAATAGCTGCTCAGATAATTTCCTAGCCCCCAATAGTAAAAACTGCGCGAATCGCTATGGTAAAGGTTAAAATCGAGCGTGGTATTTACATCATTATTGGTTAAATTGTCATCTTGGTTTCCATAAAGCCAGCCAGCATTTAGGTTTAGTGCAAAACGTTTTTTCCCAATTCCAAATTTAAGAGCGTTATTCAATAGGTAAGTTTTAGACTCATCTGTGCGGTTAATATTTCCGCCAACTGTTGCTTGTATTCTATATTGGGTGCTATCTGTAAATTGGGCAAATGAAGCAAATGAAATAAGTAGAAATAATAACGTTGATAAAAATTTGTTCATTGTTTTGAGTTAACTGATCTTCGGACATGTATGCGCAATTCATAAAATAGTACACATCTGTTTCAAAATTGTTTGCAAAACGCCAACAAGAAGCTCTTAAATCGATTCATAAAATGATCATTCAACGATTTAAACCGATACGCTAACTTATTTTGAAAAAAGTTAACATAGGTCAACAACAACTGATCTTTCCTTGATATATATTTGTATCACAATTTTAAAAAACTAGAAAATGAAATTAAAAATTAGCTCAATTTTTTTATTAGTAGCTGTAGTTGCTTTGTCAGCTTTTAAAAACCCTACTAAACCAGTAACGTATACTGTAGATGTTGCAAAATCAACTGTTACCTGGATTGGTAAAAAAGTAACCGGATCGCACAATGGTACAATTGCTTTGAAATCAGGTTCAATAAATGTTGATGGAAAAAATGTAACTGGTGGTACATTTGTGATTGACATGAACAGCATTAAAGATGCAGACGGAAGCGAAAAATTAGAAGGTCACTTAAAAGCAGATGATTTCTTCGGAACTGCAAAATTCCCTACTTCAACTTTCGTAATTACTAAAGTTACAGGTTCTGGTGCTAATGCAACTGTTGCAGGTAACTTAACGATCAAAGGAATTACTAAACCTATAACTTTCCCGGCTACTGTGACTGTTGGTACAGATGGTACAGTAACTGCGTTGGCAGGTAAAATTGTTGTGGACAGAACTAAATATGATATTAAATACGGTTCTAAATCTTTCTTTGACAGCATTGGCGACAAAGCAATTAACGACGAGTTTGAAATTGCCGTTAAATTGGTTGCTAAAAAATAATTAACTAGAAACTCTTTTCCCAGATGGGAACTGTATAAGTTACAAGCCTCGACATTTGTCGGGGCTTTTTAGTTTTACCACTGAGATCGCCGAGTTTTACACACAGGTGCACTGAGACTTTTTCTAAAGTTGCGCCTCCAACTCAGCGTTTTCTTGTGCGCCCTGCGGTTTGGAGTGAGTGATTTCGTTTTCTGTGATTACAGCAGTTGTGCGCGTTATATAGGAAAAAGAAACTTACCTAATTTTAAAACCACCGTCAACTTCTTCTATAAAACCGATAGAAGCACTTTTGCCGTGATAGAATAAACACTCCCAATTTTCCTCTGCCGCTCGTTTGCCAAACTCTTTCCGCAACTCCATCGCTTTGCGGCCATCAAAATCGTATTTAGCAATAAAATTTTTAATCAATTCTTCAGGTTCAGGCAAAACATCGCCACCGAAAAATATTTTTTGTTTGTCCTCTGAAAGCAAAAACACCTGATGGTTTGGGCAATGTGCACCAGTAAATTCAAACTGAATGGATTCTGTGAGAGAACCATCTCCTTCAATAAAATTTAATTGTGCATTGCGTTGTAAAAACTCAAAAATATCTGTTCTATAAGAAGATGAGGTGCTGCTAAAAGCCGTTTCCCACTCGCCTCGGTTAATCACATATTCTGCATCGGGGAAACTTACTTCCATTTTATCTCCATTTTGGTGTACCATCCCGCCAGAATGGTCATAATGTAAGTGAGACATTAGAACTTGAGTTACATCCGTTGGATCGAAACCTACATTCCGGATGTTTTTATGCAAAATCAGTTCCCCATGATCGTCACTAAATCCCAAACCTGTATCAAAAAGGATCAGGTCATTTTTCAATTCTACCAAAAATGGCTGTACATTAATAAATAATGATGCCGGCCGATCTTTAAAACTATGTATTGAAGAATCAAAAGGAATAAATTTCTTACTCGCATCTACAGAGTAGGTACCTTCAAATAATGTATAAACTTGCAAAGTATAGTCATTTAATATTTATTGCAAAGTTAACAATCTATTTATGTAAACGGTTTCTTAAAATCGGGCTTTGGTATGCTATTTTAACACAGGATGACTAAATTGCTTAAAAATACTTGAATGAAAAAATTGCACTTCCTTTTCGTTATCAGCATATTGATGTTTACTGCTGCGAAAGCCCAAAAACAACCAAATGTAATACTTGTATTGGCAGATGATTTGGGGTATAGTGATATTTCCAGCTATGGAAATCCATTAATTCATACGCCCTTTTTAGATAAAATGGCTAATTCCGGAGTAAAGGCGACCAACTTTGTAAATACATCGCCAACCTGCACGCCATCTCGCGCGTCTTTACTAACCGGAAGGTACTGTAGCAGAATGGACTTGCCACGGCCAATTGGTCCTGGCGATACACGCGGAATCCCTGTAGAAGAAGTTACCATCGCTCAGATGCTTAAAAAAACGGGTTATATCACTGCGTTGGTAGGGAAATGGCATTTAGGTGATCACGGTGAATCATTACCCAATAAAAAAGGTTTCGATCAGTTTTACGGGATGTTGTACAGCCACGATTATCGTGCGCCTTACGTAAAAACAGATTCTGTGATTAAGATTTTCCGCAATGAAAAACCAGAAGTTTATAAACCGCAAGACAGTATTTTGATCAAATCTTACGAGCGTGAGGCAATTAAATTTATTGAAAACAGTACCAAACAAAAGAAACCCTTTTTCTTGTATCTGGCTCAAAATATGCCACATTTACCAGTTGCATTTGCTGCGCAGAAAAATAGAGCAAAACCTTCTGCCGGCGGCCCGCTTGGTGATGTGATTGAAGATATGGATGCCAGTTTGGCCAAAGTATGGCAAGCTGTAATTGCTGCTGGCGAAGCCGATAATACCATTTTTATTTTTACCAGTGATAACGGGCCGTGGATAAATGCCCCGCAAAGAATGTATGATGATGGAGTAACAAAGTTTTATCACATTGGTTCTGCCGGAATATTCAGAGGTTCTAAAGCGATTTCTTATGAGGGCGGCCACCGCGTTCCTTTTATCGTATATTGGAAAAACCATACGCTGAAAAACGATCAGTTTCTAAAACCTTTTTCCAATTTAGATATATTGCCAACATTATCTGACTGGACAAAATCTCCGCTTCCGGATAGAGTATTGGATGGAGAATCTGTTTCAGAACTGTTAACCAATTCAAAATATACCGGAAAACATAAACCTATTTATTACCACAACTACGTTTTGGAAGGTGTAAAAGACGGAGATTGGAAACTTCGCGTAACAAAAACAGACGAAAAAGAACAGGTAGAATTATTCAATCTTTCCTGGGATCCATCCGAACGTGTTAATCTGGTTGATGATCCATTGTACAGCAAACAGAAAGAATATTTATTGGCGCTTTTTTCCCAATATCCGGGCAATAGCAAATGAAAATCAGATAAATAGTTATTCTGCAAACATTCTGTTTAAGTACAAAAAACATTTGCCCCCAACGCGGCAGAGGCGCATATTTTATCAAATATGCAATTAAACTGTATATTTACTGTTCGGAGATAGAATAATGGAAAAAAGATGGGTGCTTGCACCAACGTGCAATGAAGATACAATAGATGCAATTTCAGAACAACTCAATATAGACCGTGCCCTGGCGCAAATATTGGTGCAGCGCGGAATTTGTGATTTTGAACAAGCCAGGTATTTTTTTCGTCCGGATTTAACACACTTACACGATCCTTTCTTAATGAAAGATATGGATCTGGCCATTTCCCGTATAGAGAAGGCGCTTGCCGGCGATGAAAAAATTCTGATTTACGGAGATTATGATGTAGATGGTACAACTTCTGTAGCATTAGCTTTTAGTTTTTTTTCTCGTTTAACTAAAAATATCGAATACTATATTCCAGATCGTTATCTGGAAGGTTATGGCATTTCAAGCACCGGAATTGATTATGCCCGCGAAAATGGATTTTCATTAATCATTGCGCTGGATTGTGGAATAAAATCTATAGATAAGATTGAATATGCCAATGGTTTTGGAATCGATTTTATTATTTGTGACCACCATTTGCCGGGCGATGAATTGCCCCAGGCTATTGCCATTCTCGATCCAAAAAGGAATGATTGCGAATACCCTTTCAAAGAACTTGCAGGTTGCGGTATTGGTTTTAAATTGGCACAGGCTTATGCGCAAAAAAATTATTTGCCGGATGATACCTACTTGCAATTTCTGGATTTAGTAATGGTTAGTATCGCCGCAGATATTGTGCCTGTAGTTGGCGAAAATCGCATTTTGGCGCATTATGGACTCAAGAAATTAAATACTAATCCTTGTGAAGGACTTCGTGCTTTGATGGAAATATCTGGCAAAAAAGACAATTATACACTTACTGATGTCGTATTTTCTTTAGGCCCGCGTATTAATGCCGCCGGGCGTATAGATCATGCAAAACATGCTGTTGCGATGTTGTTGTGCGAAGAAAATAGCAACTCGCTGGAACAAAGCGAATCCATTAATCTGAAGAATACTGAACGAAAAACATATGATCAGGATATTACCAGAGAAGCGCTTGCTTTAATTGGCGATAGCGAAATCCTGATCAATAAAAAAACAACCGTTGTCTTTAATGAAAACTGGCATAAAGGCGTAATTGGTATTGTTGCATCGAGATTAACCGAAAAATATTATCGCCCAACCATTGTTCTAACCAAATCAAACGGACATGTAGCAGGCTCATGCCGTTCTGTTTTGGGTTTTGATTTGTATGAAGCATTAAGCGGTTGTGCAGATTTGCTGGATCAATACGGCGGGCATAAGTTTGCCGCCGGATTAACCATGCAGCAACACAATGTAGAGGCTTTTGCCAATAAATTTGAAGAAATTGTATCTTCTACCATTACAGAAGAATTGCTTACGCCGATGATCAAAATTGATGCAGAAATTGATCTCGCTCAGATTGATGGAAAATTCTTCAGAATTTTATCTCAAATGGGACCATTTGGACCAGAAAATATGGCGCCGGTGTTTATTACACGCAATGTATTTCTGGCACAACGTGCAGCTGTGGTAGGTACAAATCATTTAAAAATTAATATAAAACAACAAAATTCGCCTATTTTTGAAGGCATTGCTTTCGGGCTTTCTGAATTTGAAAATCTTTTGCAACCAAAAGTTCCCTTTTCTGTTTGTTATACGATAGAAGAAAATGTATGGCGGGAAAAGCGACGTTTGCAACTGAATATTAAAGCGATAAAATTAGCTAAAGACAGCTAAAAGCCAATAAGACATTTGTCTATAATGGCAACAACTTAAGGCATCAGGGAGTTTACTTGCTGATGCGATATAATACTAAATCAAACTGTTTTTTAAATCATAATATGATATTAAGAGCCGAAAATCTGGTTAAAAAATACAAGCAACGCACTGTAGTGAACGATGTCTCCTTTAATGTAAGTCAGGGCGAAATTGTTGGCTTACTTGGCCCAAATGGCGCCGGGAAAACAACGTCATTTTATATGATTGTAGGTTTGATTAAACCCAATGAAGGCCAGATTTTTCTTGAAGAAGAAAACATTACTGAAGATGCTATGTATCGCCGTGCGCAAAAAGGCATTGGTTATCTGGCGCAAGAAGCCTCTGTATTTCGTAAGCTTACCGTAGAAGACAATATTTTGTCTATTCTGGAAATGAGCAATATGAGTAAGGCAGAGCAAAAAGATAAGTTAGAAGAATTGATTAACGAATTTAGCTTACACAAAGTACGTAAAAACAGAGGCGATTTACTTTCTGGTGGCGAACGCCGTAGAACGGAAATTGCGCGTGCATTAGCGGCAAACCCAAATTTTATTCTTTTAGATGAACCGTTTGCCGGTGTAGATCCAATTGCGGTAGAAGAAATTCAAAGTATTGTAGCCAAGCTAAAACATAAGAATATCGGTATTCTCATTACTGATCACAATGTGCAGGAAACACTGTCTATCACAGATCGTGCGTATTTGCTTTTTGAAGGTAAAATTCTGGAACAAGGTGTTCCGGAAGTGCTGGCAGAAAATGAAATGGTTAGAAAAGTGTACCTCGGCTCAAACTTTGTTTTGAAACGTAAGAAATTTGACGTTTAACATCCATCCATGGCAATTGTAAACTCAATATTTACCTGGCTCATGAAAAAGCGCATTCACCAGATTGAGCTTTTTATGAAATATCCGCATGATGTTCAGCAGGAATGGTTTCACACATTAATTGATAGTGCCGAAAATACAGAATGGGGAAAGAAGTATGAATACAAAACCATTATTACTGTACAACAATATCAGGAACGGGTGCCTATTCAGAATTATGATACCTTAAAACCATATATAGAGCGTATGCTCAATGGCGAACAGAATATTTTGTGGCCATCGGATATTAAATGGTTTGCAAAATCATCCGGAACAACCAGCGATAGAAGTAAATTCATTCCGGTTTCGCAAGAAAGTCTGGAAGAATGCCACTTTAAAGGCGGCAAAGATATGTTGTCTATTTATTGCAACAACCGCCCCGGAAATCAAATGTTTACCGGAAAAGGTTTGGTTTTGGGCGGCAGTCATCAGGTAAATCAATTAAATGAAGATTGTTTTTATGGTGATTTATCTGCCGTACTCATCAAAAACCTGCCTATTTGGGCAGAGTTTTACCGAACACCAGATATGTCTATCGCCCTGATGGATAATTATGAAATTAAAATGGATAGAATGGCCGAAGCTACTATTCATGAAAATGTAACCAGTATTTCCGGAGTGCCTACATGGACAATTGTTTTGGCCAAAAAAGTGTTGGAAATTACGGGCAAAAAGCATCTTTTAGAGGTTTGGCCAAATCTGGAGATTTACATTCATGGTGCAGTTAACTTCGGGCCTTACCGGGAACAGTTTAAGCAGCTTATACCAACGCCATACATGTATTATCTGGAAACGTATAATGCTTCTGAAGGCTTTTTCGGCATTCAGGATCAGGACGATTCAGAAGAAATGCTGCTCATGCTGGATTATGGAATTTTTTACGAATTTGTTCCACTTGAAAACATTGGCGATGAAAATCCGAAAGCATTGTTGCTTGGAGAGGTAGAGCTGAATAAAAACTATGCAATCGTCATTTCTACCAACGGCGGTTTGTGGCGTTACATGATTGGCGATACCATTCAGTTCACATCACTTGCCCCATATCGAATCAAAATTACCGGGCGTACCAAACATTTTATCAATGCTTTTGGCGAAGAAGTCATTATCGATAATGCAGAGCAGGCACTTACACGTGCGTGTATGGAAACCTCTGCAGAGATTAAGGATTACACCGCTTGCCCGATTTACTTTAAAGGCGAAGACGCCGGTGGCCACGAGTGGATTATTGAATTTGATAAGCATCCTGATGATTTTGAGAAGTTTATAGACGTCATGGATCAAACTTTACGAGAAGTAAATTCAGACTACGATGCAAAACGGTTTAAGAATATGGCATTAGCTCGTCCAACTGTACATGTTGCACCTTGTAATACTTTTTACAATTGGCTAAAAGCAAAAGGTAAATTGGGCGGACAGCACAAAGTGCCAAGATTGGCCAATGAACGTAAATATGTAGATGATATTCTGGAGATGATGAACGCAAGCTAATCATATAGAACCAACGCTCGTGAAAAATCTGTTTGCTTCAATTCTTTCAACCTTTTCTATTTCTTTTGCCTTTATAGATAAGAGAATAAAAAATTATTCAAATAAAATAGCGGGATGTGGACAAGCGCTCTAATTACATTCGCTTTTTTTTGCTCGTGATTTTCGCATTCTTCTTCTTGCTGATGCTTCAAATTACGATAAAGTATATTCCAACATCAGAAACAGCATCGTTTCTGCAAATTAAACAAACAGAGGTTACACAGGTAAGCCTTTATCTCCCGGTTTTTTATCTCCATGTGTACACCGCCATTTTTGTTCTGTTGGCTGGTTTTAGTCAGTTTAATACCTCGGTATTGTCTCGTTACCCCAAATTGCATCGGTTTTTGGGATATTTGTACGCCATCGTTGTTGTATTATTTGCTGCACCTTCTGGCATATTTATCGGGTATTATGCCAACGGTGGTTTGTTCGCCAAAATTTCTTTCATGTTGCTTGGCATGCTCTGGTTTTGGTTTACGCTTAAAGCAGTGCAAAGAGCTCTCGAAAGAAATTTTACAGCACACAAAGCATTTATGTACAGGAGTTTTGCGCTCGCACTATCGGCAATCACGTTACGCCTCTGGAAAGTAATTTTAGTATATTTATTTCATCCGGCGCCAATGGATGTGTATCAAATCATCGCTTGGTTAGGTTGGATACCCAATTTACTTATTGCAGAATGGATCATTAAAAAACAATCAACGCTATGAAAAACATCTTATTAATCTCTCTCGTGTCTCTGGCCTTATACTCTTGTAAAGATACCGGGAAAAAAAATGCAGAAAACCACCAAGAGACTATCGCACAGCCAGAAATTCATACAGAACTTTACGGATTTTGGGTAGGTGATTTTGTCGATTATGACGCTGAGGGTTTTGAAGGTGGCGATTATGACTATGTCAAGAAATTAAACCTCATCATTAAAAAAATCACAAAAGATACGGTTATCGCGCAAAGTATAGTTTTGGGAAGCAATCGTCCGTTAATTGGGAAAATGAACGAAGATGGAACTAAAATTTCTTTCGTTTTAGATGCAACAGGAAAAAAGGAAAACGACGGGCGTTTTGAATTTGAATTGAATGGAGATACCTTAAAAGGGGAGTGGAATGCCTACAATACTAAAATGCCCAATCCCAAAAAAGTATTCAAATTATTGAAACGAAAGTTTGTGTATAACCCAGATTTGATGCTGCCAAGCGAATGGAGTTATGTTGATTGGAGCGAACATGCCGTAAAAGAACAATTGGATACTTTAGACGACGGAAAAGTAGACACTACGAGCAATACTTTTTTCAGAAGTGCCTCAAAAGCCATTTTCGAACTTAATGCTTCTAAAAGTTTACTAAATGAAGCAGAACTAAAAAACCTACGTAAACTGGATTTGCAGATTATTAAAAATACCATTTTTGCGCGCCACGGCTATGCGTTTACAAAAGATACATACAGAGCATTTTTTGAACCGATTGAGTGGTATGTGCCGATTTCAAGAAATGTAGATAATGATTTAACCGCTATTGAGAACAAAAATGTAAAACTGATAGACCGCTTTATTAAATACGCTGAAGACAATTACGATACTTTTGGCCGTTAATTTGTAAAGCATTAACTATGAAAGTGGATAGAAAAAGAATTTTGGATTATTTTAGAAAGTCTGAAAGTAAAGCATCGGCAATTTTAAATGATAAAACAAAAGCCAGTAAAACTATTAAAGACGCTTTAGGAAAGGCTGTTAGCAATAAAGGTGAGCTTGACGGGGTTTGGGCAAAGCTATTGCTGCTTTTTGCTGTTTCTAAGGATTATGTTGCAGGCAATTATACGCATATTCCAAAACGGTCGATCGTTGCTATTTTGGGTGGTTTAGTTTATTTTCTTTCTCCGGTTGATGTTGTGCCAGATTTTATTCCCGTACTCGGCTTTATCGACGATATTTTTGTGCTAAATTTGGTATACAAACAAGTTGTAAAAGACTTGGAAGCGTATAAAATTTGGAAAGATAAACAAGAACACATTATCCATTTAGATGTCCCATCAGCATAATAATTTCCTGGATTGGCTAAGTCATCACTTATTGAGTTGCCCGCTAAAGGCAACTTTCGGGATGGATTGTCCGGGTTGCGGTTTGCAGCGTTCTGTGTTGGCGCTTCTGCGTGGTGATGTAATCTCATCATTCAAATTATATCCGGCAACTTTGCCAATTCTATTTATTTTTTTGTTCACAATTCTACACCTGAAGTTTGATTTTCTGTTCGGCGCACGCTTAATTAAAATCCTTTTTACAGGTATTGCGGCAATTATTCTAATCCATTACATTTACAAAATATACAATCACCAACTATTTATCTAAAATTAAACATGTCTGAAAATCAAGAAACTCCGCAAGAAAATCAACCCATAAACCTTAATAAGGATGAAACTCCGGCAACGCCTCCGGTAAATGATGGGACTACAACACCACCGCCTTTTCAGCCGGCTCCATTTGCGCCATTTGGTGGCGGACAACAAAATCTTCCTAATGCAACAATTGCTTTAGTTTTAGGGATTTTATCAATTCCTGCTTGTTGCTGTTACGGTATTTTTGGATTGATATTGGGTGTAATTGCATGGGTTTTGGGTGGTAAAGATTCCAAACAATATGTTTTAAACCCCAATCAATATTCTTTATCTTCTTACAAAAATGCAAAAGCAGGTAAAGTTTGCGGAATTATTGGTGTTATTTTAAGCGCCTTGTATTTAATCGCATTAATTGCATGTTTGGCAATTTTTGGATTCGCTGCATTGAAAGATCCTGAGCTTATGAAGCAAATCCTTCAGGAAAAAGGGCTTCAATAAGTAAGTAATATAATTTTACCTTAAAAATATAAATCGAACGGTTTGTGCCGTTCGATTTTGTTATTTTTGTACGGTTAAATTGTAAATAAAAAACTCAACATAATGTATCCAGAATATTTAGTAGAACCAATGCGTAAGGAATTGACCAACGTAGGTTTTGAAGAACTGAAAAGTGCGGAAGAAGTAGATGCAGCAATTAAAGGTGAAGGCACCGTATTTGTTGTAGTGAATTCTGTATGTGGTTGTGCGGCGGCAAATGCACGTCCGGCAGCAAGAGCAGCAGCAGCACATGAAAAACATCCAGATAAATTGGTTACTGTTTTCGCTGGTATGGAAAAAGACGCTGTAGATAAAGCCAGAAGCTATATGATGCCTTTTCCACCGTCATCTCCGGCAATGGCTTTGTTTAAAGATGGTAAGTTGGTTCATATGATCGAACGTCATCAGATTGAAGGCCGTCCGGCGCAAATGATTGCCGATAATTTAATCGGTGCATTTGAACAATATTGCTAATTGTAAGGTTACACAGATAACTAGATTACATTGATGAATAACATGCATCAGTGTAATCTTTTTAAATCTCCTGAATCTATGTTTCTAAAAATCTTTATTCAGGAGCTTCTCTAGCTCTCCGAAAGAAACATTCATCCGAACACGCCCTTGTTTAGCGTAAGAAATCTCACCGGTTTCTTCTGATATAATTACCGCAACTGCATCAGTAGTTTCAGAAACGCCAATACCTGCTCTATGTCTTAATCCAAATTGTGGCGGTAATTTATCATTATCAGTTAAAGGCAAAATACAGCTGGCGCTTTTTATACGGTTTTCCGAAATAACTACAGCACCATCATGCAGTGGACTATTTTTCTGAAAAATACTTTCCAGCAGTCTTTTAGAAATTTTTGCCTCTACAACTTCACAACTATTGGCGAAAAATTGCTCGTCATAAAACTTAACAAAAACCATTAAAGCGCCTGTACGCGTTTTTTTCATGCTTTTGCAAGCATCAATAATGGGTTTAATGCGTGCAAGGTTATTGCGTTCAATTTCTTTTCTGCCGAAAAGATATCCCCACCAGGCTTTGTTTTTTTGGAGGAAAGCATTCTTCCCAATCAGAAGTAAAAACCGCCTGATTTCCGGATGGAAAATTACAATCAATGCAATGATGCCTACACTCATAAATTTCTCTATGATGGCGGTAAGCAATTCCATGTGCAAACCTTTTACTACCCAGTAAAACACGGTTATAATAAACATGCCTACCAGCAGATTAACAGCTAAAGTATTGCGAATTAGGGTATAGACATAGTAAATTAACAGAGCTACCAGAACAATGTCTACGATGTCTGTAACAGATACTTTAAGGAAATCAAAATCAAAATCATTCATCAGCCACAATATAAGAAATGTTCATCAATACTACTTGTAAGTTGTGTTGCTACAACTCCGGATTGTTTAATTTGTGCACCAACTTTACACATTCTGCAGCCTCTTTTACATCGTGCACACGTAAAATACCTGCGCCTTTCTGTAAGGCGATGGTATTTAGAGTTGTAGTTCCGTTTAGGGCTTCTGCAGCATTTGTACCAAGGGTTTTGTAAATCATGCCTTTTCTGGAAAACCCCACAAGTATTGGAAGTTCGAAAATTTTGAAAGCTTCCATTTGTTGAAGCAAGCTGTAATTGTGTGCAATGGTTTTCCCAAAGCCAAAACCAGGATCAAGTATTAGATCATGAATATGGAATTTCTTAAAGGCATTAATTTTTTTCGAAAAATAATCAACAATGTCTAAAGTTACATCGGTATATACGGGGTTTTGTTGCATGTTTTGTGGCGTTCCCTGCATGTGCATAAAAATATAAGGCACTTGTAGTTTGCCTACCGTTTCAAGCATTTTATCATCCATATCTCCGGCGGCAATGTCATTAATAATATGCGCGCCTGCATGTATGGTTTCTTCCGCGACTCTGGCTCTGAAGGTATCAACGGAGAGGATAGCTTGTGGAAATTCTGCAGAGATCTTTTCAATAACCGGAATTAACCGATCTATTTCTTCTTCTTCCGAGATATCTTTAGCGCCAGGCCGGGATGAATATCCGCCCACATCAATAAATGTTGCCCCATCTTTCAGAAAGTTCTCGATTTTTGTCAGTGCGTCATCCAGTGTTGCTGTTCGGCTATTGCTGTAAAAAGAATCTGGCGTGATGTTTAATATTGCCATTACTTTGGCCTCGGTCAAATCGATCAGTTTCCCTTTGATATTTAAAGTGTGCCTGGCCGCAAAAAAGTTTTTTTCTGACATAATACGCCCTTTCGGGATTTGGGTTTCGCTATAAAAATGTATCTTTAGCTTTCGCGCTTTTTACGGCAAAAATACATTAAAACTAGATAAAATACAGGCTTTGGCACAAACAAATACCGCTACAGAATTTGATGAAGTGATCTCTATTTGCAGATCATTATTTTTAAAAAAAACTAAAGATTATGGAACAGCCTGGCGCATTTTAAGGCCCAGTTCTATTACCGATCAGATCTTCATCAAAGCGCAGCGCATCCGGACTCTGGAAGAAACTAAAGTGAATAAAGTGGGCGAAGATGTAACATCAGAATATATCGGTATTGTCAATTATTGTGTAATCGGGATGATGCAGCTTGAGCTTACGGCTAACGATCCGAATGAACTTCCTTATGACCAGGTGAAAGAAATTTTTGCTGCGCGCGTTCAGGAAACAAAAGATTTAATGTTTGCCAAAAATCACGATTATGGAGAAGCCTGGAGAGATATGCGCATCAGTTCGCTTACAGATCTTATCCTCATGAAAATTTTCCGTGTAAAACAAATTGAAGACAATGAAGGGCAGACCCTTGCATCAGAAGGCGTAAAAGCCAATTATCAGGATATGTTAAATTATTCAGTATTTGCATTAATTAAATTGGGAGTTAAATAGTTATGAAAGTTAGGGGCTTAGGTTTTGCAAGATTATTTGTAGGCATTTTATTTATTTTTTCAGGATTAATCAAAGCTAATGATCCCCTAGGCTTTGGCTATAAACTTCAAGAATATTTTGAAGTTTTCCATATGGATTTTCTCAGTGGAATGGCAACCGGAATTGCCATTTTGCTTTGTACTTTAGAAATTGTACTCGGCGCGCTTTTACTTTTAGGTTTTTGGGCCAAAAAAGTTTCCTGGGGCCTTCTGTTGCTCATCATATTTTTCACACTGCTTACGTTTATTTCTGCAGCATTTAAAGTGGTTACCAGCTGCGGTTGCTTTGGCGATGCAATTCCACTAACGCCTTGGCAATCATTTGGTAAAGATGTTATTCTACTGTTGTTGATTATATTTATTTTCGTCAACAAAAAACTCATCACACCGCTCTTTAGTAAAGAATCTACACAAAGAGGAATTTCTATAGCCGTTGTACTGGTTTCATTGTTATTTGGTTTGTATACCTACAATTTTTTACCAATTGTAGATTTTCTTCCTTACAAAGTTGGCGCACATATTCCCTCGCTCATGGTTATCCCTCCAGGAGAAAAACCTGATGAGTTTGAAATCATGTATCATCTTAAAAATAAAAAAACCAAAGATGAGAAAGATATGAGCGATAAAGATTACCTCAAAACGGAAATCTGGAAGGATGAAAATTGGGAAATAGTAGGTGAACCAACAAAACGTTTGGTAAAAAAAGGTTTTGAGCCGAAAATTAAAGATTTGGTGATTAGTGATGCTTCAGGTACAGATTATACAAAAGAGCTTGTAGAAAATCCATATTACAGTTTGATTTTTGTTGCGTATGATTTGAACCATACCAATGAAAAAGCAATTGGAAATCTAAATGCTTTGGCACTTAACGCTACACAACAATTTAATATTAGAACTGTATTGCTGACTTCTAATTCTGCGCAGGATGCAGGGGCATTTGTAAAAAAGAACAATATTTTTTCTGAAGTTTTTTATGCTGATGCTGTTCCGCTTAAAAGCATGGTGCGCGCAAATCCGGGAATTTTACTGATGAAAAACGGCGTTGTCATTAACAAATGGCATTACAATACCGTTCCTTCTTTTGAAGAGCTTTCCAGAACGTATTTTGAAAAATAACAATGTTCAATTACACAGTAAAGAAATTTTTATACGGTTTGCTGGTTATGGCCGGTGTTGTATTGGTGGTTTTTATACTGTTTAATATCCTTCCGGGAGATCCCGCCAGAATGACTATGGGGCAGCGCGCCGATGTACAATCATTAGAAGCGGTGCGTAAGGAATTTGGTTTGGATAGATCTAAACCAATGCAATTTGTTTTATATGTAAACGATCTATCGCCGGTAAGCGTGTTGCCAAACGACAGTACTGCCCAGGCGAAATATAAATACCTAAAACTTATTTCTAATGGCGAGAATGCGCTGGTGCTAAAGTGGCCTTATTTACGCAGTTCCTATCAAACCAAACGAGATGTAACCGAAATTTTGGCAGAAACCGTCCCGAATACATTTATTCTTGCATGTACAGCAATGATTTTCGCCAGTATAATCGGTGTTTTACTCGGTGTTCTTTCTGCGGTTTATAAAGATACCTGGATTGATAAAGCAGCCAATGCCTTTGCCATTTTGGGAATCTCGGCACCATCTTTCTTTGCCGGAATTATTATCGCCTGGCTTTTCGGTTTTGTATTGAGCGACCTAACCGGATTAAAAATGAGCGGTAGTTTATACAGTTATAATCCGTTTAAGGGCGAAGTGCTTACGTTAAGAAATTTATGGCTGCCGATGATTACACTTGGATTACGCCCATTGGCAATAATTGTACAACTTACACGGAGCGCAATGCTTGATGTACTTGCGCAAGATTATATCAGAACTGCGCGCGCTAAGGGATTAAGCAGAAACAAAATTATTTATAAACATGCTCTTCGCAATGCGATGAATCCGGTTGTAACCGCCATTTCTGGTTGGTTTGCGTCTTTGTTGGCAGGTTCGTTTTTTGTCGAATATATTTTTGGCTACAACGGTTTAGGCAGAACTACAGTAGCTGCGCTAGAAATGTCAGATTTCCCGGTTGTAATGGGCTCTATATTATTTATTGCATTTGTTTTCGTGGTAATTAATATCTTAGTCGACATTTTATACGCCTATATCGATCCGAGAGTTAAGGTTTAATCCCTGACAAGGTGAAAACTATTGGCACAAAAAAATCCTTCAGAATTAAGATTTAATAATACGATATAACATGAACGACGGAATGGAAAAGTCTCCTTCAGGGGATTTAGGGGTTATATTTCTCATTGGCTTTATGGGTTGTGGAAAAAGTACCAAAGCAAAACAACTTGCACATCGGTTAGATTATCCGCTTTTTGATTTAGATGCAGAAATTGTATCCAAATCTGGTAAAACTATAGCCGAATATTTTGAAGCGTTTGGAGATAGTGGATTTCGAAATTTCGAAAGTGAATTGCTTAAAACATTTGATTATCCTAAAAATTGTGTAATTGCAACAGGCGGTGGTTTGCCTTGCTTTTTCGATAATATGGATTGGATGAATGCACACGGAACAACTGTTTATCTGCATATGGAACCTGCACAACTGGTATCACGTTTGCATAAACGAGAGAAACGGCCTTTAATTAAAGATTTTGATGATGAACAATTGCTGGAGTTCATTAAAGTGAAGCTTACCGAACGAGACCCTTTTTACACCAAAGCAAAAGTTATTGTAAATGCATTTGATCTGGATGGAGAAAAGTTAGAAAATGCATTAAGAAATCAGGATTAATTGCTAATCCTGATTCTTCTTAATATCTTCTTCAGAAAATTGTTCTTCAATATATTTGATTTTTGTTTTGCCGTGTGGTGCCGGTTCTCCATAATCATTGATATTTACGAAAACAATTTTATCAATCGTTAAAATACTTTTGCGAGTTATTTTATTCCTTACCTCACAACACATGGTAATAGAAGTTGTGCCAAATGCAGTTGCAGTAATGCCCATTTCAATAATATCGCCCAGTTTTCCTGAACTCACAAAATTAATTTCGGACATATATTTGGTAACCACTTTGGGGTTTTCAAGTTGTACAATAGCATAAATTGCGGCCTCTTCATCAATCCATTTTAATAAACTACCACCAAATAAGCCTCCATTTGGGTTAAGATCTTCAGGTTTTATCCATTTACGTGTGTGAAAATTCATGTTTCAAGTTTTAATTTTAATAACCAATGTCTGCAAATGTAATTTTTTGAATCTGGCCATTGTTCAGCCAAGCGTAAATATTGGTTTTAAATTTAAGCCATAACGATTTCGAAAGATGTTTTGGCATTAAATTAACCAATCATTTCATCTACTATTTTTGCCGAAAGCAATGCCAGCGGAATACCGCCTCCGGGATGAACACTTCCTCCACAGAAATACAGATTCTTAATGTCTTTACTAAAATTCGCATGCCGTAAAAATGCAGCAAATTGGTTATTAGAACTGTTGCCATACAATGAACCTTGGTATGCGCCAGTTTTCTGTTCAATACTTCGTGGATCGAGAATTTCTTCGAATAAAATTTGCTCAGAAATATCAATACCTAAAACTCTTTTAATTTTACTCAAGATATTTGCTTTCGCTTCTGCAATCAAAAGCGGCCAGTTTTGCCCCTTGTTGGCGGGTACGTTAACCATAACAAACCAATTTTCACATTGCACAGGTGCGTCTTCTTTCAAAATTTTGGAGGTGATATTGATGTATACAGTTGGGTCATGATAAACTTTTTCCTCTTTCCAGATCGCATTAAATTCTGATGGGTAATCTTCGCTAAACAAAATGTTGTGCAAGCCGAGTGCATTGTTTTGCCCCTTAATGCCCCAATAGAAAATCAATGCAGAGCTGCTCCGTTCTTGTTGAAGAAGTTTTTTTGGTGCCTGAACATCTTTGAGCAGATTTTTATAAGTAAACCAAATATCGAGGTTAGAAACCACAACCTCAGCATCGTAAGCTTTGCCATTACAGAGAATGCCTTTTACTTTCCGGGTTTTGTTATATAAAATATCATCTACCTTCTGGTTGAAGTTGAATTTTATGCCTAAATCTTCAGCCAGATTTACCAGTGACCTGGTGATATTATACATGCCTTTTTCCGGCAGATATGCGCCGAAATGATATTCGAAATGAGGAATTACATTGAGCGTTGCTGGCGCCTGGTAAGGATTAGAACCGTTATACGTGGCATAACGATTAAACAATTGGGCAATTCTATTGTCGCTGAAAAACGTTGCATTAGCTGCAGACTGCGTTCTGAATGCATCAATTTGGCCAAACCTGAAAACGGATTTTAAAGTATCCCAATGCAAGTAACTTTTAATTTTATGTAAAGTACGTTCTAAGAAAACGCGGTGTGTAACGTCGTAAATGGTTTTGCTTTTTTGTAAAAAAGTAGCCACTTCAGCTGTGTTAGAATTTGTTTTTTGTTCAATTTCATTGCCGAATGCATCCAGATCAGAAGTTGCGGTGAGCTGCAATCCATCTTCATAAAAATACCGGCATATTTCATCGAGTTTAGTGTATTTAAAATAGTCTGATGGTTTTTTGCCCGCTAATTTGAAAAGCTCGTCTACATATTGCGGCATGGTAAACAAACTTGGTCCAGCGTCAAAACGGAAACCATTTTTTTCAATTTCAGAAAGTTTTCCGCCTGGAGTTGCATTGGTTTCAAAAACGGAAACCTCGTAACCCTTAATTGTTAAACGAATTGCAGTGGCAATTCCGGCAATTCCGGCTCCAATAATGATTGCTTTTGGCATTTGGTTGGTTTAACGTGTCAAACTTATTTTAGTGCTTTGGCATACAATTGGGTCTGTTTTTCTACAGTGAGCATTGCTTCCTTAATGGCTTTGCCGATAGCATTAGCATCTGATTTTACCGGCATACTTTTTATCGTTGCCAGTGCGTCTAAATACCATTTGCACCAAACTTCCAGAATATGTTTTTCATCGGCTGCAGATTTGCCTTCGGCAATGGCTTTTTTACTCAATTCAAATTCAGTTTTAATCCTGATCAAAGCATCATTTTTGATTTGTCTTACTGTTGCAGATGCCGTATTCTCATCAGCAGAAATTAAAGTGTATGCTGCGGTTAATGCGCTTATGCCCACATTTTTCATTTCTTCTGGAGAAACTTTGTCTAATCTGTCATTGTCGGTATGGTAAAAAACATCTGTAAAATGCCACATTAACAAGCCGGGGATTTTATTTTGCAGAAAAGGCGTATGATCGCTTCCGCCCTCAAATGGATTAAAGTTAACGGTCCAGTTTGCAAATTTTCCCTGTTGTTTGCAGATGTCGAAAATGAAATCATTAAAGTAATGCGGGAAAAGGTTTTTCTCGCTTACTTCGCTAGCGCCCCATTCGGTATGTTTATCTTCTCCACGTGTCCATATTGCCGATGGATCTGGCATTTTTTCAATTAAAAATGAGCCGCCTGTTTTTTTGGTGTCTTCGCCAACCATATCCAGACTCATTCCCCATAAAATATCTTTCGCCCGTGCGGTATCTTCTGTTATGTAGCGGCGTGTAGATACAATTTCATCGCCCCATAAAAAAGTAAGGGTTCTTTTTGGTGCAATTTTTTTATTCTGGTAAAGTTCTGCGGTTAACCTCGCCATTTCTGCAAGTGTCCCCACGCCAGTTGCATTGTCATTTGCTCCAGGTTCCTGAACATGTGCACTAAAAACAAACCGCTGTTTCGGGTTCTCGCTTCCGCGCACATTGGCCACAATTGTAAGTTCTTCTGAAGGATAAATTTTGGTCTGTATGTTTACTTTCAGTTTTGTTTCCCCTCTTAAGCAAGTGGCTTTCAATCTTTCTTTTGCGGCGTAAGACAGGAATAGATTCCAAATGGTTGATGGGCGCATGCTGCCAAACTGGATAGAACTTTGATGAATTTCTGGTTGGGTGTGTGCTGGCATAGCATAAGATAAAATGCCAATTGCACCCACTTGAGCGGCAACCGCTGTAAGTTTACCACGTTCTTTGTCTGAAAACAAAATTTTGCCCTTCAGGTCTTTTTTTGCCAGAGTTTCCGGATTCAGATCTGTAAGATAAACAACTTCTGCAGCAATACCGTCTGGTGGAGTAGAACTGCAATTAATAGGAATCATATTGCGGTTGGTTTTAAATGAAATCAGTGGAGCAGATTCTCCCTCGATTTCAATTTTCGCATCAAGAGGTTCCCAGGTATTGTTTTTTAGCGCGCGTTTTTCTATTCTGTAAGTAAGAGGTAATTCTTGCTCATTCCGTTTTTGCTCTACAAATCCTGCGGCTTTTAAAATGTCTTCTACATGATGAATGCTCGCGTTAAAACCCGTATTTCCGGGAACGCGAAAATATTTCTCTACAAATGAAGTGGTGTTGTATGCATTTTGCGCATTAAATCCGGTTCGTGTGAGTGTAAAATTATTTTCTATTGTATTTTGGGCGTAACTGGAACATCCCGCTAAAAGCAGTGCAAAAAGTACCTTGGTTTTCATGCCGAAAGATACTAAGAAAAATTAACCGCTAAATTAGTTATAGCGTTTTCCGGATTTGTTTTTCAAACCTTCATCCACAGAAAGTGGTCCGGAACCGATTACCCAGAACAAAACCAGTAAAAACAGCGTAATGACCGAAAGCCATAATTCTGAGTTCAAACTAGAGAAACCTCTGGTTAAGTTTACAAAGAAAACAGCGACCACTAAAATTGGAATTTGGATGACGACTGCAAATCTGGTTACTAAACCCAGAATAATAAGCAAACCACCCACTAAGTGTGCAAAGGCAACAATGTGAATAGCAACCGTAATCATCATTCCGGAGAATCCGAATACATTATTGTCCAGAATCAGGTTTTGTAAAGTGCTGGTGTCACTAATAAATGAAACACCTTTGCTAAAGATGAGCAGGCCAAGGATTATACGCAAATAATCCAGCCATTTTGCTTGATGAACATCTCCCCAATGTTCAATTTTTCGGATAACGTTCATGATGAACCTCCTTTTTTATGTAATACGTATATTAAGTTACGGAAATAATTGCGTCAATATTCCAAATGTGTCAGATATTTTTTTGATTTATTTAATTGAAATTTAATATATACCGTTTTGGTTTTTAGTTCAAAATTCATTACTATTGTCTAAATAAATTGGTTTTAGTCATGAGTAAAGAAATATTAGAATTTTCTGTACTGGTAGATGAGAAGTTTGATCTGAATTTTAACTGGCTGGACGGTTTTTGGGAGTCTGCCGCACGTATTTTTTGGAAATAACAGCTTCGTAATATCAAACTTTAACGGGTAGTTTCTGTCCGGGAGTTCAGGTATTAACTAAAAATTTCTGCAAAATTATTTCTGTAGGTCTTCCGTTTAGATGTCTTCATCGTCCAGATTCGGCTACCAATTTTGCTTTCCGCTTAGGCTTTCTGTGTTTCAGCTTTAACCTGTATATTTGCGCCATAATGAGTAGAAGAAAACCAGGCGTGGTGACAATCGTTCCAAACGTACAAATTATTGATATTGCCGAAGAAGGAAAAGGCGTGGGCAAAGCCGATGAATTAGTGATTTTTGTAGACAAAGCCGTTCCTGGCGATGTTGTAGATGTTCGCTTAACCAAGAAAAAGAAAAATTTCGCGGAAGCGGTTATAGAACAATTTCATCAAAAATCATCGCTTAGAACAGATCCCTTCTGTCAGCATTTTGGTACATGTGGCGGTTGTAAATGGCAACACATGGGTTACGAATCTCAGTTGAAGTTTAAACAGAAAAATGTAGAAGCGGCTTTGCAACGCCTCGGAAAAATTGATACCTCTAATGCCGAACCGATTTTAGGTTCAGTAAAAAATAGATATTACCGCAACAAACTTGAGTTCACATTTTCCAACAAACGTTGGTTAGATAGAACTGATATTGATCGAGATGAGGATTTTGATATGAATGCGCTTGGCTTTCACGTTCCATTACGTTTTGATAAAATTTTGGATATCGAACATTGCTATTTGCAAGATGATCCTTCCAATCAAATCCGTAATGCCGTACGTAAATACGCGTTAGAAAATGCTTTGTCATTTTATGATTTACGCAACCACGAAGGCACGCTGCGCAACTTAATTATTCGCACATCATCTACCGGCGAAATTATGGTTGCAGTTGTTTTTGCCTATCCGGAAGAAGGTCAGGTAAATGGATTGATGAGTTTTTTGCAAGAACAATTTCCGCGGATAACTTCACTTTTATATATCATCAATCAAAAGAAAAATGATACCATTTTTGATCAGGACGTTCAGGTATTTGCCGGTCGCGATCATATTTTTGAAGAAATGGACGGTATTCGGTTTAAAATTGGGGTGAAATCTTTTTATCAAACGAATTCTGACCAGGCTTTTGAATTGTATAAAATTACACGAGAATTTGCAGGTTTTAAAGGCGATGAATTGGTGTACGATTTATATACCGGTGCAGGTACAATTGCAAATTTTGTGGCTAAAGATGTTAAGCAAGTTGTTGGAGTAGAATATGTGCCTACGGCTATTGAAGATGCAAAATTCAACTCTGAATTAAACGGAATTGACAATACCATCTTTTATGCCGGAGATATGAAAGATATTTTAACAGCAGATTTTATTCTGGCACATGGAAAACCAGATGTTGTGATTACAGATCCGCCGCGTGCGGGTATGCATGCAGATGTTGTACAACGTCTATTGGAAATGGAATCTGAAAAAATTGTATACGTAAGCTGTAATGCAGCAACTCAGGCGCGCGATTTAGAATTGCTGAACGAAAAATACGATGTAGTCCGCATTAAACCGGTTGATATGTTTCCACATACACAACATGTAGAGAATGTAGTTTTGTTAAAACTGAAAACAGTTTTTGGATAAGTAGAGATTGGTGGTTGGAGAATTTTTTAAACCAACCATCAAAATTGATTTGAATATGGATAGAGAAGAATTACTTGGCGCAACGCCAGAAGATAGTGGCGCAGAGAAGAAAAAAGAAAGTCCGTTGGTAAGTCTGGAAAAAGACCTTGAGTTTTATGCAGATGCCATCCGTGAGGTTGCTGTAGAAATTATGGTTGAAGGCATTTCTGCACATCCTGTTTTTATTGCCCATCAACACGAGGTTAGTATTGGCGAAATGATTTTGAATAAAGAAGAGCTGAATACAGATTGGACAATACAGGCTTCTACCTTGGAAGAGTTTGTGGAAAAAGGAATTATCAATAAAGAACGTAAAGAACCGTTTCTAAAAGCATATAAAAAGCCAGAAGACTATATGTGTGTGTTTGTAATTGTTCCCGAAGGGGCAAATTTTATTTATTATCCATATAAATCTGGCAGGAAATCCTAAAAATGCCATTCTTTTCCGGCAAAAATGATCAAAAAAAAGATGTGGAATATGCAATATTCCACATCAAGTCATCACCTATACCCATCCGGGATTTGGTATTATAAAGATACTGTGTTCTATTTAGCTTTAAGGCTTTGAACAAAATGAACGATAAAAAAAAGAGTTTTTAGGAATGTATGATTCTTGATAAGTAGAAATGCAAATCTAATCAGACAGACGTATGGGTTTTCGCTAAGATATCACGGTAGGGCATATCAAACATACAAATTTATGCTTGTGAATGTTTACCAGTTTACTTCCATTAGCGCTTTTTTGTAATTTACTTCATCAAAGCGATATAAATCTGGCGCTTTATGCGCGCCGCCTTTTCTGGCTTCATCTAATTTTATGAGAATATTGTAGCGCATCATTTTTCGATAAAAGTTTCCGCGGTTTAATTTCTGGCCTAAAATGGCTTCATACAAAGACTGCAGTTCTGGCATTGTAAAAGTATGTGGCATCAGATTAAAGCCGATTGGTTTGTGACTGATATTTTCGCGGAGTGTTGTCAGTGCTTTTTTCAAAATCTCTTTATGGTCCATCACCATTTCTGGTAAATCATCAACCGGAATCCATTCACAGCGGTCAGAAAAAATATCTTTAACGGGCGTAACCTGTGAGTGGTCTACCAGAGCGTAATAACCAATTGTTAAGAAGCGTTGTTTGTTCCACAAATCGTCTGGATAATCTTTAAAAAACTCTTCTGATCGGTTTAAATCTCCGAAAACACCAAATACATTCAGGAAAATTTTTTCGGCGCCACTGCGCTCAAATAAAACTCTTTTAGTTGCATCATCCAACGATTCGTTTTTTTTTACATATCCACCAGGTAAAATCCATGCATTTTCTCCCTTTATCCGCAATAAAAGTACATTCAAAGTATTATTGTGAAACCCAAATACCACACAATCAACAGAAATATGCGGTAATGCAGTTTGCCACAATTCTTTACTTGCCTCTAAAATCTCATTGATCACCATCGCTCAAATGTAAGTTTTGCTATCGGCCTAAATTAATAATTTGTTTTTCTTATTTAAAGATATTAATATTGCTTCATAAGGAAGCAATGAAATCTCTTAGATTTTTCTAACCAAAATTATCCAGCGGGTTTCATCTTTATTATACCTACGAACATTTGAGTCTAACGAGCAGTCACTCTGGAAACATTGTTTTTAAAACAGGTAATTTTTTAGCTTTTGCAGTAATGCATGTTTGACGTTTTTTAGCGAAATTGATTCATCCTAATCAAAAAAATAATCCATGAAAAAGATTTTAATCACCTTTCTGATGCTGAATATTTTCGGCACCTATGCGCAGGAAAACCTGAACTTTGGTAAACAAAAAGAAATTGTCTCGCCAGAGATTCTCGCAGATAATCGGGTAACATTCAAACTTAAAGCACCGAATGCTAAGAAAGTAGAAGTTACAGGCGATTGGTTACCTGCTAAAGGTTATGCCGCTGGTTCTGTAGATATGAGCTTAGGCGCAGATAGCATTTGGACGTACACCACCGCCGTTTTACCATCAGAATTGTACAGTTATTCTTTTATTGCAGATGGCTTAAAAATCCGCGATCCGAATAATGTATATCTCATTAGAGACGTAGCTTCTGTTGTTAACGTTTTCCTAATTGGAAATGGCAAAGCCGATGTTTACAAAGTAACCGATGTGCCACATGGAACAGTAGCGAAGCGCTGGTATACATCTGCCGGTTTACATACAACCAGAAGGTTAACCGTTTACACCCCGCCAGGTTATGAAAGTACTAAAACAGATTATCCGGTATTGTATTTACTTCACGGTGTTGGTGGCGATGAGGAAGCCTGGATGCAGCTTGGTCGCGCCAGCCAGATTTTGGATAACCTTATTTCGCAGAAAAAAGCTAAACCCATGATTGTAGTAATGACAAACGGTCACACCAGTAACACTGCCGCACCGGGAGAATCAAGCAAAGGATTTTACAAACCAATAATGATGACGCCTGATGTTTTTAGTGGAGATATGGAACAATTTTTCCCAGAGATTATCCAATTTACTGAACAAAATTACCGCGTTAAAAGAGATAAAGCGCACCGTGCAATCGCGGGTTTATCTATGGGCGGTTTTCATTCTCTTTATATTTCTGCAAATGAAGTCAACAAATTTGATTATGTAGGTTTGTTCTCGCCTGCAGTTCTTCCTCCCGATACCACAAAAACTGCAATTTACCAACAACTAGATGCGAAGCTTAAAACTCAGGCTTCAAATGGCTTTAAGTTGTATTGGATCGGCATTGGAAATACCGATTTTCTGTATAAAAACGTTCAGGATTACCGCAAAAGGTTAGATGCAATTCCACTAAAATACACATACAAAGAAAGCACGGGCGGACATACCTGGTCTAACTGGCGAGATTACTTAGCTGAATTTCTACCGCAACTTTTTTAAAGTCTATATATAATGAAAAAAAACTTCAATAAAATGGCATCCATATTGCTGTCGGGCGCTATTGTACTTTCCATTACGAGCTGGAAAGCAGAAGAGAATAATGCTGCACCAATGCTTAATATAAATGGTTTCCGCTTTGCCGATCTGAACCGAAATGGGAAATTGGATAAATATGAAGATTACCGTTTGCCAATTGGCGAACGCATAGCAGATTTAATTTCCAAAATGACGGACGAAGAAAAGGCATCCATGTTAATGGGCACAGGGATGCCAGGTTTTGATGGTTTAACGCCAGTTGTTGGTGCAATAGAAGGTCGGGTGCCGGGCGCTGCAGGCGGAACTTATGAGATAAAACGTCTTGGTATTCCAGAAATTATTGTTGCTGATGGGCCGGCAGGTTTGCGGATAAAACCCATTCGCAATAATGACAAAAACACATATTATTGTACTGCTTTTCCGGTTGGAACAGCATTAGCTTCTACATGGAATCCTACATTGATTGAATCTGTAGGTAAAGCCATGGGAAATGAAGTGAAAGAATATGGTGTAGATGTACTTTTGGCGCCAGCATTAAACATTCACAGAAATCCATTAAACGGCAGAAATTTTGAATATTATTCAGAAGATCCATTAATTTCTGGCAAAATTGCTTCGGCAATGGTTAGAGGAATCCAATCTAATGGCGTAGGCACTTCAGTTAAACATTTTGCTGCGAACAATCAAGAAACCAATCGTTTGTCTATCAACGAGCATATTTCTGAACGCGCCATGCGAGAGTTGTACCTGAAAGGTTTTGAAATTACGGTAAAAGAATCTCAACCGTGGACAATCATGTCCTCTTATAATTTGATAAATGGAACATATACTTCGGCCAGAAAAGATTTGTTAACTGATATCCTTCGCGATGAGTGGGGATTTAAAGGAATTGTAATGACCGATTGGTTTGGTGGCTACGCCGGTTTCAGTTCTTTAAAAGGTGGAACCAGTAATGTTGTAGAGCAGCTTACCGCCGGAAATGATTTGTTGATGCCTGGTTTACCTGCGCAAAAAGAAGCCATTTTAAAAGGAATCAAATCTGGTGAGTTGAGTAAAGAAGTGGTTGATCGAGATTTAAAAAACATCCTGGTATTGGTTTTTAAATCGCCTACTATGGCAAAATATAAGTATACAGATAAACCCGATCTGAAAGCAAATGCAGAGATTACACGTTCTGCTGCTGCAGAAGGAATGATTTTGCTTAAAAATGATGCAAATCTTTTGCCTTATTCGGCCAAAGAAAATGCAATCTCCGCTTTCGGCGTAACTTCTTACGATTTTATTGCTGGTGGTACAGGAAGCGGCGATGTAAATGAAGCATATACGGTTTCACTTACAGAAGGTTTAAATAAAGCAGGTTACAAGTTGGATAAAGAACTGGTTGACTTATACACACCGTTTGCTGCGAAAGAAAAAGCTGCAGAACTGGCAAGTAGAAAAGAACGTGGCATTTTGGCTTTGCCACAACGCCTGCCAGAACTGGAATTAAGTAAAGAGACGATTGCACAAAAAGCCGCATCTACAGCATTGGCCATTATCACCATTGGCAGAAACTCTGGAGAAGGTGGCGACAGAACTGTAGATAACGACTTTAATTTAGCTGCAGATGAAGTAAACCTGATTAACAATGTAACTGATGCTTTCCATGCAAAAGGAAAAAAAGTAGTGGTTATTCTTAATATCGGCGGGGTAATAGAAACAGCAAACTGGAAAGATAAAGTAGATGCAATTTTGCTTTCCTGGCAACCTGGCCAGGAAGGTGGTAATTCTGTAGCTGATATTTTTGATGGTAAAGTAAATCCATCGGGTAAATTAACGATGACTTTCCCGGCCAAGTATGAAGATACCCCATCGGCGAAAAACTGGTTGGGTACACCAGCAAATGATCCACAAAATGTAACGTATAAAGAAGGCATTTATGTGGGTTACCGGTATTTTAATACATTTAATGTGAAACCTTCTTATGAATTTGGTTTCGGTTTATCGTACACGCAGTTTGCTTATAGCGGTTTAAAATTAAGCAGCAAAACTTTCGATGGTAAAATTACAGCCTCTGTAACCGTAAAAAATACCGGAAAAGTGGCCGGTAAGGAAATTGTTCAATTGTATCTTTCTGCACCACACCAAAGTATAGATAAGCCAAAAGAAGAATTGAAAGCCTTTGCCAAAACAAAAGCGTTAAAACCTGGCGAATCGCAAACCGTTATACTTACCTTAACCGCTAAAGATCTTGCATCTTTTATTGAAAGCAAAAGTGCCTGGTTTGCCGAGCAAGGTACGTACAAGGTACTTGTAGGTGCATCCTCACTAAACATTAAACAAAGTGCAGACTTTTCTTTACCAAAAGCTTTAGCGGTAGAAAAAGTACATAAAGCATTTGCTTTGACTGCCCCATTTGATGAGTTGAAAAGCAAATAAAAACCTTTCAAATGATTATCACGTATCATCTGCCGGAAGTTTTAAACACAATTTTGAAACTTTCGGCAGGTTTACGCAGAAGTGCAAAAAAATATCCTGAATAGGCGGGTGCATTTCAACTGTTTGCGCAGATTAAACTTACCCTTAAAAAAATTATCCGTTTTTGAAAGCCGTGCGTCATTTTTCAAAACCCAAATGCAATGCTTCGAAAGCAGTTGAAGATTGCGTAAAATCCGGATGTTGTTTATCCTGCTGATTTACAGGTTGCTTGGTTGTAAAACGACAAGCAATCGCATTCCGAAGTCTTGATTAGAAATATTGCAATCGCAATGATACCAAAGAAGTAAAGAAAAAACCGTTTCTTTGAAGATTGGGACGTAAAACGATTTCCCAATGCTTAAACCAAAATTACTTAAAAGAATATTAGTAAAATAATTATCCTCAGCAACAATGAATAGTCCAATTGCCCAAAGCAAAACCAAAACAAATTACGCCGTTCCGCTCGTTACCATTACGCTTTTATTTTTTATGTGGGGTTTTATTACCTGCATGAATGATATTTTAATCCCCTATTTAAAAGAACTGTTTCAGTTGAGTTATGTAGGCTCACTTCTTGTACAATTTTGTTTCTTTGGGGCTTACTTTGTAGGGTCGTTAATTTATTTTATTATCTCTTACACCAAAGGCGATCCAATTAACAAAGTTGGGTATAAAAAAGGTATCCTTTTTGGTATTCTTTTAGCTGCGTTTGGATGTGTATTGTTTTTTCCAGCAGCCACTTATTCTATTTATCCACTGTTTCTTGGGGCTTTATTTGTGTTAGGTCTCGGTTTTACCGTGCTGCAAATTACCGCGAATGCTTATGTATCTTTACTCGGGCCAGAAGATAGCGCTTCCAGCCGTTTAAATCTAACTCAAGCCTTCAATGCTTTCGGAACTACAATTGCCCCAATTCTTGGCGGCCATTTAATTTTTGAGCTTTTTTCAGAAGCCGATGGAAGTTTCAGTGCATCTGCAACGCGCATTCCATATCTTATTTTTGCAGGTATTTTATTGCTGGTGGCTTTACTTATTTTTTATGTAAAACTCCCATCTTTCACAGCAGAAGAAGAAGATCAGGTTAAAGGATTTGGCGTATTAAAGTTTACACACCTTAAACTGGGTATCGCGGCAATTTTTTGCTATGTTGGTGCTGAAGTAGCTGTAGGTAGTTTCATCATCAGCTTTTTAAAAGAAATTAAAGACCTTCCAGAAGCGATCAGCAAAAATTACTTGTCGTTATATTGGGGTGGCGCAATGATTGGCCGCTTCGTTGGTGCAATTTCGTTAAACCATACTTTAAGTCAGTCTAAGAAAATTGTTTACATGCTTGGAACGTCTATTTTAGTTTTCGTGTTAATTTTCTTTATTGTAGATCTGACCTTTGCACAAATCAGTTTCTTTTTGGTATTTATCGCAATGAATTTTGTGGCTTTCCTGATCGGGAAATCTGCACCAGCAAGAACTTTAGCTATATTTTCTGCAATAAATGTCCTCTTGTTGATTTCTGTAATGGTTAACACCGGAGATTTAGCAATGTACAGCATATTGGGAATTGGTATTTTTAATTCCATTATGTTCTCCAACATCTACACACTAGCGATAGCCAAGTTGGGCGCATATACCAGTCAAGGTTCATCACTTTTGGTTATGGCTATTTTAGGTGGTGCAATTATGCCATTAATTCAAGCGGCAATTGCCGATAAAATTGGCGTTCACCATTCCTTTGTATTGCCTTTATTGTGTTATGTATTCATTCTGTATTTTGGAATTTACTGCGCAAAGCGATTGAAAGGTATAGAGCAAACCAGTATGAAATCTGGACATTAAGACAGATTTTCAGACCCGCAAATGCTGCGGGTCTTTTTTTTGCTCGCTGTTTTCGCGTTTGCATTTATTTTGATACAAAGTCCTGGCTAATTTTTATTTGTTTTAAATAAGCGTAATTTTGTGCGTTAAATTCAAATGCGGCAATTGATGAGGCATTAAATGATACATGCAAAACATACATGAAATCTCAGGCACCTCTAAATAAAAAAGCCAAAAAAGGCATTGTTCCGCCGGTAATTGTTAAAATCCTATCCTTTTTACATTTATGGCTTGGTCTTGTCGCTGGGATTGTGCTCATTATTGTTGCCGTTACAGGTGCAATTTTAACTTTCGAAGATGATTTAACGCCAATACTTTATCCAAAAGAGCAACAGGTTAAACTGATGCCAAATCGTTTATCTGCCGATTCATTGGTTGCCATTACAAAGTCTGTTTATCCAAAAGAGAAAATTTTTAGAATCGCTTTTGCAGTTGAAGCCAATAGAAGTGCCAAGGCTACATTTGGTACCAAAAAGAAGGGATACAAATATGTTTTTATCAATCCATATACCGGAGAAGTGCTTTCAAAAGGTGAGGAACAAAAAAGGTTTTTCCCGACTGTACTTAACCTTCATCGCTTTTTACTAAAGGGCGAAACAGGTAAAACTATAACCGGAATATCTTGCGCCATTACATTTTTCCTGGCGCTAAGTGGTTTATACCTGTGGTGGCCGAACAATAAAAAAGTATTAAAACAGCGTTTAAAAGTAAAAACCGATGCTTCATTCAAAAGAGTGAACTGGGATTTACATGGCGTAGGAGGTTTTTATGCGATGACGGGTTTGCTGATCATTACGCTAACCGGTTTACTCTGGAGTTACGATTGGGTAGAAAACTTACTGTTTACGCTTACCAATAGTAAGATAGAAAAAGTAGAGGTTGTTAAAAACCAAAATCCGCAAGCCAAAAAAACGGTAGGAATTTATGAAATGGTTGTGTCTGCAACCAATTTGAAATATCCACATTCCGGCAAGTTAACCATCACTTTTCCAGATAAAAAAGATAAAGCTATTTTGGTGGCTAAAGAAAACGATGCGGAATTGGCAACAGGTGCCGATCAGCTTTATTTTGATGCTAAAACAGCTCAGTTTATTCAATCCAATCCGTTTGATCATCTTAACTTGGGGAGCAAAATCCGTAAGTTGAATAAATCCATTCACACCGGCAGTATATTTGGCTGGCCAACTAAAATTTTGGCGCTTTTAACCACATTAATTACAGCATCTCTGCCGATAACCGGTTTGTTGATTTATCTTGGACGTCAAAAAAAAACCAAGAAAAAACCAGTGTCAAAAGCTGTGTAGCAGGTCGCTATTTTTTCCGATTTCGTTTTTGGTTCAGATCAATTTTATCCAATATTTCTAAGGATACTTACCTGTTATATGTACATTAGCAAAATCCTAATTTACATAACATGAAAAAATACTTTTTTATACTGATCCTCGTTCAAGTTATCATTTTATCTGCCAATGCCCAGAACAAGCCCGCTTTTTGGGATGATGTTCAAACCATTAAAAAGTACGATCAAATGTATAAACCGCCGGTTAATCCCATATTGTTTATCGGCAGTTCATCCATTCGCAAATGGGATACTTTAACGCAGGATTTTGTCGCTTACAATGCTTTAAATCGCGGCATTGGCGGAGCAGTTACCAACGATATTACCCGTTATCTTAATGATATTGTTTTCCCTTATCAACCACGTCAAATTATTATTTATGTAGGCGAAAATGACTTGCCTGATGAAAAAACCACTGCCGATAGTGTATTGAACAGAACGGTTAGGTTGTATAAAGCCATTCGTGAGAAATTGCCAAATATTCCTATTGCTTATATCTCGATAAAACCAAGTCCAAGCAGAGATCAATTCAGGCAAAAAGCAATTGAGTCGAATTTGCTGATTCAGAAATTCATTGCCGGAGAGAAAAATACCAGGTTTATTAACATTTATCCGTTAATGATGGCAAAAGACGGAAAATTACGACCGGAGCTTTTTGTAGAAGATATGTTGCACATGAATGCAACCGGATATGAAATCTGGAAGAAAGCCGTTCAACCTTATCTCATCGCAAAAAAAGATAAGTCTTAGTTATGTTCTTAAAAAGTTATTGCTTTCTGGTTCTGTTTACAATAGTTTCTTCGCTGTCAATCGCGCAATCTAAATTTACATTAAGCGGCACCGTTCGCGATGCCGGAACAGGGGAAACTTTGATTGGCGCAACGGTTAGAATTGCCGCAGAACCGGCGGTTGGCACCTTAACCAATTCTTACGGTTACTACGCTGTATCGCAAATTTCTGGTAGCTATCAAGTTACCGTGAGTTATACGGGTTACCTGTCTTTTACCAAAACAATAGACCTAACCAAAAATACAAAGCTTGACATAGAACTGAAAAGTGCCAATGATTTGGGCGATGTAATTGTTAGTGCGAAGAACCGTAAAAATGAAAATGTGAAAAGTGCGCAAATGGGATTAGATCGTATTGATATGGAATCCTTAAATTCTATACCGGTTTTACTTGGCGAAAAAGATGTTTTAAAAACCATTCAACTGCTGCCCGGCGTGAAATCTGGCGGAGAAGGAAATACAGGTTTTTATGTTCGTGGTGGCGCTGCCGATCAGAATCTTATCCTTCTTGATGAAGCTGTGGTTTACAATTCTTCGCATTTGCTCGGTTTTTTTTCTACGTTTAATGCAGATGCCATTAAAGATGTAAGTTTATATAAAGGCGGTATGCCAGCGCAATATGGCGGGCGTTTATCTTCTGTTCTGGATGTGAAAATGGACGATGGAAGCAATAAAGAATATAAATTTCAGGGTGGCATTGGTCTCATTGCATCGCGGTTAAAAGCAGAAGGGCCAATTGTAAAAGATCGAGGTTCGTTTATGGTGAGTTTCCGCAGAACCTATATCGATTTGTTTCTGCGTGCATCACCAGATTCATCTATCAACGGAAGTACACTCAACTTTTACGATATAAACGCCAAAGCCAATTATAAAATTGATGATAAGAATACGATTTATTTATCGGGTTATTTCGGAAAAGACAATATTGGCGTTAAAGATTTGTTTGAAAACAATTGGGGCAACGTAACGACAACTTTTCGATTGAATCATATTTTTAACGCACGGTTGTTTTCAAATACTTCTCTCATTTACAACAATTACAATTATACTGTTCAGTTGCTGAATGATGTAACCAATTTTAAAGCAACATCTTTGGTGCGCGACTTTAATCTGAAACAAGATTTTCAGTATTTCAGCAATGCGCATACTTTACACTTTGGTTTAAATGCAACACATCATCGTATTTCTCCAATCGGGATTGAAAGCGACGGCGATTCGCAGGTCAATTCACTTGAACAGGAAAAACGATACGGTTTGGAAAGCGCGCTGTATATTTCTGACGATTGGACAGTTTCGCCAAAACTAAATATTTTGTACGGATTGCGTTTAGCGGCCTTTTCCTTATTGGGACCGGGCAATTTTAGTACCTACGATGAATACAAGAATATTACCTCTACCACAGCAGTTTCAAACGGTACATTTTATAAAAATTACTTCAACTTAGAACCGCGCTTTTCTATGAGTTATGCCTTTAACGAACAAAATTCTGTAAAAGCATCGTATAGTCGGAATACACAAAATGTACACATTCTAACTAACGCAACGTCTAGCTCGCCAACAGATCAATATGTGTTAAGCAGCAACAATATTAAACCAGAAATTGCCGATCAGGTGGCATTGGGTTATTTTAAAAATATCGCCGAAAACAATTATGAGTTTAGTGGAGAAGTATATTACAAATGGATGCAAAACCAAATAGATTACAGAAATGCTGCACAATTACTCGCCAATGCCAACATAGAATCTGAATTGCTTTATGGCGTTGGCAGAGCGTACGGACTTGAGCTGTTCTTTAAAAAGAAGTTTGGAAAACTAAACGGTTGGATTGGCTACACGTTATCCCGTACTGAACGGAAATTTAACGAATTGAATAATGGAAATTATTTTCCGGCCAGACAAGACCGTACACACGATTTATCTGTAGTTGGGATTTATAAAGCTACCGATCGTTGGACATTTTCTTCCAGCTTTATTTACAGTACGGGAAATGCAGTTACTTTTCCGGCAGGAAAATATGCAGTTGGCAACCAAACCATGTACTATTACACAGAGCGCAATGCCGGAAGAATGCCTTATAATATGCGTTTGGATTTAAGTGCTACATTGGAAGGTAAACGAAAAGGGAAATATCAATCGAGCTGGAATTTTGGTGTATACAATGCATTGGCACGTAAAAATCCGTATTCTATCGAGTTTATTAATGATCCGAACGATGCCAGTCGAACTGTAGCAGAGCAAACATCTCTTTTCGGAATTATCCCGTCTGTAACCTGGAACTTTAAATTTTAATCTGATGAAAAAAATATTACTTCCTATATTTTTGCTAGCCATGGTTTTTTCTGCTTGCAGAAAAATAATTGATGTAGATATAGATAATGCAACATCACAGATGGTAATTGAAGGTAAAATTGTAAATCAACTTACAGATCAGACCATTAAGCTCAGCAAATCTGTTGCTTTAAACGAACCCAGTGTATACCCGAAAATTTCTGGTGCAACGGTAACGGTAACCGACAGCCGCGGGAACAATTATACTTTTCGTGAAACCGTTTCTGGTACCTATGTAAATCGGATGACCGGCGTACCTGGCGTTACCTATCGTTTAAAAGTACTTGCAGAAGGGCAAACTTATGAAGCAAGTTCTACTATGCCTACACGCGTCCCTTTAGATTCTATTGGCGTTGTTAAAAACTCTTTTTTCGGTGAAGAAACTTTAACTGCTGCCGCTTATTTTAAAGATCCCGCGGCAGAAAGCAATTACTATCACTTTACAGTTTTTGTTAACAGCTTGTTTATCAAACGCATCTATGTAAATAACGACAGGCTTACAAACGGAAATAATATTCGTGTTCAGTTTTATTACAATACAGATGATGACGGCGTAGAAGACCTAAAAACGGGCGATCGGGTAAGTGTAGAAATGAATTGTACGGATGCCAATATTTTTGATTACTGGTATTCATTAAGCCAGCAAAGCGGAAACGGGCCAAATCAAGGTACAACGCCATCCAATCCGCCCTCTAATTTGAGCAACAAAGCACTGGGCTATTTCAGTGCACAGACTGTACAACGCAGAGTAATTACAGTGCCCTGATAATTTTTTATCTATAGACAAACACCTAAAAAGATAACTTGTTGATACATTATGAAAGTTTTTATCAGTGGCAATATTTCGGAAAAAGGAATCCGGATTTTACAGGAAAACGGGGTTCAAATTACCCAGTGGAAAGAAGATCATCAAATTACTGCAGAACAACTAATAGAGGCCTGCAAAGATCAGGATGCATTGGTTAGTGTTGGCCCAAATAAACTCGATGCACATTTTTTAAATGCTTGCAAACACCTTAAAGTAATTGCGCTGCATTCTGTTGGTTTTGATCAGGTAGATATTGCAGAAGCACGCAAACTCAATATTCCAATTGGCAATACACCTGGTGTATTAAGTGAGGCAACCGCCGATACGGCTTTGCTGTTAATGATGGCTGTAGCACGAAAAGCATTTTATCTGCACAAACAGATTGAAGCAGGTGCATGGAAAAAATACGATCCAAACCCTGAACTTGGAATAGAATTGCAAGGCAAAACGCTCGGTATTTTCGGGATGGGAAAAATTGGACTTGCTTTAGCAAAAAAATGTATCGGACTGTACCAGATGCCAGTGATTTACCATAACAGATCCAGAAATACTGATGCGGAAAAGCAGATTGGTGCACAATACGTTTCATTTGAAGAATTGCTGGCACAAAGTGATGTTATATCTGTACATACTGCCCTCACTGCAGAAACTGAGGGGAAATTTAATTACGCGGTTTTTGAGAAAATGAAACCCGATTCTATTTTTGTCAATACTGCACGTGGCAAAATTCATCAAGAAGAAGATTTGATAAAAGCGCTTAAAGACAAGCTGATTTGGGGAGCTGGTTTAGATGTGACGAACCCGGAACCAATGTTGCCCGGTAATGCTTTGCTGCAGATGAGTAATGTGGCTGTACTCCCGCATATAGGTTCTGCGACGGTCGAAACACGTGGCGCCATGGCAGAAATCATTGCCCATAATATCATTGCTGGTTTACGGGGAGAACCTCTTCCTCACCAGGTATAAATATAAAACAAAAACGCCAGAGTTAAACTCTGGCGCTTTTCCTAAGTATTCTTTTGGATTATTTAACCGAGTAACGCATAATGGAGCGCCCGATATTTCCATTTGCATCAATACCTTCTACTACAACTTTATAATTTCCTTTGCCGTCGGCGTTATAGAATTCCATAGTAGCCGCACCCGTTTCATCCGTTATAACTTTTGGATTCCAGTAAATGGTTGTGCGCAAGTCATTTCTATTTAAACTTGCTGGAGTTTCGTATTTCGGAGAATAGAATTGTCTTTCTTTATTATATCCTTGGGGAGAAAACGTAACCTCATAATTTTTAGGTAACATATCCAGCAATTGGGCTTTAGAAATTTTAGTTCCTTTTGGTGCTTTTTTCTGGTTGATAACGATTACACCATTCACATTATACGCGCGGTTTACCAGCCCCAATTCATCTCTTAAAAAGATTTCAATGTTGTCAATCTCTGCAGGATTTAACGTATTGATCTGATTGGCATCTACATTCATTCCATTAATAAAAATACCCATTGGTATACGTTTGCCTTGATTATAATCGCGGCTTACATAGAAATTATTGTCCTGAAATGTTACACCTGGTAACATGGTCTGCAAACAGTTAATCAATAAATTACATCCTGTTAAACGGTCGCCGGTTACTTCATGGTCTGCAATAGAACTTAATCCAGTCAATGCAGGGTAATCCCGGTGCGTAACTTTTGGAATGGCTGTGGCCTTAATAGTGACATCTTTTAGCGTATGCAGATATGCATATTGACGTTTGCTATTGTCCAGATAGCTGTTCATGGTACTGTCTATATTCAGTACCTCATCCGGAGCGGTAAAGCTTTGCGTTATAGATGGAGTAGGAATCCCATTTAGTGAGATCGTCATTCCTTTATAATTGGGATTATATTTTGCCGTTATGGTAACTTTAGACGAATCATTAAGTACCAGGTCTTTGTATTTGAAGTTTCCTACCGGATCGGTTGTGCCTTCCAGGCTGAAACGTTTATCGGGAATGGTTAGCAACAAAGTCCCTTTTCTTACAGGAATTCCATTATTTAGACGTAATATTCCTGAAACTTCAATTCCCTGTTCAGGCAGAACCGTAATTTTTGGCAACCTGTTAGCCAATATATCTGTATAAGCAAAACTTCTGTATCCTTGGGTGAGCAATAAAACATCTAAATCTGCGCTTTTTTTAGCGTCAATGCCGTTAAAATAATAATTCGGCTTTTCAATATATCCGCGCAGGTCGCTGCTCAACAGTAAACTGGTTAAAATGGTAGTAGCGCCATCTTCTGCGAAAGGAACTTTTGTTTCATCAATTACTGATGCAGAAAAATTTCCGGCAACGGGCGCTCCATCTTTCTTGGCTGATAAATTAATTTTAACTTTCTTTTTTATGCCATATGTAGTTGCTGGCGAACTCAAACCCAATTGTAAAATGTTTTTATTCTGCACAAAAACCAGTCTTTCGCTTAAAGGTTTGCCATTTTCGGCAAAGATGGTAAACTGAGCAATTCCCATCGGGAATTTAGATTTTGGAATAGTTGTATTGTAATCTTTATTGGCTAGTGCTGTTTGCGCACCGTAACAAATTACGCCTTTACTTTGCGCAATGATATAGAATTTTTTTCCTTGATTTTCAGCAAAAAAGGCATCGTTGGCACTAATTTTTAAGGAGATATTTTCCGGATTGGTATTGTTTATCTGAATGGCAATTCCCGATGGGGAAACTGCTGGTAAATCATAGCTTTTAGAAGTGCCGTCTGTAAAGGATACGTTTGCTTTATAACGCTTATCATTTTCCGGAGTAAAATTGAAACTCCCCATTCCAAGGTGCTGTGCAGAAAATGTAGCGACTTCGGCGCCTGAAGCATCAGTTATATTTCCTTTACTGCCAATACCCAGACCATCACTTTTAAGTGCTTTAAAAGCTACTTTATTTACAATGCCTGCAATAAGGTTTCCACCTTCAGGAAACAGCTGGAAATCTTTGTCAATGATTGCATTTTTAAGATGAAAACTGCTACTGGCTACATCTTTTTCCGTGGTATTTATGAAAGTATACAATTCGCCTTTTTGCAATTGATATTCTGCTTTTTGATTGGCAGTCATAGAAACGGTTAAATATCCATTTGCATCTGTTGTTCCCTTTCCTCTGGCAATTACAGTATAGCTGGTTACAACCTGCCAGGCTACATTACGGTTTGCATAAGGTTTGTTGTTCATGTCCTTAAACTGTATGCGCGCGTCAATTTTTTCCTGTTTGTCCGTAGAACTGTTTTTATACGTGATGTGTGTTTTAACTTCTTTATCAATGGCTTCGCCGATATAAAAAGTTTTATTAAAGAAATTATCACCAAAGTTCAACATCCACATGGTGTATGCCCGAACGTGATAATTTCCCTGTGCGTAGTTGATCGGATCTAAAGGGAAATTTCCATAAGCGACACCACCAACAATTGGTAATTTTACTGTTTGAATCAGAGAATCTTTCTGGTTGATCACATCAACATAAACAATTTTACTAATTTCAGAAAGGAAATTCTGGTTTTCGGTTACATAGGCTTTAAACCAAACTGTATCTGCAACTGCGTAGTAAGGTTTATCAAAATGAAGATATATTTTCTCTGTAGGATAATCGTTTAGAACTTTATTGGTTTTACTGATAATTGTGTTTATGCCTATGGTATCGGTTTGTGCAGATGCTTTGAAGTTTGAAATAAAAATGAAACCAATAAGAATAAGCGATAGTCTAAAAATCTTCATGTATAGGAAATTAAATACTTAGTTTGTAAATATATCCAATAAAAGATAGAGCGCCTAAATAGATAAGCGCTTTAACATTTTTTTACAAACTCAGTATCTTCGTTACAATGCGGGCGCATAACATCTATTGAGATTCACAGGCTGAGGTTTTTAGACGCTAACCCATTTCGTTTTTTGTTAAACCTCACCCTATGAGCGTTTAGTTCAATATCAAATTCTTTGCTGGCCCTCTCCTTGAAGAGAGGGATTAAAGACAGTGTGAAATGCATTGCGTTAAATATTCTTAACGTTTAGGTGCAACCACAGTTTCAAGTTTCCCTCTCTTCGGGGAGAGGGATGTACAGGCGTTACGAAATTCACTGCCATTCACAGGGTGAGGTTTTTAGACGCTAACTCATTTCGTTTTTTGCTAAACCTCACCCTATGTGCGTTTTGGAATGTGAGCAAATTCTGTGCTGTCCCTCTCCTTGAAGAGAGGGATTAAAGACAGTATGAAATGCATTGCGTTAAATATTCTTAAACGTTTAGGTGCAACCACAGCTTCAAGTTTCCCTCTCTTCGAGGAGAGGGATGCACAGGCGTTACGAAATTCACTGCCATTCACAGGGTGAGGTTTTTAGACGCTAACTCACTTTGTTTTTGCTAAACCTCACCCTATGAGCGTTTTGGAATGTGGGCAAATTCTGTGCTGTCCTATCTTCAAAGAAAAAGATTAAAAGCACTTTAAAACCTCTTAAAACAAAAAAGCAGGCACTTAAAAGAACCTGCTTTTTTTCAATAATTTGAAATGTATTATTTCATTTCAATCACAAACTGCTCCAAAGGTTTGCGTACCTTTTTAAGATTTACCAACCAATCGCCAGTTTCGTCTCTATGGCCAAGTGGTAACATTGTAACGCTTTTCAAACCTTGTTTGTCTAAACCCAATAACTCATCTAAAGCTGCAGCATTAAAACCTTCCATTGGCGTAGAATCTACCTGAATTGCGGCAGCTTCTGCAATAGCAATACCAAATGCAATATATGCCTGGCGGGCGGCGTGGTTAAAGTTTTCTTCTGCAGAGCGAGATAAGATCATACCTTTCAACTGAGCTTTATAGGCATCGGTTGTATTTTCAGGTAAGCCGCGTTCCGCGTTCATATTTTTAAAAATAGCATCAATACCTTCGTCTGTGTAATTTACTTCAGCAGCAAAAACTAACAGATGTGAAGAATCTATTACCTGCGCCTGGTTAAATGCAATCGGTGCAATTTTTTCTTTCAATTCCTGATTGGTTACCACGATAATTTTGAATGGCTGTAAACCCGAAGAAGTTGGTGCCAGGTGTGCGGCTGCAATAATTTTATCCACTTTTTCCTGTTCAACGGGTTGTCCGTTCATTTTTTTAACAGCATAACGCCATTTTAATGCTTCAATTAAACTCATATTCTGGAGATTTTATTTTTAATGTTATGTCGCAAATATCAAAAATTCGACCCATGAATTCGTTGATATAAGGTAAGAAAATGTTTGTCAGCTGAAATATTTATGGACAGATTTATTCTCCTTTTGTAATAAATCTGATATCACTTCGCACCGGAAAATGATCGGAAAGTTTTGCCTGGGTAATTTTATAATTCAGGATTTCGAAGTTTTTTGATGTGGCAATATAATCAATCTGGAAATTTGGAAATTTACCATTATACGTTTTACCAAAACCAGAACCTTGCTCAATAAATGCGTTGTTAAGTCCGTTAGTAATTTGTGTAACCACGTAAGATGCCGGTGTATCATTAAAATCGCCAGCAATTAAAAACGGCGTTTTGCACTTCTGCATTTCGGCTTTCATAATATCTACCTGGCCGCTGCGTTTCAGAAAAGCATTTTTAAGCATCCGCAAAATCCGTTTAGAGGGTTTCAGTTCGGTATTCATCTCTTTCACTTTATCCAGATAATCATAATCTTGTTTCTCGAAAGAGATCGATTGGAAATGAACATTGTAAATGCGCATCGTTTTTCCTTTTACATTTAAATCTGTGTAAATGCTCATATTGCCCGGATAACCTTCTACAAAAGGAATTTTGCCTTCACTTTGAATCGGGAATTTTGAGAAAATAGCCAAGCCAATTGCTTCATACTCGTTTTTGTTGGTCGGAACGAAATAATAATGGCGGGTTTTCAATAATGTTTTTAAACTGTCTACAATGTCAAAAGAGCCTTTATATCGGGTGTAAAATTCCTGAAAGCAAATTACATCAGGGTTTTGGCCTTTAATAACATCGAGCATTTTCTCTTTTACGCGTTCATCATTTCCTTCTCCATACAATTTAAAATTGTGAACATTCCAGGTCATCATTCTAATTGTATTTTCTGCCTTTTCTGCTGATCCTTCGTTTCCGCCTAAAGAGAAAGTTGCTTTTAAAGTTTTGTGGCCAATGGCGATAAGAATTACCGTACAAATAGCGAACAACCATTTTTTACTGGTGAGCCACCAGGCAAGAAAAATTAAATTAACCAATAAAACATACGGATAAGCCAAACCGAAAAAGGCAATGATGGCATGTTGGCGCGGATCCATTTTACCGGCAAGCGTACCCATAATTAAAGCTACGGCCAAAGCCACAGCAACCGGCAAGATCAGCTTATCTAAAAAATTATATTTCTTTTTCTTTCTGATCATTAATCTTTGCTGGCCTTAAACAGTTTTTCTTTCTCTGTTGTTGTAAGTTTATCGTATCCTGAAGTAGAAATTTTGTCTAAAATAGCATCAATTTCTTGTTGCGAAATAGAGTTAAATTCTGGTTTTTTTACTGGTTTCTCATTTTTTACCACTTTCATTTTTGCCTTGCGCTCAAATATTTTACTCCAGTCGCGGCCACTTTGCAGGTTTTTTATATACACAAAACCCAACAGGGCACCGCCGATGTGCGCAAGACTGCCGCCAGCATTTACAGAACCAATGGCCAAAAAGTCAAGAATGAAATACACTACTGCTATCCATTTGATTTTCACTTCACCAATAAACATCAGCATGAGCGTATAATTGGGCACCAGCGTCGCTGCAGCAAAAATGATGGACATAACTGCGGCAGATGCACCAATAATGGTTACACTCTGAATGTTCGCAGCAAAAACCGGGAAAATATTTAAGGCAGCAATAGCGAAAAGACCACCAACAATTCCTCCCAGAAGGTAAACTACATGAAATTGCCTTGGTTTTAAGAAGTTCATGAAAATGCTGCCAAACCAATATAAACCCAACATGTTAAACAGAATATGAAAAATCCCATCGTGAAAAAACATGTACGTAAATAAGGTATAAAAGCGAGTCCGCAACTGATTTATTGCCGCCGGCAAACCCACAAAATCCCGTAAGAAATTGTTGACGCTAAAGCCAGTTCCACTTAAAAAAGCAAAAACGCCAATAATGGCAGTGATCAGGAAAATGATGATATTTATCCCGATGTATAGAAACAAAGGGTTTCCTGATTGAAAAATCTTGAATTTTAGATCCTTGAATGTATTATTCATAAAGCGTGTAAAATGTATCGTTTTTATCTTTCCAAATTTTTACCAGGATGAAACCGATGAGCGCGCCACCAAGATGCGCGTAATGGGCAATAGAATCACCTTGAATCTGTGCAATACCTAATGACAGTTCGATAAGGATGTAAAATGGGATAAAATATTTTGCCTTTACCGGGATGGGAATAAAGAACAACAACAATTCTGCATTGGGATACAATACTGCAAAGGCCGTTAGTAAGCCGAAAACAGCACCAGAAGCGCCCAACATTCCGCCACCATAAACACCAGCAAGTGTAGACATTTGTTCCTGATTTTGAACATGGTTTTGCCAACCTTCAAAAAGTGTGATTTGGCCGATAATCTGAGATACCTCGAAAGCTTGTACTGCCCATTGCAATATTAAAGCCCCTAAACCGGTAATCAGATAAAAGAGAATAAATTTCTTTGCACCCCAACGCGATTCCAATACACTTCCGAAAGAAAATAGCGCAAACATATTGAAAAAAATATGGCCGATGCTGCCGTGCATAAACATGTACGTAATCGGTTGCCAGATTTGAAATTTTGGCGAATTGAAATAGAATACGGCTAAACGGGTTTCCAGATCCAGCGAAGGAAGTAAATACGTGGCAATAAAAAATAGGACATTTATAATCAGTAGATTTTTAACTACTGGTGGTATATATATGTTATTCATTCTGGTTAATTCCTAAATATGTTCTTAAAGCAAATTGTGTGCTCAAATGTTTGTGTGTATCGTAAATTTCCGATCATTTTTCAAACTTCTTATCCAGTTCCAATAAAGTAATCGTCTGGATAATAGGTTTACCGGTTACGCTAAAGTTAGGTGTTTTACAGGCAAATAATTCATCAATTAATGTATTCATTTCTTCCTGGCTTAGTGCGGTTCCGGCTTTAATAGCACTGTTTTTTGCTAAACTTCTGGCCAGACTGTCTCGTTTGTTCAACTTCAGTTCCTGCTGGGTGTTTTTAAAGCCTTCAATCAACTGTTCAAAAAGCTGCGTTTCATTAATATTGCTGCTGCCCAGATCAACTGGAACACCTTCTACAACCAACGTGTTTTTACCAAATTCCCGTACATCAAAACCTAAACTTTTTATATCGTCAAGCAGACTTTTAGCCAATTCAAAATCAGTGGCGTTCAGCGTGATGGTTTGCGGAAACAAACTTTGCTGCGATGCGCCTTTACGGTCTTCAAGATGTACAAGAAAACGCTCATACAAAATCCGTTCATGAGCAATTTGCTGATCGATAACCATTAAACCAGATTTTATTTGCGAAACAATGTAACGGTTATGCAGTTGCATATATTGTTTTTGCTTCGTTTCCAGAATAGCATCATCTGCATAAATAGTCGTTTGCTGAGCTTCTGATTGTTGCGTTATTTCATATAACGAACCCCAGTTTTTAGTATTGGATTTTTGTTCGTAATTGCTTCTAGGCTCATAACCGCGCGCATTTGTTGTGTAACCTAAACCAGACGGCGCGCTGGCATCGCTGGCGAAAGGATTAAAATCAGGGTTGAAATTGATACTCGGCGGTACAATATCTTCTACCGCTTTAGGCGAAATCATATTACTAAAACCCGTTTCCTGATCAAAATCTAAGGTTGGCGCAATGTTATACCGACCAATTGAACGCTTAACCGCCGATTTTATAATGGCGTAGATAGATTTTTCATCCAGATATTTGATTTCAGTTTTGGTTGGATGAACGTTCACATCTATTTTAGATGGATCAATTTCTATAAACAATACATATAAAGGGTAACTGTCTTCTGGCAACAATTCTTCAAAAGCAGAACTCACCGCATGGTTTAAATAGGGATCTTTAATAAAACGATTGTTTACAAAAAAGAATTGTTCGCCACGCGTTTTCTTTGCGAAAGCAGGCTTTCCGATAAAACCACGTAGATTGATAATCGTAGTATCTTCTTCAACCGGCACCAGCCGTTCGTTGTAATTGTTTCCAAAAAGATGTACAATTCTTTGTTTTAGATTTCCCTTCGGAAGATTGAAAATTTCACTTCCATCGTGGTGTAAACTAAAAAAAATACCTGGATGTGCCAGGGAAACCCGTTGAAATTCATCAATAATATGGCGCATTTCTACGGGGTTGCTTTTCAGAAAATTTCGCCGGGCAGGTGTATTGTAGAATAAGTTTTTTATAGAAATTTGTGTTCCGGCAGGTGTTGCAACAGGTTCTTGATTGGTAACCTGAGATCCTTCAATAGAAATACAAGTTCCAATTTCGTCGTCATGCCTGCGCGTTTTCATTTCAACCTGTGCAATTGCCGCGATAGAAGCCATCGCTTCACCACGAAAGCCCATCGTGCGGATTGCAAACAAATCTTCAGCCTTTTTCACCTTAGAAGTTGCATGCCTTTCAAAGCACATTCTGGCATCGGTAACGCTCATGCCAGATCCGTTATCAATAATCTGGATCAAAGCTTTTCCCGCATCTTTTATTACCAGCTGAATTTTATCGGCGCCGGCATCGATGGAGTTTTCCAACAATTCTTTAACTGCAGAGGCAGGTCGTTGTACAACTTCTCCGGCAGCAATTTGATTGGCAACAGCATCGGGTAATAATTGGATGATATCAGTCATGTAGTTAGACAATGTGAATTTGCTAAAATATGGAAAATAAGCTGAATGAAGCGGCTTTGTTTAAAACTCAACATGTAAATGACTGATGGATACCACGATAAAGCAATTGAGAAACCTGTTGGGTTTAAATTGTTTTTCGATTGGCTCTGGAAGTGCAGATATTTAAAGCCAAGAAAACTAAGGTTGTACAATTAACACAGAAAATCAATAGCAATTTCATCAGGGCATGTAGGCATTTTTTCTATCTTTATCCATATGAAAAGCCTTTTTTCTGCCTTGATGTTGGCACTCATTTTAACCTCTTGTACGCTAAAAGAGGATGTAGATCTTATTGTATACAATGCAAAAGTGTATACTGTAAACCCGAAGTTTGATACCGTAGAAGCTTTTGCCGTAAAAAACGGGAAGATTTTTTTTCTTGGGAAATCAGACCAGATTCGGAAGAAATATAAAGCAAAGGAAGAGATTGATGCCGGCGGACAAACAATTTATCCTGGTTTTATAGACGCGCACGCTCATTTTTTTGGATACGGACAAAGTTTGCAAACCGCAGATTTGAGAGGAACAAAATCTTGGGATGAAGTTTTAAAACGCCTTTCTGATTTTGCAACGTCCCATCCGCAAGGTTGGCTAATCGGTAATGGTTGGGACCAAAACGATTGGACAGATAAAAATTTCCCGACCAATAAAAAACTAAATGAGCTTTTTCCAGACAGGCCAGTATTTTTAAACCGGATTGATGGACATGCGGCAATTGCCAATCAAAAAGCTTTGGATGCGGCAGGTATTCTTTCCGCAAGAAAATTAATTGGCGGAGATATGCTTACCGAAAATGGAAAACTTACCGGCGTACTAATTGACAATGCTGTTGCTTTGGTTGAAAATAAAATCCCGTCTCCAGATGCAAAAATGGCCGAAAAGATTTTTTTAGATGCACAGCAAAATTGTTTTGCTGCCGGTTTAACAACAATTGACGACTGTGGACTCGATTTTGAAGCGGTAGACTTCATCAGCAAATTGCAAAAAGAGAAAAAACTGAAAATGAGATTGTATGTAATGCTGTCTGACAAACCTAAAAATTTCGATTATTTGTTTAAAAAAGGCATTATTAAAACGCCTAGATTAAATGTACGTTCTTTTAAAGTTTATGCAGATGGCGCATTGGGTTCTCGCGGAGCTTCGCTTATTCATCCGTACAGCGATATGCCGGGGAAAAGCGGCTTCTTATTGAGTGATCAAAAACATTTTGAAGATGTGGCGAAAAAAATTGCAACAAAACATTTTCAGATGTGTACTCACGCCATAGGCGATTCTGCAAACAGAACAATTTTGAAAATCTACAATAAAATTCTGAAAGGTAAAAATGACAGGCGTTGGCGAATTGAACATGCGCAGGTTATCGATCCGGCTGATTTTAGTTTGTTTGCAAAAACCAATGTAATCCCTTCGGTACAACCTACGCACGCCACTTCTGATATGTATTGGGCGGTAAAACGTTTGGGAACAAAACGTTTGAAAACTGCTTATGCCTATAAAAAATTGCTAAAACAGAATGGTTGGCTTCCGTTAGGAACAGATTTTCCGGTAGAAAACATTAATCCTTTATTAACGTTTTATGCTGCAACGGTGCGTGAAGACGCAGAAGGTTTTCCAGCAGGAGGTTTTCAAATGGAAAATGCACTAAGTGCACAGGAAGCCTTAAAAGGGATGACCATTTGGGCTGCGAAAGCAAACTTTGAAGAAAAAGAGAAGGGAAGTCTCGAAATTGGAAAAATGGCCGATTTTGTTATTCTTGATCACGATATCATGCAGTCATCACCTCAAAATGTATTAAAAACTAAAGTCTTAAAAACTTATCTGAACGGAGAAAAAGTATATGAATCGAAATAGAGTATTTTTTGCAGCCATAGCAAGCCTGGTTAATGTATTGTGTTTAACGGCTTGTGCACAAGATCATACTGCAAATGAAAAAAAGTTGTCTGTAAACAATGCCATTACACAAGCTACGGTTTTACTCAATAATCAAGACTCCATCATTCCGCTGAAAAAATTAGATAAAAAAACGATTGCATCGGTAAGTTTGGGTTTTTCTTTTGGTTCTGTTTTTGATAGTCTTGCCAATAAATATGATAAGGTAACATCCTTTTCTGCGCTTAACTATAAAGACAGTACGAACTTAAATGATCTGGAAGATGATTTAAAATATTACAATACCATATTGGTTTCTATTGATGAACAAAATGTAAACAAGGCCCGTTACATTGGTTTCATCAACAACATCAGTAGAAGTAAAAAAGTTATTATTTCTTATTTTGGCAATGGACCCGGATTGAAATCTTTTGATGCCATTTCCGCTCCGATTGTTTGGACAGGTCAAAATACCGCAGATGCAGCAGCAATTGTTCCTCAGTATATTTTTGGAGGTATTGCCGCGGTAAATAAATTACCTACAGTATATTCTGCACGTTACACCACCGGCTCTGGATTTGTAACCGCTGCAACGCGATTAAAGTATACTGTTCCGGAAGATGCCGGCATCAACTCCAACAATCTTAAAGAAATTGATGATATCGCAGCAGAAGCCATACGCGCTAAAGCTACGCCTGGTTTGGTTGTTCTTGTGGCGAAAGATGGAAAAGTAATTTTCAATAAAGCTTACGGCACGCATACGTATGACAGCAACTTGCCAGATAAAGTAACTGATATTTTCGATCTTGCTTCTGTTACTAAAGTTACTGCAACCACACCGGCTGTGATGCGTCTTTTTGATGAAGGAAAACTAAAGCTCGATACAAACATTGGCGCATATATTCCAAAAGCAAGAACAACGCCAATGAATCCCATTCAGGTGCGCGAAGTGATGCTTCATCAGGCGGGTTTTATTCCATATATTCCTTTTCATGATTATGTGAAAGCGGGCGATTACAGTCGCGACTCATCTGCAGCTTTCCCAACAAAAGTGGCAGACAATTACTACATCAAAAAAGGTTTTTTTCAGGATTTTATGTGGCCAAAGATGTTGAACTCGCCAATTCGTACACGAGGAAAATATGTGTACAGCGATATTAGCATGTATGTGATGAAGGATATTGTAGAACGCATTAGTGAGGAGCCGTTAAACCAATATACATACGAAAATTTTTATAAACCTCTGGGTATGCAGACAGCAGGTTTTTTACCACGCAACCGCTTCAGTGCCGATCAGATTATACCAACTGAACAAGATACTTATTTCAGAAAAACTTTACTTGTAGGTTATGTACACGATCAAGGAGCCGCATTAGCGGGAGGTGTTTCTGGCCATGCGGGCCTTTTTGCCAGTGCAAATGATCTGGCAATTATTTATCAAATGCTGTTGAATAAAGGCAGTTATGGCGGTGAAGAATATTTTAAACCTCAAACGGTAGATATGTTTACTTCAAAACAATCTAATGTGAGTAGAAGAGGATTAGGTTTCGATCGCTGGGATCCGGATACAACCAAACATTATCCGTCAGATTTAGCTTCTCCCCAAACGTATGGCCACACGGGTTACACCGGAACTTGTGTTTGGGTTGATCCGTCACGGGGTTTAGTGTATATATTTTTATCTAATCGGGTCAACCCAACCGTAACCGATAAGCTTTCTACGCTTAAAATCAGGGGAAGAATACAGGATGTAGTTAACCGTGCCATTGATGAATCGAAAAAAAATTAATCGGATAAATTGAAGTTTGTTTTGGAATTAAAAAGTCATCTTAATTTCAAAAACTTTCGTTTTCTTTTTTTTACCTTCCTTAGACTTGTTTGAATCATTTGTCTGTGACTACCGAAATTATTTTTGTGAGATGAAAAACGCTTCAGATTTCTGAAGCATAAAATTTATCTTACTTATGAAAAAAAACAAACAACTGGGAATCTGGGGGATACTTCTCTCGTTTTTCTTACTGAGTGCATCATGCCAAAAGACCGGCGTTGCACTGGATTTAAATTCGCAAGCTGTAGCCGGACTTAGCGCTGCGCTGGATACACTGAGTGGCGATTTAACATTGGTAGAAAATTGTAATACTACGTATGTACAAGTTTTGGCCGATCTCCAAAAAGTGAAAACGGCATTTGAAACGCTCAAAACAGAACAAAATGTGCAGTTGCCGCAAGCCGCAGATTTTGAAAAGCGCTTTAATAATCTGGAAGATGAGGCTACTTACATCATGAATGCTTGTGCCGATCAGAATTTTGTGGCAACAGATCAAATTACTTCGGGAAGGATAACAGCAGCATTGGCAGAATGGAAAATCAGGATCGATTACATTCGTGCAAACCTCCTTACTGAAGATGCAACAAATACCAATATTTCTTTAGCAACGCCTACAGGTGTAACCATAAATGCCGCAACACCTGCTGGTTCGGTTTTTCAGGACGGAACAGAAAGTTATTTACCAAGGATGGTTGTTGTACCGCCGGGTTCTTATATAATGGGTGGAAACCTGGCCGAACAGGGGCGTATGAATGTTCCGGCAACCTCCAGGCATTACGAGTTGCCTGCGCATCCGGTTACGATCAGTAAATCATTCGCCGTGGGTGCCACTGAAGTAACTTTAGGGCAATTTAAACAGTTTGCTCAGGAAACCAATTACAAACCTCTTGATGGTTGTCGCTGCTGGATTCCGAACCAGGCTTCTGATCTCCCTGTAACTGCAGGAAGAGATTATCTAAATGTAGGTTTTACCCAAACAGATAACGATCCGGTACTGTGTGTAACAAGAGAAACGGCTATTTTATATACTCAATGGCTTTCTAAAAAAACAGGAAAAACTTATCGCCTGCCAACAGAAACTGAGTGGGAATATTTTGCCCGTGCAGGCACTACAACAACTTATTTCTGGGGAGATGCGCCTACCGAAGCCTGTTCATATGCAAATTCTTATGATCAGATGAGTAAAAATTTAAACAATTTTCAAACCCTAACCGGGTTCTTTAGCGCATTAGATTGTTCTGATGGATATGGAAATACTGCTCCAGTTGGATCTTATGCGCCGAATCGTTTTGGTTTGTACGATGTTTTGGGTAATGCCCGCGAGTGGACAATTGGCGACTGGAGCGATTCTTATGTAGGTGCGCCATCTGATGAAAGTGCTACAACTGGAGGTGTTCCAATGTTTGGCGTTACACGTGGCGGCGGCTGGAACTACCAAGCTATGAATATCAGAAGTGCATATAGAAATGCTTATTTCTCATCAGAAGTGAGAACAAATATGTGGGGATTCAGAGTAGTTAGAGAAATCTAAAAACAAAGATTTAAAACACAAAAAACGGGTCCTGATTGATTTTCAGTTCCCGTTTTTTCGTTATTATAGGAAGACTAAATTTACATTTTAAGCCCGATTTCTCGTAATCGCTCATCCAGATATTCGCCAGCGGTCATATCGCTGTAGGCTTTAGGATGGTTTTCATCAATTGTTGAAGGTAAACTGGTTAAATCCATATCGCTGCGCGGATGCAAAAAGAAAGGAACTGAAAAACGCGAAGTTTTCATCAATTCGCGAGGCGGATTAACGACGCGGTGTGTTGTAGATTTTAACTTGTTATTGGTTAAACGTTGTAACATATCGCCAACATTCACTACAATGTCTGTATGGTGTGCTTTTATTGGCAACCATTCATTGCTGCGCGTTAACACTTCTAAGCCATCTGCACTCGCCCCAATTAATAAAGTAATAAGGTTGATGTCTTCATGTGCACCTGCGCGAACAGCATCGTCGGCAATCAATTCCGGATTTTCAATTGGGAAATAATGGATTCCTCTTAAAATTGAATTTCCGTTATGTACGTGTTTGTCGAAATAATCAATCGGCAGTTCTAAATAGGTTGCAATTGCCCGAAGAAGATACGTTCCATTTTCTTCAAGCTTTTTATAAATATCGCCTGTTACTTGATTGAAATCAGGTAATTCTTCCAATACTTCATTGTCCGGATATTGTTCTTTTACTGGATCACCATCTGTAACTTCCTGTCCAATTTGCCAGAACTCCTTTAAATCAGGTGTTTTTGCGCCTTTTGCTGTTTCTTTTCCTGCACTGGTATAACCTCTTTGTCCGGCCAGTTCAGGTTTCTCGTATTTCTTTTTTATCTCTAACGGAAGCGCAAATGCACTTTTTATATTTTCATATAATTTGTCGATCAATTCCTGGCTCAAACCGTGGTTTGTAATGGTTACAAAGCCAGAGTCATTAAAGGCACGGCCAAGTTCGTCAGAAAATTTTTTGCGTTCTTCTTCAGTGCCATTAATATAAGAGCCTAAATCCAAACATGGAATATACGGTGTTGACATAATTTTAAATTTAATGTTCCACGAATTTATATAAAGAATTGTTAATAAATATAATTTTGTGTTTTGATGTGTATTTAAAGTATTGAAATTCAAATTATTAAGTTATTAACATGGGTAGAAGCCTCACCCTTAATTCCTCTCATGAAAGGAGAGGGGCAGGATACACAAACTGCACATTGATTATTTCATTTTAGGTTTAAATCACTGAACGATAATTTAACTCTCCTCTGGGAAAGGAAGTGTAAAAAATCACGATTAGCAGTTACTCTCATCGGGTGAGGTTAATAAATCTACACACATATGAAGGCAACCTCCATTTATGTCATCCAAAATCCATTATTATGTTTATAGAAACTAGGCGCTCAATATTTTCGTAATATCATATAAGAAAACGCAAGCGAAAAGATGGTTTGCAGCCTTAAATCAACACACATGAAAAAAATATTTTTAGTTTTACTATCAGTTTTGACTTTGAGCCATGTTTACGGACAAGGCAAAAAAACAGAAAAAGCAACATTTGGAATGGGCTGTTTCTGGTGTACAGAAGCTATTTTTCAGCGCTTAAAAGGCGTAAACTCCGTACGATCGGGATATGAAGGCGGACAATTGACCAACCCAACATATGAAGAGGTTTGTACCGGAAGAACTGGACATGCAGAGGTTTTGGAAATTAATTACAATCCGGCAGTAATTTCATACGATGAGTTGCTGGAAGTATTTTGGAAAAGCCACGACCCAACCACATTAAACAGACAAGGTGCAGATAGTGGTACACAATATCGGTCGGTTGTATTTTATCACAATGCCGAGCAAAAAGCACTTGCCGAAAAATATAAGGCAGAGTTAAACAGTACCAATGCATATGGCAAAAAAGTAGTTACTGCAATTGAGGCGGCAAAACCTTTTTACGTTGCAGAAAATTACCATCAGAACTATTTTAACAAAAATGGTGCAGAACCATACTGCCGATTGGTTATTCAGCCAAAAATTGAAAAGCTGGAGAAAATATTCAAGGCTAAATTAAAGAACTAAGCTTTTCTTAACACATATTGATTCAAGCCCTGCTAAATGCTATCGCATTTTGGCGGGGCTTTTTTATTTAGATTGTTACAGAAAAATCATAGTCCGTTCAAAGCCTCAAATTCCGTTAGTAAAACATTTCAACTATCTAACTAAATCTTACATTTGCAATATGAATACTGGCTTACAGCTTTATAATACGCTTTCACGCAAAAAAGAATTGTTTCAACCCTTAAATGCGCCCAATGTTGGGATGTATGTTTGTGGTCCAACTGTATATAGTGATGTTCACTTAGGCAATTGCCGGACCTTCGTTTCCTTTGATTTGATTTTCAGATACCTGAAATATTTAGGCTACAAAGTGCGCTATGTGCGCAACATCACCGATGCCGGCCATTTGGAAGGCGATAGAGATGAAGGGGATGATAAATTTGCAAAAAGAGCAAAATTGGAGCAGCTTGAGCCGATGGAAATTGTGCAAAAGTATACACTTGGTTTTCATGATGTGTTGCGCATGTTTAACACCTTGCCACCAAGTATAGAACCTACAGCAACCGGTCATATCATTGAACAGATTGAAATGATTAAAGTCATCATTGCCAATGGTTATGCTTATGAAATTGGTGGCAATGTCTATTTCGATGTAGAAAAATACAGTCAGGAATATAATTATACCATATTGACCAACAGAAACCTGGAAGATATGTTAAACAATACGAGAGAATTGGGCGGACAAGACGAAAAACGTGGCCGTTTGGATTTTGCATTGTGGATTAAAGCCAAACCAGAAACATTAATGCAGTGGCAATCGCCCTGGGGAATGGGATTTCCGGGTTGGCACATAGAATGTTCTGCAATGAGTGCTAAATATTTAGGTGCAGAATTTGATATTCATGGCGGCGGGATGGATTTGGCTGCAACACACCATACAAATGAAATTGCACAATCTGAAGCTTGCAGTCATCATCAACCTGCACGTTACTGGATGCACACCAACATGCTTACAGTCAATGGAACACGCATGTCTAAATCTGCCGGAAACGGATTTCTTCCGTTAGAACTATTTTCCGGTGAACATCCATTATTGAAAAAAGGCTACAGCCCAATGACCGTAAAGTTTTTCATGCTTCAGGCTCATTATAGAAGTACACTAGATTTTTCGAATGATGCATTAGATGCTTCTGAAAAGGGTTTTCGAAGATTGATGTCTGCTGTTGGATTGTTGGAAAAATTATCGGCTTCCGATCAAAATGATTTTGATATTGATGCTTTGAAAGCGCGTTGCAGCGCAGCAATGAACGACGATTTTAACAGTCCGGTGTTAATTGCAGAACTTTTTGAAGCGGTAAGAATTATCAATACTGTTTACGATGGCAAAGGCAAAATTTCTGCCGAGGCGCTTTCGCAGCTTAAAACCATGATGAACGATTTTGTAACCGATATTCTTGGATTGAAAGACGAAGAAAGCAGCAATACAGATTTGAACGGTGTGCTAGATATGGTAATCAACCTACGCACGGAGGCGAAAGTAAATAAAGATTATGCTACTTCTGATAAAATCCGGATTGGACTTCAAGAATTGGGCATTCAACTAAAAGATAGTAAAGATGGTACAACCTGGTCTAAAGCTTAGTCCGAACCGACACTAAATTTTATTACGCAAAGTCTGTAGGCTTTGCCATCAATTATGGTAAAAATGAATAAAAAATATCTAGTAATACTACCATTGCTCGCTTTAATAGCTTTTCAAGCATGTAAAAACGATAAAAAGGCAGAAGAAAATAATGTTACTGAAACTGAAGTTAAATTGGTTTCGCCAGAGTTTAATGCCGATAGTGCTTACGCATATACTAAAGCGCAGGTAGATTTTGGCCCGCGGATTCCGGGTACTGTTGCACATCAGAAATGCGCCGATTATTTGGTTGCGAAACTGAAAGAATTTGGTGCCGATGTAAAAGTACAGGGTGAAAAAACCACAACCTATGACGGCAAAACCTTTCAATTGAAAAATATTCAGGCATCATTTGGTTTGGATAAAAAAGAACGTGTTTTAGTTTCTGCGCACTGGGATGCGCGGCCGTTTTCTGACCAGGATACCGATCCGAAAAATCACGATAAAGCCTTTGATGCAGCAAATGACGGTGGCAGCGGCGTTGCTGTTATTTTAGAAATGGCACGTCAGATTCAACAAAAACAGCCAAATGTAGGTGTTGATTTTGTGTTATGGGATTTGGAAGATTATGGAAAAGCAAATGACGATACACCAGATGAAGTAACCTGGTGTTTGGGTTCTCAATATTGGGCCAAACAAGCCATTGCCTCTGGTTATAAGGCAAAATACGGTATCAACCTCGATATGGTTGGTGGTGGAAATGCTCAGTTCTCACAAGATGAAATTTCCAGGCAAGCCGCGCCAGACGTGGTTAGTAAAGTTTGGAACATTGGTAATGAAATTGGTTATGCATCTTATTTTGTTGCTATTCCAAGTGGAAAGTTGGTAGACGACCATTTCTGGATGAATAAAGCAGGTGTACCTTCAATAGATATAATTCATTATAACGACAACAGTGGATTTTATATCAACTGGCATACTCAGCTGGATAATATGGCCAACATAGATAAAAATACGTTAAAAGCAACCGGACAAACCGTACTGGAAACGCTGTACCGCGAAAAATAAAATGTGCAATTGTTAATTACTTTTGAACACTTGCCCCGCAGAAAATTTTATATTCGCCAAAACTATTAGCTCAAATCATAATGAAACGTTTATTATCAACCACAATAGCTTCTCTGCTCGCCATTGGCGCTTTTGCACAGAAGAACGACGGAACCACAAAATCATTGGTGAATGCCGAAAAGGACTTTGCAAAAACAATAGCCAAAAATGGCGATAAAGATGCATATACAGAATATTCTTCAGCAAGCACGTTGGTTTTTAGACCAAACCCTGTAAATGCCAAGACTTTTTATGCAACACAGGCTAAAGGTGATAGTGAAGTAAGCTGGACACCAAACTTCGCAAAGGTTTCCAGAAGTGGAGATTTGGGTTTTACAACCGGTCCGTATGAATTTGGTGGCAAAGAAAAAAAATATGGCCAGTATTTAACGATTTGGAAATCTGAAAATGGCAAATGGAAACTTGCACTTGATTTGGGTACCGAAAGCAACAAACCGCTTTCAAAAATAACACCTGAATTTGTTGAGCCTAAAGACCATTACACGCCTAAGTTTACCAATGAGAAAGATATTAAAGCCAGTAAAGATGTAATTTCGACTACAGAGAAAATTCTAAATACAACACTTAAAACCCACGGAATTGCCGCTTTCGGAGGTTTCTTAACAGAAGATGCAAGGTTACTGTTTCCGGGTAACGAGCTGATTCAGGGTAAAGGCAAAATTCTGGCCTTTTATAATGGAATGATCAGTAAAATCAGCCTTAAAACAACTGGTGTAGACAAAGCTTTAGGTAGTGATCTTGCTTATACTTATGGCGTGGCAACAATTGATTATAAGGCAGATTTGAGAGAAAGTTTCAACTACGTTTTTATATATGAAAAAGCAGCAGATGCGAGCTGGAATTTGATTGTCCAGGCATTTGTTCCTGCAGAAAGATAAATTATAATGTGAATCTAAAAAGGGCTTAATTAAAAAGAAGCCCTTTTTTATTGTCTTTTCGGTTTTGAAATACAGACATTTCCGAAGCAAACCAAATTTAATATCATGCGTAAAACACTACCGCTTTTTCTTTTCCTGATTGTACTGTTCACTGAAGTATCGGCACAGAAACAAAAGTTCGATGTTCAGGGCAAAGCTGGTGCTCGCGGCATTATGCCGGAAAATACCATTGAAGGAATGATTAAAGCTCTTGAACTGGGCGTAACGACCATTGAAATGGATGCAGTAATTTCTAAAGATAAAAAGGTTGTACTTTCTCAAGAGCCTTATTTTAACAACGAAATCTCTTTACAGCCTAATGGCAAAGCCATTACTTTCAAAGACCAGAAGAAGTTTAATATCTACAAAATGGATTATGAACAGATCAAGAAATTTGACGTTGGCAGTAAAGTGCATCCGCGTTTTCCGGGCCAGGTAAAATTTCAGGTTTATAAACCTCTACTCGCCAATGTGATTGATTCTGTAGAAGCTTATGTGAAAGAGAATAAATTGCCAAAGCCAATGTATAGCATTGAAACAAAAACAATTAAAAACGGTGATAATGAGTTTCATCCTGAGCCGGGAGAATTTGTTGATTTGATTATGGAAGTAATCAATGAAAAGAAAATGGCGAAAAGAGTAATTATTGAATCGTTTGATATGCGAACACTTCAGTATTTGCATGAGAAATTCCCAAAAGTGCAGACATCACTTTTAATTGATGAGAAAGAACCGTTTGAAACATATATCGAAAAATTAGGATTTAAACCTACAATTTATAGTCCGTATTCTGTTTTGGTAGGGAAGGGGTTAGTAGAACGTTGCCATGAAATGGGTGTGAAAATTATTCCGTGGACAGTAAATTCTGTGAAAGAAGTAAAATACTTCATGGAATTGGGTGTTGATGGAATTCAGACAGATTATCCCAATATAATGGGGCAAATTCAAAAATAAAAAAAGCTGCCCAAATTAGACTGAACCCAAAAGTTTAGACGAATTTAAGATTAGTTTTTGAAATGATGAGCTCGATATTGTATCGGGCTCATTCCTTTTAGATTAAGTTTTATTCTGTCGTGATTATAGTAGTTTATATATTCTTTTATTTCCTTTTTTAGTTGATCAATAGAGTCGTATTTTTTAATATAAAACAACTCTGATTTAAGTATTCCGAAGAAGTTTTCAATTATTGCATTATCCAGGCAATTCCCTTTTCTGGACATGCTTTGAATAATTCCATGCTGTTGTAGTAGATGTTGATATTGTTTCATTTGATACTGCCATCCCTTATCTGAATGTAAGAGCAAAGATTGGGTATGTTTTACTTTTTCTAACGCTTTGTCCATCATGCTCATTACACTTTTAAAGTCGGGCCGTTCGGAAAGTTGATAACTGATGATCTCCTGGTTATATAGATCTATAACAGGTGATAAATAAAGTTTCTTCCCCGACACATTAAACTCGGTAACATCGGTAGCCGATTTTTGATTCGGCCGTTCTGCTTTAAAACTCCTGTTCAAAAGATTAAGAGCTATTCGGCCTTGCTCTCCTTTATATGATTTATATTTTTTCGCCCTGATAACGCTCTTTAGATTTAAGCATCGCATTAGCCGCAATACTGTTTTATAATTAATGATCTGGCCTTTTTGACTCAGTAGCAACGTAACACGTCTATATCCAAATCTGCCTTTGTGCCTATGATAGATATTTTGAATCATCACCTTAATCTCAGAATACTTGTCAGCAGAGGATGTTTTTACATAATAATAATAACTGCTTCTTGCCATACGCATACAGCTGAGCAGTATTGCCAAATCATATTTATGCCTTAGCTCCATTATGGCTTTTGTTTTTTCTTGGTTTGAGCTAAGGCTTGAAGCTTTTTTAGTAGTTCATTTTCTGCTCTCAGATACTCGTTTTCTTTCAGCAGCTCCTCCTCACGGGTCAAGGGGTGGGCTGGTTTCTTTGCTTTGCGTTTTACCGGTAGTTTCATAGGGCGACCTTTTGGTTTCCTGATCAAGCCTGATTCTCCTTCGGATTCATAAGCACGTTGCCAGGTTATTATAACTGATTCACTCGGTATATTAAACCGAACACAGGCCGTTCGTAAAGATAATAAATCCTTGTCTATAGCTTTTAAAACTGATAGTTTAAAACTTGAGGTATATTGCTGCACCTACCTGGGTTCCAGTCCTTGCTTTCCGTAAGCTTCATAAAAGCCTAACCATAATCGAAGATTCGAGTGTTCTATACCTTTTTGCTTGGCTATTGATTTTACTGATCCCTTGCCATCCAGCACAGCCTCTACGCATTGAAGCCGAAATTCATAATTGTACTTTTTTCTTTTAAACATAAAAATGCCCCCAATAAGTGTCTAACTTTTTGGGGGCAGTGCATTAAGCGCCTTTTTTATTTATACTATTTTTTAATGGTGTGCCTCGGTTTTCTCATGGCCTTCCCCGTGTCCTTCGGCAGTTGTTGTTTTAGAACGATCGATTGTGAAGAAGAAAACCATAATAATAACAATGATCCATGCGGTTAAAGGCAATGCCCAGATGCCTTTGGTTTCTTGTGGCGGATGGTGCGAATCGTGACCTGACATATCTTTGAGATTTTATTTTAATATTGACGTTTTTATAATTGTGATAAAGATAAGAACAATTTTAAACATTCAAGATTTAAGATGAATTTGTGCAACTGAAGCGATTTCTAAAATTTTCCAAATGGTTAATAGTTTTTCAATATCCTTCGAAATAAATTTCTTTAACATTAGAAATCCTCCGGTACAAAAAAATTATAAAAGATCTTTGATGATTTTTTCTATAGATAAACCTTCGGCTTCAGCTCGATAGTTTCTTACAATACGGTGGCGAAGAATGGCTTCTGCAACCGCTTGTACATCTTCAATATCAGGCGCATATTTTCCGGTAACGGCCGCATGGCATTTAGCGCCCAGAACCAAAAATTGAGATGCTCTGGGGCCTGCACCCCAACTGATGTATTTTTTTACTGCTTCTGTGGCAAACTCCCCATTGGGACGTGTTTTTGCAACCAGTTTCACGGCATACTCCAATACATTGTCTGTTACAGGAATATCGCGGATGAGTTTCTGAAAATAAACGATATCATCGGCATGGATGATTTTTTCAAGCTGAACAGTTTTGTTGCTTGTAGTGTTCCTTACAATGTTTACTTCATCTGCAAATGCAGGATAATTCAATTGAATGTTGAACATGAAACGATCCAGCTGAGCCTCAGGAAGGGGATAAGTTCCTTCTTGTTCAATTGGGTTTTGCGTAGCCAAAACAAAGAAAGGTTTTGGTAAAACATGTGTTTGTCCGGCTGCGGTAACAGATTTTTCTTGCATGGCCTCAAGCAAGGCAGCCTGCGTTTTTGGAGGGGTGCGGTTTATTTCATCCGCAAGTATAATATTAGAAAAGACAGGGCCTTTAATAAATTTAAAGTGCCTGTCTTCTCCTAAAATTTCAGCGCCTATAATGTCGCTGGGCATTAAGTCTGGTGTAAATTGTATTCTGTTAAAATCGAGATCGAGAACAGAAGCAACGGTTTGAACGAGTAGGGTTTTTGCCAGGCCTGGTACACCAACCAAAAGGCAGTGTCCATTGCTAAAAATAGAAATTAATACAGATTTAATAATGTCATCTTGTCCAACTACAACTTTTCCTATTTCGGCTTTTATCTTGTTGAAGGATTGATGAAGGGCATTTACGGCTTCTACTTCGTTGTTAAACTGCATTCTTTTTATTTTGCGGCTGTCGTACTTTTAGTCCAGATTTTTAATTCATCGCAGCTGTTAAATTCGTCGTCGATTCTGATATATGTTGTTTCGCGACGTTTCTCAAACCACTCGCTTAAGGTACGATTTATTTTATCAGATTGCGCGGCTTCTTTAATTTTTGGAAAATCCTGAACCAGATTGGCTTTGTGTGGCGGGATTTTAGATTTCAGATATAAAATTCTGAATCCTTGTTTGCCATCTGCTCCGGTAAATCCGGCAGGTTTAGAAATGCCACCAACTTTCATCGTATCAATTACCACAAACACAGAAGGATCTAATTTATCTGTTGGAATAAAAGTAGTTCTAGATTGAACGTTTTCGGCATTCATCATCATACCACCGTTGTATTTGGTTTCTTTATCGTCAGAGAATAAGTTTGCTGCAGTAGCAAAAGTGTATTTTTTGCTCTGAATGTTGTTGTAAATACTGTCTGCATGTTTTTGCAATCTAGTTAAACTTTCTGGAGTAGTTTTAGGCATAATCAGAATGTGTCTTACGTGTACTTGTTCGCCGCGGCGTTCCAATACTTGTAAAAAGTGAAAACCATACTCGGTTTCAAAAACTGGAGAAATTTCTCCGGCTTTAAGTTTAAAAGCCCATGCAGTAAATTCTTTAACCATCGTATTGCGGTCAATGAAGCCATAATCACCACCATCAGATGCAGATCCCGGATCTTCAGAGTAGGTTTTGGCTAAAACGCCCATGTCTTCTCCGGCTTTAACTCTTTCGCGAAGTGCTTCAATTTTCTCACGGAATTTCTGTTTTTCTGCACGCGTTAGCTGCGGAAAAAGTGTAACCGTTCCCACTTCCACTTCTGTATTAAACTCGGGAATGGTATCACCAAGAGATTTAAAATATTTCTCCACCTCAAGTGGTGTCACATTAATATTCTCAGTAATTTTTTGTTGCATTTTTTGCGCCACAAGTTCATCTTTAATCTGCGGGCGCATTTCATCTTTAAATTGAAGAACAGATTTGTTTAAGAATTGCTCCATACGTTCCTGTCCGCCCATTCTCTGCATGCTGTAACGCACTCTTCTGTTTACTTCTTCATCAACCTGGCCGTCTTCAACCATAATTGAATCGATTTCTGCCTGTTGCTTCAATAATTTTTCAGTGAGTTTATTCTGTAAAATTTTACATTTTACATCTGGAGTAACGTTTGCACCCTGACTTACATATTGTGTATATATCTGATCAACCTCTGATGCTAAAATGATGTTTCCTCCAACTACAGCAGCAACTTTATCTACAGTGTGCTTTTGTTGGGCGTTGCTTTTTAAAAATAAGCCCATTAAAGCCGTTGCTACTAAAAATACTTTCTTCATTCTAATTTATTATATGTTGCAAATTTAACATTACGATCCAAAAAGTTAAGCGTTATTGCTTGGTTAACTTTCTGAGTTCATTTTCATTTATTTTAATCTGGTACTTCTGCTGAAGAGATCGAATCCAGTTGTTTTCCAGAAATTGTTGGTAATCTGTCATTACCTGTCCGCGGATTTCATTCAAGGGTTTATCGCCATACTCTTTGCGGTTTTTGTCGAAAAAATCACGGATACCGTCATCATCTTGCTGCACCTTATTCCAGATTTTTTCTTCAGAAACATTGAACATCAATACGCCTTCACGGTATTCTGTAAGCAGATAATCTTTTTCCTTATTTTTATTTCCCGGCTTTTTGTGCGAGGCAACTGCATCTTCATATACTTTAATTTCAGTTTTATAACTGCTGTCTTGATCCATTCCCATCTCGCGGGCATCCAAAACCTTCAGTTTAAAATTAATGTATTGCCATAAATACTCTTGTAGCTTGTTGTAATCTGTAGTAGAATTGCCATTGTGGCTTTTTTTATAAACCCACATAAACTCTTTACTGGTTAAAGGTTTACCATTGATTGTGGCCACATTTTGAGCAAAAGCGCCATTATACATCAAGCCAATAAACAGTAAGCAATATGCTTTTCTCACAGAGCAGTTTCTATAAATTTTAATGGATAAAAGTAACAATAAGCAGGTCTATTATAAGATATTTAACTAATTTTAACAGAAATTATTCTACTACAAAAATACGAATGGAAAATCAGCTTATCAACAATCCCGAAGCATTACGTTTATTTTTTAACGAGGATGTTTTTCTGGTGCAGGATAAAGATGTTCAAATTCCCGATTCTATTGTATTTCAGGCGGTTTCTGGTCATGAAGATTCTGCTGAAGAAAAAAATAGTTTAACAGAAAAAACCACTGAAAGTGTAGTAATTCCAAGGGCATATTCGCCAAATACCTCGGAAAATCCCGTTTTGGAGGAACCAATAACACCAAGAATTTTCAAATATTTAGGTGGAAATCAGAAATCTGTTTTAATACTGGTTAACGATTCTGATCATGATGTGAGCACTGCCGAAGGACGAGAATTGTTGCGTAAAATTGTAAAGTCTGTAGAGTTGGCAACGCCAGATTTCGCCTTGCTTAATTATGCAAATTACAGTGGTGTGGATTTTGCAGAACTTAAATCCTTTTTTAAACCCAAATTGCTCTTGTCTTTTGGTGTAGAAATCAGTGCCTTGAAATTAAACCTCAGCTGGCAAAATGAAATTATTCTGCACGATGAAGTTCGAATGATTTTTGCACCTAATTTACATGCGCTTGATGCGGATATAAATGGAAAAAAAGCACTTTGGGGCAATCTCAAAAAAATCTAACCCTCAATTTTACTAGAATTTCCCTAATGAAGAAACTCGTTTTCGCTACAAATAACCCAAATAAAACTGCAGAAATCAGACTTGCGCTTAATGGAGAATATGAGGTTTTAAACCTTAATGATATTGGTTGTGTAGACGATATTCCGGAAACAGCAGATACATTTGAAGGAAATGCACACCTAAAAAGCGCATTTGTTGTTGAACACTTCGGACTGGATTGTTTTGCCGATGATAGCGGTTTAGAAGTTGAAGCATTGAATGGCGAACCAGGCGTTTACTCTGCACGATACTCTGGTTCCAGAAACAATGAAAATAATATTGACCTGGTTCTGGAAAAACTACACGGAGCAACAAACCGGAATGCACGTTTTAAAACAGTAATCTCATTGATTCAGAACGGACAACATTTTTTGTTTGAAGGTACAATCAATGGTGTAATTCGGTTAGAACGTTGCGGTAAAGAGGGTTTTGGTTATGATCCAATTTTTCAACCTGATGGATACGACATTACTTTTGCAGAAATGGATATGCAACAGAAAAATCAAATCAGTCACCGCGCAATAGCACTTGGAAAAATGATCTCCTTTTTAAAACAACAGGCTTAATTCAGAACTGCTTTTTTAATACGTGAGGTATCTGCCGCAGGCAAAACTTTTTTAAGATTTAATTTACTGGTATCTGGTAAAAGTTTATTGCGCTCTAAAGCATCTTTAACAGCAGTAGCTTCTTTTACCACAGCTTTCACATCAGAAGGTTTTATGGTTGCAGCTTTTGCAATTATTTTTGATGCCGCACTTTTAGGTTGCACTTTTGGTTTGGGTTTTACTTTTGATTTTCCGGTGGAGCCAATCGCATCTTTTTTACTTTTTGGACGTTCTGCAGGTTTCCAAGAAAAACCTTTCAGTACATTGTCTTTTGCAACTGTTTCTTCCGGGTTTAATGCGCCTTCAACACCTTTAATATAGACAATATCTTCAATGTCATTATCGTTGAAAGTGAATTTTATCCTCCCGCTCAGCGTTTGGTTCATCTCTTTGTACACTTTTGTACTGTCATCCTGTGTAAAGTAAATGCTTTCAGAATTGCCATCCACATACAACGTTTTTAGTTTTCCGTCGCTAAAGAAACCCGTCATAACTCTACCTTTAATTTGGTTAAAACGGAGCGAATCTGCTGGGGTATTAACCAAAAATGCATTTTTGAAGGTTTGCATATTGTTCAGTTTATTGTTTTTTAGCTGAACATAAATGGTATCACCAATTTGCTGAGATCCTTCAGACCAAACAATCGGGTTGATAAAACAACGCATAGTAGAATCTGCGCTGGTATAGAAAAGGCTATCTGCTTTTGCTTGGATATTGCTTTTGAAAATTTTTACGCCGTGATACGCTTTGATGGCGCGCGCCTGCAAGGTATCCATTCTGTTGATAATGGTGTCTTTCTTTTGTCCGGGCTTTAATTTTTTTAAAGCTGAACTCAAACTGTCTTTTCCTGTCAACTTTATAATTTTCCCTTTTAAACTATCTGTTTTTACTTTTTGAGCAAGCTGAGTTAAAGAATCAGAGTTTACTTTAGGTAGTTTATCCTGCACCAAAGCCTCCGTTGTTTTTTTATCTGATTTTGCCAGTGCTTCAGCCTTTTTTTCTGCTGCTTTTACAGAGTCTGCAGCGGCTTTTTTTATCGCCCGTTTTTGTTTTTTGGTAAGTTTAGTTTCTATATTTTTCAGGCTATCTGTTTTCGCAGTCAGCGCAGATATAGATAACGAGTCTTTAACAGCTTTTGTGACGGCTGTTTTAATTAAGCTATCTGTTTTTAGAGTTGTGAGCGAATCTGTTTTTACATTCGTACTATCTGCCAGAAGGGTTTTATTGCTTACGTTTTTGTCGCCCGTTTTATCTTCTTTTTTCTTTGGTTCTGGTTTGTCCGTACCAGGTTTATTCGGAGGCATTTTACCGCCAGGCTGGCCTTTTGCAGGCTTTTTAGTCGGCGCGCCTTCTTCTCCTGCTTGCAACTTATCGCTACCGCTATCGCTTTCATCATCACCAACTTCAATTTCATTATCTGCCCTAACGGTAATTCTTGGTATCAGTTTTAAAGTTTTTTGCAACACCATCTGAGTTTCGAGCGTATCGGCACCCAAAAACAAACTGTCTGGCCGCTTTTTTTCATTTACAGTTACAGAATCTTTAGTCATCATGGCCAGATAAGCACTTTTTGTTACAAGCGCACGTTGATCTGCCTTGTAATAAAAACCCAATTGCCCAAACATTTTCATACCGTCTTTTTTATCTGCATACACAATGTTTTTTACGGCTTTTCCATATCCGGGTTTGCCATAATAGTATAAGCTGTCGCCTTTTAATGTACGTGTTCCTTGCGTGTACAGGTTATTTTTGCCAAAATAAGCATCTTCCGTAGCGGTATTGTACGCACCGTTTTCGGTATACATATTATCGTCTTTACCTTTAATGTTGGTTGGCCCATAGAAATATGTCCATTTGGTATCCATGTTGTAACGCAACGTGTCAGATTTTACGGTTACCTGCGGTGTAACCACAACCACGTTGTACCTGAAATAAGCATCACTACTGTTGCTAAAATAATAACCGTTTTGACTGGTTAAGGTTACATCTTGGTTAACAATTTTGCCGCCTGTGGTATACGTACCAATCTTGCTCAATGTATTGTAGTCCAAGACATTTGTAGTTAAAACAGATTTTGGATCAATCATCCGCACATTTTTAGTTAGGTGTGCATGTTTTTTATTTCCGTCATATTCCAGCTGATCCGAATAAATATCGGTTGTAAGCTGGTTGATATGCACATTCCGGAAAGCTTCAAAATAATTTCTCTTACTATAAAAAACGGCACTGTCACATGTTAAAGTCGCGTTATCTTGTTGGAAAACAGGGTTGTTCAGGTAAATGGCATTATCGGCCTGTTTTCCTTCGATGTGTTTATAGGAAATAATCTTGATCTTCGATGCAGGTTGCTGAGCGAAGGTTGTTAAAGAAATGAAAAGGAAAAGTATGAAGACAATTGTTTTTTGCACGCTACAAAGTTAGTTTTTTGTTCCGAACGTTCGGAATACCTGTTAAAATTAAATAATTTTGATGGATGTTACCTGTACAACAATTTCGGGATTTTATCCAGAATGCTCAGCTGTTTAATAACAGTGATCGGCTATTGCTTGCTGTAAGTGGAGGTAAAGATTCGGTATTAATGTTGCATCTGTTTAAAGCGATTGGCGTTGATTTTGGTGTAGCACATTGCAATTTTAATTTGCGCGGAGAAGAAGCTTTGCGCGATGAAAACTTTGTACGTTTACTTTGTGCCAGCTTCGGAATTCCTTTTTATGTAACGCATTTTGAGACTAAAAAATATGCGCATGCACATAAAATTTCTACGCAAATGGCAGCCAGAGAATTGCGTTACCATTGGTTTGAGGAATTGCGCATGCAGGAAGGTTATGACTATATAGCCTTGGCACAACATCAAAACGATGCTGCAGAAACCGTACTGATTAACTTAACACGCGGCACCGGAATTGGCGGTTTACATGGTATTTTGCCTAAGCGCGGCAAACTGATCCGGCCATTGCTGTTTTTAAATCGCGATGAAATCAATTTAGCAATAGAAGAAAACGAGCTGGCTTTTGTTGAAGACAGTTCTAATCTAAGCAGTGATTATGTACGCAATAAAATACGTTTGAAAGTAATTCCTCAACTTCAGGAAATTAATCCCAATTTGGCGCAGACCTTTGCAGAAAATATATCCCGCTTTGCGGAAATAGAAACCTTTTTGCGTGAACAGGTTGAACTGCTGAAAACACGCTTGTGTGTAAAAAAAGCGGATGGCATTTATATTTCTATAGATGAAGTTGAAAAGTTGGCCAGCAAAAAAATGCTGATGATAGAATTGTTAAAAACGTTTGATTTTGAAGCTGATGTTGTCATTTCTTTGTTAGAAGGTTTGGGCAAACAGAGTGGAAAGTTGTTTTTTAGCAAGAGCCATAAGGCTATTATAGATCGCGAATATGTAATTATTACAGTGCGTAATCTACATGTGCAAGATCATGAATTGGTGCATCCGTCAACAGATGTTGTTAGGTTTGGTACGTACAGCATTTCGATCTCACTAACAGAACAAACCATGCTGGATACTACCGCAACTAAAGCTCATGTAGATTTTCAACAGCTAATCTATCCATTAATTGTACGCAGTTGGGCGCAAGGCGATAAGTTTAAGCCGATGGGTATGAATAATTTTAAAAAAGTCAGCGATTTTTTTATCGATCAGAAAATCCCCGTACACTTAAAAAAGCTGATCCCAATATTGGTAAACGGCAATGGAGAAGTGATCTGGATTGCCGGAATGCGGCAGGATAACCGATATAAAATAAACGAGGCAACGAAAAAAGTTGTTATATTCGAACTCAAAATAAATTAAGTGGATAGCAAATACGCCTATATCGAGAAACAATACATTGGCCGCGATTATGTTCGCATTTTTATCCGATTGATCATGGCATCATTCTGTTTCGCTGCCTATGTGTATGAACGAGACCGAGACAATACGCAAGATCTTTTTCTCGTGGTGGGTTTCGGAATTATCGGCGTGTCTATGTTGTTGCTATTTTTGGTTCAATATAAAACTGTCGTAGAAAACGGAAGCATTATTTTAGATGGTTTATGGACAACCAAGAAAGTCAAAATTGATCTTCAAAGTATCGTTGATGTACGTAAAGCTACTTATAGTCGCTATTTTTTCAATAATCCTGTTTACAATCTGCATACTAAAGGCACTATTCGTTTTTATTCTTCAGGTAAAGATGCTGTGGTTTTAACCGATCGCGATGGATTGGAATATTTCATAGGTACGCAACGCCCCAACGAACTTTTTCTGGTTATCAAAGACGAAATGAGTAAGCTCAATTAGTCTTTTTTTTTAATTTTATAGCATAAAAATCATTTTCTGAAAGATCTTTTTTGCGCATTTTTATTGCAATTGCCTTACACGTTTTTTAAACAGAAATAGGGTACATTTGTGGATACAACAACGCAAGTATAAATGAAAATAGGAATTGTTTGTTACCCCACATTTGGCGGTAGCGGAGTAGTTGCCACAGAACTCGGTAAAGCACTTGCCAATGAAGGGCATCAAGTTCATTTTATTACCTATAGCCAACCCGCCCGACTCGATTTTTTTTCTGAAAATCTTTTTTATCATGAAGTTTCAGTTCGGGATTATCCATTGTTTGATTATGCACCGTATGAATCTGCTTTAGCCAGTAAACTGGTAGATGTTGTGCGTTTTGAACAATTGGATGTTTTGCACGTACATTATGCCATTCCACATGCATCGGCAGCATTTATGGCCAAACAAATTCTGGCTAGTTATGGTATCCATATTCCGGTAGTCACTACTTTACACGGAACCGATATTACACTTGTAGGAAAAGATCCAACCTATAAACCCGTAGTTACGTTTTCTATCAACCAAAGCGATGGCGTTACAACTGTTTCTCAGGATTTGAAAGAAGACACCTATAATCATTTTGAAATTACTAAAGACATTAAGGTAATCCCGAATTTCATTGATTTTAGCCGTTTTAGTTTGCAAGCGAAAGATCATTTTAAGAAGGCAATTGCGCCAAATAATGAGCGGATTTTAATTCATACCAGTAATTTCAGGAAAGTAAAACGTACTTCGGATGTGATTCGCATTTTCGAAAAAGTACAATCAGTTATTCCTTCTAAATTGTTAATGGTTGGCGATGGCCCGGAACGGGTTTATGACGAGCAACTTTGCCGTAAACTAAACATATGCGAAAATGTACGTTTTTTGGGTAAACAGGATGCTGTTGAAGAAATTCTTTCTGTTTCTGATTTGTTTTTAATGCCATCACAATCTGAAAGTTTCGGTTTGGCAGCATTAGAAGCATTGGCTTGCAAAGTTCCGATTATTACTACAAATGCCGGCGGTTTACCAGAATTAAATGTAGATGGTTTCTGCGGATTTATGAGTGATGTGGGCGATGTAGATAGCATGGCCAAACAAGCCATTAGTATTTTGAAAGATGACGAAGTACTAAAACAATTTAAAGAAAATGCATTTACCCGAGCTAAAGATTTCGATCTTAAAAAAATCCTTCCATCTTACGTAGATTACTACCGTGAAGTGATTGCAAATGCCATGCAAGCAAAATAAAGATGTTTGGTTTTTTGTGTCAAAATCGCTTATATTTAAAGCTGTGAGCAATTTTTATGAACTAAAAAAGTTCAGCTTGCGCAAAATAGACAAAGATCAAACGTTTGTTTTGTACCGCTGGTTTTTAGGTTAAATATTTAAATTTCAGTCTGGTTTTTGAAAAATCCAGACTGAAATTTATTTTTTTAAAAAAAATATTCACAAAATCGAGGCTTGTTTTAAGCCTGAAACTAAGCTTTTTGAACCAATAAAATACAAATGAAAACCAAACTCCTCGGTTTGATTTTGATTGCTGTATTTGCCACGCAGGTAAATGCACAAAAGAAATCGACAACAAAACCACAAAAACATTCTTTCGCTATTGCAGACGGGAATTTTCTGCTTGATGGTAAAGCAATTCAGATCCACAGCGGCGAAATGCATTATGCCCGTATTCCGAAACCGTACTGGCGTCATCGTTTAAAGATGATGAAATCAATGGGGTTAAATACCGTTGCCACTTACGTATTTTGGAATTATCATGAAACTTCGCCAGGAATCTGGGATTTTAAATCTGGAAATCGTGATGTTGCCGAATACATAAAGATTGCGCAAGAAGAAGGACTTTTTGTAATTCTTCGTCCGGGGCCTTACGTTTGTGCGGAATGGGAATTTGGGGGTTATCCCTGGTTTTTATCTAAAGTTCCGGGAATGGTAATTCGCGGAAATAATCCGCAATACCTTGCAGCAACAAAGAGTTATTTTACTGCGTTGTACGGACAAGTTAAAAATCTTTTGGTATCTAACGGCGGGCCAATCATTATGGTGCAAGGCGAAAATGAATTTGGCTCTTACGTTGCTCAACGCAAAGATATTTCATTAGAAGACCATAAAAAGTACAGTGCAGCAGTATTTCAACAACTGAAAGATGTTGGGTTTAATGTGCCGTTTTTTACATCTGATGGCAGCTGGTTGTTTGAAGGGGGCGCATTGCTTGGTGCTTTGCCTACTGCAAATGGAGAAGGTGATGTAGCCAAACTTAAAGAAGTTGTAAACAAGTTTAATGGAGGAAAAGGGCCATACATGGTTGCAGAATTTTATCCAGGTTGGCTTGACCATTGGGCTGAACCTTTTCCGAAAGTTTCAGCAGCAAGCGTGGCCAAACAAACCCAAAAATATTTAGACGGGGGCGTTTCATTCAATTACTATATGGTTCACGGTGGAACAAATTTTGGATTTACTTCTGGTGCAAACTACGATAATAAGCATGACATTCAGCCAGATTTAACTAGTTATGACTATGATGCGCCAATTAGCGAAGCTGGTTGGGCAACAAAAAAATACGATACCTTGCGTACATTGCTTAAAACAGGAGAAACACCTGCTGTGCCGGCCAAAATACCTGTTATTGAAATTGCAGATATTTTATTGACTAAAGCGGTGGATTTGGAAGATCTGAAAAACAAACTTACTCCGGTCAATGATGATAAACCGTTAACTTTTGAAGAACTGAATCAAGGTCATGGTTACGTTTGGTATAGTAGAAAGTTCAATCAGCCAATAAACGGTAAACTTGAACTTGCAGGTTTGCGCGATTTTGCCATTGTGTATGTAAATGGTGTTAAAGTTGCCGAATTGAACAGCTATTACAAAAAATACGATTGCGATATTGATATTCCCTTCAACGCAACTTTAGATATTGTAGTAGAAAATATGGGCCGCATCAATTATGGATCAAAAATAATAGAGAGTACAAAAGGAATTATTTCCCCGGTTGTCATTAACGGCGAAAATATCACCGGAAATTGGGAAATGTACAAACTTCCAATGGATGTTGTCCCTAATTTATCTTCTTTTAAAAATACGGCAACAGCCGGAAAGCCAGCAGTTTATGAAGGTAGCTTTAAGCTTACAAAAACGGGCGATACCTTTCTGGATATGAGCGATTGGGGCAAGGGAATTGTTTTCGTAAATGGAATAAATATTGGCAGATACTGGAATGTAGGCCCTCAACAAACACTTTATTTACCGGGTTGCTGGCTTAAAGAAGGCGAAAATACAATTGTAATTTTTGAACAGAGAAATGATTCCATACACAAAAATATTAAGTCGCTAAATACACCAATTTTAGAAAATCTGAAGCCTGAAAATGGTGCCAAATAATCTGTAAATCGGATAGTATTACGCTATCCGATTTTTTAAAAACTTTCTCAAAATCAATTCATTATAAATCGTACCTTTGCGGCCATGAAAAAAATAATTGATTATAGAAAGCTTTTGAATGTGGAAAAAGATGCTGAGCTTTCGGCACTTAAGTCGGTTTACCGAACACTGATGAAAGATTGCCACCCAGATAAATTTCAGCAAGAGGAGGAGAAATTAGCTGCAGAAGCTCGAAGTAAAGAGATTATTGAAGCATATCATTTTTTGGTGAGTATTGCCCCTGAAACCAGGACACAAAATTTGGAAATTTACACGCAAACCATCACCAACTCCAACATCATGGATTTTGAATATAAACAACAAGTTTTAAATGTTCAGTTTTATGATGGAAGTACCTGGGAGTATTTTGATGTACCGAAAGCACTTTATGTGAAACTGGTAAATGCAGATTCTCCAGGAAGATTTGCCAGAAGACATATCTTCAGCGATTTTACTTACCGTAATGTAGTCAAAGCAACCGAACAGGTTTAAAATAAATTTTCCGATGGAACGCATGGCTATTCCATCGGAAAATTTAACAAATTATTTATCAAAAGTCAGGCAAACTGCAGCGCCGAGTTTAATTCTTTTACCGCTGTCTGTTAACTTTCCTGTAGTTTTATTCCGTGTAAAAATCACCACTTCATCAGTATACTGATGGCCAACCAAAAGGAAATTCCCTGTTGGGTCTATACTGAAATTTCTAGGGCCTTTACCCAAAGTACTTACTGTTTCTACAAATTGCAATTTCCCGTCTTTGATTACTCTAAAAACAGAAATTGTATTGGCATCGCCTCTGTTACTTTCATATACAAATTTTCCATCGGGAGAAACATGGATATCTGCTCCATCAATTTTTCCATTAAATCCTTTTTCTACCGTCCCAATTTCCTGCGTTTTGGTTAGTGTACCATTCGTGTAATTGAACACGGAAATGCTCCCGTTAAACTCGTGTGCAAGGTAGGCTGATTTTCCATTCGGACTAAAAACGATATGGCGCGGACCTGTACCTGCGTTGGTTTTAATTACGGCTTTTTGCGTAAGGGTTTTTGCTTTTCCAGCTGCGTTATAGTCGTAAATATAAGTTTGGTCTTCACCAAGATCATTCACAATTAAATATTTCCCATCAGGTGTAAATTTAACCATGTGCACATGTGCACTTTCCTGCCTTCCTCTTGGGTCTATGCTTTTGCCTGTGTGTTTGATCACTTGAGTCGCCTCAGATAATGAACCATCTGATTTCCGTGGGAAAACAGCCAGACTTCCTCCTGTATAGTTCGCAACAATCACATTTTTTTCATCAACAGTCAGAAAACAAGGATCTGCTCCGTGGCTGTCAACCTTATTTATCAATGTCAGTTTTCCAGAGTTTGTATCGTATTTAAAAGCACTTAATGTACTTGTATTTCCAGTTTCGTTTACAGCATAAACAAACTTCCCATCCGGAGAAACAACTACATAACTTGGGTTTTCTACGCCTTTGGTAATACTTTTTAATGTGGTTTCTGCAGTTTTAGTATTGAAGGTGTAGGTATAAATTCCTTCACTCTTTCCAGTATTTGTATATGTTCCGATCAAGAGATTATAATCCGTTTTTTGCGCGAATGCTCCGGCAGATATGATCGATAATAATATTAGGGACAGTCTTTTTTTCATTTCTGAATTGTGATTTGTATGGAGCAAATATGGGTAAAAATGAGTGTTTTGCATAAAAAATCGTGTTTATGAGCTGGTTTTTCTGGCGATTAGATGAAATTTTGCTTTCAGATATGAAACCTGAAAAAGTTTCAATATGTTTTTAGCCCTACACAATTGCGTTTAATATTTAAACTCGAGGCTAAACTATTGTAAATCGTTTGTCTGTCCGCATATCATCCATGTGTACATTAATTGTAGTAAAAAACTGATCAACCATTGTCGTAATCATACTGTTTTTTTGTATGTGTTTGTTTTGTAGAGAATTATCTTTTATTGAAATTTGGTTTTTTGTATTTTACATGTTACATTAGTTCTTGACAAACAAACTATTTCAACCAAAATTAGATTTTTTACTGTGGTGATGATGGCTTGAACCGAAGGTTTTTCACTGTTCAAATTTTCGTAGCGCGGATTATAGAATGGCAGAATAAAACCGGAAGCTAAGCTTATTCTTTTTAAATTATTGGCTAGGATAGTAAGAGATTTTGATTTGCCTTTATTTGGAAGTTAGCACCGCCGGATCTTAAATACTTTGCAAATGCGTTTGCCCGCTTGCATGCTATTGTTGGTTTAGCAAGATTTCTTATGTTTTCTTGCTGAGTTAATGATTAAGAAAAAGGGGCTGCCGGATGGTACCCCTTTTTATACGAAAAAAGGCAATCTGCCGATTGCCTTCAATTTTTATTTTATTAAATGTTTTATCTGGATCAATTCATGATCTTCCAGATATCTCCATCTCCCACGAGGCAAATCTTTTTTAGTCAAGTTGCCATAAACTACGCGGTCAAGTTTTTCAACTGCATAACCCAAATGTTCAAAAATACGTCTTACAATCCGGTTTTTTCCGCTGTGAATCTGTATTCCGATTTCTTTTTTCGTTCCACCAGAAACATAAGAAATGTTATCTGGTTTAATCAATCCATCTTCCAATTCCAAACCGAAAGCAATCTTGTTTAAATCCCCTTGCGAAAGGTTTTTATCCAATTCTACGTTATAAATTTTGGTAATTCCGTTTCTTGGGTGAGAAAGTTTGTCCGCAAGATCACCATCATTAGTCATCAATATCAGGCCAGTAGTATTTCTATCAAGTCTTCCTACCGGATAAATCCTTTCTCTGCTGGCTTTATCAACCAGTTGCATTACCGTTCTGCGCTCTTGAGGGTCGTCAGTTGTGGTGATGTAATCTTTAGGTTTGTTTAGCAATACATATACCTTCTTTTCACGTTTTAATAACTCACCATTATATTTAACCTGATCTTTTGAAGGATCAACCTTATGGCCAAGTTCTGTAATTGCTTCACCATTTACGGTGATAATGCCTGCAGCAATCAACTCATCGGCCTTACGGCGAGAACAGATTCCGGCATTTGATATATATCTGTTAAGGCGAATTAAGCCTTTATCTTCATTTGTTCTGCGTGCAGCTTTCGCGGGTACCCGTTCTTCACGGTCGTATTCGAACTCGCGATCTTTGGGTTTGCTATCTTCGCGCTTGCGGAAAGGTCTTGAGTCTGTGCCTGTTCTAGGTTTTACGTCTCTTGAGCTTCCTGCGCTTGGTTTAAAATCATCAAATTTTCCACCTCTTGGTTTAAATCCACGTTCGCCAGATTTCGATTTAAAATCTCTCGAATCGCCATCCTTAGATTTAAAGTCGCGCTCTCCTGTTCTTGGTTTGTAGTCTCTTGATCCACCATCTTTTGATTTAAAATTGCGGTCTGAGGTTCTGGGTTTAAAATCTCTCGATCCGCCATCTTTTTTAAAACTGCGTTCTTCTGATCTTGGATTTGGGTCTTTTGATTTGAATTCGCGATCTCCGAATTTGAAACTCTGTGGTTCCTCCTCTCTGGATCTGAAATCTTTTTTGTTTCCGAATGATTTTGGTTTAAAATCTTTGCCTTCGGAGTTTCTAGGCCTGAAGCCTTCTTTTGAATCGGATGATTTTCTGAATTTGCCGTCAGACTTTCTGCTGTCTGATCCTGTAGAATTGCTTCTTCCTTCAGTTTTCCGGCTTCCGGATTTGGACTTGTCATCCCGACTGTTCCTGTTGTTTTTATTTACCATGATACGCTTTTATCCACATCGAAAATGCGGGCTGCAAATTTATGCAAAATACCTGAACATTACAATTTTGAGCGCGGAAAAATTAGATCAAAAAATAGCCTCTAAAGTAATGAAAATAGACGGAAAATCAAAATTTAAAACCCACGTTTAAAGCACTTTAAAGGCCGGTATTTTACCTGTTTCTTGTAACTGCTTGACAATCTGAATATTATTTTTTACCTTTGCCAACGTTTTTTATAAGTTTCACCAAAAAAAGGAGGAAGATGTTAAAGAAACACATAGTACCATTTACGATAGTGGCAGCACTATTTTTGATGGCAGAAGTGTTCGCTTACCAAATGCCCTTAGCAAAAAAGAGTCTTTTAAAAAAAGAAAATTTAAACACTAAAATAACAACAACTGACACTGTAAAAGAGGCGGAAAACAAACCAGAATCTTTAATTGCTCAGTTAAGCTTTGCAGACGAAACCCTACCCTTAGGCGATAGGAAAGTAGAACGCAAAATGCGCAAAGTCCTTGCAGCCCACAGCTACCGGAACACCCAAACGCACCGCCTGCATGAAAAGGCCGCCGAATGGTTTCCGATTATAGAGCCGATTCTGGCTGCGTATGGAATTCCCAATGATTTCAAATATGTTGCATTGGTAGAATCCGGTATGAAAGGTGGTGTTTCACCTAAAGGTGCTGCGGGTATATGGCAGTTTATGCCTGCAACTGCCCGCATGTACGGCTTGAAAGTGAACGGTAAAAATGATGAGCGCTATAACTTGCGCAAATCTACTGTTGCGGCCTGCAAATACATTAAAGAAATGTATAGAGGATTAGAAAGCTGGACATTAGTTGCAGCGGCATACAATGTTGGCGATGGCAGATTGCGCCGCCAGATCGATAATCAAAATCAGGATAATTATTATAAGATGAAGTTAAACCGCGAAACCGGTGGCTATGTCTATAAATTAATTTCTATGAAACAGATTATGGAGCATCCAGTACGTTACGGATACGAAAAACCGAAGACATTATTGGCGTACAACGCAGAATAATATATAATATATAAAAGACAAGCATTTGGTAAGAGCGCCCCGATTTTAATCGGGGCGCTTTTTGTTGCTAAACAGTATGTTGTTTCGCCATCATAATCTGCAATCGGTTTGCTATTATATCTGGCAAAATCTATTTTAGCATTGTTCATGCATAAATTACAAATAGAAGAGATCATCAATCAGCCCGGAGAAAATATCACACTCCGCTTTAAACCTGTAAATGGGCCGTATCCCAAATACATTGCAGGTCAGTTTATTTCATTGGTTTTTCAAGGCAAACACAAGGAAATTCGCAGATCTTATTCTTTTAACAGTTCTCCGTTGGTGAATGAGCCATTGTCTATTACGGTAAAACGTGTAGAAAATGGAGAAATCTCCAGGTTGCTCCATCATAAAACTTCTGTTGGCGATATCCTAAATGCACAAGAGCCACAAGGTATGTTTACGTATATGCCAGAGAAAAAACTTCAGCGCAATGTGTTTCTTTTTGCTGCGGGTGTGGGCATTACGCCTTTATTTTCGATTTTAAAAACTGCGTTAGTTGCAGAAGAAACGTCGAAAATTATTCTCGTGTATAGTAACCGATCTATGGAAGATGCACTTTTCTATGCCGAGTTAACGGAATGGCAAAGCCGATATCCCAATCGCTTAAAAATTGTTTGGGTATTTAGCAACAGCAAAAACCTGATGACTGCACGGCTGAACAAATTTTACATCGAGAAACTTATTCATGAATATTTAGATCTGGATAGAAAAGAAGCACTTTTCTATACCTGCGGGCCAATCATTTATATGGATCTCTGCCGGATTACTTTGCTGGGCATGGGATTCGATATTCGTCAGATTAAAAGAGAAACTTTTGTTTTGCCAGAAGATGAATTGGATGAAGATGATTCTTCTGCAGAGAAATTTGTGGATAAGAACACCTACTCTGTAGTGTTGAATTTTAAAGGTACAGTGCATCATCTGGAAATTCCCTGGCCGAAACGAATTTTAGATGTGGCGCTAGAACATAAAATCAAATTGCCTTATAGTTGCCACGCGGGCATGTGTAGTACTTGTGTAGCAAATTGTACGAAAGGCGGCGTTCGCATGGATTATAATGAAGTACTTACTGATGAAGAACTTGCTAAAGGCAGAGTTTTGGTTTGCACAGGTCATCCTACAGAAAATGGAACCACAATAGAGTGGTAGATAAATTTAAGATTAAGCTTACAAATGCCGATGTGGGGGCAGAAACATCAGTCTGATCGCTCATGCTTATCCTCAAAAATTATGACACTTAGTTCTCAATATAAAAGCGCTTAACCTTTCATTTTGATAAAATTTTTAGCAATTTTGCGGGTTGAAATTTTGGTCGGTTCCAAAACAAATTTCAGCCGTTTTCCATTTATAAGATATGAGTAAACATACCGTCGATTTAGGCGAGCAAAAAGAAGTAGAAGTTTATGGTGCACGGGTGCATAACCTGAAAAATATTGACGTTTCTTTTCCACGTAACCAGATGGTTGTAATCACTGGTTTAAGCGGAAGTGGAAAATCATCTTTGGCTTTTGATACGATTTATGCAGAAGGCCAACGCCGCTACATGGAAACTTTCAGCGCTTATAGCCGTCAATTTATGGGCGGCATGGAACGCCCTGATGTAGATAAGGTTTCTGGGTTAAGTCCGGTTATTGCAATTGAACAAAAGACAACCAGTAAAAATCCGCGCTCTACGGTAGGCACCATAACCGAAATTTATGACTTTATGCGCTTATTGTTTGCACGTGTTGCAGACGCATATTCTTACAATACGGGTGAGAAAATGGAGCGCATGAGTGAAGATCAGATTTTACAAAACATCTTCAATAAGTTTGAGGGCATGCCCGTTAATATTCTTGCTCCGGTTGTAAAAGGCCGTAAAGGACATTACCGCGAACTTTTTGAGCAAATTCGTAAGCAAGGTTATGTAAAAGTTCGGGTAGATGGAGAAATAAAAGATATTACTGCAAAAATGCAGGTCGACAGATATAAAATCCACGATATTGAAGTTGTTATAGACCGGTTAATGGTTGATACCAAAGACCGTAAACGGTTATTGGATTCTGTTCAGACCGCGATGAAAATGGGTAAAGGTGTGATTAAGATTAGTGATAAAGACAATAATGTTGCCCATTTTAGTAAATTTTTGATGTGCCCCACAACAGGGATTTCTTACGATGAACCACAACCCAATAGTTTTTCTTTTAACTCGCCTTATGGTGCATGTGAACGTTGTGATGGATTGGGTTATATTTTCGTGGTAGATAAAGAATCGGTTATTCCCAATCCGAAATTGAGCATTTTGAATGGTGGTTTGGCCCCGCTGGGCGAATATCGAGACATTTGGATGTTCCAGGTTCTAAAGGCTCTCGCTAAGAAATATGCGTTCTCATTGTCTACGCCGATAGAAAAATTGAGCGATGAAGTGATTAACATTATCTTAAATGGATCAGAAGATCTGATCAGCGTTGCGGTAGAATACAATAAATGGAACGTTCAGAATTACAACATAACTTTCGATGGCATTATTAAAATGCTTGAAGAGCAGAATGAGAAACGAAGCGAATCTGCAACTGAAGATCTGGAAGCTTTCCGTAAAGTGAAAACCTGTCCGGAATGTAATGGCGCTCGTTTGAAAAAAGAAAGTCTTCATTTTAAAGTTGATGGCAAAAATATTTTTGATTTGTCTTCAATGGATATTACAAATCTGAATATTTGGTTTGAACATGTAGATCAAAGACTTTCAGATCGTCAAAACATCATCGCTAAAGAAATTTTAAAGGAAATTAAAGCAAGAATTGGTTTTTTAACTGATGTTGGTTTAACTTATTTAACCTTAGACAGAACATCGCGTACGTTATCTGGCGGCGAAGCACAACGGATCAGGTTGGCTACTCAAATCGGTTCGCAACTTATGAATGTAATGTACATTCTCGATGAACCCAGTATTGGTCTGCATCAGCGAGATAATGAGCGTTTAATTAACGCACTGAAAAATCTGCGCGATTTAGGTAATACCGTTTTAGTTGTAGAACACGATAAAGACATGATCCTGGAAGCGGATTGGGTAATTGATGTTGGGCCGGGCGCTGGGATTCACGGCGGGACAGTTGTTGCAGAAGGTACCGCTAAACAAATTTTGAAATCGAATACGTTAACCGCCGACTACTTAAATGGCCGCAAACAAATAGAAGTGCCCAAAGTACGCAGAAAAGGAAACGGGCAAAAACTTTCTATAATTAAAGCAAGCGGACATAATTTAAAAGAGGTTTCTGTAGATTTTCCCTTAGGAAAATTTATTGCTGTTACCGGAGTTTCCGGAAGTGGAAAATCAAGTTTGATCACCGAAACCTTATACCCAATTCTAAACCATCATTTTTTCAGAGCGAAAAAAACGCCACTTCCGTATGAGAAAATCAGTGGACTTAAAGAAATTGATAAAGTAATTGAGATTGATCAGGCGCCGATTGGTAGAACACCACGATCTAATCCATCTACTTACACCGGGGTTTTTTCAGATATTCGTAATCTTTTTGTACAACTTCCGGAAGCAAAAATTCGCGGTTATAAACCCGGCCGCTTTTCTTTCAATGTAAAAGGCGGAAGATGTGAAACCTGCCAGGGTGCAGGAATGAAAGTGATTGAAATGAATTTCTTGCCAGATGTGCAAGTGCCTTGTGAAGAATGTGGTGGCAGAAGATACAACCGTGAAACGCTTGAAGTGCGTTACCGCGGAAAATCCATCAGCGATGTTTTGGATATGAGTATTGAAGATGCCTGCGTATTTTTTGAACACATTCCAATCATTTACAGAAAAATAAAAACGCTAAAAGATGTTGGACTTGGCTACATTACTTTAGGTCAATCGTCTGTAACCTTATCTGGCGGCGAGGCTCAACGGGTTAAGCTGGCAACAGAATTGTCTAAAAAAGATACAGGTAAAACTTTCTATATTTTAGATGAACCAACTACAGGTTTACACTTTGAAGATATTAATGTGTTATTGGGTGTATTGAATGAATTGGTAGATCGCGGAAATACAATTTTGGTTATCGAGCATAATCTTGACGTAGTGAAAGTAGCCGATTGGGTAATTGATCTTGGCGAAGAAGGCGGTGCTGGCGGCGGACGGATACTTTTTGAGGGAACACCAGAAGGTCTAATTCAAAATCCAATTAGCCTGACCGGGAAATTTTTGAAAAAGGAAATGGAATATAGTCCGGAATCTGGAGAAGAAAAACCTGAAATTAAAAAGCCTAAAAAAACAAGTAAAAAATAAAATACAAGCGGTAATCTGAAAGAACGAAGCCGATTCAAATGATCCATTATTCTTGATACATATTACGAACTACCTGATACCATTATAATACCATGATTTTTACCGATACGCATACACATTTATATTACGAGCAAGATGCAGAAAAGCAGGCACAATTAATGGAGCGCTGTTTTGAAAATGATGTTAACCGTTTATTCTTGCCAAATGTAGATGTCGCATCTGTTGCAATGATTGATGCTTTGGTTAAAAAATACCCCGAAAACTGCTTTGCAATGGCCGGTTTGCATCCATGTGATGTTAAAGAAGGTTACCAAGACGTTTTACAACAAATTTACACAGGCATTTCAGGTCGGGAAATTTATGCAATTGGCGAAATCGGGATAGATTTATATTGGGATAAAACCACTTTGGCGATTCAGCAAGATGCCTTTCACGAACAAATCAAATGGGCAAAAGAAATGGAGCTTCCAATCGTAATTCATTGCAGAGAAGCTTTTGATGAGGTTTTTGAAGTATTGGAAAGTGAACGAGACGAAAAACTTAGAGGGATATTACATTGCTTCACAGGCAATGTTGCTCAGGCAAAACAAGCAATAGATCTAAATTTTTATCTGGGGATTGGTGGTGTTGTAACCTATAAAAAAGCTGGCTTAGATGCGGTGTTAACGGAGATTCCCTTAGAGAAACTGGTGTTGGAAACCGATTCTCCATATTTGGCGCCCGTTCCATTTCGGGGGAAACCAAATGAAAGCAGCTATCTCATTTATGTGGCACAAAAAATTGCAGATATTTATGGAGTCTCTGTAGAAGAAGTTGCAAAAATAACTACGGAAAATTCAAAGAAGATATTTGGAGTTTAAGGCATCTTTGATTATATCTGGCAGCAAGTCAGAATTTTTTGTTTTTGATTAGAAGATATCGGGTTTAACTTTTAGTTAAAAGATTAATTGCATTACTGAATTGCCTTTCTCCTTAAACAACTCTTCAAAATCTAAATCTTTTGCGTTCTTTTGCTGAGAGCAACTTTACCAAATGACTAAAATACTAATAATTTATACCGGTGGCACAATCGGTATGGTTAACGACCCCAACGGAATGCTGATTCCTTTTGATTTTGAGCAAATCAAGAATAACGTGCCAGAACTGTCCAGATTGAATTACGAAATGGACGTACATTCCTTTGATCCCGTTTTGGATTCATCCAATATGGACCCGATAATCTGGAAAACACTTGCAGAATTAATCTATCGCAAATACGACCAATATGATGGTTTTGTTGTGCTGCATGGTTCAGATACGATGGCGTTTACGGCATCGGCATTAAGTTTTATGCTAGAGAATTTGGAAAAGCCCGTGGTGTTGACAGGTTCTCAATTACCTATTGGACAAATCCGGACGGATGCAAAAGAAAATCTTATCACAGCTTTAGAAATTGCAGCATCCAAAGAAGATGGAAAAGCTTTAGTGCCAGAAGTTTGTATTTATTTTGATGCCCAGTTGTTTAGAGGAAACCGCTCTATTAAATACAACATTGAGAAATTTGAGGCCTTCCGATCGCCTAATTATCCGGTTCTTGCAGAAGCAGGCGTACATCTGCAATTTCATAAAAACTACATTCTACCTGTTCCGATAGGTAAATTGATGCTGAGAACGAATTTTAATTCCAATATTGGCGTACTGAAATTATATCCAGGCATTACACCACAAGCTGTTAAAGCAATTACAGAATCAGAAGTTGATGCCATTATTATGGAAACTTTTGGCTCTGGAAATACCACCACAGCAACCTGGTTTCTTGATTGTCTTAAAATGGCTTCAGATAGCGGAAAAATTATTGTCGATATTTCTCAGTGCAAAAAAGGTTCGGTTCAACTTGGTCGGTATGAAACCAGCAGAGACCTTCAAAAAATGGGCATTTTAAGCGGTTACGATTTAACTTTCGAAGCTACAGTAACTAAACTCATGTTTGTTATGGGGCTCGGCCTTTCAAACGAAGAAAGTTGTAAACTCATGGAGAAATCCATCCGCGGTGAGCTCACTGTAGAAACTGGCCAATAGCGCCAATAAATCTTTGCCATCGCACAATACCGAATGCGTAAAAGTTCTGCAATTATGAGTAATATCATTCTGCTTATATACTTTTAGACGTATTTTTGGATGGAAAAAATTGAAACGGTATCTCATTGCAGAGATCTGTTTCGAAAATGAAACTCAGATATGAAAATTGAACAGATATATACCGGATGTTTGGCCGAAGCTGCTTATTATATAGAAAGTAATGGAGAAGCTGCGATTATTGATCCGCTTAGAGAAGTTGATACGTATTTAAAACGTGCAGCAAAGGCAAATGCCAAAATCAAGTATATTTTTGAAACCCATTTTCATGCGGATTTTGTTTCCGGCCATGTAGATTTATCTGAGAAATCTGGCGCTACCATTGTGTACGGGCCAACGGCGAAAACGGAATTTCAATCTCATATTGCCCACGATGGCGAACAATTTAAAATAGGTGCATTAACCATTACGGCGTTGCATACGCCGGGCCATACTTTAGAATCAACTACCTATTTACTAACGGATGAACAAGGCAAACACCACTGCATTTTTAGTGGTGATACGCTTTTTATCGGAGATGTAGGTCGGCCAGATCTGGCACAAAAAGGCGCACTTACAATGGAAGATTTGGCAGGTATGCTTTTTGATTCATTGAACGAAAAAATTAAGCCATTGGCAGATGACGTCATTGTATATCCGGCTCACGGCGCGGGTTCTGCTTGTGGCAAAAGCATGAGTAAAGAAACTTTTGATACACTTGGGCATCAAAAAGCGGTGAACTATGCATTAAAGGCCGAAACAAAACCTCAGTTTATTGCAGAAGTAACAGATGGAATTATGCCTCCGCCGCAGTATTTTGCAAAAAATGCGGCAATGAATAAAGGCGAAGTTGAGCGTATTGAGCAGGTTTACGAAAAAGGTTTGAACGCTTTAAGTCCTCAAGAATTCGAAGATCTAGCCAATCAAACCGGAGCGCTGTTGTTGGATACGCGCGATCCTCAGGTTTTTGCCAGAGGATTCATTCCAAATGCAATAAATATTGGTTTAAACGGACAGTTTGCGCCTTGGGTAGGTGCTTTGATTAGCGATTTGCAGCAACCTATTTTACTAATAACAGACGAAGGTAAAGAAGAAGAAACCATAACACGCCTAACCCGCGTGGGTTACGACAATACGATTGGTTATCTGAAGGGTGGTTTTGAAAACTGGATTTCTACGGATAAGGAAATCGATACAATAGAATCGATTTCTGCTGAAGCTTTTGAAGAAGCTGCAGTTAACGGAGAAATTATTGCTTTAGATGTGCGCAAACCTGGCGAGTATGAATCTGAACATCTTGAATTTACTTTAAGCCGTCCGCTGGATTTTATCAACGATTGGATGCCGGAAATTCTGCCAGATCAGACTTATTACATACACTGCGCAGGTGGTTACCGTTCTATGATTGCCGCATCTATTTTAAAAGCAAGAGGTATACAACAAGTGATTGATATTGCAGGCGGATATGGTGCAATAAAAAATACCGCTTTAACACGTACTGATTTTGCTTGTCCGAGTAAAGCAATGAAAGGCTAAAAAACCAATCACTCTAAATCCGGTTTCTACTTGGGGTAAATCCCAAAATAAAACTTTTCTATGAACAAATTTTGGCGCCAATTGTGCAATTTGCGCCCATGGAACATTTTGATGTATTGATTATTGGCGCCGGACCAATTGGAATGGCTTGTGCAATTGAAGCTCAAAAAGCAAATTTGAGTTATATCATTATAGAAAAAGGTGCACTGGTAAATAGTCTGTTCAATTATCCGGTGTTTATGACTTTTTTTTCTACCTCTCAAAAATTAGAGATAGGTGGCGTTCCATTCGTAACAATCAGTCCGAAGCCAAACAGAAATGAAGCGGTAGAATATTATCGCCGTGTGGCGGAAAAATTCGATTTAAAAATCAACTTGTTTGAGCGTGTTAATCACGTGAAGAAAGCTGGCCTTCTTTTTGAAATTCAAACCTCCAAATCAAATTATACGGCAAAAAACGTAGTTGTTGCCACTGGTTTCTACGATGTTCCATTATTAATGAAAGTTGCGGGAGAGGATTTGCCAAAGGTGACACATTATTATAAAGATCCGCATTTGTATGCTTTTCAAAATGTACTTGTTGTAGGTGCAAACAATTCTGGTGTAGACGCCGCACTTGAAACCTATAGAAAAGGTGCAAATGTGACTATGGTAATCCGAAGCGGAACATTAGGTCCAAATGTAAAGTATTGGGTGCGGCCGGATATAGAAAACAGGATTCAGGAAGGTAGTATCGCTGCACATTTTAATTCTGAAGTTGTACATATCCGTGAAGGCGAAGTTGATGTACAAACACCTGATGGGTTGATTACAGTGAAAAATGATTTTGTAATTGCGATGACCGGTTATCAGCCAGATTTTGCAATGCTGCGGAAGTTCGGCATTGAGTTACCAGAAAGTCTTTGCCCAGCCTACAATGAAGAAACCATGGAAACCAATGTTGATGGACTGTATCTTGCTGGTGTGGTTTGCGGTGGTTTGGATACGCATAAATTGTTTATTGAAAATTCGCGTGTACACGCAGAAATGATCATTCAAAACATAATAACAAAGGAGCAGATTTCTCTTTAATTTCACATTCAGAAAGCAGTCTGTTTTTTCCGATTATGGTTTTTGATAATTTAAAGCTTTTAAAGCGTTGTAAACGGCATTGTGTAATATGGTTAAATGATTTTCTGCAGGCATCGGTACAAAATCGATTTTAAGGTTCTGAGACTTTTTACTTTCCAGGGTTTCTGCAAACTTTTTTGCATCAGTTTCCATAATTTTTCCTTCAGCGCCTACAGCAATAAATACTTTTGTTGCCACTTTAGGCTGTTTAAAAGTATGCTGAAAATCGTTGATTAATGATTCATTATTCCACCAGAAACTCGGACTAATAATAATATATTGATTAAACAGCTGAGGCTTTTTTAGTAAGATTTCTGCAGCCAGTAGACCACCAAGCGATTGCCCGATAATGGTTTTTGTTGAAGTTGTTTTATAATTCTGCTGGATAAATGGCTGCAATTCATTTTCCATAAATTGGATAAAATGTTTTGATTTTCCGGTAGTAGGATAATCTTTCTTATCGTCTGCAATCTGCGTAGGGAAAGTGAAATCTCTTTTACGATCTATATTAGCGATTCCCACCACAATCGATTTTGGCATAAACTCAATCATAGTCAAATATTGAACCAGGCCGGTAATGTGAATGAAATCTTCGTTGGCAGAACCATCCAGCAAATAAATTACAGGATATTTTTTGCCTGAATCCGGCGAATATCCCTCTGGCAGATAAATGTTCAATATTCTGGTTTCCGATAAAATTGACGAGTTAATTTTAACAACCTGTCCTAAATTAAAAGCTTGGTTTTGTGCAAATGATAGTTGCGCAAATGCGGTTAATAAGAGAAGACAAAAGATCTTGAGTTTCATGGAGTAAATGAGTTTAGGAAATGATTTCTGTGCGCTTTTTGTGTGATGTAAACTGCTTGAGGGATAGATTGGAGATTTAGATAAATCTTAAAGAATTGAATCGACAAATTGATCGATCGCAGATTTTACTGCCGGTAAATCTTTGGAGGTAACGTATGAACCAAGAACATGATGACCGCCATTTGTAATCGCTACTTTTCTTTTAACCTGAGAACCGAGTTGCGAAAACATTTTCAACATGGCTTTTACGCGTACCGTTGGGTCTTGCTCCAGTTCGTTTTTATAGTAATAGAGCATCAAAACCGGTTGCTTTACCAGATGGAATAATTTTCTGTTCATTGTACTTTCTACCAGCTCCTGCAATTCTACAAGCGCTTCAATGCGGTAACTGGTATACCAATATTTCTTAAATTCTTCTGTTCTGCCGTCTGTTGTACGTTCATCGCTGCCCAAAACACGTCGCGCAATTTGTAATCCCCACGGATCGTTCAACATCCATGCATTTCTGTCGTTAATTTCAATATTGGGCGAAATCAAAATTAAACTGTGAATAAAAGGATAGGTAGCGGCAAGTTTTAAGGCCATGCTTGCTCCGGTAGATGTTCCAATCAGAATTACTTTTTTTCCGAGTTTTCTGGAAATGGCGTAAGCCTGTTTGCAACTTTCCCAAAGTTTATCGGCGGTGAAATATTGTAAAGGCCCAGATGTATTTAATCCATGTTCTGCAAGTCGTGGCAAATATAGATTTGCGTGTAGTTTTTTGGCCAGCTGTTTATGAATAGGATCACCTTCTACTTTTGATGAAGAAAATCCGTGGAGGTATACGACTGCGTATTCTGTTTGCTGATTTTGTTGATCGGCCCAAACAATTTCAGCCTCGTTTCCTGCTTTAATGTTCAGTTGTGATTCATGTTCGCTAACAAAATGATCTAATTCATCAAGATCCGGAACATGGGGAAGATCAGTATGGAAAATTGGTTTTTTTGGCCGCGGCCCTAAAAGATATGTAGAAACCAAAACAGCCGCCAAACCCAGCAAAACCTGATATCTTTTTTTTGAAGGAATAACTTTTTGTATCAGTGTTTTAATCATAATGTATCGGCAGTAACCTGGAATAAATGTAAAGTTTTGAGCCGATTATAAAAATCAATCCGAAGTAATTTGTTAGCAGTATGGGTTAATTGGCTAATTTCGATGCAATTGAGGTTTAAAATAAGCTGGCGCGAATTATAAGGATGCGATGAATGCTCATTTTAAGCGAAATTAGCTTAAGTTTGCAATCAAAATTTTTCGACTTAATGCCGGGAATCGATCAGATACAAAAACCTATAGCTGCTGACATTAAAGCGTTTGAAAAAACCTTTAAAGAATCTATGCACAGTGATGCTCCATTACTGGATAGGATTACCCATTATATAGTAAAACAAAAAGGCAAGCAAATGCGGCCAATGTTTGTGTTTTTTGCCGCGAAACTTTGTGGCGGAATTACAGAATCTACGCATCGCGGTGCCGCACTTGTAGAGCTTTTGCATACAGCAACGCTGGTTCATGATGATGTTGTAGACAACGCTTATGAACGCCGCGGATTTTTCTCTATCAATGCCCTTTGGAAAAATAAAATCGCAGTTTTGGTAGGCGATTTTCTTTTGGCAAAAGGTTTATTGCTTTCGGTAAACAATAATGAACATCGCTTGTTACAAATTGTATCAGAAGCGGTAAAACAAATGAGTGAAGGAGAGCTTTTACAGGTTGAAAAAGTTAGGCGTATGGATATTTCTGAAGAACTTTATTATGAAGTTATCCGTCAGAAAACAGCTTCACTAATTGCATCCTGTTGTGCCGCCGGTGCAGCATCTGCTGGGGCAAGCGATGAAATTATAGAAAAAATGCGCCTGTTTGGCGAGAAAGTTGGATTGGCTTTTCAAATTAAAGACGATACTTTTGATTTCGGAACAGACGATGTAGGCAAACCTTTAGGGATTGATATTAAAGAGAAAAAAGTGACTTTGCCTTTGATTTATGCGCTGAATAATTCTGATAAAGCAGTGCGTAAACAAATTATTAATCTCGTAAAAAACCATCAGGAAGATACCGGCAAAATACAGCAGATCATCGATTTTGTAAATGAGAAAAAAGGTGTGCATTATGCCAACCAAAAAATGCTCGAATTTCAAAAAGACGCTTTTGATATTTTACACCAATTTGAACCTGGTGAAGCCAGAACGGGACTAGAAGAACTCGTTCTCTACACCACTGAACGCAAAAAATAATGAGCAATGAGTTGATTTTCAGTTTAGGTTTTCTGGTATTTATTGCCGGAATCCTGGCGTTAGACCTTGGTCTTTTCAGTAAAAAAGATCATGTGGTAAGTCTAAAACAAGCCGGAATTATGAGTGTGGTAATGATTGCCATTGCACTCGGTTTTTATTTTCTGTTACGCATTGAAGGTCATCAGTTACACGGCATTAAAGATTTTGCGCATCTAAGTGAAATTGTAGAAAAACATAAACACAATATTAAACTCATCCCAGGAAATTTTGAAGAAAGCCTGAATGTTTACCGCAACAATCTGAGCGTTGAGTTCCTTACCGGGTATGTGATTGAATATGCACTTTCTATCGACAATATTTTTGTCATTGTACTTATTTTTTCGGCCTTCTCTGTTGAAGAGAAATATTATCACCGCGTTTTATTCTGGGGGATTTTAGGTGCCATTATCATGCGGTTTATTTTCATTTTTGTTGGCGCTGCATTAATTACAAAATTTGGTTGGATTCTATATGTCTTTGGCGCATTTCTGGTGTTTACAGGCGTGAAAATGTTTTTTAATAAAGATGAGGATGAAAAAATAGATCCAGAAAAACATCCGGTTGTAAAATGGGCTTCCAAAATTTTTGCTATCCATCCAAAATATGAAGGCAAGAATTTCTTTGTAAAAATAGACCACAAGCGTTATGTTACGCCGGTGTTTTTAGTGCTATTGATTGTAGAATTTACAGATCTTTTGTTTGCTGTAGATTCTATTCCGGCAATTTTTGCCGTTACGAAAGATCCATATATTGTGTTCTTCTCCAATATTTTTGCCATTATGGGCTTACGGTCCATGTTTTTTCTTCTGATTAATATTATCCACAAATTCCATTACTTAAAAACCGGACTTGCAGTTCTTTTAACCTTTATCGGTATTAAAATGCTGGCACATGTTTATCTGGAAAAACTTGGTTTCACAACAGAACATTCTTTAATTGTAATTGTGGCCATATTACTTATCAGCGTAGTGGCGTCGTTGGTTTTTCCTAAGAAGAAAACTAGTGATTAGGTTTACAATTGATACATCATCTTGTTGCTGCGTCGAATTTCGATCTTAGGAAGATAATATCAGAACTGATTCAAATACTAAATATACGTTAAATCCCCATCTCTGCACTCTAGAATATTCTTTCCTTTCTAAAAGAAAAAATCAATTTGACTTAGCTTAACTAAATCTGAATATGTCATTTACGAGATATTTTCATTCATTTCGCCATACATTTAAATTTGTGTAGACAGTTGTTTAATATGTTCTACTTTTTATGTAAACAGCTTTTCAAATGTTTGGAGTAGTCCTAAAAACTACATAAATTCAAAATGAGATAGGTTTCTTAAAAAAAATATTTTGTAATCGATTAGTAACCTAACCAAAATGCAGATTTATTTTTCCGATGAATTTATTTAGTATAGATAGACAAAAACTGAAAAATGTTGCTTCAATGCTATTACGAGATCTTAAAGTGAATGTTAGCAGCATATCAATCGCAAATTGTATCGAGGAGCATTATGAGTATCCAAGTATTTTATCGTTGAGCGATTGTTTAGATAAATGGAACATTATCAACGAAGTTTACAAAATTGATAAAGCCGAGTACAATCGCGCAGAGTTATTATTCCCATTTATCGCACATCTATATGACGACGGAGGGAAATATATTTTGGTAAATAATATTAAAGGAGATCTTGTTTGCTATAGGGATGGCGGTCGTGAATTATTAATGAAAGAAGATGTTTTTCTGAGAAGGTGGGATGGCATAGCATTATATGCTGAAAAAACGGAAAAAAGTATAGAGAAGGACTACCTCTTGCAATATTTAAACGCCATTCTAAATAAAATGCTTTATCCCACTGCATTGATTATATTTTTAGTTATTCTGTGTTTAACCATTTTGTCAAATCAGGTTCCCACATCTAGCATATTAATTGTGATAGTTAAATGTTTTGGGAGTATGATAAGTCTGTTATTAATTATTCAAACTACAGTTCCTGAAAATACATTATCAGTAGACATTTGCACTTTTACAGATAAGTATAGTTGCAATAAAATATTAACCTCAAAGGCATCTAAATTAACTCCTTGGTTAAGCTGGAGTGAAATTGGTTTTTTTTATTTTTCTGGTTCGTTAATATTGCTACTTATTTATCCTAAATCGATCAATTTCCTAGCTTGGTTAAATTTAGTTTCGCTACCATATACAATATGGTCTATTATTTATCAGTATAAAGCTAGAACTTGGTGTATATTATGCTGTAGCATTCAGATGGCTCTTTGGTTTGAATTTTTGATTTGTATAAACTCCAAAACATTAGAATTAATTTTTGAGCCAATCTTATTCTATTTAGTCCCAATTTGTTTTTTGATACCTATTTTATTGAGATCGATACTTTCACAATTTTATAAACAAGTTACTCTACCGCTTAGTCGACAATTAGGCAAATTTAAATACAATAACCAAGTCTTCAATCAAATATTAGTAAGCCAACCTTATTACGATGTCAGTGATGAGCTTGCACCTGTTAAATTTGGTAATCCATTTGGATCTACAGTAATTACTATGGTTAGCAATCCATATTGTGACCCATGTGCACGAGCTCATGCTTGTATCGAAAATTTACTAAAAACTAGAAATGATATCGCCATTAAAGTGCTTTTTTCAGTTCGCAATTCACAAGATGACTTTCGAACCAAGATTGTTAGACATTTGGTAGCGCTTACTTTTGAAAAGGATAGTAATCTTGCTGGTCGAGCCCTTGCGCATTGGTATTCAAGAAAAAAAAATTATGAAGAATGGTTACTCCAGTATCCTGTCAGTATCGAATCTAATGCTTGTGAAGCAATAAAAAAACAGAGAGAATGGTGTGATTTAGCAAATATCTCTTATTCTCCAACGATTTTAGTTAATGGATACGTATTGCCCCTTGCATATAAATTGGAAGATCTAGAATATATTTTGGATTAGAATAAAAATTTGCGCAAAAACGGATTGTGAATTGCAATAAAGCAATCCAAAACGAATGCTGGCGTTACCAGCATCGCTTAAGCTGATCCTGCGTGAAGGAGAAGTGTAAAATTTTTTAAGTTAAACTCAGAAAAATGAAAAAGAAAAATCTACTCAGTAAAGCTGAGATGAAACAAGTAATGGGTGGTGGGGTATGTGATGAAGGAAATTGGTCTAGTTATGATGTCTGCTATAACTGTAGCATCTCTTACGGTATTCCACCAGATAGAGCAGAAAATGCTTGTGGAAAATATTGTCCCACTGAGGAAACGTTTGTTCCACAGTAAGTAGTTTATTTTTTCATTACGGGTTATAATAATAACCTGTAATGAAAAATGTAAAATAAAATATTAGGCGTAATTAATTCTGTTTTGTTATACATGGTATCAAGAGTATGAATTTAAAAATTGTTAAAGCTTTAATTTTGATCTTGCTCCCTTTATTTGGTAATGCCCAATCTACGTTTTATATAAAGGCAGTTCTTGATTCGAGTATTAAAGTGAAGTACGCTTACTTAGCCCTGCCAAAAGATCTAAGTTCATTACAAGATACAGGAAAATTCCTGATTACTCCGTTTCATAATGGAATCGCAGAATTTAAAGGTACTTTGGATCTTGGAGAAGATATTTTAAAAACGGGCTATATCTTTGTTGATGACAGATCGAATATCACAATGTCTGAGACAATTTCTAAAATTAGAGAACGTATCTGGTCTTTAAAAAGTAAGAATATTGTTATAGAAGATGTTACGTTTAGAGTGATAAATGTCGATTCAGTTAAGACATCAAAAATACTTGAAGGGGGAGAATTAACAAAGCAATTAGATGAATATTACAAAATATTAAACGATGGAAACGAAATCAGTTTTTATCAGAAATATTCCGACTCACCAATGAGCCTTTTCCAATTGCAATATGTTGTAAAAATGTATGAACTCCCATTACGAGCCAGCATGGAAAGCGAAGGGATTGATCCAAGAGTTTATTATAAGTTGCTTTCAGACAGACTAAAGTCTACAAAATATGCAAGGGATTTAAATAGCAGAATAAGTCGTCTATTTGATAAATAAACTGGTATGCGATTTATATTTTTTTTATTGTTTTTTCAAGCTAGACTTTTATTTGGTCAACAAAGTGACGATAATGTTTTAAAAATTACAGCCGATTTGAAAAATCTTAAAGACTCTCCCAGAAAGGTTAGTGTTATGATTTTAAGTATTGATGGGACAACTTCCTATGATACTTGTAGTATTAAAGGCGGTCAATTATCGTTCATCACCCATGTAAAAGAGCCCAAATTTTTGAATTTTACCTTTCTCTGGAAAAAATCAAAATCAACCCTTATAAAATTTTGGACTGGCGCTTCTAATTATGAATTTCAATTCGATAGTTATTTGCAGCCAAAGATTCAAACTAAGTTTCAATATAGTCGTGAATTTGCCGAGATGGAGAGTGACATCCACTATACCATGAAAATGAGAGACTCGTTACTGAAAAATATCGATTACGAAAGGCAGTCGTTTGAAATGGCACAGAATGAGATAACTAGAATAAAAGACTCTCTTAATACCAATATCGAAGAAGATATTTTTAAGGATAATGTGATAAAGTTTAATGCGTCTCCACTAGGTTTATATTCTTTGTGGAAATATGCCATGTCTCCTTCAGATTGTCCTAGGATTAGGTCTAAACCAGTTTACATAGAAACGTTATATCAGATGTTAGACAAAGAGATACGACGTTTACCATCTGCCAAGTCTTTACTCACCAAAATAAGAACGTCAAAAGCAATTGCAAATGGAAAGAAATATCTCCCGGAACTTACTTTAATGGATACAACAGGCAAGAAAGGGATAGCGTTTGCGGATTACAAAGGGAAGTATTTACTGATTGATTTTTGGGCCAGTTGGTGTAAGCCTTGTAGGGATGAAAATCCTAGCTTGATAAAGGCTTACCAAAATTTTAATTCAAAAGGATTTCACATTCTCAGTGTTACCGTGGATCGTCAGAGAGACAAAGATAAATGGCTGGAAGCGTTATATCAGGATGGCATACAAATTTGGCAAAATGTTAGTGACTTCAACGGAAAAGCGAAATCCATTTTTGATATAAAAGTCATACCTTCAAATTTTCTGATAGATCCAAGCGGTAAAATTATTGCGCAAGATCTCCGTGGAGATATGTTAGGTAAAAAATTATCGGAACTTTTTGAAACCCAATAGGATCGAAATTATGGTTATTCCCCGTTAAAGCGATAATCTAAATATCTGGAATTTGAGATTTTTTTGATGATTACTAAGATTTACTTGACTCATTAGCTGATGTCTCCAATTGTATAGATGTTGAATGCCTGAACGTAATAACGCAGGAATTTGTTTAGATAAGCAAAATATACGTTACAGCCACTGCTAGGAAGCTAAAATTGTTTACTTTCAGTGCAATCAAACTAAACTTTAATGAAATATTTATATTCAGCAGCCTTTATCTGCGCTGTTTTATTTGTGCAGGCGCAAGATCAGTTCAGAGATGTTTTTCAAAAAATTAATACCGATGTTCAGCAAAACTCCAGAGCGTATCAAACTTTAAAATACGAAACCGAAACAATAGGACATCGTTTGACGGGTTCTGAAAATGGGGCAAAGGCAGAACAATATGCATTTGATTTGTTGAAATCTTACGGATGCGATGTAAAATTTCAACCTTTTGAAGTAGAAAGCTGGAGTAGGAAAACTATTAATGTTCAAATTGGCGAAAATCGTACAAATCTTAAGTCGATGAAAGCCGTAACCCTTGCACATTCTCCTGTACAGGCAGATGTTGAAGGCGATATTGTAGATGCAGGAAATGGTTTGGAAGCCGATTATCAGGCAAAGCCGAATCAATTTAAAAACAAAATAGCGTTAATTTATCTGGGCGTATTGCCCGGCTCTCCGGCAGGAACAAAATCACTACACCGATCTGAAAAAACGGCTATCGCAACCAAGTACGGAGCAAAAGGAGTGATTATCATCAATACAGTTAAAAACGGTGTGTTGCTAACGGGAACGGCTTCTGTTACCGGAAAATTGATTCCAATCCCGGCAGTTTGTATAGGTTTGGAAGATGGAATGGCACTGAAAGAAAAATTGAAAAATCAGCCGCAGGTTGCACATATTATTATGACCAATTTCTCCGGAATGATTAAAGCCAGAAACGTTGTTGCAACTTTTAAAGGAACAGATTTGCCAGAAGATAAAATTGTTGTTGGCGGCCATTTGGATAGTTGGGATTTGGCAACCGGAGCAATTGATAATGGTATCGGATCTTTCGCCATTATGGATATGGCACGCACATTTAAAAAACTAAACTTAAAGACCAAAAGAACCGTAGAGTTTGTTCTGTTTATGGGAGAAGAACAAGGTTTGCTGGGCTCAAAAGCATATATAGAAAATGCGAAAGAAGATGGTACATTGAATCAGGTTAAGTTTATGCTTAATTATGATATGACCAACGATCCGAAAGGATTTTCTACTTCGCGGGCCGAAATGAAAACCTTGTTTACAGACTGGGGCGCAGATATTGTGAAGATTGATTCTGGTTTTAAGAACCTTTTTAATGCAGGTGCAGGTTTACACAGCGATCATCAGCCATTCATGCTAGAAGGTATTCCAACCGGAGGGGGTTTTGGCGGTAAGCTTCCCAACAATTCCGGACCATTTTACCATTCTGATGGCGATTCATTCCAATTAGTAGACGAACAAGAACTTAAAAATACAGTAAGATACAGTGCGATGCTTACTTATGCACTTGCAAATACAACCAAAATTCCGGTTGCGGTTTTGGGTAGCCAGGAATTAAAGGCATTTCTAGAATCTCAGAATTTGAAAGAACCACTGCAAATTGCAGGCGAGTGGAAATGGTAGCGATATCAGATTAAAGTCTAGAATACGCGTATTAAATTTTACGGTTAATTGTGGCTTCGTATTTCAGATTTTTCCGTAATATTCTTTTAAGAACAGTTCCAGAATACTAATCTGTCTATTAATTAAAGATTTCTGTCTGTAAATACCTAAGACTCGTCGAAAATAGTTTTGTTGATTCATTAGAAATTGTATTTTAATGCATCTACTCAAATCTATGACAAAAAAACGTTCTGCCATATTGTACACAATTGTAATTTCCATTCTATTTGCGAGCAAAATTTTCGCGCAATCCGCTACAATAAAAGGACAGGTTATTCTGAGTTCTTCACAGCAGGGTGCACCATTTGCATCGATTCGTTTGTTCAATAATAAAGTATTTGTCAAAGGTGTAGTAGCCGATACACTTGGGGTTTTTAGTTTTGATCGTTTGGAAGCGAAGGATTACAACCTGGAAATTTCTTTGTTGGGGTATAAAAGTAAAAATGTTTCAATCACAGTCAAACCAGGTTTAAATGAATTGCGGAAAATACAACTGGATGATTCTGCAGAACTTTTAAAAGAAGTAAAAATTACCTCAACTAAACCATTCATTACCAGAAAAACCGACCGATATATCTTAAACGTTGGCGAAACCTCTTTAACAGCAGGCAGAAATGTAACGGAATTACTCAATTACGCACCCGGAGTTATTGTAAACGGAACAGATATTTCCATTAACGGCCGCTCTGGTACAAAGGTTATGGTTAATGGCCGGTTGCTAAGAATGAGTCTGGAACAAATGGAAAGTTATCTAGCCAGCTTGCGATCAGAAAATATTGCTTCTATAGAAATAATTCCAAATCCTGGAGCTGAATTCGATGCAGAAGGTGCTGGTGGGATTTTAAATATTGTATTAAAAAAAAGTCATTCAGCAGGGTTAACAACAATTATTGGTGGAGAAATTGCTTCACCAATGTGGCCTTCATATTCTGGTAATCTACAGTTAAACTATAATTATAAAAAGCTTCAATTGTTTGGAAGTTATAATGCCGAAGAGAAAAATCGAAATACATATTTCGGCGACCATCGAAATTCTCTGGGCAACCAATATACAACAGAAAATGTAAATGATATTCGAAACACCAGCCAGAACTTTCGGATTGGTGGCAGTTATGACATTAACGCAAAACATTCAATTGCTGCAGAATTTAATGGTAATGTAAATAACGCAAATGTACAAACCAGTTCGATCAGCACGCTTTATTCGAATGACATATTGACTAACAACATCAGAGGTGTCTTCTTAAATGTTACACAAAACAAACTTTACAATTCTTCATTAAATTATAGTTGGAAATTGGATTCCTTAGGCTCTGAGTTAAATGTTCTGGCAGATTTAACACGATCTTTGAGTAATGGAAGCGGAGATTTTAATTCAAGATATACCGATGCCGCCGGGAACTTTGTCAGAGATTCATTATACCGAAATTATATCCCTGTAGATGTGCGCAATTTCAGCCTGGCAAGCAACTTCAGTAAAAAATACAAAAATACAGATCATCTTAAATTTGGTTTGAAATTTACCAGAACCACTACACAAAATAACGTTCGGTATGATTACATGACTGGTGGAAATTACGTTTATGATACCAGTCGTTCCAATGAATTTGGATATACTGAAAATATTAGCGCTGCATATGCCGAATATTTAAAAAACTGGGAAAACTTTTCGGTACAAGTAGGTTTAAGGAGCGAGTGGACAAAATCTATTGGCATTTCATCTACCAATGCAGTTTCTTTCGATCGAAATTATATCAATTTTTTTCCTTCTGTTTTGATCAAAAAAAAGTGGGATACAGATCAAACATTGACTTTTAATTATACCCGAAGGTTTAACAGGCCATCGTTCAATATATTAAATCCTTTTGAGTGGCGTGTAAATGATTATACCTACATACAAGGAAATCCAAATCTATTGCCGCAATACTCGAATTCGCTGCAACTAACATACTCGCTAAACAATAAATATGATTTTACCCTCATATCGTCTTTTTCAACCGATGTATTCTCCACTGTGTTATTACCTGCAGGTCCTGAAAATTTGGTAGCGCGTTACTTTTGGCAAAATGTAAGTAAACAAACCATATACGGACTAAACATTTATCTTCCATATACCATTACCAAATGGTGGAATACGACCAATAACTTACTTGGATTTTATAAAATGCTCGATTTTGTAACAGAGAAAAACATGAAATTCATTGCTCAGGTAAAATCAAATCATGTATTTAAAATTTCAGATAGTTGGCAAGCTGATCTTTCAGGAACATATTTGTCGCCATTTATAGCATCTAACTTAACTTACGTTGCCAATTATTCAATTGATTTCGGACTGCGCAAATCTTTCTTCAATAAAAAGTTAAATGCACGTTTTCTGATTACAGATATTTTCAATACCAGCGTGTTAGATTATACTTCTTCAACAGGTAATTTGAATATCGATGCGTACCAGAAATATCTTACCCGTCGCGTTTCTCTAAATCTGTCGTATAATCTCAATCTTGGAAAGACCTTCAAAAACCGCCAGATTAATAGCGGAAATTCTGATGAAAAGGATCGTATGAAATAGATTTTTGCGCATCGTGATGAACGAAAATCTGCTCAATTTTAAGCAAATCCAACATACAAATTACAAGCTGTACAATTTTCGGCGTTTAAGTCCGTTTTGTTTTACAAGCAAATATTTGGAAACCGGATTTTTATGTAATGTGCTTTGTATCAAGTTTGTTGCTAATTTTCATATGTTTTTTGACGCTTTATATTTGCGCAATCAAGCAAACAAGTGTAGTAATTATGCCGAGAAAACAGGCTAAAACAACGGTCATTTTTGTGAATAAAAATCAAAATGCCGGTAAGCCCATTCAAATCCCAAGTTTCTATATTGAGCACTGGAAAAAATACGTGCTGAGTTTAATTGTACTCTTCGTAGTTTTAATTTCTGTAATTGTGTACCTCAATTATTCCAAAACTATCTTAGAATCCTCACGAAATAAAATCGCACTAGATTTATTGAAACGCAAGAAAGCAATTTCGCAGCTAGACACTGCAGCGTTGAAAAAGCGTTATGAAGCTATCGATCAAAAATTACTGGCGATCAATAAATATTTGAAAGCCAGAGGAATCAAACCTGTTATAAAAGACAATGTTGGCGGTGAAGAAGGCGATGATATTTTTGATATAGAAGAAGCCAGTACATTTTACGAAAATTACCTGGATAAAATGGTGCGTAATGTGGCGTTTACTCCAATGGGATATCCGCATTATGGTACAATCACTTCAACTTTTGGGCATAGAGAAAACCCATTTACCGGAGAAAATGTAGAAAATCATAAGGGTTTAGACATTCGCGGTTCTATTGGAGATGTTGTGAAATCTACCGCTAACGGAAAAGTCATTTTTGCTGGTCGGCGGGGCGGTTACGGAAATTGTATCGTAATTAACCATGCAAACGGTTTTCAAACTTATTATGGGCATTTATCTAAAATATTGGTAAAAGTTGGAGATGACATTGCCGCTGGTGATAAAATTGGTAAAGTTGGCTCCACGGGGCGTTCTACTGGTCCGCATCTTCATTACGAAATCCATAAAAACGGAAAACCTATAAGTCCACGATCTTTTTTAATACTCGAATAATATGTTCAAGAAAAATAAACAAGCCGAGCATTTAGACCTCAATCAACATGAAATTTCTACAATTATTGGCGTTGATATTCAGATTACAGGTGAAGTTTCCGGAAATTCAGTAATTCGTATTGATGGGAAAATTGAAGGCAACGTAAAAACAGACAAGGGCATTATTTTGGGTGAGAAGGGAATAATTGAAGGAAATATTGATACTAAATCTGCAATAATTTACGGTACCGTAAACGGAAATGTAAAAGTGATTCAACTGGAAATTAAAAGTACAGGAAAGGTAAACGGCGATATTAAGACCGATACATTAAAGATTGAACTTGGTGCGCAGTACAATGGACAGTTGGAAATGAAACAAGTAGTCAAAGCCGAAGAAAAGTCGACGGCAAAAGCATAATTTCAAAATAGTGAGGAAAGCAATTTGCTTTATCCGCTAATATAGCTTTCGAGTTGAGAAATGGTTTGTTTCTGATCTTCAATAACAAATTTTACGACATCGCCTATAGAAACCATTCCGGTTACAACATCATTTACCACAACCGGTAAATGGCGGATGTGTTTCGCTGTCATAATTTTCATACAATCATCTATAGAATCTCGTAGGCCAATCACGATCGGATTTTCCGTCATTACTTCTGTAATTAATGTATCTTTTGAGGATTTTCCCTGAAGGATAATTTTTCTTGCGTAATCGCGCTCTGTAAATATTCCAAGGAGTGTTGCATTTTCCATAATCAATACAGAACTGATGTTCTGCTCTGTCATCACTTTCAGTGCATCGAACACTGAGGTTTGAGGAGATACAGCAATAATCAACGCAGATTTGGTATCCAGCAGATGTTTAATCATTTTCATAACCGATATATTTGGTTTATGAATTTAATAAATAAAAATCTGAAAATCAAATACTTATTTGTTTTTTTAACAAATAATGGTGTTAAACGCCGTCTTATTGATTGCTTTCGATAATCAATTTCATTTTTTTTAAGCGGTGCAATAAAGGCATGTTCACCTTACTATCCGGATTTGCTTTCAAAGGAGTAAAATGTGATTCAAGAAAGTGATCATAGTCGTTAACTTGCTCTGCGGGGCCAATAATTACCGGCATTTGCGGGCGTGGTGCGGTTTTAAACCATTCTTCTAACTCTTCGATTGACATGAGACAAAGTTAGTAAATTATCTGCAGGCTGTTTTCTGGTTTCGTTTTTACACTCTTGTCTGCTTCAATATCTATTATAATTATAACGATGTTTTGCGCTATCAGCCTCCTTGTTAAACTCTTATAAATGATTATTGATTTTATGACGTTCGACTGTTGATAATTGTCAATCTAAAAAACACATAATGATTAAAAATGTGTATTATAACTTAGACAGTTTTACGTTAAAATGAATTTATTATATGTACATTTGCTGCCATGAAAACAATAATATCATCACTGCTCGTTCTTACCGTTACTTTAACAAGTCTGTCTTTTCAACCGTTACAGGCGCAGGAAGCTCAGATGCATACAGTCGATGGAGATGCCTTGATGAAAAAATTATTGTCTCAGCGTTATAAGTTTAACAAAGCGCTTATCAAAAACGGCGCATCGGAACTGGAAAATCTACCAAAATCTGAAGCCATTTTCAATAGAAAACACCTCACTACCGTTCATTTTAATGGTTTGGATTATGAGATTAAAGACAATAGTATTGTGGCAATAAAAGGCTTAAACTTATCTCAAAGTTGCCTTGCCGCAATCACAGAGAAATTATTATTACTGGATCGTACCCAAGTGTATTATACAGAGAAGTCAAATCAACAATACGCTTTTAGTAATAGAGATTTGGCATATATCAAAACACTTGATAGAAATTATTTTTCAACCTTAATGCTTCTGGAAAACATTACGGCTAAAGTAGCTGCTATGGCAAATAAAAATGATGTTTCTACAGCTATTGAAATTACGCTTTCGAAAAGCAAAGTTATTAATCTGCCAGGCGACGATAATAAAACAATTATCGCTCAGATAAGATAGAAGTTCTATATCCCTATATATATTGGCCGCCCAACAAGCGGCTTTTTCTGTTTAATTGGTTTATCAGCTCAGGTTTTTCTGCTGTATTAAATGTTTATTAAATCAACTATATTTTTCGTTTAGCAACTAGTTTTTCCTAAATTTAATCATCTGGAAATCTAAATTGCTATGAAAAAAATATTAATTACTACGTTCTTGTTAGCCCTTGGTGTGACTTCATTTGCTCAAACAAAAGGCGTAACTTTCGGTATTAAAGCTGGAGTTTCTTTACCCACAATTTCTTCCCAGGGCGATGCCAGTATTTATGATGGGCCTTCGGGTTTGGAGTTCAAAACAAATACATCGCTGTACATCGGTGGAACGGTAGATCTTCCGATTTCTGAATTGTTCTCCATCCAACCGGGCTTAACTCTAATCGGAAAAGGAGGTAAGTATCCATTTTCCTATTTGCGCCCAGATCCTGCAGATGGTTACAATACTTATGAAGGAAATGTGAAAATCAGCTCCATGTATCTGGAAATTCCTGTAAATGCCGTGTTTAATTTTAACGTCGGAAAAGGGGAAATTTTTCTTGGTGCCGGCCCATATTATGCTGTTGCCATCAGTGGTCGCGTAAAAATAGATGGTTTTTCTATTCGTAATTCGGTATCTACGCCAGAATCATCAAAGCGGGATCTGGAATTTGGCGACAATAAAGATGTACAAAGAAGTGATTTCGGGATTAATTTCCTTGCGGGATATCAGTTGTCAAATGGCTGGAATATTCATGCCGGATACGGTCTGGGCTTAAAAATGATTGACCCATATACGACACCAGATCCAACCTGGACAAATCGTGTTGTAGCAATAGGTATAGGCTTTGCCTTTTAATTGCGCCTGAGTAAGTGTTTCGCATCTGTAAGATTTTACTTTTACGATAACGTAAAGTACAACTTGTTAAACGATAATATACAGAAAGGTGTGATTTGAAGTTTTGTGCTTAAATCACACCTTTTAAATTATTGGTTATCCAAAAGCAAATTCTTGCGCATCATAATGTCTGTTTGTTCGTCGTCTCCCATTTTAAAAAGATGTTTGTCGAAAGGCACAAAGCCATTTTTTTCATAGAATCGCCTTGCTCTTTTGTTTTCTTCCCATACGCCAAGCCAAATGGTATTTTTAGCTTTTGATACAGCAGTTTCTACCGCTTTCTCATAAAGCAATTGACCAACCTTTTTTCCATGATGCGCACGCAAAACATAAATACGCTCAATTTCTAACGCTTCGGAATCTTGTAATTCTGTTTGCGCATTTCCGGTATTCAATTTAAGATAGCCGAGAACCTGATTATCTACTTCAGCAATAAAAAATATAGAATCTATATTTTCCAGTTCGCCAATGATTTTGTCATCACTAAAACTTTCTGAAAGATATTTTTGCATGTTTTCTTCAGAATTGCTGTCGGCAAAAGTTTCATGAAAGGTTTGCTTCGCTATAGCTTGTATTGTTTTATAATCTGCTACCGAGACCGATTTGATTGTTATATTTTCCATCATTTTATGAAAGCAAAAATACCTATGAAAATACTCAGCAGATTTTACATTTGTTAAAAAAATCAGCCAGCAGCGTATATTTCTGTTTGTTATTCGCTTTTGGCTACTTATTTTCAATTACTAAACTTGCGCGTTAAAGTCAAAAATGCCAGACCACCAGCCCCCAAAAATAATATGGGAATGTATTTATCAATTGGACAATTTGTCACATCAAAAGAAACTGGAGTTCCATTAAGTGAATAATTTCCAGAATGTTCCAATCCTCCTCCTGTTCCAGTATAGTTGGCATAGCAGCGATTAGGACTAACAGAAGGCATAGGTGAGCCAACATTTGATGCATATTGACGAGCGCTGGAGCTCCCAGCCGTGCAGTTTAATAAATAGTAGGCCGACCCCGAAAAAAAACGTCTAGGTTGTGTTGTGCCGGTTGTTGGGATATAATATATTCTCGGCTCACTTACACCGGTTGTTATGTAACAACCGTCGGCGGCAAAACAGTTCAAAACACAACACACCACTAATTTGGGCGCGGCAAAAATAATGCTGCAGAATTGCTATAAACTTTCAACCTTTTGATATTCGCCAAACTATTGTGTAATTTTGCTGCGCAAAAAATGATTTTACCACCTAGAAATTTCTTGAGTGAGAAAACATTAAATTGCACAATCCGTTAATAATAGACACTTAAAAAAAATAAATATGTCATCAGTAGAGACAACTTACGTTCCTTATAAAGTTAAGGACATTTCACTGGCAGAATGGGGCCGTAAAGAAATTGAATTGGCCGAGGCAGAAATGCCTGGTTTAATGAGTTTACGCAAAGAATTTGGCCCTACGCAACCTTTAAAAGGTGCACGTATTGCCGGATGTTTGCACATGACCATCCAAACGGCTGTTTTAATTGAAACTTTAGTGGCTTTAGGTGCAGAAGTTACCTGGTCATCTTGCAATATTTTTTCTACTCAAGATCACGCTGCTGCTGCTATTGCTGCTGCGGGTATTCAGGTTTATGCCTGGAAAGGTTTAAATGAAGAAGAATTTGACTGGTGTATTGAACAAACATTACACTTCGGTGCAGAGCAACAACCACTAAATATGATTTTGGATGATGGTGGCGATTTAACCAATATGGTTTTTGATCGTTTCCCTGAATTAATTCCGGCAATTAAAGGTTTATCAGAAGAAACAACTACTGGTGTTCACCGTTTGTACGAGAGAATGAAAAACGGAACATTGCATTTGCCAGCAATTAATGTAAATGATTCTGTAACCAAATCTAAATTTGACAACAAATACGGCTGTCGCGAATCATTGGTAGATGCTATTCGTCGTGCAACAGACGTAATGTTAGCTGGTAAAGTAGCTGTGGTTTGTGGTTATGGCGATGTAGGTAAAGGTTCTGCAGAATCATTAAGCTCACAAGGTGTACGCGTTATTGTAACAGAAATTGATCCAATTTGTGCTTTGCAAGCTGCAATGGAAGGTTATGAAGTTAAGCGTTTAGATACAGCGATTAAAGAAGCAGACATTGTGGTAACCACGACTGGTAACTGTGATATCGTTCGCGAAAAACACTTCAGAGCATTAAAAGACAAAGCAATCGTTTGTAATATCGGTCACTTCGATAATGAAATCGATATGGCTTGGTTGAATACAAACTATGGCAATACTAAAATCGAAATTAAACCACAGGTAGATAAATATACTATTGATGGTAAAGATGTAATTGTATTGGCAGAAGGCCGTTTGGTAAACTTAGGTTGTGCAACAGGGCACCCAAGTTTCGTAATGAGTAACTCATTTACCAACCAAACTTTGGCGCAGTTAGAACTTTGGGTAAATACAGATCAGTATGAAAACAAAGTGTATACTTTGCCTAAACATTTAGATGAAAAAGTTGCTCGTTTGCACCTTGAAAAAATTGGTGTAGAATTAGAAGTTTTAGACCAACATCAGGCAGATTATATTGGTGTTTCTGTAGAAGGACCATTCAAATCTAACGAATATCGTTACTAAGAAAGTCGGAGGTCTGGGAGTCCGGAGACGGATGTTTCGGCGCCGATTATAAATACATTATAAAGGGATGTGCATAAAGCATATCCCTTTTTTTTGTTTGGAAAAGAGTCTGGCATTTTAATTCATTCTTCTTGCGCGCACCATTTCTTTTGGTAGCAGAATCTGGAGATAAAACAATCTCTCGTGGCTTTGTATGGATAACTTAAACAAACGTTTGCCACATATTTTCATTACAAATGCCGAAATCGAATTGTGATGTATACATTAGTAGAAAATATCAACCTATGAGATACTGGCTACTTTTGATGACAGCATTTTTTACCCAATTGCAGGTTCAGGCACAAATTCTAAAATATACTAACGGGAATAATTCGTGGAATCCCGATTCTTTAGGCAATCACCGTGCAATTGTTCAATTTAAGGGGCCTGGAAATATTGCGCATGTTAAAATTGCCTGGCGAAGACGGGATATGCATCCCGAAAACAAACAGATTATTGTTCAAAATAGTTCTGGCGAGCGTGTTGGACGGGTGGCGTTGCAAAACATCAGCAGAGAAAGCGGAGACATCTTTTTTAGCGCAAATGCTGCGGGCAAATATTACGTATATTACATGCCCTATAAAAATGAAGGTCGAAGCAATTATCCGCAAGGCATTTATCCCAAACCGATCGTTGCCGATCAAAATTGGTGGAGCAAGGCGAAATCCGTTTTGATCAATACCTCTGTATTGGAAGTACAATCTGTAGATGATTTCAATTCTTTTTTTCCTATGGAAGTAATTGCAACGCAAAAAGAGACTTTGGCATTAAAAGCAAAACATACTAACGAACCTTTTATAATTTTCCCGGAAGACCGCATGTTTCCAATAAAAATGGAAAATGATCTTCCCTATAGATGGATAGAAAAGGGCAGCGGAAATTCTTTTTCAGGTACAGCAAACAGAGGTGAAAATTATGCCCTGCAACTCGGCGTTTATGCACTGAAAAATGTCGAAAAAGTTCAAATCGTTTTTACCGATTTAAAATCTGCATCCGGCCGAAAAATTTCTTCCGAAAATATCAGCTGCCTGAATACAGATGGCGTTAGCTACGACAATAAAAAACTGACCAAAGTTTTATCTGTAGCAAAAAACAAGGTACAGCCTTTGTGGCTAATCATCAATGTTCCGTCAAGTGCTGTTGCTGGAGTTTACAATGGAATATTTACTGTTAATGGTGGTGGCAAATCGAAAAAAATCAATATTAATCTCACAGTAACCAATAAAATTTTAGCAGACGGCGGTGTTGATATGCCTAAAAATCAGACCCGTTTAAGCTGGTTAAATTCTAACCTTGCACAAGAAAATACCGTTGTTAAACCGTATATTCCGCTACAGATTGAGGGTTCTGTAATCGCTTTACTGGGCAGAAAGTTTGAAATTAATACGGATGGCTTTCCGAAACAAATCCAAACATTTTTTAATTCAGAAATGACGGGTTATACAGAAAAACCAAATAATTTGTTGGCAGAACCCATTCATTTCCATTTCTATAACACACCCAAAACACAAGAGAAATTTTCGGTCAGTAATTTTGAGATTTTAAGTAGAGATGCCGGAACAATAAAATGGATGGCCACGAATACTTCTGCGAATTTAAAAATGGAAGTAGAAGGTGTGCTAGAATTTGATGGATACGTCCATTACACCGTAAAAGTTACCGCGTTAAATGAGGTGCATTTTAGCAATGTAGATTTTCATATTCCATTTGATAAAGGTTCTGCCAAGTATCTCATGGGTTTGGGCGAAAAAGGTGGGATAAGACCCGATACCGTCAAATGGAAATGGGATGTAGCCCATAAAAATCAAGATGCGGTTTGGATTGGAAATGTAAATGCCGGCTTGTATTACAACCTTCGGGACGAAAATTACGTGCGGCCTTTAAATACCAACTTTTATCTTCAAAAGCCTTTAGTGATGCCGAAATCTTGGGGAAATGAAAATAAAGGCGGCATTCAGGTTAACATAAAAGGAAGTTCTATGCTTGCCGATAATTTTACCGGCGAAAGGGAAATGAAGAAAGGCGAGGTATTGTATTACAATTTCAATCTTTTAATTACACCTTTTCATTTGCTCGATACGGATTTTCAGTGGGAAAATCGTTTTTATCATAAATATGGAAATCTCGATTCAATCCAAGCAACAGGCGCAACAGTTGTTAATATTCATCATGCTACGCCTATAAATCCATGGATTAATTATCCTTTCATAGAATGGAAAAAAATGAAAAATTATGTGGATGAGGCACATTCCAAAAAACTGAAAGTGAAAATTTACAATACAGTAAGAGAGCTTTCTAACCATGCATATGAACTGCCTGCATTAAGAAGTTTAGGAACAGAAGTGTACTCGCCAGGAAAAGGCGGCGGATTTAGTTGGTTGCAGGAACATCTCGATTCAAATTATATTGCAGCCTGGTTTGTACCCGAAATTAAAGATGCAGCGATCATAAATAGTGGTATGAACCGTTGGCACAATTATTATGTTGAGGGCATGAATTGGTTGGTTAAAAATGTGGGGATAGATGGCGTTTATCTCGATGATGTTGCTTTTGATCGCGTAACCATGAAACGTATAAAACGTGTGCTTACGCAAGATGATCATCCTGGAATTATTGATTTGCACTCTGCCAATCAATTTAATAAAAGCGACGGTTTTAACAACAGCGCAATTTTATATATGGAGCATTTCCCATATTTAAACCGCTTATGGTTTGGCGAATATTTCGATTATGAAGAAAATAATCCCGATTTCTTTTTGACTGAAGTTAGCGGTATTCCTTTTGGTTTGATGGGAGAAATGCTTCAAAATGACGGAAATCCGTGGAGAGGAATGATTTATGGAATGACGAGCCGTTTGGGTTGGTCTGATAAAAGTGATCCGAAACCATTATGGAAATTATGGCAGGATTTCGGAATGAAAGATTCCCGAATGATTGGTTACTGGAGTGAAAACTGCCCGGTTAAAACCGATAATTCAAAAGTGCTCGCCACTGTTTATCAAAGAAAAGGCAAGACTATGGTTGCTTTAGCCAGTTGGGCAGATGAAAATGTTGCCGTGAATCTGGAAATAGATTGGAACAAATTAGGATTGAGTGCTGAAAAAGCTAAAATTATTGCTCCGGAAATTGATCAATTCCAGACATCTGGAAATTACTCAGGGGGAAAATCTATTCGTATAGAGAAGGGAAAAGGCTTGATTTTGGTAGTGGAATAATTTTAATGTTATTTAGGTTTGCAGTTAATCTTGTCGCTCACTCACATTTAAAAGCGAGAACGATATTGAGTAATGTTCTATACATTTCGTCATTGCTGTAAAGATTTCGGAGCAGAAGTTCCGTGCGTTCTGTGTTTCCGTGGCAAATCCAAGCGTAACACAATTTTGAAGAAACTGAAAGATTGCTTCGTCGGCAGGAAAAGCCTCCTCGCAATGACAACCAAGTAAAATCCGTCATTGCGAGGAGGAACGACGAAGCAATCTTTCATGCTTGAATTTTCACAAAGATTGCTTCGCTCCAACCCTCAATCAACGCTTCTGTTCGCAATGACGACCAAGTAAAATCCGTCATTGGAAGGAGGAACGATAAAGCAATCTTTCGTGCTCGAGTTTTTCACAAAGATTGCTTCACTCCAACGCTCAAATCAACGCTTCCGTTCGCAATGACGGTTTATAAATCTAAATCTTCACGTTCTCCATTCCGTACTGTTTCAGTACATCGGCCGGAACCCCTTCCCACTGGTTAGGTGCGTTACCGGCAAAACCAATGTCTTTTACGCCTATTTCTGTAGTATAAAATCCCGATGCAGTTAAATCTCGCATTCGGTTAAAGAACATTACTCCAGGTCTCACTTCAGGTTTTGCTTTGTCTGGATAGGCGATATCATCAATGATAGAAATACGCTGGGCTTCGGAGCTTTCTACAAATGATTTTCCGAACGTATTAAAGCAATATACATCGAGCCATTTCAGACCGCCGCGCATGGGCACTTTATGTTCAGGAATATCTTTTACAATAAATTCTATGAACTCTGGGACTTTAGCATCTGATGCGCTTCCGGAAACCTCATCTTTCGGGATTATAATATCGGCCAAAAGCGTTATCGTAGCCATTTCATGTTTGTTAAAAAATGTTTCTGCCTTTAGCTGTTTATCTCTATCCAGTTCCCATTGTTCTCTGCCTGCTTTTGATTGTGGTTCTTCAGCAATAGCAGGTTTTTCAACTTCTTTTTCAGGTTGTTTACAAGCTTCAACAAGAACAGCAGTACTTATTGCGGTAAGGCCAATTGCCTTTAATGAATCTCTTCTATTCATACTAAATGTTTTGTTTTTTCTTTTGGGCTAAAATATATTCGGCAGTTCTCATAGATAAAGCTAAGATTGTCCAGGTTGCATTTTTATCGCCTTGCTGTACAAACGGACCCGCATCAACAACAAAAAGATTCTTACAATCATGCGCCTGGCAATATTTATTTAATGCCGATTTTTTCGGGTTATCGCCCATGCGGATTGTGCCAACTTCGTGAATAATTTTGCCTGGATTTAATAAACCATAATTGGTATCGGCTCCATGAATTTCTGAGGTAACAACGGCGCCCATTTCTTTCATGATAGATAAAAAGGTTTCTTGCATATGTTTGGCCTGCAGGATTTCTTCTTTTGCCCATGTGTAATTAAACCTCAGTACCGGAATACCGTATTTATCGACCATATTCGGATCTATTTCGCAATAGTTGTTTTCTCTTGCAATCGCCGTTCCGCGGCCAGCCATTCCAACGCTTGTGCCATAAAAGCGGCGGTAATCCTCTTTTAATGATTTTCCATATCCACCAGCGGTTTTCATTTTTCCATTTCTATCCGGAACCATTCCGTTTATTTTTGCCACGCCGTTTCCAAATCCGTAAGATGGCATTCCCATTCCGCCGCCGTATTCAATATGATAACCCCGCGGAAAATCCAAATTTTTATTGTCTAGCCACCAAGGCGAATAGATGTGAACGCTGCCCAAACCATCTTCATTGTAACGTTTTCTATCTACCAGTTGCGGCAAGAAACCATAAACACCAGCTCCGGTAGAATCGTGTAAGTATTTTCCCACTACACCGCTACTGTTGGCCAAACCACCCGGATGAGCAGATGATTTTGAATTTAATAGAATACGCGCAGATTCGCAGGCACTGGCGCCTAAAATAACCAGTTTTCCTTTTACCTGGTATTCCTGCAAATCTTTTCTATTTACATAAGAAACACCAGTTGCCATTCCATCTTTATCCGTCAATACTTCTCGCACCATTGCATCGGTAATTACCGTTAAATTTCCCGTTTTAACCGCGGGAATAACCAAACAAGAAGAGGATGAAAAATCGCCATAAACTTTACAGCTTCGGCCGCATTGCCCGCAATAAAAACAAGGTGCACGGTCATTATTACCTTTGATGGATTCTGTCATAACCGCACCACGACCGGTAATGACTCTTACACCAGCTTTTTCTGCTCCTTTTTTGATGAAAAGTTCGTTTAATCGTGGTTTAGGTGGTTTCATAAATATTCCGTCAGGTTCGCTTTCAATTCCCTCAACGGTGCCGTAGATTCCAATCATGCGGTCTACTTTATCGTAAAAAGGTTTTACATCGCTATATGTGATTGGCCAGCTATCTGTTAATCCGTCTGTTGGTTTGAAATCTTGTGGGCCCATCCTTAAAGAAATTCTTCCCCAGTGGTTGGTTCTTCCACCGAGCATACGCGATCTGAACCATTCAAATTCAGTTTTATTTTTTTGCGTATAAGGTTCTCCTTCCAATTCCCAACCTCCATAAGAAGCGTCGAAATCTCCGAATGGACGAACAGTTCCTGCTCCGCGACGGGGAGATTCCCAGGGCCATTTTAATTGATGTGAATCTAATCTGGGGTCAAAATATTGACCGGCTTCGAGCATTAAAACTTTCTGTCCGGCATTTGCGAGTACATACGCAGCCATGCCTCCACCCGCACCCGAACCTACTACAATGGCATCGTAAACTGTTGGTGATTTTTTAATTTGAAAATCGTTCATGAAATCTGGTTAGCTGATTATTTTATTCTAAAATAATCTTTAATTTTTTTAAAGCGAAGTGATTTTCCTTTTTTAGAATGATTTTCATCAATCTTGATTTAAGCTTTACTAAATCGAATTAATTAATATCGCTGTGATCGGCCAACAAAAGAGTTTTTTATCGGTTATTACGATTTTTTTATTTAAAAAGTCGCTCTAATGTTACAATATTTTCGTGCGGTGTACTAACAAATAATTTGGTTTATCTTTGTGCTTTAAATTTGCCGATGATATTTTCAGAACATATAGAACAATTTATTTCTGCTTTAGAAGAAAGTTTAAATGCAAAGACCTTTGTTAAAATTTCTTTGGGAAATTATAAAGGAGCGGAAGAGGCATTAAAACAGATTCTTATTCGCAAAGTTACGATTAAGCGCGAAGAGAAAGTGGCATTCACTTTTCGGTATAAAACCAGAGATGTTGTTAAGAATTTTGGAATGGATGAAGCTGTAACGCTAATTTCTGAATATCTGGCTTCGGGATTTAAAATTGCTACACTATTTACTACAGAACGGGATCTAATTATTGAAGAGCTTAATAATGGAAAACTGGTCTTACGCGAAGTAAATGCATCAAGCACACAATTACCGGAATCGAATCACGATAAACAAAAAAATAGAATTATTAAGTCTGATGCAAAATCTTATCTAACAGAACTTAAAATTACTGATGCCGATGGTAATGTGTTTAAGAATGCGCAAGACAAATTTCGCCAGATTAATCATTATATAGAAATTCTAAGTTCGCTTATTAAAGAATTACCGGACGGAACAATTAGAAAAGTTGCCGATATGGGATCTGGAAAAGGTTACCTCACTTTTGCACTTTATGATTATTTACACGCAGTATTAAAGCTGGAAAGCGAAATTGTAGGTGTCGAATATCGGCAAGATATGGTTGACCTTTGCAACACTGTAGCGCAGAATGCAGGTTTTAATCGATTGAAATTTGTTCAGGGAACTATTGAAGATTATGTAGCAGAGGAAGTGAATTTGTTAATTGCGCTGCATGCCTGTGATACGGCTACCGATGATGCGATTTTTAAAGGTATAAAAGCCGATGCAGAACTGATTGTAGTGGCACCTTGCTGCCATAAACAAATTCGCCGCGAGATGGAAAAAAATAAGGTGGCTAATGAGGTTTCGTTCTTAACCAAATATGGGATTTTTCTGGAACGACAGGCAGAAATGGTTACAGATGGTATTAGGGCTTTGATACTGGAATATTTCGGATACAAAACCAAAGTCTTTGAGTTCATATCTGATGCGCATACGCCTAAAAATGTTTTGGTTGTAGGAATTAAAGGTAAAACACTTAGCGAAGCACGCAAAGCAGAAGTTTTACAAAAAATTAAGGCAAGTAAGGAATTTTTCGGAATTGGATACCATCATCTCGAACGCTTATTGGACATTTAGAAATTACGATTTACTTACTAAAAGGTATTGTCAATTCTTGATGCTTCGTCATTGCAAGGAGGGACGATGAAACAATTTTTACATTTAGAATTATATTTTTTATAGGATAGATTGCTTCACGAATTCGCAGAAATCCCTTACTTCAGTTCGCAATGACGAGATTTTGCCGCTTTTGTCATTATCTATCGGTTGGTGTCTCCACCGAAAAACCTAAAACTGTGGATGTACAAAGTTTTCCAGAAAAAGCAAGATCAGTGCAATAGCGGCGGGTACAGCCTGTACAAATAAAATTCTTTTATCTATCGGTTGGTGTCTCCACCGACCGAAAAAAATCCCCTACTTCAGTTCGCAATGACGAGATTTATCTATCGGTTGGTGTCTCCACCGACCGAAAAACTTAAAACTGTGGATGTACAAAGTTTTCCAGAAAAAGCAAGATCAGCGCAATAGCGGCAGGCACAGCCTGTACAAATAAAATTCTTTTGCCGGCAGTTGCCGCGCCATATATACCTGCAACAAATACACAAACAAGAAAGAATATGGCAACATTGTGTTTCCACTCTAAATTGGTAATACATAACGACCAGATTAAACCAGCGGCTAAAAAGCCATTATAGAGGCCTTGATTTCCGGCTAAAGTTTTGGTTTGCGGAAACAACTCTTTCGGTAGGCTTTTAAATACTTTTGGTGCTTTAGTTGTCCAGGCGAACATTTCTAGCCAAAGAATGTAAAGGTGAATGATTGCAATGAGTCCGATGATGAGTTGGGCAGTTAACTCCATATATTTTGGCTTAGAATATTAATGTGTTAAAGGTAAAAAATATTTTCAGCCACAGAACAGACAATAAATTCTAATTTCTGAAGAATATTTTGAAACGGTTTTCCACGGAATCAGAGAAGAACGCAAAAATCAACTTTAACCTGATAAAAGCAATGTATGTAAAGTTGTTTTGTTGGAGTCTTTAAACGGATGCATTGTTGGTATTATATTGTCACTAACATTAAATGATAAACCCGATTGTAGCGGTAGCCCCGGCTTTTTTTGCCGGGCTCTAGCGGAAAGCGGGAGTGAAGCAGCCACAGGGTAGTAACGCTGGTTTTCAAAAATAATATTCAACCTTGGAGCTACAACTCGCCCGAATTCTGTCATGCTGTCAGTATACTTCGAGCATTTTATTTACATTTTTTCAGGCTTTATGCCGATTTATATGACAAAAACCAATTGGCACAAGCATTGTTTAACAGGTGTAGATTTAACTTAAAAAAGAAAGAAAATACATAATACAATGGGAAAAATTATTGGAATAGACTTAGGAACAACCAACTCTTGCGTTGCGGTAATGGAAGGTAACGAGCCTGTAGTTATTGCGAACAGTGAAGGTAAACGTACTACACCGTCTATCGTTGCATTTGCAGAGAACGGTGAGCGTAAAGTTGGCGAGCCTGCTAAACGTCAGGCTATTACAAACCCAACTAAAACCATATATTCAGTGAAACGCTTTATGGGTAACAGTTATGACGAGAGTGCTAAAGAAGCTGCTCGCGTACCGTATAAAGTTGTGAAAGGTGATAACAACACACCACGTGTTGAGATTGACGATAGAAAATATACTCCACAGGAAATTTCTGCAATGATTTTGCAGAAAATGAAAAAAACTGCTGAAGATTTCTTAGGTCAGGAAGTTACAGAAGCAGTAATTACTGTGCCTGCTTACTTTAATGATGCACAACGCCAGGCTACGAAAGAAGCAGGTGAAATTGCAGGTTTAACTGTAAAACGTATCATTAATGAACCAACTGCTGCGGCTTTGGCTTATGGCTTGGATAAAGCACACAAAGACATGAAAATTGTTGTGTTTGATTGTGGTGGTGGTACACATGACGTTTCTGTTTTAGAATTGGGTGATGGCGTTTTTGAAGTGAAATCTACCGATGGTGATACTCACTTAGGTGGTGATGACTTTGACCACATTATTATCGACTGGTTAACAGATGAATTCAAATCTGAAAACAGCATGGATCTTTCTAAAGATCCTATGGCGTTACAACGTTTGAAAGAAGCTGCTGAGAAAGCTAAAATTGAATTGTCTAGCACAACTTCAACTGAAATTAACTTGCCTTATATTACTGCTGATGCTAGTGGACCAAAACACTTAGTGCGTACATTATCTCGTGCTAAATTTGAGCAATTGGCTGGCGATTTAATTAAACGTACTATTGATCCTTGTAAATCTGCGTTGAAAAATGCTGGTTTAAGCACAAGCGATATCGACGAAATTATCTTGGTAGGTGGTTCAACTCGTATTCCTGCAATTCAGGAAGCTGTTAAAGCTTTCTTCGGTAAAGAGCCAAGTAAAGGTGTAAACCCTGATGAAGTTGTGGCAATTGGTGCTGCTATTCAAGGTGGTGTTTTAACTGGTGATGTTAAAGATGTATTGTTGTTAGACGTTACGCCTTTATCATTAGGTATTGAAACTATGGGTGGTGTAATGACTAAATTAATTGAGTCTAACACAACTATCCCAACTAAAAAATCTGAAACGTTCTCTACCGCTGCTGATAACCAACCGTCTGTTGAAATTCACATCTTACAAGGTGAGCGTCCAATGGCTGGTCAGAACCGTACAATTGGTCGTTTCATTTTAGATGGTATTCCACCAGCACCTCGTGGTGTTCCTCAGGTAGAAGTATCTTTTGATATTGATGCCAACGGTATCTTACACGTAAGTGCAAAAGATAAAGCAACTGGTAAAGAGCAAAAAATCCGTATCGAGGCTTCTTCAGGTTTGACAGATGCTGAGATTCAGAAAATGAAGCAAGAAGCTGAAGCTAACGCTGCAGATGATGCTAAACAAAAAGAAGAAGCAGATAAAATCAATAGCGCTGATGCTTTGATATTCTCTACAGAAAAACAGTTGAAAGAATTTGGTGAAAAATTATCTGCGGATAAAAAAGCGCCAATTGAAGCTGGTTTAACTAAGTTGAAAGAAGCACATGCTTCACGTAACTTTGCTGATATTGATGCAGCTCAAACAGAATTGCAAAACGCTTGGAATGCAGCTTCTGAAGAGATGTACAAAGCAGGTGAACAACCTCAAGGTGGTGCTGAACAACAGCCTCAAGGCGAAGGTCAGCCTCAGCAAGGTGGCGACAACGTTACTGATGTAGACTTCGAAGAAGTTAAATAATCAGGCCGAAAGGCTCAATAATAGAAAGCGTTTCTGATTCAGTTCAGAAACGCTTTTTTGTTGTTAACCATTCCATGCTTTTAAAAGGAAAATTGAAGAAAATTCATTTTATATTTTCTTCAATTTCATATATGGTTGGTGAATTTAAGGGAGAATATTTAAACTTCTCTCAAAATTTTAATTCTATAAACTAAAAGTTTGTTTACAAAAAAGGTTCAGTTATGCATATTAACTGAACCTTTTCTTTTTAAAGAATCGGAATATTTTAATTCCAAAGATTTTCCGGGTATTTTCCTTCCTTGATTAACTGATCAATTGAAGCGTGAACAAAAGGCTTATCTTCCTTATACGTTACGCCAAACCACTTGTTTGATGTTGGTACCACTTTAAAAGTTGCTGTATTAGATTTAACCAAATTTTCGCCAATCAGCGGAATGAAAAATTCTGCCTTAGGCTTTTCTTTATTGGCAATGGCAAATTCTCTGAAGAGCTCTTCTGTAATTGGGAATACAGCTGGTGTAAAACCCCAGAAATTCATAGACACTGGTGTGTTATATTCCAGCGGAAATTCTCCGCCATCTTCTTCATAATAAATTTTACCATCTTTAGGGTAAACCTTTGTACGTTCAATAATTTCTTCCAGATTTCCAGAAGCATCTACTTTGCACACGCCACGCGAAACTGAACCATGCTCAGAAAGTGTTTTGCCAATTTCGTAACCAATGATCGAGAAATTACTGTCTGTTACTTCATCATTTAAAAAATCGACCATTTTCTTGAAGGCATCAAAACCATAATAGTCATCTGCATTAATTACGCAAAAAGGTTCTTTAATGGTATTTCTGGCCGAAAGAATGGCGTGAGCCGTTCCCCATGGTTTTTCTCTATAAATTTCTTCTTCAATTCCGAACTGTTTAAGGTCGAAGTTTTGGAATACATAATCTGTTTCAATTTTACCTTGCAACTTAGGTTCAAAAATCGCTTTAAAGCTATCTACAAACTCTTCTTTGATGATAAATACAACTTTGCCAAAACCGGCATTGATCGCGTCATATATTGAATAGTCGATGATTGTTTCACCATTAGGACCGAAACCGTCAATTTGTTTCATGCTCCCGTAACGGCTTGCCATCCCGGCAGCCAAGATTAATAATGTTGGTTTCATATTGCGAAAATACTAATTAGAGCGTTTTTTTAATTTTTTATTTTATAATTAAAAGCCAAACAAGCCGCCGCCGCTTTTTGTTCTGGTTTTTTTTCCTGTTAACATGCCAAAAATGCCCCGAACAATCTCTTTTCCGATTTGTCTGGTAATAGTTGCGCCCATAACTTGCTCAACTATACTCTTTTCATCAGATTTGGGTTTGTTTTCTGTTTCGGATTCCTTTTTTATTTGTGCTTCTTCTTTTGCTTGTGCTGCTGCCTCTTCCTGGTCGTTAATTCTTTTGGTTAAAATCTCGTAAGCACTTTCAGGATCAATTGCATCTTTATATTTTGCAAACATCGGACTACCTTGAATTAACTGGTCTAAATCTGTAGCGGTTAAAGGGCCCATCACCGCACGTGGCGAGGTAAGCATGGTTGCAGAAACTTCCGTAGGGATTCCTTTCTCATTCAATACCGTGATTAGTGCTTGTCCGGTTCCCAATCCGGTTAATACCTCGTTAATGGTATAGAAATCCGATTTCGGGTAGGTATTTACGGTTTTCTTCAGCGCATCCACATCATTTGGTGTAAACGCACGCAATGCATGCTGAAAGCGGTTGCCCAATTGGCCTAAAACACTTTCCGGAACATCAGTCGGTGCTTGCGTAGAGAAGAAGACGCCAACACCTTTAGAGCGGATTAGGCGGATAATGGTTTCAATCTGTTCCAGAAATGCTTTAGAGGAGTTTTTGAACAGTAAGTGTGCCTCATCGAAAAAGAATACCAGCTTGGGTTTGTCTAAATCGCCGGCTTCCGGAAGACTTCCAAAAATTTCTGCAAGCAGACTAAGTAAAAAAGTTGAATACAGAACGGGTTGATTTTGTACATCGGCGATGTTTAGCAGACTAATTACACCTTTGCCATCAATCCGTTCAAAAAGATCTTCTATATCGAAAGATTTTTCGCCAAATAAGCCACTTAATCCTTGTTGTTCAATGGCGACAATTTTTCTTAAAATCGTTCCGGATGTTGCGGTAGAAATGCTTCCGTAACTGCTTTTAATTTCTTTTGCACCAGGCCCGTCAGATAGATAGGATAGCAGTTTCTTTAAATCGTTTAAATCTATAATTGGCAGTTTATTGTCATCGGCATATTTAAAAATCACAGCCAATACGCCGGTTTGTGTATCGTTTAAATCTAGAATTTTTGCGAGTAAAGTGGGCCCAAATTCTAAAACGGTGGCACGCATTTGCGCACCTAATTTTCCGGAAAGTGAATAAATTTCTACAGGAAAGCCAGATGGTTCAAAATTTTTTCCCAACTGTTTTGCACGTTCTTCAATTTTTGGATTTATAGCGCCAGGTTGGTTCAGACCAGAAAGGTCGCCTTTAACATCGAGCATAAAAACAGGTACACCAGCATCGGAGAGTTGCTCTGCCAAAAGTTGTAATGTGCGGGTTTTACCCGTACCTGTTGCACCAGCAATTAAGCCATGCCTGTTCATCATTTTCAACGACAGGTTAATTTCCGCATCGGCACAAACTTGCCCATCCAACATACCTGCACCTAAATAAATGTATGAACCACTGGGTGCATATGAGGCCTTAATTTTTTCGATAAATGCATTTGAAAGCTCACTCATAGTTACATGTTTAGAATGCCCAATTTAAGAAACTAATCTTAAAAAAGAAGGCTTTTTACATTAGCCTTTTGCAAAGTAACCAGATTGTATTTCAAAAATTTAAGTGATTTGCCGGTAGTATTGCAGCTCATTTTTAAGGGCACTTAGCTGGTTCTGCATTTCTTGTATTTGAGATAAAAGCAGCGAAACTGCATGCAAACCTTCAATGTTTATTTCAAGATCATTTGCTAGCCGTAAATAACGTTCCAGTTTAGACAACTCATCAACATGAATGAAACTTGATCTGGAAACTCTGGTGGTTTGGATAAGGCCTACATCTTCCAAAGATTGTATAAAATTAATTTCGATTTTATGATGCAGACAGATGTCCTCTACCGATATTAATGTATTTTCCATAAAGCTAAAGTTTAGACAATTGCTCAAAAAGGTCTTTTTGTTCTGTGCTTAGTTTAGTTGGCAATTTTACCTGCCATTTGACATACAAGTCGCCAAACTGGTTTTCTTTTTTATATACGGGGAAACCTTTTCCTTTTAATCGAAGTGTGGTATCTGGCTGAGTACCTTCTGGTATTTTCAGTTTTACTTTTCCATTTAGTGTGTCTACAATTTTCTCGCCACCTAAAATTGCAGTGTATAGGTCAATATCTTCCTGTAAAAAAATATCGTTCCCTTTGCGTTTAAACTTCGCATCTTCTGTAATGTTAAAAGTGAGAAACAGATCGCCTGGAGGGCCATTATTTACGCCTGGCGCACCATAACCCGGAAGTTTAATTTTCTGTCCGTTTTCCACGCCCGCCGGAACCGTAATGCGTACTTGTTTACCATTTACAGTTAAGGTTTGTTTGTGGGTTGTAAAGGCATCGATTAGATTGAGTGTAAGATCTGCGTTGTAATCCTGGCCTTTAAACGGAGAATTGCGGCTGCTTCTCCCGGCACCGCCGAACATGGACGAGAAGAAGTCCGAAAAATCACCGCCATCAAAACCACCAGAATAACTTTGTTGTCCGCCGTTGCGGCTTTGCGATTGATATCTGCGTTGTTGTGCTTGTTGCGCATCCAGTTGATCGGCATGTTGCCAGTCTTTACCGTATTTGTCGTATTTTTTCCGTTTATCCGGATCGCTTAAAACCTCATTCGCTTCATTAATTTGCTGAAACTTTTTATTGGCTTCGTCATTATTCGGATTCAGGTCTGGATGATATTTTCTGGCCAGTTTACGATATGCTTTTTTGATATCATCCGTAGATGCGGTTTTTTTAAGATCGAGGATTTTATAATAGTCTATATATTCCATGTGTACGTAACAAAATGAGGTTAAAAAATGTTCAAAAGCGATACCAAAAAAGGCGATGGACAGTAAAAATAAAATGCTTTTGTTTTTCGCTTAAAAATAAGCCGATATGCGGCAATAAGCAAATAGAATGCACGAAATAAGGAGAATCATTTTTCTGAATAGAACTGTTGCTGCAAATTTTTTGAGTAAACAAAAACGGCATTTACTTTATTTCATTAAATAACGAAACCGAACGCCGAACTATTTTTTTGCGAATAAAAAATGCCCCGGAAAAACCAGGGCATCAGATATTGGGAGAGAAAGGTATTATTTTTTGTTTTTCACATATTTTTCAAGCCATTGGTCTTGCTCCCAAAGTGCATGTAAAATGTTTTCTTTGCCGCGGTAACCATGCGCCTCGAATGGTAAGAATACAAAGCGTGTGGTGCCACCAGCACCTTTTATTGCATTAAACAAACGTTCGCTATTTATCGGAAAAGTACCCGGATTGTCATCAGAATCACCATGAATTAAAAGCAAAGGCGTTTTAATTTTATCGGCATAACTAAACGGGCTCATTTCATAATACAATTGTGGCGCCTGCCAGTAAGTACGTTCTTCATTTTGGAAACCGAAAGGAGTAAGTGTACGGTTGTATGCGCCGCTTCTGGCTATTCCGGCAGCAAAAAGGTTAGTATGCGCCAATAGGTTCGCGGTCATAAAAGCGCCGTAACTGTGGCCACCAACTGCCATACGTTTACGATCGCCAACACCTAAATCAGAAAGTTTATTAATTGCCGCCTCTGCATTTTGTTGCAATTGTTCAATAAAAGTATCGTTAGGTCTTTTGCCGTCTTTAGCTACAATCGGCATTTCTGCATTGTCCAACACGGCATAACCGCGGGTTACCCAATAAATAGGAGAGCCCCAGGCAATTGCAGTGAATTTGTCTTTTGAACCGCGAATCTGCGCTGCATCTGCTGCCGAATTAAACTCGCGTGGATATGCCCAGATTAAAGTTGGCAACGGACCGTCTTTACCTTTGTTGTAGCCTTTAGGCAAATAAAGATCGCCGGTTAAATCTACGCCATCGGCACGTTTGTAAGAAATTTTCTCTTTAGTAATGCCTTCTAACGATGGATATGGATTTGCAAAGTTAGTAACCGGGCGATCGGCGACGCGTAAGATCAGGTTTTTAATATAATAATTTGGAACCTCTTTCTGCGTTTCCTTTCTGGTTAACAATACCAGTTTCTCCGGATCGATTACATCACTCACATATTCAAAAGTTCCTTCCTGACTGCGCCAAATAATTTCATTTTCTTTGGTTTTGAGGTCAAATTTGGCTAGGAATGGTAAATCGCCTTTTTCTGAAGAACCTACAGTATTGTTCATCAAAATTTTGGTTCCGTTATCTACGGTTTTAATTACAGAACGACCAAATTTATTTTTTACTGTAACAGGTGTTCCCGGATTTCCGTAAGCATCTGTTTGGTTTCTGCTGTAAAGCTCTTCAATCTTGCCGGTTGTAGGGTTGTAGACACTTACTTTATTGGTTTGTTTGCTGCGTAAGCCTTCCATCACAAGTGCCAGATTTGCATCTCCCCATTGTACGCCTCGGTAACGTGTTTCGGTTTTGAAAAGTTCTTTTTCTGATCCAGTGAAAGGTGCACTAAGTGAATAGATCGCATCGTGAAAAGGAACTTTGGTTTTTATTAAGCCACTATCTAAAGGTTTCGCCCATATCAGCGTTGCAGGTTCATCATCGCGCCAATCAAAACCTCTGGCAACATTTTGTGTATTGTCATAGCCCGAAGGTGTACCTTCTGATGATGGTAAATCTGCTACATTTTTAATGATTTTTCCAGTAACATCAACAATAGAAATTGTAGAGGGAAAACCTCTTGCAGAAACCAGGTAAGAAAATGGTTTATGTAAGGTTTCTGTTAGAATATATTTTTTATCGGGTGATAATTGCGCTGAAGCATAAATTGCTGGCTTACCAATCGGAGTTTCTACACCACCAGTATTTTTTACCAGTTGAGAAGTGGCAAAAAAATCAAACAATTGCTCGTCAAATGGCGATTTAATTAAATCCTGATAGGTTGCACTTGGTGCTGCTTTGCCTAAATTTTGTTGAATGGTTGGCCCGGTTGGCATAAGTGGTTTTGCCGGCGCAGCACTTGCGGGTTTGGTAACTGTTCTATAAATAATGGTGTTGTCCGTTAACCAGGTAATTCCACCACCTAAAACGGTATTTAAAAATGCCTTGTTAATTTTAGTTGCTTTTTTTGTAGCCAAATCTATGGTGTATAAGTCTACACCTTTTTGCGTAGTATTGGTAAAAGCGATCTTATTTTCGGATGGATTCCAGCTGATGTTTCCTGCGTATAAAGGAGCAGGAAGTCCGGTTACCTGAAAAGTTTGATTTGATTTTATGTTTTTCAGACTCAAATTGTTGATGAAAGTCTGTCTGCTTAAGGCATAATTGTTTGGGTTTAGTCGAAGTCCGGCGATGCGGTATTCTGGCATAGCCAATTCTTCTACAGAAGGATAGGAATTGCGTTCACTAAATAAAATCCATTCTGCTTTTCCATCAATGCTAGTTGCAGGTGTCGGTTTGGCCAAAAGCAAATCTGCAATTTCTTTTGGCGGAGTTTGATAACGTACTGCATCTTGTGCCATGCTATTGAGTGATGCGCACGCCCCGGCAATAACCAGGTAAAGTTGTATTTTTTTAATCATAAAGCTTAGGTTAGTAAATTATGGATAACCAAAGATTGCAAAAATTGACCTTTTAGTGCGTAACTTCTTACTTACAAGTGGAAGAAAAGAATAAATAGAAGTTCTTGTCAGAAAAATTATTTCTTCGTTTCTCCTCGCATTCGCGAGAGTTGACAAAATCCTCATCAGGGCGTCAGATAGACTCCGTATGCGGACATCTTATTTAACTAACCGTATTGATTTTTAATGTGATCAACAGCGTTGCTGATCATTGTACGCAGTACTTCAAGATTTACATCGCTCAGTTTTTTAATATAAATACAAGCTTTACCGGTTTTGTGTTTACCAAACTGTTTAAGCAATTCTTCCCGGTTGGCAAAATTGCCAGAAAGATAAAGGGAAATGGCATTGGCTCTGGGCGAAAAGCCAACCAAAGGTGCATCACCTTCGTGACCACTTTCATAAACGTAATGGTATGTACCAAAGCCCACAATAGCTGTTCCCCACATTTTAGGTTGCATGCCGGTAAGTTCTGTGATCAAATGAGAAAGGGCAAAACAATCGATTTTTTTTTCATCTGGTTGGGTGGCATTTAAAAAATCTGTTACGCTTAGCGTATTTTCTGTGGTTTTATTTTTTGCCATAACGCTGGAGATAAAGAAAATAGCCACTTTTGGGGTGGCTATTGCTGTAAAAGAATTGATCTTTTTTATGGTGTGCCTGCCCTCCGCGGATATCCCGCTCACAGGACTTTTTTATCTTTGTTTTGTTGATAACAATTTAGGCATAAGTTAGTTTCGTTGCCGAAAATAATTTTACACACTCTGTGGAAAATGTGGATAAGTATAAATTCACTTTTATTTTTTTAAAATTGATATGAATCGCTATAAGGTAATTAATGCTCATATTGAAGGTAATAATGGCGGATTTTTTTCAAATCGTCATCTAATTCATATACCAACGGGCTACCTGTTGGGATTTCAAGTGCGGTTACTTCTTCATCAGAAAGGCCGTCAATGTACTTAATAAGTGCACGCAGACTATTCCCATGCGCTGCAATAATAACGCGTTCATTTTGGCTCATTGCCGGCACAATTTTTTCATTCCAGTATGGCAGAACACGTTTAATGGTATCACTGAGGTTTTCGGTTAAAGGAATTTCATCGGATTTCATAGATGAATACCGGGCATCGTTTACAGGGTTTCGCGGATCTTCAAAATCAATTGCAGGCGGTTCTTCATCCGGATTTCTGCGCCATTTCTGAACTTGCTCTGCGCCATATTTTGCGATGGTGTCGTCTTTATTCAAGCCTTGCAATGCGCCATAGAAACGTTCATTGAGATGCCAGCTTTTATACTCCGGGATCCAAAGGTGATCCAATTCTTCTAAAACGATGTGTAGCGTCTTAATTGCGCGTTTCAGCATCGATGTAAAGGCAATATCAAAATTATATCCGTGAAGGTTTAAAATCTGGCCGGCCTTGCGCGCTTCGAGTGCGCCATTTTCTGTGAGTTCTACGTCGGTCCAGCCGGTAAACCGGTTTTCCTGGTTCCACAGGCTTTCGCCATGGCGTATTAAAACGAGTTTTTTCATCTCAAGCACAACAATTGAAATTGAAAAATGCTTTGCAGAAAGTGATTAAAGAATTGTAAAGTTTTTTGCACGATGAGGGAAAAGCAGAACCGCTGTTTCTTGCAGAACAGAAGTTAACTAAACCTGACATACGCGGAAAGCGCCCGGCATGTTTGGATCTGGTATTGCCGCGGGCCTTGCAGCATTGGCGGGAAACGGCTTTAATCTGTGTTACAGAAGTTGCTTTACAAATAAAAAAACCTGGAGAAATTTCCCCAGGCCTAAAATAAAATGGCAATTTTATTTGTATTTATTTAAATTCTCTAAAATCGTGACCGTTTTCAATGTTGAGTAAGCTTTCGTAAATTAAGCGAATTACATTGTCTACATCTTCTTTGTGCACCATTTCTACAGTGGTGTGCATATAGCGCAGCGGAAGTGAAATTAATGCCGATGGTACACCGCCGTTTGAGTATGCAAAAGCATCGGTATCGGTTCCGGTAGAACGTGATGATGCCTGGCGTTGAAAAGGAATATCGTGTTTTTCTGCAGTTTTAATCAGCAGTTTATTCAAATTGGTTTGTACTGCCGGAGCATAAGAAACTACAGGTCCTTTACCTGCCAAAAGTTCGCCCTGAATGTTTTTATTGATCATTGGCGTTGTGGTATCATGCGTAACGTCTGTGATAATGGCCACATTTGGTTTGATTCTTTGGGCGATCATTTCTGCTCCGCGAAGACCAATTTCTTCTTGAACGGAGTTTACAATGTACAAACCGAACGGCAATTTTTTCTTGTTTTCTTTTAGTAATCTGGCAACTTCGGCAATCATAAAACCACCAACACGGTTGTCGAGTGCGCGGCCTACATAATAACGATCGTTTAATACCATAAACTCATCTTCATATGTAATTACGCAGCCTACATGAATGCCCAAAGCTTCAACTTCGTCTTTCGTAGTGCAACCGCAATCTAAAAAGATGTTTTTTAATTCTGGTGTCTGCTCTTTTTCACCGTGGCGTGTATGAATGGCTGGCCAGCCGAATACGGCTTTAACCAAACCTTTTTCTGTATGGATGTTTACACGTTTTGAAGGTGCAATTTGATGATCTGAACCGCCATTGCGGATTACATAGATTAAACCATCTGGAGTGATATAGTTTACATACCAGGAAATCTCATCGGCATGCGCTTCTATCACAACTTTAAAATCGGCTTTTGGGTTGATTACGCCAACTGCAGTACCGTAATTGTCTACGAAATGATCGTCTATATAAGGTTTAAGGTAATTTAACCAAAGTTTTTGCCCTTCCCATTCATAGCCGGTTGGAGCAGGATTGTTGATGTATTCTTCAAGAAACTGCAGCGATTTTTCCGTCACCACTTTTGTATGTTTCTTTTTGTCTTCTTCTTTTTTCTTAGCCATATTGTACTATGATTAATTGTGATTTACTTGACTGAACGGCAACTTTTATAAGGCCAATTGAGCTGCCTTTGGAATCTGCCATTGAATGGCGCTCAATTTAAAGTTCTTTTTCCATTACCACAAAATCAAATCCATCTTTAAAAAAGGTGTTTTCGGTTTCGTGGAAGCCAAATTTATAATAAAATTCTTTAGCATTAACACGTGCATTGCACCAGATCTTTGTTGCTTTTTGAATATGACAGAAATCTAAGATATGTTGCATAAGTTTAGAACCTAAACCCAGTTTTTGCGCATTTGATAAAACTGCCAGTTTCCGAAACTGATAGACATCTCCTTGATGAAATAAGGAAACTACGGCCGTCAGTGCATGATTTAAGTAAAGGCCAAAATGTACGCCATCAAAATCATCGCCAAGTTTTACGCTGTCAAACGGCATATCGGGATACATCACTTCATGGCGAATGCGCCAGGTTAAAGATGGAAATATCTGTTCAATTTGTATTAGAGGTTCTGATGAATCCATGTTTATATAATCGGTTTTTTAGCACCATAAAAGCGATAGATTAAAATATTAAGCACAACTATGGCAGCAATGCCGTAACAAAATAAATTCCAGCCGCCTTTGCTCCAAAGGAATAAGCCCAGCGCCGAGCCGCAGCTTGCACCAATAAAACTAACGGACATGAATATCGTATTTAAGCGATTTCGAGCTTCAGGAATTAGGGTGTAAATGCGGGTTTGGTTGGTTACATGTATCGCTTGCTGGCCAATATCAATCAATACAATACCAATTACAAATAAGTAAAGCTGTTGACCGGTGAAGTAGAAAAGCGCAATGCTGACGATTTGTAGGATAAACCCAATCATCAGGTTTTTACGTGGATTATTTCCATCGCTTAGTTTACCTACCAAAGGTGCAGCCAGTGCACCAGCTGCGCCGGCAATACCGAATAAACCGATTTGCAAAGTCTGAAAATTGAACGGTGGATTGGCGAGAAAAAGTACCATAGTTGTCCAGAATGCGCTGATGATGGCGAAAGCCAGAAAATTAATCAGCGAAGTTTCGCGCAATACAGGTTGCGTTTTAATGTAGCTAAACATAGAACGCATCAGTTGCTTGTAAGTTCCTTTAAAACCAGGGAAACTTTGCGGGAAACGTTTTGCCATAAGCACAATGAGCAAACCACAGATGATTGCAGCCATATAATATACAGAACGCCAACCCAGCCAGAAACCAATACTGCCGCTTACAGCTCTTGAAGCCAGAATACCTACAAGTAAACCGCTCATAATCATCCCAATGTTTGTTCCTCTATTTTCATCAGTACTTAAATTTGCAGCCAACGGCAAAATTAACTGAGGAACAATAGAACATGCGCCAATTAAAACTGAAGCACATTCTAATAAAAAAAAGGTTTTGGAAACGGCTGCTATTAATAAGGCAACAATGGCTAATGCTGTAATGAGTAAGATTTGCTTCTTACGCTCAAACATATCGCCAAGTGGCACCAGTAAAAATAACCCTAGTGCATAACCAATTTGTGTGAGATAGGTAATGTGGCCGGCAACTGTTTCGTTAATGCGGAAATCTTTAGCCACAAGAATAACCAGGGGTTGGCAATAGTATATGTTTGCAACAATAAGGCCGGTGCAAAAAGCCATTAATAAAATATCTATCCGTTTAAGCATAAAATTTTGTATTAGTATAGCGCAGGGCGTTTGGAGCGAAACGTACTCGTTTGGGGTTAATCGCTATTATACAAACCTCCACGTTCTTCGCTCACAAAGGTATATTTCCATGCTTTTTTCTGGGAGCATTGACAACTTTATTTTCGAGCATTTTAAAAGCTTTAATGAGTTTTAAACGGGTCTGTGAAGGTTCAATCACCTCATCTATAAAGCCACGTTCTGCTGCTCTGTATGGGTTTGCAAAAATATCTGAATACAGTTTTTCTTTTTCAAGCCATTTTTCCTGCGGATTTTCTGCGGCTGTGATTTCCTTTTTAAAGATAATTTCCGCGGCACCTTTAGCGCCCATCACTGCAATTTCTGCACTTGGCCAAGCATAATTCATGTCGGCACCAATGTGTTTACTGTTCATTACATCGTATGCACCGCCGTAGGCTTTCCTGGTGATTACTGTAATACGTGGAACTGTTGCTTCGCTAAAGGCATAAAGCAATTTGGCGCCATTTGAAATAATGCCGTTCCACTCCTGATCTGTTCCGGGAAGAAAACCAGGCACATCTTCAAAAACAAGTAAAGGAATATTAAAGCAATCGCAAAAACGGACAAAACGCGCAGCCTTAGTTGAAGAATTGCTATCTAATACGCCTGCCAGATAAGCGGGTTGATTGGCAACAATTCCAATACTTCTGCCTGCCAATCTGGCGAAGCCTACAACTATATTTTCTGCGTATGCAGCATGTACCTCTAAGAAGGAATCGGTATCGATAACTTTAGAAATGATTTCGCGGATATCATAAGGTTGTGCAACATTCTCCGGTAAAAAGGTATTTAATTCCGGGCGGTTTTCATCCGCTTGTTCATACAGCAAGGCATCTGCAATTTCCTCGCAGTTTTGAGGCATATAACTCAGCAATCTTTTTAAATAGTCAATAGCTTCAATTTCATTGGCGCAGGCAAAATGTGTAACACCAGATTTTGTTGCATGTGTTGTGGCGCCTCCAAGTTCTTCAGACGTGACTTCTTCATGCGTTACAGTTTTTACCACATTTGGGCCGGTCACAAACATATAAGAGGTATTTTCTACCATCAAAATAAAATCTGTTATTGCCGGAGAATATACCGCCCCGCCGGCGCAAGGCCCCATAATTGCAGAAAGCTGCGGGATTACACCAGATGCCTGTACGTTTCTGTAAAAAATATCTGCGTAACCACCTAAAGAAACCACGCCTTCCTGAATCCGAGCACCACCACTATCATTTAAACCAATAAGAGGTGCGCCGTTTTTCATCGCCATATCCATCAGTTTACAGATTTTTTCCGCGTGCGTTTCAGAAAGTGAACCGCCAAAAACAGTAAAATCTTGCGAGAAAACATAGGTAAGTCGGCCATTAATTGTTCCATAACCAGTTACCACACCATCGCCAGGATATTTTTCCTTTTCCATTCCAAAATCGGTACTTCTATGCGTAACAAACATTCCAATTTCTTCAAAACTTCCTTCATCCATTAGGAAATGAATCCGTTCTCTGGCGGTAAGTTTGCCTTTTTTGTGCTGAGCTTCAATACGGGCAGTACCTCCACCGATTGCGGCCTGATCTACTTTTTGTTTAAGTTGAACGATTTTTTTTTCCATAGCGATGTTATCAGATTTTAAATTTAAAAAATCGCGGTGGTATTGCAAGCTGTATTTTTAGTGCCGAAAGTGAGGTCGTATATAACACACAGAGCGATATGGACTTACAAGTTATTGGCCAGAAGATAAAAATGTGTGAATTACAGGTTTAATCTGAAAATTTGAGACTAAAAAATTCTAATGTTTTTTTAATGAGACATACATGAAAAACCAATTATCCGTTTACTTTTGTAAAACGAGATTAAAATAGCATTAGAAAATTATGTTTCTGCGCAAATACAAGTATATCATCGTTGCAACATTTATGTTCATCTTTTTAGGAAAGATGATAATTTCTGGCGCTCCCGTGTTTTGCAGTTGCGCAGATAAGGAAATTTTGAAGGCTGTAATTATGCAGATTGAGCAAGAGCACGAAAGTGGAAAAGATGCAGGTAAAAATCTTGCCAAATTTACAGACCTTAAACTGGTTGATCTTAATCATCCAATATTTTCTTATGAATTTTCTTCCAGCCATTTTATACTGAACAATAGCTTTATAGAGCATTTTAGAAGGTATGTAGATCCACATCATCCAACTGTACCCACACCACCTCCAAATTTTATCGCCTGATTTTAAGGTGTTAGAAGGGTTTTCGTATCATGATGGCCTGCAATTCGCTATGGCCAGTCGCTTGTTCAAAACAGCGCAGTAACACCACAGTTTATTCATTAATTTTTATCTAATTAATTATGTTGTTATGCGAAATTTTGAACCTTCTGCAGCCTATACGGATGTTAGAAAATATTTCTTAAAAAAGAATCTCAAACGGGATTTGCCCTCAAGTATCGTTGTTTTTTTAGTGGCTTTGCCACTTTGTTTAGGTATTGCATTGGCATCTGGAGCGCCATTATTTGCTGGGTTGATTGCCGGTATCGTTGGCGGTATTGTTGTTGCCTCAATCAGCGGTTCTCAATTGAGTGTAAGCGGCCCGGCCGCAGGTCTCACTGTAATTGTTTTAAGTGCTATTGGTGCATTAGGAAGTTTTCAGGTATTTCTTTTGTCAGTTGTTCTGGCGGGTGTTTTGCAATTCATACTGGGTGTAATAAAAGCCGGAACAATAGGTAACTATTTTCCATCAAGTGTGATCGAGGGTATGCTCGCTGCCATCGGACTTACGTTAATTCTGAAACAATTGCCTCATGCATTTGGCGTAGACACTGATTTTTTCGGCGATGAAGGCTTTTTTCAACAAGACCATGAAAATACTTTTACGGCAATTTCTGCTGCGCTCAATCATTTAAGTTTAGGCGCTGTCATAATTAGCGGTTTATCCATCACCGTACTGATCTTATGGCCAAAATTTAGAAAACTTAGTGCCGTGCCTGCACCATTAATCGTAGTGTTAATCGGGATTTTTGGAGCTCTAGTATTTTCATCTTCAGATGCCGCTTTAAGATCAGAACAGTTTGTTGTAATTCCCGTAGTATCCAATGCGCAGGAATTTTTCAACTTATTTAGTCTGCCTGATTTTTCTGCCATAAATAATCCAAAAGTATGGATTACGGCTGCTACTATTGCAGTTGTAGCCAGCCTGGAGACATTATTGAGTATTGAGGCCATTGATAAGATTGATCCGATAAAAAGGGTAACTCCAACCAATAAAGAATTAATGGCGCAAGGCGTAGGAAATATGATTAGTGGAATGCTGGGCGGTTTACCAATGACATCGGTCATTGTGCGCAGTTCTGCAAATGTGAATGCCGGTGGGCGCACCAAAATGTCGGCTATATTTCATGGCTGTTTTTTACTGCTTACTCTTTTATTTATACCAAAGGTTTTGAATATGATTCCTTATGCATGCCTGGCTGCAATTTTATTGGTAACGGGCTACAAGCTGGCGCGAATTTCACTCTTCAGGCATATGTATCATAAGGGATGGGATCAGTTCATTCCCTTTGTGGCAACAATTCTGGCTGTTTTACTAACCGATTTGTTAAAAGGCGTAGGTATAGGAATGGCCATTTCTATATTCTATATGCTCAGAACCAATATGAGAAACCCTTTCTTTTATCGTATCTCTAACGAAGGCGATAAAAAACAAGTTAGAATAAAACTATCAGAAGAAGTTTCCTTTCTAAATAAGGCAGCTATTCAGGTTGTTTTAACTAATATTCCTGCAGAAACCAATGTGATTATTGATGCTACAAACTCCAGGTATATTGATCCTGATGTATTAGAAACCATATACAACTTTAAACACAATGCATTTACAAAGGGCATCATGGTTACGCTAGAAAACGTACAGAAGCAATACAATGTGCCGAAATTAAACATCAGAATTGCAGAGGAAATTAACAATTAAAAAAAAGAAATTATGTGTGCTAAAACTATAGAGACAAAAGATATTACCTACGATGGTTTGTTGCAAGGCAACCAGGATTGGGTAAAAGACATGATTGCCAACGACCCAGAGTTTTTTGACAAACTATCCTCGGGACAGAGTCCGCCGGTACTATGGATTGGTTGCTCGGATAGCCGGGTGCCGGCAAACCAGATTACAAATACCAGACCTGGAGATATTTTTGTACACCGCAATATCGCAAATGTTGTTGTACATACGGATATGAATCTACTATCTGTTCTGGATTATTCTGTGAATGTATTAAAAGTAAAACATGTAATTGTTTGCGGACATTATGGATGTGGTGGCGTAAAAGCAGCACTGGGCAATAAGCAGGTTGGAATCATAGACAATTGGTTGCGCAATATACGCGACGTTTACCGTACGCATGATGGCGAACTTGATGCGATTACCAATACAGATCAAAAGTTTGATCGTTTGGTGGAGTTGAATGCAATTGAAGGCGCAAGAAATGTGATGAATACTTCTATTGTACAAAGCGCATGGTCTGGCGGACAAGAATTGTCTGTTCATGCCTGGGTATACAGTTTAAAAACTGGTATAATCAAAGATTTGCAAGTAACATCTTCTACGTTAGACGATGTCGCACCCGCATTTAAAGTGAGTTAATATTTAAACTGTACTTAGTTATTAAAATGCCCGAAAAGTGTTTCGCTTTTTGGGCATTTTTTTTATTTGCTTTCTGAGTTGGGCATATTGCCGGCATGTCCTTTATTTCCTTTATCGGCATCTTCGCGGGCTTCTTCCGAGCCAAAATCACCTTTACCGAAGTTTCTTCCTAAATATCCGGCATCAGATTTTACTTCATTTTTCTTTTCATTGTCATTACTTCTATGCCGTGGAACCTGATTTTCCGGTAGATTAGATCGATCCGCAGCATTGTCGGCTTTTTCGTTGCCCAGATTTTTGTTTTCTTGATCTGTGTTTTCCATGGGATATATTTTTGATTTTTTAAATAGAACAGTCGTTTTGCCTGGATGGTTTTATAATTTCCAAGGTCATCACCGATTCGTCATTTCATTTCGATCGCAGGGACGTTTAGGCTAAACAAATACAAAACAAAAAACCTCCGGTTTTGCCGGAGGTTTTCAAGATTTTAATTAAACCGCAGATTAATCTTGCGCTAAAAATGGATAACGATAATCCGTTGGAGATTCGAATACCTCTTTAATCGTACGAGGAGAAACCCAACGCAAAAGATTAATCATAGAACCCGCCTTATCATTTGTACCAGAACCTCTCGCGCCGCCAAAAGGTTGCTGACCAACAACAGCACCAGTACACTTATCATTAATGTAGAAATTACCCGCTGCATTACGCAATGCGTGCGATGCTTTTTCTATTGCATAACGGTCCTGAGCAATTAATGCACCCGTTAATGCGTAAGGAGAAGTCGTGTCGATGATGTCTAAAATCTGATCGAAATCCTGATCTGCGTATACATAAACAGTTAAAACCGGGCCGAAGAGTTCTTCGCTCATAGTGACATACTTTGCATCCTGAACAACCAAAACTGTTGGTTCTATAAAGTAACCTTTACTTTTATCGTAATTACCACCGGCGATAATCTCTACACCAGCATCTTTCTTGGCCTGATCAATGTATTTTGCGAGCTTATCAAATGAACGTTCGTCAATTACTGCATTGATGAAATTACCGAAATCTTCAGTTCCACCCATTTTAAACGTAGCCAAATCACGAAGCATTTGTTTTTTTATTTCCGGCCAAAGGCTTTCTGCGATATACACCCTACTTGCAGCAGAGCATTTTTGCCCCTGATATTCGAAAGCACCGCGAACTATTGCTGTATTTGCAATATCTGTTTGCGCTGATGGATGTACTAAAATAAAATCTTTACCTCCGGTTTCGCCTACAATGCGTGGATAAGATTTGTATTTGTGAATATTGGTACCAATGGTTTTCCAGATTTCCTGAAACACCTTTGTTGAACCCGTAAAATGAATGCCAGCAAAATCAGGATGACTGAAGATAACATCTCCGGTTTCTGGCCCGTCTGCGTAAACCAAATTGATAACACCTGATGGCAAACCCGCTTCCATGAAAATTTCCATCAATAAGTTCGCTGCGTATACCTGTGTATCTGCAGGTTTCCAAACGACAACATTCCCCATCATTGCTGCAGATGCCGGAAGGTTCGCTGCGATTGCAGTAAAGTTGAAAGGTGTTAAAGCAAAAACAAAACCTTCTAAAGGGCGTTGCTCAACACGGTTCCAGCTGCCACGCGGTGATACTGGCGGTTGTTGCTTGTAAATGTCTGACATGTAACTCACATTGAAACGTAAGAAATCAATCAGTTCGCATGCCGCATCAATTTCTGCCTGGTAAGCATTTTTACTTTGGCCAAGCATCGTTGCTGCATTTAATTTATAACGGTACTTGCCTGCAATTAAATCTGCTGCTTTCAAAAAGATTGCTGCGCGATGCTCCCAAGCCAGGTTTTCCCAGTCTTGTTTGGCTGCTAATGCAGCATCTATTGCATTGCTGATATGTGTTTTGTCGCCAATGCTAAATTGCGCCAAAATGTGTTGATGATCGTGTGGAGGAACAACTTTGCCTTTTTTATTCGTATGAACAGCTTTTCCGCCAATATACATTGGAATATCTTGTTGATGTGAACGAGCATCTGCCAATGCTTCTTTTAAAAGCGTACGTTCTTTACTTCCCGGACCATAATTTAAAATAGGTTCATTTACCGGAGCCGGTACATTGAAAAATCCTTTAAGCATGATGTTTTTTTTATGATTTGCTGCAAAGATAGGGCTTTTCAGGCAAGTCAATTCTATAATTCTGTAAAGAAAATGGCGTAATTCAGAGCAACTATAAGACCTCTGCCTTAACAATATTGAAGATGGGTAACTGATTAGTTTTAAGTAAAACTAAGAGGACAGTAATAAAAAAACAAAAAAAATAAATACAACTTTAAGGAATAATGGTTATCTTCAATATGTCAATTCGCTAAAAAACTATTTAATCCCCAAATAGGTAGAAGCCGGAATAAAACCGGATGGCGAAACCAATGATGTCCGAGAGCCCAATTCGCATTATTGGTACTGACTGAAAATAACCAAATATTCATTGAGCAATCAATTATGAGCATTTTATCAGACGGACATGTACATTTTGGTATGAGCAATTTTGTTCGGGCCTTAATTTCAAAAATTGTTTTCGCACAATATTAATCCCATTCCTTCTGGTTCTGATAAAGCCTTTCTTCCATTATTGTAATTTTTCTTAGTGTTTTTGTGATAAGCCTTGTTGAGCGGTTTACTCTGATCCGTGCGCGAAATTACATTCGTCATCCTATCCCAATAATTCTAACCATTTTAATCCGCTAATTGCGAAAAAGTACCTGATGATTGCCTCGAAGCCCCAAATTCTATGGTATTCAAAAAGCACAACAAGCTGTATTCAGCAAATACATTTCAACTGTATTGCTGAAAGGGCGAGCAAAAAAGTCAAAATCAACTATACCAAAAACCAAAATTATGAGAAAGAACCAATTTTTTAAACGCACACTGTTGGGAGGAGTGTTCGTTTTACTTATGACATCGCAGGCCTTCACACAAATTCCTGAATCTGTTTTCGATACGATATCTCGTAAAGTAGACAGTTCACTATTGTATCGGAATATGCCGGTAAACCCAATGCGGTATATTCAAACCAGCGATGAAAATACCCGGATTAAAATATCCGGATTTTTACGAACTGATGCCTATTACGACAGCCGCCAAATGATGGGCGCCGGCGAATTAATTGCTGTAGTCATGCCGAAAGCACCATCTTATGACGCCAACGGCAACGATATTAATAATGCACCAGGCTTTCAAATGGCGTCCATTATTTCACGTTTATCGCTCGATGTTACTGGCGGAGAAATCCTTGGAGCAAAAAGCTCTGGTATATTGGAAGCCGAATTTTTTGGAAATAGCGGGGGCAATGTGTCTATCAATGAATTTAGACTAAGACATGCCTGGATTAAATTGGACTGGAAAAACACGCAACTCGGAATCGGGCAATATTTCCATCCATTGATTAACCTGCTCGCATTGCCAAATACCGTTAATTATACAACTGGAAGCCCATTTTTCCCGGTTAACAGAAATCCGCAAATCCGGCTTACACATACGATCGGAAAATTGACCAGCTATGTTACAGTGATGTCTCAAAGAGATTTTACGCCGAGTACAATTGCCTACCGTAATGCTGCCATGCCGGCATTTAATTTTCACACTTTTTTTCGCGGTGGAAATGCGATAATTGGTGCAACTTTTCAGTATGAACGAATTCAGCCAAATATCGTTTCCGGGAGCCCGGCAGTTGCCACAAATGAAGATTTATCCAGTTTTAGTGCAATGTTATACGCAAAAGTCATTACTAAACCTTTGGCTATTACCGGACAAATTACAGCCATGCAAAACGCATCTTCTTACACTGCTTTTGGTGGTTACGTCGGTTATATCATGGCAGATGGAACGCCTGAACAGTTCAGAACGATGAACAGCAATACAACCTGGTTGGATTTTCAATTTACCGGTAAGAAAATCTATCCCGGTCTGTTTTTGGGATACGGGATAAATCATGGCGCAAAAGACATTCCTATTGGAGCCCAATCTGCAACGGCATACGGTCTAATTGCAAATTGGGGAGGTTTTTCAGCAAACCCTACGGCTAAAACGGCAAGAGATATGTTTAAAATAACTCCGCGACTAGATCTCCGTTTTGGAAAATTACTCTTTAGGGTTGAGGCCGATTATATGAATGTAAATTATGTAGATGCAGAAATGACCGGCACGGGGACTGAAAATAGCATTCGCGTAGCCAGTTTGCGTGGGCATTTTGTAACAATATTCTTTTTCTAACCAAAAATCAAATTAAATACAGCACAATTATGACGACTAAAACTCTTCAAACGGATGCGAAAATCGCTTCCGACTCTTTTCAATCTCCTAAAAATTTGCCTTTGATTATTCTCGTGGCCTCTTTAGGGTATTTTGTCGATATCTATGATCTCATTATTTTTTCCATTGTTCGGGTAAAAAGCCTGACGGATTTAGGTGTAACCGGAGAACAGATGCGAACACAAGGTGAATTCGTGATCAATATGCAGGTAGGTGGCTTATTTTTAGGTGGTTTTATCTGGGGAATTATTGGCGATAAATTCGGGCGACTGAAAGTATTGTTTGGTTCAATATTGATTTATTCTCTGGCGAACATTGCCAGTGGTTTTGTACACGATGTAAACAGTTACGCAATTGTTCGTTTCATTGCCGGACTTGGTTTAGCCGGCGAGCTTGGTGCGGGCATTACGTTGGTTAGCGAGAGCATGCCAAAAAATAAAAGAGGTTACGGAACAATGATTGTTGGCGGCGTAGGAATGTTGGGCACTGTGGCTGCATTTTTAACATCCGATTGGTTTGACTGGCGCACGGCTTATTTTGTTGGTGGGGGCTTAGGTTTAATATTATTGATCATGAGAGTTGGTATTTTGGAACCTAAACTGTATTCAAAAACAAAAGACAAGGGAATCTCCAGAGGAGATTTGAAACTTATTTTTACCAGTAAAGAGCGTTTTCTCCGCTATTTATATTGTATCTGTCTGGGAATTACTTCTTATTTTGTGATGGGTATAATGCTTACACAAAGTCCTGAAATTGGAGCCGCACTGGGCTCGCCAATAACCTTAATTGCAGGCTTAGGGTTAATGTATCACTATATCGGTGTAACTATAGGGGAAGTATTGGGCGGCTTTTTTGCACAACTCACCAAGTCCAGGCGTTTAACTTTGGTCGTATTGTATATATGTGCTTTAATTACTTCGGTTGTATACTTGAACAGCGAGGGCATTACACAAACAAAGTTTAATTATCTCGCATTTTTTATGGGAATTGGTGCCGGTTACTGGGCAACATTTGTTACCGTTTCTGCTGAGCAATTCGGGACCAACTTGCGCGCAACAGTAACCACAACAGTTCCGAATATTGTTAGAGGTTGCCTGATTCCAATTACCTTAATTTACAATTACTTAATTCCAAAATTTGGGATTATTAATTCCGTTTTAGGAATTATGGTCGTTTTAACGATCATTTCTTTGTTTGCTGTGAGCCAGTTAAAAGAAAGTTTTAATAAAGATCTCAATTATATAGAAGAATAATTTTTAAAATAAAATCAAGGCTATTCTGCAGTTAAATGCCATTAGTCTTGTTGGATAGTTAGCGTGTTTTGGAAACAAAACGCGCTTTTTTATTTGGAGTGGATTTTTGTATTCCAAGAAAAAAATAAAAATTTATGTAAAAATATTTTATTTAATTAACACTGTTAATTAAGTTTGCGATGTTATTAGTTATCATGGGAATCAAAGAACGTAAAGAAAAACACAAAGAAGATCTTCGGCAGCGGATTTTAGATGCAGCAAAAGATTTGTTTTTGAAAGATGGATATGATGCAACATCTATCAGAAAAATAGCGGAGAAAATAGAATTTAGCCCCACAACGATTTACTTGTACTATAAAGATAAAGCAGATATCATGTATGCGCTTCATCAAGAAGGTTTTAAAGTATTGGCTTCGCAGTTTTCTGTTTTGCGTTACGTAAGTGATCCATTTGAACGCCTAAAAGCAATGGGGCGTGTGTATATGGGTTTTGCAATAGAAAATCCTGATTTTTATGAACTTATGTTCATCATGAAAGAACCGATTGAATTTATAAAGACTCATTGTGGTGATATGGAGTGGCTGGAAGGCGATGAAGCTTTCGCTGCGCTAACTAAAACTGTAGACGATTGTAAGACTGCGGGATATTTCCTGAAATTCGACACCACCACTTTTGCGCTCAACGTTTGGTCATTAATGCATGGTTTGTGTAGTTTAAAACTTCAGGGCCATTTAGATCACATGGCAAGCACAAAACTTACACAACTGGAAGAGGGCGATTGGCTTGAGCAAACCTTTATTGGCTTTATCGCTATGCTAAATAGTTTGAAGTAAAAAATTAACACTGTTAATGATGAAATATAGATTGACTTTACTTATGCTCTGGATGTGTGTTCCATTGGTGAAGGCGCAGCAATCGTTAGATGCATATATTGGTGAGGCGCTGAAAAACAACATTGTGCTGCAACAGAAAAATGTATCGTTAGAAAAAGCACAGTATGCGCTAAAATCTGCAAAAAGTTTGTTTTTGCCTACTGTTGCTTTCTCCGGAACCTGGTCTACGGCGGATGGCGGGCGGAATATTCCTTTACCATTAGGCGATTTGTTAAATCCAGTTTATTCTACCCTAAACCAGCTTACGGCAACCAATAATTTTCCATTGCTGGAAAATCAGAGCATCAATTTTTTACCCAAGAATTATTACGATGCAAAAGTGCGCACCACCATCCCGATTCTCAATTCTGATTTGATCAACAACAGGAAAATCTCTGAACAGCAAGTGATTTTGCAAGGCTTTGAGGTTGCTATTTATAAACGAGAATTGGTAAAAGACGTAAAAACGGCTTATTATAATTTTTTAAATGCACAACAGGCGGTTGAAGTGTATCAGTCGGGTTTGGAACTTGCAAAAGAAGGTTTAAGGGTAAATGAGAAATTGCTAGAAGCCGGTAAAGGTTTGCCAGCGTATGTTTTGCGCTCTAAAAGCGAAGTAGAAAATGCAGAAGCACAAGTAACAGCTGCGCGGCAGCAACTTGTAAATGCAAATATGTATTTCAATTTTCTTCTAAACCGCGAACAGGCTGAAGTTATCGAAACTGTTTTTGATGAAAAGCAGGCACTTACACAAACAGAAAGTTTACTCACGCAGTTAGATCTCAACAGCGGGCGTGAAGAGTTAAAAGCTTTAGATCAGGTGATATCCATTAATCAATCTGTAGAGAAAATGAACCGTCAGTTTGCTGTTCCCAAATTGGGCGCGTTTGTAGATTTGGGTTCGCAATCAGAAGGGCTTAATTTTAATGGAAATACACGTTATTACATGTTCGGTTTTCAGTTGGATATTCCCATTTTTTCCGGAAACCGAAACACTATTAAAATTAAACAGGCAAATCTTGATCTCCAGAATGCACGTTTAAATGCAGATTTAACCACCAAACAATTAAATCTGGCTGTAAAAACTGCCCAAAATAATTTGCGGGCTGCTTATCAAAATTATCAATCGTCATTAAAACAGCTTGAGGCAGCCTCCAGTTATCAACGGTTAATTGAGAAAGGTTATCGCGCAGGAAGCAATTCTTTTATAGAAACTGTAGATGCAAGAAATCAATTCACTTCGGCAAAATTGTTGGCCAATATTAATCGCTTTAAAGTGTTATCGGCTTTTGCCGATGTTGAACGCGAAACAGCAACCTATCCAATACCTTAATATTATGAAAAAGACATTTATTTATATATCACTTCTATTGTTTATTGTTGGTTTTTCAGCATGCGGCGGGCATAGAAACGAAGATACAGCTATTGGTGATCAAGATACAATTCCAGTAAAGGTTTTGGCTTTGAAAAGTGAAGATACTGCACATGCCATCTCAGCGTCGGGACAGTTTACCACGAATGATGAAACTTTTCTGTCTTTCAAAAATGGCGGCGTCATTCAGAAAATATATGTGAAAGAAGGCGATGCGGTTAAAAAAGGTCAATTGCTGGCATCTGTAAACCAAACAGAAGTTTCTGCGCAGGTACAACAAGTAAAACTTTCTTACGAAAAAGCGCAACGTGATTTTGAGCGAGCCAGTAAATTGTATAAAGATAGTGTGGCCACGCTTGAGCAAATGCAGAATGCAAAAACGGCATTGCAAGTTGCGAAACAACAGGTAGAAGCAGCTAAATTTAACCAGAATTATGCTGAAATCCGGGCAAATTCCAATGGTTATATTTTGAGAAAAATGGCTAATGATGGGCAAATTGTTGGTCCGGGGACACCAGTATTGCAAGTTAACGGCGCAAGTGAAACAACCTGGGTTTTAAAGGTTGGTTTAAGCGATCAGCAATGGGCAATTTTAAAAATTGGCGATGGTGCAACTGTTACAACAGATGCTTTGGGAAGTAAGAAAATTAAAGCTGTTGTAAGTAGAAAAGCAGAAGGTATTGATCCGCAAAGCGGAACATTTGCTGTAGAACTAAAACTCGCAGATGGCAAAATTCCTGGTCTTGCCGCCGGTCTTTTCGGTAAAGCCACAATTATCCCCACAAAAAAAACTTCAGGGTTTTCTATTCCTTATGATGCGCTGTTAGATGGCGGCGAAAATTCAGGTTACGTTTTTATTACTAATGATTATAAAACTGCGCAAAAAGTAAAAGTGCAACTGGGCAATATTCAAAATGATCAGATCGATATTACGGGTGGGTTGGAAAATGCATCGGCGTTAATCATTTCCGGAAGTGCTTATTTAACTGAAGGGTCGAAAATTAAAATTGTAAAATAAGCTTCTAACAAAATTCAGAAAGCATGAAAATATCAGAATATGCCGTAAAAAATTATCAGTTTACCTTAATTATGGTACTAATGGTTCTGGCGCTGGGCATTACTACAATTTTCAATATGCCACGATCGGAAGATCCGGATATGAATGCACCCAACTTTCCTGTCGTAGTTATTTATCCTGGCGCAAGTCCGAAAGATATGGAAGATCTGGTGGTAAAACCTTTGGAAAAAAACATCTATGGTTTAGACAATATCAAATCCATCAAAACAACCATTCGCGATGGTTTAGCTGTACTCATTGTAGAATATAAATACAGTTCTGATGTAGATGATAAATACCAGGAATTGGTGCGCGAAGTAAACAGCGCACGTGCCACTTTACCTCAGGAAATTTATAGTATGGAAGTTCAGAAGGTTTCTCCTTCTGATGTGAATGTGTTGCAAATTGCATTGATTTCTGAAAATGCATCCAGAGATAAGCTGAAACAAAAAGCAGAAGATTTGCAAACTGCCTTAGAGAAAATTCCATATTTAAAAAATGTAAATATTGTTGGTTTGCCAGATCAACAGGTTAGAGTAGATGTAGATCTGGAAAAAATTGCACAGTTGCACATTCCTTTAACTTTTATTGCCAATGCAATTCAAAGTGAAGTAGCCAACATTCCTGGTGGAAGCGTAAATGTGGGCACCAAATCATTCAATATCAAAACCAGTGGAAATTATCAGGATATTGATGAAATAAAGAATACAGTCGTTTATACCGCAAACGGAAAAAATACCAGCTTAAAAGATATTGCGAAGGTATATTTTGATTATGCACAAGATAAGGATATTACGCGTTTAAACGGATTTAGATGCGTTTTTGTAGTGGCTGCACAAAAAAGTGGCGGCAATATAACACAGGCACAAGAAGCGTATTTGCCGGTAATTGATCGTTTTAAAACAACGCTTCCGGCTAATATTGACCAGCAGTTAATGTTTGATCAGGCTGAAAATGTAAATAGCCGTTTAGGCGGACTCGGAACGGATTTTCTCATCGCGATTTTATTGGTAGTATTTACACTTTTACCATTAGGTACGCGCGCATCATTGGTGGTCATGGTTAGTATTCCACTTTCATTGGGTATTGGAATTATTCTCATCAATGCACTTGGCTTTAGCTTAAACCAGTTGAGTATTGTGGGTTTAGTGGTATCGCTAGGTTTACTTGTAGATGATAGCATTGTTGTTGTAGAAAACATAGAACGATGGATGCGTGACGGCCACAGCCGCTTAGATGCAACTTTAAAAGCGACTACGCAAATTGGTATGGCAGTTATCGGTTGTACCGCAACTTTGGTCATCGCTTTTATGCCTTTAATGTTTTTACCAGAAGCTTCCGGAGAATTTATCCGCAGTTTGCCAGTTGCCGTAATTTGTTCTGTAATTGCATCAATGTTGGTTGCTTTAACGGTTGTTCCATTTTTATCGAGCAAAATCCTGAAACCACACCAGCATGAACAAGGAAATATCTTTTTGCGTACACTTCAAAAAATTATTCATGGTTCATATGCGAAACTATTGGATAAAGCTCTTGCAAAGCCAATATTAACCATTGTTATAGCCGTTCTGATTTTTGCAGGTTCTGTAATGCTGATTCCTGTAATTGGTTTCAGTTTATTTCCAGCTTCAGAAAAACCTCAGTTTCTGATCAATATTTCTACACCTTTACAATCAAATTTGAACTATACAGATTCGGTTACGCGCGAAATTGAGAAAGAACTAAAGAAAATTCCGGAAGTAAAATATTTTGCTTCTAATGTAGGCAAAGGAAATCCGAGGATTTATTACAATGTGCTTCAACAAAATGAACGGAGTGATTTTTCTGAATTGTTTGTACTGCTGAAACCAGAAATCCGATCGGACCGCAAAATTGAAATTATCGAAATGCTGCGCCGCAAATGGACACCGTATCCCGGAGCAAAAGTAGAAGTAAAAGATTTTGAACAAGGGCAGCCCATCATTTCGCCGGTAGAGGTCCGTTTACTTGGCGATAATTTGGATTCTTTGCGCAGTTTAGCTGCTCATGTAGAAAATATGCTGTTGAAAACCAAAGGAACAATTTATGTGAACAATCCTTTGAAAAACCTTAAATCAGACATTAAAGTAGATATTGATAAAGATAAAGCACAGGCGCTTGGCGTGGCTACAGTAAATATTGACAGAACTGTTCGCATGGCAGTTGCCGGTTTGGAAGTTGGAAAGTTTATCAATCCAAAATCTACAGGCGATGATTATGATATTTTGCTCACCACAAACAGACCGTCTTATCCCGATCTGTCTATTTTTGATAATCTGTATGTGAATAATAATCAAGGTGCGGCAATTCCTTTATTGCAGCTGGCTTCATTACGTTTAGAAACTTCTCCGCTCAGCATCAATCACCACAACAAGACCAGAACAATTTCAGTTAATTCATTTGTTCAAAAAGGATTTTTAAACGATAAAGTTATTCAGGATGTTGAAAACCAGATGAAGAAATTGAAACTGCCAGAAGGTTACAGTTTTGAAATGGGCGGAGAGATTGAAAGTAGAAACCAATCTTTCGGAGGTTTTGGCAGCATACTTCTGGTCACCTTATTTATGTTTATTGCCGTGTTGGTTCTGGAGTTTAAAACATTTAAAAGTACATTAATTGTGCTCTCTGTTATTCCTTTGGGAATTGTTGGTGCAGTTCTGGCTTTGTTAGTTACCGGAAATTCTCTGTCTTTTGTTGCAACAATCGGGATTGTTGCATTAGCCGGTATAGAAGTAAAAAATACGATTCTTCTGGTTGATTTTACCAACCAGTTGCGCGCAGAAGGAAAGGCTTTGAATGCGGCAATTGAAGAAGCCGGAGAAGTACGGTTTTTACCCATTATCTTAACCACTTTTACCGCAATTGGCGGATTATTACCTATTGCACTTTCCAGTAATCCACTTATATCGCCACTGGCAATTGTAATGATTGGTGGCTTAATCAGTTCTACTTTATTGTCCAGAATTGTTACACCGGTAGTGTATAAACTTATGCCGCCAAAAATACATGTGCCCGGCCAGGAATAAAATTAGCAGTCCCCTATATACATAGAAAAGCTCCACATCCTGACAGGTGTCGCATTTTGTGGCACCTTTTTATTTTTAACGTGTTTAATGGGCGTATTGTTTATTTATGCGTTTTGTGTTTTGGCGTCTCCTTCTTTAATTCCTTCTGTTATCTTTTCATTAACTTTCTCTTTTTCATCGGCGGAAATATCGAAAGCCTGAGATTTATCCTGGTTTCTCAATACAAGCGAAATACTAATGGGAAAATGATCGGAAGAAATATGCTTTTCTACTTTCATGTCAATCAACCTGAAATGTGCACTTATAAAAAAGTGATCCAATGGCCAGCGTAAGAACCAGTATTTGGCATGGAAAGTATTAAACATCCCGCGGCCGCGGCGGGCATCCAATAATCCGCTTGACTTTAAGAAAAGTTTTGTTGTTCTGGACCAAGCTACATCATTCAAATCTCCAAAAACGATGCAAGGTTTATTGTACGTTTTTGCCATTCTACCAACCATTAAAATTTCTGCATCGCGCTCGGTACTTTCAGGATTTTCCTGCGGAACGGGTGGTGTTGGGTGTATGCCATATAAACGAATTATTTGATCGTTGTAAGCAACATCCGCAATAATTGACGGAATTTCCAAATCGATTAAATAGTTGACTTCTTGTTTAACGACGTGCAGTTTAGAATAAAATAGTAAACCGTATGTATTGTTTAGAGGGACCTCGATTTTAAATGGATACTGCTTTGTTGCAACTTGTATGGCATCCATCCATTTTTTATCGGTTTCCAATAAAAAAATAATATCGGGTTGCGAAGATTGAATCAAAGCAATCAGATCTTCATATTTTCGGTTTTCCTGGTATACATTACTCACCAAAATATTTAGTGCTTTTTCATTAGGTAATAGCTGATCTTTTTTAATCATTTTCTGCCCAAACAAGGTATAAGGCCAGATTAAGAATGCAAGATAGAACACACCCACAGCCATTAGAATAAAAAGAATATTGCTGTATTGCGGTGCCGGATGATTGATAAATAAAAAGCAAATCATACAAAAAATCAGAATAGCCAGTTTTTGCAGGCGAGGGTAATCGAAGATTCTAAAAATCCAGGAATCAAATCTGATCAATGGAATACCTACCGAAAGAACAGCCAATGCAGCGATTGCGTAGTAACAGATAATTAAGATGGACATCTTATAACTAAATTTTTAAAATTAATTTGTTGGGATAGAATGTGTAATAAACTCTAAAAAGTGGCTTTTGTTTGCGCATAAACATCCAAATTCGGTACAAGTTTTAAAAACCATTCTGCACCAATTCATAAAAACCATTTGTTGGTGATTTGGTTGCTTTATAGGGTATCGCGGGGTGCGATGTCATTCTTTTTTAAATAATCTGTATTTTTGAAAACTGGTATGCTACTAAACTATCTACGTCTTTTACTGCTCCCTTTTACGCTCATCTACGCATTGGCCATTACGCTTCGCAATAAATTATACGATTGGCGCATTTTGCCATCAGTTAAATTTGATTTGCCTGTTATTTGTGTAGGCAACCTCGCCGTTGGCGGATCTGGTAAAACACCTACAACAGAATATTTGGTTAGGCTGCTGGCTGATTATAAAGTTGCAATTTTGAGTCGCGGTTATGGGCGTAAAACGAAAGGATTTATTCTTGCCGATGTACAATCAACTGCAGAAAGCATTGGCGATGAGCCTTTACAGTATTATCAGAAATTTCAACAGGTTACAGTTGCCGTTTGTGAGGATCGGGTAAAAGGGATTGAGCAACTTAAACAAAATCACGATGTGATCATTCTTGACGATGCTTTCCAGCACCGTGCCGTACGCGCAGGGTTCAATATTTTGCTTTTTGAATTTAGAAAACTAGGTACCTTACAGTTTTTGCTTCCGGCCGGGAATTTACGTGATTTATTCAGCTCGCGTAAAAGAGCTGATGTACTAATGGTGACGAAATCGCCTGTTCCACTTTTGCACGTGGCTCAGCAAGCTTCGATCAATGAACTGCAGGCCAATCAAAATCAAAAAGTATTACATACTTATCTCAAATACGGAAATTTGATTCATGTGTATGACAATCATTTGATTGAGTTGGATAGCGTTAAAGCGTACGAAATTTTCTTGCTTACAGGAATTGCAAATCCACAACCTTTAATTGAAGAATTGGGTAAATACTCTAAAACCATTAAACATGAAGAATTCCCGGATCATTATGCTTTTAAAAGATCAGATATAGAGCGTTTTGTTTCCAACTTTAATGCGGGCTTAAAAAAAGATAAAATTATCATCACAACAGAAAAGGACAGCAAGCGTTTAAAGGCTACCGGATTTGAAGATTTACTGGTAAATTTACCCATATATTATTTACCCATCGAGGTTGATTTATTTGAAGAAGATAAAGTTACCTTTGATGCACTTATTTTAAACTATGTTAAGAGCAATAGAAGAAACCGTTGAATATATAAAACGCAAAACTGAAAACTTTAAACCCGAAATCGGAATTGTTTTGGGAACGGGTTTAGGCGGTTTAGTTAAAGAGATTGAAATTTCATATCAATTGATGTACTCCAACATTCCCAACTTCCCGATTTCTACACTTGAATTTCACAGTGGGAAATTGATTTTTGGAACGTTAAACGGAAAAAATATTGTTGCCATGCAAGGCCGTTTGCATTATTATGAAGGGTATAGTATGCAACAAATCACTTTCCCGATTCGGGTAATGAAAGGTTTAGGCATAGAAAACCTAATTGTATCTAATGCTGCGGGTTCATTAAATCCAGATTTTAAAAAAGGCGATTTGATGATTATTGAAGATCACATCAATCTTCAGCCTGATAATCCATTACGCGGTTTAATTGAAAGTTCTTTAGGTCCGCGTTTTCCGGATATGAGCGAACCGTATAAACGCTCTATCATTAAGAAAGGATTGGAGATTGCAAAAACGGTAGATATTAAATGCCATAAAGGTGTTTATGTTGCGGTTTCTGGTCCAAATCTGGAAACCAAGGCAGAATACAAATACCTGCGCTTAATTGGTGCTGATGCGGTGGGTATGAGTACCGTTCCGGAAGTTATTGTAGCCAACCACGCCGGTTTGCCGGTATTTGCCATTTCTGTACTTACGGATGAAGGTTTCCCGGAAGATTTACAACCTTTTAACCTCGATGAAATTTTAGAAGCTGCTGCAAAAGCGGAACCAAAAATGACTGAAATTCTGACACGCTTAATTTCTGAATTGTAAAATGCGTAGAATTGTTTTAACCTGTTTGCTCTTCATTTGCGGTTTTGCTTTAAATTCTGCTTTCGCACAAGATCTGAAGACTTCGGTAGGCACAAATAAAGAACTGGATTCTTTACGCAAGCGGGAAGAAGGCGCGCAGGATACGATTATTTATAGCGCCAAATACATCAAATTTACCAAACTCGCATTAAGTAAAGACAGTATTGTATTGCTTCCGTTGGATACTTCTACAACCAATATTCAGCATTATAGCCCGATTTTGGAACCAAAACATCCAACACTTGGACTGGGAAATATGGGGCTAGCAGCCAAATCTTTACTTTACGAGCCCTCTAAAAGCATTGGTTTTGACGAAGGTTATCATGTACTGGATTATTACGCATTGACCCCGGAAGATATTATTTATTATCAGGCCAGATCACCTTTTACGAGTTTGTATTTTGTAAGCGCCGGACAGAAAGAGCAGATTTTCAGAGCAATACATTCTCAGAATATTAAGAAAAACTGGAATGTAGGATTGAATTTTAACCGTGCAGATTCTAAAGGCTTTTATTCGCGCCAAAGAGGTGACAACTTGAATGTTGCGTTGTTTTCCTGGTATCAATCGCCAAGTAAACGGTACAATATGTGGGCTTCTGCCATTTGGAATACCATGCGCGCTTACGAAAATGGATCTATCCGAGCAGACAGTATTTACTATCCGAATTACGATAAAATTACCAGAGATGCAGAGGCCATCAGACTATCAAATGCCCGTACTTTGTACAGAAAAAGCAGCTTGTTTTTAAAGCAAACCTACTATGTTGGACGTATTGATTCCTCTTCAAAGGACGGAAGTGCGGTTTTGCCCACCAATAAAATCAGTTATATTTTAGCGTATAATAAAAGCGGATATAATTTTACAAAAAATGCCGCAGACGATAGTACGGCAATTGCGCGGGCACTTGTTAAAGGTGATGGTTTACAAGATTTTACTTACACAAATGATTCCACAACGGTAACACGCCTTAAAAATGAATTTTTGTATAGCTTTTTCCTGAGAGCAAAAAACTCTTCGGTAATTAAAAACGAATTGAAACTCGATGCTGGAATCAGGCATGAGCTATACACCTATCAGACGCTTGGAACCCGTTCAAACGGCAGTTTATACGAAGATTCTAAGCTTAACTTTCAAAATGTAACTTTGCTTGGGAATCTGGGTTATCGCTTTTCAAGTAATATTGATTTTAATCTTGATGTTCAGCAGATTTTTCAGGGTAGAAATGCCGGCGATTTTCTTTATGAGGCAAAAAGTAACATTTTATTGTCTAAAACAATTGGCCGCATAGCGTTGGGTGCATATTTGCAAAATAAATCACCTCAGCAGTTGTACAATTACTACAACGGAAATCACTACTCATGGAGTTTGTCGGGACTAAACAATACCAAAGTCGCCAATTTATCATTTGATTATATTAATGACAAGCTTAATTTGCAGGCAGGTGCCAAATACTTTTTAACCAGCAATTATCTGTATCTGGCTGGTGATGGAATAGAAAATATAGCGCCTGTCCAAGAAAGTTCAGATATTAGTTTGATTAGGCTTGATGTTTCCAAAAAATGGCGTTTGGGTAGGTTTATTGTCGAAAATTACATCGCCTATCAAAAAAACAATAATAATGCCGTATTGCGAACGCCAGAAGTATATACTTTTAATAGCGTATCGATAGATATGACATTAGCCAAAGTGCTGAAAATGAATTTGGGATTTGATGTACGCTACAATTCAAAATATGCAAATTATTCTTATTCGCCTGCATTAGGTCAGTTTTACATTGGCAGCAATGAAGTATTCGATTCCAAACCAATTGTGGACGTTTTCCTAAAAGCAAACCTTAAGCGGGCAAACCTATTTATTAAATATGACTACATCAATCAGGGCTGGCTTTCAAATGGATATTATACAGTTAACCGTTACCCAATGCAAGATGCTTTACTGAAATTTGGCGTAACCTGGAACTTTTACGATTAATCTTCGAAGAGATTATATTTTGATACTAAAAAGGCTATCGTTTTGAAACGATAGCCTTTTTAGTATCAGTAATTCGCGGATTAAAATGAATAACCAACCGAGAATCCCCAGATTCTGTTTTTCAATTTATCGTTGCTTCCTCTTGAATCTTTCGGTGCAAGGTTAGACAATCCTAAACCATAATTTGCGCCTACTAAGAAACCTGAGTTTGTGCGATAAGCTAAGCCGAAATTTGCGCCGAAGTCTGTACTTGATAAATCATCTGTATTTGAACTACCAAAATTTAAGTCTTCTTCTCCTGTAGATGTTGCTGTAGTTCCTGGAGTAGTAAATGTACCTTCGTATTTGTTTTTACCCGAAATATTGAAGCCAATATATGGCCCTGCACTAATTTGAACCGCTCCGGCATCACCAGTTGGTATTCTTAAAACAGCATTTACCGGAACTTCGATGGCCATAACATTTTGTTTCATTGTGCCAGTTGTAGTTGTTGAGCCAACTGTGGTTACACTTTCCAGTTTGGCACCTTTATTTTGCAAAGACACACCTGGTTGGATAAAGAAATTATTGCCCACACCAAAATCGCCAAACGCTGTAACATTAAATCCTACATTGCTTTTGTAATCTTGATCGTAAAAACCGCTACCGCTGTAGCTCGACAGGTTTACACCGGCTTTAAGTCCGAATCTAGTACTGGAACCAGACATTGTGTTTTGTGCAAATGCACCAGTTGTTAATAATAATGCGCTTACACCAAATAGTAACTTTTTCATAATATTCTTCTTTTAGTAGAAATCTTGTTTTTAATCAGGTTAACCCTGTGTTAATTATCAAGCTCATTTCCAAAAGCTGTGCCAAAGTATTATTTGTGTTACAGTTTATGCTTGTAAGGTGTTGATATACAAGTTGATTAGGAGTTAATTTTAGTGTTAACTCTTGTTAGGAATGTTAAGATTTTTAACATGCCAAGTTGTATAGATAAGTGGAATTTTCTGGATATTTTAAGAAAAGGTTGCAAAAACTAGGTTTTCTGTGGTTTCTTTTTGGCCGCCGGAAACAATACATTATTTAAAATTAATCTATAACCTGCAGAGTTTGGATGTAAATTAAGATCGGTCGGCGGATCGCCAACTGCATGTTGATAATCTTCCGGGTCATGACCTCCATAAAAAGTAAACTGACCTTTGCCTATCTCACCATGTAAATATCTGACTTCTGCGGCACCTTTATTTTCGCCCAAAACGGTAACACTGGTTTTAACCAGACTTTTCTTAAAAGCAGTTGTTTGCCCCATAAAACCCTTAATTACTTTATCGTGGTTTTGAGTAAGCATAGTTGGCACCAAATCCCATTTGGCAGAAAAATCGAAAAGAGTGAAATAATCGTTGCTTTGATTTAGTGTTCTGGTTTGGGTTGCATCAATATCTGAAAATTCGTAGTTCATAGGATTGTTGTCCAGTTTAAAATTCTGAAAGGCGAGGGTTTTATTAAAATCGAGTTTAGATTGTGCATTCGGATCAGCAGGATCGCCATCAAACATTTGTGCGCAAATATCAACGCCATCGGCAGCGAGGGCAATATCAAAACTGTCTGTTCCAGAGCACATGGCAAAAAGGAAACCTCCGCCAGCGCAATACTCTTTGATGTGTTTGGCAACGGCAAGTTTCATTTCAGATACTTTTTTAAAACCCAAACGTTTTGCCAATGCTTCCTGGTTTTTAACATCTTCCTGGTACCAGGTTGCAAACCTAAATGCCGACCAAAAACGGCCATATTGACCCGTGAAATCTTCATGGTGCAGGTGCAGCCAATCGTACTTACTCAGTTTGTCTTGTACAATATCATCATCGTAAATTACATCGTACGGAATTTCGGCATAAGTTAAGACCAAAGTCACAGCATCATCCCAGGGTAATTTACTTTTAGGCGAATACACCGCAATTTTTGGTGTTTTTTCTAATTTCACCATTTCCATATTTACTGCCGGATCACTGATTTCATTCAGTAGATTAACTACTTTTCCATCCGCTACAACTTCATAAGATACGCCGCGTATTTTACACTCGTCTTCAACAGCTTTATTGTATTTCACCAGAAAGCTTCCGCCCCGGTAATTAAGTAACCAGTCTACCTCTACTTGTTTGGCGATAGTCCAGTATGCAATTCCGTATGCCTTGAGATGATTTTTCTGATCTTCATCCATATATATAAGAATGGAAGATGCTCTGGAAACCAGATTGAGCAGGAGCATGATAATCAGAAGGTAATATCTCTTTGTATACATCTTTGGGCTTAAAGGACTAAAATACTCATTTATCCTGTTTAGAAAAATTAATGGTGTTATAAGTTCTGTAAAATTGCTATTTTTGCCCTCTACCAAAAATAGCATTATGCGTTTGGTACAATTTGTAAACAGTTAATACGATTAAAATGAGTAAAGCAATAATAAAGACCGAAAAAGGTGATATGACCGTAGAGTTCTACGATAATGATGCACCAAAAGCAGTTGCAAACTTTAAAAAATTAGCTAAAGAAGGCTTTTATGATGGTGTGACTTTTCACCGCGTAATTCCTAATTTTATGGTTCAGGGCGGTTGTCCAAACTCTAAAGATCCGGCTAAAGCACATTTGGCAGGTACAGGTGGCCCAGGGTATAAAATCGACTGCGAATTGGATGGTGAAAACCAATTTCACGATCGTGGCGTATTGTCTATGGCTCATGCAGGCCGCAATACTGGCGGATCACAATTTTTCATCTGCCACAGCAGAGCCAATACAGCACATTTAGATCGCCATCATACTTGTTTCGGTAAAGTTATCGAGAATGTTGATCTTGTTGACGATATCCGTCAAGGCGATAAAATTGTGAACATTGAAGTTTTAGAAGATTAATAAAAACGTTATGCGTTTGGCAGATTGCATTTTTAATGCTAAACACCAAACGCGTACCGCAAACCACACTTGATATGAATTTAAGAGGAATTGTTGCTGTTTCTGGTCGCCCTGGTTTATTTAAACTTGTTGGACAGAATAAGGTTGGCTATATTTTAGAAAGCCTTGACGATCAAAAAGCTAAAGTTGTAGCCAATATGACCAACACCAAGTTGGCATCTTTAGAAGATATTACGGTTTATGGCGAAGACGATGAAATTAAACTGATTGATATTTTTACCAAGATATCTGAAAAAGGAAGTACTCCTGATCCAAAAGCGGACGGAAATGCTTTACGTGAGTTTTTCTTTGAAGTTGCACCTGGCCATGATGTAGATAAAGTTTATGGTTCTGATATGAAAAAAATCATTACCTGGTACAACATTATTAAAGATTTGCCTTTGTTTACAGAAGAAGCTCCGGCTGTAGAAACTGCAGAAACAGAAGGAAAAATTGAAGAAAAAGTAGAAAAGAAAGCTAAAGCTGCAGCTAAACCTGCAAATGCTAAAGCCACTACCAAAACTTCGGCTCCGGCTAAAAAAGCAAATATGACCAGTAAAAAAGGCGTCTAAACGTTTTTTTTTAGTAGAAAACACCGGCTTAAACCGGTGTTTTTTTTGCCGGTTATTATCCGAAATACCAAATCAGGCCACCAATAATCAGTGCCACAACTATTCCAATCCACAGATATTTATCGCTTCCGCCCTGGCGGCTTTTGTATTTGTATTCTCTTTTATATTTATCTAATAACATAATTGTCTTTTAATTTAAGGATGATAGCAAAGCGTTAATTCCATATTTTATTTTTGCTTACGCGTGGTGATAAGGTTCTCCTTTTAGAATACTGAAACCACGATACAACTGCTCAACAAAAAAAAGTCTGATCATTTGGTGAGAGAAAGTCATATCAGACAAAGAAATTAAACCATTTGCACGCTTGTAAATCGTCTCGTCAAATCCATAAGGGCCACCAATAATGAAAATTAAGTGTTGTACACTACCAATCATTTGTTTATTCAGATAGTTGGAAAAAGCTACCGAAGTATATTTTTTACCTTTCTCATCCAATAGAATAACAACATCGCCATTGTTAATTTGTTTATGCAGTAGTTCTGCTTCTTTTGTTTTTTGTTGCGCTTCGCTCAGGTTCTTTACATTTTTTACATCAGCTAAAGCCAGGAAAGTAAAATTGATATAGTGCTTTAGTCGGTTGATATACTTATCAATACCTTCAATCAAGTATTTATCTTCAGTTTTCCCAATGGCGATTAAAGTAATCTTCATGTATTATTTCCCTATCTTAGCTTTTTTTCAGTTCAAACTTAGATAAAATGTACAAAAAACGGCTTATCTATTTCTAACATTAATTCATTTACCGTAATATATTGCCCATCATGTTAAATTCTCAGGCGGAAATCATAGCAGATTATAAAAAAAAAATTGCTCAAGCTGGCGATACCATTCGGTTAACAAAACGTGAGATAGATAAATTGTCTTTTGCCAGGATTGGTATGTTTGGTTTAGAAATCTTGTTTTTTGTACTCCTGGTAAGCTCTGCAGACAATGTCTGGCGCAGTTTTATTGAACTTGCGCTTTTGTGTCCTGTGTTGGTGTTTATTTTTATTGTACGCAAACAAAGTAAGCTTGATGAAGTTGTGTCTTTCCAAGAAAAATTGCTTTGGGTTTTTAAAAACGAACTTAATGTTTTACAGGGAAAAGAGAACGGGTACAATAATGGAGAAGATCATGAGCTGGAATGGCATCCATACAGTTCTGATTTGGATATCTTTGGCAAATCTTCGCTATTCAACTTAATTAACAGAAGTACTACAAAAAATGGAGATGATTTGCTGGCACAAAGGTTATCCGTAAAATCTAAAAAAGAGACCATTTTACTTCGCCAGTCTGCAATTGTAGAAATTAGAGAGAAAATACAGGAAACTTTCGCTTTTAGGGCGTATTTGCAAGGCACAGACAATTCAAAAATTGATGCCATAAAAACACAATTGGGTAGCCAACTTGGTGCATGCCTTGAATTTACCCGAAATCGGTTTCTTCGGATTTATGTTGCAATTATGCCTTACGTTTCGTTGCTTTTAATTGTTGCTGCAATTGCAATGGGCGGTATACTATGGCAAGTTCTGACTTTTCTGGCCATTGTAAATATCGGGTTGACTGTTTTCCGTGCGGCAGATGTAAGTAAGGTTTTTTACGGTTTTGGTGGAAACTCGAATTTATTGAATAATTATGCTTCTGCCATTCACTGGACAGAAAACCAGGAATGGAAAGCGGCCTACATCAAATCATTTTTTGATTCGGAAAGGCCGGTAAGTACAGAGATTCGTAACCTGACCAAAATTATCCAGAATTTCGATGCTCGCTTGAATTTTTTAGTTGGTGGCTTACTAAATGCTCTATTGCTTTGGGATTTTCGGTGCAGTATAAACCTGGATAAATGGTATTCTACTGCGTCTAAAAATGTAAGTGCTGCTCTGGATCATCTTGGCGATTTTGAAGAGTTGATCTCTTTCGCAACTTTGTCTTACAACCAACCCGATTGGAATTTTCCAACGATCGAAGATAATTTCACACTAGAAACTGCAGAGATTGGCCATCCTCTAATTCCTGAACATTTACGGATAAATAATGATTATGTTCTTGCCGATGCACCAACGGTTGATATTGTTACCGGTTCTAATATGGCCGGCAAAAGTACCTTTTTAAGAACTTTAGGCATAAATCTGGCATTGGCGTACGCGGGAGCGCCGGTTTGTGCTAAACAGATGAAAACTTCGGTTTTTGCTTTAGTAACTTACATGCGGATTAAAGATTCTTTAAACGAAAGTACATCAACATTTAAAGCAGAATTGAATCGCTTAAAAATGATTCTGGATTTGGTTGTTCGGGATAAAACGACTTTTGTTTTAATTGATGAAATGCTCCGCGGTACAAACAGTCGAGACAAATATCTCGGATCAAAAGTATTTGTAGAGAAATTAATTGCCGAGCGCACGCCGGCACTTTTTGCCACACATGATCTTCAACTGGCAGATTTAAAAGAAAAATATGCAGATACACTCCGTAATTTTCATTTCGATATTCAACTGATTGACCGCGAAATGAAATTTGATTATAAACTGAAACACGGTCCTTGTGCCACATTTAATGCGGCCATTCTGCTTGAGCAAATTGGCCTCAAACTAGATTAATTTTTATCTGATTAAGGTTATAGAACCGCTATATTTTATTGCTTCGTTATCTAGGTTTACCGCGTTTATTACGTAATAATAAACACCAACATGGACATCGGTATTTTTATGTGTTCCTTTCCAGTTTTGGTAAATGTCATTGCTGGCAAAGAGTTCCGTTCCATATCTGTTGTAAATAGAAATGCGGTATTTCTTCAAATTGGTAATCCCCACAACAAGTTCATCGTTTACACCGTCTCCGTTTGGCGAAAATGCATTTAAGGTAAATACGGCAGCGTCATCTTTAATTAACAGATCGCCAATTACAACAGAATTAAAGCAGCCGTTATTGGAAAAGGCGGTGAGTTTTATTTTAAAAATTCCATTTTGTGTGTAAATATGTCTGGGATGAATTTCTGATGATGTTTGTCCGTCGCCAAAATCCCATTCATAAAAGTCTGCATTGGCAGAAGAGTTGATGAAATTTATTGGCGCGGGCACAGCAAATTTCATGTTAAATGAAGGATCGGTTTTAAAACTGGCTACGGGTATCTTCGCATTGGCTGAATGGTAATTGTAGCCGGATCTGTTACGCAACTTCCCGAAGTTAAAATTACTGTATACAAGCCAGCCTGAGTTTGGCTGAGAACTGGTATTTCTACGCTGCTGGTTGTTGCCGTAAAATTGTTAGGTCCGGTCCAGGCATAAGTCACTCCGGCCAATTCTGGTACAGACATTTTAATCACATCTTTAAGGCAAAATAAGGGTTGGTTAATTTGTATGGTTGGCTGATCGGCTTTCACTTCAACCAGCAAATTTTGCGTCATTGTAGATGTACAGCCATTTTTGCTTTCTACTGTTAAGGTGATGGTTTTTAATCCAGGGTTATTAAAAGAGATAAGTTGACCGTCATTAGCAAGGTTGGAATGGCTTGCTACCGTTGGGCCAAAATCCCAGCTAATTTTAGAATAGTTGGTAGATGCATTTTCAAAAGAAAAGCTTTGGTTGCTTTCGCATTTGTTGTTTACAACGATCGAAAAACTGGCATTCGGTTTTAAATCAACAGAAAGCACTTCGAAGGTATTTATTTCACTTACACATGTGCCAACCTGCACAAATAAACTATACACGCCAATATTTTCATTTCCTGTAATAGAAAATGATGGGTTTCGCTCATTAGAACTGAAACCATTTGGCCCCGTCCAATGGTAAGTGGCATAGTCTAACGGTGGTGTTTCCAAAAGAAAAACATCGCCTTGGCAAAGATTACTTTCTGAAGCAGAAATATTTGGTTTAGCCGGCGTATTTCCAACCATAAACGTTTGTGTTGTAATTACTTTACAGCCGTTAGATGCGGTAGCTTCTAAAACTATCACTTTTTCTCCGGGCGAGCTGTATGTAACGGTGAACGGGCCTTCTGTTGTAGCCGAACTTAAACTGGCATTTTCGCCAAAACTCCATTTCAGATCTGCATAATTTTTTGCTTCGGTTTTAAATATATAAGCCTGAGCATCTGTGCAAGGATTTAGCTTTTCGACCAGAATTTCAGCGCTCGGACCTGCAAATTCCGCACTTCCGCCAAATTCTATTGTGAAAGCGTTATTGCCGCTAGAGAAATTATCGATCAATAACGCATATATGTGGCCTTCAATTAAATCTACATATTTAACAAAACCATTTTGACCAAAAGGACAGCCAGAAGATTCTGTCAATTCGGTTTCCGTGAGGCTTAAACCGGTTTTGTAATAGGAGGGAGAACAGGTTACACCGCTATCGGCAGCACATCTAATGGCATTCGTCGCATTTATCATATTGCAATCGCCATTTATGCCCAAATCGTAGAAAATCCAGTCAATATCATTTGTGGTCACCGCGGGTGTGATGGTAAATGTAAAATCTCTGGATTTGGATGCGGTAAATTTATACCAGGCCGAGTTTGATTCTGTTCAGAGGCAAGTGCCGGCAGATTCCTGATTGTTCAGTCCGGTTCCCGTCACATTAGATTGTGTGAAGGTTTCTTTTGAGCATAAAATTGATGCTGTAGAGCAATCTTGGCCAGCGCGTATCGGCGGAAAATAATTATCTACACAGACTTTGAAAGTACCCGTCGCATCATTTGCAGCACTCACTCAGATTAAATATACCTGGCCAATAACAAGTGCACCTTTGTATAAAGATGTCACATTATTTGATCTGAAACTGGTGCCAACCATTTCTCCGAGTGTGTTGTTTGTAGTTTCAAAGGAATATAAAGCTACTAACGGGTTAATTAATGTATTTGTGGTTGATGCATTTACCAAACCGGCCACAGAAATATTTACATCGTATTTAGTTGCGGTAAATTTAAACCAAACATCTTTCCCAATCGAAGGCCATTGCCTGGGTATTGTTATACTACTGGACGTTGCTTCAAGGTTATTAAATGCGGCATCTGCGCTGCAAAAAGCGGAAATATTGGTTATAGTTGTGGCGTTTTGAAGTTCATCGTTTAAGGGAGCGGCAGCCTTAGCTGTGCCAGAATAGAAAAAGGCAGCTAAAACAAAAGAGATTAAGAATGAGCGCATGCTATAAAACTATTAAAAATCTCTGTTTTTACGATAATTAAGACAATTAATGATTTGTTAATATTAAACTTGCATCTTAAATGCATGCAAGTTAACTATGATTAAAGCAAGCGATTTCGGACCAGATTTTTTATGGGGAGTAGCGGTTGCCGCCGCTCAGGTAGAAGGTACAGCCGATCAGTATGGGAAAGGTCCATCCATTTGGGATACCTTCTCGGCCAGAAGTGGAAAGATCAAAAAAGGCCATAAACCGCAAGTTGCTTGCGATTTTTACCATCGTTATGCGGAAGATATCGCATTGGTCAAAATTTTAGGTTTTAAGGTGTTCCGTTTTTCTATTGCGTGGACACGTATTTTGCCCACAGGAACTGGCGAAATTAATCAAGAAGGGATTCGTTTTTACCACAATGTAATTGATGAGTGCCTCGAAAATGATATTATACCTTACGTTACGCTTTACCATTGGGATTTGCCACAAGCGCTGGAAGACGAAGGCGGATGGACGAGTTTTGGCATCAATGCTGCCTTTAATACTTTTGTAAGCATCTGCGCGCTAGAATATGGCGATAAGGTAAAAAACTGGATTATCTTAAACGAGCCCTTCGGCTATACTTCACTTGGTTACATGCTTGGCGTTCATGCGCCAGGCCGCACCGGCACCGGAAATTTCTTTTCTGCAGCCTTACATACCGCAATTGCACAGGCTGAAGGCGGCAAAATTATCCGTGCTGAAGTGAATCGTGCACATATTGGCACAACGTATTCCTGTTCAGAAATATTGCCTTTTACGCAGAGCGATAATGATGTTATGGTTGCCAAAAGGGTAGACACATTGGTGAACCGTTTTTTTGTTGAACCTGCACTTGGAATGGGATTCCCGACAGGTGATTGGGATTTGCTCGACAAATTTCAAATGGAATACGGCACCTGGCGCCAGAATGAACGCATGAAATTTGATTTTGATTATATCGGCTTGCAGAATTATTTTCCGATTACGGTTAAATACAATCCTTTTATTCCAATTCTTCAGGTTTGGGAAGTAAAGGCTAAAAGCAAAAGAAAACCGCATACAGCAATGGGCTGGGAGATTAATCCAGATAGTTTTTACAATATCATCAAACAGTTTGCATCGTATCCATCGGTAAAAAATATTATGATTACTGAAAATGGTGCAGCTTATCATGATAAACTTGTAGAGCAAAATGTTGAGGATCCGGAAAGAATAGCATACTTTCAGCTCTATTTGCAAGCTTTACTTAAAGCTAAACAAGATGGAATAAACGTTACTGGTTATTTGGCGTGGACATTAATGGATAATTTTGAATGGGCTGAAGGTTTTAATGCCCGTTTTGGTTTAGTTCATAATGATTTTAAAACACAGAAACGTACAATAAAGAGTTCTGGCTATTGGTGGCAAGAATTTTTGAATAGATAGATGTTATTTTATTCTTTAAAATAAAATCCCGTTTTGAGTATAATCAAAACGGGATTTATTGTATTTCGGATTGCCGATTTCTGCTTCTTTTTAAGAATTTTCTGCTTTTGCAGCAGCTTCAGCTCTGATAATGTTTAACGCGCCACCAGCTTTGAACCAATCAATTTGTTGTGCATTATAGCTGTGGTTTACCGGGAAAGATTCTTCAGTGCCATCTGCATGGTGCAATACCAATGTTAATGGTTTATCCGGTGCAAATTCTGTCAAACCTAAAATATCGATGGTGTCATCTTCCAAAATTTTGTCGTAATCGTCTTTGTTTGCAAAGGTCAATCCCAACATACCTTGTTTTTTCAGATTCGTTTCGTGAATACGGGCAAACGATTTTACTAAAACCGCACGAACACCCAAATGACGAGGTTCCATTGCAGCATGCTCGCGGGAAGAACCTTCACCGTAATTTTCATCACCAACTACAATAGAACCAATTCCTGCCGCTTTGTAATCGCGTTGTGTTGCCGGAACCGGGCCATATTCGCCTGTTAATTCATTTTTAACGTTGTCGGTTTTCTCGTTAAAATAGTTTACAGCACCAATTAACATGTTATTGGAAATATTATCCAGGTGACCACGGAACTTCAACCACGGGCCCGCCATAGAAATATGATCGGTTGTACATTTGCCTTTTGCTTTGATCAAAAGTTTTAAACCTTTTAAATCTGTTCCTTCCCAAGGGGCAAACGGATCTAATAATTGTAAACGGTGAGAAGTTGGAGAAACCAAAACTTCTACTTTTGAGCCATCTTCTGCCGGAGCTTGAAAGCCAGCATCTTCTACGGCAAATCCTTTTGTTGGAAGTTCTTCTCCTGTTGGTGGATCTAATTTAACTTCTTCGCCATTTGCATTGGTTAAAGTATCGGTCAAAGGATTAAAAGCAAGATTGCCAGAAATAGCAATTGCTGCAACCATTTCTGGCGAAGCTACAAAGGCAAAAGTATTTGGATTGCCATCTGCACGTTTTGCAAAATTTCTGTTAAAAGAGTGAACGATCGTGTTTTTTTCTGCTTTTTCTGCACCTACACGATCCCACATTCCAATACAAGGCCCACAGGCATTCGTAAAGATTGTGGCATTTAAGTCTTCAAAGGTCTTTAGGAAACCGTCACGGTTTGCCGTATACCGAACCTGTTCAGATCCTGGATTGATCCCGAAATCTGCGTTGGTTTTTAAACCTTTTGCAATTGCCTGGTTTGCAATGGATGCTGCTCTTGATAAATCTTCATATGACGAGTTTGTACAAGAACCGATTAATCCCCATTCTACTTTTAATGGCCACCCATTTTTCTCTGCCTCAGTTTTCATTTGAGAAACTGGCGTCGCTAAATCTGGTGTAAATGGACCATTTAGATAAGGTTCTAACTCATCCAGGTTAATTTCAATTACCTGATCAAAATATTGCTCTGGATTTGCATAAACCTCAGCATCCCCGGTTAAATATTCTTTTATCTTGTTGGCTTCATCTGCAACTTCATTACGGTTTGTGGCACGTAAATAGCGTTCCATACTTTCGTCGTAACCGAAGGTAGATGTGGTTGCACCAATTTCTGCGCCCATATTGCAAATGGTTCCTTTACCTGTACAACTCATTGATGTAGCTCCATCGCCAAAATATTCAACAATAGAACCGGTTCCACCTTTTACAGTTAGAATACCAGCAACTTTAAGAATTACGTCTTTTGCTGCAGTCCAGCCATTTAGTTTTCCAGTTAACTTAACTCCGATTAATTTAGGAAATTTGAGTTCCCAAGGCAATCCGGCCATTACATCGCAGGCATCTGCACCACCAACACCAATGGCAACCATACCCAAACCACCAGCATTTACGGTATGCGAATCGGTTCCGATCATCATCCCGCCCGGAAAAGCATAGTTTTCTAAAACCACTTGGTGGATAATACCCGCTCCTGGATTCCAGAAACCGATTCCGTATTTGTTGGAAACCGATGATAAGAAGTCAAAAACTTCGGCACTTTCTGTTTTCGCATGCGGAAGATCTATTGCAGCACCTTCTTTGGCAGTGATTAAGTGATCGCAGTGTACCGTAGATGGCACAGCCACTTTAGGGCGGCCAGCTTGCATAAATTGCAATAAAGCCATTTGTGCGGTTGCATCTTGCATTGCCACTCTGTCTGGAGCAAAATCTACATAATCTGTTCCGCGAGAGAAGGTTTTTTTAGGGTCTCCATCCCAAAGGTGAGCGTATAATATTTTTTCTGATAATGTTAAAGGTCTGCCAACAATTTTACGGGCTGCTTCTACGCGTACCGGAAAATTTGAATAAACCTTTTTAATCATGTCTATATCGAAAGCCATACTCTATTTTTTTTTATTTATTGTAAATAAACGATACTAACTAAATTAAACAATTTTTGACATACTTGTTTTTGAGATTTGTCAAATTATGTTATTTAAAACCATTCTATGCAGCTTTTGCATAAATAAAAAGGCTACCTGATGTATCAGATAGCCTGGTAATATTGTTAACAAATTATGCGCCTAATTGTTTCTTATTGTTTCATAGATATAGGCGTAAACTTTGTAAGGTTAATGCCTTCTACAGCTACTTTGTACTCTTCTATATTTGGAATACGACCGAGAATTGCGGAAAGAACTACCACTGGTGTAGAGGCCAATAAGGACTCACCTTTTTTGCCATCTCTATCTTCTACCACACGACCTTGGAACAAACGTGTAGACGTGGCCATTACAGTATCGCCTTTGGCTGCTTTCTCTTGGTTACCCATGCATAGATTGCAACCTGGGCGTTCCAGGTACATAATATTTTCATACTCGGTACGGGCAGTGCTTTTAGGAAGTGCATCACTAAATTCAAAACCAGAGTATTTTTGCAAATATTCCCAATCGCCTTCTGCTTTCAATTCGTCAATAATGTTATAGGTAGGTGCAGCAACTACCAATGGAGCCTTGAAAGATACCGTACCGGTTTTCTGTTCTACGTTTTTCAGCATTTGAGAAACGATTTTCAAGTCATCTTTGTGTACCATACATGAACCCACAAAACCAAGATCTACTTTTTTATCCCCACCGTAATACGTTAAATCCCGTATCGTATCGTGCGTATATCGTTTAGAAACGTCTGCATTGTTTACATCCGGATCGGCAATCATCGGTTCTTCAATCAGATCCAAATCAATCACTACTTCCGCATAATATTTAGCATTGTCATCTGGCATCAAAGCGGGTTTAATACCCGTTTTAACTTCTTCGATACGTTTGTTTGCTTTATTGATCAATCCTTGTAAAACCTGGTTATGGTTATCCATACCCTTGTCTATCATAATTTGAATGCGATTTTTAGCAATTTCTAAAGATTTGATCAGCGTATCGTCTTGAGAAATACAGATAGAAGCTTTTGCTTTCATTTCTGCAGTCCAATCGGTAAAAGTAAATGCCTGATCTGCTAATAAAGTGCCGATATGCACTTCGATGATGCGGCCTTGAAATACGTTTTCGCCATCAAATTGTTGCAACATTTGCAATTGCGTAGCATGAACCACATCACGGAAATCCATGTGTGCTTTCATTTCGCCTTTGAAGGTAACTTTTACGGATTCTGGAATTGGCATAGAAGCCTCGCCAGTTGCAAGTGCTAAAGCTACAGTACCAGAATCAGCTCCGAATGCAACACCTTTAGACATACGTGTGTGCGAATCGCCACCGATGATGATTGCCCATTCATCAATCGTGATGTCATTCAGTACTTTATGAATAACATCTGTCATTGAATGGTATTCGCCTTTGGGGTCACGTGCTGTGATCACACCAAAGTCGTTCATAAATTTCATCAATTTCGGGATGTTTGCCTGTGCTTTTTTATCCCAAACAGATGCGGTGTGGCAACCAGATTGATATGCGCCATCAACAATGGGAGAAATTACGGTAGCCGCCATTGCCTCTAGTTCCTGCGCTGTCATTAAACCAGTAGTATCCTGAGAACCTACAATGTTAACTTCAACACGAACATCAGAACCTGCATGTAAAACTTTTCCTTGTGTTAAACCAACAGCATTTCTGTTAAATATTTTTTCTACTGCAGTTAAACCTTGTCCGTCAATAGATACTTCTTTTGCTGGTGCAAATACTGTTGGTGCTTCAATACCTAAAGTTTTTGCTGCAAAAGTTTGCATTTTTTTACCAAAAACGACTGCATAAGATCCGCCGGCTTTGATAAATTCCATTTTTTGAGGTGTCAGAGCTTTTGAAATATCAATCAGCTCCTGATCGCCATTATATAATTTTTTACTTTTTGTATTTATGGTAAGCACTGTTCCTGTTTGAACAGAATAAACTTCTTCTAAAACTGGTTCGTTATTTTCATTACGAATAACGTTGCCGTTTTCATCTGTTTTCTTTACCCAGTTTTTAAGATCGACACCAATTCCGCCAGTCACATCAACCGTAGTCAAGAAAATTGGAGAGATGCCATTTGTTCCGCCAACAATAGGTGCGATATTTACAAAAGGAACATACGGACTAGAGCGTTTGCCTGTCCAAAGTGCAACATTATTTACACCAGACATACGTGAAGAACCTACACCCATTGTGCCTTTTTCGGCGACAAGCATAACACTTTTATCAGGATGTTGAGCTTGCAACGCCCTGATTTCTTCCTGAGCTTCAGGAGTGATCATACATTTACCATGCAATTCACGATCTGAACGCGAGTGTGCCTGGTTGCCTGGTGAAAGTAAATCTGTAGAAATATCACCAATACCCGCAATAAAAGTAACCACTTTGATCTCTTCTGCAACATCAGGTAATTCTGTGAAAAACTCTGCCTTAGCGTAGCTTTCCAATATTTGTTTGGCAATTTCATTGCCATTGTGGTACGCATCTTTTAAACGATCTGTATCGGCATCGTACAAGAAAACTTGTGTTTTAAGTACATCTGCAGCTTTGTTGGCTTTATCGCCATTATCAGCTAAAGCGATATCCAGCAATACTTTAATAGACGGTCCACCTTTCATATGGGAAAGCAATTCGAAAGCAAAATCAGGTGTGATTTCCGCAACAATGGTTTCGCCTGAGATGATTTCTTTTAAAAATTCCGCTTTTACACCAGCTGCGCCTGTAGTACCGGGCAAAGTGTTGTATATGAAAAAATTAATAGCCTCTTCTCTGTTAAAATTATTTGGATTTTTGATTTGAGTAATGATTTCACTCAATAAGTCTGCGCCATCAATAGGTTTAGGATGAAGACCTTGGGTTTTCCTTTCTTCAATCTCCTGGATATAATCGTTGTAAATACTCATCTTAGATTTGTTATTCTTTGGTTATACTCGCATACGACAAACTATGTGCGTGCCCGTTACCATAGAATACTGTTTTTTGTATATTAATTTGTGTTCATTGAACCAACAAAGCTCAATTTTTTGGTTGAAACAAAAATAGCAAAAAACAACCCTCAAATGCAATTTGGGCAGGCGATTAAGTAATTTGGAATAGTTCTAAACTACGCAAAATCACTATGATTTTATAGTCATCCAAACCATCGAAATTTTAGCGCGAATATCTCGTGATTTAAGTAGGTGAGGTTTACCTGTATCGAAAAAGCCAATTTTTTTAGGAGGGATAAGTATTGAGGAACCTTGCGATTAAATAATGGATAATTTATTCAGCAAACATATGTACGTGCAAAAATCAGCAGCGTATTTGATAACGTTCATTATTGAACAGTAGTGTTCGGTTTTGAACGGATGAACTGGATGACCTACGGCTTTTAGGTCATTTTCTTGCGAATAACAACAGTTGACTACATTGGCATAACAATCGCTAATCGCTACAAAGCAGAAAAAGAGAAACCTTTTTCCGAAAAATACTGCAGGACGCGGGGTAAGGCATATTGCAATCGGTCAAAAGCTTTTAAACTGTCGTGAAAGACAATGATAGAGCCATTTTCCGTGTGTCTGATTACGTTCTGGTAACACTTTTCGGGAGCGAGGCTGGTGTCAAAATCACCACTTAAAACGTCCCACATGACGATCTCCAGTTGAGTAGCAGGAGAAGGGAATTTTATGGTTGATTTAAGCAAGCTTGCCTGGCTCTTTTTTATTCTGCCGTATGGAGGCCTGAACAAATTGGATAAAGTGAGCTCCTGGCATTTTAGCGTGTTTTGAACATAAGTCTCGTTGTCGGTTTTCCATCCTTTTAGGTGATTAAAGGTGTGGTTTCCAATACGATGACCGTTATTCTTCACCCTTTCAAAAACATCTGGATGTTTTTGAATATTATCGCCTATGCAGAAAAAAGTTGCCTGTGCATTGAAAGCTTTTAAAGTTTTTAAAACAAAATCTGTAACATTGGGTATAGGTCCATCGTCAAAGGTCAGATAAATGACTTTTTCGGTACGGGATTTATTCCATAATAAAGATGGATAATACCATTTAAGCAGCAAGGGCGATTTGATCAGGTACATTGTTCCCAAAGGTAACAATTGCCAAAACAGATTGAAATAATTAGAAGTCGTTTATACTAGATTTGAACAAAATATGAAAATGTTTACCACGAATAAATTTTTTACTGGATCTGCTTTGCTGCTAGCCTTATGCCTGGGTCAAAATGTCAATGCTCAGGAAGTGATCACGATCCAACAGGCTGTAGAAAATACTTTAAACAATAATTTACAGATTAAACAGGCGCAGTTTAATGCTGCGGTAACCGATGAAAATCTTAAGCAATCTAAAAATGCGCTGTTGCCAACGATAAGTGGTAGCGTGAGCCAGAGCATGCAATGGGGACGGAGCCAGCAATTGTCTGGTTTATTCCAAAATACCCAAAACTATAATTTATCGCCAAATCTTAGTGCAAATCTTGCCCTTTTTGGTGGCGGTGAAAAAATTAACCAAATTAAAAGAAACAAAATTCTACTTGCTGTTGACCAGAGTAATGTCGAAAAAGTTAAAAATGACCTGATTTTACAGGTCGTTACGTCATACCTACAGGTTTTAGCAGCGGAAGATCAGGTTAAAGCTACCCGCCAGCAACTGGAGGTATCTAATGCCACATTAAAAAGAGAACAAGCTTTGCTTGATGTTGGAAATAAAACACTTGCAGATATCTCTCAGGCAAAATCAACTGCAGCAACGTCAGAATTGAATTTAACAGACGCGCAAAATACGTTAACCATCGCTTATCTAACATTAGGTCAATTAATGGAGTTTCAACCTCCGATGAATTTCAAAGTTCAGCCCCCATTAGTTAACGATTTGGCAAACATTGATAAAAAATATAGCGCTTACGATATTTATAATCAAGCTCTCGGTATTTTTCCAGATATAAAGGTGGCAAGTTTAAGTACTAAAGCAGCTGAGAAAGCCATAGACGTTGCAAAAGGCAATTACTTTCCTAAAGTTTCAATTGGTGGAGGTTTGGGCTCGGCTTACTACTATCAATTTAATAATGTTTTTGGCAGCAATAGTCCATTTTTTAATCAATTGGCAGACAACTTTGGTAAATTTGTAAGTATGAGTATTTCCATTCCAATTTTAAATGGATTTTCTACAAGATCGAGCGTTCGTATTGCAAAAATTAATTTACAGCAACGAAAAACCGAAGAGCAACTCGCAAAAAATAGCTTAAATAAGGTGATCAGTCAGGCTGTAGCAGATTTAGTTGCCGCACAAAGTCGTTTTGAATCTACACAGAATGCATTTCAAGCGCAAAAAGATGCTTTTTATGTTATTGAGCAGCGCTACAATGTGGGTTTAGTGAATTCACTTGATTTTAGTACCGCACAAACCAATAGAAACAAAGCTGAAATAGATTTTATACAGGCAAAATACGATTTGCTGTTTAGAGCCAAAGTAATTGATTACTACCTGGGCAGGCAAATTACCTTCTAAATATAACCAGACAAGAAACAAAATACATTATGAAACTGAAGCATATTATCATTACCGTTGTTGTAATCATCGTTCTATTAATCGGACTGAAAGTCGGCGGCGTTATTGGCGGCAGCAAAACTGAAAAGGTAACAGCAGAAAAAGCGTCAGATAAAACCGTTGTTGAAACGGTAACGGCAAGTGGTAAAATTCAACCGGAAACTGAAGTAAAATTGAGTTCAGAAATTTCGGGAGAGGTTGTGGAACTTAAAGTTAAAGAGGGCGATATTGTTAAAGCCGGCCAATTGCTGTGTAAAGTTAGACCAGATGTTTTACAATCGGGTTATGAGCGCAGCGTGGCAACCTATAATGCCCAAAAAGCAAGTGTTGCAGCGGCACAACAGCAACTGGCTCAAAGCCAGGCCACTTTTGCAAACGAGGAATCAACCTATAAACGTAATGTAGAATTGTTCGGTAAAAAGGTAATTTCGGCCTCTGAGTTTGATGCCGCTAAAGCCGCGTATTTAAACGCTAAGGCAACCCTACAAAGTTCTAAAGAAAATGTTGTAGGCGCTAAATTTACACTGGAACAAACAAATTCCAGCGTAAAAGAAGCCGGCGCGAATTTGGCCAAAACAACTATTTACGCACCGGTTGATGGGGTGGTATCTAAATTATCTATAGAACTTGGTGATCGTATTTTGGGAACTTCACAAATGGCTGGTACAGAAATTATGCGTATTTCTAACCTTTCATCAATGGAAGTGAATGTTGATGTAAATGAAAACGACATCACAAGAGTGAAAGTGGGCGATAAAGCATCGATTGAAGTAGATGCCTATTCAGACCGTAAATTTGATGGTGTGGTAACAGAAATTGCAAGTTCTTCAACCGCAGTGGGCACCACTACAACAACATCTGTAGATCAGGTGACTAATTTCTCCGTTAAAATCAGAATCAAAGAAGGATTAGGCGGTAAACAACAATCAATTTTCCGTCCGGGGATGTCTGCAACTGTAGATATCGAAAGTAATTCTAAGAAAGGATTAACCATTCCGATTCAATCTGTGTTTACAGATTCAGGAAATTCATCTGCTGATGCATCTGCAGATCAAAACAGCGATAAGCAAAAATCGAAACTTACCGATAAAAAGATTAAGCAGTTTGTTTATGTATTGAATGGAACTACTGTTAAGAAAACCGAAGTTACTACCGGCATACAGAACGATCAGTTTATTATTGTAAACTCTGGTTTAAAAGCTGGACAGGAAGTGGTTACAGGGCCATATTCTGCGATTCAGAACAAATTGAAAGACGGAATGGTTGTAGAAAAAACCTCTAAAGACCAGCTTTTTAGCAAAGACGGTAAGAAGTAGGTTATAGATAACGACATTAAATAATTAAATTGTCCCGGTTTAAAACATTAAACCGGGATTTTTTATTTTATATACATGGCACCTAAAATAGCAATGATTGGGGGCGGGAGCTGGGCAACCGCCATTGTAAAAATGCTATCAGACAATTTAACTGATAAATCCATTTTCTGGTGGATGAGAAATCAGGAAGCAATTGACCACATCAAAAAATTTAAACATAACCCACATTATCTGAGTTCTGTAGAAATAAAAATCAGCGAAGCGCATATTTCATCAGATATTAAAGAAATTTTTCGGGAGGCGGAATACATTATTTTGAACGTTCCGGCGGCTTTTTTAAAAGATTCAGTAAAAGATTTACTTCCGGAAGATTTTAGAAACAAAAAGATTATTTCGGCAATTAAAGGCATTGTGCCAGAAGACAACCTTATTATTGGTGAATTTCTGCATGAGAAGTTTGAGGTTCCTTATTCCGATATTTTGGTAGTTAGTGGTCCTTGCCATGCTGAAGAAGTAGCTTTAGAAAAACTATCTTATTTAACTATTGCTTGCACCAATATTGATCATGCAACAACTTTTGCTTCATTTCTGAATACCAGATACATCAAAACCAATGTTTCAGACGATATTTTTGGCACTGAATATTCTGCAGTATTGAAAAACATTTATGCCGTGGCCAGCGGTATTTGTCATGGAATTGGTTATGGCGATAATTTTCAGGCGGTTTTAATTAGCAATGCAATCCGTGAGATTAAGCGTTTTGTTGATGCAGTTCATCCGATAGATCGAGACATTAAAGAATCTGCATATCTCGGCGATTTACTCGTTACGGCATATTCGCAGTTCAGCAGAAACAGAACGTTCGGCAATATGGTAGGAAAAGGTTATACCGTTAAATCTGCACAGTTAGAGATGAATATGGTTGCAGAAGGGTATTATGCTGCAAAATGCATTCACCTGAAAAATCTGGAGTATGATGTAGAAATGCCAATTTGTAAAGCCGTTTACCGGATTTTATACGAGCGCCACTCTCCCGTAATCGAAATGAAATTATTGGCAGAAAAGCTAAACTAATTGCCAATGGGTTTTCTGGAAACAACAAAAGCCAAAATACATTACCGCGAGTATGGGACAGGCAGTAAAATAATGCTTGCTTTTCATGGTTTTGGTATGCATGCAAGGCAGTTTGATGTTTTGATGCCTACTCTGGCAGATAAGTTCAGGATTTTTAGTTTCGATTTATTTTTTCACGGACAAACCATTCTGAATGATTCTTCTGTTGAGGAAGTTAGAAAAGGATTGAGTACAAAAGAATTTTTGGAATATATTCATCTGTTCCTCCAAGAAAAACAGTTTGGAGAAGCTCAGATTTCTATTTTATCTTATAGTATGGGCGCATGTATGGCTTGGGCAATTTTAGAAGAAATGCCGCAAAAGATAGATAAACTATTCTTTGTTGCGCCAGATGGTATTCAGGTAAATAAAATGGTGAGTATTTTATCCAATAACCGATTGGTGAATAGACTTGCTTACAAGCTTGTTCACAGTCCGAAAACGGTAAATTTTTTACTTAACTCCGTTCAGAAGTTTAAATATATTGATCAGGACCTGCATCGGATCTTGAAACAAGAATTTGGCTCTACGGAAACCCGTTTGGTTTGCTACAATGCAATTACCTACAATTCTAAATTCAGATTTGATAAAACAAAACTTGCAGCATTAATTAACCAATACAACATAGATGCATTTTTGTATTTCGGGAAAAAAGATAAGGTTTTCCCGGCGAAAATAGGACAGGATTTTGCGCAATTACTGAATCGGCCAAGATTGCATATTTTTGAAGAAGGGCACGAGCTGGTTAACCATAATTTAAACACCTTAATAGAAAAACAACTGAAAGAATATGGCTGTAATGATTAAAGACAAACCGAATAAATACATACGGGTTTTTATGATTGGAGTAGAAAAATTTCTGCTCAGCCGTTTTAGTAAAGTTCGTTATACGGGCGAAATAAATGTAGATCCTAATCGTTCCGTATTATTGATTATGAATCACGTGGGCTTTAATGACGGTGCTGTTGTGTATCGATTTTGCAGAAAATACATCAGAAAAGACTTTAAGTCGATGTCTGTTGAAGCACAATTGAAAGCGTTCAAATTGCTAAAGTACATCGGTTGCTTTTCTGTAAATAAAAAATCAAGAACATTAGTAGATTCGCTGAATTACGCTGCAGAGTTACTGTCTGATCCAAAAAATCTGCTCACTATTTTTCCGCAGGGCGAATTGTTTTCGATGCACCTCAACAAAATTCATTTCGAAACCGGCCTTTCTCATATTCTAAAAAAAACTAAAAAACCAATTCAAATCATATTCGCAGTTAGTCTGATTGATTTTTTGGATAATTTTAAACCGACCGTTGATGTTTCTTATCAGGAATATTTTGGCGAAAGAAATTTAGCCGAAATGGAATCTGCTTACAACACGTATTACAAAACATGTAAAATTAAACAGCAACATCTTCATCATCCACCGCAATCGGTAATTGATACAGAATGATTTAGTTTTTTATTTAACGATTTGCATTAAAACAAAAAAACTTTCAAAAGTGTTATCAAGAGAAATTCAAGGATATGAAAAAGAAATTTTTAACGGGATTATTTACAGTCGCTTTAATTGGAGGCATCTCTTTAAGCGTAAGTGCACAGGAGAAAAAAACTGAAGCAGGCAAAGTAATAGAAAAAGTAGGCAATAAAACTGCTGAGGTTGCAGTAAAAGGAGAATCGAAAGTTGCAGATAAAGTCTGGAAAGGCAAGATGGCACCAGATGGCTCCAATGTTCACATCAATAATAAAAATGAAAAGTACTATGTAAATAAAAAAGGTGCAAAAGTTTGGTTGAAAGCAAGCCAGATTAAGGACAAACCGAAGGATAAATAGCACACCTTTTTAAAGGCAAAAAAGCAGTTGAAACTACCTCAACTGCTTTTTTTGTTTATATAATCAACGCATAAATTGCATCTACATAAGTATAATTTGTTCCGGGTTGTTGCAGTGGGAGTTCCACTCCGTTTAACAACAATTTTTCAAGTCTGAAGTTGTTAAATTTGAGGTTAAGTGCAAATTCTGCGTTGTTTCCTAACTTTAAATAAAACACGTCATCAATACTTTTGGCTAACATAGAGATATCTGGAGCCAATAACTGATTGTATATAAACTGATCTGATCCATAAGAAAACGGCGGTCTAACTACAAAGGAAATTGATTTTGGGTTGCCATTAGCATCTTTCGAGTACAATTGAATTTGAGAGTGATCGAACGAACCAGGTTTTGTTGTGTCAAGTAAATCTACGCCATTTAGATTCTTTATTACTAAACTGAAATAAGGATTGGTAACAGGCGAACAGGCGCATAGTGGATCTGTGTCCATAATTTTTTTGCAGCCCATACTGATTACAAAAAGGGCCAGAAAGGCGATAAGCGTTTTTTTCATAATGATGTTAAGGTTTTTATACAAAACGGTTCATCATTTAAAATCGCTACAGCCGCAACAATAATCTACAACAAAAGCCGGAGGTTAATTCCGGCTTTTGTTTATGTTATACGATTTGTCCGTAGAGATCAAAATCTTCTGCTCTGTCAATTTTTACCTGTACAAAGCTACCGTTTGCAGCGTAGCCTGTTGTAGCATCGATTAGCACTTCATTATCTACTTCAGGCGAATCAAATTCGGTACGGCCAACAAAGAAATCGCCTTCTTTTTTATCTACCAATACTTTGAAAGTTTTGCCAACTTTTTCTTGATTAATATCGAATGAAATTCCCTGCTGGATTTCCATAATATCGTCTACACGCTGTTGTTTAACTTCGTCTGCAACATCATCAACCAAAGTATGAGCGTGTGTTTTTTCTTCGTGAGAGTAAGTAAAGCAGCCTAAACGATCAAATTTCGTTTCTGCTACCCATTCTTTCATTTCTTCGAAATCGCGTTCGGTTTCACCTGGGTATCCACAAATTAAAGTGGTACGCATCGCGATAGTGGGAACTTTATCTCTAATCTGGTTAACCAGATCAATGGTTTTTTGCTTAGTCGTTCCACGGCGCATCGATTTAAGCATGTTGTCTGTAATGTGCTGAAGCGGCATATCCAGATACTTACAAATGTTATCGCGTTCATTCATTGCATCCAGAATTTCCATAGGGAAACCAGAAGGATAAGCGTATTGCAAGCGAATCCACTCAATGCCCGGCACGTCAGATAAACGACGCATCAGTTCATCCAGTTTACGCGTACCGTACAGATCCAATCCGTAATAGGTTAAATCCTGTGCAATTAATATGAGTTCTTTAGTTCCGTTTTTAGCCAGAATTTTTGCTTCATTTACCAATTCTTCCATTGGTTTACTCATGTGTTTTCCGCGCATTAACGGGATGGCACAGAATGAACATGGACGGTTGCAACCTTCAGCAATTTTAAAATAAGCAAAATGTGAAGGTGTGGTAAGTAAACGTTCTCCAATAAGCTCGTGTTTATAATTTGCACCCAGTTCATGAAGAATATTTTGAAGATCATTTGTACCAAAATACGCGTCTACATTTGTGATTTCCGATTCCAGTTCTGGTTTATACCGTTCAGATAAACAGCCAGTAACCACAACTTTCCCAATTTTTCCGGCTTCTTTTAACTCGCTAAATTGTAGAATGGTATCGATTGATTCTTGCTTTGCATTGTCAATAAATCCGCAGGTATTGATTACTACAATATCATCTTTACCCATTTTATCCGATTCATGCGAAACATTCAGGTTGTTGCCACGCAACTGGCCCATTAAAACTTCTGAATCGTATATGTTTTTAGAGCAACCCAATGTAATTACATTTATTTTGGGTTGTTTAATTGCCGATTTACTTCTTGCTATCTTGGTATTCATCTTTTACACTTAATCTTTTACTTAGTTTTGAATGTGGTTGAGTGCTTACTTAAACAAGCTATTTACAAACTCTTTTTTATCAAAGAGTTGCAAATCTCCAATTTTTTCTCCAACTCCAATATATTTTACCGGAATTTTAAATTGATCTGAGATTCCAATTACCACGCCACCTTTCGCTGTTCCATCTAATTTTGTAATAGCAAGTGCATTAACGTCTGTAGCTTCAGTAAATTGTTTACATTGTTCAAAAGCATTCTGTCCGGTTGATGCATCTAAAACAAGAAGAATTTCATGTGGTGCACCCGGAATAACCTTTTGCATCACTTGTTTAATTTTTCCGAGTTCATTCATCAAGCCAATTTTATTGTGCAAACGGCCGGCAGTATCAATAATTACCACATCTTCGCCGTTGGCTACTGCAGATTGTAAAGTATCAAAAGCGACAGATGCCGGATCGGATCCCATTGATTGTGCTACAACACGTACACCTACGCGTTCGCCCCACAATTTTATCTGATCAACGGCTGCAGCGCGGAAAGTATCGGCAGCGCCTAAAACGACTTTTAAGCCTTCTTGTTTTAATTTGTGCGCCAGTTTTCCAATAGTTGTGGTTTTGCCTACACCATTTACACCAACTACCATGATTACATAAGGTTTATGATCTCCATATTCAAACTGCCGAAAATCATTACTGTTGTTCTCAGAAAGGAGCAATTGAATTTCATCACGAAGAATATGATTAAGTTCAGATGCATTCAGATATTTATCTTTGGCAACGCGGTCTTCAATACGTTCGATAATTTTCAATGTGGTTTTCACACCAACATCAGAGGTTACCAAAACTTCTTCCAGGTTATCCAGTACTTCATCATCTACTGATGATTTTCCGGCTACAGCTTTAGTTATTTTGCTGAAAAAGCCATCTTTAGTTTTTTCCAAACCTTTGTCTAAAGCTTCTTGTGCTTCAGGTGCGGTTTCCTTCTTTTTGAAAAAGTCAAATAAGCCCATTAATTATGTTGTTTTAAAAAATCGGTAGGGGTTTGTACTGGAATTTTGCTGTCGGTAAAGTCTTGGGTATTTCTGGAAATGATCAGATCTATATGATTTAGCTCTGCAGCTGCATTTTGAACGGCATCTTCGAAATCTTTGAAATTAGCATGCAACGCAAGGATTATGGTATCCTTATTTACATTCAAAATTTCGACGGTAAGGATTAAAGATTCGATAAAATTAATTGCAGTTGCATGATCCGACTTCTTTTTCACAATGTAATAAATGTCAGTCAAAGAAGAAGCGGTTATGCAACCTTTAAATTTTTCACCATCAATAAATTCAAAAACCTTAGACGAATCATTAAAAAAAGGTTCTCTTGTCAAGATAATATCTATGATGATATTGGTGTCAAACAAAAGCATCATAAATTGTGCTTCTCCTTAAGATACTCCCATTTGGCCTGATCTGCTTCACTGTCATTAAACATCCCTGCATATTTCTTAACAAATTCCTTTCCTGTCATTTTTTCAATCGCAGGAATTTTGATCGGGTTGTCTAAAATAATAACCTCAACCTCTTTAATAATAACCTCAACCTCTTTGTTTTTGACATCAAATCCTTCAGGAACAACAATGGTTCCATTTTCAGAAACTTTAGTTTTGAATTTGTACGCTTCCATGGTTATGCTTTTCTCAAAGATAGTCAAATATTTCCAGGCCAGATTTGATAACAAAAAAAGCCCTTCCGGGTTAAACGGAACGGCCTTTAATATTTTTCGTTAAAAATATTAACCTTATTTAGATGCAATAGCATCTTTTACGTGGTCATTATGAACGATAAGTTCTTTGAATGAGTAAGCACCAGTTTTTGGAGACTTAACCATTGTAACTACTTTCGAGTATTCCTTACCAGTTCCTGTTTTCAGGGTTGCAACTACTTTCTTTGCCATGTTCTTATAATTTTAAATGATTGAATGATAGATTGATAGAATATGGTTTTACCCTTAAACTTCTACCGTTAAACCATCAATCTTATTTTATTTCTTTGTGAACGGTTACTTTTCTCAATACCGGGTTGAATTTTTTCAACTCTAAACGCTCAGTAGTATTTTTACGGTTTTTGGTAGAAATATATCTAGACATACCTGGCATGCCACTTTCTTTGTGCTCAGTACATTCTAAAATAACCTGAACTCTGTTACCTTTTTTTGCCATTTTAATATTAGTTTAAACTGTTAATCTCAACAGTTAATGTTTTTACAAAAATCCTTTTTTTACGAAACGATTAATCGCTTCGCTAATTCCTACTTTGTTGATGGTTTTAATCGCTGAAGTCGAAACTTTCAACGTAATCCAACGGTCCTCTTCAGGGATATAAAATTTCTGAAGCTTTAAATTAGGATAAAATTTGCGTTTAGTCTTAACGTTTGAGTGTGAAACGTTATTACCTTTCATTGCCGTTTTTCCTGTTAAATCACAAACTCTTGACATGACTTGTAAATATAGTTGTTAAATATCGTCGCTTAATTTTTTTAAGAGTGTGCAAATATCTGAATAATAATTCAAAAAGACAATACCGTTGCAATTTATTTTTATAAATCTTTTCAATAATTCGGCGTTGGCGCGTGGCTTTTTGCTTCTTTTCTGAAATGGATGAAACCAAAACAAAGGACTCTGCATAAAAAACAGGGGTTTTAAAAGTCAAGCCTACCTAATAAAATTGATTTTTAGCCCACTATAAATTTTTAAAATATTTTTTTAGTGCGGCCGAATTTTATATACAATCTCTTGTCTTTGATCGAATTGATGATGTACAGATTAAACTTTGATCAAATTACAGGCAGTTTTCACTTCGTTTCGTTAGATTGCACTTCAATTTATCCATCAGTTAAGACAATTGTGCTATACTTTTAAATGGAAAAACTTTAGGCTTGTCTTCAGAAATTTGAACTCCAGTTCAATTGCAATTTCGAGCTTTTTGTTCGATACTAATGCTTGAAGACAGTAGCCTGATGATTTCTAACCAAAGTTAAAGATATTAAAAGTTGATTTTCTTGATTTGAAACTGATTACCTTTAGGTAAAATTTGCGATAGGCAATACGTAAAAACCTATCCGTAAAGTTAAATTTGAATTGAATTTCAAGCTTAAAAGACGATCAAAAACCAATATAATAACTAACAAAACGTATACGAAATGCAGATTACTTCATTCGAGCAGTACCAAGCAGATTACAAAAAGAGTGTAGAAAACCCAGAGCAATTTTGGGGAGAGGTTGCACAGGATTTTCAGTGGCGCAAACCCTGGTACAAGGTATTGTCATGGAATTTTAGCGAGCCTGATATCAAATGGTATGAAGGTGCAAAACTAAATATAACAGAAAATTGCCTGGACAGGCATTTGGCAGAAAGTGGAAATAAACCAGCCATCATCTGGGAGCCAAATAGCCCTGAAGAAGAGAGTGTTACATTAACCTATAAAATGCTGCACGAGCGCGTTTGTCGTTTCGCAAATGTGTTGAAAAGAAATGGTGCAAAAAAAGGCGATCGTATTTGTATTTATATGCCAATGGTGCCAGAACTCGCCATTGCAGTTTTAGCTTGCGCACGTATTGGAGCCGTTCATTCCGTTGTTTTTGGTGGATTTTCTGCAAAATCTATCGCAGATCGGATCAACGATGCAGAATGTAAAGTTGTAATTACTGCAGATGGTGTTTATCGCGGCAGCAAACCTATTCCATTAAAAGACGTAATAGACGATGCATTAATCGGCTGTCCTACGGTAGAAAAAGTAATCGTTTTAACACATGTACGTACGCCTGTAAGCATGCTTAAAGGCCGTGATGTTTGGTGGGAAGATGAAGTGAAGCACGTAAATGATGTTTGCGAAGCAGAAGAAATGGATGCAGAAGATATGCTTTTTATCTTATACACTTCTGGCTCTACAGGCAAACCCAAAGGTGTTGTACATACTTGCGGTGGATATATGGTTTATGCGGGTTACACATTTAAAAATGTGTTTAACTATCAGCCTGGCGAAGTATATTTCTGCACGGCAGATATCGGCTGGATTACCGGCCACTCGTACATTGTGTACGGCCCATTGTCTCAAGGTGCGACTACATTAATGTTTGAAGGTGTGCCGACTTACCCGAATCCCTCGCGCCTTTGGGATATTGTAGACAAACATAAAGTAAACATTTTGTATACAGCACCAACTGCCATCCGCTCATTAATGGGTTTTGGCGATCAACCTTTGGAAGGAAAAGATTTAAGTACTTTAAGGGTTTTAGGATCAGTTGGCGAACCGATTAATGAAGAAGCCTGGCACTGGTTTGATGAAAAAGTTGGTAAAGGTAATGCGCCAATTGCCGATACCTGGTGGCAAACGGAAACTGGAGGTATCATGATCTCGCCAATTGCTACAGTAACCAAAACCAAGCCTAGTTTTGCTACTTTGCCTTTACCAGGCATTCAGCCTGTATTGGTTGATGAAAATGGAAATGAACTGGAAGGAAATGGTGTTAGCGGAAACCTTTGTATTAAATTTCCGTGGCCAGGTATTTTGCGCACCACCTACGGCGACCATGAACGGTGTAAACAAACCTATTTTTCAACTTATGAAAATATGTATTTTACGGGCGATGGCTGTTTGCGGGATGAAGATGGATATTATAGAATTACCGGCCGCGTAGATGATGTTCTAAATGTCTCTGGACACAGAATTGGAACAGCCGAAGTAGAAAACGCTATAAACATGCATGCCGGAGTAGTAGAAAGTGCAGTAGTCGGTTATCCGCACGATGTTAAAGGTCAGGGGATTTTTGCTTTTGTTATTTATCCTGAAATTCATGGCGAAGCAGAGCTATCCAAAAAGGATATTTTACAAACGGTTAGTCGTGTAATTGGGCCAATTGCCAAACCAGATAAAATTCTGTTTGTATCGGGCTTACCAAAAACCAGATCTGGAAAAATTATGCGAAGAATCCTGAGGAAAATTGCTGAAGGTGATACAGCCAACATGGGCGATACATCTACTTTGCTTGATCCAGCTGTGGTAGAAGAAATTATCCAGGCCACAAAAGCACTTTAAAATTGGGTTGTGGAATTTGATTTGGTTTTTCTACGAGGCAATTTAATCTTTTTAAAACTTTAAGTGGGCCGCCATGTTTATAGATTAAGACTTCATTATTATAAAATATATACACATGGATAAGTTAGAAATTAAAGGTAAATGGAACGAAATCAAGGGAAAAGTTAAACAGGCTTATGGTGATTTAACTGATGATGATTTAGCGCATGAAGACGGAAAAGATGATGAGTTGTTGGGAAAACTTCAGCAAAAAACCGGAAAAGGAAGAGATGAGCTTGTGAAATGGATCAATTCTTTATAAACACAGATTTCTGAAACTAAAACGGCAGCCATAAGGTTGCCGTTTTAGTTTCAACTAAACCCATTCAATTTTTGCTGTATGAGAGATTTGGCAAAACGTTTCGATCAAAATCCAATTCTTAAACCAATAGATTTAAAACCCAGTGTAGATGGATTGGAGATTGCTTGTTTGCTTAATCCGGGCGTGTTTCGTTTCGATGGGAAAATCTGGTTGCTGGTACGTGTTGCAGAACGACCAAAACAACAAACAGGCATTTTATCTTTCCCGGTTTTGAGTGCAAATGGCATTCAAATTATGCAAATCGAGATGCGTGATCCGGAATTAGACACAAAAGATCCGCGGATTATTCGATATAAAAATACCGATTACCTCACAACCTTATCGCATTTAAGGTTGCTCTGCAGCGAAGATGGATTAAATTTTTACGAGCCGGAAGGGTATTCGCCGTTGTATGGTTCTGATGAGGATGAATATTTTGGTATAGAAGATTGTAGAGTTGCGCAAATTGACGGCACTTATTTCCTGACATTTACAGCCGTTTCTGCACATGGTGTAGCAGTTGGTTTGCGTACAACAACAGACTGGAAGAATTTTGAGAAACAAGGTTTAATTTTGCCGCCACACAATAAAGATTGCGCAATTTTCGACGAGAAAATAAATGGAAAATATTATGCTTTACACCGGCCAAGTAGCGTAGATTTAGGAGGAAACTACATCTGGATTGCCGAATCACATGATGCCATACATTGGGGTAAACATAAATGTCTGATCAAGACCAGAAGTCATTTTTGGGATAGTGCCAGAGTAGGCGCGGGCGCAGCACCAATCAAAACGTCTGCTGGTTGGCTAGAAATTTATCACGGCGCAAATGAAAACCATCAGTACGCTTTGGGCGCTTTTCTAATGGATATTGATAATCCATATCAGGTTATTGCGCAAACGGAAAATCCCATCATGTTCCCTCTCAAGGAATATGAACTGAGTGGTTTTTTTGGACATGTGGTTTTTACCAACGGGCATATCGTAAATGGTGATGAACTAATCATTTATTATGGCGCAGCCGATGAATTTGTTTGCGGCGCCAGGTTTTCCATTCAAGAAATATTACAGATGCTGGTATACAGATAAAAAAACGGGCGGTTCTGGATTTAAGAACCGCCCGTTTTCGCAGTGTTTTTTTATGATTTAGTAACCGAAAATTTGCTCAAGGCTAAGTTTGGTAACCGGGCCATATTTTTGCAGATCGGCCATGCTTATTTTTTTCTCAGAACCCACAATACAATAATCATATGCTTTTGCAGAAAGATTATCTTTATGGAAAGCCTTAACATCTGCAAAGGTTAACGGTTTAAGATTTGCATATTCATCTACTCTTGAATCGTGATCGAAACCAAGTTTTTTATCCGCCATGTAACTCGAAATGATGTCATCTTTAGTGATTCTTGATGTTTCTATTCCATTTAAAGAGTTTGTTTTTGACAAGTCGAATGATTTTTCAGATTCCGGTAAAACCGTTAGCAACTCGTTCATTCCGATGATGGCATCATTCATTTTATCGGCTTGTGTACCTACATAAGCAATTACAGAGTTTTCTTTTTCCTTACTGTTTGGAGAAGAATACACAGCAAAAGTAGAATACGCAAGTGCCTTAGACTCGCGAATAGTCTGGAATACTACAGAACCCATACCGCCACCAAAGTAATTGTTGAATAATGCAATTTTTGCTGAGTTTGATGGATCGTATAAACCACCGTTTCTTAACCACCGAATCTCTGCCTGAACCATGTCATAATCTGCAAAAAATACTTTGTTAGAATCGGTTTTGGTGTACACAAATTTCTTCATCGGCGCAGCTGGCGTAAATTCTTTAGCTAAAGGATGAAGTTTTTCAATATCCGTACTAAAAGCAACCAATGTTTTTGGCCCGTAATATGTAATGGCGTGTTTGTAGTTGGTTAAATTGTGCAAGATGTAAATCAGATCAGATGATTTTAAGTTTTTAATTTCATTTGTCGTTAATCCGTAGTTGAAAGGATTGTCTGCTCCATATTGTGCGTAACTCATTAGACCGCTAAGAATAGACGATTTGTTCAGTTTTGCATTATCTCTCGATTTTAAAATACGACCTTTTAAATCTTCAAGTGCTTTTTCATTTGGTTTGCAATGCGCCAAGACATCTTCAACTAAGGCAACCGCTTTATCAAAATTTTCTTGCAATCCGCTAATAGAAACGGTGGTTACTTCTGTACCCACATTTACGCTGTAACTGCACGCAATATTGTAAAACGCTTTGCTGATTTCTTCTGCAGAATATTTATCGGTGCTCAAGAAACTTAAATACTGTGCCGCATATGGAAGCAATTTATAGTTGTAAGAACCCATATCAAAGCGGTAAGTCATTCGGAAAATACCGTTTTCTGTATTTTGAACAGAGATGACATCGGCAATGCCTGCTTTTCCAAAATTTAGATCTTTGCTATAGTCCAGGAATTTTGGCGCAATTGGTTTTACAGGTGCCTGAACAATGTTTTTAGTGAAAGGCGAAACTTCATCTGTATTGGTTTTTACAGCAGTAATGCTTGGTTTCTCTACTTTGCTGATGGTTTTATCTTCACCTTTGTGTTTAAATAAAACCGCATAATTGTTGATGAAGAATTTATTGGCAAAAGCAACAATTTCTGCTTTGGTAATTTTTCCCATCGCATCTGTAGAAGCCAGCATTTTATCCCATCCATTACCACGATTTAAAATAAAAGCATTCATGGTTGCATTTGCACGTACGTCATTATTATCAAACGCTTGAATTTCTGAAAGCTTAGTGTTGGCTACAGTTGCTTTGATTAAAGTTTCATCAAACTCGCCTTTTTTCAATAAATCTACCTGCTCCAACAAAAGCTTTTCGGCTTCTTCAAGACTTTGACCAGCTTTTGGTGCGCCAGTTAAAATAAAGACACCATAATCTTTCATTTGATTATAACCCGCACCGGCGCGCAACATTTTTTGCTGTTTGTTGATGTTGATATCCATCAAACCTGCTTTTCCATTGGCTAAAATGCTTGATATTAAATCGAGCAACAAACTTTCGTGGCTATTTTGTGCATAACCTCTGTAGGCGATAAATAAACTTTCTGCACTTGGGCCATACACGTCAACTTTCTGGATTTGCGTAAGTGGTTTTTCTGGTGCCGGCGTATAAAGCGTAAGTGGTTTTTGCGTCATGTAGGCGAAATCTTTATCGATTTTTTTAATCAATTCATCATAATTGATATCGCCAGACATGATCAATGCCATATTATTTGGTACATAATACTTGTTGTAATATTTTCTGATTTCTACCAATGAAGGGTTTTTCAGATGCTCAATAGTACCAATTGTAGTTTGCTGTCCGTAATTGTGCGTAGGGAATAATGCTTTTAACATTCCCTCATACATTTTACTTCCATCGTTATCCAAACTTCTGTTCTTCTCTTCGTAAACTGCTTCCAGCTCCGTATGGAAAATTCTGAAAACAGGTGTGCGGAAACGCTCTGCCTGCAAAGCCAGAAATTTATCAATGGCATTAGAAGGAAGATCTTCTTCATAAACAGTTTCTTCTACAGATGTGTGTGCATTGGTCGTGTTGCTTCCAATAGCTTTCATCATTTTATCGTACTCATTGGCGATAGAATAATTTGAAGCTTCGCCAGAAACCTGATCTATTTCCTTATAAATCTGCTTCCGTTTTTCGGGATCGGTTGTTTTATTATAGGTTTCATACAATGCTTCAATTTTATCCAGATATGGCTTTTCTTTTGCATAATCCATGGTACCAAATTTGTCGGTACCTTTAAATAACAAATGCTCCAGATAATGCGCCAGTCCGGTATTGGTTCTTGGGTCTGTATTGCTACCCGCACGTACAGCCATTTTGTAGGTGATATTGGGTTCTTTGTTGTTTTGCGATAGGATGACGGTTAGGCCATTCTTCAGCGTGTAAAAACGGGATTTTGTTGGGTCGTTGGTCACATACTTATATGTGTAACCTGCAGAAGTTCCTGTTTTCCATTGGTAAACTGTTTGCGCCTTGGCAACAGAAACCGTTAAAACAAAACACGCCAGTGTTAAGATCTTGAATTTCATTGAATGTTTGGTTTTTTTTATGTGGATAGTGCTTTAAATATCAAAAAATAGAAATAAAAAAGCCAGCCCCTGAATAAGTTATTTTCCCAAATATATTTGCTTTTAAGCAGTTAATGAAATGCATTTTAATTTTCCTGAAAGGAGAAATTCTCCCTGATGTTTTTAATCGTTTTAGCTTTGTTTTTTTGCCCTGCATTTATTAATCCTTACTTTTACAGCTATGACGAAGCAAAATACAAAGCCGAATATTTTAGTGGTAAATGATGACGGAATTACCGCATTGGGAATTAAGAATTTGATGGAGGTTATGCAAGAAATTGGGAATGTTGTGGTGGTTGCGCCAGACAGTCCGCAAAGTGGAATGGGACATGCCATCACCATTGGAAAACCAATCCGTTTTGATAAAGTAGATTTATACCCCGGTGTAGAAATGTACAAATGCAGCGGCACACCTGTAGATTGTGTGAAAATTGCCGTTAATAAAATTTTTAAAGGCAAGAAACCCGATTTATGCGTGTCTGGAATTAACCACGGATTAAATGATTCTATCAATGTTATCTACTCCGGCACAATGTCTGCAGCAGTAGAAGGCGCTATTGAAAAAATTCCATCAATTGGTTTTTCTTTGGATGATTTTGCAGCAGATGCTGATTTTAGCTTCACTAAAAAATATATTAAAATTATTGCCGAGCAGGTTTTACAGCATGGTTTGCCAGAAGGAACGCTTTTGAATGTAAACTTCCCGAAAGGCGATCACATTAAAGGCATTAAGATTTGCCGCCAGGCAAATGCCAAATGGATGGAAGAATTTGAAGAACGTAAAGATCCATACAAAAGACCGTATTATTGGTTAACAGGAGTTTTTCAGAATTTTGATAAAGGAGAAGATACTGATGTTTGGGCTTTAGAACATCGTTATGTTTCTGTTGTTCCGGTTCAGTTTGATTTAACTGCACATCATGCTATCCAAACGCTTAACGGTTGGGATTTAGGTACAACAGATACACACACCGATGCAAAACAAAGCATTTCTGCGCCAGATGGAATTAATTTAGGCTAATATGCAAGAGCGTATTCAAGACCGGATCAGAGGGCGTATTAAAAGGTGGAACAATTCCGTTTGGATTGGTTTGGCAATTGGCTTAGCTACGCCGGCAATTTTATGCAGCGTAGCTTATTATCTTATTCATCATGTCGCTTTTTTGAGAAAAGCCGATTTACTCTATATTGGGGGTATTGGCGTTAATGCGCTCACTATGCAATATTTTTTTAAATACAATAAAGAGAATATTGGCAGAGGTATTTTAGCGGCTACTTTTCTCTGTGCATTTATATTTTTTGCATATAAAACACTATAAAATGCCGCAAATACAAATGACATCAATGTTATTTTTCATCTTCACGCATTAATTTTATGAAATATTATCTCGTTGCTGGTGAAGCTTCCGGCGATTTACACGGAGCAAACTTAATTAAGGCAATTAAAATGCGCGATCCGCAGGCAGAGTTTCGGTTTTTTGGTGGCGATAAAATGGCGGCAGAAGGCGGCACGCTTGTAAAACATTATTCTGAAATGGCTTTTATGGGTTTTACCGAAGTTGTATTGAATCTGAATACAATCTTCAAAAACATGAAGCAATGCAAACAAGATATTGAAAAATGGAATCCAGATGTACTTATTCTGATTGATTTTCCGGGTTTTAACCTGAAAATCGCAGAGTTCGCGAAACAGAAATCATTTAAAGTTTGCTATTACATTTCGCCGAAAATCTGGGCCTGGAACCAGAAAAGGGTTTTCAAGATTAAAAAAGTTGTAGATAAGATGTTGTGTATTCTTCCATTTGAAGTAGATTTTTACCAAAAATGGGGAATGGAAGTGGATTACATCGGAAATCCTTTACTGGATGAAATTGATCAATTCAAGCCGAATCCTAATTTCCTTGATGAGCAAGAGTTAAAAGGAAAGAAAATAATAGCGTTGTTACCTGGCAGTAGAAAACAGGAAATTGAGCGGTTGTTGCCCGTAATGTTGAGTATTGTAAATCAATTTCCTGAATACCATTTTGCAATTGCTGCTGCGCCTAGTTTCAGCGAAAAGTATTACCAGCAGTTTCTGGGAAAAGGAAATACAACTTTGGTCTTTAACAAAACTTACGATCTGTTACACCATGCACATGCTGCGCTGGTTGCATCAGGAACCGCAACATTAGAGACCGCTTTGTTTAATGTTCCGCAGGTTGTGGTATATAAAGGCGGCGCAATTTCTATTGCAATTGCGCGCATGTTGGTGAAAATTAAATTTATCTCGCTGGTAAACCTTATAGTAGACCAGAAAATCGTAACTGAACTTATTCAGGAAGATTGTAATACCGAGCGTATTTTTGCAGAATTAAAAGAAATTGTAGCGGGCAAAGGCCGAGAAAAAATGTTAAATAATTACAGCAATCTTTTTAAACTGATGGGCAAGCCAGGTGCGTCAGATAAAGCGGCAAAAATCATAGTTCAATTTACCGAGGGCCAATAATTGAACCCAAAACTCAATCTTTAAAAACTTAAAAAAACCAGCTGGGATTTATTTTTGTTTTAACATTATTTCACAAAAAAGTAATTTTTTTAAAACATATCACTCGTTTGGGTGTTACTAAATCGTTTTGCGAAAAATCCCCGTTTGCTGTGAACCGTGTTTCTACCGACCGGTTACGATGTAAAATGTGATCGCAAATGCTAATTATATAAAACCTAACTAGTGAGTGCCAATGAAAAACATTCTACCCGGGATCATGGGTTTCCTATGCCTGATCCTAATTTCAAGCCCCCAGTTGTTTGCTAAAACGAAGGAGGGAATGACAAATTCCCGTGCCTTTTATTTTCAACAGCAAGACACAACTAAACGAGACACGACGAAGAAAACGCCTGTCGCGGTGCCAGCAGACACCGTTAAAAAACCTGTAAATCCTCTGGGAAATTCTAACCCTGTTGCCGCGCCGCCGGCCGCACAGCCAGCAGCTGCACCGACAAAAGCAAGTGCAACACCCGCCGATAGTACTGGCCAGAAAACCATTACAGGTGTTGTATTAGACGAGAAAAAAATCGGCTTGCCTGGTGTTGGTATCAAAATTAAAGGAAAAACCGGCGGGAGTGTAACGCAAGAAGACGGAAAATTCAGCATTAAAGTGGGATCTGCCACCGATATTCTGGAATTTAGTTACATCGGTTATCAACCTAAATCTATGCCAGCTGGTTCTGGTGCTACGCCACTTGCGGTAACGATGGTTCCATCAGAATCACAGAAACTGGATGAAGTTGTGGTTGTTGGTTACGGAACAATGAAGACTAAAGAAGTGACTTCATCCGTAGCTCACGTAGATACCGCACAGTTCAGGCAAAGTGGTGCGCGAAGTCCGTTAGATCTCGTGCAAGGTAAAGTAGCCGGTTTAAACCTGACGCGTACAGGAGGCTCAAATCCCAATTCTGCTGTAAATGTGCAGTTAAGAGGTGCAACCAGCGTTCAGGGCAGTTCTGCCCCGCTTTTTGTAATTGATGGAATACCTGGCGGAAATCCTGATCTGTTGCAACAGGATGATATTCTTTCTGTAGATGTATTGAAAGATGGTTCTGGAGCTGCAATTTATGGTACAAGCGCCAATGCCGGCGTAATTTTAATTACCACTAAAAAAGGCAAGCCCGGTGCACCGCAATTCAGTTATTCCAGTTATATCCGTAAAGAATTTATCCAGAATCGCCTCGATTTTCTAAACGCTGGCGAGTTTCGTGATTTGATCAATTCCGGAAGATTGGAAACCATCGATTATGGAGGAAATGAAGATTTATACGGAAGTTTAATCAATAAAGACAACTTGTCTCAAAACCATAATCTCTCTTTATCTGGCGGAACAGAAAAAACAAATTATCGCGCCAGCGTAAACTATCGCGATTTACAAGGTATTGGATTGCAAAACGGGCGGAAAGAATATAGCGCACGTTTAAATGTAAACCAAAAAGGCCTGAACGATAAATTAAATGTTCAAATGAATTTGGCTACAAATTTCAACAACGCAAATACTTTAGGTGGTAGTGGCCTGGATCAGGATTTGGTTGTTGGTGGTAGCGGATGGGAAGAAGAACTGACAAAAAACCCAACTAAGAGAATTTACAATCCTGACGGAAGTTTTTATTACGATACCCAAAGTACCAATCAGTTTGCGCGCTTGCAGCAAGGTACAAGTAAACGCAAACAACAAACCAGTTCTGCAGATATTAAAGCCGATATTGAACTGGCAAAAGGTTTGAAAGGATCTATTTTCGGATCCGTACAACGAGACAGTTATATTGACAGTGAATGGGCATCTGTATTTTCAGAACGCTCTATCGAAGATGCTGATTATCCGGGTGGCGGTTATGCAAGTAAAGGAAATTTCCTTTCTCAAAATTTCGCATTTGAGCCAACATTGCAGTACAACACGGTTATCAATGAAAAACATTCTATCTCTGCCGTAGCCGGATACAGTTACCGCTATAATGTAGAAGAAGGTCAGTTTGCGTCTAACAGAGGTTTTATTAACGATAAATTTCACGAGGATAATCTGACTACCGGAATTGCCTTAACCGATGGCCGAGCGGTAATGACCAGCTTCAAAAACGACAATACATTAATTGCTTTTTTCGGAAGGATTAATTACGCATTAAATAATAAATATTTACTTCAATTGATTTTAAGACGTGAAGGATCTTCTCGTTTTGGTGTAAACAACAAATGGGGAAGTTTCCCCGCAGTTTCACTGGGCTGGAATATTTCTGACGAAGATTTCATGAAAAATGTGAAATGGGTAAATTATCTGAAATTGAGAGCGGGTTACGGTGTTACAGGTAACTCTGGTTTTGCCAATAATGCATCGAGAGTTGTACTTGGTGGCGGCGGGCGTTATTTGTATCCGGATGGAAGCTATCGCGAAACTTACGGGCCAACAACCAACGCCAATCCGGATTTGAAATGGGAAACCAAACGTGAGTTAAACATCGGTGCAGATTTTACTTTGTTTAACAGTAGACTGACTGGTGCAATAGACGTTTTCAACAGAACAACTAAAGATTTGCTTGATATTTATACAACGCCTCAACCACCGTATGCACTATCTACAATTTATGCAAACGTAGGTCAGATATCCTCAAAAGGGATTGAATTGGCCTTAAGTTATAAAGCCATTCAAGGCAAAGATTTTACCTTCAGCATGGATTTTACGGGAAGTACCTTGAGCAATAAGTTAGATACATATTCTAACGATGTGTTTAGTGTTTTAAGTAAAACATTTGCACCAATTGGTGGAAGCGGAGATCTTGGAGATGCCATTACTACCTATCAGGGTGGCGCATTGGGCGAGTTCTGGGGCAAACGTTTTGCCGGTTTTGATGCAGATGGAAAATGGCTTTTTTACAATAGAAACGGAGCGGCTGTTTACAACGATCAGATCAACAACTCAAAAGATCCGAACGTAACAGATCTTGCACGAATTGGTAACGCTATTCCAAAATACTATGCTTCATATACAGCCAATTTTACGTACAAAAACTGGGATTTCAGAGTGTTTTTGAGAGGTAAGTTCGATTATCAGATTCTAAATACAACGGCACTCACGTATGGAAATCCGTCTATTATTGGAAGCAATTACCTGAAATCGGCTTTTACCAAATACAGCCAAATCAACGATACATTTATGTACTCAGATTACTATCTGGAAAACGGAACAAATGTTAAAATAGACGAGGTTACAATCGGTTACAATTTCAAATTGAAAACCAAGGTAATCCGCAATTTACGTGTGTATGCAACCGGACAGAATTTGGTTACGCTCACCGGATATACAGGTAACGATCCGGATTTCGTATTGGATACAGGTTTAGGTCCGGGTGTAGACAACCGAAATGCTTATCCAAGTACCCGCTCATTCCTATTTGGTCTAAACCTTGGCTTTTAATTTACCATCATGAAAAAAAATATAAAATATATAGCATTATTCCTTTCTTTAAGTGCGCTGTATTCATGCACCAAACTGGATGAAAATGCCTACGATGTAATTCCGGCAGATGAATTTTATTCAAATAAAAATGAAGTAATATCTGCGGTATTGCGCCCGTACACTCATGCAAATGCATGGGTTGCGCCAGCCGGACAGAACGGATGGTGGAGAATGTCTGAACTTTCTGGCGATCAATTGGCATGGCCAACGAAAGGCCCGCATGGTGAAGATGGCGGCCGGTGGAAAAGGTTGCATTACCATTCCTGGAATGTAAACGAAGACAACTTTAACAATGCCTGGAACCTGATGTATTGGGGAATGGGCTTGTGCAACAGCCCGATTCAAAATTTAGAGAAACGCAGCATTGCCGAAATGGGAATTACTCAGGCAGAAAAAGAATCGTTTATTGCTGAGTTAAAGTTGTTGCGCGCATTTCATTACCTGAAAATATTGGACTTATGGGGAAATGTGCCCATCAGCACTGCAATTCCTGAAGGTACTGCGCCAACAGACAGTTATCCGGCAACCACAAGCAGGGCAGAAGTGTTCAAATTTGTGGAACAGGAAATCAGAGAAAATATTGATAAAGCGCCAAAACTATCAAGAGCGATGTTGGGAAGAATGACGCAGGCGGGCGGATATGCTATGTTGGTAGAACTTTATCTCAATGCAGAAGCCTGGACAGGAACTCCGCGTTGGGACGATTGTATCGCTGCTGCGGATAAATTAATCTCTAACCAGGCTGGAGGCCAAAATGGAGCAATGGCGCTTGATACCAACATTGTCAACCAGTTTGTGAATACAAATGATCTTTCTAAAGAGGTAATTTTTAGTGTGGCATATGATTATAAACGCGCTAATTTTGAGCCAGGTTTTGCTGCAGATTTCTTTCACTTTAATCAAAGAGAGATTTACGGTGGAGGAAGAAATGGAAATGATGGCGTGGTTTTAATTCCGGGCGTATATACGAAATACGATTCGCTTGATCTTCGCCGTAAAGAGTGGTTATTGATCGGGCCGCAATATAAATTTACCAATCCGAAAGAACCTGTTTTTGGAACAGTGGAATATGCCGGAGAACCCTTGGTATTTGTAGACAATATCCGTAAAAATAAAACCGGTTCAACCACTTCTACCATGAGTGAAGGAGAAGAAAACAGTGGTGTACGTTTCAATAAATACAGACTTGGAAATTCAGTAGCAGGTTTTATCGTAAATGGAACCGATACTACAGCCGTACAGCCAGATGAAAATTACAACAATACCGACTGGAATATTTACCGTTTAACCTGGATTTATTTCGCAAAAGCAGAAGCCATTATGCGTAAGAATGGTGGCGTGGCCAATGCAGAAGCTGTTCAGTTGATTAACGATTGTAAAAAAAGAGGTTTTACAGCTGCGGTATGGCCTTCAAAAGCGTATACCACAGCAACGCTTAACCTAGATGAACTTCTGGCTGAACGCGGAAGAGAATTTATTTTTGAAGGATTTAGAAGAGATGATCTGATTCGCTTCGGTAAGTTCACAACTTCTGCCTGGTGGGATCACAATCCATCAAGTGCATTCAGAACTTTATTTCCGATCCCGCAACAGCAGTTGGATCTCAATAAAAAACTTGTTCAAAATACGGGTTACTAAACAAACCATATTTTTTTTGGAAAAGGGATTTTGCCATCTGGCAAAATCCCTTTTTTTTAAAAAAAATTAACAAGTTGATAACGGGTTATTTTCTTAATCTCCTTTGTTTGGTTTACAAGGTTGTATCTGTTAAAGTACAAAAGTTATTTCCTGATCCACGCTTTCTAAAATGATTTAGTTTCATTCGGTCAAAAATATCAAATTGGTTTTCTGTTCAAAAAATGGGTTTAGGGCTTTCTAAATGCGATGTATTGTATTGTAACTTTTATTTTACAAACTAAAACGTTTTAAGTTCTTAGAAAAAATCTATTTTCAAATCGTAAACGGAACAAACTAATCAAATCTAAATTATGAACATACAGGAAATATACCTCCCAAATTAGACAACAATTCCCTGCATTTAAAGCATATCAATAGCATTTAACATCATGTAAATGTTTAGTTAGCAAGTGAAAAAAAGCACAACAGAGTGTGTTTTTGAAAAATAATTGGAGGGTTTAACCATTGCGCTGACTTTGCATTTGGCGTATTCGGCAAGATGCAGGTATCATTACGAATTAACAATCAACCGGGAAAGAAATTAAATTTTGATGTGTCAGATCATGAAGATTTAATAAAAAAGGAAAACTAATCATTATATAAAACCAGGCAAATTTCAACAGGATGAACCACCTTAGCGGGTGATGGATGAGCAGGATTCATGCTGTTTCAACTGATGTTTCGGATCATCAGTTACAAAATTTTCGAGTAACAAATTTTGAGAAACTAAAATACTACACGTTTCTGAAGGGACTTGGCTGTACAAAGCAAAATGACCAGAGCAATGTGTTATCGATATAGTAAATCGATTTTTTGGCTATCAAACACAGATAAGAAGAAAAACAAACTAATCAATTAATATAAACAAAGCCGCTAATGAAAATTAATTTACTCAAAATTACTGGGCTATCTGCTGCAATCGTATTGCTGAATGGTCCAACATTTTCAATGAACACGGATTGGGGAGGTTCTAAAGATTTCTCCGGTTTGGACATGCACATCAGGCACGTTCTAAAACAAGATGTAATTACCGGAACGGTAACTGATGAGACCAATCAACCGGTTCCGGGTGTTGGTGTACGGAATGTGACTTCTGGTAAAAGTGCCGTAACCGATGTGAATGGTCAGTTCTCTATTGAAGCCAGCACAGGAGATCAGATCCGTTTTACTTTTATCGGGTATGAAACTCAAACGTCTACAGTGGGTTCTGGTAAAACCATGCGTGTTAAACTCATTGTAGATGGCGATAACAAACTTGACGATGTGGTTGTAGTAGGATATGGTTCACGTAGCCAACGCGAACTGACATCGGCCATTACTAAAGTGGATACGTCAATGTTTCGTCAAAGTGGAGCCAGAAATGCTTTAGATCTTTTACAAGGTAAAGTAGCTGGTTTGCAAATTAGTAGAAGTAGCACAAATCCAAACTCTGGCGTAAGCGTTCAACTTCGTGGTGCTACCTCAATTTCCGGAACGCAGAGTCCGCTTATTGTTATTGACGGAATCCCAGGAGGTAACTTAGATCTTTTGCAACAAGACGATATAGAATCATTCACGGTTCTGAAAGATGGTTCTGCAGCCGCAATTTATGGTACAAGAGCTAATGCAGGTGTTATTTTAGTAACAACAAAAAAAGGGCGTAAAGGTCCATCTCAGTTTAATTACAATGGTTACGCCAAACACGAAACTTTGTATCAGCGCCCGGATTTCATGAACGCGACGCAGTTTAGAGAAAAACTGGCCAGCGGGCAATATCGTGCGCAAGATTATGGTGGCGATTATGACTATTTCTATGACATCATCAATAAAGATAATTTAACCAATTATCACAACTTAAACGTATCTGGAGGCGGGGAAACCTCCAACTATCGTGCATCCTTATCGTACAATAATTTCGACGGTTTTGCTCGCGAAAACAGCAGAGAGCAATATCAGTTTAGAATGAGCCTTACCCAAAAAGGGTTCAAAGACAGGGTGACTGCTTTGTTTAACGTAGCTACAAATATAAATAAGGCCAATTTGTTAGGTGGCGGTGGATGGGAAAATGTGCTCACTAAAAACCCTACAGAGTCCTATTATAACCCAGATGGCTCATTCCTTTTTACTAGAAACATAACCAATGAGGTTGCCAGATTAGAGCAGGAAAAGTATAAAAGAAGTCAGCAAACAAACTCTCTGGATGGTAAAGTGGATATCGACATTATTAAAGGCCTGAAAGCATCTGCATTTGTATCGTATCAGCGCGATCAGTATATCGATAACCAATACCGTTTATTGGCAAGTCAGAATTCTTTAGAAAGTGAAAATGGAGCCGGCGGTGGTTATGCATCAAAAGGCACTTTACTCAGCCAGACTTTCAACTTTGAGCCAACAATTGAATACAGCAAATCCATCAATACCAAACATAGGTTTACTGCTATGATGGGTTATTCATATCGTTACGAGGTAAATGAATCTTTCAGTGCAAACAACAGAGGTTATACCAACGACATATTTGAAGAGAATAATATGGGTAGTGTGCCTGTAGCGTTAAACCAAATTGGTATTGCCAGTAATAAAAACGACAATAGATTAATCGCACTTTTTGGTCGTATTCATTATACTTTTGATGGAAAGATAAATTTTGAAGCGGTAATGAGAAGAGAAGGCTCATCTCGCTTCGGGGACAATAACAAATGGGCAAGTTTCCCGGCAGTTTCCGCATCATGGGAATTGACGCGTGAGAAGTTTATGGAGAATGCCAAATGGCTTAACTTTTTAAAGTTTAGGGTAGGTTATGGAGAAACCGGAAATTCAGGTATTGGTAACTATATGTCACTTGTTACACTCGGACCCGGTAACTTATACCCTTTCCCAAGCGGAAGTTGGCAACAAACTTATGGACCAACCAGAAATCCAAATCCAAATTTAAGATGGGAAACAAAAAAAGAATCGAATATCGGGGTTGATTTTACGATGTTAAACAATAGGTTAACAGGATCTATTGATGTGTACAAACGTACTATTGCCGATTTGATTGATTATTATACTTCTCCTCAGCCGCCATTTGTACAAAGTAGTATTTATACCAATGTAGGTACCATGTCTGCAAAGGGTATAGAACTGACTTTAGGTTATACTGCGATAAAAAAGAAAGATTTTAGCTGGAATATCAACTTCGCGGGAAGCACACTGGACAATAAGTTGGATACGTACTCAAACGATGAGTATAAACGTGATATGAAAACTTTTGGTTCTATCGGTGGTGCTGGTGCCTTGGGCGATGCATTTCGTACTTATGAAGGTCGTAATGTTGGAGAATTTTGGGGTAAACGTTTCGCAGGTTTTACACCTGATGGAAAATGGTTATTTACAAACCGCGCTGGGCAGGCCGTATCAAATGGACAAATCAATACTTCCGTTTTCCGCGATCAGACGGATTTCCAGTTGTTGGGTAACGCAGTTCCAAGGTATTATTTGTCTTTAGGCAACACTTTCACATATAAACAGTTTGATTTAACTGTGTTTTTAAGAAGTAAACTCGATTTCGATGTATTGAATACCGTTGCACTTTCTTACGGCAATAAATTCGGAACTCAGGGCAACTTGCTAAACAGTGCATTTACCAAATACTCAGAAATCAATGATACCTACATGTATTCAGATTACTATCTGGAAAAAGGAAGTTTCTTAAAAGTTGATGAAGTTACTCTAGGATATACTTTCAAGTTTAAAGACAAAGCGTTCAGAAGCTTACGGATATATGCTGTTGGACAAAACTTAGCCCTTTTAACTGGTTATAGCGGTAATGATCCGGATACCATTCAGGATATCGGATTGGGTCAGGAAATCAATGGAAGAAGTTTAGGTATCGATACACGTAGCCCTTATCCAACCACCAGACAATTTATATTCGGCGTTAATTTTGGCTTTTAATACAGGACAGAAATGAAAAAAATGAAAAAAATTCTCTTGTCAGCACTTGTTGCAGCTCCAATTTTATTTGATGCATGTACTAAGCTTGACGAAACTATATACAGCGAGTTGGTAACCAACAACTTTTACAACAATAAAAACGAAGTTGTATCTGCTGTCTTAAGACCATATACCCATGCAAATGCCTGGGCAACTCCATCCGGACAAGATGGTTATTGGAGACCTTCAGAACTTTCTGGCGATCAGTTGGCATGGCCAACAAAAGGGCGCCACGGTGAAGATGGTGGAAAATGGAAACGACTACACTACCACAACTGGTTGGTAGATGATGGCCCCTTAAATAATGCATGGTCTTTAATGTATTGGGGAATGGGTTTATGTAATGACCCTATTGAAAATCTGGAAAAACGCAGTTTAAGCCAAATGGGAATTACTCAGGTAGAGAAGGATGCGTTTATTGCAGAATTAAAGCTGTTCAGAGCCTATCACTATCTGAAACTGATGGATCTTTTTGGAAATATTCCGATTGTTACCCAGGTAGGTATTCCGGCGAAGCCAGAAACCAGACCACGTGCAGAAGTTTTTGCTTTCATCGAAAAAGAAATCAAAGAAAACGTAGAGAAAGCACCAAAGCTTTCGAGAAATATGATTGGCCGTATGTCGCAAGCAGGCGGATACGCAATGCTTGTAGATCTTTATTTGAATGCTGAGGTTTGGACTGGAACAGCACGTTGGGACGATTGTATCGCGGCAGCAAATAAGCTGATTAATAATGAAGCTGGCGGACAAAACGGTGCAATGGCATTAGATCCAAACATTACAGATCAGTTTAAAACAACCAACGATCTTTCAAAAGAAGTAATCTTTGCAATCGCTTATGAATTTAGAATTGCCAATTCTCAACCCTCATGGACTGGCGAATTTTTCCACTTTCAACAGGGAATAATTTACGGCGGTTCACGTAATGGAAACAATGGAGTGGTAATGGTACCGGGAAATTATACCAAATACAACAGTGCCGATTTGCGTAGAAGCAATTGGTTGTCTATCGGTCCGCAGGTAAGATTTGATAATGGCCAGCCTGCACTTGCTTCCGGAGGGAATGAATACAGTGGCGAACAAATTAGATTTGTTGATGAAATACGCCGTGCGAAAGCGAACTCCACAGTATCTAATATGAGCGAGGGCGAAGAGAACAGTGGGGTACGTTTTAACAAATATAAGTTGGGTAATAACGTTGCTGGTATAGTTAATGGAACCCCGGTTGCAATTGATATCAATTACAATTGCCCAGACTGGAACTTATACCGTTTAACATGGGTATACTTTGCAAAAGCAGAAGCATTAATGCGCAAAAACAATGGCGTGGCAACTGCAGATGCGGTTCAATTGATTAATGACTGCAAAAAACGCGCATTTTCTGCGGCAGATTGGACCAATAATGCATATACCACTTCTACTTTAACACTTGATGAGTTGTTGAATGAGAGAGGTAGAGAATTTGTGTTTGAAGGTTTCAGACGTGACGATTTAATCCGTTTTGGTAAATTCCATACGGGAACCTGGTGGGATCACGTACCGTCTGCAGCATTCAGACAGTTGTATCCAATACCACAAGTACAAAGAACTTTAAATGAGAACCTGGCTCAAAATCCGGGGTACTAGTTAGAGGTAAGTTGTTGGAGAGGGCTTTGAACAGTGTTTCAAAGTCCCTTTTTTAATAAATACAGGCTTCATTTATAACAGTTGAATGGTAATTTAACTTAACTTTAAGACTATATAGTTGAATAAAATATTAACTTTTATCCGCTATATTAGCCGAAATAGCCGCGTGCTGGCCGTATTCCGAGATATAAAATATAATCACCTAACCATGAAACCTCTTTCAATAAAAGATATCGCTACCAAAGCCAATGTGTCCATCACAACTGTTTCCTTTATCATTAACGGCAAGGCAAAAGACAAATCCATCAGCGAAGCTGTAATTGCAAAAGTTCAGAAAATTATAGAAGAGAGCGGTTATCAACCCAATCAGATTGCAAGAAGTTTACGTACCGGGAACTCAAATATTATTGGGTTAATTGTTGAAGATATTTCCAACTCTTTTTTCTCCAGAATTGCGCGTTTGATAGAAGATAAGGCCTATAAAAAAGGGTACAAAATAATCTATTCCAGCACAGAAAATAATGTAGATAAAGCAAAAGAGCTGATCAATTTATTCAAATCGCGCAAGGTTGATGGATATATCATTTCGCCAATAAAAGGAATTGAAGACGATATCAAAATGCTTTTGTCAGAAAATAAACCCGTAATTCTTTTTGACAGAAACCTACCTAATCTGCAAAGCAACTATGTTGGTGCAGATCACTTAAAAGCGTCTTATGAATGTATAGAAAGTTTTATCAAAGCCGGCAGAAAAAAAATTGCTCTTGTTACCACAGATGTTAGCGTTGAACAAATTGAGCAACGCTTTGAAGGATACAGTAAAGCGCTTGCAGATTATAAAATTGCAGCAAATGATCAACTGGTTTTGAAAATACATTTTAATCAAAGTGAAGAGCAAACCAGACAGCAAATAAAGACACTTTTTGAAGAAAATGAAATTGATGCTGTACTTTTTGCAACCAATTATCTCGCGATAAGCGGACTTAAAGTTTTAAAGGAGATTGGTCAAACTATTGGTGAAAATTTTTCTGTAATTGCGTATGATGATCATGAAGCGTTTGAGTTGCATACACCAAGTATTTCTGCGGTACACCAGCCGCTTGAAGAAATTGCAGAAGCCATTATTAAACTTATCCTTTCTCAGCTCACAGCCAAAACAACCATTGTAAATGAAGAGGTGATTATACCTGCAAAACTGGTGTTGAGAAACTAAACTCGGTAACGAAAATGTTTCGCTTGAGGTAGTTTTTTTCCTGATTTATTTTCTATTATTGGTTAAGTAAAACGTTTTATTTGATTGTTCAGATAATATGTTTGCGATTGATCATTTCTAACCAATATACCATGAAAAAAAAATACCTGCTAGCTTTAGCCCTATTGTTTTCCATTGGCGTGCGTGCACAAGATCATGCGCCGGCTTATCCACTTATTGCACACGATACCTATTTTAGTATTTGGTCTTTCGGAGACAAACTTAATGAATCGGCAACCAAACACTGGACCGGCCAGGATCAATCTCTTTTGGGGATTCTAAAAGTAGACGGACAATATTACCGGTTTATGGGCGCAGAGCGAAAAAACTACAAAGCCATATTGCCCGCTTCAGACGAAGTAAAATATACCGCCAGTTACAGCTTTGATCAACCCGCAAACAACTGGAATCAACCCGCATTCAATGCCAGTTCTTGGAAAAGTGGAATTGCGCCTTTCGGCGATGACAATCAGGCTAAAACGAAATGGGAAAGCGATAACATTTACATCCAGCGGAAATTTACGCTTGCAAAATTATCCTCATCAAAAAAATATCTTAAACTTAATCACGATGACAATGTAGAAGTTTTTCTTAACGGAAAATCCATCTACAACAAAGAAGGTTGGGTACATGAATATATCTATATTCCTATTGCAGAAGGCATTTTAAAAACGGGCACAAATACCTTGTCCATTCATTGTAAAAACACTGCCGGCGGCCGTTTCTTAGATGCCGGAATTGTAGAAGAAGTGCCGCAAAAGATAAAAATGCAACTGGCTACGCAGAAAGATGTAAAACTTGACGCTACCAACACCACTTATGCATTTACTTGCGGAACGGTAGATTTGAATGTCAGATTCACTTCTCCGTTATTGTTGGATAATATTGAATTAACTGCAAGGCCAATCAGTTACATCACGTATGCTGCAAAAGCAAATGATGGAAAAACGCACCAGGTAGAATTGTATTTCAGCGCTTCTTCAGATATTGCGGTGAATACACCTGATCAACCGGTTTCTGCCTGGAAAAGCACTGCCGGAAATCTAAATATTTTGAAAACCGGAACTGTAGAGCAGCCCATTTTGCAAAAGAAAGGAGATGGTGTGCGCATAGATTATGGATATTTGTATGTGGCCGTTCCGGCTGATTTTAAAGCAAAGCAGTTTCTCGGTCATCAGGAAGAAAATGTATCCGCCTTTATGGCGCAGAAATATCCAACACAAACTGAAATTTTAAACAACAAAGGCCTTGATTTGGCAAGTGTAATTTCCTTCGGAAATGTGTCTGGTAACAAGGTAGAACGCCATTTAATGTTGGGTTATGATGATCAGAAATCTGTAGAGTATTTCGGTGAGGCGTTATTGCCAATCTGGAAGAAAAACGGAACCGGAAAATTTGAAGATCAGCTGGCACAAGCGGCAAAAGATTACTCCGCACTAAAAGATAAAACCAAAGACTTTGATGCCCAGCTATACAATGCAGCGGTGAAATCTGGCGGTAAAGAATATGCAGATTTATGTAAAGCAGCTTATAGACAAAGTATCAGCGCGCATAAAATTGTTTACGCACCAAATGGCGAAATTCTTTTCCTTTCTAAAGAAAACTTTAGCGGTGGTTTTATCAACACTGTAGATGTAACTTACCCATCTGCACCTCAATATTTGTTCTACAATCCAGAATTGTTAAAAGGAATGTTGAATGGTATTTTCTATTATGCAGAAAGCGGAAAATGGAAAAAGAATTATCCTGCGCACGATTTGGGTACTTATCCTGTAGCAAACGGACAGATTTACGGTGAAGACATGCCAGTGGAAGAAGGTGGAAACATGATTATTCTAACCGGTGCACTAACTAAAGCCGATGGAAACGGAAATTACGCCGCCAAACATTGGAACACATTATCTACATGGGTAGATTATTTGGTTAAAGAGGGTTTTGATCCGGCAAACCAATTGTGTACAGATGATTTTGCAGGCCATTTAGCCAGAAATGCAAATTTATCGGTAAAAGCAATTGTAGGTATTGGCGCCTATGCGCAAATGGCAGATGTGCTGGGCAAAAAAGATGTCGCATCTAAATACCGTAAAATCGCTTTAGATATGGCTGCAAAATGGCAGCAAATAGCAGATGCAGGCGATCATTACGCATTGACATTTGACGATAAAAATACCTGGAGCCAGAAATACAATTTGGTGTGGGATAAATTATTGAAACTAAATTTATTTCCTAAAGCGGTGTACGATAAGGAGATTAAATATTATTTAACCAAACAAAACGAATATGGTTTGCCTCTAGATAGCCGCAAAACCTATACAAAATCGGACTGGATTTTATGGACGGCAACGCTGACGGATAACCCAACAGATTTTCAAAAATTTGTTCACCCCGTACATAAATATTTGAATGAAACCACAACTAAAGTTCCACTGAGCGATTGGCATGAAACAACCGATGGTAAAAAAGTTGGTTTTCAGGCGAGAAGTGTTGTAGGTGGATATTTTATCAAAATGCTTGCCGATAAATGGAACATTCAATAAGAAAATAATTAATAACCAGCGTACAGATACTTTCTACTATTCATTGTGCGCTGGTTTTGGCCTATGCTAAATTAAATTCCCTTCACAATTCCTGCTTTTTAGCAAAAATGGCGACTGCCCGCTATTGATGTATTGAAAAGCCAATCTAACCAAAGCACTTTATGAAAATCAGATTTACCTTCTTATTGGTATTTTATTCTGCCTTGCTCTATGCCCAGAAAAACAATTACGTGCAATATGTAAATACGCTTCAAGGCACAAATTCCAAACATGAACTTACGCGCGGCAATACCTATCCAACAACTGCTTTGCCTTTTGGAATGCATACCTGGACACCACAAACCGGAAAAAATGGTGATGGCTGGAAATATCAGTATTTTAAAGATAAAATTCGCGGTTTTCAGCAAGCGCATCAATGCAGTTCGTGGACACGCGATTACGCTGTTTTTTCTTTCATGCCAGAAATCGGTCAATTGGTTGTAAATGAAAACCAAAGAGAAACCAAATTTTCTCACGCCAATGAAACAGCCAAACCGAATTATTATCAGGTGAAATTTGATAACGGCATAAATACAGAAATTGCACCAACTGAGCGCGGTGCACACCTGCGTTTCAGTTTCCCGAAAGGCGAAAAAAGTTTTTTGGTGCTTGATGGTTATACCGGTTTAAGCGGCGTAAAAATTTATCCCGCGCAACGGAAAATTACCGGTTATGTAAATAACGGAGAGGGATTTAAAAAAGGATGGAAAAGTTTTTTCGTAGCTGTTTTTGATCAACCCTTTAAAGCTTATGGAACCTGGGAAAACCAAAGTAATAGCGTAAAACCAGATTCTACTTCGGCAGACGGAAAAGGTAAAGGATTATATCTCGAGTTTAAAACCGGGGCAAAAGTGCAAGTGAAAACGGCCTCATCTTACATTAGTGAAGAACAAGCCGCTTTAAATCTCGAACGTGAACTTGGGGCTCAAAACAACCTCGAACAAACCAAAGCAACAGCAGCAGAAGTCTGGAATAAATCGCTCGGTAAAATAGAAGTTGAAGGCGGAGATAAAGCAGATCTGGAGACTTTTTATTCTTGCTTTTTCCGAGCAAGTTTGTTTTCGCGTAAATTTTATGAACTGGATCAGGCAGGAAAACCGGTTTATTTTAGTCCGTATGACGGTTCTGTACACACCGGTTATATGTTTACAGACACCGGATTTTGGGATACTTTCAGAGCGCAATTTCCTTTGAATACTTTAATGCAGCCAGAAATGCATGGCCGTTATATGCAAGCCATGTTAGATGCATATGATCAATGCGGATGGCTGCCTTCCTGGTCTTTTCCCAGCGAAGCAGGAAGTATGATTGGAAATCATGCCATTTCACTTTTTGCAGATGCATGGGCAAAAGGCATTCGCACCTTCGATCCCGAAAAAGCACTAAAAGCTTACTTGCACGAAGCAACAGAAAAAGGACCTTGGGGGCCGGCAAACGGACGTGATGGCTGGCGTGAATATTATCAACTTGGTTACGTGCCTTATCCAAAGTACAGAGAAGCAACAGCTAAAACTTTAGAGTATGCGTACGACGATTTTTGCGGATACCATTTGGCAGAAATGACCGGAAAGCCATTTTACAGTGATATTTTTAAACGCCAAATGTATAATTATAGAAATGTGTATGATCCTTCATCGCGTTTTATGCGCGGAAAAGATGAATGTGGAAGATGGGCCAAAAACTTTGACCCGACAGAGTGGGGCGGGCCATTTACAGAGGGAAATGCATGGCATTGGCAATGGTCAGTTTTTCAAGATGTGCAAGGACTGGTTAATATGATGGGAGGCAACAAAAATTTTGTCTCAAAATTAGACTCTGTTTTTTCTGAACCCAATACGGTAAATACCGGATCATACGGCGGCATGATTCATGAAATGACCGAAATGGTGATGGCCAATATGGGGCAATATGCACATGGCAACCAACCCATTCAGCATATGGTATACTTGTATAATTATGCCGGAGAGCCTTGGAAAACGCAATTTCGCGTACGCGATGTAATGAAAAAATTGTACAATGCTACAGAAAATGGATATCCCGGCGATGAAGATCAAGGGCAAACTTCTTCATGGTATGTTTTGAGTGCTTTGGGTTTTTACAGCGTAACACCCGGAACTGGTGAATATGTAATTGGGAGTCCGGCGTTTAAAAAAATAACAATCAACCTGGAGAACGGTAAAAAATTCATTATAAATGCAAGTGGAAATTCTGATGAAAATGTGTATATCCAATCGGCTACATTAAACGGTGCAGCGTTTACCCGCAATTACATTACGCACCAGCAAATTCTAAATGGCGGCATGCTTAACCTCGAAATGTCTAAAACTGCTAACAAAAGCCGTGGTCTTACTGTAGATGATAAGCCATTTTCGTTGAGCAATGTGAGATAAATCAATTTATAAATTTTAGGGTAATTTTAACATTTTCTCGTTTTATCTATATGTCACATATATGGTACACTTTAGAAATATTAAAATTCTTATAATTGATTAATTAAACGTTTTAGTTTAGTCTTAATCAAAGATATCGAATAAAAAATATTATAAAAATAAACCACCATGATGAAAAAAGTTTTACTCAGTTTACTGCTTAGCGTTTTGGTATACTCCACATTCGCCCAGAAAAAAGAAAAAGCGTATCAAATTTCTATCGCAGATACAGAAAACACTATTGATCCTAAAGTAAAGGCTAATTTAACTGCGGCATTTTACAATGTATATCCGTGGTTTGCATCTGCAGATGGTTATAGAACCAAAAGAGATGCAGAACTGATTTTTACCAATGAGGCTGCAACCATTCTGGCAAAAGCCGGAGAAATTAAAGTAAATCCGGATTGGGTTAAAGACAAATCGCAAAGTAAAATTGAACACGAACTGGAAGAAGCTTTCAAAAGAAACTGGTCTTACTTTAGTAAAGAAAAAAAGAAAGGGTATACGTTAACATTCATCAGCAAAGATCCAAATCTTGATCCCGAAGTCAGACAAAACCTTATTGATACCTATTTTGAGATTTACCCCACTTTGGTTAAAACGTTCAACAACAAATCTACAAAAGATGTACTTTTTGTGGTAGATACAGCATATAAAGCAGTTGCTGAAGCCAGCGGAAACCGAATTTTGTTTAGTGCGGGTTATATGAAAGCGCATCCAACAGATATAGATGTGGTTACGCATGAAACCATGCACATTGTACAAGGCTATGGTTACAGCGCTGGTCCGGTTTGGCTAACGGAAGGTATTGCAGATTATGTACGGTATAAATATGGTGTAGATAATGTGGGTTCTAAATGGGCTTTACCCGCTTACAATGAGAAACAGAGTTATACCAATAGCTACAGAATTACTGCACGCTTTTTTGAATACCTGGAGCAAAAGGTAAAACCCGGATTAATCCCAACTTTAGATCAGCAATTGAGGGCGCATACTTACACAGAAAAATCATGGGAAAACCTTACCGGGAAAACTCTTGACCAGCTTTGGGCCGATTACAGTAAGAATGCAGCGTTAGATCTTAAATACAGCGATAAAAAAGGAAAAAAAGCATAGCAAAGCAACTATTGGTTTCTTCATGCTGTAAACCAAATTGTTTTTACGCCAATAACCGCTTAAAACTTTGTTTTATTGTATGCGGTAGAATATATTTACGGCTACACATTTTAAACCGCAACCTCTATAAAAAAAGCATTAATCATTTCGTTCGTTTAGCAATGTTGTTACTTGGAAAAACGTTTTATTAATCTAAATTAGCGGTTATCTAATGAGCCAGATATTGATCTTCATTTCAGAATATATTTCTCTGTATGTGTCTTTATGTGGTTTGTAGATGCGGGAAATAGTAAAAGTAAATTATACCAGGGACAATTATAAAATAAGTCTGATAAAAAATCGCATCAGCGGCATTCAGTACATTAATGAAAGAAGACATTGACAAAGCAAAATCTACCACATTAACTTTAGGCGTAGATATTGGTGGTTCTCATATTACCACAGGTTTGGTAGATTTAGATCATAAACAATTGATTGAAGGATCTATCAAAAGAAAGTTTATAGATTCTAAAGCAGCATCAGCTGATATTTTAGATGGCTGGAGCGCCATCATCCGCGAATCGTATGCAGCACATTCCACTTCAGAAATTACGGTTGGTATTGCGATGCCCGGTCCGTTTGATTATAAAATGGGCATATCGCTGATTAAAGATCAGGATAAATTCAAATCTTTATACCAGATAAATGTTAAGCAGGAGCTGGCAAAACGTTTAGGCATTTCTGCAGAAAATATTCGCTTCATTAACGATGCTGCGGGTTTTCTGCAGGGCGAAGTTTTTGCCGGTGCAGCGAAAGGAAAAACAGGTGTAATGGGATTAACTTTAGGTACAGGATTAGGTTCTGCATTTTGCATTAACTTTAAAGCAACCGATGCTGCCTTGTGGGATTCGCCTTTTCTAAGTGGCATTGCCGAAGAATATCTATCCACCCAGTGGTTTACTAAACGATACAAAGAACTTACCCAACAAGAACTTGCCGGGGTAAAAGAATTGGTGACTTTGCTTCCGGAAAGTCATGCCGCAACGCGGGTTTTTATGGAGTTTGGAAACAATTTGGCTCAGTTTCTAATTCCGATTATTAACGAGAATGAGATTGATACCGTGATTATTGGCGGCAATATCGCACAGGCATTTAATGAATTTGCACCAGAATTAACCGCTACTTTAAAAGGAAACCAGGTTGATGCAACGCTTAAAATATCAGAATTGAAAGAACATGCCGCATTAATTGGCGCAGCCAGCTGTTTCGATTACAATTACCAGGAAGCATCAAACAACAATTAACGCCAATTTTGCTACCCAATTGGTAAAACGATTTATAAAATTAATTAGATTGCCTTGTATTTTAGGCCAACCCATAATCAGAAAGTTTATGAAAAAAACCACAATCATCGGTTTATTGTCTGCCGCCTTTATGCTGCCTTCGGCGCTTAAAGCACAGGATGTAATCAAAAAAAACGGTTATCAATTGACATTCGAGAACAATTTTTCGGCGCTTGATCCCAAATTAAAGCAACGATTGATTTCGACCTTTTTTGATGTTTATCCGAAACTGGCAAAAGAATACAATCCAAAGACCTTAAAAAAGGTTACTTTTTCTGTCGATACTGCTTACAAAGGTGTAGCTGCAACTGCGAACGGAAAAGTAACGTACAGCTCAATCTGGATGGAAAAACATCCTGAAGACATCGATGTAGTTACACACGAAGTGATGCACATTGTACAGGATTACGGCAATAGCGTTGGTCCAGGATGGCTTACCGAAGGTATTGCAGACTATGCACGTTACAAATTTGGTATCGATAACGCCGGTGCAAAATGGGCTTTACCCGCTTTAAAACCAGAACACAGTTATAAAAACAGTTACCGTATTACGGCGCGTTTTTTCGCCTGGATAGAAAAAAATGTGAAACCCGGAACCATTAAAACAATAGATGCATCGTTACGTGATCATCGTTATATCAACCAAATTTGGACAACCCTAACAGGTAAAGATTTGGATGCACTTTGGGCAGATTATGTAAAAAATCCGGAGATTTAAAATCCCATAGTTCACAACACATAAACGGAAATAGAAAACAAAAATGAAAAAATTATTTATCGCCTTATTGAGCTTAGCCGCATCATCCAGCTTTGCACAAACTGTAGGTAAAATTACCGATCCGGTAGATTGGATTAATCCGCTAATGGGTACCCAATCTAAACCAAGCTTATCTAATGGAAATACCTATCCCGCAATTGGTTTGCCGTGGGGAATGAATATGTGGTCGCCACAAACAGGTAAAATGGGCGATGGCTGGGCATATGTTTATGATGCCGATAAAATACGTGGTTTTAAACAAACCCATCAACCTTCCCCGTGGATGAACGATTATGGCGCATTTGCCATTATGCCCGTTACCGGAAAACTAAAATTTACAGATGATGACCGCGCAAGCTGGTTTAGCCACAAAGCGGAAGTTTCCAAACCATATTACTACAGTGTTTATTTAGCAGATGCCGATGTAACTACAGAAATTACACCAACAGAACGCGCTGCGCAATTCAGGTTTACTTTTCCTAAAACCGATAGTTCTTACGTAGTAGTAGATGCACAAAACAAAGGTTCTTATATTAAGATCATTCCGGCCGAGCGTAAAATCATCGGGTATACCTCTAAATATGCACGTGGTCCATTGCCTAAGAATTTCAAAAATTACTTTGTTATTTATTTTAATAAAGATTTTGATCTGGCAAAAACCTGGAGTGGCAAAAACCTTAAAGACAATGAGCTTGAATTGGAAAGCGACCATAGCGGTGCTGTAATTGGTTTCAAAACGAAGAAAGGGGAGCAGGTTTTAGCAAAAGTAGCTTCTTCTTTCATTAGTTTTGAACAAGCAGAATTGAACTTGAAAAGGGAATTGTCTACAGATGGTTTTGATGCAACAAAAGCAAAAGCACGGGCAACGTGGAATAAAACGTTAAGCAAAATTGCTGTTGAAGGCGGAACAATTGATCAAACACGTACTTTCTACTCTTGTTTGTACCGCACGTTATTCTTCCCTAATAAATTATATGAAGTAGATGCACAAAACAAAATTGTACACTGGAGCCCGTATAATGGTCAGGTTTTGCCGGGTTATATGTTTGCTGGTACAGGTTTCTGGGATACTTTCCGTGCGTTGTATCCATTCCTGAATCTGGTTTATCCTTCGATAAATAAAGAGATGCAAGAAGGTTTAATCAACGACTATAAAGAAGGCGGATGGTTGCCAGAATGGAGCAGTCCGGGTTATGCAAATATTATGGTGGGCAATAACTCTGCATCTGTTGTAGCTGATGCGTACATTAAAGGTTTGCGTGGTTACGATATTCAAACTCTTTGGGAAGCTTTAAAACATGGAGCAAATAATGAAGGCCCAATGGAAGCTGTTGGTCGTGATGGTGTAGAATATTACAACAAATTGGGCTATGTTCCTTTTGATGTTAAGAAAAACGAAAATGCGGCTAAAACTTTAGAATACTCGTATGATGATTTTACCATTTATCAGTTGGGTAGAGCTTTAGGTAAACCAGCATCAGAAATTGAGATTTACAAGAAAAGAGCAATGAATTACAAAAATCTTTTCGATCCGGCTTCTGGTTTAATGCGCGGAAAAAATCAGGATGGAACTTTCCAAAGTCCTTTCAGTCCGTTTAAATGGGGCGGTGCATTTACTGAAGGAAATAGCTGGCATTATACCTGGTCTGTATTTCAGGATGTAGATGGTTTGGCTAAGTTAATGGGTGGACATCAGAAATTTGTAACCAAACTGGATTCAGTTTTCTCTATGCCTCCGGTATTTGATGAAAGTGCATATGGTGGTGTTATTCATGAAATCCGCGAAATGCAGATTGCAAACATGGGTCAGTACGCACATGGAAACCAGCCAATTCAGCACATGATTTACTTGTACAATTATGGTGGTGCACCTTATAAAACTCAGTATTGGGTTAGGGAAACTATGAACAGAATGTACAGAGCAACGCCAGATGGTTACTGTGGTGATGAAGACAACGGACAAACTTCTGCATGGTATGTGTTCTCTGCAATGGGTTTTTATCCGGTTACACCGGCAACAGATCAATATGTATTGGGTGCTCCATTGTTCAAAAAAGTAATCTTAACGCTTGATAATGGTAAAACTGTATTGATTAATGCACCTGCAAACAGCGATGCAAACAGATATGTACAATCTCTGCAGATGAATGGAAAACCATATTCTAAAAACTGGATCAGCCACAGCGGATTGCAAAAAGGTGCCGTTTTAAACTTCGGTATGTCTGCAACGCCAAATAAAACAAGAGGTTCAAATCCCGTAGATTTTCCATACTCATTGTCTACTGAGAAATAAAAAAAATCGGCCGGAAGCACTCCAGCTACCGGCCGATTTTAACCCAAAATAAGATCGAAAAGAAATGGGGATTCCACATATTAGCAGAATCCCCATCATCTAAATTAACGCTCTCATATATACAAACGCCAGAATACAGAATTATTGTGCAAGCAATAATTTTTTTGTTTTTAAAGCGCTCTGTTCCCAGATGCCCGCATTGCATATTTTTTAGTAAATGGCCAATCATACCTTCTTGTTTTTTATCTTTACGAGATGGGAACTCTTACAAAACAAAATCAGGATGCTTTAAAACTGGAAGCAGCGATTAAAGCGGTAATGTATGTTAAAGATGGAGATTTGGTTGGATTGGGAACCGGTACAACCGCAACGTTTGCCATTCATGAATTGGGGAAAAAAGTTGCCGATGGAATGCAGATTACCGCCACATCCAGCTCAAAAAACTCTGAAGACCTTGCAAAATCACTTGGAATCCAGGTGGTAGATTTGGGCACACTTTCTTCTATAGATATAAGTATTGATGGCGCAGATGAGTTTACCGAGCAACTTAATTTAATCAAGGGCGGCGGCGGCGCACATTTTAGAGAAAAGATTATGGCGTCATTAAGTAAAAATGCAATCGTAATTGCCGATGAAAGTAAAAAAGTAGATCGGTTGGGAGCTTTTACAATCCCGATAGAAGTCGTGCCTGTTGCCTATCAATATGTTTTAGATCAATTGAGTTTGCTTTCTGCCAATTCTAAACGCAGAACAAAAGATGAACAGATTTTTGTAACCGACAATAACAACTGGGTAATCGATGCCAATTTCGGCTTGTTAGAAGATCCGCAAGAACTGGCCAAAACGCTAAATCAAATTGAAGGTATTTTGGCTCATGGTTTGTTTATCGGGTTGACTAAACGCGTAATTATGAGCAGCAGCAAGGGCATCCAAATTTTTGAATAACGTATTCCGACGCGCTTTCTACCGACCAAATAATATTCTCAAAAAAAACACATTTTATTTTACCGACCTTTTCCATTCTTTCGCCGAGGTTTTCAATCGGTTAAGCCCTTGTCTATGTCCTGAACGTATAATGTGCCCTACATTTGAATAAAAAACAAAGGTCATGGAAAATTTCATCAAAAAAAACAACGCTGATAAACATTTAGGTTTAGGGATTTTAATTGTAACAATAGGCGCCGTACTGCTTTTGAGAAATGCAGGGCTGGGTTTACCACACTGGATTTTAAGCTGGCACACTATAATGCTTGCGGCGGGATTATGGATTGGGTACAACAATAATTTTGAAGGGCGTAAATGGTTGTGGTTAACCATTATCGGTGGGATCTTTACATTTAAAGATATAGCGATTTTTGATTTTCAATTTTCGAGCATCACACCCGCTTTTGTGCTAATCGGCCTTGGACTGTATCTTGTTTTAAAACCTAAAAAATACACCGCTGACCAAAATTTCACTAAAAAAGAAAAAATTTCATCTTTCGAAGTTTAAAATTCTCAACTCCATCATATAATAGAAAAAGGACATCTAGCGGTGTCCTTTCTTTGTCGTAAAAAAGAAACGGAGACATTGCCTAAGCTATGTCCCCGTCATCTAAATTAACGCTCTCAGGTATATAAACGTTCTGGATAGAAAATATTGTATCAGAGTAGTTTTTTTTAGAAAAATGCTGTAAAAAAAAGAAACGGAGACATTGCCTAAGCTATGTCCCCGTCATCTAAATTAACGCTCTCAGGTATATAAACGTTCTGGATAGAAAATATTGTGTGGGAGTAGATTTTTTTTAGAAAAACGCTATAAAAAAAGAAACGGAGACATTGCTTTAAGCCATGTCCCCGTCATCTAAATTAACGCTCTCAGGTATATAAACGTCCTGTATAGAAAATATTGTGTGGGAGTAGATTTTTTTTTTAGAAAAATGCTGTAAAAAAAGAAACGGAGACATTGCCTTAAGCTATGTCCCCGTCATCTAAATTAACGCTCTCAGGTATATAAACGTTCAGGATAAAAAATATTGTGTCGGCTAAAAAAGAAACGTAAAATAGCTCCTGACATTCTTTATCTTTCAAATGTTAAAAAAAGTTAAGCCTCTTGCAGATAATCACCATTTGATTTCATGGCATTGAAATATTGTTAACTTTGAAGCATACACTGACAAACAAACCCTATACATGAAAAAAACTATTTTATTTGTTGTTGCTTTACTTTTTACCACAACGGCTTTTTCCCAGAATGTTATTCAGCTGTTTAACGGTGCAAGTGATTTTTTTAAATTTCTTCAGGAAGACAAATATCCGGAAGCTTATAGCTTTTTTGACGATACCTTAAAAACTAAAATCAGTGAAGACGGATTGAAAAAAATGTGGACAGAAGTAAATGCCAAATTTGGTAAAGCTGAATCATTAGATCCGATACAAAGCAAAGCACAAGGTGAATTTTTTGCTGTAACCGTTGAAGGAAAATTTGCCAATGGCGATCAGAATTTCCTTTTAGGATTTAACAAGGCGCAGAAAATTGTGGGTTTGTTCTTAATTCCTGGAAAAACTGCGTCAGAATATAAAAAACCGCTTTACGCAGATACAAATTTATATACTGAAACATCTGTTTACCTGAATTCTCCAAAGCACCAGCTGGCTGCCGTTGTTACCACACCTAAAGGGAAGAAGAATTTTCCTGTAGTCGTTTTTGTACACGGGTCTGGTCCGAGTGATATGGACGAAAGTATTGGCGCCAATAAGCCCTTCAAAGATTTGGCCGCAGGTTTGGCAGCCAAAGGTGTCGCTTCTGTTCGATATGTAAAACGTACATTAATTTACGCCAATGAATTTCAAGGTGTGTTTACGGTTAAAGAAGAAGTTCTGGATGATGCAGCATCTGCTATCGCTACCGCAAAATCTATTGCAGGCGTAAACCCTAAAGCAATTTACGTTTACGGCCATAGTTTGGGCGGTATGTTGGCGCCGCGTATTGCAGTCACTTCTCCGGATGTTGCGGGTATAATCCTTGCTGCAGCACCAGCCAGGAAACTTGCCGATGTCATTACCGATCAGACGAAATACATGTTCAGTTTGGCGAAAGACACAAGTGAAACCAATAAAGTAAAACTGAATGAGGCAATTACCGCTATCCAGCAAGCCAAACTAACCCAATTAGGAACAACCATAAAACCGGATTCTGTTATTTTAGGTCTTCCGGCTAAATATTGGACAGATTTAAACAGTAATGATCAGGTCGCAGAATCTAAAAAACTAACTAAGCGCATACTGATTTTGCAAGGTGGTAACGATTTTCAGGTTCCTAAAACGGATTTCGACTTGTGGAATACAGCGCTTGGGAAGAAAAAAACTGTTCAGCTGAAGTTTTATCCGGAATTAAATCACCTGATGACCACGCAAACGGAAAAAGGAAACATGACGCAATACCAATTGCCTGCAAATGTTTCCGAAACTGTAATAAATGATATTGCCACCTGGATCAATACAAAATAGATAAACTAAGTTCTTTTTTAAAATTTATTGCCCCAAAATTCTTTGTTATTTTGGGGCTTTTTTAGTCTGTATTATCACACATCCGGAATTTACTCAAACAGAGCTAATTTTAAGGCCTACTTTTTATATCTTTAAAAACCCTTGAACGGACAACCACAATATGAACAGCAAATTTGAATCACTGATAGAGGCTTCTCCAATGCCAACGGCGATCTATACTGGGTTAGACATGATCATCGAGGTTGCCAATACGGAAATGATCCAATTGTGGGGTAAAGACCATTCTGTAATCGGAAAGCCACTTCTTGCGGCTTTGCCTGAACTTAAAGACCAAGGTTTTCTCGAAATTTTACAGCAAGTATATATAAGTGGAGAAACGTTTCATTCTAAAGAGGCACGTGTTGATCTCGTGGTTGATGGAATGCTGCAGAAATTTTATTTTACTTTTACCTACAAGGCACTTAGAAATGAAAAGGGAGAAGTTTATGCCATTATCAATACAGCCGCACATCTTACAGAACTCATACTGGCACGCGAGCAGATTATTGAAACCGAAGAGCGCCTTAAATTTTCATTGCAGTCTGCAGGAATTGGCACCTGGAATCTCGATCCGATTAGAAATACAGTAGAGTGGGATATTCGCTGTCGCGTATTATTCGGGTTTCCCCAAAATGGTGAAGTATTGTATCAGGATGTGTTAAACTGCATTCATCCGGACGATAAGAACAGCGTGGATCAGGCGGTAAAAATGGCCATAGATCCAGAAAATGAAGGTATTTATGATATCAAATACCGGACAGTCAGTTCGGTTGATGGTGTTGTAAGATGGGTGCATTGTAAAGGTCGGGCATATTTTAATGCGCGTGGAGTAGCTTTCCGCTTTGCAGGAATTGCGCAAGACATTTCTGAAGAAATCCGTTCCCGACGGAGTGAACGTCAACTACTCACGCTGGTAAACAATAATACCGATCATATGACGGTTGCAAAGATGAATGGTGAATTGATTTATATGAATCAGGCATCCAGACAAATGCTCGGCGTTCAGCCAGATGCGGATGTAAGCCGACTTAATGCTCAGCAGTTTTATTCGCCAGAAGAATACCATCGTGTTCAACAGGAAGTACTCCGTAATCTTAATGAAGAAAATGGTTGGCAGGGATACTTCAAACTTAAAAATATACAAAGCAATGAAGAAATTCCATGTTGGGTAAGTTATCTTTTAATTAAAGATCCGACAACCGGAGAAGTAATTGGAAGAGGAACAACGGCCAGAGATTTACGTGCTGAAATTAAAGCAAAGGCACAACTCGAACAAATGGCTGCCATAATTTCCAGCAGCGAGGATTTTTGCAACTACTGTGACATTGAAGGCCATACGCAATACATTAACCCCTCGGGTATTATGCTTATAGGCATAGAAAAAACTGAAATTTTTGGGAAAAGTATATTCGATTACCATAGTACAGAGGCTAACAAGCGAATAAAAGATGAAATTTTTCCGGTTTTATTCGAGAAAGGCAGATGGTCTGGGGAGCTTGAACTGATCCATCAGCATACCGGAGAAATTATTCCTATCCATAAACAATTTTATATGATCCGGGAGGAACTCACAAATGTTCCTGTAGCTATTGCCGGAATCGCACGAGATTTAAGACCCGAATTAAGTATCCGAAATATTTTAAACCAAAAAAATGCAACGTTGCAAAATGTGGTAGATGAACTTGAGTTTTTAGCCGATACTGTACCATCTATTGTTTGGACCAGCAAACCAAACGGACAAATCGATTATATCAATAAACGTTGGTATGATCAAAGCGGGCGGCCACAACTTGAAATTATTAATACATTATGGACGGAAACCGTACATCCAGATGATCGGGAGAAAGCAAAAAAAATATGGAATAAAGCCTTAAACAGCGGTGAACCTTATGAAACAGAATTTAGATGTTTAGATAGGGAAGGCGTATACCGCTGGTTCCTGGTTAGAGCTTTGCCCCTAAAAAATGCGGATAATGAGATTGTAAAATGGTATGGCACCAATACCGATATTCACCACCAAAAGGAACTTGAGCGGCAGAAGGATAATTTTTTAGGTATTGCAAGCCATGAGCTGAAAACGCCAGTTACCAGTTTAAAAGCATATGCGCAGGTGCTTGAGTCTATTTTTATAAAATCAGGGGATTTGAAAAATGCCGACCTCCTTTCTAAAATGAACAAACAGGTAGACCGGCTTACGAATTTGATTACCGATTTGCTCGACGTGACTAAAATAACTTCCGGTAAGTTAAGTTTTGATCGGCAGAATTTTGATTTTAATGAGATGTTGAACGAAGTTATCGAAGATATGTCACGGCTTTCTGCAACGCACTCTATTGTTCAGGAAATAGGTTTTTACGGAACTATAAATGGTGATCGCGACCGGATTTGTCAGGTACTAACCAATCTAATCGCCAATGCGATAAAATATTCGCCCAAAGCAGATCAGATTATCATAAAAGCAAATGCCCGTGATAACGGCGTAGAAATTCTGGTAGAGGATTTCGGTATTGGCATTAACAGAAATTTAAAAGATCACGTATTTGAGCAGTTTTATCGGGTCAATGAAACCAAGCAACATACTTTTCCGGGCTTGGGTTTGGGTTTATATATTTCTGCAGAAATCGTGAAACGACTAGATGGTATGATCTGGGTTGACTCTGTTGAAGGTGAAGGCTCTGTATTTGGCTTTTGGTTACCCATTCAAACGCTCGAAAATGACCAGTTTACTCGCCCCAAACAGTGATTATTAAACTCCGTGAACCTCCATAATTTCTGTGTTCGCAAAGGTAAATGCCTTGCCAGGTGCCTAAAGCCAATCGACCGTTACGAATGGGAATGCTCACAGAACTCCCTAAAAGCGAAGATTTCAAATGCGCCGGCATATCATCAGATCCTTCATAATCATGTTCGTAGTCCGGATCGTTTTCTTTAACGGTTTTATTGAAAAACATTTCAAAATCCTGTCGCACAGTGGGATCTGCGTTTTCATTTATGGTGAGCGATGCAGATGTATGTTGTATAAATACCTGACAAATACCCGCTTTTATCTGCTTGATTTGAGGCATTGCCTCTTCAATTTCTGTTGTGATTATATGAAACCCGCGTCTGCGTGCGCGAAGATTAATGGGTTGTTGAAAAATGTTCATAATTATCGTTTAACAATCCAGCCAATTTCCGCCTGCTGATTACTTATCAATTGAAAATTTTCGAAATTACCAAGCAAATTTATCATTTCTCCGGGTTTTAACACCATTTTAGCAGCAGCAGATTGTTCTGGTTTATCGTATACGACTTCCTGGTATTCTCCGACTTTTAGCTTACGTATAGGATGGTCTGTTGCTACAAGTACAGCACTTAATAAAAATCCAGTCTGGCCATTTGGCATTTCGATGTGATAATAGTTTTTCGTGGCGGCGATTACGCTAACAATTGTCGCCGGTGGAATCGTATGTAATGGAAGGGCATTTTCTGTTGGAGCGTTTAATATTTGAGTTGTTGTTCGTGTTCTCAATGTTTTATTCAGGTTGAGTACAGATGCTTTAATCTGTGGCGGAGTTTTAGTTACCAAATCTATGAAAGGAAGAGGATTTGTCGCGCCCCCGGATTCGTATATCCCGAAATGAAGGTGAGTTGGGGTTGTTTTTGCGTTGCCTGTATTTCCCATCAGGCCAAGTGTATCGCCTACTTTGACAGATTGTCCTTCAATAACGAGCTGTTCATCTAAATGGGCATAATATAAATTATAATTTTTGGCCTCTGGTCGGAGCCAAACTACTTTCCCGCCCAGATTATTTTGGTTAACTCTTGTTACAGTTCCGTTTGCTGCGGCTAAAACCGGACTCCTGAATGCACCGAAAATGTCTACCCCTTCGTGTTTGCGTGCATTTGCATCGCGGCTATCGCCCCAATAACTTTGAATACTGCTGCTTTTTTTTGTACCTGTCGGAAATGATAATGATGGTCCGGAAACAATTGAAATCGTGTATTCAATTCCTTGCAATAGTTCCGGTTGTATTCTGATAAAATATTTACCATTATCAGTAATCTCCAACTCAACCGGATTATTCAGGGTATCTGAAAATGCGATGTTTTTTAAAGCCAGTTTTTCGTCTTGCTTCCAGATATCCAGATATAATGCAGAATTTTCAGGCTTTTTAAGTGTGGTTACAGTGATTTTTTGCCCTTTTACAGCGGAGAACTGGTAAGCAATGGCCCGAACTTTTTCTGCTGAAAAATACCCGGTTTCGCGGTAAGGGACGGAAATCGTCAATGCTTTCTGAATACTTTGAACTGAATTTTCTATCCAGGCTAAACCCATAGCGGTTTTGTCTAATCCGCTGGAAGAAAGTTTTTTCTGATATTGTTCATGTGGACTGGCCGCTTTAAACAAATTCACACTTCCGGATTTGCATGAATAAAAACCGGCCGTAAATAGCAATATGATGAGCTTTGGGAGTAAATGGGTTTTGTTGAGCATTCTAGCTGTTTTTCATATTTTTTAACACTGCGGCAGTTACTAAGCCACCAATCAGATACCAGGCAACAGTTAAAACTTTAGTTTTTTCCGTTTTAGTTACTGGCTTTTCATCAAGCCCGATTTGATTTGGAACACTTATGGCACCAAGTCCGGCGGTTATTCCCGCGGCTACACCTTTCAGATAAAGGTTTTTTTTATTGCCCATACCAATTGCGCTAAAATAGAGTGTGTTGCTTAAAACATCACTTGCAAGTGTTGCCAGATACAGGTTTTTTCCCGTTGGCGATTCGAGATTTAAACTATTCAATGATCGGCATAGTGCTTCTTCACCCAAGAGATCAATACGAGGTGCATCAGAATCATAATGGCGAACCGTTTCATGCAAAATATTTAATGCAACTGCACCGGAAAAACCAGCCAGAAGTGCTTTTAAAATTTTCATATCCTAAACTAAAAATCCGGATAATGGAATTATTACCCTAAGTAAAAGCGTACTGAGGTTCAAATTGTTTTAAATGCTACGCAGGTTTAATTTAGTTTTTTGATTGCTCCTGAAGAAATTCGCTAGGTGTTTTTCCAAAGTATTTTTTAAATTCTATGCTAAAGTATTTCCGGTCATTAAACCCAACAGCATATGCCACTTCAGCAATGCTGATAAATCCGTTGTTAAACATCTTTGCTGCCGATTTTAAACGGATTGATTTCATAAAATCATTTACTGATAAATCTGTTAGGGCTCTGATTTTTTTATATAAAACCGGCTGGCTCATACCTACATCCATAGCCAGTTTGGCGACGTCGAAATTTAAGTCTGATAGATGTGCTTCAATAATGCCTATTACTTTATTCAGAAACAATTGCTCAGTTTCGTTAATCAACACACTTTTGGGTTCAAGAACAATTAACTGTGAAAATTTTTTGCGAAGCATTTCCCTTCCTGTAATTAGATTTTCGACATTCAAACGCAAAATTTTGGTGTTAAAGGGTTTTAGTATATAGACATCGGCGCCATGTTCCAGGCCATTAACCTGGTGTACATAAGCTGATCTTGCTGTAAGTAAAATTACCGGAATATGGCTGGTTCTTTCATCTGTTTTCAGCTTTCGGCACAATTCTAAACCGTCCATAACAGGCATCATAACGTCGCTTATTACCAGATCGGGGATAAAATCTACCGCTTTTTTTAAGCCTTCTAAGCCATTTTCGGCTTCTATGATTTTATAATCTTTATCTAAAATGGTTTTCAAATAATTCCGTACTTCAGTGTTGTCTTCTACCAGTAAAATATTTGGTTTTACTGCTGAAGAATGTGTATCCTCGGGGGAAGCTTGGACATACGTATGCTCCGTTTCCAGATGTTCAGTGTAATGGCATACATCATCATAGTAAACGTAATCTGCAATAAATTCTGATTTAGAGAAATGTTCTTTTCCGAATTTCAGGAGAATAGAAAAACAGGTTTCAGCTTTGTCTTCCGACATTGTGTTGTAGCGCTCAAACCATATTTTTCCATGGTGCAATTCCATTATACTTTTAGATAGGGCGAGGCCAATACCCGTTCCAATTCCTGAAGAGTTTCCTGCCTGATAGAAATTCTGGAAAAGATCTGTCTGTTCGTTTTTCGGGATACCGGGGCCATTGTCCAATACGCAAATGGTCAATCCGGAATGTTCATTATTGATGATCAGACGTACGTAGCCGTTATTTGGTGCAAACTTAAATGCATTCGAGAGCAGGTTAAACAGTACTTTTTCGAGCTGAACTTTATCAAAATACAGTTCAATATCTTCTGCTGATGATTGGAAGCTATACTCAATTTGCCGCATTGCCGCAAGGTTTTGAAAAGCTATAAAAATCTCGCGACAGAACTTCACAATATTTCCCGGACTTACATGTAATGCCAGTTTTCCGCTTTCCGCTTTTCTGAAATCCATAAGTTCGGTTATCAGATGCATCAGGCGGTCTGCGTTATTCTTTATGGGGTGCAAAGCTCTGTTTAGAACTGGCTGATCTTGAGACTCATCGAGTAATTTTTCCAGCGGACCGAGAATTAAAGTTAAAGGAGTTCTGATCTCGTGTGAGATATTGGTGAAAAATTCTAACTTATGTTCATTAATCTCTTTTTCCTTTTTCAATACAGCCCGGATCAGCAGATACCTTAATCCGAGTAATAAAACGGCAGATAAAACTGCTATGTAGAACATATATGCCCACCAGGTACGATAGTAGGGCGGCAGAACCTCAATTGCTAGAGTGCTGATTTGATTGGACCAGACCCCATCGTTGTTGCTTCCTTTTACCATTAAAGTATAGTTTCCCGGCGACAAGTTGGTATAACTTGCAGATGGTAAATCAACGTAATTCCAGTTGCGCTCAAATCCGTCCAGTTTGTAAGCATATTGATTCTTACTGGGTTTGATAAAGTTTAGCACAGAAAAATCTAGAGTAAATATATTCTGACTTGCTTTAAAGGTTATTTTTTTTGTTAAACTAATGTTTTGTTTAAGAATTCCTTCTTCTCCATTTAACGCAATCTCCTTATTGAAGAGTTTAAGGTTAGTGAAAACTGCAGGAGGCGTATTTTTATTCTCAAGTATTTCATTTGGATGAAAACTGATGAGCCCTTTTAAACTACCAAAGAAAAATTCACCTTTCGAATCTTTAAGTACCGATTTATAATTGAATTCATTTCCGGGCAAACCATCTTTTATATTAAAATTTTTAAAAGAATTTAGATTAGGGTCAAATTTACAAAGACCATTATCCGTACTGATCCAAAGCATATGCAAGTCGTCTTCCAGTATACCGACAATATTGTTGCTTGGAAGACCTTCGCTGGTACTGATTTTTTTGTAAGCATGCCGCTTTGCATCAAGTTTAAAAAGCCCGTTTCGAAATGTTCCGATCCAGATGAAACCCCTTTTGTCCTGTAGCATACAACTCACGTCATTATATGGCAATTCTCCCGGATTTTTAGCTTTCCTAATTCTGAAATCTTTTTCTCCGGGCCGGAGTTCATATAAACCCGAATTTGTGGCTACCCACAAAATCTTTTCACGATCCTCAAATATGAAGGAAATTGCGTGTAAAACATTGTGGATTTTACCTCGGACAAATGTGCCTTTGGAAGGGTCAAAGCTATTTAAGCCATTATTGGTACCGACCCAAAATCGACCAAAACTATCTTCGAAAAGGGAAGTTATCTCATCATTGCTAAGCGATTGCGGATCATTTTTACGGCTTTTAAAATGAATGAATTTTTTTGTTGCCGGGTTAAAGAGATTTAGACCGCCTAAATGCGTACCAATCCAAACCCTTTCGTCTTTGTCTTGTATGATGGCCTTAACCAGGTTTGAACTCAAGCTGCCGGCATCATTTGGATTATAGCGATAGTGTGTGTAAACTTTCTTGTTTTTATCATAGTAATTCACGCCCTCTCCCTCGGTTCCAATCCAAAGGTTATGTTTATTGTCTTCTGTAATTGCACTAATTACATTGCTGCTCAAGCCATTTTTGTTTTTGGAACTTTTATAGAGCTTAAAGGCACTGTAATTGGGGTAAATCATATTAACCCCTCCATAATAGGTACCAGCCCAAATGATTTTTTGCCGATCCTGAAAAATGTCATATACAGAGTTTTGACTTAGGCTTGATGGATTCCCTGGGTCAGTTTGTAAAGCCGTAAATCTTCCTGTATTTGGATCATATACATTAATTCCGTGGAGTGTACCTATCCAAATTTTATCATCACTGTCTATGATGATTTTTCTGATATTGTTGCTGCTTATACCGTATTGATTCAGGTTAGAATTTGTATAAGTCGTTATTTTTTTAGTTTGTAAATTGAATTTGCTCAGCCCGCTCTGTTTGGTTCCAATCCATAAATTATGTTTTGCGTCCTCAACAATACTGGTGACGTGGTTATCAATATGGCGATTCAGTTGATCACTAAACGACTTGAAATAATTGAAGTGTGCCTGATTATTTTTGATTTTAAGGCTCATAAGTCCACTTGAAGTACCTAACCAAAGTGTTCCATTGTGATCTTCATAAGTGACATACACTTGCCGCTTAAATTTTCCATGATTTAGAAACTGCTGGAATTGGTAATTTTTTTTTGACGTCAGTAAATTCAGACCGTTTCCGGTACCTATCCATAATCTTTTTTCACGGTCTTCGTAAATGCAGTTAATTTTAGAATCGCTAAGGCCACGTTGATCTGCGTTTTTAGCCAAAATCTGATCGAAGTTGTCATGTGTTTCATTGTATTTATTCAAGCCATGAGATGTTCCAATCCATAAATCGCCTGTCCGGGTTGAAAGTATTGAAGAAATATATTCGGATGACGTTAATCCATGTGGATCACCTTTTGTATATTGATACGATTTGAAGGTTCTGGAATCATATTTACTTAAACCGAAACGGGTACCGAGCCAGATAAATCCCCTGGCATCCTGTGCAATTGACAGCACTGAACTCTGAACCAGTCCATTTTCTACATTAAGGTGGTTAAACACATACTCGCTTTGTGCACGCGCTGAAAAACAAATCAACAGTAACACAAAATTTAAAAGATATTTCATGCAAAACTCGGCAGGATTTTAAGTTTGGTTAGGGAAGTTTAATGCTAAAGTACAAAATGTTTTTAGTAATGGAATCGATTCTACAAGTGAAATGAAATTTTCATGAGTTGGGTAATTTTTAACTTTTATAGTGCATTTTAATACACTCTTTTTAAATTTTACCCCTATTCTTTAAGAATTTTATCCCTCATCACTCGCCGTAATAAAACAACTTTGGAATAACCAAACAACTCCACGGCGAAGAACATTATTTATTTGCTACAGTGTTGAAATGGTTGTGAAAATTATTGCCAACTATAAACCAGAGTAAAATGAACAAACTTTACAACAAAGCAAGATGTAAGAAAATATCCAACTCTGCTAGAAGTCATCTAGCAAAAATTCCAATTCTATTCTGCCTATTGATATTATCTTCGATAGGTGTGTTTGCACAGGGAATAAAAATTACCGGTACGGTAAAAGACAAAAATGGAGGTGTACTACCTGGAGTAAGTATTAAAGTAAAAATCGGCCAATCGGCTACACTATCCTCCGCTGAAGGGAAATTTACAATTCAAGTACCCGGTAATCAAAGTGTTTTGATATTTAGTTATATAGGCTATTCGACCAAAGAAGTGCCTGTAGGCAATGCCACTACTCTTAACGTCACGTTAATCGAAGATGATAATGACCTAGACGAGGTAGTTGTAGTTGGTTACGGTGTGCAGAAAAAGGTGAATGTGATTGGATCTGTAGCAACCATTTCAAGTAAATCAATAGAGGATAGGCCAGTCACCAATTTGTCTTCTTCTTTAGCAGGATTGGCATCTGGAGTGAATGTTAGACAGGGAAATGGAAGGCCAGGGCAAGATGGGGCAACAATTCGCGTACGGGGTACCGGAACCATCAATAATAACAATGCGCTTGTTGTTATTGATGGGATTATAGGAACAATGGATGCTGTAAATCCAAATGATGTAGAATCGGTTTCTATCTTAAAAGATGCGGCCGCCGCGTCAATTTATGGCTCTGCCGCTGCTAATGGGGTAATTTTGATCACAACAAGAAAAGGTGCGAATAAAACGCCGACTTTTAGTTATACCGGAATTGTTTCAATTACAAATCCCACTAATATCCCAGGTTATGTGAGCGATTTCATTCAATATGCCTCTCTGCGTAATGAAGCTGCAGCAAATGTTGGGCAGGCAGCAATTTATCCTCAACAAACTTTCAATGATTGGGCAGCTGCAAATGCAAATCCAAATGGACTTACACCGCAGGGTATTCCTAACTATGTTGCTTATCCAAACACGGATTGGGGGAAGGAAATCTTTTCGACAAATCTTTTGCAACAACATAATGTAGCCTTAAATGGAGGTTCGGAGGCTACGCAATATGCAGTTTCTGCAAACTATCTGAATAATCCCGGAACTATGAATAATTCTGGTTCTACACGTTATCAGTTAAGAATGAATCTACAAACCAAAGTAGCGAAGTTTATTACTGTAGGCACACAAACATTTCTCTCACTAAGAGAGAATGGAAAAGCGAATACCGATAATGCTTTCAATTATTTGAAACAAACATCTCCAAGCGTTTATCCATATTATGATGGACGTTATGGTTTCTCATCTGCCTCACAAGATGGAGCGTCAAATAGCTTGCTTACTTACCTTGATGGAACAGGTGGAAAAGATCAGGAAAATCGATTAAACTCCACACTTTTTTTAAAGTTGGATTTGATGAAAGGATTGAGTTTAGAAAGTAAAGTAAATTATCAAAATCGCTATAGAGAACAAACAACTTATACTATCCCTTTGGAACGATGGAATTTTGCAACAAATGTTTTATCGGCTCCCGCTGCCGTTCCTTCTACGTTGACAACAAGTTATGCATTTGATAAAGATTATATGTTAACTTTTGATAACGTACTTCGGTATGAAACCGTTATCGCAAAAGATCACACGATCGGTGCTATGGTGGGGTACAACCAATACTATTATAACTTTTACAACACCAGTGAAACCATGCTTGGGCTAATTGCTCCAGATGTAACTACATTTAATTCTGCAACTACGATGCAGTCGATAACAGGTGGTGAGTACGATTGGGCGATGCGTTCTTACTTTGGCCGTTTAAATTACGGATATAAAGGAAAATATCTGATAGAAGGTGTGTGGAGATATGACGGTTCCAGTCGTTTTGCTCCGGATACCCGTTGGGGATTTTTCCCTGCGGTTTCTGCAGGATGGCGAATTTCTGAAGAAAAATTTATGGAAGGAACACGCAGTTTCCTTGACGATTTGAAATTGAGATTATCATATGGCATCACAGGAAACAATAAAATGAGTACTGATGATTCTCAGAGAAACTATGATTATCTCGCAACGTACGGTACAAGCAGGTATTCATTTAATAACGCGTTAGCAAATGGATTGGCAGTAACTACCTTTGCAAATCCAGGTTTAGTTTGGGAAGAAAGTGCCTCTACGAATATTGGTTTGGACGGAAGTTTGTTTAAAGGAAAATTAAAGTTCGAATTGGATCTTTATCGTAGATATACTACCGATATTTTAACTCAGCCAACCATTCCACTTACTGCAGGCACGGCCTCTGCACCTACAGTAAATTCAATGGATGTGAATAATAAAGGGGTTGAATTGATGTTAAGCCATACCAATAAAATTGGCGATTTATCTTTAACAGTTTCTGCAAACGGCGCATATAATGTGAATAAAGTAGAAAACTTCAGAGGGACACTTTCACAAGGTTTTGTTACTGATGCAAATGGCAATAGGGTATTTACATCTAACTTAGGAATCGTTTCTTCAGGAACAAATGAAAGGGTAATCGAAGGTCATTCTTTAAATGAATTCTATTTATACAATGTGTATCGGGGAACCGGCACTTACAATAATCCGGATGGTTCTGTTAACATTAACGGAGGACCAGTAGACGGCATGATCAGAACCCCCGCAGATTTAGATTGGGTGAACCGAATGATTGCTGCTGGTTATCGTTTCGGTCCGGTTACCAGAAGTAATAACACAGATGGAACACCAAATAAAGCGGGTTTGTATTATGGCGATTTTATATATGCAGATAACAATGGCGATGGAACTTATGGGGGAAATTATGACCAAAGCTTTACCGGAAAATCATCGGTGCCAAAATTCACTTTTGGTCTTTCTTTAAACCTACAATATAAAAACTTCGATCTATCTATGATCTGGTCAGGAGCTGCTGGTATGTGGTATTACTATGCTACAGACGGCTTTAACTCTTCAGTGACCAGAACAGGTTTTTCAATCAGTAGCATGGTTGCAAATGATCATTACTATTATAATGATCGAAATCCAAATGATCCAGCTAACAACGTTAATGGAACTTTTCCACGTTTAAAGGTAGATAATGACAATCAAAATCGGGATGTTGCAAGTGATTTCTATTTATACAATGCATCATATGCCAAGTTAAAAAACCTTCAAATCGGCTATACATTTCCACACAGATTAAGCAAAAAATTAGCACTTAGTCGGTTAAGGGTTTACTTATTGGGGGAAAATCTGGTAACTATAACGAAATATCCCGGCATAGATCCTGAGTTAGGTGCAACGTTTGGTTATCCAACCATGCGCCAATATTCTTTAGGTCTTAATCTTACATTTTAAAAAGAGAACAATGAAAAAATTATATATTTTATGCCTGGTCCTGATCTTGGGCATGGGCTGCAAGAAAGATTTACTGAATACCACGCCATATTCCCAAATCTCTTCAGCAGATATGTGGACAACTGCTGATTTGACAGACTTAGGTTTAGCCGGCGTTTACTCGGCAATTCGGCTTGGTCAAAATACAAGCGATGCATCTGGCCGTGAACTGTACCAATATGATCGTTATTCATTTGGCGGACAAACGCGAAATACGGATGCATTTACCAGTGGAACCATAAATTCAACCAGTGGACTTTTTTCTAGTACTTGGCAGGAGTTATATGAAGGTGTACAACGTGCAAATGATGGAATTTTAAACATTCCTCTGAAATCTCCCATTTCAAATGAACTTAAGGGCAGGTATGTTGCCGAATGTCGTTTTTTAAGGGCATATTTTTATTTTCGACTCAATCAGGTGTTCAAGGGCGTACCCATCTATTTGGAACCCTATTTACCTGCAGAAGCAACAAGGCCACGTTCTACTGAACAACAAGTTTGGGATCAAATTGTAGCGGATTTAACAGTTGCAATCAACGAATCCAATCTTCCAAATTTTTATGCGGCCGGAAATGCAAACTATGGACACATTACAAAAGGAGCCGCTTACGCCCTCAGAGGAAAAGTATATATGTACCAGCGCCGTTGGGCAGAAGCAATCGCTGATTTTACAAGCGTTAGGGCAGCTGGATATTCTTTATTCAACAACTATAGAGAGCTTTTCCGAACGGCAAATGAGCAAAGTCCGGAGATGATCTTTTCAATCCAAAATATCGGTCAATCAGGCTTAGGATCTACAACACAATTTTTTTGCGGATCTAGGTCTGCTTTTGGATCCAATTGGAATACCTATCTGATATCGCCCAATTTGGTTGATCTTTATGAGAATATAGATGGATCCAAATTCAATTGGGATACTATTTTGCCGGGTTATTCTTCAATGAGTAATAATGAGAGAGAAGTTTTCTTTTTACGTGATAATCTGACTGCCGCTGAAATTTCCTCCGCAACGGCCAGAGGAGCAAGAATGAGTTTATATTTGCCTATTGGAAATGAAGCAAGAATTTTACGCGCCTATGCCAATAGGGATCCTAGGTTGGCATCCAGTGTAATTACACCTTATTCAACATTTGCCGGCACGTATGCTGGCGTAACCGCAACACTTACCAGCAGATGGCCATATCGTTTAGAAAGTGCGGTTAACGGCGATCTGCGTACTGATACGCCAGATCGTTTCTATTATTTACACCGCAAATTTGTATATGAAGGGATTTCTGAAATTGTGAACCGTGCGTACGGTCCGACCGATTTCCCTTTGATTCGCTTTGCAGATGTTTTGTTGATGTGGGCAGAAGCATTAAACGAACAAGGCCAAACCACCGAAGCTTTAGCCCGCTTAAACGAAGTTCGTTCCAGAGCGGGAATACCCGCCGTTCAAAACTCAAATGCATCTTTACCAACTTTTGTTGCCGACCAGGCAGGATTGAGAGAACGTATCCGCAACGAACGTCGTATAGAGTTTATAAACGAGGGAATAGATTATTTCGATGAACTAAGGTGGGGTACATGGAGAGAAAAAGTTTTCCCTGCTGGCGCAGGCCTTAAACAGGTATGGGGAACCAATGTCGTGACGTATACATATTTGGGTGATTATATCAACACTTGGCCAATCCCACAAACGGAGAGAGAAAGAAATCCAAATCTTACACAAAACCCAGGTTGGAATTAATTTTTTTTCCCATCAAAAGACCATTTGATTAAGAATGGTCTTTTGATGGTTCGTTGCATGATGGTGTTTTCGTTTAACAGAATAAAATAGCCTTTTAATAATCAGTAATTAAGCCCTATGAAAATCAAACATCTACTTAAGTTTTTTGCGCTTGCGGTAATCGCATTTTCTGCCTGTAAAAAGACAGAAGAATCCAATCAGTCGCTTACGCTGAGCAATACATTGGCTGCAACTGGAGATTCTTTGTATAGCAGTGATCTTCCACGAAATTTAAACCTGGTTTATTTCGTGCCGAATGATTTGGATACTTTGGCGGGTTATGAAAAACGTTTAAGCGAGTTGATGCTTTGGACCCAGGAATTTTTCAGAAGTGAAATGAACCGAAATGGATATGGGAATAAAACTTTCGGTCTTTTAAAAAATACGCTGATGAACCGTGTTAAAATCATCACCATCAGAGGAGCACTACCCAAATCAAGTTATCCATATACTGGTGGAAGTGGTGCCGTACAATCTGAAGTGGACGCCTATTTCAATGCGCACCCTACCGACCGTACAAGTGATCATTATTTGGTTATCCTACCTAGGTACAGCTTTACGTCAAACGGAACACCAAGCGGAGGTCCTTTTTATGGCACAGGGAAATGGTGTTATGCTTTGGATTATGAGGGATTGAATATCGTGAACTTGGGAAAAACTGACACTGAAGGTAACCGTTTCAGTACGTGGTTTGGCGGAATGGTACATGAGCTTGGTCATGGATTGAACCTACCACACAACAGGCAAAAGGTATCCGAAAATAACACGCTGGGTATGGCCTTGATGTGGGCTGGAAATGGAACATTAGGGAAATCCCCAACGTTTTTGACCGCTGCCGACTGTGCGATACTAAACGTCAATCAGATTTTTAATAACAATACCAATACTTACTACGGATCTGTAACCTCCAGCATCACGAAAATTTATCCGAGTTACTCTGCGTCTAAGAACGCAATAGTAGTTTCCGGTCGTTTTACCAGCACGCTACCGATAAATAGTGTAATTTATTATAATGACCCCAATGTTAACAATGAAGGAACAGGGACGAATAAAGACTATAATGCAATTACATGGGAATCGAAAGTGATTGGCACAGATAGTTTTTATGTTGAAATGCCCGTTACCGATTTTGTTTACCGTGATGCAAGTCCATATGAAATGAAGGTGAAGTTGGTTGCACAGAACGGGACGGTTAAAGAAACCATTTATAACTACAATTGGGTAAATGAATTGCCTGTCTTTACTTTTGGTACGAAAAATGAAATTAGTAAAACAGGTTGGAGCATTGCAGCATATAGTTCACAGCAAACTACAGCACCTGCAACAGCCATCATCGATAATAACACAGGAACCGGTTGGCACAGTCAGTATTCTGTAAGTCCGATCGCAACATACCCACATTATGTGACTATTGATTTGGGTTCGGCAAAAACAGTTGACGGATTTACGATTCAAAATGGTGCATCAAGACCCATTAAAGACGCAGATGTGCTCTATAGTTCTGACGGAGTTAATTTTACAACTCAAGCGAGTTATGTGGTACAAAAAGCCTCTTCCAAACAAAATTTTACTTTTCCATCTGCAATTACCTTCAGGTATTTTAAAATCGTTCCTCAGAGTAGTTGGGACGGACAACCTTATGCGCAGATCGCGGAAATTGGATTTTTTAACAATTAATAGAATTCTGTTGTATGTAGAAAATAGGAAAATCTTTGCATCATGAGAACCAAATTTGGTGATTAGGATCGTTTGTTGTTGGTTAAGGAGCGCCATTTGGTCGTGGCGCTCCCTTTTGCTGATGGCAATATTGACCAGCTCTCTACTCAAAACAGATCGCATTTGCGGTTTCACATATTTTTAGTCCAATATGATAAAAATCATCTTTATTTTATTTTTAGCTATCTCTACTTCTGGTGTATTTGCTCAGCAATCCAGCTTTGTAAAAATTAATCCCCAAGACAGTGAAGATACCATTTTGACGAAAGCTGCCAATGTCGTACCCTCCGAACGGCAGCTCCGGTGGCAGAAACTTGAGCTAACTACTTTTTTCCACTTCGGAATTAATACATTTACAAATAGGGAGTGGGGAGATGGAAAAGAGGATATCCATCAGTTTAATCCAAAACACCTCGATGCTGAACAATGGGTCAGATCTGTAAGAGATGCTGGTTTTAAACAGGTTATCCTGACGGCGAAACACCACGATGGATTTTGTTTATGGCCTAGCAAGTATACCGAGCACAGCATAAAGAATACACCATACAAATTGGGTAAAGGAGATGTTGTTTGCGAAGTTGCCGAAGCCTGCAGAAAATTAAAAGTAGGTTTTGGAATATATTTATCACCTTGGGATAGGCACGAGCCAACTTATGGAACCGATGACTACAATGATTATTTTGTCAATCAACTCACCGAATTACTTACTCAGTATGGTCAGGTTGATGAAGTTTGGTTTGACGGAGCAAATGGAGAAGGTCCGAATGGTAAAAAACAAGTGTATGATTTTGACAGATGGTATACTTTAATTCGAAAGCTGCAACCAAAAGCCGTGATTGCCGTTCAGGGACCAGATGTACGCTGGGTGGGAACAGAAACTGGTGTAGGTAGGGAAACCGAATGGAGTGTATTGCCAATTGGAGAACAAAGCCAGGAGAAAATAGCAGCTTCATCTCAACAGGATGTAAATGTAGTTCCTAAAGTATTAGGAAGTTACAAAGATCAGGATAGAGGAAGCCGTTCAAAATTAAAAGGTGCCGGAGGCCTGGTCTGGTATCCAGCCGAAACTGACGTGAGTATTCGCCCCGGATGGTTTTATCATGCTTCAGAAGACGTTAAAGTAAAAACCGCCGAGCAGCTACTCGACATCTATTTTACCTCGGTAGGTAGAAACGGCGTGTTGCTCTTAAATATACCTCCCGATACAAATGGTAGAATTTCGAAAGCCGATGTACAGAGTTTGAAGGGATTCGCTAAAAAAATGAAAGAAACTTTTAAACACAATGTGGTTAAGCAAGCAAAATTAAATTCAGATCGGGCAACAAACTTGGATGCTGTTTTGGATGGTAATGTTGAAACACAGTTGGAAACGCCTTCCACAGATACCACACTCACAATCAATTTTGATTGGGAAAAACCTCAGATATTCAATGTAATAGCAATGCAGGAAAACATCGCTCATGGACAAAGAGTAGAAAAATTTGCAGCCGAATATTTAGACGGTCAGGAATGGAAGAAATTTGCGTCCGGCACAACTATTGGCTTTAAAAGAATTATACGGTTCGACAGCGTCACTGCCCAAAAAGTCCGGTTGAGAATAACGTCTTCTCGAAAAAATCCATTATTATCTGAATTCGGCCTATATTTCTTGAAATAAAAAAAACACAGTAAATACATCCACAATAATAAATAATATGATAAAAAAAGTTAAACTGTTTATTGCATTACTATCGTTTAATACGGTTGCATTTTCACAGGTCCCTATGCAAAAAACCATGGACAAACTTATCGAAGATGAGTTCAGCTTTGCAAAAAAACAGTATGTATATTTGGCTAAAAATATTCCTGAAGGGAAAACACCACAAAGCTTTGAAAAAGGTAAATCCATAAACATGGATATTAAATGGTGGTGTAGTGGTTTTTATTCAGGTAGCCTTTGGTATATTTTTGAACAAACCAAAGACGAAAGTATTAAAAAAGAGGCGGAGAAGGCTCTTCAGATACTTAAACCCAATCAAACCTATACGGGTAATCATGATCTTGGTTTTATGATGTTTTGTAGCTTTGGGAATGCTTACCGAATCTCTGGAAATCCGGAGTATAAAAAGATCATCGATAATTCTGCCAAAGCTTTAGCTACACGGTATCGTCCAAAAATGAAAGCAATTCAATCTTGGGAAAAGAACAAGTATTGGACCGCACCGGTGATCATTGACAATATGATGAATTTGGAAATGTTGAATTGGGTTAGCGATAACGGAGGAAGTTCTGATTTTAAAAAAATATCCATAGAACATGCGAATACGACATTAAAAAATCATTTCAGACCTGATTTTAGTTCTTTCCATGTTGTTGATTACGATCCTGAGAGTGGAAACGTATTGCGTAAAGCAACATGGCAAGGTGCAGCCAATTGTTCTGCATGGTCAAGAGGACAGGGCTGGGCTCTATACGGCTACACGATGATGTATCGTTTTACGAAAAATGAAACCTACTTGAAACAAGCTCAGGGAATTGCACATTTTATTTTAAATCATCCTAATCTACCCGCGGATAAAATTCCATACTGGGATTTTGACGCCCCTTTGATTCCTTATGCTAAAAGAGATGCTTCTGCGGGTGCTTTAATTGCTTCGGCTCTTCTGGAGCTTGGACAATATGTAGACGCTAAGGAAAAATCGGAATTTAAACATGCATCGGAAACAATGCTTCGGTCGTTGTCGAGTGAACAGTATCGGGCTAAAGTAGGCACAAATGGAGGCTTTTTACTGCTGCATAGTACCGGTGCTTTTCCATTAGATATTGAAATTGATGTTCCATTGATTTATGCAGATTACTATTATCTCGAAGCGCTTTCACGTTATAAAAAATGGTATTTGTAAACCACTAAATCTTTCTTCAAAAATGAAAATTTTTAAAAAAGCAATCCTGATTTCCGGGCTCATCTTAACATTTCTTGGCAGCAAGGCTCAGGAAAAAAAAACAAGCGGACAAGAAGACAGGGCATTCTGGTCTAAAACACTTTACAGGATTTCTTACCCTGTTATTCACAACCTGGCCAATAGCACATTAAGGAAAAATATGCCTAAAGAAGTTGGCCCCTCTTATTATCTGCCTGTCGAAAAAGTGACGTATCTCGAAGCACTTGGGCGTACAATTGCAGGTGTGGCACCTTGGTTGGCTTTGCCCGATGACAATACTGACGAAGGTAAAATGAGAAAAACTTTACGTATAGAATTGCTTAAAGGTCTTGCCAATTCTGTTGATCCCGCCAATCCGGATTATATGAATTATACATCGGAACAGCAACCAATTGTAGATGCTGCATATGTAGCCCATGCATTTCTACGCGCGCCAAAAGCACTTTGGGAACCACTGGATGAAACAACTAAAAAAAGATTTATACAGGAGTTTAAAAACTTACGTACCAGAAATGGAGCTTACAACAATTGGCTGCTGTTTTCAGGATTAACAGAAGGATTTTTGCTCAGTATTGGCGAACAATATGATCCCGCACGGATTCAGTTTTCTATAAATAAAATGAAAGAATGGTATGCTGGCGATAGCTGGTACAGCGATGGAGAAAAATTCAGTATGGATTATTATAATTCTTACGTGATTCACCCTATGCTGGTTGATCTTTTAGGGGTCATGGTTTTTCATAAAAAGGCCAAACAGGAAGAGTATGATCTGGCGTTAAAACGCATGGTACGTTTCTCCGAATATTTGGAACGGGTAATTTCTCCGGAAGGCACTTATCCGGCATATGGCCGCTCAATAACTTACAGAACTGCTGCTTTCCAGGCATTGGCCCAAACTGCTTTAATGGAAAAACTGCCAGAATATGTATTGCCCGCGCAGGTTCGCTGCGGATTAACGAAAGTAATGCATAACCTGTATGATGGCAATCAGAACTTCGACGAAAAAGGCTGGTTGGTTCTGGGATTTAATGGACATCAGCCAACAGTTGCAGATCAATACACTTCTACAGGAAGTTTGTATATGGCCACACTTGGTTTTCTCACATTGGGATTACCTGCAAATCATAAATTCTGGACGGATGCACCAGCACCGTGGACAGGATTAAAAGCCTGGACAGGGCAACCCCTAAAAAAGGACTATAAAGTTGAGTATTAATTGAAATAATCGGTTAGGGATAAATATATTTGTCGGAATGAACACTCTTCAATCTTATTGGGGATAGTTCTTAAAAACTCTAACTCAAATTTAAGCATGAACAAATTCGAAAGCCGTTACGCTCAAAGTCCCAAAGAAGTTAAACTCATGGATACCGCTTCGCTCCGTGAAAATTTCTTAATTGAAACCCTTTTTGAAGCCAATCAGGTAAATCTTACCTTATCTCATTTTGATCGCTATATTGTTGGTGGCGCAATGCCTGTTGATCAGAAAATAGCACTTCCTAATCCCAGCGATTTAAGAGCAGAATATTTTTTGGAACGCCGAGAGATTGGTTTTATCAATGTTGGAGGAAAAGCAAAAATCTACACTGCTGATGGAGATTTCGATTTAGATTTTAAAGAAGCTTTATACCTGGGGAAAGAAACAAAAGATGTTTATTTTGAATCTGTTGATGCAGCTAATCCTGCCAAGTTATACATCAACTCTGCACCTGCGCACCATAAATATCCCAACAAAAAAACAAATAAAGATGAAGCAGATGTGGTTACACTCGGAAGCCCTGAAACCGCAAATCATCGAACCATCAATAAATTGCTGATCAATACGGTAGTTCAGACTTGCCAGTTGCAAATGGGAATGACAGAACTAAAATCTGGGAGTGTGTGGAATACAATGCCTGCTCATGTACACGATAGAAGAATGGAAGCATATTTCTATTTTGAGGTGCCAGAAGGTCAAAGCGTTTGCCATTTTATGGGCCAGCCGCAAGAAACCAGGCACATCTGGATGCAAAATGAGCAAGCGGTTATTTCGCCCAACTGGTCTATACATTCTGGAGCAGGAACCAGCAATTATACTTTTATTTGGGGAATGGCAGGTGAAAATCTGGATTATGACGATATGGATCGTTGTGCCATTACAGACCTGAAATAGTTAAATAAAAAATCTACTATGAAAATACTGAAACTGATTCTCCCTTTCGTACTTAGTACTGTTGCGGTATTCGCCCAACAGAAAACCATCAGCATCAGCAATGCATCAACTTTAGACAGAAAACAGGCGGTAGTTAGTATTCCATGGAGCAGTATCGTTAAAGTTTACCCGGAAATAGATACATTAAATTTTAAAATCGTAGATCGGAACAGCCGTAACGAGATTCCATTTCAGATAGAGCATAGAGGTAAAGCAGATATCCAAAACCTTTTAATACAAGTTTCTGTGCCCGCTAAAAAAACTGTTCAGCTGAATATCGAAGCCGGAAAACCATTGCCTGTTACCGTTAAAACTTTCGCAAGATATGTTCCGGAACGCAAAGATGATTTCGCCTGGGAAAACGACAAAATTGCTTTCAGGATGTATGGCAAAGCCTTAGAAAAAACCTCTGAAGATGCCTATGGAATTGATGTTTGGGTAAAAAATACACCAAAAATGGTGGTTGATGAGCGCTATAGAAAAAATGATTACCACAAAGACCACGGCGATGGACTGGATTATTATAGTGTTGGCTTTACTTTAGGCGCAGGCAGTATGGCGCCTTTTGTTAAAGATAGCGTACGCTATTCCGGCAATTACCGTTCTTCAAAAGTGCTTGATAACGGGCCTTTACGCTCAACTTTTCAGCTTACTTATGATTCATGGAATGCTGCAGGTATAAAGGTAAAAGTGGTTAAAACAATATCAATAGATGCCGGATCTCAGTTAAATAGAATTGAAAATTTGTATACCTTTTCTACAACTGGTAATTTGCCGGTGGCTATTGGTTTAGCTACACGTAATGAAGCCGATAAGAAATTGCTTTTAGATAAAAATGGCTTATTGGGTTACTGGGAACCTATACACGGAAACGATGGAATTACCGGTGTTGGTGTTGTAGATCTTAAACCATTACAAGCAGCATACAATGCTCCAAAACAAGCACTTGGAATAACAGAAGTACAAAATAACGTTCCATATGTGTATTATGCAGGCGCCGTGTGGAATAATGCAGGTAAAATTACCGATGCGGACGCTTGGTTTGCCTATTTGAAAAACTTTAAACAGGCGTTAAAATTTCCATTAAAAGTTTTAGTAAAATAATAATCATCATGTTCTGAATCGCTTGCGGTGCAGAATAACCTAACCAAATAAAAATGTCGTCAACTCAATTTGATTTAAGTGGAAAAACAGCACTGGTTACAGGCTGTAAAAGAGGAATTGGAAAAGCCATGGCACTTGCACTGGCAGAAGCCGGGGCAGATATTATAGGCGTTTCTGCAAGCCTGGAATTGCAGGATAGCGAAATAGAACAAGAAGTATTTGCTTTAGGTCGGAAGTTTTACGCGTACCAATGTAATTTTGGCAAGCGCGAAGATACTTTATTGTTTGCAAAACAAGTTAAACAAGATCACCCAGTGATTGATATTCTGGTAAACAATGCAGGTACAATATTGAGAAAACCTATTGCAGAACATCCTGATGAGTATTGGGACGAAGTAATTGCTGTAAACCAAACCGCACCATTTATACTTACACGTGAAATTGGGCGTGCTATGGTTGAACGCGGAAGCGGAAAAGTAATTTTCACCGCTTCATTACTTTCATTTCAAGGCGGAATTACTGTGCCTGGTTATGCGGCAAGTAAAGGCGCAATATCTTCTTTAACAAAAGCTTTTGCCAATGAATGGGCATCAAAAGGCATCAATGTAAATGCCATTGCGCCCGGTTATATTGCAACGGATAATACAACCGCTTTGCGTGCGGATGAAGATCGCAGTAAATCTATTTTAGATCGTATTCCGGCGGGAAGATGGGGAACGCCCGAAGATTTTAAAGGACCTACACTATTTCTGGCATCAAAAGCTGCCGATTATGTGCATGGAACGATTTTAACGGTTGATGGTGGTTGGATGGGCCGCTAAATCTAATTTACGATAGAAAAGAAAAATCCGGATTCTGCGTAGAATCCGGATTTTTTAGTTTTAGTACAGTTTGTATATTTCTGTGATGTCTTTAAGAATGGCATCAAAATCAATTTTCAGATCGATTAATTTACCGGTATGAATATCGAAAACCCAACCATGTACAGTTAAGCCTCTTTTGACAACGGCCTCTTGAACAGCGGCAGTTTTAAGCAGGTTTACACATTGTTCCTGAACATTAAGTTCTACAAGCCTGTTGTATCTTTTATCTTCATCTTCAATGGCGTTAAGTTCATCGCGGTGCAGGCGATACACATCGCGTATGTTTCTTAACCAAGGGTTTAAAATGCCCATATCTGCCGGTTGCATAGCCGCTTTTACACCACCACAATTGTAGTGTCCGCAAACTACAACGTGGTTTACTTTTAAGTGTCTGACTGCATAATTCAATACAGTCATTACACTCAAATCCACATTATTAACCAAATTGGCCACATTGCGGTGTACAAAAGCTTGTCCGGGTTGTATTCCCATTAGGTCTTCTGCTGTAACGCGACTGTCAGAACAACCGATATATAAAAATTCAGGACTTTGACCTTTAGATAATTCAGTAAAATAATCTGGAGCAATAGCCAATTTATCGCTTATCCATTTTTCATTGTTTTTGAATACTTCTTCTACTTTCATGTGTTGTATTTTTAAGTATAATTTATGTTCAATTGAGGTTAAAAGTGCTAATCAGCACTAAAACTAAAAAAAGATTTTCGCATTTCTGCGATTTCTTCGTTGCCAGGTGTTTTATCCGAATTGAAATATAAATGCCCGCGATATTGCATATCCAGATAGTTTGCAGTCATGAAAAAAGGAGTGGTAAAACCGTCAGGCAGATCACCATCGGTACCAACAGCAATGAGCTGCATAGATTTACCTTTAAGATTGCGGCCAATTTCGGTATTGCTGCTTACCCAATCTGTAATTCTGTCGAAAAAATTCTTCAACTTTCCACTCATTGAGTACCAATAAACCGGTGTGGCAAAAATTATGTGCTGATGAAATAAAAGCTCTTTCCCAAACTGTTCAAACTGATCTTCCGGTGTATAATTGTTTTCGTAAGAATAGGGCAGAAGGTAGTGTTCTGCCAGATTCAAAATCTTACAAGGAACGCCTTCGGTTAGTCGGCCAACAATTTTTTGGGTATTCCCGTTTAAGCGCGCGCTTCCATTAACAATCAAGATCTCGGACATTACATTTCATGTTTACATCCTCAAACAAGATAAGCCGGTAAAAGTTTAAACGATTAAGATTTAGGCTGCTACAACCGCTTTTCTCAAAATGGTTTCTTTTGGTTTGCGGTTAATGTGTGCAGGCAATTCATCCAGATTATACAATTTAGATAAACATTCGCCCATAATGTTTTTATGGTTATACCAAATGTTTTCCATACCGAAATAACATAAACCACCACACAATTCGGTCACAATAGCAGCAAATAATGTGGCATGTTTGTTCTCAAATGCATCTCCGGGGAAATATTTAATGGTGAGTACTTTATTGTAGTTTTTTAACTGATTTTCTATTGCCGCATCTAAAGGAATAGCTTCATATTTAACCTTTTTCTTCTTTTTAAAAAGTTTTTGAATGAAGGTTTGTTGTACAACTTTTTTCTTAAAAAGACTTCTTTTAAACGCTTTAAGATCAAAAGGCTTATTGTATACGTTAAAACTACGATTGATGTCTTTATCCCTGAAAAGTTCTAAAGAAGGGTTTTCCCATTGGAAAACAATTGGTAAAAAACCATTGGGATTTTTAAAAGAGAAAACGGGATTGATTTCCTTAACGGTTTCATGTTCATTCAAACGATCAAAAATTTGGGGAATCAAATCGTCAGTTAATGAATTGTAGTATATGTTAATTGATTTACTCATCGTTTCATATTTTGGTAACAGCAAATAATGTAGTATTAACCATTGCTCATATTGTTAATACACTATTCTAATTAGTTTTTTTTCAGTGTGTTGGAATGTAAGCGCACTGAAATGCCTCAAGTAGATTATGAAATACGGGATGACTTTTAACACTTTGAGAGGTTAAACTAAAATTGTTCAAAGATGATTAAAATACGTACCATATTCAAATTTTTTCCAATTGAAAACGAAAAAAATAGGTGAAACGCGACATGGCAAGCGAAAGAAAAACATTAATACTGTTTTAATCTGTTGATTGTTAGTGTTTTATTTTTTAAGATTTAAGACGGATTTGTTGATAAAAACTACTGTTTTTTTAACTTGGTGTAGATTCTACACCCTAACTGGAAGTTGTTTGAGTGCCCTATTCAAACTACGCAAAGAGATGCCTAGATAGGCAGCCATGTCCTCTTTAGAAATGGGAACACGTACGTCTGCCTGTAGTTGAAGCAGCTTCTGTAAGCCATATTCTAACGTGTAAGATTGTTGAAAAGATGCACGCGTGCTCGTTTGAATAATGCGCGTGGAAAGCTCTTGCAACAAAATACGGCAGAAGGCTATGTTCTCTTCTACCAGTTTAATGAAAAAATGATCTGGAATTACGTAGGCTTTTACCGGCGTAATGGTTTCTACATTGCACAAACATTCAATTTTTTTAATGGCTTCCAGTTCGCCGGCAATTTCGCCTTTACCCAGAAATTCTACAATAAAATCACGCCCGTTTTCTTCTGAAATAAAACATTTGGTCATTCCTTCCTTAATAATGTAGATGTTTCGGATGTTTTCGCCTTGTTCAATAAAACGGTATCCCGAAGGAAAATCTTTTAGTAAAATAATATGGTCTTCGTTTTCCTGAAGGAAATAATTTTCAATGAATGAAAGGAAATCAAGGTTGGTGCGTAACATATTTTTCAATTCGGACAAATGTCCTTTCCGGCGCAAAACTATTCCGGTACTTTTGTGGCATAAAAGTAAACAAATGATGGAAAATATCCGCGTAATTGCTTTCGATGCAGACGATACACTTTGGGTAAATGAGCCATACTTTCGTGAAACGGAAACCAAATTTGCCGAATTGCTGGAAGATTTCCTCCCACAACACAGTACTATTGCAGAATTGTATAAAACCGAAATTGCCAATCTGCCACTTTATGGCTATGGGATTAAAGGTTTTATGTTGAGTATGGTAGAAACCGTTTTGCGCATTACCGATGGAAATATCCGTGCCGATGTAATCGCTCAGGTCATTAATTTGGGGCAGGAAATGCTGAATAAATCCATAGAACTTTTGGATGATGTAGAAAAAGTACTGCAGGCTTTAAATGGTCAATACCGTTTGGTGGTGGCAACAAAAGGCGATTTGCTTGATCAGGAACGTAAGTTGAAAAAGTCGGGACTTGATCATTATTTCCATCATATCGAAATTATGAGCGATAAAAAAGAGCAGGATTATCTGAAATTACTGAAACACCTGGATTGTGCACCAGAACATTTTCTAATGATAGGAAATTCTTTGAAATCTGATGTTCTTCCGGTATTGAATATTGGTGGTACAGCAGTACACGTACCTTACCATACAACCTGGGTACACGAACATATAGACCACACGATTGAACATCAAAACTTTTATGAAGTGGAAAAACTGGCAGATTTGCTGCCCGAATTAATTAGATGAGAAAAAAAATAGATATAAACACCTGGGTCAGAAAAGACCATTTTAATTTCTTCAATACGTTTGAGGAACCCTTTTTCGGTATTACCATTGCTTTAGATTGTACAGAAACCTATCGCGAAGCGAAAGAGAAACAAGTTTCATTCTTCTTATTGTATTTACATAAGTCGCTGCAAGCTGCAAATGAAATCGAAAATTTCCGGTATCGGATTCTGGAAGGCGAAGTTTGGATGTATAACGATGTGCATGCAGCTACAACGGTAAACAGACCAGACGGTACTTTTGGATTTGGCTATCTGGATTTCAATCCTGATTTTGAACAATTCAACCAGACTGCTACCGCAGAAATGGAAAAAGTACGCAATTCAACCGGATTAATCCCTTCGGCTGCAGGCGACAATGTAATCCATTATTCGGCTTTGCCGTGGCTTAATTTTCAATCTTTATCTCATGCCAGACGCTTTTCCATTCACGATAGCTGCCCGAAAATTTCATTTGGAAAAGTAGAAGAACGCGACAATAGAAAATGGATGACAATTTCTATCCATGTTAATCATGCTTTAGTTGATGGTTTTCATGTTTCGCAATTTGTAGAACGTTATCAGCAACTGCTAAATGCGCATGCGGTAAATAAGCTACAATTAATTTAATACTTATTTAACACCGGGCTGTTATTTTAGGCTATGTTTCTAGCCGTGATCATCATCCCCACCTACATACTTGGCATTATAGCGATGTTTTATATGGATTCGCTGTTTAAGGCCTGTATGTTTGTCGTTTTGCTGCTCATTGCCACCTTCATTTTATTTCTCTTTATTCGGTATCCATTGCCTTCCGCTTTGTCGGTTTGCTGTTTAATTGCGCTGTTTACGGTGAACCTTAAAATCTGATTATTTTACAATAAAAGGCAATACGGCGTTTCGATACTTCGGTAACTCAACTTGTGTTTTTAATTTCTGAATCACATGCAGCGGACCTTCTGTAGCGAAGAGATTAATCAACCACGTTGGGATACTACCTCCCGGATCTACTTGTATCGTATATTCAATTTTAGATTTTGACGCTGCCAATGGTGTGATGATCCATTTGCCTACAGATGAACGGATTCTGACAACGCCTTTTTTCTCCGGAATGAAATCTGCTTCTACAGGTCCGTCAATGGTGACAACTTTGCTTAGCGGGTTTTGGTGTACTTTTAAGTGCGAAATAAAATCGCGGTTTTCTAGCGGCCAGGGCAAATTGACTTCAGAATAGTAATAAAGTTCTGTTGGCGATACTTGTTTTAACAAGTAAGATGACTTTGTTTCGTAAACCCAGTCGGCGCCAGAATTTACATCAATGATAAGCGCGGTAATTTGTGTTGCAGTTGCATCTACCGTACATAAAACACGTACAGCCTTTAGTTTTGAATTTGGTAAAATGCCTGTATAAATTTGTATGCCGTCTTTTTCTGTACTCAGTTTCCAGTTTGTTTGTGCTTGCACCGCAAAACAACAGCAAAAAAGGACAATAAAGGCGAGGGATTTCATGTGAATAAGGGATGTTGAAAGCCGCAAAGGTAACCTAATCTGGCTTGTTTTCTGTGCATAACGGGGCGCAAAAAAAAATATTCAGCAATTTTGACTTTAATTTGGTATACAGGAACTAATTGCTATTTTTGCCATACCTTACAAAAGGGGGATTAGCTCATTTGGCTAGAGCGCTTCGCTGGCAGTGAAGAGGTGATCGGTTCGAATCCGATATTCTCCACCCTTATTTAAAGCCCCATTAGGGGCTTTTTTTGTGTTCTGACAGCATTGAACAGTGTTTTTTAAATTTTGTTTTGACTTACTGTAGCATAGTTTAATTAAAAACTTATCTCAACTTATTCGATTTTTTCATACTATTGTCCGACTAAAATCTGACCATGAAAACTAATGTAGATTTTCCTCGACTCTCTCATCTTCAAATTGTAATTAATAGAATATCGAACTGAATCTCAGAATTGTTTTTATTTTCTCTATTGTTGGTATACGTGTTTTGAGCGTGGCGATTCCGGCACGATTTCTTAACCGGGGAAGTTAAACATAACGGAAGTGTGTTAAGAGGATGTGTCTTTAACTGATTGATATTTAATTATTTATATTTTCGTAATGCGCGTATGGTTTATTCTTTTAAGAACCTGTGATTTTTAAAATGTGCTGCGATAAGTTGATTCCCGAAAAAACTGGAAATTACCCAGATTGACCCAAAAAAGGCTAGTTGGTTACCCTTTGTTAACCTTTTTATTACCTATTCATTACCCCTTAGGTAACCAATAGGTAAACAAGGGGTAAACAAAGGGTAATGTTGGTGTAAACCTGGTATCAACCAGGTCTAAGAATAAACACGCGTTCTTTTGAACAAGAGTTTGATAAATTTTCTTTGGACTTGAGTACCCGCATTGCGCTTGCAGTCACGAAATCCATCCCTTGTTCAATCCGGCAACTTCATTAAAGAAATTTACGATGGTACCGGAACATCAGGTAACACCATCGGCATTCAAGAACGCTGCAAAAAATCAATCTTTGATTATCAATACGCACTTGAAGATTCGGATGGTACGATAAAGAAAACCAAAAAGAAAAATGAAACTACTGGCGTAACTTATGAAGAGTTTGGCCACGCCAGTGATGCAAATCACTATATTATTACGACAGCTTTTGCTGGGGAGCATAAAATATTCTTAAGCAAAAAGAAATCTAGTATTGGGGTTCTGAGTGGGATTCGGTAAATCACTAAATTTAGTGTGATCTTTATAAATGTCAAAAGTTAACTTCTCAAAAAAAGAATTAGTTCTACAATTAAAAAAGCAACTTTCCGCTATTGAAGATATTTGTGAGATGTATGATAAGGGCAATAAAACATATCTTGCTCAGGATTTAGCTGTAAAAATTAGAGTAATATTTCACAATACTTCAAATTCAAAGAGCTTAATGCATTTATTGAAACTAAACCACATAAGTATGTTTTGCACCTGCACTTCATACGATCCTAAAAACCAAATTAAAACACATTTAGGGTTAGCAAATTTAACTCATCAGGTTGGCTATGGATGGGATTACGGTTGTGACTTAAAACTCGCTAGGGCAACAAAGGTTAGTATTGAAAACTGGTGGAATAGTAAAAAAATAATAGTGGATTCAGAAGGTAATATTTTACTAGATCTAAAATTATTAAAGCCATCGCGAACAAGGATGGTGGTGCTCACGTAGACGATGGACTTGATCGTGACTATTACGATTTAACGAGGGCAAAAACTTCTGGATGGGTAGTTAAAACAAACGATGGAAATGAAAAACAACTAAACCCAGTTCCACCATCCATCCGACAAATGGCATACGAATTACTGGAAAGTTTTAGAAATATTTCAATTTATAATGAAAGCAAATTATTTGATACAGATAAATAAAATTACTAACTCCCTTTAATAAACCAAAAATAAGAACCCTCATAACCTACAAGGCTAAATTTGTAGTATATGGAATTATCTACCCTTACCAACCTTCTTTCTGATCCAAAAACGCTTATTGAAAAGATCCGTGACGCAAGACCTGACGAGGATTTACCGTCTATTCAGCCTGAAGATCATGAGGTGATGCAGAAGTCCGAGAGGCCAGACAGGGAGGTACAAAACGTTAAGGAGGTTGATGGAGTAGAAACCACACAATGGGGGGATGCTTTACAATATGTTCAAGCATACAGTTAAGTCTAACAAGCTTGAGTATCTGGATAAGACAGTTGTCAGATTGATGGGCACGTATAAGTGTTGTGCTGAAGTTTGGTTTAGTGAAGATTGTGATTCTTTTCATTGAATTTCTAATTCACGCGTGTGCCAAATGCCGCTAAAAATTAATATCTCTCAAAAGAAGACGATCTTCCTTTTAATTATTTGTTATTTTACAGATATAAAATCTAAATCGTTCATTATGCCTCAAATCAAATACATTATACCGCTGGTATTCGTAATACTCATTAACCTGGGTTGCAATGCAAAAAAACAGGAAACTTATTGGAAAATCAGTAGCATATATCGGGAAGATAAAAAACCTTTTATTGGATTAACCTCGGCAAATATGGATGAAATTGTCGATTTCAATTTTCACTTCATAAAAAGAAATGACAGCTTGTTTTTTGATTTGCCGGAAAAATTTACTGTAGATGCTAAAGACCTCAAAAATTTGAAACAGCTAAAAATTTTCGGTAAAGACTATTATGAAATGTACGAATCTACTTTTTCGGGAGATCGTTTTCAAATTAAGTTTAAGGATAATGCAACCTCTTCACCATCAAAAAATACAATTATAGAATTTGCTAGGATCTCGAAAGAAAAATATGAAAGCGATATTCAGGAAGAGATAAAAGAGCAAAAGGAAATTGTGGCAAAAATAAACAAGTTGAGAGATGAGCTGCAGCAGAAACCACAAATGGTGATAACGCCTGTTAAAAAACTATCCTTAAAAACAGATACATTCATAAACAATAGGGGTGAGGAAATCAGACTGAATATCCCGCAGGAAATAAAAATAAAGGAGTCTGGAGATATCAAAACCGAGAAATTCGATAAAATTATCATAGGAACCTTTAAGGATAATTCCGTTGTTTACGATTTAAAACATCCGGAACAGAATTACGGATTGAAACAGCTTACCGTTTATATTTCTACGGATTCAAATGCTTTTAGCATGGATCGCTATATTGCTGATCATCCAAATTTCGTATTGTTAAAACAAGAAAAAGATAAGCTCTTAGGGTACCACCTAAGCTTTGACGAGGAAACTAAACAAGCCATGATCCTATCCTTTTTCTATCTAAAATACTACAAGGTAGATCAGTCACACGTTTTCTTGTACGCAGATGTTTACCGCTCGCAAATGAAAGGATTTCCTAATGAACAGGAAATGAATAAAATCATAAATTTTAACTACTTAATTGGAGAAAACATATCGGTTGATCGATAGAAGTTCTTCCCGCTTCGGTGATGTAAAATCTAAAGCTAAATTGTGCTGTTGATCCGTTTTGTTGAATTTATTGGTTGCTCAAAAGGGGATAGGAAGCGCCCATAAAATCATAAACTTATGAGGAAATTAAGAAGAGAGTTGAGGCTTAGCTTTCAGGATTAATCCTCATTTCTTAAAACTTTACAAGTTAAAATGTGTAGTTTTAAGTATAACATCTCCGCTTATGAATGTATTTGAAATAACAACAACCGCCCAGAAGATTGAAAATTATCTGTTAGAACGCCCAAATGCAACAGATACTGTAGAAGGAATCCACAATTGGTGGATCAACAGTTTAGGTACAATTTCTGCAACCAAAAGTGCATTGGAACAATTGGAAGAAGACGGTACAGTTGAGCAATATAAAATTGGCAATAGCGTAGTTTGGCGTCGTAAAAGATTTAGCTAAAATCAGAACTCAGGTCCGAAATAAATTTTTTAATGCAGAAGGCCATTCCAGTAATTTGTTGAAAGACTTTCTGCATGTAGTTTAGCGCGCGAACGATTTGTGGATTCTAACGCACAACGGTTGCTTCCAGCTCAACTTGTAAAGTTTCAAAAAGTGTTTTCACTTCCATTACCGTTGTAGCTTGTTGTACACCATTTGCAATTACCCAGTTTTGCAGTAAGGAAAAATGTTCAAAAAAGGCTTCCGTATTGGTATGAAAAACATTTAGTCTTACAATATTTTTAGTCTCATAACCCGCATCGGTAATAACCTTATGCAGGTTTTGAATGGCTTCTTTCAGTTGAATGCCCATATCTGCATTGCTTGATATTCCATCAGCGCTAATCGCGGTTTGTCCGGAACAATACAATGTGCCCTTAACATCTGTTACTTCAACCGCTTGCACATAATTTCTATGGTCTTGCCATTTCCAGGGATTAATTGCTCTTTTTTCCATTGTTATCTGATTAAATTTTGAATAACAAAGTTGAAGAAAACCGTTCTTTCCTGCTGTTGATCATCCGCACAAATTTCATGTGCGCTTTGTCACTTCAACCAGAAAAACGACTTAAGGTTTCTCTTGACACACCCAGATAAGCGGCCAAAAGCGATTTAGGAACACGCTGAACCAACTGCGGATATTGTTGTAACAATTGATTGTAGCGCTCTTTCGCGTTAGATGTAAGCAGAGATAAAATCCGGCGTTGTGCCGCAATATTTCCAAAATGGGCTTTTTCGAGAAAAAAAGCTTCAACTTTTTGCAGTTCGGCACAAAGTTTCCGATAGTTGGCCAACGTTATGCACAGCACTTCGGTATCTTCAATACACTCTAAAGATAAAGTTGCTTTTGTTTCCGTCAGGTAGGCATAAAAATCACTTTCCCACCAATCTTCCATCGCGAAAGAAACGATATGACTTTTGCCAGAATCGTCATAATGTACCAATTTGGTTAATCCCGAAAGGATAAAATAGGAATAAGCAACGGGCTCTCCTTCCTGAATGATAAACTGATGTTTCTTATATTTCTTAGGGATGAAATGGCTTTCTACAAATGCAAATTCTGCATCGCTCAAATGCGTTGTTTTTTCTATATGTTTCCTAAGTAAATCTGACATGGATGTAAAGCATTACGAAGGTACACTTTGATTTGCGAAAAATCCGGAAATGAGACATTGCAATTCATCAGCCTAAACTTATTTCAGGTTAGTTGGCTAAAAAATTTGTAATCCACAATAGAAAAACCTTCAGGAACACTGAAGGTTTAAAGAGGTGATGAGCATTAAACATCTGCGGGATCAAGTTTTTTATTGATTTCGATAGAAAAATCGATGTTTGCCTGATCTGTTTTAATCGAGGCTTCTTCTGCATCATCTTTTTTCATGCGAAAAATTGTTTTTTAGGCGGTTCTGTCATACCTTTTTTATTGCAGTAGGTTTGCTCGTACAGAAGGAAACCTGCCTTTGTGACTTTGACATTTACACAAGAGTTTTTGGGTACTTTTACTTTAAGTGAGCCAGTGCCTAAGCTCTGGCCATCAACAATAATTTTTGCATCGGCTTCAGAAGCCGAAACTTCAACCGTTTGTGCGTAAGCAGAAATTTGCGCCACAAACAGGCACAACAAAAATGTCAGTTTAGTTTTCATTTATAAATCGTTTAAAATGTTTTCCGATCCTTATAAATCCATATTCAATGTTTAGCAGAGAAATTAGGTTCATAATAATGGTTTGGTTTCGGTATTGCCGTGTGCGCTATACCACTTATCTGCCGTCGAAAGTCGGGTTTTAGACTTTGGAGATCAATACCCTAAATGGAGTATTTTGTATAAGAGACAGTTGATTTTTGTTAAAGAAATTTTTTCCTGTTAAACTTTCCAGGTGTCGATTTTCAGTTCATCGCCAACGCGAAGTATTCCATTGCCGTGGTGAAGCAAATTTTGGCCGAACATCACTTTTTTATTTATGGTTCTATATGTGGCCAGTGTTTTTAGTGGTTCGGCACTTTTAACAGCACTTTCCTGATTTACTGTAATCAATACACAACGTGCACAAGGTTTTACAGCAGAGAAATGAATTTCACCAATTGAGAAATCTCGAAAAGAATCTTCAATATGTGGATCTCCGCCGGTAAATACCAAATTTGGGCGGAAACGATTCATCAAAACAGGTTTCGCCAAACGTTCATTAAGTCCATTTAAAGAGGATTGGCCAATTAACAAAGTTGGGTAACCATCGGCAAAGCTCACAATTTCTTGTTTTAGCGCATATCTGTGATCAACTTCTCTTCTTTCAAATTCAGGCATTTTTACTAGCCGAACCGGCATTTGCAAAACTTCTGTAAACCATAAACTAACTGCCGCATTTACTTCAAACGCATTGCAGTAATCGTCCCAGATATTTACGGCGATTGGCAGCTGGAGTTGCTCGTCCAAACCGAAAGAAATTTGTTTTCCCGTTGTGGTTTGTTGTACGGTGATCTGGGTTTCTGTTAGGCTCACTTTCAGAAGAGAAAGTAGTGGATATTTGCGTTGCGTGATAAAAACACCTTCAGGGTCAATAAGCATCCAACGCCTGTCGTATTGCAGTCCGCGCGCTTCCATCCAAGCTTCACCAAGTGAAATTCCGCCTAATGATTTAATAGGATAAATGTAAATTTCTGAGAGATAAAAACGATTCACACAGTAAAGATATAGAATGAAACGATTAGTAGATGCGGTTTTTGTATCATTAGAATATTCTCTCGAGAAAGATCTTTTAAATGAGTAAGATTTTCTTTAAAATTCTATGCTGATCCGATCAGAAATATAATGCTTATATTGCATCACATTCTCCCTATTCCGTAAAATTCATGATATGGTTGCCGTTTTGCAAACGGTAAAAAGCATAAACAGTATATTAGCAAATTCACAAAACAGATAGCGTATTACATGCAGGTAAGGAGCCCAAGAGATACAGAGCAGAGCGAAGTTGATTTTCAAAGAATACCCAAACAGCCCGGTATTTGGGTTTCTTATTGGAATGTTGGGATTCTATTGCACCTATCGGTGATTATTTTTGTTCTCGAATCCTGGTTTTACTGGACAAAACTCCGCGATGCATATTATGCAGAAAGTATTGTGTTTGCCATTTTCTGGTTCGGATCTGTTTTATTCGCTTTTAGTCACATTTTTCTGGTTATTATGGATGCCTGGTCCAGGTTTCAGAATTATAAACGCATTAAAGACAATTTATACGTACATGGCTTTAGTCCTAAAATTGCCTATCCATATATGGGTTCAAAATGCCAGCGTACTGCTTTTTTGGTTGCTGCAAAAGAATTGGGTATGGAGAAAGAAGTACTCAACTTCTACGAAAGGATTGGCATAAAATGGTATCATTTTATTCCGAAATTTATGATTCAGGATCCGTGGTTTCTGTTTCGCAAATCTTTCGTTTCGCGTACTTTTCTTGAAAAATATTACCGTCCTAAGTTTGATTTTCATCAACCTTATATTCACTATAAAATCGCCCAGTAATGCTTTCCGGAAAAAATTTAAGCAAGAGTTATCCATCAGGTAAAGTATTGAACAATGTTTCTATTGATATTGCTGCAGGTCAGATTTGTGGTTTGCTTGGGCGAAATGGAGCGGGTAAAACGACCTTGTTTCGCATTTTATGCGGTTTGGTAAAAGCTGATGAAGGTAAAGTAACTATACAATCGCAACGGCAAAAACCTGTAGGCGGAATTATAGAACGGCCGGGTTTGTACAATTATTTAAGTGCACAAGATAACCTCAAAATTTTTGCCGGCATTCAAGGTGCGCCAACAGACCGCCAGTTTATCGCGCAAACGCTTACCAAAGTAGGTTTGCCAGTTGATCGGAAAGATCCCGTCCGGAATTTTAGCCTCGGAATGAAACAACGTCTGGGAATTGCAATCGCATTAATTAACCAGCCAGAATGCCTGGTGCTGGACGAACCTTTTTCAGGTTTAGATCCAATTGGTGTTTCATCACTCATAACATTAATTACCAAACTTGCCACAGAAGATAATATTGCCATTTTGCTTTCCTCACATCTTATGGGCGAAATTACCAGATGTTGCAATTTCATTTATGTAATTGAAAAAGGAGAAATTGTAAATGCAGGCTCAACGAGTGAGCTTATTGCCCAACACATCACCAGTTATAGTATTATGGCCAGAAATATTGTTGGTGCAAAGTCGCTACAGAATTATGCGGTAGAATATGGGTTGAGCGATGCAAAAGTAAGCTGCAAAGCAGATGAAATTCCGGCTTTACTTCATGCTTTGCTTGCAGAAGGAATTGCTGTAACAGGTTGTACGCCAATTATTACTTTAGAAGAACTTACGAAAACCGAACATTAATGAAACGTCTTCTGGCAGCAGAATTTTTAAAACTCATCAAGCAAAGCAAAACCTATTATGCGTTTGCCGCAATATTAATTATAGAACTGCTTATCTTATTTACCGCGTATTACCAGGGAAGTACCATTTTAGATTTACTGCTGGATAACCTGAAACAATCTTTTTATTTTGAAGGAAATCTGTTGAACGGGAACCTGATGATGTACATTGTGCTCAATTCACTCTGGTTTAATTTACCCCTTATTTTGATGATTGTGACATCTGGCTTGGTCACAGATGAGTACAAAGATGGCACCATGCAAACGATTATGCTACAAGCCGTAAAAAAATGGAAATTTATGGCTGCAAAATACATTACAGCCATACTTTTTACTTTTTTTGTTCTGGCATTTATGATGCTCAGCACGTTTGTTCTGGCCTATTCTATTTTTGGTAATGGAGATCTTGTAGTGTATTTGGGTACACTAAACTTCTTTAAATCTGCAGATGCCTTTAACCGAATTTGCTGGGCATTTGCATCTGGCACAATTTCTATGGTTTTTTATTCTGTTATAAGTCTTTCTTTGGCAGTTTTTATTAAAGAAGCGTCCAAAACATGGATTGCCTCTGCACTTTTTTTAATCATCACCACCTTGCTGCTCAAAGTTGATTTCGGAATTGCACTGCTGAATGATTTCTTTTTTCCTAAACTGATTGATTCCTGGCAACAGCTTTTCGATTACCAGCCAGATTGGGCACAAATTATCGTGAATAACGCGGTTCTCATTTTATATACACTGGGTTTTGGTGGCCTGGGTATCTTTGTATTTCATAAAAACGATATCGGATGATCCGGAAATTATTTATCTTATTCTTATTTATTCCGCAACTTATTTTTGCCCAGCAGATTGACAAAGATTTGCAGGCGATAAAAAACCGGATGGATTCTGTGAAACAGTTTTCAGCAAATATCATTTTGGATTTGGATGTGCCCTTTATAAAAATGCCAACCAAACGTGCGCAGGTTAAATATGCTACAGGCAAGAAGATGGAGTTTGCCTCAAAAGATTTTGTTATGCTGCCCAAACGCGGATTGGATTTCTCGCTCTCAGAAATTTTTAAATATCCATTTATTACTGTAGATAGAGGAACAGAAGTGCGCAATGGCAGAAACCTGAAAGTAATTAACGTAATACCCACCACCAATCAATCTGAGATGGCTTTGGCTACGCTTTATATGGACACGAAACTTGTGCGCATTGCGGAGTTAGAAATTACTACAAAAAAAGAGGGTTCTTACACTTTGGCTATGAGGTACGCGACGCTTAAAGATATTTTACCCAATTACGTAGAAGCTGGTTTTGCTATAGAGAAACTAAAAATTCCTTTAAATTTTATGGGAAAGGGAACTGCAATAGATCGGAAAAAGATGCGCAGTATGGAAACGAAAAAAGGGAAGATTAAAATGCAGATTAAAGATTATTCCATAACGATGAAATCAGGGAAATAAGCTTACAAAATTAAAAAGCCGGACCAAATGATCCGGCTTTTTAATTTGGACGAAATTAATTCAGGTCGCTCTTAATTTTTTTGGCTGTGCGTTGTCCGGGTAAATAAATCTGAAAGCCAAATGATAAATTCAGATTGCTTTGGGTTGTGGCGCTGCCGAAACCAACTAAGCCGTTGTATTTAAGTAAAGTCTCCAGTCCGATATTCGGCGTTACGAAATAGGCAAAACCTGGACCTATACTTAAATTTAGTCCGTTAGTGTTACCGCCGCCACGACTTACATTTACGCCACCAATGCCTGCAGTTGCCTCGGCGAAGAATCTTCCGTGTTTTACAATTTCAACATCTTTACCGGTGTAATATCTGCCCAAGGCGCCAACTCCATAACTGGTTGTGGTTGCAGAGTTTTTTGCCGTTTCCAGGCCAAAGTTTACATAAGCACCAACTGCTACATTATCCTGAACAAACCATGCGGCTGTTGGCGTAATGTCTACACTAAAAATCTTCGGATCATCCAGTCCAAGGTTAATGTTTGTCAGGTTTCCCCCAACCATAACATTTCCTTTTTGGATCTGGGCATTCGCCGCGCCAATCATTAATGCTGCTGAAAATAAAGTAGAAATAAAAATCTTTTTCATGATAAATATTATATAAGTATGTGAAACCTGATAACATAATCACATCATGAAAGTTTGAGGAATACACGCCAGTTGCATCCATTTGGCCTTTTTTTATGTAAACAACACTTCTTAAGGCGCAAAATACAGTAGCTATGAAACGTTTAAATTTATGTTGACGGCAACGAACTATTTTTTTTGTGAAGAGATATTGCAGCAGCCAGATCAGCATTCGCTTGCAGGCCTATCAATTTTCCGTGGCAGTTTTTATATGTTTTTGAGGCACCACAAATGCAAGGCGCTCCAGAACGGCCTCCGTTGGCAATGTATGCATTAAAATCTGTGCGTGCTTGTTCGTATTGATTAATATAAGGGATAATGTAAGGCGGAACCTGAACTTCATCGTCATTAATGCGATTCCCTAAGCGGTAAAGCTTTTCGCAAACTTCATGAATACGGATGAAATCATCAATAAGCGGATCATTTGATGCGTTAACCAAAACAATATCCAAATGACCATTGAACTCAAAATTTTGCGGTATGAACATTACCTGTTGAAAAGGAATGTTTCGCGGCGTAATATCAATCAGATCACCATCAGGATTTTCCCATACGGCGTGCTGTTCTGCCTCGTATAAAAGTTCTGTTTTTAAAACGACCCAGCCGAGGTGAATGTTGCCTCCATCGCGCTTTACTTTCTCTTCTACATTGCAAAAACAATTGGATGGTTTTGAAAAATTTTCAATGCGTACAGGAATTATTTCAGGATCAAATTCAGCATTAATTTTGTCCAATATCTGTTCTACAAATACATCAATCTCATTCGGACTGGTCACTATCATAATCGTTTATCGGCTAATCTTGTCGTCTAAAGTAAGGATATCTAACGATTGTCCAAAAAAATAATCGAAGCTGGAGCGATAAATGGGAGAATTTATGGGTGCGATCTATAAAAAAGGATGATGTTATACATCAGTAAAAAAGAAAACTTATTAATTCCGCCGACCTCTATCCGAACCTCTGTTTTCTTTTTTCGGCGATTTTTTTCCGCCATTTCCTTGTCTGCCAGCAAAACATCCGCTAAACAGTAGAGCTGCAACCAGGCAAGCCATTACATACATATTTTTCATAATATTTTATTTTCAGAAAATGATCAATTTGGGTGCCAAGAACTGTCTTTAAGTTGTGTTTAGGGCCTTTTTTGTGGTTTTCTATAATGCCAGTTATTCTTGCTAAGAGTTGATGATTTTTTCTTTAAAGAGCATATCCATAATATTTCATTAATTTTGCAATCCATGTCTGTCGCCAATAAAAATTATCCTTTAGCCAAAAATTTCATTAACAAAGTTTGGACAAAAGTAGTACAGCGTTTGTTTAGTGAATATTTTACAGACGGAATCAGAAACACGCTGGCTATTGTCGTTCCGGTATCGTTACTTTTTTATTTTCACTTTCCTTTAATGGCAGTTGGCGTAGGCGTAGGAACTTTGCTAATTGGACTAACGGATTTGCCCGGAAATAGAGGCGATAAATTTCGGAGTGCTGTAATAAGCATCGTACTTTTTCTACTGGTTTCGTTAATTACTACGTTCACTTTACCTATTCCGCTTATTGCAGCATGTTGCATTGTGGTATTCACTTTCGTTTTCGCCATGTTTGGTGTATTGGGTGCGAGGCTTGGATTGATTGGTTTAATGAGTACGGTTCTGGCCATCTTTATTTTGGGTTTGCGGCCCGCCAATCCTTTATTGTTTACTTTTTACATTTTGTTGGGCAGTATTTGGTACTACCTGATCAGTTTGGTTCAAGTTTGGATCTGGCCTTATCGCTCTATTCACCATGCGATATTCGAATGTTTAAGCGGAACTGCAGCTTTACTCCGCGTACGAGAGAAAGCATATAATCCGCAGGTTGAACTGGATGATTTTGAAGAGCAAAATATTCTGTTGCACCTGAAATTAAATGCCCGGCAAGAGTTAATGCGCAATTTATTGCTGCGGGATAAATTGTCTATGCGCGGTGATAATGAAACGGGAAAACGTTTGCTACGCGTTGGGCAAGATACGATAGATTTATACGAACAAGTGGCGGCGATACATCACGATTATGCACAACTTAGAAAAGTACTTAGCGATGTAAAAGCTTTGCATCTGGTGCGTAAAATGATTGCCGAACTGGCAGATGCTTTAGACCGTTGCAGTACGCGTTTTTTAAACCCGAAAAAATCCAGCTTACCCATATTATCTGCAGAGTTTGAGACAAGTCGCAGTGCTTTTATGGCAATTGTTTCCGGCAAACATTTTTCTTTGTTAAAAAACATTCAGGAAAACCTGGATAATATTGTCTTGTTGGTGCGGCAATTAGACGAACCAGTTACGGATACACGGGCGCAAGACAATTTAGAAAACGAGGTTGATTACAGGGATTTTCTATCAGAACAAAACTTCTCCTGGTCTACAGTTAAGCCACAATTTTCGCTAGAGATGCCAACATTCAGGTTTGCATTAAGGTTGTCTGTTTTATGCCTTATTGCCGTAGTTTTAAACCGTTGGCTGCCCTCTACACATTACACTTACTGGCTTTTATTAACCATTATGATTGTAAACAGGCCAAGTTTTGGTTTAACACACAAGCGCAATGGCCAGCGTTTGAGAGGTACACTTTTGGGTTTGTTAACAGGTGTTTTGCTGGTGTATGTTTTACCAGGCGAGGTGCCACAATTGTGGATCGGAGTATTGGCTCTACTTGGTTTTTTTATTTTTAATCGTACGCAATATACTTTTAGTGTGGTTTGTGTAACCGTAATGGTGGTTTTATGTTTAAATGTTTATCGGGGAGATCTGTTACTAATCATTGGCGACCGGCTAATTTTTACCGTTCTGGGTTGTGTACTTTCTTTTGCGGCTGCATTTCTCTTTCCAATCTGGGAAACCCCGAGATTAAAAAAACTGATTCGCGCTACCGTTTCTGCAAATCGCGATTACTTACTTAGAGTGATGGAGGCAGAAGATGAAAAAGACATTCATCAGGTAAGGTTGGCCAGAAAGGCTGCGTATTTACAATTTGCCGCACTGGCAGAAGCTATACAATCGTTAAAAAAAGAACCGCATTCTTCTAAGGTAGATATTAGAAGTTTGTTGCACATTCAACGGATTTGCTACCAAATTAACGGGCACATTGCGGCGCTTTCTCTACAGGTTAAAATGCGGGAATCAGATGATTGGAAAGAGAACTTAAATACAGTACTGCAACATTTACAGCAGTATATTGATAACTGGGAAAAACTAAATTTTGAAAACCAAATTAATGAATTTTCCTACAATGAAGAAGAAAAACCAGAACAATTACTTTTAGTACTGAGCAAGGAACTTCATCAATATTTTACGTGATAAAAATTTGAATGATAAGTTGAAAGTACACCTAAACGATAATTGATTAAGTTTAGGCTACTGCGTGTAAAATGTGGATGTGTTAAACAGATGTTTCGCTCTAAGTACTGGCACAGCTGTTCAGTGTCTACGCTTTTAAAAGTATTCCGGATAGTGCAGGAAAAAATAAAATTCTTAGGTGTCTTTTTTTAATTTATTAGCGTTATTTTTGCCCGAATTGTTAAACCCCTTGGAGAAATTAAATAGCCCAAAACCTTAAATAACCATTAGAAAATAGAGATTTTACCGATGATGAACGATAAAAAAGAAATATTCGAAAGCGTTGCCCAACGTTTAAACATTGAAGGCTTTAACGTTGTAAACCGCGATGAAACCCGCCCATGGGGAGGTTTTTTTGTAATTGATGAGGAACAGGCTCAACAATTTGCAGATACTTATTTTGACGGATTAAACGTAGAAGATCTTAAAATTGGTGGCAAATTAAGTCCTAAAATTCTAATTGTTGCACCTAACACACGTTTATCCTGGCAATACCACCACCGCAGAGCAGAAATCTGGCAAGTGGTTAACGGTACTGTAGGGATCAAAACAAGTGAAACTGATGAAGAAGGTGAAGTGAAAACTTATGGTCCGAAAGACCAGATCAAATTGCAACAAGGCGAACGTCACCGTTTAATCGGTTTAGAAGATTGGGGCGTTGTAGCCGAAATCTGGCAACATACAGATGCTTCAAACCCGTCAGATGAAAGTGATATTGTACGCGTACAAGACGATTTCGGAAGATAGTACGTTATAATACATAAGAAAGCAGGCACGGCAGAAAATCTGTCGTGCCTCTTTTTAAATCGTTCTGGCAATTGGGGGTAATTGCCAGCAAAAGACGATACAGGAAAACTGAACGGGTAGAAAAACCGTTTATACTTATACAAAAACACACATGGTAATTTTAATTTTTTTCTTGGCACACTGGTTTCTATCTCTGTTTAGCCAAACCTTTTTTTTACATCGGTATTCATCGCATAAGATGTTTAAAATGGAGCCATTCTGGGAAAAATTCTTTTACCTTGTTTTGCTTTTCTCTCAGGGATCATCTTTTTTAAATCCGAGAGCTTATGCAATTTTACACCGTATGCACCACGCATATAGCGATACCGAAAAAGATCCGCATTCTCCACATTTCTTTAAAGATGTATTTGGAATGATGATCGCTACAAAAAACATGTACATGAACTATCTGCATTTTAAGATAGAGCCAGAACCTGCTTTTCGCGGCAATTATCCTGAGTGGCCTTTAATAGATCGTATTGGCGATTCCTGGATCTGGAGAATTGGATGTGGTTTGTTTTACATTGGTTTTTACGTTGCTTTTGCCAATTACTGGTGGATGTATTTGCTTTTGCCTGTTCATTTTTTAATGGGACCGTTGCACGGTGCAATTGTAAACTGGTGTGGGCATAAGTACGGTTATTCTAACCACGATAATGAAGACCATAGTAAAAACTCTTTACCGTGGGATTTCCTTTTGATGGGCGAGTTGTTTCAGAACAACCACCACAAGAAACCGAACAGCCCAAATTTTGCTACTAAATGGTGGGAGTTTGATCCAACGTATCCGGTAATGAAAGTGTTGCACTGGATGCGCATTATAAAAATCAGAAAAATACAGTAGGTTTTTAAACGCTCTGGCTTTTACCTAAAAGAGCCGGAGTTTTGTTTTTTAAACCCGATTGTACCAAAAGCCCCAATTTTTATTGGGCTTGTAGGGAAAGCGGGGCAAATTTGCCGATTAAGGAGAAACCTGATTTTCGAATACGATTGTTATAAATGAATTTCATATAATCCCCATTTTGTTATGATTACATCTCTAAAAGTAATTTTTTCCGCCCTTTTCCTGTTTATGTGTTACAAAGTGATTGCGACCAGTTTAGAAAGCAATCTGTTTGAACAATGGGATTTTCTAGGCAGCATTCCTTGGATGCGCGCCACCCTTTGGGATTTTTATGCCAACATCTTCATGATCAGTCTTTGGATGTTTTATAAAGAGAAAAACGTTTTCGCTAAAATCGTTTGGCTAATTTTATTCGTATGTCTGGGTAGCATTGGCACTTTGGGCTATGTTTTGTTGAAACTCTTCAAACTAAAACATGGCGAAGGTGTTGAAGACTTGCTGGCTAAGGTTTAGGGTGTTGGGTTAGTGCAGCTTTGCCAGCAGTTTCCAATGTTTTAAATCAGAAAATTATGCCATTTTATATTGCGCTTCTTTCATTAATTGCATGCTGCTTAATTATGTTTTTGGTTTGGTTATGGGCCAAAAAAATCAATAATGCCGGTATTGTAGATGTTTTTTGGGCACTCAATTTCCCCGTAATCACTTTAATCACATTTTTCCTGTCGGATGGTTTTGAACTGCGAAAGCTGCTGATTTGCGGTATGTTTTTATTGGCCGAATTGCGCCTGGGCTTACACCTTTGGCAACGTGTTATTGGCCATATTGATGAAGAAGAAGGGCGATACAAACAATTGCGAAGCGAGTGGGGCGAAAAGGCCGACCGAAATTTCTTTTGGTTTTTCCAGTTTCAGGCCATTTCTAATGTCATTCTGGCCATTCCTTTTTTTATTATAACGGCCAATACAGATCCGCAAATTTCTGTTTGGGAGATTGCAGGTTTAATCATTTGGACCATTGCTTTTATTGGTGAGATGATTGCCGACAGGCAACTCGCGGCATTTAAGAAAAACCCAGACAATAAAGGGAAGGTTTGCCAAACTGGGCTCTGGTATTACAGTCGCCACCCAAATTATTTTTTTGAATGGCTTGGCTGGATGGCTTATTTTATTTTCGCTTTGTCTTCTCCGTGGGGAATTTTGGCAGTGGTTAGTCCGGCTATAATTTATTATTTACTTACTCGCGTTACCGGTGTGCCAAATAATGAAGAGCAAAACCTTAGAAGTAAGCCAGATGCGTATAAAGAATACCAGCGAAGTACAAGTGCTTTTTTTCCCTGGGCTAAAAAATAGCATAACAAAGCCCTGGATGCAAAAATCCAGAGCTCTGCATCTCACGTACATTAGCCAGTTTACAATAATTAAACTCTTTTTTCCATTCCATTTTTACGACTCAATTTTATGTGGTACGATAAACTTTTAGAAAACGATAAACTTCCTGATGCAGCGCTGCGTATGGGAATCCGTAAATTACTTAAACAACGTTTAGAGGATGAAACTCTGGGCAATGAAGAATTGCAACAAGAGAAGTTTATGGATTTGATTGCAGAGCTAAAATCTTCCGATATCGCTGTAAATACAGCGGATGCAAATGAGCAGCATTACGAATTGCCGACTGAATTTTTCCAGTATTGTTTGGGGAAAAATTTAAAGTACAGCAGCGGTTACTGGAAGGCCGGCGTAAAAGATATCGATACATCTGAAGATGATATGCTTGCGTTAACCTGTAAAAGAGCCGATTTGCAAAACGGACAAAATGTATTGGAATTGGGTTGCGGCTGGGGTTCTCTGTCGTTGTACATGTCTGCAAAATTTCCTTCAAGTACTTTTACCGTTGTATCCAACTCTGCAACACAGAAACTTTATATTGATAACGCAGCAAAACAACGCGGCATACAAAACTTAACTGTGCTTACCGCAGATATGAATACGTTCAGCATTGCCGATAAGTTTGATCGTGTGGTATCTGTAGAAATGTTTGAACACATGCGCAATTACCAATTGTTGCTGGCAAAAGTAAATGGTTTTTTAAAACCCGATGGCAAATTGTTCGTACATATTTTTACGCATAAAACACTTGCGTACAAGTTTGAAGTAATTGATGAAACCGATTGGATGAGCAAATATTTTTTTACTGGCGGTATTATGCCTTCTAACCATTTGTTTTTCTATTTTAATGACGATTTAAAAATTGATCAACATTGGGTAGTTAACGGAACAAATTACGGTAAAACATCTGAAGCCTGGTTAAGCAATATGGATAAGCACAGAAAAGAAATTATGCCTATTCTTGAAAATACCTATGGCAAAGAACAGGCCGTAAAATGGTGGGTATATTGGCGTTTGTTTTATCTTTCTTGTGCCGAGTTGTTTAACTACAATAAAGGAAACGAATGGATGGTGTGTCATTATTTATTTAGCAAAAAGTAGAGACGAAAGCGAAAGGTTAAGTCTTTTTACATCTAATTTCTCAAATTTCCATTTCGAAACATGAAAACAATTGCCATAATAGGTTCAGGAATTGCAGGAATGGGTTGCGCCCATTTGTTACAGCATAAATATGAAATTACAGTTTTTGAAGAGCTGGATTACATTGGCGGGCATACCAATACCATCACTTTAGAAGAAGACGGAAAACCAATTTATCTGGATTCTGGATTTATGGTTTTTAATTACGAAACGTATCCAAACCTGTGTAAATTATTTAAAGAAATTGATGCACCGGTAATGAAAACCGATATGTCTTTCAGCGTACAATATCTGCCAAAAAAGCTTGAATATAGCGGTTCTAGTTTAAATCATCTGTTCGCTCAGCGCAAGAATATTTTCAATATTTCTTATTTGAAGATGTTGATGCAGATTAACCGGTTTAACCAACAAAGCGTAGAAATTTTAGATAAACCGGAATATCAGGATTATTCTGTGGGCCAGTTTTTTAAAAAATTTGGCTACAGTGAAGATATGTTGTGGCAATACTTGATTCCGATGAGTGCTGCAGTTTGGAGTGCGCCTATGGAGCAGATTTTAGATTTTCCGGCTGTAACACTAATCCGGTTTTTTAAAAATCATGGCTTTTTAGGTTTAAATACACAACACCAGTGGTATACACTAAAAAATGGAAGTCAGTCTTACCGCGAAAAACTAATTGCACCGTTTAAACACAAAATCAGAACCAACAGTAAAGTAATTTCTGTTAAAAGATTAGACAACGGCAAAGTTGAGGTGCAAACCATTAAAGGCGAAACCTTACAGTTTGATCAGGTAATTATGGCCAGTCACGCTGATCAAACCTTTCAAATTGTACAAGATAAAACAGCTCTGGAAAACGCATTATTATCCAAGTTTAAATATCAATTAAACAAAGCTGTGGTGCATACCGATGAAGCACAGATGCCAAAAGCCAGATTGGCCTGGAGTAGCTGGAATTATCGCGTAGAAAAAAATGGCGAACAACTTTTGCCAAGCACCATTTATTGGATGAATAGTTTGCAAGGCGTATCAGAAAAAACAAATTATTTTGTTTCTATAAACCCAAGCGAAAGTATTAATCCGGAAAAAGTAATTAAAGAAATTGATTACCACCATCCCTTATTTGATGTTCCGGCAATGCAGGCACAAGAGGATTTACATAAATTAAACGAAAACGGCCCAGTATATTACTGCGGAAGTTATTTTAAATATGGCTTTCATGAAGATGCCTATAAAAGTGCGGTAGATTTGTGCCAAACCTTGTTGTAATGCCTCAACTTGTCTTCATAAAAACCAGAACAGCTTTCAGTACATTTCTTAATATAGATTCAAAAACGTAAATTAAACTGTTTCTAATGCATCCCCATGTTTGCCAAAAGCTCTACTAAACCAGATTTACAATCGTCTATATACGTTGCCAAGGTAATGCATCATCGCCTTGCGCCCAAAAAGCATTCGTTCTGGTACAGGGTTTACATGTTTTATATTGATTTGGATGAACTGGAAGTTTTGGACAAAAAAATACGGCTATTTAGTTTAAACGGTTTCAATCTTTTTTCTTTCAGAGATGCAGAACATTTGCAGCTTCCTAAGGAAAAGCCAGACAAGAGCAAAAATACGCGCCAGCATTTGATCAATTATTTGAAGGAAAATGGAGTTGATGGCGCCAATCTTCACATTAAATTATTAACCAATCTGAATGTTTTGGGGTATAACTTTAACCCGGTTTCATTTTATTTTTGCTTTGATGCGCAAGATCAGATTGTTTGTTGTGTAGCAGAAATCAGCAATACCTATCGCGAAATGAAATTGTTTTTCTTTGGAAAGGACGATTTACACAATAATCAGTTTAAAAAAATTGTGACCAAATATTTTTATGTTTCGCCATTTATTGATCATGATGATGCATTCGATTTCAAACTAACTGTGCCCAATGATATTTTGGATATACAGATTGATGATCTGGACAAACAAGGTAAACGATTTTTTATCAGCACCTTAAAAGGAAAACAAGTGGCGCTTACAAACGCAGCATTGCTTCGGTATTTTATGGCTATCCCACTTATTCCATTACAGGTTATGGCAATGATTCATTGGCAGGCATTAAGGTTGTGGCTTAAAAAAATCCATTTTCACAAAAAAGGCGAAAACCCAGAGCTGCAACGCAACGTATATAAACCATATAAAAACAACCACGCTTAATTTTATGAATACTATTGCTGCTACAAAAATGTCGACCGGATTTTTTGAAAGAATTGTGTTAAACACGCTTTCTAAAATGAACCTGGGCAAACTGGAACTCACTTTGCCCAACGGAGAAGTGTTGTTGTTTGGCAATGGCGAAGATAAAATTGAAGCCAACATACAAATTAATCATCCTGATTTTTTTAAATCGATTGCACTTTACGGCGATATTGGTTTTGGAGAAGGTTATACCAGCGGACTTTGGGATACATCAAATATCACGAATGTAATTAAATGGGTGATATTGAATATCGAAAATGCACCGTCTGTAAGTGGGAGCAAAGTGAAATCACTCGCTTTAAATCTTTTTAAAGTGGTGAACAAACTTTATCATGTTAGACGGTCAAATACGTTGGCGGGTTCACAAAAAAATATCTCAGAACATTACGATTTGAACAATGATTTTTTCGCTACATTTTTGGATAAAACAATGACCTATTCTAGTGGTTATTTTTTTAACGAACATACCAGCTTGCTCGAATCGCAATATGCAAAATACGATCGTTTGGCCAAACAACTTAAATTGAAAGCTACAGATCATGTACTGGAAATTGGCAGCGGTTGGGGTGGCAATGCAATTTTTATGGCCAAAAATTACGGATGTAAAGTAACTTCTGTTACCATTTCTGTAGAGCAGCAAAAAATGGCTATGGAACGTGTAAAAGCTGAACAGCTTGAAGATAGAGTAGAAGTGATTATTCAGGATTATAGAAAAATTGAAGGACGCTTTGATAAAATTGTATCTATAGAAATGCTGGAAGCGGTTGGGCATCAGTTTTTAGAAACCTATTTTGAAAAATGCCAATCGTTACTTAAACCTAAAGGGATTTTTGCAATACAAGTAATTACGTCTCCGGATTGCCGTTATGATCAGCTTCGTGGCGGTGTAGATTGGATTCAGAAACATATTTTCCCTGGTTCTTTGTTGCCTTCTGTGGCGGCCATAAATCAGGCTGTTAACAATACCGGCGATCTGACTCTTGTAGATTTAAAAGATATGGGATTAGATTATGCCAAAACTCTTCACCTTTGGTGGCTGGAATTTAATAAAAACCTCGATCGCGTAAAGGCACTTGGTTTTAATGAAACGTTTGTGCGTAAATGGAACTATTATTTGAATTATTGCGAAGCGGCATTTGCGATGCGCAACATTAACGTCATGCAAATGGTATACACGCGTCCAAATAATACCAACAGGTAATTTTAGTTTCTACTTACTGATATTTTATTAAAAGTTTATTCTGGTTTATTTCTGCGATAGAGATAAATTCTATTAGTCAATTGTTGTTAGGTTTGTGTTTTCGCCGATAAAACTCGCATCTTTGCCGACGAAACCAAATAGTCTGTCACTAAAATATTTTTTTGAGTTGTAACAAAATGCAACTTGTGCAGACTAAACAACAAATGACTAACTATTAAACATGAAAAGAAATCTACTTTTAATCCTCCTTTTATTTTCGTTTTACGGTGCATGGGCGCAGTTTCCAACGGGATTTGGTGGTGGAGCAAAAAAACCGGCAGTATTGGGGCGAATCACCGCAACCATATTAGATTCGGCAACAAAACAACCTATAGATTACGCTACAATTTCTTTAATTTCTATCAAAACAAATAAATCTGTAAACGGTGGCGTAACCGATGCAAAAGGAAAACTGAGTTTACAAAATGTAGCGCCGGATGCGTATAAGTTAATGATTGGGTTTATTGGCTACAAAACAAAGTCTGTAAACGTAACAACTACTCCAGAAAAACCAGATCAGAACATCGGGAATATTGTAATTGTATCTAATGAAAATACACTTGCTGATGTTCAGGTACAAGGCACTAAAGCGGTTATTGAAAATAAAATTGACCGCATGGTATACAATGCTGAAGCAGATGGTACAAATGCTGGTGGTGATGCAACAGACGTAATGCGTAAAGTGCCAATGTTATCTGTTGATATGAATGGAAACGTACAGTTAAAAGGCGGTTCAGTTCGGGTTTTGATTAACGGAAAACCTTCTGGTACAATGGCTGCAAGTGTTTCGGATGCTTTGAAAATGATTCCAGCAGAGCAGATCAAAAGTGTAGAAGTAATTACCAGTCCATCGGCAAAATATGATGCAGAAGGTTCTGGTGGTATCATCAACATCATCACAAAAAAATCAAATGCAGAAGGCGTAAGTGGATCAATCAATACAACTGCCGGTACGCGTCAAAACAATGGTGCATTTAATTTGACTGCAAAAAGCGGGCGTTTAAGTGTAAATACCTCTCTTGGTGGAAACTTCGCTTATGCGCAAGATACCAGAACGCTTATGGTAAACAATACAACGGTTACCAATGCGCAAACTGGCGCTTCAACGGTTAATAACATCGGGCAAGACGGAATTTCCAGATGGAGCAGAGACGGTTATAACGGTAGTTTAGGCGTTGATTATGATTTTAATGCCTACAATAACATTAGCTCTACAATAAAATACAATCATTTTTATAATGGAGGTCCGGGTACGGGAATGTATACTGTTAATGGTTTAAATTTTGATAATATCCGTAGGATGGATATGTCTAGAGGCAACGTAGATTGGAATGTGGATTACCGGAAAACTTCAAAAAAAGAGGGCGAGGAATTTACAATTTCCGGCCAGCTTTCTACGGGTCAAAGTCCGACTGCATTTAGCAATATTCTTGCTCCAATAGGCGATCCGGTTAACCAGGTAGTTACCAATAGTGACAATACCGTAAAAAACAAAGAATATACTGCTCAAACAGATTATACTTATCCTTTTTCTAAAAAAACCATTCTAGAAGTCGGTGCAAAAGGAATTTTTAGGAATGTAACAAGTCAGTACGGAACAGGTGCTACAGGTTCTGATTTCGATTACAGTCAGGATGTTGCGGCGGCATATGGAGTGTTGAGTTTCGATCTGACGAATAAAATTAAATTCAAAGGTGGTTTGCGTGCAGAATATACAGCAATCAGTTTTAACACGCTAAACAATACAGGTGTAGAGAAAAATGATTATTTGAATTTATTCCCAAGTTTTGTGGTCTCTCAAACCATGAAAAAAGGTGCCACATTGAAACTAAGTTATAACAGACGCGTGCAAAGGCCAAGTGAAGCATATCTGAATCCTTTTAGCAATACCAGCGATCCATATAATATTCAGCAAGGTAATCCGCGTTTGGCGCCAGAGTTAAGCCACAACGTAGAACTGGGTTATTCAACGTTCATTAAAGGATCAATGATCAGTGCAAATGTGTATTACAGAAGAACTGGCGGTGTAATAGAAAGTTCAGTTTTGGCTACAAATAATGGTTCTGACAACAGAACGTTAACAACTTATATTAACGTTGGTACTGCGCAGACTTATGGATTAAACTTGTTTGGCTCTTACAACATCAAACCAAAGTGGACAGTGATGGGTAATTTTGCAGCCAATACGTACGAGGTTTCCAACAATGCAACAAATATCAGCACCGGAACGTTTATGAATTACAGTGTGTTTTTCCGTTCGGCTTATGGATTTGGAAAAGGTTATAATGCAGAGTTATTCAATGTGATTACATCTAAAAGAAGAACATATCAAGGATATACAGATCCTTTTTATATCTACGGTGCATCATTTAAGAAAGATATCCTGAATAAAAAAGGAAGTATCGGAGTTAACGTTTTAAATCCGTTTACCAAAAATTTGCACATCAAAACGGTTAACAACGCAAATAATGGAACCAGTACAGTATTTCAAACGATGGACATTTACTACCCGCTCCGCTCATTTGGCGTAAACTTCAGTTACTCTTTTGGTAAGTTGAAATTTACGGAGAAAAAGAAGATTAAAAATGATGACATTAAACAAGATCAGCAACAAGGTGCTGGCGGTATGGGTGGCGTACAACAATAATATTTCCTATAATTAATCATTAATTAGGCCTTTCCAGAATTTTGGGAAGGCTTTTTTTATGTATTGAAGCAGCATCAAAATTTAGTTACGTAAGGCTTTTGTCAGCTTAATATCATGCAAATCAGCTATATTGCATCAGCTATTATTAACAACCTAATCTTACTAACATGAGAAAAATTTTTACTTCAATAATTTTTCTTCTAACATTATTTCTGGGGCAGAATCTGTATGCCCAAACAATAAATGTTAAGGGAAAAATTACATCAGCAGACGATTCAGGGCCATTGCCAGGTGCTACAATCAAAATTAAAGGTTCAACTAAAGGAACATCCACCGATGGAAATGGAAATTTTTCTATTGATGTTCCATCGGCAAATGCTACATTAAACATTAGTTTATTGGGCTACGTTGCTCAGGAAGTTAACGTGAATGGCAAAACCACTATAAACGTTGTACTACAAACCGATGCGCAACAATTGCAAGAAGTTATGGTTTCTACTGCTTTGGGCATTAACCGGCAGGCAAAATCATTGGGTTATGCAGCGCAAACTGTAAAATCTGAAGATTTAAACTTTAACCACCAACCGAATTTAATTAATGCGCTACAAGGTAAAGTTGCAGGTGCCACAATATCCAGTACAGGTGGTGGTCCGGGTCAGGGCGCAAGCATACGTGTTCGGGGTATAAATTCAATCGATCCAAATATTCCAAGTGATCCATTATATGTAATTGATGGTATCCAGATTGATAATTCTACCTCTACCGTTGGCGCAAATCCGGGCGGAACGGCTTATGGCGCACGCGGAGTAACCAACAGGGCATCTGACATTAATCCGGATGACATTGAAACCATCAATATTTTAAAAGGTGGTGCAGCAACAGCTTTATATGGTTTGCGTGGTGCAAATGGAGTTGTTGTAATTACAACAAAGCGCGGTAAACAAGGTGGTGTGAGTATTAACCTAAATAGCAGCTATGGGTTTGATCAGGTTTTAAAAAGCCCGGCCGTGCAAACGGAATATACACAGGGAATAGTTGGGGTTTATACGAATCCACCTTTAGGAATTGGACCCGCCTGGGGCCCCACCATAGCAGAAGCAAAATTGTTAGATCCTACACATCCGGATCAGTTATTCAATAATTATGACCAGGCATTTGGTACTGGACAGCAGGTTAAAAACTCTATTTCTGCTGCCGGTGGTAATGATGTGGTTCGGTTTTTTTCTTCAGTTTCACAGTTGTACCAGAAAGGCATGATGCCGAATACGGATAATAAAAACTTTTCCGGCAGGTTAAATACAGATTTTACCATTAGCCCGAAATTTAAAGCAGCGGTAAATATGAATTTTACCAATTCTGGCGGGTATACATATAGTGCCGATCGTTTCGGAGAAAGTCTGGCATATTGGTCGCCGCGTTACGATGTATCCAATTATCAGAATCCAGACGGTTCACAGGTATTTCTGGGTACAAATAATCCAATCTGGGGTACGGCAAACAATCAGTTAAAGGGAAATCTAAACCGCTTTATTGGTGGTGCAACTTTTGGTTACGAGGCCGCCAAATGGTTAAATTTTTCTTACCGCTTTGGTGTAGATACGTATAACGACAACCGGGTACGCACGGCAAGAGGCCCAATGTATATTGGAGAGCCGATGTACGACAACGAACAAGGTTTTTATGGCGAATACAATACCAAATTCAGAACGCTGAACAGTACGCTTTTGGCAACCTTCAACACCAAAATTGCAAATGACCTCAACGCGACTGTACGGTTAGGACAAGAAATTTATGACAGAAGAATAAAAGACATTGGTGTACTTGGAAGTCAGCTTTCTATTTACAATTTCTTTAATCTAGGCAATTCAAAAGTACTTACGCCTTCTCAAACCATCAAAGAAAAACGTCTTGTAGGTTATTTTGGTGAGGCAACTTTTGATTACAAAAACTATCTTTTCCTGACGCTTACGGGCAGAAATGATATCACTTCTACTTTGCCTAAACAAAACAGATCTTTCTTTTATCCATCTGCGAGTTTAAGTTATGTATTTTCCGATCAGTTCAAATTGCCAGAAGTGATCAATCAGGCGAAGTTGCGTTTGTCTTATGCCAAGGTTGGTAAAGATGCATCAGAATATGTGACATCTTCCGGGTTTACCAATTATGGTTCTCTTCCTACCGGAACAACCGGATTAACCATTGGTTCAGTACTCGGTAATCCGGAACTACGCCCGGAATTTACCAATACGTATGAAGCCGGTTTGGAGATGAGTTTTTTCAAAAACCGCTTAGGTTTTGATTTTACTTATTATTATTCTTTAAGTAAAGATCAGATTGTTCAAGCGCAGCTTACTTCTGCTACGGGTTATGTAAGTACATTTATTAATGCAGGAGACATTAGAAACCGAGGTGTAGAATTGGTTATTAACGGTAAACCAATCGTTTCACAAAACTTCAAATGGGATGTAAATATGAACCTATCTGCAAACCGAAACAAAGTGCTTACAATGCCTGCCGGATTAACCGAATTGGTTTATGGTGCCGCACGTGGTTATGGAAATGCCGGCGTTACGATGAAACTGATTGAAGGGCAGCCATATGGAAATATTTACGGAAGTTACTTTAACAGGTATTACGGTAGTCAGCCAGTTGATCCGGTTTTTCTTGATAAAAATTTACCGCTGTTGATTGCAGCAAATGGTTTCCCTACAATTTCTGGTGGGCAACAGAAGCTGCTTGGAAATTCGCAGCCAGATTATATTATTGGTTTGGGAAATACTTTCAGTTATAAACAGTTTAGTTTAAACGTATTGTTTGATGCCCGTTTAGGTTTTGAAAAATACAACTGGCTGGAAGATTTTTACTCTGCATTTGGCTTGCCAGATTATACTGCAGATCGTAGAAGTTTCCGGGTTTTTGACGGTGTATTGGCCAATGGACAACCCAATACCAAACAAGTTTGGATGGGGCAAGGTGTAGCGCCAGATGGTGTAAACTATGGCGAAGGTTACTATCGCCTGTTATACAGAAATGTTTCTGAGCCGTTCGTAAGCGATGCCTCATGGGTTCGTTTGCGCTCTGCTAGTTTAACATACGCGCTTCCGGCAAAATGGCTTCCGGCAAAATCAATCAAAAACCTTTCGCTATCGGTAACCGGAAATAATTTATGGCTGTGGACAAAATACTATGGCGTAGATCCAGAATCGAGTTCATTTGATTCAGGAAGTAACAATGATGGTTCTGCGGGTTTTACTTATCCATCGGCGCGTACCATCATGTTTTCAATTAATGTGGGCTTTTAAAAGAAATCATCATGAACTCAACTATAAAATATACTTTTTATGCAGCTTTGCTGGCAACTGTCACTTTGCAAAGTTGTAAGGATAGCTATTTTGATAAATTAGCAGATAATCCCAATCAGGTAACTGTACCAACTTTAGCATCTTTATTGGCAACATCAACAACAAAAGCAGGCGTTAACAATTTCAATGTTGGTAGCGTTATTGTACCTTATGTACAATATACTGCAAACCCTGCGGCCAGCGGTGCCGGAGATACTTACCAATCTATTGATTTTAGTTCAACCTGGGATGCGTTATATTTCGCTATGGCCGATGCCAATGAAATGAAAAAACTGGCCATTACACAAAATTCAAGCGAATATAATGGCGTAGCCGATGTGTTAATTGCTTATAATCTGATCATGGCGAACGATCTTTGGGGAAGTGTTCCTTTTTCTCAAAATTTTGACGTTACCAATTTCAGGCCGAAATACGATACTCAGCAAGAAGTGTATACGCAAAGTATGGCTTTGGTAGATGAGGCGATAGCTGAACTGGCCAAAACAAACTCGGCAGTTAAACTCGCCGCAACCAGCGATTTGATTTATGGAACAGCAGGTGCAGATGAAAGAGCAAAATGGTTAAAAACGGCTTATGCGCTAAAAGCAAGATTGTTGCTTAAAGTAAGTAAAACTGCAACGTATAATCCTGCGGCGGTACTTTCTGCCCTAGATAATTCTTACACCTCTAATGCAGACGACGCCGGAATGAGTACTTTTGTTTTACGCAACTTCTGGGCAACCGTCGCTTTTAACAATGCCAATCAATCTTTAGGCGGCTGGCTTTCCGAACAACTTGTTGATCATTTGAATGGTGTAACTTATGCGATTTCAGATCCACGAATTGCAAAAATCACAGACCGTACGGTTAACAATACCTATGTTGGAACAGTGAATGGTGCAGGAAATAAAGGCCCGGCTGGCAATACCACAAAAGATGAATGTTACATTTCCAGAAATTCGCCGTGGACAAGCGATACCGCACCGATTCTGTTGATTACCTTTGCCGAACTTAAATTTATAGAAGCTGAAGCAGCATTGGCTACAAATCCAACACGGGCTTATACAGCTTATCTCGCAGGTATTGCTGCCAACATGGATAAATTGCAGGTTGCCGCTACTGATAAAGCAACTTACCTGGCGCAACCTGGAGTTGCCGTTGGTGCATCGGCACTAACAAGAGACCTGATTTTAAAGGAGAAATACGTTGCAATGTATTTGAATCCTGAAGCCTGGAACGATGCCCGCAGATACGATTACAAATACAAGAATTTTACCTTACCGGATAACGCTGTGCTGTCTAATTTTATCCGTCGGTTAGATTATCCGCAAGGCGAAAGAAGTAAAAACGGTGCAAATGTACCTACAGAGGTACCAAGAGACACTAAGCTCTGGTGGGATCAGTAAAATCCAGATTTAAATTTTTAATAAAGCCCTGGCAAATATATGTCGGGGCTTATTTTTTTGAGCAATTTCGCTCCGTTTGTGAAAGGACTCTTTTAGCGTTTTTTTACGGTTTTAAGTATCATCAGGCTTTGCGCATTGGTAACGTAACCAGAAATATTGTTGTGGAGCATCACTACAGATTGATCGTAAAATAAAGGAACTACAGGTGCATTATCCATTACCAGTTGATCCATTTTCTGGTACAGTGCGAAGCGCTTTTCGTCATTGGGTTCGTAATAACTTTGTTCAAACAATTTATCAAATTCGCGATTGTAAAAAGCAGTATAATTGGGGCCAAAAGGAACTTTATTTTTAGAATAAAACATGGATAAGAAATTTTCTCCGTCGCCATAATCCGATAGCCAGGAGGCCCTGAAAAAGTTTACCTGGTTTTTGGAAATCAGATCGCGCAAGCTGGTACTTGGGCCAACATCTACCTTTACTTTAATGCCGATGGAGGTAAGTTCTCCCTGGATAAATTCTATCAAATCTTTATATGTTGGTGTAGTGTTTAAGGTAATCTCTGGCAAATTTTTTCCGTTTGGAAAACCCGCTTCGGCCAGCAAAGCTATTGCCTTTTGGTAATTGTATGTATAGCCTTTTACCTTAGTGGTGTCAAAACCAGGCATGCCTTGTGGTACGAAACCAGAACCGGCCGGAATACCAACTCCATTTCTGAGGTATTTAATCAGTTTATCCTTATCAATTGCGTAATTGATTGCCTGCCGTATTTTTTTAATTTTTAATGGCGAATTTTTCACCAAAGCCAGGTTTGTATCTACCAGAATGCCCACATATTCGGTGCAGAGATAAGGGCTTTTAATGAGCTGGAACTTTCCTTTGTATTTAGAGGTCATGTTGCCACTCTTGGTGAGGATATCATCGCGATAGCTGCCATCTACATTGTAGTAGAAATCGAGGTCTTTTTTCAAAAAACTCATAAATCCACTTTGTTTATCGGTTATAAAACTGGCTTTCACGGCGTCCAGATAAGGCATTGAAACATTGTTTTTATCCCGTTCAAAGTATTTTTCATTTTTCAGTAGGACCAAAATCTCGCCTTCTTTCCAGTATTTAAACTTAAACGGGCCGGTACCAACCGGATGACTTCTGAAATCTTTTCCGTAATGCTCTACCACTTCTTTGGGCACTACAGAGCAATATTGAGTAGTAAGCATACTCATAAATGGCGGGAAAGGGCGAAGCAGTTCTATCTTAAAAGTAGAATCATTTATGGCAACAAAACTTTCTTTTCCCTTTACTTTATCGCTAAAAATCCAACCACCTGATGAGGCTACTTTTGGGTCAATTAATCGGTAAAAACTGTAAGCAAAATCGTTGGCAGTCACTTTTCTGCCTTTACCATTTTTAAAAACCGGATCGTCATGAAAAAAAACATCGCTACGCAAATGGAAAGTGTAGGTTAATCCATTGGCACTTTTTTCCCAACTTTTGGCAATACACGGAACAGTTTGCAGCTGCGGATTAATCTGTACCAAACCATTGAAAATCTGATTGGTCATCCAGATGGCATTTTGGTTTCTGGCGAAAGCGGGATCCATCGAAGTTAATCCCTGATCGAGATTGATATTAAACACTTTTCGTGTATCGTTTGGCGTTTTTTCTGTGCAAGACAGGATTGAAGCAGCACAGAAAAAACAAAATATGTAACTAAATAAACGAAGCATGCGGGAAGGATTGTTATTTTTGCACAAATTAATAATTAAAATGGAGATGTCTTTTTTAAACGAGTTATTTATTGGCCTTGATGATGCTAAACAGGAAGATTTGCAAGAGCGTTTGGATATTGTTGAACATAAAATAAAATTTATGGACAGAGTGCCTGTGGCTTGTTTAGATGTGAATAACCATCCGGTTTATGATTTAATTGAAGAAATTTCGCTGGCTGGCGGAATGATTGAGACAGACATCAGGAGTGCTGTTTTTGTAATTTATTATCAACCAGGCAAAACGCTTACAGATTTAATGCGGGAAGTGCCTTCGGTACTCGATTCGGATTGGCAAGCTGTGAACAATAACCGCATCATTTTACTGAATGATAATGCCGAAAATTTACGCAACGCAGAAAGCGCTGTTGCACTTATTGAAGATATTTCAGAAATGCTACATCCCGGATCGTTCATTTTCGGTCATGAAGGCGATAAATGGATTAGGTTTGGTGGATAATTAAATTTCAGCCCGCGCGTCCTTTCGAACGAAGCGCAGCGCAAAGAGAAACCTAAATCTTCAGGATATTAAATAGCTAGAGCATCAAAACGCAATAAACTTTTCTATTTGCTCATTTACAAACTTCACGGTATCTTCTTGGTACAAAAGCCCATCGGCATTTAATTCTGATTTGATATTTGGAATATGAATCCTCAATGGCAAAATGTGCAAATGGATGTAATGGCAAACGCCGGTAAAGTGATCTACGCCACGTATATTTCCATATTTGCCGGAAGAAAGTCCAACCAAAGCCGCTTTTTTATTGGCAAAGCTATCGGGATAATTGCAGGCATCAATCAATACTTTTAACACACCAGGGTAACTTCCATTATATTCTGGCATAATAAAAAGAAATTTTTCGGTCTGGTTAATCATTTCCTGAATCGATTGGAAAGCCTCAGAGCGTTTCCCGAACATATCGGTATTTAATACATCGGCAGGCAAATGTTCCAAACTAAAGACAGAAGCGTCATCGCCTTTTAATTTAAACTGAGACTGGTAATATTTTGCTATTTTTAGCGTATTGCTATTGGGTCTGTTGGTAGCAGCGATAATCGTGATCATGGATAATTGTGGATAAGATGTTTAAAACCCAAGAACGCTTATTGCTAAAATTGCTTTATAGTTTGTATCTTAGCTGATTAAGAAAAAGGCCGTAAACAAAGCAAAAATAGCACTTTTTACGGATTAAAGCACAAAGAAATACACAGCCAAAATAAACGTTCAGTAAATTTCGGATACATAGATGAGCAAAATAATTGCATTAGCAAATCAAAAAGGTGGCGTTGGTAAAACAACCTCCTCTATAAACCTGGCTGCAAGTTTGGCCGTATTGGAATATAAAACATTGTTGGTAGATGCTGATCCTCAGGCAAATTCAACTTCTGGTATTGGATTTGATCCAAGAAATATAAAAGATAGCATTTACGAGTGCATTATTAACGATATTGATCCTGCGGATGCCATTCAGAAAACAGATACACCAAATTTAGATCTGTTGCCGGCGCATATCGATTTGGTAGGTGCAGAAATTGAGATGATTAATCTGACCAATCGCGAATATAAAATGAAAGCGGTTTTGGAGAAGATAAAAGATCAGTACGATTTTATCATTATCGATTGTTCGCCTTCGTTGGGATTAATTACCATCAACGCGTTAACAGCCGCCGATTCTGTAATTATCCCTGTTCAATGTGAATATTTTGCTTTAGAAGGTTTGGGTAAATTGCTTAACACCATCAAAATTGTACAGAACCGTTTAAATCCGGAGTTGGAAATTGAAGGCATTTTATTGACGATGTACGATGTGCGTTTACGTTTGTCTAACCAAGTGGTAGAAGAAGTGAAAACACATTTTCAGGATTTGGTTTTTGAAACCATTATACAAAGAAATACACGTTTAAGTGAAGCACCAAGTTATGGTGTATCGGTAATTATGCACGATGCCAACTGTAAGGGCGCAATAAATTACCTGAACCTGGCTCGTGAAATCGTTAAGAAAAACGGATTACTCAGGGAAGAAGAAAATATTGGAACGGCAACATTATAAATTATAGATGACATCTTTTCAGCGAAAAACAGGTTTAGGAAGAGGGCTAAGTGCGCTTTTAGATGATAATGAGGCAGCCAACGCACCCAAACAAGGTGTTACTGCGGTTAGTGAAACCGAACAGGTTGGAAGCATCAGTCATGTAAATTTATCAGAAATTGAAACCAATCCATTTCAGCCACGTACAGAATTTGATCAGGTTGCGCTTGGAGAACTTGCCGATTCAATCAAAGTTCAGGGATTAATACAGCCCATCACTGTACGTAAATTATCAGCAAATAAATACCAGTTAATTTCCGGAGAAAGGCGTTTCCGTGCTTCTTCACTTGCTGGTTTAACCAAAGTTCCGGCTTATATCAGAAGTGCAAATGACCAGCAAATGCTGGAAATGGCACTGATTGAAAACATTCAGCGCGAAAACCTGAATGCGATTGAGGTTGCATTAAGTTTCCAACGGATGATTGATGAAGTTGGTTTGAAACAGGAACAACTTGGCGAACGCGTAGGAAAAAACAGAACTACCGTAACCAATTATTTGCGTTTATTGAAACTTCCGCCAGCCATTCAGGCCGCTATTCGCGACCAACGGATTAGTATGGGCCATGCCCGCGCATTGATTAATGTGGATGGGGTAGACAAACAGTTGTTTATTTTTCAGGAAATTCTGGATAAAAACCTTTCTGTACGTAAAGTAGAAGAAATGGTTCGGAATTTACAACATGCACCGCTTAAAGCTGCAGATAAAACTAAAGCTGGTGGTGTTTCTTTTCAATATCAAAAACTTCAGGATGATCTGGCTTCAAAATTCGCTACGCGTGTAAAACTTAAAGTTGGCCAGGGTGGAAAAGGATCAATAGAAATTCCTTTCCTGGGCGATGAAGATTTGAACAGAATCCTGGAATTACTGGATTGGTAATGCTGCAAAGTAAAAAAATCATACTGCTTTTTGCACTGACTCTTTGTTCTGCACTCGGCGCATTTGCGCAAGTAGCAGATTCTGTTTCTAAACCTGTAGATTCTTTAAAATCTGTAAAACCGGCTAATGTAGAAGAAATTAAGCCAATGAGCAGACGCGATTCTATGAAAGCGAAATATGTAAACCCTGGCAAAGTTGCCGGTAGAAAAGCCGTATTTCGTTCGATGATTATTCCGGGATGGGGGCAATTGTATAATATGCAAATCCTGAATGATGGCAATGGAACACGGGCAGGCAAAAGTCAGACATTTCAAAAAATCTATACCGGAGCAAAAATTGCGGCAATTTATGGTGGTTTGGGTGCACTCACAGCGGCATATATCAGCAACAGAAAAAATTATAAAATCTTTTTACGGCAAGGACAGATTTACGAACAAATCCGGCTCGGTACAGCAACAACTGCAGATTTGGATCAGACACTAATTAGATACAATGAAAGCAGTATCTTAAATGCAAAAAGCACCTATAAGCGTAACTATCAAATTGTTATATTTTCTTACGGTTTGGTTTATTTTGCCAATATCGTAGATGCATATGTTGCTGCACGTTTGCATTTCTTTAATATAGACGATAATTTATCTTTTAAAATTAGTCCGTCTGTTCTACCCACAAATTCGATGTACGGATTAAATTTGAGTCCGGCATTAAAACTTTCCTTAAATTTTTAAAAATATGAAAATAGCGCTGTTAGGATATGGCAAAATGGGGCAAATAATAGAAAGATTTGCTTTAGAGCGTGGCCATGAAATTGTACTGAAAATTTCTGTAGATAATTTAGATGATTTAACTCGCCAGAACCTGAAATCTGCGGATGTGGCAATAGATTTTAGTACACCTGATTCCGTTTTACATAATATAAATGTATGCTTTGATGCAAATGTACCAATTGTAGTAGGCACTACAGGCTGGTATGGTAAATTGCAAGAGGTAAAAAATGAATGCAACAGTAGTAACAATGCCTTGCTCTATGGGTCTAACTTCAGTATTGGCGTTAACTTGTTTTTTAAATTGAACCAGACTTTGGCGAAGTTGATGAATAATTATCCGGCTTATGAAGTTCAGGTAGAAGAAATTCACCACACACAGAAATTGGATGCACCAAGCGGAACCGCAATTACATTGGCAGAAGGTATTGTAGATAATATAGAACGAAAAGGCGAATGGTTAAACCAAGTAGTTGGTGCCGAAACTCAGCAAAGTATAACTGCCGAGCAATTGCTTATCGAATCGCTCAGAATTGAAAATATTCCGGGTACGCATACCGTAATCTATAGTAGTGAAGTAGATGATATTGAAATAAAACATACAGCACACAGCCGGGCAGGTTTCGCTTTAGGCGCCGTTGTAGCAGCAGAATGGTTGAAAGATAAAACTGGTTTTTACAGTATTACCGATATTTTTGAATAGATTTATCAAAACAAACATCCCCATTAAATAGCAGATAATAGTTAGCCGGTTTACTAAAATAAACCGTTAACCAAGCAAATTAGATATGAATTATAAATTCTGGCAGAAGAGAAAGGATGCCCCTAAAAAGAAAAAAACAAAAACACGCGAGTGGGTAGATGCAATTGTATTTGCTGTTGTAGCCGCAACCATTATCCGCGTATTTTTTATAGAAGCTTATACCATTCCTTCAGGATCAATGGAACGCTCACTACTTATTGGCGATTTTTTGTTTGTGAGTAAAGTAAATTACGGTCCGCGGATTCCAATGACACCTGTTGCTTTTCCTTTTGCACACCACACTATGCCATTAACAACATCGACAAAAGCGTATTGGGACGGCGTACAATGGAAGTATCATCGTTTACCTGGTCTTTCAGATATTAAAAGAAACGATGTTGTGGTATTTAACTTCCCGGAAGGAGATACTGTAGCAGTTGAAAATCAAAATGCAAGTTATTATGATTTAGAACGTGCATACGGACATGATGGCGTTCGACAGAACTTTACAATTATAGACCGTCCGGTTGATAAACGAGAAAATTACATTAAACGTTGTATAGGAATTGCCGGCGATGTCATCAGCATGAAAAATGGTATTGTAAACGTTAATGGAAAAGATGAACCTTTAAAAAATACCGGTATGATGCCTTACCGTGTACAATTTAAAACAACAGACATTAATATGTCTGTACTGGATGAATTTAATTTCGGTCCGGGTGATATTTCTTCTACCGGCGATTCAAAAGTATTTATCATCAATGCTTCGTCTGATATGGCTGATAAAATGAAAGCATTGGATTTTGTTCAATCTGTGGCTTTAGCACCTGATGCCGTTGGGCCGGAATCTGGTGGTATATTTCCACATGATCCTAATCGTGCCTGGAACAGGGATAATTTTGGACCGGTTAAAATTCCGGCGAAAGGATGGACTGTTAATATCGATAGCGTAACTATGCCGATTTACTATCGTGCAATTCGTACTTATGAAGGAAACAAAGTGGAGAAAAAAGACAATATATGGTACATCAACGATAAACCTGCAACAAGCTATACCTTCAAAATGGATTACTACTGGATGATGGGAGATAACCGTCACAACTCAGCAGATTCGCGTTATTGGGGCTTTGTTCCTGAAGATCACGTTGTAGGAAAAGCACTATTTATCTGGATGAGTTGGGATAGCAATGCGTCATTCTTTAGCAAAATAAGATGGAGCAGATTATTTAGAGGTATTCACTAAATAAAATAACAATAAACTACATGAAGGCGAATAATCGAAAGATTATTCGCCTTCATGCTTTAAAAGCAGTTGATAATTATCTTTTAAAAAAAATTAAAAAGTTACGACATGTTTTAAATTTATTTATTAAGTTTGATTTATAAACAAACTTTATGTCCATAATTGTGGAGAAAAGTCAGCGACTTAAAGCTGACGTGATCAAACATTTATACTATAAACAAGTGTTATCGCTTACCGATTTAAGTAAGCTGACGCAAAAAAGTTTGCCTTTGGTAACATCGGTAGTCAACGGATTGGTTTCTGAAGGCTATATTATGGAACAAGGTTTTGCGCCCTCTACAGGTGGAAGACGCCCATTGATGTTCCTCATCAATCCTAATCTTAAAAAATATATTGTGGCCATTGCGATGGATCAGCTAACCACCCGGTTAACGATCTATAACCTATCGCGCAAAATGGTAATCCCGGTTCAGATACTGGATTTCGATCTGACTGCTGATGAGAGCAGTGCAGATGATTTGGTTGCGTTTATTAATGGGTGTATAGCAACTTCGGGAATTGATAAAAAAGATATTCTTGGTGCAGGAATTGGTATGCCAGGTTTTGTAAATGCAGAAGCCGGCGTAAACCATACCTATCTAAAGCTTCATGGAAAAACCACCATACAAGATTTTTTGACTCAGGGAATTGAGTTGCCGGTTTTTATCGATAACGATTCGAGCCTGATTGCATTAGCCGAACTTAATTTTGGTGAAGCGCAAAGTATGCAAGATGTACTGGTTGTCAACATGGGTTGGGGAACGGGCTTGGGCATGATTCTGAACGGAAAACTTTACCGCGGCAGTGGCGGTAATGCAGGTGAATTTAGCCACATTCCGCTTTCTAATAGCAGCAACCTTTGTTCTTGTGGTAAAAGAGGCTGTTTACAATTGGATACTTCGCTTCTTGTTATGTCTCAAAAAGCGGAGCAGGCTGTTGCAGCAGGAACGGAGTCAAGTTTGAAAAAACTGTTTGAAGATAAAAGTCGGCACGCCAGCGATCATTTCTTAGAAGCAGTAAGTCAGCAAGATCCCGCTGCGGTTTCTATTCTTGCGCAGGCAGCGTTTCAAATGGGAAAAGGGTTGGCAACGTTGATCCACATATTAAATCCAGAGTGTATTGTATTGAGCGGCCGAGGTGCAAAAGCGGGCAAAATGCTGCTTCCGCCAATACAACAGGCCATAAACGAATTTTGTATTCCAAGAATAGCCGAACAAACCAGCATTAAACTTTCCACTTTAACAGACGGCGCAGAGTTACTCGCTGCAGCCAGTTTAATGATGGAACATCACCACATCGAATAAACAACCCTATACATAAACTAACCAATTAAAAACCCATAACCAAATGAGAGGATAACAACCAAACTCTGACTCCCAACAGCTACCAACAACTTAAATCTTAAACAAAATTAAACAATCATGAAAAAATTCTACATGAGGTGTTTAAGCGTGCTATTACTAACCATAATTACAGTAGCAGCTTATGCACAAACAACCATCACCGGCACGGTGAGAGACGCATCTGGCGTACTACCGGGCGTAAGTGTTTCGGTTAAAGGAACAGCTAAAGTTACCCAAACCGATGGATCTGGTAAATTTTCAATTTCTGCAAACCCAACCGATGTGTTGGTATTCACAGCAGTTGGTTATTCCAGGCTCGAAATGCCTTTAGAAGGTAAAACAACCCTTTCTGTCAGCTTAAAGGAAAGTGCTAATGATCTTGAAGAAGTGAAAGTAGTCAGTACTGCTCTTGGCATTAAAAGACAGGAAAAATCTCTTGGATATGCCGTAAGTACAGTTTCTGCTAAACAATTAACAGAGGCTGGAAACACAAATTTTGCATCTGCTTTATATGGTAAAGCAGCAGGTGTTAAAATTACAACAGCACCAGGTGGAGCAAGTAGTGCAGTAAATGTTCAAATCCGTGGAATCAATTCTATCAGTTACAATCAACAACCATTATACGTCGTAGATGGGGTAATGATTCGTAACGATGGACAAAATGGTGCAGCAGGTGCAAATAATAACAATTACTGGGACGATCAGCGGATTCGCGGAAATGGTATTTTAGATATTAACCCTGCAGATATTGAGAGTCTTACCGTGTTGAAAGGCGCAAGTGCTTCTGCTTTATATGGATCAGATGCGGGTAGCGGTGTAGTGGTAATCACAACCAAAAAAGGTTCAAAAGCCAGAGGTCTAGGAATTGATTTTAATTATCAGGGATCTGTAGACCAGGTTGCTTTTTTACCTAACTTCCAAAATACGTATGGACCAGGTTATGACAGGGCAACCAACGTTGCGAACGGCGCAACAGAAGAAGGATGGATTGCAGATGCAACTTCGCCTTCAGGTTATCGACCATATTTTCGTGCTTATGCCAACTTCGGCCCAAAAATGGAAGGACAACAAGTAAGATGGTGGGATGGATCTATCCGTTCTTATTCTCCTCAGCCGGATAACTATAAGGATGTTTATCAAACAGGCTATACTTCTAACGCAAACATTGCAATTTCTAATCAAACTGATGCCGTTAATTATAGATTCTCTGCATCAAGATTAGATTATAAGGGAACTCAGCCAGGGAATACCGGTACAAAAAATAGTTTCAATTTGAATTCTACAATCAAGATGGCACCGAGGTTATCTGCCGATGTAATTGTGAGTTATGTGAATACCATTACCAACAATAGACCTTATCAGTTGGGACAGGTATTGGGGTCTTTTGGCGGATTTTTTAGTCGTGCCGAAGATATGGGCCTGATGAAAGAAAAGTTCCAAACCAGCAATGGATATAAATATGCAACTTTTGATCAAACCACTCGTCCTGAGCCATTTTTGTATAATATTCGCGCAACAAACTTGCTTGATTTTTACTGGCAACAGTTAAAAAACACGTATACGGAGAACGAAAATCGCCTGATGTCTAGTTTCACGCTAAATTATGATGTGGCCAAAAACCTAAAATTCAGAGGTCGTATTGGTAATGATTATACAGGTGCAAGAACAGAAAATAATCAGTACAACGAATACCCTATTGCTTTAAACGGAACCACTAGTAGCGGTGCATATGTTACCACTCAAGGTCAGTATGCAATTTTATATGGTGATGCGTTATTGACGTATTCAAATAAAATTGGGAAGGACTTAGCAGTTTCGTTAAGTGGTGGATATCAAGGCAGACAGGAAAAATATAAGGATCAAAAATCAAATACCAGAGATGGTCTGGTTTCTGAAAACTGGTTTTCTTTAAGCAATTCGTTTGGTGTTGTAGAGACAACTGACACTAGAAAAGAGCAATTGAAGTATGCTTATTTAGGTATTTTAAACTTAGCTTATAAAGACTTCTTATTCCTTGAAGGAACCGGAAGACGTGAATATGTATCTACACTCCCAGTTGAAAACAATCAGTACTCTTATTTTTCACTAAATGGTGGTTTTGTATTTAGTGATTTGTGGAAATTACCAAGCTTTTGGGATTATGGAAAAATCCGCGCATCGTATGGTGTTGTAGGTAATGCACCTCCGGTTTATGAATCGAATATTGTATATACTCAGAGCTCATTACAATCCATCAACGGATCAGTACCATCATTGCTAACAGCTAGTGCATTTGGTAATAATTCACTTTTGCCTGAGAAAAAACACGAAGCAGAATTTGGTTTAGAAACGCGTTTTCTAAAAGGTAGATTAGGTTTAGATGTAAGTTATTATGATAATCGTGTTAAAAATCAAATCGTTCCATTGACAGTAAGTTCTACAGTTGGTGCAAAAAGCCAGATTGTAAATGTTGGTGAGATTGGAAGCCGAGGTGTTGAACTCGCTTTGAACGCAACACCAATCAGCGGTAAATTTCGTTGGGATACCCGTTTTAATATTTCATCAAATAAATCAAGAGTAATTTCTCTAATGGAAGGAATGACCGAGCTGAACTTTTATCAATCGGATCAGTCTACTGCAAAAATTGTAGCCAAAGCAGGAGAAGAACTTGGCAATATCTATATCCGCCCACGTAAAACCGATGCAAACGGAAACTACTTGATCAATGATGATGGTTACTATGTGATGGATAATACTACGTATGTAAAAGCTGGAAATATTATGCCTAAAGTAGTCGGTGGTTTTTCAAACACATTTAGTTATGGAAATCTGTCTCTTGATTTCACGATTGATTACCGGATTGGTGGAAGTATGATTGCACCTAACTTAAAATACATGCGTGGTGCTGGTATGTTAGAAAATTCAATGGAATTTAGAGATGCAGCCAATGGCGGTTTAACATATACTTCTGGCGGTAAAACCTATACAGATGGTGTTTTATTGACCGGTGTAAATGAAAATACCGGATTGGCAAATACGAAAGTTTTATCTGCTGCTGATTACTACCTGACCACCTATAACTGGGGCGAAGGATCATTGACAGAAGGCGAAATTTTCAAAAATAACTATGTGAAAATGAGAGAAGTGGTATTGAGTTACAAAATTCCATCATCATTTACCAAAAAGTTAAACATTACCAATTTACGGTTTTCTTTGATCGGGCGTAATTTGTTCTACATCTATCGTACGCTTAAAGATCTTGATCCTGAAGCACCACTGGGTAACAAATGGTGGTCACAAGGAGTTGATGTGGGCTCTACTGCAGCATCAAGAAACTTTGGATTCTCATTAACCGCTAATTTCTAACCGAGAAAATCTGATTTTCATTAAAAAAATATCAAGATGAAAAAAATAATCATAAATGTGAGCTTCTTTATAATGGCCATCACAACTATAGTTGGTTGTAAAAAGTCCTTAGAAGAACAATATATAAATCCAGAAAAAGCAACTGATGCCAGTGTAGCTGGCCTTTTTACAGGGATGTTAAACAATGATCGTGTTGCTGCCAAATATTGGAATGTCCGTACGTTTTTAACCCAGATGCCTGGTGTTTACGCACAAACAGCATATATCGCAAATGGCAATACGGTTTACCAACAAAGTGATTCTTATTCACAACAATATTGGGACGATTTTTATTCTACAGGAGGAAACGGAAGTGGAGTAATGGCTCTTTATCGTGCAATGGACGTGAAATTTAACTCACTATCTGCCTCAGAGCAAGCTGCTCAAAAAGTAATTACACAAGCAGCTAAAGTGGTTTTGATAGAGCAAGCTGCTAAAATGGTTGATTTGTGGGGAGATATTCCATACTCTGAGGCTGGAAGCCTTGAAGTGTCAAGTTCGATAAAGCTTCCTAAATACGATGAACAAAAAGCGCTTTACACCACCTTTATCAGTGATTTGGCTGCCTTAGGAACGTATTTTAAAACCGCGACTACAAATTCTACTTTTTCAAAAGCGGATATTTTACTTCAAGGTAATGTAACGAAGTGGGCGAGCTACGCAAATTCTTTACGTTTGCGTTTGTTAATGCGAATCTCCAAAACGGATGAAACTACTGCCAGAACCGCTGTTTTGGCCATGCTCGCAGATCCGACGAACTTTCCGTTAGTTGATGGAGGAAATGTTGGTACATACAACCCAGGTGCTTCAGATATTTTACTTCAACCATTAACCAACAGTACAAGTACACTTAAAGATGCCTTCTTGGAAGGTTCTTGGTATGCTACAGATTATATGTTAAATACGGTAATGCTTCCGGCAAATGACCCGCGTATTCCGGTAATATATGACAAATTTGGGCGTACAGTAAAACAAAATAATGTTGATGTTTTCGTTCCAAATAAAGAGTATAAGGCTATGCCAGTTACTTTTACAACTGCGCAGCAAGAGTCGAGCTTTGCAGATTATTCGATTTTAGATTCGGCTACATTCTTGTTAAATCCTAAACTACCTGGTATTTTGATTACAGCTTCTGAAGTAAATTTCCTGAAGGCAGAAGCTTATGAAAGGTGGGGAACATCAGCAAACGCTAAAATTGCATATGATAATGCGCTAAGACAGTCAGTAGCTTTCTATCATTATTTAAATAATCTGAATGTTGGTAATGGGTATGTTAACGTAACTGCTCCGGCAACTTCAGTGATTGATAGCTGGGTAAACTCATCAACTGCATCCTATACAGGTTCTGCTACAAATAAACTCTCGCTAATCTATAATCAGAAGTGGGTTCACTTTGGCGTTCTTCAATCTACTGAGGCCTGGTCTGAGTACAGAAGAACAGGATACCCTGTTTTAACTTTTCCATCCGATGGGAAACTTAGTGGATATTCTACTCCGCCAACGCGTTTGATCTATCCCTCAGGAGAAAAAACTTACAACGCAGCCAACTATCAGGCGGTTGTTTCTAAAGATACCCGAACTACAAAATTATTCTGGATGCCTTAAACATCGAACCTTAAATCCCGGCTTAAAATACCGGGATTTTTATTATACTTAAATTATGAAAATTCGCACCTTACTCTTACTCATCTCAATTTGCTGCTCCCATTCGTTATTTGCCCAAAGGGATGATATCGTTCAACAATCTTCTAAATACGAGGCTCCAACTGATCCTTTAGTACAAGCTAAATTGGACAGCTGGCAGGATAAAAAATTTGGCATGATCCTGCATTGGGGTTTATATGCTGTTCCCGGAATAATCGAATCCTGGTCTATTTGTTCTGAAGATTGGATAGAAAGAGACAGTACTGTAAAGTATGAAGACTATAAAAAATGGTATTGGGGTTTGAGCGAAAAATTTAACCCAACAAATTTTAATCCCGAACAATGGGCAAAAGCCGGTAAAAATGCGGGGATGAAATACATGGTTTTTACAACAAAACACCACGATGGTTTTGCCATGTTTGATACCAAAGAAAGTGATTTCAGTATTGCAAAAGGGCCATTTTCCAGCAATCCAAAAAAAGATGTAGCCAAATACGTGTTTGATGCCTTCCGTAAAGAAAATTTTATGATTGGCGCTTACTTTTCAAAACCAGATTGGCATTCGCAATATTATTGGTGGGATAAATATGCAACCGCCAACCGCAATAACAATTATGATATTGAAAAGAATAAATGGCGCTGGGATATGTTCAAAAAATTCACTTACAATCAAATCGGCGAATTGATGAACAATTACGGAAGCATTGATATTCTTTGGCTAGATGGCGGATGGGTTCGTCCATTGGCATCTGTAAATGAAGAAGTATTATCCTGGGGCGCGCCTATCCCGAAATGGAGTCAGGATATTGATATGCCCAAAATTGCCGGAATGGCCAGAAAAGCACAGCCGGGCTTAATTATGGTAGATCGTACCGTTCACGGTCAGTATGAAAACTATCAGACACCAGAACAAAAAATCCCGGAAACACAATTGGATTACCCTTGGGAAAGTTGTTTAACACTAAATGGAAATTGGGGTTGGGTACCCAATGATCCATATAAAACAGCGAAAGACGTGGTACATAAACTGGTAGAAGTTGCAGCCAAAGGCGGAAATTTATTGCTGGGCGTTGGCCCAAAACCAGATGGAACAATGGATGAAGGTGCCATTTCGCGCCTAAACGAAATCGGAGAATGGACCAGCGTAAATGAAAATGCAATTTACAACACCCGCATCACTAAAAACTATCACGATGGCGATACCTGGTTTACACAAAGTAAAGACGGTAAAACAATTTTCGGAATCTTTCTGGTAAAAGACAATCAGGTTAATGAAATTTCCTGGAAAGGCAATACACCCCAAAAGGGTTCGGCAATTACGTTACTAAATGGCAAAGCGAAAGCAAGGTGGACTTCAAAAGATGGCGTAACAACCTTGCAGTTGCCTAAAAATGCCGGGCAGGTTGCAATTGCTTTTTCTTTTACCCCAGAAAAGCTGTAAAAATATGTCGATTAAACATACTGCAAAATACGCTGTAGTGGCCGCATTCATGGGCATCGCTTTGCAAGTTCAGGCACAATTACCAACCTATAAAAATCCTAAAGCGGCGGTGCCGGCAAGGGTAAAAGATCTAATTGCCAGAATGACGCCCGAAGAAAAATTCTGGCAGTTATTTATGATTCCTGGAGAGGTAACCGAGCAGAACAAAGCACAATTTAAACATGGTATTTTTGGTTTGCAGGTGAGTGCTGCTGCGCAAGGTAGTGGCAATGCACAGCAAATGCTTACCTACAACACGTCTGAAGATGCCTTATCACTGGCTAAAAAGATCAATAAAACCCAAAAATATTTTATTGAAGAAACCCGTTTAGGCATACCGATTATTCCTTTTGACGAAGCTTTGCATGGTTTGGTGCGCCAGGGTGCCACGGCTTTTCCGCAATCTATAGGTCTGGCCGCCACTTTTGATACCACAATGATGGCAGAAATTGGTTTGGCAGTTGCAAAAGAAGCGAAAGCGCGTGGTTTGCGGGATTTGCTTGCACCCGTAATCAATATTGCAACAGATGTACGCTGGGGAAGGGTAGAAGAAACCTATGGAGAAGATCCCTTTCTGACCACCAGAATGGGGCATCCGTTTATGAAAGCCATAGAAAAAGAAAACATCGTGGTTACACCGAAACATTTTATTGCCAATGTTGGCGATGGTGGTCGCGACAGTTATCCCATAGAAATGGATAAACATTTTCTGGAAGAAATTCACTTTCCGCCGTTTCAGGATGCTGTACAAAAGGCTGGTGCACGTTCTTTAATGACTTCTTATAATAGCGTTTACGGTACGCCTGCAACGTCTAATTACTGGTTGCTCACAGAAAAACTGAAAAAGGAATGGGGATTTAAGGGGTTTGTGATTTCTGATGCAGGTGCCGTGGGCGGAGCTAATGTACTGCACATGACTTCCAAAGATTATACCGATGCAACGGCTGCTGCCATGAATGGTGGTTTGGATGTTATTTTTCAGGTAGATTACAATCATTATAAACTTTTTCTTCCTGCCTTTCTAAACGGTAGCGTCTCAAAAAAACGTATTGACGATGCTTTAACACGCGTTTTAACTGCAAAATTTGAACTCGGGCTTTTTGAACATCCTTATGTAGATGAAAGTATTGCAGCCAGTTTGTTAAAAGATCAGCATGCACGTCAATTGGCAAAAAAGGCGGCACTAGAGTCTTTTGTACTCTTGAAGAATGATAAACAAACGCTGCCAATCAATTCTGCAAAGATTCTTCTTGTTGGAGAAGATGCTGCTGAAGCGCGTTTAGGCGGTTACAGCGGCACCGGGAATAATAAGATCAGCATTTTTCAAGGCTTACAAGAATTGGCAGGCAAAGATTCAAAAATCAATTACCTGAAAGGAAATAGTCGCGAGCCAAAATCCTACTTAGTTGTAGATAGTCAGTATCTACAAACAAATGGTCAGCGGGGTTTAAATGGTGAATATTTTAAGGGCTTAAACTTAAAAGAAGAAGCTGTTTTAAATCGTATAGATAAAGCTGTAGATTTTAGCTGGACACTTTATCCAGCCGATTCAAAATTGGCTTTAGATGATTATTCTATTCGCTGGAAAGGCGAAATCTCCCTACCTGAAAATGCCGACGTAAACATCGGATTACAAGGAAACGATGGCTTTCGGCTGTATCTAAACGATAAATTGTATATTGATCATTGGGAGAAAAAATCATTCAGTACGCAAATGGTTCCTTTTCATTTTAATAAAAATGAAAAATATGCCATCAGGATAGAATTTTATGAACCTAAAGGCAATGCGAAAATAAAACTGATCTGGGATTATCTGGTTAAGCCCAACAACGAAATAAAAGAAGCTGTAGATGCAGCCAAAAAAAGTGATGTTATTGTGGTCGTTGCCGGAATAAAAGAAGGTGAATTTTTAGACCGTGCGATGTTAAATTTACCCGGAAATCAAGAAGAATTAATTCATGAAATGACAAAAACCGGTAAACCTGTTGTAGTTGTTTTGGTTGGTGGAAGCGCAATAAATATGCAACCTTGGTTGCATAAAGTTGATGCGGTACTGAATGTATGGTATCCGGGAGAAGTTGGCGGAGCTGCAGTTGCAGAAACGTTATTCGGCATTTCAAATCCTTCTGGTAAACTACCAATTACGTATCCCATTCATGAAGCGCAGCTTCCGTTGGTTTACAACCATAAACCTACAGGAAGAGGTGATGATTATAATAACCTGAGCGGAGAAGCACTTTTTCCCTTTGGTTTCGGTTTAAGTTACACCACTTTTACCTATGATAAACTTCTGCTGGCGAAGAAAAATATCCAAAAAAATAGCTCAACAGAAATGAGTTTTACGTTAACCAATTCTGGTACGGTTGATGGTGATGAAGTTGTACAACTCTATATGCGGCCGGTTTTGAGTAAACGCGCACAGCCCGTTCTTGCATTACGTGGATTTCAGCGCGTACACCTTAAAGCAGGTGAAAGTAAAACCGTAACGTTTAAAATTGATAAAGAAATACTACAAACGCTCAATGATGAGAACAAATGGAACGTTGAACCTGGCGAATATCGGCTTATGATCGGTTCGTCCAGCAAGGCTTTGTATCTCAAAGAAAACCTTACTGTTTCAAAGTAATTATTGTCTGTCAAAAACTCCGGAAATTCATTAGTTTCCGGAGTTTTTGTTTACTGTAATGGCGAAATCTGTAGTTTGCCTGCAAGTTCATTCAGGTCATTTATCACAACATCAATCAGCGGTATTCCTTGTAATTTTCTTTCTTGTTCAAAGTTGTATTCCGGTTCTCCGGGAATAATTACTTTTTTCTCCGGATCAAATGTAGTCGCGTTTTTAAAACGATCGATCCAGTTGTCGAGGTGGTTTTTAAAATCTTCTGCAGGGCGAAATCCATCTACACGCATTGCACCCAGAAAATGTCCTAATCCTTCGCCAACCGGATTTGCCGAGGGTTCAAGGAAAGCCACGAATGGTGGCGCCCAAGGGCCGTAATTGGCGCCAGAAAGTACAGCAGAAAGAATATCTACTGTTGCGCTTAAACCATAACCTTTATGGCTGCCGTGGTCTTTATCACTTCCAAGTGGCAGCAAAGATCCGCCAGTTTTTAATGTGTTCGGATCACTGGAGATTTCGCCATTCTGACCTTGTACCCATCCTTCCGGAATGCTTTTATTGGCACGTTGTGCAATTTCTAATTTACCGTTTGCAGCAGCAGCAGTTGCCATATCGACCACAACCGGCGGAAATTTGCCTGCCGGAAAAGCATAACACATCGGGTTTGTACCCAACATCCGCTCATTTGAAAATGTTGGCGCTACCAGCGGACTGGCATTGGTCATACTAATTCCGACCATATCTTTTTCTACAGCCATTAATGCGTGGTAACCTGCAATACCGAAATGGTTAGAATTTTTCACAGAAACCCAGCCACTTCCATACATTTCTGCCTTTTGAATAGCAATTTGCATCGCAAATGGCGCAACAACTAAACCCAATCCGGCATCTCCATCTACAGTTGCTGTTGTAGGCGTTTCGTGAACGATTTTAATATCTGGCGTAGGATTGATGCGGCCTTTTTCCCATAAACGTACATAACCACTTAATCTGGCCACTCCGTGCGAATCAATTCCCCGTAAATCTGAGCGTACCAAAACATCTGTTGCGAGGTGTGCATGCGCATCAGAACAACCCATTTTTTTGAAAACGTTGTAGGTAAATGTTCTGAGATGAGATTCGGTGAAAGTTATGAAGTTCATTTTCTATCGTTTATCGTAATTGTGAGGTAGGTCAGCAAGTGTTGTAGGATTGCTTCGTGCCTCACAAGAACCTATTATTTATGGTAAAAGCAGAGTAAAATCGCCTCCAAGCGGTTCAAAATTTTCTATACAAGACGAAAGAAAATCTTCTCCATAATTTACATACATTGGTGCGATATTAAGAATCCGTTCTTGGAGGGTTCCATTCGGGAATAACCTCTTTTTAACGTTTTCAATCTGTATTAGTGCCGTTTTATGTTTGCGTTTTTCTGCCCGGAAAAGTTTCTTTTCCAAGTTGGCGAGTAATTTATCCGTTTTTTGTTTGGCCGTATCTGCAGAGATAGAAAGTGTTTTATCTATCTTATATGCATTTAGTTTAATCTGATCGAAAATGCTGTTTACGGATCGGATTTCATCGGCAAGACTCAACTGCATAGTCGAGTTTTTGCGTACCCAGATGTTTTTTAATTCTTCCACCGGAAGGAAAAAATCAGCCAGATCAAAACCTAAACTGTAAATGTTTTGCGCACTGCGCTCATCTATCAGCAATGCAGAGTTTCGCAACAACAATACCGGGAAGTCAACTTTGTAGAAATCAAAATTGGCCTTCAATTGCATCCAATAGGCAACTTCGGCGCCGCCACCAATGTAAGCAATGTTCGGTAAAATCACTTCCTGGTACATTGGTCGCATCACTACATTCGGACTAAAACGTTCTGGATATTGTTCAATTTCCTGTTTCAGTTCCTCAGCAGAAAAACGGATATCGGTATGGTTTACAGTATACGCATTGTTTTCAAAAATTAAGCGCTCGCGTAAATCATCTTTCAGGTAAAAGAAATTAATGTCGCGGCCGTTTACCTGAGATTTATAACCGGCATTTTCAAGCTTTGCGGATGTCTGTTCAATCAGTTTTGAACTGTTGTGTTCTGTAATGTCTGCAAGAATGATTGGTACAAATTGTTTTTTCAGTTGATGATCGTCGGCGTTTACAATCACCAGTCCGTATTTTTCAAAAAGGTTATTTACCAGAAAACGCGTTGCATCGGCAAGGTTATCGTGTTCCAGATAAGCTTGTTCTACCAATTTGGCAATGTGTTTGCCGTTTTTAGAAATACCCAGATAACCTTTGTACGCCAAAACAGCAGCGGCAACGGTTTTTGTACTTAAACGGCCGGTTGCGCCATTGGTTTGCTGAATCCAGCTGATGTTTTTTTCATCAACACTTACGTGGTTAATTTCATCAAAATCATGATCTTCTGTTGCCATCCAATAAACAGGTACAAAATTTTTATCCGGATGTGCAATTTTCAGTTCAATGGCGAGGTTAATTGCCGTTACAATTTTATAGATGAAATACAGCGGACCGGTAAATAAATTGAGTTGATGGCCCGTTGTTATCGTATATGTATTTGCATCGGCCAGCAAATCTATATTTTTCGATACCGATTTATTGACGTTGAGTTTTTGATATTGTTGGTGAAGAACATTGACCAGAACCTCGCGGTTGCCCAGAAAATTTCTTTTCTCAATCGCTTCTGCCAAACCGTCCATATCTGGCCGATAAGAATAGAAAGGATGAAGTTCTGTTTTGTTGTTAATGTAATCGAGAACAAGCTTAGAAAAAGATCCTGTTTCCTGATACGAAATATACTTTGCCTGCATAATTTGCGAATTAAGGTAAATTTAATCAGAAATTATTTTTACCAACTATATTTTACAAAGGATAGATAAAATGGCGCAAGGGCGAAGTTTAATTATTTTGATCCAATACACCAACATATTCCCGATAAAGGTCAACAGGGCCATCCAACAATACGTTTATGATCGTAAAATCTGGATCTAAACGATCTGACGGAAGTGGAATGTACACAATACCCGGAATTTTGCTCCAGTACAATTTATTGTAAATCTCGTACGGTAAAATTGTCCCTTCGCCCACAATGCGGATGCGGTTAATCTTATTCTTCAATCCTTTTAAAGCAATTGGTCCGCTGGGTTTACCTTCTACCACCAAATAGAGATTTTGTTTATCGGCCGATAAAAAAGTTTTACCCTGAAAATGTCCACTTGGAATGCCATTCTGTGTGTTAGATAATGCTTCTGCATTTTTTAAGATCCATTGATAGCTGATCTTATCAGTTTCTGGATTTTTTAATTGAAATTGGCTTCCATCTGCATTAAGTTTTATCCGATCAAATGGATTATTGTGCTCCGCAACCTGATTGATTATAGCTGATATTTTTTGCGTAGAATTAAGCCTTTTATCTGCCAGTAAAGAGTCTAGTGGAATTGTACTTTTTTTCGGGAGATTGCGTTTTAATCTTTCATTAAAATGTACTGCAATTACGGTTACATCAGAATCATTTGCTGCATCTGGAATTTCGATCAGATAATTGCCTTCGCCGATTTTTTTGTAATTGATTTTTCCAGAGTAGCCAACAATTTCCATGTTTTTCACAACGGATTCAATCCCTTTTAATTCAAAACCGTTTTTGCTTTTGTAATCTGCATAAAGAAAAAGTGTTTTGCCATCTTTAGATTGTGCTGTTTTACCATTAAAATGATCTCCGTCAATACCTGCAACTGCTCCATAAATGGCTTCAGCATGTTTGTTTGTCCATTTGCCCAAACGTTTTAAAATTTCTTGTTGTTCTGGTGCGATTGTACCATCGGCTTTTGGCCCGATATCTAAAAGAAGATTTCCGCCCATACTGATACAGTCAACCAATGTGCGGATAATCATATTTGCAGATTTGTAATGTGTATCATAAGGTTGGTAGCCCCAGGAATCGTTCATGGTGTAACACAATTCCCAGTAAGGCGATTTCGGTTTAAGAACCGGAATACCTTGCTCTGGTGTTTCGTAGTCGCCATAATTGCCCAAACGCGAGTTGAAGATTACATTCTTGTTTTTCCCTGTAAGGATATTTTTAATCGTGGGTACTTGCCATTCTTCGGCGCTATGCTCCCAATCGCCATCAAACCAATACAAATCCGGATTGTAATTTTCGGCTAATTCTTTGAGTTGTGTTTGCTGATATTTTAGAAAAGCATTCCATTTTTCAGGGTCTTTTTTGCTGTCGTAGCGTTTGCGTTCTCTGGTAAAAACGTCATAATTTCCATAAGACCAATCTGGTAATGAAAAATAGATTCCGGTTTTCAGGCCAGATTTTTTCAGGGCTGTTACAAACGGAGTAAGTACATCTTTTTTTGCTGCGCCACTTTGTGGGATAGTTAAAGCATCTTTCGCTTTGCTGTTCCAAAGCGCTACACCATCATGATGTTTGCTGGTGATTACCGCATATTTTGCACCACTTTCTTGAATGAGTTTTACCCATTCTTCGGGTTTGTATTTTGCTGCGGTAAAACCCGAAAGTTGGCTTTTATAATTCGGGTAGCTGATGTAGTTGTTGAAAAATGACCAGGATTCAGAAATTCCATTTACCGAATAAATTCCCCAATGGATAAAAATGCCAAGTTTTGCATCGGCAAACCAATTCATTTTATTTTCTTTCTGTTGTGCATTAAGCTGAAATAACAGGAGGAATAGGATAGCGGTTAGGAATGATTTCTTTACAGGCATGTTTTGCGGTTTAGTTGAACGTAAATATATCCCATTTTGAGGGATGATGAATTAAACGTAATTGCTAATTTTTTAAGTCTGATTGCCTAATCTGTTACAAATGGAATGTAAAATAACGGAAATAAAAAAAGCCAGTTTCGAATATTCGAAACTGGCTTAAATATATCTGGTTGGATGATCTTACCATTTTTTGCGGCCACCTTCACGGTTGCCACCTTCTCTGCGTCCACCGCCATCACGACTTCCGCCACGCTCTCCGCGATCTTCACGTTTGCGGCCAGAGAAATCTCTGAAACCACCTTCGCGATTTCCGCCTTCCCGTCTGTCTCCGCTGCGTCTGTCTCCGCCGAAACCACCACGACTGCCACCACTTCTTCTGTCGCCGCCACCACCGTAGCTACGTCCGCCGCCGCGTCTTTCGCCGCCGCCTTCACGACCACCATCGCCGCTTTTTTCAATGCGTACCTGGCGACCATTAAATTCAACAGATTTAAAGCCTTCAAAAACTTTATCAGCAACATCGTCTTCAACTTCAAAGAAAGAGAAAACACCTTTTAAGTCGATTTTGCCAACGCTTTTTCCAGCAATTTTACCGTTATTGCAGATGAAAGATAACATATCGCCACGTGTAAATTCGTCTACCGAACCTAAGTTGATAAATAAGCGGGTATAACCTTCGCTACCGCGTCCGCGTCTTTCGCCACGTTCGCCTCTTTCACCACGATCATCTCCAGCAGCTGCATTCAAATCAGGTGCTTTAGAATAGTAATCTAAGAAACGGTTAAATTCTAATGAAGCAAAACGTTTGATTACATCTTCTTTAGATAAATCAGCAAACTCATCCATAATACGCGGAATGTATTGATCGATTTGTTCGTTGTTAACTTCTACGTTATGTACTTTATGTACTAACGAGAACAGTTGTTTTTCGCAAACATCAAATCCGGTTGGCAATTCAGCTTTGGTAAATTGTTTACCAATGATGCGCTCTAACTGACGGATTTTACCTAGTTCTTTAGAGTTGATGATACAGATTGAAATACCAGATTTACCAGCACGACCGGTACGGCCAGAACGGTGCGTATAACTTTCAATTTCATCAGGTAATGAATAATTCACTACGTGTGTTACGTTGTTTACATCGATACCACGTGCAGCAACATCAGTTGCAATTAACAATTGCATATTACGCTCGCGGAAACGTTGCATTACTTTATCACGTTGTTGTTGAGATAAATCTCCGTGTAAAGCATCGGCATTGTAACCATCTTTAATTAAATGCTCAGCAATATCCTGAGTATCTAGTTTTGTTTTACAGAAAACAACACCGAAAATATCAGGATTAAAATCTACAATACGTTTTAAAGCAGCATATTTATCACGAGCACGTACAATATAATATTCGTGTTCAATGTTTACGTTACCTGTATTTTTTGTGCCCATAGTTAATTCTACAGGTTCGTGCATGTATTTTTTAGCAATACGGCGCACTTCTGCAGGCATTGTTGCCGAAAATAACCAGGTTTTTTTGTCATCAGGAGTAGTTGATAAAATATCGTTGATGTCATCCTGGAAACCCATGTTTAACATCTCGTCAGCTTCATCAAGCACAACATATTTAACGTTTGAAAAATCAATGGCTTTACGGCCAATGATATCCAACATACGGCCGGGCGTGGCCACTACAATTTGTACGCCATTGCGTATTTCACGTAGTTGTTGCATAATGTTCGCACCACCGTAAACGGCAACTACGTGGGCATTAGCAATGTTTTTAGAAAAGTTTTTAAGGTCGTTAGCGATTTGTAAACAAAGCTCACGTGTAGGGCATAAAATCAATGCCTGTGGTTTATTTACTTTGAAATCGATTAGTTCTAACAGCGGCAAACCAAATGCGGCTGTTTTTCCTGTTCCTGTTTGGGCCAAACCAACAAAATCATTAGTGCCTTCTAACAGTACAGGAATACTTTGCTCCTGAATCGGCGTTGGATTTTCAAATCCAAGGTCCTTTACGGCATTAACGACGTCATCACTTATCCCCAATAATTGAAATGGGTTTGTCATTCGTCTTTTATTTTTTAATTGAGCCGCAAAGGTACGGTTAATAATCCGTATTTTACAGATAATCAAATAAATAGTTTTTTGGTTTAACTATTTGAAAACGAGTTAGTAAAGTTTTGCGCGCGCTGCTCTCGCTTAAATGTGCCGTAATGCTATTCTCCGGGTAGATTAAATGTGCAGAAATTTTTAATTTTTTTTGTGGGGTTTTGTCATTTTGTTACAGACGCTTGTAGAATTTTGTTCAAACGTTACGCACAGATTTTACATATTAACATAAGAATGCAATTGTAACGTTTGATTGTGCCTCGAAAAAAGCTGCGAATTGTTGTGCTTTTATCTTAATCGCTCAGCAGAACGAATCAATCTCTCGTCTTTATTAATACCAAAAATGGCCAATACAATAAATAGAATGGCTACGGCAGGTAGGTAAGCACCAACGCCAAAAGTTGCACCTTCAACTCCGCCAGGCAAATCTTTAGCAAATATGCTGCACCAAAAAGCAAATCCGCCAATAAATATTATGGTAATAATTGAGGCTCTTTTTTGAAAAGTTCTTCTTTTAAAGTTGAATATGTTGATGAAACACATTAGAATAATGGCAACGTGAATAATGATCAGAGGTAAGAAAACATCAACTGTTAAAGGTTTGCCGGCTTTTGTTGTATCATAATAATGAAGACCGTTGGTAAACGCCTGGGTGGTTGAGCCATTTACCTCTTTTGAGGCAATTGGAAAAAACAACATTAAAACCAAAACAAGTGTGGCCAAAAGCAGCCAGATGGATTGTACTCTTTGTATCATGTCAATTTATGTTTGCGCAAACTTAGCTAAAATTGCATTTGCTTGCAAAGGCTATATATCTGTGTTTTTTCGCCGCCAGGTTATCCGGCGAAGCCGATGTATTTCTACATTATAATACATTTCTACTTTATAAATACAAATGGAAGTATTTGTTTTTCGGTTTCTGTAAATTTCATCAATGCATTGTTTTGCGGCCAGAAACCCCACAAATAATAAAATATTTACAGTGTGAATATATTTTAATCGCCACAATCACCTTACAGAATACAATGAAAAAAGTATTTTTGCAACGCTTTGACTAAAAAACGGTATTTCATAGAGATTGCTTACGATGGTACACTTTACCACGGTTGGCAAACACAACCCAATGCATTAACAGTTCAGGAATTGTTAGACAAATCATTGTCGACAGTTTTCAGGCAACCGGTAGAAACTTTAGGTTGCGGGCGCACAGATACCGGCGTGCATGCAACAGAGTTTTTTGCACATTTTGATCTCGAAAATGTAGAAGACAATAAAGTGGATACTTCGCTTTCTGGCATAAACGCATTACTTCCATATCAGATTGCAGCAAAACGGATTATTTTGGTACATGCCGATGCACATGCGCGTTTTGACGCAAAAGCACGTGCGTACAAATATTACATGCATTTTCATAAAGATCCCTTTAAACTGAACAGATCGTGGCTTTTGAAAGATACACTGGATGTGGAACTGATGAATACTGCGGCAAATTTACTATTGAGCTACGAAGATTTTTCGTGTTTTAGCAAAGCGCATACGCAAACATTTACAAACAACTGCAAAATTACTAGAGCGTATTTTGAAGAGGTTGCCAACGGTTTGGTTTTTACGATTGAAGCCGACAGATTTTTGCGCAATATGGTTAGGGCAATTGTAGGTACATTGGTGCAGATTGGAAAAGCAGAGATTGATCTTAACGATTTAAAAGATATAATTGAAAGTAAAAATAGAAGCAAGGCCGGACAATCTGTTCCCGCTTGCGGATTATTTTTAGTAAAAGTAGCATATCCTTATATAAAGGAATGAGGAATAAGCATTGGAAAGATGGTGCGCCAATTCTAAAACAGAAAAGATTTGGAACAGCAGCGTTCTTTCGCAAAAACTCAGGCATTTAAAACGCACTCAACCAAAATTAGAAAAAGATGGCAGTAACGGGCGATGTATACAACACAGGGTTATTAAAACGTATTTTTAAATATGTAAAACCTTATCGTGGCATTTTTATCTGGTCGGTGGTTTTGACTGTACTGTTGGCGGCAATATCGCCGGTACGTCCGTTTTTAATCGGCTATACAGTTGATAAATTTATATTAAGTGGCGATTATAGCGGCTTGCAGCGTATGACCATATTGCTTATTGTGGTGCTTGTTCTGCAAACCCTTTGCCAATACAGCCAAACACTGGCTACCAATACACTTGGCCAATCGGTAATTCGCGATTTGCGCATAAATGTATTTAACCACATCACCCGGTTAAGACTAAAGTTTTTTGACCGCACACCAATTGGCCAGCTCATTACACGTACCGTTTCCGATCTGGAAACCATTGCCGATATCTTTTCTGAAGGATTGATTTCCATGATTGGAGATTCTTTACAGGTTGTGGTCATTATTGGCTGGATGCTGTGGATTGATTGGAAACTCACATTGGTGGTTTTATTGCCCGTGCCTTTACTTGTAATGGCTACACGTAAGTTTCAAAAATCGATTAAAGTTGCTTTTCAGCAAATCCGTGCAGAAGTCAGTAATCTGAATACCTTTCTTCAGGAACATATTACCGGAGTATCTATCATTCAATATTTTGCACGTGAGGATCAGGAGTTTAGAAAATTTAAAACCATTAACAAACGCTATCGCGATGCAAACATCAGATCTAACTGGTATTATTCCATATTTTTCCCGGTTGTAGAATTAATTTCTGGCTTTTCGCTTAGTTTACTGATTTGGTACGGATCAAAACAAATCCTTAATCATCCTTTAGATGTATCTCCAGGTACCATCATGAATTTTATTATTTATCTGGGTATGGTATACACGCCTATTCGCCAATTGGCAGATAAATTTAATACTTTGCAAATGGGAATGGTTGGTGCAGAACGTGTATTTAAAGTGCTGGATACGGATGAAAGAACGCTAAACGACGGAACTGAAACGCCAGCAGTATTAAATGGCAACATCGAGTTTAAAGAGGTTTGGTTTGCATATAATGACGAAAGTTTTGTGCTTAAAAACCTGAGTTTCTCTGTCAAAGCGGGCGAAACCGTTGCGCTTGTTGGGGCAACAGGTGCAGGGAAATCATCAACCATAAATATTTTAAACCGGTTTTACGACATTAAAAAAGGAACGATAACCGTTGATGGGATAAACATAGAGAACTTTGAGCTCGATTATCTGCGCAGCAATATTGCCACGGTGTTGCAAGATGTGTTCCTGTTTTCTGATACCATTTTCAATAACATCACACTCAATAATCCAGATATAAAATTGGAAGATGTGGTAGACGCCGCTAAAAAAGTTGGCGCACATGACTTTATTGAGCGTTTGCCCGGAGCTTATCAATATGAAGTGATGGAACGGGGCGCAACACTTTCTGCCGGACAGGCACAGTTGATTTCTTTTATCCGCGCGCTGGTACATAATCCTGCCATTTTGGTTTTGGACGAAGCCACTTCCTCTGTGGATACCGAAACTGAATTGCTGATCCAGAAAGCGATAGACAGTTTAATGAAAGACCGTACGTCAATTGTTATTGCTCACCGTTTGTCTACTATTCAAAAAGCAAACCAGATTATTGTACTGGATAAAGGCGAAATCAAAGAAAAAGGTACGCACCAGGAGCTTCTAAAACTTGATGGATACTATAAAAAACTGTACGATCTGCAATTCTCCTCAGAAGGAATTTCTAAACAATAATCCATCAGAAATGACTATTTTAAGGCCTTCAAACAAAATATAATGAAAGCCCTGAAACTACTTCCCTTTCTTTTTGCATTTGGCCTTTGGCTAACTGCATCTGCCCAACAGAAAAAATATGTAATGGTTATTCACGGCGGTGCCGGAACAATCTTGAAAAAGAATATGTCGGCCGAGAAAGAAGCCGAATATATTACTGTGCTTACACAGGCACTTAAAGCAGGTTACGCAAAAATTCAGGAAGGGAAAAGCAGTTTAGATGCGGTGGAAGCAACCATTCATGTAATGGAAAATGATCCTCATTTTAATGCTGGTAAAGGTGCAGTGTTTACACATGAAGGGAGAAATGAGCTAGACGCTGCTATAATGAATGGTAAAAATTTAATGGCCGGAGCTGTTGCTGGTGTAACCACCATTAAAAATCCAATTTCTGCCGCGCGTGCTGTAATGGAAAAATCTGAACATGTAATGCTTATTGGAGATGGTGCAGGAGAATTTGCCAAAGAAGCCGGACTGGAACTGGTAGATCCGAAATATTTCTGGACAAAGGAACGCTGGGATGGATTACAAAAAGCCATTAAGCAAGATTCTTTAAAAGCAGTTCTGGATCATGGCAACAAAAAAACTTCACTTCTGGGAACAGAGAATCACGATTACAAATTTGGTACTGTTGGTTGTGTTGCGCTCGATAAAGACGGCAATCTGTCTGCCGGAACATCAACCGGAGGTATGACCAATAAAAAATATGGAAGGGTAGGCGATGCACCAATAATTGGCGCCGGAACCTATTGCAACAATGAAACTGCCGGAATTTCCTGTACCGGTTGGGGCGAATTCTACATTCGAAATGTGGTGGCCAAAACCATTTCAGATTTAATGGAATATAAAGGTTTATCTGTTGTGGAAGCATCTAAAACCGCTTTGGATAAAGTTGGTAAAATGGGCGGAGACGGCGGATTGATTGCCTTAGATAGAAAAGGAAATATGACCATGCCTTTTAATACTGAAGGCATGTACCGCGGCGCAATAACTGAAGATGGAAAAATTGAAGTGTTTATTTATAAATAGTATGTGCACATGCTTGCCCACTTCAGTAACTGTATATTGATAAATTAAAAAAACATATATTACAGCTTCAAACAAGCAAAATGAAATCAATTTTTTCTAATCTAACTTTCCAGGTGCTAATTGCCATAACAATTGGTATTCTGGTTGGTGCATTCTTTCCGCAATTTGCTTCAACAGCGAAATTAATTAGTCAGGGCTTTATCAATATGATCAGCATGTTAATTGCGCCGATCATTTTTTTTACCATTGTATTGGGTATTGCCCATATGGGCGATATGAAAAAAGTTGGCCGCGTTGGTGGAAAGGCCTTGCTATATTTTGAAATTGTGAGTACAGTTGCTATTGCCATTGGACTGCTAGTTGCCAATATTCTCAAACCTGGCGCTGGTGTGGCAACCGGGAATACAGACGGAAATAAAATTGCCGGATATGCAGAGCAGGCTAAAGGTATGAACTGGGCGGAATTTTTTTTGCATATTATACCACACAATGTAATTGCCTCATTTGCCGAAGGAAATATTTTACAGATTCTATTTTTTGCAATTCTTTTTGGCTACGGTTTAAATAAACTGGGCGGCGAAGGAACTGCGGTACTTAATGCTTTCGATAAAATATCGAAAGTATTGTTCAAAATTATGAAAGTAGTAATGCGTTTGGCACCAATTGGCGCTTTTGGTGGGATGGCTTTTAGTATTGGAACCCATGGCTTGCAGAGTATTTTTGGAATGGCCAAATTGATGGGATCGGTGTATCTTACTTGTATTCTATTTATTTTTGTGATTTTAAATGGAATTGCCCGTTATTATAAATTCAGCCTTTGGCAATATCTGAAATACATCCGGCAGGAAATACTAATTGTATTAGGCACCTCATCGTCAGAATCGGCTTTGCCCAGTATGATGCAAAAAATGGAAGCTTTCGGTTGTGATAAATCCGTTGTCGGATTGGTTATTCCTACGGGATACTCATTCAATCTGGATGGTACTGCAATTTACCTCGCAATGGCTGTAATCTTTTTGTGTCAGGCATTTGACGTCGATTTGAATGTTGGGCAGCAACTAACTATTCTGGGTATTTTGATGGTAACTTCAAAAGGTGCCGCAGGTGTAACCGGAAGCGGTTTTATCGTTCTGGTGTCTACACTAACTGCAATGAAAATTATGCCGATCGAGCACATTTCTATTTTGATTGGTGTAGATCGTTTTATGAGTGAAGCTCGCGCCATCACCAATGTAATCGGCAATGGAATTGCCACAGTTGTAATTGCTAAAAGTGAAAATCAATTTGATCAGGAAAAATATTTGAAAGCCATCCAGCCGGCAATGATTGAAAAAACGGAAGAAAGTTAGGATAATTGATATTTAAGCCTTGGTTTATTTAGGAAAGGGTTGATAAGCCTACGTCGTTAGACGTATAATCCCTACATCTTCAGCCTTAATCGTTTAAACAATTTGACTATCTTTGCAACAGAGATCAGCACACAGCGATTTCGTTAATGCATATATACATTGGCTCAACAAGAAAATTCCCGTTCAGAGAAGAACGAACTCCATCCAAAGAACAAACACCGTTCGCGCTACAATTTTAAACAACTTGTTTCGGTTTCTAAAGAACTTAAGAAATACGTATTTTTAAATGATCACAATGAAGAATCTATAGATTTTGCAGATCAACAGGCCGTACGTGCGCTCAATAGAGCATTGTTAAAACAGTTTTACGGTATCGCCCAGTGGGATATCCCTAAAGATTATCTGTGTCCGCCGATTCCGGGCCGTGCCGATTATATTCATTATGCTGCAGATTTATTGGGATCGAGCAACAAAGGAGTAATTCCTACAGGTTCTGGAATTAAGGTTCTGGATATTGGCGTAGGTTCAAACTGTATTTATCCGATTATTGGCCATCAGGAATACGGTTGGAATTTCGTCGGTTCTGATGTAGATCCAATATCCATAGAATCAGTAAACCGGATTGTTGATGCAAACAAACCACTTCAAGGTGCGGTAGATGCGCGTTTGCAACGTTCAAAAATGGGTATTTTTAGAGGTATTGTTGGCGCTGATGAGCAATTTGATCTAACAATCTGTAATCCGCCTTTCCATGCATCATTAAAAGAAGCAGAGCACGGAACTCGCCAGAAATGGCGCAACCTTAAAGGCGAAGCAGAAATTAAACATGTTTTAAATTTTGGTGGCAATAAGTCCGAACTTTGGTTTCCGGGTGGCGAACGTGCTTTTGTGGAACAAATAATTGTTCAGAGCGCACAAATTGCAAAAAAATGTTTGTGGTTTTCTTCATTGGTATCCAAAAGCGCGAATTTAAAAAGCATTTATAATGCATTAGTAAAAGCGAATGCTTTTGAAGTGCGTACGGTACAGATGTCACAAGGGCAGAAGATAAGCCGCTTTGTTGCCTGGACTTTCCATGATGATGATGCTCAGGCCGAGTGGACAAAAAAATGGAAAAAGTAAGTCCTTGATTTAATTTCCTTAAATTTTCTTGAGATTTTAAGGTCAAAATTTCTAAGATTAGGTTTGATTTACAACTCAATAATATTAGCTTTGCACAAAAAAAATTGATACATGAGCGTTTTAGTAAATAAAGATTCTAAGGTTATCGTTCAGGGTTTTACCGGAAACGAAGGAACTTACCACGCCGAGCAAATGTTGGCTTATGGTACAAACGTAGTTGGTGGTGTTACACCTGGAAAAGGTGGGCAATTTCATTTAGAAAAGCCTGTTTTTAATACTGTTAAGGATGCCGTTGATAAGACTGGCGCCAATGTATCGATCATTTTTGTACCACCGGCATTTGCTGCTGATGCAATTATGGAAGCTGCCGAAGGTGGTATTAAAGTGATTGTTTGTATTACAGAAGGTATCCCAACAAAAGATATGATTCTGGTAAAAGAATATATTACAGACAAAGACGTAACCTTAATCGGCCCGAATTGCCCAGGTATTATTACTGCTGATGAAGCGAAAATTGGTATCATGCCAGGTTTCATCTTCAAAAAAGGTAATGTTGGTGTAGTCTCTAAATCAGGAACATTAACGTATGAAGCTGTTGATCAGGTAGTAAAAGCAGGATTGGGAATTACCACTGCAATTGGTATCGGTGGAGATCCAATTATCGGAACACCAACTGTTGAAGCTGTTAAATTATTAATGAACGATCCTGAAACACACGGTATCATCATGATTGGTGAAATTGGAGGTGGTATGGAAGCTGAAGCCGCACGTTGGATTAAAGAACACGGAACTAAACCTGTTGTTGGTTTCATCGCCGGACAAACTGCGCCTCCTGGACGTAGAATGGGACATGCTGGTGCAATTGTTGGCGGTGCTGATGATACAGCTGCAGCTAAAATGAAAATCATGGCAGAATGCGGTATTCGCGTAGTAGAAAGTCCGGCTGAAATCGGTGCTGCTATGGCAGAAGAATTGGCTAAATAAGATTTTACAATTTACATAATAGGAAAGCGTTTCGATTTGGTTCGAAACGCTTTTTTTGTTTTTTGCCACGGAAATACTGAAGACACGGAAAGATAAGAAGAAGGTTTTCGGGATTTTCTTTAACTGTTTGTAAGCACTTAGGTTGTGACTTTTGTTTTTTGCCACGGAAACACTAAAGACACGGAAAGATAAGAAGAAGGTTTTCGGGATTTTCTTTAAATTAGCTAAAAAAAATATCGAAATGGATTATCAACTACGACAAGATAATCTTCCCTATAAAAATGAAACAGATTTAATTATTAATGCTGCTATTGAAGTTCATAAGCACTTAGGTAGTGGTTTTCTTGAAATTGTTTATAAAGATGCGCTTTCTATTGAATTTAGTGCTAGAGAATACGTTTTTGAAAGAGAAAAACAATACTCAGTTTATTATAAAGATATATTGCTGCCCCATAGCTTTAATGCCGATTTTGTAGTTTTTGATGCTGTTATTTTAGAGATCAAAAGTAAGAGCGCACTAGCGAATGAAGACCTAGCGCAAACCATCAACTATCTAAAATGCTCTGGGTGTAAGGTAGGTTTGGTTTTGAACTTTGGAAAGGCAACCTTAGAAATAAGACGCGTTGTTTTCTAACATAATAGTTCCATGCCTTCCGTGTTTCCGTGGCTCTTTTCTTGCGCTGAGTGATTAATGTCATCAGGCACCCTTAGAAATGAGACACATTGTTTTCTAACATAATAATTCCGTGCCTTCCGTGTTTCCGTGGCTATTTTCTTGCACTGATTAATTAATTTCATCAGGCACCCTCAGAAATAAGACGCGTTGTTTTCTAACATAATAATTTCCGTGCCTTCCGTGTTTCTGTGGCTATTTTCTTGCACTGAGTGATTAATGTCATCAGGCAACCTTAGAAATAAGACGCGTTGTTTTCTAACATAATAGTTCCGTGCCTTCCGTGTTTCTGTGGCTATTTTCTTGCACTGAGTGATTAATGTCATCAGGCAACCTTAGAAATAAGACGCGTTGTTTTCTAACATAATAGTTCCGTGCCTTCCGTGTTTCCTTGGCTCTTTTCTTGCGCTGAGTGATTAATGTCATCAGGCACCCTCAGAAATAAGACGCGTTGTTTTCTAACATAATAATTTCCGTGCCTTCCGTGTTTCTGTGGCTATTTTCTTGCACTGAGTGATTAATGTCATCAGGCAACCTTAGAAATGAGACGCGTTGTTTTCTAACATAATAATTCCGTGCCTTCCGTGTTTCCGTGGCTATTTTCTTGCACTGATTAATTAATTTCATCAGGCACCCTTAGAAATAAGACGCGTTGTTTTCTAACATAATAATTTCCGTGCCTTCTGTGTTTCCGTGGCTATTTTTTGTACTGAATTATAAATGTCGTTAGGCAAGCTTAGGGATAAAACGCGTTGTTTTCTAACATAATAATTCCGTGCCTTCCGTGGCTACTCTTTTGTGCGGAGTTCTTATTGATTTATGGAATCAACATTCCATATTCAGTGGTGCAATATCATTGATTTGTAAACACTAATTCCAAGCCTCAGCGTTACAAACCAAAACTTAGATCTTTGCGTATGTTAATGCATGAAAGCGATGTTAAATAAACTATTTTTAGTCTCTTCTGTTATGCTAACACTATCTTTATCTGCTTGCGCGCAGAAAAAAGACAAAGGCGATAAAAAGCAAGCAACAGAGGCAACAACTATAAAAGGAACAAATAAGATGAATTGGAATCCATTAACTCCGGAAGAGGAACGCGTAATTGTTAATAAAGGCACAGAGTATCCAGGTACCGGTAAGTACGAACACACTACAGAAAAGGGAACTTATACCTGTAAACGTTGCAACGCAGCGCTTTACAGATCAGAAAGTAAATTTGATGCACATTGTGGATGGCCGGCATTTGACGATGAAATTAAAGGAGCAGTAAAAAGAATCCCAGATCCGGATGGCTCGCGTACAGAAATTGTTTGTGCCAACTGTGGTGCTCATTTAGGGCACGTATTTTTGGGCGAAGGATTTACCAATAAAGACACCCGTCACTGCGTAAATTCTATTTCCATGAATTTTGTTCCCGATAAAAAATAAGGCGATAGAGTTGGGTTAGGAGAAGGCGTACAGCAAAGTTGTACGCCTTTTTTTGTGGCCAAAATCGGCACTTTCATTATCCATCAAAACACCGATTTTTCCACAAATTATTGATAATAAACTAAATGATTATATTTGCAGGCTGTTAAACAAAAAATTAGCCTATGAAGTCCCTTCTGTTAATCAGTAGCGTATTCTTATTTTTACAAAGCAATTTCATCCTGCAAGACAGTACAAGCGTTGCAGACAGTACCTCCAAAAGCGTGCTGGCTACTTATTACCACAGAAAATTCGAAGGCCATCGAACAACAAGCGGCGCGAGATACAGAGCGAAAAAATTAACCGCCGCACACCGCACTTTGCCAATGGGTACAATGGTAACCGTTACCAATCCAGTAAATGGAAAATCTGTCGTGGTAAAGGTAAATGACCGTGGTCCATATTCAAAAAAACTAGCTATTGATTTATCAGAAAGTGCTGCCAAGAAGATTGGAATATATCGTCTTGGAATAGCAAAAGTCAAGCTCAGTTATACGGTTGAATAAAAATATGCAATAGCCCGATTTCGGGCCTTTTTTTTGTCCGAAATTTAAGTTATTAACACTCAAAATTGTTTGTTAAACCTTATAAAAGAAATCGTTAGCTTTTTTTTCGCCAGAAAATTAGAATCGACTGATCGTTTTTGACATAAAAAGCCAAAGGGTGTTAACAACTTTGATTCACAAAAAGCACCATCCATCTCTATATTTGTTTCAACAAAGTTCTTTAACTTCTTGCGCTTAAAAACAGATACAAAAGCTTAATTTTTAGTAGTTTATACATGTGATCTTCCTGATTAAACCGTTAAAATTCCAAACTAAAAATTCAGTTGTTTGCCAGCCAAAGGGAGTTAGCACTTTCACAACAGCGTTTAATAACAAAACATTACAACCATGATCCAAAAAATGATGGATGGGGTGCTTTGTCTGCGCCAATTGAATTGAATACATTAAAGAATCAGCTTATGGAACAGGAGTTATTATTACAAGAAAACAAAGACAGATTTGTGTTATTGCCAATTAAATACCCGGCAATTTGGGAAATGTACAAAAGAACTGAAGCTAGTTTTTGGACGGCTGAAGAAATTGACCTTTCTGATGACCTTAAACACTGGGATAACCTGAATGATGGTGAAAGACATTTCATCTCACATATTCTGGCTTTCTTTTCTGCTAGTGATGGTATTGTAAATGAAAACTTAGCTGTTAACTTCATGAGTGAAGTACAATTGCCAGAAGCCCGTTGTTTCTACGGTTTCCAGATTATGATGGAAAATATCCATGCGGAAACTTATGCCTTATTAATCGATACGTATATCAAAGATCCTGAAGAAAAAGACCGCTTATTTCACGCTATTGATACTGTTCCGGCAGTAAAAAGAAAAGCAGAATGGGCTTTACGCTGGATCGATAATGGAACATTTGCTGAACGTCTGGTTGCTTTTGCTGCAGTAGAAGGGATTTTCTTTAGTGGAAGTTTCTGCTCTATTTTCTGGCTGAAAAAGCGCGGCTTAATGCCTGGCTTAACTTTTAGTAATGAGCTCATTTCAAGAGACGAAGGTTCTCACTGTGAATTTGCTTGTCTATTGTACAGCATGTTGAGCAATAAATTATCTGAAGAACAAGTACACAGCATTATTAAAGATGCAGTAGAAATTGAGAAAGAATTTGTTACCGATGCATTGCCTGTTGCATTAATTGGAATGAATGCCAAGCTAATGAGTCAATACATAGAGTTTGTAGCCGACAGATGGTTGCAAGAATTGGGTTATTCAAAAGTGTATAACGCTACAAATCCTTTCGATTTCATGGAAATGATTTCTTTGCAAGGCAAAACCAATTTCTTCGAAAAACGTGTTGGCGATTATCAAAAAAGTGGTGTGTTAACCGCTGCAGACAATAAAGCCCAGGCATTTTCTTTAGACGAAGACTTTTAAGAAAACTTAAAGTAAAACGACCAAAGCAGAAAGCATTCGCCTGTTCGTCTTTGCGAGGCACGAAGCAATTTTATCGCTCTTGAAATATAATTAACAATAATTAATGCGGATATCAGAATATGATACTCGCTACTTGATACTAAAATTAAATCTCATAAATTATGTTCGTACAGAAAAGAGATGGCCGCAAAGAAGCGGTACAATTTGACAAAATCACCGCCCGTATTCAAAAGCTGTGCTATGGTTTTAATGCAGATCTGGTAGATCCAATTGATGTTGCAAAAAAAGTAATCGAAGGTTTATTTGATGGAGTAACCACTTCAGAATTGGATAACCTTGCAGCAGAAACAGCAGCATCTTTAACCACAAAACATCCGGATTATGCTTTGTTGGCATCCAGAATTGCGGTTTCCAATTTGCATAAAAATACCACAAAATCATTTTCGGGTACAATGAAAATGTTGTACGAATATATTGACCCGAAGGCAAAGAAAGAAGCTCCACTTATTGCAGACGATGTTTATGAGATCATTACAAAAAATGCAGATATATTAGACAGTTCTATTATCTACGACCGCGATTTTGGTTTCGATTATTTCGGTTTCAAAACCCTGGAGAAATCATATCTGCTAAAAGTAAACGGAAAAATTGTTGAGCGCCCTCAACATTTATTCATGCGCGTTTCTGTTGGTATCCATAAAGAAGACATCGAAAGCGCAATCAAAACCTATAACTTAATGAGCGAGCGTTGGTTTACGCACGCTACGCCTACATTATTCAACGCTGCAACACCAAAACCGCAAATGTCATCGTGTTTCTTGCTTACCATGCAAGATGACAGCATCGATGGGATTTATGATACATTAAAACAAACGGCGAAAATTTCGCAAAGTGCTGGTGGTATTGGTTTAAGTATTCACAATATCCGCGCCACAGGATCATACATCGGTGGAACCAACGGAACCAGTAATGGTATTATCCCAATGTTGCGTGTATTTAATGATACTGCACGTTATGTAGATCAGGGCGGAGGTAAACGTAAAGGCGCTTTTGCCATTTATCTTGAACCTTGGCATGCAGATGTTTTTGAATTTTTAGACTTGCGCAAAAACCACGGTAAAGAAGAAATGCGCGCCCGCGATTTATTTTACGCTTTATGGATCAACGATTTGTTTATGCAACGCGTAAAAGACAATGGCGATTGGACATTGTTCTGCCCACATGAAGCACCAGGACTTGCAGATTGCTTTGGTGCTGAATTTGAAAAATTGTATACTTCTTATGAGGCTGAAGGACGTGGCCGTAGAACAGTTAAAGCACAAGAACTTTGGTTCGCCATTTTAGATTCTCAAATTGAAACCGGTACACCATATATGTTGTTTAAAGATGCTGCAAACAGCAAATCTAACCAGCAAAACCTTGGAACGATTAAAAGTTCTAACTTGTGTACAGAAATTATAGAATACACTTCTAAAGATGAAGTTGCGGTGTGTAACCTGGCCTCATTGGCTTTGCCTCGTTTCGTCATTAATGGACAATTTGATCATGAAAAATTATACGAAGTAACGTATCAGGCTACATTAAACCTGAATAAAATTATCGATCATAACTATTATCCTGTTCAGGAAGCAGAAAATTCAAACATGCGCCACAGACCAGTTGGTTTAGGTGTACAAGGTTTGGCTGATGCTTTTATCTTATTGCGTTTACCTTTTGAAAGTGATGAAGCAAAACGTTTGAACAAAGATATTTTTGAAACCATTTATTTCGCTTCAATGACTGCTTCGCATGATTTGGCAGTACAAAATGGTCCTTACCAAACTTTTAAAGGTTCGCCACTTTCTAAAGGTCAGTTCCAGTTTGATTTATGGAACGTAACGCCAGACAGCGGACGTTGGGATTGGGAATCTTTACGTAAGAAAGTAGTGAAAGATGGTGTATACAACTCTTTACTTGTTGCGCCAATGCCAACGGCATCAACTTCGCAAATTTTGGGTAATAACGAATGTTTTGAACCATATACTTCAAACATTTACACCCGTCGTGTACTAAGTGGAGAATTTGTTGTCGTAAACAAACATTTGTTAAAAGATTTAGTTGCACTAGGCCTTTGGAACAACGATATGAAAAACAAAATCATATTGGCAAACGGTTCAATCCAGGCCATTGCAGAAATTCCGGATTATATCAAAGAATTGTACAAAACAGTTTGGGAAATCAAGATGCGTAACATTATAGATATGGCTGCAGATCGCGGTGCTTATATCTGTCAATCGCAATCGCTAAATCTTTTCGTAAACGCACCAAATACTTCAAAATTAACTTCAATGCATTTTTATGCATGGGAGAAAGGCTTAAAAACAGGTATGTATTACTTGCGTACACAAGCAGCTTCTCAAGCAGTTAAATTTACGGTAGAAAATCAAGGTGGCAAAGCTATAGAAGCGGTAATTCCTGCTCAAATGACTCAAGATCAGGTTGCAGAAGAAATCGTTGACGGACCAGTTTGTTCAATGGAAGAAGGCTGTATCAGCTGTTCTGGTTAAGGTAGCGGAGCGGAAGGCTGAAGGTCGTCATTGCGAGAAGGCTTTTTCAGCCGACGAGGCAATCTTATTGCAACAGTCAATGCCTTTTCACGATAAAGCAATAAAACAGATAAGGTTTTGGGCAAACGCTCAAAACCTTATTTTTTGTCCTTACTTTTGTTTTAGTTCAATAGTTCATTGGCCATTGGTTCATTTTATCAAGCGCCAAACAGCAATGAACTAATGAACGAGTGAACAAATGAACAATCCTTTAAAACATAGCAAACACGAAATTATTCCCTGCGAGCGCTGCGGAACTGCTATAGAATGCAAGGCCAATTCGTATACAAAATGCCAATGCAGTGTGGTACAATTAAGCATTAATGAAGTTCAATATATTTCAGAATTATACGACGGCTGCCTCTGTGCAAAGTGCCTTTTTGAACTGCAGCAAGAATATAGAGAGGATATTGGTGTGTAATTCCAAACATCTTTCTGTTGCGTATCTGGCAGAATTTAAGTCTGTCTAATTTCCACTTTTCTATCTTTAGATTCAATTTGAACCCCATCAATTAATAGAATTCTATTGGCGTTTTAAGATTTAGTTAAACGTTTTATGCTTAGTTTGTTATATTTGAAACCATAAGCATTAACCAAACAAACCTAAAATGTCAGTAAAAGATTTTCGTTCAATTCTAAGCGCAATTCTGCTTTTCTTTCCAAGTTTTATTTTCGCTCAAAATTTTCAAACCGGTGTTTTCTATAAGCTGATTAAAGGAAGCACTGCGGTAGATCATAATGGAAATACGCAGAATGATGATACTCCAGCTTTAAAACCAGAAGACAAAAATTCTGCCAGTCAGGCTTGGTCTTTCTCCTCTCTTGGAAATGGGTTTTACACCATTTCTACCGCAGATGGTTTTAAAAGTATAGACAATGCGAATAAAACTACGGGCGACGGGAATGCCGCGGTTTTATGGGATAATGACAATTACAACAACAACCAGCAGTGGAGAATTACTAAAAATGAAAATGGCAAATTCAGTATTATCTCTAAAGCCAGTAATTATGCGCTTGGCGAGAAAGACGGAAAATTATTCCATTTGAAAGACACAACAAATGCCGCAATCTGGGATATTCGGGAGTCTACCGCAAAAATTATAGCCGAAAAGCGCGTAGGTGATACAGAAATTGAAAATGAGGCAATTTTTGGAATCAACAAAGAAAAACCGCATACGCCAATTATTCCTTTTGAGGATGTGCAGAGTTTGAAAAACGACGAATCTTTTAATCAGCCCTGGAAGAAAAATAAATCTACTTTGTACCAGCTTTTAAACGGAAACTGGTATTTCAATTGGGTTAAACAACCATCAGAAAGGCCAATCGGATTTTATAAAGCAGATTATGATGTTTCGCAATGGAAACAAATTCCGGTTCCTTCTAACTGGGAAATGCTGGGTTACGGAACGCCAATTTACACCAACATTACCTATCCATTCAAAAATTCTCCGCCATTTATTCGGCCGCAAGAAGGTTATACAAATGAAAAAGAAGTCAATCCTGTAGGCTCTTATAAACGCAATTTTAATATTCCGGCAAACTGGGATGGAAAGGCAATTTACTTGCGTTTTGATGGTGTTTACAGCGCAATGTACGTTTGGGTAAATGGCATGAAGGTTGGATACAGCGAAGATTCTAATGGCATTGCCGAATTTAATATTACAGATCAAGTGCGCGTTGGCGACAATAATCTGGCGGTAGAAGTGTACCGCTGGTGCGATGGAAGTTATATTGAAGATCAGGATATGTTTCGTTTGAGCGGTATTTACCGCGATGTGGCACTTTACGCTGTGCCCAAAACGCATATAAATGATTTTGCCATTCAGACCGACTTTGCGGGGAACAATTTCTCTACTTCAACATTAAAAATCAAAACAATTCTGCGCAATGCAGAGAAAAAAAGATCTAAAAAAGCTCAATTAACGATTTCGGTTATTGATCCGGAAGGGAAAGAAATCGCGAAGCTGCAACAACAAATAGAAAGTTTTAAAGGCGCACAGTCTGATGCGGTTAACATTTCCACGGCAGTAGAAAAACCTTTGCTCTGGTCGGCAGAAAATCCGAATCTCTATACATTGATTTTTACTTTGTCAGAGAGTGCAGATAAGCCAACTGAAGTATTTTCTACAAAAATCGGTTTCAGAAAAATAGAAATTAAAGACAGATATGTATTGATCAATGGAGAGCAGGTTTTGTTTAAAGGCGTAAACCGACACGATATACATCCGGAATTTGGGAAAGCGGTGCCCGTTGAATCTATGCAGCAGGATATTTTGATGATGAAACAAGCCAATATCAATACCATCCGTACCAGTCATTATCCAAATGATATTAAGATGTATGCCATGTTTGATTATTATGGTTTATATACCATGGCAGAGGCCAATCTGGAATGTCACGGCAACAATTCAATAAGCAGAATGGCTTCTTGGTTGCCGGCTTATTTAGATCGGAATATCCGCAATGTTCAGGAACATAAAAATTTCCCTTCAGTTATTTTCTGGTCGATGGGAAATGAATCTGGTAACGGATCAAATTTCGATTCGGTTTACGTAGCGATTAAAAAGCTGGATTCTATTCGCCCCGTACACTACGAAGGAAAAAATAATGTGGCAGATATTGTTTCGAATATGTACCCAACCATTGAGTATATGAAAAAAGTAGATGCTGCCCAAACCGTTAAACCGTATTTTTTATGTGAATATGCACATGCGATGGGCAATGCGGTTGGAAACCTTGCAGAGTATTGGGATTTTATTGAAAACCACTCTAAAGGAACCATTGGCGGTTGTATCTGGGATTGGGTAGACCAGGGCATCAACAAATTTGGCGCGCCGAAAAACGAATATTATATGGGCGGGGATTTTGGCGATAAACCCAATGATGGTGATTTTTGTCTGAATGGATTAACGACACCAGACAGGCAGATTACGGCTAAATTGCTGGAAGTAAAAAAGGTATATCAATATATCAAAGTAGATGCTGTTGATTTGGCTAAACTCAAAGTTAAACTCACCAATAAATACGATTTTACCAACCTGAATGCTTTCAAAATTCATTACAGTATTCTGGAAGATGGCTCGCCGGTAAAAACTGGTGAAATTGCAACGGTGGATCTTTCTCCAAACCAATCTGCTGAGGTTAGCATTCCGGCAGAAATAACCCAAAATCAGGGACATGAATATTTGTTAAACCTCTATTTTGAGCTGGCAAAAGATTTGCGTTGGGCAAAAGCCGGAACAGAAGTGGCAAACATACAATTTCAACTCTCGCCACAAAACACTTTGCCAGAGATTGCGGCTAATGCGGATGTTCAGCTTACAATGGATAGAACAGACGATTTGTTTACTGTGAGGGGCGATCAGATCCATGCTGATTTCAACCTAAAAAATGGATTTTTAAATAGCCTGAAAATTAAAGGCCGGGAATTGATATACGATAAAAAGGGATTTTTATTAAACTGGTACAGAAGCATCAACAATGATCAGCGCGAGGATTTTGCGGTAAAAACTACCCTGGAAGATTTTAATTATGCATTGGTAAACAACGGCCAATCTATAAAAGTAAAAATGGAAATGATGGCCCGTTTTGCAGACCCTGACGCAAATGCCATTCCTTATACTTTGGTTTATACATTTTACACCACTGGCGTAGTAGATATGCAGGTTAGGGTAGATAACACAAAAGATAAACTTAAAGTACCGGTATTGGGCGTTCAATTGGTGATGGATCCAAAAATGGAAAATCTTAGTTGGTACGGCCGCGGTCCGCAAGAAAATTATGTGGATAGAAAAACATCCGCTAATCTTGGCATATATAAAAATACGGTAACGGGAATGGAAGAAAACTACGTTCGGGCGCAGAGTATGGGCAACCGGGAAGATATTCGTTGGGTTACCGTTACAGGTGCAGAGGGTGGTTTTAAATTTAGTTCTGGTGGAAATCTGAATTTTTCTGCTTTGCATTTTGCCAACCAAAGTTTGTGGAAGTTAAAAAATGGTTTTAAATTAAAAACAAATCGCCAGCCAGAAACTTACCTAAATCTGGATTATAAACAACGCGGTATAGGTAATGCCAGCTGCGGCCCAGGTCCGCTACCTGACTATGAGCTGCCAGTTAGCGATGAAAACAGTTACACGTTCAGAATTGAAAGCATTGATAAATAAAAAGTAATACCAAAGCCAATTGTACACGCAGTTGGCTTTGGTGTTTTTAATCAAAAACAATTACAGAAATATGCCGTTCTCTTTTTAGCAAAGTAGTAACTTTGCGGCGAAATCTGAATAATGGAGATTTGGGAATGTATTGATGGAACATTACCGCATTGATTCACGTGATCAAATTCAATAATTTAAAAACATGAAGAAAGTAAAAGTTGGCTTGGTGCAGATGAGCTGTACTAAAGATAAAAAGGAAAATTTAGACAAGGCAATTTTCAAGGTTAGGGAAGCTGCTGCTAAAGGTGCACAAATTGTGTGTTTGCAGGAACTTTTTACCTCGCTGTATTTTTGCGATGTTGAGGATTATGATAATTTTGATTTGGCGGAAGCCATTCCCGGCCCATCTACTGACGCATTATCTACTGTTGCGGCAGAATTAGGTGTAGTAATCATTGCTTCATTATTTGAGAAACGTGCAGAAGGTTTGTACCACAATACAACTGCTGTTCTGGATGCCGACGGAACTTACTTGGGTAAATACCGCAAAATGCATATTCCGGATGATCCGGCATTTTACGAAAAATTTTACTTTACACCGGGCGATTTAGGTTACAAAGTTTTTGAAACGAAATTCGCTAAAATTGGTATTCTGATTTGTTGGGACCAATGGTATCCGGAAGCATCAAGAATTACAGCCTTAATGGGTGCCGATATTATGTTTTACCCAACAGCAATTGGTTGGGCTACAGATCAGGACGAAGAAACCAATCAAGATCAATACAATGCATGGCAAACCATTCAGCGTTCACACGCAGTTGCCAATGGCGTTCCGGTAATAAGTGTTAACCGTGTAGGTTTTGAGCAAGATGGCGCAATGAAATTCTGGGGCGGTAGTTTCGCTACAAATGCACAGGGTAAGTTATTGTACCTTGCGTCCCACGATCAGGAAGAAACAGAAGTTGTAGAACTGAATCTTTCAGAATCGGATTTCTTTCGTAAACATTGGCCATTTTTGCGCGATAGACGAATTGATTCCTATCAACCAATTACCAAAAGGTATATTGATGGAGATTAAATAAGTCGGAGGTCGGAAGACCGGAGACAGAAGACTTGATGTCTAATTATAGTTCAAAATTAGTATCTTCATGCTTAATGAACTTAACCGTGGGTAAATGGCTTTTAAATTTGAAAAACTTAAAGTTTGGGAGAAGGCATTAGACTTAGCTGACGAGATTGATAAAATGACTAAAACCTTTCCTAAAGAAGAGGTTTATGTTTTAACATCTCAAGCAAAGCGTGCTGCCGATTCGATTTCAATGAATATCGCCGAAGGAAGTACAGGTCAAACCAATCCAGAGTTTAAAAGATTTTTAGGATATGCCCTAAGATCAGACATAGAAGTGGTAAATTGTTTACATCTTGCCAAAAGAAGAAATTATATAACAGAAGAAATTTTTCAGAAACATTATAAAAACATGCGAAGAGATTTTAGTTATGATTTATGCTTTAATCAAAACATTAAATTGAATTCGAGGTAACGCGTTCTGACTTCAAACAACGGCCTTAGGCTTTAACAGTGCATCATCCGACTTCGGACAACCGGCGTCGGACTTTTTTTAACAATTTATATCATCCGTCTTCGGACACCCGACTTCGGACTTAAAAACTATGTCAAATTTTCCTCCAAAGAAGGCGTTAAACCTTAATCAATTCGATTATTCGCCGAAAAAACAAGGTTATTCCTTTCCGGCAGAATGGGCAAAACATACTGCTACCTGGCTAAGTTGGCCACATAAAGAAGCAAGTTGGCCTGGTAAAATCGAAACGATATACAACCCTTATTGCCAGTTCATTAAAGCTGTAGCCGAAGGCGAGAAAGTTCGCATTAATGTGAAAGATGAAGAAATGAAGGCTTTCGCAATCTCTGAACTGGAAAAAGTGGATGCAGATCTAAGTCAGATCGAGTTTTATTTCAATGAAAGCAATGATGCATGGTGCCGCGATCATGGACCGGCATTTGTTTTAAAAGACGGCGTAAAAGCTGTTGTAGATTGGGGTTATAATGCTTGGGGCGGAAAATATCCACCTTTTGATCTGGATGATGTAATACCAACTAAGATTGCGCAACATTTCGATTTGCCACTTTTTGCACCAGATATTGTAATGGAGGGCGGTTCTGTAGAATTTAATGGAGCAGGAACAGTATTAACAACCACCGCTTGTTTGTTAAATGAGAATAGAAACCCGCATTTAAACCAGGATCAGATAGAACAATATTTAACCGAATATTATGGTGCAGAACAAGTTTTATGGTTAGGAGATGGAATTGTAGGCGACGATACCGATGGCCATATAGATGACATTACCCGGTTTGTAAATGAAGATACAGTTTTGACAGTAGTAGAAAGCAATCCATTAGATGAAAATTACCTGTTGCTTCAAGAGAATCTTAAGTTGCTCAAAACGATGAAACTAAAAGACGGCCGTGCGCTAAAAATTGTTGAATTGCCAATGCCATCGCCAGTAATTTATGATGATACGCGTTTACCAGCGTCATATGCGAACTTTTATATTGCCAATGCTGCGGTAATTGTTCCGGTTTTTGGCGATGTAAATGATCAGAAAGCATTAGACATTATCCAAGGTTGTTTCCCGGATCGAAAAGTCATCGGAATAAATTCTGTAGATATTATTTGGGGACTCGGAAGCTTCCATTGTCTTAGCCAGCAAGAGCCGGCACTTTAATACATTGCCTAAACACGGCAATTAATATTAACTTTGAGAAATTAAATTTTTAGACATTATATAAAAGTCCCCTTTAGGGGATTTAAAGGTTATGAAATTATTAGAAGGAAAAACAGCTTTAATTACGGGAGCATCTAAAGGAATTGGACGCAAAATTGCTGAAAAATTTGCCGAACAAGGTGCTAACGTCGCATTCACATATTTATCTTCTGTTGAAAAAGGAGAAGCTTTAGAGCAAGAATTGCAAAGCTTTGGTACAAAAGTAAAAGGATATCGTTCTGATGCTTCAAAATTCGATCAGGCAGAACAGTTAATCAATGATATTGTTGCCGAATTTGGTACCATTGATATTGTTGTTAATAATGCAGGTATCACAAAAGATGGTTTGTTAATGCGTATGAGTGAAGAAAATTGGGATGACGTAATCAACATCAATCTAAAATCAATTTTCAACGTAACTAAAGCGGCTTCTAAAGTGATGATGAAAGCCCGTAAAGGTGTTTTCATTAACATGAGTTCTGTTGTTGGTGTACAAGGTAACGCCGGACAAGCAAATTATGCAGCATCTAAAGCCGGAATTATAGGTTTTACTAAATCGGTTGCGAAAGAACTGGGTTCTAGAAATATCCGTGCAAATGTTGTAGCTCCAGGATTCATCCGTACAGAAATGACTGAAGTTTTAGATCCGGCGGTTGTTGCAGGATGGGAAAAAGATATTCCTTTAAAACGTGCCGGCGAAACAGAAGATATTGCAAATGTTTGCGTTTTTCTGGCTTCTGATATGAGCGCTTACGTAACCGGACAAACTTTATCTGTTTGTGGCGGAATGCTTTAATATTTAGCATCTAATTTCTTTAGAAGCTGAAAAGCTACCAGGAAATATCTTGGTAGCTTTTTTTATGCCGAAAAAGTTTAAATATAAAACTTTCTATTTTAAAACATACGCTCCAGCTTCCAAACTAATTTTGGGGAATAAATACTTTTTCTCGAATGCCTGATAAACCTTTTGGAGGTTTTTCCAGAATTCTTGCTCTGCAGGGAACTGACTGCCAAATTTTCTTAGGTTCGCATCAGTCATTTTAAAAGGATAAATATTTACCAGGATTTTGTGGTTTTCTGCATCGGTAGCAAATAAAGCCAGAAGATATAACTCCTTAATTTTATCGTCTGTTAGCGGAATGCAGCCTACTGTAACACAATTGCCATGTATGTAAATGTCACTTCCAGGCGAGCGTTTTTCTCCGGTTCGCCATACATCAACAGCATTTGGATAATTGATGCCCAACGATAAATAATAGGTGCTCATCGGGTTAAAAATATTGATGTAGTAAAATCCTTCCGGTGTTTGTTTATCGCCTTCATATAATTTCGGACCTAAAACTCCAGAGTGGGCGCAAAAATCGTAAGTGTGGAATAAGCTAAACTGTTTGGCCGTTTTATCTTTTAACCAAACCTCCAATTTGCCTTCTGCCTTATACGCATTCACAAGCATCTCATAATCGCCATTGATGTGCTGTGTAAGCAGACTCTTCTGTATTGCAGGCCATTTCTCGCGATAAGCACTTTCTACGCGCTCAAACTTTAATTGTGTGCCGGTAAAATTGTTTTGTGCATTAACCATAAAATTCGAGAATAGTAAAAATGCGAGGACGATTAATTTCATAAATTTCTATGCTATAAAACTAAATAATTTCATTCAGGAAATGATATAAACGCTGCATTGTTCGATAAAATACAAAGTTCCGAAAAGGAGAAATCTATTGTCAAATCCTATGGTTTACGTAATATCTTTATGTGCTTTAGAGATTAAAAACTTGAAATTCTCGTCAAATTTACCATCTTTATGAATTATGATTGGTATGTTTTCCGGCGCTACAATTTTATCATTTCTGGGATGTTTGGCACTTGGTATCTTGTATGCATGGATACTTTACCGGCAAAACAGCAATCTGAATCAGAAACTGAAATACGGTTTAACAGCTCTCCGGGTTTTCTCTGTAACACTTATTGCCTGGATACTTTTTGCACCGCTGCTGAAAATCATAAATTATACTTTACAAAAACCACTGATTTTAATTGCACAAGACAATTCTGCTTCTGTAGCACAAGTGAAAGCAGTAGGTTTTAATGAAAGTGCGTACCAAAACGGCCTCAACGCACTTGCCGGGAAATTATCCGATCAATATGAAGTAAAGACATATCACTTTGGCGATGCTGTCGAACCTGGTTTTGATTTTAAAAATCAGGCCAAACGTACCGATGCTTCTATGTTTTTTGAACGGGTTAAAGAGGAATATGCAAACCAAAATATTGGCGCAATCGTATTGGCTACCGATGGGATTTTTAACCGCGGTGGTAATCCATTATATGGTTTAGATCAGATTAATGCGCCTGTTTATACGGTCGCTTTGGGCGATACCATTCCGAAACGCGATTTGTTGATTTCTAATATCAACTACAATAATATCGTTTATTTGGATGATGATTTTACCGTAGAAATCCAGATACAGGCTTTTCAAAGTAACGGAGAAAAAGCCGACTTGTCGGTAAGCCAGAATGGCTCAAAAATTCAGCAGCAAAGTGTTGCCATTACCGGAAATTCCTTTACTAAAACTGTTGCATTGAAACTACATGCGGGCAAAATTGGTATTCAGAAATTTGACGTTCAGTTGAATGCTTTACCCAATGAGATTACCAATAAAAATAATGTTCAAAGTTTTTATGTAGAAGTGATTGATGGGCGGCAGAAAGTATTGATTGCTGCAGCCGGACCACATCCGGATCTTTCTGTTTTGAAAGAAGCCATATCACTCAATAAACATTACGAAGCCAAATTGGCAGTTGGCGACGATTTAAATAGCGCAGAACCATCTAAATTTGATTTAATCTTGCTGTATCAGATTCCGGATGTACAGAATTTTTCGAGCAGTTTTCTGCAGAAACTTAGAAATATTAAAAGCCCGCTTTGGTTTATTGTGGGCGCACAAAGTAATATTGCAGCATTTAACCAAATTCAGAATCAGGTTAGTTTAAGTTCTTCAAACGGCACAGTTCAAGAAACCTATCCTGTTTATGCAACAGACTTTTCCAGCTTCAACCTCACAAACGAAGATCAGAAGCGTTTTGCCCAATTTGATCCATTGCTTAGTCCGTTTGGGCAACTTAGCGTTTCTGCTAACTCTTTTACCGTTTTTTACCAACGGATTGGGAATATAACTACGCAGCAACCTTTGCTTTTCTTTACTCAAGAAAATGGCCGCAAAACAGGCTATCTGATGGGAGAAGGTTTATGGAGATGGAAACTCTCTGAAGCCGAAAATAATATCCAACCTTCTGTGTTAAATGATCTGATTTCTAAAGCCGTTCAGTTTCTATCTGTTAAAGACGATAAAAGAAGATTTAAGGTATTTACCTCCAAGTCTGCATTTGAAGAAAATGAGCCAATTCAATTTAATGCAACATTGTATAACCAAAGTTATCAATCTGTAAATGAGCCAGAAGTAAGTTTGCAGGTGAAAAACGAAAGCGGCAAGGTTTTCAATTTCGTATTTTCTAAAACGGAGAATGCTTACCAGTTAAATGCTGGCGATATGCCTGCGGGCAACTACAGCTATATAGCCAATACCACTTTTGGTGGTGAGAAGTTTACAGCTAAAGGCAGCTTTTACGTAAATGCGTTGGTTTCTGAATTTCTGCAAACTACCGCCAATCACCAATTGCTCCATACCATTTCTGCACAAAGCGGAGGAAAGATGTTTAGTGCTGATAGGATTTCTGCTATTGCCGATGAAATTTTGAAGAACGAGAACATTAAAACCATCCGTTATGAAGATCGCAAATACGATGAACTGATCAATATGAAGTATTTGTTTTTCGGGATTCTTCTACTGTTTTCTACAGAATGGTTTCTACGCAAACGTAACGGCGAACGCTAGTAACAAAACAGCTTAACATTTTATTTATAATCGCTTAACATTCTCTTATTGTTTAGGAAACAGAAGCTTAATGGATAATTTAATATAGTTTAAGTTATTGTTTATCAGTTTGTTATACTTTTATATTATGTCTCTGTATCTCTTGTGTTAACGCCCCCGTTCACGGGGGTTTCTTTTTTGTAACGGCTGAAATTGGGCTAAGGCAATGAGATTTTTCAATTTCGTGCTGATAAAAAAGTATTCCAATACAAACCGTTTTAATTGCGAAAAATGAAAACACTCTTTACTTCAGTACTTTTACTTTTATCTGTCGTTATTTGCAGGGCACAAGGCACTGGTTTAATTACAGGTAAAATTATTGAAAAGGCCACAAAGGCATCTTTACCCGGCGCTACCATCAGGCTGAATACCGGAAATCGGTATACCACATCAGATCAGACGGGCGATTATGAGTTTCTACGTGTGCCAGCAGGCAGCTATGAAATTGAGGTAATTTATATGGGTTATAAAACCCAGAAACAAACCGTAAATGTGCAGGCAAACGGAAATGCAGTGATCAATTTTTCACTTGAAGATGGCTCAATTGCGATGGAACAAGTAGTGGTTATGGGCGATCGTTTACGCGGACAGGCAAGGGCACTAAACCAGCAAAAAAGCAAAGCAAACATTACAAACATTATTTCTTCAGATCAGGTAGGTCGTTTTCCAGATGCCAATATTGGAGATGCTTTAAAACGCGTTCCTGGTGTTACTATGCAGAATGATCAGGGTGAAGCGCGTAACATCATCATCCGTGGTTTGGCGCCAGAACTCAATTCTGTAATGCTTAACGGCGATAGAATTCCATCTGCCGAAGGCGATAACAGACGCGTTCAGATGGATTTAATTCCTTCAGATATGATTTCCAGCATTGAAGTAAATAAAACTTTAACTTCTGATATGGATGCAGATGCCATCGGCGGTTCTGTAAATCTTATTACCCGCGCTTCTCCAAATGGCGAGCGAATTTCTGCAACGGTATCAACCGGTTACAATCCAATACGTGATAAAGCATTATATACAGGCGGTTTTGTTTACGGAAATCGTTTTGCAAACAATGCAATCGGAATGGTTTTAAGCGGATCTTATAACAATAATGTTTACGGATCTGACAACGTAGAAGCTGTTTGGGCAAAAGACGATTTCGGAAACGCCTATGTCGAAGAGCAAGACATCCGCCAGTATAATGTTCAAAGAATAAGAAGAAGTGTAGCAGGTGCATTTGATTTCAAATTAGGAAAAAATCATACCATTTTCGCCAATGCAATGTACAATTGGCGCGATGACCGCGAAAACAGATACCGTTTTCGCATAGATGATATTGAACCACAGTATAACGGAAGCAACCAAATTGTGGGTTACACTGGCCGTATTGGTATGCAAACTAAAGGTGGCGTAGATAATGACCGCAACCAGATGACCAGGTTAGAAGATCAACGCGTGCAGAATTATTCGCTTCGCGGCGAGCATTTGATCAGTTCTGGTTTAGACATGGATTGGTCCGTTAGTTACTCTACTGCCAGAGAATATCGCCCGAATGAACGCTACATGCTTTTCAGAGAAGGCGATCAGGATTTGAGTTTTACCGGAACAAGCGACTATCCAAACTTTACGGCCAGTAATTTTGATGCCGGTACAGCCGGATTGAATACTATTTCAGAAAATACCGATTTAACCAAAGAATCAGAGTTTGGTGCAAAATTAAACTTCCGTGTTCCATTCTCGGTAATCGAAGATCAAAAAGGGCGTCTACGTTTCGGGGGTAGATTAAGGATTAAAGATAAAAATAGAAACAACTCTTTTACCGAATATGAGCCTGTAAATGAAGATTTGATCCCAAGTTTAGGCCAAATTCCAAATACATATTTCAATGGAAGTAATTTTCAGGCCGGAAATCAATATGTACCAGGTCTGTTTGCCAGTCGCGCTTACCTTGCTGGTTTAAATCTTTCAAACTCATCGGTATTCAATGCTCAAGACGCCGCAAGTGAATACTTAGCTTTGAATTACAATGCTAAAGAAAATATTTACGCAGGATACCTGCGCTGGGACCAGGATATTAATGCAAAATTATCTGCGATAGTAGGTTTACGTATGGAGCATACTACAATCAACTATACCGGAAATATTATCCAGAATGAAGAAGATCTGACAGGTGTACGGAGTTCAAAAAATGCGTATACAGACTGGCTTCCTAGCGTAAGTTTTAAATACCAGGCAAATGACGATTTGGTTTTACGTGCAGCAGCAACCACAGCTTTAGCAAGACCAAATTATTACGCACTAACGCCATTTGTTGGAACAATACCAGGCGATGAAGAAATTTCTGCAGGTAATCCGGATTTGGATGCAACAAATGCATTTAATCTTGATTTAATGGCAGAACAGTATTTTAAATCAGTTGGAATTATCTCTGGAGGAGTTTTTTACAAACGTCTTAAAAATTTCATTTACACGTATAGCGACCGAGCGTATACAGCAGAAAAATTTGCTGCAGACTTTCCAGATTTAGCCAATCCAATTCCGGCAGGCGCACAATGGGCTTTTACACAAAACAGAAATGGCGAAAGTGTAGATGTATACGGACTGGAAGTGGCCGTTCAACGGCAGCTGGATTTTCTACCGGGTAAGTTTCTAAAAGGTTTTGGTGTATATGCCAATTATACCTATACAAAATCAAAAGCCAAAGGAATCACCAACTCTGATGGAGAACCAAGAGATGGTGTAACATTACCAGGTACAGCGCCGCATATGCTAAATGCTTCACTTTCTTGGGAAAACAGCCGTTTCTCTGCAAGGTTATCGGCAAATTATACAGCTGCATATATTGACGAATTGGGTAGCGATCCTTTTGGCGACGTTTATTACGATAAACAGTTTTTTCTTGATGCCAATGCCTCATTTAAAATTTCCAAAGTTGCACGTATTTTTGCAGAAGCAACTAATTTAACCAACCAGCCTTTACGCTATTACCAAGGCGTGGTAAACCAAACCAGGCAAATGGAATACTACCGCCCACGGTATAATTTGGGAGTTAAATTTGATTTCTAGGCATAAAGCGCTTAAAAAGCGGGTATGATTAGAAAAATATCTAAGTTTGTTTACGATATGGGTAAACAAAGGTTTTTAATAATCATTGCACTGATTTGCGCATTGGGTAATTTACTCAATGCGCAAACTGGTGCTTCAATACAAGAAATAAATGACCGGCTTGAACACAGTTCACTGCGCCCATCGGATGCGCAATTTGTTCAGGAAAATGAAGCCTATAAAAAAGCCAGACTAAATTCAGATTTGGTAGGTCAGGCGAAAGCACTTCAAAACATGGGGCAGATTTGCTACCAAATGGGATTATTTACCCAATCGCTCAATTATCACCTTAAATCAGAAGAAACTTTCCGGTCGGCAAATAATGAAGAACTCCGGGCCGGAAACCTGAATGATTTGGGTTTAATTCTTTTAATTACCAAACAGGAAAAAGAATCCAGGCAAAATTTCTTCAAGGCTTTGTCCATTTATCAACAGCGAGACAATAAAAAAGGCCTCGCTCAAACCTATGCCAATCTTGGCCATTTTTACGAAAAAACACTGAATTACGACAGTGCCTATGTTTACCAGGAAAAGGCCATGGAGGTTTTTCAAGCCCTTGCAGATGATGAAGGTATTGCTTCAGTTCATGAAAATCTGGGCAGCATTTATGAAGATAAAGGGCAATTTGCCAAAGCACATTTTCATTTTTTTAAAGCATTGAGCTGGTTTGAGCAAAGTGATAATACCGAAATGCGTATAGATGCGTACAACAATGTGGGCGATGTTTACCGCAAACAAGGGCAATATCGCGAAGCATTGCTGTATACCCGGAAAGCAGAAAAATTGGCACGTGCAGTTAAGGCAAATAGCAGGTTAAGCAGCGCATACCGCGATTTAGGCAAAACCTTCAACTTTCTAAATAGAGCAGATAGTACCTTTTATTACCTTGAACTGAGCAGAACCTATTTTCTAAACTCTTATTCTGAAGAAACTAAAAACCAGGAAGCATTACTAAAAGTAATTTATGGTTTAGACCGTAAAGACATGCAAATTGCAGAAATGGCCCGGCAGAAAAAGATTTCTACCGTTTTATATGTCAGCTCCGGAATTGTTGGCGTTTTGCTGATTTTAATTGCATTTGTGATTATCAGAAATCAGCGGCAGCGTATTATTAATGAAAGTGCCATTCGCGAAAAAGAAAATCAGATACTTAAAACGGAGCAGCAGCTGATGGAGGTAGACCTGAAAAATAAGAAATTACAGGAAGACCAGCTAAAAGAAAATCTACAAACCAAAGCCAGAGAAATTACCGCACATACCTTGCAGACCATTCAAAAAAACCAATTGCTTGAGGACATCAGGGAAGCGCTAACTGAAATGATTAAAAGCGATGGACGGAGCTATAAAAAAGAGCTGCGCAGTTTGCTGAACAAGATCAATCAGAATTTTAATAAAGATGTTTATTGGGATGATTTCCGGAGAATTTTTGAAGAAATTAACCAGGAATTTTTTCAGGAACTGCAGAAAATCAATCCTGGTTTGTCTGCAACAGATATCAAATTTATCTCACTGATTAAATTGAATATGAATGCGCCGGATATTGCAACTTTACTTGGCATTTCTACAGATAGTTTGCGCGTTGCCAGATACCGTTTAAAGAAAAAGCTAAATCTGGAACAAGGCTCCAGTTTAACGGCATTTATACAATCAATATAGCGTCAATACACTTTAATCCGCATTTGTTGCCCTTTTGATTACGCACAAAGCTGCTTTGTTAACCATTTGTAACGCCAATATTTTGGTCAGATACGTTGATAAATTCAACTTTGTCTCAATCAAAAAAAGAATAAATGAACAATTCAAATCGGATTTTTTTAGCGGCAATTGCCATTGCTCTTTCTGCTTGCAACAATAATTTTAGTCAAAAAAGTAAAATCGTTTCTCGGCCAGATGGTATTGTGCCAACTGTAATTACCGAGACCGTTAAGCACGATAGCGATGATCCTGCAATTTGGATCAATCCGGAAGATGCAACTAAAAGTTTGATTATTGGAACAGATAAAGATAAAGACGGCGCATTGTATGCGTTCGATCTTGCTGGAAAGGTAGTGAAAACCGTTCCAAATATTCAACGACCAAATAACGTAGATATCGCATATGGATTTATGCTTCATGGTAAGAAGGTAGATATCGCCATCACCACCGAACGCGAAACCAACAAACTGCGTATTTTTTCTTTGCCAGACCTTACGCCAATTGATAATGGCGGAATAGAAGTTTTTACAGGAGAAACTGAGCGTGCACCTATGGGCATTTCTATTTATACCAGACCAACAGATCATGCAATTTTTGCTATTGTTGGACGTAAAACTGGCCCCGCAGATGGTTATTTATGGCAATATAAATTGAGCGATGCCGGTAACGGAGGCATTACTGGTAAGGTTGTGCGTAAGTTTGGGCAATATAGTGGTAAGAAAGAAATTGAAGCCATTGCAGTGGATAATGAACTCGGGTTTATTTATTATTCTGATGAACAAACTGGCGTACGCAAGTACGTGGCAGATCCTGATGCACATAATGACAATCAATTGGCTTTATTTGCACAAAGTGGATTCACTGCAGATCATGAAGGGATTGCCATTTATAAAACCGGCGATAAAACCGGCTATATTCTGGTATCAAACCAAGGTTCGCATACATTCATGGTTTACCCGCGAGAAGGAAGTAATGGAAACGCAAATGAATACCCGTTACTTGCACAAATTCCTGTAAAAGCGATGGAAACAGATGGAGCGGATGCAACTTCGGTTAATTTAGGTCCGCAATATCCAAAAGGCATTTTTGTAGCCATGAGTACCGATAGAACTTTCCATTTTTACGATTGGAGAATTATTGAAGAAAAGATAAAAGAAGGGAAAAAATAGTAAAGTAAAGTGTGGCAAGGTAAGTTCTCCTTGCCACACTTTATCAATAAGGTTCAATGCCATTCATCTCGATAAACGAATTTTGGCATTTGCCAGGCAAATTTTATAGAAAGCAATCTTAATGCTAATCCTACGGCGGCGGCAATAAAAGTAGCAACTACATCACTTGCGCCAAAATACAGCAAAGCCATATAAAAACCGCCGGTTACAATAGATGCGCTGGCGTAAATTTCTTTACGAAAAAGTAATGGAATTTCATTGCAGAGTACGTCTCTCAATACGCCACCGGCACAGCCTGTAATCATTCCGCTAAAAAGCACAATAAGTTGAGGCAATTGCATTTGCTGTGCAACCTGGCATCCGATTATGGTGAAAACTACAAGTCCGAGGGCATCCAAATACAGAAAAAGGCGTTTTAGTTTAGTCATCACAGATGCAATTAATGCGGCAACAAGTGCTGCGGCTGCAGTGATTACCAAATACTCCGGATGCTCAACCCAGCTCATTGGATAGTGACCAAAAAGCAGATTTCTAACTGTGCCGCCACCAAGCGCAGTTACCCACGCAATAATACAAACGCCCACCCAATCCATTTCGCGGCGCCCGGCAGAAAGGGCCGCCGTCATTGCTTCAGCTGTAATTGCAATAATATATAAAATGTGCAGCACTGGTTTAGTTTTTAGAAAACTTAAATGGGCCGGAAAAATGATTATATTTTTTAAGGATTAATCCTTTTTATCTTCATGAATGATCACGAAAACATCTTCATTGTCTTTCTTCATGAAGTACTTTTCGCGGGCAAATTTTTCAGCAGTGTTGAGGTTGGTATTCAGCTCGTTCAGGTCTTTTTTTACCTGGGTTGTTTCTTTTTCGTAATACTCTTTTTCTTCCTGAAGTTTGTTCGCCTGACTTCTATATTCATATTGAGAAATCATATCGTTTTTATCGAAAAATAGCATCCATAAAGCAAAAGCAACTGTTGCCAGGAAATATTTATTGCGGAAAAGATCTATTAAACGTTTCATAAGTTATGGATTCTCAATAGGTTTAGAAGCACTGCTCTTTGGCAAATATACAGTTTAATGAGATATGTGGAGTTAAAAAAATAGGAGTTGCGCCCATTACGCTTTTTAACTTATTAACATTAAGGCTTCGCTACCGTTCCGGTGTATGCGTAACGTAAATGCACGGGCAATATGTTGTACAAACCTGGGAACAATTTGGAAAAGTAGTTGTAACGCGTGCCCGGATCAGTGATTTTCTGCAAAAGCGTGAAGTCATTTAAACTTTTAATGGCTTTGGGATAAAGAAATTGATTGAAAATAGCATTTAATGCCGGATGTTTTTCGCATGATTTCTCGATAAATTGAAATGGGATAATGATCAGCAAACTGGGAGAGAGTGCTTCAATGCTCATTTTTTCATCATTATTTGCTGGTAAGTTTCCTTTAACTAAAAAAACGCTGTTTGGTACACCAATCCAGATGTTTTGTTGCGCGATGTGTTGATCGTTGTCAAGAAAACCGTTTAAAAGACCTTGTACCACAATGATTATTGAACCATTGTATGTGCCAGAAATATGATGCAACATTTCACCTGCATTTAAATATTGAAAGCAGGTATGCTGATATAGAAATTTTAAAGCATCGCTACCATTTTGTTGTTTGCCAAATGATTGGAAAATTTGTAAAAAGGATTTAAGGTCTGTAATCTGCCGGCTTTCAAGTTTAAAATTATCATTTTTGCGCATCATCTTGTTTCATTAGGTAAACGAAAATGCGAAAATGATGCGCAAAAGAAGTTGATGTTCTACAATAGATATCTTGATCTTCGGCAGAAATAAAACAGGTAGATGAAAGCAATAAATAAAACTTAGTTTTTCATATTTTTCAATAAATCAAGAGCAAGAACAATGATTTCATTGCCATCTTTTTCAATCAAACCCTCTCTGGAAAAATCGCTTAAAACCCTGCTTAAAGTTTCTGTTGCAATGCCAACAATGCTCGCTAAATCATTTCGGGATATTTTAAGTCTGTTTTTTGCCGAAAGTTTTGGGTTAGACTGGCAAAGCCGGAGGATTACCTTTGCAATCCGTTTGCGGACAGAATAATGCGCGGCCTCCAGTAAACGTTCTTCACGTTCTACCAGTTTTCTGGCAAGGTGCCGATTAAATACACGAGCAAGATCGGGATAGTCCAATAGCATACGTTCAACATCATCCAGTGGCAGGGTCGCCACTTCAGAAACATCTATGGCTTCTGCACTTTCTTGTATTTCTACACCCAGTAAAACCGTTTTTAAACCAAAATACTCGTCTTTGTTGTAAATTCCGGTTATGATAGTATGCCCGTTTTCATCTCGCAAGTAAGTTTTAATGCGGCCTGATAATACATAATGCAATCCTAAGGCACGGTCGCCTGGATAATATAAGATTTGATTTTTTTTTAATCTGCGAGGTGATCGCTCCCGGAACTTATTGCGTAGCCAAGCTACTTCGTCGCTTCTGTTCTGTAAGGTTCGGAATTGCATGTGTTGTTTTAAGAAAAATTCATGTTGGAAACGTTTTTTCCTAAGTCGTACTTCTACCTGGTTTAACAACTCACCGTCGTCGTAAGGATGCATAAGGTAGCCATCCGCACCCAATTCCATCGCTCTGCGGGCATGTATGGGATCATGATCGGTCAATAACATGATGAAACCAATACCGGCAGTTTCCATAAATTTATTCACCATACGCAATACGCCAAAGCCGTCTATCTCAGCAACGTTAACGCTGCACAGCAAAAGGTCTATCGGCCGGCTGCGTACAATATCCATAGCCTGTTTTCCGCTCGAAGTTGCCTCTACAACATATTTTCCGAGAATGAGCGTGTCGGAGAGCTTAGACCTTAATTCAAAGTCATCATGCACGATCAAAATTTTAGACCCTTCCATTCAAGTTTTTATATTTATCCCGCCGCCCATTTTTGTCTGATCTTCCATTTGAGGTGAATCAAAACTTGCTGTATACAGTTTCAGGGCCTTTAGCTAAAGAACAGTTCTTTTGCGGAAGAATAGAGAATCCCTTTGAAAAGAAAGTAAGTGAATAGCGAGAGCCCGAAAAATAAAAGCAAATAGTCCACTATAGTTTGCTTGGATTTACTGCCTAATTCTGGCAGCAAAAATAATAGAATATTACGCGTTACGTTGACAAATCGATTTATTAAGTTAAAAAAAGTCATTTTTGTTGATGTTATGTTTAACATTTCCGGGAACAAAACGGCTTCAATACAAATTGGGTAAGATTATCCTTGCAAGCATAAAATGCAATTTTTAGCCATTATTAAACATCGGTTTGTTACGGGTGGTAACCGGGTTTATTGATTTAAAACTAATGCTTCGTTTGCTGCCAGATGCAATTGGATAATTTTTAAAATTCCTAAAAAATATTGAAAATCAGTTTGATAATTATCAATAGTTTCTTTGACGCTGGTCAATTTGTAAAAAATCTGTTCTGAGACTTGTATCCAGCAGATTTCAGTCTCGATCAGTTTTATTGATTTGTTTTTGGATAAATGATACCGCGACGATTTACTGCATCGTAAAAAATATCCAGATTTTCTGTGCTGCCAACTAAAATTAAAGGAGCATTGAACGAGGTTGATTGTTGCTCGGTTACGGTCTTAATTTCCCGAGGTTGCCTGTTCAAATGCCAGATAAAATCTTGTTGAATGCGTTTGAAGCCCGTTACGAACAGGTAAATGCACATTGTGATGAAAATGTGGATCTGAATGCCTCTGCCGTGAAATCTTTTTACCTGGAAAAGAACTAGCCAAAGGACGAGTAGGTTTAAGATGAGGAAGATTAGTGGAAAAAGAGAAATTAATGGTTGGAAGATAGACAAGAATATCGATACGTTTAAAACAAGAAGACTAAAAAAAAACACTCTGTGGCAAAGTTTATGGCCGAAAACATCGCTCATCCAACAGTACAATACGTGGACCAAGAAAATAAGAATTGGCGTGGCAAGTGCCACGGTCAATTTTTCTGAAGTGAACATTGCACGCTCTGTAAAAAGCAATTCGGGCAGATCACAAATATTGATGATGTTGATGTTAAAATAGTCATAATAGCGGTATTCGCCCCAAAGGCTAAACAGAATAAGAAAAACCACGGAAAGTGAAAAATACCGGATGAACAATTGAAAAAGTTTGTCGCTTAAAAAAAATGGTATCATGAAATAGGGAATTTTGATTGCCTAAAGTTGATGTTTTGAAAAGTACGGACAGTTGATTGCAATTGGTTCAAAGCATGATATTGAGCATCTTCAATAATTTTTTTTCTGCAGGAGTTTTATTTTTAGTCAATCTTAACAAAATTGTTAATGTTAATTTAGCATAGTGACTAAATCCTATACTTATCTTCGTGGCCGTTTTTATTCTTCTGGTTAGGACTAAGCAAATGTCTTATTTCTGGCAGTTGGAGTTCGAACGTAATCATTAATTCCCTATATCATTATGATGAAATTTAGAAAATTTATGCTTTTACCTGCATTTGTGCTGGTAATGGCCGCATGCTCGAAAAAAGCCACTACGGATATTGAAGAACCTACAACGCCACCTGCGCCTTACACAATTACCGAAGATTTTGAGTCGGGTACTAAAACTTCTTATGCAGTAGATAGTCTTCAACTAAATACCGGTAAATGGACATTAAGCGATGCTTTGATCGGAAATTTAGCGGCAGATGCTAAAAACGGAGCCAAATCGATCAGGTTACGTAACGGTTTTATATCCATGAACTTTGATATCAGTGGTTTAAATACCCTTTATATTAAACACGCAAAATACGGGAACGATGCCAACTCTACATGGCAATTGCTGATGTCTACAGACGGCGGTGTAAAATACACACAAGTTGGAACCGATATTGCAGAAACCAGTACCACACTTGTAACAGATTCTTTTAAAGTTACAGCTACAGGTAAAGTAAGATTTCAGATTAAAAAAACAGGTACAACGCGTGTTAACCTGGATGATATTACCTTTAAAGGTACAGGTGCATCTGGTGTAACTCTGGGCGCACCTGATACAGATCCGGCAGATTCTACAGGAACAACTACACCAGCTACACCTGGAAGAGGTACACCTGTTGCTGGTGTTGATGCACCACCCGCACAGGGAGACAATTCTAACCTGTTGTTCGGGAATATTTCTGGTGCACAAGCTACTGTAGTTACTGCAGACAATTATTTAATTGATCAGCATTATTATGTGCAGAGCTACAATATGACTAAAGGTACACCAAACTGGGTTAGCTGGCACTTAGATGCAAGCAATATTACCGGCGCGGCTACTCGTCAGGATAATTTTGCTGCTTTTTCTGGTTTGCCGACAGGTTGGTACCAGGTGCAGAACAACAGTTATTCGGGATCTGGTTTTGACCGTGGGCACAATTGCCCAAGTGGGGACAGAACAAGTTCTGTAGATGCCAACTCGGCTACGTTTTTAATGACCAATATGATTCCCCAGGCGCCAAATAATAACCAAAAAACATGGGAATCTTTCGAAAGCTATCTTCGCACTCAGGTGTTAAGTGGTAACGAAGTTTATATCATTATGGGAAGTTATGGTAGTGGAGGTGTAGGTTCTGCAAGTGCTGCAGTTGTAACAACCATTAATGGAGGTAAAATAACTGTGCCGGCAAATGTCTGGAAAGTTGCAGTAATTCTTCCGGTAGGAAACGGAGATTTGAACCGCGTTTCTGCAAGTACGCGTATAATTGCCATCAACACACCAAATAATAATTCTATTCTTGCCGATTGGAAACAATATATTGTTTCTGTTCGTGATATTGAGAAAGCAACCGGTTATAATTTGCTTTCTAATTTGTCTCAATCTGTTCAGGATGCTGTAGAAACTGTAAAATATTCAGGAAACTAAACTGTTTAGGCAAACGCTTAGTTAAAAAGCTCCACTTTTAAGTGGAGCTTTTTTTGTGGTTCTTAATTTATGCCGGATCGTCTTCCGGATTTTCGAAATCCGCATCCTCATCGTCAAAATCTTCTTCACCTGCAGGATCCTCTGCTTCCAGTTCGTCGTCTTCATCCAACTCAATATTTTCATCCAGTTCTGTACCTTCGCCATCGGCGAAAGGAATTTCCTCACTGGTGTAGCCATTGTCATCCTGCTCTTTATCTTCTTGCGGTGTACGGCCAACCTGAAACTGTTCTGGATTAATGATTTCTTCTTCTTTCGGTGTATTTTCTGTACTGTTCATGTTTTCAAGATTTAGGGAATGATTTGCATAATCATCAAGAGTACAACATCAAGTTTCTCGGTCTGGTTTTTACTCTTTTCAATCTGCCGGCAAAGCTTCATACTAGTATTCTGGCTCAGATTTTAGCAGTTTGGAGAAGTAGAAAACCTAAGTAGCAATTCCTCTGGTATTTTCGTTAGCTTTAGTTTGCCGGCAATTGATTGCATATGATCTACATATAATGATTGATGGCAATATCTAATAATTAACTTTTCTTAAACCTCTATGAAAAAGAAGAAAATGCTCTTGGTTTTAATCTCAATTGTCGCAACTGTATTGTTTGTTCCATTTATATACGAGCGCATTTATGCAGGTATTTTAAACCGTTCTTATTCAGAATTAAGCAGCCCTGTTAAATCGAAAAATGTAGCAATTGATGAGATTCCTTTTTCGGGGAGACTTGATTTTGAACATACAGATTCATCTGCAAATTATGTGAGCTCAATTTATCTGGATACACTTGCGCTAACCTTTAAAGTTGTCGTGAAAAACTATACCGGGCATGCTGATAACGAAGAAACATCTTTCATAACATTTAATCGGCTTGGTGAAATTATCTCTACAGAAAAATATACACCGGTAGAAACCAACAATAACTACCACATAAATCAACAAAGTTATACTGGCAACGGAACTTTAATTGCAACGTATATTGATGTGAAAATAAAACCGGAAGAACATCTTATGCATACCGTTTTATTGCCGGGTTTGTTGAAACCCTTTCCAAGCTGGAAAGAAAAATCATCGCCGGTTTTTGTGCGTCATTTTGTAAAGAAGAAAGTAAACCTGTCACAACTTAATCCATTCCGTATTGGTGGCATAAATGGAAATAAAAAGGTGAGCATTTGGGAAGGAACAGCTTACTGCGATGTTAAATTTGAGAATGGTATTCTAAAACTCAAATTGCCTTTTGGTTATGATGCATTACTGTTTAATTATGCAGATTACTATTCAGAACTGCAGTATTATAAAATGCCGGCCGGTTTTGAAAAACGCTTGTCCGTTAAATTTATTCAGTTGAATAACAAGCTGTACATTGTTCGACATACTAAAAACAGTTAACATCGAAATTTTTATATATGCAAAACGGGGATTTTACTCCCCGTTTTGTTGTTTATTTTGTACGCTTAATTATTCGCTTTTTTCAGTGAGTATTTAGCTTTCTTTTTAAAATAACCGCGAAACAAAAAATTGCTTTGCAAAGCTTTTAAATCTTCATCAAGCGTGGCGCTGCTTTTTTCCAAATTGGCCATAATAGCTTTAACCTGGTCTGCAGTTTTCTGATCGTTCAAAAGCAATCCGGCAGCATTATCGGTTTTAGTCAGTTTTCCGGAAGCAGCATCTAAATTTGCGGCAAGGTTAGATGCAGATTGCACCGATTTTTGCAAAGTTGCAGCCGATTGTTGCAGACTGTAAAATACAGCAGTATCGGTAAGCATTTTATGCATCAAACCATCTTTGTTATTCAAGGTTTGGCTAAAATGGTTCAAATCCTGCGCACTTTTAGAAGCAGCAACAGTTGTGCGGTTTAAATTTTCTACCATTGATTTAAAGTTGGCCGCAATTTTTTCATCGGATAACAAAGCACCCGCTGCGCCTTTTCCGTCAACCAGGTTTTGAGAAAGCGTTTTGAAATCTGAGGTTACTTCTACCAGATTTTTATTGTTTACCTGCAGGGTTTTCATAATATCTTCTGTAGAAAGTGAACTGTCTACTTTTAAACGATCGCCATTTTCAATAATTGGAGATTGAGGTTTCCCCGGACTTACCACTACAATTTTATTTCCGATTAATCCATCGGCACCAATACTTGCGCCAGCATCTTTGTGGATAAAACGCTGAACATTTTCTTCAATATCCAGTTGAACTTTCACCTGCGAAGTGCCGAAGAAATCAATGCTTTTTACGGTTCCTACTTTTACGCCAGAAAACCAAATGTTGTTCCCTTTTTTTAATCCCTGGGCATCATTAAATACCACACTTACGGTAAAGCTTTTTACAAAAGTCTTTTTTTGGCCACCAAGGGTGAAGATGCCTAGAATAAATATAAAAAGGCCAATGGCGATAAATATTCCGACCGTGATTTTCTTTTTGTTATCAGTCATTGTTATTGGATAAAATTATAGTCAAAAAATGGCTGGGCACTTGCGTCACCAGATGTAAATACCTCTTCAAAACTGCCTTGTCTGTCAAATTTTCGTTCAAAAAGCATGGCAACACGGTCTCCAACCTGTTTTGCACAGGTTAAATCGTGAGTAATAATAATTGCACTGGTGCGATAGCGTTCCTGTACTTCGTTTATTAACGCATTAATATCTTTAGATGTGATTGGGTCTAAGCCAGCTGTGGGTTCATCATAAAGCATGATTTCTGGTCTCAGAATTAGTGTTCTGGCAATGCCGATTCGTTTGCGCTGGCCGCCAGAAAGTTCTGAAGGCATTTGATTTATGGTTTGCAACAATCCTACTGCATCAAGCATTTCTTCTACTGTCGCATTAATTTCGCCGCGGGTTAAGGAACGTTGATTTCTTACTAAAGGAAATTCCAGATTTTCTCGCACGGTCATACTGTCGTACAATGCACTGTTTTGAAAAGAAAACCCAACCCTCAATCTTAAGGCAAGCAATTCGTTATATGGAATCTGATCTACTTCTTGTCCGAGTACACGTACCAAACCAGAATCGGGGCGAAGCAGACCGATGATGATTTTAATCAATACAGATTTTCCTGTTCCGGATTTTCCCAGTACAACCAAATTTTCGCCTTTATACAAATTTAAAGAAGCATCTTCCAGTACAACGTAATTGCCAAAGGCTTTATTAAGGCCTTTAATTTCGATAACCTTTTCGCGCTGTTCGTTTAAGTTCATAGCTATATCCATCGGTTTTAAGAGTTAAACAAGCTAAAAAATTGTACACAAACTACTTCTTCTATAAAAATCAGAAACATTGCCGTAACCACCGCAGAGTTGGCTGCATGGCCCACGCCTTCTGTTCCTTTAGATGAATTGTACCCTTTATAACAACCTACTAATGCAATTGTAAAACCAAATAAAATGGCTTTAAAAGTTGAGGCTGTAATATCTAAAAATGTAATTTTTTCAAGTGCGCTCTGAAAAAAAGTTGCGGCGCTCATTCCTTCGCTCATAGATACGTTTAGCAATGCGCCCAACATACCTACCATTGCAGTGTAGAAGGTTAAAATAGGCATGGTAATGGTTGCAGCCAAAACCCTCGATCCAACCAGAAATTTGAAAGGATTGGTGGCCGAAACTTCCATAGCATCTATCTGTTCGCTCACCTTCATAGAACCCAGTTCTGCGCCAATACTAGAGCCCACTTTACCAGCGGCAATAAGTCCGGTGAGTAATGGAGCCAATGTTCTTAGTAATGCAATTCCAACCAGAGATGGAAGCCAGGATGTTGCACCAAATTCTGCAAGTGATGGTCTGGATTGTTTGGTAAAAACCACGCCGGTAATAAATCCGGTGGTAGAAATTAAAAGTGCAGATCTGTAACCAATCTCGTAACACTGGCGGATAAGTTCCTTTATTTCATAAGGGGGCAAAAAACCTTCCCTGAAAAAACGCGCAATAAAGCGATATACATCATATAGTGTGATAAACCAGGACGAAAATTTGCCAATAGGTTTTTCTGGTTGATCATCTCCCGTTGTGATAGTTTTGTCTTTTGTCATCTGTATTTTGGTTCTGTTCGGATCCTGAACCACCGCAAGTTAATTTATTGCTGATGTTAATTAAAAAAAAACATTCCATTGAGCGCTATTTGGAATTTGAATAAACAATGACCTTTTTTACTCTAAATGATTAAAAAACGAAATCGAACAACTGTTTTACAAGCAATCTAAACACGACATCCGTACAGACAAAAGCAAAAAAAATGATTTGACGTTATGACCGTATGGCGGTTGTAAGTCTTTTTTTACTGCTTTATTTACCCGTTTTAAGTGCTGTTTAAAAGCCTGGAAAATTTTTATGCTTACAATACAAAATCATGCCAGAATTGTTTTCTGTCAGTAGAAGATTTATGAGTATTTCTTGTTGATTTTTGTAGCCTGTTGAAAATGAATTGGGTAATCGGATTTATTTTTGGCGATAACCTTTTACGTTAATATGCCATTTTGAGATCAGATTCATCAACAAAATTCTGGTGGCATTCTATTAGCAAATGTGGAAAATGGGGATAATTATGGCTTGCAGGTTAAATGAAAAAATAACGAGTTTGCTTTCATCAGGGTGTTTTAGGCATTAAGGGAGATTTCCATCAAAAGCCAGATATCTTCCATAAAGAACAATAATGCAAATCTGGAATTTTTTAATTTGTTGTGCAGGTAACCAAGATACTTTTTAATGCGTTGGATAACGATAGCCCTTTTTTCGTGAAATTTCAGAAATGCTTTCGCTGTTTTCAGGGGCCAGTATCAAGGTTTTGTGGTTAATGAAAATAATGTTTTTGTTGCCGTAAATCCAGTTGGTAAAGACGGAATATTTACATCATCAAATAGCAGAACCGGTGCTGTAACAAAAGGTGCAAAATTGATCAATAAAACAGATAATCATTATGCCGGCGTTTTTTAAGCAGGCATAGCTCATATTATAGAATGGTCATCAGTTCAGCAACTGATGACCATTTTTTTTACTGAACTTTGTTGACCACTAAATCATCGAAATAGATGTAACTGGTTTGACTTGAACCCCAGACGGCAACATCTTTGCCACCTCTGAAGTTGTGAAAAGAAAGTCTGTTAATTAGTCGTTGTGCGTCGTTGGTTGTCCATCGAATGGCTTGGTCAAGTACTGAGGTTCCATTGATGAGTACCTGAACCCAGCCATTTTTATTAGAACCGGTATTGCTTTTAACATACAGATGTACGGTATACGTTTCGCCTTTAACCAGACTGCCGCTAGAAGGATAAGATTTGCCAAAAGTATCTCCACAAGGGCCAGCCATATCGCGATGGTATACATAAGGTTGAAAATATACACGGCTTCCGCTGTTGTACCACATCAGGCGTAAACTGCCTCCGTTGCCGTCTGTAGCAATATCACAACCTGTGTTCCCTTCACCGATTAAAAAGCCAAAACCCACTTTACCGCCACGGCTCCAATCAAACTGACTGTGAAAACGTACTTTAAATGTGGCTTCGTAAGCGGATCCGTCAGAAATGTCTGCGCCCGCAATTAATCCGTTAGATACTGAATTTGGAGCCAAAGTTGCTCTTGCCCATCCACTTGAAATGTATGCGCGGTCTTGATTCCATCCCGTTAGGTTGGCCATTCCGAAATCTGCACTCGCCTGAGCGTAACTATAGGGGCCATCTGGTTGATTAAACTGTGTGTTGATATTGCTTGGATAGGCAGCTGTGCCGAGGTGCGCGGCATTAAGTTTTTCATCTGCGGGGCTGGTTTCGTCTTTAGAACATGCAGCGGCAAAAAAGAACATAGCAATAGCTGCCAATTTGAAAAAATTGATTTTCTGACTCATTTTGGTTTAAGTTTATATTAAAATTTGGTTAGGTTTTTTAGCTTCCACCATAAAACTACCCTAGGCAGCTTTTTTGGTTGTCAGGAATATATTTCTATTTTGTATTCTTAAAAAATTAGGTTTTAAAAAAAAATCCGCAACCCGGAGCCGGGCTGCGGATAGTGGTAACAAATGTTTGTTACCCGTTCGCATAAGTGATGAGCTTTAAGGCAGTTTATCTAGCGGAGCCACATTATCTTCATAACCCGCATAACCTTTATTTTGGTTAATTCTTCCTCCGGTGTTAAACCTTTGCGCGCTAGCCGGGACTGGCCAAAGTACATGATACGGCGCAATGCGGTAATTTACACCTTGTAAGGTTGGTACCTGATTTTTGTAAAAATCATTCTTTTCCATGATTCTGTCGTACATAAAATTATTGTCAGAAAAATTCGCCAGGCTATAGCTTTTTCCATTGTAAGCCGCTTTGCCCGTTTGTGCAAAAATGTAGGCAATGCGTGTAAGTTCAGTTTTACGGGGTTCTTCCCAATACAATTCTCTTGCACGCTCATCGAGTATGGTTCCAATAGTTACCTTACTCGGATCAGTTAAAAGAGCGGCATTTGCGCGGCTGCGCACTACATTCAAATCGGCCATTGCTAAAGCCAAATCGCCTTTCCAATAGTAAGCTTCGGCTCTTAGCAAATACGTTTCAGCAAGTCTGAATACATACCAATCGGTATTGGTTCCGCGTGGAGGTGTCCAATACGGATCATTTGCCAAAGCATTCGTAGAATTGATGAATACTTTATAATGCGGCCAGCCAAACCAGTGGCGAATGGTATCTAATGCGCCGTTTGTAAAGCGTTGAGATAAGTTGGATTGTGAATACGCTTGTAGTGGTTGGCCATACAGCGCTCGATCTGCAGCATTACTTGATGTTTTTAATGCCGGATTATTGTAAACCAAATCGGTCATATCCATCCACATGCCTTTGGCATGGCGGTAATCGGTATTGTCTGTCCAGATGTATTTGGTGCTATAAGGTGTACCACGATAACGGCCAATTCCTCTGCCATACATTCTGGTTAAAGGAATTTCTGCGGTAACAGCATCAACAATTGCGGTGGCACCAGACGGTGTTTTTACATTGGCAAAATGCCAGGCTGGAACAGTATTTCTCATCAATTGAGAACCTTGCGGAGTAAAGCCGGCAAAAGCTTCGCGATCGATAACCAGAAATAGCGCTTCGCGATTTGTAGAAATGGCTTTATTATCCATACGGTGAAGATCCCAGATTACATTTTTTGTCGCATCAGAAGCGGTGCTGCCAAAACGCGTAGTCATCATTCCATATTTTCCGCCGTTAATTACATTTGTGGCTGAAGTAACTGCGTCATCGAATTTTCCGAGCGCAAGGTTAACTTTTGTTAACAGATGACTAACTGCACCTTTGCTAACATCGCCTTTATTGCCGCCGTCTGTAACCCAGGTTTGGGCAAATTCCAGATCTGTTTTCATTTTCTGGAGGATTACTTCGCGTTTGGTAGAATAAAAATCGGCTTTAGGCGCGTCTAAATCCTGCAATAATAAAGGCACATCACCAAATTGGTGTACCAATCTGTAATAATTGTATGCGCGGTAAAAATACGCGCTTCCCAATATCGCATTTTTCTCTGCTTCAGATCCGTAAGTTGGTTTGTCTATATTGGAAATAATAGTGTTTGCCTGACGCACGGCTACAAATTCATTGTCCCAATACCAACCAATTTTGTTAAAATCGTCGCTATTCAGGTTCGCATCCGGAGTAATCCTTGAAACCAAATCCTGGGCTGGGGTATTTTTATCTGTAGTTCCTTCAACAGCTACATCAGAGAAGATTGATTCGGTAAGCATGGGTGCAGAATCTCCGAAAAATTCTCTTCGCGTAGCAAAACCAAGTCCGTTTAAAGCCGCTTTCATCGCGACAAGGTTATTTAAGTTTTCGGGAGCATAGCTCGATAGTTGTTCAGAATCGAGGTAAGTTTTCTTGCATCCTGCCAAACCGACCATCGATAGGAAGGCCAGCAGGGCAAATATATTTTGATTTATAATTTTCATAATTGTGAGCTTAAAGGGTAACATTAATTCCGAGTGTGTAAAACCTTGGTGTCGGACCATCGTTCTGCGGGTCCCAATATGTCCATGTTGGCGCATAATAGCCTGCGTTGGTTACGTTGGCGTAAATTTTAGCGGTTTTTAAACGGAGTTTTTCTGCAATTTCTTTCGGTACAGAATAAGAGAGTGCAACGGTGTTCAGGCGAATAAAAGAGTTGTTCCAATACACATTGAAACTTGTGCCGCTAGAACCAGAGTTTAAACGTGCATAATCGTTGATGGGATTATTTGGTGTCCAGTACGGAAGAACGTAAGACGATGCCCGCGCGAAACCTACGCTACCAGGCTGGTTTTTTGCCTGATTGTATTGTTTAAGCTGGCCCCAGTTAGAAAGCAGTTGAAAAGAAAAATCGAAATTTTTGAAGATATTAAACTCATTGCGCATGGCTAAAAAGAAACGCGGTGTGCGATAGCCGAGAAATTTTTTATCGGCATCAGAATAGGCGTAATCTCCGTTTACATCTTCAAGCTTAAAATCTCCGGGTTTAATTGCAGCTTTCGTAAATTTTGCTGCTTCGGCAACTTCACTTGCCTGCCATACGCCAACAACATTATAATCCCAGATTACATCAATATCTTTCCCGATAAACCATCCATTTCCCGGATCATCACTTGGTAAAGCCAGCGCTACAATTTTATTTCGGTTAAAAGAAAGGTTGAAATTGGTATTCCATTTAACGGCACCGTTAATTAGATTTTTGGAATTTAAGTTTAACTCGCCACCACGATTATTGATTCTTGCAAGGTTAGAATATACATTTGAATATCCACTTACGTTTGGAAGGGTTTGCCTAACCAAAAGATCACTGGTCTTTTTATCGTAGAAATCTACCGATCCGCTGATTCTATCCTTTAATACCGAGAAATCCAAGCCGATGTTAAAAGCCGTAGTTTGTTCCCACTTCAAATCCGCGTTGGCCATTTTAGAACTGATTTGTACGGTATTTACATCTGATGCGGTACCGCCGGGAGTTACGGTTTGATATTTTCCGCTTACCAGTTGGGCAAGCGCCGCATAAGGATCAACGGTTCCATTATCCGGATTTCGTAAATCTCGATTTCCGTTTACGCCGTAAGAAATCCGTAGTTTCCCGTAGCCGAGCCAACTTTGGTTTTTCATAAATGACTCATCGGTGAATATCCAGCCGAAAGCAGCAGCAGGAAAAGTTGCTCTTTTAAAGTTTACACCAAATACAGAATATCCATCACGGCGCAGCGATAATGTAAGAATATAACGTTGAAGCAAACTGTAGTTTACACGAGCCATTAAAGCATCGCCAGTGTACACTTTATCTTCGCTGTTTGTTGTTGGTTTTATTCCGCTGGATAAATTGTGGTAACTCAATACATCACCGGGTACGAAGCCTTCATTTCCGGCCTGTGTCCACCAGGTTTGGTATTTTTCGGCATTTGCCAATAAAGTCACATCCACATTGTGGATTTTAGCAAAGGTTTTATTCCATTTAATCAGATTATCCACCTGCCAGTTGTAACGGGTTTCATTAGCACGCGTTGCCGATCCGCCGGGCGTAACTACATCCGGATTACGGGAAGATTTATAGTCGAAAGTGCGGTAAAAATCCAATCCCGGACTAAAATTAAGCTGATAAGTAATGCCGAAAGGTAATTTTAAACGACCGTATAAGCTGGCGAATAAGGTATTTTGCCGGTTCATACGCTCATTGTAAGTCATGCTTAAAAATGGGTTTCGTGCATTTAGTCCGCTATCATCTGTCGGGATTCTTCTTAATTCGCCATTTGGAAGATAGCGATCGCCATAAGGGGAGAGGTTAGTGAGCTGAGACCAGTCTGCCTCTAATGAACCCGTTCCGGTACGTGCTTCATCGCGATCAGCGAATTGAACATTCATCCCAAGGGTTAAAAATTTAGCGGCTTCTCCTTCTAAATTCAGCCGGGCACGTATTGCACTATACTCGCCACCTTCAATAATATTCTGGTTTTTCTGGTAATTGAGCGACATGTAATAGGTTACTTCCTGTTTTTTGCCGCCCAGACTTACAGTGTGGTCTTGCCTGAAACCGGTTCTGAAAATGTCATTGTACCAGTTTTCTGTTTTGCCAGCCAGATAATTTGCTTTTTCATTGGCAACTAATCCCAATCTGTTTAGCCATAAATCTACAGGATCTCCGCTTTGGCCATTAAGCCATTGGTTGAGCGTTACGCCTGCAGGTAAAGCCCGTGGATCATTGTATAGATATTCTGGTGTTGTGGCGCCGCTACGCATTACATCTGCACGCCAGGCCAGAAAATCTTCGCCCTGGTACGGACGCATATTTTTGGCTACATCTGCAAAGCCTGCATTGGTATTAATGGTGATGGTTGGTGTTTCGCCGCGCCCCTTTTTTGTAGTTACTGCGATAACCCCTGTTGCGGCCTTAGCGCCGTAAACTGCAAGAGAACTTGCGTCTTTCAAAACGTCAATTCCATCAATATCATTCGGATTAATATCTGCCAGCTGACCATTATAAATTACGCCATCCAGTACAATTAAAGGAGAGCTTCCGGCACTTAGCGTAGACTTTCCCCGAACCAAAAGATCGCCGCCACCCTTTGCACTGGAGCTTAATCCAACAGATAAACCCGGAATATTTCCACGAAGGACATCGGTAATACTTTGGGGGTTTTCATTTTCCAGTTGAGTGGCTTTTACGCTGGAAATTGCGCCTGTTGCATCTCTTTTGGTTGTGGTTCCGTAGCCAATTACAACAACATCTGTCAGGTTTTTGGACTCTTCCAGTAAAGTAACGCTGATTTCGTTTTTGCGGTTTACGGCAACCTCCTGAGTGGCAAAGCCAACCGCAGAGATGATGAGTGTTGCTGTTGGCGGACAAGAAATGGAGAAATTTCCGGCAGTGCCGGAAGACACAGCGATTTTTGAATCCTTAACTTTTACCGAAACCCCAGGAAGCGGGTCGCCGTTTTTGTCTTTGATGGTTCCTTTGACGTTAATATCCTGCGCAAAACACAGGTTAACCACAAAGCACACCATACTGATAAATAGTGTAAGTTTTTTACTCATTTTTTTATTTGGTTATAAATGATTAGATAAAGCAAACCTATTTTAATTATCGTCAAAAAACAAATAAAAAATTACTTAAAACGCTGATATATAGTTTGTTGTAATTTTTTATGATACGCTTTATACGCAAGGATAAACTTGCTAAAAAGCTTTCTATATGTCATTTGCGCTGTACATTACAACTGCACTGATACGCTTTAAACACAAATTTTTTTTCGATTATTTTAGCTTGCGTTGCGTTGGTAATTTAGATTTGTTTGTTTATCCAGCACCAGCAAACTCCATTGTCCGTTGCCGACAGTTTTTAATTCCTCTTTTCGTTCATCCAGCACTTTCTGCATTTTGGAATTATAGGTCCAGCAGGTGCTTTGTCTGATGGCCAGAATTTGTGAAAGCTTATGAGAAGAGATTGTACCCTTGGAATTATAAACCAGAAACAACATGTACATGGCTTTATTAATCGGGATTCTGCTGTTCTGAAACAAAGTATATGCGGTTACAGATTCATCGTAACCACATTTTGTACATCGCCTTGCAAATAAAGTTTGTCCGGCCAGATAATGCTCATTTCCGCATTTTTTACAATTGTAACCATCGCTCCACTTGAGTTCAGAAATGTATTTGAAACAACTGTCCTTATCGGGGTAAATGTTGCAAAATTCTTCAAAATCTACCACTTTGGCCATTACGCGCGCTTTGGTTACCTTTTCGATATTCAGTTTCAGCTCGCGGTTGTCTTGTTTAAGCAAGGCATTCATTGAAGAAATTTCGGCGTTTTGCCTTTCGATAATTTCGGCTTTCGCTTTCAGTTCTGCCGTACGCTGATCTACCAATAAAGACAATTCTGAATTGAGGTTCTTATTTAGTTTTTCATTGATGATAAGTTGGTTGATGATGCGTTTTTGTGCACCAGCCTGTTTTTTACGCAAACTGCGGATGCTATAGCCAATTGCGAAAGATACCAGCACCATTTCCAGAATAAAGCAAATGCTTAAACTATAATAACTCAATGTTCCGTACGGAATCCATTTAAGCAGCAACAAAATTTTAACCAGGAAACCAATAATCAGAAATCCATATCCAATCACCAGAAATAACGCAGGGCGGTAGCCTTTGCGGTAAAGCAAAATGCCAGCGTAAAAAACCAGTACAAGCGGAATAAACTCTAACAATTTAAAATTGAATAAAGATGGATTGATGAGGCAGGCGATGAAAAATAAACTCCGCAAAGCGATTGTAACGAGAATTGCGGTATACAAACGTGGCGATTTAGATTCCAGATAAAGGAATTTTGCGGTAAAAAGCATTCCGAAAACACTACTTAAAAACAAAGCTGTACCAAAACCGTATAAGTTAATTTGTGGCAATTTTGGCCAGAGATATTGAAAAGCGATGCCATCATTGCACATTTCATATAAACCAATGCTCAAATTATACACGACATAATACAGGTATTGTTTGCCCTTTATGGCGAAAAACATCAGTAGGTTATACAAACAAAAAACGATGATCATACCGTAGAAAAGACCAAAAATGAAATATTCACTGAGTGCGTAGGCTACAAACCAGCGCAAATCGCGCACAACAAAAATTGCACTTGCAGGCGTTGGAGATTTTATCCTCACGTAATAGGTAAGCAGTTTATCGGTTTTGTTTACCAGATCATAAGTGAAATTTTTGTGGTTGTAAATGCGCTGGTTAAAGTTATAATCTGTGCCAAATGTGTTTAACTGGTAACTGTTAAAACCATCTGGAACATATAAACGCAAATCTGCAATGGATTGATCGAAAAATTCAAGAATCCATTTTTTTGATGAAGCAGAATTGTGGCCAATTTTGAAACGATACCAGTATACAGAATTTAGGTGATCGTTTTTTGGGATCCTGTTTGCATTGGGCCTGAATTTTTTCTGAATATCTGCGGTTAAAATCTGCCCGATTTCAAGTTTCCCAGCCCGATCTTCCAAGATATCTACTTGCCCAAAAGTTAAAATCTGGTGTGGATTGCTGTCATTGATCAAAACGGGAATCTGCGCTTTGGTAAGGGTAGCAAAGAATATGTTAATAAAGATACCAATTGCAATAAAGCGTACTAAATATGCTGTTAAATACAGTTTTCCTTCGCACGGAAATACCGCGCCTGTTTGGTTGGGATGTTGTATCATTTTAAGAATATTCGGTTAGAATGAAACGATATTAGGCACAATTTGCCGAAAATGAAATTTAACCATTGTAGAATTGTTCTTTTCTACGAGATGTGAGAGTTTCAATCGATTGAAAAAATGTGAAAAAACTGCATTGAAACATAAGCCGCTGATTATATAGAAATTGCTATAATGAGATTAGGATGCGCATATGCTTCACTGTTATTATTTAAAATAATTATAAATAATATTGTCATATACCCGTTTCAATTCTATATTTGCAGAAAGATTGGGAAAAAGAAAATAGATTTTTCTAACCCAAAAGTTTCGATATGATATCAACCCTATTTTTAATTTTTCTTCTGGCATTTGAAATCTGTTATGTTACCTCAGAACAGTATAAACCATCAAAGCCGAGACTTTATCTGCAAAAGTTGCGGGCAAACAAACAAAATGCGCATTTAGGTGCTGCGGTGCTGTTGTTATTGGCTACCACTGGTTTTGTAATCATTTTCGGATGGGCAAGTGGTTTGTTTGGGGCAGTAATTTCGCTGATGGCTGCAGGCAGTTTAATTGTCGTTTTGCAACCGTTCGCATATTTAAAACCTGGCAACATTATACTAATCTACGGCTGTGTCTTCCTCCTGGAAATTTTTATTTAACTATTATGCCTGCCAACAAAAAGCATTTAACCCGCTCGCCCTGGCTTCGCCTGGTAAAAATTCTTACCGGCGCAATTGGCGGTTATGCGGTCATGTTCAGTTTTCATTTGTTACTCACTAAAATTTTTCCGGCAAAAGATGTGGTTGTAACGGCTTTTATAAGCGGTTATATCCTTTGGGCGGTGTTGCTGCTTATGGCATTTATTGCCAGAAATGTTTGGAAAATTCTGGCCTTATACTTCCTGATCACCCTTGCACTTACGGGTTTGTATCTCATCGTTTAAAACATGGACAATAGAAAATACAATATTTACTTTCATACACATACCATAAGTGGCATCATTATTTGCGCACTATTGTATGTCATTTTTTTTGCAGGTTCTCTGTCTTTTTTTAAGGAAGAGATTAGCGCCTGGCAGAAAAATACATCTTATGCACAGAGCCGCAAAACGGTGAAACGCGATTTTAGCCATGTGATTGATTCACTTGGCGAAAAAACAAATTTGCAAGGGCGTGATTTGGATTTCTTTATGCAAAAACACGATATGGGCGCATATGTTTCCGTTTCTGCATCCAATGATACTACGTTAAAAAAGAAAATTGAAAAGCCAAAAGGCGAAGGTAAAAGAGGTCGCGGGCGTGGCGGAGACGGAGATTCGATGTACTTCACTTACAGTTTTGCCAATCAGAAATCTGGAGATTATCAAGACACTTATGATATGGGCGAGTTTTTATACCGTTTGCATTTCCTGGCGCAGTTGAATGCAGTGCCTGTACATCTTGGTGTTCCTTTTGGTTATTTGCTGGCGGGCGTAGTGTCGTTTTTGTTTCTTTTTGCGCTCATTACCGGATTGATGTTGCATTGGAATAAAATCATTTCCAACTTTTTTACGTTCAGGCCCTGGGCAAAATGGAAAAACGTGTGGACCGATTTGCATACGGCAATAGGGGTAATTGGTTTTCCATTTCAATTTGTATTTGCGGTAACTGGCGTGGTGCTCATTGCGAACTCAATTTTACTTGCACCATTTACGCAATATGTATATAAGGGCAATGGTGCAGCATTATATCAGGATTTGGAATATAATGATACCGCCAAATTTACATATAGCTATAAGCCTCTATCAACTGATTTTAATCTGAATACTTTTCTGGATCAGAGCGGGAAAAAATGGGAAAATAGCCGCATTGCTTCAGTGCAAATCAAAAACTACGGTGATGAGAATATGCACGTGATTTTAACGGCTAAACCTCTTGCCCAAGAAAGTTTTTCTGGCACAGGCAAATTGATTATGCGCGTAAAAGATCAAAAGATTCTTAAAAGCATATCGCCAAATGGGCAATCGAGTTACGTGGATAAAGTCAAAAGTTTAATTTACCATCTGCACTTTGGTGATTTTGGCGGAAAACCGCTAAGAATTATTTTCTTCATACTCGGCACAATGGGCTGCCTGGTTATTATTTCAGGAATTTTGATCTGGCTTGTGGCGCGCGATAAAAATAATGTGCCTAAGCACAAACGCATTTTTAACTTCTGGACAGCCAATATTTTTATGGCCGTATGTTTAAGTATGCTGCCAGTAACCGCTTTTACAATGATCGCTTTATTGTTTAAAGAAAATGCTGGTCAGGCAGATATTTATCATCTTTACTTTTACTCGTGGCTGCTATTGTCAATATATTTTATTCTGCGCAGAAATCTCAATGTAACCAATACGCAAACTTTACTATTGTCCGTTTTGTTATGTGCGTTACTTCCCGTACTTGATGGAATTAGGCGCGGAAATTGGTTCTGGAAAACATTTGCGCGAGGCGAATACGACATCCTTTTTATAGACGTACTGTTTTTGATACTGGCGGCAATTTCTGCAGTAGTATATGTAAAACTAAAGAAACAACAAAAAATTAGGAAAGCAGCAGCGTAAAAATTCTATGATGAATTTTTATGTAAAATGGCCGAATCAACATAGATCCGGCCATTTTTTATTTATTTTTTTACGCCCGCAGGGGTGTTGGAAATGGTATCGGCAAGCAGTTTTCCAGATGCACTATCGGTTGCATTAGAGTCAATCACTTTAGTTGTATCTGTATATTTATACATGCTGTCGGCATTTGCTGTATCTGCTTTTTCTCCAGAACAAGAGAAACATATAATTGAAAAGGCAATGGCTAGCGCAAATGGAAAATTTTTCATAATTGTAGTTTTAATCAAGAACATCACTTTTTGATTAATTGTTTATTTTATTATAATTTGAGTGTTTTGATGTCTTTCATGAAGATGAAATACAAATAAAAAAACCGGAACGTTTGCCCCGGTTTAAATAATTTAAGCTGCGCTTTTTATGAGTCTGAGCACTACCGCAATTACTGCAATTACTAAAAGTGCATGTATAATTCCACCGGTATAAAAGCCGCCGAAAAAGCTTATCGCCCAAATGATCACTAAGACCACTGCAATTAAATAAAGTATATTTCCCATAGTGTTATTTTTTTATTTAAGGGTACAACACGTTTTACTTGCGAATGTTTTCGCATTGAAGAAAGAATATTTTTCGATCTTAACGCCTGGTATAGTTTTGACAAAGTAAAGTCATAATGGTATATGAGATTCTAAAAAGCTTGTTTAAAGCATTTTGACACATGTTACGGTGCGATTTATGACAACGAATATTTACAATCAAGCTGTGATTTGACCATAAACTATTTCTCACATTCTGTTCAAAAAAACGCTTCGAGCTCTGCATCAGATCACTTCCCCGGGAAGATAAATTGATGTTCAAAACTATTGGAGCTGTTTGCCAGTAAGTTAAAAATTCTTTATTGCAGAAGCCTTAAAGATGAATAATTTTGTGTCATGAGAGTTACGGTAAGTGCAGTTATAGAAACAGAGTTTAATCGGGATCCGGCCTTAGCAAAAATTATGAACAATAGGTTGCAACGCGCCGCAACTGAACTTCAAAATATTCATCTGGTTGCACTAAGCGAGATCAGATCTCAAAACAGTGAACTCTATTTACAGCTCAGTTACAATGCGAAATATAAAATTCGCTACCGCATTTTACATCCTGTTTCACTCCACATTGAAAACTTCATTTCAGACCGTTGCAGCAGACTAGGCTATATTGTATGGAAAACTAAAGTCACGCAGCCAAATAATTTCTCCATTCATGCCGGATAAATTCTCTGTCAAGACGATACATCAAAATTACAAAAGAAACTAAACCAACTTGGAGGCAGTTTGCAGCCGTATGAATGACATCATCCATTGCAATCGCACTTTATTTTCTATAAAGGTTCCTTCATCAATTTCCTAAATAATGTCTTTATAGTTTCTATTTCGATGGAATGTGTAGTGTTTTTTTTGTTGGCAAAATAAAGGGTGTTTTTGAGCTGCTTGTGTCCCTTCCAAATTAGTTTGACCGACCCATTCTCAATTTCCCTATTGCACAAAAAATCGGGTACTACGGCTAAACCTTTACCACTGCTCAAACATCTGACAATTGAATTCAAATTTGGTACAATATAATTGGGGCGGAAATCCGGGGTATTGCCAAAGTTCAGCTGCCAGAAGCGAAAGAGATGTTCCATATCGCCGGTGGTACCGTACCATTTTTCCTGCTTCAATAATTCTTCAGCCTCTGCATATTTTTTCTGTTTGATAAGTTTTTGGAAAGATTGATCGTCGAACTGATTTCCAGCAACGAGCACAATTGTTTCTGAGGAAAATGCCTGATGCTCAATACTTGCAGAAGTTCCTTTCTGTGGCGTGATAATTAAATCCAGAATCCCTTTATCCAGGTTGTCTAGCATTTCATTGTAATCGCCAAAGCGGATGATCACGTTAAATGCTAAAGAAGAAATATATTGTTCCAGGGTAATTTGAAAGGTTTCGAAACACATTCCAATACTTATTGTGGGAGTATGTTTTTCTGTACTGCGCTGAAAATTTTTTTCTGCCTGCTCAAGCGTACTCAAACTTTCAGCAATTGCATTGTATAAAATTTTGCCCCTTTCTGTAGGTAACATTTTCCGACCAGAACGTTCAAAAAGTTTATAGCCTACATAGTTTTCCAAAGAACTTAAATGCAGGCTTACTCCGGGTTGGGAAATAAATAGTGATCCGGCAGCGCCAGTCAATGTTCCGGTATGATAAATTGCTTTAAAGGTGCGGTACCATTCAAGATTAACCATGGCTTAGTATTATTTTTATGATACAAATATATAAATCATCTAATTTTTATAATGCATAATACCGAAGTAAATTTGCTCCGTAATCAGAATAAAATAAAGATGAAAAATATATTTATAATCAATGCTGGACAAAATTTTGGTCATTCTGGCGGGAAGTTCAACAATACCATAACTGAGCAGACGCTTGCTTTTTTTGCAGATCAGGAAGGCTTTGCAGTTAAGGAAACCATTATCTCCAATGGATACGATCGTAATGAGGAAGTTCAGAAATTTGTTTGGGCGGATGTAATCATTTACCATACACCAATCTGGTGGTTTCAATTGCCTCATGGTTTTAAAAAATACATTGATGAGGTTTTTACTGCCGGGCATCAAAAAGGGATTTACCACAGTGACGGCCGCTCGGCTGAGAACCCTGAAATCAATTACGGAACAGGCGGAATGCTGAACGGAAAACACTATATGTTGACGACAAGTTGGAATGCTCCTGAAACAGCTTTTACTTTACCGGGAGAATTTTTCGATCAGCGTAGTGTAGATCAGGGACCTTTGTTCGGCTTTCATCGTATGAATGCCTTTACCGGAATGAAACCTTTAAAGAGTTTCCATTTTCATGATGTAGAAAAAAATGCAGATGTAAGCCGCGATATGGAGCGCTATAGAAATCATCTGGAAGAAACATTTGTTTTGGAACTCAAAAATGCAGAGATATGAAAATTTATTTAGTTGCCACTATTAAAGCAAAAGAGCAATACAGAGCGGATATCTGTGCCGTGCTCCAAAATATGGTAGAGCAAACACGCAAAGAAGAAGCATGTGAATTGTATACGCTTCACCAAGGTTTAGAGGTTAAGAATGTGTTTGTGTTTTATGAAATCTGGAAAAGTGCCGAAGGCCTGGAATTACACAACAATCAGCCCTACATAAAAGCCTTTGCTGAGCAAATTGAGGAGAAATTACAGGAGAATCCAGTAATTGTATTGACTGAACTCATTTAAATGGCAGCTTTGGTGAATCGGGAAATTTCATAAATGTTTCCCGATTAAGAAACTCTAATTTATCCGTATCTGGGGGTGTATTTTAACCTGATACGGATATTTTTAAAGTGTAGAATATCCGCCAAACTACTCTTCAATCTCTGCGGTAAATATTAAAGAGACGCCGGATAATGCTTCTTCCAATTTGCCGTAATTAACTTATGCAATGTTTTCTAGGTAACGCAACACCTCTTCTTTTTTTCTGCTGGAAACCAAAATATTTTCTTTGTTTTCCATTTGTAAATACCCTTCCCTGAAATATTTTTTGACATATCTAAAATTGACGAGGAAAGATTGATGGCATCTTAAAAAGCCAAAAGGCGTGAGCAGACTTTCATATTCCTTTAACCCTTTCGAAACCAGAATCTCGGTGCCGCCTTTTAAATAAAATGTGGTATAACCCTTATCGCTATTGCAATACATAATATCTTCGATGGCTACAACTTCGATGTATTCGAGACTTTTTAGTGCTATTCGTTTCGTGGCAGATACACCTTGCGCAAGGTAATGTTCTTTAGCAATGGCAAGCTGTTGCTGTCCTAAAGTTTCCTGTTCACGGTGATGGTAACACTTATTTAAGTGCATGGTTAACAGTACCTCATCAATTGGCTTAAGTAAATATCCGAACGCGCCCAAATTCAGCGCTTGTATTGCATACTGATCATAAGCTGTGAGAAAAATGACCTGAAAATCGTGAAGGCCAATTTCATCAAACAAATGAAAACTATCTCCATCTTTCAAACGGATATCGGCCAGAATAATATCAGGTTTGTATAATGGTATCTCTTTCGAAGCTACTTTAATTTCTGCGGCAGTGCCAATTACTTCCAGATAGTCTATCTTTTTAACAATTTGTAAAATGTGCTGTAAAATCCGGATTTCGTCTTCTAAAATATAGAGTTTCATTAGAAATAAGTTAATCGGTAATTATTGGAATCATGATGTCAACGAATACTCCTGATTCAGTATCCGTTTCTTTATTTTTTACTTCAAACCAAGCTTGCTGGCCTTTTGCAGTGAACAGCAAATCCAACCGTTCTTTGAGGATGATCTGGGCAAGGGATTGTTTCTTATGATGTTCTGCTGTTTTTTTAGTCAAACCACTTCCGTTGTCGTCAATTTCAATCACCAGGAGATTATTTTTAATGCCAAAGGAAACGGTTAACAAACCCTTATAGTCAATATTTCTAAAACCATGTTCAATTGCATTTTCAACAAAAGGTTGAACCAGCATAGGGGGAATAAGCGTTTGATTCTGATCGATCCGGCCATCAACCGTAATTTTATAGTCGAAAACATCAGCATAGCGCATTTGCTGTAGCTGAAGGTAGTTGTTGAGCGAATTAATTTCCTCTTCAATTTCAATAAAATCTTTTCTGTTTTGCTCCAAAACACCACGCAAAAGACCAGAGAAAGAACGCAAATAACAAACCGATTCATCAATATGGCCAGAAGCTACGAGGCTTTGTAGATTGGCGATTGCATTAAATATAAAATGCGGATTAAGTTGCGCCTGCAGCATTTTTTGCTCTACAACTAACCTCTGGTTTTCAGATTTAAGTAATTTGTTTTTTTCTTTTAGTCGCTGCTGACGGTAGATTATAAAAAAGAAAAAGACGATGATCATAAACATCAGCATTGCTAATACAAGCGTCCAGCGTTGCTGCTCTATAATGGTTTCGTTAAGTTTGTTTCGATTATTTAATTCTGCTATATTCCGATCTTTCTTTTCGGTTTGATATTTTTCGTGGATCTCCGCAACTTTAACCGCTTCGATGGCTTTGTAGTTGCTCAATTCGATAGAATATGCAGAATCCGCAGCCTGAAGCGCATGTGCAAAATCTCCTTTTATTTTATACGCTTCGATGAGTCCATTGTAATAAAATTCCTTCGGCCTGACCGAGAGATCTCGTTTTTCGAATGCGATTCCTGCTTTATAGTACTTAATGGCAGAATCGGGCTGATTATTTTGGGAGAATGCGGTAGCAAGGTTGTTGTAAGCAATGCCATTAAGGTTGTTGGTTTTTTTAAGGAAGTTGAAATAAATTCTGCTGCAGGACAGCGCTTTTCCAGGTTGTTGCTGCCGGCTGTAAATCTGTGATTCGTTATCATAAGTGCGGGCCATTGCCAGGCTATCGCCAAGTTGCTCAGCCAATCGCCGGGCTTGAGTATTGTAATAAATCATTTTTTTAAAGTCGCCCAGCCGCGTTGCAAGCAGAAATGAAATATCATAATAGCGCTGTTTAATTACGGGATGTGTGTTAAAAGGATTATGTTTAAAGTAATTCGCCGCGTACTCAATAGATTTTTTTTCATTGCCGTTCTGGAAATAGGCCTGCGCGAGTAAATCATAAAAATAATAAGTTAACCGGCTGTGGCTATGTTCAGAAATTTTTAAAGCGGCAAAAATCTGGCTCATTAAAGCAGGTTCTACCATTGATCCCTGGGGCATTTTATGGGTTAAAATGCGATAAGTTTTTAACAGCTCAATGTCGTCGTTTGCTTTAAGCCCTTTCATTTTCTGAAAGGCAATTAAGCCACTATCCCGTTTCTTTTCGAAAATATATTTTCTGGCGCGAAAATAATGGTAATATGGATTTGAATTTCTATCCGGATCCTTGCTCAATACACTGTCTTGCTGATACACTATTTTTTTTACTGCCGCGATCGACAAGGTGTCGAAAGACAAGATAAGCGATAAATTATCCTGGAATGCAGGTTTTATAACCAATGGTTTTTCCACCTTAGCATTTTCATTCTTATTCCTGCAGGCAAAAACAATTGAAAAGCATAATGTACAAAGTATAAGTGTTCTCGCAGTGACATTCATTAAATATGGGATTGGCTAATAATACATATAAAACCGCCAAATGACAGGCATTAATATTTCTTTAAAAGTATAAATACTAAATCCTAAATAAAACAGCAGACAAATATCTGTCGGCTTTCATTCTATATCTGTACGGGTTTAATGTTTTTCTGAAGATTCTTTTAAATATATCGGCAAATTTTAATACGTCATTTCCTTATACGAGGCCGAAGTAAATCTCTAATCGCAATTGATATTTTACGAATATGCATGCAAAATTAACGGAAAAACCCTCAAAGTGCCCGCATATCAACTGCCATTTGTAAAGGCTTTAGTTTGTGTCGAATTTTAGATAACAAAACCTAAACGCCAGGGTAAGATGGCGAACATAAACATCAATTAAAAAAATATGAAAAATTTAAACGGAATGAAGAAAGAATTTTCTTCACTGGAAAACCAAAAACTTAACGATTTGACATCAATTAACGGAGGAAGAGCTCTTGGTGGCTATACTTCAATTCAATCTAATGTTTTCGTAGGAGAAGGATGTATTGAGTATGACCACTATGAAGGTGCAAATGGTACAGGTGGATATATTTACAGAGAAATCCGTCGTCTTGCACCTGGAGAACCTATCCACAATTACTAAATCTACCTAAATAAAGTTTTAGCCATTCATTCTGGTAAAACTTCATTTGAAAAACATTTTGAAAAAAGCTATGGGCTGCTTGTTTGATGCAAGCACCCATACTACATCTTCCACGGTATAAAGTGTATAAAAAGTGATATTAATTATATCCAAGAAGCAAGAGACTACAACCAATGAAGTTATAAAATGGCTTGTAGCAATGGATAAAAAATTCATTCGGGTAGATGAGGATGAAGTGTTTGAGATCAGAGTCAAAGAAAAACGCATCTACATTGAAAGCCAGAGAAACTGTTTTTATATCGATGATATTAGTAGTGTGTGGTATAGAAGGGGTGGATTGAAATTTAAAAGCCTTCAATATGATAATCCTTCAGTAAATATTCACATGCAGGAGCATCAACACTGGCTGCAAGATTATGTGATAAAAAAAATAGAATCTAAAAAGCACATCAATAAGAAAAGTACAAGCGCTGTAAACAAGCTGTGGGTTTTGGAACAGGCAAAACAATTGGGGCTCGATGTTCCGGCGTATTATTTGGCTGAAGATACCGCTGAAGTGGTGTTGAACAAGACCATTATTAAGCCATTAACCGGAAATATAACTTTGGATGCCTACAAAGAATACGGAGAGAGTATTATGTACACCAATGTTATAGATCATAGTGAAGAAGCAGATTTTTTTATCACATTTTTTCAAGAAAAAATTGAAAAGGATTTCGAGATCAGGAGTTTTTATCTGAACGGAAAGTTCTTCTCCACAGCCATAATGTCTCAAAATGATGAACGAACCAAAACAGATTTCAGAAAGTACAATCTCGAAAAACCAAACCGAAATATAAGATACAATCTTCCTGTAGAAATTGAGGAGAAAACCCATCAATTGATGCTATTACTTGATGTGAATTGTGGTTCCATAGATTTTATCAAAAGCGGGGATAAATTTTATTTTTTAGAGGTCAATACCGTTGGCCAATTTCTGGGAGTAACCTCTATATGCAATTACGCAGCAGAGAAAGCAATAGCCGAATATTTATGAGATACCAGATTGAAGAAAAAAATAAATTGCCACTCACGTTCAAATTTGTGGATGAATACAGAGGCAATAAAACTGATCAGAAAATTAATGATGTGCTTTACGGTACATCTGACAGGTATAAAACTGAATTTCTAATGCTGGTAAGACCTAACAAGCCGATTTGCAGACTGTTATGAGGTACTTTAATTTATTCAGCGTTATTTTGATAACAAAAGGAGCGAACAGAGTTCTCATTTCTGATCTGCAGAGAAACAGTTCTGAGCTGCAGTCCTTAGAGTTCTATACCATAGTTGAGGAGTTGAAGTCAGATTCTATTGAAGATGTATTTGCCCTTTATGATGAAGGATCTAAAGAATTTGTACAAGAATATTTAGATTTTTTACTGGAGAAAGAGTACGGGTTTATTTCAGAAAATAACTGGGATTTAAGCTTTCCGCCGCTAAGCCTTGAATTTAGAGATTCCAGCACGATATCCAATATGTTTATGGAAAGCGCTGATTTATTGTTATTGCCGCGGTTGATTCAATCTATCGAAAATCTGGGCATCAGGCATTTGGTAATCTATTGTGAACAGCCGCTTTCGTTAGCCGCTTTTCTGAGCTTAGAAGAGTCGTTGAGGAATTCTTGCGTGGAAAGTGTTGAAATTTTTGCTCCATACCATTCAGGTATTGATGAGCATTTTATAAACAAATTAAATGAACAATGCGCGAGAATTTACAGTTTGGTCTTTCATCAATGTGAAAATGCTCCTTTTGAGGTTAGCGATATTTTCAAATTTAATCTTGTTTTTATCCCTCAGCATTTAAAAGTTAATTCCTGCGGGAAAGTAGATATCAAGTATTTTGATACAAACCTCCTAAAGATTTCTGAAGCATTCAATCACAATTCCTGCCTCAATAAAAAAATAGGTATTGATCTACATGGAAACATTAAAAACTGTCCTGCAATGCCTGAAATTTTTGGGAATATTAAGGAGGTTTCCCTGGAAGATGCAATAAATAATTCAGAATTTCGGAAGTATTGGAACATCACTAAAAATGATATCGCGGTTTGCAAGTCTTGCGAATTTAGAAATGTATGTACAGACTGCAGGGCATTTACAGAACGTACAGACACCAACGCTGCAGGTTTAGATATATCTAAACCACTAAAATGTGGCTACAATCCTTTCACAAATAATTGGGAAGATTGGAGTACGAATCCGCTTAAACAAAAAGCGATGCAATATTATAATTTGTTACAAACGGTACAGGTACATGGGGCTTAAAAAATTTCCGTTCTATAAACAACCCGATGCTAAAGATTGTGGGCCTACTTGTTTGCGCATAATTGCCAAACACTACGATAAGAGCATTCCTTTGCCTCAAATAAGAACCCTTGCCCAAACAACCAGAGACGGAAGTGGACTGCTTGGTTTGAGCAATGCCGCAGAGACTTTAGGTTTCAGGACTCTGGGTGTTAAAATTAATTTTAATACACTTTTAGCCGATGTACCACTACCGTGCATTGTACACTGGAATAAAAACCACTATGTGGTTGTATATAAAATTGATAATACAGGTAAAGTCTATGTTTCTGATCCGGCTTACGGCCTGATTTCCTACACTAGAGCAGAATTTATAAAATACTGGATTGGCGCAAATGCAGATTCAAATACAGAAGAGGGAATTGCCCTTGTTTTAGAAACAACTCCCGCATTTTATAACAATCAATTTGAAGATACAGCTAGCAAAACCAGCTTCTCTTTTCTTTCCAGGTATGTACTAAAATATAAATCGCTCATATTTCAACTCGCTATTGGCCTGTTGGCCGGAAGCTTATTGTCGCTTATTTTTCCCTTTCTTACCCAAAGTATTGTTGATGTGGGCATACAAAACCAGGACTTAAATTTTATATACCTGGTTTTACTGGCTCAGGTGATGCTTTTTGTGGGTAAAATGGGAATTGAAATCATTAGGAGCTGGATTTTGCTACACCTTTCTACCCGAATTAACATTTCAATCATTTCCGATTTTTTCATCAAGCTGATGAAACTTCCAATCAGCTTTTTTGATACGCGGATGACAGGTGACATTATGCAGCGCATCAATGATCACCATCGGATAGAACAATTGCTCACCAGCTCCTCGCTCAATACCATCTTTTCGATGGTCAACCTGATCATTTTCAGTATCATACTGCTCATTTACGATTACCGCTTATTCATGGTTTATCTGCTTGGCGCACTTTTATATACGGGCTGGATTGTTTTTTTTCTTAAAAGAAGAAAACAGCTCGACTATAAAATGTTTGCTCAGGTTTCTCAGGAGCAAAGTACAGTGATAGAGCTGATTAATGGAATGCAGGAAATAAAATTGCACAACGCCGAGAAACAGAAACGTTGGGGTTGGGAGTTTTTGCAAATCAGGTTATTCAAGATCAAAATTAAAGCACTCTCTTTAGAACAATGGCAGTCTGTTGGTGGCAGTTTTATTAACCAGATAAAAGATATTCTGGTAAGTTTCCTGGCCGCAAAACTGGTTTTAAGCGGCAATCTAACATTAGGGATGATGCTTTCCGTACAGTATATTATTGGCCAGCTAAACAGCCCGTTAATGCAACTCATAGATTTTATTAAACAAACACAGGATGCCAAAATTTCTCTGGAAAGATTGCAGGAGATTCATGATCGGGAGAATGAAGAAAATACTGAATCGGAATATGCATCGGAAATTGGGCAAAAAGACATTGTGCTTCAGTCGGTTTCCTTCAAGTATAACGGGGCTGAATCATTGGTTTTCCAGAATTTAAACCTAACCATCCCTTTCCAAAAAACAACAGCTATAGTAGGACTTAGTGGTAGCGGAAAAACTACGCTTCTAAAGTTATTGACAAAATTTTATGAACCCGATCAGGGTGAAATCAAAATTGGCAATACCGATATGAAATATATTTCTCCCAGATACTGGCGAGACCATTGTGGTGTAGTGATGCAGGAAAGTTATGTATTTAACGATACGATCGCCAATAATATCGCCATTGGCGAGGATTCAATTGACAAACAGAAATTAAGAAAAGCCATAGAAATTGCCAATATACAGGACTTTATCGAGCGGCTTCCCTTGAGCTACAACACTAAAATTGGTAACGAAGGGATGGGCATGAGCGGTGGACAGAAACAAAGGTTATTTATTGCGCGGGCGGTGTATAAATCGCCTGAATATATTTTTTTCGATGAGGCCACAAGTGCATTAGATGCCAATAACGAAAAGATAATTATCGAAAACCTCGGCCAATTCTTTAAAGGAAAAACCGCTGTCGTAATTGCACACAGGTTATCGACCGTTAAAGATGCGGATAAGATAATTGTGCTGGACAAGGGGAGGGTGGTAGAAGAAGGCAATCACAATGAATTGGTCGCTAGAAAAGGGGAATATTATCAACTAATTAAAAATCAGCTCGAACTTGGAAACTAAAAAAGATAAGCTAGACGAGCTACAGCTTCGCTCGGAAGGTGTGCAGGATATTTTATCTGAACCACCTCACTGGATGATTCGTTGGGGAAATATGGTTATTCTCCTCATCATTTTAATGATTTTGCTGATGAGTTATTTCATTAAATATCCGGAGTTCGTACCTGCAACAATTGTGATTACCTCACAAAATCCGCCAGAAAAATTGCAGATTAGAATGGATTCAAAGATTGAAAAAATTTTCATCACCGACCATCAAGCGGTAAAGAAAAACCAGATACTAATGGTTTTACAATCTACAGCGAATTATAACGATGTTTTACACCTCAAAGCCATTGTTGATTCTATTTCTCCTGCGGGATTACTCACGTTTCCGGTTGATCGGGTTTCGAGATTTAAACTGGGAGATTTGCAGGGCGATTATAACGCATTTGCAAAGGCATTTCAGGATGAGGCGTTATTTAACAGACTCAAACCTTATGCGCCAGAAAACGTAGCGACCGCTCAAAATATTCTAACAAACAAAGCCAGAATAGTTACGTTGAAGAAGCAAAAAACATTTGAAAGTTTAAAGTTCGAGCTTGTAAAGAAAAACTATAACCGTGCTCAGCTTTTGTTCAGTCAAAAGGTGATTTCTGCTTCAGAATTCGAAAATGAAAGAATTAAATTTTTACAGGCACAACAAAATTTAGAGAACGTTGACATCTCGCTTTCACAAACTGAAGAAGCCATTTTTAACCTTAATAAAAGTAAAAGTGGAACAATCATTAATGCAGAGAAAGATAAAATCAATTTCGCTTCACAGACTTTACAATTATTCGAACAATTACGACGTTCGCTAAGGGAATGGGAACAAAACTACCTGGTGATTTCTTCTACAGATGGTGTAATAAGTTTTCAGCAGTTTTGGGGTGAGAATCAACTCGTAAAACGTGGAGATCCTGTTTTATCTATTTTACCTCATCAGAAACATTCGCTTATAGGAAGGATGTTCGTCGCAGCAGCCAATTCCGGTAAAATCGCCCGTGGGCAGAAAGTTTTAATTAAGCTTGACAATTACCGCTTCCAGGAATATGGTATTGTTGAAGGTAGAATTCAAAATATATCTTTCACTCCTGATGACAAAGGCAATTACTATCTTGATGTATTGCTGCCTAAGGGCTTGAAAACTTCCTATCAAAAAATACTTCCCTTCGATAAAGAGCTAAAGGGAAATGCCGAGATCGTTACACACGACTTACGTTTGATTGAACGTTTTTTTTACCAATTTAGAAAACTTACAGGCTACCAGTCAGGCTAAGATTAGCTTTAAAAAAAAGTATTTCCATAATGCATCATTATCATAGCTCTGAATATCGACCTGATTATGGCATGCCATTGGGTAGGAGTCACTGTAAAATCAAGGCCAGTCACAACATTGACTTTTACCTCAGCTAACGAAGTGCTCATTTTTTACGTCCCCGTTTTCGTGAATTACTATCTGAATCTTTTAAAACATCATCTATCGAGTTGAAATTTGGCTTTGAAGGTTTTAGAGCATTAATCATTTCGTCTATACACCGACCACCATGAGAAATTTAAAGAAGGATTCTAAAGATATCCAACCTTTCTGTTCAAACTTCCGCAATGTCGGTAAGGGGACGCCTGCGCGTTTTGCCAGCTCCTCTTGTGTCAATTCCATTGCTAAACGTCTTGCTCGAACATTATATGCAATTTTTGACTGTGCTTTTGAAGGAGATGTAAGTGATATCATTTTGTTAGTTTATGGTTAATAATCATATTAAATAACATTATAATACAGGATGCTGCTGATCGCATCAGCACTACCAATATCTGAAAATTCGGATGGAAAAAATATCTTTCCGTATTTATTCTTAAATATCACACTAACTGTCTGATTGTGTGCTGAATATTCCTTGTTAAAATAAATTATTTTGTCACAAATCCATGAAATATTTGTGACAGTTTCTACTACCTTTTTTGGCTCAATTCGCGATTCGCGAATTGAAAATCTTTTAAATTGAACGCTGGAGATAAGATTGTGAAATACCGAATATATGCTGCCTAATTCAAGCATTCCTGGTTTAGTTGTTATCAAAGATGTCGTTATAGATTTTTTCCATTTCCGCAAACTCTTCCTCAGTGATTTCCTCAAAATTTTTCTTCCTGCGTTTTGGGAAAACACCCTTATTTTGATGTAAGAAGATGATAACTTCGTTTAATCTTCTATCAGGCATGTCTATTAGGTTTTGCAGTTCTCGCTTTAACTCATCATACCGTTCTAAAAAATGAAGTTCTTCAGATAGGTCCTGCTTAATTGTCGCTTGTATAGTAGTAGCAAGATAAGCACATTGTTGAGTTAGATCAGGGTATCGAAAATACGCATTGACTTCATTGGGATTAGTGATTATTATTTCTCCTCGTTCGTCCCGTTTGAACTTTATTCTCTGCATTAAAGGTTTGGAATAATTCTCTAACGCTGCATCATAATCTCTCATATTGTTGACCATATGCGCAGATACAGGTATGATTAACCCATGCTCCGACACTCCATCACGAGTCAGCATGTCATGAATTAAAAACCTATGGATTCTTCCGTTACCATCCTCAAATGGATGAATAAATACAAACCCAAACGCGATGATAGCCGCCCTCACTACAGCAGGCCCACCAGTTGTTTTTTCTTCCAACTCAATTAGACCCTCCATCATAGATTTAACCATATCAGGCGGAGGACATATATAGTGATAAATTTCCTCCATGCGATAGTTGGTTTGCCCAACAAAGTTCTGGAAATTTCGGAAACCTTTCTGAGCATAGCGTTGATCGACAATGGCATTTTGCAATTCAGTTAGGCTTTTGACATCAAGCACTTCAGCGCTCGGAGTAGTTCCAGCTTTATACAAAATGGATATAAAGCGGTCGATTCTTTCAGGCGACGGCTTTTCACTCTCTATTTCGTATGAGGACTTGGTTTCTTTCCTATATAAATATTGGGTTGCCCTTTTAAAGACTTCAGGTGAAAACTCTTCTTTTAATTCTTCAATCTCTGCTCTATAATCAATATCTAATACATCCTCTATGGCCTTTGTACGACGGACAATTGGGCAGAATTTTCGTCCTCCTAAGAGATTATCATTAATTCTCCACCTGCTATTCTTGATCTGCTTTCCTGTAACATATTGTTCTTCATCCAATAAATTCACGTAGTTGCCGCTGGGTTCAGTAGTAAGGTCAAGTTGTTTACCAGTCAACCATTCATAAAGAAACCCCAGCTTCCGGCTGTACTTACCTGAGGGGCTGGCGGAAATAAACTTATCCAGTTCTTTTCGGTCTGCACGTGCAAATACCGCACTTAGAAAGTCAAAATTAATATCCTCATATTTTAGAAGGAACTCTAGATGGTTCGGTACCGTATTGCCCCCAGGAGCGTATTTCGGCCCAAACTGCTGATCTATAGTACCATCAGCAGCCATCTCTATCTTATTTTGAGTCCCAATAAAAGACCGTTTTGTTACTCCGTACCCTTCCAGATTCAAATGTTCTTTTAACCATTCACTACCTACTTTGTTCTTCGCCATTTTTTTCAGTAAAACGTATATTTTTTCAGTAAATTTAATAAAATACCGATATAAGCCAGTAAAATAATTAAAAAATCAATACAATGAGTATAAAAGAGCTTCCATTAAGTAAAACAAATCTAGTGTTTGTAAAACGAATAAAATCAATTAGATATTGAGTAAAACTGTTACATCATTATTAATTAAATTGGTTAGCTCCCTTCTTACAATACTTTTACTCAACTCAACTCAACTCCTTCTGTAATAGCATTCGCTCTACTTCCGGGCTCATTCTCAATAAAACTTACTATCCTGCTTAGCCTTTCTCTCACTTTTGTATTTATTTCCCAAAAGCATGGACAATCTGATCATTTACTGTTGCATTTGTACCTTCACCTTTTTGGTCTCCTAACGGAATAGGAACTCTAAATACATTCTCCTCTATAAACTCAGGTTTTCCAGATGAATAATATTTTAAATACTTATTCAAATTTAATATGCCAGAGCCTAGTTCGTCGACCAGACCAGGTTGCATAAAAAATTTTGAGATTGTAGGTGTTTTATAAAAGGAGTAAATCTATCCGGAGAAATCGGTCTATCGCCGTGAGGATTACTGGCATTGAAAGTTGCAACATAATCCTTAAACATGGTAAGTGAGCGCATGTATTATTCATATTCTTCTATGGTAATTTAAGTGCTTTTTTCAATTCCTCGAGCATGTCCTTGTGTTTGTTGGGATTCTTCTCCATTAGCTCCTGAAGATGCTTCATCTTCCATTTGATTGACGGAAAATGTGAGTATGCGTATTTTTCCCACTTAGGGGTCACATTCTTAAACGCAAGGAGAAACTCCCTGTCTATTTTATCAAGTCCGTTGGTAACTGTCTCAACAAGTTTTACTTTTATCTGCTGGTATTCTTCATAGCTGAGGGCTTCCGATGTCATGCCGTTAAACTGTTTTTGTAATGCAGATTTCTGGTCAATAAAATTTGGATTGAGCATTTCAAAAAGTGGGCGTTTTGCACCCAACAGACAGAAAAGAAATCCTTTTTTAATTTCATCATTAAACCCTTCGTTTTCAAGCAAGTATTTTACATCGAAAACGTCCCTTGGGTGCTGGCGGTCTAGGGCTGCACAAATCTTTCCTCCATAGAGTTGCCCTAGCGGCACTACTGCAATCTCACAAAATGTATTATATTCTTCCTGCGCTCTTTCGCACAGCACTCTAACTTCTGGCTCTTCATATGCCCCCCTTCCCATCCTGCTCACCTCGAGTTTGATAGATGCCTGCTTTGTACTGATCAACAACTTGGAGACTTCTGCTTTTAAGACCGCGGTAGCGTTCATTGACTTTTCGATATCCGACTTAATTCTAGATAATGCATTGTTGATTTTGCCTATCGAAGTATCCCAGTCTTCAATCTGTAGATAGGTGAGATCAATATCTACCGAAAGCCTTGGCATGTTACGAACAAAAAGATTAATCGCCGTTCCACCGTGCAACGCAAAACACTTCTCCCTAGCCACCAGCGGCAGCACGTCAAGCAAAAGCTTGACCTGGCTCTTATATACTTTCTCCATTTTTCATTAGTTCTTTAGGTACTGTGATCTGGTATTTCTTCACATAAGCACCGTTAGGCACAATACTTCTTTTTCCTGAACCCAGATCCAAACAGTCCTGTTTTAAATATTTCACCCAAGCGTGACCGGCTTTTTCAGCCATGAAGAGGAACAGCCGTTTCACTTTCACAGAATTACAGCCCTCAAGAAGTTTCTGAACCAGTTGTGGTCGTAGATTTGACATCCCCTCTAATATCTCATAGCACTCCATGATATTCTGGTCCCGCGAAGAAAGGTAAAGACATTCCAGTAATGCCCTTATTTCACCAGAAATCCTCACTTTGAAATTCTGGATGTTGGACTCCACCATTCCAATTTCATCTTCAAGAAAATTTGAGCTATTATAATCTATCGTTACCTTCCAATCATATTCAGCGAACCATTTAGGCAACTTTTCATCGGCTCTGCTAAAAAGTACCAACCGACTTTTACCCATCTGCAGATAATGGGACCTACCCATAATTGCTAGGGCTGACTTTCCTCCAATGTGTACTGAAAGTTCCATCTGCTTTTGAAGAGTATATAAGGCGCCTTCTACCGAGACCTCATCCCCAGACCTCTTGCTTGCTCCATTGCCGATAGGCACTAGCCAACCGCTTTCTTTATATCTTTGCTGGAGTGCGTGGCTATATCCGTTACGTAACATCCAACCACTGGTAAATATTGTACCATAAGGCTGGGAGTGAAGCAACTTGTTTATTTTAGACTGATTTTTCATACTATTAGTATCAAAAATACTTATAAAATAAACCTAGTCCAAAATCTAGTTTAAAAAAAAATAAAAAATAATACTATTAGTATCATAATAATTTGTTTTTTAAACCATCGTATGGAAATTATCTGCCTAGTGGTGATACAAATAATGGCAATTAGATTAAGATTGACAAGACAAATTAAAACGATTTCAGTTTACATTGCCAGCAATTTATCTACAGAGTTTCGTAACTTTTGTATCTGGATATTCTGGAGTATGTTGACCCCCCAATTATGTTTCCTAATTTCGGTTTAAGGTAAAACCATTTAAAGCTTTTACTGACATTCCGGCGGATATTGACCCTACCCTTGGGTATTTAAGATTTTGTAATGGAACATGTTGACCCCATTCTTTAATTTGATTTGGCTTACTTAGGTAAATAACCTTTTACCTAAAGTAGAATAGGATGGCCGGAAAATCGAAAGAAATGAGTTAGATCGAACAATTATTAAGACTTCACAAACAGGGTGATTCTATAAAAAGCATAGCCCGGAATCTTGGGATCAGCAAGAATACTGTTAAGGCATATATATCCAAGCTGGAGGCTGGAAAGATTCCAATTACGGAACTTCTGGAAATGGAAGACCCATTATTAATGGGAAAATTCCATATCGGAAGTCCTGCCTATAAAGATCCACGGTTCGAATACCTTCGCGCGAACCTAAGTTATTATGCGAAGGAACTGGAATCGGTCGGGATGACCCGTCTACTTCTTTATGAGGAATACCAGGCTGGATGCAAGCCTGGATACAGCTATGCCCAGTTTTGTTTCCATCTAAGGCAGCAACTGGTGGCCAGGCGTCCCGGTATGACACTGGAACACCTTGCCGGAGATAAGCTATTTGTTGATTTTGCTGGCAAGCAAATGCATTACATCGACAGGGAGACTAGCGAAGTTGTGCCCTGCCAAATAGAAAATGGGAGGGTAGTATTTATAAAAATAATGCTATTGGGTTTAATGTAATAGGACTGTGCTAAGCAACTTGAGCACTGAATTTTATATCCTGGATTAGGAAGAAGGAGTTGAGAAAGTTTTAACAAGAGGTAAGCATATTTACATGCTTACCTCTAGAAATTAACGCTCTCAATTTGAGATGTGAGTTTCTCATACTCACGATAGTAAACCTACATTTTTTAATTAATTTAAAAGCACTGTTTTCACTTATTATTTCGATTGGTAGCGGCTTTATTACTTCTTGAAATATGTTTGAAATAATGCTTCTGCACTAAGGTTATTTTTGAGAGACTTAATCTTAGTGACACTTGAAGCTTTGTTATCATTATTTCAATTCTATACTGTTTAGCAAATTATCTAAAATTTGTTTTGCTTGTTCCGCATCCTTTAGCTTGAAAGCTATGCAGCCTTCAATACCCTTTAAGTTTTTAGATTCGGAAATAAACCAGAAATAAGATTCATCATCCTTACTCACGGTCTTTACAAAGAAGCTGAGATATTTGAACTTTTGGATGCTTCCGGAAAAGGTTATTTTTCTTTTAAAATAGTATTCCGGATCACCATATGAACTCTGTTTTATCCGTTCCAAATCAACAGGATAAGGTAGCTTAAAATCCTGAAAGGAAACGACTACGTTATCAACCTGATAGGTATTGGCCATATTATTAGGTACAGAGAGAAGCTTAAAGTTTGATTTTGTATAACTTATTCCTGCGCTCTGTGTTAATACTTCAGATTTCTTTGGTACCTGTAGTTGGGCTACCTTGCTCAATGGCTGTTGGGCAAGTGAAAGAAAAGGAATGAATGTGAGCAATATAAATAATATCTTTTTCATAGTTTTAATTGTTACAAGGGATTTCAATAATAGCATTATTATTATTTAATTTGAGCGGTTTGTAATCATTTGAACCTGGATCTGATTTATACAAGTTCAAAAAAGCTCCAAATTTCAGCAAAAACCGGACCCCGGGTGCAACATTTCCTTCGCCTCCTAGAGCGTAATAATTGTTGGTATACTCATTGGAATTGGAATTCTTGTAATTGTTATATTCAACCAAAAACCCGGGCCAATTTTTTACTGTCACAACATAATTTCCATAAGCAGTCACGACTGTTGTGGATACCATCGCCTTATAATAGGCAATGCCTACACCACTGTTTTCCACCGTAGCGAGGTCTGCAGCCATGTGCATGATGTCTGATGGTGAAGGAGCATTTCCATCCATGTGGGTATGTGCTTCACCAATTTTAAAACCATTGGCTACATTCCAAGAGAAATTTGGTGCAAACCAGTTCGCGCCTGTGTTGGTTGTTATACTCGTGTTCTTATATCCATCGGCCGATCCCAAACCGGTAAGTTTAATCGCGGTCCCACTTTCAGAAGCAGCAGGATCTAAGCTGGTACCGTTTATCATTTTTTTTAGAGAATCCAGTCTGATAAAAATTGAATTTATAATGTACGAACTCAGATTTAGTATTTAAAAAGAGGATGTGAAGGCTTGATTGTATTTTTTTTACGTTACAGAACAATGATGAAATGGATTTATTTTACTAAAATCTGGATGAACAACTCCGATAACATTTCATGATCGCCAGAAGCGATGAAGTTAGTAACCTTTATAGAGTTACCAACTTTGGATACAGTATAGCTAAGATTAAACATATAAATCTGTTTAGATTCATTTAGTTGCGACACATTACACTGGTGGCCAAGCAATTTAAAAATTTGCCCGACAATAGTCGAGTTGTCACCGATTGGTGTTTTTTGAGCCCAAGTTGAGCTTGAAATACCTAAAGTCAGAACAAATAGTGTTACTCTTAATATCTTCATTGTTATTTTAATATTCATATAATTAAACCGTAAAAATGTAAAACAATATCTAGGGGTATTTAGTACCTGTGTAGCCTGGTTTAGTTGTATCTCATTCTTGAGTATTAACAACATATTGCTTGTCGACATTTCGATACTCCCGCCTTGTGCCAATGCTTGAGCTTTATTACTATCATAATTAGGATTATATGCCAATACACAGCATATTTATTTGCTAAATAATAACGACATTTGGACAAAAAATAACTAATCATTAAAAATGAAACACTCTCAAAAGGCTTTCAGTCTATACTGGAAAAAAATCGGTATTGGCTTGCTCGCGTATCTTATGGTATTCTCAGCATGTAAGAAAAACTACAATTCTGAAGAAATCCAAAAAGGCCCAATACTTACCGAACTTGAATCCTGGTACCTCAAAAACAAAACTAGTGGTTTAGATAAGCAATTACCCGGTATCCAGCCGGATTGGGATCGAATGTCAACAATTTATGCTGGAAACAGCATTATCCATGAGATTGAAGTTTTGAATCCAAACCATATCATCACAGCAGAGACAGAAATTGAAACATTGCAAATTGAAGAATATCAAAAGAGGAACCGATTTCGTCTGGTCATTGTGAAAAACATTGAAACTGGTAACATAACTGGCAATTTCATGAATTTGGTTTCTGATAGTCCCACTCAAGATTTCGCGAGCGTTCGCTACAAAAATGTAGGAAGCTTTTCCGGTATTGTCCAGTATTACCAATTGAATGGGAAATATAATGTAGGATGGCATTATAAACAAGGAAAAATAGACATCAAGTATACTCGGTATGAAATACCCACTCCAGGCTCTAAAGTGGCCGTAATGATTCCTTGCGGCAGTTCACCTCGTTATGCTACCTTTTGTTTTAGTGATGTGAATGGTGGAGCCGACATCTGTACCAATAGCATTATTGGTTATGACATAAAGATGTGTGACATCCAGAGTTTTGAACCTGATTACGGCGAGAATACCAGTGGCGGTTATGAAGAAACAGTACAAGGTCCAGATCCAGTGCTAGATACAGACCCTTGCGTGGGAAAGGCCAAGATTAAAACTAAAGCAATGATTGCCCGTATTTCCATCGCAATGGATTCTTTGAAGAAAACTATCGTTGGTACGAGTCTGGATGATGGTGCTTCTGAAAGTGGAACAGCATTCAAATTGACTGGCTTGGGTTCTGCTGATGGATACAAGAATACACAAATAACCACCAATAATGGTACAATATGGCAGGCACCTAGTTTTACCTGGAATATGACAGATGGATTTAAAATTGGCGAGGCTCATACCCATCTTGACGGGAATGCTCCGTCTCCATCAGATGTGATGCACATGGCTCAAGATTTAGCAACTGTTGCAAATAGTGGAGTTGGGGTTGATTACTATAAAGCCAACGTGTCTACTACAGTTGTCACTGCATATGGAAATTATGTAGTTACAGTCAAGGATTGGGATGCTTTTTTAGTTGCATACCAGAATTACAATAATACACCTAGTACGCAATATAATGCGGCATATCTTGCACTCGGTGGAGAAGGAAATGTCGCACCAGGAGTTCGGTTTCTGTTAAAATTTGGAGCTTTTCTAAACCTGTACAAATCTAACCCTGGTTCCAATGATTACACGCCTTTGCAACTAAATAATAGTAATGCCGTTATTGATAAACCCTGTAATAATTAAATTATGAAAAAGATATTATTTATAATATTCACATTTATTTCATCCCTCACATTTGGTCAACAGTCGCTAAGCAAAGTTGCAACCTTGGCTAGTCCGAAAAAATCAAAGATTCTTTTGCAAAGTGAGGGACAAAGTTATATTACATCAAATTTTAAACTTTTGCCATTTCCAAAAGTAATGTCCACAACTTATCAGATTGGAGATATTCTTGTCTCTTTTCAGGATTTTACATTGCCCTATGCCGTTTCCTTGAAGTCGTTTGAAGAAAGAGCATATGACCTTTCTGAGCCATATTACAATAGGAAAATTGTTTGGAGCGGAAAGATCCAAAAATTCAAGTATCAGGATTTCTACGTAAAAACATTATCTAAGGGTGATGAATCTTTTATTTGGTTTATTTCTGAATCCAAAGAGTTAAAAGGTGTTGAAGGATATATCGCCTTTAAGCAAAAAGATGCTGAAAAAGCCAAAATGACTTTGGAGGATCTGCTTAATAGTATTCAATTGAAATAACGAAATTCATTCAATTTAGAAAGTTCGCTTTTGCATTTTTTAGGTGAAAATACTCAAACATTTATATATTTTTTTAGTTTTACCATTGAGAGCGTTAATTTAGATACGGGTACATTACTTCGGTTATGTATCCCTTCTTTTTTAATTAGTATATTAAAAAGCCCTGCATTTCTGCAAGGCTATCCAATGCGCTACATTTCATTTATGCATTAACTGCCAAAAAGCAATCTTCTTTGAGTGAATTAAATGGAAATGTCGTAACATATCAACAATTTATGGACTTAAAAGACTGCAATTAGTAATGAAAAATCAATTATAGTTTTTGGGTTATTTTTATTAATCCCAATTTTGATTGGTGTATATGTCTCGTTCTTGTAGGATTATAAATAGTCATAGGCAATCTGGATGTATTTTTCTTTGAACAGTTCTTTTTTTCGCACACTCCAGCCGGATATGCCGCTAACAATGTCTTGGAGTGATTGGTTTGGATCTTTTTTCAGCAAAAAGGCACCGAAGAAAGTACTTCCAGTGAAAGTTCAGTTTCGAATCCTTTGATAAAACCAATTAGTGATTTGAGCCTTGTAGTCTGGGTATATGTTAGGTTCTGATGAACATATTTTTTTACTTCGTCCACCTTTTTATAATTAAGCTTCAGGGGCTCAAATACACCTGCGGAATTCTGTTCCAAATCATTCAGATAGGTGCCATTCATTGCGAAAAGAACATAACCGACACCTTGTGCATAGGGATCATAATGGCTAGCCTTGAATTGGAGTTTAAGATCTTCACCCATTCTCTGTAGAAAATAAGCAAACTTGTTGGCAGAGAATAAACTGGAATACTCACCCAGTGCTTGGTAATAAAATAAGGCATACAGTTGCATCGCTCTTGATGAGGTAAGCTTTGCATTACCATAGAATTCCGAAATTAAAATGAATGATATATATTCATCAACTTATAACCAAAAAAAACTATTTTAGAGAAAATACATTAACGCTATGATTATACTACATCTCACAGATTTTCACTTTAAGCTTCAAAAACAGCACGATCATCAACAAACCAAAATTATTGATGACATAATTAAACAAGTAAAAGAATCAGTTAAAAAAGTCGACTTGTTGTTATTTACTGGCGATTTCGTTTTTAATGGAGATGAAATGGGGGCCTTTGATAGGGTTCGAAAAATTCTAATAGATAAAATTCTTAAGGAATTAGATCTTAATACAAATCAATTATTTATATGCCCAGGAAATCATGATGTCAGTAGAAAGGTTGTCAGTAAAGCAATTATTAGTCAATTAGATAAAATCAATTCAAATCATGATTTAGATAATTATATTGTTCCTAAAGAACTAGATTACCAAAATAGTTTACAGCCCTTAAAAAATTATCAATCATTTGTAACGCAAATTTTTGGTAAAGGAGGAGGTGGCAATACATTTGGAAATGGTTGGTCAACACATAGAAGAACAGTAGATGGTAAGAAAATAGGAATTTTTTGTGCGAATACTGCTTGGAGAGCTGTGGGAAACCAAGATGAAGGTAGACTTTTATTACCTCTTTCACATATTAAAGAAGCGCTGTTTGAAGTAAAAGGTTGTGATTTTAAAATTATTATACACCATCATCCATTATCACAGCTTGCGATATATAATCAATTGGAAGTAGAGGATATGATTTATAATAATTTCAATGTTTCTTTCAGTGGACATCTACACAAAGACAGTAAATCTATAATGCTCACTAATAGTGATGGAATCTTAAAATTATCATCAGGTGCCACTCTTGCTGATTTTGATGGATCAACCGTAGGTTTTTCATTATTGGACTTCGACCTAGAAAGCCTTGCAGTACGGGGACATAATTATAGGTATGATAGACAAAGTGAATTTTTTTACACGGGAAAGGAAATTGACGTTCAGCTCCCTGTTTCTAAGGAAAAAGAAAAGCAAAATAAGTTTAGACAGAGGTTGAGAGAACTTCATGATTTGGAACTTGACAACGCAGATGACTTATTTTTAAGTGGCAAAACTAATAAGGATCGAAAAGGGTTTAAGGATCTTTGGACTAACCCAGTTATAAGTACTAAGAGTCCTGAAGAGGCAAAAAACGCAAGTGTATATACCCAGTTCAATTGCGACGAATTTGTTAAATCAAATAGAAGCTATTTGATAATGGGAGATGATAAATGTGGAAAAACATCTTTATTAAAAAAAATTCAACTTGATTGTTTTAATAACTATAATATTTATGAAAAAATCCCTCTTTATATTGACACAAAAAAGATTGACAAGTCAGCTTCAATAGTCAATAAAATAGAAAAGGAAATAATTACATATTATGCAACAAGCAGAGCTGGTGCACAAATTTTAATGAGTTCAACTGTGTTCATGCTATTACTTGATAATCTAGAACTAAAAAATCAAGAGGAGCAAGAGTGGCTTGAAGAATTGATTCGTTGTTTTGCATTACCACAAATTATTATATGTACTGAACAAAATTCAATATCTAAATACCAAAATGTAACTATTGGGGGAGAGGATGTAGTTAATATCTATTTTCACTCACTTAAAAAGAAACAAGTAAGAGAATTAGCAGAAAAATTTTATGGAAACTCGGATAGCAAGCAGGAAGTTCTTACAAGGATAAATGACATATTTACAATGTTAGCAATACCCTTCAATTTCTGGAGTGTTTCCTTATTCATGTGGGTCTTTAAAGAAAGTAATAAAGATATCACAAATGATGTTGACTTAGTTGATTTGTATGTGGAGTCTATCCTTGAAAGGGAGAAATTGATAAAGAATAAGGGTTCATTCAGCTATGAAAAATATAAACAATACCTTGCTTATTTGAGCAAATTTCTCCTTTCTAAAAAAGATACAGCTTATTCTGCAACACGCGATGAAATTCTAGACTATACAAGAACTTATTTAGCTGAAAATCCTAGAAACAATACTGATGCTTCAACAGTATGGAAGTACGTCGAAACTAAAGAAATCATCAAAGAAATTCAACCAGGCTATTTTACTTTTAGATTAAATGGGGTTTTTGAATATTTCCTAGCACATTACCTAAAACTTGATGAAAAGTTTAGAAATACAATAATTTCTGATGACAACGTCTATCTGAGTTTCAAGAATGAGCTTGAAATGTATGCTGGATCAAATAGAGGAGATGAAGACTTTGTCCAAAAAATATTTGACAAGACAAAAACTATCTTTAATAATGTGACGAGTACTTTTGATCGTATGTTAATTGACAAAATGTTAAGTGAGGTTCACTTTGATGATATTGCTAATCAAATGAATACAACAGCAAAAAAATTGTTGCAAGAAAGTTTTACCGAAGAAGAAGTGGATGACTTTCAGGAATCAATGGCTCAATCCACAGGCATAGCGTTGAATGAAAATTGTGAGGTAAAAGTAAAACAGCCGATGCCAATTGATGAGGAAGACGTTATTTCATTAGAGAGATCTCTTTATATTCTAGGAAGAGTTTATAAGAATGCTGACGACATAAAAAATAATCAGCTTATTGATGAGATGTTTGACTATTTAATTAACACAGCAATTGCCTGGGGATTTAAGTTATTTCAGTCATTCAAACCTGAAGAGCTTTCAGAGTCTGGTGAAAAACAAAATCTAATAAAACTTGTAAATCTTATGAAAGCACTATTGCCCATTATTGTTCAAACAAGAATTTCTGATATGATTGGAGCTAGTAATATGCAAGGAATAATAAAGCTAAAGCTAAAAGGAAATATAGATACTCCTGGTGAAGAAAATCAATTTAAGAGATTTATCCTACTGTACCTATTGGCAGATATTGACCTTATACATAATATTGAATATATACAAGAAAGCATTTCAACTATCAAAATGCCAATACTCAGATATTCGATAATGATGAAAATCCTTTACTATTATAATTTCAAAACAAGTGAATTAACGCCGACAACAAAATTGGAGATTGAGAAAAAACTTCAGGGGTTATACCGAGACATGAGTGGAAAATTTAATAATTCCATCTTTGGGAAAGACGCAGTTAATACATTATTTCAAAGCTTAGATAAGAATAAAGTTATTTTGAAAGTTTCTGATAAATAGAATGTGACAGCTTTACGACTTTATTATCTTAACAAATAAAGAAATACCTCAACGATTTTTTCATTGAGGTATTAGCTTTACTAAAAATCTGTACCTATTTTTTTACTCATTTCCTTTTGAACAATGTTAAAATCACCGGACAAAAGTTGAAGGTATCCATCCACTGGTGTATATTAATCTTTCAGATGTAAATTTATGAGCACCAATTTTGGTAAATAGAATAAATGTCACACGAGGCGAAGATTTCGATGGTGCCAGAAATTAATAGTATTTCGACCCATTTTATATTCTTTTACACTACAGTAGTACTTAGACTAGCAAAAATAAATAATTATCAGTCTCACAAAACGAACAAAAGCAACTCATTGGCAATTACCAATGAGTTGTCAAAGAAACTAAAAATCGTTATCAAGTTTTTTACTCATTTCTCTCTGAACCAAGTTAAAGGTTGCTAACATTTTATCATTTAAAGTTTTTAAAACCCTCATTCTTTGTCGTTTGCCATTTTGTCGAGCATTTGCCAGGGCTGAAACAGGCATGCTTTGTGATTGAAAGTCAGAATATGATCTGTATCGCGATGTCTGACCGTATGTATATTTTGGCACTTCCATTTTGATCTTATATTTTCCATCTTTGACTATAATAGAAAGCAGCGCATTAAAGTAATACTGATCTGTACTCGGGTTTGATCCTAACGCACTTAAGGCAGTCATATCACTAATATCATAGAAGTTATTTATGCTGCAAATACCGGCTTCGATATCATAATTTGATGTTCCCATTTTATTACTGGTGAAAGTTTTTTGAATGGCTATTTTAGCACGAGAAAACATTTCCACCTTAGAAATACCTGGTAACTCGACGATGGCTTCCACATACACTTCGTTATCTTTAAGAGGCAAATAATCACCTAATGCAACAGTGTCAGCAACCTTGCTGCCATTTCGGTATGTACTCCAAGTTATTGCATCTTGTGCATTGGCACTAAGTCCGACTGACAGACTTAAGATAGATAAGAGAGTTAATTTTTTTAATTTCATAATTTATATTTTTAAATCACAAAGTTATTAATATTATAATTATTTTAAATGACTGATTCTTTTGGTCTTAAGTAATGGCTTTTGAACCTGGCCATTTTAAGTGATAAATGTCTCAAAAAATGAACTTTTTTCTCGTTGGAGTAATTTGAACATGCCGCCGGCAGGGCTTTATATTCCATGGGTGTTTTACCATTTAGCGCTTCATGCGGTCTGCAATAGTTGTAATCATGCATCCATTCTTCGGCCAGTACCTGTGCTTGCATGGTGTCCTCGAATAAATAGGCATCCAAAATATTTTCCCGGAAGGTTCTATTGAACCTCTCGATATAACTATTCTGCATCGGCCTACCCGGCTGTATATATTGAATCACAATATCTTTTCCCGCACACGAATCCCGAGATTCTTTACTGATAAATTCTGGCCCGTTATCTCTCCTGATACGCTTTGCTTTCCCTTGTTCCTTGGTAATTCTTTCCAATAATCTGGTTACCGTAGTTGCGGGCATACTATGAGCAATTTCCAACGCAACGGACTCTCGGTTATAATCATCTATAATATTAAATGTCCTAAACTTTCGCATGTTGGTTAATACATCACTCATAAAATCTAGGGACCAAGTTACTCCTGTCTCTTAAGGCTGCAACAAGGGTTGTTTTACAAGCCCTGGGATTCGCTTACGCACTTTCCTGTGGCGGTCCATGCCCAATAACAGATAAATGCGGCGTACCCGTTTATAATTCAATATCAAGTCTTCTCTACGGATACTCCTATAATACAAATCCTGCCCTTCAGTTGGATGCTCTTCCGCCAGTTCCCGAAGCTTCAGAATCGTTGAGTTGTCATCCTTAATCTTGGATTAATTTGAACAGATATTATAAATTTGGATTCTCGTCGACAGATCGGTTCGAAATCCGGTAGGGTTACAAAAGAGTTTGTTTTAAAGTCTGCGAGAGTGATGAAGAATTGTTTAGAAGTCTTTATTTTGTTTAGTTATTTACATAAAAAGCAAATTTTTTATCTATATTTAGCTTCTTACTTTAACTAATCATTTATATGAAGCGCTCTATAATTATGCCCGTTCAAGGAATTTTTTTCCTCCTTTTGATGTTGTTTGTTCTTAATTCTTGCAAAAAAGATCGAGATATGAATAACCCGATTGATCTTACTCAAGCGAAAGATTGGTTCGATAACCAGCTAAAATCAAGCAAGATGTTCTTAAAATCTAATTATGGAGATTCCATCAAATTTTCGATGACTCCAGATTGGCAATCTGCAGAAGACATTTTGATAAATAAAGAAACTCATATAGTCGTATTACCGGTAAAAAGCAACATTGATATCGTTATCAAAAAAGGTAGTAACCTGATATTGATGATTGAACGAAAGAATGGAAAATTCTCTTCCCGATTGATCGATCTGGCAGCTGAAACTAATAAGAATACTATCAATTATTCATTTTTATATAAGCAAGTGTTTTCAAGCGCAGATATGTCCAATCTATCAATTTCATTTCTAAATCCATCTATTTCTGCTTACCCGACCTCACAATCCAACCGACAGTCTATAATGTCAATCCCAGAGAAAACTATGGCTGTACGATGCACAGAATGGGTCCTGACTACTGATTATTATGTAGATGGTGTTTGGGTAGGTCAAACGGAGCAGACCATTGGCGTAACCTGCAGCGGCGACATTGAAGAATTTGTTCCAGATTATGGTGGGACAGGTGGCGTTACACCAACAACTGATTGTAGCTCGGAAACAAATAGTATGCGTTTTATGATTACAAACGAAACAGTTGGTAATGAGATTGTAGGGCAAAATGCAACGACACGAGTAAAAAACTACGATTGGAAGATAGCAAAACAACAATTGGGTTTGTGGTCTTATGTAAGTCATGAGCAAGGAACACATGCTTTTACTAATAACGAATGGAGGTGGCAGTCTTTAGAACATAAGTCTATCACAAGAACTGGTGCGGTTGTTGGCGGGGATATTTCCATAACCGAAATTAGCGCGACAACCACAATGGGAATTTATAATACAGTAATGGAGGTTAAATTTAATTTAATGGCCTCAATTGCATGCAAAGGTTCTCCGATCACAACCTCCAATGATTACTCGGCAAGCAAATTATTCTACGTTAACGACTAATGGTGATTTCAGAAGGTAAAAAGAAAAATAAGCCATTCCGATGGCTCATTTTGTTTGTTTTTATTGGAATAAGCTGCGTAGGAAGGAATATAGATAATGAAAACCCTACTAAACAAATATTGGCAAGCTCTATTGAACTTCTTGACGGGGCGAGTATAAGTACTTTGCGGCAATCCGTTAACATCTACTGTTTTAAAAATACAAAGATGTACGAGATTCCATTATACAACGAGGCAACAGTTGTGCGAGTAAATCGAAGTGGTGATATTTTAAATGAAAAAATTAAAAGTGATACTACTCATAATCTTTTTGTATTTAAGGATGGAGATGAAACGGGAATTAAATATTCTAATTACAAAGACTCTATTACTACTATCTTTGACGTAGACTCATTACTCAAAAAAAATGCATACAAAGGTGTTAATTTTTATGATCAGAAGAATGATTCGCTGGTATTAACAAGAAAAGAAAATGACCAAAACTATGTAGAATTTTATGTTCCCAGGAAGAAATTTGACGAAAGTTACGCCGATACCACAATTTTTTATTTAAAAAAAAACAATTCAAATTTTGGTTATTCTTTCTCTTCGGAGTTAGAAAAACAAAAAAATGGTTATAAAGTTCACAAGGTGATCTTTATCTATAATCCTACGCACAACAAACGACTCAATATTGATGCTCCAAGAAGAAAGATGGAATTCGAGTTAAGAGAAGATACAATTTATAATACAAAACATCTAATACAGATTTTTGACAGATTTATAAATAGAAGAAGGTAATGTGACTGCTTATTTAATTTTTCAGCATGCATCTCTTGTATTCATCACTAAGAGGGAAGGCTACACTTCCTGATAACTCAGGTTGTAAAATAATAATCATAATTTTTTACTTTCGTGTTCCTGATATTTTAATAAATTCCCGGGTTGGCATTTCAATGCATTACATATTGCTTCAAGTGTACTGACGCGTGTTGCTTTTGCCTTTTCATTTTTTAATATGGACAGATTGGCAGGTGTGATCTCTACCTTTTGAGAAAGCTCATTAAAAGACATTTTTCGATTAGCCATCATTATATCTAAGTTAATTACAATCGGCATAATTAAATGGTAAGCTGATTTTCTTCTTGAATGTCTATTCCTTTCTTGAAGAACAGTGAAATAATAAAAACAATACCGAAAAAATCTCAGATTTGAAAGATTCAGTCCCAGATAAAGATTAATAACCTGAACCTTGTTTCCTGCTGCCCTCGATTAGATCTGCAATGAGTCAGGCGAAAGAGGATGGCCAGGATAAAAGAAAATTCTTAATAAAAAACAAGAAAACAATAATTATTAAGAAAAATGGCAAATATTGATGAAGTAAATACACCGAGCATTTGCAAAGAATGCAAAAAATTAGAAGGAGGTAATCGACATACTCCTGCCCATCAGTTCTTAGTTCAGACTAATTTCAAGCCGTTTCTATCACAATATGGGAATGTTGATGTGGAGTTGCTACATTTGATCGGACAGTAAGTTAAGAGAATTATATATCTTAACAGAAATTATGTCACAACAGAGAAAAACATATCCGAAGGAGTTTAAATTAATGAGTGTTGAATTGAGTAATACTCGTACTGATCTGACGGTCCTGGCCAAAGAATTAGATATTACACCCCAGCTATTATATCGTTGGAGAAAGGAATATTCAGCGAAACAAGGTAGCAGCTTCCCTTGAAATGGCAAGGTGATATTGAGTGAGACCGAGCAGGAGCTTGCACGACTAAAAAAGGAATTGCGTGATACACAGATGGAACGCGACATATTAAAATCGTTCTAGAGCGTCAGTACCTGTGGAATTGCCAATACAACCAAACTGCCAAAAATCCGTAAATTGAACTGACTTTCAGCGAGCCCCCCGCCTTTAATGGTACTTAACGAGTCCTTCTTAAAATCTGGGCCGGATGCTTTATGTGCACCATTTCGGTGGACATTTGATGAATAAACTGGTGATCTCGGAAGAGAATCCCGTACAGAAAACTTTTAACTATCGATAGCATTCCCTGAGGTCATTAATTATTTAATCCATGAATTATGGGAAAGCACGACAATTCATTTAAGGTTATCCATCCGAATGCAGCAGGCATTGATGTTGGATCCTTTAGATGTTAACGGGGCATCACAAAAACTTGCTATAAGACGTGCAAAAAAACTACATCAAGAGTTTGGGTCCGCAAAAAATTATGCAGACCAATGTCCATGTACGACAGTATATAAACTTCTAGAAGAGCTAAATAGAAATTTAAAAGACTGATTTTTCTCTTTAATTAATAGTTATTTTAAAAACAGTGTAATATCTATTTATTTCTTTTTTTAGCATTTTTACAAAAATATAGGTTTGTCTCAAAAAACGATCGGCAGAAAGAATTTAATATTAAAAAAAATGATTAATGAAGTTATTGCTTATTAAGGAATACAACCCCCTGATAATTTTAGAGGAAAGATACATATTAAAAAAAGAGAACTACCTTTCAGCAATTGACTATCCAGTGAAGACAATCGGCGAACTTTATACTGCTTCTCAGGAAGATTCAAAAAATAGATCTGCGAGTAATGGCGATATTATCCAGTTAAATACAGGTTCATTATTTATCATTGCTCTCGTTGGTTACCGAAAAGTAAAATGGGGAGACGTAATTAATTTTACAGTCGCTAATAATAATTAACATATTTCAAATAGCACTCAGAAAACGAACGTTTCTCATAACCTGTTCATATTTGATGCCTTGTCAGCAAGGTCGAAAGGTATTGAATGCCAATAACAATCCCGACCAGCAGGTGTGATCGGTAATTAAAAATACAGGATTTTTCGTAACCAAGAATACAGGGAAATTGGCAAGAATGATGTCGAGAAATTGGTAAGAATAAATACATAGTTCACCTTTTGGGGCGAAGCCCCAAAAGATTAGAACACCTTTGTCTTTCACCACAAAATACAAGGGATTCAATGAACTATTATTTAAACAAACTTATGATCTATCATGAAGTCCACCAAATGGAAAGAGCTGGTTTTTCCATTCAGAAGATTGCCGAGCACCTGGTTATGGACTGGCGTACCGTCAAACGGCTATTACTGCTGAGTGAAGAAGCTTACCTTGAACAGTTGGAAGCGCCACTTGGCAGAAAATGTTCCCTGGATGCGTATGAGGAGTTCGTCCGGGAAAAGCTAATTCTGTATCCAGCTACCTCTGCCGCCCAGATGCATGACTGGTTGAAGGAGCACAATCTAAATTTCCCAAGTGTTAGCCCAAAGACCGCCTTCAACTTTGTGCGTTCTGTCAGGAACAAGTACAACCTTCCAAAGACTGAACCTCAAAGAGATTATTCCTCTGTTCCGGAACTGCCCTATGGTCAGCAGGCACAGGTCGACTTTGGTTTCTACAATATGTCAACCACTCAGGGCAGAACCAAAAAAGTCCAGTTCTTTACTTTTGTACTGGCGCGGTCCCGTTACAAATATATTTATTTCAGTGATACCCCTTTCACCACCGAATCGGTTATAAATGCTCATGAAAAAGCTTTTCAGTTCATTGGAGGGCAACCACTGGAGATCGTTTATGATCAGGATCGGCTTTTTATAGTTTCAGAAAACCTGGGTGATATCATTATGACCGCTGGTTTCCGTGCGTATGTCCGCTCATCCGGCTTTACCACCCACTTCTGCAGAAAGGCCGATCCTGAAAGCAAAGGCAAAGTAGAAAACGTAGTCAAGTATGTAAAACAGAACTTTCTTTACAACCGCTCTTTCAGAGATATGGAAACATTGAATTCCGATGCGCTGGCATGGCTATCCAGAACGGCAAACCTAATGCAACATGGCACAACCAAACTTATTCCACTGGAGGAATTCATAATTGAGCAAGCTTTTTTAACCCCCTGGCAACCAACTCAAACCAGGCCAATAGAATATCCTGCCTATACCGTTCACAAGGACAATAAGATCTCCTATAAAAGCAATGTTTACAGTGTTCCATTGGGGACTTATAAAAAATCAAAAACAGTATTGGTCAAAGTTACCTATGAGCAGATAATTATCATGGACCACAGCCTTACCGAAATATGCAGGCACGAGCTCTCCAGGCTAAAAGGACAGAAAATCCTTTCAAGAGACCATGGGCGGGATAAAGAAACCGCTATCGTGGAAATGATGGAGGACTTCTGTGATCTTATGGAAAACAAACTCAAAGCAATAAACTGGCTTAGTCAGATCAGAAACCATAAGCCACGTTATATACGGGATCAGATCCAGTTGTTAAGGTCCACAGTAGTTGGTCTGGATCCTGTGATTGCCTCACGTGCATTGGATTATGCATGCAGCCATAACATTGTGAGCGCAACAGACTTTAAGGCAATTGTAAAGAGTATGCTCCGGGAGTACAAATCTGAAGATGCATCTGAGGTAAAAATAATCCAGCTCAACCCATTGAGTGGGGAAAGCCGCAGAAATGCGGACACCGTTCCTCAACAGAGTGATCTGGATGATTACGATGAAATATTTAATCAAAAATAACAAAAGCGGAGTCATTTGATATGGCTCCGTAACTAAAAAAGCAAAAAACATGGAAGTACAGAAACAGGAGATCAGACAGCTTTGCAGCAAGTTTATGCTGACTGGCATGGGTGCAAGTCTGGAGGGCATCGTAAATGATGCCGAAAAAAATGGGATTGGTTTTATGGAGTTCGCTTTGCGTCTATTGAAGAGCGAAGTGGAGCACCGTCAACAAAAAGATGAAGCCAAGCGGATGAAGGCAGCAGGGTTGCCCAGAAGCAGTGATCTTGAACATTACGATCCGGAAAAAAATGGGCTTAGAACCGAAAGGCTAGCACAACTCAGAGAGCTAAACTGGATGGATCAATTGTTCAATATGGTATTAATGGGGCCATCAGGAACAGGGAAGACACATTTGGCAGCGGGATTGTGCCGGGATGCAGTCAAAGCGGGCTACAAGGCCTATTTCAGGTCAATGGATGAGATTATAAATACGCTCAGAACAAAGGACTTTGTAAAATCTCAAATGCTTGAATACAACAAATTGGCTAAAGCCAATATGCTCGTGTTGGATGACATTATGCTTTTTCCACTGGAAAAAAATATGGCAGTGGCTTTTTTTAACTTTATAAACCACATTTATGAGTCCACTTCAATCGTGGTTACAACCAATAAAAAACCAACCGAATGGGCCAAAATGTTAGAGGATGAAGTTATTGCGACCGCGCTGCTAGACAGGTTACTTTTTAAGTGTGAAGTGGTGAATCTAACAGGTGATAGTTTCAGGCTTCAGAACCGTCAAACTTTTTTTGAATCGTAAAAATATTAACCTACTTTTGAACGGACTCTGTATTTATTAGTGCCATTTTCTCTGCACCATTCTTGCCAAAAATACTGTATTCCTAATTACCAAAAACTCTACATTCCTTATTACCGACTACAGCAGGTTGTCAAACCCAATTTTTCATGTATAAAACTGGGAAGTGTACCCAAGGAGATTCCCATAATCAGAAATTCAAAAAGCACTATAAAAAAATTATTAGCAGACTTTTTCCAATGTTTCCCTCTTTGTATTTAGACATCATTTTAACCTCCTTAAGTTTTTTGCAAAACTATATCGACAAAGCGCAAAAACCTTGATCTAGGTCACCAAATTGAAAGGTGGCAGATTCCCTTCACCCTGACCTTTAAACAACATCATAAACTTTTCTGTGACTCTCTATTAGAATAGCTGCTGATAATTGGGAAATTCACTATTCCAGTTCCATTTTGTCATTTTTTCTGTTCACCAGTTGCTTTATAGAATTATAAACTGAATTTCTAGCTTGGTCAATCCACCAGTCTAAATCTTCATCATTCTTGGAATAAGGTTTAAGAGCCAGGGCGATCCTGCAAAGCTGATAATCACTAAACGCTTTTTCTGTATTTGGTAGGGGATGATAACGGTATTTTCTTAAAATATTCAGAATTACTTCCTTGCTGTTCCAAAACTCTTTTCGACCTTCCGCTTCTGTTTCTATCCAGTATACCATGTATCCCAGGGATGCCTCTACACCAGGCTCTGCTTGAAATAAAATTTTATTTAGTACCATCACAACATGCCTGTCTTCTGCTTCCCCACGATTGAAATTGGCAGCCAAATCTCCAAGTGCCCAAACCACATCGGCTTTTTCAAGACTGGTCAGACCATCTTCCAGACCATCAAAATTAGAATTATACCTGTGAAATTTTTTTACTAATGCTTTAATTGAATTATAATTTCTATAAGTACTGAGAAATTCCCGGTACTGGAACAAGAACCAATCCATCACCTCTGAAAGCTTAAAATAACTAAACATTTGCTCCTTTTGACTCATAATGAGGTCAAGTTCATCTTCCTTACCAAGTAAAATGTCTGACAGTTTTGTCAGCTCAGTATCGTTCCAGTTTATACCCCCTGATATGTTTTGTGCTAATGATAAATTCTTCAGATTGATTGGGTCGGCACGGCCCCAGCTGGTACGGCCGTTTTCATTCTTTCCTCTAAAACCTGTGTCCCATAATCTAGGTGAATCAAGAACAATCTTTTTAATTTTTTCAGTTAGTAACTGATCTCCACTCGAAAAGTAAACAACAACATCCCAGAAACGGCTATCTGAAATTTGACTAAAATCCATCGAAACCAGCACACCTTTAATTTTAGTTACTTGCTCATCAGTAAGTATAGCGTTCAAGTTAGCTAAAACATACAGGCTATTTAGTCGTGTTTTGGAGATGGATCCTATAATTTTAGATATATCATTATCAATTGTTGTAAAATTTTCTTCTTCTCTGGAAATGCGATTGTAAAAATAGTTCCGTTGGATGTTGTAAGTATAATTCAGCTGGATTTCGTTGCTTTCATTAATCGTAGCAGAAAGGCAATCTGAAACAAGCTGCAATATTAAATCTTTATCCTCTATGTACCTGAGAGCGGTGTAAACTAGTTTTGATAATGGATTGCGGTGTTGCTCACGAAAGGCCAGTTTTTTAGAAACGTTCATCCTCCACTCTTTCATAAACCTGTTCTGCCAAACAGCGGGGGGAATAACGATTAGGAAAGCTGATAGAAAGGCGATTATGTTATCACTCATTTCTTCTGGTGCAGACCAGATGGCCGCGAAAAGATTCTTCGCGATACGGTTTTTAACCCGTTGGCTGATTTTTTCGTTACTGGCATATTCCTGGGCTACTCTAATACAAAAATCCCGCTCATTTACTTGAAGGGAGTAAAACAGAAAGGCTTCAGGATAAATTTCGTAACCATGGCGCATTAGTTCAAACCAGTCAGTTGCCTTCAACTGAAGCGTTGGTGCATGGCTAAATTGTGTGCCGCTACATACCATCAAATATAGTAACCTGATCGCAGCTACCCTGTACCTTACCTTATCCCAATGGTCATCGTCACGGCTAATAGAATACCGGCCGGAACCGAGAGTTTCCATTTTTTGCAAACTTGGTTGGGGCGAATTTTTTAAATATTTAAAGTTATTTGAAAGCTGGGTAAAACCTTGCTTGGAATATGCGGAAACAATCTGAGCTAACTTCTTTCTGTCATGCCAATCACTGCAGCAGATTAGTAGTTCAGATAAATATAGACGTAGCTCTGGTTCAAGAGAATGCTTTGGGCTCAACATTGTTTTGATGTACGAATCAGCTTTTGATCTATCCCAAAGTGATAACAGACCTGCCTTTTGAAGGATTTCCGTTCCTTTTGCATCCCAGTTATCAAGCTTTTTCTTTAGTTGTCTGAAATTAAAGCTGAAAGCCAGGTCGTAAATTTCTTCACTTATACTATCTGTTGATCTTTCGCCCCTGTTCATCGCATTAGAAAGCCCTACTGATTCCTTCAGGAATGATGCATTGTCGCCCGAGTTTAGGAGATCACCTTTAATATCCAAACTGAAAGCATAATCAAGTGGAAGCATGGAATCTTTGAATGCAAAAACCAATAGCTCCATTTCAATAGGATCAATAACAGCTTTAACCTTACGGGATTTCTTACTACTTTCTTTTCGAAGGCGGTAATTGTCATAAAACTGAATCAAACTGAGCTGTGTATCTGTGTAGTTTAAATCCGGAATGGAGATGGTAACTGCGAGTGCTTTCAGCCGCATTAAATTTTCCTTTATTTTATCCGGATCTTGACGAGGTTCATGCCTTAAAGTCGTCCTGTCTTTCCAGATGTCCCGCCATTCCGAAATATGACTGGTATCCGCTAAAGGGATCATAGGTTCAGCGTTCTCATCATCTGCCAGAAATGAAACAAATGCTTTCAAATAATCTTTATAGCTCAAGGGGCCAGCTTTGTCTTCCAGAAAACGGGCAAAGAGGCTTTGGACCGATGAGTGCTGCAAAGGAATTCTCTTGATATTATGATTTTCAAAAAATAACTGGCGATCTGGTGCAATCTCACCGCTATTCACGTCAATGAGGTAAATCTTGACCTCCCTTGGCTCTCCATTCTTGTTGCCTCTTTGCAATACATCCCTGACCCAAGTGATCCATGCAATGAAATTGGGATCATCTGCAGAAAAACCAACTAAACAAAAAGATTCCTGTAAGAGGGAAATTCGCATTAACTGGGTAAAGGGTTCGTGAAGGTTTGGGTATCGGTCATAATCTTCCTGAGAAATTACATACTGGCATTTATGGTCACCATCGAAACCAAATTCAAAGTTTTCGATCTGATCAGGACTCCGTAAAGAACCATGGAGCTTGATGATATTTTTGTTCCGTTTAATCTTAAGTTTACTAGCTTCAGTAACAATTGTAAAACAGTCATTAAGTAACTTTTCTTTTTTATCAATTTGAATACTTTTCAGACTCGATTGCCTTTCGATTGATCTGAGTTGTGCATATAGCTCATTCTTCTCCTCCTTTAGGGACTGCAAATCATCCGGGATCGGAATAGTTAAGCCAGTGGTGCCCTGGATGGCTACATTGTTTTCCTGTTCATAAATTTTAACCTCAACTTCGTTGAGGGATTTCTCAAGAGTACTGTATTTCCGGGAGAGTATTGCAACTTCTTTTTCTAAATACTCGATATCCTTTCTGAGATCATTTGGAAGTTGGTCGCTGACACATATATCCAGTAAATGATCATAGTTGGTCGTGTAGATATTATTCCAGCCCAAGCCAATTAAAGCCCTGTGTAAGTCCAGAACTTCGAAATCCAGGGACTGACTGTGTCCGCCCATAGACAATATTAGCTCTGAACCATCTTGATAGACCAAAGGGGTTCTTTGCTCGATATAGGTGGTGATAGATTCTATTGAGTGCTCCCGGATATATTCTGAGACTACCTGCAGGTAACCTTTTTGCCTGAGCAAATCCTTAAACCTAAGTTCGATGTAAGCTTTTTCCTTGACCGTTTTGCGTTTTGAAGAGGGAAGGGTGAAATACTCACGTGAAAGTTCTGCACCATACTGTGCATGCATCAGATCTAGCAGTAATTCATACCAGGTAGGAAATAAATTGCTGACATTTTTGCTAAATCCTGAACCCACCATTACCGACATCTGGTTGTTGCCAAGTTTGGTTCGTAGTTTTTGCAGTAAATTAGGATAATCTGTCATTAGAAAAGCATTTGATGCGAATTTAATAACAATCTGCCCTTCAAGCTAAACAAGTTATCCACTAAGCAACGGGGGTACAACAAAAGTGATAAAAACTTATAGCTTTAGTTAATATATATATGTTAACTATCAAACCATGAATGCCTGAGACTTTTCCACTCACTAAGATCCAGGATAGGGGAGGACAATGAAGTTGTTAAACTCGTTTTGGGAAGATTAACACACAGGTGTATTTTCCGGTTAAAATGAGAGAAACAGTTAGCCTGTTTCATCCTCACTGTTTCTCTCATTAATATAAAGGTAGAAGAAACTAATGAAGATATCGCTTGCAAGTAACATGACAGCAATCAACCAAAGAAAAGATGTCCACTTAAGGATAAAATAATATTTTTTCAAGAAATCAAAAAGTACAATAGCCATTGATTGCTTTTCTGAAAAGAGGTATTTACAAACCATGGCCATTATAAAACAAAAGCAGCACAAAACTGAATCTACGGCATATCTGTATAATTTTTTAGCCAAGGCCTTATCCTGGGTACTGCGTTGCCAGTTGAAGAGCATTGTCGAAACCCCGAGGAAAATCGCAAATCCATAACCGGTGAGCGTAACAAATTTAGCATCATCTTTAGCCAGCAGCAGGAAAAATTTAAACAGACCAATTAGGAAGGGGACAAAGACGATGATAAATAGTAAAGTTTTTACCGCCAATCTCAATGGCTTTTTAAGCCTATCCAGCCGCTGCTTCCTGTTTTGTAGCCTATATGATTTAGGTTTTATCATTTTTTTATGATTTTTATTTTCATCGTTGCCGATCGAGGAATATCAGTGCCCGGTTTCGAGTAAAGATTTTGCAGTCGTAAATGCCTGTTGATATAGCTCTTCATATTGCATCTGTTGACGAAGCTTATGCTGCTGGTAGATACTTGTTGAAATGGTATATTCCAGGATATAAAACCTATCGAGTACCTGCTGTAAAGTTTGTTTTCCCCACGAGTCCTCCACGGACCCATCCGGATGCATCACTATAGCGTGACAGAAACCGGGATTATTTCCGCAGTCAGGATGAAAACGCGAGACCGAAATGCCCATAGCTGGAAACCCGGTTAGATCTGACAAGGCCTGCGCAAAAGGGATACAGTTACCATGGGAATATTTGGAGGCCAGATAAGCCGGGATTTCAGGGTTTTGCCTTTTAGGGATTTGGTGAAGAAACGGAAGGTTAGCCAGGATAGCCCGCTTTGCACGCTCGATCTCTTGTTCATCTGCCTGAACTCTTAACGGCATCAATAGTAAATCCTCCTCTTGGTAACAGCGAGTCGAAATATAAGTCTTACCAGCCCTGACTCTACCACCAGCTACAGGTTGGATAATATATTTATTAAAAGCGAATATGCCCTTTTTACCCGTGAAGTCAAAAACTACATCCTGATTGGTTTCCACATATACCCGCACCGGAATCATGTCTTTCTCGGTGGCTTCCTGCTCACCGGTCAGCCAGTCTACCTGCAGCATCCAACCCGTAATTCTGGCGAGCGCAATTGCAAAATTGACACCATCGGATTTTTCCCAGTGGACGACACGTGCAGAAGGAAAAGAAGCAGGGTTATTAATTTTATTCATATCATGCATTAACTTTAGATCTTTAAATTTAGATTTTTTCCCGAAAAACTGATGATGTTTCCTTGGACTTAATATGATAACAGAAGTGTAGTGGGTTGTTAATGTGGATTTTACTTTCAGATCCAAAAAATGTGCACTCGAATATTGTACTTTTTGGATGATTTAAACTTACTCCTAACGGGCTTTAAGTTAATTTTTGAGCCTTTTACTACCCCAGGATTTAAAGACATTATTTAGCCTGAGTTTTATGAAGGGAGAAAAAAGGTCTGAACTATTGACACGATAAACAATTATGCTTATAATTGCGTACGCTTTTGGCAAGCTAGCCCGTTCGTGCGAAGATCTATTCAGCCATTAACTGTTTAATAATGCACACCTGCTCGCTTATTATCCAAAAAGATTACGAACGCAAATTCCAGGGTAAATAAGTGGGTATAAACAGGAATGTATTATGACACCTATTGAGTTTTTAAAACGCCAAGCAAAAAATCTTCTCAAAGATTTTAAAACACAAACATCTTCATTTGACTCTGAACTTCAACGGAATGTGCACCATTACGACGAAAAGTTCTTTAAAATCGATTTGCTAATAACTGATTTCTTCATTAATGAAGAAAAATTTAAGCTGGGTAATGCCCAGCATGTTATAGCAAAGCTCTGCGGATTGACTAAATGGCAAGAATTAACTGATGCATCACCAGCGAAAATTGAATTATCGATTTTGCTGCTTACCAACATGGATAGGCTTGAAGTTCGGGATTGGGACGAGTACGTTTCGGATATTGAAAATCTGAATAATTTCAAGCTTGATGATGATACTAAATTGGAAATTTTTAAAGAGAGATTTTTAGATCAAGAACAGGATACTTATTACGAAGATTATCGACTTCTAAAAGAGGAAGAAGCAGAAATTGAATGGGAAAGAGACCTTCCGGTTTCGCAGAGCACTGTAGTAAAAATTTCTTCACTTCCCTTAACTAAAGAAGATAGGGAGGAATTTATAGACGTAGCAAATCAGTCATTTGAACGGATTTTCATGGATATTGAACCAGAGAATCCAGAATTGACACTTCTGCTGTGGAATGCAGAGAGATACATTGACGAAGAATTGTTAAATCAAGATATGCTACCTATTGATCGCAATTATGCACTATCATTGATTGATGCCTTTCTTGTTGGTCATGTCATTCACTTAGCGACGCTGGCTGATAACAAAGTTTGTAATTAAGTAAGTTACAAATCGTTTTTAATGTATTCAATTTTTGATGGCAAATCTGCGATTGCAGCCATTTGAACGATAAAAATATTCGAAATTTGTCCTCCCAAGGACCCCCAGTGGGGCAAAGATTTTTTCGAAGATTTTTGCCCCATTTTTTTTTGCTACTAATTATTTGTTTTTCAGATAGATATGCTCTTCTATTTCGTTTAACAAAAGTGTTCGATATCGGTCTCCATCGTATAACAATTTTTCAGAAAAAAGGCAGCTTACTAAGTATCTTTTGTCTTCAACGCTGGAATTTTCATAAAATAAATCAAGTTTATTTAAATTTTCAATTGCCCGTTCAGCAACTGGTCGGATGTTCAATACAGCCTTATTTGTTAAGTTGAGTTCGGATAGTTTAGACTCTACAATAGAGATTTTGTCGCTGCACTCGTTTTTTATTGCTCTAAAATTTTCAGCATCTATGTCATTATTTAATAGTAAATCCCTTGCCCTCTCATTTTTTTTATTCAGATCTTGTATTCGCTTAGAATCCAGTTTTCGTTCATATAGGATGGAACCAACCTGATTTTGGTAAGCATCCGCAATAGTCTCGACAAATATCTCCTCGTATACTTTTCTAGGTAAATATAACACCCCGTTCTTTGCACCAACTCGATCAGATTGGCGGCCGGTTCTCCCAGAGACGTGGAAAGGTTGGTTTTATTATTTGCAGAACCATCCAGGACATGTCCCTTTTCATCCGCCGGTGCCGGGATACCTATGCCGATGAGCGCGGTCTCATCATTCCGCTGGTGGATCAGGACATCATCCAGCTTCTTGAGATCCATAACAACTGGAATTCAGGCTTAACAGAACGCTTTCAGACCGGGTACATGCCATTACCGAAGGTTAACAAGCTGCCGTTAATTCCAACGCTAAACCTTTGTGGTTGCCCAAACGGGTATTCCTCAACACTGTACAATAATTTTTGCCATCGTTTATTTTTTAACAGATTTGGTTAATTTATAATACACAGGCTTTGGTCCTCGTCCTTTTCTTGCGGTATGTTTTCTATTCGTCTTTTCAATATTTCCCTTAAATGTTTTTTTAAGACGGTCTATTATTTCACTTACAGAGTAACTTTCTCCATATTTTTCTAAAATGCTATTGGCGATTTCCTGACCCAAGAATTCACTTCTAATATGATAGTTGGCAAGTACCTGTCTTATTCGTTCGTTAATATCGCTTTGAGTATAAGTGATCTCCTCCGGAGTTCCCGCTTTTTTACGGTATATTATTCTTTGCTTAGTATTTTCAGGAATGGTTTCAGAAGAGGGAATAGGATAGTCTGGATTACCAAACTCGAAATACCTTAAACCAAATATATTTGATATTCCTTCTAGCGTTTTTAAAACAGCTCCTTTTTGTCCTTTTAAAATCCCCGATATAACCTTACTATTAGTTTTGGCGAGATGTGCGATATCTACATTATGCAGGCCGAAGCGTTTCATATAACGTTTCAATTGTTGAGCATACTCGAAAGCAACATCCATGTCATTCATCAATAATTAATAGAAATAATTTTTTAATTATATTATTATTATTATATTTGTTGTCAGTTATTTATAGCGACAAGTAGGGTTAGGATATCCTAGCTTTAACGATGTCTCTCATGAGTGAAAACCGCTAAATTTCCACATGAGCCGATCGTGAGTTCGCCAATACTATTGAGTTTTGCTATCTTCGTGATATCTTATTCAATAGGGCGGAGCTCATGTCAGTCTTTTGTGGAACACAAACTAAGGTTTGTGTGGTTCTTAGCGGTACCTCACTCGAAAGCATTGAGTTTCGCCCTATTGGTTTCTTCCAATATGGTTTCCTATTTGCTTTTATTGAGTCCACATCGTTTTACATAAAAATTAACCATTTATGAAAACGAACAAGTTAAGCGCCAACAAAATGATTCACCTCCAGGAAGTGATCCGTAATTGTTCCTTACAGCTATTATTTAAGAACATTATTTGTTCCCCCTCGTAGTGCGAGCTAATAGAATTCCAAGTTTAAATATATCAAATCAGTAGAGGCTTTTTTGTTGAGAGCGGACAATGCCTCTTTAGATATAATTTAGCTTGGTACCAGCCCTTTATTGCGGATTAGGCAAAAGTGCAATACATGGTTTTTCGCAATTCCAAGGTAGTAATCTTTTTCCCTAATTCCAAGTATGGTAAATCATACCTGCATTTGGTTATGCAGGAAGGGCTGGTTTAATGTTGATTTTTAGATTCCTTCGAACTTATATAATGAGCCTGTACAAACAATTTTTATTTGATAGGCTTTACGCGCTAAAGCCTAAAAATCCAGTTTAAGCAATTCAATTAAGGCAGGAATTTTTAATATTTCTTGATATTAACCTGTCTTAATTCCCCCCCGACCAGTTTTCTTTTACCAAACAAACTAACATCATGAAAAAAATATTACAATTTATTCTGCTGGCGGAGCTTTGCCTAAACTTTTATGCCCATGCGCAGCCCATTCAAACTCAACTATCAGGACGTGTAACCAACACGAATGGTCGAGCGATTTCCGGATCTACTATTGTCATTAATGGCGATAACAATCATAAAATTATTACCGACAATGACGGGAGGTTTAAACTCGTCACATCTAAGCCAGTTGGTGAATTTATAGTGTCTAGCGTTGGCTATAAATCAGTTACTATAGCTTATGGGCCAAAAACTTTATTTGATATAACTCTTGAAGAATCTAGCGGTTCATTAGACGATGTTGTTGTGATCGCCTATGGGACGACGACCAAGAAACTAAACACAGGATCTAATGCTACAATTTCGGCCGCTGATATATCTAAGCAGCCTGTTTCAAATCCGCTGGAAACTATGTATGGCAAAGTGCCGGGACTAATCGTAACCTCGACTGGGGGACTTCCAGGGGCAAATGTAAAAGTTCAATTGCGAGGGAGGACATCCATTAGCTCTACGATTTCAAATGATCCATTATTTATTGTCGATGGGATTCCTTTTGCTGCTAATAATAGTGATTTAAGTGTTGTAGGTCGGAATGCTGCGGGATCGATAAGCCCTTTCAACAGCATAAATCCCGATGACATCGAACAAATCGACATTTTGAAAGATGCCGATGCGACAGCTATTTATGGAAGTAGAGGTTCAAACGGTGTAATTCTCATTCGCACTAAAAAAGGAAAGGCAGGCAAAACTAAAATTGATGCAAATTTTAACTATGGATTAAGCCGAATCACAAGGTCCAGCGACTGGCTCAATACCAGCCAGTATCTATCAATGCGTAAAGAAGCATTCAGGAATGATAATGTAGCAATGACTATGGCAAATGCTTATGATATTCTAGTTTGGGATACTACGCGCTACACCAACTTCAAAGAACTTTTGATGGATAAAACTGCACAAACCTCCAATGCCAATTTATCCATTTCTGGGGGAAATAACGATACGCAGTTTTTGCTTAGCGGATCATATAACAGACAAGGCGCAGTTATTCCCGGTGATTTTGGAAACAATAGAGGGTCTGTGTTATTTAATTTAGGACATACTTCAGGCAACAAAAAGTTTGACCTAAATTTTTCGGGGAATTTTACAGCAACCAGCAATAACCTGACTTCAACCGATCTGGCCGCTTATTTAAATTTGCCACCCAATCTGCCGAGTTTATATACCGAAGATGGGAAGCTGAACTGGTCGTCAAATGGCTACAGCTTTACCAATCCGTTGGCATTTTTAGAGCGGGTTTTTAAAGGCACCACTAGAAATTTAGTTTCTAATCTACAAGCGGGTTATAAGATTTCAGAAACCCTGAGGTTTAAAGCAAGCGCAGGATATAATTTGCTCCAAAGTACTGAAGACAGCCGGATTCCAATCCGCTCACTAGATCCATCCACCAATCCGACCGGTTCCTCAGCATTTTCAGATGCCAGCTATAGTTCAGTAATCCTTGAACCTCAACTGGATTACAGTAAATCCTTTGGAGAAATAAAGCTTAATATTTTATTGGGGGGAACCTATCAGGTAAATAGCAATAAATCCAGTTCAATAATTGCAACGGGCTATACTAATGATTTGCTTTTGGGATCTCCTTCAGCTGCAAGTAGTACGGTTTCCGCTTCTTCTGCAGATTATAAGTACGCTGCGCTGTTTAGCAGGATAAATGTTAATTATAGTGATACCTATATTTTAAACCTCACAGCAAGAAGAGACGGATCATCAAGATTTGGACCTAACAGGAGATTTTCAAATTTTGGTTCATTAGGTGCGGCGTACATCTTTACTTCAAAAGAAGCCTTGGGAGATCTAATTCCATTTTTAAGCTTTGGAAAACTTCGGGCAAGTTTTGGTTTGACTGGTAACGATAAAATTGGAGACTATGCATACCTGAACACCTATAGTGCTAAAACCACTGCTTTTCAAGGCGTATTTGGATTATACCCAACCGGGCTTCCAAATGCAGATTATGTTTGGGAGAAAAATAAAAAGTTTGAAGTGGCCTTAGAACTTGGACTTTTTAATAACAGAGTGACTGTTAATACTGCATATTATAACAACAGAAGCAGCAATCAGCTCTTGAGTTTTGCCCTCCCTGCTCAAACTGGTGCGACTTCCATTATTGCAAATTTTCCGGCAACTGTTCAAAACAGCGGAGTAGAAATAGAAGTCGGAAGTACAAATGTTTTATCGGGTAAGTTTAAATGGACAAGCTCAGTTAATTTTTCCATTCCTAAAAATAAGTTGATCCATTTTGAAAATTTAACCACTTCGAGCTATAATTATTTAATAATCGGTCAGCCCCTTAGCATCCTTTATGGATTTGATTATGCTGGAATTGATCCTTCGACAGGTATTCCTCAATTTAAAAAGGCAGATGGAACTTTGACTACAAGCCCAGTTTATGCCACAGATAAAAATACAAACCTGGGAAATTTAGATCCTAAATTTTATGGCGGATTATCCAATGAATTTAGCTATGGTAATTTTAGTTTAAGTTTCCTGTTTGAGTTTAAGAAGCAGTTAGGGACTACGGTAATGGGCAATATGTTTAGCAACGCCACATATCCCGGAACAATGTTTAATCAACCTGTATTGGCTTTAGACAGATGGACAGCCTCAAACCCTGAGTCAACGCTACCCAGGTATACTAGCACAGTTGGATCTGCCGCTTATACCGCAATCAACAACATCCGCTTATACGGTTCTAACTTCAAAATAGGTGATGCATCCTATGTTCGGTTAAAAAACGTAGCAATGGGGTATGAACTCTCTAAAAAGTTGACCGGTAAAATAGGGGTAGACCGGGTGAGGGTATATGCAAATGCGCAGAATCTATTCTTGATTACCGGATATCAATATGCCGATCCCGAAACGCAAACGCTACTCAAAACCGGTCCATTAAAAAACATAACCTTCGGAATTCAAACCACATTTTAGCATGAAAAATCACATAACAAATTTTATCATTAGCGGGCTATTGTTCACCCTGTTTTTTGCCTCATCCTGCGAGAAAATTGTTGAGGTATCTGCGCCCAAAGACCGCATAATTGCGCAGGAAGTTTTTCTTGATGACGCAACAGCGACTTCGGCAGTATTAGGCCTTTATCAGGACATGACCAATTTAAATGGTGCAGTCGGAAATTTTGGACTCTCTTTATATCCTTCACTCTCAGCAGGGGAGATATCGCGAACCTCTTCTATTGCGGTATACGATGAATTTAGCAATAATGCCTTGACCAGCAGTAATAGTCTGCTGAGTACTTACATCTGGAATAAAGCGTATAATCTAATTTTTCAAGCCAATAGCATTATCCAGGGCCTGGAAAACAGTGGGTCTGTTTCTGTAGCCGTTAAAGCCCAGCTCACTGGCGAGGCAAAGTTTATCAGGGCTTTTTACCATTTTTATCTTTACAACCTTTTCGGGCCCGTACCACTGATCACCACTATTGAATATAAACAAAGCTCAGCTGTTGGACGATCTTCAAAAGAAGAATTGTATGCACAGATCCTATCGGATTTACTGGATGCGAAAAATAACTTGTCCGCTACATATGCATCCACAGGACGCGTGCGGGTGAATAAATGGGCTGCGACTGCGCTGCTTTCGAGAGTTTATCTATACCTTGAAAAATGGGATGATGCTTATCAGGCATCCAACGAGCTCATCGCTTCTAATCAATATTCCCTTGTCAGTAATTTAAACAATGTATTTTTAGCAGGTAGTAATGAGGCTATTTTTCAGTTGCTTCCAACCGGCGCAATCACTGCAACAACTATAAATACCTGGGATGGTAACACCTTTATCCCTGCCAGCGGATCCGTGCCGCAATACCGGATAAGCGCTAGCTTACTTAATTTATTTACTGCCGGTGACCAGCGGCGAACGCTTTGGATAAATTCTGCTGTAGTATCTAACGTGAGCTACAGCTACCCTTATAAATACAAAGTTAAAAATGGATCATCCATTAGTGAATATTATATGTTTTTGCGTTATGCAGAGATACTACTTATTCGGGCTGAAGCCGCGGCTCAACTTGGCAATTTATCTTCAGCAATAACCGACTTAAACTTAATCAGAAAGCGCGCAGGAACTCCATTGGCATCTGTACAGTCACCAGAAATTTCGAAAGAGGAATTAATTAAGCTGATTCTCATCGAGCGGCAAAAGGAATTTTTCTGCGAAATGGGACACCGATGGCTAGATCTAAAAAGAACAGGTACTATCGATCCGGTTATGAGGGAGATAAAGTCAACCTGGCTTTCCGCTTATAGTCTTTACCCCATCCCATTCAATGAACTTATCCGAAACCCACTCTTAACCCAAAATCCAGGTTACAATTAATTATAAATACAATCAAAATGAAAAATATCACAACTCTGCTTGCCTCTTTGCTGCTTTCAATCAACCTGTTTTCCCAGGAATTATCCCCTTTGCAAACTGGTAACAAAATGCCCGAAGTCACTCCGCTTGAAATCTATGGTTCAACAAATACCTTTGACTTCCAGGAAAAAAAGAATAAACTGATTATCATAGATTTTTTTACAACCGGTTGCGTGCCATGCATTGCCGCTATTCCTAAAATGCAAGCCCTGCAAAATGAATTTAAAAACCAGCTTGAAGTAATCATGGTGACCTCTGACGGTGTTGAAAAAGTAGAAGCTTTAAAGAAGACATCTGACATCTTTAAAAAAAATACCCTGCCCATGGTCGTAGCAGATAAGCAGCTAAAAAAACTATTTCCTTTTCAGGTGGTACCCACCCACATCTGGATTGATGAAAATGGGACTTATCTTTACGCAACTGACGGGGAAAGCAGCAACGCTGAAAATTTAAAGCAATACTTCCAGAAGCGCCCTGTCACTATGGGCAAGGGAATAACAGATTTTTCAAGAAATCAGCCAATATGGAAACAGTTAAATAAAACCTCTGTGCAGCCCTTGTATACCTCTATTGTAACCAGACGTATAGAAGCCACTGGCTCATCCAGCGGTTACACGCGGGACTCTATAAACCTTAAAGTTATAGGTTATGAGGCTAGAAACTGCAATCCGCTTACCATTTTGATCGCAGCAATGCAGGATAAAAAAAATACTTTCTCTGACTGGCGAAGGGTTGTGCTGGAAGGAAAGGCAAAAGAATATAAGTTTCCGGATAAAATAAGTAAAGAATGGTCGATGGAACATTCCTACTGTTATGCACTTTATCACCAAAACGCAAGTGAACAGGAAATCAAGGAATCCATGCTCATGGATATGAAAAGATTTTTCTCTCTATCCGCAAAAATTGAAGAACGCACCTCACCGGTACTGGTCTTAAAATTGGTGGATAGGAGTAAACTTAAATCTGAAAAGACCAAACGTGTAATTCATTTCAAAGTGGATGATGATTCTGATTATCAATTGGAGCATGTCTCTATGCGCGAATTTTTTAGTTCCACTGTAGGTTATCCCGGTAGAAAGTATGGTCTTCCCGTTTTAAACGAGGCAGATTATGACGGCACTTTTGACATTTCCCTTAAAGGAAAGATCAATGACCTGGATAACGTACGCAAACAACTTAAAAAATATGGAATTGAGTTTGTAGAGGAACAAAGGACACTTTCCTATCTTGTTCTTTACGGAGAATAAATTGAAAAAAATAATGCCCTGGAAGGTAACATCCTACTTCCAGGGCATAAGTATTTATCGAATCTAAGGGTTCATTTTATATTCGATATGATCTGGTGTGTCAGTTTGCGGCTGATCGGTTTGCTGCAAAAATCCCCTGGCACATTCAATCGGTCCCTCCTGTAAACAATCATTCGGTGATACCGCGCTTGGCGTTTCAGAAAGCAATGTTCCGCTTTGCGCATCGTACCAGTAGTAATCAACCCGAGCATTCTTACTGGACTGGTGATTTGCTGTAAATGCACTAAAGCCTACGATGGTGGTTAATGAAAGTACCACTGCTGCAGCGATTCTTTTTATTTTGAAATTCTTATTCATTGTTTTTTAATTGAGAAGTGATTAATAATTTGATTATCCTGAGGCGGAGTATGCCGGAGACGTATTTTTTTATTTATATAGTCATCCCTTTCCCGGGCGGAAGCGGTTCCGTCCGGGTACCCCGTGAAGCAGGTATGTTTCCGGTCGTGAACACTCAGACAATTTGCACAGCTTAACAGGGATATAATTTTTTTGTGTGTGTAAATGGATGATAGCAATAAAATCCTTTTTATTAGATGTCCTTTTTGCCACAGCATGCTTTTACAACCTGCCACATGGTTCCCTCCAGGCAGGCTAAATTTTTTTGAAGATTTTGTAGCAGAACTATTCATATTGATTTATTTTTAACACCCTATCGGCCGGTTTTTACACTTTTCATTCTTGATCGAGGTGATAGCGTCCAAGAGATTTTTCATATGATATATCGTACCCGGACGCCCTAAGCCGTTTTAAATAGGATTTTATTGTTCGCTCGCTGCAACCAAGCATCATAGCGGCATGCCGGGCGTTTAACAGACGTTTTTGCTTGACCAGGAAAAGTATATCTTGTAGCTTTTGATTGTGGGATGGCATAATAAAATCCTCCTTGTTTGACCAAAGTTCTTCGAGAACAAGGAAACTGGCACATCGACAATCAAAGAAAAACTCGGTCTAATAATTCCGTTGAAAAAGTAAATCCTTTAAAATACCGCTCATGGTCGGTTCAGAAATCCCCAGATAGGAGGCGATATGTTTTTGGCTGACCAAACGGTTTATTTGCGGAAATCTGCGTTGTAGTTCTAAAAAATTCTGCTTTGATGATCCCCCTCGTAATTGGGAAACCTCCTGGTTTTTTCTAAGGAGATTTTGCTTAAGAATTGCATTGGAAAGAAATAAAAAATCAGGGGATTGATCTTCCATCGCCCGCCAGTCGTAATAATTGAATTGTAGTAGCTTTCCAGGCTGTTCACATACGATTCCCTCATTACCGCGCCTCCTGTTGTAGAAACTTTCGAGTGAGGTCATCAGGCTTCCCGGACCGAAAAATTCAACTGTTATATCCTGCCCGCTGGCATAGGAATAAATCCTGAAAAAGCCTTCAGTGATAAAGTATAGATTTTTACACATTTCACCTGGAAAAAGTATCTGTGCACCTTTATCCAGGTGTAGTGTTTTCATTCTGGAAAACAGGTTTGTTTCGCTTTGCTGGGAAAGCTGCGCGAGGCCACTTAAGTATTCTTTAAAAATTTTGATCTCCATCGGTGTTCCTTTTTTGGTAAGTGAATTTTTTCTTTAAAGAAACTGCGGAACTTTGTTGTACGGCCGGATCATACCTTTTCCACATCACCTTAAACTCATCGTTTATGTACCAAGAACTCCTCAACAGACTTGACGAATTAACAAACCTGCTCGTTCAAATCCTTTCAAAGGTAGATGAGCGCAATAGCAGCATACCCCCAATTAAATCACAATGGCTAGATAGCGCTGACATAAAACAGTTGCTCAAAATTAGCGACAGCTCACTCTATAGAATAAAGAAAAATAATTTGATCCCTGCCAAAAGGATTTCAGGAAAATGGTATTACCAGCTGCCAGAATTTGACAGCCGGGATTCAGCTGAATAATCTCAACTTTAACTTGATTTCGCAATTTTTTGCATGAAATAATAAAAAAAAGCAAACCAATATTGCCTTTTGGGATGAATCAGCTGTATTGTGGGGCGAATTGCTCTTTTATGAAAGCTAAATTTCAATATAATGTTAAAAAAGGTTCGGAATGTAAATTAATGATATACAAACTTTGGTGATATTCCTGAATTGTTTAATTTATGGCCTTCCAAAACTAACAGATATGGAGAAAATGCTCAGGTGTGTAGTTGTTGATGATGAAATCGCGGATGGCAAATTAATTCATCAATTGGTCAGGGATCATCCCAGGCTATACCTTTACAAATGGTATTTTGATTCTTTAAGAGCTATGGCAGACATTAGTTCTTCGGATCACATCGATATTGCTTTTATTGATGTTCAGATGCCTGGTATATCCGGAATAGATCTTGCCCGGCAATTACGGGATAAATTCAGATATCTGGTCTTTGCTACAGCTTATGATCAATATGCAGTTGAAGGTTATACCGTTAATGCAGATGCCTATCTACTCAAACCAATTTCACAATTAGATTTCAACAGCACCATAATCAGAATTTTATCCAAGCAAAGCGAGATTCCTCAAAAGAGTGAACAATTTGCAGATGATAGCCTTTATCTTCCAATAGAAGTCAAAGGGAAAATATCAAGAGTGCAAATCGAATCCATTCAACTGGTAAGGTCTTTAAAAGGAAGCAATTACCTCGAAATTTTTACCAATCAGCAAAGCTATAAAATACGTGCGACCCTTGACTACGTAGAAAGGTTGTTTGATGGGGATTCGCGTTTTATGCGGGTAAGCAGAAGCGAGATGATCAATCTGGATACAGTTAGAGAGATTAGTGGCAACCAGATTCATCTCTTTTCGCAGACCGTGGTTATCGGTACTGCTTATCGTGAGCGTTTTATGGGTTATGTATCCAGAAAGATGAGCAACCAGTCCCTAAGGACTGGCTAAACAATTAATGCGTCAGAACAGATGAAGTCGTTACGGTAGGATCTGTCGAGGTAGTAATCTTCACATGCTGTGGCGGCCTGAAGATAAAGACTGTCTTTACCTTGAGCTTGATTTTTGGTGTCATCCCGGCAACCTAGATAGCTAAGAATGGCATTTTTAACATCTGGGATGAGTTGCCTTGATAGTGGATTTAAATACATGTATTATGAAACATAACCTTCTTACTAAAAAGTTGCCCCAATTTTTTTGGCATTACGTTTACTGGATTATATATATACTGTTTGATCAGCTTTTAGCCCTTGGGTTTTTAGCAGAAACACCACCGTTTTTTCTTTCATTGTTTCATTATGCAGTTAATATTGTCTTCTTCTATTTTCTCTGCCGTGTTGCACTCCCGTGGGCTGCACGGAATATATATATATCCATCTACAAAATCCCGATGGCATTATTAGGCGTTTTGGGCCTGTATGTTTTATCCAAATATTCGCTGGATTATTTATTGAACTACTTTTACCACACCAAGTGGAGTGATGGGGGTCTGAGCGTTAGGGATGCATGCGGCTACCTCTACCGGTTTAGTTTTTATATTTTCAGTGCGTTCGCCTACTTTTATTTAAGTAGGTTCTTTGATGAACGCGAACAGCGGTATAAATTGCTTGAATTTAAATTTAACCAAGAGTTAACCGATAAGGCTAGAGGTAAGCACCATTACGGCAATTCAGAAATTTTCAACGTTATTGCGGACGGACACTTTTTGTATGGATCACTAAATTACCTGTTGAGTCAAACTCCACAACATGATCATAACTCACGGGAAATGTTAATTGGAATTGCCGATACCCTTAGGTACCTGACTAACCGCAGTGATTTTACTGCGCCTCGAACAATTCAGCAAGAAGTTGCTCAGATGGAGCTGCGCGTGCGGATGCGAAAAATCCGCTCTTCAGATTTCTTAGCCCCGGAAATTGAATGCCCAAGTGCCGTGCTATCTAAAAAAATCGTTTCAGGAGTTTTGCTTCCTTTATTTGAGAGTTTAACCAGGATGTATCCAAATCAGGATCAATCGGTACCATTGTTTAAATTTTCCTTATCATCGGTTGGCATTAACGTTTTTCTAAAGTATCCTATTGCATCGCAGTCACAGCTTCTGGAAAGAACTATAGAATATGTTTCAATCCGCATAGATCAACAGTATGGTTCTTTGGCAGGGATATCAAGATATCAGGATGAGCGTTTTTCTTATCTGAATATTCAATTCCCATAAATATCCTCGGGACCTTAGCAATTGAAGTCAAATAGATTCACTTACAATCAAAACCAGTTTGGTTCATTTTAAGATTAAGGATTAAATTTTTGCTTGCTTAAATTCGGTGCATGTGGCGGAAAAACTGCTTCAGAGCAATAAACTTTAAGCTTAAAGTTATGAATAAGATTGATGCTTTATTAGATGTGCTTTATAAAATATATTTTCTATTGCTGCATCATACCGGCAATTATGAAGGCAAACAAATTCACTTATTAGATGAGCAGATGACCAGGCAGCAGGTAAAAGATTACCTCAACATTAGCGAGGCTACTTATAAGCGGAAAGTGAAAGAGGGAAAGCTCAGGCCGCTAAAAATGCCTGGTGGCGACAGATATTATAAAAGTCAATTGGAAGAAGAATACCGTGAAAGTATTAGAAGGGGACGGATATAAATTAGCGCAAAAATTTTTTCCTGAAAACGTCTGTAGTTGAATTAGCAGTAACACAGCAGGCAAAATTGAATCAAGAAAAAAATATCAATTTACCATGTGAATTTTCTAAGATGTAATCGGTGAGATCAGCTAGGCTAATCTTTAATGGGTGGTGATAGGTTTAGTATTCGGTTATCCGCCCCGCTTTAAATTTATTAACGCCGAGCCGTATAAGGGTTTCCAATTAACAATAAATGAGTTTTAGAATAGCGATCACCAGAGAATAAACAACCATTTCCTTTTATCCAAGTCTAAAATTTCTACTATCCTTTCTATGGTATTTCCCGGCTCCTGAATCATGCACTTGTCCATAAAACTGGAAAAGAAGTACCCGCTACAACTCAACGGCATTATAGAATTATCCCCGCAAGTTCAATCTGTATTCGAACGTTTTAAACTAGCTCATAATAAGATCATTATGGCTCAAAATATCCTCTGAAAATATTCAATTGATAACTTTATTCCTATGAAAAGTAAATGTGGTCCCAGTTGGGACAAAAGCAGAAACGTATTAACAAGCTGGAAAATTTTCAGTTTTACCCTGCTCAGATCTTTGACATTAGGAAGGAAAGCATTATTTGGCAAAAGCTAAAAATTTTGCGAAGTGGTAAGCGTAGACTTATCCACGAAAACGCATTGGCAGGCTGTAATGGCCCGGTCTGTATGGACTGACGTGAGTACCTTCGATAATAAAATACCAGCGTATTTTTTGCTGGTGAAAAGCAATCCAGCCGGCATGTGGTAAGCAAGTTCGGCTCGGTTGCTTTTTTTATGAGTTAAAAGTAAAGGATTAGTTATCCAGTAAATAAATTTTGCGATGAAGAATGAAAAAGTAAATCTTGCCACCCTCAAAGACCAGATATCCCTTCGTTCACTTTTGGAAGCGCTTGGGCACTACCCTAAAGGTAGTTCTGGCGGAGAGCTCTTTTATATTTCTATGTTAAGAGATAATGATAGAACCCCCTCATTCTGCGTAAATGAAAGTTTGGGATTTTGGTATGACCACGGCCTGGGCAAAGGAGGAACTGTAATTGATTTGGCAATGCACTACTGGCCAGAACTTTCTTTTAGAGAGGCAATGGAAAAACTGCAACATATAGTAGCGCTACCCGCCTCGCAATTCCAGCAATCCGGCAAAGTAGAAACACCACTGCGCACTCCAAGTTATCAGATTAAAGAATCCAGACCGCTTGGATCTAACCTTTTAATCAGAGCCTATTTAAATTCAAGGGGAATACTTCCCCAAGCCCAGGGAATTATTAGCGAACTATACTACTTTACCAGCAGAGGTGAGGAGAAAAAGCAGCGCTATGCTGCCGCGTGGCAAAATAGAAGTGAAGGTTGGGAAGTGAGAAATGAGTTTTTTAAAGGGTGTCTGGGTAAAAAAGACCTGAGCGTGTTTTCTGGCAGTGAAAACCACGTGGCCGTATTTGAAGGGCTAATGGATTATTTGTCATATAAAAGAGAATTTCCTTCTTCTGAAGCTTCCGTGATTGTGTTGAACTCTGTTTCGCTGCTTTCCAAAGCAGTGGAGCTGTGCAAAGAAAAATCATCTGTTGAGCTGTTTTTTGATCACGATACAGCGGGGAAAAAAGCCACAGTAGAATTTTTAGCAGCCGTTCCAACCGCCCGCGACCGCTCCCGGTTATATGAAGGCCATGCAGATTACAATAGTAAAATTATGGCTCTGGATAAGCAGTCGCGATCCTGGCTACAGAATATCAGGGGATATAAGACCAAGGGCACCAGAAAATATTAATTATGGGAAGAGAAAAAAAGGTGCAGCGGCATAACGTGCCCATCAAGGGCTTTTTTACCATGGAAGAAAAATTAAAACTCGAAAACAAAGCAAATCAGCTTGGGCTATCTCTATCTCAATTGATTAGAAAAATGACATGTGGGCATAAATTTTTCAATGCTGATGCTTCCCAGGTACTCATCAGTTTAAATCAGATTTGTACTGCTCTGGCAGCAATCGATCACAATCAAAATGCTCGCACGCCAGCGGATACAGATTCTGTTGAAAAAATCCAGGCTCAATTAGAAAGCCTCTTGCGGAAACTTCTGGAAGAACTCAGATAAAAGCGAAAATCAATATGGGCAGATTAAATGTGATCCTGTTTACCAGTTCAGCGGGGTTTCCTGCTGTAAGCTATAATTTTTCGAAGCTTGAAAAAGGAGATGCTGAGCTGATTTACACCTCTGGATTTGGCATCCTTGATTATTTTCAGACGCCTAGAGCTAAAGATTACGAAAACTACTTTTTAGCCCAGGCTTCGCTAAATACCAAAAGTCAAAACAATCAGTTTCATGCTGTGATTTCAGCTAAGGGAAGAAGCCTTGGCTGCAGTGGATTAAAGCATATTGCTGTTGAATGGGTTGCTGAAATGGGATATTCCCACCAGCCGGTATTGATATTCTTTCATAAGGATTCAGATAATAACCACGTTCATATTGTATCTACAGATGTGAAAGCTAACCGCTCGAAAATATCCGATAGCTTTGATCGGGTGAGGGCTATTGATATCTTAAATAAGATATGCGGGATCGATGATCGTGCAGAACTTGATGCAATTTTATCTAAAGCGCAGCATTTAAAACTCACTGGGCTATCTTCTCTTTCCGCGCTGCTAAAGTTAAAAGGGTATAGCTGCTTTCAGCATAAAGATTATTACTACATAAAGAAATCGGGTAAAACCCTCATCAAGCTTTTATATTCTTCCGCATCTAAAAAACTAATCAATCATAAGCTACCAAAAGAATATGCACATAGAATTAGTTTTATATTACAAAAAGAAAGTCTGTTACACAGCGCTGAGCCGTCCCCAATATTCCGCAATATCGCTCACAAAAACCGTAGAAAAATCATTGCCTACCGTTCAGATCTTTCTGAGGCATTATTAAAGTATGGCTTGCAGATGATTTATCATTTCAACGCTATTGGCGTTAGCAGTTTTACCCTATATGATCAGAAAGCGCAAAGGCTAATTTCTTCCAGTGAACTTTATGCATTGCCTGTAGTGCAGATGCAAACTACGCAAAAGCCATTACAGCTTAAGAGATAAAATTTTTTATTATGATTGTTTTTATCTACAGCTTAAAAGGGGGGAGTGGGAAATCAACGCTTTCACTGTTACTCTCTTATTCTATGAGTTTGAAGAAAAATAAAGTAACGCTTCTTTCAGTGGAACCAGCCACAGAACTCTCTTTGTTAGAACAGCGGTCATTGGTTCTTGATGATCATCCTGAGTTTTCTTTCTTATCGTGTTCAATAGATCAGCTATCAGCAGTTTTTTCTCGTTTTGAGTCCAGCTCGGAGATTTTGATTATTGACTTTCCCTGCGCGCTAAGTGCAAAGGTGGCAGAAGAGATTCAACGAAAGAGTGCGTGTATACTCATTCCATTTGATGGTCATGTGTTTTCAGTTACCAAGGCAATGGAATCTGCGCTAAGAAGTATCAGAATTAATCCAGGCTCAAGGGTTGCATTTATTCCTGTGGAGAAGTCTAAAGTTGGTTTTTTGTATTCCTATGATTTAAATTCCGCCCTTTCTTCGCTGGCGTATGTAAGCCAGCCCATTCCTTTCTCTGCAAAGCTCACCTCACTCAGAAGTTTAAATGTTGGCGATCTATTAACTCAGAAGTGCCTTTTAGCACTAGAGGAACTTTGCAAATATGTTTTAAAATAATTCATTTTTTGTCAAATCTTAAAATCTATGAATCAATTCAGTACGTTTTCTCTGGCTGTACTTATTTTTTACAGCCTGTATTATTTAGCAAATCTGTTCTACGATTTCTTATATTCCAAAAAGCAGTCTGCGGGGATTTCTCCAGAGATCTCTGCCAAATCAATTCAGGTTAAGTCCGTAGATAGCCATCATTTTGAAGAATTGCAGCAGGGGGCGATCGCAGGGGGGTGTGAATCCAGTGGAGGAGTAAGCCTGGGGGAGATTTTAGAACTCTGTCAGAGCGAATCGATAGAGTTTGTGAAAAAAATCCCTTTCTAAATCCGCTAAGCCTCTCACTGATCTTAATATTTTTTCCTTTCCATGGAAGTGCCCAGCCCGGTATTGGCGAACTAAATTCAGCCAGTGAAGAGATTAAGTCAATATATTATGCGCTTTCAGATCTCTCATTAATCCTTGGGGCCATTTTGGGAATTCTGGGTGGCCTTAGAGTATTTATCAACTGGCAAAACAGAGAATACCGCGTGGATATACAAGTAGTTGGATGGTTCTTCTCCGCAATCTTTCTATTGCTTTGCGGCGTTTTTCTTCGTGGAACTTTTTCGCTTTAAAATTATCAAATCCTAACATTATGAATAAATCTAACAAATTAAAACTCCTTTTGCCAGGCATGATGAGTTTATTTTCCCTTTCTGCCTCCGCGCAGGCAGGAGGCGGAACAACCGGAATTAATGCAGCGACCTCTACGCTAACCAGCTATATCGATCCGGTCACAACTTTGACTCTGGCCATCGGCGCAGTAGTGGGTATTATTGGTGGGGTAATGGTGTACATTAAGTGGAATTCCGGAGACCGCGATATTTCCAAAGAGGTGATGAGCTGGGGGGGCTCCTGTTTATTTTTAGTCCTTGTCTCAGTTGTCATTAAAGCATTTTTCGGGGTATAACATTATGAGACAATATTCGGTATACAAAGGCCTCCAGTCCCCGCTTTCTTTTAGGGGCTTCCGTGGAAAGTTTATTGCATGGGGGGCAGCATGCGTTGCATTATCGCTGCTTTTGGCAGGAGTTCTCGGTGCTTCGCTGAGTATGTTTTCAGGCTGCAGCAGTCTGGTCGTATGCCTGCCTGCTTCGCTCTATTTTATTTCTAATCGCCAAAAAAACGGGCTACACAGTAAAACCCGTTATAAAGGGATTTATATTCCCGGGGCAAAAATCTTTTATAATTATGGAACAAAAACATGAATTATCCTGGCCCTACCTGGGCATATCAAGCTGTTCGGGGTTTGATTTGCTGTGCGGAGAAATGGGCGACATTTCTTTACTTATCTCCATTGAAAATCCGGTTCTTGCCTTAAGTGCGGATGAGCGGGGATATGATGATTTTTTATCTCAACTCAAAGCGGTGGTAAACATTTTGGGAGAAGGGCATATCATCCAAAAGCAAGACATCTTTTCCAGAAAGGCATTCAGCCAAAAGGAAGCAGAAAATTTCCTGCAGCAAAGCTACTGGTCGCATTTTCACAACCGGGAATATATCGAGCATCATTGCTATATGATATTAACCTGTAAGGCGCCCAGAAATTCTTTTTTTTCTTTCGATCAGAAGCGGCTAGACAAGTTCATTGACCGGGCTGCTAAGGCTTTGGATATGCTTCGCTCATCCGGGATAAACCTTTGCGTGCTTGATCAGGGTGCTATTGAGCGATATATAGGAAAGGTGGCAGTGATGGATTTTAGCCCAGAGCGTCCATCAGCTGAAAATTACCGCGTAAGTGCCGATCAGGTTGAAATCGGAGAATTGGCCGTAAAAAATATTACCCTGGTGGATACTGACCGAATGGAGCTGCCCTCTGTTCTAGGCGCTTATCAGAGAAAAACAGACGGTAAAGCCTTTCGCGAATTTGCTGTGGACAACTTAAGTTTTTTATCTCTAATTCCTGCCAGTACAACAACTCTTTACAACCAGGTCATAGAAGTACCTTTTCAGAGTTCTACCATTTCCAAGCTTTCTTTAAAGCGTAAACGGCACTCGGGGATTTCTGATGCTGAAAACCGGATGAGCGTACAGGATATTGATGCGCTGATGGAAGAGGTGGCCAGGGAAGGCCGCTTAATCGTACTTGCTCATTTTAACATCTGCATTGCGGGCCCAAAGCAAAACCTGGCGCAAGCTACTGCCTTTATAGAGTCCTCATTATTTTCCTTAGGCATTGTTCCCTCTAAAAACGCATACAACCAGATGGAGCTTTTTCGGACAGTGCTGCCAGGGAATGCGGTGGGGCTAAAACCATACGATTGTTTTTTGCTTAGCTGCGAGGCAGCCTTGTGCCTATTTTTTAAAGAAAGGCTTTCGGCGAGTGAGCAGTCAGATTTTTTAATATACTTCACCGATCGTCAGGGGATTCCCATCGGTATTGACTTAAGCGATGAACCCATGCGCAGCGGAAGGATATCGAACCGCTCAAAGTTCGTACTTGGTGGATCGGGCAGTGGAAAATCCTTTTTTATGAATGCGGTCATAGAACAGTATTTACGTTATAACATGGATGTAGTGATCATCGACACTGGTCACTCTTATAGTGGGATATGCAATTATTATCAGGGAAGCTATATCAGCTATAGTGAGCAGAACCCCATTACCATGAATCCCTTTGATTTTTCCAGGCAAGAATACAACATTGAAAAGCGCGATTTTTTGAAAACCTTAATTTGTTTACTCTTTAAAGGAAGCGGCGAAAAAGTTTCCCAGATTGAAGATTCCGTGATTTCAGAAGTTATTGCCTCATTTTATGGACAGGCATTTTCTGATTCTGATCAGCTTAGCTTAAGCTTTGATGTATTTTATCACTACTCCATAAAAGAAATACAAAAGCTCATCGAAAAACGCAAAATTCATTTTGATTTGCATACCTATTCCTATGTTCTATCCAAATTTACCTCCGGCAAGGAATACGGGGAGCTATTGAATAAAAAAATGGACGAATCTTTGTTTTCGCAGCGTTTAATTTGTTTTGAAATTGATGCTGTAGCAGATCACAAAGTACTTTTTCCAATCTTGACCTTGGTGATCATGGATGTATTTCTTCAAAAAATGCGCCTTCGAAATACCCAGCGAAAGGCATTGATTCTGGAAGAGGCATGGGTGCGACGGGAAGCGGCTTAAAAAGATTGTCTGACTGATATATTTAGATCAGACCTGCTGTTTCGTCAGCAGTAACCTATCGGCACATGCGGCCGTCCGTAAGGATGCGGTGTGAAGCTGCCGAGAAAATAAATCCCTTTAAATATTTTAGCGAACTGTTCCTGTGAGGGAAACATTGAGAACCTGAAAGTGTTAGGGTTGGGGATTTAGGTTTTTAGTGGTATGGTCAACTTAAGGTGAACTGTTGGTTGAACCATCGTTATTTCCAGCGGGCTGATTATACTTTTACGCCCGGCGCAAAATGCGCGCAGCAAGGATGCCCTTTCTCTATGCACGGGGTACACGAACGAAAATGCTGCCGGTGGATAGACAGGGCCTAAGCCACTTATTGTCTTTTTTAGTAAAACCGGTAAGCCCGTAGCGCTCCTAATTTTAGGAAAGTTTTTTGTAAAAAAAGCCCATGGTGCTGCGGGTAAAAGAGTGCAGAAAAAGCAAATGCCGCCTGGTAATAAGGCGGATAGGGATTTTTGTCCCGCTGCGAAAGCAGGCAGACTTCTGCATGGTAGCTTAATTACAATTCTCTTGTAGAACTTTTTAAAATTGAAAAGCAAATGAACGTACTTATACATACGTGTGCATCAGTTGTTCCCCGCAACAGAAGAAGCGAAAATAATTCCAACCTTCGCCAAGCGGGGATTCGAAAGCTGCAGGATAGGATTGTAAAGGCTCATAATATGGGGAAATATGGAAAAGTTAAAGCGCTGCAATGGTTACTTACTCACTCGTTTTATGCGAAGATGGAGGCTGTAAATTTTCTCCGTCTTCCACACAAAGGAATATTTTCTGGGCCTAAAGAAAAATCCCTGGATAATTTTGATCAGCACTTGAGTTTAGCCCGGGGATTAAAACGCCGCGCATATCAGCCTACGAAAATTCGCAGGCTCCCTCTGAAGAGAAATCTATCCATTAAACAAGTTAGCAATAAAGATCAGGCGATGATGAATCTATATTATTTTTCAATTGCGCCAATATTAAAAACGAATGCCTATGCCTTATTTTTAAAGCAAAATCAAAGAAGATTCGATGCCCAGGGTCATGCTCAGATCTGCTCTGATAAGAGTATGCTTGCGCTGAATTTTAAGTTTTACAGAAAGCTGCTGGAAAGCAAATCTTTCGCTGCAAGAGTTTTTGCAGACCGGACTGCGCTAATGCTCTATAAAAAAAATGGAAGGCAGCCTTTCTGGACAGATTTGCATCGCCAGCCTTTTCTAATTAATCACAGATTCGAAAGCGCGATCTCTTCGTTACTCAACTTTTCTTTTTTTGCTGAAGCGTTTTCAGGCGCCGGGAAGAGATTCGGTTGCACCAAATCACTGCAACCAATACTGGCTAAAGTGGGGCAGCAAACATTTTTACTTGGAGCAAAGCGTGAGCTTGGCCGATGGGTTACCAGTGCTATTGATTCAGATGATAAAGGACGTGTAAAACATAATTTTATTAACAGCCTGGATATCGTAGATGGGAATCGTGGAATCAGCCTTCGCGGATTGCACATCACACAAACGGCCGGCGGAAAATTAGTTGTCAAACCATCAAAACAGGCGAGGAACGCATTTTCGAGGAAAATTTCTGAAATCCTTGGCAATAACCGCTCCAGCTGCGCGCTAAAAGTAATACGCCTCATTAATATGCAGATCTGCGTTTATACATCTGTATTTAGCGCTTGCCCTAGAAAGCAATTAAAAGCACTGGATCGCCTGTTGGTCAGTAAGCTTTGGCCTTGGGCAAAAAGAAGGCACCCCAAAAAAGGTACAAGGTGGATTTATCAGCGCTATTTTTTCTTTACAGGTCAAAAGAAGTGGCTTTTTGGTGCAAAAGATGCTCATTCCAATCTTCAACTCATGCTCAAAAAATTTATCTGATTGGCGAAAGCATATATTTTTAGCCAAAGGTGATGAACTTAGCATAAGTGCAATGAAGAAAAACCCATAATGAGCCGGTCTGGACAGACTGGACTTATAAAGCTGCTTGAGCCGTATGAGTGGAAACGCTCACGTACGGTTCTTAGGGGGGAAAGGTGGAGTAATTCACTTAACCTACCCGATAAAGCAATAGCCTCACCGATGATGGCTTCATATTTAATTTATTTGTATAAAACCGTACGTAAATTCTGGGGAGAGGCAATTGTTGTCACCCAGGAACTCTCCGATATCCTCGGCAATCCCATAGTAAAAGAAAGCATTATTGCAAATTCCGATACCATATGCTTGCTGGATCAGGCAAAATTTCGAGATAATTATCAAAATGTTGCTGCCCTTTTATCTTTAGACCACACCGAGCAGCAGAAGATTTTCACCATCAATCAACTCGACAATACCGCTAACAGGTCGCGGTTTAAAGAGGTTTACATTAAGCGAGGACAGCGTGGAGAGGTTTATGGTGTAGAGGTATCAATTGCACAGTATTTAACGTTCTCAACGGAAAAGCCTGAAAAGCTTGCTTTGGAGCATTATGCCCAACTCGAAGAGAGTTTTGAACTGGGATTACAGCGCTTCCTGCGTGAGTTCATGCAATCCGGATTGCCTCTTCATGCATTTGTCTCCCGAGTAAACGCGCGGTAAGCTTTAATTAAAACTAAATTTTATGAAAATCAAACCAATCTCCTTCTGCGCAGGGCTAATGCTCTGCGCAGGCGCTTCGGCGCAGATTTATGTCGATCCGCTCACCTCCGCGGCCATGGCAAGCGGTTCCGCTCTTTTAAGCCGGGATATGAGCAGCACCTCCGAAAAGCTCAGCAGCCTGCAACGCGCACAGCTCACCATCAGCGCCGAGCTTGCTGCAGCCAACACCATTCAGAACCAACTGTATCGCGGGCTCAGCGAGGTTTCATCCGCACTATCTTCACTACTGGCCATTTCCGATATTTATGCTATTTCCGGCGACATCACCGATAACTTATCTAAAGCAATTGCTCTGGGTGCATCTAGTCCCGTACTACTCTTGTTTGCTGAAGGGGGCGCAAAGGAATTTTCTTCTCGGGCGGTACGCCTCTCGACCCAGGTAAGCAGCTTCGTTCTGAAATCCGGGGGAGATAATCTGATGGATTCCGGAGAGCGGGCAAAGCTGCTGGGGATGATTTCTACCCAGCTGGCGATTCTTCGCGGGATAGCTTACGGAATGTACCGAAGTATGTACTGGGCCAAACAGCGGGGATTGCTGAATGCTTTAAATCCTTATGCTTCCTTTATTAACCTGGATAGAAAGATTGCAGATGATATTCTATCTAAACAAAAGCAGCTAAAGAAATGAAACGAATTTTATTCCTGCTGATGTTTTTCTCGCTCAAAACATCTGCCCAGCTTAATGTAGCGTTGCTGCACCAATTAATTTCTGAAAGTAAATCCGAATATGCTCAGCAAGATGAGCTCAAAAGTAAACAGCTCACCACCTCTTTGAATGCTCAAACTAATGCTTCATCATTATCAAAACTTAAAACCCGTTACGCAAAAATCACTTCCAGATTCTCCAGTATTTCTTTAGCGTTACAAGCCCTGGAGGTTGCTTTGGAATCTTCTCCGATTATAGAAGAACTCTACAACTGCGAAAAGCAGCTCATCGATCTGAGCGCTTCGCATCCGCAACTGATCCCGATTGTAGCAGATCTGCAGGTCTCCCTTTTTTTTAAAATGGATAGCCTCATCTCTTATCTATATGCCCTGGCCATCAGCTCAGGGTTACTCAATCAGATGAAATCATCGGATCGCAAAATTCTCTTTGAGGAAATCCTTGTTCAGTTGCGGGGGCTAAGGTCCGCTTGTCAGGGTACGCTCATCACCGCTAAAGCATCTTTGCGGAAAGTCAGGGGCGGGGTATTTTCAGATATGACCAATAGAGATCGCCACACTGCTGAGGGAATCATTAAAAAAATCAAAAACTTTTAGCCTATGAGAACCATCATTTTGCAGTTATGGCTACTGAGTATTACTATCTGCGTGTCCGCTCAGCAAACGGTTTTTGACCGCGAACACTTCACCCGAGTTATTGAAAATGCTACTGTTCGGCAAGCGGCCGAGCTATCCGGACATGCCCTATTAGATGAATCCAAAGACCACCTGGAAGCCGTTCAGACCAAGTTGGCTGCAACCGCGGCTATTGAGCTTATTATTTACCGTTCATTAACGCAGGTAGATGCTGCCCTTCGCTCTTCGCTGCGCGTTGCGCAGGTGGGGCAATTGTGTTCTGAAATTTTCTCTTCCTGTGCTGATCTTTCCAGTTTAGCCGCGCAGCATCCCCAGTTCATCCCGTTTGCCAATCAATCTATAGATGCCCTTTATAGCCGCTCAATAAAGCTATCGATGGAACTTTCTGAACTCATTTTAAAAGAGCAATCTTCGCTCATTTTGGATCTGGAAAAACGGGAAGCATTATTGGGAAAAGTCTTGCTGGAGCTTCGGGTGATTCGTGCGGGAATTTATAGTATCCAAAAAAGCATTTTTTGGGCATCCCAGAGGGGACTTTTAAAATCAGTAAATCCATTTTCTTCTCAGATTGCCAGTGATGAGCGGGCCATCGGGCGGATCATTCAACAAATTAAAACCCTAAAAAAATGAAAAAACTTCTAATTATTATTGCTTTTTCTGCTAGTGGATTTAGCAGCTTTTGCCAGTTGGCCATAACTGACAAGCATATTGTCAATCAGCAGGAACGGATGGTATTTAAGCAATGGGATGAAGATAAATTTACGCCCACTCCGGGATTTTTATACCTTAATCCAGAATACTGGATGACCTGGGCTTTGCACCCGGATTATCCCAAAACCGATCTTCGGCCATTAGGACGTACCGGTCCGCAGACCATGCGACTGGCTTCAATGGCTCAGATGTCTTTGTCAGATCATGCGCTAAAAAAACATGCAGATACAACTTTTACTACCGCTGAGAAAAAGTATGCCTTATACTCCCCGCTTTATGCATCGCTAGACCCATTATGGCTGCTTTACTACCGCAATGAACTCTCCCCCTTGCTTTCTTCTTCGCCAATAGATGCCCTATTCTCTCTAGATGCAAAAAGTCTGCAAACCCTTAAAACTATGAATCTGCTTGATCACTACAATGACCAGTGGTCTGAACTCTCTGAATCTCTTCACCGGGCAATGCAAGCCGATTTGGAAAGGGGTAACCGGATATTACTGTATCAGTCGATACTGCAACGGTATAGAAAACTGCTATCCTCTATTCCTTCCCAGAGCTCATTTCACAGAGTGTTTTCGCCTACCAAGCGCATCGGGCAAGGTCCAGCGCTTCCCTCAAGTGATAAATGGGCGCAGAAAGATATTGAGATTGCTGACCGGATACTTAAAGCTTCAAAATTATGAGTGCAGCACTATTATTAATCCCCATTGCCCAGGTCACTACGGGAGACTCATTCAAGGACACGTTCAATTTTCTTCAGGGAAACGGGGTTTATGAAGATGGAATGATGCATTTTTTAGCACAGATGAAAGATTCTGTCTGGACCAGTTATGATGTTTTTATTTCTGATGCTCAAGCCCTTGCCTGCATATTTATGCTGATGTTCTTTGGCATTAAAAGCTACGAGCTGATATCTGGAGACCGCAAGCTTGAAATCATGCCCCTGCTTCGCCCTTTCGGTCTGGTTATGATTATTGTCTGGTGGGGAGCTTTCACAAAAGTTGTTGCCTTTCCCTGCGAGCTCATCGAGCAAAGCACCCACAAGCTTTTTCAAGACAGCCAGACTGAAATTAATGATCTGCGCATCCAAAGGGCAAAACTTATGGTGGATGTTGCCGATGCCCTTTTGAAAGTTCAGGCCGATAGCGAAATGGCAAAGGTAGAAGCAGATACCTGGTATGAAAATGCATGGCAGGAGGTGAAAAGTTCGGTCAAAGATGGCTTCGCTCAGGTATGGAATCCAGTAATAGAAATGCGCAACAGGTTGCAAGTGGGCTTGCAGCTGCTAGGCAGCTCCCTTTTGGAAACGCTCGCGGTGTGGATTCTGAGGATCAGTGTTTATATCATTTTTATCATGCAAGTTATTTTTTCGACTATTCTTTTGATTTTAGGACCATTTAGTGCTGCTGCGAGCATTCTTCCAATATTTCGCGATTCATTTTCTTCCTGGATAGCCCGCTTCATCTCGGTAAACCTCTATTCGGGCATTGGCTATCTGGTGATGTATATTTCCTCACTCTTTCAGCATTTTGCGCTTGAGGCGGAGATCACGCGCTATACCGAACTCCTGGGCAATGGAAGTCCGGATCTGGAAAAGCTGGGCTGGTTTGCATCCAATGGCATTCTATCTTTTGGAATGGTCATCATTACCTTTATAATCGGTGCGATCACGATGTTCGCTGTTCCGAGCATTTCAACCTGGATTGTGAGTACTTCGGGCGTAAGTTCAGCGGCAAGTGCAATGGGTGGCGGCGCATCAACAATAACCCGGGTAGCCGGAGCAGGACTGGGAGGGTAGGAGATATGCTGATTGCAAATATAGAAAGCAAGGTACGCCTTGCTGGCCGGCTATCGGTTATGAGCTTTGTTTTAAGTTTCTCCCTATGTGCCCTTAGCGGGATTATCGCTTATCTGCAGGTCAAGGAATCCACCAAAAACATTTATGTTTTGGATCAGGAATCTCTACCGCTACTGGCTCATAAATCTTCTGGGCTGGATAATCGTCTTGCCGAATATAAAGCCCATGTAGTGCAGTTTCACAGTCTTTTTTTTTCGATGGTGCCCGATGAAAAGTTTATAGAATCCCAAATGTCCAGGGCAATGTACCTGATTGATGAAAGTGGGGTGAGAGAGTACAATAATTTAAAGGAAAGCGGTTTTTTTTCTTCGCTGCTTTCTTCTTCAGCAGTGATTTCTGTGCAAGTGGATTCTGTACAGGTTAATCCGGAAAACGGATATTTTCGCTACTTCGCCTCTCAGCGCATCGACCGGAGAAGCCGGTTGATTATCCGCTCATTAATTACCGAGGGCTACCTTAAAGATTTAGGTACAAGGAGTGAAAATAATCCACATGCGCTGCTGATCACCCGCTGGAAGACTTTAGAAAACAAGGATTTATCCCTTAGCGAAAGGAATCCGCTATGAAAAAGCTACTAAACACTTTTCGTCAAATCGCTGATTATTTCCTTAACCTAAAAAAGCATGCTGCTTACCTAGTACATCACGCTCCGGTAAAGGTTTTAAAAGCAATGGCTTTAATTCTTCTCGTATCAATTGGAGTGAATCTATATCTTTATTCGAATAAAACCCCGCCTTCAAAGCAAATAAACTCCTTGATTGGCCTTCCAGAATTTCCAATAGGTGCAGTTTCTTCGCTTTGGGAAATTTTTTCTATGGCGCAAAGCCTAAATCATATCCATAGTTCAATAAGTGATTCGACGTTAATCATCCATACCGCCAGATCGCTGGATAGTTTACACCATAACCTTCGATAATATGAAATTTATCAATCTCAAGCAGCCCAGATATATTCTTCCGCTGCTGGCTCTGCCATTTATTTTTATTTTTTTCTACCTCTATCTCAAGCTCACCGGTTCTCCCATTCAGGCTGAAAAGCCAACCTCTTATAGTGGTATTGCTCAGCTCCCTGGCTCATCAGAACACAACGAAATTCCTGAAAAACTCCAGGCTTACCGTAAAAGCTATAAAACCGGGGACGGCTCTTCAGCTGTTGAACTTATCCCATCTAACTCACCTGTTGAACTCGAGCAATACCGTAGCTTTTCAATAAAAAGCAACAAAATGGCTGATTCAATAGCCTTATTAAGCCATAAAGCCCGGATAGCTGGTTATACGCAAAACCCTTACAACAATGCCAATCAAAGCGATAAAGAAATCGCTAAAGTGCTTAATTTCGCATATAGGGAAAATCAACAAAAACCTCAGCAGCAACAAAACGCAGTTGATCCCTTGGCTTCCCTTACCGCTCAGCTTCGCTTTAGAGATTCTATTTCCAGCGCTTCCAAACAAAAGAAAACTCAATCTGAATCCTCATCTAAAAGCTCATTTTCTGTATCTGCCACAGCAAAGCCTACCAAAGGTGAAAATATCCTGTACCCTGAAGTGGAGCATGAAGAAGGTATACCCGCAGTTATTGAAGAAAGTGTTTTAGTGCGGGCAGGCTCAAGGGTAAAGCTCAGACTCCTTCGTGAAATTTCTGCCGGGGGAATTATTATTCCCAAAGCCAGCAGCATATACGCGCAGGTCAGTGCTTTCTCTGCGCAGCGGGTAAATCTACTGGTGTCCTCGGTTAGCTTTCAAGGCGAAATTATTCCTGTAAACCTGCAAGCCTATGACATTGACGGAATCACCGGCATTTATGTTCCCAATTCATCTTTCCGGGAATATACCAAAGACTTGGGGTCTTTATCCCAGCAAGTTTCCGGGGTAAATCCAGGTATTGATCAGCAGCAGCTCCGGGGGCTTTTCTCCCGGATGTTTCAATCTTCAGCCTCTGCAGTCGACCGGTATTTAAAAGAAAATAAAGCAACCCTTCGTTCATCTACCCGGCTTTATCTGGTGGATAATAATAAATCTTCTATTTCTCCACGTTAAACTTCTTATCATTATGAAAATCGTTTTATCATGTTCGCTGCTGTTATTGGCGGCGCTGGTCAGTGCTGGCCAAAATCTGCCCAAAACAATTTACATCTCCCCTTCCCGGGGGATCCATTTGCGCTCTCCTGAAAAAATCCGCTATGTGGATCTTTCTTCCAAGGCAATTAAGGGAAGTTTGGTGCTGGATAACCTTTTAAAAATTTCTCTCACCGATTCTTGCGCTACAGAAAAGGATTTAGGTGTGATCAGTATTGCAGCAGAACGTTTTTTTGTTCAGTATCACCTGGTAGCAAGTTCCCAGGCAACTTTGAGTGAGCTGGAAATTTCTGCTGAGGATATGCTGCCCTTACTGCCTTCAAAGTCCGAATTTTCCATCAGTCAGATCAGTGAAGTTTGCCGGCAAATCCGCGCAAAAAAGACCAAAAGCCCTTTGCTGCGTGTAAAAAACTATGGTCTTCAGGCAGAGCTTTACGCGGTATATGCGCTGGGAGATCTCTTGTTTGTTGACCTCGGGATAAAAAATCCTACCAATATGCCTTTTGAAATTGATTCAATCGGATATTCCCTGCAAGATAAAAAAGCACTTAAAGCAACCAATAGCCAGTCTACGAATTTAAAAATTGTGTATTCCCTGGATCGAAGAAACAGCTTTATGCATTTCTACCGGAATATCTACGTGATTAAGCGAATAAGTTTTCCCCCTTCCAGAGTCCTTGAAATCTCGGTGCAGGAAAAGCAGCCCTCATCGAGAATGCTGATGCTAAAAGTGGACTATGCAAAGCTGCTATCCGCTGACACACCTTAAAATTTTAGATCATGGAAGAAACCTCTGCGCAGCATCTGCTGCATAAAATGTTCAGGTTTGCGCTGTATTTATGGGTGGCAATAGATTGTCTCTACTTTTATTTTTGGCCCCTGCAATCTGCCGGCTTTAAGGGCCTGAATGATTTACTGGACCGTTTACACCTGGTATTTTCCAGGCTTTGGATATTGGATAGCCCAGTACACTCGCGGTTATTTTTGATCGTGCTGCTTTGCTTATCATCAGTGGGTACGGTAGCAAAGAAAGAGGTCCAAATGGACACCCTTCGCAGCATTTCTCTGCCCATGATTTGTGGGGTTGGGCTGATGAGTCTAAATGTTTTCCTCTATTATTTTTGCAGCGGAAAGCTCATACCTCACGCTTATGCTTTAAGCCTTTTTTGCGCAACGCTGATGATCAATATCGCAGCAGACAATCTTTCTAAAATTCTCCACTCAACCTTTGGCAGCGATAGATGGAATATTGAACAGGAATCATTTGAGCAGCCCACCACACCCCTTAGCGGACCCTATGCAGTTAGCCTACCTTCGCTGTTTTATTTTAAGGGAAAACTAAGAAAGGGTTTTGTCAATATCGGCAATATTTTCCGTGGCACACTGCTCATCGGTACGCCTGGATCGGGGAAGAGTTATGGGGTGGTGATGCCGGTAATCCGACAACTGCTCGCTAAGGGATTTTCGATGTGTTTGTATGATTTTAAGTATCCTGATTTAGCTCAGCTGGGGTATTACCATTACTTGAAAGGGGTGGCTTCGGGCGTTTTAAGAAATCACAGTTTCCATGTCGTGAATTTGAACAACATTGAGCAAAGCCAAAGGGTGAATGTATTAAAAAAAGAATACATAATAACTTTGGCTGATGCCGCAGAGACTGCCGAAGCATTGGTAGAGGCCTTAAAAAAAGGGGAAAAAAGTGGGGGAAGTGATCAGTTTTTTACGCAAAGCGCGGTGAATTTTCTTGCAGCCTGCATTTATTTTTTTTCAAGATATCAGTCTGGCCGCTATTCTTCCCTTCCACATGTACTGTCCTTTTTAAACTGTTCATATGAACAGATCTTTTCAACTTTAGTGACCAACAGTGAGCTGTCGAGTCTGCTTTCTCCTTTTATGAGCGCTTTTCGCGCCCGGGCATTTGATCAGTTGGAAGGGCAGGTAGGCACACTAAAAATTTTCATCTCCAGACTTGCTACCCTGGAAACTTACTGGGTATTCTCAGGGAACGATTTCAACTTAAAGCTTAGCGATCCTTTAGATCCCTCGATTTTGATTTTGGCGAACGATCCAAATACACAAAATATCAATTCAGCCTGTTACTCCATTGTTTTAAACCGGCTCACCAGACTGCTCAATTCTAAAGGAAATCTGCCCAGCGCAATCATTTTAGATGAGTTGCCTACGATTTATGTCCACCGCATTGAAAATTTAATCGCTACGGCCAGATCAAATAAGGTTGCCGTGTTAATGGGCCTTCAAGAACTTCCACAGTTTCAGCAGCAATATGGAAAGGATGTATCTGCGACCATCTGCGCGGTAGTGGGAAACGTGTTAAGCGGCTCGGTGCGCAATAAAGAAACTCTGGACTGGCTGGAAAAGCTTTTTGGTAAAGTCAAACAAACCTCGCAAAGCCTATCAATTGATCGCGGTAAAACCTCGGTGTCTTTATCCGAGCGCATGGAAGCATTAATTCCCGCAGGTAAAATTGCCTCTCTTGCAACAGGAGAGATCGTTGGCATGTTGGCCGCTGATCATCCTGTAAGCTCCGAGGGAAAATACCTCACTTCAGCAGTAAAATGCAGGATCAATCTTAACCAAAAAACCATACAGGCGGAAGAATCCAGCTATATCGATATGCCGGTATACTATGACTTTAAAGGAAGAAAAGATCAGGTACTGAGCGAAAATTTTGTCGCAATTAATCTACAGGTATCCCAGATAGTTGCCGACTGCACGGGCTAAATCTTTAAAAATCAATTTTATGGAAAATTTTATAGGAAATCTAGTGCTCATTTCCCTGCAGGGAAATAGCGTAGAAAATCCCTTTCGCATCGGGGCAATTCGACAAATAGACCATAATAACCGCAGAGCCAGCATTGCTTTTTCAGATCTGAGTGTGTTGGAAATGCCTTTTGAAAAGGTATTACTGTTAAAAAATCCTGCTGAGCTTTACCGCTATATTCTTCAAAATTCAAAGGAGATTTCCTCCAGATTCAAAGGAGATTTCCTCCAGGGATTTTAAAGTTTTGCTTAGGGTAAACATGCTTCAGGAAAGCCCTAGTACAGATCAGTTGATTTCTGCTACCGCTATGCTGGCAAATTCTCCATCCGCTGCGCTACAGGCTACCCGCTCATTAGATGAGCACTATGCGATGTTGAGACCCTCGAGTGAATTCAAGAGATGAGGATGTTAATAATTTTGCTGACAATAAGCATAAAGTTCAGCTCAAGTTTTGCTCAGTTTTCTCTGCCATTAGATACCCTGGTAATTACCAGCGGATATGGCATGCGCATTCATCCCGTTTTTCGTAAGGATACATTTCACAACGGGGTAGACCTGCGCTGCAGGTTTGCCACAGTTTACGCTATTGCGCAAGGGAGGGTTGCTAAAACAGGAGAAAATTCCCGGAGTGGAAAATTTATTGAAATCTCACATAATGGTTTCTCAGTCAGCTATGCACATCTTTCAACCATCCTTCGCCAGAGGAATGAGCAGATTAATGCCGGCGATGTGATAGCCATATCAGGAGATTCAGGAACGCTGACCGGGGCACACCTTCACCTCACTGTTCGCATCAAAGCCCAAACGATCGATCCGCTAAAATTTCTTTTAAAACTCTATTTAATCACTAAAGAATTATGATACACCACAATGAGACAATAGCCCTAACTACTCTTTTAAGCCATATGGGAGAAAACGATGAACTGATTTTATCTCCGCACCAGGCGCAGGAGTATGGAACGCATTTGATTGATGAATTACCGCAAACTGAAACTCAAGAGCATGACCATGGATAAATCTTTATATGTGCAGGTGGCAAATAAACTGCTCGATCAATTGAAACAAGGTACCTCCCCCTGGCAGCAGCCCTGGGAAAATGCAAAACAATTTTCTATGCCCTACAACGCACAAAGCGGGCAGCGCTATAAAGGAATTAATGCGGTACACTTAATGCTTAGCGGCTATTCTGATCCCAGATGGATGACTTTTAAGCAAGCTCAGGCTTCGGGGATTTCGGTGAAGGCGGGTGAAAAAGCCACGATGATTCAGTTTGTAAAAACCCATCAGCTGATAAAATCAAGGGATGATTCAGGAAAACCGCTTTTGGATGAAAAGGGGGAGTGGATCACAAAATCCCAGCAGCTCAACCGGCCGATTATTTCTAACGCCTATGTCTTTAATGCCACTCAGGTAAAAGGTATTAATCCTTTAATCCAAGAATCATTGCCTCCCCTTTGGACGCAGCATTCCAGAGCCGAGGAATTAATTCAAGCTTGCGGAGCTTTAGTGCAGCACAGTAGTGGAGCGCAGGCCTATTATTCGCCTAAAGCGGATCTAATTAGTATGCCTTTAAAAGAACAGTTTTCTTCTGCTCAAGGGTATTATGCAACGCTGCTTCACGAGCTCTCACACTGGAGCGGTCATCAAAGCAGGCTTAACCGCCATGAGATGTTAACTGGCGATTCCCTTTCTTATGCCCGGGAAGAACTTAGGGCTGAAATTTCCTCGATCATGCTGGGTGATGAATTAAAGACAGGCCATGACTTTTCTCAACATGCGGCCTACATTCAAAGCTGGGTTGATATTTTGGAAAATACCCCCTTTGAAATCCACTCTGCAAGCCGAGATGCCGAGGCGATTTTCTCTTTTATCACCTCTTTTGAACAAAAAAGATTAATCAGTAATTCCGAAAAGCTAGAAACCATTCCGCAGCGTGCGCTACCGTATTTATCTACCGGAGATGAAATTGCCTACAAAGGGAATTTATACCAGGTAAAAGGCCACTTAAAAGCAGGTTTGGTTCGCATTGAGCAGCAGCCCAGCGGGATTAATTTTGCCTTATCCCCACAGGATCGCCTGTATGAAACTTTATTAAGAAATAAGCAGCAGCACCGCACTGAGGAACACAAAATTCCAGTATCACCAATAAAAACAAGTAGATTATGAAAACACTATTTGCTCATAAGGAGCTTCCGATGGAAGATTTTAAAAAGCTTGGCCTTTATCATAACGGCCAATTACTCTTAGAGCCTTCAGATCTCAACGCCATGCTGAGCGGTCGCCGCAGTGCACTGATCGAACTTCGGGAGCTGAAGGTTCAGGGCCTGGATGTATCGCGTTTAGATGCCAAGCTTTCTTTGGAGAAAAATCCTCGTGGAGATTTAGAACTGCGGCTTCACCCCATTTACCATGCTGCCAAAATCCACCCTTTGCTCACTCAAAAAGAAATGGATATGTTGGTTTCTGGTGAGAAACAGGTTTTAGGTAAGCGCGTTGAACTTGAGCAGGGACGCTGGGAAATGGTGAATTATGAATATGATTTGTTATGCAGAGAATTTGTCTCTTACCGTCCCTCATCAGTACAAACACCCGATAGGGTTAACTCCAGCCTGCTTTCAAAAGAGCAGCAGCAAGCCTTTCAACGAGGTGAAGAGGTTAGCTTAGATGATGGAACCACTTTTCGCTTCAGCGCTAATGCGCCCAGCGGGATCTTGTCTAACCGTCCTGCATTAATACTATCTATATTTTTTGATGGCGGGATTTCCTATCTGCTGCTCCGCGCACTGGGCGCCCTTGACCCTCAAAAGAGCCAACTGCCAGAAAATACCCAAGGATTCTCGCGCGCGATGGAGCAGTTTAAGGGGCAGAATTCAAATTTGAATAACCAGAAAATATCCCCCGATAGCGTTCAGCTCCAGCCATCAGCGCAAAACAGAATACGAAATATTTATAGATCATTTTAAAGCAAATGTCATGGAAGAAAATAATTTAGAATATTTGAAAAAGACGCTCGATTACCTTGGTTTTGGAACGCGTTTGAATGAAGTGCTCACCTCGGCGGTTTACCGTGAATTAAGTCATTTTTCCTTAGGTGTTAATCAAAGCTACATCCCTTCGGAATCCCAGCCAGGAACAGAGGCTAAATCAGACCTTGCGCATTTTCAACTTCATTTCAACCGCTCTGGGCAAAGTGGAAATTACTTTTTAGACCGGTTTATCCTTACGCTGCAGCGATATGATAATTCCCCGGCACGCATACAGGAATTTTCTCTGGAAAGGCACCATCGCATGAGCGCTTTGCAAGCTTACAAATTGCTCTGTGGTCAATCCCTGCAGAAAGAAATTACTGTCAAATCCTCTTCTAGCCAAATCGCAGAAAAGCAGCAAGTCTGGTTTAAGCTAGATGGATCGGTTCGGGATGAAAACGGAAACAGGCCATTGCTACGGTTTTACCCCGGTTATGGCTTTGATCTTGAGCAAACCTTTTTAAAATATCCATTCGCAAATTTAGATGCTCAGCAGCAAAGTTCCGCAATAAAAGCGCTGAGGTTCGGAAATCTCATTCAGCTTCCTATTGATCATGCTGGTGCAATCGAGCAAGTTTTCACCAGAGCCAACCCTCAGCACAAGGTTTTGGATTTATTTACTTTGGATATGAAGCCGATTTATCAGACTACAAATCAAATTGCACAAGCATCATCTGCACCTTCCCAATCTTCAGAGCATGCAACGAAAATTTTTAGTGAAAATGATCAGAGTCAAATGGAGCAAGCTGCACAAAGCAGACCAAAGCGATAAAGCTTTCAGAAATACGAAGTTCCATCTTCAGCCGTTGGTTTTTAAGAAGTGACATAATAACAATTTAAATTATTTAAGAGCTTTTTACAAAGCCCGTATCTTATAAGTTATTTTGATACGGAATTGACTAGTATTGATAGTTTGCAGCTTAATTTTTAGCACATCCTACGATTCATAAATGATAAAAAATGAGCCTCTACTCGTTGCATTCGTCGCGACATCCTCCTGATTGGTCGATACACTTGCCGCTTTGGTATCATTGAGACACTTTTTGGTGTTTTATGGTACTCTGTTTGATTAATCTTACTTGTACAAGCACAAATAAACATGAAAACACTAGTAGTAGCTGTTTTATTGGGAGTAGCTTCCATGAACAGCATTAGCACAAAAGCGCAGGTTAGTTTAAGTATAAATATTGGTCAGCAGCCCGCTTGGGGACCTACAGGATATGATCACGTAGATTATTACTACTTACCAGATGTTGATGCATATTATTATGTTCCAAGCGCGCAATATATTTATCTGTTAAATGGCAGTTGGGTATGGAGAAATAGTCTTCCATCAAGATTTAGCGGGTATGATTTGTACAATGGCTATAAGGTTGTGATGAATACGCCAAAGCCATATTTGTCTCACAATACACATCTTACACAATATTCGAGGTATAAAGGAGGTAATTCAAGACAACCTTTAATTCGCGATAGCAGAGATAGTAAATATGTAAATGCAAGAACTTCAAGACCCGCTCAAACTGCTCGCCCGGCGCAAAACAATCGTACAACCCAGAACCGGTCAGCAAAACCTTCTGGCAATTACAATAATGGCAAAATCAATTCTGCTAAACAAAACAACGCGAATTCAGGGCGTGGACATAACGGCGGTAAAAGCGAGGAAAGGGGAAGAAAGGGTAGAGGATAAATAATAAAACCTCCAGCGTGTAATATCGTTGGGGGTTTTATTATTTATGTTTTGTCAGAGATTGAAGTCATTTAGAAACTGCGAGCCTGCAATTGAAATTCTTCCATAAATGACCATAAGGAAAAGAAGATGGTATTGTTACTGCACAAACGATAAACACCGTTAGGAAATCGGTATGGATTACCAGCTTTCGAATACCATGCGGATAGGGGCTCTCGGGAAGGGGAAAATAATTTCTGAAAGTAAAGATCTGTGTGTAGGAATTAAATGCCATAGCTTCCTTAATACAATTGGGGAATATCAGAACAAAGCTGAAATGGATTAGTACAGTAGAGAGCAATTGTTAAAATAAAAGAATGACTAGCCCAAATTGATTGCTACTGAATTATATTAATCTTTTTTGGGCTAGAATATGCTTTTGGGGAGACAACAGTTGCTATTGCAAAGACTTGGGGATAACATTTTTAAACGCCAAAGCTATTATTGTTGCAGAGATTCTGCTTGTTTAATGACAATTAGGTCTTCTAATACAATCATATCCATCTTTGTCCTTAAAAAGCAGTTGAGCGCTTCTTCAGGGGTATTTACAATCGGTTCATTTTCATTAAACGAGGTATTCAAAAGAATTGGCGTGCCTGTTTTCTTATAGAAATTTTCAATTAATTTGTGATACTTCTCGTCTGTTTGTTTATGAACACTTTGTAATCTGCCAGTTCCATCTAAATGTGTAACGGCGGGTATTTCAGATCTTTTTTCTTCCTTAATTTTAAAAACCTTTTCCATAAACGGAACATCGTCAATTTGCTCAAAGTATTCTCCAACATATTCAGAGAGAATGGATGGAGCAAATGGGCGAAATGATTCTCTTCTTTTAATCTTGGCGTTCAAAATATCTTTTGCATTCGCATTTCGGGGATCGGCAAGAATAGAACGATGGCCAAGTGCACGCGGCCCAAATTCTGCCCTGCCCTGGAACCATCCTACAACTCCCTCGTTTGTAAGACAATTAATTATCAGATCGAAATAATCGTCTACGTCTGGTTGAACAAAATTTATCTTGCGTTCTATAAGTAAGTTTTTAATTTCCTGATTGCTATACCGGCTTCCAAAATATCCATGAAGCATAGGAGGAGTTCTGTCGTTTCCTCTAATTTGATTATGAACCCATAATGCTGCGCCGATAGCTGTTCCGGCGTCATGTCCAGCCGGAGGAATATAGATTTTTTTAAAAGGCGTATTGTTTAAAATTTTACCGTTAGCAACCGAGTTTTGAGCAACTCCGCCAGCAATACATATTGCATCAAGCCCAGTTTTATTGTGGAGAGCTGATAGTATATGAAAAATCACCTCCTCTGTACGTTTTTGAATTGACGAAGCAAGATCTTTGTGGCTTTGTGTTAGGGGTTCATCTTTTTTACGGGGTGGCCCCAAAAGTTCTATCGTTTTTTCAGTATACAGATTTTCCATACTTGGAATGCCATTTTCCCAAACCATGTTTACTCCCTTTTTGGGATGGTTGAAATATGTTAAATCCAATTCAAATAATCCGCCAGGTTTTAATGTAATCACCTTTTCCAGCTCCGACAAAAATTTTGGTTCTCCGTAAGGCGCCAATCCCATAACTTTATATTCATCGCCATAGTTCTCAAATCCGAGAAACTGGGTCAGCATGGTATAAAATACGCCTAGAGAATGCGGATAAGATACAGAGTTTAAGACCTCGATTTTATTGTCTTTACCAATAGCAGTCATGGTGCTGCTGAAATCTCCAAACCCATCTATTGAAAGTATTGCAGATTCCTTATACGGAGAAGCAAAAAAAGCACTGGCTAAATGACTTCTATGGTGCTCAACATTTATAATTTTCGCTTTTAAGGAATCTTTCTTTAGCCTGAAATGGCGAATAATCTCCTCTTCAATACTTCCTGCCTTTCGAAGATTTTTAGCACGGTTAACAATATTTTTAAAGCTTAGTTTGTTTTTTAATGCGGTGAGAATTTTCTTTGAAAAGTTTGCTTTTGGATCTCTGGAAATGGCAATAAAGTCTACATCTTGAATGGAAATTCCTGCTTCACGTAAACAAAATTCTATGGACATGGATGGAAATCCAGCCCAGTGTTTAATCCGTCTGAAACGTTCTTCTTCGGAAGCTGCAATAAGTAATCCGTTATGGTATATGCAGGCAGACGAATCACCATGGTAGGCATTGAGCCCTAAAATATACATATGGTTTTATTAAACTAGGAGATCTCTTGTTTAGAAATCTGATCGACGTTCTCTATAGTGGTTTGTTTATTTTTAGTATTCCTTTTGATCCAGAAATACAGCATCACAAAAATTATAATGTAAACCAATATATTAAAAATCTCGTGGTGATACTCAAAATAATTTCGTTGGCTTTGGAAATAACCAAATAGAAGACCTAAGCCAGCAATTCTACAGATGTTGAGGAAGTAAATGGAAATAATGCCGATAATAAGCATTTTGAAGGTCGATTTCCAGCTGGCTGGAAAGGCCAAAACGAAGGCGGCTAAAAAACTCATAACACCCAGGCCGAGGCAAGAATAATTAATTCTTAGATAAGGTCCGTTTACCACCATCACATCCATGTCGTTATAAATGGCGTAAAAACCTCCAGCTTTAATAATCCAGACGGCTGGCACAATAAGTGACGTTTTGAGGCCCTGAATGTAATCAAAATGGGTTGCAATATATGGATTGTAATAATGACCACTTGGGGTCATTACACTGTTCATGAAAATGTTGCCCTGGCTAAAAATGATGTACAGTATAAACAGGGCGACTACAAATTTAATTGCTTTTATATCGGCCTGTTTTTTTGCTAGTTTTTGACTGATTTCGTCCATATCTATTGGTAAAAGTAAACAAAAATACGATTTTTTAATCCAGCAGTCAAAGCAGTTTTTTGTTTCTAATCTGTAAATATCAGATATTTCGGCGCTTTTTCAGAGTAATTTTCTGATGGAATTTATACGGAATTAGCAGCGTTCTAAAATCGCTTGTCAGCTTCCGCTGTCCATGGATCGTTTCAGTTGCATTATTTTCTTGTCTACCTTTTTTCTAAACCACAAACCCTGCAGATAATGAAACCGGCGACCAGTTTTACTATCCAGAATTCCAAGTTGGAAAACCATTCTGAAACTGTAATACAAATAAGGGCGAATGCCGAGTGGCATTTTCCACCAAAGACGTTTTAACCAGGCTTTTCGCTCATCCGGATTGCCTAAAAAGTTTGGTTGTATAGATTGCAATCGTATTTTTTGCATGCGCTCAATTTCTTCCTGCGCAACCAAATCACTATAACGCTCATGTTTGGCAAACCAAAAATCAATATTGTTTTCTTTGAGGTTTTCTTCTAGAAGGTGCGCATTTCTCCATACTATAGTTCTGCCCGGAACAATAAAACGATGATCCATATTTTCATTCAAATCAGAAAAACCGACACCGGTTCTAAACATCTTCAACAGGTATAATGGATAATATCCACCGTAACGGATCCAATGACCCTGGAAGAAATTTTTACGGTTGAAATAAATGCCGTCTATTCCTTTGAATTTTTCATTATCGAAGGAAGCCAGTTGATCAAATAATTCTTGAGTAACAATCTGATCGGCATCTAAACCAATTATCCAAGGCGTTTCTATTGAAAAATTATTGAGCGCAAAATCCCATTGTTTTGGATGATTTTCAAAAGGATTAATTTTAACCTCTGCACCAAAATGTGTCGCAATATTAATTGTATTGTCGGTACTTCCGCTATCTAAAATATAGATTTTTGCATTTAATCCTTTGATCGATTTTAAAAGCCTGGGCAAATGAATTTCTTCATTATAGGTTAAAATAACAAAACTGAAGTTCAGATTCACAAACTGGATTTATACAGGGTTAAGTATTTTTTCGCTAAAGTCAAATCTTCAAAATCTGCGTGAATAAGGGTTGGCGCTTCTAAACGGATTTCGTTTCGCCTGCCGACATCTTTAAGCGCGTTTTTGATGTTTAAGGTAATGTCTGATATTTTCATTGGTGTAATCCAACCCAAGTTTTTTTGCGCAACGTAGTCTGATAATCCAACCTGATCTGATATTAAAACAGCAGTTCCAACACTAAGACTTTCTAAAACAACATTGGCAAAATTTTCATTGTAAGAGGTCAATACCAGAAGATCATGATTGGCCAATACATTAAACTTTTCTTCATTTGAAATTTGCCCAAGCCAATTTATACATCGATCAATTTTAAGCAATTCGGCCTTTAGTTTCAGGCTTTTGATGTAAAGCTGATCTCCAGATCCTGCAATGGTTAATCGCCACGGAAATTCCAATTTTGCAAGTGCTTCAAACAATAAATCCAGTCCTTTTTTTTGCTCTATGCGCGAGAGAAAAATCATATTAAAAATTGGAGAACTGCCTTCTGTTTTACCTGTTGAATTGTCAATTAGTTGAGGGGGCAAATTCACCAAATTGGGAATCACTGTGATACTTTTTGGTTTAACAATCTCTACAAATTCCTGTTTTTCCTGATGGCTAGTTGCGTGAATACGCGAAGATTTTAATAAATTTTTACCCAGTAATACATGTATCACTTGCTTAAAAAATCCATTGCGATTATTTTTTGTGTAACCTGTGAGCATACCTCGCGGAGAAACAATCACCGGAATGTTGTGGTATCTTGCAACCAAACAACTCAGTACAGAAACCAGATTCCACCAGGCATGAATGTGAACAACTGTTTCTATGCCATTTCGTTTTGCTTGCTTTAGCTCTTTACTGAGTTGAAACAGTAATGCTGGCGAAAAGTGACTGTGATCTTTAGTCCACCGCGGAAAATACCTCACCTGAACACCATTTACATCTGTCGCCGCACTGGATTTTACAGGTAACTCATTTTTACCATTAGCGGTTGTGGTTAGAACCTGAATAGACAAAAAATCATTCTTAAAACAGCCAGAATTCTGGGGCTCTGGTGCAGTAAATTGAACAAGTGCCTCACACAGTTTGCCTACACTTTGAATGGGACCACCGTAAATATAAGCAGGTTTGTAGGAAGGTGTAACGTGAATAATTTTCAACTGGTTTTTCATTTAATCTGCGTGATACAGAATACTTCTCATTTTCAGGATTTGTTGAATTATAAACATGGTAAATACGCTCCAGAACACAGCATTTGACACAAATTCGAAGCTGTTACCGCGCCAAAGAATTTGAAATAACCCGGCAAACATCACCGCTGTTCCCATAAAATAGCCGCCAAACCAAAGTTCGGCGAGTTCGGATAGTTTTTGAGCCACGTACCCATATAAAAAAAGTCCGATCCAAATTCCAATCAAACCATAAGAAAGGTAACAGTCTACAATATATGCGGGTTTGGCAGAAACGGCCGACATTCTATCTACAACACCGGCATTATACACTCTATCCATAACCAACTGTTCTACATCGGGTTTACTTGGCCATAGAAATCTGGGTACAATAGTTTTAAAGGCATTTTCTACCAGAGTCAGTTTGTAATAGGGAACAAAATAAGGTGTAGATTCTGTGTATCGGATAAACATCTCTATTTCTGATAGTCTGATCGTTAAAAAATTCCAGTTGTCTTCCCTAAGTTCAGTTGCGATGTTATCATTATTCACAATGTTATCGATACTTTGGTTTCTTGCTGTAAGTGGATCAACGCCCTCTGAGACCATTTTTCTAAAGTTTCCGATAAATGTTGGCAACACAAAAAACAATAAAAGTATAACTGGAATTAAAACAGGCAATACTTTTTTACCATATACGGGCATTAGGAAAATACCAAGGAGCAATACACAAATAATAATTGGCTCTTTGTAGCCGGAAGTTAAAGCAGACAAAAGATTTAAACAGAAAAGTACGCCGCCTGCCCAAAAGTTCACTTTTTTATGTTCGCGAATTGCAAAAGCCAAAGCTATAGTTCCGGCAACGAAACTCAATCCACTTAGCTGAACACTAAACTGATTTAAAGCCGAAATTCTGGAAAACAGGTAACCAAGGGGGAAACAGATAATTGAAATGCCTAAAAGCAGATTACTCATAGATGGTGCGTAAACTTGGTATCGCTTTTTAATCGGATAACGCATTGCTGCAAGTAATCCGTGGGCGAGGGCAGCATGGCCTAAAACATAATATCGCTGGCATTTTGCTATTGATTGATATACATCTCCAAAAATAAAATTTCGATTTCCAATATAAGTCAGATACTCATATCCCAAAGCATCAGCATAATAGAAAATGGAGGTACTGGCCATATACCCCGCAAATACTATCTGAAGGAAAAATATCGGCCTTAACAACTGTTCGATAACGGGAAGCTCATCAGGCAATGGTTTGATGATGCCTCTGTAACAAACAAAGAAAATAAAAAATGAGCCTAACCATGCCACCAGATAAGACGCATGTGGGGCACCTCTAAAGAGTAAAGCCAGCAGATAAGGCAAATAAAGTAATGTATAATAGATGTGTTTAGTTTGTTGCATTCAACTCTTTTAAAATAGCGTCTGTTTGATTTTTAAAGTTCCATTGTTTAATGATCAATTGGCTTTTTTTGCCCATTTTAAGTAGAAAATTTAGGTTTTCAAGCATTTGCGATAGTTTTATCTTCAAATCGGTAAGGTTACCCGATTCGAATATCAGACCATTTTCTCCCTCTGAAACCAAATCTTCCGTGCAACCAACTTTATCAGAAACCAGCACTGCTTTTCCGGCAGCCATCGCCTCATTTACAGCTAAGCCCCAGGTTTCTGCCGGGCCTTGCGAAGGTAGACAAAACAAATCACAGGCCTGATAAACTACGGGCATATAACTCTGATTCTGAAAATCCATGAAATGAATTTTTGTTTTTTTGAATGCATGATTTCCGTCGCCGGATTTACTTGTTTGTTGTTTTAGACTTTGCTCCATTTCGCCATTACCAACAAAAAGTAAGTGTGCGTTGATTGGTTTTAATTCTAAAAATGCTTGCAATAGTAATGTTGGGTTTTTCTTTTTCTCAAATTTTCCGGCAAAGAGAATCAATGCAGAATTGTCAGTAACACCCAGTTCTTTTCTGAGCAGGTCACTTTCAGTTAATCTATCCTCTCCAAAACGGTTATTGTCTATTGCGTGCGGCGCGAAAGTAAGTTGCCGTTCTTGCAAACCAAAATTTGCAAAGTAAGACTTGTTTGCCTGACCAACAAAAAAAGCCCGATCGATATGATGGTAAACCCATTTTAATAATATTGCACGCAAAAGGTTTTTGATCCCGCTATTTTCATCTAACAAAGTAGAATCGCCACGAAACCACAATGGGATTTTTTTATAGAAATGCCGGATAACTGCAAGGTGACTTTGATAAGCCCAGCCATATATTAAAATGGCATCTGGCTTAAAGGTTTTAATCTTGCCGTTCAAAGTTGGATTCTTGATGCTACTAAAATTTTGACTTCCAGGATGTTTTGCCGTATTTTCTACAAACTCATACAGATAGCCATCTAGTAATGGAATGTCCCATTTTATTTCTCTTTTGAAACCAGGCTCAAACTGTGTATTGTATGCGTTTCCGCCGATTGTATAGAATACTTTTACTTCTGCTTTTTCTGCAAGCAACCTAAAAACCGGTACGTAATATTGAATTGGATGTGTAATTACGATAGCCAGTTTTTTCATATTAGTTTGCAAGTGCTATGATTTCTGCACCCTGAATTTGCTCGCTATAAGCAAAAGGTTTTTTGTTACCATAACCATCAACAGCGTAAAAGCTATAGTTTAGTTCATTAAAAAAATCAAATATAAGACCAGCGTCTGCATTCATTTTAAGTTGGTAGTTCCGGTCATATTCAAAAATTATTGTGGGCCGAAAACGTGCAATATTATTTTTTAAACCTTTCAGTACTTCAAACTCATAACCTTCTACATCAATCTTGATAAAATTAATTTTAGGAAGCGAGAGGTTGTCAAGGTAGTCATCGCCTTTAAGGCAGTTTATACTGGTATTTTTTTTTCCTTCGGTGAGCAAATTGTAAGCGCCAGGATTTTTGGCAGATGGATCGATATGGATTTCCATCTCTTTGTTTTCATTTCCCAGTGCGGCATGAATGGGATGTATCTGACTAAATTTATTCAGCGATAAATTTTTTAATAATGCATCATAATTGAATTGAATGGGTTCAAAAGCAAATACACGCCCTTCTTCGCCACAAAGTTCAGCAAAATACAGGGTGTGAAACCCAATATTTGCGCCAATATCCAATACATAGTCTCCTGCATGAATCAGTTGTTTATACTGTTTTTTTAAATAGGGTTCGTAGTCGCCGGTAAAATAAATCGCCGCATCAATAAAATTGTTTGTATCCAGATTGATGCGGAAATTTCCTGATACAGGTTTAGTAATTGCAAGCACTCCATTAAGCAAATTGCGTTGAAATAAAGCCATAAAAATTCTGAATTGGCCTTTAAAGAGTTTCCGTTTCAGTATAAATTTCAGCAAACTTTGGATTGGTTTCATAAATGTTTTTTTGTTCACCTTGCTGCTAAAACTTCGTCGAAAACCTCGCACTGCGCGCGGCACATATTTGAAGCTTCGTAAGTTTTGAAAGCTGTCCAGTCTGTCTGTGGGCGTTGCGGTTTTCGCAGCAAAGTTTGATGCAGGTATTCGTAAACCATTTCTAACAACACAGTAGCATCTTGATTTAATGGAATAACATTGCCCGCATTACACTTAGAAATGATTTGTGCGGCGCTGCTTTTAGTGTTAAAAAAAGCCAATATTGGTTTTTCTGACAGAATGTAAGGAAATATTTTAGATGCGGTATAGTTTTGATCGTCTGAACCCAGTATCAGTAAATGATCAGAATGATTTAAGGTGAATAGACTTTGGTAAAATGGAAGTCTGTCTGTAAGTTCTTCCACATATTCGCCGACATTCATTTGCATTGCGATGGGTTTTATCGTTGCAACTCCTTCGCCGTTAGGGGCATAACTTGTGCCAAGAAAATGAAAACGAATTTTTTTAAATTGCTCAGGATGTTTTTTAAGTCCGAGTTTAAAGGCACCGAATAAAAGCTCTGCGGCATATTTAAGATCGTGCCCGCCACGCCCGATGTACACAAAATTGTAATTTGATTTTGCGCTAGAATAGGGCAAATTGAATTGATTGCTGTGCTTTTTTACGGTTTCGAAATCTGGGGGAAATGCAGCAAACGTAATGACACGTTTAGGCAAATCTGTCAATCTTGGATATCGCTCAACTAAAGTATCCAGATAACCTTTTGACACACTGATGAGTCCACCAACTTTTTGCATGGCAATGGGTTCTAAAAATTTGTTCAACCGGTAAGAAAACCAATATTTTTTTGGGCGTTCATTTTTGGGCTTGTCCTGATAGTATTCTGAATGCCAGGGATCTTGCATATCAATTACGAACGGGATTCCGAATTTTTGTTTCCAATAGGTACCTAAAATCGTTACTGGGAATTGTGTAGTCGAAAAATAAATCAAATCGAAGCGTTCATTTTTCAGAAGTTTGTTTACCTCTTTGCGGTAGAAGTAAAGCGATCTCAGCGCGATACTACCTAATCCTAATTTGCCTGTTAAGGTTTTTGAAAACGCCTTTACTTTAACGATTTTAATTTCTGAGGGTACCGTTTCCATAAGTAGAGGCTCCTGTTGGAAATCACAATATTTGGGATCAACCGTTATCACAGTGGCTTTCCATCCCAATTCGTTAAGATAAGGTAAGCTCATTCTTACGCGCTGCATATCTGCTGCATTAACTGGAGGAAAATATGGCGAGATGATGAGGAGGGTTTTTTTCACTAAATTTTCTTCTTGTAGTTAATGGCTAAACGTTCGGTGTAGTAGTAAATCACATAAGATATTGGCGGAATTGTCAAACTGGCAAGTAAGACGTACCAGGTATGAAAAGGTAGCTGGTTTTTCGGGCTGTAGTAGATTATCAGTTTTTGAAACCCATAAATTATTGGAGAGTGTACTAGATATAGCGTATAGGAAAACGTAGCCAGGACAGATAGGCTTCTCATTACACGTGAAATTATCGTATTGGGCTTGGCTAATAATAGCGCAATTATTCCAACCGTAATTAATCCAAAAACCAAGTCTAGAATTGGATATAGGGTAATATTTTCTCGATTTATCGATGGATAACCAAGTCCAAATAATATTAACCAGGGTAGATATCGAAAACCATTATTGTTGTTATACATATAGGCTAAGCAGCAGCCTAAAAACCAAGCCAGCAGTGTGTATGCAGCAGACCCGATAAAAGGAATTGTAATTCCGAGCGAAAATAACGTGAATAGTAAGACCACTACAGCTAATGGATATAAACGATTCTTGGTAGCTGCCCACAACAATGCGGGGTATATCAGATAAAAAAAACATTCATGCTTCAATGACCAAATGGGATAGTTTATTCCCCAAATGGGCGAGTCAGGAATTAAAAAAATAGTATAAAGAAAACTTCCTAGGCTGTATTTGTAGAAAAGAGACGCGAAATTTTCACTGGTGGTGAAATGGATAATTATATCTACAAATAAGCATAATATCATTGAAGTGATTAGGGTGGGGTAGATTCTGACTACCCTTTTCTTTAAATACTTAGATAGACTAAAGTCGGCGAAAATGTAATTTTCATCGGAATACCTTAAATGAATAACAAAACCACTTAAAACGAAAAAAATTATAACGGCCTCGTGTCCGTATTTGAATAAACCAAAAAAGTAGACCATCAGTTTATCAATTGCGCTGTATTTTTCGGGATGATGGAGTAAACCTGAATGATATGATTGGGTAAGTCCGAGTCTTGCGTGATGCACCAATACGTAAAGAGGGCTTAGACCTCTGAGACCGTCGAGAGTTTGTAGATTATGTCGTTTATTTTCTGTCACACCTTATCTTTATTTCTGCTCTTTGGTCTGTTATGCCTAGTAAACGAATAATGGATCACAACACCAGAAAGAATAAAAAACAAAAACACGCATTCTCTTCCCCAAACAGTGAAAAAATTTAAGATGTGATTCTGTTTCATTCGTATAGACTCTACTCTTGAAACCAGATGCCCACAAATAACCAAAAGGGCTAAAATACCTCTAATGGCCTCACATACTATTAGTTTCTTATTGACTTGTTCAGTCACTCCGCTTTTAATTTACTATAGGAGAATCAATTTCTTTAAGGGCCTTCAAAAATTTTTCACTTTCCAGTTCCCAGTTAAGGGTAGTTTTCGCTAGCTGGTAAGATGCATTTTTTACAGTTTTGAGTGCTTCCTTATCCAAGTAATAATATTCTATAATCGAGGCTAAATGATCGATATCGCCGATTTTATAGGATTTTCCGATTTGAGGAAATTGTTCGATGAATGCGCGTTGAGCAGAAGTTTCTGTGGCTATTGTGGCAAGTCCGGCACCTAAGTACGTAAAAATTTTATTGGTTAGACAGATATCACGATTTAAAGGCGACGCTTGCTCTAACGCCAGGCCAATATCGTGTTGGTTTGCGATTACGAAAACTTCCTTGGGAGATACTGGTGCCAAAAATGCCAACTGATTTGCGAGTAGTCCAGCTTGCTTCGCTACAGATTTGAAGTACATTGTATTATAATGGTCAATCGCTCCCAAAAGCGATAAAGTGATGCACGGATTTCTTAATTGACCGATTGCTTTAAGTACGTCCTCTATTCCTCTACCCTGACCAATGGTTTGCGAGAACCAGAATAGCTTTAGTGTTTGATCATCTAATTGTTTTTTTGGTTGGCAAAATAGGTTTTTTGAAAAAACATTATTAAGCGTTTGTACTCTTTTATTTACATAAAGTTGGGTGTATGCATTTGCAATCATAGGGCTCGCGGCAGTAAAATGATTTAATTGAGGAATAAATGTGTCTTCAATCAACTTGGTTGCCTGGTATTCTTTGGAAAATGAAGCGTCTGATACCTCTTGCCTGTGAAAGTCTTCTGCATCGAAACCAGAATTTGAACCAAGCCGTTTAGCCGCTATAGCTGCTACGGGTAATGCCCCTAAATTATGGGCGATATACAAATTGGACTTTGCGTGGAGCGCTTTACCTAATTGCCAACGGAAATTACGGTTAACTAAAAATGTTGTTGTAGATAACCTGTCGGTTAATGAAAAAAAAGTGGAGAGTCTAAATTTCTGAAGAATTTTAGTGTAAGCTCTTCTAATAAAATGTTTTTTCGTCCAGACCAATTTGTCATATGTGATTGTAGGGTTCTCATCAAGAATTTTTTGATCCTGGCGAACCAAGTTATCCATATACTGCGTAAAGATTATGTGTACAGAATACCCGGCAGCAATTAGTGTTACGGCCTCTTTCACCAATCTTGGGTTCGAAGAAATATGTCCGGGAGTTATCAGGCAAATGCGGCTAATAACTTTCATTTATCGAAATGAGATAGCAGAACCAATAGAGCCAATACGAACCCAAGCGAATCTACACCATTAATCCAGTTTATTGATGTGTTTTTTAGTTTCAACATCTTTAAGTATTCATTCCCTAAAAAATGCTACGTGGGGTGGGTTCGGTCTCATTGAAATTTTTAAACTCCTGCTGAACAGTGTTAACTAATGACTTTCGGTAATCTTCCCACTGCCACGATTTTGCCTTTAACAAGGCTGCAGCACTAAAAGTAGCTAAAGAATCTGTATCGGAGACGATGGATTGTATGGTTTCAACAATTGACGGGACATCATTTGGCGGGATAATCCATCCGTTTTTTTCGTGCTCGATTAAATCTGGCCCAGCCGAATTTTCTGTTGCAATAACCGGAACTCCCTGTGACATTGCTTCTGAAATAACCATGCCGAATCCATCGGCCAAGGTTGGCAAAATGAGTACATCCACAGTCTTATAAAAATCCATCAATTCGTTATGAGGCATATTTCCTTCAATAATAGTATTTTCTGTTAGTGACTTTCCCATTAACATAGATGGGTCGACCGATCCTACCAGAAAAAGCTCTGCTTGCGATGAATGTAAATTACACATCCGCCAAGCTTCATAAAGCAAATGCGTCCCTTTTCTGATGGATTGATTTCCAGCATACAAAAATCGAATAGGCTTTTTTGAATTTTTCTTTATTTTATGCTGTATAGGTGTAGGAAAGGCAAGAGGGATTACTTTAATTTTTTCTGATTTTATTCCAGCAAGTATAAGTGTATGCTTCGTAAAGGTAGAATTGCATAATATTAAATGAGCAAGGCGGAGCTCTTCGTCGCGCCTTTCGTTCCTTCGTTTTGCTTTTTTGTTAATCAAAAGTGCGGAAACACTTGAATGCAGTTCTGGGTACTTTTTTATTTGACTATGGATAATCGGTGTGAGAAAGCTGTGATGTTGGCTAGGTTGTTCGTAAATACTGAATATTTTTTCTTTCGCGGCGTTGCGAAGTGTTTGAAGAGCGGCATGCTCATAGGTATGAACAATGTCTGGTTTGCTTTTTAATATTTGTTTGCTTACCCATTTATCGAAAGAAGTTTCGGCCCATTCCCAGATGAAGTCCGTTAAAATAGGGCCAAAACTCCGGGCTGAAAAACTTCTGATTAGTTCAGGAAGTGCTCTGCCTTTAAAATATTCAATTGGCAATTCATCAAAATCCCTTCGATTTAATGTTTTGTTTAAAAAAATGAACTTTTTTAAAAGCCTTGCTATCTTGCTCTCCGGATGTTGAATAAAAGTACTCAAAAACATCTGAAGTAAACCCGCCTCGTAATAAGCGCGTACACTTTGTTTTACATGCGGTGCAATTAATGGACTAGCCAATACCACTTTCATTTATCAATTTTTTATAAAGTGTGAGGTATTCTTCAACAATTACCTTTGCTGAAAAACGTCTTTCAGCATCGCGTCGTACAACATTCCTGTCAATTTGATCGACTTTTTTAACGCAAGTTATCATTTCCTCAATTGTGTTGCATCTGTAGCCGTTCCGGCCATTTATAACTACTTCTGGAACAGAGCCACGATTAAAGGCAATCACAGGAGTTCCACATGCCATTGCTTCTGCCATTACAATACCAAAGGGTTCATCCCATTCAATCGGCATCAAAAACGCCAGAGTTTGCCCTAAAAGCTTGTTCTTTTGCTCGTCGTTAACTGGTCCAATATAGCTGATTTGGTCATTAAGCTTCGGCTTAATTTGAGTGTTAAAGTAATTTTGGTATTTTGAAGGGACATTTCCAGCAATTATCAGTTTTTTACCTGTAGCAAGGGCAACATCAATGGCAATATGTGTTCCTTTGATTGGTTCAATACGACCTAAGAAAATCAAGGGAGCATCTGCGTCAATTTCCGGTTTGAAATCGTATATCTGTAAATTTACGCCGTTAAAAATAGGGTAGGAAGGAGCGATAGGTAAAATTTGTTTGCTAATGTAGCCGCTACAACCCGTAAAAGCTAGCGTATTTTTTGCTGAAATCCAACTTGCTTTTTTAATCTGCGATAAAGTGGGTTCGCGCTGATAACTCATCAACTTTGGTATTGGCCGTGGAAGCTGTGGGATGATATACAGCAACCTTCCAAAGCTATGGATAATGTCGTATTTGTTCGGAAAGAGGTGGCTGTTGATTAAAACTGCATTTTTTAAAATGTCTAAAAATCTATGACTTGTTTTGCCTTGATAAGGGATAAGTGTTGCTGCGGTTACTGAATCTTTATTAGCGAATAAAGTTACTTCATGCCCCATTTTTATATAGCCATCAACAAGCAGCGCAATAATTCTTTCAATGCCTCCATAATGCAATGGCGGTACAGGTATTTCGGGATCAGCTGTGATTGCTATTTTCAATTTACTCGGTGTCTCTAATGGTGTGATGATATTTTATTTTTCTGGCTACGATTTCGGTATCGACTTGATTGGTGGATCTCATGTTTATAATAGCTTATGAAATTGTGCCATAAGATGTCTATTGCTCTAAGGATTCGGCTAGAGAACGGTAAATTTCAATGTATTTTTTTGAACAAACTTCTAAACTTAGGTTGTTCAAGATAAAAACTCTCGGTGTATACGAATGTATTTTAGATAAAAAAAGAATTAATTTGTTTTCGAATTCGATTAGGTTTTTAAATTTTTCTCCGCAAGTGTCTGACCAGTAAGGTACTGACGATATGGGCTTATATTTGACTTTATGCGGGAAATAATGTGGATCGAGCCAATAACCAGCACTATCGTAGGCTAGGATCGGAATATTTGCAGATAATATTTGTTGATAGGCAAAACCTTGTGTTTCACTATTTGATAGAAATATGGCTGCTTTACAAATCGAAGTTTGTTTAACTAGATCTGCTGGGACATATTTCCCGTATTCAATAATGTTAAAGCTTTTGTTATTTTGCTCTAAGATGGTCGTTATATGATTTAAAAAATCTCTATTTTCAAATTGCTTGAAATAGATCAAAAAATCTACTGTTTTTTCGAGTTTGGAAGTGTCGGCCCAAAAATCCGTATCTATACCAGCCGGCCAGGCGGCAACTTTATTACCATAGTATGGAATAAACATCTCTTTCATCCAATTTCCCGGAACTAATATTTTTTTTACGTTCGGGTATTTCTCAAAAAGATCTGGACATTCTATGGGGTGTGAAAAAACGCCCGCTCCAAATAGAATTGGATTTTTGAACTGATTTTCAAAGATTAAATTCGGTTTTCCAATCACACCAATCAATTCATTTGGATGATTTCTTGCATATTTGAAATCGTTAAATCTATATGTAATGCCGAGTCTATCCAAACCTTTTAACAATTGAAGAGCCACCATCATCACCCCGCCGGGCCTTTGTTTGCCTCTTATTAGTCGTCTAATTATTTTTCGGGGATAACGATCGAATTTAATCCAGCGATCTGGGTCCGGTTCCTGATAAAAGATATTCAACATCTTATCTAGATTTGAGGACTCGTTTGTAGAGGCTTTCAATTTCAGAAGCATATTGTTTTGTAGAATGTATGCGGACCGGAAATTTGTTTGTATTCAGCAAAGTAATGGGATGTGCTATAAAATGCTTTATTGCTTTGTATAATGCGTTAACTTTACCCGGTTTAAACAGTAAACCATTGACGTTGTGAATAATCATTTCAGGAATTGCACCGATGTCAGAACCAATTACAGGTGTATTTCTGGAGAGTGCTTCCAATACAACATATGGTCCGGTTTCCGCTACCAATGAGGGTACAATTAAGGCTGTGATGGTATCTAAAACGTCTATCACTTCAGCCCTTGCTGCATTATATCTAATGTGCACGTGGTGGTTCTTTTTTAAAGTGCCGAAAAGATTCTCAAATTCGGCAATTTCATTTTCATTAATGGAAATACAGAAAAATAGATTTAGCGGACTGGTAATTTTATGCAGTGCACGAATTAGGACATGAATTCCTTTATTTGGCGAGTATCTTCCAATAAAACCGAAGGCTTTTTTATCTCTTGGCTTTACATTAGCCGGTGATCGCCTTATATGTTCAATTCCCAGTCTAATTAAGTGAAGTCTTTCGGGGTCAAAACGGTTGCGGAGCAATACTTCATATTGCCAATTGCTTTGCACAAAAAGTAAATCTGAGTACGCATTTAATAATTGGATTTGATGATTTGTTTGATGCAGTGTCCGGAGTGCAGCCGATTTTTTTTGAAGGATGGAAGTGTATTTGTCGAATGTTAAAATTAAGTTGGAGAAGGGCGTTAATGTACTATTGTTTACACTTAAAATACATTTAAAACAGCGTTTATATCCGAATCTTCCATCGCAGGGTTCGTTTCCCATAAGCAATAAGTCTCCTTTTGCACAAGTGGTGTTGGCGAGGTGGTTGGTATATACGTTGAGGATGCCTGACTTTTGAGTTTCTTTGAAAAAAAGTCCATTTAATTTTTCGTGTAAGGTGTTCAAATGAAACACTTCGGGCGCAAATTCGTCCAATACCTTATTAAATTGAGTCAGAATGGTATATTCACGATCTGAAAGTATATGGTTAAAATCTCCTTCGGGCAGTACAAACACTTTTATTCCGTCGTAGTTATAATCCTTTTCTTTGCCAATTTTTAAAATGGCAACTTCATTTCCATTAGCGATCAGTGCTTTTGCAAGGTCATAAACATACAATTCTGTCCCCCCATTTGTATAGGGGTAAAAGTATTGAATCCCGAGCAGTACTTTCATGCGATTTTATTTTTTACCGAAGCAATTTGCTCTGCTTTTTTATATCCAAAAATTTTGGATGTCAAACGCAACAGACCTTTTTGTTCCGGAATATAGTTTGGTTCTATTGTTAACAAATAATCTATAGCTTCGGAAAATAATATTTTATCTAAACTTCTAAATTCATGGATACAATATCTTAAACACCCAATAATGGCCTCTTTTTGTGTTCTGGCAATTCGATTTTGGCGGTTCCAATGTTCGTAAATCTCCCTACAGTTTACAAAACAATCTTTAACAAAAGCTAAACTGCTTTTTTTAGAAAGGGATTGGCTTTGTCCATCGCGGTACATGGCCACAAAACCTGGAGTGTACAGAAAAACAAACTGATGAATCGCCGCATCGAGTAGGTAACGGGCATCTTGAATTACAGGCAGATTGTCTTTCCATGTTTGCTTTTCACATACTTTTCTAGCGTATAATATTGCTGCAGGAGGGCACCAGAAATTCGTAAACAAAGCAATCTCCAACTCCCCTTCAATGTTACGACTCACTTGTTCCGTAACCGCTATCTGGTCATTTTTTAGTTTAAACCTTTCCCAGTCTCCATAAGCCACATCAGCTTTATGGAGTATCATAGCATGCAATTGGCGCTGAATCTTATCAGGCATCAGTAGGTCATCTGCATCGAGGTACTGAATATATTCGCCTTTGGATTCCATGAAACCAAGTGTTCTGGCTTTACTTACGCCCCTGTTTTCTGTCGAAAATAGCCGAACAGGATATTTACTGGTTTCCACGATGCTTAATGTATCATCTGTAGAGCCATCATTTACCACAATGACCTCAATAGGTTTATAGGTTTGTTTAAAGGCTGAATCCAGGGTGTTGCCAATCGTTTTAGCCGCGTTATAGGCTGGGATAATAATGGAAACTAATTTTGGTTCCGTAGCCACTTTTGTGTTGTTTTTAATGCATCTTGCAAACTTACTTTGGATTTCCAATCCAGTATCTGTTTTGCCCGTTCTGCGGAAAACGTACTTTTTGTAGCCCCAAATAATTCATTAAGCCAAATGGGTGGATCGAAATCTGAAGGCATTGTTTTACTCAATTCTTCAAATCCCTTTGAATTCCACTCCATTTTTCTTTCTGAATCGAGTTTACTTCTGAATCCTGGGATCATTTTGAATACATTTTTTTTTAACCCACCCAGAATGGGATGTTGATTAATCAGTGAGACCAATTCATAATTGGTGAGCAAGTAACGGATAATTTTTTTGACGCTACTTTTTTCTTTGAAGCTCCGCGAAATTAATTCCTTCGAACTTAAATTTCTGATCTTCTGTTCACCCGGATTTAGTAGTGGAAGTAGAAAATCTTTCCAGGTTAAAGTTTCATCATTAATAATAAAACTCTGGCCATGTGCTTTTTTTACGATTAAGGCTTGCAAAATCGCATCCAGCAGATTCTCAATATAAACAACGTTCGCTAGACCAGTGCCGTTTTCAATCCAGCAAAACTGGTTTGTTTTATTTAAATTAACCGGTAAACTGGTATAGGTTTTACCATTGGAACCATATACACAGGTCGGATTTAAAACCACTATGCGCGTTTTATGTTGATTTTTCGCAAAATTGATACACCATTCTTGCATTATTTTTTTTGTTTTTCCATACTCATTCGCTACAGGTTTCATCGGCGACTGTTCAGTGACTAAACCATTCGGGAAACCGAATACATTCATGGTACTTAATATGACGATAGCTTCTACACCTTCTTCACATGCAGCTTTTACGATATTTTGTGTAGCCGTAACATTGACTTCAAAAGCATTATTCCCGTCAGTCGAATAGGCTAGGTGTACGACATATTTCTTGCCTTTCATTTGATTCATGACAGCCGCATAATCTAACAGGTTTAATCTGGGTAAATCTATGGCAAAGCGGGCGATAGACGCACAATTTTTGTAACTTCTTACCGGAGCGGTAATCTGATGAACGCCATTTTTCCATAAACGTTCAACCAATGCCGTGCCAATAAATCCGGTAGCTCCCGTTACCAGATAGCAATCTGGAATATTTTCCGGCTTTTTATAGGGATTCTGGTTTTGATAGGCCCAGTCGATAACGGATATCCCCTGTGTCGCTTGTTCTAGGCCGACGAGATTAGTCGTTTTGTCGTCTAAGTAGTTGATCAATTGTTCTACGAAGCAGGCATGAAATGTATATGGAAGGTCTGCATCTGTAAATACCTGTGAAAGTTTAATTTCATGTACTACTCCGGGCTCAGGTGAAAAAAAGCATCGATCAAAAACATTTTTTTCCATCCAGAGACTGCCGTTTTCTCCAATAATTTCAAATGTATTTTTCAGCTTTTTTGTTCGCGACAGTTTGAGTGAAATAGGGATTGAGATATAACTTTCGAGATGCAGCGTACAATTTGCTTCTACGCCTCCTTCGGCATCATCTGAGTACGAGATGCATTTAACCTGATCAAAAAGATCAATTAAAAGATCTAGATAATGAATGCCCATATCTGCCAAGACTCCTCCGTTTTTAGGATCGAAAAAGGCATAGGAGTCTGCTACCCATGCATAAGAATTTCCGTCCTCTATATGCACAGATTTAATGTCCCCAAGTAATTTTATGCTTTTTTTCAAAGCTTTGAAAGAGGGCATGAGTCGCCTCACCATTGCCGCATAAACCTTTTTGGATAGCGTATTTTCGAGCAGGAGCAAGCGCTTACACGAATCCAGGGTCATGGCCAGAGGCTTTTCACACAATACGGCTAAACCTGATTGCAGGCAACAGGTGATTGCTTGCTCGTGGAGGTGATTTGGTAAGGTAATAATGGCTCTGTCAAATGACTTTTCATTTTGGTTCATGAAGGATTCAAAATCAGAATGAATGGCTTCTATTCCCATCTTTTGAAGTTCTTCGACCAGATTCAGACTGCATTCCACAATGGTTACGTCCTTAAGCTTGTCCAGGTATTGAAGGGCGGGAAGGTAGTATTCCTGAAAAACAGCGCCCCCTCCTAAAATAAGCAATTTCATCATCAAGATATTTGATTAAATTTTATGTTTTTGAGTCGTAATGCAGGTTTTTCTATAAATTTCCAGCTCAGGATGGCCATAATCGAAGATGTAATCAGCGTAAGTACCAATAGTAATCCAATAGACGTTTTCCCATTGCTCCAAATTAAAAACAACTGGGTCAATGGAAAGTGATAAATATAAATGCCATAGGAATAATCTCCATCTTTTTCTATGGATCTAATTGGCACGTGTATAGCCATATATATTACCATATATGCGAAAAATACAGGCGCTAAAAAAAATAATACAGGATATTGATAAGAGGCTATGTAGGCAAATAAAGAGATTAGGAAAATTATTCTTGAGTTTGGGATTTTAGAAAGGTATAATTGAGCTAGGGCACCTAAACCAAAAAAGATTGGAAGAATCACCACTCTATCTGAGGAATAATAGGTGAGAAAAAAACGGCATTTACAAGGATCCAAGTAATAACCCAAGGTATAAAGGGAAAACAAGAAAAGGAAAATTATTTTTCGTTTGCTTAATAGGCCCAGAATGCCGGCAAAAGCAGTGCAAATGTATAGTAAAAATTCCCAGGGTAGTGTCCACAGCGAGCCATTTAAGTTCTTCTCTTTTAACGTGCCGGTGATATTGGCGATATCGGGCTGATTAGCCATTAGAAAGAAGTTTTTGATTATGTAGTTTATCTGAGAACGCAGGAATTCGTAGTCAAAAGGGATATGCAAGGAGCCTGCCATGACCGGTGCGAAAATCAGGGATATAACCAAGATACAAATCCAGTATGCGGGGAAAATCCTCAAGAATCTTTTCCATAGAAATGATAAAAACGATTGTGTCTTTTCCCAACTTGCCGCGATCAGAAAACCACTCAATACAAAAAAGCCATTTACACCAAGTGAGCCGATCCCAATGTTTTCGAATCCGAGGTCGGTTTCTCCGTGTTCCGTTAAATAGAAACAGTGTTGGATCACTACGAGTACCGCAAAAACGAGTCGTAAAAAACCAATAGCATTTTCTTGCGGATTATATTGACGATTGAGGCTTTTGCTCATATAAATCGATATGCTTTTTGGCGTGAATAGACAGGTCATCGATGTTTTCATAATACGGCTGATAATGAACATCTCTGTAAGTTTGTTCGGTAATGATTTTTAAAAGATCTGAAGGGCTATTCACTAAAATTTTTCCGTCGAAGCCTAGAAGTTCATTAACCCCATTGGCTTTTCTCGCGATCACTGGCGTTTGGCAAGCCAAACTTTCTGCGACACAAAGCCCAAACGTTTCGGTTTCGCTTAGGGAAACCGAAACATCCGACAGGTTGTAATAGTCTGCCATAACATGTTGATTATTTGTGGCTGGCAAAGATAGCTCCATTACCGACGAATTGAGCGGTTTAAATTTGATTTCATCACCTTCAATCCGTGCGAAGATAACATTTCTTCCAATTGGCGGTTGGCTTACAAGCTGATCAACCATATTCTTGTACCAGCTTATTCCCTTTTTTGGATCGTCCCATCTGCCTTGGGGAAATAAGATGTATTCAGAATCTACGGGTAGCCGGTAACTTTCTCTCAATTTTTTCTTATTGCCCTTAAAAAAAAAGTTGCGATTAACTCCGTGTACTACGGTTTGTATGGTCCCCCCTAAGCTTGATATGTACTGAAAATTCTCCTGTTCTATCCATTTGGAAGGCGAAATAAAATTGATCTTGTGACGTGTGATGAATCTTTTCTTGAAATGATGAAGATTGGTGGTTGTGTCCCATTTCAGTCTGGGATACTCAGCCAATTTCGGACAATTTTGACAGGTCTCTAAATATTTATGACAGTATGTAGGGTAAATACACTTACCAGTCAGTGGCCATAAATCGTGTAAAGTCCAAAAAACGGTATTGTTTCTGGCCAGCCTCGATATGAGCTGGTAGGATATTTGAGCCACATGAGTCACATGTATGTGCAGAATACCGGCAAAGTCGTCCAGGTTTGCAGGGGCCAGTAAACTGTCCATGGGGTTAATTAAACCCGGTTTAGCCAATATATTCTCCAACTGAAGAAAAGACTGTTGTAGCCTGCCTGTTAACCCTCCAAATCTTCTGTAACCCACATCTGATCGTTTGCCACCTAATTCGTCTGTCGACAATATTGAACTGTTGTAACCTTGTTTTAATAGTTCCGTGTGGAGATTGACAGCTGCAATGCTTCCCCCGCTGTTGTCCCTATTGGATATAAGGTGAATTACCTCTGGCATTATTTTTTAAAAATTTGAATGCACGTCTTCTTCCGCGAAAGGCAGACCAGTCAAAGCGGCATATAAAAAAGTTGAGGTGCACCAGGTTTTTTATAAAATGGAAAATAAACTGTTTTCGATTCGGGTTTTTTAGAAGTTGATGGTATTTATAATCTAATAGCGCATAAGAGAAAGACATAGATTGATTGAGATTCAAAATGTATTTCTTTGAAATTCGTGTTTGAGGGATATAATGCCGGATTTTTAAGTTCGCAAATTGCCCCACCGTTAGATTATTTTTCAACGTATATAAGACAATATCACTATCTTCTCCCGATGATAAATGCTTTCCATTTCTACCGAGCAATTTCAACGAGTTGTCTAGGAAATAATGAGAAAGGAGGTCTTTCTTAATAAACATGCCGGCCCCACAAATTTTGCTTTCTTGCGACAGGTTTGTACAAACCCAATACTTTTCTTGTAGATCTCCCATATCGAAAATTGCACAAAGATACTTAAACCTGAAAAACCACTCTTCAGGGTAGATCTCGAAAACTGCCTCTGAGATGCCGCAACCTACTATGGATAAAGATGGAAATCTATTGATGTTTAGATGAAAATTTTCGAGATATTGAGGATCCAACCAGTTATCATCATCACAAAAAAGTAACCATTCGTATTTGGCGTGGTTAACGCCAGCCTGTCTGGCATTATTTAAGCCAGGGCGAAACTCTTTAATGATTCGGTGAGGGATGTGACTATTTGCTAACTCCATTGAGGCTAGCTTGCTGGTTTCGTCTGTTGAGGCATTATCAACAATTAGGATTTCTATATTGTCATCTGTAAGTTTCAGATTTAAAATTGCTCCAAGCGTTTCAGGGAGTCTTTTTTCGCTATTAAAACAGCAGACAATTATGCTAATACCTTTCATGGTAGGTTCAGGTTATTCATAATATAGTCCGCTACACCGGTTTCAGATAAGACACTTTCAAAATACTGTAACGACTTCTTCTGTACAGTCGGTTTATCAATTTTTTCCAGTCTTTTCAATACATTATTCCAGTTTTTTATCACGATAAAAGGCGCGTCCTTATAAAAGGAATGATTTGGCAAGGATTCACAAACCACTATGCAGCCCTGACGTAAAGCCTCGAAAATTCGAAAGGTTTCTCGACTAACGAATCCTGCTGGGCAGAGTGCAAATATGCTATTGTTTAGCTTGCAAGCATAATCAACAGGATATAGCCCTTCACCGAACCCAGAGGTAAATTGGATATCAATATCTTCCCGTTTTGATCTAGGAGAATGAGGAAAGGGTATTCGAAGTAACTTTTGCACCCGCGGCCTTCGGGACAACCAGATAAAAATTTTTTTAGGTAAAAAATGTAAGGGATGTACGGCTTTGTATAGGGTACTTAAACGGTTTTCATTCAGATTTCCAGAGAAAAAAGCGGTATATTTTCTATCGTTCAGCCGTTTTAGTGGTAAAACAGGAACCTGACTATTAAAACCGACTGGAATGGGAATGAACTTTTTATCGTCGCCCGGTAAATACGTTTTAAATATGACATCGTAACCGTTTACTCGGTTACCACAGAACTCATTCGCTTCGTCTCCCAACAGAAATAAAACCTTTTTCCGATCAGAGTCATGGTTGCTGCAAATTAAATTGCCATTGAATACTGATCTTTTGTGTAAATAAAATTCAAAATAGTATTCTTTTGGAGATGCCATTAACAGATGGGAAACTTCCTCCATAACGTTTTCCCAATATTTGTTTTCGAACAGATTTTCCCAGCTGATGCAGGATTTTGGATGTACATTAATGTTCAAGATCGTGCAAGTTTAAATGAAAGAATTAGAGGAAGTAGAACATGGATTTTAGCACATTTAACTAAAATATTTGCTGTATACAACCAACTGCTTTCCGTTTGGCGATAAGAAGAGCTAATCTTATTTCCCATTTGGGAAAGCAGTTTCAAACTTGGACAAATTTTGTATAGGGTCTTTATTTTCCGGATAACTTCTATAATTTCAAATATACTATCGACGCGTTTATTCCCTTGCTCAGATACCGAAAAGTCCAGTCTTCTGAAGTAGTTTTGAAAGGAGGGTATAAGAACCAAAGATTTATTCTTCAGCAGTACGGACCAGAATAACCAATCACCGCAATATCTAAAGTTTATCAGCAATTTATCCAGCCGGACTTTATTGTCTATATATGCTTTCTTTCTAAACAATACTGCACTTGCATTGTATATTAAGTTGCCACAAAGCATATATTTCTCGATAAATGCTTTATCATCAATCTTTTCTGTTTCGATGTCCGGGTGTTTGGGCTGTTCAAAAACTGTCCCAAATTTATCTATCCAGTTAGACTGTACAAAGGTATAACTCGCATCGTTTTTTGAACGCAACGCCTCTACCGTTAAACTCAGAAAATGTTTATCTGCATAATCATCACTCTCCGCAATCCAAATATATTCTCCACGACATAGATCAATCCCTTTTAACCATTGCTTAAAGGTGTTACCGCTATTTACATCATTGTATATGATTTGTGCAACCTGCTGTTGACCTCGGTATTTTTCAATAATGGATCTGCTGTTATCTGTAGAACAATCGTCCAAAATAATAAGCTCGAAATCCTGGAAGGACTGGTTCAAGACTGATTGAATTCTTTGATCGAGGAAAAGACTATGGTTATAATTGGGAATAACTACAGATACACTAGGCATGATTTGTTCTAATTTTAAGTTTACTTTGGATTTTCATGATTAGATCCGTACACCGATATCTTAAGAATCGGGTTTTGTCTCTGATTTTCTGCAGAATGGTTTTGTTTTGTGTATAGGCAATGATTTCAGTAAGTTTGTTTAGGATGTTTTCTTCTTTAACAAATTCAGTAAGCTGATCATTTGTAAATACAGGTTCTGAAAGTATTTTTAGGTATTCCTCATCATTTCGATCCAGAAAAAGAATTCGTTCAATGACCGCTTCGAAATCTGGATAATCATGGCAATTGATAAACCGCTTGGTATTGAAGTCTTTGCTTACAGTTTCGCTGCCCCAGTATATCGGGACACTGTTGGCAAAAAACGGTTCGTATATTTTTTCGGTAACATACCCATCAAAAGCACTATTTTCAAAAGCGATAACAAACTTGTAGTCTCGAATAAATTCGAGTTTATTCTCTACACAATATCCGATGTTGTTGTATAGTTTTCCACCTGAATCTACCTTTTGATAAGATGATAGAAGTTTAAAGAAGTTATTCCTGATTTCACATATTGGATTAGAGACAATAAAACAACAGAACTTTTTCTTGGTTTCTAAGGTTTTTTTTGTGTCAATTTTTTTGTTGATTAGGTTATTAACATTGTAATATAAGGCGTATAATGGCAAGCGGTAATTTTTCGAGTTTGTGGAGAAATCAAAGCTGAAGGCATAATCACAATCTGAAAAGTTGGGTCTGACATTTTCTCCAGTATACAGAATTTTTGTGCAACTGTATCGTCGATGCACATCGGTGTAAACGGAGTAAAACAGAATATCCGGCTTTTCCGAAATCTCCACATCAAAATGTTTAGCCAGCAATTGGTAAAAAAAGGAATCAGCAGGGTCGAAACCTTCCCAAAAATCAGTGAAATTAATTTTTATTTTGTTCCTTTTTACCATACTGTCCAAGGTCTGTCATTTACATCTATCGTATTTTCCAACCCTCTTCTCATAGCCATGTAAAGGCCTACATTCGAGGTAAACGTGCAGACCAGCATTTCTGACAAGGCCATGATCTCGACAGAAGTAAACAGGTTTATCAATTCTTGTCTTTTTTGACGCTCCGCCAATAAAATAAAACTGTGCTGATCATAACCTTTTGCGGAAGGCTCTGTCAGGTGATAGAAATTATAATTTGGATACCGTTTTTCCAGATCACATACAATGTTGAAATCATCAGTCGCAATGAAAATATTCTTTAAGGACGTCAAATTGGATATTTTTTCAACATACATGCCGACTTCCGTGAGTTCGACTTCGGAAGCTTTGTCACCGCTACGAATGTGTAAAGCAGCAAATTTATCCGGAAGATTAAGTTGTTTGATTTTTTCTGCTATTTGTATATTTATTAATGAGTTATACTGCCACGTTAGTTTAACCAGTTCCCTACTTGCCTGAAAAAATTGCCCATCTATGTTCAGAGATGGAAAGTGAAAGTCAAAGTATTGAAATTTAGGATTTCTAAACTGACGCCAAATGTCTTGCGTTAAATAACTGTTTCGGAATAAGTTAATCCACTTTCGTTTAATCAATGTCTTAACCGGCAGTTTAGAGTTGGCCCGGTTGTTAAAATACCTGTGGTATTCGCTGTGATCCTGCTCACAAAATGCGATAAAAAAATCGGTCCAGCCAGTTTCAGAGAAATTTGCGTAAGAAGAGGATAGCCTGAATTTTAATCGGTGTTTCAGGCAATATAGCATGCCAAAAATCATGTTATTATATTCAGAAAAGAAACCAGCGTTGCTGCCAATTCTAAAAACAATTGTTTTTTTAAAGCTGTTGTTGATTTCCGAGTACCTATTTATGAGACTGTGATTCTGCATGTTTATTTAGAATATTGAAGCCAACATCATTATAGTCTAAACTTCTGCCTGTAGAAGTAAAAATTTGAAAATTATCAAATAGAATATTTTCAACATTTAAATAAGTCATAACATTTGGATGGCTTAGCATGATTGACATGGAAAATCTTCCGTTCGTTATGTTTTTGGGAAAGGCGAGCACTTCCTCAAAACGGAATTCTCCAGCTTCAAAAATGATTAAGTCGTCATTCAAATGACCAGGGCTAAAGAATAAAACGGGCAATCCTTCATTTGTGAAAATTCTAACTTCTATATTTCCTTTAAACGGTGAAAGTATCCTACCTTCTAAACAAATTCGTATAGTATTTTCCTGAATTGAGAAAGTGGGCATTCTAGAGTTGTTAACGGAAATTGAGTGAATAATTAAATATTCAGAATCTACCTGTGCATAGTGTTCTATTGTCCCCATTAATAGCTCTTTGTGGTCTTCCGCATACCGTTTTATCACATCGTGTATTTCGCCATATGATTTTAGTATACCCTTTTCAATAAATACACCCTTTTTGCATAATTGACTAATACTAATTGTGTTATGGCTCACAAACAACACCGTTCTACCTTCGCCTTTGCTCACTTCGCCCATTTTGCCCAAACACTTCTTTTGAAATTCCGCATCACCAACAGCCAAAACCTCATCTACGATCAATATTTCAGATTCCAGATGTGCTGCAACAGCGAATGCAAGGCGTACATACATGCCAGATGAATAGCGTTTTACCGGAGTGTCTAAATACCTTTCTATTCCCGCAAAATCTACAATTTCTTCCAATTTGCGTTGTATCTCTTTCTTACGCATGCCTAATATGGCGCCATTTAAAAAGATATTTTCCCGACCAGAAAGTTCGGGATGAAAACCGGTGCCCACTTCCAGCAAACTGGCGATACGGCCTTTGCCAGAAATTCTTCCGGTAGTTGGGGCTGTAACTTTACTTAATATTTTTAATAATGTAGATTTTCCTGCTCCATTGCGGCCAATAATCCCGACAGCATCACCCTGTTCAATCTCTAAATTAATATCTTTCAAGCTCCAAACCACATCGTTCGCGCCTTTAATAGCTCGGTCATTCGTTTCGCCGACTTTCAAGAAGGGATCTTCTTTTCCACGTATACGAGCATACCAGCGTTCGAGGTCACGACTGATCGTTCCGGTTCCAATGTCTCCGAGTTGGTAAGCTTTGGAGAGGTTTTCTACTTTAATGGCTATACTTGACAAAACCGACGTCTAATGAATTGAAAAAAATAGTTTTAGTTTTAAAAATGGTTTCTCATAAAAGTAATAGGAGGCAAATCCAAAAATAAAAACCAAAACGAGATTAACAGGGAAGAAGAGATAAGGCTCTAATGCAGGATAATATCCAATTGGTATAATAAACATCTGTTGCCAAATATATAGGCTGTAAGAAATAATGCCAATTTGAACAAAAGCTTTACTGTTTAGAGCTTGAAAAATTAAATGATCTTTTCTGATTATGGAAAATAGAAGCAGGTAAGCAATGCTAAAATCGGTTAGGATATTCCCAAATGGTAAAGTGAAATATCCGAACCTTCCTTTGTTGGAAATGCAATAAATGGAATAAATAACAAGTATCGCTGTTGCAAACCAAACCAATTTATAGTTTTTTATATTAGCGGTTATTTTTGTACTTATTTGCGGATTAAAACAAATCAAGCTTATAAACGCTCCCATAAAGATAGAACTTGCCGGAATGAAAAAAGGCGCTAAAATATAATTTTCTGTCTGTGGAGATATATATTGAATAATCCTTACTAATGGAATGATTAAAATTATTCCAACACACAACAATAAGGAATTTTTCAAAGATTTAAAAAGGAATGGCCATATCAGGTAAAACTGTTCTTCAACAGCTAAACTCCAAGTATGACCAGTTAACCATTTTCCTGGTAGAAAATTAAAGTTATTGATGTAAAGTATTGGGCCTAAAAAATTTAAGGTGCTTAAATTTAAAGTGATTACTGAATTTAATAAGTAAAGTACAGTGATGTATAAATACAGTACCGGCACAATTCTTAAAAATCTTCTTATAAAGAAGTTTTTGATGTTTATTTCGCCAAACTTGATTTTCTCTTTGATTAATAGCGTAGTAATCAAAAAGCCACTCAAGACAAAGAATATTTTAACACCAAGAGATCCGAAGACTGTTATCCGTAAAATAGAATGAAATAATGTTCCTTTTTGCAAGGTGAGCATCAAATGCCCCAAAATTACCATTAAGATAGCTACTGCACGCCAGCCATCTAACGATGGAATATGTTTAACATTCAGAAATTCCGGACATTCATAAGGCCGATATAATATGTCTTTTAATTTGTTTCTGTAGGTTAAAAACATGCTTAGCAATTAGTGATAAAGTATAAACATGGTTGATTCATCACACCGTATCCACGAAATTCCGTTCCACTTTATTGAAAATAACAATACCAAATAACAACAACGCAACCGTTACAACTGTAGCATAGCCGAAACCATTCCAGCTAAAACTTCCTTCGCCTAAAAAGCCGTAACGGAAAGTTTCAATAATTGGTGTCATTGGGTTGTATTCTATAATCCAGGCGTAAGCCGGATATTTATTTATCGCTTCTGATAATGGGTAAATAACCGTTGTTGCATACATCAGCAATTGAACGCCAAAAGTCACCAGAAAAGCAAGATCCCGGTATTTTGTAGTCATTGCAGAAATGATCATTCCTGTTCCCAAACCCAACAACGCCATTAACAGAACCACAATAGGGAAGAGGCTGATTGCCCAGGTGATGTTGAAATTTGTTCCAATGAAATAATAGTAAATAACCATCATCAGAAATAAAATCATCTGAACGCCAAAGCGCACCAGATTGCTCACTACAATGCTAAGCGGCATAATCAAACGCGGAAAATAAACTTTCCCAAAAATACCAGCATTATCACGGAAAACAGTCGAGGTTTTGGTCAGGCAATCTGCAAAATAGTTCCAGGCGGTAATTCCGGCCATATAAAATAAAGGCTTCGGTAGTCCATCGGTTGATATTCCCGCCAGGTTACCAAATATAAATGTGAATATTATTGTGGTAAACAGCGGTTGGATAAAGAACCAAAGTGGGCCAAGAATGGTCTGTTTGTAAAAGGAAACAAAATCCCGACGCACCAAAAGGATCAGTAAATCCCGATAGGCCCAAACTTCATTCAGCTTCAAATCCAGTAAAGATGATTTACTTTCTATTACCCAGCTTTCTGTTTTGTGTTCCATTGATTAATCTAAGGTGTAAGATTTGAGCGATGTCTGTTTGGAAAGCCGAATTGAAATACTTTTGTGCATTAAATTACCAATAGTTTTTCGAGATGTTTTGCATACTGATTGAAACCAAAAGCAGAAATACAATTTTTCTGTTGTTGGTTCTTCCACTCGATAGATTTTGGCTGGTTAAAGATCTCCTCAATTGCTTGGGCAATCGAATTTATATCGTCTGGGTTTACCAACGTTCCTAATGCACCATTTAGAAGTGCATCTGAACTTCCATCTTCATTTCCGGCAACTACGGCGCAACCACAAGCGGCAGCTTCTATAAACGTAATGCCGAAACCCTCACCTTTACTGGGCATAGCAAATACATCCGCCAGAAGATAATGATCTGTCAATTGTTCATCGCTCAAATATCCTGTTAAGGTTATGCGGTTTTTTAAATTGTATTTTGAAATCAAAGATTGCAATCTCGCTTCTTCTTCTTGATCACTTTTTCCAGCCAGGATGAAATGAACGGATTCGGGCAGATGGCTCATGGCTTCAATAATTTTATCGTAGCCTTTATATTGTTCTGCAGATGACAACCGACACAACGAAAAAATAATTTTTGTTGAAGTGTTCAGCTGATATTTGTTGAGCAAAGCTTCATTCTTCTCAAAATTTGTGGGCAGTTCAAAATACGGATCAATGCAGTTGTGGAGAATAGTAATTTTTCGAGAATCTACGTGATGAATTTGCTTAATCTTAGAAGCGGTGTAATCACTTACAGCCAATATTTCGGTACTGTTTTGCAAAAAGACACGTTTCCAGGTTGCAAATGTATTCCATATTTCTATACCGTGGGCGAAAAGTACAATTCTCACCTTTGGTTTTAATTTTTTGATGATCCAGGCGAACAGCAGTAAATGAACATGACTAAGGATAACAATATCTGCCTGGCAACCTTCAGAGATTGCACGCAAAGCGAAGCTTATTTTTTTACCGCTGAAGCCAGTAAAATTTGCTTTGGGCACATATCTCTCGTCAGTGTCATCATCATACATACTCAAAACCGAATGTCTTGACACTACATTTCTTGCAGATAAATCAGTAAGCACTTTAGATACAGAGCGGCAAACTTTTTCTATTCCGCCAGTTAAGCTAAAGGTATTCAACGTTAAGAAGAGCACATTTTTACTCAATTTACTTATGCGTATTTAGCGCTTGGATTCGGTTTTTGATCAACAGAAGTAAGTTCAAATTGATTGGCTTGAAACAAAGCCATTGCTTTAGACCAATGTAATTCTCCACGTACAAAAGCTGTTTGCACTTTATTTTTGTTCAAGTTTTCTCTTTGGGATAAACCTTCAATAAAATATGTATTGTGCTTCAGCCAGTGTTGAAAAGGAAATGTGAAACCCATTTTTGGCCGGTTCCAAATGCTTTCGGGTAAAAGCCCTTTTAAAGAATCTATCAAAAGTTTTTTAGGCGTTTTGTTTTGATAAAGAATATTGCAGTTAATGCTTTCGACAGTTTTTATCAAATCCTGATCCAGAAAAGGTACACGAACTTCAACGCCATGTTGCATACTCATAAAGTCTGTATCTTTTAGCAATTGATTCTGCATATACATATTGCACTCTATCCAACGCGCAGTTTCTGAAGCATTTAAGTGCTCTGGCAAATTCTGGATATTTACTTGAGAAAGAATTTCGTTCACCTGTTTCAGGCTCAAATTTAAGAGTTCAGCAATTTCAAGAGGATTAAAAATTCCACGCAAAAACAGATACAAGCCTGATGTATTTTTATAGCTTAGGTAATACATTCTTTTGAGGAAATTTCTGCGACTGTTTAATCCAGATTTCAGCACAAATTTCGGCAACCGATTGAATAATTTAACCAACCACATTCTTTTGAAAGAAGGATAACCGCCAAAAAGTTCATCGGCACCTATGCCAGAAAGTACGGCTTTCAATCCATTTTGCTTTGCAAAATAGCTGATAAACCAAGAGTTTATTCCGTCAGTTGTGGGTTGATCCATTGCCCGCGATGCCTGTTCGAAATGTTTTTCAAAAAAAGATTGATCAATGGTATAGCTGCGATGCAAGCTGCCGGTTTTTTCGGCAATTTGTGTCTGATATTTTATTTCAGAGAATTGTTCAACATCAAAATTGACAGATAGCGTATTTAGTTGTGGATGTTTGGCCAGTAAAGCAAGCGCGCTGCTGTCTATTCCGCCGCTCAAAAATAAACCGATCGGCGCATCTGCTATAAGGTGTCTGTTTACCGCTTGAGTTAAGCTGCGCTCCACTTTTTCAATCGCTTCGCGTTTGTCAGAAATTTTAGTTCGCGCAGCAGAATTCGTAAAGGGCACTATAGACTTTCTTTGGGTAATATGATCAAAAAAAAGTATGTGTCTTTTCGGGAGCATTTTTACCTTTTCCAGCGTGGTATAAGGTTCCGGAATATGGCCAAATGCGAGTAAATACACTTTCCAGTTCGGATGTTCCTGGTAATTCTTATGCGATTGCTTGAAAGCCTTTACCTCTGAAGCGAAGGTTAAACAATCTTCTTCTTCTGAGTAATAAAGCGGTTTGATACCTGCACCATCGCGTACCAGAAGTGTTTTCTGCTGCTGCTGATCGTATAAAGCAAAAGCGAACATGCCTTTAAATTTTTCAAAGGCAGTTATTCCCCATTTGTGGTAACTCAATAAAATGACTTCAGTATCCGTATGTGTACGAAATTGAAAACCCAGTTCAATAAGCTCTGCTTTAAGTTCCTGGTAATTGTAAATTTCGCCATTAAAGGAAATAATGATTTTACCAGATTGATCTTGCATCGGTTGATGGCCATTTTCAGACAGATCAATCAGTGCCAGCCTTCTATGTCCAAGCGCCAAACCGTTTTCATCATCAAAATAAAACCCTTCGCCATCTGGTCCGCCGTGCGCCATTACATCACACATAGATTGAATGTCTTTTTGCAGTTGTTTTGCTGAACGATTTTTATCAATAATTCCGGCTATGCGGCACATGTAGTTTAAAAATTTGAAGCTCTGTTTTGGATATTTCAATGGCTGCCGGGCACAGCTTCGCCCTCTCAGTCACATTTTTTTTTAAAATGAACTGATAAAAAAGATATTATTTATTGCTGGCAGCTAATCTCCCAATGCTTTATGCAAAGTGAAGAGTGCTGCAGGTTAAATTGGGTCTATAAAAGCCATTGAGGTATTAATTTCAATGGCATGGCCCATATTTTCTAAACGCAAAATAATGCGCTGCTTATTCTGTAAAGATACCAATTCGGCCATTATTCCTTTAAAAGGTCCGGCTTTAATTACAACCTTTTGTCCGGGGTTAACGTCCAGTTCCAATACTTCAAGTTCTGCATCGGTAGCCAATAGTAATTTCAAATCTCTGATTTGTTGGTCAGGGATTGTAGCAATATGCCCTGAAAAATATAAAAATCGCGCAACGCCATTGGTCATTAATACTTCGGCGTATTCTTTTGCAGATATATATACGAACAAATAGGAATTTATAAGGGGTTCTTCGACCATTTTTTTTCGGTCGCTCCATTGCTTAATGCTTTTGCGCAAGGGTAAATATGCTTCAATATTTTTACGGCATAATTCCTGGTAAGCTTTTTTTTCTGCTCTGGACCGAGTATATATTGGATACCATTTATAATTGTGATCGATCATTTTTTATAAGGTATTTTTTAAATATAACTCGGTCTTCAGTTTGTTTGTTTGGGAACAGATTCTCCAACGAAAGTAGCAATGATGTTGTGTTTGCCGAAAATAAATGATGATTTGTAACCGGCTTTGTGACATTTCTCATGTTAAATGCGTTTTTGTTCACTGTAGTTTAATTTTTGCAGCGTATGCGGCTAAATTTCCATTATTTCTTTTTCCAGAATTGCCACCAGCGTCTGTTTTCGTCTTCATAGTATCCAGAACCAGAATATCCTGAATAATCAGAGTAATAATAGGTGCTGTTTCCGCCACCGCGACTATAATCTGTAGTATAGTAATTTGAATATAACGCATCGTCACCAAAGGCATTTAACACAATTGCTAAGTTACTCAAAGCATATTCTCTGGATAGACGTTCCGGAATATTTGCAGCCCTTTGCTGAGAAACGCCAGACCGGATTACAAATAAATTGATGTCTGAAGAACGGATGAGTGGAATGGCGTCAGACACCAAACCAACCGGTGCGGTATCTACTAAAACATAATCATATTCTTTTTCCAGTTTCACCAGTAAATCTTTCATTGCTGAAGTATGCAACAGTTCTGATGGGTTTGGCGGAACAGGGCCAGATGGAATAAAATCAATATGATGCAATTCATCGTGGATCAATGCTTCCTCTAAAGTTGCCTGCCCCGAAAGTATAGAACTCAGACCTTTTTTATTGTCTGCACCAAAGGCGTGGTGAAGCTTAGATTTTCTTAAATCGGCGGCAATTAAGATTACTTTTTTCTCAATCAGCGCCAGCGTACTCGCCAGATTTACGGTTACAAAAGATTTGCCTTCTCCGGATATTTCTGAAGTGATACAAATAATTTTACTTTGCTTATGGCTGGCTAAAAAGCTCAGGTTTGTACGTACGGAACGAACGGATTCTGCGAAAACCGATTTCGGCTTAGCAAGAGACAAAGCTTGTTTGCTGTTTTTGTCTATAAAATCCGGGAATTTACGGATAACACCGATAATCGGCGTATGCGTTAAACCTTCAACGGTTTCTTTATCGTAGATATATGGATTTAGAAAACGAACGAGCAGAATTAAACCAAAACCTGCAGCAAGTCCAAGCATTAGCGCCGTGCTGTACGCTTTATTTGCGTTAGGAGAAATGGCAAAATAAGACGGGTATGCCGGATTTACAATGGATGCACCCGGAACGATGGCGGCGGCATTCATTTCAGCTTCAAGTTTCTTTTCCGATAAATAAGAGCGCACTTTGTTGTTTACTTCGAAATTTGTCTGAAGCTTCACAAAGTTTTGTTCTTTCACAGGAATGGTGGTCATGCTTTGGTTTACTCCGGAAATCTGATTGTCGATATATCGAATGGTTTGTTCGTTATTCCGGCGCATAGATTGGATGCCGCTGCGGATACTTGCTTTTACATTGGCAATTTGCTGATCAATTTGTTTTATGGGTTGAGAATCTGGATTAAACTGACTAAGTTTCATCAATCTATTGGCGAGTAAAGTGTTGAGTTGCGCGACTGTTGCACCAACGCCAGAGCTCAGCTCTCCCTCTAAATCTACACCGATTTCTATTTTATTGCTGTTGTTGTTTACCTGTTCTTCAAGTTGTTTTATGCCCAGTAATTTGATGTTCAGTTCAGTTTTTTGCTTTTCAAAATCAGCCAGTTTATTTACAGTCATAGATGTAGATGAACCTACATCGTACATTTTGTTCTGTGTTTTATAGGTGGCCAAAGTACTTCCGGATTTTCCGGCTTCGGCATCAATAAAACCGAGTTGATTGTCTATAAAATCTACGGTTTGCCTGGCCGATCGTCTGCGTTGGATGACGTCATACTTGACATATTCTTTCATAATGGCATTTAGAATATCTGCAGCGAAAACCGCATTTGCATCGGTTTGGCTTAGTCCCATCACATTGGTGAAACGAGCAGCTTCGCCAATATTTAATCCGCCCATGGCGCGGCCAACAAAATCTTCTTTACTGTTAAACTTAAATTGATAGGTGCTGTTAGACGGTATCCGATCTTTAATTTTAAAGATCATGTTTCCCATATTTATAGCTTGATTGTATTGGTAACGGGTTTTTGCATCTTCATTTTCTGTGGTAGATATTTCAAAATGTTTGTCGTCTACAGATTTGACTGAATACATTGAACGACCGAAGTTTACGCTGTCTTGTTTCAATATTTCAATTACAAAAGGAACATTGGGATACAGCTCAGTCGTTCTCACCCGTCCTTTCAGATAATAACTGATTTTGTAATCCAGCGTTTTTACTGCATTTAAAATTACCTCGTTACTGCGTATTGTAAAACTCTCGGCCTGTATTTTATCCGTGTAATTGTAGTTTTGCATTGGCGATTGCGGTCCGGTGCTGATAGACGGATTGCTATCTTCAAGTTTCAGCGATGCGCCGGTTTGATAAATGGGTGGTGTGTACCACAAATAGAGCCAGGCACCAAAAAGTGAAATGGCTACGGTTGCGGCGATCCAATACCAACGGCTTAGAAATACCTTAAATATTTTGTAAAAATCGATACTTTGGCTTACAGCCTTTTTCTCTTGCACTAACTCTGTCAATGTATGTGATTTTGAAGTTAAATATCAGGATTTTTTATCTGGTTACCGTAAATATCAATACCGCTAAGTTTACCACAACGAGTACAGGCTGCAAGATATTGTTGAAACTCTGTAATTTGTCGCTAACGGCACTACTTTTGGTTTGCTGAAGCACGATAATATCATTGTTCTGCAAAACCAGTTTTTTACTGGCCAAACTGTTAATGTCATTTAGATTTACGTAAATAATCTCCGGATGGGCGCGATCCCCACGAATAATTTTCAGACTTTTAGGATCTGCGTTTTTAGAGATCCCTCCGGCTTCACCTATAATATCTATTAAATTGGTGTTGTCTCGTTCCAGTAGGAAATTTCCCTGTTTGCTAAACTCGCCTAGCAGCGTTACTTTTAAGTTTACTACACTCAATTCAATAATCGGATCTTTCAGAAGTTTAGTTTTATATAAATCCTGAATCTTTATTGCAGCTTCTCTGCGCGTTAAACCCACAACTTCTACTTTGCCAATCGCAGGTAAATTGACCATTCCATCAGGTTCTACGGGATAAGACAGTACATTTTGTATGTTTCCGCCGGCCTGGCTTCCAGCGCTTGAATTTACAGTAGATTGGTTTGAAATGCCTGATCCGGTTGTGGCGCCGAATTCAAAATTCTGAACGTTTCTAATCGCCAGCATGTCATTAATTTTGATCTTATAATAAGCATCACTGATTCCCTGATCATTGACTACGTACACATGTTTAATTGTATCTGTGACAATATCAGACGGTGCATTGAAAAGAGCGTGTTCTTTTCTGGCCGCACATGAGGTGATAAAAACAGCCAGAACAAGGAAATACACCAGTTTAAAATTCTTAAGCATACGCAGGGATCTTTCGTGTAAAATACAAAAATACCTTTAAATGGCAGATTTCAATAAAAAAAAAGCGCATTTGCTGCAGTTTACATAAATAAGTCTGGCTGCTTGATATATGTCAAACAGAAAGTGGGCGTATCTAATCCACCTTCTTCCAGGTAACTATATTTGTATGATTAAAAAGTGTTCGATGTAAACCAGTCCCAGTCATTGCCGTAATCATCGTTATTGAGTTGAATTAGATTATTGCTGGGAAAAACTAGGAAGCTATAAAAACGCTTAAAATCAAAATAACTAATCAGATCGAGATCCCCATCGTGAAGAAATACCGAATAGTGCCTGCAAGTTTATGCATGCATAATGTATTGAAAAAAACGCATGAGGATTTCAAGAATATTGCTAATTGTAATGTTGTGTTACGGCGGAAGCATGAAGGCGCAAAGTTGGGCTGTTTCAACAAGTGGAGGTTGCCTTTTAGATCGTAACAGTAATGTGATTGCCGGCAGTTGCCAATCCGATCCACGTTGTTCCTATGTGCCAACAGGTCAAACCAGGGAAAGCCGGGTTTGTAACGGATGGATTTTTTTCGGCATTTGCCTGGGTTGGAGTGCCTATTATACCGAACTCGAATATCGTGTAGAATGTCCGTTGGATGAGTATATCCCAGTTTTGTTTATTGTTTCTGCGGGATTAGTATGCGTCTTTTTACGTAAAAAATCAGCTGTTTAGGAACTGTTTTATAAGGTCAAAAATCTTCCGCTGCTAAATCAGCATGACAATTGTCATGTTCAATAGCTACAATATAGCTAAGGTATTTCAGCAGAGAATAGCTTTGAATATTCTTATACGCTATGTCTGCCGGACCGTCTCTTCGATTGAATTTCGTAGTCAAAATTATATTTTCATGTTGTTGCATAATTTTAAGCAGCAAAATTAGTGTCGCACAAAGCAACGGGCAAAGTATTTGTGCTGAACAATATAGCGGTAATCTGTTTACAAGTGGGTGAAGTCATGATTATCCATCGGGTACGCCAGTGAATACCAATGCAGGATATTGGACAGTCGGTGCAGTTTGCAATCCGGTCAATATCAATTGGCTGGGCGTCCGGACCAGTGGTGGGATCAACATCAGGTACGATTGATTTATTGTTTCATTCCCTGTGTATGCCGACGGCTATACTTATACTTATCATCGTCTGCCGCTTGATGATTATATTTTTCTTCCAATCATCATCAGCGGCATTGTCGTCTTTTTTCGACTTAGAAAAGAAAACCTGCTTTTTAAGACTGCACAACCTTTTATTAAAATTCTTGTTTCCCCAGTTTTCAGTTCCCTGGTTCAATAATATGCATTTTCCTGGACTGGTCAAGTTTAGCGTAAAAAATGAAATGAGTTCAACTATAGCAATTTTCTTTTTAACTCTGTTTATTTTTAATTCGTTGGATTGCAAGGTTTTGATTCTTGTTTTGTAGTTTTGAAGGGTTGCTCATCCCCATTTTCTGACATTTTAATCTAATGAAATGAAAAAACAGATTGGGATAACGCTCGCGATAATTCTCCTCGCAGTATGTAGCTTTTTCACTCAGGCGCAAACCCGTGCATGTCTGATCACCAGCGGAAACTATAACAATTATGTATTTGGATACAATTCACTTACAGGTTTGTATGTATTCACAGATTATGGGATAAATTACTGTCCTGAAGGTTCAACAGCGCTAACGCAATTTCGAAGAACAACTATGTATTCCCCAACGGAAACTTGTACCGTAATTGGTTATGGTACAGGGGTAAGGGTGACTTATGTGGTTGCCAACTGCGCGTTGGATTTAAACATCTACACTGTTTTAATATCATGTTGCTGTATCATTTTGTTTAGGAGGTTTATAGCAGACTAAAAAATGGCAACGTCTAGTTCTCCAGAATTTGACTAAACATCTGAGGAAGGTGTTCTTTGGTCTGTATTCGTAAAAGATTTGCGAGATATTTTATTTTCTTACACATAAATAGGTATGAATATTTACATTTGCAATGTCTAATTCCCTATTTAGTTGTGTAATCCTATGATGAAATTTTTGTCCATCGGAATAGCCTTTTTATTACTATTCTTTGTAACAACAACATTTGCACAAAGTGGTTGTTTTCTTAGCTCAAACAATAGATTGTATACGTACGAACCCTTTAATAACGGTGCTTTTTCTTCAAAATCTGGTGTTGTTTCTTTGAGTAGCGGCTATTGTAGTTGGAGACAAATTACAACAAGTTCAAGTTCTTGCAGAGTTTGTTCTGGGCCAAATAGCATCACATATAATACCAGTACAAATGAATACATCAGCTGCGATACGCCAATTGTAGGGGTAAGAGGGAGCTATGAGATGGTTCGTTGTCCTTTAGATTCTGACGCTTATTTTCTACTTGGATTTTCTGTATTTACAGCAGTTTTAATTGTCCGCCGGGATTTTCTGCAACCTAGATTAAAGGCTTTGTAGTTTGTTAGCATTTTTGAGCTGCCCAAAGTAATTTTAGAAGCGAACCTGCCAAATATGCCTGTAAAATTATTGACGATTTTTTTTCTTCTTGACATCGGTCAACTTTTTAAGTTGAATTTTTGCAATAGCCCGATCGGGCTAAAGTTATTTGTCAAATTTCCACTCTTCCAAAACATTCCCATTCTGTCGTTTAAAAGCATAAAAAGTAATTTATGTAGTATTAATACTACCTTTTGATAGCTAACCTGGTATATTGTAAATTGTTACAAAAAGGTCATGACGTAGGTTCCAACTCTCGATCACCATTTATTAGGGGATAGAAATGTGCTATATTTGCAAAAAATGTATGATAACTCATACGTTTTTTTAGTTGTCTATCCCTATTTTTATGAAATTGTTTATCGCAATCGCTGCGACAGTTGTGCTGTCGTGTGCATGCTTTGTTGTTTATCCACGAACTACCGGTGTTGGCTGTAACTTAAATGGCTCTGGGTTGTATATTACCTATCTAGGTGATGCAAATTATTATGGAAGTTCCACTGATATCAGGCCTGTTTACTCGAATTCTACTAGCCCAGCAAGTTTTATAACCAGAAACGTTATGGGATATAAATCATCGGGAAATCATTACAATTATATATGTGGTCAGATCAATGAGTTCTATAGTGACTATGGTCCAACTCAAATGGAACAGACATCACTAAACAAACCATGTGAGGTTGCTCCAACTGCAAGTACACCATCGGGATCTGCTTCCCATGGAACACTTTACCAGTATAGTATTAACAATTCTACTTATTGCACAACCACGATAACCCCAATGCCTTTAGATGACCACATCTTTGCAATTGGTGCAGTGATCTGTTTTATTGGATTTGGATGGATTAAAAAAATGGTAGTTTAGTTCTATCTCTCTATATATTACTCAGTATCGCCATAGCAAACAAATAGTTTATCATAGTAATCCAAATTGTAACTATGATTAATGAATAAAAAGAACAAATGATAATCGGGAAATGTGGAGTAACTTAGTTTAAGTCTTTGACTTATATAAGGTTATGAAACGTTTGGTTTTTATATTTGCTTCACTCATCATTTCGTTGTGTGAAATAAAAGCAGCTGAGGGATGTCGTGTAGGAAATGTTGTATATCCTAATTTTGCCGGATACAATACTTTATCGTTGAGCGCTAGCATCCCTCCCGTGATTGTGTTTGGGGACAAGGTTTTTTACAATACTGGAGGTATATCTACCGAGGTTAATGCATGTCCAGGTTATGCTGTAGTAACCTCTACTGGTGCAAGCTGTTTATATGGTAGCCCGACAGTTTCTCTTGGCTTGGGCGGCAATAACTTAGCTGTGTGCTTAAATTGCCCAAGTGGCACAATAGTGCAATATAATTACTTTTCATGTGATCTTGATGATTTTACTTGGCCAATGATTTTTTTAACAGTTAGCATAGGTATATTAATGATAACTAGAAATAGGTTTGCTTTTTGTTACTTCAACCCTTAGGAGGGGACTATGTCAATGAACAAAAGGAATGGGAAATTTGGTACTTATGTAAATTAATTTAGCAGAATAAAATTCTGTTAAAATCATGAAATATCCATTCGTTTCGGTTGTATTAGCCGTGATTACTACCTCTTTTTTACCAGTCATGGCGCGGGCACAAATCTCGGGCTGTCTCATTGCTTCAAGTAAAACAGTTTATACTGAAACGGAAAACGTGGGTTTGATCAACGCTGTGTTGGCTATCATATTCGGAAGTGTTCAAGCATACAAATCGAGTCCAAGTACTTCCAGTACGACCGCTTGCATGTCCGGGCAACAAACAGTATGGGTGGCCGGTTCTACACCTTGCAGGGTTTGTCCATCAGGCTATAATGTTTTAAATCTGGTAACCGGCTGCAACGGCTCCTCTCTTGAAGGTTTTGTCGCATCGCCTAGGATTGTTGCCTGCAACCTTGACGATTATTCCTGGGCACTCGGAACAGCAGCTGGGATTTTCGGACTGATCATTATCCGAGGCAAAAATTTGTTGAAATAAATAGAACATTTTTCCATTTGATTGAAAAGAAAACAACACTGTATTTTCTTTGGTAACCGATTAAATAAACCCGGTGTAATTTTATAGGTTTTTATGTGATCAGCCAATTTGCAATCCTCTGAAAACCTTATATTTAGAACTTGATTAATGCTTTTATCTTTATGAAGAAATTGTTGTTAATCATCCCTAATGCGCTGAATCCGAAGCGACGGATTTTCTCTACACCCATATTTCTATTTGTTATACTCTGGTCCGAGATGGTTTATGCAGATCGGGAGGGTTGTATGGTTCCCAGTTATCCATATTACATTTTTTACAATGAATATTCGGATCTGGGCGGGCATCCAAATTATTTGTTTAGCTCTAATGGCAGTAATTACGCTAATAATTATTACCGGATAAGCGATCGATGCCCACTGGAAACACAAACAACTTGTTATCTCTATGAGCTGGATGGGACGTTAAAAGACGTCGGTTATTTTACAGACTTTGATGCGGCCTATTGTTCATTTGACAATCATGTATATCTATTCCTTATCTTTGCTTTGCTGATGCCTCTAATAAATATGAAAAGGCTTTTATGGTTTAAAGATACATGAAGATTTCGCTGATTACAGTTGTATATAATGGAGAAACCTATTTGCGTCAATGCATGGAAAGTGTTTTTGCACAACAAGGCGTTGATCTTGAATATATCGTGATCGATGGAGCTTCAACAGACTCTACCTCATCGATTATCAAGTCTTTCGAGAATAAAATTGATGTACTGGTATCAGAGCCCGATAAAGGTCTATATGATGCAATTAACAAAGGGATTGCACTTTCCTCTGGAGAAGTTATTGGTTTGTTAAATGCGGATGATAAGTTTGCCGATTCTTATGTTTTACAAAAAGTTTCAAAAGCATTTCAACTGGATAAGCAGTTGCAGGCTTTATATGGAGATTTAAACTATATACATCCTGTTTCGGAAAAAATTATCCGCCGTTGGAAATCAAAACAAGCAGGGGTAAGTGATTTTGAAAATGGATGGATGCCGGCACATCCAACATTATACCTGAAACAGGAACTCTTTGACCGATACGGGGGATATGCGCTTAATTTTGGTTCGGCCGCAGATTATGAGTTAATTTTACGCTTTTTGTTTAAACAAAAAATAACAATGAGCTATTTGCCGGTTTTGATGGTGAATATGCGTGTTGGTGGGGTCAGTAATTCCTCATTTAAAAACCTGATCCGTGCCATACGATACGATTTCAAAGCCATGAAAATGAATGGTTTATCTTATCCTTTAATTGCGTTATTTAAAAAGAAACTCTCTAAACTTCTTCAATATTGACATTTGTCTGGTAAAATCTTTGTTTTCGGACGAAATTAACCTGATACGGGAGCCCAGTTTTGCGGGTTTTCTTATATTTGTGTAAAACATCCCCGATATTTTGCTGAGACATTTGATACATACCGAGCCGATTTACTTCTACATGGCAATCATCTGCCTTTCATTTATTATGGTTTTGGCCAGTATTCCGTCTATTATTTATACTTCGTTAAAATATCGACTTTTTGATACCAATGATTTGTATAGAAAGACCCATAAAGGGAATATTTCTCGCTTGGGCGGCTTAGCGATTGTAGGAAGTTTCACGATATCATTATTGCTCTTTTCTGCATTGATCGACTTTAAAGAGGCCAATTTTTTGATCGTTTCGTGTATCATCTTATCTGCATTAGGGCTTAAAGATGATATGTACGGCACAAATACCAGTACGAAGTTTATTTTGCAGTTGGTTGTTGCGGCAATTTTGGTTTTTTTTGGTGGTTTTAGATTAAGCAGCTTGTATGGAGTGCTTAATATCGGAGAAATGATTCCACTCTGGGGCGGTATTTTTTCTATCATTCTGATTATTTTTCTGAATAATGCCGTTAACTTGATTGATGGAATAGATGGGCTCGCTGCTTCAATCGGTTTGGTGGTAAATATCACTTTTGGTTTGGCTTTTGCCTTTATGGGCCATCCGGCGTATGCATTTATTGCTTTTGCACTTGCAGGTGCTGTGGGTGGATTTATCCGTTACAACTGGTGTCCGGCAAAAATTTTTATGGGTGATACCGGCGCTTTAATCATCGGCCTTGTATCTGCTGCACTGGCCATCAAATTTATTGAAATGAATAAATTTTCAGAACTCAACAACAACCCATATTTTTATTCCGCTCCTGCAATTGCGGTTTCAGTATTAATAGTGCCTATCTTTGATTCTTTGCGTGTATTTTCCATTCGGATATTAGCCAGAAAATCGCCATTTAAGGGTGATAGAAACCATATTCATCATCGTTTGGAGCGCTTAGGTTTAAAAGCCAATCAAATCGTTTTGTTTACGGTATTGTTTAATGTTGTCATTGTTGCCTGTACATTTACACTGCAGAATTTAGGTAATTTCATGCTTATCATTCTGCTTATAAGTGTTTGCGCACTTTTAAATCTTTCGCTAACATTATTGCTTCGCAAAAAAGAGAAATCAGGTTTCCCGGCCTAAAAACCAGTATCCACTTTGTGTGTAAAACCGGCAGTTGCGTGTGGCATTTGTTAGGCAATTGTAAAGGCGCAATCAGACCTGTTATATGGTACAATTTCTTCTTGCGATAATCCATTAAATTAACTTAGTTTTGCGCTCTAAAATTGATCACAATGAGAATAGCAATTAATGGTTTCGGGAGAATTGGGCGAACCTTTTTGCGTTTGGCATTAAAAGCGGGAATTGAGGTTGTGGCCATTAATGACCTTGCCGATGCTGCCACCATGGCGCATCTATTCAAATACGATTCTGTACACGGAGTATTTAACGGTAATGTTAAAGCTAAGCCAGATGCAGTATGTATAGATAAAACCTGCATTCCGGTATTTTCAATTAAAGATGCCGAGGAATTACCTTGGTCTGCGTTGCATGTTGATTTGGTGGTAGATTGTACCGGCCGGAATTTAACTACAGAGCGCGCAAACCAACATCTTGTTGCCGGGGCCAAACAGGTTTTGATTTCTGCACCTGCAGCAGATGATATTCCAATGGTTGTTTTAGGTGTAAATGATCACGAAATAGACATTAACTCGCCAATTTTATCTAACGCGAGTTGTACAACCAACAACATTGCGCCAATGATAAAAATCTTGAACGACAATTGGGGCGTTGAAGAAGGATATATTACCACCGTACATTCTATGACTGGCGATCAGAATCTCCACGATGCGAATCACCGCGATTTGCGCAGGGCACGTGCAGCATCTTCGTCAATTATTCCCACTACTACAGGCGCAGCAAAAGCCATTACCCATATTTTTCCATCGCTGGATGGGCGTTTGGGTGGTGCAGGTATCCGTGTTCCGGTGTTGAACGGTTCTCTCACAGATTTTACCTGTTTGCTAAAAAGCAAAGCAACAATTGCTGAAATTAATGCCGCATTTAAACTTGCCGCCGAAAATGAACTGAAAGGTGTGGTAGAATATACGGAAGATCCGATTGTATCCGTTGATGTGATTGATAATCCACATTCTTGCCTTTTTGATGCACAGCTTACCTCTATCGTTGGCGATATGGTCAAAGTTGTGGGTTGGTACGATAACGAATTTGGATACAGCAGTAGATTAATCGATATTGTTAAAAAGATTGAAGCCGCTAATCTTCGGTAAATCTAAATCCCGTTTTACTAAAGCAAGGCTTGGCAATGTTGAGGGTTTTTATAACTTTGCCTGTACGATTGTCCCCTGAGGCATTTATTGATTCAACAATAAATATGGTAAAGTTTATTCTTCCAGAACAAGTATTGCCTTTAAGAAGTTTACTCTTGCGCAATGGAAAACCTTTTGAGCAGTGTGTATTTGATGGTGACGATGCCTACGATACCTTTCATCTTGGTTATGAAAAAGACGGCCAAATTCTTTCGGTTGCAAGTTTTATGCGCAGTGATTTCTTTCCCGGCGGTGGCATAGGTTACCAGCTTCGCGGTATGGCCACTCATCCGGATTTTGGCGGATTGGGTTTTGGCGCTGCATTAATCAAATTTGCCATAAGCTATCTTGAAGAATACAACACAGATTACCTTTGGTGCAATGCAAGATCTGCCGCTGCGCCATTCTACAAAAAAATAGGCTTTAGCAGTGAATCACCAGAATTTGATATCCCCGGTATCGGATTCCATTATGAAATGAAATTAAACTTAATTACAAAATAAAAAACGATGAAAACAATAGACCAGCTTGATTTCAAAGACAAAAAAGCCCTGATCCGGGTGGATTTTAACGTTCCTTTGGATGCAGAATTTAATATTACCGACGATAAAAGAATCCGCGCGGCACTTCCAACCATCAATAAAATTTTAAAAGATGGCGGCTCTGTTGTTTTGATGTCTCACCTGGGCAGACCAAAAGATGGTCCGACAGATAAATATTCTTTAAAACACATCCTGAAAGATCTTTCTTCGCTATTAAATGTTGAAGTAAAATTTGCAGACGATTGTATTGGCGAATCTGCAACTACACAATCAACAGATTTAAAAGCAGGCGAAGTTTTATTGCTAGAAAACCTTCGTTTCTATAAAGAAGAAGAAAAAGGGGACGTTGCTTTTGCAGAGAAATTGTCAAAACTTGGAGAAGTATATGTAAATGATGCTTTCGGTACTGCACACCGTGCACATGCCTCGACAGCTGTTATTGCTCAGTTTTTTCCTGATGCAAAATATTTTGGATATCTGATGGCATCTGAAGTGGCTAATGCAGAGAAAATCCTGAACAATGCAGAGAAACCATTTACTGCAATTATGGGCGGTGCAAAAGTTTCAGACAAAATTCTTTTGATCGAGAAATTATTGGATAAAGTAGACAATCTGATTATTGGTGGCGGTATGGCATATACTTTTGCCAAAGCGCAAGGTGGCGAAATTGGTACTTCACTATTAGAAGCCGACAAGCAAGATCTTTCTTTAGAATTAATCGAAAAAGCTAAAGCCAAAGGCGTGAATCTGATTTTACCTGTTGATACCGTTATTGCAGATAAATTTGCAAATGATGCAGATAAAAAATCCGTAGATTCCGGACAAATTCCTGCAGATTGGATGGGATTAGATATCGGCCCGAAATCTGTTGAACTTTTCTCTGAAGTAATCAAAAACTCAAAAACCTTATTGTGGAATGGCCCGATGGGTGTTTTTGAAATGGAAAATTTCCAGATCGGAACAAAAGCGATTGCAGAAGCGGTTGTTGCTGCAACTAAAGATAACGGTGCTTTCTCACTTATCGGTGGTGGCGATTCTGCTGCTGCAATTGCGAAATTTGGCTTTGAAGATGAAGTAAGTTATGTATCTACAGGCGGCGGTGCTTTACTAGAATATATGGAAGGTAAAGAGTTGCCCGGCGTTAAAGCCATTAACGAATAAATATATTTAGCCGAAAGGCCGATTGGAAAGCAGGGTTTTTTAAAAATTCCCTGCTTTTTTTATGCGCAGAATAATGATCCGGTATTTGGATACAGCTATCCGATTGACCTTTAATACTGCTCATCAAAGATTGAAGAAAATCGTACTCGTTTTGGGAAATTCTCCCACTTTACAACACCATTCCCGTTAAAACGCACTATTTCCGGTTTTTTATTTTGTTGTGGTGCTCAAAAACGGCTTTAAGTTAGTTTTTGACGCCAAGTAAGCTCATTTCTTGATTTGTCTCAATCTTAGTTTAAACAGCAGATTTCACAATTTTTACCCTTCAAGTGAGCGTTAATGTTGTGTTGAAAACTTTTTTGTGGTAAAATGTGGTAAAAAGTGGTAGAAGTATTTACTTTTACACTACATAAAAAGTGTAGATACCGTAATGACTCAACTTTTAGGAGAATTTGATTGTAAACTTGATGCGAAAGGCCGCCTAATGGTGCCTGCTTCGCTCAAGAAACAATTGCCTGATGCTGAGCGGGATGGTTTGGTCGTGAATCGCGGATTTGAGAAAAATCTGGTGATTTATCCGAAAAAAGTTTGGGAAGCCATTGTCATGGATTTGAATAAACTTAATTTATACGAAAAAAAGAATCGTGATTTTTTACGTGTGTTTACCCGTGGTGCAACAGATCTTTCCCTTGATGCGGCTGGTCGGGTTTTGCTTCCGAAATCCCTGGTAGAATTTGCCGGCATTTCATCTGATGTTGTTTTGGCTTGTCAGTTGGATAAAATCGAGGTATGGGATAAACAGGCTTATGAAAATCTTTTTGATGATGTGCCAGAAAACTTCGCCAGCTTGGCTGAAGAAGTAATGGGTGGTAATAACAGGAGGGAAGATGGAGAATAATTACCACGTTCCGGTTATGTTGCAGCCTTGCATAGACGGATTGAATATTAAGCCAGATGGCGTATATGTAGACGTAACTTTTGGTGGCGGTGGCCATTCAAGAGAAATTTTAAAACACCTTGGTCCAAAAGGAATATTAATTGCTTTTGATCAGGATCCGGATGCGCAGGCAAATATTCCGCAAGATGATCGCTTGGTTTTTATCGATCAGAACTTTGGCTTTTTAAAAAATAACCTACGCTTAAAAGGTTTTCGCGAAGTAGACGGTATTCTTGCTGATTTAGGTGTTTCATCGCATCAGTTTGATGTTCCGGCGCGCGGTTTTTCCATTCGTAAAAATGGCGATTTGGATATGCGTATGGATCAGCATGGAGATCTTACGGCAGCAAAGGTATTGAATACGTATGCAGAAGATAAACTGCACCGCATTTTTGGTATTTATGGCGAGGTGAAAAACGCAAAATCACTTGCAAGAGCAATTGTTACTGCGCGTTTGGATCGGCCATTTTCAGATATCGAGAGTTTTAAAACGGCTATTGCAGAGTATATCCCAAGAGGAAAAGAAAATAAATATCTGGCGCAGGTTTTTCAGGCTTTGCGTATAGAGGTTAATGCAGAAATACAAGTGCTTGAAAATTTCCTTCAACAATCCTCAGAAGTTTTGAAACCAGGGGGCAGATTGGTGGTGATGTCTTACCATTCTTTAGAAGATCGGCCGGTTAAGAATTTTATGGCGAAAGGCAAATTTCAGGGCGAAGTCGAAAAAGATTTTTTCGGTAACCAACAAAAACCATTTGATGTAATTACCCGCAAAGCAATTGTTGCTACAGACGAAGAAATTGCCCAGAACAACCGGGCAAGAAGTGCTAAACTAAGAATAGCTGAAAAGATATGAACAAGTTTAGACAAGAAATAGAAGAGGAAGAAACTGGGCCAGAACCAGAGTTGAAATCTGCACCCAAAAAGGTGAAAAGTGTAGACGATAAAATGGATAGTAATTCATTTATCAATAAGCTTTTTAGTGAAGGATTAGTTACCAAAGAGGCTGCAACAAATGCATTGCCTTTTTTGTGTTTTCTGGCATTTTTGGGCATGGTTTATATCGCAAACAGCCATTTTGCAGTAAACAATGTTCGCCGGATAGACAAATTAAATAAAGAAGTAAAAGAGTTAAGATGGGAGTATAAATCTTTAAAAGCGGATCTGATGTTCAAGAGTAAATTAACAGAAGTAGCCAAAAAAGTAGATACACTCGGTATAAAGGAATTAATTGAACCACCAAAAAAAATAATTGTTAAAAGCGATGAATATTAGAGCAAACATATTGCTTCGGGTATATCTGGCATTTGGCTTAATTGTGCTTTTTGCCCTTGCGGTTTTGCTGCGTTTGGGGCAGGTTCAGTTTGTGCAAGGACATAAATGGAAAGATATGGCCGATAGCCTGTCTACCCGTTATGTAAATGTTGAGGCAACCCGTGGAAATATTTACTCTAATGATGGAAGTTTGCTTGCAACATCTGTTCCGGAATATGAACTTCGGATGGATATGTTTGCCGGCGGAATCCAGGATGACCACTTATTCAATGAAAAAGTAGATTCTCTTGGGGCTAAACTCGCAATGATTTTTCAGGATAAAACCGCTAAAGAATATGCGCGCTACCTGCGCAAAGGAAGACGGGACAGTGCGCGGTATCTTCTGATTCACCGCAAAGTTGGTTATGCAGATTTAAAAACCATTCGCACTTTTCCTTTATATAATGTCGGCAAATTTTCTGGCGGCTTAATCGCGGTTCAGCAGAACAAGCGAATTTTGCCGTTCAAAAGTCTGGCGGCAAGAACCATTGGCTACAAAAATGAAAACGTTAAAAATGGAGTAGGACTTGAAGGTGCGTATACCGAATATATTAACGGTGAAACCGGAAAACGTTTAATGCAGCGTATTGCTGGCGGTGTATATATTCCGGTAAATGATGAGGCAGAAGTTGCCCCGAAAGATGGTGCAGATATTATTTCTACCATTGATATCAATATGCAAGATCTGGCACAAAGCGCGCTTGAAAAACAATTGATTAAATCGCAGGCAGATCACGGAACGGTGATATTAATGGAAGTGGCTACCGGCGAAATCAGGGCGGTTGCTAATTTTTCTAAGGTCGAAGAGGGTGTGTATAAAGAGAAATTTAATTATGCCATTGCTGGAAATCAAGATCCGGGCTCAACATTTAAACTAGCCTCTTATATGGCACTTTTAGATGATAATCTGGTAGATACAAATACATTGATTGGAACGGGATACTATCAGATTCCGGGAAAACTGATCACAGATTCGCATCCGAAGATAGAAACTGTAACTGTAAAAAGAGCATTTGAAGAATCATCTAACGCGGCGATTGCAAAATTGATCAATACACATTATGGCGAAAATCCGTCAAAATTTACTGATCACCTATATCGTTGGAAACTGAATGAAAAAACAATTCTTCAAATTCCTGGCGAGGCACAACCGGTTGTGAAAAATCCGAGCTTCAAAAGCTGGAACAAAAACATGACCTTGCCTCAAATGGCTTACGGTTATGAAATGCAACTTACACCATTGAAAATGCTTTCGTTTTATAACGCAGTAGCGAACGAAGGGAAATATGTAGCGCCAATTTTTGTGAAAGAAATCCGCAGACTCGGAAATCCGATTGAGCAATTTAGAGCACGCGTAATTGACGATAAAATCTGTTCAGACGAAGCTTTAAGTAAAATTAAAAAAATGCTCGAAGGTGTAGTTACTGAGGGTAGCGGAAAGCAGATTGTGTACAATCCTTTATATAAAATTGCTGGAAAAACAGGTACAGCTCAGGTTGCCGATGGCAATCGCGGGTATAAAGGCAAACGACAATATCAAGCTTCTTTTGTTGGATATTTCCCCGCTGATAAGCCAAAGTATTCCATGATTGTCGTGATCAATGATCCTAAAGGCGCGTATTATGGAGCAACAGTTTCAGGACCAGTTTTCCGTGAAATTGCAGACAGGATTTATGCCAGCGATATGCAAATGTACAATGATGTACCAACGCGATTGGTTGGAAATACAGCAAATCCGCCAACCAAAGCCGGACAAAGTAAGGCCACACAAAAAGTGTATACCGCTTTTGGTTTTAAACCGCTTTTTGCTTCAAAATCAGAATATTATAATGTGGTTTCTACCAGCGCGGGGCCGGTTTTTCAAGAGAATAGTGAACGTAAAGGTATTATGCCGAATGTAGAAGGAATGGGTTTAAAAGATGCATTGTATTTATTGGGCAATGCAGGTCTTAAAACCAAAGTAGTTGGTGCAGGGAAAGTAATTAGTCAGTCTATTACTGCTGGTACACGTGTAGGAAAAGGATTAGGTGTGCAAATAGAATTGAATTAAAAAGTCCGGAGTCTGAATTTAGGAGCCCGGAGTTTGATATAGAGGAATTGATACAGAGGAGAAGTTTTAATACTTGATACTCGCAACTTAATATTAAAAGATGCAATTACAGGATTTACTTTATGGCGTAACGATTAAAGAATTGGTTGGTAAAACCGATCGGGAAATCAGCGGGCTTAATTTTGATTCTCGTAAAATCAAAAAAGGAGACGTATTTTTTGCCATACCCGGTACACTTTCTGATGGCCATCAATATATTCCGCAAACCATAGAAATGGGTGCAGAGGTAATTCTTTGCGAAAATCTTCCTGAAATTGAGGATTATACACGCACATATATTAAAGTAGATAATACATCTGTTGCTTTAGGTATAATGGCTGCCAATTACTTCGGTAACCCTTCCAAGCAACTTAAATTGGTTGGAATTACCGGCACAAATGGTAAAACTACTATTGCCACAATTCTTTTTAAACTCTTTAAAGAACTTGGCTTTAAAACCGGATTAATTTCTACGGTAGAAAATTATATCAATGATTTGGTTGTTCCGGCTACGCACACTACACCAAACCCAATTGCGCTAAATGCCATGTTGAGAGATATGGTTGCTGCCGGATGCGATTTTTGCTTTATGGAAGTAAGTTCCCATGCTGTATCTCAGCATAGAATTGAAGGGCTTGTTTTCGCCGGTGGCGTTTTCTCTAACCTGACACACGATCATTTAGATTTTCATAAAACTTTTGATGCCTATTTAAAAGCCAAAAAAGCATTCTTTGATGGATTGCCGAAATCGGCATTTGCATTAACCAATATCGACGATAAAAACGGTATGGTGATGTTGCAAAATACCAAAGCGCACAAAAAGTCTTATGCACTAAAACAAATGGCTGATTTCAAAGCGAAGATTATGGAAAACGCTTTCAGTGGTTTGCATCTGGATATCGATAACGAAGAAGTCTTTTTCAAACTGGTGGGTTCTTTTAATGCCTATAATTTGCTTGCCGTATACGGTACCGCTTTATTGCTTGATCAGGATAAACTTAAAGTGCTCACTTTACTAAGCCGCTTAACCGGCGCCGAAGGACGATTTGATTACATCACTTCAGACAATCAGATTATTGGTATTGTAGATTACGCGCATACACCAGATGCAGTGCAAAATGTGCTGAGCACAATTGCCGATATCCGTAAAGGAAACGAACAGGTAATTACAGTGCTTGGATGCGGTGGCGACAGAGATAAAACCAAAAGGCCGATTATGGCCCAGGTGGCTTGCGATTGGAGCGATAAAGTAATTTTAACTTCAGATAATCCACGTTCAGAAGATCCTCAAAGTATTATAACAGAAATGGAAGAAGGCGTTTCGCCAACAAATAAGAGAAAAACACTTTCCATTTTAGATCGTAAAGAAGCCATCAAAACGGCTTGCCATTTGGCAAAAAGTGGCGATATCATTTTAATTGCCGGGAAAGGGCACGAAAAATATCAGGAAATAAATGGAGTGAGAAATCATTTTGACGACAAAGAAATATTACGCGAACAACTAATCCAAAATAGCTAATGTTATATTTATTATTCGAATACCTGCATAAGCATTATGATATTCCTGGACTAAGGTTGTTCCAGTATATTACTTTTAGAGCATCTATTTCTATTATCCTTTCACTGGTAATTACTACGGTTTATGGCCGTAGGTTAATAGATTTTTTGCATAAAAAGCAAGTTGGAGAAACCGTTAGAAATTTGGGTTTGGAAGGCCAGATGCAAAAACAAGGTACACCAACAATGGGCGGTATCATTATTCTTTTGGGTATCCTTATTCCAACTTTGCTGTTTGCCAATATCACCAATGTCTATGTCATTTTAATGATCATTACCACAGTGTGGATGGGTGCTATCGGATTTTTAGACGATTATATAAAAGTTTTCCGTAAAAATAAAGAAGGACTGGCGGGTAAATTTAAAGTTGTTGGCCAGGTTGGGCTCGGAATTATTGTGGGCTGTACCATGTATTTTCACCCCAATATTGTGGTGCGTACAACCGTTCAGGATAATGTTAAAAGTGCCTCTACTGCACCAATGGTTTTGCGTCAAAAAGGAGAAACTTTTTATTACACACAAGATGTAAAATCAACAAAATCTAATATTCCGTTCTATAAAAACAATGAATTTGATTATGCTAAAGTTCTGAAGTTTTTAGGTCCGGGTTATGAAAAATATGCCTTTTTGGTTTTTTTAGCCTTTACGGTTTTTATCATTACAGCGGTTTCTAATGGAGCAAATATTACCGATGGTATAGATGGTTTGGCAACAGGTACATCAGCCATAATTGGTACAACGCTTGGTATTCTGGCATACGTGTCTGGAAATACGCAAATGGCCGATTATTTGAATATTATGTATATCCCAAATTCTGGGGAACTGATGATTTTTGCGGGTGCATTTGTGGGTGCCTGTGTAGGTTTTCTTTGGTACAATTCTTATCCGGCTCAGGTTTTTATGGGCGATACCGGAAGTTTGGCGATCGGTGGTATTATCGCCTCATTTGCCATCATGATTCGCAAAGAATTATTGATTCCAATCCTTTGTGGCGTGTTTTTAATTGAGTTGGTCTCTGTAATTATGCAGGTGTCTTACTTTAAATATACCAAGCGAAAGTTTGGCGAAGGGCGAAGAATTTTTCTGATGTCTCCCTTGCATCACCATTATCAGAAAAGAGGATATCACGAAGCGAAAATCGTTACACGTTTCTGGATCATCGGAATTATCCTGGCCATCATCACGGTAGTGACATTAAAATTAAGATAATCATCAAAAAAAATAGTAGGAAAAATGAGCAACAACCCAATATCCAATTTCAGCAACAGCCCTTCAAATACGAGTGGCCAGGGCCGTATTGTGGTTTTGGGTGCAGGCGAAAGTGGCGTAGGCGCAGCACAATTGGCAAAAGCAAAAGGATTTGAGGTATTTGTATCCGATTTCGGAACAATTGCAGATAAATATCAATCTGTATTAGTGGAATTGGATATTCCATTTGAATCCGGAAAGCATACCGAATCACTGATATTGAATGCAACTGAAGTGATAAAAAGTCCGGGGATTCCCTCTACTGCAGCAATTGTTCAGCAGTTGAAAAATGCCGGTATCGCTGTGATTTCGGAAATCGAGTTTGCAAAGCGATATACCTCGGCAAAAACAATCTGTATTACCGGCTCAAACGGCAAATCGACAACAACGTTACTTACCTATCACATTTTAAAAAATGCAGGTATTAATGTTGGCCTTGCAGGCAACATTGGTCACAGTTTTGCCGCGCAGGTAGCTACAGAAAATTTTGATTGGTATGTTCTGGAAATTTCCAGTTTCATGCTTGATGATATGTTTCAGTTTAAAGCAGACATTGCTGTGCTCTTAAATATTACACCTGATCATTTAGACCGATACGAATACAAACTGGAGAATTATGCTGCATCGAAAATGCGCATTATCCAAAATCAAACGGCTAACGATACTTTTATATACTGCGCTGATGATCAGCAAAGTTTAATCAGTTTGCAGCACGATCAGCCTTTGGCAAAAACCTATACTTTTTCTATCGAAAAGGATCAGGAAGCTGGCGCCTATTTAGTAGAAAATACAATACACATCCGTACAGAACCAAATAACGAACTAACCATGTCGATTTCAGAACTAGCCTTGCAAGGCAAACACAACATTTACAATTCTATGGCTTCGGGCATAGTAGCCAAAGTCTTGGAATTGAGAAATGAATCCATCCGCGAGAGCATGGGCAATTTTAAAAATATCGAACATCGGTTAGAGCATGTGGCGAAGATTTCGGGTATAGATTTTATTAATGATAGTAAAGCAACCAATGTAAATTCTACCTGGTATGCACTGGAAAGTATGACCAGCGAGGTGGTTTTAATTATGGGTGGCGTAGATAAAGGAAATGACTACGAAATGCTTAAAGATTTGGTTAAATCCAAAGTGAAAGCAATTGTTTGCTTAGGAAAAGACAACAAACGTATTCATGATGCTTTTGAAGATGATGTAGACATTATTGTCAATACTTTTTCTGCTGCAGAAGCTGCGCAGATTGCTTTTCACCTGGCAAAAAGAGGCGATGCGGTTTTGCTTTCACCGGCTTGCGCAAGTTTTGATTTATTTAAAAGTTATGAAGATCGCGGCAACCAGTTTAAAGCTGCGGTAAAAGAATTGTAAATAGGAGAACCTAATATGTTGCATGCACTACTTAATAAAACAAAAGGCGATAGATGGATCTGGTTGATTATCATCTTGCTTTCGCTTATATCTGTTATGGCAGTGTACAGCGCAACAGGAACCTTGGCGTATAAAAAAGGCGAAGCGGTTGAAAAACTATTGCTCACCAAACATTTGATTTTTGTGTTGCTGGGTATTGGAATGATTTATATTGCGCATTTGCTTGATTACAGATATTACGCCGGAATTTCAAAAATCCTGATGATTATAACGATTCCGCTTTTGATTTACACGTTGATTTTTGGAACAAATCTGAATGATGCATCACGTTGGGTAAAAATCCCGGTAATTGGGCTTACCTTCCAAACGTCAGATTTAGCCAAACTTGCCTTAATCACATTTTTGGCCAGAATGCTGACCAAGAAACAAGAGAATATAAAAGATTTGAAAGAATCTTTTATTCCGATTATGGCATCTGTTTGTACCGTTTTTGTGCTTATTGCACTGGCAAACATGTCTACCGCCTTAATGTTATTTGGCGTAAGCATTTTGTTGTTAATTATTGGCCGGATCAGCATTAAACAGATTTCCATCGTTTGTGCCGGCGGTTTAGTTTTGTTATTGATTGTAGGATTTTTAGGTCCGAGGAGAGAAACTTATAAATCCCGTATAAAAACCTTTATGCATCCAGAGTTGGTGCATTCAGATAAAACTTTCCAGGCAGATCAGGCAAAAATTGCTTTGGCTACCGGTGGAGTTTTTGGTAAAGGACCAGGTAATAGTACGCAGCGCAATTTCCTTCCACATCCGTATTCGGATTTTATTTTTGCCATTATTATTGAAGAATGGGGAACTGTGGGCGGAATTGTAATTATGACGCTTTACCTGGTGCTTTTATACCGATGTATAAAAATCGTAACACGCGCACCCAAAGCTTTTGGTGCATTGCTTGCCGCCGGACTAAGTTTTAGTTTAACTATACAGGCTTTTGCAAATATGGCCGTTGCGGTAGGATTGGGCCCGGTAACCGGAGTTCCTTTGCCGCTGGTAAGTATGGGAGGTACATCGATGATTTTTACCAGCGTTGCTTTTGGAATTATATTGTCGGTAAGCCGTGATGTTGAAGAAAATGTGTTGGGTAAAGAGGCTCCTGAGAAAGAAAAATCGAAAACGAATAAAGTGATCGTTGGAGAAATTCCGGCTATGGGATAGAGCGCTAAAAGACTAAAGCTAAAAGACTAGTACTTAAGGCTTAAAGTAAAACGAAAATTGAAATAATAATTAAACACTAGAAGAAGCTTTAGACTTTAGTCTTTTAGCTTTAAACTAAAGTAAAATGAATAATTCCCCAAAAATTATCATATCAGGTGGTGGCACCGGCGGGCATATATTTCCCGCCGTAGCCATAGCCAATGCGCTAAAGCGTTTGGTGCCCGCTTGTGAAATTTTGTTTGTGGGCGCAAACGGCCGGATGGAAATGGAAAAAGTTCCGGCTGCGGGTTATAAAATTGTCGGACTTAATATCGCCGGAATGCAGCGTGGTTCTATTGTTAAAAACCTATCGCTTCCTTTCAAAGTAATTGGCAGTGTTAGAAGGGCGTTACAAATTATTAAAGAATTTAAACCAGATGCAGTTGTTGGTGTTGGTGGTTATGCTTCTGGGCCATTATTATATGCGGCATCGTTAAAAGGTATTCCGTATTTAATTCAGGAGCAAAACTCTTATGCCGGTGTAACCAACAAATGGCTGGGAAGAAAAGCTTCTAAAATTTGCGTTGCTTTTGATGATATGGAACAGTTTTTTCCGGCAGCTGCTATTTTAAAAACCGGAAATCCTGTGCGTAAAGAAGTGGTAGATATTAAAGGTAAACACCATGCGGGTGCTGAGTTGTTAAAGCTCGATCCTTTAAAGAAAACCATTTTAGTAACCGGAGGAAGTTTAGGTGCCGGAACATTGAATAAAAGTATAGAAAAACATATTGGTGAGCTTATCGCGAATGATGTTCAGGTAATTTGGCAAACAGGTAAATTCTATTATAAAGGAATTATAGAAAGATTGGGCATGAATTACCATCCGAATGTGCGCATACTGGAGTTTTTAAATAAAATGGATCTGGCTTACGCAGCAGCAGATGTTATCATCAGCAGAGCAGGAGCGGGTACAATCGCAGAACTTTGTTTAATTAAAAAACCGGTGATTTTGGTGCCTTCGCCAAATGTAGCGGAAGATCATCAAACTAAAAATGCAATGGCATTGGTAAAAAATGGAGCAGCGATACTGATCACAGATCGTGCTGCAGAAGATACCTTGGTTAAAGAAGCTTTGTTGTTGTTAGAGGATGAAAAGCAATCTGTACAACTTAGTGAAAACCTGGCGAAAATGGCATTGCCGCAAGCTGATGAAATTATAGCCGGAGAAGTATTAAAGTTGATTGAATAAGATTATAGACTATAGTTGAAAAACCAAAGCAAGAACAAAATGCTACGCGTGGTAAAAGCAACATTAGCAACAAAATAAAATATAACAAGACTGTAGAAAGACTGCTTTAAGCTTTAGTCTTTCTGCATTTAATTTAAAGAAATGGAATTAAGTAAAATAACAAAAGTGTATTTCGTGGGTATCGGTGGTATCGGTATGAGTGCGCTTGCACGTTATTTTGCCAAACGCGGTCAATCGGTTTCGGGTTACGATAAAACTAAAACTAAACTGACCAGCGCCTTAGAAGCAGAAGGCATTGCCGTAACTTACCAGGATGAGTTGTCTGCAGTTCCTCAAGAATTTGCTCATCAGGATAAACATACATTGGTTGTATATACGCCGGCAATCCCTAAAGATTCTACAATTTTAAATCATTTTAAAAGTGGTGGTTTCAGTCTGAAAAAACGTTCAGAAGTATTGGGGATTATCAGTAAAGGAATGTTTTGTATTGCTATTGCAGGAACGCATGGAAAAACAACTACGTCTTCAATTGTGGCACATATCCTAAAAGATACCGGTTATGATTGCACTGCTTTTTTAGGCGGCATCACCTCAAACTATAATAGTAACGTGCTCTTCGGATCAAATAATGTTGTCGTGGTAGAGGCAGATGAATACGACCGGTCGTTTCTAAAGTTGCATCCAGACATTGCAGCAGTTACGTCGATGGATGCAGATCATCTGGACATTTATGGCGATAAATCCCACTTAGAAGAATCTTTCCATTTATTCGCAAGTCAGCTTAAAGAAAACGGACAGTTGTTTGCACATGACGGTTTGCCGCTTTCCAATTACATTAGTTATGCCGCAAATAATACCGCAACAGCACAAGCCTCAAATGTGCGTGTAGAAGGAGCAAAGTTTGTTTTCGATTATAAAGATGCTGAACATTCGTTAAATGATATTCCGTTAATGCTGCCGGGTTTACATAATGTGGAGAATACAACTGTGGCCATTGCTATTGCATTTAAGTTAGGGATAGATGCCGAAAAAATTAAACAGGCTGTAGGGCGTTTCAAAGGTGTAAAACGTCGTTTTGAATATATTGTAGACAACGGAAAACAAGTATATATTGATGATTATGCCCATCATCCTGAAGAACTTAGGGCTTGTTTCGATGCCGTAAGGATGTTATATCCTGAAAAGAAATTAACAGTTATTTTTCAACCACATCTATTTACACGCACGCGGGATTTTGCAGATGATTTTGCAAAAGTTTTAAGCACAGCTGATGAATTGCTTTTGCTGGATATTTATCCAGCCAGAGAATTGCCTATAGAAGGTGTAGATTCGACGTTTTTACTCGAAAAAATAACATCACAAAATAAAAAAGTATGTGGAAAAGATTTTGTGCTTCAATACGTTGCACAAGCTAAACCCGAATTAATTTTAACAGTTGGAGCCGGAGATATCGATACGTTGATTGATCCACTTAAAGAAATACTGAATTATGCTTAAACGGATAAATTGGAAAGTGATACTTACTTGTTTTGCCTGGGCAATTTCCCTGGCAGGCGTAGTAACGCTTTTTAGTTTTATCAACGTAAAAAAACGCGCGGTAACGTGTAGTGATATCAAAATTATTATACCGGGTGCAGATAATTTTATAGAACGCGAAGAAGTAGACGCTATTCTTAGAGCAGATCAGGGTGTTTTATTAGGCAGAAATCTGGAACAAATCAACATCCATAAAATAGAGGAAAAGCTAAAGGCCAACCCTTACATCGCCTTTGCGAAGGTATTTATGGACATGGATGGCGTATTGAGTATAGAGATTATGCAGCGTGAACCGATATTAAGGATTTTAAATGCCGGCGGACAAGATTTTTACATCGATGATAAAGGATTAAAAATGCCGATATCGTCAAATTTTACAGCAAATGTTTTGGTTGCCACCGGAAATATAACCGAAGTTTTTGGCAGTCGTGTAGATACTTTACACACACAATTGGCCAGAGATTTGTTTAAAACGGCACAATATATCAAACGTGATACGCTTTGGGATAACCAGATTGAGCAGATTGCCGTAAATGAAAAAAACGATATGCTTTTAATTCCACGCGTAGGTGATGAAACCATAATCCTGGGAAATGCAGATTCACTTGATGTGAAAATGCGCAACCTTAAAGTTTTTTACAAAAGAGCTATACCAGAAGTAATTGCCAGAAGGTATAAAACCATTAGTATAAAATACAGCAATCAAGTTGTTTGCGAAAAGCGTGATTCTACAGGTAAATCAGCAAAACCGAAACCGGCCTCGCCTACCGATAGTATCCGGACGCAACAAAAAGTAGCAGACTCGCTAATCAGGGATGTTATTGGCGAAGCACTAAAAACGCAGAAGGCCAGTACCGTTCCAAAAAAAAAAGAACCGGTCAAGCCTGACGTAAAGAAACCGGAAAGTAAACCGGTGCAGGCAAATGCCGGAGCAGCGAAAACCGAGAAAAGAAATAAATAGATACCCAGAGAAACAATATATATAACTCAACAACATTAACGAATATGGACAAGGCAAAATTTACCAGTCAGTCGCCAATTGTAGTCGGTCTAGATATCGGTACTACAAAAATCTGTGTTATTGTCGGTCGCAGGACGCAACATGGAAAAATTGAAATTTTAGGAATCGGGAAGGCAGAATCGGCGGGAGTGACACGTGGTGTGGTTTCTAACATTCAAAAAACCGTGCAGGGTATTGCCCAGGCGGTTGAGGTGGCAAGCGGACAATCCAACGTAGAAATACAGGTGGTGAATGTGGGTATTGCCGGTCAACATATAAAAAGTTTGCAGCATCGGGGTATTTTAACGCGCCGTGAGTTGAATAATGAAATTGGTAAGAAAGACATCGATAAATTAATTGATGATATGTTTAAACTGGTAATGCCACCAGGAGAAGAAATTATTCATGTTCTGCCACAAGAATTTACCATAGATAATGAACCGGGAATTAAAGACCCTATCGGTATGGCTGGCGTACGCTTGGAAGCCAACTTCCACATTATTTCTGGTCAGGTAACTGCGGTAAAGAACATTATGAAGTGCGTAAACAATGCAGGTTTACAAACTCAGGATTTAATTCTTGAGCCATTAGCTTCTTCTGAATCGGTGTTGAGCGATGAAGAAAAAGAAGCAGGTATTGCTTTGGTTGATATTGGTGGTGGTACAACAGATATTGCCATTTTCCATGAAGGTATTATTCGCCATACGGCGGTGATTCCTTTCGGTGGAAATAGTGTAACTGAAGACATTCGCGAAGGCTGTTCAGTAATGCGTAACCAGGCCGAATTGTTAAAAACGCGTTTCGGTTCTGCGTTGGCAGAAGAAAATAAAGAAAATGAAATCATTTGCGTTCCGGGATTGCGTGGTCGCGAGCCGAAAGAAATTTCTGTCAAAAACCTGGCTTATGTAATTCAGGCACGTATGGAGGAAATTATCGAGCATGTTTACTATGAGATAAAATCATCCGGATACGAGAAAAAATTAATTGGTGGTATCGTAATTACCGGCGGTGGAGCAATGTTGAAACACCTCAGCCAGCTCGTAGAATATGTAACCGGATTGGATTGCCGTATCGGCTACCCGAACGAGCATCTTTCGAAATATGAGGAGATGCCGAAAACCATTTATGATGATCTTAAAAGCCCTATGTATGCAACCAGTGTAGGTTTGTTGATTAAAGGAATCCAAAAGGCGGAAGAGTTAATTGAAGAACTGAAACAACCTGGCGTGTTTGTAGACAAATCAAAAGCACCAAAAGAAAAGGAAAAACGCGGTTCAGGATTGTTCGATAAATTACTGGCAAAAACGAGAACATTCATTCAGGACGATATGAATGTAAGCGATGAAGATTACCTGAAGAGCTAGATATTTTTCAACAAAACAGTAGTTTTCCACATTCTTAACACTTGTGGAAAACCTCTGTTGAAAAAGTGTTAATATTACGTGGAGTAATGAACAGGAATTAAAAATTTTTAAACAACTGATTCATAAGATTATGCAGTTCGAAATGTTAAAAGATAAGTCTTCAATCATCAAGGTAATTGGTGTTGGAGGCGGTGGCGGCAACGCAGTGAACCATATGTACCTGTCGGGAATCACAGGTGTGGATTTTATTATTTGTAATACAGATGCTCAGGCTTTAGAAAGCAGTCCGATACCAAATAAGGTACAATTAGGGGCTAGTTTAACTGAAGGAATGGGTGCTGGTTCAATTCCTGAAGTTGGCAAAAACTCAGCAATAGAAAATATCGACGATATTAAATCTATGTTGGGCAGCACAACAAAAATGTTGTTCATTACTGCCGGAATGGGTGGTGGCACTGGTACAGGCGCCAGTCCAATTATTGCAAAAGCAGCAAAAGAATTAGACATTTTAACTGTTGCCATAATTACTACTCCATTTTCTTTCGAAGGCAAAAGACGTAGACTTCAGGCAGAAGAAGGTATGGAAGAATTGAAGAAATATGTAGATTCTTACCTAGTTATTTCTAATGACCGTCTTCGCGAAATTTTCGGCAACTTAACTTTAGGCTCCGCTTTTGGGCAGGCTGATGATATTTTAACCACAGCAGCAAAAGGAATTGCAGAGATCATTACAGTACCTGGTTATATCAACGTTGATTTTAAAGATGTACGCACTGTAATGAAAGACAGCGGTGTAGCCATTATGGGTAGCCATTCATCAGAAGGTGAAGATCGCGCTTTACAGGCGGTTGAAGGTGCGTTGGCATCTCCTTTGTTGAAAGATAACGAAATCGAAGGCGCACGTTATATTTTATTAAACATCAGCTCTGGATTGAGAGAAGTTACGATGGATGAAGTGTCTATCATTACCGATTACATTCAGGAAAAAGCAGGTTTATCTGCAGATTTAATCTGGGGTAATTGTACCGATGAAACATTGGGCGATAATCTTTCCGTTACGATAATTGCAACAGGTTTTCAAACATCGGAGCAAAGAGTAAATGAAGAGAAAAACAAGAAAAAGATCTCTTTACTTACACCAGAAGAAGCGCCCCTGGTTCGTCCGGTAGAACCCGTAAATTCCTTTATTCAGCCAAAACAACCAGTTCCATCTTATGAACCGGTAATGAAAGCGAAGGAAGAAGTACCGCAGGCAGATTTATTTGGTGGGATGTTTAACCGCTCAACAGAGCAACAAAAATCTACTCCAGATGCAGAATCTAATATTGTGCGTCATACTTTAATTGAAGAAGAACCACCACATAACGAAACACCAATGGAAAGCGGTTTTGAGTTTGAGGTGAAACTAGCAGAACCTAATTTCGTGTTCGAAACACCAATTGCCAATACACCAGTTCCTGAGCCTGAGCCAGAAATGCCTGTTGTAGGTTTGGACGATGATAAGAACGACGAATCTATGGAAGAGCAGTTGCGTAAATCAAAAGAACGTATTTTGCGTTTGAAAGATTTAAGCATGAAATTGCGTACCACAAATGGATTGCAAGAATTAGAAAGTGAACCTGCTTATAAACGTAAGCAAATGCAACTGCAACAAGTGCAGCATTCGTCTGAATCTCAGGTTAGCCGTTTTACTTTAAGTAATGATCAGGACGGTGGAACCGAAATCAGACCGAACAACTCCTTTTTACATGATAATGTTGATTAACCAATCATAACAAGTTTATTGAAGCCCCGAATGACCATCGGGGCTTTTTTGGCATCAAATTAGAGCGTTAAAAAGTTTTAAATTAATCGTTAAGAGATAGATCAAGTTGATTTTAAGTGGAATAAACCGTAAATTCGCAAAATTTAAAGTACAATAAATACATATTACATTGGATATATTTGATAAGATAGCAAAGCACATGGGACCGCTTGGTCAGCACCAGAAATGGTCTCACGGGTATTTCTCATTTCCAAGATTAGAAGGAGAAATTGCTCCGCATATGCAATTTCGTGGAAAAGAGCATTTGGTTTGGAGCTTGAATAATTATTTAGGATTAGCAAACCATCCTGAGGTTAGAAAAGCAGATGAAGAAGCTGCAGCGCAATTTGGTATGGCTTACCCAATGGGCGCCAGAATGATGAGTGGAAATTCTAAATACCACGAGCAACTTGAACAGGAACTTGCCGAATTTGTAGGTAAACCCGATGCTTTTTTATTGAACTATGGATATCAGGGTATGGTTTCCATCATAGATTCACTTGTAGACCGTAACGATGTTATTGTATATGATGCAGAATCTCATGCCTGTATTATCGACGGTTTACGCCTTCATTTGGGTAAACGTTTTGTGTATAAACATAATGATATTGAAAGTGCACGTAAGCAATTGGAACGTGCTACTAAATTGACCAAAGAATCTGGCGGTGGTATTCTATTAATTACCGAAGGTGTATTTGGTATGAGTGGTGCCCAAGGTAAACTAAAAGAAATTGTTGACCTTAAAAAGGATTTTGAATTTAGAATTTTGGTTGATGATGCACATGGTTTCGGTACTATGGGAAAAACTGGTGCAGGAACGCATGAAGCACAGGATTGTATTGAAGGCATTGATGTATACTTCGGTACTTTTGCAAAATCAATGGCCGGAATTGGAGCTTTTGTAGCCTCAACTCAAGAAATTGTGAACTTCTTACGCTACAATATGCGTTCACAAACTTTTGCCAAAGCACTTCCAATGCCGATGGTAATTGGTCTTTTAAAACGTCTGGAATTGTTAAGAACCAAACCTGAATTAAAAGATAAACTTTGGGAAATTGCAATGACGCTGCAAAAAGGTCTGCGCGAACGCGGATTTGATTTGGGTGTAACCGATTCTGTTGTTACCCCGGTTTTTCTTAAAGGCGAATTGACTGATGCTACGGCGCTTACCTATGATTTGCGCGAAAATTATGCAATTTTTTGCTCAATTGTTGTATATCCTGTAATTCCGAAAGGCATGATTGAATTGCGCTTGATCCCAACTGCAGTACATACACTTGAAGATGTTCAACGTACTTTGGATGCATTTAGCGAAGTTTCTGAGAAACTATCTAATGGCTACTATCAAGAGAACCAATTTGCGCAAGCGTAAATTTTAATATATTTAAAAGGCCTCCTAAATTGATTTAGGAGGCCTTTTTTGTTTTAGTTATGTTTGTAATATATTGATAATCAGTTTTTTGTCTTTTATTATCAAGCATTTAATGTATAAAAAATAGTAAATGTGGAAAAAAACCACTTTTGAGGCTGTTTTTTATTGCTTCAAAAGTTTTTTTTATGAAGTAAACCCTCTAAATTAGAGTGAGATAATAAAAAACCCCAACCTCAAAAAAATTATAGGAGTACTCAAAATGAAAAAATTCGAAGAAGTAAAAAGTTTAGTGGCGGCTTTAGAAGCTGATGCAGACAAGTTTTATAACAAAGGTAACAGTGCAGCTGGAACCAGAATCCGTAAAGGAATGCAGGATTTAAAAAACCTTGCTCAAGCCATTCGTTTGGAAGTTCAGGACACAAAAAATAAAGCTTAAAAGAACCACGATATTTATGTAAACGGCCATTGGATTACGCTCCATTGGCCGTTTCTGCTTAGATCAGTTTTCTTTCCATTCATTCGACAACATCCTTTCTTTTAAGGGCATATTCGTGCTAAGCGGATTAAGCCAATGTTAATTTTTTCTCACGCAATCGTTTGATTAAGTTTTTCATCATTTGGTTGCTGAGCTCCCTAATAGCATCCTCTCCTATACTTTTTCTCCTGAATTTAACTGGCCAGATAGAATTTTTCTCTATAATAATCTAAGAAATTCAATTTATTTTCCCGCCTGGCAGAAATTCTGAACAGATTTATAAACATTTGCAAGTTAAGATCATGGTTCAAGCAGTATTCAATGATCGGGGGATTGATTTGGTAGGATAAAACAAACGTTTGCGTGTTGTTTATCAGTGATTTACGGTGTCTTTGAAGTGAAGTTTTTTAGTTTTATGATTAGCAAAAATCTAAACAAAACTAATTATGCGAGAAATTTACAGAAGGAAGGCACTGTTAACCGTTGTCTTTGCCATTCTATCCCTGGCCGGCTATGCCCAATTGGTAATTAGCGGAACAGTCAAAGATAGTTCAGGGCAGCCATTGCCAGGCGTAAGCGTCAAAGTCAAAGGAAGTAACTCAGGTATCAGTACAGACAACTCCGGTGGGTTCAGCTTGAAAGCCTCCGGACAGGCAATACTTGTTTTTACATTTATTGGTTATCAGTCTCAGGAAATTGCTTTAGCAGGTAGAAGTCAGCTTTCAGTTACAATGAATGACTCACCAAATAATAACTTAAATGATGTAGTTGTTGTGGGTTATGGAACACAAAAAAAGGTAAACCTGTCTGGTGCAGTAAATACTGTTAATACCAAGAATCTGGTCAACCGTCCGGTAACCTCCCTAACAAACGCACTTCAAGGTGCTGTACCCGGAATGGCTGTTAAATCGAGTCCGGGTGACGTGGGTGCTGATCTTGGCTCTATTAACATTCGGGGTCGTGGAAATCTTGGGGCTTCAGAACCATTATATGTTGTAGATGGCGTTATCGTTCCGGCAGGAGATTTTGCCCGGATTAATAGTAACGATGTAGAAAATATATCCATACTAAAAGATGCATCCGCATCTTCCATCTATGGATCTCGTGCGGCATATGGTGTTATTTTGGTAACCACAAAACGTGGTGGCGGCGCAATGAAAATTAGTTATAATGCATATTATGCTACACAATCTGCAACCTATCTTCCGGATTTTGTTGGCGCTTATGATTACGCAACCTTGCGAAACGAGGCCAATACAAATGCAGGCAGGTCACCCGCATACTCTGCCAGTGCAATGGAGAAAATCATCAACCAGACAGACCCGGATAATTATCCTGATAACGACTGGTTTGCATTAACCTTGAGGGAAAACGCTCCAATGATGGAACACCAACTCAATATTTCAGGAGGAGAAAAAACTAAATATTATTTGGGAGGCGCTTATTTCACACAAAATTCTCTTATACCCGGTAAAGATCTGAAAAGGTATTCTGTGCGTGCCAATACGGAGACTCAGATTTCTGAGAGACTTAAAGTAAGTAGTAATTTGTCTTTCATTCGTGATGGTTTCGATAATGAAAATGGAGCGATCAACTTTACTACCTTATCTAGGGAAACTCCATTACTTGTTGCAAGGCAGAGTAACGGAGCGTGGGGAAGTGTAAATGGAGGATTGATTGATGCCACTTTAGCAAGAGACAATACTTTGCGTCAACTAGCGGAAGGAGGAAGAAACAGCTACAATACAAATCGCTTTATTGGAAATTTAAATGGAACCTATACGCCTTTGAAAGGCCTTGAAATTGGTGGAATGTTCTCTTATAATTTCTACAATCTGGTAAACAGCGCTTTTATTAACCGCATGGATCCAATTAATAATTTCTTTACCGGTGCCCCAATCACAAGTACCGCAGTGAACGTCAATCAACTTACTGAAAACTGGCAAAATACCAGTAGACTGCTCGCTCAGGCAACTGCAAGTTATGAGCATGCCATAAATAAACATTATTTTAAAATGTTAGGTGGTGTAAGTTATGAGAATTATAACGACCGGGTCATTCAGGTGATTCGGAAAGATTTTGTTAATAATGATCTGAATGCAATCAATGGCGGTTCAACACTTCCTGAAAATACGACTTCCACTGGGGCAATACAGCAACGGGCATTTCAATCTGTGTTTGGAAGGTTAAATTATGCTTATAATGACCGGTACTTAATCGAGATAAGTCTGCGTCAGGATGCTTCCTCGCAATTTGCTCCAGGTCATCGAAATGGTTTTTATCCGGCGGCTTCTGCTGCCTGGCGTTTGTCTCAGGAAGACTTTATGAAAGATTTGAATGCGGTAAATGAATTAAAGGTTCGGATTTCATATGGAAAACTTGGCAATACAAACAATGTTGGAAATTATGATTTCTATGATGGACTTACCTCAGGTACAACAGTCATTCTCGATCAAAGTCAGCAATACGGTGTGTATCCGGGAAAGTTGGCCAACAATTTGTTGACCTGGGAAAAAGTAGATATGTACAATGCCGGCTTAGATGCAACACTATTTAAAGCTTTTAATATCCAGCTGGACGTATTTACAAAAATGACAAAAGACATTTTGCTTACAGATACCAGCGTACCTTCTGAAGCCGGCCTAACCGATACGCAGGCGCCCTCAAGAAATATAGGTCAGGTTAAAAATTCTGGTTTTGAGCTTTCACTTTCTTACAGCGGAAAAATTAATGATTTCAGGTATTCCATTGCTGGTAATGTAAGTAAAGTCTGGAATAAAGTTGCTGAGCTTGGTGGTTTAACAGAAACGCCGGCAAGTGGCTATTATATCAATCGGGTAGGCGAGGCAATTGGTTCATTTTATATGTATCAATCAGATGGTCTTTTCACATCAAACGATGAGGTTGCCAAGAGCGCCTTTCAATCCAATGCAACAAAAGCCGGCGACATTAAATACGTAGATCAAAACGGCGATGGCAAGATAGATGGCGAGGATCGAATTATTGCCGGGAACGATGTGCCTTATTTCATTTATGGATTAAATTTTACGGCAAACTACAAAAACTTTGATTTTTCTGTTATTGGACAGGGTGTAAACGGAGTAAAAGTTTATCTTGAAAATGAAGCTTCACAAGCATTTTTTAATGGTGCTGGTGCGAAGGGTTTTGTATTAGATAGATGGACGGCAACCAATCCAGATGCGAATGCAACTTATCCCCGGGTACTTAATTCTGCTGATAATGCGCATAATTTGGTCTTATCGGATTTCTGGTTATTTAATGCAGATTATTTTCGGATCAAAAGTTTAACGCTTGGTTATACCGTGCCTAAATCTGTTTTGAACAAACTTAAGATCGCTCAGTTAAGGTTTTATCTCTCCAGCAACAATCCTTTAACTTTCAGAGACGATAAAAGACTTAAAGATTTTGATCCGGAGTCTGCATCCTCACGCGCTACTTATCCAGCCTTAAAATCCTACTCATTGGGCGTAAACTTAACTTTTTAATCCATGAAAAGAATAATACACATCATAACCCTGTTATCGGTAATTGCAGCAGGGTGCAAAAAATCTTCTTTAGACTATGTTCCGCAGGACCAGTTGTCCAGCAATTCATTTTGGACAAGTGCCAACGATGCAAAATTGGCACTAAACGGATGTTATGGCTATTTGTCAAATGCCTTTAACAACGCTTATGAAGACGCTTCTACAGACAACGCTTACGCACAATACTCTTGGGAAAGTAATTCTCCATCGGTTTCTGCCGGGAATATCAATGCCACTATTGATCAAGGTTACGGAAGTAGATACACCTATATCCGCAGATATAATTATTTTTTAGATAATGTGGCTAAAGCACCATTGTCGCCAGAAGTAATGCGCAGATATGTTGCTGAGGCCAAAGTTTTACGCGCGATAACCTACTATGATTTGGCCCGAACTTTCGGTGCGGTTCCGCTATTGAAAAATAGTTATATTGATCCATCCGAAACGGCTGTTTCGCCTACTGCAGAATCAGAGGTGATTGACTTCGCTATTTCAGAAATACAAAATGCTATTCCAGATTTGAATGCTAACATTGTTCAGGACGGAAGAATTTCAGCTGGAGCAGCCTGGTCCTTTCTTGTTCGCATTCAACTTCAATATAAAAAATATCAGGATGCAGTGGTAAGTGCGCAAAAAGTGATGGCAATGGGTTATCAATTGTTTCGTAAAAGCACATTGTCTTCTGAGGATCTGATTGATGATTTCTCGGCATATGTAAATTTTGCAAATGATGTTGAAAAGGAAAAATTTTATAAAGGTCTTGCAAGTTATGAACAGCAGTTTTGGGCAGCAAATGAAGCGGCGAGTAAGGAAATTGTCTTGGCCTCACAGAATATTTCCAATTCTTCATACGTTTATGGCAACGGGTTACGCACCTTACTTCCCCCGAGTGATTTAGGGGGGTGGAGTTCCATTACGCCTACCCAAGAGTTGGTGAATGCCTACTGGGATAGAAACGGCAATTTGTTCACACCACCCAGCGCTGCCCAACGTGCTGCCTATTATAACAATGGCACGCCAAACGCTGCTTATGCAAATGAATTTAAAAATCGGGATACACGATTATATGCATCAATATTATTTCCTCAGGTTACCTGGCAAAGGATTGGTTCGGGATACCGGTTCGCCTGGGGGAAAGGCGGGGGCAATAATAGCGTTACCGGCTATAACTTTAAAAAGCTCGTAGATCCAGCGCCTGAAAGCGCGCAGAACGAGTGGGATGGCGCTCAGGATTTTCCCATTATTCGTTATGCTGAAATTCTTTTGAGTTATGCGGAAGCTAAAAATGAACTCAGTGGTCCGGATGCTACGGTTTATAATGCAATTGATGATATCAGGGATCGAGCTGGAATGCCAGCAGTGAACAGAACCACATTCGCTTCTCAATCTCAGCTTCGGGAGTTGATTCGCAACGAACGAAGAATTGAGCTTGCTGGAGAAGGTCAGCGGTACTCTGATATCCGTCGCTGGTCAATCGGCCAAACTGTGATGAAAACCACCTATGACATCACTAATGGCGTGGTGCAGACACGTGTTTGGCAACCAATTTTTATGCTAATGCCATATCCGCAAACTGCTGTAGATCGAAATGTAAACCTTAAAGCTGCTCAGGCAGCCAAAGGATATTAGAAGTTTCTGAATGAATTTAAAGCCCCGGACTGCTTGCGCGGCTTTTGCAAAACCAATCTCTCAGTCAACAAAAAAGCAGATTACATGAAGTGATCTGCTTTTTTGTTAACTGATTTTAAGAAAAGAAAGTTTATTTAGTTTGTGCGACCGGTTGCCCAATCTTGTCAATCTCCTTTATAATAGCCTGTTTCAAACCTGCCGAAGCTTTAATTAATGGCAAACGAACCGTATCACCACAAATGCCTATATGTTTAAGGGCGGCTTTAATTCCAGCAGGGTTACCTTCGGCAAATGCCAATCTGGTAAATTCAATTAAACCAAGATGAGCAGGTAAAGCGCCAGCAAAATCGCCAGCCAAACATTGCCTAACCATATCAGAAAAAACTCTAGGCAATGCATTTGCAACAACAGAAATAATACCTGAAGCTCCTAATGCAACCATTGGGAGCGTTATCGGATCATCACCAGAAAGGAGTAAAAAGTCTTCCGGTTTATCTCTCATAATCTGATTAAACTGATCGAAACTACCTGAAGCTTCTTTTGTGGCAATAATATTTTTGAAGTCATGCGCCAATCTGCAAGTTGTTTCCGGCGTCATGTTGCTCATTGTACGGCCAGGTACGTTGTATAAAATCAAATCTAAAGGAGAAACTTCAGCCAAATATTTATAATGCTGATAAATTCCTTCCTGAGTTGGTTTATTGTAATAAGGGCTTACAGAAAGAATTGCACTGTATCCTTGCGCATCAAAAGATTTAATTTCATTTGCAACAGAAAGTGTATCGTTTCCACCAATGCCGGCTACAAGTGGTAATCTATTGTCATTAATTTCAGCGGTATATGCCCACACCTTCTTCTTCTCGTCCTTAGTCATTGTAGCGGTTTCGCCGGTTGTACCTAAGGAGACGAGGTAATCTATCCCTCCGTCGATCAAATGATTAACGAGGTTTTTTAAACCATCGTAATCAACAGATCCATCTGTGTTAAAAGGTGTAACCAATGCCACACCAGTACCCTGAAATTTGTTCATTTTTTAATTATAATTATTGAATTTTAATAGCGCTTAATAGATAGCAGGTTTAGCTGGTATACACGCTAATAAAATTTATCTTTCATTTATTTCACCATTTCTAAAAGCTCGGCATCGCTGATTATCGGGATGTTCAGTTTGGTTGCTTTCTCCAGTTTTGAAGGCCCCATATTGTCTCCGGCTACCAGGAAATTTAGTTTACCAGAAATGCCACTCAGTATCTTGCCGCCATTTGCCTCAATGATGTCTTTTAACTCATCACGGGTGTAGTTTTCAAAAACTCCCGAAATTACGAATGTTTTTCCAATTAAGTGCTCACTAGCCAGTTCAATTATCTTTTCTTCAATTTCAAAGCATAATCCAGCAGATTTTAGCAAATCTATCTGGTCTAAATGCTCTTTTTTTGAAAAATATTCAACAATACTCTCTGCAATACGTTGTCCAATCTCGTCAATGGCGATAAGTTGTTCTATAGTTGATTTGCTTAAAACCTCTATATTTTTAACAGCAGCAGCGAGTTTTTTGGCAACTGTTTCGCCAACATAACGGATACCTAAACCAAATAAAACTTTTTCAAAAGGCATTTCTTTTGATCTTTCTATCCCAGCAAGCATATTGTCTATAGACTTTTGCCCGAAACGTTCGATGTTTTTCAGCTCATCGGATTTTTCTTTCAACGTATACAAATCACTGATGTGATTGACAAGCTGATTGCGGTAAAATGTTTCTATGGTTTCATCGCCCAAGCCATCAATATTCATGGCTTTTCTCGAAATGAAATGCTGGATTTTCCCCACAATTTGTGGCGGGCAGCCTTCATCATTCGGACAATAATGTACCGCTTCGCCTTCTTTTCTAATCAATTCGGTTCCGCACTCTGGACAATGACTCAGATAATGAATTTTTGATGATCCAGTTTTGCGTTCATCCAGGTTTACCTTTATAATTTTTGGAATAATTTCGCCCCCTTTTTCCACAAATACGGTATCACCTTCATGCAAATCCAATCGTTCAATTTCATTTGCATTGTGCAAAGTTGCCCGTTTTACGGTTGTGCCTGCAAGTAAAACAGGTTTTAGGTTTGCCACAGGTGTTACTGCTCCGGTTCTTCCAACCTGATACGTTACCTTTTCCAAAACAGTTTGAACTTCGGCGGCTTTGTATTTATAAGAAATTGCCCAGCGCGGAGATTTGGCAGTAAAACCCAATTCCTGTTGCTGTGCATAACTATTCACTTTAATTACAATTCCATCAATATCATAACTAAGTTTAAAGCGATTTTCTTCCCATTGATGGATAAAATCCAGAACAACATCTATATTGTTGGCAAGTTTAGTATGTTCACAAACGTGAAAGCCCCAATTTTTTACTGCTTGCAAACTTTCCCAGTGGCTTTTATACTCGTTTTTATCGGTGTATAGAAAATAAATAAAACCATCCAAAGGGCGTTTTGCCACTTCTTTACTGTCTTGCATTTTTATTGTTCCAGAAGCAAAATTCCGTGGATTGGCATAAGGGATTTCGCCAAGCTCTTCCCTGGATGCATTTAGACGCAGAAATGCGGCTTTATGCATAAAAATTTCTCCTCGGATTTCAAAATGTTCTGGTGCATCACTTGCTTTAATCTGATGCGGAATGGTGTGTATGGTTTTTACATTACTGGTTACATCATCGCCTTTGCTTCCATCGCCACGGGTAACTGCACGTAGAAGTTTCCCATTTTCGTACGTAAGGCTGATGGATAAACCATCAAATTTAAGTTCGCAGACGTATTCAAACTTATCGCCAATTGCTTTGCGGATACGTTCATCAAAATCGCGCAAATCTTGCTCATTATAGGTATTTCCTAAAGAGAGCATCGGATATTTGTGATTTACGGTGATAAAGTTTTTGGTAATGTCTCCGCCTACGCGTTGTGTTGGCGAGTTTGGATCAGCAAACTCTGGATTTGCTTTTTCCAGCTCCGTTAGCTTTTTAAGTTTTTTATCAAATTCATAGTCACCAATGGTTGGCATTGCCAGCACATAATAATTGTAGTTGTGCTGGTTTAGCTCAGAAACCAGGTTCTCCATTTCCTCTTGTATTGCAATTTTGGGCATGGCACAAAGATAAAAAAGGAAAGTGATTAATATTTATGTTGAAGAAGTTGAATGTCTAATCTTTTTAGACTCTAAAATTGGAGTGTCTGGTAAGTTTCTTTTTTAAAAACAATCGGTTATAAGATTTACTAAAGGTATGGCGGTAACCTCATTTGCCATCGGAAAGTTGTCTGTACCAGAATACACCACAACTTTTTTTGTGGTTTGATATCTTCTCAGTCCATGTGAAATCCTTTTGATAATGATGGAGCAGAACGCTGTTTAACTTACATTTAGCGCCAGCGTAGTTTTGCCTAACTAAAGTGATCCATCATTGTAACAGATGTACCTCTTTTCACTGCAGCGTTAACCCTTAGTTCTGCTCTTCTGACCTTCATCCATGCGAAGTTAATATTGTATGTTAAATTTACATGGATAGAAGTTGATTCGTAATGCATTTATGTTAACTAATCTAGTTTAATTGAAATTTCACCGAAAATTTTCATAAAATCTTTTTCCAGAACTTCTTTGAAAATAGCCAGTTGGAAGGTTAATTTCTGCAGTTGCAACTCGCTAAGCGTTTCTGGCCATAAACGCATGCAGATTCGGTTAAGTGCATAACTAACATTTTCCAATTTTTGGTAGCTCAGTAAATATTTGCTGCTGATAAAATTCTCCAAAAAATTAAAGAAAACCTGACTTTCAACCATTCCGCAGCGATCTAAAAAAGTTCTTAAATCAGATGGATCAACGTTTTTTAAATGCGCGTAAAACTCATGAACCTGGACTAAGTTGTGCTCAATAAGTAAGTGATCCAGAAGTAATTCTAAACCAATATGCGCCAAAAAAGACGGCCGTACGGAGGTGTCTTCTACAACGGGTTTGATCAAGGTTTTTAACGCGGTAGTTTTCTCTAAGAAAAAGTCTGATGAGTGAAAATATAAATCTACCTCTAAATGTCTTTTCCATCCCTTAAGCAAAAAAGACTGATTTTCATCGGCTAAAAAAAGGAATTCATTTTTTTGCGGATACAGGTTTGCACTTTTAACGGCATTCTTAATTAGATCTGGTAAAACCGTTCCCATAACAATATTAGGATCGGTCGTTAATCTATCGAAATAAAAATGGGAAAGAAAGTTCATATCCGCAAGATAGCTTTTTTCGCGTATTGACACTCAGAAATCTATAGCTTAATACGGATTAACCTAATGAAAATTTTATCTTTGCGCACAAATAATCAAAAATAATAATGACCAATTTTGTTGAAGAGTTAAGGTGGCGCGGTATGCTACATGACATTATGCCGAATACGGAGGAGAAGTTAAACGAAGGTATGACCTCTGGTTATATTGGTTTTGACCCAACCGCAGATTCACTGCATGTAGGCCATTTAACGCAGATTATGACTTTGATCCATTTCCAGAATGCAGGCCATAAACCTTTTGCTTTGGTTGGTGGTGCAACAGGAATGGTAGGCGATCCATCAGGTAAGTCTGATGAGCGCAATCTTCAAACACCAGAAATGGTTGAGCATAACCTGAATGGCATGAAAGTTCAGCTGGCTAAATTCTTAAAATTTGAGGATGCCGGTAATGGCGCAGTGATGGTGAACAATGCCGATTGGTTTAAAGAAATGAATCTTTTTACTTTTATTCGCGATGTTGGTAAACACATTACGGTAAATTATATGATGGCAAAAGACAGTGTTAAAAGACGTTTGGAAGGAGATTCCGGACTTTCTTTTACCGAGTTTTGTTATCAGCTTATCCAGGGGTACGATTTTTATTACCTGTGGAAAAACCGCAACTGCCTGGTTCAAATGGGCGGTTCTGATCAATGGGGCAACATTGTTACCGGAACAGAGTTGATTAGAAGAAAAGATGCTGGTACGGCTTATGCGATTACTACGCAATTGATTAAAAAGGCAGATGGAACCAAATTTGGTAAAACCGAAAGTGGCGCGGTCTGGCTAGATCCGGAGAAAACGTCTCCATATAAATACTACCAGTTTTGGTTGAATGCATCTGATGATGATGTTAAAAAGTGGATCAGAATTTTTACGTTAAAGACTAAAACAGAAATAGAAGCTTTAGAAATTGAGCACGAAGCTGCACCGCATTTACGTATTTTACAAAAAGCATTAGCAGAAGACATTACAATTAAAACGCATTCTGTTGAAGCTTTAGAAACAGCAATCAAAACTTCCGAATTCCTTTTTGGAAATGGTACTTTAGAATTTCTTAAAAGTTTATCTGCCGTACAGGTTTTGGAAATGTTTGAAGGTATTCCGCAGTTTAAAATTTCCAAATCAGAGCTATCTGCTGGAATTGACGTAGCAACATTATTGGTAGAAAAAGCCAACGTATTTCCTTCAAAAGGCGAAACTAAAAAGCTGATTCAAGGTGGAGGAGTTTCTATTAACAAAGAGAAAGTCACAGATACTGCGCAGATCTTTAATAGTGAAAACTTAATCAACAATCAGTTCGTTGTGGTACAAAAAGGCAAGAAAAATTACTTCCTACTTATCGCAGAGTAGTTTTTATGATATTAAAATAAACGGCCCGTTTTTTCGGGCCGTTTTTGTTTTAGAAAATTACTTTTTTAAAAGGATTACTGAAAACGAAACCGGTTTTAAACAATTTGATTTCTGTATCAGATAAAAGGCACTCTTGTAAAGCATTCTGCAAATCCTCGTTGTCCATTTCCTGACCTATAAACACCAATTCATTTATACGGTCGCCAAAGTCATCGTCCCAATTTTCATGGATCTCTGCGCGGTTTTCCAGGTAATCGGTATAAGATTCACGCTCATCAAAATCCATACTTGCCCACCAAACACCAGCAGGATCAATTCTTAATGAGCCTCCGGCCTGTGAAAAATTAATGGCCTGATCTGGAATTGCGGCCAGATAAAAAATTCCTTTAGAACGGATAATGTTAGGCGGGAAATATTGATTTAGGTAATCCCAAAATCTTTGCGGATGAAAAGGCTTTTTGGAACGGAATACCGTAGATCTGATACCATATTCTTCTGTTTCTGGCGTGTGCGTTTCTTCCAGTTCTTTTTTCCAACCTGCACCTTCAGAAGCATTTTCAAAATTAAAAAGTTTAGTGTTTAAAATTTTTTCCGGGGCGATACTTCCAAACTGGCTATTGTAAATCTTCGCACCAGGATTAAGTTTGCGAACTAAGGAAGAAAGTACGTTTAAATCTAGCTCACTGACTAAATCTGTTTTATTGAGCAGAATAACATCTGCAAATTCGATCTGATCGGTAAGCAAATTCACAACCGTACGGCGATCGGTCTCGTCTTCTACCAGATTGCGCTGTATAAGGTGGTCTGCAGAACCAAAATCCTTATAAAAGTTATACGCATCTACAACAGTAACCATCGTATCAATGTAGCTAAACCGACTAAGGTCTATTCCAGATTGTTCATCTTTAAAACTGAACGTCTGTGCAACCGGAATCGGTTCAGAAATACCAGTGCTTTCTATCAACAGGTAATCAAACCTGTTTTCCATAGCCAGCTTTTCTACTTCTATCATTAAATCTTCGCGCAGTGTACAACAAATGCAGCCATTGCTCATTTCTACCAGTTTTTCATCCGTTTTTGACAAACTGTTCTGACTTTTAACCAAAGCAGCATCGATATTGATTTCACTCATATCGTTTACAATCACTGCAACTTTTAGGTCGTTCTTATTCGCCAGTATGGCATTTAGCAGCGTGGTTTTTCCACTTCCCAAAAAACCACTTAAGACGGTTACGGGTAATTTCTTTATCATGTTAATGCAATTATGTTGCAAATATATTTTTAAAATTCACAAATGCAACAATATTGCTTTTATATTTGTGCACTTAATATTATAGATATGAAATTAGCAATGAGGAAAATAAATTTGGATAGGATAGGGATCACAGCGTCAACACTTTGTGCAATTCACTGCGCTGCTTTGCCATTTGTGCTTACCATGTTACCGCTATGGGGTCTTGAATTTCTAGCCAATGAAGCAGTAGAAATTGGGATGATTGTACTGTCATTATTGCTTGGTATTTGGAGTTTAGGACGCGCGTATCGGAAAGACCATCAAAAAATACTGCCGGTATTTTTGCTTGTTATCGGATTTTCTTTCATCGGTTTCGGGCATTTTCTGGGCATAGATTCTTTAGAACCGATACTAATTCCTTTGGGTGGTGTTATCATCGCCGCCGCACATTTTGTAAACCTTAAACTTCTAAATACCTGCGTCATTAAACACAAACATTAATCTGGCATAACATGAATAAACTACACAAAATTTTATTTACCACCACGTTGGCCTGCGTTTCAATGCTTGCACCGTCTTGTAAACACAGTACCGATGACGGAATTGAACTGTACAGGCAATACGCCATAAAACATTTGGCACCAAAAACAGTAAACACATCAAAAACACGTTTGGCTAATGATTAAGATAAAATCTTTAACACATCGTTATGACAGCAAAAGGCAAATTGATTTCGCCGATTGGGAAATTGCCGATATGGAGCATTGGTTGTTGCTTGGTGCATCAGGAAGTGGAAAAAGCACGCTTTTAAACATCGTTTCAGGCTTATTGTCGCCAACTCAAGGTACCGTAAACCTAGATGGAACTGATTTATATTCATTACCTGCGCGTAAAAGAGATCAGTTTAGAGGTGCGCATATTGGAATTGTTTTTCAGCGGCCGCATCTCATCCGATCTTTAAATGTATTGGAGAACCTGGAACTCGCCGCTTTAATGGCCGGATTGCCAAATGATCATGCACATAACCTGAGCTTGCTTGATGCCTTAGCAATCCGCGACGAATCTTCAAAATACCCAGCTGCGCTTAGTCAGGGGCAATTGCAGCGGGTTTCTGTTGCGCGTGCATTGGTGAACCGGCCAGATGTATTAATTGCTGATGAACCAACTTCCAGTTTGGATGATACCAACGCCCGTCACGTTGTAAATATGCTCACTACGCAAGCTAAAAACAATGGCGCCGCATTGCTTATTGCTACGCATGATACCCGCATTTCTCCATTTATTGCCAACACATATACTTTATGAGCACGCTATTTGAAATTTGTATCAAAAACTTATCAAAAAACAAACTTGCTACTTGCTTAAATGTATTGTTGGTTTCCTTTGGTGTGGGAATTTTATCAATGTTGTTATTGGGTTCAATCCAGATTTCTGGCAAATTAGAATCAAATGCAAAAGATATTGATTTGGTTGTTGGTGCAAAAGGAAGTCCGTTGCAGCTCATTTTAAGCAGTATTTACCATATAGATTTTCCTACAGGAAATATTCCGGTTGCAGAAGCCGAAAAAATTATGCGCAACCCGATGGTGAAACGTGCTGTTCCGCTGGCTTTAGGTGATAATTACAATGGATTTAGAATTGTTGGTACCGATACTTCCTTTATTCATTTGTACGGACTGAAAATCAATCAAGGCAGTTTCTGGAAAAAAGATCTGGAAGTTACGCTCGGCAATACTGTGGCCGCAGAATCCGGACTTAAAATTGGCGATACATTTTTCGGTGCACATGGTTTAACCGGTGGCGATGATATACACAAACAACACGCATACCGCGTAAGCGGAATTTTAAAACTGCAGGGAAATGTAACCGATAATTTGGTTTTAACCAATATTGGCAGTGTATATAAAATGCACGAAAAGGGCGAAAGCGATGTACACCATCATCACGCAGACAGTGAAGAACATAAAGAGATTACAGATCGGGAAATTACTTCATTGTTAATTCAGTACCGTTCACCAATGTCGGTTATTTTATTTCCAAGAATGGTAAATAAAAGTACTGGCATGCAAGCCGCATCGCCTGCTATGGAAAGTGCCCGTTTATTCTCACTTATTGGCGTTGGCATCAATACACTCAAATGGTTCGCTGTATTAATTATGGCCATTTCCTGCTTCAGTATTTTTGTTAGTCTGTTTAATGCTATGAAAGAACGAAAGTACGATTTGGCCGTAATGCGTTGTTTGGGTGCTTCTAAAAGTAAACTGTTTATAATGGTTTTGATAGAAGGTATTCTGGTCACTTTTATCGGTACACTTGTTGGCTTGTGTATCGGGCATTTTTCACTTTCCCTTATTGGATTTTATCAAGATTCCTCTCAGGCCAGATTAAGCGGGCTACATTTTGATATTGGTGAAATTTATCTATTAATTTCAGGAATTACCATTGGTGTAATTTCATCGCTTATTCCGGCGTTTCAAAGTTATCATGTAGATATAGCGAAAACTTTAAATAAAGACAATTAGCATGAAAAAGATAATTTTAGGCGTTCTGTTTATATTGAGTATGCATTGTAGTTTTTCACAAATTGTTCACACCGATTTGCGTACGCCCACGTGGAATGTAATTGGTTTACGTTACGATGCAGAACTTTCTCCCGGAAAATGGGGAAGTGTGTTTCCGGCAAAGCTGAAAGCATTGAACAAAAAGCAAATTACCCTGCCGGGATATATGATACCGACAAAGGTGGGGGAAAAATTTTCGCAGTTTTTGCTTTCTATTGTACCAATTGCATCTTGTCCGTATTGCGGTTCTGGAGATATTCCATCGATGATTGAAGTAAAGATGGCCAAACCTGTAGCCATAACGGAAAGACCAATTAAAATTACAGGCATTTTTCAGATCAATGCTTCTGGCGATGACCGCAGCGAATTTTTCCTGCTTAATGCAAAACTGACTCATGAATAAATTACTCTTAGCGGCAATCGTTTCCCTTATTTTTTCTCTTTCTTATTTCAACCTAAAGGCGCAACCGCAAGTACATACAGATTTACGTACGGCAAATTGGAGTCTTATCGCTTTGCGACAAGAAAAACAAATAAAGCCTTTGGTTTGGAAGGTAATCTTTCCTGCAGAACTCAGAACATTAAATAACCAAACAATAGAGCTTCCGGGCTACATTATTCCTATAAAAGTAGGCAATAGTTTTTCGCAGTTTATGTTGTCTATTGTGCCGATAGAATCTTGTCCATTTTGTGGTTCGGGCGATATCCCATCAATGGTGGAAGTTAAAACACAAAAGGCTGTTAACTGGACAGATAAACCTATCCGCATCCGCGGGAAATTTATCATAAACGAATCTGGCGATGGGCGCTCTGAATTTTTCTTACTTAATGCGATACAATTATGAAATTGTTTGCCGTTTTTTTGCTCATATTTTTGCGGTTTCAGGGCTTTGCTCAAACGCAAAAACACAATCCAAATGATCAGCTCAGGTCGCTAAATTGGGACATTATCGGCTCGGTGCAGTTTGAACTTACAGAAAAGAACCAGCTGATCCCGATGTTTTCTGAATTGATCAAAAGATTTGAAAACAAACCTTTCGAACTTAAAGGTTATCTTATCCCGATAAAAAGCGGGCAAAAACAACAAAAATTTTTGCTGGCCACATTGCCAATTAATCAATGCTTTTTTTGTGGGCAGAATGGTGTTCCGGTAATGATTATGGTGGAGATGGACAGTCCCATTGCTTACAGCGATAAGCCCATACAAGTAAAAGGTATATTGAAACTGGAAAGTAAAGATGCGAGTTACGCACCCCCAATCACCATCAAAAATGCCAAAATCAGTATATAAATGCGTATTTTTGCAAAGTTATGGAAAACAACACAGAGCGATTTGAAGAACTATTGGTTAAAAATGGATTGAAGCGTACAGCTGCACGTTTGCAGGTGCTGGAAATTTTAAATGGCCGTGATTCTGCGACTTCTCAACCTTATTTGGAACAGGTAATGGGAAAAGATGCAGATCGGGTTACTTTATATCGCGTATTGCAGGCTTTTGAAGAAAAAGGCATTATCCATAAGGTGCTCGATAGTCACGGAACCGCGAATTATGCCATTTGTTCTCACGGTTGTACAGAACACAAACATCAGGATGAACATGTTCATTTCGACTGCGAAAACTGCCATAAAATTTACTGCCTGGATAATGTACAGATTCCGCAACCTCATGTTCCGGAAGGTTTTAAAGTAGAGAGACTGAATTTAATTGCAAGAGGAATTTGTGCGCAATGTGCGCAGAAAGCTAGTTAATATGGTTTATTGAACCAGCAGATTGCAACCTCTGATGTCGGCATTGTCAAATCTGCCCAGAACCTCAAAATTACCTTCCACATCCATACGGCCCAGATCTTGAGTTGCAATAAAACTGCAAGAGTGGATATTGGCTAAATCAATGACGTTTATTCCTCCGGTTTTTCCTTCGTCAATTAATGAAAGTGGATCATTGGTATCGCGAATCAAAACGCGCATCCAAGCCGGGCATTGAAACAAACCTTCGCCTAAAGAATAGGCTTGAGAAAGTAATTCGGTCATTCCATATTCGCTGTGAATAGCGGAGATGCCAAAGCCTCGAGTAAGTACGCTGTGCAACTCTTCTCTAACCATTTCTTTCCGTCTGCCTTTCATTCCGCCAGTTTCCATCACAATTAGGTCAGGAAAATCGATATCAAATTTTTCAATAAAATCCAGTAAGGCGTAAGTTACGCCAATTAATACTGTAGGCTGTCCGCTTGCTTTAAGTTCCATCAATGTCTCCAACAGTTCATCATGGTTGTAAAGGAAGTAACCGCTTTTTGGATGATTGCTTTTCTGGATTAAGTCATTCACCATGTAAATAAGAGAAGAACCTGCACGTTGTTGATAGGAAGGCAACAAAGCTAAAAAACAATATTCATCTACTTTTCCGTAAAACTGTTCAAATGCTTTAAGATAACTTTGCTCATAAAGCTGCACATCTGTAACATGATGGCTGCTTTGAATCATTCCGGTTGTGCCAGAACTGCTGAAGGTAATTTCTACAGGATTCTGATTGCTGAGTACACTATGGGATTTAAAAAAGCCAATTGGAAGAAAAGGAATTTGTTTTATTGTAGATATGCGATCTGGGTTAACGCCCAAATGATAAATGTAATCTTTATATACCTGGCAATTTGCAGCCTGATGTTTGAAAATTTTTAAGGTAATCTGTTCAAACTGCTGTGCATTGGGTATGGAAAATATTTCTTCGCTATTTATATTCACGGCTCAAAAGTACGAAGGCTTATGCTATTTTTTCGTCAGTTTTTTTGCGCAGCATGGCCATTCTGAAATGATATCCACAAAAACCACTAATGCCAGCTGCCAAACCAGCCAATATTCCACTAACAATAAGTAAAGCCCACCACAGTTTTATACCCGTCATTACGGCAACTCTGCCGGCAAGAACGTTATCATTCGGCAAACTTTTAAATAAGGCATATCCAATCCACAATAAGGCGATGGCTAAAAAAGAATGCCAAAAGGCAATTTTCCCACTTTTACTAATGATGCCGCATGTAGCGAAAGAGATAACAATGATTACCCACCAAGGTGCAATCATTTGGAGCAGAAAACAGATAATTAATATTGCGATGAATACCATTTTGGTTATTTTGAAATTTTTAAACGAGAGATAATTTTTCCAGATGTATCGGTAGGGTTTTGCATGAAAAACAAATCGTAAAGCTGTCCGTTTACCCAGGTATCCAGCATGTTATCGTAAAACTTGCTTCCAGGGTTTCCGGATTGTCCACCCGGATAAACGCCATGTCCTTTAGGTGTTTTGCCCAGTTCAATCACCATTCGCCATGATGGGCCATTGGTTTCGCCCAAAGCATTTATTGTACTTTTCGCGCCACCAATCATCAGTATTTTAGATCCGAAACCAGGTATTTTTGCCAAATGTGGTACGTTGCTTTGTTTTACATTTGCCCAGGCCCATTCTTTATTGATTGGCCCGAAACGGCGTTCCAGACTATCGCAGCTAAATTTGAACGCTTCATTTACCAAATCGGTAAGGGTTTCTTTTTTATTGGTATTGATGTTGTCATACCAGGGCGCATTGGGTTCTTTCAAAATCATCTCTACCGTTCTGTCTCTAGAAGGATAGCGCATTGGGATACCTTTAACGGTAAACTCGTCGTCCCAGATATCAAAGCTTAGTCGTTTTGTCCAGATTTCAAAAATACTGGCCGCAATTTCACCGGCATCATAACGTTTGTTCCACTTTGCCGTGATAGACATGGCTTCTTTTTGAGTAGCATTAAGTTGCTCCGGATCTAACAATGGTAAAAGTGCAGGCAATACATTTTGCGCCAAAATACTGTAGTTGTCCGTTTGCATTAAGCGAATGCTATCTGCAGTGGCCTTATTCATTGCACTTAAACGATTATTGATCCGTTTACCACGCTCATAAGGAGAAAATTCCCAATTGATGTAATACGGATAACTTGGATCTGTTGAAGATTGATTTGCAGAACTTACAAATCCTCTTGGCGGATTTTTTACCGTAGGATTCTGGTTGTTTGGAATCCATCCTTGCCAATCGTAAGCCGGATCGGTACCGTCAAGAATAAATTTTCCTTGGTTTTTCCATTTCAAAGGGAATTTCCCATTTGGTGTAATGGCGATATCATTGTCTACACTTGCAAAAGCAAAGTTCTGTGCGGGTGCAGTATAAAAACTTAAAGCTTTGCGGTAATCATTGTAATTTTCTCCGCGGTTTAACAGGTAAAAGGTTTTTAGTTCGTTTGATTTTTCATGTGCAATCCAGCGCAAAGCGTCGCCCACAGGTACATTTCCAGCTCTGGAGTATTTGGGTTTTTGAAAGTATACAACCGGACCGTGGTGCGTATAAACAACAGTGTCTATTTCTGATTTATCGCCACGGATTTTAATTTCTTCATTCCGCTTAACGGTTGCATTCCACTTGCCTTTGTACCAGTAATTGTTATGTGTAGAGTCTTTAAATCTGATCTGATAAAAATCCAACACATCTGCAGCAACATTGGTTACGCCCCAGGCAATTTTATTGTTAAAACCCACTACAATACCAGGTGCGCCCGGTAAAGATACACCGTAAGCATTTATGCCCGGCGCGTGTAGCTGAATCTGGTACCAAATGGATGGCAAAGTAAGATCAAGGTGTGGGTCATTCGCCAGAATTGGGTAACCTGAAGCGGTTTTACTTCCAGAAAGTGCCCAGTTGTTGCTGCCAATGCCTTCTTCTTTTTCTTTTGTTTGTACGGTTCCGGTAGTAGCATCTGTAAAACTCTGTGGCGTTGCCGGAATTTTCAATGGATTAAAATCCCATTTTGTACCTACCGGAATAATTGGATCTTCGCGGAAAGGATAATCGGGGAAAAGGTTTTTGGTAATTTCCGGGCCGAATTTTTTTAGAATATTCGTCATATAAAATTCATCAGAACCCATTGCCAAAACTGCAGACATTTGTTTAAGCAGCAGCGCACATTTTATTGGTGTCCAATTTTCAGGTTTAAAATCCAGAATTTTATATTCTAGAGGATAACTGGCAGGAGAAAGCGTTTTGATGTATGCGTTAATTCCATCGGTATACGCCTGGATCATTTCCCGAGATTGCGGATCGGCCATCATGCCTTCCAATGATTTTTCTGCACCATATACCATTCCCATTCTGCGCTGATAACGGTCTACTTCTATAGCTTTTTTACCTACTACTTCACTAATTCTTCCGGCTGCAAAGCGCGTCTGGAAATCCATCTGCCACAGTCTGTGCATGGCCGTAACATAACCTTGTGCCAGATACAAATCGTAATCGTTCTGCGCAAATATGTGCGGAATCATGCGGTCATCAAATACAATTTCAATTTTATCTTTCGCACCTTTAATCTTCACTTTGTGGTTAAAAATAAAATGGTTGTTCTCGGCGTTTTGCCAAAAACCGCGGAAAGGATTTAGAAATTTTAACAAAGGTGGTGTATCGCCAAGTTTGGTATTAAAAAGAAAAGCAATAGCTATAGGTATAATTATGCAGAAAAGCGCTTTGATTTTATTCATTGTAGGTAGCTAAAAGTTCAACATCAAATTGTTAAGATATTGTTATTAAATATGCAAAGTACGATAAACTAAATGGCGGTCAAAATTACAAAATTGATTTATACTTATTGCGTAACACAAATTTGTTTAATTCAGAAAAACAAATTAAGTTTATATAACTAATTAATCGCTAACCAAATAACCAATCAACTAACTTATGAGCAGGAAGGGTTCACGCATCTTTTATTTGATGTTGATTTTCGCTGCGCTGCATATTGCAGTTGCCAAGTCACAAACAAACATTATCCAGGGAACTGTTACAGATAGTCAAACTAAAGAACCCTTAACCGGTGTTACGATTTTAATTAAAGGAAAAAGTGGAGGCACCACGAGTGATGCACAGGGTAAATTTACGTTGAGTACTGCTGCAACCTTTCCACTTACACTACAGTTTTCTTACGTGGGTTATGCCAAACAAGAGCGCCAGTTAAGTTCTAAAAGTGAAAGTATTAATATTGAAATGCAACCAGAAGTTGTTTTGGGTGGCGATGTTGTAGTTTCCGCATCACGTACACCAGAACGCATACTAGAATCTCCGGTTTCTATAGAACGCATGAGTGCTGCTTCTATACGCGAAATTGCAGCGCCTTCATTTTATGATGCGCTAAACAATATGAAAGGCGTAGAAAGCAGTATGCAGAGCTTAACGTTTAAATCCATCAATACGCGTGGATTTAATTCTAATGGAAATACCCGTTTTAACCAATATATTGATGGAATGGACAATCAGGCACCGGGACTTAATTTCTCTGTTGGCAATATTGTCGGCATTACTGAGCTTGATGTTGATAATGTAGAGCTTTTGCCTGGTGCATCTTCTGCATTGTATGGCGCAGGTGGCATCAACGGAACTTTACTGATGACTTCTAAAGATCCGTTTCGTTATCCGGGTGCAAGTTTTCAGTACAAAACGGGCGTTAACCACGTGAATGATGACAACAGCAGTGTACAACAATTTAATCAACTTGATGTTCGCGTGGCGAAATCCTGGAACAATAAATTTGGTGCGAAAGCAGCGTTTTCTTATCTGCAGGCCAAAGACTGGTTTGCCGGAAATTATTCCAATTTCGATCGGATTTCCAACAGTCCAAAAGCCGGCGATCGCAATTCAGATCCTGGATATGACGGCGTAAATGTTTACGGCGATGAGGTGAATTCCAATTTACTTGGCGCGGCACGCGCTGTCCAGGCAGCTTTTCAGGCATCTTCGCCAGCCGGCTTTGCCGCATTTAATAATTTTATAAATGCAGGATTAACCTATCCTCAAATTGTTTCTATGGTAAGCTCCAACGCGACTTACGCCGCGTTACGGCCAGCTTTACCTTATTTAGGCGTAATGTATAGCCTTAATAAACAAACCACACCAAGTCAAACCGTATCGCGCACAGGCTACAATGAATCAGACCTTGTCGATTATGATACAAAATCCATGAAAGCATCCGGAGCATTATATTACAATATTACTTCTACCATTCAGGCAACTTTGCAGGCCAACTGGGGCACAGGAACTTCTGTTTATACCGGATCAGACCGGTATTCTCTTCGCAATTTTAATATCGGCCAATACAAAGCTGAAATAAAAGGACAAGATTTCTTTTTGCGTGCATACACGACACAAGAACGTTCCGGAGATTCTTACATCGCTTCCATTTTAGGTAGCTATATAAATGAAAAATCATCTCCAACAGCAGGACAATGGTTTCCAACTTATACATTGGCTTATTCTGCAGCCCGTTCTCAAGGTGCTGGAGATGCCGCAGCACATGCAGCAGCCAGAGCTGCGGCCGATGCTGGGCGCGCACAACCCGGAACACCAGCCTTTGAATCGTTAAAACAACAAATTCAGAATACCACCATTAGTGCTACAGATCCTTCAAAAGGGATTTATGGAGCGAAGTTTGACGATCGAACCAATTTGTATCATTATGAAGGGATGTACAATTTTACTAACCTATTAAATAATGCGGTAGAGTTGCAGGTTGGCGCATCATCCAGACTTTACCAGCTGCGCTCTGGCGGAACTATTTTTGATGATTTGAATCGCGAAATTAACATTAATGAATATGGTGCATTTGCACAATTGGGACGGAAATTTGGCCAGATCTTCAAGTTGACTGTGGCGGGGCGATACGATAAAAGTACCAATTTTGAGGGTCGGTTTACACCGCGTGTAACTGGTGTATTTACCGTTGCGCCAAACAACAATATCCGCCTGTCTTTTCAAACCGGTTACCGCAATCCAACCACGCAAAACCAATATATAGATCTTTCTGTTGGTGGTGGTGTGCAACGACTAATTGGTGGTTTGCCAGAGTTTTTAACCAAATACAATCTAAATGTTGAAGCACAGAAAGGATTTACAGAAAGCAGTTATCGTGCTTACGTGGCCTCAGTAATCGCTGGTGCACCAAACGCCGCATTGCTGCAAAAATATACTTTTGATGCCAGAGGCGTTCGTCCGGAAAGCGTTAAAGCATACGAAATTGGTTACAAAGGCCTGCTGGGTCCAAAATTTTTGATTGATGCCTATGCCTATTACAACGAATACCGCGATTTTATCACTGCCGTAAATGTATATCAGGATGTAAACGGAAGTTTTGTTAAATATGGCGTGCCGGTTAATGCAGAAGGTAAAGTTACCTCTTATGGTGCTGCTTTAGGTTTAGATTATCTGATTGGGAAATATAACGTTTCCGGCAATGTGTCTTACAATCAAATTGGCGATTTGCCCGCAAACTACATTAACGACTTTAATACACCAAAAGTGCGGTATAATTTGGGTTTGGGCAATAAAGAAATTATCAAAAATTTTGGATTTAACATTGCTTACCGTTGGCAAGACAGCTTTTACTGGAATTCATCATTCGCTGCAGGCAATGTTCCGGCGTATAGCTCATTAGATGCACAAGTAAGTTTAAGAATCCCTTCAGTAATGTCAGTGGTAAAACTAGGCGGATCAAATGTGCTCAACAAATATTACATCACATCTTACGGAAACCCGGCAGCAGGCGCCATTTACTACCTGGCTTTTACCTTCAATCCGTAAGTGTTTTTGCTCAAAAACTTACCCGGTTGCCTTAAAACGCAGCTGGGCTTTTTTATGATTTAATTTATCTCCTTTTATAAAATATTTGTAATATAGTGCTTTCTAATTGACCTCAACATTTATAAAAAGCTGTTAAGATTTTGAACACTTAAGGATGGAAGCGCAAAACGATACGCCTGACGATACAAAAGACCTGATCGAAAAGGAACAAGAAATACAACATTTAAACAATCCGGTAGATATTTCGGTAAAACCCATTGTAAAACAATACCTCGGTACTGTAAAAAGGGTAAAAAAGGAGGGCAACCGGTTTTATTTTTCCGATGGAGATGCACGGGTTGAAATTAGAGTGGTAAGCGATGAAATTATTCGCGTTCGTCTGGCTCCACATGGAGTTTTTCTCGATGAATTTTCATATGCCGTTCCCGAAGTAGATCAAAAGGTTTCCGTTTTTAAAATGACTGAACAGGAAGAAACCTATTCCATATCTACCAACTCGGTAACCTGTAAAATTGATAAAGCCACATTTCACATTTCTTTTCATGACAATGTAACCAATCTGTTGATGGTTGATGAAGCCAACTCAATGCATTGGGAAGAAAATGTAGATTTTGGCGGATATTATATTTATGCCACAAAAAAATGCCACCCTGAAGAAAATTTCTTTGGCTTAGGCGATAAATCTGGCAATTTTAACTTACGCGGTCGCCGGTTTGTAAATTGGAATACTGATGCCTATTCTTTCGGCTGGAATCAAGATCCATTATATCGCACCATTCCTTTCTATATCGGGCTACACAACAATGCCGCATACGGGATATTTTTTGACAATACCTTCAAGTCTTATTTTGATTTTGGCGGCGAAGATGTAGGGAAAACCAGTTTCTGGGCAGATGGTGGAGAATTGCAATATTACTATATCCACGGTCCGCATATGATGGATGTAGTAAAACGCTATGCCAGTTTAACGGGTACGCATCCAATGCCTCCAAAATGGACTTTAGGTTATCAGCAATGCAGATGGAGTTATTATCCTGAAACTAAAGTGAAAGAAATTGCACGACAGTTTCGCGAAAGAAAAATCCCTTGTGACGCGATTTATCTCGATATCGATTATATGGACGGTTACCGTTGCTTTACCTGGAACAAAAAATATTTTCCAGATCCGAGACGGATGATCCGCGAACTTGCTGACGATGGTTTCAAAACCGTTGTAATGATTGATCCCGGAATTAAAGTAGACGACGATTATTGGGTATTTAAAGAAGGAAAAGAGAAACGCTTTTTCTGCCGAAGAAGTGATGATTATTATATGGAAGGGCATGTATGGCCCGGACGATGCCAGTTTCCAGATTTTACCAATCCTAAAGTACGTACCTGGTGGGGCAATTTGTACAAAGAACTGGTAGATATGGGCGTTGCAGGATTCTGGAACGATATGAATGAACCTGCTGTATTTGGTTCTGGAACTTTCCCAAATGATGTACGCCACAATTATGACGGATTTCGCGGTTCTCACCGCAAGGCACACAATGTGTACGGTATGCAGATGGTACGTTCTACCTACGAAGGTTTGAAAAAGCTGATGCGCAATAAAAGACCGTTTACCATTACCCGTGCCGGCTATGCAGGAATGCAACGTTTTGCAAGCGTGTGGACTGGCGATAATATTGCCACTTGGGAACACTTAAAAATTGGCAATATCCAATGTCAGCGTTTATCGGTTTCTGGTGTTCCATTCTGCGGAACCGACATTGGCGGTTTTAGCGGTGAGCCAGATGGCGAATTATTTACCCGATGGATTCAATTGGGTACATTTTCACCTTTTATGCGTGCGCATTCTGCAGGAGATACAGCCGAAAGAGAACCCTGGAGTTTCGGAACATTTTTCGAAGATATCAACCGCAAATTCATAGAGCTGAGGTATCGTCTTTTGCCATATTTCTATTCTGTATTTTGGGAACATCACCGTTATGGTTTTCCAATTTTGCGGCCTTTGGTCATGCTGGAGCAAGAAAACCTAAGCAATCATTTCCGTCAGGATGAATTTACCTATGGCGATAAATTATTGATTTGCCCGGTTTTAGAACAAGGTGCCATTTCACGCAGGGTTTATCTCCCGAAAGGAAAATGGTACAACTACTGGACAAATGAAATGCTGGATGGTGAAAATGAATATACTGTTGAAGCCAAAATTGACAGCATGCCGATTTTTGTTCGTGCAGGTTCTGTTATCCCGCAATATCCGGTGATGCAGTATGTTGATGAAAAATCAATTACAGAAGTGGTTCTGAATATTTACAACAGCGATTACGAAGTCAATTCGTTTATGTACGAAGACCACGGAGATACTTTCGCTTACGAGCAGGAAATTTATCTGGAGAAAAAATTTGTTGTAAAAGGAGATAGCACTTCCATAAAAATTAGTCAGGTGAGCGAAGGGATGTATACACCAAATTATGAACTTTACAATTGTAATGTGAATGGTGTTGCATTTCAGGTAAAAAAGGTGGTGGTAGATGGTCGCGAGATCGCAGATTTTACAACTGATGAACACAATTGCCTGCATTTTAAATGCACCAAAACTTTTTCTGAGATTTTAATTTTAAGTCTCTAAATCTTTTAACCCCAAATACTGTTTAGTACTTGGGGTTAAATATATCTAACCAAAACTACATGCCAACACCTAAGAAAGTCCCTTCATCCAAAAAAATCAGCAGCAACAAAACAAACCAGAGCCAATCGGTTTGGGTACACAGTTTATTTACTGAATATGATATTGATCTGTTTTCTGTAGGCAAGCATTTTCGTTTGTATGAAAAAATGGGTTCGCATATTCTTGAAGTTGATCAGGTAAAAGGGGTTTATTTTTCGGTTTGGGCGCCAAATGCGCATCAGGTTAGTGTTGTTGCAAACTTCAATAACTGGGATGCATCTTCACATCATTTATATAAAAGACCAGACAAATCTGGCATTTGGGAAGGCTTTATTCCAGGCTTGGCAAAGGGCGAGGTTTACAAATATTCTGTTGTGGGTTTTGATGGTTCTGTACATCAAAAAGGCGATCCTTACGCGCGCCGTTGGGAACACCCGCCTCAAACTGCCTCAATCGTCTGGGAAACCGATTACAAATGGAAAGATAAAAAATGGCTAAATACCCGTACGCAGATTAATGCGCTGGATCAACCCATTTCCGTATATGAAATTCATCTGGGTTCATGGCAGCGTGATCCCGCAGATCCGGAACGTGTGCTTGCCGCGAAAGAAGTAGCCAAAACACTTATTCCGTATGTACAAGAAATGGGATTTACCCATGTAGAATTGATGCCCGTGATGGAATTTCCTTTTTTCCCGAGTTGGGGATATCAGATTACAGGTTATTTCGCTGCAAGTTCCAGATATGGATCGCCAGAAGATCTTATGTTTTTAATTGATGAACTGCACAAAGCCAGCATTGCCGTAATTTTAGATTGGGTGCCATCACATTTTCCGGGCGACAGACATGGTTTGTATGAATTTGATGGTACACATCTTTACGAGCACGCAGATATGAGGAAAGGTTTTCATCCCGATTGGAAATCGTATATTTTTAATTACGACCGGAATGAAGTACGGTCATTTTTAATCAGTAACGCTATTTTTTGGCTGGATCAATACCATGCAGACGGATTACGTGTAGATGCTGTTGCTTCGATGCTTTATTTTAACTTCTCGCGAAAAGATAAAGATGCAGCAACAAATGAGTATGGCGGAAGTGAAAACCTTGGTGCCATTCAGTTTCTTCAGGATTTAAACGTAGCAGTGTACGGAAATTTTGAAGGCGTTCACACCATTGCCGAAGAAAGCAGCACCTATCATGGCGTAACACATCCGGTGCATGCTGGTGGTTTGGGTTTCGGAATGAAATGGATGATGGGATGGATGAACGATACGGAAAAATATTTCAGAATAGACCCTTTAGGAAGAAAACACCATCAAAACCTGCTTAGTTTCAGTATGACTTACGCATTTACGGAAAATTTTATGCTTCCATTTTCTCATGATGAAGTTGTGCATGGCAAATCACCAATGATTTATAAAATGCCAGGCGATGAATGGCAAAAGTTTGCAAACCTTCGCGCGCTTTACGCGTACATGTTTACCCATCCTGGTGCTAAACTGCTTTTTATGGGAAATGAATTTGGCGCAACAAATGAATGGAATTTTACGCAATCCCTAGATTGGCATCTGCTGCAGTATGCGCCACATAAAGGCATGCAAGAAACTGTAAAAGCTTTAAATTTCTTATTGCGGAAAGAACCAGCACTTTACCATTTCAATTTTAGTTATGAAGGATTTGAGTGGCTGGATGCAGACAATGCCGATGAATCTGTTTTCGTATATATGCGTAAAGGCCCAAAAGCTAAAGATACTCTAATTATTGCGTTAAATTTTACTCCTGTGTTACGCAACAACTATCGGATTGGCGTTCCATTTGACGGAAAATGGAAAGAAATCTTTAATACGGATGCGCCTGAATTTTTTGGCAGCGGCTGTATTAATGCGGTAGATGTCTTGGCTGAAAATGATGGGTACAACCAGCAACGCTATTCTATAACTGTAAATCTACCTCCATTAGGCGTTACCATTCTAAAAAACAGATAACTTATCGCCATTATTGTTAGCGTGTTGTCATTCATTTAAAAAAAAATGAATAAAATGAACGCACCTAAAATCCAAGCACTTCTTTTTTACGTAAGATCACAAATAAACCCCTAAGTTGTGCTCTCCCAAACAAATTGAAGAGGTTTTTTTGTCTATTTCTATTCGGATGTTTTTTTTCCCTGGGTGGTCATTTGTACGCGCAAACATGTACGAATACATCGCGCCTATATGCCAATTTTCAAACCTGGGCAGGCACGTCTGCAGGTCTTTTGGCTACGCCCGGAAAGGTTGTGGATGATATAAATGCTGCCGATACAGACCCTTCATCATATTCTACACTTTCTGCAAATACACTTATCGGAAGTTCAGAGGTAATTCAGTATTTGGAATTTACTAATGACGGATCACACGCAAGCAAAATTTCGGTTGCTGGAAATAAAATCACCAAATTAAAAATTTCTCTTCCCGCAGCCTTTGTTGGCGTAAGCGGGACAGTAGAAGTTGGTACGTTTATCAATCTGAATACAACTGCGAAAACAGCCACACGTAGCGCAACATATAATGGACCGATTGCCGGATTGTTAAGTGGCGATGGCGCTATAGAACTGGATGTTACTTCTGCTGCGCCATATAATGGTGTATATGTGCGACTTAGTGCTACGCCACTTGCTGCGCTTGGTATTTCTACGAGAGTTTTTGCTGCCTATACTACAGAAACTACAACGGTTAATTTGGATTGCGATAAAGGAATTGATGTGCTAACAGGCGTAAACGGAGCAAACTTACTTAACTCTACAGCTGCGGTTACAAATTCATACGCAGCGATAGATGCAGATCCAACATATGCGACTTACGCTACTTTAAATACAGGGTTGCAAGCCATAAACGAAGTATTTTTAACTGCAATTTTCGCCAAAGCGTCGCAACCCTTGGATTCTGTAAAAATTGTTTACGATGGAGGCGGAGGCCTCAACTTGCTTAGTGGTTTTACCATACAACCTTATCTCGAAAATACCGCTGTAGGAGGTGCGTTTGGTACTACAAATGTCACTGTTAAGCCAGTGGCAGGTTCTGCAACAAAATTTGAAATTTCTTTCCCGGTAGCTGCATCTTTCGATCGCGTTAAAATTTCATGGGGAGGTTTGCTTGCGGTAGGTACCGAGATGCATATTTATAATGTAACTAAAGTACTTCCAAAGCCACAACCATTAATAAATGGGGAAGCAACCGATATTAAAGAGATTTGCTTTGGCAAGCCCAATATTTTATCTGTTGCCAACCAGCAATCTTGTACAACCTACAACTGGTACACCAGTTTGAACGCAACAACTCCAGTTTATACCGGACCAAGTTATGATCCGGGCGAGTTGAGTGTTGGTCAGCATATTTATTATGTTGAATCTCGGCGAGACAATTGCCTGTCGTCCGTTTCTGAAAGGGTAAAAATAATTTTAAATATCAATCCTTTGCCCACGGTATCGGTAACAGATGCCAGTACCTGTGCCGGAACTGCCGCGCAGTTGTCTGTAAATAATCCGCAAAGCGGAATTTCTTATTTATGGTACGATGCATTAACTGGTGGCAATCTTTTGTTTACCGGCAATACATATACTACAGCAGTTTTAAACGCAGATAAAACCTACTATGTAGAATCTGTGAACCAAACTACCGGTTGCGTAAGTGCAGCACGGCAACCTTTAAAGGTTTTGGTTAAGCCGTACGCAACAATTGGTATTACTTCTGGCGCAGGGCAGGTTTGTGTTGGCGAAAGCATTGCATTATCGAATACCGTTTCTGGCGGTTATTGGACGTCTTCAGATGCTGGTATCGCAACGGTTGATGCCACTGGTTTGGTTACCGGAAAAGCCACAGGAACTATTTCAATTTTGTATACCATTAATGCAACTGCTACAACTTGCGCCAATTCTGTTGCTTTTCCTGTTCAGGTAAATGCGCTGCCCGATCTTGCTTTGGGCACTGTACCAGAAATCTGTTCAGGGTTTAATATGAGCGCATTAACCTATTCTAATGCAGTTAACAATCCGATAAGTTATAGCATCACCTGGGCAGATGTAAACTTTAGTTCAATTACAAATGCAACACTTCCGGCAGGAAATATTCCATTCACTTTACCCGCCAATATTGCTGCGGGGAGTTACTCCGGAATGTTGACGATCAAAAATGCAAATGGCTGCTCACGCACCATGCCTTTTACAATACACATTGTTCAAAAACCGGCAGCGCCGCATGTGCTGCTCAATACCAGTTCACAATATTAATTAAACAAAAAATATAGAAACAATTTTAAATCCAGTCCCCATGACACGTATCATCACAAAAACTCTCGTAGTGGCTACATTAATTCTTTTTTGTAGTTTCTTGCATGCAAATGCACAGGTATCGCCCGCGGCCGCAGGCACAAATTTATTTTGCCAAGATGCCGATTTAATACTCCCGGCACCAGCTACAGGTCAGCAATGGATTGTACGTTATAGCGCAACCTCTACCACAATGGCATCTACGCCGGTAACCTTATCCGGCGGAATAAAAATTCTAGCCGCAGATTTAAAAACCGGTTATTACTATCTGAGTTCTAAAGCCACAACAGCAGGTGCCTGTGAATCCGATATGCAAGAAATTCCGGTTTATGTATTGAAACCTTTAGTAGTCAATTTTACTGCGGCAGATTTTTGTGTGGAGAGCCCACAAACGCAAAAAGGTTCAGTTACAAATCCTGAAGATCCAACTATTACCACTCTGGCTTACCAATGGTATACAGTTAGCGGCGGAAGTGAAACTGCCATTGCAGGAGAAAACGGAAAAGATTATACGCCAGCTGCTCCTGCAGTAGGTACTAAAACCTACAGATTAAAAGTTGGATATGTGATCAATGGAAATAAATATTGCCCGCAAACTGTAGATCACAACGTAACTGTTTCAGCAAAACCATCAAAACCAACCATTACACCAGCGGAAATTACAGGTACGGCAGGCGCAGTAACATTTTAATCTAATAAAATCCGGTAGTATTAATATATGAGCAGTAGGTTTCGGACCTTCTTGTTTTTGCCATTCCTTTGGTTTTTTATCGCCAAAAGTTATGGGCAAAGTGCCTCCAATGCACGCCAGCTAGTAACGGTTACGAAAGGATCGTCTGTGGTTCTGCGTGCCAACTCGGCAGGTGCAAGTTCGTATATTTGGTACAAAGACGGAATTTTGGTGCCAAACCAGAATAAACAATCGCTTATTACGGCTACAGCCGGGATTTATAAAGTAGCTTCAATTAATGCTGGAGGATGTACTTCCGATTTATCAGATGAAATTGAAGTGGTTGTACAGAGCAGGCTTTCTGCGGATGTTGCAATAACCAAACGGTCTGAACAGCGTCAGGTTTACAGTAACCAGGTTTTTGAATATTATTTGGATGTGCGCAATAATGGAGTTGATGATGCCTCCCTTGTTCATATTTTAGATATTCTGCCAGAGAACCTGCAGTTTGAAAGTCTGGCTGAACCAACAATGGGACTAGCACTTTATGATCCTGCTACCAGAACCATAAAATGGGATATTGAATCTTTACGCAATGCGGAGTTCGCCGAATTGGTTATCCGTGTACGCAGCAAACAAGCGGGAATGGTTAGCAATACAGCAACTGTTTCTGCACATGAATACGATCCAAATTTAAAAAACAATACCTCTACAGATCAAAAAGAAATTGCTGGTTTACATGTGCCAAATGTGTTTACGCCAAATGGGGACGGCAAGAACGACACATTTCATATTGAAAACCTCGATGCATTTGATCAAAATCAATTGACCATCATTAACCGCTGGGGCAGTACAGTTTATCAGTCTAATAAATATCTGAATGACTGGACTGCCAACGGATTAAGCGATGGTACTTATTTCTATATCGTTAAAGTCCGTAATGGTTCAGGAGATTGGCTGGAGTATAAGGGCTACATCACAATTATTAGGTAATGTTAAAAAATCATACACGCTCCAAAAAAGTATGTTTTACTGCATTGTTTTCTCTGTTGTATATCTGTTGTTTCGCGCAGCAAAATGCACAGTTTGCGCAATATGTTTTCAATGGTATGTATATCAATCCCGGTTATACGGGATATAAAGAAGAATTGTACATGCAGGCCTTTGTACGCTCGCAGTGGACAGGCGTAAAAGGTGCGCCACAAACACTTTCTATTTCTGCCGATGAAGCAGTTAATGACGAAAGCCTTGGCATAGGTGTAATTATGACTAAAGATAAAATTGGTGCACAGAGTAGTTTAAATACTTCTTTGAATATGGCGTACCGGATTAAATTAGACCGAACTGAAACCAATATTCTGGCATTCGGTTTAGGTATTGGCGCAATTCAGGTTGGGACAAACGGAAATTTACTCGATCCGATTGATCAGGGTGATGCAAGAATCCCGACAGGTGCAGTGAGCCAGATTAGTCCAGATATACGTGCTGGTGTACACTATTCTAACGAAAAATTTTTTATCGGTTTTTCTGCCGATAATTTGCTTTCGCGATCGCTTTCCGTATTCGATTCTTACAGTTCGTTAAGTTATAAAGTGCAGCCACATTTTTATTTATCGTCTGGTTGGGCATTGCCGCTAAATTATGACTGTGTATTCCGGCCAACGTTTTTGATTAAAGATGATTTAAGCGGGCCAACATCTTTAGATTTGAATGCCTTTTTATTATTCAAAGAGCGTTTTTGGATTGGTGCAGCCTACAGAACATCGGTAAAACTGTATCCAAAACCTCAGTTGCAGAGCGATTTAAGGCAACGTGCAGCTTTGGGTTTAATTACAGAGTTGTTTGTACGGCAGAATTTGCGTGTAGGTTATGCGTATGATTATAGTTTGAATAAACTTGGCAACTATGAATATGGGTCGCATGAAATATCAGTGGGTTATTATTTGGTAACAAAAAAAAGCCGCAGGCCCAAATGTTATTTTTAAATATGATTTGATTGCGATTACATACTGTTTAAACCGTTGATGTCGGCTTTGAGTGTATCGATAAATTAATATGAAGCGATTTTTTTTGCACTTTCTTTGATAATACTGTAGTATTTGCTATACTTATCGAGTATTTGCTATCCCTTAATGTTATGTCTGAGCTCGAAAAAAACCATCTGATCCAATCTGTCTTATCTTATTTCAGAAACCTCACTACGCTTTCTGATGGTTTTGTGAGGGAAATTGAAGGCGGCGCGCACTTTCTCGAGATTAAAAAGAACAAATACATTCTCTCTCCTTTAGAGTACAATAGCAATGTTTTTTTCCTGGCAAAAGGGTTGGCCAGAGGTTTCGTAAAATATCAGGATAAAGAACTCACAACATGGATTAGCCTTGGGAACGAGTTTATCAGCGCGATACAAAATCCTTACGATAATTTGTCGAGTCCATCTATCGAATACATTCAATCACTTGAGGATGCAAAACTTGTGGCTATTCCGCAAATATTGATCTATCATTTGTATGATGTTTATCCAGAAACCAATATCATTGGGCGGAAAATTCTCAATATGCAACATCATCAGGCTTCTGAGCGTGCAATACTTGCGCGCCTGCCGACAGCAGAAAACCGCTACGAACGTTTTATGGAAACCCATGCACACGTTTTTGCCAGAGTGCCGTTAAGGTGTATTGCAAGTTACCTGGGTATGAGATTAGAGACCTTAAGCAGAATACGCAACCGCGCCGATAAGGTGAAGATTTAGGAAAATCGATTTTTAGGTGTACAACTCAGATTAAAATTGGCCATAAATAAGAAAAGAGACATTCCATCCAGACATGTCTCTTTTTTCTAACCAAATATAAACCTGTTATGAGCCAGGCTTTGTTTTTAATCTCCTTTAAACCGAAGTTTAATTGGAAATGATTTATCTTTTTAATGTGATAAACATTTGTTTGTCTATCATGATACAAATATAGGAAAACTTTCGATAGTGTAAAAAATACACTAAGAAAAAACCTGCTTTTTTGTGTCATTTTTTTTTGACTGTTGCAGTTAATTCAAAAGTCGCTTCTTATAACCGTCAATGTGACAAATATAAGGTAAAATATCCATCATTAATTGTTAAATATTGTCAAAAAATTATATAATATATTCAAATCGTGTCCAAACGTGTTCTTTTCAGTTAATAGACTCGAAAACATGCCTTATGTTGATGATTTAACCATGTGTTTACAGTAAATTAATACATAAAATATTATATATCTTAAATTTTGGTCATTTAGTTTCGTTTTCTTCCTGAAAAAATGTTTTGTCATAAAAAAAAGGCTCCATATTGGAGCCTTTTCGTTAAAATAACTTAAATGCTAATTAAATTCATTAAAGTGTTGCATAGTATTCTACGAATTTTGCAAGCGCAGAAGAATATCCCCACTCATTATCGTACCAAGATACAACTTTAACGAAGTTATCATTTAAAGAGATACCCGCGCCAGCATCAAAGATTGAAGCGTGATCGTTACCAATAAAGTCAGTTGAAACAACCTCATCTTCAGTATATGCAAGAACACCTTTTAAAGGACCTTCTAAAGAAGCTGCTTTCATTGCGGCTTTAATTTGCTCATAAGTAGCTGGTTTTTCTAAACGCGCAGTTAAATCTACTACAGAAACATCTGCAACAGGAACGCGGAATGACATGCCAGTTAATTTACCTTTTAGTTCTGGAAGTACCATACCAACAGCTTTAGCTGCACCGGTTGATGAAGGAATGATGTTAGAGAAACCACCACGTCCACCTCTCCAGTCTTTAGCTGAAGGACCATCTACAGTTTTTTGTGTAGCGGTTACCGCGTGGATTGTGCTCATTAAACCTTCTACAATGCCGAAGTTATCGTTTAATACTTTAGCAATTGGTGCTAAACAGTTTGTAGTACAAGATGCATTAGAAACGATTGTCTGATCTGCAGTTAATTTATCGTGGTTAACACCCATTACGTATGTAGGGATGTCTGCATCTTTAGCAGGAGCAGAGAATACTACTTTTTTAGCACCAGCTGCAAGGTGTTTCTCCGCATCTACACGAGTTAAGAATAAACCAGTTGATTCGATTACAACTTCAACGCCAACAGCATCCCATTTCAAATCCGCAGGATTTCTTTCTGCAGTTACACGAATGGTTTTGCCATTTACAACTAAGTTACCGTCAACAACTTCGATCGTACCGTCGAACTGGCCGTGGACAGTATCATACTTCAACATATAAGCCATGTAGTCTGGCTCAATTAAATCATTGATGGCTACGATGTCTAATCCTCTTTTTAAGGCAGCTCTAAAAACAAGTCTACCGATACGGCCAAAGCCGTTTATTCCAATTTTGCTCATTGTTTTTTGTTAATTAATGTAATGTTTTAATAAATTAAGTATTGGTTCTTTGATAATTGTTTTAATTTTTAGCTTGTGTCTGTTGGCTACTATTCTTACCTGGCTTTCCAGTTCTGCGGCTACTTTTCCAACCAAATGGAAGTCTTGGTCTGGATATCGGGCTACAATTGGAAGCACATAAAGCTGAAAGTAGTCTTCAAATCCGGTATCAATTAATTCAGCAACAAAAGGGTGTGCTGCATTTTGGGTTATAAAATCAAAAAATGAAGTTAGAAAAATATTTGCCTGTGGTTTATTGTAAATCCGCTCCAATATCTGAGGCCGGTCTAAATTGTACAGGCGATTAAATTTATCTTCCAGGTCTTGTGGTAATTTCTTTCCGAGAAGGTTCTTCAATACTATTTTTCCGAAATAATTGGAAGAACCTTCATCGCCAAGTATATAGCCCAGTCCAAAGTTATTTGGAGCAGGTTTTTTCCCGTCAAAGTAGGTGCAATTTGCACCGCTTCCCAGCATTCCAACAATTCCTGTATTGTTGTTGCAAGCTGCTTTTGCGGCTCCAAAAATATCGTTTTCTACTGTTATTTTACTGAATTTAAAGAACGATGAAAGCGTTTCTGCAAGTTCGGATTTTCTTTCCGAAGATGATGCACCAGCAGCAAAAAAGTATATTCTTTTGATATTTTCAGCGTTGTTGACTAGAACGGTTTTTTTGTTCAAAATCTGCAAAATGGTTTTTGGATCAACAAAGCAAGGATTAATCCCGGCAGTGTTGCAATGCGCCACTACAACGCCATTTTGTGCCAATTTCCAAAATGCTGTTTTTGATCCGCTATATACAACTGCTATCATATTTAGATGGAAAGTACTTCGGTCATTTCAATTAAATCGGCTTCGAGTTTAAATGTATGAGAAGCTAAAGCTTCTTTAATACTCGTAAGTCTAATGTCGTTCCCTTTAAGTCCAACCATCATTTCGGTTTGGCCCGCAATAAGCGCATTTACTGCTGCATACCCGAGTCTGCTGCCCAAAATACGATCAAAACTGCTTGGACTTCCGCCGCGTTGCAGGTGGCCAAGTATGGTTACTTTTGTATCGTAATGATCAAACACTTCTTTTACTCGGTTTGCAATATCATAAGCTCCGCCTTGTTTGTGCCCTTCGGCAACAATCACGATGCTTGATGATTTTTTAGTTGCTGCACCAAGTGCAAGTTTATCAATAAGTTCATTCACACTGGTTTCTCGTTCTGGCAATAAAACAGCCTCGGCACCACATGCAATTGAACTTCTTAAAGCGATACACCCAGAGTCGCGTCCCATCACTTCAATAAAAAATAGACGATCGTGTGCATCAGCGGTATCGCGGATTTTATCTATTGCCTCTATTACAGTATTAATTGCAGTATCGTAACCGAGTGTAAAATCTGATCCCGAAAGATCATTGTCAATTGTACCGGGAATACCCATTACTTTAACGCCAAAATTTTCAGAAAAACGTTTGGCCCCTGTAAAGGTTCCGTCTCCGCCGATTACCACCAATCCGTCGATATCATTTTTCTTCAGATTTTCGTAAGCAAGTTGCTGTCCTTCATCGGTTTTGAACTCCAGGCAGCGTGCGGTTTTCAAAATCGTTCCACCTAAGTGTAAAATATTGCTTACAGAACGGGCATCCATTGGTTTTATGTTGTCACTTATCAAACCCTGATACCCTTGCATAACACCAAACATGTTGATGCCATGGTATATTCCCGTACGAACTACTGCTCGTATCGCTGCATTCATTCCTGGAGCATCACCTCCAGAAGTCAATACGGCTATGTTTTTAATATTTGGCTCCATCTTTATTATACGAATATAGTGTGTAATTTCTACACTAAGTAATTTTTTTTATTTTTTTTACTTAATGTTGAAAGTCATACCTTTATCCGTTAAAATAATTAAATTTTACCTTGGAACAAATTTTACCTCATTTAGATTCAGTATTCTCAATAGATTGTGTTTTGTTTGGATTTGATGGGAAGGAACTTAAAATCCTGCTCATTGAAAGGAATGAAGAACCATTTAAAGATTGGTGGGCATTGCCCGGTAATATTGTTGGCCTCGACGAAAGTTTAGATCAATCAGCCTCACGTATTTTATATGAATTAACAGGCTTACGGGGCATTTTCATGGAGCAATACTATGCATTTGGCGATCCAAACCGTCACCCGCAAGGTAGAGTAATTACGCTGGCGTATTATGCTTTGATTCGTTTAGGCGGAGACAAAGATTTGCGCCCCGTAAGTACATATGCAAAACGTGCAAAATGGTTGCCAATATCTGACTTGCCTAAGCTTGCTTTTGATCACCAGAAGATCTACGATAAAGGACTTGAAAAAATTAAACGCAGGATTAAACATCAACCTATTGCTTTTGAACTTTTACCAGAGAAATTTACACTAACCCAGCTTCAGCATATTTACGAACTTATTTTGGGCAAGAAATTGGATAAACGGAATTTTAGAAAGAAAATTGTCAGTTTCGGTGTTTTGAAAGAATTGGATGAAAAACAAAAAGGTGTTTCTTACCGTGCAGCAACACTTTATCGTTTTGACAAACGTAAATATGCCAAATTGTTCGGTAAGGAAATTTCGTTTTAGCATTGGATCAAACTTAAAGACTAAGGTAAAACCTGAACTTTAGAGGCAAAAAACAACAGCTCTAAAACTCAGCGTGCAATGCAATCTGAGATAAAAAAAACCGATTTGAAAAGCTCAAATCGGTTTTTTTATCTTATAAATTTTTATTAATGGGCGATATTTTCTACTTTTTACCTTTTGGCTTTTGCCTTTACTAAAAGTTGAAAATTATTTTGCCACATCAAGATGATATTGTACCAAATCATCTATTGGTGAGCGGATAATTTTTCCAACGCCCATTTCATAACGATCGGCTACAATACTTAAAATATCGCGGAAACTGTATCCTACAGAACCTACACAATTTAATTTGTGGTCTTTGTAGTTTGGATAGTGAATGACCAGATTTTCAAAGAAAGCAGTAAAAGCATAATCTACAGTGCTGAAGGTATAATCTTCGTAATTATCTTTAAAATCATACAAAAATTTACTAAAACTTGCACAGAAACGGTTCGGGAGCGGTTTGTTGTAAATATTGTCAAAGATGTCTTCGTTGGTTAAGGCATAGTTGTCGTAAAAAGCTTCACGCAAACCTTTTGGCATGTAGCCTTTCATGTAATCACTCAGGATACGTTTACCGATATACGATCCGCTGCCTTCATCACCCAGGAAGTATCCCAATGAATCGATATTTAACGTAATGTCCGTTCCATCATACAAACAAGAGTTTGTACCTGTACCTAGAATCGCAGCGAAACCCGGAGCATTTCCCAGTAAAGCTCTGCAAGATGCCAATAAATCGTGGCCTACAAAAACTTCAGCATTTACAAATACTTGTTTCATGGCATCAGCCACAACCTTCACATTCGCAGGTGTAGAACATCCAGCGCCGTAATAATAAACGCCTGTTAATTTTTCTCTCTCCAAGTGGTCTGGAAGAGTTTCGTTCAAAGACTTAACAATGTACTCGGTTTTTGAAAAATACGGATTGTAACCTTCGGTGTTAAAGTAAATTTTTCTGCCGGCCTCATTAATCAGACACCAATTTGTTTTGGTAGATCCACCGTCTGCAATTACTATCATTTTATTTATTTTTGGTTTTAGCACGATAAAAGTATAAAAACTCTTATATTTTGTATCCTTTTTTTTAATAATTTTTTAACAATTTGTTGTTGCCGGAAACGGGGTGTGTAAAAAATACACTATATACGCCCTCAAATCGGCTAAAATCCTTAAAATTATACCCAAAAAGGCATTGGTCTTTTTTTTTAACGTCAGCAATTTTTTACACGAATTTATACGCATGAATAAGATTTTTTTAGATTTCAGAAGTGACACGGTAACCCGGCCGGGTTCGGAAATGTTAGAAGCCATGATGAGCGCAAAAGTTGGCGACGATGTTTTCGGCGAAGATGAAACGGTGCGTATGCTAGAGTCTAAACTGGCCGGAACCTTTAATATGGAGGATGGATTATTTTGCCCTTCAGGCACGATGACCAATCAGATTGCCATTAAGTGTTTTACCAACCCGATGGAAGAAATTATTTGCGATCAAACCGCGCATGTGTATCGTTACGAAGTGGGTGGGATTGCGTACCATTCTGCGGCATCTGTTCGTTTGCTTCATGGCGAACGGGGAATTTTAACACCAGAATTGATAGAACCTGAAATAAATGAAGACAATATTCATTATCCGGATACCAGTTTGGTTATACTCGAAAATACAGTTAATAAAGGCGGCGGAAGCTGTTATACTTTAAAGCAAATTGCGCCAATTCACCATTTATGCAGTATTAAAGGCCTTAAATTGCATTTAGATGGTGCGCGTGTTTTTAACGCACTTGCGGCGACTGGAGATAAGGCGCATGATTATGGGAAATATTTTGACGGAATTTCTGTTTGCTTGTCTAAAGGTTTAGGCGCGCCGGTTGGCTCTGTACTTCTGGGCGATAAAGACATGATAAAAAAAGCCAGAAAAATCAGAAAAGCTTTTGGTGGTGGCATGCGCCAGGCGGGGTTTCTGGCAGCTGCCGGCATTTATGCGCTGGATCATAATGTGGAAAGATTAAAACAAGATCATTTACATGCTGCGGCGCTGGCAGAAACTTTACTTAAAGCCAGGTTTGTAAAATCGGTAATGCCTGTAGAAACTAATATTGTCATTTTTGAGGTAGAAGATAAACAATCTGAGAAAATTGCACACCAACTTAAAGAAAAAGGTTTGTGGTGCAATACAACAAGTCCTTCACACATTCGTATGGTTACACATTTAGATCTTCCATCTGAAAAAATTGACCAAGCGATAGACATTCTTTCACACTTTTAAGTTGCGCACAATTGTAAGTTGGCAAGCAAAAGGAAAAACGTTAATTTGTAGCCATCTAACCGATACAGAAACATCAATCATGTCAGAAACTATACAATCCCCAAAACTTTTTTCTAAGATTCTCGTAGCAAACCGCGGAGAAATCGCTTTGCGCATTATGCGCTCAGCAAAAGAAATGGGCATCAAAACGGTAGCTGTTTATTCTGAAGCCGATCGAGCGGCACTTCATGTGCGTTATGCAGACGAAGCTGTATGTATTGGCCCTGCACCCTCAAATCAGAGTTATTTGGTTGGCGAGAAAATTATTCAGGCTTGCAAACTTACCGGTGCAGAAGCCATTCATCCCGGTTACGGTTTTCTTTCAGAAAATGCAGAGTTTGCCCGTTTGGTAGAAGCAGAAGGATTGATTCTTGTTGGTCCGTCTGCCCATGCAATGGAGATTATGGGCAATAAACTTTCTGCCAAAGCGGCTGCGCTGAAATACAATATCCCGATGGTTCCGGGAACGGAAGAAGCCATTACCGATGTTGCTGATGCAAAGCAACGCGCAATTGAAGTTGGTTTTCCAATACTGATTAAAGCTGCTGCCGGTGGTGGTGGAAAAGGAATGCGCATTGTAGAATCTGCCGGCGAGTTTGAAGAGCAGATGAAACTTGCCGTAAGTGAAGCCACATCGGCCTTTGGAGATGGTTCTGTGTTTATTGAGCGCTATGTAAGTTCGCCCAGGCACATAGAGATTCAGATTCTGGGTGATATGCATGGAAATATCGTTCATCTTTTTGAACGGGAATGTTCTGTGCAAAGACGGCATCAGAAAGTTGTTGAAGAAGCACCATCGTCGGTTTTAACGCCAGAAATCAGAGAACGTATGGGGAAATGCGCGGTAGATGTTGCCCGTTCTGTAAATTATACCGGCGCCGGAACAGTAGAATTTATCCTTGATAACAATCTTGATTTTTTCTTTTTGGAGATGAATACGCGCCTGCAAGTAGAACATCCGGTAAGCGAATTGATTACGGGAACAGATCTGGTAAAAGAGCAAATAAGTATTGCCGCTGGAAGGGTATTAAGTTTTACGCAGCAGGAATTGGAAATTAAAGGTCATGCTATAGAGATTCGCGTTTACGCGGAAGATCCGGCAAATAATTTTCTTCCGGATATTGGCACATTAAAAACTTACGTAACGCCAAAAGGTGTTGGCGTGCGTGTAGATGATGGTTTTGAGCAAGGGATGGAAATCCCGATTTATTATGATCCGATGATTGCCAAACTCATTACTTACGGAAAAGACAGAGAAGAAGCCATAGAAAGAATGTTGCGTGCAATAGAGGAATATGAGATTACCGGGATAGAAACTACTTTGGCTTTTGGTAGTTTTGTAATGCAGCACGAAGCTTTTAAAAGCGGCAACTTTGATACGCATTTTGTAGGGAAATATTTTAAACCCGATATGTTAAAAAATGTAGATCAAAATGAAGCGCTGATTGCCGCTGTTTTTGCGGCAAAGCTGTTTAGTAAACCTGCAGATTTACCAGTTGAGGCAAAAAGCAAAACTGGAAAATCTGAATGGCGAAATAACCGATTGAAATATGAATAGCAACTGTTTCTTCTAAACCGCCAAACAAGCATTTGAAGAATATATAATAGCACCAGAAATAAAATGTTTACCGGAATTATCGAAACCCTTGGCGAAGTAACAGCCATTAAAAATGACCACAGCAATGTACATTATACCATTGCATCTGCCATTAGTCATGAACTAAAAATTGACCAAAGCGTTGCCCACAACGGTGTTTGTTTAACCGTTGTATCTTTAAATGACGGATCGCACACGGTAACAGCAATTGATGAAACGCTGCAAAAAAGCAATCTCGGCAGTTTAAAAGTGGGCAGCAGAGTAAATCTTGAACGTTGTATGCAAATGAACGCCCGCTTAGACGGCCATATTGTACAAGGTCATGTAGATCAAACGGCGACATGTATAAAACGCGAAGAACTTAACGGAAGCTGGGAATATCGTTTTAAATATGATGCCTCTGCGGGAAATGTCACGGTAGAGAAAGGATCGGCTTGTGTTAATGGCATTAGTTTAACCGTTGTACATTCGCAAGCAGCTGAATTTTCGGTTTTCATTATTCCTTACACTTTTGAACATACCAATTTACAGGAAGTTCAAGTGGGTGATACTGTAAATCTGGAATTTGATATTATCGGAAAATATGTGGCCCGCTTAATGGCGAAATAATAGCTTAAAATCTTTATCAAAAGCCTGTTCAGCAATTTTATTGGATAGGCTTTTTTGTTTCCGGGAGTTTTTTGCTGCAAAGTAATTCATTATGTATTTTGATAGAAACCGGAAATCAGTTTCCAATTTTAGAGCAGACTATCAGACGAAAGGTAAAATCTCATATCCTGCAATTTCTCAAGCAACATGCAGGACAGTACAGGATAGTTTGCTAAAGAATATTTTTGAACATCGTATAGGCAACCAAATTTCGAGAAATCCTTTCCTATGAAAAAAATCCCATTCATCTTCGTCGCTATATTATTGTTTCAAAATGTACAACTATTTGCGCAACGTCTTTCGCTGAAAGATTTGAAAGTAGAATACAGTCGAAATCCAACATCTGTTGATGCTGTGCCACGTTTTAGCTGGAAGATGGTTTCGGCCATAAAAAATACAGCGCAAACGCAATATCAAATCAGATTGTCTGAAACAACAGATTTTAAAAAGATAATCTGGCAAACTGAAGAGAGAACAGAAAATACTTTATTTAACCGTTACACTGGAGATAAACTTTCATCGAAAACAACTTACTACTGGCAGTTGCGTGTAAAAGACAATCACGGAAACCATTCTTCCTGGTCTGATGTGCAACAATTTCGAACCGGATTGGAAGAGAAAGACTGGACAGCCCAATGGATTTCAGTAGAAGGGACAGATTCCAGTTTGGCCAGCCCGATGATGCGGAAAAGCTTTAATCTTACAAAGAAAGTAAAATCGGCTACAGCCTACATAACCGCAAAAGGCTTTTATGAAGCATCAATAAATGGAAAGAAACTTGGAGACCATTATTTTGCGCCCGGATGGACCAGCTATAAAGACCACATTCAGTATCAGGTTTATCGGATCGATGTAAAAACACTTGGAACAAAAAATGCAATAGGCGTAACACTTGCCGATGGTTGGTACAAAGGCCGAATTGGATTTACCAATCAGAGCCGTTTTTACGGAGATCGGCGCGCATTATTGATGCAGCTGGAAATAGAATATACAGATGGGAGTCATGAGGTAATCCAAACCGATCAAAGTTGGAAAACCAGTTACGGGCCAATCCGTTCGTCAAGCATTTACGATGGTGAAACTTACGATGCGCGTTTGGAAAAAACAGGATGGAATACCGCAAGTTTTGCCGAATCAGAAACCTGGAAGCCTGTTTCTATTGTAGAAAAGGGAACTGAAAAGCTGGTTGGTATGCAAGGGCCAGGCGTTAGCAAACACGAAGAATTTAAGGCTATAAAAGTATTTAAAACACCATTGGGCGAAACTGTGGTAGATTTTGGGCAGAATTTGGTCGGCTGGGTTATCTTGCGTGCAAAAGGTAAATCCGGAACCAAAATTGTACTTCGCCATGCGGAAGTTTTGGATAAATCCGGAAATTTTTATACCACGAATCTGCGTTCTGCCAAGCAGCAAAATACCTACATTCTAAAAGGAGAAAATGAAGAAGTTTTTGAACCTCATTTTAGTTTTCAAGGTTTCCGTTATGTGCAGATTGAAGGTTATCCAGGTACGTTAACAACAGAAAATTTAAGCGCTGTAGCGCTCTATTCGGATATGGAAAATACAGGAACATTTACCAGTTCTAATCCTTTAATTAATCAGCTCCAGCACAATATACAATGGGGGCAAAAAGGAAATTTTGTAGATGTACCAACAGATTGCCCGCAACGTGATGAACGTTTAGGCTGGACAGGCGATGCACAGGCTTTTGCATCTACTGCGGCATACAATATGAACGTTTCGGGGTTTTTTGCCAAATGGCTTGCAGATGTACGTGCCGATCAGCAAAGTAATGGCTCTGTACCTTTTGTTGTTCCAAATGTATTGGGGGTAAATGATGCCGGCTCTGCAGGCTGGGCAGATGTGGCAACCATTTTGCCTTGGGATATGTATGTGGCTTACGGCGATAAGGGAATTCTGGATATTCAATATCCAAGCATGAAAAAGTGGGTAGATTTTATCCATTCAAAATCGCGAGGGAATTTGTGGAACAGTGGATCGCATTTTGGCGACTGGCTTTTCTATCGCCCGAATGATGATAACGATGGCCGAGCAGCAGTTACCGATAAATACATGATTGCCCAAACTTTTTACGCGCATTCTACTCAATTGCTTATTAAAGCAGCAATGGTTTTAGGTAAAAAAGAAGATGCGGAGAAATATTCATTATTGTTAGACAGTATAAAATCGGCCTACGTGCAAGAGTATATGACACCTAACGGAAAGCTGGTTTCTAATACCCAAACGGCTTATGTTTTGGCTTTACAGTTTGATATGCTGCCAGAAAAGCTGCGGGCGCAGGCGGCAGATCGTTTGGTGCAAAATATCAGAGATTACGGAAACCACCTTACCACGGGCTTTTTAGGCACACCTTATCTTTGCCATGTATTGAGCAGATTTGATCATGCCGATGTTGCTTACGATCTTTTGCTGCAGGAAACTTATCCTTCGTGGCTGTACCCCGTAAAAATGGGTGCAACAACCATTTGGGAAAGGTGGGATGGGCAGAAACCCGATGGTACTTTTCAAACGGCAGATATGAATTCATTTAATCACTACGCATACGGAGCAATTGGAGATTGGATGTATAAAAATATTGCAGGCATACAACCACTTGAAGATTCTCCTGGTTACAAGCAATTTATGATTGCGCCAAATCCTGGCGGCAAACTGACTTCTGCAACAGCAACATTTGAAAGCATGTACGGAACCATCAAATCTTCATGGAAACTTAAAGATGGCCAATTTATGCTCGATGTGCAGATCCCGCCAAATTCATCGGCTACTGTAGTATTGCCCAAATCCGGTAAAACCGAAAAAATAGGTTCAGGAGTCTACCATTTTGAATATCGCTATTAACTATTTATAATTGTAGTATAAAAACCCTTCCAAAGCAATGCTTTAGAAGGGTTTTCGATTTATAATTATGTACAGTAAAGAAGAAGCCGCGCATTTGCGCCAACAGTTTTGGATTAGTTTCGGGCAGTATATGAAGCCGGTTCCATCGGCTAATGGATTGCCCGTAAATTGGATCAACTATAAAACAGGCGTTAAAAACATCTTCTTTAAAATGGATGTAGACAATAAAAAAGCAATTCTCTTTATAGAACTCAGTCATACAGATCAAGGTATCCGGCACTTGATTTTCGATCAGTTTCTACAGTTCAAAACGATGTTACAAAACAGTCTGAATGAAGAATGGGATTGGAAGCGCGATACCACAGATGCTTACGGAAAAACCATCAGCCAGATTTCTATTACGCTAACTCAGGTAAGCATTTTTAACCAGCAGCACTGGCCTCAGCTCATTTCTTTTTTCAAGCCACGTATGATTGCACTGGATGATTTCTGGGATAACGTTAAACCGGTATTTGAAGATCTGGTTTAGTGTGGTAAATTGATTTGCGCAAGCCGGTTGGTTACAAATTTTATTTCATCTTTATTGTCTTTAGGGTCTGGTTTGCTTTTTAAATAGAGATTGTAATAACTCTGCGCTTTTTTTTCCTGTTTTAGTTTGGTGTCATAATAAATCGCAAGGCGATAATATAATGATGGATTTTGTTTAAACTGAAGTCCTTTTTTATACGCGGCTAAAGCCTGAGGCAGTTTTTCACGCTCTTCGTAAACCAAACCGAGTAATCCATAATAACTTGATGTATTGGTAGAAATTCCGGCATCTATTGTTTTTAAGGCATATTCTGTCGCTTTCTGTTGGTTTTTAAGTGCGCGGTAACTCAATGCTGTATAATACAGTGTCATTTCGTTTTCGAGGTGCATGGGCTCTAAACTGTTGAAGCGGTCTACTGCATTTTTATAATCTTTGGTAAAATAATAGGCTTTTGCGACATCTTTAATTACGCTTGCATCCTGAAGTTCCTTCAGTAACCTTTCTCCGGAACGAATGACCTCATCATATTTTTTCAAATTGTTGGCAATGGGCAGTTTCTCGCGTTGCAGCATTAGGTTATCACTGTCTGCCTGTAAGGCAATATTCAACACATCATATGCTTTTTGATATTGCTGATAGGCTGAATATTGATCGGCAAGATCTGCAGCAACATCGCCTTCTGCAGGATTAATCGTATTCGCTTTAATTAAGTAAATCAGTTTCAAAGAATCCTGACTCTTGCCATAAAGGTTAGCCAGAATTTTATATACATTAAAATTGTTGCTGTCTATTTTCACAATTTCGCTATAATAGAATTTCGCTTTCTCTACATTTCCACGCCGGTTGTGAATGCTGCCCAAACTAAAAAGAACAGGCAGGTTGTGCGGTTGCAGTTGATAGGCTTTTGCATAATATTTTTCCGCTTCGGCATTTTTGCCTGCCATTAAATAACAATAGCCAATTTGAGTAAGCAATTTAAAATCTGCAACATCTGCACCAGCCGTTTTTATCAAATAATCTGCTGCCAGATCGTAGTGTTGGCTTTGATAGAAGTCGAACAATTTTTCTTTATCCAGCACAGCTGAATCCTGACTATAACCACTAAAATACATCAACATCAGGGCGATCAAAACAGATACATTTTTCATAGTAAAATTTTTAAACTAATTTATTAGTTATTATTTACATTTCAAAATGCTTTGTGAAAGTATGTTCCGTTTTCAAACAAAATGTTCTCACCGGGGTTTATTGTGTATACGTTTAACTTAAAAAAATAAAACCTATGAATACTTTAAAGAAGTTTGAATTGATGGAAAAGATAGTGCGGGAACTGGAAGATTTACAAAATTCGCAACAGGCACTTATTCAGAAAATTGGTAAAATTGAGGTTGATAATATTGAGCTGGGCGATAACAGACTGGAGAAAGATTTACCAGATATTCATCAGAATTTAGCAGATAACTTAGATACAATCTCAGGAATTTTGGATTACTTTGCAGGGAAAACGCAGAATTTTGGCGACAAAAATAATGTAGATGCCCTGAAAGCTCAGGAAGCCATCAACAATGCGGGATAAATTAAATTAAAATCTATGAAAATCTTTAGCCTTACCGTTGCCCTGTTAATTACAGGCTTATTTGCACATGCTCAACTTTTGCCAACCTTTCAAATGGGTGTAAAAGCTGGAGCTAACTTCTCTAAATTTGATAGCGAAAATACCTTTAGCAGCGACAATCGGGCCGGCTTTTACGGCGGTTTATGGGCGCGTATTGGTGGCGCGGGGATTCATTTCCAGCCAGAACTTTACATTTCTGGCAAAAAGACAAATTTAGTAAGTGATGCAACGGGAGAGGTAAATAAAGTAAGTTTTACCAGTTTGGATGTGCCTTTACTAGTAGGAACCAAATTTGGCGCAGCAGGGGTTGGTTTACGTTTAAATACCGGACCAATGATTTCTTTCATATTGGACGAAAACCAAAGCTTTAATCAAGCTGCAGGAAATGTTTTTCGTGCCGATTTTAAAAATCAAGCTATTGCATGGCAATTTGGCGCTGGTTTGGATCTGCAACGCTTAAGTGTAGATGCACGGTATGAACTTGGTTTAAGTAAAATTAACAAAGCAGGTTATCCAGGTACAAAACTTAGTTTATTTACTGTTGGCTTAGGCTACCGGATTTTTTAATATCCGGGTATAAAAATTTTGTTTGAGGATTGTTCTGAACGGGCAATCCTCTTTTTTTTGCTTTTTTACCCAAATGATCACAAAGGGTGGGAAATTCATTGGCGATAATTTTAGTTTACGCCTTTAAATTATTATACTGCATTAAATTCGAAACGGATCGAATAAAATAGTTGTATGTCCCTGAATAATCATCCCGATCAAGAAAAAAGTCTGCAGACCTGGCTTTCCTTTAAAACCGGAGATTGGGGTGCTTACGAGGAATTGTACAATACACATTTCAAAATACTAAACAATTACGGTTACAAATTTACCCGCGATGCGAAACTCATTGAAGACGCCGTGCACGATTTGTTTGTAGAACTTTGGTCTAAACGCAGCAGATTAAGCGATCCGGTTTCTGTCAAAAATTACCTTTATCGAGCTTTGCGCAACCATATTTTTCGTAAAATGGAAAAGCAGCAACGCTTTGTGCCTGTAGAAGATGATGCTCAGTTTCCTTTTAATTTTGAAGTTTCTCTAGATACGCGTTTCATAGAAAATGAAACACAGAAAGCCTTGCAGGCAAAAGTACAACGCTATGTTAACGAACTTCCGGCAAGGCAACAGGAAATTATTTTCCTCCGATTTTACGAGGGATTAGATTATGAAGAAATTGCAGAAGTAATGGGGTTAAACAAAACTTCTGCATATAAACTGTTGTATAAAGCAATTGATAAGCTTCAGCATAATGTTAAGATCAGTGAATTGCTGATGATATTGTGCTTTTTTTCGCTCAGAAAGGGTGTTTTCGAAATAAATTAATTTTTTTGTCGGGTTGGAGGGATAATTTCGGGGTGTTCATGTATATAGAGAATATAACAAAGCCAATATATTGTGATGGAGCATGAAAAATACCTGCGTTTTACCATAGAAGATTATCTCTGCGACGATGATTTCCTGCGATTTGCAGTAAATCCTGAAGAAGCAGATCATTCTTTCTGGCAAAATTTTATCCGCAGTTATCCATCAGAGGAAAAAAAAGTAAACCTGGCACTTGAGCTTATTCAACTCTATCGTCAACAAAATACGCATCACAACGAAACTTCGCAGTCCGCAGTATTTTCATCCATCACCAAATCTATTCGGGAAAAAGAAGGAAAATCTGTTTTTAAATTTACCCGCTCAATTTTTTACCGCATTGCTGCATGTTTGGTGTTAGCCACAATGAGTATTTTCTTATACCGCTATTTTTATCCAAATATTACGCAAACTACGGCATATGCAGAAGTGAAGGTTTTTGTGCTACCCGATGGATCTCAGGTTACATTAAACGGAAATTCTAAACTGCACTATGCACGCAATTTTAAAGAAGGCAAAAGAGAAGTTTGGATTGAAGGAGAAGCGCTTTTTGAAGTTAAACACCTTAATACAAACCCGCAGAATATTAAACCAGGCGAAAAATTTACCGTGCATTGTGATGATTTGGATGTAACGGTTTTAGGAACCACTTTTAACGTGAAAAACCGCCGGGAAAAAACCGATGTAGGCTTATTAAGTGGAAAAGTTGTAGTACGTTATAACCAGCAAAACCAAGCGAAAACAGCAGAAATTGTTCTTGCACCGGGCGATTATTTGCGCCAAAGCAGTCATGCCAAACCCAAATTACAGAAACTTGCAGATCCGTCTAAACTTACCGTTTGGGTAAAACACCAATTGTCTTTTCAAGATGCAACTCTCGATGAGATGGTGCAGGTACTGGAAGATGACCTGGGATACAAAGTAAATATTGAAGCAGATTCTATCCGAACCAATAGAATTGAAGGCGATATTAATGTTGCCAATGTGAAAGATCTACTGCGCATTATCTCTACCACCCAACATGTAACCATACAACAAAACGATAAAACCATAACAATAAAACCTTAAATAACCAAGCATACCACATTAACTAAACAACAATCAACCCATAACCACCTAAACTTTATTATGAGAATACTTTACCTGAATAGGGTAGCAAAGTTGTGCTGCCTTACCCTGCTGTTCTGTGCCTGTACTTTTTTAGGGCATGCACAGCTGATGGCTAGAAATATTGCCCGTTCCAGAGGTTCCAGCGAACAGGTTGCTGTAGAAAATAAGCTTGAACTGAAAACAGCGGTAGACATTATCAAGAAAAAATTCGATATTAAGATTGCCTATAAAGAGGGGATTTTAGACCATAAAATTGCGGCAAACAGCGCTACCGATTTGTTGGCAATTTCAGACGTGAACCTTGCGCTTAAACAGGCGCTTTCGGGTACTCAACTTAATTTTAGCCGGATCAACGAAGGGCAGTTTATCATTACCGATCAAAGTGCAAACAACCAGAGTGCAGACGTTATTCGCGGTACGGTATTTTCCGATAGCGATAAACTACCGCTAATTGGTGCAACTGTTTATATCAAAGGAACTAAAATTGGCGCATCTACAGATGTAAAAGGGCAATTCAGTTTAACTGTTCCTGATGCAATGAAAGGCCAAACCATAATACTTTCTGTAGCTTCTGTTGGTTACGAAGCGCTGGATTTTTCTGTAACCGATTTAAAAGAACCTATCAGCATCACTTTAAAAGAAAGCAGCGCTAAATTAAACGACGTTGTGGTTACCGCTTTGGGTATTAAAAGAGATACCAAAGCGCTGGGTTATTCGGTAACAGAAGTTAAAGGATCTGAATTTACACAAGCCAGAGAAAACAATATTGCAAATGCTTTGAGTGGTAAAGTAGCTGGTGTTAACGCAACTGGCCTTTCTACCGGTCCGGGTGGTTCAAGTCGCGTAATTATTCGTGGTAACGGATCATTTAACGGAAATAACCAACCGCTTTATGTAGTAAACGGAATGCCTATTGATAACAGTGTGCCGGGCGGCGCCGCTACAACCAACGGACTTGGAAATAACGTGGATCGCGGCGACGGTATCGGAAGTATTAATCCTGATGATATTGAGTCTATTACCGTTTTAAAAGGCGGAACAGCTGCGGCTTTGTATGGTTCAAGAGCAAGTAATGGCGTTATTTTAATTACTACAAAAAAAGGTCGTAAACAAAAAGGTGTAGGTATTGAATACAATTCCACTTATACCATTGAACAGGCCATTAACGATAACGATTACCAGTACGAATACGGACAAGGCTTGAATGGTGTAAAACCAATGACCAAAAATGATGCAATTGCAACCGGAAGACTTTCTTTTGGTGCACGTATTGATGGTTCTGATTATGTAGCGGCAGATGGTTTGGTTCATCCGTATTCGGCGCAGAAAGACAATATCAAAAATTTCTATTCTACCGGAACCAATTTTACCAATACATTGGCTTTCGCCGGAGGAAATGATGGAATTGTGTATCGTCTTTCACTTGCCGATCTGGATAGTAAAGGGATTATTTCCAGCACACGTTTTAAACGTCAAACAGCCAATTTGAATATCAACGCAAAAATAAACGATAAAATTACTGTAGAAGGTTTGGCGCAATACAATCTGGAGCGTGGTTTTAACCGGACACTTGCTGGCGACGCTTTGGGTAATCCGAACTGGACACCTTATGAAGTGGCCAATACTGTCGATGTGCGTTGGCTGGCTCCCGGATTCGATTCTGCCGGAAATCAAACACCATGGAATGATGCCGGTATTGCAACAAATGGTTATTTCGTGATGAATAAATATCAGCAAAATGATACTAAAAACCGCTTTATCGGTCAAGGTTCCATCACATACAACGTTGTAAAAAACTTTACATTAAAAGGGGTTATCAGTCGCGATTTCTATAATTACAATTACACCAATATTTTGCCAACCGGCGACATTTATATCCCGAACGGACAATATACCGGCCTTAAATCTGATGTTTCAGAAACAAATGCATTGGTAACCGGTAATTACCGAACAAAAATTACCGACAAAATTGGTATTTCTGTTTTAGGCGGTGCCAACAGCAGACGTTTTGAAAATAAACAACTAGATCTTGCCGGATTATCTTTTGTGATCCCATATTTCTACAGTTATAAAAACCTGGCTACTGCGAGTACTCTACCAACCTATCAACGCATTCGTACCAATTCATTCTTCGGTTCAGCAGATGTAGACATTAATAGTTATTTGTTCTTAACGTATACTGCACGAAACGATTGGTTTTCGACTTTAAGTCCGCAAAATAACAGCATTCTTTATCAAAGTGTCGGAGGAAGTTTCGTCGTTTCAGATGCTTTTAAGCTTCCTTCTTCGATTGATATTTTGCGCGTTCGTGCATCATGGGCAGAAGTTGGCGGAGGTGCAGCAGATCCTTATCGCATCAATCTGACATACACCAACGTTCCAAGTTCTGGTTTGCCTTTGCAAAATGTAACCAGTAACGATATTACCAACCAGAATTTAAAACCGTACACTTCTACAACTTACGAGGCGGGTATGGAACTTAAAATGTTTAAAGGTAAACTCGGATTGGATTTAACCGTTTACAGCAGAAAAACAACCAATGATATTTTAAATGCTGCAATTTCATCAACCTCTGGTTACAATAATGCGGTATTAAATGTTGGCGAATTGAGCAATAAAGGTATTGAAGCTTTATTAACCGGAACGGCCATTTCTTCAGAAAAATTCGGCTGGAACATCAGTTACAATTTAGCGTACAACAAAAGTAAAGTGATAAAATTGGTAGACGGTACCAACACTTTTCAGGTGGCAACTTCTGTAGGAAACTGGGGATATATCAACCAAACTGTTGGCAGTTCTTACGGAACAATTGTTGGAACGCGAATTTTGAGAAACCAAGCAGGGCAAATTGTATACAATTCTACCACAAAACGACCAGTGGCAACAGGTTTGCAAGAACTTGGAGACGGCGTTGCACCAATAACAATGGGCTTAAACCAGGATTTCCGTTTCGGCCGCTTTACGTTAGGTATTTTGGTTGATGGTAAATTTGGCAACAAAGTATTTTCCATCAAAGAAGTATATGCAACGCGACTGGGCTTAATGAAATCTACACTTCCGGGCCGCGAAAGCGGATTGGTACTCAACGGAGTAGATCAGGCGGGAAATCCATATACGGCAACAGTTCCGGTGGCAGATTTACGCGCCTATTATAACGACTTGAGAAATTACTCAGAGTTATTTGTTCACGATGGTGCATTTATCAAACTTCGTCAGGCAATTTTCTCTTACAACATTCCGGTAGAGAAAATGAAACTGGCCAAAATCCAGTCTGCAAGCATTTCTTTTGTAGCCAGAAACATCCTTACCTTTTATAAGCAAACGGATAATTTTGATCCGGAATCCAGCTATACAAATGGCAATGCGCAGGGCTTTGAATCAATTGGTTTGCCGCGCACGCGTACTTTTGGTCTGAATCTGATGGTTAAATTTTAAGCATTTATAGCATGAAAAATTATATTCAAAAATATAGCATCGTTTTCAGCGTCTTTTTAACGATGAGCATTTTTTCTTCCTGTACTAAAAACTTCGAAGAAATCAATACCGATCCCGAAGCATCAGCAACTGTAGAGCCTGCTTATGTATTTACAAAAGCACTTTACGACGGTGCAAAAAACAACCTCAATCTTTTGCTGGGCACCATGCAATATACCACCAGTTATAACGATGTTGCAGGTTTTGGTTCCAAATATGTATCCAGCCAAAGCCAACAATCGGCAGCGGTTTTCAGTGCCGCATATTACCAGGAAATCAACGAACTTCAGTTGGTTATTAATGCTGTTTCTGCAGATCCTACAAAAATTAATTTACTGTCTACAGCCAGAATTTGGAAAGCATACTGTTACAGCAGAATTACGGATCTCTATGGCGATGTGCCTTACAGTCAGGCGGTGAAAGGCTTTACAGATGCCAATTACAAACCTACTTATGATGCGCAACAAGCCATTTATGCCGATTTGCTTAAGGAACTTGAACAGGCTGCATTGGCACTTGATGCAACCAAACCTACCTTTGGTGCAGCAGATTTAGTATATAGCGGAAATACAGTGAAGTGGAAGAAATTTGCCTATTCAATGATGCTTAGATTGGGTATGCGTATGACCAAAGTAAATGCTACGCTGGCAGAAACCTGGGTTAAAAAAGCAATTGCTGGTGGAGTAATTACCGATGATGCTGATATTGCCAAAATCAATTACCTCAATGCCGGACAAGACATCAACAAAAATCCGATTGCGCTAAACCTATACAACAGCGATTATATTAAAGCAGATGGAAACAGCAATACCGAAGGTGGTAAATACCAGAATACCTTCATCACTTACATGAAAAACAATAAAGATCCGCGTTTGGCTGTGCTTTCTGTGGTATATGTGAATGGTGCGCCAGATACAACTGCGGCAGTTCAAAAAGGAATGCCGGCCACGCTGAGTGCAAAACCTTCAGATTTTGTAACTTATTCAGAACCAAATCCAAAAACAGTTTTACTGCTTTCTGGAGCGAAGTTGATTTTCACTACTGCAGAAACCAATTTCCTTTTAGCAGAAGCTACATTGCGCGGCTGGAATACCACAAGTGCAACTACACTTTATGAAAATGGAATCCGCGCTGCGATGAAACAATGGGCAATTATTGCGCCCGGAGATGGCGCAATAAGCGATTTACAGATTAGCACCTATATTAAATATCATCCTCTAAATACCGCCGGAAGCCAAAGCGCCCAGCTTCAACAGATCTATACCGAATTTTGGCTGGCCGCATTTCCGGATGCACAGGAAGCATTTTCAAACTACCGCAGAACCGGCTTTCCAGCATTGGTACCGGTTGTATATCCTGGAAATGCCACTGGCGGACAAATTTTCCGTCGGATGTTATACCCGCTTTCTGAGCAAAACCTAAACCGCGATGCATACAATGCTGCGGTTGCCCGTCAGGGTGCAGATGAATTTCTGACGCGTATCTGGTGGGATAAATTATAAATCGATTAAAGAATCCCGCAGGGCGATAAAATTCCGGCGGGATTCATATTCAGAGTTCATGATTAAAAAGATACTATTACTGAGCATTTTGTGCATTGCGCTGAATGCTCAAGCGCAGCGCAACGATGTGGTGGAAGATGAAACTTCTAGCAGTTACAACCTGAATAAACCTTTCCGCGAGGAATGGCTTAAAGATACCGGCGCCGGATTATTTATCCATTTTAATGTTGATGCCCAGTTGGGTATTGTAATTAGCCATGCATTGGTTGGCGCATCTGATGATTTTACTAAACGTTATTTTGAAGAATTGCCAAAAACCTTTAATCCGGCATCGTTTAATCCCCGTGCAATTGCGCAGCTTGCAAAAATGGCAGGGATGAAATACATCGTTTTCACCACTAAACATCACGCCGGATTTTGCTTTTGGGATACCAAAACCACAGATTTCAACATCACAAAAACACCTTATAAAAAAGATTTACTGAAAGAATTTGTAGACGCAACGCGAGAAGAAGGTTTGGATGTTGGCTTTTATTTCTCACCTGAAGATTTCAATTTCCTGTATACCCATAATATTCCGATTAGTCGGAATAATGTGCCTTTGACTGCTGATCTGAAAAAGCAATATGCCGAATACAACCGCAAACAAACCGAAGAACTGATGACCAAGTATGGTAAAATTGATGTTCTTTTTATTGATGGCGATCCAAAAGAAACTGTTAAAGAAACTGCCTGGAAGCTTCAGCCAGAAATACTGATTACGCGCGGCGCAATTCTTACGCCAGAGCAAACTTTACCTGGTACAAAAGTTACGCAACCTTGGCTTTCTCCAATTACTATGGGAACGGCCTGGCAATATCAACCCACAAATGACCGCTATAAAAGCGGAGGTCAATTGATTGATCTTCTGATAGAAGCCCGCGCCAAAGGCGGATCACTTTTACTTAATATTGGGCCAAAGGCTGATGGAAGCCTTGCCGATGAACAGGAAAATCGCTTGCGCGAAATGGCAGCCTGGTATTTTATCAACCATGAAAGTATGGACAAGGTGAGGAGCTGGGTTGTCAGTAAAGAGAAAAATATTTATTTCACTTTTAAAGCACCTTCTACACTTTATGCCATTGTAATGGATGCCAAAAACTGGAATGAAGCCGAACGGAAAAAGTTTCTGCTGCATTCTGTTAAATCAACCCAGCAAACCAAAGTAAGCGTACTGGGCCAGAACAGCCAGATTATTGAATACAAACCAGATTTGGACGTATCTTCTACATTTCGTCAGTTGGAAAACGGCCTGGAAATTTCGGCGGTAAAAGCGCAGCGGATTTACGATGACCACAAATGGCCAAATCCGGTAGTGATAAAACTTGAAAATATCGAACCTGTTTTTGCAGATGCAGCAATGGTGCAAACCGGTAACTTTAAGGTTACAGATAAAGGATTGCTTTTGAGTGGTAAAATCCTAAATTACCAATCGGTTAAACCTAAACTGGCCGGTTTTCAATATCGCCCATATCGTGGTCAGGTAGAAACATTATATGCCGATGCCTGGAAAAATTCACAAACTGTTGCCATAAAACAGGATGGAACTTTCGAGGTGTTGATTAACAATTTAAAAGACAAAGGCGCCTTAGAATACAAAGGTTTTGCGTTGCAACAAGGCGTAGAAGTAGAAGGAGAGAACAAAGTTTTCAATCCGCAGAATAAATAAAATATGCACGTTAAGTTTTTAAAGGTTTTTGTTTTTTTACTCTTGCTGGCAGGTTTCGGCAAGGTTGCCTTCGCACAGCAAAATACTTTTTCCATCATTCCAAAACCTTTAAAAACGGAAATGAGAAGCGGAAGTTTTGAGGTAACTGCACAAACGCTTATCATTTCGGGCACATCAATAGATTCTGCAGAAACAAATCTTTTCTCCGCATCTGTTAAAGAACTTGCCGGACTAACACTTCAGGTAGAAAACAGCGGACAGATTAAACAAAAAAGTATTACGTTAACTATAGATGCTGAAAAAATTACCAAACCGGAAGCTTATGCGTTGTCGGTTAGTGGTAAACAGATATCACTTATTGCAGCAGATCATGCTGGCTTATTTTATGGTTTTCAAACCCTTTTACAACTGATTAGGGTTGAAAATGGTAAAATCTTTATCCCAAATTGTATTATTGAAGATGCACCTCGGTTTGCTTATCGCGGTATGCATCTGGATGTTGGTCGCCATTTTTTCAGCATAAATACACTAAAAAGATGGCTTGATGTTTTGGCGTTTTATAAAATCAACACTTTCCATTGGCATTTAACAGATGATCAGGGCTGGCGCATTGAGGTAAAAAAATTTCCGGAATTGCAACGCATATCTGCATTTAGAAATGAAACGCTTATTGGCCACAAACGCGCAGAACCACATCTTTTTGATGGTAAACCTTATGGTGGTTTTTATACACAGGCAGAAGTAAAAGAATTGGTGCGTTATGCACAATCTAAATTTATTACGGTTATTCCCGAAATAGAAATGCCCGGCCATGCACAAGCAGTTCTGGCCGCTTATCCAAATTTGGGTTGTACGGGTGGGCCTTATCAAACGGCAACATATTGGGGTGTTTTCGAGGATGTTTTCTGCTCCGGGAATGAACAGACTTTTTCTTTTTTAGAAGATGTTTTGGATGAAATAATGCCGCTTTTCCCTTCAAAATACATACACATCGGCGGCGACGAATGTCCGAAAACAAAATGGGCAAAATGCCCGAAATGCCAGAAACGCATAGCGGATGAACAGCTTAAAGACGAACACGGTTTGCAATCCTATTTTATTGGGAGGATAGAAAAATATGTAGAAGGAAAAGGAAAAAAAATTATAGGCTGGGATGAAATTTTAGATGGAGGAATTTCTCCGGGCGCAACAGTAATGAGTTGGAGGGGAGAAGAAGGCGGAATTGCTGCGGCGAAACTTCACCACGATGTGATCATGACGCCGGAGAAATTTCTTTATCTCGATTATTACCAGTCGCTTTATCCCGAAGAACAAATTGCCGCAGGCGGATACACGCCGCTGCAAAAAGTGTACAACTATAACCCGCTTCCATCTGCGCTTAGCACAGACGAAAAGAAATACATTAGAGGCGTACAAGCGAATGTATGGACAGAATATCTTTCTGATGCCAGCAAAGCTGAATACATGATCTTTCCCCGAATTATTGCTTTGGCTGAAATTGCATGGACCAGCGACAGCACAAAAAATTATTCCGATTTTTTATGTCGTTTGCGCCTTCATCAGAAGTATCTTAAAGGCCTGAATGCGGCAAATCATTACGATGATATCCGCTTAGAATCTGCTTCATCGGCAGGGATTACATTAAAAACCGATCGGCCTAACAGCCAGATTCGGTACACTTTGAATGGAACTTTGCCTAATGCAAAAAGTCATCTATATACTGTGCCGATTCTGCCGGTAAAATCTGCTAGTATAAAAGCACAAATATTTGAAAATGTTAATCCTTTTGGCCCAGTGTATGAACAAAGTTTCGTTCGCGGTCTGGCTTTTGGTAAAAAGGTAGAACTTAAAAACAATCCTTCAGGTAATTATAATCCTGTAGCCGCACAACTGGTAAATGGAATAGAAGGAGCTGCGTTTTACAATACCGGCGAATGGTTTGGCTTTAGTGGCGATGATTTTGAGGCCACAATTGATTTAAACCAAACACAAGAAATTTCAGGATTCAGTATTGGCATTTTACAATACCACTGGCAAAAAATGTGGGCACCTAAACAACTGGTTTTTGAATATTCTATAGATGGGAAAAGTTTTATAAAAGCATTTGAAACAACAGAATTTCCGAAAGAAGGACTGAACCGGATAGAAGCAAATTTTCCTAAAGTTAAAGCGCGTTACATTAAAGTACAAGCCGCCAATCAGGGCATTATCCCGGAAGGGTTTTATGGCGCCGGTGGCAAGGCCTGGTTATTAGTTGATGAATTAACAATAAGATAAATGACAGTATTAATTGTTTTTGTAAGCATTGCTCTTCTAATACTGCTCATTTCAGTATGCAAGATTAACGCATTTCTCTCTTTTCTGGCAGTTTCTTTATTTGCGGGTTTAGGTTTGGGCTTGCCATTAAATGGTATTGTTACTGCCGTTGAAAAAGGAATGGGCGATGTTTTCGGCTCTTTGGTCATTATCATCGTAGCTGGCGCAATGCTCGGTAAACTGGTTGCAGAAAGCGGCGCGGCACAAAAAATTGCATCGGTAATGATGCAGGCTTTTGGCGCAAAATATATTCAGTGGGCAATGGTATTAACCGGTTTCATTATCGGCATTCCCTTATATTATGGAATTGGATTTGTATTGATGGTGCCCTTAATTTTTTCTGTGGTATACCGTTACAAACTCCCGGCAATTTATATCGGGTTACCAATGCTGGCCGCACTTTCTGTAACGCACGGTTTTTTACCGCCGCATCCATCGCCTTCGGCACTTGTTGTACAATTTAACGCCGATATGGGACTTACACTTTTCTATGGTTTGGTCGTTTCCATTCCGGCAATTTTAATCGGCGGACCGCTTTTCTCGCGTACGCTTAAAAACATCCAAGCACAGCCACTCGCTTCTTTTGTATCTGCAGAATTACCAGAAAGTGAATTGCCCAATACCTTTAAAAGTTTTTTTACAGCATTGTTGCCCGTAATTCTTCTGGCGCTGGCCGCAATATTACCGCTGCTCTTGCCTAAAGATTCGTACATGTTGCCTTTGCTCGGTTTGGTGGGCAATCCATCATTTGTTATGCTGCTGGTACTGGTTTTAGCCACCTATCTGCTTGGACTTTCTCAAGGTAAAAAGATGGTGCAGATTATGGAAATTTACGCGGGTTCTATTAAAGATATTGCCATGATTTTGCTCATTATTAGCGGATCTGGCGCATTAAAACAAGTACTTACACAAAGTGGTGTGAGCAATGAAATTGCTGTTTACCTGCAACATTTAGCCCTCGAACCTTTATTCTTAGCCTGGCTTATTGCAGCGATAATCCGTTTTTGTGTAGGTTCTGCAACTGTTGCCGGCCTCACTACTGCGGGTATAATAATTCCGCTAATGTTGTCTACGCATACCAATCCAAACTTGATGGTACTCGCTGTGGGCGCAGGTAGCCTGATGTTTTCTCACGTAAACGATGCGGGTTTTTGGATGTTTAAAGAGTATTTTAACATCAGTTTAAAAGACACTTTTCGCTCATGGGCATTAATGGAATCTATTGTAGGCTTAGTTGGCCTTATTGGGATCTTAATTTTAAAAACAATTATATAAAAACATAAAATGAACAATTTAACAGCAGACGAACGTTTCGAAAAATTAGGTTTGAATTTACCACCAGCACCAGCTCCGCTGGGCGTTTACAAACCTTATCTGATTGACGGAAAATATTTATATCTAAGCGGTCACGGACCAGTACAGGATGATAAAAGTCTGATTATTGGACGTATTGGTTCCGATATAAACCAGGATGAAGGTAAACTTGCTGCAAGACAAGTGGGATTAACTATGCTTTCTACCATTAAAACAAATTTGGGTAGCCTGAATAAAGTTAAAAGGGTAATAAAGGTATTGGGTATGGTAAATTGTACGCCTGATTTTGAAAAACATCCGTTTATTATCAACGGTTGTAGCGAGTTGTTTGCGCAGGTTTGGGGCGAGGAAAATGGTATTGGTGTTAGAAGTGCAGTTGGTTTCGGTTCATTGCCAGATAATATTCCTGTAGAAATTGAAGCTTTGCTAGAATTGTACTAACTCTTTTGATTCATCTCTGCAAACCCGAATCATTTTCGGGTTTGTACAATAAATAAAAAAATGCAGTGGTACACCATTCCAAATGTAGGTGAAATTGAGTCGCCGGGCTTAGTTTTTTATGTCGATCGAATGATCTCCAATATCAAAGTGCTAAAAGCGATGTTACCAGATTTGAAGCGTTTGCGGCCTCATGTAAAAACACACAAGTGTTTAGAGGTTTCCGGATTGATGATTGCGCATGGCATTACACATTTCAAATGCGCAACAATTGCCGAGGCAGAAATGCTAGGTGAGTCTGCAGCAGAAGATGTTCTGCTGGCTTATCAGCCCGTTGGTCCAAATCTGCTACGTTTTGCTCAATTACAGGAAAAATATCCGCAAACGCGGTTCAGCTGTCTTGTTGATAATGCCTTCAGTGCTGGAGAACTGGCTGATGTCGCGACGGATTACAGTATAGAATTTCACGTGTATATTGATGTAAATGTTGGCATGAACCGTACCGGAATTATTCCGACGAAAGTGTCAGAACTTGCCACAATGATTTCTGAAACTGACAGGCTAAAATTGCTGGGTTTACATGCATATGATGGACATATTCACGATGAAGATTTCGCGCAGCGGGGAGAAAAAGTAAAGCCAATAATTGCCAGTTTAACAGATTTGCAAACTACGCTTCAAAATGAACTAAATCAGGAAATAACTGTGATAGCAGGCGGTACTCCAACTTTCCCGATGTATGCTGCAACTACAGATTTTGTGTGTAGCCCGGGTACTTTTATCCTTTGGGATAAAGGTTATCAAGCTGCGTTTAAAGAACAGGAATTTTTGCCTGCAGCTTTGATCGTTTCCCGGATTATTTCCTTACCAGAAAAAAACGTAATCTGTACCGATCTTGGCCATAAGGCTGTTGCAGCAGAAAACATCCTAAGTAAGCGCGTCTCATTTTTAAATGCGCCAGAACTTCTTCCATTAGGGCAAAGCGAAGAACATTTAACCTTAGAGGCAAAGGAAAATCATTCGTATAAAGTTGGCGACGTATTGTATGGAATCCCTTTTCACGTATGTCCAACCGTTGCTCTGCATGAATTTGCTTATGCTATTCAACCCGAAACAGATATTGAAATTTGGCCAATTATCGCCAGAAAAAGAAAAATTACGATTTAAATATTAAATATGTTCGTTATAGATGCCCATCTGGATTTAAGTATGAATGCACTGGAATGGAACCGCGATTTGACGCGGCCATTGCAGGAAATTAATAATCGCGAGCAAGGTTTGCTGGATAAACCAGACCGCGCAAAAGCAACGGTTTCACTTCCTGAATTAAGAAAAGGAAATATTGGATTAGTTGTGGCTACACAGATTGCGCGGTACGTCGCTTCAGATAATCACCTTCCGGGATGGCATTCGCCAGAGCAAGCCTGGGCACAAACGCAAGGTCAACTTGCCTGGTACCAGGCGATGGAAAATGCTGGTGAAATGAATCAGATCCGCGATTTAGCAGGTTTGGAAAAGCATTTGAAAAATTGGAATATCAATACATCTGATCGTAAACCCATTGGTTATATTTTAAGTTTAGAAGGCGCAGATTCTTTAGTGTCTGTTGATTATGTAGAACGCGCTTACAAAAGCGGTTTGCGCGCAATTGGCCCTGCACATTACGGCCCCGGAAGATATGCGCAAGGTACAGACGCAACAGGCAAAATGGGACCTGATGGTTACCGTTTGCTGGCAGAAATGGAAAGACTAAATATTATTTTAGATGCAACACATTTGTGTGATGATAGTTTCTGGGATGCGCTAGACCATTTTAATGGAAACATCTGGGCATCCCATAACAATTGCCGCGCGCTGGTTAACCACAACAGGCAATACAGTGATGAGCAAATCAAAGAACTGATTAATCGCGGCGCTGTAATTGGTGCAGCTTTGGATGCCTGGATGATGGTTCCGGATTGGAAACGAGGAATTTCTGATCCCAGATCAATGAATTGTAATTTGGAAGTGATGATTGATCACATCGACCACATTTGCCAGCTTGCAGGTAATGCGCTGCATGTTGGTATCGGATCAGATTTAGATGGCGCTTTCGGTAGAGAGCAATGTCCTTATGATTTGGAAACCATTGCCGACCTGGATAAAGTGCCACTTTTGTTTCAAAAACGTGGATATACACTAAACGACATGGAAAATCTAATGCATGGAAATTGGCTACGCTTTTTGCGCAAAGCCTGGACTTAAATTAATGATGAAAAAACTATACTACTTAACCACCATAATTTGCTGCACCGCCAGTTTTGGCTTTGCTCAAGAAAATCTTAAAAACGCTACGTATAAAAATGCTAAAGCACCGGTAGAAAGTCGTGTAAAAGATCTGCTTTCCAGAATGAGCGTTGCTGAAAAAGTAGGACAGGTTTCAACTTTTTTAGGTTGGGAAATGTACGAAAAACAGGGAAACTCGGTTCAGGTAAGTCAGGCTTTTAAAACTTTAGAGCAAGAACAATTTGCCGGAATGCTTTGGGCAACGCTACGTGCAGATCCGTGGACAAAGAAAACTTTAGCAAACGGATTAAATCCTACGTTGGCAGCAAAAGCAACAAATGCACTTCAAAAATATGCAGTGGAAAATACGCGATTGGGTATACCGTTGTTTTTGGCAGAAGAATGTCCGCATGGACATATGGCTATCGGTACTACGGTTTTCCCGACATCAATTGGGCAGGCGAGTACCTGGAATCCACAATTGATCCAAAAAATGGCTTCGGCTATTGCTGAAGAAACCCGTTTGCAAGGTGGCCAGATTGGCTACGGACCAGTATTGGATTTGGCCAGAGAACCTCGATGGTCAAGAGTGGAAGAAACTTATGGAGAAGATCCTTTCTTAACATCCAGAATGGGTGTAGCCATGGTAAAAGGAATGCAGGGCAACGGCTTGGAGGAGCAAGGAAAGGTGATTGCAACTTTAAAACATTTTATGGCTTATGGCGCTCCTGAAGGCGGACATAACGGAGGAAGCATTTCTGTGGGCGAACGCAGTTTAAATCAATATTATTATCCTCCATTTAAAGCCGCGGTAGATGCAGGTGTACTTTCGGTTATGACTGCTTATAATTCAATTGATGGAATTCCATGCAGCTCAAATGCGTATTTACTGAAAGATCTATTAATCAACCAGTGGAAATTTAAAGGCTTTTCTGTATCTGATTTGGGCAGCATCTCCGGATTGGTAAACAGCCATCATGTTGCAGAAGATGCTGAACATGCTGCCGCATTGGCAATAAATGCTGGTCTGGATGCGGATCTTAGTGGTTATGGATATGGAAAAGCTTTGATTAAAGCAGTAAATGATGGCCTGGTTTCCAAAAATGTATTGGATACCGCCGTGAGCCGTGTACTTCGGCTGAAGTTTCAAATGGGACTTTTTGAAAATCCGTTTGTAGATGCGGCAAAGGCAAGAAAGATGGTTCGGAGTGCAGAGAAAGTCAAACTTGCTGCAGATGTTGCACGAGAATCAATCGTTTTGCTGAAGAATGATCACAATATTTTACCCCTAAGCAAGAGTTTAAGAAAGCTGGCCGTAATTGGTCCGAATGCTGCCGAGATGTATAATCAGTTAGGTGATTATACGGCTCCGCAAAGCGAAGATAATGTGATTACGGTATTGAAAGGTATTCAGAATAAGTTGGACAAAAGTGTCGACGTGAAATATGTGAAAGGCTGTTCTATCAGAGATACTTCTGAAAGTAAAATTGCCGAGGCCGTTGCGCTTGCACAACAATCTGACGCTACAGTTGTGGTACTTGGAGGATCTAGTGCACGTGATTTTAAAACCGCTTATGAATCATCGGGTGCAGCCAGCATCAGTAAAACTGCGGGCAAAGTGAGCGATATGGAAAGTGGTGAAGGTTTTGATCGGTCTACTTTGGATTTAATGGGCGATCAGCTTAAACTTTTGCAGGCGCTTAAGGCGACAGGAAAACCTGTGGTATTGGTTTTGATTATGGGTCGTCCGCTTAATTTGAATTACGCAAAAGACAATATAGACGGTATAATTAATGCATGGTATCCTGGCCAGGAAGGCGGCACAGCCATTGCCGATGTCTTATTTGGAGATTACAATCCTGCGGGCAGACTGCCGGTTTCTTTTCCAAAATCTGTCGGACAGTTGCCTGTGTATTACAATGCCACGCGCCCGGCCAGACGAGATTATGTAGAAGGCGATAGCAAACCGCTTTATAGTTTTGGCTATGGTTTAAGTTACACGCAATTTGAGTATAGCAACTTAAATGTTGCCCATGCGCGTAACGGAATCCAGGTAACGTTCGATGTAAAAAATACCGGAAATCTTTCTGGCGATGAAGTTCCGCAATTATACATTGCACATAAAAATTCAAGCATCGTGCTTCCGGTTCAGGAACTTAAAGCTTTTCAAAGGCTGAATATTAAATCGGGTGAAAATAAGCATATTGTTTTTACGGTAAGCAATGCAGATTTAATGATTTTCGATACCAGCAGAAATTGGTCGCTTGAAAAAGGAACCTATCAAATTATGGTCGGCCCATCAAGTGATTCGATTAAACTAAACGGAAATATTGATCTGTAAAATAAGTTTTATTTCTTTGGCGATTGATTGGGCTTCTCCTGTATCAATCGCCTTTTTTTATTGCCACATTTTTGATTGATTTGGTCAGAACTACACTTATCGCTTTGTCCAAACGTTAGTAGGTTATGGTTCTTATTCTTAGTAGAAATTCTAATGAATGTACAAAAGCAATCGGATAGTACTAGCGAAAAGAACTTAATAAAATCACTCAGTAATTAAACACGATGAATACTTTATCACAACCTAAATTAGTTGCTACGCTTATTACTTTACATGAAAAAGCAAATGAACAATCTAAGCCAGGCGCTGTAATTGAAGATAATTCAACTCGATTTATGGCCGTTTCACCAATGCAAGGCGAGTTTTTGTATTGGTTGGCTACGCTTAAAAATGCCCGGAATATTATAGAATTTGGTTGCTCTTTTGGAGTGTCTACCATTTATCTCGCGGCAGCAGCAAAAGACAATGGCGGTGTGGTAACCACGACAGAAATGGAAAGTTCAAAATGGGCACCAGCGTTAAATAATATCAATGAAGCAGGTTTAACAGATTATGTAAAATTATTGAAGGGCGATGCGCTGGAAACACTAAAAGCCGTTGATCAACCAGTTGATTTTTTGTTTTTAGATGGCGCAAAACAACTTTATCTTCCGGTATTTGAATGCTTAGAACCGAATTTCCACAGTGGAACAATAATTTTTCTGGACAATACGGACAAGCCTGATACAAAACCATGCATAGATTATATCAAATCTAAAGCGGATAAATTCGTCTCAGCTGAACTTTTTGAGGGAAGATCTATTGTTGTTTATGTAAAGTAAGGTCTTGCTAATGTAATCAATCCATTTCTACTTCTGTCAATTCATATGCAAATGATCCGTTTTTAGGAACTATAGGCGTGCGACTTTGTACACTTAACGCTTTAATAAATGAAGCGCCGAAGTAGAAAATTAACGAAGAATAAAATACAAAAAGCATGATCACAATTATTGAACCTGCTGATCCGTAAATATTGCTGATGTTGCTTAATGGCAATAAAATTCTCAAAAGATATTTTCCGATAGTGAATAAGCAACCGGTTAATAAACCGCCGGAAATGGCAACGCGCCAGGTTGGCCTTCCGTTTGTTAAATACCTGAAAAGTATGGTAAACCAGGTCGTAACAATGATGACGAATACCAGCTGGTTTAAAATTGAACTCAGGATTAAGCTAAAAGATGGCGAGCTGGTTTTTAAATAACTGCCAATGTAGGCTTGCGCACTATCGGCCAGTATGCCGATAAAAAATAATATGCCCGCCAGTACAATTATGGTAACTGAAATGCCGCGTGAGCGTAAAGTACTTACTATTCCTTTTTTGTTTTTCTGACCAATATTCCAGATCTGTTCTAAAGAATTTTTAATTACATTAAAAAGTGTTGTTGCTACAAAAAGAAAAAAAACAAAGCTCAACAGCGTTACATACCAGGCCTGATCAATACGGCGGATATTTCTGAGTGTACTTCTGATTTGTTCAATACTATCGCTATCCAATAAGCTAGATAATCGGCCAAATAAATTGGTAATAAATGTTCTTCTGTCAGTAAACATCCCGAAAAGCCAGATTAGAATCAATAAAATAGGCGGAAGTGCGAAGTTTGTGAAAAATGCAGTTGCACCCGCCAAACGCAGCGGATCATTTTTCTGAAAAAGAATAAACGCTTTTCTTCCTGTTATAAAAAAGAACTTAAGGTTTTTAAAGATTGATCTTGCCATCTGGTGACTTAAAATCAGAACTGGTTTTTTAAACCGACAATGTCTGATAGGGTTTAATTCAATTTATTGAACACTAAAAGTGTTTGCTCTCCGTGCATAAGGTAAAGCTTTCCGTTATCAATTTTTGCTTGATTAACCTGATTGATTGCTTGAAGGTAAGCACGCTCCGCCGCATCGGTTTCCTGGCAAAACATTTTGGTGCCAAAAATATTTTTCAATGAAACGTTCTTGCCAGATATTTCTGCTTGTCCGCCAAAGTTGTTGCAGAATGATTTTCCGCTTATGCGTAAACTATCGCTAAAATTAAGAGTTGCCTGTCCGTTTGCCGGTAGTGCTAAACCTGGCAATTTTGTAAGCTGCCACTTCGTATTTTGCAAGCTATCTGCCGAAAATTTGTTGCTGCATGCACTAAATAAGACAATCAGGAAACTAAAAAGAATAAGATTTTTCATTGTTAGATATGGGTTGGTAAGTTAAGTGTCTGTGGTACAAAAATTAATCCAAATCCATCTATGCAAGTGAATTAACTTCATCCATACATAGAATAGGGCAGAAAAGGCTTAATTTTTTTTCTTTAGAAATTCTGTTTTCAGCACCAACACTGTTCCATTAACTTTACCTTCTATTGCTTTCGGGTCATCTGTTAAGCGAATATTTTTTACAGCGGTACCTTGTTTAATATCTGCTGCCATTCCTTTTACTTTTAAAGTTTTGATTACCGTTACCGCATCTCCTTCGTTTAAAATATTGCCGTTACTGTCTTTTGTTTCCATGTTTTGTAGGTTTATGCGGCGAAATTAAAATTTATAATCGGAATTGGCCAGTTTGTTTTCAACCTTTAACCAATGATGCGGTCGGCCGTTGTAGTCAAAAATGGATAACTTTCTGAGTCCTACCTTTTCAAGGATACGAACTGAGCTGAGATTTTCTACATCGGCAATGCCGAAAATTTCTGGATAAGCAAGTGTTTTGAAACCGTAATCTACAGCTGCAATCGCGGCTTCACTGGCATAACCTTTCCCCCATGCACGTTCAAGAAAACGATAACCGAGATCGGGATAATTGCGGTGTCCGTTGGTTAAATCTGTAATCCATTTGAAACCAGACCAGCCAATAAAATTGTCGGTTTCTTTTTCAATAACAGCCCATCTGCCAACACCGTAATCCAGATATTGTTGGCGTATAAACTGGATGCTTTTAATGCTTTCTTCAATACTACGAACAGGTTGCATACCCAAATATTTTTGAACACTTGGATTTGAATCCATTTCAAACATGCCTGGTGCATCTGCTAATTCCAATTGGCGGATTAAAAGCCGCGGTGTTTCAATTAATATGTTCATCTGAGCAATTTACGAAAGTGCAGGTTCAAAATTTAGTGCTTGACTTTGGAGGATATTGACTGTAACAAATCGATGTATTGTTTCATAAAACTCGTCCACGCTGCACATAAGTTTAAAACTAAGATCGTAAATTAGGCGAAAAATAATCACATCGAAACATGAGAAATCTACTCTTTATCGCCTTTATTTCCCTTAGCGTTTTTGCCTGTACCAAAACTAAAGAGAGTAAAACCCTTTCGCCCAGAGCACTAAACAAAGGAGAATTTTTTGATGAATCTACGGGCTCAAAAACAGCTATTTTATCCATTTTAAAAACCGATTCAGGCGAAACCGCTGATGCCGATCGCTTTGCTATTGCTTTTAAAGATACCGTATTGTCTGTAGAAGGCGCGCAGAAAACACCACTATCCAAATTTAGCAAAGCGCGTTACATCAATTCTCAAAAAACAGCCATACTCGCCCAGGTAGACGATCAAATGGGTGTTCTCTCTCCACTTTACATTTTCAGCCTAAAAAATGGATCTGTTGAAGCGATAAATATTAACAAAGCATCTAACGGAAAAGACGATCGGAAATTTACCAAAGGAATTGAAGACCTAACAGTAACTTACTTGTTAATCAACAACGATTATGTAATTAATGTAGTTAACGGAAAATTGTATCCATTGACCAGAGAGAATGATGCAGAACGTATACAAGGTAAATTTTTCATGTATTCTAGCGATAAAACGACGCTTTTATTTGTAACCGATAAAGCTTTTTACCAAACCAATTACCGTACAGGAGAATCTTCTGTTTTGGCCGTTCCGGCGAAAGTTTTGCATTCAACTGATTTAAACAGTGAAATTCAAAGCAATTACGTTTGGTCTAAAAATGCAAAGGGCACAGAATTTTTGAAAAAAGGTGCAGATGACGACCGCATTGTAGACATTAGCGAGTTTAAACAATAACATTAAACCATTGTACGGAAGGTGAGGTTAATCCGTGGCCGATTTACTTTTTTTGTAGGCGGCAAGCGGTGCAACCAGTTCTGTTGCGTTTCACCTTCCATCATAAGCAAACTGCCATGTTCCAGAAATGTTGAAATGGTAATTTTAGTTTGTTTGTGTTTAAATAAGAATTTCCTTTCGGCGCCAAAGCTTAATGAAGCTACGGCGCCGTTTTTTAATAGCGATTTTTCATCATCGCTGTGGTAAGCCATACCTTCATCGCCATTATGGTATAAATTCAATAAGCAGGAATTAAATGTTTTTCCCGAATGGATTTCGCACAATTTCTTCAAAGCCAATAGTTCTTCAGTCCATACATGTGCGGATTTAGATGCATTAGAATACGTATATTCAAATGCTTTATCGCCATACCAAGCCACTTTTCGTTTGGTAATAATGTGCTTGCCCATAATAAAGGCTTCGTCATTTTGCCAGGCAATATTTTCCATTAGGCGCACGTAATATTCATCCGCTTTTGCCGATGATAAGATTTTTCCGTAGTAATATACTTCGCCATCTTGGGGCAAAAGATTTAGATTTTTAGGATCGTTGTGGAATAAATTCATTTTCGGCTTGTTGAAACTATTGTGGCTGAACGTTGATTCTGCTAAACTTATCGCGTATTTCTATCAAATCTTCTGCTTCTAAGTTTTTCATCGGAATGCTAAAGTTGGTCGTCATAGAGTCTACATCGCCGCCCTTATCCTTATAGGTTTGCACAATAATGTCATCACTCTTGGTTCGGATACATAATTTGCCCGAAAGGTTTGTTCCTGAATAATCGAGATCTTTAAATTTCGAAATTTTAAATGCGAAATATTCAGTTTTACCGTTAATAAAATAACGCTTGTACCGGCAAAAGCCATTGTTGGTAATATTAAGCTCAAAACTTTTAATTTGCTTACGTTCCTGATTCAGATCATAATGATCGACAAAGGTCTTTTGTAGAAAATTAATATATTGCTCGTTGTTGTCTGGATCTGAAAAAGCGCACTGAAATAAGCTAAGGCCTATAATCCATGTAGTTTTCAAGCGTAATGTAAACTTTTTCATGCGGATGACGTTTAAAACGAAGCAAAATAATTAAATTGATAAATTTGTACCATGAGTTTTTCTCCACAATCGCGTGTTTGGATCTACCAAAGCGACCGTAAATTTTCGCAGAGCGAAGAAACGGTAATATTAAAGAAACTTGAAGGGTTTACCAGTCAATGGAAAGCGCACGGAAACGAATTGCTGGCTTCGGCAGAAATTCGTTACGGCTTTTTCATTATTTTAACGGTAGATGAAACTCAGGCAAATGTAACAGGATGTTCTATCGATAGTTCTGTTCGGATTATAAAAGAAATTGAACAAGAATATAACGTTGATCTTTTTAACCGTTTTAATTTAGCTTATCGCGTAAATGGCGAAGTGGTGGTTAATGGAAAAGAAGATTTTGAAACCCTGGTAAATATTAAACAAATTACGCCAGATACAATCGTTTTCAATAATATGGTGCAAACCCTTGCAGAATTAGAAAGCAAATGGGAAGTACCCTTTCGCGATAGCTGGCACGCTACGGTTTTTCCTACATATTAGCGTATACCTTTTGGCGGCAACCGGTTTGCATTTGAAATGTTCTAATCCTGTGATTTATTTTCTAAGCACTCAAACAAAAAGCCACAGAAACCATTTATATTGCTATAAATATACCAATCAAAATTTATGGCGCGTTGGATCAAAATCTCTCTGAGCATTTTAGCTACTCTTTTCGGATTATTAATTGTGATCTGGGTAGGCGGATCATTGTACATCAGCCGGAATAAAAAAGAGGTACTGGATAAGGTTTTACTTGCTTTAAACAATAACTTAAATGGAAAGGCCGAAATTGGCCGCATGGAGCCTTCTCTGCTTAAAGCTTTTCCCGGCATTTCGGTTTCTTTAAAACAGGTTTCTCTTAAAGATAGTCTTTACGCACAGCACAAACACGATTTGCTTAAAGCGGGCGATATCGATGTTGCACTTAATATTTTTTACCTGCTTTTCGGCACTACGCGCATCAATCGCATCACTGTAAATGATGCCAGTCTCTATTTGTATACAGATTCTACCGGATACAGCAACACCAGCATATTTAAAACCAATAAACCAAAACCAGCGCCAGAAAAAGATAAAGAAGGCAGTAGTGCGCCAGAAATTAAACGCATAAACATGAATAATGTTCGGTTGGTGGTCGATAATCAGCAGCGCTTCAAACGTTTTGAATTTGATGTTAAAAACCTTCAGGGCAAAATTGATTACCCATTTGGCGGTTGGGAAGGCGAGGTGAAAATTAATACGCTTATTAAAAGTTTTGCTTTTAACACTCGCAGAGGAAGTTTTCTGAAAGATAAAACCCTTAGTGGTACTTTGAAATTTAACTACAACGACAATAACAAAATTGTAACCATAAGTAAAGAAAAATTAAATATTGGTGGCGATAGCTATTTTATTGGCGCGCAAATTAATACTGGCGCAAAACAAACATCCTTTGCTATAGATATTGATGTGCCAAAAGTACTGTATAGCCATGTTGCAGGTTTGCTGGCGCCCAATATTTCTTCAAAGCTTTTGCGTTTTAAAATTGATAATCCAATTGCTGTAACCGGTAGAATTGTTGATGACGGAAAGGGCGGAGCACATTCAGATCCTTCTATAAACGTTGCTGTAACTGTGCGCAACAATACGGTAACCATTCCATCCGGACAGCTCAAGAATTGTGATTTTGATGGCTCTTTCACCAATAAAGACACTTTAAACCGGCCAATTGGGGACGAAAATACCATCATTAAATTCAAAAACCTAAAGGCCAATTATTACAATGCACCTATTCGGTGTGATAGTTTTATGGTAACCAACCTGGCCAGGCCAATCGCAACGGGTTTGGTTACTGCGGTTTTTCCGCTAGATAATTTAAATACATCTATTGGTGGCGAGGCATTTAATTTCAAATCCGGCAATGCCGATTTAAAACTTTATTGCCAGGCAGATATTGATAATTTCCAATTTTCGAAGCCACGTTTAAAAGGCAGTATTAAAGTTACCAATGCCGATATTACTTATTTACCAAACAATATCCATTTGGAAAACAGCGCGCTGGATTTAAACTTTGACGATAGGGATTTAAGGATTACTAAAGGGCATTTTCAACTGGGCAAAAGTTCTTTGGATATGGATTTATATGTTAAGAATTTTCTGAATTTCTATTATACTGATCCGGAATTGATTAATGCTAAGCTGGAATTGTATAGTCCTTATCTTCAATTGAGCGAGCTAATGCCGCTTTTAAATGAACGTAAACAAGCCAAAAATGTAAGAGGTAAACCTGGCAATTCTGTTAAGGAGATTTCTACGCAAATGAAAACAGTAATTGACGCTGCACGCGTACAGATGTTGTTAAAAGTAGACCGTGCTGTGTATAATAAATTTCAGGCAAGAAACCTGGTGGCCAATATCGGATTGGCACAAGATGGTATTCATTTAGATAAAATAGCCTTGAATCATGCTGGAGGAACACTTTCATTAAATGGTTTGGTAAAACAGGTGGGTAAATCCAATAATTTTAACATAAATGCCGTCGTAAATAATGTAAATATCAAAGATTTCTTCTACGCCTTTGACAATTTTGGACAAACCTCTATCACCAGTAAAAACTTGACCGGTTACTTATCGTCAACAAGTAATTTAACCGGCAGTGTAAGTCAGAGTGGTAAAATGCTTCCGCGGTCTATGCGTGGTAAGGTGAATTTTAGTCTGCGCAAAGCAGCATTGGTTAAATTTCAGCCAATGGAAGTGGTGCAGAAATATGCTTTTGCCAACAGAGATTTATCCAATATTCAGCTCGATAACTTGAATGGAACTTTGTTGATTAAAGGTGATAAAGTAGATATTTTACCTTTAAAGGTTAATTCCAGTGCGCTTAATTTCGATGTTCAGGGCACATATGGAATTACTAATGGAACGGACATTGCAATGGATATTCCTCTAAGAAACCCGGAAAAAGACAAAGGCAAGAGTGCGCGCGAAAAAGCCGCAGACCGGATGAAAGGCGTTGTTTTGCATCTAAAAGCCGTAGACGACGGAAAAGGTGGCGTGAAAATCAGATGGAATAAAGACCACGGAATTTTTTAGCTTAAAAATCCAGCGGGCCTAAGCGGTTCATGTTTTTAAGAATAAGATATTGTCTGTGACGGATATAAGGTGTTGCGTTTTTTGGCGTCCATCTGCGTGGATTTGGAAAGCACGATGCAATTAAAGCCGCTTGCCTTTTGGTTAGTTTGGTACAAGATTTTCCATAATATTCTTGCGCTGCGGCTTCGGCTCCGTAAATGCCATCACCCATTTCAATTACATTTAGGTATACCTCTAAAATCCGTTCTTTGCTCCAGAAAATTTCAATCAGCAAAGTAAAATAGGCTTCAAAACCTTTTCTGATCCAGGAACGACCCGGCCATAAAAAAACATTTTTAGCCGTTTGTTGAGAAATTGTGCTTCCGCCTTTGACCTTTTTTTTGTTCTTAGCATTTGCCGCAAAGGCTTTTTCAATAGCTTTAAAATCAAAACCAATATGTTTCAAAAAAAGCTGATCTTCTGCAGAAACAGCTGCCCTTTTCATGTTATTTGAAATGTCATCAAACTTTACCCACTTCTTTTCCGTTTTGAACGATTTTCCATCTGCTTTGCGCTCAATATTACGCAATACCATAAGTAAGGTTATAGGCGGGTTAATAAAACGCAGAGCGATAACCCAGAGTACCGAAACCAACAAAAAATACAGAAACACTTTGGATGTTATATCAATGATTTTTTGAAGAAGTGGATTTCTGGCTTTTTTTGGTTTTGCAGAACGTTTTTTGGTCATGATGCAAAGGTAGCAAAAAAGGATATTTGTAAGGAGAAGGAAAAATTCTTTATCGTTTGGTGTCCTCATCAACTGAAACAGTCACTATAGTAAAACCGGTCGGTGAGGACACCAACCAGTGGGCGAATGGATAGATAATACGCACATAAATGGAGTTTCGAAAGTCTATCGGTTAATTTCTTTATCGGTTGGTGTCCTCACCGACCGACGTAATCGCTATGTTAAAACCGGTCGGTGAGGACACCGACCGGTAGGTAAATGGATAGATAACTCGAATATAAATGAAGTTTCGAAAGTCTATCGGTTGTTGTTATCATCAACTGAGACAGTCACTATGGTAAAACCCGGTCGGTGAGGACACCAACCGGTAGGTAAATGGACGCGAATATAAATGAAGTTTCGAAAGTCTATCCGTTGGTGTTATTATCAACTGAGACAGTCACTATGGTAAAAATGGATAGATAACTCGAATATAAATGAAGTTTCGAAAGTCTATCGGTTGGTGTTATCATCACCTGAGACAGTCACTATGGTAAAACCCGGTCGGTGAAGACACCAACCGGTAGATGAATGGATAGATAATACGCATATAAATGAAGTTTCGAAAGTCTATCGGTTGGTGTCCTCACCGACCGACGTAATCGCTATGTTAAAACCGATCGGTGAAGACACCGACCGGTAGGCAAAATAGGGGTCATGTAAATGGCATCAATCCCTAGAGACTTAATGTAATCCAGTTTATCGATAACGCCCTGTAAGTCTCCGCCATAACGTCTACGTTGCAGGTTGTAGTAAATATCCTTACCATTTTGTTGCTCGTAAGGTTGCAACTCGTACCAGTCGCTCGTCCAGGGATGGATTTGAAAAGGGGATGTGGTATCAAATGGGTAAGCTCCGTCTTGGTCTTATACCTTGGGATCATTTGTAGGATCGCCATTGTTAAAGCGTTCTGGAAAAATCTGGTACCACACAATTCCCTTGCTCCATTCGGGCGTAAAATGCTTCTGGGCAAAAGAAGTAACAGAAATTAATAATAGTCCACCCAGCAAGGATGATCTGAGTATATGCATCATAAACATTATTTGTATATTGAATGATTTATCTGAAGGTAAACTCATCGAGAGCGCAATAATAAGGAAAACTTTGAAAACAAAACTAGTGTTTGAACATCCCCGGCTCATAATACGCTGTTTTCGATGGACTGTGAGAGAGGAGATATAAAATACACCATCGATCTTCATTGAAGTAAAACGATTCTTCGTAATGGTTAAATAGATTTTCTTATGGTTTCCAAAAACCATGCGCCGCTGCGTGATGTTAACGATTAACAATAATTCTTAATATTATGAACAACGGACAGCATAAAAATCAAATACCGAACATGGGTTTACCAGGCGACAATACGGAAAAAAATCCTGACGATTGGACAACTGGCGGTGAGCCGATGACCGGAGCGCAAAGCTCCTACCTTAAGACACTATCGGATGAGGCAGGTGAGGAATTCAAAGAAGGCTTGACCAAATCAGAGGCGTCTAAACGTATTGATGAGCTACAACATAAGATAGGCCGGGGTTTAGAAAACAATAGGTAGGATACAAAGCCGGATAGTTAGCGCTAATCCGGCTTTCTATTTCATCATTAATTAACTGCGCCCAGACTAGCCGTTACGGAGCGACTCATGATCTCCTGATGAATGTTTTGCTAACATCATATTCATAATCTTCCAAGACTTTTTAGCCACAGTAAAAGTCTTTTAATGATTTTTCCAAGTGCGTTTTGATATAAAATTTCTGCGCAATCTGTGATCCTGATTTTCGGATTTTTTATTGCATATCACTCAGACAAAGTGATCAAAGTATCAAACCTGATCTTTATTTTTACCCATAAATTATTTAAACATCTTCCTCCCTTATACGTTAGGTTAAATAAAAGAATATGAAAAAAGTTGCCTTGATTACAGGAGGAAATAAAGGAATCGGTTATGGAATTGCTCAGGTCTTATTAAAAAATGGATATTCCGTTGCGATCACGAGCAGAAATCTGGACAGTGCTCAACAAGCTTCCGCGAAACTTGGCTCAACAGACGATGTTCTTGCTTTGGAAGTAGATGTGCGTGATTTCGAAGCACAAAAAACGGCTGTAGAAGCTATAGTGAAAAAATGGGGCAGGTTAGATGTGCTTATTGCAAATGCAGGTGTAGGTGGTTTCGCCTCTATTGATGAAATGGAACCTGAGATGTGGCACAATATTATCGACACCAATCTAACCGGCGTTTTTTACAGTATAAAATCTGCTTTAGCACAAATTAAAGAACACAAAGGCGCTATTATTACCATTTCAAGTCTGGCCGGCACAAATTTCTTTGCTGGTGGCTCTGCTTATAACGCCAGCAAGTTTGGATTAACCGGTTTTACGCAATCGGTGATGTTGGATCTGCGCGATCAGGATGTGCGTGTGAGTACCATTATGCCGGGTTCCGTAGCTTCACATTTTAATGACCACGAGCCAGATGCCGAAAAAGATTCGTGGAAGATTCAACCCGAAGATATGGGGCAAATTGTTGTAGATTTATTGGCTATGCCAGCCAGAACTTTGCCAAGTAAAATTGAAGTTCGCCCAACTAAAACTAAGGCTTAAGCCAAGCTAATTTACCGAGAGCAATGGAAAAATTAAACTGGGGAATTATTGGTTGCGGAGATGTGACTGAAGTGAAAAGCGGTCCGGCATTTAACAAAGTTGAACATTCATACTTGCTTGCAGTAATGCGAAGGGATGAAGAGAAAGCTGCAGATTATGCCAAACGTCATTGCATAGATCGTTATTATACGGTTGCAAATGAATTGATACAGGATCAGGAAGTTCAGGCGGTTTATATCGCTACTCCGCCAGCTTCTCATGAAGAATACGCTGTAGCTTCGTTAGCAGCGGGAAAACCAGTGTATGTAGAAAAACCAATGGCATTGAATGCGGAAGGGGCTAGGCGGATGCTCTCCGCATCCCAAAAATCAGGAACAAAACTTACCGTAGCGCATTACCGAAGGTTTCAGCCAAAATACCTTTACATCAAACAAAGTTTGGAAGAGCAAAAAATAGGGCAGGTGTTGTTCGTTAACTTGCGTTTTTTTCAGCCTCTTGCACCTCAGTTGGTTGCGCAAAGCGAAACCAACTGGAGATTAGATCCGGAGATTTCCGGTGGCGGATTGTTTCATGATTTGGCACCACATCAGCTCGATCTGTTGATCTATTTTTTTGGTTATCCAAAATCGGTAAAAGGTAATGCGCTTAATCAGCGTAAAATAAACGCAGTTGATGATTTGGTTGCCGGCACATTGATTTTTGAGCAGGATATTTTGTTTAACGGCCTTTGGAGTTTCGGAGTAGACAAGCGAGATACTGTAGATGTGATTGAAATTTACGGAAGTAAAGGAAAAATCACTTTCTCTGCTTTCGGTTATGATTTCAAGATGAATGTTGAAGGAGAAAGTACAGAAATAACTTTTGATAATATTCCGCATGTAGAGCAGGCAATGATTGAAGAAGTAAACCGATACTTTCGTGGCGAACGGTTAGAAAATCCATGTAGCGCAGAGGATGCAATTGAGGTGATGAAGATTATGGATGTATTTACGTCCAAATAAAAAACAAAGGCAAAAAAAAGTCCGTTTTGATATCAAAACGGACTTTTTTATTTTATTTAAGAAGTGCTTATTCAGCAACAACCTCGAAAGGAACCTGAACTTTCACTTCTTTGTGTAAGTTTAAGTTAGCAACATATTCGCCAACAAATTTAGGTTCAGTTTCGAAAGTGATCCGACGACGGTCAACATCAAAGCCTTGAGCTTTTAATGCTTCAGCAATCTGGATGGTGTTAACCGCTCCGAAGATTTTACCGCTTTCGCCAGCTTTAGCACCGATAGTCAATTTAACATCAGTCAAACGAGCAGCAACGCCTTCAGCATCTTTCTTAATTTTATCTTGTTTAAAAGCAGCTTGCTTTAAGTTTTCAGCCAATACTTTCTTTGCAGAAATAGTAGCCAAAGCTGCGAATCCTTGAGGGATTAAATAGTTACGGCCATAACCTGGCTTTACAGTAACTACATCATCTTTTTCACCAAGGCCTTTAATATCTTGTTTTAAAATAATTTCCATATCAGCAGCCTCCTATTTTAATTGGTCAGTAACAAATGGTAACAAACCAATGTGACGGGCACGTTTTACCGCTTGAGCCACTTTACGTTGGAATTTCAAAGAAGTACCGGTTAAACGGCGTGGTAAAAGTTTACCTTGTTCGTTGATGAATTTCAACAAGAAGTTTGCATCCTTGTAATCAATGTATTTAATGCCATTTTTCTTGAAACGGCAATATTTTTTACGGTTATCCTCTACTTTAGGGGCAGTTACGTATTGAATTTGTTCTCTAGCCATTACGCAGCAACCTCCTTAGTTTTTTTGTTAAATGCACCGCTACGCTTTTTCTCATTGTAAGCAACAGCATGTTTATCTAACCTAACAGTTAAAAAACGTAAAACACGCTCGTCGCGTTTTAATTCAAGCTCTAATTTTGCTATCACCTCTCCTGAAGATTTGTATTCAGTTAAGCTGAAAAATCCGTTTGTTTTTTTAGCAATCGGATACGCTAATTTTCTCAAACCCCAATTATCTTCTTGGATAATTTCGGCTCCGCTCTCAGTAATGATGCTTGTAAATTTAGCTAATGCTTCTTTAGCTGCATCTTCTGACAACAACGGGGTTAGAACGATCACAGTTTCGTACTGATTCATTGTTATTTAATTGTTTTAATTATTTAATTCCGAGTTAAATCGGGCTGCAAATGTAGTAATATATTTCTTAAAATCAAATGATTAATTGGAAAAATATAGAGGTATCGGAAACGAATAGTTGGATTTTGGATAACAGATGGGTTTATGTCAATAATCTGCAATTCCAAACTTCGTTCTTCAACATTTAAACTCAAGATTAAACTCCTGATTTCCGACTCTGGTCTCCCAACTTCCCAGACTCTCCTTCCAATAAAAAAGGAGATCATCTTTCGATCATCTCCCACTATCAATTAGCTATAAGGATATTCTAACGTAATGAAATGGTTTTAACGTAACGTTGTTTTGCCACTTTAACAATAAAAGTTAAAGATTCTGCATCAGTTTGACTAACGTTAAATTTCTTGGTGAATTTAGATTTGTTTTTGAATACATCTGTGTACATGCCATCGTTGTATTCATTATAGATTTGAACTTCAATCGGTTCTTGGTTTTTATTTTCAACTTCAAGAACAATTTCATCGCCAACTCTTTTTAAAACCGGTTTGAAGGTTTCTCTAACAGAAGGGTCAGACACAATGGTTTCACCATCTTTAATTGCCACTTTATATTCAGTTAGTGTACTGTCAGATTCAAGTTTTAAGAAATAATTTCCATCAGGAAGCGCATTCAAATCATACACTCTGCTGGTTGCAGCATCTGCGTGGATTTGCTCCTGAAATACTACTTCATTGTCGCTCGCTACTAAAGATAAATTCACATCGTTCGCTTTATCGATAGAAAAACGGATGAACTTTTCTTTTTCTCCTTTAACTTTTAATTTTAAATCGCCATCGTTAGCGAATACACTTGCAGTACTTAGGAGCAATGCTGCAGCGATTCCGATTTTTAAGAACTTTTTCATAACCTAATATTGATGAGTTTTACTATTTTATTTAACCACTACTAAATTACGGCAATACAGCACGCCCAGCTACCACCATATTTTCATATATGTATGCTATTTTAACCTAAAGCGACCGATTTTTGGAATAATAGCATAGTAGAGTATATTTTTGTTAATTTGCTGTGCAATAATTTTGAATAGTATGAAGCCTGGTTTTGAATTGATTGAACCTTCTTTCGGTAGTTCATTCCGCTACTCCAAGTACGTGGAAAATGCAAATGATATGGCGCACCTTTGGCACTATCATCCCGAAATTGAAATGGTATTTGTAAATGGCGGAGCAGGTAAGAGACAAATCGGTAGCCATCTTTCTTATTATACAGATGGCGATCTCATTCTCATTGGCAGCAATTTGCCGCATTGCGGATTTACAGATACCAAAACTGGAAACAAAAATGAAACCGTCATCCAGATGAAACCTGGTTTTCTGGGCGATGATTTTCTTAACCTTCAGGAGACAAAAGGCATATTAGAATTGTTTGAAAAAGCAAAAGGAGGTATCGCCTTTGGCGCTGAAAGTAAAGCTTTAGTGGGCAATAAAATAGAACAGATGGATGATCAGGAACCTTTTGAACGCTTGCTCTCACTACTTGCTGTATTAAAAACTTTAGAAAAATCTGAAGATTTCCGCATTTTAAATGCGGCCGGTTTTGCAATGGAAATGCAGGTGCAAGACAATGATCGCATTAATTTGGTGTTTAATTATGTGAAAGATCATTTTCAGGATCATATAGATTTGCCCACCATTGCGCAGATGTCTAGCATGACCGTTCCGTCTTTTTGCCGTTATTTTAAAAAAATTACCAAAAAAACTTTCACCGGTTTTGTGAATGAGTATCGCGTGGTACACGCCTCAAAATTGCTGGCAGAAAAGAAAACCAGTATCGCCAATATCGCTTTTGAAAGTGGTTTTAACAATTTTAGTCACTTTAATAAACTCTTTAAAGAATTTACCGGGAAAAGTGCGTCTGAATACCGAAACGAACTAAAATCTATAATTGATTAACTGTAAATGCGGTATAAAGTTTAAGGAAACAATTCTGCTACATGAAGTTAATTGCGTACAGAGATGCAGATATTAGCCACTGATTTTTTGTGCGCGTGTTAAATTTCCTAACCGAACAGACAGTACAGGACAGATCAGCCCTTTGCAATTGTTTATTTTGAGTAAGCGATAAAAAATATCGCAAAATGAATTTTAGTAATAACTTAATAAAACGTTTTATAATATTGTAAACGCAGAAAGTTTACTTGCCATTTTCAAGGAAAGCCGAAAACGTTATCTCCACTAAAAATATGAACAACATCTCTACTAAACCATTTAAAATTCCATTTTTGACTTTACTTTTTGTAGTTGCAATAAACTTCGTTTACGCTGCCGGAATTACAGAAATGCAATGCGAACATCTGGTGCGTCCTTTGGGTATCGATAATCCAAATCCACGTTTTTCCTGGATGATGGAAGATTCTCGCCGCGGAGCAGCACAAAGTGCATACAGACTGCGCATTGGCACAGACTCTCTGCAGCTTGCAAACGAAATGATGATCCATTTTGATTCAGGGAAAAAAGTTGGTGCAGAATCTTTAGTTGTTTTTAACGGAAAAGCTTTACTGCCATTTACCAAATATTTCTGGCAGATTGAGGTTTGGGATCGGGATGGGAAACCTTTACCCGCAAAAATATCGAGTTTTGAAACCGGAATGATGGATGTTTCCAATTGGAGTGGAACCTGGATTAGTGATGGAAACGATATCAACAAAAGACCTGCTCCATATTTTAGAAAAGTTTTTTCGCCGGCAAAATCAGTTAAATCTGCGCGAGCATATGTTGTTGCCGCAGGTTTGTATGAACTTTATTTGAATGGAAAAAAGGTTGGAGACCATCGCCTCGATCCAATGTATACCCGTTTTGATCGCCGTAATTTATATGTAACCTACGATGTAACTGCCCAAGTTCAGCAAGGAAAAAATGCAGTTGGTGTTGTTTTAGGAAATGGTTGGTACAATCATCAGGCGTTGGCGGTTTGGAATTTCGATCGCGCGCCATGGCGTGCAAGACCGGCTTTTTGCATGGATTTACGCATCATCTATACAGACGGTACCACAGAGATTATCAAAACCGGCGACGGATGGAAAACCAGTTCCGGGCCAATCATCTCTAATAATATTTATACGGCAGAACATTACGATGCGCGTTTGGAGCAGAAAGGTTGGAATACCGCCGGATTTGACGATAGCAAGTGGAAAGATGTATCGCTACGCGCAGCGCCATCAAAAAATATTGTTTCGCAAACCATGTATCCAATCCGTAATGTTGAAGAACTAAAAGCGCAAAACCTCCGGAAATTTAACGATACGACGTATTTGTTTGACTTTGGGCGAAATATTGCCGGAGTTAGCAAAATCAGAATATCCGGAGAGAAGGGCACAGTCATCAAACTAAAACATACCGAACGCCTATATGTAAACGGCCGCGCAGACTTATCCAATATCGATGTATACTATCGCCCAAAAGATGATTCTGATCCTTTTCAGACAGATATTTTTATCTTAAATGGAATGGGTGAAGAAGAATTTATGCCGTTATTTAATTATAAAGGTTTTAGATACGTTGAAGTGACCACATCAAAACCATTAACTTTTGAAAAGAGTAGTTTGACAGCTTATTTTATGCATAGCGATGTGCCCGCAACCGGCGAACTATCGTCCTCAAACCCTTTAATCAACAAAATCTGGTGGGCTACAAACAATTCTTACCTTTCTAATTTGTTCGGTTTCCCTACAGATTGCCCGCAACGGGAGAAAAACGGCTGGACCGGCGATGGTCATTTTGCTGTTGAAACGGGCCTTTACAATTTTGATGCTTTAACGGTTTATGAAAAATGGATGGGCGATCACCGCGATGAGCAACAACCAAACGGTGTTTTGCCCGATATTATTCCAACAGGCGGTTGGGGATATGGTACTGCAAATGGAACAGACTGGACCAGCACAATTGCGATCATTCCCTGGAATCTATATCTGTTCTATGGCGATTCAAAGGCGCTTTCAGACAATTACAACAATATAAAACAATATGTAAATTATGTGAACAGCATAAGTAAAGATGGATTAACCACATTTGGTAGGGGAGACTGGGTGCCGGTAAAATCTTCATCCAACCTGGAATATACTTCATCTGTTTATTTCTATGTAGATGCTACAATTTTAGCCAAAGCAGCCAAATTATTCGATCGACAAAATGATTACCTAATTTATACCGCCTTAGCTGATAAAATTAAAAACGCGATAAATGCCAAATTTTTTAATTCGGTAACTGCAATTTATGGCGATGGCGTACAGACGGAATTGAGCATGGCCTTACATTGGAAAATTGTTCCTGAAGAATATCGGCTTAAAGTAGCCGAAAATCTGGCTAAACGTGTTGCCGCAGATGGAATGCATATAGATGTTGGTGTTTTGGGCGCAAAAGCCGTTTTAAATGCATTAAGTGATAACGGTCAATCTGAAACGGCCTATAAGCTTGCGGCACAGGATACTTATCCGGGTTGGGGTTGGTGGATTGCAAACGGTGCGACCACCTTGCATGAAAACTGGGATATGGAAGCTAAAAGGGACATTTCTGATAACCATATGATGTTTGGTGAAATTGGTGGCTGGTTTTTTAAAGGGGTTGGTGGAATTAAAATAGATGAGCAAAATCCTGGATTTAAACACATCATCTTGCAGCCACATTTTGTAGAAGGACTAAATTATTTTACCGCCAGTCATAAAGGGCCATTTGGTCTAATCCGATCATCATGGAAGAGAAAAGGTAAAGGCGTTGTGTACACCGTAAAGGTGCCTGCAAATTCATCGGCCAGTGTAGAACTTCCGGTCAAGGTAGGTCAGAAGGTGTATTTGGGCGGCAAATTGACCTCTGCAAAATCTGCAGTTTCTGCAGGAGAATACATTTTTGAAGTGAAATAAAACTAATCAATGTTTAAGACAACTCATCCATTACCAGCAGAAGATGGTTTGATGTTCCGCTTAAGAAAAATATTTAGCTGTAAACCAGCGCTTTTAATTTTTAATTTAAAATATCTTTTGAACAATTAAATAATTTTATACCTTTGCACTTCCTTAAACAAAAGGAATGATTCCGTAGCTCAGCTGGTAGAGCATTACACTTTTAATGTAGTGGTCCTGGGTTCGAATCCCAGCGGGATCACATAAAAAAGCCAATCGAAAGATTGGCTTTTTTTGTTTCTATCTATATCCGGCAGAAGAGCGAGCTCCAGATTGTTTCAGATTTAGCACAACAGAAGCAGCTTTTGTGAAGGCATTTGGTACTTTGGAAGCAGAGCAGAATTCAATTCCGTTTAAGTTTCAAGATTGAAGAAATCGTATCGATGAATGACGACCTGATCATTTGTTCGTGTTAATCAACCGGAACGCAGGTATACATGCAAACGGACAAAAAAACCGAAGAGCTAAACAAAGAATTTTTCTTGATGAAAATGAAATGGTTTTTGGACGATCGCACGTTATATGTTGAATTAACCAAAATAATTTTTATCTGAAGCTGGTTAATTTAAAAGATTCAAATACCATATGAGTGAGCTTACAGAAAAATGCTTCAATATACACCGGAGAATTTTTTGTTTAAAGAAGTTTTTCTTTGGTGGTTATAATAAGTATTTCTAATTGATGATTTCTCCCTTATTATTGGCCAGCTTTTCCTGCCATTTTTTGCGATCATCAGCCGATATTTTTGCCCAACCCTTTATTTCACCAACAACTTTAAGCGGCATCTCACTACGGTATGAACGGGTGGGATTACCAGGGAATTTCTTATTCGTTACGTTAGGATCATCTTCAAAATTTCCTGTTGGCTCAACCAGATACACACGTTCGGGTTCATCTCCTTTCGAAAGAGCTGCAGCAAGACCTGCACCATTAATCAAGGCCGTAAAATAAATGTGGTTCATGATTAGGTCTGTTTTAAAATTAGAGTTTCCACCTGCAACGAGTAAATCATTAACCTGCAAATTGGCTTTGGTTCCATGATAAAAAGGCCCTTTGTCTGATGGTGCACCCTCGGATTGTTTTGCCAGTTCCCGATTTTTGTTAGCATTATCCTGATCGCCCAGTTCTTCATAACATGCGGCAATATTTGAATACAATAAGGGGAAGGCCGCCTTAACGGCATCATTGTTTACTTTTAATGCAAGCTGTAAATCTGTTTCAAGCCATTTTAGTTTATCAAAAGTATTTTTTTGTTGACGTGCGATATAGTGTGCTGCAATAAATTTCTCAAAATCATTGTTTGCTATGTTCCACGCTTGAAAAAATAACTTAACGGCTGCGTCATTTGCAGCAATGTCTTCCATGGCCATACCTTGTAAACACAATTTCACAGCATGATTATTCGGGCTAAATTCCATACGGGTTAATCTTTTAATCTAGCCAAGTCAGCTAAATGTTGCCAACCAAATATACAGAACTTTTACAATTTGAAACTTGTTCGAATCGTTGACTATCTTAAAACCTTATATTAAAATTTTAGACTCAGCAAATTCACTTTTTCTTTTTTAGATACGCGATTTAGAAAAATACATTTTTTAAAAAAAATCAAATCGACGTAGGGGCTGATCGTATTTCTGACACTATACTAAAACATATAGGTCCGAAAACAACCTTAAAGGAAGCTGCGGTTGATATCATAATTTGAATCAACAGGGGTTTTCCGTCAAACTAAATGTTAACGTCTAAATTAAAAAACGAATGAAAAGCTCGCATTTTAAGGCCTCCGCGCTAATTACTGGGCTCAGGCTAATAGCGGACGGTGGTTACCTTATACCATCCGGATAGCGAAAAATAATTCAGATCAGAGTACGGATGCTGAAATTTTGAAAAACTGGGCTGCGATGCTAAAACCAATTAATGTGGCTAAAGCCTATTACCGAAAGAAGATACAGATGGCAACCGGGAAGAGTGATGAGGGAATTGACCAATATTTGGACAGTCTTTATCTCAGACATTACACGGAAATTAATGAGGGTTTAAAACATCAGAAAACCCTGGATGCATTATTTTTGCAATATAAAACGTTAGAAACTCAGAATGTGGGTAAGGGCATCGTATATGTAGCTGGAACCGATACTAAAAATCTTAATAGCCTGCTCAAAAGTAAAATGCAGATGCTAATTAATTCTGAAGACCCATATACTGCATTTTACGATGACCCGAATTGTATTCCATTGGAATTGACCGATTGGTTTGATCAACAATACGATAAATTATATACAGATTTAATGGCGAGTTTTAAGGCAGGTGGTTTTAATACAGCATTGAGTTTATACCATGAAAAAATAGCCAGTTTGCCAACTGACGATTGTATTCAGGATTTGTTAGGTGTTTTTTTCGAAACTGTGATGGGATTAAAATACAATGAAGAGTGGACGCCTGGCAGCACTCTTGACCCATATACAACAATGAACTGTGGAGATGCTGTGACCACCACCATTAATAGCTTAAATCGTTACTATGGCTGTCTCAATCAAAATATGCCATCTGATCTGGCTGGAATTCTCGCGGATGGTGACCCATTTGAGGGCAGCTTAACGAATATGTATTTCACCAACTATCAACTCACACTTGAGGATCAGGCAATAATAAACCAGATCAACTACGAAGATCAACAAGCAAATCTTTCCTTATCTTACCTGTGCAATGGTGCGCCAAATTTGGCTGGCAATCTCTTTTTTAATGGCAACCGCGAACATTGGTTAACACAATTGTACTACCTCTCTTTAAATGTAACCGCGCAGCGTGAGTATTGGATACCCGAAACCAGCAGCAATAACCCAGCTAACCCAGGCCGGGCAGATCTTGCTAACACCTTTACCGGTGAAATTTTTGAGATAAAATCCGAAGTAACTGAAGCTAATTTGACTGCAGGACGTACTGAGGTAAATAATTATGTGGAGAAAGCCAACCAACACTGTAGAGGTAGTTTGGGTGGTGGCATTAGCAGTTGGGTTAAGGGAACCAATTTTGCGCCGGTTATACTGCCTTATTCCGCTACACAAAACTTACAAGCATTATTAATCGAACCGGCTTTAATAGGATATAATCGTATACCCATACAACAAATTCCGGCTCTCCAACCTACGCCACAAAGTGTCGCAGAAAAATTTAAGTCACTTATAGAAAGACTGAAGTCTTTTCAGAATTTTAATTTCGCATACAATTATGACCGAATTATATCAGAGTTTATGCGCGATAATCCAGATGTGGCGGGTTATGTTAGAGCAGCCGCAATTGGTGCTGCGGTAACGCTAGTAGTTGGGACTATAGTAGAAGATTTTCTGACTGCTGGTGTGGGGGTCGTAGACGATATACCCACTTTTATCCTGGCTTATCGCATTTTTAGAGTAGCCGCATTAATGTAAATTATTTCAAATTAAATTTATGGCATCACATTTTTTTTCAAAAGATCTAGGGATAAAACAAAATTATGATACCACTGCATCGGTACCATTTAGCGATCATTTTTATGATTTTATGGACCGTAAAATAGTTGCATTAGTGAAACAGGCGACCGGTTTGTCTCCTTCTCCACAATTTGCGGTAGCCCGGCGATCTCCATGGGCAGATACCCCTGATCTATATGAACAAGGCGAAATATCCTGTCTAAATTTAAGTTTCGGTGTTGCAAATTCAGTAAAACATGATTTTAAGTTTTGCTGGAAGTCCAAGAATGGCAATATCGTCAGGATTAGTGATGAAGGTTTTGATGAAGACGATTTGGACTGTTGGCTGGAAGATGTTACACCAGAAAAATACTACGAAGACCTGTCACTTTATGGCAACAAAAAGCCACCTTTTAAATTAAAAAATCTTCCTTTTGAGTTAGACATTCGAGATTATGCCTACAGCATGGATGTTTTTGTGCGGTTAAAAGAGCAAACAGACGTAGAAGAAATAAGCCGTACGCTGGATGAAGCTATTGTGGTGTTTAATGAAAACGCCGATGCACTAGCAAGAGGGATCAAAAAAGGCAAAATACTACAGGCAGTGCACAACTGGAAAATCTCTTTAACAGAAGAAGGTTTAATTAAAATCTACCTCGATGCGGCAAGCCCCGAGGTTTTGAAAGCGATCGTTAAACACCTCAGCAAATACCCAAGTGTAGAAAAGGTAGAGATGGATTTGATGACTTAGTTTTTAATACAAATCGATTCAATTATAATTTATGGCATTACATTTTTTTTCAAAAGATCCAGGGATAAAAAGGTTTTACGATGAAAAGGTCTTGATACCATTTAGTGTCATTTTTATGATTTTATGGACCGTAAAATAGTTGCATTAGTGAAACAGGCAACGGGTTTGTCTCCGTCCCCACAATTTGCGGTAGCCCGGCGATCTCCAAGGGCGAATACCCCTGACCTATATGAAGAAGGGGAAATATCCTGTCTGAACTTGAGTTTTGGCATAGCAAGCACGATAGGACATGACTTTAAATTCTGTTGGAAGTCCAAGAGTGGCGATATCGTCAGGATTTGTGATGAAGGTTTTGATGAAGAGGATTTGGACTGTTGGCTGGAAGATGTTACGCCAGAAAAATACTACGAAGACCTGTCGCTTTATGGCAACAAAAAGCCACCTTTTAAGTTAAAAAATCTTCCTTTTGAGTTAGAGATAAGAGATTATGCTTACAGCATGGATGTTTTTGTGCGGTTAAAGGAGCAAACAGGCGTAGAAGAAATTAGACGTACGCTGGATGAGGTTATCGTGGTTTTTAATGAAAACGCCGATGCGCTAGCAAGAGGAATCAAAAAAGGCAAAATACTACAGGCAGTGCACAACTGGAAAATCTCTTTAACAGAAGAAGGTTTAATTAAAATCTACCTCGATGCAGCAAGCCCCGAAGTTTTGAAAGCGATCGTCAAACACCTCAGCAAATACCCAAGTGTAGAAAAGGTGGAGATGGATTTGATGTCTTAATTTTTCGTTAATAAACCTCAGAATAATTCTGTTGGTAATACGAGTAAGTGATCAATGAGTTTTAACTTAACAAATTATCATTAACCTAAGTTCGCCATTATTTTCTACAGGCGCGCGATGTACGCAAGGTAACACTAGTTGCTCAGGATGATCTACAGCCAGTCGCCACAAATTGCCCAGGCCGAGATTTATTGGCTGAGCGCCTGGTTTTGCCTGATAGTGTAAATCAAAAAAATACTCCTGTAAAAAGGATTCAAATTCAGCATCAGGGCCATTATGCAATTCTTTAAGTTTCTGGCGGATTTCTGGAATCAAAATTTTTTGCTCAGCCTGATGATTCGGGATAATTTCGCTTGCAGCACCGTAATATGTACATAAAAAAGTATCGCTGCCGATAGGAGAGCGATCTACATGAAAAGAGTAAACATCAGTTGAAATAAAATCAAATTCCTCATCGCGTGCGTAGCTTTGAATTAAATTAAGTGTTGGCGATGCTCCAAAGTCTGCCAATAACCGGAAATCACTTGAGATGGTTTCTCTCGCTAAATTTCCTTTTTCAGATAATTTTAGTGCAAACAGATCTTCCATTGAAATTTCCGTCAGGTTTTCTATGAGTTGAAGCTTTGAAACAATTTCAGCGAAATCGCCCATCAGATTTCTTCTCCAGAAAACCGCATTCATCGCTCCGCTAAATTTGGTTTCTACCAAATCTGTGAAGGATGATACCTCTTCAATCTGGTTAATGTTTAAAAAATTGTTCTCCATCTTTTGATGTAAAATCGCTATGCGTTGGCAAAAGTAATCATCGCTTTGCGAATAATCATACGCGTATGTAATTACTGAGGCTATTTTAGGAAAATGGGTTCAGAAATGCTGTTTTCAACATTTTTATCCACATAATTATTCTTTGTGAAAAAAAATATTTCTCATTTACAATTACTTATGTTTATCTCTTTTGAACATGTGGTTTTCAATGTTAGATTTGCCGGATGACGGTAACAGTACTGGCAATTTTAGAGACAGAATTTAAGCCACAACAATCGCTGGCCAGGGTAATGAATGATCGGTTACAGCGCGCAGCACGAGATTTACAAAACAGCCATTTCGCACTCCTAAGTGAAGATGCGCAGGGCGATGATGATCTTGTAGTATACATCAGCTACAATCCGAAATATAAAATCCGCTATCGCATCGTAAATGATGTTCCGGCAGATGTAGAATATTTTGTGGCCGAAACCTGTGGCCGTTTAGGTTATTTGCTTTGGAGAAGTTATTTACCCGAAACCATTGCTCAATAACAACAATTTATGAGATTCATATCGTACAGATTGATATTCTGTTAAGTGCTTAATGCAAAAAAGCTACATGCAAATTCTAAATGCATGTAGCTTTTTTTTGTTAAGCTTTATTTCGCTTAGAAATGATAACCAATACTTCCCGCAAAAGTTCGTGGTGCCATTGGCTCTAGCGTTGTCCAGCCTTTATAATATTCTTTGTCTGTCAGGTTATTCAGTTTTAAGCCGAAAGTATATTTTCCGGACGAGTATGATGCAGAAGCATTTAAAATGGTATACGCGGGTAAAGTGAATACACCAACAGTTGCATCGTTTACAATGCTGTTTTTACCAGCATAATTTCCACCGAAACCAAAGCCTAAACCTTTAGCTGCACCAGAAGAAATTTTGTAGCTTAACCAAAGGTTAACCAAATCTTCCGGACCTGCACCCACTGGTCTTCTGCCTTCAGTATTTGCAGTTGCATTGGTTAGTTTACTTTTGTTTTTCGAGTAACCTGCAATGATGTTTAAACCGTCAATTGGGTTTGCGGTAATCTGAGCCTCGAAACCTTTGCTGTATTGATCTCCACCTTGCGAATATTGATTTAAACCTGTACTCAATACAATATTAGATACTTTAATGTCGTAATAACTTAATGAACCCGATAAACGGCCTTCAAAAAGGTCTGTTTTAATACCCGCTTCCATTTGGTTTGCATGTTCAGGATCAAAAGTTGTGACAACATTTGCCCCATTTACTTCCTGGTTTACTGGAGCAACGTTCGTAAAACCATTCATATAGTTACCGAAAACGGATAATTTATCTTTCAATACCTGATAAACCAATCCGAATTTTGGAGAAAAGGCGGTTTGTCCGTATTTATCATCTGCATTAGTACTGAAACCACCGTTTTGAAAACGATCTACACGTAAACTGGCCATTGCAGAAAGAGCTGGCGTAATGTTGAAAACATCAGAAACATAAGCACTATAGGTCTCTTGTGTACTTCTCGTACTGCCACCGTAACCCGCTGTAGCAATTGCCGCATCTGCTGCTTGCTTAGTCAGGTTTTCAGATGCATCTACCAATAAATTTACCGAACCAAAACCCGCATAATTTGAACTGTTGTTGATGGAAGTGAGGTTATAATAATCTAAACCTGCAACAATGCGGTTTCTCATATTGCCGATTTTAAAATCGCCGATGAAATTTTGTTGAATGTCTGAGGTTTCTGTTGTAGAATTCTGATCGGTAATGTAACGGCCAAAAATTCCATTTCCTCTGCGTGTTGTTGTACTGATGCCTTCAAAAAGGTAACTGTAATAACCTTTAGATTTTGCCGTTCCGCGAGATACAACCGTTTGTGAACGCCATTGATCAGAAATCTGGTAATTCATTTGTGCCTGTATAGTGGTTACAGGATTATTCATTGTTAAATCGTTACTGGTGTAAGATTTACGATTGTCATAACCTAAAGCTTCTAAAGTTGTAGAGCCGAGCGGAGCACTTCTGTTGAAAAACAACATAGTTGGATTAGTGCCTTCAGATACCAAAAACTGCGCGTTGAATAAAAACGATAGACGATCATTTACCTGATAAGATAACGATGGTGCGAAGAACCTGGTTTTTTTGAAACCTGCATCCTGAAAGCTGCTTTCGTCATGATACGCGGCATTCATTCTGAACAGAACTTTATGTTCTGCATCAAGCGGTGTATTTACATCGGCAGTAATCCGGTTTAAACCATAGCTTCCAGCTGTGTAATTTACATCTACAGAAGTACTGTTAAAAGGTTGTTTGGTTACGGTATTAATTAAACCGCCATAGGAGATTAAACTGCTGCCAAAAAGTGTTCCTGAAGGGCCTTTAAGTACTTCAATACGCTCAACGTTAGACACGTCTAAACTACCGTTTGTTAAACCAGGTAAACCATTCACTAAAGTTGGCTGAACGGCAAATCCTCTTAAAGAGAAATAACCTGCTCCATCACCGCTTCTGCCGGTAGACGACCACAGTTTATCAATTCCTGGTGCATTTTTAAGTGCATCGTCAAAATTGGTTACCAATTGATCAGCCAATAATTCTTTACCAATTACAGCGTAAACCTGCGGATTTTCGAGGTTCTGCAAAGGCATTTTAGAAACAAAATTACTTTCTTTTGAAGCATATTTGTTGCGTTTTCCGGTGCTGATTACCACTTCTTTCAACTGCTGATTGGTAGCTTGCAAAGAAAGATTGATGATTGCAGTTTGACCGGCAACAACAGTTACCTGAGCTGAACTCGGAATTAAACCCACTAATCTTGCTGTAATGGTATACGTTCCGGAAGGAATGTTTTTTAAATTATAATTTCCGTCTTTATCGGCAGTAGTATTGGCTACACCTTTGATTGATACTTCAACGGCTTCGGCAGAAATCCCATCCGAGGTCTGCACTGTGCCACTGATATTTCCCGTATTCTTTTGCGCCAAAGTGGCGAAACTGAATAATGTTGCGAGAAGCAATAGAAGGTAATTCTTGTAATTTTTAAGCATGTTATTTGGAATGATTTTAAACTGCAAACATACAATTCATCTCGCGCTTGGAATGTTAAATAGTTTATATTCGTTTTAAATAAGACAATTTACTGACAAAATCAGTCTGAGGCTCTCTGAACCGATAAAATAGCAGATGTTATTCGTTGTCCAGCGCGATTTTGATGGTTGTAATGTTTGCTTGACAAACCAATCTGGATCTTTGAATCGCTTAATTGGTCTAAAATCGTTAAAACAGTTGTGTTTGTAACAACTTTATTTACTTTGTTTCTAACCTTCGAATTATTGGAATTGTTCATCTCTAAAAAACAAATACATGCAGTTATCATTTCGCTTTTTTACCCTTTTTGCTTTTTTTGTGATTTCTATTAATCAGACTGTTTTTGCGCAAACTTTTGAGAATCGCGTAGACAGTATTATCGCGGCTGAGTTTAAAGATCTGAACGGCCCTGGCGGTGTATTCATGGTTGCAAAAGGCGATAAGGTGATCTATCAAAAGGCTGTTGGCAAAGCAAATTTAGAGTTGAATGTAGATTTAACGCCCGCAAATGTATTCCAACTCGGATCAATGACTAAACAGTTTACCGCTGTTGCAATTTTGATGTTGGAACAAGAAGGTAAAATGCAGGTAAACGATCCGGTATCTAAATATGTAACGGACTATCCCGGAGGAGATTATATAACTATCCATCACTTACTTACGCATACTTCCGGAATCAAGGATTTTACAAAAATGAAGGCTTTGCAAAGCATCGCCCAAAAAGAAATGACACCAAAAGAAATGGTAGATTTTTTTAAAAATGAGCCCGTTGATTTTCTTCCCGGAGAAAAATTTGACTACAACAATTCAGGATATGTGCTTTTGGGATATATCATTGAGTCGGTTTCTAAAGAACGTTATGAAGATTTCATCGTTAATCACATTTTTAAAAAGGTAGGGATGAGCCAATCCGGATATGCGAGCGATCGTAAAATTATTAAGCAGCGTGCATACGGCTATCAGCAAAAAGAAAGCGGGTATGTAAACAAAACTCAAATTAGTTTCAGTGTTCCATTTTCTTCAGGTTCTTTAATGTCTACTGCCGGCGATATGCTGAAATGGCAGAACGCACTTAATAAGAATCTATTGCTCAACCCCGTCGAAACGACAAAAGCGTTCAAACCTTATACTTTAAACAACGGAGAATCTATTCATTATGGTTATGGATGGCACATTAGAATGCTTAATGGCGAAGAAAGCCGAGAGCATGGCGGCAGTATTTTTGGATTTAAAACGATGGGTATTTATCTTCCGGAGAAAGATATTTACATAATTGGTTTGAGCAACTGCGATTGCCACTCGCCTACAAAAATGACCGGAGACATTGCAAAACTCGCGTCAGAAATTAACGGGGGTCGTTAACTTGATCGGGAACAATCTTATGTGAGCATTTTTGAAAACGATTTTAGCCCATTTACAATAAAATGGATACACGAAACTATGTCAAAACCAGTTTTTAATGTATTGCATTTAAATGGCAAAACTTAGCATGCAACTTAAATAATTGATTCTAAACCTTAGTTCTATGGGGAAACGAGCAATAGAAGTCATAAATGCCAGCTTAGCAATTAAACAAAGAAAGTTGGCCAAAATTGGCCAACTTTCTTTGTTGCAGTTTATCCTTTTATAAAAGCCAGGATATCTTTTGCAATGGTTTCATATTCTGTAACCGGCATTCCATGAGGGAAACCTGGATAAGAAATTAGTTTGCCATTTTTCAACAAAGCAGCGGCTTTTGGTGCTTGGTGATAAGGAACAATCTGGTCGTCTTCGCCATGCATAACCAAAACCGGAACATTTGCATTTTTTAGATCTTCGGTTAAATCAGTTTCAGAAAAAGCCTTAATTCCTTCGTAATGTGCTTTTACCGAACCCATCATACCTTGTCTCCACCAATTGTGTTTTACGGCTTCAGATACTTTAGCACCTTCGCGGTTGTATCCGTAAAAAGCGGTTGGGAAATCCCAGAAATAGTTTGAACGATCAAATCCTGTTCCCTGGCGGATTTCATCAAAAACTGAAAGTGGAACGCCATCAGGGTTATGTTCATTTTGAATCATCATTGGCGTAACTGCGCTAATCAATACCGCTTTTGCAACTCGGCCTTGACCGTGTTGCGCTACATAACGAATCGCCTCGCCTCCACCAGTAGAATGGCCAATGTGAATGGCATCTTTCAGATCAAGTGCTTGCGTAAGTTCAGCAACATCTGCTGCATAGGTATCGATGTTGTGGCCGTCATTGGCCTGCCCAGACCGTCCGTGGCCGCGGCGATCATGTGCAATTACGCGGTATCCTTCTTTAAGGAAAAACATCATAATAGAATCCCAATCGTCGCCGGATAAAGGCCAGCCATGGTGAAAAACAATTGGTTGTCCGGTTCCCCAGTCTTTGTAATAAATCTCTGTTCCGTCTTTAACTTTAATGGTACTCATAGTGGTAAATTTTATGGATTTTAATTTTATAATTGATGTATATCAGTTTTTTTGCAAGTAAGAAAACTTGTTGCTTAAATTCTGATTTATTCCAGTACTTACAAAATACAAGCCTATGTTTAACTTATTGTTAACGAATTGTTTAATTATTTTGGAGTCAATTTCATTTGCCGATATATCGTGGATTTACGTCGAGGAATAGCGGATTTATTTAGGCGTTTACCAAAAACATGATCATCATCACCTAATTCTGTGCGCGGCATTCCGCTTGCGCAGATTCGCTGTAGTTAGTTTTGTATGAAAATCAAATCATCATGCAGCATACTTTTCACATCCCTGTTCTAGGTTTAGGTTATTCGATAGATACGCCATTAAAAATTGCCCGCTACGGAATTAGTTCTGTTGTTTCTATTGTGGACGATGAACTGACAGAACGTATGCGCGAATTTCACTCTGCAGAAAACGGAAAAGCATTCATTCCGATACAAAAAACAGATCAAGACTACCGTGCCAAAAGAATTACAGCGTACCTGAATTTGTTGAATGAATTGGTGAATGAACAGTTTAATTTGCTTTGTACGCAAGAATTTGGAGTAGGCGGTGAGATTGATCGGTATTTCGAAATGCTACCAGATGCTGCAGCTTTAAAACAAGATTATGAACTGATGAAGTTGTATCCGAAAGGAGAATCCAAAACTGTGGCACAACAATTCTTACGCAAAATGATGTTTAAAGGTACTATAGATGTGAATATTATGGCAAAAGTAGACAAGATGAATTACGCAAACGGCGTGTATTTAGGCGATGATCATACAGATGCGCTTTCCGCTTTAAGAGGTTTTGCGCAAAGCCGTTTACAATCTTCAGTTATACTTTCTGCCGGTATGAATCCGAAATTGTACAGCTATCTGGAGAATTTCAAAGATTTTTTGCCTTCAGAAATGGGCCAGTTTGTAAAAAAAATCATTCTAAAAGTAAGTGATTTTCGCTCAGCGTTAATTCAAGCCAAATTTCTGGCGAAAAAGGGATTGTGGGTTTCGGAATTTCGGATTGAATCTGGTTTGAATTGCGGAGGCCATGCTTTTGCAACTGAAGGTTACCTACTTGGCCCCATTCTGGAAGAATTTAAACAAAAACGGACAGCCATGCGCACAGAACTTTTTGAAATGTACGCATCTGCACTGCACCAAAAAGGTATTTGCATACATCTTTCTCCGCCGCAACGTTTAACCGTTCAGGGCGGCATTGGAACAGCCAAAGAGCATGAATTTTTAATGCAACATTATGGTTTGGATGCAACAGGCTGGGGCAGTCCGTTTTTATTGGTTCCGGAAGCAACAAATGTAGATCCCGAGACCTTAGAAACGCTTTCTAAAGCAAATGAAAGTGATTTTTATCTAAGCAACTCATCGCCATTGGGCATTCGTTTTAATAATTTTAAAGGCAGTTCAATAGAACAGCAACGGCTGGAACGTATTGCTCAGGGCCGACCGGGAAGTCCCTGCAAGAAAAAATTTCTGTGCAACAACACAGAATTTACCTCAGAACCAATCTGCACGGCATCAAGAGAATATCAGCATTTAAAAATCAATCAACTTCAGGCAGCGGACTTAGGAAAAAGCGAGCTTAAAAAAGAAATCCACTTTGTTACAGAAAAAGTGTGCTTATGCGAAGGTCTTTGTGCTTCAACTTACCTGAAGTATGAACTAACCAAACCTCGCGAAAATACAGCTGTTGCGATATGTCCGGGACCAAACCTGGCGTACTTCAATCGGGTTTATTCGCTTCATGAAATGGTTGACCACATTTATGGCAAGGTGAACATTTTGGCAGAAAGCATCAGGCCGCATATGTTTTTAAAAGAATTGGATTTATACATCAATTACCTGGCAGAAGAATTGAAAAATGTAGTTGATCAGAAAAAAAACCGTTTGGGCAGTTTTCAGCAAAAGCTAGCGGATGGTATTGGTTACTATCAAAAACTATTTAAAAACTTTATTTCGTGTACCAAGGAAGAAATGGCTGAAGGTTTAGAACAGCTTGAAAAACTCAAAATAAAACTATCGACTTTGTCCTAGTTTTAAACGGTTTTGTTAAGGTGTTGCAAATGAGTGTTTAGTCGAGGTTTTTTACTGCGTAGATTTGTTTTTTGCTTCTAATTCTTGATAGGTGAGGTTTAAATCCGGTTGGTTAAAATAATTATCCCTATTTTCAAGCTGTTTATCAAAAGTCAGGTACCGAATATGAAAGTTAATCATCCAGCATCTCTCTCGGTTTTTACAATTATTTGCATGTTTTTTTCCATTTCTGCATTTGCACAGTACAGCCCGGAAAAGCAATACAAGCAAGATCCTTTGTTGATGGATACGACATCAAAATTGTTCAGGCAAGCGTACAGCAAAAAATCCAAACCCGGATCGCCGAATATTGTGGTTGTTATGTTAGATGATGTGGGTTATAGCACATCGGCCAGTTTTGGCGGAATTGCAGAAACACCAACTTTTGACCGGTTGGCAAAAAAAGGGCTTAAATACACAAATTTTCATACAACAGCCTTGTGTGCACCATCTCGCGCAGCATTACTTACCGGACGCAATCATCACAATGTGCATATGGGTCATTTTACTGAAACCGCTTTTGATGCGCCAGGTTATGATGCATATATGCCGTTTGAAAAAGCAACAATTGCAGAAGTGCTGCGCGAAAACGGATACAATACTTTTGCTGTGGGCAAATGGCATCTTACACCTGTTTTAGAACGTTCTGCTGCGGGGCCTTTTAACCGTTGGCCAACTGGTCGTGGTTTCGATAGGTTTTATGGTTTTCATGAGTCGGCAACAGATCAGTATTATCCGGTTTTGTGGGAAGGAATTACTAAAGCACCTATAGATACAGCGCTGGGCAAACACCTGAACACTTATCTTGCAGATCAGGCTATCGCTTATATTGGCGATCAGAAAAAAGCAGATCCTAAAAAGCCATTTTTTCTGTATTTAACTCCTGGAGCAGTGCATTCGCCTATGCAGGTACATAAACAGTGGATTGATAAATATAAAGGCCGATTTGATTCTGGCTGGGATGTTTACCGTACAGAAACCTTAAAAAGGCAGAAAGCACTTGGCGTAGTGCCACAGAATACAACTCTGCCGGCGCGCAACGAAAAAATTGCTGCGTGGAGCAGCTTGCCACAGGCAGAAAAACAAGTTGCGGCCAGAGCAATGGAAGCTCATGCAGGTTTTTTAAGTCAGACGGACTACGAAGTTGGCCGGATTCTGGATTTCATCGGGCAGATTGGCCAGATGGAAAATACCGTGGTAATGATTATCATCGGCGATAATGGCGCAACGAAATATACAGAAGACATTCCGGGCGAACCTCTGGGTTTGGATAAACTGAGTAGAACTGAACGTGCTGAAGCTGCCTTGAAAAATATAGACCGAATAGGCAGAAAGGATTTCAAAGGAGACATTCCTCTTGGCTGGACACAGGTGAGCAATACGCCATTCAAATATTGGAAAGCCGATGCAAATTCTGAAGGAGGAACACACAATCCTATGATTTTTTATGCACCAAAGTTGATTCAGGAAGCTGGATTGCGAAAACAATATGTTCATTTGATTGATATTTGGCCAACTATACTGGAACTTACACATGCAGATGTACCAAAGGCAATCAACGGTTATCCGCAATTGCCAATTGACGGTGTTAGTTTTGCATATTCTATTGTTCAAGCTAATGCAGAAAGCAAACATCGCCAGCAATATTATGAAACCGGCGCATCCCGCGCGATGTACAAAGACGGTTGGAAAGCGGCAACGTTACATACTCCCGGACAATCTTATCTGAATGATGTTTGGCATCTGTATAACATGCAGACTGATTTTAACGAACAGAAAGATCTTTCGGCAAAATATCCACAGAAACTTGCCGAGCTACGCGCTCTTTTTGAAGAGGAAGCCAAAAAGAATAATGTTTATCCTTTGCATGAATCCTGGTTCCCGAAAGATGAACATTTGAGAATCAGCGACAGCAGACAAAACAAATAACATTGCCTTTATGAAGGGAAATTCTAATCGGATTTCCCTTTTTTCTTAAAGAGATTTACGCAAGTTCAAATAAAACGGAACTGGTATTTTCTCGTTCTGATTGTTTAAAATACAATTTGCAGCCGCAGTGCCCAACATCGCAAAATCTGTTGATATGGTGGTAATTCCGTTTAGAATAATCCTTTTTAACGGCGTTTCATTATAAGAAATTACGCCTACATCTTTTCCAACTTCTAAACCAAGCGCAATAATTTTTTCGATTAGCATTACCAGATCATCTTCCATTAAGCTAATGTATACTTCGCCAGTGGCAATAGTCTGTTCTGTTGTTTTGTGCACAACTTCATGGTTAAAGGCATATTGCTGGCAGAAACGGTAAAAACCGTTCAGAATTTCTTTGGGGAAATAACTGTGTTGAGGAAAAATAATTTTAAGAGTGTGGTATTTAGACAACGGCTCAAGTGCCTGTTCAAGTGCATTGTAAATATCTTGATCAAAATTTTCATAAACTGCGGCATATGCACCTGATATTTCGGGAAGTAATTTATCCAGGATAACGAGTTTCTCCCGCGGGATGGAATTGATAAGTTCTTGTGCACGATCTTCGCCTTCATTAAAATGCGGGATGATTACGTAATGTGTGTAATCGTCTTTTTTACTGTTTAGCAGGTTCTTAAATATAGAAAAATCATTATTGTATACGTACAGATCAATTGCTGCCTGATCGCCTATGGCTCTGGTAAAAGAATCATAAATTATTTTTTTATGGGTACTGAGTTTATTAAACAGCAAACAGATTTTAAGCGTTCTGGAAAAATCAGCGTTAATAATAAAATATCCTTTTCCGGGAATCGACTCTACAACACCCATTTTTCTCAAATGTCGATAACCTTTTTCTGCTGTATCTCTCGAGATTTCAAATGTAAAACTCAGTTCATTTATGGAAGGTAACATGAAACCTTTTTGCATTTTTCCAATTTCAATCGCGTACAAAATAGCATTGATGAGCTGTTTGTATTTGGGGGTTGCAGAATATTCATCAATAGAAATGTAATCGATCAGTTCTTCAGGTTTCATATCCAAAGATAGCGATTGCTTATTAGTAAAGAGAGCAGAGGGTTTGTACAATGTTAGACACGGAGAAAACCACAAAATAGCACAGAGAAGATTGCCGGGATTCGTTTTGCAGCTCTCTGCTCCACGCTTTCTCTTTCTGCTTTTTGCCTTTCACCTTTCCGCTTTTGGCTTTTCGCTCCACGCTCTTCGCCACCGGCTCCATGACAGTACATGACAGTTCATTTTTAAGCAATTTCTACATTAGGAAACCAAATATAAAACCAGATATGCAAGCACTTTTCGGCGTCATCTTTCACTTTATCGGCGGTTTCGCTTCCGGTAGCTTTTACATTCCATATAAAAAAGTTAAAGGATGGGCGTGGGAGAGTTATTGGATAGTTGGCGGACTGTTTTCCTGGTTAATCGTACCACCGTTGGCGGCTTATTTGACCATGCCAAACTTCATGGATATTATTTCGTCTACTCCAGGCCATATTCTTTTGATTACTTATTTTTTTGGCATTTGTTGGGGTATTGGCGGTTTAACTTATGGTTTGGGGGTGCGCTATTTAGGCGTTTCATTGGGCAGTTCAATTATTCTGGGTATCAGTATGGTGCTGGGTTCTATTTTGCCTTCCATTTATTTTAATGTATTTCCGCAGGAAGGAAAAGATACCTTCTCTATGTTTTTACAAACCGATTGGGGACGCATGGTACTTACTGGTTTGCTGGTTTGTATTGTAGGAATTATTATTTGCGGCAAAGCCGGAACAATGAAGGAACGCGAAATGAAAAAAGATATTTCCGATCCACACGGCCTTCAGGTAAAAACCGAATATAAATTTGGGTTGGGCATAATTGTGGGCTGTATTTCCGGAGTATTAAGTGCGTGTTTCAATTTTGGATTAGAAGCCGGAAAACCCATGGCCGATGCCGCAAATACCATCTGGAAAGCGGCAAATCCATCAGAAACCGGAAACTTCCTTTTTCAGAATAATGTTACTTACGTTGTAGTGCTTTGGGGCGGACTTACCGTAAATTTTATCTGGTGCATGATTTTAAATGCAAAAAATAAAACCTTTGGCAATTATACCGACCAAAAAGCTCCACTACTTAAAAATTACATTTTCTCTGCGCTGGCCGGAACAACCTGGTTTCTTCAATTTTTCTTTTACGGAATGGGCGAAAGCAAAATGGGCAACGGCGCCAGCTCATGGATTTTGCACATGGCTTTTATTATTCTGGTGGCTAACCTTTGGGGTTTGGTACTCAAAGAATGGAAAGGCGTTTCCAGAAAAACAAGCATCACCATTGTGGTGGGCATTTTAACCATAATCGCTTCGGTTCTTATTGTTGGTTATGGCAATTCACTTAAAGATTAAACATTAAAATAAAATACAAAAATGTCAGTAGAGACCAAAAGTTATAAATACGTGAGTTATTTATGGGATGAGCAGGAAGCTGCAAAACTACAGGGAGATGAAGTTGCACTGCTTATTTACCGCTCAAATCTATTGGGTGCAGATTTACGCCTTACCAATTATGGCGGTGGAAACACCTCTTGTAAATTGCTGGAAAAAGATCCCTTAACCGGAAATGAAACTGAAGTGATGTGGGTTAAAGGTTCTGGTGGCGATTTGGGTACACTTAAAAAAAGCGGCTTGGCGGCACTTTATGTAGATCGTTTACGTAGTCTGCAAAATATTTACCGCGGTGTAGAACATGAAGATGAAATGGTAGAATTGTTTAACCATTGCATTTTTGATTTAAGTTCTAAAGCACCATCTATTGATACACCTTTGCACGGCTTTTTGCCTTTTGCTCATATCGATCACTTACATCCTGATGCCGCAATTGCGATTGCAGCAGCAAAAGACGGGAAAAAAATTACTCAAGAATTATTCGGCGGTACCATTGGTTGGGTAGAATGGAAAAAGCCTGGTTTTGAACTTGGGCTTACACTAAAAAGATGTTTGGATGAAAATCCGGGCATCCGCGGTATTATGCTTGGTTCGCATGGTTTATTTACCTGGGGAAATACAGCTTATGAGAGTTATGTAAATACGCTTGACGTAATTGAAATCTGCTCGGAATACCTTAATGAAAATTATGGTAAAAAAGCTCCTGTTTTTGGCGGACAAAAAATTGAAAGTGCAGAGGCAGAAAAGAGAAAATTACAAGCTGCTGCAATTGCGCCGGTTTTACGCGGATTGTGTTCATCAAAACAACACATGATTGGCCATTTTACTGATGATGCACGCGTATTGGAGTTTATCAATTCAAATGATCTCTCACGACTTGCGCCAATGGGAACAAGTTGTCCGGATCACTTTTTACGCACCAAAATTAGTCCGTTGGTTCTGGATTTATCCAGCGGCGAAGATTTATCTAACCCAGATGAGTTGAAAGCAAAATTGCAACCTGCTTTTGAAGCCTACCGCAAAATGTACGAAGACTATTATCAAACCTGTAAACACGATAATAGTCCGGCTATTCGCGATAGCAATCCAGTTGTAATTTTATATCCGGGTATCGGGATGTTTACTTTTTCTAAAGATAAACAAACGGCACGCGTTGCAGCAGAGTTTTACATCAACGCCATCAACGTGATGAAAGGCGCCGAAGCCATTTCTGAGTATACTTCTCTTCCGCACCAGGAAGCATTTAATATCGAATATTGGTTGCTGGAAGAAGCAAAACTTCAACGTATGCCTAAGCCAAAACCTTTAACAGGCAAAATTGCGTTGATTACAGGAAGTGCAGGCGGAATTGGTAAAGCTATTGCCAAAAAATTTGTTGCAGAAGGTGCCGTTGTGGTTTTAAATGATATGAATGCCGAGCGTTTGGAAGCAGCAGGCGAAGAGTTTCATGCACAATTTGGCAAAGATGCATACACAACGGCAATTTTGGATGTAACCAGTGCCGAAGGCATAAAAACGGCATTTGATGCTGCGGCGCTTGCTTTTGGTGGTGTTGATATTGTAATTAATAATGCAGGTTTATCTATTTCTAAAACCATTGCAGGTCACACCGAAAAAGACTGGGATTTGTTGTACGATGTTTTAGTGAAAGGCCAGTTTTTTATTACACAGGCTGCAACTTTTGTGATGCAAAAGCAAGGTATTGGCGGAGATATCATTAATATTGTGAGTAAGAATGCGCTGGTAAGCGGACCAAATAATGCAGGTTATGGAAGTGCAAAATCTGCACAGCTTCATTTAAGCAGATTAAATGCAGCAGAACTCGGCGCAGATAATATTCGCGTAAATGTTGTAAATCCGGATGCGGTAATCAGCGATAGCAATATCTGGGCCGGCGGATGGGCAGAAGGCCGCGCCAAAGCATATGGAATCACAGTAGCAGAATTGCCGGCTTACTACGCAAAACGTACTTTATTGAACCAGATTATCCTTCCGGATGATATTGCAAATGCATGTTTTGCTTTTGTTGGCGGTTTGCTCAACAAATCAACCGGAAATGTACTGAATGTAGATGGTGGCGTTGCCATGGCCTTCGTTCGATAGTTTTTTACGGTAAACCTTTCGGTATTAACGAAAGGTTTACCAATTTAATTTTACCTAAACCAACATCTTACGGTTTGTAAGGTGTGCAACCAAATATATTCATGAATATTGAGCAGAACCAGATTCAGAAACACAACGATACTTTACTCAATGCGCAACAACGCAAACTTTCTTTCTTAAAAGAAGACTGGCCTAACGTAGACTTTGAAAACGTAATTCAAAAACTGGTAGATTTTCAAATCGCGATACCAAGCTGGGCTTTAGGTACAGGTGGTACGCGTTTCGGTCGTTTCGCCATTTCTGGCGGAGAGCCGCGCACCATAGAAGAAAAAATTGAAGATGTAGGTTTATTGCATGCGCTAAATGGTGCAAGCGGTGCAATTTCGCTCCACATTCCGTGGGATATTCCACAAAATGCCGAGGAGTTGAAAAAACTCGCTTCCGGTTACGGATTGACATTTGATGCGATGAATTCAAATACTTTTCAAGATCAACCCGGCAGCGCACAGAGTTATAAATTTGGTTCTTTACAACACGTAGATAAAGCGGTTCGCAAACAAGCCATCGAACACAATATTGAAGTGATTAAACAAGGGGTTTCATTGGGTTCTAAAGCCTTAACGGTTTGGTTGGCTGATGGTTCTTGTTTTCCCGGGCAACTGAATTTCCGTAAAGCCTTTGAAAATACTTTAGAGAGTTTACAGGAAATCTATTCTGCACTACCTGCAGATTGGAAGATTTTTGTAGAGTATAAAGCATTTGAACCCAACTTCTATTCAACTACAGTTGGCGATTGGGGGCAATCGCTGTTATTCGCCAATAAATTAGGCGAAAAAGCGTATACACTGGTAGATTTGGGCCACCATTTGCCCAATGCAAATATCGAACAGATTGTTTCGCTTTTACTTATGGAAGGCAAACTGGGCGGTTTCCATTTTAATGATTCGAAATATGGCGATGACGATTTAACTGCCGGAAGTATAAAACCTTATCAGTTATTTTTAATTTTCAATGAGCTTGTTGGCGGAATGGATGCAAAAGGCATGAACCATACGCGCGATTTGGGTTGGATGATTGATGCTTCTCATAATGTGAAAGATCCGTTAGAAGATTTACTGCAATCTGTAGAGGCCATTATGATTGCTTACGCGCAGGCTTTATTGGTAGATAGAAAAGCGCTGGAAAATGCGCAACAGAATAATGATGTAGCGGCTGCACAGGAAATTCTCCAACATACTTTCAGAAGCGATTTACGTCCTTTAGTAGCCGAAGCCAGACTTCGTGCCGGTGCGGCCATCTCGCCAATACAACTTTACCGATCAATTGATGTGCGTAAAAATTTAATTGACGCACGCGGCAAAGCAACCGTAGCCACAGGATTGTAAAGGAGGAAAAACATGCAAAAAGCAGTAGCTGCGATATTTGATGTTGGCAAAACCAATAAAAAATTATTCTTGATTGATGAACAGTACAATATTGTTTATGAACGATCTGCACGTTTTGTAGAAACCAAAGATGAAGACGGCGAACCCTGTGAAAATCTGGAAAGCCTGCGTTCATCGGTTTTTGATTCGCTTCATCAGGTTTTAGAACTGAAACAGTACGACATTCGCGCCGTAAATTTTTCTACTTATGGTGCAAGTTTTGTGTACCTGGATGAACACGGAACGCCGCTTACACCTTTATACAATTATCTGAAAGATTATCCAGAAGAACTAAAACAGGAATTTTATGCCAAATATGGTGGCGAAGGAACGGTTTCTGTAGAAACGGCTTCGCCAGTGTTGGGCAGTTTGAATTCCGGAATGCAATTGTATCGCCTCAAAAAGGAAAGACCAGAGGTTTTTGCGAAAGTTAAATACGCACTTCATTTGCCTCAATACCTGAGTTATTTGATTTCAGGTAAAGCTGTTGCAGATATTACCAGTATTGGTTGCCATACACAACTTTGGGATTTTGCCCGAAATGATTACCATAAATGGGTTTCTAAAGAAGGGATTCTGGAGAAATTAGGCACTTTTACACCTGCAGATTCTAGCTCAAAAATTGAATTCGAAGGTCATGAGATCAAAGTAGGAGTGGGGTTGCACGATAGTTCCGCAGCGCTTATTCCTTATCTGGCAAATTTTGCTAATCCTTTTGTATTGCTTTCTACCGGAACGTGGTGCATCAGTTTAAATCCCTTTAATCAGGAGATTTTAACGGAAGAAGAACTTAAGCAGGATTGTCTTTGTTATATGCATTTTAAGGGAAAAGCCGTGAAAGCCTCCCGGATTTTCGCGGGTTATGAACATGAAGTGCAGTTGAAAAGAATTGCTGAACATTTTAATCGCGCAGCGTACCTGTTCAAACATCTGAAATTTAATGCGGGGATGATTCTTAAACTCGCCAATAAAATTCCCGAAAATCAATGGCCGCAAGATGTTTTTGCCGAAAAGTCTTTATTTGGTAACCGCGATCTTAATTTATTTCAAACTGCAGAAGAAGCCTATCACCAATTGATATTCGATTTGGTCAAACAGCAAATCTATTCGCTTAAACTGGTTTTAAATGAAGGTGTAAGAAGGATTTTTGTCGATGGCGGATTTGGAAGAAATGAAATTTATATGCATATATTAGCAATCTCCATCCCCGATATAGAAGTTTATGCTTCATCTGTTTCGCAGGCAACCGCAATAGGAACTGCACTGGCGATAAATGATGCCTGGAATGACAATCCCGCTCCAAGTGATATCATACAGTTGAAATATTATTCGGCTATTCAACGTAGTATGTAAATTAAAAAACTGATATAAATATGAGCTGGACCTATAATGCCGATTTTCCGTCGGTAGATGATTTAAGAAACAAAGCTAAAAGTAAAGTTCCCCGTTTTGCCTTCGAATACCTGGATGGAGGATGTAATGAAGATGTAAACCTGCTGCGCAATACTGCAGATATCCGGGCTTTAGAACTTTTGCCTTTTTATATACGCGATTTTAAAGAAGCCAACCTGAAAACTGAATTGTTCGGTCATACTTATGATGCACCGTTCGGAATTGCTCCAGTGGGTTTGCAAGGTTTAATTTGGCCAAATGCGCCAGAGATTTTGGCTAAAGCTGCTTTTGAACACAATATCCCTTATATTTTGAGTACAGTAAGTACATCATCAATTGAACGGATTATGGAAATTACAGAAGGAAATGCCTGGTACCAATTGTATCATCCGGCAGAAAAAGAAATTAAAGATGATATTTTAAACCGTGCAGAAACTTCTGGGTGTAAGGTTTTGGTGATACTTTGTGATGTACCAAGTTTTGGTTTCCGCCCACGCGATATACGAAATGGATTGGCTATGCCACCAAAAATGTCTGTTAGGAATATGCTTCAGATTATGGGCAGACCAGAATGGGCATTACGCACTTTATTTCATGGACAGCCAGCTTTTGAAACAATGAAAAAATACATGCCCAAAGGTTTAAATATGAAGCAATTGGGTTTGTATATGAACAGGACTTTTTCCGGCCGATTAAATGCTGACCGCATTTCTGCCATCAGAGATAAATGGAAAGGCAAATTGGTAATTAAAGGTGTGGCTACAGAAGAAGATGCGCAATTGGCATTAAACTTAGGTTTAGATGGAATAATCGTTTCTAATCATGGCGGAAGACAACTCGATTCTGGACAGTCTGCCATTAAACCACTAATTGAAATTGCGCCTAAATTTCGTGATAAGATGACTGTTATGATGGATAGCGGTATTCGTACAGGTCCGGATATTGCCTCAACTATAGCTGCCGGAGCAGATTTTACTTTTTTAGGCCGAACATTTATGTATGGCGTTGGCGCTTTGGGCGCACAAGGCGGAAATCATACTATCGGCATGCTTAAAACTCAATTGAAACAAGTAATGGATCAGGTGGGCTGCGAAAGAGTAGGGGATTTACATCAGCACCTAACATAGTTATAAATAATCTGTCGGATGCGTAAATGTTATCCGATAGATTACTCATTTTGGCTTGTACATCCGTGGTTTTGGCTACTTTTTTTTCGCTTCCTTGCTGCACTTTTGTTGAGTAACATTTAAACATTAAGTATGAAAAGCATAGAAAAAATAAATCTGGGTAGCCAAGGATTACAAGTGCCCAAACAAGGTTTGGGTTGTATGGGGATGAGCCAGATCGCCGGAGCAGATATTTATGGTAAATCTAACGAAGAAGAATCCATTGCCACCATTCACCGCTCGGTTGAACTCGGTTACAATTTTTTAGATACGGCAGATTTGTACGGTCCTCTAGTCAATGAAAGATTGGTGGCCAAAGCAATTAAAGGCAATCGTGAAAAATACACCATCGCTACCAAATTCGGATTTGAAATTGACGATAACGCGCAAATGACCTGGAAAATTAACGGCAGGCCAGAATATGTGCGTAAAGCAGTAGAACGTTCTCTTAAAAACCTTGGTACAGACTATATAGATTTGTATTATTTACACCGCAAAGATCCTGAAACACCAATCGAAGATACTGTTGGCGCAATGGCCGATTTGGTAATAGAAGGCAAGGTAAAATATCTTGGGCTTTCAGAGGTATCTGCCGAAACGTTGAAAAAAGCACACCAAGTGCATCCAATTTCAGCTGTGCAAACCGAGTATTCTCTTTTTGAACGCACGGTTGAAGAAAATGGTTTTTTACAATTAATGCACGATATGGGTATCGGATTTGTCTCCTATTCGCCATTAAGTCGTGGTTTCCTGAACGGTGAAATTAACAGTGAAGCCGATTTTCCAGCTGATGATTTCCGCAGAAGTATCCCGCGTTTTCAGGGCGAAAATTTTAGGAAAAACCTTTTGCTGATAGAAGAAATTCAGAAAATCGCGAAGCTTAAAAATATCAGTGCAGCTCAACTGGCTATTGCCTGGGTAATCGCAAAAGGCACGATTCCAATTCCCGGAACTAAACGCGTTAAATACATTGAAGAAAATATTGCCGCTTCTGATGTAGTGTTAACGAACGAGGAAATGGAACTTTTAGAAAGTATTGTGCCTCTGGGTCTTTCTACAGGCGATCGCTATGATGAAGTAAGCTTAACTATGATCGATAAGTAATCCAATATTTCAATTGCCGCCGCCAAAAGTTGTGGCGGCAATTGTTTATTTTTATCCGACATGAAAAAACATACACTCCCTTCTGTTGTCAATTCCATTTCAGAATGGTTGCGGATTTTTGAATTGCCTAAGCCACATCATCCACAAATCTGTTTGCTTCAACACGCCGGGATTCCGCAGATTCCGAAAGATCTTTGGAAAGGTTCAATTGTCAATTTCTATGTGATTTCGGCAAAAAAAGACTTCAAAGGCAAAATGCGCTACGGAAAAAATTACTATGATTTTGATGAAGGAACACTAACTTTTGTTGCGCCCGGACAAGTGATTGCCACAGAAGATGAAGGCGAAACCGATTGTAATGGCTGGACACTGTTTTTTCATCCAGATCTGATCCGCAATTATCCCTTAGGTAAGAAAATAAAGGATTATGGGTTTTTCTCTTATGCAGTTAACGAGGCACTACATCTATCCGAACAGGAGGAAGCGATATTAGAATCCTTGCTGTCTAATATAGAATTGGAATACAACACGTCGATCGATCTTTTTAGTCAGGATGTGTTGGTTTCACATTTGGACTTACTGCTCAACTATGCAAACCGTTTTTACCACAGGCAATTTTTGACCAGAAAAACTGCGCATAGCGATTTGTTAACCAAGCTGGAAGATTTACTGGAAAGTTATTTCAGTTCCGATCAGCCAGGTCAAATTGGCTTGCCATCCGTTGCCTATCTTTCAGAACAATTGAATGTTTCGTCCAATTATCTTAGTGATATGCTGCGGACTTTGACCGGATTGAATACACAGCAACACATTCACCATAAACTCATTGAAAAAGCAAAAGATGCACTAAGTTCTACTTCGCTTACCGTCAATGAAATTGCATACGGTTTGGGTTTTGAACATCCGCAATCTTTCAGTAAGCTTTTTAAAAGTAAAATGAACGTAACGCCGTTAAAATTCAGGATGTCCATAACGAAGTTCAATAACTGAGTACTTCAATTTATCCCCAAAAGCGGTATCAACTTTTCAACATTACATTTTTTGAACCCTACAACAGGTAAAAAATTCCTATTTTCGTGCCGATGGAAAATTTTATCGTTTCTGCCCGTAAATATCGTCCCGCTACGTTTGAAACCGTTGTTGGGCAACAGCATATTACAGGTACGCTAAAAAATGCCATCAAAAATAATCAGCTTGCTCAGGCATTTTTATTTTGCGGTCCGCGTGGCGTTGGGAAAACAACCTGTGCACGGATACTTGCAAAAACCATTAATTGCACCAATCCTACAGCAGATATGGAAGCCTGCGGACAGTGTGAAAATTGCCAGTCTTTTCAAAACGGCCATTCTTTTAATGTTCATGAGCTTGATGCTGCATCTAACAACTCTGTTGATGATATCAGAAGTTTAATTGAACAAGTTCGGATACCGCCACAAGCAGGAAAGTTTAAAATTTACATTATTGATGAGGTTCATATGCTTTCTCAAAGTGCATTTAATGCATTTTTGAAAACGCTTGAAGAACCGCCTTCTTATGCAATTTTCATTCTTGCAACCACAGAAAAGCATAAAATTCTGCCAACGATTTTATCCAGATGTCAGATTTTTGATTTTAATAGAATCCAGGTTGATGACATTTCCAATCATCTTGCCACAATTGCGCAGCGCGAAAGCATTGCTTTTGAAACTGACGGATTACACATCATTGCCCAAAAAGCAGATGGTGGTTTGCGCGATGCGCTTTCCATGTTCGATCAGATTGCCAGTTATGCCAATAAAAATATCACTTATAAAGCTGTAATCGATAACCTGAATATTCTGGATTACGATTACTTCTTTAAATTAACCAGCTTTCTTACAGCCGGAGATGTAAGTCAGACTTTACTCTTGTTTGATGAAATCCTGAACAACGGTTTTGATGGCAATAACTTTATAAATGGTTTGTCTACACACTTCCGTAACCTTTTGGTAGGAAAAGACGGCGCCACAATTAAGTTGCTTGAGGTAAGTGAAAATATTAAACAAAAATACCTGGAGCAGTGCAGGCAAACAGAACTCTCTTTTCTGTTAACGGCTTTAAATCTGGCAAATAGCTGTGATTTGAATTATAAAAATTCAAAAAACCAACGTTTACAGGTTGAGCTTGCTTTAATAAAAATGTGTCATATACGGTCGGTCGTCAATCTCGCCCAACAACCTTTAAACACCAATAACAAAGCAACTGATCAAGATCAGGATAAAAAAAAAACTAATGTCGTAGCGGAAAATCCGCAAAATCAAACCTTAGTTTCTAAACCTTTACCAGTAGAAATTCCTGCAGTTGCAGCTCCGGTAGCGGCTGTTGCGACTCCTGCGGCAAAACCTGTTGAAGAAAGAAAAGCGACAAGCATGCCGTCGGCAACTTCAATCAGCATTAATATTCCGAAATCGAAAGCTGCGAGTACGTTAATTCCGTCACTTAATGATTTGGAACGTGTGGCCAATGGCGATGCCGATAACGAACCAAAAGTGGTAACAGGCGAAGCACGCGAACAATTTACGTATGACCGTTTGCTTGAAGTTTGGAGCGCATTTACCCAAAAACTTAAAGCAAATGATAAAATTAATCTCTTTACGATTCTGAATAATTTTGCACCAACACTTTTGAAACCTGAGGTGATTGAAATTTCTGTAGAAAGTAAAACGCAAGAACAGTTGGTTCAGCAAGAATCTGTAGAGCTCATGAACTTTCTGCGTTTTGAACTTAGAAACTTTGGCGTAGAGGTAGTTTATAAAATCATGGAACGTAAAATTGAAAACAGGCTTTACGGGAACCGCGAGAAATACGATTATCTCGTTAATAAAAATCCGAAATTGGAAGAACTGAGGAAAAGATTTAATTTGGATATAAATCCATAACTAAATGAACTCAGAAACCAAAACGACACTTAAAAACACCTTGTTTTCTGCACTGGTGTTTTCCATTATTTTTGGGGTTTATCAAGCTGTAAAATATGATTTTGCTCATGCCATTTTGCTTGCGCCACTGGCGGGGTTTATTTTTGGCTTGTTTATTTTTGTTTTTTTACGATGGCAACTGCGCACACTGGCGAAAGACGCTACAGTAATTGCACAAAACGAAAAAATAATCTATGCAGGATTGGCCAATCGGATTAAGAATTTTGAAGCTATCGGCGGAAAACTTTTGTTGCTTGAAGATCGGTTAGCTTTTACAGCGCATAAATTAAATATACAGCAAGAAAGTTTGATTGTGCATTTTTCGCAAATTCAATCTGTTGAATTTTACAGCACGTTCAAAATTATTCCGAATGGATTAAAACTAAAATTCAGAGATGGGTATGTCGAAAAATTTGTCTTGAACAACAGAAAGTTCTGGGCCTCGGAAATAACTTCCCGCTTATAAAAAAAGCAGGATAACGCTTTCTTTGCATCATCCTGCTTTCCATTTATGATTGTTTTTGCCAACGCCGTCATCCCGACGGATACACTGGCTATTTTTCGGGTGCATCATTTTTCGGATAACCTTCTTCATCAAGGTCATCTCGGTTGTCTTCTGGTGTGCGTGCCAGAAATTCATCTTCAGCATTTATTTTAACACTTTCGCCGTTATCTACATGCATGCCGAGCTCTTCAAGCTCGTCACTGGCAATATCTTCATCTTTCGCATATTCATCACCTACGTAAGGATTTGCTTCATCATACGTAGAATCATCATCTTTAGCACCAGCAGCCACAGTTTCATAACCCATTGGGTGGTCATAATCTTTGTCGCGGCCTTTTACGTCCAATTCATAACTGTCTTTTGTTTCATCGTAAGACAAGTTTTCATTGTTTACATCTGTGCTTTCGGTAGTACTGTTTAATTTATCTTTTGCGTTATTTGCCATGGTCGTAATCTCCTTAATTTATGTGAATGAATAACAAACCGCAGGGTATTTGGTTTTTTACCTTACACAATTATGTTTGATTAATGAAATGTTTTGGAGTTTCAACTGCAATTTTTCGTCTAAAAGGCACAACGGATAATCAAAAGCCAAATTTATAAGACATAAAAAAAGCGTCTTTAAAAATGAATTTAAAGACGCTTTGATATATACTTTGGCTTATGTTATAAACTTGCCAACGCAGTATTTAATGTTGTACTTGGGCGCATTGCTTTGCTCGCCAATTCATCGTTCGGGTTGTAATAACCACCAACGTTTTGAGGCTGACCTTGTGCAGCAATTAATTCTTCATTAATCTTCGCTTCATTTTCTTGTAATGCTTTAGCTAATGGAGCAAATCTTGCTTGCAAATCTGCATCTTTAGTTTGTGCAGCCAAAGCTTCAGCCCAATATAATGCCAGATAGAAGTGTGAACCACGGTTATCGATAGTTCCCAGTTTTCTGCCTGGAGATTTATCTGTAGCTAAGAACTTCGCATTTGCTTCATCCAATGCATCAGCAAGTACCTGCGCTTTTGCATTGTTTTGAGTTTGCGATAAATGCTCTAAAGAAGCTTGTAATGCTAAAAATTCACCTAATGAATCCCAACGTAAGTAACCTTCATGAATAAATTGTTCGATGTGTTTTGGTGCAGAACCTCCGGCGCCGGTTTCAAATAAACCACCACCATTCATTAAAGGAACAATTGAAAGCATTTTTGCCGATGTACCCAACTCTAAAATCGGGAATAAATCTGTAAGGTAATCACGCAATACGTTTCCGGTTACAGAAATGGTATCTTCGCCTTTGCGAATGCGCTCCAACGTGAATTTTGTAGCTTCAATTGGTGCTAAAATACGAAGGTCTAATCCTTCTGTATCGTGGTCTTTTAAATACGTGTTTACTTTAGCAATGATTTCACGATCGTGTGCACGATTTTCATCTAACCAAAAAACTGCAGGTGTTTCAGATAAACGTGCGCGGTTTACGGCAAGCTTTACCCAATCCTGAATTGGTGCATCTTTGGTTTGGCACATGCGGAAAATATCGCCTTGTTCTACTTTCTGATCGAAAAATACTTTGCCTTCAGCATCTGTAACTCGGATTACGCCGCTCGCAGTAGCCTGAAAAGTTTTATCATGGGAACCATATTCTTCAGCTTTTTGCGCCATTAAACCTACGTTAGGAACAGAACCCATAGTGGTTACATCAAAAGCGCCATGTGCTTTACAATCTTCAATTGTTGCAGTGTATACACCAGCATAATTGCGGTCAGGAATTAATGCAATGGTATCTTCAGGTTTTCCTTCTTTATTCCACATTTGACCAGAAGTACGGATCATTGCAGGCATAGACGCATCTACGATTACATCAGAAGGTACGTGTAAGTTGGTAATTCCTTTATCAGAATTTACCATCGCCAATCCAGGTCCGTTTGCAATTGCAGCATCAATAGCTGCTTTTACTTCGTTTTCCTGAGCATTACCTGCAATTTTTGTATAAACATCGCCTAAACCGTTGCGTGTATCAACACCAAGTTCTTTAAATAAAGCTGCGTATTTTTCAAAAACATCAGCAAAGTAAACTTCAACGATAGCGCCAAAAATGATTGGGTCAGAAACCTTCATCATTGTGGCTTTTAAATGTGCTGAAAGCAATACGCCGGCCGCTTTTGTTTCTGCAATTTCTTTTGCAACAAAAGCTTTCAAAGCAGAAAGGCTCATTGCAGAGCTGTCAATCACTTCGCCTGCTTTCAAAGGTGCAAGACCTTTTAATTCGGTTACTGTTCCGTTTGCATCAACAAATTCAATTTTAAACTGAGTTGCGTTTTCTACGGTTGTAGATTTTTCAGAACCATAAAAATCACCTTCAGTCATGCTGACAACTTTGGTCTTAGAATCTGCAGACCACTTACCCATTGAGTGCGGGTTTTGTTTTGCATAATTTTTAACCGCTTTTGGCGCTCTACGGTCAGAGTTACCTTCACGTAAAACCGGGTTTACAGCAGAACCCAAAACTTTTGCATATTTAAGTTTTATAGATTTTTCTTCATCGCTCTGTGCGTCTTCCGGATAATTCGGAACTGTAAAACCTTGTGATTGCAATTCTTTAATTGCGCCTTTTAACTGAGGAATTGACGCCGAAATATTAGGTAATTTGATGATATTCGCCTCTGGTGTTGTCGCCAAATCGCCAAGTTCGCTAAGTGCATCACCAATTTTTTGATCGTCTTTCAGGTACTCGGGAAAAATAGCCAGAATCCTTCCTGCTAAAGAAATATCTCTTAATTCTACATCAATTCCTGCTGAAGCGGTGAAAGCCTGAACAATAGGTAGTAAAGAATAAGTGGCCAGCATTGGCGCCTCATCAGTTTTGGTGTAGATAATTTTTGAAGTGTTTGACATGTTATACTGATTTTCTTTTTATGTGAAACGTAATGTACAGCCTAAGGTTTTAGGTGCCATTTTTAAAATCGCCTAAAGATAAAAGAAAGAGATGAATTAAGGAACATTCTATTGTTTAATTATAGTGCATCATTTTGTTGCAAAACCAAAGGTGCGCAGCTGTTAATTTTCTTTATTTTTACGCATTTAAGTGGTAAAATTTTCGGTTTCAATCTTTAAAATTAGTGTATGAATTTAAAATCTTTACTTTCCTGTTTATTGGTTTCTGTCGCCTTTTATGCTTGTTCTCCAAAAATGTATACCGAAAAACCGTATGCTGCCGGAAGCTTGAACGATGCGCAAATGGATTCGCTGCGTACGTATCTTTCACAAAACGAACGGGTTAAATTGGAAGACACCATTTTTATTAAATATGATTTTAATAACGATGCCTGTTGGAATGATTTGGAAGGGCAAAATCCGGAGTTCATTAATAATTTACGGTGGACTTTCCAAAAAAATGTTCAGGAAAAAGCTGCGGACCGGCCCGGAATTGCCATTTATCAATACGCCGAAGCCGGTAATAATTTTAGCGCCGTGAAAACTAAAGGACTGGAAATTGAAACGGATTCTGGTTTCTTAAGGAAAATGTTATTTAAAGAAAAAGTTCAATGCGGCACGACAGCAATCATTCTGCCAAGTTCAAAATTTTTACTGGTGAAATCAGATTCTCATTTTGCAGCACTTTTACTTAATGCAAAAGAAATTGAAAGTCGTTTAATTGAAAATTTGGTAAACTAGTCCATAAATTTAAGCTTCATTTCTTCTGGACATGTTTTTCTTTCCATCTTCTCCTTTTTAAGATGTTACAAACATCCCAAACAGTTTGCTGTTATGTCATAATCGTTCACTAAAAAACTAATCATGAGAATAACATACTTATCGCTGGCGGCCGTATTTGTTGCAGCCTTAACGGCTTGCAATGGTAGTTCAGAAAAAAATGCTTCGAAAGAATCAGATACTGTAAGCACGCAGACACAAGATCTTCAGTTGCCTGCGCCGGATGAAAAGGCGTCCAAAAATAAATTTAGTAAGGTGATTGGCTGGCCTGCGGGTAAAATGCCAATTGCACCAGAAGGTTTTGTTGTAAGTCGGTTTGCTTCAGATATTAAGAGTCCACGAAATATGTATATTGCGCCAAATGGCGATGTCTTAGTCGTATTGTCTAATTCTGAGCGCGATGCTAAAACTAAAGCTGCAAATCTGATTTCTGGTAAAGCGAAATCAGAGGTTCCGGGCAAAAGTGCAAATACCATTCTACTTTATCGCGATTTAAATAAGGATGGAAAACCCGATGAAACCTATACTTTCCTATCGGGATTGAACCAGCCCTACGGCGTATTGATTATCGGAAATTCCTTCTACGTCGCTAATACCGATGGTTTGTGGCAGTATCCGTACAAAACCGGTGATACGAAAATTACCGGAACCGGTAAACAAATTGTGAGTTTGCCCGCTGGTGGATACAATAATCACTGGACGCGTAACTTGATTACCAATGAAAACAAAAGCAAAATTTACATCACTGTGGGTTCTGGAAGTAATGTTGGTGAAAATGGAATGGAAAACGAAATGCGCCGGGCAAATATTCTGGAAGTAAATCCCGATGGAACCGGCGAAAAAATATATGCAAGTGGTTTGCGAAATCCTGTGGGCGTAGATTGGGCACCTGGAACAAATATGCTTTGGACTGCGGTAAATGAACGCGATGGTTTGGGCGACGAGCTGGTGCCTGATTACATTACCAGTGTAAAACCTGGTGCTTTTTACGGTTGGCCATACTCTTATTACGGACAGCACGAAGACCCTCGAATGAAAGGGCAGAAGCCAGATTTGGTAAAATCGGCAATTGTTCCCGACGTACCTGTTGGTGCGCATACAGCTTCGCTTGGATTGGCTTTTTATAAAGCAGAAAAATTCCCTTCAAAATATCAGGGCGGAGCATTTATTGGTCAGCACGGGTCATGGAATCGTTCCAGTCTTTCCGGATATAAAGTTGCTTTTGTTCCATTTAAAGAAGGAAAACCTGCAGGCAAACTGGAAGATTTTTTAACCGGTTTTATTGCCAACGAGGAAAAAGCCGAAGTGTACGGCAGACCCGTTGGTGTAACTCTAACGCCAGATGGAGCTTTGTTGGTAGCAGACGATGTAAGCGGAATTGTTTGGCGAGTTGCTGCAAAATAATTTAATATTTACCCAGGTTTAAATTGGTCAAACCAATTTAAACCTGGGCTTTTTATCAACCAAACGAATTTGAAAACAGTATTTACGCTCATTTTTCTCCCATTCAGCTTTGCTGTAATGGCGCAGCAGACTCCCGCAGATTCTACAAATCGCCTTCATGAAGTTACCGTAAAAGGATATTACAATAAACAGGCATTGTTAAGATCGGTATCGGCAGTTGATCTAGTTGATAGCAGCGTGGTACGCAACCAGCAGACTTCATCACTCGTCAGTACATTTAACACAGTTGCAGGTGTACGAATGGAAGAACGTTCGCCGGGAAGCTATCGGCTTTCGTTGCGCGGCAGCTTACTCAGATCTCCATTTGGCATCCGTAACATCAAAATCTATATAAACGATTTTCCTTTAACTGATGCAAGCGGAAATACGTATCTAAACGCTTTAGATCCATCCGCATTAACGTCTATGGAAGTTTATAAAGGGCCAGAAGCCAGTATTTACGGCGCAAGCACCGGCGGCACAGTTTTAATCAATACTGAAGAAATGCAAGGCAATGAAACGAAAATATCACTTATGGGCGGTTCTTTTGGCATGTTTCATCAAACTGCAAAATTACAAAGGCAGTTTAAAAATTATAGTTTTTCGGTATCAGAAGGTTATCAGCGCAGTGATGGCTATCGCGAAAACAGCGCTATGCAGCGTAAATTTATCCAAACTATGCACAAGTGGAATTATAACAGTTTTGGCGAATTGAAATTGTACGCATTTTACAGTGATCTGGAATATAAAACTCCCGGAGGTTTAACTCAGCAACAATATGATCAGGATCCGAAATCGGCACGGCCATCAACAGCAGCACTTCCGGGTTCAGTTGCGCAGCAGGCTGCAATTTACAATAAAACCTTTTTTGCAGGTCTTTCCAACAGCTATCAGATTTTACCAAAACTGAAACATGTGTTTGCGCTATTTACCACTTACACCGATTTTAAGAATCCATTCATCACCAATTACGAAAACAGGTATGAGGGTTCTATAGGTTTTCGCACATTTTTAGAGTTTTCTACACGTGGTGACGCTGTTGCATATCATCTGCAAGCGGGTTTTGAAGGCGGAAGTACCGGAACCCAAGTCAAAAATTACGACAACAATTCCGGGGCGATGGGAAATATGCAAGCCGATGATGATCTTAAAGCCTTTCAGAATCTGGCATTTGTTCGGGTAAATATTGATGTAATGGAGAAACTTTTATTGGAAATGGGTTCAAGCATTAATTTTTTCAATTACAACTACCAGCGTTTTTTTCCTGTATTTACCATGCAACAAAACCGACGGTTTGATGCGCAGTTTATGCCAAAAGTTGCAGCGTCGTATTTATTTACCAAGCAATTTGCTATTCGAACCTCCGTAAGTAAAGGATATTCGCCACCAACCATTGCTGAAGTTCGCTCTTCAGATCAGGTGATTAACAATGACCTTCAGGCTGAATATGGATGGAATTATGAATTGGGGTTAAGGTTTAATAGCGCAAATAATAGGTTTTATGCAAATGTCAATGCTTTCGATTATCGGCTCAAAGACGCTATTGTGAGAAGATTAAATGATGGCGGAGCTGAGTATTTTTTAAACGCTGGGGGAACAAAACAAAGAGGCCTCGAGCTGGAAACTTCCGTTTGGATTATCAGGCAGAAAAATCAATTTCTCCACGGGCTTCGCCTGCGCAGCAGTTACAGTTATAGCAATTTTAAGTTTGATGATTTTACATCCGCGAACCTTTCGTATAATGGAAATAAACTTACAGGTGTGCCAAAACATGTGGCTGTAAGCAGCCTCGAATTTATTTTCTCTAAAGAAATTTATTTCTTTGCCCAGCATAATTTTACGTCGTCTATTCCCCTTAACGATGCCGGAACAGTTCTCGCTAAAAGTTATCATTTGATTGAGCTAAAAGCCGGCATCAGAACGCTTGCGCTTGGAAAAACCAAGGTAGATATTTTTGCAGGTGTAAATAATGTATTGGACGCCAAATATAGTTTAGGTAATGATTTGAATGCCGTTGGTGGCAGATATTTTAATGCTGCCGCAGGTATTAATTTCTATAGTGGAATTTCATTCAGGTTAAAATAGAATGATAACGCAAGAGCGATGCTATGCAGCCTTTTTGCACAGCACCATTCTTATTCAAGCATCTTATAAAGAAATTTCTATAGCAGATTTTAACTTGCTTGATTTTCTTTATTAAATATCCTCGGTTGTTTTCTATAATACATCCCACCACAATCGTGTGGCACCATTATCTGGCCCCGATAAGCTGCTAACTGCCTGTGTTACCGCTGCGCGGTTGTTATTGTATTCTATATCCGAAAATGGCAATCTGCGAATGCCAGGCACTGAAGGAATAACTCCGTTGCTGTAATTGACTACAATAGGAAACAATTTTGGGAAACCAGTTCTCCGCTGCTCTGCCCATGCTTCGGCACCATCGGGATACATTGAAATCCATTTTTGCGTAATAATTCGCTCCATCTTATCTGTTGTGGATGCTGCTTCCTCCCAACGGATCGTGATCGTACTTAGATAGGGAGAGCCTTCTAATACGTCATTTGCTCCCGGAGCTGCAACGCCTGTGGTCGTAGCAGATTTCGGATCAATGTAAGGTGCGGGTCTCTTGGTATTATCAACAATATATTCTGCGACTGAGGCCGACAAGTTATATTGTTCAAATGAGCGCCGGATGCCTGTTTCATAGTTCATTTGTACAGAACCTGCGTTTGCCCAATTTTTTAAAGCGGCTTCTGCCTTTAAAAACCAGGCTTCTGGTGCCTTTAATAATTGTGCAGTCATGCCCATAGGAGCCAAGCGGGAATAATTTTCATATCTGGCTTTAGCATCAATATTAATTCCCTGGCGAATTCCCTTAAACTGACCAAGGACTAGAGGATCAGTAGCGGGCTGGAAATAACTTGCTATCCGGGAGTCTTGGTATCCTGTTAAGAAAGATTCCATTACAGCACTCATGCCAATGTCATGCCATGAGTTATTTATGGTATTCAATGGATTGTCGGTTTGAAGATTTATGATAAAACTTTCTGTATTATTTTCTATAACACCGCCATTAGCTGTATTTAGCGCACTTTCTCCTTGTAATCTCGCTAGTGTTGGATTAACGTTTGAAATCCTAAGCGCTAATCTTAGCCTCAATGTATTCGCAAATTTTAACCAATTGTTAATATTTCCGGAATAGACCAAATCGGCCCGACTGAAAATAGTGGATGCAGGTTGATTTAATAATGGGATAAGCAAGTTTCTAGCGGTGTCCAAGTCTGCAAAAAAATTATTATAGGCCTGTTCCTGACTTTCGTATTCTACGCCCCCATCGCTATTTGCAATATTATATTGTGAATATATAATTGGACCATATAGGTCACTGATCCGATGCATAGCTTCCACTTTCAATATTTTTGACATTGCATAAATTGAATTTAATGTTTCATTTCCACGTATTGTTGTTTCAACTCTATATAATGGATTCATAATCTCTCTATATGCTCTTTCCCACGCAGCTCTATTCCAACCTACCTGAAGGGCGTAAGTTAAATTGTTTTGGTTGGCATTAAAATTGGTTGGGCTCGCCATGTATCCGCTAAATACATCGGCATTTAAGTTTTGAGAAACCTGATATACATCGGCACTGTTAATCACATTTACAATGGCCCGTTGTGCTTGTTGTAATTGCAAGATTTGTAAGGTGCCGTCAGCCTGTCCCTGTTGATCAGTAATACCGATTGTATTGGTATTAATTTCCTCAAAATTTTTTGTACAGCTGGAGAACGTAATTAAAACAAGTACAACAGCTACAAGTACATATTGGTTTATATAGTTAATCATTTCGATGAGTTCTAAATGTTTTAAAATGAGCATTTTAAGTTAATTCCGTAACTTCTTGTGGTTGGTAGACCAAAAACATCAACGCCCTGACCCGCACCATTCGTTGCCGTAGACATACTCAATTCGGGATCATAAGGTGCGTCTTTTTGGAAGAAGAATAGGTTTCTGGCCAAAAGGCCGATACTTAAATTGCTAATCTTTTTGGATTGTAGAGGAATTGTATACGATACTGAAAACTCCCGAAGTCGGATATTGGTTGCACTGTAAATCATGCCTTCATTTATTCCCGTTCTATTGCCAATACCGGTATAATACGCTTGTGCCGGTATTGCTCCAGACCATGATGCTCCATTTGCAGTTACAGCTGAGATGTTTATGCCTCCATCTGCTCTTGCATCAGCAGACTCCTGACTTACGCCATAGCTGTTCAGGTATGCCTGTGTTAAGCTCATTACCTGTCCACCAAAGCGACCATCAATTAATAAACCTATGCTGAAATGTTTAATCCTAAAATTATTATTCCATCCAAGCATTGCTTTAGGGTTAGAATTTCCAAGATAACCACTGATTCCTGAAGATTGAGGAGTTCCATTTTCACTTACCACAATGTTTCCGGCAGCATCACGTAAGAATGTTGTTCCCCATAAATCTCCGAAAGAACCACCTTGCCTCAAAACATTGTAACCTCCAATCGTATATGCGACATCTTCTCCAATAATTCCGGGTGCCAATTCCAAAATTTTATTCCTGTTTGCAGTGAAGTTAAATGATGTATTCCAGGAGAGCTGATTGTTTTTAAATACATCGTAGCTAAGCGAAATCTCAACTCCACGGTTCCGAATATTTCCGGCGTTAAAGTAAGCTCTCGAATATAAGAAGCCAACTGGCGCAGTGATTTCGAAATATTGATCGATGGTATTGCCATTATAAAAGGTAAAGTCAAGAGACAAACGATTATTCAGGAAACGAAGTTCCGTTCCAACTTCAAAATTCTGGATTGTTTCTGGTCTCAATGGAATATCCATATATGGACCCGAAATATTTGGTGCAAGATTTCCGCTGTTTAGAGTTGCTAATGGGTATGATGCGTATGGTGAAATATCATTTCCTACCTTCGCATACGAACCGCGGATTTTAGCAAAATCTAGTCCGGGTATTTTAAATAGATCAGTTAATAATACGCTTAACCCAGCAGACCAATAAAAATAACCTTTTTTTGCAGTTGGAGTATAAGCTAAGGTAGAGGACCAATCATTCCGAGCGGTCAGGTCTAAATATATTTTTTCTTTGTATCCGATATTCGTAGACGCAAATATGGACTGTGCCTGCCGCCTGGCTGGTGATACTTCAGTCAATGTAAATCCAGTCGCTGGGTCTGATTGGAGGATATTTGCGACGTTGAAAACATTAGGTACACGTAAGGTTGTTGCATCTATATTAAAACCTTTGGTTTTTTCATCATTTATTGACGCACCTGCAGTAAAGTTTGTTTTGAAATCATCATTTATTCTTTTATTACCAATAAGCAAGAGATCTCCATAATAAACTGTTGTATTGGATTCTTCAAGTTGATATCGCCCGTTGTCGTATAATGCTGGATTTAAACTCAGGTTTTGCCGTCCTGATAGAGTAGATTGCGTTGTTGCATAAATATTCCGAGTGTAGTTGTTCCAAACTTTCTATATATTGCCGCGGGCAGAAACGGTTAACCAATCATTTATGTTATAACTTAATTTTGCAGATCCCACTAGATTTTGTACTTGTTGATCTGTTGCGTTTCGGTTTAAGATCCAATAGGGGTTTTGTTGTGTGTCTGATCCGCTTAGACCTTCATCGGCATTGATGTTCCACCAATTTTGCCGCATCATATTTCTGCTCGGCATAAAAACTTCAAAATTATCTTGGTATTGCTGGAAATCTAAACCTCTTGGGAAAAGATATAAACCACTTAAAGGGTTGAAATAAATACCACTGGATGGTCTGTTGTGAATATTTTGATTATTATACATTAAACTACCCTCAAATGTAAGTGCATCAAAAAATTTCATTGTATTTCTAAAACTTATGGTATTCTGTTTAAAGGTATTAGTGGGCATAATTCCTTTATTATCAGTATTTGCGTAAGAAAAATAGTTTTGAACTTTTTCTGTACCACCACTTAAAGCAATAGAGTTGATCCATGTACTACCGGTTTGGAAAAAATCATTCACTTGATTGGTTGATGTTCCTGCTGCTCCCCAGCTTTGTTCACTTCCTGCACTGGTTTGCAAATATGAAGTTTGAATATCTGGTAAATAGGCAGCCTGATCAATCATAAAGTTGCTGGAAAAATCTATTCTGGTATTTCCTGATTTCCCTTTCTTTGTGACAATTTGAATGGCCCCGTTACTACCCTGGCTACCGTAAAGTGCAGAGGCTCCAGCACCTTTTAATACTGTTATGGATTCAATATCGTCAGGGTTTAAAGTGCTGAGAAAATCACCTCGATCGGTTTGGCCACCAAACGTATCGATTGCTCCACTGCCAGAAGTGTTGGAAATTGGCATGCCATCTAAAACATAGAGGGGTTGGTTGTTTCGAGTTGATTTATCCCCACGTAAAGTCACCCGTACGGAACCACCCATACCAGATGAACTTCTGTTGATTTGTAGCCCTGTAACTTTTCCTGTTAAGTTATTCATAGGGTTTGGATCTTTTGCTTTGGTTAGTTCTTCGCCTTTTACACTCTGAGTACTATAGGTTAAAGTTTTGGTTTGCCGTTCAATCCCCAGCGAGGTGACTGTTACTTCTTCAAGGTTTTGGTTATCACCTTTCAAAATGATTTTTAGGTTTTTGTCTTCTCTCAATGTAATTTCTCGGGTTTGGTAGCCAATAAAAGAAAAAACAAGTACATTTCCTGGTTCGGCATCAATGGTAAATTGACCATTGGCATCTGTCTGTGTTTTTTTTGCAGTATTCTTTAATACAACTGTAACGCCATGAAGGATGAGTCCATCTTCGTCCTGTACCACACCTTTAAATTGAACAAAGGCTTTTAAGATAGAAATTTTTGTAATGGGGTGTTCGTTTTTTTTACTGAAACTTTTCGAAAACAGATTGTGGGTGGTGCATATCAGTAGCCCCAAAAGCAATAATAGTTTTTGCATACGCTTTGAATAAATTGGTTTGGAAAACGTATGGGATTACAACTCTGTTCTATTCTTATAATAGTGTAACACATTTTAGGGCGATGTGCTTAGAAGGAATTGCATGAGTTTAAAGTTAACATTTCTGATGTAAACTATCACGCATATATCATTTTGTTACATAAGGTATTTTTTTAGTTGTACAAATCAGGTATTGGATTAATAGGTTATTATTTTGGAATCAAGAAATTCATATATATACTGTATTTAGAGAAACACAATTTGAACACGCGGCAAGCAGGATGTGCCGATCTGAGTTTTACAGAAGGGCAAATCCGCAGTTTGGATGCCTGGCTGGAATTAGATTTTGTTGATGCATTTAATCTGTCATTTCCAGTGCTTTGTATTGGACATCTTGAACAATAATATCTAAGGTGTACCGCTTACTTCCATCTTTTGCTATGTAGCTTCCAGTCTGTAGCTTGCCTTCAATGGTTAGCTGAGTGCCTTTTTTAATATTTGTTTCGGCAAAATCCGCCTTGGCATTCCAAAATACAAGATTAAACCATTGGGTTTTTTTAACTTCTTCTCCAGACATATTTCTATAATTCTCGTGAACTGCCAGGTTTACCTTTGCAAGTTTTTGATTTTCAGATAAAATTTTTACCTCAGCATCTGTTCCTGCAAATCCGCTCAGAACAACTTTGTTTGTTACAATTTCCATAACTTATTTGATTTTTAATGGTTCTTCATCTGCCACCCTGGCAATTGATGCAACAAAGTTTGGAATCTTAAACGCACTTATCCGTAAGTTAACTACTTATACCTGTTTGTAAGCAATTATAAACGTTTGCAAACGGCTACTTAGCAATAACCTTATTCAATTTTTATATATTTAAACGTCATCCCATAATATTAAAGTCTGATTATTATGGAACGTTTATGTCTGGATTGTTCAAAACCGCTTTATGGCCGTGCCGATAAGAAATATTGTGATGATGCTTGCCGCAATAATTACAATAACCGTCAAAAAATAGAAGATTCCACTGTTTTGAAACAGATCAATGCGTGTTTAAAAAAAAACCGATTGATTTTAAGTCGTTTGGTACCACAAGATAAAAAGAGAGTTTCCAAAGAAAAGCTACAGGCCGCGGGTTTTCGGTTTGATTACCATACACATGTCTACATAGCCCAAAACGGGAATACTTACATTTTTTGCTATGAGTATGGCTATCTGCAATTGGCCAATGGCGAATTTTTACTGGTTAAAAGAGATGATAAAAAAAAGGAGCGAGAGCTGGGGTAGACGATATGTTAAAAGGTTGTAGTGGATTTTTTTAATCCACTACAATCCATTAGCTCTTGCCGTAATTTCGGCAATATCCAGAACTTTTACATCCTGTTCTTTATCTTTTAGTTTAACACCGTCACTCAACATCGTCATACAAAATGGACATCCGGCTGCAATAATCTGTGGATTGGTTTGTAATGCCTCATCTATACGTTCCACATTAATATCTTTATTACCTTTTTCAGGTTCTTTAAACATCTGCGCGCCGCCTGCACCACAACAAAGTCCGTTGCTCTTGCAACGTTTCATTTCTACCAAATCTGCATCTAAAACCTCAAGTGCTTTTCTCGGCGCTTCATAAACGCCATTCCCGCGGCCCAGATAACAGGGATCATGAAAAGTGATTTTTTTCCCTTTAAAGCTTTCACCACCTTCTGCTTTTAATTTGCCTTCATCAATCAAACCCTGAATAAGTTGAGTGTGGTGGATGACTTCATAAGAACCGCCCAAACCAGGGTATTCATTTTTTATTGTATTGAAACAATGCGGGCAGCCTGTAACAATTTTCTTAATGTTATACGCGTTCAGGATCTCAATATTTGTCATAGCCTGCATCTGGAAAAGAAACTCATTTCCAGCTCTTTTTGCCGGGTCGCCCGTACAACTTTCTTCGGTGCCAAGAACAGCATATTTGATGCCTACATGGTGTAATATTTTACAAATATCTCTGGTTATTTTTTGAGCGCGCTCGTCATAACTGCCGGCACAACCCACCCAAAAAAGGATTTCTGGCTCTTCTCCTGCGGCCATCAATTCGGCCATTGTAGGTACTTTAAATTCCATATTGGTATTTAATATCAAGTAATTCAGTATCAGTAATAAGTGTCAATTATCTAGTGTCGCGCAGCAAATTTTGAATAATGCCGATGATCCCAGATTTGTAAAGACCTTTAGTTTAATCAATTTTAGTTTTTAGTTGCCTTCGGCCCAGTTAAAACGATCGGCCGGAGAATATTTCCACGGAGCCTGGTTGTTTTCGATATTCCCCATCATGGCATTTATGCTGGATGGCGCCTGCGATTCCTCCATCACAGCAAAACGGCGCAATTCCATTATGATTTGAAGCGGGTCTATATTCACCGGACAAGCCTGAACACAGGCATTACAACTTGTACAGGCCCAGATTTCTTCTCTGCTGATGTAATCGTCAAGCAAGGATTTACCATCCTGATGCTCTGGTCCATGTTTTTCGATGTTTTTCCCAACTTCGGTAACCCGATCGCGGGTATCCATCATTATTTTTCTTGGCGATAATAACTTGCCTGTTAAGTTTGCCGGACAAACAGAACTACATCTACCGCATTCGGTGCATGTATAGGCATTCATCAGATTTACCCAAGTCAGATCTGTCACATCTTTTGCACCAAATTTTCCCGGTTCGGTCTCTGCCGGAACAAATGATGGATCAAGCATTGCTTTAACCTCATTGGTAACCGATGCCATATTGGTAAATTCTCCTTTTGGTTCCAGATTGGAAAAATATGTGTTTGGAAAAGCGAAAAGAATATGGAAATGTTTGGAGTAAGGCAAATAGTTCAAGAAAGCCAGAATGCCGATGATGTGGAACCACCAGCAGCCACGCTCAATTGCAATCAGTGCATTATCTGATGATGGAAGAAGATCTGTTAGCCATTGACTTACCGGAAAAGCGCCTGCCTGCACATAATGCCCTGCTCCTAAAGCTTGTAATTTGGCATCAGCGGCATTCATTAACAAAAATGCGCTCATTAATAGAATTTCGGTAATCAAAATATAATTGGCGTCAGATTTCGGCCATTTGGTCATTTCAACTCCACTAAAGCGTTTGATTTTTAAAATATTTCTTCTGACAAGGAAAATTGCGCAGGAAAGCCATACCGTAAAAGCCAGAATTTCAAAAGAACCAATTAGAAAATTATATAAACCACCCAATCCATGGAAGACGCGGTGACTTCCAAATATTCCGTCGATCATAATTTCCATTACTTCAATGTTAATAATCACAAAACCAACGTAAACGAAGAAGTGAAGAAAGGCTGGAATAGGACGTACAACCATTTTCGATTGACCAAAAGCTACGCGTAACATGGTCATCAGACGTTTTTTAGGCTGATCGCTTCGGTCAGCGGATTTTCCCAAACGGATGTTGCGGATAACTTTACGCATATTCATCGTAAACAGCCCTACAGCTGCCAGGGTTAAGGCTATGAAAAGGATTTGAGATACCATTTAGTATTCTGATTTAGCGCTAAAATAAAATATTAATTTTAATAAAATACTATGCATGCATAAAAAAAATCATACAAATGTTTGTTTGTAATGATTCTAAGCTAGCTTTTTGAAAATTAATTCGCTGATAATCAATGCGGATATTTCTATTTGAAAAAAAAGTTTTGCTTTTAAAAAAAGAACACTACATTTGCAATCCCAAACGGGAGGTGCCATAGCTCAGTCGGTAGAGCAAAGGACTGAAAATCCTTGTGTCCCTGGTTCGAATCCAGGTGGCACCACTTCAAAAAAGACAGTTCAAGACAATTGAAACTGTCTTTTTTTTGATCAAAATTTCCTCTTTGGCTCCCGCCTTCATTAAAAATGCTTCCGTTTTAACGTTTCTTACAATGTTAAAATTAATGAGATATATGAACCGTTCGGTATTTCTTTTGCCTCGCTTGAATTCTTCTTCAATTTAAAATATTTGTTCTAAAGACTTGTAATTAAGACAGTTAGTCTTGTATGGGTTTTTTTGAATGCTTAAATCGTCTGTATTTATTTGGACTTGTTCTAAATAGATATATCTTTGCACAAAAAAAAGCCACACGGTTTCGGACCCGTGTGGCATAAACCGGAACTCCAGTTCAACCTTTAATCGCTATTAAAAGTCATGCAAATTAAGAAATTTTTGCTCTTGGGCATACTATGTGCCTGTGTAATTTTTGCATCTGCCCAAAACCGCACAGCTACGGTAAGTGGCCAGGTGCGAGATGCTGAAGGGCACCCTCTGCCGGGTGTGTCGATAAAAATTCAGAAAAACAGTCTGGGTACCGTTTCAGATGAGAAAGGCTATTTCAGGATTGCAAATGTGAAAGCAGGCAGCCACACACTTCATATAACAGCCATCGGCTTTAAGACACAAAAGAAAGAAGTTGTTTTAGCAGAAGGACAAGAGATTAAACTTTCCTTCTCGCTTTACGAATCTGAAGAGCAAATGGAGACGGTAAACGTCATCGGGCGTACAACCAGTCAGGAAGTCAATCGGCAAGCCTTTAACGTAACTGCGGTTGATGCTAAAAAACTCTATAATTCTACGCTTGATATTTCTGGTGCACTTGATAGAGTTGCTGGTGTTCGTGTAAGGGAATCAGGTGGGGTTGGATCTAACTTTAATCTTTCGCTCAATGGATTCTCCGGAAACCATATTCGTTACTTTATTGATGGTATTCCGATGGATAATTTCGGAACTTCTTTCCAGATCAATAATATTCCCATCAACATCGCAGATCGTATTGAGGTGTATAAAGGTGTGGTACCAATGTGGCTTGGATCTGATGCTTTGGGCGGCGCAATCAATATCGTTACGGGCGATCGATATAGGAATTATATTGATGCGTCATATTCTTATGGTTCTTTCAATACCCATCGCAGTGTTATTAATGCCGCGGCAACAAGCAAAAGTGGTTTTACTGTTCAGTTAAATGCTTTTCAAAATTATTCTGATAACGATTACAAAGTTACTGTTGAGGCGTCTGATATTTATACCGGCGCGTATTCTCCTGCAGCCAAATTGCGTCGCTTTCATGATAAATACCACAATGAAAGCGTAATTGCAAATGTTGGGGTTGTAGGTAAGCGTTATGCAGATAAATTATTACTGGGCGTAACTGTTGGCCAGAATTATAAAGAAATCCAGACTGGCGCACGGATGGTTTCGGTTTTTGGTGGATGGCACAGACGAGGCAACACCTTGATGCCTTCATTAAAATATAAAAAAGAGAATCTGATTGAAGGCTTGGATGTAACCATCAACGCCAATTACAATCTGGGTACCGAACAGAATATTGATACAATGAATGTGCGATATGATTGGTACGGAAACAGTAAACCCAATGGAAGCAATGGCGAGCGTTCGCGAAGCCTGTATAAATACAAAAACAACAATGGATTGGCAACCGCTATGTTTAACTATAAACTGGGCGAACATCAATCAATTGCGTTAAGCAATGTGTTCAGTACTTTCGATCGTAAAGGTAGTGATGCTTTAAACCCAACAAATGCTGACTACGAACGGCCAAAAAAAACCAATAAAAATGTGCTTGGATTGGGTTACAATTACGATGTAAAGGACAATTGGAGCGCTACCGTATTCGGGAAATTTATCAATCAGGCAACAGTAAACGGAACAGGTAGTGGCGCCAACCGAGATAATATGAATCGCCTGGGTTATGGAACTGCCCTTACCTTTTTTCTAAACCGCAATCTGCAATTAAAAGCTTCCTATGAATTAACCAACCGGATGCCAGAGGCGATGGAGATTTTCGGCGATGTAGAAAATCAGGAAGGAAATGCCAATTTGAAACCAGAAAAGAGCAATAATGCCAATCTCGGATTGAGCTATACTTTTACCTTAAACCAAGACCATAACTTTGCGGTAAATGCCAACGCCATTTATAGGAATGCGAGCAACTTCATTTATAACAGATTGAACCAAAATCAATCAAAACTCGTTGCCGACAACCGGGATGGCGTACGCACAGTTGGTGGTGATGCAGAAATCCGTTACTCGTATAAAAACTGGTTGAGTATGGGAACAACGCTTACCTATCAATATATTCAGAACCAGCAAAAGTATGAGATCAATCCAGCAACCGGACTGAAATTTTCAGAGGTAAGCATTGTGTATAAAGATCAAATGCCAAACATCCCGTATTTGTATGGGAATGCAGATGTTGCAGTTTCGTTACGAGATATAGGCCAGAAAGGCAATCATCTAACTTTAGGGTACAACTTATTGTATGTTCATGCTTTCTGGTTATACTGGCCAAGCCAGGGAGGAAGAGCTTCGAGTGATGGAAAATACATTGTTCCACAACAGCTTAATCACGATGTAAACGTAGTATATAGCATGAAAAACGGTCGGTACAATATCGGTGTAGAAGCCAGAAACCTGACTGACGCCAGGTTGTATGACAACTTTAGTCTCCAAAAACCAGGAAGGGCATTTTACCTGAACCTGAGATATTTTCTGAATTAAACAACATTAATTTTAATAATCATTAATATGAAAACCAATTTTACCCGGGCTTTTTTAGCCTTGGCGCTAGCGGCCGTAATCAGCTCATGCTCTAAAAATGATTCTGAAGAATCTACTTCAAAAAATCCTGGAAATTACATTCTAGCTGTAACGCCTGTTGCATCAACAGGTGTGGCAGATTACTTGCTAACCGCTGGTAATTTAGAGGGTGGATCAATTACCACAGTAGGCAATGGTGTAGAACAAGATGGAACATACCGTTATTATGTCACCTCAAATAACAAATTTTTCAGTTTGCTTTATGGACAGGGAAATCCAGGTGCAGTAACTACCTATAATATTTTGGGGGGAAAATTAAATAAACTTTCAAACTTCCAGACCGAAACGGTTCAGGCTTTTGCGCCGGTAAATGATGATCTTTTATTGGTGAAAATTCCCCGTAGCATCACTACACCACTTGCAAATTGGTACCGCGTTAACACCAATAGTTTACTCATTGCTGCTGAAGGAACAATTGATGTTCAAGCACCATCGAACAACGGAGAATCGGCACATTTTAGCTGGTTAACACAAGTTGGCAGCAAAGTTTATGCGCCATATTTTTCTATTAAAGCATGTTGTGGCGAATCTTTCGGAACAAATTATCCGAATAATGCATGGATTGCCGTTTACTCTTATCCAGATATGAAACTGGAAAAAGTAATTAAAGATGACCGGACGAGTTTTATCGGTCGTTATTTCACGGATGGTTTAGGTCTTGTTGAAAATGGTGACGTATATGCATTTTCTTCATCTGTAGCCGTAACAAATGCTGTTTTAAGTTCTACTAAACCATCTGCAATTACTAAAATTAAAGCCGGAACAACGGAATTTGATTTAACGTATTTCCTTGACTTTGAAACCATATCTGGCGGAAATGTAATCACCAACTGGATGTATTTGGGCAACAATAATTTTGTGGTTAACGCAACGCCAAAAGCAAGTAAAGGAGCTTATGTGGTAGGTAAAACCATCGGAATTTTAAATGTAGTGGATAAAACCTTCAAAAAAGTAAGCGGTTTCCCAATTGATTCGGAAATCAGCAGCGTAACTACAACCAATTATACGCCTAAAGATGGTAATACCGGTTACATCGGCCTTAACCTAACCAATGGTACAAGCTACGTGTACAAAGTTGATGCAGCATCTGCAACAGCAACTAGAGGATTAAAAGTAGAAGGCGGATTAATCACAGCAATCCAACACCTTCAATAAAAATATTTAAACCCTTCATAACATAACGCACAATGTCAGCAGCAATACAATCCAATCCGGTAAAGAAAAAAAATAAAGATTCGATGTTTACGCGGATCAATAAATGGCTCCATCTCTGGCTCGGACTTATATCTGGTGTCATTGTGCTTATTGTTTGCCTAACGGGATGTATTTGGGTTTTTAACGAAGAAATAACTGGCTTTTTGGAACCTGAAACTAAAATTTCCAGACAAGATAAGCCTGTGATTTCACCATCGCAACTATCGGCCATTGCACATAAATTGTATCCTGATAAAGTTGTGTCATATGCACAATATCAGCAGGGGAGAGCAATTACTTTGAACCTACGCGGTGCAAAAGAGCTGGGCAGACGCGGCGGCGGTACATCTCTAAAAATAAATCCTTACAACGGGCAACTCATCAGTAAAACTGAACATAAAAAAGGCGAAGTCGATTTTTTTCGATTTATACTTAACGGTCACCGGTTTTTATGGATGCCTTACGCCATTGGCAGGCCGATTGTAAATTACGGTACAATGGTTTTTGTTGTACTGCTTATTACCGGTTTAATCTGGTGGTACCCGAAAAAGTGGAACAAATCTACCAGAGATAAGAGTTTTAAAATCAAATGGGGCGCATCATTTAAAAGAGTAAACCTCGATTTGCACAATGTCCTGGGTTTTTATTCTTTAATTTTTCTACTATTTATTGCCTTAACCGGAATGGTTTATGGCATCAGTTGGTACAGTCAGGGATTGTATTGGGTAACTACAGGTGGTGAAAAACTTGGCGATTATCCAAGGTTCGAGTCTGATTCGCTCAGTGCCGGAAAGTTTTATACTCCAGAAAAAGCGATGGATCTGGCTTGGCAAAGAGTGGTGGCCAGACATCCAAAAAGTGAAGGCTTCTATTATAATTTTCCGGATACGAGTAAAGCAAAAGCAACCATCAGCATAACTGTCTATCCCAATCGGGGGCAGTTTTATAACAATCAGAGCTACAATTTCGACCAGCACACTTTAAGAGAATTTAAACGTGAAGGTTTATATGGTATGGATTACCAAAAGGCATCTGCCGGCGGCAAATTACGCCGGATGAATTACGATATTCATGTAGGCAGCATTTTGGGTTTCCCAGGAAAAATAATGGCTTTTTTAGCGTCTTTAATTGGTGCAAGTTTACCAATAACGGGTTTTCTAATCTGGTATGGCCGCAAATTCAAAAAGAAAACGGCAAAAAAAGAACCTGTTGTCAGTTCTGGTTCAACAGGGCACGTTAAATTTAAACCTGGATTAAAAACCCTGACAACCAAAGCAGAGGAAGTTGTCGAATAAAAATGACTTATGGAAACGGCGCTAAAAATATTGCTTTCATTTCTTCTCAGTATCGGTGGATTGCTTTTTGTTGGATTAGTGTATGAACAATACAGTCGGTGGCAAATGGAAAAACGATTGAAAGGAAAAGGAACTTTTGCGCAGGTAGGGAAGTATAAATTGCACTATACCAAAATAGGGCAAGGCGATTGTACGGTTGTTTTCCAATCGGGATTAGGTTCTGATGGTTCTATTTGGCGATAAGTGCTGCAAGAAATTGCAAAGAATGCCGTAACGATTTCTTATGACAAAAGCAGACTGTTTTACAGTGAAAACGGAGATACAACCAAATCAAATGCTTCAATTTCCAATGAATTGTACGTGTTGCTGGAACAAACCAATTGCCCGAAACCTTATGTTTTAGTCGGCCACTCAATGGCTGGTATTTATTTGAGAAAATTTGCGGAAGATTATTCCGCAGATCTTGCCGGGATGGTTTCCGCTTGGAAAAATTAAACCAGAAGGTTGGTTAAGCATTTGGTAAGACGCTTCTTGTAAGGTGTTTGCAGTGTTCTGTGCATCTGAAAATGCAGGAATAATTGAAAGCACGCTCAGTAAAAAAAGATAAATTTTTCTCATAAAATGATTTGGATTAGCAACTCTAAACTACGAAAATTAATGTTTTAAATCGATTTAGTTTTTTCGTAAGAGGATATAAAGATATTTACCTTTTTGCTGCTAAAAAAAAATGAATTTTTCTGCTCGCGTATCAACAATGTTCTTTATGAAACTTTAAATAAGGTAAAAAATAATTTACTGATTTATTGAGGCTTACGTTTATTGCTGCCTGTTTATTAATTAAAAATGGTTTTTTGTATTGCAATTGAAGAAAACATTACTACATTTGCAATCCCAAACGGGAGGTGCCATAGCTCAGTCGGTAGAGCAAAGGACTGAAAATCCTTGTGTCCCTGGTTCGAATCCAGGTGGCACCACTTCAAAAAGCTTCAGTTCGCTGAGGCTTTTTTCATTTTAAAAAGTTTTAAGCGACGTTAAATTTTTCGCCAGGACCTTATTAAGCTGATCAATTAAAGTTTGGTCAATTCTGCGAGCAATTTATCCATCTGGTTAGCGCTATTTACAATCTTCCAATCGGTCAGGAAATTCAATTCCATTTCCCGCTTCATCCTTGAATTGAGTAATAACAATGTTGTCTAAATAAAAATGTCAAACATATCTTTATTTAGAATCAATCTTATTAAATTTGCGGAATATTGTCAGATCAATAAGACGGAACTATACACCTATTCTAAACTGCAAATATTAAAATGAAAAAGATATTCATGGCGATTCTTACTATCGCATCGCTCGCCGCACAAGCACAAAAAAACGTATTTCTTGAAGCAGCTTTTTGGAAAGATAAACCAGATGTAACTGCTGTTAAGGACGCAATTGAGCAGGGAAACAACCCTTCTCAGATGAACCCGATGTCTTTTGATCCGGTTGTTATGGCCATTAACAATGATGCGCCAGCGGAATCTATAATTTATTTGCTTAGCCAAAAAGGGAACGATTTAAATAAACTTACGCATGATAGCCGTACGTATGTTTTCTGGGCTGCATCGAGAGGTAATGTAGCTGTTGTGGAATATCTCCTGAAAAACGGTGCAAAACTGGACACGCAAGATAGCCATGGTTATTCGCCATTGACTTTTGCGGCTACAGCTGGCCAGCAAAATACAGCGATCTACGATTTGTTTATTAAAAGTGGCGAGAAGTTGAAAACCGATTTGAACCACGATGGTGCAAATGCACTTCTAATTGCAGTTCCAAATGATCCGGAATTGAAATTGACGGAATATTTTATTTCTAAAGGTCTTGACTTAAATAGCAAAGATGCTGCCGGGAACACTGCAGTAAACTATGCAGCAAAAGGTGGAAATATCGAACTGATGAAAAAACTTATCGCTAAAGGCGTTAAGTACAATGATAATGCAATGATTTTGGCAGCTCAAGGCACCAGAAGAGATGCAAACGGAATGGAAGTTTATAAATTTCTGGAAAGCCTGAATATTAAACCTACTGCAGTTGGTACTAATGGAGAAAATGTTCTCAGTTACATTGTAAAAAGACCAAAACAACAAGAAATTATTTCATACTTTTTGTCAAAAGGAGTAGACGTAAACCAAGCTGACAAAGACGGAAATACGGCTTTTATAGTCGCAGCGGCATCTAACAGAGATTTGCCAACAATAGAATTACTCGCTAAAAGCGTAAAAAATATTAACCAGTTAAATGCACAAGGTGTTTCTGCACTGGCAATGGCTGTACGTGGAAATTCTGCAGAAGTGGTAGCGTTTTTATTAAGTAAAGGTGCAAACTTCAGCGTTGAAGATAAAAATGGCGAAAACCTTGCGGCTTATCTGATTCAGGGATATAACCCACAAAGGGTAGCAGATTTTGAGGCTAAACTTAAAGTATTAACTGACAAAGGATTTGATCTAAAAGCCATTCAAAAAAATGGAAATACGCTGTATCACCTTGCTTTGACCAAAAACGATATTTCACTTCTAAAGCGTATTGAACCTTTAAAAATTGATGTAAATATTCAGAATAAAGAAGGGTATACGGCTTTGCATAAAGCAGCTATGACCGCCAAAAAAACTGATATTTTAGAATATTTGGTTTCTATAGGTGCAAAAAAAGAGCTGAAAACAAACTTTGAAGAAACGCCATACGATTTGGCGAAGGAAAATGAATTTTTAACAAAAAACAACGTATCTGTAGATTTCTTAAAATAATATAATGAAGAATTTTTTAAAATTATCACTATTGCTGTCGATTCTGGCTTTCATAAAACCTTTGAACGTTTCTGCACAAACTACAAAATACAAGTGTATGGTTCAGATGACCAATTATATGGGAGAAGGCGCATATATTGCCCTTTCATTAATTGATCCAAAGGGAGCTTATGAGAAAACACTTTATGTAATGGGATCAGACAAAAAGTGGTATCCGGATTTAAAAGAGTGGAATAAATTCTATAAAGCCAAACCCACAAACATTAGTGCAATTAGCGGTGCATCTGTAACCGGTGGCGATAGAAGTGTAGCCGTTCTTGAAATCGAAACAGCCAAAATTAACAAAGGCTACAAATTGCGTTTTGAAACCGCTGTAGAAGATCAGAAATATAACTTGAAAGATATTGAAGTTCCTTTAACTACCGAAGGATTATCCGCAAAAACCGAAGGAACAGGATACATCAGATACGTTCGTTTCAGCGCCAATTAAAATTTTATCAATGACCATTTCTTTCTGGAGATACAGCCATTTAGCCTTGGCTGTATCTTCTTTTCTTTTTATAGCGCTTGCATCCGTAACTGGTATCATCCTTTCATTTAAACCAATAACTGAGAAAACCCGCCCGTACAAAGCGGAGCATTTCAGTGAAATTCGTCTGGCTCAGGTGTTGCCCGTAATACAGAAGAATTATAGCGACATCAGCGAACTTGCAGTCGATGCCAATCAGTTTGTTAAAGTTAACGGAACCGATTCTACCGATGCCAGCGGTAACTTCTATGTCAACCCAATTACAGGAAAAGGACTGGGAAAGGTTGAAAAAGAGAGCGAATTTTTCCAATGGATGACAACTTTACACCGCTCTTTGTTTTTGCATGAGCTTGGCAGGTTGTTTGTTGGAATAACGGCTTTTTTACTTTTTTTAGTCTCTGTTTCCGGTACCGTACTCATCATCCAGCGACAAAGAAGTTTAAAACGCTTCTTCGCGAAGATTGTACGCGATAATTTCGCACAATATTATCATGTTGTTCTGGGGCGTTTGCTACTCATCCCGATTTTGATCATCACGCTCAGCGGCACATATATGTCTTTGAGTCGGTTTGGTTTGATAAAAGAAGAGAAGATTACGCATAAGATAGATTTCGATGCGCTAAAAACTGCTCCGCAGAAAAAACTTTCAGATTTCGATATTTTTAAAAATACGGCACTTGCCGATGTCCAATCTATAGAATTTCCTTTTTCTGAAGATGTAGAAGATTATTATACACTCAAACTTAAAGATCGGGAACTTACAGTAAACCAAATTACCGGAGATATCCTCACGGAAAAAAAATATGCAATGTCTACCATGTTGTCTAACCTCAGTATGGATCTTCATACGGGCCGTAGCCATATGATTTGGGCAATCGTTCTGGCTTTGGCATCGGTAAATATTTTGTTTTTTATTTATTCGGGTTTTGCTATGACATTAAAACGAAGGGCAAACCGTGTAAAAAACAAATTCAAATCAGACCAGGCGGAATATATTATTTTGGTTGGCTCAGAAAATGGAACCACATTTCGCTTTGCAAAAGCCATACATCAACAGTTGCTTAAAGCGGGTAAAAAAGTTTTTCTGTCAGAATTGAATGCTTATAAAGAATATCCGAAGGCAAAACAAATGCTCGTGTTTACGGCAACTTACGGCATTGGTGATGCACCAACTAACAGCACTAAGTTTTTCGACTTGCTTGAAAAATTTCCGCAGAAAAATAACATTAAGTTTTCGGTTGTGGCATTTGGTTCTCATACTTATCCCGATTTTTGCAAATTCGGTTACGAGATCAATAACCTGCTTTCTAAACAAGTTTGGGCAAAGCCGCTAACAGAAATTCACACGGTGAATGATCGTTCACCAGAAGAATTTACCCACTGGGCAAATGTTTGGTCGCAAGCTGCAGATATTTCAATTTCATTATTGTCTCAACTTCTGGAAACCAAACCCGTAAAAACCCAGAAATTTGTGGTGGCAAGTAAAATCGTTGCCGGCGAAACAGAAAAATCATTTATGATTGCTCTGAAACCTGTACGCAGGCACAAATTTTCTTCAGGGGATTTACTGGGCATTTATCCGGCAAATGATTACCGCGAACGTTTATATTCTATTGGTAAAGTTAATGGCAACGTACACTTGAGCGTAAAACTGCATCAAAATGGTTTGGGATCTGGATTTCTATACAACTTAAATGTTGGCGATAGTATTGCAGCAACTGTAATACAAAATGAACATTTTCATTTTCCCGCTAAAGCCAAAACAGTTATACTTATTTCTAACGGAACCGGAATTGCGCCGTTTTTGGGCATGATAGGTGAAAACGAAAGTATGGCAAAATGCCATTTATATTGCGGATTTAGATCTGAAACATCTGTTTCACTTTATAACGAACAGCTTCAATCGGCATTGCAAAATCAGAAATTAACGAAGCTTAATGTTGCGCTTTCGAGAGAAGGCGGCAAACAATATGTTAAAGATTTATTGGAACGCGACAGTGATTTTGTAATCCGAACGCTAGAAAATGGAGGCACGCTTATGTTGTGCGGCTCACTGAGTATGCAGAATGACGTAATGAAATGGCTCGATGCCAGAACACAATCGCAAAACGGAAAATCGTTAAGTTACTATCAATCACACGGGCAAATCTTAATGGATTGTTATTAAACAAAAACACGATACCGAAAGTATCCTGTTTTTGTTTACAAATTATTTTGCCAGTTTTTTAATGTCTTTTCACTTAGATTTTTTGAGCGGAAAACTTGTCCATCGTCGCTAAACATTAAGCAGCTAAACTCCGGAAAACGGTTAATCAATTCCAATCCTTTTTCTTTACCCAAAATCATAATAGAGGTACTAAATCCGTTGGCCTGTTCTGCACTTGGTCCAAATATCGTAACGCTGCATAAACCGGTAGCGGGATATCCAGTAACCGGATTGATGATATGCGAATAACGTTTGCCATTAAAAATTACAAATTTTTCATAACTGCCAGACGTAGTTACGGCACTTTTTTGTAAAGGTACAACCGCATAAAGACTGTCCTTATGAAAAGGATCGGTAATACCGATCGTCCAGTGGTTTCCTTTCGGGTGTTTTCCCCAGGTGTTCATATCACCAGAACCATTTACAATTCCGGCTTTAATTCCTCTGGCCAACATCATTGCTTTAGATCTGTCTGCAGCATAACCTTCGCCCAAAGCACCAAAACCAATTTTCATTCCTTTTTTTCTCAGAAAAATAGTAGAATTGATGCTATCCAGAATAATATTTTTATAGCCGACTTTTTCTACAGACTTAGCCACAGCTTCAGGAGCAGGCATTTCGACCATAGACCCATCAAATTTCCAGATTCTATCCATCGCAGCAAAGCTAATATCAAATGCTCCGCCAGTAAGTTCAGAAAGTTTTAAGGCGCGTTTGGCCAAATCAAAAACTTCTTTATCTACCTTAACAGGATGTTCTCCGGCTTGGCGGTTTACCTCTGATACCTGAGAATCTGCTTTCCAATCGGATATCAATGCTTCAATCCGGCTAATTTCGTGGATTACGGTATCTATATTTTGTTCGGCTTTAAGCGAATCTTCTGCAACAATAGTAATGTCAAAGCGGCTGCCCATTAACAATGTTGTTCTGTGGCGCAACACTTGTGCAGAGGCAGAAATACTGAACAGCAAGCAGGCGATTATAAGTTTTGTTTTCACGTAATATCAGAATTTAATTGGAAGAATGTTTCTGTTACTGGTAAAAGGATCCAATGCTCTCAATTCTTTGCGCAGCATTTTTCCAGATATAGAACCGATTTCTTTTAGCAGTTTGGCGAAATGAATGGTTTGATGTATTCTGTTTGCCAGGAAGCATAAAATCATCAGTTTCCATTTTCCGCCAAGCACGTTCAAACTATCGTGTATTGCCATCGGTTCTTCACCGCAGGTGGCATTTCTCCTCATCTCACCGTTTTTTATTTTTGCCATACTTACCCCCAGGTTACCGGTTACCAATTGTTAAACCATAGCAAATATAAATTTTACGATGAATAGTTTTGGCGTTGTAGCTTTTGTAAGCGCAATAATCGAGATGTGCGTTTTAATAAATAATATGGAGGAGGTTGAAGGCTTTGCATGATGAGAATAAAATAGAAAAATCAATTAGGAAAGTGGAAAAATAAATACATTTCCCTGAAGAATAGTTACGGGAGTGCAAGATGGCAAATCTGTTATAGAAGAAGATCAATTGGTGAAAAACGTTTCTAAACACTTCCCTGGATTAATTATATCTGATACTTATAATACCAATTCCAGTCCGGTGAGTTTGGACGCAGAAAATCCACTTGAAAATTCTGCTTTCCCCAATACGCCCAAAAACGGAAGTTATTTCCGTTATGCGCAGATTCCGCTTGATGAAGAGTTGGACGTTATAATGGGAGCCAGGCGAACCGCATCCAATGGTGCACCAAACAAATACTCTGGATTATATCATCATTTTAAGCGGCGAACTTTTTTCGATCGTTGATGAAAGTGAAACGCTGCTGAAAGCTGGAGATATTGTGGTACACCGCGGCACCAACCATGCATAGAACAACCGTTTGGTAAGCCTTGTATTCAACTGACCATTTTTTTAGATGCCGCTATAGATTAGTATAAAAAAAAACAATTTTTCTACATCCCTACAAAAAGATTCTACGTAGATAGCTAGGCAAATTATAGAAAAGCAGCAGAAATACAGTTGTTGAGAAATGTAGATTTTTTAGACAGACTTGACGCATTTTTTATTTTAATGCTCCCGATAATAGTGAAAAAATATTCACTAATTTTATCGGGAGATTTAAGCCTTTTGCCGATACCTGTCGTCCCAACACAATATTATGAACTAATTTCAGTTATCTAATGCTGGCTAAACTGCATACGGATTTTTACAGGGCCGTCTTATAAAAATAATCTATCAAAGAAACATGGGAAAAATAAAATTCTACCAAATTATAATGCTGGTTGGTATTGCTTCAGGATTGGTCGCTTCCTGTAAAAAAACCAGCATCACAGAAACGCCTACAACCACACCAACTACAACCACAACAACTACCGCAAGTAGAACAGAGTTGACCAGAGACTCTATGTTTCTGTATGCAAAAGAACTTTATTACTGGAATACATCATTGCCAACTTATGAGGCTTTTAACCCAAGAAGTTACAGTTCAAATGAAACAGAGTTGTATGCATTGAGCCAGATTGCAATTAATGCAAGTACAGGAAGGCCATATGAATATTTAGCTGGGTACACGGAACCAAAATATTCTTACCTTGATTATGTGACCACAACTACAGGAAGCAGAGGCGCATTGAAAGCAGATTTGGATGGCACATCTACCGATTTCGGTTTTTCTGCTGGTTTTAGAAGCCAGACGACATTGTACGTTCGCTATGTATATCCAACTTCTCCTGCAGGTCTTGCAGGCTTAACAAGGGGCTGTTTAATAACAGCTGTAAATGGTAGCACGAATATTAATTCAACTAGTTCGTCCTCTATAGATATGCTCAATGCGGCTATTTTTGGAACAGCAAATAGCTTAACATTAACCTTCACAGATTTGACTGGTACGTCAAAAACTGTAACGCTAACAAAAACCAGTTACACATTTAGTCCAATTTTATACACGAATGTATATACCGTAGGTTCTAAAAAGGTTGGCTACATGGTATTTAATAGTTTCACAAATAATGTAAGCTCAGAGCTCGCATCGGTATTTTCAAGATTTGCTTCTGAAGGGATTACAGAACTAATTGTTGATTTGAGAACAAATGGAGGTGGTTATGTGAGCACTGCTGCTGAACTTACAAATTACATTGCACCTGCTGCGCAAACAGGTAGTACGATGTTTACCTACTTTTACAATAGTTATTTGCAAAACCTCACCACAGCGCAACGACAGACTTCAATTTTAGTACATCAGCCGCTGCTAGGCACCTCTGGAGGCTTACAAACTTTTACTTCGGGTGTTAACGGGAAATATGCAACTTATGCCGATTTGAATTATTCTACAACGAGTGCAGATAATATTGAAAAGTTTGCCAAAGCCGGAACATTAAACATCAGCAGAGTTTATTTTCTGGTTACAAGTGCTACTGCATCCGCAAGCGAGCTGACCATCAATAATTTGAAACCTGTCATGGATGTGAAAGTGATCGGCGGAACGACATACGGTAAGCCGGTAGGATTTTTCCCGATCCGGATTAATGATTTCGATATGTATATTCCTGAATTTGAAACCAAAAATCAGGCAAATAGTGGCGGTTATTATGCCGGAATGACGCCAGACCAACAGGCTAATGAAGATCTGTCCAGAAACTTTGGCGACACGCAGGAAACATTACTGAAATATGCGCTTAATTATGCAGAAAGAGGCACATTTGTTTTGCCAACATCTACAACGTCATCAACTGCTGCACGTTCTACAACAGCAGCAAAAACATTCGCTTCTGTTGCTGAAGATCGGACCGCAAATTTAAAACTCAATGTAGATCGGTTTAATGGAATGGTCGGAACACCAAAAGGATCGTTTTAAACCAACGTATTAAATTTAGACTCTATATGGGTTTTGGCCTGGCGCTGAAACTCTTCGGGCGTTTGCCCGGTTTGCTTTTTAAAAAACCTACTGAAATATGGCCTATCGGTGAAACTCAACTGATAGGCTATTTCTTTTATTGTGTTTTCACTGTGGATAATTTGCCGTTTGGCTTCCAGTATAATCCTATCGTGGATAATTTGCATCCCCGTTTTATCCAATTTTTCTTTCAAGATTTGATTTAGTCTTTTTGCACTAATGCCCAATTCATCAGCATAAAAATCAATTTGGCGCATTTCTTTAAAATTACTTTCCAACAACATCAAAAAAGCATAAACTCTTTTCTGGTTAATGTCGTGCTCGGTAAATTCATGCTCTTTCACCTGAATCAGTTTTAACAGAAATACTTTCAGAAAGGCCTTAACCATGGTTATACTTTGCGCCTGATATTCTTGCGCCATTAAACTGTAAATGCCCTGCAAAGCCGATGAGGAATTTACATCCAGTTTTAAACAAGAAAATTCCCCCTGAACGTTAAACATTTTAAACAGATCCAGAAAAAACTCCTTGTCGCCTTCATCCAGAACATCCCGTTTAAAAGAAATTAATTCGCCGTTTTTGCCCGCTTTATTAAGCTGATGTACGCGATAGGGTGGAATAAGGTAAATCCAATCGCCCTGAATGTTTTGTCCTTCTTCTACCTGATGAAGTGGGTACTCATTTTTCAACCATACAATTTCGAAAAAATCTTTCCTTCCGGGATCGTTTAGATAACTCGGCGGACAATTGGCCAGATTGCGGATGTAAATCAGAGATTTTTCGAGTACGGCTGTTGTTGGGTTATTCATGATAAGCAAAGATACCCAATCGGAAATTGTTGTATTGGATAATCGGATAATTGAGGAGGACTATAAGGAAATGCCCGTTTTTTATGGTTTAAAGATGACTTTTTCGGCTGAAAATTTCCCAATTGTCCAACATAATGTGTGAAATGTATAACAGGTAATCCACACCCGCGCGCTACTTTAGCCGACCATAAAACAAGGTTATGAACGCCGACATGCAACAAGAAACAATGGACAATCAACAATTAATCTGGGATCTTCAATTGAGTCTCGATTTAATTCTCGAAGAAAATCTCGCACTCACCAAAAAAATGGATCTGGAGAGTTTAATTCCTTTCGTCAATTATATCCAGCAAGCAGAACGAATTTTTATTATTTCTGCCGGGCGATCTGGTTTTGCGATGCGGGCAGCAGCCATGCGTTTAATGCATTTGGGTATGAACGTTTATTTTGTTGGAGAAACCACAACGCCAGCCATTAAGCCGGGTGATTTACTGATTGCGGCTTCCGGATCGGGAACTACGAGTACCATTGTTCGCGCAGCAGAAAAGTCGAAGTTGGCAGGTGCTACGGTTGTGGCGTTAACCACCAATATTCAATCGCCATTGGCTGCCCTTGCAGATTACAGCGTACGGATTGCAGCTGCAGAAAAGCAAGATCATGGCGGTGCAAACTCTAAGCAATATGCAGGAAGTTTATTTGAACAGTTTTTATTGCTTTTAATGGATGCTGTTTTTCAATCGCTTTGGAAACTTGACGGAACACCTGCTGAGGAACTTTGGAAAAGACACGCAAACCTTGAATAGGAAGAATATTAACAATTATATATATAAAATCATGGCAAAATTACAAGTAGCAATAGATTTATTAACCACAGAAGATGCATTGGCTTTGGCTGCAAAAGTGGCTCCTTACGTAGATATTATTGAATTGGGTACTCCGTTAATCAAAAATGTAGGTTCTTCAGTAATCACAGCAATGAAAAAGGCACACCCCGATAAATTGGTGTTTGCAGATTTAAAAACTGCAGATGCAGGAGAACTTGAAGCTGATATTGCTTTTAAAGCAGGTGCAGATTTGGTTACCGTTATGGGTGCAGCCGGAAATGCAACAATTATTGGCGCAGTTAAAGCAGCAAAAGCACATGGAAAAGGTGTTGTTGTAGATACAATTGGTTATCCAGACCGCGTAAAAAGAGCACAAGAAGTTACTGCATTAGGCGTAGAGTTTGTAGAGTTGCATGCTGGTTTAGACGAGCAATGGACTGAAGGTTATTCTATCCAGGTTTTGATTGATGAAGCTGCAAGAGCTGGCGTACCAGTTTCCATTGCCGGCGGTGTTAATTTAGACAACGTAAGTGCAGTAATTAAAGCGGGTGCACAGGTTGCCGTTGCCGGTGCTGCAATTTATGCTGCAGAAGATCCTGCGCAAGCGGCAAAAGCACTTCGCGAAGCGATAGATGCTGCATAATCTTAAAATGTTTTCAAACAAAAAGCGCTACCACTTGGTAGCGCTTTTTGTTTACAGCAAAATTTTACTGCTAATGTCTTTATTTATTGTAATGTAACCCGGATATTTTACCGGCGTGTTGCCAAGCATAAATGTCGGTTTAATTTTGATGGTTAATAAACCCAGTTTTTCATCTTTAGAAGACGATCCCTTTTTTGCCGCTTTAAGAATATCATTAAAGATATTGGTATTAGAAATTAATCCGTAAATATTGCTGGTAAGCTGAACGGGAACTGTTACCGTTTGGCCTTGACCAATACTTACATTTTGATTTACTAAACCTTCTGCCAAATCTGTATTATTCACCAAAATTTTATATTCAAACTGATTGATTGCAGCCAATTGATTTGATGGATTAGAAATTTCTAAGTTGACATTGGCACGCAAAGGAATATCTTTTCGCAACAAACCCAAAGCTACACCAGGCAAACTGGCCAAGTTAAAATTCTGCTGTTCAAGAATTTGTTTTACGTCTGCGCCCGCAACCGTTACTTGCTGCACACCTGTAATTTTGTAATTGCAATTTTCAAGTGCTTTAATTTGTTGGGCCTGTTTGTTAATTCCACAGCTTAATAAGCCTACAGTGAAAAGACAAAGCAATAGTTTCTGTTTCATTTTATTTCGTGTTGCTGGTGTTGTGCTAACAACAATAACGCCAAATTTATAAAACTATTTCAGTGTGCCTAGGCAAGACTTTAAATTGCTACTTAGGCGCTGGGCGTAATGGTTTCTATCTGATCGCGTTCATCATCGCCATCTTTTTTTTCATTATCGGGAGAATTATGCACTTCAGGCGAATCATTTTCTGTTTTCTCTTCGTTTTCTACGGATTTGGATTGAACAGCTTCATCTTTTTTTACGTCTTGATTTGCAGCTTTTTCTGCAGTTTCCTGTTCCTCCTGCGGTTTTGTATCTTCATCCTGAAAAGCATTTTTTCGTTCTTCAATCGCATCTTCAGCGGTTGATGGAATTACCGTTTCAATTTCCATTTGTACATCTTCTGTCGGTTTTGGATGCTCGTTTTCTGCGGTAGTTTTCTTATCTGTATTTTCCATATCCTTTAGCTTTTATTAAAGAATAAACAATTACAATAGAATTTGTTTGTTTTTTTTAAATGTTGGCTAGGCATTTATAACTTAGCCCGAAAAATATTCCATGTCCGTTACCTATAGAAAATTAGAAGAAAAAGACAATGCTTCAACTGCTGAAATGATTAGAGCAGTAATGCGTGAGTTTAAAACAGATCGTCCCGGAACGGTATATACAGATCCAACAACGGATCATCTATCCGAAGTATTTAAGATCGAAGGTTCAGCATATTGGATTGCCGAGCAAAATGGCGAAATCGTTGGCGGTTGCGGAATTTTTCCTACCGATGGATTACCTGAAGGTTGTGTAGAATTGGTGAAATATTATGTTTCTGCTGCGGTTAGAGGAACTGGAGTTGGCAAAATGCTGATGCAAAAAAGTATAGAATCTGCCCAACATTACGGGTATAATGAAATGTACCTGGAATCGCTTCCAGAATTGTCAAAAGCAATCGGTATTTATGAAAAAGCCGGATTTAAAATGTTAAACGGGCCACTTGGAAATTCAGGGCATTTTGCATGCACCATTTGGATGTTGCTGGTACTTTAATGATTTCGATCAATCGGAAATAAATTTTGAATGAGTGAGCAAATGATTGAATCGTAATCCGTTATGTGATTTTGAGTATAAGCGCTTTGCCAATTTTCCACTTGTTTACGCAATCAATCATTCACTCTCTTCAATGTTCCCTGATCAATTAATTTCCAACCCGTCCTTCTTCTTCGCTTGTTCCGGTTCTTCTGCTTCTTGCGGTTTTGATTTTCATATTTCCGAATTTATAGGTAAAGTTGAGTGAGAATTTTCTGTTTTCCCATTCATTTTGCCAATAAGTATTAATGTTGTTGTATTGCAGTAAAGCTCTGAACTTTCCGGTTGCAAAAATATCATTTGCTCTAAAGGCAATAGTTGCATTTTTCTTCCAGAAAGTTTTCTTTGCACCCAGGTTCAATGCGTAATTGGCCAGGTTGCGATACAACCCAGAAACTGATGGCGAATAGTAATATGCATATAAACTCAATGAATATTGTTTTGGCAGTGTGAAGGTGTTATCTGTACTTACAGACCAATTCCATTGTGATGCATTATATCCGGTTCCTTGTACCGGCGAATACACTCTGTTGTATCCCGCAGAAAATTCTGTACTGTTATTCCACCATTTTACGACATCAAACGGACTACCTGTTGCGAAATATAAACTGGTTTCTGAATTTAGATTTTCTGGCCTGCTAATGCTTTCTTTAGTGACGTCATTTTGATAAATTACATTGGATTGAGATCCTTTCGTTGTCGCATAACTAACCGTTAGTAACCTGAAATTTTTTAAAGTATAATTAAATTCGAAGTTGTTTGCATAAGAAGGTTGAAGTAAAGGATTTCCTTGTAAGGCCGTATATGGATCGCTATAAAAAGCGAAGGGATTCAGGTCTCCATATGACGGACGGTTGATGCTTTTGCGGTAAGAAAGCGTAAATTGATTGTTTTCACCAGCTTTATACAGCATAGAAACATTTGGAAAAAGTTTCCAGTATTTGCGCTCTATTACGGTTGATGTACCAGAGGAAAAGCCATTGCCCAGCGTCTGTTCAGCTCTTAATCCTACTTTTAAATCCAAGTTCTTAAAGCTTTGCGCAAGTGAAATATATCCGGCATTAATCTGTTCAGTATAAGTAAAAGCATTTGTACGGCGCGGATCGTTTATCCAGCCAGCAGTTTTTAAAGAGTCAAAACTTAAATCGTTCTGTGTATTAACCCAACTGCTTTTCCATCCGGTTTCCAGCTTTAGATTTTTATTAAAGGGATGAACATAATCAACTTTTAAAGCATAAATTGATGTTTTGCCCATGCCCATATTGCGCAAGTAAATAGGATTGCCAATCAACTGATCAAATGCATTCAAGTAGGTATTGGTAAAGGTTTCTGAGCGATCCATATCGTAGCTTACATAATCGGCATCAAAACCCAGCTCTCTTCCTAAAGAATCTATTTTAAACCGGTAATTGAGGTTGATTGCATAATTTGAAGATTGGTTGTCTTGTGGATTAAACATGTTTACTGTGCCTTGTTTTATGCCCTGTGCGTTATAATTTGGCGAAGTGCTGGTTACTTCGGTTTCTACAGGAGAAGTATATCCTTTAAACATTACGCCGAAAGTGTGTTTATCGCTCAGGAAATAATCTGCACCTGCAGAATAGTTGTAGCTTTTTGTTATCGGGTGCCAATAATTTTCCTGATTGTATTGTTCATCTCCAATCTGGCGGTTTAAGGTTAATAAGTTATATGAATTGTAATGGCCGGCATTCAGGCGCACATAAGTACTCAGTTTGCCTACATTATAATTCAGATTTGCACCGCCGTATATTTTTTCATATTTGCCATAACCGCCGCCAAAATTTACATTTCCATTTGTACCCTGCATGCGGTTGCGTTTAAGTTTTATATTGATAAAACCTCCGGTTCCGGCAGCATCCAAAGAGGCAGGCGGATTGGAAATTAATTCGAGTTTACTCAAAACTGATCCCGGAAGGGATTTTAAATAAGTGGTTAATTCGGCGCCTGTCATGTAACTCATTTTTCCGTCAATCATTACCGTAATGCCACTTTTTCCTTTCATGATGATGTTGTCATCTTTGTCTAGTTTAATTCCGGGCGCCCGACTAATCACTTCCAGTGCGTTGTCTCCAGCAGTATTCATCTGTTCTACATTTACAATTGTACGGTCTGATTTCTGATCGATAACCGGCATTTTTGAAACGATATTTACATCTCTTAGTGCCGTTGCGTGTTCCATTAAAACCAATGCTGGCAATTGTACAGAAGCGTCTTTTACTTCAAATACTGAGGTTTGATTTCTTTTATAACCTACAATAAGCGCTTTTATAATATAACGGCCGGCTTTTACAGAGTTGAATGTATAAGTGCCGTCTGTTTTAGTTACCTGTGTGCCAATTGTTGTAGAATCTGGCAGGCGAATTAATGCAATTGACGCATAATCAAGCGGTTTTTTGTGTTGATCGGTAATCAGTCCGGTTACATTTGTGTTTTGAGCATGTGCAAAATAGCTTAGCGAAATTAAAAGTATTGCGGCAAAATATTTCATGTTTAGTGCAGTTTAATGTAGAGTTGTTTAATTTAAAATATCTTTCAGTTCAATTACTTTGAACCTGTTTTCGGTTTCAATAAATTGTTTGATCATGGCAATGTGGCCTGCGCCGAGAAGAATCACAATGCGCTTGTCTTTTGATTGGGTAATTTTTTGTACAATGGAATACATGTACAGATTTCTTCTAAACCATTCAGAAACCATGTATGCACCGGCAAAATCGTCTGGTTTGCCTGCTTTGTTAAGGGTTTGTAAGTAAAAACCTGCATTTTCATTTCTGGATGCTGAAGTGTTTAAATCGAGCAGTAAATCGGTTAAACCCAAAGTTTTCATTTTCTGATTCTGGCGATTGCCAATACGCTTAAACAAATCATCAATTTCGTTCATGAGCGCAGTTTGTCCGGCATTTTTCATTGCTTTTTGTACAGAATCAAAAGGCAAATCCATCGTGTAATCCATAGCGTTTATGGTTTTTAATCCGGCTTTTTTGCCGCTTCTAAAAGCCAGTTGGAAAATTTCATCTTCGTTATATGATGAATAGGATTTTTCAGCTTTAAATTTTTGATCGATATAATTCTGATAGTTGCCGTTAAGGTAGATTTGGTATAAAGAATCCAATGCGTTTTGTTGGTTAAACTTCCATTCTACAAAGAAACGATCGGGATTAAATTTGGCAATTTTGGCCGCCAGTACATCAAGCTCTGCTTGCGGTTGTTTGTCCAGAACATCAAATTTATTGGTTTTAACACCATCAAACCCAGGATTGTTAAAATGGAAAGTGCCGATTAATAAAACCTCTTGTTGTTGCGCAGACGCTTTGCCTGAAAATGCAGTTACAAATAAAATTAGGGTAAAGAAATGGAGAATCGTTTTCATATTGTTTGGAATTAAATGACGATTCAAAAGTGCAGAAGTTGCTTCGGGCTGTAAATTTTATAATCCCAACGGTTTAAATTATTATCCGAATTGCTTTTTGGGGCGCTGGCGCTTTTCGTCCGGAAAAACGCGTGTTTGGGATAATTTTTTCCGCCGTTGGAATAAGAAAATAGGCAGTTTAAAAACCTTTATCTAGTTTTAGAGCATGAAAATGCTTAAAATAATTTCTATACATATCATTTGCTGGTTACTCGTATTGGGTTATCAATACGGAGCAAGATTAATTAATGGCATGGATATCAATGAATCTGCGTTTAGTTTGTCTATGGATTTTTTGCATATCGTAGAGTTTTACCTGTGTTATGCCTGGGTTTATCCTAAATATTTAACACGCAGTAAAGTGCCAAAACTTATTGCTGGTGTATTGGCCGTAATGGTTATTTTTATTGCTTCTCGTTACCTGTTAGAAGAAGTACTGTTTTTAAAGTGGTTTGGCATTCACAATTACTTTGAAGGAACTACTGCTTTAGATTATATCACCGATAATATTTACTGGAGTATCCCGTACATCGTTGTTCCAGCAGCAATTTATGGCGTTCAGTTGAGTTTTGAAACGGAACGAAGCAACCGCGAATTGAAAGATGAGGTGATTAAAGCAGAGCTTTCTTTTTTAAAATCGCAGATTAACCCGCATTTTCTGTACAACACTTTAAATTATGTTTATGCACTGGCGATTCCGGTTTCTGATAAACTGGCAAATGCCGTTCTGCGCCTGTCAGATTTGATGCGCTACACATTAAGTGAAAGTGCAGATGGCAAAGTAAGTTTAGATAAAGAAGTAGATTATCTGGAGAGTTACATAGAATTGTTCAGAATGCGTTTTGAACCTAATTTTTATGTAGAATTTGTTACCGAAGGTGTAGACGGACAAAAAATTGCCGCTTTAATGTTGATTCCTTTTGTAGAAAATGCCTTTAAACATGGCGTTGTGAATGATGAAAGTCGCCCGGTACGGATAAAACTGAAAGTGCAGAACAACAGACTTAGCTTTGAAGTAAGCAATAAAATCAGTCATGCACAGAAAGACCGTTCAAGTGGTGTGGGTATGGTGAATATTTACCGCCGTTTAGATTTAATTTATCCCGATAAACACGATTTACTCGTCGCCAACAATGGAAATACCTACAAATCAACTTTAATTTTAAATTTGTAGTTGAAGAACCGAAAGCTCAAAGCTTGAGGTACCGAAGAAATAAAAATATCTTATAAGTCTGATTCTAAACTTTAAATTCAAATGATCCGTTGCCTTGCTGTTGATGATGAAGCGTATGCATCAGATATTATCGCCACATTTATCAAAAGAACGCCTTTTTTAGAATTGATTGGGACCACAACAAATGCTTTTGACGCCCTTGCAATGGTACAAGAAGGAAAAGTTGATTTGGTTTTTCTCGATATTCAAATGCCTGAACTTACCGGAATCCAGTTTCTAAAAATTTGCGGCGGTAAATGTAAAGTAATCCTCACAACCGCTTATCCGGAATATGCTTTGGACGGGTTTGATCTCGATGTTGTTGATTATCTTCTAAAACCAATTTCTTATGAGCGCTTCTACCAGGCTGCAACAAAAGCGCAGCAAATATTAGAACCTGTTTTAGCGGTAAAAACAGATCATGTGGCGGCAAATCACAACAACCAACCCGGCTATATTTTTATAAAAGGCGATACTAAAAACAAATTCCTGAAAATAAATTACAGCGATATTTTATACATAGAAGGTCTAAAAAACTACGTTTCCGTTTACACCGCAGATCAGCGGATAATCACTTACCAATCGCTACGAGAGTTGGAAACAGATTTACCACAGCCACCGTTTTACCGCGTGCATAAATCATACATCATCTCTGTTGATAAGATCAGAATGGTTGATGGAAATACCGTTTTTATTGGCGAGCAGGCCATTCCGGTAGGAGATACATATAAAGAAGAGTTCTTTAAAATGATCCGAGAAAGAAGATAAAGGTTGTTTCTTAGTTTTTTGCTGAAAAGCGCAGATTCGTATTTATATACATTTGCCCTCAAAATCTCCGGGATTTTATTAAGATCTCCGGTAAACACAAAGATTTTTTTAAGTTTGTCTCCCAGAATAAAAAAACTCACCATGCAAGAAACAAACGCATTAACCCAAGTTGCCGAATTTCACACAACTTTTAAACATCCAATACTAGAAACACCAATAATTCCTTCAAAACAAAGAGCCAATTTACGCGTTGCTTTGCTTGCAGAAGAATTGAAAGAATTACAAGAAGCCATAGAAAATGATGATTTGGTTGAGGTTGCCGATGCACTTTGCGATTTGCAGTATGTTTTAGCCGGCGCCATACATGAGTTTGGCCTTGGTGAAAAATTTAAAACCCTTTTTGATGAAGTGCACCGTTCTAACATGAGCAAAGCCTGCAAAACTGTAGAAGAAGCAGAAGCAACAATTCAGCACTATTTTGATAAAGACCAAACAGAATCTTATTATAAAGAAATTGATGGTTTGTTTCTTGTTTTCCGCAAAGCGGATGACAAAACTTTAAAATCCATTAACTATTCTCCTGCCGATTTAAAATCTCATTTGTAGTTTTCTATGGCAGATCAAAATCCTTCAGAAGAAAATCAGAATACCTACAACATCAACGGTTTTAATCTGAAGGATTTGAATGCAATTTTCATTCTTAAACACCTCAGCACACAAGTAGATACCAATCTGCGCGGATATTTTTCTTTGCTTCCGGTACAAATCGAAATCGATTATGCTGCGTTCAGTCAGCCCGATGCAGAAGAATATTTTCCTATCGTTCAACTTTGGCAAAACCAAAATGGATTAAAGCTTTCTTGCAGATGTACCGAATCTAAAAATAGGCTTTGCAGCCACCAGGCACAGGTTTTATACAATATTCTGAAAAGAGATGCGCTGCGGATTTTCTTTGATGAAGTACTTCGTAAGCAAGAGATAAAGCGCGTAGCGCAAAGTTACGGATTGGAAAATGAAAAAGATTTGGACGATTTATTTGTTGTTCAATATAAAGAAGATGCCTTTAAGATTATGCCAAAAATTCCTTTTCAGGCTTTTGATAAACAGGCAGAAGAAGAACTGAAAAGCATTTTACTTCCTTCGTCAAAACCGGAAATAGCTGGTAAATCGGCGCAAAACGATAACAACAAACTGATTGTACTTACACCGCATCGCTATTATAACCATCTTGTTGTAGAGTTGTATGAAGCCGCTAAAACCAAAAATAATAAGTTAAAAAATCCGATGAACAGATTAGATCCGGCAGATTTGATCTTTACAACAACAGATACAGATGAGGCTAAATTTTTTGGTGCAGTGGCGGGTTTTCAGCAAAATTACGATTCAGACTTTTCTCAAAAAGAAATGAATGCCATAAAAGCGGTAGTTAAAAATCCGCTTAACTGGCCTTTTTATATTCACGAGCCGAAAATATCGGCAAATATTCAGTCCAGTTCTGTTTTGCCGGTTAATCTGCAAATTCTGGATATTGATTTGCGCCTTTCTGTTAATCAAAAAGATGATTTTTATGAAATTACCGGCCGGATTTCTTTAGAAGGTAAAACATATGAACTGGATAATCTAATGCTGAAATATCAGTACTTTATTCAACTTAAAGATCAATTGTACCTCATTCCACGATTGGATTTCTTGCGTGTAATTGGTTATTTCATCAAACAAAGTAATCGGCTTATTTTGCATAAAAGCAAATACCCTGAATTTCAAAAAAGCATTCTCATTCCACTTGAGGGCAATCTCCGTGTAGATTATTCTTATCTAAAACCGGCCACCAAAAGGCAGATCGAAGAAAAAGGTTTTGATCTTGAAAATGAAAAATTGCTTTACCTGTCAGAATCAGAAGACTACGTACTTATAACCCCGGTAATGCGTTACGGCAATATCGAAATTCCGGTATTGTCTAAAAAACAAATTCAGGCACAAGATAAATTGGGTAATGTTTTTACCGTTCATCGGGATGAAAATGCCGAGTTGCAGTTTATCGCAGAAATTATGAGGCAGCATGATTTTTTTTATGAGCAGGAAACGAATGATGCATTTTACCTCCACCGCAAAAGATTTCTTGAATTGGATTGGTTTCTGGAAACTTTTGAAACCTGGCGAAGCAAAAACATTCATATTCTGGGTTTTAATCAGCTCAAAAACAATAAACTTAATCCTTTCAAAGCCGAAGTTAATATTGAGGTTTTAAGCGGAACAGATTGGTTTGAAACCAAAGCCGAAGTGAAATTTGGTAAGCAGAAAGTTGCGCTGAAATACCTGCATAAATCTATCCGCAACAAAAGCAAGTTTGTAACACTTGATGATGGCACACAAGGTATTCTGCCAGAAGAATGGTTGGTTAAGTTTACACAGTATTTTAATGCCGGCGAAATTGTTGACAATAAAATTCTAACACCAAAAATTAGTTTCGCCACACTTGATGAAATCTACGAAGATGCTTTGCTTGACGGAAATGTACGCAATGAAATTATCAGTTATAAACAGAAGTTTGACGATACCAATGCTATTGCAGATGTTGCAGTACCAGAAGGTTTACTAGCAGAATTGCGCCCCTATCAACAAGAAGGTTTAAACTGGTTAAACTTTTTGGATGATTTTAATTTCGGCGGATGCCTGGCAGATGACATGGGATTGGGAAAAACCATACAGGTTCTGGCTTTTATTCTGTCGCAACGCGAGAAAGTTTCTTTTAACACCAACCTTGTTGTAGTACCGGCTTCATTGATTTTTAACTGGATAGATGAAATACAAAAATTTGCACCATCATTGCGGGTAAAAACTATTTATGGAAGCGACAGAAGCAAAGTTGTAGAAGATTTTGATCGCTACGATGTCATCCTCACATCTTACGGAACTTTGCTTTCTGATATTCGTTTCTTAAAAGATTACCGCTTTAATTATATTTTTCTGGATGAATCGCAAAATATCAAAAATCCGGAATCGCAGCGATACAAAGCGGCGAGAATGTTGCAATCGCGCAATAAAATTGTGCTAACGGGCACGCCAATAGAAAACAATACTTTTGATTTGTATGGGCAACTTTCTTTTGCTTGTTTGGGTTTGTTTGGCAGCAAGCAACAATTTGCCGATTTATATTCTACACCAATTGATCAGTTTAAAGACAGTAAACGTGCTGCAGAACTTCAGCGAAAGATTAAACCTTTTATTTTAAGGCGAACAAAAGAACGCGTAGCAAAAGAGCTTCCAGAGAAAACAGAGATTGTATTGTACTGCGAAATGGGAGAGGAGCAACGCGAAGTTTATGAAGCCAACAAAAAGGAAATACAGGATTATATTCTGAAAAAAACGGACGATGAATTGCCTAAAAGTGCAATGCATGTGCTTAAAGGTATTACAAGATTGCGCCAGATTTGTAATTCTGCAGCTTTATTGGCCGATGGGAAATCTTATCTTCAATCTTCATCTAAAATTGAAATACTGATTGAACAAATTCGAAGCAAAGCTAAAAACCATAAGATTTTAGTTTTTTCGCAGTTTGTAACCATGCTGGAACTGGTTAAAAAACAGTTGGAATTAAAAGGCATAAAATATGCTTATTTAACTGGCCAAACCAGAAACCGAAAAGCTGCGGTAGATAATTTTCAGGAGAATGATGATGTGCCCGTATTTTTAATCAGCCTGAAAGCTGGCGGAACCGGACTAAATTTAACCAAAGCAGATTATGTTTATCTGGTTGATCCGTGGTGGAATCCGGCTGTAGAAAATCAAGCCATAGATCGTGCATATCGCATTGGCCAAAAGAAAAATGTAATGGCCGTACGGTTGATTTGTCCGGATACGATAGAAGAGAAAATCATGAAACTGCAAGCCACTAAGAAAGATCTTGTGCGCGACGTAATTCAAACCGATGGCTCGTTTTTTAAAAAACTGAACAAGAAAGAACTTTTAGGTTTGTTGAGTTAAATTTCGGTTCTAAAGCGTGTCTTACAATTGCTTTTGGAACATGTAACCCAATAAATTAACGTTTAAACTCACTACAATTTTCCAGCTAATTTTCTCTGCAATAAACGCTGGCAACGGCAAGTTACTTTCTTTTGCAGCAGCGGTATAAAAATCCATTTTTGAAGGATGATTGGGATTACAGGCATTGAAGGTATGGCCGAATGCTGATTTTTCTAACAAAGCACAGGCGAAACCAACGGCATCAATCTGATGAATCAGGTTTACAGGAGCCAATCCATTCGCGATATTTGTTTTGCCAGCAAAGAACCTTCCGGGATTTCGGTCTGGTCCAATCAATCCCGCAAAGCGGATAATTGTGGCATTTTCTGGCCGAAGGCGATGAAGATTCTGTTCTGCAGTAAGAATTATTTTACCAGATGCTGTATCCGGCTGTGTTTCGCTGTGTTCATTTACCACTTCATTACAATCGCCATAAACACTTGTTGAGCTGATCAGTACAACTTGCTGATTCGGTTTAGCCCGGTGCAGAATAGAATTGATTTTTTCAGGATAATCCGTCAACTCTGAACTGTTTCTTTTCGGTGGGATGCAAATAAACAGCACATCAGAGTTGAAAAAAACTTCATCTGCATGTTGTTGGTTTGCAGAGAAATTAATTAAAAATGGTGTTATGTTTTCGGCTTTTAACAGGTTCAGCTTTTCTGGCGTAGTTGTAGAACCGTTAACTTTATATCCTTTGGCAACCAATTCTTTGGCTAGCGCTAACCCAAACCATCCGCATCCTAAAACAGATATGGTTTTTGCCGGCAAGCCGGTAGTTGTATTTTGCATTTCGGTTAAAGATAAGATTTCAAATTTTTTAACCAAAATTTGTATTAATCCTGCTTTTTATACAATGTTTTAGACATCTGCATTATGCCATCGCGATAGCTTGTTGGCTCAAAATTGAATTTTTTCTCAAATTTATCAGAGTTGAAATTGTAATCGTTTTCATATTGATAATACATTTCTACGGTGCCCGCAACAACTTTTTTAAAAAGTCCAACCAGCCAAAGCATAGTTTTATTAATTGCACTAAATTTCGGTTTTACACCATACACTTCTGCAGCTAATTGTATAAATTCCTCGCCGCACAAAGGTTTTGCTGTGGGTAAATGCCAGATTTGATTGGCAGATTCTGGTGCTTTGGCCAGCAAATAAAGTGCTTTGCCCGTATCAGGAATATAGGTAAAATTGTGTAGTGTCTTTGGATTGCCAATCCATTGCGCCGATTCTTTTTTTGCGTATTTGCTCAGAACCATCATATCGAAAAAACTATTTGTAGATTCCGTTCCGTAGAAATCTGCTGCGCGGGCAATGGTTGCATTGATAGTTCCTTCTGCTACTTCTTTCATCAGCATTTCTGCAATTTTAGCCCGAACTTCGCCTTTTTTACTGCTTGGATGATTTGGTGAATCTTCACACATTTCGCCTTTTACCAATCCGTACATGTATACGTTATCAAAGAAAATTAATCTTGCGCCGCTGGCTTTTGTGGCGGCAATTATGTTTTGCATTACAATCGGCCACTGTTCTTGCCATATTTTGGTGTCATATACCAATCCGGCGCACATGTAAATGATCGCCGATCCTTTTGTAGCGTCTATCGTTTCTTGTTGGTTCAGCAGATCGCCTTTCATCCACTGAACATTTTCATTGTGGTAATTTATCGCCCTGCGACTAACCAAACGAACATGTTCATTATTGGCGATAAGTTCTGCTGTTAGTGCGTTTGCTGTTGGCCCGCCGGCGCCCAATATAGTGTGCATAATTTTTCTGTGTTGGTAAAACAAAGTTAATGCAGGCCAAGCGAAGAAAACGTTAACAAAAGATAAGGTTTATGCTACAAGTTGATTAAGAGTTTGGTTAGTTTGGGCTGGTTTGTTTAGAATTTGTAGGTGTTTGATGTGATAAATGAAAGGTAAAATGCGAAGCCTACAAACCTTATGCTTTTTGCAAAAGCGTACGTTTTCTGATGCGTGATAAAGAAACCGGCGTAATGCCTAAAAAATTAGCGATGTAATGCTGAGGGATTTTTTGAAAAAGCGCTTTTGCTGTCCTTTCCATATCGAGATAACGTTCTTCAGCAGTTTGAGTAATGAATGCCGTTACACGATCTTCGTAACAACAGATATAATATTCGGCCATTAAACGGCCAAAACGTTCCATTTTATAGGCCAGTTTTGGATGGTTTTGCAAAGCGTGAATGTTGTCTTTTGAGATCAAGATCAATTCAGTTTCTTCCAATGCCTGAATATTGTTGAGGCAAGGTTCGCCGGTTAAAAAGCTTTTATAGGAACTGACGAAATCATGTTCAAAACTAAAATAACCTGTAATTTCTACTCCATCTTTCAGATAATAATATCGAACACCACCGCTTGCTATAAATCCCATATCGGTGCAAACTTTCCCTTCTGTAGCAAAATATTCTTTTTTCTTTAAAGTTGAAAACTGAATGTGTGCACAGAAAATTTCCCATTCTAGCGCATCAAATTCAACGAATTTTGATAAGGCATTTCTAAATTTGCTGAGCTTTTCTGTATTGTTCATTTCAGGCAATATAAACATTTGTTTACAAGGAGAAATGTTGACTTGTGCCAGCAAGACATTTTTTGCTTTTTCTCATCTTTATTTAGTTATCCAGTTGCGATCTGAAGTATTTAAAGTTTACGATGAGAATTATCTATTTGAAAGGGTTGCCGACTTTGGCCGGCAACATGCGATTTCGACGATCAATTAGTAGAAATTAGGTTTGTAGGTACACATGCTGCCTACAATAGGGTCGATGCAAAAAATATATAATCAAAACGACATCAAATTATGAAGACACAGAATCAGTGGTTTTTATTGGAGAATGAGGACGATTACAGCCTGGCATCAGCGCGATACGAAACAATTAAATATGTGCCAAAAGAGTCTGATGACTATAAAGAAAAAATACTTTTAATTCATTTGATTCAAAAATATGAAGCAGATTATTGGGATTTGCCTGAAGTTGATCCGATAGAAAACATAAAAATAAGAATGGAAGAATTTGATCCAAAGCCATCTGATTTGGCCAAAGATTACGGAGATAAAGGCAATTTAAGTAAAGTGTTGAATGATCAGCGCAGCTTGTCGTTATCTATGATCAGACAATTCAGCACAATATTGAAAATCCCGATTAAAATTCTTGTTAAAGAATATAAGCTTAAAGTATAAAAATGGCGCAGGCATAATCTCCTGCGCCATTTTTTTGTTTTATTTTTCTGATAACCTTGTTCCGGCTTTGTAGTAAAGTTCTGCCAGAGATTTGTTGTAACTGGAAATCAGATCTTCCCTTTTCATTTTCATATCAATCAATTTACTTTCCCGACTGTTGATGATAAAGAGCGTACTTTCTCCCAGCTCAAACTTCTGAAGTTCTCCATTTAATAAAGTTTGCTGATTGCCGATACTCATAACCTGTAACTGCAATTGTTTGCTGTAAGCCGATAAATCATTATATTTGGTCATAATATCATTCCGAATATTTCTCCCCACCAATAATTGATCGTAACGCAACGCGGTTTGTTTAAGCCGTACTTCTTTCAGCTTTGCCCTCTCGGTACGCAGAAAAAGAGGAATTGCGAACTCAAAACCAAACTTGTAATTGCTAAAGTTGAAATCATAATAATCGGGCACATATTCGTTAAAATTTCGCCGACTGGATATCAATGTTCCGGTAACATTTAATTTCGGTTTTAACATTTCTTTCCGATAAGATTCTTCGAACGTTAATTGTTGGCTTTTGCTCTCTAATTTACGCAATTCAGGATGTTGATCCTGGGCCTGCACCATTAATGAATTGAGTAACGAGGCATTCGGAATTAAATTCTTATCGTCTACGGAAACCGGAATTGCGATATCGGGCAACTCACTAGGTTGCTGATTTTCATTCCAAAGGTGGTTAGACAGCAACAATTTTGTATTCTGAAATTCGATGCTGTATTTTTCCAACTGAATTTTTCGTTCCTGAACAGTGATAGAGGCTTCTACCGAGTCGATTGTTGGTTTGTCGCCAAGTTCTGTTTGCAAGGCAATAGCCCGGAAACGTTTTTCTGCAAGCTGAACGCCTTCTTGCAGTAATTCATATTGTTTGAAAGCATAATACCAGTTCCAGTAATCTTTTACAGCAGTAAACCAAACGGAGTTAATTTCTTTTACCTGTTCTGCTTCTGCATAATCTTGCATTGCTTTTGCCTGCCTTAACGTATTTCTGCGTTCATCTATAATAAATCCCTGTCCAAGCGGAATGCTGATACCCACACCGCTCAAACCTGCGGTAGAGGTACGCGTTTCTGGATTTGCATATGTGCCCACATTACGGTCGTAAGCTACTTTTAAATCTGCACCAGCAAGCCATAAAGGTACTTTCAGTTCGCTATTCCAATTGTTGTAGTAATCGGTATTGCCAAAGTATTTGTTTCTGAACTCTGTTTTTAAAGCTGGGTCAAATTTTCCTCTGGCCTGCGCCACTTGCGCTTTTGCCGTTTCACTAAGCAATTTTGCTTGCTTAACAACGGGATGGTTTGCCATTAACAATTCTTCCAAATCATTTAGCGTAAAGATTTTTTGCTGAAGAAAATTGTTTTGCGCAAAAACAGATTGCAGGGAAAACAGGCATAATAAAAGGAAAATGATTTTCTTTCTCGTCATAACACACTATTTTCCATTTTCCAGCTTAGGTTCTCTTTCCAGGTTTGGAGGGAAACCATTGAGTTTCCGCCAGATTTCATACCAAACCGGTACGCTTCTTAAAATAACCCGGCCATAAACACCAGAACCCAATCTAAGTTGCTCTGGCCAAGGTTCATCTTTCTCAGGCAATGGGTTTGCAGGCCTAACCAGCAAACGGTATTTGCCATTCGCACTGCTTACTTTATCAATTACCGTTACTGTACCGGCAAAAGTCCCAACAGCCACTGATGGCCAGCCAGAAAATTGCACCGAAGGCCAGCCATCAAATTGCAACCGAACAGGACTTTCGCCAAGAATTAGCGGAACATCCATGGCATCTACAAAAATTTCTGCCGCCATTAAAGGTGTTGCAGGTTGAAGTGTAGCAATAGATTCGCCTTCTTTAATGTTTTCTCCAATACCTGCTTTCATGGTTTTTACCACAAATCCGCTTTGCGGTGCGCGTACAATGTATAAGCCGCGACGTACATCAATATTGGCAATTTCATTTCTGAGTTTTGAGATATCGCCCTGCGCAGATGCTTTGCTAGACAATGCCGAACCTAAATCTGACTGTGCTTTCGCTAAAGATTCATTGTATTTTGCACGAATATTATCCAAATCAATTACCGCATTAATGAGCGATTGGCGAGAATTTGTAAGTTTGTTTTGCGCACTTACTACTTTCGCTTCATCATCCTGAAGATTCAAACGGCGTGTTTCAATATCTGTTAAGGAAAACAAACCATTTTTATAACCTTCTTCGTAACGCTTTAAACGCACCTTACTGGTTTGATAAAAACTTTCAGTCGCGATCAAATCTGCGCTATCTATTTTAACTACGTTTCTGGATTGGATGACTTTGTTTTGCGCAGAAGCCAGTTGAAAACGTAAACCAGAAGTTAAAGCGGCAATTTGTGCATTTGTTGCCGTCATTTTTTGATCGGCAGCCAATTCGCTGCTTCGCTTGGCCGATAATTGTTCATCCAGTCTAACGGGCAGTTCAGGATCAAAATAAGATTGTGCGGTTTCAGAAATAACTAAAATGGTATCGCCTTTTTTAACTTCGTCTCCTTCTTTAACTGCCCAACGTTCAATACGGCCACCAATTTGGTTTTGCACGGTTTGCGGGCGATCTTCCGGTCTTAGCGCAGTAATTGTTCCTTTACCAGGGATAGTTTGGCGCCACGGAAGAAACAGGATAATGATAAATAAAATACCGGCAACGGCCAGAACGCGGCCAAGTAAAATAGAACCTCTATTGCTTAATAATTGCGATTTTCCGGTTTGAGAGAGGTTTTCCCAGTTTAAGGGTCTTCTCATCACTTTGTGTTTTTTACTACCCATGTTTTTCTACCTCCTCATTCAATTCAAGGTCTGTCACAACAGCCAGTTTTTCACTTCCGGTTAGCATATCAAAAATAGTATCTAAGGTGGTTAGAAATTTTTCTATGGCATAGCCGATTTGAACTATCACAACTTCTGCAGCCACAAATTGGCCGAAAGTCATTTGACGTTCTACAACAAAATAAGAACCCAATAAAAGCATTGCACCAAATAGAAAAGTTCTGATGAGAACCGAAGCCGTAAAAAAGCGTTTCAGTATGGTAAAATGGTCATTCCTCGATGCCAGATATTTCCCGGTAATTCTGTCGGTATCCGCAATCACTTTCAACATCATTTCCTCATTTCCACGGTATTCTTGGATGCGTGAGGCTACATCTTCCAGATAAGCTACCGTTTCATACTTGTGCTCCGACTCCTGAATACTGGTGTCCATGCCGCGTTTATAATACAATACCAAAACAAGTGCAACGGCAATGATTACAATTACGCCAAAGGCGAGAAATAGCGGATGGTAAAAAGAAAGTAATACCACACTGAAGCAAACTGTTACAATAGCTGCAATAATATCGATAAGCAATTTGATCAAACCTTTCTGAATGGTAATAACGTCGAAAAAACGGTTCACCAATTCGGCAAGATTTTCGCCCTCCAATTCCGATTCTTTAATTCTAGGCAGGCGATACGCAAATTCTAAAGAAGATTTAAGGAAAATTTTCTGTTCCAGATATTCTACCAGGCTGAGTTGGCCAATGAGCATAATTCCTCCCAAAACAACACCCACCAATACAGCAAGAATTAGAATATAAGTTGAGCTGTACATTGCGCCATTGCTAAGCAGGTTAAAAATAGCCGTAATTCCAACGGGGATAGACAGACTTAAAATACCGATAATACCGGCATATAAAAATATATAGTTTATGGTTTTGCGCTCTGGATGTAACATAGAGAGCAGCCTGCGCAAAGGCGTAGGTGCAGAACCTGAATTTGTTTTTTTCATTTAAATAAATTTCCGGATATAAGTGATGATTTTGCGCCTGTTCAAACGCATACTTCTTCAAAAATCAGACGATGACATCTGGAGGCGGCGTAGGTACAGTACCGAAATGATCTATCCTGTAGAAGGTATTCTGATGGTCTTTATTTACATAAAGATTTAAGTCATTTGCCCATACAATTCTGCTTTCCAGGATGCTTAAATACTCAAATGATTTGAATTGTTTTTCGTACTGTTTTTTTTCCTCTTTCTCTGCCTTTTCAAGGTCACTTTCAGATTTCATACAGCAGCAGTATTTCCCTACCAGAAAGGTAGAAACCGGTCCACCCATTTTTAGGGTAAACAAGCCAATCAGTATGATACCGATCACATTTCTTAAAGGTGAGTTTCTAAGGAATCTAAGCACTTTTACAAAGATAAGTCTGTGCATTCATGCAGCCGTCAGCAAAATGTTATCACCGTGCAAAAAAAATGATAGAAATCTAATCCCGTTCTAATGTTAATGAGAAAGACCAATCATTTTCTTAACTAAACGAGAATTGATTTTTGATACAAAAGTTTATCCATTGTCAACATTATAGCATGCCCTACATCTTGGCTCATAACTTTCTTTTTCGCCCAGAAGTACTGTAGCATCGTTATTTGCCGTTCTGTAACTGTATAAAGCCGGGTTTCCGCAACAAACGCAAACTGCGTTCACTTTGGTAACATGTTCTGCAATAGCCATTAACGCAGGCATTGGACCGAACGGTTTTCCGGTGAAATCCATATCCAGACCGGCAACAATTACGCGGATTCCCTTCATTGCCAGTTTGTTACAGACATCGGGTAATTCATCATCGAAAAATTGAGCTTCATCAATGCCTACAACCTGCGTGTTGGCGCCCAGTAAAAGTATGGCAGATGCATTGTCTACCGGCGTAGAGGAGATGGAATTTAGATCATGAGAAACTACTGCAGATTCGTGATAACGAGTGTCGGTTTTGGGTTTGAAAATTTCAACATTCAATTTGGCAATCTGTGCTCGTTTTAGTCTGCGGATAAGTTCTTCTGTTTTTCCAGAAAACATAGAGCCACATACTACTTCTATACTTCCTGAAAATTCTCCACGTCTCCTAAAATTTTGTTCACTAAATAACATGCCGCTTGTTTGATTCCCGAGTTAATTCTAAATTATTTAAACCGAACAAATATGAGAATTATGTGTTATTTTTGGGCACTTAGTTACCAACATAAATCGATCTAAAATTCGTTTATACCTTATGATGAACCAGCAAGATATCTTCCGGAAAATAGGCAACATTCTTTCAGAACTAAATGAACAATATGAGTTTCTGGCTCAAAATCCAAAACAGTTAAATGGTTTGGAGTTGGAGCTGTTTCTTGCAAATGCCAGTTTTCTGTCGGATCATGTTCAGATTGTAAAGAAACTGAGTGAACAAAATCCACAAGAGCCGGTTAAAGCTATTGAACCTCAAACCCCTGTCGCGAATATTCTTCCCTTGCCACAAAACAACAAGGTTGAAGAAGAAACCGATCCCATTCAGCTTGAAGAAATTGTGAAAGCAGAAGAAGAGGAGGAAAGGGTAGATCTACAAACCCAATTGGAATTACAGAACGATGAACAACATAAAGAGGAGATAGCCGAAGAAGTATTGAATAAGGATTTCTTTAAACCCGATCAGGATGATTATACATTTGAATTTGATTTGGGTAACCACAGCGAACACGATCAGTTTGATTATGAAGCGAAACCTGTTGAAGAAATTTTTGACCGCAAACTGAGCGAAGCTGAAGAAGAAATTTTAGCGCAAAAGAAACGCATTCATGAAAAGCAAGAAACTGAAACCGCTTCCGGCACAGCTCAAGTTACAGAAGAAGATGAAATTGGACCAGAACCATTTTTAATTCCGCATGAGACAGAAATGGCTATGGTGGTGATGGAAGAGGAAGAAGATGAGGAAGAACCGGAAACACCAGTTGCAGAACAAAACACGCCAGTTGCACCCTTAAAAACGATTAGTTTTGATGATGCAATTATTTCGCCAAAGGTTGATGACCGCCCAGTTTTTACGCCTCAGGCTGTGCCTGTAAAACCTGTAGAAAAGCCAATTTCTTCAAATCCTGCACCTACACTTAATGATTTGCTTGCAAAAACAAATGCCCAACCGCAAGAAGTTAAAGCACCAATAGGAGATTTAAAACAGGCGATAAACCTGAACGAGAAATTGTTGTTTATCCGCGAATTGTTTAATGGCTACAATCTGGCGTACTCAGAAGTGATCGATATTATTAATAAAATGGAAAGTTTTGAAACTGCAGATACTTTTCTACAGAAAAATTATGCCGTTAAAAATAATTGGGCTTCTAAACAAAATACGGTAGATCAGTTTTATGAATTGCTGAACAGAAGATTCAGTAAATAAATAATCTCGCCTGTAATTCTTTAAGACTTTTTCCTAAAGCGATGTATTCTTTTGGATAAAGTCGTTAAGTATTCTGCCTTTTTTAGGCCCGTATCGGTATTTCTTTCAGTTTAAATAAAACCCATCCGGTTAGAATCCAATTTAAGGAAGATAAACAAGAGTATGGTAAAACTCCATAATGAAGAACCTCCGTAACTTATTAAAGGTAAAGGGATTCCAATAACTGGAATGATGCCAATCGTCATGCCGACATTAATAAACACGTGGAAAAATAAAATGCAAGCTACACTGTAGCCGTATACACGAGAGAAAGTAGAACGTTGTCTTTCTGCCATGTTAACCAAACGCAGCAGGAGAAAAGTATATAGTCCGACAACGACGGCGCAACCAGCAAAACCCCATTCTTCGCCTACTGTTGAGAAAATAAAATCTGTGCTCTGTTCGGGTACATAGCCGTATTTGGTTTGCGTTCCTTGCAACCATCCGCGGCCCGTTGCCTGTCCGGAGCCAATCGCAATCTGCGATTGAATTACATTGTAACCGGCACCTTTATTGTCGGTTTTTAATCCAAGCATTAACTCAATACGTGTTTTTTGGTGAGGCTGTAAAACCTTGTCAAAAGCAATACGTACAACAAACAGGTAAGCAACCGCAACAATAGTAACCAGCACCGTTGTGATTATTAGTTTTTGTTTGCGTTTATTGGCATAAATAAATAGCGCACCAATGGCAACAATAATGGTAATGAGTATTGATGTAGGAACAAGGAAATCTGCAATAAACAGGGCAATCATACCCAAAAAAACCAATAAAAAATATCCGGATAAACCTTCGCGATAGAGCGGGAACATAAAGGCCAAAAATACCAAAGCAGAACCGGTATCTGGTTGTAGCATAATCAGCATTAAAGGCATAAGCACAATTAATGCGGCAATGGCGATGGTTTTAATGTCTCTAAACTTCGGGTTGAAAGTACTGACGTACCTGGCCAACAATAATGAAGTACCAAATTTTGCAAATTCTGAAGGTTGTAAACGGAAAGACCCCAACGGAATCCAAGCCTGGTTGCCACCAACATTACGACCAACAAATAATACTGCAATGAGCAATAAAATCGTAGCGCCATAAATAAAAGGTGCAAATACATTAAATAAACGGCCATCAAAAAGTAATATAGATAAACCCAGAATTAATCCGGTGATAATGTAGATTAATTGCTTGCCATAACTGCTGGTAAAATCAAAACCGATGGCTTTATCCGGATTGTAAATAGAAGCATAAATGTTTACAAAACCTACGGCACACAAGGCAATATAGATGAGTACGGTAATCCAATCTACGTTAAAAAAGAAACGGTTTCCTTGCTGCTGTTGCATTACTGTTGAGCGGTTGTTTTATTGGTGTTTAGTGTGTTAATTAACCGGGGTTTAATTGCAACAGTTTGTTTCAGAACCGGTGTTTTTATTTTCAAGCTGTCTTTTACACGCTTTAAAGAATCTGTTTTTTTAATTTGCAGGCTATCTATTTTAGATAATTTCGGTTTTTTAGTTTTATCGATAATAGTTGGGAGCAAATTGGTTTCTGCAAAAGCTTTAACCGTGTAACCATTCCCTCTAGGCTTAATGGTGTCTGTCAGATATTTTTCTACGATAAAACTCGAAATTGGCGCGGCATAACTTCCGCCAAAACCACCATTTTCCACAATTACAGCAATGGCGATTTTTGGATTATCCATTGGGGCAAAACCAATAAATACAGAGTGGTTTTTACCGTGTGGATTTTGAACCGTTCCGGTTTTTCCGCACATTAAGATGTTATTGATTTGCGATTGCTTTGCAGTTCCCCAAGGTGCATTTACTGCATCGCGCATACCTTCAATAACCGGCGTAAAATATTTCGCATCAACACCAACATAGTTTTTCTCTACATATTCTTTTTTTACTACTTTCTTATCGCCAATGCCTTTAATTAAATGCGGCTTAATATAGTATCCACGGTTGGCAATTGCCGCCATAACGTTTGCCATTTGGAGTGGGGTAGAAGTAATTTCGCCCTGACCAATAGCTTGCGAAATTACAGTAGTATAGCCCCAGCGCTTGCCATAAATTTTATCATAATGCTCTGCCGGATAAAAGATACCTTTCTTTTCAAAAGGCATATCTATGCCCAATTCTTTACCAAAACCCCACTTAGAAATTTGTTCATGCCAGTTCGCATAGGTTTGGCGTTGGTTTTTCATACCATTCTTAGTAATGATATTTTGGAAAACGTGGCAGAAATAGGTATTACAACTCCGGGCAATGCCGCGTTGCATATTGATTGTTCCATCTACGTGTTCACATTTCACCTTGTGATTTCCGGCCATATAATAACCCGGACAATTAAAAGTGGTGCTTGGATCTATTGCTCCATCCTGAAGGGCAACCAAAGCATCCACTGGTTTAAATGAAGAACCTGGAGAATATTGACCAGCAACTGGCCGAATAAGTTGCGGGCGATACGGATTAGCCAATAATTTCATGTAGTTTTTACCCCAGTCTTTTCCTACAAACTGGTTTGGATCTATACCCGGACTGCTCACAAAAGCTAAAATTTCACCTGTTGCAGGTTCAATGGCTACAATTGCACCAACTTTGTTCTGCATCAATTCTTCTCCCAGTCGCTGGATGCGGATATCCAAAGAAGAAATTAGGCGCTCGCCGGTAACGGCATTAATGTCGTATTTTCCATCAGCATAACTCCCTTGCGGCACATTATGTACATCGTAAAGCGTGTTGATGACGCCTTTTTCGCCACGCAGATATTCTTCGTAAGAAAGTTCAAGTCCGCTTTTTCCGATAAAATCACCAGGGCGATAATACCCTTCAGATTTTTCAATGTCTTTCGGACTTACCTCTTTCACATAACCGAATAATTGGCCCGCCACACTATCCGGATAATGTCTGATGGTTCTGTCCTGAGTTCTGAAACCCGGAAACTTGTACATAATTTCCTGTAAACGGGCATAACTTTGCACGGAAATCTGGCGTTCAAAGAAAGTGGCCTGGTAAGTAGATTTTAGTTTCGCTCTCCGCATTTTTTCGCGCACACCGTCAATTTCGATATTTAAGGCTTTTGCGAGAGCAACGGTATCAAATTCCTTCACCTCATTTGGTGTAACCATTAAATCATACACGGGTTCATTCTGTACAATAACTTTCATATTGCGATCCAGAATGGCTCCACGTGCGGGATATTTATAAATCCGGCGTAAGACATTACTTTCTGCAGAAAGAAAATATTTATCACTCACAATCTGGATATAAAACAACTTTCCCAGCAAAATGAGTACAACAACAATAAATAAACCCTGGATGATGTATTTTCGGTTGAACAACTGATCCATTAACGCGCCCTTCTTCTAAAGAATATAAATTCTACCAATAAAATCAGCAGTAAGGTAAAGATACAACTTAGGCCGCATCTCATCAATGTATAGGCAATTTCGGTTAATTTAAATGTCTCCAGAAAGAATAGGACCAAATGATGCGCAAGCACACAAAGTAAAGCATAAAGTGCAAACCACCTGAAGCCCATATAACTTAACGAAGGTTCGGGATCATCGATAGAATCGCGGTTTAAGCTGATGTTGATAAACGATATTCGTACAAATGCAAGTACTACGCAGGCAGTAGCATGTACGCCTAGTGTATCGTAAAAAGCATCTAAGGTTAAACCGGTGCCAAATGCCAGGAGAAAAAGGATGATATTTGGCATGCCAAAGGGCAGCAATAATAAAAATAAGATGTAAATAAAAGGAGTAGATAGATCATAAAAGCCCATATTTTTGAGCAGGAAAATCTGCACAAAAAGAAGGATGAACCAACGGATTACATTTACAATGATGATTCTACTGTTCATTTGCCTTTGCTACGCTTTCTAATGTTTTTTGTTCTGGAGCCAGCTTGTCCTTAATTACATAAACATACTGTAAGGTTCCAAAATCGGTAAAAAGATTTAATTCTGCCGATAAGAAATTATCATTGGTTACGACATTTGTCTTGGTAATTTTGCCCACCAGGATTCCGGCAGGAAAAGATGCAAAACCGGAGGTTACGACGGTATCGCCAACGAACATTTTAATGTGATTGGGCACTTCTTTGATAAAGCCCTTTCTTATATCGAAGTTGTTATCGCCCCAAACCAAAGATCCGAGCGCATTACTTTTTTTAAGTGTTACACTCACCTTTGTATCTTTGTGCAAAAGCGATTGTATAGTTGCCAGATGATCAGAAACATCGCGAATAAAGCCAACAACACCTTTTTGGGGTGCAATAACGGCCATTCCTTCGGCTATTCCATCTAGTTTTCCTTTGTTAATGGTAATGATGTTGTTGCGCAAGGTGATTGAATTTTTGATCACTTTTGCTGCAAGATAGGTATATTGTTGGTTGGTAAGTGTATCAATAACCTTAACATCTTTGGCAGAATCTACCGTAGTTAAAGCTAAAATATGTGTTTTAAGTCTGGCATTTTCTGCCGCCAAACTATCGTTCACGATGCCCAGATTAAGGTAACGTTTAAAAACATTTAAACGTTCGTAAGCTGTACCCACAACTTCATTTGTGGAGTTTAAAGTAATGCTGCGCTGATAACCATTATTTTTCACCGTTAGGTAAATGCCAATAAGGAAAAAAATGATGAACAGGAAAAATGCGTTGTATCTGCTTATGAAAATCCAAAGGTTACGCATTGCTATTGAGATTTAAGACGGAAGATTTGAGATAGGAGATTCAGGTTTTATTCTTAAATCTCCTATCTCGCATCTAATTTACTGCATTAAAAATTTATATCCGCCAATATTTTTTAAGGCGATTCCGGTACCACGTACCACAGCACGTAATGGATCTTCTGCCACATGTACCGGTAATTTTGTTTTGGCTGCAACGCGTTTATCCAAACCTCTAAGTAAAGCGCCACCACCGGTTAAATAAATCCCGGTTTGATAAATATCTGCAGAAAGTTCTGGTGGGGTAATCTCCAAAGCTTTTAAAATCGCTTCCTCAATTTTGGAAATGGATTTATCCAGACAGTGTGCTATTTCTGTATAAGACACGGTGATTTGTTTTGGTACACCAGTCATTAAATCACGACCTTGAACCGCAAAATCAGAAGGCGCATCCTGCAATTCTGGCAAGGCAGCACCAACTTCAATTTTAATTTTTTCTGCCGTACGGTCGCCAATCATAATGTTGTGTTGGCGGCGAATGTAGTTTACAATATCAGAGTCGAAATTGTCTCCCGCAACGCGGATAGATTGATCGCAAACAATACCAGATAAAGCAATAACTGCAATTTCTGTAGTTCCGCCACCAATATCGATAATCATATTACCCATCGGTTCTTCTACGTCAATTCCAATACCAACGGCAGCAGCCATAGGTTCGTGAATCAGGTAAACCTCTTTTGCACCGGCAATTTCGGCAGAATCGCGCACGGCACGTTTTTCCACTTCAGTAATCCCAGAAGGAATACAAATTACCATACGTAAGGATGGAAACATCCAGCCTTTACCGCCATTCAGCATTCGGATCATGCCTTTAATCATTGCTTCAGCAGCATTGAAATCGGCAATAACTCCATCTTTCAGCGGACGCACAGTTTTAATATTATCGTGGGTTTTTCCCTCCATTTGCATCGCCTGACGGCCAATGGCAATAACCTTGTTTGTCGTACGATCAAAAGCAACAATAGATGGTTCATCTACAACTACTTTGTCGTTATGTATAATTAGGGTGTTCGCTGTGCCCAAATCTATGGCAACCTCTTGCGTAAACCAATTGAATAATCCCATGTAAGGTGTATGTCTTTATGTTTTTTAAACTATATATATCCTAAATGTAAAAATAGCTTTTTTATTGTCTCAAGTCCTATCTCTTCAATCAATAAATTGTTTTACAGGCAATTAATTTGTATTAAAGCTGAGCGCCTAAAGCTGAAAGCCTCAGGCCTAAAGTTTCTTAAAAAGCGCCTTAATCTGTCTACTTTTTGCTTTAAGCTTTTTCTTGCCGCTCTCCGCTCTCCGCTAAAGCGGTTAGTGTTTAAAGTGTCTTACTCCTGTAGTTACCATTGCAATTCCTTTTTCATTGGCTTTTGCAACAGAATCTGCATCTTTAATAGAACCACCAGGTTGTAAAACCACAGCAATTCCGGCTTCAGCAGCAATTTCTACACAATCCGGGAAAGGGAAAAAAGCATCAGAGGCCATTGCAGCACCCTGAACAGAAAAACCGAAAGAAGCCGCTTTTTCTATTGCCTGTTTTAAAGCATCAACACGTGAAGTTTGACCAACGCCGCTCGAGATTAAAACATCGTCCTTAACCAATACAATTGTGTTGGATTTGGTATGTTTAACAATTTTATTTGCGAAGAATAAATCCTTTAATTGCTGTTCGCTTGGTGCTTTTTCCGTAACGGTAGTCATTTGCTCTGGTCCTTCAATTACCAAATCTTTATCTTGTTCAATCACACCGTTTAATAAGGTTTTGAATTGTTTTTTACTCAATTCTACCTCGTTGCGTTGTAATATTACGCGGTTTTTCTTCTTGCTGAACAATTCTACTGCTTCTTTTTGATAAGAAGGCGCGATTAACACTTCGAAAAATAAATTGTTGATTTCTTCTGCTGTAGCCAAATCTACTTCTCTGTTGGTAATTAACACACCCCCAAAAGCAGAAACCGGATCGCAGGCTAAAGCATCAATCCATGCTTGTTTAACCGTTTCGCGTGAGGCTACACCGCAAGCGTTTGTATGTTTTAAAATAGCAAAAGTTGGTTCTTCAAACTCATCAATAAGCGCAACAGCCGCATCAACATCTACCAGGTTATTGTAGGAAAGTTCTTTCCCATTTAATTTGGTAAACATTGCATCCAGGTCGCCATAAAATACACCGCCCTGGTGAGGGTTTTCTCCGTAGCGAAGTGTTTTGGCTTCGGTTACACTTTGTTTGAAAACATAAAGAGGATCTTCCTGATTAAAGTAGTTAAATATTGCAGTATCGTAATGAGAAGAGGTATGGAAAGCTTTTTTAGCGTAAGCTTTGCGTTGTGCTATGGTTGTTTCGCCATTTTGTTCTTCTAACTGTGCCTGTAATCTTGGATAATCATTTTTAGATGCGATGATAACTACATCGTTAAAGTTTTTTGCAGCTGCGCGGATAAGTGAAATTCCGCCGATATCTATTTTCTCAATAATTTCTTCAGCTGTTCCACCTGCTTTTACTGTTTCTTCAAAGGGATAAAGATCTACAATCACAAGGTCAATTTCCGGAATTTCATATTGCGAAATCTGTTCCTGATCGCCAGCTAAAGCTCTGCGGTTTAAAATACCACCAAATACTTTTGGATGCAAGGTTTTTACCCTTCCACCTAAAATTGACGGGTAACCCGTTAAATCTTCAACGGCTGTAACCGGTAAATTCAAATCCCTGATAAATTGTTCTGTACCACCTGTAGAGAATAGTTGCACACCCTGTTCGGCTAACAATTTTACCAATGGCGCTAAACCATCTTTATAATATACTGAAATTAAAGCGTTTTTGATTTTAATGGATTGACTCATTCTACTCGAAATTTTGAGCCGCAAAGGTAGTAAAACCCCACGGTTTATGAAATGTAAACCCTCTGTTATTGTATTTTTTTTGTGTGAATAAAAAAACTTTGTTTAAATGGAGGGTTTTTAGATTCAGAAACGATCATTTGCTCAGCTCTAGCAGGCTAAAACCCTATTTCTTGACTTTTTTTACCAGCGTTTCTACAACCTTGGGATAGTGCAGGTGCTCCAGTTGCTGGCCTTTAAATTTTACCATCTCCAGGCTGTCGCCCTTGTCAATTTTGTAGCGCGCCTGATAAATGTATTCTCCTTCATCATAATGTTCATTCACATAATGAATGGTAATGCCGCCTTCAGGCTCGCCTGCAGCCAGTACGGCATGGTGTACAAAATCTCCATACATGCCTTTGCCACCATATTTAGGCAATAAAGCCGGATGGATATTTACAATTCTGCCAGGATATGCGCTGATCAAACTTTTAGGGATTAGCCATAAAAAGCCCGCCAAGACTATAAAATCTATATCGAGATTTCTGAGTAGATCAATAACGTCTTCGGTTTTGTAAAATTCGTTCTTATCAAAAATATGTGTCGGGATTTCGAAATTGTCTGCGCGTTGCAATACATATGCATCCGGATTGTTGGTTAAAACCAAAGCAATTTCGATTTCGTTACTCCTTTTGAAATGCTCCATGAGCTTCTGTGCGTTAGACCCAGAACCGGATGCAAAGATGGCTATTCGTTTTTTCACTCAGATTCGTTTTTCCAAAATTAATATTTTAATGTTTTTATTCTAATAAAAATTGATAATGTTACCGATAGAATGCGATCGCATAGAATGGCATTATAACAAAGGCATAAACTAAATCGCTGAAAATCATCCAATACCCTTATATTTGCCGTGCTGAAGGGAAAAAAATATAAAGAAGAAAAAAGTTGAAAACTGTTTTGTTATTTTAAAACAATAACTCTATATTTGCAACCCGAATTATAGGAAACGATTAAAGAAAAAAATAAAGGCTAAATAAAAATGGCAAATCATAAATCTTCATTAAAAAGAATTAGAGCAAACGCAACAAAACGTTTACGTAACAGGTATCAGGCAAAAACTACTCGTACTTTTATTAAAAGATTACGTGCAGCTGAAGATAAAAATTCTGCTTCAGAATTATTGCCTAAAGTAATTTCTATGCTAGATCGTTTAGCTAAGAAAAATGTAATCCACAAAAACAAAGCGGCTAACAATAAATCAAAATTAACGAAATTCGTTAACGGTTTAAAATAAGCCAATTTTTTACGATATTAGAAACGGCATCCCAACCAAAAGTTGGGATGCTTTTTTTGTTTCGTAAAAAATGGAGAACTACAATCATAAACTGGGGATCAAACTGTGGGCAGAAGAAGATCGGCCGCGTGAAAAATTGCTTCTGCACGGTCGGCGGCATTTAACAGATGCAGAACTTATTGCCATACTTATCGGTTCAGGAAATGCTCAGGAAACTGCTGTAGATCTGAGTAAACGAATTTTGGCTTCTTATGGCCATAACCTTTTTAAACTTGGAACAGCCTCTATTGCAGATTTATCTAAGTTTAAAGGTATTGGAGAAGCTAAAGCAATATCTATAGTTGCTGCACTGGAATTGGGCTTAAGGCGGCGCGAAAAGGATACCGAAACCGCCTTTAAAATTACAACGGCAAGAGATGGTTACGATTACATGCGCAATACGCTCGCTGATCTGGATCATGAGGAGTTTTGGATTATCTTGCTCAATCGTGCCAATCATGTATTGGGTAAACATTTGATCAGTAGAGGAGGCCAATCGGGCACAGTTGTAGATGCAAAAATTATTTTTAAAATTGCCCTGCAGCACAATGCTGCCAGCCTGATTTTGACCCACAATCATCCATCTGGCAATGTTAAACCAAGCGATGCGGATAATAAAATCACGAAGAATCTGGTTAGCGTAGGGCAGGCCCTTAATCTTTTTGTTGCAGATCATATTGTGTTTGGTTTAAATGATTATTACAGCTATCGCGATCATGACTGTATTTAAAATGTTTATCCGTTAGCGTTGCGTTTACCTCAGAAAGGATGTTTTTATCCATAAACCCCAGATCGCACATTAAACATGACTGTTCTATATAGCTTTAAACGCTAAAAATTCTCAGCTTTTTGCTATAAATCTCATCTTTACATTAAACGTTTCGGCTAGAATATTATCTTTGCGTTTTATAAAATCCGAGTTGTAGCCATAAGAAAGATCTTTACGCCCAACTTAAACTTCATACGCTAAAATGAAAATATCATATAACTGGCTAAAACAGTTCGTTCAAATAGACAAAACACCACAAGAACTTTCTTTAATTCTGACCAATGTTGGTTTGGAGGTTGAAAGTGTAGAAAAAGTTCAGCCAGTGATTGGCGGTTTGGAAGGTTTGGTTATTGGCGAAGTTTTAACCTGCGTTCAGCATCCAAATGCAGATCGGTTAAGGGTTACTACAGTAAGTGTAGGTGGGGCAGAAAATCTGCAAATTGTTTGTGGCGCACCAAATGTTGCCGCCGGACAAAAAGTTGTTGTCGCCACAGTTGGTACAACGGTATATCCGCTAGAAGGAGAACCTTTCAAAATTAAGGAATCCAAAATCAGAGGAGAAGTATCTCAAGGAATGATTTGCGCGGAAGATGAAATTGGACTTGGCAAATCTCACGACGGAATTATGGTTTTACCGGCCGAAACTGAGGTTGGCCAACGGGCAAAAGACTATTTTGAGATGGAAGACGATTTCGTTTTTGAAATCGGCTTAACGCCAAACCGTGCTGATGCTGCTTCGCATTTAGGCGTTGCCCGCGATTTGGCTGCCTATTTCAGATCTACTTATGAAATTCCGGATCTTGCTGAATTTAAAGTAGATAATGAAAATCTGGTTATTCCTGTAACTGTAGAAGACGAAGACGCTTGTCCGCGGTACAGCAGTTTAACCATCTCAAACGTTACGGTAAAAGAATCGCCAGACTGGTTGAAAGACAAACTGAAAGTTATCGGACTTCGTCCTATTAATAATGTGGTTGATATTACGAACTATATTTTACATGGTTTGGGGCAGCCGTTACATGCTTTTGATGCCGATCGGATTGCTGGAGGAAAAGTTATCGTTAAAAAAGTTGCAGAAGGTACACCTTTTACTACTTTAGACGATGTTGAACGCAAGCTGAATGCAGAAGATTTGATGATTTGCAATGCTGAAGAACCAATGTGTATTGCTGGTGTATTTGGCGGTAAAAGCTCTGGTGTTAGTACGGAGACTAAAAATGTGTTTCTGGAAAGTGCATATTTTAACTCCGTATCTGTACGTAAAACATCAAAAAAACATGGCCTGAAAACAGACGCATCGTTCCGTTACGAACGCGGTACTGATCCGGAGATTACAGTAATTGCCTTAAAATATGCTGCTTTGCTGATTAAAGAAATTGCCGGCGGCGAAATTTCTTCATCTATTTCTGATTTTTATCCAAAACACATAAAACCTTTCGAGTTTGAAGTAAGTTTCACAAACATCAATAAATTGATTGGAGCAAATATCCCTTCGGCAGAAATCAAAAGTATTATTACCGCACTTGGCATTTCCGCAAGCAAAACATCAGAAGATACTTTGGCGCTAAGAGTGCCTTCATATAAAGTTGATGTTACCCGCGAGTGTGATATTACAGAAGAGGTTTTGAGGATTTATGGATACAATAACATTGAAATCCCGAAAAAGGTAAATGCATCTTTGTCTTATTCTAATCATCCGGATAAAGAAAATACACAAAATGTGGTTGCAGATATGTTGGCCGCTAATGGTTACGCAGAAATTTTATGCAATTCTTTAACTAAATCTGCGTATTCTAAAAATCTGAATGAAGCCGTTTTTATTTTAAATCCATTAAGCAGCGATTTGAATGTAATGCGCCAAAATCTTTTAATGCCCGCGTTAGAGAGTGTAACATACAATCAAAACCGTAAAAATGCAGATGTGAAGTTTTATGAATTTGGTAAAACCTATCACCTCATTAACGAAAAATATGTAGAACGCCCGCGTTTGTTATTGCTTATTTCTGGAGGTAAACAAAGCGAACAATGGAACCAGGCTTCAAAGTCGGTAAGTTTTTATAACTTAAAAGCAGCGGTAGATGCAATTATTTCGCGTTTGGGCATTTCAAGTTTCCAGACTGACGTATTAAATGATGAAAATTTCGCTTACGGAATTAAATACTTCCGAGGAGACAAAACCCTGGTAAATTTCGGTGCAGCAACAAAAGCTGATCGGAAACTTGCCGACGTAAATGCGGAGGTTTTCTATGCAGATTTTGATTGGGCAACTTTGTTGGATATTATCCGTAAAAATAAAATCGTAAATAAAGAGGTGTCAAAATACCCTCAGGTACGAAGAGATTTATCTTTGTTGATTGATCTGTCTGTTACTTTTGAAACACTTAAAGGTATTGCCTTTAAAACCGACAAGAAACTGATTAAGGATGTTGGTGTTTTTGATGTGTACGAAGGCGATAAACTGCCAGAAGGCAAAAAATCTTACGCTTTGAACTTTATTTTGCAAGATGAAGAGCAAACATTGACAGATAAGCAGATAGATAGCACAATGCAGAAGTTAATGGCGAATTTAACGCAACAAGCCGGCGCAGAAATTAGGAAATAAAATATTAATTCGTATTTTTAGAAATAAATTCATGGCTTCTGTTGCAGATCAATTAGATAAAGTATTACAAAAAACAACCCGATTGATCGAGTTGTGTAATGCGTTACAGGAAGAAAATGATTTATTAAAGCTTGAAAATCAATCGTTAAAAGTTGCAGTGGATACCGCAAAAACCAAAAATGTAGATCTGGAAGAAAAAATCAGAGTTACAAAATTGGCGAAAAGCATTGAGGGAACAAGTGAGAAATCGCTTGATATTAAACAGAAAATTAACGATTTTGTGCGGGAGATTGATAAAAGTATCGCATTGCTGAAAAAATAACACAATGCGTAAAAATCTGAAACTAAGCTAAACAATGGGAGAAATCTCGATTAAAATAACCATTTCCGACCGCATTTACCCCTTAAAGGTAAACATGGAAGAAGAAGAAATTGTGAGACGGGCGGCAAAAATGATCAATGAACGCATAAAAGACTATCAGGAAAATTATGCGGTTAGAGATAAGCAGGATCTACTTTCAATGGCCGTTTTGCATTATGCAACTGCCGTTTTGAGAACAGAAAATAAAGTTCAAAACCAAGATACTGCTGTTGCCGATAAAGTCGAAGAGTTGGATGGTTTATTAAACGGGTTCTTCACTAAATAAAAAAAAGGTACGTTCTTTTAAAGTACTGGTTATACTGATCATATCAATATGGCTAATGCTTTATTATATTAGCACAAAAATATAGCCGCAGCTAGTTTTTGAGTTTCAAAATTTATAAAACTTAACACTTCAATATCTATAGGGTTAAGAGGGCGGATTTCATTTGTTCATTCATCTGAAAATGGCTTAAATCCTAATTATGCTTAGTTGAGGTTTAAAATGATGAAACTTTAAAAAATTAGTTGCGGTTTTTTTTTACTTATAAAACAAAATGGAAACAGTTGAAATATTAGGATACCTATTTGCCTTAATTACAGGTTTGGTTATCGGGATAGTGGTGGGGAGATACCTACTTCGCAACCTGTTAAAACAACAGGAAATTGCCGCTCAAAACAAAGTGAAGAAGATTTTAAAAGACGCAGAAAATAATGCAGAAATTTTAAAAAAGAATAAACTTTTAGAAGCAAAAGAGAAATTTTTACAGTTAAAGGCGGAGCATGAGCAAGAGGTTAACTCTAAGAATAATACCATTAATCAACGCGAAAATACAATAAAACAGAAAGAACAATCTGTAAATCAACGTACTGAAAACCTGCATAAAAAAGAACAGGAAATTGATAAAGTAAAGTCTAATCTTGAAAAACAGACCGATTTGGCTGTAAAAAAACAAGATGAAGTTGAAGTTTTAAAAAAACAGCATCTAACACAACTAGAAAGCATTGCTGGCCTTTCTGCTGATGAAGCCAAGGAACAATTGGTTGAAAATCTGAAACAGGAAGCCCGTACACAAGCGATGATGCAAGTAAAAGACATTGTTGATGAAGCAAAGTTAACCGCCAGCAAAGAGGCTAAGAAAGTAGTTATTCAAACCATCCAGCGTACAGCTACAGAAGCTGCGATCGAAAATTCTGTTTCTATATTTCATATTGAAAGTGACGAAATTAAAGGCCGTGTTATTGGTCGTGAAGGCCGGAATATCCGCGCACTTGAAGCCGCTACAGGAATTGAAATTATTGTTGATGATACACCAGAGGCAATTATCTTATCGGGATTTGATCCGGTAAGACGTGAAATTGCCCGCTTGGCTTTACACCGTTTGGTTACAGACGGTCGTATACACCCGGCGCGTATTGAAGAAATTGTAGCCAAAACCAAGAAACAAATTGAAGATGAAATTATTGAAATCGGTGAACGTACTGTAATTGATTTGGGTATTCATGGTCTTCATCCAGAACTTATCCGAATGGTTGGGCGTATGCGTTACCGTTCATCTTATGGTCAAAATTTATTACACCATTCTAGAGAGGTAGCTAATTTCTGCGCAACTATGGCAGCAGAACTTGGATTAAATGCAAAATTAGCTAAACGTGCCGGATTGCTGCATGATATTGGTAAAGTTCCGGATGATAATCCGGAATTGCCACACGCAATTTTGGGTATGCAACTTGCAGAAAAATATAAAGAACATCCTGAAGTTTGTAACGCAATTGGAGCCCACCATGATGAAATAGAAATGACATCGTTAATTTCTCCAATCGTTCAGGCTTGTGATGCCATTTCTGGCGCGCGTCCGGGTGCACGTAGGGAAGTTGTAGAAAGTTACATCAAACGTTTGAAAGACTTGGAAGAACTTGCTTTGTCTTATCCAGGTGTAGAAAAGACATTTGCCATTCAGGCCGGTCGTGAGTTGCGTGTTGTGGTAGAAAGCGAACGTGTAACAGATGCGCAGGCTGAGTTGCTGGCAGCAGATATTTCTACCCGTATCCAAACGGAAATGACGTATCCCGGCCAAATTAAAGTAACCGTAATCCGTGAAACGCGATCGGTAGCTTTTGCAAAATAGTAACAATTAATTATTAGGTTAAAGGCGATGATTTTATCATCGCTTTTTTTATGATCAAAAAAGACAGCAGCTATTGTTAAACTGAACATTGAATTTTTTCTTAATTTTACCACAAATGAGTAAACCGAGTATAAAAAACTTAAAGGCAAAACGCCCGATTGATGTGTTGTTTGATAAATATGCAGAGAGCCATCAGAACCCAACCAACAAAATGGTACACTGGATCTGTGTTCCGTTAATCGTATTTAGCTTGTTGGGGTTAGTTTGGCAGATTCCATTTCCGCATATTGGTTTTTTAGGAGCTTATAATGGTTTCTTCAATTGGGCTTCTTTTTTGCTGGCTTTCAGTTTATACTACTATTTTACGCTATCGCCTGTTCTTTTTTTTATGATGATTTGGGTTGTAGGTTTAATGAGCTACATAATTGTTAAAATAGAACAATTGGTAGGATTGGGTAGTGGCACTGCATATGCCATATATGCATTCATTTTTATTGCTTCATGGCTTGGCCAATTTATCGGTCATAAAATTGAAGGCAAAAAGCCGAGTTTTTTGGATGATGTTAAGTTTTTATTAATCGGGCCAATCTGGTTATTGCATTTTATATGTAAGAGGGCAGGTATTCAGTACTAAGCTGAAGTTGGCTAACATTATTTTAACTTTAAGCTAAGCAAATGTTAATTAACATCTAACTTAAAGCTAACATTGCCGTAATAGTTTTGTGGCGGAAACTAAAATAAGGCAACTTGAATATTATTACTAATCTAAAAAAGACAGTACTAACTTTACTGGTATCTTTTATAAGCGTAGCTGTTTATGCTCAAACGGCTAAAATTTCCGGTACAGTAACGGATAAGAAAACCGGCGAAACCCTGATTGGGGTTAGCGTTAAGGTTAAAGGAACAAATAAAGGAATAGCAACGGATGTTGATGGAAAGTATTCAATATCAAATTTGTCCAAAGGAAAATATGCTCTAACCTATCAATATGTAGGTTATCTTGGTAAAGAAATTTCGGATATCGAAGTTATAGATGGCAAAGTGACTAGCCTAAACGTGGTTTTAGAAGAATCAAATTCGCAAAATCTCTCTGATGTAGTCATTAAAGGTTCATTCAAAAAGGAAAGCATCAATGCACTTTATGCTCAGCAAAAAAATAGCATCGCTATTTCCAGTGGAATATCATCAGAGATTATCCAAAGATCTCCAGATAGAAATACTTCGGAGGTTTTAAAGCGTGTAAGCGGGGCAAGTATTCAAAATAATAAATTTGTTGTAATAAGAGGTTTGGCAGATCGATACAATACAACTATGTTGAATAATTCGTTGCTTCCTTCCACAGAACCAGATAAAAAAGCATTCTCTTTTGATATTATCCCAGCAAATTTGATTGATAACCTTATCATTTACAAAACGGCATCTCCCGAACTACCCGGAGATTTTGCAGGTGGAATTATACAGGTAGTTACGAAAGATGTACCAGATCAAAGTTACCTGAATTTTTCAACGAGTTGGGGATATAATACACAATCAACATTTAAAGACTTTACAGCAAGTCAACGTCAAGGTTCAGATTATCTCGGATTAATCGGATCCGATCGAAATTTGCCCACCTCATTTCCCTCATCTTTTCAACAATACAATCCGCTAACCGCACAACAGAAAGTTAATTTTACTAAGCAACTTCCAAATGCTTACGGAGAGCAGATTTATAAAGCCTTACCTTCGCAAAACCATCAAATTACATGGGGTAATCGTAAGGACTTTAGTAATGGAGGATCCCTCGGAAGCGTAGTGTCTTTATCGTACAGGAATTCGCAGAACATCAATCCTGTAACGCGTAATGATTACCAAAATGATTTCCGAGACATTTATTACGATTATAACGACACCCAGAATGTTTTCACAACGAATGTTGGTGCATTAGCAAACATTACCTACAAGAAAGGGAAAAATAAGTTCAGTTTTAAGAATTTACTCAATAATGTGCTTGAAGATATTTATGTAGATCGTAATGGGTTTAATACCAATATTGATGCAAACCTACGCCTAAATAACTCAGATAAAAGCCGCAAAACAATATTTAATTCGCAACTGGAAGGGGAACACCAATTTGAAAAGCCCGACCAAAAGATCAACTGGAACCTGAATTATTCAAATATTAGTCGCGATCAACCAGATTTAAGATCAATATATTATCGTCAGGTAGGTGGCGAAGGGTCTACCAGCTATTCTTTGGTAGATCGAAATAGTCGTAGATTCTTTTCAGATATGAAGGAAAATGACTTTGGCGCATTGGCTAATTATACATTACCTTTTACCATGTTCAAAAGAAAAAGCACTTTAAAGGCTGGCTTTTTGAGTATGTATAAAACTAGAGATTTTAATGCTAGAATATTCAACTACCAATTTAATTCTTCTGGATCTGCTTCTTATGATGAGACTATTTTAAGCTTACCGAAAGATCAGATTTTTCAACCTCAGAATATTTCTACAAGTGGGGGTTTTTATCTCACGGATTTTACAGGTAATACAGATTCATATGAAGCACAATCTATGTTGAATGCCGGCTACCTGATGTTTGATAATCATATTGGTGAGAAATCTCGGCTAAGTTGGGGAGCTCGTTTAGAGCATTATTATCAAAATATTGATTATGTAAATTTGAGCGGAGTTTCTACGAGTTCTGACGAAACTTTTATCGATGTTCTTCCCTCTGCCAATTATACATATTCTATCAACGAAAAAAGTAATTTCAGATTGTCTGCATCTAGGACAGTTTCGAGACCTGAACTTCGGGAATTGGCTCCTTTTGCATTTTATGATTTCGTAAGTCAAACTTCTACAGTTGGTAATCCATCTTTAAAACGTGGAGCAATCAATAATGCTGATTTGAGATATGAGATTTATCCAAGTGCTGGTGAAGTGTTAACATTTTCTCTGTTCTATAAAGATTTTAATAATGCAATTGAGCAAACTTTAGATGAAGGGGGTACGCCGGAACGACGAGAAGTTAACTACATGAATGTAGAAAAAGCTTACTCATTTGGAGCCGAAATTGATGTTCGTAAACGATTTGACTTTATTAAAGACACTGGTTTTTTCAATGATTTAACCGTATTTGCCAATTTAAGCTATATTAAATCAAAAGTAAGTTTTGGTAACTTAGGTGCCTCAGACCGTCCGTTACAAGGCCAATCTCCCTATTTGATTAATGCCGGGTTGCAATATGCAAACGTTTCAACCGGACTCACATTTACTGGACTCTACAACCGGGTAGGACAGCGAATTGCTTTTGTTGGCAATACTCTGATTCCAAATATATGGGAAAATGCGCGAGATGTTCTCGACTTTCAGATCAGCAAAAAAATTCTCAAAAACAAGGCAGAGTTAAAATTGAATGCTGGTGATATTCTAAATCAGCGAAGCATCTTTTACTTAAATATGGATGACAAAACAGCTTTTGACAGTAGTGTCGATAAACAATATATCTCTACAAAATATGGCACTAACTTCACATTAAGCTTTAGTTACAACTTATCATTTAATAAGTAAAAAATCTAGAAAAGATATCAAGACAATTTTTATTCCTATAGCATAGACATTATAATTAAAATCAAAAAACAGGGTAACATGAAAATTAAACAACCATTATTCATTCTGGCAGCAGTTATGATCTATTTTACTTCGTGTAAGAAGAATAACGAAGAAACAAACGAACAAGGTACGGTAGAAATCGCTAATGGAGGAACTTTAACAGGAACCTATACTGCAGGCCAAAATGTGATTGTTAGAAGAGGAACAATTACTTTATCTGGCTATACCTACTTTGAGGAGGGTGCTACGTTAACAATTGAACCAGGTACTATCATTAAATCAAGTGTATCGTCTAAGGGCGCTTTGATTATTGAAAGAGGCGCAAAGATTATGGCCGAAGGTACAGCCAGCTCACCGATTATTTTCACTTCTGGCAGACCAGCGGCAGAAAGAGCTCCTGGCGATTGGGGTGGAATTGTGATATTGGGTAAAGCAACTGTAAATTTGACCAATCCTACTATTGAAGGCGGAATTGGTAAACAATATGGGGGTACTATTGATACAGACAACTCTGGAACATTAAAATATATCCGTATAGAATTTGCAGGTATTGCAGCACAACCGAACTCAGAAATTAACGGATTGACTTTAGGTGGTGTTGGATCTGGCACTACAATCGATCATATCATGGTTTCATATGGTAATGATGATGCATTTGAATTCTTTGGTGGTACTGTTAACGCAAAATATCTAATCGCTTATGCAACTGCGGATGATGATTTCGATTTTGACAACGGATACCGTGGTAAGATTCAATTTGCGATGTCTTTGAGAGATCCAAGTTTTGTAGATGGTGGGGACGCTGGAAATGGTATTGAGTGCGATAACGATGCCAATGGTTCTAATGGTACTCCTCGTACAAGACCTAACTTATCTAACTTTACCATATTAGGCCCAAATGGAGCAGCAAACACAGCAGCAAACCACAATTTTGCTAACAGATGGAGAAGAAATACCGCATTTGTGTTAAACAACTCTATATTACTTGGCCACCCTAAAGGTGGATTGTCTCTAGAGTCTAACGGTACATATAGTGCTTTTATCGACGGGACTTCTCTATTTAATAATAACATCTTATTTGCACTCGCAGATCCATTCAAATTGGGAAGTGATGTAACCGTTGCTGGTGCATCTGCAGCAGCTATTCAGGCCAAAGCTTTAGCTTCAGGTACAGTGAGTATTTCATCATCTGCTGCTGCAGGTTTGACTAATCCATTCAATTTAACATCGCCGAACTTGCTTCCTACAACAGGTTCTATCGCCTTAACAGGCGCTGCGTTTACAGGAGATCAAACAGACGCTTTCTTTGAAAAAGTTACATACAAAGGTGCTTTTGGCACAACCGATTGGACAACAGGCTGGGCAAGTTGGACTCCAAAATCAAATACATACTAATCTTTCTTTAAAGAGTTAATACTAAGGTCTGCTTACGATGTAAGCGGACCTTAATATTTAAAAAAGCAACCAGTAAATCTATCTAATGGACGTCCTTAATGGGCAACTATAACTAAAAGGTGTTCACCGTAAGGGTAAACACCTTTTTTGTTAGAAGAATATGGATTCAATTTGCACTGAAGTGTGCCTAAGTATAATCCTGATAAATTAATGTTATGGTGTTAAATATTTAACAATGAGATCTTTATATTGAATGATGTAAATCATATCATGAAAAGAACATCTAAATTAAGCACGCATTCTAGGATTGTTGGCTTATGCGCTTTAGCACTCACACTAATCATTGTATCTTGTAAAAAAACTGAAACCAATATCGAAAGCACGGATTTCTCAAAGGTAGACGCTTTAGTGCTCTCCAAAATCAGTGCAATGGGCTTCGACACAAAAAATATCGAAGTATTAAAAGACTTTTATCTGGTTGAAGGTGACATTTTATTGGATCAGAAATCTTTACAAAATAATCCGGTTAAAACAACTGCCACCACAGGTAACTCGGGTAAAATATCTCAAACCCGTACCAATTATATTGCAGGTCCAGCAAATAACCAGAACGTTTATATATCATTTGGCGAGGGCGTTTGGGGCAACAGCTCATGGTACAGTGGATTGCTCACCGCAGTACGTGTATGGAATTCGACCGCAGGCAATAATATTAAGTTACATTTGTTGAATTCGAGTTCGCAGTACACCAATAGTCCCGCAATAGATATTACAATATATGCAGATAATGGTACACTATCACAAAATACCGCTGCAGCTGCATTAGTTCCCAACGGAAATAATAAGGTTGGAAATACGATCTACATAAACTCTGATTTTCCCGGCTTAAATCCTTTAAATGCAGCATGGAACATGATTCATGAAATTGGCCATACTTTAGGTTTAGTTCACACTAACTGGAGGTATCTAAATGACCCTATTCCGAGCGGTGGAGTTACAGATATTGCCAATACACCAAGTAGTTTATCAAGTGATCCAAATTCGGTAATGAATGGAGGAACAGCTCTTACTGAATATGGAAGCTATCCTGCTTTACCTTCAATTTATGACGATATTGCAATATCATCGATGTACCCATTAATTACTACAGGGCAGGTAAATGCATATATTTCCGGACCATCAACTGTAGGGCGTTACGGACAATCTACTTTTCATTCTAGTTATTCTTCATTAGAAAGTGGAATCTATTATAAATGGGAGATCAATGGGATCAACGGAACCAATTACCACTATGAATTTACTGATAATACGGATTCTATTTTAGATGAAGTTGGTTTCGAATCGGGGAACTATGAGTTAAAATGCACAATCATCGGTGGAAAATATACCGGTTCATCGGTTGCCAGTAAAACGCTTACTGTGAATTAACAATAATCAAACCATCCGCGGCATTACCATTTCTGCCTGTGGTTGGATTTGACTATTTTTTACTTTACTTCTGCTGTCGCTTTGTCTGGAGTCGATTTCACCTCAGTCGTTCAGTTAAAAAAATATTATATTCTGTAGACACTCTGCACTCAAGAGCCTTAATTCTTATGATTAAGGCTCTTTATTGATAAAGTTGTATAAAGATCTGCCAATTACCATTTCTGAAAACTGTATTCAATCAAAATCTGGGCGAACCTTTAATAGTAAGCTTTTGGAATAATGCGCCAAACAAAATCGCTTTTTGCGCGTATAGTTCGCCGGTAATCGGAGTAGAGGCAGTGTCTTGTGACAGCCGCTCAAATATGAATCCTTTTTTTCAAGAAACAGGAGAGAGTTGTCAGTGAAAGAGTTGTAACCTCCTGTAATTACCCAATCAATCAAATGTATGTTCCTATTCTATTGAATCTATCACGCTATTATGAATTTCCGACTAGAAGTCATTTTTGTTCATAAATATTGTTATTCAGCTTCTGCTGGTGCTGTTATTTTCTTTTTTGCAGTTGCCTTTTTAATTATAGGTTTAACCTCAGGCGCGACAATAGATACTTCATCTTCTTTTACAAAACCTTCTAGCGAATCGTCTTTAGGTTCTATAGTGATTTTTTTTGCCATCTGTTTTGCAAATTTTTCGATAAGCTTATCGGCTTTCTTTACTTTTCCAAACTGATTCGCAATGCTTAGAAATTCGGCAAATAATTGAACTTCGATTTCTTTTCGGATTTGTTTACGGGCGGAAGTTTTGGACGACTTCTTCTTCTCTTTTTTCATTAGCGCTACGGAATAATTACTCGCCAAAGATAGAATTTCGAAATATTAAATTAATATTATCATTATGTTAACAAATAAAATAATGGTTAACACAACTGGTACAAATTACAAGAAACATACTTTAGAATGCCATTGCTGTTTCTACTGCGCCACCTAAATCAAGTGTATTCTGCATTTCATCCAAATATTGAAGCAAATGACGTTCTGCGTTTGAAAAGCAAGTAAAATGAGAAGATGGCACTTTTGCCTCAAGCTCGCTCGTACGTTTATAATAATGACTTAACTGAAAGATAAAGGTATTATCGTCATTTATTTGCGATAATATGCGGGCTTTGATTGAATGTTGTTGGATTTTAGCAAAATATTCTTTTACAACGATGAACACATTAGCAGCCATAAGGGATACGCTGCTTTTTAGCACAGCGAAAATAAAAATAGAATAAATAAATTGCATTGCCTTCGTTTAACTTAACGATAACATTAAATATAAATATTTAATTAACGTTTGATAGGCTCGTATGCATAGACGATTTGGTAAGGTACGTTTTTCAGTGTTGAAGAAAGCTGCCCAATATTTAGTTTCTCTACTTGTGGTGTAGGTTCGCAGAACGAATATTTTTTTCCTTTATATACAATAAAATTGCCCACAGCCTGATCAAAACCAACAGCCATAGTTAAGTGCGTGGGATACAGAACGGCAACCATTGGCAAGTTGTAAATTTCCTTTACCAGATAGAAAAATAACGCAGCACGATCATCACAGTCGCTGTATTGATTGAGCAATGTTTCTTCTGGCGATAACCTTTTCTCCTTGCCGAAATTTTGTTCATCATCTTCATACAAAAAAGCATATCTGGTAAATCGCATCAAATAATCTACACCCTTTTTTTTGCTCATCCCAACAGTATTTTTCTTTAGTACAGGAATTAAAGAACTATAGGTTTCCTGACTAACCGGAATATTAAAATACGTTTCAAAATCTACTCCAGGGTAATTGGCAAAAATGCTGCTTACATCTTTATTTACTTTTAGTTTAAAATGATAGGTGGTGTGTTTGTAATTAAAGGCCAGATCACGTTCAGAATAATTTGCTGGTTTAAAATCTGGCATTCGGTTAATTTTGTACGAGAAAGCATTGTCTGCGCCACCAATGTCAATTGCTATAGGTACATATGCATCAGCCCGTTTAAAAAGTTTACCGTAATCGTGATAATTTAAGCAGGTGTATTTTCTTCCGTAAATTTCAAAGTATGGAATATCGCTAATGTCTTCTTCATTTCTCACATAAAATATTACCTGATTATCCCCTACAGCCAAACGTGCATCATAGCCGGTTTTGCAAAGCAGATACCATTTGTATAATGTGTATCTGAAATAGTTCTGGGCTTTCGGACTAATTTCTTCCGCTGTTTTGCGAATGAGCTGGTAAAATATCCAATCGTTTAATTCATATTTAGCTCTAAATATTTTCAGTTGTTCAATGATGGCACTTTGTGGTAGCGCGGAGATATTCGTATAAAATTTTAAAATTTCTGATTTTTCTGGGCGATTAGGCACATGGATCTGTAAGGAGCTGTCGGTTTCGAAATTGAAAGTTCCGTCGTAAAATTCTATAGCATGTTGTTGTGCATGGCTCGCTCTATTATTTAAAGAGATAAACAAACAGATACAAAGTACTGTTTTTAAGAAATGCCCCGCTGTAATCATTCTGCTTATATTTGGTAGAATGAATTTACAATAAATTAACGTGAAATCAACAATATGTTTACGTGAATAAGTGGCTGTGGAAGTTACGGAAAGTTAACATTGGAGATTTTTCCGATAGGTTTTTTAGATTTAACAATAACGTTGAATTAATATCTAATTAATATTCTAAACCTACTTTTGTGGTATAAATATTTGGTTAGTATTTATAAAGTTTAGGTTAGTTGATAAAAAAAAACCCAGATGGATGTCTGGGTTTTTTATTTTAAATAAGATGACTATAAATTTTTGCCTAACTTTTCAATCATCTCTGCCGGGATATTGTGCGTATCTACAACCAGAAATCCATCAAGGCAATCCGAGAATTTCGGATCTATATTAAATGAGATTATTTTAGCATTCAGCGTCATGTACTGGCGCAACAATACCGGAATTTTAATGTGTGTATTTTCTATGTCGCCAATAATGCCGTCCAGATCTTTGAAAGATTCGCTGCTTTCTACTAAAGGATTTGTAGACATAGGCAAAAGATCTGCCTTGAATTTATTTCTTGGCTTCACATATTTAGCCATTTCATAATCGAAATGATTTCTGGTGATGAAATCCACAATCAGTGCTTTGCTAAATTTCGAGAAATTATTACTGATACTTACAGGGCCAAACATATAACGATACTGAGGATTATCGATCAGGTATTTTAAAATTCCTTTCCAAAGCAAGAATAATGGAAGCGGTTTTCCTTGATATTCTTTCCTGATCCACGAACGTCCCAATTCTATACCTTGTCTCAACATTGGATAAAACTGGTCTTTCATTTTAAATAATTCTGAAAGGTAAAAACCACGTCTGCCCAGGCTTTCTAAAATTTCATCTCCTTTTCCAATGCGATACGCACCAACAATATTTTCCAGCTCTCTATCCCAAATAAATAAATGGTTATAGTAAATGTCGTAATTGTCAAGATCAATTTGTTTGTTTGTGCCTTCGCCTACTTCGCGGAAGGTAATTTCTCTTAACCTGCCAATTTCCCGCAAAATATTAGGGATTTTTAGCGTCGGAACGATATACACTTCATAGTTTTTTTCGGTCCACACTTTAAAATCTTCCAGTGTTTCTACTTCAGCTTTAATCAGGTTTCTTGAGGTTTCTTCGATAATCGCTGCCGGACTTTTCCTGATTTTAAACAGTTTTAAAGGATTGAAAAGTTTTTTATCGGTATCCAAACCAACACCTAATGAATAGGTTCTTGCGCGCAGATAATCCAGCAGTTTTGTACTGCTCATCGCGGCAATTTCCCTCACGGTAATCGCTTTTCCAACACGTACTTTAATGGTGCGGCCACTTTTATTGAGAAATTCTGAAGGCAGTTTTGCTGTACGTAATGTTGGGTGAATAAAACTCAGGATGTTAAAGAAAACACCATTATTTCCGTGGAAATAAATGGGAACAACTGGAACTTTCGCTTTTGAAATCAATTTTCCAACCACGGGATGCCACATTCTATCTGTTACTTGCTGTGCATCAATTTTAAATGTAGATACTTCTCCTGCCGGAAAAATCCCGATAGGTGTACCGCTTCTTAACAAGTCAAAAGTAGTCTTTAAACCGCTGATGCTGGAGGAATGCTGAACATTTTCAAAGGGATTAACGGCAACGAAAAATTCATCCAGATTGGGTATTTTTTTCAGGATGAAGTTCACCATTACCTTCGCATCTGGCCGCACAGTGCATAAAAGTTTAACCAAGGCTAAACCTTCTACGCCGCCATAAGGATGGTTGGCTATTGCGATGAATGGACCTGTTTTAGGAATTGAGTTTAAATCATCTTCATCAAATTCGATGGAAACACCAATGGTTTCCAATATTTTATCTACAAATTCAAGTCCTTTAAAGTGTTGATTTTGAGCGAAAACATCATTAATGTCGTTCAATTTCATGATCTCCATCAGTAATCCTGCCAAACCCGGTACGCCAAGTTTATCAATCTTCGTGGCTTTAGCAAATTCTGAGGTTGTAATGATCTTCATAAGATAAAATTATTAAGGTGTTGATGGCAAAACGATGCAGTTTTGCAATCCCAAAAATAAGATTTATATTTAGAATAAGGTATGTTAAAATGGTATGAGAACTTGGCTCAACAAATCTTTTGGTTTTAGCAGAAGCCAGTATAATGGCCTCATTGTACTTATTCTGATTGTTTTGCTGGTAAAATGTATACCTTATTTATATAGGTATTTGCAATCGCCGCCAATAAATGACATTAATTTGCGTGCAAATCTGCAAGAGTTGGAATTTTTAGAAAAAAGCAAAGCGTTACATTCTGCGGTCCCAAAAAATACTGCTAAAAAAAAGAAACTTTTTTATTTTAACCCAAATACTTTAGATCAAACCGGTTGGGTTGCATTGGGTTTATCAGAGAAGCAAGCTGGTGCAGTTTTAAATTATGTGCGCAAAGGTGGTAAATTTCGCCAGCCTGCAGATCTTCAAAAAATGTATACCATTTCTCCAGGCTTGTATAAAGAGTTGTACCCGTATGTGAATATTCCGGAAGAAACTGCATACGATTCAAAGGCAAAGCCGATGAATCCTGCATTCGAAAAGAAGGCACCGGTTTACATCGAAATTAATGGTGCAGATTCTGCTGCTTTAGATCGAATTAGCGGAATTGGCGGAACTTTTGCAAATCGAATCTTACGCTATCGGCAACGACTTGGCGGTTTTTATGCCAAAACGCAACTTATGGAGGTGTATGGCCTAGATTCTGTGAAGTTTGCTCAGATAAAAGATCAGTTTTATGTAGATGCAACAAAAATGAAAGCAATTAAAATTAATGTTGCTGAATTTGAAGACCTGAAAGCTTTTCCTTATTTAAGTTATAAACAGATGAATGCCATTATTCAATACCGCAAACAACACGGCGTTTATCGGGATAAAAGCGATTTGGCTAAAGTTATTCTGTTAAACCCATCAATCATCGAAAAAATTTCGCCTTATCTCATTTTTTAATTATGGTCACGGTTTAGGCCTTTAAAAATTCGGTTCAAAAGAATTGAACCGAATACCATTTTATTCTATCGCCAAGCAAATATTTAATGGTAATGTTCTCGCAAATAATTGTTTATAATTGTGCTTAGGCTAACAAAAAAAGCAATGAGCGTAACATTTAATTTTTCAGAATCTGAATTGCAACAAAGCGTAAAGGCAATGGTTCGCGAATTTGCGGAAAAGAGAATCCGACCGAATGTAATGGATTGGGATGAAACCCAACATTTTCCGGTAGATGTTTTTAAAGAACTGGGCGCATTGGGTTTGATGGGGGTTTTGGTTCCGGAAGAATTTGGTGGTTCTGGTTTAGGCTATCAGGAATATGTAGATGTTATTGTAGAAGTTGCCCGCGTTTGCGGCTCGGTTGGTTTATCACTAGCGGCGCACAATTCTTTATGTACCGGGCATATTCTTGCTTTTGCAAACGATGAACAAAAACATAGATGGTTGCCGAAATTGGCATCTGCAGAGTGGATTGGCGCCTGGGGTTTAACAGAAGCGAATACTGGATCTGATGCCTTAAGAATGATGACTACCGCTATTGAAGATGGTGATGATTATATTATAAACGGATCTAAAAACTGGATTACGCACGGAAAAAGTGGCGATGTTGCAGTAGTAATGGTGCGCACAGGAGAATCTGGCAGTTCTAAAGGCATTTCTGCAATTGTTGTGGAGCGCGGAACACCTGGGTTTTCTGCCGGAAAAAAGGAAAATAAATTGGGTATGCGTGCCTCAGAGACGACAGAAATGATTTTTGACAATTGCCGTGTGCCAAAAGCGAATTTGCTGGGGAATATAGGCGAAGGTTTTAAGCAAGCAATGAAGGTTTTAGATGGCGGAAGAATTTCTATTGCGGCACTTTCTTTGGGTATTGCGAAAGGCGCTTTTGATGCTGCGGTAAATTATTCTAAAGAAAGACATCAGTTTGGTGCACCAATTTCAAGCTATCAGGCAATAAGTTTTAAGCTTGCCGACATGGCTACAGAAATTGAAGCTGCCGAATTGTTGATCAGGCAGGCTGCAGATTTAAAAAACAGGCATCAACCCGTAACCAAACAATCTGCAATGGCAAAATACTTTGCTTCAGAAGTGGCAGTTAAAGTATCGACAGACGCAGTTCAGATTTTCGGTGGTTATGGTTATACAAAAGATTTTCCAGTAGAGAAATTTTATCGAGACAGTAAATTGTGTACGATAGGAGAGGGAACTTCCGAAATCCAAAAAATTGTAATTGCACGTGAAATTCTAAGCTAAGCAAGATAAAAAGAAACAACAAACCAAATATAGTATGAGCAAATCCGGATGACCCTAAGGTCTCCGGATTTTTTTTGGATTTTAGTTTCGTTTTTTTTGGGATTTAAAGATTAAAATTTAAAATCTTTTATTCTTTCTGTTGATTTTATATTTTATAAAGTAATTTTTCTATTTTTTATAGTTGATATAATCGAATAAATATTATTTTTGTTTGATTCTTTATAAATAAAAACGTTAAAATTTATAGAATCTTCTTTTTTAATAAAAATTTTTCGTTTTTTTATCTCAGTAACCTAAACTAAACTAAAAAACTAATCAAGTATTGCGAATATTTAAAAGGTCATGATGCTCTTTTTAAATTTTTTTGCAATACTTTTTTATTTTACAAAGTTTTTAATCAGATCCGTGCGGATTTTTGTTTTATAGATGGGCTTTTTGGCTTGTTGGTCGATTATTAGGTTTTTATTGAAGAATACCCTAAACTTTTAATAAATAATCGATTTAACTAAACCAAACAGCATGAAAGAAAAATTACTCGTCTTCCTTTTTGTTCTGCTTTGCTTTTCAGCGCAGGCCCAACAGAAGAAAATTTCAGGAAAAGTAACTGGTGTTAACGACGGATTGCCTTTGCCGGGTGTTTCTGTTATTGCTCCGGGAACCAGAATTGTTGCCCAAACCGGAGCAGATGGTATGTATACCATTTCTGTTCCCACATCTACCAATAGCCTTATTTTTCGTTTTGTAGGCTTTAAAAGTAAAACGATTTCCATCACCTCATCTACAGTCAATGCTTCCTTAACTGAAGAAATGAATGATTTAGATGATGTAGTAGTAACGGGTTATGGTACCGTAAAAAAGAGAGATCTTATTGGCTCTGTTGCCACAATTAAAGGAGACCAGGTGGCTAATAAACCTGTACAAAGTTTTGACCAGGCTTTGGGCGGTAAAGCCGCTGGTGTTCAGGTTTCAATTCCAAACGGCGTGTTGAATAACCCGCCTGTTTTTCGTATTCGCGGCACAAATTCCATTTCTTTAAGCTCTTATCCTTTAATTATTATTGATGGTGTCGCAACGTTTACGGAAAATGTGAGCAATACGAATGCGGCGGCAAATCCTTTAGCGAGTATTAACCCGAATGACATCGAAACGATGGATATTTTAAAAGATGCCGCTGCAACCGCAATTTATGGTAGTCGCGCGGCAAATGGCGTAGTGGTGATTACGACTAAAAAAGGTAAATCGGGCAAAGCTGTAGTTACTTATGATGGCTGGGCCGGATTAACAAACGTACAGCGTTTGCCGAAGATATTGGATGCTTTCCAATATACAGACATCAAAAACGAAGGATTGCGTAATGCCGGTACATTTAGTGCAACCAACCAATATGCATTAACCAATGGGCCAGATGGACAACCCATCAATACCAATTGGTATGATTATGCTTATCGTCAAGGTACATCTTATAGTAATGCTTTAAGTGTTTCTGGCGGAAGTGAATCTACCAGGTATTACATGTCTATCAATCAAACTGCTCAGCAAGGTATCATTCAAAAAAATGATTATAAAAGAATTGGCGGTATTTTTAATATAGAACATAACATTAGTAAAGCATTGAGTGTTGGCGCTAAATTGCAGTATGCCTCAGAATCTAATCTTGCGGTAATTAGCTCCGGATCATTAAACGGACAAGCATTTTCTACTGCAGGTTTGGGCCGTGTTGCCTTGGTTAATGCGCCAAACGTTTCTCCGTATCTCAATGATGGTTCTTACAATTTAAGCGGAAATAATCTCGGTTTAATGAACAACAAAGTTTCTCAGGTGGGTTTTTACAATCCTGTAGTGCAGATAGATTTAGATCGTTCTAATAATTATCTAAACAGGATTCAATCTAACGCATTTGTTCAGTACAAACCCGCTTCGTGGGTTACTTTGAGAAGTGTTTACGGAATAGATTATTTACTGGCCAACAACGATTCTTTTGCCAATCCGATTAATGGCGATGGTTTTGCCGGTGGCGGATCTGCAACATTAAGCAATAACCAGAATAAACGCTGGGTTTGGACTACAACTGCGCAATTTGATAAAACCTTCAATGACGCGCATACGTTTTCGCTCTTGTTAGGAACAGAACAGCAAAAAACAACTTCAAGATTTTTCAGCGCCACAAGAACCGGATTGTCTGATAAAGCTTTTGACGATTTTACTGCTGGTTACACACAATTTACCAACGATGGCACATATGGAGAAAATTACCTGGTTTCTTTCTTCAGCAGGTTGGCGTATGATTTTAAGAAAAAATATATTATCAACGCAACCTTGCGTAGAGATGAATATTCTGCATTTGGCCCTGATAAAAAAGCTGGATATTTCTATAGCGTAGGTGCGGGTTATGAAATTGCACAAGAAGATTTCTGGAAAAATAATGGAATTGGAAAGGTGTTCAGCAGCTTCCGTTTAAGAGGTAGTTATGGCGAAGTAGGAAATTTTGCCGGATTGAATGATTATGCATCGCTTTCTACTTATTCTGCCGGATTATTTGGTGGAGCGCCAACTTTAGCATTTAACTTTGCAGGAAATAGCGAAATAGGCTGGGAAACGAGTAAAAAACTCGATATAGGTATCAACTTTGGAATTTTGAAAGATAAAATCACTTTCGAAACTGCTTATTACAGTAATGATATTGATGGTTTAATCTATAATGTTCAGCAAGCGCCTTCTGCCGGTTTGCCAAATAATCCTCAGGTGAATATCGGCTCTATGTACAACCGCGGTGTCGAATTTGCAGTAAATGTACAGGCAATTAATACAGGCAGTTTCAGATGGAGTCCGTCTTTCAACTTCACCTACAATAAAAATATGATTACCGCACTTACGCCAGATATTACGCAATTCACCACGGCAACATCTTCCTTAGAAACGGCAAGTATTTCTAAAGTCGGTACTTCGCTCGGAATGATTTATGTTGCCAGAACAGATGGTGTTGATCCGGCAACAGGCCGACGAATTTTTATTAATGCCGCAGGTCGCAGAGTGCTTTATGACCATAGCGCTGCAGTTGCCAACAGATGGAGATATGAAGATGGTACAATTGCGCCGGCAATCAGTTCGGTAGATCAAACCATCTACGGAAACTCACAGCCAAAATTTTATGGTGGTTTTACAAATACATTCAATTATAAGAACTTTGATCTGGGATTAACCTTTACCTATCAAGGCGGATTCTATATTTATAATGGTACTCAGGCATCTATTATGGATCAGCGTTTCTGGAATAACTCTACAGATATTTTAAACAGATGGACAACTCCAGGTCAGATTACTTCAGTTCCCAGAGTTGTCGCAGGTGATAACATGTCTAACGGTTCTGCAGTTCCATTAGATATTAATGTATACAAAGGCGATTTTATCAAATTAAGAGATATATCATTAGGTTATACAATTCCAGCCAGTTTCTTATCTAAATTAAAAATTTCAAGCGCCCGGTTTTATGTAAGTGGACAAAACTTGATTATCCTAACCAAATACAATGGAACTGACCCAGAAGTATCTTCCAACGGAGGATCAAACGGTGCCCAAGGTATAGAACGTAACTCTGTAGCGAGTGGTAGAGTAGTAACAGCAGGCGTGAATTTCAAATTTTAAGTACATCAGAATGAAAAAAGTAATTTTATACACATTTGCATTGATGATTGTTGTGGCTTCATCGTGCAGAAAGGAAGAAGATCTAAATCCTAAATCGTTGAGCGCTGTCGATTTTGAAGCCTCATTTGCAACAGCCGATAGAATAAAAGCGCAGGTGCTCGGTTTTTATGCAGGTTTAAAAGTAAACAATTTTTATGGCGGAAGATATATTGTATATAATGAAGTCCGCGCTGATAATTACATCAATTTAACTACAAATGCAGTAACTGCTTATCAGGTTTGGAATTTTACGTCATCAAACAATTCACAAGAAGTTACAGATCTTTGGTCTGCTGCATATACTGTAATTAACAGGTGTAATTTGTTTATCGACGGAATGGCCGCTGGTGGTGCCGCGACAGTAAGTGCAACGCTTGCTACAAATTACGTAGCTGAAGCAAAAATGGTTCGCGCGATTGCATATTATAGTTTATTGCAGCTTTACGCACGCCCGTATTGGGACGGTAATGGAAGTAAACCAGGTTTGCCTTTGAGGCTTACCGGAAACCAGGGCGCCGGAAATTACGATTTGGCGAGAAGTACGGTAGCTCAAGTATATGCGCAAATTATTTCGGATTTGAACGATGCAGAAACCGGATTACCATTAACGTATACTACAGCGTATGACAATACTGTTCGCGGGCACCGCAATACTGCCATCGCACTCAAAACCCGCGTGTATTTAAGTATGCAACGTTATGCCGATGTAATTACAGAAGCCAATAAAATTGTGAGTACAGCTGCGCCATTTACCGCCACAACTGGTGTTGCAAATGCACTTCAGGCAGATGTTGCTAATGTTTTTAAAGCGCCATATACAACTACAGAATCCATAATGTCTGCGCCAATGAATGCCGGAACAGACGTGGCAACGGGGCAATCGGCATTGGGTTCTTACTTTTATTCGGTACGTGAATTTAAGTTGAATGATGCCGGCATTATAGCCGATGCAGGCTGGAAAACGACTGACGCCAGAAGAAATTTGATTGGAACCGCAACCATAAGTAATGTTTCGAGCAAACTGATGGGTAAATTTCCAACACCTTCGCCATATATAGATTATGTGCCCGTTATTCGCTATGCCGAAGTATTGCTGAGTTTGGGAGAAGCAATTGCCAGAAATACCAACTCTGTAGATGCGAGAGCGGTTGCCCTGCTAAATGCTGTTCGCCAGCGTTCTGATGCCACAACCACTTTTACAGCAGGAAGTTTTGCGAGCGCGCAAGCACTTTGTGATGCTTTTTTAAAAGAAAGAAATATTGAATTGCTTGGTGAAGGTTTGAGAAGCCCGGACTTACTGCGCCTCGGATTAGATTTGCCAGCGAAAGGAACTGTATCTTCTGTGCCTTCTACCAGCAGATCTTATATTTTTCCAATTTCGCAAGCAGAATTGTTATACAACAGATTAATGACCGATAATTAATTTCTCTGTAGAAATTTTGAAAACAACTTATATCAATCTTATGAATATTTTGAACAGGATATGCAGATTGAAAAAATAATTCATAATTCAGAAATTAATCCTTATGTTTGCAATCCCAAAAGAGAGGAGGTATTTCAGCGTTATGATTATGATTAATATTAAAGACGGCGAATCATTAGATAAAGCCCTTAAACGTTTCAAGAAGAAATTCGAGAAAACTGGCGTTTTAAGAGAGTTGCGTAGCCGTCAGGCTTACGAGAAAAAATCTGTAGCTCGTCGTACTGAAATTAAACATGCTGTTTATATTCAAAACATGAATCAAGATACAGCTATCTAAGTTGTTCTATATAGATTTTCAAAACCCCTCAAGTTTCCTTGAGGGGTTTTTATTTATATGACATTTTCATTGATTTAACAATTTCTTTATATCAAAAGTATTCGTACCTTCATCATAATGGCAGAGTAAACGATACCCTATGTTGTTAAAAAGTTTCATCATTTATTTATCCCACGAGAAACGTTCATCTCCGCATACCATCACTTCTTATCAGGCAGATTTGACGCAATTTTCTGCCTATATCGATCAGGAATATGCATTACCGCTTACAGAGGTTAAGCATACACATTTGCGCAGCTATATGGTTTCTCTGCTTGAAGAAAAAAACTCTGCCACAACTATAAACCGAAAAATATCCAGTTTAAAAAGTTTCTATAAGTTTTTGCTGCGAGAGGGAAAAATAGAAGAAAACCCTACTGTATTAATCCGTGCACCAAAAGTTCCAAAACGTTTACCGGTATTTGTTGATGCAACGAAAATGGATCATCTTTTAGATTCTGGAGTGTACTTCAAAGACGATTTTAATGGCTTACGAGATCACTTGGTGATTGAATTGTTGTTTGGCGCCGGACTTCGTCTTGCAGAATTAATACAATTGAAAGAACACGACGTTGATTTCTATGCAAATACGCTTAAAGTTCTGGGTAAAAGAAATAAACAACGTATAGTTCCGATAAATAAACAGCTTATCAATCAGCTAAATATCTATATAGAACAAAAAAAGTTGCAAAAATATAATAACAATTTGCCTATATTAATCGTTACCAATTCAGGAGCTGCAGCATATCCAAAATTGATTTACCGGATTGTTACCGGATATTTAAAGTATATATCTACGCAGGATAAAAAAAGTCCACATGTACTACGCCACAGTTATGCAACGTCATTGCTAAACGCCGGTGCAGACTTAAATGCAATTAAAGAACTGCTGGGGCATTCAAGCCTGGCAGCTACTCAGGTATATACACATAATTCAATCGAAAGATTAAAAACAATTTATAAACAAGCCCATCCAAAGGCGTAAAAAAAGGAGGAAAAATGAAAATCGGAGTTCAATCAATCCATTTCAATGCAGACAGTAAGTTGTTAGATTTTATCCAGAAGAAAGCGAATAAACTGGATCAGTTTTTTGATCAGATCATTAGCGGCGAAGTGTATTTAAAGTTAGAGAATGTAGAACATGAGGCCAATAAAATTAGTGAAATTAAACTGATTGTACCTGGCGGAACGCTATTTGCTAAAGAACAATGTAAATCATTTGAAGAAGCCACAGATCTGGCTATCGAATCACTTAGAAAACAAATCACTAAATATAAAGATAAGACGCGCGCAAAACTAAGCGAACACAAAGCCATGTTAACCGAAAGTGAAGCTTCGGAATTTTAAGGCTGAAATAGCATATAAAAACAAAGGAGCGGTAAAGTTTACCGCTCCTTTGTTTTTAAAACTTCGTAGAGCCGATAAGCAAAAAAATATGTGCTTGGCATAGATCGTTATCTTGATATTTTATCTGTTTTAATAGAAAAGCAATTGGTACTTCTTAAAAAATTGGGTTTTCTCTTCGTTTAAAATAAAGGGATAGCCAGTAAAACTCCAATATTTATTCCTTATATATGACGGGATATTTTTTTTTCTTAAGATATTTTGAAAAAAAAGATGCTGGATTTAGCTTTTGACGGATGAAAAATTGAAGATTATCTCTCAGCCTGAATAAAAAAATAAGAAAGATTAATCGGATTAAGTAGGGTAGAGGTATCTGTAAACCTAAAGGAGTCAAAAAAAAATGATTTTTTTTTAAGAAAAAATGCGTCATAGAAATATCTGATTATGAATATCATATTTACTAAAGTGTGGAAAAACCAAGCCAGCCGAAATGTTGGTTTGTTTATTTTTTTTTAAAATAATTTTGAAGTGAAATATAAGTGTGTATATTTGCATTCCCTTTCGGAAAGGGCGTTAAGCCAAACAAAAAAGGGTTGTTCTTTAAAAAGATAAAATTTTAAAAAAAACACGTTGAGTGTATGAAAAATGAACTTTTTTCGTATACTTGCACAAAATTTAAAAGCCTCCTTAGCTCAGCTGGTAGAGCAACTGACTTGTAATCAGTAGGTCATTGGTTCGATTCCGATAGGAGGCTCTTTTATCTTAAACGTGTAAACGATTAAGATAAAGATGGGGAGATACCAGAGCGGCCAAATGGGACAGACTGTAACTCTGTTGTCGTAAGACTTCGAAGGTTCGAATCCTTCTCTCCCCACTAAATCTAATGAGTGAATGAGTGAATATGTAAATGAGTGAGTGTAAACATTCCATCATTCCAGAAACAATCAGTCTTCATTGTTTAAAGCGGAAGTAGCTCAGTTGGTAGAGCGATAGCCTTCCAAGCTATAGGTCGCGAGTTCGAACCTCGTCTTCCGCTCATTAATGTTCAATAGTAAATTGGTTCAGCGGTTCATTCACTGATGAACGAAGGAGCAAATGAACTAAAGAGCGAAAAAGTAAAAAGCCGAAGTAGCTCAGCGGTAGAGCACTTCCTTGGTAAGGAAGAGGTCGTGGGTTCAAGTCCCATCTTTGGCTCTAAAGAAAACTTTGTTAATCTGTACAAGCAGAAAAGACAAGGTTTTTTGTGTTACAAATTGTATCAAAACGATAAATAAAATAATAAAAAAGTTAACCTACTAATTAGTTATAAATAAAATGGCAAAAGAAAAATTTGACCGCAGTAAACCGCACTTAAACATCGGTACAATCGGTCACGTCGATCACGGTAAAACAACTTTAACAGCGGCTATTACAAAAGTTTTGGCTGATGCTGGTTTAACTGAGGCACGTTCATTCGATTCAATTGACTCTGCACCAGAGGAAAAAGAAAGAGGTATCACTATCAATACAGCTCACGTTGAGTATTCAACTGCTAACCGTCACTATGCACACGTTGACTGTCCAGGTCACGCGGATTACGTGAAAAACATGGTTACTGGTGCTGCTCAGATGGACGGTGCAATTATCGTTGTTGCTGCTACTGATGGTCCAATGCCACAAACTCGTGAGCACATCTTATTGGCTCGTCAGGTTGGTGTTCCTTCATTAGTTGTATTCATGAATAAAGTGGATATGGTTGATGATCCTGAATTATTAGAACTAGTTGAAATGGAAGTTCGTGAATTGTTATCTTTCTACGAATTCCCAGGTGATGATATTCCAGTAATCCAAGGTTCTGCTTTGGGTGGATTAAATGGTGATGCTAAATGGGTTGGTAAAATCATGGAATTAATGGATGCTGTAGATAGCTACATTCCAATTCCTCCACGTTTAACTGATCTTCCATTCTTGATGCCAGTTGAGGACGTATTCTCAATCACTGGTCGTGGTACAGTAGCAACTGGCCGTATCGAGCGTGGTGTAATCAACTCTGGAGATCCAGTTGAGATCTTAGGTATGGGTGCTGAGAACTTGAAATCTACTGTAACAGGTGTTGAGATGTTCCGTAAAATCCTTGATTATGGTGAAGCAGGTGATAACGTAGGTTTATTGTTACGTGGTATTGAGAAAACTGATATCCGTCGTGGTATGGTAATCTGTAAACCAGGTTCAGTAACTCCTCACACTGATTTCAAAGCTGAGATCTATGTATTGTCAAAAGCAGAAGGTGGTCGTCACACTCCATTCTTTAACAAATACCGTCCTCAGTTCTATTTCCGTACCACAGACGTAACTGGAGAGATCTCTCTAGCTGAAGGTACTGAGATGGTAATGCCAGGTGATAACGTTACAATCACTGTAAAGTTGATTAACGCAATCGCAATGGAAAAAGGTCTACGTTTCGCTATCCGTGAAGGTGGTAGAACAGTAGGTGCTGGTCAGGTAACTGAAATCTTAGCTTAATTTTAAGCTACAATAATAAAAAAGAGCTGGTTTCGGCTAGCTCTTTTTAAAATACACGGGAATAGTTCAACGGTAGAATAGAGGTCTCCAAAACCTTTGATCAGGGTTCGAATCCTTGTTCCCGTGCTTAATTAAGAATTGAGTATTTAAATGAGTGAATGATTGAATTTGAAAGATAGCTTTCAGATATTATCATTCACTCATTTACTCATTCACACATTCAACAATTTTGATATGGCTAAGGTAGTTCAGTTTATAAAGGAATCATACGAGGAGATGACTCAAAAGGTTACATGGCCTACATGGGGAGAATTGCAAAGCTCTGCAGTTCTTGTGTTGGTTGCCTCATTAATTATTGCAATTGTAATTTTTGCAATGGACAAAGGATCTACCTTTGTTTTAGATACTTTTTATAAATCACTTTCTAATTAATAATTTCCTGTAATGAGCGATCTAAAGTGGTATGTAGTAAGAGCTGTTAGCGGTAAAGAGAAAAAGGTAAAACAATACATAGATGCAGAGATTAGCCGTTTAGGTTTTTCGCATTTGGTACCTCAGGTATTGATCCCGATGGAAAAATATTACCAGATGAGAGATGGTAAAAAAATTGCTAAAGAACGCAACTATTATCCAGGCTACGTACTTATCGAAGCAACTCTTGATGGAGAGCTGGAACACATCATTAAAGGTATCAATAGTGTTATTGGTTTCCTGGGTGATAAAGAAGGTAATCCAATTCCAATGCGCCAGGCAGAAGTTAACCGTATTTTAGGTAAGGTTGATGAAATGAGTGAGCAAGGCGAGATGATGAATGTTCCTTATTATGTTGGTGAAAACATCAAAGTAATGGATGGACCTTTCAACGGTTTCTCTGGAATTATTGAAGAAGTGAATGAAGAGAAGAAAAAACTCAAAGTTATGGTGAAGATTTTCGGAAGAAAAACGCCACTTGAGTTGAACTACATGCAAGTAGAAAAAGAATAGAATTTATTTTCAAAAATATTTGGGGACTGCAAGATTATTCATATCTTTGCAGTCCTTTTGGTTTTGTATAAAACCGCTGGAAAATAAAATGTTACATGCTTCCAAATTTAACATTGAGTTTTAAATAAATTAAAAACACAAAATGGCAAAAGAAGTCAGTGCAATGATCAAATTACAGATCAAGGGCGGAGCTGCAAATCCATCGCCACCAGTAGGGCCTGCATTAGGTGCTAAAGGGGTAAACATTATGGAGTTTTGCAAACAGTACAATGCTCGTACCCAAGATAAAGCAGGTAAAGTATTGCCGGTTGTAATTACTGTTTATGCTGATAAGTCATTCGATTTCATCATCAAAACCCCTCCTGTAGCAGTTCAGTTGAAAGACGCGACTAAATTACAGAGTGGTTCTGCTGAGCCTAACCGTAAAAAAGTTGGATCGGTGACCTGGGACCAAATTAAAGTTATTGCTGAGGATAAAATGCCTGATTTAAATGCATTCACTATCGAATCCGCAATGAGTATGGTTGCTGGTACAGCACGCAGTATGGGAATCACCGTTTCTGGTGACGCACCCTGGAACAATTAATTAAAAAACAGTTTACAACAGTGGCGAAATTAACTAAAAATCAAAAAAAGGCACATGCTAAATTAGAAGCTGGTAAAGCTTATTCTTTACAGGCTGCTGCTGCTTTGGTAAAAGAAATCACTACAACTAAATTTGATGCATCAGTTGATATTGATGTTTCATTAGGTGTAGATCCACGTAAAGCCAATCAAATGGTACGTGGTATTGCTACTTTACCACACGGAACAGGTAAAACTGTACGTGTTTTAGCTTTGGTAACTCCTGATAAGGAAGAAGAAGCAAAAGCAGCCGGCGCAGACTTCGTAGGTTTAGACGAATATGTGGCTAAAATTGAAGGTGGTTGGACCGATGTAGACATTATTATCACTACCCCAGCTTGTATGGCAAAAGTAGGTAAATTGGGCCGTGTTTTAGGACCAAGGAACTTAATGCCAAACCCGAAATCTGGAACAGTAACTAACGAAGTTGGTAAAGCTGTAACAGATGTTAAAGGTGGTAAGATCGATTTTAAAGTAGACAAAACGGGTATCATACACGCCTCGATAGGAAAAGTATCATTCCCAGCAGAGAAAATTTATGAAAACGCTTTAGAAGTAATTCAAGTGATTTCTAAATTAAAACCATCTGCTGCTAAAGGAACTTATTTTAAGAGCATTCACGTGTCTTCTACAATGAGTCCTGGAATTGCAGTTGAAACCAAATCAGTAGCGGGGATTTAATCATGAACAGAGAAGAAAAAAACGAAGTAGTTTTAGAACTACAAGGACAAATGCAAGAGTACGGCAATTTCTATATTGCTGATACCTCTAGCCTTTCTGTTGAGAAGATTAATGAAATCCGTCGCAAATGTTTTGAAAGCGATATCGTAATGAAAGTTGCTAAAAACTCTTTGATCCGCAAAGCGATCGAAAGTTTAGATGGCGATTCTTCTGAGATATTCGAAGCCTTAAAAGGTTCTTCATCATTATTATTCTCAAAAACAGCTAATGCTCCGGCTAAGTTGATCAAAGCTTTGAGAAAAACAAGTGAAAAACCTCTATTGAAAGCAGCTTATATAGATTCATCTATTTACGTTGGTGACGATCAATTAAATTCATTAGTAAGCCTGAAATCAAGAGAAGAGCTTATTGGAGAAATTGTTGGTCTATTACAATCGCCAGCTAAAAATGTTCTATCTGCACTTCAATCAGGTGGTACCACAATTGCAGGAATTGTTAAAACTCTTCAGGAAAGAGAAGGTTAACGAACACCTTAAGTTCGCAAATTAAACAAAATTATTTTTACGTAAATTTTTAAAATCTTAATAAAATGGCAGATTTAAAAGCGTTTGCTGAGCAATTGGTAAACTTAACAGTTAAAGAAGTTAATGAATTAGCTCAAATCTTAAAAGACGAGTATGGTATCGAGCCTGCAGCTGCTGCTGTAGCTGTAGCACCTGCTGCTGGTGGTGATGCACCTGCTGCTGCTGCTGAGAAAACTTCTTTCGACGTAATCTTGAAAGAAGCTGGTGGTCAGAAATTAGCAGTTGTTAAATTGGTTAAAGACTTAACTGGTTTAGGTTTGAAAGAAGCTAAAGATTTAGTTGATGGTGCACCAAAAGAATTAAAAGCTGGTGTTGCTAAAGACGAAGCAGAAGCTTTGAAAAAACAATTAGAAGAAGCTGGAGCAGTAGTTGAAATTAAGTAATCACTTAATTTAGCTTCGCTAAAAAAGTATCAGACACCGACTGAAAATGTCGGTGTCTTTACCTGTTTATAAACATCTCATTTTGTTTGGTTGATGAGGTGCTTTAACCAAAGCCAAACAAATAGTTTATTCTTAAACTAAAAAACTTTTAGTCCATTGGCAAAGAAAGTCGAACAAAGAGTAAATTTTGCAACGAGTAAGCACATCATAGACTATCCAGATTTCTTGGATGTGCAATTGCAATCATTCAGAGAATTTTTCCAGATAGATACTACATCAGACGATCGCTCTAGCGAAGGTTTGTTCAAAGTGTTTGCCGAAAACTTCCCGATCACAGATTCAAGAAACATCTTCGTATTAGAGTTTCTTGATTATTTTGTTGATCCACCTCGTTATGATATACATGAGTGTATCGAACGTGGTTTAACCTACAATGTTCCATTAAAAGCAAAGCTTAAGCTTTCTTGTAATGATGAGGAACATGAGGATTTCGAAACCATCATCCAGGATGTGTATTTAGGTACTATTCCTTACATGACACCTAAAGGTACATTTGTAATCAACGGAGCAGAACGTGTTATCGTTTCTCAGTTGCACCGTTCACCAGGTGTGTTCTTCGGCCAAAGCCGTCACACTAATGGAACCAAATTGTATTCTGCACGTGTTATTCCTTTTAAAGGTTCATGGATTGAGTTCGCTACAGACGTTAATAACGTGATGTACGCGTACATCGATCGTAAGAAGAAATTCCCGGTTACTACACTATTACGTGCTATTGGATACGATTCTGATAAGGACATTTTAGAATTATTTGACCTTGCTGATGAAGTGAAGGTTAGTAAATCTGGCCTTAAAAAATACATCGGACGTAAACTTGCGGCAAGGGTATTGAGAAAATGGGTAGAAGATTTTGTAGATGAAGATACTGGTGAGGTTGTTTCTATCGATCGTAATGAAGTGATTCTTGAAAGAGAAACCATTTTAGAAGACGAACACATTGATATGGTAATTGATGCAGGTGTTAAAACCATTATCTTATCTAAAGATGACGGTGCAAGCCAGGCAGATTATACCATTATTTATAATACATTACAAAAAGATACATCAAACTCTGAAAAAGAGGCTGTTGAAAACATCTATAGGGCTTTGCGTAACGCAGAACCACCTGATGAGGAGACTGCACGTGGTATCATTGATCGTTTATTCTTCTCGGATAAACGTTACGATTTAGGCGATGTTGGTCGTTACCGCATCAACCGTAAATTAAAAATGGATACTCCGGATGATGTAAAAGTGTTAACAAAAGCAGATATTATTGCAATTGTTAAATACCTGATCAAATTGATCAACTCTAAAGAAGAAGTGGATGATATCGATCACTTATCAAACCGTCGTGTACGTACGGTAGGTGAGCAATTGTACGCACAGTTTGGTGTTGGTTTGGCACGTATGGCCAGAACAATCCGTGAGCGTATGAACATTCGCGATAACGAAGTATTTACGCCAACTGATCTAATCAATGCGCGTACATTATCTTCTGTAATCAATTCATTCTTTGGTACCAACCAATTGTCACAATTCATGGATCAAACCAATCCTTTGGCAGAGATTACGCACAAACGTCGTCTTTCAGCTTTAGGTCCAGGTGGTTTATCTCGTGAGCGTGCTGGTTTTGAGGTTCGTGACGTTCACTATACCCACTACGGTCGTTTGTGTACAATTGAAACTCCAGAGGGACCGAACATTGGTTTGATTTCTTCTTTATGCGTACATGCTAAAATCAACAACCTGGGTTTCATTGAAACACCTTACAAACGTGTAGAAGATGGTAAAGTTGTTGTAGATTCTGACGTTATTTATCTTTCTGCTGAAGATGAAGATGGTAAAACCATTGCTCAGGCAAATGCGGAATATGACGATCAGGGTAATTTTGTTACTCCACGTGTTAAAGCACGTTACGAAGGTGACTTCCCGATTATCGAGCCTGAGAAATTAGACTTGATGGACGTTGCACCAAACCAGATTACGTCTATCGCAGCTTCATTAATTCCTTTCTTGGAACATGATGATGCGAACAGGGCTTTGATGGGATCTAACATGCAACGCCAGGCCGTACCTTTGTTACGTCCTGAAGCGCCAATTGTAGGTACAGGTTTGGAAGGTCGCGTTGCACGTGACTCAAGAACTTTGATCAACGCAGAAGGTGATGGAGTTGTAGAATATGTTGATGCAAATGAAATTACCATTAAATATGAACGGAACGAAGACGATCGTTTAGTTTCTTTTGAAGGTGATAGCAAAACATATCGTTTAATCAAGTTCAAAAAAACCAACCAGAATACTTGTATCAACTTAAAACCGATTGTTAGAAAAGGTCAGAAAGTTACAAAAGGACAAGTACTTTGCGAAGGTTATGCAACAGAAAACGGAGAATTGGCTTTAGGTAGAAACTTGAAAGTGGCATTCATGCCTTGGCAAGGTTTCAACTTTGAGGATGCGATTGTAATTAACGAGCGTATTGTTCGTGATGACGTTTTCACTTCATTGCATATTGAAGAGTTTGAATTAGAAGTACGTGATACCAAACGTGGAGAAGAGGAATTGACACCAGATATTCCTAACGTTTCTGAAGAGGCTACGAAAGACCTTGATGAAAACGGTATTATCCGCGTTGGTGCTGAAGTAAAAGAAGGTGATATTTTAATTGGTAAGATTACACCAAAAGGTGAATCTGATCCTTCACCGGAAGAGAAATTACTACGTGCAATTTTTGGTGATAAAGCCGGTGATGTTAAAGATGCGTCTTTAAAAACTCCGCCTTCGATCCAGGGTGTTGTAATTGATACTAAATTATTCAGCCGTGCCAAGAAAACTTCAAAAGCAGAAGAAAAATCTGCAATTGAGAAGTTGGATAAAAACTACAATAACGTTGTAGAGAAACTAAAAGCAGAATTGGTAGACAAATTATTCATCATTGTAAATGGAAAAACATCACAAGGTGTATTCAATATTTACAAAGAATTATTGGTTGCTAAAGGCGCTAAGTTTACACAGAAAATTTTAGCAGAGCTTAATTATGAACACATTAGCCCGAACAAATGGACTACTGATGACGACAAAAATGAGCTGATTAAAATGTTGCTTCACAACTACGGTATTCGTGTAAACGAAGAACTTGGTGCTTACAAACGCGATAAATTTGCGATTAGTGTAGGTGATGAGCTTCCATCCGGAATTGTACAAATGGCAAAAGTTTATGTTGCTAAAAAACGTAAGTTAAAAGTAGGTGATAAAATGGCAGGACGCCACGGTAACAAAGGTATTGTTGCACGTATTGTACGTGATGAAGATATGCCTTTCTTATCAGATGGTAGTCCGGTTGATATTGTGTTGAACCCACTGGGTGTACCTTCACGTATGAACCTCGGTCAGATCTATGAAACTGTATTGGCTTGGGCCGGTAAAGAATTGGGGGTTAAATTTGCAACACCAATTTTTGACGGAGCAACGCATGATGAGGTAGAAGAATGGATTGCCAAAGCTAATGTTCCTGCATCAGGTAAAACTTACCTGTACAATGGTTTAACTGGTGAGCGTTTCGATCAAACAACTACTGTTGGTATCATCTATATGTTGAAACTAGGTCACATGGTTGATGATAAGATGCACGCCCGTTCAATCGGACCTTACTCATTAATTACACAACAACCATTGGGTGGTAAAGCCCAATTCGGGGGTCAGCGTTTTGGTGAGATGGAGGTTTGGGCATTGGAAGCCTTCGGTGCGGCCAATATCCTTCAGGAAATCTTAACCGTTAAATCTGATGATGTAATCGGAAGAGCAAAAACTTATGAAGCCATTGTTAAAGGTGAAAACCTTCCTACTCCAGGTGTACCAGAATCGTTCAACGTATTGGTACATGAGTTGCGCGGCTTAGGTTTAGATATTACGTTAGATTAATTAAGCGAAAAGCTTAAAGACTAGAGCTTAAAACTTTGGTCTTTAAGCTTTAAGCTTTAACCTTATACAAGAGATATGTCTTACAAAAAGGATAATAAATTAAAAAGCAATTTCACATCCATCACTATTGGTTTGTCGTCTCCGGAAATTATTTTGGAACGTTCAAGCGGTGAGGTGTTGAAACCAGAAACCATTAACTATCGTACGTACAAACCGGAACGTGATGGTTTGTTCTGCGAGCGTATTTTTGGTCCGGTTAAGGATTATGAATGCCATTGCGGTAAATACAAACGCATCCGTTATAAAGGTATTGTTTGTGATCGTTGTGGTGTAGAGGTAACTGAAAAGAAAGTACGTAGAGAGCGTATGGGACACATCAGTTTGGTGGTTCCTGTTGCGCATATCTGGTATTTCCGTTCTTTGCCAAATAAAATCGGTTATTTATTAGGTTTGCCTACTAAAAAATTAGATTTAATTATCTATTATGAGCGCTATGTAGTGATTCAGGCTGGTTTAATGGCCGAAGAAGGAATCAACTACATGGATTTCCTAACAGAAGAAGAGTACTTAGATATTTTAGATAAATTACCTAAAGAAAATCAATATCTGGATGATAAAGACCCTAACAAATTTGTAGCCAAAATGGGTGCAGAGGCATTAGAAGATTTATTGAAACGTATTGATTTAGATACCTTATCTTACGATCTTCGTCACCAAGCGGCAAATGAAACTTCTCAACAACGTAAAAATGAGGCTTTAAAACGCCTTCAGGTTGTTGAAGCTTTCCGTGGTGCTAACACACGTATTGAGAATCGTCCGGAATGGATGATTGTTAAAATTGTTCCGGTTATTCCACCAGAATTGCGTCCGTTGGTTCCTTTGGAAGGTGGTCGTTTCGCGACTTCAGATTTGAATGATCTATACCGTCGTGTAATTATCCGTAACAACCGTTTAAAACGTTTGATTGAGATTAAAGCACCAGAAGTAATTTTACGTAACGAGAAAAGGATGTTGCAGGAAGCTGTAGATTCATTATTCGATAACTCACGTAAAGTTAATGCAGTAAAAACTGAAGGTAACCGTGCTTTAAAATCACTTTCAGATATTTTGAAAGGTAAACAAGGTCGTTTCCGTCAAAACTTATTGGGTAAACGTGTGGATTATTCAGCACGTTCGGTAATTGTTGTAGGGCCAAGCCTTAAATTACACGAGTGCGGTTTGCCAAAAGATATGGCTGCTGAGCTGTACAAACCATTCATCATTCGTAAAATGATCGAAAGAGGTGTGGTAAAAACGGTAAAATCAGCCAAAAAAATTGTAGATAGAAAAGATCCTTTGGTATGGGATATCCTAGAAAACGTGTTGAAAGGCCACCCGGTTCTTCTGAACAGGGCACCTACACTTCACCGTTTGGGTATTCAGGCTTTCCAACCTAAGTTGGTAGAAGGTAAAGCGATCCAATTACATCCACTTGTTTGTACGGCCTTCAACGCGGATTTTGATGGTGACCAGATGGCTGTCCACTTACCATTAGGTAATGCAGCAATTTTGGAAGCCCAAGTTTTGATGTTGGCTGCACATAATATCTTAAACCCTGCAAACGGTACGCCAATTACTGTACCTTCTCAGGATATGGTTTTGGGTCTTTATTATATTACTAAAGGCCGTAGAACAGATGAAACTCGTGTTGTTAAAGGACAGGATTCAAATTTCTATTCTCCGGAAGAAGTTATTATTGCTTATAACGAGAAAGAACTTGATTTACATGCATTTATCAAAGTAAGAGTTAATGTTAAGCAAAACGATGGTTCTATCGTGAATAAATTAACAGAAACTACAGTTGGTAGGGTATTGTTTAACCAAATGGTGCCAGAAGAAGTTGGATATATCAATGAATTATTAACTAAAAAATCGTTAAGAGATATTATCGGTGAAGTAGTTAAGATGACCGGTATGGCCCGTGCTTCTCAGTTCTTAGATGATATCAAAGAACTTGGTTTCAGAATGGCTTTCCAGGGAGGTTTATCGTTCAACTTACAAGACGTAAACATTCCGGTAGAAAAACATACATTATTGGAGCAGGCAGCTAACGAAGTTGAAGAAGTAAGAAACAACTATAACATGGGTTTCATTACAAACAACGAACGTTACAACCAAATTATCGATATCTGGACACGTATCAACAACAGATTAACCACTTTCGTTATGAATCAACTTTCTAGCGATAACCAAGGTTTCAACTCTGTATATATGATGCTTGATTCTGGAGCCCGTGGTTCTAAAGAGCAGATTCGTCAGCTATGCGGAATGAGGGGATTGATGGCAAAACCTCAAAAATCAGGTTCAGGTGGCGATATTATTGAAAACCCGATCTTATCAAACTTTAAAGAAGGTTTATCGGTATTAGAGTATTTTATCTCTACTCACGGTGCGCGTAAAGGTTTGGCGGATACGGCGTTAAAAACGGCGGATGCGGGTTACTTAACTCGTCGTTTACATGATGTTGCTCAGGATATGATCGTTAATGATGTAGATTGTGGTACTTTAAGAGGTATGTACACTACAGCATTGAAAGATAATGAGGATATTGTTGAACCATTATATGACAGAATTTTAGGTCGTACTTCACTACACGATGTTTACAATCCTTTGGATAATTCATTGTTGGTAGGTGCGGGTGAAGATATCAACGAAGATGTTGCTAAACTAATTGAAGAATCTCCATTAGAAGGCATCGAAATCCGTTCGGTATTAACTTGCGAATCTAAACGTGGTGTTTGTGCATTATGTTATGGACGTAACCTTGCATCTGGTAAACGCGTTCAGCGTGGTGAGGCAGTTGGTGTAATTGCTGCACAATCCATCGGTGAGCCGGGTACACAGTTAACACTTCGTACTTTCCACGTGGGTGGTACTGCATCAAACATTGCTGCAGAATCTAACATCGTTGCGAAATTTGAAGGTGTAATTGAATTTGAAAATATCCGTACAGTAGATACAGAAACTGAAGATGGTAAAGTACAAGTTGTATTGGGCCGTTCAGGTGAGTTCAGAATTGTTGAGCCAGGTTCAGGTCGGGTGATCGTAACCAATAATATTCCTTACGGTGCATTCTTATTCGTTAAAGAAGGTGATAAAGTTGAAAAAGGCGATAAGATTTGTTCTTGGGATCCATACAACGCGGTTATCATTTCTGAATTTGCGGGTAAAGCGCAGTTTGATGCGATCATTGAAGGTGTTACCTTCCGTGAAGAATCTGACGAGCAGACTGGTCACCGTGAAAAAGTAATTATCGATACCCGTGATAAAACTAAAAACCCTTCTGTTCAGATTGTTGATAAGAAAGGCGAGTTTGTTAAAGGATACAACATTCCGGTAGGTGCTCACGTTTCGGTAGACGAAGGTGAAAAAATCCAAACCGGACAGATTATTGCTAAAATCCCTCGTGCTACTGGTAAAACACGTGATATTACGGGTGGTTTGCCTCGTGTAACAGAGTTATTTGAGGCACGTAATCCATCTAATCCAGCAGTAGTAACTGAAATTGATGGTGTTGTAACTTTAGGTGGTGTTAAACGTGGTAATCGCGAAATCACAATTGAATCTAAAGATGGTGAAGTTAAAAAATACCTTGTTCCATTGTCTAAACACATTCTAGTACAGGATAATGACTTTGTTAAAGCAGGTATGCCTTTATCAGATGGTTCAATCTCTCCTGCTGATATCCTGGCAATTAAAGGCCCGGCTGCAGTACAAGAGTACTTAGTAAATGGTATCCAAGAGGTTTACCGTTTGCAAGGTGTGAAAATCAATGATAAACACTTCGAGGTTATTGTTCACCAGATGATGCAGAAAGTACACATTGAAGATCCGGGAGATACCATTTTCTTAGAAAACAATGCGGTAGACCGTTGGGATTTCGCGGAAGAAAACGATGCGATTTTTGATAAAAAAGTAATTGTTGAAGCAGGTGATTCTACTGAGTTTAAACCAGGTCAAATTGTTTCATTGCGTAGATTAAGAGATGAAAACTCTCAATTAAAACGTAAAGATTTAAAACAAATTGAAGTACGTGACGCCAGACCAGCTACAGCAAGTTCAATCCTTCAAGGGATTACGCGTGCATCATTAGGTACTAAATCATTCATTTCTGCGGCTTCGTTCCAGGAAACAACGAAAGTATTGAATGAGGCGGCGATTGCAGGTAAACGCGATAATATGCTTGGTTTGAAAGAAAATGTGATCGTTGGTCACTTGATTCCTTCAGGAACAGGTGTTCGTGGATACGAAAGAATCATCGTTGGTTCTCAAGAAGAATACGATAAGTTACTAGCTTCGAAACAAGAAGAAGTAGAAGCTTAATTTGATTGATTCAATATTTAAAATCCCTCAAGATTCAGATCTTGGGGGATTTTTTTTGGTATCTTTTGTAAGCCTTCTCATAAGAAAGTTTAATTTTGTAACGCATCCCAGTACTTAATCAATTTCTACTACAATGAAAAATTATATATTCTGGGTGTTTATTCTGCTTAACTCCCTGGCATCTGCTCAAAAAAAACAGCCAAATATTATCTTTATTCTTTCTGATGATCACGCTTTTCAGGCCATTGGCGCCTACGGTAATGCCTTAGCCAGCACGCCAAACATTGACAGGCTTGCAAAAGAAGGGATGCGGTTTGATAATGCTATTGTAACTAATTCTATCTGTGGACCTAGCCGTGCAAGTTTACTTACTGGTCAGTACAGCCATAAAAATGGCTATAAAGTTAACGATGGTGTTCTCGACACCAATCAGGTTTTTTTGCCCGAAATTCTGGGAAACAACGGATATCAAACAGCATGGATCGGAAAATGGCATTTAGGTAGCTTACCAAGAGGATTCAGTTATTGGAATGTGATGCCAGCTCAAGGGCATTATTTTAATCCGGATTTTATCAACCAAAATAATGATACTATCGCTTATCATGGCTATGTAAGTGATCTGATTACTTCTTTAACGACAGACTATCTGGATAAACGAGATCCGAATAAACCGTTTTTTTTGGTAGTAGGAGAAAAGGCAACTCATCGGGAGTGGTTACCAGCTATTCAAGACTTAGGTGCGTTCGATTCGGTTACGTTTCCGCTTCCGCAAAATTTTTATGACAATTATGCAGAAAGGCAGGCCGCTGCCAGACAACAAATGAGTATTGATAAAAGTATGACTTTAAAGTCTGACTTGAAAGTGGGGCAGCCCTTTGGTGTACCCTTAATTTCAAAAAAGCAAACCTTATCATCAAGCTTTGATCCGAATGATATTCAGGCGTCCACTGCACGATATTATGAGCAAGGTGAATATGCAGGAATGGATAGCGTTCAAAGCCGTGCGTACAATGATTATTTTGGAAAACGCTCGAAGACCTTCGCTGCTTCAAAATTAGAAGGAAAAGCATTGATAGAATGGAAATTTCAGCAATATAATAGAGACTATTATTCTACAGCGAAGTCTCTTGATAGAAACATCGGTGCCATCATGGATTATTTAGAGACAAACGGCCTGATGGGGAATACGATCATTATATATGCGTCCGATCAGGGTTTTTATTTAGGAGAACATGGATGGTTTGACAAGAGATTTATGTATGAAGAATCGCTTCGTACACCCCTGATTATACGAATGCCCAACTCTTTTAAAATTGAGAAAAAGAAAATAAATCAGCTGGTTTCAAACGTGGATTGGGCACCGACCATACTGGACATGGCTGGAATTGCGCCATCTAAAAGTATGCAGGGAAAATCTTTTCTTCCCGTACTGAAAAATCCTAAAATTAAAAACTGGAGCCCTGAAGGTTCATATTATCATTATTACGAATATCCTGGCCCGCATTACGTATCGCCTCATTTTGGTATACGAACAGATAACTATACACTAATTCGTTTCTATAATGGTGTGGAAACCTGGGAACTTTACGATTTAAAGAAGGATCCGACCGAGGTTCGGAATTTGATTGCAGATCCAGCCTATCAAACAATTAAAGAGTCGCTTAAAGTCAAGTTAAAATCTCTTATTCTTAAATATGAAGACGAAGAGGCACTGACTATATTAAACCGAAAAATATAGTTTCATAAAAGTTACCTAATGCGAAGGTATCTTTAAAACACTTCATAAAATCTCCTGTTTAATCAGTGCATAGCGGAAGATTTTTTTACTTTTGATCATCATGGAAGAACAAAACAACGAAAACCAATTAAACATTGAACTATCCGAAGAGATAGCAGAAGGGATTTTTTCAAACCTGGCCATTATTACCCATTCCAATACCGAATTTGTATTGGACTTTATTCGCGTAATGCCGGGTATTCCAAAAGCTAAAGTGAAATCAAGAATCATTTTAACACCAGAGCATGCGAAAAGATTACTGGCAGCACTAGAGGATAATATAGAAAAATTTGAAGCTGTAAACGGTAGGATTAAGGCGCAGAATGAATCTCCATATCCAATGGGGTTTGGAGGCCCAACCGCTCAGGCTTAGATTTTTAAAGGCAAAACTTTTGCATAAATAGTTGGATACTATGCATACATAATATATATTTGTTATATAACCATTTATAATATGAGAAAAATTTTATTGAGCGTTTTACTCTCTGCTCCATTGTGGGTTTTTGGGCAGGGGTTCCAGGTAAATTTACAAGGACAAAAGCAAAATGCTATGGCGGGTGCAGGTTCTGCATTGGCTTTAGATGAAGCTTCTGTTTTTTATAATCCTGGTGCAGTATCCTTCTTAGAGAAGAATTCCGTGTCAGCAGGTGTAAGCCCGTTATTATTCAAATCAACATTTCAATTAAGGGGTTCAAATGTAAACGAGAACGTAGAAAATAATATTGCACCTCCTTTTGAATTTTACGCAGTTTGGGGGCCAAAATCGAATAAATGGAAACTCGGTTTAGGTGTTTACACTCCATTTGGCGGAATGGTAGATTGGGGACAAAACTGGTCTGGCCGTTATGCCTTAACTTCACTTAATCTAAAGGCAATTTACTTTCAGCCAACATTAAGCGTTAAAATAACGGATGCAATAGGTATTGGCGCTGGTTTGGTTTATAACCATGGAGAAGTTAATCTTCAACGTGCATTACCCGTTAACTATCCTGATGGCCGATCTGGTTTGGCAACACTAGATGGAACCGGTGACGGATGGGGATGGAATGCAGGTATTTATATCAAAACACTTAGTAATATCTCATTCGCGGTAGTACACAAATCTAAAGTAAATACAAAATTGAATGGAGGTTCTGCAACATTTGATGTTCCAGAGTCACTTAGGACTTCGTTTCCTGCCGGGAATACATTTAATGCCGAATTACCACTTCCTTCAACCACTACCTTAGGTATTGGTATTCCATTATCGTCGAAAACGCAACTTGCTTTTGATGCGAGTTGGGTGCAATGGCGTGTATATCAGGAATTGGCTTTTGATTATGCTACTAATACTTCTGCCTTATTGGACACACGTTCTGAGCGCAACTATCGCGATGGTGCATCTGTAAAATTGGGTATTAATCATCAGGCGAGTGAGAAATTGGCATTGCGTGCAGGTGTTGGTTATGCTTTTACACCTGTTCAAGATGGCTATGTTACACCAGAGGCACCAGATGCTGATCGTTATTTACTTAGCGTAGGTTTGGGTTATGCACCCACAAGCCATTTTGAGTTAAACGCATCATTCTTATTTGAAGATGTTAAAGCACGTACTCAAAAAAATCTGGAAACTGGTTTAGACGGCACCTTTAAAACTTTGGTGTATGCACCAGGACTTTCATTAACTTATAAATGGTAGGAGATTTACAAATGAAAAAAATTATATTAAATAGTTTTGTTGCTGCTGCCGTATTATTCGTAGCATCATGTAAACCAGAAATTGATACAACTGCGGGAACTACAGCCGGTTCTGCTAACTTTAGCAAATACATTGCAGTTGGTAACTCCCTTACAGCAGGCTTTGCAGATGGAGGATTGTATTTAGAAGGGCAAAAAGTTGCCTATCCAAATCTCATTGCAGAGAAAATGGCTTCTGTAGGTGGAGGAAGTTTCACATCTCCGTTTTTTACAGATGCACAATCTGATGGTTCGGGTTACATAACTTTAACCGCTTTGGTAAATGGCACGCCAACATTAGGCAGAAATTCGGGTAATGCTTGGCGAAATTCAAGCAGTACTTTACTAACCAAATACACTACTGAAATTCAAAATCTTGGAATACCAGGTATGAGTGTTGCTTTGGCAACTGTACCTGCATATAGTGCATTAAATCCGTATTTTGAACGTGTATTGGCTGATGCCAGTGTTGGTACAACTTCATACGCTGCTTTTATTGGCGGTAGAAGTCACACGTTTTTCTCATTATGGTTGGGAAATAACGATGTTTTAGGTTATGCAACAAATGGTGGTGTAGTAACCGGAGCAACCAACAATCTAACAGATAAAACTGCCTTTGCTGCCGCTTATTCTAGTTTATTAACTGTATTGACAGCGAGCGGCCAAAAAGGTATTGTTGCCACAATACCTGATGTAACTACAATTCCGTATTTCCACACGGTAACTACAGCAGCATTAAAAGCTGGTGCAGCAGCAATTAATCCGGCATTGACGAATATTTATATTCAAACGGCTTCTGGTTCAAGAGCAGCAACTAATCAGGATTTATTTCGTCTTGATTTCTCTGCAGCTACACAATTTGCGCAAGGTATTGGTTTAACGCCAACTAATCCAATTGCAAGCAGCTGGGTTTTAGATAGCGAAGAAGTTGCCCGCGTTAAGGATTATGTGAACAGTTACAATGCATCAATCAAATCGTTAGCAGCGAGTAAGGATCTTGCAGTTGCAGATACATATACGTACATGAACAGATTAAGTATTCCGGGTGGATTGCCTATCCAGGGGATTAATCTGACCTCTGCATTTATATCCGGCGGCGCATTTTCTCTTGACGGAATACATTTAACCCCAAGAGGAAACGCGGTAATTGCAAATTTCTTTATCGATGCAATCAATGGGAAATATGGTTCAGCAATCCCAACTATCGATATTACAAAGTATAGAGCAGTAAAATTTCCGAATTAATCGGGTGATAGAGACTAAATTTAAAAGAGACATTAGCCAATGTCTCTTTTTTTATGCATTCAAATCTTTCCTAATTTTGGATACAATAACCTCACATTGTTCAGGCTGAAACCAGGTAATTCCCTCATCTCTTCTAAACCAAGTAAGCTGGCGTTTTGCAAACCGACGGGTATTTTGCTTGATTGCTGAAATGGCATCTTCAAGAGAGATTTTTTCGTCGAGATAATCAAATATTTCACTGTATCCAACGGTATTTAAAGCATTGTAGTGCCGATAGGGAAGAAGCGACTCGACTTCTGCTATTAAACCACTTTCAATCATTTGATCTACACGTTTGTTAATTCGATCATATAAAACAGCTCTGTCTGTGTTCAATCCGATTTTGATAACATGAAAAGAACGTTCTTTTTTAGTTGCAGATAACATAGATGAGAGCTTTTGTCCAGTAGAAAGAATGACTTCCAATCCTCGAATCATTCTTTGAGGGTTATTCTGATCTACTTTTGCAAAGTATTCGGGATCAAGCTTTGCAAGTTCTTTTTGAATGGCCGATAGACCTTCTTTTTCAAATTTTTGGTTCAAAGATGCGCGGATATTCAAATCAATTTCCGGCATTTCGTCCAAACCATTTAATAGTGCATTTATATACAAACCAGAACCACCAACCATAACGGCCACATCATGATCCAAGAAAATCTGGTCTAAAGTTTTTAGCGCTTCAACTTCAAAATCGCCGGTACTAAATAATTGTGTAACGGAATGAGAGTTAATAAAATGATGCTTGGCTGCAGCAAGTTCACTTTCATCCGGCTTTGCCGTGCCTATAGCCATTTCTTTGAAAAACTGCCGGGAGTCTGATGAGATGATTTCTGTCTGAAATTCTTTAGCCAGTTGTATAGCTAACGCTGTTTTGCCAATTGCTGTTGGGCCAACTACAGAGATAAGTGTTTTTTTACGTGTTGGTGAGGTATTCAATGGTTCGTGTATTTAAAACAAAAGCTGTCTAAATTTTTCATTTGACAGCTTTTGCAACGTTTTATTTTCGATTAGTAATCTTCTTTGTGGTCTTCGTCATAATTGTCGTTATCCGAAAATTCATCCCCAAATTCATCGTCTTCCTCACTTTCGTCATCATCATCTTCACGCTCTTCTTTATTGATGCCCATTTCGCCCATTGCTTCCAGTTCATCGGTATCTTCCGGAACAAAATTCATTTCATTTAAAAAATCAAATTCGCTGGCTGTTGCAGCTGCTCCCCGCGGATCAACTGCTTGCGGACTGTTGCGTTCCATAATTTTTGGTGCTTCTCCGGCACTTTTAGCCAGAAAAGGGTATTCAATACTTGGATCAGCATCCAGTACAATTTTAATCAGTTCTACATGAAAATCATATGGACGATCGAAGTTGTAGGTATAATAGAATTTCTGATGCGGATCTTCGATAAAACCACTTAGTTTGGATTTCTCCATCAACACCACACGGTCTTTTTTACGATCGCTTGGTAAGTAGGCTATTTCATCGCCTTTTAACCAGTTGTCTGTACTTACATAGAATGAAGAAGATTTTTCTGCATTATAACCTGTAGATTTATGGATTGCGCGATGCAAATCCTCAAATGTTTGGTTTGATTTAATGTCGATCTCTCTTACAACATCATCAAAATCTTCAAAAGTAATTCTAAATTTATAAATAGCCATTATTGTATTTTGGAACCGTAAAAGTAAAATTATTTTATTGCACCACAAAGTTGCGGCTGTAACAATCCTTTCGGCAATTAATTTTTATTAACAGGATTCAATCCCATTTGTTTTGCTTGATTGAGCATAAAATTGAAGGCTTCAGCATAATTATTTGCAATATCGCCTTCCAGAATCGCTTCGCGAATCGCATTTTTAATTAAACCAACCTCTTTGCCCGCCTGCAAATTAAAGGTTTCCATAATGTCTAATCCGGTAATTGGCGGTTGCCAGTTGCGAATTTTGTCCCGTTCTTCTACATCTTTCAGCTTCTGTTTAACAAGCTCAAAGTTGTTGCGGTATTTGGTTTTTTTGTATTCGTTTTTTGTGGTTACATCCGCATTGCACAGCAGCATCAGGCTTTCTATTTCTTCGCCAGCATCAAATAATAAGCGCCTTACGGCAGAATCTGTAACGGTATCTTGTGCAAGTACAATTGGTCTTAAATGAAGCTGAACCAATTTTTGCACATATTTCATTTTTTCATTTAGCGGAAGTTTTAGCTGCGCGAAAATTTTTGGAACCATTCTGGCGCCTTTATCTTCGTGGCCGTGAAAAGTCCAACCATGGCCTTCTTCAAATCGTTTGGTAGCGGGTTTGGCAATGTCGTGCAAAATGGCAGCCCATCTTAACCAAAGATCGTTTGTATCTGCACAAATGTTATCCAATACTTCTAATGTATGGTAAAAATTATCTTTATGGCCTTTCCCTTTAATGATATCTACACCATAAAGTTGCGCCATTTGAGGGAAAATAATTTCCAGTAAACCGGTGTCAAAGAGGTGTTTAAATCCTATAGAAGGTTTTGGTGAAAGGATAATTTTATTGAGTTCGTCTGTGATACGTTCTTTTGAAACGATTGAAATTCTTTTTCTTTGTGCTTTAATTGCTATCAATGCGTTTTGATCGATGCTGAATTTTAGCTGCGATGCAAAACGAATGGCACGCATCATACGTAGAGGATCGTCAGAAAAGGTAATTTCAGGATCTAAAGGTGTACGGATAATTTTATTGTTTAAATCATCCAATCCATTAAAAGGATCCAGTAATTCACCAAAATTGTCTTTATTTAGGTTTATGGCCAATGCATTAATGGTAAAATCACGGCGAAGTTGGTCGTCTTCTAAAGTCCCGTCTTCAACAATTGGTTTACGCGAGTCCGATCGGTAAGATTCCTTTCTGGCACCAACAAATTCTACTTCAATATCCTGATATTTGATATTAGCTGTGCCGAAGTTTTTAAAAACGGCAACTTTGCTGTTTAGTTTTTTACCTACAGCTTCTGCATATTCAATCCCACTGCCCACAACAACAACATCGATATCTTTAGACGGGCGCTGAAGAAACAGATCGCGTACAAAACCACCAATTACAAAAGCTTTCAGTTCACTTTTGTCTGCAATGATCGATAAGGTTCTAAAAATAGGCGTTAAATCTCCGGGTTCGTTTTTTACGCCTGAATTCTGAAAGATCGATTTTTTTAAAAAGGGAATGTCTTCCAACGAAAAGTCCTTATCGCCATCAGTTAATTTTTCCTGCATAATTGTGTGTACCTTTTACCGCACGAAATTAAGAAAAACATTTGGCGTTGCTGCCTTTAAGGCGAATAAAAGGGCATTTGGCTCGATTGTCTATCTTCGTAAAAATTCAAATTGGCCACCAGAAGATATCTTCATAATAGTTGAAGGCGTTTTTGCTGTACGATTTTCCTGCTCAAAATTAACTACCAAATCTACAGCATCGACAATGGCAGGTTCAATGTCATCGAAAAATTTAGGAGACGGTTCACCACTGAGATTAGCAGAAGTAGATACAACCGGTTTTTTGAACCGTTGAATGAGGGGTGTACAAAAATCATGTTTGACAATTCTGATGCCTACACTTCCGTCTGTATTGATTACATTGTTTGCCAGGTTTTTTGCACCTGAGAAAACGATGGTTAAGGGTTTTTCCGCGTATTCAATCAAATCGTAAGCAACATCGGGAATTTCGGTTACATAACTTTGTAATTTACTGTCTGTATCTAACAAAACAATCAGGCTTTTTTCTGCCGGTCGATTTTTTATTTTCAATACCTTTTCTACCGCTTCCGGATTGGTTGCATCGCAGCCTAAACCCCAAATGGTATCAGTTGGATAAAGAATTACACCGCCCGCTTTCAGCACTTCCAAAGCTTTGTTTATTTCCTCTTTTAGCATAATGCAAAGGTAATTTTTAAATGGATATGTTAAATAATGTCAATATGATATAATTTAACATATTACGATAAAACAATCATTATTTTCATCCGTTATTTTCGCGTAAATATTACAAGAATTATACTTTAACGAAATCTTTTTTACAGTTTATATCGTTATATTTATTGAGGTTATTAAAAGACAAAACACATTAGAAATGAAAATATTCGCTAAACTTATAATGCTTCTAGCAGTTGTGGTAGCATTATCATCCTGCAGTTCTCTACGTACTGCTTCAGATTATGATAAAAATGTAGATTTTCGTGCGTATAAAAGTTATAGTTTTTATGATAAAGGCCTTGCCCGTCTTCGTCTGAATGATTTAGATAAGAGACGTTTAATGGCTGCTTTGGATGCAGAGATGGCCGCAAAAGGTTTTGTTAAAGCAGAAGGGAAACCAGATTTTTTGGTTAACCTGGTTTTGGTGTCTCGCGAGCGTACAGAAGTTTATAACTATGGTCCGGGTTATTACGGCATGGGCTGGGGTTGGGGCTGGCGCGGAGGATTTTGGGGCGGTGGCTTCAATAATGTAAACCAATTTACAGAAGGCACAATTATTATCGATTTTTTAGATCCTCAACAGAAGAAACTCTTTTGGCACGGTTTGGGTAGCGGTTTGAATATGGACAATTACAAAAAACGCGAAGAAAGGTTCCAGACTGGTGTAAAAGAAATTTTGGCACAATATCCGCCTAAATAATAAAATTTTAAAGCTGCTGGTAAATATCCATCAGTTGCTGATTAATCAACGGGCTATTGAATTTTTGAACAAATTCGTAGCCCTTTTTTTGCATCCTAAGTTTAAGTTCTTCAGAAGATAGAATTTTATTAATTGCTTGTGCAAGCACGTCTGAATCTGTAGGAGAAACATACAGGCTATCCGGGCCGCCTGCTTCTTCCAGGCAAGAGCCAGTGGCTGCAACAACAGGTACACAAGAGTACAAAGCTTCTATAATGGGGATTCCGAAGCCTTCGTAAAACGACGGATAAACAAAAATACTCGCCAGTTGGTAAATTCCCGGCAAATCGCCAAAAGGAATATCTTTCAAAAAAACCACCCGATCTTGCAGGCCGAGTTTAATAATCTCTTGTTCAACTTCTTTAAAATAGGTCGTTTGTCTGCCAATGGCGATAAGTTTGTGTGTTGCAGGAACCTTGCTTAAAGCCTGAATTAAAAGTTTTAAGTTTTTGCGTGGTTCTATTGTACCAACATTTAGAATAAACTGCTCTGGCAATTGATATTTTTTCCTAATTTCATTAAGTCTTGTTGGATGGAAAGCGCTTTTAAAAGAATCGTCGCAGCTTTGATACACCACATCGATTTTATCGGCATCGACATTAAAAAATTCGACAATATCTGATTTTGTTTTTTCGCTGATTGCAATAATCCTGTTGGCGTTTTTGCACGCATACCTCGCTTTAAACGCGTACAGCTTCCTGTCTATAAATTTATAATATTCTGGATAACGCAGAAAAATTAAATCGTGAATGGTTACTACAGATTTAATTTTGGTGTGGTGAATTGCGAAAGGGATTTCATGACTTAGGCCATGATAAATCTGAACGCCATCGCGAAGTAAATCTTTTAAAATATTTAAACTACGCCAAAGAAGTGCGCTGTTTACGGGTTGTATCAGTTTTACTTTTTCGGTTTCGAAAAAAGCATCAATCTGTTTAGAAGATTTTATTTTTGGCGTGTAAACCAGATAGTCGTTTTCTGGAAATTGCTTGGCGAGCTGCTCTATCAGAGAACGGCTGTAATTGCCTAATCCGGTAAGATTGTTTGCTGCGCGTTTACCATCGTAGCCAATTTTGAGACGAGGACTAAAAGCTGAAAGCCCAAAGCTTGATTGCTCAAGTTCGGTGCTTTCGACTTTAGTGGTTTGTATATTGCTTTCAGCTTTCACCTATTCGCGCTCTGCCTAAACGGCTACATTGTTTTCTCTTAATGCATCATTAAGGGAAGTTTTTTTATCTGTGCTCTCTTTACGTTTTCCGATAATTAATGCACAAGGAACCTGATATTCGCCAGAAGGGAATTTTTTGGTATAACTTCCAGGAATAACTACTGAACGGGCAGGTACAATACCTTTGTATTCTACAGGTTCAGGGCCGGTAACATCAATAATTTTTGTAGATGCAGTTAATACAACATTTGCACCCAATACTGCTTCGCGTTCTACTTTTACACCTTCTACAACAATAGCTCTCGATCCTAAAAAGGCATCATCTTCAATAATTACCGGAGCAGCTTGTACAGGTTCTAAAACACCGCCAATACCAACACCACCACTTAAATGAACGCGTTTACCAATTTGCGCACAAGAACCAACAGTTGCCCAGGTATCTACCATTGTACCTTCATCAACATAAGCGCCAATATTTACGTAAGATGGCATCATGATTACACCTTTAGCCAAAAAAGATCCGTAACGCGCACTTGCCATTGGCACTACGCGCACACCAGTTGCTTTATAGTCTGTTTTTAAATCCATTTTGTCGTGGTAAACAAAAGGGCCGCTTTTAATTTCCTTCATCTCACGGATCGGAAAATATAAAATAACCGCTTTTTTAACCCACTCATTAATGCCCCAAGAGTTTAAAACAGGTTCGGCAACACGAATTTCACCTTTGTCTAAACCTAAAATAACGGTTTCAATGGCTTCACAATAGTTGCTATACTTTAACAGGGTTCTGTCTTCCCAGGCGGCTTCAATTAATTTCTTTAAATCTGAATACATGATGTTTTTAAATTTTACGCAAAATAAATCAATTTTATCTTATTACAGGCCAAAACTTGGTAAGAAATGCAATGCAATTGTGATAAATTACGCCCGTAACAAAAATATCCTTTGCGGATTTCAGAGATAACAAGGTGATGCGTATTTTTGGGTGCTATGACAGAACAGGAAAAACTTCGGATAGATAAATATTTGTGGGCGATACGACTTTTTAAAACACGCAGTATGGCTACCGATGCTTGTAAAGCCGGGCGGGTGAAGTTAAACGGCCAAAATATTAAGGCATCTGCAATTGTGAAAATTGGCGACGTTTACCAGGTTTCCAAAGGAATTGAAAAAAAAATAATTGAAGTTGTTGATTTTTCTTATAACAGGACAGATTCTCCCACAGCTTTAACAAAATATAAGGACTTAACTCCGGTTGAAGATACACACAGTTTTAAAAGTGTATTTCATGCGCCGGTTTTAAGGAGAGATCGCGGAAGCGGAAGACCGACAAAAAAAGACCGGCGCGAAACCGATGGTTTAATAGATGGTTTTTTTGAAGAAGATAAAGAGGAGCAATAAGCTGAATTTTGTGGCTTCTTAAAAAAATTGACTGCGATATACCATCTAAATGCATTTAGCTTTACGAAACATTGGGATATGCGTTTTTGTGCGTTTTTTATTTGGAAAAATGCACAAAATGAGGATCTAAAATCTATATATTTACCAGAACGAATAGTGAGCGGGGCTTTTTTGCATTTTGATGCGTGTTTATTGATGGTAAATTCGGCTTTAGATGAATAAATCTCTACAAAAACTCCATGATATTAGTAAATCTGAATCGAGAATCATTATCGGATTAATGTCCGGTACATCTTTAGATGGTTTGGATATTGCACTTTGCGAATTTTCTGGCAGCGGTATTCATACTACTATCCGGCTATTAAATTTTAAGACGGTAGATTATTCTGCTGAATTTAAAACAGAACTCCGCAAAATTTCTTCTCAACGCAAAGTAGATTTACAAAGTGTTACATTGATGAATGCTTATATAGGCAATTTCCATGCAACGCTTATTTTACAGGCACTCGCCGAATGGAATGTTGCACCAGAACAGGTTGATCTGATTGCCAGTCACGGACAAACAATCTACCACGCGCCGAAATCTATCCACCAACTGCCAAATTATCCAAATGCGACATTACAAATTGGCGATGCCGATCATATCGCTGTTAAAACCGGCATTATAACGTTAAGCGACTTTCGGCAAAAACATATTGCTGCAGGCGGAGAAGGTGCGCCATTGGCTGTTTATGGAGATTATTTAATTTTCTCCAGCGAAACCGAAAACCGTATTCTGCTCAACATTGGTGGTATTGCCAATTTTACTTTCCTGCCGGCAGGTTTCAGCTTTGATAAAATCTTCTCGACAGATATCGGCCCCGGAAATACATTGATGGATCAATTTGTTCAAAGAAATTATCCAGGTAAATTTTTTGATGATGGTGCAAAACTGGCAAAAAGCGGAAAAGTAAATGAACCACTACTTGAAGCACTTTTGTCTGATTCTTTTTTTACCCTCAGTTTTCCAAAAACTACGGGGCCAGAATTGTTCAACCTTAACTATCTGAGCAGTGCTTTGGAAAAGCTAAATGTTTTTCCGGCTAACGAAGATATTTTAGCCACGCTGGCAGAGTTTACCGCAAAAACTATTGCCGATGCAATTGCAAAATCATTAACAAACCAAGAAAATTTTGTAGTGTACATGAGTGGCGGAGGCATGCACAATCCACTTGTTCGCGAAAAATTATCTGCGTACTTAAATTGCGAAATGAAAGACACAAACGAGCTGGGCATTAATCCGGATGCAAAAGAAGCTGTTTTATTTGCGCTTTTGGCCAATGAATGTGTTGCCGCAGAAGAATATAGCTACGCTAACAGGCCGGAGATGCCGGCAGTAGCAATGGGCAAAATTAGTTTGCCGGGATAAAGAATTATCAACCCTAAACAACCATAAAACTTAAAATATGAATAAAAATTTACTAACCAGGCTGGTCAGGCCCAGTCTTCTGATCGTCCTTTTTTCTTTGGTACTGTTTGGAACAATTTACGCGCAAAGCGGGCCCTACTTAATCAAAGGAAGCGTTAAAGATGCAAGAACCGGAGAAGCCCTACCCGGCGTGAGTATCAAGATAGAAAATACAACAATTGGTGGCGCAACAGATGGAAGTGGAAACTTTCAGTTTTCAGCAAAATTAGGTGCTGGGAAATATCAATTGGGCTTTAGTTTTCTTGGCTACAGTCCGAAAAACCAGGTTTTAATTCTTGGAGATGAAAAAACAATAACCATAAATGCTACAATTAATGAAGATTTGGTTCGGCTAAATGAGGTTGTGGTAACCGGAAATTCGGTGGCAACAAGTCGTAAAACTTTAGGCAACGCCATTTCTACCGTAAGTTCAAAAGATCTCGTCAATAGTAATGCAACCTCAATAGATCAGGCTTTGGCCGGTAAAGTTGCAGGTGCTCAGATTTCTCAAAATTCTGGTAATCCGGCAGGAGGGATCAGTATTCGTTTGCGCGGTTCAAGTACAATTGTTGGCGGTGGCGATCCACTGTATATTGTAGATGGTGTAATTGTTAATAACAATTCGGCAGAGTTGCTGGATTTGGGCGGATATGCACAAAATCGTTTGGTAGATATTAACCCAAATGATATAGACCGCATAGAAATTATAAAAGGTGCAGCTGCGGCAGCCATTTACGGCTCGCGTGCCAGTAATGGGGTAGTGCAGATTTTTACGAAAAAAGGTAAGGAAGGCAAACCGGTAATTACTGCGTCTACAAATTTTAAAGTAAGTGAGGTACGTAAAACTCTGGATGTAAATACGTATCCATTTCGCTTTAACAATACAACAGCAACAGATTTGACACAAACCGCGGTACAGCGATATGATTATCAGGATGATATTTTTCGGACAGCTTATGGTTCAGAAAATAACGTTTCGGTTTCTGGAGGAAGCAATGGAACTCAATATTATGTAAGTGGAAATTATCTGTTTAACCAAGGGATTATAGATAATTCTGATTTTAGCAGAGGCGGTGCAAAAGTGCGCGTAGATCAAACGATTACCAATTGGTTGAAAATTTCTGCTGGTGCAAATTACGTGATCAGTTCCAGCCATGAGATTCCAAATGGTGGTTTAAATGAAGCGTACGGAGCATTAACGGGATTTATTTTTGCCAATAATTATATCAATCCAAATCCGGTTAACGGCGTTTATCCTTCTACATCTCCCGTTGCGGTTCCGCGTACAAATCCGCTTGAGGCAATTAACCGATTTGATTTTCAACAACGTACAAGTCGTTTTATTGGTAACTTTCAGGCAACCGCAACACCTGTTAAAGGCCTAACCATTAACTACACTTTGGGATATGATAACGCAACACAAATTGGAACAGGATACATTCCGGTAGGAAATACAACACCAACCTACAATACCGGATATTCTAAACGTGCAGACCGTACAACTTTTATGGTCAATAATGACATTACGGCATCTTATCAAACAAAAATTACCGATTGGCTAGAATCAACTTCCGGTATTGGCGCTACTGCACAAAATGAAAAAGTTTATCAAACCGGTTTAACAGCTACGCAACTTGGATTGGTTGGTCAAACAGTAAATAATGGGGTTGTTATCGGAACAGAAGCGCGTTCTACCATTAATGTAATGGGCGCTTATCTACAGCAAACTTTTGGTTTGTGGGATAAACTTTACCTTACTGCAGCTTTAAGAAACGATGTTTCTTCTGTTTTTGGGCGAGATAACCGTTCTCAGTTTTATAAAAAATTTAGCGGAAGTTATGTTTTATCTAACGAGAAATTCTGGCAGGAATCTAAAATTAAAAATGTGATTTCTAGTCTGAAAATTCGTGCTTCTTACGGTGAATCCGGAAATTTAACTGCTTTAGGTGCATTTGACCAATATACCAATTATCTACCTGCAAATTCTGGCGGTCTGCCAAGTGTATATTCTTCAACTTTGTTGGGGAACAGTTCAATTAAGCCCGAACGACAAGAAGAATTTGAGGTGGGTACGGATATCAGTTTCTTTAATGAACGCATTGGATTGGAATTTTCATACTACCGCAAAAATGTGAGCGACCTGCTTAATTTGGTGAATTTAACGCCAAGCACAGGTTTCAGTAGCGAATATTTGAATATCGGTACAATGACCAATCGCGGTTTGGAGATTATGCTTAGAGGTGTTCCGGTACTTACCGATAAAGTAAAATGGAACATTGTAGCCATTTATTCACGGAATAAAAACGTGGTTGACAACATTCCGGGCGGTGTACTTTCTTTCGCAGGTGGTTTTAGTCAGGTAGCTGCGGTGAATGGTTATCCAATCGGCGCTTTCTATTCGACATATTTCGCCCGCAATGCGGATGGATCTATTGTAACAGTAAATGGATTGCCACAACCTGCACGTGGTGCAAACGGCAGCAATTTGCGCAAAGTAATTGGCGATCCAAATCCGGATTGGACAGGATCATTAATTAATGAAGTTAGTGTTGGCAAGCATTTTTCTTTCCGTGCGCAGATAGATGCCTCTATCGGTGCCGATGTATTCAACTTTACGCGCCGAGTAGGAGATCGCGATTTATATGGTGGATTAAAAGGTTATGAAGCAGAACTAAGAGGCGAAGTACCAAAAGGAACTTCTGCTGCTTTATTTTCCATTTTCGAAAACTGGATAGAAGACGGCTCTTACGTTAAACTTCGCGAAGTTTCCGCTTCTTATGATTTTAAACCTAAATTTTTGAAAAATGGCAGTATGAAGTTCAGCGTTGCCGGAAGGAATTTATTTTCTATTGATAATTATAGTGGTTATGATCCCGAAATTAACTCGGCCGGACAAAGTACTGCTGTACGCGGATTCGACTTTGTTGAAGTTCCAATACCGAGACAAATTATTGTTGGATTAAGTATGACCTTTTAAAAACCTTAAAGAAATCAAAAATGAAAAAGATATATAAACTGAAACTTACTTTACTGAGTCTGATTTTAATTTTAGGCGGCAGTTGTAAGTTAGATGTATTAAATCCCAATGCACCAACAGAAGCAGATGTGCTTACAACGCGCGAAGGTATAATTGGGCTGAGTGTTGGCTTGCGTCAATATTACTCAACCAGCGGTATTGCTGCTTCCTATTTTTATCCGGCGGTTACCGCCAGAGAACTTAAAGGAACGGCAACTTTTACCAATACTTTAGAACTTGAAGCTGGTGGTACCGCCTTGCCAACCGCAAATGGAAATGTACTTGCATTGTGGTCCAATATGCAGAAATTGATGAGTATGAGCGAAGATGTTATCAACAATGCAGGAAATATCAGCACAATTACTGGTGGCACTTTGTCTGGTATACTTGCGCATGCAAAACTGTATAAAGCCATTGCGTTGGGCACTTTGGCGGTTTCGTTTGAACAAAGTAATATCAATACCAGTAAGGCTGGAAATGCGCCATTTTATGCACGCCAGGCGGTTTTAACTGAAGCAATCCGGTTGTTAAATGAAGCCATTGCACAAATTAATGCTACGCCGGTTTCTGCAGAATTTACAACAAATGTTTCGGGCACAAACTTCAATTTAAAAAATGCTTTATACGCATTTAATGCGCGGTATAATTTGATGGCCGGAAATTATGCTGCCGCTATTACAAATGCCTCGGCAGTAGATTTAACCAGTAAAAGTGTATTTACGTACAGCACTACAACCGTAAATCCAATCTGGAATACTGCTGTTACACTGCAATATTATACGCCACAAGCCAACCTGGGTTTGCCTACTGCTTTATTTGAAAGTGGAGATAAACGTGAAGCTTTTTATATTACCACCACCACAACAACAACCGGTACAACAACTACAACAACCAGAAAGCTGAATGCTTTTGCAACCAATCAGATTGGAGAAGTGCCCGTGTATATTCCAGATGAGATGAAACTTATCCGTGCAGAAGCGATTTTAAGAAACAATGGAACATTGGCTGATGCATTGGCGTTGATTAATGAAATCAGAACACAAACCAGTGGAGATGTTTTTGGTATTTATCCAGGTTTGGCAGCCTATAACGGAACAGTTTCTAAAGATGCGCTGCTACTGGAAGTATATAAACAGCGTTGTGCAGAGCTGTATTTGAGCGGACAACGATTGGAAGACAGTCGCAGGTTTGGCCGTCCGGCGCCACCAGCAGATATAACTGAACGCAATCGTAATTTCTATCCTTATCCAGATCAGGAAAGACTCACCAATCCAAATACTCCGGCAGATCCGGCAATATAATTTTCAGAGGATACCGAAAGGTATCCTCTCTTTATTTAATTTTTCTGATATGAATTTTCGTGCATCAGTAAGTATCATTTTTCTAATGTTTCAGTTTAGTTTTTTAATGTCTTCGGCACAAAAACATACCGAGAACTTGAAATATCTCCTTCAGGAAAAAAAGGAGTGGAATGCAATTGATTTAATACACAACGCGAATGGGAAGATCCCGCTTTTGGCACTCGAAGATGCACAGATAGCTAGTGTTAATCTTAGTTTTACCAACAACACCATTTTTGATAGTTTAGCGAGTAAATACGCGGATTTGACGCGGTTGCCAAAAATCTACACCCAAAATCAACAAGATTTAAACCTATTGAACGATGATTTAAAATTGTTCAATGTGATCATCCTTAAAACGTCTGAAGGAATTACAAAACAACTAACTCAATTTATATCTGAACTTGAAAAGCAAAAACAAGTTGTTGTGGTGCAGGTTGGCACCAGCAAAGATTCTGTGGAGGTAAATGGTTTCCAATCTGTTTGCATCCAAAGTATTTACAATACGCCGATTACCGCCACAATTATACCACAACTTATTTTCGGCGGTTTGGCAGAAGGAAAGCAGGCCACGCGTTTGCATTATACAATTCCTGAATTTGTTGGCATAAACGAGTCTGATCTGGATAGCATTCCGATAATCATCCAGCAGGCAATTGCAAGTAAAGGCACACCTGGCGCAGTAATAGCCGTGATAAAAGACGGAAATATGATTTACAACAAAGCATTTGGTTCGCCAACATACAGCAAACAACGCAAAACAACTATCGATGATATTTTCGACATGGCTTCGGTTACCAAACTCGCTGCCACAACGATGATGAGCATGAAGTTGTATGACGAAGGAAAACTTTCTGTAGATAGTCTGGTTACAAAATACATCGCCAGGACGCGGCAAATGCCAGAAAAGCAAAACTTGAAAGTCAAAGAAATTTTGCTCCATCAAGCGGGTTTTTATCCGTATATAAAATTTTATGAACGATTAAAACCTGGAGACACCGATACCACATTTTCAAAAAAATACCCAACGCAACTGGCAGACAACTATTATCTGAAAGCCAATTATTTTCAAGATGTAATGTGGCCAGAAATGCTCAGCGATAAATTATTAACCAGAGGGAAATACGTTTATAGCGATTTGAGTATGTATTATATGAAAGAAATTGTAGAAAAAATTTCTGAAGAAACGCTTGATCATTATACTTTCAGAAATTTCTATAAGCCTTTAGGAATGAAAACTGCCGGCTTTCTGCCGCGGAAAAGATTTTTGAAAGAACAACTTATACCGACTACAGAAAACGATGGCTGGCTGCGCAAAATGCGCGTTCAGGGTTTCGTAAATGATCCGGGTGCAGCGATGTTAGGCGGAGTGAGCGGTCATGCGGGTTTCTTTGCAAGCGCAAATGATATGGCGATTCTGGGTCAGATGTGGTTAAATAAAGGGACATACGGAGGTGCAAATTATATTAAGCCCGAAACCATCATGTATTTTACTTCCAATCAATCAACAGTAAGTCGGAGAGGTTTGGGTTTTGATCGTAAAGATCCCGATCCAACGAAAGCATATCCTTCTAAATTGGCTTCAGCTGAAGTTTTTGGTCACACGGGTTATACCGGAACAGCTATTTGGGTAGATCCTAGATACAATCTCGTTTATGTGTTTTTATCAAACCGCGTGTATCCGGACGATAAAAATAAAAGTTTAAATACCTTGAATATTAGAGGCCGTATTCAGGATGTAATATACCGTGCAATTTTAAATGCTAAGAAACAAGAAAACTAAAGGACAGCGGTTAAGCGGCTTTTCTTTTTTTGCATCAAGGAAATAAATTATATAAAGCCAAAAGGATGATGGAACGATTTCGACATTGTGCCTGCAAATTTTGTCAAAATTCTCCCTTTTTCCATATGTTAGTTTAAAGACAAGGTCAGATAAAAAACAAGAGTACTGCAAGTTTTTTAATACATATTGCTGAGATTAGGAAGATAGAATTGCCTGACTATTTTGAGTTGTTTTGCGCATATTCAATCAGGCTGCGTTCAAACATTCGCATACGGTAACACATCATTGCAGTCTCGCCAAGTTTTTCTATTAATTTATAATTTGCAATTGCACCAACGGCAGCGCCAACAAATGGGAGAAGTTGAGCCAACTTAGCCAAATCAATATAATCGCGGTATTGTTGCTGAAAAGTAAGCCAATCAAAATCATCAACGTTATTTGGTAAAGCATGTGCCTGCTGATCCCAATTCTGGATTTTGTGAAAAACTTTCTGACTTTCTTCTTTGCTGGAAAATGCAAGCTGGAAGATATTCAGGATAAATAAACGCTCGCGGTAATCTTTAACATCGTAACCATATAAAGCGGCGATATCAAAGAGCAATTTCATTTTAATTCCCAGTAAAATCGGGAAATCTGCCAGGCTCATCAGAAAACCACCCGCCCCTGTTATTCCGCCTTCTGCAGCCCCCGTCTTTTTATAAGCTTCTATTTTTTGTTTAACTAAAGCCTCGGTGTGGAGTAGAGATAAATTATTTGCAGGCAATGCTGTTGTATATTTTGATCCAAAAAGCACTGCTTTAACCATCTGTTTAATTGCAACGGTGATAGCGTTATGTATTTTGTCCGGGATATAACTATTAATCTTCTTCTGAATTTTATCTGTTGCTTTGCTGGCAAATGATGGTTTTTTCAATAATTTGAATATCCAGAAATCTAACTCGCTTTTGGTTTTTTCTTGGTATGTCATAATTACTTAGTGGCAATAATCATTCCTAAAAGGAAGTGCTTAAATCATTAAAAATCAAATACCTATCGCCTTAATATTTTAGCAGATATGACAGAGCGTTACAAAACTTATTTGTTAAAAAATGGCGATAATGAAAAAGCGTTTAAAACAGCCAAAGAATTTATTAAAACCGGGAAAGGTTCTGATCCCACAAAATCAAAACTTAAAACCCTGTTTATAGGATTAAAGAAGACTGGAGATTTTGAAGGCTATTATGCTGGATTACTAAAAGTTGCTCATGAAAATGATAAGGCTGTTTGGGCGAAAAGAATGATTAACGATGCTGCCCCCGATTTTCCATTTTTTAATTTAAATGGCGAAACTGTGCAACTCAGTGCTTTAAATGTAAAACTGTCATTCTGGAATATTGGGCATCCTGGTGCGGGCCTTGGGTTACATCATTTCCTGGAATTCACTTGGCTATGATCAAGTATAAAGACAATCGGAACATCATTTTTCTGTTCTTAAATACTTTTCAACGGGAAAAAAACAGGGGCGAGGTTGTAAACAAGTTTCTGCAGAATGGAAAATATCCGCTTAACGTCTTCTACGACACCAAAAATAAAGAAGATGAAACTGTTTTTGATGTGGGCACTGCATATAACGTAACCGAAATTCCTACAAAATCTAATCCGGGCCTGATGGAAATATAATATTCAAGTTTGTTGGGTATTCTGGTTCAGATCAGTCGGTATCGCTGAAATTGGAGATGATGATCAGTTTAGCAAACGAAACATCAGGTTTGGCAAAATTCAGGTAAAAAGATCGGCTCATCATTTTTGATCAGCCGATCTTTATTTTAATAATGTTTTTTGGTTTCGTTTTTTGTCCACAGGTTAAAAGCAGCAAGTGCATCTTCTCGCATCAATTGCTCTACTGGCAAATTTCTGTCTTGCTGCGGTAAATCCAGTTCATCGTAAATAAACTTATCGCTAAATCCAATTTCATCCGCATCTACTTTGGTGTTGGCATAGAAGATTTTTCCAATACGCGCCCAGTAAATGGCACCCAAACACATTGGGCAAGGTTCGCAACTGGTGTAAATAACACATCCACTTAAATCAAAGGTATTCAATTCTTTACAAGCCAACCTAATGGCCGATACTTCTGCATGTGCCGTAGGATCATTTGTTGTGGTAACCAGATTTGCAGATTTTGCTACAAGTTTACCATCTTTTACCACTACAGCGCCAAAAGGGCCACCAGTATTGTTGTTAACATTATTTATGGATAGCTCAATCGCCATGCGCATAAATTCTTCGTGATTGTTTTCCATAATAAATCTATTGCACAAAAAAAATGCCCCGAATCGGGGCATTTAGAAAATTATTAAAATCAGATTATTTTTTGCTGTATTCAGCATTCAAACCTTTAATTACCTCGTTTGTAACATCAAGACTTTCATCAGCAAATAAAATTGCGCTGTTGCCTTTAGAATAAGTTAAAACCATTTTATATCCTTTTCCTTTAGCATATGTTTTTAAGTAATCTGCAACTTTATCATATAGCTTTTCGGTTTCTGTAGCTTGTTCATTTTGTAAAGCACCACCAGCATTTTGCTGATACGTTTGCAATTCCTGTTGCTTACGGCCCAAACGTTCTTCGGTAGCTTTACGTTGATCTGCAGATAGTGTACCTGCATTTTTTTGGTATTCGGCTACCTCTCTTTGAAATGCCTGTCCTTTTGATTGAATATCACTTTGGGCACTTTTTGTTTTGCCTTCAAATTTAACTTTCAAGTCTTTATAATATTCATATTTGGTCAAAAGTGAATCTTGATTTACAAATACGATTTTTTCGCTGGCAGAAGCAGCAACAGCGGCACTATCTGTTTTTGTTGTCTCAGGTTTAGTTTCTTTGTTTTGGCATGCAGAAAAAGCTGTAATCAAAGCAGCGGATGCAAATAAACCAAAGGTTTTCAAATTTCTTCTTTCCATTATTGTTTAATAAATTTTAGCAAACTTATATAAAATTGATATTAATCGCAATTTTATAAAAATGTTAAAGATTTAGTCTTAAAAATGAATACTTCGCGGCAATTGTGCTTACAATTTTGCACATTTTTTTAGTGCCAGGCCAAATGTTTAAAGAATAATAAAACTTTTTTTTATAAGAAATCACACCGTTTATTCTGAAGATTTTTATGCAGGCTTGCGGGTTCATTAACAGGCATTTTGCAGCGTTTTTATCACTTAAAACTTATCCACATATTGGGCTATATGGCTAAAATTTCGTATTTTTGATACTTATAGTTTTATAATTATTTATGAGCGAAGAATTAGAAGATAAGTCGAATTATTCGGCCGATAATATTCAAGTTTTAGAAGGTTTAGAAGCGGTGCGTAAGCGCCCTTCAATGTATATAGGCGATACCGGCGTTAAAGGTTTGCACCATTTGGTTTATGAAGTTGTAGATAACTCTATTGATGAGGCACTTGCCGGGTATTGTACCGATATTTTGGTTACCATTCATGAAGGAAACTCTGTAACCGTAGAAGACAACGGACGTGGTATCCCAACTGGAATCAATAAAAAGGAAGGTAAATCTGCCTTAGAGATCGTAATGACCGTGTTACACGCCGGTGGTAAATTTGATAAAGATACTTACAAGGTTTCTGGTGGTTTGCACGGTGTGGGTGTAAGTTGTGTTAATGCACTTTCTACACACGTAAAAACGGTTGTTCACCGCGAAGGAAAAATCTTTACGCAGGAATATGAACGCGGTAAACCTATGTTTGATGTTAAGGAAATTGGCGTGTCTGACCGTACAGGTACCATTCAGACTTTTCAGCCAGATCCGGAAATTTTTACGCAAACACTTGAATACAAATACGATACATTAGCAGGCCGTTTGCGTGAACTTGCATTTTTGAATAAAGGGATCAAATTAACGCTAACAGATGAACGCGAAACAGTTGAAGATGGCTCTTTCCTTTCAGAAACTTTTCATTCTGATGGTGGTTTAAAGGAATTTGTTGCTTTTCTAGATGGAACACGTGCTTCATTTTTACCAGAGCCCGTTTATATCGAAGGAATTAAAAATGGTATTCCGGTTGAATTGGCTTTCCAGTACAATGACAGTTATTCTGAGAATGTCCATTCTTATGTAAATAATATCAATACACATGAAGGCGGAACGCATATTGCTGGTTTCCGTCGTGGTTTAACACGTACGCTTAAAGCCTATGCGGATAAATCTGGTTTATTGAAAAACCTTAAAATGGAAATTACCGGTGATGACTTTAGAGAAGGTTTAACTGCTGTAGTTTCTGTTAAAGTTGCTGAACCTCAATTTGAAGGTCAAACCAAAACCAAACTGGGTAACAGCGAGGTAATGGGCGCAGTAGATGTTGCGGTTGGCGAAGCTTTAGGATATTATCTAGAGGAAAATCCTAAAGAGGCCAAATTGATTATAAATAAGGTAATTTTAGCCGCAACTGCACGTGCAGCAGCACGTAAGGCACGAGAAATGGTTCAGCGCAAAAGTGTAATGGGCGGTTCTGGCTTGCCAGGGAAATTAGCCGATTGTTCTGATAGCGATCCTGAAAAATGTGAGATTTTCCTTGTAGAGGGAGATTCTGCAGGTGGAACGGCTAAACAAGGCCGGGATCGTAACTACCAGGCTATTCTTCCATTGAAAGGTAAAATCCTGAACGTGGAAAAAGCAATGGAGCATAAAATTTACGAGAACGACGAGATTAAAAATATGTTTACAGCAATCGGTGTAAGCATTGGTACTCCTGAAGATGATAAGGCATTAAACATGACCAAACTTCGCTACCACAAAATTGTAATCATGACCGATGCGGATATCGACGGTTCACACATTACAACTTTGATTCTTACTTTCTTCTATCGTTACATGCGTTCTTTGGTTGAGGCTGGTTATGTTTACATCGCTTCTCCACCTTTGTATCAAGTTAAAAAAGGCAAAGACTTTGAATACTGCTGGAATGATATTCAGCGTGATGCAGCAGTACAACGTTTAAAAGGTGCAGGTAAAGAAGATAGTGTTCATATTCAGCGCTATAAAGGTTTGGGAGAGATGAACGCAGAACAATTGTGGGATACGACTTTAAATCCCGCTACGCGTACACTTATGCAGGCTACTATTGAAAGCGCTGCAGAATGTGACCATACTTTCTCTATGTTAATGGGCGATGAAGTTGCTCCACGTAGAGAATTTATTGAACGTAATGCTAAATATGCCAAAATTGATGCTTAGGAAATAAACCTCGTATCAAATATTTTTAAGCCTCTTTAGCATAAGCTAAAGAGGCTTTTTTTGTAGTAGTAGTTCGCCTTTTTTGTCTTTAAGTCACAATTTACTTTTCAGGCTATTCCGGTCTACATAAATATAAAGTACAAGCGTGAACAGACTGTAGAATAATAAATTGGTAGCGCCCTGATAAACAATCAGGACACTTAAACCAAAACATAGGAAAATAAACGTAAGCACAGATAGAAACAAAGCGCCTTTAAGCCAAATGGCTGGTCGTTTAAGCAAAAATTCACCTCGTACGAAACTGATCAGCAACATGATTGTTGCCGTCAGCTCTAAAATTCCTAGAAAATAAATAAATGGTTTTATTCCGCCAGGTAACTGAGCTAAAAAGCTGTCTTTAAACATTATTATATATTTACCTACAACAACGTCTCCATTTACAATTTTTTGCCAGCCAGGAAAACCCATTGTATAGAAAACGCCAATGTAAATTGGTAACAGTTTTATTTTATCGTAAAAAGTATCTTTCGATGCCTTATTTTCAATAAATTCAGTATAAGCCAATACAATATATAAGATTACAAGGTGAAAATATAAACCTGCTGAAGCGGGGTGATTGGAAATGACACGTACAATATAACCATGAATGAGAACTGAAATGATTACAGTGAGCAACCCCCATTTTAAAAAAGTTTTTGGTTTATTGAGTTTAAATTCTCCAGTTATTAGAGAATAAAATAGGATCAGCACAGCTAAAAGCTGAAAGCCGCCGACACTATATAATAATATTTTAAAAAGTGAACTTACTATTGGTATTGCGGGTTTGAAGCCATAAATGTTGATATAAGCAAGCTGCGTAACCGAGTCTGAGGAGATTAAATTAAAACCATTGACAAGGCTTACCAGGATTAGTACCAAATATATGGGAAGAAAAATTAAATGATTAAATGTGTACTGCTGATGGTTTTTTAAATATTTCATTTTATGGTAGTTTTAAACCAAAGTTATACCTAAAACACGGCTTGAAAAAGGTGATAAGATTGCTTATAATGGTAAAAAAACGAAATTTAAAAAATTGAATTTCTAAACAAAATTGGCGTTAGCCCGGATTTTGATTTGAAAAACTTAATGAAATTTGTGACCTCGTCGAAGCCGAGTAGGAAAGCTATTTCTTTAACTGTATGACTGTTGTATGCCAGCATGCGTTTGGCTTCGAGCAAAATTCTGTCATTGATAACTTGCTTCGGTGTTTTGCCAATGAGTTCTGCTGTAGCGTTTTGCAGGCTCCGGATAGAAATATTCAGCAGTTGCGCGTAAAAATTTACAGAATGTGTTTTTTTGAAATTTTTTTCTATGAGCTTTTTGAAATCGACAACCAGCTGTCTTGATTTTGCATTTCCACGAATCAATTCAAACCGGTTTCTTTCATGTCTTTCAGCTGTCAGTAAGATATTGTGTAAATAGTTATGCAAAAGCTCGCCCTGAAATTCATCCAAAGGTTTGTGCAGTTCTTTCGCAACTTCGTTAAAATACTCTTTTATCTTTTCATAGTCAGGCAGAACATTAATGTATGCTACTCCATGCTGACCATTAAATAATTGTGATTGTTGCAGGTACAACTGATCTCGGGTAGATTTATAATAAAATGATTCTGTAAAGATGATAGACAAGCCATCATAATTGCCACCAGGATCGAACGCATGAACCTGATCTTTCGAGACAAACAACATGTGTCCCTTTTCTATCGGTATTCTATTAAAATCTACCATGTACTGCCCGGATCCTTCGGTAAAAAGAAAGATCATATAAAAATCCGTTCTGTGAGGCGAATATAAACGATGAGGAATTCTACTTAATCGCTCCCTAATCGTGGTTGTATTAATTTCCTGATCTCGGTTAAAGGTAAACAAGAACGGATACCTTTGAATTTCTTCCCTTTTCTTTTTCAAAGTAGTGTAAATATTAAGTTACTTTTTTTGAATGTATGTCGAATACAACAGGGATGGGCTTAAATATAGGAATTAGTTTTATTTATCAATCAAAAGACTTTTTATTTAATTAAAAACGACCACAAATTGAAAGGTTTAACTTGCGGTCATAAGTTTTCTTGCATACCTGATTTTATAAAACATCTACTATGGTTGCAGGAATACACTGCCTGTATTAAAGTATGTAATATGAGCCAACCTGTGCCATTTCCGTCTGTGGTTTATCTTCATAAATTTTACTGTCATCCAGCATCTGGCAAAGATCTCTTTCTATGTTTCTACAAATTGTTGTTGTAGGAGTATCGGTAGGTCTGTTTTCAAAGGGATCTTGTAAATGAACGGCCATTTTCTCAACCAATAAAAAAAATGCGGCAATGGCTACAACCAATGGAACCTCAATGTAACCGAAATACTCAATCAGTCCGAAGGGTAATAATACGATAAACAAATGGATAGACATGTTAATGTATTTGCTGTAGGTAACGGGAAATACAGTATTTTTAATCCGTTCACATCCACCCATATGGTTACAAAGAAAAGTAAGCGTTTTATCCATTTCTATCTGCTGATACTTATTAATCCAGCCTTCAGTCAAAGCGCGTTTCAAATCCATTCCATGTAGTTCCAGAATAGAAGCAGTTGTATTTTTGCGTTTCTTCAGAAATTCCATCTCTTCAGGATCCAAAAATCTTTCAAGACCTTTTGTTGCAGAAAAGCCACGTAATGCCTGGCTTACAGCATAACACCATGCAATCTGCCGGGTAATGAAGCGTTTTTTGAAACGATCAAGGTTTTCATTTGGATAAGGACTTTCAACAAAGGTTAAAACCTGGCGTGAGACGGATCTTGAATCATTTACAATTGCACCCCAAAGTGTTCGTGCTTCCCACCAGCGGTCATATGCCTGGTTGGATCTGAAAGCCAATAGTAGAGATATTATCGTTCCTAACAAAGCAGGAACAGCCACGGGAATAGAAATTCTTGTGACATGAAAATTTTGATATAGAACAACAATACCAACAGAATAGCCGATAACAAATAACAGCTCATTTTTGATTTTGCCGAAAATATATGTGAGTGGGATATTGTTTCTTAGTAGCATAATTCTGAATGTTAAGGATGAATTAAGAATGGGCGGTCTGCAAAGTAGAGTCTTTAATTTTAGTGAGTATCAGATTTTCGTTTTGCGCCTGTGCGTGAATGTCCAGGTACATGATTTTCCTTCCTGAGCGTTCAATTAAAATTTTAGGATCGATACTGTATTTATTGATCGATTTGAAATTATAGTCAGTGGGATAAGCGATGTACTCAACTTCAAAGTTTTCTATGAAATTTTTGAATGCCGCTACAGTACTTCCGTAAAAATACTCGATGCCAATTGCTGCAATCTGTCGAGAATAATTTTCTTTGTACCGGCTCAGTGTATTGTAAAAATCATCGCTAACATTATTATAATCTCTACTTCTTCTACTCAACATTAACATATCTGTAATGGAATCAGACAATTTAAAGGCATGAAGAAAAATGATGTTCAGCTGTTCATCTGGTAGATCGTGAAGAAGAGCATCAACTATTTTTGTGCTTTCTATATTGAAATCTGTAGGAACCAATATTGTTTTCATCGCTTCTTGTATTTAGTTAGATAATTGATTGATACAAGTTTAGCCGGATGTTATTGCAGTAGAATAAGAGCGGTGTTAAAACGAGATTAGAATTTCTTGCAGTGTCGAGTTCATTGGTTCACTTGGAGTTAAGGGATGTGATCCGATTTTCTTCGGGTTTATGGCTTTAGTATAAGAGTTGTATATGAGCTTTTAGTGCAAATTTTGGGCTCGGATTGGAGAAAATCCTGCAGAAAAATACAAATCCTTTAGCCAATAAATTCTTGCACAATTGAAATAATGAAGTACGTTAACCAATAAATCAATCAACTATTTGTTGGCAAAATTACCTTAATTTCTGTACCTATACCTTCCTGAGATTTTATGGCAATACTGCCGCGATGTAAGCGAATAATATTTAGGGATAAAGGTAATCCTACTCCATAACCTTTATAGTCATTTGTATTTGAAGCGCGGTAAAAAGGTTCGAAAATATGCTGAACATCAGTTTCCGGAATGCCAATTCCCTGATCAATTACAGTGGTATAAAGTGTACTGTTTTTACTTTCCAATAAAACGTAAACTACTTTATGATCTGAATACTTACATGCATTGCTTACGATATTGCTGAGTGCGAGCTTGATCAGGTTTTTGTTTGCTCTTAAAGTAAGCAGTGATTCATCCTCCGGAAGTTTGCTGAAATCGATTTCAATTTTACTATTTGGATGAACCTGATTTACAGATGCTTTAATTTCCCAAAGTAATTCATCCATTCTGACTTCTTCCCAGGGTTGGTTTTTGCCGTTGAAGCCCGATTGTGCTAAACCAAGTAAACTGGTCAGGATATGTTCCAGTCTGTCTGATTCATTTTTAATTTTTGCAAGTGCTTTTTGCTTTGCTTCAATGTCGCCTTCAGATTTTATCGCCAATTCCACCTCTGCACTTATAATTGTTAGTGGTGTTCTCAACTCATGAGAAGCGTTGCTGATAAAATTGTTTTGCGTTTCAAAAGCTGTTTCCAGCCGATTTAACATATTATTAAATGTTTCCGCAAGCTGAGACATTTCATCACTTCCCTGTTTAACATCAAGACGCATATGCAGATTTTCAGCCTTGATCCTTTTTACACTTCTGATTACATTACGCAACGGCATCAGCATATAGTTGGAAAAACGCCAGCCCACCACAAATGAAAGTAAAATGGAAAGGAAAAACCCTATAAAAAGGATTTTTTGAAGGCTTTTAAGTTCGCGAAAACCAAACGGATCATTTGCAGAAATAATTACAATATATCCTTTGTTTTTAGACTTGAAAAATTTGCCGGCATAAAAATGATTTTCTACTCTGTAACGAGCCGTTTGCCCTGCATTTATTTGATTAAAAAAAGATTTCGGAAGTTGGTCTGCAAGTTTGATTTGTTTGCCATTGCCAATAATGTATTCATTTTCTGAAGGCAACCGTTCCAGATATCGGTTACGCATTTCTGCATAAGCGGTATTGTTTTCGTCTTCAAAAAGCTTCAGCTGCGCGGTAATGTTTACTCTTGCTTCTAAGCGTTTGTAAAAGTCTTCAAAAGCAAATTCATTTGCAAAATACCACACAAAACCACTCAATAAAGTTATAATTACGGCCGAAAGTATGGCGAAAAGTATGGTGATTTTTTTGGCAATTTCCATTATTTTTCTCTCAAAACATAGCCCAAACCTACAGCTGTGTGAATGAGTTTCTGCTCTGTGTTTTTATCAATTTTTTTTCGGAGATAATTGACATAGACGTCCACAACATTGGTGCCTAGGTTAAAGTCTATGTCCCACACGCTTTCCAAAATGTCTATCCGGCTTAAAATTTTAGTTTTATTCTTCGCCATATATTCGAGAAGACGATATTCAGTAGCCGTAAGGGATACATCCATATTGTTGCGTTTTACGGTTCTGGCACTCACATTTACTTCCAGGTCAGCAACTCTGATAATATTGTCAGAAGGTGCAGAACCTTTGTAGCGCCTGATGAGCATTCTGATACGTGCAAAAAGCTCGGGAAATTTAAAAGGTTTAATGAGGTAATCATCTGCGCCATTATCCAATCCGCTTACTACGTTTTCTGTTGTTCCAAGAGCAGTTAACATAATAATTGGGATATGTGCTTTTTGTTCTTTCACGATTTTGCACAATTCGAGGCCATTAATACCAGGCAGCATAATGTCCATAATAATGAGGTCAAAGTTATTTTCGAGTGCCATGTTTTTTCCAATCAGGCCATCAGGAGCTACGCTCACGGTAAATCCTTCCTCGGTTAATCCCCTGGAAATTACAGAAACAACATTAGGTTCGTCTTCAACAAGCAGTAAATTCATCAGTTGCAATTAGTCTAAAAATGCGCAGATAACAAAATCTTATTACATATACTTTCGGTTTTGGTATCTGTTGTAGCATCGAAACTACACAAAAAAGGCCATCAATTTGAGGTATTGATGGCCTTTTTTATCATAAAATTATTTTCCGGCTTCCGATTTTTCTTTTAGTGACTGTAAACCACTTTCGAAATCTTTCCCGATCATTTTGTCCATGCTTACAAAAACACACATCCATTTGCTTATAAGGTTATTGTTTCCGCTCATTGTCCAGGTTACTTTATTTACACCAGATTGCGGAACAATTTCAAATTTAGTATCGGCCAGACTTTCAAAAGGTTTTATAAATTTCAGTTCAATATCTACTATTTTATTGGGCAAAGCCGATATAATTTTCATATAACCGCTACCGGTTTTGTCGCCTTCCCATTCATACAGTTGGCCGGTTTGTCTTACAGGGCCAGATATTTTAATTTTTGCTGATGGCTCCATTTTTGCCCATGGATTCCACTTGGCAAATTCATTAAAATCGGCAATGTTTCTGTAGATAACACTGTCAGTTGCCCGGATTTCTACGGTTCTGCTTACAGAATAGGTTTTTGGCAGGAATAATCCGCCAAGGATAATGATGACCGCCAGAACGGCGATAACGATCAACAGGGTTTTTAAGAATTTCATACTTGGGTTTATTTGGTTATTAAATTTAGATAAAACCAAAGAAATACATAGCAGAATTACAAGATATTGAGTTTGGATTTTGGTGAATTCAGTTTAAACGCCATCAAATCAGCTATAGATTGGGCTTTCTGTTTAATCAGATCTGCATTTTTTCCTTCATAAAGTTCATCTACCGTTTCAAAAAAAATACTTTTCCAAATGTCAAATTGTTGTTTTTGCATGGGTGTTTTTGCACTCAGACTGAAATGAACCAACATCGGATTACCTTTGTAAGTTGCTTTTCCGAAGAGAATACTTTCCCAAAAATCATACATTTTTGGGAGATGATGTGCCCAGTTTATTGCGGCAACATCAGTAAAAATGGGTCCAATCCATGCATTCTTTTCTACCTTTTTATAAAAAGCATCCACCAAAGTGATAATATCTGTTCGGCTTTCAATATCTGTTTTCATTTTTAATGTCTTTTAAACTCTCAAAACCAAAACTCACCAGGCAGATAAATTTGAGTATTTCAAGGATGATATAAACAATGTGAAGTAGCGATGGCGATGGTTCTGCACCTTGTAAAACTGCAGTTGCTCTTTGATCTAAATAGGGCAGAAGCCAAAAAGTATCAGCAATTAAGATTATAACGATTAAGACGAGAAATATTAGGTTTATAGTTTTTATTTTCGTTTTAATTGTGCCGATTAAAATCAGTATCATTAAAATGATTTCAATTTTATTTAGGGACTGAAAAACCAGCTTGCCAATTCCTAAACCCAACCTCAGCGTTATTCCGGGTGCCTGAAATTTTAAAGGTGCTTCCAAAAAACTAATTCCGGTAATTAATCCGGCCCAAAATATGGCGCAAAAAACGGGCAAATATTTTTTCATCCTTCACAAATATCGCAGAAAAGAATAAAGAAAAGTGACTGGTATCAGAAATCCTTTTGCTGGTATAATTTAAGAGTTAACTTCTCGTAATGGATTACTGCGTTATATTGCATCAGAATATCGCCGCCAATAATTCCGGCAATTGGTGGGTGGCCAAATTGCTTGTACGTATCGCTAACCGATTGAAGATCAAAAGCAACAGTTTCATAATCCTGAATTTCTAAGCGACCAATTTTTAGCGAAGGAATTGTCGCCTGAATAGTTGTTGTGGTTGTAAAAAGCGTTGCTGCATTAATTTCTTCAGAATGTTCTGTATGTGTGGGCAAATGTTGCTCTATAAGCGACTTGTCAAAAACACTTCTTGATGCGCCTGTATCCAGAACAACAAAATGTTTATGCTTAAAAAGCTTAACTTCCAGTAGAAGATGATATCCATCGTCTTGAAGACTAATTAATTTCAACGGAATTGTAATGATTTTTCTAATTGTTGCCATTTGGGAAATATAAGCGAATATAGCAGAATCCCGGTTTTTTTATTTCTTTTATCTTAATCCGCAAACTATTTAAACAGACGTGGGTTTACTGTGCATAGTTGCATATCCCAACGTAAATGTTAAAATTTGTTATTTAACAGGCATTTACATCCCCCAGAAGGCCTTTGTACCTATATTTACAGTTATAGATAATGGTGAAATTTAACAATGGGCGGATTTTATACAGTTTAGCCAATGTATTAAAGGTTAAACCCTCAAAATATTTAACTCTTTTTTCAATTTTATTCTTTTTTGTTTCCGAACCTAAGGAAGTCAGGGCGCAACAGTACATTTCCGGTGTGGTAAATGATGCGGTAGATCATATTCCACTGCCCGCTGTTACCGTTTCTATCGTAAATTCTACAGTCAAAACACTTACGTCTACTAATGGAACGTTTCGGATTCTAATTCCGGAAAACGCAAGCCAGATTCAATTTTCTTTCGTGGGCTACAAAAAAAGAATAGTTGATTTGAAAGCCGTTGGCAACCAGCTATTAAAGATTGATTTACAGCCAGAACATGCAACTTTAAATGATGTTAACGTTAACTCTAAAAAGCGCATGAAATACCGGAACAAAGACAATCCGGCAGTAGAATTGATTCAAAAGGTAATTGATAACAAGCCCATTAATCAGACTAAAAACTACAATTTTACAGAATATCAGAAATATGAAAAGATGGTATTTTCGCTCACAGATATTCCGAAAAAGTTGCTCGATAAAAAATTTTTAAAACAATACCGTTTTGTGTTTGATGCAAAAGATTCTACAAAAGTTAAAGGCAAAATGTTGTATCCAATGTATATGGATGAGAAGGTTTCCGATAATTTTTACAGTAAAGATGTAGGTAGAACAAAAACAGTTATTAAAGCACAGCAGAATGTAAACCTCAGTGCATTCGTAGATCAGAAAGGTTTGGATATTTACCTGACCAGAATGTATCAGGATATTGATATTTACAGCAACAACATATTTATTGTTACCAATCAGTTTTTAAGTCCGATTGCAGATAACGCCCGTAATTATTACAAATTTTTTATTACTGATACAGTTTCTGATACGGGCAAGAAATTAATTGAATTGAGTTTTACACCAAGGGTGAAAGGCGATCTTCTTTTTGAAGGAAAATTGTTTATAACGCTTGATGGGAAATTTGCCGTGCAACGTACAGAATTTGGATTAAACAAAGAAATTAATCTGAATTGGATTAGAACACTGAATATAAAGCAAAATTTTGAACAGGATGAAGTGGGTCATTTTTATTTGTCTAAAAGCAATATGATGGTTGATTTCGGTATTTTTAAAAATGGTAAACTTGGTGTTTTTGGAGAAAGAAATATCACTTTCAGTAATTTTAAAGTAAACCAGCTACGCCCGGCAGAAACCTACAAAAATCCAGATTCTGTTGTGATTTTGGTCAATGCCAAACAACAAGGAAATCAATACTGGGCAGATAACCGCGGCGATACCCTTTCACGATCTGAAAGTCTGGTTTACCACAATCTGGATAGTCTGCAAAATATGCCATCGTTCAAAAAAGCTACCAATACACTTAATTTGCTTGCAACCGGTTATAAAAAAATCGGTGCGGTAGAATTGGGGCCGGCCAGTACATTTGTAAGTTTTAGTGCATTAGAAGGTTTGCGGCTTCGTTTTGGTGGCAGAACTTTGCCAGAGTTTAATAAAACATGGTATTTTCAGGGTTATGGTGCTTATGGTTTTACAGATCAGCGATGGAAATATGAAGCCCGCGCAACGTATTCTTTAAACCATAAAAGTATTTATGCTTTTCCCAATCAATATATTAGTGCCAGTTTTCAGCGAGATACCAAAATACCTGGTCAAGAACTTGAATTTTCACAAGAGAACAGCTTCTTACTTTCTTTTAAACGTGGCGAAGACGACAAATGGTTGTACACCGATACCTATAATGTAACATACCTACATGAATTTGAAAATCATTTCTCCTACCAATTGACACTCAAAAACTGGACACAAACGCCGGCAATGGCTTTGGTGTATAATGTGGTAACGAACAACGGCGTGAAAACAATACCAGATTTAACATCGTCAGAAGCCTCTTTATTGTTGCGTTGGGCACCACATGAGCAATTTATTCAGGGGAAATCTTACCGCACACCAATTATAAATAAATATCCGATTATCAGTTTGGGTTTTAATCTCGGAGTGAAAGATTTGTTTAATGCGGCTTACAATTATCAGAAAATATACCTCGGCATCAGTAAACGTTTTTACATGTCTACGCTTGGATTTACAGATTTAATGGTGCAAGGCCGCTATACTTTTGGACAAATTCCTTTTCCCTTGCTCAGTACTGCACCGGCCAACCAGACCTATTCTTATCAATATTACGCATTTAACCTGATGAATTTTAGTGAGTTTGTAAGCGATCACTCCGTTAGTTTATTTTTTGATCATTCATTTTATGGGTTTTTCCTAAACAAAATTCCATTGATTCGGAAATTAAAATGGCGGGAATCAATATCGTTTAAAATGATTTCAGGCGGTTTGCGTCCAGAAAATAATCCGGCACAAAATTCAGATTTGTATCAGTTTCCATTAAATCGCAATGGCGTACCATATACCTACGCACTTCAAAAAATGCCCTACATGGAAGTGGGTGTGGGCATCAGCAATATTTTTAAAGTTATCAGGGTGGATGTCGTAAGACGATTAAATTATCTCGAAAATCCAGACGTTTCCAGATATGGAATCCGCGCATCTTTTGTCTTCGATTTTTGATCGAAACAATCTCTAATTTTTTTGGGTTTACTTTTTATGGAAAACAAACCTCTTGATCAGATCGACTATAAAGCCTTTGAAGGCAAATGGTATTCTTTGTATTCTATCCCAACGTTGATGGATAAACATTGGAAACAAACTACAGAAACCTACATCTTAAAAGATGAAGATCATTTTGACGTGCTTACCACATACCACAAAGACGGTAAAATGGAAGAAAAATCCATTACATCAAAATTGTTTTTTGACGATGAAAAAGCCGATGGCGATATGAAAGCTCAGTTTTTCTGGCCTTTTAAAATTGGTTATTGGATCATTGAACTGGCAGAAGATTATAGTTATGTAGTTGTTGGGCACCCGGATGAAAAATATCTTTTCATTATGGCCAAAGAACCTAAAATTGATCCTGAATTATTGGTTACGATTATAGAAAATTGTAGAGAAAAAGGATATGAGGTAGAAAAGCTTGTAAGCCAGGAACACTTTTAGATTTCTTTTTAACCAATCTGGTTTTTGAACTGGATTGGTTAAATAAATTAAATACCATGTTTTTTATCCATTCAGCCAGTTCCTTGTCGCTTATATCAGATTGTTCTGCTTTATCATAAATTGGCAACAGAAATATTTTATGTTCTACAATTTGAAGATGTGTAATAATTCTGGCACCGCCCGATTTTCCTTTTATTTGGACGCGATAGAAATGCGAATTTTATAACAGTTATTTCCAAGTGATTTTCCTTGCTCAGGTTTCTCTTGTCAAGATTTTATCAAAATTAAAAATTCACTTTTTAGAGATTGAAATTTTTTTGACAACCACTTCAGTTTTTTTTCAAAAAAAGTGTAACCTCAATACTATAGCTCATTGAATAAATCCTCGGCTGATTTTAGCTTAATTTTTCCTTATTTTGCAAGCTCAACTTCTTCCACCGCAGATTTTAATTCACTTATAAGTTGTGCTTTCTTTAAGGTTGAATGCTCAACTTTTACACACGAAAGATTGTTTAGCAATTCAATTATAAAATCAGCTTTGCTCTCCTGTACTTCCAATAGAATTTTCATTTTTTTTGAGAATAAACATAAAAATTTCTTTTTTAACCGTTCTGATTTTTGAACTGGTTTGGTTTATTGCTTTATGTTTTTGTTGATAAAATACTGACAACTGCAAAGTTCAAAATTCCTATTTTTGAAGAACCGTTTATATTCTGAAACGGCTAATTCTTTACAGCAGCTTATGTACTTGATTTTTGATACGGAAACGACGGGTTTGCCTCGTAATTACAATGCTCCAATTACCGATACCGATAACTGGCCGCGTTGTATACAAATTGCATGGCAACTTCACGATGAGATGGGAAGGATGATCGAACATCAGGATTATCTGGTTAAACCAGAGGGTTTTAATATTCCTTATGATGCAGAACGTATCCATGGTATTTCTACAGAACTTGCAGACGAGCAAGGGATAAGCCTTGCAGAAGCATTAGAAAAATTTAATGTTGCGCTGTCTAAATCCAAGTTTGTTGTAGGCCAGAATGTGGGCTTCGATGTAAATATTATGGGTTGTGAGTTTCACCGTTTTGGTGTAGCGAACAACCTTGCAGATTTACCGGTTTTAGATACTTGTACAGAAGTTACAGCAAACCTGCTGCAATTGCCCGGAGGTAGAGGCGGACGATTTAAGTTGCCCACATTAACCGAATTGCACTCTTATCTTTTCGGCGTACCCTTTAGCGAAGCACACAATGCAACTGCCGATGTGGAAGCCACAACGCGTTGCTTCCTTGAACTGATAAAAAGAGAAGTTTTCAAAAAGGAAGAACTTCTTGTAGACGTAGAATATTTTCCGCGTTTCAGAGAAGTAAATCCTGATGCCATTGGTAGTTTTGGTATTCAGCACATCAATCTTAAAGCGGCATCTGATGAAATCCGCAAAAGAATACAAAAAACCGAAGGTGGAGGCGTTTCCAAACAAGAGCTTGCAGAAAACAGGCAGGAACTTGCAGCCGCAACGTTTGTACATTTACACAACCACACGCAATTTTCGGTTCTTCAAAGTACCATTAGCATTCCGGATTTGGTAAAAGCGGCAGCAGGACAAAAAATGCCTGCAGTAGCCATGACAGATCATGCCAATATGATGGGCGCTTTCCATTTCGTAAACCACGTACTCAATCACAATAAAGCCGCCGAAGCAAAAAATGCAGCAGCAATTGAAGCGGGCGAAAGACCGACAGAAATTGTCATGAAACCTATAGTTGGTTGCGAATTTTTCGTTTGTGAAAACCACCTGGATAAAACCCGCCAGGATAATGGTTATCAAATGGTTTTGTTGGCGAAAAACAAAAAAGGCTACCATAATCTGGCTAAAATGTCTTCAATTGCATATACGAAAGGCTTTTATTATGTGCCGCGTATAGATAAAAATGTAATCGAACAATACAAAGAAGACATTATGGTGCTATCTGGTAATTTGCAGGGCGAAGTTGCCAATAAATTGCTGAATATGGGCGAGAACCAGGCAGAAGAAGCACTCATTTGGTGGAAAGAAATGTTTGGTGATGATTTTTACGTGGAGGTTATGCGCCACAATCAGGAAGATGAGAACCGTGTAAATACATCGTTAATCAGTCTGGCCAGAAAACATCAGGTAAAATTAATTGCCACAAATAATACCTATTACATCAATAAAAAAGACGCAAATGCACACGATATTTTGCTTTGTGTTAAAGATGGAGAAAAACAAGCCACGCCAATTGGCCGTGGCCGCGGTTACCGGTATGGTTTGCCCAATCAGGAATATTATTTTAAAAATGCCGAAGAAATGAAATCGCTGTTTACGGATTTGCCCGAAGCGATTTTAAATATTCAGGAAGTTATAGATAAAGTAGAAATTTATAAACTTGCCCGCGAAGTACTTTTACCTAAATTCGATATCCCTGAAGAATTTCAGGTAGAAGAAGATTTAGTTGACGGAGGAAAACGTGGAGAAAATAAATTTTTAGCCCATTTAACTTATAAGGGCGCAGAAAAACGCTACCCGGAAATTACAGACAGCATCCGCGAGCGATTGGATTTTGAGCTGGCCACAATTGAAAAAACCGGTTATCCGGGATACTTTCTTATCGTACAGGATTTTATAGCCGAAGCCAGAAATCTCGATGTATCTGTTGGTCCCGGAAGGGGATCTGCCGCCGGTTCGGCCGTTGCGTATTGTTTAGGCATTACCAATATTGACCCTATTAAGTATGATTTACTTTTTGAGCGTTTCCTAAATCCGGATCGGGTTTCTATGCCTGATATTGATATAGATTTTGATGATGAGGGCCGCAGCCGTGTAATGGATTACGTAATCAATAAATACGGTTCCAATCAGGTGGCGCAAATCATCACCTACGGTACAATGGCCGCAAAATCATCTATCAGAGATACTGCCCGCGTGTTGGATTTGCCACTTTTTGAGGCAGATAAAATCGCGAAGCTGATCCCAAATATGAAGCTGGCCAAAATCTTCAACCTTGATGAAAAAAGTCTGAAAGATGCACTAAGGCCAGATGAATATGAGCGTGTGCTTGAATTGAAAGCACTTGGCGGTGCAAAAGATTTAAGTGCAGAAACCATTCAACAGGCACAGGTTCTTGAAGGATCTGTACGGAATACCGGTATTCATGCCTGCGGCGTAATTATTACACCAGATGACATTACCAATTTCGTTCCGGTTTCTGTAGCCAAAGATTCTGATTTGTATGTTACGCAGTTTGATAACTCTGTTGTTGAAAGCGCCGGATTACTTAAAATGGATTTTTTGGGTTTAAAAACCCTTACGCTAATTAAAGACACCGTTAAACTGGTAAAAAAACGGCACAATATTGACTTAGATCCAGATAACATTCCTATTGATGATGTAATGACTTACGAGTTGTTCCAGCGTGGTGAAACCATCGGGATTTTCCAGTATGAAAGTCCGGGAATGCAGAAATACATGAAAGAATTAAAACCTACGGTTTTTGACGACTTAATTGCTATGAATGCCTTGTATAGACCCGGACCAATGGAATATATTCCCAGTTTCGTTCGCCGTAAAAACGGTGAAGAAGAAATTCAATATGATTTGGATGCCTGCGAAGAATATTTGAAAGAAACCTACGGTATTACGGTTTATCAGGAACAGGTAATGCTTTTGTCGCAGAAACTTGCCGGATTTACCAAAGGTGAGGCTGATGTTTTGCGTAAGGCGATGGGTAAAAAACAAAAAGACGTTCTGGATAAAATGAAGCCGAAGTTTGTAGCGCAAGCTGCAGAAAAAGGCCACGCACCAGCAACGTTAGAGAAAATTTGGAAAGATTGGGAAGCTTTTGCATCTTATGCATTCAACAAATCTCACTCCACTTGCTATGCCTGGATTGCTTATCAAACGGCCTACCTAAAAGCGCACTATCCGGCAGAGTATATGGCTGCGGTATTATCCAATAATATGAGCGATATTAAGCAGGTTGCATTTTTTATGGAAGAATGCCGCCAAATGGGCGTAGTGGTCCTTGGGCCAGATGTGAATGAATCTGATATTAAATTCTCTGTTAATAGCAAAGGCGAGGTGCGTTTCGGCATGTCGGCGGTTAAAGGTGTGGGTGAAAAAGCGGTAGAAAGTATTATCGAAGAACGTTTGGAAAAAGGCCCATATAAAGGTATTTATGATTTCGCAAAGCGATCAAATACACGTACGGTTAACAAAAAAGCGTACGAGAGTTTTGTGTATAGCGGCGCTTTTGATGCTTTTGGTAACCACCGTGCACAGTATTTTTATATTGGGCCTAATGATAAAATGAATGGCATAGAAAAGATTATTAAATATGCCAATGATTTCCAGAATAATGAAAATACAGCTCAAGCTTCGTTGTTTGGCGGATCTAAAGCGGAATTAATTCTTGAACCATCTTTGCCGGTTTCACCAGAATGGGCGTTGATTGATCGATTAAAATATGAAAAAGATGCCATCGGAATTTTTCTATCCGGTCATCCGTTAGACAATTACAAATTAGAGCTTGATCGCTTTTGTACACATAATGTAAAACAACTGAGCATTATCAATAAAGTGCGCATGGGCGATACAAATGAGGATGTACTTGCAGAGTTCGACAAACTGAAAAATCGCGAACTTTGTGTGGGCGGTTTAGTGGTTACGGCATCCCAGCGGATCACCAAAACCGGAAAGCCTTTTGGAACTTTTGTTTTTGAAGATTATGATGATGCCTGTGAAATGGCGTTATTTGGAGAAGATTTCTTAAAATTCAAATCATTTTTAACAGAAGGTTATTTCTTGCAAATTAGAGGTCGGGTTGGTGAGCGTTTTGGCAAAGCAGGAGACTGGGAGTTTAAAATCACCGCGATAAATCTAATGTCTGAACTGCGCGATAAATTGGCCAAAAGCATAACCATTCAAGTACCGATAGAAAGAGTTAATGAAGAACTGATGCGCGAAATTGAAGCCATTTTAGCAGACAATAAAGCCAATTCCGAACAACAAAACTGCCAACTTAATTTTGCTGTTTTTGATAGCGAAAAACAAATTGTACTGGATTTGTCTTCTAAAAATTTAAAAATAAACCCTAACAACAAGTTTTTGGAACAATTGGTTGGATTGAATGTTGTAAACTACAAGCTTAATTAAGCATGTTGCCTTGCTGTGCATGCATTATATATGTTAAGCACAGAATGTTTGCTGTAAAACGCAGTTGCCAGTTGCTCAAGATAATGTCAAATTGGCATTAGAGTTTGCTTGGCATTACAATTGAATACATATATTTGAACATAAAAAATTAATTATGGCATTAGAAATCACAGATGCAAACTTCGAGGAAGTTGTATTAAAATCAGATAAACCCGTGTTGGTAGATTTTTGGGCAGAATGGTGTGGCCCATGTCGCATGGTTGGTCCAGTTGTTGAAGAAATCGCAAAAGAATATGATGGTAAAGCTATTGTAGGAAAGGTAAATGTTGATAATAACCCACAGATTTCGATGCAGTTTGGTATCCGGAACATTCCGGCTTTGTTATATTTCAAAGACGGTCAGGTTGTAGACAAACAAGTTGGTGCAGTTCCAAAATCTATTCTTGCAGATAAATTAAACAAGCAATTGGCTTAATTTTTAAAGCATCTAAAGTAAAGAAGCCCAAAGGCTTGTAACATATTTAAAACCCGAAAACAATTTTGTCTTTCGGGTTTTTTATTTGCATATAAATTCGTTTTTTTATTATAAACTAATCTAAACATGAGATCCCAAAAAAAGAATACTGTAGTTCTGGTTACCGCTGGTTTGCTGGTACTCGGCATTGCCCCCGCAAGTGTAAATGCACAGGTAGAAAAACAGCAACCTACTGCAGATTTTAAACCTGCTTTTAGCGGTCAAACCCGTGCAGCAGTAGTAAAAACAAATACTCCTTTAGATATTTCTATTCTAAACAGTAAGTTGGAAAATCCCTGGGGGATTTCGCAAATGCCAGATGGCCGTTTCCTCATTACGCAGAAACAGGGAACAATGGTAATTCTTACTGCCGATGGTAAATCGCAGAAAATAATTAAAGGACTTGCTGAGGTTGATCCTTCTGGTCAGGGAGGTTTGCTTGATGTAACACTCGCTCCAGATTTTGCGGCTAGTAAAATGATCTATTGGGCATATTCTGAGCCACAGGCCAAAGGTGTTTTGCTTGCAATTGCGAAAGGAAAACTATCCGCAAATGAAACTTCGATAGAAAATGTTAAGGTAATTTACCGCGCAACGCCGGCTTATTCAGGAAAGCTACAATACGGTTCACGAATTGTTTTCGACAAAAATGGAAATCTTTTTGTAAGTACAGGAGAACGTTCTGGAAATGATATCCGCATGCAAGCGCAGTATCTTAATTCTTCGTTGGGGAAAATTCTTCATTTAACACCAGAAGGTAAAGCAGTTGCAAACGGTCCTTTTGCAGGAAAAGGTGATGCCCGACCAGAAATTTACGCGTATGGTTTGCGGAATCCTGATGGTTTGGCTATAAATCCACAAACAGGAGATTTGTGGGAAGCCGAATTTGGTCCGCGTGGCGGAGACGAAGTCAATATTATAAAACCCGGTAAAAATTATGGCTGGCCGGTAATCACTTATGGAATTGAATATAGTGGTAAAAAGGTTGGCGATGGCATTCAGCAGAAAGAAGGAATGGAGCAGCCGGTTTATTATTGGAATCCAAGTATTTCACCAGGAACAATTGCTTTTTACAACAGCAACAGCATAGCTGAGTGGAAAGGGAATTTGTTTGTAGGTGCTTTAAGCGGATCGCATATTATCCGTTTGGTTATCAAAGACAATAAAATTGTAGGCGAAGAACGTTTGCTTGAAGGTAAAGGCGAACGTTTCAGAGATTTGATGGAAGGAAAAGATGGTGCTTTGTATGCCGTTACCGATAATGGAAATTTATATCGTATTGCGAAAAAATAAGCAAAGACAAAGCCCATTTGATTTTTTCAAATGGGCTTTACATGTCTAGATTTTTGTTTTTTATTAATTAATTCTAATCAGGTTTGCAGTTTCTGTTGTCGACAGGGAGTTGATATCGATAACCTTTAATTCATTCGCTTGCGCGCTTGCAGTTTTACTTAAATTTTCTGTAATGGCCGTGTCCGGAAGTTTGTACATTGCTCCACTTGCTGGATCGATGATTAACATTCCAATAACTCCTCCTAGTAAGAGATTGCCGAAATACCATCCATTTAATTTCGCAGTAAGCGGTACAATGCGTTCCTCATGGCCTGTTAGGCTGAATTTTAATTGATATTCTTCCTTTGAAAAATATCCTGAACTCGATTTTAATTTAATTGTAGCCGGAGTGGTTCCTTTATAGATTTCGACTCCTTTTTTGTTTACTATCGATAAATTTGATCCACTTGGATTACTATTTATCGTTACATTGTAGTTCGATCGCCCAAAAATAGTTGCGCAACCTGTTGTCAACACCGTTGAGGCTGTAACTGTAGCCAGGAGTGCGTTTAAAAAGATTTTCTTCATTTAAAATTGTTTGTTATTAACTAGACGGACCAAAAGTATTACAAAAAAAATGACATTCTTATAGTTTTAAAAAAAAACTATTTTGTCGAATTTTAACTTACGTGAATTGACTGGCTTCAAAATTTTAATATTTGCCAAATTTGTAGGTAATTCCCACACCAAGTGTTTCTTTCAACTGAAGTTTTCCAATTTGGTTGTCGTCATAAAATAAATCAGCGGTAACTTGTGTAGAAATAAAGCGATTTATTTTCATATCCAGAATGCCAGAGTATGCCATTACCAGGTTTTGAGGATCTTGCAAATAGTTGCTGAACACACTAAAACGATTGTCGAGAAAAATATTTTCCATTAGTTTAACCTTATATCTGCCGCCAACATATATACCCAGTTGATACAGAAAGCTATTTGCTGGATCAATACCAAAGGCTTGAGTTAAGATACCGTCGCGGTTTGGATCAAATACAGCTTGGTCGTTTACAAATGTCATTCTGGATGTTAGCGGATGAATACTCAACTGGAAGTTATCATTCGGTATATAATCAAAACCAAATCCTACAGTTAGGTAAGCAGGTGCAAGAAAGTTAGATAAGTAACCTTGCTGTGGGTTGCCGTAATCATATCCTTTACTAAACTGCGATTTAATGTTCAACGCAGCTGCGGTATACCAATTGCTTTGTTTAATCTGGTAGCCGTATTTAGAAGTTAAGTCTATTACATCTTCTACTTTTGTAGTTGAGCTTCCCTGTTCAGAGCGCAAACCGTAGCCCAGCAAAAACCGGTTCTCCCAAAGGTTTTTACCGCGTTTTAGATTAAATTCATAATCCGCACGAGCCGTTAAAGCAACAGAGTTTATACCACCGGCAACCCAGTTGGAAAATGCAGCCTGATTAAGCAATAAAGTATTGGTACCTCTAACGGTCCAACCTTCCTGCTTGTTGGCGGTATCAAGCTTACTAACAAGTTTTCCGCTTTCGGTATTGACTTTACCATCGGCAACTACCTGACTAAAACTGTACAAACTAATGAGGGAGGATAGGGCGAGTAAAAAAAGTTTTTTCATAAAATATTCCTTAAAGTTGTAAAGCGAAGATAGAAAAATATTTTTTATACATTTACTTATATGCAAAATGTGAACTACGAAGACGCAACAGGCTATGGCAATCTTGAGCTTTTGGCCCGGCAGGTTGTAGAAGGTTTTATAACTGGTTTGCACAAAAGTCCTTTTCATGGTTTTTCTGTAGAATTTGCGGAACACAGGCAGTATAACGCCGGAGATAATGTTAAAAATATAGACTGGAAACTATTTGCAAAGACAGATAAGCTATACAGTAAACGGTTTGAAGAAGAAACCAATCTGCGTGCACAATTCGTGCTTGATATATCCTCTTCTATGTATTTCCCGGAAGGAAAAAAAAATAAGCTCACCTTTGCAATTGAGGCAATTGCATCGCTAATGTATTTGCTTAAAAAACAAAGAGATGCATTCGGCCTGAGTTTATTCGCAGATGAAATCCTGCTCAATTCTCCGGCAAAATCTACGACTGCCCATCAGAAATTTTTGTTTAACCAGCTCGATGATCTCTTGCAGAAGCCTAAAATTTTGGCGAAAACAAATTTAAGTGAATCTCTTCATCAGGTTGCAGAACTAATCCATAAGAGATCGCTGGTGGTGCTATTTAGCGATTTATTGAGTAATGGATTAAATACCGAAAGTACCGATGCGTTTTTTGATGCGTTGCTGCACTTAAAATTTAATAAACATGAAGTTGTTGTTTTTAACGTGGTTGATCAGGCTAAAGAAGTTGCCTTTGAGTTTGAAAACCGACCTTATCAATTTGTAGATATGGAAACCGGTGCAAGTGTCAAAGTTCAATCTAATCTAGTAAAAAACAATTATGTAGAAGCTATGGCGCATTACCGGCAACAAATTGAACTGCGTTGCGCACAATATAAAATTGATCTTATAGATGCAGATATTAGTGCCGGATTTTATCCCGTTTTGCAAGCATATTTAATCAAACGGCAAAAAATGGGCTAAGACCTTCCCAACCATAAAATCTATTTTTTTAAAGTGCAAACAACCGCGTGGTGCAACTGTTAAATAAAGAATACAAAACAAATCTTCAATATGTTAGAAAAAGGCAGTAAAGCACCAGATTTTGAATTGAATGCTACACCGGATCAAAAAGTAAAACTTTCTGATTTTCATGGGAAAAATGTAATCATCGCTTTTTATCCGGCAGATTGGAGCCCGGTTTGTGGCGATCAAATGGCTCTTTATAACGAAATGCTTAAATTTTTCAGTAAATATGACGCACAGATTTTAGGCATTTCTGTAGATAGTGTCTGGTGCCACAATGCCTTCGAAAAAGATCGAAATTTACACTTTCCATTGCTGGCAGATTTTGAGCCGAAAGGAAAAGTTTCTAAAGATTATGGTGTGTATGATGATGAAGTTGGAGAAAGCAAAAGGGCACTTTTTGTAATTGATAAATCAGGAAAAATTGCCTGGAGTTATTTATCACCAACAGCAGTAAATCCTGGTGCAGACGGTATTTTGAATGCTTTAGAAGAATTGGAGGGCAAATAAAATGGCAGGCAAACTTACACCAGCGGTAAATGAGCAAGATCATGTACAGGGTACAAATTCTGCGAAAGTAGAGATAGTAGAATTTGGCGATTACCAATGTCCATATTGCGGCGATGCACATCCAATTCTACAAGAAATTGAAGATACATTTGGTGAGCAAATCTCATTCGTTTTCCGAAACTTCCCCTTACAAAATACTCATCAATACGCCATACCGGCAGCATTTGCAGCTGAAGCAGCGGGTTTACAAAATAAATTTTGGGAAATGCATAATGCTTTGTTCAACAACCAGCATCGCTTATCTACTGAAATTTTCGATGAACTTGCAAAATCTATCGGACTTGATGTGCAACAATTTAATGCAGACCGAGAATCGGATACCGTAAGAAACAAAGTTGAAGCAGATTTTGAGAGCGGGATGAGAAGTGGCGTAAACGGAACGCCTTCTTTTTATGTTAACGGAGAGAAATTTGACGGCGGCGTAGAAGATCTTTATGCGATGCTAAAAGAAAGTACGAGCTAAAGGATTACTCAGCCTGAAAAAAAATATAAATGATTGCTTCTGCAGTCATTTTTTGTTTAAAGCAAACTTCTGAAAATAAAAAAACCTCATGTATTTTGCAATACATGAGATATCAGATAAGGGTAACCGGAAAACTAAAAAACTAATTATGAGTTTTTAGAATTAACAAAACTGAAATCGCTTCTGGTGTTTTGTTATCTCAAAGGTGCGGTTCATTTATGAAGTTTTAGTGAAGAAACATTCACTTTGCGCGCATATACGCAGAACGTCTTTTCTTTCTGCCAACATAAAAGTCAGATTGTTGTTTAATTAATGTGAAATGGGATTTTGATAAAACAATCAATAGCCAATTGATATTTGTATAGAACAACATCCCAAATTAATTCATTTCTAGATTAGAAAATATGAGCAAAAATGTTTCAGAACAACTGGTAGAGATGCTGGTTGAAGCTGGTGTAAAACGGATTTACGCCGTAACCGGAGATAGCCTAAATTATTTTAATGATGCCGTTCGGAAAAATGGCAAAATAAAATGGATACATGTACGAAATGAAGAAGCAGGCGCCTTTGCCGCCGCTGCAGAAGCAGAGCTGGATGGAATTGCATGTTGTGCGGGCAGTTGCGGACCGGGGCACGTTCATCTTATTAATGGATTGTATGACGCCCATCGCTCTCATGTTCCGGTAATAGCTATTGCATCTACCATTCCTACGAATGAATTTGGAACAGATTTTTTTCAGGAAACCAATACCATAAAACTGTTTGATGATTGCAGTTACTACAACCAAGTAGCCACAACCGCTCAGCAGGCACCACGAATGTTGCAAACCGCAATTCAGCACGCAGTACATAAAAAAGGCGTAGCTGTTTTTGGCTTACCTGGAGATGTTGCCCAGCAAGATGCAGTAGAAAGTGAGACTGCAATGCAATTGTTTCATAGCAAACCAATTATCCGTCCGGCAGATATTGAACTTATGCATTTATCGGCATTAATTAATGACGAGAAAAAGGTTATGATTTATTGTGGAATTGGCGCGGCAGAAGCACATGATGAAGTGGTACAACTTGCCGAAAAATTGAACGCTCCGGTTGGATTTTCATTTAGAGGAAAAATGGGTATCCAATACAATAATCCCTACGAAATTGGAATGACCGGATTACTTGGGCAACCATCGGCATATCATGCTATGCACGAGGCTGATGTGGTAATTTTACTCGGTACAGATTTTCCTTACGTAAATTTTATGCCCACAAAAAATAAAATCGTGCAGATTGATGAAAGTCCGGAACGGCTTGGAAGACGAGCGAAATTAACAATGGGCTTATGTGGAAATATCGGCGATACGATCCGTGCAATTCTTCCTTTTCTTGAAGAGAAAACGGATAACAAGTTTTTGAAATCGCAGTTGGATTTTTACAGCAAAGTAAAAGAAAATCAGCAGGTATATGTTAATCAGAAAGGCTTTGAAGATAATATTCAGCCAGAATTTGTAGCAGAAACCCTAAATCGCTTAGCGAACAAAGATGCAATTTTTACCGTTGATACCGGAATGTGCTGTGTTTGGGGAGCGCGTTTTATTGATGGAACCGGAGAACGAAAAATGTTGGGCTCTTTTAATCACGGTTCTATGGCCAACGCCATGCCTATGGCGATTGGTGCAGCGCTTGCTCAGCCAGAAAGGCAGGTTATTGCCCTTTGCGGAGATGGCGGTTTGTCTATGTTACTTGGAGATCTGGCCACAATAAAGCAATACAATTTGCCAGTTAAATTAATCGTTTTCAATAACCGATCTTTAGGAATGGTAAAATTGGAAATGGAAGTTGATGGATTGCCAGATAATGAAACCGATATGGTTAATCCTGATTTTGCCTTGGTAGCGCAAGCAATGGGTTTTAAAGGGATTACTGTGAGTAATCCAGCAGAGGTAGAAACATCGATCGCTCATGCTCTGGCAGAAAACGGACCGGTTTTACTAAATGTTATGACCAATCCAAATGCCTTGGCAATGCCACCAAAAATTGAATGGAAACAAATAAAAGGTATGACAGAATCTATGGCTAAACTAATGTTAGGTGGAAAAATGACCGAGGTTTTTGATACGATAAAATCGAATTATAAACACCTTGGCGAAATTATCTAAAAAAGCTTTATAAATCACAAAAGCCTGCTTCCGGCAGGCTTTTGTGATTTATAAAAAACTATAGATTTCCGCGTAATGCTTGTTCGCGCTCAAGCGATTCAAACAAAGCTTTGAAATTCCCTGCACCAAAACTTTGCGCACCTCTGCGTTGGATAATTTCGTAGAAAAGCGTAGGACGGTCTTCTACCGGCTTGGTAAAAATTTGCAATAAATAACCTTCTTCATCACAATCTACCAAAATTCCAAGTTCAGACAGCAAGGCAATTTCTTCTTCAATTTCACCAACACGTTCTGGCATCATTTCGTAGTAAGCTTCTGGCGGCGGACTCAAAAATTCTACTCCTCTTGATTTTAAATCTTTAACTGTTTTTACAATATCTGCGGTGGCAAGTGCAATGTGCTGGACACCCTCGCCTTCATGAAACTCAAGATACTCTTCTACCTGCGATTTCTTTTTACCTTCTGCAGGTTCATTGATCGGAAATTTGGAGTAACCATTACCATTACTCATTACTTTACTCATTAAAGCAGAGTACTCCGTATTAATTTGTTTATCGTCAAAAGAAAGAATATTTACAAATCCCATAACTTCTTCATACCACTGTACTGCTTCATTCATTCGGTTCCAACCTACATTTCCAACGCAATGATCTATATACAGTAAGCCAGCATCGGCTGGGTTGTATGCACTTTCCAGCGGTTGATAGCCTGGCATAAATGCACCGGTATAGTTTTTTCGTTCAATAAACATATGTACCGTTTCGCCATAAGTATAAATTCCGCTCGTTCTCACTTCGCCAAACTCATCGGTTAACACTTTGGGTTCCAGATAAGTTGTTGCGCCCCGGCTCATTGTTTCTTCATATGCTTTAAAAGCATCGTCTACCCAAAGTGCCAATACTTTTACGCTGTCACCATGTTTTTTTACGTGGTCAGAAATTGGACTTTCCGAGCGTAAAGCCGTAGTTAGTACGAGTCTGATTTTACCTTGTTGCAAAACATAAGATGCGCGGTCTCTCACGCCTGTTTCTGGTCCGGCATACGCCAATGTCTGAAAGCCAAATGCTGTTTTGTAATAATGTGCAGCTTGTTTAGCATTGCCCACATAAAATTCGATGTAATCGGTGCCGTTAATTGGCAGAAAATCTTTTGCTTTCGCAATTTTTTCTGCGAAGGTTAATGTTTCCATATTGTTGTCTTGTTAAATTTTTTTGTTTAATGTTGTTTACATTAAAATGTGTTTTAAACAAAAGGGAGTTTATTTTATTCGATATTGATTTGCCAGCTTTTGTGGTAGTTTTCATCCTCGATATCTAAGGCATCCTGAGTAAGCATCAGCGGTTTAAAAGGATCAATCATTACGGCAAGTTCATTTGTTTGCTCTTGCCCAATAGATTTTTCTACCGTTCCCGGATGCGGGCCATGTGGAATACCTCCGGGATGTAAGGTAATTTGCCCCTTTACAACGCTTTTTCTGCTCATAAAATCGCCATCTACATAATATAGGACTTCATCGCTATCTACATTACTATGGTTATATGGCGCTGGAATCGAATCAGGATGATAATCGTATTTACGCGGTACAAAAGAACAAACTACGAAATTGTGGCCTTCAAATGTCTGATGAACTGGAGGTGGCTGATGCAATCTGCCGGTAATGGGTTCGAAATCATGGATGGAAAAAGCGTAGGGATAATGATATCCATCCCAACCAATATAATCAAATGGGTGTGTTCCATAAACATAAGGATATATTAACCCTTGTTTTTTTATCAGTACTTTATAATCGCCATACTCATCAAAAGTTTGCAGGTTTTCAGGCAGTCTCAAATCACGTTCACAATAAGGGGAATGCTCAAGCAATTGTCCGTACTCGTTTAAATAACGTTTCGGCGCACGCAACGGGCTAAAACTTTCTACAATAAAAAGTCTGTTTTTTTCATTATCAAATTCTATTTGATAGATGGTTCCGCGGGGTATAATTAGGTAATCACCGTAAGCGAATTTGATTTCACCAAAACCAGTTTTCAATTTTCCCGATCCTTCATGAACAAAGATCATCTCATCAGCTTGACTGTTTTTATAAAAATAATCCGTCATGGATTTTCTGGGCGCTGCAAGTACAATATGCAAATCGCTGTTTACCAAAACAGGTTTCCGGCTTTTCAAATAATCATCCTCAGGTTTGACATTAAAACCGAGCAAACTGGTGTGTTTTAAATGTCGCTCGATAGCAATTTTAGGTTCTACGCTATACGATTCACCGAGGGCCTTAACAATTGTTGGTGGATGGCAGTGATAAACTAATGAATACAGACTGGAAAAACCTTCGGTAGATACCAATTCTTCGGCATATAATTTTCCATCGGGTTTGCGAAAAACGGTATGTCGTTTTGCAGGAATTTGTCCCAATTTGTGATAAACTGGCATAGTTAAAATGTATTTGGTTAAAAAAAATATTGACGTGAGATTGCTTAACGCAAATGCGTTAAATCTTAGTTGGAGATGAAGAAAAATTAGGCAGAAAATTGAGCCATGATCAGTTTAGAGAGCATTTTGTAACGGCGTTCAGCAATGGCTCCGTTAACTAAGTCGATATGTAATGCTTTTAAGATCATGTATTTAATGATAACCAAGGTAAGGAAATTAATCTGGAATATGAAAATTAAAAAATGAAATAAAAGTTTTTATTGTATTCTGAATGACTAGATTTACCGCACACTTTAACCAAATTCTTATGAAATTAGTATCCTACAAAACGGAAGATTTAGAGCATCTGGGCATTTTTATTGATGGCCATATCTACAATTTAAACAGCTGTGATAAACTGATTCCAGACAATATGAAGGCTTTTCTTGAAGGTGGATTGGAATTGATGGACCGCGCTAAAAAGATTGATCAGGATTTGAAAACAAAGAAAATCGAAGCCAAAGAAGAAATTTTTTATGAAATATTAGCTCCTGTGCCACACCCAACAAGTTGCCGAGATGGTTACGCATTTAGGCAGCATGTTGCAGCGGCGAGGCGAAACCGCAAAGTAGATATGATTTCTCAATTTGATGAATATCCGATTTTCTATTTCACCAATCATAATGCAATACAAGGGACCGGAGAAATTGAATGTATGCCAGATCATTTTGACAAATTAGATTTTGAGTTGGAAATTGCAGCTGTTATTGGTAAGAAAGGTAGAAATATTAAAGCGGCAGAGGCAGACGAATATATTGCAGGTTATACCATAATGAATGATATGAGTGCCCGCACATTGCAAATGGAAGAAATGTTGTTGAATTTAGGTCCGGCGAAAGGGAAAGATTTTTCTACAGTTATTGGCCCATGGTTGGTAACACCAGACGAACTTGACCCTTACAAGGTAGCGCCTAAAAATGGTCATACCGGCAATAGTTACAATCTTACAATGACTTGCAGAGTAAATGGAATTGAGGTTTCGCGCGGCAATGTTGCAGATATGGACTGGACTTTTGCAGAGATTATTGAGCGTTGTGCTTATGGGGTTGATATTTTGCCGGGAGATGTAATTGGATCGGGAACAGTGGGTACAGGTTGTTTTCTGGAACTGAATGGAACAGGCTTACTAAACGATCCGGATTATACTGCACAATGGTTACAACCTAATGATGTTGTAGAAATGGAAATAACCGGTTTGGGCGCTTTAACCAATACAATTACTAAAGTAGAGACTGATTTTTCTATCCTCGCTCTAAAAAAATAGAAGACCAGTTTGAATTTGTCATAAATTGCCTTTTTATATGCTAACTTTATCAACAGCCGATCTCTCTCCGTCACAGCTCCAGAATTATCTTCAATATGCCATTGCCCCAAGGCCAATTTGTTTTGCATCTACTGTAGATGAAAATGGGGAGATAAACCTGAGTCCCTTTAGTTTTTTCAACATGTTTAGCAGCAATCCGCCTATCTGCATTTTTTCTCCGGCAAGGCGTGTGCGAGACAATACCACGAAACATACGCTTGAAAATGTACTAAAAGTTAAAGAATGCGTTATCAATATTGTCAATTACAACATGGTACAACAAATGAGTTTAGCCAGTACAGAATATGCAAAAGGTATAAATGAATTTGAGAAATCGGGTTTTACAATGCTGCCTTCACAATTTGTAAAACCTCCACGCGTTGCAGAAGCGCCCGTTCAGTTTGAATGTACAGTGAATGATGTTATGCCGCTAGGCGAAAAAAATGGTGCCGGCAATCTGATTTTTGCTGAAATAAATCTTATCCATATCAGAGAAGATATTCTGGATGATGATGGTAAAATCGATCAACAAAAAATAGATTTAGTAGCCCGCTTAGGCGGAGATTGGTATTGCCGCGTTACGGCAGATAATTTGTTTAAAGTGGCCAAACCTTTAGCAACGTTAGGCGTTGGTGTTGATGCCTTGCCTACGCCTGTGCGTTTGTCTAAGGTTCTAACGGGTAATGATTTAGGTAAACTTGGCAATATTGAGCAAATGCCTTCAATTGAAGAAATTGATCTGGTTGCTAATCATCCGGAAGTAAAAGAAATTTTAGATGCTACAATTGGAGATGCTACAAACCGCGAACGTGAACTTCATGAACTGGCACAACACTACCTTCAAAAAGATGAAGTGTTTTTTGCTTTGAAAATACTTTTACTTTAAACTTATTTTATCTTCTTAAGTTTATTAAACCATGAATACAATTGTACAGGTAGATCAATATATCGCCAAGTCGGCAGAATTTTCAATTCCCATACTCGAACATTTGCGTTATCTTGTGCATCAGGCAGATGCCCGTATACAAGAAACTATAAAATGGGGAATGCCATTTTTTGAACTGAAAGGTACCGTTTGCCATATGGCGGCATTTAAAAACCATTGTGCATTTGGTTTTTGGAAAGGTTCATTGATGGAAGATGATATGGGGATTTTTAAAGAGCGAAAAGATGCGATGGGCTGGTTGGGGCAAATTCGTTCTTTTAGTGATTTACCCGCTGATGAAGTTTTGATTGCCTATATTCAGGCTGCAATTAAATTAAATGAAGATGGAGTTAAGCTTCCGCCGAAGCCAAAATCATCAGCGCTCAGAGAATTAATTATTCCCGATTATTTTTTAGAAGCCCTTGAAGCCGATGCGAAAGCAATGAATATTTTCCAGAACTTCAGCTACTCAAATAAAAAAGATTATATTCAATGGCTTTTGGAGGCTAAAACTGAAGCAACAAGAATGAAACGTTTAGCTACCGCTGTAGAATGGATTGGTGAAGGAAAAGTTCGAATGTGGAAATATCAAAAATAGGACTATAATAAACTGACGATTTTCATAAACCTTGTTTTATAATAGCCTTCTAAACTGGTAATGGTTACGCCGTGCGCTTTTCCAGACGATGCATGAATAAATTTAATACCTTCATCGCCAATAGAATATACAATACCAACATGGCCAATTCTGCGTACACGAGAATTGCTGCCTGTAAAAATCAAAATGTCGCCAACTTTGGCGTTTTCAAGGTTGGTTTCTTTGCCAACCAAACTGAATTCACGTGAAGAACGCGGAACTTTGAAGCCAAAATTACTGAATACATAACTCACAAAACCTGAACAGTCAAAACCAACTTTCGGATTGCTTGTTGCATAACGATAGGGAATTCCCAGCATGCTCTTTGCAAAGTCGATAATACTTTCTGGTTGTGTTGTATTGGTTTTCTCTATACCATTAACTGCTTTTGGCAGTTTTGCTGTCAGTACTTTAATCAGTTCCTGGTATTCGGAAGGCAATACTGTTTGCGCTTTTCCAACACTTGCTGATAGAATGAAAAATAAAATTGGAAATATGATTTTCTTCATTGCTTTCAAAGATAGAAGAAAAAAGTTTAAAGTATTAAAATGTTGAAAATGCGTGTGCTTTTTTTTTACCGAAGGTTTAACCTGTATGGCGGGCAGAAGGGGTTGGGGTTTGCGGGAAGGATTGAAGACATCCGCTTCAAACGTTTTTTCCATCTTTTCCGCGTTTCCGGGAGAAAAGATTCTTTCGACATTCTATATGCTAAAAAATCAGCTCAATTTTGTTGTCATCCTTTTAGCGGATTTTCAACAAAATTGAGCTGATGTAGTGTAATTTTAAATTTCTTTGCGGTTGCTTAGATTGTTGAGAAAGTAGTTTGCGCCGGAACACCCAATACCGGAATTGGTTTCATTTGTCCTTGAATGGCGCCAATTAAACCAATAACCCAAATCACAAATAAAGCAATGTATACAATCCAGAACACTGTAGCGATGGTTGCAGAAAGGGTTACGGCAATTAAAATTCTGGCCACAATACTCAGCGCAATATTGGTTAAGTGAAACATCAATGTTTGTCTTAATTGGTAACTACCAAGTGCTGTTCTGTTGTCTTTGTGTAAAGCAAAATAGGCAATTAGCCAACCAATAATTGTAAAATAGCTAACAATTCCTGCCGTTTTTCCATCAGAAGTTGTGGTAAAGTTTTGTGTTTCCATGGGATGTAATTTTAGATGAATTTAAATTTATATTAAAAATTACAAAGCCATGAACAAAAACCATGCAAAAAATAATTAGGGAGTAGTTACTGCAACAGGTAAAATTTTTCCATTAAAAAATTTATGACCGGTTTTGGCGAAATCTGCAATGTATTTTCCCATTTCAAACGCCATAACCGGACTTTGATAACCTGGAAATGCAGCTTCCAGCATTTCTGTCTGTGCAGAACCCAAAGCAAGGCAATTTACTTTGATGCCGGTTTCTGCAAGTTCAAAAGCCAAACATTCTGTTAAAGTATGCAGTGCAGCTTTACTTGCAGAATATGCAGACAAACCTGGGAATTTCACACTGCCCTGAAAACCACCCATACTGCCAATATTCACAACATGACTTCCATTGTGTAAAAGCGGAATAACATTTTGAATCATCCTGAAATGTGATATTACGTTACTTTGCAACATTTCGCCCAAATCCATTTCGGTAGTTTCTAAAAAAGGCTTATTGATTAAAGCCCCGGCATTATTGATAAGAATATCTACAGAACCTAGCCGTTCTTGTAAAAAAGGAATTAATGCAGCATAATCGTCATTAACAATGTCAAATTCTACGGGAAGCAACGTACAATCGGGGTTTATACCGCGCGCAATTTCCAGCAGTTTTCGCAGTTTATCTGCAGAACGTGCAATGGCAACAATTTTATTTTCTTTTTGAAGGCTAAATTCCAGAGCGGTTTCAAAACCTATTCCGCTGCTGGCGCCGGTAATTATTATGTTCATTTAAGGATGTTTTAAACTGTTGAATGTTCCAAAGTCCGAACAACTTTTTTGGTAATCCGGTATTGACAACTACTGAAATCTGAGCATAAACTCAATTTTCAACTTCAAAATTAATTAATAATTGTTTCTGATCAAAAAAGGCAATACAGTAGCTACAAGCCAAAATCTTGCCGTACCGGATGTTCAATAACATACAATCCATCGTTTATTAATTTTTTATGATCTGCTTCTTTTGCCGCTTTTATTTCCAAATAAACCCTTACCTCTTTTTCTAAAGTTGGATTCGTTTTTTTCAATATCAATAATTCCAGTATTTCTAAAGCACACAACCAATCCTGTCGATGCACCGTTCTAAGTTGTTCAAATATTGCTGCAGCATCCTCAAAATCATCGTCGCGCTCACGCACTTCGCGAACGCGTTTGTATAATTGATGGAGCAACTGTGTTTTTTCATCATACAAAATCGCGTGTGTTTTTTCCTCACTGATTAATGCAATTTCTTCATAGGCATCTTTATCGGCAGCGCCATTAAAAACGGAAACAATTTTCTCACCAACCGCCATATCGTAAGTTCCCCATTCAGGAAGAAATAAGGTATTTCCCTCTCCATCAACAGCTGTACAGTTTTCAAAAACAATTAAAATAATCTTATCGGCAGGCTTTACAATATTTATGATATGTCCTTTTACAGAAATCCCGTTGCTAAATTTTAGCGTCACCTGTTCGCCTACAATAATTCCGGATGTGTTAAGCTCTGCCTCATCGAAGTTTTCTAAAGCTTTTTCTATTCCTGCAAGTTTTCCTACCGGAGATGAAAATCCGTATTTGTGATAGGTTTTTGCATGTCCTTCTAATTGTTTTCCGTCATAGGCAAGCGCTGTAGGGCCGGTTGTTTTTATAAAATTGACCGCGTCATCTGGTGCCAATCCTAAATCTGTAAAAATTCCGCTTACCTGCAAACCAGAACTGTATACTGCCGTAGCCACATTTTTGCAGGCAATTGCTTTAAGAATTCCTTCGGCGCCGCCAACCCGAAACGCCATTGTATTGGCAAAAGTTTCAAGAACATCAATCAGATTTTGAAACGTTGGCGTTACAAACAACTGAGGTTGCGGTTTAGTAATATCGTATTGATGATGAATAGTATCAATGCTATACCACAATTTTTCTACTTCCTTTGTCATGCACGAGGCGCTCTCTCCTATAGAGGAAAGCAAACCTGCACCGTAAATTTTTGGATCTTCTAACGTGCCAATCAAACCATACTCTACTGTCCACCAATGCAAACGGCCTAAAAGCGCCATTTCTGAAGGATCGCCCATATTTTCGCTAATGTATTTCAACTTGCGCTCGGCAAGGGCAATTTCTTGTTGATCTGCATCCTTAGATTCTTTCAAAATAGAAAGTTTCCGAATGGCTTCATACAGTTCAAAATCTTTTTCAGAAAACATCGCTTTTGCGCCGATAGATCCAAAATAACTTAGATAATTGTTGTAATCAGTATCGGCAATAATTGGCGCATGACCAGCACTTTCATGAATAATATCTGGCGCAGGCGTGTATTCGATATGATTAATCTGCCTGATGTCTGCAGCAATAACCAATACGCGGTACGCTTGGTATTCCATAAATGCCGCAGGTGGAATAAATCCGTCAACCGTTACCGCGCCCCAGCCGATTTTGCCAAGATTATCATTCATGGTTTGTAGATCCGGAATGTATTCTATACTTAAACCCGCGCGTTCTAAACCTTTTATGTATGGATAGTACGCTACATTTTTAAGATAGCTGTAATTCTGGCGCATTACATAACGCCAAACCGCCTGATCTATAGGTGTATATTTTTTGTAGTTCTGGGCAACAATAAATTGCTTTAGGTGCCGCGGTAACTTGGCTACCTGTGGATTATTAAAATCGTTGAAGTGGCTCATGGATATCTTGAATATAAGTTGGTTGCTTGCTAAGGTATGATCTTGAAGCAAGCATTACAAGATTGGCAGGAGTTATTTTACTGTATACTGAAATAAAAGAAAAATGAAGGCTATAGATGATCGGAGCCGATGCTAAGCTTGGTCTTTTTTGCCGAGTTTTTTTACGCTAAAAGTAAAATAGTGCTGATATATATAGCTGAATAAAGCCATTAACACAGATACTGCAATTCTGGATAACATGGCCAATGTTGGGTATTCTCTAAAAAGTTCTAACAAGAACTTGAGTAAAACGTAATTGGCCAGAATATTAATAAGCTGTAAGTTCAGGAAACGGAAAAGCTGTACTCTGCCTTTAAGCTCGCTATGCGTAAAAATTATATATTTATTAAGCAAAAAACTGGTCGGGATGGCAATGGCATAGTCGAAAAAAAGTGACGCCGTTTCTCTTTGAACCACTAAGAAACCAAAGTTTATTTCTTTGGTTTTGAAAATGAAAAAATAGGCAAAATAATAGCTTACAATACCTAAAAGAAGGGTTCCTCCACCAGTTGCCAAATAACGGAAATTGTGTAGCGAAATAAACTTTTTGAAGGGCGGATGGAAAAAATCGATACAAGCTAAAATCAGTCGACGCATTTATTTCTGTGGATGTTGAGCGTGCAAAGTTAATTTTTTCTGTAAACTATCAACTATTGTAAAGTAAAAGCATTTGCAAAAGGGCAATATGCTTTTACTTTAGGTGATTATATTTTATTTTTTCGGATCGGCATGAACCATGCTTTCCATTGCTGTTTCAAGATTAAGTTCCAAGCCTTTTGCAATGCCTAAGCCCAAACTCATATCTGCACGGAACCAATGGCAAAGCTGGCGGTTAATAATATCGTCTTTTTTCGGTCCGTTAATTCCGCTCATCGCACTTACAATATTGGCAATCGTATTTTTTTTCGCCTGTGGATCCATCAACCTATAAAGATTTCCGGGTTGCGTGTAATGATCATTTTCCCCTTCCGCATTGCGGTCATAATGATCTGCAATTAAGGATTCCAATGGCCATGCAGTTTGTTTATAACTTTGATCGGCTTCTATGTCGTCAAAACTATTTGGAAAATAATTTGGGTTTCCACCGCCATTTCCGTCAACGCGCATGAAACCGTCTCGCTGGTAATTGTTAACCAGAAACGGACAGCGATTTACTGGGATTTGTTCGTAGTTTCCACCCAAACGGTAGCGTTGCGCATCTGGATAGGAGAGGATTCTGCCTTGCAACATTTTATCTGGCGAATAATAAATTCCATCTACAACATGTGCAGGCGCAAAAGCTGCCTGTTCTACGTGGGCAAAATAATTATCCGGATTTTCATTTAATTCCAACTCGCCAACTTCAATTAACGGAAAATCGCCATGTGGCCAAACTTTAGTTAAATCAAAGGGATTGATGTGGTAATTTTTTGCCTGATCAAAAGGCATAATTTGAACAGATAAAGTCCATTTCGGGAAATTGCCGCTTTCGATAGATTCAAAAAGATCTCTTTGTGCGTGATCTGCATCTTGCGCTTTCATATTTACCGCTTCATCATTGGTAAAGTTTTTTATTCCCTGTTGGGTTTTAAAATGAAACTTCACATAAAATCTTTCCTGTTTCGCATTGTAAAATGAAAAGGTATGGCTGCCAAATCCATCCATGTGGCGATAAGAAAATGGCGTTCCGCGGTCACTCATCAAAATCAAAACCTGATGCAAACTTTCCGGATTCAAACCCCAGAAATCCCACATCATTGTTGGGCTTTTCATATTTGTTTGCGGATCGCGTTTTTGTGTATGGATAAAATCGCCGAACTTTTTTGGATCTTTTACGAAGAAAACCGGTGTATTATTGCCCACCAAATCCCAATTTCCATCTTCAGTATAAAATTTCAAAGCAAAACCGCGCGGATCGCGCTCAGTATCTGCCGATCCTTTTTCACCGCCAACTGTAGAAAAGCGAAGAAATACTTTCGTTTTCTTGCCAATTTCTGAGAAGAGTTTGGCTTTAGTATATTTTGTAATGTCTTGTGTAACCGTAAAAGTACCATAAGCACCAGAACCTTTTGCATGTACAACCCGTTCTGGAATGCGCTCTCGGTTAAAATGCGCCATCTTTTCGTGAAGGATAAAATCCTGGATTAATATTGGCCCGCGCGGACCAACAGTCATGCTGTCTTCATTGTTGGCATAAGGAATGCCAGAAGCGCTTGTCAGTTTTTTCTTATCGCTCATCGTTTTAATTTATGTTTTGTTAGCCGAAGAAATTAACTTTCCTGAGATCACTTTAACGATTTTTTCTGCGTTAAAATTTCGTTTTTTCTAAGGTCTTTAAATCTACGAAAATCTACTCGTTTTTAGAATAGCCTGGTTCTGCAACAAAATCTATTACCGCGCACCAGGTATAAGATGGATGTGGCTGAATGCTTACACCAACAAGGTTCATGTTGCGTTTCTGATCGATAATATTGAAACGATGTCCAAGTGACGGAACGCCGCAATCCAGCAACAAATGGCACACAATATCCAGGCTATTAGAAAATCCAAAATCTATGTTTTCGCTCATAGATCGGTTTGGGAAATATTTTGATAAACGTACGTTGAAATGATCGCCGTTGCTGCTCTCATGTGTATCAAGATTGTTTCTATCCAAATCTATCGCGTGGTTTTTACTCAAGGTTGTCAATTTATCGTTCGGGAAAAACATTGGTAAATTCTTGGTGCTTTTCATGTGTTTAAGCAAAGAAATGTAATAGGGATTGTTTCGCGTTATGCGCAGTTCATTGTAATTGCGATACTGGCGCATTTTGGCATTGTAGGTATTGATATAATCTTCCAGAAAAGTGTAATAGAATTTTTCGCCATCAAGGCGGATGAGATTCATGTACATAATTACGTTTTTCTCTTCGTTAGAGAGGAAAGCGGAGTTGGCGGCGGTGTTTGCCTTTGTAAATTCTGCGTTCGTCCATTTTTGCGCATGTGTTGTGCTGAATACAAAAACAATGGATAGGAATAAGAGTAAAGTTTGTTTATACATTGGGCGATTATGAAGCATAACGCCCAATAGCAGAATTTATTTTTATGTAGGGGCGATGAATACCCAAATAAATACGCCCGGAAAATTATTTCAGGGCGTATTTTAATATGGTGTAAATTATAAAAACATACCGCCAGAGGCTTCAATGCGTTGTGCATTAATCCATCTTGCATCATCGGTACATAAAAAGGCTACAACGCCGCCAATATCATCTGGTAAACCAACGCGGCCTAAAGCTGTTTGTGCAGCAATGTGCGCATTTACTTGTTCATTATCGCGTACCGTTCCGCCGCCAAAATCGGTTTCTATTGCGCCCGGAGCAACAATATTAACACGTATACCTCTTGCACCCAGTTCTTTCGCCTGGTATTTTGTTAAGGTTTCCATTCCGCCTTTCATCGCTGCGTATGCTGCATATCCCGGAAGTGAGAAACGCGCCAAACCTGTAGAAATGTTAACAATTGCACCGCCATCATTTAAAATAGTTAGGGCTTTTTGAGTTAAGAAAAACGGCCCTTTAAATTGGATATTAACCAAAGTATCAAATTGCTCTTCTGACGTTTCTGCAAAACCAGCATGAATGCCAATACCTGCATTGTTAATTAAGAAATCAAATTTTTCTGCTTGGAAAGTCGATTTTAGAACGGACTTTACTTCGTTCAAAAAAGAATCAAAGGTTGATGCTTTTGCAACATCCAACTGCAATGCAGCGGCTTCTACGCCTAAATTCTTAATTTCGGCAACAGTAGCTTCTGCTTCTTCTTTTTTGGATTGATAGGTTAAGATTACGCCAATTCCTTTTTCGGCAAGTTTTAATGCGGCATTTTTTCCTAGTCCGCGGCTGCCGCCTGTAACCAAGGCAATTTTATTCTGTGTTCCCATTTTTTCTTGTTTTTTGATATTCAAAGGTAAAGGCAATATCGAAAAAAAAATGGTGACAGGTTAAGATAAAATGGTGAGTGTTTAAGTTTTATCTGGTGAGAATTTCCGGTTTTTGTGCCAAACTTTGCAAATATGCTTCGCGATACTGTTTGGGCGTTTGTTTGGCAAAATGTTTGAAAAATTTGGTGAAGTTAGATGGATCGTACGTAAGTATCCGTGCAATTTCAGCAATTGGCATATTGTTTTTCTCCAGCATAGTTCGAGAGATATCCATCAATCTTTCTTCAAAAAAATAACATGGAGAATGGCCTGTAGCAGATTTAATGGTATTGCTTAAATGAGTTGGATGAATGTGTATAATCTCTGCAAAATCGCGTATTTCAAACATTTCTGTTGCCCGGCCAGAAACAATATCATCCAGATGTTTGTCCAATTCTTTCAGATAATCCGCAGCAATTTCATGTTGACGTGCGAAATATTTATTGGGAATTTTCATGCCTCTTTGATTGATTTTTGATACAAATATATTAGAACTGGGGATTTGAATCGTCCGGGTTTTATCATTTTGCGCGCCAAATCAAGGCTCAGTTTGTTGAGGATCGTTATTATAAACTGGTAAAAGTTACACTAAATTTTCCTTCACTTATCGTCTTTGATGTTCCATTTCCGGCAATATCTGTTCCGGTAAAAGAAAAAGTTCCGGTTACCCGGTTTTCATTTACTGCAGTAATTTTTACGGTTCCACTTTGCGCAACCCAAGATGAAGCCAGACCAGAGGCATTTTCCGAATACGTAAGATACGCGCCTGTAGTAGATACCGCGTAATCTCCAACGCCGTGATACGCACTTAATGAAAGATTAAAAACCACGCCAGAACGTTCGCCAACAATTTGTAAAAGATTACCAGCTGCGCTGTATAAAACGGCGCTCGTTGCCGTACTTTCAAATGCGTTACCGTCTACTTTGGCACTTACCGATTCTGGTAAAGGAACATCCCATTCTGGGTGATAGTTGATGGTTTTTTTACATGAACTGAAACCGATTAGTAAAATTGCACAGATAATTTGAATGGATTTCTTCATGGTTTTGAGTAGCTTTTACGTGTCAATCTAAAGCATGTTTTCGGCAAAAACTGCGGTAAATTTTCTGCTAATATAATAATTCTAAGTGCTATAAGTTAAAAACTGATGCAGATGCTGTGTAGTTTAAAAACAGTATGTTATGTTAAAAGCTTTAACTATCAGTCATTCATTTTTGTTTTATGGTTAGCTGTCTTAAAGTTCAAAGATTAAATTAATCTGTGTTGAACGTGTGTAGCGTACGTACAAATTTCTCTCTCTGGTACCAATCATTGTATACCAATTCTATTTGTTTCACCTCAAAAGTGCCGAAATCAAAATTTCTATACCGCTCAATCAACGATAGCAATTCGTTAATTTTGGCAAGAGGGTTTCTAAACCGTACAACCGTAGAGTGAGCAGTTTGAATGGCATATCGTTTATCAATACTCTGTTGCAGCGCAGACGCTTTAAATATTTTTCTAAGTGCGTCTCTAATTTCATTTAAGGTATCGGTCAGAAATCCCTGAAGAAGAATGCAGGAAGGTGAAGCGGTTAAGCCTTTAAACTGAATATTGAATGGAGAAAATTCCTTCAAAACTCCATCAATTAGATTTACGTAGTCTTCAACTACAATATCATCCAGACTGAAGTCTTCATAACAGGAAATGATAGACATTACAGTAACGTGCAAATCCGAATTTTGATAGTAATATTGATCGGGTTCAATTGCTTTTAATTCGGATAAAAACTGCTGGATGTTTTGCTTCGTATCGGCATCTGGCCGGATAACCAGCGTGATTCCAAAACGGTGATCTTTAGGATCATCAATTAATGAATCAATTTCGTACTCCGCGTTGCCGATTTTATTTATCGCATTTTGATAAAGATTATTATAATGTAAAGCAAGGTTTTCTTCGCTGGTTTGCATGGGTAATTAATGATTTAACAAAATTTTTAACCTGGTTGCGAATATACAGAATGGCCTTAAAACGAAAAGACCTTACTGCGCAGCAAGGTCTTTTTCGTCGTTTGAGTATTTTATGCAAGCAGATTTTTCCAGCTTACTGCATTATTAACGATGTTTTGAAGATCGGCAATAGCAACACGTTCCTGTTCCATACTGTCGCGGTGGCGAATGGTTACTGTGTTATCTTCCAAACTTTGATGATCTACTGTAATGCAAAAAGGCGTTCCAATTGCATCCTGACGGCGATAACGTTTTCCAATTGCATCTTTTTCTTCATAAATACAGTTGAAATCAAATTTTAGTGTATCCATAATTTCGCGCGCTTTTTCTGGTAAACCATCCTTTTTAGTTAACGGGAAAACCGCAACTTTATATGGCGCCAAAGCCGGATGCAAACGCAATAAAGTACGACTGTCTTGTTTTTCTTCTGTGCTTAAATCCTGCTCTTCAAATGCATTGATCATGGTAAGTAAGAACATACGGTCTAAACCGATAGACGTTTCAATTACATAAGGAACATAATTTCCGTAAGGTTTTCCTTCTTCATTCAGGTCGTTGTCAAAGTATTGCATTTTCTTGCCAGAAAACTCCTGATGTTGTGAAAGATCGAAATCTGTACGACTGTGAATGCCCTCTACTTCTTTAAATCCGAATGGAAATTCAAATTCAATATCAGTTGCTGCATTTGCATAGTGTGCCAGTTTTACGTGATCGTGATATCGGTATTTCTCTGGAGATGTACCCAAAGCCTGGTGCCATTTTAAACGTGCACCTTTCCAGTATTCAAACCATTTCTGATCTTCTCCAGGGCGAACGAAAAATTGCATTTCCATTTGTTCAAATTCGCGCATGCGCATAATAAACTGACGTGCAATTACTTCATTACGAAATGCTTTTCCAATTTGTGCAATTCCAAAAGGGATTTTCATTCTTCCGGATTTTTGAACATTCAGGAAGTTTACAAAAATGCCCTGTGCGGTTTCCGGACGAAGATAAACCTCGTCACTTCCTTCTGCCATTGCACCAAATTGCGTGCTGAACATCAGGTTAAACTGGCGAACATCTGTCCAGTTTGAAGTTTTTGAAATCGGGCAAATTACTTTATAATCTACAATTAAATCTTTTAGCTGTGCTAAATTCTCTGATTTAAGTGCAAGGTTCATTTCAACCTCAAGCGTTAAACCTTTTTTAATAAATCTCCAGCTGGCTTCACCAACAAAAGGATAATCAGATTGCGCCAGAGTTTCAGTTTCTGCTTTAAAGCCACTGATCCAATTTGCCTGGTCTTCATCAGTTTTAGCCAAAATGCTGTTCTGGAATTCTTCAAATTTAGTTTTGTTTTCTGCGCTGAAAGTGGCCAGTTCTGAATACAACTCATCAATTTTATTCTCCAACAACTGATCGGCGCGGTAACGTTTTTTAGAATCTTTATTGTCGATCATCGGATCGTTAAAACCGTCAACGTGGCCACTGGCTTTCCATACTTTCGGGTGCATAAAAATTGCAGAGTCAATTCCTACAATATTTTCATGCATCTGAACCATGGCTTTCCACCAGTATGTTTTGATGTTGTTTTTGAGTTCGGCACCCAATTGGCCGTAATCGTAAACGGCGCTTAAACCGTCGTATATTTCGCTGCTTTGAAATACGAAACCGTATTCTTTGGCATGTGATATTACATTTTTAAATTGTTCGTCGTTATTCTTTTGAGCCATAATGCAGCAAATATAATAAAAAGGTGGAGGGTTTAAAGTTGGAAAAATATGGTTTTTAACGGCGTTTAAAGCTTGGTGGCTCTAAGCATTTCGCGTTTTCCCGGTGCACCAGGCAATTTTTCTATGGTGCAGCCGTTTGCTTTTAATGCTCTTTTAAGCTTGCCGGTTATGGCGTAAGTTACAAATGTTCCGCCGGGTTTTAAGAACGTACATACATGTGCAATAATTTCATCGCTCCACATTTCTGGTTGGTGTTGTACAGAAAATGCATCGTAATAAATAATGTCGAATTTTTGATCACGATTAAATTCTGCAAGTGTCGTATATGGAATTTCTAAATGGCATAATTCAGAAATTTTGGTTTTATGCGTTAAGGCTGTTTCATAAGCCGATATATAATTTTGCCATATCTGTTGAGGAACATATTCTGAATAACCAGTATTTTCAATAGTTTCTCTTTCTAACGGATATGCTTCAATACTTGTGTAATCAAGATTGATCTGGTTTGCTTGGCAAAAATCCATGCTAAATATAAAGTTAAGTCCGGTGCCAAAGCCAACTTCCAAAACCGATATTTTATCGTAACCTGACGATGCAAATTTTAATCCGGCGTCGATAAAAACATGTCTGCTTTCCTGCACCGCACCATGTTTACTGTGGTAATGTTCGCCAATAGTTTCATTATATAATGTGTTGGAGCCATCGGCGGTTTGGGTAATTGTATTCATTTTAATGGGTGCTTTTTGAAAAGCAAAGCTATATGAAGTGCAAAATTACTACTTTCGTTGTGAAGCTGAAAGCTAAAAAGCAAACGCCGAAAAACGCAAAGAATAAGTTATAAAACCCAAATCCCAAAATGGACATAGAATCTTTCCGAGAATATTGTTTAAATCTGCCCGGTACCACAGAAGGTATGAAATGGGATCATTTGTGTTTTATGATCGAAGAAAAAATCTACGTCATTATTGCGATAGAAGAAGGCACGCGTTTTTCTATTAAATGTAACCCAGACGATTTTGACACACTTACTTCGCGGTACGGCATTAAACAAGCGTTTCATTTGGCAAAACGACAATGGATTCAGGTAGAAAGCCTAGATGTGTTAATAGATGCAGAACTTAAAGGTTTGGTTGCACAATCTCGCGCATTGGTGCTGGCAAAATTACCTAAGAAAATTCAAGCCAAATACCTCTAAACTAGATGGCATAAAGCCAAAATGTAGCCTTTGTGCATACCTTCGTGGTATGGAAGAAATTGAATTGCTTCTTCTATCGTTGTGATTTCTACGTGGTAAGGCGTTTTAAATGTTTGGTAGGTTTTGAAAATTCCCTGCTCATAATCTGAAAGCAATTGATCTAAACTGCTGGTCATAACCGTTTTAATCTGTTCAAATTCTTCTTCGGCGATAAATTTTTCTGGTTTGGTACCCCGAATGAATGGACTGAAATAGCGATCTTCAATTACAATATCTAAATCAGACAAAACATACAGTAAACGTTGTTGAGTTGCGGCAAGATGAGCGACATTCCAGATGATATTGTTGTTGAAACCTTCCGGAATTTTGTTGATTTGCTCGATACTTAAATCGGCGATGCTTTCCAGAAGTGCAGTTCTGGTCCCTTTGATGTTTTCTATTGAGTTGCGGATATTCATGATTTATTCTGGTTTGCCTTTTTCATTTAGTTCTTTCATCATTTTGATATTGAAATTAAACTGTTCTTCTACAGGTACAAGTTTTTTCGATACTTTATTGATGTCTTTACCTTCTGCGGAAAATAAATAGGGATAGAAATTGTATACTTTATTGCCGTCTAATTTAGAGATAAATTTATCCCAGGTATCCCAACGCAATCCTTTATAAAATTTCGATAAATCGCTGTCGAAACAAAAAATCATAAACTCTCCATAACCTGCACCAAGTGGTTGCCAGGTAAGAGAATTTGGTTCCAGATAATATACGTTTTTCAGATCTTTCCCCAATCCACCAAAATTAATGGCAAAAAAACCGCCGATAGCATCATCGGCAATTAATAAATAAGGCGGATTTTCACCGTATTCCTGCAAAGTTTTTCCTTTATTCCATTCGGGAATTGAGCGATTAAGTTTTGCACTTCCTGATCCTAAAATTCTAATCCATCCATTATCTACCATAATTCCACCAGTATTATATACCACAGAACCTAGGGTAGAATAGGTGTTAAGCTGGCTGTTGTATAAAGCTTTTTTTGCTCTGGCAGAATCTACCGGCAGCACTTCAACTTTGTTTTTTGCAGAGTCAATCCATTTTTTTACCAATGGCCATGCCGGATCGGATTTGTTTATCAATTCCTCAACACTTAGCATTTTGTTTTGTGCAAAAGCAGACAAACTTGCTGTACATAAAAAAATAAAAAAAAGGTTTTTAAAAAGCCTGTTCATGCAGTTTCAATTTTTTCAAATATAGAATGATAAATCAAATGAATTGCTAAAGTCTTGTAAACAAAACATGCCCCGTTTTTAAGGCGGGGCATGTTTGTTATTTAAGATAAATTACCACATTCTAATCCTGTCTTCAGGTTTTTTGTATAGTTTATCTCCAGGTTTAACATCAAAAGCTTCATACCAGGCATCCATATTCACTGGTGCGCCAATTGTACGGTAGGGGCCAGGTGAGTGCGGATCTGTTTTGATCAGTTGTGCCGCAGTTTCAGGAAGAATATTTCCTCTCCAAACCTGTGCCCACGATAAGAAAAATCTTTGGTCTGGTGTAAAACCATCAATTTTTTCGTTGCTCTGGCCTTGTTTCGTCATTTTAAATGCTGTGTATGCAGCATTTAATCCGCCTAAATCGCCAATGTTTTCACCCATCGTTAATTTTCCGATTACGTGAACGGTATCCAATACGGTGTATCCGTCAAATTGCTCGCCTAAAGCTTTTGTTTTTTCTTCAAACTTCTTGCGATCTTCTGCAGTCCACCAGTTTTTCAAGTTTCCGGCAGCGTCATACTGGCTTCCGCTATCGTCAAAACCGTGGCTCATTTCATGGCCAATTACGGCACCAATACCACCGTAATTGATTGCATCATCTGCATTTGGATCAAAGAAAGGGAACTGAAGGATTCCGGCAGGGAAAACAATTTCGTTTAAAGTTGGACTGTAATACGCATTTACTGTTGGAGGTGTCATCCCGAAACGTGAACGATCCAAAGGTTTACCCAATTGATCAACCATTTCTTTATAACCCCAAACGCTTGCATTGCGTAGATTTTGGAAATAAGTTCCTTTATTTACCACTAAACCATCGTAGGTTTTCCATTTTGCAGGATAACCTACTTTTGGTGTAAAGGCATGCAATTTTGCCAATGCTTTTTGTTTGGTTTCTGCACTCATCCATTCTAAACCATTAATTCTGATCTCAAATGCTTTGCGCAGATTCGTAATCATTTCATTCATACGAGCCATCGCTTCTGGTTTGAAGTATTTGGCAACGTAAAGCTGTCCAAGCAATTCGCCTAAAGTTCCGTCTGTCAGTTGAGACATGCGTTGCCAACGTGGTGTTTGAACTTTTTGTCCGGTTTGTACCTGACTAAAAGCAAAACTGGCTTTAACAAAAGGCGAGCTTAGGCTAGAAGCAGAACTTTTTAAAATGTTCCATTCCAAATAGGTTTTCCAATCGTTAACCGGAACAGATTTTAACATTCCGTCTAAACTGGTGAAGAATTTTGGTGAGGAAACCAAAACGGTATCTTGTCCGTTAATTTTGAACTTTGGTAAATAAACTGCCCAATTGATGTTCGGCGTAGATTTAGATAAATCTGCAACAGTGAATTTATTATAAGTAGCTTGTGGATTACGCATTTCTACGCGAGACATTTGCGCTTCTGCTAAAGCTGTTTCAATTTTTAAAATTGTTTTTGCTTTTTCTTCTGCAACCTGTTGCGTATTTCCAGTTAGCGTGAACAAAGTAACCATATAGGTATTGTACGCATCGCGGATTTTTTTGCTGCGCTCATCATCCTTTAAGTAATAATCACGATCTGGAAGTGATGTACCACCCTGACCAAGGTTAACCATGTATTTGGTTACATTTTTGCGATCCTGACCAACACCAATGCCAAACATTGCGCCACCAATTCCATTGGTTCTCATGTAAGCAACCTGATCCAATACGCCCTGAAGGTCCTTAATTTGTTTTACTTTTTCCAAATCTGCTTTGATTGGCGTATAATCCAGTTTTTCAATAGTTGCACTATCCATCGCTGCGGTATAGAAATCGCCCACGCGGCGTTTTACAGAACCTGCCGGTGCAGATTTATCTGCGGCAGCATCTTCTACCAATGTTCTTACAGCGTTGATGTTAAAATCGCGCAACTCGTTAAAACTTCCCCAACGGGTTTCTTTGGCTGGAACAGGATTGTTTTTTATCCAATTGCCACTGGCATACTGGTAAAAATCATCGCCTGGTTTGACAGAAAGATCCATATTCGCTGGATCGATAAATTTTTTGGGTGCCTGAGCACTAGCTGAAAAGCCTGCCGCTACAATGCCTAGGGCCGCAAAGTATCTTTTCAAATTTTGGTATTTCATTCGCTTAATAAGTTAATTATAAAGCGAAATTTATGAAATGATTGCTAATACTTTGCTTTTATATTAGAAATATTACTTGTAAAACCAGTAATAGAGCTTATCTAATCCTAATTTTCTTAGGACATCGGCTGGTGAAAAAAATGTTTTGATCGATTTCATATTATTCAAATCTTATGTACTATTAACATTTTTTAACACTTTTTATTGCGTGTTACGAAAAGTTTTTCCTATCAAGAATGATTCTAATAGCGGAAATTTTTTAACTAATTTTGTTATCTAATACTTCAAAATGAGTCATTCACACCAGCACGATATCCCGGATAGCTGCTGTAGCAGCAAAACACATACGCATAAAGAGCACGCAGACCATACACACGGCGATGGAGACGAACATGATCACAATCACGGGGGCAATCCTTCATCCGTAAACGCGTATTTGCCAGCGATAGTTTCCTTAGTAATGCTGCTTATTGGTATTGCTTTTGATAATTTTTTCAATCTGAAGGCTTTTGAACTGATTCGCCCGTATTGGTATATTTTGGCTTATTTGCCCGTAGGTTTTCCGGTATTAAGAGAAGTTTGGGAAACCTTTAAAGCCAAAGATTTTTTTACTGAATTTTCTCTAATGTCTATCGCAACTCTTGGGGCTTTTGCAATTGGTCAATATCCTGAAGGTGTTACCGTAATGTTGTTTTATACTATCGGCGAGCTTTTTCAAATGGCTGCCGTAAAGCGGGCGAAAAGCAATATTACAGCTCTTTTAGATGTGCGGGTAGAAGTTTCTCATGTAAAGCGCAATGGCCAATACATTTCGGCATCGCCAGAAGAAATTGAAATTGGTGCACATATTCAAATTAAAGCGGGCGAAAAAGTTCCTCTCGATGGGGTGCTTATTTCTGAAACCGCAAGTTTTAATACTTCTGCTTTAACGGGAGAAAGTAAACCGAAAACGATTCATATGGGAGAACCGGTTTTGGCCGGAATGTTGAATCTGGATCGCGTAATTGAACTTGAAACCACTAAATTGTTTTCGGATAGTGCCTTGTCGCGAATTTTAGAAATGGTCCAAAATGCAACAACAAAAAAAGCTAAAACAGAACTCTTTATCCGCAAGTTTGCTAAAATTTATACGCCTATTGTATTTTTTCTGGCAGTGGCACTTTTAGTCATTCCAATTGCTGTTTTGGGTGCAGATTATAATTTTAAAACCTGGTTGTACCGTTCGCTCGTATTTCTGGTTATTTCTTGCCCCTGTGCTTTGGTTATTTCAATTCCATTAGGTTATTTCGGCGGTATTGGTGCAGCTTCCGCAAACGGAATATTGTTTAAAGGATCGAATTTTTTAGAATTAATCACAAAACTAAATACCGTTGTGCTGGATAAAACCGGTACACTTACTAAAGGTATTTTTAAGGTTCAACAAGTAGAATCAATTATAGATCAAACTGATTTTTTAGATTTTCTTGTTGCGCTGGAATCAAAATCTACACATCCGATAGCAAAAGCAATTGTAGAATATCACGAGAAATCTGTAGAACATTCTGCTAAAGATGTTGAAGAAATTGCCGGAATGGGTTTGAAAGGAACTGTTGGGGCACACGCAGTATTGGCCGGGAATCTGAAACTAATGTCCAAATTCAATATCGAAGTTGAACAAAAACTCAGGGATTTTGAAGAGAGTATTGTCGTTGTAGCCGTCGACGGGAAATACACCGGATATGTACTCATTGCCGATGAAATTAAAGAAGATGCTGCAGATGCCATAAAAGCTTTGCATGAAAACGGCGTTTCGCAAGTGGTGATGCTGAGCGGCGATAAAACCGCTATCGTAAAAAAAGTAGCCAATGCAATAGGGATCGATACTTTTTTTGGCGATTTACTCCCCGAAGATAAAGTTACCCGTTTTGAAAAGATTAAAAACAATCCAGGGAAAGTTGTAGCTTTTGTAGGCGATGGAATTAACGATACTCCCGTTTTGGCGCTTAGCGATATTGGAATTGCGATGGGTGCAATGGGAAGTGATGCAGCTATTGAAACTGCCGATGTGGTTATTCAAACCGATCAACCTTCTAAAATTGCAACGGCTATTAAAATTGGCAAAGCTACAAAAAATGTGGTGCTTCAAAATATATTCCTGGCTTTCGCTGTAAAAGCGCTGGTGTTAATTTTGGGCGCCGGCGGAATTGCCACTATGTGGGAAGCGGTTTTTGCTGATGTTGGAGTTGCATTGCTTGCAATTTTGAATGCCGTAAGGATACAGAAAATGAAGTTTTAGGTTTTGAAGTTAAAGTTGAATGCGCGTTTATTCGCAAAATTAACTTTGCGAACCGAAGCTTAGGTTGGGCGTAACGGCGCGAAGCAATCTTTATAATTAATTTTTTTCAGCTCACCGCCGCTGAGGCTCGTTCTTTTTGACAGCAAAAAGAACCAAAAACTGCCATCTGGTATTTTTTTATGAAAGTTAGTAGTAAGGCTTTAACAGTAATTTCCAAAAATACCTATGCCGGTAAAAAGTAGAACGGAGAAACTGTGGTTAGGCTGTAGGAAATCCGCAAGCATTCGTAAAATTTACCTTGTTTCAATTCGCCATTGCGAACCGAAGCTTAGGTTGGGCGTAACGGCGCGAAGGAATCTTTTTAAATTATTTTTTTTCAGCTCACCGCCGCTGAGGCTCGTTCTTTTTGACAGCAAAAAGAACCAAAAACTGCCGTCTGGTATTTTTTTATGAAAGTTAGTAGTAAGGCTTTAACAGTAATTTCCAAAAAATACCTATGCCGGTAAAAAGTAGAACGGAGAAACTGTGGTTAGGCTGTAGGAAATCCGCAAGCATTCGTAAAATTTACCTTGTTTCAATTCGCCATTGCGAACCGAAGCTTAGGTTGGGCGTAACGGCGCGAAGCAATCTTTTTAAATAATTTTTCCGTGTATTCTGTGTTTCCGTGGCAAATCTTTATAATTAATTTTTTTCAGCTCACCGCCGCTGAGGCTCGTTCTTTTTGACAGCAAAAAGAACCAAAAACTGCCATCTGGTATTTTTTTATGAAAGTTAGTAGTAAGGCTTTAACAGTAGTTTCCAAAAAATACCTAGGCCGGTAAAAAGTAGAACGGAGAAACTGTGGTTGGGCTTTAGAAAATCCGCAAGCATTCGTAAAATTTACCTTGTTTCAATTCGCCATTGCGAACCGAAGCTTAGGTTGGGCGTAACGGCGCGAAGGGAGCTTTTTAAATTATTTTTCCGTGTATTCTGTGTTCCCGTGGCAAATCTTTATAATTAATTTTTTTCAGCTCACCGCCGCTGAGGCTCGTTCTTTTTGACAGCAAAAAGAACCAAAAACTGCCGTCTGGTATTTTTTTATGAAAGTTAATAGTAAGGCTTTGACAGTAGTTTCCAAAAAATACCTATGCCGGTAAAATTGGAACGTAGAAACTGTGGTTAGGCTGTAGGAAATGCAAAGCATAATGTAGCTTTTTTTTGCATAAACCATCCATTGCGAACCGAACCGAAGCGTGGGTTGTGTGTAACAGCATGAAGCAATCTTTTTTGAAATTAGTTTTTCTGTTAACATTTTGTCTTTTGCATAAAATGCTGTTAGGTAGTTGCTTGTGTAATTAATTTAGTCTGGAATTATTATATTTGATTATGCCTAAACCGAAACCTTATATTGATGTAGAAAACGAACCAATTCAAATTCTAAGCGATGTAGATCTATCTTTAACCTACAGTTATGCGCACTATTTAAACTGGCTTTTTGATGATCGCGTAGAACTCATTAAGGGTAAAGTCTTCAAAATGAGCCCAGCGCCGTCGCGTTTGCATCAGGAAATTTTCGGTCGTGTTTTCTTAAGAATGGCCACGTTTTTAGAGCATAAAATTTGCAAAGTTTATGCAGCACCTTTTGATGTTCGTTTTCCTCGTGGCAGCAAAAAAGATAAAGATATTTTCACGGTACTTCAGCCAGATATTTGTGTCGTTTGTGATGCCTTGAAGCTTGATGACCGAGGTTGCATTGGTGCACCAGACTTGGTTATAGAAATTCTATCGCCGGGCAATACCAAAACAGAACTGTTTTATAAATATGAAGTTTATGAAGAATTTGGTGTTAAGGAATACTGGGTAGTAAGCCAATCCGATCAAACCATATTGATTTATACTTTAAATAAGCAAGGAAAATACCAGCCTTCTAAACTATTTACCCTGGGCGAAAAAGTCTCTTCGTCTGTACTTGTAGGTTTTGAACTTGAGCTCAATGATGTGTTCGATCAGCCTTCTAATTTCTGATGATTATTGCGAAATTCCTGAACTGCATCTAATAATGTTTTTCCGGTATTGGTTTTAACCAAGCCAAAGGTGACATTCATTTTGAGGTTATCGCCAAAGTATGTTTTAAAATATCGCCTGACGTTTTGCGTGTTTTTATAATTTTAATAATCACCGTTTCACCAGATATGGATTATAATGCCAATCACATTTTTCCATACATAAAAATGGAAATTATTTTGGCAACGTACAAACTGTTCGTTCTGTAACTGTATTTACCCATTTAAACCGGATTGTAGTGAAAAGCCCGCAGCGCAGCGAGGACTTGTAACGTAAAGCCGGACTGCCTTTTAAGTTGAAATACAGGCTTTGCTTTTCAAAGCTTTTAAACTTTAGATTTTGTGCCTAAAAATGTATTTTTGCCCTTCAATTTGACAACTGAATAATTTTTCATGAGTATATCCACCAAGTACAATCCTGCAGAAACAGAAGATAAATGGTATAGCTATTGGCTATCGAAAAAGTTTTTTCATTCCGAACCCGATGAGCGCGAGCCTTATACCATCGTAATTCCGCCGCCAAATGTTACGGGAGTACTACATATGGGCCATATGTTGAACAATACCATTCAGGATGTATTGATTCGTAAAGCGCGCATGCAGGGCAAAAATGCTTGCTGGGTTCCGGGAACGGATCATGCGTCTATCGCAACCGAAGCAAAAGTTGTAGCGATGCTAAAGGAGCAAGGAATTGATAAAAAAGACCTTTCCAGAGAAGAATTTTTGAAGTATGCGTGGGAATGGAAAGAAAAGTATGGTGGCATTATTCTGGAGCAATTAAAAAAACTTGGCGCCAGTTGTGATTGGGATCGTACGCGATTTACAATGGAGGAAGACCTTTCTGAAGCGGTAATAGATTCTTTTATTCATTTGTACAAAAAAGGCTGGATTTACCGCGGTATCCGAATGATTAACTGGGATCCGGCCGGAAAAACTGCAGTTTCTGATGAAGAAGTAATCCGTAAAGAAGTCAATCAAAAGTTATATTATATTAAGTATAATATTGTTAGTCCGGAAGTCGGAAAGTCGGATGATCCAGGTGTGAAATCATCGGACGACGGACTTCAGACTCCCAACTACCTTATTGTTGCAACAACACGACCAGAAACCATTATGGCTGATGCGGCAATTTGTATTAACCCGAATGATGAACGTTTTACACACTTAAAAGGCAAGAAAGTTTTTGTGCCTTTAGTGAATCATGAAATTCCGGTAATTGAAGACGAATATGTAGATATTGAATTTGGAACAGGCTGTTTGAAGGTTACTCCGGCGCATGATTTGAACGATTATGAACTGGGCGTAAAACACAACTTGCCGGTTACAGATATTTTAAATGACGATGGAACTTTAAATGAACTGGCGGTGATTTTGGTTGGCGAAGATCGTTTCATTGCGCGAAAAAAAATTGCAAAGATGTTGGATGAAGCCGGACATCTGGAAAAAGTTGAAGATTACAAATCGCAGGTTGGATTCTCCGAACGCACAGATGCAGCTATTGAACCGAAATTGTCTATGCAATGGTTTGTGAAGATGAAAGAAATGGCGCAGCCGGCTTTGGACGATGTGTTAAATGGCGAGGTAAACTTAATTCCGAATAAATTTGAAAATACCTATCGCCACTGGATGGAAAACGTTCGTGATTGGAACATTTCCCGTCAACTTTGGTGGGGGCAACGCATTCCGGCTTGGTATGATGATAAAGGCAATTGGGTTGTAGCAAAAACTAAAGACGAAGCTTTAGAAGAATTTTGGAAGAAAAAACATTTGGATGAAAGCTGTTCAGATACCGAAAAAGCAGGTTTCAAATATCAACTTGAGCCATTTTTACGTCAGGATGAAGATGTAATGGATACTTGGTTTTCATCTTGGTTATGGCCAATTTCGGTTTTTGATGGGTTTAAAAATCCAGACAATAAAGACATTAACTATTACTATCCAACCAATGATTTGGTAACTGCACCAGAAATTTTATTTTTCTGGGTAGCGCGAATGATCATGGCCGGGCACGAGTTTATGGGTAAAAAGCCATTTACGAATGTGTATTTAACCGGAATTGTACGCGACAAATTAGGCCGTAAAATGTCTAAATCTTTAGGCAATTCGCCAGATCCAATTGGTTTGATCGAAAAATATGGTGCTGATGCAGTTCGTGTAGGAATGCTAATGTCGTCTCCGGCAGGAAATGACCTGATGTTTGACGAAAGTTATTGCGAACAAGGCCGTAATTTCGCCAGCAAAATCTGGAATGCATTTCGTTTGGTAAAAGGGTGGGAAGTGGATGAAAATCTTGAAAACCCAAATCAACAAGCAATTTCTTGGTTTGAGAACCGTTTTAGCGAAGCATTGATTGAAATTGAGTATAACTTTAAGCAATATAGATTATCTGAAGCGTTGATGACGACCTATAAGTTGGTTTGGGACGATTTCTGTGCCTGGTACCTGGAAATGGTTAAACCAGCGTATCAGCAACCAATTGATGCCGAAAGTTTTAAAGCAACAGTTGGTTTTTTTGAGCAGATTATTAAACTTTTGCATCCAAACATGCCATTCTTAACAGAAGAACTGTGGCACGATGATTTGTTTGGTAGTCGCGATGAAATGGATTGTTGTATTGTTGCGGAATATCCGCAAGCCGGAATTATTGATAGCGCTTTGCTTAAAGATGCAGAAACGATAAAAGCAGTTGTTGCGGAGATCCGAAACATCAGAAATCAGAAACAAATTTCTCCTAAAGAAGTATTGCCACTATCTATTAAAGTAAATTCAGAACTGGACTATTCAAAGTGGTTAAACGTAATTTATAAATTGGGCAATGTTGCAGAGGTAGAATTCGTGATTGATAAGGTAACAGGTGCAATTGCATTTATAGCCGGAAAAGATGAATTTTTTGTTCCGCTGGCAATCACAGTTGATGTTGAAGAAGAGCGCGCGCGTTTAAGAACTGAATTAAGCTACTTACAAGGTTTCCTTAAATCTGTAGATGCGAAACTCAGCAACGAACGTTTTGTGCAAAATGCCAAGCAGGAAATTGTAGATAATGAGCGCAATAAAAAAGCAGATGCTGAAGCTAAAATCAAAATTATTGAAGAAAGCTTAACCGCTTTGGGATAAGCATATCATATTTAGGATTATAAGGACCTTTCAGATTAATTTTTGAAAGGCTCTTTTTATTACCTCTCCCTATCAATGTTAGTGGTTTATGTACCGCTTGTACTTTCCCTCTTCTTGAAGAGAAGGATTTCTCGGACTGTGCTTTTGGCTAGAGGTTCAAACGACTAAAATTTCTTAGAGAAAAGGACTTATTGCCCACTGGTGCCAATTTGGGTTCAAACCACTTACGTTCGTTTCCCTCTCTTCAAGGAGAGGGACGCATAAAATTCCGAATTCCTTGTTACTTTCACAGCGTGAGGTACCTCTCCCTATCAATGTTAGTGGTTTATGTACCGCTTGTACTTTCCCTCTTCTTGAAGAGAGGCATTTCTCGGACTGTGCTTTTGGCTAGAGGTTCAAACCACTTACTTTCATTTCCCTATCTTCAAGGAGAGGGATACATAGAATTAAAAACTACTTGTTGCTTTCACAGGGTGAGGTTAATGAATGGTTGTAAAATCTTCAACATACAATTAATAATTATATTTTCCCTTCGCATCGAAACCCCGAAAAATTATTTCAAACGTTTTCCTTAATACCTGTAAAGTTGGAGAAAACGCATTAAAATCATTTCTGTAAAGATGTAGCAACTTTTATCTAAGCGGGTTTCTAAAATGTTACATAACCATCTGTTCCCTTCCATCTTAAAAACGCTATTTTGGTTTAGGTAATGTCGTTTAACTCGTCATTAGCGAACATCTAAGCAAATTCCTACAATGGAAAATTCCAGAAGAACATTTATCAAGCAATCTGCGGTACTCGCTGCCGCAACCTACGCAGGTACGTTGGGTTTAAGTGCGAAAAGTTATGGTCGGATTATAGGCGCAAATGATCGGGTGCGTGTGGGTATAGTCGGTTTTTCAGACCGATTTAAAGATACCCTTTTGCCTTGTTTTCTAAACCACTCTAAAGAACTCAATTTTGATGTTGTTGGCCTTTCAGATCTCTGGACGTATAGACGGGATTTAGGAATTGCACACCTCAAAGAAAGATTTAACCACAATATTCAGTCGTGCAGAAATAACGATGAGTTGTATGCCATGAAAGATTTGGACGCAGTAATTATCAGCACTGCAGATTTTCAACATGCATTACACACCATCGAAGCTGTAAAAGCCAATTGTGATGCATATGTGGAAAAACCATTTGCAGAAACAATGGAAGATGCGAAAGCCGCTTTAAAAGCCGTGCAGGAAAGCAAATGTATTGTGCAAATCGGATCGCAAAGGCGCAGTGGCGAAAATTATAAAAATGCAGCTCAGTTTATAAAAGAAGGGAAATTTGGTCCAATTACCGCAGTAGATTTAGTTTGGAATGTAAATCAACCTGGTCGATGGCGGCGCCCAGAGTTGGTGGCAAAACTAAAAGAAGAAGATATAGACTGGCAACGTTTTTTATTGAATCGCCCGAAAGAAACCTTCGATCCAAGAAAGTATCTGGAATATCGTTTGTTCTGGCCTTATTCATCTGGTATGCCCGGCCAATGGATGTCACACCAAATTGATACGGTACATTGGTTTACGGGTTTAAAACATCCGCGTAGCGTTGTGGCAAACGGCGGGATTTATACCTGGAAAGATGGCCGCAGAAATTGGGATTCTATGGTTGCTGTGTTTGATTACGGTCAGCCAAAATCCGAAGACGGTTTTCAGGTAACTTTCACTTCGCGTATGCAGAACAGCGTTGGCGATGTCGGCGAAGTGTATTACGCCAATGGTGGTGAACTGAATCTGATTACCAATAAAGTTTCTCCAAAAGGCGGATTAAGACCCCAAGAAGCGGCAGCAATGGGAATGAAAGCGAATCTATTACCTGAATTTGATTTGAGTAAAACCGAAATCAAAGCCGCTACAGGTGCAAATATGGGTGGCGATGCATTAACTTCTGGTCACATGAGAAACTGGATGGAATGCGTGCGGAGCCGCAATACACCAAATGCACCGGTAGAAGCGGGTTACTCGCATTCTATTGCAAATATTATGACCAACGCTGCAGTTAGAACGGGTGCCAAAGCCGTATTTGACGAAGGCAAGCAAGAAGTAATGGCAAACGGAAAAGTTTTTAAATACTAGATTACTTCCTCATTGCGAGGAAGAATGACGAAGCAATCTAATTATTTAATAAGTTCTTAATTAGAGATAGTATACAATGCGCATTGCCATACTTAAAAATACAAAACCCTTAAACCTATTATGAGATACATCGAAAAATATACAATTCTAGCGCTTTCGCTCATCAGTATATCGGGCTTTGCCCAGAAATCAAAGCCACTTTTTGACGGAAAAACTTTAAATGGCTGGAAAACCGTTGCCGGAACTGCGCCTTATTCTGTAGAAAACGGAATGATTGTAGGAACGATGATTAAAGACGCACCAAATTCATTTCTGATCACCGAAAAAGAATATGGCGATTTTATTTTAGAATTAGATATTAAACTAGATGGCGAAACCACCAATTCTGGCGTACAAACCAGAAGCCATTTAAAACCAGAAGGCAATAGCGGAAAAGGTTTGGTTTTCGGTCGGCAGATGGAAATAGATCCAACATCCAGAGCGTGGACAGGCGGCGTTTATGATGAAGCGAGAAGATTGTGGCTTTATCCGCTAGAATTAAATCCGGCTGCAAAAACGGCTTATAAAAAGGAAGAATTTAATCATTATCGTATAGAATGTATTGGTGCCGAAATGAAAACCTGGGTAAATGGAGTGCCAGTTTCTTATGTAATTGATACGCTGGATAAAAGTGGTTTTATTGGCTTACAGGTACACGGCATTGGGACCAATCTGGAAAATGCCGGCAAAAAAGTATATTTTAAAAATATCCAGATTCAAACAGAAAATTTAAAGGCGAAAGCTTTTCCACAAGGAATTTACACAGTGAATTTAGTGCCAAACCAATTGTCTGCATATGAAAAATCTAACGGATACGATTTACTCTTTGATGGAAAAAGCAATGCCGGTTGGATTGGTGCATACAAAAATACATTTCCCACAAAAGGATGGAAGATAGAAAATGGTGTAATCAGTGTTGAACCTGCTAACGGATCTGAATCTACTAATGGTGGAGATATCGTAACCAAAGAAGAATTTTCTGCTTTTGATTTGTCTTTCGAATTTAAACTTACTCCGGGTGCCAACAGCGGATTAAAGTATTTTGTAACCTTGAGCGAAAACAATTCAGGCTCGGCCATAGGTTTAGAATATCAGGTTTTAGATGATGTATTGCATCCCGATGCCAAACTTGGGCGTGATGGAAACCGAACTTTAGCTTCTCTTTACGATTTGATCACGGCAAAAAAAGAACCACGTTTTTTGCGTCCAATTGGAAGCTGGAACAATGCCCGCGTAATTGTATATCCAAACAATAAAGTAGAACACTATTTGAATGGAGTTAAAGTTCTGGAATACGAACGCGGTTCTGAGAAATTTAAAGAATTGGTAGCCATCAGCAAATACAAAGATTGGAAAGATTTTGGACAAGCCCCGAAAGGACATATTCTGCTTCAGGATCATGGAAACAAAGTAGATTTTAGAACGATAAAGATTAAGAAGCTTTAATGGATCGGCGGTCATTTTTGGAATCATCTTCTTTACTTGGTTTGGGAATGCTGTTGCCCTCTTCATTATCGGCACAGCTTAGCCAAGCTGACAATCAAATACTCAACATCGCCATGATTGGCTGCGGAGACAGAGGCAAAGGCGTTTTGTCTGTAATTCGTTCCATGCCTCAGAAATACAATATTGTTGCGTATTGCGATGTGTTGGATTTTCGTTTAAAAGAAACAGAAGCCTTTGTTCCCGCTAGCGCGAAAGCGGTTAAAGATTTTAGAAGGATATTGGACGATAAACGTATTGATGCAGTTTTTATCGCTACGCCTTTGAATGTTCACTTCGGCATTGCTAAAGATGCTGTACTTGCGGGCAAACATGTTTATGTAGAGAAAACGATGACCTACAACACTGCTGAAGCAATGGAACTGCGAAATCTGGTGTTGAGATATCCCCGTCAGATTTTTCAGGTTGGTTATCAATACCGTTATTCTCCTCTATATTTTAGGGTAAAAGATATGATTCGGAGCGGTTATTTAGGAAAAGTATCGCAGGTAGATTGCCGATGGGATCGCAATGGAAACTGGCGTAGAGCAGTACCTGATCCGAAATTGGAAAGACAGGTAAACTGGCGGATGTATAAAGAATATTCTGGCGGATTAGCTGCCGAATTGCTTTCGCATCAAATCGATTTTATCAACTGGGCTTTTGAAACTCATCCCGATGAAATTATAGGCACGGGAGGAATTGATGTTTTTAAAGACGGTAGAGAAACCTACGACAATATACAGGCAACACTTCGATATAAAAATGCCGGAATGATTGGCAATTTCGGCGCAACCTGCGGAAATGCACATGATGGTTATCTTTTTAAAATTAAAGGAACAAAAGGATCTGTTTCATTGCTGATGAATACAGGGATATTTTATCCTGAACCCCAAACCACTAAAGAGCTGGGGATTGTTGATGGCGTAACCGGAGCCTCAAAAATTGTTCTGCAAGCGGATGGGGGAATCCCGATTTTGGATAAACCTACACAAGATGGAACGACTTATGCAATGGACGAATTTCATACCTCTATCGTATCCGGAAAAAAACCAGCATCAAATATACATACAGGCACACAAGCCGCAATTTGTGTTTCTATGTGCAATGAAGCGATTTATACTGGCGAGAAACAAATTTGGGAAAAGAGGTTTGATTAGTTCATTGGGAAATCGGTTCATTTGCTAACAAGACGAAGCAATCATCCGTTATTATTTGGGTTTCTACGCCCAATCTTCCGACTTCCAACTTTGTGTTGCTCTGTGAGAACTCTGCGTTTTCTGTGGTTATTTCCCAACTTTGTTAGTCATTGGGAAATTGGTTCATTAGTTCATTTGTTAAAAAACCGAAGTAACCATCTGTTATTATTTTGGTTTTTACGCTCAATCTTCCAACTTCCAACTTTGTGTTGCTCTGTGAGAACTCTGTGTTTTCTGTGGTTATTTATACCAATACCTTTGACTTTCGGTTTCCCCGCTAAATCTATAACTCAACATAATCAGGTATTTCAGGAGAAAATTTGAAACTCGCATTTTCAAGATCCATTTTTGCATAAACGTGCTCTAAACCATTTGTGAGTACAATCCATTTAGCTTGGTGGATAGAATTGTAACGTATTGCCTGATCAAAAACCGATTGTGTAATTTTCACTTTTGGCGCCTTACATTCAATCAGCATGAGCTTTTCTCCGGCGGTAGTGTAAACTAAAATGTCGCTTCGTTTTTGAAGTTGGTTTAGAACCAAGCCGCCTTCAATCTGAATTAGCGTACGAGGAAATTTTTTTTCCAGGATCAGGCTTTGAATAAAATGCTGGCGCACCCATTCTTCGGGTGTCAAAACCAGGTGTTTTTTTCGCAATTCATCGAAGATATATACCACATCATCTTTTTGGGTAAGTTTAAAAGGGTAGGGAGGAAGGTTCAGTGGCGTTGGTTTAAACATAATATTGGATGGATTGCCCGCTAATAATCGGCTTCAAAGTTAATATTTGTGTATAAACAAATAGCAAAAATATAAAATGCTATCGCGCTAAATCGTAATTTTACGGCTCATGACTGCTGCCGAAATTATCAAGGACATTAAAGCCCGAAAGTTCAAACCTGTGTATCTTCTGCATGGAGAAGAATCTTATTACATTGATCAGGTTGTCGATTATATCGAAGATGAATTATTGAACGATGCGGAAAAGGGCTTTAATCAAACGGTTTTGTATGGAAAAGATACCGATATGACCACTATTATTGGTGCAGCAAAACGCTATCCAATGATGTCTGATTATCAGGTTGTTATTGTGAAAGAGGCGCAGGATTTAAAATGGGGTAAGGAAGATTCTACAAAAGAAGGTGAGTTTATCCTGAATTACTTTGAAAAGCCTTTGCCAAGCACCATATTGGTTTTGGCTTTTAAATATGCGAATTTTGACAAGCGAAAAAAGATTTACAAAGCCATTTCAAAAAGCGGATTGATTTTTCAGTCTGATGCCGTTCGCGATTATAAAATTGTAGCCTGGATTGAAGATTTCATCAAGCAAAAAGGCTATAAAGTAGATCAGCAAGCTTCGGCATTGATGTCAGAGTATCTTGGCACAGATTTGTCAAAAATTGCGAATGAAATTGAGAAACTGATGCTCAATGTTCCTAAAGATCAGGTCATCAATACAGATCACGTTCAGAAAAACATCGGTATCAGTAAAGAATATAATGTATTTGAGTTGCAAAAAGCACTCGCCATTCGTGATGTTTTAAAATGCAATCGCATCATTAATTATTTTGCCAGCAACCCAAAAGCCAATCCAATGGTAATGGTCCTGGCCAACCTCGGTGGATATTTTACCAAACTGCTCAAGTACCATTATATTCCGAATAAGGCAGATGCCGCTTCAGCTTTAGGTGTGCCGCCATTTTTTATCAAAGATTACGAAACAGCTGCCAGAAATTACAATACCGGAAAAGTATTTCAGGTGGTGAGTTTGCTGCGTGAGTACGATTTAAAAAGTAAAGGTTTAGACAGCAGCGGAAACGTAGATGATGGTGAACTGCTCAAAGAACTCGTGTTTAAAATTATTCACTAATATCTACAGCTTAGCCATCAGTGTAGCGGACTGTGGTGGTTTGAAAACCCTTGAAATGGTGAAAAGACGTAATAAAAAGGTTAAATAAGCCATTGTAACTTAAAAGTTATTTCTCCGTTCCGGAATATCGGAATGTCGCGTTATATATTTACGCTTCAAATCAATTAACTTATTATGAAAAGAGAGATAATCAGCATGCTTCTGGCTGTTGGTGCAATAACTATGGCACAGGCTCAGGGTCGGCCAGGCGGCCCGCCCGCGGCTACCGATTCGACACGAAGAACACCGGGAGCAGCTTTGGGGTCGGGCATTCGTGCACAGCCCAAACCTTATGATCAAGTGATTACAGGAAAGGCAGTCAGCCGTAAAGGGATGATTACCACACATAAAATTGAGGACAAATACTATTTCGAAATTGCCGATTCTACGCTAGGAAGAGATATTCTGGTTGTAAGCAGAATATCTAAGTCTGGCGCAGAGGTGCGCGCAGCACAAGGTTACGCAGGCGATCAGATTGGAAGTGCAGTAATCCGTTTCGAAAAAGGTCCGAATAACCGCATTTTTATGCGTAAAATCAGTTACCGTACATACGGTCCGGATAGCACAACTGCTATGTATCAGTCGTTAAAAAATTCAAATATTCAGGCAATTGCAGCCTCATTCAATATTGCTGCTTTTGCGCCGGATAAAAAAGGAAGTGTAATTGATATTACAGATTATATCAACAGCGATAATGACATCTTTTACTTTAGTTCGCCAGCAGCAAAAACCCGTTTCCGTTTGGGCGCCCAGCAGACAGACAGAAGTTATATTCAGGGCATTCGCAGTTTTCCTAAAAATGTGGAGATCAGCACCGTTAAAACCTATAGTTTAACCGCCGGAGCGATGGGTGGAGGTGCGGCACCTGGTGGCGGTGGCCGTGATGCAAATACGGGCTCAGCTACCATTGAACTGAATACTTCTTTGGTCATTTTACCAAAAGTGCCTATGAAAGCCCGATATTTTGATCCGCGCGTAGGTTATTTCGCTGTAGGTTATACAGATTTTGACTTGAATCCTCAGGGTGTAAAAGAAATTCAGCTGATTAAAAGATGGCGCCTGGAGCCTAAACCTGCAGATTTGGCGAAATATAAACGTGGTGAATTGGTGGAACCCGCAAAACCAATTGTATTTTACATTGATCCGGCAACGCCTAAAAAATGGATTCCATATCTGAAAGCTGGTGTAGATGATTGGGCAAAAGCTTTTGAAAAAGCAGGTTTTAAAAATGCGGTTATGGCTAAAGAAGCGCCAAGTTATGCTCAGGATTCTACCTGGAGTATTGATGATGCGAGTCATTCTGCAATTGTGTATAAACCTTCTGAAATTGCAAACGCAAGTGGTCCGAGTATCTCAGATCCGCGTAGTGGAGAGATTATGGAAAGCCACATCAACTGGTTTCATAACGTTCAAAAACTGGTGCACGATTGGTATATGATCCAAACTGCTGCAGTGGATCCACGCGCACGAAAAATGACTTTCAGCGATGAATTAATGGGCGATTTAATTCGTTTTGTTTCTTCACATGAAGTGGGACATACTTTGGGTTTACGCCACAATTATGGTTCAAGTTCTACCGTACCAACAGAATTACTCAGGAATAAGAAATTTGTGGAAGCGAACGGCCATACACCGTCAATAATGGATTATGCGCGCTTTAACTATGTGGCACAGCCAGAAGACAACATTTCCTCAAAAGGCTTGTATCCGCGTATCGGAGACTATGATAAATGGGCGATTGAATGGGGATATAAATATTTTCCGGATACAAAAACAGCTCAGCAGGAAGTTCCGATTTTAAATAAAATGACCATCGAATCTGCAAAAAACCGAAGATTATGGTTCGGAACAGAAACCAATCCGGATGATCCGCATTCCCAAAACGAAGATCTCTCAGACAATGCCATGTTGGCCAGTACATATGGAATCAAAAATCTAAAAGTGATTTTAAAAGGATTGCCAGAATGGACAAAAGAACCTGCCGATGGCTATGACAACCTGGAAAACATGTATGGGCAGTTAACGGCTCAATTTGGGCGTTATATGGGACACGTAGCGAAAAACATTGGGGGTATTTACGAGAATCCGAAAACAGTAGAACAAGCAGGTTTTGTGTATGAACGCACACCAGCGTCAACGCAAAAAGAAGCAATGGCTTTTCTGGATGTTCAGCTATTTAAAACTCCAATGTGGTTGATTGATAAGCCAATTCTGGATAATATCAGTCAGGATGGACTGATCGTTGTAGGGAAATTACAATCGACAACCCTAAACCGTTTGCTGAGCAACAGCACTTTAGGTAAATTAATTTCTGCCGAAGCGATTGATGGTTCTACTGCTTATAAAATTACTGATTTGTTTGACGATTTGAATGCATCACTTTTCTCTGAACTGAAAACAAATCAGCCAATTGATGTTTACAGACGCAACTTGCAAAAAATGTACGTCGATAAATTAATTTCTATTTTGAAACCTGCTCCGGTAATTACCCCGGCTGCAACGGCTGCTGTAAGAAGACCAGGAAATGAAAGAGATGCGATAAACCTAAATCAATCTGATGTGATTTCAGTTGTAAAAGGCGAGCTGAAAAGCTTAGATGCACGCATTAAAAGTAATGCAAATGCTGCATCAGCTTTAACACAATATCATTTACAGGATCTTTCAGACCGAATTGAAACGGCGCTGGATATTAAGAAATAATTGGCATTTTGATTTTATAAAAAAGGCAGCTCCATAAAAAGGGCTGCCTTATTTTACTGTTTTGCAAATCGGTTAATGCATCAACATTTGCATTCACTTCTGTCTACATAGGTTTTGTTTCCATTGCTATTTAAATAGTAACAACCACCTTTGCTGCCGCGATAGAGTTGTTGTCCGGACGTGTGTTTGCCACATGGCGAAAAGGTTTCTGAGTCTAGTCCGGAGTCATTTTTACTGCAGGATAAAATGAGCAAACAAATACTGAAGGCGTACATTAGATTTTTCATGTCACAAAAGTATTCGGGAGAAAGGAGGAAAATTTACGGTTTTCCGTAATAAATATGAATGAACGAGTTTTTACTAATTTCTTAATAAGAAGTAGCTGAGTGCGCTCTCCGTTTCTGTTTTCTACTATATTTCAATAATTAGGTTTTTGTTATAACCATTGTATTTTTCGTTGATATAACCGTGCGGATTGCAAATGATTTCTGTCTCTCCGAGGTTGTATCTGCAAGGTGTATGTATGTGACCATGTATCCAATACTGTGGTTTATATTTATATATTATTTCTTCAAGATTGGAAGCATACGCAGAGGTTACCGGATCAGTTTTATAAACATCTGGTACAGATTTGATACTCGGCGCATGATGTGTGATTACGATGTTGTGGTAACCTGTAGATTCTGCCAAACTTTCTTGCAACCACAATTTAGATATTTGATGTATTTTATAGGTGTCAATTGTCCGTAACTTGGAATAGGAAGGATCTCGGCGGATTTTGCGATAATCATTCATTTTGTCCTGACAAATCATACCATATTGAATAGGGTTTCCGAACAACGAAAAATCTGTCCACATGGTGGCACCATGAAATCTAACTCCTCCAAAATTAAATCGACTGTTTTCCAAAACGATTACATTCGAATTTCTGGATGCCGATATTATTTTATGTAGTGTCTTTGGGTAAGTTCCTTTATAATATTCGTGATTGCCCAAAACATAGATAACAGGTTTGTCAGCGATATAGTCTTTTATCCATTTAATGCCTGTAGTGCCAAGATTTACGTCGCCTGCAAGTATAATCAAATCGGCATTTTCAAAATTAAGATTCGTAATTCCAAACTCTTGGTGTAAATCGCTGATAATTTGTATTCTCATTTACAATAGCTTTTTACGTTGCTACATGCCATCCATCAAGTTGACAATCAAATTGGTAGCCCAAATCCCATAAATGTTGGTTCCAGTTATTTATTGCATTTATCGACATTTCAATTTCGGAGGTAATGCCATGAATTTCCCAACAGTCTTCTGTTTCTTCAATTTTGATTGCTGTATAATCCGGATAATCAGATTGCAGAGATTCTTTTAGTTTTAAAGCTTTTTCTTTTGTGTCGGTAATGAAAACAAATTCCACTGGTAGCTTATCGTTTTGGCTAATACCATCGTCGTAAATTCGATTTAAAACATCTTCATTAATTTCCAGTGCGATATCGTTATCGTAGGTTTCTTTATCGAAAAACGTGTTTACTTGATTTTTCATCATCGAATTTAATATTTATAATATTTCTGGATAAGAATAAAATGGATTGAGCATAATTGTTATTATAGATTTAGTAATAAATTGCTTTTTCTTTGAATTAAAATGGAGATGGCTTTATAGTATAAAAGACTAATTTTTATTGTTAATAAGGTTTATGTATTCCCTTTTTCGCATTAATTTTTAGCAGAAAATCTGCAATGCATTTTGTTTCAGCGCTCGAAAAAATAGGTTTAAAATAGTTCACATAGTTAATGAGCTCGTTTAACATTAAAACCTTTACGTATTGAAACTCCTCTTTTGGTTTGATATTCGTTAGAACAACTAAATTTTTAATTGATATTTTTCTTTCGCCCCAATGATGATTCGCTAAACGGAAATGATAATCAGCAATCTCATTGTTAAGCAATTTGAATAAAGCGAAGCTTGTTCTTCTGATTTGCTGTACTGGTGAACGCAGGCTTAAATCCTTTAACGATTTTTCACTCCAGTTTTTCGTTTCGATTAAAAATATCCCTGAGGGTGCTACCAGCAAATGATCAATCTGAATGGATTTTATGTAGTCATTTTGTTGTCTGTTATAGAATGCTGTTGAAAAGGTGATATCGAAATCATTTATTAGAAAGTAATCGTCTGAAAGGGCTTCTAAAGTCTTAACAACTTTTTGTTCCCCCAATGCGCCATAAATGTAGTTGTTTGATTTATCAATTAATGTCTTCTTTTTTTCAATATCTAATAAATCTGTTCCGGCACTTTGTTCAACAGCCTTTTCAAATTGCGTTGAAATGAATTCATAGCGTTTTTTCTTAATGTGCTGCTCTTCAATTAAATCAATAATTGATTCCTTAACCCTTATCTCGAAATCTCGTTCTTTATGACTGATTTTTCTTTTGCTGACAAACTGAACAATGGGCATCTTTAGTTTTTGATATAGCGTTGTCGATTGATCATCTGCTAGACTTTTTAACTGCTTTTTCAGACAGTCGATTTCATTGATTAATTTTTGCTCTGCTTCTTGTTTTTGTATTTCTATGGTGGTGTCTAACTGTTTTAGTTCCACATGGAGTACCTCTCTCTCATTTTCGATAAGTTTTTCATGATCGGCAACTATCTTTTGCCGGATAGTGGGGTAGGCACTTTGGAAATTCATGACTTCTTTTAAAGATTTGAAGTCACGGATATTATTTTCTTCTAAAAGTAATTTTAAGGTCGTGAGTGAACCGATCGCGTTATATGTTCTGCACATTTCTGCCGATTGTTGATGATGAGCGTTAAAAACTAAGCAGGCCTTTTGTTAGGTCTATTATATTGAAGCGTAAATTGGTATGTTAAAATAGTTTGATAAATATGTCTATAACTTATCTGAAAACCAAATAACATTCTTTTTTATCTATTTCCTAATCCATTCCCTTTTCTTAGTTTTGAACTCTAGAGAACAAAAAGAATTATTCAGGCGGAGAAAAAAAATGCAACAATCCGCCAGTTGGAAATCGAATACTTAATAAGGCATCAGCCACTTTAAACAAAGTAATACAATGAATCATTGGTTAGTAAAATCAGAACCTTTTAAATACAGTTGGGAAAAATTTAATGAAGATGGCCGTACATTTTGGGATGGCGTGCGCAATTATCAGGCGCGTAACAATCTGAAAGCAATGAAAGAAGGTGATTTAGTACTTTTTTACCACAGCAATGAAGGTAAAAACGTTGTTGGTATTGCAAAAGTTGTGAAAGAGTTTTATCAAGATCCAACAACAGATGATACCAATTGGGTTGTAGTAGATTTATCGCCGGTTGAAAGTTTGAAAAACCCGGTTTCTTTAGAGCAGATCAAAGCCGAAGAAAGTCTGCAAGATATTTCGTTAGTGCGCCAGGGCCGCCTTTCAGTAATGCCTTTGAAAGCAGAGGAATTTGATAAAATTTTGGAAATGGGCAGTTAAATGGCATTTATATTTTTGCCACTGAACCACAGAAAACATGGAATCGTAGTAAGGAACCACGACAACTAACCCCGACTATTCGGGGAAGCCATCTTTCTCAAATAACTTTTCCCTTAATTAGGCGTTTCTATTACAAATTATTTTCAGCTGATTGCTTCACGCCACTGTATATTTTTCGTGCTTCAGTTGGCACTTAAGACATCTTGGTTTTATCCTTGCGAGGAAACACAACGAAGCAATATTCCTGATTAAGGTAATCCTGAGCAGCCCAGTATAATAATAAAGTGTTAAATTTTTTTTGTCATAATGATTTACATGACAGGTATTTAGCACTCCGTGGTCTGTAAACGAAAAAATATTTCAAACAGATTTCAATTTAATTGGGTTTGTCATTTGAATGTATCGAAATTTTTTTTGATATTGAGAAACCTAATCGAGTTGTATGAGAGTGATTTATTTGTCTTTAGTGTTTTGCTTTGCAGCATTAATGGCCCGTGCGCAAGAAGTGAAACCATATTTCGCTATATTGAAAACCAATTCCGGAAAATATAAGGGAATTCTATACCGTGTAGATTCAGACAAAATTGTACTTAAAAACGATACTGGTTTCAATCAGCTCGATATAAATGAGATTCAGCATGTGCAGATTCGAACTGTAAAAAAAGGGTATAAAGGTTTGTCTTTAACGAAGTCTGGTTCTGAAGGAGGTCCGTACAGCTTGAATGCCCAAGGTAAAATGGTCGACAAATGGGGTAAAGAAGCGCCAAGCCTGCAAGATGAGTTTGCAGCATCAGTTGCTTCGGTTCTCGTATCTGGCTTAGCCAATGTTGTATCTATGCCCCTGCACGCCATCAATCCAAATCTTGCAACATTCGATCTGGAGAAAGATAAAAGCAAAATGCAGGAACTTACGGCATATTCCATTTACTATCAGGCAAATTCAGATGCCACTGGTAAAATAAATGATATTAAAACCCTAACAAGTGTGGTTAAACCGCAATTTCATTAGGCTCGCGTTTGCTGAACATCAATCCTAAAGTCATTACAATACTTGTTCCCAAAACCACTAAAAATAAAAATGAGGTCCCGACTTGAGGGATTTTTAATGATTCTGGTAAATTAAAATACAACAAAATACTTATCAAACCTCTAGGTGCAATATATAGAATTGGCACCTGATTTCCTTTTTTGAAAACTTTCAGACAAAAGAACCGAATTGCATAAATGGTTGCCAGAATAAAAAAACCATTCGCCAATACAGCCGTATTATTCAGTTCAGAAACATTCATTGTAAAACCAAAAATAACGAAGAAAAACGTACGCAGAATAAAGGCACTCTCGGCAGATAGTTGGTACAATTGAGATAAATCATTGTTTAGGTTTTTATACAGAAAAATTCCCCTGAACCAGGCATGTTGAATAGTGTCTGCATTATTCAGAAATAGTCCTGTACTCAGAATTAAAACGAGTGAAGATAAATGGTGAGATTGCCCGATGGCGTAAACCAAAATCAGGATCGAGATTATTAAAAAGAACTTAATGTGGTGCACCAATTTCCCCATAATATAGAGCAAAACGACGCAAGCAATTGCGGAAAGCAAAATAATCAGAAAAGTACTTAATCCGAGGCCAATAAATGAAGAAGTAGAAACGGATGGATTGCTGATGACAAAGTTGAATATGATAATGCCCAGAATGTCCGAGAAAGAAGATTCGTAAATGACGAACTCTTTGTCTTTATTCCCCAAAGCTGCGGCAGAAGGAATGGCAATTGCCGAACTGATTACACTAAACGGCACTGCGTTGGCAATACAAGTGTATAGGTCTTTATGTGTGATCTGGTAAATAATCAACGTAATTATGGTAACCGTAATTAATAAAATGGTAAATGCCGAGAGAAAAGCACTTTTAATCACTTTGTTTTTGTGTTTATCATACTTCAGTTCCAGAGAACCTTCAAAAACAATCAGAATTAAACCAACTGTGCCTAATGTGGGCAAAATAGTTAAAAAGTTAAATGTTTTAACCTGAAGGTAATCTACCAGAAAACGCAGGCCAATGCCGAGCATCAGTAGCAATAAAACAGAAGGTATTTTTGTTTTATTAGCCACTAAATCAAACAGATAGGAAAAAATTACCAATCCGCTTAAAATAATAAGGATCGTATAGGTCGTCATATTTTAAACAAGTGTTAAGTCGCTAAAATAAGACAATCAAATTAAGAAAATGTGTTTTTTAACTAAAATTAGGCTTTAAAGAAGAGTGCTTTAAGTTCGCTGGCATCATCAGGATCCATTTTCCCGCCTAAAACCAAACGCAATTGGCGGCGACGTAAGGCACCTTGAAAAAGTTCAATTTCATCATCAGTTTCCGGAATAACTTCTGCTATCGGAATGGTTCTGGCACTTTGATCTACGGCAACAAAAGTATAATATGCTTCGTTACTTTTTTGGCGTGCGCCACTCGGAATATTTTCAGACCAAACATCTAATCTAACTTCAACAGATGTATTAAATGCACGTGTAACTTTAGCCTCAATGGTAATTACATCGCCCAGTTTAATAGGTTGCTTAAAAGAAACATTATCAACAGATGCCGTTACAACAATGCGGTTGCAATGTTTTTGAGCAGAAATTGCTGCGGCAATATCCATCCAGTGCAACAACCGTCCACCCATCAAATTGTTCAAAGTGTTGGTATCGTTTGGCAGCACCAATTCATTCATCACTGTAAAACTTTCTCTTGCAAATTTCTTTTTTAAGCTCATAATTGAGCGCAAAAGTACATAAAACCGATTTAATATTTTTAGAAAAGCAGGGCGTTAAATCGGGATAAAGTCAATTTTTTGTTCGGTTGTCTGAATAAAAAGGCTCTTCAGTTGGCTTTTCCGAAACAAATTTTTTCCAAACATGTTATCCATGCTAAACTCAACTCCATGCAGAACCTAACTCTTATTCAATACTTTCATTGGTATTATAATGAAGAACAAAATTTGTGGCTAAAAATAGCCAAAGAAGCAGAAAATTTAAAGAATATTGGTGTAACATCTGTCTGGATGCCGCCGGCGTATAAAGCCAGTAACGGCGGTTATTCTGTTGGTTATGATGTATATGATCTTTTTGATCTGGGCGAATTTGATCAGAAAGGAAGTGTAAATACCAAATACGGATCTAAAGAGGAATATTTGCAGGCCATAAACGCATTGCATGAACAAGGAATTGAAGTTGTTGCCGATGTTGTTTTTAACCATAAAGCCGGAGGCGATGAATTAGAACGTGTTCAGGTTCGGCGTGTAAATGAAGATAACCGAAATGAGTTTACCAGCGACGTTTTTGAAATTGATGCGTGGACGAAGTTTACCTTTCCGAATCGAAACGGGAAATATTCTGGTTTTGTATGGAATCAGGAATGTTTTAGCGGTGTGGATTGGGCCGAAGATTTGAAAGAAACGGCAATTTTTTCTATTCAGAACCATGCTGGAGAAGGGTTTGAAGATGTTCCATCTACCGAAAATGGCAATTACGATTATTTAATGTTTAACGACATTGATTTCAGAAACCGGTATGTTATTGAAGAATTGAAATATTGGGGCGAATGGATTGTGGAGACTGCAGGTGTAGATGGTTTTCGTTTGGATGCAGTAAAACATATAAATCCGCATTTTATCATCGAATGGATTGACCATTTGAATACTAAATTTAATCGGAAGTTTTTTGTAGTGGCCGAAAACTGGGACGTAATTAATACCACAGAACAAGAAGATTATATCAAGCTTACTGAAGGTAGAACACAGATTTTTGATTCCTTATTGCATCACAATTTTTTTATGGCCAGTAGGGAAGAAGGCTACGATATGCAAACGATATTTGACAATACGTTGGTTCAGATTCATCCAGAATTGGCTGTTACTTTTGTGGACAATCATGATACCCAGCCTTTGCAGGCATTAGAAGCGTATGTAGAATTTTGGTTTAGGCCTTTGGCTTATGCGATTATTTTGTTGCGCGAACAGGGAATACCTTGTTTGTTTTTTCCCGATTTACATGGCGGAATTTATGATGATAAAACTGCCGACGGCGAAGACGCGCATATTGAACTCGCCATTTTGCCTGAAATGGCTGAACTGACAAAAATTCGTAGAGATTTTGCCTATGGTTTGCAACGCGAATATTTTGATCACGGCAGTTGTGTAGGTTGGACGCGTGAAGGCGATGATGAACATGAAAATAGCGGACTAGCTGTAATCCTAAGCAATGGCGATGAAGGTTTCAAAACTATGGAAGTTGGACAAAAACATGCAGGCAAAAGCTTCAAAGATGCTTTAGGCCATCATGATGAAGAAATTGTTATCGACGAAAATGGTTTCGCAGAATTTCATTGTCAGAGTAAAAGCGTCTCCGTATGGATTGCTCAGCCTTAATTACTGGCTGGTTATTCTATTACTCAAATTGCTAAAACCGACTAAAGTTTCCCAGCGCATTCCTGGTTTTTTGTAATACACAAATATCTGATAAGAATTTTCGGTCTGGAAGAAAGAACCTTCGAAATCATTGGTTTCGGAGGTTTTTGTCATTTTATTAACCCAAATATATTCATAATCATAGAGGCCTTGTTTTAGCATCAGGTTGCAATAGAATTGTTTTTTTGCAGGGTCATAAATCATTTTATTCTGATCTGTTAAAGCATAATTGTTAAATCTGCCAATAACGTAAGCATCGCCATTATCGCTGGGTGGCGTCGCATTCAGGGTAAACAAAACGCCCATATATTCGGCTTCTGTATTGTTGTCTCTCCCATCTGTATTGCGTACGAGAAAATTGCCGCCTTCATCTACTTCATTAGAGTAATTTGCCGTATTTCTGGAAGCATCAGCAAAAAGAAATACATCAACAGATTTGCTGTCGCGATAAATTTCCCTAACATTCGCGCCCTTACTTCTGATACTGCGCGTGTCAAACCGTCTAAATTCATTTCCACCGTAAAAAGTGTTGGTGGCAACATCATTGTAAATAAGTTGTCCCGGTTTCACAAATGCTGGTTTCGTGTTTATTTGAGCTGTGTTTGGATTAAAATTTTGCATCACAATTGCTTTAATATCCTGATAAGGATTTGCGATCGCCATTTGATAATTGATAATGAAATTGATTTTCTGTCTGGCATTTTTTCCTTCAACCTGAATTGGATTTCCCACTTCTCCGCCAACACCAACCTGACTTTCCAGAACATAAAACCGTTGTGAAACTGCGGGTTTGTTTTTATCTCCATCAAGGTAAATTTTTAAAATATAGTTCCCTGCAATTTTGGGCGAAACCTGGCTGTTGGGTAAAATGAGTTCGTAATGTGTGTATTTACGCGCTGTGTTCGAAGAATAGCGATATGTATTAAGCCGATCTTCTCCAAAGCCTTCAAGATAATCGAGATTTAAAATTTTTGAGGTTTGCCAATCTGAGGTGCAATGTTCAATGGTGTACCAATAGTTTTGCGTGCCGCCTAAAAGATCATCGAATGAGAAAGTAATTGTTTCGCCAGAGCGTAAAGTAATTAGCGGGATACTTTGTTCTTTGTTCGTGTTGTAACAGAGTGCCGTTTTAATATTCGGAAGATAAATGCGGTTCTCGTTGCTAAAGCTGTTGCTTTGCGCAAGGCTTTCGTTAAAACAAAATAGGAAAAGGATGATGAGTATCTTTTGCATGGTTATAAAAGTAAAATTTTAACCCGAAGGTGCAAAATGGTTGAGGAAAGCGATCGCTTTGTCCTCTTGGAACTTTTACTTCATCGTCATTGCGAACAGAAGCGTTGGAAGTTAGTTTGTAGGGTGAAGCAATCTTTTCAGGGAATAAGGCGCGGCAGGTTGCAGTTTTTCTTAGCAACAATGGCTTCTGTGCCTTCCGTGTTTCCGTGGCAACTTTTTTTAGTTTAGAAAGAATGCATTGTGGCTATAATTCGCAATTTTGTTTGCCACGTAAACACGGAATTAGGGAAACTGGTTGGTTGTTATTTAGAACTTCTCTGTTTGCTTACCCAAAAGTAGGGGCAGGCTACCATTTATCCTCTGAATTATGGGTTTTTAATCATCGTCATTGCGAACAGAAGCGTTGGAAGTTGTTTGTAGGGCGAAGCAATTTTTTCAGGGAATAAGGCGCGGCAGGTTGCAGTTTCTCTTAGCAACAATGGCTTCTGTGCGTTCCGTGTTTCCGTGGCAACTGTTTTAGTTTAGAAAGAATGTATTGTGGCTATAATTCGCAGTTTTATTTGCCACGGAAACACGGAATTAGGGAAACTGGTTGGTTGTTATTTAGAACTTTCCTGTTTGCTTACCCAAAAAGTAGGGGCAGGCTACCATTTATCCTCTGAATTACGAGTTTTTAATCATCGTCATTGCGAACAGAAGCGTTGGAAGTTGTTTGTAGGGTGAAGCAATCTTTTCAGGGAATAAGGCGCGGCAGGTTGCAGTTTCTCTTAGTAACAATGACTTCCGTGCCTTCCGTGTTTCAGGGGCAACTGTTTTAGTTTAGAAAGTATGTATTGCGGCTATAAATCGCAGTTTTATTTGCCACGGAAACACCGAATTTGGGAAACTGGTTGGTTGTTATTTAGAACTTTCCTGTTTGCTTACCCAAAAGTAGGGGCAGGCTACCATTTATCCTCTGAATTACGGGTTATTAATCATCGTCATTGCGAACAGAAGCGTTCGAAGTTGTTTGTAGGGTGAAGCAATCTTTTCAGGGAATAAGGCGCGGCAGGTTGCAGTTTCTCTTAGTAACGGTGGCTTCTGTGCCTTCCATGTTTCAGTGGCAACTGTTTTAGTTTAGAAAGAATGTATTGCGACTATAATTCGCAGTTTTATTTGCCACGGAAGCATAGAATTTGGGAAACTGGTTGGTTGTTATTTAGAACTTTCCTGTTTGCTTACCCAAAAAGTAGGGGCAGGCTACCATTTATACTCTGAATTACGGGTTTTTAATCATCGTCATTGCGAACAGAAGCGTTGGAAGTTGTTTGTAGGGTGAAGCAATCTTTTCAGGGAATAAGGCGCGGCAGGTTGCAGTTTATCTTAGTAACAAGGGCTTCAGTGCCTTCCGTGTTTCCGTGGCAACTTTTTTGTTTAGAAAGAATGTATTGCGGCTATAATTCGCAGTTTTATTTGCCACGGAAACACGGAATTAGGGAAACTGTATGGATGATTACTAATCGCTCAAATCGTATTTGCGAGGCACGACGCAAGGCTACTACTTGTAGTATTTTAAACCCATAGCATAAAGATTGCTTCGTGCCTCGCAATGACGGGGCGTCTAATTCGGTGTGATTGCGGAAAAAAAACTTTTTTATCCCCCCAATTCCATAATCTCAGATGCAAGCGTCTCCCATTTATTCTGAAGGGCATCCAATTCCGATTTGGTATTTTGGTAGCGTGTATTTGTTTCTGCAAGTTTATCCACTTTGCTGTATACAGATTCATCTGCCAGTTCTGCTTCAATTGCTTTCACATTTTCTTCCAGGTCTGCAATCTGTTTTTCTATTTTTTGCAACTCGTCGTTCAGTTTTTTTAACTGATTTGCCGTATTTGGAGTAACAGGTTTAGGTGCTGGTTTTTCCTTTTCAGGCATTTTAACCGGAATTGGTTTAGAGATGGGAACTATGCGTTTGCTGTTCCACTCTTCATATTCGGCATAAGTACCCGGATATTGTTTAATTTTTTCTTCCTCAATAAACCAGATTTTATTGGCTACATTATCCAGAAAATATCTATCGTGAGAAACCGAAATAAAGGTTCCTTCAAATTGTTGTAAAGCTTGAATCAAGATATTTACCGATTGAATATCCAAGTGATTGGTAGGCTCATCCAGAATAAGGAAGTTGGAATCTGTAGTCAGTGATTTTGCCAGCGCTACACGAGATTTTTCTCCTCCGGAAAGTACTTTGATTTTTTTGAATACATCATCGCCAGTAAACAGGAAACAGCCCAAAATACCTCTAATTTCAGTATCTGAATGTTTTGGGGCAAAAGCCTGAAGTTCCTCCAAAATAGAATTGTCTAAGTGCAAAGATTCCAGCTGATGCTGCGCAAAGAATGTTGTGGTTACATTGTGACCGGTTTCGCACATTCCGTCAAATCCTTCAGTGCCGGCAATGATTCTGAGTAGCGTAGATTTACCTTTACCATTGGCGCCAATCAAAGCAATTTTATCGCCTTTTTCAATTACGGCTTCTGCATCGTCCAGAATGTGAACATTTGGATAACGTTTGGTTGCATGCTCAATGCGGACTACATGGCGACCGGATGGTTTGGTAAATTTGAAACTGAAATTTACCGTCGGGTTGTCATCATCTACATCTTCAACACGTTCCATTTTATCCAAGGCTTTCATCCTCGATTGGGCCATTTTGGCTTTACTCGCTTTTGCTTTAAAACGTTCAATCAAACGTTCTTCTTGCTTAATTTTAGCCTGTTGGTTTTTAAATTCGCCTTTCTGAATTTCAGATCTTAATGATTTTTCTTCCAGATAGAAACTATAATTTCCGGCGTAGATAGTGAGTTTGCCCTTACGGGATTCTACTGTTCTGTTTACAATTTTATCCAGAAAATACCTATCGTGCGATACGATTACAATTGCACCTTCAAAGCCTGCCAAATAAGTTTCCAGCCATTTAATGGAAGGTAAATCCATGTGATTGGTTGGCTCATCGAGCAAAAGAATATCCGGATTCTGAAGAAGAATTTTAGCCAGCATTACCCGCATGCGCCAACCTCCAGAAAAGGTATTTAAGGCTCTTTGCTGATCTGAAGTGCTAAAACCTAAACCTGCCAGAATTTCGTTGGCGCGGTATTCAATATTGTAGCCATCAAGCGCTTCAAACTCCTGTTGTTTATCACTCAGTTTATATAAAACCTCTTCGCTATAATCGGTTTCTATTTTCTTTAATAGTTCTTCAATTTCGTCATGAAGCCTGTTTTGGCGTTCAAAAGCCTCCATGGCAACATGCAAAATGCTATTGTGTGATTCGTAAGAAAGTAAATCCTGGTTTAAGTAACCGATTTTCAGATCTTTAGACATGGAGATAGTGCCAGAACTGGGTGCATATTCGCCAACAATCAGTTTTAAAAGTGTAGATTTTCCGGTACCATTTGCACCAATTAAACCAGCGCGATCGCCGGGTTTAATGTGCCAGTTTGCATCATCGTATAAAGCCCTTGAGCCAATAAGAAAAGTTAAATTATTTATTGAAATCATTTCGGCTGCAAAAGTACGAAATTTAAAGGTCTTTTTGCGCGCTAAATCAGATGTGTCAATTCTTGCTTGTTATGGGTTTATAAAATTAAAATCTATAAAAATATCGCTTCAAAAAATGCTGCTTTTTCCAACGTATAACATACGCTTCATTTTCGGAATTGTTAACTTTTGCCTGTAAGGTAAAAGCTTGCAGCCATAGAAAAGGAATCCGTCCTGATATTCAGTTTCGTATTTTTAAATTGTGGTATGTACTAAACAAACCGGCGTCAATCACAGTATTTTATGCGCCTGTTGAAAGGAGGATATTTTAAATCGGCCGCCGTTGAGTTTAACTATTGCTTTGGTCACCGGAAATGATTTTTTTTATTGTAAACCCCTTTGGTTTGCAGGTTTTTGTTCATTTTTCCGCCAAGTTCTAAACGTTTAAAAGGATATAACTTTTAATATTGGCAAATCTACATCAGCTTTCAATAAAATATTCACAGGTATTTTATTTCGAGTGCTATCCGATCAGCGTAAAGCAAAGTATCTTGCCGAAACGGAGCACCACCTTTTATTAAAAATGTATTCAGATTTATAGTAAGCGGCTGGAAATGGCTAAAAAAGGAAATATTGGGCTTTGGAAACGAACTTCCCCCTCAATGTTTTTGTTAATCACTTTGGTGATTTCTGTAGTAAGCGTTTGTGGAATCAGGTAAGGCATTAGAACAATAACGCAAAGAAAATGGCGAAATATACTCCGGTGATTTTGAACGGTTTTTTTAAATTTCAGGCTTTTATTTTTTTGCAAAGGTAAAGCTTAAAACCCATAGGAATATTAATTTAACATTTTTTTGAAGCCAAATTTTTTTATGACTAACTTTGTACTGTACTAAAAATAACTACAGTATGAATAACAATCGGTTCCCGATCTCTCTGCATGTTCTCGTTTTATTGGCGAAAAACAATGGGCGTTTGGTGAGTTCCGATTACCTTGCAGGCAGTATCAATGTAAATCCAGTAATCGTTAGGAAAGAGATCATTAATTTGCGTAAACATGGTTTTGTAGAAAGTAAAGAGGGTAAAGGCGGGGGTACTACGCTGGCGAAAGCAGCAAGCCAGATTTATCTTGGCGATATTTACAAGGCCGTTCGTCAAAATGCAATTCTGGGGCAAAACAAAAATGATCCAAATCCAAAATGCCCGGTTGGAAGACAAATCAACCAAAATCTCGATGACCTGTATGCTGATGCTGAAAAAGCTTTGATTGACCAATTGTCTACACAGACGCTTGAAAATTTTTGTAAAAAATTTACCTAATAAAAAAAATCATAATAACTGTAACAAAAAATGTTACAATAAATTTTACTTATGAAACAAATGCTATTTTTTATTCTGGCCATCACCATGTTGGCGAATGGAATACACGCACAAACGCTCAGGGTTTTTGATGCGCGTCCTTTAACTTTAACGGTTATTAATGCTCCAGATTCGGGTTTCGGCGTCAACTCAATTTTAGTATCGGGCAAAACTGATGCGATTCTGGTAAATGCTCAATTCACGAAAAGCAACGCGCTGAAAGTTGTAGAGGTGTTGAAAGCAAGTGGCAAAACATTAAAACAGATTTATATTAGTTATGAAGATCCGGATTATTATTTTGGATTGGCGTGGATAAAAAGTGCTTTTCCAGATGTTTTAGTCACCGCAAAACCTTCAATTATCGAACATATAAAAGCCACTCAACAAAATAAATTAGATACTTGGGGTGCCATATTTAAAGATCAGATGCCGACAAATGTAATTCTTCCTCAAGTACAAAAAAGCGATACGCTCTGGGTAGAGAATACGCCAATGCTTATTAAGAACACCACAGCCGATACCAAAAAAGGAACTTACATCTGGATTCCATCTTCTAAAGTTTTGTTTGGCGGCAATGCTATAGTTGGACATAAACATGTATTTACGGCTGATGACCAGACTAAAGAAAAAAGGGAAAAACGAATTGCCATTCTGGAAGATATGTTAAAATTAAAACCGCAGATTGTTATTCCAGGTCATATGACTGCAAATGCAGCTTGTGATACATCTGCGATTCTGTTTACACAAAAATACCTTCAAGATTTCGATGTAGAATTGGCAAAATATAAAAAATCGGCTGATCTGATCAAAGTGATGGACGCCAGATATCCGAATCTTGAAGGCAAAACCAGTTTGGAGCTTGGCGCTAAAGTGAATACCGGCGAAATGAAATGGTAGAAAAATAATTAATTATTAAAAAACAATATAAAATCAAAAATTATGAAAGTAGCATTAATTGGCGCAACCGGCTTTGTAGGCAAAGCCCTTTTAACAGAATTATTGGAACGCGGGCACCAAGTGCTTGCCATTGCACGCAATACGGATGCAATTGATACCGTAAATGATCAATTGACCAAAGCGTCTGTAGATGTATTGGACGTAGAAAAACTGGCTGGTATTTTGGCTGGTGCAGATGCGGTGGTAAGCGCATTTAACGCGGGATGGACGAATCCAAACATTTATGACGATATTATGAAAGGGGCAGAAGCCATTCAAACGGCTGTGAAGAAATCCGGAGTAGAACGTTATATTTTCATTGGTGGCGCTGGCACCTTACAAATTGACGGACAACAACTGGTAGACGGACCAGATTTTCCGGCAGAAATTAAACCGGGAGCCTCTGCTGTACGTGATTATTTCAACATTCTTAAAAAAGAAACCGGATTTAACTGGTTGTTTTTTTCTCCGGCAATTGAAATGCATCAAGGGATCACCATCGGTAAAACAGGTAAATATCGTTTAGGTAAAACCAGTCCGGTTTTTAATGAAGATGGGCGCTCAATTTTATCAGTTGAAGATTTATCTGTCGTAATTGTAGATGAATTGGAGAATAATGTTCATTATCAGGAACAATTTACAGCCGCATATTAAAAGTAGTGGGTAAGGTGGAAACAGCAGTGTAGGCCAAAAGAAGATGTAAGATAGATGATATATTATTATCTGTCTTACATTTCCCACCTTACATTTTTTCTATATTTTATTTATCTTCGTGGCATGTATCGAATAATTAAGCCTATATTTTTCAAATTTGATCCTGAAAACGTTCACTATTTCGTTGTTAAGAGATTAAAGTGGTTTAATGATAAATTTCCGCTCGGAAAAACCATCATCAGAAGTAGTTTTGACGTACACATTAAAGGTTTGGAACGAGAAGTTTTCGGAATTAAGTTCCGAAATCCCGTTGGTCTTGCTGCAGGTTTTGATAAAAACGGCGAATATGTAGAAGCGTTAAGCAACCTGGGTTTTGGTTTTATAGAAGTTGGAACCGTTACGCCGATGCCACAACCCGGAAACGATAAGCCAAGAATGTTTCGCTTGCCGAATGATAAAGCCTTGATTAACAGAATGGGTTTTAACAATAAGGGTGTAGATGTAATGGCAGAACGTTTGCGTATTCTAAAAGATAAACATCCTGATATTGTTGTAGGCGGTAACATCGGGAAAAACAAAGCCACGCCAAATGAAAATGCGGTAGACGATTATATTAAGTGTTTTGATCGTCTTTTTGATGTTGTAGATTATTTTGTGGTTAACGTAAGCTCTCCAAATACGCCTGGTTTGCGCGAACTTCAGGAAAAGGAACCTTTGAAAAAAATCCTGAATACCTTGCAGGAGCGTAATTTGAAAAATGTAGTGAATCGGCCGATCTTGCTTAAAATAGCGCCCGATTTAACAGATGCACAATTAGATGATATTATTGAAATTGTTGCCGAAACTAAAATTGCTGGCATTATTGCAACCAACACAACCATCAGTCGCGATAATCTGAATACCGAGAAAATATTAACCGGAGAAACCGGTGGATTAAGTGGTAAACCGGTTAAAGAACGCTCTACAGAAGTAATCCGTTATCTTTCAGAAAAATCAAATAAAGCTTTCCCCATCATTGGTGTTGGTGGTATCCACTCTGCTGAGGACGCACAAGAAAAATTAGATGCTGGCGCTTCTCTGGTACAATTGTATACGGGTTTTATTTATGAAGGACCTGGATTAATCAAAAGTATCTGTAAAGCACTGGTTTCTGCACCTTAAAGTTTTTTGAGTGTAAAGCTTTTGCCGGATTGATTTAAAATCATCGTTTTCTCGTTTGGTTTAAACTCAAGAACAATACCAGAAGCAGAAAATTCAAAACGATCTTTCGCGGTAGCCGCCATTTGTATTTCCGTTTGTCCGCTTGCCTGGGTAAACAATTTATTATCTTTTTTACTTACGGTAATTTTAAAAGGAAAATTTTCTGCGGCATATACACCGAGATAAGGTTCGAGATCTTCGGGTTTTAAATCAATTGTCTTAAAGTTTGGGATGGATATTGTTTTGCCATAAACAGCATCTAATCCAGAAAGCATAAGCTTCATGTTTGAATATTCATTTCCGTTAGATAATACGGCAATAGAGATTTTGTCTGCAGGGAAGTAACCCAAAATGGATGAAAATCCATCAATGCCGCCAGTGTGGCCAAAACCGAATTTATCATGGTAATAAAAAGATTTAATTCCTAAACCATATCCGTCAGTCATCATTTCCATTTGTTTTAGACTAGTATCAGAAACAATTTTATTTTCCATTAGCGCGAACATAAACGTGTTTAAATCCATCACATTTGAAACTATTGCACCAGCGCCCAGTGGGATAGACATGTCGGTTTCTGTTTCCTTTTTCCATCCATTATCAAATCCATAAGAATTGGCTTCATTGGCGTTCAAGCTAATTTTAGAGCCAACGTAGGTATTCGTAAGTTTTAGTGGTTTAATAATTTTTGCGTTTAAGAGCTCCGAGAAAGATTTTTTATATACTGTTTCCAGAATGAATGTAAGTAATATATAATTGGAGTTGCTGTAAGCGTATTTCGTGCCGGGCTCAAAGTCGGTTCCGCCATCGGCAATAATTTTTACCAATTCTTCACGGCTCTTTTTCTGCGTATTCCATTGCATAAAGTCGGGCAAACTGGTCAAATTGTGTATGCCGCTTCTATGGCTGAGTAAGTTGGTTATAGTTATCTTTTCGTTGTTTTTAACCGATGGGAAAAATGTATCGAGGGTTTGGTCTAATTTGATTTTATGCTCTTCAATCGCTTTCATCACCAGTGTGGCTGTGAAAATTTTTGAGATAGACCCGATTCTATATTTTGATTCTATTGAAGCAATTTGTTTGGTTTCTATATCGCGAAAGCCGATTGCCCGACTAAAAACACTTTTCCCGTTTATGGCGATTGCAAAAGTACCCATAAACTTGTCGTTACTTTTTAAAGCAGTAAAAAGACTATCTAAGCCTTTGACATTTAGCTGTTGAGCAAAAGAAAAACAAGGAAGAATAAGGAGTAGAGCGGTGAGAAAGCAATTTTTCATCTGTGAGTCGTAATTTTTTTGAAGATAATCAAAAGAATCCAGATAAGCCGAATAGATTTATGGGGTCGGTTTTACTAACGATGAGGCCGAGATGCGTTTGCTTTTAAATCAAAATCCGGGCGTTGATTATCACGGAAAAAACAATAACCTTATTGTGATCTGATTTTCGAAAAACACAACTTATGTTGTGCAGCCTTCAATTATGGCAAGAAAGAGAATAAATTTTGAGGCATAAAAAAAGCATCCTTTGATCAGAAGGATGCTTTAAAATCTTTATAGAAGAATGCTAAACTATTTTGCCAATGCAGCTAAAACAGCGTTGTTTTTAGCCAATTGATCATTTTTAGGTTGAGCTGAACGACTTCCCAACTCGATGTTGGTTGCTCTTTTCAAAAAATCAACTTCTTGTTTTGCAAAGTTTTTATTTCTTCTGTCTTTTCTTTTTAATCTGGTAACTGCCATGGTATTAACCTTTTATTATTTTATTTGTACAAATGGAGGTCGAGAGCGGATTCGAACCGCTGTAGAAGGTTTTGCAGACCTCTGCCTAGCCACTCGGCCACTCGACCTTAAATTCAAGGCTGCAAAAATAGTGATTTATAGTTACTACGCAAATAAAATTTCAATAAAATTGAATTTACTTTTGCCATCTAATTAGTTCTGAGCAAAATATTGCTGCACTTACTGCTACGTTTAAAGATTCTGCTGCGCCCACTCTTGGGATGGTAACTGGTTGATTGACTTTGGATACCAAAGCGGGAGAGATCCCTTTTCCTTCGTTTCCAAGAACAATTAAACCTTCGTTTCCCCAGTCCATTTTATAGATAGATTTCCCATCCAGCAAAGCACCAAAAAGCGGAATTTTGACTTCGTTTACTAGATTTTCTAAGTTTTGATAATACATTTCTACTCTGGCAAGTGAGCCCATTGTAGCCTGAACGGTTTTTGGATTGTAGGCTTCTACTGTATCTTCAGAACAGATTACACGTTTAAAGCCAAACCAATCTGCCGTTCGGATAATTGTGCCGAGGTTGCCCGGATCTTGCACGCCATCTAAAACCAAAGTAAACTGTTTTTGTAAGTCTTTCGGTTGGATAGGCATGTTTTTAGGCAAGTTAACCAATGCCAGAAAACCCTGTGGCGTTTGCAGTGTACTAATCTTATCCAATTCAGCGTTGTTTACTTCAAATAAGTTTATATTTGTTGGCAGTTTGGGTAACAAATGGGCGAACTCTTTGTTGTAAAATATGGCCTGAATCTGGTAATTTGAATCCAGAAATTCCTGGATGGATTTTATCCCTTCAACCAGGAACAAGCCATGTTCTTTGCGATATTTTTTTTGATGTAACGATTTAACAAAACTAATCTGAGATTTTGAAAGCATACCAATACCTTATAAATATTAAACTGAAAAACCCTGCAATATTACTATTAATTATTGTTTTAATGCAGGCCTGTTCATCAACCAAATATATTGCAGATTATCAGGCTATCGTTAAGAATGTAAGCATTGATAGTGTAGATTCCAAGTTTTCTGAAGAAGCGTATAATTATGTTCAGAAAGACATTCGTCCGGCATCAACCTTTAGTATAAATGTTCCGCTGTACAATCTCTTTAACACGCAAGATGGCCGTTACAAAACCAATAACATTAAGCCTTTCGGTACGCCACCAGCCATTCTGGACAGTACGCTTGTAGAAATATCGCGCACGCAAATAGAGAAATTTCTGAATGGAAAAGGATATTTCCAGGCTAAGGTCACGTCCGATATTCAGGTCAAAAATAAAAAGGCAGATATCCATTTCAAAGCCACACCAGGGCCTGCGTATTTTATCGGAAGATTGAAAGATTCTATCCCGAATGGAACCATAAAATCTATTTATTCTGGCAATAAGGCAAGAGTTTCACATTTGCATGCAGGTATGCAATACGATTCTGATTCCTTAACTTATGAGCGCGAGCAGATTTATCAGTTAATGAAAGAGAATGGATATTTCTATTTTCTGCGCCCATATATCAGTTTTGACGTTATTGGCGCCGATGCCAGTTCTAAAGACCATAAAGTAGACGTTCGGTTAAATGTAATCAATCCAGAAAAAGGGGAGCACAGACAATATGCGATTGGTTATACGCATATGTTAATTGCGCCTAATCCCGATGGTTTCCCGGATTCTGTTCGCTATAAACTGAGTAAGGATACACTAAATGGGATTATTTATACCGATTTTTCCAAGCGGTACAGACGGAATCCTATTGTACGATACGATTTTCTCAAAGAAGGCGAACTGTTTGATATTCGGAATGAAAACCTCACTTATGATCGTTTATATCAGTTAAATATTTTTAAAAACGTAAAAATTGACTATTTCAACAGAGATAGCACGTCAAATAAAGTCAATGCAGTAATTCAGCTTACGCCGCAAAAAGTGATGAGCAACCGGATAGAAGGAGAAGTACCGTTTAATGGCGGTACGGTTGGTTTCAATTTGAGTAATACGTATACAAACAATAACCTTTTTCGTGGTGCAGAACGGTTTGAACTTCAGGTAAAAGGAGGTTTGCAATCACGGATCGGGAATGGTCAATCTCCATTTAAAGATATCTATCAACGCGATTTTTCGATCAGTGCAAGTATAAGTGTACCCAGGTTACTTATTCCGTTTTACAACCCAACATTGGGCGGAAACGGAATGCCGCATACCACATTTTCATCCAGTTATATTTATGCGCTGCAAAAAGATATCTTAACACGTCGGATTTTAATCAATTCGGTAACGTATGATTGGGTAGAAACAAAATCAAAACTCCACTCGCTAACCCCATTAAATTTTGAGTATCGTTTTGGTAATCTGGAAACGCAGAATATCGATTTTAATACGCTTTTTAATAATCAGTATTATGTAGATCTGCTTGGAAGGAAAGACATCACTTTTGGTTCTAAATACACGTACTCTTTAAACGCCGATAAATTATTGCAGTTGCGCAGTTTTGTTTATTTCCGCGGAAATATTGACGTTGCCGGAAACAGCATTTGGGCGGTTTCCCGTCTTACAGGATCGAAACACAATCCGACCAATTTTTTGGATGCAGATTCTACGCAGAGGGATTACGGCCAGATTGCGGGTTTGCCATATAACCAGTATGTACGCCCGGAAATTGATATCCGCTGGTACAAACATTTGGGCGGTAACCGCCAGTTTGTTGCGCGTTTAAATAGCGGTATTGGTTATGCTTACGGAAACTCGGTTTCTATACCTTTTGAGAAAAAATTCTTTGCGGGTGGTTCTAGTGGAATCCGCGCCTGGCAGGCACGGACTTTAGGGCCGGGAAGTTATAACCGGGATGTGCTGGCTTCTGATGCTGTGCGGCAAGCGCTTTTTGGTCTTGATCAAATTGGAGATTTGCGCCTCGAAGCCAATTTGGAGTACCGTTACCTAATTACCCGAAAATTCTTTGGTGCATCTTTAAAAGGTGCGGCATTTATAGATATGGGTAATGTGTGGACACTTGCCAGAGATGCAGACGATGCGCAGGCAGAAATCAAAATGTTTAAATTTAGCAGACTTGCCCAGCAGGCTGCAATTGGCGCAGGTATGGGTTTGCGGTATGATGTGCAGTACTTTGTTTTCCGCTTTGATATCGGATTGAAAATAAAAGATCCGCAATTTAGCGGATCTGATCAATGGGTTATTCAGAAATTTGTTTCTGGAGGCAAATCTTTCCGCGATACATATAATGCTACGCACGGGCCAGATACGTATCGTTTCTTACAATATAATTTCGGTATTGGTATGCCTTTTTAACAACTCGGATATGCCTGAGAAAATTATATTTTATCAAATGAGATTTTTAAGTCCGTCGAAAACACTTTCAAAAAAAGTAGATAGGTTTAATCCATTGCTGTGGTTAAAATAAACGAAAATCAGGAAGATGATCACCACAAAAATAATCAGTTTACGAAAAGCGAACGCCGTAATAATCAGCACAACCGGAATGATAAATAACCATAAACTGTTGATGCTGTAGGGTGTTAAGTCAGAATCTTTTTTGTACACATATACAAGTTTGCTGTGGGTTCCAAAATCATTTTGGTGTTTGATGTATACAAAGGTAGATTTATCAATTGGCAAAGGCAGAACAGCAATGCCATCATTAAATTTCAAAATTTGTGTAAAACCGCTTACGCTAAAAGTGTATACACCGCTAATATTTTCATTGGGTACACCAAGAGAATCTGCAGCAATAATTGCAAGTTTGTTGTTTTTTAACAGGTTTTCTTTTACCAGAAAATTATTGATTGACGCTTTCTGTGCGTGAGCGAAAAAATAGCCGAAGCATAAAAGACATAGTAAAATTATCCTTTTCATTCTATAGAACGTTTGTTGTAAATTAAGAATCCAATGTGCAATAATACGCCATTTCTTTTAATTGCATCATTGTATAAATTATAACTTAGGCTTACGGGACCTAAAGGTGAGTGGTAAACCAAGCCAGCGGTGCCGGCATAACGCAATTTTGTAATTGCTCTGGCGTAGGCAACATCTTGAAAATTGCTTAATTCAAATTCTTTGTGCGGAAGAAATAAATGAGCTTCTGCCCTGATATCTAGGTTTTTACGTAGCGAGTATATGTTTTTGATGCCACCTGCAGCATATGTCGCAGCCCTGAAACGGTCTAAAAATAAAGAGCGGCTATCCTGAAGTGGATAAAAAGCCGGAGCAAACAAAAGTGTAGAATAATAGTTGCTAAACAAAGGTTGATTAGAAATTACACCTTCTACCAAATAGCCAAAAGTGTATTTATTTAGGTGCAGGAAATAATTTTCCTGTGTTAGTTTGATAGTAGCCCAATGGCGCAATGTGCTTACACCTTTGATCTCTGCAAAACCGGGCGAATTTCTGAATATATTGCCTGGATTGTAATTCTCACGACCTGTAATATAACCTACACTTAATGAAAAACTTTGTCCGCTGGTGGCATACTGTTTTCTGTTTAGCGAGTTTTTTTCAAAGTTAACAGCACCTTTGTATCCATTGAAAATGGTCTGGTCCAATATATCGCCTAAAGCGAAAGTATTATTGGGGCTGTAGCGGTCATTGTTGTTGATAAAAGAGGAATGCAGTACAATTTTTGTATTGTAGTTTAAAGGCATTCCAATCATCAGGTCTATTTTCCGGTCAGATTGTTCGATGTAGGTTGGTTGTGGATTTTCGATAAAAATCTGGCTGGTATTGTAATAATTCCAGTGATTATAAGTCAGTTCTGCGGCCACAAATAGCGGTAGTTTTGTTGGATAATCAATCCTTCCGTTTACCTGTACAGATTCATAAAAACGGCCGGAGTAGAAGCTGGTGCCAAAAGTATAAGATTTGCGGTTCAGGTAATTGTATTCTGCACCCAGAAATACATTGCTGATCGGGCGTGTAGAAATGTTTCCGCCGAGTGCAATTTTAAAACTTTTTTTGGGCTGGGCAACTACTTCAAATGTATAACTGTCGGTTAAAGGCTGATAGGTAATTTTGGGGTAAATGGCCTCGAAAGTCTGGTCGGCAACAAGTTTGTAGTATCCTCTTTTGATATCAGCAAGATCAAAAGTCTTTTTATCGCTTTTGAATAAACGTTCTACATATTTTTTCTGTTGATCGTTTACCCCGCTCACTACAATATTGCTGAATTTAAAATCGGGTTTTTTAGCGTTAAATTTTTTCCGTTTCGCGGCCAAAGTAGCAGAATCTGTTCTGTTTTTAATCAATTCCTTAATCCGCGGCATGTCTGCAAGTGTTGCTTCATAACCTTTACGGATCAATTCTTCTACTGGTGTAAAATTGGTAGCACTGTAATCACCAACATCTGGTTGGATATAAACGCCGTTTTTTCCAATTAAGGTAGAGTCGGTTTTAGAAAGAAACATGTAGACCAAAAAACGGTTCATCAACCTGTCATCTATATTTTTTGGATATTCATTGTAGATTTTAGAAGAAACATTTGTGCCGATGATATAGTCTGGTTTGAAATCTTTTTTCATCACATCTACCGGAAAGTTGTTGTAAAGTCCGCCGTCAAAAACGTATTTTCCATCTAATTTAATTGGACGGTAAACAATAGGAACGGTCATCGTTGCGCGTACAGCTTCAGCCAAATCGCCTTTGGCCACCGTAATGCTTTCTTGCGAAAGTACATCTGCAACCATACATCTGAAAGGAACAAATAAATTGTCGAAATTGCCTTTAGACACCGCCGAAGCTTGAGAAAAAAGTTCTAAAAAAGCGAAATTAAGTGGAATATCATTGATGATATTAGAACGGAAGGAGAAGTGAAAACCCGTATCAATTGCAACTTTAGCACTTAGCATGGATGCATTGGGAGTGTTTTTCTGAAAAAAGAAAGTATAATCACTGGTATACCGTCCGTTTACCCAATTCTGGAAATCAGTACTGGTGGCAATTTTTTCTATTTCTGCTGGCGCATAACCTGCTGCATACATGGCGCCAACAATTCCGCCCATTGAAGTGCCTGTAATGTAGTCAATAGGAATGTGATTTTCTTCCAGCGCTTTCAGTGTACCAATATGTGCTAAACCTTTGGCGCCGCCCCCACTAAAAACCAAGCCTACTTTCTGCGCATAAGTCTGGGTAGCACACAGCATCAAGAATATCAGCAAAAAATTTTTATGAGTTACCACTCTCTAAAAATAAGCTTTTCTTTTAAAAGATTAATTTAAAATAAAGATGTTGTATGTTAAAAGCGTTGCAAAACTTACCCAAATTAAATAGGGGATAAAAATTAAACCCGCCCATTTATTGATTTTGTAAAACCGCAATCCGTTGATGATGATGAATAGCCACAACAACAGAATTTCAAAAAGGGCAAAGCCGATTTCATGCAGGTAGAAAAACAAAAACGACCAGGCAAGATTCAAAATAAGTTGAATAAAATATATGGCTACTGTTCTTGGAAAGTGGGCGATCGTAGCGCGGCGCATCCACACCAAATAAGCTGCAATACCAATTAAAATATAAAGGCTTGTCCATACAGGTGCAAACAACCAATTTGGTGGATTAAAGCTCGGTTTTGCCAACGTTGGATACCAGGTTTTAACCGATTGGGCAGTTGCCCAGCCACCAAGCGCGCCCACGCTAAGTGTAATGGCGATATTGATGATGAAAGCGATGGGATTGAATTTCATTCTGCTAAAGTATCGAATAAACTTTTTACACAGTTAAAATTTTTCTGCAAATGGTATTAAACTTTTCGACGACAATTATTTTTCCTAATCCTTGTAAAAAAAATGGATAGAAACAGCCCTTCAATCTATATCGAAGGGCTGTTTAATATAAAGGTAGAACTATTTGCTTACTACCGTATTGCTTTCCCGGCTTGGTGTTTTTACCCAGTTTCCGAACGCTTTTTTTGCAGCATCTTTTGCTGTAGCCAATTCTACATTGCCAGCAATGGTCAAATACGTATTTTCTGGTGTAATCTGGTTATAAAAATCAGTTACATCTGACAGACTTAAAGCCGAAACAGATTGTGTATTTACGCTTTGATCGTAATCAGATTTGTTGGCTTTAACTTTAGCCAATAAGCTGGTTTTAGCAGCTTCGAATACGGACTCGTCAATTTTTGGTGCCTTAATACTTTTCGACATTTCTGTTAAATCTGCATCAAGGTTGCTGTTTGTGGTATTTAATCTGCCGCTTCTGGCTGTAAATTGAATACTGTTTTTTTCGTCAACAGATTCGTTTAAAACGGCAATAAACAATTCAAGAACGCCATCCTTTTTAGTGTCAAAAGCGCTTCTATCAATTGTAAAACTTGAATATGCCTTTGCCGATTGACTGTTTTCAGAAACAATTACATTCATGCCATTTTTTAGCTTGAAGGCAACAGGTTCTTTCATAGATTGTGCGTTGGCGTTGTAGAGAGAGAGGAGCGTTAGAGATGACAGTAAAATTGTTTTGATGGTGTTCATTTTTGTGAATAAAATTTTTGAATAATCTCTGTTTTAATTTTGTGAATACATAAAAAACCTTGTTTCAATACGATGTAGGAGGGTCTGATACGGAACTACGCGGCTATATACGGGTATTTGTACTGACTGGTTTTCTACAAATGTAGATTTTATTCATTTTGTTCATTATATTTTTTTGAAAATATTCTCAAATGATTTTGAATATGACACAGATTAGGTTAATGTGGTCTAGATGAGGTGTTAATACAATGTTTTAAGGTTGCAGTGACTCTAGGGGATGGACCAATAATGACAGAAATTATCCATTTGGCCCATTGTTCAGTATGAAACACAATAAATCATTAAAACAAAAAACTACAAATTACATTAGAAAGGAAAGCTTGGATAGATTCAAGCTTAATCTAAATTATAAGCTTTATGAATACCAATTCTCCATTGCCATTCCGTGAGGATGCGAGCGTTCTCATATTAGAAAATTCGCAAATTGGACAGGATTTATTATCCGATTTTCTTCAGCAGGCAGACCTCAGTTTTGCCTTTATGAAAGATGTAAACCAATTGAAAGACGTTTTTATTAGGGCTAAACCCCGTCTCATTTTATTTGATCTGGATATGCCTGGAATTCACATCCGCGATTTTGTTCGTTTGTTTCGTGCAGAAGACGGTAAACATTCCATTCCATTAGTTGCCTTAACTGCCGGTGATGTTGAAGCTGTTCAGTATAATTGTTTTGAAGCTGGTGTAGACGCCATTTTGTCTAAACCGGTAAAGAAAGTAGAGTTGGCGGGAATAATAACCATTTTTATACCCGCTTGATTTTTGGAAATTCTTAATGGATAAGAACAGCTTCCTCCGGAATATTTGTTTCTTGTGCAATAAATTTTTTGATTTCTCTGATGGTTTCTTCCGGTGCGCTGATTTGGGGATAATGGCCCGTTGCCTGCATTACAACCATAAAATTTTCTGGCGTATGTTTTTGAATATAGTCTCCGGCAGAAAGCGGTACCATAATGTCATTTCTGCATTGCAGCGTTAAACTGGGTACGGTAAGTTGTTTTAGTTGTGCCCTGGTGTCTGATTTAAAGGTCGTCATGGCGAAGGCCAATGCGATACTCGGATCGGTTGCTTCGAAACATTCCTGAAGAAATTCTGCCATTTCCGGTTGGAAATTATCGCCTAAAACAGCAGGAGAAATTGCTTTTGCCCAACTTACATAATCGGTCGCAATTTGTTTAAAAACACCTTCAATATCATCGCGTTCAAAACCGCCAATATATTCATTGTCATTTAAGTACCGTGGAGATGGGCCAATAAATACCAGTTTCTTAAATACTTCCGGTTTTTGAAGTGCAGCAATTGTTCCAATCATACTGCTTACCGAGTGGCCAACAAAAATAATATCGGTAAGTTCCAGAGCTTCTACAATATCAATAACATCGCAGGCATAACCTTCCAAAGTAGCGTATTTGTGGTAATCATACTGGCTGATGTCGGAATTTCCAGAACCCACATAATCAAACAAAACCAACCGATAGTCTTTAACAAAGGCATCTATAATAAATTTCCATGAACTTTGTGCGCAGCCAAAGCCGTGTGCGAAAACAATTACCTGGCTACCTTCGCCAATAATGTTAACATTATTTCTAATCAATTGGGGATTCATATGGCTGCAATTAAATGCGTGGGAAGATTTGTTTGTTTGAAGCCGTCAATGTATAAAATGTTGGGCTTTGCCGCAAATAAATAAAAGAATGAACAGAAAATGAACTCATTTACTGTTGTTAGCAGTTTGAAGTCGGACTTAACTTAAGCCGAGATAGTGGTGTATTGAAGCTAAAATCGCAGCACTCGCATCGTTGTTTTCGCGTTTATCCAAATTGTGTTGTGCAGAGTTGTATTTTTCAATAAATGTTGCTTTGTTGTGGTTAAATTTTAGATAACCCTGTTCAAAATATCGCTCCTCAATTTCCATGGATGAATCCATAGATCTGAACCAAAGTTTAAGCAACTCGCCGGTTTTTTTATCGAGATATAGCCAGTGGTAAACATCAGAAATATCCGCATCTGCCGCTAAATCGAGGCGTTTAATTTCGGTAATGGCCAAGTTAGGGCTTTCAAAAAGATAAAGTATTTCGTAAATAGACGACATGGCGGCAAAAATATAAACTTCTGTGAAACCTTAACAAAGGTTTTTCGATTTCATTTTCAACATTTTTAATGCTTTTATGGGCTTTTCAACAGTTTTGCCAAACCAACCTTAGTTTAAGTTTTTAGGTGATATACCATCAAATCGCTTTGCGAAGGTTTTTTTTGCAGCACGTTTGTCATCCCATTTTTTAAAACCAAACTTTTCTGGGTTTTTAAATTGAGTTGCGACAAATCCGAAGGTTAAAAAAACGCAAAGCAGAATTAAGCTGACAGACATGCTTAGGTTGCATTTTTTAGAATGGTAATCTTTCATTTTAAGAATGGTGCGCGAGGTTATTGTGCAGTTAATACATAGTTTATTGTGGTTTTGTTTTCAAATTTGCGCCTCAAATGCGAAAGTGCTTTAAAGTCAGCCAGATTCTTTTTTTCAAACCGCTGCGTGTGGAAGAACTTAAATTGTTTACACATTGATAATATAGAATTAAAGCCAACATCTTCGGCGCATGATATTTTTGCGCAACTAATGAATAACGAAATCATACTGGGTATAAAAGCAGGCGATATGGTTGTGTACAACAATGCATACCGCGATTTTCATAAACAGATTTATGGGTTTATTTTCCATAAAACCCAATCTGATTTTGTTGCTTCTGAAGTGGTACAACTCTGTTTCATTCGCTTGTGGGAAAAAAGATCGGCACTAAAAGAAGACGTTACACTTGATATTCAGCTTTTCGGAATGGCACGCCAGGTGATGATTGATGAATTGCGGAAGGAAGCCACACGTTTTAAGTACAACAACCAGTACGAGCAACATCCTTTTACAGATAATCTGATGAAGATGATTGAAAGCCGCGATATGCTACAACATTTTGAGCGAGAGTTGGAGGCAATGCCACGCATGCGGAAAATGGTTTTTGATCTGAGCAGGAAAAACGGTCTTTCATATGCCGAAATTGGCGATATTTTGGGTATTTCTACCAAAACTGTTGAAAGCCATATTGGCAAAGTACTGTCGCGCTTAAAACAGTATATGTACACTATTCTTCTTTAGTCATATTAAATAATTGTTAAGCCGTAAGGGCTGAGCTGCTGGTGCACGTAATACCAGTATGAAAGCTAGAAAACCGGGCAAAGAAACACTCCGGGACGGGAAAAAAATTATTGGTAAGCACTTTACAGATGCGGAATGGGCAACGTTTAAAACGGGAGCAGAAAATGAACCCAGCGCAGAACGCAGCAACCAAATGCAACAATTTATCCACGATAGGATAGCTGAGCTTGCGGATGGCAAACAACAACGTCGTTTAATACTTGCCCGCTTTGGGCCATATCTTTCTGCCGCTTGTATTGCCTTGGCTATTGGCATTGCCATTTGGTTTGGCTTTAACCACTCTGCGCAAGAACTGAGCAATCCATCGGCCAGTAGTTTGCCAAAAACAAAACCTGCAACCCAAATAGAAGCAATCTGGCAAGAAGTTAATAATTCTTCTGCATCAATTCGCGAGATACAGTTGCCGGATTTATCTGTTGTTTCTTTATATCCATCATCAAGTATAAAATTTAACCGAAAGTTTAATGGAAAGTTTCGGGATGTTTATCTGGACGGAAAGGCAAAATTCAAAGTTAGCCATAATCGCAAAAGACCCTTTAGCGTTTTTGCAGGCGATTTAAAAACCACTGCATTGGGTACATCTTTTACCATAAATACAAATGCCCCGCAAAAACGGGTTTCTGTTAAACTGCATACCGGTAAAATTGTAGTTAAAAACACGAATTATCCTCAACCACCAACCTACATTTCTACCGTTGGTACGGTTTTAATCTACAACCCCGAAACGCGGCTAGCCGCCGTAAGCAAAATAAATATACCATTCAAAGCTGCACAACAAGAGCTGATTAGAAATGGCAACAGCATTGAAATGCGCAATATCCCGTTGGGCAAAGTGATGGAATTGTTGAAAGAAAACTACCATGTACAGGTACACGTACGCGATGCCGATATCGATCAGATTAGCTATACAGGTACGGTTAATATAGAGAAGGAAACAGTAGAGCAAGTGCTTCAGGTAATCTGCCTGATCAACAATCTAACCTTCCATAAAGAGACTCCAGAACTATTCATTATTCAAAAATCAAACAAATAAAACCCATATCATTCCACACAAATTATGATGTATTCTACAACATTAAGAGCGCTAAAACGTATGCTGTGCTTCGGTGCAGTACTTTTGGCAGCACCTGCTTTTGCCCAGGAATCTCCTGTGAAGGGATTGGTGCAAGACCAATCCGGGCAGCCATTACCTGGTGTTACGGTAAAGGCCGAGCACGAAGGCACAAAAAAATATACCGTAACTACAACCTCTTCAAACGGATTGTTCAATTTTAAAACCATCGCAACCGGTGGCCCGTATCGCTTTATTTTCAGTTCAATTGGTTATGAAACCGATACTTTGTCTGGTTATACTCTGCGCAGCGGACAAGAAATTGCCCTAAACATCAAGCTGAAAGAGCAATCTAATGCATTGCAAGAAGTTGTAATTGGTTATGGCAAAAGCAGAAGAAATGAAATTACAGGAAGCGTGAGTTCTGTACGTCCGGAAGATTTTAACCGCGGTGTAGTAAGCTCGCCAGGGCAGTTGTTGCAAGGTAAAGTTGCAGGTTTAAATATCACCAGAAGTGGTGATCCGACAGATAAACCTGCGGTAATTTTGCGCGGTCCTTCTAGCTTTAGAGAAGGTGCACAAGAACCTTTTTATGTAATTGACGGTGTACCTGGCGCTTCTATAGACCTGGTTGCACCAGATGATATCATTAGCATGGAAGTACTTAAAGATGCATCGTCTACAGCAATTTACGGTTCACGCGCTGCAAATGGTGTAATTATGGTCAATACCAGAAATGCCGGAAAAGGAGACGGTCGACTTTCTTACAGTGCTTATGCCGCATCAGAAACGATTTCAAATTCTATAGAAATGGCCTCAGCAGATGAATTGCGCGGTTATTTATCCGCCAATGGAAAAACTTTAGATAAAATAAGCGACAACGGTGCCAGTACAAATTGGTTGGATGAAGTTACCCGTACAGGTATTTCACACAATCATAATTTGAGTTTTAATGGCGGTGGAGAAAACTCATCTTATGGTGCAAGTGTCAATTATTTTAACAACCAGGGGATCATTAAAACTTCTGGTATGGAGCGCTTTATTGCACGTGCCAATATGGAGCAACGTTTGTTAAACAATCGCCTGAAATTAAATTTAAACCTGACCAATAGTAATACCACCAACGATAGAATTGCCAGTCAGGTGTACAACAACATGTTTACTTATTTGCCAACCGTTGGGGTACAAAATGCTGATGGAACTTTTTATGAAGATCCGACCCGTACAACCGGAACTGGTGGTTACTACAATCCGGTAGCTTTGTTGCAAAACAACACTTTTCAGGGTAAAACCAATGTTTATCTTGTAAATGGAGGTGCTAAAGTAAACATTTTAAATGGCCTGGATTTTAATGCTATGGTGTCTATGCAAAATGAGCAGATTAATGAAAATCTGTACAACAACAGATATTCTATGCTTAAACAAGGTTTTAACGGTTATGCAGAACGTTCGTCAGTTAAAAACACCCAAAAGGTTTTTGAAGGATATTTTAATTACGATAAAACCTTTGGCGATCATTCAATGAAATTACTTGCTGGATATTCATGGCAAGAGAACCGGAATGGTGATGGGTTCCAAACATCGGGGCAGAATTTCGTATCTGATGATCTTTTATGGAACAACATTGGTTTGAGCAATGGCAATGGCACTACTGTTGTAAATTATGGGACAAACTACATTTCTACTTTACGTTTAATCTCGTTTTATGGCAGAGCGATTTATGATTTCAAAGGCAAATATATTCTTCAGGCTACTTTGCGCCGCGATGGATCATCCGCCTTTGGCGTAAATAACAGATGGGGAATGTTTCCGTCGGTTTCTGCCGGATGGAATATCGATCGCGAAGATTTTATGGAAAATGTATCTTTTGTAGATCAATTGAAGCTGCGCGCAGGTTATGGCGTTTCTGGTAACTCAGTAGGTTTTGATGCCTATACAGCCAGATTGGTTTATGGCGCACAAGCCGGATCATACTTCTATTCTAATGGGAAATGGCTTACGGCAATCGGCCCAACACAGAATGACAATCCGAATTTAAAGTGGGAGCGTACAGCTACAACAAATCTTGGTTTAGATTTCAGTTTGTTTAAGAACAAAGTATCCGGATCAATCGATGTGTACAACAAAAAAACGACTGATCTGATTGCACCATATTCTGTATCTACAACGCAATATCCTTTCAACGTACTTACTGCAAACGTAGGTGCAATGTCTAACAAAGGTATCGAGTTCACTTTAAACACCACGCCAATAAAATCAAAAGATTTTAGCTGGAATACAGCGATCAATTTATCGCACAATAAAAACGAAATCATTTCAATATCTAACGATCTTTTTCAGGCCAGCGAGTTTTATACTGCAAACGTAGGCGGAAGAGGCCAGTCTGGTGCTTTGGGTTATCAGATTATCAGAGAAGGTTTGCCTTTAGGAACATTTTATACGCTTAAATATGCCGGAAAAGATGCTGCCGGAAAATCTATGTTTTACGATAAAAACGGAAATGCATCTACCGCAAATACAGGTTTTGAAAATTTTGATGTAACCGGATCGGCACAGCCGAAACTTTTGTACGGTTGGAACAACACCTTCAGATACAAACAATTTGATTTTAATTTCTTCATCCGCGGTGTATATGGAAACAAAATCCTGAATGCTACACTTGCCGATATGAATGCGCCAATTTATGCCCTTCAAACTAATATTGCCAAGGTTACTTTAACAGAATCAATTAATGATGATAAAGCTCAGTTTGTATCTGATCGTTATCTGGAAAGCGGTTCATATCTGCGCCTGGATAATGCAACTTTAGGTTACACTTTTAAACTGAAAGGCAATAAAAACCTGCGCATTTATGCTGCCGGAAACAATCTGTTCATCATCACGAAATACAAAGGTGTAGATCCAGAAATCAATATGGCTGGACAAACACCAGGTATTGATTACCGCAATTTTTATCCAAAAACACGCTCGGCAATTTTCGGGCTAAACTTTACGCTATAAACCTTAAAGCCAATTAAGATGAAAAAATATATAACAGTTGCCGCATTGGCTGCCCTAACTTTAGGAAGCTGCACAAAACTCGATGTACCTGTAGAATCTCAGTTAACCAGTGATAATTTTCCGGTTACGCCAGATGCTTTTGTAGCCGCTACCGGAACAGTTTACCAAAAATTTAATGCCAAATTTGGTGTAGATATCTGGAGAATGTATGAGTTGACGAGCGAAGAAGCTATTATTACCGCCAGAAATGGTGGATACTATGATCAAGGAAGATATCAAACCTTGCACAAACACAATTGGGCTGCAGATCATCCAATTATTCAAAGCGCGTGGGAGTGGTGTTACGCAGGCGTTAGCGATTGTAATCGAGTGTTAAATTTACTGGAGAAATCGGCAGATAGTCCAACCAAAACACAATTCATTAATGAAATCCGCACTATGCGTGCGTTGTATTATTTCTATGCAATGGATATGTTTGGGAATGTTCCGATTACGACATTCGGTACAGCAGAAAGCCCTAAACAATCTACACCAGCAGAAGTTTTCAGTTACATCGAGAAAGAGATTTTGGCTTCTGTTGATGCGCTTTCTGCACCTGCAACTGTTACAGATGCCTATTACGGTCGCCCTACAAAATGGATGGCCTATGCACTTCTTCAAAAAATGTATTTAAATGCCGAACATTATATTGGCAAGCCGATGTATGCAGAATCAATCATTTATGCAGATAAAATTATCACTGGTTCATCAATGGCTTTAGTAAGCGATTACAATAGTTTGTTTGCTGTAAACAATGGCGCAAACTCTGAAACCATTTTTGCAGCGATTTATGACGCCAATTATTCTGGCGGAAATGCAATGACACGCTTTACTTTGCACAGTACCTTACGCGCAAAATACAATTTGCCATTTAGTCCGAGTAATGCACAATGTACATTGAAAGAATTCTACGACACGTTTAATTTAAATGGTGATGTGCGCAATACCAACTGGCTTGTGGGTAAACAATTTTTAGCAAATGGTACAACGCCTATTCTAAACGGAACTGCGCAATTGGATTTTACACCTGAAATTGTGCTAACCAATACAGAAACAATGGATGTTGGACCAGAAGTAAACGGCATCTCCCGCGGAATCCGTTCCATCAAGTTTTATCCAGATCCAAATACCAATAGCAGTACACGTTTCCAAAACAATGATATGCCAATTTTTAGACTTGCAGACGTGTATTTAAGCAAAGCTGAAGCTTTATTGCGCACCGGTGGTTCTACCGCCGAAGCTGTACGTTTGGTCAATCTGATCCGTACACGTGCCAAAGCACCACAAGTAACCAGTATTACTTTAGACGAAATTTTGGCAGAACGTGGCCGGGAACTGGCTTGGGAAGGTTGGAGAAGAAACGATTTAATTCGTTTTGGAAAATACCAGGGAAAATGGGGTTTTAAAAACGGAAACGAAGGCGCCAGTAAAGATATTTTTCCGATACCGGCAACAGAACTGGTACTCAACAAAAATCTGAAACAAAATCCAAGCTACTAAATAATGAAGAGAAGAGATTTTGTTAAAAATACGGCTTTTACAGCAATTGGAGCAAGTATGCTTGCTCCATTGCAATCTTTAGCCGAAGGTGCAGAAACGCATTTGGAAAGCGACGATCTTTCTGTACGCAGTGGACTGAAGGACGATTACCCGATTCATTTCGTTGCCATTGGCGATTGGGGCCGTAATGGAGCAGACCATCAGCTGCACGTGGCCAAACAAATGGGAAAATGGACTACAGAAAATCCGAATGATTTTATTCTTTCGTTGGGCGATAATTTTTATCCGAAAGGCGTAACCAGCGAACATGATCCGTTGTGGCATTATTCTTTCGAAAACGTGTATACAGATTTCTCTCTGCAATGGGATTGGTACCCGATTTTAGGCAATCATGATTATATTTCAGATCCGGATGCACAGGTACGCTACAGCAAAATCAGCAGGAGATGGAAAATGCCTTCGCGCTATTACTCCAAAGAAATTAATATTAAAGGAGAAGGAAAAGTATTGATGCTTTTTATCGATACCTGTCCGCTAATTCCAGAATTTCATGCCAGCGAACAATATGCGCCATTTGTAAAAGATCAGCACCCCGAAAAGCAATTGCAATGGATTGATGAAACCTTAAAAAACGCAGGCTCTGATGTACGCTGGAAAATGGTTGTTGGTCATCATCCGATGTATACCGTTGGGCCGAGAATTAAAAACTATGATACGCTTGCCATTCGCAAAGCTTTGTCTGATATTTTTGAAAGAAACAAAGTAGATGTTTATTTATCCGGCCACGATCATTCTATGCAACATTTATTAATGCCCGGCCATACGCAACAATTTATTTCTGGCGGAGGTTCTGAAGTTACGCCCGTAACCGCCGGCATACCTTACAGTAAATTTGAAGCGGCAGAATATGGTTTCATGTATTTTTCTATTGATGCAAATCGGCTGAATAGTAAAATTATCGATTACACAGGCAAAGTAATCTATGAAACAACACTTAAAAAAGCTTAATTCACATTTAAAACCGTTGCTCAATTTGTATCGAGCAACGGTTTTTTTGTTAGCTCCACCAGGTAAGCGGAAATTTAATTTCGTCTACAGAGCTGGCAATCATATCGGGTTTAAATGCATAATGCCCTAAAGTGTCTTTTGTGGCAATGCCCGATAGTACCAAAATGGTTTTATAACCCATTTGTACCCCGCCTTGAATATCGGTTTCCATGGTATCACCAATTACAGTTGTTTCGCTGGTTTCTAAACCAAGAAACTTTCGCGCAGAGCGCATCATCACCGGACTTGGTTTTCCGGTTACGAAAGCTTTACGTCCGGTTGCTTCTTCAATCATTGCAGTGGTTGCGGCAATGCCGAGATTATTCCATCCGGGTTTTTTAGGTGAAGGATCACGGTTTGTAGTGATAAATTTTGCACCTGCAAGAATCATATCCACCGCACGCTGAACCATTTCTAACGTAAAATTCCGGCCTTCGCCAAGTACCACAAACTCAGGATCTGTATTGACCAATGTAATTCCATGTTCATGTAAACTGCTGATCAATCCGCCTTCGCCAAGAACATAAGCGGTTCCCTGCGGACTTTGATCTGAAAGGAATTTTCCAGTAGCCATTGCGCTGGTGTAAACGTGGCTTTCGGCAACATTAATGCCCAAACCTTTCAGTTTCCGGATCACCTCAAGTGCAGTTCTTTGGCTGTTATTGGTCATAAAAGTAAAGGGAATACCTTCATCTAAAAGATGTTTTATAAATTTATCCGCGCCAAAAATCAGGGCTTCGCCGCTGTAAATCACGCCATCCATATCAATTAACAATCCTTGTTTCATATTTTTCGGGTGTATAGGTATTACAAACATAATGTTTTCCTGTTCATTACATATTAACCAGATGTTTTGCTTGTAATTGTTTTTTTATACGATTTTAATCGCTGTCTGAATTGCAAAAAGCACAGAAGCCAGTATGGAAATTTAAAATGTTCTTATAAAAAATGGGACTTGCTTCGCAAATCCCACTAACAAACAAATTAATAAATTGAGGTAACCACACCTGCAGCAATAAACGAGATCACGTGAAAAAAGTTTTGGGATTTTGTTCATCTTCTTCTAATGGTTTGATTGTCTGGTGCCAAACTTTATTTATCCCACCAAACTCTTGCAGTAAGCACATCGCCGCCAGACAACCGTGCAACGGCAGCTTTATAATTTTCGGTGTTATTGAGTATTTCTGTAGACAGGTAAATCATTCGCCTTGGAATGGTTGCATTGGTTACATTGCCCGGATAGTTTACAGGCGTTAGTTTTGGATAACCACTGCGTTTCCAGTTTAACCAGGCTTCAATAAAATTGAAGTTTGTGCCCATCGTAATCCAGAATTGTGTATTAATCTGTTTCAGGCTTTCCTCAGTACTGGTTTCATTCAAGGGATTTTGTGCAACAAAAGCAGACAAAACATTGGCATCAACAGAAGCCGTTGCGTCTATTTGTGTGAGCGATTGTAAAGCAGCCGAAAGCGCAGTTGAATAATGTGCCGCTGCGGTACCGCTTACGTTCCAACCCCGCACTTTTGCTTCTGCCAGCAGAAATTCTGTTTCTGCATAAGTGGATACAAAAATTGGTCCGCCGAGTTTTAAGAAAACTGCGGTACGCGGGCGCGAGTATTTGCCTAATGGCGCGAAATCGGTACCGGTTCCTGTACCGCCTGGATAAGCAGAATAATTCCGGATATCTGTAGCTCCGCCAAGTAAATCGTATCCATTGGGCAAGCCGTTTTGAGCGGTTGCATCGGTATTTCCTGTGAGGTTTTGATTTGAGTTTTTGGTAAGCCCATCTTGCGGAATTTCTGCAATTAAGGGCAACCGAGGATCATTATTTACCTGCAACTGATCAATAAATGTTTTACTCCATTTTACTTCCAAATAATCTGAATACGTTCTGAGTGCCAGCGAAGTGCCGTTTTGAGATTCAAAAGAAGATGCGTCTGTGTTAATAATAGCATTATCATTAATACTGGTAAATGTTTTGCCAGAAGCTTTCTCGGCCCAAAGTTGTGCTTTTGTCGGGTTTGCTTTGGTCAGTCGCATCGCCATGCGCAACATTAAAGAATACCCGTATTTTTTCCATTTTTCCACGTCGCCCTGATAAAATAAATCTGCTGTTGGTTTTGGCTTTTCGGCATCTAATGTATTAATAGCGGTTTCCAGATCATTAAGCATATGGTCATAAATGCTTTCCTGAGTATCGTATAACGGATATTTTATTCCCTCAATTGCTTTTGCAGCTTGTGTATACGGTACATCGCCATATGTATCTGTAATTCTTTGTAAGATGGTGATAAACATGATATCGCCAACGGCAATTAAATTGGAATAAGCACTTGCATCTTTAGATCGTGCAAGGCGTTGCATTTCCCGTAGTGTTGAAGCTTGCGTATAACCCTCGTCAAAAATTCTTCCCTGATAGTCTGTAAAACTGCCCACATTGATGTATTTATCGCCATTATTATAATAATTATAAGTAGAAGCAAAAATTTGCATCATGGTACTTTGATACAGCAACTGATAATAACCCAAATTGGCATATTTGAGTTGTGCAGTAGAGAGAAGCTCGTTTGGATCGTAGTATTCGGGTGTTACTTTTGTTGGATCGGTATTTATTTCATCAAGCTGACTTTTACTGCAAGATATACAAAGGCAGCAGCAAAAAATGAAACTCATAAAACACTTGGTAATGATCCTCTTCATTTGAATTTCAGGTTTAGGTTAAGTCCGAAAGTTCTGGTTGCCGGCAATGAAGCACCTTCAATACCAGAATACGCAAGTGTTGATGAAAATTGAGATTCGGGATCGATATTTTTCGTGTATTTAAGTATGGTAAATACATTTCGGCAAATAAAATCAATACTCAAACTGCTAAATGGTGTTTTCTTTAAAAAAGAATCGGAAAAGGTATAACCTAAACTGGCTTGCCTAAATTTGATGAAACTTCCATTTAATACAGAAAGTGCAGAAATATTGGTAGCGAGTTCTGGATAATAAGTATATGCGGGCACATTTAAAGTGTTTATTTGGCCATTTGTAGTAACGCCTTTTGCTACAATTCCACTTTCTCGACCAACCAAAGTTGCTTGATTTAACCCTAAAACGTACGAATAATTCTCGGTTGCAGAGAGTATTTTATTGCCGAACCGGTAATCGATCAAAAAGGAGAAATTGAACTGTTTAAAGGTAAAACTATTGGTTAAACCGCCGTAAATATTGGGCATTGTACTTCCCATGGCAACCAAATCTCCGCGTAGGGGAATACCATCTGATCCGATTATGATATTGCCAGAATCATCTCTGCGGTAATCGTACGCCATAATTTGCGTAATGGGTTTTCCAACAACTAAAGCTGTATTCGCATTTAATGGTCGATATGTGCCTGTTAGGGTATAATTTCGGTTTCCATCAATAGAAATGAGTGTATTATTTACGTTGGTAAAATTAAGTTCGAGCTGCCATTTGTGGTCTCTTTTTACAATAGGTGTAAACTCTGCGGTAATTTCTATACCACTGTTTCTGGTTTGGCCCAAATTTACATATGCCGAGGTAAAACCACTGGTGATGGATTGATTGGCATTTATAATTTCATTTTTTGTAGAACGATTGAAGTATGTAAAATCGAAATTTAGTCTGCTGTCCAGAAATTTGAGGTTGATGCCGGTTTCAAATTCATTTAGCGTAAAAGGTTTAAGGTTATAGTTGGGCAAAGTTTGAAGAAAACTTCCTAAAGGGATGCCATTTATGCTATTATTAGATGAATAATACAACTGTGTGGTATATGGAACTGTAGGCTCGCCGCTGGTGCGTGCAAAATCCATCCGGAGTTTTCCGAAATTTAATCCTTTGATTTTAATCAGATCTGAAAAAATGAAATTACCCGAAATACCCGGAACAAAAATGCCGCGGTTATTTGCCGGAAGGGTAGAGTATACATCATAACGACCCGTAAGTGATGCATTTAGATATTTACGGAAAGAAACATCAGCCGTGTAATACAGCGATTGTGTAACAATTTTTGACACCTCATTGGTGGTGGTTTTAGTAATCAGATTTTCTGGTGTATACAAATAAGGGACTACAAATTGAGAACCTCTGATGCTTTTTGCATTTAACTTTTGTTCACGGTAGTTTGCGCCAACAGAAAAATCGAGATCGAAATCATTTCCGAGAGATTGGGTTGCCGAGGCCAGTACATCACTGTTAAATTCGGATCTGGCAGATTGATCGTATGCGTTTATACCGCCCTGCCTATTTACCGAAAAAGCTGTTCCAGTAGGTAAAATACTAACTAAATCATCTTTACTGTGGTCATAACCAATACGGCCTTGTACTGTAAACCATCCGTTAGGTTGGTATTTAATCGCCGATGCGGTTATATATCGGTTGCGTTTGGCATAATCAGACTGTTTATTGAGTAAAAAATATGGATTTGTTTTGTACTCGTCTGCATTCCAGCGCATTTCGTCTCCGGTTTCGGTATTAAAGCCTGGCGAAAGAAGTGCCTGATCTAAACTGGTTGCCAGTGAAGCAATTCCATAATTGGCATTTAAAGGCCCATCGCTTAAATAGCTCTTATTCTTATTGTTTTCGTAAATGTAATTTGCGGTAACGCTCATGCTAATCTTTTTCCCCAGATCAAAAGCACCATAAAAATTGAAGGTTTTTCGGTTTAAATGTCCGTTTGAAATGATAGATGCATAATCTAAATTTGATGCAGAAAACCTATAGATATTGGATTTACTGCCGCCAACCAAAGAAACCGTATTGGTAAATGAAAATGCATTCTGATAAAAAGATTGGATATTGTTGGTTACCGGTAAATAAGGTGCTACAGAACCATCAATCTGAGGCGTAAGTTGTCCATCCATCTTTTCTCCCCAACTTAAAATTCCGGTAGAAACTGCGTTATAGGTATCAGACGGGCGGCGATTTTGTGCACCTTGTCCGTAAATATATTGGAAGTCCGTATTGTTAACAGGTTGTTCTATTGCAAGGTTTGTGTTGTACTCAAACTGAGGTTTTTCATTCTCCTTTCCGGTTTTCAGATTAATGAGGATAACGCCATTTGCAGCGCGCGCGCCATACAAAGCAGAAGCTGCGGATCCTTTAAGAATCGTAATGGTTTCAATATCATCAACATTAATATTGCTGATCCCATCGCCGTAATCTGCGCCGCCGTATTCATTGGCGCTTCCGCGAGAACTGTTGTCAATCGGGATTCCATTCACGATAAATAGGGGTGTAGTTGCAGTCATGCTGGAAACACCACGCAATAAAATCCTGGCAGATGATGATGGTCCGCCGTTTACGCTACCGATATTTAATCCGGCAACGCGCCCTTGCAATCCAAGAATCATGTTAGATTGCAAACTTTTACTAATAGAAGATCCTTTGATAGAACTGAGGGCGTAGCCAATCTTGCGGTCGTCTTTTTCAATGCCCAGCGCGGTAATAAAAACCTCATTCAATGTAAGTGCGCTATCTGCAGGTTTGCGGATGTTTACAATCTCGCGAATCACAATCAATTGATTGGGCAAAAGTGAATACGTGTAGTTGGTGTTTTTAAGAATACGTTTTAGAACTGCGGTAACCTCTTTTGATTTTACATGGATACTGATTTTCTGCTGCGGAATTTTAGATTCGCTAAAAACAAAATGATAGTTGGTTTGTTGCTGAATGGCTTCTATGACGCGTTCAAAATCTGCAGATCTGAAGTTTAAAGAAACTTTGGTTTGAGCATAGCTACGGAAACTGAGTGAAATTATTAAGAAAAACAACAGGGTTATCGCTCGCTTCATATATAACAATATACGGGCGTGCAATTTACTTATTTATAAATGTAAACCAGTGATCCCTGTATATTATAATTGAAATTTTCAATAAGTTGCAAAGCATGGAGCGCTTCGCTGACATTTTCTTTTTTAAACTGGCCTGTAAATTTAAATGATTTTACTGCCGGATCTTTGAAAACCACTTTAACTCCGTACCAGCGTTCAAACAATTTAGAAATAGAAGAAAAATCTTTGTTTTTAAACATCAACTCGTCATGAATCCAGGAAGTTTCAATAATAGCATTCGGGTCATTAGATGTAAAATAAGTTAATGTGCCCAGATTTGCCTCTTCGCTATCATTTGCAAGCAAAAATTTATCGTTGGGTTTAAGAATTATAGGAGCAGATTTGCGGTTGTTTAGTATAATTTCTACACGTCCGCGAATTAAAGTTGTTTCTGTAAAATCATCGTCTTCATATGCCTTAACATCGAAAGCCGTTCCTAAAACTTTCACTTGTATTTTATCCGTTTGAATAACAAAAGGATGTTTTGCATCTTTTTTAACATCGAAAAAAGCTTCGCCAGATAAGATCACTGTTCTGGTGTCGCCTTGAAATTTCCTCGGATATTTTAAATGACTGCCGGCATTAATGTGTACCTGTGTCCCATCTGCCAGCGTTAAAGTTTTCCGCTCTCCGGGTAGGGTTTGGGCCAGCATCCAATCTGTCGGATGCTTAAAAATTAGACGACCGATATATTGGCGTGATAGCAATAAAACAGACACCAGTACTATAACTGCAGCCGCAACAGCAGAAAATTTATATATCGACAGTTTTCTGGCAGTCGGTTTTTCTTTTTCGGGATGGTCTATTCTCGCTTTGATTTTTTCAAAAACAACATTAATGCTTTTATCATCTGCCATAGGTTCTTTCAGGTAGCCTTGCAAGGCATCGTATTCACTTTGGTAGATTTTACTATCTGCCACAAGAAAATCCAATTCTTTAGATTCCTGATCTGAAATTTCTCCTGATAATTGTTTGCTCAGCAATTCAGTAAACCGATGATCTGACATTTAATTTATGTTGTTTGTTTGTATAATCCTTTTGAGAAAGAAAATGCCTACAAATTATTAAAAAAAAGAGATCATTCCCAAAAGAATTACGATGCTAACCAGCTTTTCAATCAGGTGATCGCCATTACCAACGAAATGATCTGGTTTTAAAATAAGCCGCAATTTGGCAATTGCCCTGAACAATTGGGTTTGCACAGTGCGCGGACTAATTTCTAAAAGCTCTGCAACTTCCTTGTATTTTAGTCCAGATTCTTTAATTAGCCTGAAAACCAATTTGCATTGTGCCGGCAAGGTTTCAATTGCGCCATTTAGTTGTCTGTGTAATTCCTTTTGTTCAAGTAAGGTTTCTGGCGTGTGTGTGAAAGCCGGAAGTTGGTCTAAGGACTCAACTAAATCGATAAACGTAAAAGAGGAATTTTTTTTGACTTGCTTAATGGTTTGATTTTTTACCGCAACAAAAAAGTAGCTTTCTAGATTGCTCAAGTGCGCACTGTTTTTCCGGTTTTCCCAGCAGCGTACAAAAACCTCGGCAATGATATCTTCGGAAACTTCTTTGTTTTTGGTAAACTGGATAGAAAATTTAAGCAAACGGGTGTACAAATGCCGATAGAGTGCTTCAAAAGATTGAACATCATTTTCGAGGCAAATCTTCGACCACAAGTACAGGAGATCCGGCTTTACTATTTTCATTTGGATAGTTTCGAGAGACCAAATGTAAGAATTAAAAATATTCAAAAAAATGAGCACACGTGTAGGCACTTTTTATAAAAATAGGATTCTTAGCTATGAAGTTCAATTATACCGAAATCAATTTCAGAGCAAAAAGGCCAAAAAAACCAGGTGTAAGCCATCATTTTTAAATATTTATAAATGCATTTACCCTTAAAGCCACATGTTTCGTAAAAGGATTTACGTATGAAAACCGCGAAATATTTAATTTTTTTAATGCTATTATGACAAATAAGTACGTTCTGGGCGTAGATATCGGGGGTTCTCACATCACCGTTGCTGTACTGGATATGGAAAATCACTCTATTTTAAAAGACTCTTTTACGCGTATTCGGGTAGATTCTCACGGCAAACCAGAGCAAATTGTAGATGCCTGGGGTAAAACAATTGCCGAAGGTTATCAGAAAGTTGGTTTAACTGTCGATAAACTTGGCCTTGCAATGCCGGGTCCTTTCGATTATGAAACTGGTGTTTCTTACATTTCCGGAAATGATAAATTTGAATCTCTTTACGGTTTAAATGTCAAGAATATGCTCGCCAAAGTATTGAATATCGAAAGTGACAATATCTTAATTGAAAACGACGCAGCATGTTTTCTTGCCGGAGAAGTTTTTGCTGGTGCAGCAAAAGGATATAACAGAGTTATTGGTATTACTTTAGGCACAGGTTTGGGTTCTGCAAGTTTTATTGATGGCCAGGCAAATGATGAAGATTTGTGGCGAATGCCTTTTCTTGATGGCATTGCCGAAGATTACATCTCTACCCGTTGGTTTTTAAAACGGTATTATGAATTCTCTGGTTTAAATGTTCTGGATGTTAAAGAACTGGCAGCATTGTACAGCGATAGCGGAACAGCCAAAAAAGTTTTCTCAGAGTTTTCTTCAAATTTGGCGGCTTTCCTTAAAATTTTTCTTCAGAAAACAAATGCGGAAGCTATTGTAATTGGTGGCAATATTGCCAACGCCTCTGATAAGTTTTTGCCCGCTTTGCTAAGGCATCTTAAAGCAGATAACATTCAGGTTCCGGTATTAATTTCAGTTTTAAATGAACATGCGGCCATTGCCGGAGCAGCGAGTTGCTGGCACAAATAAAAAATAAATAAAAAATGTATGCGCTGTAGGCAATTTGATTTGCTTATGGCTCTTCATATTAAATAAGCCAAAATCATTTGGCAAACAACAACAAAAACAATTAACCAAATACGTATTAAAGTCTATTAAATGATTATGAAAAAATCTTTACGACTAACATGTTTATTGCTTTATGCATCAACAAGCATGTACGCAGCTGAAACTGTAAGGCACTTAGACAAGATGTCGTTTGCAGCTCATTTCCAAACACCAATTAAAGGTGTGGTAAAAGACGCAAGTGGTGTTACTGTGCCAGGAGTTACCGTTCTTGTAAAAGGCGGAACAGCAAAAGCTCAAACCAATGAAAACGGACAATACACCATACAGGCCAAAGAAGGTGATGTTCTGGTATTTTCTTTTGTTGGTTATAAAGCCAAAGAAGTTACTGTAGGTTCAACAGCTACTTTAGATGTAGTTTTAGATAGTGATTCACAAAATCTGGAAACCGTTGTGGTTACCGCTCTGGGTATCAAAAGATCGGAAAGATCATTAACCTATAACACGCAACAAGTATCAGGTGATGAATTGAACAGAGTGAAAAGCCCGAATCTTGTAAACTCTCTGAACGGTAAAGTTGCCGGTATGACTGTAAGTCCGAGTTCATCGGGTGTGGGCGGTTCTGCAAAAGTAATTTTGCGCGGTAGCCGTTCTGTAAGCGGAAACAATCAGCCTTTATACGTAATTGATGGTGTTCCGATTAGCAATAACGGTAATGCAAACGGACAACAAAATAGTGTTTACGGTGGCGGACAAGACGGTGGAGATGGTATCTCTAACTTAAACCCGGATGATATCGAAAGCATTAACGTGTTAGAAGGGGCATCTGCTGCGGCGCTTTATGGTAGCCAGGCACAGAATGGTGTAATTTTAATTACCACCAAACAAGGTAAGGCTGGTAAAACACAAATCAACTTCTCTTCCAGTGTAACTTTTGATAAAATTGCATACAAACCAGAGTTTCAAAACAGCTATGGCGCGGCATCTTCAACTACAAGAGACAGCTGGGGTTCTGCAATAAGCAACACAACAGACAATCTTGATCAGTTTTATCAAACTGGTACAAATGCAACCAACTCGATCAATCTTTCTGGTGGCTCTGAGCTTGCACAAACCTATTTTTCTTATGCAAATACTTATGCAAGTGGTATTCAGCCAGGAAATAAATTGAACAGAAACAACTTGAGTTTCCGCGAAACGGCTAAGTTTTTCGATAATAAATTAACTGTAGACGGAAACATCAACTACATCAATCAGAAAATCGAAAATAGTCCGTCTATTGGTTTGTACAATAATCCGTTGGTTGGTTTATATTTATTCCCTCGCGGAACGGATATTTCTGCTTATAAAGAGAATTACCTGAACGCAGGAGCTGTAGGTGCTGCCCGTCAAAACTGGTTGGGTGGATCAGCAGATATCAATCAGAATCCTTGGTGGTTGATCAATAAAAATCCAAATACCTCTACACGTAACCGTTTCTTGTTCAGTGGAAATCTGAAATATGATTTTACCTCGTGGTTAAATCTTCAGGTACGTGGAAACATTGATCGTACTATTGATGATTTTGATAACAAACGTTATTCAGGTATCAACAACAATTTTAACTCTAACGGTAACGGATATTATCAGCAAAGTAACCAAACATATGTACAGAAATATGCCGATGCGATTTTGAATGTAACCGTACCGATGGAAGGTTCTGATTTTAAAATTAACGGTTTAATTGGTGGTAGCATCAACGATCAGCAGACTTCTGGTACAACCATTGCCGGCGATCTTTCTGCGGTAGATTTGTTTACTGCTGCAAATACTGTTGCGGCAACACCTGCAACTTACGCGTCAAACGTATTGTCTAATGCAAAAGCCATTAATGCAAACCACAGTCAGCTTCAGGCAGTTTTCGCCAATGCCAACTTATCTTATAAAGATTGGGCATTTTTAACATTGACAGGTAGAAACGATTGGTCATCAAACCTTTCATACACGCCAAACGTGTCTTATTTCTACCCTTCAGTAGGTTTGTCATTAATCGCTTCGCAAATGTTCAAATTGCCTAAAGCAATTACGTATGCAAAAGTACGTGGTACATATGCAGAAGTAGGAAATACTGTACCTCCGTATTTAACGTACGTTCAGAACACAATCAATGCAGATGGTTCTTTAAGTGTAAATACCAATCAAGCATTTGCCGAGTTGAAACCAGAGCGTACCAAATCATTTGAAGTGGGTACAGATATGCGTTTCTTATCAAACAGAATTAATTTCAGTTTTACGTATTATAAAACCAACACCAGAAACCAATACATTCCAGTAATTCCTCCTGCATCTGCTTTGATCGCTACAGGATACTTGAATGCAGGAAATGTTCAGAATACAGGTTTCCAGTTTACTTTAGGTGCTGATGTAATTAAAAATGAAAACTTTACCTGGAACACTTCCGTTAATGGATCTGCTAATAAAAACAGAATTATTGATGTTGCAACTTCGCAAGGTTTAACCAGTGTAGACTTAACAGGAAATAGCGGAAATGCTTACATTTCACGATTGACTAATGGAGGCTCTTATGGCGATATTTTTGGTTACACACTTGCAAAAGATGCAAGTGGGCGTCCGATTTTAAGCGGCGATGGAACATCTGCAAATCCTTACATGGTTACCAAAAGCACAGATTTTAGTTTAATTGGTAATCCAAATCCAAAATTCCAGGCGGGTTGGAGCAACAGCTTCAGCTATAAAGATTTTACTTTTAGTTTCCTTGTTGATGGTAAATTTGGTGGGGAAGTATTGTCTATGACGCAAGCTTTGATGGATCAGGCTGGTGCATCGTTGGTTAGTGGAAATGCAAGAGCACAAGGTGGCGTTGTTGTAAATGGTGTTAACGCATCAGGTCAGGCAGTCACTGCAACCATCAATCCTCAAACTTATTATTCTTTCATTGGAGATCGCAATGGTGTATCTGGTGAATATATTTACAGTGCAACAGTTGTACGTTTAAGAGAAGCTGCATTGGGTTACACCTTGCCGCTTAAAGGCGCAGTTAAAAGCATGAGATTCTCTGTAATTGGAAGGAACTTATTGTATTTCTACAAAAAAGCACCTTATGATCCGGAAGTAACCATGTCTACAGGTAATGGTCTGTCAGGTATTGATGTATTCAATCAGCCGGCAACCCGCAGTTTCGGTTTCAACCTAAATGTTACATTTTAATTAAGCAGACAATATGAAATCTATATATCATAAATCTCAAGGAAAAATTAAGGGTTTGTCTTTGATTGTATTGGCTTCTGTTACGGCATTGAATTTTGGCTGTACCAAGAATTTCGAAGAGTTCAATTCAAATGAAAACCAGCTTACGCCAGAGCAGAGTCTGGCTTTGTTGCCATCGGCAATCGGGCCAATTCAACAAGAAATATTCCACAATTATCAGGTTGCACAAAATTTAAGTGCCGATGTATTTAGTGGATACATGATGCCACCAACGCCTTTTGGTGGTGGTATCAACAATATGAATTATTCCATGAATAATGGCTGGAATGAAACGGGTTTTAATAATCCTTATACATTCGTGATGGCACCAATTACTAAAATCAGAACACAACTTAATGCAGTTGCACCAGAATCATGGGGTATTGCATTAGTGGTTCAGATTATGGGAATGAGCCGTGTTGCAGATAAATTTGGTCCGATGCCATATACACAGGCAGGAAAATCATTGGTTTCTACACCATATGACGATCAAAAAACGGTTTATAATGAGTTTTTTAAACAATTGGATACTGCAACAACCAATTTGCAAACATTTGTCGCAGCAAATCCTGGTAAAAAAGCGTTTTTCACTGGCGATTTAATTTATGGTGGGGATGCTGCGAAATGGTTAAAACTTGCCAACTCATTACGTTTGCGTTTGGCTATGCGTATTGTTAAAGCCGATCCTGCAACTGCGAAATTGCAAGCAGAAAAAGCAATGGCAGCAACTGGTGGTTTACTAACTACTGCTGCCGATAATGCTGCTGTAGCGCAATCGGGAACACGTAATAATGATTTATGGACAGTAACGGTTTCTTACGGAGATAACGCTCTGGGTGCTGCTTTACAAACGTATTTGGTTGGTTATAACGATCCACGTTTACCAAGATACGCAACACCAGCAACTGATCCACTTTTTTCTGGTCAATATGTGGGGATCCGTGCTGGTGCAAATACAGCTGCAAATGGTTTGGCAAAAGCTGACTATTCAACGTATTCTAGCATTAACTCTACTTCTCCAAGTATTGAACTTGCACCTTCCGGACAAAAAGCCCCTCAGCCTTTAATGACTGCTGCTGAAGTTTGGTTTTTGAAAGCAGAAGCTGCTTTGAGAGGTTGGACAGGAGCAGGAAGTGCACAAACCAATTATGAAACTGGTATTACTACATCTATGTCTCAGTGGAATGTAACCATCGGTAGCTACCTTTCAAATTCGACAAGCGTACCAACCAGTTACACCGATCCTAAAAACTCGGCCAACAATTCTGCAGCTGTAAGTACAATTACGATTGCATGGGATAACGCAGCAACTAATGAAGTTAAATTAGAACGCATTATCACGCAGAAATGGCTGGCTATTTTCCCTGATGGAAATGAAGCCTGGGCAGAATATAGAAGGACAGGATATCCGAAATTGTTTACCGTTGCCAATAACAACAGTGGTGGAACAATCAATACACAAACTCAAATCCGTCGTCTTCCTTATCCGGCTGCAGAATATAGCAACGGAAATAAAGACGAAGTTAGAAAAGCGGTAACTCTTCTGGGTGGCGCTGATAACGGAGGAACCAGGTTGTGGTGGGATACCACAGCAGGAAACTTCTAAAAAATAGGCAGGTAGAGCATCTCTACCTGCCTATTTTTTTTTAACTTGAATACAAAAATATCTAACCACTACCACTATGAGAAAATTCTTAATTTCGGGCACACTGATGTTTGCCTTTGCCGTAACATTTTACGCATGCAAAAAAAATAACACAGAAGACAATGAGCGTTTATCTGCTCAAAAAAATCTAAAAGCAGCCAATCTTACCAGTCCGTTTGCAACCGCCTACGTTGAGGTAAACAGCAATGATTTTGGCAATCCGGGTTGTTATACTTATGGAACGCCCGCCAATCAGTTATTCGGCGTTTCGGTCATTTTCGCTGCAAACATCAATTTTACCAATGGCGCACCTACGCTTTATTTTAACCCTCAAGTACAGGAAACTTTAAATTCAGGAAAAGTGGCTTATCTACAATCTCTGGGGATTAAAGTGGTTTTGGATGTTCTCGGAAATCATCAAAATGCAGGATGGGGCTGTTTTACTTCTTACGCAGCTGCAGATGCATTTGCTGTGCAATGTGCTAACGCTGTAGAACAATATAATCTCGATGGAATCGATATCGACGATGAATATTCGAGCTGTACGGCCAACGATGGCTCGCTGGTTTTGGCTGCAGCAGCGCTACGTGCAAGGCTTGGTGCTACAAAACTCATCACAATGGCAGCTTTCAATCAAGCCAATTATTTTACGCCCACCTATAACGGACAAAAACTAGGCGATATTTTGGATTATGTTTTTGAGCAAACGTATTTCTCCACAAATTATGCCGGCCGTTTACAGCCTTATATTAACGCTGGCGTTCCAAATAACAAATTGGGTTTAGGAACAGATTTGGGGAATAACGATCAGGCGGCGGTAGCAGCTTATGTTAAGGCAAATGGTTTGGCAAGTGCAATGGTCTATAATGTAGGCAATAACTCGCAAACTAAACTTTCATCACTTTCCACAACGTTATTTGGTTCTCCAACTTCTGTTAAAGCAAATTGCCTCAATTAATTTAATTTTTTAAAAGTCTCTTTTTCAACGAAAAATAGTTGCAAATTGTAAAGTCAGCCGAACTGTTTCTTACAGCTCGGCTGACTTGTTTTCAGCCATCTAAGTTTTTCCGCCGAAATATAACTTGGTTTAAGGCCAATCTTGTGTTTGGTTTGATTTATTTTTTAAAAACAGTTCACTCTTAACACTCCGTAGATATACCTGTTGTTTTGAAAATAAAGCGATTTAGATCGCAAAATGGCAAAGTTGACCTAAAATTGAAATGATTGTTTTAAATTTGTTCTTGTTGTTTATCGGCACCTAAAACCTACATGAATTTAGACAATCAATTTGGAACCAATAAGTGGGATGATTTTGGCGGTTTTTCGCCTGTAATTTCAGTTTTTAAACAGTTTCATCCGCTTACTGCGGAAATTGAACAAGTCATTAATGAGCAGACATTTCCGGTAGTGTTTGCCAAAAACAAGCACATTGCTTCGCCCTTAAAAAAAAATCGGTACATTTTTCTGATTTTGAAAGGTGCCGTGCATGGATATGTGAAAATGGGCAATAAAAAAATCACCACGTGGATCACGCTCGAAAATGATCTTGCCGGAACGATTCGAAATTTATGGACAGAAGAAGCCTCTGAAGAATATATTGAATCTATAGAACCCGTTGTTGCCGTTGCTATTCCACACAGCATGTCTCGCCATTTATATGAGAATTTTGAGGTTGCCAATTATGTAGGGAGAAAGATGACCGAAATGTTTTACCGTAGTGCATCAGAGAGAGCCATAATGGGCCGCTTGCCTACGGCAAAAAAACGATACGAACGCTTTTTAACCAGTTACGGTTATTTACTTAATCGGGTGCCTTTAAAATTTATAGCCTCCTTTTTGGGTATGCGTTTGGAAACACTAAGCAGGATTAGAGCCGATATTGCTGGAAAATCCTAGAATGTTTTATCTGGTTTTTACAGCAATCAGGTGTACAAGTTTTTTGCCATCATGAAAAGATAACGATGCATTTGTATTGCCGTAATACCGCTCATCTATGCATTTAACATCGTAACCTTGATTGATTTGTAGTCGGTTGATAACTCCAAGTGTCAAACTCAATTCCTGTTCTGATCTGGAATCAATAATTCACGGAAAGGTAATCAGTTTCAAACACGTTCGAATTCGGAGTACAATGATAAATAAAGCACGTTTCTGGATTTAAAATTTTATGCTGAAGGGTAAAAAAACGTTCCTGAACTACACATTTTGAATACTGAAGCCACCATTTTTTGGAAGCAAATGCCGCAACCGGGCTTTTTTACAGGTACTTGCAAACATTCTAAAACGGTAGCTGTTTCAAAATAAAAAACTTTTATGCCAAGGAAAAAAAATATGGAGGTTAAGTTTGAAGGAGTTGCCTCACTGTTACAACCTGAGGTTTATCGGGATGGAAATGAATTCATTTGTGCCTTAAAGGCCGATCTGAACAAAAGTGCTGTTGGCCGTGGTAAAACCATTTTTGCTGCAATAAATCATTGGAATGAATTACTTAGGGTGCATCTGCGCAAAGCTGGTACGTATGATCCTTTGGTTGTTTTTGTAAAAGATATTTTTGGCGCACCTGCACCTAATGCGCGCACCCGTCAGTACATCATAGATTGGGAAAATCAATTCTACTCACCAAACAGGCGCGCCGTATGAGTATTTCTGCTGTGTTCTGGTTAATATGCAGCTTTCTACTTGCCAGAAAATTGTTTTCGCGTTGGCGGCTAAGTAAAAAAAGCCAATTAAATAATTAAGCAACACTTACAATACATCGCGCTTGTGCGTGTAAATTGTATCCATTACGAACTGCATTACCGGATTTTCCATATCTGGCTTACGCAGTTGAGCCGACAAGTGGTCTGTCCAATCTATCAAGGCATCTTCCGGACTTGCACCGTGGCCGGTAATACCTTTTGTAAGATCCGGTCCTAGCACCGCATAATATTCTCCGCCATCTTTATACAGCAAAGGCTGAAATTCCTGCACATATTTCGGGAGGCGAAAATTACTGAAATCAAAATCGATCTTGCGCTCCTCGTTTACATTCATCTGTTCCATAACGATCATTTTAAAGTTTCTTCATTTAAAGAACCGATATAATCGAAACTTGTTTTAATAAATGCAATATACAACTACAAATAAGGCATAATTATGCAGTTTTTTGAATCATATTTTTGTTGTGTTTTAGCCCTCGAAAAGATGCTTGACTGAACTTGTAGGATTAACTCAATACAGTATCCCTAACCTGTACCCGATCCCAATATTTTTCAAATTCTTTGGCACCTCTTAAATGATCGGGATGCGTTTCATATATTTTGATAGCTTTAAGAGAATCAAAAGTGATGATTAAGTTGTAGTTGAAAGTATTATCTGTAACCGGTCGTGGCGTAGTTGCTGCGGCTTTGCCAAATTGTAACGACTTTGCACCCGGAATTTTCTTCAGTAAATCAAAATACTTTAAAAATTCGCGTTCATCACTAGCACTTATTCCTTTTTTTAACCAGAAATACACAGAGTGAACAATCAGTCCGGTAGTATTTGATCCTGCATTTTCCGTTTTAGAAAAAGCAGCAGGTATTCCGGCAGCCATCAGTGTTGTAGTTGCGCCAGCAAATAAAGTGTTTTTGATAAAAAATCTTCTTTCCATTTCCAGATTATTCAATAGGGATTTAAAAATACTATTAGTACAACCTTCACTTTTGCTTACATAGAAGGCATTACGAATCTATCAAAATTTAAGTTCATAACATAACCAGAAATCTTCTATTTGTTGGCTGTCTTGTATTAGAAGAATCATAACCTTCATAAATTTCCTTTTCCGATACTTTTTGTTCGGATTCCGATATCAGAGTAAACGTAAGGGATGTATTTTTGATGCAATTTAAAAACATTCTAAATAAAATTAGTGAAAAAATATTTACTTGTACTGCTATTAAATCTTTCTGTTGCTGCAATTGGTGTCGCACAAAATCAAGGAAGCATTAAAGGATTCATCAAGTCGGAGAATGCCGATATGATATTTGGTTTAACTGTCTTTCTTAAGGGCACACAATACAAAACTGAAACAGATAAAAATGGCGCTTATAACATTATTGCACCTGCCGGAAACTATGAGCTCATCGTATCCGGAGTTGGTTACGAACGCAGACACGCTCAGATTACGCTTATTGCCGGAAAAGTTTTGGTCAAAGACTTTACCGTTAAAGAAGGAGACCGGCAAAACCTTGCCGATGTAAAAATTACAGGAAGAAATGCTCTGAAAGAAGTTCGAGAATCGCCTTATAATGTTGTGGCACTTGATGCACGCGCATTGCACAATAGCACTTTAGACTTGGCACATGCATTAAATCAGGTATCCGGAGTTAGAATCCGTGAATCTGGTGGTGTAGGCTCAGACATGTCGATAACATTAAATGGTTTTTCAGGACCTCACGTAAAGGTTTTTATGGATGGCATGCCTATGGAATCTTTCAGCTCTGCTTTCCAGTTAAATAATATTCCGGTTACCATTGCAGAACGCATAGAGGTGTATAAAGGTGTTGTGCCGATACAATTTGGAACCGACGCACTTGGTGGCGTAATTAACATTGTGACCAATCAGATGCCAAATTATTTGGATGCATCTTATTCAATCGGGTCTTTCAATACACATAAATCAAATGTAAATTTTGGTATAACAACCAGGAAAGGTTTATCTGTTCAGGTTAATGCATTTCAAAACTATTCAGATAATAATTATCCGGTTTACGTACCGATTCTCAATACTAATACTGGAAATTGGGGAGATAGTCAATGGGTTAATCGCTTTAATGGTGCCTACAATAATGAAACAATAATGGCAAAAGTTGGTGTGGTGAAAAAATCATGGGCGGATCGTATCATGATTGGATTGATGCTGGGCCAAGAACGCGCTGAAATTCAGAATTCGGCAGTAATGCAAATTGCATTTGGTAAAAGGGAGCGCCAAGCCAATACGTTTGCACCATCTATAGAATATGCAAAGAAAAACCTGTTTTTCGATGGACTGGATCTGAGCATAAATGCCAATTATAACCGCAACTACAATCAAAATATAGATACGGCGGCCAGACAGTACAGTTGGAATGGAACGTACAGAACTACAGGAACAGTCGGAGAATCTGTAAATACACTGGCAGAGTTTTTTAACAACAATACATCAGCAACAGGAAACCTGAATTACCGTTTAGGAGATACTCATTTATTTACCATTAACAACGTATTTACAGGTTACCGACGCACGAATACAGATGCGGCAGCTTTGGTTGCAACACCCGCAGAGAATAGTCTCACGCAATCACTCAAAAATATTTTAGGTGCGTCTTACACCTATAAAAAAGACGATAAATTTAACCTGATTGCTTTTGGTAAATTTTATTATCAAAAGATAAACGGACAGGTTGATCAGAATCAAACTGCCGGAGCAGGTTCTGTATTTATTCCGGTTGATGCTGTAACCCGTAATTTAGGCTACGGCCTTGCGGGAACTTACTTTCTGCATGATATACAACTTAAAGCATCTTTCGAGAAAACCTATCGGTTGCCTACACAAACTGAATTGTTTGGTGATCAGGTTACAGAAATCGGAAATGCAGGTTTAACCCCAGAGCGTTCATATAATGTTAATTTGGGCGCTTCTTACAAACGCAAATTTAATCGGGATCACGCAGTCTATTTTGATGCAACACTTTACTATAGAGATATAGCGGGTTATATTCGGCGAACCGTTATGAATGGAAGTATTCCAACTGGGAGTTACACCAATCATGGTTATGTAACCAACCTCGGAATTGATGCCGAATTGCGGTACTACTATAAAAAGTGGTTTATGTTTGGCATAACTGGTACCTATCAGGAAATGCTGGATAAAGAGCAGTATTACACGAGTAATTCTACTCAACTGAGTGTAACTTACGGAGATAGGATGCCCAATATCCCTTATTTATTCGGTTCGGCAGATGCGGCGTTTTATTTCCATAATGTAGGTGGAAAAGGCAATCGCTTGACACTCGGTTACAGCTTAAATTACATCGCTGAGTTTACATTACTCTCTTCAGGTTTAGGTGCGACAGGAAAAAGTTTTGTGCCCGAACAATTGTATCATGATGTAAACCTAACCTATTCACTCAAAAATGGGCGGTATAATATCGCAATTGAAGCAAGAGATATTACGGACGTAATGCTCTATGATAACTTCAGTTTGCAAAAGCCAGGGCGAAGTTTTTCGCTTAAACTAAGGTATTTCATCTCCAAATTCAATACAAAATAATCAGGCAAAAATTAATTACTATGAATATTATAAACAACGCAAAGCGAATCTGGATTTTAGCTTTAACATTAATGGCAGCATTGGTCAGCTGTAAAAAGAACAATAACGACAATACCGCAAACCAAACCAGTGGACAGTATTTCATTGCGGCAAACGTAGGTACCGGAACTTACTTGCTGCTTGCAGAAAGCCTCGAATCTGGATCCGTAACTACAGTTGGTAACGGTGTAGAAATTCCAAGAAGTTACACCAACTGGGTAACAAATGGAACAACAGCAGCAATTGGCTTAATCTATGCACAGGGTGATCCGGGTATCGGAATCTCTTACGGACTGAATGCTTCGGGTGCTTTGGCACCTGTGGGCAATGAGTTTCAGATTACCTCCCGTTTTACAACTTATGGTCCTTTTCAAAATTATATTGTAACTGCTGTTAGCGGGCAAACTTTAACCAATGGACAAATTGGTTCAAGATTTGATTTCATCGATCTGAACAATGGAAATAGCCTAACCGAAAAAACAATTGGTACTGAAAATTTTACTGGTCATGGAGGTATAGCAACATTCTCAGGTATAGAGGAATTTGGGGACGGAGAATTTTTAACCAGTGTGGTGATGTCAGAACCTCAGCCAGCAACAGCAACCGGTGGAAGCAGTATTGGTGCGGTAACCTATCCGGATAGTGTCTGGGTGGCCGCAATGGATGCAAATCTGCAAGTTAAACGAATATATCGCGACAATCGAATAAGCTATTCAGCCGGGCGTATGCGTTCACAAACGTATTCGCAGCTAGGAAAAGATGATAACGGTAATGTGTATGTTTTCTCGGGTTCTTACGATGGAACAACTACTAAACCTGCCGGTGCATTATTGATCAGAAGTGGAGCAACCATTTTTGATCCGAATTTCTACTTCAATATTCAGGAAAAATCTGGCGGCTACCGTTTTCGCAAGGTTTTCCACATCACCCAGGATTACTTTTTACTTGAGATGTATAATGATCTGGTTTATTCTTCAACATCCCCCGCTACGCAGTTTGCAATTGTAAAAATGTCCGATTTAAGTTTCAGATGGTTAACCAGTGGTTTCCCGGATAAGTCATTAATCACAGGAACGGGATTGCCTTTTTCCGAAAATGGAAAACTTTATTTACCCGTAACTGCTACAAATGCTTCACCAACCATATACGCTATTGATCCGGTTGCCGGAACAGCCAGAGCAGGTTTGGTTATCGAAGCGGAAGGTGTATCTGCAGTTTCCAGATTAAGCTATTAATAAGCAGATATGAATTGGAATCAAATTTCTTTAAGGATAATGAGCAAAATGCTCGTTGTCCTTTTTTTTGCCACAATTGGCAGTGCAACAGCACAAACCGTGTTCATCCATTCGAAAGGCAGTACCACAGTAAGTAATAATCCAAAAAGGGTTGTTATCTTTGATATGGGGACATTAGAAACCTATCATGAGCTTGGCATTCCGGTTGTTGGCGTACCAAACAATATCCCGGAATATCTTGCAGATTACAGATCAGAAAAATATGTTAAGGCGGGTTCGCTTAAAGAACCAAACCTGGCTGCCGTGCGAAAGTTGCAGCCTGATCTGATCATTATTTCAAGCAGGCAGGCTGCAGCTTACGATTCCTTATCGGCCATTGCACCAACAATTTTTGTTGGTATAGATGCCAATGAACCCTGGAAAAGTTTCGAAAAAAATGTTCTTCAGATTGCCCAACTTTATGGAAAAGAAAAAGCCGCTGAAAGAAAACTGTTGGAACTAAATAAAATGGTTGCAAACATACGTAAGCTTTCGGCAACAGATACCCAAAAAGTATTGACTGTACTTTATGTTAATGATCGTTTTGTTGCCCATGGAGACCATTCAAGATTTGGTTTTGCATATGATATACTCGGATTAAAATCTGCTTATCAGGATACTTCTGCAACGCCAAAATCAAGCTCGCCAAGAGTTGCGCCAGCAGAAGGTAAACCAAAAGCGCAAGAACCTTACATCGCTAAACTCAATCCAGATTATATTTTAATTATCGACAGAAGTGCAGCAACTACTCATGAAGCCTCTGGATTGGATAAAGTTGTAAACGACGATATTAAACAAAGCGCAGCATTCAAAAACAATAAGGTGTTTTTATTGCATAGCGATGCCTGGTATCTTTCTGGCGGCGGTTTGCTTTCTACGAAACTGCAGATTACCGATATCGGCAAATACGTTTACGGATTGTATAAATAACCCAAAAATACATCGCCTCATAAAAAGTTAGGCAATATCCAGTAAGATATTGCCTCTTTTTTTGTCCGTTTTAAACGTTTGACGTGGAGGCATGTGCTCTTTTCTTAGTTTCCCGATTTATTGAATACTGTTAATTTTTGAAAAGGCTTTGTAAAAAATTGCGCAGATAATTTCAGCTTTCCTGATCTGATCAGGTAACCAAACAACAGAACAATCAGCATAATTATTTTACAATGCCAGCGAAACGCTGATAGAAAACCGTCGGACTATTTTCATGTTTCGGCGCATATTTTCCGGCAATTATCGGAATATAAATTACACGTCTTCTGCTTTCTTCACCAATTACGCTGGATTGTGCTACTCGATGCCACAAACGACCATCGTGTATAGTCAGGTCGCCTGCTTGGGGCAAAATTGAAACTTCTTCTGCATCTGCCTCGTTATCGAGAAAGTATTTTTTACGAAATAACATCTGGTAAATACTTTGTTTATGTGTTCCCGGAATAATTTTCAAACCCCCATTTTCTATTTTTTGATTGCTTAAATGAATACCGACATTTAACATTGGATTAAGTTTTCCTCCGTAGAAAATATCTCGCAAACCATCAGTATGCCAGCCCATTTTAGTGAATTTACTTTCCGGGCCATTGATGTAATGATTCAGCACCATACCATCTTTTTCTTCGGTGCCTAATCTTGCGCCGTGTCCGGCCAAGGTAAGTAAACCCTCAAAACGGGGATCAAGCAATAATCCACTCAAGGTTTGATGGTGCTGGTTAATAAAAGCAAAACGCTGAACAATCTGGGTTCCGTCTAAGTCTTTTCCGTACTTAATTGGTACACCATTTACTTTTTTAACTTCTTTATCAATCCAAGTGCGTTCTACGGTTTTAGACGATCGGATAATGTCCGAAACGGTATCGGCAGTAATAAAATTTTTGAAATGGATAAAACCATTAAGATTAAAAAAATCAATTTGTTCGCGCGTTAATTGATCGGATAGGGTGAAGGTTGGATACGACGTAGCCATAAATAAGAAATTAAAGTTTAGAAATTGAAGAATTGGTTGTATTGGAAGTTATGCGCAACAGCAACACATTCGCATTAGCGAGTGGTTCTGTGTTGAAGAGAAATAAAACTGCAATGTTTTATTATACATAATCTATAGGAAAACTAGATATTTAAACAAACGTAGTATTTTTTTAACTCCCGAAGAAATTAAATTCGTTTTTTATTAAAAATAATTTTAGACTTTATAAATTCTGGAGATCATATTTTCTATGAATGCCTTTGGTAAAAACCTGTTTGCATATACACCAATGCGGTTTGTAAAACCCGGGATGATTTCTGATTTCCTTTTTAGCATACCTTTTACAGCAGCTTCTGCCACAATATCTGGCTGCATATTAAATTGTGCCGCCATTTTACTAAGTGCGTCCATACCTGCACGTTGCGCAAAACCCGTATCGGAAGGACCGGGGCAAAGGCAAGAAACCGAGACATAAGTTTTTTTCAATTCAAAACGAAGTGCGCGTGTAAAAGAAAGGACAAAAGCTTTGGTTGCAGAATAAACAGCCAAAGTTGGAACGGCCTGATAAGCGGCAGTGCTGGCTACATTCAAAATATAAGATTGATCTGCTTTTTTTAAAACAGGAATCAACTCGTGGCTTAAATAAACAACCGTATCCATGTTTAAATGGCACATTTCCAGTTGTTCTTCGAGATTCAAATCAGCGTATTTGCCCCAAATTCCATAACCAGCATTATTAATCAGTACGTGTAGCGGCAAGTTGTTTTGTTTAATCCAATCGGCAGTTTGCTTTGCTCCATCAATTTTTGATAAATCTGCCGACAGCGTTTCGGCGCGTACACCATATTTCGCTTGTACATCTTTGGCCAGATCTTTAAGCTCTTGCTCAGATCTGGAAACCAGAAACAGATTAAATCCTCGTTTGGCTAGCGCCAACGCCATAGATTTTCCAATGCCTTTAGATGCACCCGTTATCAAAGCATATTGTTCTTCTGTTTTTGCCATATTATTGTGCCTGGTGTTGCCCGTAAATATCCAATATTATAAAAATATTTTGTGATCGATTGGATTAAAAAAAAAGTTGCTAACCGATGGTTGCGCGAAAATGCTTCTTTATCAGTAGATTGAGAATCTCCTTCGAAAATTTTTTTTCAGCGCATATTTAAAACAACTGGAAAGTAAAAAGTTAGTTTAATTGTTTTGTTGCCTGGTAAGATCTATTTTTTTAAAATTTTATTTGGTTTAAGGCGCCATTTAAGCCTGCACTTCAAAACAAAAATTGGAACAGATTAGATATTTGCTTTAATTTGTCTACTAAATCTATAGATTTAATATAAATTAATCATGAACCCAAACTTACAAACTTTTCCAGGCAAGCTGCAATACAACCCTTTGCAGCGGTACAATGCTGTTATCAAACCACAAGTAAATCTTCAGCTTGGCAATTGCCGAATGTGTAGCAGCATGTAGCTTTAATTTTGGGCCAAACCGGCCTATCCCTTTTTTCAAATTTATCCTTTCTCAAGTGCCTTTTTCAAGGCGCAATGGAAGCGTTTTGTCTCCACATTCTAAAAAAGAACAATGAAAAATCTCTATTTAAAGAGCGTTTATTGCCTGCTAGCCATCTTTTGGTCGGTTGTTGCAACAGCGCAAGTAAATCCGACAATAAAATCGCACCTCAATGGTGTCGTTTTAGATGCAGCAACCAGTTCGCCTTTGCCCGGTGCGGTAGTTAAAATTAAAGGAACCACGCATAGCGTTTCTACTGATTCTGATGGGAAATTCAGTTTCGTAACCGGCCAGTCTTTCCCTTACATATTACTGGTCAGTTTTATTGGTTATGATCAGAAAGAACTCACGGTAAATGGCAGTCCGGTTACGGTGCGTTTGCAAGAAGTTCAAAGTCAGCTGAATGATGTTGTAGTAACCGGTTACAGCACACAAGAGCGGAAATACATTGCCGGTGCCATTAGTAGCATTAGCGGTTCGGTGGTTCAAAATCAGCCTTCTGGTGGTTTCAATCAGCTGCTTCAAGGTAAAACAACCGGTGTTCAGGTATCTTCAAACTCTGGTGTTCCCGGCGGAGGAATCACCTTTAGAGTTCGCGGCAACAATTCTATCAATGCTTCGGTTGATCCTTTGTATATAATAGACGGTGTTTTTGTGAGTAATGCCGATCCGATTAGCGCTGGTTTGGGCAATCAACAAGCTTCAAATCCCATTGCGGATATCAATCCTTCAGATATTGAAGACATTCAAATTCTTAAAGATGCCAATGCTACCGCAATTTATGGATCACTGGGTGCAAATGGTGTTGTTATTGTAACCACTAAACGTGGAAAAAGAAATACCAAAGCAAATATTTCGCTCAATACATTTCAAGGCTGGTCTACAGCCGTAAAAACTTTCGACGTAGCAACAGGGCCTCAGGTGGCGCTTTTAACAAACGAATCCAGAATTAATACGGCCAGAGATAACGGGCTTGATCCATCAACTGTTGTTCTTCCATTTCCAAATCCGGATAGTCAGCCAACGTATGACCGCATCAGCGGATTGTTCAGAACTGCGCGAACGTCAAATTATGAAGTATCTACACAAGGCGGAACCGATAAAAGTACATATTATATTAGTTTAGGTTATTTGGGGCAAGAGTCTATCGTAAAGCCGTCTGATTATACGCGTTATTCTGCTCGATTGAATTACGATACATATTTAACCGATAAACTGAAAGTGGGTACCAGCATCAATCTTACCCGATCAAAAAGAAATTTAAGCGGAAGCGATAATAACCCAACGGGAGTAATCAATTCTGCACTTTTTCCAAGGTCATATCTGCCCATTTACAATGCAGACGGAACGTATGCGCGCTACGGAAGTTTTGATAATCATTTGGCATTAATTGAAAATTTAGACAGCAAAGCAGTAGGTTGGAGAACCATTGGAAATATATTTGGAGAATATACTTTCATTCCGGGATTGAAATTGCGCAGCAGCTGGAGTATAGACAACAGCAGCGAATACGACAACAGTTATTCCAGTACGCTGATTAGCGCAGGTATTGCTACTAACGGTTCGGCCTCTAGCATGGAGAATAAAAACCTGGTATTGACCAATGAACAGGTACTTAGTTTTGTGAAGTCCTTCGGAACAGGAAAGAAACACAACCTGAATGCTTTAATAGGAAATACCATTAACACGGTTTTAAACGAAAGTACTAGTGCCAGTGGAACCGGCTTTGCAGCCAATAGCTTGCGTTCTGTTTCTGTCGCGGCAACACGTTCTGGCTCGGCATCGCGGGCAGAATCTAAACTGCTGTCGTTTTTTAGCAAATTAAGTTATACGTATGATGGCAAATATACAATTGACGGAAGTATCCGTGCAGATGGATCATCGAAATTCGGTGTAAATAACCGTTGGGGATATTTCCCTTCAGGTGGTGTAGCCTGGCGATTAAGTCAGGAAGAATTTATCAAAAAACTGAACTTTTTTGATGAGCTGAAGCTGCGTGCAAGTTTAGGTCTTTCTGGCAATCAGAATGGAATTGGCGCGTATGCTGCGCAAGGTTTATGGTCCTCTGGAGCCAATTATCTGGAACAACCGGGCATTGCGCCAACGCAGCTTGGCAATCCGGATTTGACTTGGGAAACTACCCGTCAATTTAACGTAGGAACAGAGTTTTCGATCTTTAAAAATCGCCTGAGTATAGTTGCAGATTATTACAATAAATATACGTATGATTTGCTTTTAAATGTTCCTGTGCCTTACCGTTCTGGTTTCGCATCTTACCTCCAGAATTTCGGCGCAGTGCGAAATAAAGGTTTTGAACTGGGTATCAACTCCGTAAATATCGAAACAGATGCTTTTCAATGGACAACAAATTTTAACATCTCTTTCAATAAAAATAAGATTGAAAAGCTGGCGTCAGATATTAGCTTAGGCGCATCCGGCCGTAATATTTCTATCCTTCGCCAGGGATATTCTACCAATTCATTTCAATTGTACAAACAGTTATATGTAGATCCGCAAACCGGAAATGCAGTATATGACGATCTTAACGGAGATGGATTGATTACCTCTGCAGATCGACAAATTGTAGGCAATGCATTGCCGAACTACAGCGGCGGTTTAACCAATAATTTTAGTTACAAAGGATTTGATTTAAACTTCTTTTTCTATTTCCAGCAAGGAAATAAAATTATGAACATGAACGATTTCTTTATGGTACATGGTGGCACCCAGGCCAATATTGGTTTTTTACCCAGACAGCTAGACAGATGGCAAAAAGCGGGAGACATTACAGATATTCCTCGTTTAACCACATATAGCGGAAACCCGACTCAAAATGGTGGTGCAGCCAATAATTATGGTGGAAATGTTGCCAGTCTTTCTTCAAGATATCTGGAAGATGGATCGTTCATCCGTCTAAAAACCTTAACGCTGGGTTATACCTTTCCTAAGGATGTATTGCAGAAAATTGGTATTAGTAAATTTCGTGTTTACGCACAGGGAACAAATCTCTTAACTTTTACAAAATACGGAGGTTTAGATCCCGAAGTAAGCTCGCAATCCAACAATCAGAACACTGCAGGTTATGATTGGGCAACTGTTCCACAACCAAAAACCTTTCAGATTGGTGCTTCTGTAACTTTTTAATCTTAACAAAATGAAAACATCATATATCAAAATAACACTGCTATTATCTGCTGTGTTGCTTACAATTTCGTGCAAAAAATATTTAGAAGAAGTGCCGAATAATGCGCTGCCTACAGAAAGTTCTATTACAGACGCGAGTACAGCACGCGCGGCAATTATTGGAACGTATGACCGCTTGCAAGGTTATTACGCGTCAAGTTATCCTACGCTTGGAACCATAACAACCGACAACGTTATTTTTAACGGAACGCTGAGCGAATACCTGCAGTTGGATCAAAATGCCATTCCTACAGATAACGTAATTACGGTTTCGGCTTATCAGGGCATTTACAGAACCATAAATTCTGCCAACAGTGTAATTGCGTATGTGCCGCAGGTGAATGATCCGCAATTGACAGCCACAGAGCGAAATAAAATTTTAGGCGAGGCGTATTTCATCCGCGCGCTGTCTTATTTTGATTTGGCCCGCGGTTGGGGCGGCGTACAATTGCAATTGCAGCCCACTAGTGATTTAAGCGTTTTGAAAGGCATTAAACGCAGTACTTTAGATCAGACATATGATCAGGTATTGGCCGATCTAATTCAGGCAGAGCAGCTGCTGCCGGAAGATGGAACCACCAGAAACCGAGCGCAGAAAAGTGCGGCCAGAGCATTGCGCGCCCGTTTACATTTGTATCGGAAACAATGGGCAGATGCCGAAAATTTCGCAAGCCAGGTAATTGGCAATACAAAATACAGTTTGGTTAAACCTTTCAGGGCCTTTTTTACCACGCCTTTTCAAACTGCAGAATCTGTTCTTGAGCTGGCGTATTCTGTAAACGACCGGAACAGTTATTGGAATTTGTGGTATCCAAGTTCTTCCGGCGGGCAATTTACATTGAAACCTTCAGATGCATTGGTGGCAAAGCTAAACAATCCTGCAATCGGCGGAACAAGAAATAGTCTTATTGCGGGCAGCGGCAGCACTGTTTATGGGGTTTTATACAACACCACCGCAACCAGTACAGATCCTTCTTATTTGATCCGAATTGCAGAATTGTATTTGATTCGAGCAGAAGCAAGGGCACAACAAAATAAACTCTCAGATGCCTTAACAGATTTGAATGCAGTACGGGCCCGTGCAGATGTTGCCGCAAGTGCAGCAACTACCCAAGCCTCAATTATTCAGGCTATTGAGGATGAAAATGCAGTAGAATTTCCATTCGAGGCACACCGATGGTTTGATTTGGTACGTACAGAGCGCACAGGTGCCGTTTTGGGCATTAACAATAGAAATTTTTGGCTCTTCCCGATACCTTATTCCGATGTACAATCCGATCCTGATGTAACTCAAAACCCAGGTTATTAAAATCCCGTTAACATGAAAATACAAATCAATAAAACCCACATTCTACTGCTGTTTCTGATCAGCATTACGCAGTATTTAAACGCACAAAACGCGTACTTTTTCCCGAAAGCAAATCAGCTTGATGCGAAAATTACCACTCCAGAGCAATTTTTAGGCTATCCGATCGGAACTTATTTTACGCGGCACGATCAGGTCGTGGCCTATCTCAGGCATTTGGAAAAACAATCAGATCGCATCCATGTAGAAGAAATCGGAAAGACTTACGAGCAGCGTGCGCAGATAATCGTTACTGCAACATCGCCAGCGAACTTCGCGAAGCTGGAGCAAATCAGACAGGCGCATCTTGCCCAAACAGATCCAAATAAAGCTGTTCTCGGAAACGATGCACCAATCATCATTCATCTGGGTTACGGCGTGCATGGAAATGAAACATCAAGCACCGAAACCAGCTTGCTTGCAGTATATTACCTTGCCGCCAGCAATGATGCTGAAACGGTGAAATGGCTTTCAGAATCGGTCATTTTTATCGACCCATCTTTAAATCCCGATGGCAGAGACCGCGCCGCCAACTGGCACAATGCGTATCATTCTTTTCCGCCCGTTGGCGATCCATTGGATAAAGAACATCAGGAAGCCTGGCCAAACGGCAGAACCAATCATTATTTTACAGATTTAAACCGCGATTGGCTCAATCTGGTACAAGTGGAAAGCAGAAACCGGATTGCGTTTTTCCATAAATGGTATCCTAATGTGCAAATAGATTTCCACGAACAAGGCACCAATGCCACATATTATTTTGAGCCTACTCCAAAAAGCCATGAAAGTCCGATTATTCCGCAGTTTTTGTATGAGTATCAGGTTATTCTGGCCAAATATCACGCAAAAGCGTTAGATGATATCGGCTCATTCTATTTTACTAAAGAAAATTACGACAACCTTTCGCCAATATACGGGTCTACTTATCCGAAATTTTTTGGTTCTGTAGCCGCAACTTTTGAACAGGCCAGTTCACGTGGCATTTTACAAGAATCCAGCAATGGTCCCCTTACTTTTGCATTTACCATTCGTAATCACTTGACAACCAGTTTCTCTACCATACGCGGTGCTGTTGCAGAAAAAGTAGGTTTGTTTAAAGTGCAGAAAGATTTTTTCAAATACGCGCTGGATCAAGGGCAGAAAAATGCGGCAAAAGGATTCGTTTTTGGAGATGAGAATGATGTCAACCTGACGCAAAAATTTCTGGGGTTATTACTTGATCATCATGTAGATGTATATGAACTTAATGGAAACATCACCCAAAATGGAAAAACTTTTGAGAAAGGTAAATCTTACGTGGTACCATCGGCGCAGCCAAATTTTTTGATTGTACATTCCATATTTGAAGAAAACACCTTGAAAGACAGCATTTTTTATGACAATACCGGCTGGAGCATCATTCACGCTTATGGATTAAAATACGCCAAATTAAACGCCGCTTTTGCCAAAGGGAAGCAAATTGAACAAGTATCTGCTCGATCCGGAAATGTGAACGGCGAAAAATCTGCTTACGCGTATCTCATCAATTCTGGCGATTACAATTTCACCAAAGCATTGTATCAGCTTCAGCTAAAAAATATTCTGGTAAAAACGGCTTTTAAATCCTTTTCTGCAAATACTTCGGCGGGTAAAAAAGCTTTTCTTTCGGGTACACTGGTTGTTCCGGTAGTTGGGCAAACGCTTTCTCCAGATTCCTTATTTTCTGCGTTGCGCCAGGTGGCAAAATATAGCAATATTGATGTTCAAAGTGTTGGCAGCGGTTTTAGCGCAGAAGGAATAGACTTGGGTAGCAGCAATATAAAGGCTATTCGCAAGCCAGAAGTTGCGCTTGCATTTGGTCAGGGTGTAACCGCCTCAGAAGCTGGTCAGGTTTGGTTTTTGTTAAATCAACAACTGGATCTTCCGGTAAGTAAGCTGGATTTGCAGAACTTCGCAAGGGCTGAACTTAGCCGTTATACAGTTTTGGTATTGCCCGGCGGGAATTACAACAGTTGGGATAAAACAACCGTTGATAAACTTAAAAACTGGGTAAATGAAGGCGGAACTTTAATTACTTTCCAAACCGCAACAGCATGGGCAGTGCAGCAAGGAATTGTAAAAGAGAAACTTTCTGAAACCGATGTTTTTGCAAGAAGGGGAGAAGTAGTTGCGCAACCGCGAGAAAGTATTTCTGACGCCGATGCTAAAAAAGTTGCAGCACAAAAAGAACCAAAAGCCGCTCATGCGAGGTTAGATTTCGCACGTAAAGAAGATGTAGAAGGTGCTAAAAGGATTAATGGCGCAATTTTTCAGGCAGATTTAGATATTTCTCATCCAATTGCTTTTGGTGTTACATCCAGAACACTTTTTGTAAATAAAAACGGACCGACGTTATTATTGCCAAGTGCAGATAAATATGCTACTGTGGCACAATACACCGCTAAACCATTTATTAACGGATATTCTTCAAAAACCAATGTGGAAAAAATTGCCGGCTCCGCAGCTGTAATCGCTGCGGCTATCGGAAGCGGAGAAGTTGTGCTTTTTGCAGATGATCCAACCTATCGGGGATACTGGCTCGGTACCAACAGGCTGTTTCTCAATGCTGTTTTCTTCGGCAACCTTTTAAACGGTAGTTACAGATAACTTTTCTCTCTCTCTCTGGGCGGTCATTTTTGATCGCCCTTTTTGCTTCGCATTTAATGCCTGATTTCTGCACCTAAGGGTTGAATTGGCAAATTTTCTCCACAAATATTGAGTACATAAAATGTTTTTTTATGTATTGATAAAAACCTCACCAATGGCCGGTTTGCCTGTTTTGTACATGATAAATAGATTTTAGCTATCGATTTATAGAATTAAATGATTGTGAATGTGTTTTACAATCTCCTACATTTATACTGTTCTTCTTAAATTAGGAAAGGCAATCGAGTATTCAATATATAATAACCAACAAAATGGAAAACGACTTAAACGACATCAGTAAATGCCCGTTTCATAACGGTACGATGAAACAAAATGTAGCTGGTGGAGGAACCAGAAATAATGACTGGTGGCCTAATCAACTCAAGCTTAATATTCTTCGTCAAAACTCATCCTTATCCAATCCGGATCCGGATTTTGATTATGCGAAAGCCTTCAACTCACTTGATTTGGAAGCGGTTAAGCATGACCTACATGCTTTGATGACGGATTCACAAGACTGGTGGCCAGCAGATTTTGGACATTATGGTGGATTGTTCATCCGTATGGCATGGCACAGTGCAGGTACATATCGGGTTGGTGATGGTCGCGGTGGTGCTGGTGCTGGTTTACAACGTTTCGCACCCTTAAATAGCTGGCCGGATAACGTAAGTCTGGATAAAGCACGTCGCTTACTTTGGCCAATAAAACAGAAATACGGACGTAAGATTTCTTGGGCAGATTTAATTATCTTAACCGGAAACATTGCGCTTGAATCTATGGGTTTTAAAACTTTCGGCTTTGCCGGAGGGCGTAACGATGCCTGGGAAGCAGATGAATCGGTATATTGGGGATCGGAAAAAACCTGGCTTGGTGGAGACTTACGTTATGCACACGGATCTGACGGCGCACATAAAGCGCACGGCGTTGTGGTGAGTGACGATGATGCCGATGGCGATGTACATACCAGAAACCTCGAAAAACCATTGGCCGCTGTACAGATGGGCTTAATTTATGTAAATCCAGAAGGGCCAGACGGCAACCCTGATCCAATTTTGGCTGCTAAAGATATTCGGGATACTTTTGGCCGAATGGCAATGAATGATGAAGAAACCGTTGCTTTGATTGCCGGCGGACACACATTCGGAAAAACGCATGGTGCTGCGCCTGCAGATCATGTAGGTAAAGAACCAGAGGCAGCAGGAATTGAACAACAGGGTTTCGGATGGAGCAATAGTTTTGGCTCCGGAGCTGGCCCTGATGCGATTACCAGCGGACTTGAAGTTACCTGGACAACCACGCCTACGCAATGGAGTAATAACTTTTTTGAGAATTTGTTCGGATTTGATTGGGAATTGACAAAAAGCCCCGCCGGTGCACATCAATGGGTTGCTAAAAATGCAGATGCCATTATTCCACATGCGTTTGACAGCAATAAAATGCAATTGCCAACCATGTTGACAACTGATCTTTCCTTAAGATTTGATCCTGAATATGAAAAAATTTCAAGAAGGTTCCTGGAAAACCCGGATCAGTTTGCGGATGCATTTGCCAGAGCGTGGTATAAACTGACGCACCGCGATATGGGCCCAAGAGAACTGTACCTTGGTCCAGACGTTCCACAGGAAGAATTGTTGTGGCAAGATCCGATTCCTGCTGTAGATTATACCTTAATTGATGAAAATGACATTGCTGTACTTAAGAGCAACATTTTATCGTCAGGTTTATCTGTTAGTGAGCTGGTTTCTACTGCTTGGGCATCGGCATCAACATTCCGCGGATCTGATAAACGTGGAGGTGCAAATGGTGCACGTGTTCGTTTATTTCCGCAAAAAGATTGGGCCGTTAATAACCCTGCACAGCTGCAAAAAGTGCTTTCCAAATTGGAAGCAATTCAAACAGAATTCAATGGTGCACAGGTTGATGGTAAAAAAGTTTCCATCGCAGATTTAATTGTTCTGGCCGGAGCTGCTGCGGTAGAAAAGGCTGCCGGAGATGCAGGTTTTCCATCAGTTGTTCCTTTTGCACCTGGAAGAACAGATGCTTTACAGGAAAAAACAGATGTAGAGTCATTTAGTTATCTGGAACCAATCGCTGATGGTTTCCGGAATTACCGGAAAAAAGTATTTGCGGTGTCTACTGAAGAATTGCTGATCGATCGTGCACATTTACTTGCTTTAACCGCACCAGAACTTACCGTGTTAATTGGCGGGTTGCGTGTTTTGGATACTAATTTTGATGGTTCTAAACATGGTGTATTTACGACAAAACCTGGTCAATTGAGCAATGATTTCTTCGTCAATCTATTGGATATGGGTACTGCGTGGAAAGCGTTCTCTGAAGATAAAGAAGTTTATATCGGCAGCGACCGGTCTACCGGACAGCCAAAATGGACGGCAACGCGGGCAGATTTGGTATTTGGTTCTCATGCAGAACTTCGTGCAATTGCGGAACTGTATGCCGGCGCAGATGCACAAGAAAAATTTGTGAAAGATTTTATTGCTGCGTGGAACAAGGTAATGAATGCAGATCGGTTCGATTTGAAATAGAAACATCTGCTACTTAAAAAACGCTGGTGATTTTTAAATCATCAGCGTTTTTTTGTGAATTTTACACGCGGCCCATAACCGGGTCTGAAATACTGCTTTTTCCGGTTTCAATTCTTCCGGCATAACGTTGTGCGAATGTTGCATTGCCCCTTACCGTAACTGTAAAATCGTACCAACCACCATTTTTACTAGATGGCATAGTTAAATAGACTGGCTTCTCGCCTTTAACAACAACAGTTTGAGTTTTATTGCCGTACGCATTATCTGTTACAACAACTGTTTTATCTGCTTTGCTAAACAAAGAAATACTCATATTTCCTGAAGCCATTTTACGATTTAAAAGCTCTGGCGATACCTTAACATTAAGGCTGCTGAAGTTTTTGGCATCCTGAAATGATCTGAAAAAACCATTTGCCCCATAACATTCTAACACATAAAGCTCGTTTTCAAAATCATCCGCATGCCATTGAAAGTCTATTGCGTCGTCTGGCAACACACAAAAATTCCATTGGTTCATATCAACAAGTTCTGTAGTGGTTTCCGTTTTCAATTTATATTTTCCCCGTGCATACACCTGAAAAGCGCCTGCAGCACTTTTATCACCAAAAAGAGAATTTCCGGCTGCAAACTGCATCGAAAGTAATCCATCTGCATTTTGGACCAGATTTACCTCGTGTTGATATGGAATGGCATTTGACGGTTTTGTTCCGGATTCTTGTTCCGGATGAATTTCATTTAATTTTCCACTTTCAACAGCTTTTTTTAAGTTCGCGGGTAAAATTTCTTTGAAATTACCCGGAAGCGGTTTATACTGTGCAGCGTAAATGCTTTCGATAAAGGTATTACGGTCTAAAGCTTTTAGCGCAACAGTTTGATCTTCTGCCGGGCGGAAAGCCGACGTTAAATCACCACAAACACTTCTCCGCCAATTACTGATATTGGTTTCTACTACCGTTTTTCCGGTTTTTACTTTGATGAAATGTTCCAGGAATTGTAAAGAAGATGTATGATCGAAAATTTCAGAATTTACGTATCCGCCTTTTGTCCACGGCGATGCAATCACCATCGGTACACGGAACCCCAAACCAATTGGGCTTTCTCCTTTTTCAGGATTTTTCTGGTCAATTGCAGCAAATTCAGTTTCGGTTTGTATTCCGGATGATGCTTTTCCTGTAAATGGTTTTTGCGTGTTTGGCGGAACAAATGGAGATTGATGATCAAAATAACCATCACTTTCATCGTAAGTAAGAATGAAAATGGTTTTCTTCCAGATTTCTTCGTTCCTGGTTAAAATGTCCAGAACTTCAGAAATATACCAGGCGCCATGCCAGGGCGAACCCGGATGATCAGAAAAACGACAAGGTGCAACCAGCCAGGAAACCATCGGTAAAGTGCCGTTGTTTACATCTTGCCGAAATTGGTGCAAAACATCCCCTTTTGGCACGGTCATTTCTCGTTTTTTACCTTCATCTTCGTAGTCAATCTGTTCGGTTTTGTGGTAATCAGAATCGGCAAGATTGGTTACAAAGGCTTTTTTATGGATATTTTTTTCAAAATCGCTCAAGGCCTCGAAACCTTTTTTGTTATAGGTTTTCATGGCTTCGGTTACCTTGACAAACGCATCTTTCTTTGCGGTTAGTTGTTTGTCTTCCTCAGCAGTTTTTGGCGATTTGGCTTCAAGATGTTGTATTTCTGAAGGAAGGTTTGTGGCCTGTTTTTGCAACCATGCAAGGTGTGCCGGATGAAAACGAACGTTATATTGTTTGAAAAATTCAAGACTGTTGTCTGTAAAATTGGCCAACCAATCGTCTTCTTCACCTTCTAAACCAACAGGTAAACTCAGTTCATTTTGATACACTTTCCACGGAATTTGCGCGGCTTCCAAACGTTCAGGAAATGTTTTCCAGCCAATGTTTTTATAATCGATTTGGCCGTTAAATACATGCGGCAATGATTTTGGATCATGCGGATCTTCTTTAATTGCGCCAGACCAAAAAAATGTTCTGTTAGAGCTGGTTCCGGTAAGTGACGAACAGAAATTCTGATCGCAAACGGTAAAAGCATCTGCAAAAGCATAATAAAATGGAAGATCCTGACGATCATAATAGCCCATTGTTAACGGCATGCCTTCATATTCTTTACCTGGTTTTTTGGCTTCCAGCCAATTGTCCATTTTTCCTTCATTACGTGCAGAAACCATATCTGTCCAGGAATGTGGGAGCGAGCCCATCCAGGTAGATTTGGTATTTTTTATATCGAGCCTGAAAGGTGCAAAAGTTTTTCCGGCTTTACTGCTTTGAAACCAAACCGGGTTTCCATTAGGTAATTTTAAAGCTCTGGGATCATTAAATCCGCGAACGCCTTTTAAAGTGCCATAAGCATGATCAAAGGAACGGTTTTCCTGCATTAGAAAAACAACATGTTCTGCATCTTTATAGGTGCTGCCCGCTGCCGCTTCAATGCTCATCGCTTTAAGCAAACTTGGCGGAATAACATTGGCAACAGTGGCCAAACCAGCAAAAAGGCTGGTTTTTTTAAGAAAATCTCTTCTTGATTCCATAGTGCGATTTTAAACATAAAAGCGCGGCCGTCAAAACGGCCGCGAGGGTATAGAGCATTATTTTATCCACCAGGTGGGCTGGTTAATTAAATCGTTGTTTGCACCAAACTGACTGGTGATGGCCTTTTTTACTTGTTCTGCATTGTTGTTGTATTCGGATTGAGGATAGATCCATCTGAAAGGAATATTAACACCCGCCGTTCTGCGAAATGCCGGATAACCCGTGCGCAGATTGCTGAAAAAGGCTGTCCAGCCATTTTGAAAATACGTTTGCAGATATTTTTGCGTGGTAATTAATTCTATTTTTTGTTCTGTTGTTGTTGCAGTGGCAAAACTATTGATTGGCATAGCCAGATAGTTTACTGCTGCGGTTTCTGTAACATAGCTGGATAAGCTGGCTACGTTACTTTCGTAGAATTTGAAGTTCGATTTTACGCCATCGTCATACAATGTTTTTGCATCGGCCGCAATCCAACCTCTAACACTTGCCTCGGCAAGAATTAATTGTTGTTCTGAAAATCCGATTAGTACGCGAGGCTCGTTTACAGGATCTGAATAATAACGTTCATGTACTTTAGAAACGCGACCAGCCACGGCTTTAACATTGGTTTCTGCATATGGCGCTGCAGGATCGCCGCCTTCATAGGAACTAAAATCTGAAATGGCTTTTCCGGCTTCTTTACCCAATCTGGTTTGTGTACAGAAAAGGAAAAGACGCGGATCTTGCCTTTCTTTCAGTCGCTCAACAAAAGTCATGTCCATATACATTCCAGAGCCAAAACTACTGGAGTTAAATTCTGGATAACGATTGCCTTGCTGGTTTAGGAATACAAGTTTCGCACTTTCATCTTTGGTAAATAATAATTCAGTATTGTAAATGTTTGCAAATTGGCTCACGATATTCAAATCAGTTTCTGAAGTTCTTTTAGAGAGTGTAAGCAAAACTTTTAGGCGCAATGCATTTACAGCTTTACGCCAGTTTTGTACCGATCCGCCGAAAATAATATCGCCCAGTATGATACTGTTTTCTGATTTAAGAATAGTGTTTGCTTCGGCTAGTTCTGCCAGGATACCTTTAAAAACCTCTTTTTGCTGATCGTAAGCCGGCGTAAAGATTGCCTTTTCGCTTTCTGCTTTTAACGCCTGGCTGTATGGAATATCGCCAAAAGTCAAAGTGAGGTTGTAAAAATAATACGCTCTAAAAAATTTAGATAGCGCGTTATAGGCTTTTAAGTTCAGCTTTGTAGCTTCTTCATCCATTTTGGTTACGTTACGTAAATTGTCGTACGGATCAAAAGAAGATCGGTTCCATTTGTAGTATTGTTCCAGGTTTTCGCCATCGCTTTGCACCAATATTTTATTGGCATAAAGAGGAGACGTTCCGCCGAAAGCCTGAAAAGCAGTCCATTCTATTCTGGTGAGTAGAAGTTGAGGGTGCGTTTGTTGCGGGCGATTGGGATCTATATTCAGTTCTTCGAGGTTTTTTTGACAAGAAACCGTGAATAAACAAGTAGCCAAAAGGCATATATTGAATAACTTTTTCATTTGTTTTTAGCGATAAATGTTAAAACTTTAGGTTGATTGATGCGCCAAGGTATCTGGCCGAAGGATCTTGTAAGTCAGAATCGGTTCCGAAATCGGGATCCAGATATGGCATTTTTTTCCACATGGCCAGATTGTAACCGTAGACACTTATATCAAGCGCTTTAATTCTGCCCATTTTAACCAGTTTGGCTACATCATATCCAACCGATACACGACGAAGTTTCACGAAAGACCGATCGAAAGTATTGGCAAATTTTTCGCTTTCGGCTTCGGTTACTCTCGCACGATAAGGATATTGTTGGCTCCAGGTTTGCCAGCTTACGGCTCTGGTATTTGGTGCGTAAGTACGCGTATCTGAAACCACATTTCCGCTAATGTCTCTGGTCAGGCTTCCGCCAGTAACCACAACGCCTGTTGGTACGTATACAGGTTTTCCGGCTGCATATTCTGCATCTCTAAACGCTGTAGATGCCGGATGTTTACCGCCCCACCACATTTTTTCTATGGTTGTAGAATTCATAATTCCGCCCCAGGCACCATCAATATCAATGTTTATCACAAAATCTTTGATTTTAAACCTGTTTTGGAAACCTACTCTCCACGTTGGATCAATATTGCCCACTTTGCGTTGATAAGGATCTTGAATAGGCAAACCGCTGTTTGCATCTAAAATTAATTGTCCGTCTGCACTTTTTTCCCACACGGTAGAATAATAACTATCAGCACGATCGCCTACAGATAGATTTCCGAATTTGGCGTTGCCATTATAGATTTCGGTAATTTTACGGATCGATGATGACCAGTTCAGATTCAAATCCCAGCTAAAATTGCGGTTTGTAATCGGTTTAACGCCTAATACAACTTCGTATCCGTTGGTTTTGTATTTGTTTCCGTTTACTTTTCTGGTAGAGAAACCAGAAGCCTGCGAAACGCTTAGATCAATGATCTGATTTTCATCCAGAATGTTGTAATACGTGAAATCTACACTCAGCTTATTTTTAAATAAACCTGTAGATAAACCCAGTTCATAAGAAGTAGATTTTTCTGGATTGATTAATGGATTAACCAAACCATTACCATAATTGACAGATGGTGTACTGCCATAAGTAATGTCTTTAGTGTATACCGATTGGATGCTGTAAGGCGCCAAATCGTTAGATACCTGTGCCCATGATGCATTAACTTTTACGTAATCTATCGCCTTTGGCATTTTTAAATACTGAGAAACAATTGTACTGATAGACGCCGAAGGGTAGAAATACGAATTGGAAACCACCGGAAGCGTAGAAGACCAGTCGTTACGCGCGGTTACGTTTAGGTAAACCGCATTAAATAAATCGAGGTTTGCAGAACCGTAAACACTCTGAATTTCTTTTTCCTGTAAGTTATTTGATGCCTGAACCGGGCCTTGCGTGTTGTTTAAACTGTATACAAAAGGAACGATAATTCCATCTGTACTTTGGTATTGCTGGCGATAGCTTCTGGCAAATTTAGATGCACCTCCGTTAACCGTGAAAGCAATTTTTTCTGACAGATTTTTAGTGTACGTTGCTAAGAAATCGGCATCGAAATTGGTTTGGTTGCTGTTCCAGTTTTTATAATCTCCGTTTCTTGAATCGCCGTAGTTCATATAAGATTTCGGGCTTTGCATATCTTCAAAAAGACTGCTGTTCCGCAAATTTGCGCGCGCCTGTAAAGTTAAACCCGGTGTTACTGTCCACGCTAAACGCATTAAACCATCAACCGTATTTTTATTGTGGATCTGGTTCAGCTCATAAGCCGCGAAATATGGATTGTTGTACCATGCGTAATTGTAATTGGCCTGGCGATAGCCTTCATAACCCGGAACATACATATGATCTTTTAAATCCTGTCCGTTAACATCATCGCCCATCCAAATCAGAATGGTGTACATGTGGTTTTTTGGTCCGTACCCATAACGTGGAAAATTAGGAGAGTATACTTTGTTGTAAGATAAGCTGGCTTCTGCAACCAGGTTTTTAGTGAGGTTGTAGGTTCCGCTAAAATTTAAACCACCTGTAGAAAGTGAGGTGTTAGGCACTTGTCCTTTTTGGTAAGCTTGCTTGGCAGAAAAATAAAGCTGGGCTTTTTCGCTCTTATAAGCCAAAGAAAGATGGTTGTCTGTAACAATTCCTGTGCTTAGAAAATCGTTCAGATTGTCGTGACGTACCCAATCTGTAGGTACGCGTTCATAGCGCGCTTTATCGTCATAAATGGTTCCGCTTACATCGCCCCACCACGGAATTACATTTCCGGTTTGTTTATCGCGAATCGGGCTGTTCCACTGTCTTACTTTAATTCCGGTTCCAAATTTTGGTCCCCAGATCATATCTCCGTCAGAGATTCCGCCATCGGCACCATCCCAAAATTCATATTTTCCTTCAGAACCGTTTCCATATTCTGTTTGTGTTTCTGGAAAAGCCGTAAAACCAGCTGTAACCATATTATTTGTACCCACATTTACTTCTAAACCCTCTGTTTTGGCCCGTTTAGTGGTGATGACAATTGCACCATTTTTTCCTCTTGATCCATAAAGTGCGGAAGCGGTTACGCCTTTAAGTACGTTGATGTTTTCAATATCGGAAGAGGAAACATCATATAAATTGCTTTCAATCGGGATACCATCAATTACAATTAGCGGTTCTTTTCCGCGTAAACTGATTTGTGGTGCCTGAAAAATACCCGTTGGACTGTTAACAGTTAAACCTGCAACCTGACCTACAAGGGCATTACCAAAATTCATGGTTTTGGCTTTATCCAATACTTCTGTATTTACTTCTTGTGTTGCATAACCGAGTTTACGCTTCTGCTGTTTAATCCCGATTGCGGTAACTACAACTTCGTTTAAAGTAGCTTCTTCAACTTGCAAAACAATATCTACAGCAGTTTTTTCGCCGATAGCGATTTCCTGGGTTTTATAGCCCACCAGTGATACAACCAGAATATCATTGGTTTCTGCTTTTAGGGTGAATTTACCATCGCCATTGGTAGAAATACCGCGTCTGCTGCCTTTAAGCATAATGGTTACGCCGGGTAATGATTTGCCTTCAGCATCTTTAACGGTACCCGTGATGGTGGTTTCTGCCCGCGAATGTAATTTTGAGATCTCAGTACGTGTAAGCATTGATGCCTGCACGCTGCCCACAAGTGCACTAAACAGCAGTAGAATACCGCCGAACGTTGTTTTGAAATTCATAATGATTAGTTTGTTTCCGTTTTTCTGGAGGATAAATGAACCAGATTGTAGCCGCAATTTTAAACTAAGCGTATGAAGTTTGGAACGTGTTTGTATTAAGGAATAGATGCCTAAAAGCGCTGGTGGTGTTATTAAATCGTTAAATCGAAAGAAAGCCATCAGAAATTTGACGCGCAATTCGGTATCACCGGGCGTAATTTCGTCAGGCCGGATTAAAAGTTTGAAGTGGTTTGTAATCTGGTTTTTTATTTAAAGATCAATTGTTTAGTTTTAGGTAGCAAAAGGAGAAGAAATACATTTTCTCTGACCTAAAACGAAAAAAAAGAAGATTATGAAAAAATTACTTTATGCAATCCCCGCGTTTTTGTTCCTGGCTGCCTGTGGCGGTTCATCGAGCGACAAAGCTGCAACTGGCGATCAGCAAGAGGCAGCAGCACAAACTGGTACGGCTTTGGCCATTGATACTACTGCAACAATTGTAAATTGGAAAGCTGCACACAAAGGTGGTATGGCACCAAGATGGGGCATAATTAAAGTGACATCGGGATCATTATCTGTAGATAAAGATTCGTTAACCGGTGGCGAGTTTGTGGTAAATATGGCTTCGCTAAAAGTAGACTCTGCTTCTGTTACAGAAAAAGATAAAAAAGCAACAGATCTGGAAGGGCACTTGAAAAGTGCAGACTTTTTTGATGCTGCGAAATACCCGACTGCGAAATTTGTAATTACTAAGGTAGAGGCTTATGATGCTGCTAAACAGAAAAGTTTATTGGATGGTGCAAACCGTTTAATTAGCGGAAATCTAACGTTGAAAGACAGTACAGTAAACATTACTTTCCCGGCGAAAGTTGAAATTTCTGAAACAGGAGTTACTGCAGCAGCTAAATTTACAATAGATAGAAGTGCCTGGGGCATTAGCTACAAAACGGAAGGTAGCCCAGAAAACTGGGTAATTGCCAAAGATGTTGAAATTGGCTTAAACCTTAAAGCCGATAAAAAATAAAATTTGCTTTACCATAAAAAACCAAATCTCTATGATAAGGGATTTGGTTTTTTTATAGATAGATTGCTTCACTCCAACACAAAGTCCTTGCTTCAGTTCGCAATGAAGACCTTGAGGAAATTGTGATCACCAGGTTATTTTCGGCATATTTCCGGACTTACAGACTTTCGCGACTTTATCAATCCAATAAATAAGTTTCTTTTTTCTCCTGAACAGGAATCGGCCGACCGGAAATTTCAAGCAGTGTTTCCTCAATCATATTGGCCATTGTATTGAGTGCAAGATCATTCGGTTCTGTGCCAAATGGATCTTCAATTTCATCGGCTACAGCTTCTAAGGCCACAAATGTGTAAGCGATAAATGTTACGATAAAAGGTGTCATCCAGGCCAATCCGTCTACAAAACCAAAAGGCAGTAAAAAACAATAAATATATACCGTTCTATGAAGCAACACCCGATACGTGTACGGAATTGGCGTTGAGGCAATGCGTTCGCAACCGCCAACAATATCACTCAGTTTGTTGTATCCATCTTCAAAAGACATCTGTATAATGGAATCTATTTTACCTTCTTGCTGCATTTTCGCAGTAGATTCTGACAAAAGGCTATTTAAAACAACAGGTTTAAATTTTGCCGCAATTACTTTTTCTGCTTGCGCGTTGTTTAAGCGTTTGCGCAAATCTGCTGTTGCATCTGTAAATCTCAGCTGGTGTTTTAGTGTATACACAAAACAGATCAGAAGATCTGTAAATTCGTTGGCGAATTCTTTAGAAATTTTATTTGGTGCCAAACTGCATACTTTACGCGCTAATGAACGTGTTTCATTTAAAGCTGCGCCCCATAATTTGCGGCCTTCCCAAAAACGATCATAACTTACCGTGTTTCTAAAGCCCAGAAAAAGGGCAAGCGCAATGCCAAAAATAGTGAGTGGCGGCGGCGCCAAAGGAATTTTAATTTCAAACAGGCTACCTTTTAAATAGACAACAATACAGGAAAGCCCGAAAAGAAGCAACAATCTGGGCAACACTTTTGGAAGTACAGAGCCATTCCATACAAACAACATGCTAAACCAGTTAAGCGGCTTTCTATTGATCATGAAACAAAATTAAAGGTTTTATAATTTAATCTGTTAAAACCACCAGAATTTTCTGATAGATCATCCACATAAGGAGGTTCAATTTTTTTTTTAAAATAGACGTAGGGGTTGGCTCAGTGTTAAGACACTTAGTAAGCAAACGCCGGATGTGTCCGGAATATGGAACATTCGAACTAATGTATTCTTTTAGAACCACCTAATAAAATGATCAAAATTAAACTTATTTTATTGTCCACAATTTTATTTTATTTCTCGATACAAAATGTTAAGGCTCAAGAACCTGATGGAGATGTAACCTTTGTAAATTACAATGCATTGGAAGCGAGTCTCATTTCGAAGGTAAAAGCCGTTCAAAAGATATATACGTTTATGGGTACAAAAGCCCTAAAAACTAAGACATCAGGCCTTAAGGAAAATACTTTAGTTAAAGTAAAAAACATAAAGATAAATTCTCGAAAAAAAACAGCTGAAAATATCGCATCAATAAGAAAAGATGCTGTATTGATGATTGTAAAATACGGTAAAGCAGTGAGCGCGAAAGGAGAACAGGTTGAGGTCATCGCTTCCGGAATTGTATTGAGTGAAGATGGCGTTTGTGCAACAAATTATCACGTATTAAAACCTCTAATTGAGAAAGAAACGCCAATTTTGGATAAAGACAGCCTAACGCTCGTAGCAAATTCAAATGGCGATGTTTTTCCTATTGAAGAAATTTTGTCTTTTAACAAAGAAGGAGATATAGCATTGTTTAAGATAAATACGTTAAAAACTCAGTTGAAACCTATACCATTGGGATTGGAAGCTTTGGTTGGTGCTAAAATTTTTGCCTATACAAATCCTTATGGGTATTTGTACTATTTCTCAACGGGAATAGTCGCCAGAAACCATGCAAAAAAACAAAATGACGCTTTCGGGAATCGTATGGAAATTACAGCAGATTATGCAAAAGGGTCTAGTGGAGGACCAATTATTGATGAATATGGGAATCTTGTTGGAATGGTTTCTACGACGCATTCGATTTATTATCAGGAAAATTTACGCACTAATCAACAGAACAATTTACAAATGGTCGTAAAATCGACAATTCCCGTCCGGACCTTTAAGAAATTGATCTCATTTAACTAGCGAAAATCAGTTTTACAATGATATTATGAGCTAGTATTTATGAAACGCTAGTTTTTTACTGGTAATATGTTAAAATGTATTTCTAAAAAAAATTAACAATAAATCCTCTCGGGTTTAGTAGATTTATTTGCCGGTATCGCGTATATTTAGCAAATGAGATTATATTAATTTCTATATCCCTACTTATTCAATTCAACTTTAACAGAATGGTTATTCTGTCAAGAGTCCACATCCCAAACATATTATTTACTGAGCCCAAAAGCTCTTTCGGTTTGAGGATGCAAAATTTAAACGATAGTTCATATACTGCTTTATTAATTGACTTTTCTGGAGGTAGTCATCAGGCGTTCTCGAAATTATACGATCTTTTTTATCCTGGTTTATTTCAACACGTTATCTCGAAAGTTTATAATGAATCTGACGCCGAGGACATTCTTCACGACTTATTTTTAAGTTTATGGAAAAGACGAGAAAGCATTACCCAAATCTCCTCCCTTCCGGCCTATTTATTTTCTTCCTGTAGATATTTAATTATCAATTATCATAGGAGAAAAAAACTCGAAAGCCACGCCCGAAATATCGCAGAATATAAACTTGATACCTATGATCTGCCACTTGATGAGCGTTTGCATTACCGCTATATTTTAGATCAGGTGACACAAGAGATAGAACGTTTACCAGAAAAGTGTCGACAAATTTTCAAAATGAGTAGAGAAGACTATATGTCGCACAGGGAAATAGCAAATTATCTTCAGATATCCGAGTCGACCGTCGAAAATCAAATAGGAAAAGCATTGCAACGAATAAAAAAGGTTAGTAACAAAGCAATAATTTATTGTTTGCCAAATATCTTTTGCTGAGAGGCGGTTTTTTTGTAAAACGTTACTTTTTTTATCGGTGTATGGCGAACTTCTATAGATTGAAGAAATATAATTATTTTTTTTCTATAAAAAGTAGATATGAGGATAGGTGCTGATTCACTTTCGATTGACATGTAAATGTTGACTTGATATTAACATGCTGTTAATATAAAAAAATCGCATTTATGAAATTGAATAATGATCTTCTCAGGATTATAAAAAAGTATTTAAAAGGTGGTGAAACAACCGCCGAGAGAATGGAATTGTATCAATGGTATGAAAAGACCGATAATGGAAAGTCAATTCCCAATTCAAAATATCTAACAAAGCTTTATCGGCGCAATAAAAAGCGCACACTTTCAGCCATACAGACAGACTCAGGCAAACCTGTATCTTCTTATACAATCTGGTATAAAGTAGCTGCAGCATGTTTTATTGTGTTTGGAATAAGTACCGCGATCTATCTCTTTTTTGCACAATCAAATCTGATTGTGGTAAGCAATCAGGAACTAAATAAAATGGTAGCGGCATCCGGAAAACCGAGCCTTACGCTCTCTACAGGGCAAAAAATAGAACTGGATACACTTGAGCTGAATAGAGCTACACATTTAAAAAATGCAACGGTAACCAATACAAAGGATAACGGAATGATTATCCGTCCTGATACGACTTTAAAACAAGAGCTGGCAATGGCAACTCTGACTACACCAAGAGGTATTCAATATCGGGTTACGCTTTCGGATGGTACAAAAGTTTGGTTGAACGGGCAATCCACAATTTCCTTTCCAGAACAGTTTGGTGCTGGCGATCGACAGGTTTATCTGAAGGGTGAAGCTTATTTTGAAGTGACCAAAAGCCTAAACAAAAGCAAGTTCATTGTAAACAGTAATGGCCAATGCATACAGGTATTGGGTACAAAATTCAATATCAAAAACCGGTTTGGAAGTGGCGAAACTAAAACGACACTTCTGGAAGGTGTAGTAATGGTAAAACCTACTGACAAACGGCGAATGGCATTAATCCTGAAACCGAACCAACAATCCATTTTGAATGCTGAAAATCTAAAGGTACTAGTGGTTGACGCCTCAAAAATTGTGGCTTGGAAATCCGGGTATTTTGGATTTGATGGCAGTAGCATCGAGGAACTGGTTGCTGAAATTGCCGACTGGTATGGTATACCAGTCCAAAACAGATCTTCTCCTAAATCATTTAGATATGCCGGCAAAATTCCTAAAAATATCAGCCTTGGTCAATTGCAAAAATTATTGAGTTATCAAGATATCAATCTAACATTATATAAGGACCATAACAACAAATTTCAGATGATTCTAAACTAAAAACCTGTAACAATCGACAAATACTCAATGCGATTTACGATTGCCTGAAGATGGCTTGATATATCTCTCCATTTTCAGAACTATAAAAACCTAAACTTGACAAACTAAACCATTTGATGAAAATTTACACCATCCGTTTTTATTGGAAAAAAACGATTCGACTCCTGTTTATAGACCGTTACATCATAAAGCTATGTCATCGGCTTGAAGAAAAACATCCCTTTAATCCAGTTGATCAGAGCCGACAGAACCCATTTTTATTAAAACAAGTGCCGCTGGTGTCTATAGCTATATTGCTGGCCTGTATCTGTAGTTTTTCGAGTTCATATGCACAAGAAATAACCATCAAAAGAGATAAAGTACCGCTGGAACGTATTCTTCAGGATTTAGAAGCGCAGACAGATTTCGTATTTTTTTACAAAAAACAAGATATCGATACATTTAGCTCGGTCAGCCTTGATGTAACCAAGGTTCAATTAACTATAGCTCTTCAAAAACTATTGGAAGGCTTAAATCTTGAATACGATATATTCAATAAAACCATTGCACTTAAAAAAGTCGCCGGTAAGGGGAAGGTCACCAGGAAGATTCCTTTAAGGCCTGCGCGGCTGATGAGGGGAACGGTGGTAGATGAGAATGAAATTCCTATCGCCGGCGCTAAAGTTAAAGATATAAACCGCCTTTCTTCGGCAATAACAGATGACGTAGGTCGCTTTACATTGACGATTGGAGAGAAAGGGACAATCGAAGTCACTTTCCGGGGATATCCCACACAAATTATCCATTATATGGATACAACAGAAAAATATATTGTCTTGAAAAAGGGCAAAGAAATGTCTATTGAGCTCGACGACGTATCTATCAATTATGATCAAGTTAAGAAAAACCCAACAAAATTTGTTGATTTAACCAACCGAAGTTATATGAACCTTTCCCAGATCTTGCAAGGTACCATACCGGGGTTGAGCCTGCAAACCGTAAATGCCAATACTGTGACTGTAACAAGTGTAGATGTATATGCCAGAGAATTTGGTATGCAGTACCGGAGAATGTCGGTTGAAGAATTTACAAAGTGGGTTGGTGGTGCAGCTAAAGCGCAGAGCATTCTAGATGGACTTTTAAAAGGTCAAACCAGTACAATCTATAAAATCAATACAACAACATCAGTTATCAGTACGCTTGTACCTCAAATTAGAGGTACCAGTAATTTTGTTCCGCAAAACTCGAATATGCTTGTTGTAATTGACGGATTTCCACAAGAAGGCTTTCCTGCAAATTACCCGATGATGAATGTGGAATCCATTGAAGTAATAAAAGATCCTAAAGAGTTGATAAAATGGGGACCAGCTGCAAGTGGTGGAGCGATATTGATAAAAACCAAATCAGCGAAGAAAGGGCGCATTAATATTAGTTATTCGAATAATTTTAGCTACTCTCCGGCTGTAAAGTTTGACCGGGAGAAATTGCAACTGGCCAGCTCTGCGGAGTATTTACAATATGTAAAAGAAATGTTTGCAATCTATCCATCTGATTTTAATAACAGTTCCTTAAATCTAACTCCCGCACAAACGTATCTTACTCAAAGAAAGTCTAACATGATTACCGAAACCCAATTTAATCAAAAATGGGATTCCCTTAGTCGCTTGGATAATCAGGCACAACTCGCCCTTCTTTCGCAAGATCGTTTTGCTCAAAATCACAATCTCATTTTGAGTGGTGGAAGCAATGTTTATGGATTCACATTGGCCGGATCTTACATCAAAGATCAAAGCAATGCTCTGAATAATAAAACAGAGACATTTTCACTCAATTTAAATAACGATTTTAGATTGTTTAACAATAAGCTTAAAATTAAATGGTTAATTAATCTTCAACGTGATGAAGTAAACACGGGCTATTCATTCTCTCCAACAGATACGTCTTTAGAACCCTATCAAATGTTACTAGATGCTGAGGGCAATTATGTATATGATTATACCAGCTTATCTGAGAGTGCAAATAAAACCATCATGGGGTATGGGTATAAGAATTACGGTGTTAATATCTTGGAAGATGCAAGAGCAAATCAAAATACCTCAGACGTTTTTACCAAAAAAACTAGCTTGAACGCCAATTGGAACCTATTGCCCGGATTAACATGGGGCACGTCAATATACTACACGGGCAAGCAAACCAATGCCGAGATGCTATATGGTCGGGAATCAAGTTATGTACGGCAGCTGGTTGATCGCTTCGGAGAAATTAGTGGCGGAAACGTGAATTTTTATGTGCCTTACGGCGACATTTTACAGCAAAACAGTACGGATTATACACAGTATAATTTGAGGACAAATTTGAGCTTTGCAAAGACGATTGGTAAGCATGGATTATCTATTGGATTGGGTGTAGGCGCAGCGAGTACCAAATCCAGTCGCCCAGCCAGGGAAACACTTTATGGTTACAATCAAACTACAGGTACTTCAACTCCCGTATATTTGCCAACGCCGGCGATAGATGCATCTATCACTAATTTTTATTCTTTAATTGCCGGAACTATAACAACTCAGGTGCCATATTCTCTTACTGTGCCGGTAAATGGAGATACTACGATTAGCCGGAACATTAACGCAAATGCACAGCTTGAGTATCGATTTTCAGATTTTATCACGATAAGTGGGGGGTATAACCGGGTTTTAAATCCAGTTTACGGACAAGATCCGCCATATTCAGTAATGGAGACTTATAATGGAGATATTACCTGGAAAGTTGTTAAAAACTGGGGTAAATTGGTAAAAGGTCTTTATGTGTCGACGGGAGTCAATAGCGTAAAAATGCCTGATTTGCCCGTTCAGTATAATAATTTAAGATATCAGCAAACCAATTTCAATAATTACGCAATATGGGTTACGGGTTTGAATCCGACACAACAACAGGGGCAATCTTCAAATAATATCTATCAGCGTTTAACGGCATCTTTAATAGACAGTGCAGTTAGTGTTAATATAGCTTACAATACGCAAAGAACAGTAGGTAATTTACAATCTCTGAACGCGTCGGACACGCAGATAAGTACTCAAAAGAGCAATTACCTTAGCGCTGGTATTGTACTTAGTTTAAGGAAGCGCTTGTTTAACTTAGATTTTAAGTATTCAAAATCTCCGGAAGGGATAAGGCAATATAACGGCTCTCTTAGGTATGATATAGCAAAGGAGCGATACTTTTACTCCAATACAATTAGTGCATTTGAAGTGGGCGCATCTTTGCAGAATACCAGCTCTTATCAGGCGATGGCACTAATGATGGGAACTAATGTGGCCACAAATGGTTCTTTCAGTCAGGCCAATGTAAGTGATTTTTCCAGTGTCCCTCCAAGGAATACCACTTACGAAATTCGTGGCCGAATTGCAATGAATGAGGATAGATATAGCTTGGACGTTCGTTATTATAATCAAACCTCTGCTGGAGTCAACAATTATCTCGCAGTCCCAACAGACCCTGCAACCGGTACAACCTCGCAAACCACCTATAGCAGCCTGAATAATAAAGGTGTTGAGTTATTTTTGAAAACCGATGTGATACGAAATACCGACTTCACATACTCGGTAACCCTTAATGGAGCGTATAATAGAAACGTTGTAACTGATGTGCCTTCACCCGCATTTACTGCAACGTCAAGTTACACGAAAGCGTACAGATCTGGATATGACGTAACCGGCGTTTGGACTTTGCCTTGGGCGGGTTTAAGTGCAACCGGAGAACCTCAATATTATGATGCATCTGGCAAGGTTTCCTCTCGCTTCGATAGCGCCTCTGTTGCTTCTTCCTTAGTTTATGCAGGAGTAACCAAAGCGCCGTGGACGGGTGGCGTTATTCAGGAAGTCCGATATCGGGCATTTTTCTGTCGCGCCGCGGTGGTATTCAATTTAGGTTATTTGATGCGCTATTACATCCCTTATGTGAGCGCGGCCAAAGAAACAAGCGCCTTAGTTACCGATAGATGGCGACAGCCAGGTGATGAACAGTTTACAGATGTAGCGGCTGCAAGTACCACTGGTTTAAATGGTTACCGACAATTTGTAGCGCAGTATTCCAGCAACAGTCTTTTGCCGGCGGATAATATACGGCTTCAGGAGATTATGGTTGGCGCAAATGTACCAGGCAAATGGGTTAAGAAATATGGCCTAAGTTCCTTAACAGTCACTTGTTCTGTTCAAAATGTTTTTACATGGGCAAAAAACAAATATAATATTGATCCCGTAATGGTTGGCAATGACGGGCGGCCTGGCTTAAGTATGCCAAAGGTATATTCTGCAAATGTTAATTTAAGTTTTTAAGATTATGATTATGCAACGTTATAAATTACTGTTTTTGATGTTATGTTCCCTGTTGTGTTATTTAGGAACTGGATGTAAAAAGTTTCTGGATGTCACTGCTCAAACCTCCAGTATTAATCCCACAACAATTAAAGATTTTCAGGAAATGTTAAACAGCGATTCTCTTGGTCGATGCCAGTATTTTTTACTGGATGTGATGAGTGATGATATTCAACTTACAGACAATCAAAGAACGGCGGCCAGCACCTACTATACCCGAGCATATTTGTATGAAAGTATGGTTTGGAATGCAGCGGAAAATGATTTTATCTATAATACGACTTATACTCGAATATTACAGGCAAATATCATCTTAGATAGAATAAATGATGCGCCTGCAGATGAATTAAACACGATACAAAATAGGAGTAATGTGATCTCCCAGGCGCTGATCCATCGCGCTTTTTTTTATTTGCAATTGGTTAATATGTATGGACCAGCTTATGATAGCGCAACTGCAGCAACGGATTTGGGTGTACCCTTATCACTTGTCCCTGATAGTTACGCATTACTGCCAAGGTCAAGTGTGGAAGCGGTCTATAATCAAGTTATCTCTGATCTTCAGCAAGCGGTAGACAATCCTTATTTACCCACAAAAGGATCGGATGTAATTCATCCTGGCAAAGCAGCTGGGTTTGCCTTGCTTGCCCGCGCGTATTTATATAAAGGTGATTATACCAATGCAGAAAAGTATGCAGATTCTACTTTGGCACGGGTTAGTACGTTGCAGAATTATTTGAGTACAAGTTACGTTGCGCCAACCCAACTTTTGGATTTAAGAAACAATCCAGAAATCTTGATGGGAAAAATCACCGCCGACATCAACTTTTACGGTTATTATGCATCTTCATTCAGACCTAGCCCAGAATTAACCAATACGTTTGTCGCTACAGATGCGCGGTTTACGAAGCGTTTTTCTTACAGCTCATATACGCTTTCTACCGCTATATCTCGAGCTTATGTGTTTGACAATAGTATAGGTATAGCCGAAACTATGTTGATAAAAGCAGAGTGTCTGGCCAGAAAAGGGGATGTCTTAGCAGCCGGAAATATGTTAAACTCTCTCAGGGCTACCAGAATATCCACCTTAGATAGCCGGACATATACAACTCAGAATATATTAAGCTATGTATTTAGTGAACGTCGGCGTGAGTTATTTTGTCATGGAGGTTTGCGGCTTTTCGATTTGAAGAGGTTAAATAAAATGACCGGTTACCAGGTCAATATCGAGCGTCGAAGTGTTACGGGGAATACACTTTTAAAAACTATCGCATCAAATTCGCCAAGTTATTTACTTCCGTTTTCTTCATTGGTGTTGGCTGCTAACCCAAATATTGTGCAAAATCCGAGATAATAATCCTAAAATAATACAGAAAATATGAAACATTTAAACTGTTATCAGAATAGCATACAAATTAATATCACAGATCGAAGAGGCGCATTTGCAGTCTGTAAAATTATACTTCTTTTGATGATGTGGAGCGGTTGTAAAAAAGATAATTTGACTGAGGAAGATAAATTATACGCAAGACTAGCCAGCAGCAGCATGGTTTCGTATATAGAGCATGGATCGATGGTTTCTCTTCGCGGAACACAATATAATTTTGTAACCAGCTACGTTGGGGTGCCTGTTACATTGAAGACATCTACCTCGGTTAACGATACAATTTTTGCCACAATAGATACTGCTCTTGTTACCGCCTATAATCAGTTATACCTCGAAAATAACCCAAGTATTACAGCAAATGCTTTTTCAGTTAGTCATAACGGCGTTTTTCCGATCACCGCAGGTACAACTAAGTCTAAGGACTCATTGTATGTAACGCTCCGTGATGCATCGAAACTTAAAAATAATACAACCTACTTAATTCCCATTTCGTTAGCAAGTAAACAGGGTTCATCATTAACATATTCATTGTTTTTTATTAAAATGAAAATATATATAGGTGAGCTTGCGGCAAAAATGGATATGGCTAACCGATGGGGAACAAGCGCAGTACCATCTTGGAGTAATGGTAGACTTATCATTTATTATACGCTTAGATTTGGCGCGGATGGCGTATTGACAGCACCCGATTCAGTTCGTATCTCAGTAGGATTATCTTCTGCATTCAAGCCCTCAAATCTTTCTGTTTATGCAAGTATAGCTGTCGATGATGCTACAATAAACGGTTATAGTGTGCTTTCACGTATTGCTTATCGTGCACTACCAGCAAACACTTATGAATTACGTAGATCGGTCGTTCAGATACCAGCCGGCGCAACCAAGAGCCGCGATAGCTTGTCGATCGTTTTTAAGAACAAACAAAGCATCGTCAAAAATACCTGGTATTTGCTGGGACTGAAGCTAAAAGATGTAAGTACAGATCTCCTTAGTGCACCGCCGGTTAAAACAGATTCGGCAACTACTTTAATCAGTATTTATGCATACTAATACTAAAAGTGACAACGATTGGGATGCCAACGCAAAATATGTATCAATTGTATTTAATAAAGACTAAAATGAGAACTATAAAAATCTTATGGACAGTTGTACTGCTTATCTCTTGTTTTTACAACGTAAAAGCGCAAAAACAAGAAACATTTAAACTCAATATATTGATTCCGGAAGCAAAACCAGAGTTGAAGGCATTTTTGTACTATGTGAAATCAAACGGTTCAAAATTGGAGATAGATTCTGCAGAATGGAAAAGCGGAAAATATGTATTTAAAGGCCAGTCATTTTATGGACAAAAGGCACATGTATATATTGATGCGGGTAACAAGGCATTTAAACCAAATGTATTCAAAACTGCATACCCTGTTTTCCTGGAGAAAGGGGAGATTTATTTATCGATCAGTTCAGAAGGCAAAGATGCAAAAGTAAGCCGTTCTCCATTGAATGAAGAGTATCAGGTACTTCGTGATTTGTTAAGTTCTTTTAAAAAAGATGAAGATTCACTCAAGAAAGCATATCAGATAGCAAACAGATCAAAGAACGAAAAGGAATTGTCGCGAATTTCAGCTTCACAAAAAGCTCTGGCAGAAACAAAGGAGCAAGCTTCTCTAAAGTATTTTTATGCTCATCTAAACTCTGTGGTGGTCTTGGAATTACTGCCAAATGTTGTACAAATTGCTCGAAATAAAAAATTAGCTATAGAAATGTTCAATGCACTCGATGCTAACGTGAAAAATAGCGGGTCCGGCCGCAAATATGCCGCTTTATTAGAGTCCACGGCATCCGCTGGGATTGGCGATTTTGCACCAGATTTTACGACAAAAAATATTAAAGGTAATGACGTATCGTTGACTGATTTCAAAGGGAAATATGTTTTATTAGATTTTTGGGCATCCTGGTGTGGGCCATGCCGAGCGGAAAATCCAAATCTTGTTAAGGCTTATAATCGTTTCAAGGATGATAATTTTACAATTGTGAGCCTTTCTGTTGATGAAAGGAGCGGATATTGGCGAAGAGCTGTAGCTGAAGACGGTTTGCCTTGGGAACAATTGTTAGACACTCAAGATGGTAAGAATAAAGTTGGGGTATTATATACCATTGTTTCCATTCCAAGTAATTTTCTGATTAATCCCGAAGGGAAAATTATTGCTACAAATTTGCGGGGAGATAGCTTACAAACTGAATTGGCTAGGATATTAACCGCAGAAACAAACAATACCAGAAAAAACTTAAGATAACGTTGTGAATTTAATCTAAGGCGAGCTTTATAGTTTGGCGCTTGTATGAAAATTGCCTTAAAATTAAAATGCTCAGTTTATCTTCTATCAATTACCATAAATAGGCAAAAAAAACTGGACTGCTTTTATATAAAATGGTCCAGTTTTTTTCGTGAAGAAATTTATTTACTCAATATAGCGAATTCACTCTCCATTGGCGATACAATTGTAGTTGTGTTTGCCGCGAACTTGTCCATAATTAATTTTTGTGATTTTCCCATTGACAGAGTATGTTCTCCGGTTGAACCGCTTAGTTTTAAATCCGATTGATCTTCAATAACAGTATACAAACTTTCTGTTTTCGAATTAAGCTCCAAAGAAGCCTGGCCGCTTAAAAATACCTGAAGGTATTGAACCTTAAGTTGTCCACTGGTTTTTACTTTTGCATGGTTGGCCGCAGAGATTCTGTACAAATCATCTGTGTATACCGTAACTTTGGCTACCTGATCGTTTGCCGAAACAACATCAATGCCATCACGAACTTGCGTAATTTTTACTTTCCCTTCACTTGCATCTGAATATTCAATGGCTGTGCGATTACCTTGTACAATTGTCAATTCTACATTACCACTTACCTTGATGCGTTTAAAAGACAAAGGTTTTTGGGCAACAGTTGTAGATGGTGCATTTTCTGCATGGACCGATAAAACTGTAGAAGAAGCTAATACCAAAGCTAAAGAAGATGCGAATAATGTTTTAACTAAAGTTTTCATTTGATTTAGGTTTTTATGTGTTATAATGTTTAATCGTTTTTGGTAATAAGACGCTTTGATTACCAATGCGTTTCATGAAATTCTGCAACATTATACCAGCGCGGTTACCCAATCGACGAACGTCTGATATTTAAAGACAAAAGCAAATTATTTAAGCTGTAAATCACTCGTGTTTTTATTTATCATCTGCCAAAACATTTTCATCCCTGGTACAGTTGATCTGGCCAGCAGTAAAGCCATCGAAAGTAAGCAGCTGCATTTTATCGGCCACGATCACATGGTTTTCCGTTTTCCCTTTTAAAACAAGCTTGCTGCCGCCGAGAACTGAAGTATACAGTTCTTTAGTCTGACTGCAAATGTTAGCGCAGGCATTTCCCTTCAATATGATTTGTAGGAAAGGGCTGTTTAGCGCGCCAGCGTTAATTATTTTTGCATGTTCGTTGGCTTCAATGCGATATAAATCGTTTACATAGACAATGATTTTGACAAGCAGTTTTCCAGTACCTGTAATGCGAAGCACGTCGCCTTGTTGAGTAACGCGTGCATTTCCTTTATTGTCATCAGCGTAAACCACGTCAACATTTGCTCTTTGTATTAAAACAACCTCAACATAGCCACTTACGCAAACTTTTCTAAAAGGCGAGATTTTTTGATTGTTTGCCACTTCTTTTTTTGCCGCTTTGGCATTCAGGCAAAGTAATACAAAGGCAAACATTAAAAATTTAATTGCCTTGTCGATTGTTGGTGTTGCAAATCTCATGTTTTGTTGTGTTTTTTATTGTAGCTCTAATTTTTACTGGCTGATCTTCTCAGCGTTATCATTTTCAGAATCCCCGATGCCAAGCAAATGCCAAATCAATATCATTATTGTAAGCTATTGCCTATCAGTATTTTGTATGAACGTTGCTTTTGTGTTGGGTGTTCGTTATCGAACAGGCTATGTGCGGACATGAACATGTTCAAAACCTTAATTTTCGCTTATTTGTATCCTAATCTCTGATGACAATACAAACTCTTTCCTTTATCTTTGCGACCTAATTAATATTTCCACGTCGTGATTAATGTAAATAACATCTCCGTTTCGTTCGGAGGAACCACGCTTTTTAGTGATGTCACCTTCTCAATAAATGAGAATGACAAAATTGCCCTGATGGGAAAAAATGGTGCCGGTAAATCAACCATTCTAAAAATTATCGCAGGAGCAAGTAAACCTACTTCGGGGAATGTGACAGGCCCGAAAGAAGCTGTTATTGCATATTTGCCACAGCATTTGCTTACTGAAGATAAGCTTACGGTGTTTGAAGAAACGATGAAAGCATTTGAGGAAGTCAATCAAATGCAAAAAGAACTCGATGAACTGAATGAACAACTTACCATTCGTACAGATTACGATAGCGACGATTATATGAAATTAATTGAACGCGTTTCTGAACTGAGCGAAAAATTCTATTCTATAGAAGAAGTAAATTATGATGCAGAAGTAGAGAAAGTCTTAAAAGGTTTGGGTTTCGATCGTAAAGATTTTACCAGGCAAACCTCAGAATTTTCTGGCGGATGGCGCATGCGGATTGAACTGGCTAAAATTTTACTGAAAAAGCCCGATTTGATTTTATTGGATGAACCAACCAACCATATGGATATCGAAAGTATTCAATGGCTGGAAGATTTCCTGGTTAATTCTGCAAAAGCGGTAATGGTGATTTCTCACGACAGAACTTTTGTCGACAACATTACAAATCGTACCATAGAGGTTACTATGGGGCGGATTTATGACTATAAAGCTAAATACACACATTACCTTCAGTTGCGTGCAGACAGACGCGTGCATCAGTTAAAGGCTTATGAAGAACAACAACGCTTTATTGCCGATAACCAGGAGTTTATAGACCGTTTTAGAGGAACTTACTCTAAAACTTTGCAGGTGCAATCGCGTGTGAAAATGCTTGAAAAATTGGAAGTCATTGAGATTGATGAGGTTGATACGTCGGCTTTACGTTTAAAATTTCCACCTTCGCCGCGTTCAGGTCAGTATCCGGTTATGGTAGAAGAACTGACTAAAACTTACGGAGAACATGTTGTTTTTGAAAAAGCCTCGATGGTGATTGAGCGTGGAGAAAAAGTTGCTTTTGTAGGTAAAAACGGAGAAGGAAAATCAACCATGATTAAAGCCATTATGGGCGAAATTGATTTTGACGGAAGTTTGAAAGTAGGGCACAACGCTAAAATTGGCTATTTTGCCCAAAATCAGGCTGCTTTGCTGGATGAAAATTTAACCGTTTTCGAAACCATAGATCAGATTCCATTAAGCGACGGAACCATAAAAATCAAAGACCTTTTAGGCGCCTTTATGTTTAGCGGCGATGATACCACTAAAAAAGTTAAAGTACTTTCTGGTGGTGAAAAAACACGTTTAGCTATGATTAAATTGCTTCTTGAACCGGTCAATGTTTTGATTTTGGATGAGCCAACCAATCATCTGGACATGAAAACCAAAGATATTATTAAAGATGCACTCCGTGATTTTGATGGTACTTTAATTCTGGTTTCTCACGATCGTGATTTCTTAGACGGACTAGCCACTAAAGTTTTTGAATTTGGAAACAAACGTGTACGCGAACATTTCGAAAACATTAAAGGTTTCTTGGCTTACAAAAAGATGAACAGTTTAAAGGAGATTGAGCAAGGGTAATTTTTTATCTTTTTTAATACAGATTTTGTCTCTACAAAAAAAACTTTTTTATCGTTAAATTTTGAATTGATGTAGACGAAAGATCAGAAAAAAAAAAGTATCATAGTGCAGTTTCAGCAAAACAAAAACCTCCATAATCGCAACCTTAAACCCTAATCTACGCCACTATAAATATGAATATAGAAATGTAAATGCTTAATGAACAGTATGGAAAAGTGTGGTAAAGAATATTCATTAAACAATTTAGGTTTCTAGTTGCAGAGATAGTATTGTATTTTCTATATTTGCAACCTCTGCTCCCGTAGTTCAATGGATAGAATTATGGTTTCCGGTACCATCGATATGAGTTCGAATCTCGTCGGGAGCACATTACGAGGCAAAATAGTTTCACAGCTGTTTGCCTCGTTTTTTGTTTGTTCTCTTCTTGTTATGTTGTAGCACGCGGTACGTTTCCACCTAAAAATCCATCAGCTGGTAAATCAATTCTCAATCAGGTTAACTCACTGCGTCAAAAAGATTAACATTTATACACAATCTTGCTTTTCCGCCTCAAAATTGGCATTTCTAAAAATAAAAACGCACCTTTGCCAACCAGTAAAATAACGGTTTAGGCATGTAAAAAAAAGTTGTGGTTATGGAAGAAAAAGTTGTAGACGAGGTATTGGAATTGTTAGAAAACGGCAATGATAAAGCATTAAAAACATATCTCGATCAGCTGAATATCTCTGATGTTGAAGAGTTGATTGATGAACTTCCACAGCATGCTGCAAAATTCATTGAAACCATTTCGCTCAATCGCGCGATAAATGTTTTCCGGATTCTCGATTTCCCAACGCAAGAGCGGATCATCAAAAAACTTTCGGGCAATAAGCTCAATCAAATTATTAAAGATTTACCACCAGATGATCGTACGGCACTTTTTAGCGAGTTAAAAGGCGATGTGGTAAAGAAAATGATTACCCTTTTGCCGGCAGAAGAACGTAAAGAATCGCTGGCGTTGTTGGGCTACAAGGAAGATAGTATTGGCCGTTTAATGACGCCAGATTATGTTGCGGTAAAACCAGATTGGACAGTAAACCGCGTTCTCGGACACATACGCCGTTATGGTAAAAATTCAGAAACCATTGATGTTGTATATGTTATTGATAAAGATGGCGTACTGCTGGATGATATCCGGATTCGGGAAATTCTTCTCGCCGATCCGGAATCTGTAATCGGCGATTTAACCGATACGCGTTTCATCGCACTGAAAGCAAATGATCCGCAAGAAGATGCCATCAACATTTTCAGAATGAACAATCGCGTTGCACTTCCCGTTGTAGACGAAAGTAATATTCTGCTTGGTATTGTAACGGTTGATGACATTCTTTGGATTGCGAACGAAGAATATACAGAAGATATGCACAAAATTGGGGGTACAGAAGCGCTGGACGAACCTTATCTTGATATTCCCATTTTAAAACTGGTTAAAAAGCGCGCTGGCTGGCTTATCGTACTTTTCCTTGGCGAAATGCTTACCGCCACAGCCATGCAGCATTTTGAAGTAGAACTGGAAAAAGCAGTTGTACTGTCGCTCTTCATTCCACTTATTATGAGTAGCGGCGGCAATAGCGGTTCGCAGGCATCAACCCTAATTATCCAGGCCATGGCGCTGGGCGAAGTTACACTTGCAGAATGGTGGCGGGTAATGCGCCGCGAATTGGTTTCTGGTACTTTTTTGGGCGTTATTCTCGGTACAATCGGTTTTATCCGTATTGTAGCCTGGCAAAATCTACATTTGTATAATTATGGCGAACACTGGTTTTTAATTGCCGGAACCATATTTTTTACGTTAATTGGTATTGTACTTTGGGGCAGTTTAATTGGCTCTATGATGCCTATTATTATGAAAAGATTAAAGCTCGATCCGGCAACATCTTCTGCGCCATTTGTGGCGACAATGGTTGATGTAACCGGAATTGTAATTTATTTCTCTGTTGCCGTTCTCATACTTAAAGGCGTTTTACTTTAATTTAATCAAATGGATAAGCCACATAAAATCACCACTTTATTTACCGATATCGGCGGCGTTTTGCTTACGAATGGTTGGGACAGAAAGGCGAGGGCAGAAGCAGCAAAATTGTTCAATTTAGAACCAGCAGAGCTGGAGGAAAGACATCACCTTACTTTTGATACTTATGAAGTAGGCAAAATTACTTTAGATGAATATCTGGATCGGCTGGCTTTTTATGAGCCGCGAACTTATACAAAAGAAGATTTCAAAGAATTTATGTTCAGCAAATCCCTTCCGTATAACGACATGATTCAGCTGGTTTGCGATTTAAAGAAAAAATACAACCTAAAAGTTGCCGTAATTAGTAATGAAGGGCGCGAATTGAATCAATACCGCATCAATACCTATAAATTGAATGAGTTTATTGATTTCTTTATATCGTCAAGCTTTGTGCATTTTCGCAAACCCGATGCCGATATTTTTAAAGTAGCAATAGACATTTCGCAAAGCGATGTGGCTACGAGTATCTTTATCGATGATCGCGAACTTTTTGTACAGATTGCAGAAGGTTTGGGGCTGCGTGGCATTTGCCACACAACGTATGAAGATACACGCGCACAACTTGCCGCATACGGACTTGAATTGTAACATCCAAAACAATCTATGGCTGCGGTAAAGCGGCCATAATTTCTTTTTCCTATTTTTGACTCCATGAAATTTTCATTTATCGCGGTTTTCGCCCTTGCATTAACTTTAATTTCTTGCCGTCCCGATGAAAAAACGCATCGCTACATTCAGTTTAAAACTACAGAAGATTTATATCAGTTTTTAAATTGGAAATCTGAAAACCGTTTTCCGCTTTTTAGCGCACACCGCGGTGGCCCAATGGCTGGTTTCCCAGAAAATTGTATCGAAACTTTTGACAATGCAACAAAATATCAACCTTCTGTAATCGAATTTGATGTTGCGCTAAGCAAGGATTCTGTTTTGGTTATCATGCATGATGATAAGCTGGACAGAACATCTACCGGAAAAGGAAATATTGGCAATTACACCTATCAGGAACTTCAGCAGTTTAACCTCAAAGACAATGGAGGCCAGGAAACTGATTTCAAAATTCCAACTTTAGATAGCGTATTAAGCTGGGCAAAAGGCAAAGTATTGTTAACAATAGATTTGAAAAAAGGCGTTCCCTACGCATTGATTATTGATAAAGTTCGGCAGTATAAAGCAGAAAATTGCTCAATCATTATCACTTATAATGCAAACCAGGCGCAAGAAGTGCATCAATTGGCTCCAGAGCTAATGATTTCTGCATCTGTACAGAAAAAGGAAGAACTCGAACGCTTAAATGCGCTCGGTATTCCAAACAGTAGAATTGTTGCCTTTGTTGGCGTAAGTGCACCAGAAAAGTCTTTTTATAAATTTTTGCACAGTAAAGGAATTACAACAATTCTGGGTACAATGGGCAATATAGACAAAAGTGCGAAAGCCAGTCCGGCTAAAAAAGTGTATTACCATCTGGTAAATAACGGAGCGGATATTTTGTCTGGAGATAACTTAAAACAAGCTTCAGAAAACCTCGATCAGTTTAGGTACAATAAAAAAATTACTGCGGATTTTGTAAAAGAAGATAAACAATAAATTTTAAAAGAAGGATCAAATGAGTGTTTCGGTCAAAAACCTGTCTAAACATTATCAGCAGCAAAAGGCGGTAGATTCGATTTCGTTTGAAGCGAAATCGGGAAGGATTTTGGGCTTTTTAGGTCCGAATGGAGCCGGAAAATCCACTACTATGCGCATGCTTACCGGATACATTGATCCAACTTCCGGAACCGCAGAAATTCTAAGTAAAGATGTTGTTAAAGATGCTTTGCAAGCGAAAAGGCTTATTGGTTATCTTCCAGAAAATACACCACTTTATACAGAAATGTATATTAAAGAATATTTGCAGTTTACAGGCGAAACCTATGGTTTGAAACATTTGACACAGCGGGTAGAAGATGTAATCAAAATGGTAGGTTTAACGCCAGAACAACATAAAAAAATCGGAATGCTTTCTAAAGGTTACCGGCAACGTGTTGGTTTGGCGCAGGCAATATTGCACGATCCACAGGTATTGATTCTTGACGAACCTACTTCGGGTTTAGATCCAAACCAACTGGTTGATATCCGCGCGTTGATTAAGGCGCTGGGAAAAGATAAAACCGTTATTATTTCTACACACATTATGCAAGAAGTAGAAGCCATTTGCGATGATATCATCATTCTCAGCAAAGGGAAGATTGTAGCAAATAATACTTTAGACGGCATTAAAAAAGCACATAACGCGCAAAACCTGGAAGATATTTTTAGAAAACTAACCGCTTAATATGCTCAAATTCTCCGTTGCATGGTTTTTCATGTCTGTTTTGGTTTTTGCCACATTTGTTGCTAAAGCACAAAACCGTTCTAATATTTCTATTGCTTCAGAAATTGGTTTGCCTTCTGGTAATTTTGCAAATTTGAGCAGTATTGGTTTGGGCGCGAGTTTAAAACTTGATTTATCCGTAGCTGAAAAATTGGCAATCACTGTGAATGGAGGTTTCATGAATTTTTTCGGTCGGCATAACCAGTTACTCAACGTAGCTGATCTCACTTATATTCCGCTAAAAGGCGGAGTAAAATATTCTTTTTCCGAAGGATTTTATGCCGAAGGTCAATTTGGTACTGCATTTCCGTTAAACGACGGACAAAAAACGGTTATTGCCTGGTCGCCTGGCTTTGGAAATTTCTTTAAACTCCGCAACAACAACCGTTTAGATTTAGGTATACGTTATGAAGGTTGGAGTGGTAAAAACGATGCGGCACTTGCCAGTCTTCGTACCAACAACACGCGTGGTTTTGCCGCATTGCGGTTTGGTTATGTGTTTGGTTTGTAGTAGATTAATTTGGATTAACATCTTTTAACCTTTGGATAAAAACCTGTTAAAAGCTGTTAAAAATAGGTTGCTAATTTTGTTGTTTCAAGTAAGTTGATGAATTTTAGTCTATCAATCATTAACAGCTTAATAACATGGACAAAAAATTATCGCTTTGCGTGGCTTGGTGTATTCTACATCTTGTTTACCTCAATAATATTTCCTTTTCCGGTGTTGCTTTTTTCAAAGATTTAAGTGTATTGCACTTCGATATTTTTCCTGTAAAGTTTGAAGTTTTGCAACAGCTCTGGCAAATGGCGAAGGAATTTCTGAACCTCATTTCTGCCTTTTTCCAAACCTAAAATGTATTGTTTTAGATTGTGTATACAAATATTCGTATCTACGTATAACGTTTATTCTCTCTTTGCCGGCCTGCCAATTCAGATTTCTGTTGGCCCGGTATTTTCGTTAAAGGCCTGTTTACTTTGCAGGATTAATTGAGTAACTTCGGCATTTTGAATGCCCATGTACGCAGTTTTTAAACGCGAATTATTCAGTTTTCTTCATTCTATGGTTGCGTATATAACCATAGGAATATTTCTTTTGGTATCGGGTTTGTTGCTCTGGTTCTTTCCGGATACATCAATTCTGGATTACGGTTATGCCGAATTGAGCGGGTTTTTTAGCCTTGTTCCATATCTTTTTATGTTTCTCATCCCGGCCATTACCATGCGTTCTTTCGCAGAAGAAAGACGAGAAGGAACTTATGAATTGTTGATTACACGCCCTGTTACCATTTGGCAAATTATCATTGCTAAATATTTTGCAAGTTTGGTTTTGGTGCTTTTGGCCCTCATTCCAACGCTCGTTTATTATTATTCTTTATCAAAATTGGGTTTTCCAGAAGGTAATATAGATTCTGGAGCGGTTATCGGCTCATACATAGGTTTGTTCTTGCTTGGAGCAGCATTTACCGCTATCGGTGTTTTTTCCTCATCACTCACAAAAAATCAGGTTATTGCTTTTGTAATTTGTGCAGGTTTATGTGCTTTTGCTTATTTAGGTTTTGATTACAGCAGCCAGTTGCTCAGATTTCAAAATATTGATACCACAATTATGTCGCTAGGCATTAATGAACATTATACGTCAATCAGTCGCGGTGTTTTGGATACCCGCGATTTGATTTATTTTATCAGCTTTGCTATTTTGTTTTTATTGCTCACAAAAATATCGATAGGAGGAAAGCGCTCATGATGCAAAAAAAATGGCTCCAATCATTGTTAATTGTTGTTGCAATAATCTTGCTCAATATTATCGGTTCTTCTTTTTTTCATCGGTTTGATTTTACAGCAGATAAGCGTTTTACCTTAAATGCTAAAACCGTTCAATTGCTTAAATCAAATAAGGCGCCTGTTTTAGTGACTGTTTTTCTCGATGGCGATTTGCCGGCTGCATTTAAACGGTTAAGAGGCGGCGTTAAAGACTTGCTGAACGATTACAGCGCCTATTCCAGTGCCGATTTTAACGTGGTTTTTGTAGATCCACTGGCCGGAAGAAGTCAGGCAGAGCAGGATACGATTATCAATAATTTGTATCAAAACGGGATAGAAGCTACAAATTTGAGTGTAAAAACGGAATCGGGACTTACACAGAAACTGGTTTTCCCGATGGCGATGATGGAGAGTGATGGCAAACAAATTCCGGTAAAGTTATTTTCCAATCTTGATGCCGGCGGTAATTACGAAGACAATATTAATCGATCAATCGAAAACCTCGAATATACTTTTACCAGCAGCATAAAGAAAGTAATTACAGGTAACAATCCCAGAATTGGTTTTACTGAAGCCAATGGCGAACTTTCTGATTTAGAACTTGCAGATGCCATTCATACGCTTTCGAATAGTTATGAAGTGGGGCGAGTAGATTTGAATACGATTGACAAAGAAGGACTGGACAAATTGAAAATGTTGGTTGTGGCCAAACCTCGCAAACGTTTTACGGAGACCGAAAAATATAAGATAAATTATTTTGTGATGAATGGCGGTACTGTGCTTTGGAGCATAGATCAGGTAAAAGCAGAGCTGGATAGTTTACGCGGTAAAGCGGGACAACTGGTTACGGCCAATGATTTAAACCTGGACGATATGCTGTTTATGTATGGCGCGCGCATCAATTACAATGTAATTGCCGATCCTGCAAATTGCGCCGAAATTCCGGTTGCAACCGGAATGGTTGGCGGCCAAAATCAAATGCAGTTGGTACCTTGGGTATATTACCCTATTTTGTTGCCAGATACAGGCGTTTCTGTGGTTAAAAAAATTGACGGTGTAAAAGCAGAATTTGCCAGTACTGTTGATACCATTGGTGCTAAAAACGTTAAAAAATCTTACATCTTAAATACTTCATTCTTCAACCGGACTTTTGAAGTACCTAAAGTTTTTAGCCTGCAAATGATTGCAGAACAGCCAAATCCTGCCGAGTTTAGAAATCCTCCTCAGCATATCGGTGCGCTTTTAGAAGGTAGCTTTCCTTCCGTTTTTTTGGGCAGACCGCTACCTGATGGAATCGCTGCGCCTTATACCAATGTGGTAAACAGCAAACCGAGTAAGATGATTGTAATTGGTGATGGAGATATTTTTAAAAACCAGGTTTTAGAAAAAGATGGCTCACCTTTACCTTTAGGATTTGATCGTTATGCACAGCGCACATTTGGTAATAAAGCTTTACTGCTTAATATTGTGGATTACTTTACAGATAGCGACAATTTGATTGATCTAAGAAACAAAGAAGTCAAAATTAGATTGCTGGATAAAGCCAAATTGAAACTTGAAAAAACAAAATGGCAAATGATTAATATTGTGGCACCCTTGCTATTGTTGATTTTCTTTGCGATTTTTCAACATTATTACCGTAAGTACAGGTACGCTAAATAATTTTTATATTTTTGAAGAAGACTTAATGATATCATGAGATTTATTGTATCCACATCAACTTTATTAAAACACCTACAAACGGTAAATGGTGCCTCAAGTAGCAGTACCGTTTTGCCTATATTAGAGAATTTTTTATTCGAAATTAAAGATGGAAATTTAACAATATCCGCTACAGATTTACAAACCAGTATGACCACTGCTTTGCCTGTAGAATCTAAAGAAGAAGGTAAAGTAGCTGTTCCATCCAAAATTTTGTTGGATACATTGAAAACTTTACCGGATCAGCCGATTGCTTTTAATATCGATGATGCAACTTTTGCAATCGAAATTAGTGCTGGCGATGGTAAATATAAACTAAGCGGAGAAAATGGAGATGATTTTCCAAAAATCCCAGTTGTAGAAAATGCATCTTCAGTTAATTTGCCGGCATCTGTATTGACTGAGGCCATTACCAAGACCATTTTCGCGGTAAGTAATGACGAACTTCGTCCGGCAATGACAGGTGTATTTTGTCAGTTATCGCCGCAACACATTACTTTCGTTGCTACAGATGCACATAAATTGGTTCGTTATCGCCGTATGGACAGCAAAGCCGATAAAGCAGCCTCGTTCATTTTGCCTAAAAAAGCACTAACTTTATTGAAAGCTGCATTGCCTTCTACAGATATTAACGTATCAGTAGATTATAATGCTACAAGCGCTTTTTTTAAGTTCGAAAATATTAATCTGGTGTGTCGTTTAATAGACGAACGTTATCCTGATTATGAGGCGGTTATTCCTCAAAACAATCCAAATAAATTGATTATCGACAGAAGTTTGTTTTTGAATACCTTGCGTAGGGTAGTTATTTTTGCAAATAAAACTACACACCAGGTAAGGTTAAAAATTAACGGAAGTGAGTTGAATATTTCATCTGAAGATCTTGATTTTGCAAACGAAGCACATGAACGCTTAAGTTGCCAGTATGATGGCGAAGATTTAGAAATAGGGTTTAACGCCCGTTTCTTAATTGAAATGCTGAACAATTTAAGCGGCGAGGAAGTGACACTTGAATTGTCTACTCCAAATAGAGCAGGTTTACTTATTCCGCAAACCAATGATGAGAATGAAGATGTTCTAATGCTTGTTATGCCAGTAATGCTAAACAATAGCTACTAATTCGCTGTTTAAGCTTTATTATACAAAGAAATGGCTTGGTTTTTGACCAAGCCATTTTTGTTTACAACCAAATAAAACATCCCATGAATCAACGCTACATAATTTTCAGTTTTCTGTTCATTTCTATTGGTTTTCTGGCTTGCAAAAAAGACAGTATGGAAGAAGCTGCTAAAGGCGAAGCTAAAATTAAGCTCGTTAATGCCGCAGAAACAGAATCTCCACAAAAAATCATGATTGACGGCGAAACTGCGACTTTAAACCTCAGTTTTGGCCAAACTACAGAGTATATAAAAATGAACTCCGGACTCAAAGCCATTTCGTACATCGGCACCATTTCTGGTATTTCTATAGATACATCGCTAAATTATACATCGTCCATCACCTATACTACGTTTTTGGTTATGGACAGAAGCGCTAAAAGAGAGATTCTAAATTTTGAAGACAATCTGAGTAATTCAGAACCTACAAAAGCAAAAGTTCGGGTGTTAAATTTAAGTCCGAATTTTCCAACGGGAATTAATGTAAGTGTACAGTCAGGAACTTTATTTGTGAGTGCATTAATGTATAAAGGCGCTTCTAATTATTTTTCGGTTGATGCAGGAAATAATCTCCGTTTCAATGTGGTGGGTTCTGGTGTAACCAAAACGGCTACCGCATTAGAAGCTGGAAAAATTTATACCATTTGGTTTAGTGGAACAACAGCTGCAAATATTGAAGCCCATGTAATCATGGATAATTAATTTGAATGCTGTAAAATGCATCTGCAATATTTTCGTTATTATTGCAGTGACGATTTGGTATGAAAAAAATCTTTATTTTTCCGAAACTTTTACTTTTTTGTATTCCCTTTGTTCTACTGGCATCGTGTATAAAAAATGACAACGGCATCGCCGGAGATGCAAAAGTTATGTTTCATAATATGGTGCCAACAGGCGTTGCACAAGATTTCTATTTTAATGGTGTAAAATATGGTTCTGCTGTCGCTTTTGGTAGCAGTAGTTCTTATGTGACATTACCCATAGCAGATAGCCAAAACGGTACAATTTTCAATATTTTATCTAAAAGGACATTAACGGCTATTGTTACGGATAGTCTAACCCAAACTTTGCGCTTGGGTAAGAAGTATTCATTGTTTTATGCTAAAACCTCAGCTACAGACTCTGTGTTAAGATTTTATGAAGATGATGTTCGTACAACGGATACCACTCAGGCAAAAGTGATTTTTCGCAATTTCGGTTACAATTTCTCCAATCGGATTTGGATCAGAAATGAAGGCAATACCATAAACGATACATTGTCTAATGGTGAAAGTACAACTTATATCAATCTTCCAATAAACAGCACATCTAAACTCTACTTTAATAATCTCGATTCTTTAAGTAAAGTGGATACACTTACTGCAAGTACATTTGCAAAAGGAAAAATTTATACCATATTAATTTACGGATCTGCCACCGGCGTTTTACAAAAACGCGTGGTAACCAATAATATTCAATAATTAACGTGTAATACATTCTGTATTGCTATTCCCAAAAATCAGAACACTTGGAACTACTACATCAACTCTGGGATTTTATTATCCACATCGACGTTCACCTGGCAGAAATCGTACGCGATTATCAAACCTGGACTTACCTCATTTTATTCTTAATTATCTTCGCTGAAACCGGCTTTGTTGTTACGCCGTTTTTGCCCGGCGATTCCCTTCTGTTTGCCATGGGCGCGCTGATTGCCGGCGGTAACACGGGCTTAAATATTTGGTTTATGCTGCTCATTCTGATTATTGCCGCTGTTGTTGGCAATACGCTCAATTATAAGTTGGGTAGTGTGCTTGGCGCCGGTGTATTTAAAGAGAATAATAAGATATTGAAGCTTAAATATTACCATCAGTCGCATGAGTTTTTTGAAAAGCATGGCGGAAAAGCAATTATGTTAAGCCGCTTTCTGCCTATTTTCAGAACCATTGCACCTTTTGTGGCAGGAATTGCGAAAATGCCTTTTGGCCGATTTACCTATTTTAACATTATTGGCGGTGTAAGCTGGATTTTTGCCTTACTTTTGGGTGGTTTCTTACTGGGACAAATTCCAATCATCAAAAATAATTTTGAAATTGTTATTGTAACTATTGCCGTAGTCACCTTTGTACCTGCGGTATGGGCAGCTGTAAAAAGTAAATTACAGCCTAAGAAAATTGAAAAAATTGTCGAAGGAGAAGAAGTTTAAAAAAATCAGGCTGATGGAAACGTCAGCCTTTTTTATATTTCACGGCCAATAATTTTGCCATTCTCAACACGTTGGTGAAACTCTGGGCCATCGTCTGGAGTTTCCATTTTTTTCATGTTTTTTAAATCGGGCTGACCCGCATCAATCCAGGCTGAATACCAAAAACTTCCAATACTCAGAATTGTGGCCCGCATTTGTCTTTCAACCATCTTGTCCATTATGTTTTCATACGCTTTTGAATAGTCTACAGCATACTGCTTTAGCACAATATTGCCCCGCCTGGAAAAACTGTATTTCTTATCCGAAGGAAATGATTCCGAAAGTTTTTTTTCAAAAGTGAGTACTGTATCTACCAAACCATGTGTATGTTTTACGATTTTCCAGGCCTCTGTTAAAGGATTTTCGATATATGTTGCGCGGCCCACGAAGAAATTGTAATTATCTGCAAATAATTCCGGTAACCGGCTTTCCCAAAAAGCATGGATTCCGATTTGATTGCTGAGCTGACCATTGTGGTTGGCTGATGTGTGTAACGGTACATGAGCATCTGCAATATAATGGCCGAGATCTGCGGAATGTTTCAGGATTTTTAAAGAATCGTTTAGCTTAAAAGCGTGTACAAGATAGTTGTAGGTTTTTTGAATGTGCCAGGGCAGTATGCCGTTTTTGTTTAATTTTTCTACACTATATTTTTGTACAGCAAATTCCCATTTTGTTGGGATACTATCTATGTTGGATTCGTAGTTTTCTACATCTAAATAATGCCGAGGCGCTTCCAGGGTATCAATATACCTTCGCTTATCAGGATCAATAGAATGCTCTGTAAGGTATCTAATGTTGTTTTTGTAGAAACGAATCATCGCCTGCGGCAGCGTAAAAACCGCAAGATTATTCATTTTTTTGTGCGCAAAAAAGCCCCAGGAAGTATTCAGAAATAAAGGGATAATTAACGCCAATTTTATCGTTAATCTTTTCATGTTGGAATATACGGAATTGGCTTAATTTTTTGTGCAAATCCGTTTACAATTGGTATAAAGAAAATGAGGCCTTACAAATTAGATTGAAATTATTTGCAAGGCCTATGTATTGCAAGTTTATTTAGATAGTGCTTTGCGCACTTGTGGTGCAATTTGATTTCCAAAAATCTCTATTGATTTCATCATGGCGGTGTGTGATGGTCCGCCAACATCCATATGTGCAGAAAAACGGGTCAAACCGAACATTTCCTGCATAGCAAGAATTTTCTCAGCAGTTTCATTCGCATCACCAATAATCAAAGCTCCGCTTTTGCTTCTGCCGCCATCAAACTGGCTGCGTTGATAAGGCGCCCAACCGCGTGAACGGCCAATACGGTTCATTTGCGCAGAATACAACGGGAAATAGTAATCTGCGATTTCCTGGCTTTTATCGCCAAATAAAGAATGCATGTGCACGCCAACCTGAAACTTAGACATATCGTGTCCATAAGCCTGATAAACTCTTTCGTAATAATCAAACAAAGGTTTAAACTGTTCTGGTTGCCCGCCAATAATTGCAAACATAACAGGTAGACCAAGTCGGCCTGCACGCTCTACAGATTCCGGAGTTCCGCCAACAGCCACCCAGATTTTCAGCTGATCATTTACTGCGCGCGGTAAAATTTCCTGATTAACAAGTTCTGGTCTGAATTGACCTTTCCAACTGATTTTCGGTTCTTTATTAATCTTTAGTAACAGTTCCAGCTTTTCTTCATACAAAGCATCATAGTCTTTCAAACTAAAACCGAATAGCGGAAAAGACTCAATGAAACTTCCTCTACCAGCCATTAATTCGGCTCTGCCATTAGAAATTAAATCAATCGTAGAAAAATTCTGATATAATTTTACCGGATCTGATGAACTTAATACAGAAACTGCACTGCCAAGTTTTATATTTTTGGTTACCGTAGAGGCGGCTGCAAGAATAATTTCCGGACTGGAAACTGCATAATCCGGGCGATGATGCTCCCCAATGCCATAAAAATCTAAACCTACTTCGTCCATCAGTTTAATCTCTTCAATGATTTCCTGAAGTCGCTGTTGCGCAGGTTGTATTTCGCCTTTTGCATCAATCTGCAAATCGCCAAACATACCGATACCTAATTCCATATTACTAAAGTTTATAAGGCAAAGTTAATGGATTATGCTTATGCCCAGTTTTGATGTATGGTAAGAAATAAAATCGATAAAATTTGTTTTAGATTATACAGGTTTGTTTTAGCCACGTAAGATCGGTGAAGTTGCAAGTTCTTAATTATATGGTAAACAGATTTTAAGGATAATATCTAGTTAGTTAACTTTAACCATATAAGAGATATCAGATCAGTAAAGTTGTAAGTTTTTAATTATATGACAGATAGATTTTGACAATAAATTTTAGGTGAGTTAATTATAACCATATAAGAAACTAAGTTTTTTCTGCTTAGACATTTATAATCTCTAAAATTTCTTATATGGCAGGATAAAACCAGTCTGTTGACTTTGGCGTCCGGCTTCTCCTGCCGGCTTCTGAATTATTCTATCTTTTTTCCCTTCATGGCTGTAGAGATTGCTGCATCCATTACACGTTCAGCAAACGGACGGGTAAATTCATTCAACTCGTCGGCTTTTTTCAAAATCATATCTTTCTCTTGCGTAGACAATGCCGCGCGTAAGGCTTCTATATGAACTTTTGTTTGCGCAATTTCTTCTGAAGTAAGATGCTCAGCATGTTTCTCAATAAAGCGTTCTGCAGTATATAACAACTGTTCTCCTTCTCCACGTGCTTCAATCAGCATGCGTTGTTCAACATCACTTTGTGCGTGTGTAATAGAATCAATCAGCATTTTTTCTACAGTATCATCGCTCAAGCCATAGCTTGGTGTAATTTCGATTTCCTGCTTTACGCCAGATCGCAATTCAATCGCCTGAACGGTTAAAATTCCATCTGCATTTAGTAAGAAGTTAATGTCTACTTTAGGCAAGCCTGCAGGCATTGCAGGGATTCCTTTCAAGTCAAATTCAGCCAGTTTACGGTTTTCTTTTACCAGATCACGTTCGCCCTGATAAACTGAAATTTTCATGTTGACTTGCCCGTCAATTGATGTTGTATATTGTCTGCCTGCTTTTGTTGGAACTTTACTGTTTCTGGAGATGATCACATCCATTAAACCACCCATAGTTTCAATGCCCAATGAAAGTGGAGTTACATCGAGTAATAAAATATCAGATCGGTTGCCTGCTAAAACATCAGCCTGAATGGCAGCACCCAGTGCAACAACTTCATCCGGGTTAATATTATCTTGAGGTTTTTTACCGAAAAACGATTCAACTTGTTGTTTTACAAACGGGCTGCGTGTAGAACCGCCTACTAAAATAACTTCATCAATATCTGAAACAGATAAATTGGCATCCTGAAGTGCATTTTTACAAGCAGTTATCGTTTCTGCAACTTTGGCTGATATGAGTTCTTCAAAAGTTTGTTTATCCAGTGTACACCAGATATCGCCAATTTGTTCATTAAATAAATTCTGTGTAGAAAGTGCTTTTTTCGCGGCTTCTGCCTGTAAACGCAAAGTTTGCATTAGAATATGATCGGCTGCTACTTCACTGCTGTTTAAGTTGTTTTTTTCTATCCAGTAATTCAGAATTGCACGGTCAAAATCATCGCCACCAAGATAGGTATTGCCATTTGTGGCGAGAACCTCAAAAATGCCGTTTTGAATTTGAAGAATAGAAACATCAAATGTGCCGCCTCCAAGATCATAAACTGCAATAGTTCTTTGCTCGGTTGGATCTAAGCCGATACCATAAGCCAAACTGGCTGCGGTAGGTTCATTTACAATACGCATAACATCCAAACCTGCAAGTTTTCCCGCATCACGCGTGGCTTGGCGCTGGCTATCGTTAAAATATGCCGGTACGGTAATAACTGCTCGGTTTACCGGTGTTTTTAGTGCATGTTCTGCTCTTACTTTAAGTTCCTTAAGAATCTCGGCAGAAAGTTCTATTGGTGTGTAAAAACGATTTCCGGCCTGTATTTTTACTAAAGCGTCGGTATCGTCATCAATCACTTTATAAGAAAATATGTCTTTATGCTCAGCAACGTCTTTGTAAGCACGCCCAAGCAAACGTTTCACAGAAAATATGGTGTTTGCGGGATCGGTAGTTAAAAATTCTTTTGCCTCATTTCCAACAATGGCTTCGTTTTGAGCGTTAAAATAAACCACAGAAGGCACCAGAATACCTTTGCCCGAATCATTAATTACTTGCGGGTTTTTTTCAGGATTTATAAAAGCAACCAAACTATTGGTTGTACCCAAATCTATCCCAACGATAATTTCTTCCTGTTGTAATGAACCTGTAGCCAGGTTGATTGATATTTTTGCCATGTGGCGAATTTACATACTTTGCATTGTAAAATTGTTGGAATTTAGTCAATAGTTACTCTGGTAAACTAAACGGTGATTCTGTTGTGAAAATATTCTTATTTGTTAAACAGTTTCACAGGCAAGGTGCTTTGTAAACGCATTAATTACAGGTGATTGCGATTTAGAACTCATGGTTGCTTTTATATTTAGAAAACTAGCTTTAAGTTCTTAGTCAAGTATAATAAGCGCAGTACTGAAAATAATGCTCTTATTTCTTGTGCTTATTTTTTTCTTCAATCCAAAGCGACATATATTTTGTGCTTTGCAGCATTTGGTGGCTCAAAATCTGGCCGATAAAATTATGTTGTCTGTGTTTGTTTAATCTACCTTCAATTTTAAGTACTTCAGCAATAAAATCAATCCCATACCGATCTATACGATAGCGTTGATTGATAATGTGAATGCCGTTTTTTTGGGCTTCCTGCCATTCTTTGGGCGTTGAATATAGATGTGCAGCTGCCAGAATGAATTTTTCAGGTTCGTCTTGGATTTGCCCGTTCCAAGGTAGTTTGCCCTTCATCGCCTCTGCGCCAACTTGTGTCGTAACAGATGGCGTACCCGTTTGCATGGCATCAATAAATTTGCCCTTTACACCGGCACCAAATTGAATAGGAGCAAGTAGAAGACGGTGTTTACCGATTGTTGTACGCGCATCTTCGGCCCGGCCATGAATAAAAAAACGTTCATCTCTATTTTGCAACTGGAAAACTTTCTGACTTGGATACGAACCATAAATATTAAGATTTACACCTGGAAGTTTTTTACGAAGTTCCGGCCAGATTTGTGTTTTTAAAAACTGTACGGTATTCCAATTCGGTTCGTGAAGAAAGTTGCCGATAAAAACACAATCTTTTCGCTTTTCAAAAGGAAGCCAGTTTTTAACCACATCTTCTGTTATAGAATTTTCTAAAAAAGGAAGGTAATAAATTAAAGAAGCATCCATTCTGAAATCCTTTTTTAAAATCTCCATTTCAGATTCTGAAATAATCAGTGAAAGATCGCAACGTAAAATCGATGCAATTTCGCGTTTCGCAATTTCTGAAAATAAATTTGTTGCCAATTTCTTTTTAGAACTTTCTTGGCGCGCTTGCCGTAGTAAATGTAAATCCTCCGTATCAAGCATGCACATGGCATCAGGGCATTCTTGTTTGATGCGCCAGCCATATTGTTCTTCAATCATAAACCGATCGAACAGTACATAATTGGGTTTCTGTTCATTTAAAAAAGCATCAAAACTGCTGTCATTAAGCAAAATTGCTTGTTCATTAACACCAAGTTCTTCCAGATTAAAACTAAAATCACTTTTAGACGCTGCGCAGGCAAAGGTGATTTCAAATTCATAAGCGAGAAATAATTTAATGAGTTGCACCATTCTTGTGCCTGCGGCGGATGAAGTTGGCTCAGGCCAAACCAATCCGATAATTAATAGCTTCTGCTTGCTCATGATAGAAATTTCTACAAAATAAGTGCTTTAAACGCAAAATCAAACGACGATTTGTCAAAATCAGGTAATGGAAATAGACAATCGTGTTGTAAAAGAGAATCGGACGAAGCCTTTTGAGAAATGATCGCGATTATTTTTTAATTTTGCGGCAAGTTTACACATCATGTTAGGATTAAAATTATTGACAGACCCGCGTTGGGCAAATATTGCAGAATCGAATCTAGAGGAAATTTTATCTGATCATGCCTGGTGTGAACAAAAGGCCGCTTCTAATGCAATTACTCTGATTACCCAAAATTCAGAACATCAGGATTTAGTAGATGAATTAACTGCAATTGCCATTGAAGAAATGCAGCATTTTCAAATGGTAATTGATATTATTAAAGCCCGGGGATATACTTTAACACGCGAGCGTAAAGATGATTATGTTGGGCGACTGGTAAAATTTAGTAAAAAAGATGGCAGCCGGAATACGGCTTTTATTGATCGATTGTTGTTTGCAGCGATGATTGAAGCCCGCAGTTGTGAGCGGTTCAGGGTCTTGTCTTTGAACATTAAAGATGAAGAATTATCCAAATTTTATCACGAGCTGATGGTTTCTGAAGCAACTCATTATACTACTTTTCTGAATTTTGCCCGAAAATATAGTGTTGATGTTGACGTTGATAAACGCTGGAAAGAATGGCTGGAATTTGAAGGCGAACTGATAAAAAGTTTCGGAACCAAAGAGGCGATTCATGGTTAGTTTAAGAGTCGGAGGTCTTAAGTTAGGTAAGTTATATGTTTGGAAATTAGGTGTTTATAAGTTTCGACTTTAGACTTCTGAATATTCGCTTGCTGCTTCCTATCTTCGAACCCCAGACCTCAGACCTCCGACTTATAAATATTCCACAACCAAATTACGATATCCTGATAACTGTCTATTCCTTTTTTCTGGTTATTTAGTTTTAAGAAGCGATCAAAAGTTGCATCCATATAGCCGAACATTTGGCCGTTGTATTTTCTCCAAAATTCCTTTTCTGTTTTAAAATCTGCGATCACTCCAGGATCTAGCTTATCATAAAGTTTCTGGTACTCGTCAGGCGATTTCATTCTCACTTCAAACAGAATATACCTCAGCATTTCATAATTTGCAGAATATTGATAGTGCAAATCGGGACTGTTCACTGCCGTCAAATAACCCAGCAAATTTGCTTCATCTTCATAAGCAATGCCCAATTGATGTGCGATTTCGTGGCAACTTACATAAGGTTTTACAAAATCTGGCAACAACATATTCATGTTCGCTTCGCCGGTTAGCGGAGCGTAATATCCCTCAATTCCAACTTTGCTGATGATCCATGAATTCAGGACACTCTTTAAGCAGGGGTTTTTATAAGTAAACACCGTATTTTGTTTGGCCATAAAGTTGTACGCATCTGCTGATTTTTTTTCCAATTCATCTATAGAATAGTGTGGCACTTTTGCTTGAGCAAGTTTCAGGACATTGGTCTTAGTGATGAATAGGTTTGCAAGCGAAACCAGCTGTTTCGTGTTGTATTTGTCATCTCCGATTTTCAACTGCTCGTTAATCATCGGGCGACTGTAATTTAGTCCCCATACGATTTTGAATATGATAAAGAGTATCAAGAAAAAGTTTAAAACCTGCAAAGGAATCTGGAAGCGATGACTTTTGTTGAGCTTTTTCTGCTTAAATTTTCTTGCGAAAGCGACAATTTTATATAGTACATAAACGATTAGTGCCAGGTAAATAAAATCGCCTATTGCAAAGGGAAAAAGAGACGAAGAATACCTTAAGGTTGAGGAGAGGTAAGGATAAATGCCGGGCGCATAATAACGCTCAACGATTATTGGAAAAGAGCCAAAAATGAATATCGACAAGCTTAAAATCAAATATATAGCACTTTTGATTAGAAAATTTCGAACTACCATCTGGTTAGATTGTTGCCTCGGTGAAAAAATAAACACAAATATAAATAAATTAGTGTCTCTTAGACATGTGACATACTGTTAATTACCGGCGGTTTTTTGATGAAAAATCACTGTGCGATCGAAAAAAAAAACGGAAATAATTGTATTAATAAATTACAGTCTTTGGGAGTTTTCAAAATTAAATTACTTTTTGGGGACTTCTCTGTAAATAGGTGACTTTGGATCGAGGTTATAAAAGAGGACAACGGAATCTGACGTAGTAAAAGACATAAATCGTTTGTAACTTTCTGTTTTTATAAATTTATTATAGGCATCAGGAGATGATTTTTTCAAATTTTCGAGATAAGCGTTTCTTACAGATTTGGCTTCAAAGGGGTCTACAATCCAGTTAACAGCTGAGACTAAATAGGGAAATAAAATTGCAAATAAAAATAGTCCTGCCGTTAGTCGGATAATGATTAAACACCATGCTCTTACATAATTCATTTCCGTTTTGTTGCGATAAATCATAATATTATTATTTAATTACATCTAAAATGGTTGATTTTAATCACATAATCTGAGTATATGATATTTGGGCAGATTCGGAATAATTAATTATAACTAATCGTACACCAATAAAGAAACGATATTGGAAAACCATCTGTAATTATACTCTGCTTAATTTTTAATCGTATATTTATGGTATTTTAGGCATAAATTATACTACTGATAGTTGGTGGTTCCGCTAACGTATAATCTACTCCAAATGAGGTTGAAATAAAATTAAAATCGGTAATTGTTGTTGGGTGAGCTCTATAATATTTAAATGAAAACATAAAGCTCGATAGCGGTCTTTTTATATATCGACTATCTTTAATATCTACTTTATGTAACGTATCCGGGGGATAAGGTGCTTGTACATTTACACTAATATTATTACCAAGCGCTGCGGATAAATCATAGTCGCTCGCACTATACGACCCTGAGGTTTGCGTATAATTCATGAAAAATTCTAAGGCTGCCTGGAATTCGTATATCTGCTGTAGAAAAATTTCAAACTGAGAACTCTTTTGCCCAACATAAACACCGTTCTGGATTGAGAGATTTTTTCCTCCGCCTTTAATTATATAGTCATATTTAAAATAGTTACCAAAACTACTGAAAACCACCACATCGCCTTCCTCAATATTTAGTCGTTCTTTTTCAATATCGTCTTTTTCAGCAATAAAAAACCGAAAAATTGTATTGTCGAATTCAGAAATACCAAATGTTTCATATATTTTTACAAAATTGATGCCGGGGTTGCCTTCCCTATCCAAAAGCATTGGATGATCCCATTGATATTGTACTTCCGGAAGCATATTAAATAAGTTAAAGTAGTATTGCTCTTGTTGCCTTAAAATTAGATTTTGTGGTTAAAGCGTTTGTTTCAGACTTATCTATATGTGGTTCTTTTTTTACAAGAATTAAAGAGCAACAAAGTTAGGATCAGAGCGAGTGCGTAATTTAATTTCATGTTGTACTGTTCTTATGTTTAAGGTAAGTACTAAGACTCTTACTATGCTCGAATATAACTGAAAACTAAAATTGTTTTAGGATTTAAGCTATTTTTATGTAAACAACAGCAGGTTTGATAATTGACTAACGATTAAGAATACGTTTTGGGAAAGAAGCTGACAAAATATATGAGGTTTCAACATAAATATTCAACCATACATATATAATATTTCCCGAACTTTCACCCCTTTTTAATGGATAGAACAGTTGGCTAAATATTGCGTTCGAATAATTCAAAACTACACACTTAAAGCTATGAACAAACTTTTAGTCTTTGAAATGCTAAAATGTTTTTGATTTAGGGGGTTGAAACGAAGATTATTAGAGACGGCGATGAATCAATCCGCTTTATCAATTAGGTTTTCATCCTTGTTTAAGATTGGTGCAGAATAATACGCTTTTGAATTTTGCTTCAAATTCAATACATATTCATAGACCTTCTGTTTCAATCTTGGTCAGAGAGAAGATATTTCAAGAAATAATCGTAAATCTGTCTTGGTGAGAATTTTATAAAAAATTTATATAACAATTTGATTATTAATATTTTAATTATATTTTTTTGTGTATTTTATATCCTTTCTTTGTATAAGGCGCCAATAAATCACTTTTGGTATAAACCACAGGTGTCTTCTCAATTTTTATCTTTCGAAAGTCAGTCTTTTGCCAATCTGATCTGTAGTAAATCTACCTTTTACATAAGCAAGATTTCCAGAAACAAAAGTATGCGTAATGCTGGCTTGAAAAGTGTCACCATCAAAAGGACTCCAGCCACATTTATAAAAATTATTGAGTTTGGTTACTGTCCATGAATCTTTCAAATCAACCAACACAAGGTCTGCCCAATAACCTTCTCTAATAAAACCACGTTTTTCGATATTGAAACAGATAGCCAGATTATGCGCTGTTTTCTCCACAATTTTCTCTAAAGATATTTTGCCTTGCAAATGCATCTCCAGCAAGGCTGGCAATGCATGCTGAACTAAAGGACCGCCTGAAGGTGCCTGAAGGTAAGCTTGCTGTTTCTCTTCCAAAGTATGTGGAGCATGGTCTGTTGCAATTACATCAATATTGTCATTTAAAACACCTTGAAGAATTCCATTCTGATCTGCAGCGGTTTTAACGGCTGGATTCCATTTGATGAAATTTCCTTTTTCAGCATAATTGCTATCGTTAAACCAAAGGTGATGTACGCAAGCTTCGGCAGTAATTCGTTTGTCTTTCAGAGGAATTGTGTTATCAAACAATGCAATTTCTTTCGCGGTTGAGATGTGAAGAATGTGCAATCTGGTATTGTACTTTTTGGCCAAATCTACCGCAAGCGACGAAGAAATGTAACACGCTTCTGCACTTCTGATTAACGGGTGCATATCAATGGTTAAGTTTTCTCCGTATTTCTCTTTGTATTGCGCAAGATTATGCCTGATGGTTGCTTCGTCTTCACAATGTGTAGCAACCAAAATTGGGGCCTGACTAAAAATATTTTCCAGTGTTTTTTCATTGTCTACCAGCATATTTCCTGTAGAAGATCCCATGAAAACCTTAATGCCGCAAACATTTTTTGGATCGGTTTTTAAAACTTCATCAATATTATCGTTGCTGGCACCCATATAAAATGAGTAATTTGCAAGTGAAGTTTCTGCAGCAATATTGTATTTGTCTTGCAGTAAGGTTTGCGTTAAAGTATTCGGTACGGTGTTGGGCATTTCCATAAATGATGTAATCCCTCCGGCAACGGCAGCCATACTTTCTGTAAAAATATCTGCTTTATGTGTAAGTCCTGGCTCGCGGAAATGAACTTGATCATCAATCATACCTGGAAGAAGATATTTCCCCTCAGCATTAATTTCCTCTACGTTTTCTGCAGAAAGATTTTCGCCAATTTTTTCGATAAATCCATTCTTAATTAACACATCGGCAACTATTTTCCGGCCTTCGTTAACAATTGTAGCCGATTTGATCAGGTAAGAGTTCATGCTTTCAAAGGTAAAAATAGATTTTAGAAGTTAGACATCCTATGTTAGAAATCAGTTTAGATTAATACAAGAAAGCATCTGATTACAGGTTCTAAATGTTACATTCTGGATTGCGTGAGGGTTTTCAAATGCGTTTGGATTGGGTTCAGAAGATATACCCTAACAAAGGCTTGTGCTTATACTTTCAAACCCTCAACCTTAATCACTATCTTTGTGCGCTATGGCGAAATCATTCGAAGAGTTTAAATTAAATCGGCAGATTTTAAATGCAGTTGCAGATGCTGGTTATACGGTGGCAACCCCAATCCAGGAAAAAGCAATTGCGCCAATATTGTCCGGTCAGGATATTTTCGGCATTGCAGAAACAGGTACAGGTAAAACTGCGGCGTTTGTTTTGCCTATTTTAATGCAATTGAAATACGCACAAGGGGAACATCCCAGAGCACTAATTCTATCGCCAACGCGAGAACTTGCCATGCAAATTGCAGAACAGGTAAAGCTATTTTCTACATATACCGATTTACGCTCTGTCGTTATTTTCGGTGGTTTAGGTCCTAAAACACAAAAAGAACAAATTTCTAAAGGCGTAGACATTATAATTGCTACACCCGGAAGGTTCTTAGATCTTTATCTTACTGGAGATATTAATGTACAAAGCCTTAAATTTTTGGTGCTGGATGAAGCAGATAAAATGATGGATATGGGTTTTATCGGTTCTATCCACCGTATACTTGAAGTTGTTCCGCGTAAGCGTCAGAATTTATTGTTTTCTGCAACAATGAGCGATTTGGTTCAAAAAATTGCAGGTGATTTTCTTAAAAATCCAACCGTTATTGAAGCTTCACAGCAAGCAACGCCGGCACAAAATGTTACGCAATCTTTATATTACGTACCAAACTTTAAAACGAAAATCAATTTGCTGCAAAACCTGTTAAAAGATGATGAAGCCTTCAAAAGGTTGATTATCTTTTGCAAAACAAAAACCGTAGCTGATAATATTTTCAGTTTTATAGAGCGCCGTTATGGCGCAGAAAATGTGCGCGTTATTCATGCCAATAAAGGTCAGAATACCAGAATTAATTCTATCAATAGCTTTAAAGAAGGCAACATACGCGTACTGGTGGCTACAGATGTGGCCAGTAGAGGTATAGATGTGAGTGATGTGAGCCACGTAATTAATTTTGAAGTACCCATTATTATCGAAGATTACGTACACCGCATTGGCAGAACCGGGCGCGCATTTGCCAAAGGCGATGCAATCACTTTTGCTACCGAGGCAGAAAAATACTATATCCGTAAAATTGAGAAACTGATTCGTCAACAAATTCCCGTACACGATATTCCAGCCGGTGTATTTATCGAAGAAACACCTTACGATGAACGCCAGCATATTGCCCGCGAAATTGACAACCAGAAAAGAAAAGAAGATCCGGATTTTAAAGGTGCCTTTCACGAGAAGAAAAATGCCAAAGTTATCGATCAGAAAAATCGGGACAAAGCAAAGGCAAAAGCCGGAAAAGCCGTTAAATCTTTCAAGAAAGGTAAACGTTTCGATAAAAAGAAATCATGAAAACCAGAATCACCCCTTTAAATATTATTACTTCTATTGCCTTTGCTTTTTTGGTGCTCAGCTTTTTTCAGCATGCACAAAAACCGCAAACGGTTGATTTTGGCGGCTTTTACAAATTAATTCTGGGTTGTTTAATTTTGGTCACATTTGTTACGGACCTGGTTTTTCGTTTCACACTTAAAGACTTTAAACGCCTTTGGATGGTCGAATTGATATTTATCGTAACCACCGCAATCTTGATGTTAATTTTACAAAAAGTGGCTTAATCAATCCTCCAAATCGGAGCTAAAATCAGCATCTTTGCAGGCTTAAAAAATTATAACAGAACAATCATTTTATGAGAACAGCAGAAATAAAAGTTACGGTTGAGTTAGACGACAACAATATGCCCGAAAATATTCTTTGGGAAAGTACAGATGCAAAAACCTCAGATCAGGTGCCGGTAAAATCTATGATTCTGGCCTTGTGGGATCACAATTATAAAAACTCTATGCGCATTGATCTTTGGACAAAGGATATGCCTGTAGATGAAATGAAACGTTTTTTCTATGAAACATTGCAAACCATGGGCGATAGCTTTCTACGTGCAACTGGCGAAAAACTTATCGTAGAAGACCTTCGCGATTACTGCGCTCATTTTGCAGACAAAATGGGCATAGACATGGGCAAATAATTACTGTATATTTAACCTCTTTAATGTATATATGCTATGTTGATCCTCAGTAAATTTAGAGCCTGGCTAGGTGTTTTACTTTGCTTTATTTCGGGTTTCTGTCCAATGTTAAAAGTTCCGATTAAAGGCAATTGGAATCTTTATCAATCTGATGCGAGATTATTTTTTATTACTTACGCCATCATTGCACTTTCTGTGCTCGTATTGTTTGTCAGAAAAGCAGGTGCATTTCGCTTCATGAGTTTTGTAATGGGCATTTGGTACGTCATCAGTATTATTGCAGTATATTTTACAGCAAATAACTATACCAAATACGGTATTGCGAACAAATTAATAGGGAAGGTGGTTCATTTTCAATGGGGATGGATTGTTTTACTCGTTGGTGTTTTGTTTATGCTTTTTAGCGTAAAACGCGGCGAAAAACTTGTTGTAAGCAGCGTAGCTACGCCTTAAATAAAACTTATTGGGCAGAAATTAATTTAAACTTTTTCTGCCCTTCTCTTATCGGCAAGTCGGAGTTATAGTAATCTACGCTTCAAATAAACTTTACGGCGATAGAATCTTTCGAAATTCTTGATTTCGCAACAAACAGATCCCCAATCTGTTGCTAAAAACTACATCTTGCGGACAAGCAAGTTCAAAAACTCCACAACATCTTTAAAAAATATTTACTCCTACAGGTTTTAAGCACGCCGGTTTTAGATTGTTAACATTTTTGTCTGAAAATTAATTTTCGACGCAAAAAAATTGTTTTAAGCCAGACAATCCAATTATTTCTAGAATAAGAAATATCTTTTTCTCTGTTCATTCTCCAGTTTTCGAGTATTTGATTACGCTTGCATTATCTATAATTACGGGCCATTGGCTTAGTTTTTGTTTGGCAAATGAGGCAGTTACGCTGCAAATCATTTTACTAATCTCTAAATTTTAAACCTATGGCTTTCATAGCTAGATTAAATTTTTCAGGCCAAAAGTATCGCTCTACTCACACAACCTATTTCGGTAATCAAGTTATTAGCGAGCAAGCAACGCCACATCGTTTTGGTCAAAACATAGCGCTGGTATACAAATCAAATCAATTAAAAATCCCGGCAACAATCAGAATGCTGGCGGTAATGTAATGCGTTTTGCAATATCCTTAAACCGTAATTTTGTTGGCTCAATACAGATAATCTGAAGATGTCATACAAATTCTCAGTTTATAGAAATAGGCTTTTATAGATCTGACGCACTTTACAGCTTAATTTTCAAACTGCTTTTAATCGCTGTGCGTTTACTACAGTTTTAAATGCAAATGTTAAATCGTATCAATCTATTAAAGATTCAGAATAGCCGTTTTATTTAATTGAAAATCAAAGCGGTGCAATTACAAATCATCTACTATGGAACGAAAACTCATCACAGAAATTAATATCGAAAATAAAGCAATTACCCATATTGCTTCCTTTATGTTGAAACAGGTTTTTAATGGTCACCATTATTTTGAGCTGCGTTTTAACAATGATAAAATGGGATTTCCGGGTTTGATTACACTCGATGAAACCAAAAATTTTGTTGGAAAAACCTTAACCGCATCTTTTGGCCATGCCAGTGATAAGCTTCAGGAATTTTCTGGTTTGGTAACAAATGTGCAACTCAGTCAAAGTCACGGTTATCACGGTTTAATTATTGTAAGTGGTTACAGTCCAACGATTTTGATTGATCGTGGAGCAGACCTTGGTTCTTATTTGGAGAAAAACCTCGATGAAATTGTGAAACTTGCCACACAAGATACGCCAAGTAACGATTTGAATATCGTATCTAAAGCAACCAGAACGCAGGTACTGGATTATGTAATTCAATATCAGGAAAGTGATTTTGAATTTTTAAATCGCCTTTCTGCCGAATATCACGAGTGGTTTTTTTACGATGGAAAACAACTAAATTTTGGTAAACCAGATGATCAGCGACAGGTTTCTATGTTTTATGGACGGGATGTGCAGAATCTGCAATACGGAATGAGCATTGCGCCAATCAAGAAAAAACGCTTTGCATATAATCCAAAGCAAAATGAAATGTTGCATAGTGAGAGTACCGGTAAAACCGACGGAACGCCAGATTTGGCCCATGCTGTAGAGGTTTCCAATCTTATGTACAGCAAAACATTCAATCAGCAATCCAGAATCCGTATTGAGAGTGATGCCGATATTCAAAGTTTGGTAGAAAACGAAGAAAAGGCAAATATCAGCGAATTGCTTAAGCTAAAAGGCGATGGAGATAATGCCGAGCTAGGCATTGGTACAATTGCCGAAGTTACGATGAGTGTACGTGAAGAACTGGCTTTTAAAACGCAAAGTTTGGGCAAATTTCTGATCACCGAAATTACCCACCATATTGACGAAAATGGTAAATATCACAATCATTTTGAAGGTTTGGTTTCTTCTACTGAGCGAATTTTGGTTAACAGTGCAAAGAAACCCAATCCGGATATGCAGCTTGCCGATGTTATTGATAATGATGATCCGCAAGGGCAAGGCCGCATAAAAGTGCAGTTTAAATGGGCTTGTCAAACCAATGACGTTACAGAGTGGTTACGTGTAGTTACACCAAATGCAGGTATTGGTGATCGCGGTTCTAACCGGGGTTTTTTTGCTGTTCCGGAAATCGGCGATCAGGTTATTGTAGGTTTTGAAGAAGGAAATATTGCCCGGCCGGTGGTTATGGGAAGTGTGTATAATCAAAGCAATGTAGATAGTACGCCGCAAATCCAAAATCACTTAAAAAGTTTAACTACAAGAAGTGGTCACTTAATAGAATTTGACGATAATGAAGGTACCCAAGGTATTAAGATTACCGATATTCATGCAAATATTATCCATATCGATACTAAGGGAAACAATATCACTATAACTGCATTGGAAAACATGACTTTAAACTGTAAAAATATGCAGATTAATGTGCAAGAAAATATGGGCGTACAAGTTGGCAAAGATCAATCTGTGAATGTTGGCGACAATCAAACCGTTTCTGTAGGGAAAGATATCAATACCAGCGCAGGCAACAACTTTACTTTAACGGCTACAGGCGATATTCAGGAAAGTTCTGACAACCGAACGGAGATGGTGAGCAAAGATTTCCTCCGTAAGGCAGAAACTTCAAATGAGTTGGCCAGTCAGGTGAGCATATTTAGTCAGGCTGAAAATATGACGCTCCAAAGCGGAAAAATTGTTGAAGTGAACAGTGCAGAAAAATCTAAAATGTTCTAAGTTATGGCAATTCTGAAAAATGCAACCAACATGACGATTATAGTTGCGGCGACGTATACCCTTGAGGTAGAAAAAAACCTGGAGAAACAGGCCGATAAGGTGAATGTAGAAGCCATACACAATAACCTGGTTTTGGCCTGCAATAAAAGAATTGTAGGCAGGGGAGGCAAGGCATGAAATTACACAATGGTTTTAAGTTTTTTTTGATGATTATTTCTGCAACTGTAATGAGTTGCAACGGACAAAATATGGAAGATAAATTTGATTGGTCGGCTACATTATCTGCACCACAAGAATATCCAATAGAAGTATATAAGGGAGAAATTTCTGGTGAAGGCTACGGACAAACCCTAGCACATTTTGGTCCGGTTTCAGTTGGTTGGGGAAATGAAGGTGGTGCTATTGCCTCGGGGCCGGAGCAGAAAAATCTTCCAGATTATCTTGGCCTTACCTGGGTTTCTTTTGCAGAGAAGAAAGTATATTCAGGTCAGTTTACTCTGCCAAAAGATAAAATAACCCAGCTTTTTAAAGAAGGTTTTGGAGAAACCGGAGCAGAGAAAAAATCGACTTACAATACATTTGTGATTGGTTTGGCGCCAAAAGGCAATGTTGTAGTTTGGATTGCAGGCGATGGCAATCAGGTAGAAGTTGCAAAATTTAATGCTGCCGAAACTAAAATAGATACCGCTTCGCTTTCTGACGAAGATAAACACATGTTTACTGTTAAATATGTAGATTATGTGGTTGCAGATCCTATGATTGTGAAACCATCGGTTCAGCAAAAAATCAAAACTAAAGGTTATCCTCCGGTAGAACTTTTTACGCAAACTTATCGAGAAAAATACCATTGGGCACCAAAAATTATCTTGCCTGAAGGTTATAAATTAACCGCCTGGGAATTTTTAATGTGCAATGGTGAGAAAGAATACATGTTAAATGGTGCCAGCGCGCAAAGTAAAACAGAACGTGCGTTGCCTTACTTACTCACTTTTGCATATACAGACGAAGCGAAAAACAAATACGAAGCTTTTGTGGTACTTTCTGGCGATGAAAAATATTTGCCAGAACTGCTGAAAGACGGTGATGCCAAAAAAATTCCAATTGATTTTGAGGAAAATGAAATCCGTGGATTAATGAAAGATAAGTTGGATAAAAACCTTCCGGCAGAACTTCAAATCCATGCAGATCCGCAAAAGAAAATGCTTACGCTAGATTTAAAACAACAGGCAAAAACCCAGCCCATTCATCAGTTTAAATATTTAATGAATAGTTATGGCGGCAAGTACAACTAGTGTTCAGTTCGGTCCGTATAATGGACGTGAAGAAGGTGATAAAGGTATAGAAATTATCAAAGGAATGTTTTTTGATGGTACGCGGAACAATAAAACCAATACTGAAGGCCGGATGGAGTATAATAAGACCAAAAAATCTACAGATCCGGCTGATGTTGCAAAAGCACAAGCATATAAAGATCACGGTAAGGGAGATGAAACCAGCAGTTATCAAAATACCTACAGCAATGTAGCGCGCATTTGGGAAGGATATAAAAATGACGGTAAAATTTATATTGAGGGAATTGGAACAACAGACTCTGGTGCAGATGATACTTTAGGTTATGCTTTAGGTACTGGCGAAACTGGTGTTAGAAGTAAGGTAGAAAAAGGATGTAGTTTACTGGTTTCCAAGTTGCCAAAAGGAAAAGTAATCTCCAAACTCACGGTAGATGTTTTTGGTTTTAGTCGTGGTGCGGCTGCAGCACGGCATTTTGTAGCAGAAATCAGTAAGTCTGAAGAACGCAAAGATGGCAAAGTTACACCTGCGAGAGGGCATTTTGGGGCGCTTTTAGCGCAGGCAGGTTTAGTTGTAGAACGACTTGAAATTCGTTACCTCGGTATTTTTGATACGGTTTCTTCGTATGAACCGGGCGCTTCTTCTATGGCTTCGTGGTCGGCATTAAATCATGATTTTACCAATGATGTAGATGAGTTGAAACTAAACAATATCCAACGCGCAAAATGCGTACTACACTTAACTGCAGAAAATGAACACCGAGAAAATTTTGCACTTACCCGTACGCATGTTGGCGTCGAAAAAAGTTTGCCAGGCGTACACTGCGATATCGGCGGAAGTTACACGCCAGGCGTAGAATCTGTAGACGAAATTTTAAACGGCCCAACAGATAAACTGACTAAAGAACGCGATCGATTAGTGGCAGAGGGCTGGTATAAAACCGAACAATTGACGATTCATAATTTCAGACGTAAACTTTCTGGCCAGCGTACACTTAAAAATACGTTTAGCTACATTCCACTCCATTTAATGGTAGAATATGGTTTAAAGTTCGATTCCACTATTCCAATCAATAAAGCATTACTGGAAACACAGAAGTATGTAATCTCTAACGATCCTTTACTCGTGCGTGCCAAAACCAAACTTAAAGCATTTGTTTTTGACAATGGCAGGCCATATACTTTTAAATGGTTTAAAGATATTCACGAGAAATATAAAGGTTCTAAACTACCAGAGCAACGTTATGCAGATTATACCAGAGAACTGGAAGAACAGAATGATTTGCGCAAGTTACGCAACGAATATATGCATTGGTCTGCAGAGTATGATTGGGTTGGGATGGACCCAACACCAGACCGTGTACGTGTAACCTATTAAATCAATGGCCATGAATTATAGAAGTCTTTTAATGGATGATTCTGCCAGCGAAAGTGAGGAGCAGTTTAAAGCGGAAGCGGAAGTTTCGGCTTCGCCTGAAAAGCCAGCAACGGGAAGCCAGACTTTACGTTCGGGTTTTACCCATCAAGGCGAACAGAAAAATTACGGCTTCACCATTTTGTTTGAAGATGACGGACAAGCGAATGAAATTAAATATGAACTGTCGGTTACCTGCCTGGGTTTAAACGCAGAATCCAGATCTGAATTTCAGATTGATCGTACATCGCCGGTTTATATTAATGAGGTAGAACCAGATCTGGTTGCCGATAAACTGGCTTATCTGGCTGGGAAAGTTTTCTATCCACTTAGGGTAGAAACTGACTCTACAGGTGCATTTCTATCTGTTACAAATGTTGAAGAAATCCGTGCGAGATGGCCAAAATGCAGAAGGGAAATTGATGCAAATTTTGAAGGCGATTACGCATCGCGGTACATCGGCGTTATGGAAGACAAGCTACGCGATAATGATTTTATACAACTGATCTTCAAAGAAGATTGGTTTATCCGCGTATATTTTCAGTCGATTTATAAAAATTACAATCCGGCAAATGCCGAAACGAAAAATATGCACTTTCCAAATCTGCAAATTTGGATGGATGGTTATCAAACCGAAGAAATTGTTCTGCCAGAAAAAAATCATTTTGGAGCATTGGAACTTCATCACAACGGAGAATTAATTCCTGATGAAATCAATATGGAAAGTGGCCGGTATCAGGCAAAATATATTCTCGATCCGGTTTCGCACATCATCAGAATGATTGTAGCAGAATGGACGCAAGTAGGTAAAACAGAGAAAAAAATTACGTTTAAGTTGTTTACCACAGATCTGGATAATGCAATAAAAAAGCTGCGTAAAGAAACTGAAATGGCTAACCTGATTTTTCTTGATGGGAGTGAATCAGGTACCAAACGCCAGGGTTTTTGGGAAAAGTGGTTTTAAATACAAATTGAAAATGTTATGGCAGAGAAACATATAGTTGTACAGGGCGCCACATGCTTATGCAATTTTGGCACGAAGCCCGATAAGCTAAAGGTTTTGACCAATAGCAAGAATTACGCAAATGACGATCAGGGCAGCAAAAAGCCAATTGCAACAGATAAAGATATCGGCTCTACGTTTGATAGCAACACTTTTGGCAGTTGTGCAAAGAAAAACAATTCGCCGTGTACGGCAGTCGTTACAAAATGGTCTGCTTTTTATGAAAATACCATTCTGGATAACGGAGGGAAAATTTTGCTCGAAGATTCTAAAGCAACCTGCCCTATTGGTGGAACGGATTGCATCAAGATTATTCAACATGGGCAAATTGCGCAACCGGGAGAACAGAATTTTAAAAATACCAATAACGACGTGCAAAAAAGCCTTAATCCGATGGTTGCACCCGCAGATTTAGAGGAAGAAAATGAAATGGAAACCGGAGTAATAGACGGTTAATCTAGATACAACATAACGCTATGGCTAAAAAAGGTGTAAAGAAAATTATTTGGAACGGAAAGGGAAGTGTGCATCCAGATAAATCGAGAGCAAATCATACCCTCGTTATTGAAGGTGGTACTACTGTAGAATTGGTGGTTGGAGAATGGTTTCCCGGAACAAGTGAAGCTGAAAAGAAAAAAGACGTTACCTGGATCAGGCAATCCGGTGATAAAAAAGTTGATTATTATAAAGCAAGTCAGCCGGTTTCAAAACCTTATCGTTTAAATATTTCCAAAGCAAATGCCGGAAGAGTAACGTATTACGTAGAAGCGAGTTTATCTGGCTTTAAAGATCTGAGCGATTTTACTGGGCTTTTTGTGCGTGCATATAGTCCGCCAAGGTTGGTAAGTTCATATTGGCGCGAAGATATAGAAGGCAACAACAAGCAAATTCACAGCGGTAATCCAACTCAATATAACGTTCCATTGCATTTACACCTGGAATTGGAAGGATTAAGCGGTTACAATTGTACTGTTCATATTTACAACCGCGAGTTTGAATTGTTTCGTAATGACGATCAGAAAATTGCTAAAACCTATACTCAGCAATGCGTAAATGGAATTTTGGATATCCATATTCCGGCTTCAGATGTATTGCAATGGCGTAAACAAATTGGTGCAGAAAAACCGATAGAACAATTTTATATTAAACTTACAGTAGACGGTGCAAAGGGATATGTAAAAGATACCACGCCAAAAGGCGATATAAACCATGCGGTCCATTTATTTATTAAAAACAGTTTCGGAAAACTGATTGCCAAAGTTGTGCCTTTGCCAAAAGGAAATAAGGTGATCACGGTTGGTGATGAAGATAAACAACCTATTAAATACGACCTTTGTACGTTTAAACAAATTAGTATTCACGATAGGGAAGTAACTAAAACTGTTTTTGATGAAAAATCTCCCGGATCGAATAAACTTGCAGAACAGAAATTTTCTTTTAACCTGCCCATTTTTTATGATACCGATGCTTATGAAGTTCCGGCAAGCAGCAAGCAATTGCTGAATAATGTCGTTAAATACCTCACAAAAAACCAAAAAGTTCCTGTGTTGATAGAATCTTATGCAGATATACGCAACTCGGATGCGTACAATATGGAACTTACACACAAACGTGCAAATGCCATTCTCAGTTATTTTTATACCAATGGCGTAAAAAATAAACTAACGGCGCAAGCCTATGGCGAAAGTAAGGCCAAACAGTTTGATTACATTACGAATGAAGATCGGCCAATTCATAAAATTAACCGGAAAACTACGCTCACTTTTCGGGTAAATAATCTGGAAACCATTTATTATAATACCTTAACACCAAATCACGAAGAACCTGTAGATTTTTCTGTATTTGTTAAAGGCTTTAAAACAGACGAATGTTTGTTTATTAAAGATGGTAAAAAACAACACGATCATACCAAGATAAAAGCGTTAGAGTTGGTTGGTTCAAATGCTGCACAAAATAACGTGCGCGATATTACATTGAATGGGGAAGAAGGGAGACTGAAAATATTTTCTTCTCCCGGAGATATGTTTCCAACAGCACTTGGCCTTAAACCCAATCGATACGAATTGCGCATCAATTGCTGCAGCTATTTTCCCAATATTGATAAAACAACATTAGTGGTTAATGCATTTACAGATGCATTATGGATTTTGCAGGCCACTTATGATTTTGATGGAGATTATCCGATTGTATATCGGGGTAAGCCCGAAACCATCACCGTTGTAAAAGGAATTAAACAATTGGAAGAACGTGCCCGGTATTATATTGATAAATACCTGCAGGTGATCAAATATTTTCCAATGGGAAGTGCCTATGCAATGGTGCTAAATCTGGCGTTTGATTTCTTTATTTCAGAAGCAGATATGTACGGAATAGGTTACGCCAAGAAGTACAATTATAGTGGTGGAAAATTTAGTAAAGTAGAAAATTATACAGAAGCCAACCGCGATCTTGTAGAAAAAGGAATACTCACTTTAACCATTCTTGTAATGATTGTGGAGCTGATTATCGCCGTGCTGACCATGGGAGAATCTGCAGCAACTAAACTTCCTAAACTTAAAAAGGCCGCTCGTTTGCTTAAAAAAGCACAAGAAGCAAAAGCAAAAGTAGAAGATCTGGGTTTTGAATTTATTTTCCCTAAAGTAGCTTTTACTTATGGCAGCTATCTTGAAAAATATAAAGATGGCATTATCCATTACATTACAGAATTTAATGTAAAAGCCGATCCGGTAATCGGGATTAGTTTTGCCAAAAATTTAAGTCTTAAAAGTGTGATTCAAAAAGCTTTGCTAACAAATAAAAAAAACGAGCAAGGACAAGATGTTGCCACTGGCGATTTGGCAGACTTTAACCGCGCCATGAAAAATGAAGAAATCAATACCGACGATCGGCTGAGTGGCAATTTAGGCAAACAGGCACGTAATATGGGCCGGGGTCAAGTGAAAAGCGAAATTGGTAAAGGTTTGCAGACTTTACTTGATCGTGCTGGTTATGATGCCAGTATAAATATTGAATTTAAGGGAAGCATTAGCCAGGAATATAAAATTAAAATTTCCGCACCTGCACCACATGAACAATATGCGGGTAAAGTGACCATTAAAAACACATTGGCACAGGGATTAAGCAACAGTGCGGGTAAAGCCATAGGTACCAGTACAATAAAAATGTCTGCCAAGTTGATGGTGAAAGGCCGCATACACGTTGTTGGTGTATTGCCGGTTTCGCCATTTATAGCCAGTACATTCTTTAAAAATACCAGTACGCAGATTGATACGAAACTCTCTGCAGAGCTGCAATCACATCTTGTACATACCAGAACCTATGGTGCAGATAAAGAGCAGGGATTGTATTATGAAGACAAAATTTATTTCTCCGGAATTAAAGGAAGTGTAAACCTCGGCGTTACAGCTTCGAAAAAAGATGATGCTTCTTGGGACCAGGACAAAAAATACGATCTCGTAGATACGAAATTTAACCTTTTTGACGAACATACTTTTACCGTTGCCAAAATAAATCTGATTTAAAATACCTAATGAAAAGCAAATCCATTCTACTTATTGCATTATTGGCACTTGCTGCTTGCAATACAAAAAACAAAGATATGAATACAGTTCCCATTACAGATTCCAATACCGAAACCATTACCGCGGCAAATACCTTAGCCCAACAGGTAAAAGCCATTAAACATTATGCTGATGAGCCACTGTACTATATTTTTGTTAACCACAATCAGTGTTTCTTCCAGATTTTAGTAAATGATGTTCCGGTTTTTCAATATTTCCAAGATGGCCAGATTATGACGCCAATTATTCTCAATAACTATATCAACCATTCCGGAAAACAAACCATCACATATAAACTTTATCCGCAAACCAAGTTTGAAACCGGCGAAGGTTTAACAGAACTGACCAATTATACGAAGATGAAAATTGATCTTTATGTGCGTAATAATGCAGATGTTAACGATAGTTTTGAAGGACAGAAAGAGATCTTAACACATCAATCGGCCACGAAAGAAGACGGTAAAACTTTTATTGGCGATGGAAAAGATTATTATGAATTTAGCTTCGATTTTGAAGCAAAAGTGCCATATGAATTGCCCGATTGGAATGAAAGTCAGGATTTATCCAAAATGGATCAGGATGTATTGCTGAAGAAAACGGAAGCAGCTTACCAATATTTCTGGAACATCATCAATACTAAAAAACAAGATGAATATTTCAGGTTGGGTTTTGCATCAAACAAAGCACAGGTTATTTCTGAATATTTTGATGAGAAAATGATTGAAGACGGGCTTAGAGATGAACTTAAAGATTTTACGGAGCCAAGTTTCAAATTGCAACCGCTTGAGAACTATAAAATGAAATTATATGGAAATGGCAAAATTGTCTGTTTAGAACAAAATAGTGAAGATTTAAGGTTGAAAAACCGTTGGGCCATTTGGGGAAAATATAAAACCGCCGAAGGCGAAACGCGTGTGAGTTTCTCCAGATTGTATTTGCACATGCCTAAAGGCAAAGATACATTTGAAATTATTCGCTAAAGTCCGAGGTCAGGAAGTCCAAGATCTGAGTTTGCTAATTAGAAAGTTTTAAACCATTAACTTGTTGTTGCAAACTCAGGTCTTCTGATCTTCGACTTCATTCATCTTCCAAGTCCGGTCTCCAGACTTCGGACGTCGGTCATCTGACCTCCGACTCAAATATGATGCTGATTAGTCAGTTTTTCTACCGCATAACCTTTGGTCTTACATCTGGCAACAATTTCATCGTATTCTTTTTTCGGGATCGATTTATTCCTGCTCATTATAAAAAGAAATTTATGATCGGGATGGCCAACTACAACATAAGAATAATCATCTGCCAATTCAATGATCCAATAATCTACTTTAATTGGCCAAACAAATTGTGCTTTTAATTCTCCGTTTTTACTATCGTCTGCCGGAAACATTTTAGACGATCTGGAATACACTTTTTCGTCGTTTTGTTTCTTATACGTTGTTGTTACATCATAATAACCTTCGCTGTTTAGAGTATATTTTGTGGTGGTTTCGCGACTACCTTTATCAAAAATTGTTGGGATAGAGTATAAAGAATACCAGGTTCCGCAGTATTTTTTTAAATCAAGTTTATCAACAGGTGCATTTTTATCTTTAGATACAAATGGAATAAGCAACAAGAAAATAGAGCACAAAAATTTCATAGGGCCAATAGGTTTTAAAGGACTTACGAAAAGAATGGACTAAATGGATTTCAAAATGCTTCTTTTATATCTCGCGAAATCGAAATTCTTTGGCTTTGCTAATGTTCATCGGCAACAAAATGATCTTCTGCATCTGCCTCAAGCGGAATATATAACCGGTGCCATTCCTCACCGTCAATAATTTCCCATGTATGTCCTTCACCTTCAGTATCTGCAGCAATAAGCAATACACCCGGTTCAATATCAAAAGTACTTCCGTTGCTTACTTTAAAACGAAGTTTCCCTTTAAGTGTAATTACGTATTGGCGCCGCGGTGCAGGATGAGCAACTTTTTGGTACGCATCAATTTCGGTTTGTGCGAAGAAATATTTGGAATTAAGGTGTTGCCGTGCCGGAATTTTGCCGATTTCAAAATCGCATTTTCCGTTTTCAATATTTATCAATCGAATGGCTTTCAGATAACTCTTTGCCGTTTCGTGTTGTTCAGTCATTGGTAATTTTTTAAGATAAACCCAGGTTTTTATTTTGGTGTTTACGTTTGAAATGGGTTTGTTTTAAGTTGTGGTTTCCGGTAATGATGCTGATGTTTCCATCTACTTCTAACATGGCCAGTTTTACATCTTTATAATGGTCTACGCCATGTTCGCGCATAGCTTCACTCAATTCTTCGTTGGTAATGCCCAATTTACTGAGCAAATCAAAATCTAGTTTTCCGTTATGAATCAGAATTTGAGGTTTATCGAAAATGAGCTCGCGCAACCGCCGGCTTTTAAACAAGGATTTTTTCAGTATGTAATTTAACACAAACAATACTGCCGCGGCGGCAATTCCGCCCAATAAAGTGGTATTGTTGCCCACCATTGCATTCTGTACTGCATTGCTGATCAATAAAATCAGAACAACATCAGTTGTGTTAAGTTGCGAAAGTTCCTTTTTGCCGGTTAAGCGAATGGCAACAAGCATAAAGGCATAAACGGCTGTGCTGCGAATGGCGATATCTAAAAATGGATTCATGTGTTAAAATTTAAGTTCGGTTTGTCCGGTGTTGCTCAGTTCACGTTCATGATCAAGCAGCCATTTTTTGCGCCACAAACCACCGCCATAACCAACCAGTTTACCATTACTTCCAATAACACGATGGCAAGGCACCACAATATTGATCTTGTTTTTGCCGTTTGCGCTGGCAATTGCACGTATTGCCAAAGGTTTATGCGCAGAAAATTTTGCGTAAGAGGTGGTCTCACCAAATGGAATGGCACATAGGTTATTCCAAACTTCTAACTGAAATTCTGTGCCATTTTGTTTTATCGGGAAATCGAAAACCTGCAGTTTACCCTCAAAATACAAACGAAGCTGTGCTGCAGCTTTTTCACTCAGCACATCCGGATCTAAACCCTGCGCAGCTTCTTCGTTGAAAAGGATCGCATTTATAAATCTGCCATCAGAGAGAATACTAATTTTCCCTACCGGCGATTCTATTACCGTTGCATATTGATTTCCCATGATTTCTAAGCTACAAAATCTGCTGTTAAACGTGTTAAACAGCTACATTTCTGCCTGCAATATTACAACAATACAACAATTTTATCTCACTATATTTATTAAGAAAAGTATCTTTGCGCATATGCAGCTGGCCAGGGAAGTTAAGTATCTTATTCATAAAGAAATTGTGTTGGAATGGCGTTCCAAATACACCATTAATGGCGTGTTGCTGTACGTGGTTTCTACCATTTTTACCTGTTACCTGTCATTTGTAAGTCTGAGTGATAAACTGGCCTGGAATGCCTTGTTTTGGGTGATTTTACTTTTCGCTTCCATTAACGGGGTTTCTAAAAGTTTTCTGCAAGAAACCAAAGGGCAACAATTGTACAGTTACATTTTGGCTAGTCCTGCTGCAGTGCTTATTTCTAAAACCCTGTACAATACCTTGCTCATGCTTTTGCTTACAACAATTGCTTTGGGTTTTTACACGCTGGTATTTGATACATTTACACCGCCGGATTTGGTTTTGTATTATGTGGCCGTAATTTTGGGAAGCATAAGTTTTTCTACAGTTTTTACCATGGTTTCGGCTATTGCCAGTAAAGCAGGCAACGGCGGTATGCTTATGGCAATTCTCAGCTTCCCAATCATTATTCCGGTATTGATTTTACTGATCAAACTTGCAAAAAATGCCGTTGACGGTTTGCCGTGGGAAAACAGTTATGACGAAATTGGTATGTTGCTTATTGTAAATGTACTTACTGTAGCTACTTCTTTACTGCTGTTTCCATACTTGTGGAGAGACTAAACCTTTTTCGGTTTATTTGTGCTTGTTTCTTATCAATCGCAACAAATTATATGTTCAGAACTTTAATGTTTGATTTCCAGGTTAAGTTGTCGGCCTTCTTCGAGTGCTTTTTTATCTAAAGAGATCCCTATAGATAAACCGATGGCAATTCCAATAGGCAAACCGATACCTAGCAAACCCATATTTCCAATACTCATTGCAATTGCCACACCAATTGGGAGCCCAAATGCAGTCATGCCAAAAAGCATCCATAAATTGCGGTGGTAGTTTTGCGGCGTGTATTTCAGTTCTTTATCGAGCAGTTTTAGGATTGCCGTTTGTTTTAATTTTAGCAGCTTTTTGAAATCGTTTCCTTTTAATGTGGAAGCGTTAATTTCATCAATTTCTGTATTAATTGCGCTGGTAACTGTTGTGGGAACATTTTTGCCGTTAAGTGCATCAAGTAAGGCAGCAATTTGTTCATAAAGTGCAGCGAGTTTTAAATCATCATTTAGTTCTGGTCTGTTTTTGAGACTGTTAATCGTCATATTGTTAATTTTTAGCGTTCTGTTTACCTCGCGATATATGTGAATAAAAATTCGATGAAAGTTTTAAAAACATATGCATCGCGATACTCTAGTTTCCACAAGATATAGAATTTCTATTAAAACAGTAAGCCTTAAAAGCTAAACAAAGCGATTTACTTCGCTCGGTGTAACAGAAATAAATAAACAGTTTATTAACTTTGTGCGCTTGAAAAGAATTATTATCTGATACAATAGTCAGATATTCAGCATTCAATCACTCAATATTCAACAACACAATTTCTATGAAGAAAACCTGGTGGAAAATACTCGGATCGATATTAGTCATTTATACTGCAATAGCAGGATTATTGATGGGGGTGCCGCGTTTACCAATTTTAAATGAAGGCATTCGCAATTTGTATTTCCACGTTCCTATGTGGTTTGCCATGATTGTATTGTTTTCTATCTCTGTTTTTTACAGCATTAAATCTTTGAGTACTAAAAGTGAAATTGACGATATTAAAGCCGTAGAAAGTATCAATGCAGGGATTATTTTTGGTTTGCTCGGCTTGGTTACAGGCGCAGTTTGGGCCAAATATACCTGGGGCGAGTTTTGGAGTTTCGATCCGAAACAGAATTTCGCTGCAATTTCCATCTTATTGTATTTCGCCTATTTAATTTTGCGCAATGCGATAGATGAAGAACAAAAAAGAGCTAAAATTTCTGCAATCTATAATATTTTTGCTTTCCCAATGATGGTGGTTTTACTTTTTGTTTTACCGCGTTTACAAGATTCTTTACATCCAGGTAATGGCGGAAACCCCGGTTTTAACAGTTATGATTTAGATAGCCGTATGCGTATGGTATTTTATCCGGCCTGCATTGGCTGGATTTTAATCGGATATTGGATTTATACCATCCGTTTCCGCATGCGTTCAATTGAAACCATTATGAACACGCCGGATCAAAATGAATTGAAATATGATCTTGATAGCTTCGTAACCGCTGAAAATCAATCAACAACAAACGAAAATAAAAAACAACACAACTAAAATGAAAAAGATATTTTTATCCCTCATGTTATCCATTTTCGCTATGCAGCTATTCGCGCAAGGTAATGGAGTAGAAATGGCTAATACTTTACGCAGCAATGGCAAAATTTATGTTGTTGTATTGTGTATTGTAATCATTTTGGTCGGTTTACTTGCCTATTTATTTTCGATAGATAGAAGATTGAAAAAAATGGAAAAGGATCTTTAGAAACTTCCATAATCAAATCAAAGCTTTCGTTTTGTTTTTGAAATTAGTCCTTAACAAAGGGTGTACTTCTGCGAGATCGGATACACCCTTTCTTTGTTTCTAATCCTTTTTTAGCATTTTTTGGCCTTGTTCATAAACAACTGATTAAGCATTTTTATGTCATTTAATTTTTTTTATTTTTTTTTCGATCCTTAAAACGGAGCAAAATGAAAGTTAAATCTTCAAAAGTTAAAAATGGTAATGGGTTCATAATTATGCTTTAAACGGTTTAAACCTATTTTTAAGAGAAGATGCCAGTTGCCTTGAGGTAGTATAAAAGATCAGAATACAGGCTAGTGTGTGCCATACACTAAGTGTTTTTTCATTTGGAGATATGCATTTATTTTAGGCAATTTTGCGGCATACTTAATTCATAAAAGATAAAAATGGCTAATCTAGCAGATGAGACCAAGTTTTTTGCAGATGTATGTAAAAACTTCGACAGTGCGGCTCAATTTACCAATCATCCCGAAGGATTGTTAAATCAAATCAAAGCATGCAATAGTGTGTATCGTTTTCAATTTCCAATCCGTCGCGGAAATGGCTATGAAGTAATTGATGCATGGCGTGTAGAGCATTCGCACCATATGAGCCCAACCAAAGGTGGTATTCGTTACAGCGATATGGTAAACGAAGATGAAGTAATGGCGCTGGCGGCTTTAATGACGTATAAATGTGCTATTGTTAATGTTCCGTTTGGCGGCGCAAAAGGCGGTATTAAAATTAATACCAAAAACTACAGTGTTGCGGAACTGGAAACCATTACGCGTAGATATACTACAGAATTAATCAAGAAAAATTTTATTGGTCCGGGTATCGATGTACCGGCTCCGGATTATGGATCTGGCGAACGCGAAATGAGCTGGATTGCCGATACCTATATGACAATGAATCCGGGGCAGTTAGATGCTTTGGGATGTGTTACCGGTAAACCAATTGCATTACACGGAATCCGCGGACGTAAAGAAGCTACCGGAAGAGGTGTTGCTTACGCAGTACGCGAGTGTGTAAATGTTCCGGAAGATATGCATAAAATTGGCTTAACAGCCGGTTTGGATGGCAAACGTGTAATTGTTCAGGGATTGGGTAACGTGGGTTACCATTCTGCTAAATTCCTGGCAGAATTTGGTGCAACCATTGTTGGCCTTTGCGAGTTTGAAGGTGCAATTTACAACGCCAATGGTTTAAACGTCGACGAAGTATTCGCCCATCGTAAAAACACAGGCTCTATTCTGGGTTTCCCCGGAGCTAAAGAATTTAAAAATTCTATGGAAGGTTTAGAGCAGGAATGTGATATTTTAGTGCCTGCTGCATTAGAAAACCAGTTTACTGAAGCCAATATCCGCAACATCAAAGCAAAAATTATTGCTGAAGGTGCAAACGGACCAACTACGCCAGAAGCTGAAGCCATCTTTACGGAAATGGGCGGAATCATTATTCCAGATATGTATTGTAACGCTGGTGGTGTAACAGTTTCGTACTTCGAGTGGTTAAAAAACTTATCGCACGTTGCTTTTGGCCGTATGGAAAATCGCTATGCTGCAAATTCAAATGCAAACCTGATCAATACTTTGGAAAACTTAACCGGAAAAACAATTCTTCCTGAACACAGATTAATGATTGTTAAAGGTGCTTCAGAAATTGAACTTGTAAATTCCGGATTGGAAGATACCATGATTCATTCTTATCACGAAATTCGTGAAACGTTAATGAATAAGCCAGGTACAGAAACGCTTAGAACTGCAGCTTTCGTTAACTCAATTGATAAAATTGCAGTTTCTTACATGAACCTTGGTGTTTGGCCATAAGCAAACTTTTTCATTACAAAACAGCCCTGAGATTTTTTCTCAGGGCTGTTTTTATTTGTAGTCTATCTGTCTAGGGAAACTTCTTTTTCAAATTCAGGTCAAGCTTTTCTGCCTGGCCAAAAATATCCAATAGCTGAAAAATACTGTTCAGCTTGTTGTTTTTGAAAACAATTGAGCCTTCAACTTCAATTTTTCCTTTCCTTAAACTTTTCGCACTGGCCACAATCCTTTTAACCTGCAATTGTTGTGCAACTTTCGGTGCAAAATCAGTGGCTTGTAAAAGTTTTTCCACATCTATATCGGCCTCAAAGAAATTTTCTGACGGCAACTTGTCTATAAAGCGCGAATCGAAATTTTTTGATCCGGAAACCTGAATATTGTTGCCCGTACCTGTTAAGTAAAGATTCAAAAACGGTATAGTTCGGGCATCAAATTTTCCGCTTTTGCTGTCAATCCGGTTAGAGTCCAGAAGTGATTTTCGCAACGCGGAATAGTTTCCATTCATATTTAAAATAACTTGTGGGATTTGAACTTTTTTCAGGGTTTTCGTTTCAGTCTGTTCAAAATTATCATTATACGTATAGCTAATAATCGTGTCTGTTTTACTGCTTGTCCCAATCCATTGAAAATCCAAATAACCTGCGTATGATTTCCTCAACGCATTAATAAGCGAAAATTTCTCTGTTGTGCGGCCATCTGCCGAAGGCTTAAAATCTGCATTTATCCACATGGTTAAAGGAATATCTGGTGCAAAAGTATGGTGTTTGGGCTTTGCAGCGGGCACAATTTCATCACTAAGCAATTCATCGTTAAAGTGTATGGCACCGTCTTTAAAATGTAAGCCCAAAATGTTGTTTTCAAATGCAATGGTGAGGTGATTTTTCTGCGAATTGATGTTGTTGAATTTACTTCTGGCCACCGGAACATGGCGTTTCTCGTTGAAAACATCATTCAATGTTGCAGGGTTTGTTTGTTTACCAGGATGATAAGAAAGTGCAACATGACGCGAATCGAAGACCATATCTATACCTAAGAGCGCAGAATGTGCCGTCAATAAATCACTTTCAGTAGATTTTTTAACCTTAAAATCGTTCCGTTTGGTGATGAAATTTTTGAAGATTGAATGGTCTTTGATGCTTAAACGCGTATAAAATCCATCTTTGATTTTATATAAGTACAAGCTTGCCGGCATCTTTAAACCCGTTTGCGCCAAACTCAACTGATTGTTAAACGCTTTCTTTTGCAGTGATTTATATTGGCCAGGATGTTTAAGGCAACTCCAGATAACCGAAGCAAACAAACCGTCTATATTTACTTTAACGATTGCTTCTGTTCCTTGCGGCATTGTATTTTGCTCTGACTTAATTTGCCTGAATTTAAAATACCCCCAAAAAGCAACTGCCAGCAATCCAAAGATTGCCACCAGTGGTATCAAAATTTTTTTGAGCATAATTTATTTGATTGCATTTTCAATAAGCGAAAACAAATATTTAAGTGCATTTTCTTGTCCGTTAGGAATTTCTGCACTAATATCTGCAGAAACTACATTGCCTTTCATTGGGTTAGATTTCATATAAACATTGCCCATTTTAGCTAAGGTTTCATTAAACTTCGCTGCGGTTTCTTTTCCGCCAATTTCCTCTTCAGGCACTTTACCAACCAGGTTTTTGGTATTAAACAAAAAACTAAAATTGTTTGACATCAGTTTTTTGTGCACGCTGCTAATTTTTGGATGGTATTCATTTTTGCTAATCGCCTGCATATCCGTTTCAGAATTGCCAAAGAAAACCAAGCCATCTTTAATGGTGAAATAGATATCAACCGGACTTTTTTTCTCTATAATGCGGTATACATCGCCATTCAGAGAAACTTTGTTTTTGTTGATGCCGTATTTGATCACTTTATTAATCAAACGTGTATCTTCAGAAGAGAATATAAAAAGGAAATCAGGAAGTGTTTCTTTTCTGGTTTTGATTACTTCTTTCTGGTTATAATCGTCGTCATAATCGTAAGTTGTATAGGTTACATCTTTGGTGTTCAATCCGTTAATAACGAATAAAGCATCGCCTTTAACAACTTTGCTTACCGCTTCTTCATCCAGTAAAAGTGAAAAGAAATCTGTGGCCAAATCCAATTCCTCATCCATATTCGCCCCTAAAAACGATCCGTAGCTTTGTTTTAGAAACTTCGGAAATTCTTCCAGATAAGCTTTAGAATCAATTGCGTAGCTCATAAAACCAATCGCTTTTTCGCTGTCGACATATTTAGTGAGTTTTTTGTTGATCTTCTTTTTGGTAATTTTCTTGTAAGCTTCTGCCTGGTTTTTAGATAGTTCCAATCCGGTAGAAATCCTGAAACTGGTTTTGTCCATAAACAATTTTGCATTTAAGCTGCCATAACCGCTCATTACGTTTGCACGGCCATATTTTCCCAAATCTGAGGCAAAAGTGCCGTATGCAGATTCCAGGCTGGAAATCCACAGCGAAGCAATAGATTCTTGATCTAAGCTGGACTTATACGATGGGTTATTTTCTATTGATTCAAAACTGCCATTTAGTATTTTTTCTGCCTGTACTTTTAACCAAATGAGCGCCAGTGCTTTCTTTTTGGCATCTTGTTCTGCACGTTCCTTTTCATATTCGTCATAACGTTTATTAAAATCAGTTGGTGGCGCAACAGCTTCTACTGGTAAATTTTCCATTTCTTCTACCGGTTCAGGCAATTTTTTAGCCTTTTTGGATTTAGATTTAGCAGTTGTTTTTTTCTTTTGATTTTTTGGTGCAACGGTTTTAATTTTCGCTGCTTTTGGTACTTCAACAGGTTCTACTGCTACTTCCGGAACAGCTACCCATGCAGAATCTACACTTACGCTATCTACAGCCGATTCTCCGTAATTTTCAATAAATCTGGTTTCTTTTATTCCGTATTTTGCAGCTTTTGCAGAATCTGCAAAAAAGTAGGGCTTTATACTTCCAATTGCACCGTATAAAGTGCCTTTATTCCACATCAATAAACCAGAGCTATCTGGCAGAACAAAAGTGTTTAATCCGCCTTGGTGCTGTATTTGGTGATTGTTGCTGGCCATAATGCTTTCAAATTTTTGCGCATCTTTTAGTGGAATCAGAAACTGATGATAGGTAATACTGTCATTCAGCTGGTTAAAATAGTACATGTTTTTTTGCAAATCGATGCCGAAATCTTCAATGCTGTTTAGGTTTTTATTTAACGATTCTGAGCTGCCAGATAACAGCTTTCTACCAAGAATAGATTCATCAAAATCTTTAACAAACATAAGTTTAAACACATTATCGCCTTTAATGGTGGCGATAGTGAAGGCATTTGACGGGATTTTTTTAGCCAAATCCTGAGCTTTTGCCGTACAAAATGCACAGAAAAATAGGAGGGCAGTTAAAGTTTTTTTCATTGGATGATGATTGTTTTGGCGCTTAAAGAATTAAGCAACCGATGTTATTTAGACAGTTGTATTTGATTGGAAACGTTTACTTTTCCATTGATTAAATCCATTACATTGCTTTTAAGCATGACCGCCGTACGCGATTTTGATACATTTGACATTGGATTGGCAGCATTTATTACGGCAGAATCAAAACGGTAAATGCTGGTGTAGGTTGCGCCGTTAAAAATGGCCTTATCTTGGTTTTTGAGTTTATTGTAAGCGTTTTTGGCATCTGGCGAAGCCTTGTATTGCCGACTAAAAATTCTGCCCGCTTTATCGTAACTGTAGGATGACGTGTTGTTGGCTTTAATTTTATGCTGATTGAGGATATTTTTTGTGATGTTGTTGATGTTAGATACATCTTTAAAAGCAAAACTAATTGTTGCAATGTAGTTGCTAAAGTCACTGGTGCTTCTGACATCAGAAATACCTGGCGATTTTTTTAAGTAAGCCACTGCTTCTGCAAGTTCCTGTTGTATTTTTTGTTTGCTTGGTACGGCATAACCATTAATGCTGTCTAAAAGCATTACGGATTGCACTTTGGTTTTGCTCTGGCTTAAATTAATGGTTAAACGAACATTGCCGGTTCCATCATTATGCAGGTTTATTTCTTCAACAATTTGAAAGCAAGAAGTTAAGAGAGGAAGGACAATAACGATTAGAAATCGCCTCCAGAACGTTTTAAGGTTCATCGTTTTTCGGTTTTTAGATGCGTAAATGATTGGTTTATGGTAATAAAATTACAGATGATGTAAAGAAGTGAAATTGTTAGCGAATTTGGTGCCAATTTAGCTGCATTAAAGCATTTCTTTAAAATTTGTAAACGCATATCTGCAAGCCCATCAGTTAATTGTCAATATAAAGACAAGAAAAATGTAAAAGAACGTTCGCTATGGCTATTTTTTTATCTTTGTTGCCAGCTTTTACAAGACTGTATATTATGAAAAAAAGTGCCATCATTGGACTGATTACCATTGCCATTTCCGTAGGGATTTTATTTAGTTTAAACGCAAATACAGATACCTATTCAAATTTTAAAGAAGCCACTTTATCAAACAAAGTGGAACACGTAATGGGCTATTGGGAAAAATCAAAAGGTACAGAATACGATGCAGTTAAAGACGCCAATAGATTTTCTTTCTTTATGAAAGATGAAAAAGGCGAAGTAAAACAAGTGGTTTACAGCGGTACAAAACCTCAGGATTTTGAAAAATCTGAAAAACTGGTATTGATTGGAAAAATGGACGGCAATGTTTTTTATGCTTCAAAAATTTTGATGAAGTGTCCATCTAAATATAACGATAACCTTGTTGAAGTAAATAAGAACGGTAAGGTGGAGTCTACAGATCAAAGCGGCAAGGTTCAACAATATAACTAATTTTAATGGATATTCAATTCGTAGGCGAAAACTTGCTACCCGGTAAGTTCGGGCAGTTTTTTATTGTTTTGGCATTCAGTGCTTCTTTACTCTCAACTATAGCATATTTCTATGCCGCGCGCAATAAAGATCTTGCAGACAATTCTTGGAGAAATCTGGGTAGAATTGGTTTTCTGATTAATCTTGCCTGTATAATTGGTATTGGGAGCATTTTGTTCTACTTGGTTTTAGGCCATTATAACGAATACAATTACGTTTATTTTCACTCCTCAAAAGAACTTCCTGTTTATTATATCGTGTCTGCCTTTTGGGAAGGGCAAGAGGGCAGTTTCTGGCTTTGGGCTTTTTGGCAGTCTATTTTAGGCTTGTTGCTCATTTGGAAAGCAAAAACCTGGGAAAGTCCGGTAATGACTACTGTAGCATTCTCGCAGGTATTTTTAACTTCAATGCTTTTGGGTGTAGAAATATTTGGCGAGAGAATTGGAAGTTCGCCTTTTATTTTACTACGTGATGCAGTTGATCTGAAATCTATGGCGCCGGTGGTTTTTGCAAACCCGGAGAATTTTAAAGATTACTTGAAATTTATTACAGACGGACGAGGTTTAAATCCGTTGTTGCAAAACTATTGGATGGTTATTCATCCCCCAACCTTATTCCTGGGTTTTGCCAGTATGGTTGTTCCTTTTGCGTATGCAATTGCGGGTTTGTGGCAAAGGAAATATAAAGAATGGGTTAAACCGGCCATGCCTTGGGCGCTTTTTGCGGTTATGGTACTTGGAACAGGAATTATTATGGGTTCTTTCTGGGCTTATGAAGCCCTGAATTTTGGCGGTTTCTGGGCTTGGGATCCTGTAGAAAATGCCTCACTTATTCCGTGGTTGACTTTGATCGGCGCTGTGCATGTACTTATTGCATACAAAAACACTGGTCATGCATACTTTACTGCAATTGCATTGGTGTTTTTAAGTTTCCTTTTGGTTTTATATGCATCTTTCTTAACCAGAAGCGGAATATTGGGCGATACGTCTGTTCACTCTTTTACAGATATGGGCATGTTTGGTCACCTTATTTTATACAATGTGGTGTTCGCTGTACTTGCTATCGTATTGCTCGTTTCAAGATGGAAAGAATTGCCGATTACCACCAAAGACGAAGAAACCTATTCAAGAGAATTTTGGATGTTTATTGGCGCTTTAGTGGTTACTGTAGCTTGTATTCAGGTTATTTTTTCTACATCTGTTCCTGTTTTCAACAAAGCTTTTGGTACCAACTTTACTCCGCCGATAGATGCGGTTAAATATTACAACCAATGGCAGGCACCATTTGCGATATTAATTACGTTAATATCGGGTTTCTCCCAATATTTAAAATACAAAAGAACCGACCCGCGTAAGTTTTACAGCAGTTTGGTTTCGGCTGTTTTGTTTGCCATTGTACTTACCGGCGGTTTGGTATACATAACAGAAATTTATACCAATAGCATGTACATCTTAATTACATTTAGTTGTACGTTCGCTATTTTATCAAACGCAAGTATTCTATATCAAGCCTTCGGCGGAAAAGGAAAGCTTGCTGGAGCTGCTGTTGCACACATTGGCTTTGCCTTTTTAATTTTAGGTGCTTTAATTTCTGCGGCCACCAATAAGCCATTATCCATTAATGCAAATAATTTCATCCCGGTTAAGGATTTTGAAAAAACTGAAAAACCAGGTGAAAACATTATGCTCTATAAAAATGAGCCTAAAAAAATGGGTAAATACACCGTTACCTATATTGCCGATACTGCAATTGCTCCGAATACTTACTATACTTTAAATTTTAAGGTAGTGGATGAGAAAACAGGACAAGTCAAAGAAGATTTTAATTTGCATCCTCATGTTCAGGACAATGCCAAAATGGGTTTAATTGCATCGCCAGATACAAAACATTATTTAACTTATGATGTGTATACACATATCACCAGCGCAGCTATAAAACAAAATAGTCATGGCGATCATGATGGCGAAGCGGATGATGAAAATTATAAGGCACCACGTATCGTGAAGGTTGCCGCCGGCGATACCATTCATACCTCAAGCGGTGTTGTTACGATTAAAGCATTAAACAACAAGCCAGCAGCAAAAGATCTTGTGCTTAGCGCCGGCGATTATGCCGTTGGGTTACCCATAGAAGTTAACTCTGCAGGTAAAGTATTCCATACAGAACCAATTTTTCTGATTAAAGGAAATAATACATTTGATTTTGCACGTAGAATAGATGAACTGGATTTGAAATTCCGTTTTTCTAAAGTCCTTCCGGATGAACGCAAAGTTGAACTTCAGATTTTTGAAAAGCCACAACAAGCAAAATCCTGGGTAGTTTTTAAAGCCATAGAATTTCCATTCATTAATTTATACTGGGCGGGTACCATTGTTATGGTTGTTGGCTTTTTGCTGTCAATTTTTAGAAGAAGAAAAGAAGCGAAAGTCGCATAATGATGAAAATTGTACTACTGGGTTCAGGAAATGTAGCAACACAACTCGGCCGTGCTTTAGTTGCGCAGGGCGAAGTAATTTTGCAGGTATATAGCCAAAACCCAGAGCATGCCAAAACATTAGCAGATGCTTTACACGCGGAAGGTGTGAGCAAAATCGCCAACTTGGTTTGGAATGCCGATTTGTACATTATTGCAGTGAAGGATGATGCAATTGAAACAATTGCTGCCGGTTTAACAGACGTTGAAGGTTTAGTTGTACATACCTCTGGCGCAACAGATATTTCAGGTTTAACAAAGTTTCTGCCTCGCGCCGGTGTTTTTTATCCCCTGCAAACTTTCTCCAAAACCAAAGATGTTGACTTTAAAACGATTCCACTTTGTTTAGAAACCACTCAGCCAGATGATCTGGGTTTACTACTAGAATTGGCCGGTAAACTGAGCAATAGCGTGCATGTTTTAGACGGAGAAAAAAGAAAGGTATTGCATTTAGCAGCCGTTTTTGCCTGTAATTTTCCCAATCAGTTATTTGCGTTAGCCAATCAGGTTTTAACTCAGAATGGATTGGATTTTAATATCATTAGGCCCCTCATTGCCGAAACAACCGACAAGATTATGGTTAGTTTGCCAAAAGATGTGCAAACAGGTCCGGCAGTACGCAATGATGAGCAAACCATAAATACGCATCTGGCGATGTTAACAGGCCTGCCTGATTTGCAGGAAATTTATCAAACTTTAAGCAATAGCATTAAAAAAACACATAAATAGTACAATTGCGGCTTTTGCTTATTACTTTTGCACCATAATTATGAGCATTTTTAAACTTAAAATAAATTTTGAAGAGGCAGATCACGAATCTGTAGAACTGCCTATTGCTGCCGGAGAATCGGTTTTAGACGTTTGTCTGGACAATGGAATTGAGTTGCAGCACAATTGCGGTGGCGTTTGCGGTTGCAGTACTTGCCACGTATATGTAACCAAAGGCATGGATAACATTCAGGAAATATCAGATAAAGAAGAAGATTTTATCGATAGAGCCGTACGTCCTAAAATTACTTCCCGTTTGGGTTGCCAATGTGTGGTAATTGATGGAGATATTGAAGTAACCATTCCAGATCAGTCTGGATTTATGGGGCACTAAGCTACTCCAAAGAATTTTGAATCCGAGGGCTTAATCCCAATCCAAAAAACTACAACGATAACAAACACAAACAAAACATGAACAACGATAAATTTGCTTTACCTTTTTACTGGAACGACTACGAAGACATCGCAATGTCTTTATATGAGAAATTTGGCGATGATTTTTCTGAAACCAAAATATACCGTATCCGTTTTACCGATTTATTAGAATGGGTACTTGTATTGCCTAATTTTAAAGGAACACGCGAAGAAAGCAGCGAGGGTCATTTAGAGCAAATTCAATCTGCTTGGGTATACGAGTGGAGAGACAATCAATAACTCTATCAACTAAAGAGAAACAATATTACTACGTAAAATTCGATCGTATATCATGTCTGTTGAAAATTCAAAGTCGCCTTCGGAGGATGTAGAAGTTATGTTTCTTCAAAAGTTAAAAGAAATTACCACATTCGTTTTTGATGTTGACGGTGTTTTAACTGATGGTTCTGTTCAGGTAACAGACAACGGTCAGTCTCTGCGCACTTTCAACATTAAAGATGGATATGCCATGCAATTGGCAGTAAAAAAAGGCTATAACTTGTGTATCATCTCTGGCGGAGATGGAATTGCAATGGCCAGGCGTTTCCATAATCTGGGTATTAAAGATGTATTTTTGGCCGCTGGCGATAAAGTAGCGCTGTTTAATCATTATATTCAGGATAAGAAAATCAATGCCAGTACGGTTTTGTATATGGGCGACGATATTCCTGATTTTAAAGTCATGCAATTGGTTGGCCTGGCAACTTGCCCAGCTGATGCTGTGAATGAGATTAAAAACATTTCTCATTTTATTTCTCCGTATTGCGGTGGTAAAACCGCTGTGAGAGACATTATCGAAAAGGTAATGAAAGTTCAGGGCAAATGGTTTGATGAACAACCTAGTGCCGCCGATTCCGGCAAATAATCAATACCGTTTCAAAACTTCAATATCGCTTTGCGATAGTTTTGATTAGCCAATTTTCAGCTTAAAATTTTCTGATTCAACTTTGGTATACACACATTAAATCTTAAATTTACGTATTAATTTAATCAATCGATTGATTAAATTATTGATCATCGTAAAGCATAAAATATATGAGCACTTATTTAGTACCTGTTGATTTTTCCCGCTCGGCAGATCATGCCGCCCAGTACGCCGCCCGATTAAGCTGGGCAATGAAAAATGCCAAAATTATCCTTTTAAATTCCTATTACGTTTCTGAGTATGAAAGTATTTTACCAACACCAGATTTACTTGTTACAACAGAAGAACATGTTGCCGATGAAATTGTCAGCAGGCGCGAAGCATTACTGGCACTTAAAACGAAATTAGTGGAAATTAATCCGGAAGCGGAGATTGAAGTTTCGCTTACGCGCGATACAATTTTACGCTCTATTATTGACCGGGTAAACCAGGAACCTATAGATTTGATCATTATCGGTAGCAATGGCAAAAAAGCTAAAGATGAAACAGAGATCGGTTCAAACGCGATAAAAATTTCGAAAGCCAGTCCGGTTCCAGTTTTGGTTGTTCCGCCGAAGGCAGAATATCAATCTATCCGTAAAGTAATTTTGGCTTGTGATTTTAAAAAGGTAAAAGAAGTGATTCCCATGCACGCGCTTAAAAACATTTTAAGCAAACACCAGATAGAACTTTTGGTCTTAAACGTAAATGCTGGCGAAATTGATGTGAATGAAGAACATTTTTTGGATCAGATGTTAAAAGATTTCAGACCAAAATACCATTATACAGAACATCCCGATACAATTAAAGGCATTGTTAAATTTGCAAAAAGTGAAGAAGCACAGCTGCTGATTGCCTTGCCTAAAAAATGCAGTTTTTTTGAAAGTCTGCTGCACGAAAGTGTGTCACATAAACTCACGATTAAATCACACATCCCGGTTTTACTGCTAAAAGATTAATTGTAACGACTAAGTTGCACTTTGTGCTTAAACTTTTTTGTGCAATGGCGCTCAAATTGTCTCAAACTTCAACAAAAAAACATGAAAAAATTAATGATGATTTGCGCGCTGTTATTCGCTGTAGTAACATTTGCCAATGCACAACAAGGTGGCGGCCGTATGGGCGGAACACCAGAAGAACGCACAAAAAAAATGGTTGAAACCTTAACTGAAAAGTTAAAACTTACCGACGATCAAAAAACTAAAGTAAGCGCAATTTACACCGAACAGGCTACCGCAATGACCAAAATACGCGAAGAAGCCAATGGTGATAGAGATGCAATGCGTGAAAAATCTATGAAACTAAGAAAAGATACAGACGAAAAAGTAAATGCTGTATTAACAGACGATCAAAAAACTGCTTACAAAGCTTGGCAGGAAGAGCAACGCGCAGCGATGCAAAACCGTCAGGGTGGAGGTCAGTAATTGATACCAAAAAATAAAAATAATGAAAGCGGCTTTTGGTCGCTTTTGTTATTTTAGCAGAAAAAAAATATGTCAGCATCATTCCCGCCGTTAATACTCGCCTCAAAATCTCCAAGAAGACAAGAACTGCTCAAACTTTTAGGTTTTGAATTTTCTATCGAGCTTAAAGATGTTGATGAAAGTTATCCCGAAGGTTTAACACCGCCAGAAATTGCAGTATATATTTCGGAAAAAAAAGCAAAAGCATTTTCTTCTGATACCAAAACAGTGATTACAGCAGATACAATTGTGGCTTTGAATGGAGAAATACTTGGGAAACCAAGTAACAGGGCGCATGCACAAGAAATGCTGAGGAAACTTTCGGGCAGTACACATGAGGTTTTTACAGGAGTAACCTTGGTTAAGGGAAATACGGCGCGCTCATTTTATGATCGTACTGAAGTAACATGCAGGGCAGTTAGTGAAGCCGAAATTGATTTTTATATCGATAACTTTAATCCTTTTGATAAGGCAGGCAGCTACGGCATTCAAGATTGGTGGGGTTTGGTAGTGGTACAGCAAATTCGCGGTTCTTATACGAATGTTATGGGCTTACCTACAGAAAAGCTTTATCAGGAGCTTTTGTTTTTATTTGACAACCTTGGTGGGGATGCTCAAGGTTCGTCTTTTTGAGTTTTTAGTTAAACTCTTGCTGGTATTTTAACGGGCTTTTCCCAGTGATTTTTTTAAAACACTTATGGAAACTGGCAAAATTATAGAAACCACTTTCGTAGCAGATTTCTTTGACACTCATTTGATTTTCAATCAATAATTTACAGGCCTGACCTATTCTAATTTCATTGGTAAACTCTGTGTAGGTTTTACGGCTACGCGATTTGAAGAATTTACAGAACGAATTTGGGCTCATTTTTGCAATGTCAGAGATTTCACGAAGGTCAATCTTTTTCTTGAAATTGGTAATGGTGTAATTGTAAATGGCTTGTATTCGATCTCGTTCATCATCCTGAAAGTTGTATTGAAAACCAAGTGATACCAAATAATTGATTTCCTTACAGTGTGCAATTTCTGATAGTGCTTCTAACAGCAGCATAATTCTTTTTGTACCACTACTTTCTATGATTTTTATCATCAGGTTGGCGAGCTTTTCGCGGGCTTCTCCGGTAATTTGCATCCCTTGTTTAGAGTTTTCAATTACCTTTTTGACTTCCATATTTTCCGGAAGATTTAGAAATTCTGCACCCCAGAAGTGCTCTTCAAAATGAACAACATAAATGTCTACAGCAGATTCGTCATCAGTTTCGAAGTATTCCTGATCAAAACGCCAGTAATGCGGCAAATTACTGCCAACCAGAACGACGTCTCCATCAACAAAATTCTTAATACTGTCTCCAATAAACTGGGAGCCTTTTCCTTTTTTAAAATAAATGAGTTCTAATGCGGAGTGATAATGCCAGCGGTTGTTCACGTCTGGCATCAAGTCCCTTCTTGCGCTAAATGATTGCGCAGAAGTCGGCGATACTTTTAATAAGTGCGGTTTCATGTTTTTCGGAATATTTGGTTAAAAATTTAGTACAATTTGCAATTAAGATCGCAAAATTGTTAATTATTTACAATATAGCTTAATAATTGGATAACGGCGTAAAATTTTGATTATACAATTAAACTGTTATTTGTAGAACTCAAACCGCTAACCGAACCAATTTTTATGGGCACAGCATTACATTTTTTCATTTACGAATCTATTTTATATTCAGAATTTTCGACAATAAATTTGATAAGGGCTGGTTTTTGTTCCCTAAAATAACTCGTTCCAAACCTGTTTATATCTGGTATCATCCGAGTCAATCCGGATTCAAATTCGACTACAAAACACACGTAAAAAATAATGAGCCACAACAGTACAGATACTTTTGAATCTTCCTCCTCCGGTAAAGTTTACCTTTTTCCTTTAATTTTGGTAACCAGCTTATTTTTCTTTTGGGGATTTGTGCACAACCTTGATCCAGTTTTAATCCCGCACCTGCGGAAAGCATTTAAATTGAATGATTTTCAATCGTCTTTCGTAGATTTTTCAATTTTTATTGCCTATTTCGCCATGGCTTTACCTGCCGGTTATGTCATGAAAAAATGGGGCTACAAAAGCGGCATTTTACTGGGTTTGGTACTTTTTGCCGTCGGTTCTTTTCTTTTTATTCCCGCTGCAGATACCAAAGCATACATTTATTTTCTTGGTGCGCTGTTTATCATAGCTTGTGGCCTGGCCTTTCTGGAAACAGCAGCTAACCCTTATGTAACTGTACTTGGGCCGGAAAACACCGCTACACAGCGCTTAAATTTTTCACAATCGTTTAACGGTCTGGCTGCATTTTTAGCGCCCGTTATTGGGTCGAAATTTATCTTTACAGGTTCTACAGAAACTGAAGAACAAATTAAGGCCATGTCTGCCGCGGCCTATGATCAATATGTGACTACAGAGGCAGCAAGTGTAAAAGGGCCGTATACTGTTTTGGGTTTTGCCATTTTATTGGTCATTATTCTTTTTCTGTTTACGAAGCTTCCGGATATCAAAAGCAAGTCTACAGATCAGGAATCAAATATTCTTGACGCATTAAAATTTAAACAATTGCGCTGGGGCATTGTAGCTCAGTTTTTTTATGTTGGTGCGCAGGTTTGTGTACTCAGTTTTTTTGTCCGTTTCGTAACAGTATCGGCAGGTTTAACACTCGAAGCTGCTGCATGGTATTCTGGCGGTGCAGGGTTGGCTTTCATGCTCGGCCGTTTCGCCGGCACATTTTTCATGCAATACCTGGCACCCAATAAACTTTTGATGATTTACGCCGTTATCTGTGTCATTCTATCGTTGGTTGCCATTTTCGGGCAAGGTTTAATAACGGTTTACGCTTTAATCGGAATTGCATTTTTTATGTCGATTATGTTTCCGACAATATTTTCTCTCGGAATAACAGGAGTAGGCAACGCTACAAAAATTGCATCGTCTTTAATTGTAATGTCTATTGTAGGCGGGGCAATTCTTCCGCTAGGTTTAGGTTATATTTCCGATCTCTCCGGAAGTATTCAATATGGATATATCGTTCCATTGATTTGTTTTCTGGTTGTTTTCTACTTTGGAAAATCCGGTTACAAACCTCAATAAATAAATTAACATGAATAAAGTCATCAAAATAAACAATCAAGACAATGTATTGGTTGCGTTAACAAATCTAAGTAAGGACGAGGTTGTGCATTACGACGGAACAGATTACCTTCTGCAAAACGATATACCGGCAAAACACAAATTTTTTATGCACGATATGCTGTCCGGAACAGAAGTTTTTATGTATGGTGTTTTGGTTGGTAAAACGCAGTTTGATCTGGTTGCCGGTTCAGTGATGAATACAGAAAACACCAAACATGCTGCAGAGCCTTATGGCTACAGAAGGATAGATTACCAATGGAATGTGCCTGATGTAGGTGCATATCAACACAGAACTTTTAAAGGATACCATAGGAATAACGGACAGGTAGGAACGGCAAATTACTGGTTGTTTATCCCAACCGTATTTTGTGAAAATAGAAATCTGGATGTAATTAAAGATGCACTCTATGGCGCACTTGGCTATTCTGTAGATGATAAATATAAACACTATGCCAACCAATTGGCAGATGCGCTGAAAAAGGGCGAAGATATTCACGAGGTTTCTTTTGCACCCGTTCAGGATTTGAAATCTGCGCGCATATTTAAAAATATTGATGGCATTAAATTTCTGAACCACAGTGGTGGTTGCGGCGGAACGCGCCAGGATGCTGATCTGCTGAGCAATCTTCTTGCGGCATATGCTGATCATCCAAATGTGGCCGGTATAACGTTACTGAGCTTAGGTTGCCAACATTTGCAGGTATCCAATTTTCGTAATGACTTGTATGCCAGAAACCCGTTTTTCGATAAACCATTGTTGATTTTTGAGCAGCAACAGGCACAGAGTGAAGAGGAACTTATACAGCAAGCCATTGCACAGACTTTTGACGGATTGATCGAAATCAATAAGATTGAACGTAAAGATGCGCCTTTAAGCAAACTCTGCGTTGGCGTAAAATGTGGTGGCAGCGATGGTTTTAGCGGCATTTCTGCAAACCCTGCTGTGGGGCATTGTGCCGATTTGCTGGTGACTTTAGGCGCTAAAGTTTTGTTGGCAGAGTTTCCTGAATTGTGCGGTGTAGAGCAAGAAATGATTGATCGTTCTGTAAATCGTGAAACTGCAGAGAAGTTTATCCGTTTGATGACGGAATACGATGAACTGGCACATAAAGTTGGATCGGGTTTTTTCATGAATCCATCTCCGGGAAATATCAAAGACGGTTTAATTACAGATGCAATTAAATCTGCCGGTGCAGCAAAAAAAGCGGGGAGTTCGCCAGTTGTTGATGTTCTGGATTACACCGAGCCGGCAACCAAACCGGGTTTAAGTTTGGTGTGCACACCCGGCAACGATGTAGAAGCTACAACCGGGAAAGCCGCTGCCGGAGCAACATTAATTTTGTTTACAACAGGTTTGGGCACACCAACAGGAAATCCGGTTTGCCCAACAATTAAAGTAGCAACCAATTCTGCATTGGCAAAGAGAATGTCCGATATTATAGATATTGATACGGGTCCGGTAATTCGGGGAGAGAAAAATATTATGCAAATGGGCGAAGATATACTAGAATATTGTATTAAAGTGGCCAGTGGCGATGAAATTCCGAAGGCCGTTCAACTCAATCAGGATGATTTTATTCCTTGGAAGCGGGGAGTAAGTTTATAATTTTAACAACAGATAATATGTTTCAGTTAACTCATAAAAAAGCAGTAATTACAGGTGGCGGAAGCGGAATTGGCAAAGCCATAGCAATAACATTAGCCCGCCAGGGAGCAGAAGTGCACATTATAGAATTGAGTGCGGCGCATGCGCAAGATACGCTTAATGAGATAGAGACCTTAGGTAAAGTTGCTTTTGTTTATGGTTGCAATGTTGCCAGCCATAATGAGGTGAAAGCAGTTTTTGAAACCATTGGAGCAATTGATATCCTGGTTAATAATGCCGGAATTGCACATGTTGGTAAGGTAGATAACACTTCAGAAGCTGATTTTGACCGCATTATGGAGGTAAATGTAAAAGGAGTTTACAATTGTTTATACTCAGCTATCCCGCAGTTGCGGAAAAATAATGGTGGCGTAATTTTAAATATGGCATCAATTGCAGCTTTGGTTGGCATTCCAGATCGCTTTGCGTATAGCACTGCAAAAGGTGCGGTAAAAGCCATGACAATGAGCGTAGCAAAAGATTATATTGCAGAAAACATTCGGTGTAATTCTATATCTCCGGCACGTGTACACACTCCATTTGTAGATGGATTTTTAAAAAACAATTATCCGGATAATGTGGAAGAAATGTTTCAGAAGTTGTCTAAAACACAACCCATCGGCCGAATGGCCAAACCAGAAGAAGTTGCAGGTCTGGCACTTTACTTGTGTAGCGATGAGTCTGCATTTATTACCGGTTGCGACTATCCGATTGATGGCGGGTTTACAACATTAAACAATTAATCACGATGAACAGATGGTTCTATATCATCCCATAAAAAAATAAGAAATGAAACTGATAAGATTTGGCGACGAAGGACAAGAAAAACCAGGAGTATTCATTGATGGAAATTATTACGATACTTCTGCATTTGTAGACGATTATAATGAAGCATTTTTTGCCGGCAACGGTATTCAGCAATTGGCAGAAAAAATTAAAACTGCTCATCTGCCAAAGGTAGATGCAGCTGTTCGCTTGGCTGCTCCGCTTACACGCCCGTCAAAAATTGTGTGTATCGGACTTAATTATAAAGATCATGCTGCAGAAACAAATGCAGCGATACCCAAAGAGCCAATTTTATTCTTTAAAGCTACTTCTGCAATCGTTGGCCCAAATGACGATTTGACAATCCCAAAAAATAGCGTAAAAACCGATTGGGAAGTAGAACTGGCTATTGTAATTGGAAAAAAAGCTACTTATGTTACGGAAGAAAATGCGCTTAAGCATGTTGCCGGTTATGTTCTGCATAACGATTATAGCGAAAGGGAATTTCAGCTTGAACGCAACGGACAATGGGTAAAAGGGAAAAGTTGCGACACTTTCGCACCGATTGGCCCATTTATCGCTACGCAGGACGAAATTGAAGATGTACATAATCTGCGCTTATGGTTAAAGGTAAATGATCAGATTCTTCAGGATGGCAATACCTCTAACTTAATCTTCAATATTCCGTTTCTGATTCATTATGTGAGCCAGTTTATGACACTTCTTCCAGGAGATATTATTACAACCGGAACCCCTGCAGGCGTAGGTTTGGGCCAAAAGCCAGAGCCTTGGTATCTAAAACCAGGTGATGTTGTAGAGTTGGGTATAGACGGACTTGGTTCCAGCAGACAACACGTCAAGGCTTACGTATGAGAAGATTTTGTTTTGCGCTAGATCTGATTGATGATGCTTCGCGCATTGCCGAATATGAGCAATATCATCAGGCTGTTTGGCCAGAAATTATAGAAAGTATTCGAGGTGCTGGTGTAGAAGTCTGTGAAATTTACAGAACAGCAAACCGACTATTTATGATTATGGAGGTTAACGATCGCTTTTCTTTTCAAGCAAAAGCCGATGCCGATGAAGCAAATCCTGTTGTACAGAAATGGGAAACACTCATGTGGAATTACCAACAGGCATTGCCAACGGCAAAAAAAGGCGAGAAATGGATTTTGATGGATCGAATTTTCGCGCTTTAAGAAATAATAAAAATTTAAACACCCAAATTAACATGGAGCGGCAACAGGGCATACAATTTATTGCCTGTTGTACGCCTATTAAACAAGTAAGATGAACCTTCATTTAAAAGATAAGATTGTTATTGTAAGTGGCGGCGCAAAAGGGATAGGAGAAGCAATTGTAAAATCATTGGCAAGCGAAAATGCGTTTCCAATTGTGATCGGCCGCAACGAAGCCGATAATCAAAAACTCTGTGCAAGTTTAGAAACCGAAGGTTTGAAAGCCGATTATGTAACCGCAGAACTTACAAAACCTGACAGTTGCAAGGAGGTTATAGATACAGTATTGCAAAAATACGGGCGCATTGATGGTTTGGTAAATAATGCTGGAGTAAATGATGGTGTAGGACTTGAAAACGGCACTTATGAGGGATTTATAGAATCGTTGCACAAAAATGTTGTGCACTATTATCTTTTGGTACATTATGCACTTCCTGCGCTGAAAGCAAGTATAGGAACAATCGTTAATATCGGTAGCAAAACAGCAGAAACCGGTCAGGGCGGAACGTCTGGCTATGCGGCTGCAAACGGAAGTCGGAACGCGTTAACACGAGAATGGGCGGTAGAGCTTTTGCCTTATGGAATTCGTGTTAATGCTGTAATTGTAGCTGAAGCGATGACACCGTTATACAAAACCTGGATCAGTACGTTTGAACACCCGGAAGAAAAATTGAAATCCATTACCGAAAAAATTCCATTTGAACAACGTATGACGAAGGTAGAAGAGATTGCAGATATGGTAGTGTTTTTACTTTCAGAAAGATCTAGCCATACAACAGGTCAGCTCATTCACGTGGATGGCGGTTATGTACACCTGGATCGCGCACTATAAATTATCTAGCAGCCTGCGTCAATTCGAATGCCTTTTTCAGGCGGAGAAATCTATTTGAAAACTTGCAACTTAAAGGTTTGTTCCGTTAGGTTTCTCGCTACGCTCGAAATATTTTTATAAAGAATACAAGACACCCATTTTTAAATCGTAAGTAGACAATTTAATGGCTTTTATCGCAGAGATCTCCAGTACATAATTGGTGAGTAATGCAGCCATTACAATCATATCTACTCTTAATGGAATCAAACCCGGCATGTTTTCACGTTCGGCATGTGTAGAGGTTAAGAATTTTGCCGCAAGCTCACGATAAGAACGGAAATCAATCTGAGCAGACTTTATTTTCTTCGTATCCAAATCAGGGTAAAGCATGCCCGCAAAAGTTTCAAAAGCGCCGGCAGAGCCGATGAGCGTTTCCGGTTTATATTCGGCGCAAATGTTTTGCAAATCGGAAAGTTCCTCCCGCAAGTGTTTCAAGATATTCTCTTCATCAACTCGGCTTAAAGGATCAGAATGGAAATATTTTTGCATCAATCTGGCTGCACCAATATTGTAACTTTTCTTCCAGATTAGGCCGTCATTGTTGCAGAGAATAAACTCTGTGCTTCCGCCGCCAATATCCATAATTAAAGAATTTCCGCTAATAGAGCCGCTGGCTTTTACGCCTTCAAATATCAAAGCAGCTTCTTCATCGCCAGAAATAATGTCAATATCTATTCCGGTCTCCAGTTTTACCTGTTTCACAAAATCCTGTCCGTTACTGGCACTGCGAATCGCCGATGTGCCTGTGGTTCTACATTGTGTTACATTAAATTCTTTCAGTGTATTGCTAAATTCTTTTAATTGCTTTAATCCGCGATCAAATGCTGCATCAATAATAATGTTGTCGTTTAATCTGCCTTCGCCCAGCCTTACCGGAGAATTTGTTTTATAAATGATTTCGATTTTGTCGTTTTCTTTTTCTGCAATAATGAGGTGAAAAGTGTTCGTTCCGAGGTCGATGGCAGCAATACGCATAAATTGATTTTTTGGTAAATATCGATAAAAATTAAGCCATAAAGCAATCTGCCAGATATAGAAAGTAAATTTTAGTCCGTACGATTGAAAGAGTCATTTTGTTCATTTGACTGATTTTTTGAAGATTTAATATCTACTTTATTGATAATCATTACATTTGACTAAAACGCTTATGAAAAAGACAATCTTTCTACTCGCGGTTTTATTCTTAGTGAATTTAGCCTGCAAAAAAAATGGAGAAGGCAATATTTGTGCCTGCTCACCACTTCCAGAACCTGCTTTAACTCTGATAATCAAAAATGTGCAGGGCGAAGATTTGCTTAATCCGGCTACCAACGGTGCTTTATCTGAAAGTCAGATTAAATTGTATACCAAAAGTAGCAATGGAGCAGAGCAAATATCTAAAATTTATATCCAGAAACCAGTAAATATATCGCCAACTGAAAAGTTTGATTTTTATCAGATTACTGCCTATGAAATTATAAATCTGGCAAAATCCGGGTCTCCATTTTACCTAAAATTGGGAAATGCAGAGCCTCTGTTGCTTACATTAAAGTATAACGAGAGTACCAGAAAAGTAGAAAATTTGGTTATTAATCAACAACCGGCGGCGAAAGGAGAAGGAATTATTACCTCGTATATTGGTAATTTCTTTTACGTTATTTCTTAATTTTATAAAAAACAAAACGCTCCGATTGGAGCGTTTTGTTAAATTTTTATTCAAAATATTCTTTCATTCTTTCGAAGAAATTCTTTTCATTTTTGCCCGGTTGCGGCTTGAAATTTGGCGATTCGCGCAGTTTTTCTAAAACATTACGTTCTTCGCTACTCAAGGCTTTCGGCGTCCAGATATTGATGTGGATAATCTCATCACCTCTATGGTAAGAATTTACTTCTGGAAGTCCTTTACCTTTTAAGCGCAACAATTTTCCACTTTGTGTACCTGGTTCTATTTTGATTTTTGCTTTTCCGTCAATCGTTGGCACTTCAATGCTCATACCCAGCGCTGCATCCACAAAACTTAAATGAAGATCGTAAACAATGTTATTTCCTTCGCGTTTCAAGGTTTCGTGCTGTACTTCTTCAATTAAAATAATCAAATCACCAGGGATACCGCCATTAGGTGCTGCATTTCCTTTACCACTCATGCTCAACTGCATACCTTCGCTTACGCCAGCAGGAATATTGATGGTAATGGTTTCTTCGCCACGAACAACACCATCGCCATGACAAACAGTACATTTTGACGTAATCTGCTGTCCGCTACCATTACAAGTTGGGCAAGTAGATGCAGTTTGCATCTGCCCTAAAATGGTATTGGTTACACGGCGTACCTGCCCGCTACCACCGCAAGTGTTACATGTGCTTACAGATGATTTATCTTTAGCGCCAGAACCATCGCAGGTTTTACAAACAACAAGTTTATTAACTTTTATCTTTTTCTCTGCGCCGTGTGCAATCTCTTCAAGAGTAAGTTTTACTTTGATTCGAAGATTTGTACCTTTTGCAACTCTGCGGCCGCCACGTTGCTGGCCACCACCGCCACCACCGAAAAAGCTTTCGAAAGGATTGTGTCCACCAAAAATATCTCCGAAGTTGCTGAAGATATCGTCCATATTCATATTTCCGCCACCGTATCCGCCAGATGCACTGCTGCCCACGCCAGCATGTCCAAATTGGTCATAACGTTGCTTTTTCTCCGGACTGCTTAACACTTCGTAAGCTTCTGCAGCTTCCTTAAAATTATCTTCAGCAACCTTATCTCCAGGATTTTTATCCGGGTGATATTTGATTGCCATTTTACGATAAGCTTTCTTTATCTCATCGGCAGAAGAACTTTTGCTAACGCCCAGTACGTCGTAATAATCTCTTTTACTCATCTTTATATTAAAATAATTGAATATTGGGAAAAAGGAATGATAAAAACAGCTTAAAAGCCATAAACGTCATTCAAAATTCACACATTCAATAATTAATTTATGCTCCAACTACTACTTTCGCAAAGCGGATTACATTGTCATTTAAAGTATAACCTTTTTCAACCTCGTCAATTACTTTTCCTTTAAGGTCTTCAGTTGGTGCGGGGATGTTGGTAATGGCTTCGTGAAAATCAGTATCAAAATCTTTGTTAATGCTTTCCACTTCTTTCAAACCTTTCTGACCTAAAATGTTTTTAATTTTATGGTGTACCAAATTAACGCCTTCTTTTACTGGTGCAAGATCGGCAGCAGTTTCCATAGCTTTTAACGCACGATCAAAATCATCAAGAACAGGCAACATAGACACAATTACATCTTTACCTGCGGTTTGCAACAATTCTACACGTTCTTTTTGAGTACGTCTTTTATAGTTGTCAAATTCTGCGTATAGGCGTAAATATTTATCGTTTAGCTGTTGAACTTCTGCCTGTAATTTTTCTTCGGCAGATAATTCTGGAGCCTGTTCGGTTTCATTAGGGATTGCATCAGTATTTTCTACCTGATCAGCAGGGTTTTCCGATGGATTTTCAGTATTCATTATATTTTCTTCTTTATCTTGATTTTTCTTCTTATTAAACATAATTGGAGGCTGAATTTTTTGTTTGGGTCTCAACTATTTTGCCATAAACGGAAATCAGCCAAGCTGTCAGAATAATCTTAAATCCATCTAACAGTTTGGCTGATTGACTGACGTTTGTCAGCTATAATTATACAATTTGTGCATCTGCATGCACCAGTCCGTTGTCGCATTTTATAATGCGTGAAGGGTTTTTTCTAATAATGTGGTAATCGTGTGTGGCCATTAAAACGGCAGTTCCATTCTGGCTGATTTGTTTTAACAACGTAACGATTTCCTCTGATGTTTCCGGATCAAGGTTTCCCGTAGGCTCATCTGCCAAAATAATTTCCGGATCATTTAACAATGCCCGTGCAATTACAATTCTTTGTTGCTCACCACCTGAAATTTCATGTGGCATTTTTTTAATTTTAGAACGCAAACCAACTTTATCCAAAACGTCTTTAATGCGTTCATTAATCAGTTTCTCATCTTTCCAACCTGTTGCTTTCAATACAAATTCGAGGTTTTTTTCGATAGTTCTGTCAGTAAGCAATTGAAAATCCTGAAAAACAACACCCAATTTACGGCGCAAAAAGGGAACCTGGTTTTCGCGAAGATTTTTCAGGTCGAAACCTGCAATATTGCCATTTCCGTTTCCGATGTGTAAATCGCCATATAAAATTTTAAGTAAACTACTTTTTCCAGATCCGGTTGCTCCAATCAGGAATACAAATTCGCCTTGCTCTATATGTAGGTTTACGTTTGAAAGGACTAAGTTTTTTTGTTGAAAAACATCAACATTACTTAAATGAATTACTGCGTTTCCTGCCATGTTATATTTCTAATTTTGCAATTTGCCCGAAAGGCAAACCTTTAACAACTTCCATAATGTAATCGAGTTTATCTCCAAGACCAAGTTTGTCCAGAGATTTATCCGGACGATCTACCCGAAAATAAGCCAAAAGTGTAAACTTATCGTCCCGAAGCTGAACATAATCGGGAATTTTGGCTATGCCTTTTACTTTAATGATATACATTCTGTCCAAAAATAGCATTTCAAAACGATAAGCTAAAACTCGCCAGGTTTTTTATATCAGGCAATCCCGTTCAGAAATTCTACTGTATTTACATTGTCTGCATAATCCCAAAGTTTGGGATGCTGGCTTTGGCCAAACTCAAAAGTTGGCAATCGCAGTGTAGTTTTGGTTACAATGCATTGAATATCATCTTGCTTGGTTCTTAAAACTTCTGACAAAGTTTCTTCATTTTCATATTCCTCGTAAAAAAGAACAGCAAGGGGAGAAGCCATATTTTCATCTTCTTTTAACAATAAAAAACCATTATCGAAATGTTTTGCCGCATTAACCAAATAAATAGATTTGTTGTAATCGTAGTTATTTTGATATTTGAAATGATTGATTATAGGCAAAAAAACTTCCAAACCTTCATATAAATGAGCAATATCATAACCTTTGGGGAAATAGATTTTTGAAACGTTGCGGCACCCCAAACCAAAATAATCAAAAATATCATGACCAAGTTTCTCTATCTCGGCTTTGCTTTCACTTCCGGTTAAAACGGCTACGCTATTCCGGTTTTTACGGATAATGTTTGGCACTTTACTGAAATAGTAATCGAAATATCTAGAAGAATTGTTGCTGCCAGTTGCGATAACGGCTTCAAAATCTTTCAGTCTTTCTACATATCGAATGTGCGGTTCAAAAGCGGGTTCTATATTAATGAGTTCATTTAAGACAGTTTTGATTAGTTTATCATCTGAAGAGGAAAGTTTAATTAACGCAATGTTTCCGGTGGCCAATACGCATAAAACATCGTGAAAACCAACCATGGGAATGTTTCCGGCAAGTATTAAACCAACCTTTTTTGGATTAGAGCTGAAGCGGATTTGTGTGGCCCAGGTATCAATATCCTCAGGATTTAGCATCTCGCCATAAGCCAAAACAGATTTTTTTATGTTCTCTGCTGTGAACCATGCATTACGGCTTTCTGCACTGTAAAGTGTATTCCCTAGTATGTCAGTGGGGTTTGTAAGCAATTCTCCCAATTTCTTAATGGCGATTATTACTTTCTCATGTGTTAGTGCCGACATATTTAGAATTATTATTAAGTGATTATATCTTATATTTGCAGGGCAAAGGTAAACTAAGCAAAAGAATTAGACGAAAACATGGCAATTAAAATAACAGATGAGTGTATAAATTGTGGGGCTTGCGAACCGGAATGCCCGAATAATGCAATTTATGATGCCGGTACTGCATGGCGTTTTTCTGACGGAACTAACCTGGAGGGAGTTATCGATTTTGGTAATCAACAAATTGAGGCAGATGCTACTCAAGATGCGGTTTCTGATGAAGTATATTATATCGTATCGGATAAATGTACAGAGTGTAAAGGATTTCATGATGAGCCACAGTGCGCTGCGGTTTGTCCGGTGGATTGTTGCGTGGATGATGAAGATATCCGCGAAACAGAAGAAGAATTATTGGCTAAGAAAGCCTGGTTACACCAGGAAGGTTAGTCTTTTCAGATATTTACATAGAAAAGTCCTGGCGTAAGTCAGGACTTTTTTCGTTTACTGTCGGGGAGTTTAGAGTAAAGTGATATCGACATTTCGTCATTTCAAACTGTGGTGTAGTGTATTGGTGTGAAGCAGTCTATTTTAAAATTATTTTCCGTGTATTCCGTGTATTCCGTGTTTCCGTGGCGAATCTCTTCCGCTCACCGCCGCTTTGGCTCGTTCTTTTTGACAGCAAAAAGAACCAAAAACTGCCGGCTGGTATTTTTTTATGAAAGTTTATGCTTAGGCTTTGACAGTGGTTCCCAAAAAATACCTATTCCGGTAAAAAGCGGAACGCAGAGATCGTGGTTTGGCTTTAGAAAATGCGCAAAACAGCGCGCCGCTTGATCTACGTCTCGTCATTGCGAACAGCAAGCTTGGATTTTGCGGGTCAGAGTGAAGCAATCTGGTTTGAAATTATTTTCCGTGTATTCCGTGTTTCCGTGGCGAATCTCTTCCGCTCACCGCCGCTTGGGCTCGTTCTTTTTGACAGCAAAAAGAACCAAAAACTGCCGGCTGGTATTTTTTTTATGAAAGTTTCTGCTTAGGCTTTGACAGTGGTTCCCAAAAAATACCTATGCCGGTAACAAGCGGAACGTAGAGATGGTGGTTTGGCTTTAGAAAATGCATAAGTTAGCAGACTTTTTCTCAATATTTCGTCATTGCGAACAGCAAGCTTGGATTTTGCGGGTCAGAGTGAAGCAATCTCGTTTGAAATTATTTTCCGTGTATTCCGTGTTTCCGTGGCGAATCTCTTCCGCTCACCGCCGCTTGGGCTCGTTCTTTTTGACAGCAAAAAGAACCAAAAACTGCCGGCTGGGATTTTTTTATGAAAGTTTCTGCTTAGGCTTTGACAGTGGTTCCCAAAAAATACCTATGCCGGTAAAAAGCGGAACGTAGTGATCGAGGTTTGGCTTTAGAAAATGCGCAAAACAGCGCGCCGCTTGATCTACGTCTCGTCATTGCGAACAGCCAGCTTGGATTTTGCGCGTCAGAGTGAAGAAATCCGGTTTGAAATTATTTTCCGTGTATTCCGTGTTTCCGTGGCGAATCTCTTCCGCTCACCGCCGCTTGGGCTCGTTCTTTTTGACAGCAAAAAGAACCAAAAACTGCCGGCTGGTATTTTTTTATGAAAGTTTATGATTAGGCTTTGACAGTGGTTTCCAAAAAATACCTATGCCGGTAAAAAGCGGAACGTAGAGATAGTGGTTTGGCTTTAGAAAATGCATAAGTTAGCAGACTTTTTCTCAATATTTCGTCATTGCGAACAGCAAGCTTGGATTTTGCGCGTCGATCTGAAGCAATCTATTTTGAAATTATTTTCCGTGTATTCCGTGTTTCCGTGTCGAATCTCTTCCGCTCACCGCCGCTACTTCTCCGTTTTTTACCACGTTCTATGTGTTTTTTTAGCAGGTTACCATGCCAAATAAACCAATAACCACTGGACAAAAACGCCTAATTAGTCAATATCACACTTATTTGGAATAATTAAGACCGGACAAGCAGATTTACGTGCCACGTGTTCGGCCACACTTCCCATTAAAAAATGATAAAGACCGGTTCTTCCATAAGTCCCAATAACGATTAAGTCAGAGCCCCATTCATCAGACTGCTGAATAATACCATGGGCGGCAGTATCTACTACACTGAGATATGTTGTTTTAATATCGTTACCAAATTTATTTTCAATCTCTTTAAGTAAAATATGACTGTTCTCCTCGCTGTTGTCATAGGTTTCTAGAAATACCGGAGCTAGTGTGAGGTCGGGATTTACGTTTGCAGGTACAGGTTCAATAATATTTACAAGCGCTACTTCAGCACCAAATTTATCGGCCATATCATAACCCGCTTTTGCAGCTTTCTCAGAGCAAGTGCTGTTGTCTACAGCAATTAATATTTTTTTAAAATTCATGGCGGAGCATATGTGAATGTTCACAACACAGAAATAACAATTTTAGGGGCAAAATGTTGGGCTATTCGGGTAATTTATTAGTTTTACAAAAGTTATACGAGCAAAATAAATGGAAAATCAATATGGCATTTGCCGCGTTGCTGTTGCGCCTCTCCGCGCCGAACCTTCTGATAAAGCAGAAATTGTATCTCAACTTTTATTTGGTGAACATGTAGAAATTATTCAGAAAGAGGAGCGTTGGTGGCTCATTCAAAACGGATACGACGCTTATCAAGGTTGGATTGATTTTAGACAATTGGCCTTAATATCCCAAGATCAGTTTGTAGACATGCACGATTGCAAAAATCTTGCGCCATTAAATTTCAATAATGTACTCGAAGCAGAAGATGGGACTGTATATCATTTAAGTCCGGCTAGCAATTTACCCTTCCTGGAAGACAATGTTTGTTACGCTGGTAAGGAAACATTTACACTCGCATTTGATGCACACGATTCAACCTTGGCAAATTTCAAAACAGAAGTTGAACAGACGGCTAAATTTTTTCAGAACATTCCATATTTATGGGGCGGAAGACATTTGTTTGGATTAGATTGCTCTGGTTTTGTACAAGTGGTTTTTAAATTGCTGGGAATAAAGTTGCATAGAGATGCATCACAGCAGGCAGAACAAGGTGAATTGGTTGGTTTTTTAGCCGAATGCAAACCAGGGGACGTTGCTTTTTTTGATAATGATGAGGGAAAAATAACTCATGTTGGCATTATGTTGAGTGCGAACGAAATTATCCATTCATCAGCAAAAGTTAAAATTGACCCGATAGATGATCAAGGAATTTTTAGCAAAGAATTGGGCAGATACACGCATAAACTCAGAATTATAAAAAGATTTGTGGAATAAGAGGTGACAATGAATCCTATTATAAAAGGAACAAATCTTATGTCTGCAAAATTTAAAATCCAAATTTCCGATCCATGTATTGAGAAGTGGGCTTCTATGCAACAACAAGCTGATGGCAGATTTTGCAGTTCATGCCAGAAGAGTGTAGTTGATTTTACACAATTTTCTGATGTCGACTTACAAAACTGGTTTGCAAGCAACAAATCTACAGCTTGCGGGCGTTTTAATCCGGAACAGCTCGATCGGCTAATTATGACAAAACCAGTTCTTAATTTACGAAGATTTAAACCTGCATTATTTACCGCTTCTCTGTTGGCATTTCTAGTTATGCCCAAAATCGGTGATGCCTCTTCGCGCGCTGCCGCTCCATTCATTCAACTTGACAACAACAAAACGCATATTGTAAATGCAGAAAAAAAAAGCAGTGACGGCGATGTCTTCGTTCTTCGCGGTAAACTGGTTGATGGGACTGACGATTCGCCAATCATCGGTGCGCTTGTGAAAGTGAAAAATAGTAAAATAACGGCGACAACAGGTGAAAATGGCGTGTTTGAGTTTAGGTTAAACAAAGCACAATTTAAAGATAAAGTGTTCTTAGAAATAAGGTATATAGGTTATGAAAGTAAAGAAGTTAAGTTAAATCTGAATAAAACAAATACCTTAATTAAAATGAAAATGGACAGTTCTATTTTGGGCGGTTTTGGGTTAGTGAAAGAACCAACGCTTATGCGTAAGTTTTTTAGCATATTTAGGGCTTAGCAATAGAAATTAGCTAAAAGGACTATTATTCCAATTCCCAAACCATAACCTGTCTATCGTCTCCGGTAGAAATTAAGTGTTTTCCGCTTACGCTCCACAATAATGTATTGATAGAATGTGTGTGGCCGGTTTCAGTTTTCTCCAAACTTAAAATTTTGTAAAGTTTAAAGTTTTCTGCGTCCCAGATCTTAATGCTTTTATCCTGGCTGCTTGTTGCAAAAATGGGTAAATACGGATGAAAAACAATCGTATAAACCGTAAACATATGTGCGGCAATACTTTGCTGCAATTCATAATCTGGTAAATTCCAGATTTTTAGTTGCGCGTCCCGACTTCCGGAAATTAAATATTTTCCTTCTGGATGATAGGCCAACGAGGTTACAGGCATGGTGTGACCATGGAGGTTTCGTTTCAAACTGTAATCCGAAAGATTGTAGATTTTAACCAAATGATCTTTACATCCAAAAGCAATTTCCGTTTCGTCTGGAGAAATTGCAATTGTTCTCACGGTATCATACGCCGCCTGAAAGCGATAGATTTCTTCAAAATCATTTAAAGACCAAATGGCAACCGTCCCGTCTTCGCCTGTTGTGATCAGTTCATGCTTAGAATTAACGGTGTTAATGTCGAAGATTGGTTTGGTATGTGCATTGACGCGGACAATGACCTTTTGTTGTTTAAGATCATACACGCTAAATGCACCGCTGCGTTCGCCTACAAAAAGTTGATTGTTGTGCTGGTGAAGACAATAAACTGAGCTTTGTACAGGCATTTTAACCTTCACAAAAGCCATTTCTTCCAATGACCATTCTACAACGCCTTTATCATTACCTGCGCTGTAAAACAAGTTTTCTTCATCAGATAAAGCTAAAGCATAAATAGGGTTTTGATGACCAGAAAGGGTTTTTAAGTGTTTAAGCATGTGTGTAAGGCTGGAAGGTGAATGGGGGTAAGGTTGAAGGATATGTAAACCCTTCAGCGCTCACTTTATTGATGTCTTTTCTCCAAATTTTTCGCAATATCCTGAATAGACAATCCTTTTTCCTTCAGTAAAAATAAAAGATGAAAAACAAGATCAGATGCTTCACCAATAAATTCTTCTTCAGTCTCTGCAAGGGCTGCAATTACGGTTTCTACACCTTCTTCGCCAACTTTTTGGGCAATTTTGTTTAAACCTTTGCTGCGCATTTTATTGATATACGAACCTTCAACAGGATTTTCATATCGATCGGTAATGATATTCTCCAATTCAAAGATGAAATTCTGATTAAAATCGGTTGCAAAACAACTGCGGCTTCCTGTGTGGCAAGTTGGACCAACAGCATCTGCCTTAATCAGTATTGTATCGTTATCACAATCCTTAAAAATCTCTTTAACATATAAAAAGTTATTGCTGGTTTCGCCTTTCGTCCACAAGCGGTTTTTAGACCGAGAAAAGAACGTAACTTTTCCTTCTGCCTGGGTTTTTTCTAAAGCCTCAGCATTCATATAACCAAGCATTAATACTTCAAGGGTTTTATAATCCTGAATAATTACGGGCAGCAAACCAGCCGTTTTTTCCCAATCAAGGGAATTGATATCGATAGTCATTTTTATGATCTTTCCGTCATTTTAAGATTCAAAAGTAGCCTTAGCAGTTGTACTTGGTTTTTAATCCATTGTATTAAGATTGCTTCGTAGCTCGCAATGACGAGTTTATTATTATATCCTTACCGGAATATTATTCTTTTTTAATTCCTGTTTTAAATCTGGTATCAGAATTTCGCCATAATGAAATACGGAAGCGGCTAGAGCTGCATCTACATTTGCATTCTGGAATACTTCTGTAAAATGTTGCATGTTTCCGGCTCCGCCCGATGCGATAATCGGGATATTGATCATTTCATTTACTTTACTAAGCAAATTACAATCAAAACCTGACTTGGTGCCGTCGTGATCCATTGATGTGAGAAGGATTTCTCCGGCTCCTAAATCTTCGGCTTGTCTGATCCAGTTTTCTGTTTCAAGTTCTGTAATCAATCGGCCGCCGTTGAGGTGAACCATGTTTCTTCCATTTACATGTTTGGTATCTACAGCGAGTACAACAAATTGTACGCCGAAAGCTTTTGCCAAATCTTCGATTAACTGCGGATTGCGTACTGCAGCAGAATTGATACTGATTTTATCAGCTCCGGCATTTAATAAGGCTTCTGCATCTGCGAGTTCGGTTATTCCTCCGCCAATGGTGAACGGTATATTCAACTGTCGCGCAACGGATTTGACCATTTCAATCATTGTTTTACGGCGTTCATGTGTTGCCGTTATATCGAGAAAAACGAGTTCATCTGCACCTTGTTGCGCATATTGAGCTGCAAGTTCTACAGGATCTCCGGCATCACGTAAATCAACAAAATTTACGCCTTTTACGGTTCGACCATCTTTAACGTCTAGACATGGAATTATTCTTTTACTTAACATTTTTCTTGGGCTCAGTCATTGCGAGGTACGAAGCAATCTGTTTAGCATGAAAGATTGCTTCGTACCTCGCAATGACGATTTACTTTAGTTTCGTGGGGCTTAAATTGAACTCAAAGCTTTCAAATTCCATTCTTTAATTTCCTCAATAGTGATGCGGTTTTCATAAATTGCTTTCCCTACAACTACACTTCGTACGTCTAGTTTAGCAAGGTCTTTAATATCGTCCATAGAACTTACTCCGCCAGATGCGATTAGTTTAATAAATGGCGAATGTTCCAGTAGTTTTTGATACAATTCTACTGCGGCGCCTCCAAGTTTTCCATCTTTATTGATGTCTGTACACAAAAAGCGGAAAAAACCCAGTTGCAAACATTTGTCTACATAGTCCATGAGTTTCATCGGCGAGCTTTCCATCCATCCAGAGTATTTGATTACTTCGTCCAGCACATCAATAGCGATAACAATTCTGTTTGCATAATCGTCTTTTTTTGCAAAAGTTTCGCTCAGTTGAGGTAAAAAATCCGGGTTTGTGATGGCCTGTGTGCCTACAATAACACGATGAATGCCTGCATCAAGTAAGTTATTTACCTGTTCAATGGTTCGGATACCGCCACCATATTGAACTTTCATTTCGGTTTTTTTGATGATTTCGAACAATGACTTTTGATTGCTGAAATCCCCTTTCGCACCATTCAAGTCAATAATATGGATGAAATCTGTTCCGTTAGAGCGGTATCTTTCGATCATTTCGGCAATAGAAACATCATATTCCGTTTTCTGGTTGTAGTCACCTTCGCGCAAGCGCACTACTTTTCCATCCAAAATATCAATAGCAGGTATTATGTACATCTTATAAGCTTATGTTTGAAAAATTTTTTAATACTTTTTCTCCGGCTTTCCCCGATTTTTCAGGGTGAAATTGTACGCCGTAAAAATTGTCTCTTTGTACTGCTGCCGAAAATTTTAAACCGTAATCGGCAGATGCAATATCAAAAGTAGGGTTATATTCAATAAAGTACGAATGAACGAAGTAAAAATGCGCATTATCTTCTATTCCTTTAAATAAGGCATTGTTTTTTACCTGAACAGCATTCCAACCCATATGCGGAACTTTGATGTTCAGGGATTTATCAAATTTCTTCGTTTTAACAGGAACAATAGCTAAAAGTTTCGCATCACCTTCTTCAGAATGTTCTGTAATCAGCTGCATACCCACACAAATGCCTAAAACAGGTTTGGTTAATTTTGTTAAAGCTTCAACCATTCCAGTCGCCTTTAATTTTTCCATAGCAGCGCCGGCGTGGCCAACACCAGGAATGATAATGTGGCTAAACTGATCTAAATCTGTTTCTGTATTTACCATTCCGTATTGAAGGTTTAACCGATCAAGCGCAGCTTTTAAAGAAAAAATATTGCCTGCTCCGTAATTTACTATTCCAATTAGCCCCCCGCCCCCTGAAGGGGGAGTTGAATTTCTATCGTTCATATCTGTTTGCATAATTTATCCTCATTTTTAAAGAGTGACAGTTAACTAAATTGTCTTCTTCCTGTGGTCATTAGATCCCCTTGGGAGGGCTGGGGCTTATAACATTCCTTTAGTGCTTGGCAATACCATTTTTTCGGCGTCGCGTTTTATGGCCATTTTTATGGCTTTAGCAAACGCTTTGAAAATCGCTTCAATTTTATGGTGTTCATTTTCGCCTTCTGCTTTAATATTTAGATTGCATTTTGCCGCATCGCTGAAAGATTTGAAGAAATGATAAAACATTTCTGTAGGCATATCGCCAACTTTCTCGCGCTTAAATTCTGCATCCCAAACAATCCAGTTTCTGCCGCCAAAATCAATAGCAACCTGCGCAAGGCAATCGTCCATTGGCAAACAAAAGCCATAACGTTCAATACCTAATTTGTTACCCAAACCTTTAGCAAAGGCTTCGCCAAGCGCAATTCCGGTATCTTCAATAGTGTGGTGTTCATCAATATGTAAATCGCCTTTGGCTATTACTTCCAGATCAACACTTCCGTGTCTGGCAATTTGATCCAGCATATGATCGAAGAAATTTAATCCGGTTTCAATTTTCGCTTTACCCGTTCCATCCAAATCCAAATTTATCGTAATATCTGTTTCATTTGTTTTGCGGATGTGGTTAATCTTCCTGCTTCCGGCTTTTAATAAATTATAAATGTCTTCCCATTTTTGGGTTTCCAAAATAATAATATCCAATAAGGTTTCGTGTTTATCCAGTGCTTCTGCAGATCCGAGTGCATCGTTCTGACGTAAGAAGATTGCTTTTGCCCCCAGATTTTTTGCCAGAATAACATCATTTAAACGATCGCCAATTACATAAGAATTTTGTAAATCATAATCGCCAGCCAGATATTTGGTCAACAAAGCAGTTCCAGGTTTACGGGTAGGCGCATTGTCTTTTGCGAAAGTTCTGTCTATTACAATCTCGCTAAATTGTACACCTTCACCAGCAAAAGTATCGAGCATAAAATTATGGATTGGCCAGAAATTTTCTTCCGGATTTGATGCTGTTCCCAATCCATCCTGATTGGTTACCATCACCAATTCATAATCCATTTCGTGCGCAATTTTAGACAAATAATACAAAGCGCGTGGATAAAATTTGAGCTTGGTAAAACTGTCTACTTGCTCGTCGTCTGGTTCTATATTAAGTGTTCCATCCCGATCGATAAACAATACCTTTTTCATTATATATTTTTTAAAACGTTTAGTAATTTTTGATTCTCTTCTTTGGTGCCAACTGTAAAGCGTAAACAACCTTCGCAAAGGGTAACTTTTGATCGGTCTCTAACAATAATTCCTTCATCTACCAAACGGTCATAAATCTGTTGTGCATTTGTTACTTCTGCAAGTATAAAATTGGCATCAGATGGATGCACTTTTTTAACCAATTCTAGTGCTGATAATTCTTTAGAAAGTTGCGCTCTTTCTGCTACAGATTCCCGTATCCATTGGTTCACTTGATCGATGTTTTTTAACGCTTCAAAAGCGAGATCCTGAGTTGCCTGATTAATGTTGTAAGGTGGCTTAACTTTGTTTAATAAATCGATTACTTTTGTAGATGAAAATGCCATACCCAAACGTAAAGCTGCAAGCCCCCAGGCTTTAGAAAAAGTTTGCAAAACAACCAGGTTTGCATACTCTGTTAACTCTTGTATAAAGGTCTTTTGTTTTGCATAATTTATGTACGCTTCATCAATCACAACTATACCTTTAAAGTTGGCTAGTATGGTTTCAATATCTGTGCGATTTATTGAATTTCCTGTCGGATTATTTGGCGAACAAATGAAAATTATTTTGGTGTTTTTATCTATCGTTTCAGCAATTTTTTCGAGGTCTAACTGATAGTTTGGAAGCAGGTTTACTTTGCGCGCTTCTACATCATTTATGTTGGCACAAACCTCATACATTCCGTACGTTGGCGGAAGGATAATTACATTGTCTTTTCCGGGATTACAAAACACGCGAAATAATAAATCTATCGCTTCATCGCTACCATTACCTAGAAAAGTATTTTCTATTGGAACGCCTTTTATTTTGCTGAGTGCGTCTTTAAGGTCCAATTGTAAAGGATCTGGATATCGGTTATAATCTGCCGGCAGCGGAGATCCATAACTGTTCTCATTAGCGTCCAGAAAAATGGAAGCCTGACCTTTAAATTCGTCACGTGCGGTAGAGTAGGGACGAAGGTTTTTTATATTTTCTCGTACTAATTCGTTAATGTCCATGATTATCGTTGATGGTCTGAAGTTTAAAATCCAGACGATTTGTTTTTTTAATTATTTAAAGGTCCTTCCTTCTTATGGTCACTGCATTTTTGTGCGCTTCCAAACCTTCTGCTGCTGCGAGGATCTCTACGGTATCTCCAATATTGTTTAATCCTGCTTTGGAAAGATGCTGAAAGGTAATTTTCTTTGTAAATGCGTCTAAGGAGACACCAGAATACGCTTTTGCGAAGCCGCTTGTTGGTAGGGTATGGTTGGTTCCGGAGGCATAATCGCCAGCACTTTCCGGAGTTAAATTTCCTAAGAAAACAGATCCGGCACTGGAAATCAGTGGAATAAGGTTTTCAAAATGATCTGTTGCTAAAATTAAATGTTCAGGTGCATACAGATTGGAAAAATTCATTGCTTCCTTTAAATCTGAAACCTGTAAGCAATAAGAATTTGCTATAGCTTTGGCTGCAATATCTTTTCTTGGCAATTCATTAACTTGAATACCAATCTGTTCAATAACCTGATCTATAATTTTTAATGAATTAGAAACCAATACGGCTTGACTATCAGCTCCATGTTCTGCCTGGGCTAACAGATCTGCGGCCACGTATGACGGATTGGCAGTATCATCGGCCACCACTAAAACTTCAGATGGGCCAGCTGGCATGTCAATCGCCACCTTATTTTGTACTTTGGTTTTGGCCACTGTTACATATCGGTTTCCGGGTCCGAAAATCTTATAAACCTGTGGAATAGTTTCTGTTCCAAAAGCCATTGCCGCAACAGCCTGAGCACCGCCCGCAAGGTATATTTTTTCTATGCCCGATAAGACTGCGCAATAGGCGAGGTAGCAATTGGTTTTACCATCTTCCTGCGGCGGCGAACACACAATGATTTCTGTGCAGCCAGCAAGTTTTGCGGGTGTAGCAAGCATTAAAAATGTACTCGGTAACACAGCGCTTCCGCCTGGAATATAGAGTCCTACTTTTTCTATCGCGCGCGTTTCGCGCCAGCACACCACGCCCGGCATCGTTTCTATTTGATCTTCCGTTTTGGTCTGGCTGGCATGGAATTTTTTGATGTTATTGTAGGCAATATCAATTGCTTTTTTTGCCTCTTCAGGTATCGACGCTGCAATAGAACGGAGTTCTTCGGCGTCTAAAAAGAGCTTGCCTAATTCAACTTTATCAAAGATTTTTGCAAAGTTATAAAGTGCTTTATCGCCGTCTTTTTGAACGCTTTCTATGATACTCGTAACGCGCTCTTCAACAAGTTTATCGTCCTCAATTTGTCGGGAAATGAGTTCTTCAACTTTTAATTTAGATAAATCTGTATAATTGTAGACTTTCAATGTGTTAAAAATTAAAATTAACTAATAGTTAATGTGGTTTCTGCTGTTTTAACAACAATTATTAACGTTCTTACTGGATGATTTTTTCGATTGGCATCACTAAAATTCCTTCAGCTCCTGCGGCTTTCAGTGCATTAATTTTATCCCAGAAATCTTCTTCTGCAATTACAGAATGTACAGCAACCCAGTCTGGTTCAAAGAGCGGAACTACTGTCGGACTTTTAACTCCTGGAAGTAAATCTACAATTTTTTGAAGGTTATCTTTTGATACATTCAGTACAACATATTTGTTGGATTTTGCGCTGAGTACAGAGCGGATTCTCTGGAGTAATTCTGCAACTTCTGGATGGTCTGCAATGGATTTATTTCCGATCAAAACTGCTTCAGATTTCATCACATCTGCAAAGGGTTTTAGTCCGTTGCTTTTTAATGTGCCGCCGGTAGAAACGATATCAAAAATGGCGTCACTTAGGCCAAGTCCTGGTCCTATTTCTACAGATCCGGAAATGGTTCTGATATCGGCATTAATATTTTTTTCTGTCAGAAATTTTTCAAGAATTACGGGGTAAGAGGTTGCGATGGCTTTACCATTCAACTCCTCCAGATTCTGAATTGCACTTGTGGCCTGAACTGCAATTTTAAGAGTGCATTTTCCGAAACCTAATTTTTGCAGGTAACTTACGTGGGCTTTGGTTTCTACAATTACGTTTTCGCCAACAATACCTAAGTCAGCAATTCCATCCTGTACATATTCGGGAATATCATCATCACGAAGGAAAAGAATTTCTAATGGAAAGTTGGTAACTGTTGAAATGAGTGAACTTTTGTAGTTTTCGAAGGATAAACCACAGTTTTTAAGGATTTCTACAGATTTTTCGTTTAACCTACCCGATTTTTGGATAGCAATTTTAAGTGTTTTCAAAGTATTGAATATAGAGTGAACAAGAAAATATTTTACGGAAAAAAGTTTTGAAGTACAAAACAAACATATATCATCGCCTATCGGCGATGGTGTAGATGTAAGTGATGGTTCAAAATTAAGTTCATAAAATTATTTGCGCTTGTATCAATACTTTAGCTGATAGGCGATGGCAAATATATACATTGAAAACTTAAAACAAAAAAATATGGCACTTAATTTGATTTTATCGTGTTATTGGTTCCAAATGCGCTCATTCCTTCATTAAAATTTATCGTTTTGAAAAGTTATCGTATTCTAATAATTCCCTTCGTACTGAGTATTTCTGCATGTGGATGGTTTAAAACGCCTCCTGAAATCGGAAAAGTGTTGTCTGAGCATTTCAAGAACAAAATCTATAAAGATTTTGATACTGTAGCATTTGACAGTGTTTTTGTCAAAACCAGAGATAGTCTGTCAGTTGGGTTTATCAATCCTAAAACCATAAAAGCCTTTTATACAGAACACCATTCAGAGCCTATTTTAATTACCCGTTTTTATGTAAACGGCCAGTTAGATTCGCTTACGCATTATTTAAAAAGCAGCAATCAACATGGTTTTAATCCAAAAATCTTTAAAGTTGAGGAAATTGAAACACTACTTGAGGAGCTTTCTTCTAATAAATTTAAGAAAGTTTCAGAGAGTTATGCTGTGCTGGCCAAATTGGAATTGTTATCGGCAAATGCCTATTTGAATTATACCAATTATCTGAAGTTTGGTGCGGTAAATCCACGTGGTATTTTTTCCAGGTATTACATCAAGGTAAAGCGCCCGGATAGTATTGGTATGAGCCGGATTTTAGATACCGAAAATATTGCAGATACACTTCGCAATGTTCAACCAAAATCTGAACAATATCGTTTATTGCAAACTGCTTTTTTGAATGCAAAAGAGGATTTTGAAAAGCGAATTTTATTTGTGAATATGGAACGTTTACGGTGGCAACTTCCGGAAACCGGAGAGAACTTTGTACAAGTGAATATTCCCGATTTTAAACTTACATGGTTTGATAAAAAAGATACCGTAATTACCATGAAAGTTTGTGTAGGCGGGAAGCGCGAAAATGGTTACGAAGACAAGCTAAAAGCCTTTGCAAAATCAGGCAATCTGGACGATAAACCGAAGAATCATGAAACGCCATTATTGTTTAGTAAAATTAACTCAATACAAGCAAATCCGATATGGAATATTCCGGTGAGTATTGCGCAAAGTGAAATTTATTGGATGGCAAGAAAAGATCCATACTACCTTTCTAACAGCAACATTAAAGTGTACTATAAAGATAAATTAATTGGTGAGCCAGATACCATAAACTGGAACCGATACTCGCGAGATAAATTGCCCTTTAAATTTAAGCAAGGTTCTGGTGGCGGAAATGCATTGGGCAAGTTTAAATTTATTTTTGACAACAGCTCCAGTATTTATCTACACGATACGAATAATAAAAACGGATTTAATTTGAGTAATCGTGCCATTAGTCATGGTTGCGTTCGTATCGAAAAACCTTTGCAGTTTGCAGAGTTGCTCGTTAGAGATTCTTATACTTATGATAAGCTTAGAGCGGAAGTCGATTTGCCACCCATTGATAGTACGCATGTGAAGTGGTACAAAAAACGTTTGGCGCAAAAAGCCGATACAACAAAATCTTTTCAATTGAAACCTGCATGGTTTGCGCCTAAAAAACAAATTCCATTATTGATTACTTATTTCACGGCATGGTCTCAAAATGATCAGATCCAATATCGTCCCGATGTCTATGGCATGGACGAAAAACTTTGGGTTGCCACAAAGAAATTTAGGTAGAAGCCTTATGTTTGCAGAATGTTAGAACAAACTCCCTTTAATCACGAGGCCGACTTAATCCACCGTACAGAAAAATTTATTAAATGTTGGTTTAAGCAAACGTTAAGTCCGGATTTGAGTGATTTCTTTATCCTTCCGGGGAACAAAGTTTTAGAGCGCAAAGTTATTGTGAGTCGGTTAAAAGGTGTATTTGGCGCGTCTGATGAGTATGTTGGTGGCCGATATGATATTATCGATTCGGATTTTAATCTACTCGGTGATGGTAAAGGAATGGGTTTTGTAGAAGGTGTTGCTGGTTTCCGCGCAATGCTAAACAAACAATATAAAATTGTAAGCGGACCTTTTAAGTTGTATTTCGCTTTGCAGGAAGGTCATTGGAAAATCGTAAATATAGAATTTCCGGGATTTAGTTATTAATAGACCTAAAGCCGCCTTTACATTAATCGAATAAAAATACAATCCATTTTAAGGTGTGATGTAAATCTAAAGATTTAAAAAATAAATCTCGGATATAAGTTTATTACAATCCAGATTCTCCTCTTTCCTTATTTTTTCTATCTTTGGTTTTTAATGAATTTCCTTTATCCGGGCTTTCTTTTCGCACTTTTTTCGGTTGCTATTCCGATAATAATCCATTTATTTAATTTCCGGAAATTTAAAAAAGTATACTTTTCTAATGTTCAGTTTCTAAAAGATGTAGAACAACAGCGTTCATCTAAAGAAAAGCTCAAGAATTTATTAATCTTACTCAGTCGTATTCTGGCACTCGCATTTTTGGTTTTGGCCTTTGCGCAACCCTATGTTCCTGTAAATACACAGAAAACAGTTCAGTTGAGCAATTCTGCGAGTATTTATATAGACAATTCCTTTAGTATGGAAACGGTAAACCAGGATGGGACTTTGCTGGATGATGCAAAACGCAGAGCTAAAGAACTGGTTAATACATTTGGCATTAATGATCGTTTTCAGCTGCTTACAAATGATTTTGATGGCAAACAACAGCGTTTACTCAATAAAGACGAATTTTTTAAAGCGCTTGATGAAGTCAGCATTTCTCCGGTAATCCGAGATCTTCAACAAATCATCAATCGGCAACAAGGTATACTTTCCGGATCGGTAAACAAATATGCTTTTCTGATTTCTGACTTTCAAAATAATATGGCGGTTAAAAACGTCTTACAAACGCGAAAAGACATACAGTTTTCATTTTTAAAACTAAACGCTACACCTTTAGCAAATGTTGCTGTAGATAGCGTTTGGATGCTTTCGCCAAGTCATCAGCCTGGTGCTGCAGAGCGTTTGGTGGTTCAGCTTAAAAATTATTCGCAAGAAGCAGCTAAAAATATTCCGGTTAAGCTGATCATCAACAACCAGCAAAAAGGTTTAAGTTCTGTGAATATTGCAGCAGGAAAAAGTTTTGCAGATACGCTTAATTTCTCCGGACTACAGCCGGGTTGGCAAAAAGGGATGATCAGCATTAAAGATTTTCCGGTAACTTTTGATGATTCGCTGGCCTTCAGTTTCAAAGTAGACAAGAGTTTGGCTGTGTTGAGTATTAATGGCGCAAATGCCGGAAATTATATCCGCGCTTTATTTGCAGCAGATCCATATTATAAACTTACTGAAAATACCGAAACCCAAATTAATTACAGCGGATTTGGAAATTACGGTCTGATTGTACTTAACGGACTTAAAAATCCTTCGAGCGGTTTAGCACAGCAACTTAAAAGTTATATGAATGCAGGCGGATCTGTCGTAGTTTTTCCAGATCTTGATGCCGATATTCAAACATACAATGCATTTCTTTCTGGTTTATCTTTGCCCGCAATTGAAAAGCTTAACACCATTCCGGCAAAAGTTGAGCATATAGAACTTCAACATCCAATTTTCAATGCGGTTTTTGAAGAAATTCCAAAGAATCTCGACCTTCCTGAAGTTACCAGATATTTCAGTTTTATAGAACGGAATACATCAACCCAAGAAAATTTACTGACTTTACCTACCAAGAAACTATTTTTTGCAAAATATGCGTTCGGCAATGGCGCTGCATATTTGTCTGCGTCTGGCTTAAATTCTGCTGATGGAAATTTGGCTCGTCATTCCGTTTTTGTGCCGTTGATGTATAAAATTGCACTCAGTACCGGTAGTGATGGTGCGCTGTATTATACGCTGGGAAAAGCCAATGCATTGCAGAGCCAGAAAGTAAATACCGGAAAAAACCAAACCCTGAGTTTAAAGGCGAAGAATTTTGAAGCCATTCCTGAATTGCGGCAAAGCAACGGCAAAACGTTGGTTTACGTTGCCGATCAGATTAAAAATCCTGGATATTATAACCTGAATTTAGCAGATTCTTTGCTCAATGTTTATAGTTTTAATACAGGCAGAAGCGAATCTGATTTACATTACCTTTCTAAAAGTGAATTGGAACAACTGGCCGGAAAAAGTAACCTCAAAATATTTGATACAGATAAAGATGCCGTAAAACTCATTGCCGGCACCAATAAAATAGGACAAACATTATGGAAACTTTGCCTAATTTTGTCGCTGGTTTTTATTGCAGCAGAAATTTTGCTTATCCAATTTTTTAACCCCACTAAAAGAACAATATGAATCTCCTAATACAGCAAGTAACCATTGCAGATCCTCAAAGTAAATTTAACCAGCAAAAATGCGATGTTCGGGTTAGCGAAGGGAAAATTGTTGCAATTGGCCAACTCGCTGCCGAAAAAGATGAAACGGTATTTGATGCAAAAGGCGCTTATTTATCGCCAGGTTTTTTCGATCTGAATTGTGCCGCCGGCGATCCGGGTTTTGAAACCAAAGAAGATTTACAAACCTTAACAGCAACGGCAAAAGCTGCCGGTTTTACAGGTTTAGCTGTGCTTCCACAAACCAATCCGGTTGTGCAATCCAAATCTCAGGTAGAATATATTATCAATAAAACAAAGCACAATCTAGTAGATGTTTTGCCTCTGGGTGCCATTAGTCAAAACCGCGAAGGCAAAGAAATTGCAGAACTCTTTGATATGCAACACGCCGGAGCCGTTGCTTTTTCTGATGGAGACAAAGCTTTGCAGGACGATGGTTTTATGAGCAGAGCACTGCAATATGCAAAAGGATTTGATGCCTTATTGATGGTTTATCCGGAAAATAAATCTATTGCAGGAAAGGCGCAAATTAATGAAAGTAAAAACAGCGTACTTTTAGGTATGAAAGGATTGCCCGCACTTGCAGAAGAAATGCACATTGCGCGCGATATTTTCCTTGCCACGTATAACGATACTAAAATTCACATCAGCAATATCTCTACAGCAGGTTCTGTTGCCTTGATTCGCCGCGCGAAGAAAGATGGCCTTCGTATCAGTTGCGATGTTACCGCACATCATTTGGTATTTACCGAAGATTTACTTGTAGATTTTGACAGCAACTACAAAGTAAAGCCACCATTACGCAGCAAAGCTGATGTGAAAGCTTTAATAGCGGGTTTGAAAGATGGAACGATAGATGCCATCACTTCTCAACACCGACCAGAAGAAATTGAATTTAAAAATGTAGAGTTCGAAATTGCCCATTATGGCATTATCGCCCTGCAAACCGTTCTTCCATTGGCACTAAAAACCGGCTTAGATATAGATGTTTTGGTAGAAAAACTGAGTATCAATCCAAGGAAATTACTTAATTTAAATATTCCGGTGGTGGAAGAAAGTGCGGACGCGAACTTCACAATTTTCAACCCGACAGAAAAATGGACATATAATACAGAAAATAATTTTTCTAAATCGGCAAACAGTCCGCTTCTAGGTACAGAACTTACCGGAAAAGTTATCTTCGTTTACAACAACAAACAACATCAGGCTTTTTAATCGTAAAAAAGCAAAATAAAATTATCCCAAAAATCTAAATATCAGAAGATCTAATTATGGACAACAAAATAAAAGATGCACTTAAAGCGTCAATAAAACAATATGCAACTGTGGCATCTGTAGATGCAACAACTTTTCAAAACGAATTAATCGCAGCTTTTGAGCTTGATTTGAATTTTCTGGATAAATTAACCGCATTTGATGCTGTTTTTGATTCGCATCCAGATTTTGAAGAATTAAGAGAAATTTTCTTCGACGTTTTAATGGTTAACTTCTTTGCCAGTGACGTTCAAAAACTGGAAGAAGATTATCTTGAAAGTGATGAATGGGCAAAAATTGAAGAAGATACCATAGAACGCGGAACAGAGCTTCTAAATTTATTGCTGTACATCAAAGAATGTAAAGACGAAGATATTGAACCAGAACTGGGTGATTTCCTTAAAGAATTTTTGTTGGTTGAAGACGACGAGTTTCAGGACGAATTTGAAATTTATGAAGAATTGATCAGCAACCAGCATTTGGCAGAAAGTAGTATAGAAGAAATTGCTAAAACCTCAGAAAAGTTAAATATCAGCCAGGAAATGGAAGAATTGTTTGTGCCATTTATGGCCTTTTTTCTCGACGTGGAAGGCAGTGCAACAACAGTTAAAGAAATTAATCAATTTAGCCGTAACAAATCGTTCGATTCTGCGACTTATATATTAATCACTTCAATTCACAACTAAATATTCGCTCATGGAAGAACAAAACATTACAACGGGTGCCTTTACAGAAGGTAATCCTGTTTTACAACAAGATAAAAAACCAAATGCATTGGCTTTTAAAGTAGCTATTAGTTTTGCCGTTTATACACTGGCTACGTTTTATCTTTACAAGTTTTTAGGTATAGATGCTGCCAATCCGGATATGCCAGTGGCAGAAAAAATCATATCTATGGTTTTGTCTTATGGTATTTTCATTTTAGCTATTGTGTATACACAAATCACACATAAAAGAGAACTTGGCGGTTATATTACTTACGGCCGTGCGTTTTCGACAGGATTTAAAGTTGCGGCCTACGCTGGTCTTTTTATTGGTTTGCTGTTCATATTGTATTATAAAGTATTGGATACAGCCGCAATGGATCATATCGTAGATGCTTCTATTGCGCAGGCAAAAGGCAATGAACAACAAATAGAAGGCATCCGTAAAATGAGCGGATTCATGTGGATTTTTGCAGCATTTGGTGCAGCCATCACATACACCATCTTTGGCTTAATTGTGAGTTTAATTTCTGCAGCAGTGATTAAAAAGGATGTGAAATTGTAAAGTAGATTTCAGTCTCCAAAAAAATAATGAACGTGCAGGTTTTATCATTTAATTTGATGAAATTTGCACGTTTTATTTTAAAACCAGTTTTGAGCGGTAAATCTCAATACACATACCTCAATACCCAATTTTATAAATGGATATATCAGTTGTAGTACCTTTATATAACGAAGACGAATCATTGCCAGAGTTAACCGAATGGATAGCTAAAGTGATGAAAGAAAATAATTTCACCTATGAGATTGTTTTAGTTGATGATGGAAGTACAGACCAATCCTGGCCCGTAATTGAAACGCTTAGGGAAAATAATCAAGCAATCAAAGGCATAAAATTCAGACGGAATTATGGTAAATCTGCAGCATTAAATGTTGGGTTTGAAGCCACGCAAGGCGATGTAATCATTACAATGGATGCCGATTTGCAAGATAGTCCGGATGAAATTCCAGAGCTTTACCGCAGAATTAAAGAAGAAAAACTGGATCTTATCTCCGGTTGGAAAAAGAAACGTTACGATCCGATAACCAAAACTATCCCAACAAAATTATTCAATGCTGCCACACGTAAAATGAGCGGGATTGAACTAAATGATTTCAATTGCGGCCTTAAAGCTTACCGTAGCGATGTAGTTAAGACTATAGAAGTTTATGGAGAAATGCACCGATATATTCCCGTAATTGCTAAATGGGCGGGTTTTGGTAAAATATCAGAACAGGTAGTAGAACACCGCGCACGGAAATACGGAACCACTAAATTTGGTTTTAGCAGGTTTATAAATGGTTTTCTGGATTTACTTTCCATCTTTTTTGTAGGTAAATTTGGCAAACGCCCGATGCACTTTTTTGGTTCACTTGGCGTATTAAGCTTTTTCGTGGGTATCATTATGTCACTCTATACACTTATAGAAAAACAATACCTTATTTATAACGGACAACCTTATCGCAATGTAACTGATCAACCATTGTTTTACCTTTCTTTGGTTGCAATTGTTGTGGGTTCGCAGATGTTTCTGGCTGGTTTTATTGCCGAGTTACTATCACGCAATGCGCCGGAAAGAAATCAATATTTAATTGAAAAAGAACTTAAATAAGCGAAATACTAAAGCTTAAAGTAAAAAGCTTTGGTCTGTAGTTTTTCGCTTTTAGCTCCAAAACATGTTTTTCTCCATCATTATACCGCTTTATAATCGTCCGCAAGAAATAGACGAGCTTCTTAGTACTTTAACTAAGCAAACCTATTTACAGTTTGAAGTTTTGGTAATTGAAGACGGCTCTAAAAACGATGCGCGGTCAATTGTAGAATCATACCAGGATAAACTGGATATCAAATACTATTTCAAAGAAAATGCTGGTCAGGGTTTTGCTCGGAATTATGCTTTTGAACGGGCTAACGGCGATTACTTTATTATTTTTGATTCTGATATTCTTGTACCGTCAGATTACCTGGAGATTGTTAAAAATTACCTTTTTGAGCATAAGTTAGATGCATACGGCGGTCCGGATGCTGCGCATAATAGTTTTACGCCCGTACAAAAAGCAATCAGTTATGCAATGACATCGCCTTTTACAACGGGTGGTATCCGCGGAAATAAAAAACACGTTGGGCAGTTTCATCCACGCAGTTTCAATATGGGTGTTTCGCGAAAAGCCTGGGAAAAAGTTGGCGGATTTATTTTAACCCGTTTAGGTGAAGATATTGAATACAGCATCCGTATTCACGAAAACGGATTCAAAATCGGACTAATTCCCGATGCAAAAGTTTACCACAAACGCCGAACAAGTTTTAGTCAGTTTTACAAACAGCTTCACTTTTTTGGAAGGGCAAGGATTAATATTTATAAACACTTTCCTAGAGAACTTAAACTGGTACATTTCTTTCCGGCAGCATTTACACTATTTGTGGGATGTACAATACTGTGCAATCTGTTTTACTGGCCATTGGCCGGAATTTGCAATTTTCTGTTTGTTCTGTATTTTATGTTGATATTTTTCCATTCCTGGTCTGTAAATAAATCGGTAAAAGTTGCATTTTTGAGCATTATATCCTCGTTTATTCAACTAACCGCTTATGGTTTGGGATTTATCCAGGATTTATTTAAAAAAGTGATATTTAAACAATCATGATCAATTACCTAAAAGAAAGTACTTTCGCCGTTAATGATGTAATGCAAAAGGCTTGGGGAATAACCAAAAAACATTATTTCTCTATCGCAACACTTTGCTTTCTAATGTTTATTACGGCCAGCGCTTCCAGTTTGATGGCATTTTTTATTAAAGATGTAAGTAAGGCTTTAAGTGTAGTAATGGTTGTGATATTTGTATTGCTTTATTTCACCATCAATCTATCGCTTTTCAAATATATTTTTCACCTGATGGATGATGAAGAGCATGACGTGAAAATTGTAGATACCTTGCCAACACGCCTGCAAATTATCCGTTTTGTGGTTGCAACGCTTTATTTTGTGGTGTGTATTTTCGGCGTTTATGCAGTAGTAATTGTGGTTGCTTTCCCATTTGTTTATACCGGAATTAACGTAAGTGTTGTGAAAAACGTAGCCATTTCAGTAGGGATTATTGCAATTTTTATTACCTGGTTGCGTATTTCCTTTTTTCCTTTTTTCATTATCGATAAAAATGCGACTGCTTTTGATTCTATTAAACTGAGTCTGGCCACGACCAAAGGAAATTTCACCAAAATACTTCTGTTGCTTATTGTACTTGGCGGAGGTTATTTAATTTATTTGCTGCTCAATTATTTGCATTGGCCGCTGGTGGCTTTTGTAGTCAATATGTTAAGTTCATTTATCATTGTTCCTTTATCCAGCGTAGCGCTCACAGTTGCTTACCGCAAAATCGCCAGTGAATATAAAGGAGATGACCATCCGGATATTTTGCATAATATTGTTTAACATCTAAATCCCTAAAAGGAGATTTTAAGCCACATAATGCCATGCCAGTAAAAACTAACGGAATAAATATTAACATTAGAAAGGAGAAGCCCCTTTAGGGGTTTGGGGTTTATGGGATTAAAAGCTGCATTAAGCAAACCTTTTGCCGCATTTGCCGTTTGGCAAATCAATAAATGGAAGAATAATGCCCTTAACGCTCAAGAAAATATTCTGCAAAAACTGATTCGGGAGGCCAAAGATACAGCGTTTGGCAAAGACCATCATTTTGTAGAGATCAAGGATTATTCAGACTTCAAGAAAAATGTTCCGGTACAAGATTATGAAGGGTTACGCACCTATGTAGATCGCGTTGTTGCGGGAGAAGCAGATGTATTGTGGAAAGGTAAACCATTATATTTTGCAAAAACATCTGGTACTACATCTGGCGTAAAATACATTCCTTTATCTAAAGAATCGATGCCAGAGCATGTTAAGGCGGCCAGAAATGCCATTTTAAACTATATTCATGAAACCGGGAAAACCGACTTTGTAAATGGGAAAATGATTTTTTTACAAGGTAGTCCGGTGCTGACCAAAAAACATGGAATAAACATTGGGCGCTTATCCGGGATTGTTGCTCATCATGTTCCGGCATATTTGCAGAAAAATAGACTTCCATCTTATGAAACCAATATTATTGAAGATTGGGAGCAAAAGGTTGATGCAATTGTAGAAGAAACTTTTGCCGAAGATATGACCCTGATTTCCGGTATTCCGCCTTGGGTACAAATGTATTTCGATAAGCTTTCGGAAAAATCTGGTGGGAAAAAAATTGGAGAAATCTTTAAAAACTTTAGCCTATTCATTTACGGCGGCGTAAATTTTGAGCCTTATCGCGCTAAAATAGAGCAAAGTATTGGCAAACGCATAGATGCAATAGAAACCTATCCGGCTTCAGAAGGTTTCATCGCTTATCAGGATTCGCAAAGCGATAGAGGTTTATTGCTACTTGCAGATGCGGGAATTTTTTATGAATTTATTCCTGCCGAAGAATATTATAATGAAAATCCAACAAGAATTTCACTTGCAGGTGTACAACTAGATCAGAATTATGCACTGATTTTGAATACAAATGCAGGACTTTGGGGATACAGTATTGGCGATACCGTAAAGTTTGTTTCGCTTAATCCTTATAAAATAGTGGTTACCGGCCGCATCAAACATTTTATCTCTGCCTTCGGCGAACACGTGATTGGTGAGGAAGTAGAACACGCTTTGCTTACGGTTGCGAATGATGAAGGTGTAGAAATTACCGAATTTACGGTTGCTCCGCAAGTAAACCCGCAAAATGGCCAATTGCCTTACCATGAGTGGTTTGTGGAGTTTTCTACTGCGCCAAATGATTTGCCAGCTTTTGCAGTAAAAGTAGATCAGGCTTTGCAAAAGAAAAATATTTACTATTTTGACCTGATTGAAGGAAATATTCTTCAACCATTAATTATACGGCCGCTACAAAAAGACGCTTTTGTAAATTATATGAAGAGCGAAGGTAAACTTGGCGGACAAAATAAAGTACCTCGTTTAAGTAACGATCGCAAACTTGCTGATGCACTGGAACAGTATATTACCAATTTATAGATCCGTCATTGCGAGAAGGAACGGCGAAGCAACCTTTGGCAAGAAACCAGATGTTTCTGCTCGCCCAAACCCAGCTTCGTCACAGCGAAGCTAAATTATAATTAAATAAAAAAGCTTAATTAATTTAAGCGTTACGATATTAAAAGATTTGAAAAGAATTACCATTTTAGGTTCAACAGGAAGTGTGGGTACGCAGGCGCTTGAAGTGGTGAGAGATCATCCCGGTGTATTCAAAATAGCTGTTTTATCTGCATTAAAAAACGCTGCACTGCTTATTCAGCAAGCGATAGAATTTAAGCCAGCGGTAGTTGTGATTTGTGATGAAAGCAAATACAATGAAGTAAAAACGGCGCTTTCATCATTTGATATTCAGGTTTTGGCTGGAGAAGCCGCTCTCTCAGAAGTTGCGGCTCATCCCGATAGCGATATTGTGCTTACCGCTTTAATGGGCTCAGTTGGATTAAAGCCAACGGTTGCAGCTGTTAAAGCCGGCAAAGATATTGCTCTTGCTAACAAAGAAACTTTAGTGGTTGCCGGTGAGTTGATTACACAGCTGGCCACCAGCCATCAGGTTAAAATTTTACCGGTAGATTCTGAGCATTCGGCCATATTTCAATGTTTGGTAGGAGAGGAGCAGAACGAAATTGAAAAAATTTACCTAACCGCATCTGGAGGTCCTTTTTTAGGTAAAACAAAGGATTTCCTATCAACAGTGACAAAAGAACAAGCGCTAAAACACCCAAACTGGGTAATGGGGGCAAAAATTACGATAGATTCTGCCAGTTTGATGAACAAAGGTTTGGAAGTTATAGAAGCCAAATGGTTGTTTAATCTGGCGGAAAACCAAATTGATGTAATTGTGCATCCGCAATCCATTATTCATTCTATCGCTCAATTTACTGATGGATCTATGAAAGCCCAAATGGGCGTTCCGGATATGAAATTGCCTATTCAATATGCATTAACCTATCCAAACAGGCTAAAGAACAATTTTAAACGTTTTAACTTTCTGGATTATCCAAACTTCAGTTTTCAAAAACCAGACATGGAAAACTTCAGGAACTTAGGTCTTGCATACTCTGCTTTGGAAAAAGGTGGGAATATGCCGTGTATCCTTAACGCCGCAAATGAAGTTGTTGTAGAAGCATTTTTGAAAGATGAAATTGGTTTTCTGGAGATGAGTGACGCCATTGAACGATGTATGGCAGATATTAAGTTCATTGAAAAACCACAATTGAACGATTATTTAGAAACTGACCAACAGAGCCGTATCTTAGCGGCAGAGTTGGTAACAAAAAGAATATTTTAACATCTAACTAAAAATTTTTAAAAGAATATGAACGGATTGATTATGGCGGGGCAGCTGCTGCTCGGATTGTCTATTTTGGTGATATTGCACGAATTGGGGCACTTCTTGGCAGCAAGAGCGTTCGGTATTAAAGTAGAAAAATTTTATCTGTTTTTTGATGCCTGGGGATTTAAGCTTTTCAGCTTTAAACGCGGCGACGTAGAATACGGTATTGGTTGGTTGCCACTTGGAGGTTACGTGAAAATTGCCGGTATGATTGATGAAAGCATGGATACGGAGCAATTGGCTCAACCTGCGCAACCTTGGGAATTTCGTTCAAAACCGGCCTGGCAACGTTTAATTGTAATGCTTGGAGGTATTATTGTAAATGTTATTGTTGGGATTCTGATCTTTTGGATGATGACTTTTACACAAGGCCAAACCTATGTAGAAAATACAAAACTAGATAATGGAATTGCTGTTGGGCAAATTGGTAAAGATATTGGCCTGCAAAATGGTGATCGGATTTTAGCCATTAATGGAAAAAAACTTATCCGTTTTGAAGATTTACTAAGCTCAAAAGTATTGTTTGGCGATGCGCAATTAACCGTTCTTCGCGGCGAAAAAACGCTTTATGTTACTGTTCCAGACAATGTTCTCAATAAGTTATCGAAAAACGACAAAGAAAATTTCATCTCCCCGCGTTTAAAAATGGGCAGCTTGAAAGAAGTTGCTGCACCAGAACAGAATGAAGAAAAACCTTCGTTACTCGGCAGACTTTTCAATAAAAAAACAGAAACCCCGGTTTATCCCGCATATGCGGCAGGTTTGAAAGCCGGCGACAGCATTCTGCGTGTAAATGGCCAGAATATCGTTTTCTTTGATCAGTTTAAAGAGGAAATTTCTAAGAATGCAAATAAACGTGTTACCATTTACGCGCTTAGAAATGGCAAGGAAATAGATTTCCGGTTAACAGTAAATGCAGATGGCGTTATTGGTGTTTCCCCTAAATTCACTGATCTTCCTACTTCTCACGTAAATTATAGCCTTTCAGAATCTTTCCCGGTAGGGGTAAACATGGCATGGACAACCTTTGCAGATAATGCAAAAGGTATTGGTAAAATGCTAACTGGTAAAGTGAGTGCACGAAATATTAGCAGTCCGATTGGAATAGCGAAAGTTTATGGAAGCACGTTTGATTGGGTGAAATTCTGGACCTTAACTGGTTTAATTTCTATGGCATTGGCTTTTATGAATCTTTTGCCAATCCCAGGTTTAGATGGTGGCCACGTGGTATTTCTATTGATTGAAATGATCCAGCGGAAACCAGTAAGCGAGAAAGTATTAGAGCGCGCTCAAATTGTAGGATTTGTAATCCTGATCAGTTTAATGGTGTTTGCTTTTGGTAATGATATTTTAAAATCTTTCGGTAAGTAAACCGAATTGCATAATATTGCCGCAGATGCGCAGTGCTAAACTGAACATCTGCGGCTTTTTTATTTTATAGCACATGACAGCGCAAAAAACACAACCCAATTTTTTTGAATTTTACGAACTTCCGGTACAATTTCACCCGGATTTAAACACCATTAAAAGCAAGTTTTACGCCAATAGCAAGAAATTCCATCCAGATTTTTATGCCAATGAGTCTGAAGAAAAACAACAGGAAGTTCTGGAGCTTTCTACATTGAACAACAAAGCTTATCAGACATTAAGTCATCCGCAAAAGAGGTTAAAATACGTTTTGGAATTAAACGGAGTGGTTGCCACAGATGAAGGTTACCAATTGCCGCAAAGTTTCTTAATGGAAATGATGGAGATTAACGAGGCTTTGATGGATTTAGAGTTTGAGCCGGATGCAGAGAAACAGGCACAGGTAGAAAGCGATATTAATGGAATTGACCAACAATTACAGGATAAAATGAGCGCACTTACAATTGCTTTTGATGCCGATGCAGAATCAACTGCTGCGGTTTTTCCAGAAATGAAGGATATTTTTTACCGCCAAAAATATATTGCAAGGATAAGAGAACGTTTGGCGAAGTAATCTTATCCCTGCATTGGCTTTATTCCTGTTCGGTTAAACGAATAGAATCATCAGATAAGACAATTAAACGCTCTTTGTATAAAGCGCCAATGGCTTTTTTGAAAGCACTTTTGCTGATTTGGAAACGGTGATAGATATCTTCTGGAGTACTTTTATCGCCTAATTCTATTAGTCCGCCGCTGTTTTCAAGCTCATGAATAATCATATCTTTAGAATCCAGAATATGGCCATAGCCGCTAGGTTGTAAAGTAAGATCAATTTTATTTTCAACACGGATTTTCTTGATCCAGCCTTTGCGTTGGTCGCCAACTTGTACATCAACAAAAACTTCATTAAAATACAATAGACCAATATAGCGGTTGTTGATGATGGCATTGTAACCTAAATCGGTTTCTTCAGTTATCAACAGACTTACTTCATCGCCTTCTTCAAACTCAAAATTATCTTCTTCTACAAAATCGTATAACATGGAAGAAGCGCATAAACGATTGTTTTGTTCATCAAGGTATACATAAACCGCATATTTATAACCTTTTTTCATTGGGCGTTTTTGCTCTTTGGCCGGTACATATACATCTTTGTCGATACCTAAATCCATAAAAGTTCCGTCATCGCCATCAGATACGACTTTTAAAAAGGCAAAATCCCCCACACAGGCAAAGGCCTTTTGCATAGTAGCGCCTAATCTTCCATCTTTTTGTACAAAAACAAAAACACTTACATTATCACCAATCTCTACGCCGCCTTTAAGGTGCTGGAAAGGCAAAACAGCATTTTGTTCGCCATCAGTTAATACTAAACCGCCTTCGTATTTGCTGGAAACCCGCAATTCATTATATTTTCCTATTTCAATCATTTTCTTGGTAAGCCATTTTCTTCAGTGGCTTTAAGTTTCAAAGGTACGGCTTTAAGTTTATCTAAAATTTGCCCATCCATATTATTTATATATTTTAGCGAACTACTAAAATAACATCTAAAATGAACAACAACATTCCTACATTTTTTTTAAGCGACGAGTATTTTATTGACGAGAAAGTCAATTTCCTGAAATTTGCCAATGAGTATAAAGTGTATAATGAAAAGGCTGAGCAAATTGGACTGATTAAGCAACGCATAAGTGGTTGGCACAAAGTTCTGCGCCTATTGATTAATAAAGCAATGATGCCTTTTACTTTAGAAATTCTGGACAGTAATGATGTTTTACAGGCCACTATTTATCGTGGATGGACTTTCTGGATGTCCAAAATTATTGTGACTGATCCGCAAGGGGTAGAAGTTGGTACAATTCAACAAAAGTTTAAATTTTTTAAACCAACATTTATCATATCGGAGCCAATTTCTGGAAGTGAAATTGCTAAAATCTCTGGCGATTGGAAAGCGTGGAATTTTACCATTAGCAATAAAGATGGATTGGAAGTTGGGAAAATAAATAAAAAATGGGCCGGTGCTTTGAAAGAGGTTTTTACCACTGCCGATAAGTACAATGTTTCTATCGATCCGAAATATGCAGAAAACAACCAGAAAGTGGCAATTGTTGCTACAGCCATTACCATTGACATGGTTTTAAAAGAAAGTAAATAAGTATAAACTAAAAAAAACTATATATGCCTGATTGTTTCAGGCATTTTTGTTTTCAGCGCTTTTCGCCCGTTTCCAATAAAAACATCTACATTTGATTGTACAAGTACTGTCTATATGGAAAAATCCCCATCGGTAAAAAAACCGAGTATTTTTAGCTTGCTGGCATCCTACAGAAGCCTTATTATTCTTCTGATCGTGTTTGCTTTGTTAAGCAACGGGATAAATCTATTGCTGCCAAAAATTATCGCCCATGGCATTGATAGCTTTGAAAACAAGACCTTCCGTGTAGATAGCATTTTGCTTCAGTTTACGCTGGCCATAGTGTCTGTTTTTATTTTTACTTATCTGCAAAGTGTGGTACAAACTTATGCCTCAGAAAAAGTAGCGAAAGATTTGAGAAGCCAGCTTTCCGATCAAATTTCGAGACAAAGCCACGCATATGTGATTAAAGCCAACCCTGCACGTTTACTGACCAATTTAACATCAGATGTAGATTCCATTAAAATGTTTGTTTCTCAGGCAATTGTTTCTATTGCATCGTCTATATTTTTAATTGTTGGCGCAAGTATTTTGTTGCTAATGATTAATTGGAAACTGGCACTTTGTGTAATTGCAATTGTTCCGCTTATTGGTGGCGCGTTTTATTATGTGCTAAGCAAAGTGCGCGTTCTGTTTAAAAAGAGCCGCGAAGTAATTGATTGGTTAAATAAAGTAATCAGCGAAAGTATTCTCGGTGCAGCTTTAATTCGCGTCATCAATTCGCAGCAGCTGGAATATGATAAGTTTATTGAAGCAAATAGTAAAGCGCGGGATTTAGGCCTTTCCATATTGAGGCTTTTTGCCGGCTTAATTCCAATTATCATTTTTGTAGCCAACCTGGCCGGCTTAACGATTCTTGTTCTGGGCGGTCATTTTGTAATTACCGATAAAATGACGCTTGGCGAATTTGCAGCTTTCAGTAGCTATCTCACAATGATTCTGTTCCCAATTTTGGTTATTGGATTCATGAGTAACGTAATTGCCCAGGCAACAGCATCGTATCAAAGAATAGAAATGGTCTTGAATGCTGAAAAAGTTGATCATCCCGGAACAATAGAAAAATCATTAAGTGGAGAACTCGAAGCACGGGATATTTCATTGAGTTTCGGTCAAAAACCAGTGTTGAAGAATGTATCTTTTGCTGCAAAAAAAGGAAGTAAAACTGCCATTTTAGGTCCAACTGCTGCAGGCAAAACGCAACTTTTGTACATGTTAACAGGTTTGGTTGATCCAACCTCTGGCTTGGTTTGTTTTGATGGACAAGACATTAACCAATATAATCAAGAGCATTTTTACAAGCAAATTGGATTTGTATTTCAAGACAGTATTATGTTTAATATGAGCATACGCGAAAATATTGCCTTTAGTACGCATGTAAGCGATGCAGCCTTAGCCAAAGCGGTAGAAACTGCAGAGCTGAAAGATTTTGTAAATGCTTTGCCAGATCAACTGGATACTTTGGTTTCTGAAAGAGGGAACAGCCTTTCTGGCGGCCAGAAACAACGCATTATGCTGGCACGCGCACTCGCTGTAGATCCAAAAATCTTGCTTCTTGATGATTTCACAGCACGTGTAGATCCCAATACGGAGAAACGCATATTGAATAATATTGAAAAAAATTATCCCGATTTAACTTTAATTTCTGTTACCCAGAAAATCGCGTCAGTACAAAATTACGACCAGGTAATTTTGTTGATGCAGGGCGAAATTGTGGCGCGCGGTACACATGCAGAATTGCTGGCCAACAGCCCAGAATACGTTCAGATATATAATTCCCAACAGAGTACCAGCAACTATGAACTACAATCTTAATCAGCTTAGCTCAAAGCAGGAAAAGCAATCTACATTTACGGCGCTTAAAAGATTGTTGAAGTTGATCTCGGCTGAGCAGAAAACACTTGTTCTGGCCTTTATCGTTATCCTGATCAACTCTGGCTTACTCTTAATTGGCCCACTTTTGATCGGACATACCATTGATACGTATATCCGTACCAAACAATTTCACGGCGTATTGGTGTTTGCTGGTATTTTATCGGTAATCTATATCATTGTCATGATCACTGGCTACACACAAACCAAATTAATGGGCGGCGTAGGACAGAGGATGTTGTTTACTTTAAGAAATGCAATTTTCAATAAGCTGCAAGAATTGCCGGTGTCTTTCTTTAATCAGAACAAAGCAGGCGATTTGATATCGCGCGTAAATAACGATACAGACAAACTGAATCAGTTTTTTTCTCAATCGCTGATGCAGTTTATTGGAAGTATTTTCAATATGATTGGGGCTGGTATTTTTATTCTTTCCATTAATTTCGAACTTGGAGGCGCAGCATTACTTCCAGCTGTTGCCATTGTATTATTTACGGTTGTTTTATCGCCATGGGTTAAAGCAAAGAATGCAAAAAATCTGAAAAGCGTCGGCGGAATGAGTGCCGAGATACAAGAAAGCCTCAATAATTTTAAAGTGATTATTGCTTTTAACCGCCGCGATTATTTCCGTCAGCGATTCGATGAAACCAATAAAGAAAATTACAAAACCGCCATCTCTGCTGGTTTAGCTAATAATATTTTTGTTCCGGTTTATGGTCTGCTCTCCAGCGCAGCACAGCTGATAGTTTTGTTGTTTGGAATCTATTTAATTTCTAAGGGGCAATTTACAATCGGGTTATTGGTCAGTTATATTGCTTATACCAATAACTTCTACAATCCTTTGCGCCAGCTTGCTGCACTGTGGACAAGTTTTCAGGTGGCTATGGCCAGTTGGGATCGTATTTCACAAATTTTAAACCTGGAAAGTGATCTGCAACAAATGTATACCGATACAAAAACAAAATCTGATGCCTTGCTCGAATTTCAAAATGTTCATTTTGGATATCACAGTAAAGAGATTCTGCACAATGTGAGTTTAAAGTTTGAAAAAGGAAAAACCTACGCGCTAATTGGTCCAACCGGCGGCGGCAAAACCACCACGGCATCATTAATTTCGAGGTTATACGATGCAACAAATGGCGAAGTACTGTTAAATGGTAAAGACATAAAGTCTTTTACTGCCGAAGAACGTACAGAGAAAATTGGTTTCATTTTGCAAGAACCATTTTTATTTACCGGCACCGTAAAAGAAAATATACTTTATGGAAATGCTAAATATAAAGATGTGAGCGATGCAGAACTTACAAAAATTATAGAAGAAGCCAACCTGAACGAGTTGCTATCTATTTTTGATGAAGGATTAAGCACGCAAATTATTTCTGGTGCAGATAGCATCAGTTTAGGCCAGAAACAATTGATTGCTTTTATTCGTGCAGTATTGCGTAATCCTGAACTGTTAATTCTGGATGAGGCAACTGCAAATATTGATACCATAACAGAGCAGTTACTGGGCAATATTCTGAATAAACTGTCAAAAGAAACGACCTTGGTTATTATAGCCCATCGCCTAAATACAATTGAAAATGCCGATGAAATTTATTTCGTAAATGAAGGTGAAGTGCAACGCGCCGGCACATTAAACGATGCTTTGACCATGTTGCTAAAAGGAAAAAGAGTTAGTTAGTGAATAGGAAGCTGAACAAAAAATGTGGTACCTTGGTTAACTTCACTTTCAAACCAAATTTTTCCGCTGTGGGCTTCAACAATTTGTTTACAAATCATTAAGCCTATACCGAATGATTTTTCACCATTAGTGCCCAGTCGTTTACAATCTGTAGCAATGGCAAGTTGCTCATTTTCTTTAAAAATCTGGATTTGTATTTCCCGAGGGATACCAATTCCGGAATCAGCGACGGTAATGAGTACGTGATCCTCAAGAATATTCATTTTAATATGAACTGTACTTGAATGTGCACTGAATTTTAGTGCGTTTGTAATTAAATTAGCAAAAACCCGCGCTATTTTCTCGCGGTTCAGTTTTATGGTTAAAGGCTGGACTTCTACTATAATTTTCTGTGCCTTTTCATCTGCTTTATAACGCAGAAGATTTCCGCAGTGCCTTAATAAACTCTGGAGATCTACAACATCTTTTTCCACTTTTTCTGGCAGTTCATTCTCTTGTTCCAATAAATCATTAACAAATTTAATCGCATCGGCACTGGAGTTCTTAATCAGTGCAATTAAAGGTTTATGCTCTTCAGGTAAAGTATTTTTTTCGAGAAGTAATCCGGTTAAACCAATGATTGCGCCCATTGGTCCGCGTAAATCGTGCGCAACAATGCGGATTAAATTTTTTTGTGCACTTTCACTTGCTTCGGTTGTAGTAATGCTTTTTTGCAGTATAAGATTTTGTTCAGTCAATTCTTTGTTCATTAATCTCAACGTCTGATTACAACGTTTTGTAGAATTACAATTCAGGCACATTTGATAAAGTACAGCAAGTGTGGCCAGTAAAGTTGTGAATGTTAAAATAAAATATATGCAGTTCATGTTTCCCCTTTTTCAGCTCAAGTTAAATTGGTTAAAGCCTGAATCGAACCCAGGGGATGTTAAATCGATTCTTAAATTATTAATTCGATTTCCGGTTTGGGATGAGGAATATCGGAATGATTGAACAAAAGTAAACTATTTATAATGATTTTGAACAATTGGTGAAATTATAGTTGCTCGGTAAAAATCAAGTTACCCTAACCCAAAGGCCTGAAATGCATACACATATTTTCAGGAAATAAAGATGTCCTTTAACTCCTGATAATGAGTGCAGTAAGAAAAAAGAACAATGGAAAATTCTGTCTTTCAAGGGAAATTAACAATAAGTAGTTTCTGAATAAACCTGCAATAGCCCTAAAAAGTGCTGTTCACTTTATTCAGAAGGCATAAATATTCGTCTTAATTTTTACCTTTGGATTCCTACTTATATAGGGATAGACAACTAAAAAAAAGCCTTCTCAGGATTGAAAGGCTTTTTTTCTTTTTTAGGGCAGTTCTGCGATTTAGACTACAGCGGTTTCAAAAATCCATCTTCAAAATGTCAAAAACATATTCACTTAACAAAACTTTCCTTTGAATTATTTAATTTTGCACAATCAAATTTTACAAAATGGAACAGTTAAAATTAGAAAATCAGTTGTGTTTCCCGATTTATGCTTTATCTCGTCAGATCACATCGATGTATCGTCCACATTTGGAAAAATTAAAGCTAACCTATCCGCAATATTTAGTAATGATGGTTTTATGGGAACATCAAAAGGTTTCGGTAAAACGGTTGGGCGAATTGTTATATCTGGACAGCGGAACATTAACACCTTTGCTCAAACGAATGGCCGAACGCGGTTGGTTAAGCCGGGAAAGACGAGCCGCCGATGAACGCGTTGTGGATATTATCCTTTCTGCCAAAGGCCGGGATTTGCAGGCACAGGCAACCAACATTCCAGATGCGCTGTCTGAGCAAATGGAAACCAGTGAAGAAGAATTTCTGGATCTGCGCAAGCAAATTCGCAAAATATTAAAATCAGTAGAAACAAAAGCGTAAGCTATACACAAATCACAATGGAAAAATTATATACTGCCACAGCAACTGCAAAAGGTGGCCGAAACGGACATGTAGAAAGCGATAATGGCGTTTTAAATTTAGAAGTACGTATGCCTAAAGCAATGGGTGGCGCAAATGACGATTACACGAATCCGGAGCAACTTTTTGCTGCCGGTTATGCCGCATGTTTTGATAGTGCACTTCAATTGGTTATCCGTATGAAGAAAGCACAAACTGGCGAAACTGCGGTGACTGCAGCTGTAAGTATTGGTAAAAATGGCGACGGAGGCTTTGGTCTGGCTGTAGAATTAACTGCAAATATTTCTGGTGTAAGTCTTGACGAAGCGCAAACGCTTATTGATGAAGCGCATAAAGTTTGTCCGTATTCTAATGCAACCCGTGGCAATGTAGCGGTAACGTTGAAAGTTACCAATAACTAAAAGGCATTACAAGCACCTGTACCCGTTACAGGTGCTTTTCTTTTTTTACTCCCGATTCCTTTTAACGCTTTTATAAAAGCTTTTCTCAAACAGAAAAGAATCCACAACTGCTAAATTATTTAGTAAATTACGTTAAATTTGCTTTTTAGCATTTCAGTATGGAAAATAAGGTTAATATCAATAACAATAGTGTAGATTTTGCAGGCATTACAAAAGAATATAAAGAAGCTGTTGCCGAGCTAATCTGGAATGGATTTGATGCAGGTGCCACAGAAGTTGATTTGATTTTTGATGCAAATGAAATTGATTTTATCCCGTCACTTACGATAAAAGACAACGGCTCTGGCATTAATTTATCCACGCTGGGCAAAACCTTTGGTGCTTTTCTGGATTCACTTAAAAGATCGGCAGAACAACGTTCGTCTTATATCCGCGGAAAAAAGGGCAAAGGGCGTTTTTCTTTTATTGCATTTGCACAAAGTGCGATTTGGAATACCACATATTTAGATGAAGTTTCTGGAGAATATCTGACTTACGATGTCACTATTCATGCAGCTACGAAAGATTATTACTACGATGAAAACAAAATCGTGTCTAAGAGCAAACAAACGGGAACCACTTTGCAACTGCTCAATTTGTTCGGTGTAACGGCTTATTCTTTTTCAAGCGAAGCTTTTCAGGATTATCTAAAATATGAATTTGGCTGGTTTTTGTTGTTGAATAGTAAGAAGGATTTTAAACTTTCTATTAACGGAGAAGCAATTCGTTACGAAGAAATTCTGGCCGATCATCAGGTTAGTGAGAGGGAATTTGAAGATGCTTCCAGCAGCCGGTTTAAGTTTACGGTTACTTTTGTACGTTGGAAAGAACGTATTGGCGATAAGTTTTATTATTATTTTCTGGATAGCGATAAAAAAGAGGTTTTTAAACAACTTACTTCATTTAACAATAATGCGATAAATTTTAACCACAGCGTTTATATTGAATCTGATTATTTTAACAATTTCAATGCAGGTGATCAGGAAACATCAGAAGGATTATTTGGCTCAAACCAGCAAAGTCCGGTTTTTAAAATGCTGATCAGAGCGCTTCAAAAAATTACCAGTTTAAAACAGAAACAGTACGTGCGGGAAACTGCTGCAGATGAATTAATGCAACGCTTGGAAACATCTGGTTTGCTGCCGGTTTTTGGTTTAAGCACAGAACAACAGCAAAGAAAGCATCATTTTATGCAAGTGGTGCGCGAAGTATACTGCATCCAGCCTAAATTGTTTAAAGGCTTGAGTGATATTCAGGAACGTACACTTTTGATGTTGGTTGATAATATGGTAGACCGTGAACCTGCAGAACGTATTTTATCACTTTTTGGACAGATACTGAACGTCAATGAAGAAGAACTGGAAACTTTTAAAACTGTTTTAACTGGAACATTGCCTGCCGGATCGTAAAATTATATGGAATCGGAATATTTAATCGAAGAGAAATCTGCATAGCGGGTGTATACTGATTTCACTTGAAAAAAAAAATTTAGCAGCCATAGCATACTAAAGTTTCGATAATTTTACTCTACGCCTGCGCCCAATGCTCGGTATAGATCTGTTATCGCGTTTAATCTGTCTCTTTTGATGCTAATTACGGTACCTTCAATAGCGCCCGGATATTTTTTTTCCTCGTGGGCGAGTGCTGGTTTAACTTCCAGGAAATCTACATCTGGTGCGGCAGCTTCTGGCATTTGCGGATTGCCCGAGCAGGCAGAAAGCAATGCTGAGGTAATTAAAATTGCAGATAGACTGTGGATTAAACCCTTCTGAGAAAGTTTTCTTTTCATTTCTTGGGACTTTATTTTTGTCCAAAAAAACGAAAATCTAATGTGCCCGAACCGACTAAATTGACCGAAACGTAGATTTTTGTTTCTGAACCGAAAATACTACCGACCGAGTTTTTTATGTAGAAATTACTCGTTTATCACTTGTGCTAAATTAAAAATCCAGCCAGTTTTTTAAAGATTGAGCTTTATCTCTGCTCACTACAATTGCTACTTCAGGGTTATTCTTAATGTCTACTTTAAGTTTACCATTAAAGTAATTGTGTACTTGGTGAATGGCATTCATGTGTACAATAAATTGCCGGTTTGCCCTAAAAAAGCATTTTGGATCTAGTTGCTGTTCCAATTCTTCCATGGTTTGTGGCAGAATTTCATCTTTAATAAAAAAACAAAAGTTATTCTGGAGCGGTCATCCCAAGTTCTGCCCATTCTTCTTTAGAAGGGCCATAAACTCCAGGAACGCGAAGGTCAAGCATGCGCATAATTACCGTCATTTGTCCACGGTGATGAATTTGATGATGAATTATAACACTTAAAACCTTGCCTTTTTCCCACTCTTCGCCATACATTTCCACAGTTTCCAGTAAGGAAGAATCTGTCCATTTTGAAGGTAAAGTTTTTGCCAGTTCTTCGCTATATTGCGTGTAAAGTGTTGTAAGCGCTTCAATTGAAGCTGGTATAGGTTGTGCTTCAAGGAAATCTTCAGAAAAAATGCCCGCGCGGTGGCCCATTTCAGTAATGGTTTGTGTAAGATGCCAACTTAAACGCTCTAAAGACCGAACCTGCTCATGAATAATGTTTGTACGAACCGAATCGATTATATTTCCGAGAACCTTAATTGTACTTTCGGTTTCATATTTCCAATCGGTTATAAAATCATTAATATGACGGTACATAGTATTTAGGGATTGTTTTGCCTGGCAAAGATAGTAATGAAAACTAATTTATTTAGTTTTTTTTGTGTCTTTTATTTTCCACCAGACGTATGAATTTAGTAAACTTCTATTCTTAGTTAGGCCTGCATTGCTTCTACAACTTCGCTAAGTTTTACCTGATATTTATGTTCGAGGCTTTTTACTGCGCGCTCATTGTCTATGAAACGGGTTTCTAGTTCTGTGAAAAGCGTTAAGCATGCAGATTTTGTGAAAAAACGGTTGAAAAAATCTTTGAATCGCTGTGCAAAAAATATCTGAAGCACCAGAAATGAAAGAATAAAGATATAATGTGCGAAGGCATAATCATTCTCTGCGCTTTTTTGGATACCAAGTTTCACTGCCAAAAAGTCTAATGCAATTGGAATTAGTACTATTGGCGCGATAGAAAATAGTCTGGTTTTCACCTCAAATTGTTTCTCCGCCTGATCAATCTGTACCTTAAATTTTTCTTGTACAGCTTTTAATGGCAGCAATCTGTTATGGCTTGATTGTTCTAAAGCAGCAAGTTTTTTCCCGTGATCAACATCTATTTTGCGCATGTTTTCCAGCAAGTCTTCTTCTTGTTGGTTAATCTTTTCCTGATCGGCCACAATCGCTTCCTGTTCTACAATTACTTTTTCCATTTCTGCCAAATCTTGTGGCAAACCCAGATAGAGTTTCTGTTCAATGGCTAAAATTCTATCGTCAAGGTTTTTTTGTTGTTGTTTTAGTGCCTGATAAGCCGTCTTAGAGCCAGTTTTGCGCTCATCATACTGGCCTTCCAGTTCAATTAACGCGGTACCGTATTCAAGCGTTGTCAGATCCTCCGCATTTTTTGCAAAACGATTGTTAAGTTCCCGAAGTGTTGCAAAACTTTCTTCAGGTGTATTTTTTTGTTCTTGAAGATTGTTATGAAAGGCGGATAATGCTGCTGTTGACAGTGGGGTTAATGGCATTTATGATCTAGGTATATAAAAATTAAAATTAGGAAATTTATCTTAATTAATCCCTCGGAGGATAAATACTTACATCATACTGAAAAAAATCGTTTTTATTATAATCCCCGGCATACCACGATTTTTTTGGTGTATAAAGATTTGGTTCCTTTTTGACTTGGTGTTTATACACAAAAGTGATTTTAAGCTAACTGCGAGATATCTAAGCTGATTAAGTTTTCGCCACGTTGTCTGCGTCTGCCAGATATTCTCGCAAACTTTGAAATTATTTTATAGCCTAAAAAGCCACCAACCAATACAAGAAAGTGCTTGTCGAGCGGGCACGCAACCGGACCGGTTGCTGTAAGTATGGTATAATTATAACTGGAATGCGGAGTCACAGACCCTTCCAAAAAGCATGTTCCCACAGAAGCACCATTTAGACGTGCTCTTGGACAGGAATTTAAGCTAACAGGGTAGCGTACGCCGTTTGAGAGGTATGCGCCTAGAAAATCACGGTCTATATATAAGGTTCCCGATGTAGTGTTTCCGACCAAACAGCCAGTTCCGGTTTGTGCAAATGCGGTGCCCAAGCAACTCATCCAGCAAAGTAGTACAAGTTTGAATTGTCTATTCATTTTTGTATAACCATATTGAATCAAACATTTGTTTCGTTTTAAACAAATGTGAATATTATGAATACAAGTATTTGGTATTGATTATTTTATCCATTGTTGGTGTTCTTTTACATGTTTCTTTATCGGCACTTGGCTTTAAAACAAGCAAATATTAGCCAAATAGTGAAATATAAATAATTGAGGACTACACTTGCTTTTTGCGGCAAATGAAAGCCAGGTTTTTTTAAAAATGAATTGATTTAAAAAAAAATATAAGGAACACTATAATTTTCCTAAATTGCCGTAAAAAAAAAATATATCTATACTATGGCTAAAGGCAGAGTAAAATTTTTTAATGAGTCCAAAGGTTTTGGATTCATCGTAGACAGTGATAGTGGCAAAGAAATTTTTGTTCACGTTTCTGGTTTGAAAAATCCGATCAAGGAAAATGATTCAGTAGATTTTGAAGTTCAGGAAGGAAAGAAGGGATTAACGGCTGTAAATGTAAAACTGGACTAGTTTATCATATTTGTTAATCAACAAAAAATGCAGATAGATTGACTATCTGCATTTTTCGTTTAAGAGGCTATTATACTCATAATCTTATCAAGCGCTAAATCCCGTTGTTCAAATTCCTGAAAAAGAAATGGGAGTGCGCCCATTGTTGTTTCTACCAGAATTTCAGGGAAATCTTTGCTTAGAATTTTGTCGTCATGATCGTAATGGATCATTTCTTTTGGTCTGATGATTACAATATTTTCAATTTTAATAAAGGTGTTTTGGATCTTAATAAACTTTCCAACTTGTGATACTGGCATAAAGGAATAGACTTTTGTTTAGGGCAACCAATATCACCATCCTTTTTGCTTTTCCAAATACTTATAATTGATGATTTTCCTGGCCGATTGACAGTAATGTTAATACGGAATATTTGGTTTATCAAAATTGAAAATTGTTTTAAAGAATGGCTGTAAACAAAAAACGGGCATATGACCTAAGTCATACACCCGTATCTAAATTAACGCTCTCAAGGGCAAATATACAATTATATTTTAAATTACCAAAAAATAAGTAATTTGTATTACTGAATATACAATTTTGATTCAATAGAATTTACTTTCTCAGCAGTATCTATCGAGAGATGCAAGTTTAAGCGGGTAAATCTAATACATCCTCAAAATTATTGATCAAACCTGGGTAAACTAAATTGAAACGTAGCACCATCCCCCCAGACGCTTTCGAGCCAAATTTTTCCCTGGTGTCTTTCTATAATTTCTTTGCAGAGGTATAAACCAATTCCAAAACCGGCAATAGAACCGGTTTCATTATTTTTTACCCGATAATAACGTTCAAATAGATGTTCCTGATCTTCAATAGCAATACCCATTCCGTTGTCTTTTACAGATACCACAACCTGATTCTCCTCTAAATGGTAGGTAATATCAATTTTTGATCCGAACGGACTATATTTTATGGCGTTTCCAATTAGGTTCTGCAGAATCTGTGAGATCTTTTCTCGGTCTGCAGAAACATTTAATTGTTCGTTATACACAAAATTCAGTTCGTGCGTGTTGGATGTACTCACAATTTCAGCTTCCAGTTCATGAAACAAATCTGACAGATCAAATTCTAACGGATGAATAGATAGTTTTCCGGATTCCAATCTTGATACATTTAGAAAACCATTAATCATAGATGTCATACTGCCAATTTGCTTCAGCGCCTTTTGCAGTGTATTCTCCAGCATGTCATCTTGAGATTTCACGGCAATGCGCTGCAGCAGTTGCATATATGCTTTAAGCGATGTAAGCGGGGTTTTCAATTCATGACTAACCATGCTGATAAAATCGTCTTTGCGTTGTTCGTCTTTCTTTTGTTCGGTAATGTCCTGCACAGTTCCGTTTAGGCTCAGCGCAATTCCGGATTCGTCAAAAGTAGTTCGTCCTACAGCACGTAGCATTCTCGGTTCATACTGATTTTTCGGTTGGATTCGATATTCACAGAAATAATGCCCTTCAGATTCTGGGCGCAGTACAGCAGCAATTGCCTGAGTGACCCTTTCTCTATCTTCAGGTACAATCGCAGATGTGGCGTTAGAGAGATCGATATATTCATCCGGGCGAAGCCCAAACCATTCTTTCAGAAGGTTGTTTCCGGCAAAAAGATTAGTGCTGGGTTCATAAAAGAAGGTACCCATTCCACCGGCTTCAATAGCCAACTCGAGCATTTGTTTTGCCTTATCGTGCTCTCTTTGTATCCGGATTTGTTGTGTTATTTCTTCCAGAATAACCAATACGCCGGTCACTTCGCCAGCGGCGGAAATAATAGGTTGATAAATAGAATTTACAAAAGCCTCGCGTAGATTTCCGTCGATATTGAGCAATACGCGTAGTGCAACATTTTTCTTGGCAATTCCGGATTCGAGTACATCTTCAAGCCAGGCATTAATTTGCTGGCCTTTCATTTCCGGGCGCGCAATGCGGTGTGGTTTTCCCAGAACATCAGACTCTGTTCTACCCCAGATTTTTAAAATCACCGGATTTGCAATTTCAATAACCAAATCAGGTCCTTGAAGTACACACATACCAACGGGCGCCTGTTCAATAATGGTGCGGATATATTCTCTACTATCGGCAAGTAAAATCAAAGACTGGTTCAGCTCTTCATTTGTCGATAGCATTTCTTCTACAGTTGCGGCCATTTCTTCGGTCAAACTTTGTTCTTCTTCTTCTTTTTCGGCAAGAAGCAACATGGAGTTTCGCCGGTAAGTTACATCAGTAGCGGTATGTAAAATGCAATAGGTTTTTTTGCTGGCGTCTTGAATGGCGCGGTATTCAAAATCGAAATACAGTGTTTTAAGTTCGCCATCGATAACCAGATCTGCAGCCGTTTCTCTGGCAGAATATGTAATCCCGCTGCGCCAAACCGTTTGTAAAATATGAATAAAAGGCTGGCCTACAAGTTCCGGAACAGCTTCTTCTAAAGTTTTTCCAATTGATGAGCTGTCTTTTCCCCAAAAAGATAACATAGCATCGTTTGCAAAACGGATTAATAGGTCTTCATTTATATAAATCGCTGTTGCATCTTTCGTGGTCTGTAATACCTGAAGGAGCATCTGATCGGTAAAATTTTCTATAGGGAGATTTTCTTCATTCATGCTGTGATGCACAAATATAAGATTTCGCGTTTATATCACATTAGATCTTTCTTGGCAACTTTCGTGGATAGGGTAAAACACGTAAAAATGCCTGTTTACCATTTCGTCATGGATTTGAGAACAGAGCCTCGCGGAAGAGACAAAATGTGATGGAGAATATTATTCCTTCAGGTGCTGTTTTTGTTCTATTGAATAATATGCGGGTTAAAACCATGTTTATAAAAATTGGTTGTTTATACATCTCAATAAAAATAGACGTATGGATAACAATTCAGTAGAGAACAACTTGATGACACTTGACGCCATTTTTCAAAAGCATTTAGTGGAAACTATTTTAACAGAAAATGGAGAAATTACTTATGTGCTGGACGATGGTTTGGACCTTGCAGAATATGCGCAGATGGCGAAAAAACTACTTCAAGCAAAAAAGGAAATTGCGCATGATTTTGTAGGCACTGTGACCAATAAGTCGAGAAATGAAAGCCATACGTTTACCTATAATTCTGGTTGGTTTTTAGATGGTATTGCCGGCGGCGAAATGGAATAAACCCATTTCAGCACCCAAGACTTTCATCAAAGTTCTTACCTCATTTTTCAAATTTAGTTTTGTACACCAAGCGAAATTATCTACCTTGCTGGAACAATGAATTTTAGAAAAATCATTTCCCCACCAGCACAATAATTGACCATCAATAGGGCAGTATAACGATATATATCGTGTTTGATTTCGCGCCCTTCATCAATTATTTATTTTAAGATATTATATTTTATTTTAATAAAAAAATCATATTTACTATTGCATATTGCAGTAGTTCTTGCTGGGTTTACCGGCGTTTTTGGGAAACTGATCTCTCTAAACGAGGTTGTTTTAGTTTGGTACAGGGTTTTTATTCCGGCTATTCTGTTGTTCGCATTGGTAAGGTTTACAAAAAAAACAATATTAAACACGCTTTCCGAGCGTGTCAAATTAGGTAAAGTTAGTTTGCTTATTGGCATACACTGGATATTTTTCTACGCAAGCATTAAATACTCTAATATTTCTGTAGGTGTAATTTGTTATTGCCTAACCAGTTTATTTACCGCGATTTTTGAACCGCTCATTAATAAAAAGCCATTTTCTGCTAAGCAACTTTCACTAAGCGCACTAACACTGGTTGGCATCATTCTTATTTTTCACCTCGATCCTTCTTTTCAACTGGGCATTATTTTGGGGGTTATTTCAGCAGCTTTTGCAGCGCTTTATACAGTCTATAATGAGCGTTTGGTTAAACATTATGATAGCGTAGTAATTAATTACTACCAAATGGTTGCCGCAACAATTGGCCTAAGCTTTATTGTACCTGCTTATTTATACTTTTCACCAGCAATTTCGCTCGTGCCGGATCTTGCAGATTTTCTGAATTTAATTTTCCTGGCTGCTGTTTGTACGGTGTTTTTGTATGTTCTTTTTGCAGAATCGTTAAAATCTATACCTGCATTTACAGTAAATCTGAGTTTTAATTTAGAACCAATTTACTCCATTATTCTGGCCTTTATATTTTTTGGAGAAGGAAAAGAGGTTAACATTTATTTTTACGTGGGTTGTGCTTTTGTATTGTCTTCTGTATTGTCGCAAAGTTTGAGGACAAATAACAATATGGTTCCAATCGAGCTGAAAGAAGGATGAAAATTTTAGGATACAATGTTGCTGGTCATGAGTCAGCGACACTGTATTTTTTTATTCAGAATAGAATAAACAATTAATTTTAAACTTTTTGACATCCAGGTTGTTGTTGTTAATTATGATAAAAATTAGCGCCTCAACCAAATTAATTCTGCTTGCCATTTTTTTCGGTCTTCCAATGCAGTTACTTGCACAGTCTGATGATATTGATGGAGATAAACTGATTAAAGATTTAATGGAACAACGGTATCGGTACAATATGAGTATAATCAACGGGTCTGAAATTGATGTTCCGTCCGTTAATTCTCTTATCGGACAGCCAAATTGTTCAATTACTTTTGCGGGTAATGTATTTCTAATCCAAAACAATTGTATAATTGCTGTAAAGGGAATTGACCTCAGCGCTGCGGCAATTGAGAAAATTAATTCCCGATTTGTTCTTTTGGATAAAATTCAGAAGATGTGTTGCGAGAAATCTGGCTTGGCTTGCTCAGCAAAAAAACGAAGTTTAAATGAGATGAAAGCATTAGACCGACAGTATTTTGCGACACTCAGAAGCCTGAAATATTTTTTCAGTTTCCTCTCAGATAAAATTAAAAGCCCGAAAGCCTCAGAATTAATTCTTGCCTCAAAACTCAATTTGCCCCGTTCACTTGTGGCTCAGGTACAGTAGTTTAAGTATTTTCCTTTCTTCTTAAAGGAAAAGAAAGGTTTCCTCCGTTTAAAAGCAATTGATTTTACAAACTTATAATTTGTCCTAATTGGCCTGAATATTGTATATTTGTAACCCGTTGATGGATTTCAACGGAAAAATAACTGGGGCCGTTCTGGATTTGACAGGGTGGCGAAAGTTATGTTAGCATGCAGTGCGTTGTACGGAGAGCACTTTAAAGAGAACGTTCAAAACAATAATTGGCGAAAATAACTACGCCTTAGCTGCCTAATTTAGAATTAGCATAGCTTTTGTCCCTCTAATTGCTGCACCATTAGGTTAGAATCAGGGGCATCGAAATAATAGTGCTGGCTTTAAGTAGGTACGACTTAAAGTGAGATAAAGTACCTAAGGATAGGAATAAGGTCGGTTTTCAGCCCGTTTCTATTTCGAAAATTAATTGAAAAATAAGCATGTAGAAGGTATAATTTATCTCACAACTGGACAAGGGTTCGAACCCCTTCGGCTCCACCTAAAAACGACTCGCATATTCAATTATGCGGGTCGTTTCTGTTTTATGGATTTTTATAAAACCAATAATTTTACCAATATACACCAATAGTTATCCCATAAGAAAAAACAATAAGACACCGTGGAAATTTTAGGTCCGCTTCACTTAAATGCGAATAAAACCAACTCAGAAGGTTCGAATCCAATTGTTTTTATTTCGATCTATACAGGGCTGAGCTTTAATATTTAGCAACGGCGCCAATTACCTATAACAGATTTAAAGCAATCGATATTTTGTTTTTTCCTAATAAAAAGGAATTTGGTTGAGGTGCTGTGGGTTTATGGAAACTTCTCAAATGATCTAAAAATTGCTCCCTCGAATAGTGGAGTTATCGGTATCTCAGATATAGATGGTGCGAAAATTACGGTCGGTAGTATTCTGCTCTATTTTTATAAAACCTTACCAATTTTAACCGAATGTAAAGTAATTTATAAAAAACAGACAGACTTGTTTGTTCGTTTCAAATATTTGATTATTTTTGTATCGTTAAAACTGTCAATTATGTCATCACCGAAACAAAGAATCATGGAGACCACGTCCGTTCTCTTCGCAAGTCAAGGATACAATTCTACCGGGATCAATCAGATAATTTCCGAAGCTAATGTTGCTAAAGCGAGCTTTTATCAGCATTTCAAATCTAAGGAAGATCTTTGCGTAGCATTTTTAGAAGCAAGGCATATATTCTGGTTTAATGAACTGCACAGTTTCATAAAGAATGAAGAAGACCTGAAATTAAAAGTGATTTCTTCATTTGATTTTTTGATTCATATGAACGTGAAGGAAAATTTCAGAGGTTGCAGTTTCTTGAATATCTTATCTGAAATTCCTGGTGATAACGTTAAAATCCTGAATCAGATCGTGCAGCACAAGAAAGATCTTCGTGCATTTTTTTCAGCATTCATAACCGATGAGAATTTATCAGACCACATTTATCTGCTTTTCGAAAGCTGTATAACCGAGAGTAAAATGTTTAAGTCGAATCAATTCATCGACAAATCAAAACTAATTATAAACAATTTAATTCATTAAAAATGGAACAGAAACATCCGATACCTCCATATACATTGGAGACTGCATTGCAGAAAATACAATTTGCAGAAGATGCATGGAATTCTCAGGATCCTGAAAGAATATCTAAAGCGTATACGATCGACAGCGAATGGAGAAACAGAGATACGTTTGTAAAAGGAAGAGAAGAGATTGTAGAATTTCTTGCAGATAAATGGAAGAAGGAACTGAATTACAAACTTAAAAAAGAATATTGGGCACATACCGAGAACCGTATAGCTGTTCGATTTGAATATGAGTTCATGAATCAGGAAGGCAATTGGTTCAGAGCGTACGGAAATGAGAACTGGGAATTTGATGAAAATGGTTTAATGGCAAAGAGATATGCCAGTATCAATAATTTAGCAATTGCTGAAGAAGATCGAAAACTTTAAAAATGTAGAGCCGCTTGTGGCTCTACATTTTATCTAGTTGTGATTTGTTATTTTTAATGTGACGATTTTTTTGTTTTGAGATTTTATTGCTGAGCAATAACTTTAACAAAGTATGATGGTAAATCGTTGCATCAGGTTGTTCAGGTGTAAGAATATGTTAACGCTATTTTTTCAGCTTTGTGAATCTCAACTTAAAAAAGACATTCAGGGAATCGCGAAACTTTTAATCTAAAAAACTGATGTTTACTTTAAAATTTTACATTTCACATTCACATCTGATCAATCACCACCTCAAACAGGAAATGCATGTTATTACCCGCCATTCGGACAAATCTACTAGACGCTTTATGCATCCAATACAAACGATTACATTTACAATTCGGGGAATGGTCCGTACAGCTTTCTTGCATGCTCCAGAAAGACGGCACTTCAGGCACTTGGAACGTGTAGAGTAAGAATCCCCAATGGTCAGCCACAGGGAGGGAATTATTATAATGGACAGCTTTTTACAATTAATCAAATTATTGCTTGTCCGGTAGATACCTATGTCAGCTTTCTATTTCTCGCAACTGGTGTAATTGGGTTTCTATACCTTCGGAATTAAATGCTTTATTAAACGTTTATTGATAGACCTTATTTATCGAATATACAGTCTTTCCTGATCAATTTTTAAGAAAACTGATTTGTAATTCTTCAGTATTGGAAAGTGTACCTTTATGTTTTGATTTTAAAATATGCCAACAAAACGTACATCAATACCGGTAAATTATTTTGGTGGAGAAGACAATTTCTCAATCTCTGTAGAACGCATTTCTTTCCATAGTTTACCCGATGTAGATTTAGCAAAACAAATGCACCGGCACGATCGGCATACTTTCTTTCTGCTGGAAGAAGGAGCCGTGCAAATGGAAATTGACTTTGAGGAATACGTAATAGAACAGTTTTCCGTTTTGTATGTACATGCGGATCAGGTGCATCGCACATTATCGACTAATAAAATTGTGGTGAGCAGTTGGGCTATTGGCGACGAGCATTTAAACCCAGAATATCGGGATTTACTTAAAGACATGGGCAATGTGAAACCAATTGTTTTAGATCCGGAAACATTTTCTCTCCTTCGCGATGCAATATCGCTTTGCTTAAAAATTACCGAAAGCAAATCGGAAAAGTTGTTTCGTACAACGCTAAAAGACAGCTGCAATACATTGGTAGGTTTAACCATTTCCCAATATTTGAAGTGTACAGCACTTTCCGGGTCATCAAACCGGTTTGATCAGGTAACTAAAGCTTTCAGAGCGTTAGTAGATGAAAAATTTGTTTCCAATAAGCGGCCTGTAGAATACGCAGAGCTCTTAAATATTAGCACCTCTTATCTAAATGAATGCGTGAAGAACGTTACGGGTTATCCGGTTTCCTGGCATATCCAGCAAAGAGTAATTTTAGAAGCCAAACGTTTGCTGGCCTATTCAAACCAATCTGTTAAAGAAATTTCTGGTCAGCTTGGTTTTGACGATTATCCCTACTTTTCGCGTTTGTTTCAGAAAAACACAGGTGTAAGTGCACTTAGTTTCCGAAAGAAAAACCGCGATTAATCCAATACTTGCCTCTACTTGTCCTTTCTTAAAAAACCAATTGTAAGTTTCTTTGAGGTATTAAAAATCCAAGTAATGAAAGCAAGAAAGAAAACTATTTTAATATCCGGTGCTAGCATGGCTGGCTTATCTACCGCGTTTTGGATGAATAAGCTTGGTTATATGGTTACTGTGGTAGAAATTTCCGCGAAACTAAGAACAAATGGAACGGCAGTAGACATAAAAGGCAATGCAGTAAACATAATCAAACAAATGGGGATGTTGGACGCATTTAAAGCGCAACGTTTACAGGTAAATCTTATTGAATTTAAAAATGATCAGGATATTACGGAAACGAAGATTGATCTGAATGGCGATAGGGGAGATGTAGACGATCAAGAGATTGAAATTGAACGTGGAAAATTTTTAGAAATCGTATTTAAATCGATTAAAAATGAAGTTGAATTTCTTTTTGACAACCAGATTTCCAATTTGATGGAAAGCGAAAATCAGGTTTCGGTTGCATTTAAGAGCGGTTTATGTAGAAACTTTGATTTGGTTATTGGTTGTGATGGTATGCATTCTGGCGTACGTAAACTTTGGTTTGGCGAGGAACGTGAGTTTAGCCAATTTCTTGGCGCTTATTTCTCCGTCACAATTGTGGATAAGCTTTTGATCGAAACCAATACGATGCAAATGTATAACGTGCCGGGCAAATCCATCATGCTCAATGCCTACAACAATAAAACCGATGTTATCTTTTGCTTTCTTTCTGAAGAAGAATTGATCTATCACTACAAAGATCACCAGGAGCAGAACGCAATCATTTACAACCATTTTAAAAACGAAAGTTGGAGAACTAGAGAATTACTACAGCATTTGGCCAGCACAGAAAATTTTTATTTCGATAAATTTTGCCAGGTAAAGATGCCAAGTTGGACAAAGGGCAGAGTTGCGCTGGTAGGCGATGCAGCTTATTGTGCTTCGCCGGCTGCAGGAATGGGTGCATCTCTCGCACTCGAAGGTGCAGCAGCACTTGCAGCATCGCTTCAGAAATTTAATGGTGAAACTGAATATGCATTTGAAGAATACAATAAAATTCTTCGGCCGTTTGTTGAAGAAATTCAAGCAGTTGCGGAATATAATATAAAAGAAAATTTTATTCCAAGAACTGAAGAGGCCATTCGCAAACGAAATGAAAATCCGGGTTTCTAAACAGAAAATTAACATATCGACCAAAACAGCAATATTAAGTCTATGTTAAGTGATAAAAAGCAGATTGATGTATTCATAATTTAACTTTGAAATAACGATGTGTTAACTTTGCGGCATGACTATCCCACTGTACATTTATTTCGAAATCCTATCCAGACTATCAGAATACATTCCGAGTATCGGCGATTACCATTCGGTGCAAGTTGCAGTAACGTATTCTCGTATTGTAACTACAACAGGACAAATTGTTGTGCCTGTAGAAATGCTTTCCAGACAGTTTAACGATCCAACTACCATTAGCCGAAAAGACATTGTTGACTTGAGCAGCACTTTTCAACCTGGCATAGAAAAATTGCAACGTATAGCGGTATAAATTGTTTAAGCAGTCTTAAACTATTTGTCGCAATAACACAAAGGCAAAACATTTGGTTTGTTTTGCCTTTGTAAATATATTAACCCTTAAAATAGCGCACCTGCAACAATTCGTTACTTTGTTTTTAGCAGGTTTTTTAAAAACAATAAAGTGTGCTGCCATGCGCGTTTTGCCATTGCTGGATTATAATCTGCAGAGTTTGGATCGGTAAATGTATGTTTGCTGTTTGCGTAAGTAATAATCTGCCAATCTGCTTTTCCATCTTTCATTTCCTTAACCAAATTATTCATGTCCTCTGGCTTAACGCTGGCGTCATCTGCCGGATTCTCCACAAGAATCTGAAGATTTAGCTCCGCATTTGGTCGGTCGGATGCTTTTGCCAATCCACCATGAATAGAAACAACACCTTTTACCGGCAAAGCAGCCCGTGCAGCTTCCAAAGCGCCCGTTCCGCCAAAACAATAACCAATTACAGCAATATTTTCTGCATTTGAAACCTTTTTAAGTTCGGCCAGCGCCAGCTCAATACGGTGTTGATAGCGTTTATAATCTTGCTTATACGACGAAGACAATTTTGCAGCCGAAGCATTGTCTGTCGGAAGATTCCCTTCGCCATAAATATCTGCAATGAATGCTACGTAACCTTCTTTTTCTAAATTCAATGCTGCATCTTTCGCCTCCTGATCAATGCCTTTCCAAGCTGGAAGAATAAGCACGCCCGGTAATTTTTTTCCAGAGTTTGAGGTAATTAAACCTTTCAATTTTTGTGTTCCATCGGCATATTCTACCGGTTTCAAATTTTGCGCAATTGCAGCAATGCTGAGTAGGATAGATGCGCTGGTTAACATTATTTTTTTCATGATTTTAATTTTGAAGGATCTGGTCTGGTGTATATTTCATTCGATAAATGATGGAAACTGAAATTTTTCCCGACTCTAAATTAAACAAAAACTTGCATGGGTTATCATGCAAGTTCCGATAAAATATGGGTCTTTCAGGTATTTTTAACCAAGTTTTCTGCCAGTGTTAATTACGCTTACGCCATTGAAACGCGTTGTTGCACTACCGTGCGATACTGCACTTGCCTGTCCGGGTTGACCTTTTCCGTCAGAGAATGTTCCACCTAAGCGATAGTCGTTTTGATCGCAACGTTGCACGCATGAATTCCAAAATTCTTGTGTATTGGCTTGATAAGCAGCGTCTTTAAACATTCCTACAATCTTTCCTTCTTTAATTTCATAAGCCAATTGCGCACTGAACTGGAAATTATAACGCTGTTGATCAATAGAATAAGAATTTCGGCCAAACATGTAAATGCCTTTTTCTACATTTTTCACCATTTCTGCTGCAGATAAAGCGGCCTCGCCGGCCTGAAGAGAAACATTTGGCATGCGCTGAAATTGAATACTGTCCCAGCTATCAGCATAACAACAGCCTTGAGATTCATCTAAACCTAGAATATGCGCCTGATCTCTGATGGTTTGATAATTTACCAAAATACCGTCTTTTATAATATCCCACTTTCCACATTTTACGCCTTCATCATCATAACCAACAGCACCTAAGGAACCGGTTTCCAATTTATCGGCAACGATATTTACTTCTTTACTTCCAAAATTGAATTTTTTGCTTTCCCATTTGTCCAGTGTTAAGAAACTTGTTCCGGCATAGTTCGCTTCATAACCCAAAACGCGATCCAGCTCAGTTGAGTGACCTACAGATTCATGTATCGTTAAAAATAGGTGAGATGGATCTAATACCAAATCATACTTGCCTGGTGTTATAGGTTTTGCTTTCAGTTTTTCATCAACATGTAGGGCAGCTTCTCTTACATCTTCCAATATATCATACCGTTTTTTGTATAAGGTAACTGGACCACCTTTTATTTTTTCGCTGTCTGTAGGTTTTAAGTATTCAAAACCTAAACCCATTGGGGCGCTTAGTGCATTTCTGGTTTCAAACTTTCCCGCTGCGGCGTCTATTTTAGTTAGTGTGAAGGTTGGCCAAATGCGGTGAATATCTTGATCAATATATGAACCGTCTGATGAAGCAAAAAATTTTTGCTCATTCACCATGAAAAGATTTGAGTTGATGTATTTTGCACCTCCTTTAAATGCTTCATTATTTACGTTTATAAGTAAGTCTACTTTTTCTGCAATAGGCACTTCAAATGCATTGATTTCTATCGGAGTTTTCCAGTTTACATCGCCATACCCTTTTTGTGGCGCAAGTTGCACCGGCTGATCCATCAATTTAGAATTTCCTTTTGCAATGGCTACAGCCATTTTTGCAGCTTTTGCGATATTGTCATTGTCCAGATTGTTGGTCGCAGCAAATCCCCAGGCACCATTGGCAACTACGCGTATGCCCATTCCGTAAGATTCTGAGTTGGAAATATTATCCACGCGTTTTTCCCGCGTAGCCACAACCTGACTCAGATAACGCCCTATGCGCACATCTACATAGCTTGCTCCATTTGCTTTTGCCGCATTAAGCGCAACATCAGCCATTTTTTTCTTTAATGCGATGTCGACAGGGGTTAGGGCTTCTTCAATCGAAATGATTTTACCAAATGCAGGCAGGCTACTTAACATTGAAGCACCAACGCCCATTCCGGTCATGTATAAAAAATCTCTTCTTCTCAATTTAGTTCAGTTTAAAAATGTTTATAGCCATAATGGTTGTGCACATGTAAAACATTTAAGTTATATGCTCCGTTTTTTATCGTTGTTTATTTTTCGATACAATCGAAGATCTATTTTTGCGCTCGTTAAAAACGAGCGCAAGTGTTGGGTAATGCTCTCGCTCGTTTATAACGAGGGAGGTATAATACTTTGTTTTCAACAAAAATCAACTCTACACTTTAATTCGATACAATCGAAGATCTATTTTTGCGCTCGTTAAAAACGAGTGCAAGTGTTGGATAATGCTCTCGCTCGTTTATAACGAGGGAGGTATAATACTTTGTTTTCAACAAAAATCAACTCTACACTTTAATTCGATACAATCGAAGATCTATTTTTGCGCTCGTTAAAAACGAGTGCAAGTGTTGGATAATGCTCTCGCTCGTTTATAACGAGGGAGGTATAATACTTTGTTTTCAACAAAAATCAGCTCTACACTTTAATTCGATACAATCGAAGATCTATTTTTGCGCTAGTTAAAAACGAGCGCAAGTGTTGGGTAATGCTCTCGCTCGTTTATAACGAGGGAGGTATACTGCTTTGTTTTCAACAAAAATCAACTCTACACTTTAATTCGATACAATCGAAGATCTATTTTTGCGCTCGTTAAAAACGAGTGCAAGTGTTGGATAATGCTCTCGCTCGTTTATAACGAGGGAGGTATAATACTTTGTTTTCAACAAAAATCAGCTCTACACTTTAATTCGATACAATCGAAGATCTATTTTTGCGCTCGTTAAAAACGAGCGCAAGTGTTGGGTAATGCTCTCGCTCGTTTATAACGAGGGAGGTATACTGCTTTGTTTTCAACAAAAATCAACTCTACACTTTAATTCGATACAATCGAAGATCTATTTTTGCGCTCGTTAAAAACGAGTGCAAGTGTTGGGTAATGCTCTCGCTCGTTTATAACGAGGGAGGTATACTGCGTTGTTTTCAACAAAAATCAACTCTACACTTTTATTCGATACAATCGAAGATCTATTTTTGCGCTCGTTAAAAAAGAACACAAGTGTTGGGTAATGTTCTCGCTCGTTTATAACGAGGGAGGTATACTGCTTTGTTTTCAACAAAAATCAACTCTACACTTTAATTCGATACAATCGAAGATCTATTTTTGCGCTCTTTAAAAACGAGCGCAATTGTTGGGTAATGCTCTCGCTCGTTTATAACGAGTGGGGTATACTGCTTTGTTTTCAACAAAAATCAACTCTACACTTTTATTCGATACAATCGAAGATCTATTTTTGCGCTGGTTAAAAACGAACGCAAGTGTTGGGTACTGCTCTCGCTCGTTTATAACGAGGGAGGTATACTGCGTTGTTTTCAACAAAAATCAACTCTACACTTTTATTCGATACAATCGAAGATCTATTTTTGCGCTGGTTAAAAACGAACGCAAGTGTTGGGTACTGCTCTCGCTCGTTTATAACGAGGGAGATATAATACTTTGTTTTCAACAAAAATCAACTCTACACTTTAATTCGATACAATCGAAGATCTATTTTTGCGCTCGTTAAAAACGAGCGCAAGTGTTGGGTAATGCTCTCGCTCAATTTAAAGGGCATTATTTTTTCGAATACCTGCATAAATATTTTGAAACCATACAGATGATATTAAAAATGTATCCTCTATATGGTATTATTTTTTAGACAGCGTCTGATAATGATGTAAAAGTAAAATCTCTGATTTTCATTGGAGGGATCATTCCGCTTCCGGTGCGTACGGGTTTACCTAAGGCTTCAACATTGTTCAGCATAATAACCGGACTTTCATTAAATCTGAAGTTTTTGATCGGGAATTTGATTTCGCCGTTTTCAATATAAAATGTACCATCACGTGTAAGTCCGGTGAGAAGCAATGTTTGCGGATCTACCATACGGATGTACCAAAAACGTGTAACCAAAATTCCTTTTTCGGTACTTTTGATCAGGTCTTCCAATGATTGTGTTCCGCCTTCTACAACCAAACTTCTGCTAAATGGGAGTGGCTGAACATTTTTTTGCGCCGCCCAGTATCTGGAATAGGAAAGGTTTTTAACTACACCATTTTGTACCCATTGTGTTTTTGTAACCGGCAAACCATCGCCACTCCAGGTAGAACCTGGCAGTTCCGGATTTAATGGATCGGAATAAATATTGACATTTTCAGAGAATAACTGTTCACCAATGCGCGTACCTCCACCTTTTTTACTCATAAAACTACGTCCTTCATCCGCGCTGCGCGCATCAAAACCTCTAAACATATTGCCTAGCATATCGCTTGCAGCCAATGGTTCGAGAATTACCGTATATTTTCCGGGTTCGATAGCTTTTGCATCTGCAGATCCGTTGGCCTTGCTGGCTGCAATTTTGCTTAGCGCCAGCGTATCCATTTTAGAAAGGTCATTAAAATCCTGCTCAATATAGCCAGAACCTGTTCCTTGTTTATTTCTTACTGTTACCGAGAAGGATACGTTTGTACTTTTATTATAGGCAAACAATCCTTTAGAATTCATCATTGCATTGAAACGCGTAGAGTTTTCGAGGAAACCGGCAGCATCTAATCCTCCGGCTTTGGATACACTTAAACTTTTGCCAACCATTTCTGCACGCGTATCAGGTGTCATAGCAGCGGTATTTGCATTAAAAGTTTTGGCTTCGGCAAAAGTTTGCGGGCCTAAAGGCGGCATATATTCCGGGTTTTCTGGTGCCAGCATCGCCAATTCTTCTGCGCGTTTTACCACTTTTTGTAGCGATGCATCATCAAATTCATTGATGGTTGCCGTACCTGTTTTTTTACCAAATGTTGCACTTACACTGAGGCTCATCACATCAATTTGTCCGGCTGTAGAAACAGCATTTCTTGCATAACGGATGTTGCCGCCGTCAGAACCATTTAAACTTACCTCGCAAGCATCGGCCTTAGAATAGCTAAGTACCTTTTTGAGTATTGCCTGTGCTTCTTCTTTACTTAATATGGCCATAATTATATTTTTCTTGCTGTATTGATTACATTAACTCCATTAAACCGGGCTGTAGAACTGCCGTGAGATACCGCGCTACTTTGTGATGGCTGCCCTTTACCATCGTTAAATGATCCGCCAAGGCGATAATCATTTTCATCGCAAATTGCGCTGCATGAGTTCCAAAACTCGCGTGTATTTGCCTGGTATGCCACATCATTCAGCATGCCTGCAATTTTTCCATTTTTAATTTCATAGAAAATCTGCCCACCAAACTGAAAGTTGTAACGTTGCTGATCGATAGAAAAACTGCCGTTTCCAATAATGTAGATTCCTTTTTCCACATCTTTAATCATATCGTCTACACTTAATTTTTCTTTTCCAGGCTGCAGAGATACATTGGCCATGCGCTGAAACTGAACATCATCCCAGCCTTGCGCATAACAACAACCTTGAGAAGCCTCTAATCCAATGATATGTGCCTGATCGCGAATGGCTTGGTAGTTTACCAAAACCCCATCTTTAATTAAATCCCATTTGCCACATTTCACGCCTTCATCGTCATAACCAACTGCACCAAGTGAGCCAACCTGGGTTTTATCTGCTACGATATTTACTTTATCGCTACCAAATTTGAAATTTTTAGATTGCCATTTGTCCAGCGTAAGGAAACTGGTTCCGGCGTAATTGGCTTCGTAACCCAAAACGCGATCCAGCTCTGTAGGGTGACCAACAGATTCATGAATGGTAAGCCACAAATGCGAAGGATCTAAAACCACATCGTATTTTCCAGGCTCAACAGATTTTGCCGTTACTTTTTCAGATACCACTTTCGATGCATTTTTAACATCTTCAAGAATATCGTAACGATCTTTGAAGCGTGTAACTACACCAGAAACTTTATCTTGCGGGCGAGCATGCATATATTCATAACCCATGCCCATTGGCGAACTTAAAGAATTGCAGGTTTTAAATTGTCCTGAAGCGCGATCAATCCGGGTAACATTAAAATTTGGATAAATGCGATGCACATCCTGATCGATATATGATCCATCTGTAGATGCGAAATACTTCTGTTCATTTACCGCAAAAATTACCGAGTTTACAAATGAAGCGCCATTTTGCATGGCAATATCATTTACATTTAACAATAAATCTACTTTTTCTTTAACCGGAACTTCAAAGGCATTAATTTCAATTGGTGTTTTCCAACTTACTTCTCCATAACCTTTTTGAGGCGCAAGCTGTACGGGCTCGCCTTGGATTTTTGCATTGGCTTTTGCCACAGCAACAGCTTGTTCTGCACATTTGGCTATGCCATCTGTAGTTACTTTGTTGGTTGCTGCAAAACCCCAGCATCCATTTGCAATTACACGTATACCTACACCATAAGATTCGGTATTGGCAACACCCTGCACTCGTTTTTCGCGCGTGGCCACAAATTGATTTAAGTAGCGGCCAATACGCACATCGGCATAGGTTGCGCCTTTTGATTTTGCCGCATTTAAAGCTACATCGGCAAGTTCTTTCTTGATTTTAGCATCTACACGGTCAAGGGCTTGCATGGGATCTATTGGCGTGCCAAAAGCCGATAAATCTGGTAATAACAAGGCACCCATTCCCATTCCGGATAGATACAGGAAGTCTTTTCTTTTCAATTGGGTTCGGTTTTAAGGTTGTTTGATGTCACAAAATAGCGAAAGCTTTATTGATTTAGGCACCAAGTATATAACAATTTAGTTTCACAGTTAATTATTATCAATCATTCTGTTTTCCATCCAAAGAAATCCGGCAGAGAAAACCAAAATGCATAAGAAAATCCATTTAGATACTTCAATTTGCTGAGTTTGGGAAACTTCAGTTGCGGAATTTTCAATTTTTTTGATTTCAGCGTAGTTATTATTCTCTATAATGGTTTTTTGAATAACAGGAGATTGCCAATCTGACGTATTATACACGTAAAAGCTCAATTTTTTTCCGTTTATTTCAACGGTATTCCAGCCACTTTCCTCTGCGTAGGCTTGAACCGTCCATGCATTTGGAAACCATAAATTCTGGTTGGCACGCAATGGTTTGTTTCCGTATTTTATGGTTGGATAATCGAGTGTTGGCAACTCGAAATTTACGGTTTGTTTCTCTGCTAACCTTGGCAATTGTTCTACATTCTTGAAAATGATTTTTGGTTGATGTTTTCGTGCGGCAGCAGAAATCAACGTCGACCAATATTTTGCGTAATCCGATTTCTTGCCGGCAAGTATCCATTCATAACTGCTTTCTAAGGTGCTATAAATTAATTTTCCACTTCCATAGATGGTTTGCGCCGCAAGAATATACTGATCTGAGCTTTGTGCAATTTGTTGCTGATTTGGTTGGGCAGACAGGAAAATTTGCTGATTGGCAGGTAAACCCGATAAGGTTAATTGTTTAAACGGAAGTGTAAGGTACAGCAATTTATCTGGTTTATCTTTGCTGATGAATTTTAATTTATTGATGAGCGGTAAAACTGATTTTTCTCCGTTAACCAACAAAATGAATCCCATTCCATCGCTTACAGCGTGCATAATATTTTTCCGCTCTGCTTCCGCAAGCGCTTCAAATTCTTGTTGATCAATAATCAATACATCTTTATTTTTAAGTGATGCTCCATTGATTTGCTCTAAGTTTTGGACATCAACATTCATAAAATCTGTACTGAATTTATTTTTGCTGATTTGGCTGCGCACCGCAACGGGAAACTTATTTTCATATAGCCATTTTTTTAAGAAATTATATTCGAAACCCGGAAATGACGTAAGCATTAATATTTTTATAGGTTCTGAAATGGCAGATTGTACGGGCAGCGGTTCTTTAAATAAGGTGTCTCTTCCATCAACTGCAATTACATATAATATCGATTGTCCGCTTTGCTTGATTTGGTGTTTCAATTCAAAATTCCGGGTAGCCGAGGCTTTAACTTCTGCTGAATCTAAAGTAAGCCCGAAACCCGATAATTTTAGTCGGATATTTTTGTTGAGTGAATTTTTAAACGTGCCTTGCACAATCAACACTTCATCTTCTTTTAAATTGCTGTTCCAGTTTGCATGCAGAAATCCATGGACTTCGCCAGTTTTTCTGAAAGAAAATTTGCGGTTCCCCAACTTTTTAAGATCGTCAGTTGCCAATCCGTAACCCAGCGCAGAAACGGCATCAATTTCCGGATGATCCGCTAAATAGTACGCCAAATCCGGAATAAATGTGGCGTTTTGTTTCACTTTTTTGCTGAGCGATGAATCTGTGTAGAAATACTTTCCCGAAATGTTTTTCAGGCTATCGTCTGGAAATCCGTTAGTTATAATTTTTAGTTCATTAATTTTTTCTAATTTATCTGTACTGTAACGAACCGGCAAAACCATTGCTGCGAATGCCGCAATAAGCAAAACACTAGACAAAATTCTTAGAAATAAAAATTGTTTATTGGTACGGCGCACTTCGCGAAAAACCAAAACCGCAAGCAGTAAGCAAGAAAGAATAACGACCAGATTATTGAAACTCATTGTATGGTTAATGGTTATTTAGGTTGTTAAAATATGCATTAGACAATTTTTTAGTTGTTCCGGTTTCTTCAGGAAATGGCTTTGCTGCGGGTTCTCCAATTAATTTGAAGATAGCTGATGAAACGGCAACTAAATCCTGTTTCTTCGGGTTTTTCTGACTGATGATCTTTCGCAAGCTTTTAAGTGCATCTAAATATGTTGCCGGATGATCTACCGCCGCCTTAATAATTTCCTTTTCACCGGTTTGCAGTAAAGCTTTCTCATTTTCATTAAATGCGCGCCCGCTTCTGTGTGTATCTAAAACTGCAAGTAAGATTTTTAAAGCAATTTTGTTCTCGTTTTTAGTTTCATTACGAAGGTTTTGGCTAGGTTCTGTAATTTTATTCAAATCGCCACTTAACCTTTTTTCGGGTTTTAGGGTTGATGTTTTAACCGTTGTTTTGGCAACATAGGCTCTTGATTTTTGTTGCAAATCTTTTAATAACCTTAGCGCTTTATATTCAAATGGCAATGCATCTTGCGGTTTGTAGGTGCGCAGTTTTAATTCTGCCTGCCACATTTCATTTAATACAGCTTTAAGTTGGGCTTTAATTTCTGGTTCAAAAAAAGTTGCATCTTCAGCAATGTCATGTTTGTGCGCATATTTATCCATAATGGCCTGTACATTGCCAAATTTTTCTTCTTCATGATGTTCTGCATGTTCATGCTCATCGTGGTCATCTCCGCCAATTTCGGTTTCATTTTCTTCTCCCAAAAACTGCCCGTAACGTAAACGAAGCAATTTTTGATCTACACCAAGTGCATTACTGCGCGAGTTAAAATCGGTAACAGAAATACTTTTTTGTTCGGTAAGAAGTTTTTCAGTGTCAATAATAATTTGCCTTTCACTTCTAAAATATTCTGGAACAAGGTTTACGCCAGATGTCATTCCGGCCATACTCATCAGCTCTGCTGTATCAATAATAGAAACAAAATAAACATCAGAGCGGCTTTGCTGGCCTTTATTGTCTTTCGAATGAATAAAAAAGTATAACTCATCTCCGGCTTTCATTCCAAGACTTTTAAGGTCGATGTGTTTGTTCAGTTTTACGGTTTTTTGCCCATTTATAGCGGTTTGGAACTCCAGTTTCTTTTCGGTAAAACTTACACTTTCTCCTTTTCCACTGGCCATGGTTGCAGAAATATAACTTGCTGTTATGCCATAATCATCGGTTAAAATGGCTTGAATATCAATAGTTTTCGGTTGGCCAACATCAATAGTTGTTTGTGGTTTTGGATGTATGATTTTAATATTAACAGGTAAATCCGGAATAGCATCTATCTGATAGAGATCTGATTTTACGCCATCGAGTTCCAACTGATAATAGCCGTGTTTTTCTATTTTCCGACTAAACGTCCACCGATTTGCATCTGCATTTTCGGGTTTTAATTTAAGTTTTTCCTGATCATTAAAAATTACCGAAAATGATTTTATTTTGGTATTCGTTACTAAATTCCATGTAACCGTAGCGCCAAGTTCTGCCTTTACATAAAATTGTTTTTGCTTTCTGGCAGGTAAAGCGGTGTAAGCTGGTGGAGAAATACGCACGGTATAATCTGAAACCTGTGGAAGGATATGCTCAATTATTTTGTTTTGGGTTTTTTCAGTTGTTAATTTTTCTTTCGTTGCAATTAAACTGTTTGTTTCGAAACGGCTTGTCCATGCGTAAGTAAACACTCCAAGCAGCAAAAAAGCGACTGAAAAGCCCAACATTTTTATCACGTTTCGCGACCAGAAATTTTTCGGAAGTCTGTTGTTGATTTTGGAGATTTGAAATTGTGCTAATACTCCCAGATTTTCTGTAGGTTTTAAAAACAAACTTGTACTGTCTTCCAGTTCTGGGAAATTTTGATCGAGATAACGGACTACCGTCAGATTACTGATTTTCCAAATTGGCCGAAACACTAAAAATATTGCCGCAGAGATAATGAAAATAAAAGGGTAAATCCATAAACCTACATCCAATAGCCAACGAAGAATTGGTGCAAAGAATAAACTGGCGCCAAATGTTACGCAAAGACACTGTAAAAGTGAAGTACAAATCCATATCCGTTTTAACTTTTGTATGTAATTTTTTCCTTCCATATTATGCTGGTTTGCGTGTTGGTTTTTTGAAGAAGGTTAACATCCGCTCTGCTAAAAGGACTAAAAAAGCAATTGCCCAAAGGAATTTATTTAAAGGTTGGTTTGCCGTTTTTGATGAGATATTTTTTCCGTCTGATTCAAAACGTGCATAGGGCTCATTTATATTTGGCGTTAAGCTGTTGTTTGCATCAAAGCCAAATTGTTTAGGTTCGGTTTGATATAAAACCGGCATTAAGGCACTGGCAAAACTTTCGTTCCAAACCAGGTTGGTCCACTGTGGATTAAGTTTACTATAAAACGTAAAGGTGTTGGGTGTTCCTGTATTAAAACTTAATAATGTGTTTTTATAAGCATCCGTCCACCAGTCTTTTCCCTTGTCTTTTGTTTTTACGATGGATTTAAACACCTGAACGGAATTCGGATTTGGTTGGTTGGCGAAAGAAATTGCGCTTGGCTTTTCTTTTATTTTTCCGCCAGCATAACAAAAAAGAAAACCATTGCTTTTTATAGATGATTTTAAGCTTTCGGGTATATTTTTTTCATTTAACCAAAATAAGCCGTCCAGTTGTTTTGGTGCTGATGTTTCGGTATAAAAATTAATTTTTTGTCCGCGGTAACTGCCAATTGCCAGTAATGCAGCTTTTAAATAGCGTGCATCTTCATGGTTTGCCGGAAAAATCAAAATGTTCAGTGCGGGCGTTGGCTTCGTTTCTATTGGTGTATATGTAACGGCATTTGCCGATGTTTTTACTTGATATGCTTGGCCCAGGAATCTGCTATTTGGACGGATTTCTGTATTCAGGGGATTCAAATTTTGCCAATGAATTGCCAGATGTAAAGTTGGTAGTGTTTCGTCAAATTGCTGCGCAGAGCGATCTGCAAAAATCCAAACCGGAAATTGATCCGGCAATTGCTGATTTAACTGTTTTAATAATGAAGTGTAATTTAGTTTTGTCGTGTCGTTCGTTTCTCTTGCAGTTGTTAAACTGTCTGCAAGTTCTAGTTTTTGAAATCCATATCCAAAATGATGAATTTCAAAGCCTTTTGATCGCAGTGAATCAATTTTTTTGCGGTTTGCCGGATAGATGTCTTTTAGTTCTTTTTGATCCAATACAATCCATCCGCTTTGTGTTTTTGCAATAGATTTTCCGGTTATAAAGGGTGAAGCAAGAATAAAGGCAAGGAGAATAAAGAATAAACAACGTAAAAGAAGCAGCAACCAATCGCTTACTTGTATGCTTTTAGCATTTGATGCAGCACCTTCTCCCAAAAGCGAAATGCTTCCGATTTTTAGTGTTTTGCCTTGTTTAACTTTCCACAGATGGATGACAATTGGAACGATTAAACTGGCAAGCGCAAATAAACCTATGGGATATAAAAACTGCACGATTAAGTGTTTAATTTATTTCTTTGTTTTAGAAAACCTCTCAGCGCCAAATCTATCGGCTCATCGGTTCTAAGTGTTCTATAGTAAATATGCCGATCCAGCATTTCTATCCTTATTTTGTCTAGATGTGCGGCCATTTTAACTTTATAGTTTTCGCGGATTTTCGACTGATCAACTTGTAAGGTTTGGCCGGTTTCCAGATCTTCAAAAGTATTGTAACCTTTAAAATCAAGTTCCAATTCATTTTTTGATAAAACCTGAAGCACAATAATTTCATGACGCAAAGCAACTAGTTTATCTAGCAATCGCAGAATTTCTTGTTCGGTTTGATAGAAATCGGTAATGAAAACCAGCAATTCGCGCTTATTTCCGCCAGAAAAAATTTCTTTGTACTGAATTGGTTGAGTGAAATTCCCTTCAGGTTTAATGTTTTCTAACTGATAGAACAGTCTCGAAAGGTGTTGAAAATCCTGTCGGGCAGCCATTGAAAATACACCAGAATTTTTAAACACATATAATCCAATGGCGTCGCCTTGTAAATTAGCAAGGTAGGCCAATGAAGCTGCGGTGTAACGTGCGTAGTCTATTTTGGTGAAATCGCCATCGTTATGGTTCATTGATGCGCTGGCATCAATCAAAAGTCTAAGAGAAATACTGGTTTCAATTTCAGACTCGCGGATGTAATACCGATCAGAGCGGGCAAACATTTTCCAGTCTAAACTGCGCAAATCGTCTCCTGGCTGATAACTTCTGTATTGGCTGAACTCCATTCCAGTGCCTTTAATGGTGCTTTTGTTGATACCATTCATAAAACCATCTACAGTTGTCTTCGCCGATAAAGAGAGTTCTTTTATGGCCATCATGACTTTCGGATTCAGCATTCTGCTCATCAAAAGTTGGTTTTAGGACGCAATATGGCTTTGATTAATTCGGTTGTTGTATCATCTGAAGATACATTTTCTGCATCTGCTTTGAAGTTCATTAAAACGCGATGGCGCAAAACCGGATAAGCCATCGTTTGTAAATCTTCTAGCTTTACCGCATATCTACCTTTAAACAATGCACGTGCCTTCGCGGTTAAAATTAAAGCCTGACCCGCGCGTGGCCCGGCGCCCCAGCGTACCCATTCTTTAACAAAGGCAACGGAAGTTGTATCCGGGCGCGTTGCTCGGATCAGCTCACTGGTGTAGGCAATTAAATCATCGCTTATGCTAATTTCTCGCGTTAGTTTTTGCAGTTGTTTAATTTCTTCGGCGCCAACAACAGCATTTACGGTAACTTTTTTTGAACCGGTAGTGCTGTTTAATATCTGTGTTTCTTCTTGTGCTGTTGGATAACCAATTTTAATGTACAATAAAAAACGGTCTAGCTGAGCTTCTGGCAAAGGATAGGTTCCGGCTTGTTCTATTGGGTTTTGCGTAGCCAAAATAAAAAAGGGAGGATCTAGCGGATAGGTTTGGCCGGCGTAAGTCACTTCAAATTCCTGCATTGCCTCTAGCAATGCCGATTGCGTTTTGGGCGGCGTCCGATTTACTTCATCCGCCAGTACGATATTTGCAAATAAAGGGCCTTTATTAAATTTGAAGAAACGTTTCCCGGTAACATGGTCTTCTTCCAGAATTTCTGTACCTACAATATCTGTTGGCATTAAATCTGGTGTGAACTGAATCCGTCTGAAAGATAAATCTAATGCTTGAGACATGGTTCTTACCATTAACGTTTTTGCAAGTCCGGGGACACCCTCCAATAAACAATGTCCGCCTGCCATTAATGCGATTAACATTTCTTCGATAATGGTATCCTGACCAACAATCACTTTCTGGATTTCGCTCTTTAAGGATGAAATTTTACTGATTAGCTCGTTTATTGTGGTTTCTGAAGTTTCCAAGGGACGAAATCTTTTAAGTTTAACGGAATTGATGACTCAATATAGCGTATATGAATGTGAAAAATTAAATCAGAGAAAAGAATATCAAAAAATTTACAACATCTGAAAGATAAAAAGTGGTTTTTTACGAAAATGAATTTAATTTTAGATCGATGCTAGGTTCAAAATTTACATTTGCCCGTATAAAATACAGTTCAGGAGATTGGGACACCGATCAACGGATGCCTTCTAATATCTTAAATTCATTGTTGGAGTACACAACCATTCCCTTAGAAACAGAAGAGAAAATTATTGAACTGAGCAGTACAGATATTTTTAAATATCCTTTTTGTTATCTAAGCGGACACAAACTGGTGCAGTTTAGTCAGCAAGAAGCAACCAACTTTAAACGTTATGTGCAAAATGGCGGGTTTGTTTTGGTAGACGATTGCAACCATGATATTGATGGCCTTTTTGCACGTTCTTTTGAAACGCAAATGGCGAATTTATTTGGGCAACAGGCTTTGAAAAAAATAGCCAACAATCATCCAATTTATCATTCCTTCTTTAAGTTTGAGAAAGGCCCGCCGGCAACATCTTTTGAACTAAATGGTTGGGGCGATGATCTTGTACATGATTATTTGAAAGCCATAACCGTGAACAACAGAATTGGCGTCTTGTACAGCAATAAGGATTATGGCTGTGAATGGGATTACGATTTCAGAAATAAACGTTTCCTTGCCGAAGACAATACCAAATTTGCAATTAACATCATCTTATACGCAATGGGCGTAAACGCTTAGATTTTCTTCTTCTTTTGCGTACAAATGCTCGGATACCTGCGAACTTTAATTTTTGAACACGCTATCGCCTGCGCTTTATCTAAGCCCCTCAAAGCCTATAATTATTTTTTTTGTGGTTTTTCTGCGCTTTGTTTCCCCCTTTGAAGGGGGCAAGGGGGAGGAATAGAAATTTTAAGGTTCTCCACCCTTTTTACTTCCCCCGCAGGCGGGGGATAAAAATTGTCTAACCTCTCAGAATTTAAATTATTTTATTTGTGGTTTTTTCTGCGCTTTGTTTCCCCCTTTGGAGGGGGCAAGGGGGAGGAGGACTTGGAAGTTTAAGGTTCTCCACCCCCTTTACTTCCCCCGCGAGCGGGGGATACATGGCCCTTAACCCTTAGACTTTAAATCATTTAATGTGTGGTTTTTCTGCGCTTTGTTTCCCCCTTTGGAGGGGGCAAGGGGGAGGAGGACTTGGAAGTTTAAAATTTTCCACCCCCTTTACTTCCCCCCGCGGGCGGGGATATAAATTGTCTAATCCCTCAGAATTTAAATTATTTAATTTGTGGTTTTTCTGCGCTTTATTTCCCCTTTGGAAGGGGCAAGGGTAGGATTTGGAAGTTTAAAATTTTCCACCCCCTTTACTTCCCCCGCGAGCGGGGGATACATGGCCCTTAACCCATCAGACTTTAAATCATTTAATGTGTGGTTTTTCTGCGCTTTGTTTCCCCCTCTTGAGGGGGCAAGGGTAGGATTTGGAAGTTTAAAATTTTCCACCCTCTTTACTTCCCCCGCGGGCGGGGGATATAACTTGTCTAACCCCTCAGACTTTAAATCATTTAATTTGTGGGTTTTTCTGCGCTTTGTTTCCCCCTTTGGAGGGGGCAAGGGGGAGGAATAGAAATTTTAAAGTTCTCCACCCCCTTTACTTCCCCCGCGGGCGGGGGATACATGGCCCTTAATCCCTCAGAATTTAAATTATTTTATTTGTGATTTTTCTGCGCTTTGTTTCCCCCTCTTGAGGGGGCAAGGGGGAAGAAAAATAATTATTAATCAAAAAATCTTATATTTAGCTATGGATAAGGCTAATAACAAAAATCTTTGGCATTATAATCCATCCCTAAGAAACTTCGCGAATCAAAATAGAAAGGCAATGACGAAAGCCGAGGCTTGTATATGGAAGTTCGTACTTAGCGCAAAACAAATGAGAGGTTATTCTTTTAGGAGACAGCGACCCATTCTTAATTATATAGCAGATTTTATGTGCAAAGAGCTTTTATTAGTCATTGAGGTAGATGGATTGACTCACGATTGGGAAAAAGTCATAGAAAAGGACCAGGTGAGGGAAGCAGCGTTAAAGGAAGTAGGTTTTTTTGTTTTACGTTTTGACGACAACGAGGTTCTTTCTGATATTGAGAATGTAAGAAGAGCGATTGAGTTCTATATAGAAGACTTTGAAAAGGACCACGCCCTTTGATTTACCCAGTCCGCGGGGGATACATTCTGTCTACCCCCAAAAGGTCTAAACTACTTAATTTGTGGGTTTTTTTGCACTTCGTCTCCCCCTCTTGAGTGGGCAAGGGGGAGGAATAGAAATTTTAAAGTTCTCCACCCTTTTTACTTCCCCCCGCGGGCAGGGGATACATTCTGCCTACCCCCCAAAAGCTCTAAACTACTTAATTTGTGGTTTTTTTCTGCGCTTTGTTTCCCCCTCTTGAGGGGGCGTGGGGGGAGGACTTGGAAGTTGTAAAATTTTCTACCTCCTTTACTTCCCCCCGCGGGCGGGGGATACATTCTGTCTACCCCAAAAGGTCTAAACTACTTAATTTGTGGGTTTTTTTGCACTTCGTCTCCCCCTCTTGAGGGGGCAAGGGGGAGGAATAGAAATTTTAAAGTTCTCCACCCCCTTTACTTCCCCCGCGGGCGGGGGATACATGGCCCTTAACCCCTCAGACTTTAAATCATTTAATGTGTGGTTTTTCTGCGCTTTGTTTCCCCCTCTTGAGGGGGCAAGGGGGAGGAATAGAAATTTTAAAGTTCTCCACCCTTTTTACTTCCCCCCGCGGGCGGGGGATACATTCTGCCTACCCCCAAAAGGTCTAAACTACTTAATTTGTGGGTTTTTTTGCACTTCGTCTCCCCCTCTTGAGGGGCGTGGGGGGAGGACTTGGAAGTTGTAAAATTTTCCACCCCCTTTACTTCCCCCGCGGGCGGGGCATACATTCTGTCTACCCCCAAAAGGTCTAAACTACTTAATTTGTGGTTTTTTTCTGCGCTTTGTTTCCACCTCTTGAGAGGGCAAGGGGGAGGACTTGGAAGTTGTAAAATTTTCCACCCCCTTTACTTCCCCCGCGAGCGGGGGATACATGGCCCTTAACCCCTCAGACTTTAAATCATTTAATGTGTGGTTTTTCTGCGCTTTGTCTCCACCTCTTGAGGGGGCAAGGGGGAGGACTTGGAAGTTGTAAAATTTTCCCCCCCCCTTTACTTCCCCGCGAGCGGGGGATACATGGCCCTTAACCCCTCAGACTTTAAATCATTTAATGTGTGATTTTTCTGTGCTTTGTTTCCCCCTTTGGAGCGGCAGATTTATAAATATTAAGGTTTCCCCTTCTTTATTTTCCAATCAGGCAAAAAAAAACGCATCTTCCTGAGAAAAGATGCGTTTTACATTTTATTAATCAAAGAAACTTATTGCTTCCCAGGATATTCTTTTAGTGCCGCTTCAAGGCAATCCATAGCTGCATTAAGATCATCCACATTCAGTACATAAGCCATTCTGACCTCATTTTTACCAGAACCTGGCGTAGAATAGAAACCTGTTGCAGGTGCCATCATTACAGTTTGATTATTAAACTCGAAGAATTCCAGCATCCATTGGCAGAATTTATCGGAATCATCAATCGGGAATTTTGCAACTACATAAAATGCACCACCCGGATTTGGACAAAATACGCCATCAATATTATTCAGGCGTTTTACCAATGTGTCTCGGCGTAAAGTATATTCAGTATTTACTTTTTCAAAATAACTGTCTGGGGTATCTACAGCTGCAGCACCTGCAATTTGCTCTACCATTCCCGGACTTAACCGCGCTTGGGCAAATTTTAAACCAGATGCGATTACTTCTTTATTTTTTGTAATTAAGCAACCTAAACGTGCACCACAGGCACTGTATCTTTTAGAAACCGTATCCATAATTACTACGTTTTCATCAAGACCATCTAAGTGCATTGGAGAGATAAACTCACGCCCATCATAACAAAACTCGCGGTAGGCTTCGTCCGAAAATAAGAAAAGATCATATTTCAAACACAACGATTTCAATGCCTCCAATTCTTCTTTTGAATAAAGATAACCGGTAGGATTATTCGGATTACAAATGATAATTGCTTTCGTTTTTTCTGTAATTAATTTTTCAAATTCAGAAATTGCAGGAAGTGCGAAACCATTTTCTATATAAGATAAAATCGGTTTCACGACTACATTACTCATACAGGCAAAACCATTATAATTTGCATAGAAAGGTTCGGGAATAATAATTTCATCCCCTTCGTTTACACAAGTTTGCATAGCAATGGTAATGGCTTCAGAACCACCCACAGTAACCAATATGTTTTCGGGCGTGATGTTGTAGCCCAGTTTGTTGTAATATTCTGTCAGTTTCTGGCGATAAGCCAAAGTACCTTCGGATGGCGTATAGGCCCAAACATCAAAATCAATGTTTTTAATGGCATCCAACATCACCTCTGGGGTTTCAATGTCGGGTTGGCCGATATTTAAATGAAATACCTTTTTCCCATCTCGTTTGGCTTGATCTGCGAAAGGTGTAAGTTTCCGGATTGGAGATGCTGGCATTTCCAGTCCTTTTATTGAAATTTTTGGCATGGCACAAAAATAAAAAAGTCCCGATGAAAATCGGGACTTTTTAAATATTCTGATTTAATAATTATTTTGAACTGGAATCGCTTGCCGCTACAGTTTCACCTTTAATGTACAATACTTTAATCGGTGTTTTCGCATTTGAAGTAATTGTTACTGCTTTGGAAAAAGCACTTGGGCCGGCAGCAGCGTTAAATGTTACAGAAATAATACCTGTTTCTCCTTTTTTAAGTGGAGTAGAAGTATATTTAGGAACAGTACATCCACAGCTTGCTTCAGCTTTGCTGATGATTAAAGGTTGTTCTCCAACATTGGTGTATTTGAAATCGTAAGTTACGGGCTTACCCATTACAATTTTACCGAAGTCATGAGTTTCTGATTCAAATTTGAAATCAGCAGGTTTTGCTTGCGCATTTGCAGCAACGCCGAAACCCAAAACAAAAGCGAATAATACTAAGATCTTTTTCATTGCTATAGCCTTGATATATATAATTTTAAAACTTGTAAACAAATCTAATATTTTAGCTGTAAAACAAAAAGTATTCCATCTTATATTTTAGAATCTTTACAATCCATATATAATTTTACACAAGACGATAAAGGCAAACTTTTTATTTTCTTTATATTTGCGAAGAACCAATATTTGATTGTGATGCAGAATGAAAAATTTATGACCAACTCTATTGATACTTCGGAACTCAGCTTCAACGATTTTAAAACCATAGTAATTAACGACTATAAGATCGCGTATGAGAGCCGGCAAGCCAGTGTTTTAGGCCGCAGAGAAGTATTAACAGGGAAGGCTAAGTTTGGCATTTTTGGAGATGGAAAAGAAGTTCCTCAGCTGGCAATGGCCAAAGCTTTTAAAACTGGCGACTGGCGTTCGGGGTATTACCGAGATCAAACTTTTGCTTTTGCTACGGGAATTTCGACCATAAAAGAGTTTTTTGCACAGTTGTATGCAAACCCTACAGAAGGCGCAGATCCATTCTCCAGCGGCCGACAAATGAATAGCCATTTTGCTACAAAATCTGTAAATGAAGATGGCTCTTGGAATGATTTAACACAGATAAAAAATACATCTTCGGATATTTCTCCAACCGGCGGTCAGATGGCCAGATTGGTTGGATTGGCATATGCTTCAAAGCTTTTTCGTGAAAACAAAGAGTTAGATTACCTTAAAAATTTCAGTGTAAACGGAAATGAAGTTGCCTTTGGTACAATTGGAAATGCTTCTACTTCAGAAGGTGTATTTTTTGAAGCCATAAATGCGGCCGGAGTATTGCAAATTCCAATGGCAATTTCCATTTGGGATGATGATTATGGAATCTCCGTTCCGGCGAAGTATCAAACAACTAAAGAAGATATTTCTGAAGTTTTGAAGGGTTTTCAAAGAGATGAGAAGAGCGCCGGTTTTGAGATATATAAAGTCAAAGGATGGGATTATCCGGGGCTTTGCGAAGTTTATGAAAAAGCCATCCAGATTTGCCGTGAAAAACATATTCCGGTGTTTATTCACGTTACAGAACTTACACAACCACAAGGCCATTCCTCATCCGGATCGCACGAGCGATATAAATCTAAAGACCGTTTAAGTTGGGAAAGTGAATATGATTGTCTTAAAAAAATGCGCGAATGGATGTTAGATTCTGCTATCATTTCTGAAGAAGAACTAGAAAAGCTTGAAAAGGAAGCTAAAACTTTTGTTCGCAACATGCAAAAAGAAGCATGGAATGAATTTTTAGAAAGTATAAGACCGGAACAAAAACAGGCTGTAGATTTTATCAATAGCTTAATTTCATATGAACCTGAGCTTGAGCGGGTGTCGGCTCAATTGTCTTCTACTTCGGATGCACAACGCCGCGAAATTTTTTCCGCTGTGCGTAAAGCGTTGCGCATGACAGCCAAAACTCCATCTGCAGAGCGTGACGAATTTTTAAACTGGTACCAGCAAGAGCTGAAAGTAAACCAGGAACGCTACAATTCCAAACTGCATACAGATAGTTTGGAAAGCCCGGATTTGATTCCGGTTGTTCCCGCAGAATATACCGATCTTTCTAAAATGGTAGACGGGCGTGAAGTTCTAAATGCTTGCTTTAACGAAAACTTTGCCCGTGATCCTCGCCTTGTTGCCTTTGGCGAAGATTTGGGGAATATTGGTGATGTAAACCAAGGTTTTGCAGGTTTACAAGCCAAATTTGGCGAATTGAGGATTACCGATACCGGGATTCGTGAAATGACCATTATGGGGCAAGGAATTGGTTTGGCGCTGCGCGGACTAAAACCAATTGCAGAAATCCAATACCTGGATTACCTGATTTTCGCTTTAAACGTATTAAGTGATGATCTTGCTTCTTTAGCTTATAGAACGAAAGGCATTCAGAAAGCACCGATGATTGTACGTACACGCGGCCACCGTTTAGAAGGCATTTGGCATTCTGGATCGCCGATTAGCATGTTGCTTGGTTCACTACGCGGAATGCACCTTTGTGTACCAAGAGATATGACGCAGGCTGCCGGTATGTACAATACGCTTTTCCGTGCAGATGAACCTGCTGTGGTTATAGAATGTTTAAATGGGTACCGCCTGAAAGAAAAACTACCGCTTAATGTTGGCGAATTTACTGTTCCATTAGGAAAAGCAGAAGTTCTGGAAAAAGGAACCGATTTAACCATCGTATCTTACGGATCTTGTATTCGCATTGTTCAGGAAGCAGCAGAAGAACTGGCTACATTTGGCATTTCCGTAGAGATTATAGATCCACAAACTTTATTGCCGTTTGATAAAGACCATGTTTGTGCTACATCATTATCCAAAACAAATAAATTACTTGTTGTAGATGAAGATGTGCCCGGTGGCGCCTCTGCATATATCGTTCAAAAAGTTCTTGAAGAACAAAAAGGATATTTTTATTTGGATGGACAACCAAGAACTTTAACCGCAAAAGCACATAGGCCTCCATTTGGTTCTGATGGAGATTATTTTAGTAAACCGTCTGTAGATGATGTTGTGGAAATTGCATATCAGATTATGCATGAAGCCAATCCGCAGAAGTTTCCGGCGATTTATTAAATCCGGAATATATTTACACTAAAAAAGCTTATCAATTTGATAAGCTTTTTTAGTTTCCGGGTTCTTCGTTCAAAAACCTAGTATGGAAATATCAATTTAATTGATCTTTTAAAGGATGCTTGCTTTGTTGCGCAAAAATTGATCGGCCAAAACCAATGCAGCCATTGCTTCAACAATGACAACTGCTCGCGGAACCACGCAGGGATCATGCCGGCCTTTTCCCTTAATCTCTGCTGCTTCGCCTGCAGCATTAATGGTTTGCTGGTTGTGCATAATGGTTGCAACGGGTTTAAATGCAACTTTGAAAGTAATATCCATGCCGTTAGAAATGCCACCTAAAATGCCACCAGCATAATTGGTAACTGTTTTAAATGTTTTTTCTCCGGTATGTTTAGGTAACGGAATGTCATTATGTTCAGAACCTTTCAACTCACTTCCGGCAAAGCCAGATCCATATTCAAAGCCATGTACGGCATTAATGCTTAACATGGCTTTACCTAAATCTGCATGTAGTTTATCAAAAACAGGTTCGCCTAAGCCAGCCGGGCAACCTTTTACAATACAGGCGATTTTTCCGCCAACAGTATCTCCATCTTTGCGTACGGCATCAATAAATTCAATCATTTGATGTGCCGTTGCCGGATCTGCACAACGCACAATATTTTCTTCACGGATGTTCAATAATGCAGATAAATCATTGCTTTCTAGGTTGGGCGCATCAATTGTGCCTACCGATGTAACATGTGCAAAAATTTCAATTCCGTATTGTTTTAGTAAGAGTTTAGCAATTGCACCTGCTGCAACACGTGCAGCCGTTTCTCTTGCAGATGATCTACCACCGCCGCGATGATCGCGGATACCATATTTCGCATCGTACACGTAATCGGCGTGGCTCGGCCGGTAAACATCTACATTATGGCCATAATCTTTTGAGCGCTGATCTTCATTCGGAATTAAAAGCGCAATGGGTGTACCCGTACTTTTGCCTTCAAACACGCCCGAAAGAATTTGTACCGTATCACTTTCTTTGCGCTGCGTGGTAATTTTAGATTGCCCTGGTTTTCGCTTATCTAATTCAGACTGGATAAAATCCATATCAATATTCAATTGCGCCGGACAACCATCTACAATAACACCAATTGCTGTGCCATGCGATTCGCCAAATGTGGTTATGCGAAAAAGTTGTCCGAATGAGTTTCCTGCCATGTTTATTTAGGTGTTAGATTTGAGCGATTAGATTGGAGAACTTTCCGATCAAACCGTACTCAAATCAGATTAGGTTATTGTTTTTCCTGAGGTTTACATCTCAAATTTGAAATCTCACTTATTATATCTCTTTCACATCAAAACCGGCTTTCTTCAAATCTTCCCAAAAGAATGGATATGATTTTTCTACGACGTTAGGTTCTTCAATTTCGAGTTCATTTACAAAAAGTGCGAGAGGAGCAAAGGCCATTGCCATTCGATGATCTTCATATGTTGCAATGGTAATTTTTTCTGGAAAATGCAGTTTATCGCAATTTAGTGTATATACAAGATTGTCTTCGGTTAAGGTTACGCCAATTTTTGCCAATTCGTTTTGTAAAGCAGCAATGCGATCGGTTTCTTTAATCTTTAAGGTCTCCAGACCTGTAAAGGCCATATCATTACCTAATGCAGCCGCAATTACAACGATAGTTTGTGCCAAATCCGGACAAGTCTTAAGATCAAGTATTGCTGGTTTTACAGATTTTTTACCTGTTTTTGCAATGGCAATTCCTCTGTCGGTTTTTCGTGTTTCCACACCAAAAATTTCCATAATCTTTTGGATCTGGCTATCGCCTTGCAAACTTTTATCTTTTAATGCAGGCAAACGGATATCAGATTGATCGGCCAAAGCCGCAATGCTGTACCAATAAGACGCCGCGCTCCAGTCTGGTTCAACAATTAATGTTCCCGGTTGGAAAGCTTGAGGCTTAATTGAAATGAGGTTTGTTGTCCAATTGTGTTTAATACCAACAGCAGCTAACATATCCAATGTCATATCTACATAAGGTTTGGAAGTTAATTCGCCTTCAATTTCTAAAATTAAACCCTGAGGTAAAATTGGTGCAATCATCAGTAAAGCTGATATGTACTGGCTGCTTACATCTCCTTTAATTTTAACCTGATTGGTTTTCTGATCAAGCGGGCCCACGATATTTAACGGAGGAAAGCCTGCATTTTCTGCGTAAGAAATTTCTGCACCGATCGTTTTAAGCGCTTCGGTCAATATCCCAATTGGGCGTTGTTTCATTCGCTCTGTTCCGGTTAAAAGGAAATTTCCGTTTTTTGCAGATAAATATGCAGAAAGAAAGCGCATTGCAGTACCCGCAGGGCCAACATCAACCGTTTTTGATTCTTGAATTTCAACTTCTAATTCTTCCTCTAAATTGCCCAGAATGCCGTTTAAAGTAACGGTATCAGCTGCATTTGAAAGATTTTCTACCTGAACTAACTTTTTGCTTAGTGCACTGATGATTAGTGCTCTGTTGCATTCACTTTTTGAGCCTGTTAATTGGATTTCCGTATTAATGTTCTTATTTCCTGTAAAAGAAACTAAGGCTTTGTTCGACATTTTATTCTATTTTGTTCTGATATAAATATGCAGATATATGACCTGCCAATAGTCATAAGGAGGAAATATTTAGATTTCCTCCTTATAGTTTTGTATTCGGAAATATCAAATGTGATCAAAGTAGTTGTTTCTTCTTGCTTAACATCTTCCATCTCTCTTATGGACAGGTACTTGATGTTTGCTAATAACTACTTGACACTTTCTGCGTTTTACGCTTTCACTTCTCCGTGTTGCTCTGCTGCAATTCCTTTTTCGGCTTTGCCTGCATTCATGATTTCTGTTTGCTTACGGATAGATTCTCCGTGCATCAGCTCTAAAAATTTCTCGGTAAAGTTTAAGTCCAGTTTAAGTGCTTTTGCAAAAGCGTGTCCTTTTTGGATAATCGCATCCCAACGGTTTACCTGAAGAATAGTTACTTGATTATCACGTTTATACTCGCCAATTTTTTCAACGATAGCCATACGCTCGCCAAGTTTCTGTAGCAAAGTATCGTCAATTTTGTCGATTTGCTTACGTAAATCAGCCAATTTATCGGCAAAAGCAGCATTTGGTGCTTCTGGTTCGCGAACGGTTAAACGGTCTACCAATTCTGCCAAAGCAGCTGGCGTTACTTGTTGTTTAGCATCTGTCCAAGCTACTGATGGATCTACGTGAGATTCGATCATCAAACCTTGCATATCTAAATCCAGCGCTTTTTGAGCAATGTAAGGGATTAACTCTCTGTTGCCACAAATATGACTAGGGTCATTAATGATTGGAAGATCAGGACATAAAGTTTTCAAGTTGATCGCCATTTCCCACATTGGTTCATTACGGAAAGAGCTTTTCTCAAATGAGGAGAAACCACGGTGAATGGCACCAATTTTTGTGATTCCGGCACCGTTAATTCTTTCAATTGCGCCAATCCACAATTGCAAATCCGGGTTTACCGGGTTTTTAATTAATACAGGTACATCATGTCCTTTTAATGCATCAGCAATTTCCTGAACGGTGAAAGGATTTACAGTAGAACGCGCGCCTATCCATAAAATATCTACTCCGGCAGCTAAAGCTTCTTCAACATGTTTTGCATTTGCAACCTCAACTGCAGTGGGTAAACCGGTTTCTGCTTTGGCACGTTTTAACCACTCTAAACCAATGCTTCCAATACCTTCAAACTCTCCCGGACGGGTACGTGGTTTCCAGATTCCTGCTCTTAATACAGAAACTTTTCCGGTTGCAGCCAATAAATGTGCTGTTGTTAGTAATTGCTCTTCAGTTTCTGCACTACACGGACCAGAAATGATTAATGGTTCGTTATTTACGTTTAACCACGTGTTTAAAGGTTGAATGTTTAAATTAAGTTTCATGATATTGGGTTTGTTTTAGTCTGAAGTCCGTTGTCGGAGATCAGATTTATATTTTGATTTTTAATTATTTACGTTTTATTACTTTGTATTCGGACTATTGTTTTTTATACTTTGTCGTTTTTCTGATACTCACCTAAGATCACAAAATTAGATGTGTATTTGAGCGCTTTGCGTACGGCTTTGTCATATTTTTCCGTGCTCGGCCACTCTAAGTCTACGTAAAAGTAATATTCGCTACGCTTTCCAAGTACCGGCATAGATTGTATTTTGGTTAAGCTTACGTCTTGTTCTGCAAATACATTCAGAACAGTAGCTAAAGAACCGGCTTTGTGGCCAACCTGGAAACAAATAGACGCTTTGTTGATTTTTTTTGCGTCATCTGTTTTGTCTTTTTTCAGGATTAAGAACCGGGTGTAGTTTTTTTTATTGGATTCTACACGGCGTTCAAGAATGTTCAATCCGTAAAGTTCTGCGGCAAGTAAATTCGCGATGGCCATGGTATCTGTTAGTTTCTCATCTTTTATGCGTTTTGCACAGGCCGCTGTATCATTGCTTTCTACGATATTGATGTTAGGGTAATCGTAAAAGAAATCAATGCACTGGCGAATGGCAATTGGGTGAGAAGTAACGGTTTTAATGTCTTCAAACTTAACGCCCGGAAGTGCCATAAGGTGCAGTTGAATTGGAAGATAAACTTCGCCAACAACAGAGAAACCAAAATCGCGAATGAGGTTGTAGTTCGGCAATAAACTGCCTGCAATAGAATTTTCTATTGCCATGACCACGAAATCGGCATCATTGTTTTCCAGTTTATCACAGGTTTCTTTGAAAGAATTGCATTCAATTGTTTCAATGTTTCTACCGAAATATTTGTAGGCGGCTTCTTCGTGGAAGGAGGCCTTAATTCCCTGGATGGCTACTCGTTTTTTTGTTTCCATTTTTACGCTAAACAAAAAAGTCCCGGCTGCTGGGCCGGGACTTTTGTATACATTTGAATATTGTTATATTTCTTTTTGCATATTAGCCCCGGCTCTCACTAAAGTAGTAAAAGTAGCCAAAGTAATATGTGTTAAAATTTTTCATTTCTCTTTTTGAATGAGCCAAATGTAATAACAAATTTTAATTTGTCAATAGGAAAATTAAAATTTTTTAAAAAATTTAATTTGGTTTGCCTCGTTTTACCCTTTTCTGTTATTTAGATTTTTATCTTATGAAGGCTTTTTGCCAAATTATAATTTGTCAATTTAATTTTTTCCTGGAAAATGCCAGTCAAACTATTAATTTTTAGATTAAAAATTTTGTTGGCTTAATTGCTTAATTATCCGGCAGAAATCAAATCCTGTTGTCTGTTTTCCAACGTTTTAATGCGCGCATTTGCTTCTTCTTCCAGCAATTCTTGTTGCATTACCTTTGCAATTTTAGTGCTTCCATCGTGGCTCCATCCCGGCGGATTAAAAAGATATTTTAGTTTATCTGTGAATTTCGATGATTTTTTTACATCGGTACGCAAAGCGATAAATTCATGAAAGATGATATTTACCGGTCCTTGGTCTTCGGGTTGTGTAGTTAAACCATATTTAATTGCATCTTCAGGCAATTCTTCCTGAAAAGTGCCAAACCATCTGTCCCAAAGAATTAGAACCATTCCCATATTTTTGTCCAGGTAACGAATATTGCTTGCGTGATGAACACGATGATGTGATGGCGTTACAAAAACATATTCGAACCAAGGGTGCAGTTTACCAACGGTCTGCGTATGAACCAGATTGCCATAAATTTGGGTAATGAGATAAGCGAAAAGAATATCCATTGCACTAAAACCCATAAAAGCTAAAGGGAGGTAAAAGAACACCCGGTAAAGCGGTTCAAATACTGTGGATCTAAATCCGGTGGTTAGATTAAAATGTTCTGAAGAATGGTGTGTTACATGCATGGCCCAAAAAACACGTACATAATGGCCAACTGTGTGTAAAAACCAATACAAAAAATCTTGGGCCAATACCAAAACAATCCAATATAGCCAAACATTAGTTATTTCAAATAACCTAAACTGGTAACAATAATCTAAAAGGAAGAAAGTGGCAGCCTTCATGCCCAGATTAATTACAACCGCACAAGTCATCAGATATACATTAGTCCAGGTGTCTTTTCCTTTGTATAATTTTTTGTCGTGTTGATAGCTGAAATACATTTCAACTAATGTTAGGACGATAACAAATCCGAATAGTGCACCTACAGAAAGGTCGCTGCTCGAGAAATTCAAATTCATATTACAAACTGTTGTAATACTCCAGGCTGCTTAAAATATCGTTGTTCGTTACGCGGCAATTGAATGTGCATTTTCCGGTACTTTCTAATAGAGAGAACAGGATATTGCCATCTTCATTTTTTTTATCGCTCTGCATAAGATTCAACAGGGCATCAAAGCTTTCGCTTTTAATGGAATATTTGGGATATAGGGATAAAATATATGTACTAATGTCTTCAAGCTCTTCGGTAGTCAAAGTGCTGTTGTTGATGGATAAGGCTGCTTCGCAAATAAAACCAATTGCAATGGCTTCGCCGTGCGTTAATGGGTTTTCGTCATTTGCCAATGAATAGCTTTCTACAGCATGGCCGATGGTATGGCCGAAATTTAAAATCTTACGAAGATTTTTTTCTTGTGGATCAATAGTAACCACCTCATTTTTAATCTCGACAGAACGATAAATATCTTCTGCAGATGGTGTTAAATAATTGCTTGCTTTAAGTTTTTTGTAATACGCTTTGTCTGCAATTAATCCATGCTTAATCATTTCGGCAAAGCCGGAAAGTAACTCGCGGTTTGGTAAGGTTTTTAGAAATTCTGTTTCGATAAAAACCATTTGGGGCAGTGTAAAAGTGCCAACCATGTTTTTTACGGTATCTACATCAATACCGGTTTTTCCGCCAACCGATGCATCTACCTGCGAGAGTAAAGTGGTTGGGATGTTGATGAAATCGATGCCGCGTTTATAGGTTGAAGCAATAAAACCGCCCATGTCGGTAATTACGCCACCACCAAGGTTAATCATCAGACTTTTTCTGTCTGCTTCAAAATCCAAAAGTGTTTTCCAGATGCCGATGCAAAAGTCGATATTCTTATTTTCTTCACCTGCAGCGGTTTCAATCAGATCAAATTCTTGGAAATCATCCAGAAAAGATTGAAATACAGGCAAACAGATTTCGCTGGTATGTTCATCTGTCAATACAAAAATTTTGCTGTAAGAATTTTCTTCTATCAGGGTTTTTAATGCTGATAAACCACTTTCAAAATAAAGTGTATGTCCTGCGCTGGTTAAAGGTTTCATTAAATGATTTCGATTTTATATTCGCCAAAAGTAATAATATCTCCAACACGAACCTTCAGGCGTTTGCGAAAATCGACTTCGCCATTATATTTTACTAAACCGTCTTCTACAACCATTTGTGCATCGCCGCCACTACCAACCAGGCCTGTAGCTTTTAATAGCTGGATAAGCTGGATAAATTCTCCTTCAAGTTTAAACTGTATCATTTTATGCAAAAATACGATTATTTTAAAGCTTTTGCCTTTAACAATGAATGCTTTTTATAATTTTGCACCATTCTGACTCATTCAAATTGTATAATGGATCTATCACCCAGTAAACAACCAAATTTTGATAATACCGAAGTTGCTTTCCGCCAAAAAAGCAATGCTGAATTAAAAAAAGCGTATTGGCTTTTTAAGATGATTGGCAGCAATTTCTTAACCCAGGTTGGCCCGCCAATCACCAATTTTTTTCTGAATATCGGACTTCCGATTAAAGGTGCAATTAAAGCAACAATTTTCCAGCAGTTTTGTGGCGGAGAAACTATTGCAGAATGTGACCATGCTATAGATTTATTAAATAAAGGCGGCGTTGGTACCATTTTGGATTATTCTGTAGAAGGCGAAGAAGAGGAGCAGGTTTTTGACGAAACCTGCGCAGAAATTATCCGGACGATTTTACGTGCCGATGGCGATCCGAAAATTCCGATTACTGTATTTAAAATAACCGGAATTGGCCGTTTTGCTTTGTTGCAAAAACTAGATGCCAAAGAAGTCTTATCAGATACTGAAACCAAAGAGTTTGAAAAAGTGAAGGCGCGTTGCGAGAAAATTTGCCAAACCGCATTTGAAAAACAAGTTCCGATTATGGTAGATGCGGAAGAGACTTGGATTCAGAATACTATAGATGAACTGGCATTGGAGATGATGCGCAAATTTAACCGCGAAAGAATTATTGTATACAATACTTACCAAATGTACCGCCATGATAAACTTGCAGACATGAAGGCTGATCATCTGATTGCAAAGGCTGATGGTTTTATTTTAGGTGTTAAAATGGTACGTGGCGCTTATATGGAAAAAGAACGTAAGCGCGCACTTGAAATGGGGTATAAATCGCCAATTCAGCCAGATAAAGCTGCGTCAGACCGGGATTATAATGAATCGCTACGCTATTGTGTTGAACATATTGAGGAAATTGCTATTGTAGCCGGAACACACAACGAAGAAAGCAGCAGACTACTAACTTACCTTTTAGAAGAGAAAAAAGTACCTCACAATCATCATCATGTGTATTTTGCACAGTTGTTGGGGATGAGTGATAATTTAAGTTTTAACCTGGCAGATGCCAATTTTAATGTGGCGAAATATGTACCTTACGGCCCAATTAAAGCAGTTATGCCTTATTTATTTAGGCGTGCGCAAGAAAACACATCAGTTGCCGGCCAAACCGGTAGAGAACTTGGCTTAATTGAACGCGAGTTAAAACGCAGAAAACTAAAATAAAACCATAGTATTTCATATAAAAAAGGCCAGATTCTAAATAAAAATCTGGCTTTTTTTGTGTTAGATAATCCCGTTGGCTTTCAGAAATTCTTCAAGATTTTCAGGTTTCTCTGTCATTAGCAAAGTGTGTAAACCTACTTTTTTAGCACCTTCTATGTGCTGCGGACTGTCATCAATAAACAAAGTCTCAGCAGGGTTTAGATTGTTTTCGTTCAGCACTTGTTCAAAAATATCGGTATGCGGCTTCCGCAATTTCATATGTTGCGAGAAATACGCCTTTTCAAAATAATCATCATAATTGTTTAAGTTGAAAGTTGTTTTCAGGTAATTGATAATCCAGTCGTAATGAATTTCATTGTTGTTGCTCAGCAGAAATGTGCGGTATTTTGATTTTACATGCAAAAGTAACTCGTGGTTTTCTTGCATTGTTCCAATCAAAAGGCTATTCCAGGCATCATCAATCTGTTGATCAGTCAAATCTGGTTTATTTGCGGCGGTTCTTATTCCTGCTCTAAATTGTGCTGGTGTAAGAGAACCAGTTTCAAAATCATCAAAAAGTTGATTGTGGCCTTTGTGTGCGAAGAAATTTTCGATGTCTGTAATCCCAAGTTCGCGGAAAGCGTTTTGCGCAATTTTAAAATCTATAGCGAAGATTACATTTCCATAATCGAAGATGATATTTTTGATATTTTGCATGCTCAATTTTTTCTGCAAATATGTTTAATATATCTCGAAATAAGTTACGCAGATTTCAAATTGACTACTTAATTACCAATATGGTTCCGTCATTTTTAAGCTTATAATAGTATTGTTTTTCTTTAGACCTGTCCAGAATTTCTATTTCGGAAACTTTTCCTTGTTTGCCCGTATCGTCTTTAATTTCATCACCTTTCTTAATCGCTTCCAAATCACTTTTTGAAGTGTTTTTATCTATCTTTTTCATTAGGATTTATATTGGTTACAAAATCAAAACAAAAAAATAAGTCAAACTGTTTCATAAAACTATAACCAAATAGTTATAAACATTCTTATAAGGAATATTATTGTAGATTTAAAAGCATATATTTGGCCAATAACGATAAAAGTTGTTAGATATTGATTTTTAGTGTAACAAAGTGCACAAAGTAAGCGTCATTAGGTTTCACGTTGAGGTTTGAACGTAATTAAAGGCAAGACAGTATAATTTGATGGTACATCTACAAACCATATCGGGTAAGTTTAAAAGAGATCACGCGCTCAATGTAGAATATCCAATGCGGATATTTATTGTTCAGCGCGCGAGCGGATTTCTGTGTATGAATTCTGGAGATTATGACCTTTTGGATCAACGGATTTTCTTTGTTCCGGAAGAAGGATTAATCCGCTTGGAGGGAGCGGTTGAAACTGGATTTGTGCTCAGTTTTAGTAGTGCAGTTTATAATGAATTTTTACTGCAACACCTTGATCCATCTGCTAAAAATCTATTTCAAACGCTTTCTTTCAGAGATCTTGACGCTGCAGAATTTAAACGTGTTACCAGTTTGCTTTCGCAACTAAAAAAGGAAATGCTGAATGGGAGAGATGCCCAGCTACTTGCCCAATACGTTTCTTTATTGTTGGGTTACACATCTGATTTAGAAGGTTACCTGGTTGCATTATCATTTGATGAACTTCAGGATGTATTGCGTTTCAGAGCAATACTGGAACAATTCTATAAAAAAGAAAAATCTTTAACGTTTTATGCAGAAGGAATGGGAATGACGGAAGGGAAATTAAAACGATTTTTATCAGTGGCACTAGGAAAAAGTTTATCTGTGCTGATTAAAGATCGTCTGCATCGCGAAGCTCAAGAACTTTTAAAACATACCGATCATTCTGTTGAGGAGATTTCTGATATGCTCGGTTTTGAGAATGTAACCAGTTTCGCCAATAGTTTTAAAAGAATGGCCGGTATTACGGTATATAAATATCAAAAAATGTACGATTAGCCCGCAACCTATTGCGTTAGAAATCAAATTTAATGCGCAATCCTCCGTTGGTTAAATTCAGGTTATCTCTGGTGAAAGTCTTCATCGGCAAACGCAAAAACGGTTCTATCGCAATATTATTCTTATTGGATATTTTTTGCTTGTAACCCAGAGAAAAATTGTAAAAACCAACATATCTATTTGGGTCAAGATTAGAATCTGTCTGCGTTTCTACTACTCTACTTTGAACAAGAAAAGCTTGTGGCGTACCATTTCCGGCAGATGAAAGCATTGCATCGGCAAACTGGCTTACCACATAATTATTTTGCTGCCTGTTGTCTAATACCGCCAAAGCAGAAACACCAATTCCGGTATACAATTTATCATTGATGTTATAACGCAGTTCTAAAGGGATATTGATTCCGCTTACTTTTGTGCTGATCGATTCCAGATTGGTTGCCGAATACGCCGTTGCTGCGCTAAAATTCAGGGCTTCTGTACTACTCAATGCGGTATAAGCAACCCCAGAGCTTAATGAAACCTTTTTTCCCAGCGCATAGGAAATAGAAAAACCGTAATTCATATTTACTTTACTGTCGTTTCCAACGGCAGGGGCTACGTAAACACTTGGCATCCATTTAGATTCTGCTGCTGTTTTTGTTTGTTTTGCAAGTTGTTGCGGCCGACTGTCTGCTTCAAGAATATCTTCAAAAGTAGGCCTATGCTTTAGAACAATCGTTGGGCTTTTCTCTGCTGTAGGTTTATTTAAAGTATAATATTTTGAAATGCTCTGCGGTGCAATATTGATTTTTACCATTGAATTGAATAATATATTACTGCTGTTGTATGTCAAAATTCCTGTTTGATCTGCAGTAAGATCAGGTAAATCGATTGCTGAACTTTTAGTACTTTCAATCTGTTGATCATTATTTGTTGGGTTGCTTTCTACAGGTTTTTTACGCAAAACAAAAGGTGTATTTTCTTCTTTTATAACATTCGGGATTGGAAATTTTTCACTTGGTATTTTAGCAGAATCGGTTTTTTGTGTTTTCTTACCTGTAAACTTCGGCGTTGATAGGTTTTGCTTAACGGTTTGATTAAGCAGTATATAACCAATAGAACAGATAAGAATAACGGCAGCAGCACTCCATAATGGCCAAAGCACAAAACGTCTCTTCTTTTTTTCCTGGTTGGAAAAACGTTCCCACGCACCTTGAGCATATAATTCCTCATGGTTGTGAAGCTTATTGGAAATATGTTCGAATAAATCTTTATCCATTTTTTGTGTACGAATTGTCCAAAGTGTTCATATACAAGCTGCGTAATTTATTTTTGGATCGTGTTAAGTAAACTCTGCTCGAACTTTCTGGTATGCTCAGCATTTTAGAAATTTCCTCGTGTGCAAAACCTTCAATTTCATAAAGGTTAAAAACCAGGCGTTGTGTTTCTGGTAAGTGGTTTAATAAATTCAATATATCGTTTACGTGTAATTCTGATGTGACAGACACAGGTGTTGCGGGGTGCTCGTGTTCAGCTAATTCATCAACGTAAAACTGCATTTTAGTGCTCCTCAATTTATCAATGGCCGTTCTGGAGGCAATTTGTCCAATCCAGCCTTTAAATGCTTTAGTCAATTCTTCGGGTTTGGCGGGGGAGCGAAAGGTGTTTAGATTTTTGAAAATTTTAATAAAACTATCGTTTACCAATTCCTCGCTGTCTTCAGCATTTTTGGTGTAACGTAAAATTATACCCATTAAATAGCCATAAAATGATTTATACATCATTTCCTTGCAGCTATTTTCATTTTTAATACAGCCTTTTAAAATTTCCTCAAAACTGAGTATTTTTTTGATCACCCTTTAAGGTTTATGGAGCCTGACCCGGTTAATTTTGTTCTAAATTAAGAAAATAACATCGCCCAAAAAGGCAATGTTATTCCTTTTACATAAGTAGGTGATGTTTATTTGTTTGTCATAACTGAAATGCCCAGTTGTGTACTGTCTGTTTTACTTGCCAATCCTTTCGCCCAGATGGTATAGATTTTTCCTTTCTCAATTTTTACAGCAGAGATGCTTGATCTTACGGTTGATGAGCTGGTTTGTTTAATCTGAAATGTATAATTGTCTGAAGGGTCAATCTCTGCGAAATCAGATTTTTGTTTGTATGCTTTATTTGTAAATAACGAGCTGCTTGCGCCTTGAACAGCTAAATCCAGTGTGCCTGCGTCCGGACTTAAATTGATAAACCTAACTTTAGCTTTTTCTGCTGATGGGGCTTTTAAATCGTCCTGAAACATGACCAGTTTTACCGTGTTCAACGTATCTACAATAAAAATAGAATAGAAACCGCCTGCGTTAAGGTTTGCATATCCGGATGATAGATAACCTAAAGAATCTTTTCTGGCAATGCCAACAACACGGGTTCCCGGAAATACAGCGTAGTACCCTAAGTCTTTTGTGTACGTTAAAGTATTTACTTTTTGGTTGTCGATAAAAAAATCAAGCGCTTTTGTAGTTGGTGAGGCATGTACAAAACCCAATCCAGATGCTTCAACTTCAGAATTTCCAAAGTCTTTTTTACAAGAAGAGATGAGTAAGACAAGGGCTAATAGAGAGAATATAATTTTTGTAGATAATCCAAAGTAATTTTTAGTTTTCATGTGTAGTCAATTCAATTTCAAATTTTGTTTAAAGGAGTTAATGGCCATTAACAATTTTAACCTCTAAACGGGTGATTCATTTGAAACGCTACAGTCAGAAAATTTTTTTTTAAAAAAACAGCCACAAGTGTAAACCTGTGGCTGATGCTTATTGTATAAGGTATAATTATGCGTACATCTCTTCGCGTAGTTTTGCAACATCCGCGTTTTTGATGTATTCATCATATGTCATTAGCTTATCAATGGTGCCTTTTGGTGTAATTTCAATAATGCGGTTGGCAACGGTTTCCGTAAGCTGATGATCTCGAGAGGTAAACAATACTGTACCTTTAAAATCTTTCATTCCGTTGTTTAATGCTTCGATTGATTCAAGATCCAAGTGGTTGGTTGGTTCATCAAACATCAAAAGATTTGCTTGCTGTAACATCATTCTAGAGAACATACAACGCATTTTTTCACCACCAGAAAGTACTTTTACGTTTTTCAATACTTCTTCACCAGAGAATAACATGCGGCCTAAAAAGCTGCGTACAAATTGTTCGTCTGCATCGGTACCAGAATATTCGCGCAACCAATCAACCAGGTTTTCATCTTTTCCCGCAAAATATTCAGAGTTATCATTCGGAATATCAGCTGTGCTGATGGTTACACCCCACTTAAATTCACCTTTGTGATCGGTATCTCTACCAGTTAGTATATCGTAAAATGCAGCTGTAGCCAAACTGTTTTGAGAAAGAACTGCAATTTTATCACCTTTGTTTACCATGAAGGTAACCTTATCGAATAAAACACCGTCATTACCGGTTTTGCCCAGGTTTTCTACCTGTAAAATCTGATCACCTGCTTCGCGGCCTGTATTGTTAAAAATAATGGCGGGATATTTACGGCTTGATGCTTTAATCTCGGTAATATCGATTTTATCTAAAGCTTTCTTACGAGAAGTTGCCTGTTTAGATTTGGAAGCATTGGCGCTAAAACGGCGGATAAATTCCTGCAATTCTTTCACTTTATCTTCCATTTTCTTATTCTGGTCGCTGCGTTGTTTTAATGCAAGCTGACTAGATTCATACCAGAAAGTATAGTTACCTGTGTAAATGCTCATTTTTGCAAAATCGATATCTACAATATGCGTACAAACAGCATCTAAAAAGTGCCTGTCGTGAGATACAACCAAAACGATGTTTTGATAATCTGCAAGGAAGTTTTCTAACCATGCAATGGTTTCAATGTCCAAATCGTTGGTTGGCTCATCCAGCAGCAAAATATCCGGATTACCGAAAAGCGCCTGCGCCAATAATACACGTACTTTTTGTGTATTGTCTAGCTCTTTGAGTAACTTATAATGGTTTTCTTCTGCAATGCCAAGATTACTCAGCATGGTTGCAGCGTTGCTTTCCATGTTCCATCCGTCCATTTCTGCAAAAAGATTTTCTAACTCCCCGGCGCGTTCGCCATCTTTTTCAGTAAAATCTTCTTTAAGATAAATGGCATCTTTCTCTTTCATGATTCCATAAAGTTCTTTATGGCCCATCATTACGGTTTCAATTACCGAAAACTCATCAAATTCATAATGGTTTTGTTTTAAAACGGCCATTCGTTCGCCTGGTGTAAATGCCACACTTCCCGAAGTTTGGTTAACTTCTCCCGAAAGGATTTTTAGAAAAGTAGACTTACCTGCTCCGTTTGCTCCAATTACGCCATAGCAATTGCCTTGCGTAAACTTGAGGTTAACATCTTCAAATAATGTACGTTTGCCGTATCGTAATGATAAATTAGAAACTGAAATCATGCTGAAAAATAATAAGCCGCAAAGATAGGGTTTATAGTCCGAAGTCGGAAGGCATTAGTTTTTTCGTGCTTGGTTTTCTTCCGTAATGCAGGGTATTTGAGCAAAAAAGTGAGCTTTTCTACTTGTTTTGCCTTTTCATAAATGGAGTTTTCACCATTGGGTATTTTCGGTGTCATTTTGTATTTTAGTTGTACACACAAAATGTAACATGATGAAAACACTAACGCTAGGCATATTTATGTCTTTTATCGGGGCTGTTGCGCACGGCCAAATTTCTCAGTACAAATATAAAGTAGATTTTTCTGGCGACACTGTTGTTGTTGACGAAAAAGACAATCTTATTGGTAAAAAAAAGAAAGATTTCTTTGGTAAAACGATCATCGTAGACCATGATGGAAAAACGGTTGCCACACAAAAAACAGATTTTTTTAATAACGTTGTTTTGGAAAACGATCGGGGAGAGGTAATTGGTAAACAGGCAAAAGATTTTTCAGGAAATACGGTTATCCAAGTGGAAAATGGGCGAAGTTTAGAAAAAGACCGCGATAAACAATTTGGTGGTATTGTGCCTGGAAATGGAAAGAAAGAAGTGGTAACCAAACAAAAAATCGATGTTTTTGGAAATACGATAGTTGAAGATGATCAGGGAAATACTGTTGGAGTTTATAAAAAAGATTTATCTGGTAATACAATAATTGAAGACAAAAACGGGCGCACAATTGGCAAACAAAAAACCGACTCTTTCGGGAATATTATAATTGAAGACGAATATGGCAATCTGATCTCTAAACAAAAGGTTGATGTTTTTGGAAATACAGTAGTGGAGGATCGCAATGGAAAACGCGTCGGCGTGTATAAAGTTGATATTTTTGGAAACAAGGTCTTTGTTCCAGAGCACTAGTTTGCCTCTATGCATATTAGAAATAAGCCGCTGGCATAAACCAGCGGCTTATTTTTTGCGAAAATTTCTAATTTTAGGATCAAATCTGAAATTCAAGCGAAATTATGGAGTATTTACTCGAAACGATAAAAACTACACTTAGTAAAAACAAAGTGGTGAAACTTGCTTCAATAGCATCAGATGGAACCTTTTCTGTACTCGATTTAATTGATATGAGTTTCAACAAAGATGAACAAATCGGTTTTCGCGCGGCGTGGATTTTAGAACGGGTGTATTCATTTCATCAACACCGATTTTTGCCCTACGCCGATGAATTCCTGGAAAGATTACCTGCTCAGCAGAATTTATCCGCCTTGCGTCATTTCACGAAAATCTTAGCATTTATGACTCAGAAAAATGCGTCAACAGCGGTTAAAGAAATCATCGAGATGTACAACACGGAAACGCTGATTGAAGTTGTTTTTGCCTGGCTGATAGACGAGAAAATTCCGGTAGCAGTAAAATCTCATTGTTTAAATGTTTTAGCCAACTTGGTTCCAAAACACAATTGGATTAGAACCGAACTCATAGAAACTATGGAATTTCTGGTAGATAGAGAAAGTATTGCTTTTTTTGCCAAAGTTAAGCAAATCAGAAAGCAGTTAAAGATAAACTAGCGGGCATCGGGTTTTTCTGGACATTAAAAAGTCAAATATTTTGCGTTTTGGTAATTTTGATTTTTGCTTTGGGCTTTAGTCTTTTGGCTTTTCGTTACTTTTACGGCATGAGTAATTACGAAATTGTATCACAAGTTATAAAAGAACGCCGAAGTATTTTTCCGGCCAGTTATATACAAAAAGAGATATCTGTAGAAGTGATCAACCAGATTTTAGAAACGGCAAATTTTGCACCTACACATAAACTTACGCAACCCTGGCGGTTTACGGTTATCCGTAAAGGTGCAAAAGCGAAACTGGCAGAAGCCTTAGGAAATATCTATAAAGAAACTGTAAGTGAAGCTAACTTTCTTCAAAAAAAATACGACAGTTTTGCAGAGAAAACCCAACAGGCAGACTGTATTGTCGCAATAAATATGCAATTGAGTGGAAAAATTCCGGAATGGGAAGAACTTGCTGCTGTATCTTGTGCAGTTCAAAATATGGCTTTAACTGCAGAGAGTTTAAAAGTTGGTGCGTATTGGAGTTCGCCGCCGTTAATCCATAGTTTGGGTCATTTCTTGCAACTCAATGAAAATGAGAAATGCATTGGTCTGTTTTATATGGGTTACCACAATGAAAAACCTTGGACACCAAACAGAACGCCGATAGAATCTAAAGTGAAATGGATGGAAGGCTAGTTGTTGTTGAATAACTTTTCCAATATTTTCTATTGAATTACATACCACCATTTTAAGATGACTTTAAAATCTACATTATATCAACTCTGTCTTGAATTTATTGAAAAGCGCATAGAAAATATAGAATATTCGCTTGTGCAAGCGCGACAAGCATCTAATGACGACACTAAGAGTAGTGCTGGCGATAAGTATGAAACCACGCGAGAGATGATGCAGCAAGAAATTGACCGCAATAGCAAGTTGCTTTATGAAGCCGGTCAGCAGAAAATTGCGCTTCAGCAAATTGAGAATGTTGATGCCGCCGATGTGTCTAAAAACGGAAGTTTGCTGTTTACTTCTGAAGGAAATTTTTACATCAGCATTAGTGCTGGAGAACTGATTAACCAAGAAACTAAGTTCTTCGCCGTTTCGCAGGCTGCGCCAATTGGTCGCGTTTTGATTGGAAAGAAGAAAGGCGAAAGCGTGAATTTTAATGGCAAAGATTATCTGATTAAAGAGATTTTGTAGCGATCACAGATTGCTTTGTCATTCCTCCCTGAAATGACAGAAAGACATGCAAAACTCGCCTTTGCGAACTGAAGTTTTGAGTACAGCGGTGGAGTGAAGCAATCTTTAATGGTACACATTTATTTCTGTGGCAAAATTAGGAAAGATTGATTCACTCCATTCACACATTATCCACGATTTCAGTTTGCAAAGACGGCTACTTACTTTTGCACTTATTTCGTTATTTGCGTGGCAAAACTATAAAAGATTGCATCCCCGAAAAGTCGGGGCAGGCTATCGTGCTTCAATGGCAATGACGAAGCTTTTCATTGGGATTCTTTTTAGTTTTAAGAAATCTATTTTATGTTCATGCGTCTGGCAAAGTCCGGAACCAGATAATTTTTCAGCTCTGCGAACGGAATAAATACGATAATTTGTCCTTGTGCGTAACTGGCCACTTCATATGGATTGTACAAGAAAGCAATTCCATTGGTGTTAAAATAGAAGTTATCGTTGGCTTTCAGATAATTATCAAATAAAACCGTAGTCAGTTGATCTCCGGCCTTTACATTGTACTGTTTACGAAGATTCTTTTCAAGTAAAGCTTGCAAAGCATTCGAATCTATCCTCACAACATCATCCAACTTTAGTTGCTTTTTGTTTTTCACATCCAGGCAATGCATTAAACTGGCGTAATTCCCGTGAGCGCCGCCACTATAATCATCTACCATAAATTCTACCACTATAAAATCTTTATCGTTAAAAAGTACAGTCTGGGTGCTGTGGTTGCTGTAGTTTAATGACGCCTGACTTATTTCGTCTTCAGAGGATAAATCTTTAACGCCGCTAAGATAATCGTCAAAATAGGCTTTTGTAAGTCGTTTAAAACCTGCATTCCAATCTTCGCTCGGTTTTAAATCCATCATTTTTTTAAGTTCCTGATTTAGCCATTTGTCTCCTTCAGAATTTCCTGTAGCAGATAAAGCTTTAAATCCGATTTCTGCAGCCGGCGATTCTTTCATTTTTGGGAAAGCAATTTTAGAATCTTCAAATCGGGTTATAGAGAAAGCATAACTTCCTTCAGGGTATTTTTCTGTTAAATTTATATCAAAGACTTTGTCTTTTTTTGCGCTTCTCCATTTTCCCTTAAAACCATTTCCTGTCCATTTTAAAGATAAAGTGTTGGGTTTGTAGTTTTCATCATATTCATATCCGGCAACATTTGTTTCGGCAAGTACAATGCTGTCTTTACCAATTAAAGTATCTGTAGATAAGGCAAGCCAAGAACCATCATAATAGTAAGAACCAGAATAACTGTAGTCAACTTTCTCCAAATTCATGGTTACATGTTTACCTGCAATTTCGCCTTCAAATCTTTTACTGAAATTTTGAGGCAATTCTGCGTTTGAACGTGAGGTACTTTCTGTAGTACTTTCTTTAGAAGAATCACTTTTGCTGTGGTTATTGCATGCGCTAAAAAACAATAAAGCCAGCGCCGCAACTAATATGTATTTTTTCATTTTAGGTAGGTGTAGTATTTGTTAAATGAAATTAACGCATTATTGTTTGGGTTTGTTGAAGCTTTTGTTAATGCTGTAATACAAATTTTTTGCGGTGTACCTTCCCGGATCGATAATTCTGCGGATGGTATACAACGGATAATTTTCATCGCGCGCGGTAGACAGAATAAATGCTGCTTTAAAACCATGTTCCTTCAGTTTGTGCAGGTTGGCCGCTTTATATACGCCATATGGATAGGCAAAATATTCTACTTTTTTACCCGTAATTTCTTCCAGTTTTTTGGTAGGCTCATCTATCTGAGTTTTCCAATCTTCATCTGTAAAATGGGCGAAATTTTTATGGTCATATGTATGGCTTGCTATCGTACTGCCTTCATCAGAAAGTTGTTTAATCTGCGCTTTGGTCATATAATTTATACGGCCTTTGCGACCGATAGAAACCGTCATGATGAAATATACGCCCTTAAAACCATATTGTTTTAAAGTTGCTGCACCGGTAGTAAACTGATCCATATCGGTATCATCAAAAGTAATCATAATTGGCTTCTCCGGCAGTTTTGCTCCATAAACCAGGTAATTATACAATTGATCTGGCAAAATGGTGTGGTAACCACTGTCCGCTAGCATCTTAATATGTTCTTTAAATTTATCTGGCGCAATGATATCATCATGTGCGCGTTTACTATCGCTGGCAACAGTATTTCTAATTTGATGGTAACACAATACCGGAACTTCCCTGCGGGATAAAATGGTTGCATTATCGGCTGGTTTTGTAGCTATAGAATCTTTGGTTTGTTCTGTGGCCGGAGCAGTTGCTTTCTCTGCTGTTGATTTATTTTTACAAGATGTAAAAAATAGGGGAATGATAACGGCTAATGGCAGGTATCTGTTCATAAATATATTTGAAGTAAACTCTGGCAAAATTGAAATATTTGGCCAGAGTTTTATTGGTTTAAAAGCTGTTTTTAATGCTGTTGCTCAGCGTTTTCGGACTCCAATAACCACTTGCAATAATTCTGCGGATGGTAAACAAAGGATCTTTTTCGTCTCTTTTTGTAGATAATTGGTAGGCCATTCTGAATCCTCTTTTTTTCAATTCTGGAATACCTTCTGCATTCCACAAACCGAATGGATAGGCAAATTCTGTCATGGTTTTACCGGTAATTTCTTCCAGTTTTTTGGTCGGCTTATCTAATTGTTCTTCCCAATCTTTACCCGCATATTTTTTGAAATTTTTGTGATCGTACGTATGGCTTCCAATCACATTTCCTTCATCAGAAAGTTGTTTAATCTGTTCTTTGGTCATGTAATCTACAAACTTCCCTTTGCGGCCGATAGAAACCGTCATAATAAAATATACGGCTTTATAACCTAATTTCTCTAAAGTTGGGCGCACAATGGTAAACTGATCCATATCTGTATCATCAAAAGTGAGCATAATTGGTTTGCTCGGCAAAGCTGCGCCGGTATTTAGATAAGCATAAAGTTGATCTGGTAAAATGGTATGGTAACCGCTATCGGCCAACATTTTCATTTGGTCTTTAAAATTCTGAATTTCTACAATGTAGTCTTTGCCTACTTTTCCATCGGTAGGTTTCCAGTTTCTAACCTGGTGATAACATAAAATCGGAACCTGCTTACGCGCGAGGATGGTTTTGGCATCTGCTACTTTGATGTTTGATACATCTATTTTTTCTGATGTGGTGTTTTTTGTTGCAACTGTGTCTGCTGCAGATTTTTGCGCTTCTGCGGTTTTGCCTTTAGATTCGGATTGGCAGCTCGAAAATATAATTGCGCCAGCGGTTATAATGGTTAGTAATGTAAATTTCATAGGGTGATTTATTTTGCAGCAAAACTATAAAAAGCTTTATATAATTTATATAGATGATAGACTGGTGTTGAAAATTTTCTCAGGCGGGGAAAAAGAAATATAGCTATCGCATTTATTACAGAGTCCGCATCTTTTATCGCTGCAATTTTAAATATTTTTGGCGTTTCAAACTAACTATTAAATGAACAAGATTTACAAACTTCTGGTGGCAGCACAATTTTTTAGTATTGCTGCTATTGCACAAACCAAAACCTTCACCATTACAGAGAATACTGCGCCACAGGCAAAGGCAAATTATCAATTGGCATCGCGTTTCTCGCCCAATAAATTAAAAAAGATGGTGTATTCTATTTCGGTTGATCCGCACTGGTTAAAACTCAGCAATAAATTCTGGTATACTTTTGAAACTCCGAAAGGCAAATTCTGGTATCTTGTCGATCCTTCTGCAAAAAATAAATCGGTATTATTTGATAACAGCAAATTGGCATCGGCAATTACAATGATTGTTCGTGATCCTTTCGATGCTGAACACTTGCCTTTAGAAAATTTAAAGTTTTCTTCGGATGAAAAGAGCATCACTTTTGAAGTGAAAAGTACGATAGATGAACTGAAAAAAGACCGTAAAGATAAAAAAGCAGCAGATTCTCTTCAAAAAAAGATTTTCTCTTTCAGGTACGATCTGGCTTCTGCAAAGCTGACGGAAGTACCGAATTACAGCAAACCAAAGGCAAAACCAAACTGGGGTTCTGTAGCGCCAGATTCATCGGCAATTGTTTTTTCGCGCAATTATAATTTGTACTGGATGGATAAAGAAAACTACAAAAAAGCCATCACTAATGAAGAAGACAGTACGATTGTAGAGCATCAACTCACAAAAGATGGCGTAAAATTTTACAGCTATGGCAGCGATGGCGATGGAGAAAACAATGTAGAAAATGAAAAAAACAATAAAAAACGCCGTGCAGCTTATGTACTGTGGTCGCCAAATTCAAAGTACTTTGTTTTAGATCGTACAGATTCGCGCAAAGTAAAAGACCTTTGGGTAATTAACAGTGTTACTGCGGGCAGGCCAACGCTCGAAACCTACAAATATCAAATGCCGGGCGAAGCTGATGCACCTCAGGATGAAGTTTTACTCTTTGATTTTGCGGCTAAAACCAATAAAAAACTTAATGTTTCTGCCTTTAAAGATCAGAGTGTTTCGGTTTGGAGCCGCCCTGCGCTGGCTAAAGACCGCGACAATGAATTTCGTCCTTCAGTCTGGTTAGGTAACAACAATCGTTTCTATTTCTCGCGAACAAGCAGAGATTTAAAACGTATTGATATTGCAACTGTTGATATTGCCACCGGAAAAGTAACTCCATTAATTGATGAACGCTTTAATACCTATGTTGAGCTAAACAGACCCGGAATTGTAAATGATGGCAAAGAGTTGATTCACTGGAGCGAACGTGACGGCTGGGCACACTTTTACTTGTACGATGGAAATGGGAAACTAAAAAATCAAATTACAAAAGGCGCTTTCCATTGCGAAAGCATTGTAAATATTGATGAGAAAAACCGAGTATTGTATTTTACTGCAAATGGGAGAGAGGCAAAAGAAGATCCATATTATCTGCATTTGTACAGTATTAATTTTGATGGTTCTAACCTTAAATTACTAAATACCGGAAATTTTGATCATCAAGTAAGTATGAATGATAACAATTCTTACTTTGTTGACAATTATTCTCGCGTAAATACTGCGCCGAAAGCGACGTTGTATGGTAAAAACGGACTTAAAGTAATGGAACTTGAAACGACAGATTTGTCATTATTGATGTCTGCAGGTTACAAATTTCCAGAACCATTTACCGTAAAAGCAGACGATGGAATTACAGATTTGTATGGCGTAATGTATAAACCTTTTGATTTTGACCCGAATAAGAAGTATCCGATTATAGAATATGTTTATCCAGGCCCGCAAACAGAAGCGGTAAATAAAGCATTTAGTAAAAGTATGGACCGTACAGAGCGTTTAGCTCAGTTCGGCTACATTGTAATTACGGTGGGTAATCGCGGCGGAAATCCCTCACGCTCTAAATGGTACCATACTTTTGGATATGGAAATTTACGCGATTATGGATTGGCCGATAAAAAAACGGCTATTGAACAATTGGCGTCAAGATATTCTTTTATTGACGATCAAAAAGTAGGGATTACTGGCCATTCTGGTGGTGGTTTCATGTCTACAGCCGCAATGCTGGTCTATCCTGATTTTTTCAAAGTTGCCGTTTCTAATGCCGGAAATCATGACAACAGCATTTATAACCGTTGGTGGAGTGAAAAACATCATGGTGTAAAAGAAATCGTTTCCCTTAAAGGCGATACTTCCTTCAAATACAGTATTGAAAAAAATCCTGATCTGGCGAAAAACCTTAAAGGGCATTTGTTATTGATGCATGGAGATGTAGACAACAACGTTCATCCGGCAAATTCAATTCGCGTTGCTAATGCGTTGATGAAAGCCGGAAAGCGTTTTGATTTTCTTTTAATTCCGGGCCAACGCCATGCATTTGGAGATATGACAGAATATGCGTTTTGGAAACTTGCAGATCATTTCAACAAATATCTCATCGGTGATTTTTCAGATCCAAGTGAAGTTGATCTTCGCGAAATGGATCGGGATATAGAACAGAACGGGAAATAGTCAGCTTTATAAAACACATCGTTTCATAATCATAAAGGAGCTTTTAGGCTTCTTTATGATTTACATTTTACCTAAAAAGTGTGTTTATAATGTGCTTTTGTGCATAAGTAAACTTCTGTAAGAAACGATAAAACGTTAACTTCGGTAAATTTTATACCATGAATAAATTAAAGTCGGTTTGTGTATACTGCGGGTCTAATTTCAACGGGGATGCGCAATTGCGAAAATCCATATTGCAGTTGGCAGAAACATTGGTTCAAGAAAAAATCAATTTGGTTTACGGCGGCGGTAGTGTTGGCGTTATGGGCGTTTTAGCCGACGATGTTTTGGCGATAAAAGGCACCGTTACGGGTGTAATTCCACAATTTTTAATGGATAAAGAAGTTGGTCATCGTTCAGTTACTGAAATGATCATCACCGAAAATATGCACCAGCGAAAACAAAAAATGGCCGATTTAAGTGATGGTTTTATCATTCTTCCTGGCGGTTTTGGTACACTTGAAGAATTTTTTGAAGTACTTACCTGGTTGCAACTCGGCCTTCATAATAAACCTATTGGCGTATTAAATGTAAATGGGTTTTATGATCCTTTATTTGCACAAATGGATATGATGGTTCAGAATCGTTTTTTGAAAGAGGCAAACCGTGCATTGGTTTTTAATGAAGCTGATGCGGCAACACTTATTCATAAAATGGATCAGTTTTCGGCTACGCCGGATGATGTCTGGTTTCACGAACGCAATCTCATCTAACTTATCCCGAAAGGGCATATACAGCTTAAAAAATAATTTCATATATGCAGATCATATCAAATTACGGAGAATTTGAACAGCACTTGGGACAAGAGTTGGGCATTTCATCGTGGCATACCATTACTCAAGAACAAATCAACAAATTTGCCGATGCAACGCTAGATCATCAATGGATTCACGTTGATGAGGAAAAAGCAAAAAACGAAGGTCCTTTTGGTTCCACAATTGCACACGGATATCTTACGCTTTCGCTTATTCCATATTTATGGAAAGAAATTGTAGAAATCCGTAACCTTAAAATGGAAATCAATTATGGTATAGAAAACCTGCGTTTTGCACAACCGGTATTGGTAAATAGCAAAATCAGGCTGAAGGCTAAATTGTCGTCAATTGTAAACCTGCGCGGCGTTACAAAAGTACATATGGGAATTGAAATGGAAATTGAAGGACAGAAAAAGCCAGCATTTACCGGTGAAGTTGTTTTTCTATACCACTTTATGTCCTAATCAGTTTTTCTGAAATTTTTTCTTGATGAATGTCGAAATGGATGGATCTTCGAGATCTTCCAAATTGCTCAATTCAAGCTCAAGTGCCTTTGTACTGATCTGAATTTCAATCAATGAAATGATTAAAGAAACCATAAAAAATATCAGACTCATGGCAAATAATGCTTCTGCCGTGGTGTTCCATTCCAGATAAATAAAGAACATGCAGAATAAACAACAGGCAAAACTCAACACGCCAAATGCCTGCATGTTCTTTATCAAACGCAGGCGATAGCGTAAATTCCTGATCTGGTTGTGTAAACCAACATTTTTATTTCCATCTTCATATTTTGCTTTTAAGCTGCGTACCAAAGTTGCAAGCGCCAGAAAACGATTGGTGTATGCCAGCATAATCAAGCTAATGGCCGGGAAAAGTAAAGCAGGTATATTTACCGTTAATTCCATATTTTATCGGCTATAAAAATTCCTCAATATCGCCTTTACCTTCACGAATCACTTCAAAATCCCCATTGGTACAATCAACTACAGTTGACGCTTCATTGTCGCCATAACCACCATCAATAACTAAATCAACCAGGTTCTCGTATTTTTCATGAATCAAATCCGGATCGGTAGAATATTCAATTACATCATCATCATCTTTGATGGAAGTTGATAGAATTGGATTTCCAAGTGCTTTAACAATAGAACGGGCAATAGTATTGTCAGGTACGCGGATACCAACCGTTTTTTTGTTGGAACTCAGTAATTTTGGTGCGTTATTGTTCGCGTTGAAAATAAATGTAAACGGGCCAGGTAAAGCTTTTTTTACCACTCTGAATGTTGTATTGTCAATCGGTTTAATATAATCGGCAATGTGGCTTAAATCGTGGCAGATAAAAGAGAAATTGGCTTTTTCTGGTTTGATACCACGAATACGGCAAATCTTTTCTATGGCTTTTGGGTTAGTAATGTCGCAACCTAAACCATAAATTGTATCGGTTGGATAAATAACCAGTCCACCTTTTTTAAGCACTTCAACAACTTGATCAATAGCGCGCTCATTCGGATTTTCGGGATAAATCTTTATTATCATAGGTAAAAATAACAATTTTATGATATCACTTGTTTAATAATCCTAATCTTTGTACTTTATTTAACCAATTAGCAAGACATGAGAAAAGCTTTTATCGCCATTGCGGCATTTTTGGTTGCATTGACCATTATGCTGGGACTGATCCATCCGCCATTGTGGTGGATTTCCATTTTTACAGGCCCGGTGGTTTTACTCGGTATTTATGATTTAATCCAACCCAAACACAGTATAGTTCGGAATTATCCGGTTGTAGGCCGTTTGCGGTATTTTGCAGAAGATCTTCGACCTAAGGTGTACCAGTATTTCGTAGAAAGTGATACCAATGGAACGCCCTACAGCAGATTAAATCGCTCTTTAATTTATCAGAGAGCAAAACTGGATAATGACACTATTCCTTTTGGCACGCAGCTTAATGTTTATGACAATGGATATGAATGGTTGAGCCACAGTATTGCGGCAATTTCTCACCATGATTTGAACCTCGATCCGAGAGTGCTTGTTGGTGGCCCGGATTGTAAACAACCTTATTCTGCCAGTATTTACAACATCTCTGCAATGAGTTTTGGCTCACTAAGTCAGAATGCAATTCTGGCGCTCAATGGCGGTGCAAAGCTTGGTAAGTTTGCACACAATACTGGAGAAGGTGGTATAAGTGATTATCACCGTCAGCCAGGCGGAGATTTAATCTGGCAGATTGGGACTGGCTATTTTGGTTGCCGCAATGCGGATGGAACTTTTAACTACGAGGCTTACGCAGATAGAGCGAAAACCGATCAGGTCAAAATGATCGAAATTAAATTGTCTCAAGGTGCTAAACCAGGACACGGCGGTATGTTGCCGGGTAAAAAGGTGACACCAGAAGTCGCGCGTATTCGTCTGGTTCCGGAAGGAAAAGATGTACTTTCCCCTCCGGGTCACTCTGCTTTCAGTACACCTTTGGAACTGTTGAATTTTGTGAAACAACTGCGCGATTTGTCTGATGGTAAACCTGTCGGATTTAAATTGTGTATTGGCCGCAGAAGTGAGTTTTATGCCATTTGTAAGGCGATGATTCAAACGAAAATCTACCCCGATTTTATTACTGTAGATGGAGGTGAAGGTGGGACGGGTGCTGCGCCGCAAGAATTTTCAAACTCTGTTGGTATGCCGTTAAGAGAAGCTGTGGCATTTGTTTTTGATGTGCTTACCGGCTTTGATCTTAAACAGCACATTAAAATTATAGCTTCTGGTAAGGTTGCAACCGGTTTTGATTTGGTAAAAAACATTGCGCTTGGTGCTGATATGTGTAACGCTGCCCGCGGAATGATGTTTGCATTAGGTTGTATTCAGGCTTTGGAATGTAATAGCAATACTTGCCCAACTGGCGTAGCTACGCAAGATCAAAGTTTAATGAAAGGTTTGGTGGTAGAAGATAAACGCGTGAGAGTTAAGAATTTTCATAATCTTACCGTTTCAAGCGCTGTAGAACTTTTAGGTGCAGCTGGCTTGCGCGAACCTGCACAGTTGACACGCGCGTACATTAACAGACGCGTAAGCCCGAATTTAATGCAATCTTATCTTGAAACTTTTCCATATATCCCAAAAGGGAGTTTGTTGCAAACACCATATCCTGTGCGTTATGAACTTGGTATGTCATTAAGTAGCGCAGAAAGTTTTGCACCAACGGATTATAAGGTTTCTGCTGTTGATTACGCGCACGCTAATCCTTATAGCGATACTTTGCAAGAAGATGGACATTGATTCCTTTTTAAACACTGTTTATTTTTACTATATAGACCTATAGCTTTTATTTTTCTTATATGTCTATATGGTTAAAATATAAAGCGTTTATGGATTTTCATTTACCATATAGACCTATAGCTTTTATTTTTCTATATGACTACACGGTTAAAAGATAAAGCGTTTATGATTTTTCATTTACCATATAAACCTATAGCTTTTATTTTTCTATCTGTCTATATGGTTAAAAGATAAAGCGTTTATGGTTTTTCATTTACCAAATAGACCTTTAGCTTTTATTTTTCTTATATGTCAATATGGTTAAAAGATAAAGCGTTTATGGTTTTTCATTTACCATATAAACCTATAGCTTTTATTTTTCTATATGTCTTATATGGTTAAAAGATAAAGCGTTTATGATTTTTCATTTACCATATAAACCTATAGCTTTTATTTTTCTATATGTCTTATATGGTTAAAAGATAAAGCGTTTATGATTTTTCATTTACCAAATAAACCTTTAGCTTTTATTTTTCTATATGTCTATATGGTTTAAAGATAAAGCGTTTATGGATTTTCATTTACCATATAGACCTCTAGCTTTTATTTTTCTATCTGTCTATATGGTTAAAAGATAAAGCGTTTATGATTTTTCATTTACCATATAAACCTATAGCTTTTATTTTTCTATCTGTCTATATGGTTAAAAGATAAAGCGTTTATAGTTTTTCATTTACCATATAAACCTATAGCTTTTATTTTTCTATATGACTACACGGTTAAAAGATAAAGCGTTTATGGATTTCATCTACTATCTGGCTCCTATTTTCTCTTAGATGTTAAAAAAAATAAGGCTTTGTCAAATTTTAGTCTACGATACGCAGCTATATTCATTGCTACTATATAATTCATACCGTTAAGTGTTCAGGTATCATATATTTATCGAAGAATTTGTAAACCAAGTTTCGTATTTATGTATACGAAACTTGGTTTTTTATCTGTTAAAATTCTGCATTTTTTGGAAAACGTGGAAAAGCAATTACATCTCTGATGTTCGTCATTCCGGTTACGAAGAGTACCAAACGTTCAAAGCCTAATCCAAAGCCAGAGTGTGGTGCAGAACCGAAACGGCGAGTGTCTAAATACCACCACAATTCATCCTGAGGAATATCTAGTTCGTCCATGCGTTGGGTTAATTTTTCTAAACGTTCTTCGCGTTGCGATCCTCCAATCATTTCGCCAATTCCTGGGAAAAGAATATCCATTGCAGCAACAGTTTTTCTACCTTCTGCATCTGGCTCGTTTTGGCGCATATAGAACGATTTAATATCTGCCGGGTAATCTGTTAAAATTACTGGTTTTTTAAAGTGTTTTTCTACCAGGTAACGTTCGTGTTCACTTTGTAAATCTGCACCCCATTCGTCAATCAGATATTTGAATTGTTTTTTCTGATTTGGTTTCGAAGATCTTAAAATTTTAATCGCTTCTGTATAGGTTAACCGTTCAAAATCATTAGTTAAACAGAAATCAAGTTTTTCTAACAAAGTAAATTCGCTGCGCTCATTCTGTGGTTTTTGTTTGTCTTCCTCAGCAAGGCGAGCATTCAAAAACTCAAGTTCCTCTTTGCAGTTTTCTAAAGCATATTTAATTACATACTTCATCATATCTTCTGCAAGTTGCATGTTGTCTTCCAGATCTGCGAAGGCAAATTCGGGCTCAATCATCCAAAATTCTGCCAAATGGCGGGTTGTATTGGAGTTTTCCGCGCGGAAAGTTGGTCCAAAAGTGTAAATTTTTCCAAAGGCCATTGCAGCAAGCTCGCCTTCCAATTGCCCGGATACAGTAAGGTTTGTGGCACGGCCGAAGAAATCCTGACTAAAATCCACTTTTCCATCGTCCGTACGTGGTGTATTATCAAAATCAAGTGTGGTCACTTTAAACATTTCACCCGCACCTTCCGCATCGCTTGCAGTGATTACTGGCGTGTGCATGTAAACAAAACCGCGTTCGTTGTAAAACTGATGTATGGCAAATGCAAGTGCATGTCTAACTTTAAAAACGGCGTTAAATGTATTGGTTCGGAAACGCAAATGCGCAATTTCACGTAAAAATTCTAAACTGTGTTTTTTAGGTTGCAAAGGAAATTTTTCAGGATCGCTATCACCTAAAATTTCAATATGAGTTGCCTTAATTTCTACGGTTTGGCCTTTTCCTACTGATTCTACCAACTTTCCTGTTGCAGAAATTGCTGCACCTGTGGTAATTCTTTTCAACAGCTCCTCTGGTAAATTATTAAAATCAACCACAACTTGGATATTGCTCATGCAAGATCCGTCATTTAATGCAATAAACTGATTATTGCGGAAAGTTCTAACCCATCCCATAACCGTTACTTCTGTGTTAAACGCTGTCGATTTTAATAAATCTTTAATTTGCTGTCTCTTAATCATATTATAGTTAATAAAGGTGGCAAATTTAGAAAAAATAAGGAATAAACCGCAAAGGATTGAGAAATGCAAATGCCTTATTTTAGTTCATCGCTTCGCTAAACAAAGAAGCCCGTACAATGTACAGGCTTCGAAATAATAAGTAATTTATTTTATTGCTGTTGCTGCTGTTGCTGCATCGCTTCCATGTATTGCTGGTAACTGTTTTGCCTGCGGCTGGTTGTTGTTAGGGCAGAAGGTTTGGTGTACTTGATTTCTGTAGGCTTAAAATACTGATCATTCTCCTGCACATCATCTTCGGTATATCCAACAGAAACATTAACTTCCATTACATGCTCAAAACTACCTTTATAAACGCCTTTAACCGGAGAACAATCTGCAAAATTTCTGCCTACTGCTAAACGGACATAGTTTTCATTTGCGATACAATTGTTGGTTGGATCCAATCCGAGCCAGCCATAATCGGGTAAAAAAGCTTCTGCCCATGCGTGTGTTGCGCCTTCGCCACGCATTCCGTTTTTATTGGGACAAATATAGCCGCTTACATACCTTGCCGGAATACCCATTAACCGCAACATAGCCGTTAAGATGTGTGCAAAATCTTGACAGACACCTGCTTTAAGTGCTAAGATTTCATCTATTGTGGTATCTACAGCGGTGATTCCTTTTACGTATTCGAAATTTTGGAAAACGTAAGCGTAGTATTTTATTGCAATTTGGTAAGGCGTATCGTCTTGTGTACGGATAGCATTTGTGGTTTCTTTCATCATTGCCATTCCGTCAAAATTTTCCTGATGGATGTAATCAATGTATGTAGTCTTCATATATACCTTTTGATTTTTGACCACCAAATCTCGACCTTCCACCAACTCAACGCCCATTAGTCGGGCGAGTGTAGTGTGTTCGTAATATGCCGAGTTATACATGCCTGGACTAAGCAATACAATTGTTGGGTTTGAAACGGCTCTTGGCGAAATGGCCATTAAGTTTTTGTATAAAATGCTGGGATACTCCGTAACGCTTCTTACACCGCATTTCGGGATTAGATCTCGGAAAAGACGTTTGGTGATTTCGCGATTCTCGAGCATGTAACTTACGCCTGAAGGCGTACGCAGATTATCTTCAAGAACGTAAAATGTACCGTCGTGGTCGCGAATCAAGTCTATGCCAGCAATATGGATATATATATCGTGTAATACATTTACGTTGTGCATCTCTCTTAAAAAATGCGGGCAAGAATAAATTACACGTGCAGGAACAATTTGGTCTTTCAAAATAAATTGATTGCTATATACATCTTTAAGAAAAAGATTCAGCGCTTTTAAACGTTGTTTAATTCCTTTTTCAATAAAAGACCACTCTACAGAAGTGATAATGCGCGGTATAATATCAAAAGGGAAAATTTTTTCTATGCCTTCACCACTATTGTAAACGGTGAAGGTGATTCCCTGGCTCATGAATAGTTTTTTAGCAAGTTCTTCTTTCTTGTTGAGATTTTCCAGCGATTCTTGGGAGAAGTTATTGATGAAATTTCGATAATGATTTGTAAAGTTCGCCGTTTGACAACATTTCATCGTACGTATTCGGATGATTTAAGTATTTTTTAATAAAATCATCTATCATATACTTAAATATGTCCTTAATGTATGTTTTTAAATTAAAAATTGGTGATTTTATCGTATTAAAAATCTAATAAATTAACTTAATATTATTTTTTAATGTTTTTTCTACGTATAAGTTGTGTTTTTGCTTCGGTATTTTTGGTTATTTGAAAAAAAATTGAAAAAAATATTGCTTTTATCAGTTGTATTCGTACTTTTGTAATGCTCGTTAATTATTATTATATATTTGGTTTAAAAAAAGCGCTGGTAACGGCGCTTTTTTTATAAGAATGACGAAAAAAGAATTATCATAATCAACATAAACCAAACCAACTAACCGAAAGGTCCCGAAGTAAATTTGGGACCTTTTTTTATGGAAAAATTTGGACATAAAAAAAAGCTATCCTGATGGTGGATAGCTTCATATTTGTTTTGTTAGTGTATTCAGAAATTAATCTTCAGAATAGGTAATTTTATTAACATGTTTGTCAATTTCCCATCTTCCTGTTCCTTCTTCGCCAATTACTTCAAAAAGTTCCAGCGCTCTGCGTGCTTTGTATTCTTCTTCACGTTGTTCTTTTAAGAACCAGTTTAAGAATTCCATCGTTACAAAATCCATTTCTTTATGGCATCTTGCAGCAATATTTTTAAAGCTCTGTGTAATTGCAATCTCTGCTTCCAAAGCATCTTCAAAAACCTCTCTAAAACTTGAAAATTCGGTTTTGATGTCTGTAACTTCAGGAGAAATAGCATTTCCACCCATATCCAAAACATATTTAAACAGTTTCATTTGGTGTACACGCTCCTCCTCAGATTGTTTAGTGAAATAATCTGAAGAAAAATCGAATCCATTTTGGTTGCACCAAGATGACATTGATAAATATAGAGATGAAGAGTGAGCCTCTTTTTTAATCTGTTGGTTAAGTAGTGTTTCAATCTCTTGAGAGATCAAACATTTAATTCTCATTAAATCTTTCATATTGCCTTTTGCTTAAATGATGTTACAAATGTAACACACACTTAACCATCTTGTGTGATTTATTTACAATATGAAATTAGTCTAAATTGCTAATTTATAAGTATTTATAATGAGTTTAAATAAAGAAGGGGCGAGGGCTGGACGAAGGTTAAATCATAAACCCGATACCATTTAGTAAACCAGACGTTGCAGGCAATCGTTGATAAGGTGGTTTAATTTAAACATGGTAAATGTTCCTTGTAACAATTCTCGTAAACCCAGAATTTCCAATGCATCTAATAAATAGATGTGTTCACATCCATTAAAAGTAACCAGTTCAAAATCTACATTATTTGCATTTAACAACATGGAATCGATGTCAAAAGCTTCAACAGATTTTTTTAATTTCTGGAGAGAAAGGCAATTAAATCTGGCAAATTTCCCACCGAAATCAATATAAAAGCAATTGAGTTTATCAGATTGATAAACGGCACCATATGCGTTTGAGAATACGTCAACCAATTCGTTTAGATCAATACAGGCTTTTTCCATCGTTTGCAAAAGTTGCGATTATTTAGATTAAATACAAATAAAATTGTAAATATTTTCCTGTATTTATCGCCGATTCGCTTATTATTGAAAGATAGGAGGTTGCGCGATTTTATTTCCCGACCGGTATTCTGACGGAGAAATTCCGGTATATTTTTTAAAATATTTGCCGAAAAATGAAGCGTTGCTAAAACTCAGTGCCTCAGAAACTTCAGAAACGTTCAGGATGTGACCTGTTAGTAAAATTTTTGCTTCACGGATAACCATTTCAATAATAATTTCGCTGGCAGTTTTTCCAGTTACTTCTTTTACAACCTGACTTAAATGTCTGGATGTGATAAACAATGCATCTGCATAATGCTGCACGCGTTTTTCTTTTCTAAACTGATCGGTAAGCATATTTAAAAACCTGCCTGTAATTTCTGCTTTGCGATCGTGTTTTACGGGTTCAAAGCCGTTTCTTTTGTTGTTGATCAGAAATAAGTCGTACAAAACTTCCAAAAAGCTGTTGCGAATAATTTCATTGATGTGGGAAATTCCTTTCGGTAGAGCCAATCTTTTTTCGAGGCAAAGAATATTTGCCAGAATATCATTGTATTCTTCTTCGGTAAGTGAAAATTTACGGATAGATTTTGACTGAAAAATACGGTAGTTTTCTGCACTGTTCAGCAAGATGCTTTGCTTCTTTAGGTAACTCTTTTTAAAACCAATACGGAAGAAAGAAACCGTTGTTAACTCGCCAAATTCATAAACTGAACCCGGAAAAAGAAAAACCAGATCCCGTGTTTTCAGATTATCTGGATTCAGATCTGTTTTAAGCACGGTTTTTCCGTCAGTAATTAAAATTAAAGCGAAAGATACAGGCCTGAATGTCCGGTTTCCGCATATATTTGTTGAAGGGCCATCGTGTTTTGTAACATTCAGATCTTCATTTAGCTTAAACTTTTCCTCAATATTTTTTGGGATTCTATTGTTACTGGAATGTTGCTTCATGCGCTGCGCGGAACCGTCTTAATTATTTTTTAACAATTTTTCTTTAACACTTGGTTATAATTAAACCATACCCGGCTTTTTAGGAAGTCTGGTTGTGTCAGGTCGTTATTGCTTTGCAAAGATAATTAAAAACAAAATGCTTTGTTCAGGAGTCCTTAAAATAATAGCCATCGGCTCATTTTACCAATTTTGCGGCATTTGTTTAGTTTTTTTGAATATTTTATGTGATTGACCATTAATTGATTGTATATTTAGTGTTAATTGTCGTGGAAGATTGCGCCTATCAATTTTTTGTGTTGCTGTTCATTAATTAATTTGTTTACCGAGATAGAAAAATAGTCAGATGGTCAGATGGTCAATTCATCTAAATGTCACATTTTGTTGATCCTACATTTTGACCAATATTTCCTACGTTTAAACCTTTTTTTCTGCCTCCACTCAAGTTAAAATTGCATCATCAAATTGTTTAGTTACTGTTAGTGGATTTTGACCAATCTAAAAGCATAAATAAACGGACTGAAAAGCCAAACTTTCTATTTTAATAAGGGTGTTGCTAAATAATAGCATAAGTATGCGTAAAAAATTACAAGATAGGATAGCATCGTTTAAAGATGCATCTATTATAAAGGAAAAGGGATTATATCCCTATTTCAGATCTATCGAATCAGGCCAGGATACAGAGGTTATCATCAATGGGCAAAAGGTGCTGATGTTTGGTTCAAACTCTTATTTGGGTTTAACCAATCATCCAAAAATTAAAGAAGCTTCAAAAAAAGCAATAGATAAATACGGAACGGGTTGTGCGGGTTCGAGGTTTTTAAATGGTACACTAGATATTCATCTTGAGCTGGAATCTCGGTTGGCTGCATATGTAGGTAAAGAAGCAGCAGTACTTTTTAGTACTGGTTTTCAGGTTAACCTGGGCGTAATTTCATGTCTTTTAGATCGGAATGATTATCTTATTTTGGATGAGTACGATCACGCATCAATTATTGACGGAAGTCGTCTTTCTTTTTCGCGCACGATTAAATATGCGCATAATGATATGGAAGACCTACGTAAAAAACTAAGCCGTCTTCCAGAAGATTCCGCTAAACTAATTGTTTCTGATGGTATTTTCAGTATGGAAGGTGATTTGGTTAACCTTCCCGAAATGGTGAAAATAGCCGATGAATTTGGTGCAAATATTATGATGGATGACGCGCACAGTTTGGGCGTTATTGGTTTTAATGGCGCAGGAACGGCATCTCATTTTAACCTAAACGATAAAGTAGACTTAATTATGGGAACCTTTAGTAAATCTTTAGCCTCGTTAGGCGGATTTATTGCCGGTAATGCAGAAACTATAGAATTTATCAAACACAGAGCACGCTCACTAATGTTTAGTGCAAGTATGCCGCCATCTGCAGTGGCCAGTGTTATTGCTGCTTTAGATATTATAGAAGAAGAACCAGAGCGTATAGATAAGCTTTGGCAAAATACAGAATATGCGAAGAAACTATTGATTGAAGCAGGCTTTGATCTTGGCGATACGCATAGTCCAATCATCCCGGTTTACATCCGCGACAATGAGAAAACGTTTATGATTACCAATATTCTTCAACAGAATGGCGTATTTGTAAATCCTGTAGTATCCCCTGCAGTACCGTCTGATTCTTCATTGATCCGTTTTTCATTGATGGCTACGCACACATTCGAGCAGATCGATACCGCGATTGAAAAGTTAACTGAAGCATTTAAGGCCGTTAACGTTGATTTGGTAGGCTCGCAATCATGAAGAAAATAGTTCAGGTTTCCGGAAAAAAAGACCTCGCGGCCTTTATAGATTTTCCACATACACTGTATGCGAATGATCCAAACTACGTTCCGGAGTTGTTTATTGCACAACGCGATTTATTGACGCCCGGAAAACATCCTTTTTATGAACATTCGGAAATCCAACTTTTTCTGGCTTTAGAAGACAATAAAATTGTAGGCAGAATTGCCGCTATCCATAACGTAAACCACAATACGGTTTATAAAAGTAAAGATGGTTTCTTCGGTTTTTTCGATACCATTAATGATATAGAAGTAGCGAAACTTTTAATTTCTACAGCCGAAGAATGGTTAAGAGCAAAAGGCCTTAACCGGGTAATGGGACCTGTAAATTTCTCAACCAATGAAATCTGCGGATTATTGATTGAAGGATTTGATGGTCCGCCGGTAGCAATGATGCCATATAACGCACCGTATTATCCGGTTTTACTAGAACAGATCGGTTTTGCCAAAAATGTGGATTTAAGAGCATATCGGTATACCGCCGGAAATTATAACGATCGTTCTACAAGGTTAATTGAAGGAATTGAAAACAGGTTAAAACGCAACAACATCACTGTTAGAACCATCAACCTTAAAAACTTTAAAGAAGAAGCAAATAACATACGCGAAGTGTACAACAAGGCCTGGGATAAAAATTTAGGTTTTGTACCGATGACGGATAAAGAATTTGATTACACTGCGAAAGATCTAAAAATGGTGATGGACCCGGATTTTTGCATCATAGCAGAGCAGGAAGGGAAAATCGTAGGTTTTGCTTTAGCTATACCAGACATTAATCAAATTCTGATTAAAATAAAACGCGGCCGATTATTGCCAACCGGCATTTTTAAGCTTTTACTGAACAAGAAAAAGATTGACGGCATCCGGATTTTACTTTTAGGTGTAATTGATGGTTATCGTAAAATGGGTATTGAGGCGTGTTTATATGGAAGAATCATTAAGGCATTCCAGGCGAAAGGAATGAAATATGCCGAAGCAAGCTGGACGTTAGATCACAACGAAATGATCAACAAACCTATAGAAGATATAGGTGGGAAACTGTACCGCAAATACAGGATTCTCGAAAAGAAAATATGAAAAAAAGAGTTTTAATAACAGGTGCAACAGGATTTGTGGGATATCATCTGATAGAAGCTGCCTTAAAACAGGATTTAGACGTTTATGCAAACGTACGCCAATCCAGTTCGGTAGATCATCTTAAAGACTTGGATATACAATATGTAGACCTCAATTTTAGCTCGGTTGAAATGCTTACACAGCATATTGACGAAAATAAATACAATTACATTATACATGCAGCAGCAACAACAAAAGCTAAAAACCTGCAGCAGTATATTAAAATAAATGCCGATTACACAAGAAACCTGGCTAAAGCTACTGCTGCTGCTACGCATAAGGTAGAAAAGTTTGTGTTTGTTAGCAGTTTGGCAGCAATTGGTCCGCTGGAAAAACCAGATGAGGTACTAACAGATTTTTCGAAGTCGAATCCGGTAACCTTTTATGGCATCAGCAAAGCAAAAGCTGAAGACTACCTGAATCAGATTGAAGGTTTACCTTTAATCATTATCAGGCCAACAGCGGTGTACGGCCCAAGAGAAAAGGATTTATTTATCCTGTTTAAAAGTATCCGTTCTGGCTTGGAGCTTTACATTGGAAAGCAAGAACAAAAATTAAGCTTCATCTATGTTACAGATTTAGCAGAACTAATCATTAAAACCCTGGGGTCTGCAATTAAGCACAATGCTTATAACGTATCCGATGGAAGAATTTACGATCGGTTTTCGCTGGCTAAGTTTTCAAAGATGGCATTAAAAACAAAAACATTAACGGTTCAGATACCGGTTGGCATAATTAAAGGTGTTGCCTGGTGCCTCGATCGCAGTTATGGCTGGTTTAATAAAGTACCTACATTAAACCTGGATAAAGTGAAAGAGCTTACAGCAGCAAACTGGATTTGCAGCATACAAAACTTAGAAAGAGATTTTGGTTTTCAGCCAAAATATACTTTGGAAAACGGAATACAGGAAACCATAACCTGGTATAAAAAAAACAATTGGTTATAAGATTAGATAGTTAAAATAAAATAAAATGAAAGAACAAGTAAAAGCGGCAGATGGCAAACTTGGTATATTGATGCCAGGGCTTGGCGCAGTTGCCACTACCATGATTGCCGGTGTTGCAGCCGTTAAGAAAGGTTTATCAAAACCGATCGGCTCGTTAACACAAATGGGAACAATCCGTATCGGAAAAAGAACAGATAATAACGAACCTAAAATTAAAGATTTTGTTCCTTTGGCACCGCTTGAGGATTTAGTATTTGGTGGATGGGACGTTTATGAAGATAACGTTTACGAAGCTGCAATGAATGCCCGTGTATTGGACGCAAACTTGCTTCGCGATGTTAAAGAAGAATTGGAATCTATCAAGCCAATGCGTGCTGCTTTCGATAGAAACTACGTAAAAAACCTTGATGGTAAATATGTAAAAGATATTGAGAACCGTTGGGATTTGGCACAAGCTGTAATTGAAGACATTAAAAACTTCAAAGCAGAAAACAACTGTGACCGTATCGTTTTAGTATGGTGTGGTTCTACTGAAATCTATTTCGAAGCTTCTGAGGTGCATGCATCTTTAGCGGCTTTTGAACAAGGATTGAAAGATAACGATTCTCGTATCGCTCCAAGTATGATTTATGCTTATGCAGCGTTAAAATTGGGTTATCCATTTGCAAACGGAGCGCCAAACTTAACAGTAGATATTCCTGCTTTAATTGAGTTGGCTAAAGAAACCAATACACCAATTGCTGGTAAAGATTTCAAAACCGGACAAACCTTAATGAAAACCATTCTTGCGCCAGGTTTAACTGCACGCTCACTTGGTGTTAACGGTTGGTTCTCTGACAATATTTTAGGTAACAGAGATGGTTTGGTATTGGATGATCCGGATAACTTCAAAACTAAAGAGGTTTCTAAATTAGGTGTACTGGAAGATATTTTCAAACCAGAAAAAAACCCTGATTTGTATGGCGATATGTATCACAAAATCCGTATCAACTATTATCCACCTCACGGTGATAACAAAGAAAGCTGGGATAACATCGATATTTTCGGCTGGTTGGGTTACAAAATGCAAATCAAAATCAATTTCTTGTGTCGCGATTCAATTTTAGCTGCACCAATTGTTTTGGATTTGGCTTTGTTCAGCGATTTGGCTAAACGTGCAAACATGAGCGGTGTACAAGAATGGTTATCATTCTATTTGAAATCGCCTCAAACATTGCCAGGTGTGCCACCAGAAAATGATATCTTCAAGCAATTGATGAAACTTCAGAATACTTTACGCCATATGATGGGAGAAGATTTAATCACCCATTTAGGTTTGGATTACGAAGAAGAAACTGTTGATACGATCTAGTGTTCACACATAAAATTATATCTACCGGTCTGGGCATCGGATATATTGGCAAGGGCGGGGGCACAGTTGCTGCTGTGTTCGCATGCATTTGCTGGTACGTTTTCCAGACCGGTGATGTATACCCTAGCGTTTGGGCATTACCCATCACTATTATTTTAACAATTTTGGGTATTGTTAGCGGCAATAAGGTAGAAACCATTTGGGGCAAAGACCATGCAAGGGTCGTAATGGATGAAATAGTAGGAATGTGTATTACACTACTATGGGTGCCGGTAAAGTGGGAGTATATTCTCCTTGGGCTTGTATTGTTCAGGTTCTTCGATATCGTCAAACCTTTATTCATCCGGAAATTGGAAGCATTGCCAGGTGGTTGGGGCGTAATGGCAGATGATGTTCTTGCCGGTGTTTACGCAAACATTATCCTTCAGCTGGTTATCATATTGAACATTTTATAAATCAATATGTACACATTTTTAAAAGCCCAGGCATCGTCGCTATCCGCATCGATAGTTGATTTTTTGATGACTATTCTTTGTGCGAGAGTTTTTGGTATGTGGTATCTTGCAGCCAGTATAACCGGTACAGTATCAGGCGGTATTGTCAATTTCAGCATAAACAGAAACCTCGTTTTTAACGCAACTTCACAAAATATAAAATTTCAAATTATTAAATACATCATCGTTTGGTTGGGCAATTTGTTGCTGGTAACCGGTGGCGTTTATGGTTTGACTCATTTTTTCAATATAAATTATGTGCTCTCTAAAGTAATTGTGTCGCTCCTTATCGGTACAAGTTACAATTATATCATGCAAAAGCAGTTTATCTTTTCCCGTACATGAAACGTCTAATTAACATATCGTTAACTCTAAATATATTGGTCATTGGTTTGCTCAGTTTTGGCAACGTTGCAATGGCTCAAAGAACTGTTGTTACCGGCACCGTACGCGATGCGGCAACCAAAGAAACATTGCCTTACGTATCCGTTTTTTTTAATGGAACAAAAATTGGCACACAAACAGATGTAAACGGAAACTACACCATCAGTTCTGCAGAACCGCAAACCGGTTTAAAATTCAATTACGTTGGCTATACCGAGTTAGTGAGAACCGTTATTGCATCTAACACACAACAAATAGATGTTTTATTGAAAGCCGATTCTAAAGCGCTGGATGAAGTTGTGGTTGTAGGTGGTAAAAAAATACGGTACCGTAATAAAGACAATCCCGCAGTTGAACTGATCCGACAGGTAATTGCACATAAAGATGATAACCGCGTTAAAAGTTACAACACCATTTCTTACCGCGAGTATGAAAAGATGTTGTTTTCGATGAGTAATCTATCAGAAAAGTTTAAAAACAAAAAGATTTTCAGGAATTATCAGTTTCTGTTTCAGGAACAGGATTCTACTCAAATTGGTGGCAAAAACTTATTGCCGGTTTACATACAAGAAAAATTATCAGACAATTATCTGAGCCAAAATCCGGAAAAAAACAAATCTGTGGTTGTGGCCGAAAAGCAGGTAGATTTTGACAATCGTTATATTGATAATAAAGGCATGAAAGCATATTTCGATCGGATGTATCAGAATATCGATATCTACAAAAACAATATTTCGGTTATGAGCAATGAGTTTTTAAGTCCGATTGCCGATGGTGCGCCTGCGTTTTACAAATTCTTTATTACCGATACTTTAAAAGATCAGAAACCACAAATTATTGAGCTTTCTTTTACGCCGAGAAATACCAATGATATGTTGTTTGAGGGCAAAATTTACGTTACCAATGATGGAAAATATGCCGTAACAGGTGCCAATCTTGGCGTAAATAAAAACATCAATCTAAACTTCGTTCGGGCTTTAAAGATTGATCTGAACTTTGACAGAAATGAACAGGAGAAATATTCTTTAAGTAAAAGTAATCTCCTTGCCGACTTTGGCCTTTCCAAAAACAAAGGTTTAGGTTTTACCGGCGAACGGACCGTTACCTATAAAAATTATAAATATGACGAAATAATTCCAGATACCGTCTTTGCGGGCAAACCAACAGTAGTTTTGGCAGATGCCGGAAAACGTTCAGACCAATATTGGGAAAATAACCGATTGGATACCATTTCTGCCAATCAGCTTAAAATTTACCACAATATAGATACGCTTCAAAACTTGCCGTCGTTTAAACGTACAATGAAAATTGTGACCTTACTTTTTGCAGGTTATCAAAATTTCAATGTATACGAGGTTGGTCCGGTAAATACTTTTTACAGTTTTAACAATGTTGAAGGTTTAAGATTGCGTTTGGGCGGACGAACAACTCCGGAATTGAGCAAACGTTTTTATTTTGAAAACTATGCGGCTTACGGATTTAAAGATGAAAAATGGAAGTTTTTCCTTTCCGGAACATATTCTATAAACAACAAATCTATTTACGAGTTTCCACAGAATTACATCCGGGCAAGCTTTCAGCGCGATACAAAAATTCCGGGTCAGGAGTTGCAGTTTGTTCAGGAAGATAACTTTTTACTATCCTTTAAACGCGGTGTGAATGACATGTTATTGTACAACGATTTTTATCGTGTAGATTATGTAAAAGAATTTGAAAACCATTTATCCTATTCATTTGGATTGAAAAAATGGAGTCAGACGCCAGCAGGCGGATTGTTTTATCAAAGCAATACCGGTAGCCAGTTGATTAACCGCTTAACTACAAGTGAGATTTCTGTAGCGTTTAGATACGCACCAAATGAGAAATTTTATCAAGGAAAAATTTATCGTGTTCCGATTCCAGATCGTTATCCGGTTTTTAATTTCAGATATACAGCGGGTTTAAAAGACGTTTTAGGTGGCGAATACAATTACCACAATTTTCTGGGATCTATTGATAAGCGTTTCTATTTATCTCAATTGGGTTATACAGATTTTACGATTGAAGGAAGTTATATTGCTGGTAAAGTTCCTTTCCCGTTGTTGGCCATTCATCGTGCCAACCAAACTTACGCTTATCAGATCAGTTCATATAATTTGATGAACTTTTTAGAGTTCGTAAGTGATCATTATGTCAGTATTAACATCGATCATAACTTTAATGGCTTCTTTTTTAATAAATTGCCGTTAATTAAAAAATTGAAACTGCGCGAAGTATTTTCATTCAAAGCTTTGTATGGCGGATTGCGTGACGAGAATAACCCAGGTTTAAGTTCTAATCTTTACCGTTTTCCGGTTTACGAAAACGGCGCACAGAGAACTTATGGTTTAGGAAACGATCCATATATTGAAGGCAGTGTTGGTATCGGAAATATCTTTAAACTGCTTCGGGTAGATTTAGTGAAGCGCTTTAATTATTTAAACCAGCCAGAAGTTTCTGAATGGGGAATCCGGGCACGGGTAAAATTTGATTTTTAACAGATAAAAATGCAGGTAAAACTAAGAGATAGCCTTCAACAAGGCATATACAAAGTCATTAATCCTTTTGTTAAAGGATTAATTAAAATAGGTTTAACGCCAAATATGGTTACAACCATTGGTTTGGTGTTGAATATTGGTGTAGCGGTAATTTTTGTACTTGGTGCAGAAAAATCTAATCGTGGCGAATTGGGTTACGTAGGTTGGGGAGGCGCATTAGTGCTTTTTGCCGGCTTATTTGATATGTTAGATGGGCAAGTTGCACGTCTAGGAAATATGAGCTCGAAATTTGGTGCCCTTTATGATTCTGTTTTAGACCGATACAGTGAAATGATTATGTTTCTGGGTATTTGCTATTACCTTGTAGCACATCACTATTTTCTAAGTTCATTGTTCGCATTTATTGCGCTTATAGGCTCAATGATGGTCAGTTACACCCGTGCGCGTGCTGAAGGCTTGGGCGTAGAATGTAAAGGCGGTTTAATGCAGCGCCCGGAGCGCGTTGTTACCATTGGTATTGTTGCTATTGCTTGTGGTGTAACCAGTCATTTTATTGGCGGCGATTATAAAATCTATGTTCCGGGTATCTCATTTCACGTTTTTGAAACGATGACTATTTTTACTTTGCCCATCACAATTTTGGCCGTATTAACCAATATCACGGCAATCAAAAGGTTACAGGAAGCGAAAAAAGGATTGGAAGCGCAAGAATTGCAAGAACGTACGTCAAAAAATAAAGCAGCTTCCATAGTTGGTTTTCTGCTTGCCGTAGGTATTGCTGTTGGTGCGTCATCATCGGTTATGGCGCAAGTTTCAGATCCTTCTCCAATAAAATTTCCAACTCCAAAAAACATCAGCAATCAAATGTTTTATGTTCAGCGCGATCCGAATACCAATACGATTATCTGCCAGTTAAATCTGGATGCAAATGGCGAAGTGGTTAAAAAAACACCGGTAAATGTGTTTTGGATGCGCTATGGCGATAATGGCGAAAAAAAAGAGTTAAGTTATATCCAACGCAAGTTTGCTTATGGTATCGATTCTAAAGATATGGGAAACGGACAGTTTGAGCTGCGTTTTGTATCGCACAAAAAATTGCCCATGTATTTAAGTAAATCGGCGGTTGATAAAAAATACCATGTTTACGCAACAATCAACAATAAAAAGATGATTTTGGAAAGAATATTTCTGCGCATTGAAGGCGGATCGTTCTGGCTTCCAAATGTTAAATATGTTGAAATTAAAGGATACGATGCAGCTGATTTTAGCAAACCGCTTGTAGAGCGCATCAAAGTGTAGTTATTGATATGAAAAGAAATTTTGTTTCAAATTCATCGGATTCTATCCGGATGTTTAAGAGTAATTTCCTGGAGAGTTTATCTAAAGTAAGATATTATGTGCCCTTAATTGTGTACGTACCAATTATTGTTTTCTTTGTCTGGAAATCTATTTTCCAATTGCACACGCCGGTTTTAGATTTTTTCGGTTGGTTGTTGTTTGGATTGGCCGTATGGACCATTACAGAATATATACTGCACCGTTGGGTGTTCCATTACGAGCCGCCGGGTGCATTTGGCAAAAAAATCCATTTTATTTTTCATGGCGTACACCATGATTATCCGAATGATGCAAAACGTTTGGTAATGCCGCCATCGGCCAGTATTCCGCTGGCACTTGGGTTTTTCTTTTTATTTCAGTGGTTATTGCCAGAAGGTATTGTGTATGCTTTTTTTCCGGGTTTTATTGGTGGATATCTGTTTTATGATATGGTACATTATGCCTTACATCATGCCAATTTTAAAAGTGGATTCTGGAAAAAATTGAAACATCACCATATGTTGCACCATTATTCAGATCCAACGAAAGGTTACGGCGTAAGTTGGACATTTTGGGACAATATCTTCAGGTCTAATTTCGAGAAAAAGTAGAATGAACGAAGAAGTTAGCCTGAAAAATACAAACATCAGAATTAAAGATATTCTCATCACCACTCTTATTTCTGCCATTTACATTGCATTATCAACCTTGCTGGTTGGTTTTAAAACTGATCAATTGGTGTTGGTGGCGATATTTAATTCAATGTATTATTTAAGTCGTGGAACTCGGAAATTTATTCTCGGTTTCTCGATTTTTATCGTCTATTGGATTTTGTACGATTATATGAAAGCTTTCCCGAATTATTTGTTCAGCGAAGTGCATATACAAAGTTTATACGAAACAGAGAAGAAACTTTTCGGTATTCAATTTCACGATTTGGTTTTAACGCCAAATGAATACTGGAAACTGAATAGCAATTCTTTTTTAGACGTGCTTACCGGTTTTTTTTACCTGATGTGGGTGCCCGTTCCTTTAGCTTTTGCTACCTACCTTTTCTTTACCAACAAACGGCAGTTTGTATACTTTTCTCTAACTTTTGTTTGGGTAAATTTATTAGGATTTGTAGTGTATTATGCTTTTCCGGCTGCACCACCTTGGTACGTTCAGGAACATGGTTTCATCTTTCATGCAAAAACTCCGGGCAATACGGCAGGGTTAATCCGTTTTGATCATTTCTTTAATACAACCTTATTTCAAGGTATTTATAGTAAAGGGTCTAATGTTTTTGCTGCAATGCCATCCTTGCATTCGGCTTATCCCGTAATTGTATTTTTCTATGCAATGAAAAGCAAATTAGGTAAAATCAATATCTTTTTTCTAATTGTTATGCTGGGCATTTGGTTTGCGGCAGTTTACACCAGTCATCATTACATATTAGATGTTTTGGCCGGAATTACTTGCGCAGGTATTGGGATTTTTAGTTTTTTCTGGGTGATCAGACAAAAAGCTATTCATCGCTTTTGTGAAAACCTGATCAGCAAAATCAGCTAATCAGGTTTATATCGTATTAAAGTTCACTTAGTTTGAAGGTATCCCCAACGCGGATGCCTTTGTCTGTTTGTTGTAAAGTGCAACATTCCTGTACAGAATCGTGCTCCAGAAACAATACATATTCCTGATCAAGTGCTTCTTGCAAAAAAGCCTGCTTTTCATGCAGGGTTTTCAACGGAAACATATCGTAAGACATTACATAGGGTAGGGGAAGGTGGCCCACCGATGGAAGCAAATCTGCCACATAAACTATGGTTTTGCCTTTGTAGTTTATTTTAGGTAGCATCATCGCATCGGTATGGCCGTATGCAAAGCTGATATTGATGTTCGGTTTCCAAGTGGTATTTTCCCTTTCTTCAATAAATTTCAATTGCCCACTTTGTTGCAAAGGCAAAATGTTTTCTTTGAGAAAAGACGCTTTCTCTCTTGCATTGGGTTCAGTTGCCCATTGCCAGTGTTTTTCATTACTCCAATAGGTGGCATTTTTAAATGCTGGTAAAAGTTTTTCTCCCTCGCGCACAACCGCACCACCAACGTGATCGAAATGCAAATGAGTTAGAAAAACATCTGTAATATCTGAGCGCTGAAAGCCAAGTGCAGCGAGCGATTTATCCATTGTATCATTTCCATGTAGATAATAATGGCTAAAAAACTTCTCGTCTTGCTTGTCTCCAATTCCGGTATCAACCAGAATCAGCTCATTACCATCTTCAATTAACAAGCAACGCATTGCCCAAGTACACATGTTGTTTTCATCTGCAGGGTTTGTACGTTGCCAGATGCTTTTCGGCACTACGCCAAACATTGCTCCGCCATCTAACTTAAATAATCCGGTATCTATTGTGTGTAATTTCATAATTGATGGGTATTTATCCGGTTAAAGTTATGTTTTCAGACGGTTTGCACCAAATAAAGATTAGCTGCTTTTGCCCGGTGTGGCGAGTTTTAAACCAATGATGGATACGATAAGTAAACCGATAAAAAAGATTCGCCAGAAACTTACATCTTCTTTGAAATAGAAAATGCCAACCAATACTGTACCTACAGCGCCAATACCAGACCAAATGGCATACGCCGTTCCTAAAGGGATTTCTACGGTTGATTTGGTTAATAATACAAAGCTGATGATGACACAAAGTACAAAAGCAACAGCCCATTTCCAGTTGGTAAAACCTTCAGATAATTTTAAGGAAGTGGTAAAACCTACTTCAAAAAGTCCTGCAATGACCAGTAAAATCCAATTCATAATGTTATTTATTTTTGATTAGCCTCTAAAATTCAACAGCCTCAATCTTTAAATGTTTGGAATTAGTTCACGAGTCAATAGTCATTAGTCAGGAGTTCATTAGGAAATCCTTCGCCAAAATTCATGTATCAATAGCCATTTTTGGAGATGCCTGTAAACAAAAAAAGCGGTAGTTTTAATAACTACCGCCTTTTAATATTTGTATTGTATTGACTTACAAATGTATTACTTCGCCGTATGCATCAGCGGCAGCTTCCATAATGGCTTCACTCATTGTTGGGTGAGGGTGTACCGATTTAATCATTTCATGACCGGTAGTTTCCAATTTACGTGCTACAACAATTTCAGCAATCATCTCAGTTACGTTAGCACCAATCATGTGTGCACCGAGTAATTCGCCGTATTTTGCGTCGAAAATTAATTTGATAAAACCATCTTTTGCACCGGCAGCACTAGCTTTTCCAGAAGCTGAGAACGGGAACTTACCAATTTTTAACTCATAACCTGCTGCTTTAGCTGCTTTTTCTGTATAACCAACAGATGCAATTTCTGGAGTACAATACGTACAACCCGGGATATTGTTATAATCTAAAGGCTCTACATGCTGACCAGCAATTTTTTCTACACAGATAATTCCTTCTGCAGATGCCACGTGCGCTAGAGCTTGTCCGCCTACAACATCGCCAATGGCATAATAACCTTTAACTGATGTATTGTAAAACTCATCTGTAACGATTTTTCCTTTTTCGGTTTTGATGCCAACTTCTTCCAGTCCGATGTTTTCGATGTTTGCAACAATACCAGCAGCAGAAAGTACGATATCTGCTTCGATGGTTTGCATACCAGAAGCAGTTTTAACAGATACTTTGCAACCTGCGCCCGCAGTATCTACAGATTCTACACTTGCAGATGTCATCACATCAATTCCAACTTTTTTCAAGCTGCGCAACAATTGTTTAGAAACATCTTCATCCTCTACCGGAACAACATTTTCCATAAACTCTACAATGGTAACTTTAGTACCCATTGTAGCGTAGAAATAGGCAAATTCTACACCAATGGCACCAGAACCTACAACAACCATACTTTTAGGTTGTTCAGGCAGAACCATTGCCTGGCGGTAGCCAATTACTTTTTTCCCATCTTGTTTCAGGTTTGGCAATTCTCTTGAGCGTGCGCCAGTGGCAATAATAATGTTTTTAGCTGTTAGTTCTTTTTGAGAACCATCTGCGCCTTTAACTTCTAGTTTGTTGCCTGATTTTACTTTTCCAGTGCCCATGATGACGTCAATTTTATTTTTCTTCATCAAAAACTGAACACCTTTACTCATACCATCTGCAACACCGCGACTACGTTTGATAATTGCCGGGAAATCTGCCTTGGCTTCTGTAGTAGTTATACCATAATCAGCAGCGTGATTAATGTATTCAAATACTTGTGCACTTTTTAACAATGCTTTTGTAGGGATACAACCCCAATTTAAACAAATACCACCTAAAGATTCGCGCTCAACAATGGCAACTTTCATTCCCAATTGTGAAGCTCTGATTGCAGCTACATAACCTCCAGGGCCGCTGCCTAAAACAATAACGTCGTAATTCATATCTATTTAAAGAAGTTTGCTTTTAATTGTTCTTTCTTTTGTGTAAGTTTTGGACAAAAGGAAACCAACCGTTTCGGATTTTACCTGCTTACCTTATTTTACGATTAAATTCAGGATGACCTGAATCCAAATTATCGTCAAAACTAAAAAAATGTTTCTTAATAAACGATAATTCGCAAAGTCCTTACAAAAACTTTATAAACACCCTGGGAAAGTAAAGTTAGGCCATTGTAGAGACAAATTTCGGTACATGGCTTCAAACAATTGGTAAAGTGCAACTTAGCAGTGCGATTTTCATGTTAAATGTTGAAAAGTTTTGAACTATTTAACGATAATTTAATATTGGATGTTAAAATGTGTTAAATTTTATTCCCTACATTTGTCGAATAATTCATTTACTGACTTATTCAACAACAAAAAAAACATTTAAAAAACAAAGTATGAAGAAATCTTTACTTTTAAGATTCGTGCTGCTATTCGTTGCTGTAGTGGGTTTTACGTTTGGAGCTAATGCTCAGGTAACTACCTCATCAATGACCGGTACAATTAGAGACGCAAAAGGTGCACTACCCGGTGCTAGCGTTAAGGCTACACATACCCCAACAGGTACCGTGTATTCGGTTTCAACCAACAACGATGGCCGCTTTACCATTGGTGGTATGCGTGTTGGCGGGCCTTACACTATTGAAATCAGTTTTGTAGGGTATAACACACTTAAACAAACAGATATCTATCTGAAATTAGGTGAGCCTTATGTAGAAAACGTAGAATTGTCTGATAACAGCTCAACTTTAGAAGAAGTTAAAGTTGTTGGTCGTAACAATTCAATTATGAATTCTAATAAAAATGGTGCGAATACAGTTGTTACAAGACAACAGATTCAAAGTTTGCCTACAATTAGCAGAAGTGTGAATGATTTAACCCGTTTAACACCACAAGCTAATGGTACTTCAATTGGCGGTGGTAACTACCGTTCAAACAATTTCACCGTAGATGGTGCAAACTTCAATAACCAGTTTGGTATTGGTCAGAACATTCCGGCTAACGGATCGCCGATTTCTATCGACGCTTTGGAGCAGATTTCAATTAACGTAACTCCTTACGATGTACGTCAGTCAGGATTTACCGGTGGTTCGGTGACCGCGGTTACACGTTCAGGTACAAACACGTTTAGTGGAAGTGCATTTTATACTATGCGCGGTGATGATCAGCAAGGAAAAAGAATCGGAGAGAGCTATAGAATTCCAGCTTCAGCAGTTCAAAAACTTGATGAAAAAAACTATGGCTTTAGCTTAGGTGGACCAATTGTTAAAGACAAATTGTTCTTCTTTGTGAACTATGAAAAAAAACATACCATAGAACCAGGAAACAACAGAATTGCTGCTACTCCAAGTCAGCCTTTCGGCAGTCTAACAACTGTAGCTCCTGCAACTGCAAGCTTTTTGGATGGAGTTAAAACTTATTTGCAAAACACTTACGGATACAATCCAGGTGTTTATCAAGGTTACTCCAATATCAGTGATAATGAAAAGATGTTCGCCCGCTTAGATTGGAACATTTCAAAAAATCACCGTTTTAGCGTTCGTTATAATCAGGTAGAAAGCCAGTCACCAAGTTCTGCATCTACTTCAGTTAGTGGTTCTGGTGTTACAGGTAATTTAGGTTATGGAAACTCGAGATCTGGTTCTGCAACAAACGCTGGTCTAAATTTCTCAAATTCAAACTATTATCAAGCAGCTAACTTATATTCTGCAGTTGCTGAGTTAAACTCAAACTTTGGTAGTAAAGTTACAAATGTTGCGCGTGTAACATATTCGCACCAAAATGACCCTCGTACCTCGGATAGTTCTCCTTTCCCTTTGGTAGATATTTTGGACGGAAGTCAATCTGCAACATCGGCAGGTAACGTTTTGACGACGTTTGGTTACGAAGCATTTACTTATGGAAACTTAAGAGATGTTAAAGGTTATACATATAGTGATGATTTGACTTTAGCTTTAGGTAAACACAACATTACTTTAGGTGCTCAGGCAGAATTCAGTACAACTAAAAATGGTTTCCAACGTTTTGGGACTGGGTTTTACACGTTTGCTTCTTGGAATGATTTTATTACTAATCAAAGACCGTTACAATATTCGGTAACTTATCCATTAACCGCCGATGGCACTCAAGCATATCCAAGCTTTAAATTCGCACAGTACTCTGCGTATATTCAAGATGAGTTTACAATCTCAGATCGTTTTAAGTTAACTGCTGGTTTACGTGTGGAGCAGGCAACTTATCCAGATGTATCTGAAATCAGAACACATCCATTAGTTGCAGCGCAAACTTTCGTAAACGGACAGAAAGTTGATACAGGTGTTTTGCCTCAAAATAAATTAACCTACTCTCCTCGTTTTGGTTTTAATTGGGACGTATTGGGTGACCGTTCTTTCCAAGTTCGTGGAGGTTCTGGTATCTTCACTGGCCGTGTGCCGTTTGTTTGGTTAGTATCTCAATCTGGAGATGCTGGATTATTACAATACACTCAGGTTTATTCTGGTGCTAATACTCCGTTCTTCAGTCCAAATATTGCACCTAATTTGACTTCTACTGCACCTGCTGCAGGAACCAGTATCCCAGGTACAATTAGCTCGTTATCTCCAGACTTAAAGTTTCCTCAAACATGGAAATCAAGTTTAGCATTCGATGTTAAATTGCCTTGGGGTGTAGTAGGTACATTGGAAGGAATTTACGGTAAAGAACTAAATGTAGTTGTTGCCGAAAATGTAAACTTAAAAGATCCAACAATCCAAGTTAACGGTTATGCAGATACAAGATATTTTTACCCAAGTTCTGTTAATGGAAGACAGGTTGTTAACATTACAAGCGCTGGCGCTGTAAGTGCAACTGGTACCTCTGCATTGAACGTTGTTCAAATGAAAAATACTAAAGGTGGTTACAACTGGCAGGCAACAGCACAGTTGACCAAACAATTTGGTAGTGGACTTTCTGCAATGATTGCCTATACTAGATCTGACCAACGTAACTTTGGAGATCAAAGTGGAGATCAGTTGTTAAACTTATGGTCTCTGCCATACACTTCAGGTAGTGCGAATTCTCCTTCATTGAGTTACTCTCAAAACTTGAATCCTGATCGTATTGTTGCGAATATCTCTTATAGAAAAGAATATATTGGTAATCTTGCAACATCATTGTCACTATTTTATCAAGGTTCTCAACAAGGTCGATTCTCTTACTATTATAGTGCAGATTTTAACAGAGATGGTCAAACCAATGATTTGATTTACATCCCTCGTAACGCATCTGAAATTACTTTCGAAGCAATTCCTGCTGGAACTTCTGGTTATGGTAGAGCATATTCAGCTCAAGAGCAAAGTGACGCATTTTTCGCCTATATTGCTCAGGATCCATACTTGAGCAAGCACCAGGGTGAATATGCAGAACGTAATGCAGCAACACTACCTTGGAGACATCAGTTTGACTTGAGAATTACTCAAGAAATTTTCAAAAATATCGGTAATTCAAAAAATTCATTCCAATTTACTGCAGACATCTTTAACTTCGGTAATTTGTTAAACCGCAAATGGGGTAATATAAACTTTGTGAATAATGCAGCGATTTTAGTACCTAGAAACGTATCTGCAATTAACGCAACTACCAAGCCTGTTTTCAGATTAGCAGCATCTCAAAATGATTTGGTTAGAAGCACTTATGGAACTTCACAAACTATTTCTTCTACTTACTACATGCAATTTGGTGTTCGTTATATCTTTAACTAATACAAATTCAAATTATAACTTAAAAATCCCGGCCACAAGCCGGGATTTTTTTATTTAAGCCAAATTTTTCTGCCACACAAAAAAGGCTTCCCAATTTGGAAAGCCTTTTAAAAATATCTTTAATAATTACTTCAACAGCTTAGTTTGATACAAGTCTTTTCGTCTATCTTTCAACACTTTTACCGTTCCGTAATGGTGTAATTCATCTAACAAATGAAGATCAACATCTACAACCAATACCATTTCTGTATTTGGTGTTGCTTCTGCTTTTACGGCATTTGTAGGGAAGGCAAAATCGGAAGGTGTGAACACCGCAGATTGTGCAAACTGAATATCCATATTATTTACTTTCGGCAAATTACCTACGCAACCTGCAATGGCTACATAACATTCATTTTCAATTGCGCGTGCCTGGGCGCAATGTCTTACGCGCGTGTAGCCATTTTGCGTGTCTGTAAGAAAAGGAACAAAGAGAATCTGCATACCTTGATCGGCATAAATTCTGCTGAGTTCCGGGAACTCTACATCGTAACAAATTAAGATCCCGACTTTGCCACAATCGGTATCAAAAACCTGCAATTTATCGCCGCCAACCATACCATAATATTTTTGTTCATTCGGCGTGATGTGGATTTTTCTAAACTCATCAATCTTGCCGGTTCTATGGCACAAATAGGTTGCATTATACAGTTTGCCATTGTCTAGTAAAGGCATGCTACCCGTAATAATATTTACATTATAGCTTAGTGCATATTCATGCATTTTCTGCACAATTTCTTCTGTTTTTTCTGCCAGTTTCCGCATGGCTTCAATCTCTGGTAAATGGTTGTAAGGCTGAAGAAGCGGCGTATTAAACAGTTCTGGAAACATGATAAAATCAGATTTATATCCGCTTACTGCATCAACAAAAAATTCCACCTGCTCATAAAAACTTTCCATATCCGGAAAAAGACGCATTTGCCACTGTACAAGGCCTAAACGAATGGTCATAGCCGATCTCGCCGAGGCATCTACACCTTGGTAATAAATGTTATTCCATTCAATCAGTGTAGCAAACTCTTTAGATTCGTGATCTCCGGGAAGATAATTTTTCAATACTTTCCTTACGTGAAAATCATTCGAGATCTGAAATGTAAGTGTTGGATCGTATATATCTTTGGCTTTTACCTTATCAATATACTGGCGTGGCGTAAGTGTTTCCGCGTAGGCGTGGTAACCCGGTATTCTGCCCCCGGCAATAATACTTTTTAGATTTAAACCTTCGCAAAGCTCTTTTCTGGCTTCATACAATCGTCTGCCGAGGCGTAAGCCGCGGTATTCAGGATGTACAAAAATTTCAATTCCGTATAAGGTATCTCCATTCGGATCATGCGTGGAGAAAGAATAATCGCCGGTAATTAATTTATAAGTATGCCGATCGCCATATTCCGTATAATCTACAATAATAGAGAGCGAACAGGCCACCACTTTATCATCAACTGCAATACAAAGTTGTCCTTCCGGGAAAATTTTCAATAGTTTTGCGATGCTCGATTTCGGCCAGATTTGCCCGCCCATGCTGTCATAAGCTTGCAACATAGATTCTTTTAAATCGGCATAATCTTCAAGCGTCAGTTTGCGTATTTCAATATTCATAAATCTTCATTTGTACTGTAGCAACAGATGAAGAGGTTTAATGTTTTATGGGGATGCAGGTATGGCGCAATGAAAAATAATTTATTCTTTACAGAAATGTTTGATTCGTTAAATTAGTGAATGAAAGAAAACCAAATCTCCTACATCATCCGAGGTTCCATTTTTAATGTATACAATCAACTTGGTCCAGGTTTGCTGGAGTCCGCTTATGAGGTTGCTTTAAAATATGAGTTGGAGAAACAAGGTCTTTTGGTCCAGCGCCAGGTTCCATTGCCAATGTATTATGAAAGCATAAAAATGGATGTTGGATATAGAATGGATTTGATTGTGGAGAAAAAGTCGTGATAGAAATAAAGTCGATTGAACGAATTTTGGATGTGCATCACAAACAATTGATTACCTATCTCAAATTATCAGGTTTGAAATTAGGTTTACTGGTGAATTTTAATGTGAGTCAAATTACTGATGGAATTTTCAGAAAGGTTAATGGTTTGGATGTTTAGGAAGATTTGATTATTAGCATCTCCCGCAGATTTTCGCAGAAAAGGGGCGCAGATTTAACGAGATTTATATCGGGCAAGTCAGCGAAGATCAGCGTATTTATCCGGGTTTGATCCGCGGGAAGATTTAAGGAAAATATAAAAAAGGCAATTAAGTTATCGCCCTAAAACAACTTCCCGGTTTGACCAGGGAAATTCTTCTTCAGATGTTTATATGCCGCTTCGGTTACTTCCCTGCCTCTTGAAGTTCGCATAATGTATCCTTCCTGAATTAGAAATGGCTCATAAACTTCCTCAATAGTACCTTCATCTTCTCCAACTGCTGTCGCGATGGTTTTTAAGCCTACAGGTCCGCCTTTGAATTTATCGATAATCGTAATCAGAATTTTATTGTCCATTTCATCCAAGCCATGTTCATCTACATTCAACGCATTTAAAGCATAGCGGGCAATTTCGGTATCAATAGTTCCATTGCCTTTGATCTGAGCAAAATCGCGCGTGCGTCTAAGCAACGCATTTGCAATACGCGGCGTACCGCGACTTCTTCTTGCAATTTCATAAGCGCCTTCATCACTTATAGGTGTTTTCAGAATATCAGATGACCGAAGTACAATTGTTGTTAAGAGTTTTGCATCGTAATACGCCAAACGGGCATTAATTCCGAAACGTGCACGTAAAGGTGCGGTTAATAAACCAGATCGTGTGGTTGCACCTACAAGCGTAAAAGGATTTAAAGAAATTTGAACTGAACGGGCGTTAGGGCCGGTTTCGAGCATAATATCGATTTTAAAATCCTCCATTGCCGAGTACAGATATTCTTCTACCAAAGGCGATAATCGATGGATTTCATCAATGAAAAGAATATCTCCGGTGTCCAATCCAGTAAGTAAACCGGCTAAATCTCCAGGTTTATCCAGCACCGGACCAGAAGTAACTTTAATACCTGTGGCCATTTCATTGGCGATGATATGCGAAAGTGTGGTTTTCCCTAAACCCGGAGGGCCATGAAGTAAAACATGATCCAGCGCTTCGCCACGAAGTTTTGCCGCCTGAACAAAAATTTTAAGGTTTTCCATAACCTTTTCCTGTCCGGTGAAATCTTCAAAAGCTTGAGGCCTCAATACACGCTCAATATCCCGATCGGTAGGGGTAAGGTGGCTCGCATCTGGATCCAAATGTTCATTCATAGGGCAAATATAAAATTAAATGCTAAAAAAATTAGGATCTTTTGAATTTATCTGAAACGATTAACTCTTTTGAACCGGCTGTGTATTTGTAAAATCCTTCGCCACTTTTAATCCCTTTTTTGCCCGCTGCAACCATATTTATCAATAACGGACAAGGTGCATATTTCGGATTGCCGAAACCAGTATGTAATACATTTAAAATGGCGAGGCAGACATCCAGACCGATAAAATCTGCAAGCTGTAAAGGCCCCATCGGATGTGCCATTCCGAGTTTCATTACAGTATCTATTTCATAAACACCGGCAACACCTTCAAAAAGGGTGTATATCGCTTCGTTAATCATCGGCATCAAAATGCGGTTGGCCACAAAACCCGGATAATCATTTACTTCTACAGGCGTTTTTTGCAGACTTTCGGCTAATACCATAATTAGTGCAGTGGTTTCATCGCTTGTCGCGTAACCACGAATTACCTCTACCAGTTTCATTACAGGTACAGGATTCATAAAATGCATTCCGATAATTTTATCGCCACGTTGCGTTGCAGCCGCAATTTGTGTGATGGAGATGGATGATGTATTGCTGGCCAGAATTGCATTTTTTGGCGCGTGCTGGTCTAATTCTTTGAAGATATTCAATTTAAGATCGGCATTTTCTGTAGCTGCTTCTACAACCAGATCTGCGGTTTTCACACCATCTGAGATTGATGTATAGGTTTCGATGTTATTTAATGTATCATATTTTTGCTGCTCCGTAAGATGACCTTTAGTAATTTGCCGATCCAGATTTTTTACAATTGTATTTAGCGCTGCATCAAGTGCAGATTGGTTGATATCAACCAGTTTTACTGAAAAGCCAAACTGGGCAAAAGTATGGGCGATGCCGTTTCCCATTGTTCCGGAGCCGATTACAGATATGTTTTTAATCATGAGGTGTATTGGTTAGGTATTAAATGTTCCCTTGCTAATTTATGATTTCTGAGGGATGTTCAATAGAGAATGACGAATAAACTTATTCAGACTATTAAATAACAAACTGCTCTTTTAGAAATTTAGTGCAAAAAGGAATGTTGCTTGGGTTTATCGACACATACATGTTATTGATCGACACACTTCTTTAATCTTCTCAATTAAAGGGTATTTCGCCGCATGTTAATTTTTGTTAAATCAAGTTCTAAAAGATCTGGGTTTAAAATCAGAAATTAACAGATTTCGTTTTTGTTCTGAGTTACTTCCCATTTGGAATCCCCCCAATTTATCAGAAAAAACGAATAAAAGGACAACCATTCACATTCCTTGATTTATCCTTTAGAAACCAAACTGAATTTGACTGTTCACAGCAGCATATTTTATTTTTTGCAATTGTCTATTATTTAAAAATAAACTAAAGTGTAAATGAGAAAAAAACTACTTAATTGTTTGTTATTGTTGAGTCTCTTTGTAGTTACAGCTGCGTCCGCACAAGAAAGAACAATAACAGGAACCGTAACAGGTAAAGAAGATGGGACGCCTTTACCCGGTGTAAGTGTGAAATTAAAAGGGGAACGCGTAGGTGTGATTACCGCTGCGGATGGAAAATATTCTATTCGTGTTTCAGCAGGTAAAATATTGGAATTTTCTTTTTTGGGTTATGTAACGGTAGAGCGGCTAATTGGGGAAAGCTTGTTGCTGAATGTAGTGTTATCTGAAGACAGCCGTAGCCTGGAAGAAATTACCGTAACTACTGGTTATGGGCGAGAGCAAACTAAGGCTTCACAAACCGGCTCAATTGGAATAGTCGGTGCTAAAGATCTGGAACAATCGCCTTTTACTTCAGTTGATAAAGCTTTGCAGGGAAAAATTGCCGGAGTAATGTCCGTTTCTGGTAACGGCCAACCTGGATCGGCTCAGCAGGTTAAAATTCGGGGCGTAAGTTCTATTAATGCTGAGAATAGTCCGCTTTACGTAGTTGATGGTGTACCGATTAATTCCGGTGACTTGTCAAGAAACACGGAAACCACTAATGCACTTTCCGGAATTAATCCTAATGATATTGAGACGATGATTGTTTTGAAGGATGCATCGGCTTCTTCAATATATGGATCCAGGGCGGCGAATGGTGTTATTTTAATTACCACAAGAACGGGCAAGGCGGGGCAGACTAAAATTAGGTTCGACGCAGAATATGGTATTGCAAATGCAGCGTTTTTAAGTGATGCAAATCAACCGTTAAATGCCGCACAATATAGGGAGCTGACTTCTGAAGGATTGCTGAACGGCGGATATTTTACCTCGCTGAGTGATGCCTATTCTTATTATGACAACACGATCGCAACCGCCGCCAGGCAGGGTACCGACACCGATTGGCTAGATGTGGTTACGCAAACAGGCAGACAACAACAATACAATTTATCTGCAAGTGGCGGTACTGAGAAAACTGTTTTCAGTTTATCCGGAGGATATTTTAAACAAGAAGGAACAGTTATTGGTTCGGAGTTTAATCGGGTGTCTGCCAATGCAAATATCAGGCATAACTATAATGAAAAGTTATCATTTGGTTTGAACCTGAATATATCAAATTCCGGATTATCCGGCCCATATTCTGGTGGAAGTTTTCGTAATCCGGTGTTGGCTGCTTATTTCCTTCCGGCATATAAAAATCCATATGCTGCAGATGGAGTGTCCCCAAATTTATCTTTAGTGGATTATCCGGCAGGAAATATTTATAATCCGGTCATGGTTGATGCATTCGATATCAATAAAAATAACACGCTCAAAGGGTTAGGGTCAGTCGATCTTGCTTATAAAATCCTTCCCGGATTAAAATTTACGTCTAAGCTGGGTATAGATTACAATAATATTGAGGAAGACATGTATTGGAATCCGGATTATGGAGACGGGCGAAATGTAGATGGCTATTCTTTCCGGTATTATACCCGGTACTACAACTGGATATCGACCAATTTATTGAATTATTCTGGCAGTTTTCTAGCCGATAAATCCCTGGTTTTAAATGTCAGGGCAGGATATGAAGCACAAAAATCCAGTTTATATTATTCGAGTGTGATTACAAATGGATTACCAGGTAATTATTCTGTGAATGTCCCATCGGCCGGATCCATATTGAATACAGCAGATGGAACGAATGAAGATTATTCGTTTGCATCTCTGTTAAGTTTGGCAGATATTTCTTACAAAGGTAAGTATGTTTTGACAGGCAGTTTTAGAAGAGATGGTTCGTCTAGGTTTGGATCTAATAATCAGTATGGAAATTTTTGGTCAATTGGGGCAAGCTGGAATATGGATCAGGAAGAATTTATTAAACAATATTCCTGGATCAGTCAGTTAAAAATCAGAACTTCATATGGTAGAAACGGAAATGCAGGTATTGGTAACTATGACTGGAGAGCATTGTACAGTTATAGCAACAGTTACAATAGCTTGCTGGGAAGTGCACCATCTTCTGTGGGAAATGTAAATTTGACCTGGGAGGAAAATTCGCCATTTGATATTGGACTTGATCTAGGGTTCTTTAAAAATAGGCTTACGCTCAACATGGATTACTATTCCAGAAAATCGACCAACTTATTACTAGATGTACCAACTCCCCCATCCACTGGATTCACATCGTACACAGCCAATGTTGGCAGCATGCGAAATCGGGGTTTTGAATTGTCTGTTTCAGGAACACCTATTCAGAGCACAAACTTTAGGTGGGATGTGAATTTTAATATTTCATTAAATCAAAATAGGATCCTCACTATTGCAGATGGCCAATCTCAAATGATTCTGAATACATATTCATTATATGCACCGGGCTATGCTGCCGGAACCTGGTATATGCGCCAATGGGCAGGCGTAGATCCAGCAAATGGTAATCCGCTTTGGTATACAGATGCCAGTAAGACCACAACAACGAGCAGTTATGGTGCAGCGGCACAGGTGAATACGGGTAGACAGTCTGATCCTAAAGGTTTCGGTAGTTTTACCAACAGCTTTCAGTATAAAGGCTTTTCTCTTGAGGCTATGTTCTACTACAGTTATGGCAATTTTATTCGTGACAGCTGGGCTGCTTACACACAATCTGATGGTGCCAATGCCACGTTTAACCGAGTTGCGTCACAAATGGATAGATGGCAAAATCCGGGAGACATTACCGATGTTCCAAGGTATGTATACAACAATACAAATCAATCCAATTCTGCATCAACCAGGTTTCTGTATAATGCAGATTATATCCGTTTAAGAGATGCGACTTTCGCCTATCAATTTCCTAAAAGTGTGGTCAATTTCTTGAAAATCAGTAATCTGAAAGTTTATGTTCGGGGGAGTAATTTGTTAACCTGGACAAGGGATAAAGATTTACCTTATGATCCGGAATCCTACACTACTAGTGCAACAAATTCTGCTAACCCAACTGCAACGAATTTTACGGTTTACTTGCCTAGAACAATTACGTTTGGCGTAAACCTTGGTCTTTAATTTATAACATCATGAAAAGAAATTTATATAAAAACTTGCTGATCCTGTGCACGGTCACATTAAGTGTGTTTAGCGCTTGCAAAAAAAGCTTCCTTGATTTGACACCCTATACTAATGTTCCAACTGATGTAGCACTTGCAACAGAATCAGATATGATGGTCGCGTTAGCTGGTACCTATGAAGGATTAAGGACAGCTAGTACTTTTGGGCGAAATATTCCTGTTATGGGAGACGTCTCTGCAGACAATGTGTTTGTATCTATCAGGAATTCAGGGCGGTACACTACGTATAATGCATTTTCATTTAACGTTTCTTCAGCCGAGTATTCCGATATCTGGACTTCTCTATACAGAACGATACTCCGGGCGAATAATATCATAAATGCAAATTTGGAAGGAAGTACTTTGATTAATCAGTATAGAGGTGAAGCTTATGCTTTGAGGGCACTTTGTTATTTTGAACTTTTACAGCATTTTGCCCGTCCGTATACCGATTTGCCAAATGGCGCAGGGGTGCCACTAGTTTTGGCTTATGATCCAACACAACTGGCTTCACGAAGTACAACAAGCTCGGTTTATGACCAAATTGAATCCGACCTTGGTCAGGCTTATTCACTAATGACGACTTATCGTGGGACAGCATATTTTAATCAATATGCAGCCCGGGCACTCTGGGCCAAAGTTGCTCTATTTAAAGGTGATTATACAACAGCGCTTACTTATGCGGAAGATGTGATTAATAATAGTGGATTTTCTATTGTACCGCTAACAAATGTGATTTCATTTTGGGCTACCGTAAGTCCACAAACTACAACACGTGTTGAGACTTTGTTTGAAATAGTGTCTGATGAAATATATAACTCGGGAACAGATGAACTTGCGTATATGTTTAGCCAGGAGGGTTATGGCGATTTACTGGCTGCACCAGCTTTGTACAATTTGTATAGTGATACTGATGTTCGTAAAGGGCTTATTACTGTTGGTGCCAGAAGCGGAGCCGAAAATCCAGCGTATATAGTTACAAAGTTTCAAGCTGTATCGGGAGATCGGGATGATAAAAAGGTAGTCCGGATGTCTGATGTTTATTTAATTGCAGCAGAGGCTGCACACAGTCAAGCGTCTTCTAACGATGTACTTGCGTTGCAATACCTCAATACATTGATGGCGCAAAGAGACCCATCGTTAGTTTATACAAGTACTGGCCCTCAGCTTTTAGAAGATATTATAACAGAACGAAGAAAGGAGCTTGCCTTTGAAGGAGATCGGTACCATACGTTAAATCGACTGATGCGGGATGTCAATAGATCTTCTGTCTTCCCGGCCGCCGCACTAAATATTCCATATTCGAATTTCAGGCGTATAGGTCCAATTCCTCAAAGTGAGCTAAATGCAAATCCCAATATTGTACAAAACGCCGGATACTAATGTAAACTGGTCTGTCTTCAGACCGCATAAAACGCTTAAACATGAAATTATTAGTTATTTTTCTTTTAGCATGTTCTATCGGCGCAGTGAATGTACAAGCGCAGGGGTATTTTATGCAGGATGTTTCTGGAAAACCCATTAAAACCAATACTTATGAGAATATTTCGGGTAGTCCTTATCTTTTTGAAAATTGGATCAAAGGGACTGTAACAACTCTTTCAGGGAAAAAATACAATATTTCTGATCTTAAAATGGACCTAATTGCCAATAAGTTGTTATTTAAAGATTCTGTTAATGAGGTGCTTAGTTTTTCGGAAAATATTACCTCTTTTGCGTTACAACCAGACGAATCAGATTCTAAAACGCTAATTTTTAAAACTGGATTTTCAGGTTCGAAAGGGTTAAGGGCTTCTGATTTTGTGCAGGTACTTACAGAAGGAAAAACCACTTTGCTCAAGAAGACAAATAAAATTGTCTCAGAAAGTCGCGCATATAATTCTTCTACGGTAGATAAAAGTATTACCACATCTATTGTGTATTATTTTGTGAATGAAGACAAGGAAAATATACTCCTGGTATTAAATAAAAAGAATTTTGCTCAGAATTTTTCTTCACACCAGGATAAGATTGAGGCCTTTTTGAAAGATAATAAGGTGAATTTGAAAGACGAAGATGATCTGATAAAAATTGTAACGTATTATAATGCACTTTGATTCATGTTGTTGATTCAATAGAAGTGTTTTTATAATTATAAGTGAAAAATGCACCCAGTATCGGGGGTGCATTTTTTTTTGCTTTAGCTTTTTTGAAATGTCTCTGCAATATTTCATCATCCTAAAAAATGAATCTTTCGCATTTTTATAAGTTATCTGTCTGAATATCGAGACAAAATCCCGCTTCATCTATACTAATTTCTTAGTTTTTCAATAATCATGTTTTTTCGCAATAGGAAAGAAAACGCATTTCTACCATGTTCAATTTAATTGATCGGTAAAAGCAAAGCTTTTTCCAAAAATATCAACCCCTATTGTTTCATCCTTAAAAGCAACCATATTCGATTTAAAATTACTTCTGTATTTTCTTGGTTTTTCCCTGTATCCGCAGGTTGAAATATATCCTTAACATATTATTCGGGTGTTTTTTCCACCCAATCAAATGGCTTTTTCCTGGAATTTATGTCCGGGACATCGTGCGCCTCTACTAATCAAATATTTTTTTGAACACGAATATTCTCCGCGATGCGATATCGTGCGGCATATATATTAATTAACTATTAAACTAAAAATTAAATGTAAATGAAAAGAAAACTACTAAAATGTTTGTTGTTCTTCTTCGTTCTGCTGGCAACGAAAGTTTCAGCTCAAGAAAGGACTGTTACCGGACTGGTAACCGCCAAGGATGATGGAATTCCATTGCCTGGTGTTAGTGTGAAAATTAAAGGAGAAAAAGGTGGTGTAAGTACAAGTGCCGAAGGTAAATATTCCATTCGGGTACCTGCCGGACAGGTTCTTGAGTTTTCTTTTTTAGGTTACATCACGACCACCAGAATCATTAGTGAAACTGGAGTGATCAATGTCGCACTTGTTACAGATGCCAAAACTTTAGAAGAAGTAACGATTGCGTCTCCTTACGGATCTGAGCAGACCAAATTAACGCAAACTGGTTCAATCGGTATTGTAAAAGCTAAGGATTTGGAGCAATCGCCATTTACTTCGATTGATAAAGCTTTGCAAGGAAAAGTTGCCGGTGTAATGTCTATTGCTGGAAATGGTCAGCCCGGAGCCGCTCAGCAAATCAGGATTCGTGGGGTAAGTTCCATCAATGCAAGTAATGAGCCTTTGTATGTGGTGGATGGAGTTCCAATCAATTCAGGAGATTTGGCCAGAATTGCGACATCAACAAATGCACTAGCTGGTATAAACCCGAACGATATCGAAAGTATGACTGTTTTGAAAGATGCTTCGGCAGCTTCCATTTATGGTTCAAGAGCGGCAAATGGTGTAATCCTAATCACGACTAAAACCGGAAAAGCTGGAAAAACCAAACTAAAGTTCGATGCAGAATACGGTATTGCAAACGCTGCATACTTAAGTGATGCAAACAAGCCTTTGGATGCTTCTCAGTATCGCGAGCTTTCTGCAGAAGGTTTGGTAAACGGTGGCTATTTCACTACGCTTGATGCGGCATACAATTATTTCGACAACACAATTGTAACTACAGCCAGACAAAGCAACAATACCAATTGGTTAGATGTTGTGACGCAAACAGGTAAACAACAACAATATAACTTATCTGCAAGTGGCGGTAACGAAAAAACTGTTTACAGTTTGTCGGGCGGTTACTTTAAACAAGAAGGTACGGTAATTGGCTCTGAGTTTAACAGAATTACGAGTAATATCAATTTGAGACATACATATAATGATAAGTTGTCTTTTGGTATAAACCTAAATATTTCAAATGCGGGGCAATCTGGTCCATATTCAGGCGGATCATTTCGTAATCCAGTTTTAGCGGCTTACTTTCTTCCATCTTACAAAAATGCATACGCTGCAGATGGTGTTTCTCCTAACGTTTCAACAGCAGACTTTGCCTCAGGTGTATACAATCCTGTAATGATCAATGCATACGATAAAAATAAATATAACCTTTTCAAAGGTTTAGGTTCGGCAGATTTAGCATATAAAATTCTTCCTAACCTGAAATTTACGTCAAAAATTGGTATTGATTACAACAATATGGAAGAAGATATGTACTGGAATCCGGATTATGGAGATGGACGTACAGTAGGGGGTTATTCTTATCGTTATTACACGAGATATTTCAATTGGGTTTCAACAAACTTATTGAACTATTCTGCCAGTTTTTTGAGTGATAAATCGTTGTTGTTAAATGTCCGTGGTGGTTATGAAGCTCAAAAATCAAGCTATTATACTTCAAGTGTTACGACTACAGGTTTACCTACCAGTTATGAAATCAATGTTCCATCAGCAGGTTCTGTTTTAAATACCGCTTCTGGTACAAATGCCGATTATACATTTGCTTCCTTATTGAGTATTGCAGATATTTCATATAAAGGAAAGTATGTACTACAGGGAAGTTTCAGACGCGATGGATCATCACGTTTTGGATCAACAAACCGTTATGGTAATTTTTGGTCAGTAGGTGGAACATGGAACTTAGATCAGGAAGATTTTATTAAACAATATTCCTGGATCAGCCAATTGAAAATCAGAGGTTCTTACGGTAAAAATGGTAATGCTGGCATCGGTAACTACGATTGGAGACCTTTATATAGCTATGGCTACAATTATAATTCAACCTCTGGAAGTGCTCCATCATCAGTTGGTAACGTAAACCTGACTTGGGAAGATAACCGACCTTTTGATTTAGGTGTGGATATGGCTTTCTTCAAAGGACGATTGGCGTTTAATGTTGATTACTATAGTAGAAAATCTTCTAATTTACTGCTAAGTGAACCGCTTCCAACTTCAAGTGGATTTGCATCATATAGTAACAACGTAGGAAGTATGAGAAACAGAGGATTTGAGTTCACGGTTTCTGGTACACCAATCATCGCCGGAGATTTTAGATGGGATGTGAATTTTAACATTGCATTGAACAAAAACAAAATTTTATCAATCGTTAACGGTCAACAGCAAATTATCTTAAGCACTTACTATCTATATACACCAGGTGTAGCAGCTGGAACCTGGTATATGAGAGAGTGGGCTGGCGTAGATCCGGCAAATGGTAATCCGCTTTGGTATACCGATGAGACAAAAACCGCAACTACCAGTAGCTATAGCGCAGCAAAACAAGTGAATACCGGCAAACAATCTGATCCAAAAGGCTTTGGAAGCTTTACCAATACTTTCACTTATAAAGGTTTCAGCCTCGAGGCGATGTTGTATTATAGCTATGGCAACTGGATACGTGATTCTTGGGCATCTTACACACAATCTGACGGTGCAAATGCTTCATACAACAGAGTTGCGGCACAGATGGACAGATGGCAAAAAGCCGGAGACATAACCAATGTTCCTAAATATGTATACAACAATACCAACAGCTCAAGTTCTGCATCTACCAGATTTTTATACAAAGGCGATTACATCCGTTTAAGAGACGTGACTTTAGGTTACCAGGTACCAAAAAGTGTATTGAGTAAATTAAACGTAAACAGCCTGAGAGTGTATGCCAGAGGATCTAACTTATACACGTGGGTTAGAGATAAAAATCTTCCTTATGATCCGGAAGCATTCACTACAAGTGCTACAAACTTTACGGTTTATATGCCACGTACAATCACCTTTGGTGTAAATGTTGGACTTTAATTTTAACTAATCATGAAAAAAACTTTTTATAAACAAATACTTCTTGGCGGATTACTTTCACTGAGTGTGCTGAGTTCATGTAAAGATGAGTTCTTAGAGCAAAAACCTTATACCAGCCAAGCCACAGCAGATGCGGTAGGTACAGAGAAAGATATGCTGGTTGCTTTAGGCGGTGCGTATCAGGGTTTGAGAAATGCCAGTAACTTTGGGCGAAATATTCCGGTAATTGGAGATGTAGCGGGCGATAATGTTTTTGTATCCATTTCCAATTCGGGAAGATACACAACTTTCAATGCGTATTCTTTTACCGTTGCTTCCAGCGAATATGCCGGAATTTGGAGTACCTTATATACGACCATTCTAAGGGCAAATAATATTATCAACGCAACTCTTGCTTCCTCAACTACTGTTAATCAATACAAAGGCGAGGCCTATGCGCTTCGCGCTTTATGTTATTTTGAGTTGCTGCAGCATTTTGCCCGTCCATATACAGATTTACCTAATGGCCCTGGCGTACCTTTAGTACTGGTATATGATACTTCACTCAGACCAAGCAGAAGTACAACAGCAGCAGTATATAGTCAAATTCAGTCAGATTTGGATCAGGCTTACGGCCTAATTACATCTTACAGAGGTACGGCCTATATTAGTAAGTATGCAGCAAGGGCGATAGCGGCTAAAGTTGCCTTGTTTAAAGGCGATTATTCAACAGCTTTAACTTATGCTCAAGATGTAATTAGCAACAGCGGATTTACGCTTGTTCCGATGACAGACTTAGTTGCGTACTGGGCAAATCCAGCATCGCAAACCTCAACTAAGATTGAAACCTTATTTGAGGTTGTATCAGACGCAACGTATAATTTAGGAACAGATGAATTGGCCTATATGTACAGTCAGGCAGGTTATGGCGATTTATTGGCAGCACCTGCACTTTATAATTTGTATAACAGTACCGATGTAAGAAGAAGCCTGATCACTGTAGGATCCAGAGCAAGTGCAGAAAATCCAGCGTATATAGTAACGAAATTTAAAGCTGTTTCTGGCGATCGTGACGATAAAAAAGTAATTCGCCTTTCAGATGTTTATCTGATTGCGGCCGAAGCGGCTCATAGTCAGTCTACTCCAAATGATGTTCTTGCCCTTAGCTATCTGAACGGTTTGGTTTCTAAAAGAGATAACGCTTTGGTATATGCATCAACAGGAACACAACTTCTTGAAGATATCATTACCGAGAGACGAAAAGAGCTCGCTTTTGAAGGAGATAGACTCCATACATTAAACCGTTTGAAAAGAGATATTGCAAGATCATCAGCTTTTCCCACCGCGGCACAAACGATTTTATATTCTAATTTTAGAAGGATAGGGCCAATTCCTCAAGATGAATTGAATGCCAATCCTAATATGACCCAAAATACAGGGTATTAAGTTAAACTAGCCTCAGGATTTTATTCTGAGGCTTTAATAATTTTATGCTATGAAAAATTATTTAATACTCCTTCTAATCGGTGCAATAGTATCAAAAACAAAAGCTCAAAGTTTATTTATGCAGGATGTTAACGGAACACCTATAAAGACAAATGTTTACGCGGACGTAAAAGGTACACCGTATCTTACTGAAGATTGGATGAAATCAGAAGTTACGGCAGCAGATGGAAAAGTATTTGGTCCGCTTGATATTAAACTAGATCTGATCTCAAACCAATTAATATTTAAGGGAAAAGATGGTATAGCCATGAGCTTTACACAAGATATACCTACTTTCAAAATACTCAACTCAGATACAGCGATACCTGCATCTGTTTTTAAGAAAGGCTTATCATCCTCAAAAGGTTTAAGTCCGGCTAATTATGTTCAAATATTGGTAGACGGCCCAATGACTTTGCTCAAGAAAACTGGAAAAATCATCACCGAATCAAGAGAATACAACTCGGCAACGGTTGAAAAGACAATTTCCTCAACTACAAATTTCTATGTAAAATCTGAAAATGGCGAGGTTGTACCTTTGCAAACGGATAAAAAAAGCTTGATCAAGCTCTTTGGAACTAAAGGTGAAAAAATGAAGACCTATATTGAGGAGGGTAAATTGAATAGTAAAGAAGAATCTGACCTAATCAAAATTTTTATACACTACAATGCACTCTAATATTTAATTCTTAGTGTACGGTTCAGATTTATTCCATTGGACAAATGATTAAGTATTATTCCCAAAGAGAGGATGCTTTTGGCACCTCTCTTTTTATTTTTCAGTTATAATAGATTATATCAGCTTCTTTTGTCACAATATACCCGTTCGGAATTTTCATGACCATGTAAAATGAAATGTAAACCTGAGCGCTGGGAAACTATATAGAAAATAAAGTTAACCGGTTAAAAAATCACCTTATGATTTCATAAACACGTTCATTTCAGCGTATTTGTTTAGCGTTTAAAAACATAATTAACAAAATATTGAAGTTAAATTTTGTTAAAATCCAAATAGAAAAAAGCCAGGATTTCATTTATCGATACATCACTATTATTCGTCGATACAACTTTTAACAGGGCTGGTTTATTGCTGATATTTGATTCATCAAGAAAAAGATATAAGCTTTAAGTTTTCTTATATCAAAAAAAAGATTAATTACCGTAGCGGCGTTAGATAGCCAAAGCGATTATATAAAGGTACTTCCTAGTAAATTTAGGTTAGTTAATGATTAGTTAAAAAATAGAGATCTTGCTGGATAGCCGATCTCTATTTGTATTTTACAGTTATTTATTTGTGCCTATGGCGCTAATCGGTTTTTTACCCAAGCGCCTTTTGTCCATTCAAAATTAATACGGTCGTGCAAGCGACTTCTTCGGCCTTGCCAAAATTCAATTCTGGTAGGTCTAACAATGTAACCGCCCCAATGCGCTGGTTTAGCAATGGTTTTATCGCCGGTTTTCTCTTTCAATTCTTCAAATTTTACTTCTAAAAATTCACGGTTCGGTATGATCTGGCTTTGAGGAGATACCAATGCTCCAATCTGGCTGGCAACTGGTCTTGTATTAAAATAATGTTCTGAAGTTTCTTTATCCAGTTTTTCTACAGTGCCTTCAATTCTGACCTGGCGCTCCAAATCTGGCCAAAAAAATACCAGACAGGCATACGGATTGCGTTTAAGCTCTTTACCCTTTGCACTTAAATAATTGGTAAAGAAGCGAAACCCATCCTGATCTACGCCTTTCAGAAGTACAATTCTTGCGTCGGGTCTGCCAGATTTATCTGCGGTGGCCAGTGTCATTACATTTGGTTCATAAACCTGAGCATCAACGGCGTGTTCAAACCACTTTTTAAACTGAACGATGGGATTATCATCCACATCAGACTCATCTAAGGACGCGCTTTTGTAATCTTGGCGCAGGTTTTGTAGAAATTCGTTATTAACTTGCATACGCAAAAATACGCATCTTTTGCGGTGCCACAAATGATAAACGTCATGCTGAACAATATAAAACCAAAAATGGGCAGATTACTGATTTCTGAACCTTTTATGTCTGATCCCAACTTCAAAAGGTCTGTAGTCTTATTAGCTGAGCACGGTGACGAAGGAACTGTGGGTTATATTTTAAACCAGGTTGGGAATTTGATATTGAACGATGTAATTCCTGATTTATGGGAAGCAAGAAATCCCATTTATTTTGGTGGCCCGGTGGCGGCAGATACATTACATTTTATACACCGTTGTTACGATAAATTGCAAAGTGGCGAGGAGATTGGCAATGGAATTTACTGGGGCGGAAATTTTGAAACACTGAAAGTTTTATTGAACAGCAATTCTATAGAACCAGACGAAATTAAGTTTTTTATGGGCTACTCTGGTTGGGATAGCAACCAGTTAAACAAAGAAATGGAGCAAAATGCCTGGATGGTTGGCGATGTGTTCGACGTTGATTCGATTTTTGCAAGTGATGATGAAAAGCTGTGGAAAGATGTGGTGGTAAACTTAGGCCCGAAATATGCACACATCAGTAATTTCCCGGTTGATCCGAATTTGAATTAAACAAAGTCAGAGGTCCGAAATTGAGAGTCGGAAGTCTAACGTTCGGTGTTTAGCCAGAACGTCAGACTTCCGGTTTTAAATTATATACTGTCTGCGCTTTCTTCTACTTTTTTACGCAAATCATCTTTATAAGCCTGCATTTTGAGGGTTAAAGAATCATCAGCTGTGCTTAAAATTTGTGTAGCCAACAAACCGGCATTTTTTGCCGCATTTAGTGCCACAGTTGCCACAGGAATACCATTTGGCATTTGCAAAATAGATAAAATACTGTCCCAGCCATCAATAGAATTGGATGATTTTACCGGAACACCAATTACCGGAAGTGTTGTAATAGACGCAACCATTCCTGGAAGATGTGCAGCACCACCAGCACCGGCTATAATGACTTTTAAGCCACGTGAAGAAGCTTCTTTTGCATAGTTGAACATCCTTTCTGGTGTTCTATGCGCAGAAACAACTGTAATTTCATATGCAATTCCAAAATCTTTTAAAATATCTGCAGCATCTTGCATCACAGGCAAATCAGATTTGCTGCCCATAATTATGCCTACTTTAATTTCACTCATTATATTGTTTTTTTGCTGTTCTATTTCAATTTTTATGCAATAACCTTTAGCGTTTTTTGCACATATCTGGCTTTTTCAATCGCCTTTTCCCGATCTATATCTACAATGGTTACGTGTCCCATCTTGCGGAATGGCTTGGTGTATTTTTTTCCATAAAGATGTACAAATACGCCATCTATAGCCAAAACCTTTTCAAAATTCTCATATTTTGCAACACCATCATGTCCTTTTTCGCCAAGCAGATTGATCATTATTGCATTTGTAATGCTCGTTGTATCGCCTAAAGGCAAATTATAAATAGACCTTAAATGTTGCTCAAATTGCGAAACATAATTGCCCTCTATGGTTTGGTGCCCGCTGTTGTGTGGCCTTGGCGCAACTTCATTGACCAATATTTCTCCATCTTTTGTTACAAACATTTCTACCGCCAAAATTCCGGTAATGTTCATTGCAGATGCAATGTGCTTGGCAATGTTTTCTGCTTTTTGCTGTAAACTTTCGGCATAAGTAGACGGAGAAATTAAAAATTCTACCAGGTTTGCTTCCGGATTAAATTCCATTTCTACCATCGGGAAGGTTTTTACATCGCCGTTGGCATTGCGTGCAACAATTACCGCAATTTCCTTTTCAAAATCTACCAGTTTTTCAATGATGCAAGGCGCGTCAAAAGCTTTATCCAGATCGTTTTCATTGTTAATACGCATTACACCTTTTCCGTCATAACCATCTTTGCGCAATTTCAGGATATAAGGAAATTGGAATGGACTATTTAAAATGTCTTCTTTCGTATTTACAATTTGAAAGGCCGAGGTAGGAATATCGTTTTCTTTAAAAAATTGTTTTTGTACACCCTTATCCTGAATCAGACGAATGACGCGCGATTGGGGAAACACTTGTTTTCCTTCTTTTTCAAGTTGTTCTAAGGCATCGATATTCACTTTTTCAATTTCAATGGTAATGATATCTGCCTTTTTGCCAAAATTGTAAACGGTATCAAAATCGGTGATAGAACCATTTTCGAAATGGTTACAAATGTGTTTACAAGGCGCATCTGGATCAGGATCTAGCACCAAAGACGTTACGTTGTAGTTGATTGCTTGTTGTATGAGCATGCGGCCCAATTGTCCACCGCCGAGTATGCCCAATTTTAAATCGCTGATCTGTTTTGCCATGAGGTTGAAAATATTGCTAATTTTGCACAAAAGTAACAATATTTCGATTATTGATGGATGCAGATGCGATAATTATTGGGGCCGGTGCCTGTGGTTTAATGTGTGCCGTACAAGCGGGCTATTTAGGGAAAAAAGTTATCCTTCTAGAAAAGAACGATAAAACAGGTGCAAAAATTCTCATTTCTGGAGGCGGCCGCTGCAATTATACCAACCAATTTGCTTCGCCAGAGCACTTTATTTCTGAAAATCCGCATTTTGTAAAATCGGCTTTCAACCAGTGGACGGTAGAAGATACAGTTGGTTTCTTTGAAACTTATGGAATAGAAGGGAAGGAAAAAACCCTCGGACAACTATTTCCGGATCAAAAAAGTGCAAAAGATATTGTTCAGGTTTTTAATTCTGTTTGTGCAGATTTTGGTCAGGAAATTCGCTGCGGCACTAATGTTACAGATATAGAAATTTTACCGGATGGATTTCGGGTTGCTTTTGAAAAATTTGGCAAAAAACAAACTTTAACGGCAGAAAAACTGGTTATTACAACAGGCGGTTTGCCTATTCCAAAAATGGGTGCCACAGATTTTGCTTTACGCTTTGCGCGAAAACACCATTTAAAAATTGTGGAAACTGCACCGGCTTTGGTGCCGCTTACAATTACCGGAAAAGATGAAGAATGGTTTGCCCAATTGTCTGGAAATAGTGTTTTTTGTGAAGTAAGCAATGATGAAATTGCTTTTGAAGAGAATATTTTGTTTACGCATTGGGGTTTAAGCGGCCCTGCTATTTTGCAGATTTCTTCTTTCTGGCGTCGGGGAAGTACCGTAAATATTAATTTACTTCCGTCAGAAAATATTGTTAATGCGTTGGATGATGCTCGCAAACAAAATGGAGCAATTCTATTGTCTACTTTTTTGAACCGTTTTTACACCAAGAAATTTACAGATGCTCTGGGGAAGTTTTTGCCGCTGAATAAAACAGTCGCTTCTTTAACCAAAACAGAAATTCAACTTATTGATCAGACGATTCATCATTTTAAAGTGAAGCCGGCTGGCGATAAAGGCTACGATAAAGCAGAAGTAATGCGCGGCGGAATCAGTACCGACGAAATTTCATCCAAAACCTTGGAATGTAAAAAAATTCCCAACCTCTTTTTTGGTGGAGAGTGTGTTGATGTTACCGGCTGGCTCGGTGGATATAATTTTCAATGGGCCTGGGCTTCGGGCTTTGTAATTGCTCAGAATCTTTAATTAGCAATTTTACATTCAGAGTAAACAATTAATTCTTAATCGTTTTAAAATCACATATTTTTTCTCTTTATTTGAACATCATCCCATTTCCTCGTAACTGCAAACTGACATGGCTAATTTTAGCACATTTCATGACGATGATTTGGTTCGATTCTTACAATCCGGAGAGTACGACGCATTCACAGAAATTTATAACCGGTATTGGGAAAAAATGGTTTCTTATGCCATTAAGCTAACAAAGTCTGAAGAAGAGGGCGCGGATATCGTTCAGGAAATATTTATTTCGCTTTGGAATAGACGCTATACAATTGATATAAAGGGTAACCTCGCTTCGTATCTGATTAAGGGTACCCGAAATCTTTCCTTAAAATTTATCCAGAAAAACATAACAAAAAACGATTTTCTTGAACGATTTTCGACGCGCGCGGACTTTATATATCTCGATATTGAGCAAAACATATCCGCGAAGGAATTGCAAAATAGTGTAGATGCAGCCGTGTCAAAACTCCCAAGTAAAATGAAAGAGATTTATTTGCTCAGCCGGAATGATCAATTGTCGCACAGAGAAATCGCTCAGCAATTAAATATCGCACAAACCACTGTGAAAAAACAGATTAACAATGCGCTTAAGTTTATCCATAAAAGCATATATATACAAATAGTCGTCTGTATTTATGACTTCTCTAAATATTTTTTGCGTAAATAAAAAAAATATCTACTACCAATGCCTGTTTTTTAGAATATACCATTAGAATAGGATTCATTTTGCTTACAATATATGAAAAAAAGGCAGGCTAAAGAGCTAATCCGGAAATATCGCAAAGAAAAAACTACCGATTTGGAAAACTTGGCTATAGAGCATTGGTTGGAATTAGAACTTGATAATGATTTATGGTCAAAAACCGAAGAGGAGCGTGCGAATTTTAAATATGAGCTTAAACAAAAAATAGATAAAATAATTGATAGGAAAAACACAGCTTGGCCCGGTTTTACAACCAAAACATGGCTGAAGTCAGTGGCTGTTTTTTTTCTGATAGTTGCACCTGCCATGTATATCTGGAAAATCCAAAGCCTCCATGTGCTTGATGAAGCTAATGATATCAAACCGGGCGGATACAAAGCAACCTTAACATTGTCTAATGGACGAAAGATTGATTTGTCTCAAAATAAAATAGGTGAATTAACAGAAATAGGGGGGATCAAGGTGTTGAAAACTGCGGATGGCAAAGTTAAATATATTGTTGATCGTGATTCTGCCGCTCAATCCCTTAGTAATAACGCATTTAACACACTTGAAACTCCAAAAGGAGGCGAATTTCAGATCGAATTGCCGGATGGTACAGTCATCTGGTTAAATGCCGAATCCTCTATACGATATCGGGCAAATTTTTATTTGAAAAAAGAACGCCAGGTTGATTTAAGTGGGGAGGCCTACTTTGAGGTGGCAAAAGATAAAAATCGTCCGTTTCTGGTGAATTGTGAAAACTACCAGGTTAAGGTATTAGGTACGCATTTCAACGTAAACGGATATGCGAGTAGCGGAGCAGTTAAAACTACTTTGTTAGAAGGCGCTGTGGACATGGCGCCAACTGACGGTTCTGCTGAACGCGTACAAATAAAACCAGGCCAATCCGCTGTATTTTCAGATAGCGGTGTCACGTTGGGAACTGCGGATGTAGAGCTAGACCTGGCCTGGAAAAATCAGGAGTTTATATTTAGAGATGAAACTCTTGCAGTGATTATGGAACAGCTTGCGCGATGGTATGATGTCGACGTTATCTTCGAAGGAAACACCGCTTCAAAACGGTTTAACGGGGCGGTATCGCGTTTTAAGCACATTTCGGAAATTTTAAAAAAATTCGAACTCACTAAAGACGTACAATTTAAAATAGAGGGAAGGAGGCTTACCGTGATGCCTTGAGTTTTACCACCAACGCCTTTTTACATAAATACCAGGAACGCTCGACCCGTTCCCGGTATTGGTTTTGGGCGTTTTAAAAATGCAGTTACACAAAATTATCAACCAATCCAAACCAGACAAAAATATGAAATTTAACCTCAAGTTTCTGAGAGATAAGGCTACATTATCTTCTGGAAACCAACAAGCTATTAGCAATCAGGCTATTATGCGTATTAACACCACATTCATCGTTTTATTAATCGCATTTTCACAAGTTTCTGCCGCGGGTTTTGCTCAGAAGGTGAGCATATCCAAGAGTAATATCACATTTAGTGATTTATTCAGGGAGATAAAATCGCAAACCGGATACCATTTTCTCTTTCGAACCGAAGATTTAAAAGGGGGCAAAGCATTGAATATTAACGTATACAATGTTGAATTGAAGCGTGTATTAGATCAAATTATTCTCCCCCGGGGTTTGATGTATTCTATAGATCAGAAAACAATAATTATTCAAAAGCAAGAGAAAACTGTATTTGATAAATTAGTAGATTATTTTAATGAAATTGATGTTAAAGGGGTGGTTTTAGATGAAAAAGGCACGCCTTTATCCGGAGCTAATGTAAAAGTGAAGGGTACAAATCAATCTGTTGTAACCAATGAAAAAGGGGAATTTAAGCTTCAGAATGTTGATGAAAATGAGGTTCTAGTATTTACATATATTGGCTATTTGCAAGAAGAAAAAAAGGTACAAAGATCTCCTATAAAAGTTGTGCTGACTCCTTCCGCTTCCGATTTGACAGAAGTAAATGTAAAAGCGAACACGGGATATCAATTGTTGCCTAAAGAACGTGCCACCGGTGCCATAGATGTGGTTACCTCAAAACAAATTCAAAATAAAATACAAACGAATGTTTTGGAACGATTGGAAGGTTTGGTGCCGGGCTTAATGATGATCAATGGTGTAGATAATGGGAGTGATGACGGATTAACTATCAGGGGAGTATCCACACTTTCTGGCACTAAAAGGCCTTTAATCGTTGTAGACAATTTCCCGATTGAGGGAGATATTAATACCATTAATCCAAATGATGTGGAGACGATCACTGTTCTGAAAGATGCTGCTGCTGCATCAATTTGGGGTGCGCGTGCAGCAAATGGGGTAATCGTAATTACGACCAAACATGGAAAAAAAGGCGATATCAGTTTCACTTATACCAATAGTTTTCAATTTCAACCTAAGCCGAACCTGGATTATTTTAACCGTGCCACCGCCGCAGAAGATATTGCCATTGAAAAACAACTTTTGGATCCTGGATATACAGAGGCTTATTTCAGGAATACAGGCTACAGTTACTCTAAAGTTACCCAACTTTATATGGATTCTGTTGCAGGCAGGATATCGGCAGCGGATTATGCAGCAGGCCTACAGCAATTAAGTGGGTTGGACAATACACAACAGATTAAGGATTTATTGATGCAAAATCCATTCACGATGAATCAAAGTCTGTCTTTTAGTGGTGGAGATGATAAAAACACCTATTATGGATCGTTAAATGTAACCAACAGTAATGGATATGACCTGAAAGATGCCGATAACGTGTATAATGCATTGTTCAAAAGTACACATAAAATTGGCAAGCGGCTCACCCTTGGAATTAATGTGAATTTAAATACAACGAACGGAACAGGAGCGCCTGTATCCTCTATAGATGTTTACAAAACGAAAGCGTATAATATGTTGGAGGATGCAAACGGAAATCCGCTCCCGATATCAATGGATGGCTATGCAAATCCTGCAATTGCTGCCCAGCGTGCCGCATATGGACTGGGTGACCTGGCCTTTTATCCACTTTTGGCTGTGGACCAAACTGAAATTACAAACCGTTCCACTGCCCAAAGGTTTCAGGCCGAATTGAATTATAAGATCGTAGATGGTATAAGTTTTAATGCAAGTTACCAGCTTGAAAAAGCCAATTCCTATAATAAGGTTTATACACATGCAGATGAGTCCAGGCTGATGACGACTGTGACATCCTACATTACACCAACCTATACAACGAACGGTGTCATTGCTACCAATGCGGATGGAACACTACTCAATCCAACCTACAATATTCCTCAGGGCGGAAAGTTGGAAGAAACCCGTACGGATAATAGCGCTTATACACTTAGGGGCGTATTGAATGTGGATAAAACTATCGCATCAGACCATCAGATATCTGCCGTAATTGGATTTGAACAGCGACGTGTTTGGGGTACAGGGAGTTTTCTAACAAAATATGGATATGATGACAACACCCTAAAATTTATAGAACTTGATAAACAGAAGTTGGCAAGTTTCAGTACGCGCTTGGATCCATATGACTCTTCTTACTTAATAGCTCCTGCAGATTATATCACCTATGTTGAAGATCGGTATATATCAATGTTTGGAAATGCGGCATATAGCTTCAAGAAAAAATATGTCTTAAGTGGTAGTTTCAGAATTGACCAGACCAATCTGTTTGGTACCGATCCTCAATATTTATACAAACCAATGTGGTCTTCTGGCGTGAGCTGGATTATAAGTAATGAAGATTTTTTAAAAGATAGTAAATTGGTTAACTATCTTCAGGCACGAGCTACATATGGTTTAAATGGAAATATCCCCAAAAATTCAGGCCCATTTTTAATTGCGACGGCGTCAGTCAATTCGAATACAAATCTGCCAGCATATACCATTAGCTCGCCAGAAAATGATGCGTTGCGGTGGGAAAAAACTGAAGTAACCAATTTCGGTCTGGATTTCGGACTTTTTAAAAACCGCATCTCCGGCAAGCTGGACTATTATTTAAGGCGAAGTTCAGATCTTCTTGCCGAAACAGCAATAAATCCTACGCTGGGTTTTTATACCGCTTTACTCAACACGGCCAGTATGAATAATGATGGTTTTGAGCTTCAGCTAACAACGCGCAATATCGTGAACAAAAACTTTCGTTGGACCACCAATTTTACCTATGCCCGTAATAATAATAAAATCACAGAAGTTTCCCTTTCCTCCAGTTATACCAGTTCGAGGGTCTTGGCCAGCAGCAGTTCGCATCCTTATATTGTGGGTTATCCTTATGGTGGGTTGTTTAGCGTACGTTATGGAGGGTTAACGCCAGATAATGGGCAACTGTATCTGCTGGATGCCAATGGGCAGGTGCAAGGAGATTATCTCACAAATGCTCTGGATTTTGCCTATTATTCAGGCAATAGTCGGCCGGTTACCAGTGGTGCATTCGGAAACATATTTAACTATAAAAATTTTGAATTGAGTTTTATGTTTCAGTTTTACCTCGGCCACGTAGGCCGTCAAAATCTGCCCAATTCTGATGTTAATGGAACAGCATATGATTCGCGTGTGGCGACTGCATGGAAAGCACCCGGAGATGAGCTCACAACCACCATTCCCAATGTCGTATGGGATAGCCAAAACTATTATTATGCCAGAGCCTACTATTCCAATTACCTGGATGTGCAAGTCTTCGACGCATCTTATGCAAAATTAAGAGAGGTAATACTTACCTACAATTTTTCACCAAAGTCTCTGGCACGCTTTAAGTTTATCAAGGGACTTCAGATAAATGCGCAGGCGCGTAATTTATGGACGATTACTGCTAATAAATTGGGAATTGATCCCGAAGCCTTTTCCAATGGTGTTCGCACAACACCCGTGTCTCCAACCTTTGCTTTTGGTGTTAACTTAAATTTTTAACCATGAAAAAAATATACATATGTTTTCTCACCCTGGCGCTGTCCGTGCAGTTTGGATGCCAGAAGTATTTAGATATACAACCAAAGGGATATGTTGTTCCCTCAACCGTTGAAGATTTTGAAAAAATTCTTGAAGCTAAAGATTTACAATGGCCCTTCTCAACCATCTTGGATGTGCTTTCTGATGACTATTATAATTGGAGCCTGAGCAGAACCAATATTCCTGTCACAGCACAAAATCAGGCGTATCAATGGTCTGAAACGATCTTTTCAACCTCAAATGATTTGCTCTCCCAATCTTTTTATAACCGCTTGTATGCCAATATTTATCAGTTTAATGCAGTTATAAATAATATCGATAATGCTACTGGTGGCACAGAATCGAGAAAAACCGCGGCAAAGGCAAAAGCCAGGGCCTTACGGGCATTCAGCTTTTTGTATCTCGTAAATTTATATGCCAAACAATACAATCCTAATACATCTTCAACAGACCCGGGAATACCACTTGTGTACGATACCAACATCAGCCAAAACCCGCCAGACCGGGGAACTGTTCAAGGGGTTTATGATTACATTATTTCCGAGATCAATGCCTCCTTACCAAATTTGCCGTCTATTGGCGCCAACTATTTCGAAATGACGAAAGGTGCTGCGTACGGAACCTTAGCCCGTGCTTATTTATATATGGGCAACTACGCCGCCGCCGGGGAAGCCGCTTCACAGGCATTAACCTTTCAAAACGGTTTGATTGATTACAATAATGAGTTTTCAACATATAATGGAAATGGATTAAATTTCATCTATACTAAGACCGGAAGCCTGTTAAGCCAACGGCCGAATACTCAGGATATATTCATCCGATATCACAGCTCCTCTTTAGGTATGTATGGCTTTGGTGTTTCTCTGGAAACAGTAGCGTTATTTCCGGAAAATGACCTGCGTAGAATTGTTTTAACGCCAAGTTCTGTGACAACTGCTACTCCAGCCATTTGGAATGGAAATTATTATTATATGGCTTACAGTACAGTGTATCAATATAGTATTGGAATAACGGTGCCGGAAATGTTGTTGGTCAGAGCTGAAGCCAATGCACGTCTGGGTAACCTTTCTGCAGCCATGACCGATCTAAACCTTTTGCGGAAAGCACGAATTCGTGCTAATGCGTATACCGCTCTCGCGGCAAATACAGTAACGGATGCCGTAAAACTGGTGCTTTTGGAGCGCAGGAAAGAACTGTTTTTTAAAGGTGCGCGGTGGTTTGATATGAGACGATTAAGTGCTGACCCCGTATATGGTTTTACGGCCAGACACTATTTCGCCGACGGTACATTTATCGAGCTTACACCCGGCAGCAACCGGTATGTGCTGCGTTTGCCGGAATCGGCAATTACCGATGGAATAATTCAAAACCCATAATCTGCTTAAATAAATAATATGAAATTAAAATCTGCACTAATTTTTTTGTTGTTTGTGTTTACAACAAGAAGTGTATTGAGCCAAAGCTTATCCCTCAAAATCATTTCCGAACCAGGTTCTAATACTCAGGTTGATATACGGCTGCCGATCCATTTAAATTTTTTCCAACCGAATGAAAAAAGAATTCAAGCGGATGTTAATCAACAAGCGATACTCAATTTGGAGGCTGTAGATCCTGGTATCATTCAAATATCGCAAGACTATCAAACGGTAAATCTAATTCATTTAGCCGCAGATGAACATTACACACTGAATTTTTTTGACGGCGAAAAATGGGAAATTTCTGGTACGAATGCCGAAGGACAGATTTTATTTAATCAGTTGTTTAAGGATAATACCCGAAGCAGGTTTAAAGAGTTGGATTCCATTCCTCAAACAGCAGATCGCGAAGCGTATGTCCGGAAGTTAATGACAAGCGATCTGAACCAATTTAAGGACCTGCTAAATTCCGGGAAAATTTCGCTGATCTTTTATAAAGCCGTTGAACAAAACGCAGATATCTATTATCGTCTATTGTTGTGTACGGATATGTTTTTCATATCTCGGGGTTTTACAAAACCCGAAATAGAATTTGATGCTTCCCATTTGGCAGCATATAAGAAAGCAACATCAATCATATCAGATCAGAGGACGAAATCTTCGTATTTATATCCTGTTCTCTTAGGTCGATATCTCTCTTATGTAGCACTTGATGCAAAATCCAAAGGGGGAAATTTAGATTTTGACCGCGCTAAATACGGCGAAAATTTTTCACTCTATTCTATAAATTTGGTTCGCAATACATTTAATGTTCAGGAAGCGGAATTTCCTTGGGCAACTCTGATGGCGGAGGGAATTGGCTACAACAGAAATGAGCCGGAATGGATCGAAAACTTCCAATCATTTCAACACCTCTATCCCAAAAGCCCTTATTTACCCCTGTTGAAACGGCTTGTAGACAAAGTGAAAGTCTTTAAGGAACGATTGCGTATGGATGCTCCCGAAGTAGAATTTATCCCCGCATCTGATTCCATCAACACTTTCGAGCAACTGGCAGAACGGGTTAAAGGCAAGGTAACTTATGTCGACCTGTGGGCAACGTGGTGCGTACCCTGCAGGGAAGAATTGCAAATTAGCATTAAAATGCACGATGCACTTACGGCTTTAGGTATTCAAGCACTTTATCTTTCCATAGATGCGGATAATAAAGATTTGGAATGGAAGAACATGGCAAAAGGTATGGGTTTAAATGGAAAAAATATGCGTGCAACTCAAGCCTTTTACAAATACATCACCGAAACCGTACCTAAATTTACCGGTATACCCCGCTATCTCATTTTAAATAGGGAGGGAAAAATTGTTAACTGGGATGCGCGTAGGCCGAGTGATGGACAAAAGTTGATCGATCAGCTGAAGAGTATCGATTAAACCAATATACTAGTAGTCCCTGTACCTTTTCTCAAAGGTGCAGGCTATTTAAAAAACTATGTTTTATGAATGTGGATTTAAAATGAGTGGCCAAACCAAAATTTCATTCCATCTATGGCTGCTGTGCTTGTTGCACGGATGCATTTCCCTGCTCAACTTCTATTTCCTTAATGGTTACAGCGTAATGATTGGGACGTATTTCTGATCCGTAACTCAAAGCGTATGCGCGGGTAAATTCTGCACCAAAATAGAGAATGATGGATGAATAGTAAGTCCACAGTAATAACACAACAAGTGATCCGGCTGCGCCGAAAGTACCGCCAACGTTACTCTGAGAGATGTAGAATGAAATTCCGAATTTTCCAATCATAAAAAGTATACCCGTAACAATTGCACCGGAAATTACATCGCGCCATTTGATGTCGGCATCTGGCAATACTTTAAATATTACACCGAATATGGTGGTAATCACACCAAGTGTGATGATGAGGTTAAGTATATAGAAAACAATTACCGAAACATCAGCAAAGCGTGCCTGCAACCGCTCGCTAAATCCATCTAAAATAGAAGTAATGGCGAGCGACACAAGTAGCAGAAAACCCAGACTAACAATTACAGAGAAAGAAAGAAACCGGTTTTGCAACATTTTTAACCAGCCACGTTTGGGTTTCGGTTTTATTCCCCAAATGGTATTTATAGAATCTTGTATATCTGCAAAAACGCTTGTGGCACCAATAAGTAAAGTAAAAATCCCGATGATGAAAGCTATTGTACTTTTATTACCGATTGACGCTTTTTTAATGATGTTTTGCAGTTGCAAAGCCGTTTCGCCACCCAAGAAACCTTTAAGCTGATCAAAAACTTGCCCCTCTGCAGCTTCTTTATCCAGAAAAATTCCGCATAGCGAGATAATAACAACCAACAGCGGGCCCATTGAAAATACGGTGTAATAAGCAAGTGAACCACTAATTTTAGTCACTTTGTGGTCTGTAAATCCACCGAAAGCAGATTTTACCACTTCAACTATCCCTTTAAATGTTACTTTCTTTTTCATCTGTTCTCTAGATTTAGCGGTTAAATTTTGAGTGTTTTCAATTGCAGCATCACCTTTCGCTGGCGGTCTTTCCTGAGTTATTATACCTGTTTTCTCTTTAACCACTTTAACTTTTGGCTTTAAAATTTTTCTGACAGCAAATTTTACGGCAGTTGATAAAATTATCTTGTTCAGAAAGCCCGCTTTTTTAAAAAGTGTTTTATCCAGGAGTTTTGCTGCCGTAGCCGGAATAAACTTTTGGCCGGGATTTGCTAAAGCATCCATTTGTTTCTCCAGTTTGGGTTTAAATAAGCTCGGAATTATTTCTCCGGTATCCGTTTTCCGAAGTTCCATCGCCGATTTTAAAATCCTGGAGTCGCTCTCGCGAATTTCCTGGGCTAAATTTTCACTGTAATTTTTCAGAATCTCCAGGCTTCTTGTATGTTTTCTAGTGATCATTATTTGCAAAATGTTTTTTGAAATATCTTCCTATACTGAAATTGATCATTGCCGGTTCGATATACTTTTTACTGCTCTTTGCAACCGCCAGTGCTATTATTAAATAAACCAGAGTTAAGCCGCCAAAACCCCATGAATAACTGTTAAATACAGTGGAAAGGAAGAAGCCGAGTGTTACTGTAGCAAATAAAAACGCAAGTATAAGCGACAAGGCTACAACTATATTGGTTAAAAGATCGGCGGTTATGCGTGATGCCTGTACGATCACGTTAAGTTTTATTTGCTCAAATCTCAACCGTGCGTTCGTGTTTAATTCGTTGAGCAATGTTTGAAGGTTTTCTGTACTTTGTTTATCCATAGGCTAAAATCAAGTAGACACGGCTGTAAGTATTTTTATGTATGCACGCGTCTTTCTTATTTTTAACCTTCTTTTTTGGATATTGTTTTTTATTTCACAAACAAGTGGGCTGGAAATGCCGGATCAGTCGGCGCGAAAATGTAAAACTGTAGATTAAAATTGAGGCAATTGCCCCTCATAATTTTTAATAAGTTGGATTTATTTTTGTTGAGTCAGGAATAAACCAAAATGGTTTAACAAAAAGGTTGAATGTAACGAATCTTAGAGGCTTTATGCTTGATTTGGATTACTCAACACTTCAACTTTTGGTTGCTGTGCTTCAACAGCGAGCTGCTTTCTTGGTCTTACAATTACGCGTAAGGTTGGATCGTTGGTAAGAAAACTCCACATCCAGTTTAGTGAAAGTTTAACTTTATTTCTGAATCCTGCAATTGGAATAATATGAATAAATAGCCAAACCATCCAGGCAATAAATCCTTTAAAAAAACCTTTTGGCAAATCTACAACAGCTTTGTATTTGGCAATAATTGCCATTGAACCTTTATCGAAGTATTTAAAAGGCAGCAATGTGTTTCCTTCTTCCAGGGCAGAGAGATTACGCGCCAAAAATTTGCCTTGTTGTATCGCTACTTGCGCCAATTGCGGATGACCTTCCGGGAATTTTTCATCAGAAAGCTGCAGGCATTGATCGCCAATACTGTAAACATTTTCCATTCCCTTCACACGATTATATGCATCTACTAAAATCCGGTTCCCACGTGTTATTGACTCTGACGGAATACCTTCAATTTTCCGGGCAATTACACCTGTCGCCCAAATCAACGTGTTTGATGGAATTGAGCTGCCATCAGATAAAGTAACGTTTTCGCCATCATAATCATTAACGCGTTTCCCCAAAACAATGTTAACGCCCAGTTTATGTAAAATGTGGTAAGCTTCGGCCTGACTTTTTTCGCTCATTGGGCCGAGCAGTGCATGTCCACTATCAATCAGGTAAATATTTCCAACACGAGAAGTAGTTTCAGGATAATCTTTTTTAATGATATTTGTGGCCATTTCTGCAAACATGCCGGCAAGTTCTACACCTGTTGGTCCGCCGCCGGCAATTACCAAATTTGCATGGCGTTTTTTTTCTTCCACATCTGTTAAACGTACGGCACATTCCATTTGGATTAAGATATGATTGCGCATTTGCAGTGCATCGTCAATCGTTTTCATTGGAAGCGCATATTCACGTATTTTTTCGTTGCCAAAATAGTTGGTTTCAGTACCCATGGCTAAAACCAGAATATCGTAACTAAGCTCACCGGAATCGGTAATCAAAGTTTTCTTTTGCGCGTTAACCATGATTGCGGAACCCATAAAATAGCGAACGGGCTGATCGTGAAACATTTTGCGAAAAGGATAAATGATGTTTGAAGACTCTATAAATGCTGTAGAAACCTGATAGAGCAAGGGCGGAAAAAAATGGTAGTTATTTCTGTCTACAAGTGTAATCGAAAAATTATTAGTGCGGGCAAGTTTCTTGGCAAGGTTAAGTCCGGCGAAACCTCCGCCAGCAATTACAACGTGTTTCTTTGTCTTCATATCTAAGCAGCAAAATATATGTTCACACTTTTAACAAGCGTTTATGCCGAATGTTTTTCCAAACGAATGCGATGGTTGTAAATGTACAATACTCAGGTTTTAAATTGATATTGGATCTAAAGTTTGACATAGAACAAGCATTCGAAAGACTATCCCTTCGGTTATTTTGTAAATGCATGCAAATACATCAATATTGCTAAAAATAAAACCATATAAAATCGAGCGCGTTGATACCCAGCTAATTCATTAAGTGTTCTTAATTAGGTATATAACCGGTTTGTAGGCATAAAGTAGTAGATGACTGAGCGCCAAAATATTTTACTGATGAATGAATTAAATGTGCAAACGTTTGCGCAAAAATCAATGTCTTTTATATGGTATTTCTTTTCGCAAATTCAAATAAAATTTGCTGCTGAGTCCTTAAAATCTTTAATACACAATGTTTATTCATCGATTACAGGCCGCGAACTTCATTCAAAATATAAATTATCTTTTTAAAATTACTCAAACGAATGTTTGAGTAAAACTTACATATTAAATTCATTTTAGGATTTTAATGACATTTTTATTTACGTTTTTGATAACCTAGTTTATCTATTTTTTTCTATTGGAAATCTTTTGGCGAATTAAGATAGAAAGCATTATTTCAAACGATTGAATTGAATAATCAAACGTTTGTGTGTTTTTTATCTACCTCATAAACAGCGTATTGTTTCTAAATTGATTTTAGTAATTGAACCAAAGACAACTAAATAAACAAATACTGATTAATTCAAATTTACCGCAGGAAGAATATTGGCGTAACCCATCTGAAGGGAGTCAATACTTCTCGTCCAGTATCTAGCATCTTTTAAGTTTAATCCTGGCCGTTGCGCTACTGGAGCAGTTATGTAATTTTTAAAATAGCCAATATGAAACAAAAACTTTTGAAATTCGTATGTCCAATTTTATTGTGGGTGCTGTGTTTGAGTATTTCCTGTAAAAAGGATAACGTTAGCTCAGACGTTTACATTCGCAAACAATGGACGGTTTATCTCTCAGCAAATTCAATTGTTCCGCAAATTACCGGCAGATTGGATCATGCTGTGGCATCGATATACCTGATGGACAACAATGAACTTTACTACTATATCTACTTTGATACTGCCATTCAAAATGGAGATGTTCCCGGTTCGGCTGCCATTTATTACGGAGCGAGCGGTCAAAATGGACAAGTGTTGATCAATTTCAACGGATCATCTTTCAACAGCAGTGGAGAGAATGATGGGATGGTAGCGTTAAGTACCGAAATGGCCAATTCCCTAGTGGCTCAAACCAGTATCTATCTCAATGTCTCCTCTGCTCAGTATCCTTCAGGCTTGGTACGTGGCCAGATGTAAAGTCATAATAATACCAGAAATTTTTTAAAAAAACTTATATGGCAAAAATACTGACCAAATATATTTTTTCGGGTTGTTTGAGGTACGTTTTAAGCATTGGGCTTTTTATTTGCCTAAGCTCACAGGATGGAATAGCCCAAACCAATCCAAAATCAAATAAGGATTCGCTAAAAGTAGATTCCATTAAATTATTACGTATCAATTTGATTGACAATTGGAATAAGGTAATCGGGAAGGAAGAACAAATTGCGGCTACCTCGACCATTTATGGCCACGATATACGGACGATTCCAGTATCAAATCTCACTAATATACTTACTGGTCGTTTGCCAGGCTTATACACAAACCAGAATAATTCACTAACAGGATATGATGCAGCCTCAATAAGTTTGCGCGGGCAAACTCCGATTTTTGTCATTGACGGTGTTGTACGCTCATTTATGTCCTTTAATCCGGCAGATATCGAAACAATAACGGTGATGAAGGATGGACTTTCCACAGCGATGTTGGGCAGCAGATCTTCAAATGGAGCAATTTATATCACTACACGAGACCGCTCAGAAGGAGACAACTCTCTTGAAATTGGTTTTGATGCCCAATACGGATTTCTTAGTAATTTGAGAAGTCCAAATTTTATTACAGGAGCAGATTATGCAACCTTATATAATGAAGCGCAACAAAATACAAACCCCGGATCTGCGCCATTGTATAGCGCCAATGCAATAGCAAGCTATCGTAATGGAACCAACGATCCTTATTTAAACCCAAACACTAACTGGTATGATCTGGTGTATAGAAACCAGAGTAGCCAGCAACGATACAGTGTTAATGTTGCCGGAAATTCTAAAACCTATCGCTACTATGTTAGCTTGGAAAATTTTAATCAGGATGGAAACTTGCTTACCGATCCTGAAAACAATTATGATACAGATAATTTCTATAAACGTTATAGTATCAGAACTAACGCTCAGATGAATTTCAATGACGATATTACGGTATCTCTGAATTTGTTCGGCGCAATAGAAAATAGCAATGGACCAGGAGCCACTAATTTTTCCATTGATACACCGGGAGCCAGGATTCTGATGTCATCCATTTTCGCGACCTCTCCGCTCGCCTATGCACCCCGAAATGCAGATGGCACTTTCGGTGGAACGGCACAACTCACCAATAATATATTGGCTACCGCCATTTCTACGGGTTATATGCCTGTTGATGCCAGAAGTTTGGCTGCAGATGTGAGTTTAAATTATAAACTCGACGACATTCTACCCGGGCTTTGGGCTAAAGGTTTGCTTTCTATCAACAATTACTATCAGCAATATACAAACCGATCTAAAACTTTCGCCATTTACTATCCAGTAGTTTCTGGCGATAATATAACATACATACAATCGGGAACCGATGGTATTGTTGCAGCCGGTACGGCTTCATATGTTTACGGAAGCCAATTTAAGCAGACCTATGTCAACTTTTTAATGGGATATGCTGCACAGTTCGGGAAAAATAATTTGGATGTTTTGGCTTCTTACAACGTAGACAACAATATCATCGTCTACAATCAGTTAAGTCAGATATATCGCAATGCAGGAATAACCGGGCGTTACAATTTCGAACAAAAATATATGCTCGAACTGTCCGGTGTATTTGGAAGTTACAACAGATACGCACCAGAAAATCGGTGGCAGTTTTTACCTTCTCTGGGCTTAGCTTGGGCTTTAAATAAAGAGAAATGGTTTCATTCTGAATGGATTGGAACATTGAAATTGCGGACTACCGTAGGGCAAACTGCCTGGGCAAATCCTAATTCTTACTACAGCTATATTCAGTCCTATAGTACCAGTGCAACGGGATACGTTTTCGGCACCAGTTTAGCCAGTGTAAGCGGTGCAGCGGAAAATAGTATTTCCAGTGCATTGGAGAATGAAAAGGCATGGAAATATGATATTGGCGTTGACGCTACTCTATTCAAAGATCGGCTTGGTGTAAGTTTCGACTACTATAACAACAGATATTACGATTTAATCCGCAATCCTGGTAATGGCTATACAACCGCGATACTTGGCCAAAATTATCCAACAGATAATGTGGGCAAAACCAGATATTCTGGAATGGAAGTAAGTTTAAATTTCAACAACCGGTCTACGACTTCGCTACAGTATGGATTTGGCTTAAATATCTCTATTGAAAAAAGCAAGATTTTATCATATGATGAGGCCAATTTACCTTACGAGTGGTTGTATTACCAAGGGTCGCCGATATCGGCTGTTAGGGGATATCAGGCCATTGGATTTTATCAGGAGGATGAAAATTCATCCAATACACCATCCATTCAAGGTTATACTCCGCAGCCGGGTGATATAAAATATAAGGATTTAAACGGAGATGGCAGAATCGATTTTTTAGATGTTACGCAGATTGGAAGCAATAGTCCTAGGATATTTTTTGGGTTTAATTTTTCTTTAGCGTATAAGAATTTTGATTTATCCGGATTGTTTCAGGGGGTTGTCAATCAAGAGGTCTATCTCAATTCGACACAAATGTCTGCTTTTAACAATAGCACCGGTTATGTTTTAGATTATACCACTGAGAACCGGTGGGCGGTTAACAATACAGTAAATGCTACACTTCCACGATTAACCCTTGGAACCAATGTGAACAATACGCAGGTCTCTAGTTTTTGGCTTAGAAACGGGAACTATGTGCGGTTAAAAAATCTTGAATTTGGCTATAGTATCCGATCGAAATGGATTAAAAAAGCAAAAATTAAAAAGTTGCGATTTTTTATAAATGCATATAACCTATTTACGGTCACGGCGTTGGATTATCTCGATCCAGAATCGCTAACATCAGGATTTTCGAACAATAGAATTATTAGTGGAGGTGTAACCTTAAAATTATGACGATGACAAAGACACATATAAAAACAGTTGTACTATTTTCGACTTTTATCCTGATTCTTCTTTTCACAGGCGGCTGCAATAAATTAACGGATTCGACGCCTCCAGCCGAATTGATCGAAGTTGACTTGATATTTGACGTTCAAGACTCTTTGGGGGTAAACGCTGAAAGATTTCTCAACAATATTTACTCGGCTCTACCGAGAGGTTATAACCGACTATCTGTCACATCTGTGGCGTTGTATTCAGTTACGGCAAACGTCGGAACAATTTTAGATGCAGGATCGGACGATGCATTGCCAAATGCCAATACAGATGCTGTTCAATATTTTTCGACTGGAGGAATTTCTACGGCAGTAAATCCGGATAACAACTGGTCGGCAAATTATGCAGGAATTCGAAAGGTCAATATTTTTCTGGCCAATATTGACCGGGTTCCTTTGCGTACCGCAGGCTTGATGAATCGATGGAAGGCAGAAGCACGGGCCTTACGAGCAATGTTCTATTTTGAATTGCTTAAACGATGGGGAGGTGTTCCGCTAATTGGTGATATTGTTTACGGAACATCCGAGCCAATTCGTATCGGAAGAAGCAGTTACGATGAGGTACAAAATTACATCATTACCGAATTGGATTCGGCTATGCCATACCTGCTCACTGGAAACGCAAGTACAACAGGTACACTCAGTGCCACCTACTATGGTCGATTTGGAAGGGGCGCGGCAATGGCATTGAAATCCAGGTTATTGTTGTATGCGGCTAGCCCTTTTAATAACCCGAGTAATGACCAAAGCAAATGGGTACTCGCGGCGGCAGCAGCAAAAGCTATTATGGATAGTGTTTCAGAAGGCCGGTTTTCCTATGCCCTGCACAATACCGCCAGTACATCGCATTATAGTACCACCACTTTAGCAGGCGTAACCACTTCCGCAAACCTATCCGCCTATGTTAGTTCCGTAAATAAATTCCTAAGTATTTTTTCTACGGCTTCAAATAGCGAAATCATTTTGCCATACATGGCGGTCGCAAATACGAATTTAGAAACCAATAATGATCCGGTTGGGTATACGCGGGCAGGAGCCGGTAAAACCAACCCAACCCAGCAATTGGTGGACGAATTCGAAATGAGTAATGGAAGACAAATTAATGAAAGTGGTTCTGGTTATGTTGCAACAATGCCTTATTATAATCGCGATCCGCGTTTTCCGGCAACAATAATGTATAATGGTTTGTATTGGCTAAACCGGGCTGTTCAAACTTATGACGGAGGATTGGATCGTCCTTATGGTTTTGGATTGGTAAATAGTGGCGAAACACGTACCGGTTATTATATGAGGAAATTTATGACCAGTAATTCTTCAGCAACGAGTTTCACAGCAACCAATCACATCTTTCCAATTTTCAGATATGCTGAGATATTGCTCAATTTTGCCGAAGCACAGAACGAGTCTGCCGGGCCAGACAATTCAGTTTATACTGCGATAAATGCCATCCGCAGCAGGGTTGGGATGCCCAATTTACCAACAGGATTGACAAAAGCACAAATGCAAACCCGGATCAGACATGAAAGGCGGGTAGAAATGGCATTTGAGGAACAACGGTTTTGGGATATCCGGAGATGGAAAATCGCAGAAACCGTACTTAATGGAACATTGGCTGGCGTACAGATTGTGTCAACAGGTGGCATACTCAATTATCAAATCGTAGGTGTTCAGCCCGTAATATTTGATGCAGGCAAGATGTACCGATATCCAATTCCATTTAATGAAATGGTATCAAATTCTTTGATGACTCAAAATCCTGGCTGGTAATTCAAATACAAATGACATGAAGAAAATCATAGTTAATCTTTTATTACTCCCGCTGGTATTGGTTTGGATCAATAGTTACAGCCAAATTGGAACGGTTGTAACCGGCGTGGTTTCTGATAAAGTTGGTCCAATACAGGGCGCGTCCGTTTACGAAAAAGATTTAACATCTAACGGTGCCAAAACAAACGAAGCCGGAAAATTTACCCTCAGACTTAAAGGAAATACTGGGGTTATCATTGTTCGGTTTGTAGGTTACCTTGAACAAGAAATCGATACAAAAGGGAAAAATAATTTTTCAATACTATTGGAAGAAGATACCCGGGGTTTGGAAGAAGTCGTTGTTCTTGGTGTTGGACAGTTAACGAAAAAAGTTACGAATACGGGCGCTACGAGCACGATTTCTGGTGAACTCATTCGTCAAACACCATCCGCTAGTATTCAAAACACGCTTTCCGGAAGGCTTCCGGGATTTTTCTCACAGCAACGAAGCGGACAACCCGGGGCCGATGCCGCAAGTTTCCAAATCAGAGGTATTAATTCTTACGCAGGCGGAACCAGTCCCTTGATAATTGTGGACGACGTAGAGTACACATTAGATCAGGTAAGCCAGCTGGATCCCAACGAAGTTGAAAGCGTTACGATTTTGAAAGATGCGTCTACAACTGCTGTATATGGAGTTCGAGGTTCTAATGGGGTATTTATTGTTAGAACAAGACGGGGCAGTCCGGGTAAACCAGAACTTAATTTCAAAACGGAAGTCGGATTGCAATTTCCGACACAAAGACCTGAGGTAAATGATGGCTATACCACATTAAGCTTATTGCGTGAACGCTTGGTTGAACAGTTCGCCGGTACTACTTCGACACCCGAAACAAGTAACTACTCTCAATATTTTGCCAACGGCGCCCTTGAACATTATCGATTAAACGATGATCCTTATAATTATCCAAATGTAAATTGGTGGGATGAACTGATGCGCGAGGTAAGTCTTCAGACCAGAGCCAACTTAGATGTAAGTGGTGGTACCGATAAAGCGAAGTACTTTGTTAGCGTGGGATATATTTCTCAGGGAGGCTTGTATAGAGATTTTTCTGCTGATCAAGGTTACAATTCAAATTACACATACAATAGATATAATTTTCGTTCTAACGTAGATTTAAAGCCTACAAAAACACTTAAAATCAGAATCGATTTATCCGGTCGTTTCGGTGTAACGAATATTCCGAACGATACAGAATGGAATGGTGGAGGTACCACGTTTCAATATTTATGGAATGGTGAACTAAACGGATTTTCTTATCCTATTTACTGGCCTAATGGCCTTATAGCCAGTTCAACAAATCCGGCAACCGTAAAACCAAATCCGGTGGCCAATCTAACCTATTCGGGTTATCGACGAACTTATACAAACAATTTGAATATGGTGGTAGAAGCCAATCAGGAACTCAACTTTATAACTAAAGGGCTGGCTGCAAATGCTCTGGTATCAATGGCTACAGATTATAACTTCACAAGAAACCTAACTCGAAATTCGAGCGAGATATTGGCCTACACATATAATCGAACCACAGGTGCTTATGATCCGGTAACTATTGGTTTATATAGAATGGGTGCGCTTACCAGAAGTTCTTCTACAGCTGCTATGTCAAAAAACCTCAATTTAAGGATGAACCTAAATTACAATAAGCAGTTTGGGGATCATAATGTTACCGGATTGATTCTTTTAAATCAATCTACAACAAATAAAGATCCCGATGGGGTGATTCTTGCCGATCCCTACAATATTAGAGGAGTTACAGGAAAATTCACGTACAACTACAAGCAAAAATACCTCTTCGATATAAATGGTGCGTACAATGGATCAGATCGGTTTCAGTCTGATCGCGCGCATCAGCTTTTTCCCGCTGTCGGAATTGGATGGAATATCAGTGAAGAACCTTTTTTTAAAAATAACATCAAAAGTATCAACCTGTTGAAGTTAAGGGCTTCGGCCGGAAGAACCGGAAATGACCGGATTGGGACCAATGTTTACCTTTATGAAAAAAGTTACGTAGCAAATTCTGGAGCTTCCTATTATTTTGGAGAAACACCGGTTAATTATGCAGGTTTATTAGAACCCTTATTGGCTAATACACAAATTACGTGGATGGTTACTGATGAAGTTAATCTGGGCTTAGATCTGAAATTGTTTAATGGCGAATTATCTCTTGAATTGGATGCATTTAAGAAAAATACCAAAAATATTTTCACTACGCCAGCATCAATTCCGAGTTCATTTGGCGCTAGTTTGCCCCCCTATAATTTAGGTACACAGGAAAATAAGGGTTTTGAAGTAAATATAACATATAATAAACGTATTAGCCCAAAAGTTAGTTTTTTCATGAATACCAATCTAAGTTTTGCCAAAAATAAAGTGACCTACAGAAACGAACCCGCCTATCCATATCCTTGGCTTGCCTCAACCGGGCAAACGGCCAATCCTATTTTCGCTTATCAGTTTGACGGTTTTTATCAAACTTTAGAAGAACTGTACACCGCACCCAAATTGGCGTCCTCTGTACCGCTTTCGAATCTTTTTCTAGGTTCGGTAAAATTCAAAGATCTAAATGGCGATGGTATTATTGATGAGAATGATAAGGGGTATATTGGAACTAACATTCCTTTTTACAATGCAGGATTTACCTTAGGTTTTTCATATGGAAGGTTTAGTTTTTCCACCACATTTCAGAGCGCGTTCGGAAATTACCTGAGTATGAACAGAGGCTCGATTAGTTATACCGTACCGGATCGGGTTTCAGTTCCGTTGAATTCTGGTAGATGGACACCCATTACTGCTGAAAATGCAATATTTCCTGAGCTTTCAGGCAGTACACCGAATGCAAATAACCCCACTTCAACTTATCAGTCCACTTTCTGGTATGTAAAAGGGGATTATATCCGCTGGAAAACGGCAGACATCGGTTACCAGTTTCCCGCGTCTATATATAAAAAACTACATCTGAATAGTCTCCGCATTTATGCAAATGGATATAATATGGCATTGTTGTATACCAATCTTCCGGCAGATATTGATCCTGAGTCTGTAAGCTCAACTACGGTTGGAGAATATCCGCAACAACGTGTTGTCAATTTTGGAATTCAATTTGGTCTTTAGTATTTTGATTATGAAGAATAGATTTTTTATAGCCATATCTTTGGTTTTACTTTTCACCGCCAATGCCTGCAAGAAAGCTAGTTTTCTTGATCCGGCCACAGAGCCGCTCTCTGAGGCTGAAGTTTTCGCAGATAGTGCACTAACCAATAATTTTCTAAATACAGTATATGCTGCCACTGGGATGGATATTGTTCCTTTACGGAACAGCTTAGTTAGCAATAGTGGTGCAAGTGATAATAATGGGAATTTGGAAGATTTGACTACCAATAATGCCAGTGGGTTTTCCGGACAAAATTCTTTTTTAACCGGAGGTTCTAGCAGCACCAGTGGACCATTTTACGCTACCTATGCAGCTTATTATCAAAAAATACGCGCTGCAAATAAATTACTATTTTATTTGCCGACCACGCCGCTTTCGGCAGCAAAAAAAACTCGCCTGGCGGCAGAAGCAAGATTTTTAAGGGCTTTTTATTATCAAGCTTTAATTCGTTTGTATGGCAGTGTTCAATTGATGGGCGACGATGCAAGTGATGACTTTCCTACTTATGAATATCGCCGAAATACGTATCAGGAATGTGTAGATTATATTGCGGCAGAATATGATATTGCAGCGAGAGATTTACCCTCTTCGCTCGAACAAATTGCAACAGATTACGGGCGCGCTACATCGGGCGCATGTTATGCGATGAAAGCAAGATTATTGCTTACTGCAGCGAGTCCGTTGTTTAATGGAAGTCCTGTAACTACCGATGCTCAAATTGCTCCATTAGTTTCGTACACCGTTTCTTACGATCAAAATTTATGGCAAAAAGCTGCAGATGCCTTAAAAGCAGTTATAGATTTACCCGAATATGCTTTAGTTGTGGACAACTCCCTGCCGAATTATCCTGGAAATGGATTTTGGAAGATGTTTACCGAGAGCAGAAAAAATTCTGAATACATCTATGTTTTTAATATTGCGCAAGGAAAAGTATTGGAAAATTACTGGTTTCCACGAAGCTTGGGAACATCTCCCTATAGCGGAGCGACATTCAGCAACCCTACAGAACATATTGTTAATGCTTTTGGAATGAATAATGGAAAAGCAATAACAGACCCAAGTTCAGGTTTTTCGCCAAGTAGCCCGTATTTGAATCGGGATCCAAGATTCTATTATTCCATTATATACAATCAAGCGCTCGTATCAGACCGGACAACAACAGAGTTGAAACCCATTAGTATTTATACCAATAGAACCACCGGAATTACAACGCCCGACGGCATAACGGCTTATTACACCAAAACAGGTTTTTATAGTCGTAAAATGTGCAATGATCGACTTCCCTTAAGTACATTAAATGTCGATCGTGCATATCCAATCATCAGACTGGCAGAAATTTATCTAGGCTATGCGGAGGCTTTGAATGAATTGGGGCGGACTGAAGAAGCAGTCACCTGGCTGAATAGAATTCGTGAACGTGCCGGTATACTGCCCGGATCGGACAGGAGGTATGGTGTGTCTGCTGGGATTTCAAAAGAGGCATTGCGCATATTACTACAAAATGAGTACCGGGTTGAATTTTATCAGGAAGGGCATTGGTTTTACGATACCAGAAGGTGGCGAACCGCAGAACAAACGGAAGCACAGGGTGTTACCGGAACGCGGGTGTACCTGGAAGCCAATGGTACGTATACCTATAGCAGCTTTGTACACTTATCGACAGTTTTCATTTATCCGCAAATGTACTTCGTTCCTTTTCCGCGGACTGAGATTCTAAAAAGCTACGGTTCCCTACATCAAAATCCCGGATGGTAAGACAAATTAAATCAATAGACAAAAACTAAAAATAATAAATATGAATTACATTAAACATCGCACCATCTATTTGCTCGTACTTGCTGTTATGAGCGTCGGAATTTTTTCATGTAAAAAATTACCATCAGAAGAAACGCTTTCTGCAAATTCAAAATTGCAGGCAGAAGAAGGATCAACTTTCGTTTCCAATCCAAAAAATCTGAATATTGTCATGTTTGTCCCAACAGATAATCCAGCAGTTTCTGGGTATCAAAGCAGACTTTCTACACTTTTTACCCATTTCCAAACCTGGTTTCACAATGAAATGCTTCGCTATGGATATGATAAATATATGGGATTGGCGAGGAATGACTCCACTGGTTTGGTCCGGATTATTGAAATACATGCCCAGGGCGCGCAAACAGATTATCCCTACAGCTCCAGTGTATCAGCAACCAAAATAATTAATGAAATAAATACGTATAGGAGCAGTCATCCAGCAGAATTCTCCAATTCCGGGCATATGTTAATTTTACTTCCACAACGTAGCGACGGTGGAGATCAGCCTTTTTATGGATATGGGAAATATTGCTTTGCCGTAGACAATTCCAGTATGGCGGTAGATAAAATACCCAATCCAAATTCAAACTATCTTGGTGGAATGTTGCACGAGTTGGGACACGGACTAAACCTGGCACACAATCACGCTAAATATGCGTCGGAACAGCAAAGTTTAGGAACGTCTCTTATGGGCTCAGGAAATGTGAGTTTTAGTAAAGGACAACCTACTTTTCTCACAGAAGGCGATGCGGCAATCTTAAACTGTAACGAAATTTTTCAAAATCCAAGTCCCATTGAAACAGCGTATCAGAGCTCAAGTACCAGCATATATGCAAATTCAAGCACCTTCGATTCGGCAGCACAAGTTTTTCAATTAAATGGAACGTTCACAAGTAGCTTGCCTGTTAGTGATGTTATTGTTTACTTGGATCCGAACGTTAATAATGAAGGGGTTGGTGCAAATAAAGACTATAATGCAGTGAGCTGGCGTTTTAATCCCAATACGGGAAATACCTTAGCAGGAAGTATTCCGCTGAATGAGTTATATTACAAAAACAATGAGCCTTATGAATTTAAGGTTAAGTTGTTGTTAAATAATGGAAATTTAGTTACGCAAACATACACGTTTAACTTTTTAAATGGGATTCCGCAAATTGGCGCGAATGGCACCGGTAAATTTTATCAAAATGCGAGTTACGGAGGTTATAGTGTCTCATTGCCAGTTGGAGATTATACAACTGCAGATTTAATTGCGAAAGGAATCAAGGATAATGACATATCTTCAGTCAGTGTTGACCTGGGCGTTAAAATAATTTTATATGACGGAGATAACTTTACCGGAACAAGCTTCGAACTCAATGCAGCGAGCAGCTATCTCTCCACATTTAATGACAAAGCTTCATCAATCCGAGTCATTGCATTATAAGCATTAGAATTGGGTCGGCGCAATCAAATTGCGCTGGCCTGATTTAAATTCCATTTTTTCAAACCTTTTAAAGGTTAAATCAAACGTTTGATCTGAATTGTATCAAAATCAATAGATTGAAAGGTTAAAAGTGCTGATTATATTAGTAAAAGTGTCCCGCACTCGGAATGTAAATAGACAGAAAAATAGCTTCCTACCGGGCTGCTTCTACAATTCAAAAATAGACTTAGGTATGCGCTACATTTTACTTTTTTCGACTGTCCTATTTTTCAAAATGGCCACAGCCCAACAAAATACTCCGCTCATTCCATACCCAAAGCAGATGACCTTAGGCGAGGGTGTATTGCAATTGATGCCAAATTTTGAAATTGCTGCCAATCAAGATGTTTTGCAATCACAGGTACTTTATCTGCAACAATCTCTATTCGATTTAAAAGGGATTACACCTATTCATGGAGAAGGTGAGGATGCGGCGATTTATCTGGTTTTACTATCTACTGGCAAAAATAAAGGCACTGAAGCATACAAATTAAAGATTACTGAAGGACAAGTAAAAATTGAATCCTCAAGTCCGGCGGGCATTTTTAATGGAATCCAAAGCTTTTTGCAGCTGGTTCGCGGATCAGCAGAAAAGAATAAGATTGTTGTGCCCATTTTGGAGATAAAAGATGAGCCCAAATTCGCTTGGAGAGGTTTTATGTTAGATGAATCCAGACATTTTTTTGGTGTGGCAAAAGTGAAATCTATTCTGGACTGGATGGCGCTTTATAAATTAAATCGTTTCCATTGGCATTTAACAGATGTGCCTGGCTGGCGTTTAGAAATTAAGAAATATCCAAGGTTAACGCTTGTTGGAGGTATCGGCAGTTTTACTGATCCCAATACGCCTGCAAATTATTATACACAGCAGCAAATTAAAGAAGTTGTGGCTTATGCTGCGGAACGATTCATTACTGTAATTCCAGAGATTGATATGCCAGGACATGCTACTGCGGCAAATAAAGCCTATCCGGAATTCTCTGGTGGCGGATCAAAAGAACATCCCGACTTTACATTTAACCCAGGTTTGGAAACGACCTACAGTTACCTCACCAAAATACTTAACGAAACGCAATTGCTCTTTCGGGCTCAAATGATTCATATAGGTGGTGATGAAGTAAGTTTTGGTAATGACAAATGGAGAACAGATACCACGATAAATACCTTAAAAATGCGGTTCAATTTAAAAAATGAACTCGAAGTAGAGAAATATTTTATTAAAAGAATGGCCGATTCTGTGTTTAAGCTGAAAAATAAAGTTTTGGTATGGGATGAAATGGTTGACGCTGGGTTACCTAAAGATAAAACGATAATTTTTTGGTGGCGGCATGATAAACCTCAACAATTAAATGCATCCCTCAAAATGGGATATCAAACAGTATTATGTCCAAGGCTTCCGCTGTATTTCGATTTTGTTCAGGATAGCACACACCGTTTTGGACGCAAATGGGATCGGAAATTTAACGATTTAATTTCTGTATACAACTTCAATGCCGATAACTACGTTGATGGAAACCTTTCAGAAAACAATATTTTAGGCATTCAAGCAAATCTATGGACAGAAACCGCTCAGAATAGTAATCGTTTAGATTATCTACTGTTTCCGAGAATTGCCGCATTGGCGGAAGCCAGCTGGCTCGAATCCGCAAATAAAAATAGTCAGGAATTCCTAAAACGATTGGAGCCGCATATAGAATGGTTTAAAGCATCTGGTCTGAATTTTTATAATCCGTTTAACCCCAATGAAACTACTGAACCATTAGGAAAAAGCAGGTTATCCTTAAATTATAAAGATTAATGAAACCATATCTCATCTCATCCCCCTGCTTTTTAGCAGTTGCCTTTGCAAAGGCGCAAGAAATAAATTGGGTCGACCGCTTTAATATTGGTCGAACTGACGTGATAGACAATCGCGTAGCTCAATATCCAGATGTAAACAAATTGTTTACGGAAGCTCGTTTGCCCATTGGACATTTCAATTTTAAAACGAGAGGAAAAATACAATCATCTTCACTTAAATTAGATGTCTATAATACAAGTGCAACAGGCCCTTTATTGACCGTTTTAGCAGTGATGGAATTGATGGTTGTTAATATCAACTGTAAAGGGCATGAAGAAAAACCTACACTGGATTTTCGGCCAGAACGGAGCATCCGCCCGAGATACTTACAAGATTATGTAAGAGAAAAACCTCAAAATTTTCTGGATAACCCACCAATTCAAATAAGTAAAAAAGATGGCTTCCAGATTCGGCATCAAGCGCTTTTAAATGGCGGCGGGTATTCAACAATTTACAAATGTTTGGAATCCAAAAATACGCTCAAAGCCTATATCAGTATCGGTTATGACGGCAACACCAATATGAATCCGTCGAGTATCTTTGATGACAAAGGATACAAAATCGATTTCAAACGATCGGCTTTCGAAGGTAAAAATATTGTCGTTTTCCAGACGAGTAAAAACCAGATAATAGAGAAATTATCTGATTCGAAAACGAATAAAGGTATTTCTCCGGTAAGCGATACGCAAAATCAAAATTGGGCATGAGGCCTTGGAATAAGAAATTCTAGATAATCATCAAAAAAATGAACATCATGCAAAGCTATAAACAAATTCTTTTACTTCTTGTAGTTACATTCTCATTCGCAGGAAATCCGGCCATCGGTCAACAAATGCTTACAGATACAATCCCACTGAAATACGGGGCACACCGTACAGGCAATAGAACCGATGCGGATATGCAGCGCTGGCGGAGTTATGGTCTCGGGCAATTTATCCACTGGGGAATTTATGCCATTCCTGGTGGACAATGGGAAGGGAAAACTTACGGCGGAGCAGCCGAATGGATTCGGTCATGGTCTGGAAATGGCGCACCAGCTAACTGGAAAGAAACTTATGACCAACTCTACACTAAATTCAATCCGACTGATTTTAATGCCGATGCGTGGGCAGCACAGGCGAAACAAATGGGGGCAAAGTATGTCATCTTCACTACAAAGCATCATGATGGCTTCTGCATGTGGCCCAGCAAGTATACCAAATATACCGTTCAATATACGCCGTATAAAAAAGACATTGTTAAACAGGTTGTAGATGCATATGATGCGCAGGGCATTGATGTTTACTTGTATTTTTCGATTATTGACTGGAACCACAAAGGATACCAAAGCGGTATACCCAAAACGAAAGCAGACAGCCTTGCGTATGAAGGATTTAAATCCTTTACCAGAAATCAGCTTATAGAATTATTGACAAAATATCCGAAAGCTAAAGGGCTTTGGTTTGACGGAACCTGGGATGCTGCTTGGGTAAAACAATCTAAATTTGCCGACGATCTTGAAAAGGAATTACGTAAACTCCACCCAGGATTGGTTATTGGAAGTCGTTTTAGAGCAGACGAAAATGGTAAACGCCATTTCGATAGTAACCATAAAATGATGGGAGATTACGAGCAGGGCTGGGAACGCAAGTTGCCTGAAAATATTGAAGTATTGCAAGGCAGAGATTGGGATTGTGTAATGACCATTCCGCCCAATCAATGGGGATACAATTCAGATTGGAAATCGTCTTACATTAAAACTACTGACGACTTAACCGATATGCTTTTGCATGCTGTATCCATGAACGGGAATTTGGTGATCAATTTTGGGCCGGATGGCAAAGGCAATATCAGGCCAGAAGAAGGTAAAATAGCTGAAGAACTTGGAAAATGGGTAAATAAAAATGGTGAAGCTATTTATGGTACAGGTTATTCCGGCCTCCCCAAACCAGATTTCGGATATTTTACCAAAAAAGAAAATAAACTTTTCCTAACCGTATTCAATAAACCGGTAAATAATGTTTTACGTTTACCAATCCCGCGTGCGTATAAAGATAAACCTATCGCAGCCTATTTGCTGCCCTCAACCAATTTGTATATTAAGGTTTCAGATATAGGTATGAGTGGAGATCGTAATGTGTATTACGATGTGCAGCTTCCCACGGAATTTTCGACCGATAAACCTTTTGTCATTTATATAGACACCAAGCCGAGTACAGGTGCTGGAAATTCATTTGGAGATGCGAAAACATAAGTATATGAATAAATTGATCTTAACCGCTTTAATGATATCTGAATTTGCCTTCGTGGCGAAAGCTCAACTAAATCCCAGAAATTGGTTGACATATAGTTATAATAAAGCATACTCTGGCGCAGCCGCATTCCCAAATTTAAGTAGCTGGCAGCAGAAAAATAAATTAGCGGTTCTGCAATCTATTGCAGCGCTTCCGGATACTATCAAACAAAATTTAGTTAAAAAGGCTGACGATGCACTGACCTATAACTGGCCGTCTTTGCCTGCAAGTTTATATCTGGACTACCGGGAAACCGGAACCCGCGTAAATTATGAAAATTTGCAGGGCGAGCGCCGTAAAATCCTTTCAAACCTGGTGGTTGGAGAGCTGATCCGTAACGATGAAAGATACATCCCGAAAATTGTAGATGGTCTTTGGCTCATTTTGGAAGAAAGTACTTGGGTAGCACCTGCACACATTACCGTGCAAAAAGAAGGTGCAGATCTCGCAAATATCGTTAATCCATATATTGATCTGAATGCTTCCCAAACAGGTGCCAACGTAGCCATGATTTATCATCTCCTGTCAGACAAATTTGCAAAATATTCCAAGATTTTGAACGGACGCATATTGTATGAACTTAACAGAAGAATTTTCGACCCTTACCTCAAATATGATACGTTTTGGTGGATGGGATTTAAAGGCAATGCGGTAAATAACTGGAATTCCTTCAACAATACCAATATCATGCAAACGGCTCTTTTGGTTTCCGAGCCTGGAGACAGTCTTACTCTTCTCAGTAAAAAAATATTGGCCAGCACAGATTTTTTTATTAATCAATATCCTGAAGATGGCGGCTGTGATGAAGGTCCCAGTTATTGGGATATGGCGGGAGGGAAGCTCGTTCAATTACTGAGTTTAATTGGGCAAGCCTCAGAAGACAAAATCACCTTGTCGGATAGACAATTGATTCACGACATGGGAAGTTATACCTATAAAATGCAAATTTCCGGAAATAAGATGGTGAACTTTGCCGATGCGTTTGCAAATTACACACAAGATCCGGTTAGCGTATATACTTACGGAAAGCTTTTTAATGATGACGTACTGAAAGAATACGCAGCTTATCTGTTCAACGAACGGAAGCGAAAGATTTCGAGTGATGATCTTATCAATTTCACGGCTATTACATCGGTTTCTAAAAGGCTCACGGCCACTGAAACCAAATCTCCATATCCTGAATTTGCCGTTTTGCCCAATCTTAAAGTCTTCGTGGCAAGGATGCAAAAGGGAACTGATAAAGGTCTTTTCCTTGCCGCAAAAGGAGGCCATAATGGAGAAAGCCATAACCACAATGATATCGGCAATTTTATTGTTTATGCTGACGGTAGTCCCGTTATTATCGACGCCGGAGTGGGAACCTACACGAGCAAAACCTTCAGCAACAAAAGATATGAATTGTGGAATGTGCAGTCTCAATGGCACAATACGCCAAATATTAATGGATATGAGCAAAAAGATGGCAGTTCATATAAAGCCACCGAATTTAAAGTTAAACATAATAAATCCGTAGATGTACTTTCTATGGATATTTCCAATGCTTATCCACAGGAAGCCTCTGTAAAGTCTTGGCGTAGAATATGGACGTTTGACAGATACAAAAAAGAAATTATTCTGCGCGATCAATTCGATCTGGAAAAAGTACTGGATAAAAATACACTCAATTTTATGTCTGCTGAAAAACCTCAAATAACCAATGGAACTTTAAAATGGAAAAATGGCGTAAGCATGTTTTTCGATGCACAAAAATTTGACATTCGCATCGAGGAAAAACCAATGGATGATATACGTTTGAAAAATGTTTGGGGCGATTTTTTATACCGCATACAACTTCAGGCAAAAAATAAAATACAAAAAGGAGAATATACGCTTAAAATAAGTCAATAAAATTAGATGAAAGTTAAAAATTGGATAAATCTATTGATGCTGTTGTGTATGGTAGAAGTGTCAAATGCTCAGGAAACACGATTGATAAAAAGTTTCAATGGCGATTGGACATTTAGCAAAACAACGGATACTGCTGGAAAAAGCAAAGACTGGGAAAAAGTAACGCTTCCACATTCGTGGAATGCAACGGATATGCAGCTGGGTAAAGACTTTTATGAAGGCGAAGGATTGTATCAAAAAGATGTAGTTTTTGGCGATGAATACAAAGGCAAGAGATTATTCCTGAGGTTTGAAGGTGTTGGGCAAGTTGCCCAGGTTTACGTTAATGATAAATTAGTTGGTACGCATAAAGGCTCTTACAGTGCTTTTTGTTTCGAAATTACGTATGCCATTTTGTTGAACAAAGCCAATAGAATCCTGGTAAAGGTGAACAATAAAGCCCGAAAAGATATTATTCCGGTTAACCATTTTTTATTCGGAATTTACGGAGGCATTTATCGTCCGGTGGAACTTATTGCCACAAACAAAATCAACATCAGCACAACTGATTATGCCTCGCCAGGCGTTTACATTTCGCAACATAATGTTGATAAGAATAGTGCAGATATTGAGGTTGCCGTAAAAGTTGAAAATGTGACAGGAACGCCCGAAGACATTACAATCAAAAATATTGTTTTAGATAAAGAAGGCAAAGTTGTGCTTGAAAAAAGCGAACAGCAGCGTCTTTTTACTCAAGGCAGGCAAAAATTTAGTCAATTGTTGAATATTCCCCATCCGGATTTATGGGATGGTTTTAAAAACCCATATCTATATAAATTAAAGTCACAAGTGATTCACAACGGAATTGTGGTAGATGAGGTTTTACAACCATTAGGACTTCGGAAATTTGAGTTGGTTGCAGGAAAAGGAATGTTTTTAAACGGGAAGCCATATTCTATGTTTGGGGTTTCAAGGCATCAGGACAGATGGCAATATGGAAACGCACTAACTAACGTGCAGCACAAGGAAGACCTAAATCTGATAAAGGAAATGGGCGCAACTACAATCCGCTTTGCACATTATCAGCAGGCTGAGTACGTGTATTCGCAATGTGATACTATGGGTTTTATAATTTGGGCCGAAATCCCTTTTGTGAATACATCAACAGGAGAGGAGGGAGAGAATGCAAAACAGCAGCTTCAGGAATTGATTTTACAAAACTACAACCATCCTGCTATCTACGTTTGGGGTTTGCATAATGAGGTTTACGGTAAAACACCAGCAGATTATCCTGCAGTTCTCACCCGCGATTTGAATGATCTGGCGAAAACACTCGATCCGTATCGATATACTGTTTCTGTAAGCGGATACGCAGAAATGGATCGGCCAACCAATCTGAACGCGAATATCCAGGGAATTAATCATTACTACGGCTGGTATAACGGACAAATAGACGACCTGCAAAAATGGGCAAGTGGGATGGAAAAGAATTACCCTGAAAATTTGCTGATCCTTTCTGAATATGGCGCGGATGGAAATGTATTTCAACAGCAGGAACAATCCACCCTTCCGGAAAAATGGAATTATATGTCGCCTGAATATCCAGAGAATTATGAAACAAAAACCCACGAAAAACAATGGCCGGTGATTGCGCGGTATCCAATAATCCTTGCATCATACGCCTGGAACATGTTTGATTTCGCCACCCCATTGTGGAACCGAGGAGGTAATATTGCCAGAAATATGAAAGGACTGGTTACATTCGACCGGAAACTGAAGAAAGATGTTTTTTATTGGTATAAGGCCAATTGGAGTAAAAATCCTGTGCTATATCTAACTGAAAGAAGAACGACTGAGCGGACAAAAGCGATTACGCCGGTTACTGTTTATTCTAATGTAGGCGAACCAAATTTGTATGTTAATGGTAAAAAGATACAGGTGAAAGCAATCAAACCCGATGTTGATGTACATTACGTTTTTGACAATATTTTACTAAAAAAAGGAAAAAATACGATAAAGACCGAAGTGATAAAGGCGGGGAAAATGTATTCAGATACTATTGTCTGGAACCTGAAATAATCTGAAAGGTTCAGCCATCATAAATACACATTTGGGCTAATTTCCCATGCCCAGGGTTTTTTGAAGGTTTTAAATGTGCGTAGGTGATTGAAGAAAAGAACCTCACTGGTTCTGCTGTTTGAAATGTCTCTTCGATACATATTGCCAAGAGTGGTGGTGAGTTCGCGCTCTTTAAAGTTGTAAATTCTCTCGGTCATATCGCCAGATTGATTGTTGTAATACAAGTTTATAGCATTTGTCAGAAACCAATCCTTGTTTTCAAATTTAAAGGTATAACCCATTTCCCAACGCCATTCGCTGCCGCCTCTAAAACGCAGAAACAGTTGTTGATCCTGAATGGAAATTCTTTGTAAAGGATCGCCAAGTTTGCCGCCTTCTTCAGATCTGAGGATGAAGTCGTTATTTTGGGTAGAGAGATGATAGATTCCAGATTTATCTTTGAAATAAATCGCCAGAATCCGCGGACGCTGATGCTCTTTGATAATATCTGTGTTGTTGTCGGCATAGACACGGGTTTCATCTATTGCGGTGTTAAATTCAAAAATCAAAGCCAGATCTTGTACCCCATCGTTGTTCAAATCTCCGCTTGTCTGATCGATGACATTCCAGTTTTCGGGTTTCAGTTTCGCAATATCTGACCCTTGTGAAGCGACTCTAGGAAAATGGAAAGTCTTTTGAGCAAAAACAGTATTGGATACCAGCAGAAAAAGGATGATTCGTAAAAAATTCATGAAGATAGGATACACTTATATATGGATAAAACGTGCTTTGCTTGGTTTTAGTTTACTTACGTGAAAACGGAATATTCATCAGCCATCTGTTTTTCTTCCGTGACTTCTGTGTTTCCGTGGCAAAAATCAATAATATTTTCCTTTAAACTCTGTACATTTTTCAGTGATGTGGTTAAAATAGGCTCACCGCCGATAGGGCGCTTTCTTTTTCGCAGGAAAAAGAAACAAAAACTGCCGGCTGCTATTTTTTTATTAAGGTCAGTGCAAAGACTTGCCAAATCTTTACCAAAAAATAGCTAGGTCGGTTGAAAGTAGAACGGAGAAACTGTGGTTAGGCCAGTTTGAGTGAGAGCGAGTTCAAAAGATTTAAAATTAAAATGCGAGACCTTTAGCCCATCATTTTATTCCGTGACTTCTGTGTTTCCGTGGCAATAAAGTACTATTTAGTCAGAATTGCTTTATGTGTAGCTCTGTGAATTCTTTGTGCGCTCAGCAGTTGAAAATTAGTAATTGTTGTGATGTGGAGATGTATTGCTAAAGCAAAAGATACAGTACTCCTTAGTTTCCATCTTTTCCCTTACTTTTGCATAAAATTATTTCTTTTGAAAAACGAGATCTTCATTATTACCCCGCCTTTTACGCAATTAAATACCCCTTATCCGGCATCTGCCTATATCAAAGGGTTTTTGAATACGAAGCAGATTTCATCTGCACAGGCAGACTTGGGTATTGAAGTAATTTTGGCTTTATTCTCAAAAGAAGGATTGCAAGATCTTTTTGATTTTGGCCGAGCACAATCCGATTGGTCTGAGACAAGTCAAAATACTAAACGGATTTTCGCGCTGCGAGATGAATATTTAAAGACAATTCATCCGGTTATTTCTTTTCTTCAAGGGAGAAACCCGACTTTGGCGCTTCAAATTTGTAGTGGTGATTTTCTCCCTCAGGCATCCAGGTTTGATCAGTTAGAGGAATTGGATTGGGCTTTTGGCGCTATGGGTACACAAGATAAAGCTAAACATCTTGCAACCTTATATCTGGAAGATATTTCTGATTTTATTGTAGAATGTGTGGATGATAACTTCGGTTTTAGCCGTTATGCCGAACGTTTGGGCAGAAGCGCAAATTCGTTTGATGAGCTTTACACCACACTAAGCGGTGCGGCAAGTTATATTGACCTCGTTCTATTTAAAATTTTAGAACAACATATTTCCAATCATCAACCCAAACTTTTTTTAATTTCTGTTCCTTTTCCAGGCAATTTATACAGCGCATTTCGGTGTGCTCAATGGTTAAAAGCCAATCATCCAGAAATTAAAATATCTATGGGTGGCGGTTTTCCAAATACAGAACTGCGCTCGCTTTCAGATCCACGCGTATTTGAATTTTTTGATTTCATAACGCTTGACGATGGCGAATTGCCTGTAGAGTTGTTGTATCAAAACATTACATCAGACATCCCCGAACAAATGAAGATGTACAAGCGTACGTTCTTGCTGGAAGATGGACATGTGGTTTACAAGAATGATGCGCTTCGGAGTGATTACAAACAGCTTAATGTAGGCACCCCAGATTATAGTGGATTGTTGCTCGATCAGTATATTTCTGTGATCGAAATTGTTAATCCGATGCACCGCATGTGGAGTGATGGACGCTGGAATAAATTAACAATGGCACATGGTTGTTACTGGGGTAAATGTACGTTTTGCGATATTTCTCTCGATTATATTCGCGTGTATGAACCCGTTGCGGCCAAACAAATTGTTGACCGTATCGAAGAGCTTAGCTTACAAACAGGTCAAAATGGTTTCCACTTTGTGGATGAAGCCGCACCACCTGCCTTGATGCGAGAGGTGGCATTGGAAATATTGAGAAGAAAACTTGCTGTAACCTGGTGGACGAACATTCGCTTTGAAAAAAGTTTTACACAAGATCTGTGTATTTTGTTGAAAGCATCTGGTTGTATCGCGGTTTCCGGAGGTTTGGAAGTTGCATCAGATCGATTACTAAAATTAATTGATAAAGGTGTTACCGTAGAGCAGGTTGCGCGTGTTACACGCAATTTTACCGAAGCCGGAATTATGGTTCATGCATATCTGATGTACGGATATCCAACACAAACCGTTCAGGAAACGGTAGACAGTCTGGAAATGGTTCGCCAGCTTTTCGAAGCAGGTGTTTTACAGTCTGGTTTTTGGCATCAGTTCGCGATGACGGCGCATAGTCCGGTTGGTATGTACCCAGAGAAATTTGGCGTTGTAAAAGAAACTGAAGCAATTGGTACTTTCGCAAATAATGACATTAACTATCGTGATAAAACGGGAATCGACCACAATAAATTCAGTTATGGATTAAAAAAATCGCTCTTCAATTTTATGCACGGGATTTGTTTTGATTATGCATTACAAGACTGGTTCGATTTCAAAATCCCGCGAACACAAATCGCTGCGGATTTTATCGAAAAATCTTTGAACGATGAAGATCATTTTAACATAAAGCCAACGGCAAAAATTGTTTGGATTGGTGGAAGTCATTCTTTAGAAACGTTTACCAAATCGAAAAAAGGCCGGTCATGGGAAATGGCAAGTTTAAGTTTTCACGATAAGAAGGAAAGTTTTACCATACAAACCAGCAAAGAAGAAGGAGAGTGGCTAAACGAGCTATTGAATAAAATAGCACTCACTCAAGATAAGATTTACACTTTCCAGGAAGTTAAAGCAGATTTTGAAGCCAATTTGGAGAATTTTGAACTGTTTTGGTTTTCCAAACCAATTAATACTCTTAGAAATTTCGGGTTGTTGGTTCTGTGATAAGCTAACTATTTACAGAAATTTAAGATTCATTTAAGCTTAATTTCTTACATTCTTCTCTTAAAAACTTCGGGTTGTTGGTTGTGTGATAAATTAACCATTTAAGGAATTTAAGCTTAATTACTAACATTCTCAAATTCCTTAAATGGTTGAAAAATTATTAATCGCAATGCGGAACAGTAAACGTCCAGGTTTCGGATTCGCTTGAAGGAATAATATATTCAGTTCCTTTTATGTTTTCGAACCACAGTTTCCCTCTTAATTTATCGCGGCTACCCACCTCATTTAATGTTGCGCTATCATATAATCTTCCATTAATCATCACATAACGGATTTTTTCTGAGTTGCGAATGTCATCCAATGGATTTGCATCCATAATCACTAAATCGGCGAGTTTACCAACTTCTAAAGAGCCGATTTCCTTATCCATTCCCAAATATTTTGCGCCGTTTAACGTGGCTGCATTAATGGCTTGCAAAGGAGAGAATCCGCCTTGCACAAACATCCAAAGTTCCCAATGTGCGCCCAAACCTTGTATTTGTCCATGTGCGCCCAGATTCACTTTTGTTCCGCCGTCTGCGATTTGTTTTGTGGCTTTTGCAATGTCTATATGATTGTAGTCGCTATATTCAGATGTAGATCTTCTTCTCGAACGGGCATCAATTATAGATCTCGGTGTAAACGCCATTAATTTTTCATTTTCCCATACATTTGTCCGGTCATACCAATAATTTTCGCCCCATTGGCCACCGTAAGCAACAATTAATGTTGGTGTATACGCAACATCTGTATTGTTCCACAGTGTGGTCACATCTTTATAAACAGGTAAAACCGGAATGCTGTGTTCTATTCCCGTATGTCCATCAGCAACCATGTTCATATTGGTGAAAAAAGTTGATCCGCCTTCTGGTACCACCTCCATTTTTAACTGGCGTGCCGCTTCCAGGATCTGCTGGCGTTGCTCGCGGCGAGGTTGATTGTAAGATTTTACCGAAAAAGCGCCAACAGCTTTTAAACGGCGAAGATTTGCCAAAGCATCATCTAAACTGTTAATCACAACTTTGAAATCTCCATCGGCACCATATAAAATAGAACCTGTAGAATATACTCTTGGGCCAATCATTCTTCCGGCTTTAAGCATTTCGCTCTGACTAAAAACCATTTCAGTATTGCTTGATGGATCGTGAGCGGTCGTTACTCCAAAAGCCAAATTGGCCATGTAACTCCAATCGTTTTGCGGGGAAATTCCATCCGGACTGGTGCGCAAATGCGCGTGTACATCTACAATTCCGGGCATAATGGTTTTGCCTTGCAGGTCAATCACCTTTGCATTTGCCGGTAAACTTATTTCTGACGTTTTGCCAATTGCGGTAATTTTATTGCCATCGGTAAGGATTGTGCCATCTTCAATTACTTCTTCACCTTTCATAGAAATAATTCTGGCACCTTTTAATGCAACAATTCCTGTCGGAACGTCTGTTTTTAGAATGAGATTGATATCGCTGGATGTTGCTGTTGTTTTAGGCGTAGAACCGTCAAAATTAAACGCACCCGCAACATCAATAGTGAAATACTTTGGCCCCAGTGTCCAATGCAGGTTTTTACTATCTGTACTCCATTGCATGTAGGTTCCGCCATCGGTGCTCACTTTTACAACAGGAATAGATTTATTGCTTGCAGAGGCATCCTGAGCTGTTCCGGTGTTGATCATTGGTGTAATGTATACATTGAAAAGTTCATTGAAGGCAAGCCATTTGTTATCCGGGCTGATCACAAATTGATTGGCATATTGCGAGGTAAAATGCGTACGCTCGTTTGCACCGTTTAAATCGATACTTTTTAATGCTTTTTTCCCGTCGGCATAACTTTGGAAATAGATCCTTGTATCGGTATTGTTAAATTGCGGGCGGATTCCGTTCTCAGAAATCAGCGTTTTACTTCCGCCAGCTGCTGGCATGATAAATATTCCTGTTCCTCTACCAAAGTTGTAACCTAAAACGTCATTCCCGCTGCCTTTTCTAAAAACAATCTTATCGCCTTTGGTAGAATATTGCGGGGAATAATAAAATCCTTTCTCATCGCTCAAAGTAATGGTTTTACCCGTTTTCATATCCGTTCTTTTAATCGCTCCGCGCAAATCATCGTTCCAGGTGGTGTAAATTACAAATTTTCCATCCGGACTAAATGCAGGTTCAAATTCAAAATCTAAACTTGCGGTTAATCTTTCCGGTTTGCCATTGGGCATTTCTTGTTTATACAAGAAACCTGCAGCATTAAAAATGATGGTTTTGCCATCTGGCGATGTGCTCAGTTGTCTAAGCATTTTAGCTGTAAACTCATTGCTGAAAACCTTTTGTTCAAAGTGTAAAGCTTGCTGAACGGTATGTACAGCATTGGCTTGAAAAGGAATATCTGTGTTGATTAGCGTAGCAACTTCTACTTTTTTAATCTTCCCATTTGCATAAAAAACGATGCCTTTGCTGTCTGGTGTCCACGCAAAATTCGGATATACACCAAAAATGGCCCAGGTTTCTTGTTGATCATGTGATAAGTTATCCTGAACCGGCCATTCCTCGCCAGTTTTCAGGTTTTGAACAAACAAAGTCGATTTTAATCGCACACGCTTAACAAAGGCAATAAAATTGCCATCGGGAGAAGCTTGCGGCCGGCATGCACCGCCTTGTTCATTAATTAAAGTCGATAGTTTTCCGGTTGTTAAATCCAGTTGCCTAATGGCATAAATGGTTCCGTTTGGATCTTTACTGTATTCAAAATTTGGACCAGGAGAAACATCTTCACTGAAATAGAGGAATTTTCCATCCGGAGAAACATTCGGTTCGCCAGCATCTTGCTGATCATTTTTTCTTTTTGTGAGTTGCACACCCTCTCCACCATTAATGTTGTACATCCACATTTCGCCTGCACCTAAAGATCTGCCGGCCGTGTAATGTTTTCTGGCAATCAAATATTCGCTATCTGGTGTCCAGGTTGCATTATTGAGCAAACGAAAGCTTTCTTTGGTAATTTGCTTTTTATCTGAGCCATCTCTTTTCATAATCCAGATATTATCGCCACCGCTTTTGTCGCTTGTGTAAGAAATATATTTGCCATTCGGACTAAATCTTGGTTGAACATCCCAGGCAATTCCGCTACTAATGGTTTTAGCCATTCCGCCGGCAATTGGCATAATATAGATATCGCCGAGCAAGTCAAAAACAATTTCCTGCCCATCCGGACTTACATCCAAATTCATCCAGGTTCCCTCATTGGTGTTTAGTGTGAACTCTTTTTTTGTACCCTGATAATTTTCAATATCCCATTTTTTTTCCTGGGCATTTGTGGTTAAAAAGAGTAAGGAAAGCGCAGATAATATGTAAAGTTGTTTCATGTATAGTGAAAATGGTTATTTAAATAATTCGTTAATTTTCTTTTGAAGAAGCTTTTTATCGGGCAATTGTGTTTTGTATTCTGCAACCAATGCTGGAGATAAACTTCTGCTTAATGCATATTCTACAACTTCATGGTCTTGATCTTTGCAAAGTAAAATTCCGATACTAGGATTTTCATTGTCTTTTTTTACATCTCTGTCTAAAGCTTCCAAGTAAAAATTTAATTGTCCCAAATGTTCGGGTTTAAATTTATCTACTTTCAATTCAAATGCAATTAAACATTGTAAACCACGATGATAAAAAAGCAAATCGATAAAAAAATCGCTGTTGCCAACCTGTATTTTATACTCCTGGCCAATAAATAGGAAATCTCTACCCAGCTCCAAGATGAAATTTTTCATTTCTCGAACTAGACTTTTTTGCAAGTCACTTTCATTGTGTTGCTCATTAAGATTAAGAAATTCAAAGATATAGCTGTCTTTAAAATTATTTCCCAGGTTATCGTGTAATTCTCTCAACACTGTTGAGAGTTTTGTGTTTCCTAAGATTGATCTTTCAAAAAAGCCTGCTGAAATTTGACGATCTAATTCTCTAAAAGAGTAGTTGTCTTTTTTAGATATCTTGAGATAGAATTCACGAGCTTCTGGCGTATTGCATCTGGAAAATATAGCTAAATTATGTGACCAACTAATTTCTCTCAACAGTGGTGAGAGTTTTGGGAAATCTTTATAGCTTTCATAAAACTGCTTCATTCGCCAAAGGTTTTATCCGAAAATCCTTTTAAATCTGGCTCATTTTTAGAAATATGAAGCGCCAGTTCTTTTACAGCCGATTGTCCCCATTCCGATTTTTCTACCTTAATAGATATGTATTCGCCGATATTCCAGTACAAATTAATCCGTTCGCGATTTACAGATTTTAATGCAGTAGTTCTGGCATTTTTAATAAGTGTTATAACATCTGTAAATCGGTTTTCTATCATTGGTTTTGCCTGTGCTTCAAAGTTAATAATCTTTTCTGAAGATGATTTTCCGGCAATTGTAATTATCCTATTGCTTTGGAGGGAAATTTGTAGTTTTGAATCCGCCGATTTTATGACCGCAATAGAGATTTTACAGAAATACTGGGGCTATCCCGCTTTCCGGCCTTTACAGCAAGACATTATTACCGCTGCTTTAGATGGAAAAGATACACTGGCACTCCTTCCAACAGGTGGTGGAAAATCCATTTGTTTTCAAGTACCTGCAATGGTTAAAGAAGGAATTTGTATTGTGGTTTCGCCACTCATTGCACTCATGAAAGATCAGGTAGAAAACCTGAAATCCAAAGGTATAGAAGCCATTGCCATTTACGCGGGTATGGGGAAAAGAGAAATCGATATTTTATTGGACAATTGTATTTATGGAAAAATTAAGTTTCTATACCTCTCTCCAGAACGGTTGCTTTCAGAACTTGTTCGCATACGGATTTCTTATATGAATGTGAATTTGATTGCAGTAGATGAAGCACATTGTATTTCCCAATGGGGATATGATTTTCGGCCGCCATATCTGGAATTAGCCAAATTGCGCGAAATTCTGCCCAATGTTCCCGTTTTGGCTTTGACGGCAACGGCTACAGAGTTTGTACGCAAAGATATTGTGGAGAAACTTGAAATGAAGGATCCGCAGATTTTTGTGAAAAGTTTTGCCAGAGAAAACCTCAGTTATGTGGTTTTTGATCAGGAAGATAAATATAAAAAACTGATAGACATTTGCCGAAATGTGAAAGGTACCGGACTGGTTTACGTGCGCAACAGACGGGAAACCGCAGAAGTTTCTAATTTTATTAATAGAAACCACATTAAGGCCGATTTTTATCACGCCGGGTTGCCACGTGAAGATCGCTTTAAAAAACAAGAAGAATGGAAACAAAATAAAACCCGTATAATGGTGGCTACTAACGCCTTTGGGATGGGGATTGATAAAGCAGACGTACGTTTCGTGGTTCATTTGGATTTGCCAGAAAGTTTGGAAGCTTATTATCAGGAAGCTGGAAGGGCAGGGCGCGATGAAAAACGAAGTTATGCTGTTTTACTCGCCAATCAATCTGATGTGCAAATGCTGGAAACGAGGTATCTGGAAAGCTATCCTACAGCAGATGATATCCGAAAAACCTATCATTACCTCGGAAACTATTTTCAGCTTGCATTCGGTGCTGGCGAAGGGCTTACATTTCCTTTTGATCTGGTCGATTTTTGCAAACGTTTTAACCTTAGCGTAATCAGAACCATGTCTGTTCTTAAATTTTTAGAACATGACGGTTACCTCACTTTCACAGAAAGTGTTTTTTTACCTTCAAAGTTAATGTTTGTGGCTGCTCACGAAGATGTATATCGTTTTCAAATTGAAAATCGGGGCTTTGATTTGCTTATTAAAACCATACAACGTTCTTATGGCGGTGCATTTGATGGTTTCGTGAAAATTAATGAAGGTGATTTAGCTAAAAGAACAGGTATTTCGTTCCTTGAAATGAATGTATTGCTTAATAAACTTCATGAGCTTGAACTCATTAATTATATTCCGCAAACTGATCAGCCGCAACTTCAATATGTCCGGGCGCGGGTAGATATGAATCACTTTGATGTAGATACCAAATACTTATTGTTCAGAAAAGAACTGATCCATACACAAGTTCATGCAGTAACAAAATATACCACCGAAAAGTTATGCAGAAGTATTCAACTATTGCAGTATTTTGGCGAGTTAAATGCTGCTAAATGCGGGTATTGTGATGTTTGTTTGGCAGAAAAACGATTGGAAAATGCCGGACAATTGCAAGATCAGATAGAATATGAGATTATTTCTCTTTTGCAACAGCAGGCTTTGGATTTAGATAGCTTAATGGGCGCACTTAGGGTTGGTGTTGAAAGCGATAGATTAAATATTATCAGAACATTGCTTGATGCCGGAAAAATTAAAACCGATGGCAAAAGATATTATTTGTGAGAATTTGCAAATAGTGGAAAATGTTTGCCAAGAAAAGAAGAACAACTACCGGCTACTCTAAATTCACAACTCGCTAATACTACATTGTGCAAAAAAATGATATTTTTGAGCATTACCACAAACTGTACATGATAGAAAAAAATAATAAGAAAACGATCCGTTCCTGGGCGTTTTTCGATTGGGCAAACTCTGCCTATAATCTGGTGATTACCTCAACCATCTTTCCTGCTTATTACACCATCATCACAACAACTAAAGAACATGGTGACCAGGTTTCGTTTTTCGGACACTATTTCGTGAACACCGCATTGTCTAATTATGCGCTTTCTTTCGCGTATCTCATAATGGCGCTTTCTTTACCCGTACTTTCATCTATTGCAGATCGGCGGGGAAACAAAAAATCATTCATGAAGTTTTTTACTTACCTGGGGGGTGCAGCTTGTATCGGCTTATATTTTTTTAAACTGAATACGCTTGAAATGGGCATTATTTTTTTCGTACTTGCCGCAATGGGATATATTGGTGGCGTACTTTTCAGCAATTCGTATCTGCCAGAAATCGCGACCGAAGAACATCAGGATCGCGTAAGTGCACAAGGATTTTCATACGGATATATTGGTTCGGTATTGTTGCAGTTGATCTGTTTCCTATTTGTACTTAAACCAGAATGGTTTGGTATTCAGGATGCATCTTTTCCTGCAAGGTTGTCGTTTTTATTGGTCGGGATCTGGTGGATCGCATTTTCTCAGATTCCGTTCGCAGTTTTACCTGCCGGCATTCCTCAGGAAGGAAAAATCAGAAGCAATATTTTAAAAGATGGTTTTAATGAGCTTTCTAAAGTATGGCGGCAATTGAAAGAAATTAAGAAATTGAAAGGTTTTTTACTTTCGTTTTTCTTCTATTCTATGGGTGTTCAAACCATCATGCTTGCTGCTGCGGGTTTTGCAGAAAAAACCTTAAAACTTGGAACAGCGAAGTTGATTGCTGTAATTCTTATCATTCAGCTGGTGGCTATTCCGGGCGCGTTGTTAATGTCATATCTGGCCAAAAAAGTAGGCAATATTAATATTTTGATCATGGTTGTACTCATCTGGATTGCGTGCTGCGTGTACGGATATTTCATCACTAACGAATATCAGTTTTACGCTCTGGCAGCAATTGTTGGTTTAATTATGGGCGGAATCCAATCGCTTTCCCGTTCTACTTATTCTAAGTATCTGCCTGTAAATACGCCGGATAGCACTTCATTTTTTAGTTTTTACGATGTAACGGAGAAACTGGCAATTGTAATCGGCTTATTCAGTTTTGCCTATATTGAAGATTTAACAGGAAATATTCGCTTTTCAATCATTGCTTTGGCATCATTTTTTATCGTAGGACTAATCTTTTTAACACTACTTCGCAAAATTGAACGCAAAGAATTGTTAAAGTTGTAAGTTTGTAGCCTTATCGAAAAGAAAACGTATGTGTTGCTTTCTTTTTCATCTGAATAGCATAAAAGTTAATGAAAGTAGAATTGTTTATTCCCTGTTTTGTTGATCAACTTTATCCGGAAACGGCATTTAATACGCTGCGGTTATTGGAAAAATCTGGTTGTAAGGTTGAGTACAATTCCAAGCAGACGTGTTGCGGTCAGCCTGCATATAACGCAGGTTATTGGGACGAAGCCAAAGAAGTGGGCACAAAATTTCTAAACGATTTTAGCGAAAATACCTACGTGGTTGCGCCGTCTGCATCTTGCGTTGGAATGGTAAAAGGTGGTTATAATGATTTGTTTACCAATACAATGGTGCACAACAAATGCAGAAATTTGCAATCTAACATTTGGGAACTTTCTGATTTTTTGGTGAACGTTGCTAAAAAAGACTATTTCGGTGCAGAATTAGAAGGTAAAGCCGTTTATCACGATTCTTGCAGCGCTTTGCGCGAGTGCAAAATTAAAGACGAACCGCGCCAGCTTTTATCCAAGGTTCATGGATTAGAAATGATCGAAATGGACGATACAGACATGTGCTGCGGTTTTGGTGGCACTTTTGCCGTAAAGTTTGATGGGATTTCTTCGGCAATGGCAGAACAAAAAATTAATCATGCTTTGGCAAAAAATGCTGATTATATCATCTCAACAGATTTGTCTTGCTTACTTCATCTACAAGGTTATATAGAAAAGAATAATCTTGCGATTAAAACACTTCATCTTGCAGATGTTTTAACGCATGGCTGGCTGGAAACAACTGAATATTAATGTGCCTGAACAAATCTTTACTACTGTAAAAATAAAATTACAATAAATTTTTTTACAGATACAAGTTGTTTTATATGAATGCTTTGTGTTGTTCTCGATAGGATTTACAACATCGCTTTGTATCTTTGTTTAAACCTTTAAGCATCTTTAAAATCAAACTGAAACAAATAACAGGACATGAAAAAAATTATCTTGGCTTTACTGGGTATCGCATCAATGGTTGGTGTGGCTAATGCACAAAAAAAGACATCTGGAGCAATCCAATATTCCAGCACAATTGATCCGGCAATGATGGCTTCAGCTAGTGGAATTACCTTAACCGACGAAATGAAAGCACGGATGCCTTCGAGCAGCAAATCCAATTACGAGTTATTATTTACGGCTACAAATGCAAGTTATATGCCCGTAGAAGATGTTGAAGACAGTAACGGCGGTGGTGGCGGTGGCTTTGGAAATAGAATGATGAGGTTTGGTGGTGCTGGCGGCAATCGCGAGTACTATTACATATTTGCTGATCAGTCGGTATCAGAAGTCTTCGACCTTAACGATACTACATATTATATGCCCAACAAGCTAAAAATGTCTACAACGGGCGGTGGCGCAATGGGCGGATTTAGAGCTGGCGGCAACCGGAACGATTCTGCTGCAGCTGCAAAACCGGTAACACCTCCAAAAATAGATATTGTTAAAACTGACTCTACAAAAAATATCATCGGCTTTAATTGCCATCAGGTAATTGTGAAATCTACCAAACATATTAATTTGCTTGGAGCAGATCGAGAAGTGACCGAAGAAACTAAAATTTGGTATACAACTGATTTGGGTTTTAATTTTTCACCAAATACAAATTTATGGCCAGAAGGCGTAGTTTTAGCCATTGAAAGCCGTGGAAATAATACCATCGCTACCAGTATAGAATATAGAAATGTAAGTGCTAAAGACGTTACTGCACCTAAAAAAGCGAAATTGATTACCGAAGCAGAATACAAAGTGAAGATGGAAAATATGATGAAACGCTTCAGAAATAACAGACCGTCAAGTGGTGGTTTCCGTCCGATGGGAATGGGCAATTAACAATAAAATAAATATATTCGCCTGCCTGGATTTTCAGGCAGGCTTTTTTTTGCCCGCTCAAAACCAAAATCCGGTAATGATATTGTTATGTTGTTGCAACGCATCAATTATTCAATTAATATTGAAAGGCATAACCGAAACATACCAGACTTATAATGGGGACTTCTTCCGACTTATTAAAAACCAGAAAACATTTTGAAATTTTAGACGGCCTTCGCGGCGTTGCCGCAATTGTGGTTGTATTTTTCCATTTCATGGAAATTTCTTTCACCGATTACAATAAAAACTGGATTTCGCACGGATATCTGGCTGTCGATTTCTTTTTCTGTTTATCGGGTTTTGTAATTGCCTATGCTTATGATGCGCGTGCGAAAGATATGAAGTTAAGCCAGTTCCTGAAATTACGCTTAATCCGCCTTCATCCTTTAGTTGTTATCGGCTCTGTGTTAGGTTTAATCACATTTTTAGTTGATCCTTTCAGTAATTTATACAGCAGTTACGGTTTTGTAAAAACAGCGCTTTTATTTATTACTTCAGCGTTGGTAATTCCGTATCCGGTAATGCCAGAACGTTATTTCAATTTATTTTGTTTAAATGCACCAAGTTGGTCGCTATTTTGGGAATATGTGGCCAATCTAATTTACATTCTGATACTTTGGCGCATCGGGCGAAAAACATTGCTCGCACTAACCATTATCGCCGCAATTGTACTTTGTTGTGTTTCTTTAAAGTCGGGTTCACTTGGTGGCGGCTGGGGAGGAGATAATTTTTTTGATGGAAGCGCGCGCGTTGCCTTTTCATTTTTGATGGGGATGCTGATTTATCGGTTAAATTGGATAATCAGAAATCAGCTTGGTTTTCTACGGATGAGCGTACTTTTGCTGATCGCATTTTTAGTGCCTTTTAACGATCAATACAATTGGTTAGTAGAACCCATTTTAGTTTTATTTTATTTTCCACTACTGGTATCATTAGGTGCAGGTTCAACACTAAATGCGTCATCAAAGAAAATTTGTAAACTATCTGGCGATATTTCCTATCCATTGTATATGACGCATTATCCATTCATTTGGATTTTCCTAACCTATGTAGGTGTTCTAAAACCTCCAATGTCTACTCTGGCTATTATTATGCCAATAGGCGTAATTCTGCTAACACTTTTTTCTTACCTTGTAATGCGCTACGTGGATGAACCCATTCGTAAATATTTGAAAAATAAATGGTTATGATCGGGTGTCTTTTTAAATATACTTGCGGAAACAGGTAATAATCAAAACCTTTTAATTCTTGATTTTCCGGCATAGAATCGCCATATTTGCACAAAATGAAATCACATTGTAGGTGATTTTCGGTACATTTTTTAAAAACTAAATCATAGTTGTAGATGATTAATATTACTTTACCTGACGGATCTGTACGTCAGTATGAACAGGGCACATCTGCCCACCAAATTGCATTATCCATTTCTGAAGGACTTGCCCGTAACGTTTTAGCTGCTGAAGTTAACGGAGAAGTGTGGGATTCTACCCGCCCAATCGACGCTGATGCTTCAGTAAAACTATTAACCTGGAACGATACCGCTGGTAAAGCAACGTTTTGGCATTCATCTGCTCACTTAATGGCAGAAGCCTTGGAAGCACTTTATCCGGGCACCAAATTTGGTATCGGTCCGGCTATTGAAACCGGATTTTATTACGATGTAGATTTCGGCGATCGGGAGTTTTCTTCGGATGATTTCAAGGCAATTGAAACCAAGATGGTAGAATTGGCTAAGCAAAAGGAGACTTTTACTCGCGAAAGTGTGAGTAAAGCCGATGCAATTAAATATTTTACTGAAAAAGGAGACGAGTATAAATTAGATTTGATTGATGGATTAGAAGATGGAAAAATCACTTTCTATACTCAGGGTTCATTTACAGATTTATGCCGTGGTCCACATATTCCAAATACTGGTTTTGTTAAAGCAGTTAAACTGATGAACGTTGCCGGTGCATATTGGCGTGGCGATGAAACCAAAAAACAGCTTACCCGTATATACGGCGTAACTTTCCCGAAAGCGAGCGAATTGACAGAATATCTTCAAATGATTGAGGAAGCCAAAAAACGCGATCACCGTAAGCTGGGAAAAGAATTGGAGCTGTTTATGTTTTCTGAAAAAGTGGGCATGGGTTTGCCTATGTGGTTGCCAAAAGGAACCGCGCTTCGCGAACGCCTGGTTCAGTTTTTAGCCAAAGCACAGGCAAAACATGGTTATGAGCAAGTAGTTACACCTCACATTGGGCATAAAAACCTATATGTAACTTCTGGTCATTACGAGAAATATGGTAAAGACAGTTTTCAGCCAATCAAAACGCCGCAAGAAGGTGAAGAATTTTTGTTGAAACCAATGAATTGCCCGCACCACTGCGAAATGTATAAATTTAAACCACGTTCTTACAAAGATCTGCCGGTTCGTTTTGCAGAATTTGGAACCGTTTATCGCTATGAACAAAGTGGCGAATTACATGGATTAACTCGTGTACGGGGATTTACTCAGGATGATGCACACTTATTCTGTCGTCCTGACCAGGTTAAAGAAGAATTTAAAAAAGTAATTGATCTGGTATTATATGTATTCAAATCATTGGGATTTGAGAACTATACTGCACAGGTTTCTTTGCGCGATCCGGAAAATAAAACCAAGTACATCGGAACTGATGAAAACTGGAAACTTGCTGAAGATGCCATTATCGAGGCTGCTGCCGAAAAAGATTTAATTACTGTAGTTGAATACGGTGAAGCCGCTTTTTACGGTCCGAAACTGGATTTTATGGTAAAAGATGCGCTGGGCAGAAAATGGCAGCTTGGAACCATTCAGGTAGATTATAATTTGCCAGAGCGTTTTGAACTGGAATATACAGGTAGTGACAATCAGAAACACAGACCGGTAATGATTCACCGAGCACCATTCGGTTCTTTAGAAAGATTTGTTGCTGTATTGATTGAACATTGCGCCGGAAACTTCCCGTTGTGGCTAAGTCCGGAGCAGTTTATCATTCTTCCGATTTCAGAAAAATATGAAGAATATGCAAAAAAAGTTTTAGATGAGCTAAATAATTCCGATATTCGCGGGCTGATTGACTTCCGGGATGAAAAAATTGGTCGCAAAATACGCGATGCAGAGGTTAAAAAGATCCCTTACATGTTGATAATAGGCGATAAAGAGATGGCCGAGGGCAAAGTTTCTGTTCGTAAACATGGTGAGGGAGATTTGGGAGAAATGACTTTGGAAGAGTTCAACAGTTTGTTAATTAAAGAAATAACCGTTTAAAAAATTAAATTAATACAAATTTGGCATTAGGAAGACCAGGATTTAACAGGGGACCACGTCCGCCTTTTAAGAAAAAAGAAGCAGAGCATAACATCAATCAGTACATTAAATCGCCTGAAGTGCGTTTGGCTGGCGATAATGTTGAGCCAGGAATCTATCCTTTGGCGAAAGCTTTGGCACTTGCTGATGAGTTGGAGTTGGATTTGGTAGAAATTTCTCCAAACGCCGTTCCTCCGGTTTGTAGGATTATAGATTATAGCAAGTTTGTTTACGAGCAGAAGAAAAAGCAGAAAGAGATTAAAGCAAACGCTAAGCAAACGGTTATTAAGGAAATTCGTTTCGGTCCGAATACGAACGATCACGATTTCCAGTTCAAATTGAAACATGCAGTAAGCTTTTTAGAGAACGGAGAAAAAGTTCGTGCTTATGTGCATTTCAAAGGAAGAGCAATTGTATATAAAGAGCAGGGAGAAATTCTATTATTGAAATTTGCCCAGGCTTTAGAAGAAGTTGGAAAGGTAGAGTTGCTTCCTAAGTTGGAAGGAAAACGTATGTTCCTGACAGTTGCACCTAAAGTTGCAAAAAAATAAAAATAGGTTTATAAATTAAAAAACAGGTTATGCCAAAAATGAAAACCAATTCCAGTGCTAAAAAGCGTTTTTCGCTTACTGGGACAGGTAAAATCAAAAGAAACAATGCATACAAAAGTCACATCTTAACAAAGATGAGTACTAAACGTAAACGTGCTCTTGGTCATGCAAGCATCGTAACAGATGCAGATTCAGGTAACGTTAAACGTATGCTTTGCATCGGAAAGTAATTTATTAATTCACCAGGTATCAGGCATTAAAGATCCTTAATTGGGCGCCGCTTACCAAAAAACAACAACAACATGCCACGTTCGGTAAACGCAGTAGCTTCGAGAAGAAGAAGAAAAAAAATCCTTAACCTTGCAAAAGGATATTGGGGAGCAAGAAGTAAGGTTTATACTGTTGCTAAAAACACAGTAGAAAAAGGTTTGCAATATGCATACCGTGACCGTAAAGTTAAGAAAAGAGAATTTCGTGGATTGTGGATTCAGCGTATTAACGCTGGTGCGCGTCAACACGGTATTTCTTACTCTCAATTGATCGGTAAATTAGCTTCTAAAGAAATCGGTTTAAACCGTAAAGTATTGGCTGATTTAGCAATGAATCATCCAGAAGCTTTCAAAGCTGTAATTGACGCAGTAAAATAGAAATTTTCGCTATGGCGATAATCATATTTGAAAAGGGAACTGATTTTCAGTTCCCTTTTTTATTGTCTATACTTTACATATGAGATTTTGATTAGCAGATAAATAATGAGTTTTCCTCATAATTTTCGCCGATTAACACAGATTTTTGTTGTGCCAATGGCGATAAAGAAAGGATTCTGAGACAATTTTCTGTGTTTGCAAGGATGAAGTTACTGTGTGAATCAATATAAACTTAAGTTATTAGTGTAAAGCCAAATATGCGAGGCTGGCAAGTAGGCTTCCTACAATCGGCCCAACTGTCGGAATCCATGCATAAGCCCAATCGCTGCTTCCTTTCCCTTTCATCGGAATTAGGGAATGAACAATACGCGGACCTAAATCGCGCACCGGATTGATGGCGTAACCTGTAGTGCCACCCAAAGCCAAACCAATAACCCAAACCAAAAATGCTACCGGTATTGCACCTAAAGAACCTAAGCCTATCGGCACAGTATTCTCTTTTGTGCCCATACTGGCATCTGTAAAATAAAAAATCACAAATATTAACACGAAGGTTCCAATAATTTCAGACAGCAAGTTTGATGAGTATTTACGAATGGCAGGAGCTGTCGCAAAGGGAGCTGCTTTTAAACCTACATCATCTGTTGCATCAAAATGATCTTTATACACAAACCAAACCAGCAATGAACCCAACATTGCACCAAGTAGTTGTGCAATTACATAAAATGGCACCTGCGACCAACTAAAACCTTTCCCAATTGCAAGCCCCAGTGTAACTATGGGGTTTAAATGTGCACCGCTATACGGCCCGGCCACTACCACGCCAACAAAAACAGCTAATGCCCACGCGGTAGTTATTACAATCCACCCGCTGCTGTTCCCTTTAGTCTCTTTAAGTACCACGTTTGCTACAACCCCGTTGCCCAACAGAATCATCAGCGCTGTACCGGTAAATTCAGCTAAATATGCATTCATAATAATTGTAATTAGGGATTAATTTTCTGCATTTACACGCGCAGCTTTAACAGCTCTTTTCCAGCCAAGTATTTTTTCAGTATTGTCCGCATCTTTATCGGCATGGAAGGTTTTATTGATTTTCCATTGGGATTGAATTTCACTTATGCTTTTCCAATAGCCTGTTGCCAAGCCAGCAAGATATGCGGAGCCGATAGCCGTAACTTCTGTTATTTCTGGTCTGATGACTTCACAATTGAGCAAATCCGCTTGAAATTGCATCAATAAATTATTTGCCGTAACACCTCCATCTACACGCAACTCACTGATAGAAACGCCAGCATCCGCTTCCATTGCCCGAAGTACGTCCATTGTTTGTAAAGCAATACTTTCTAAAGCGGCGCGCGCAATATGTGATTTGTTAGTGCCGCGGGTTAATCCTGTAATGGTGCCACGAGCATGCTGATCCCAATACGGCGCACCTAAACCTGCAAAAGCAGGAACAACATAAACGCCATCCGTATCCGGAACTTTTTTGGCCAGCGTTTCTACATCTGCGGATCTCGAAATCATACCCATTTCATCACGTAGCCATTGTACAACTGCACCAGCAATAAAAATACTGCCCTCAAGCGCATAGTTGATCTCATCGCCAATTTTCCAGGCAATTGTAGTTAACAGATTATTTGCCGATGTTTTTGGTTTGTTTCCAATATTCATCAGCATAAAACATCCGGTTCCATATGTATTTTTGACCATACCGGTTCCGGTACACATTTGTCCGAATAAAGCCGACTGCTGATCTCCGGCAATACCTGCAATTGGAATTTTTGCTGAAAGGATTTTTCCTGCAGTTTCACCATATATTTCACTGGAAGATTTTACTTCGGGAAGCATATTTTCAGGAATACCAAACAACTCTAAAAGTTCTTTGTCCCATTCCAATGTGTGGATATTATACAGCATTGTTCGCGATGCATTGGTCACATCGGTAACATGGATTGTACCTGCAGTAAGTTTCCAAATCAACCAGGAATCTATTGTGCCAAATGCTAGTTGTCCATTTTTTGCTTTTTCTTTGGCGCCTTCTACATTTTCTAAAATCCATTTGGCTTTTGTAGCAGAAAAATAAGAGTCGATAATGAGCCCTGTTTTTTTCTGTATTTTTTCGGACAGACCTTGCTTGCGGATTTCATCACAGTAAGCAGCTGAACGTCGGTCTTGCCAAACGATGGCATTATAAATCGGGATTCCAGTTTCCTTATCCCAAATCACAGTAGTTTCGCGTTGGTTGGTAATACCGATAGAATCGATTTCATACGGGTCAATTCCCGCTTTGCCAATTACTTCTGTTACAACGCCAATTTGTGTAGACCAAATTTCCATCGGATCGTGCTCAACCCAACCTGCTTTTGGATAAATCTGTGTAAACTCCTTTTGTGTAATTTCGAGTATTTCGCCTTTATGGTTAAAAATAATTGCCCTTGAACTTGTGGTTCCTTGGTCAAGAGCCAAAATGTACTTGCTCATAATTTTTTATTCGGTTGATTAGTATTTAAAAAAATGATTATCCCTGGTAGAGATATCCATCTGCAAGATTATTGAAAGCGGTAACCTGTTTTTTTTCCCAGGATTCATCCTCTCCAGATTCTCGTGCCAATAGAAACGCAACTTTAGGCGCCATTTTTTTTGCTGCCGCTGCATTGATGAATAATACCCGAAGGCGTCTGCTCAAAATATCTTCTACTGTTTCTGCCATTTCATTTCTTGCAGACCAAACAACTTCGGCTTCAAGATAAGGAAAATCCGGATGGAGCTTTTGATTGAGTTCTGGATTTCCGGACAGAAGCGAGAGAATTTCATCACGGTCTGTACCGTAAGCATCTAGATGATCATTGCTTTTAATATCGGTATTTCCATGTATCGGCAATGATTTTGTTTTGCATGGCATAAATGGAAGTCCGGCTTCCTTAATTGCTAAATTTACCGTTTCTTCTGCCATCCGGCGATAAGTAGTCCATTTTCCACCGGTTATAGTAATCAATCCTTTGGCAGAGACAACTAATTTATGGTCCCGACTGATTTCTTTGGTACTGTTGCCATTGGTTTTGGTTGGCGCAGCGAGTGGACGTAAGCCAGAGAATACACTTAAAATATCACTTTTGTTAGGTTTTTTTTGAAGATATTCTTGCGCAGTATTTACAATGAAATCTACTTCTTGTTTTAATGCACGAGGTTCAAGACTGTGTTTATCAAGTGGCGTATCTGTAGTGCCGACCAATAGATGCTCGTGCCATGGAACTGCGAACAGTACACGACCATCTGAAGTTTTTGGAATCATGAGTGCTGCATCGCTGTTTAGAAATTCCTTAGATAGTACTATGTGAACACCCTGGCTCGGCCTTACCATTTTCTTTGCATTTGGATCACTCATCTGCAAAATTTCATCTACAAAAATTCCGGTGGCGTTAATCACCATTTTTCCGTGGTGCGCAGATTTTTTTCCGGTAATTACATCCACAACCGTAACACCATTTATTTCTCCGGTTTCGTTTTTTAACAAACCAGTTACTTGTGTGTAATTTAGAATGGTTGCGCCTTGTTCTATTGCAGTTTGGCCAATATTAATTGCAAGTCTGGCATCGTCAAATTTACCATCATAATATTGAATAGCGCCTTTTAAGCCTTTGGCTTTAATTCCAGGCATTTTTTGCAAGGTTTCTGTTTTAGAGAAATATTTGGACTTGCCGAAGCTATATTTTCCGGAAAGCCAATCGTAAAGTGTGAGGCCAATCAGGTATTTTGCTGTAGAAAACCAATTGTAACAGGGAATTAGGAACGCTTCTTTAGCTACCAGATGTTCGGCGTTTTTTTGTAAAATACCACGTTCTTCCAGTGCGTGTTTAACCAGGCCAATATCGCCTTGCGCCAGGTAACGTACGCCTCCGTGTACCAGTTTTGTACTTCTACTGGACGTGCCTTTTGCAAAATCAGATTGTTCTACGAGTAAAGTTTTGTAACCTCTGCTGGCTGCATCAAGCGCGGTGCCAAGTCCGGTTGCGCCTCCGCCAATTAGTATAATATCCCAATTAAAGTCTTCCTTTATATCAGCCGGGTGTAGTCTTTTCATTCGGTAGAAGAAAAATAATAAAACGAAATAATGTGTAATTGTAAGCAAACAATATTTAAAAAATGTGTTCTCCCCGTTAAAAATACATTATTTATGTATTTAGATCTTTTCGCATTATTATTATTGTTATTTTGCAGCACGCTAATAATGTAGACGATGATGAATTTAGCTGAGCGGCACCAATTTATATTAAACCGATTGCAAAAAGACCAGTATGTCAATGTGCTGGATCTTTGTAACGAACTGAAAGTTTCTTCTGTTACGATAAGAAAGGACTTGAAATTACTGGAAGATAAAAGTCTTTTGTTTCGTACGCACGGCGGAGCTTCGATTAATAATCCATACACGGTAGATAGACCAATTAACGAAAAAGAAAAATTACAGTTTAACGAAAAAAGCCGGATTGGCGCAGCAGCAATTGCATTTCTGGATGAAAGCGACTCCATCCTGATTTCTTCAGGTACTACCGTTCTACACTTCGCTAAAAATATAGTGAACATGTCTAAACTTACGGTAGTTACGCCTGCTTTAAACGTTGCACTTGAACTAATTCGCGAAGCTAAAATTGAAGTAATTCAATTGGGAGGCGTTTTACGCAAAAGTTCGTCGGCGGTAACGGGAAGTTATGCAGAACAGGTTTTACAGGATTTTTATTTCAACAAACTTTTTCTAGCAGTTGATGGAATAGATCTTGATTTTGGTTTGACCACTACAAATGCCATGGAGGCACATCTGAATAGAAAAATGATTCAGGCTTCGCAAAAAACTATAGTACTTGCCGATTCTACAAAATTTGGCAAAAAAGGCTTCGGCAGAATATGCGGTTTAGAAGAGATTGACCACATTATTACCGATAGAGGGATTTCTGACCAAACCGTAAAACATTTAGAGGGTTTAGGTGTTACAGTAACTATCGTATAGTTTTACTATACGTAAATCAACAAATTAAATTGAAATGGAAAAAAAACGTATACACATCTTAGAGGATGATCAAGAGATTAGAAATGTGATTGAAATTTTATTGAAAGAGGAGGGATTTGAACTTCAACTTTCTTCATCATTTGCAGAATTGAAGAAGAATATTCAAGATGCAATGCCTGATCTTTTCTTATTGGATGTAATGTTGCCTGATGGAAATGGAGCGGAGATTTGTGGCGATTTAAAGAACGATATCTTTACAAAACATATTCCGATTATTGTAATGTCTGCACAGAATAATAGTGAGCAAAAAGCGATTGAAGCTTTGGCCGATGATTATATTAGTAAGCCGTTCGATATCTATGATGTATTGAAACGTATTAATGCACAAATAAAACGCAGCGAAGAAAACAGAACTATACAGGGTTAGTTTTTACAGCTAAAATATATTCAAAAAAGCTACATTTTTTAAAAAAAAATGTAGCTTTTTTTTTCGTTGGTGTTTTGAAGCATTTAATTCGGGGATTACATTAAGCGGAATTTACTCAATCATATCATCAGGATTGCTAAAGAAGTAATGCGGTCTAATTTCATCCTGAAATAACAGAATATATAGTTCGTAAATATTATATTTTGAATTTCAAATGCTTTTTTTCTCCGCAACCATTTGGTAAAGTTGCTCATTAACTATACCAGAAAATTCAAAAGCTTTGACTTTGATTGAGAGCATGTGTGCGTTGTGCCGAATCAAATTTTAAACTGTTCTTTATTCCAAAAAAGAGGAATGACATGTATTTAGTCGGAGATTTACATGTTTGGTTTAGGAGATTTTCACCTTATCTTTTTGTTTCGCTAGAATCCTTTGAAAAGGGAGCCTATGGGAATGCCGGATCCTTTTACACAAACAAAATGGTTTTTTCAGGTAAAATTTAAAATACAAATATCATTGATTCTATATCAAGACAATCAATAAGAAAAATGAATCTTATATCTGGTTCATTTCTGAACCCAAAAATCTAAAGGCAATCAGAGCGAGCGAGCCTTTAAACAGAAGGATACTGAAAAGGCGAAAATACTTTACATGATCTGCTCAATAGTATTCAACTAAGATAAAGGTTGACCAGATTTATTGTGCCAGAGGTGCTCTTGCTATTTTACAGATTGCAGGTGTTTCAATTGAAAAAATGCGCGTTATTACCGAATAAGAGAAATGCGGAAAGCGATCAATCAATTTATAAACTGCAGCTAAGTATTGTTGTATAATCTACGCTAAAATCCTTTTGTGTATTTTCATGCGATCTTCATATGTTTTGGATTTAGATTCGGAAAACAAAATATGCGATAACTCATGTATGATAGGATTTTACACCTATTCCTTTAAGATTTTATCCCCTTCAATTGCAGGCTTTGATATAGGTTTGTTACAACCAACAACTTTGTTTAACTAAACCAGAACGCTATGCCCAAAAACTACCTTTTGTAAACCAGGCCATTTGGATGCTTATCCAAAACATTCCTGAAGTTATGTAAGTGCGCACATAGGATAGAATGCTAAATTTTATTCATATGTCGTCCGTATTTGCCTAAACGACCAAATAATTAATCAACTAAACCAACAAACATGAAGAAAGTTTACTTCAAGCAACTCGTGCTTTTTGCACTTGTGGGGAATGCTATGTATCCGCAACTGTGTGAAGCCAAAAGATTATTTTCATCACACTGCTTAGCGAAAGCGACACCTTTAATATTTCAAAATGCAATAGAGGTTTCCGGTACCGTCAAGGATGTATATGGAAATCCATTATATGGTGTAAAAGTATCCGTAAAAGAAAATGGTGTTGATGCTTTAACAGATAAAAACGGAAAATACTCCATTAATGCTGAACCAGGCGAAGTCCTCGTTTTTATGCTTAACGGATACCTAATTAGAGAGGTTCAAATCGAAAACAACGTATTAAATGTAACACTGGCGGAGAGTCAAAAGCTAGAAGAACTTACGCCAATCTTATATGGTTATCAAAAACGATCTACCCAACTGCAATCAACGGCAACGGTTTACACACCTGATCTGGTTAAAGTACCGGTAGTCCAGATTAATAATGCACTAACTGGTAGATTAGCTGGTTTGTATACCTTACAGAGTAGTGGTAGGCCAGGGGCAGATGGCACGAGTTTAACCTTACGGGGAAGTACGCCTTTAGTACTTGTAAATGGTGTTCCAAGAGATTATCCGTCAATAGACCCGGAAGAAATAGAATCCGTTACCGTTTTGAAAGATGGCCTCTCAACTGTTATGCTTGGCCAACAAGCGTCTAACGGGGTGGTTTTGATTACCACCAGAAAAGGTGAAACCGGCAAACAACGTATATCTTTTACCGCACAGACCGGACTTCAAACACCTTCCAAATTGCCCAAACCTTTAGATGCTTATAATTATGCACGCCTTTATAATGAAGCACTGGCAAATGCAGGTCAAACTGCACGATACAGCAATGCCGACTTAGTCGCTTATAGAGATGGAACAGATCCTATTGGACATCCGGATGTTGATTGGTACGATACGATTCTAGAACCGAATGCAAAGTTTAGTCGATATAATTTAAACACCTACGGCGGTGGTAATTCGGCACGTTATTACGTTGGCCTTGATTATCTAGATCAAGGAGGGCTTTTTAAAACGGATGCAAATAATTCCTATAATACGAATTCAGATTATAAACGATATCTGGTGCGGTCTAACATTGATGTAGACATTACGCCCACTACATTTCTGAACCTCAACTTATTCGGACGTATACAAACAGGAAATCAGCCGGGAGGTGTTGTGGGAAGTTCGGCTACGTCGGCTGGGGTAGTTTCGGTTTCCAGTATTGGTGGAACAAGCAGTGTATTTAATCAATTAGCAACGACGCCTAATAATGCTTATCCGGTATACAACTCAAATGGGTCTTTAGGGGGAACTACTGATTATCAATATAATTTGTGGGGCGCAACTACTCAAACCGGTTATTACTTCAATACATCCAGAGATGTATCTGCTGATATATCCCTAAAAAAGATACTGGATAATATTACAAAAGGTCTGTGGTTTAAAGCGCTAGCTGCTTTTAATACCAGCGTATCAGAAAATATTGTCCGGATCAAACCTTTTTCCGTATACAAGGAAACTACCGTTGCCGGAGTAACTGCTTATCAGAAATTTGGAAACGACGCCGCACAAGGAAATTATTATTCCAATTCCGGGCAGATTAGAAATTTGTATGCAGATTTCTCCACGGGGTGGGATCGCAATTTCAGCAATCATGCTTTAGGTGCATTAATCAAACTTAATACTCAAAGTTACACTAGCGGTTCAACCCTACCATTGAATTATACCAATTTGGCGGGTAGATTCACCTATGATTACAAGGAAAAATATTTGGCTGAATTGGCACTCAGTTACAGTGGTTTGAATCGATATTCAAATAACAATCGTTTTGGATTATTTTATGGAGCCGGATTGGGTTGGAATCTGACTAAAGAGGATTTTCTTAAGGACAATAAATGGCTGAATAATCTCAAGATACGTGCAACATATGCCTATACCGGCAACGCTAATATTGGCTATTTTGTCTACAACCAGTATTATAGTGGAACTGGAAATGCCTATTTTTTCGGAACCACACCAGTAAATCCAGGGTCATATGAAGAACTTACTTTGGCCAATCCAAATGCTACATGGGAAAAAGCCAACAAAACCAATATCGGATTTGATGCCTCCATATTCAATAATCACCTTACACTAAGTGCCGATTATTTCAATAACAGGTACTTCGAGTTGATGCAAACCAGGGGTAGATCGATATCCTTGCTCGGCAATACGTACCCCCTGGAAAATATTGGAGTTAATAGGTATACCGGCGTGGAATTTGACTTGCGGTATAGTAACAATATAGGAAACTTTAACTACTTCGTTGCACCAAATGTATATTCTTTAAATAAGACCATTATTTATCAGGATGAAGTAGATCGAATGTATGAGTGGATGATACACACTGGCCAGAGTCAAGATCAGGTATTTGGCTACATAGCAGAGGGCCTATTTCAAACTCAACAAGAAATAAGCAACAGTGCAAAAATCCAGGGCTATAATCCAGTTCCTGGAGATATCAAATACAAAGATTTAAATGGAGATGGCATCATAAATGATCTCGATGTAACAGCTTTGAAAAATAATAAACCGATGTGGTATTATGGCGTAAACTTTGGTTTTAGCTACAAAGGCTTTGATTTTTCAGCTTTGATTCAAGGCGTCAGTAACAGATTTGTGTATGTTTCGGGAAACACGGTATGGGCGTTTCAAAATGGCGGTTTAGGACAAGCATTTGAACAAAATCTTGGTAGATGGACTGCTCAAACCGCCGCTACGGCAACACAGCCGAGACTTACAATTGGTTCTAACCCAAATAATGAAGCTGTATCTTCTTACTGGATGCACTCCGGAGATTATGCAAGACTTAAAAATATAGAAATCGGATATACCATTCCAAAACGTGTGACGTCAAAAATTGGTGTTTCGTCTGTCAGAATTTTTGTCAATGCAGTAAATGCGATCACAATTGCTGGATATAAAGAGATCGATCCAGAAATCTACGGCGCCAATTATCCGATGCTAAAAGTATTCAATGCTGGTTTAAATATCAACCTATAATCGAATCCATCATGAAAAAATATATATATTTATTGGTTATTTTATCGCTCATTTTGACTTTTGCCGCGTGCGAGAAGCCGAAATATGAAACTGAACCGGCGAGTCTGGGATTAGATTATGTATTTGATCCAACAGATTCTCTTGGTACAATCGCTCAACAATTTTTGACGGATATATACTCCTATCTACCAAATGGTTTCAATAGAATTAATAATAACGTATTGGATGCTGGGACTGATGATGCCATAAGTTCACAGCTTAGTAGTACGATTGAATATTTTGTAAATGGACGCATTTCTTCGATCACTACGGTCAATGACTCCTGGAACAATAATTATGAAGCCATTCGTAAGGTGAACGTTTTTTTGGCTAATGTAGATGTAGTTCCGCTTAAAGCTGTGGGATTAAAAGATTACTGGAAAGCTGAAGCGCGGCTTTTGCGGGCTTTTCAATATTTTGAATTGATTAAAAGGTATGGGGGAGTGCCATTAATTGGAGACCGTATTCTGACGATTAATGACAACCTTGAGCTTCCACGAAACAGTTATCAAGACTGTGTGAACTATGTAATTAGCGAATGTGATGCCCTTAAACCACTATTGCGTCCTGATCCTGTTTCCGATGCAGATTACGGAAGGCTTACCCAGGCCGTAGCAATGGCATTAAAGGCTCGGTTGCTCCTGTACGATGCAAGCCCACTTAATAATCCTTCTAATAATCTCTCCAAATGGGCGAATGCGGCAAAAGCTGCTAAAGATTTAATAGACTTAAATAAATTCAGTCTGGTTGCTAACTATCTTTCTGTTTTTACATCCAGAAAAAACACAGAAGTAATTTTAGGGTATCAGCGTGCTGTTACCTATGATGTGGAGACAAATAACTCGCCGGTTGGTTATACGGGTAATGTTGTGAGTTATGGGTATACCAGTCCAACACAGGAATTGGTGGATGCTTTTGAGATGAAGAACGGAAAGCAAATAAGTGATCCTACCTCCGGATATCTTGCAACAGATCCATATAGCAATCGCGATCCAAGGTTTTATCTAACTATTTTTCATAACAACATGCGGTGGCTCAATCGGTTAATTCAAACATATGAAGGCGGATTAGATAAACCCGGAAGTTCAGTGGTTACCCAAACCAGAACCGGTTACTACATGCGTAAGTTCATGGCCGACTTTTCCTCCTCTTCGGCATACAGTAATCAAACGCATAACTTTCCCATTTTTAGATATGCAGAAATACTGCTCAATTATGCGGAAGCACAAAATGAAGCCGTGGGTCCGGATGTGAGTGTTTATTCTGCAATTCAATTGATTCGACAGCGTGCTGGTTTAGTCCCTTATACCTTAAATTCAGGTTTAACCCAGTCACAAATGAGAGACATTATTCGTCATGAACGCAGAGTAGAAATGGCTTTTGAGGAACAGCGTTATTGGGATATTAGGCGATGGAAAATCGCAGAAAATGTTTTAAACGGAACCCTTCATGGTATGCAAATCACACGATCTGCTACCGGTGTGTTCAGCTATCTGCGATATGATGCCTTGTCGGTTTCATTCATTGCACCCAAGATGTATTGGTATCCAATTTCACTGACAGAAATAAGTAAAAACAGAAATCTGACCCAAAATCCGGGTTGGTAAGTCTTAAAAATTATTCATTCGATAACGTATTGTGTTATGCAAAATAAACTTATAAAACTAATGTTAATATGGGCCTTTCTGCCTTTGTTTTCGTTGGCTCAAACCAAGGTGATAAAAGGCGTAGTTGCTGAGAAAGCAGGTTCTATTCCGGGAGCCACCATCATTGAAAAAGGATTACAAAATAATGGAGTAGTTGCAGATGTGGAAGGTCGGTTTCAGATCACGCTGAAGGGAAGTAGTCAAGTACTCATTGTCCGGGCTGTCGGATATTTGAGCCAGGAAGTGAACGTGGCAGGTAAAACTAGCGTTCAGATAGAACTAATAGCGGATGCCAAAGGTTTGGAGGAAGTTGTAGTTGTTGGCTTTGGTCAACAAAAAAAAATTACAAATACCGGTGCAGTAAGTTCTATTAGTGCAAAGGAGATTCGACAAAACCCAACAGCGAGTATTCAAAATACCCTTGCAGGAAGGCTTCCGGGATTTACTGCACAACAAAGAACCGGACAGCCGGGCAAAGACGGGGCAACATTTTTTATTCGCGGAATAAGTACGTTTAACGGAAATACTTCACCATTGATTATTGTGGATGATGTAGAGTATAGTTACGATAAAGTAGCTCAGATTGATCCAAATGAAGTAGAAACCATATCGATTTTAAAAGATGCATCAACTACGGCGGTGTACGGGATTAAGGGTGCAAATGGGGTTTTGGTAATTACAACGAGGAGAGGACAAGCCGGCAGACCAAGTGTTAATTTACGACAAGAAGTTGCTCTTCAGGAATTGACTTTCAAACCTAATTTCTTGAATTCTTATGAATCTAAGTTACTATCAAATGAGTATTATCGAAATATAGGAGATACCAATAATAAATTCTTTGCATCTGAAGCAGATCTTGCTGCTTATAGAGATGGAACTGATCCTTATGGTCATCCGGATATTGACTGGTACTCAACTCTGTTCAATAAAAATTCTTTACAATCCCGAACCAATTTAGATTTCCAGGGTGGAACAGAAAGTGTCAAATATTTCGTATCCATGGGTTACCTGTGGCAAAATGGTATGGTAAAAGATTTTAGTGATGAGGAAGGTGGTTTTAACAATAACTATTATTATAAACGCTATAATTTCCGGTCAAATCTTGATATTCAAGCTACCAAAACTTTGAGTCTGCGGTTGGATCTTACCGGAAGGTTCGGAGAAACCAATGAGCCGATTACAAATAGTCCGAACGGAAACGGGTTGATCGGGGAAATATACAGCTATAGTTACCTGCCTTCGTGGGCTTACCCAATATACAATCCGGATGGTTCTTACGGATATAATCCTTTGTTGGCTGGAACCAATGTAGTTGGACGATTGGCATTATTGGGGTATAACCGGACTTTTGACAATGATTTAAATATTGTAACAAGTGCAAACCAAAAATTAAATTTCCTTACCGAAGGACTATCTGCAAAGGTATTGGTTTCCTATTCAAGTGCACAAAGTTATTCCCAAGGGTTAAGCAGAAGCTCATTCCCAATGTATTACTATAATCCTGATACCCAAATCTACCTGCCAAGAGATGCGACATTGTATCGTATTCCTTACCTAGCCAGTAGCTACAGCAATACGAGTATTTACAGAACAATCAATGTTCAGGGCGCTCTTAATTGGGATCGCACGTTCGGCCAACACCATTTATATGGTTTAGCTTTACTGAATCAGAATAGCGCAATAACTTCAACCACGGTAACAAATGACGGTCCTGGTATTGCCACAAACTCAAGAGGGGTTACTTTTAGAACTGGTTATGATTTCAAAAGAAAATATCTGTTTGAATTCAACGCTGCGTACAATGGAACCGATCGCTTTGTCGGTACTAAAAAATTCGGGTGGTTTCCTGCTGTTTCCGCGGGATGGAATGTCGCTGAGGAAAAATTTTTTTCCAATAACTTAAAGTTTATAGACTTATTTAAAATCAGAGGATCTTACGGTATCGTTGGATCAGATGGTATTGGAGGGGCTTATCAATATGAACAGACCTATAGTTACAATTCAAACTATTCCTTTGGAACGACAAGCACTACCTATAACGGAATTATGGAAGGTACGCTCGGCAACTCCGAAGTAACATGGGAAAAGGAAAAAAAGATGAATATTGGCTTTGATATGAATCTTTTTAAAGGAAAAGTAACCATTACAGCTGATTATTTCAACAACGACCGGTACGATATATTGACCACCAGGGCAAGCGTTCCAAATACGATCGGTATTGGTTTACCTCCAGTAAATCTGGGACGCGTGAATAATAGGGGATTTGATGGTGAAATTGGGTTTAATGGAAAATACAATGATTTCAATTTTGGTATCCGAGGTACTTTTTCCTATGCCAAGAACAAAATTCTGTATATGGATGAAGCACAGCCAAGCTATCCTTGGCTTGCCAGTACGGGACAGTCTATCGGGCAGTATTTCGGCTGGCATGCAATTGGTTTTTATACACAGACGGAAATTAACGACCCTTCAGTTGCAAAACCAACCACTGCAGTGATGGCCGGCGATTTAAAATATGAGGATCTGAATGGTGATGGCATTATCAATGACTATGACAAAGGTGTAATCGGACAGCCCAATCTTCCCAACACCACCTATGGCGCAAATTTCAACTTCGGGTATAAAGGATTCAGTTTAAATCTTTTCTTTCAGGGCGCATATGGATATAGCATGCGTTTTCACTCCGAAACGATTGTTCCGATGAGCAGTAATTTTCAGGAAATTCATTTGCAACGTTGGACACCGGAAACCGCTGAAACAGCACAGTTCCCCAGACTTAATAATACCTTAACCAATTGGCCAAGCGTAACCAATAATTTTTCAGATTTCTGGACCCGAGATTCCTATTACTTACGGTTGAAAACGGCCGAAATTAGCTATCAACTGCCCAATTCGATTTCCAAAAGATTAAAAGTTAAAGGCATCCGTATATATGCAAACGGAAACAATCTAATTACCTGGACGAATGTAAATAAATTCTATCAGGTAGATCCGGAAGCGGGAAATAGTACCACATCTGTATATGGAGTTTACCCAACTCAAAGGGTATATAATTTTGGTTTAAACGTTAATTTTTAATACAGGAAGAGATGAAAATAAAATCAATTCTAGTGGTAATCAGCGCAATAGTGTTGATCACGGTTTCTTGCAAAAAAGGCGATAGTTTTTTGGATAAAAAAAATACAAATACTTTAAATGAGACTACAACGTTTGCAGATAGCGCAAATACGATGGCTTTTTTAACACGAATCTATGTTAACGTAGGTTTTCTATTTCCGTACTCGTACCATGCTGCGGGAGGTAGTGCTGTAATTGCCGATGAAGCGGCATCTGGTTATTATAACGGAGCACAAAATTCTGCTGTAATGTGTGCATTGGGAACTCTGGGCGCTACTTCTACTAATGCAGAATTTGCAAATATGTGGAAAACGCCCTATGAAAATATTAGACGTGTAAACGTTTTGCTAAAAAATATAGGAAACTCACCGCTTAGTGCTGCGAAGAAAAAATTAGTTATTGCTGAATCTCGCTTTCTAAGGGCGTGGTACTATTTTTTGCTCGTGCGTACGTATGGTGGCGTTCCTCTTTTAGGAGATAAGGTTTACGACATAACAGAAGATTTCAGCATAGAACGATCCAGTTATTCCGATTGTGTAAATTATATTGTTTCAGAATGTGATGCTGCTAAAATTGATCTGCCTACCTTTCGCGCACAGCCCGCTGAAGATTACGGAAGAGTAACACAAGGCGCATGCATGGGCTTAAAGTCTAGAATGTTGCTGTATGCAGCCAGTCCACTTTTTAATGGTGGACAATATGCGGCGTCAGGAACGGTTCGTGATGCTACAGGCTACTCCTCATATGATCGAGAACGTTGGAACAAAGCGGCTCAAGCAGCTCTGGATGTTATAAACACAGGACAATATGCATTGTATGAAGACAATACAACGCGACTGGGTTATGGCTTTTACCGTACATTCCACATTCGTTATAATAATGAATATTTATTTGGCGCCATGCGTGGTAATCAACGTGAGTTCGAAACCTATTTGCTGCCTCCAACCAGAAGCGGCTATTACTATCATGTGGCCAGTCAGAATTTAGTAGATGCATTTCCAATGGCGAATGGTTTGCCTATTACAGATCCGGCGTCTGGTTATTCAGAAAATAATCCTTATGTAAACCGCGACCCAAGGTTTGGAAATTCCATTATTTACAACGGCGCATTGTGGTACCTGTCATCTGCAAATGCTGATCGGGAGGTGTATACCTACGTTGGTTCGGGTACTGCCGATGCCGTAGGTGCCAGTATAGCTTATAGCACAGGTTATTTCGATCGTAAAATGTTGTTAGAAGGCAGTGCGGGTAATACGGAAAGATGCTGGCCGTTAATTCGCTATGCTGAAATTCTGTTAAATTATGCTGAGTCTGTCAATGAATATTCTGGGCCAACTGCAGAGGTATATAATACGTTAAAAATCATCCGTAAACGTGCAGGAATATTACCTGGTACAGACGGAAATTATGGATTGAAAACTGGAATCACCCAAGAACAGATGCGTGCAATTATACAAACCGAGCGTCAAATAGAGCTGGCATTTGAGGAACATAGGATGTGGGATGCAAGGCGATGGAAAATTGCCGATGTTGTCTTTACTAAGCCGACAGGAGGGATGCGGATAACAAAAATAGGAAATACCTACACCTATACGAGATTCGATGTTCGTCCGCATGCTTTTCCAAAACAATTTGGATTATTTCCGATTCCGGAAGCTGAAATTGCTAAGAACGTAAAATTGATTCAGAATGCAGGTTGGTGACAAGTAAGCGCTTATTTACAAGATGGTTACAGATATGGTTTTGGGGATATCCTTTAGATTCAAATAAGTGCATAGCCAACTGAAATATAACAAAAAATGCCATCCAATTGGGTGGCATTTTTTGTTAAGCGGAAAGCGAGGGATTCGAACCCCCGGACCTGTTACAGTCAACAGTTTTCAAGACTGCCGCATTCGACCACTCTGCCAGCTTTCCGGAGGCAAAAGTACAAACTCCGGCGTAATCTGCAAATAGCGAAATGCTTTTTTTTATATAAAATTTATAATTGCTTAACACACAGGTAGAAAAAATTATTTTCCTTTGTCTTTGTCGTTTTTTTCAAGTGGTTTTTTAAACAAATTGAAGTTTGTTCTGATAATTTTTACACTGCGTTTGCTTACATCAACGCTTGCGTTTAGCTCAAAACCGATCAAAAGTATCAGTGAATTTAGGTATAACCAGATCATCACAACAATTAGGGTACCTATAGAACCATACACTTTATTGTATCGGGCAAAGTGGTTAATGTAGTATGAAAATCCCCAGATAGTTAAAAAGGCTAGAATGGTAGCCAACCATGCGCCAGCGCTAAAAAGTTTCCACTTGTTGGCATGCGATGGTCCGTATCGATATAAAATAGAAATGGTGATAAAATATAAGGCTGCAAGTAAAGTCCATCGGGTAAGTTGAATGGCATAAACAGACCAACTATCTCTAATGTGTAATTCATTTTTCAGATGGTTTAACAGTACTTCGCCTAAAGCCATTGCACTTATGCAGATGATAATCGAAATACAAATCGTCATGGTAAGCGCAAGTGCAATCAAACGCTGCTTAACCCAGCTTCTGGTTTCCGTTACCAATGATGATTTGTTAAAAGCCTTCATCAGGTTTTTAACACCATTTGTGGCGAAAAAAATAGCCGATAGAAACCCGAAAGAAAGTAGACGCCCATTCTGATTTTTTACAATATCTTTCAACGTAGTTTCAAAGGCTTCGTATGCATTGTGTGGTAAAACCAATTCAATTAATCCTAATAGCTGATCCTGAAAATTATTGATCGGGATAAAGGGAATTAAGGTGAAAAGGAAAATAATTCCTGGAAATATGGCCAGCATAAAGCTATAAGCTAATGAAGACGATTTATTAACCAGGGATTCTTTCCCGATCTCGCGGAAAAAAAAAGTAGCAACCGTATACAATGGCAACGGACTAAAACCAGGCAGAACACAACTTTTGCTCCACTCGATAAATTTCGAATAAAACCTAAATTGTAATAATTGCCTGTGTACCCATTCCATTGAAATTAAATAAAGTGTTTGCGTACGCCATCCATAAAGTTGGTGGGCGGATGGCAAGGCCTGCGTGTTTGTTTATCTACAAAAACCAATGTAGTTTTTCCAATATTTATCAGTTGCTCTGCTTCGTTATAAATTTCATATTCCACATATAGGCGCACTGTGGGCAATTCTTTTACGATAGATTTAACAGTTAAAACCTGGTTGTAAAATGCAGGTTTAAGGTATTTAGATTGAAGTTCCAAAATCGGCAACATGACGCCGTCGGCTTCCATAGATTCATAAGTAATACCAGAACAGGCTTCAAAACATTCTGTACGCGCAATTTCATAATATTCTGCATAATTGCCGTGATATACGACGCCCATTTGGTCGGTTTCGGCATAACGCACCTTAACCTTCGTTTCGTGAATAAACATGTTATTTGAAAATATTTCTCTTATTTAAGGCTTCTCTGTATTTTTTTGCATTAATCTCGTGTTCTGCTTTGGTTTCTGCAAAGTTATGGTAACCCGAAAAATCATCCTTCGCACACATATAAATATAATTGTTTTGATCGCGGTTCAATACTGCGTCAATAGCAGCAATACTTGGCATCATAATAGGGCCAGGAGGCAAACCAGCGTATTTGTATGTATTGTATGGAGATTGAACCTGCAACAGTTTTCCGGTTACACGTTTCACAGTAAAATCATCATTTGCAAAAATTACTGTCGGATCGGCTTGCAATAAAATTCCTTTATTTAAACGGTTTAAATACAATCCGGCAATAATGGGCATTTCTTTATCAAATAAAGCCTCTGCATCTACAATAGATGCCAGTGTATACACTTGAATTTGGTTTAGGTTTAAACTGGTTGCTTTTTGTTTGCGTTCATCTGTCCAAAATTTATCATATTCTTTATGCATACGCTCAAAAAACTCTTCAGGGGCAATGTTCCAATACATCTCATATGTATTTGGGATAAACATGGTGTAAACATTGTCTGTATTAAAGCCGTATTTAGAAATGAGCGTGGTACTGTCCAGTACGTGGATAAATTGCAATGAATCCGCTTCGAGATTATTTGCCAGATAAGCTGCAAAATTTTCTTTTTTACGGATATTCTGAAATTTCAACTTCACAGGGTCTTGATTTCCAGCTTTGATCATGTTAATTAAACCCCGATTGGTCATTCCAACTTTAACCCGATACCTGCCGGGTTTAATATTGTTCGCAAGATCCATTTTGCCTGCTGCACGCTCAAATGCCGGAACGCTTTTAAGGATGTTTTTCGCTTCAAGATTTTTGATCAAAGCATTGTAATCGCTTCCTGTACGGACATACAGATATTTTTGATTGCCTGTAATATTTGCTGCAAAATAAGTTTTATATAAATCAAGTGCAAAGTAGCCAGCTACTAAAATCACGACAATAGTGATGATGATGGCTATTTTTTTGCCTGTACTGGTACTGTTTTTTTCTGCGTCAGTCATTTTATTTATGTCTGTAAATTTTTCTACTGTTTATTAGATAAGGTTACATTAATTCTGGTTCCTAAAGCTACTTTACTTACAGAATCTGTAGGCATTGGATCTTGTTTGGTGATTATAGCATTTGCGCTATCGGTTATCTGACCTTCATATATAAGCGTGCCGAGGCTAAGCATAGAACCTTTCAAACTAAATTTAGCTTCATCAATTGTTAAGCCAAGTAATTGCGGTACATCAACTTCTTCATTTCCGCGGCCATCCCCCAAAACCAGGTTAATTCTAGAACCTACTGGTATAATATCTCCAGCTTTAATTTCCTGGCCACCAAAACTGGCTTCTAGCACTACATCTCTGCTTACATCTGGCTTGTACGTGGTATCGCCCAGTTTTAATCGCGAACTTTCAATAATGGCCTGCGCTTCGCGAAGGGTTTTGAAAGCAATATCCGGAAATTTAGTATTCGGTGTTTTGCCCGCATTAATGGTCAGATAAATGGTTCGGTTGTCTTTTACAAAAGTATTTGGATCGGGGTCTTGATCAATCACAATCCCGGCAGGCTGATCCATAATAAATACAGAATCTACTTCATATTTTAAACCGGCATCTTCCAGTTTTTTCACTGCATCTTCAAAAGAGAGCCCTTTAACCATTGGCACATTTAAACCTTCGCCGTGTTTGGTGTAATACCTTAAACTGAAAAAAGCAATAAGTAAAAGTACCACTACGGTTATTGCTGCGGCTAAAATGTTGTTCCTGAAGGATTTGGTTTTTAAGTAATCAATAAATTTAGACATGAATATTAAATTCGGGGGTTTATGCAAACAAATTCAAATGTAGTCAATAATGCTTAATTGAAGGAATAATCGCTGTAGTGGCATTTTTTGTAGCTTAAACACCTAAACGTTACAATTGTTCATTCCTGTACAATATCAATCAAAATTAAACTTTGCACAAAGATATTTATATTTTTGGGGATATATTTAAACTTCAATTCTATTTATAAAAGAGGATTTTTAACATGAAAAAAACAATTGCATTGTTAACTGGCGGAACTACGGGAGAGTGGGTTGTCTCCGTAAAAAGTGCTGCTACCATTGCCCAGAATTTAGATGCCGATTTGTATGATGTGTACAAAATTATGGTTAACGATAAAGGTTGGTTTTATGAACCTGCAGATTCTGTAAAAGTTGAAGTAGATAAAAACGATTTCTCATTAAACATTAAAGGCAAAAAAATTAAGTTCGATGGCGCATTTATTGTTATTCATGGATCACCGGGAGAGGATGGAAAGCTACAGGGATATTTTGATATGATGGATGTTCCGTACACCACTTGCGATGCAATGACTTCTGCAATTACGATGAATAAAGCATATACAAAGGCCATTGTTGATGGGATTGAACATTTGAATGTAGCTAAATCTGTTCAGCTTTTTTCTGGCGATCCAGATAACGCAAGCCTGGTAAGATCAAAATTGAAACTCCCTTATTTCGTTAAGCCAAATAATGGCGGCAGCAGTATCGGAATGACTAAAGTAAAGCACACCAATGATCTCGACAATGCATTGCAAAAGGCTTTTAAAGAAGATAGACAGATTTTGGTAGAAGAGTTTATCAGTGGGCGCGAGTTTTCTGTTGGTGTTTTTAAAGCAGATGGAAAAATTACCGTTTTGCCTGCAACTGAAGTTATCCCCGCCAATGAATTTTTTGATTTTGAAGCCAAATATACGCCCGGCGCAACTGAAGAAATTACACCAGGCCGCATGTCTGATGAAGAATGGAAACGCGTGCAACAAGTAGTTGCAGATGTTTATCAAAAATTGAACTGCAGAGGCGTTGTGCGTGTAGATTATTTCCTTCAGGAAGAAACAGGTAACTTCTATTTTATTGAAATTAATACCATCCCCGGACAAACCGCAACCAGTTTTATTCCACAACAAGTGGCTGCTATGGGTTTAACTTTAAAAGAATTTTATACACGTTTGCTGAAAGAAACGATCGGATAGGAAAGGAAAAGTTTGGAGTAAAAAGGTTAGAAAGCAGAAATCAAGCTAAGTATTTCAAACTTGAAAAATAAGACGGATTTTATTTTCAACGACAAGCCGACTGAATGCTCTTCGCTAATTGCTCTCCGCTCTTCCGCTTCAGGCCAAAAAATTATGGATATCGAAAAATTTATAGACCAGGGATTTCGGGTTAAAGAGTATCCAAAAGATGCTGTTGTGTACGCACCCGGAATGAAACCGCGTTTTGTGTATTTTATACAAAGTGGCGAAATCCGAATGGTTACCGTAAGTGAAGATGGAAAAGAATTTATTCAGGGCATTTTCAAATCTGGAGATTACTTTGGCGAGCCTGCATTAATTTTAGATAAACCTTATCTGGCCTATACCATCGTAAATAAAGCAACGAAGATTGTTCCCGTTGCCAGGAAAGATTTCTTCGCGATGATAAAAGCGCACCCCGATTTTAGTTTAGATTTAATCCGTACGCTTAGCGATCGTTTATTTTATAAATCCATGATGCTGGAAGAGCTGGCAAATGAGAAAGCAGAACATCGGCTCAGCACAATTATCCGACATTTAGCGGAGCCATTAAAAGACGGAGAAGTACTTGATGTAACGCGGCAGGATTTAGCAGACATGACCGGCTTACGTGTAGAAACTGTAATCCGTGCAATCAAGACAATGGCCCTGCACAAAACGATCAAATTACGCAAAGGAAAAATTCTTAAATAAGATTTGACCTCGATATGATATAGATCATAAACCATTACGCTGCGAGGTGCTAACTTTGTTGCATGAATACAATCACTATGGCAGAATTATCTAAATTTCAGGCTTTCGTTCAGTGTAAATGTCCGCGTTGCCGCAAAGGCGAGATTTTTACAGGTAATGCTTATTCATTTAAAGTGCAAAAAACAAACATCAACTGCCCGCATTGTAATTTGAAATTTGAACGTGAACCCGGATTTTTCTACGTTGCCATGTTTGTGAGCTACGCGATGAATGTAGCCGAAATTATCAGTATTGGCGTGGCGGCTTATGTGCTTGGTTTGCCTTTGGTTTACGAAAACCTTTGGTATTATGTAGGCTTAATTTTGTTTGGCGTGTTGCTGTGTTCTCCATTTAACTACCGCTACTCGCGTGTAATTCTTTTGCACTATCTTACTCCAGGTTTGCATTATATCCCTGGTAGTGGCGATTCTAAATAAGCCAATTCTGTTATTGTGGATTTCCAATTAACTTCAGAAGAATTTGGTTTTATTCTTAGCGTAAACCTCGTGGAACCCTCCTTTATTCTATGTTCAGCGGAATAAAAAGTCTTAAATTTACAGAACATAAGATAAAGGTGATTTCCTCAAGTGTTTTAGGGATAATTACATAATCGATCTGCTTTTTACAATTTATCCAGTTTAAAATATCCCAAATGGATTTCATCCTCTACTGGCGCAGCTGCAGGAGAGATATTTAACACGTACCGTTGTTTAAATTCTGGCGAAAGGATATCTTCAATCCGATAAATATCGTCTACATCTATTCCGTACTTTTCATCAATATGAGAATTGGCACCTTTAATAGAATTTGCCTTAAAAAAGACCGTTTTTTTTGAATGCTGCACCGCAGTTGCCCGATCAGTTTGTACTGTAAGAATAGTATGATGCTGTTCTTCCAGTTTTTGATGCTGATAACCACCAAGATTTATAAAAAAAAGCTTATGCTCGGTGTCGGTTTCAGTTGCGGCACGTTCATTTACTGTAATTTGATATCCTTCTACAAAATTTACTTCCCGCCAGCCATCAATATGTATGCTTGCTCCGGCTTCTGGCCAGAACTTCTTAATGTGCGGAACTAAATCTTTCAGTTCATATCCAATCCCGAAAAAATAATCATGCTGTTCTACATTTCTTGCAGGTGCTTTAGAGCCCAAAAGTAATTGAAAGAGTTTTAAATTTTGTGTTTGATGATTTTTGATGCTATCCATTTACATAAAAACTTTTCAGGATACAACACGATACATCGAAATTGGTTTCTACAGATTTCGAGAAGTATTACTACGCCATTTATGGATTGTCAAAACAATTTTTCTAAAAAGTGATTTAAGCTATACGATCACTTGAATATGAATAACCACTACAAAAGCAATATTTTAAACAATTCCAATCAACGCATAGCCATTTTAGGTGGCGGGCCGAGCGGTTTATTTATGTTAAAGAGATTTATAGAATCTGGCTTGCGCGGCATTTCTATTGATATTTTTGAGCGAAAAAACACACTTGGAATGGGAATGCCTTACAGTTTGGAAGGCGCAAATGAGGAGCATATTACCAACGTTTCTGATAATGAAATTCCGCGAATTGTAGAACATATTCAGGATTGGGTTTACAAAGCGCCAGAAGCAGTATTGTCTCGTTTTAACATTGTTCCGGAAAAATTTAATGAATACAAAGTACTGCCACGGTTATTTTTCGGCGAGTATTTGTCTGCTCAATTTGCGGAATTGCGCGATCAGGCTGAAGAACTTGGCATTCCTGTTCAGATTCATTTGCAATCTAATGTTTTGGATGTGAAAGATGATCCAGAACATAAGCAGATTAGGGTATGTATTGAAGGTGAAGCAGATGTCTTTTTTGATCGGGTTATAGTATGTACCGGTCACAACTGGCCAAAAAAAAATGAAGACAAAGTAGCAGGCTATTTTGATTCACCTTATCCGCCAAAGAAACTTGCGAAAGCGGTCAATCATCCGGTAGGGATTAAAGGTGCATCTTTGACTGCAATAGATGCTGTGCGGACGCTCGCCAGAAATAATGGCCATTTTTATGAAGGAAACGACGGAGAACTTTATTACGCTTTGCATGAAGCAAGTTCCGCTTTTAAACTGGTTATGCATTCCAGAAACGGACTTTTGCCGGCAATTCGTTTTCATCTTGAAGATTCCCATCTTGGCAAAGATGAAACATTAAGTAGGCAAGAAATTGATGATTTTGCCAGAAAAAATGGAGGTTTTGTTTCATTGGATTATTTGTTTGAGCACAACTTTAAGCAACTGTTTATAGAGAAAAGGCCCGAATTTTTTGAGCAGATTAAAGATTTGACAATCGAAGAATTTGTTGATGCAATGATGCATTACCGCGAGAAAGGTGATCCCTTTGAATTGTTTAAAAAGGAATATGCAGAGGCCGAAAAATCTATAGCGCAACGTACCTCTATATATTGGAAGGAAGTATTGGCTGTATTGAGTTTTACGATGAATTATCCCGCTAAATATCTTCCGGCAGAAGATATGATCCGGCTGCAAAAAGTATTGATGCCGTTAATTTCTTTGGTGATTGCATTTGTACCTCAAAGCTCCTGCAGGGAATTAATGGCTTTAAACAATGCCGGTATTCTTACGCTGGTTGCTGTTGGAGAGGATAGTGAAATTGTTCCGCAACCAAATGGTGGCGTAAATTATGTATACACATCAGAATCTGGTGAAAATATAACGCAGCATTTTGAAACTTTTGTAGATTGTGTTGGCCAGCCACATCTTTCTATAGATGATTTTCCTTTTAAAAGTTTGATAAATCAAGGCGCCATCAGCTCCGCTACTTTACGTTTCAAAAATCAAGACTTTGGGCGCTCAGAAATGGAAAAGGGCAATAAAAAGGTAAAGCAAAATGATGAAGGCGTATATGTATTGTCTGTTCCCGGCATTACCATTAATGATTATTTCGAAGTTGTAGATGAAAAAGGAGAGGCCAATAACCGCATTTATATTCTTGCTGTACCTTATATTGGCGGTTTCAACCCCGATTACTCCGGAATTGATTTTTGCGAAGCTGCTTCGGCTTCTGTAATCGATCGTTTGCTTCAAACTGAAAAAAAACAAAAGATTTAAGCTGATCTTTATGTAGTTTTTGATGAAAAAAACTAATAGGATTTAGTTTTTTCCTTATTAAGTATAATTTTCAACCCAAATGGCTATCGCGCTTAAATTCAGTCTAAATATAGGCGGTATCAAATCTGTTAAAATCCAAAACAGGTAAAAATCTGTTCTTCCTATTGATTAATTTAGTTAAATAAAAACTAACAGACATGTATTACAGAAAAACAATTGCTCTTGGCGTATTGCTGGCGCTTGCCGGATCATTGAGTGCATTTATGCCAAAACAAGAAGATTATAAAGCAAAGAACCTGAAAGTACTGCCTAAAAACATTTCTAAAGAAGATTTGGATAAAGTGATGGATAATTTTAAAATGGCTTTAGGTGTACGTTGCGGTTATTGCCACGTGCCGATGAAAGACAATCCTAAGCGAATGGATTTCGCCAGCGATGAGAAGCCTGAAAAAGATATTGCCCGAGAGATGATGCGCATGACAGCAAAAATCAATAAAAAATATTTTCACGATGAAATGAAAGATGGGAAACCGATGGCCATTTCCTGTATTACCTGCCACAACGGAAAATCTGAACCGGCAAAATAATTATGTAGTGTTTAGGAAATCGCTTTGAGAAAATAGTATCAATCAAATTTGATTAAAAGGTTTGAGGCTATTGCGGCAGATTGAAAAAATAAAAACCCAGATTATGCAAGTAATCTGGGTTTTTTGTGCGCATTTTTAGTCTAAAATGAAGAGGCAAATGTTTTAGCGAAATCTTCAAATTTAGTTTGACCTTGCGTTGGCGCGCCTTGCTTCTCAAATTCTTCTGAAAGTAAACCTTTGCGTATTGCGGTGCCCATTTCAGTGTACAGCATAGCCATTTCTTCTGGTAAGCCGGCTTGTTTCATGCCATCAAAAGATTGTTCATCTGTAAACTCAACCCAAGGCAATTCCGGTTTAGCAATTGCAGCACCTAAAATAGAGGCAATTTCCTGAGCACTTAAAACCTGGCTCACAATAAGGCGAGTATCTGTGCCGGTTTTGGCATTTGTCAATTCTTCGGCAGCTGCCGAAGCAATATCTGCCGGGTGCACCAATGGAATTGTTGTTGAAGCCGGATAATTTGCTCCAATAATGCCCATACCTTTGATCAATGGCACGTCATTGAAATAATTGGTGTAAAAATAACCTGCACGTAAATAGGTTAACGATACGTTTTCGAGTGTGCTGTAAAGCGCTTCAATGGCATGCAATCCTGCAATTGGGCCAGTTCCATTTGCATGTTCTGCACCAATACTGCTTAACATAACTACACGTTTTACACCAGATGCTGCAATTGCTGTTGCTAAAGCTTTTCCGGCATTAATTGTATTGGCCAAAATGTTTGAACCACCTAAGTTTGGAGGTGTCATTGCAAAAACGGCATCGGCACCCCGCATCGCTTCAGTCAAAAAATCTGCATCACTAACAGAACCAATCGCCGCTTTTGCGTTTAAATTCTCAATTTCTAATGTTCTATCTGCGCTGCTGCTCACAACGGTAACTTCGTGGCCTGATGCTGTTAATATTGTAGTTAATGGTTTTCCTATATTCCCTAAAGAACCTGTTATTGTAATTTTCATAATTGTTTTTTTAAATGATGAAACAAAGGTATATTTGTGCATACTTTTTTACAAGTACTTACCCTAAAGTATGTATAATGACGGCGATAAAAGAAAATTCTACCATACAAGAAAATAAACAATATGCATTGGCTGCTTGTCCGGTTACGTATGTAATGGAGAAGATTGGCGGGCATTGGAAACCCATTATTCTTTATCATCTTTCGCAAGGCGAGAAACGCTACAGCGAAATCCGTAGATGCATTCCGGCTATTACCGAGAAAGTATTGATTCAGCACTTAAAACAGTTGGAAGCAGATTCATTGCTTATTAGACAGGCGAAAGCCGTTGTGCCACCATTTGTAACCTATAAACTGAGCGCGGCGGGCAAAGGTTTGTTACCCGTTATTGATGCGATGGCTGCATGGGCTTTTCAAGATATGGATGGCGTTTTCAACGACTAGGCATTTCCGGTTGTATTCATTCATATAGCTATATCGCTGCCCTTAAATTTTTTCTCCCATTTTGGATTAAAATTGCATTGCTTTTCTAAATTTGCCTCAATCGGCTGGTTTTAAATTTCTGGCAGAAAAGCAAAATGAAAATAGCCTACATTACTTATAGTGGAGTAAACAATTATTCTGCAGCCAATAATTTCAATGAAAATACAGATACACTTCCTTTTCTTCAGCAAGAAGGACTGAATATTGAATCTGTAGTTTGGGATGATCCAAAGGTAAATTGGTCTGATTTTGATTTCGCTCTGTTGAAATGCCCGTGGGATTATCATCAAAAATTTGAAGCTTTTAATAGCTGGCTAAACGCGTTGGAAAAACTGGGCGTTAAGTTGCTGAACGATTACCAGATCGTAAAATGGAACGCCGATAAACATTACCTGAAGGAGATTGCCAATGCGGGTATGGATGTAATTCCTTCGGTTTTTTTAGATCGTGGATGGAATGGCACATTAACATCGGTATTTGGGGAATTGTACGTGGATAAAATCATCATAAAGCCATGTATAAGTGGTGGATCAAAAAATACATTTATTGTAGAACGCGATCATTATTTAGAAAGAAAATCAGAGATAATGACGTTGCTGAAAGATATTGATTTGATTGCGCAACCATTTATGGAGCAAGTGCGTGAAGGCGAATGGTCTTTTTTATTTTTCGGTGGAGAATACAGCCATACGATTATTAAAAAACCAAAAACCGGCGATTTCCGCGTGCAACAGATTTTCGGTGGAACAATTGAAGAAGTAAAACCATCAGCAGAACAAATTCAAAAAGCATCTGACTATATTTCCAAATTTGCGCCAGATAGTGTTTATGCTCGTGTTGATGGTCTTTTAATTAATGGCGAATTTCAACTAATGGAGCTCGAACTTATAGAGCCGTTCTTATATCTTGCTTATCATTCAGATGCTGTGCAACGTTACGCGCAAGCGATTAAGAGGAGTGTAGGCAAGTAAAGTTCATTCGTCATTGGCTATTGGTTCATTAATCATTTGTTTATTAGTAAAATAGTATTTGGTGCGTAGGCAAAATGCTTTTAGCGTTACGCTCTCCGCATTACGCTCTCCGCATTACTCTTTCTGCTTTTCGCTTTTCGCTCTCCTTCATTGCTTCTTTTTGATAAAATTTATTAAACTGATTATCAGAATTATATAAGTCTAATTGTTAAAAATTTAACAATAGAATATAAAGTCTACCTATTTTGTATATATTTGCTGCTGTCAGGAGTTAATATCCTGGTTGACTTATCCAGAAAGACTGAGGGAATGGGCCCGATGATGTCTTAGCAACCTGTTGCCAAATAAGGTGCTAAATCCTTCCTCTAACAAGAGGAGAGATAAGAGAGAGATTTCCTTTGGGAGTTCTGTATAAGCGAAAAGTTAAACAATCAACCTTATACTATTCACATGATTACCAAATTCTTGTATAACCTGTATCGACACAATTTTAAACCTGTGCTAATTCATAAAGCTTCAGAAAAACAGGTAGTTAGTTACATGCCCTAAAATTTTCTTCCACGCTGTATAGCGCTTTAAAGTCTTCTTAAAAAAAGGCTAAGGGGATTATTATGTTTAAAATAAACCAAATGATATGAAACAATTTTTACTCTTTTTATTTTTAATCACCGGAGTTTCTGCACAGGTATTTGCGCAGGATCGTAAAATCAGCGGCACGGTAAAAGATGCCGATGGCGGCGGTCCGTTGCCTGGTGTTGTGGTTAAAGCTTCGGCAAGCGGCCGTAGTGCTGCAACAAATGGAAATGGCCAGTTTACCATTTCTGTGACCGGTGCAGATAAAAGCCTGACATTTAGTTATGTAGGTTACGAAACACTTACGCAATCTACCGCATCTTCATCTGGCGATGTGCGTTTAAAATCTTCTAATACCAGTTTAAAAGATGTTCTTGTAGTTGGTTACGGTACGCAGAACAAAAAAGAATTTACGGGTTCTGCCGCACGAATCACCAGCGAAACACTAAAAGATATTCCCGTTCAGAGCTTTGAGCAAGGTATGATCGGTAAAGCATCTGGTGTGAATATATCTATTCCAAATGGGGTGTTAAACAATCCTCCGGTTATCCGCATTCGTGGTGTAAACTCTATTTCTTTAAGTTCTTATCCACTTGTAGTAGTAGATGGGATTCCGATTAACACCGGAGATATTTCTACCAGTACTTCGGTTCCGAATAATCCACTTGCAGACATCAATCCGGCAGATATAGAATCTATTGATGTTTTGAAAGATGCCGCATCAACCTCAATTTATGGTTCTCGCGCTGCGGGCGGTGTCTTGTTAATTACTACAAAACGTGGTAAACAAGGCAAAGCAAAAGTAAGTTACGATGGTTGGGTCGGACTTACATCTGCAGTTCGTTTACCAGAATTGCTGAATGCAAACCAATATATGGAACTTAAAAATGAAGCTGTATTAAACAGTAAAATTTTAACTGGTAATCAAAATAATGCAAGTGTAGCTTCCGCACTGTTTTTTCCATCAACCAATGCCGATGGATCTGCAGTTGATACACGCTGGTACGATCAGGTTTACCGTACGGCAGTATCACACAACCACAATATCAGTATTGCCGGTGGAAATGAAACTACAAAATATTACTTTTCCAGCAACTATTCTAAGCAGGAAGGTATTACAAAAGACAATGATTTTGAACGTAAAGGACTTCGTTTCAATATTGATCATGATGTAACCAAATGGTTCAAATTAAGTGGTAATGTGTCTTACAATAACACGCTTAATCAATCGCAAAATACAGGTTCTTTAAGTAACAGTACGTTGTTGCTTATTGGTGCCGCACGTCTTGCACTTGTTTTGCCGCCAAATGTTTCGCCGTTTAACGCAGACGGTTCTTACAATTTAAGCAGTACCGGCACACTTGGTGCAGGTAAAAATTTATTTACGAATACATTGTACAATCCTGGCGCATTATTTGACAACAGCGATTACTCTACAACAAACGATCACATTATTGGAAATATCCATGCGAGCTTTAAATTGCTTGACGGATTAAAATTTGACAGTAACTACGCTTTGGATCGGTTAAGATCTGAGGATAAAACGTATCTCAGCCCAATTCTTGGTTCATCTGCATTTTCTACAGGCGGTTCTGTAACCAATGTTTCTGCATTACGCAACAACTACAATTTCACGAATAGTCTTTCTTACGATAAACGTTTCGGAGAAGTTCACCACATTTCTGCCCTTGCGGGATATGACGTTCAGAAGTTTGAATTTTCATCGTGGGGCGCTAACCAAACCACCGCTTCGGATCTGTTTTTTGAAAATTACCAAGGTACCTGGGGTACGATAAAATCATCGGGAAATGCATTATCAGAAAAGTTATATCTGTCGTCTTTTTTCAGACTTTCTTATGATTATAAAGGCAAATATTTCATCACCGGAAATTTCCGTAAGGATGGAAACTCTGCACTTGGCGCAGTAAATAAATACGGAAATTTTGGTGGTGTTTCTGCCGGTTGGTCTGTTAGCGAAGAATCTTTTTATAAAAATTCATCATTCAGTACTGTCGTGAACGCATTGAAAATTAAAGGGAGCTGGGGCCGCGTCGGCAATGGAAATCTATCTTCTGATTACGCATCATTAAACCTTTACGGCTCTTCTATTTACGGAACAGCGGCAACTTGGGCTTTGGCACAAGCTGGAAACTCAAATTTGGGTTGGGAAACCAGTGAGCAGACCAACATCGGTTTGGAAGCAGGTTTGTGGCAAGATCGGTTAACGTTTACAGCAGATTTCTTTAATAATAATGTAAACGGTTTGATTTTAAGCAGTCCGCAATCGCCATCTAAAGGCCTTCCGGGCAATGCAATTCTGGCGAATGTGGGTTCTATGTATAACCGAGGTATCGAACTGGGTTTAAATGCATCTATCCTTCGCAAAGATAATTTCCGCTGGAATGCATCCTTCAATTATACACACGTAAAAAATAGAGTTACGGCTTTGGCAGAGGGAAATAGCGATATTATTGGTTATACCCACACCACTACAGAAGCAAACAATGTTACCCGTGTAGGATATTCTGCCGGAAGCTTATATGGCGCCGTAACTGCTGGTGTTAACCCAGAAAACGGACGTCAGATTTTTATCAATAAAAACGGCCAAAAAGTGCAATACAGCGCGGCTGTTGCATCCGGACAAAGCAACTGGACTTATCTTGACGGTACAACAGCGCCAGCAATTACTGTTGCCGATTATCAGGTACTTGGTAATGCTTTGCCAACCTGGTATGGCGGTTTATCCAATACTTTTCAATACAAATCATTTGACCTTGCCGTGAGCATCAGTTATTCTGGTGGAAATAAAGTGATGAACGGTACCCGCGGAACACTTCTTGATCAGCGTTTTTACAACAATTCTACCGAAGCGTTAAACCGTTGGACTACACCCGGACAAGTAACTAATATCCCAAGACTGGTTTATAACGATGTAATTTCTAACGGATCAAGCGGTTTTTCAATTTCTGATAACGTAGAGAAAGCAGATTTTCTGCGCCTTCAATCGTTGGTTTTCGGATATTCTTTACCTAAAACACTTTTGTCTAAAATTGATGTTTCCAGCTTGCGCGTTTATGCACAAGCATCAAATTTATTCCTGATTACAGGGTATACCGGAACCGACCCTGAATCGTCATCAAATGGAAATTCTACCACCAGCATGGGCGTAGAGAAAAATTCTATTGGCCAGGGCCGTACGTTTACTTTAGGTATTAACCTTAGTTTTTAACCTGTTAGCTAATTAAAATCAAATGAAAAATTATTTCAATCCAATCATAAAAAAAACATTCGCATTTTCTGCTGCACTAACAATTATTACGTTTAGTGCTTGCGAAAAAACAGATTCATTAACCATTTCTCCACAAACCACCATTTCCGATTCGGATATTTTTAAGTCGCCTGCTCGGATTGAAGGTTTGGTAAATGGAATCTATAAAGCGCTTAAAGCTGCCAGTTTATATGGCGGACGTTATTTGCTGTATCAGGATGTAAGAGGCGAAGATTTTATCAACCTTACTGCAAATACGTACACAGCGTATGAAAGCTGGAACAATTCCTACAGTTCAGGATCTAATGATATCAATAACCTTTGGTCTGCGGGTTATACAACAATTAACAATGCCAATGTTCTGATTGCCGGACTTGCCGCAAATCCTGGCATTGTGACTACGCAGAAAGCAGCAGAATACACCGGAGAAGCCAAATTTTTGCGTGCATTGGCATACTATAGTCTAGTAGTTAGCTATGCTCAACCTTACAATAAAAATGCAGGTGCATCTAAAGGTTTGCCTTTGCGTTTGGTTGCAGAAACCGGAACAGCCAACAACGATTTGGCCCGAAGTAGCGTTGCCGAAATCTATGCACAAATTATAAAAGATCTGGACGATGCTGAAGCCACTTTACCACAAAATTACACCAGTAATGAACTGAATACCACACGAGCGCATGCGAGTACAGCAATAGCACTAAAAACGCGTGTGTATCTATCTATGAACAACTGGGCAAAAGTAACAGCAGAAGCGGCAAAGCTTGCACCGCAAACTGCAGCGCCATTCAGTACAACGGCTACCGCTGTAAAACACAGTCTTCAAACCAGTATTGCAGCCATTTTTGCAAGTGATTACACCAGCGTAGAATCGATTTTTAGTATGCCAATGAGTAGTTTGGATTCTTATACCGGCCAGTCGGCTATCGCTTATGTTTACAATACCAATCTGGAGTATTATTTGAATCCATCTGGTATTCTGGGCGATGCACAATGGAGTAGCACAGATGACAGGAGAGCGTTAACCAGAACCGTATCCGGGAAACAATATTTTAAAAAATATGCAAAACCATCGCCATTTTTGGATTATATCCCTGTAATCCGCTATTCAGAAGTTTTGCTAAACTATGCAGAAGCTGCTGCAAAATTAGGCGATCTTACACTTGCAACCAATTTGCTTAAAGCCGTTCATCAACGTTCAGACGCCAGTTTTGTTTTTCCATCCGCTTCTACGGCAACACAGCAAGCCTTGGTAGAAACCATTTGGAAAGAACGTCGGATTGAATTGCTTGGGGAAGGTTTTCGTGGCCCCGATTTATTGCGTAACCTGCAAACCTTGCCGGCAAAGGGCGATAGTAATTTGCAAACGCCCGCAGTTGCCTCTACAGCAGATAATTATATTTTCCCTGCGGCCAATACTGAACTTGCAACCAATAAGCTATATTAGGCGTATGACAACTCGCTTCAACTATTTTTTCGCCTTACTTATGTGTTGCTCAGCAACACTTTGGGCACAAGGAACTGATCCGGTAAAAGGATTTAAAAAATTCGATGGTTTTTTCCCGTTTTATTATGATGCAACACAAGACCGGATTTTTCTGGAAATGAATCACCTTAATGAGGAAGTGCTTTATTTCAGTTCTTTGCCCGGCGGTTTGGGTAATGGTATTGCCGAGCGTGGAAAAGCACGTTCTAAGCTGGTGAAATTTGTGCGTACCGGAAATAAAGTGCTGCTTGTTGAACCGAATTTGCAATACCGGGCAATTTCTGATAATCCTGATGAACAGATTGCGGTTGATAACGCTTTTCCGCAATCCGTAATCTGGGGTTTTAAAGCTTTGGTTTCTACCGATGGGAAAGTATATGTCGATCTAACGCCGTTTTTAATTCAGGATAGCCAGAACCTCGCACAATCTATATCTAAAATTGCCGGCGGAACATATAAGTTTGAAGAAAGCAGAAGCGCGCTTGAATGGAGCCATATTGGTAATTTTCCAAACAATACAGAGTTTGAAAGTCTGGCTACTTTTACCGGTGGTGTTGCACCACAAGGTCCTTTTGCATCTGGCGGAAATATTGCACCAGATCAAACCTCTATAACGGTAAAAATGCATCAGTCTTTTGCCAAGTTGCCTGAAAAAGGTTTTAAAATGCGAAAGTTTGATCCGCGGTCAGGGTTTAATCTCTTTAGTTATTATGATTTTTCTGCAGGAATGGAAAAACCTTTGGTTGCCCGTTTCTCGCGCAGACAACGACTGGAAAAACAAAATCCGGGCGCTGCACCAAGCAAGGTTAAAGAACCCATTGTGTATTATGTAGACCGTGGCGCTCCCGCTGACATAAAAAAGGCATTGATTGATGGCGGAAACTGGTGGAACCTGGCATTTACTGCTGCAGGTTTTATTGATGGATTTCAGGTTAAAGAACTTCCGGCAGGTGCCGATCCGATGGATATTCGCTACAATATGGTAAACTGGGTAGACCGTGCCGGTGAATCCAGAGGATATTCTTACGGTTCGTCCTATATCGATCCGCGTACAGGTGAGATTATTAAAGGTGTGGTAACTTTAGGATCAGATCGCCACAGACAGGATTATCTTATCGCCGAAGGTCTTTTGCAGCCATATCATGGCAATGAAACCGGAGTTGCAAAACTTAAAGAACTTACACTCGCCAGAATCAGGCAATTGTCGGCACATGAAATTGGCCACACACTTGGTTTGTATCATAATTTTAGCGCCAGCATTAAAGGACGTACATCTGTAATGGATTATCCTGCACCTTATTATACAATGGATGCTAAAGGAAATATAGATGTAAGCCAGGCTTATGCAACCGGAATTGGAGAATGGGACAAGAGGGCAATTGCCTGGGGTTATGGAGAATTTGATGCGGGCACCGATGAGAATAAAGCTTTGGATAAAGTAATGGATGAAACGCTAAAACAAGGTTTTATCCAGATTCCAGACGAAGGTGGGAACGTCCATCCTTTGGCACACGTTTGGGACAATGGGAGTGAGCCACTTGCAGAGCTGGATAGATTGATGAAAATCCGTGCAACCGTATTAGGCAAACTTTCAGAGAATGCCATTCAGAAAGATGCGCCAATGGCCACGCTGCAAGAGGTTTTGGTACCTGTATATTTAATGCACCGTTACCAGTTGCTGGCCGTTTCTAAATACATAGGGGGATTAGATTATACTTTTGCTTTAAAAGGCGATGGACAGAAAGTCACCGAATTAATTGCGCCAGACAAGCAAACTCAGGCACTTGGTTTATTGTTAAAAAGCCTGCAACCTGCAGAACTGGCAATTCCTGAAAAGTTGATTGCCATCATTCCACCGCGCCCGGCAGGTTATTCTTCAACAGTAGAATTGTTTAAAAGCAATACGGGAACACCTTTTGATCCGCTTGCGGCGGCAGAATCACTGGCGTCTACAACACTTTCACAAATCCTCGATCCGGAACGCGCAGCACGTTTAACGGAATATTCGGCACGGGATTCAAAACAACCCGGTTTATTAAAGGTCATCGACCAGCTTTTTACTCAGACTTTTTACAATAAAATCGGAACCGGTATGAATGCGCAACTGCGTATTCTGGTTAACAATTTAACCTTGCATTACTTGTTTGCACTAGCCATTCAGGATGATGTTCCGGCAAATGTAAAAGGCCAGGCCAGACTGAAAATAAATGAACTTGCTGCGTGGTTAAAACTGCATGCAGATGAAGGCGATCAGCAATCGCAAAGCAGCCGTTTACAATTGCTTGCAGAAATCGAAGCTTTTAAAGAGAAACCAACAGAATATAAAACTCTACCTAAAATACAAATTCCGCCAGGTGCACCTATTGGCATGGATGGAATGTTTTAAACCTTAATCCTCAATTTTATACAATGATCAACAAAAAATACAGCTTACTCATCAGTTTATTGACCATGGGCAGCAGTGCGCTTTTTGCACAGCAAAACCAGAAGGACGTACTGAGCAGGTTTGATGCACAGTTGAGTAAAGACAGCATCGGGAAATACATTAAAACCTTTTCTGCCAAACCACACCATCTCGGTTCTGCGCAAGGCAAATGGATTGCAGAGGAATTAAACAGGTTGTTTAAGCAATATGGTTGGGAGAGTAAAATCGAAACTTACCAGGTCTTATTTCCAACACCGATTGAAAGAAAGCTGGAACTTATTGCGCCTACAACTTTTACGGCAAGTCTTAAAGAACCGGCATTGGCAGAAGATGCAACCTCTGGTCAGGATGGTCAGTTGCCAACCTACAATGCCTGGGGCGCCGATGGCGATGTTACCGGAGCATTGGTTTTCGTAAATTATGGCCTTCCGGCAGATTACGAACAGCTTGAAAAACTGGGTATTGATGTTAAAGGTAAGATTGTAATTGCAAAATATGGTAAATCGTGGCGCGGAATAAAACCAAAAGTGGCTTATGAACACGGTGCAATTGGTTGTATCATTTATTCTGATCCGGCTGATGATGGTTATGTGCAAGGCGATGAATATCCTAAAGGCGCTTTTAAAACGCCGCAAACCGTTCAACGCGGTTCTGTTATGGATATGGTAGTTTATCCCGGCGATCCGCTTACACCAGGTTACGCATCCAATAAAAATGCTAAAAGATTAAACCGCGAAGATGCGGAAACCATTTTGAAAATTCCGGTATTGCCAATTGGGTATGGAGATGCAGAACCTTTATTAAAGGCCTTAGAAGGGCCGGTTGCGCCAAGTGCGTGGCGTGGCGCTTTGCCTTTTACCTATCACGTAGGTGGCGGGAATGGTGCAAAAGTGCACCTAAAAATTAAACACGACTGGAAAACCGTTCCGGCTTATAACGTCATCGCAAAATTAAAAGGAAGTACATATCCGGACGAATGGGTCATCCGAGGAAATCACCACGACGCCTGGGTAAACGGTGCTTCTGATCCTGTAAGTGGTTTATCCTCACTTTTAGAAGAAGCGAGAGCTATCGGCCTTTTGGCCAAACAAGGTTACCGCCCAAAACGTACGCTGGTGTATTGTGCCTGGGATGGCGAAGAACCATCTTTGCTGGGTTCTACAGAATGGGTAGAAGATCATGCTGATGAACTGAGTAAAAAAGCCGTTGCCTACATCAATAGCGACAACAACAGCAGCGGTTTTCTGCGGGCAGGTGGTTCTCATGCACTCACAAACTTTGTGACCAAAATCTCTAAAGAAGTGAATGATCCGCAAACGGGAACCTCGGTATTCGACCGTAAAAAAGCCAACGATGCGATAAATGCAGCTACGCCACAAAAAGGCGAAAGTATTTTGAAAAATGAAGAATATGCATTGGGCGCACTTGGAACAGGTTCTGATTATTCTGCTTTTTTGCAGCATCTGGGCATTCCAAGTGTAAATTATGCGTTCTCTGGAGAAGGAGAAGGTGGCGAGTATCATTCAATTTATGATTCTTACGACAATTATATCCGCTTTAAAGATCCGGATTTCAGTTATGGCGTAGCATTATCCGAAGTTGCCGGCCATACTGTTCTGAAACTTGCAGATGCCGATCAGCTGCCTTTTGAATTTGAAGGTCTGTACAAGGCCATAAAATCTTATTCTGACGAATTAAAAACGCAAACAGAAACCTTAACTAAGAATCAAAGTTACCAGCAGAAGCTTGTTTCAGGAGGTTTTTATAAAACTGCCGCCGGTAATAAAGACCGTGTTGTGGCACCAAAAGTTGCCAAAGCAATTCCACAGATTGATTACACACAACTCGATTTGGCGATTGCACAACTAGAGAAAGCAGCGAAAGATTTGGCTGCACGCAAATCTGCCTTTAACGGAAATTCTGAAGCGTTGGCTGCGCAGAACATTAAATTATACCGTGCAGAACAAGCTTTATTGCTTAACGGCGGTTTACCGCGCAGACCTTGGTATAAACACAGTATTTATGCGCCCGGCTTTTATACTGGTTACGGCGTTAAAACCATTCCTGGTGTTCGCGAAGCTTTAGAAGAAGGACATTACGATGAATTGTCTACAGAACTTACCCGTGTAACGGCATCTGTAAACGCTTTAAATGAAACATTAAACTCAATTTATAAATAAATATGAAAAAGTTTGCATTCCTATTTGCATTGGTCTTACTGGTTGTAGTAAGCAATGCACAAGAAAAGAAATTTGAAAATCCCAATAGCGACGCCCGCGGTTATCTGGTTAAAGTTGGAGACCAGGCACCAGATGATTTTGAACTTATACTGCAAGACGGGCGCAAAACCAACTTAAAAGCACTGCGTGGTAAAATTGTGGTGCTGCAATTTACTGCTTCGTGGTGTAAAGTTTGTAGAGAAGAAATGCCTTATCTGGAGAAAGATTTGTGGCAGGCATATAAAGATAAAAATGTAGTGCTGATTGGCGTAGACCGCGATGAACCTTTAGAAAAGGTGCAGAAATTTCATCAGGATATGAATATTTCCTATCCTTTGGCACTGGATCCGGGAGCCGGGATTTTTTATCGCTTTGCGGATAAAAAAGCAGGCGTAACCCGAAATGTAATTATAGATGAAACGGGTAAGATTCAGTATCTCACCAGATTATACGATAAGGAAGAGTTTGCATCAATGATTAAAGCCATCGATCAACTGGCGAAAAAATAATTCCTCAAATAAGCGTTATATAGACAGAAGCTCTCCTATTGGAGGGCTTCTGTGCTTTATACGAAAAGATAAAAACCAATTTTCAGTTTCCACGTTGTATTTTCACAACCATTGTTATGCAGATCCTTTGGAATTATTTAAAACCACATAAAATTCTTGTTGTCCTTTCTTTAATACTGGCTGCAGTTGCACAGCTCCTCAATCTGGTTGATCCGATTATTTTCGGAAAGATCATCGATCATTACTCCACAAATCAGAAAAACTTACCCGAAAGACAATTGATTACAGAAGTAAGTTATTGGTTGTTGCTGGCGCTGGCTGTTGCCGTTGTTGCTAAATGTTGCAAAGCCATTCAGGAATATGTAACCCGGAAAGCTGTAGCACGTTTTGGTATGAATATTTTCAACGATGGATTGAAACAAACCCTGAGGTTATCTTTCCAGGAATTTGAAGAAAGCCGAAGCGGAACAACCCTCGCTATTCTTCAAAAAGTAAAAACAGATGCAGAGCGATTTATCAACTCCTTTATAAATGTTCTATTTTCCTCTTTGGTAGGTGTAGGGTTTCTCCTTTGGTACAGCATCAACAAAAACTGGATTCTGGTTCCTGTATTTTTCATTGGCGTGGTTCTGCTGGGTTCGCTCACAGGTTTGGTTTCTAAACGGATAAAAACACTGCAACGCGCGATAAATCGTCAAACTGATGCACAGGCAGGAGTAATTACAGAAAGTTTGCGCAACATTGAACTGGTAAAAAGCCTCGGACTTACGTTTCCAGAAATTCGTCGGCTAAATTTGCAAACACTGAATATCTTTAAATTGGAGATGTTAAAAGCCCGTAAAGTGAGTGCGCTTTCTTTTTTACAGGGAAACCTGCTCAATCTGCTAAAACAATCTGTTTTGTTTATTTTGTTGTGGCTTATTTTCAGAAAGATCCTGAGTACAGGAGAATTGATTGCAATGCAATTTATTTCCACAGCCATATTTAATCCTTTGCAGGATTTAGGCAATATGATTGTTCTGTACCGGGAAGCTGATGCTTCAATGAAAAGTTTCGATGTGCTTATGCAAAAGCCTATAGAGCAAAGACCTAAGGATTCTGTAGAAGTAGCGGCATTACAAAGCATGTCTTTTGAGCATGTGGTATTCCGGCACAAAACGGCAAACTATAATGCAATAGATGACTTGTCATTTACTACCCGGCAAGGCGAAACCATTGCCTTTGTCGGCCCTTCAGGATCTGGAAAATCTACTTTAGTCAAGTTATTGGTTGGTTTGTATTTGCCGGTTGAAGGATCTATATATTTTAACGACATTAATTCTACAACCATACGCTACAACCCGCTCAGGCGACAAATAGGTTTCGTAACTCAGGATACACAGTTATATGCCGGAACCATCCGCGAAAATATGTTGTTTGTAAATCCTCTGGCCACGGATGAAGAAATTCATGAAGCTTTACGTAAAGCCTCGGCAACCGGACTTATTCAGCGGGCATCAAACGGGATCAATACCATTTTGGGCGAGAATGGAATGAAATTGTCTGGAGGAGAAAAACAACGGATTTCCATCGCGCGGGCACTGATCCGAAAACCCCGGCTGCTCATTTTTGACGAAGCCACATCCGCACTAGATTCTCTTACGGAAGAAGAGATTACTGGAACCATCCGCGAAATCTCTGAACGCCGTGAGCAAATGACCATCCTCATTGCACATCGATTGTCTACCATTATGCATGCCGATCGAATTTACGTATTGGAAAAAGGTAAAATTTCAGAAACAGGATCGCATGACGATTTGCTTCAACAGAAAGGCCTGTATTATTCCATGTGGCGCCAGCAAATTGGCGAACGACGCGTTTAGATATGGCTGAACTGAGGGTGTTTACCTGAACATAGAAATATTTTGCGTATTAATTTGTCTTGAATTAGTGGATTATGGCATGGTTTATGGATAATTTGTTATATGAACAAATTATTGAGCGCAGAAGATATTCTTTTCGAATGTTTATCCGAACTCTCAGCCAAATCGGCAAATACTGAGATTGAAGTGGGTAAAGATATCAATGAAGCCGTTTTAAAGGCGATGCAAAAACACACCGCGCAATATCTTGTTCGGGTTGATCGGTTTCTTCAGCGTTTGAGCAAACTCACGATTAAAGATCCATCAATCAAGATTCCGGATTTAAAATCGATCCGTAAAATGATTGCTCAACATCTTTAAGCCTGGATTTTTTATCGTTCCCGCTTATTCAATATTTTAGTTAATTCTCGTTACGGTTTGATTTTAAGATTCTTGTGTTGCTAAATCAATTACGGATCTCCGGCTAGTTCTGAAAATTACCGGCGTCAAAAATCAAATCCCGAAGAATTTTGCTTGTTGAGTCTGTTGAGAACGCAGGCAAAGAATTTCCGGTCCAAATGCTTACAAAATCAACATTTAAGCTTTCTTTCGCTTGTTTCCTTAATGCTGCAGTCAGTTTGTTTTGATACGGATACGGCAAAATGGAAGCTTTATCGCTAAAGTCTATAAATGTGTTTCTAATGCCGCGTGCATAACGGCCGGAAAAGTTTTTGCTAAGCACAATCTCATCTGGTTTGGCCTGCAAAAGTCGCTTTTTTTCGAAATCCATCAGGGCACTTTCTGCTGAACAAAGAAGTAAGCTGCCCACCTGGAAGGCTTGAGCACCAAGAATTTGTGCAGCGCCTAAGGTTTGCGCATTGTAAATTCCGCCTGCATATACAATAGGCTTTTTGCAGATTGCCTTAATTTGCGGAAGTAAAGAAAATCCGCCAATTTCAGGAATGTTTTCTGCTTCAAAACTGCCGCGATGTCCGCCAGCTTCAAAACCCTGAACGCAAATGATGTCTATGCCAGATTTTTCCAGCGCTACGGCTTCTGCAACACTTGTGCAGGTTCCAATTAATGTGGTATCATTTTCTTTGAATTTGCGGATGTTTTCTTCATCCAGATTGCCAAAGGTGAAGCTAACAATTCTACATCTTTCCTCAATTAATGCATCTACCTGATCGGTATAGCGTGTGATGGAAATTTCTTCAAAAGCCGGTAATTGTACATGCAGGTTATGCGCTGCTGCAAATGTTTCTATATATCTGCGTGAATTTTCATATTGATTTTCCAGCTCGATGGTCACTTCCGGAATCGCATTTACAAAGATATTGGCCGCAAAAGGCCGGTTGGTTAATGCTTTTGTTGCGCGGATTTTTTCTATACACTGCGCGGCAGAAAGATCGCCGAGTGGGAGTGAACCCAAAGCGCCGGCACTGTTAGCCGCTGCAACCATTTCTGGAGTGCCAACGCCAAACATTGGCGCCTGAATAATCGGGTAGTCAATTTCAAGTTGATCGCTAATGGTCGTTTTCCAATTCATTTCTGCAGATTTTACATGTGCATTTTCTTATCTCCAAATTTGGTGAATGAGGTTTGAAACATCAAAAGTTGACCTGAAATTTCACATTCAAAAAACATTTTTTGCTAATCAAGAGGGGGGTTAATCTTCCAGTTTTCTATGCTGTTCTCCCCAAATCTCCAATTGTTCAATTACTGGACGTAAGGCATAGCCAACGTGCGTAAGTTCGTACTCTACACGTGGCGGTACTTCAGGATATACACTACGTGTCAGGATTTTATCCTGTTCCAGTTTGCGCAGCTGCAAGCTCAACATCCGTTCGGTTATGTTGGGCAAATGTTTTCGCAGTTCACTAAATCTTAATTTTCCATTCATCAACCAGGAACAGATAACCAGCGCCCACTGACCACCAATAATATAAGCTGCATACACCTCCGGACATTCTTCGGCCAGGGCCTGTTTATTGGCAAAATTGGTTGATGTTTCCTTTATTTTCGTCATAACTTACATTTTTTATAGTACCCTACAATTGGTTGCCGGGGCGTCAAATATAGCTGATGTACCGTAATTTTGTACCCAATCAATCTAAAACACATGAAAACACTTATAGTTGTCATTCATCCAGATATGGAACAATCTGTCGTAAATAAACGCTGGGTAGATGAACTTAAACAATATCCTGATCAATTTCTCATTCATGATTTGCATCAGGTTTATCCCGATGAAATTATAGACGTTGCCGCAGAACAGCGTTTAATTGAAGCACACGATAAAATTGTTTTTCAGTTTCCATTCTATTGGTTTAGTTGTCCGGGTTTTTATAAAAAATGGATGGATTTGGTACTGACGCACGGTTGGGCATACGGCAGTAAAAGCGGATATAAAATGGGCGGTAAAACCGTTGCACTGGCGGTTTCAATCGGCGTAGATGAAGCGGAGTATAGCGCAAAAGGCGATTATAAATATACACTAAACGAGCTGCTGCGTCCGTTTGAGCTGAGTTTTGAATATGTTAAAGCAGATTATCGAACACCTTTTGCATACTACGGAATGGAATACAACAGCACACCAGAATGGATTGAAAAAAGTGTTCCTTTATATCTTGATTATTTGAATGCGTTGTAGCTTTTTTTACTAAGATTCTGTTAGATGTTCAGGAATGTGGAAACCAGATTTTCCCATTCCTGCATCAGCGAAACATCCGGGCGGGATTGCCTGGCATTTTTATACCAATAGTCGGCATTCCAAATGTCGCCTTCCTTGCGGTGAAGATAGGCATGAACCCAGGCAGAAGAACGATCATGCAACTGGTCTACTTGCTGATGCGCACGATTCCAATCTCCTTTACCATCATACCAAAGCGCTTTTAGTTGCACAGAAAGGTCGGCATCAGGGGCCGTATTTTTTAAAGTAATTTTAAATTCATCAAGGCTTTTCATACTGTGGTAAGGTAAGATTTTAGATGAGGATTTCTACATACCAAAATCTGATTTAATGCTTTAAAAGCAAATCGACCGTAACGCCAATCAGTATCGCAATGATTCCAAAACTAATCATCCCTAAAAAATAAGCCAGCAGAGATTTCAAGTAAGCAGATATTTTAGATTTATCAAAAAACTGGCCCATTGCCCAAATGGTGTAAACCAAACAAACCATTCCGCCAAACTGCAAAATATCGATATGAAAAATGCCACTTGGAATAGAAAAAACCGCCAGAATCAACATCGCCATCCCCATGATAAAACACATCAGAATCAGGATTTCGAATAAATTATAGCCTTGCTTTCTAAAAAATAATTTTGCCCAAAAGGCAATGCAAATACCCATAATAATATTGGTGTAACCGTAGTGAGATTGAATCCACTTAAAAATTGCGCCTGTTGCCGATTCCTGTTTTTCCATATATCGGACATAACCTTCTTCAATGTGGAAAAAATGGCTAATAAAGGAATAAATAAGTGAGGTTACAATAATGAAAATGATGGGTTTAACCAATCGACTTCGGTTTTCTGTAAGGTAATTTTTGATGTTTTTACCAGGATTGGTTATCAGCTCGCGGATGGTGTACAAAATGCCACGTTCAAAATGGAGGATATGCTCCATTTCATGTGTAAGATAATGACCGTCAATTCTTTTTAGCTGGGCTGGCTGTCCGCAGTTGGAACAGTAATTTTGTACAATATCGGTATTGCAGTTTTTACAAATTATCATCTGATTTGAAATAAGGACACTTTTCTGTGCCCGAGAACATTAATAAATATATAGCCAAGTTATGGATTTTTTTGAAATCGTTAAATAGGTTTACGTCAAAATTATCAATTCAGGAATTTAGATTAGACCTGTACACGCTGGACAATTTTCCAATAAAAAAAGGGCAGAAACTTAAATCTGCCCCTCAGGTTTATTCTTATGGGTAAACTGATTTACCTGATTACTGTTTATCTATGCTTTAGTTATTTTGGATTTTCTCCAATATGCCAATGCAGCGGTTAGAAAAATAACGGCAGTTGTAATATACACCCACGATGGAACCGGAACAGGATCGCCTTTGGCGTAAGAGTGAAGTCCGGATAGGTAATAATTTACGCCAAAATAAGTCATTATTACTGATGAAAAGCTTAGTAACGCCAATAAGTTGAATAAATATTTTCCCTGCATTTTTGGAATCAGACGTACGTGCAATACAAAGGCGTACACAAAAACCGAGATAAATGCCCAGGTTTCTTTCGGGTCCCAACCCCAATATCTTCCCCAACTTTCATTGGCCCAGATTCCACCAAGAAATGTACCTACGGTTAAAAGAAACAAACCAATGGTTAAAGACATTTCATTTACAATGGTCAGTTCGTTGATAGATTCTGCAACTTTTTTGGAGATTTTTTTATTGCCCACTATGTAAAGTAGCATAACCACCATACCAATTAGCGCCCCTAAACCAAAGAAACCATAACTGGCCGTAATGATGGCCACATGAATCATCAACCAGTACGATTTTAAAACCGGAACAAGTGGAGTAATTTGTGGGTTCATTTGAGAACCGCCATGGGCAAAACCCATTAGAATCACGGCAATTAAACAACCTGCGGCGGGAATAAATGCATTGCTGTTGCGGTATTGGAACATGCCTGATAAAACACCAATCCAACTGATAAACATAACGGCTTCATATCCGTTACTCCAGGGCTCGTGTCCGGAAATATACCAGCGAATACCTAACCCAAAAGCTTGAATAGCAGCTGCAATACACAACACTACAAAGCAGGCGCGGATTAAATTTTTGAGCAATTTGGAATCGCGGAAGAGTTTTACAAAGCCAAGAAACAAAATGATGGTACCGAGGATAGAGTAGGTAATCATCAGTTTAAAGAAAACATTCCAGGAGTTGTAGCTAATTTCCCAATTGATTTTTGCTGCAGATGGAATCACGTCGCCGCCCAGTTTTTGTTGGATATTTTTTAATTTATCCAGTTCTATTTTGGCTTCTTTCCAATTTCCGGCAGCAACCTGTTTTAGATAAAGTGACATCGGATCATCCATTCCGGCTTCTCTGAAACTTCTGCCTTCAGCAATTGCTGCCCACTTATGATTGGGATCATTTGGAATTGGCATGACGCGCATATATTGGCCGCTCATGAGCACTTGCATGGCTTGCAGTTTATCATTCAGCTCAATTACTTCTTTATCGAAACTATTTTGTTCCGAAGCTTTTTTCGCGAACGCCTGCATGTATTCACGTTCCAGTCTGAAATGTGCATTGCCATCGCTTCCCATTTCATACAGGTTAAAAAGGGTAGTATAACCTTGTTCGTTTGCACCAACAATAGTAGAGAGTTCTTTACCACCTTTACCACTCACTTTAATGATTGGCAATTGGGCCCAGTTAACCGGTTCTATCATTGCAGAAAGCAAAAACTGGTTGGCCGTTAAGCCACTAAATTCATCTTTACCGTAAATTCTGCGCAAAATATCAAGCGCCATTGTATTTACAGGTTCAAATCTTCCATCTACATTCTGAACCATTAAAGAACCAAATTCATCTGCATGTTCGCGATCAATGTGTGTGCTGGACGTTGGTGCGCCGGCAATATTTGATGTTGTTTCTGTAGCAGTTTGCGGGGCTGTATGTACGTGGTTGAGTCCAGAATCTGCTGCGTGATTATGCACAGCACCAGATTCTTCTGATGGGCCATGCATATCAATTTTTTGCCCAAATGCAGAAGTGCCAAAACCCAACATCAACAAGAGCATTACAGCACGGGAACGCGATAATTTTTTCAGTTTGTGATTGAGATCTGAAAAACGACTTCCTTTCCAGAAAAGGGTTACAAACATGGCGAGGAATAATAAGGTATAACCAACATATGTTGTGGTAGTTCCCCAGAAATCGTGGTTTACAGAAAGTATAGTTCCTTTTTCATCACCGTCATAACTCGATTGGAAAAAACGGTAACCCTTATGATCGAGAATATGGTTCATGAAAATTTTATACGGTTTAGTGGTGTTTCCATCCAGCAAAGTCACATCAGAAGAGTAAGACGCCGGACTGTTGCTTCCCGGATATTTCTCCAGAAGGAATTTATCCAGCTGAATGCGGAAAGGTGCATGGTAAATTTTAGAACCATAACCCAATGAAACGGTTAATCCATCAATTGCGGCCTGATGCTGAAATCCGGTAAGGCCTTTGCCTCCTCTAAAATTAACCGTGTCTACAGTATTTGCTGTTGAAATTTCCATAATAATCTGGTCGGGATCATGCTCATTTTTGGTTTTATCGCCTGGAAAAGCTTTAACTTCTCCCGGACTTGGTGGCTGTGGTACCACAAAAACCAGATTTCCGATGGTATATAAACTGCGTAAATTCAGCGGAACTGCAACGTCTGATTTAGCCAAAACCCCACGGGTTTGCGTTGCCATAATCATGAAATTTCCTTCCAACGGACTGCTGATTTTCAATGCGCCTTCTGTATCTGAAAAATTTACTGCACCAGCTGTTTGGTTGTTGTAACTCACCAGTGTATTTTCGATTAATTGTGTGGTACCGGAAGGGATAAATTTATTTTCGCGGTTTCCGCCAACCAATGTAACCAAATGGAGGATTTGTTTCCCATTCGGTTGAGCAATTAAACTGTCTTGTGCTCTGGGTACAACGTCTAACAAACGAACGGTAACCAACTGCCCCATAAAATCGTATTGAGATTTAAAGCTTTTACGAAATATGGAAAGATAACCAGGAACATCTTTAGGGATAAAATTTGCTTTAACATCATCGTAAGCCAGTGCTTGTTCGCCCTTTGCAATCTGCACTTTAAGGAAAGAACCGTCTGAAACAATTTCATCGCTGCTGCTGCCTTCACGAATATGCATTGCGCCTTCAAAACTGATGTAGCGTGTAATCGCTCCGCCGATAAAAATTAAGATAAAGGCCAGGTGAAATACAAGTACAGGCCATTTTTCTCTTCTGAACAAACGGTATCGTACAATATTGCCAATGAAATTTAACATCAATATCACCATCACCAGCTCAAACCACCAGCTCTCGTAAACCAATGCTTTGGCTACGGGTGTACCGTAATCGTTTTCAATAAAAGTGGCAATGGCCATAGCCAGGGCGAAAAGAAGGAGCATAAAACCCGTGGTTCGGGTAGAGAAGATAGTTTTGGTAATTTTGTTCATCAAATCGGATCTGTAGAAGATATTGGTTTTTCTGGCCGCCAAGTTACAACCTATGTTTTGCCAGGTGAACGTTTTCTGTTAATTTGAATAAACGATGACCGTCGGGTAAGGAGGAGGAAAGTCTGTGGTCAGAGGTCGGGAGTCCGAAGAATAAATCTAAAGGCCATACTTCCAACTATAAGAAACTGCTTTATGTAAGTTTAGTATTGCATACCAGCACTCCGTACATCAGACTTTCCGACTTTAAGAAGTGTTAGGCAAATAACAGGTTTAACGCCAAAACATCGGTCTCCGGACTTTCCGACTTAATTGCTACTCCATAACCGGATAGAAATCCTTCATACTATTTGTATAGATGCAATAATCTACTGTAGAATTCCAGAAAGCAATTTTCTTTAATTCCGGCGCGCCCAGGGGCATCAGCATGACAGAACGTTTTCCATCAGAGCGTTTATCTGCAGCAATTCTGTTGTCCAGTGCGGTATCAAGGTAATATAAATAGTCATAAACAAACTCTGTATAGCTGCGTTTAGAAACCGCATCCAAACTTTTCATAACCACTTTTTCATAGTTGTTGCTTAATGCCTGTTGAAATTCTACCGCGTTTAAAGGTTTACCACTCAGCATGGGCATTATATTAAACTGACCATCAATAAAAGCCCATTTTTTTAAATCTTTAAGGTAAACTTCTGTAGCCACATGGCCAGGCGAACCTTTTCTGTTTTCTGCATCTTTGGTTTTCAGATACAATACGCGAGCTGGAAAACCATAGGCCGTAAGTTGGTCTCTGAGTACAATGGCATAGGCAAAACAAGGAAATCTGCCACCGGCTTTGGCTTCATTCAGAATAGAAATTCCATCACTTCCTTTGGGCGAGTTTCCACCGTCATGTTTCCATTGATGATGTGTCCAGTTTAAAATAGCGAGTACTTTTTCGGTATCTGATTTTTCACCGGCAATCAAATCTGCTATTGGATATGTTTTTCTTAAAGAATCGAAGTAAGCATGTTTCTGGTTTTCAAAAGACAAATGGATATCCGAAGTAGCATTATTGGTTCCGTAAGCGATTTTATCCCATTGGTATGGCGTTGCCGAAATAAACGTATTTGCAGGCGCCGCATCTCCTAGTTTTACATAGAACGATTTCGTTTCTCCGGGTTTTATCGTAAAACGCAAACTGTCCAGATCTGTTCTGAATGCAAAACTTTCGCTTTTTCCATAAAGTTTAAGGCTCATGGTATCGCGTTCAATTTCAGGCGAAATTCTCCAGCGGTTTTCATACCAATCTTGCCCGATTGCGATATCGGCACGCTCAGAAGAGGCAAGCAAAAGTGGTTTTTTGTTAAAACTTTGCTGCGCGAAAGCGGTGCAAGAGAAAAATGTACAGGTAATTGCCTGAAAAAGAATGCGAATTTTCATTGAGGATAACTTAGTTCTTAAAGATAGGCAATCTGTGAGATTTAAAAATTGATTCGCTGAATAAGTTACAAAACCTTCTGTTCTGGTATTTGGTGTCTGTTTATGTTTTAACAAAGGAAGTACGAAATTGCTGTGGCGACAATTGCGTTTTATTTTTAAACAATCTGGTAAAGGATTGTGGATGTTCAAAACCAAGTTGAAAAGCAACTTCACTGACGGTTTTATCCGTAGCGGTTAGCAGTTCTTTAGATTTTTCTATCAGTTTAGTATGGATATGTTGTTGTGCATTTAAACCGGTAAGTGAACGCAGCATATCGCTGAGGTAATTCGGTGTAAAATGTAGTGTATCGGCCAGAAACTGAACCGTTGGAACGCCCTTAGTTGCGGTTTCGTTTTCCTCGAAATATGCATCGAGCAAATCTTCAAGTTGCTGAAGCAAATCATTTGTAACCACTTTCCTGGTCAGAAACTGGCGTTTATAAAAACGTTTGGCATAACTCAAAAGCAATTCAATTTGCGCGATAATGACCTCATGACTAAAATCGTCAATCCTGCTGTTCAATTCATTTCTGATGATGGTGTAAATAGACGTTATGGTTGATTTTTCTTGCTCTGAAAGATGAAGCGCTTCGTTTGCAGCGTAGGAAAAGAAGCCAAACTGCTTAATTTTTTTGGCCAAAGGATAACCACGGAGAAAATCTGCATGGATTAGCAATGAGTAACCTTCATTATCGGCATAATCTGCAGTGCTACCCATAATCTGATTGGGCGAGGCAAAAAGCATGCTGCCCTGGTCAAAATCGTAATAGCCTTGTCCGTACCTGATTTTTCCACCAAATTTGGTTACAAAGGTGATTTTATAGAAGTTTAATACATAACTCTCCGGCAGGCTGCACATTTTAAGATAACCATTAGAGGCATCGAGCATCGTAATAAGCGGATGTGTTGGGCCTGTCAGATTGTGGGCACGGTGTACATCGGCAATCGTTTCCAGTTTAGTTAAATTCTGCATGTCATTTTTAAAAACTTTAAAGATACTTAAATGACCGGTTGATTTTTAAACAAACGGTCAGTATTCCGATTGTTGGATTCAAAATTTTTACCAGGGGACAATGCCTTCCGGACCTGTAAAAGTTCCTGTTGGTCCATCCGTTTCCAATGCTACGCGAACAGGTTCACGGGCGCCCACTTCCAGACTGTCAGTTCCTTGAAAGTTATTCAGTGCTGTGGCGGTAAAACCCGGACTTACTGCATTCACTTTGATGTTTTCTTTCTCCAGTTCAATGGAGAGTGCCAGGGTAATTGCGTTCATGGCTGTTTTGGAAGCCGCGTATACTACACCGAAGCTTTCTCTTGCCCAGGATTTTGGATCAGCATTCAGGGTTAAAGAGCCTAAACTGCTGGAGACATTGACAATGCGCGCCGCCTGAGCCTTTCTAAGTAAAGGCAGAGCGGCTTGTGTTACCGCAATTACGCCAAAAACATTGGTTTCCCAAACGGTTCGAACCTCGTTAAGCGTTGCGGTAAGTGCTTTTCCGTCGGCTAGCATATCCTCCATAGATCTATCCGGGCTTCCGCCGTGCGAAACCCCAGCGTTATTCACCAATAAATCCAGTATACCATATTCTTTCTCTATTTGCGCCATTGCGGTACTCACAGTGCCTTGCTTGGTTACATCCAACTCAATGGCGATTGCATCTGGTCCAATTTCGGCTGCGGCTTTTTCGCCTTTTTGCAGATTGCGCACGCCCATAAATACGACATAGCCATTGGCTATAAGTTCTTTCGTAACCTGATAGCCAATGCCCTGGTTTGCTCCGGTTACCAATGCTATAGGTTTTTGTTTCGTTGCTGCTTTAGTTTGATTTTCCATAAGAATGAAATTTATTTAAAGAATGCAACAAAGATCGGTTTACCACACGCAGCAGACTTAACCAAATCAAGGAGATTGATAACCTAAACAGGGATTGAATCGTTTTTTCGGAGCTTAGTGTCGGTTTTTGGGGAACAATCTGCACAAGTGCGCTACTTAATCTATAATTAGATCGAGTTGTGATTTCATTTTGAAATGACTAGGCTCCAAAACTTTTAACTCGTCACTATTCGATACACGATATATTTTGATCTGGTCATTAGTATATCAGTCTTCCAAAATAATATACTCCCAATCGATTTTTTAGGGTTTATTTAATGCTGACTGACCAAAAAAAGACTAGTTGGTTACCTCTTCTTTACCTTTTTATTACCTATTTATTACCCCTTAGGTAAAGAATAGGTAACCAAGGGGTAAACAAAGGGTAAACCAGGTGTAAACCTGGTATATAGCAAAGTCCCATATTTTGCCCGTCGAGAGGATTATATGAAGTTTCATTTCAACGACGTTTTCCTCCGGATTTTCTCCGATTATGTCTGCTGAGCAGGATCAAATTCTATAATCCACTCTATTCCATAGCGGTCTCTGAACATGCCTGCATATGTTCCCCACGGACTATCTGCAATCGGCCCTTCTACGGATCCATCTGCAGATAAACCGTTGAAAATTTTATCAGCTTCTTCCTTACTTTCCGCGCTGAAGTATATTTTAGACCGATTTTCCGTCTCACTTACGCGGCCGAGGACTTCGGGCACATCATTCGCAATCAGTAAATTGTGTTTTCCGATAGGTAAGGCGATGTACATGATTTTATTTTCTTCGTGTTCCGGTACCTGAAATTCAGGGCTGGACAAATCTTTAAACCGGACCACCTTTGTAAATGCTCCGCCAAAAACAGATTGGTAAAAATTGAATGCTTCTTCGGCATTGCCATTAAAATTGATCCAGGGATTTATAGTACTCATAATTTAGCTTTTTTGGATGAATTAAGCAGTTTGACTTTTGGTATACATGAATGTACAAATAATGTGATAATCCATAAAGAATTTTTGCAAATGCTGCAGTAATGGAAGCAAATTGCTTATGAATATTTATGTTTTACTTCTCATTCTTATAAGCTATCGGTTTAGGGAGGTTTTTGAATCTCAATATTGCTGCAATCGGGAAAAGTTTAAGTTGTTCGTTTTTTCTGAACAAAAAAAAATAGTTCGTGTTGAAAATGTATGCACAGCATGCATGACGCAATTTGTCCGGCCAGGCATTTAGCTGAGCATTATGAACAGGCCAAAAAAATGAAAAACATGTCTGAAAAAGAAAAAACAACCCTAGAAAATCCAATTCAAAAATACCCAAGACCTCCGTTTGTGAAACAGCCTCAAGAGGTTCCGGGGCTGGCATCAAAAATGAATCCCATTCCCGATCATGGAGAGGAGAGCTACAAAGGTTCAGGAAGATTATCGGGCCGTAAAGCATTAATTACCGGGGGCGATTCTGGAATCGGCCGAGCTGCGGCGATTGCCTATGCAAGAGAGGGCGCTGATGTGGTCATCAACTATCTTCCGCAAGAACAATCTGATGCGGATGAAGTGCTGGCACTTATTGCTGCCGCAGGAAGAAAAGGCTTTGGGATACCTGGAGACATTACGTCTGAAGATTTCTGTAAGGAGTTGGTAGAGCAGGCGGCTGCGAAGCTTGGCGGAATAGATATATTGGTTAACAATGCAGGTCATCAACAGGCTGTAGATTCTCTCCTGGATATCAGTACGGAACATTTTGATACGACGATGAAAACAAATGTTTATGCACCGTTCTGGATTACAAAGGCTGCACTTCCAATTTTACCGGAAGGTTCTGTAATTATTGCCACAAGCTCCGTACAGGCTTATGATCCGTCGGAAAACCTTTTCGATTACGCCCAAACCAAGGCCGCAAATGTAGCGTTTGTAAAATCTTTAGCCAAACAGCTTGGACCAAAAGGTATTCGGGTAAATGGCGTAGCGCCTGGTCCGGTATGGACACCATTGCAGACCAGCGGCGGGCAGCCGCAAGACGCCATAGTAAAATTTGGAGAAGTTACGCCATTAGGCAGACCGGGTCAGCCGGCAGAGCTGGCATCGATATTTGTGCAATTGGCAGATTCTGCTGCAAGTTACGCTACCGGACAAATTTATGGTTCGGCAGGAGGCAACGGACATCCTTAGTTTTAAAAAAGGTCACTGGAAATGAGTAGATCAGAGAATTATGACTACAGAGCACAGAATGATTAAAATTGTAGGCGTAATTCTTGCTACTTATTTCCTTTTAACCTCTTGGATTTGGACATATTACTCAAATGTTTTCATATCATATCCATTTGGAATCATCAGTTTTTTTATAATGATCTATGCGCCTTCTTCGTATTGGAATAAGGTAATTAAGTATCTTTTGATAACTGGGGTGATTTCCTCGCAAATTGCATTGTTTTTATATAGGTAGAATTGGCCAGCGAGGATCTTAGTTATTCTACTCCCACACCCTTTTGTGCATGATCCTGGATTTCCTGCTGCGCTCGAAATGACAGATCGATGAAAACATTGGCGGAACAAAAAAAGCCTTGATTTCTCAAGGCTTTTTTTGTTCGATTTTGTAAAGAAGTACTCGGGGCGGGAATCGAACCCGCACGACTTTTAGGGTCACAGGATTTTAAGTCCTGCGTGTCTACCAGTTCCACCACCCGAGCAGGTGATTAACCTTTTAAATTTAAAAGCCTTCTTGAAGGAAGGCTTTTTGGAGCGAAAGACGAGATTCGAACTCGCGACCCCGACCTTGGCAAGGTCGTGCTCTACCAACTGAGCTACTTTCGCATTAAACTTGAACAGTGTGTCGTTCCGTTTTGGTGATGCAAATATAGACAGATTTATACTTCTGTCAAGGGATTTTTTATTAAAATTTTAATATTTATTTTAACCCATTGGCTTTCAGTGCAACTAAAATTAAATCATTTTCAAAACCTTTACTTTGAAGGTAGGCCGTCAGCTTAATTTTTCGTTTAAAAGCGTCAGACTCGGTTAAAAGTTGAGATTTTTTTGTCAGTAAATCTTCCAGAACTTTAGAATAATCATCATCATCCATACTGTAAAGCGCCTTTTGGATCATTTTTTCCGGAACACCTTTCAGTTTTAAACCCTGTTTAATTTTTATCCGTCCCCACTTTTTAATATTAAATTTTCCCGATACATATTGTTTTGCGAAGCGCTCTTCATTTAGAAAGTTGTTCAAAATCAGCTCGGTAATAATTTCTTCCAGCTCGTCACCACGAATGCCCCAATCCAATAATTTTCCCCTTACTTCTTTTTGTGAACGTTCCTGATATGCACAGAAATTTTCGGCCTTGGCCAAAGCCTGTTTTTTGTCTAATATTGCTGCCTCTTGTTTACCGCTTTTCATAAATATTTATTGAAATTCGTAAAAATAAATACGAATACCACATTTTTTCTGAAACTAAAGAATGCAAATATCAACTTATACCGTCGAAAAAATTGCGCAGGTTTTGCGTGCAGAAGTTTATATTCAGTGTGAAAATACTGCCATTCAGCATCTTGTTACCGATAGCCGCTCTATACTTCTGGCAGAAAGTTCGCTATTTTTTGCAATTAGTAGTCATCGCGATGGACATCAGTTTCTGGAAGATGCACATCAGAAGGGTATTCGTAATTTTGTGATCAGTGATGAAAAATATAAAGACCTTTTTCCGGACAGCAATTTTATCGTAGTTAGAAATGTACTGCTGGCGTTGCACATGCTCGCAAAATATCATCGGCATACATTTGATCTCAAAACCATTGGCATTACCGGCAGTAATGGAAAAACCATTGTTAAAGAATGGCTTTACCAGCTTTTGGGGACTGATTTCGACGTTGTGAGAAGTCCGAAGAGTTACAACTCACAAATTGGGGTACCTTTGTCCGTCTGGCAGATTGCTGCCGAAAATAATCTTGGGATTTTTGAAGCAGGTATTTCCGGAATAAACGAAATGGATATTTTGCAGGAGATTATCGATCCTCAAATCGGCATTTTAACCAATATTGGTGCGGCACATGCCGATGGATTTGCATCTTCCAAAGAAAAATTACTTGAAAAACTAAAGCTTTTTAAAGACTCGGCCTTACTGATTTATTCGCCAGATTATACAGCGGAACTTGCTGCGTCAGAAATTCCCGGCAAACAAAAGTTTACCTGGAGCCGCAAACAACCGGCTGATTTGCAAATTCTATCTGAAAATGGGTTAAGTGGCAATACAAATCTGAGTGCACGGTTTAACAACAATACGATTACTTGTCAGCTTCCTTTTAACGATCAGGCTTCTATAGAGAACGGCATAATTTGTTGGGCAGCACTGCTTGCGCTGGGTTATGATGCATCAGATGTTGCAATTAAATTGGCTAAGCTTGCGCCGGTACACATGCGTTTAGAACTCAAAAATGGCATCAACCAATGCTCCATTATTGATGATTCGTACAGTGCAGATATTTCATCTCTGGCCATTGCACTGGATTTTTTAAACCAGCAAAACCAGCACCCGAAGAAAACCGTTATTCTTTCTGAGCTCTTTGAAACCGGAAAAAATGACGCGGAACTTTACGCAGAAATATCAGCTTTGCTGCAACAAAAACGGATAAGCCGATTAATCGCCATTGGTATACACCTATCAGAATACAAGCATTTGTTTCCATTTGAGGCAGATTACTTTGCAGATACCGAAGCTTTTATACAGGCTTTCCCAAAATTGCGTTTCGATCATGAAACCATTTTGGTGAAAGGAGCGAGGCGTTTTGACTTTGGCCGGATCAGTAAACTGCTTACCCAAAAGATTCATGATACCGTTTTAGAAATTGATCTGAATGCGATGTTGACCAACCTTCAGTTTTACCGCTCGAAACTAAAACCTGGAGTTAAAATTATGGCAATGGTGAAGGCATTTTCTTATGGTAGCGGAAGTTTTGAAATTGCCAACTTATTGCAGTTTCACAAAGTGGATTATCTTGCCGTAGCGTATGCTGATGAGGGTATCGCTTTGCGAAAATCGGGTATCAGCTTACCGATTATGGTTATGAGTCCGGAAGAATCTGCTTTCGATGCGATTATACATTATAGACTGGAGCCGGAAATTTACAGTCTGGATATTCTGAAAAGTTTTCTGCTCGCATTGGAAAACAAAGAAGATCATTTTCCTATTCACATTAAAATTGACAGCGGGATGCACCGCTTGGGTTTTGATCCTGCAGATTTGTTTGAGTTGAGCGCGATTTTACAGGCAGATAAACGGATACATGTGCTAAGTGTTTTCTCCCATTTGGCCGCCAGTGATGCTGCGGAGCACGATGGATTTACGCAGAAACAAATCGACATCTTTAAGCAGGCAGCAGAACATTTGCTGGCCAACTTGCCTTATAAACCATTGCTGCACATTTCGAATACATCAGGCATTAGCCGCTGGCCAGATGCGCAGTTAGATATGGTGCGTTTGGGGATCGGTTTATATGGATTTGACGCAGCATTGCCTGAAAATACCGGATTGCAAACCGTTATGACTTTAAAAACCACAATTACACAGGTGAAAAATTTAAGTGCTGGAGAAAGTGTAGGCTACAGCAGAAAAGGCATGCTGCAAAATGGCGGCAAAATTGCCACGGTGAAAATTGGATATGCAGATGGCTATAGCCGCGCTTTTGGAAATGGAGTAGGCCGAATGTTGGTTAACGGACATTTGGTGCCAACTATCGGTTCTATTTGTATGGATATGACGATGTTAGATATTTCTGAGATCGATGTTAAACCCGGCGACGAAGCAATTGTTTTCAACGAAAAACATACGATTATGGACCTTGCAACCGTGATAAATACCATTCCATATGAAATTTTAACCAGTGTATCGCAGAGAGTAAAACGGGTTTATTTATATGGATAGTTTATTTATTAACCATCTAAGAGATGTGAAAACATCTAAGGTTTTTCAACGCTGTTGAAAGGAAAAAGAAAATCTTCCGTGGTTTTTGTGTTTACGTGGCAAACTTTTTTGGCGATTTTTTACTATTTAAGACACCTAAGGACATCGAAGAAGTTTAATGCTGATCATAAAAAAAGAAAAACTTCCGTGGTTTTCGTATTTCCGTGGCAAACTTTTTTGGAGATGTTTTACCACCTAAGACATGTAAGAACATCTAAGGTCTTTCAATGCTGTTGAAAGAAAAAAAACTTCCGTGGTTTTCGTATTTCCGTGGCAAACTTTTTTGGAGATGTTTTACCACCTAAGACATGTAAGAACATTTAAGGTCTTTCAATGCTGTTGAAAGAAAAAAGACTTACGTGGTTTTCGTGTTTCCGTGGCAAACTTTTTTGGAGATGTTTTACCACCTAAGACATGTAAGAACATTTAAGGTCTTTCAATGCTGTTGAAAGAAAAAAAATCCGTGGTTTTCGTGTTTCCGTGGCAAACTTTTTTGGAGATGTTTTACCACCTAAGACATGTAAGAACATCTAAGGTCTTTCAATGCTGTTGAAAGGAAAAAGAAAATCTTCCGTGGTTTTCGTGTTTCCGTGGCAAACTTTTTTGGAGATGTTTTACCACCTAAGACATGTAAGAACATTTAAAGTCTTTCAACGCTGTTGAAAGAAAAAAAACTTCCGTGGTTTTCGTGTTTCCGTGGCAAACTTTTTTGGAGATGTTTTACCACCTAAGACATGCAAGAACATTTAAGGTCTTTCAATGCTGTTGAAAGAAAGAAGACTTCCGTGGTTTTCGTGTTTCCGTGGCAAACTTTTTTGGAGATGTTTTACCACCTAAGATATGTAAGAACATTTAAAGTCTTTCAACGCTGTTGATAGTAAAAAGAAAATCTTCCGTGGCGTTACATGTTCCGTGGCAAATAATGATAAATTTGTGCCATGAATAAACTTGGCAAGGTGCTGTTAAATTACCTCATCAAAGGATTGTTGATTGTTGTTCCCATTGCGGTAAGTATTTTTATCGTGGTTTGGGCAGTTACAACGGTAGACAGTTGGGTGAATGTAAATAATATTTTAGGCGTAAATCCAATTACAGGAGAAAGCCGCAATATTCCGGGTTTGGGTTTGCTTACGGTCATTCTCATTATTTTAGTGGCCGGCATTTTTGTAACCAATTTCGTAACCGAACCCATGTACAATTGGTTTCAAAGAGTGATGCATCGTTTGCCTTTGCTCAATTTTATCTATTCTTCCATTAAAGACCTTACAGAAGCTTTCGTTGGCGATGAGAAAAAATTTAATCATCCGGTTTTGGTAGAGGTAGAGGGCGGTTTAAAAAAGATTGGATTTTTAACGCAGAATGACCTTACAAAGCTCGAACTTCCGGATGAAGTTGGTGTCTATTTTCCTTTGTCCTATTCTTTCGCAGGTCAGCTTTGTATTGTGCCGCGTTCTAAAGTCAAAGATTTGAATATGAGTGCCGCGGATGCTATGAAACTTGTAGTGAGCGGTGGCGTAAGTGGATTATAGAATGGTTAAAATTTACCACAACGGCAGTTGCAGTAAGAGTCGTTCTGCACTGCATATTCTGGAAGAATTGAACCATCCATATGAATTTGTAAATTACCTTATAACGCCGCTAAATCGCGATGAATTGATGACGTTAATTGGGCAATTGGGTATTTCTGCTGAAGATTTAATCCGTAAAACTGAACCTGTTTTTAAAGCGCAATACGCCGGCGCACTTCGTAGTGATTCTGAATGGATTGATGTTTTGCTTGAACATCCAATTTTGATGGAAAGGCCAGTGGTTGTTGCCGGAAATTCGGCTGTAATTGCCCGTCCACCAGAAAAATTGCTTGAGTTTCTAAAATCGAAAGGCTTTTAATGTGTTCGACTTACAGTCATCACAATGATGCAAATGAGTATAATTAAAAAAAGCAAACGCGCATAATATTCATTGATAAACAAACCCATTGCAATTAAGATGTCGTCATCTACATTGCTTTGTATTGTACCACTTCCTGTAGCCGAATTGTATAGAATCTGTTTTTCCTTATGGTTGTTGATTGTCCAGCGTTTCAGCCACGAATTTTGAAATGACCAATCCAGTTGTTCGCCATTGTTCATGGTAATTTTTGCCTTGAAATTTGTCCATTCAAATGCAATTGTGGCCAGTATTTGATGCTGACTGTCTAACACGGTTGTTGTAGACTGAAAAATTCCATTGCTTTGGAAAACAAAAATCCCGCTTTGTAGGGTGGCGATAGCCGAATTGCGTAAAGCACTAAAATTTAGTGTAAAGCGCAATTGTCCATCAGAAAAAACCTGATAGTTGCTGTCAAATATGCCTTTTCTCCAGTTTAACATAAATCAATTTGAATTGCAAGTCTGTATAACCATTAAACAACCTTTTAGTTTGATGATGTTCAGCGCAGGTATGCATTCCGGCTTTACAGGTTGCAACAGTGAACGCGATGTGATTTTGTGGATTAATCCCTTTTAAGAATTAGAGCAACTGAGATTGAGTTTGTTACGTTTTTAGACAAAAAAAAAGTATCCCGAAGGATACTTTAAATTTTCTGTTGTGTTGATTAAAAATTCGGTTTCAACACATATTTGTTATAGAAACGGAATATATGCTCCGTTGCTTCTTCTGCGGTATCTACTACGCGGAAAAGATTTAAATCCTCTTCATGAATATTGTGTTCTTTTTGCAACATCGTGTTTTTAATCCAGTCAATTAAACCACTCCAATAGTCGCTGCCTAACAAAATAATAGGGAAGCGGGCAATCTTTCCGGTCTGGATTAATGTTAAGGCTTCAAAAAGTTCGTCCATCGTTCCAAATCCACCAGGAAGTACAATAAAACCTTGGCTGTATTTCATAAACATTACTTTACGCACGAAGAAATAATCGAACTGTAATAGTTTATTGTGGTCGATATATTTGTTGTGAAACTGTTCAAAAGGCAATTCAATGTTTAATCCAACAGATTTACCGCCATTGGTGTGGGCGCCTTTATTTCCAGCTTCCATAATTCCTGGGCCGCCGCCGGTAATTACTCCATAACCTCTATCGGTAAGTAATTTACCGCATTGCTCGGCCAGTTGATAATATTTATTGGTTTGTGCGGTACGTGCAGAACCATAAATGGTTACGCAAGGACCAATTTTGGCTAGTTTCTCAAATCCGTCAACAAATTCGGCCATTATTTTAAATATCTGCCAGGAGTCGGTAACTTTTATTTCCTGCCAGTCTTTATTTTCAAACGCACTTCTAATTTTTTCTTCGCTCGTCATATTGTATGCTTATTATTAAAATCTGGTTTGCGCATCGGTCTTTTTACTGATGAAGAGCAAACCTAAAAAGGTGATAAATCCGTTAATCAAAATCAGTTCAACACTGAACACATATCCTGCCAATAACACGGTAGAGTAAGTGGATAGCAAGTAACATAAAATTGGTGATATTACACAAACTATTGGTACCAATTTATCGTGTAAACCTCGTTTTTTTACAAACAATCCAAAACTGTATAATCCCAAAAGTGGGCCGTAGGTATACGAAGCAATTAAAAATATAAGACTCACCACAGATGAACTGTTTACTGCATTGATAACAATAATAACCAGGAACATTAAAATTGAAAAGGCAATATGTACACCGTGGCGGGTTTTTACAGAACTTTTGGTGTTCATATCGGCTTTCTTATCCATTCCGAGAAAATCTACGCAAAAGGAGGTGGTGAGCGCAGTAAGTGCAGAATCTGTTGTGGCGAAGGTTGCTGCAGTAAGTCCGAGCATAAAAATAATAGCCGGAATGGCGCCCAAACTGTTCAGCGCAATTTCGGGAAAAAGCAAATCTGTTCTTGGTTTTAAAGTGGCGTGATCGAGCGGGATATTGATGCCGTTTTTACTGGCATAAATGTATAATAACGCACCAACACTCAGGAAAAATACATTCAGGATTACAAAAACACCGGTAAAGGTAAACATGTTTTTTTGTGCTTCTTTGATGGTTTTCATGCTTAGATTTTTCTGCATCAAATCCTGATCCAGGCCGGTCATGGCAATGGTTACAAAAATTCCGCCGATAAATTGTTTACTGAAATTAAACTTGTTAGTAAGGAAATTTTCGAAGAAGAATATCTGTGAATAGCTGCTGTTTTTAACATTTTCAAATGCCTGAGGGATGTTAAAATCCAAGCTTTTGCAAATGAAATAAATCGTTAGGAAAACAGATAAAACGAGGAAAAACGTTTGTAGTGTATCGGTAATGATGATGGTTTTTAGTCCGCCTTTAAAGGTATAAGAGAAAATTAAAGCCAGTGAAATCAAAACGGTAAGCCAAAAAGGAATGCCATAATTTTCAAATATAAATCGTTGTAAAACAATAACAACCAGGTATAGACGCGTTGCAGAACCCAGTGTTCTGCTCAGTAAAAAAATAGATGCAGCGGTTTTATAACTGTAATGGCCAAGTCGTTTTTCGATGTATCCATAAATCGAAGTCAGGTTCATGCGGTAGTACAGAGGCAGCAAAACCGTTGCAATAATAAGAAAGCCAACTGCGTTGCCCAATACGAACTGAAAATATTGGAATTGATTGCCTGCAGGTGCACCAACTTCTCCCGGAACGGAAATAAAGGTAACACCAGAAAGTGCCGTTCCAATCATCCCGAAAGCCACCAAATACCATTTGGAGTTTTTATTGGCGATAAAAAAAGTGGAATTATCAGAAGAATTTTTTGATGTCGCAAATGAAATGATGATTAGCAGCAGGAAATAGCCAATCAGGAAACACAATAGGATGGTTGGTGACATAGTTTTGATTTAAGAGCTAAATGTAAGAATTTAGGTTTTAATGTCAATGACTACACGCTTAAAGCATCTTCTCGAATAACACCGCAATGGAATTGGATTTTTAGCAATCAAACAATTTATCAATCAATCCATTTTGATTATTTTTGTGCCATGAATTTTTCGTCCAAGCTGCTGGAAGATGCGGTAAATGAGTTTTCGAAATTACCTGGTGTGGGACAAAAAACGGCTTTGCGTTTAGTTTTACATTTGTTGAATAAAGAAAAAGAAGAAGTAAACCAGTTTGGCAATACGCTGATTAAGCTAAAAGCCGAAATTAAGAACTGTACGATTTGCCACAATATTTCTGATTATACCACTTGTGAGATTTGTACTGCGCCAAAGCGCGATAAAGAAACCATTTGTGTAGTAGAAGATACTCGAGATGTTATGGCCATTGAAAATACCGGTCAATATTTCGGCGTTTACCATGTTTTGGGTGGATTAATATCGCCGATGGATGGTATTGGCCCGGCAGATCTGTTTATAGAGGGGCTGGTTCAAAGATTATCTGCCGGAAGTATCAAAGAAGTTATTCTGGCTTTAAGTCCAAATATGGAAGGCGATACCACACTATTTTATTTATATAAACGACTTAAAGAATTTAATGTCCCCATAACGACTATTGCACGCGGAATTGCTTTTGGTGGCGAATTGGAATATACGGATGAAATTACCCTCGGCCGTTCGATTGTTACACGCGTACCTTATGAAACGGCAATGATGAAGTAATTCTTCCAAGCTATAATAAAATACTTTCCTGAAAATTATTCAGGCCAAATAACTACACTAAACAAACATGAATTTAAAAGATAAAGTCGTTGTGATTACGGGTGCCTCAAGTGGCATCGGTAAAGCTTGTGCAGAAGAATTTGCCACTCGGGGCGCAAATCTCGTTTTGGCAGCGCGCCAGTATGTTACACTTTGCGAAATTACACAGGCTTTAGAACAGAAATACAACATCCGGGCAGTTGCCGTTCAGGCAGATGTAAGTAAAGAAGAAGATTGTGAACTTATCATTAAACAAACGCTGATTTCTTTTCAGAAAATAGATATTTTGATCAACAATGCAGGTTTATCTATGCGTGCTCTTTTCAATGATTTGGATTTATCGGTAATCCGCAACCTGATGGACGTAAATTTTTGGGGAACAGTGTATTGTACAAAATTTGCACTTCCAGAAATTTTAAAGAGCAAAGGAACTGTTGTTGGTGTATCTTCAATTGCGGGTTTCCGCGGACTGCCTGGGCGTACGGGTTATTCAGCATCAAAATTTGCCATGAATGGCTTTATTGAGTCATTGCGTACAGAACTTTTACACACAGGGGTAAATGTTTTATTGGCATGTCCGGGTTTTACAGCTTCAAATATTCGGGTTACCGCTTTGGCAAAAGATGGTCAGTCGCATGGCGAAACCAGTATGGAAGAAGGTAAAATGATGAGCGCAGAAGAAGTTGCAACTATTATTGCTGATGGGGTTGAAAAACGTAAGAGAACGTTAATTATGACCGGACAAGGGAAACTTGCTGTTTGGATGAATAAACTTTTTCCGGCTTTTGTGGATAAGAAGGTTTTTGATCTGTTCGCGAAAGAAAAAAATCCATTAATTGCTAAAGGATAGCGTTTAAGCTTACGTCTCGATAACGCTTTGAGCATATTAATCGCGGATAAGAATGCTTTACAAACGCTGTGCTATTTCCCGGCTCGTTAAAAACGAGCGGAAGTATTCTTGCGCTTGTTTACAACAAGTGCGCAATTAGTTTTTCGATTGTATCGAATATTAAAAGATTGCGTTGCAAATGCTTTGCTAATTCCCTGCTCGTTGGAAGCGAGCGGGAGTATTCTTGCGCTTGCTTACAACAATTGAGCAAGCGGTTTTCAATTGTATCGAATATTAAAAGATTGCGTTGCAAATGCTGTGCTATTTCCCTGCTCGTTACAAACGAGCGGAAGCATTCTTGCGCTTGTTTACCACAAGTGCACAAGTAGTTTTTCGATTGTATCAAATATTAAAAGATTGCGTTGCAAACGCTGTGCTATTTCCACACTCGTTAGAAACGAGCGGGAGTATTCTTGCGCTTGTTTACCACAAGTGCGCAATTAGTTTTTCGATTGTATCGAATATTAAAAGATTGCATTACAATCGCTTTGCTATTTCCCTGCTCGTTGGAAGCGAGCGGAAGTATTCTTGCGCTTGTTTACCACAAGTGCATAAGCGCTTTTTTGATAGTATCAAATATTAAAAGATTGCGTTGCAAGCTGTGCTATTTCCCTGCTCGTTAAAAACGAGAGGGAGTATTCTTGCGCTTGTTTTTAACGAGTACACAAGTAGTTTTTCGATTGTATCGAATATTGAAAGATTGCGTTGCAAACGCTGTGCTATTTCCCTGCTCGTTAAAAACGAGCGGGAGTATTCTTGCGCTTGTTTACCACAAGTGCGCAATTAGTTTTTCGATTATATCGAATATTGAAAGATTGCGTTGCAAACGCTGTGCTATTTCCCTGCTCGTTACAAACGAGCGGGAGTATTCTTGCGCTTGTTTACCACAAGTGCATAAGCGCTTTTTTGATAGTAACAAATATCAAAAGATTGCGTTGCAAACGCTGTGCTAATTCCCTGCTCGTTACAAACGAGTGGAAGTATTCTTGCGCTTGTTTACCACAAGTGCACAAGTAGTTTTTCGATTGTATCAAATATTAAAAGATTGCGTTGCAAACGCTGTGCTATTTCCACACTCGTTAGAAACGAGCGGGAGTATTCTTGCGCTTGTTTATAACAAGTGCGCAAGTAGTTTTTCGATTGTATCGAATATTGAAAGAATGCGTTGCAAACGCTGTGCTATTTCCACACTCGTTAGAAACGAGCGGGAGTATTCTTGCGCTTGTTTACCACAAGTGCGCAATTAGTTTTTCGATTGTATCGAATATTGAAAGATTGCGTTGCAAACGCTGTGCTATTTCCCTGCTCGTTACAAACGAGCGGGAGTATTCTTGCGCTTGTTTACCACAAGTGCGCAATTAGTTTTTCGATTATATCGAATATTGAAAGATTGCGTTGCAAACGCTGTGCTATTTCCTTGCTCGTTAGAAACGAGCGGAAGCATTCTTGCGCTTGTTTACCACAAGTGCGCAAGTAGTTTTTCGATTATATCGAATATTGAAAGATTGCGTTGCAAACGCTGTGCTATTTCCTTGCTCGTTAGAAACGAGCGGGAGTATTCTTGCGCTTGTTTACCACAAGTGCGCAAGTAGTTTTTCGATTGTATCGAATATTGAAAGAATGCGTTGCAAACGCTGTGCTATTTCCTTGCTCGTTAGAAACGAGCGGGAGTATTCTTGCGCTTGTTTGCAACAAGTGCACAAGTAGTTTTTTGATAGTATCAAATATTAAAAGATTGCGTTGCAAGCTGTGCTATTTCCCTGCTCGTTAAAAACGAGCGGGAGTATTCTTGCGCTTGTTTTTAACGAGTACACAAGTAGTTTTTCGATTGTATCGAATATTGAAAGATTGCGTTGCAAACGCTGTGCTATTTCCACACTCGTTAGAAACGAGCGGGAGTATTCTTGCGCTTGTTTACCACAAGTGCACAAGTAGTTTTTCGATTGTATCAAATATTAAAAGATTGCGTTGCAAACGCTGTGCTATTTCCACACTCGTTAGAAACGAGCGGGAGTATTCTTGCGCTTGTTTATAACAAGTGCGCAAGTAGTTTTTCGATTGTATCAAATATTAAAAGATTGCGTTGCAAACGCTGTGCTATTTCCACACTCGTTAGAAACGAGCGGGAGTATTCTTGCGCTTGTTTACAACAAGTGCGCAAGTAGTTTTTCGATTGTATCGAATATTGAAAGAATGCGTTGCAAACGCTGTGCTATTTCCTTGCTCGTTCGAAACGAGCGGGAGTATTCTTGCGCTTGTTTACCACAAGTACATAAGCGCTTTTTTGATAGTAACAAATATCAAAAGATTGCGTTGCAAACGCTGTGCTAATTCCCTGCTCGTTACAAACGAGTGGAAGTATTCTTGCGCTTGTTTACCACAAGTGCACAAGTAAGTTTTTCGATTGTATCGAATAGTTAAAGAATTACATTGTAAATGCGATCCCTACGAGTTTTATAGATTAAACGTAAATAAGAATGCGATCGAGAAACATCCAAAAGCAGAACAATTTCGTTCATTTTTATGTTGAAAGATAAATTTTACCCATGTTAAAATACGGCTTTATACTAATGTTTCTTTTCCAAGCCCTGATTTCTGTTGCGCAGGTTAAAAAAATCAAAAATATCCAATATGTACACAACAATTCCATCGCGAACACGCTAAATGTATATTACAAAGCAGACGGCATAAAAGATAAACCAGTTATTATATTTATACATGGTGGTTCATGGAGCAGTGGTAAAAAGGAAACGTACTGGTGGCTTGGCCGCAATTTTGCCAGAAAAGGTGCAGTTGCTGTAATCATAAATTATCCTCTGGCTCCAGATGCGCAATATGAGAAAATGGCTGAAGATTGTGCTTTGGCAATTAAATGGGTGCGCGATAGTATTTCGAAATTTGAAGGCAATACAAAAAAGATCTTCGTAATGGGACATTCAGCTGGTGCACATTTAGCCGAGTTGATTAACGCTGATCCACGTTATTTTAAGCAAGCCGGAATATCCAATCCAATTAAAGGACTCATTTTAAATGATCCTTTCGGTTTGGATATTCATGAATATTTATTGGAAGCTGAAAAAGATGATTACTATTATGATTTCTTGCGAACGTTTACCAAGAAGCCAGAAGTGTGGACAGAGGCATCGCCGCTAAACTATGTAAACAACATCCATAACCCGCATTTGCTCTTTTACGGCGGTAAAACTTATGGTGCAATCCGTTTGCAAACTCCAAGATTGTATGAACGCCTCAAACAAAATGGTGTTGATGTAGAAATTAAAGAAATTAAAGGAAAAAAGCATGTACCGATGATTGCGCAGATGATATTTGGTGGCAACAAATTGTATGAATACATCCTCGCGTTTATCAATCGTTAAGCAAAGAAACATTTTGGTGAAATAAGTAATCCTTTTTACCTTTTTTTAAAAACATTTTGGAATTTTAAAAAACTATCTTAATATTTGCCTCCATACAAAATGACAAATACAAACTTAAATAACAAATGGTGGTGGCATAACGATAATCGTTAGGCACTTTTGTTGTATATTTAAAAATATTTACAGTTACGAACAGGATTGCCCAAAAAGCAATCCTTTTTTTATGCACTTTTCTCCGGTCGAGATTGAAAACCATAGCGTTTAAGTGCTCAAATTGAATAGGTTAAAATGAAACAGATCTTAAATCATTTATTCGAAAATAAAACTTTTAGTCGCGAGCAAGCTAAAAATATTCTCATTTCGATTGCTCAGGGCGAGTTTAACAATTCGCAGATTGCATCTTTTATCACGGCATATGCCATGCGAAATATTACGGTTGATGAGTTGCAGGGATTTCGCGATGCGATGCTGGATCTCTGCGTGAAAACAGACCTGTCAGGATATGACCTTATTGATCTTTGTGGAACCGGCGGCGACGGAAAAAATACCTTCAACATTTCAACCTTGTCTTCATTTGTTGTGGCAGGCGCGGGTCATCATGTTGCCAAACACGGAAATTACGGCGTATCTTCAGGTTGTGGATCTTCAAACGTAATGGAATATTTGGGCTACAATTTTACCAACGATCAGGATACGTTGAAACGGAATCTCGACACAGCCGGAATTTGTTTTCTTCATGCACCACTTTTCAATCCGGCGATGAAAACCGTAGCGCCAATTCGTAAAGAGTTGGGCATTAAAACTTTTTTTAATATGCTTGGACCAATGGTAAATCCAGGCCAACCCAAATATCAGATGGTTGGTGTTTTTAGCCTGGAATTGGCCCGACTTTATGCGTATTTGTATCAAGAAACGGATAAAAATTACACCATTGTACATGCGCTGGAAGGTTATGATGAAATTTCACTTACCTGCGATGTAAAAACCTTTAACAATAAAGGCGAGCAGGTTTTGACGTTACAGGAAATGGGATTCGATCGTGTTTCCACTTCAGAAATTAAAGGAGGAGATACCGTAGAATCATCTGCTAAAATTTTTATGGACGTGCTAAATGGAGAAGCAACAGATATCCAAAATAATGTAGTGCTTTGCAATTCTGCATTGGCCATCAGAACAATAAAGCCACAAATGTCTTTCGCAGATTGCTATTACGAAGCAGAAGAATCATTGTTAAGTAAAAAGGCATTAAACAGTTTTAAACAATTGTTGGCATGTTAAAAATAAAAGTATGCGGTATGACATTGGCAGCAAATATTGCAGCAGTTGCAGCAGCCAAGCCAGAGTATATGGGATTTATTTTTTACGATAAATCGCCACGTGCCATTAGTAGCGTATCTGCAGAGCTTATAAAATACATTCCAGCAGAAATTAAAACCGTAGGTGTTTTCGTAAATGAAACACCTCAAATTGTTCGGAAAAACGTAAGCCAGTTTAACTTATCTGCCGTTCAACTTCACGGACAGGAAAATCCGGCATATTGTACGGAGTTGAAAAAAGAATTTCAGCAGTTGGAAATCATTAAAGCATTTGGAATTGATGAAGATTTTGATTTCGACAGCCTGGAGCCTTACCTCAATGTGGTAGACTATTTCCTTTTTGATACCAAAACAAAAATGCATGGCGGTTCTGGAAAAACCTTCGATTGGTCTATCTTAGCACAATATACATTTTTTAAACCTTATTTTTTAAGCGGAGGAATAGATTTGGAGCATCACACCTCCATAAAAAATATTAAAGACGAGCGGTTGTATGCATTGGATATCAACAGCAAGTTTGAAACTCAAGCCGGTGTTAAAAACGCAGAAAAGGTTTCAGAATTTATACAAGAAATCAGAAAATAAAACCCTGCCTAGCGCAAGGTAAAAAACACAGATATGAAATACAAAGTAAACGAAAAAGGATATTACGGAGATTTTGGCGGTGCTTATATCCCGGAAATGCTGTATCCGAATGTAGAAGAACTTCGTCAAAATTATCTTAACATTATTGATGATGAAGATTTTCAGCAGGAATTTCATCAGCTGCTGAAAGATTATGTTGGCCGTCCTTCGCCATTATATTTGGCAAAGCGTCTTTCAGAAAGATACGGCGCAAATATTTTCCTCAAACGGGAAGATTTAAACCATACCGGCGCACATAAAGTTAACAACACCATCGGGCAGATTTTACTTGCCGAAAAGCTGGGTAAAAAACGCATCATTGCAGAAACCGGTGCCGGGCAACATGGCGTTGCCACTGCAACTGTTTGTGCTTTACGCGGATTAGAATGTGTGGTGTATATGGGCGAGGTTGATATTCAAAGGCAGGCACCAAACGTGGCACGAATGAAAATGCTTGGTGCTAAAGTAGTTTCGGCAACATCGGGAAGTAAAACACTGAAAGATGCCACAAATGAAGCCATGCGCGATTGGATCAACAATCCGGTAGATACACATTACATCATTGGTTCTGTAGTTGGTCCGCATCCTTATCCAGATATGGTAGCGTTGTTCCAGTCTGTAATTTCTGAAGAAGCTAAAAAACAATTGCTTGAGAAAACCGGTAACAATAAACCAGATTATGTTCTGGCTTGTGTTGGTGGTGGCAGCAATGCTATGGGTATGTTTTATCATTTTCTTGACGATGAAGATGTAAAACTTATTGCGGTTGAAGCTGCGGGAAAAGGCGTGAGTTCTGGTTTGTCTGCAGCTACAACGTATTTAGGTAAAGAAGGTGTTTTGCATGGCAGCAGAAGTATTTTAATGCAAACGCCAGATGGCCAGGTTGTGGAACCACATTCTGTTTCTGCCGGATTGGATTACCCCGGAATTGGCCCACAACATGCACATTTATTTAAAAGCGGTAGGGGAGAATATGTTTCCATTACAGATGATGAAAGTTTAGATGCAGGTTTATTGCTTACACAGTTGGAAGGTATTATTCCGGCAATAGAAAGTGCACATGCATTGGCTTACCTGGAAAAAATGAATTTTAAAGGCGGCGAAAACGTGATTGTTTGCTTGTCTGGCCGCGGCGATAAAGATTTGGATACGTATATCAAACACTTTAACCTGTAGAAGAATCGTCATTGCTTCGTGCTTCGCAATGACGGAAAAAAGAAAAAACATGAACAGAATTAAACAACTCTTCGAAACGAAGAAAAATATATTATCAATTTATTATACTGCCGGATATCCGAACCTGGGCGATACCATTCAAATTGCTGAAGCCTTGGAGAAATCTGGTGCAGATATGCTTGAAATTGGGTTTCCTTATTCAGATCCTGTTGCAGATGGACCAGTTATTCAGGCCAGCAGCAAACAATCGCTGGATCAGGGTATGACTTTACCACTTCTTTTTGAGCAACTTAAAGACCTTCGTAAAAACGTCACTATTCCAGTACTATTAATGGGATATGTAAATCCCGTTCTTCAGTTTGGTGTTGAAAATTTTTGTAAATCTTGCGCCGAAGTTGGTGTGGATGGTTGTATTGTACCCGATTTGCCTATGGCAGAATATGAAGAGTTTTACAAAGAATGTTTTGTAGAACACGGTGTAAGCAATGTTTTTCTGATTACGCCACATACAGCAGACGCAAGGATTCGTAAAATTGACGATTTGAGCAATGGTTTCATTTATCTTTTGTCTTCGTCAGCAACTACGGGTAAAAACCTCGAAGTTGGAAATACTACTGAAAGGTATTTCGAGCGAATTGCGGCAATGGAGCTGAATAATCCAACCATGATTGGCTTCGGAATTAGCGATAAAACGACTTTTGATAAAGCCTGTTCTTACGCAAACGGTGCAATTATTGGAACCGCTTTTGTAAAAGCAATTGCCGAAGGCAACATCGAAGAAAATGTATCAAACTTTATGAAAAAGTTTAAATAAAAAAGTAGAATAATTTGCCATTTCTGGCACAGAAGCGCTCAATTTTATGAGCGCTTTTTTTGTTTCTTGTATTTCATTAAGCGACAAAAAACTTTTTATGTCGACTGCATGTTCTGCTTGAAAGATCATTTTGCAACTAAAGTGTACGCCATGAGTCTGGTAAAATATAAAGAGAAACGCGATTTTTCAAAAACAAAAGAACCAAAGTCTGGTAAAAGTTCTGACGCTCAAAAATTACATTTTGTGATTCAAAAACACGATGCTTCACGCCTGCATTATGATTTCAGGCTGGAAATGAAAGGCGTGTTAAAAAGTTGGGCTGTACCGAAAGGACCTTCTACAGATCCGAAAACGAAACGTTTGGCGATGATGGTAGAAGACCATCCTTACGATTATCGTGATTTTGAAGGCATTATACCAAAAGGCGAGTATGGCGGAGGAACGGTAATTGTTTGGGACGAAGGAACTTATGAGCCCATTGAAAAAATATCCGGAAAAAAGGCTCAGGAAAAACATTTGCTCGATGCGCTAAAAACCGGTTCGCTTAAAATTGTACTTCACGGAGAAAAACTGCAGGGCGAATTTGCTTTGGTGCGTACAAATGGAATGGGCGAAAACAGTTGGTTGCTCATTAAACATGACGATGAATTTGCTTCTAAAACAGATATCACTAAAAAAGACAAATCGGTAATTTCCGGCCACACAATTGCAGAAACCGAGAAAAATGCGGAAAAGGTTTGGGACGACGGAAAAGCAAAAACTATTAAGAAAACAGAAGCCCTTCTGGATAAAAAAGGAAAAAAAGAATTGAAGGCTGTAGGTGAAAAGAAAGACCTGAATCCGGCAAGCCTCATCAAAAAAGGCAAAAGACAAACATTTCCCGAAGAAATAAAACCAATGCTTGCCACATTGGTAGATGCGCCTTTTGACGATCCGGATTGGCAATATGAAGTAAAATGGGATGGATATAGAACTCTGGCCGCATTAAAGAAAGGAAAATTGGCGCTCACTTCCCGCAACAACAAATCTTACAATGAGAAATTTTATCCGATTTATAATCTGATACAGAAATGGGATTTAGACGTGGTTTTGGATGGAGAAATTATTGTATTGAATCAGAATGGCGTATCTGATTTTGGAGCGTTGCAAAATTGGAGAAGTGAAGCCGATGGAGAATTGGTTTACTATGTATTCGATTTGATTTGGTACAAAGGAAAAAATTTGATGGAATTGCCTTTAACCGAACGTCAGGCAATTTTAAATGATATTCTGCCCACAACAGATGATCGTGTACGTTTAGGAAAAGTATTTAAGGCGCGGGGAACAGATTTTTTTAACGCGGCACAACGCCTCGGTTTAGAAGGTATAATCGCCAAAAAAATGGATTCTACGTATTCTCCAAACCGGCGCTCAAAAGAATGGCTTAAAATTAAAATTCACAAAAGGCAAGAGGTGGTGATTGCCGGATATACTAAGAATGAATCGACCTCGAAAAATTTCAGCTCGCTGTTGCTTGGCATATATGAAAATAAAAAACTGGTGTACGTTGGTAAAGTTGGAACCGGTTTTTCCAATCAATTACAGAAAGACTTACTAAAACAGTTTAAGCCACTTGAAGTAAAAGAAGTGCCTTTTGATGTTGTTCCCGATGTAAACAAGCCATCGCGTTTCCGGCCAAATCCGCCAAAAGCAAGCGTTACCTGGCTAAAACCAGAACTGGTTTGCGAGGTCGCGTTTACAGAAGTAACGGACGATGGCGTTTTCAGGCATCCATCTTTTCAAGGCATGCGGGAAGATAAAAACGCAAAAGCTGTAATGCGCGAAACTGAAGCCGAGGTACAGAAAGTTGTGAACAAAAATAAGAAAGATACTGCGCACAATACAGCGCTAAAACCTCCTAAAAACACAGATCGGAAATCTTTATTGAACCCGAAAGACCAGACGCAAGTTCGGAAAATAAACAGCCACGAAATCAAATTTACAAATCTGAGCAAAATCTACTGGCCTGAAGATAAAGTAACTAAACGCGATATGTTTAATTACTATTATCAGGTTGCCGAATATATTTTACCTTATCTTAAAGATCGGCCTCAATCGTTAAACCGTTTCCCGAATGGCATTCACGGGGCGAGTTTTTATCAAAAAGATGTGAAAGGAAAAGCACCAGATTGGATTGAGACTTTTCCATATGAAACCAGCGATGGCGAGAAAAAGGAATATATGGTGGCAACAAACGAAGCCAGTTTAATGTGGATGGCAAGTTTGGGTTGTATAGAAATTAATCCTTGGTTTAGTCGGGTTAAAACTCCCGACAAGCCGGATTACTGTGTCATTGATCTTGATCCGGATAAAAAACACACCACTTTTGAGCAGACAATACAGGCGGCCCAAAAAGTTAAAGAAGTATTGGATGCTATAGAAGTTGATGGATACTGTAAAACTTCCGGATCAACCGGGATCCACATTTATATACCGCTAAATGCGAAGTACAGTTATGATCAGAGCCAGATGTTTGCCCGTTTAATTGTAGACATTGTTCATCATCAAATTCCGGAATTTACATCGCTTGAGCGCATGATCAGCGCACGGAAAGGAAAAATGTACTTAGATTTTTTACAGAACAGACCCGGAGCTACAATTGCTGGGCCATATTCGCTTCGACCAAAACCCGGCGCCACTGTTTCTATGCCACTGCATTGGGACGAGGTAAAAAAAGGTTTAAAAATGAAAGATTTTACCATATGGAACGCAATAGACCGGTTGAAACAAGAAGGTGATTTATTTAAAGGCGTTTTAGGAAAAGGAATCGACTTAAAAAAAGCAATACAGAAAGCAAAAAGCATCTTCGGATAGTCATAATCCGTATGACTTATACCGTTTTTTTGGCGCTTAGTCTTCATTAATTATATTTGGAAAAATATTTTATGATGATTGCACACCACGTTTTATTCTGGCTTAAAGCCGACACGACTGAAGAACAGAAAACTGCTTTTTTAGGCGGATTGAAAACCTTAGAAAACATAGAAGGCGTAAAAACATTTCATGTGGGCACACCTGCACCAATTGAACGTGCCGTTGTTGATATAACCTATACTTTTAGCCTAATCTTGTTTTTCGAAGATCTTGCTGCTCACGATGTATATCAGGTTCATCCAATTCATAAAGCTTTCTTAGAAGAGTTTAGAGCTTTGTTTGAAAAAGTAATTATTTACGACGCAAATTAGTTTTAAAAGCGCTCCATAAACGGAGCGTTTTTTTTTTGCTTTATAGTTTTGTGATCCGTTCAAATAATCAATTAAATTTATTTGGAATTGTTCTAAATAATATGTTATTTGCCCGAATTGATTTCGATTTAAACTTATGTGCAAAACTACAGTACTTTCCCAAAATGAGAATATAACCATTGCCCAATGCAACAATTGTAAAGTATTAAACATCTGGAGGTGTGGCGTACTGATGAATTTTTCTTTCGATCAGTTTGATCTTTTCTATGCTTCTACAAAAAAACTGCAGTTTGATGATTATGCAGAGCAGACACCCGATGGCAGAGAAGTTGTTATCCTTTCTACACCATTTCCGGACATCAGTTTGGTATTTACGCGCGTAGAATGGTTTGAGTTTTTTCTGAAAATAGAAGAAGCTTTATATATGAAACAGGTTTATGAAATTGTACATCACTAATTTTTTAAAAAAAGTGATTTTGTAAAAAACCGTGTAAAATTTTTTTTCGTAGGTATGCATAAAATTGCGCTCATGAAAAAATCAACTACTATATTAAAGAGGTCGTCTGTAACCTCGTATCTTTTAGATAGCATTAAAATTGGCGATTCTATTGGTGATGAATATGGCAAAACCGGTCTGGTTTGCGATATCGAAAAAGTTCAACGAAACCGAGAAACTCAATATTATTTCAACATCGGCAAATCCGGAACAATTCTATTTCTGATTTAGCGAGCGATTTCTGTTTAGTTTTTCTTTTATCAGGTATATAAATCCGCACTCTTTTTGTGGTTTGCACAACCGTATTTCAAACATTTTTGTTGATGTACTGTATTATTAGAAACTTTTTAAAAAAGCGGTTAATATATGAGCATAACGTCCATCAATCCACATAATGGTGAGGAGATAAAAGCATACGAAGAAGATACTACAGAAACCATTGCAAGCAAAATAGATCACGTTCATGAAGCTTGGTTGGGCTATCGCGAAACAGACTTAAAACTTCGCGCCGGACTTCTATTACGCGCTGCATCTTTACTTAAAGAACGAAAAGACGAGCTTGCTAAACTCGCCGCCTTAGAAATGGGTAAACCACTTAAAGCTGGCGTTGCAGAGGTATTAAAATGCGCCAGTGTGTGTGAATATTATGCAAAAAACAGTGCAGAATTTCTTGCCGATCAAGCTGTAAAAACCGATGCTTCTCGCAGCTACGTTACTTTTCAACCGCTTGGTCTGGTACTGGCCGTGATGCCGTGGAATTTCCCGTATTGGCAGGTATTTCGGTTTCTTGCACCGGCATTAATGGTAGGCAATTGCGCCATTTTGAAACACTCTTCTGGTGTAACGGGTTGTGCGCTTGCCATCAAAAAAATTATAGAAGATGCCGGGTTTCATCCAAATGTAATGGAAGTGCTTATTTGCAAAAGTAAATCTATTGCGGCAGTTATTGAACATGCTAAAATAAAAGCGGTAACCTTAACCGGAAGTACCGAAGCAGGTAAAAAAGTTGCCGCACAAGCGGGAAAATTTCTGAAAAAAACTGTTCTTGAATTGGGTGGAAGCGATCCTTATCTTGTTTTAGCTGATGCAGATTTGCCTAAAGCAGCAAAAATTTGTGCCGAAGCACGATTGATCAATAACGGACAGAGTTGTATTGCGGGAAAACGATTTATCGTAGTTAAAGACGTTGAAGAAGAATTTGTAAAGCTATTTAAGGTTGAAATGCAAAGTAAGAAAACCGGAAATCCGTTTGATGCAGATGCTGATCTGGGGCCAATGGCACGTGAGGAACTTAGAAATGAATTGCATGAGCAAGTTTTAAAAAGCATTGCACAAGGCGCAAATTGTCTTCTTGGTGGCGAAATTCCTGAAAGAAAAACACCACATGCGTATTATACTCCGACTATTTTGTCGAATGTAAAAAAAGGAAACCTGGCATATGATGAAGAAATTTTCGGTCCGGTTGCTGCAGTTATTACCGCAGAAAATACGGAAGATGCCATCAGAATTGCAAACGATACTGGTTTTGGTTTGGGTGCTGCGGTATTTACAGAAAATGCAACATTGGCAGAAGATATTGCTAAAAACAAACTTCAGGCCGGAAGTTGCTTTGTAAATGAAGCCGTAAAATCTGATCCGGCTTTGCCGTTTGGCGGTATTCATGAATCGGGTTACGGCCGCGAGCTGGGTTTATACGGCATTCATGAATTTGTAAACATCAAAACGGTTTACATCAAATAAATCTATTCAAAATCAATATTGTCTAAGGGCTGAGGTAGTTTTGTTTTGTCTGATTGTGGTTGTATGATCACAAATTTTACAATTGGAAAAGCATCTCTTATCTCAGTTCTTAATCTCGCAATTGCATCCGTAAGCTTTTCCGTATCCAGATTGGGTCGAAAAGTTGCAATAACCACCAATAAAACTTCTTTTGGAGATTGATAGCTTGATAAAATGCTGATGGCGGCGTGCACATCTTGATCACTTTCAATTAGTTTTTTAATTTTTTCCTGCGTTTGCGGCATGATTCCTTCGCCCATAAGTAAACTTCGGCTTTCCCGTGCCAGAATCAGCGAAACAAAAATCAGCAACAAACCAACTAAAACAGAAGCCAGCCCGTCTAAATAGGGCAAACCAAGTTTATGGCTTAATACCATCATTACAAAAACGATAACTAAACCAAGTACCGCTGCACCATCTTCAAACAATACCAGAAAACCAGAAGGATCTTTGCTTTTTATAATGGCACGCCACCAACTCATCCCATTTCGGGTTTTGTTAAATTCTTTCATGGCAATAAGGAGCGAAGTGCCTTCAAAGATGAACGACAATATGAGGACAACATAATTCCATGTTGGGTTTTTGAGGATTTCCGGATGGCGGATATGGTTAATTCCCTGAGTGATCGAGACTACGCCACCCAAACCAAAAATCATGATGGAAACGATGAACGACCAAAAATACAGTTCGCGGCCATAACCAAATGGCCGGTATTTATCTGCTGGTTTGGTGCTACGTTTTAACCCGTATAAAAGCAAAAGCTGATTGCTGGTATCTACCGTAGAATGAATGCCTTCTGCAATCATTGAAGAGCTGTTGGTAAATGCTCCGGCAATGAATTTTGTAACCGCGATAAGTAAGTTTGCCGCAAGGGCACTGTAAATGGATGTATTGGCTCTTGCCATATGGGATTTTGGAAAATTTATTAATTAACCAATTCGAGTCACTTTAGTTTCATTTAATTTTGGGGATCTTTCGCAAAAAAGATCCCCAGAAAAATTAAGCCAATATTTCGTTAATGCGGGTGATCTCTGCTTCAGAAAATACAATGTTTTCTAGGGCTCTTATAGAATCCAGAATTTGTTCGGCCTTGCTTGCGCCAATCAAAACGGAAGTAATCCTTTCATCCTTTAAAATCCACGATAAAGCCATATGCGCCAGTTTTTGCCCTCTGGATTCTGCCACGTCATTCAGCTGAGAAATTTTCTCTAAAATTTCTGGCGTAAGGTTGCTTTCTTTCAGAAAGATTCCACTGGTTGCCACTCTTGAATCGGCCGGAATGCCTTTTAAATATTTATCGGTAAGTAAACCCTGTGCAAGCGGAGAAAAAGGAATACATCCTACACCCTCATTACCCAGAACATCCAGTAATCCATTTTCTACCCAACGTTCAAACATGGAGTATTTTGGTTGATGGATAAGACAAGGCGTGCCATTGTCTTTTAAAATGGCAATTGCTTTTTCTGCTTCTTCGGCCTGATAATTGGAAATCCCTACGTATAATGCTTTTCCTTGTTGCACCATCAAACTTAACGTATCCATCGTTTCGCGTAATGGCGTGTCCGGATCTGGACGGTGATGATAGAAAATATCTACATAATCCAGCTTCATCCTTTTCAGACTTTGGTCTAAACTGGAAACCAGATATTTTTTTGATCCCCAATCGCCGTAAGGTCCATCCCACATCGTGTATCCCGCTTTGGTAGAAATGATCATTTCATCACGATAATCTGCGAAATCTGTGGCGAGAATACGGCCGAAATTCTCCTCGGCAGAACCTGGAGGCGGGCCATAGTTGTTGGCCAGATCAAAATGAGTTATGCCATTGTTAAAAGCAGTGTAAATAAGATTTCGGCTGTTTTCGAAAACGTTTACATCACCGAAATTGTGCCACAAACCCAAAGAAACTGCCGGGAGTTTCAGTCCGCTTTTGCCGCAACGGCGGTAGAGCATTTTTTCATATCTGTTGGTAGAAATATTTAATTCCATATGTATAATTCGATTAGCTAATATTTAATATTTGTTGGTGTATTTAGTTGGTAAACAAGGTTTGTAGCATCGGATCGGTATAATCATCAATAAATCCGACAATATTATTGTAGGCGGCAAACTCGTCTGCAGTATGCATAGTTGTTAAAACCATACATTTCATTCCCGCATTCTGCGCGGCTTCTACACCTTTTGGTGCATCTTCAAAAACCAGGCAATTTTCTGGATTGATGCCGAGGATTTCGGCTCCTTTAAGAAAGGTTTCTGGATCTGGTTTGCTCAAATGAACATCATCTGCACTTACAATAGCTTTAAAATACTGATGGATGTGCAGGTTGTCCAAAACAAAATCAATATTGAACATGATCGCTGCCGAACCGATTGCCATTAAAATGCCCGATTGTTTTGCCTGATCTAAAAATGGACCCAGGCCCGGAATCAGACTCAGGTGTTTTTTATATGCGGATTGATAGCGTCTTTCTTTTTCTATTGAAATCTGATCAATCTGCTCTTGAGTAAAATGGCCCTGACCAAAAACGCGTTCTAAAAGCTCTTGGTTTTTGCCATACATTTCTTTCTTGACCGCCTCGTAACTAATTTTTGTACCCAAATCTTCAGTTAAGATAGAATGCCAGGCGCGGTTGTGAAAATCCATATCGTTGATCATTGTTCCGTTCAGATCAAACAAAAATGCTTTGAATTGTATGTTCTTCATGCTCGTAAAAATATCGGTTTTTTTGCGCTTTAGATGTTAAATTACTTTAATATTTTGCGTAACATTATTGACCGATTGCGATCTCATTGCTAAGTTTAAAGCCAAAGTTTTTTTATGCCGAAATCAAATGCAATACCTCAGTTTCTGATCAGCTTTTTAAATGATATTGAACCCCTTAGTATGGATGTTATTGCTCTTATTAATAAGGAAAGTGTATACATCAAAGCAAAAAAAGGGACACATCTTCCGGCAACCCAGCACGATCAGGAGTATATTTTATTTTTTGTGATTAGCGGTGTAGTACGTGGTTTTATACTGGATAAGGATAAAGATATAACTGTGCGCCTTGTTGGTGAAAATTCATTAATCGGGCATATCCGGCATCCTAAAACTGATGTTTTTGCTTATGATGAACATTTGCAGGCGCTTGAAGAAACAGAACTTATTGCCATTCCGTATACAGCTATCGATCAGTTGTATAGCCGTTTTCCAGAGACCAATATTCTGGGGCGTAAGTTGCTGGCGATGCAATATCATTCTTCACATATCCGCTCAATTTTATCTCGCATTCCTTCTGCTGAAGAACGATACCGTCAGTTCCTGATGCTTAATCCAACGTTACAAACCAGAATAGCGGGGAAGTTTTTGGCTAGTTATTTGGGTATGAGGATAGAAACTTTGAGCCGAGTAAGGGCAAAGTTTAAATAAACTAAAGGTTGTTTTTTGGTTTAAGATAATAGTACGCCAATGGAAACAAACAAATTGTTCCAAGTAATGCGCCGCCCAAAGTATCGGTAAACCAATGCGCGCCTAGGTAAATACGCGACGGTGCAACCATAAACATTAAAAAAACAGAAAATACGGTTACGGCTATTCGGATTGGATTTGGGATAGATTTCAGTTGGTACATCAATAAAATCAGAAACCCAAAAAAGACAAAATAAGACATTACGTGGCCGCTTGGAAAACTTTGAAATTTATATGGCTGCATTAAACGCACATAGAATGCCGTAGGGCGTGGCCTGTCTATAATATTTTTTATGCCAAGTATAACCAGGCTGGACAATGAAATTAATAGAATAAACAAAGCTTCTCTTTTAAATTTGTTGAGGTAGAATAAAACGGCAACCAGAAAAACTGCCAAAAAGGAAAAAGGCATATCGCCAAAAATACTAATACCAAGCATAAGCTGATCCAGCCAATTAGACTGAAATTGTTGTATCGCCAAAGAAAATTTGACATCAAATGCCCAAACTGGATGCAAGCTTACGAAAACACTAAGCAATACAAAGCAAAACAGTAATACCATAACAATGATACGGAAATGTATTGGTTTTAATTTAATCATAGTTCTATATAAGGTTCAAAGCACTTTATCTTCATTGCAATACTCATTTTTGAGTATTGTCTAAGTATTTTAGAAGCGCGAAATTGCACAATAATACGTTTTGGTGCAAAGCAAACAAAACGTTTAAACAAAATGATCACCTAAAATGCCAAAAGGAGTAATTAAATGGTTTAATCCAATCAGAGGATTTGGATTTATTCTTCCGGAAGACGGATCGGAACCTGTATTCGCAGATTGTGAAAGAGCTGCCGTAAAAAACATCGAATTTAAAGAAGGCCTTAAAGTAGATTATTTGCTATTATCCGGCAAAAAAGGAAAACAGGCTGCAAATATTAAAGCGTTACACTAGTTCGCTGCGATAATTTTCATCGAGAAAATTAAGGCATCCATCACGAAAAATATACTGTGTGTGTAGCCTTCTATGATTTAAAAAAGTAAATTCTAATCTTCGTACAGATAATAAGGATATCTAACTATTAAGATTGGCGGGTCGCTCGGCCTGCCATTCTGAATAGTACGCCTTATCAAAAATAACTAATCGTATACTACTTAAATATAACGCTCCAACCTACTGTCCTTCCTTAATGGGGAGGACCAGCAAGGTTGATTTTCTGTTATATCTTGTAAAGAAAATTTAAAAGTTACTGTAATTCATAAGCATCGCAGAGCAATTGGAAGTATATCTTTGATGTTGATGTGGAAAATGGAAGCTATTTAACAACAATCTGTTTAGGATCTGTTACCAGAATCTGCACTTTGCCTTTAAAATCACTCACAATACCGGTAACGCAAATGTTGTTACCCAAAAACATGCTAGACGGTTCTGAAGGAAATTTTGCCTGATCTTCTTTATTCACTACGATTGTAATCAATTCTTTAGGGAAAGCACCTCCAAGATTAATCAGGCTTATTTTGTCCAAAGCTTTAATACTGTAAACAGAATCGCAGATGGTAACGGTTTTACCAATATATTGAGCTGCATCTTTCGCCAGAATCAAGGTTTGGCTTTTTGCCAGATAAGAACCACTAAAGAATAGGATGGAGAGGATGAGCTTTTTCATGGAGATGGATTTGAATTTCAAAAATAAGGACAAATAAATGTTAAAGCAAATGCACACGCTTAAATTATAGATAATCTTAATTAACTGCTTGGTGTAAAATTACCAATTACTCAAGTTTAGTATTGTAAATGATACAATTTTTGGGGATATTTACAACTTATTAAATCAAAACGGGACGATTTAATACAAAATTGGGAAGGGAATACTTTAATTAGTATTCCCTTATTTTTTGCTCGTGAAATTTGTGACGCCCATCACCTTTTTAATTGATTCTGATACCCATCTGCCCTGTACCGAAATCTTATATTTGAACAAATATTAACGCACATATTTGCTGTGTTTAGCCACGCATTTGGCCAGAATATCGCAGAAATGGTTATTATTGTTTGCGTATGGACAGATCGAAATTTTTAGATGCAATTATAGAAAATGCAATAGATGGCATCATTACTATTGATGATAAAGGCCTTATCGAACATCTTAACCCGGCTGCACTTGAGCTTTTTGGCTACCGTAAAGAAGAACTTGTTGGGCAAAATGTATCGGTTTTAATGCCTCAACCAGACCGTTCTAACCACGATGGTTATATTCATAACTACAATCAAACCGGGCAAAAACATATTATTGGTATCGGGCGCGAAGTGCATGGACAACGTAAAGATGGATCGCAATTTCCTTTTCGCCTCGGTGTAAGTGAAGTGAAATTTAGCGACCGCAAAATCTACACGGGCTTTATTCATGATCTCACCAAAGAAAAAGCCAGCGAAGAACAGATTAAAAGCTATACAGAAAAGCTTGAGGTGAAAATCCGTGAGCGTACGCAAGATTTGGTTAAGCTGGTTTCAGAACTGGAGCTGGCAAAAGAAAATATGCGTGCACTTTTTCAAAAAGAGAAAGAACTTAACCAGTTGAAAACACGTTTTGTTTCTATGGCGTCGCATGAGTTTAGAACGCCGCTAAGTTCTATGCAGCTTTCCGCTTCACTCATTGATAAATATACCATTAAACAAGATACGCCGAATGTAGAAAAACATACGGCAAAAATCCGCAATTCCATCAATCATTTAACCACTATTTTAAACGATTTTTTATCGCTAGAAAAGCTCGAAGCCGGAAAAGTTGAAGCCAATAACCAGCACTTTAACCTCATCAGCTTTGCTGAAGAAATTGCCGAAGAAATGCAATTGATGACCAAACAAAACCAACACATTATTTACGAACATTCTGGCACCACTGCCGAGGTGTTTTTAGATCCAAATTTGTTGAAAAATTGCATTATCAACCTTATTTCCAACTCTATAAAATACTCTGGAGCAGATACTTTAATTCAATTTAACAGTCGTTTAGAAAATAAAACGCTTACGGTTGAAGTGAGCGATAACGGCATCGGCATTCCGGAAGTTGACCAAAATAATCTATTTGAACCTTTCTTCCGCGCACACAATACCGGAGATATTCCGGGAACCGGACTCGGACTCAATATTGTTAAACGCTACGTTGGGTTAATGAATGGTACAGTAGCCTGTTTTAGTAAACTGAACAGCGGAACCACTTTTATTTTAAATTTTAATTTACAACGTAACTAGCACATTCCAATGGGTAAAAAAGTATTAATTATTGAAGATAATGACGACATTAGAGAAAGCACAGCAGAAGTACTTGATCTGGCCGGATATGAAACCCTTACCGCAAAACACGGTAAACTTGGCGTAGACCTGGCCACAAAAAATATTCCCGATGTTATTCTGTGCGATATTATGATGCCCGAATTAGATGGTTACGGTGTTTTGTATTTGCTTAATAAAAACCCAAAAACGGCGTCTATTCCTTTTATATTTATCACCGCTAAAACAGAACGTGCCGATATGAGAAAAGGCATGGAAATGGGTGCAGATGATTACCTCACAAAACCTTTTGACGATATAGAATTGTTTAAAGCAATAGAAAGCCGATTCAAGAAGAAACAGCAATCTGCCGGTTTTGGCGCTGCCAAAAGCAATACCGAAGAAGCATTAGAAGATTTGCGCCAGAAAGGGAAAAGCAGACTGGTAAGCAATAAACAGGTTATTTTTATTGAAGGCGATGAACCAACTTTTTTGTACTTTCTGGTAAAAGGCCAGGTGAAAACGTACCAAAGATTTAAAGATGGCCGCGAGCTTTCATCAAATTTATACCACGATGGCGATTTTTTTGGTTATGAAAGCATTTGCAGCGGTCAGCCATATAACGATAATGCCGCAACGCTTACAGAATGTGAAATCATCCAGATTCCTAAGCTGGAGTTTATGAGTAGTTTATTGAACCATCAGATTATTTCTAAAACATTTATTGGTTTATTATCCGGAAATGTAAATGATAAAGGCAAACAGATGTTGCAACTTGCATATTCATCTGTACGCAAACGGGTTGCTGAAGCACTGTTGCAGGTAGCCGGAAAATTTGGAAATATAGATTCCGACGCTTGTACAATCCGGATTTCACGGGATGATCTTGCTGCACTCGTAGGTACAGCAAGTGAAACCATTAGTCGAATGCTGGCCGATTTTAAAGAGGAAAAACTGATTGATAAAAGCGGAAATGCAATCAATATTCTTTCAATAGAAAAACTGCGCCATGTAAAACAATAATACTTTAGTGATTAAAATCATTTTTTAGTCTAAGCCTACTCATCAAAGGCAAGTGGTACAGCGAGTAGCTTTGTATATATCAAAAAATATATGAAAGCAATCGCATATAATATCAAACCAGAAGAGAAAGAGTGGCTGGTGCTGGCCAACTATAAAAAACACGATATTACCATTATCGTGAACAGTTTAACGGCAGATACGCTTCCTTTTGCAATTGGGAAAGAAGCGTTGCTGGTTTTTAACAATGATGAACTTACTGCCGAGATGATTGCCGGTTTGGCAAAACTTGGCATTAAATACATAGCAACTTCTTCATTTGAAATTGCACATTTGGATTTGAAGGCTGCCGCACAAGCAAATATGAAAATTGCCAATGTGCCGAATGCCAATCAAGATCAGAATCCAAAATCCAGGATGGAGCAGGTAATTAAAAATCTGGATCAATGGGCCGCCGGAAAATGCGTGGGTAAAGCCTGTTGTTGTGCAAACAATTGTGGCGCAGCTAAAGCATTAAAGCCATGAAATCGTCCACTTTGCTTAAAAAATACAATATTGCGGCGCCGCGTTACACCAGCTATCCAACGGTTCCCTATTGGGATTTGAGTACATTTAATACCAATGTTTGGCAACAGTCTGTCCGCAATACATACGCGCAATTTAAAGAAGAAGGACTGGCTTTGTACATTCATTTGCCCTTTTGCGACAGTTTGTGCACATATTGCGGCTGTAATACCAGAATTACCAAAAATCATGCTGTAGAACAGCCTTATATTGAGGCTGTTTTACGCGAGTGGGAAATGTACGTTGCCATTTTAGGCGAAAAACCAACCATTAAAGAGTTGCATTTGGGCGGCGGTACTCCGACTTTTTTTTCTGCAGAAAATTTGGAACAACTGATACAAGGAATACTGGCAAAATCTTTTTTGGCAGAAAACCCCTCGCTTTCTTTTGAAGCGCATCCTGCAAATACCACTATTCAACATTTACAAGTGCTTTATAAACTTGGTTTTAGAAGGTTGAGCCTCGGTATTCAGGATTTTGATCCGAAAGTTCAAATGATGATCAACCGCTTTCAAACGCCAGAACAGGTTTTTAAGGTAACTACCGAAGCGCGAATAATTGGTTACGATTCTATAAATTTTGATCTTATTTATGGTCTGCCCGCACAAACCTTATCTGGCTTGAAAGATACCATCGAAGAAGTAATTTACATGCAGCCAGACCGTATTGCGTTTTACAGTTATGCACATGTGCCTTGGTTAAAACCCGGCCAAAGACATTATACAGAAAAGGATTTGCCAGTTGGCGATGCAAAGTTTGATCTGTATCAACTCGGAAAAAATATGCTTCAAGATGCTGGTTATGCAGATGTTGGTATGGATCATTTTTCGTTAAAAAGTGATATGTTGTATAAAGCCAGCCATTCGCAACAATTGCATCGCAATTTTATGGGTTATACACATGCACATAGCCATTTACTGATTGGGTTAGGCGTATCTTCTATAAGCGACAGCTGGGTAGCTTTTGCACAGAATCCTAAGACTGTAGAAAGTTATCTCGAACAAATTGCCGCCGGTAAATTGCCTGCAGAAAAAGGACATCTGCTTTCGCAGGATGATTTGCAGGTTCGTCAGCATATTTTGGACATCATGTGCCGGGAAAAAACAACTTTTACTCAGGGAATACCTGAAAATGTTTACACACGTCTACAACCCATGCTTAAAGATAAACTGGTTTGGCTAGACGAGAAAAATATCAAAATCACAACAAAAGGGAAATCTTTTTTGAGAAATGCATGCATGGCTTTTGATGAGCGTATGTGGGCAAAACAACCCGAAACGCAGATTTTCAGTTCTACAATTTAAGTTCTACAATTATGGGCGCCACTACGAATATTTCTGTCGATAATGTTTGTTTCCATTGCGGAGAAGCATTGCCAAAAGCTAAATTCCAATTAGATGGCAAAGACTTTTGCTGCATCGGATGTAAAGGTGTTTATAAAATTCTTTCTGAAAACAACCTTTGCAATTATTATGCATATAACGAAAATCCGGGTCAGCGTTTCGAAAAAAATAAGCAACTCGATTATCTGGATGAAGCCAATATTGTAAACCAGCTTATCGATTATAAACAAGGAAGCTCCAGTATTGTAACGTTTTATATCCCTGCAATTCATTGCAGTTCATGCATTTGGTTACTAGAACATTTGTATAAAATAAACGCGGCAATTTTTAATTCGCGGATAGATTTTATCAAAAAACAGGTTACCATCAGTTTCAATCACGAAGAAATTTCATTGCGCCAGTTGGTAGAAACGTTAAATCATATCGGTTATGAACCTTTAATCAGTTTACAAGATGTAGTGAAGAGCCACAATGCAGCCAGCGATCGTACATTGATTGTGAAAATTGCGCTCGCCGGTTTTTGTATGGGAAATGTGATGCTTTTTAGTTTCCCGGAATATTTCGGTCTTGATGGTTTTGAACGTGAGTTTCAATCTCTTTTTGCCTGGTTAAATCTGGCTTTCTCCATCCCGGTTACATTTTTTTGCGCCCGCGAATACTTCGTTTCTGCACTTACAAGTCTTAAACATCGCCATATTAATTTAGATACGCCGCTGGCACTTATTATTGCCGTTTTGTTTTTGCGTACCACATTTGAAGTGTTATTTAAAGCCGGACCCGGTTTTGCAGATACTTTAACTGGATTGGTTTTTCTATTGCTAATGGGAAAATGGCTGAAACAAAGAACCTATCACCACATTTCTTTCGATCGGGATTACCGTTCTTATTTTCCAATTGCGGTAACCACTTTAGTAAATGGAAAAGAAAAATCCGTAGCAATTAATGACGTGCAGGTTGGCGATCGGTTATGGATTAGAAATGGAGAACTTGTGCCGGCAGATGCCATTTTAATGAAGGGCGATGCCTGGATGGACATGAGTTTTGTAACCGGAGAATCGGATCCGGTGCATAAAGTACTTGGCGAGATTATTTATGCCGGCGGAAGGCAGACTTCAGAAGCCATAGAACTTGAAGTGGTAAAACCGGTATCGCAAAGTTATCTTACAGGTTTATGGAACAATGACAATTATGCAGATCATCAACAAAAACATAATTTTAACGATCGGATAGCGAAGTATTTTAGTCTTGGTGTTTTTATACTAGCGTTCACCGCAACAGCATACTGGATTTTTCAGCACGATAGTCATAAAGCCTGGGCGGCGTTTACTGCCGTAATTATTGTGGCTTGTCCCTGTGTTCTGGCTTTGAGCACACCTTTTACACTGTCTGCAATTTTATCTGTTTTCGATAAGAAAGGTTTTTACGTCAAAAATACTGATGCTGTAGAACTTCTTGCTGCGTGCAATACAATTGTTTTTGATAAAACCGGTACTTTAACACGCGCAGATCAAGCCGAAATTGAATTTAATGGCACATTAACCTATGTAGAACAAACCGCAATTTCTTCTTTGCTCAGAAATTCTGCACATCCTTTAAGTCGGCATATTTTAAAAGCGCTTCGTGTTGATAAATGTTATCCCGTTTCGGATTATCAGGAAATTCCGGGCAAAGGTTTAAGCGGAGTGGTAGATAATCAACAGATTTACGCCGGAAGTGCGGGCTTTTTACCTATTGCCGAAACTGATGTTTCTGGCGGCGGAGTACACATTATGATTGATAATCAATACAAAGGTTGTTTTACCGTGAAGCAGGAGTGGAGACCTGGATTAAGCAATTTAATGGAGCGGTTGAAACGTACTTTTACCTTACAATTGCTTTCTGGCGATACAGAGAAAGACCAGCAGTATATTCAGTCAATTTTTCCAGAACATTGCAGGTTGCTTTACAGGCAAACACCACATGATAAATTGGCAACAGTGCTTAAACTTCAGCAAACCGGCAAACAAGTGATAATGCTTGGCGATGGATTGAACGATGCAGGCGCATTAAAACAAAGCAATTTCGGCATTGCCATTACAGACAATATCAACAATTTTACACCCGGATGTGATGCCATCCTACATGGTGATTCACTTGGCTTGCTGCCGCAATTTATTCAACTCAGCAGAGATGGTCTTAAAGTAATTAAAACCAGTTTTGCCATTGCTACAGCCTATAATTGTATTGGTTTGTATTTCGCAGTTCAGGGAACTTTGTATCCTTTGGTGGCGGCAGTTCTTATGCCAATTAGCACCATTACCATTATTTGTTTTACTACAATCACCACGCGGATGTTTGCGCGTAAAAATCATTTGGTATGAATATTCTGTATTTTTTAGTTGGCTGTAGCGTAGTTATGGCTTTAATTTTTCTCGGCGCCTTTTTCTGGGCTTCTAAAACTGGTCAGCACGATGATGTGTATACACCCGGTGTACGTATTTTATTTGATGATGATCTAACCGACGAAAAAAGTGAAGAAGATCATTTTTCTAGATAAGTAAAGTCACCTGCCGGCAATCGATCACGAGATACCTTTGAACTATCAAAATTCAAACAAAACATCTCTGATAGATTATGCAGTTAGAAAAATTTACTTACGATAACAAGATTGTCCGAAATTTTGGAATCGCCACCCTGGTTTGGGGAATTGTAGGTATGACGGTTGGTTTGCTTGTGGCTATGCAGCTTTTTAAGCCGGCAATGAACATGGGGAACCAATACACCACTTTTGGGCGGATTAGGCCGCTGCACACCAATGCAGTAATTTTTGCATTTGTAGGGAATGCCATTTTTATGGGCGTTTATTATTCTTTACAACGTTTACTAAAAGCAAGAATGTTTAGCGATGTACTGAGTAAAATCCACTTCTGGGGCTGGCAACTCATTATTGTTGCAGCAGCAATTACACTTCCTTTAGGTTTCACCACATCACATGAATATGCAGAGCTGGAATGGCCGATAGATATCGCCATTACCGTTATCTGGGTTGTATTCGGAATCAACATGTTCGGAACCATTATAAAAAGGAGAGAGCGCCACCTTTATGTAGCCATCTGGTTTTACATTGCCACATTTGTAACTATTGCAGTATTGCATATTGTAAATTCTTTTGAATTGCCTATTTCATTTATGAAAAGCTATTATGTATATGCAGGTGTTCAGGATGCGTTGGTGCAATGGTGGTATGGGCACAATGCTGTTGCTTTTTTCTTAACTACACCTTATCTGGGCATGATGTATTATTTCTTGCCGAAAATGGCCAACAGGCCGGTTTATTCCTATAAACTTAGTATTCTGCATTTTTGGTCGCTCATATTTATATACATCTGGGCGGGTCCGCACCATTTGCTGTATACTTCCCTTCCGGGATGGGCACAATCATTAGGCGTTGCTTTTTCTATCATGTTGATTGCACCAAGCTGGGGCGGAATGATTAACGGTTTACTTACCCTACGCGGTGCCTGGGATAAAGTTCGAGAAGACGTCACCCTAAAATTTATGGTGGTGGCACTTACCGCTTACGGAATGGCAACTTTTGAGGGGCCAATGCTATCCCTCAAACAAATAAATGGTGTTGCCCACTTTACCGATTGGATTGTAGCGCACGTACATGTTGGCGCATTGGGTTGGAATGGTTTCTTAACCTTTGGCGTTTTGTATTGGTTAATACCAAGAATTTATAAAACACCTCTGTATTCAAAAAAATTAGCAGGTTTCCACTTTTGGATTGGCACATTAGGGATTTTGTTTTATGCAATTCCAATGTATTGGGCGGGTTTTACACAAGGTTTAATGTGGAAAGAATTTACTGCAGAAGGGCTTTTAAAATACCCAAATTTCTTGGCTACAACTTTGCAGATTATTCCAATGCATGTATTAAGATCCGTTGGAGGTGCATTGTATTTAACCGGTGTAATTGCAATGACCTACAATCTTGCTAAAACCATGCGCAGTGCAAAACTGGTGGCAAACGAACCTGCAGAAGCTATGGCTTTAGAAAAAGAAATTGGCCAAGAATCTGCTGCCGATCGTGCCTGGCACCGCGTTCTGGAACGTAAGCCAATTAAATTTATGGTTTTCTCATTAATCATTATTCTTATCGGCGGAATGGTCGAAATGATGCCAACGTTTACCATCCAATCTAACGTGCCATCTATCGGAAGCGTAAAACCATATACGCCACTGGAACTTCAGGGCAGAGACATCTACATTCGCGAAGGTTGTATAAACTGCCACTCGCAAACTGTTCGTCCTTTCCGTTCAGAAACAGAACGTTATGGCGATTATAGTAAAGCCGGAGAGTTTGTATACGATCATCCATTTTTATGGGGAAGTAAACGTACCGGGCCAGATCTTCACCGCATTGGCGGCAAATATTCTGATGCCTGGCATTTCAATCACTTGTTAGACCCAACATCAATGTCCCCAGGCAGTATCATGCCACCTTATCCATGGTTGGTAGAGCAGACGCTCGATATTTCTACCACGGCAACTAAAATCCGTGCAATGCAAACATTGGGCGTTCCATATCCGGCAGGTTTTGATGTTAACGCCAATGAAAGTCTAAAAAATCAGGCTAACAAAATATCTGCGGAGCTTTTGCAAAATAACATTAAGGTAAAAAGCGACAAAGAAATTGTGGCCATTATTGCCTATCTGCAACGCCTCGGTACAGATATTAAAGCAAATACAAAAGAAATTCCTTCAAACTAATCAGTCATGTTCAATCAGATCAAAAACCTTGCAGGCGGCGAACTGTACCTTATCAGTTCATTAATTATGTTCATGGTGTTTTTCATCATTGTAGCTTTATATCTGCTTAAATTAAATAAGGGCCACATTCAAACCATGAGTGAATTGCCAATCGTCGAAAATCAAAATTCTGAATATGAAAAAGATTAGTTTATCGCTTTGCCTGACATTTTTTTCGTTGATGGTTTTGGGCGCAGATGAAGTACCGGCTTTGCCGCCTTCAGAACCGGGTTTGGGTTTAAGCCAGTCTGAACTGCTCATTCTCATATTGCTGCTCTTTGTAATTGTGCTTTTGGTGGTTTCGGTTACCTTGCTCCACGCATTTAAAGTGATGTATAAAGAGCAATTGAATCCTACACCTTACATTCAGCAAGAAAAAATTGCGGTGCTGGATTATGATGACTGGCTTAAAACAAAAAAGAAAAAAACCAGCATCTGGACAAAAATTTTGGGATTAAAACCTATCGAACAAGAGAAAGATCTGGAAATAGATCATGCGTATGATGGGATAAAAGAACTGGATAATCCGGTGCCTGCCTGGTTTAATTTTCTGTTGTTCGGAACGATGATTTTCGCCGCCGGATATCTCTTCTACTACCACATTGGTGGATATGGAGACCTGCAGGATCAGGAATATAAGACAGAAATGGCAAAGGCCGATGAAGAAAAAGCTGCCTATCTGGAGAAATCTGCAAATGCTGTTGATGAAAATACCGTAAAAGTTGACAACACAGCAACTATTCTCGAAGAGGGAAAAAACCTTTTTTCCGGGAATTGTAAAGTGTGCCATGGCGACAGTGGACAAGGTTTAATCGGACCGAATTTAACAGACGATTACTGGTTGCACGGCGGCGGAATTAACAATGTTTTTAAAACCATTAAATATGGCGTGCCGGCAAAAGGAATGGTAAGCTGGGAAAAAACATTAAGTCCGAAACAAATTGCTGCGGTCGCCAATTACATTCTGTCTTTGCACGGCACAAATCCTGCTGGCGCAAAAGCACCGCAAGGCGATAAATACGAGGAAAAAGATCCTGAAGATAATGCTGCAAAAGAAGATGAGCAAACAAAATAAAAACGAGAATAAAAGCAGCGGCAGGCAGTTTGTTTACCCGAAAATGCCTTCAGGTCGGCTGTATTCCTATCGCAAATGGGTAAGTTATGCTTTGCTGTTGCTTTTATTTTCTTTTCCGTTTATCCAATTTAAAGGTGAGCAGCTGGTGCTTTTAAATTTCGTGGAACGGAAATTCGTTTTCTTCGGATTGATTTTTACACCGCAAGATTTTTATCTCTTTGCACTTGCCATGCTTATCGGTATTGTGAGTGTAGTTTGTTTTACCGTTGTATTGGGCAGATTGTGGTGCGGCTGGGCTTGCCCGCAAACTATTTTTATGGAAATGGTTTTCAGAAGGATTGAATATTGGATAGAAGGAGATGCCAATCAACAGAAAAAATTAGACAAAGAAAATTGGAACACACGTAAGATTGCTAAAAAAGCAGTTAAACATCTCTTATTTTTGTTGATTTCTTTTGCCATTGCAAACACTTTTCTGGCCTACATTATTGGCTCTAATGTACTGATTGGGATTGTAACAGAACCTATAGCGCAGCACGTTTCTGGTTTTATTTCTATCTGTGTATTTACCTTAATTTTTTATGGTGTTTTCGCTTATGTAAGGGAAGTTGTATGTACAGTAATTTGTCCTTATGGCCGTTTACAAGGTGTTTTACTAGATAACCAGAGTTTGGTTGTTGCCTATGATGTGAAACGGGGAGAACCTCGCGGGCACCGCAAACGCGAACAGGAAAACGCCACAATCGGCGATTGCATAGATTGCTCGCTTTGTGTTCAGGTTTGTCCAACCGGTATAGACATTAGAAAAGGTACACAGCTTGAATGTATAAATTGTACTGCCTGTATTGATGCCTGCAATGCGGTAATGTATAAACTTGGCAAAACCAAAAACTTAATCGGGTTTTATAACCAGGAATACATCGAGCATAATAAACCTTTCAAAATCAGTTTAAAATCTTACGGATATGCTGCTGTGCTTGCCGTTATTATTTGTGTGTTTTCATCGTTGGTTTACATCCGCGAAAGCGTTCAAAGCACAGTTCTTAGAGCAAGTGGCACACTTTATCAAAACAGAGGCGATTCTACCAGCAACCTGTATAATGCAGAATTGATAAACAAAACCAATAAAGATGTGCATTTTGTTTTCAGGCCCAAAGATCCACAAAACCATATAGAGTTTGTTCAAAATACAACGGTATTGCCAAAAGAAGGTGCAGCGCAACTCACATTTTTTCTGTTGAGGAAAAACACGCTGATTAAGCAATACAAAAGTGAAGTAGAGTTTGAAATTCTTGCCGATGGAAAGGTGATCAGTAGGGCTTCTACAAGTTTTTTTGCACAGCCAGATTAAATTCTTTTAAAGATAGAATAGATGAATTGGGGAACTAAAATTGTAATGGGAATGGCGGCATTTATGTTGTTTATTATCGGGATGGTTATGTACATGTTTTCGGTACACAACAGAGATGCTTTGATTGAAGACAATTATTACGAGAAGGGAATTAATTTTAATTCCGAATATACGGCGGCCCAGAATATGTTAAATGATCAGGCGTCGCCAGAAATCATCATTGATCAACAAAAAATGGTCATTCTCTTGCGCGATAGTGCAGAATTTGTTTTAACACTTATGCGCCCATCAAACAAAAAGCAAGACCGTAAAATTGAAGGGCATACCATTGGCGCAACAAATGCGATTGTACTTAACAAAAAAGATTTTGCGCCTGGTATGTGGTTTCTGTCGCTGAGTTGGACGCACGCCAATAAACCGTATTTATTCAAGAAAAATATCACTTTCTGATGGATTTTCTACCCTTGGCATTTTTAATGGGGCTTTTTGGCAGTTTACATTGTGCCATAATGTGCGGCCCAATTGTGTTGAGTTTACCAGGCAAAAGTGACGGTATGTGGAAAAATGTATTTCAACTGCTTTCTTATCAATTGGGGCGGATACTAATGTATACGCTATTGGGCCTTATTGTTGGTTGGATTGGAAGCAGTATAGTCGTTTTCAGCAACCAAAAGTTTCTAAGTCTTTTTATCGGCTCAAGTTTATTAATTGTAAGTGTTTTTAGGCTTTTTAGCCGGTCTTTTCATAAAAAGCTTTCACTTGCACAAGCTAAATTTCTGCATCCGTTAAGCCGGGTTTTACCTAAAATTTTTAAACTGCCATTTTGGGGTTTTCTGTTCGGAATGTTAAACGGCCTTATTCCATGTGGCATGGTTTACCTCTCTCTGGCCACCGCACTTAATACCGGATCGGTTTCTGCTGGCGCCACTTTTATGTTTCTGTTCGGTTTAGGTACCAGTCCTTTAATGATGACCATTTCTTTAGGTGGTTTTTATCTGCGTAAATACATTCCTTTCAATGTACAAAAACTAATTCCCTGGTTTACTTTATTTATCGGTTTGTTATTTATTCTTCGCGCTTCAGATTTGGGAATTCCATTTCTTTCACCAATCAGCGGCTCAGGTTATGCTCACGGTGCAGAATGCAGGTAGTAAATTAAGCTTTTTTGGTTTTTCTAAGTTCAATTACCGTAATTTCCGGCCAGATGCCAATTCGTCCGGAAAAACCTAAAAAACCAAAACCGCGATTTACGTTTAAATAACGGCCGTTTTCAGTTTTAACGCCAGCCCAATGCTTGTATCGGTATTGTACGGGGCTCCAGCGTAAACCAAAAGCTTCAATTCCAAATTGCATACCATGCGTATGACCGGCAAGTGTAAGGTGTATCTTTGATGGAAATTGTTTTACTTGTGCCTCCCAGTGACTCGGATCGTGTGAGAGCAGAATTTTAAAATCGTCAGTTTTGGTGTTTTGAAGGGCTTTTTTCAAATCTCCGCGTTCTCCAAAACCAATACCCCAATTTTCTACACCGGCAAGTATAATTTTGTCATTTCCTTTTTGCAGTTCAATGTGTTCATCAAGCAAAAGCCTGAAACCTAAATCGGCGTGATGGTGTTTTAATAGTTGTAGGTTCTGAATTTTTGCCTGTTCATCTGGCCATTTTACATAATCACCGTAATCGTGATTGCCCAAAACAGAAAACTGCCCAAATTTTGCTTTAATTTGAGAGAAGTGCCCAATGTAAGGCTTTATTTCTGAGGCAACGTTGTTAACCAAATCTCCAGTAAACACAAAAAGATCACTTTTTTGTGCGTTAATCAAATCAATTCCTTTCTGCACAGCTTTTGGATTGGTAAAACTTCCGGAGTGTACATCCGATATCTGTGTAAGTGTAAAACCGTCAAAACTTTCTTGCAAATCATCAAAAAACAAAGTATGCCGAATTACCCGATAGGCATATTTACCTTGTGTAATGCCGTAAGCAAATAGCAAAATGGTAACGCAAAACATCACGAAGGCAAAATCAATCCAATAGTTATTCCGGCCAAGCATATGATAGCCGCCGTCACTAAAGTTCGAAGCTGCGCCCAGAAGTAAACGATACAGATCGCCAAGCAGCAAGAAAAAAGCAAAAACAACTTCAGCAGTAAACACAATGAGAAAAGCATGGCTCACGATTTGAAAAAAACGGTTTATTCCTTGTATACGCATTTGTTGTATGGCAAAGATCAATGCGAAAAGCAATCCAATGATAAATACCCAGAAAGCCGGACTTAACCAAGCCGATCCATTTAACGCGCTGAAACCAGATAACACATAAACATTTAGTGCCAGAAAAAATATGGTGATGAAGAGAAAGGGAAGGAGATTTAATTTTCTTCGCATGTTGATTTTAAATTTCGGTAAATGTAAATTTTAAACCTCTCTTTTTCAGTTAAGTTTCCATTACTGATCATTTTTTACTTCAGGTTGATTAATCGAACTTATTTATAGGTAAATCTTAGTTTTGCCGTAACTGGTTCGTATTTAAGTTTTTGTCTTTTATCGCAGTGCGAAGGTTTGCCTAATTGTTTCGGATGTTTGTTGCGCCGCATTAGCATTTTCGTAAATTTTCATTTTGTTGAAGGGCGCAAATTTTAAATTTTACATTCTTTTATTAGCTTTGTACGAAATATGCTATCCAAAAAGACAAAATATGCCATTAAAGCGCTCGTTGCTCTTGGTAAAAATGTAGAAAAACCACCTATGCAAATATCCAAAATTGCAGAGGAGGAGCATATTCCTAAAAAATTCTTAGAGCAGATCTTGCTCGATCTTCGCAACGCGGGTTTCTTATACAGTAAAAAAGGCGCTGGAGGCGGTTATAGCTTAAACAAAAAACCAGAAGATATTCTTTTGGTACATGTTATGCGCGTAACTGATGGTCCAATTGCTATGGTACCATGTGCAAGTTTAAATTTCTACCACAAATGTGATGAGTGTGTAGATGAGAAAACTTGCGGCATTAGAAGTGCTTTTATTGAAGTTAGAGATGCTACGCTAAAGGTTTTAACGGAGACCAGTATTGCAGATGTCATCAATCGCGAAGATAATCTGAAAGCCATCATTTAATTTTTTTTAATAAAAATTACGACTATTTCTATATACTTTATATATTTGGCAGATGACTTTAAAGTTTATGGTAATTAAATTGATGTGTACGGGTTTGATGTGCTGTTGTAAAACAGTAAGTTAAGGACGTATATAGATTTTTTTTAATATAAAATTTGAAATGCTTCCTCAGTAAAAGGAGGCATTTTTTGAATATCGCTAACAACAACATATATGCAAAGTTTCAGAACAGAACTCGAAAATCCGATTGTCGAGCAGGACATCATCGATTTAGAGCGGAAAATAAAAGCCTTTCGAGACGGCACCATCCATGAAGAGAAATTTAGGAGCTTACGATTGGCGCGGGGTGTGTACGGACAAAGACAACCTGGTGTACAAATGGTTCGCATTAAACTTCCTTTTGGTAAAGTTACGTTTAAGCAACTGCTGCGAATTGCGGATATTGCAGATGAGTATGGCAGCGGAAATCTTCATTTAACTACGCGCCAGGATATTCAGATTCACTATGTGAGTTTAGATCGCACGCCAGAACTTTGGGCGAAATTAGAACAAGACGATATTACCCTTCGCGAAGCTTGTGGAAATACAGTGAGAAATGTGACTGCATCGCCAAATTCTGGTATTGATGCAGAAGAACCTTTTGATGTTTCTCCTTATGCTCAGGCAGTTTTTGCTTACTTTCTGCGCAATCCAATTTGCCAGGAAATGGGCCGGAAGATTAAAATCTCTTTTTCTTCAAGCGATCGCGATACAGCATTTAGTTATATTCATGATTTGGGTTTTATTCCTAAATTAAATGAAAATGGGGAGCGTGGCTTTAAAGTACTTTTTGCCGGTGGTTTGGGTGCACAACCATTTTTAGCCAATGCGGTGCATGAGTTTTTACCCGAAGATCAACTGATTCCTTTTACAGAATCTGTTTTGCGCGTGTTTGACCGTTATGGTGAAAGAAACAACCGGAATAAAGCACGCTTGAAATATTTAGTGCAAAAACTGGGTTTGGAAGAAGTTTTGAAATTGATTGCAGAGGAACGCCTTGCCAATAAAGTTAAAACCTTTAAAATCGATCTGAATACTGTTCCGCAACCAGAAATTCCGCAATCTCAGAATTTCGAAAATGTACAGCCAGAAGATGAAATGCATTACAAACATTGGTTGGCTACAAATGTGGTAGAACAGAAACAGGAAGGCTTTTACGGCGTATATGTTAAGGTGCAAGTTGGCGATATTAAAACAGACCGTGCGCGTGCTTTTGTGGATGCGGTTAAAAATTATGTAGCAGATGAAATCCGGATTACTCAAAACCAGGGATTGTTGCTGAAGTTTGTTCGGAAAGAAGCCTTGCCTTCGTTATATAATGAATTGCATAAAATCGGTTTTACTACTGCCGGATTTGACAGTTTAGCCGATATTACAACTTGCCCGGGTACGGATACTTGTAATTTGGGTATTTCAAACTCTATGACTTTGGCCGAGGTGTTGGAAGATGTGATTTACAGCGATTTCCCTGAGTTTATTTACGAAAAAGATATCAAAATCAAAATTAGTGGTTGTATGAATTCTTGCGGGCAACATGGCCTTGCCGAAATCGGTTTTCATGGCAGTTCATTAAAGGCCGAAGGAAAAGTTGTACCGGCGGTTCAGGTAATGCTGGGCGGCGGAACCGTTGGCAATGGTTTCGGACGTGTTGCAGAACGCGTAATTAAAGTGCCTTCAAAACGCGCAACCAGCGTATTGCATTATCTGTTGAACGACTTTAAAGACAATAACCTCGAATCTGAAAATTTCCATGCCTATTACGATAGAAAAGGTAAAGATCATTTTTATCAGTTGTTAAAACCATTGGCAGATTTGACCAGTCTTCAATCTGAAGAATTTGTAGATTGGGGGCACGTAGAGCAATTTCAAACCGCAATCGGCGTAGGAGAATGTGCCGGCGTAGTTATAGATCTGGTTGCAACGCTATTGTTAGAAGCAGATGAGAAATTTGGTTGGGCGAAAGAAAACCTAAATAAAGCTGCTTATGCAGATTCAATTTACCACACGTACTCAACTTTAGTAAGCGCAGCAAAATCATTACTGTTGGATAAAGGTGTAAACAGCAGTACCCAAGTTGGTGTAATCCGCGAATTTGATAACCATTACGTTGAAAGCGGCGATTTCAATTTCGGTTCAACTTTTTCTGATTTCGTACTTCAAATCAATAAAAATGAACCATCTGAAGCTTTCGCCAGAAAGTATTTTAATGATGCGGAGGCATTTTTAAATGAAATAAAAGTGAAACGTGCAGAAGTAATACGCGCAAATTAATACGAAGGATTTACAATAGAGAAATTACTGCTCTAAAAGAAGACAGATATGAGTGATCAGAAAAAATATATAGATGCCAGGATTACTTTGCTGGGTGCAGGCCCCGGAGATCCGGATTTACTTACCTTAAAAGGTGTTAAAGCATTGCAGTCTGCAGATGTTGTATTGTATGATGCCTTAACCAATGAAGCTTTGTTGGAACATGCGCCAGCAGAAGCCATTAAAGTTTATGTAGGCAAACGTTCAGGTGAACATTCTTATCCGCAGGAAACCATCAATAAACTGATGGTAGATTATGCGCTCAATTATGGTCATGTTGTCCGTTTGAAAGGCGGAGATCCTTTCGTTTTCGGCCGTGGATATGAAGAGTTGGATTATGCATCTGATTATAGCATTCCGGTAAGTGTAATTCCCGGTATTTCCAGTTCAATTGGTGTACCCGGTTTGCAACAAATTCCGGTAACGCATCGTGGCATGGCCGAAAGTTTTTGGGTAATTACCGGCACTACAACATCAGGAGAGGTTTCTGCCGATATTTATCAGGCAGCAAAATCTAATGCTACTGTAGTCATCTTGATGGGATTAAAAAAGCTGAAACAAATTACCGATATTTTCAAAGCCGAAGGGCGGAACAATTTACCTGCAGCGGTCATCCAGAATGGATCTGCAGAAGATGAAAAACTGGTAATTGGCGTGGTAGATGATATTGTGTCACGCGCAGCCCAAGAAAATGTAAAAGCACCAGCACTTTTGGTATTTGGTGATGTAGTTTCGCTACATCCCTCATTTAAAACCTTAATTAAACAGTATGCAGATATTGCCTAATCCAGATGATAATGCTCAGGCCTTTTCTGAACAAGAAAAAGGCAACCAGCTTTTTCCGGTTTTTATAAAGCTGAATCAGCTGCGTTCATTGTTAATTGGTGCAGGTGCAGTAGGTTTGGAGAAGCTGACGGCTATTGTAAACAACAGCCCGAATGCCCGAATAACTATTGTTGCAGAACAGGTTTTGCCAGAAATCTATACGTTGATTGCTGATTATCCCAACGTTAAAATCAATCAGAAAAGTTTCGATGTAGAAGATTTAAGCAACATCGATATTGTATTTGCGGCTACAAACAACAATATTCTGAATGAAGAAATCAGAAGTGTAACGCATGAACGTGGATTACTGATTAATGTAGCCGATAAACCGTCGCTTTGCGATTTCTATTTGGGTTCAATTGTACAGAAAGGCGATCTTAAAATTGCCATTTCTACCAATGGGAAATCTCCAACCATTGCAAAACGCTTAAAACAAATTCTTAATGAAGCTTTACCTCAAGAGTTAGATGCTACATTGCAAAATATGAGCGCGTTGCGGCAAACCTTAAACGGTGATTTTACTGCAAAAGTTAAGAAACTGAATAAGGTAACTGAGCAATTGGTAAACCCGAAAAAAAATTTTGTAGAGGCAAATATCAAATGGTTAATTTGGTTGGCAGCAGTGCTGTTACTTGGTGCTGTAGGATTGACGCTGTGGAATACGGAGCCTGAATTTCAGCACTTTGTTGTCAATATAAATCCCTTGTTTTACTGGTTTTTAGGCGCGGGTTTTGTATTTGCACTGATTGATGGAGCCATTGGCATGTCATACGGTGTAACCTCGGCATCTTTTTCTTTGGCTATGGGTTTGCCACCAGCTTCGGCCAGTATGGCCATTCACATTTCTGAAGTAATGAGCAATGGAATTGCCGGATGGATGCATTATAAAATGGGAAATGTTAATTGGAAACTATTTAAAATACTGATACTGCCGGCAATTGTCGGTGCAGTTTTGGGTGCATTTATCCTTTCTTCTTTAGAACATTACAGTGCTTTTGTTAAACCAATTGTTGCAGTATATACATTGTTTTTAGGTGCAGTAATTTTAATGAAAGCCTTTAACATAAAACGAAAACGTGCCGATCAGAAAATTAAGAAAATTGGTTTTTTAGGATTTGTGGGCGGTTTTATCGATGCGGCTTTTGGTGGCGGATGGGGCTCGATTGTTTTATCCAGCTTAATTGCGGGCGGCCGTCATCCGTTGTTTTCATTAGGAACAGTAAAAATCAGCCGTTTTTTTATTGCTACTTTAAGTTCGCTTACTTTTTTTACCATGCTTGGCGGAAAGCATTGGGAGGCCGTAGTTGGCCTAATTATTGGAAGTGCGCTGGCGTCACCTATTGCAGCAAAAGTGTCCAATAAAATCTCCGCAAAAACCATCATGGTTGCCGTTGGTATAATTGTGATGTTAGTAAGTACCAGAAGCGTATTTATTTTCGTTTCTAAGTTTATTTAAACATGAAAAATCTGGAAGACATTAAAAGCCTGCTTTCGGGCTTAAATACCATAGAGAAACTGAGATTTCTGGCCGAAAATTATACGGATAAAATTATATTTTCAACCAGTTTTGGTTGGGAAGACCAAGTGGTTACGCATTTAATTTTTGCCAATAACATTCCGATAAAAGTTTTTACATTGGAAACCGGTCGTCTATTTCCTGAAACGTATTATGTTTGGAACCGTACGTTGGAAATTTACAATAAACCGATTCACGCCTATTATCCTAAAAATGAATTGCTGCAGGAAATGGTCAATTCAAAAGGACCAAATAGTTTTTATGAGTCTGTAGACAATAGAAAAGAATGTTGCTACATCCGTAAAATAGAGCCGTTAAAACGCGCACTTGGGGGCAATGAAATCTGGATTACCGGAATCCGCGCAGATCAAAGTGCTAATCGCGAAAATATGCATGATTTGGAATGGGACGAAGGCAATCAACTCGTAAAATTCCATCCAATTTTCGACTGGACTTTAGAAGATGTGCGGAACTACATCAAAGAAAATAATATTGTTTACAATACTTTGCACGATAAAGGTTTTCCGAGTATTGGTTGTGCGCCGTGTACCAGAGCAGTGCAGCCCGGCGAAGATTTCAGAGCCGGAAGATGGTGGTGGGAAGATCAATCTAAAAAAGAATGCGGATTACATGCCGCTACAACATAAACTGGCAGAAATAAATCGTCGCCTACAACGGAAATTGCTTCGACGGTTTGAAGAAACCGTTCTCGCAATGGCGAAGATAATACGGATTTTGATACTCGTCATTGCGAGGCCGGGAATGCGTGAGCCGAAGCAATCTAACCGATAAGATAGGTAAAGCTGGCAATAACGATAGCGCTTGATAAAGTAGTAGTAAAACAAAAAATAATAACAACAAAAATATTAAGATAAATGCCGCACATAGCGGGTATCATTCAAGATTAAAATGAGCACATACAACTTTGATTATTTAGACGAACTGGAAGCAGAAGCCATTCATATTTTGCGTGAAGTTGCGGGGCAGTTTGAAAAACCGGCGCTTCTTTTTTCTGGCGGAAAGGATTCCATAACGTTAGTAAGATTGGCTGAGAAAGCATTCAGACCCGGAAAATTTCCTTTCCCGCTGGTACATATTGATACTGGTCATAACTTTCAGGAAACAATAGATTATCGCGATAGAATGATCGAAAGAATAGGAGAGAAGCTAATAGTCGGCTCCGTTCAGGAGTCTATCGATCAGGGAAAAGTAGTAGAACAAACCGGAAAAAATGCAAGTAGAAATGCATTACAAACGGTAACATTGTTAGATACCATCGCAAAGTACGAATTTGACGCCTGCATTGGCGGCGCGCGTAGAGATGAAGAAAAAGCACGCGCTAAAGAACGTATTTTTTCTGTTCGTGACGAATTTGGACAGTGGGATCCAAAACGCCAACGCCCGGAATTGTGGAATATTTATAATGGAAAAATTCATAAAGGGGAGAATGTACGCGTTTTTCCAATTAGCAATTGGACAGAACTGGATGTTTGGAATTATATCCGCAGAGAAAAAATTGAACTTCCAAGTATTTATTTTTCGCATCAACGGGATTGTATTACCAGAAATGGTCAGCTTATGGCCGCATCGCCATTTTTGAATATGGATGATGAAGATGTAGTTACACGAAAACAAGTGCGTTTCCGTACAGTTGGTGATATGTCTTGTACAGCAGCTGTAGAATCTGAAGCCGTTTTAATAGATGATATTATTGAAGAAATCAGTGCATCAAAAATATCAGAACGCGGGGCCAGATTAGACGATAAGGTTTCTGAAGCCGCAATGGAAGACAGAAAAAAAGGCGGATATTTTTAATAATTAGCTTTAGCGTTAAGGGTTATGTGCTTCCAGCGCCTATCGCTTACCGTCTAACACCAAACGAAAAAAAATGAACATACTTAAATTTTTTACAGCAGGTAGCGTTGATGATGGGAAAAGTACCCTGATTGGCCGCTTGCTTTACGATACAGATTCTATTTTGGCCGATCAGTTGGAGGCTTTACAGAGTTCCAACCGCAAAAATGATGACGGAACAATAGATCTTGCCATTTTAACAGATGGATTGCGCGCAGAGCGCGAACAAGGAATTACTATTGATGTTGCTTATAAATACTTCCAGACAGATAAGCGCAAGTTTATTATTGCGGATACACCCGGCCACATTCAATATACCAGAAATATGGTTACTGGCGCGTCTACGGCCAATCTTGCCATTATTTTAATTGATGGCCGTAACGGTGTTGTAGAACAAACCATTCGTCACTCTTATTTGGTGTCTTTATTGGGCATTAAACACATCGTAGTTTGTGTAAATAAAATGGATATGGTTGATTACAGCGAAACTGTATTTTCTGCCATAACGGAAAAATACAAAACATTAGCCAATCAATTGAATTTAAAAGATGTTACTTACATTCCGGTAAGTGCGTTAAAAGGCGATAACATTGTACAAACTTCTGATAAGATGCTTTGGTACAGCGGCGAGAGTTTGCTTCATTTTTTAGAAAAAGTAGATACAGATGCACAAGATCAATCTGCACTTGCACGTATGCCTGTTCAATGGGTAATTCGTCCGCAAACAGAAGCTTTGCATGATTACAGAGGTTATGCCGGGCGTGTTTTAAGCGGAACATTTAACCTGAACGATCAAGTTGCGGTTATTCCGTCTGGTGCACGTTCTACAGTAGAAAGAATAGAATTATTGGATCAACATCTCGATGCCGCGCATGCCGGGCAATCTGTTGTAATCCATTTAAAAGATGATGTAGATATTAGCCGAGGCGATACCATTGTAAATGCAACAGCGGTACCGCAAGAATCTAAAATGATCGAAGCAGATTTATGCTGGATGGATGCACGTGCTTTAGATCCGTCATTAACCTATTTTCTACAGCACAATAGTAAAATTACCAGAACTAAAATCAGCGAAATTTTGCATAAAGTAGATATTAACACTTTAGAAAAACATCCGGCAGATGCCTTCAATCTAAATGATATTGGTCGCGTAATTATCAAAACTGCTGATGCTTTGGCTTTCGATTTATACGATGATAACCGAACCAATGGCTCTGCAATTTTGATTGACAGCAGAACAAACCTTACGGTTGGCGCGCTGATGTTCAGGGCTATTGCCGATTAATATAAATCCAAATATTTTGAAGGCATTCCGGTACAAAACCGGGATGCCTTTTTTACAATATAAAATTTACACCTAAAACAGGCGTGAAATTATCTAGCGCCAGCCGGAGCGTATTTGTTTTATCAAAGTTATACATAGAGTCGTAATCGTAATAATTCTGATGAAAATAGGTTACGATAGGAAAGGAGAACTCTAAGCTTGTTCTACTATTGATGAAGAAGGCAAAACCTGGACTAACACTGGCGCCATAGCCTTTAACTTTTGCATCCGTTCTGATGAGGTAACCTTCCTGATCTATTCTATTGAATGTATTGATTTGCATCAGCAAATTTGCCTGAAAAAAGTATTTAAGCTTTGCGTTTACATCTACATACTTCCTTAAAAATGGAGAAATTCCGAAACTGAATTCTTTTGGTCCAAAAGTGTTCTCGTAATAACCGGTTTCGTTATTCCAAGTAATATAATTCTCGCCTCTTAACTTGGATAAATTTAATGGTGTTTCTAAACCCAGCGCCAGATTATTGGCTACGAAATAAGCGCCACGTGGTATTAAGGTGAGTGTGTTTAAGCTGGATGAGTTTAGGGTTTGTCTTCTTGTTCCGAAACTTAGGCTTCCACCAATGGATCCTTGCCCTTTATCAATTTGTGAGAAGCCTTTAAACGTAAAAACGCAAAAAGCTGCAGCGAGAAGTAATTTAGGTTTCATGATTTGTTTTTTTGTGTGTATCCAAGTTTAGGAATTATTGCCCGAAAAAGTTTTTATTTGCTGTAATATGTTGGATATGAATGATAAAGGCCTTAAGCAAAAATTCACTTAAGGCCTTTGTTATGAAAATTCTGTATTAAAAATGATAGTTTATACCAATCAAAGGCGAAAAACTGTTGAAACCTAAATTTAAATTTTCAGCGGTTTGATCTGTATACAAGCCCATAGAATTTTCAGTCTTGTTTTTCGAATACGAAATTAAATTGAATCCAAATTCAATTGCCCATTTTTTTGCTGGGAAAAATGCAAATCCCGGAGTTAGAGCGCCTCCAAAACCCTTATTTTTTGAGCTTTGAGTGGTGTTGGGATATTCTTCCACAAATTTGGAATTTCCAAATCCGGCATATGCATTAAATTGTGCAAAAAACTTGAAATTCTCTGCAATTTTGGTGTAGTAACGGATATATGGGCCAGCTAAGAAATAGTTTAATGTTTGCTCACTTCCATAAGGTGCGGATGGATAGTAAACACTTCCTATATATATGCCATTAAGGGAATTTGACTGCTTTTGCCTGGAGTAAGAAACTGAAAGCCCAAATACAAGATTATCAGCAAAAAAATGTCCGTAAGAAGGACTTACTTCTAGAGCTTTGGATTTGCCATTTGTAATCTGACCCGTTAAAGAACTGTTTGAGGACGAATATGAGAGCGTACCTCCAACTTGATTTTTACCTTTTTCGGTCTGCGCCATTGCATTATACGTAGCTGAGATCAGGAATATTGCGAGTAAAAAAAAATGTTTTCTCATTTGAATGTGTTAATGTTTTGATTTCCTTGAATTGATTCTTTCAATGATCCAATATAAATTTAGAGCACTGTCAGCATCATTCGAATAACTTGAATTGCTAGTGTAATTATCGTGTGCTGTTCCATCAAAATTGTAGCTGAATTCGATGTTGCCTATTGATTTCAGTTTGCCATCAATTTCTCCAATTGCACTTACATAATAGTCAATTCGGGCATTGCCGATAGATTTGATCTTCCCATTAAATTCCGAAAGTGCACTTCAGTAATAATCAACTGAAGTGCCATCTATGGATTTAACTTTTCCATCAAATTCGGAAGGTGCGCTCATGTAATATTCGATCTTATGCTTATACTGCAAACTTTGCGCATTCGCCATATGTGTAATAAAATAAAAGCTTAACAGACAAGCCAAAGATCTGACAAATACGCTCATATATCATTTGTTTTAGTATGTAAATCAGAGATCTTTAAAAATGGAAATTGACGCCGATTCTCGGCGTAAAAGTACTTAAGCCCAATACGAAAGTATCGACCGTCGAGTCGTTCTGCAGAGTGGTATTTTCCTTGTCTTTATCTCTTGCAAAGGACAAAAGATTAAAACCAAATTCAATTGCCCATTTTCTAGCGGGAAAGAAAGCCAACCCTGGACTTAAAGCTGCCTGAAGACTGGATAATTTTGACTTATTGGCTATATAACTGGAACCGGCTATTTCTGAGTCGCCAAATCCAATACCTGCGTTAAATTGTCCGAAAAATTTGAACTGATCTGATATAGGGACGTAATATCTAACAAAAGGCCCAATCAGGTATCTATTCGTAGTAGATGTGGCACTAAGCTGAGAATAGGAATAAACCCCGTTTACCGCAAAAGTAGATTGATATGAGTTTTCTGATTTGGAATGACTGAAGCTGGCAGATATACTGATTGCTAAATTATTGGCTACAAAGTAACCATAACTTGGAGCTGCTTCAAAACTAGAATTTTTTGTGGAAGAGACATTCATCTCGGTATCTGACTTATTCGAGTTAAACAGAAGCGTTCCGCCGATAAGACTTTTTCCTTTTTCGGTTTGTGCTGACGCACCAAACCCGATAGCACAGAGAAGTGCCAGAATTGACAGTTGTTTTTCATGTGTGTTTTTTTGTGTTGAAACAAGATAAATGACAAAACACACATCAACTAGGTGATTAGTTTTTGTTTTATTTAAGTATTTGGAAATCAGATATAAAAAAATAAAACGTATGTGTTTTGTTACAAAAATAAACACATACGTTTTGAAAATTCAGCTTAAGACTTGTTAATTCATGTCGTTTTGATTGAGAAAAACAAAGTTATTGTCGAACATATCGAGTTTAATTTTGCTCTCTTTATCCACTTTTCCGGCTAAAATCTCTTTAGATAGCTCATTTAAAATTCGTTTTTGAATTACGCGTTTTAACGGTCTTGCACCAAATTGCGGATCGTAACCCAATTGTGCCAGCCAATCTAAAGCTTCGTCGCTCGCTTCCATTTCTATTCCCATTTCTGCAAGAGTCTGTTGTACTTGCTTAAACTGAAGTGCTACAATATCTCTGATTTCGCTTCGGTTTAAAGGCGTAAACATGATCAGTTCATCAATCCGGTTTAGAAACTCCGGACGAATGGTTTGTTTCAATACCTCGAACAGCTCGTTTTTTGTTTTCGCAATAACCTCATCACGGTTTTCATCCCGCAGATCTTTAAAATTATCCTGAATCAAATGTGCACCAATGTTTGATGTCATGATGATTATGGTATTTTTAAAATTTACGGTTCTACCTTTATTATCGGTTAATCGGCCATCGTCTAATACCTGAAGCAAAATATTGAATACATCGGGATGTGCTTTTTCAATTTCATCCAGTAAAACTACAGAATAAGGTTTGCGCCGAACAGCTTCAGTTAATTGTCCGCCTTCATCATAACCAACGTATCCCGGAGGAGCGCCAATTAATCTGGAAACGGCGTGGCGTTCCTGGTATTCACTCATATCAATTCTGGTTAGCGCATTTTCATCGTTAAATAAAAATTCGGCCAGGGCTTTTGCCAGTTCAGTTTTACCAACTCCGGTTGTGCCTAAGAAAATGAACGAGCCAATTGGTTTGCGTTTGTCTTGTAAACCCGCTCTCGATCTGCGTATGGCATCAGAAATGGCCTCAATGGCTTCATCTTGTCCCGCAACACGTTGATGCAATTCTGCTTCGAGGTTGAGCAGTTTTTCTCTTTCACTGGCAATCAGTTTCGTAACCGGAATGCCTGTCCACCGGCCAACAACACCGGCAATATCATCAGCGGTGACTTCTTCTTTCAGCATTCTGCTGCTGTTTTGCTGACTTTCGAGGTCGATTTTTAATTTCTCTACCTGATCTTGTGCTTCCTTGATTTTACCATACCGGATTTCTGCAACCTTACCATAATCGCCGGCACGTTCAGCCTGTTCAGCTTCTAGTTTATACTGCTCAATTTGTTCTATCTGTGTATTAACAGCATCTACCAAATCTTTTTCACCTTGCCATTTTGCTTTAAATTCATCACGCTCTGCAGAGAGGTTCGCAATTTCTTCAGACAGCTCCTGAACTTTTTTGTCGTCTTTTTCCCTTTTAATCGCTTCACGTTCAATTTCCAGTCGCATAATTTCTCGGTCTAAAGCATCCACATTTTCCGGTACACTATCCATTTCCATGCGAAGTTTAGATGCCGCTTCATCCATTAAATCAATAGCTTTATCGGGCAAAAAGCGATCAGAAATATAGCGCTGGCTCATTTCAACGGCTGCAATAATGGCTTCATCTTTAATGCGTACTTTGTGGTGTGTTTCATAGCGTTCTTTCAATCCGCGCAAAATAGAAATCGCATCTTGTGTATCTGGTTCTTCAACCATTACTTTCTGAAAACGACGTTCAAGTGCTTTATCTTTCTCCAGATATTTTTGATATTCATCTAAAGTGGTTGCGCCAATTGCACGTAACTCGCCACGGGCTAAAGCAGGTTTTAAAATATTTGCAGCATCCATTGCACCCTCGCCACCGCCGGCACCAACCAAGGTGTGTATTTCATCTATAAACAGAATGATGTCTCCATCGCTTTGCGTAACTTCTTTAACCACCGCTTTAAGGCGTTCTTCAAATTCGCCTTTATATTTTGCGCCAGCAATTAAAGCGCCCATGTCAAGCGAGTAGACCACTTTACTTTTTAGATTTTCCGGAACATCTCCTTTGATTATTCTGAATGCAATACCTTCTGCAATAGCGGTTTTACCAACGCCAGGTTCGCCAATTAAAATGGGATTGTTTTTAGTACGGCGAGAAAGTATCTGAATTACTCTTCTGATTTCTTCATCGCGCCCAATCACTGGATCAAGTTTTCCACTTTCCGCATATTCGTTCAGGTTACGTGCATATTTACCCAACGCCTGATAAGTCGCTTCCGCGTTCTGGTCGGTAACTTTGTTGTCGCCCCGAAGCATAACAATTGCTTTTTTCAGGTCTTTTTCGTTAACGCCTTGTTCCTTTAACAATTTAGAAGTATTGTCGTTCACAGCAAGTATACCAAGAAGCAGGTGCTCTACCGATACGAAATCATCTTTAAATTCTTTCAGAAAAGATTGTGCTTTTTGAAGAACACTATTGCTTACTGAAGATAGATATACGTTACTTCCACTCACTTTAGGGAATTTAGCAATCTCAGTATCTAAGTTTTGGTTTAATACGTTTAGGTTAACGTTCAGCTTCTTTAAAACATAAGAAACTACATTTTCATCAACAGTGAGCAGACCCTTAAGCAGGTGCGCTGTTTCAATAGCTTGTTGCTGGTTGCCCTGAGCTATTTCGGAAGCCTGTTGAATTGCTTCCTGGGCTTTTATCGTAAAATTGTTGAAGTTCATATCTGGCATTTAATCAAAACAAATGCCATCCTCAATTTAATCTACTGATCGGAAATTTTGTCTGTTAACTGAAATCCTTTATGACTAAATTGCTGTTTAATAGGTTTTTATCGTGTAATTATGTCCGTCGATTGAATTTGAGTATTGTAGGCAAACTGACAAAACATAAATTTACCAACAGGGTAATCGGTTTCCACGAGAGCATACTATTTAATTAAGGCCATTTTTATTTACGAACGAAAAAAGCGAAGGTTCATCTTCGCTTTTTTCGTTTAAGTATATCGCAAATGCGCTTAACTATCCTAAAATTTCTTTTAGTTTTTGGGTCTGGTGATCTGCCAGTTTTTGAAGTGGACCAGAAGCAAGCATCTTCATCATCATATTTAGATCTGCAGAAATGATGTGTTTTGCAGTAGATGTTCCGTTACCATTATCAGCTACTGTCCATTTCAGTTCAAGCTCAAAAGGCGCTTTTTCTGTTGGTACAGCAATTAGCTCTTGGTTTTCAATCCGACTGGAAATTTTAATTGCCAATTTTGCCATATTTTGAATCGTAAAACGTGCATCGTCTTCAGTACTCTCCCAGTTGTAAATGTTTTCTGGCATTAACTGCTGATGGTTGTTCATATTAGATAAAAAAGCATAAACCTCCTGTACAGGTTTATTCACTTCTACGGCACTTTCAATAATTGTCATTATTTATATAGGTTATGTGTTTTTCCTAAACGCGTAGCTTTAAGATTGGGTTTTTACCACATCTTTGCCCCACTCAGAAGGGTTTAATCTCCATTTGCCCAACAGCTCCATATCGCTTTTAGCAATAATACTGTGTTCTGCAGCATATTCAATTAGTGCACCATAATTGGATAATGTAATGTATCTGCATTTTGCTGCAGCAAAATTTTCATCTGCCTGATCAAATCCGTAAGTAAAAATTGCAGCCAAACCAGCAACGGATAAACCAGCACTTCTAAGCGCATCAACAGCTTGCAAGCTACTTTTTCCGGTAGAAATAAGATCTTCAATTACCACAACACGTTGCCCTTCTACAACTTCGCCTTCGATTAAACTTCCGGTTCCGTGTTCTTTGGCTTTTGATCTTACATATATAAAAGGCAAGCCCAACTCTTGAGCTACCAGCACGCCCTGAGGTATACCTGCTGTTGCAACACCAGCAATCACATCAACCGATCCAAATTCTTCTTGAATGGCCTGTGCAAGCTTTTGTCTGATGTACGTTCTGACCTGAGGATGGGATAAGGTAACGCGATTATCGCAATAAATCGGCGACTTCCAACCAGATGCCCAAGTAAAAGGATTAGTAGGTTGTAATTTAATTGCCTTTATTTGTAATAAAAATTCCGCTACTTTTAATTCAATATCACTTTTATTATACATGGCCCAAAATTACAGAATTTATATCAACGATAACACTTTGTTTATTGCTGATGTTTTACCTGAGCAAAAAGAAAAAATACAACAACTTGATATTCAAGATTTTGATCTTGAAACATTTTATAAAAAATTGAAAAATGGATCGAAAAAAAGCTATATTTTCCTAACTAAAAACCCTAAAGAAACTTTCAATAAACTTAAAAAGAACTGTACAATCATAAAAGCTGCCGGTGGTTTGGTAGAAAGTGCGAATGGAAATTACCTTTTTATTTTCAGAAATAAAAAGTGGGATTTACCAAAAGGTAAACTTGAGGATGGCGAAAATATGAAAGAAACCGCAGTACGCGAAGTGGAGGAAGAATGTGGCGTAAAAGTATTAAAACGCGAAGAAAAACTTTGTAAAACCTATCATGTATATCCAATCGGTTCTAAATTGGTAATTAAAAAGACCAATTGGTACCGCATGAAAGTGAAAGGCGAGCCAAAACTTATTCCGCAGAAAGAAGAAGGAATAGATAAAGCTGTTTGGCTAGATCAGCGAGAAATAGCGCCGGTTATCGCAAACACCTATCCGTCTATTATGGATGTGTTAAGAGCAGGTGCATTAATTTAATTCCAATTAAGTTTATCCGGCAAGAAGAACATCTTCCGGATAAATTTTACACTCAAATTTTGAATTTCACTCCTGAAAAATAGCGCCGAATGATGTAGGGTTTTTACAAGAACTTTAGTGCTTCTTGAGGAACAAAAGGACTAACATCGCCATTGTTTCTTAAAATATCGCGTACAATTGTAGAACTTATAGCAGAATATTCCGGTTTGCTAAGCAATAGAATGGTTTCTACTTCAGGCATCATGGTTTGGTTAATTTGTGCAATTGCCCTTTCATATTCAAAATCTGCTGCAGACCGAATACCTCTAACCATGTAAGTAGCATGTATTTTGCGGCAGAAATCTACAGTAAGTCCTTCATAGGTTTGCACTTCAATATTTTGATAATCTTCAAAAACAGTTTCCAGAATTTGTAAACGCTGTTCTGCAGATAAAAAATTCTGCTTGGAACTGTTTAAGCCAATACCGATGATGATTTTATCAAATAGGGGAGTTGCCCTTTGGAGAATGTTGACATGAGCAATCGTTATTGGATCAAATGAACCCGGAAATAGCGCTATCTTCATAAATCAAATATAGATTTTTATGTGGAAAGGAGAAAGGTTAAAACAGATGGATGTATGGCAATTGTCTTTACTAATCGAACTCAAAAAAGCTAAAGGATGAGTTTCCGTATTTGCGGGTTTCCTGATAACCAGGCTGATTGTTCAGTTTCATGTTACTTTGATGTTCTACAATGAGTAAACCGCCAGGATTTAACAGTTTTTGTTCCTTAACAAGCACAGGAATCTGTGGAATATTGGGCAAATGATATGGAGGATCGGCAAAAATTAAATCGAATGGGACTGTCATTTGTTTCAATAACTTAAATACATCGCCTTTTCTGGTTTCAATTTGGAGAAAATGATGTTGCTTTGCGGTATTTTTTATCCAGTTAATGCAACCAAAATCCATATCTATTGACAAGATTTTTTCCGCACCGCGGGATGCAAATTCAAAAGTCAGATTTCCGGTTCCGGCAAAAAGATCCAGAATGGTACAAGTTTCAAAATCGTAGCGGTTGTTCAGAATATTAAATAACGCTTCTTTGGCCATATCTGTGGTTGGCCTAACCGGTAAGTTCGCTGGTGGCTGTAAGCGGATTCCTTTTAATGCACCTCCAATTATTCGCATAAATCTAAGGCAAGAAGTCCGCTAAAATAATGTTTGGGCATATCTGCGAGCAAATCGCTGTTTTCCAGGCCATTGGGAAGAAAGAAATACAGTTGATTGAAATACTTCAAAAGGCAGTTGTACACTTCATCATCCTCATTTATAATGCCTTGAAGATATACTGGTATAGCATCATTAAGTTGAAGTTGCGCAATGATTAACAAAATAAAGTAGTTAAATTCTTCATCATTGTCAATCTGATAATGGTTTTGAAACTGAACATTTCCATCTTTAAGATACAGAAAGTTGAATGAACTTGCTGTAAAATCGATGAGTATAGATGCCTTATCTAACTGTTTCCTGATTGATAATAAAGCGCAGGATTGTGAGAAAATTTGAGTATTTTCTGGTAGAAGTGTTCTTATTTCTGAAGGAACGGAGAAAACGGTTTCAAAACCCATTTTTGAATTGGATTTAGAAAAAATATCGGTTGTATTGGAAAAGTAATTCTGATAAATACTCAAGTTATCTTTATCAAACCATTCTGTAGGTATGAAAAGGTAATCTGTAGTATATACTGCTGCTTTTATCGAGTCGTACGCAATAGATAAGTTTTGGTCAGTTGCAAAAGCCTGTTGAATTTCATGAGCTAAATCCTGGCAGTTTTGTTTGTCGAAAAGTACACACACTTTATCCAATTTGCCATCAATTACTGCGTAAGAAAAGCTATCGTTGGTAATCTTTAGTAAGAGATGGTAACCCGCATGGTTGTTGTGGGAAAAATTGGGATCTACTAATAAGAGGCTGTTTCTACTCATGGACAACAAAAGTAGAATTTTTTAGTCATTAATAACAACTAGACTTTAGATTGCTTCATTAAGTTATGACGTGTAAAAAATGAAGTAAACGAAAACGGCCGCTTTTGCGGCCGTTAAGTATTTAGAATCTAACCCCAAAGGTTAGGAAAACATTGTGTCGTGTACTTTTTACATCGGCTACAGGTTCTGAAAAATCGTTTAGTTCATAAGGGCTAGAACTGAAATTGGTTTTGTAATTCTGGTAAGCCAAGTCGAAATAGTAGTTGTCTATACGGTAACCCAAGCCACCTGTAAAATACTGTCCTTGATAGTAAGAATCGTCGCCGCCTTTAATACCGCTTCCATTTACGCCATAACCGCCTCTTAAACTAAACTCGTTGGTTACTTTAATTTCAGCACCGAAACGGTAGTTTATAGTAGATTTATAAAAATCTTTGATGTTTGCATTGTTCTGGTTGATTGCTGCGATATCCGATCCGCCATCGGCAGAGAAACGCATTGTTGAATAATCAATATAATCCACATCACCGGAAATTAATGCACGTCCTGCAAGAACATAACTCAAACCTGCCGATGCTTTCAAAGGCGTTTTTAAGTTATATGTGAAGGTATAATTTTGGCTATTGTTGTTATAGGTGTCATTTCCAACACGCGCATTTAAGGTTTCGTTGGTATTGTCCTGTACGTTCATCCAGGTTGGAGACTGGAAATTTAAACCAATTCTCAATTCGCTAACGGGTCTGAAAATCATACCGATTTTTAAATTAACACCAGAGCCTTTTGTTTCCTGGTTTCTGATATAATTTAAAGTGTAGTTTTGGTTGCCTTCATAAAAACCTGCTGCACCGCCGGTTCCTTCAATAAAAGGATTAGCAATTCCCGATTCGCTGTAAAATGCATCGCTGATATATCTTACATCAACAAAGCTAATTGCACCACCCAAATAAAACTTGTTGCTGAAGTTCAGCGCACCTGCAACATTAAATTCAGAGGTAGAACCTAATCTGTTTTCGTTCCATGATTGTGGGAAACTTGCGTTATTGTAAGGTTCTGCAGAAAAACCACCAGGATAGTTCGTTGCATTTCTATTGATTAAATAACTATTATACGCATCACCAGCCACGGTTCCATTCGTACCGAAGGCATTTGCTTGTTCAGCAAATGCATCTCTGATAGAACTATTGGCATTTGTTCCATTATAGCTAATTTGATTCAAATAATCGTTGTTTCTGTTATAACCCACTCCAAAAACAGCACTAATCAAACCTTTCTGTGTATCTGCACCTTTAGCTTTATACGTTGGGCTATAAAAAACCACACCAATATTATTTAAGTTCAACTGGCTTTTAGAGTCTTTTGTATTTGTGCCCAAAAAAGAACTTTGCGCGTTTGCACTATTAAATTCTGGTGTTAAACTAAATTCAGATTTTGTAAACAAACCTAACCCTGCCGGATTTCCACCTAAAGAACTTAAATCCCCTCCAACGCCAATCTGCGCACCGCCCATTCCTTTAAAACGGGCAGTTGAGCCGTAGTTGCCTTGTGAAAACCGGTAGGCGTCCGGTGCATAACTTTGTGCATATGCTGCCCCTCCAGCCGTTACTATAACGGCAGCAAAGGTTAATATGATTTTTTTCATCTATTTATAGAATTGTGTGTTTCGATCTAACCTCTACCAGCTCTTGATGGTCTGCCACCACCGCCGCCGCCGCCACCTACACTACCGCCGCCAGAGCTTCTACCTGATGAAGATGCTGGTGGAGAATAACTTGGTGTACTTTGTGTTCTTGTTGGTCTGCTCATTTGAGTATTCGGCGTATAGTTTTGGTTATTGCCATTGCCTTGGTAATTTCTGGTTGGCCTACCGCTAATTGCGCTGTTAGAACCATTTGTATAACCTGTTCTGGTAGGACGACCATAGTTTGGATTTGTTGAAATCGTACCTCGGCTGCTTGTAACGCCGCCGCCACCATTTCCTGGTCTGGCTCTGTACGTTCTGTTGTTGCTGTATAGTCCGCCACCATAGTAACCGCCGCCCCAAAGGCCACCGCCGTACCAGCCGCCGCCCCAACCAAAACGATCATAGTAAGAGTATGGACCCCAGCCGCCCCAGCCACCATAGAAAGGACTATTCCAACCCCAGCTGCCGTAACCCCAATATGGGTTTCCGCCCCAGCCAAAGCCTAAACCTAAACCCATTCCATAACCTGTAGACCAATTTAAACCATAATTGAGTCCATAATTTAAACCGTAATTATTATAACCGTAATTGTTATAGTAATTGCTATAACCATCATAATAAGGGTCATAATATCCCATAGATGAATTTCCATTATAGAAACGACTTATTCTAGAGGAGTAATCCATGTCATAGTATGGATTACTTGTTCCATAATATTCATCTTCTCCGTAACCTTGTTCCTGATATTGGCCACCCTGAGCCTGCTGTACCGGCGGAACATATTGCATAACCTGCGCTTTCGCAACGCTATTGTACACATCATCACCGGCGCCGTTCTGAGCCAATTGTTGTGTAGAGCATGATGCAATCAACCCTGCGGATGCAATCATAGCAATAGTGAATAATTTAATTGGTTTCATTTGTGTTTATATTTAAGTTATTTGTGTTAATAATAAGCTAAAGTTGGGGCTTTTGAAATAGAATGAACTTTCAAAAAGAAGCCTCCTAAAATTAATGAGCAAAGTACTTAATCGTTTTGTAGGTATAAATTTATAAATTTGCGCATCAATTTCACACTTTTTAACATACAATTTACGTTCCAAATACATTTTATGAGCAAAGAAATTACAAGCCGAGAAACCGATTATTCGCAATGGTATAATGATATCGTAATTAAAGCAGATTTGGCAGAGCACTCTGCAGTAAGGGGTTGCATGGTTATTAAGCCGAATGGATACGCCATTTGGGAGAAAATGCAGGCTATTTTGGATAAAATGTTCAAAGATACGGGGCACAGTAATGCTTATTTTCCCTTGTTCATCCCAAAGTCATTTTTTTCTAAGGAAGCTTCTCACGTGGAAGGTTTTGCAACGGAATGTGCCGTTGTGACGCATTACCGCTTAAAAAATGATGGCAACGGAAATATCGTTGTAGATGAGAATGCAAAATTGGAAGAAGAGTTAATTGTACGCCCAACTTCTGAAACCATTATCTGGAATACGTATAAAGGATGGATACAATCTTACAGAGATCTTCCAATTCTGATTAATCAATGGGCAAATGTTGTGCGTTGGGAAATGCGTACACGCCTGTTTTTAAGAACTGCAGAATTTTTATGGCAAGAAGGACATACCGCACATGCCACACCAGAAGAAGCAATTGAAGAAACAGAACGCATGTTGCACATTTATGCAGATTTTGTCGAAAACTGGCTGGCGGTACCAGTTGTACGTGGTCGCAAATCTCCAAACGAACGTTTTGCCGGTGCTATTGATACGTATTGTATAGAAGCCCTAATGCAAGATGGAAAAGCTTTGCAAGCCGGAACATCACACTTCCTTGGACAAAATTTTGCCAAAGCATTTGACGTGAAATTTACCGGTAAAGATGGAAAATTAGACCACGTTTGGGCAACATCATGGGGCGTTTCGACCCGTTTGATGGGTGCTTTAATTATGGCGCATAGCGATGATTCTGGATTGGTAATTCCACCGAAATTGGCACCGATACAGGTTGTAATTGTTCCGATTTATCGTAACGACGAAGATTTATCTAAAATTACCGCTTATGCAAATGAATTGAGCATGCGTTTACGCGGAATGGGGTTTTCTGTAAAATATGACGACAGAGATACACAACGCCCAGGATTTAAGTTTGCAGATTATGAAATGAAGGGTGTTCCAGTTAGAATTGCAATTGGTGGCCGCGACATGGAAAACAAAACGGTTGAAATTGCCCGCAGAGATACAAAGTTAAAACAAACTGTGCCTCAGGAAGGATTGGATATTTATATTGCCAAATTGCTTGAAGATATTCAGACCAGCTTATACAACAAAGCACTTAGCTACCGCGATGAGCACATCACTAAGGCAGACACTTACGAAGAGTTTAAAAACCTTTTAGATGATAAAGCTGGTTTTATCTCCGCACATTGGGACGGAACGCCAGAAACAGAGCAAAAAATAAAAGAAGAAACCAAAGCAACCATTCGTTGCATTCCTTTAGATAATCCTCTGGAAGATGGTATTTGTATTTACTCTGGGAAGCCTTCCATCCAACGCGTATTATTTGCAAGAGCATATTAATCTTAATGTAAAATGGTTCGGGCTTACATGGTTTTTAACAATGTAAGTCCGATACTTGATTGCGATTACTTGAACTATAGAAATGAAATTCGGAACAAAAGCAATACATGCGGGCCAGGAACCCGACCCAACAACTGGTGCCGTAATGACACCAATTTATCAGACATCTACGTACTGGCAAAAATCGCCTGGCGATAATAAAGGTTATGAATACTCCCGCGGTACAAACCCAACACGGAAAGCCCTTGAAGACTGTTTGGCTGCTTTAGAAAATGCAAAATACGGACTGGCATTCTCAAGCGGAATGGGCGCCACAGATGCTGTTCTAAAATTGTTGCAACCAGGCGACGAAGTGATTACCGGGAACGACCTTTACGGTGGTTCTTACCGCATCTTCACTAAAATTTTCACCAAATATGGTATCAAATTTCATTTTCTGGATCTATCTAAACCAGAAAATATGTTGCCGTATATTAATGAAAAAACCAAATTGGTGTGGATAGAAACTCCGACAAACCCCACAATGCAAATTATCGATATTGAGGGGGTTGCGAAGATTACCAAAGAGAAAGGTCTGATCTTAACTGTTGACAATACTTTTGCCTCGCCATATTTGCAAAACCCGATTGATCTTGGTGCCGATATTGTTATGCATTCCGTAACGAAATATATTGGCGGCCACTCAGACGTGGTAATGGGCGCATTGCTAACCAGTAATGAGCAATTGTATAAAGACCTTTGGTTTATCTACAATGCATGTGGTGCAACTCCCGGTCCGCAAGATTCTTTTTTGGTGTTAAGAGGCATTAAAACTTTGCACCTGCGTATGAAAGCCCATTGTGAAAATGGCGAGCGTATAGCAAAATACCTTAAAACACATCCAAAAGTGGATAAAATTTATTGGCCTGGTTTTGAAGACCATCCAAACCACGATGTTGCAAAAAAACAAATGCGTGGTTTTGGTGGGATGATTTCGATCACTTTAAAAGATGCTGATTTGGCAGAAACTTTCAGGATTTCTTCGGGATTTAAAGTTTTTACACTTGCAGAATCATTAGGTGGCGTAGAATCGTTAATCAACCATCCAGCTACAATGACACATGGATCTATACCAAAAGAAGAACGTGAAAAAGTTGGTGTAACCGACAATTTACTGCGTTTGAGTGTTGGTGTAGAAGATATCGATGATTTGCTTGAAGATCTGGAAAACGCCCTAAAATAATTCTAATTCTTAGTAAGAAAATCATCAGACAAATTAACCTTGCTTGGTTTTTCTGGTGATTTTCTGTTTTAAACCTTTTCTTGTGGACTTTCTGGATTTAAAAAACTTTTTGGATACAAAGGTTGAGCAATTTAACCAGCCGCAGTTTATTGTAAATGATCCCATCTGCATACCGCATAGGTTTACACTAAAAGAAGATATCGAAATTGCAGGTTTTTTTGCCGCAATTCTGGCCTGGGGGCAACGTAAAACCATTATCAATAAATGTACAGAACTTCTAGATAGATTGGATAATGCACCTTTTGATTTTATGCGGAATCATCAGGATCAGGATCTCAAGAAATTATTAGGCTTTAAGCACAGAACTTTTAACGATACCGATTTACTTTATTTTACGGCTTTTTTTAAAAACCATTACCAACTTTATCCAAGTCTGGAAGATGCATTTATACCTAACGAATATAAACTGCAAAAAACGACTACAGTTGATCTTGAAGATGCATTAAATTACTTCCGGGCGTATTTTTTCTCGCTCGAAGATTTTCCGCACCGAACTAAAAAGCATATATCGTCGCCCATGCAAAAATCAACTTGCAAACGGCTTAATATGTTTTTACGTTGGATGGTACGGGTAGATAACAATGGTGTAGATTTTGGAATTTGGAACCGTTTAAAGCCCGCAGATCTGGTATGCCCGTGTGACGTGCATGTGGATCGTGTAGCCCGCGGACTTGGCTTAATCCGGAGAAAACAAACCGACTGGCAAACCGCGCTTGAGCTTACAAACAGTCTTAAATTGTTTGATGAAAAAGATCCAACGAAATACGATTTTGCATTATTCGGTATGGGCGTAGAAAATATTCTTTAATAAAAAGTAAAAAAACTTTATAATTAGAAACAATGTTGGTATAATTACAACACAACTCTGCCTGAAACATTTTTTTGTTTACAATCTATCCCTTATTGTCTTTAAATGATTGCAGTTAACATCTCCGATAAAGATAGATGGAAGAATTACAACAATATTTCTCCATTGATTTCTGTTTTTCAACGTTTCCATCCACTTAATGAAGAGATAGAACGCAGAATTAATGCACATACTTTTCCCATACATTTCAAAAAAAACAAACACATCGTATCTCCTGTAGATCAGAACAAATATTTGTTTTTGATTGTAAAAGGTGCTGTCAGAGGATTTATTAAAGATGGGAAAAATGAAATTACCACTTGGATATGTACTGAAAATGAAGTGATAGGTACCATCAGAAATTTGTGGTTAGAAGGAGATTCTGAAGAATACCTGCAAGCGCTTGAAGATGTTGAATTGATTGCCATCCCGCATACACTTTCCGAATTTTTGTATGAAAATTTTTCTGAGGCCAACATTGTAGGTCGCAAGATGATGGAAGAATATTATCGCTCAGCAGAAGAACGCGCATACCTTTGCCGCATTTCGTCTGCCGAAAAAAGATATAAGCGTTTTTTGCTTACTTATCCGGATTTGGTTCACAGAATTTCACTAAAATATATCGCTTCATTCTTGGCTATAAGATTGGAAACTCTGAGTAGGATAAGAAGTAAAATATAACCTAATTTTTCCAGTATCCAGCTACAAACAAGCCCATTTTATTACAAATACTCATTAATCATTTTGGGTTTTTATTTGTAGTTGAAATAATACATGTTTGAAATATGTTGTTGATTTTTGTCAAAAAACAATTTTTGTCAATTTCATTAAAACTGGCATCGTTTTAGATTATTTTCTTTTTTATCTCTGTTTGTAGTATTTAGAGTACGCTTTTTGACAATTAAAAGATATTCTTCATCAAACTTTTGAGGGCTTTTGCGTGTTTGTGCGCATTTGTGGTTCTCTATCAAATACTATACTTTTGCCGCCCTCAAAAATGTTGTTTTTCACTAGTTGTAGTGGATTAAAATGAGGTTTTAGTCGCTTGAAAATCAGTTTGCTGAAACTTTTTAATTCCAGAAATAATAAGGGTCTTATTGACATTTATCGAGTGCCTCATTAACCGGTGGTTCATGGGGTAAGTTGTCAATATTATCCCCAGTTTGATGAAATTATCTTTACAACGGCTTTCAACGGTGTTCAGGTTAAATGTTTTGCATTTAACCGTAGTTGCTTTTACTCTCCTTTCAATATTTGCTCAAAGTGCATTAGCGCAAACGTACAAAACGCATTATATAGCGCCAGCGCCATGGCAATATTTCACTGTTGCCAATGAGTTGGTGGTGAGTACGTCCAGTACAACACCTATTGCTGTTACTGTTAAGAAAAGTAATGGCGATTTAATTACGACGCTAAACAATGTGGTTGCCGGTACACCTGTACGCTACCGTTTTACTGGTGCGGTAACCAGTTTTCCATATTTCACCTTAAATACTGTAATTGATGCTGCAGGTTTAATTGTTACCGCAGATGCGCCAATTAGTGTGAATATCAGAAATGTAGCCTCGGATGCATCTAATGATAATTTCATTAAAGGAAACTCGTCTTTATTTAGTTTTGGTGATGCAGCAGTTGGAAACCAGTTCAGAGTAGGTTACTACCGTGATGGAGAAATCTATACCAGTAACAATCCAAGCTATTCGGCAAGGCAACATGCACCCGTTTACAGTGTGTTGGCAATAGAAAATAATACAGTTGTGAGTGTAAACGGTGTAGCCACTACTACATTGAAAGCTGGACAAAGCTATCTGTTTTACGCACCTATGGGCGCTTTGATTGAAACCTCCGGACCAGCTGTGATGAATACAAATGCCCAGTTTGATGCACCAACGGTTTCTACCGCCTGTTACGATAGTGCGAGTAATCCGGTACCGCCGGTTACTGCTTTGGGCAATGAATATATTGTGGTACGAGGTGCAGGAAATAATATTTCTGAACAAACTACCGTAATCGCATCAGAGGCAAATACATCTGTTACGGTACATAATTTTAATTCAAAAGGAGTATTGCAAAGCAGCAAAACCTATAACCTGATTGCAGCCGGAAGTTTTGTAAGTTTTCCTAACGGGATTGCGGGGGCCGGTAATGTAAATACATCCGAAGGAGATAAGTATTCATCAACACGTATTGTTGCGAATAAAAATGTGGTTGCGTATTCTGGTACGGCAGACGGCTGTGAGGTGGATGTGGCAACACTTGCGCCAATATCATCCTGTGGTGGTTCAAAACGTGTGGAAACGATAAAGTTTCGAGCATTAAATGAAAATACCGACTTAGATTATTTTTCTTATGTAATTCTTCAAGACCCGACTGCACCTGTTTTGTTGACTACAGATAACGGATATACCAACCAGAACATAGAAACGATTAGTGGTGTTGGATTACGCAGGCAAATGGGGTCTACCGGTCAATATCTTATTGATTTTACAAATGCGCAGATCGGAAAACCAAACGTACTGAGTTTAACCAGTACTGCACGTTTGACCGTAAATATGGTGCAACAAGGAACGGGCTTTTCAATGTCTAACTTTATTTCGCCATTTCCGGAGAAAGCATTAAAACCAACATTTACACAAACCGATTGTGCTTCTGCACTTTTGAAAGCAGATCCAACAAGTGTGGCACCATTCCAATGGTACCTAAATGGTGTAGCCATTAGCGGTGCAACTGCTGCAAATTATCAGGCTACTGTATCCGGAACATATACAGTAACTTCGCAGTTAGATTGTGGACAGAGTGCACAATCTTTGCCCATTACAGTTGCGCTTTGTAATATTGATTTAATTGCCAACAAAAAGGTTGATAATGATGCGCCGGCAAAAGGAGGTACAGTTAATTTTACCATTACGGTTACAAATTCTAATGTGGCTTCTGGTAAAGTTACAGGAACAGGAAATGCTATTGGAGTTTCGTTAACCGATGTCTTGCCGAGTGGATTCACTTACATTTCAAATACTGCGTCTGCAGGTACAAGTTACAATTCTGCAAATGGTTTATGGTCTATCGGAAGCATGTCTGCCGGTCAAACGGTAACCTTAAATATTGCCGCAAAAGTTAATGCAAATGGAACCTACACCAATACTGCTGTTGTAACTGGGCCGCAGGAAGATCCAGTTTTGTCTAACAATACGTCTTCAGTAACCGTAAAACCTGTAGACCTCACTTTAACATCTGCGGCGGGTACAGATGATCAGTCGTTATGTGCTGGTGCAACTATAAAGACTATCACCTATTCAATAACGGGTGCGCCATTGGTTAGCGTTACTGGATTGCCTTCAGGTATTACCCAGTCCACATCAGTAGCAAATAATGTTACTACACTAACCATTTCTGGTACATTAACTGCAACTGCTGCGAGTTATACTTACAATGTCACAGCAACTTACATAAATGGACTAACTATTCTAAATGCAGCAGGAAGAATTACGATAAAAGGCGCCACGGCAAATCCTACATTTGCACGCGGTGGAAGTTCTTCGCGTTGCCAGGGATATGGCGTAGAGACCTATAGTGCTACAGCGGCAAACAGTACATCAATTGTGTATAGTATTGATCAACCAACAGCTGGTGTAATCAATGCATCTACCGGAGAAGTGACCTGGTCTTCTTTGTTTAGTGGAACAGCAACTATAAAAGCAACAGCTACTGGTGCATGTGGAACAACAACGGCATCTCATGTTGTTACCGTAACATCTACCGGTACGGTTAGCGGTACATCTCCGGTTTGTTCAGGTACAAATGGAACGTTAACTTTAAGCAATACAACAGCAAATGTAGTTAGATGGGAATTTTCTACGGATAACGGAACAACGTGGACTTCGATTGCGAATACAACAAAAAGTTTAGATTATAACAAGATTGCCGTAACCACAACATATAGAGCAGTAGTTACTGGCGGAAATTGTTCTGCTGCATATTCATCGCCATTTACGGTAATGGTTAATCCTACACCGAATTACAGCGATCAAACCTATTACATTTGCCGTACAGGAAGTTTTACATTTTCTCCGGCTGATGCGGCTAACGGAACAATGTATACCTGGGCGGCGCCAGTTTTGTCGTCAACAAACATTACCGGTTCTACCAGCGGAAGCGCACAGTCTTCGGTTAGTCAGACCTTAACCAATTCGGGTACGGCATTAGAAACGGCAACATATACCGTAACTGCTACTTACGCGGGTTGTGTTGGAGATCCGTTTAAAATTACGGTTTACCTGGTACCGGTTTTATCGGCAAGTGCCAGCGGAACAACCATTTGTTCTTCATCACCGTTTTCGGTAACACCTGTTAGCAATGTAAACAATACCACTTATACCTGGACAGCCGCTTTAAGAAGTGGAACTGCAAGCGGATTTTCAAACCAAACTGTAGCAGTTACAGCACCGATTGTTCAAACATTAATCAATACATCCGGAGCTGATGCAACGGTCAGGTATACGGTTACACCATTGTTTAATGGTTGCACAGGTGCATCATTTACGTTTGATGTACTCGTGAAAACAGCAACCGCGGCACCGACAGCGAATGACCAGACATTTTGCGATGTTGAAAATCCAACTGTTGCAAACCTTACTGCCACTGGCGCTTCATTAAAATGGTACAATTCTGCAACAAACGGTACAGCGCTACTTTCAACAGTTGCTTTAGCAAACAATACCATATATTATGTAAGCCAAACGGTTAGTGGTTGCGAAAGTATTTCCCGCACCGCGGTGTTGGTAACCATTTATTCATCGCCAAAAGGTTTCAACGATTCCAAAACGCTGGATTGTACCGGAGTGATCAATTACAATTTGAAAACGGATAATGTTGACAATACCACAAAAGGTGGTAATGGCGTAGCAGCGAGTTTTACGTGGACAGTTGCCAACAATGCAAATGTAACTGGCGCAGCTAGTGGTAGCGGCAATAATATACAACAAACTCTAATCAACACCAGTAATTCCGCACAAACAGTAATCTATACTGTAACGCCCAAAGCGACGGGTGCAGGTACGTGTGCCGGAAATTCGTTCACGCTTACGGTAACCGTTCCGGTATGTTCTTCTTATACGATAAGCAAAACTGCGGATGTAACATCTGTAAATAAAGCCGGCGATGTGATTAATTATCAAATCGTGTTAACAAATACAGGCAATGCGAACCAAAGCAATTTAGTTGTTAACGATGTTTTACTTGGTGGCGCTTTAAGCAATCCACAAAAAACCGGAAACACAAACAATATCCTGGAAAAAGGAGAGGTTTGGACATATAGCGGAAGTTATATGGTTAGACAGGCAGATTTAGACAACAATGGGCAGCCGGTAGCGCAAAGCGGAAAAATTTCCAATACAGTTACATCTAACTCATCAGAATTACCAGCGCAAAAAACAGCGAGTGCCGATGTAAATGTGTTGACTTCGGCGGCAGTTACTTTGGTGAAAACTGTAAAAGGCGTAGTGCCTTCTGTTGCGGGTGGTGTATTGACTTACAATCTAGTAATCAAAAATACAGGAAGTGTAACACTTACACATCTTACCGTGACGGATAATAATGCAGTTGTAAGCGGATCTCCGGTTGCAACGCTCGCGCCAAATGCAAGTGTTACAATTACGGCTTCTCATACTTTAACACAGAGTGATGTGGATGCAGGAACGTATAGCAATTCTGCAAGTGTAACAGCAAAAAATCCGGCAGGAAACGATGTGAAAGACGTTTCTGGAACTTTAGAATCGAATGATGATCCTACGGTTGTAAACATCGCGGCAGCTCCGTCAGTTACTTTGGTGAAAACAGGCGTATTGAAATCGACAGGTGATGAAATCACATACACGTTCCTGGTGCAAAACACTGGAAATGTAACGTTGAAAAATCTGACTTTAAGCGATAGTAAAATTACCTCCGGATTGGCATTATCGTCCACAAGTTTGGCGCCGGGCGCATCTACATCTGTCAGCGCAACTTATACCATTTCAAGTACAGAAATAAATAGCGGTTCAGTTAGCAATACGGCTGCCGTAATCGGAAAAAATCCGGCCGGTACTGATGTGAAGGATATTTCTGGAACAGCAGCAAATAATGATTTGCCAACGGTAACAAAAACTGGTGTGCTTGCCGTAAGTGATGAAGGTTCTGCCAATGGATATACAGGAAAAACGCAGGTGTTAAATGTTCTGGACAACGATAAACTTAGCGGAAGTCAGGCAACAATAACTAATGTAACCATTGGCCAGGTGTCGACAACAAATGCAAATGTAAATGTTGATCCGGCTACTGGTATTGTAAGTGTATTGCCATTAACCAAGGCAGGTGATTACACGATTAAATATACTATAGAGGATAAAGCCAATCCAGCAAATATCAAGGAAACAACCGTAATTGTACATGTGACTACTGACGCAATCTTAGCCAAAGACGATTCAGGTTCAGCGAATACAATCAAAGGCGGAACAGCGGTTGAAAACGTATTAATCAATGACACTTTCAATGGCGGAACGCAAGCCGATTTAACCAATGTTACCATTACTGCCGGCACCAACGACAGCAACGGAAACGTGGTTTTGGATGAAACAACCGGAAAAGTAACGGTAAAACCGAACACACCAGCGAAAGAATACACGCTGACCTATACGATTACCGATAAACTGGATGCAAGCAAAACATCAACCGCAAACATCAAAGTAAATGTAACTTCTGACGCAATCTTAGCAACCAACGATTCAGGATCATCGAATACCATTCGCGGCGGAACAGCAGTAGAAAACGTATTAAGCAACGATACCTTCAACGGCGGAACACAAGCAGATTTAACCAACGTTACCATCACTGCTGGCACCAACGACAGCAACGGAAACGTAGTATTAGACGAGTCAACCGGAAAAGTAACGGTAAAACCAAACACACCAGCGCAAGAATACACGCTTACGTATACGATTACCGATAAACTGGATGCAAGCAAAACATCAACCGCAACCATCAAAGTAAATGTAACTTCTGATGCTATTGCCGCAACCAACGATTCAGGATCATCGAATACCATTCGCGGCGGAACAGCAGTAGAAAACGTATTAAGCAACGATACCTTCAACGGCGGAACACAAGCAGATTTAACCAACGTGACGATTACTGCCGGAACAAACGACAGCAACGGAAACGTAGTATTAGACGAGTCAACCGGAAAAGTAACGGTAAAACCGAATACACCAGCGAAAGAATACACGCTGACCTATACGATTACGGATAAACTGGATGCAAGCAAAACATCGACTGCAACGATCAAAGTAAACATAACTTCAGATGCAATCTTAGCCAAAGACGATTCAGGTTTAGCAAACACAACCAAAGGTGGAACAGCGGTAGAAAACGTATTAAGCAACGATACCTTCAACGGAGGAACGCAAGCAGATTTAACCAACGTGACCATTACTGTCGGAACAAACGACAGCAACGGAAACGTAGTATTAAACGAGTCAACCGGAAAAGTAACGGTAAAACCAAACACGCCAGCGAAAGAATACACGCTGACCTATACGATTACCGATAAACTGGATGCAAGCAAAACCTCAACTGCGACGATCAAAGTAACTGTAACTTCTGATGCAATCTTAGCCAAAGACGACTCAGGTTCAGCGAATACCATTAAAGGCGGAACAGCGGTTGAAAATATCTTAACCAACGATACCTTCAACGGCGGAACACAAGCAGATTTAACCAACGTTACCATTACTGTCGGCACCAACGACAGCAACGGAAACGTAGTATTAGACGAGACAACCGGAAAAGTAACGGTAAAACCGAATACACCAGCGAAAGAATACACGCTGACCTATACGATTACCGATAAACTGGATGCAAGCAAAACATCGACTGCAACGATCAAAGTAAACATAACTTCAGATGCAATCTTAGCCAAAGACGATTCAGGTTTAGCAAACACAACCAAAGGTGGAACAGCGATAGAAAACATTTTAAGCAACGATACCTTCAACGGCGGCACGCAAGCAGATTTAAACAACGTGACCATTACTGCCGGCACCAACGACAGCAACGGAAACGTAGTATTAGACGAGACAACCGGAAAAGTAACGGTAAAACCAAATACGCCAGCGAAAGAATACACGCTGACCTATACGATTACCGATAAACTGGATGCAAGCAAAACATCAACCGGAACGATCAAAGTTACGGTTGGATCAGACGCAATCTTAGCAACCAACGATTCAGGTTCAGCAAATACCATTAAAGGTGGAACAGCAATTGAAAACATCTTAAGCAACGATACCTTCAACGGCGGAACACAGGCCGATTTAACCAACGTTACGATTACTGCCGGAACAAACGACAGCAACGGAAACGTAGTATTAGACGAAACAACCGGAAAAGTAACGGTAAAACCAAATACGCCAGCGAAAGAATACACGCTGACCTATACGATTACCGATAAACTGGATGCAAGCAAAACATCAACCGGAACGATTAAAGTTACGGTTGGATCAGACGCTATTGCCGCAACCAACGATTCAGGTTTAGCAAACACAACCAAAGGCGGAACAGCGGTAGAAAACGTATTAAACAACGATACCTTCAACGGTGGAACGCAAGCAGATTTAACCAACGTGACCATTACTGCCGGCACCAACGACAGCAACGGAAACGTAGTGTTAGACGTTGCTACCGGAAAAGTAACGGTAAAACCGAACACACCAGCGAAAGAATACACGCTTACGTATACGATTACCGATAAACTGGATGCAAGCAAAACCTCAACTGCGACGATCAAAGTTACGGTTGGATCAGATGCGATTGCCGCAACAAACGATTCAGGTTCAGTAAATACCATCAAAGGCGGAACAGCAGTTGAAAACATCTTAACCAACGATACCTTCAACGGTGGAACACAGGCAGATTTAACCAATGTTACCATCACTGCCGGCTCAAACGACAGCAACGGAAACGTAGTGTTAGACGTTGCTACCGGAAAAGTAACGGTAAAACCGAACACACCAGCGAAAGAATACACGCTGACCTATACGATTACGGATAAACTGGATGCAAGCAAAACATCAACCGCAACCATTAAAGTTACTGTTGGATCAGATGCAATCTTAGCCAAAGACGATTCAGGTTCAGCAAATACCATTAAAGGTGGAACAGCAATTGAAAACATCTTAAGCAACGATACCTTCAACGGTGGAACACAGGCCGATTTAACCAATGTGACCATTACAGCCGGCACAAACGACAGCAACGGAAATGTAGTATTAGATGTTGCAACCGGAAAAGTAACGGTAAAACCAAACACACCAGCGCAAGAATACACGCTTACGTATACGATTACGGATAAACTGGATGCAAGCAAAACCTCGACTGCAACGATCAAAGTTACGGTTGGATCAGACGCAATCTTAGCAACCAACGATTCCGGCTCAGCAAATACTATCAAAGGCGGAACCGCGGTAGAAAACGTATTAAGTAACGATACCTTCAACGGCGGAACGCAAGCCGATTTAACCAATGTTACCATTACTGCCGGCACAAACGACAGCAACGGAAACGTGGTTTTGGATGAAACAACCGGAAAAGTAACGGTAAAACCGAACACACCAGCGCAAGAATACACGCTTACGTATACGATTACCGATAAACTGGATGCAAGCAAAACATCAACCGCAACCATCAAAGTAAATGTAACTTCTGATGCTATTGCCGCAACCAACGATTCAGGATCATCGAATACCATTCGCGGCGGAACAGCAGTAGAAAACGTATTAAGCAACGATACCTTCAACGGCGGAACACAGGCAGATTTAACCAACGTTACCATCACTGCTGGCACCAACGACAGCAACGGAAACGTAGTATTAGACGAGTCAACCGGAAAAGTAACGGTAAAACCAAACACACCAGCGCAAGAATACACGCTGACCTATACGATTACCGATAAACTGGATGCAAGCAAGACCTCAACCGCAACCATTAAAGTTACTGTTGGATCAGATGCAATCTTAGCCAAAGACGATTCAGGTTCAGCAAATACCATTAAAGGTGGAACAGCAATTGAAAACATCTTAAGCAACGATACCTTCAACGGTGGAACACAGGCCGATTTAACCAATGTGACCATTACAGCCGGCACAAACGACAGCAACGGAAATGTAGTATTAGATGTTGCAACCGGAAAAGTAACGGTAAAACCAAACACGCCAGCGAAAGAATACACGCTGACCTATACGATTACCGATAAACTGGATGCAAGCAAAACATCGACTGCAACAATCAAAGTAAACGTAACTTCAGATGCAATCTTCGCAACCAACGATTCGGGTTCAGCAAATACCATCAAAGGTGGAACAGCGATAGAAAACATTTTAAGCAACGATACCTTCAACGGCGGAACACAAGCCGATTTAACCAACGTGATTATTACTGCCGGAACCAACGACAGCAACGGAAACGTAGTATTAGACGAGACAACCGGAAAAGTAACGGTAAAACCAAATACGCCAGCGAAAGAATACACTCTTACGTATACGATTACCGATAAACTGGATGCAAGCAAAACATCGACTGCAACAATCAAAGTAAACGTAACTTCAGATGCAATCTTAGCCAAAGACGATTCAGGTCTAGCAAACACAACCAAAGGCGGAACAGCGGTAGAAAACGTATTAAGCAACGATACCTTCAATGGCGGAACACAAGCCGATTTAACCAACGTGAAAATTACTGACGGCACAAACGACAGCAACGGAAATGTAGTGTTGGACGAGTCAACCGGAAAAGTAACGGTAAAACCAAACACACCAGCGCAAGAATACACGCTTAGTTATACCATTACCGATAAACTGGATGCAAGCAAAACCTCAACCGCGACGATCAAAGTTACGGTTGGATCAGATGCGATTGCCGCAACAAACGATTCAGGTTCAGCGAATACAATCAAAGGCGGAACAGCGGTAGAAAACGTATTAAGCAACGATACCTTCAACGGCGGAACACAAGCAGATTTAACCAACGTGAACATTACTGCCGGCACCAACGACAGCAACGGAAACGTAGTATTAGACGAGACAACCGGAAAAGTAACGGTAAAACCAAATACGCCAGCGAAAGAATACACGCTGACCTATACGATTACCGATAAACTGGATGCAAGCAAATCATCGACTGCAACGATCAAAGTAAACGTAACTTCAGATGCAATCTTAGCAACCAACGATTCAGGTTCAGCGAACACAATTAAAGGTGGAACAGCGATAGAAAACATTTTAAGCAATGATACCTTCAACGGCGGAACACAAGCAGATTTAACCAACGTTACGATTACTGCCGGCACAAACGACAGCAACGGAAACGTAGTATTAGACGAGTCAACCGGAAAAGTAACGGTAAAACCAAACACACCAGCGCAAGAGTACACGCTGACCTATACGATTACCGATAAACTGGATGCAAGCAAAACATCAACCGCAACCATTAAAGTTACTGTTGGATCAGATGCAATCTTAGCCAAAGACGATTCAGGTTCAGCAAATACCATTAAAGGTGGAACAGCAATTGAGAACATCTTAAGCAACGATACCTTCAACGGTGGAACACAGGCCGATTTAACCAATGTGACCATTACAGCCGGCACAAACGACAGCAACGGAAATGTAGTATTAGATGTTGCAACCGGAAAAGTAACGGTAAAACCAAACACGCCAGCGAAAGAATACACGCTGACCTATACGATTACCGATAAACTGGATGCAAGCAAAACATCGACTGCAACGATCAAAGTAAACGTAACTTCTGATGCAATTTTAGCAGTGGAAGATAATGGCGTTGTTGACGGTTTTAGTGGTGGCGTCGCAATTGCAAATGTGCTTGCAAATGATATGTACAACGGCGGTTCTGGGGCGACGATCAACACCGTGAAAATCGAACAGTTGTCCACTTCAAATAATAACCTTTCAATTGATATCGCCACTGGCGAAGTAAAAGTAATGCCAGGGACACTTCCGGGCGTGTATGTGTTGGAGTATAAAATCACGGATCAGTTAGATCCTTCAAAATCTTCTACAGCAACAGTAACGGTAACGGTACCAAACTGGAAAGTTGATTTAAGTGTAACAAAATCTTCAAGTGTAACCAGCGTAGAGCCAAACGGCAATATCGGTTATACCATCAAAATTAAGAATAACGGACCAGCAACCGTACTTGCTGGTAAAGCAATTGTATTGGTAGAAAATCTTCCGGCGGGATTAGAAAATGTTACCTATTCGGCCGTCGGAGGAACGTATGATGCATCTGCAGCAACCTTTACACCAACAGCAGATTTCAAAAATGGCGAGGAGCTTAGTCTTTCCATCAATGGTAAAATTTCGGCTTCTTACAATGGAACAAGCATTACCAATCAGGTTTCTATTCGCCCTGCATCCGGAACAGAAGACCCTGAGTCGTCAAATGATCAATCTGCCGTAAGCACATCGATACTTAAAGGCAACATAGATTTAGTTAAAACCGCAACGTTAAGTGCAGATGGAAACAGCATACAATACACGTTTATTATGCGCAACAATGGCGATGTTCCATTAAACCAAATTGTTTTAACAGATGCTAAATTGGCATTAAACAAAACCTTCGATTTAAACCTGGGCGTTGGTTCAACCTTCACATTCAACCAAAGTTATGTCATTTCACAAAGTGAAAAAGATGCAGGTTCAGTAACAAATTCGGCGTCGATAACCGCAAAAACTCCTGTTGGAAATACGGTGAACGATATCTCCGGTACAGCTCCAGGGAATGATCTTCCAACGGTAGTTTCGGTTGCCGGAAAATCATCTTTAACCTTTACAAAATCAGTTCTCAGTAAAGGAACAAAAGCTGGCGAAACCATAACTTATCGCATTACGGTTACCAATACCGGAACTTTAACCTTGAGCGATTTAGAAATTTCGGATGCTGGTGCAGATGCAGGAAGCATGTCGCCGGCGCGTATTGCAAGCCTTGCACCGGGAAAAAGTACAGATGTAAATGCTACGCATACTTTAACGCAGAGCGATTTGGATCTTGGCAATTTCAGCAACCAGGCCAGTATTGTCGCGAAAGATGCGAAAGGAGTTGTGATTAATCAGTTGTCTGATAATCCAATTACCAGCACACCAAACGATGCAACAGTAACAACGCTTACTCAAAATCCGGCTTTTACATTTACTAAGAAATCGGTAAATACAGTAACCAAAGCTGGAGATGTTATTTCGTACGAATTGATTTTTACGAACACCGGAAACGTAACTTTGTCTAACATCAGCGTAACAGATGGCAATGCCGATGTGGGAAGTATATTGCCTGCTGCAATTGCTACAGTTGCACCTGGTAATTCGGTTAAGATTACGGCAAAGCACACGGTAACTCAAGAGGATGCAAATGAAGGATTGGTAACCAACCAAGCAACAGCTTCAGCGCAAGATCCAAAAGCGTCTACGTTGACTAAGGTATCTGATAATCCGGCAACTGCCGAAATGGGCGATCCAACGGTTATCGCAATTGTTGCAAATCCTTCGTTAACATTCACAAAACAGGTAACCAATCCACAAGGCGTAGTAAATGTAATTAAGTATACGCTTAAAGTAACGAATACCGGAAACGTAACGCTAACCGATATCGTGATTTCGGATCCGGGTGCAGATGCAGGCAGTATCTTACCATCGCTAATTGCCAGACTTGAACCTTTACAAAGTGTAAATATCACTGCACAGCATACACTAAAACAAATAGAAATAGACTTTGGCAAGTTCATTAACCAAGCCAGTCTGACCGCACATTACGGAGGCGTAAATTCAATATCTAAAGTCTCTGACAACCCATTAACACTGGCTGTTGATGATGCAACAGAATTTGATATTGTGGAGGCACCGGGTTTAACATTAGTTAAAACGGGTGTATTAAGTGCCGATGGAAATTCAGTAACGTATACATTCCTGGCGAAAAATACCGGAAATGTTACACTTTCTGCGCTGAACCTTAGCGATGTTAAAATCTCTTCGGTGATAAGCTTCAACACTGCTACAGTTGCACCGGGCGCAACCGCAACTGCAACTGCAGTTTATAATCTGACTCAAACAGAAAAGAACGCGGGTTCTGTGCGCAATACGGCAACAATTACGGCAACAGCGCCATCGGGTACAAAAGTTTCTGATGTTTCCGGAACAGCCGAAGATAATGATGACCCAACGGTGTTGGAATTGAGCAAATTGGTGAGTACAAAAACAGTAACCGATGCAAATGCAAATGGATTTGCAGAAACCGGCGAAGAATTAACTTATACCATTACCGTCAAAAATATTGGCTCGGTAAGTAGAACCGGCGTAAATGTTTCAGATCCAGTTCCTGCAAATACCAGTTATGTTACTGGAACAGCAAATCAAAGTGCAGAATGGACAGGAACGACTCTAAACTGGAAAAACCTGACCATCCCGGCACATGGAGAACTGGCGCTTACGTTTAAAGTTAAGGTTGATGCAGTGTTGCCATCAGGCATGTTAAAAATCAGTAATGTGGCTACCGTGGTTGATCCTGCAAATGCTACTATGCCAATTTATCCATCGGTAAATATTCCGACAGAAGGAAAACTGGAAGGAAGCAAATCATTTGCAGATGCGAAAGGAAATAATGATGGAAAAGCACAGGCAAATGAAATTTTGACGTATGCGCTAACCGTAAAAAATACAGGCGGAACAGCAATACGTGGAGTGGTTGTAACTGATGAATTGCCTTCTGGATTGACCTATGTTTCAGGAACAGTAACGGGTTATGGAACCGTAACCGGAAATACCTTAACCTGGACATTGAACATGCAGCCGAACTCAAGCACGGTGCTTACGTTCGACGCCAGAGTTGCGGCAGATGTGTCTGCTTATCCAAACATTACCAATGTAGCGGTAATGAAAGGTCCAAATGGATTTAGTGTTGCGCCAAATGCAGTCGCGGTGATTGATCAGTCCGCAGATCTGGATATTACCAAAGAATTGCTTACGCAAGGCCAGGTTAAAACCGGCGAATATGTGTCGTATAAAATTTCGGTTAGAAATAAAGGGGGCAATACGGCAACGGGTGTAAAAGTTACCGATAGAATTGCAATGTTGATTGATCAGCCAAAAGATATTTCGGCTTCACAGGGATTGTCCGATTTCAACACCGTTACACGTGATTTTGTATGGACGGTAGGAAAACTGGAGAACGGACAAACGGCCACTATGACTTTCAAATCGCGCACACTTGCTGCTGGTGATTTGGAAAACTCGGCTTCTGTAACGGCAGATCAGCCAGATCCGATTCGTGGGAACAATCAGATGTCGGCACGTACAACCACTATTGTAGGCGATGAATTGCTGATCCCGAACCTATTTACGCCAAATGGTGACGGACGGAATGATCAGTTTGAAATCCGTGGATTATCTGCTTTTGCAGAAAACGAACTGACCATTGTGAACCGTTGGGGCAATGAAGTATTCCGCGCAAAAGGTTACCAGAACAATTGGTCTGGCGAAGGTTTAAACGAAGGAACTTATTATTATTTGTTGCGCGTTAAAAAAGCCGGCTCTTCTGAATGGACTGTATTCAAAGGTTACATAACATTAATCCGCGCATTTAAAAATTAATGCAGCAGAGCAGGGAAGGCAGAAATAGGTTTTCCGTTTTTAGAAATATGATGATGAAAAAAATTAGTATACCTGTCATTTTTATGCTGATGTTTTTTGCGAAGGCAAAAGCGCAGCAAGATGCCCAGTATAGCCAGTATATGTTTAACGGTATATATATTAATCCGGCCTATGCAGGCTACAAAGAAGTATTAAATGTGCATGGATTTTACCGTAGCCAGTGGACAGGAATTACCGGGGCGCCAAAAAGTATGTCGCTTGCAATTGATGCAATTGCAAACAACGGCAATGTAGGTTTAGCACTTCAGGTTTCCAGTGATAAACTTGGCGCGCAGACCAATCTGGCAGCTTATGGAAATTACGCCTATCGCATTGCGATGAATGATGATGGAAGTTCCCGGCTTGCATTAGGATTAGGAATCGGAATGGTACAATTGGGAATAGACGGCTCTATGCTGAATACAAACGATGCAGAGCTAAACCAACCTGTAGGTATACAAAGTACAATTGTACCAGATGCACGTGCCGGAGTATATTTTGCTAACGATCGTTTTTATGCAGGTTTTTCTGTAGACAATCTGATTGCGCAATATGTTGATATCGATCGATATGCATTTATCCCACAGCCTAAACCACATTATTATCTCACCGCGGGTACGTTAATTCCATTGTCTTATGATTTTCAGCTCAAGCCATCATTTTTACTAAAAGACGATAGGGGCGGGCCCACAAGTTTGGATATCAATACTTTTTTGATTATAAAAGACGTTTTATGGGTTGGCGGTTCTTACCGTACAGGAGTGAAATTGTACGACAAGAGTTATCTGCAAACAGACCTGACGCCGAGAAATTCGGCAGTAGCGGCGGTTCAGATTTTTGCTTCAGAAAAATTACGTATTGGTTATGCGTATGACTTTTCAATCGGGCCTTTACAAAGCTATAGTGGTGGTTCTCATGAGTTGTCTATTGCGTTTTCATTTATCAAACCCAATATCCGACTGGCAACTCCGCGGGTTTTTTAATCCGAAATAATAATATTTGTATTTTAATATTTACAAAAATAGACAAAAAAATAACTGACAGTTAAGTATAATAAGATAACTTTTTATAAATTGCAACATATTATAGAAACAATGAAGACAAAAAATGCTACAAGTACGCTCTCTGTGCTTATCGCAGATGATCATGAAATTATTCGCCGGGGCTTAAAAAGTTTAATTTCAGATTTTTGGACCGGCGTAACCATCACCAGCGCATCTACGTTAGAACAGGCATTAACTGAAGCGGAGAAAGCTCCAAATCTGATCATCATAGATGTTAACCTTCCGGGAGGTAACAACCTTAAAGTGATTGAACAATTGAAATTGGTTCAGCCGAATGCTAAAATTCTAGTGTTTTCTTCTTTAAATGAAAATATATATGCGGTACCATACTTAAAATCGGGCGCATCAGGTTATTTAGCAAAAAATGCTGAAGAATCTGAAATTGTAATTGCCATTACCACTATTTTAGCTGGCAGCAGATATTCTAGCCGCAATGTAAAAGAAAACATGTTCAACAGTATTTTAGGTAATGATGTTGATAATCCTTTTACAAAGCTTTCTGGTCGCGAATTGGAAGTTGCCGAGTTGCTTACCAAAGGCGTTGGCGTATTGGATATTTCTACGCAATTAAATCTTAGAATGGGTACTGTAAGTACGTATAAACTTCGCTTGTTTCAGAAACTCAAAATCAAGAGTATTATAGAACTTGCAGAAAAAATGAGCATTTACGAAAAATAAAAATTACTCCGGAACAGCGAAAGTTTTATTTTTCTTTCGCTGTTCCGGGGCCATTTTCCTTTCCAGATTCGTTCGGTGTAGAACCTGCCTCACCAAACTTTTCTGAAGCACCTTTTCCATTCTGGTCAAACGTGGCCTTTTCTTTCGCAGTTCCTGCATTTCCGCTGTTCGTCTCCTTTGGGGTATCTTTACTTTCTTTATGCTTTTCCATATTGTTTTTGTTTTAACAACATGAATGAGAAGAAAAAGGTTTGAAGTTTGTTTTGGAAAACTATTGCCTAGCAGGTAAAATCCATTTATGGATTTAAAAGATTGGAGGAAATAAATTTTCTGATATTTGCCCTGTAGAATTCACCAACTGGAACTGTCCATTTGTTCTTGAGATAAATGGTATTTCCTTCAATTTTCAATAGGTGATTGCTGTTAATTAAATTAGATTGATGAACTCGGATAAAGTATCTGTAGTGACTGAGTTTTCTCTCGATATTCGCCATAGTTGTGTTAAGTTGAAATTCACCTTTCATTGTGGCTACAAAAACAAGATGCATTTTTTTGTAGATCAGAATTATATCTTCTAGTTCCATTCGCAGGTATTTCCCCTTTACTTCGCCTTTAAGTAATACAAACGGTTGAAGCGTTAATTCTGTATTCGAGTGTTCTACTCTGTTTTTTATGATAGTTTGGGTTACTTTTGTCAAGTCAAATTCTTTTACCGGTTTTAAGAGATACACGTGTGCAAAAACCTGAAAGGCGTTCCAGCAGTAATTGGAATCATTGGCCGTAAAAATAATATGCGCAGCATGATGCGTAATGTTCCGGGCAAATTCAAAGCCAGACATTTCCGCCATGTTGGCTTCAATAAATATGACATCTATATTTTGCAAGTGCTCAATTTCACGAAGTGCGGTTAGCGGATTAATGTAACTGCATATAAAATTTAGAAAACCGAGTGCTGTAAGTTTCGATTTCAAATGCTCAGTTGAAACATTGTTATCATCAATGATTACACAATTTAATTTCTCTTTTGAATTTAATCGATACATGTTCCTCTATTGACTAAAAAATAAATTTTAAATCGTAAAAAATATGGGAACAATAAAGGTGTTTAGGGAAAGAATAAACGAGAGCGGAAGTGATAGTTAATAAAGATAGAAGATTTTTTGAAATTACTGCAATAAAACTGATGTTTATGTCTTTTACAATATTCATTCGTAATAAGAGTAACTCTTCGAGTATAGTCCACAAAATTTTAGAAAAGTTGGGCGTTAAATTTAATTCCTCAAGTATTTCATCTAAGTTAGAAGCACATCCTGAATATCCAAGTTTATTGTGTATAAGTGATTTTTTGTCCGATTGGTCGATCGATAATATTGCTTTCAAGATAAATAAATCAGAATATGATCCAGATGATCTTGAATTTCCTTTCGTTGCTCATTTGCCTGAAAAGGGTGGGAGATTTATTTTCGTTGAATCGATTCAAAATGGACTGGTAAACTTTTCTGACGAAAAGGCAAATGATCAGCATATAGATGAGCAAGAGTTTCTAACGCGTTGGGATGGAATTACTTTAAATGCTGAGGCGAACGCAAATAGTGCTGAACCCAATTATCGTTCAACCAGGATTAAGTCCTTTTTAAACTTTTTGTATTATCCGGCAGTAGTTATTTTGATATTCGCATTTTTTTATGTGCTTCCCAGATGGAATTTCATGAATCCAATAGGAATATTTATTGGTCTGGTTAAGTGTATTGGGTTACTGAGTACTATTTTGCTATTGGTTCAAAGTGTAAATTCAAGTAACAGCTTTATCGCAAATCTTTGCAGTTTAGCAAGTAAAAATGGATGTAATGCCATTTTAAAATCTGACGCGGCGAAATTAACGAGCTGGCTAAGCTGGAGTGAGGTTGGTTTTTTTTATTTCTTCGGGTCACTCGTGTTTTTTATTTTCCAACAAAACTCTATCCATTGGTTGGCCTGGCTAAGTTTAGCAACCATTCCTTATACAATTTACTCAATCGGTTATCAATATAAAAATAAGAATTGGTGTTTACTATGCTGTATTGTTCAAGGATCATTATGGACAGAATTTTTATTGTTTTTTATTGGTAATGCATTTGAAATGCCATCGTTTAATTTGGAAGTGATTCCTATTGCTATCCTTTCATTTTTACTTCCCATAACAGTCTGGGTGTTTTTAAAACCCCATTTCCTCCAATCTCTACAATTACAGCCTTTGCGCCGGCAATTAAATAAGTTTAAATACGACGTTGATCTGTTTAATAAAATGCTCACCAGTCAAGCAAAATATGCAGTTGATAGTGATCTTTTACCTGTTGTACTAGGGAATTTAGATGCAGACAAAACAATTACGATGGTTAGTAATCTTTTTTGTAATCCATGTATGAAAACGCATGAAATGTTGCAAAAATGGCTTTTAGAAAAAGATGATATCAACGTTAAAATAATTTTTACAACGGCTAATAAAGAAAATGACGAACGTACTAAAGTTGCTAGACACATTATTGCATTAAATCAATTAGATGATAAGAAATTGGTTGAAGAGGCAATAGATAATTGGTACAAACGGACGGACAAAAATTACGAAGATTGGGCAAAGATTTTTCCAGTCGTATTTAATCTGGATTTGGATATAGTGATGAAGAAGCAAAAAGAATGGTGTAGAATGGTAGAGATTACACATACACCAACCATTTTAATCAATGGCTACAAATTACCAGATCTTTACACATTAGAAGAAATTAAACAGTTCTTATGATTTCAAAGTGCTTTTTACATAAAACGAATGCAACGTTTATTGCATAGCTTAACTGTCTAACAAAAGATAGATTTATAAACTTTAAAATTTTAAAAAAATGAAAAAATTAAAAAAAATGCTTTCTCAAACACAAGTATTAACCCGCTCACAGCTTAAAAATGTCTTAGGTGGAACAACTGATGGTTTAGCAGTATCAATTTCTGGTATGGATTGCGGAACGTGTAACCCTGAGGATTGGTGTTGTGATATTACTGGAAGGTGTATTACTAGAATACAGCCCTGTCCTTAATAGACCGAGTAGTAAATGATAATAATAAGAAATATTTATATCAATTTATAGCCTCACTATCTGGCTAAAAGATAGATTTATAAACTTTAGAAATTTAAAATATGAAAACGATGAAATTAACAAAAACGCTTTCTCAAGCGCAAGTATTAACCCGGTCACAGCTTAAAAATGTTTTAGGTGGGCTACAGGAACTCTCAGTTGAAGGTGGTATGCCATGTGATAAAGTAGTTTGTAAAGCTGAAGATTGGTGTTGTGATACTACAGGGGTATGTCGTTCTAGAAACCCGAATGGCTGCTAATATGTATTGTAAGAACGTAACGAAGAACTTGAGGAAGTTCTTCGTTACTAACATTAGTTTTTGGTGCGAAACGGTAGTTCTTAAAACGAAAGTAAGTTGAAATAAATCCAACTGGTATATTTTTTTAAGTTGTTACTATCATATTTTTTATTAAGTCTGCCCTAAACTTTAAGTTGTATTTCAATTAAATATATAATTAATACAGTTTTATTTTCATAAAAATGCATAGAAAAATAATTATTTGCCTAATAATGATTCTGAATTCACTTATCAGTTTCGGTCAAAAGCCGAAACCAATCGATTTCAAAATTAATGGAAAAATAAATATTGATACTGGTATCGTCGAACTTCACTTGTATGATAAGGAAGATTCAGTTCATCAAAATATTGAAAAGATAACAGCACGGGTCATATCAGGCAAATTTCAGATGACTGGCAAAATACAAAATCCAATATTGGTGGGATTTAAGTTTGGCAGCAGCTATTTATCATACCGAACAGTTTTGGATACAGGTGCACAATCTATTACCCTCAACGTTGATTCTAATTATGAAGAGCCTAAAAATACCAATGCGGTTACGCAAGAAAGCGTTGCTTATAATGCTTTTTTCAAAGAGGTTTTTAATAAAGGATCGCTTCAACGGATGGAAAGAAATAAGATCTACGATCAATATGGAAACGATATTCCTTACGGTATTGAATTAAAGATGATGAACGATGTGACTGCGAACGGTGATCGCATCGATTCTGTAACGTTGAACTATGTTAAGCTTCATCCAAATTCCTATTATGCGTTGTCCACTTTAGTAAGTGCATTTCTTGGAGGTTACCGACCAGTATTAGAGACTGCTGTTGATACATTTTCCGATAACCTAAAAGAATCCACCATGTGGCAAATGATATTTAAGAAAATGAACATGGCCAAACGGGTTTCAAAAGGGAATACTTTTCCTGATTTTGTAGCATATACTCAAAATAAGCAACCGTTAAATAAGGCAGTTTACGCCAAAAACAGATACACATTGATTGATTTTTGGTACAGCAGTTGTGGGCCGTGCATCGCACAGGCGCCTCAGTTGGCGAAAATTCGAAGTACATTTATTTCTAAAGGATTTGACATCGTCGGAATATCTATTGACAATGAGAATAAAAGACAAGCTTGGTTAGATGCCATTGAAAAGCATAGCCTCACCTGGCCACAATTTATAGATTTGGGCGGTGTAGAAACTTCTAAACTTAATATTCATGTCTTTCCGACTAATTTTCTGCTGGATGAAACTGGAACAATCGTCGCTGTGAATTTATTGCCTATACAAATCCACGAATTTTTGAAAACACATCTGGATTAATCTAGTTTCTTGAGTTTATTTTCAACAACTATTATGTTTATTTATGTCTATTTTGTTTTATTTTTTTGGATTGCTTTAGCTATATTTATTTCGATTGAACTAAAGCAAACCCATATTGAAAGCCTTTCCTCACTACAAACAGCCCGATCAAATGGATTGTGGTCCAACTTGTCTTCGTATGATTGCAAAACATTATGGAAAAAACTTCAGTTTACAACGACTTCGTGATATCAGTGGTATAAATCGAGAAGGTGTTTCTTTATTGGGGATTAGTGAGGCCGCAGAAAAAATCGGCTTCCGGACAAATGGAATGAAAATAACACCACGGCTTTTGTCAGAAATTGACTTGCCGGTAATCTTGCACTGGAATCAGAATCATTTTGTTGTTTTATACCGCATTGCGAGAGGAAACTTCTATATCGCAGATCCTGCAAAAGGCCTGATTATTTACAGTGAAAAAGAATTTTTGAGACACTGGGCAAGTACAATTCAGGAAAATAATCGTGAAGGAATTGTACTGACTATAGAAACTACTCCACGGTTTTATCTACATGATGGCGATCGTGAAAATGGCCTAAATCTAAGCTACCTACTCAGTTATTTGAGAAACTACAAACAGTTGATCTTCCAACTTTTTGTAGGGCTCGCTGTTGGTAGCTTACTTCAATTAATTTTACCTTTTTTAACTCAAAGTATTGTAGATACCGGAATCAATACACGCAATTTGAATTTCATTTATGTTATTGTAATTGCGCAAACCATGCTTTTTGTTGGTCGGTTATTTGTTGAATTTATTCGAAGTTGGATTTTACTGCACATTAGTACACGCATTAACATTTCTATTCTTACTGATTTTATCATCAAGTTGATGCGGTTGCCGATGGGTTTTTTCGATACTAAAATGACCGGTGATATTCTGCAGCGCATGCAAGATCAGAATAGAATACAATCGTTTCTTACCGGCTCTACACTTAATGTTGTTTTTTCACTATTCAATCTGGTGGTTTTTGCTTTTGTATTGGCCTGGTACAATCTTACTATATTTTTGATTTTTCTGATCAGCAGTATTTTATATACAATTTGGACCATCCTGTTTTTAAGTAAAAGAAGAACGCTGGACTTTAAACGTTTTGATATGTCATCAAAGAACCAAAGTGCTGTGGTACAATTAATAACCGGTATGCAAGAAATTAAGTTAAATAACTCTGAGCAGCAAAAGCGCTGGGAATGGGAGTCAGTACAAGCGGGCTTGTTTCGGTTCAGTATCAAAAGTTTATCCTTAACCCAAATTCAACAAACAGGTACGTTTTTCATTAATGAAGGAAAAAATATTTTAATCACCTTTATTGTTGCAAAGGCTGTAATTGATGGAGATTTAACCTTAGGAGCAATGATGGCGATACAATCAATTGTTGGCCAATTAAATAGTCCTATAGAACAGTTACTAGGTTTTTTACAACAGTTACAAGACGCAAAAATAAGTTTGGAGCGACTCAATGAGATTCATCAGCTCGAAGATGAAGAACCTGTAGACAGAGTATTCGCCAACGAATTGCCAAATGACAGAAGCATTAGTATTCATAATCTAACCTTCACTTATCCCGGAGCAGGAAATGAAGCTGTCTTATCTAATATCAATTTGACGATTCCTGAAGGAAAAACAACCGCAATTGTGGGTATGAGCGGAAGTGGGAAAACGACGATTTTAAAATTATTATTGAGGTTTTACGAAGCACAAAAGGGAGATTTAAAGATAGGACCAGTTCAATTAAGGCAAATAGGTTATCGTTTTTGGAGAGGGAAATGTGGAACGGTGATGCAGGATGGATTTATTTTTTCAGATAGCATTGCCAAAAATATAGCTGTAGGTGATGATTACCCCAATTCGATAAAGTTGCGACATGCAATAACCGTAGCCAATATAAACGAGTTTATCGACAGTTTGCCTTTAGGTCTACATACTAAAATTGGTGCTGCGGGTAACGGAATTAGTCAGGGACAAAAACAGCGGATATTAATTGCACGCGCTGTTTATAAAGATCCGGAATACATTTTTTTCGACGAAGCTACAAATGCGCTCGATGCCAATAATGAAAAGATAATAATGGAAAATCTTGAAAATTTTTTCAAAGGCAGAACGGTTATTGTAGTTGCCCATCGTCTAAGTACGGTTAGAAATGCAGATAATATAATTGTTTTGAATAAAGGTAAAGTTACTGAACAAGGTACGCATCTGGAGCTTACTAAAAAGCGAGGCGAATACTATTTATTGGTGCAAAATCAGTTAGAACTTGGAAATTAATTATGGAAGATCAAGATGAAAATACGCAGGGAACCAGTACAATATATCAAAATGAAAAGATAAGTGATGAAGTGCAAGAGATCATTACTTCTGTTCCGAAATGGATTTTACGATGGGGGATAACACTGATATTTTCAGTTGTTTTTGGTATTGTTTTACTTTCAGCGTTAATTCAGTATCCGGATATTGTGAAAACAACTCTAAAAGTAAACAGCTTAAATTCACCTAAACCAGTTTTGGCGAAGCAAAATGGGAAACTTATTAGACTTTTAGTGAAGGACGGTGAGGTGGTTAAAAAGAATCAAACTTTAGCCTTCTTCGAAAGTACCGCATCTCATGAAGATGTTTTACGCCTGAATATTGTTTTAAAGAACTTTCAGAATAATTTACTGAATCTTGTTGAAAATCAATCGGCTTTGCCAACTGGACTCAACTTGGGAGAATTGCAGGGAAGTTATCAAAGTTTTTATCAGCAATATCTGCAGTATCAATCCACTCAGAAAAATGGCTACTATTTGAAAAAAATGCGCTATCTGTCTAAAGATCTGGAAGGTATAAGAAAGTTGAAAGCGCAGATCTTGCGCCAGCAGAGTGTTCAACAAAAGGAATATATAAATCAGCAGCAAGAATATGATGCTTATCAGAAATTGTACAAAGACAAAGTGATTTCCAGAAGCGAATTCATACAACAAGAAAACACCTATTTGAATGCCAAGTATCCCTTGCAACAAACTGAAACAGCTCTGGTTAATAATGAAACAACGTATGCAGCAAAGGAAAAAGAACTGCTGGATATTAGACATACTATTGCTGAAGAACAAGCTAAATTTATACAATCACTTAATCAATGCATTACAGACAGTGATTCTTGGATACAAAAATACGTTTTGGATGCGCCTTTTGCAGGTAGAGTTAGCTTTGCGGGCATTGTCCAGCAAAATCAAAACTTTCTCGTCAATCAGGAAGTTTTTGTTATTAATCCAGGGAACACTGATTTCTTTGGAGAGTTGCAGATTCCACAAAACAATATGGGAAAAATCAGAGTAGGAGAAGAGACGTTGGTTAAGCTGAGAAGTTACCCGTATGAACAATTTGGAATGATCAGAGGAAAGCTTACATACATTTCAGACGCGGCTTATAAAGATAGCGTCTTCATCGCGAAGGTAAGCTTTAATAAATACGAAAATAAAGACCCTCAAAGACAAGTCCAACTCAAAAACGGAATGCTCGCCGATGCAGAAATCATCACCGAAGAAACTTCACTATTGCGAAGATTATTACGTAATATGAACAAAATGGTTGAATAAAATTTGGATTCAGATGCGATTTGTGAGTAATGTGTCTGATTATCAGGTAAAGTTCTAATCTGATTTTAATTTTAAAAATACAACTATCGGTTGTATAGTCTTTCTTGCCGCAAATCAAATACTTGATTATGTTTGCATTATAAATAGAATTTACAAGAGAACTAAAATTTGTTTTGTCATTTTAGTCTAAAATCTGTAGTTTATAACAGACAAAAAAATAAAATTTATTTTATTGTAACGAAAATAATATACTTTTGTTAAGGTTCAGCCATGATTGAGGTTGTTCATTTTATTCAAAGTTTTTTAACGCAACTTATTACCCAGAATATAATTTTTTAAGACTTAGCTATTACAATTTAACTGCATCATCCCAATTGTTGCATTTTCTCGTTCCGTGTATGAATAAACCTTTACTATTGGTAGGCTTTGCCCTGTCTCTATCTTTCTTCTGCTATAAATTTTTAACGCACAAATCGTTTAAATATTTCGCATATTCCTTACTTGTTTCCTTAACGTTTATTTTTTTTACTGCTCCTGCTTTTGCGGATGGAAGTAAGGATTTGTACCAGGGCGCAACAGTTGGGAAACGCGCCTACATGTACAGTAACAATAACTTAACAGGTACAACTACTGCATCATGGCCATTTAAAACTTTGGGCACTCATTTTGCATATGCGCAAAGCGGAGAAACTTTAGCACTTGCCTTTAGTGCAGCCGGGGTAAGCGGTGGTAATCAGGCCATTCGGGTTACAGATCCATCCGGAAACCAGACCACTGTTTTAACCAGTGCGACTGTAGGTAAAATTACCAATAGAGCACAGGAAGCTGCCGGACCTAAAATAACTGCAACCGATAATGTTGCCAATCGTTATCTCCCTGCCTACTACCCTGTATTAACCACCGGTATTTACAAGATTGAGTTTCTGCCTGTGGGCGCAGCAGATGCTGCGAATGTAACGAATGCGGAAACCGGAACGATAAATAAATTATCAACAGACGATTGGGATGCGCCTACTACTACAAATAGTTTTAGCTTAATTGCCGCATGGGATGTTTCAGTAAGAAATGCAGCAGGAAATGCTTACTTACCAGGAAGAGTTTATACTAATTTACTTAACCTTTTGGTAATCAATACAGATTTTAGAGTAGGCTACTACGGTACAAACTGGGTTTTAACCAAAAACGGAAGGGCATATCGGGTAAAAACAAACGGTCTACACGGAGCCGGTTTTGCTTTTTTTGCCAATAATAAAGGGGTTGTAGATGCGAATGGGGCGCCAACATTTAAGAGTTTAAACACATCTGACCGAAACAGCGTTGTTGCTGCGATAAACGATCCGACAACACAGGATCAGAGCAGTCCGAGTATTCAGGTTACACATAAAATATTTTATACCGCACCGGCCGCAGATTTGCCGACATCAGATCAACCTGTATGTATAAGCGGCACAACGCCGACAACTACCTGGCTCAAGAAGACAGCAACAACGCCAACCATTTCTAACATTGGATTAACGGGAGTGGAGGGAACAAACAATCAAGCTGGCCAAAAAGGTGGTTACATCACCTTTGATGCTTCCGAAAACGGAACTTATATTATCACTATTCCAACTCCGGTACCGCGCATACTTACAGGTGATGCAACCGCAGGAAGCAATAGGGTATATTGGGACGGAAAGGATGGAAATGGAGTTTCTATGCCAGCAGGAACTGTAATCAGTAGTTTGAAAGTTAAATTGCAAACCGCAGAAGTCCATTTCCCTTACATCGATATGGAGATTAATCCAAACGGTGTAATCGTTGAACTTGCTGAAAATACTACAAATTATGTAATCAGAACAGGCAACTCAGACGCAACGGTATACAGTGATATCGTATATTGGAACGATTCTGATATTACAGGTGCCGGCACTTATCCTCGAAGTTCCTCTCCTCCTGTACAAACCGCGGGTACTTCATCCAATAATAATGGTCACAAATGGGGTGCTTATGTCACCACAACTAATAATTTTGGAGGTGTGCAAGGTAGTACAACAAATAATGGTACCGGGGTTTATGATTTCGGTAATGAAAAATTGATGGATACCTACGCATACATTGCTGGTTTGGAACAAACTAAAAGTGTAAACATCAGCGTTACAGTAGCCGATTTAAGAACAAGAAGCATTACTCCATCTACCACGGCTGCAGTTTCAGCCGGAAATACGGTAAGTTACACCGTCGTTGTCGAAAATATTAACAATTCCTCAACCGGAAGTACAAGTGCGGTTACGGGTGCGGGTTTCAATTTTACAGCACCTGCAGGTTTTACTATAACAAATGCAGTGCTTACCTCAAGCACCGGAACGGTTTCACAAACAAGCGGAACAATTTCGGGCTCTGCCTACAATTCCAGATTAAACATGTCGAGCGGTGCAACCGCTACGTATACCATTACCGGAACAGTTGGTACAACATTAGCGGGTACAAATATTTCCGTTGAAGCGAGTATGCTTCGTCCGGCAGATACAACCGATCCGGATGCGACAGATCCAACAACACAATCGACGCCGACAGACCCACATCTGGAATGTAAAAACGGTGGAACTACAGAAAGCTGTAATAACATTGCTTACAATACTGCGGTTGCAGTAAACAATTTTGCAAGCCTTGTGGCATCAAAACCGAATGCTTCAGAACCGGGCACCAACGGAGAGTTTACCATCAGTATTCAAAACAGCAGGCCAAATCCTACTGTTATTGGATATACCATTTCAGGTACCGCAACTCCAGGCAGCGATTACACTACATTAAGTGGAACAGCTACGATTCCTCCTGGCAGCACATCAGTAGTTGTGCCGGTTCAGGTAATTGATGACAATTTGGTTGAGGGTCTGGAAACGGTAGTCATGAATTTATCAACCGCCGATAATGGTGTATTGATTACACAGACTCCCGCCAATGCGGTTGCAACTGTAAACATTGCCGATGATGATGTCTCTGTCGCAACTATAGCAGCTGGTGTAACAGGTAATGAAACTGGTCCGGTTAATGGTACCTTTACGGTTACACTGAGTAAACCAAGTGTTAACCCAACAATTATAAGCTATACACTTTCAGGAACTGCAACAGAAGGTTCTGATTATACAAGCATAGCAGTTAAAACCATTACAATTCCTGCAAACACCACAACCGGAACCATCACGATTCCGGTAATTGACGATAGCATTGTAGAAGGAACTGAAACGGTTATTGCAACCTTATCGGGCCCAACAACGGGTACTGTAACCGTAAACACAACACCGGCGACCATCAATATTTTAGATAATGACGTTTCTGTGGTTTCTGTTGCCGCAACAACAAATGCTGCGGAGCCTGCAACAAACGGTGTGTTTACGTTTACAATGACCAAAGCCAGTTCTACACCAACCACAGTTACCTTTACAGTTACCGGAACGGCTACAAGCGGAACCGATTACACATCAATTGGTACAACATTTACCATTCCTGCTTTGGCCACTACTGCAACACTTTCTGTTCCGGTAATTGACGATGATTTGGTAGAAGGTACAGAAACAGTGATCCTTAAAATGGCATCAGCTACAAACAATCCGTTAATCACGGCAAATATGGCTTCAGTTCCGCTGAATATTGCTGATGATGATGTTTCTGTTGCTACAATAACTGCGGGAACAAATGGAGATGAAACTGGTCCGGTTAACGGAACATTTACAGTAACGTTAAGCAAACTGAGCAGTACGCCAACAACCATAAGTTATGCCTTGAGTGGGACTGCACTTGAAGGATCGGATTACAATACTATTGCTACAAAAACCGTCACAATTCCAGCCAATACAAAAACCGGAACTATCACCATTCCGGTAATTGATGATAGCCTGGTAGAAGGTACAGAAACTGTAATTGCAACTTTAACTGCACCAACAACAGGTAGCATTACTGTAAATACAACTCCGGCAACAATTAATATAATTGATAATGATGTAGCAACTGTTAGTGTTGCAGCAACTAAAGATGGTGTAGAACCGAATATTGCTGGTGAATTTACATTCACGATGACCAAAGCGTCGTCGACTGATACGAGGATTAACTTTGCAGTTTCAGGAACAGCAACATCGGGCGCAGATTTTACAGATCTGGGTACATTTATCATCATCCCGGCAGGAGAAACAACATACAAACTTTCTGTTCCTGTAATCAACGACAATATCGCCGAAGGGACAGAAACTGTTATCTTGACTATGAATGCGGCGACAAACAATAGCCGCATTACGGCAAGTACGAGTCCGGCAACTGTTAACATCATTGACAACGATACATCTGTAGCTACAATAACTTCAGGTATTGATGGAAAAGAGGAGGGACCAGTTAGCGGAACATTTACCATTACATTGAGTAACCCGGCTGCTCAGGCAACAACCATTTCGTACACACTCAGCGGAACAGCTACTGAAGGATTGGATTATTCCACCATTACAACTAAAACCGTTACAATTGCGGCCGGACAAACAACGGCCACAGTTACGATCCCGACTTTGACAGATGCTATTGTAGAAGGAACAGAAACGGTTATTGCTACATTAGGAACTTCAACCAGTAACCTGGTATCAATCAATACTACGCCGGCAACCATCAATATTATTGACAACACTAAAGCAACCGTTACAGTTGCTGCAACAGCAAATGGAGCAGAACCAAATACGCCAGGCCAGTTTACATTTACATTAAGCAATGTATCCACAACGGATACCCAGGTTAACTTTGTTATTTCAGGAACTGCAACGAATGGATCTGATTATTCGTCAATTGGTACTTCGGTTACTATCCCGGCAGGACAGACGATTTTTAGATTACCTGTAACAGTAATTGACGATCAAATTGTTGAGCCGACCGAAACAGTAATCCTGACCATGGCAGCGGCCACAAGCAATGCTGCAATTACGGCAAGTACAACCGCTGCAACTGTAAATATTACAGATAACGACATAGCTGTTGCAACAGTAACTGCAGGTATAAACGGTAACGAAACCGGTCCGGTAAATGGAACTTTCACCGTTACATTAAGCAAGGTTTCTGCTACAGATACTCAGATTTCTTATACCTTAGCGGGCACGGCAACAGAAGGAAGCGATTACAAAACCATTACCACAAAAACCATCACCATACCAGCCGGTACAACTACCGGAACAATTACAATAGAAGTACTTAAAGATGATATTACAGAAAGTACAGAAACTGTAATCGCAACCTTAACAGCGCCAACTACCGGAAATATTACTGTGAACACCGCGCCTGCATCAATCAATATTATCGATGCCAATACAGCGAGTATAAGTATTTCTACGGCTGCAACAATTGATGAGTCTGCTGGTTTGGCAACTTTCACGGTAACGCTGGATAATGCTGTTCAAAATGCTTTTACCGTTAATTATGCTACATCAAACGGAACAGCAACTGCAGGTTCTGATTATACAGCAGCAAGCGGAACATTAACTTTCCCTGCAAACTCACCTGCCGGAACAACTAAAACTTTTACCGTTCCGATTATAAACGACAATATTGCAGAACCAAATAAAACATTCAATGCTACAATAAGTAATGTAAGCGGAGGTGCTGTATTGATTTCGAATGCCACAGCAACAACCACGATAATAGACGATGATAAAGCTACAGCTACTATTGCAAAAGGTGTTGATGGAAATGAAAACGGACCAGCAAACGGAACATTTGTTGTTACTTTGAGCAATCCGTCTTACGCAGACACACAACTTACATTTACTTTAACAGGAACAGCAACGGAAGGCAGCGATTATACCGCTATTACCACTAAAACAGTTACTATTCCGGCTAATACGACTACAATTACCATCCCGATTCAGGTATTGACTGATAACCTGGTTGAAGGAACTGAAACGGTAATTGCAACATTAACGGCCTCAAACAATGCAACCGTTGGCTTTAGCAATGTTCCGGCAACGATAAACATTTTAGACAATACCAAATCAACCGTAACGGTTGTGGCCACTACAAATGGAGCAGAACCTGCAACAGCGGGCTTGTTCACATTTACAATGACTAATGCATCTACTACGGATACTCAGATTAATTTTACCGTAACCGGAACCGCAACAAGCGGCGTAGATTATACTTCTATCGGAACATCTGTTACCATAAAAGCCGGAGATAAAACGGCTACAGTAAGTGTTCCCGTTCTGGATGATTTATTGGCAGAAGGTAATGAAACCGTTATTTTAACAATGGCCGCTGCTACAAACAATGCAGCTATAACAGCCAGCACTACACCTGCAACGGTTAATATTGCCGATAACGATGTGGCAACGGTTGCCGTAAATAGTGTTACTGTTAACGAAAGTGCCGGCAATGCTGTATTTACAGTAACCCTTACCGGAAATGTTCAAAACGCATTTACCGTTAATTTTACTACTGCAAATGGCACAGCACTTTCCGGATCGGATTATACCGCAACAACATCAAGCGTTACATTCCCGGCAAATTCTGTTAGCGGCGCTACGCAAACATTTAACATTCCGATTATTAATGATGATATTGCTGAACTTACAGAAACCTTCACGGTAACGTTAACTTCAGTTGGTGCCGGTTCGCCGGTTACCATTCCGAATGCAGGTGCAACCGGAACGGCAACTATTTTAGATAACGATGCGGCAAGCGTTGCAATCAATAGTGTAACTGCATCAGAAAATGTTGGCAATATGATGTTTACGGTTACATTAACCGGAAATATTCAGGATGCGCTTACCGTAACGTACACAACATCTGATAATACAGCAACGGCCGGATCAGACTATATCGCGAAAACGGGTACCGTAACTTTCCCTGCGGGATCAAGAAGCGGAGCGACCCAACCAATTTCTATTTCGATCATTGATGATTTGGTTCGCGAACCGTCAGAAAATTTCAAAGTAACATTAAGCAATCCAACTGCTCCACTTACAATTTCTCAGGCAGAAGGTATCGGAACAATTACCGATAATGATGTTGCAACTGTAAGCATTTCGGCAACGCCAACATCTGTTGATGAATCTGCCGGTGTGGCGACTTTTACTGTAACGCTTAACAATGCGGTACAGGAAGCATTTACCGTAAATTTTGCTACGGCAAATGGAACGGCGACTTCTGGCGCCGGACAAGACTATACTGAAACTGTAGGAACACTAAGTTTCCCGGCAAATTCTCCGGCAAATACCAAACTTACTTTTACCGTTCCTATTAATGACGACAACCTGATTGAAGGCAACGAAACCTTCTCCGCATCCATAAGTAATATTAGCGGTGGGTTAGTGACTATTGCTACTGGTACGGCTACAGTAACTATTGTAGATAATGATACCGCTACTGCTACAATTACTGCAGGTACAAACGGATCGGAAAACGGACCGGTGAATGGAACGTTTACCGTTACATTAAGCAAACCTTCTGCTACCGATACGCAAATTACATATACATTGGCTGGCACAGCAACAGAAGGAAGTGATTATAGTCCAATCACAACAAAAACCATTACCATTCCGGCCAACCAAACAACAGCAACCATTACCATTCCGGTATTAACCGATAATCTGGTAGAAGGTACAGAAACTGTAATTGCAACTCTTGGTACATCAAGCAACACGGCAGTGACCACAAATACAACGCCTGCAACGATTAACATTACAGACAATACAACTTCTGTCGTTACAGTTACTGCCACGGCAAATGCTGCAGAACCGAATACTACAGGTAGCTTCACCTTTGCGCTTAGCAATATTTCTACAACCGATACTAAAGTATCTTTCACTGTTACAGGAACCGCTACAAGCGCAATAGATTATACTTCGCTGGGTACATCTGTTATTATCCCGGCAGGTCAGAAAACGTTGGTACTTCCGGTTACGGTTATTGACGATGATATTGTAGAAGGGCAGGAAACTGTAATTCTTACAATGGCAGCAACAACAGATAATGCTGTAATTTCTGCAAGTACTACAGCTGCAACAGTAAACATTGCCGATGATGATACCGCAACGGCAACTATTGCCGCAGGCGTTACCGGAAATGAAAACGGTCCAGTTAATGGTACATTTATAGTTACACTAAGCAAAGTATCTGCAACAGATACGCAGATTACCTATACTTTAGCTGGAACGGCTACAGAGGGAAGCGATTACTCTACAATCACGACCAAAACGGTAACTATTCCGGCCGGTACAAAAACAGCAACCATTACTATTCCGGTATTAACCGACAATTTGCTAGAAGGAACGGAAACCGTAATTGCTACTTTGGGTAATTCATCTAATCCTTTAGTTTCGGTAAACAACAATCCTGCAACAATTAATATTTTAGATAACAATACAGCCAGCGTAAGCATTACCACTGCACCAAGTGTGCAAGAATCTGCAGGTAATGCTGTGTTTTCTGTAACCTTGAATAATGCAGTACAATATGAATTCACAGTAGATTACGCAACTGCAAATGGTACGGCACTTGCCGGATCTGATTATACTGCAACAAGCGGCACACTAAAATTCCCGGCAGGTTCTGCTGCAGGAACAGTTTTAACGTTTAGCGTTCCGATTATTGATGATAATTTGGTAGAACCTTCAGAAACTTTTAGTGCTACATTAAGTAACATAACTGGCGGATTAGTAACCATTAATGCTGCAACTGCAATTGTTTCTATAACGGATAACGACAGCTCTGTGGCCAGCATTGCACCGGGCGTTAATGGTGATGAAACTGGTCCGAAAGAGGGAACATTTATCGTAACATTGAGTAACCCATCATCAACCGCTACCAATATTACGTACACTTTAGCAGGTACTGCAACAGAAGGCTCGGACTATACAACCATAACCAATAAAACCATTACGATCCCTGCGGGAGAAACCAAAGCTACTATTACAATACCGGTATTGGCTGATGCGATTAGCGAATCTACAGAAACTGTAATTGCTACACTTCAGGCTTCAAGCAATGCGAGAATTACAATTGATAATACGCCGGCAACCATCAATATTATTGATGCAAATACAGCAAGCGTAAGCATCTCAACAGATCCAAATGTAAACGAAGGCAGTTTGGCGACATTTACCGTAACATTGAATAATGCGGTACAAAATGCTTTCCGCGTAGATTATGCAACAGTAGATGGAACAGCTAAAGCCGGATCAGATTACACGGCAAAAGCGGGTTTCTTAGAGTTTCTGGCAAATTCTCCGGCAGGCACACAACTGACTTTTACAGTTCAGACGCTTGCAGATAATCTTACAGAACCTGCAGAAACATTCTCAGCAACTTTAACGAGTATTACGGGCGGCGTTGTGGTGATCAGCAATGCAACAGCAACCACAACAATTGTAGATCAAGACAAATCTGTGGCTACAATTGCCAAAGGTTTAGATGGCAGAGAAAATGGTCCAACCAACGGAACATTTGTAGTTACGTTAAGCAAACCATCATCTGTTGATACACAAATTACCTATACCTTAACCGGCACTGCAACAGAAGGTGCAGATTATACAGCCATCACAACTAAAACCGTTATCATCCCTGCGTTGCAAACAACTGCAACCATTTTGATTCAGGTAAAAACGGATGATATTGTAGAAGGAGATGAAACGGTTATTGCAACCTTAACCTCATCTGCAAATAACCTGGTTAGCGTAGACGGAACGCCAGCACAACTGACCATACAAGACAATACGCTTTCTACCGTAACTGTTGCCGCAACTGCGGATGGTGCAGAACCATTAAAACCAGGCGAGTTTACATTTACGCTAAGCAATGTATCTACTACAGATACGCAGATTAACTTTACCGTTTCTGGTACAGCAACCAGTGGAAAAGATTATACTTCAATCGGTACTTCAATAGTGATCCCGGCAGGAAAAACTTCGGCTACACTTGCTGTACCTGTTCTGGATGATAACATTGCAGAGGGCAATGAAACGGTTATTTTAACAATGACTGCGGCAACCAGCAACGCGGCAATTACCGCAAATACTGCGCCTGCAACTGTAAATATTGTAGATAACGATACTTCAGTTGCCGCTATCACACCAGGAAACGAGGGCAATGAAAACGGCCCGGTTAACGGGACGTTTGTGGTTACATTGAGCAATCCATCATCGGTAGATACGCAGATCAGCTACTCTTTAGGAGGTACAGCAACGGAAGGAAGCGACTTTACATCAATCCAGAACAAAATAATTACGATTCCGGCTGGCTCAACCACGGGTACAATTGTCATTCCGGTACTGAACGATAACATTGTTGAAGGCACAGAAACGGTTATTGCAACACTTCTTACTTCTAATAATCCTTTAGTTGGAATCAGCAACGTTCCGGCATCGATCAACATTATCGATAATTCTTCTGCTACAGTTACTGTGGTGGCCAGTGCAAACGTAAGTGAACCGAACACTCCAGGCCAGTTTACTTTTGTATTAAGCAATCCATCAACAACAAATACGCAAATTTCATTTACCGTTTCTGGTACAGCAACCAGCGGGATAGATTATAAAACACTGGTAAATACGGTAACCATCCTTGCAGGAGAAACTACAGCGACACTTCCTGTTGAGGTAATTGATGATAATCTTGTTGAAGGCGTAGAAACCGTAGTATTAACACTAACGGCTGCAACAAACAACAGCTCAATTACGGCAAATACCACACCAGTAACACTTAATATTAATGATGATGATACCGCAACGGCAACTATTACTGCCGGAAATCAAGGTAGTGAGAATGGTCCGGTGAATGGAACATTTACCATTACCTTATCAAAACCATCTGCTACAGATACGCAAGTCAGTTTCACACTTGGCGGAACGGCAACAGAAGGTTTGGATTATACATCGTTAACAACCAAAACCATTATTATCCCGGCCAACCAGACTTCTGTCACCATTACTATTCCGGTTTTGGCTGATAATCTGGTTGAAGGTACAGAAACGGTTGTAGCTACGCTAACATCGAGTACTAATCCGCTGATTTCAATTAGCAATGTGCCGGCTACTATCAATATTACCGACAATACGGTAGCAACCGTTACTGTTGCAGCAACTGCTAACGGAGCAGAACCGAACACGCCTGGCCAGTTTACCTTTACTTTAAGTAATGTATCGACAACAGATACCAAAATTACCTTTGGTTTAAGCGGTACAGCAGTTAACGGAACAGATTATACCATCACCGGCAATACTGTAACTATTCCGGCTGGCCAGACAAAAGCGATTTTGAGTGTTCCGGTTATTGACGATAACATTGTTGAAGGAACTGAAACGGTAATTTTAACAATGGATGCAGCAACCAACAACACGTTAATTACTGCAAGTACTACACCAGCGACAGTAAATATTACAGATAACGATACCGCAGTGGCTACCATAACTGCTGGTACCAATGGAAACGAAAACGGACAGGTGTCCGGAACTTTTACCGTAAACCTAAGTAATCCTTCCAATACAGATACCCAGGTTACATTTACGCTTGGCGGAACAGCCACAGAAGGTAGCGATTACACCGCTATTCCTACCAAAACGGTAACGATTCCTGCAGGAGCTACTCAGGCAACAATTTCGATTCCGGTACTGGCTGATGCCATTGTTGAAGGTACAGAAACTGTAGTGGCAACTTTAACCGGAACCAATAATACGGCGATAACAGTTAATGCCACTTCTGCAAGCATCAATATATTGGATAACAATACAGCTTCTGTAAGTATAAGTACAGAGCCAACCATTAGCGAATCTGCAGGTACAGCAGTGTTTAGCGTAACATTAAGCGCGGCAGTACAAAATTCATTTTCTGTAGATTATGCTACAGCAGATGGAACCGCTATTGCAGGTGCTGATTATTCGGCTAAAACCGGAACGCTGACCTTCCCGGCAAATTCTCCGGCAGGAACAGTGTTGACTTTTAGTGTGCCAATTATTGATGATAATTTGGTAGAACCTTCTGAAACTTTCTCGGCAACATTGAGCAATATTCAAGGTGGTTTAGTAACAATTGCAACGGCTACAGCAACGGTAACCATTACCGATAACGACAGTTCTGTTGCATCTATTGCCGCAGGAACAAATGGTAATGAAACCGGCCCTACAAACGGAACTTTTATTATTACGTTAAGCAATCCTTCATCAACGGATACTCAAATTACCTATACGTTAGCAGGTACCGCCACAGAAGGAAGCGATTATAAAACCATTACTACTAAAACAGTAACTATCCCGGCAGGAAAAACTTCTGCAACTATTGAGATTGAAGTGCTTACAGATGAGGTTGCCGAAAGTACCGAAACCGTAATCGCTACTTTGGGAACAAGCAATAACAATGTTGTAACCGTAAATAAAACACCAGCCAGCATTAATATTATCGATGCAAATACTGCAAATGTGAGCATTTCTATCAGCGCACCAAGCGTTAGTGAAGGCGTTGGCAGTGTTACACTTTCTGTAAAACTGAGTATTGCAGTTCAAAATAGTTTCACTGTAGATTATGCTACAGCAAACGGAACAGCACTTGCTGGTTTAGATTACACAGCAACCGGCGGAACCTTAACTTTCCCGGCAAACTCTCCGGCAGGTACAACGCTTACGGTATCTATTCCGATTATCGACGATAATATTGTTGAAGAATCTGAATCATTTACCGTTGGAATAAGCAACGTTACCGGCGCAGATGTTGCTATAGGTACTAGTCCGGCTACAGTTGTAATTGCAGATAATGATACCGCAATTGCAACTATTACGGCAGCTGGAGATGGTAATGAAAACGGATTAATTGATGGTCAGTTCAAAGTGGCTTTGAGTAATCCGGCTTCAACCAATACAACAATCACATTTTCATTAGCAGGTACAGCAACAGAAAGTTTAGATTACAGTGCTGTAACCAAAACGATAGTAATCCCGGCCGGAGAAACTTCTGCAATCATTACCATTCCGGTATTGGAAGATGCTTTGGCAGAGGGCACAGAAACCGTTATTGCAACTTTATTAAGTACATCTAATGCCGCAATATCGGTAAACAATTCTCCGGCAACCATCAATATTTTAGATGAAGACGTAGCAACAGTAAGTATTTCTACAACTCCGGTAATTAATGAAGATGCACGTTTTGCAACCTTTACGGTTACTTTAAATCACGCGGTTCAGGCAGCATTTAATGTTGACTATACGACCACAAATGGTACAGCTTTGGCCGGATCTGATTATACTGCAACATCGGGTACATTGAAATTCCCTGCCAATTCTCCGGCAGGTACTAAACTTACTTTTGATGTAGCGATTAATGACGATAATCTGGTAGAACCAACAGAAACCTTCAGTGCATCTGTAAGTAATGTTACCGGTTCTGTTGTTACACTCGGAAACAGCACTGCAACAGTAAGTATTATCGATAATGATACCGCTGTGGCTACAGTATTGGCTGCGACAAATGGAAATGAAGCAGGTCCGGTGAATGGAACTTTCACGGTTAATCTGAGCAATCCATCATCAACAGATACACAACTTACCTTCAGCTTAGGCGGAACTGCAACAGAAGGAAATGATTACACTACAGTAATTAAAACCATAACCATCCCGGCAAATGCCACCACAGCAACCATTACCATTCCGGTATTGAGAGATGATATTGTAGAAGGGAATGAAACGGTTATTGCAACATTAACCAACACCAGTAACCCGGCAATTACGGTTGATGCTACACCGGCAACAATTAATATTCTGGATGATAATTCGGTATCGGTTACACTTACTGTAACCGCTGCCAGTGTTGATGAAGCCGCAGGTACTGCAACCTTTAAAGTAACGGTGAGCGGAGCGGTTCAGAATGCATTTAGCGTAGATTACCGAACGATAGATGGAACGGCTACCGCCGGATTGGATTACGTATCTACTAGCGGAACTTTACATTTCCCAGCAGGTACAGCGGCAGGTTCTAGTTTAACCTTTACCGTACCAATTATTGACGACAACATTGCCGAACCAAATGAAACATTTAGTTCTGTGATCAGTAACGTAACTGGTGGTTTGGTTACTATTGCCAACAATACCGCAACCATTACAATTGTAGATAATGATGCAGCCAAAGTAAGTGTTGCAGCAGGCTTAAATGGAGATGAAGCAGGTCCGGTAAATGGAACGTTTATATTTAGTTTAACGAATCCGGCATCGGCAGATACTCAGATAAGTTACACTCTAGCGGGTACAGCCGCAGAAGGTGCAGATTATACTGCAATAGCAACCAAAACGGTAACTATCCCGGCAGGTGAAACTTCTGTAACCCTTAATATTGGAACTTTGGCAGATGATGTTGTTGAAGGCACAGAAAATGTTTCTCTAACACTAACTTCGTCAAATAACCCAACAGTAACGCTTGGCAATACCAATGCTTCGATCAATATTTTTGACAATACAGAATCGATAGTAACGGTTACAGCAACTGCAGATGGTGCTGAGCCGGCCACACCTGGCGAGTTTACATTTACATTAAGTAATGTATCTACAACAGATACACGAGTAAGTTTCAGTATTTCTGGTTCTGCAACAAGCGGTGCAGACTATACGGCATTACCTACAACAATTACAATTCCGGCAGGACAGAAATCTATCACACTTCCAGTGCCTGTATTGAATGATAACGTTGTAGAGGGCACAGAAACAGTAATTCTAACTATGAACCCGGCTACCAGCAATCCGTCAATTTCTGCAAGCACAACGCCGGCAATTGTGAATATTACAGATAGCGGATCGTCTATTGCAACCATAACTGCCGGTACAAACGGAAACGAAAATGGTTTGCAAAAAGGAACATTTGAGGTTACGTTGAGTAACATTTCATCTACAGATACGCAACTCACTTTTGAGTTGAGCGGAACCGCGACTGAAGGCTCAGATTATACAGCAATTACAAAAACGGTAACTATACCGGCTGGTACAACTACTGCAACCATCGATATCCCGGTATTGGCCGATGCTCTTGTAGAAGGAACGGAAACTGTGATCGCCACTTTAGTAGCATCTGGTAATCCGCTAATTACCGTAAGTAAAGTGCCGGCAACAATCACCATTGCCGACAACAATACCGCTTCGTTAAGCATCTCTACCGCAACAAACGTTAATGAGTGGGCAGGTACAGCAACCTTTACCGTAACGTTAAACAATGCTGTTCAGAATGCATTTACGGTAGATTATACAACAGTAGATGGAACTGCAATAGCTGGCGCAGATTATACTGCAACAGTAGGCACACTTACTTTCCCTGCAGGTTCTGCAGCGGGTACGGCGCTTACCTTTACCGTTCCGGTAATTAATGATAAACTGGTAGAACCGAGTGAAACTTTCTCTGCAACGATCAGTAACGTAAGCGGAGGACTGGTTACAATTGCGACAGCAACCGCAACAACCTCAATTTTGGATGATGACACAGCCGTGGCTATGGTTGCAGCTGGTGTCGATGGAAATGAATCTGGCCCTAAAAACGGAACATTCATTGTTACTTTAAGCAATCCATCATCAACAGATACCAAAATTACTTTTGAGCTTGGCGGTACAGCTTCTGCACTTGATTATGGTCCGGTTACAACTACAGTAATTTTCCCGGCGGGTGAAACCACAGCAACGATCCAGATTCCGGTATTAACCGATAATTTGGTTGAAGGCAATGAAACCATAACGGTGAAATTGTTGTCGACAGATAATAGCGCAATAACTGTAAATGCAAGTTTGGCAACAATAAATATAATCGATGCCAATACTGCAACGGTTACAGTTGCAGCAACAGCCGATGGTGCTGAACCAAATACGCCAGGTCAGTTTACGTTCACATTAAGTACACCTTCTAGTACAGATACTCAAGTCACATTTACTGTTGGCGGAACAGCAACGCCAGGTAGCGATTATACAGCGTTGCCAGCAACAATTACTATCCCGGCGGGGCAAACTTCAATTGCTTTGAGCGTGCCAGTTCTGGACGATAATATTCAGGAAGGAACAGAAACTGTTGTATTGACCATGCTTGCAGCAACAAACAATACTTCGATTAAAGCAAGTACAATACCAGCGGTAGTGAATATTTTAGATAACCGTCCGCCGGTTGCAACATCGCCAGATATTACAACGGCAGAAGATACTCCGGTTAGCGGAACAGTTACAGCGAGTGATCCAGACGGAAATCCGCTTACTTATACAATCGGTTCAGCTCCGGGTCACGGTACCATTGTGGTGAATACGGATGGAACGTATACGTATACTCCGGCAGCAAATTATAACGGAACAGATGTGTTTAGCGTAACCGTGAGTGATGGAAAAGGCGGCACAACTACAGTAACTATCAATGTGACCGTTACGCCTGTTAATGATCCACCGGTTGCAAGTGCACCAAATATTACAACAGCAGAAGATACGCCGATAAACGGAACCATTACTGCGAGCGATGCAGATGGCGATGTGCTTACTTTTACGGTAACTACACTTCCGGCACATGGCACAGTTGTAGTAAATGCCGATGGAACATACACTTATACACCAGCAAAAGATTACAACGGAACGGATAGCTTTACAGTAACTGTAAGTGATGGCAATGGAGGCAGTACAACCGTTACAATCGGCGTGACCATTACACCGGTTAATGATGCACCAGTGGCAACCGCACCAACACTAACAACCGCAGAGGATATACCAGTGAGTGGTGCCATTACAGCAAGTGATGTTGATGGAGATCCGCTTTCATTTGCGGTTTCTACACCTCCTGCAAACGGAACAGTTGTTATGAATGCAAATGGAACATTTACATATTCACCGAATGCAAATTATAATGGCACAGATCTTTTCACGGTAACCGTTAGCGATGGTAAAGGTGGAAATACCACAGTAACCGTAAATATTACAATAACACCTGTAAATGATGCGCCAACTGCAACCGCACCTGCAGTGACAACGCCGGAAAATACACCTGTGAACGGAGTAATTTCTGCGAACGATGTTGATGGTGATCCACTAAGTTTCACCGTTACTACTGCACCTGCACACGGTACTGTTGTATTAAATGCAGATGGAACATTTACTTATGTTCCGGCAACAAATTACAATGGAACCGATAGTTTTGTGGTGACTGTAAGCGATGGTAAAGGGGGAACAACAACCGTAACCGTAAACATCACTGTAACTTCTGTAAATGAAGCTCCAGTTGCAAGTGCCACACCGATTACCACTACAAGTAATACACCAGCGAACGGAACCATTACCGCAACAGATGCGGATGGCGATCCATTAACGTTCACTGTAGGTACACAACCTGCAAATGGAACGGCTGTATTGAATGCTGATGGAACATTTACCTACACACCGGCAACTGATTTCGTAGGGTCAGATAGCTTCACCGTAATTGTAAGCGACGGACAAGGCGGCACAGTTACCGTAACGGTAAATGTAACCGTAACCCAAGGCAACCGTGCGCCGGTAGTTACTGCACCTGCAATTTCTACGAATGTAAATACTCCGGTTAACGGAACGATTACTGCAACAGATGCCGATGGCGATCCATTGACATTTACAGTAACCACGCAACCAACAAATGGAACAGTAGTCTTGAATGCAGACGGAACGTATACTTATACACCAGCAAATGGTTACGTAGGAACAGATAGTTTTGTGGTGACTGTTAGCGACGGTAAAGGTGGCACAACGCCGGTAACCATCAGCGTTAGCGTAACCCAAGGCAACCGTGCGCCGGTAGTTACTGCACCTGCAATTTCTACGAATGTAAATACTCCGGTTAATGGAACGATTACTGCAACAGATGCCGATGGCGATCCATTAACATTTACAGTAACCACGCAACCAACAAATGGAAAAGTAGTCTTAAATGCAGACGGAACGTATACCTATACACCAGCAAATGGTTACATAGGAACCGATAGTTTTGTGGTGACTGTTAGCGACGGTAAAGGTGGCACAACGCCGGTAACCATCAGCGTTAGCGTAACCCAAGGCAACCGTGCACCGGTAGTTACTGCACCTGCTATTTCTACTAATGTAAATACTCCGGTTAACGGAACGATTACTGCAACAGATGCAGATGACGATCCACTTACGTTTACTGTTGGTACGCAACCTGCAAACGGAACAGTAGTATTAAACGCTGATGGAACATTTACCTACACACCAGCAAATGGTTTCGTTGGAACAGATAGTTTCACGGTAACGGTTAGCGATGGCAAAGGTGGAACAACCACCGTAACTGTAAATGTTAGCGTTACCCAAGGTAACCGTGCACCGGTAGTTACTGCACCTGCAATTTCTACGATTGTAAATATTCCGGTTAATGGAACGATTACTGCAACAGATGCCGATGGCGATCCATTGACATTTACAGTAACTACGCAACCAACAAATGGAACAGTGGTCTTGAATGCGAACGGAACGTATACCTATACACCAGCAAATGGTTATATAGGAACCGATAGTTTTGTGGTGACTGTGAGTGACGGCAAAGGCGGTACAACAACTGCAACGGTAAATGTAACCGTGAATCAGGTAAATGCTGCCTCGATCAGCCTGACCAAAATTGCCACAAATTCAGTAAGTAAAGTTGGCGATGTAATCAATTATAGAATCATTGTAAGCAATACAGGTAATGTAACACTTACCAATATAGCGATTACAGATGCCGGTGCTGATGTTGGTTCAATTACACCATCCGGAATTGCAAACCTTGCACCGGGTGCCAGCATCACTGCAACGGCTAAACATACGCTTACGTTAACGGAAGTAAATTCAGGCGCATTTAGTAATCAGGCTTCAGTGGTTGCCCAAACACCAACCGGAACTGTGCTGAATCAGTTGTCTGATGATCCGAATACACCGGCGTTAAACGATGCTACTGTAACTAAAATTGCACCAGCAGGTACCATTACATTAGTTAAAACCGGCGTGTTAAGCAGCGATGGAAACAGCATCAACTATACATTCACCGTACACAATACCGGTAATGTTACCTTACACGTAATTACACTTACAGATTCTAAATTGAACCTGAACCGGGTAATACCAGGAACTCTGGCACCAGGTGCATCGGTAAGCGACAATTTCGTATACACCCTTACCCAGGCAGATAAAGATGCAGCCAGTATAACCAATACAGCTACAATTACCGGTCAGACGCCAGATAACATCGCTGTATCAGATATTTCCGGTACTGCAGAAAATAACGATACGCCAACAGTTACCGCGATTGCAGCAAATGCATCGATTGCATTGGTTAAAACGGCAACATACAGCGGCAACACTGTAACGTATACGTTTACCATTGAAAACACCGGTAGCCAAACCTTAAACACAATTACGCTTACAGATGCAAAACTTCGTTTGTCAAATAAAGTAATTGCAGTAGCAGGCGGCTTACTTCCTGGTGCAAGCGTTACAGATACTGAGGTATACACACTTACTCAGGCAGATAAAGATGCCGGTACAGTAACCAATACCGCATCTGTTAGTGCGTTAACCATTGCTGGCGCGGTAGTGTCTGATATTTCAGGAACCTCAGAAGCCAACAATACACCAACAGTAATTACATTCCCGGTTTCTCCGGTTGCTGTTGATGATAAAGCACAAACAGCGGCAAATGTTCCGGTGGTGATTAGTGTATTGACGAATGATAATCCGGGTAACTCTACTTTTGATCGTACATCAATAGAAATTGTTTCTCAACCTAAATTCGGAACCGTACGCGTTAACGGTGATGGAACTGTTACATATACGCCAGGACCAGGTTATACCGGTGAAGATACCTTCACGTATAGAGTTAAAGATGCCAATGGTTACTACACCAATGTGGCTACAGTAACCATCACATCTAACTTTACGGATATCACCATCCCGAATCTGTTTACACCAAATGGAGATGGAAGAAATGATACGTTCGAAATCAGAGGATTGAATCAATACCAGGAAACCGAATTGAGTATTGTTAACCGTTGGGGTAATGAAGTTTATCACTCAAGAGGATATCAAAACAACTGGACAGGTGAAGGTCTGAATGAAGGAACATATTATTACTTGCTTCGTGCGAAGAGAGCCGGAAGCAATGAGTGGACCGTATTCAAAGGATACATTACATTAATCAGGGCGTTTAAAAACTAAGATAGGAGCGAAGGGAAACCGAAATGCCGGTTTCCCTTCTAAGAACAATGATGATGAGAAGAATAATCATACAATTAATTTTAATGCTGTCGGTATTTTCTGTGGCTTTTGCACAGCAAGATGCGCAGTACAGTCAGTACATGTTTAATGGTATTTATATCAACCCGGCTTATGCGGGCTATAAAGAAGTCTTAAATGTGCATGGTTTCTACAGAAGCCAATGGACAGGCATAACGGGTGCACCGAAAAGCATGTCGTTGGCTATTGATGCAATTGCAAACAATGGTAATGTGGGTTTAGCTCTGCAAGTATCTAGCGATAAGCTTGGTGCACAAACCAATCTTGCTGCTTACGGAAATTATTCCTATCGCATTGCGATGAATGATGACGGAAGTTCTCGCCTTGCATTGGGCTTAGGTGTTGGTATGGTACAGCTTGGTATTGATGGTTCTTTGTTAAATACAAATGACCCTGAACTTAACCAACCTGTAGGTATACAAAGTACAATTGTTCCAGATGCACGTGCCGGAGTTTACTTTGCGAACGACCGTTATTTTGCCGGTTTTTCTGTCGATAACTTAATTGCACAATATGTAGATATTGATCGATATGCATTTATTCCGCAACCAAAACCGCATTATTATTTAACCGCCGGCACATTAATCCCTTTGTCGTATGATTTTCAGTTGAAACCATCTTTTCTTTTAAAAGATGATCGTGGGGGGCCAACCAGTTTAGATATTAATGCATTTTTGATTATGAAAGATATTCTCTGGGTTGGTGGTTCTTACCGTACAGGTGTAAAATTGTACGATAAAAGTTATCTGCAAACCGATCTTACACCCCGTAACTCTGCAGTTGCAGCGGTGCAGATTTTTGCTTCAGAGAAACTGCGTATTGGTTATGCTTATGATTTTTCTATCGGCCCGTTGCAAGGGTACAGCAGCGGAACGCACGAGATTTCAATTGCCTTTTCATTCATTAAACCGAATATACGTTTGGCAACACCAAGGGTTTTTTAAACTAAATTAAATCAGTAATTTCGACGACTATCCAAACTATATAATGAAGAAGATTTTAATCGCTGCGTTTGTTATAGGTTCATTTTCGCTCTCCGCAAGTGCTCAATACGCAATGAAAGAGGCCGATAAACAATATGAGCTTTTCAATTACGCCAAAGCAATAGATTTGTATGAACAAGCTTATAAAAAGAAAGCAAGTTTACATGCCGCAGAACGACTGGCAAATGCATACAGTTTAAATAATAATTATTTGCAGGCCGAAAGCTGGTATGCAATTGCTTCCAAAATGTCTGGCAGCAACCCGGAAAATATTCTCGGTTATGCCCGTTCGTTGCAAAACAATTCAAAATATGTTGAAGCAAAAGTAGAGTATCAGAATTATATCGACCTGAAAAAAGATATCTCTGAAAAACAGCAAAACGTTTGGTTATCATCCTGCGATTCTGCCATAAAATGGATGGCACATCCAAAATTGCTGGAGATTACCAACTTTTCTGCGCTGAACAGTCCGCAGTCTGATTGGGGTGCTGTAGAATTTGAAGATGGTATTGTTTTTACTTCAGATCGTGCAAATACAACTTTGTCTGGAGGTGATAGCCGTCCGTTTTTAAAGTTTGATGGCGTTAAAGAACCCAATCAACGGCTTTACGGATGGACAGGCAACGGCTATTTGAAGCTCTATTATAAATCCAAAAACGATAGTCTAAAACTTTTTCCTTTGGCCGCGGGTACCAATTATCATGTAGGCTCAGCCAGTTTTACTGCCGATGGAAAAACCATGTATTTCACTTTAACTAAAATCCCGGAAAGACTGGAAAAACAAAAAGGGAAACCCATCACGGTTAACGTAGAAATTTACAGCAGCACGAAAGATCAAGATGGTGTTTGGCGCGAGCCGGTTTCGTTTCCGTATAATAATGTTAACGAATATTCGCTAGGTGATCCTTTCATTACCAGAGATGGTCAAAGCATCTATTTCGCCTCGAATATGCCTGGCGGAAAAGGTGGAACAGATATTTATGTAAGTGAAAAAACCGATGCCGGAGAGTGGGGAAAACCCATCAACCTGAAAGAAATTAATTCTGAAGGAAATGAACGCAGTCCGGCTTTTGACAGTAAAAATAACTTCTATTTTTCAAGTGATGGCCGCGTAGGTATGGGTGGTTTAGACGTGTATCGTGCTTTGCGCCAATCCGGAAATATTGGTGTTATCGAAAATATGGGTTATCCATTTAACTCGCCTCAAGATGATTTTGCTTTCAGCTTTAGCGAAAAAGCTGGTACTGTTTATCTGTCTTCTAACAGAAGTAACGGTAGCGGAAATGACGATATTTACGAATTGGATCAAAAACAGATTTTGAGTTTTAAACTGGAAGGCAGAATTTTTGATCGCAAAAGCACGCAACCACTCAGCAATGCAATTGTTACGCTTGCGAAAGTAAATGGCACCAGCATTAAAACCATTAGCGATGATAACGGACATTATGCTTTTAACCTTGCAAAAGAAACCGAGTACAACGTTTCTGCAGATAAAACAGGTTATCAGTCTGATGTAGAAAACCTCGCTACAATTGGGCTAAACAGCTCTGAAGTTTTGGTGCAAAACCTCTATCTGGAAGCAATTGAAATTGATAAAGCCATTCGTCTTGAAAATATTTATTATGATTTCGATAAGTGGGATATCCGGCCAGATGCCGCTGCAGAATTGGATAAACTGGTTAAAATAATGACCAATAATCCAACCATCTGGATTGAGCTTGGTTCACATACCGATAGCCGAGGCAACGATGCGTACAATCTAAAACTTTCTCAGAAACGCGCGGATGCTGCGGTGGTATATATTATTTCTAAAGGCATAAACAAAAACAGAATCAGCGCGAAAGGTTATGGCGAAACCAAACTTCTGAACCGCTGTGCAAATGGTGTAGATTGCACCGACAATGAACATCAACTGAACCGACGAACAGAATTTAAAATTGTAAAACAATAAATAGAAATAAAACGCCTGCACAAGCAGGCGTTTTTTGTTTGTGCTTTTTTGTATCAAAACCTTTAAAATTCTAATTTTAACTTATGGTACATTTTAAATCAGAAATTGAGAAGTTTGATAAAATGGGCGAGAAAACAGGATGGAGTTATATTTTTCTTCCTGCTGCACTTGCGCAACAAATTAAAAAAGATTGTAAGAGCAGTTTCCGCATCCGCGGGAAAATTGACCAGCTTGAAATTAGTGGTATGGCCGTAATGCCAATGGGCGAAGGCAATTTTATTCTTGCGCTAAAAAGCGAAGTGCGTAAAAAGCTTAAAAAGGAAGCAGGAAGTAAAGTAACGTTAAGCTTAGAAGAAGATGTAGACTTCAAAGTTGAAATGCCAGAAGACCTGGAAATTTGTTTAAGCGAAGAAACACGGCTGATGGAGAATTTTATGCGTTTACCCAAATCGCACCGCAACTATTACATCAATTGGATCAATCAGGCAAAAACGGAAGTTACACGTACCAAACGCATTACACAAACGTTAACGGCAATGGATAAGCAACAAACTTATGGAGAAATGATCCGTAGCCACAAATCAGAAAATTAACAACATTTATAATATACCTTCACTTTTTGGTCTGCAGTGCTCCAGGCAATATAGAGGTTACTTTCTTTGCCCAATCTGTATCGAAAACCATTTAACTGGTTTTTTTTCAGTTCTTCAAAAAAAGTTTTATCTGGTGTGTTGTTGTCAGATTGCTGATCTTCTAAAACTGCCGGTTCAAGAAAATTTTCTTCATCAAAAAAATTCGCGGCAATATTTTTAATGAAACTTTGGCGATCTTTTTCTTTGCGTAAATCAATGTTCGGATCGGTATTGTCTACAAGCGATTTTGCATTTAAATCCACATTGTAAATCTCTTTTCCGGCCGCTGTAATAATTTTAAATTTTAGCAGCATATCATCCGTTTTCTCTCCTTTAAGCTCAATAACAAAAGTATCCAGCGCCGTAGTGTCAGAAAAATTCTTTTGTACACTTGTAGATCCTTTAAATGCGGCAGCAGCTTTATCTTCTGCGCTGTTGCGGTCTTGTTGACATGCGTATAAAGTGCAAAATAGGATCGAAAGGCATACAAGTTTTTTCATAGAGTGATTTTTTTTAAATGTAATAAAATTGGATAATAAAATCATAATTCTATATTTGTGTAATTAGTTACGTAATTAGTTTATGGAGTTTTTTAGAAAAACCGGAAAGGTTGCCATCGGCAGCCGTTTAAGAATGCTGACGGATAAAGTGACAGAAGATGCAGGCCAGATTTACCAGCTTTACGATGTAGATATGCAACCCAAATGGTTTCCTGTTTTTTATGCTTTAGCCAATGGCGAGGAAAAAACAATAACGGAGCTTGCACGCGAGATTGGCCATTCCCATCCTTCAGTAAGCAAGATTATCAGCGAAATGCTACGGAAAGGTTATGTGGATGATAAACGCGACAGCCAGGATGCACGCCGAAATGTGGTACGACTTTCTGAAGCGGGGAAAGAAGTATCTGCAAAAATTGAAAACCAGCTGATTGATGTAAATGCTGCGGTAGAAGAGCTTTCTGCACAGGCCACACATGATTTGTGGCAAGCCATTGAAGAATGGGAATTTTTATTAGAAAGAAAAAGTTTATTAAAAAGAGTAATGGAAAAGAAAAAAGAAAGAGATAGTCTTTCAATTCAAATTGTAGATTATACTGCAGAACACCATCCGGCTTTTAAAGCACTGAATGAGGAATGGATTTCTAAATATTTTACAATGGAAGAATCGGATTATAAAGCGCTTGATAATCCTGATGGCTACATTTTAAATAAAGGTGGTTTCATTAAAGTTGCGCTTTTTGAAGGCGAGCCGGTTGGTGTTTGTGCCATGATCAAAATGGAAGGAGGCTATGATTTTGAGCTGGCTAAAATGGCTGTATCTCCAAAAGCCCAGGGAAAAAATGTTGGTTTTTTGGTAGCAAGTGCCGTTATTGAAAAAGCCAAAACGTTAGGCGCAACTAAAATTTATCTGGAGAGCAATACCATACTGGCTCCGGCAATTAACTTGTACCACAAATTGGGTTTCGAAAAGGTTGTCGGTAAACCAACGCCTTATGCGCGTTGCAACATCCAAATGGAATTGAACATTAAATAGGCAAGGGGAGAAAATTGTTCTTTAAAATCCGGTAAACATCTGCTTGCCGGATTTTTTTTATGCATCAGGTAAATTTAGTTTCAACAAATCTTCTGGAGTATCAATCGCAATCGTTTCCAGATTTGTGATTTGCGTTTTAATTTTGTACCCGTTTTCAATCCAACGCAGTTGCTCCAAACTTTCGGCTTTTTCAAGAGCTGAAGGTGCCAGTTTGGTTATTGCATTTAAAACCTCAACCCGGTAACCGTAAATGCCAATATGTTTGTAAAATGAATGGCTTTTAATCCAGTCTTTTTCTTCCGCATTGCGGATAAAAGGAATTGGATGCCGACTAAAATATATCGCTTCCTGTTGGGTGTTGATCACCACTTTCGGACTATTCACATTAAACAATTCATCTGTACTGACAATAGGTTTAATCAGCGTAGCCAGCTCGGTGTCTTGTCCACCTGTAAAACACGAAGCCAATAAATCAATTTGAGCCGGATCAATAAAAGGTTCATCTCCCTGAATATTGATCGCAACCTGGTAATCTGGGTAATGCGCAACAACTTCTGCGCAACGGTCTGTACCACTTTGGTGCACATGGCTGGTTAAGCAATATAAACCACCAAATTTTTTAACTTCTTCTACAATCCTTTCATCGTCTGTTGCCACCACAACTTTACTTAAACTTTCGCATTTTGATGCCTGCTCATACACGCGCTGCAACATGGTTTTTCCGGCAATTTGTACAAGCGGTTTGCCCGGGAAACGGGTAGAAGCATAACGCGCCGGAATGATGCCGATAAATTTCAATTTCTTATGATCGCTCATGTGGTTAATGTGATGGATTGTAAAAAGCCGAACGGCTGTTAAGTTAATTTACCAGATTGAAAATGTAATTTCAATCTGGCAAAAGAATAGTGTAGGCGTATTAAGCACTCAAAGCTATCAACGGCTGGATAGTGTTTTAAAATAAGCCGTGAATTTCGGCTTCTATTGCTTGGATAACCGTACCTAAATCTTCAGGGTTATTGGTAAAATCCAATTTGTCTTTATCAAGAATCAAAAGTTTACCCAATTTATAGCCTTTAATCCAAGCCTCATATTTTTCATTTAGTTTAGACAAATAATCAATGCGTATACCCGCTTCGTATTCGCGGCCACGGCGTTGTATATTGTTCACCAACGTTGGTACAGAAGCGCGTAGATAAACCAATAAATCTGGTGGTTTAATAAAAGAAGTAATGTTATCAAAAATAGCGCGGTAATTTTCGTGATCTCGTGTGGTCATCAGCGCCATGTCGTGCAGGTTTTCTGCAAAAATATGGGCGTCTTCATAAATAGTCCGATCCTGAATTACATTACGGCTATTTTTTTCAATATCGGTGATTTGCTGGAAACGGCTGTTTAAGAAATAAATCTGAAGGTTAAAACTCCAGCGTTTCATATCTCCGTAAAAGTCTTCCAGGTAAGGATTATTATCTACCGCTTCATAAAGCGCTTCCCAGCCGTAGTTTTTGGCCAATAAACCTGTAAGGGTTGTTTTGCCCGCGCCTATATTTCCTACTATTGCTATATGCATATATTGTTTTGCTTGCAGATAAGCCTTTTGCGTCAGGTATTTTACATACCAACCGCTAAGCGCTTAACCCAATTTCAATTAAAAACTTTTAAAACCGATTAACTTGCGCACTTCTTTTATCGTTTTCTGTGCACTTTCACGCGCCTTTAACGCACCGTGTTTTGCTACTTGTCTTAAATATAAATCATCTTTAGACAATTCTTCAATACGTTCTCTTATTGGCGTGTTAAAAACAATCATATCTTCAGCCAATTGCTTTTTTAAATCACCATAGCGAATTTGCATTTTGTTGTATAAACCATCAAAATGCTCAATGGTATCTGGTGTAGAAACAATTTTCATTAAATCGAACAGGTTTTGAATCGCTTCTGGTTTCTCCTGGTTTTCTTCAGTCGGGCCGCTATCACTTACCGCTCTGGAAACTTTTTTACGGATAATCTCCGGACTGTCTGATAAATAAATACAGTTTCCATCCCCGTCAGATTTACTCATTTTTCCTTTGCCTTCCAAGCCGGGTACTTTAACTAAATTATCTGCATAGTTAAAAGCAAAAGATTCTGGGAAGAAATCTGCATTATACATTCTGTTAAAACGGTTACCGAAGTTACGTGTCATCTCTAAATGTTGTTCCTGATCTTTACCTACCGGAACTTTTGTAGCGCGGTGAATTAAAATATCTGCAGCCATTAAAGTTGGATAGGTTAATAAACCTGCATTGACATTATCTGGATTGGATCTGATTTTCTCTTTAAATGAAGCACTGCGCTCAAGTTCGCCCAAATACGCATTCATATTTAGATAAAGATAAAGTTCAGAGACTTCCGGAACGTCAGATTGTACATATATAGTTGTCTCTTCCGGATTAATTCCGCAAGCCAAATATTCTACTAAAACGTGGCGAACATAACCATGTAAATCGCCAGGAGTTGGGTGAGTTGTTAACGAGTGAAGATCTGCAATAAAAAAATAGCAGTTATAATCGTACTGCATCTTCACAAAGTTGGTTACCGCGCCAAAATAATTTCCTAAATGTAGCTTTCCTGTTGGCCTGATGCCACTCACCACTGTTTCTTTCATAATGGCACGAAATTAAAAATAAATTGGATTATAAAGCGATAATTATCGAAGGAGATTTCGAAATTAGATACACCATTTAACTTTTAGATTAACTAACCCGAGCAAAGTCAATAAATATTCTGCACAGGTATAGGTTATATTCATCCTTTTTATATTTTTGGACACCTATGATTCGATTTCTCAAACGTATCCACCGCGCCTGGTTTCTGTTCTGGATTCTTTTTTTCTTCCTATTGCTGTATCCTTTGTATTATTTTACATCAAAAAATCCGAAATATTATAGCTGGCTAAATTTTGGACGAAAGTTAAATAGCTTTTTTCCAAGCCTGTTTTCTGGCGTTTTTTACCGGTACACTTTTGAAGAAAAGCTAAGTAGAAATAAAACCTACGTGTATTGTTCCAATCATACCTCAAATCTGGATATTATGGTTTTTTGTGTCATGACCAGTGGAAACTATCATTTTATGGGAAAAGATGAACTTTTGCAAAGCCCCATATTAAGGATATTTTTTAGCACCATTGATATTGCCGTAAACCGGGAAAGTAAGATTTCTGCATTCCGCGCATTTAAAAGGGCCGGTGATGATCTGGAAAAAGGAATGAGTTTGGTAATCTTCCCCGAAGGGAAAATTGATGACCATTATCCGCCGCGTTTGGGCGAGTTTAAAAATGGCCCTTTTAGATTGGCGATAGAAAAAAATATTCCTCTGGTTCCGGTAAGCATCACGAACATCTGGAAAATTAACTGGGATGATGGCGCTAAATATGGAAGTAAGCCGGGGATTTGCGATATTTACATTCATAAACCCATTGATACTTCTGTAATGACAGCAGAGGACGCTGATCTTTTAAAAGACCAGGTTTTTAATTTAATAAACAGTAAACTTGTGTAGCATGATTTTAGACGCGCAAACCATTCATAAAATTGCCGATCTGGCACGTATTCAGATCGAAGAAAAAGAAGTAGAAACATTAATTCCGGAAATGAATAAGATTTTATCTTTTATGGAGAAACTTAACGAGCTGGATACAAGTAATGTTAAGCCGCTTGTATATATGAATGAAACTGCAAATGTTTGGCGAGAAGATGTAGTAAAACAAGAAATTTCTACGGCTGATGGATTGAAAAACGCCGCCAAACACAACGATCAGTTTTTCATGGTACCGAAAATTATCGAAAAGTAATCCGGCCTTTGTAACATCCCAGCCACAACGTGGTCAAAAAGAGAAAAACCATGCAAAAACCAATCATTACAATTAAAGAAATCGGACGTAAATATGTTATTGGAACAGAAGTAATCCATGCATTGAAATCCGTTTCCTTAGATATTAATAAAGGCGAGTTTGTTGCTCTGATGGGACCATCAGGATCGGGAAAATCTACTTTGATGAATATTTTGGGTTGTTTGGATACGCCAACCAGCGGTTCTTATATATTAAACGGAACTGACGTCAGCCGCATGAGTGATGACGATCTTGCTGAAGTAAGAAACAAAGAAATTGGTTTCGTTTTTCAGACATTTAATCTTTTGCCACGTTCTACATCTTTAGATAATGTTGCTCTTCCTTTAATTTACGCGGGTTTTAGTCGGAAAGTTAGAGAAGAAAAAGCCAAAGCTGCTTTAGAAAGTGTAAACCTGGGCAATCGGATGGATCACAAACCCAACGAGCTTTCTGGAGGTCAGCGCCAACGTGTGGCTGTTGCACGTGCCTTGATTAATAATCCTTCTATTATCCTGGCCGATGAACCTACCGGAAACTTAGATACTAAAACATCTATAGAAATTATGGGGCTGCTTGAAGAAATTCACAGCAAAGGAAACACCATTATTTTGGTTACGCACGAAGAAGATATTGCACAACACGCCCACCGTATTGTACGGATGCGTGATGGCTTAATTGAAAATGATTATGTAAATACAGAGGTGAAATCTGTATCTCCGAGATTACAGGCACTAAACGAAAGTGGTAGCGACTGGGAGAAAATGAATTAAGCCATAAATTCCTGGTATGGGACTTTTAGGATTTTGCATAATAATTCCCCTTTAGGGATTTGGGATATGAAAATTTATACAAAAACTGGCGATAAAGGCCAGACGTCTTTAATTGGTGGAACGCGTGTTCCTAAATATCACCTTAGAATTGAAGCTTATGGAACAGTAGATGAACTAAACTCGCACATTGGTTTAATTATGTGCCAGCCAATAGATCCGCATCATCAAAAGTTGTTGAAAGAAATTCAGGATCGTTTGTTTACCGTTGGCGCAGACCTTGCCGCTGACCCTGAGAAATCAAGAATGAAAATTCCGGATTTGCATGATTCTGACATCACTTTACTGGAGTCTGAGATGGATGTAATGAACGAGTTGCTACCGCCTTTAAAACATTTCGTGTTACCAGGTGGCAATAATGCAGTTGCATACTGCCATATTGCCCGTTGTGTATGCAGACGCGCAGAAAGACTTACGGTTGAACTTGCAGAAAATAGCGTTGTAAATGAGCGTATAACCATTTATTTAAACCGTCTGAGCGATTATTTATTCGTTTTGGCACGAAAACTGACAATGGATTTTAATGTGGAAGAAAACATTTGGATCCCGCGTGTGTAAAGGTTGAAAAATAAGTTTGTTTTGCTCGAAAATTTTGATATAATTTGCGCAACGAAAAAGCAATTAACTGAATAAAGATATGTATTGGACATTAGAATTAGCATCGCACTTGGAAGACGCACCTTGGCCTGCAACTAAAGACGAATTAATTGATTATGGAATCCGCTCTGGTGCACCGGTAGAAGTGATAGAAAACTTGCAAGCACTAGAAGATGATGGCGAACCTTATGAAACGATTGAGGAAATTTGGCCAGATTATCCGACGAAAGAAGACTTCTTCTTTAACGAAGATGAATACTAAAATAATTGATGAAGCCTCTCAGAAATGAGAGGCTTTTTATATTCAATTGTTTGGCAATAGGGTTTAGCTTTGATGACATTTTTTAAACAAAAAACGACTGTTCGTGTTACTACAGTATCATTTACTTAAAAATTAACACGATGGGAAATTTATTGTATTTAGTAGCGGTAGTATTGGTAATACTTTGGCTTATAGGATTTGTATTTCATGGCTTTGGCGACGTAGGTGGGATCATCCACGTTTTATTGGTTATCGCAGTAATTGCGATTTTACTTAAAGTAATTGGCCGGGCTGCCTAAAACATAGCAAAGCCCTTTAAGTTTGCTTAAAGGGCTTTCTTTTGGAGTGTTAATTCTGCAAACTCCAGATCTATAGGGTAAGTAATTTTAATATTGCTTTTTTCTCCTTCCACAATCCGAATGGCGTGTCCCTGCTGTTCAATCACACTGGCATCATCCGTAAAATCTGACGAAAAATCTTGATTGTACGCATCTTTAAGCAAATCTATCTTGAAAGTTTGTGGCGTTTGCACCAGATAAAAATCATCACGGTTAACCATTTTTGTAGATGTGCCAACAAGCTGACGGATGGAATCAGTTGATTTCACAGCGGCGATGGCATTTCCAAATTCCAGCGCATGGCTATAACAATCGTCAATAAGTTTGGTTGATGTTAAACACCTTACGGCATCATGTACGGCAACTACTCCATCTCCATTGATCAAATCAAGTGCATTTTTAACCGAATGAAAACGTTCTTTTCCTCCAGCAACAATCTGGTGTGGAACATGAAAATTAAATTCTTGACATAGGTTTTGCCAAAGCTGATGATAATCAGGGTGGATTACTACAATAATTTCAGGATAAAAGCTGCTTTGAGCAAAAGTTTTAATGGTATGCATCAAAACCGGAATCCCACAGAGTAGAAGGAATTGTTTGGGCGTTTCGGTTTGCATTCGATTGCCTGAACCGCCGGCTACGATAATGGCGTAGTGTTTCATATTGTAGGTATCAAGACAAGAGTATCAAGTATTGAGATTCGTACTCCTTACTTGATACTCGCTACTTGAATCTAATTAGATAATCAGCATGGCGTCACCATAGCTGTAAAATTTATATTTTTCTTTTACAGCAACTTCATAAGCATTCATTACATGGTCATAACCACCAAATGCACTGATCATCATTAATAATGTTGATTCAGGTGTATGGAAGTTGGTGATCATGGAATTTGCAATACTGAAATCATAAGGAGGGAAGATAAATTTGCTCGTCCAGTCGTTTGCTGCTTTCAATGTTCTGTTTGCAGAAACCGCAGATTCTATAGAACGCATAGAAGTCGTACCAACGGCACAAATTCTTCTTTTTTCTTCAATTGCCTTATTTACAATATCCGCATCTTTCTGCTCAATAATAAACTGCTCAGAATCCATTTTGTGCTTAGTCAGATCTTCAACCTCAACAGTTCTAAAAGTACCTAAACCAACATGTAAAGTAACTTCTGCAAAGTTAATTCCTTTCAATTCCAGTCGCTTCATCAATTCGCGGCTAAAGTGCAAACCAGCAGTTGGAGCGGCTACAGCGCCTTCGTGTTTTGCGAAAATGGTTTGGTAACGCTCTTTATCTTCTAAAGTTGCTTTACGTTTAATATATTTAGGAAGAGGTGTTTCGCCCAATATTTCTACATTGCGTCTAAACTCCTCGTCGGTACCTTCAAATAAGAAACGGATGGTACGGCCACGTGAAGTCGTATTGTCTACAACTTCTGCAACCAATAAATCATTATCTCCAAAATACAATTTGTTTCCCACTCGGATTTTACGTGCCGGATCTACCAAAACATCCCATAAACGCAATTCTTTATTCAATTCACGCAATAGAAAAACTTCAATAGTTGCACCAGTTTTTTCCTTGTTTCCATATAAACGGGCAGGAAAAACCTTCGTGTTGTTCAAGATCATAACATCCTGGTCATCAAAGTAACCTAAAACGTCTTTGAAAATTTTATGTTCAATTTTACCGCTGTCTTTGTGCAAAACCATTAAACGCGCTTCATCGCGTTCTTCTGATGGATTGTGTGCAATAAGTGACTCTGGTAAGTTGAATTTGAATTGTGATAATTTCATTCCTGATGAATTTTTTGAGGTGCAAAAATACGAATTTAATTTTTCTTTTTAATATTTTATCAAACGCATATCGATTATATTATGTTTTAATTGCTTAACAATCAAAATTGTTGCCCGGATAAAGGACTTCAAAATTTAATTTGATTAGTTTTGGTATAGGCTGTAACGTTTCATCCTTAATGCGGTCTAATCTACAATTATGATAATCTTCAGGCTAATAGGCGAGAGTTTCCGTTTTGCATTTGATGCACTGCGCCAAAATAAAATGCGCACCATGTTATCCCTTTTGGCCATCACCATCGGGATTTTTACCATAATTGCAGTTTTTTCTGCGGTTGATACTTTTCGGGGTAAATTACAAGCAAGCGTAGATAAATTGGGTTCTAATACCATTTACGTACAAAAATGGCCTTGGATTTTTGGAGATTATCCCTGGTGGAAATATATGAACCGGCCGCAACCTTCACTCAGAGATTTCGATGCTTTAAAAGAACGTATGGTACATGCTGATGGCATTACTTTTGAAATCTCGACGAGCGACCGTACAGTAAAATACCGAAGCAGTTCTGTTGAAGGTGTGTATGTTTCTGGCGCATCGCAAGATTTTAATAAAACCTGGAGTTTTGAATTGCAGGATGGGAGATATTATACAGAAAACGAAAGCAAATACGGAACGCCGGTTTGTTTAATGGGTGCAGATATTTCTGACGGATTATTTGGCAGCGATAACCCAATTGGAAAGCAGGTATTGGTTTTAGGTCGCCGTGTAACTGTTATTGGGGTGTTTAAAAAAGAAGGTGAAGATATGTTTGGCACCTCACTGGACAAAAGTTTATACATTCCCATCAACTTTGCAAAAGGTATTTTAGACATCCGTAATGAGCGGTATAATCCGCAAATTACCGTTCGGGGTTCAGAAAATGTGAGTTTAGACGAAATTGAAAGTGAACTACGCGGTTTAATGCGCTCCATTCATCGTATAAGACCGGGAGCTGAAGATGATTTTGCATTGAATAAAACAACCCTGATTTCCAATCAACTGGATACCATGTTTAGCGTGGTGAATCTGGCCGGCTGGATTATTGGTGGCTTTTCTATTCTGGTTGGTGGTTTCAGTATTGCCAATATTATGTTTGTTTCTGTTAAAGAACGAACCAATATTATTGGTATCCAAAAATCACTCGGCGCTAAAAATTATTTTATCTTATTGCAGTTTATATTTGAATCGATTACGCTGTGTTTAATGGGCGGGGTTCTTGGTTTGTTACTGGTATATCTAGGAACCCTGCTCTCTACGTATGGTTTTGGTTTTGAGATTACGTTGGGTTTAAAAAATATTAATCTTGGCGTGTGGATTTCCGTCATCATTGGAACGATTTCCGGATTTTGGCCGGCCTTTTCTGCATCGAGATTAGATCCTGTAGAAGCGATCCGTTCTTAATCTTTTAAAAATAGACGACATAAAAAAATGCCTTGCTAAACAGCAAGGCATTTTTTTATGTAAAGCCAACTAGGATAATTTTCCTAAAGCTTCTTTAATTCTTCTTAACGCTTCTGTTAAGCTCTCATCAGAAGCGGCGTAAGAAAGGCGGATATAATTGTCATTTCCAAATGAATCTCCACCTACAGTAGCTACATGCCCAACATTTAGTAAATATAAAGCCAGGTCTGATGAATTTTTAATTTCATTTCCTTCTGCATCTTTCTTTCCAAAAAATGAACTGATTTCCGGGAAGAAATAAAATGCGCCTTCTGGCAGGTTTGTTTTTACACCCGGAATTTCATTCAACAAATTGTAAACCAATTCTCTTCTGCGTGCAAATGCTTTTTTCATTTCCAACACACTTTCTAAGCCTTGTTCATAAGCTGCAATTCCGGCACGTTGTGCAATTGAGCAACTACCAGAAGTGGTTTGCCCCTGAAGTTTATCATTTGCAGCGGCAATTTCTTTACTTGCTGCAATGTAACCCAGGCGCCATCCTGTCATCGCGAAAGCTTTAGAAAATCCGTTTACAATAATTACGCGTTCTTTAATACTGTCAAATTGTGCAATAGATTCATGTTTATCAACAAAGTTGATGTGCTCATAAATTTCATCAGAAAGGATAAAAATATCCGGATGTTTCTCAAAAACCTCAACCAATGCAGCCAATTCCGATTTGCTGTAAACAGAACCTGTCGGATTACAAGGTGAAGAGAACATAAACAGCTTGGTTTTTGGCGTAATTGCTGCTTCCAACTGAGCTGGTGTAATTTTAAAGTTGCTTTCGATATCTGTATTGATAAACACAGATTTACCTTCTGCAAGTGTTACCATTTCTGAGTAAGAAACCCAGTAAGGAGTAGGTATAATGACTTCATCATCCGGATTAATCAAGGTTAAAATTACGTTTGATAAAGATTGTTTTGCGCCGTTAGACACCACAATCTGCGAAATGTCGTAATCCAGATTATTCTCGTTTTTTAATTTTGCAACAATCGCCTGGCGAAGATCAGGATATCCCGGTACCGGAGAGTATCGGGTATAGTTTTCATCCAAAGCTTTTTTTGCAGCATTTTTTACATGGTCAGGCGTATTAAAATCGGGTTCGCCAACACTTAAACTAATGACATTAATTCCCTTGGAAGCCAATTCGCGGCCAAGTTTGGTCATTTTTAGGGTTGCAGATTCTGAAAGGTTATTGATTCTTTGTGATAAGATGCTCATGGTTAATTACTTTGAACGCAAATATATAAACCAAATATTATTCTGCGCTGAAAAAGGAATAATATTTATCATTTAATTTATCCGATAAGCGTACTTTTGGAAAAAATTCTTCCACAGTGAAAAAGAAAGCGATTGTAATCTCCCTGCTCATTAGTATAGTATTGATGCTGGCAAAATTCGCAGCTTACTTTATCACGGGCTCAAACTCCATTTTAACAGATGCCGCAGAAAGTATTGTCAATGTAATTGCAGGTAGTTTTGCCTTTTACAGCATTTATTTAAGCACGCAACCGCGTGATGAAAATCACCCTTACGGGCATGGAAAAGTTGAATTTTTTTCGGTTTTTGTTGAAGGGATTTTAATTCTGATTGCGGGCGTTATCATTATCTTTAAATCTTCTTTCAACTTAATTTATCCACATCAGATTGGTGAACTGCTTTACGGAACGTTAATTATCGGTGTTACCGGACTTATTAATATGGTGGTTGGGATGTATTTAATCCGGATTGGAAAACGCGAACATTCTGTTACTTTACAAGCCGATGGTAAACATCTTTTAACAGATACTTACACAAGTGCCGGAATTGTTTTCGGATTAATCTTAATTCATTTTACAGGGTTCATTTGGTTAGATAGTTTGTTGTCCATTCTGGTTGGTTTTTATATTGTTTACACCGGTTATAAACTTACGCGCGGTTCTGTGGGCGGATTAATGGATGAAAGCGATTTTACACTGGTGGAAGAAGTAGTAGACGTTTTGCAGAAAAACCGCCATAATCCATGGATTGATGTACACAATCTGCGTACACAACAATATGGGCCAGAATTTCATATTGATTGCCACGTAACCTTGCCGTACTATTTTGACCTTAACAAAGTTCATCGGGAAATTTCTCAAATTGATGAACTCATTAATAGTAGCGGCGTGCGCAAAGCTGAACTCTTTATCCATGCAGATCCGTGCTTGCCAGAATGTTGCCATTATTGCCACATGAGCGAATGTAGCGTAAGGGCCGAAACGTTTAGAGGCGAAATTGTTTGGACACCAGAAATTGTAATCAAAAACAAAAAACATTTCGAAAATGAGCTACTTTAATGTTCGGGTTTACGGGTTGCTCATCAATGCGCAAAATCAAGTGTTGGTGAGCGATGAAGAAGAATATGGATTTCGGTTCAGCAAATTTCCGGGCGGCGGATTGGAATTTGGTGAAGGATTGATTGACGGTTTGAAACGTGAATTTGTAGAAGAATGCCATGCAGAAATTGACGTAACAGCTCATTTCTACACAACAGATTTTTATGAAAAATCTGCTTTCAACGATAGTCAGATTATCAGTATTTATTATCTGGTAAAAGAAAAAGCTCCATTAGAATTGGCATTTAAAGACAAGATTTTTGATTTCGGTGTTGAAGGAGAATTGCTGCAAGCATTTAGGTGGGTTTCTATCTCAGAATTGGATGTTGAAGAAATCACTTTTAAAACAGATAAAAAAGTTGCAGAGATGTTAAAGGCTCAATTTTCGTCGGCGATGAAGAGAGATTGAATTCCTAAAACAGAATTTAATCTCCCTTTGTTCTTTAACCTGTCGTATTTATGGCTTTTGCCTAAAGTAATTTATTAAGCTGCTCAAGGTATTTTTTCAACGCATCATTAGCGAAATAATTCCAACCGCCAGTAAAACTCTCGCGGGTAAAATTAGCACCTCCAGATGCAAAACTTTCCGTTCCGGAATGACTTAATACCAATTTGGTAAAATCGCCGTCTTCCGATAGTGCCCAGGTTACCTCAGAATTTCCGGCATAACCTTTATAACGCCACGTATATGCAATTTTTCTGCCTGGCACCAATTCTATAACTTCACATTGGTGAACGTATTGCGGACCTTCATCCGGGCCGCCAGAAAACTCGAAGGTGAAGCCGATTTCTGGTTTAAACTCTTCCAACTGGAAATACCATTTCCGCAATTGCTCATTTTCGGTTAATGCAGCCCAAACTTTGTCAATAGGCACGTGGTAAATTGCTTTTACAAAAATTGGTTGGTTTTCCATCGCGTTAGATTTATTTTATTCGTCGCCCAAAGGTATTTTTGTGGTATCCATGTATAAAATATTCCAGCGTTGTCCGTCAAGATCAGCAAATCCGCATCCATACATCCAGCCATCTTTATAACCGGGTTCTCCATAAATGGTGCCGCCTGCAGCCACAACTTTCTGCGCCAGTTCATCAACTTCCTGTTCACTTTCGGCATCAAAAGAAAACAGTACTTCGTTTCCTGTACTTGGATTTACGGCGGGGCCACCGGCAAAACTTTCATATAACGATTTTTCAAAAAGCATTAAGATTAGATTGCTATCACCAATTACAAAAGAAGCAGAAATGTCATTTCCACCAAATCCGGCATTGGGGCGAAAGCCAATTTCAGTAAAAAAGGCTTTTGATTTATTTACATCTTTTACTGGAAGATTAATCCAAAGAGATTTTATCATGGGACGAGGTTTTTTCCTAAAGATAGAAAACCATCGATTATAATGGTAGGGATTTGAAGAGAAATCTAAAATTTTATACAACCTTTAAAGCCGATACAATTTTTGCGGAAACTGTTCTGCGTGATTTAAAATCAAATTGATGATGTATCCGTTAGATTGATAAACCGATAAGTCGTTTTTCACTGTCGATAAACCTTCTGATAAATAATTTCGATCTGTAAAATAGCCCATTCCGTAAAATTTGCCATTTTCTACCACCAGGCAACTCAATTCATCTTCAGCTCTTCCTTCGTCAACAAGAGCAAAACTTGGCTGTAAGTTCTGAAATTCTTCAAGTGCAAGCTTTAACCGTTTATTGTATACGGCAACGGTTTCTATACCGCTGCACGCGCCAAAACATTCTCCGTTTTGATGCGCAATGCAGGTAACAGATCGTTTTTGCAGATAACATAGTTTTGCACAAAGTTGATATTTTTCTACCATCTGGTTCAAGAAATTGTAGCCAGAAGAAAGGTTTGTAAAGCTTTGAATAGCCTTGTTTTCTTTCTTATGTTTATCTATTGCGAGCCTTAAATAACCGTTCTGATCTTCAAAAACATAAAGATCATATTTGTGTTCAAAACGTTTCATGGCCCGGTTATTTTCTGGCCATAAACGCTTTATTTCATTTGCTTCAAGTATTAACGCCATCAGTTCGGTACCGCATACAACAAAATCTACATCGTAAATTGTACGCAAAAAATCTTGCCTTTGTCGGTTAGATTTATTTCCGGTAAAATGGCTGAATACTCTTTTTTTCAGGTCTTTGGCTTTGCCAACATAAATAATTTTGCCTTTATTGTCTTTAAAATAGTAAACTCCGGGTTGGCTTGGTAGTTTTGCTACAATGCGTTTATCCAAATTGGGTGGCAAAACCTGATCTTTTGATGTTTTTTTTAGCATTTCTGCCATAACACCTTCTTGATCTGTTTCGAGTAATAAATTGAAAAGAATACTGGTGGCATTGGCATCGCCCATAGCACGGTGTCTGTTTTCAATAGGAATTTGTAAAGAAGCACATAATTTCCCTAAGCTGTAAGAAGGTTTTCCCGGAATAAGTTTACGGCTCATCCGCACCGTACAAAGTTTTCGGCAGTTAAGATCGTAGCCACAGCGCGCTAAATGATGCCTTAAAAAGGAATAATCGAAGTTTACATTGTGCGCTACAAAAACCTTATCGTTAAGGAGTTGGTAAATCTGCAATGCAACATCTTCAAAAGTTGGTGCATCAACAAGCATCTCGTCATCAATGCCGGTTAGGGCAGTGATGTAATCGGGGATAGATTGCTTGGGATTTATTAGTGTACTAAATGACTCTACAATTTCATGTTCATCATGAATGTTAATGGCTACTTCGGTTATACCATTTGCAGAAGCATGGCCACCAGTAGTTTCAATATCGACGATTGCATATAACATTTCAAATTCCTTTACGACTACAAATTTATGCTAAAAAAATTAGTACAAACAAGTTTTTTGAAAATTTAATATTCCATGCATAATTTGATCTACTACCTGTGGCGAAACTAAAAGTAATCCAAAACAAAAAAAAACGGCTGCATTATTAAAAGCAGCCGTTTTTTTATAGGCGTATTCCTTATTTTTTTCTAACTAATTTACTTAGGTTTGGCTTAATCCCAAATGAAACCGGAACGGTATTAAAAGTGCGGTCTTGAATTTTACTTAGTCCGCGCATATAGCTAGACTCTATAAAGAGGTTTACGCCCCCAAGACTGTATTCTACTCCGGCACCGGCTTCAATAACACCCATTCCAATAGTGCGGTTGTTCATTGTAACTTGTAAATTGTTTTGGGTTACTGCTGCTTGCGGTGTTAATACAAAACCACCTCCGCCGCCGGCGAAACCATAAAAGCCCCATTTATTTACAATTTTTCTGTAACCTAAGGCGAGATTAAGTAAATATGTTGTAGAGCGGCCTCCTTGTACATTATAGGTATAGCCTTCATCTGGTATTTGCTGGTTAAACTTAAAGGCATGTAAATTTAGTTTTGGATAAAGAAATAATCCGCCTTCTCCAAGTCCGATGTTGGCACCAAGCGTGGTAGAAATTTTAGGTTTTAGAAAATCTGCGCTTTCACCGATGGGAATAGATGTTCCTATGCCGCTCATAGAATATAATTTATCTGGCCTTTGTGCCTGCGCGTGCAGTGCAATGCCTAAACTTAAAGTTAATGCCAGGCTCAATTTTTTTAGTTTCATGTTTTTCAGTTATTGGTTAAAAGGTTCACTTTTTGAAGTAGCTCTGTCAAATTAAAAGGTTTCTCCAGGTAACTATCCGGATGGTATTGCTGTGCGGCAATATACCTTTCATCAAAACGAGCCGAAGCCAGCATGACTGGAATTTTAGACGTTTCCGGTTTTTGTTTTAGTTGTTTAAAAACCTCACGTCCGTCCATTCCATTTAACATAATGTCCAGAATTATCATATCTGGATGGAAATCTTCTATGGTTTTAAAAATGTAGCGAGGCGATAAAAGTGGATAAACAGTATAATTATTCGTTTCCAACGCGAGTTGATAGACTTCCAAAATATCAGGATCGTCATCAACAACCAGTATTCTTTTCAAAATTTTAAATTAATTTATTGCAAATGGTATATGCTAATACAATTTTTTTACCTGAATGTTTGCGATACGTTTAATTTGAATACTACAGGAAGGGAATTTTAATTTTGTTGCTGGATAAATTCTGCAAAACGATCTTTAAAAGCTTCGTCAATTGCATAAGTTAAACCTGTGGTAATCACCACCTGAGTGTGGTCCAGGATACTCTTTATGTGTTGTTTTGCAACGATAACCGTGGGTTGAATTTGGATAAATGCCGGATGCCGCCTAAGCATTTTAATCATTTTGTTAAAATTGGTTTTTGCACTTAGAAAAAGACCTTCGCCCGTAATAAAGCGAATATCTTCATTCAATTCTTCGGCAACGATAAGATCATTCAGATTCATTCTGATCAATTGCCCGCCTTCATTAACAACCGGAATATAGAAAAAGTTCTGGTCATTTAATGCAAATGCTTCATTATTTTGGTTGATGGTTGGATATAAATTGTTAATGATTTTGGCAAAATGAAGAATCGAATATGGTTTTAATAAATAAGCATCTGCTTCTACCTTAAAAGCATCTATAGCGTATTTTGCATGTGCGGTGGTAAAAATTAAATGTTTTGTTTTTTGCCTTAAAAGCGAAGCAAGTTCTATCCCTGAAAGCGCTGGCATCTCTACGTCTAAAAAAATAATGTCTACAGCCGCATCGGTCTTAATTTCTTTCAATGCTTTCATGGGTTCAGTGAAAGTTTTAACCAATTGCATATCAGGAACCTTATCTAAATATGATTTTAGATTTTCTAAAGAGTCGAGGTCATCATCAATAGCAATACAGCTTATAGACATGTTGTTTAGCGTTTTAATAGGTAATTTTAAGTAGCTGTGAAATTTGTTTTACAGCCAATAACCTACGAATATAGTGCTTTACCACTCGTTTTTTGTTTATAAAATGTAAGACGATGCATAATTTGATCGATTTTAATGTGCTTCTAATCTTTCCCATAAAAACAGCAGCATTTTTTAGCATTCTTTGATGAAGTTAGTATACGTATTTGTTTTCCGCTACGGAAAAAACAGAAAAAAATCAAATTATATTCTTCGTCCGCAACCTCAAAACGCCATTTTTTTGGTTAACGATATTCTGAGGTAACTTAATACGTAAAAAAAAAACAATCAATTTCAAACAATTTTAAATAAGTTATTGTACTATAGTTAGTTAGGTGTGACTTAGTTTTCAAAAATCAAAAATGACATCCCATGAAAAGATCAATGTCTAAAACCAAAACCAACAGAATGAATGTTTCTATCACAAAAAAAGTTATCGAATTGCAGGAGCAAGGTTACGATTGCGATTTTCTACTGCTTGCAAACGGAAGCTTATTGTGTATGCAAACCAATTTTATCTATCCACTGAGTAGCCTTTATATACAAAAGCTTGAACATGGTTATGATTTCTTCAGCCATTGCTACAAACATGTCCATACCATTGAAACAGGAAATGGCGAGCGTGGCGTGTTATTGACGGAGAAAGAAGTGTCATAGAATTTTTTCCTGAAAGAAACTTTGTGTGTGCTTTTTTGTTTAGATTTACAATTCTGATATTTAAACAAAACAATGTATACCATTTCCGATCTGGAGCAGCTTTCTGGCATTCAAGCCCATACCATCCGGATTTGGGAACAACGATATAATGCGCTTAAACCGGTAAGATCTGCCGGAAATACTCGCGCTTATGATGATGAACAACTTAAAAAGCTGCTTAATATTGTTACGCTTAATAAAGCGGGTTTAAAAATTTCTAAAATCTGTAAACTCACTGCAGAGCGTTTTAAAACGTTGCTAGACCGTGCACTTATTCAAGATATTGCAATCAGTAGTTTTGATGATGTTATTAATAGCTTAATCCAGTCGGCTTTTGCGTTTGATGAAAATACTTTCCATTCATTGGCCGATTCCAATATCAGCGTACATGGTTTAACAATTTGTTATAAAAATATTTTTTATCCACTCTTGGTCAAGCTGGGGATGATGTGGCAGAAAAGTGATATTTGCCCTGCGCATGAACACTTTATTTCCAATTTAATCCGCCAGAAGATCTGCCGCGAGCTGGAAGCTTTGCCGCTTTGCCAAAAACCCGCTGCTACTTGGTTGCTTTTTCTTCCTGAAGATGATGACCACGATATTGGTTTATTGTTTGCGAGTTATCTGTTGCGTCTTCATAACCAGAAAGTCGTTTTTCTGGGTACCAAAATGCCTTTAAAATCTGTAGAAAGCGTCATGAAAGACATGTCGATTGATCATGTTTTTTTATTTATTGTTCGTTTAAAATCAACAAAAATTATCCGGCAATATATCAACCAGTTGATGGCGATTTCTAAAAATTCTAAAATACACCTGGCCGGAAACCGCCAAATGCTTGATCAATTACCCAATGATACTCTTTTAAACAAGGTGAAAAATCTTGATGAATTTGTGGCCGCTTTATCCAATCCAAAAACGATATGAAGAAAATATTTGATGAACTTTCGGCAGAATGCAGCCGTATAACAACCAAAAAATACAGCACCAGTTTTTCACTGGGAATTTACTTTTTGGAAAGAAAACTGCGACAGCCCATTTATTCAATATATGGCTTCGTGCGTTTGGCTGATGAAATTGTAGATAGCTTTCATCAGTTTGATAAAAAGTATCTGTTGGAAAAATTTAAGCAAGATACTTTTGAAGCTATCGAACAGGGGATCAGTCTCAATCCGGTTTTAAATGCTTTTCAAATTGTTGTAAACCAATATCGGATTGATCATGAATTGATTCGGCTATTTCTGCGCAGTATGGAAATGGATTTAGAAGATCAAATTTACGATCGGAATTTATATAAAGAGTACATTCTCGGATCGGCAGAAGTTGTAGGCTTAATGTGTTTGAAAGTATTTGTACAGGGCGATATTGCTGCGTATGAAAAACTAAAACCTTACGCCATGAAGTTGGGATCTGCTTTCCAGAAAGTCAATTTCCTTCGCGATATTAAAGCCGATCATTTTGCATTGAAACGAAATTATTTCCCGAATGTAAATCTTGCAGAATTTTGCGATAACCAAAAAAGAGATATTGAACGCGAAATAGAAAGTGAACTGGCAGATTCCTTAATTGGCATTAAGATGCTTCCGGCAGGTTCTGGAAGAGGTGTGTATCTATCCTATATTTATTACCTCAAGTTGTTTTGTAAAATAAAAGGTTTAACTGCTGAAAGGATTATGTCTGAGCGCATCAGGATTTCTAACCGCCGAAAAATTGGGTTAATGTTTGATTCTGTAATCCGACATAAATTAAAAGTGATATAAGTGGAACAGATTATACTGGTTGATGAGTGTGACAGGCCGCAAGGTTTGATGGAAAAGATGGAAGCGCATGAGAAAGGAGTTTTACATCGCGCGTTTTCGGTATTTATTTTTAATAGCGTAGGGGAGTTGCTGTTGCAAAAGCGTGCGTTAAACAAATACCATTCTGGCGGCTTGTGGACAAATACCTGTTGCAGCCATCCACGAGAAAATGAAAATAATCTTGATGCAGCAAACCGCCGTTTAAATGAAGAAATGGGCATGAGTTGCGTGCTTACCTACGGATTTAATTTCGTTTACAAGGCTATTTTTGACGATGGTTTAATAGAGCATGAATTTGATCATGTTTTTTTTGGTGTTACAGACGAGCGGCCAAACATCAATATTGAAGAAGTAGAGGATTATGCATACGTTTCTCTTAAAAAACTTCGAGAAGATATTTTAATGAAACCGGAGCGCTTTACGCCTTGGTTAAGAATTTGCCTGGACGAGGTAGCCAAACACATTGAAAATAGCCCTAAATAAAAAACGGGCATATAACCTAAGTCATATACCCGTATCTAAATTAACGCTCTCGAGGACAAATATAGGGTTACTTTTTAATTTCACGAATCCTTTAACATTTTTTTTAAATGAACCTGTGGTCGATTTAAAATGAAGAAGATGTAATTGATTGTTTTTTAGTTTTTTAAGCTCTTAATTTGAATCGTTATAAATTTCCAATTGGCTGATGATTTAACGTTTTACACATTTGTGTTTGATGTGTGGCAACTACTTTTGCATTTTCTAAAGCCGCAAATTAATCGGCTATTTTTAATTTTCGCGTAGCGGAAGATGAATTTCTGCAAGCATGCAACGTGCACTGCCGCCGCCGTTCTGCTCAATAGTATTTAATGGCGCATAAATAATTCGGCAATATTGTTCCAGTTTTTCAATTTGCTCAGTCCCCAATACAGAATATGCTTGTGTAGACATGACCAATAATGCTTCACCATCATCATTTTTTACTTCGAGCATGTTGCCGGCAAAATGATTCATTTGGTCTAAAGTAATTTCAATCACTTCTTTTCCTCCGGCGTTTAATGAACGTTTTACCATTTCTCGATCCAGCTCATCCGGAATACATTGTAAACATATCACGGCGAAACGACTGCCTACGCACATCATTACATTGGTGTGGTAAATTGGAAAACCTGCAGCATCTGCAGCATCAAAATATACCGGTTTGTAACCGGAAAGCATGCAAAAGTTACTTAATGCGTCAATATCTGTACGGACGCTGATGCATGCATATGCAATTTTTTCATCTCGATCCAACACCATGCTGCCAGTGCCTTCCAGATACACGCCTTGTTGTTCAAAAAAACTCAAATCGCCGATGTGGTTTACTTCGAATCTGTTTTTAAGCTGCTCTATGATGTCCAATCTTCTTTCCTGGCGGCGATTTTCAGAAAACATTGGATATAAAAATACCGAACCATCATTATGGAAAGATACCCAATTGTTTGGGAAAATAGAATCTGGAGTTTCTGGATTTATAGTATCATCTACAACCAGAATATGTACGCCATTGTGTCGAAGTATTTCAACAAAACCATCAAACTCTGCCAAAGCTTTTGTTTGTACATCTGCCTGAACCGATTTTACCTGAAATTTATTGTTTCCTGCTGTTTGTGTATTGAATTTGAAATCGACCGGGCGAATCATCAATAACTGATTGGTTGCTTGCATATTTTTTTTGTGTTCAGGTTTAAGACAAATGATCGCGTAGAAGTGGCAAACTCATACAATGGAAACCACCACGCGCACGTGAAAGTTCTGCAGAAGGCATCAGTATTAACGTATCTTTAACGGTTTCTGCGTCTGCCTTTCCTGTCTCAAGATTCTGAATTAAATCCTGAACATACACCACGTTAAAACCATTTTCTTTAAATGCCTCTACTGTTTTATCGTTCCGGTCGTATCCCAAAACAACACCTTCTTTTAAAGCAACCAGGTTGCAAGAGTCTGTCCACTGTTCCCTTGAATCATAAGGGAAAATATTATTTCCGCTGTAAATGATTTTAGTTGGTTCTGTACTTTGCAAATCGTTCTGGCTAATGTCATTCAGTAAAGCTTCTACATGTGCAAAAATGCGTGGTTCATTTTCTCCTTTTACAAATTGTAAAGCCGTTGTAGCTTCCAGTTTTTCCGGTTCTTTTAAAAAGTTAATCGGCTCATACGGATTGTATTTTGGCGAATGTGCGATAGAATTTAAAATTACCCAAACATTTCGTTTAACTTGTGTGAAAACGGTGTCTAAATGCATATAATCCCGTTTGTTAGGGATTTTTACCACCGTAACTTTTTCTACCACATCGTTTTCAAAGAGCAGTTTAATGGCTTCATTGGCACCTTCTGCAGATGTCCGTTCGCTACAGCCAATCAATACATGTTTCGGACTTACCATCATAACGTCGCCACCTTCAAGTGTGGTTCTAAATTCAGGTTCGTCGCCTGGTCTCAGAAAATGATAAGTTGGGTCTGGTATTTCAAGTACATGGTTTTGGTATCCTTCAAAAATAGGGTGGTTAAAAAAGATATAGCGCATTAACAAAGTTTCGCGAACGCGGGCTTTTTTAGCTGGCTTATTGAGTAAGATATAATTGTTGATGGTTGTGCCAACATCACGTGTAAAAATCAGATTTGGAATAGGCGCAAAAATCATTGTATCGTCTGCCAGAGTTCCGGAGATAAAAATCTCTGCAAGTACTTTCGGGTCTGTATTTACCAGTTGCATTTGCACTTTGTAGGTGCAACCTTCTATAGCAGCTACTGCGGCAACCAGTTTTTTTCTGATGGATTCCATTTCCAGGATATCAATCAGCAGCTTTTGAATTTCAATGACTTCAGAAGAATTGTGGAAATCTGGATGGTTCGGTTTAAAAAACGCACGATCGGCTTCTGGAGAATCTATTTCGGCAAGTTTTCCTTTTATCTTTTTCGGATCCAGGAAATACATGAGCAATTTGGTGTAATAATCGTACTCGTCTTTCCTGATAGTGTCTAAGTGTACAATATCTTCAAAAAGCCAATCTTGTGCTTTGGATGGAACAACTTTTCCCAATCCGCTATCCGGACTGTGCACCAGTAGTTTACGTAATCTGCCAATCTCTGTATTGACATCGATTTTAAATTCTTGTTTAGGCTCGCTCATAATAAGTAGTCAGTACAAATTTATCAGAATTTTTGGAGTATCAGGCAAAGCGCTCCAGGTATAGGGAAAACTTGGTCTGCACAGATGCTAAATAAATATTTCTGATGTTTCAGCTTTACGCTTTAATCGCTATTTTTGGCGCATGAACTTTATTATTACTGCTACACAGAAAGCCGTTGCTGAACTTTATGGAACAGAGGTGGATGAAAGTGTGATCAATATACAGGAAACCCGGAAAGAATTTGAAGGCCAGGTGACTATTGTGGTGTTTCCAATTACCAAATTTTCTAAAAAATCACCGGAGCAGACCGCTACAGAAATTGGTGCTTATTTGCAGGCAAATGTAGAAGAGGTAAGCAACTTTAATGTTGTTAAAGGTTTCTTGAACCTCAGTTTGGTTGAAAGTTTTTTCCTTAACCTTTTCAATAATCATGTCTTGGCCGGTGATTTCGGCGTTTACCCGGCAAATGGTAAAAAAGTGATGGTAGAATACTCTTCACCAAATACCAATAAACCACTGCATTTAGGGCATGTGCGCAATAATTTATTGGGTTATTCAGTTTCTGAATTGCTTAAAGCTTACGGTTATGATGTGGTAAAAGTAAATCTAGTAAATGATCGTGGTATTCATATTTGTAAATCGATGCTGGCTTGGCAGAAATGGGGAAATGGAGAAACGCCAGAAAGTTCTGGCCTTAAAGGCGATCATTTGGTTGGAAAATACTATGTGATTTTTGACAAGGAGTATAAAAAGGAAATTGAAAGCCTTGTAACCAACGGACAAACAGAAGAAGAGGCCAAGAAAAATGCACCGTTAATTAGAGAAGCGCAACAAATGCTTCTGCAATGGGAAGCTGGAGATACAGACATAATTTCCCTTTGGGAGAAAATGAATGGCTGGGTATACGATGGTTTTAACGTAACATATAAAACACTTGGCGTTGATTTTGATAAATTTTATTACGAAAGCAATACCTATTTGCTTGGAAAAGATACAGTAGAAGAAGGTTTAGCTAAAGGCGTTTTCTTTAAAAAAGATGACGGTTCTGTTTGGATTGACCTTACAGCAGACGGACTAGACCAGAAACTGGTGTTGCGCGCGGACGGAACTTCTGTTTACATTACACAGGATTTAGGCACCGCGCAAATGAAATATGACGATTTCGGTATGGATGAGTCTATTTATGTGGTTGGGAACGAACAGGATTATCACTTTAAAGTATTGTTCCTTATTCTCGAAAAACTAGGCAAAAGCTGGGCAAAAGGTTTGTATCATTTATCTTATGGAATGGTAGATTTGCCTAACGGAAAAATGAAAAGCAGAGAAGGTACTGTAGTAGATGCTGATGATTTAATTGCGAATATGGTGGCTACGGCAAAAGAGAAAACCGTAGAACTGGGCAAAATAAATGATTTTACTGAGGCAGAGCGTGAAGAATTGTATCACAACATTGGTATGGGCGCTTTAAAGTATTTCTTGTTAAAAGTAGAACCGAAAAAACGCTTGTTATTCAATCCGGCAGAAAGTATAGATTTTCAAGGTCATACCGGTCCGTTTATACAATACACGCATGCGCGGATCAAATCTTTGCTCAATAAAGCAAATTTTAGCTTAGAAAAAACAGCAAATCATGCAGATGTTTTACCTGTAGAATTGGAAATGATTCAGTTGCTGGCAAAATATCCGGACGAGCTGGCTATCGCTGCGAAGGCTTTTAGTCCGGCTAGTTTGGCCAACTATATTTACGAACTGGCGAAATTGTTTAATAAGTTTTATCACGAAGTTCCGGCAATTGTAAAAACAGAAGCAGGAGAAGCCAAACAGTTTCGTTTAAATCTGTGCAAGAAAACGGCGGATGTTCTTTTTTCAGGAATGAAGATATTGGGCATTACTTGTCCGGAGAGAATGTAGTTGCATCATAGAAAAGCTAAGGTTTACTTGGAAAGCAAGTGTAAACCGCTTTGTTTTGATTGCATTTTCAATTCTTTAAAATAAAAAACGCATTGGGAAATATCCAATGCGTTTTGTTTTCGAAGCTTTGTGTAAAGCTTTCTTTTATCCTTTTTCCTTTTCAATTCCCGCTTTTACTGCTACAGGTTTCTTTTTTCGGAAACTTGAAAAGCTCATTGGGCTTTTTGCAGGTCTTTCGTCGCCAAATAAAACGCCCCATTGTTTGAACATTTCAGTTCTATCGAAAATAATTTTCAGTACGGCAATAATCGGGAGCGCGAGAAACATTCCGGATACGCCGGCAATACTTCCGCCAACAAATACACCGAGAATAGAAAACAATGCGTTGATTTTTACTTTTGAGCCTACAATACGCGGCATCAGTATATTATTATCCAGAAATTGAACTGCAGCAATTACCGCCAATACAGTAATTACCGGAAGCAAATCTTGAGAAGAAGTTAATGTTAACAAAACGCCAATGATGTTCCCGATTAGCGCACCAACGTAAGGAATCAAGTTTAAAATAGCGAAAATAACACCTATCAACAGCGCATGTTTTATTCCAAAAAGCATCAGTAAACCACCAAGTAAAATGGTCATATAGGTAATCTGGATCAGCAAACCAATCAGGTAACTTTTAATGATAGATTCAGTTTCGTAAATCGCTTCTTTAACTTTAGGATGATCTGCTGGTTTAAACCACATAAAGATAAAACGCAACAGAATGTCTTTGTAAAAAAGCATCAAATAGATGTAAATAGGCAACAAACCGATAAAAACAAAAACACCACTTAGTGTAACCGCCGCACCACCAGCCAGTTTTGTGCCCATATTCATTAAATCATCGCTTTTGTCTTTAATGAAAGCCTCCTGTTGTTTATCGTCGTAATGCGTTATGCGGCTAATCCAGTCGCTTAAACTGTCTATGTGTTTGCTCACGTTTGATTTGATCTGAGGGAAATCTTTAACCAAAATCCCGACCTGGTTGCTGAAGAACCAAACGATTCCGGCTACAAACAATGCGACTAAAATTATGCAAATAACAATGGAAATACTTTCCGGAATTTTTCGTTTACATAAAAACCTGAAAATGGGCAGCAGCATAATGCTGATAAAAAAAGCCATTAAAATGGGCATAATTACGTCTTTGCCAATGTAAACTACACCGAGAAGGGTAACTAAACCTAATAGCTCTACAGATCTTTTAACGGTTACTGGATATTCGTTTGTCATAAATGCTTGTCTTGATAGATTGGTAAACACTACAAGAATGATATTGTTTGTTTACAATTTCATTTTCGGATGGTGTCTTTTGTTAAAGAATTTGCCTGCAATTGGCTTTGTTCTTTAAATCAAGAAAAGCCATTAAGCCAGTTGTAGGTGTGCATTCGTAAACTTATGTCGTATTCTGCTCAATGTTTCCAGGCGCATCCCCAGGTAACTGGCCAGATAACGCATCGGAATTTTAGAAAAATCAAATCCTTCTTCTCCCAGTTTACGGTAACGTTCAGACGCATTTGGTATACGCGCCAGAATGGCTCTTTCTGATGCAGAATAATAGCTTAAAGCCATCAAATGTCTGTTGATTATAATCCCTTCCGGATAAGACATGTAAGCGTTTTCTATTAAGGCGCGCGGAATAATAATCAATTCGCAATGATCCAAGGCTTGTAAGTATTCTATCGAAGGTTGGTTTGCAGCGGTTGGATTTCGCATTGCCCCGATAATTTCATTCCCAAAACTAAACCAGGTGCTAATGTCTTTATCGCCTTCTTTTATAAAACCGCGCACCATTCCAATAACTAGAAAATAGAGATTAGCATTATGGTCTAATGGCGATAAAATGTATTTATATTTTTTGATGTGGATGATTTTGCATTGTTTTTCATGCAGCGCAATAAATTCTGCAGATAGATGATGAAATTGCCCTAAGTAACCGAGCAAAGGAAATAATGCAGATTGAATAGCCGTTTTGGACATTTTGATAACCTCCTTAAATTTCTGAAAATGGGATAGCAACTAATACGTCTATTTATGCTGTAGCGCAAAATTGAATAGACGCTTAGCAAAGTTATCTGCTAATTCTGCTTTAAGCGATGGAAAGGCCCTAAGTTGTCTCTAACGATTCAATCGTTAGAGTTGTTGGCTGGTTCTGTTGAATCTGGATTGCCCTCAACATTAAAGTAAACCTTTGGCATTGAGCCTTTTTCCTTTTTAAAGGCATTGTAGAATGTGGCGAGACTTTTAAAACCAGATTCGCGTGCAATGGCTTCAATGGTTATTTTATTTCCTTTAATCGGGTACTGAGTTAAGAAATACTCTATCCGGTAACTGTTAATCCAGTCTCGAAAATTCTTCCCGATTACGTTATTCAATACAAAAGAACAATGGTGCATTGGGAGATTTAATTTAGATGCAACATCAATAATTTGCAAATCTGGATTTAGATATACGGCTTCATCATCCATCAGATTTTTCATCAAAAGTGCATAATCCTCGCCTTGTTTTTGGGGCAAATTAAGTTTTCGTGTGTGTTTAACAGGCGCGGGTAAAATTGCGGTCGATTGAAAATTTTCTGATACAGAATCAATAATCTGTTCCATGTTATTTTTCTTGGCCCAATCTACCGCGACGAGTAAATATCCATAAAAAATATGTGGTTTGTGGATGGTGTAGGCGAAAAGTGATAAAAGCATCAGGCAGTTTAATGCCACGAAAAAAGTGTGCGAATACGGCCAGTGTAATCCTTTAATCAAAATGGGCAATAAACTTGCTGTTTGGAAAACTGTTGCGATTTTCAAAAAAAACAAGATCCAGTCGCCGTCATTTTTCGTTATATTTTTACGATCCTTTTTCTTCATTCCAAATAATTCAATCCATGCCAAAACTAAGTAAGTTAATACCAGTAACGGCCGGAAAACGTATTGAAAGTAAGCAGGGAAAAGTCCGCTTTTTGCGCGCAAAGCGAAATATCCGCTTTCTGTCAATTGTTTTGCTAATGAAGGCCAATCTATTGGAACAGAATTATGCCACGGAATAATGTGTATTAATGCAAGCAAAGCCGGAATAAAATGCAGCCACTCTTTAATATTTAGTTTATTTCTATCGGATGTAAAACATACAATGTACAAGTAAAAACATGCCGGAGATGCATAAAATAACGGTGTGCAAATTTGAAAAATGATTGCTGCTGCAGGCAACGATTTCGACGTGATTAACAATGTAGTAAGTGCCTGGCCAAATCTGCTGAAAAAAATTACAGACAGTAAAATATTAAATAACCGGTTGCCTTTGTTTGCAAAAAACAAATGCGTGGCAAACAACAATAAGAAGAGACAACAAGTGCTCACTAAAAGATTTAAGAGCTGCATATTCATTGCCAAGATAAAGATTATAGGGAATAAATACGCAATAAAAAATGTATTTGTAGTATTAATTCGGGATTGAATTATGCAAAATGATAATTTCTTAATTGTTCCCTTTTAATAGTACATACAGAAAATTAGGTGATTGCAGACTGTGAACTGATCATTTTGAAATATTGTTGAAACAAGTTTTCAAGAATTAGATTCGGCGTACTTTCGTTAGTTTTAAGTCCGACGTTCTGAATGAGGTTCTGATAATGTGCTGTTATTGTATCAGAATGGGTAAAACCGAAAACATCTTGTTTGGATAAACCCACCATTTCTTTAATCAAAACTACAGGGTTGTAGATGAATTTTTCTCTCACAACTTCTCTGCCGCGATTAAGATCATGAATTAAGGCCTTTACCGCTTGTACATTACCATTTAAAATCAAATTTTTTGCCAAAATAAGATTGGCATAAAAAGTTTTTTCTGGTGATGATAAATCATTGCTGAAAAGATAAAGCAATTCAATCATATTGCCGCCAGGCCGATCTCCGGTAAGCAAAATATGGATTAAGCTATCGTTAAATGTATTGTCTAAAGAAATTTCTCTCGATTTGTGCAACTCCAGCAAAAGTGTACTTAGAAAATCTATTAAATCAGCACAAACTGTTGGACAACCGCTGTAAAATAAATTCTGAATAGAATTTAGATGTTTGTCTTTGCAGGCATAAAATACTGCCCACTCTAACAGAGAAATATTGTCTGTTTGCTTCTTCTCTTTAAGGAAGTTGTAAAAAGAAGAACTTCCTCCAAGGTTTAACCATTGATCGCGCAGCGTAAGGTAGAAAAAGTAATCGCTCACGTTTTTATTCGCAAAATGGACAAATGCATTTTTTCGTTCGCTGTCTTCATAAGTAGAAATTACAGTTCCGTCTTCAATCAGATCATCCAGGTTCAACAGCGATTGCTCATCTACGTGATAATCGCTTTTGTTGCTGGCGATATTTTTAAGCAGCAAAACTTTATTGGAGCTGTTGCGGCCGAGAAAAATCCGATTCTGAAAATATAAATGCAGTAATCGGTAAAATACTGTTCTGGAAGCTGGCTGAATATTTTTCTCGATTGTAATCAAAATTGAATACGTACCTAGAAACAGCGGTTTCCTCAATAGAGAAAACAAACTTGGTTCAAGTGTTTCAAGTTCTACTTTTGTCTGTTGCAACGAATTCACAACCTTGATGATTTCTTCTCCAGTAAGTTCTTCAATATCAATATAAAAAGGATGTTTTAAAGCGGCAGAAACAGGCTTATCTGTATGAGTCAATAAACTGTTGTTAAACAAAGATATCGAGTCCGGACGCAAAGAAACAATTGTTTTAATGTAATCGAAGCACGCTACAGTTGATAAAAATTCAGCAAATTCTTTTTGGTAGGTTATCGATTTCATGAATTTATCAAAGCCATCCAGAATAATCAGTAGATTTCCATGTTTTTTTTCATGCGTTTGGATGTGTCTAAACAGTTCATCCAAACCGCCGAAACCAAGTTGGTGTGATATGGATGCACTCAGATTGCGGTCTCTTTCCAGTCTGGCTTTTCGGGTTCCTTTAGTTAAGAAAAGTAAAACTTCCTGGTCATCTGCCAGATTTTTTTTTGTGTTCCGGAAACCCAATGTTCTAACGCTAATGATTTTCCCTGTGCAGCATCGCCACGTAGAAACGCCAGTTTTTCGTTACTGTTCCTAAAATTATCCAATTGGCCAGAAATTGTTGGTCTTGGCGTTGTAGAACGATATGGCACAGTTGAACGATTTCTGATCTCATTTACAGAGCTGGTAGAAAATTCTTGCGCAATGGCAGCAAACGCTTTCCATACTGTAGATTCTGCCGCGTTCTTTTCCCGGTGTTTCTCTACAAAATCGTACCAATTGGTAAAACCACTATATAAGGAAAGTGTATCTAAGGTAAAGGCAGAATATTGGTGATTAACCTTTGCAAAACCATAAAATCTTTTGATAGTGGTTTCGCTCAGGTAACGCTTGGTTTCTTTCATTATCGCTTCCGATAGCACAAGACATTCTTTTGGCCCTATGGTTTTAAGTCCGGATTTAAGGCGGACCAGATTTCGAAGGTTGTTTTGCGGTTCGATAGACTTAATAATTAGTTGTAATACAATTTAGACAAAATAGAACAACATGTTCTGGTGAATTTGGTTAACGTTTTGTTTATATTGACTTTTATCAAATGCAATTTTGTAATTACGTATTTTATCAAAATATAAACCGTATTTTTTACTTGTTAACATCTAAAATACCAATTTGTTCTGGCACTTGTAAACCTGTTATTTATTAAAACGTTTGATGACCTGATATCTTTTTCATTATTTTCTCAAACTATTTTCTAATTCCTGCGTTACATCGTGGTGAAATCCGGGCAGTGCAATTTAGGGCCACCATGAAATCACGTTTTAAACAAAAGTCTATCACCTTATTATTTGTACATGACGGGAATGGTTTTGGCGTACAACCGGTATGCAAAAGTTGGTCTTATCGAAGATGAAAATGGACAACGCATTAAATATTACAATAATATCGACTGCACACGCGGAGATTTAGTTGAATATGAAATTGACATGTCTGAACGGGGAATTGTTGCCAGTAAAATAAAACCTATAACCTTGAAAAGCGAAATCAAAGGGTCGGTTTTCTTATGCACATTACATAAAAGCAGGCCGGTTAATTCAGAATAAAAACATTTGTGGCACTTATGCCGAATAATTTGGCCTAAATCAAAATAAGCTATTGAAAACAGGAAAAATGTTTATTTTAGCGTCGAAAATTCTCCTATTTATATATGGTTAAGTTATTTGTAGCGGGCCTTGGCAACGAGGTAGACGTGATGGGGCTGGTAGAGTTGTTCAGCATTCATGGAACAGTAGAAGTTGTGAATATTGTGAGCGACAGGGCAACTGGTAAGGGTAAAGGTTACGCTTTTTTAGAAATGACCGATTTGGCAGGTGCAGAACGTGCTATTGATGCGTTGAATGGTATTACTTTTAAAGGCCGCAAGTTAGATGTTAAAAAAGCAGACCAAGGTGTAAAATCTTCGCCTGCCAGGAAAATGCCTTTCAAAAAAGACGGACAAGCACCAAGGCCTTATAAACCTAAAGCTTAGTATTTTTATCTCCAAAAATACTTTGTTGTTACTTACGCATGTTTTTTTAAAAAAAAGGGCCACATCCCTGCGGTCCCAATGTTTTAATAGAATTTTAATCTAAAGCTTAATTGTAATAACTCAAATCTCTAAAATTGGTTTTAATTTTTTTAAAATTATGGCCGTTTAGCTTGTTTACTTTGCTTACGCGAGGCTTTTTTTCGTTTAAAGTACGTCATATTTGGTACGCGTTTTAGTCAGTGCAAAACTTTACTTCTATATTCACCGCAACAAACAACTATTAATTTTCCGTAACGCAATTATCATGTCTACAGGCCAGAAACGAAGCTTGGGTTTAATCCAGGCCACTGCAATAAATATGACCGATATGGTTGGTATTGGCCCGTTTATTACGCTTTCATTGGTTATAAGCATGATGAATGGACCTTACTTTTTATACGCTTGGGTGGCTGGTGCTTTTTTATCGATTATTGATGCACAAGTGTGGAGTGAACTCGGTTCAGCATTTCCTAAAGCCGGCGGCTCTTACAACTTTCTGATGGAAGCTTTCGGTAAAAATAAAGCTGGTAAATTAATGAGTTTTCTATTTGTATGGCAAACAATGATTCAGGCACCGCTGGTTATTGCATCTGCTTCTATAGGCTTTGCGTACTATTTTTCCTACCTCGTTCCTTTAAGTACGCTTTATTCTAAGTTATTAAGCGGGGGAGTAGTGGTATTGATTATTGCACTCTTGTATCGCAAAATAGAAGATATCGGCAAAATTAGTGTGGCGATGTGGGCCATTGTTATCCTGACTTTATTTTGGATAATTGGGGGAGGAATACTGCATGGCAATTTTATGTACCCTATTAAACACATTAACGATGGTTTGACCCTTAATTATGCTTTTGTATCGGCCATAGGTTTTGCAAGTGTAAAAAGCGTATACAGTTATTTGGGTTATTATAATATTTGCCATTTGGGTGGCGAAATCGTAAATCCATCTAAAAATATCCCTAAAAGTATGATTTTATCTATTATCGGTATAGCCATTTTATACCTGATGATGAATGTAAGTGTTGCAAGCGTGATACCATGGGAGCAAGCAAAAGACAGCAAGTTTGTAATTAGCGATTATATGCTAAAAATCGCCGGTCCAACTGCCGCAAATGTAATTACCTGTATGGTGCTTATAGTGGCATTTGCATCCGTATTTTCTGCAACTTTAGGCTATAGTCGTGTTCCATATGCGGCGGCAGCCGATGGTTCATTTTTTCCGGTATTTGCCAAACTACATTCCAAAGGCAATTTTCCTTACGTGTCTTTGCTTTTTATTGGTGCCGTTGCATTTGTGTTTAGTTTACTTTTTAAACTGAGCGATGTGATTAGCGCTATTCTGGCAATGCGCATTCTAGTTCAGTTTATTTCTCAGGCTGTGGGTTTAATTTTACTGCGGCGCAAACGGAAATCTGAAGACTTCCCTTTTAAAATGCCATTATTTCCACTACCGGTGTATCTCGCCATTGCGATGTGGCTGTGTATTCTGGTCTCTACCGGTGTTACAATGGTATTGGGCGGATTGTTTACCACAGCACTTGGCGCCATTGTGTATTTTATCAAAGCGAAAGTAAACCGAGAGTGGCCGTTCCAAAAGGACGTTACCTTGCCTGATCTGCCATAAGAAGTGTAATTTTCTGCAAAAAAAAAGGCAATCCGAAGATTGCCCTTTTAATTATTTTTTGAAACCAGAGTTCTAAATTGAGTTTCGACTAATGAACCTAAAAGTAAGAAGTGTTCAGGTTGATATTCGCTTTCTCTGCTGCTTCAATTGGTGCGTAATCTGATAAGATCAAGGCTTCACCTTTTTTAACGCAAACATCATGTTCAAAATGTACAGAAGGTTTTCCGTCGGCAGTTTTAACTGTCCAGCCATCTTTTTCCAGAAACACATCTTTTGTTCCCAGATTGATCATTGGCTCTATTGCCATTACCAGGTTTTCTTTCAGCATAGTGCCAGAACCTTTTCTGCCATAATTAGGCACCTGCGGATCTTCGTGCATACTTTTTCCTAAGCCATGGCCAACAAAATCGCGTACCACGCCGTAACCTTCTTTTTCGTTGAATGCCTGTATTGCGTGGCCGATATCGCCTAAACGTTTACCAACTACGGCTTCTTTAATGCCCACAAACAAAGAATCTTTGGTGGTTTTTACGAGTTTTAGAATTTCTGCATCAACCTCGCCAATAATGAAAGTATATGCATGATCGCCATGAAATCCGTTTTTAATTGTGCCCACATCAACAGAGATGATGTCGCCATCTTTTAATTCATATGACGATGGGAAACCATGTACAACAACGTCGTTAACTGAAGTGATGATATGGAAAGGAAAACCATGATAGTTGTAGAAAGATGGCACTGCACCATGGTCTAAAATATATTGGTTTGCCAGTTTGTCAATTTCAATTGTGGCCATGCCCGGTTTAAGAACTTTTGCAACCTCTGCAAGTGTGGCGCTAACCAACTTGGCACTAATGCCCATTAGCTCAACCTCTTCGTTCGTTTTGTATAGAATCATTGCTGCAAAGTTAAGCATTAAGGTCAAAAAGTAAAATAAGCCTCTGGCAAAAATGTTTTAGTAAATACAAATCATAAGATATTAACGGGTCAGTTTTAGGATAGATTCGCCAAGATTGTGATAAAATAAAACTGTCCAGTCAGATTCTAGCGCTTCTCGTTGCCATTTATTGCGCATAGCAAGTGCCTTTTTACCATCGAAATCTGTTTTATATGCGATATGATATTTCAGATAACCAACCTGTGGGAGATCATCCGCGCCGTAAAATGCTGTTTCTGCATTTTTTGTAATCCAGAAAGCCTGGTGAAAAGGCGAATGTCCGCCGGTAACTTCAAATCTGATTTCGTCAGAAATACTTCCTTCGTCATCTTCCATAAATTCAACATTTTCTGATGCAGAAAGCGCTTCCAGTAGTGGTAGGATATATGATGGATTTCCCTTTTGTTGTAAAGCAAAATCCATTTCACGGCGTTGTAGATAAATTTTTGCTGAAGGAAAATTTAAGATCAATTGCTGGTTTTCTACTTGACCAATTCCGCCAATATGATCTTTGTGCAAGTGAGAGAGTAATATTTTTGTAACGTCTCCTTTTTGCAAACCCAAATCCGCAAGCTGATTATAGAGTAAAGGTTCATTGTTTTCCAGAAGTGCTAAACCTGTATCCAGTAAAATCACCTCGTTGTGTATTTCAATTAAAAACGGGCTAATGCCCATGGTTAAAGTATTCTGTTGCGCACCAGAACCGGCTGTTCTGCGCACGAAGTTTTTTTGTTTGTCAACAGTAAAAATGCCCTGATGCAGCGCAGTAATTTTCATTTTATCTAATCTAAATTGGGTTAATGTTTTGCAGATGCAATTGCAAAAATGCTGTTTTTTTCGTTTTTATGGCTCCAATGGTATAAAAATACAGCGGCAGAAATCATCCCGATTGCGCCGCCAACCGCTACAGCAAGTTTTGCGCCTACCAGATCAGCCATCGATCCAATTAGTAAACTGCCTACCGGAATCATCCCCTGATAAGCCATAATATAATAACTTATGGCTCTACCACGCATGTGCGGAACGGCATGTGTTTGAATGTAGGTATTGATTGCAGACGTTTGCGCCATCATACCAATTCCGCTCATCGCCATAAATACCAGCGATAGCATCAAAATGTTGGAAAATGCAATTAGCAAAACACTAACGCCAAACAAAAGCGTTGAAATGCTGACAATTTTAATTAATAAATGTGCCGATTTTAAATTCGCCAGATAAATAGCACTGAGAACAGACCCAATACCGATTGCACTTTCAAACAAACTAAAAGTAGACGCCGTTCCATGAAAAAGATCTTTCGCAAAAATTGGCATCAATGTATTAAAAGGAATAACAAAGGTACTGCTCACACCTAAGAGTAAAATCAAACTTCTTAATTCTTTTTCGTTCCTGATGTATTCAAAACCTTCTTTCAAACCTGTCCAGATTTTACTTTCCGGAGGATTGGTAACCACTGTATTCATCCGCATCATGAATAAACAAATGAGCACCGGGATGTAGCTTAGAAAATTGCCAATAAAGCAAAAGTCTTCACCAAAAGTACTCAGGATTACGCCTGCCAAAGCTGGACCAATAATTCTCGCCAGGTTAGTCATGGTAGAATTTAGTGCAATTGCATTGGGCAAATCTTCCTTGTTGTCTACCATATCAATCATCAGCGATTGCCTGCAGGTTACATCAAAAGCATTTACAATACCTTGAACCAGACTTAAAATAATAATGGCAGTAATGTTGTAAAACTTAAAATAAATGATTGCCGCAATAGCTGCCGCCTGCAACATAGAGATGATTTGGCTGTTAATCATTGTTTTGAACCGATCGTGACGATCGATAAAACTACCGGCGTATGGCGATAAAAAAAGTGACGGAATTAAACTTGCAAATGTAACCATGCCAAGTAAAAATGCCGATCCGGTTAGTCTGTACACCAGCCAGGCTACAGCTGTTTTCTGCATCCAGGTTCCCATCAAAGAAATGGATTGTCCGTAAAAGAAAAGTTTAAAATTTCTGTATTTAAGTGATCTGAAAATATCCATGATTTGTGCAGCCAAATATTATCGTTGTCTTGCGCTGCAAATATCTTCAATCATGTTATATTTGTAAAAAGGTATTTTTCTATAACATCAATCGATAAAACCGATTTAGAAATGGAACTCAGACAACTTCGTTATTTTGTTAAGGCAAAAGAACTACTCAACTTTACAGAAGCTGCAAATGCGCTTAATATTAGTCAGAGTACACTTTCTCAGCAAATTGCCCAGCTGGAACTGGAGCTTGGTATTCCTTTATTTAATCGTGTTGGAAAAAGAATCACGTTGACAGAAGCCGGTGATTTATTTTACGGCCATGCACAGGAAAGTTTGAACCGGGCAAATAACGGCATCGCGATGTTAAAAGAGCTAAACGGATTAACAACTGGTAAATTGTTAATCGGTGTAACGTATGGTTTGCGCGATTTGATGACGCCGGTTTTGCTGGAGTTTTTAGAGCAGTATCCATCAATCAAAGTAGAAGTGCTGTTTGGAACCTCGCAGCAACTTAGAGGAATGTTGTTAGACCAGCAGTTGGATATATTGTTAACCTTCGAAGAAATTGTGCACGATAATAGTTTGGTGTATACACTACTTTTTGAATCGCCGCTGTGCCTGATTTCGTCAAAATCGGTTGCCTTGGATAGAAAGGAAATCAATTTGACAGAAGTGATGAAGCTGCCCTTAGTTTTGCCGGCCAAAGGCTATAGTACGCGCCAGTTTATAGACGATACTTTAATCAAAAGCAGGCAGCAACCCAATATTTCGGTAGAAATTAATGATATTCCAACGCTGCTGGATTTGGTTAGAACCGGTAAATGGTTTACCATGTTGGCCAAAACAACTGTAGGTGCCGCAGATGATTTAGTGTGTACACCAATAAAAGGGAAAAACATGGCGCGCAAAGCAATGCTTTTGTCTGTAAAAGATATTTATGTGAAAAAAGCCGTTGCGGCATTCTGCGAACAGCTGTTGGTTAATGCAAAGAAATTAAGTTAAACGCTTGATGCGAAAAAAGCACCATTGTAAATAAAACTAAGATTCTGTGTCAGAACCATCAGCCGGATCGGGATTGAACCTTTTGTACATATCAATATCGAAGTAGCTTGCCGTGTTGATTTTGTCTACTTTTAAAATTAAATCTGTATTCAATTCACTTTGATGCGTTACCGAACCATCGTCTATGTAAGAAGCATAGACAGAAAGATATTGAGTGGTGAAAATCAGTTCTTTTTTCTCATCGCGATAGCCGCTGAACGCAGGCGTAATACGGATATAATTGGTAACAAAAGGTTTAGGCAATTCTTTTACCCATCCAATATATACTTTGCCGCTGTCCATCGTAAATTGAAGCAAATGGGCATCGAAAAACGAAGAACTCAACAGCAATTCCATTTCATTTCCCGATTTTTTCAGCGCTTTTTTAATTGCTTTCTCTCGCTTTACAAACAAATTTGCAAATTCAGTTCCAAGCACAGCAACAAATAAAGAAAGGCTTGTGTTCCGAAATATGGCGTTTTGATTGGTAAAAGCCGGCCAATGTGTTTGATTGTCTCCGGACAATAGTTTATTAAAATTTCCCGGATTAAAAAACAAAAACCTAAAAGCACAATGCCGGCGAGCGCAGAGTTTAAAAGAATGCGCTGACTTTCCAACCTGTATTGGACGTAGCGTAAATATGCAAAATGTGTGAGAATATAATAGCCGCCTACTAAAGGAAAAAGAAGCAGGTTAAACGGCATGTTGATTAACGTTTGTTTTTATCTTCTGTAATTTTTTTGAAGATGCTGGAATCCATCATGGCGCTAACCATTTCACGAACTTTAGGTTGATTGAAAAAATCGTGACTTTTGATATATAAACGGCCACTGCTATCGGAATGGATGATATTATCGAAATTCTTATTCTTTTCCATATCTCAAAGATACTATTTATCAAGTGTTTGAGCAACAATGTTTAGTAAAAATTGTTTAGCAATTTAACTCTTTGTTGCGGTTTTATAATCCAGATAGTAACCGGAATTCGGCATCAGATAAATAACGTTTTTCTGAAAATCCAGAAAGGTATTGAAACGTTTCAGTATTTCATTTCCGAGGATGTGTACGTTTTTTCCTGGCATTGGTTTACTTTGTCCCAATACCTGCGCCGGAACGTTTTGCAGATTAAATGCACCCAGTTGTAGTCTGTCTAAACTAGCCGTGATAACTGGTACTTCATTGCCTTTTGTACCATGTAAAATGACTTTTTTAATCACTTTCATTTCCTCTGCAGGGAAATGGCCCTCAGCGAGCAAATCGCTATCCAACATCACGGTGCTTTGATAGCCCAAATCAAACAAAAACCAATCCTTATTTACAATTCCACCTTGTATAATAGATGTTTCTATGAAAGGTTTATTGTTCATATAACGGATGTTAAACTTTGAAACTTGCGGGTTATTCCGGATTTTTTTTGGCATTTCGGAATGAAGTATCATAAGATTTTTATCGTAATTTAACTCCACAATCATTCCGTCAAAAATATTCCATCCAAGCAAACCATCGGCTTCGTTGCCAACCATTTGTGTGTCATATACTTTGCTATTGTACACACGCTTGCCAAGTTTAATCTCTAAAAATTTGTTGTAAAGCTGGGGTTTAGATTTTACTCTTTTTTCTAAAGCATCTGTAGTTAACGAAACTTCTGTTGCACCAGTATCAAAGTTGAGGATTAAAGAATCTGTTTGGTTGAAGACAACATGTACCAAATTGGTGTTGTAGGTATTTATATAGAAAAAAATAGAATCGTGAATTGCAGGTTTTAATTTACTGTAGTTCTTCTTTTCTGGACTTTGTATTCTGGTGAAACAAGAATCTTTACCATTCAACAAGACAATAAAATTCTCCTGTTTTCCGGGTTTTATTACTAATGAAATGGAATCAATATCGGTTTTGAACTTTACAAGTTTTGGTTTCGTGATCTTGCCAGTGATGTAAATGTCCGTTTTAAGTTTTGGATTAATGCTCCAACGGGAAACAGAATTGTCTTCTTCAAAAATCAGTGCACTTTTTGAGTTTGCATGTACAACCGGAAGTTTGTTTTGCGCGTGAACGGTGTAGCTAAAAAATATAAAGAGGAGCGCGTAAATGATTCTCATATAGATTAGATCAGTTTCTTTGCTTGCTAAAATACAGAAATTGCCCGAATGGCAATTCATGCGTTTACTTATTTTGTTTTTCTTCCATCAAAACGAATAACAGAACCTATTCCATTGTGGTACAATCCTTCAGAAAGGTCGATTTCTGTTTCCGTTAAGGTTCCAATTTCATAATCGGGAAAGTCTGCAGGGATTTCTTCAATAGAAAATAATGAAGCCAAATCTTTTTGGCCATCAACTTTTCATTGAGCGCTAGATAATCAAGGTGTGTTTTGCTGAAAGCTTCAAAAATAATTGTTCCGCCAATGCGTGAATATTGCTTAATCGTTTATGGTATACAAATTTTATTGATGCAGGAAAATGAGCATAAATTAATGCAATACAATCAAAAGTTCGTTTTAATCTTGCAAAATTCGCCTTCAGCAGGAAGAAGGATATTGCTTGGCTTAATTTGCTTTAAATGCCCTTGAAGAAAGTTATTGGGTTGTGTACCAAAAGCAAATTCATTTGAAGATAACACTCATCCCACCGTCTTCTTCATAAATCTGTTTTTTGCATGAAATGTTATGGTTATCAATATTGTTTTATCCTGCATAACATTAGGACGTTGATTTGTTTCGTACGATAATTAATGCGCTCAATATATCGTTTAAGCGTCAAATGCTCCAAAAAAAATACATCTGATAGATGACCATCAGATGTATTTAGTTTAAGCACCAAACTGTCTTAAATGATGATCAAAATGTTTCCATTGCATAATTGCCCATTCATCTGGAGTCATTTTTCCAAAAAATACTTGTGGAGCGGTGGTACATTTGGAAGGACCACCTTCAGAAAATGCTTTAATCAGTTGCATTACCTTATTTTTTTCCACTTCAAAGTTCCGCTCATCGGTAATGATATAACTTTTATCGGTTCCGGAATTTTTTGGCATTGGTTTAGGGCCAAGAAAACGCGTTTTTAGCATTCTGCCAATCATCCGGATAAAAAATGGCAGTTTTTCTGGTGTATTGCGCCCCATCGCAGTTTCTAATGATGCACTGCAGTGTGCAAGCATTTGTGCCGCATTCATTTTTCCCCACTGTTTTTGTGCATCTGGATTCAGTTTTTCCAGCCTGTCTAAAATCAGCATCGTTTCTTCCTGATTGTATAAGTTTCTCATTTTTCGTTTTGTTTCTACAAAGAAAACCAGCGCGACTGACAACCCTATGTCAGTGCTCAAATTATAAGGAAAATTTATTTGCCAGCGCTTTTGCCGATAGGAAATTATATAACAAAATTTTAAAATTATGTAAGTGCGACGCAAACTTAATGCGGAGATTTGTATCGTGGCGAAAATTAAAATCAGTTTACTCTTGATTGTTCTGTTATTCAACCTTTTTGCAGGTTTAATGTGTGCAATTCGCATGGCTGATGGTTTGCGCGCGGCCTCTATATCAAAACATATCTGGCAAACCAATTCAAAGAAAAATCAAACTTTTAAAGCAGATTCTGCTTACCGTTGTGATTTGATGAGTGCTGAAGCGCGACAGGGAAATGCGTCTGCGCCAGAGGAATACCATACGCAATTTTCTCAACCCGTAGTTTTACTGCCTGGATTTAGTGTTTTCTTTTCTGCGGAACCTCACGGTAATCCTTCAAATTTGTACTTCACTTTAAAGCAATACGCGGTTCATTTAGATACGGATATTGGTGTTCGCTTACAGCGTTTTCAGATTTAGAATGGACAAATAAAATGCAAACGCCTTCGCGGCGTAAAATCATCGCTTCAGCATAAAGTGGAGCACAAGTTTATCCATCAAAAAAAACAAATGAAAACGATATTCACAATCTATCTGGTTTTTGTTGCTTTTGCAGTTTCGGCACAAAGCAGTACGAAAACCGAAATGCCTGCTACGCACAAAACGAGCGAGGTTTTTACCTGTCCGATGCATCCGGAGATATTATCAGAAAATCCAGGAAAATGCCCTAAATGCGGAATGGACTTAGTGGCGAAAAAAATACATATTAATACTCATGACCAAGCAACGCCTACACATAAATCCGGAAAACGGAGTTTGAAAGAACAGATCAGTCAGGCGAAAAATAACCTTGGCGAAATTCACTTCAAATTAGCCGACCTAAAACCTAGGACAGTGCGCTACGATTTATATGTTGCCGACACAACTGTAAATTATGGCGGTAAAGCAAAAAGAGCGATAGCTGTAAATGGGCAAATTCCGATGCCTACGTTAACTTTTACGGAAGGTGATACGGCTTTGATATACGTGCATAATCTACTGAAAGAGCCAACAGCGTTGCATTGTCACGGCCTTTTTTTACCAAACCGTATGGATGGCGTTCCGTTTATGACGCAAATGCCAATTGCTCCGGATTCTACGTATATGTATAAATTTCCGATCGTCCAAAGCGGTACCCATTGGTACCACAGTCATTATGGTTTACAAGAACAAATTGGTATGTACGGGTCGTTTATCATCAACAAACGTAAAGAATGGGATATCCCGACTTTGCCCGTTTTGATTAGCGAATGGACTAATACTAAACCGAAAGAGGTAATGCGCAACCTGAAAAGTGCTAACGATTGGTTTTCAATTAAGAAAGGAACGACTCAAAGTTATGCCGAAGCAATACGTGGCGGCAATTTTAAAACTAAACTCTCTAATGAATGGAAACGGATGAATGCAATGGATGTGAGCGATGTGTATTACGAGAATTTTCTTTTAAATGGCGAAAACCAACTTGTAGAAAAACAGTTTAAGGGCGGAACTAAAGTTAGACTGCGAATATCTAACGGAGGCGCCTCAGATTATTTCTGGCTGAGTTATGCTGGTGGAAAAATTACCGTTGTTGCCAATGATGGAAACGATGTGGAACCCGTTGAAGTTGATCGCCTGATTGTTGCAGTTTCAGAAACATATGATGTAGTGGTAAACATTCCAAAAGACGGGAGTTATGAATTTTTGGTAACACCAGAAGATCGCACCAAATTTGCTTCTTTATGGTTGGGGAAAGGCAATAAAGTGTATGCACCAAAAATGCCGAAGCTGAAGTATTTCGCCGGAATGGAAATGATGAATGGCATGATGGATATGAATGGCAATATGGTAGAAATGGCTGGAATGAAAATGCAAAATCAAACTATGGATATGAATACCGTTATGTATCCTGAAATTTCTGGCAAAGAAAACTATAAAAACAAAAATGCAGATGGCAAGATGGATGGGATGAATATGCAAAAACACAATCCGAAGCTGATAACACTGAATTATGATATGTTGCGTGCACCTCAAAAAACAACTTTGCCAGATCGGCCGCTTAGAGAACTGAAATTTGAACTTACTGGAAATATGAACCGTTATGTGTGGAGTATGGACAATAAAACGGTTTCAGAAAGTGATAAAATTTTGATTAAAAAAGGGGAGAACTTGCGCATTATCTTATACAACAACAGCATGATGCGCCACCCGATGCATTTACACGGCCATGATTTCAGAGTTTTAAATGGTCAAGGCGATTACGCGCCACTCAAAAACGTACTGGATATTATGCCAATGGAGCGAGACACGATTGAGTTTGCCGCAACAGAACCGGGAGGGGATTGGTTTTTCCATTGCCACATTCTTTATCATATGATGAGCGGAATGGGGCGCGTGGTCAGTTATGAAAATTCTGCTCCAAATCCTGAACTTCCAGATCCGAAAATGGCACAACGCATGTTGTTTATGGACGATCGTGAAATTCATCCGATGGCTCGTATTGGTATTGAAAGCAATGGCAGTGACGGCACAATCATGCTGGCAAATACCCGTTATCAGTTTTCTACAGAATGGCGCGTTGGTTTTAATAAAGAAATGGGCTATGAATCTGAAACTCACTTTGGGCGTTATGTTGGCCGCAACCAATGGTTTTTCCCGTATGTAGGTTGGGATTTCAGGAAACGTACCGTTGGCTTTGATGAGAAAAATCTTTTTGGTCAGCGTCTTTCGCCAGCAAAGAATATTTTTGGACAAAGAAATACCAAAAATTTCCGTCAGGTGGTGCATGTTGGTTTTCAATATACCTTGCCTATGCTCATCACAGCAGATGCATCTGTAGATAACAAAGGAAATGTTCGGATTCAATTAAGGAGAGAAGATATTCCGATCTCCAAGCGTTTGCGTTTTCAATTCATGGTCAATACAGATACAGAGTACATGGCTGGATTAAGTTACATTGCTACGAAATACATTTCGTTATCTACACATTACGATAGCGACATGGGTTATGGAGCCGGATTAACATTTAACTATTGATAAAAGCAGCGGCATTTAAGAAATACGGTTATAAATCCTGGTTGAATAGAGGTTAAAACTAATCTACTCAACCAGGATTTTTACGTTTCTAGCCAATGTTTTAAAACGAATACCGTTGCCCTGAACAACAGTTATAATCATGTGGCCGGTTTTACTCTATGGATATCGTGTACAAATCCAGATTTCCCTTTGGATGTTCCAGAAATCACCACGCATTGCTCACCTTCTTTTAGGTTTTCTACCAACATAGATTTACTAACGAAGTTTAAAAATGAGCTTGTTTAACGAAGTTCCGGAAAAAAGGGATAGAAAAGGTCTGATTTAAAATAATTCTTATCTTGCATTCTCTAGATTAATCTCGCTAACAATGAATGTACATTTATCCAATAAAGAAAATGGTTTTTCTGCCATCTATTACAATAAAGTAATTTCCGGGCGTTTAATACGCATACATTATCGCCTTTCGTTTGCGAAATAATCTATAGAATTTACTTGATGATTGTGCTCAAAGCACTTAATATTCCGATATGAATAACATTGAACAGGTTGCGAAAAATATCACTACAGCATTGCAGATAGAATTTACTTGCCTGCCCACATTAAATTTTGCACTTCAACAAAATCACGTACCCATTGTAAGAACGCTTTTTGTACAGAACAACGGAGCAGAATTACTCACCAATATAACGCTACAAATTGTTTCTGAACCAGAATTTATGACCGTTTGGACACAAACAATTCCATCGGTACAAGCCGGAGAACGGATAGAAATAAAGAATACAATGTTTAAGGTTTCTGGAGATTATCTGGCCAGTTTAACCGAAAGAAGTTCTGCGCATTTGGTTTTGTCTGCCTTTGTTGAAGGTGAAAAAGTAATTGAGCAAAATGTTCAGATCGATTTACTCACGTATGAGCAATGGAATGGCGCAGCCTTACTGCCCGAATTGCTTTCGGCGTTTATCACGCCAAATCATCCAGAAATTCCTCAGGTCATTCGTAAAGCCGCAGAAATTTTAAAACGATGGACGGGCAATCCCTCTTTTGATGAATATCAAACGCGCAATCCAGATCGTGTACGCAAGCAAATGGCTGCCATTTATGAAGCCATTGCAGAAATGAATATTATTTACTGCAGTGCGCCAGCTAGTTTTGAAGAACGCGGACAGCGTGTGCGATTGGCAGATGTAATTTTTAAAGACCGTTTGGCCAATTGCCTCGATCTGACTTTCCTTTATGCCGCTTGCCTTGAAGCTGTTGGTATTCATCCTTTAGTGGTTGTAGTTAAAGGGCACGCTTTTGCAGGCGCATGGCTGATTGATGAATCTTTTGCCGATTCTGTAAACGATGATCCTTCCTTAATTACCAAACGCACAGCGGATGGAATTAATGACATCGTTGTAGTTGAAGCAACTGGAATGAATGCCGGGCAGCACATGAGTTTTGATGATGCAGTTCGGTCTGCAGATCAGAAAATGAACGTTACAGAAGAATTTCTGCTTTTTGTAGATGTAAAACGCAGTCGCTTTAGTGGAATCAGGCCATTACCGATTCGGATTGCAACCGCAAGTGGATGGCAAATTGCCGATCATCCAGATGAATTGCGCACCAATATTTTACCTGAAGATATTTCTGTTGGGGATAAACTGGTGTACTCAGAAAAAATTGAACTGACAAAACAGCGTTTGTGGGAGCGTAAGCTGCTTGATTTAACCTTGCGCAACAGTTTGTTAAATGTGCGCATTACCCGAAGTGTTGTACAATTTATGCTTAATAATGTACATAAATTGGAAGATGCACTTGCAGATGGTGCAGAATTTCAGGTACTTTCTAAACCCTCAGATTGGGAAAACAACCTACGCGATGCCGGCTTATATGCCGCTATTCATCAAACAGATCCGATAACACAATTGGTTGAGCACGAGTTGGCGCACAAAAGAATCCGTACGTATCTGTCTGATCAGGATTTGGCACTTAGTTTAACAAATATTTATCGCGCATCGCGTTTATCTATAGAAGAAAATGGCGCAAACACGCTTTATGTGGGTTTAGGTTTGCTAAAGTGGTACGAAACAGATATAAGTGAGCGCCCGCGTTTTGCGCCGATTTTACTTATTCCCGTAGAAATTATACGAAAAACTGCTCAAAAAGGATATGTAATCCGCAGTCGCGAGGAAGAAGCGATTATGAATATTACACTTCTGGAAATGATCCGGCAGGATTTCGGTATTACAATCAGCGGTTTTGATACCTTGCCGAAAGATGAGAATGGCGTAGATGTCAAATTGATTTTCAATACCATCCGCCAGGCCATTATGGCAAAATCACGTTGGGATGTAGAAGAACAAGCGGTTTTGGGCACATTTTCTTTCAGTAAATTTATTCTCTGGAACGATATACACCACAATGCACATCAGTTACAGAAAAATAAAGTTGTAGCCAGTTTAATGTCTGGAAAATTGGAATGGCAACCCGAAGTAGATTTCGACACGCTTGAAATTTCTGATGTTGAACTTCGCCCAGAAGATATTGCATTGCCCATTAGCACAGATTCTTCGCAGTTGCATGCCATCTTTAATTCCGGGCGTAACCGAAGTTTTGTTTTGCACGGCCCGCCGGGAACGGGGAAATCTCAAACCATTACCAATATTATTGCAAATGCTTTATATGCTGGGAAAAAGGTGCTTTTTGTTGCCGCCAAAAAGGCCGCTTTAGATGTGGTAGAAAGCCGGTTAAAATCCATCGGTCTTTCTCCATTTTGCCTGGAACTGCACTCCAATAAATCAAAAAAATCAGCGGTATTAGAGCAGTTAAAAACGGCAACAGAAATTGCCGCACATCAATTGCCTGAAAATTTTCAGACAGAAGCCTCACGCTTGCATGAATTGCGAACAGAATTGAATGCATACGTTGCCGCATTACACCAGAAGCAAAACTTTGGATTATCACTTTATGATTTGTTTTCGCGTTATTCAGCCCAAATTGCCAAAGGCGATCTGGTTTACTTTCCGGATGCTATTGTTCCAGAACTTACAGAAGCAAAACTTCAGCAATGGCAAGACCTTGCAGAAGAAATTCAAGGAATTGCGACAGTTATTGGTCAGCCGGATATTCATCCGCTAAAAGTATTAAAACCAAAAGAATACCATTCTGGGTTTAAGCAAGAAGTTCAAACAGGGTTGCAGCAGTTGTTGCAGGTTTTGCCGGAATTGATGCAGCAAATAGAGAAAGTTAAATCTGTATTGAAAATAGATTCTTCAATAGATACAGAAGGGGAAGAGGTTGCGCTGGTTCGGCTGGCTTCTTTACTTCTGAAACTTGGCGATGTGCCAGCCTCGATTTTCCAGATTGATGCGTTTGAACAAACGCTTGCGCAGATAGAAGGAGTTGCCGAAATTGGAATACAACGCGATTTTCTAAGAAATGAACTGCTTGAAACACTGAGCCGCGAAGGATTGACATTACCTGCATCTCAGTTCTTGCTTAACTGGAATATGGCTGCAGAGCGGTGGTTTCTTTCGCGCTGGTTTAAACAAAATTCAATTCTGAAATCGCTGCGCGTGTATACTAAAGCGGGTAATTTGGAAAAAACAGAAATTCCGGCGTTGCTGAATAAACTTATGGACTTCCAGGATCGACAATCGACCATTGATCAGGCACATTTTTTACCGCAAACACTAGGCTTTCTGTGGAAAAATGGAGCCTGCGACTGGAGTGAGGTTAAAGTTTTATGCGCCACACTGGTAGAATTAAACCGTACGGCAAGTGTATTGTTTGGTGCAAATGGTGTAGCGGCGTGGCGGCGACGTTTAAGTACAGAATTTGCTGAAGGCAGCAAAGCTTATTTGATACAGCACGGCGCAGTACTTGATCAGTTTTTGCATGTACAGCAGCATTATTCTGGTCTAAAAACACAGCTGCAGAATTTAGTCGGATTGGACTTTACCGCGCAGGGCGATGTCAATCTGTCTCAACAGAAAACGTTGATTACGTTGGGTACGCAATGGCTGGACAATATCGATCAACTGAAAGATTGGTACAACTGGCTCGATTTAAAAAAACGCGCATTAACAAATGGTCTACAACCTTTGGTTAAAGTTTTTGAAGAAGGTTTATTGCAACCCGATCAAATTGTTTCTGCTTATTTAAAAGGTGTTTACCGCGCTGCGGCAGAACATATTATTGCACAGAAACCTCAACTTGCAACATTTAACGGAACGCTTTTTAATGAGAAAATTAAAAAGTTCAGAGACATCAGTAACCGCTTTGAGCAACTAACCAAAGACGAAATTTATGCACGCCTGGCAGCAAAAATACCGTCATTTGTTCAAGAAGCGTCGCAAAGCTCAGAAATCGGGCTTTTGCAAAAAGCCATCCGGAATAATGGAAGAGCTTTATCCGTTAGGAAAATTTTCGATTCCATACCTTTATTGCTGCCTCGTTTAAAACCTTGCATGCTCATGAGTCCGATTTCTGTTGCACAATATTTTGATGCAAACGAAACCCGGTTCGACCTGGTAATTTTTGATGAAGCATCGCAAATGCCAACCTGTGAAGCTGTGGGTGCCATTGCGCGCGGAAGCCACGTCATTGTAGTGGGCGATCCGAAACAGATGCCGCCAACCAATTTTTTCAATACCAATACCATCGACGAAGAAAATATTGAAAAAGAAGATCTGGAAAGTATTTTGGACGATTGCCTTGCCCTCTCTATGCCTTCGCAACATCTGCTGTGGCATTACCGCAGTAAACACGAAAGTTTAATTGCTTTTAGTAACGCCAAATATTACGACAATAAATTGCTTACTTTTCCATCGAAAGACGATTTATCCAGCAAGGTGCAGTTTGTACATGTTAAGGGCCATTATGATAAAGGAAAAAGCAGGCAAAACCGTTTTGAAGCAAAAGAAATTGTGAATGAAGTTGTCAGAAGACTTTCAGATCCGCAACTGGCTACGCGCAGTATTGGCATTGTAACCTTTAGTTCTACGCAACAAATTTTAATAGAAGATTTGCTGAATGAAGTGTTTAGCTTGCGGCCCGATCTGGAAAAAATAGCGCTCGATTCAGATGAACCGCTGTTTATTAAAAACCTGGAAAATGTGCAGGGAGATGAGCGCGATGTAATTTTATTTTCTGTTGGATATGGGCCTGATGAAAACGGCAAAGTGGGTTTAAATTTTGGGCCAATTAACCGCGAAGGCGGCTGGCGCAGGCTTAATGTAGCTGTGTCTCGCGCCCGTTATGAAATGAAAGTTTTTTCTACGCTTAAAGCAGATCAGATTAATTTGAACCGTACAGGTTCTGAAGGTGTTGCAGGATTAAAAGCTTTTCTGGCTTATGCAGAGAAAGGAAAATCGGCTTTGCCTTTTCCGGTGCAGCAAAAAACAGCCGAAACTAACGCGCTGGAGAATGAAATTGCCAATGAAATCCGTAAACATGGTTATGAAGTGCATACACAAATTGGTGCGTCTACTTATAAAATAAATCTGGCCATTGTAGATAAAAAAGACCCCGGAAATTATATTCTTGGCATTTTAACCGATGGAAAAAACTACCATGCAGCGCCAACCTCGCGCGATCGCGAAATTGTTCAGGTTGATGTACTTGCAATGCTGGGTTGGAAATTACACAAAGTTTGGCTGTTAGAATGGTGGGAAAATAGAGAGAAAGTGCTGAACGGTATTTTGGCTCAAATCCAAATTGCAGAAACAGAAACTGCCCAGCAAATTAAACCGGAAGTATTGATGAAACCCGAAGTTCGCGTTGATGAACTCAAAAGCCTTTCACTTTCAGATCAGATAAAAGGAAGCGCAGAGCGATCCGTCAAAATTGCAGATTCCGCTTTGAAACCCGTAATTTATGAGGTTTGTATGCTGGATGTTATGCCTTTGCAAACCGCTGACGATTTGATGGCACCGCAGAATAAAGTCCGCATTAAAACCCAAATTTTTAATGTGATGGAAACTGAAGCGCCAATTAGTAAAACGCTATTGACCAAAAGAATTTTGAATGCCTGGGGAATAAACAGATTGGGCGGAAGAATTAACGATTATCTTGATTCTGTTTTTGCGCAGTTGGATATTAAAAGCAAAGCAGGAGAGAGAAACGTATTTTTCTGGAAGAAAAACCAGGAACCTGAAACTTATGCAATCTATCGTACATCAGAACAGGAATCTGAAAAACGAGATGCAGATGATCTTCCGCCAGAAGAAGTCGCTGTAGTCGCAGAAAGCATCGTAAGAAATCAAATTGGTTTATCTAAATCGGATTTAATCCGCGAGATGGCACGCGCTTTTGGTTATGCAAGAATTGGAACGAATGTAGAACGTGCCATGCTTGAGGGTGTACAAATTGCCATCAAAAAAGGAATTGCAAAAGAAGATGGAGAAAGGATAGTTTTACGAGAAAACTAATCTATGGAATTTGGCAAGGGGTTTATGAGAAAAGTAAAATCCCTTGCTAGTTTTCGTTCTCGGTAAATGCATACTTCATTTCCGCAGAAGAATCAAAATCATTTAATACAGACTTTTCTATTCTGATTTCCAGAACAAAATAATCTTCGGCTTTTATGCCATAAATCAGAGTAGCATTTTTTCCATATGTATGCTCCAAGCGCTTTTTTATGGTATGCAAGCCACCGTTTTGCTTAAGCAGATTAGGTAAACTTTTAATTTGATTGACCGATTCTATGTACAAGGCATCGCGATCAAAATAAATAGAAAGCGAAGCTCTTCTGTCTTCATTATATAAACTTCCGTGTTTAAGAATGTTATCCAAAACAGAGAGTAAGATAAAAGGCACAATTTTTACATTGGCTACATTGGCCGCATACACAATATCCAAACAGAAACTGCGTCCATTAATTCGGTGAAGATTTAGCATGCTTTCGCAGTGTACAATTTCTTTCTCCAGAAAAATTTTCTGGTGATGCTCATTGCCAGAGGCGATAAAACGCATGGTTTCTGACAAATCTAAAATCAGTTCGCTGCTTGCAATAGAATATGTTTTTACTCTTTGATGCAGCAATTCCAATACATTAAAGAGTAAATGTGGACTTACCTGCGCTTTCATAAATTCATTCTTTGAAATGGCAAGTTCTTTCGCCAAAACTTCTTTTTGAAGTTCCAATTCCAGTTTCTGTCTTTCTGTATTTTCCAGTTCTACACGCTCTGCCAGATAACGTTTAATAAAACAAAACCCTGTAGAATGGATGATGAAATAAGACGCCCGCCAAAGCATACTAATGGATTGACGCTTGCCTAAAGTATAAATTGGGGCATGAGAGAGCAAATCTGTGAAGGAAAAAAGGAAACGGATTACCGCGTATGACAACAAAAAATACAGCAAAAAATCTGTAGCAATAAGTATCGGGATTTTCCACGCTAAAGATTGGTTCTGTTCCAGAATTTTATTTAACCAATAAGCATGGAAGTAAAATAATCCAATCCCGAAAACCAGAAAGATAATGTAAAACATTTGTTTTCCAGTTTCAAACATGGCCAGGTTGGCTATAACTTCCCAAAAGATAAAAGCTGCCCAAAATAAAATATGCAGTTTGTAGCTTGCAATTTGATTGAATTGAAAAGGCTTGTTTAAGAAAGCGTGCCGGATGTTGGATTTATTTTGATGCATCGTTAACCCGGTTTTGAGTGGCAGATTTAGAATTTTGGTTTTTCATCAATCTACTGTTAATTCTAATCTCCAGCATAAAAAGAAAATCGCTGTACCGCGTGTGTAGCGTTGCAGAAGATCCATAACTGTATTCCAGTCGTTTTTTCAAATTCAGTAAACCAGAGTTTAGTCCGGATCGCTTTTTAACCGAATTGAATTGGTTTACGGTTTGGATAAAAAGTTCATTTCCGTCAAGATGAATATTCAGTTGACCAGGAATGCGGGGATCACTTAAATCGCCATGTTTAAACATATTTTCCAAAGCAGAAATTAATAAACAGGGCAGAATGTGCACATCAGTAAGTTCTGCAGAATGGTTAATGTTGATATGGATATTTCCAAGTATGGTTTTATGAAGTGCAATCAGAAGAAAACAATGTTCAATTTCTTTATGAATTGCAACATCGCCTTTTTGCATTTCATCAGAAGATACAAATTGCATTAATTGAGATAAGTAGGAAACAATTTTTGCATCTTCAGGAGATATCCTTCCAACGTCGCGCTGCAAAATGCCGAGTGTATTAAAAATTAAATCAGGATTAATTTGCGTTTTCAGGTATTCTTGTTTTGAACGCGAGAGATCTTTCTCAAGAGTTTCTCTATCCAAGCGCAATTTGAAACGCTGCTTTTCAGCCTTTAGGCGTTCTCTGCGTTCACTCAAATACCGTTTCAGAAAGCAATATGCGGTGGCGTAAAAGATGAAATATGTGCAACGCCAAGTGGTAGAAAGAATGTCCTTTAAATTAATCTTAACCCGTTGTACCGGTATTTTCACTAAGAGATCAAAATAACTTAGCGAGATTTCCAATCCAAGAATTAAAAGGTTATAGATTGCAATTTCGAAGATCAGAAAGGCGAAAATTAACACATTTTTTTTCGACGATTGATTCAGCAGTTTAGAAAGGGTAGATGCGTGGATGTAAAAAAGTGAAATGTTCAGGCTATAAAACGTAATATACGATACAATTGTGTGGTTAGTTGATCCGGAAGCGAAAAGTATAGAAATCTCGAAGCCAATAAATATCGCCCATGCAATAAAATGAATCTGATAGGCAGCAAAGAACTGAAGGATTTTATTCAGCCCTGATGATGGGATACTTCTGCCTAAAATGTTATTCATTCACTTTGTTTTAATCGGGGGATGATTTGATGTATTTGTGTAAAAACGTTTACATCAACTTAAAAACAAGTATAAATATATCAATTATTTACTTTTTTCTGTTCGTTCTCAGCATTTTATCTGCCAGGAATGTTTTGAATTCGGCATTGTAACTTTCGCCAACGCGGAAAGATAGATTATTGGTTAGCGCAATCTGGTTTCCGTCTATATGTTCAATATGGTTTAAAGAGATAATGTAACCACGGTGCAGTTGCATAAAATCGTCTGTTGTGCCAATTTGTTCTTTTACATCTTTTAATCCGAGATACGCGATAATGGTCTTTTTTACCGTGTGGATTTTAACGTAGTTACTGAAGCTTTCAAAAGCTATAATGTCTTGATATTTAACCATTTCTGCGCGCAAACCTTCCTCGGTGTTTTTTACCAGAAAATAGTCATTTTGTGCGCGGCCAGCAGTTGGGCGTACTTCATCATCCGGAAACAGACGGTTAAGCGTAATGGCAAATTTTGCGAAACTGTAAGGTTTTAGTAAATATGCATCTGCTTCTGCCTCAAAAGCCTGAAAAGCATATTCCTGATGGGAAGTGGTAAAAATAAGTCTTTTCGTTTTTGCTCTTAAACTTTTAGACAGCTCTAATCCAGAAATATTGGGCATATTGATATCGAGGAAGATAATATCTACCTGCTCGCCTTTACTAATTTCAGATAAAGCCAGTACGGAATCGGTATAAGATTGTACTAATTCCAGACCAGGGCTATTTTCTATATATCCACGAAGGCCTTCTAATGAACTAATTTGATCGTCTACTGCTATACACCTAATCATCTGCTGCTAAATAATATTCGGAGAACGAAAGTAAGCTTTTTGTTACAAAAAGTGGTGATTTCCTGTGGGTTAATTATACGTCATTATAAAATCTGGTGCCAGATATGGCGGTTAAATGCCTTTAAACAATAATCGTATTCAGGATTATGGCTAAAATATGACATCATTGGAATTCTAAAATAGCCTAGACTTATTGTGTTATTTAAGCTAATTAATTTTCTTGAGAGAATTAATTTTTCTAAACAAAATGCATTTTTTCTTCTTCAAGATCGAGATAAGTAAGTTGTTTTCTAATCAAATCTTCGTTCAGCAAACTTTCTGATTTGTTTTTATCTAGCAACCACCTGCGTTGTGCGTCTAAAATATCCAGGTATGCAGCTTTTTCTTTTTCGGAAATAGGAGGAGTATCGCTTAGCGGACTGTGCGATTTCCATTTGTTGGCCATTTGTTGTAAAAAAGGAAACTGGCTGAGGTCTGCGCTGTACTTGTCCTTCAAATAGCTGTGTGCATAACCCATTAGTTGTTGTCGCAGGTGCAATTCTTCTTGCTCTTCTGGCAAACTATGGTCGTTATCCGGAATACCGATGCGTTTAATTAGATATGGAAGGGTTAAACCTTGCACCAGCAAGGTGAGTAAAATGACAACAAAAGTGATGTATAAAATTAAGTTTCGTTGAGGAAAAAACGCGTGATTTTCCAATTGAATCGGGATGGATAATGCGGCGGCAAGCGATACTACACCACGCATGCCTGTCCATCCAAGTATAAAAGGCACTTTTGCACCAGGATTACTGGCATCGGCCACTGTGATGAAATTTCTGGCAATTAAGGTAACCACAACTGCACCATATGCAGAAACCATCCGCGCTAAAATCAATGTTAGCGTAATGAGCACGCCATAACCCGTTGCGGCCACCACACTTACGTTGCCTAAACCGTTGGTAATTTCGGGTAAATCCAAACCAATCAGCATAAAAACCAAACCATTTAGAATAAAAACAAGGCTTTCCCAAACATTTACCCCGCGTAGGCGAGAGCTGCTGCTTAAAAACAAATGGCGTTTGTTGGAGAGCAGCAATCCGCCGGCAACAACTGCCAACACGCCAGAACTGTGCAACTCTTCTGCCGCGATGTACATAAAATACGGCGTTAAAAAGGTAAGAACAATATCCATATTGGAATCTGTAGGTAAAAATTTATGCAGCTTCATAAATAAAAAACCAATCGTTAAACCTATTCCTACGCCACCAACAACCATCCAAACAAAATTATACGCGGCTTCGTACCATACAAACTGGCCGGTAGCTACGGCAATCAGCGCAAAGCGAAAAATGATTAGCGATGAAGCATCGTTCAGCAAGCTTTCGCCTTCCAGGATCGAGGCCATCCTTTTGGGTATTTTAACAAATTTTAAAATGGCACCGGCACTTACGGCATCTGGCGGTGATACAATGCCGCCTAAAAGTAAACCGAGTGCCAAAGAAAAGCCTGGGATAAAATGATTGGCCACAAAGGCAACAGAGAGTGCCGTAAAGAAAACAACAATAAAGGCAAAGCTGCTTACAATTCGCCGCCAGCGCCAAAGTTCTTTCCAGGAAATTGCCCAGGCAGCATCATACAAAAGTGGAGGCAAGAAGATGATAAAAATAAGCTCCGGATCGATATGGATTTGCGGAATGCCCGGAATGAAGCTGATGCCTAAACCTGCAAGTACCAATAAAATTGGATACGCCACTTTGATTTTATTTGCGGCCATAATCAGGAACACAATAATCAGAATCAGGATCAGGTAAAAAGGAAAATCTGTGAACATATTTTTGATTTGGACTAAAATACAAATGTTCGGCAGAATCGCCAATTGTGTTTAAGGTCTTTTACAGAAATACTGAGCGTTTGTTAGGGTTCTGAAAATAAGTGTCAGGATTATTTTCTGAAATGAAAACTGTTTGTTTTTCTTAGCTTTGTGTTATGCGTAAAGAAAGTACAAATAGCGATTTAAAATTAAAAGGCTTTAAAGTTTATGCCATTGCAAATGGTGTAAATGAGGTGCCAAACTATAGCAGACGTGATTTTTATAAAATCTGTTTAACTACAGGGAAAAATCGCATTCATTATGCCGACCGCGGAATTGAAACCGAAGGAAGCATACTTTTTTTTGGCAATCCGCATATTCCGTATTCATGGGAAGTTATTTCTTCTGATTACACTGGTCATGCCTGTTTATTTACAGAAGATTTTTTGAAAAACAATGAGCGCACAGAAAGTTTGCAGCAATCGCCATTGTTCAAAATAAGTGGTACGCCAATTTTTCACATCAACGAAGAGCAGAGAGAATTTATATTGGGTGTGTTTAAACGAATGTTGGCCGAGCAGGATTCTGATTATGCGTTTAAAGATGAGTTGATCAGGAATTATATCAATCTTATGATTCATGAAGCGCTGAAAATGGAACCAGCAAGCAATTATCAGAAACACAATAATGCCTCATCCCGTATTACAGCAATGTTTTTAGAGCTTTTAGAAAGACAGTTTCCGATAGAAAGCCCCGAAGATATGCTGAAATTGCGCAGTGCAAATGATTTTGCTTCTTCCTTAGCTGTGCACGTAAACCATCTTAACCGTTCTGTAAAAGAAGTTACCGGCAAATCGACCACTACACATATATCTGAACGCATTATCACAGAAGCCAAAGCTTTATTGCAACATACGGATTGGAGTGTTGCAGCAATTGCCTACGCGCTCGGTTTTGAATATTCTACTTACTTCAACAATTTTTTTAAAAAGGCAACAGGCACGGTACCTAAATCTTTGCGTAAACAGATTGTTTGAAATTTATAGTTTTATGTTTGATTGTCGTTAACCTTGCCAGAGCCACAATAACAACCTTTGTATTGGTTAAGGAATTAAAGATGCAGCAAAGCCGATCGAAAAAAAACAAATCTGTATTTCAGTAAACGACGAAACCTTCCGGCGGTCTGCCCGTTTACTAGTAAGCTTAACAACACTTTAAATCCGTTAACGGTAAACTCATTAAACAGAAACAAGTATGACAACAAATGCAAGAGCTTTTGGTGCAACCGCTGCCGAAGCACCTTTAAAAAAGATGGATATTCAGCGCCGTGAAGTAACGCCTACGGATGTTGAAATCGAAATTTTATATTGTGGCGTTTGCCATTCCGATTTACACACCGCCAGAAATGAATGGCACGGAACAATTTATCCTGTTGTACCCGGACATGAAATTGTTGGCCGGGTGGTAAAAGTTGGCGATCAATCTTCGAAATTTAAAGTTGGTGATCTTGCCGCAGTAGGATGTTTGGTAGATTCTTGTCGCGAGTGTGAATATTGCAAAGAAGGCTTAGAACAATATTGCGCAGAAGGCAATATCCAAACGTACAATTCGCCCGATAAACATTTAAGTACACAAACTTATGGCGGTTATTCTGAAAGTATTGTGGTAGATGAAAGTTACGCTTTGCATGTTCCAGAGAATTTAGACCTTGCAGCAACAGCGCCATTGCTTTGTGCGGGTATTACTACATATTCTCCTTTGCGCCACTGGAATGTTGGTCCGGGTAAAAAAGTAGGTATTGTAGGTATCGGTGGTTTAGGCCACATGGGCGTAAAAATTGCAAAAGCAATGGGCGCACATGTGGTGGTAATCACAACATCTGAAAGCAAAATTGAAGATGCAAAACGCCTTGGTGCCGATGAAATTATCCTTTCGTCTGATGAAAAACAAATGAAAGAAAATGCCAGTACCTTACATTTTATCTTAGATTGCGTTTCTGCTGCGCACGATATTAATGCCTACCTGAGCTTGCTTAAAGTTGATGGAACTTTGGCTATGGTTGGCGCACCAGAACATCCACTTCCTGTTGCTGCTTTTAGCTTAATCCCCGGCCGGAAAAGCTTTGCTGGTTCTGCTATTGGCGGAATTGCAGAAACCCAAGAAATGCTTGATTTTTGCGGCAAACATAATATCACTGCCGATATTGAAATGATTAATATTGATCAAATTAATGAAGCGTATGAGCGCCTGTTAAAAGGCGATGTTAAATATCGTTTCGTTATTGATATGGCCTCTTTAAAAGCATTAAATTAAACTGCATTATGGAACATCAGAAAGATTTTGAGGCACAAGGCTACAAACCCGCACCTGTAAATTATTTTACCGGAAAAGCCTGGTTAAAAAGTTTTGTTACGCCAGATGAAATTACCAATTGTATGGTGAGCGATGTTTTATTTGAACCCGGTACGCGCAACAACTGGCATACGCATCCAAGTAACCAAATTCTGATTGTTAAAGAAGGAATTTGTCTTTACCAGGAAGAAGGGCAGGAGGTTAAGCAATTTCCGGTTGGTTCGGTTATCAATATTTTGCCCGGAATTAAACATTGGCACGGCGCATCGCCAGAACAACAGATGATTCATATCGCCATTAACATCAATACAGAAAAAGGTGCTGTAAATTGGCTCGAACCTGTCACGGAAGAGCAATATCGCGCTTAAACAGGATTATTGTGATTTAAACAAACAGCTTTTTTAACCGGAAGGCTGTTTGTTTTTTGTTATCAATACACTTAAAAACATGAAAAAACCTTATGTAATTTGCCACATGATGACCACATTAGATGGTAAAATACTTACCTCAAACTGGGGCGAAAATTTGCAGGCAATCTACGGTGGCGCATTTGAAAAATACCACAACACCTTTGAAAATCAGGCTTGGATGTGTGGAAGGATAACCATGGAAAGAGATTTCGCTAAAGGTTTGATTTCGACATTGGATAAGGCACCAATCTCGATTACTCGAGAAGCTTTTATTGGCAATGCAGAAGCGAAATCTTTCGCAATTGCGGTAGATGCACATGGCAAACTGGAATGGGAAAGTAACGAAACCGGCGGCGACCATATTATCGAGGTTCTGACCGAAAATGTAAGCGATGACTATCTCCACTATCTTCAGCAATTGAAAATTTCTTACATTTTTGGCGGGGAAGATACGCTTGATTTTGCTGTTGTTTTAGGACAACTTACTTTATTCTTTCCTATCGAAACGATGATGTTAGAAGGCGGCGGTCACCTGAATGGTTCTTTAATGAACGCTGGTTTAATTGATGAGCTGAGTTTACTTTTGTTGCCCATTGCCGATGGAACACCAAAATCACCAAGCTTATTTGAAGTTTCGGAACACCTGAACAAGAATATGGCAAAACACGCTAAACTCAAATCAATTAAGCAAGTTGAAAACGATATAATCTGGTTAAGATACCAATTTCAATAGGCAATTAATTCATCTTGATGGTTCTTCTAACCGCCAAAAAACCAAAGTACAGATCCTGGTGTTCTGCTAGAAAGAATGATCATCATGACAGATAAAACATTGAAAAATATATCGCGGGTAGCACTTGGAAGCGCATTGGTTTTTGCCGGAACAGGCCACCTTAGTTTTGCCAGAAAAGCTTTTCGGGCACAAGTGCCCAATTGGGTTCCGCTGAAAAAAGACGACACCGTGGTTTCATCGGGTTTTGTAGAAATCGCTTTGGGCGCGGCTTTAATTTTCTCGCCAAAAAAATATAGGAAAGAAGTCGGTATGTTAGCGGCTACTCTTTTTACTGCGGTTTTTCCCGGAAACATTGCGCAATATACACACAAGAGAAGTGCATTCGGCTTAAATACCGATCAGAAAAGATTTGCACGTTTGTTTTTTCAGCCAGTGTTAATTTATTGGGCGTTAAAAAGTACCAAGTAATTTTAAGTTAAGTCGTTTCATAAAAAAAGCCAGATGTGTACAAAAATGCATCTGGCTTTTGTATGAAGATACCGATTCGATTACATCCCGAAACCACCATCTACAGAAATGGCTTGCCCGGTTACATGTGGCGCAGTAGCCAAAAATACAGCAAGTTGCCCCATATCTTCTGGTGTTTGTGCTTCGCCTTGTGGCAATAAAGCTTTTTGTTGACGTTCCCACGAAGCCTCTTCGGTTTCGCCCTCATTGGCATAGGCTTTCGCCAGTCCGTTTTCGCCACGCCACATTCCTGTACCTACAATACCCGGACATAAAGCATTTACGGTAATGCCAGTACTGGCTACTTCTAATGCAAGTGCGTTGGTAAAACCTACAACAGCAAATTTTGATGCACAATAAGCAGACAGCAATTCCATTCCTTTTTTGCCGGCAATAGAGGCTACGTTAATGATTTTTCCAGATTTTTTAGGAAGCATAATTTCCAGTTCAGCTTTTGCGCACAAGAAAACGCCACGTGCATTCACATCCATAATTTTATCCCAATCGTTTGCGGTCATCTCAACCGTTTTATGAATGCCAATTACGCCTGCATTATTTACAGCGATATCAATTGTTCCAAAATCTGCTGCAATTTTTTTGAAGGTATCAGAAACTTTATCTTCATCTTTCACATCAATTTCATAGGTTTTTACTTCTACGCCTTCAGCCTCAATTAGTTTTTTAGTTTCTTCAAGGGCTTCTAAACTTACATCGGCCAAGGCCAGTTTAGCACCTTCTTTAGCTAAGCTAAGTGCTATACCTTGTCCAATTCCTCTGCTTGCACCGGTAACCACCGCGATGTTTTGCTCTAACTTTTTCATATTATCGTTTTCATGTTTTCCTAGTAACGGGAAGCATGAAAGATCGTTTTGAATTATTCGAGATTGAGCCAGATGTGCTATTTGATATCTGGATTTGAAACAATTGTACCATGCAAGAGTAAGTGGGCTTGAAATACCATTAAGATGTGGCATTGAAAAACATGACAAATGTATCCGTCCTTAGACATACAAACTGGTAAACAAATCAACCAATGAACTGATGACCAATAAAAAAGGGGACAGGTCCTAAAACCCGATCCCCTCATCTAAATTAACGCTCTCTGAAAACAAAACTACTGCAGGCAGATGAAGATTTTATGAATAATATATTATGCGTAATTGTGGCCAATAAATAACCTGAAAATAAACACTGGCCTATTTTTGATGGAGTAGTATTGTAAATCCATATTTTTGATCTAAGTCTTTGTAAATCAAATTTTTTGCAATGTAATTAGTGTATTTTGTAATATTATTCGTTACACATGAAATGTTATCTCTATTTTTACAACTGCAAACAAACCACTAGAAGTTGAATCCCATATTTCTTACAGTAGTAGGTGCAATATTTATATTGTGCCTGGCGATTGTTAAACTTGTTATTTATGGCCGTAAAAAAGCCATTCTAAATACCCTGCTATGCATTGGCATTTTTGGAATTGTCTGGTATGCTTTGGTTTACCTGTTAACGGTGAGCAAGCAAATCCAGCATTACCCTATATTATTCAATAAGGGTTTGCCGCTATATTATTGTGTTGCGCCTTGTTTCTATTTATACATAAGGGGGGCTTTAGATATCCGATTTGAAAGGCCGCGTAAGTTGGATTATCTTCATTTCTTAATCGCACTTCCTGCAGTTGCATCAATTTTACCTTATACCTTTTTGAGTTTAAGTGCGCAATCTGAAGTGGTGGCCAAAGCAGTTGCTGATGTTCGGTTTGCATTTGCCGACAGCACATATATTGTTGGGGCATGGCATTGGTTTGCATTTCCAATCAGTGCATTGTTTTACACCTTTTTACAGTTCAGGTTTACGCTAATGGTTTCTAAAAGAGGTAAAAAGAAATTAGGTTGGGTGTATTTGTTTACCGGTATTTGCGCATTGATATTTCTGGGCTTATTGCTGATAAACACTGTTATATTGCATAATATTGATGAAGCCGGACCAATACTCACCTCCAGTAAATTCATTATTTTTCTTTGTTTTTGCTTTCTGGGATTAAGTACGCTGTTCTTTATCAATCCAGAATTTCTTTACGGCTTTATTCCGGTAGCTGCGCAAGAAAAACAATCGATTTTGGTAGAAACTTACGCAGTGGCGGATGAAATTGCAGCGCCCGGAGAAGAAGCGAGTGAGGTCAAAATGATTGACAGCCGTTTAATAGAGCAAGTAGAAAGTTGTATGTTTGAAACGGAGATTTTCAGGCGAAGCGGGCTTACACTTAGCGAATTGTCTTCGGTGCTCGAAATTCCAAATCACAAACTCTCCGAATTGTTTAACAGCCACTTTAAGCAAAATTTTAATTCTTACATCAATACGTTAAGAATTGATTATATTCTAGCTCGGTTGGATCAGGGCGATTGGCGTCAGTTTACATTGGAAGCGATTGCAAATGATGCTGGTTTTACGTCGAGAAATACATTTTTTACCGCTTTTAAAAAAGTGAAAGGTCTTTCGCCTTCCAGTTATCTTTCGGGTTTAAAAGCCTCCGCAGCGTAGTTTTTGATGTACTGATTTACTAAATCGGTACAAATACAGTCTACTGTATGAGCCATTACATCAGATTATTGGCAGAACTTTACAGCGATATTCTACAACGGAATGTTTGCAAATTGTTCATCCCAATATCTAATGTTTTATTTATGGTAAAACTCTACAAAAATTATCATTTTGAAAAAACCGGCCAAAAGTGGAAGCAGTCGCTGCTCGCACTTTTACTGCTCTTTACAACTTCTATAGTTGTTGCACAGCAGCCAACCTTTACATCAACACCCGTAACATCGGTCTCAGTTGGTTCAAATTACAGTTATTCAGTTACAGCGACAGATCCGAATAATAGTCAGTTAACATATACTGCGCCAACACTACCAGCGTGGCTCACTTTTTCATCCTCGGCAGGAAGCGCAGCTTCTTATCCGGTAAATATAAGTCCAACTGGTCTGGCGATGGATGCAAGCGGAAATTTATATTCTGCCTCTCTTACAAATACAACTATTTCAAAAATTTCTCCAAATGGTACCATTAGTATTTTTGGAACGCGAGCAATTGGAACAGTGTATTCGATTGCAGTTGATGCGAATTATCTTTATTATTTAATATACAATACAGGAACTGTATATCGGATGTCACTCACTAACCCGAGCCTGGGATCAACAATTGTGTACAGTCTTGGTGCTGCCGGAATAGGGTTAACAATTAAGGATAATGACCTGTACATTGGAAATTACAGTGCCGGAAAAATCATTAAATTTAACTTAACATCTCTTACCGCAACAGATTACGTTACGGGGCAGCCGGCACTTTCCATTTGGGGCTTGGGTTTTGATCCATCTGGAAATTTGTACTTCGCGCAACGCTCTACGTCATCAGTTTTAAAGTTTGATGGAACCAGTGTAACTACGGCAATAAGTGGAATTATAAATGTTGTCGACATCAAGTTTGATGCATCTGGGAATGCTTACACTTCACAACTTAGTGGTGGTATTCTTAAATACAGTCCAAACTTGATCAATTCAACAAGCTTAAGTAGCTTACAGTCTTATGGCGTATTGACTACTCCATCTGGTGCAGTTTATTTCAGTGATTACCGAAATGCCTTTGTCTCCGGAGTTTCAGTGTCGTCGGCAACACTTGCGGGTACACCCACTCAAAGCAATATTGGTTTGCATAATGTTGTTCTTCGCGCTGCAAACAGCACAACAAGTGCAGATCAGAATTTTAATATTACCGTTACTGGTGCCCCAACTATTGGCACTTTTGCCAATATCAATAAGCCAATCGGTACAACTACATTTACATTAACTGCACCAAGCAGCAATAGCAACGGCGCATTCAGCTACACCAGCAGTAATCCGGCAGTTGCCACAATTTTTGGGAATACAGTAACCGTAACCGGGCCAGGCAGTACAACCATTACCGCCACACAAGCTGCTTCCGGATATTATACCTCAGGTACTACAACTTCTACACTAACCGTTACAACTGCGCCACCCGGAAATGCCTTAACTTTTGATGGAAATGGCGATTTTGTAGAAATTGGTTCTTCTACTACGTTTGATGCCAGAACCATGAAAACCATAGAAACCTGGGTGAAATTCAATAACCTGGTCAGCGATCAGGAAATCATTAGTAAAAGCACCAGCAGTAACGGTTTGGAATTGATTATTTATGGAAGTAAACTCGCCGTATTTGCGATGGGTGGCGGACTTGATCAGCATGTCGATTATCCTACGACAAACTTAAAAACAAATGTGTGGTACCATGTTGCGGCAACCCACAACGGTGCAAATTCTACTCTAAGTTTGTTTGTGAACGGTACGTTAATTGGTACGACAACTACACCCTCTGCGATGACCAATTCAAGTAATCCATTACATTTAGGTAAATGGAATGCTAACGGTACATTGAGTAATGCTGGCCGATACTTTAATGGAAGTTTGGATGAAGTGCGTATTTGGAATGTTCAGCGTACGTTGGCACAAATCAAAGCCGATATGTATCACGAGATCGATCCGGCAACTTCTGGCTTAACCGCATACTACCGTTTTTCTGAAGGAGTTGCAAATGGCGACAATACAGCGCTTACTGCAACCGTTGATTTGGCTAAAGGCAATTCGAGTATGTTAACTGGCTTTACTAAAACCGGAACAGCATCAAATTATACTGAAAGTTATGCTTTAGTTGCTCCAATTGCGAAAGACGCAACAAATCTTGCCGCGAACGGTTTCACTGCAAACTGGGATGCACCAGAAACGGGCGTTATAAATAACTATATTCTGGATGTCTCCGAATCGAACGTATTCGCGAGCTTCGTAAGCGGCTATCAAAATAAGGATGTTGGAAATGTAATGACTTTCGATGTTACAGGTTTAACGCCAAGTAAAAACTATTATTACCGTTTAAAAGCGAATAAAACGAGCGTAAATTTACAGGGTACTTATTCAAATATTGCATCAGCGGTTACCGTTAATAATACGCAAACAATCACTTTCAATACCTTAACGGCAAGAAGCTATGGTGATGCAGATTTTACACTTTCAGCAACGGCAACTTCTGGCTTAACGGTAACGTTTGAAAGTTCCGATCCAACTATTGCATCGGTAAGTGGGAATACTGTACACATTCTAAAAGCAGGTACGGTTAATATCATTGCCAAACAAGCCGGAAATTCTAGCTTTTTGGCTGCAACTGATGTGTCCCGGAGTTTAGTTGTCAATAAAGCAGCGTTAACAATCACAGCTAACAATGCCACTAAAGTTTATGATGCAACTGCTTTCACCGGCGGAAACGGATTAACCTATGAAGGTTTTGCTACAGGCGATAACGCTTCAAACAGTTTAAGCGGAACAATCGCTTTTGCTGGAACTGCACAATCGGCAAAGAATGTCGGAACGTATACAATTGTTCCTTCAGGATTATTTTCCACTAACTATGCGATTGCGTATGCAAACGGATCCTTAACGATTACGCTAGCAACGTTAACCGTTACGGCTAACAACGCCACTAAAGTTTATGATGCAACTGCTTTCGCCGGCGGAAACGGATTAAGCTATGACGGTTTTGCTACAGGCGATAACGCTTCGAACAGTTTAAGCGGAACAATCGCTTTCGCTGGAACTGCACAATCTGCGAAAAATGTCGGAACGTATACTATTGTTCCTTCCGGATTATTTTCCACTAACTACGCGGTTACCTACACAAACGGATCCTTATCGATCACAAAAGCTGCTCTAAGCGTTATAGCTAACAACGCCACTAAAGTATATGATGCAACTGCATTCACCGGCGGAAACGGATTAACCTATGCGGGTTTTGCTACAGGCGATAACGCATCGAACAGTTTAAGCGGAACAATCGCTTTTGCGGGAACTGCACAATCGGCAAAGAATGTTGGAACGTATACTATTGTTCCTTCCGGATTAGTTTCTACAAACTATGCGATTGCGTATGCAAACGGATCATTATCGATTACACCGGCAACGTTAACCGTTACGGCTAAAAACGCCATTAAAGTTTATGATGCAACTGCTTTCACCGGCGGAAACGGATTAAGCTATGAAGGTTTTGCTACAGGCGATAACGCTTCAAACAGTTTAAGCGGAACAATCGCTTTCGCTGGAACTGCACAATCGGCAAAGAATGTCGGAACGTATACAATTGTTCCTTCAGGATTATTTTCCACTAACTATGCGATTGCGTATGCAAACGGATCCTTAACGATTACGCCAGCAACGTTAACCGTTACGGCTAACAACGCCACTAAAGTTTATGATGCAACTGCTTTCGCCGGCGGAAACGGATTAAGCTATGACGGTTTTGCTACAGGCGATAACGCTTCGAACAGTTTAAGCGGAACAATCGCTTTCGCTGGAACTGCACAATCTGCAAAGAATGTCGGAACGTATACTATTGTTCCTTCCGGATTATTTTCCACTAACTACGCGGTTACCTACACAAACGGATCCTTATCGATCACAAAAGCTGCTCTAAGCGTTATAGCTAACAACGCCACTAAAGTATATGATGCAACTGCATTCACCGGCGGAAACGGATTAACCTATGCGGGTTTTGCTACAGGCGATAACGCATCGAACAGTTTAAGCGGAACAATCGCTTTTGCGGGAACTGCACAATCGGCAAAGAATGTTGGAACGTATACTATTGTTCCTTCCGGATTAGTTTCTACAAACTATGCGATTGCGTATGCAAACGGATCATTATCGATTACACCGGCAACGTTAACCGTTACGGCTAAAAACGCCATTAAAGTTTATGATGCAACTGCTTTCACCGGCGGAAACGGATTAAGCTATGAAGGTTTTGCTACTGGCGATAACGCATCGAACAGTTTAAGCGGAACAATCGCTTTCGCTGGAACTGCACAATCTGCAAAGAATGTCGGAACATATACTATTGTTCCTTCAGGATTAACTTCTACAAACTATGCGATTGCGTATGCAAACGGATCCTTATCGATTACGCCAGCAACGTTAACTGTTACGGCTAACAATGCCACTAAAGTTTATGATGCAACTGCTTTCACCGGCGGAAACGGATTAACCTATGCGGGTTTTGCTACAGGCGATAACGCTTCAAACAGTTTAAGCGGAACAATCGCTTTCGCCGGAACTGCACAATCTGCAAAAAACGTGGGAACGTATACCATCATTCCTTCAGGATTAGTTTCCATTAACTACGCGATTACCTACACAAACGGATCCTTAACGATTACGCCGGCAACGTTAACCGTTACGGCTAACAACGCCTCAAAAACATATGATGCAACTGCTTTCACCGGCGGAAACGGATTAACCTATGACGGTTTTGCGAGCGGCGATAACGCTTCAAACAGTTTAACGGGAACAATCGCTTTTGCTGGAACGGCACAATCGGCAAAGAATGTCGGAACGTATACTATTGTTCCTTCAGGATTAGTTTCTACAAACTATGCGATTGCGTATGCAAACGGATCCTTATCGATTACGCCAGCAACGTTAACTGTTACGGCTAACAATGCCACTAAAGTTTATGATGCAACTGCATTCACCGGCGGAAACGGATTAACCTATGCGGGTTTTGCTACAGGCGATAACGCATCGAACAGTTTAAGCGGAACAATCGCTTTTGCTGGAACTGCACAATCTGCGAAAAACGTGGGAACGTATACCATCATTCCTTCAGGATTAGTTTCCACTAACTACGCGGTTACCTACACAAACGGATCCTTAACGATTACGCCGGCAGCGTTAACCGTTACGGCTAACAATGCCACTAAAGTTTATGATGCAACTGCTTTCACCGGCGGAAACGGATTAACCTATGCGGGTTTTGCTTCAGGCGATAACGCTTCGAACAGTTTAACGGGAACAATCGCTTTTGCTGGAACTGCACAATCGGCAAAAAACGTGGGAATGTATACCATTGTTCCTTCAGGATTAACTTCTACAAACTATGCGATTGCGTATGCAAACGGATCATTATCGATTACACCGGCAACGTTAACCGTTACGGCTAACAATGCCACTAAAGTTTATGATGCAACTGCTTTCACCGGCGGAAACGGATTAACCTATGACGGTTTTGCTACAGGCGATAACGCTTCAAACAGTTTAACGGGAACAATCGCTTTTGCTGGAACTGCACAATCGGCAAAGAATGTTGGAACGTATACTATTGTTCCTTCAGGATTAGTTTCTACAAACTATGCGATTGCGTATGCAAAGGGATCATTATCGATTACACCGGCAACGTTAACCGTTACGGCTAACAACGCCACTAAAGTTTATGATGCAACTGCTTTCACCGGCGGAAACGGATTAACCTATGCGGGTTTTGCTACAGGCGATAACGCTTCAAACAGTTTAACGGGAACAATCGCTTTCGCTGGAACTGCACAATCTGCGAAAAACGTGGGAACGTATACCATTGTTCCTTCAGGATTAGTTTCCACTAACTACGCGGTTACCTACACAAACGGATCATTATCGATCACAAAAGCTGCTCTAACCGTTACGGCTAACAACGCCACTAAAGTTTATGATGCAACTGCTTTCACCGGCGGAAACGGATTAACCTATGAAGGCTTTGCTACAGGCGATAACGCATCGAACAGTTTAAGCGGAACAATCGCTTTCGCTGGAACTGCACAATCGGCAAAGAATGTCGGAACGTACACAATCATTCCTTCCGGATTAACTTCTACAAACTATGCGATTGCGTATGCAAACGGATCATTATCGATTACACCGGCAACGTTAACCGTTACGGCTAAAAACGCCTCAAAAACATATGATGGTGCTGCCTTTACCGGCGGAAACGGATTAACCTATGCGGGTTTTGCTACTGGCGATAACGCATCGAACAGTTTAACGGGAACAATCGCTTTCGCTGGAACTGCACAATCTGCAAAAAACGTGGGAACGTATACGATCGTTCCTTCCGGATTAACTTCTACAAACTATGCGATTGCGTATGCAAACGGATCCTTAACGATTACGCCAGCAACGTTAACCGTTACGGCTAAAAACGCCACTAAAGTTTATGATGCAACTGCTTTCACCGGCGAAAACGGATTAACCTATGAAGGTTTTGCTACTGGCGATAACGCATCGAACAGTTTAAGCGGAACAATCGCTTTCGCTGGAACTGCACAATCTGCAAAAAACGTGGGAACGTATACGATCGTTCCTTCCGGATTAACTTCTACAAACTATGCGATTGCGTATGCAAACGGATCCTTAACGATTACGCCGGCAACATTAACCGTTACGGCTAACAATGCCACTAAAGTTTATGATGCAACTGCTTTCACCGGCGAAAACGGATTAACCTATGCGGGTTTTGCTACTGGCGATAACGCTTCAAACAGTTTAACGGGAACAATCGCTTTTGCGGGAACTGCACAATCGGCAAAGAATGTCGGAACGTATACTATTGTTCCTTCAGGATTAGTTTCTACAAACTATGCGATTGCGTATGCAAACGGATCCTTATCGATTACGCCAGCAACGTTAACTGTTACGGCTAACAATGCCACTAAAGTTTATGATGCAACTGCTTTCACCGGCGGAAACGGATTAACCTATGACGGTTTTGCTACAGGCGATAACGCTTCAAACAGTTTAACGGGAACAATCGCTTTTGCTGGAACTGCACAATCTGCAAAAAACGTGGGAACGTATACCATCATTCCTTCAGGATTAGTTTCCACTAACTACGCGGTTACCTACACAAACGGATCATTATCGATCACAAAAGCTGCTCTAACCGTTACCGCAAACAATGCCACTAAAGTTTATGATGCAACTGCTTTCACCGGCGGAAACGGATTAACCTATGCGGGTTTTGCTACAGGCGATAACGCTTCAAACAGTTTAAGCGGAACAATCGCTTTCGCCGGAACTGCACAATCGGCGAAGAATGTTGGAACATACACAATCATTCCTTCCGGATTAACTTCTACAAACTATGCGATTGCGTATGCAAACGGATCATTATCGATTACACCGGCAACGTTAACCGTTACGGCTAAAAACGCCTCAAAAACATATGATGGTGCTGCCTTTACCGGCGGAAACGGACTTTCTTACAATGGTTTCGTAAATGGTGACAATGCCTTGAATAGCTTAACCGGAACAGTTACCTTTACAGGAACTGCACAGTTGGCAAAAAATGTTGGTGTATACACCATTATTCCAGGAGGCTTGTCGGCAGCCAATTACGCGATCACTTACGTAAATGGTTCTTTAACAATCGGTAAAGCAGTATTGACCATCACGGCAAATAACCAAAGCAAAATTTACGATGGTTTGGCCTTCACTGGTGAAAACGGAATCGCATACTCCGGATTTATCAATGAAGATAATTCCCAAAATAGTGTTAGTGGAACTTTGGCCTTTTCAGGAACTGCACAATCTGCAAAAAATGTAGGAACCTACACAATTATTCCTTCGGGATTAACTGCTGCCAATTACATCGTTAATTTCAACAATGGAACATTAACCGTAAATAAAGCAACCTTAACCATTGCGGCGACAAATCAATCCCGTTGTTACGGACAAGCAAATCCTACGTTCAACTTGAATTATTCTGGTTTTGTAAATGGCGAGAGTGTTTCTGTACTTCGCACCTCAGCGGCAGCGACAACAACGGCCACACGCAACAGTGCGGCCGGAAACTTCCCGATTGTGGTAAGCGGTGCAACGGCAGATAATTATACAATTGTTTACACAAATGCAACCTTAACAGTATTTGCGCTTCCGGTGGTAGAAATCTCAAGCAGTTTGGGTACTTCGGTGAGTAGGGGCGATGCAAGTGTATTAACTGCAACAGGCGGCGTACGATATTCATGGGCTTCGGCTTCCGGAATCATCAGCGGTTCTAACAATGCACAGCTAACGGTTCGCCCAAGTCAGACCACAACTTATACAGTTACGGTGAGCAATGCAAACGGTTGTACAGAAACGAAAAGCATTACTATACAGGTTGAAGAGGACTATAAAATTAAAGCTACCAATTTGCTTACGCCAAATGGCGATGGAATAAATGATACCTGGGTAATCGAGAATATCGATTTATATCCGAACAACACCGTCAAAATTTTTGATAGAAGCGGAAGAATGTTGTACAGTAAAAAAGGATATGACAATACCTGGGCAGGTATGCTCAATGGTAATCCACTTGCCGAAGGTACATATTACTACATTATTGATTTTGGTGCAGGTAAGCTCACACAAAAAGGATTCATTACCATTATTAGAGAAGGCAAATAAAAATCAATCCCGGAGCGTATCAACGCGCTCCGTAAATTATAATCTGACATAAAATGATTAAACATAAAATTTTTGGATTACTGTTGTTTATGCTGCCTGTTGCGGCATGCTTTGCTCAGTTAAATCCATTAACCGCTCAATATTTTAACAATCGGTATTTAATTAATCCTGCGTTTGCAGGTGCACAGCAAGATACCCGGTTAAATATGGTATACCGGAGCCAATGGAACAATATTCCTGGCGCACCAATTACACAAAGTCTAACCCTCGATCATGGTTTTGAAAAAGTTGGACTGGGATTAAATGTTTCCAATGATAAGGCTGGTTTGATTAGGCAAACCAATATTGCTGGAAGTTTTGCGTATCATTTACCACTTGGTGAAACCGATCGCTTAAGTTTTGGTATTTCTATGGGGTTTACAAATCAGAGAATCAACCAGGGCGATATTATCGGCAACCAGGGCGATGTATTGGTTGGCCGTTACAATGATCGGGAAACGTATCTTGATGGCAGTTTTGGCGCGGCATATACCGCATCTAACTTGACGCTTCAGGCTTCGATTCCAAACCTGAAACAAGTTTTTAAACGCGACATTACCTATGCCGATTTAACCAGTTTTTACACGGCGGCCAGTTATAAAATTAATTTGGAAGGAGGTGAAGATGCCAGTTCTGTTGAACCATTGGTTGCGTACAGAGGTGTTTACGGTTATGACAATATGTGGGATGCCGGCGCACAGTTAAATATGTCTGGTCAGCTTTTGCTTTCTACTATTTACCACAGTACAAAAAGTGCCACTTTTGGCGTTGGAATGGATTTCCGCAAAAAATATCTGGTTACTGCACAATACACCTCAAACACTTCGGTGCTTAATAGTTACAGCAACGGCAGTTTCGAATTAAATCTACGCCTACGCTTCTAGGCTAGAAAATAAATTCGTCGCCCAAAAAGATGTTTAGGCGCTCTAAGTTCCTGTTTGGGAGCGGGAAAGGGTATCCATTTGGATGCCCTTTTTTTACGTGGTTTTGTTATTCATCACTTGTATGTACATGCAAATTTGTGCTGTAGTTGCTTAATAAATACAATGTAGTGCTACGTGCATTCGCTTTGGTACCGTTCCCAAAGTTTGGTACCGTTCCCAAAGTAAAATAACTTGTTATCAGTTATTTATCTATTCCTTCCGGCTATATATTTGACTAATTCTAACCATTTCTAATCAAATTATGAGTCACTATGAAAAAACAAAACTTCATTTTGCTGTTGCTCGCCTGTGCGGGTTTGGGTTGTACAAAAACTGAGCTGGAAACAACCAAACCTGAGTTAAAAGGCCAGATTACCGCTACTGCCGATCCAAACATCAGCGGAAATACCATTGTTACGGTAGAACCCGATTCTGTAAAAATGTTGCGGAATCCTTTAACCGGATGGGCACTTTATGGCAGTGCAGGCGTAACTGCCGATTTTTGGAGCGTTCTCGAAAATATTACCGTTCCGGGATTAGCCAATCCAATCAAAGCGGCAGATTATGCCAACATTTTGTACATCCGTTCTGGGTGGGCAGATTTTGAGCCTACAGAAGGTCAGTATGCCTGGGACAATAATGCAACCATTAAAATGTTAATCGACGGAGCAAAGGCCCGCGGATTAAAACTGGCATTCAGAATTGTAGTAGATAGCAGAGATAAACCTCGTGATTTTACGCCCTCTTTTGTACGCGATGCCGGCGCACAAGGATATTACACGCAAACCGGAAGCAAAACCGTTTGGTCGCCATATCCTGATGATCCCATTTTTCAACAGAAATATGCCAATTTTATCCAAGCTTTTGCCGCAAAATTTAATGATCCGGATGTGGTCGATTTTGTAGATGGTTATGGCCTCGGCAAATGGGGAGAAGCGCATACCGTATTGTATCTGGATGTAAACAATCGTGCTTCAGTGTTCAATTGGATTACAGATTTGTATACCCAATACTTCACAAAAGTGCCTTTAGCCATTAATTATCACCGCCTTATTGGAACCACACAAGGCTGGGGCGGACCAGATGCAAACAGTAAACCTTTATTGGTAAGCGCCTTTAATAAAGGTTACATGTTGCGGCAAGATGCTTTCGGTATGACTACCTATTATGCAAACTGGGAGCGAAACATGGCGTCTCAAAATTTCCCAAATCGTCCAATCATTTGTGAAGGTGGCTGGTTGCATAATGGAAACGGTTATCTGGCAGATCCGCGCGGTTATCAGAACTGGGGAGATGTTTGGCAAGGTGAGTATGACGATGCCATGAATGCGCGGGTAAATGTAATGGATTTAAGAGACATAAAAGAGGCCAGATCCTGGTTTGGAGATGCTTATTCTTTAGTAAATAAATTCATCGCCCTTGGCGCTTACAGATTATATCCGGATCAGTTGTCACTTCCTGCAGCAGTAAATAAGACCGTTCCAATTAAAATTGCGCACCGCTGGAAAAATCTCGGCATTGGTTTCTGCCCAACAAATCTTCCGCAATGGAATCAGAAGTATAAAGTTGCTTTCGCTTTGCTGGATAAAACAACGCTGGAAGTCAAATACACTTTTGTAGATACCAATACAGATTTATCCAAATGGCTCAAAGAAGCACCAACCAGCTATGAGTTTAGTCCGGCTTTACAAAATGTAACCAACGGCGATTATACTTGGGCAGTTGCATTGGTCGATGTAACCAAAAACAACCAGAAAGGATTAGATATTTCTGCAAAAAACAATATCACAACTACAGGCTGGCTAAAATTGATGGATGTTTCCGTAAATTAATTTATTAGTCCGATAAAACCTGGCGATAGATAACTCTATATCTATTGCCGGGTTTTGTTGTTTTAGCTGTATTGCGTGTTAAACTGTAAAAGGTTAACTTTCCATCCATATGAAACCAACTATAACCATAGAATATTGTCCGAAATGCGGATGGATGCTGCGTTCAGCGTATATGGCGCAAGAATTACTGACGACATTTAGCGATGAATTGAATGGCGTGACCTTAAAGCCAAGTGAAACTGGCGGGAGTTTTCTAATTTCTGTTGATGAAAAACTGGTATTTGACCGGAAAGAAATCGGGCGTTTTCCTGAAATAAAGGAGTTAAAACAATTGATCCGCGATTGGGTAAGCCCCGATAAAAATCTAGGCCATTCCGATAAAAAAGGCTAAGCGACAATCATCTGCCGCCATGTACAATTTTTAACCTTCCTTTGATTATTTTTGTTTAGAATGAATATAAATAATACGTATATTCGCAAACTAATCGGGTTTCACCGATAACCAAAATATCTAAACCTCTTGGAAAATGATTGTAAGTGCGCGAATAGAACATCATAAAGATTTTCTTTTTAGGGAAGAGATACCAGACAAATACATCCCCGATCATCGCCTGTCTGAGAAAATATTAACAATAAAAGAAGCGCCGATAGGGATTAACACCTATCAGTTATCAACCAACGGATTGTTTCTGGTGTATTCAGAAATGAAATTTGACGAAACTACCCGGATTTTAACCGAAGTAAGTGGCGAGGCGATTACCAGTCAGTTCATCCTCAGTAAAGAAAATCCGCTGGCCAATAAAAAAGGAAACTTTGGTTATGGGCACAGTCGGCACAATATCCGCTATATTCCCTCTTCAAATGAAAGCTACGAAGTACGGCCAAATGTAGAGTTTGTATATTTCATGATTGTGCTCTCTAAAGACTATTATTTTAATCTTGTCGATTTATATTCGCCGCTGCATGAGCATTTTATGCAGGAAATGCAAAAAGGCAAATCGGCATCTTTTGGCGAGCAGGATTTGTATGCAACGCATGAAATGCGGCGAACAATAGAAGCCATCAGGGCATGTAAGCAAGAAGGTGAGTTGAAACGTTTATTTACAGATGCACGTATAACCGAACTGATTTTCTTTCAACTGGAACAATTTAGTCAGCATGCAGACAACGAACGCGATGATTTAATTGAGCGCGATATTCCACGTTTAGAAGAAGCACGCGAAATACTGGAGCAACAATACATTGATCCACCTACGCATAAACAACTGTCTAAAATGGTATTGCTTAACGAATTTAAACTCCGTAATGGATTTAAAAAGTACTTTGGCAGCACCATTTACGATTACATTACACGACTTAGAATGGAAATGGCGAAAAAGCTGATTATCGAAGAACGCAAGAATATGTATGAAGTAGGGATGTATGTGGGTTTTAAACATCAGGCCAGTTTTACCAATGCCTTTAAAAAATACTACGGCATTTTGCCGAGTGAAATTAAGGTATAATCCGATAATGCGTTAATCCGTTTTTATCTGTTTGCACAATAAGAAGATTGGCTTTTGCCAGCGTTTTAAGATTCAGGTATACACAGCTGATGCTGATTGGGCAGTTGTCTTTTTTCAGTTCCAGAAATAAGTCTTCTGCTGTGATGTAACGCTTCTGCATGCATAATTTCTCGGCAATTAGAAATCGTTTGGGCAAAAAAAGTAGATTATTCTGTTTACAATACGCGGCTATTTTATGCAAAATTGCTGTTGTAGGATGTAAAACATCCGCACGGTTCAGGAGCACATCAGTACTTGGTAAAAGTTGGTTAAACTTCAGCTGTCTTTCCATAAGATTCGTTTTTGTTGGTAGGTGAGGGGATTTTAAGATGTTCATTTTGGCTGCATTCGCCTGAGGGCGGTGTACTTTCAGCCAATTGTGCTTTTATGTTTGAGTTGAATACCGATGCATCTAAAACAATTTCTTGCGGAACGACAACGGTTTTTAAACTCCTCGGATCTGTATGAACCAAAGCATGAACGGAAAAAGCTGTGTACATATGTTTTGGTGTTAAAACTTCGGACGGAGAACCGTCCCACCATTTTCTGCCGTCTTTCATCATAATTAATCGGTTGGCGTATTGCGCGGCCAGATTTACATCATGTAGCACCATAATGATGATAAAGCCTTTTTTTGCCAGCGCTTTAGAAATCGCGAGGGTTTGATGTTGAAACTGCAAATCCATATTGTTGAGTGGTTCATCCAACAAAAGCAATGCATTTGAGCTATTCCAAACCTGGGCAAGTGTACGGGCAAGATGTACACGTTGCTGCTCGCCGCCAGAGAGCTGTAAAATGGATCGGTCTTTCAAATCCCAGAGGCCACAAATCTGCAAAGTTTCGTTTAACGCTGTTTCGTCGCTTTCTGCGGGTCTGTTTTTGTATTGTCCGTAGCGGCCCATCATTACAACTTCTTCTACAGTAAAACCAATATTAAGGGTATTTTGTTGTTGCAACATTGCACGTCTGGTTGCAAGATGCCTGCGCGGATGATTTTCAAGTGCTTCTCCATCCAGCATAATCCGTCCGCTGCTCGCTTTGCGTTCTCCGGAAATGATACGCATCAGTGTTGATTTTCCGGCACCATTTGCACCCAGAATCGCGATGATTTCTCCAGCTTTGGCGCTAAAAGAAATATCGCGAAGCAGAAAACGCTTATTTACCTGATAACTGACCGATTCTACTCTAAGCATATTTTAATGGATTAATTTCTTTTTATCGCGGATAAGGATATATAAAAATATAGGTGTTCCGAGCAACGCCGTTACAACACCAATTGGCAGTTCAATTGGTTGAACAATCAATCGTGAAATCAAATCAGAAACTGTGAGTACCAATGCACCCAGCAGGGCAGAAGCTGGCAATACAAAACGGTGGTTTACACCGCCAAGCAAACGCACCAAATGCGGCACCAACAGACCTACAAAACCAATAATGCCCGAAACAGAAACCGACGCACCAACCGCCATTGTGGACAAAAGTACTACGCATCCTTTAATCCAATCGGGATTTAATCCAATCATTTCTGCTTGTCTTTCGCCTATAGCAAATACATTTAAACCTTTGCTGAAGAACGGAAGACCGACTAATGCGATTACAACGAACGGCGCAATGCAACTTACATTTTGCCAGGATGCACCGCTTAAACTACCCAACATCCAAAATGTAATGCTACGCAATTGCTGCTCATCGGCCAGATAACTGACCAATCCGGTTAGTGCGCCTGCCAGTGCGTTTATGGCAATGCCAACCAATAACATGGTTACTACATTTGCTTTTCCATTGCTTTTAGATAGATTGTAAACCAGTAATGCTGAGACTGCTGCGCCAACAAATGCGCCCAGTGCCAAAAGGTAATAGCCTAAAACCTGGCTCATGGTAGAAAACCACAGCGTCTCAAAAGCAATAATGACCACAGCCATTAAAGAAGCACCAGAAGAAATGCCAATTAAACCTGGCTCTGCCAACGGATTGCGGAATATTCCTTGAATTGCGGCACCGGAGATTCCCAGAGCAGCACCAACGAGAAGCGCCATGAGTAACCGGGGCAAACGAATCATCAGTACAACACCTTCATTTACCGGATCAATAGATAACGAAGATTTGAAACCTGCAGATTTAGCCAGAATGGCAATAACTTCGGCAAAAGAAATTTGCATGGCGCCCAAAGCCAGCGCAGCTACAATGGTTAAACCTAAAACAAAAAACAGGAAAATATAAATTAGAGTATGGCGCATTTAATGGATTTGAAAATTTAGCGCTTTAATAGCGTCTGGTAAACGTGTACTAAAATTGATCAGTAGTGGACCATCCATATCTACAATTTTTTTATTCTTGCCGGCATTGGTGTATTGAACGCCGGGCATTTGCAAAATGGCTTCCTTACCGCCAAGGCTGCTTATGCCAAAATCAAACATTAAAATCACATCCGGATTGCTTTTTATCAGGGCTTCGGAGCTGTAGGGTTTAAATTCGTTAAATTCCTGAATGGCATTTTTGCCGCCGGCAAGTTTTATAATTGCATCCAAACTGCTGCCTTTACCTGCAACATTCATTGTACCTGCACCACGGGCATAAATGAACAATACTTTGGGCAATTTTGTATTTTTTTTGGACTGGGCTAATGCACTTTCTAGTCGGCGCGCTGTAGCATTCGCCAGTATTTCGCCTTTTTCAATTGTATTTGTTGCGGCTGCAATTTGCCTGATAAATTTTAACGCACCTTTCGCAGAATATTCTTGAGTAATCTGAACCACACGAATACCGAGCGATTTGAATTGCTCCAGGTTTTCTTTAGAAAGGTCGCCAGATGGCGCAAGAATTAAATCGGGGCGAAAAGCGGCAATACTTTCTGCAGATAGCGAGCGATTACGGCTAACTCTCGGTAGTCGCTTGATATTCTCCGGATATTCGCTGGTTACATCTACAGCAACAATGTTTTTGCCCAGTCCGAGTGCATTTACGGTTTCACTAATTGCGGCACTCAGTGTCACAATCCTTTTCGGTTGCGCAAAGCTGCAAAAGCATAGCGAAACCAAACAACACAACACCAGAATTCTTTTTCTCATCATCAGGATTTTCCTTTTGTTTCAACAAAACAACTCTTTAATTATACTAATTACAAATAGCTGACTGCTTTCTAGTTAGTTTTTGAAATAACCTAAAGGTATTTGTATATTTTTTAATTGTTTGATATATAGTGTTTTGTGATCTGTTTTTCGCTCATGTGTTTCTTCGTCTTGCTGAAAAAAATACGGATTGAACAAATTAAAATACGGATTGCACAAAACTAAATACGGATTGCACAAACCAATTGTGCAGACGATTACGGATGTTTGTATCGGTCTTATTTAGAATGATTAAAAATAACAAATGGATAAGATTTTACGATTGATACATGAAAACCTTAAATATTTTGCTAATCCTGTCTGTTCTTTCTTTCAAAATACATGCGCAATCTTTCGGTGGCTTGCGTTGCGTGGTTACAGAAGGGAATGGTAAAGCTTTACCCGGTGCAACAATCCGTTTAGAGCCAGACAGGCATCTGGCAGAAACAGATCAAAACGGTAGTTATGTATTTAAGAAAGTTTATGCCGGAACTTATCAGGTTTTTGTGCAAATGATCGGGCATCAATCTTTTGAAGGTAAAGTAAATATCATTTCTAATCAAACCGCCACTTTAAAAGTAAAACTTGTTGCGGCAGAGCATCAGCTGGATGAAGTAGAAATTGCGAAAAGGCGAGAAAGTCCGGATAACCTGATGCGTTTAGAACGCAGTGCGATGCCCGTAACGGTAATTACGCGCAGAACCATTGAGTTGATGGGTAGCAGAAGGCTGGATGAAGTTTTAAAAGAACAAACCGGAATTGCCATTGTAAACAATATTTCTGGTGGAGCACGCTCTGTTGGCGTTCAGATGCAAGGGTTTAGCAGCGAATATGTTATGGTATTAATAGACGGACAACCAATGGTTGGCCGGAATAATGGAAATTTTGATCTTTCCAGAATCAGCGTAAGCAATATCGAAAGGATAGAAATTTTAAAAGGCGCCTCATCTTGTCTTTTCGGTAGTGAGGCACTTGGAGGCGCAATTAACATCATCACCAGGCATGGCGCAATAGAACCTCAAGGCATGGCTTCTGTAGCCTACGGAAGTTTAAATATTGTAGATGCCACTTTAGAAGGCGAAACGCCTTTTGCCAGTCAGCGGGGCTCTGCAAATTTTTCTGCCAATTACTACCACAGTGACGGTTTTAATACCAATCCGAAATATATACAGGCCGGTACAACCGCGCCGCCTTATGATAATTATGCTTTGCAAGGTAGATTTCGTTACCAGTTGAGTAAAAATGGAACGTTAGGCGTTAGCGGCCGTTTTGGTTTGCGTAAATCTTTTATGGAGAAGGATTTCGGGCTGGGGATTATTTCTGGTGATAACCAAGACGAGCAAGAAATAAATCTTTCTGCAAGCTACGATTACAATTTTAGATCTGGCTTACGCAGTATGACACGCTATTACTTTACCGATTTTCAATCAGACGTACATGTAAATTGGGAACAAACCAATTCTACCGTAACGAATGATGTGTTTAAACAAAACCTCCACCGCTTTGAACAGCAGTTTGCTTATGGTTTTTCAGATAATTTAAAATTTACCGGTGGTTTTGGTGGAAGTCACGAAACCATGAACGATCAATCTTTAACTGCTCCGGGTGCTTTGAATACTGCATTTATTTATGCGCAAGGCGATTGGAAGATCAACGATAAACTGGGTGCTGTTGGTGGTTTACGATATGATTATACCAATTCTTACAGCGGTAAAGTAAACCCAAGTTTCGGCCTGCAATACCAGCTTCTACCAAAATTAACGTTGAAAGCCGGAGTAGGTACAGGTTTCAAAGCACCAGATTTTAAAACCCGTTATCTGGTGTTCTACAATCCGGTGGCTAATTATTTGGTCATAGGAAACGAAGTTTTGCGCAGCACCTTAACGCAATTGCAGAATCAAGGTCAGATTAGCGAAATCAGACAATATTTGCTGAATTCTTTGGATCAAAACCTCCAAGCAGAACGAAGCACCTCTCTCAATGCTGGCTTTGTCTGGAATGCGGGGAAAGGCCTGAAAATTGAAGGTGGCGTTTTCTACCATCAACTCCGCAACCAGCTCAACAGCATTCAAATTGCTACAGGCAGCAACAACAGAATTATTTACACCTATCAGAATTTGCCAAAAGCTGTAAACAAAGGTATTGATGCATCGGTGAAGCTCAGTCCTTTAAAAAGTCTGGAAATCAGTATGGGATATCAGTATCTGATTGCTAAAGATTTAAGCGTACTGGATAGCATCCGTCAGGGCAATTATCCTTACAACCAGAATATCCACGATCCAAAAACCGGAAATTCTTATCCCGTTAGCACTTCAGATTACTGGGGGATAGAAAACAGATCGAGGCATATGGTCAATTTTCAGGCATTTTATGAATACCGGCCGCTTGATTTAAGCATTACCGGAAGGGTAAATTATCGTGGAAAATATCCGTTTGGAGACAGCAACGGCAATCAGTTTATCGACCGGTATGACACTTTTGTAAATGGTTTCTTTCTGATCAATGCATCCATAGAAAAGAAACTCTGGAAAAGGCATTTTTCTATTCGCGTAACCGCCGATAACATTATGAATTACACAGATATGCTCATGCCCGGACAGCCGGGAAGGGTAATACTTGCCGGATTGACGTATCGCTTTTTTAAAGATTAAACTAAAGAGTTATGAAAATAAACAGACTAATCTTTCTACTGTGTATTGTTGCCGCCATGTTGTTTGGTTGTTCTAAAGATGCAGAAGATCCGACATCACTTTTGCAGGATGGAAGCAGTACGGTAATCAGCGATTTGGCTGGAGATACAGAAGCATCTATGTCTACAAACACGCCAGGCAAAGTACAACGCGATTTTTATACTTTTTTATTCCGCTTTAGCGATCAGAAACAAATCTGGATTCGTACGGCAGCAGATTCTGCACAATGGTTAAAAACCAAAAACTGGGATATTGCTTTTACCGGCCCGTACAATAGCGAAGTGTATGTGAATGATAAAAACTATATGTACAATCCGGGTTATGGTGGCTCGGCAGAAAGTAAAGTCGTGATGTTGCCACAATCTTATGATTCGGTAACCGATGCGCCAACCGATGCACAATTTAATGCAAGTGATATGACCAAAATTGGCTGGGCAGTAAGTGACGGCACAAGCGGATGGTTTTACTACAGTTTAAATACACACATTATGCAAGCCGTTCCAAACCGCTGTTATGCCATTCGCCTGCCAGACGGAAAGTACGCAAAACTACAATTGATTAGTGTGTATAAAGGCAATCCACCGGCGGTAACAGACTTAAACTGGCCCGCGCCATATTTAACCTTCAGGTATTACGCACAGCAGGATGGAAGCCGCAATTTGAGAACTAAATAAAAACAAACACATTATGAATAAGAATGACCAGATAAACCCACAGAAGAAATACATAAACATGAAAACCTCCATTTTTATACTACTCATTGCGGTATGCACTTTTGGCTGTAAAAAATCGGATGTGATAGAGCCAGAACCAGAAGTAACAGAACCTACAACTACCATTGCCTACAATAAGTTGCTGCGTGTAGAAAATTTTGCAGCGACCTTAACAGATGATGCAACCACAACACCGCCAACTATATATTTTAGTCTGGAAGGCAAAGCTGCAGTAACTACAGATTATGCAAAAACCAACCGGTGGGACGTTGCTTTCGGCGGGCTTTACAATAGTTTTCTTAGCGGAAACAATGGCAGCGCAACAACCAATTATGGTTATGGAACCAGCGGAAAAGGCGGCATATTAATTCTGGAACAAGCTTTTGATGATGTAACAGATGTGCCTGCTGATGCTCTTTTTAAAACCGGGAAAGATGTGGTTGGTACAGACGATGCCGGAGATTATGGTGTTGGAATGGGCTGGTACCTCTACGATTTTAACGGATTAAAAGTTGGAGACGGCAGTTACGATAAACAACATGTAGCCTACGCACTGTCTACAGCTTTAACCCTCGCCAACGGAACGGTTATAAAACCACGTACCATTGTAGTGAAAACAGCAAAAGGAAATTACGCAAAAATTAAAATGATAAGCTGCTATAAAGATGCATTTACATTGGCACAATGGAGCAGAGATGTGCCTCATATGTATTTCACTTTTGAATATGTTTTGGTGCCTGCCGGAAGTACAAAATTTGAAATTAAATAATCCTTTACATCAACAATCTACCAGAAAAACAACATTCAACAATTAAAAGGAAAACACAAAGTTAAACAGATGAAAAAAAATTACCTCATCATTCTTGCCCTCATCCTAATGGTAACCGGAATTACCGCCTGTAAAAAAACAATCGGCCTTGATCCGTTACCAGCAAATCTCATTACACAATTCAAAGTTTCATCATTAGATGGCGACATATATGGCGCTATTACAGAAAGTGATAAAACCATTACCGTTTACCTCCCGGCTTACTTCAAGCTAAGCGTTATTGATCCTGAAATAAAAGTATCTACAGGTGCAACACTTAAAACAGAAGTAATTCCGGTAGCATTAACCAACACGACAACAACATATACCGTTGTTGGTGCAGATCAAAGTACAAGCACCTATAAACTGAAGATTGTTGTGCAACAGGAAACGCCACTGTATATATCTTCTCAAACAGCAGAATATAGTGCACCGTACACATCGCTTACTGTAGGCGGAAATTTCTACGCTGCAAATATGGATGATATTCATGTTACGATGGTAAACGCAGCAGGGCAGGAAACAGCAGAGTTACAACCGTATCTTTTTGGTAAAACTTATGTTTCTGAAGGCGGACTTTACTACTTAAACGGACTCGCTATTCCTGCAACTATCGCAGAAGGAAGCTATTATGTAAAAGTTCGGGTGTTTGGTTTAACCGCAACCGGCACTACGCCATTAGAAATTAAATTCCGACAACCTGGACTAAACATCACCACAATTACTGCAAAAGCAGGAGCGAATTTTACATTTTTCCCAACTACAGGTACTATTTTTAAAAATTTCACCTCATTAACCGGAGTAATAGATGGTGTAACCTACAATTTTCCAATTGTATCACAAAGTGAAACAACGGCAACAGCCAGTGTTCCAACAAATTTAGCCCCTGGCCGATATTTGGTCACCTTAACCGGCACCTTTACAGGTTTTGCAAATGCCTCAGTAACGGCCTTACTGGTAACAGAATAATCCGGGGATTGCATCCCTAAAATATATATAAATACACATCTTTTAAATTTAAACCACATGAAAAAAACAATCAAATTTTTGAGCCTTTTAGCTGTAACAGCAATCTTAGCAACCTCTTGTAAAAAAGACACTGCAGAAACTCCAAGCCAGTTGTCTTTAACTGGTACTAAAGCTGCTGTTGTAGGAACTGTATATACCGGAAACTTTACAACACCACTTTCGGCAACGCCAGGTTCAACTGGAAACTGGGGCACAACATATTTTGATCTGGAAAACAACGCAACTGTAGCAAGCGGTGGCCAGGCCTTATTTAATGGCGCTTGGGACGGCGTAATTAACGCAGGTTCTGGTTATACTTTGGCTTATGTTGATATTGCAAGCAGTCCAGCTTTATCGGCAGTTTCACTTACCGATGTAGAAGAAGCTACAAACGTTACTTCTTTAGGTTATAATACACCTGGACCAGGATGGTATGTTTACAGTTTAGATACACACGCAAACTCTAAAGTACCTGGCCGTTATGTAGTAATTTACGCTGGTTCTTTCATTGGCGAAGGCGCTGTTTATGTTACTCAATTAAATACTATTGGCACTGTAGCTGATGGAACAACAGGAAAATTCTTTGGAACTGTATCTTTCAATTTCAAAAAAGTAAACTAATTAACCCTATGGCTTGATAGATAACTACGAAGAACGGAGGCCTAAACCGTCAAAACTTAAGCTCCATTCTACGCAGATCAGATCGGGCCACATGAAGCAAACCCGGATTATTACCTGAATAACCAGGTGCGAAATTATAAAAAATAATCGCATCTGGTTATTTATACCCTCAATCATTTTATTCAGATACGAAAAATGGACAAGGGAAATTACCTTCAATCTGGAAGATTATCAGCATAAAAAAACGTCATAATCAAGTGTTAAACTTGGTCTACCTACGGCAAAATCATTCGATAAACAACAGAGTTGAACGCAAAACAGCATTAAAATGAAAAATAAATACTTTCAATACTTTTTGACCAAGATTTCCATTTTGGTTCTCATCTTGGCTTTAAATGCCTGTAAGAAAGAATATACCGATTTTCCATATAATAAAATCGAAAGCTTTAGTATCAAAACAAGCGATGGTAGTACACTTAGCGCCAGTATTTTTGGGCAGGATATTATGGTCTATTGGCCACCATTTCAAGAAGTCCCGGCAAGTATCAGTCCGGCAATTTCTGTTTCCGAGCGGGCTACTGTTAATCCAGCTTCAGGAACAAGCGTTGCTTTTACAGAAGCAACAACCTTTAAAGTTACCGCAGAAGATGGAACGATAAGTACCTATAATTTAAAACCTGTATTTACACAACCAGATTTTAATTCTTTTACATTAACCGGTAGCAGCGTATTTGGAACCACTAATTTATTCAGAATCAATTCTACAATTGTGGTGCGTACAACGGATTATTTAATTGCCGACACCAGCAAAACACACGTATATCTTGAAGCAACCAACGGAAAGCGTTATCAAATGCCTGTAAGTTCGGTAACCTCAACACGGGTAACCAGCACTGTGGCTACCGCGAACACTTTTCCACCGATAGGTACAGAATTTAAAGTAACTGTGGTTTCTGGAATTAAAAGTGTAACCGGAACAACAAATTACGTAATGGCTCCCGCAGCACCAACAATGGCACTCACCTTGTTTGCCGCACAAACGGTACAACGCGGTGGTTCATTTACTTTAACCGGAGTTGGAGACGCAAGTTATTTTACAGCCGCCAGTTTAGCAACCAGTAGTACAGGTACCTATTACCCGTTGACAATTTCTGCCAGAAACGGCAACTCAATCACATTTACCATTCCTTCAGATTTTCCTACAGGAACTTACCAGTACTTTAAATACAGTTACACTGCCGATACTTATCATGCCGCGGCAACAGACGTTGTTCTGGCCATCACAGCAAGTACTAGGCGGATTACCGTTACTCAGTAAAAAACATATACATCTACCTATTTCAAACTAACAAATACAAACGAACATTAATTCAGCATGCTATGTTAAGTACAAACATTAAAGAAGCCACAAAAGCGGCACACCAGGATTTAGAGAAAAAAGTGGTTTTAAAATTGAAAGCCATCCGCAGCAATGCAGATTACGCAGATTTGTTGAAACATTTCTATGCGTATTTTGGCGCGGTAGAAGAAGCCATTGCACATTTTATCACTATTGATGTTCTACCTGATTATTTAGACCGCCGCCATGCAAGTGCTTTGAAACAGGATATTGAATCTCTGGGTGGTGATGCGTCAGATCTTCCTGAAGTTTCCATTCCGGAAATTACCAATATTTTGCAAGCCTTGGGTGCACTGTATGTGATGGAAGGTTCTATTATGGGAGGAAGCATTATTGTGCAGATGCTGGCAAAAGGCGGCATTACCGAAGGGGTTTCTTTCTTCTCAGGTTATGGCGCCGCCACAGGTGAAATGTGGGGCAAATTTGTTGGTGTCATGAATGCAAATGGCCAGACAGAAACCCAGCAACAAGAGGTAATAGATTCAGCAAATGATACATTTGCGCAATTTTCTGAAGTTTTTGGTGCGGTAAAAGTTTTTCAATAGCTTTAGCATTAAAAAAGGAAACTCTGTGAAACGCATTAAATATTTACCTCTTGTTATTTTTATTTTAGTTCTTGCTTTTACAGGATGTAAAAAGGATCAGGAAGAAGGTGAAGCCGTTGAAGAAATTGTTTCGCCAACAACCGGAACCCGGAAGCAGTTCACGTTGGATTCAATTTTTCTTTATGCCAAACAGGTTTATTTGTGGAATGATGCTTTGCCTACGTATGCCGTTTTTGATCCGCGTACAAAATACGGCAACACCACATCAGATCTGACCGCATTTAATACCGAGTTATTTGATATTACACAACTTAAAATCAACACATCAACCGGCTTGCCTTACGAGTATCGGGGCGTGGCAGGTGTGCCAAAGTACTCTTACCTTGTTGCGGGCGTAAGCAGCGGCGGCCAGGTTGCCGGATTGACTGATGCCATTGCAGTCAATCCGATTACTTTAACGTCTTCCATCACCGCAGGCACTTCTCAAGTAGGTTATATTGTACTTTCCTCTTTTCCGAAACTCGCTGAATCTCAAAGCTATTTAGACGATACATTTAGTAAACTCGCTGCGGCATCCGTTACCGATCTGGTGGTTGATATGCGCAGCAACGGCGGTGGATATGTAGAAACTGCAGAATATATTGCCAACCTGATTGGGTCTTCATCTTTAAACGGAAAGAAAATGTATTCGGAGCAATTTAATGCGCAAATGCAAAACGATCAGGCACTAATTTTACGGCATCAGCCTTATCTGGATGCAAATGGCAAATCTGTAACATACCAGGGGCGCCCGGCAACAATGGCCGATGTAGATTTTACAGAAGCAGCTAACACATACAACTTTAGTAAGAAAGGAACTCTGGATAATCTTAAGAGTGTTTATTTTATCGTTTCCGGAAGTACAGCATCTGCAAGTGAATTGCTTATAAACTGCTTAAAACCGTATATGAACGTTAAACTTGCCGGAACTAAAACCTATGGAAAACCAGTGGGTTTTTTTGGCGTAGTGGTGGATAAATATACGGTATACATGTCTAGCTTCTTGTTGAAAAACGGCAGCGGCTCTGGTGATTATTTTAATGGTATGGCAGTGGATTTATCGGTGGTAGCCGATGGCGCTTATCCGCTTGGCGACGTACGCGAAGCCTGCCTGAAGAAAGTTTTAGACGATATTGCTGCGGGCGGAAATACAAAAACTTCTCTGGTAATTGCCGATCGCCTAAGTACGCTTAAAACCGGATCTTCTTCTGCTGCACCTGCTGTCGCAAATGCCGAAACTCTATTTATTGAAAACCGATTAAAAGTAAAACCTTAATCGCACTGCGCGGCAATACCCGTAAAGCATTTTCTGCTTCTCACTTTTTTTATTAATTTGGTTTCCCTTACACAAGCCTTGTGCGGGCACAATCTTAACTGATGCTAACCAAATATGAAAAGTAACCAAACCACTATCGTTGATATTGCCAATGAACTCAATATCTCGAAATCAACGGTATCAAGGGCGCTCACCGGTCATCCCAGCGTGAAAACAGAAACCCGTGCAAAAATTCTTGAACTTGCAGAAAAACTAGATTATCAGCGCAATATGCTGTCTATCAGTTTAATTACCAATAAAACAAAAACCATCGGTATTGTTGTTCCAGAGTTTATTACTTCATTTTTTCCTCAGGTTGTGGTTGGTGCGCAAGAAGAAGCGGCCAGACAAGGTTACAGTGTCCTGATCTCGCAATGCAATGAAAGTTATGAGACTGAAGTCGCCAACTCTAAAGTTATGCTGGCCAATCGGGTAGATGGTGTTATGGTTTCGCTCACTAAAGAAACATTAAATTACGATCATTGGAAAGCATTTATCCGGAAACGGATTCCCGTGGTTTTTTTCAATCGCGTGTGCGAAGAAATGATGGTGCCTAAAGTGGTGGTGAATGATTATGACGCGGCATTTAAAGCGGTAGAACATTTAATCAGTATTGGCAAACGCAGAATTGCGCATCTCGCGGGGCCAAAATCGCTCGTCATCAGTCGTAAACGGTTAAACGGTTATACCGATGCATTAAAAAAGCACAATATTCCTTTAGATGAAGAACTGATCATCAGTTACGATCTTTCGCTCAACAATGTTAAAATGTATGTGAAACATTTGCTTGAGTTAGACAATCCTGTAGATGCACTTTTCGCAGTAAATGACCCTACAGCGATTGAAGTCATCCAGGTTTTAAAGAAAATCGGCAAACGCATTCCGGAAGATGTTGCTGTGGTTGGTTTTAGTGACAATTACGGATCAAATTTTATTGAACCAAGCTTAACCACACTGGCACAGCCTGTAAGAGAAATTGGCCGCAATGCGATGGATTTGTTATTGGCACTTATGGATAAAGACATCAGCGAATGGAAACCGCTAATCCGCACGCTAGATGCAGAACTGGTTATTCGCAATTCTACGGTACGCGAAGTTTAATCGGTTTAGTGGGCTAAAAGCGCAGATTATTTTTCAAAAAGTTTTAAATTATGTTTTTGGGAACGTTCCTATTTATCGGGAGCGTTCCCAAAATTTTTTACGGGAATTGCCGCATTCACCCGATATAAAATATAAATATCTTCGGATTCATTTTAACATTTGAAGTGGCACAGTGATATGAGTAAGCTGGCTACATATTCTTAAGATATTTCATGAAAAAAGAAGAAGCGACGGTAGAAAGAGCACTTAACCAAATTACCTTATCTGCCGATCTGGTTGTTGCAGGCGGCGGTTTATCCGGAGTCTCTACAGCCGTTACAGCAGCACGCCAGGGATTGCAAGTAATACTTGTACAAGATCGCCCGGTATTGGGCGGCAACGCATCGAGCGAAGTCCGTTTATGGGTCTTGGGTGCAACATCACATATGGGCAACAACAACAGATGGTCTAGAGAAGGCGGTTTTATAGATGAATTGCTGGTCGAAAATACCTTTAGAAATCCCGAAGGAAATCCATTAATTTTAGATATGATTTTGCTGGATAAAGTAAGTCAGGAACCAAATATTCAGCTTTTGCTGAACACAGCGGTTTATGAGGTGGCTAAAGACAGCGAAAACAACATTTCCAGCCTTAAAGCTTTTTGCAGTCAGAATTCTACCAATTACCAATTGTCGGCACCTTTGTTTTGTGATGCGACAGGTGATGGTATTGTTGGGTTTTTGGCTGGCGCAGCATTTAGAATGGGTGCAGAATCTAAAGAAGAATTTAATGAAGGTATGGCTCCAACTGCCGAATATGGCGAACTTTTGGGCCATTCCCTATATTTTTATAGCAAAGATACCGGCAAACCCGTAAACTTTATTGCACCATCATTTGCCTTAGAAGACATTACAGCCATTCCGCGTTTTAAACAATTTAATGCCAATGAATTTGGTTGTAAACTGTGGTGGGTAGAATATGGCGGCCGTTTGGATACCGTTCACGATACCGAGAAAATAAAATGGGAACTGTGGAAAGTGGTGTATGGCGTTTGGAATTACATTAAAAACTCCGGCAAATTCCCGGAGGCTGCAAACCTGACTTTAGAATGGGTAGGAACCATCCCCGGAAAACGGGAAAGCCGACGTTTTGAAGGGGATTATATGATGACCCAGCAAGATTTGGTAGAACAACGAGAACATGAAGATGCTGTTGCTTTTGGTGGATGGTCTATAGATTTGCATCCGGCAGATGGCGTTTATAGCGAACGTCCTGGTTGTAATCAATGGCACAGTAAGGGTATTTTCCAGATTCCATACCGCAGTTTATACAGTAAAAACATCAATAATCTTTTCCTCACGGGAAGAAATATCAGTGTAAGTCACGTTGCTTTTGGCGCAACACGTGTAATGGCTACCTGTGCTTATGTTGGTCAGGTTGCAGGTATTGCAGCAGCAGAATGTTTAGCTAAAAACTTAAAACCGAAAGCATTGAAAGCGGCAGAGCATTTAAAAGATTTGCAAAATCGCCTGATGCGCGAAGGACAGCATATTCCAAATGTGGCTTTCAAAGATGAAAAAGATTTGCTCCATCTCGCGCAAGTAAAGGCTTCAAGCGAAATTGATTTTACAGGTTTCGGTGAAACGGTATTATGGAAAACTTTAGATCTTCCATCCGGACAAATGTTGCCGCTTAAAAAGGGAGTTGTACCAATATTTAAAGTTCCCGTTAAAACAAATGAATCTACAAATCTGCAGGTAGAATTGCGTATCTGCAGTAGAAGAGGAAGTTTTACGCCTGATGTTACACTTGGCGAGAAAACGTTAACCGTTGAAGCCGGACAACTGGAAGTTGATGTTGACTTTGATATAGATTTAGCTGAAGATGGATATGTTTTTCTGCTTTTTGCAGCCAATCCAAAACTGAGTTTGGGGTATACCGAAAGACGCATCACCGGATTTTTATCCGTTTTTAATTCTAAGAATAAAGCCGTTTCCAACAACGGTAAACAAATACCACCGGCAGGAACAGGCGTGGATGAGTTTGAGTTTTGGTGCCCGCAACGCAGACCTAACGGCCAAAATATTGCACTTAATTTATCGGATGCACTAACGCCGGGAAGTATTACTCACATTTCTAACGGAACAGATCGGCCGGTTTCAAGAACAAATGCATGGATTGCTGATTTTTCTGATCCAAACCCAACTGTAGAGATTCAATGGACAGAAAATCAGGGAATTAAAAGTATAGATATCTGGTTTGATAGCGATTTTGATCATCCAATGGAATCTGTCTTGATGACACATCCAGAAAACCGGATGCCGTTCGTAATCCGCAATTATCGTATAAAAGACGATACAGGCAAGGAAATTTATACCAAAAACGATAACTTCCAAACCAGAAACCACATCCGTTTCGACGAAAAAATTAATACAAATAAATTAACGATAGAATTTCAGCATCCTTCTGATCAGGTACCTGCGGCCATTTTCGCCCTGCGCTGTTATGCTTACTAAATAGAATTGACGACAAATGGTTAGATTAGATTTTATAGTAATGGGGATTTTCGCCCTGTTAATTTTTGCCATTGGCCTCACTTTTACCCGCGTAGGCAGTAAAAACGGACAAGCATTTTTTGAAGCAGGTGGCGAAACGCCCTGGTGGATCAACGGACTTTCACTATTCATCAGTTATTTCTCTGCAGGTACTTTTGTTGTTTGGGGATCAATTGCCTATAAATACGGTGTAGTTTCCAATGCCATTCAATTAACAATGGCCATCAGCGGTTTTATTGTGATGTTATTTATTGCTGCGCGATGGAAAAAAACCGGCGTAGCTACTGCAGCAGAATACATCGGGAAACGATTCGGCGATAAAGAAAAACAATTTTATACATATATGACTTTGCTGCTCAGTTTATTTACCACCGCTGCAGTATTGTATCCGGTAGGGAAGATGGTTCATGTAGCTACAGATTTGCCCGTTAATACCTGTATTTTAATTATTGGTTTAATCATTGTTTTATACACTGCAGCCGGCGGTTTATGGGCAGTACTCGTTACAGACGTGGTGCAATTTGTAATTCTTTCTGCTGCAGTACTTATCGTAATTCCGATTTCTTTTGCAGAGATTGGAGGTGTAAATAACCTGATCAGCAAAGCGCCAGAGCATTTTTTCGAACCTTTTAATTCTGATTATACATTCGGTTTTATGCTGGCCTTTATTGTTTACCAAACGTTCTATATTGGGGGAAATTGGTCATACGTACAGCGGTATACCAGCGTTGCCGATCAGAAAAATGCTAAAAAAGTAGCCGGAATTTTTACTATACTTTATTTTGTAAGTCCAGTGATTTGGATGCTGCCGCCAATGATTTACCGCATCATCAATCCAAATTTACAAGGGTTGGAAACTGAAGATGCGTATATGATGCTCATTCAGAAAGTAATGCCAGCCGGTTTAATTGGTTTGGTTTTGGCCGGGATGGTTTCTGCAACGTCAAGTAAAGCAAATACAACCATTAATATGGCAGCAACGGTTTTTGCACAAGATATTTATAAAAATTTAATCCGTCCTTCGGCTTCAGAAAAACAAGTAATTTGGATGGCAAGGCTGTTTACGCTGTTGTTCGGCATTTTGACCATTGTAATAGCCATGTGGATTCCAAGTGCCGGCGGAATTGTAGAAGTGGTGCTTAGCACAGCATCTATTGCTGGTGGCGCATTGTTTGCGCCAATTATATGGACGTTGTTTTCTAAACGTCAAACGGGTTTGTCTGTGGTTTTCGCCACACTTGCATCACTTTCTATTAACCTTTTTTTCAAAGTATTGGCACCATCATTACTGGAAATTAAACTAAGCAGAACAATTGAAACAGCGCTCGGAATGGGCATCCCGATTGCCATTTTGCTAGCCTTTGAGTTGTATTACTCCAGCAAGGGTTTCGTTTCTGAAAAAGCAATTCTAATGGACGCGGAACAGGAGAGATTATCGAAACAACCGAAAGAGGAAGCCGTTATAACGCATTTCGCAGCAGAAAAACAAAATATTTTTGGGATTCGGGTAATCGCCATTTCTATGGCTGTGGTGGGCGTAGGCATTATGATTTTAGGCGCACTCGCTAAGGGTTTTTCTCTGGTAATATTAGGTGTTGGTGCAGCAATTATCGTTGGCGCCATAGCAATTGGTAAAACAACTATGAATACACCAAAACCAGATATAAAATGATACGTAATTTGCTGTTTATTTTGTTATTAAGCGTTGGTAGTTCTGCTTTTGCTTTAGTTAAACTGCCATCTTTTTTTGGAGACAATATGGTGCTCCAACAGAATACTAAGGTTAAGATTTGGGGTTGGGGAAGTGCCGGACAATCTGTTGTGGTTAAAACATCCTGGGACGAAAAAAAATACAAAGCCAAAACGGATGAAACCGGAAATTGGCAGCTTTGGGTGAACACGCCTGCCGCTGGTGGTCCATATACCTTGCACATCAGCGAAAAAAATACAGTTGTATTGAACAATATTTTAATCGGCGAGGTCTGGATTTGTTCCGGTCAATCCAATATGGATATGCCTGTTAAAGGTTACGGAAATTTACCCATAGCGCATTCTGCCGATCTGATTTTGGAATCGCCCAATTCAAACCTTCGGTTATTTCATGTCGAAAGAGCCTATTCTGATCAGCCGCAAAATGACGTTAAAGGTGAATGGAATGTAGCTGACGCGCAATCGGTAGCGAACTTCAGTGCCGTAGGTTACCAGTTCGCGCTAATGTTGCAAAAACATTTAGGTGTGCCTGTCGGGATAATCCAAAGCACTTGGGGAGGCTCTCCGATTGAAGCGTGGACGGATAAAAAAGTGCTCGAAGATCTTCTGGGTGAACGCTTGAAAACGGATCGGGCCATTTCCAAAGCGATTCATCAAACACCAGGAAACTTATATAATGCAATGATTCGGCCGTTAGAAGGGTTTTCCATTGCTGGTGTAATTTGGTATCAGGGCGAACAAAATCGCCACAACAATTCAGATTACCTTGCTTTGCAAATGGCGATGGTGAAAGATTGGCGCAAACATTGGAATATCGGCGACTGGCCGTTTTATACCGTTCAAATTGCACCGATGAATTATGGGAAAGAACCAGCGCTGTCACTTCCATTACTTCGCGAAGCACAAGTAAAATTAACCGATTCGTTGGTCAATACCGGAATCGCAGTTTCTATGGATGTAGGTGAAGAACATAATATTCATCCGGCAAATAAAACACCGATCAGTAAACGTTTGGCGGCACTTGCTTTAGCGCAGCATTACCATATAGAAGGAATCGCTGCGGTTGGTCCGCGGTACGCCTCCATGCAGGTAAAAGCAGATACCATAACGCTTAAATTTCTGAATACGCCTTTGGGTTTAACCAGTTATGGGAAAACTTTAACGCAATTTGAAATTGCTGGCGCTGATCGGGTATATCATCCCGCAAAAGCGAAGATTAAAGATAGTCAGGTTATGGTGTTTAACACCGAGGTACACAATCCTATCGCTGTACGTTACGCTTTTAAAGATTGGATTGTTGGCGAATTGTATAGCACAGAAGGGATGCCAGCGCCTCCATTCAGAACGGATAACTGGTGATAGGCGAGGTGTTATTGGCGCGGCAACATGACAAACCCGTCATTGCGAGGAGGAACGACGAAGCAATCTATTCTATCAATTCACCAGACAGATTGCTTCAGGCCACTACACAATAACCACGCTGCCGTTCGCAATGACGGAATGTGAGCGGAAAAATATAGCCACGGAAACACTGAATACACGGAAATAGCACATCGAGAACACGACAAACCCGTCATTGCGAGGAGGAACGACGAAGCAATCTATCCTCTCAATTCACCAGACAGATTGCTTCACGCCATTACACAATAACCACGCTGCTGTTCGCAATGACGGAATGTGAGCAGAAAAGTATAGCCACTGAAACACTGAATACACGGAAATAGCACATCGAGAACACGACAAACCCGTCATTGCGAGGAGGAACGACGAAGCAATCTATCCTACCAATTCACCAGACAGATTGCTTCACGCCATTACACTAAACCAACCCTTTAGCTCGCAATGACGGAATGTGAGCGAAAAAATATAGCCACTGAAACACTGAATACACTGAAATAGCACATCGAGAACATGACAAACCCGTCATTGCGAGGAGGAACGACGAAGCAATCTATCCTACCAATTCACCAGACAGATTGCTTCACGCCATTACACTAAACCAACCCTTTAGCTCGCAATGACGGAATGTGAGCGAAAAAGTATAGCCACGGAAACACTGAATACACGGAAATAGCACATCGAGAATACGACAAACCCGTCATTGCGAGGAGGAACGACGAAGCAATCTATCCTCTCAATTCACCAGACAGATTGCTTCACGCCATTACACTAAACCAACCCTTTAGCTCGCAATGACGGAATGTGAGCGGAAAAATATAGCCACTGAAACACTGAATACACGGAAATAGCACATCGAGAACACGACAAACCCGTCATTGCGAGGAGGAACGACGAAGCAATCTATTCTATCAATTCACCAGACAGATTGCTTCAGGCCACTACACAATAACCACGCTGCCGTTCGCAATGACGGAATGTGAGCGGAAAAATATAGCCACGGAAACACTGAATACACGGAAAAATGAGTAAAATAATATACTGGTTTAAGGCGATTTCTACGGCCAAACCATTGTTTCTCCGTTTTGCTTTTTACCGGCCTAGGGATTTTTTGGGATACACTGGCCCAGCCTGAGTACAAACTTTCATAAAAAAATATCAGCCGGCAGTTTTTGGTTCTTTTTGCTGTCAAAAAGAAGGAGCCAACGCGGCGATGAGCGGAAAAATATAGCCACTGAAACACTGAATACACGGAAATAGCACATCGAGAATACGACAAACCCGTCATTGCGAGGAGGAACGACGAAGCAATCTATTCTATCAATTCACCAGACAGATTGCTTCACGCCCTTACACGAAACCGACCCTTTAGCTCGCAATGACGGAATGTGAGCGGAAAAGTATAGCCACGGAAGCACTGAATACACGGAAAAATGAGTAAAATAATATACTGGTTTAAGGCGATTTCTACGGCCAAACCATTGTTTCTCCGTTTTGCTTTTTACCGGCCTAGGGATTTTTTGGGATACACTGCCCCAGCCTGAGTACAAACTTTAATAAAAAAATATCAGCCGGCAGTTTTTGGTTCTTTTTGCTGTCAAAAAGAAGGAGCCAACGCGGCGATGAGCGGAAAAATATAGCCACTGAAACACTGAATACACGGAAATAGCACATCGAGAATACGACAAACCCGTCATTGCGAGGAGGAACGACGAAGCAATCTATTCTATCAATTTACCAGACAGATTGCTTCACGCCCTTACACTAAACCAACCCTTTAGCTCGCAATGACGGAATGTGAGCGGAAAAACATAGCCACTGAAACACTGAATACACGGAAATAGCACATCGAGAACACGACAAACCCGTCATTGCGAGGAGGAACGACGAAGCAATCTATCCTATTAATTCACCAGACAGATTGCTTCACGCCCTTACACGAAACCAACCCTTTAGCTCGCAATAACGGAATGTGAGCTGAAAAATATAGCCACGGAAACACTGAATACACGGAAATAGCACATCGAGAACACGACAAACCCGTCATTGCGAGGAGGAACGACGAAGCAATCTATTCTATCAATTCACCAGACAGATTGCTTCATGCCCTTACACGAAACCAACCCTTTAGCTCGCAATGACGATAATGAGTGGTACTTACGGTAAACGTCATATTTACCGCAGGGAGATATTTTGTGTTAATCTTTTGTTAGATCTCTCACTTCAGTTCCATTCGGGATGTCGTTATACATGATAAACTCCGCTTGGGACAAAGTCGTAACAAAACATTAAGCAAAGTTCCTCACATTTCACGCAATTAAGGTTTATTTCTATAGTTTTAAGCAGTTATGAGAACGTTCCCATTTTATGGGAACGTTCTCATTGAAATTTGTAGCACCATTATAATGCGTCCAATCAAAACCTGAATATCTTTGATTAAGAACACAACCAAATACTTTTAACCAAATTATTATGAGAAAATTTTCCTATTGTCATTCCGTACCCGACACTTTTTTCAGTGCGCTAAACTAGTGTATCCTTCCTTGCGATTGGGCAATTTTATGCCATCCAAAAAGAATTCTTGTTAACACCTTAATTTAAAAAAATGTCGGTTTACACTCAAATACGTCTCGTATCCTTATGCAGTTGTTTGATGTTGATTAACGTTGCAAAAGCATCCACAATTAAACGCACAAATTATCAGGATACTGTACGCATAAAAAGCTTGAATCCAGAGGATTCACTTAAAAAAATTAAACAGTTGATTTATTTCAATACACCCAAAAAATTGTCGACCACTTCTTCGGCAACAATACTGGGTAAAGAAATTTCTTCTACGCCGGTTGCCTCTTATCCACTCACATTATCTGGCAGATTACCAGGTTTAACTGTTTCACAAACAAATGGACAGCCACTGAGCGAAGGCGCTTCTTTAAAATTACGTGGACAAACGCCGCTTATTTTTATTGACGGAATACCACGTTCTGTAGCAGAAATCGGGATGGAAGAGATCGAATCCATCACCGTAATTAAAGATGCCGTTGGCCTTGCCATGTTGGGCATCAGAGGCGCAAACAGTGCGGTTTCTGTAGTGACCAAAAAAGGATCGGCAAATGGACAAACCATTAATTTTACCGGTCAGTGGGGGATTCAAAAACCCATACAAAATCTTATCGCGAAACCGCTTGATGCTTACAACTACGGTATGTTATACAACGAAGCACTTGCTAACGATGGTTTGTCTGTAGCAAACAATGGTTTTAGCCAAGTCGCTTTGAATGCGTATCAGACCGGATCAGACCCATTGCGTTATCCGAATGTAAACTGGACAGATCAGATTTTAGACAATTCATCTGCCGTGGCGCGTTACAATCTAAATACCAGCGGTGGAAATGCATACGTAAAGTATTTTGTAAGCCTTGAACATTTTAGTCAGGATGGTCTGCTGAAAACCAGCGACATGAATAAATACAATACCAATGCAGATTTGAAGGGTTATTTTATCCGCTCAAATGTAGATTTAAAACTAACGGATAAAATCAGCGCCGGAATTTATATACAGGGAAGAATCCTGAATACCACAAACCCTGGAAATAATGCAGCTGATAATTTGTTTAATGCAATTCTGGCTACGCCAAACAGCGCATATCCAATCTATAACGCAAACGGAACTTATGGAGGTTCCACACTGTTTCAAAACAATATCCTTGCACAAAACATTGGCGCGGGTTATTCATTGAGTAATACGCGTACTGTACTGACAGATTTTTATTTGAAACATACTTTAGATGAGGTAACTCCAGGTTTATGGATTAAAGCGCGGGCATCTTTCTTCAGCAATCTGAACGAGAATATCGTCAGAGCGAAAACATTTGCCGTTTTCGAGCAGATTGGTGCGTCTGGTATGCCTGCAACATATCGCCAGTTTGGAACCAATGGTGCGCAAGGAAATTCCAATAGCATCAGTTTCCAAAACCGGTCTGATTTTCAAGAATTTTCTTTAGGATATGATCGGCAGTTTGGCGATCACGGCGTAACGGCATCTTTACTTGCCAACCGCGATAATCTGGTTAACGGTTCAAATTTGCCGTATACCATTCAAGGAATTTCTGGGCATGCCGCATACAACTTTAAAGAAAAATATCTGGCAGAGCTTTCCTTTTCTCAAAGCGGAGCAAACCGTTATCCAGACAAAGGTGGATTTAAGTATGGATTTTTCCCTGCAATTGGTTTGGGATGGAATATTTCTGAAGAATCTTTCCTTAAATCCAGTACATGGTTAGAACACCTTAAACTTTATGGTTCTTTCGGTAGAGTAGGTAGAGATAATGGTGCTTATTATACTTATCAGCAAGTATATAATGCAAGTCCGACGAGCTATTTTGGTTCAAGTGGTACTGCAGGTACTACGATTGGAGAATCTTACCTTGCGAATCCAGCCATCACCTGGGAAAAATCAAATATGCTTAATGTTGGTTTTGATGCCGGTTTCTTAAAAGATCAGCTTACGTTTAACGTAGAATATTACAACAATAAGTATACAGATATCAGTATCGTTCGCGGCAATGGCGGTAGCATGCTGGGGATTTCTTATCCGGCAGAAAACATTGGTCAGCAACGTTATTACGGTTGGGAAGCGCAAATCAATTGGAACCAGCAGAAGAAAAGTTTCGGTTATTTCGCAACGTTTAATGTCAGTTTGCAAAATTCTAAGCTGCTATACAGTGCAGAAGCCAGCCAACGCTACAATTGGATGTACCGTACAGGTCATCCGGTAGGGCAAACCTATGGTTACATTGCTGAAGGCTTGTTTCAAAGCCAGCAGGAAATTACCGGTTACCCAACAATTGAAGGATACACACCACAACCTGGAGATATAAAATACCGTGATTTGAATGGCGATGGGATAATCAATCAATACGATCAAACCACTATTGGTTCTCAAAAACCAACCTTGTTTTTGGGCGCGAGAGTAGGATTTAATATCTCAGGTTTTGATTTCAGTGCATTATTTCAAGGCGCTGTAAATCAGCAGGTATATCTTTCCGGAAACAGTTATTGGGAGTTTCAGGGCGGAACTGCGCAGGCTTACGAAACGCAATTGGGCAGATGGACGGCTGCCACGGCTGCTACAGCAGAATATCCGCGTCTGACTACCAATTCTGGTCCGCGGAATGGCGCTACAAATAACTTTGTAAATTCTACATTCTGGTTGCGTAACGGAGATTATATCCGCCTGAAAACCGTAGAATTGGGCTATCGTTTTCCGGTAGCATTAACGCAAAAAATCGGACTAAAATCTACCCGTTTATTTGTTAACGGATTAAATCTGTACACCTTCGGATCTAAAACATTTAACGGTGCCGATCCCGAAAATTATACTGGTGCCTATCCAATCGAACGCGTATTTACTATGGGCATAAACATTCAACTTTAGCATTTTGGATATGAAAAGATCTCTCTATTTTATAATCATCGTATCGATGCTCGCCATGTCATCATGTAAGAAATTCGAAACAGAGCCAGATGAACGTACGTCAGAAACTGATGTTTTTGATCCTACGGATCAAGCTGGTGTACAATCTACAGCCTATTTACTTGGCATTTACTCTTTTTTACCTACCGGATTTAACCGCGTTGATGGCGATTTTCTGGATGCAGCTACGGATGATGCCGTTGCATCTTCAGAACGATCAGGCGTTTTATTGTTTACAAACGGGCAGCTAAATGCCACAAACTATCCAGACAATAGCTGGTCTAATAGTTATACAATCATCCGCAGAAGCAATATTTTTCTAAAAAATCTGCCTGTAGTTCCTATTGCTGATGATATTCGTAAAAGACAAGTTGCCGAAGCCCGTTTTCTGCGTGCATTTGCATATTTTGAAATGCTTAAACGCTACGGAGGCATTCCGTTGGTTGGCGATCGTGTATTCAGTCTGGATGACGATTTGAATCTTGCACGCAACACGTTTGCAGAATGTGTAGATTATATCGCTGCAGAATGCGATGCCATTACAACAGATTTGCCAAATGGATCTACCATAACAGCGGCAGAATTTGGCAGAATCCCATCAGAAGCAGCACTGGCACTTAAACTGCGTTTATATTTATATGCTGCAAGTCCGTTATTTAATGGCGGCGGTTTTGAAAGTAATGCACAGGTAAAAGCGCTTACAGGTTACCCCACGGCAGATGCGAGCAGATGGCAACGCGTAATTTCTACAGCCGAAACATTGATTGCAAAAGGCTATTACAAATTGCCCGCCGGAACGGGACAAGCCGTGTATACATCTGTATTTACTACCAAAATCAATACAGATATTATTTTGTCTAAGCAATCTGCAAACTCTACGGTAATAGAAAATGCAAATGCGCCGGTAGGTTTTGTGGCGCCAACTGCCAGTAATGGCCGTACCAGTCCGACGCAGAATTTTTTGAATGCTTTCCCAAAATTAGATGGAACTGCATATACGGGTGCTACAGATGTAGCCGCTCAATATGAAAATCGCGACCCGCGGCTTAAAGCCATTTTGTTTTATAATGGTGTACAATGGTTAAACAGGGCAGTTCAGACGTATGAAGGAGGTTTAGATAAACCAAACCAAGCGTTTAAAACGCAAACCAAAACCAGTTATTACCTGCGTAAGTTTATGGCCGATTTTTCTACATCAACCACATATTCTAACCAAAGCCACAATTTCCCGTATTTCCGTTTTGCCGAAGTTTTACTCACTTATGCCGAAGCATTGAATGAAGTTGGCCGTACTGAAGATGCTGTAAAACAGATCAATCTGGTGCGCGCACGTGCCGGGATAACTGCTGGTACCAACGGACGATATGGCATTGCAGCAGGAATTTCTCCGGCAAATCTACGCGAGCTGATCAAAAATGACCGCCGTATAGAGTTGTCTTTTGAAGAGCACCGTTTTTATGATTTGAGAAGGTGGAAAATGGACGCTGCTTTGGCCACAACGTTAACCGGATTAAAAATTACCCAAAATGGAACAGCACTAAATTATGCCGTTCAGGATATTGGTAAAATGGTTTTCCAGAATAAGTATTATCATATGCCGATCCCATATCTCGAAATGACAAGAAATACTAAGCTTGTTCAAAACGAAGGGTATTACTAGGCATTACAGACAGAATTTAAAATTGGGTTGCATGTGCAAATCGCTGTGCAACATCCATTCAGATAAAATATTATACAGATGAAAAAATTGATATACTTATGCTGTATGTTTTTTCTGTTGCTTAGCCATCAGGTTTTTGCACAGAAAAAACAGGTTAGTGGTACCGTAGCCGATTCTAATGGAGCGCTTCCGGGCGTAACCGTAATGGAGAAAAATAATCCGAAAAACGGAACCACCACAAATGGTGATGGAAAGTTTACGTTAAGCGTAAGCAGTGATGTACTTGTGTTCAAAACTGTTGGTTACGTGCTTAAAGAGGTTTCTTTGCAAGGGCAAACAGTGGTTAATGTTACGCTGGCAGAAGACCAGACTGCATTAGAAGATGTTGTGGTAATTGGTTATGGCGAGAAGAAAAAGATTACCCTTACAGGATCAGTAAGTGCCGTAAGCGGGAAAGACCTTCGCCAAAGCCCATCGCCAAGTTTGCAAAATACTTTGGCGGGTAGAGTTACCGGTTTTACAAGTCAACAGCGTAGTGGCCAACCAGGAAGTGACGGTGCAAGCTTTAACGTACGTGGCGTAAGTTCTTATACCGGAAACAATAATCCTTTAATTTTGGTAGATGATATTGAATTTACTTACGATCAGTTTTCGCAGCTAAACGCCAACGAGATCGAATCGGTAAGTATCTTGAAAGATGCATCAACCACATCTATTTACGGTATAAAAGGCGCAAACGGCGTAATATTGGTCACTACCGTACGCGGAAAAGTTGGGAAACCACAAATTGGCGTTCAGTTTGAGTATGGTTTGAATCAATTGACCAGAAGACCCAATTATCTAAATGCTTATGAATCTGCATCATTAGTTAACGAAGCCCAGGTAAATACCAATAACTTAAACCCGAATCCGAGTTTTGTGCGGACTTTTTCTGATGCAGATCTTGAACTTTACCGCAACGGAACAGATCCTTACGGCCATCCGGATAACAACTGGGCAGACTTAATCTTGAAGCAATTTGCGCCACAGGCGCGTGCCAATTTCAACGTAACCGGAGGAACGGAGAAAGCCAAATATTTTGTGTCTTTAGGTTACCTGAACCAGGGCGGACAATTAAAAGACTACAGTGAAGATTTGAATAGCAAATTTTATTATCACCGTTACAATTATCGTTCTAACGTAGATTTAAAAGTAACCAAAACCCTCGATGTGCGTTTTGATCTTTTTGGTAGTGTTGATGAAACCAATGCAAATGCCGCCAGTGCAAACAATAATATTTTCAGTGATTTAGGTCGCTCCGCAGAAACCGCACCCTACAACTACCCAATTTACAATCCAGATGGTAGCCTTGGTTACAGTTCATGGCAGAGAAATGCGTCCGGCCGTAACAATAACAACCTCATCGGTCGTTTGATGTACAACGGTTATTACCGCACTTTCTCCAATAACATTAACCTGGCTACCTCAGCTACGCAAAAGCTCGATTTTATTACCAAAGGCTTGTCTTTGAAAGGGACGTTAGCCTACCGGAATCTGTATAGCTATTCTCGTTCGCTCACACGCCCCGTTAGCGGAACGGGATTTATTTCCTACATCTACGATCCTGTAACAGGCACTTACGGATTTGGACAACGTGATAACGTTTACCGCATCAGTACGCCAAACATCACATATGCACCCGGCAGTACAAACAGCGCACTTACCATGCAGGCCATTTTGAACTATAACCGCAATTTCGGCGATCATCATGTTTCGGGATTGTTTTTATACAATCAGAACAGTAAAAAAGCCCAAAATACTACGAATACAGATTATAACTTTATTCCCGAAAATTTCAGAGGATACACCGCCCGGATTGGATATGATTATAAACAACGCTATCTGATCGAATTTAGCGGAGCCTACAACGGAACAGACCGTTTTTCTTCCGATCGCCGTTTCGGATTTTTCCCTGCTGTATCCGTAGGCTGGAATATCGCCGAGGAAAAATTGGTGAAAGACCATCTCAAATTCCTGAATCTATTTAAACTGCGTGGTTCATACGGTTTGGTTGGGGTAGACAATACGAACGGCGTGTATTCTTACCTGCAAAGTTATACTTCAGGAAGCGGTACAGGTTTATTCGGACTGGCAACCAACAATCCGTACGGAGTTGTGACTGAGGGAACCTTGGGCAATAATGAAGTAACCTGGGAGAAAGAAAAAAAGCTGGATATTGGTTTAGATATTTCTGCCTTAAACAATAAATTAACGGCAACTTTCGGTTATTTCAATAACCACCGTTATGATATTTTAACTACCCGCGGTACTGTTTCTGCTGTGTTTGGCCAATCATTACCAAATGTAAATCTTGGTAAAACCAATAATAAAGGTTTTGAAGCAGAAATTGGATACAACAATTCTATCGGTAAAAACTGGAATTATATGATTAGAGGAACCTATTCTCTGGCCAAAAACCGGATAGATTTTATGGATGAAGCTGATCCGCTTTATGCGTATCAACGTCAAACCGGTCAGGCTATTGGTTCTGTATTGAAATACAACTGGACCGGCGAGTTTTATTCTGTTGATGATATTGCCAATCCGGCGGTTCCTAAACCTACCATTGGCGGTCGCCCCGGCGATCTCAAATATAAAGATCTGAACAATGATGGTGTAATAGATGCAAGCGACCGTTCGTATTTTGGATATACTAATTTTCCAACTACCACTTATGGTGTTACTTTAGGTGCCGGTTATAAAAACTTTAATATCACCTTACTTTTTCAAGGATCAGCAAATTTTGTAGCAAGTGCGCAAGGTGCAGTAATTCATCACAATGCAAGTAATCAGCTGCCAATCCACCAGCAACATTGGACACCAGAATTGGGCAATAACGCAAAATATCCTCAGTTGTATACCACTGCGCTGAGTCAGAGTCCGCGAGATTATTACTCAGATTTCTGGGCCATTCCCGCAGATTATATCCGATTGAAAACCGCAGAAATCAGCTATGCTGCCGGTCCGAAATTGCTTAGTAAACTTAAAGTAAAAGCAATGAGGATTTATGCTAACGGATATAACCTGTTCACCAAGACCAAATTGGATAAGTTATATAATGTAGATCCGGAGATTGTTGAATCGGCTGCCGACCTGCCATATCCACCAACCAGAATTATTAACATGGGCGTAAATGTTACCTTTTAATCGCTATTGTATGAAAAAGATATTAACCATTATAGTGCTTTCGGGAGTGATATTTTCTTGTAAAAAATCAACTTTCCTCGATGATAAAACTAACGGACTTACAGAAGAAGTTGTATTTACAGACAGTGTTCAAACCACCAGTTTTTTAAATAAGATATATGTAGATGCCGGTTACACCTTTGGTCCGCAACGGTTTAATTCTGCCGGAGGTTCTGGAAATACAGAGTTGGCAACAGACAATGCCGAAGGGCAAAATAACCTGGCAGTTTGGGCAGACGCATATGTACAAGGTGTTATTGGGCCAACCAATGTACTTACAGGTTTTGGTACCGATAAGGATTTTTGGAATACACCATACAAGAATATCAGAAGAGTAAATTTACTGATTGCCAAATTGCCTGAAGCACCTTTTGCAGAATCGACCAGAAAACGTATGCGCGCAGAAGCACGATTTCTGAGGGCTTTTTATTACTCCAATATGATTGCTGTATTTGGTGGTGTGCCAATAGTTGGCGATCAGGTTTATGGTATTAATGACATCATCAATATTCCAAGAAATTCCTATGCAGAGTGCATTTCGTATATTACAGCAGAACTGGACGCTGCCGCTACCGATCTGGCAGGTGTAGTGTATAAAGATATTGATTACGGACGCATTACGCGTGGCGCTTGTCTGGCTTTAAAATCTCGCGTGCTGTTGTATGCCGCAAGTCCGCTTTTTAATGGTGGCGGTGTAACAACCGATGCTTTTGTGGGTTATCCAACAGCAAATCAAAACCGCTGGACATTAGCGGCGAATGCGGCAGAAGCAGTTATTAATACGGGCTTATACAGTCTTAATGTAGACAATGCAACCAGACCAGGAAATGGATTTTATCAGTTATTTTTAAAGAGAGTAAACAGTGAATATATTTTTGCGTATAACCGGCCGGCACAAAAAGAATTTGAAACCTTTTATTTGCCACCTACACGTTCCGGAAGTTCTGTAATGCGTCCAACACAAAATCTGATCGAAGCTTTTGGAATGAAGGATGGAAAATCAATTACGGAAAGTAGTTTGTATAACGCAAACGATCCTTATGCAAACCGAGATCCGCGTTTTGATTATTCGGTGATTTACAATGGCTTGTCTTACATGGGAAATACTGGCGTAAAAACCACGGTTCTGACGTATACCAGCACCGGATCTACAATTGCAAATACAACATCTGATGCCTATACGTCTACCAATAAGTTTACAGGATATTTTTCACGTAAAATGCTCGATGAAAATTTAACCAATGCAACAAGTGGAAATACAGAACGCGCATGGCCGCTCATTCGTTATGCAGAAATTTTGCTCAATTATGCTGAAGCAATTAACGAGGCGGGCCAACCGGCAAAAGCATACGACAAACTGATTTTATTGCGGGCAAGAGCCGGAATCACTGCCGGATCTGATGGTTTGTACGGTTTAAAAGCAAATATGACGACTGCAGAAATGCGCAATGTAATCCAGAATGAACGACGCGTAGAGTTGGCTTTTGAAGATCATCGTTTTTACGATATTCGCAGATGGAAAATTGCATCAACGGTACTTAAAGGATACAATTCTGTTGACATAATCACCAGAACTGCAACCAATACTTATGTGCATTCTATTGGTCGTGCACCAAGACCTTTGAATTTCCGCGATGCCATGTATCTGCTGCCAATTCCATTAAGTGAAATTCAGAAAATGCCATTGATGCAGCAAAATCCAGGATATTAAATTTGGTTTAAAGTTGGTTAGTTGGAGGACCGCCATTGCAAACTGAACATTCGGTACAGGGCGCAAATGGCCTGAAGCAATCTGTCTGGGGAATTGATAAGATAGATTGCTTCGTCGTTCCTCCTCGCAATGATGGGTTTGTCGTGTTCTCGATGTGCTATTTCCGTGTATTCAGTGTTTCAGTGGCTATATTTTTCCGCTCATCGCCGCGTTGGCTCCTTCTTTTTGACAGCAAAAAGAACCAAAAACTGCCGGCTGATATTTTTTTATGAAAGTTTGTACTCAGGCTGGGCCAGTGTATCCCAAAAAATCCCTAGGCCGGTAAAAAGCAAAACGGAGAAACTGTGGTTTGGCTTTAGAAATTGCCTAGGTAGGTGTGTTATTTCATTGCATTTTTCCGTGTATTCAGTGTTTCCGTGGCGATTTGCCTGTTTTTCTGGTAACATGCAGTACGACGAGGAATATAGAAAATCCGTCATCGCGAGCTGAACCGATGGGTTTTCGTGTAATGGTGTGAAGCAATCTGTCTGGTGAATTGATAGGATAGATTGCTTCGTCGTTCCTCCTCGCAATGACGGGTTTGTCGTGTTCTCGATGTGCTATTTCCGTGTATTTATTGCTTCCGTGGCCATATTTTTCCGCTCATCGCCGCGTTGGCTCCTTCTTTTTGACAGCAAAAAGAACCAAAAACTGCCGGCTGATATTTTTTTATTAAAGTTTGTAGTCAGGCTGGGCCAGTGTATCCCAAAAAATCCCTAGGCCGGTAAAAAGCAAAACGGAGAAACAAAGGTTTGGCTTTAAAAATTGCCTAGGTAGGTGTGTTATTTCATTGCATTTTTCCGTGTATTCAGTGCTTCCGTGGCGATTTGCCTGTTTTTCTGGTAACATGCAGTACGACGAGGAATATAGAAAATCCGTCATTGCGAACAGCAGCGTGGTTATTGTGTAATGGCGTGAAGCAATCTGTCTGGTGAATTGAGAGGATAGATTGCTTCGTCGTTCCTCCTCGCAATGACGGGTTTGTCGTGTTCTCGATGTGCTATTTCCGTGTATTTAGTGCTTCCGTGGCTATACTTTTCCGCTCACATTCCGTCATTGCGAACAGCAGCGTGGTTATTGTGTAATGGCGTGAAGCAATCTGTCTGGTGAATTGATAGACTAGATTGCTTCGTCGTTCCTCCTCGCAATGACGGGTTTGTCGTATTCTCGATGTGCTATTTCCGTGTATTCAGTGTTTCAGTGGCTATATTTTTCCGCTCATCGCCGCGTTGGCTCCTTCTTTTTGACAGCAAAAAGAACCAAAAACTGCCGGCTGATATTTTTTTATGAAAGTTTGTACTCAGGCTGGGCCAGTGTATCCCAAAAAATCCCTAGGCCGGTAAAAAGCAAAACGGAGAAACAATGGTTTGGCCGTAGAAATCGCCTTAAACCAGTATATTATTTTACTCATTTTTCCGTGTATTCAGTGCTTCCGTGGCTATACTTTTCCGCTCACATTCCGTCATTGCGAGCTGAAGGGTTGGTTTTGTGTAATGGTCTGAAGCAATCTTTATTGCATTTTCTACTCATTTCTCCGTGTATTCAGTGCTTCCGTGGCAAACCCTCTATTTTTCTGATGAAATATTACCCTTTTTCAACGCGGATATTATCCTTTTTTCTACATTTGAAGACTTGTAGATTTATCCCCAGTATCATGATTTTCTGTACCATCCGGACTTGCTTTTCTTCCATTTGCCTCAAACTAATTCTTGTTCTTCTGCCAATATTAAGTTTCGCTCAACAGAAAAATTACAATATCCTAGATTTCGGTGCCAAAGGCGATGATAAAATGGTAAATACAGCCGTCATCAATCAGACCATTGAAAAATGTTTTCAGGCAGGGGGAGGAACCGTTGTAGTGCCGGAAGGTATTTTCCTGACATCAACCATTTATTTAAAAAGCAACGTAAATATTGAACTCAAGAAAGGATCGGTTTTAAAAGGTGTCGCGGATGCCCAACAATATCATTCTTTTATTCCAGTTACAGACCTTACGAAGTACAGTACGATGAGTAGTGATGGCAATAACGGCAATAGCGCGTACGACCGGGAGTGGACCAGAGCAATGTTTATTGCTGAAGGCGTACGAAATGTAACGATTTCAGGGCAGGGTCGGATAGACGGCGAACATGTAATCAATGCAAAAGGCGAAGAAGGTATGAGAGGTCCGCATACCCTGATTATGGCGAATTGTACAGACCTTGTTTTTAAAGATATCACAATTGAGAAAGCCGCAAATTATGCAGTTCTGGCATACAATCTGGAAAACGTAGTATTTAAAAACGTAAAGATTCGAGAAGGATGGGATGGAATTCACATCCGCGGCGGTAAAAATGTCCGTTTACAAGGCTGCGATTTACAAACCGGAGATGATGCGATTGCCGGTGGTTTTTGGGACAATTTTCATGTAGAAAATTGCTTGATCAATTCATCTTGTAATGGAATCCGCGTGATCATGCCCGTAAAAGATTTTTTTGTGCATGACTCTGAGTTTATTGGTCCGGGTAAATTCCCTCATCGCACTTCAGGTGCCGACCATCGTACCAATATGCTGGCCGGTATTTATATCCAACCGGGCGGTTGGGGATTGGTAAAAGGCGATTTGCAAGGGATTTATCTTTCTAAGCTTAAGATGCACAATATGAATAATCCTTTCATTTTTGAACTGCACGAAGGAAACAATGTTCAAGATATTACGGTAAAAGATATTAAAGCAGATTCTATTAAAAATCCCATTGCTATTCATAGTGAGGCTGGGTTTAAGTACGAAAACATCATTTTTAAAAACGTTACAGTTCAATTTGTTACCAATTCGTCTACAAAGGCACCCTGGGCATTGGGTGCATCAAATGTAGAACACTTGACTTTACAGAATGTGAAGTTTTTTGCCAGTGGCAGTAAACCTCAAACAGCAGTTCAATTGGATCATATTGCCTTCCCTGTTTTTAGTCGTACAAATGTATTTAGCGACGACAATACACTTGAAGTTAAGGCGGTAAATAGTGGTAAGATTGGCTCAGGAACTACGAGATAGTTGTTCGTTTACGGATGCGCATAATTCGCTGGTGTTTACGGTTTTCTACTCCGATTTTGCGTCTGCCTATATTTCGATGTTATTGTTACTAATCAACCCGATATAATGGCTCGTTGCAATGTCAGTTCTGTCATCGCTGATAAAAGAAATCCAGCAGTGCAGCATATCGTCATCCGCAAGGCTGGATAAGGGAAGAATTTCTGTACCTGCTGTCCTTCTGGCTCCGCTTAGGAGTTGAAAGTTTAGCTGCTGCTTGATCGTATATACCAGTACCATCACCTGATCATTCACTCTTTCGGGGTTAGAATAGGGCAGGTTTTTCCAATTGATCCTCAAATTCTGATCCTCCATTTTGGCGCTAACCGATTGTACATTTTCCAATGTGCCGTAGCTTACACAAACTTTCGAATAATCTAAAAGACCATTTACATCTATTGCATTTTGAAGATTGTAACTGGTCGCTACATTATGTGCACTCATATTGCGCAGTTGAGCTTCCGCCTTAAAGCCTACCCGGATAAAACTCAAGACCTGACTTAGAAAGTGCTGAACACTGCTGAATTTTGCACGGTTGGCATTCTGACTGCTCGTACCAATTTTATTCTTCTTACTGGCTTTAGGTTTTGAGCGTACAACCCATTTTCCCCTGAGCTGATAACCAACTACATTACCGATTGTTCCTTTAAAACCACCATTGATCCCGTTTTCGATTGTTGCCATATCAATTTACATTTTAAATGTTACGGGGATGATGTTCTAATGTACTGATAATTAATAAGATTTGGGTCAAATATTGTGTTTTTGTCTGGTTGTAATTGGGAGCTGAATCATTCGGGGATAAATGTCATAAATCGGTCTTATGCCCGACTGAACCATGTCTAAACACCCTGCGAAATACTACAATGCTACAAGCGAGGCTATTACATCAGGGATACTAAGAAGGCAAATTTTGAAGATTTAAAGTTGATTGTCTCGCATGTCTGGTTTCATCTGTCCGATAAACTCAGATTTGGAGCTTTCTGTGAATAAGTGAAAGGTCAAATCGGGAATAAGCACCTCCAGTTGACGGTTTCCAGTGCAAAGTTGTCCGGCAATTTTGATCATAGAACCAATATAACTGCCTTCTATATGCACGTGGTAGATGTCATTTTGCAGATAAACCCTACAGTTTTGGCTGAAGCTACAATCAAGGGGCTTTATGGCGAATTGGTAGATGGTCACGGAGAATAAACAGTGGAAAGGACAGATGGTTTTGAGGTTGGTGAAATTTTTAGGGAAGGTGCTCTCATGGTTGCCTCATTTCATAAATCACATCACGTGAATTGATACGGATTATAGATTTAATTATCGAAAAGGTTTTACTAGTTTTATCGTTGATAACGATTTTGTCAGATTAATTTGTCAGCGCTAAACAACAATGTCCGAAACCAACCGTATAGAATACAAACAAGAACTTACCGATTCTTTAGAAAAGGAAGTTATTGCTTTTTTAAATTATAGAGAAGGCGGTGTAATCTATTTTGGTATTAATAAAGTTGGTAAAACCACGGGCCTGGTAGACATCGACGGTGGGCAGTTGAAAATAAAAGACCATTTAAAGCACAATATTTCGCCCTTTTGCTTGGGTTTGTTTGACTTAGTGAGCGAGCAAAAAGATGGTTTAGCAATAATTAAACTTATTATAGCCAGCGGAAGTGAAAAGGCATATTTTATTAAAAAATATGGTTTGACAGGAAAGGTACCTTCTTAAGAATTGGCACAGCAGCAGAGCCTATGCCGCAAAAAATGATAGATGGATTATTTGCAAAAGAACAAGAAACTCTATTGGTAAAATTAAATCCAATCACCAAGATTTAAGCTTTTAGCAATTAAGAATTTACTATGATGCTGTTGGCAAAAGACTGAATGATAAATTCGCAGGCAATTTAGAATTGCTCAATGAGGATGAAAACTATAACTACGTGGCCTATTTAATGGCCTATAAAAATAGCAATTCCATTAAGCTGGCAAAATATAAGGGGCTCAACAGAGTAAATTTGGTTGAAAATAATGAATATGGCTATGAGTCTCTGGTAAAAGCGACCAAACAGATTTTAGATAAATCAGAATTAGAAAATAAAACCATTACCCAAATTACTTCAAAAGAACGTAAAGAAATCCGTTATTGGGATGCTATCGCCTTGCGTGAAGCGATTATAAATGCTTTTGTGCACAATGATTATACAACGGAAGTGCCACCCAAATTTGAACTGTTTGACGATCGGATAGAGATTACGTCTACGGGTAGTTTACCAGATGGACTAAGCCAGGAGGAGTTTTTTGAGGGTTTCTCTGTGCCAAGAAATAAAGAAATCATGCGCATCTACAAAGATTTAGATTTGGTAGAACGATTGGGTTCTGGTATTCCGCGTATTTTAGAAAGTTACCCTAAAGATTGTTTTACATTCTCTGATCATTTTTTGAGAATGAACTTTCCAATCAACGACCAAGCTAACGACCAAGCTAAAGCTGAGCATCTAGTCGATTACTTAAAATTTCACTTGAATAAATTAGGTAAAGTTAAAAAGGAGCTATGGTCTGAATTTAAAATGCCAACGGAAAAGCAGGTTGAAAAATATGCCCATTTAGCTGCAGAACTTACAGCAGAACAAATTGAGATTCTAAAGTTTTCAACTCAGCCGAGGTCAAAAAAAGAGATTCAGGAAGATGGTTTGGGTTTAAAAAGGCATAATGACAATTTTAAGCGATATCTGGAACCCTTAATAAATTTGAAGTTGTTAAACAGAACGCTTCCTAAGGTGCCAAATAGTCCATTACAGAAATATTTTACTACAGCAATCGGCCACGTCACTATACTAATAAACGATTTTCAATAGCGTGAATTTACAGAAGTTAAACTAGAACACAATTTGTAACACCATTGCTGGAGAAAAACATAGTTCATTAAAGGCGCATTAACTGTTGTTGATGGTAAAACAAAAGACGCCGTAATAGATTGTCTCATTATTTATCCTGATTTAAATGTCACTGATTTTGAGTTTAGTTTAAAAACCATTATCAATAAGAGAGTTGCAATAGATGCTTACTACAGAGTGTAAAAACTGGGGATTAATTTACCGACCATTTGATCGTCTGGTGAAGGTGGGGCAATCACTAACCTTTCACGAGCCAAACCATATAATATATTTAATTTGGGATAAGAAATTGACGCGGACGTTGTTCTCGTTATGAAAACGTTCCCAAAAAATGGGAACGGTTCCATTCAAATACACTAACTTTAGCTGCCCAGCTTTATAACATTGCGCTTATCTTCGGAAATCTAACGAATGGTTGGTTTGGAAAAGGTATACATCGGTACCTTTCCAACCACTGTTTGAAACCACCAAATATAAAACCAAATGAATCCCATTAAACGGCCATATCTTATCGTTTTAATTGCAGTGCTCATATGCAGTTTCCACGTAGAATCCTCTTTTTCTAAAGAAATATTAAAAGGTTATCATACTCAAAGTCAGATCGATTTTGTAAAAAAACAAATCAAACTTAAAAAAGAACTATTTCTTTCTGCATTCAATGCCTTTATTATAAAAGCAGATTCTGCACTGTTGGTAGAACAACATGCTGTTGCAGATTTCAGTGTGCCTGGCTTTTATCAGGATAAAGATGGTCACCGCAAACAATCACTTGCAATACAGATTGATGGTTTTTCTGCATACACCTGTGCATTGGCCTATCAGCTTACGGGTAAGAAAAGTTATGCAGATAAAGCAGCCTATTTTTTGAATGCCTGGGCAAGTATAAATACAAAATATTCTCAGCTCGATGGTTCGCTGGTGATGTCATACTCTGGAACAACTTTTATGATTGCTGCAGATTTGCTGCGGAATTATCCCGGATGGAAAGCAAAAGATCAGCAGCAATTTGCCGGGTGGACAAAAAATGTTTTCCGCCATGCGGCCAATAGCATCCGGTTTCGCAACAACAACTCTGGCGATTGGTCTCGTTATGCATCTATACTTGCCGATGTTTATTTAAACGATCAGGCCGATTTGCAGGAGAATGTAAAACTGATTAAGAAAGATCTTTTTGAGAAAATTGCTTCTGATGGACATATGGTAGAGGAAGTAAAAAGACAGGGAAATGGCATCTGGTACACATATTTTTCACTTGCGCCACTAACCGCATCCTTTTGGGTAATTTACAATCAAACCGGAGAAAACCTTTTCACTCTGGAAAAAGATGGCGCATCTGTAAAAAAAGCGCTGGATTTTCTGTTGTATGCAAACGGACATCCGGAAGAATGGAAATGGTTTAAAAACCCTGTAACGGGTCAGGTAGATACTGCAACAGGTTTCTGGCCAGCCAATTTACTTGAAGCCATGAGTAATATTTACAATAGCGAGCCTTATAGAGATTTTGTAAAACCTTATCGCCCAATAGTATATCCGCGCCATGATTACGCCTGGACGTACCCAACCTTAATGCCGCTAAGTTTAACCAACTACAAATAAGCCGATAACTTTAATGATGAAGACAACTGTACATAAACTGGTTGGCATGGCGTGCCTTTGCACAATTTTTCTTGCGGGCAATGCTTGCGCGCAAAAAACAACCCAACTGCCAAAAATTACAGACAATGGTTATAAATTGGTCTGGGCAGATGAATTTAATTATAAAGGTGCACCAGACAGCACCAAATGGAGTTACGAACGCGGTTTCGAACGCAATGAAGAATTGCAATGGTATCAGCCAGAAAATGCCTGGTGCGAAGGTGGCAAACTTGTTTTAGAAGCCCGCAGGGAAAAGAAATCCAATCCGCAGTATCAGTCGGGTAGTAACGATTGGAAGAAAAATAGGGAAGAAGCAACTTACACATCTGCAAGTATTAAAACGTCGCGACAAAAAGGCTGGCTTTACGGCCGTTTTGAAATGCGCGGTAAAATTGATATTAGCGCTGGTATTTGGCCAGCCTGGTGGACACTTGGCGTTAAAGGAACCTGGCCGGCAACCGGCGAAATTGATATTATGGAATATTACCGCAAAAAACTCCTGGCAAATATTGCGTACATGGGCGCAGATCATAAAGATGCCTGGTTTAGTACGGAAACCAATATCGATTCTTTGGGTGGCGAAAAATGGGCATCTGAATTTCACATCTGGCGGATGGATTGGGATGAAAACGGTATTTCACTTTATGTTGATCATCAGCTTTTAAATCATCAACCTATGAATAAATTGGTGAATCAGGATGCTGCGGGTTTAAATCCTTTTATGCAGCCACATTATATGCTTTTAGATTTGGCAATTGGTGGCAAGCAAGGTGGCAATCCGGAGAAAACTACTTTTCCACGACGGTTTGAAGTCGATTATGTGCGTGTATATCAAAAATCGGCCGGCACAAAGTAACGAAACTGTATCGCGTGTAAAACGCTGAATGTAAATGCTTAGTTTAGATGTAAATCATCTAACCAATATCTAAATCAGAATGAATAAACACTTCTATTTGCTGCGCGGCTGCATGGCCATGTGCCTGTTATTTGCTTCCCAAATACTGATCGCACAAAATATTTACATCCCAATTTTGAGCGGTAGTCAGGCGCTCGTACTGGAAGCCAATACAAGTTCAACTCCACGTGTGGTATATTTCGGCAAAAAACTCAATCATGTTGAGGATTATGCCAAAGTTTCAAAAATGTACAATCAGGGAACAGATTATTCTGGTATTTTAAATGCGGCATATACACCATCTGGTTCGAGTAATTTAGTTGAGCCCGCCATTACTGTGGTACACGCAGATGGGAATACCTCGCTTGATTTACGGTATGTGCGCCATACACAGAAATCAATAGATGCAAATGTAGACCTCATTTCTATAGAGCTGAAAGATCCTGTTTATCCGTTTGAGGTAACACTTTATTACAAAGTGTATAAAAATGAAGATGTAATTGAGCAGTGGACCAACATCCGCCATGCGGAGAAAAAGGAAGTCAGGCTGGATAAATATGCATCAGCAAATTTGTATGTGAAAGGCAAGGAATTTTGGCTTAAACAATACCACGGAGATTGGGCGCAGGAAATGAAACCGGAAGAAAGTCGCTTAACACATGGTATAAAAGTACTGGACAGTAAGTTGGGTACACGTGCAAATATTTACCAGCCACCAACTTTTATGGTTTCCCTGGATGGGCCAGCTGGCGAAGATTATGGAAAAGTCCTTTATGGATCTATGGAATGGTCTGGAAATTTCAGAATCGATCTGGAAGTTGATCCTCTAAATAATCTGCGCATTATTGCAGGCGCGAATAACCACGCTTCTGCTTATCATTTAAAGCCCAATACTGATTTTACGACGCCTGCGTTTCTCTTCACTTTTTCTGATCATGGAACTGGAGATGCCAGCAGAAAGCTGCAGAACTGGGCGCGCAATTACCGCATTTTAGACGGAAAAGGCAATCGCTTAACATTGCTCAACAATTGGGAATCTACATTTTTCGATTTTAACGAACAAAAACTTTCCCAGCTTTTAAAAGACACTAAAAATCTGGGTGTGGATTTGTTTCTGCTAGATGATGGCTGGTTCGGGAATAATTTTCCACGCAATAGCGACAATGCAGGTTTGGGCGATTGGCAGGAAAATAAAAAGAAGTTACCCAACGGCATAAGTGCACTGGTAAAGGAAGCCACGGCAAACGATGTAAAATTCGGAATCTGGATTGAACCAGAAATGGTAAACCCAAAAAGTGATCTGTATAAACAGCATCCGGAATGGATTATTAAACAACCTCAAAGACCAGAACATTTATACAGAAACCAGCTGGTTCTGGATTTGAGCAACCCAAAAGTGCAAGATTTTGTGTATGGAATTGTTGATGGTCTGTTTACCAAAAATCCCGGATTGGCCTACCTAAAATGGGATTGCAATGCGGTAATTTACAACGCATATTCTGCACATTTAAGCAACCAGACGCACGTATATTACGAGTACGTGAAGGGTTTGTATGCGGTGCTGGAACGTGTACGCGCAAAATATCCATCGGTGCCCATCATGTTGTGTTCTGGCGGGGGCGGCCGTGTAGATTACGCCGCGCTGAAGTATTTTACAGAATTTTGGCCGAGCGATAATACAGATCCGCTGGAAAGGATTTTCATCCAATGGGAATATTCATATTTCTTCCCGGCCATGGCAACAGCAAACCATGTAACCGATTGGGGCAAACAAGCCATAAAATTTAAAACAGATGTCGCCATGATGGGCAAACTTGGTTTTGATTTAGATATTGCCAAGCTTAATGAAAACGATTTGAAGTTTTGTAAAGAAGCCATCGCCACCTACAACAGTTTCAAAGATTTGGTGTTGCACGGCAATCAGTATCGTTTACAAGATCCATGGAAAAATGACGTGGCTGCGGTAGTATATAGTAATAGCGATGCAACAGCCGCAGTAATGTTCAATTACTTGGTAAGTAACCGCTACGAAACCGGCAGTAAAAACCCGATTATTTTAAAAGGCCTCGATGCCGCAAAAAACTATCGCGTAAATGAAATCAATCTTTATCCGGGATGGAAAAGTGCATTGCCAAAAGATGCCATTTACTCCGGAGATTTTTTAATGACCGTTGGAATTAACCCGAAAATAGATGGCAACCACAAAAGTGTGGTACTTAAAATTGAAGAAGCAAAATAATCATCACTTAGCATAATTCAGGATTTTATGAAATTTTTTAACCTCACGTTCATCTGTGTGCTTGCAACGGCAACACTACTCAAACCCGCGTTGAGTTGCGCAGAAACCTTTCAAGACTCTACTTTTAAAAAAGAAGCAATTTTAGCCGTAACGCAAAAAGTAGCGGATTGGCAACTCAATACCTGGAAAACCAAAGGTTTTAATCACCGTAAACCCGATTGGACAAATGCCGTTTGTTACACGGGATTTTATGCGCTCGGCGCGATGAAAGGCCAGCAACGTTATTTAAAACCACTTGTTGAAATTGGCGACGAATTAAAATGGAATACTGGTCATTTACGCTTTTACGCAGATGATTACTGTATCGCCCAAACTTACACACAGCTTTACCTTAGTTTTAAGGAAAAGAAAATGATTGCGCCTTTTATTTTACTGGCAGATAGTATTGTGAACAGGTCTCATGACGAGCCATTGAATTGGAAAAACAGTATTCAGAACCGGGAATGGGCATGGTGCGATGCACTTTTTATGGGGCCGCCTGCTCTGGCGTATCTGACAACAGCAACGAAAGATCCAAAATATCTGGATATGGCCAGCAAACTCTGGTGGAAAACAACCGATTTTTTATATGATCCGGCAGAGAAATTGTATTTCAGAGACGAAACCTATCTCAATAAAAAGGAGAAAAACGGTGCAAAAGTATTCTGGTCACGCGGTAATGGTTGGGTTTTAGGCGGCCTGGTGCGTGTGCTGGATAATATGCCGGCAAAACATCCCGACAGAAAAAAATTTGAGCAGTTATATCTGGATATGATGGAAAGAATTGCGGGTCTGCAACAACCAGACGGAAGCTGGCATGCATCATTACTTGATCCGGGCAGTTACCCGATTAAAGAAATGAGCGGTACAGGGTTTTACTGTTACGCATTGGCATGGGGTTTAAATCATAAAATGTTAAACGAACAGAAATATCTTCCCGTTACCATGAAAGCCTGGAAAGCGCTTACTTCTGCGGTACAGGCAGATGGAAAATTAGGCTACGTACAGGCCATCGGTGCCAGTCCGGATAAAGTTGATGCAAACAGTACAGAGGTTTACGGAGTTGGTGCATTTTTGTTAAGCGGCGTTCAGTTGTATAATTTTTTTAAAACACATCCTAACGCTTCAAAATAGAGATTTATGAAAGATTTAAAAAGTAACAGTTGGCGTTTGCATACGTTTTTTTTGGTTCTTGCTTTGTTGTTCGGGCGGATTTCTGTTGCCCAGAAATCAGATAAACCACTACGTTTGTTTGTAATCGGAAATAGTTTCTCGCAAAACGCCACGTCTTACCTTCCTGAAATTGCCCGTTCCAGAAATAAAAAACTCGAAATTGGACGTGCAGAACTGGGCGGTCATTCATTAGCGCAGCATTGGAGTTATGTTGCAGCGGCAGAGGCGAATCCAGAAGATCCAAAAGGAAAACCTTACGGCGGCAAATCCTTAAAAATGTTGCTTAGTGACGGCGTTTGGGATGTAATCACCATTCAGCAATATTCATATTTTTCTAGCGATTCTGCCAGTTATAGTCCTTACGCCGGGAAGCTATACGCTTTTATAAAAAAACTGCAGCCTAAGGCGAAAATATTGATTCATCAAACCTGGGCATATCGGGTAGATGCAAAGAAGTTTGGACAGATTGGGACGAATACGCTGGCCAAAGACCAGAAGGAAATGTGGATGTATTCAAGAGCCGCTTATCATCATTTAGCGAAGGTTTTGCATGCGAAAATTCTGCCCGTTGGCGATGCTTTTCAACAGGTCAATACAGATCCGAACATGGGATTTAAAGTAGACAGTACTTTTAATTATGAGCATCCGGAATATCCGAACCTTCCCAATCAGAAACATTCATTAAACGTTGGATATTCATGGAATAAAAAAACCTTGGCTTTTGATCCTAACCATGCCAGCGCCGCTGGAAGATACTTAGGCGGACTAATTTGGTATGCGATTTTATTTAAAGATTCGCCCAAAAAAGTCACTTTTGTTCCAAAAGAGGTGGATACCGATTTTGCTGCGTATCTGAAGAATATCGCCGCGAAACATTTATAATCTTTTCACTTCTTGCTTTTAATTTTCATTCCTTTCCCCTTGCGCTCGTTTCTAACGAGCGCATCAATATTATTTCGATTGTATTGAAACCCACGGTCTTTGTTTTTTTAAAACCTTTGTACGGAAAATCAGGTTGTTACAACAAACAACTCCAAGGTTATGAAAAACTCTCTTTTTATCTCGGCAACTGTAAAAACGGTTTTGATGGTTGCTGTATTTGCTTGTCCGAACATAGCAACAGCGCGATTAGCCACTGTACATTCTTCCGATAGCGCAATCAATAGTGTCACTTTTTTGCAGGCCGACAGTACCAATGATGCACGGATTATCAAAGAACTTATATTAACTGAGCGCCGACAACAGCAGGCCGCCGGATTGGCAACCGCTCAATCGTCAGACAGTAAAGTAAAACGGATGGCAGAAACATCTGGTAAAACCTTTGCCGAAATGGATTCTATGCTCGTTGCATTGGCGAAGGCAAAAAATATTGAAGTGCCAATGAGTAAACCTGAAGGCGGACAAAAACCCGATGGGCGTGTAGATTCTGCGCCAGTTACGCTTCAAGATACGACCAGAAATCAACAAAGTGCAGGTGAAGCCGCAAACAGAAAAACGCCACTCGCAGAAAAACCAACAACAGATTCAATTTTGCAGCTCAATAAATTAAAAGGAAAAGCATTTGATCAGGCTTATCAACAACAATATAAAACAGATAATCAACGTTTGGCCGCTCTGCTGGCAGAGGCAGCGCAATCCTCGCATAGCGGATTAAAAGTACTTGGCGAAACATATAGCCAGAAACTTAAAACACTGAAGTAAATTTAAAAAACTGAAATGTTTTGGCACCGTCATATCTTTCAGAATAGAATATGGGATGATCGATTTAGGTGTACTTTTGGCAAATAACATTTGTACATGAGCACATTTTCCCTTAAAAATATCCCATATTCTGTTTTAGACCTTGCCAGTGTAAGGCATGGCGATACACCAACAGAAACTTTTCCAAAATCACTTGCTATTGCGCAACAATCAGAAAAACTCGGTTATAACCGGTACTGGTTTGCCGAGCACCACAATATGATCAGTGTTGCCAGTTCTGCAACGGCAATTTTAATTGGCTATGTAGCCGGAAATACCCAAACCATTCGTGTAGGTTCTGGTGGAATAATGTTGCCTAACCATGCACCCCTTATTGTCGCAGAACAATTTGGCACACTCGCTTCTCTTTACCCGAATCGTATTGATTTGGGTTTAGGCCGCGCGCCGGGCACAGATCAGGTTACGGCAATGGCCATCCGTGGTGAGAATATGTTTGCAGTTCACAATTTTCCGAAAGATATTGAACGCCTTCAACTTTTATTTTCTCATGATAACCGCAACAGCAATGTACGTGCAAATCCGGGCGAAGGCTTAGAAGTTCCGATTTGGATACTTGGTTCAAGCTTAGACAGCGCCTATCTTGCAGCAGAAAAAGGCTTGCCTTATGCTTTTGCAAGTCATTTTGCACCAACGTATTTCGCACAGGCTGTGGCCGTTTATAAACAGAATTTTAAACCTTCAAAATATCTGGATAAACCATATTTTATGGCTTGCGTAAATGTTGTGGCTGCCGATACGGATGAAGAAGCAGAGCGATTGGCCACTTCTGTAAAACAAATGTTCATTGGCGTAATTACCGGCAGACGCAGTTTATTACAGCCTCCGGTAGAAAATATGGACAGAATTTGGGATGAAATGGAAGAACAAGGTGTAGAAAGTATGCTTAAATATTCATTTGTAGGCAGCAGACAAACCATTCACAATAGATTATCTGCCTTTGTCGAAGAATTTGGGGTGGACGAAGTGATGGCAACATCGCATATTTTTGATCAACAAGCCAGCTTGCATTCAAATGCCTTATTTGCCTCTATATTTTCTTAGTTATTGGTGTAGCGTTTTCAGAAAGTTTTGCGTATTCGGGAATATAAACCTTGAACTCAAACTTTATGAAAACTACAATCAAAACCCTGTTATTTAGTCTCTTACTGGCCAGTATTTTTCTTGCCTGTAAAAAGAAATCAATAGAAGAAGATGGCCCTAAAGATGTATTATATGGCAACTGGCATGAAGCACGAAATGGTTCAAACAGCCTTCGGACCCTGTCATTTGGTACTGGTGGGAAATTTTCTATGAAATTGACAGATAGTATCGGCGCCGCGACTTTTGGTACACTTAATGGAAATTATGTACTAAAGGGCGACAGCATTCAGGTACGCATTTTAGAATCGGTAGATAATGCAAACGGCAAACAAGTGAAAACGGCGGTTGATTATAAGATATTTGATTATGCCGTAATTAAATTTACAAATCAAACTAAAATTCAGATGGATATTGATTACATCACATATCCTGCTGATGGCCCGGTTCCTACACACGCGCGTTTCAATAAAATACTGGCAATAGATTAATATAACTACATTGCTTTTTGATAGGATTCTGATTCAATGAAACAGAATCCTTTTTTTTGGTATTAAATTTCAATAGATACAATCTCTTCATCATATGCTTGATTGGTTTTTAGTACGATAAAACAATTCGCTTTCAAGGTAAAATAAGTCTTGATGTCCAGCAAAAAGCCTTTTTCTGACCCGAAAAAGAGAGAATTATTGTAACTTTCCGCTTTAAGTTTTGTTTCGATTACGATGAAAATAGCAACCTATAACGTAAACGGCATTAATGGCCGATTGCCGGTTTTACTAAGATGGCTTCAGGAAGAACAGCCCGATGTTGCCTGTTTACAGGAATTGAAAGCGCCGGATGAGAAGTTTCCACTTCAGGCAATTAATGATGCTGGTTACAACGCCATTTGGCATGGACAGAAAAGTTGGAATGGCGTAGCCATTTTGTCTAAACACGAAATTCAGGAAACCCGCCGCGGCTTACTTGGCGACGATGAAGATCTTCAAAGTCGTTATATTGAAGCCTTTATAGAAGGCGTGGTTATTGGTTGTTTGTATTTGCCCAATGGAAATCCGGCTCCGGGCCCCAAGTTTGAATACAAACTGAGTTGGATGAAGCGCTTCGCGGAACACGCCCAGCAGTTGATGGACAGAGATTTGCCCGTGGTTTTGTGCGGCGATTATAATGTGATCCCGACAGAATTTGATGTGTACAAGCCAGAGCGTTGGGTAGAAGATGCTTTGTTCAGAACAGAAACCCGCGAAGCTTTTGAACAGATTATGGCACAAGGCTGGACAGATGCCATCCGCAGGTTATATCCTGCAGAAAAAATATATACGTTCTGGGATTACTTTCGCAATGCGTATGGGAGAGATGCGGGTTTGCGTATAGATCATTTTTTGCTAAACCCGATTCTTTTGGAGAAACTCAATGATGCCGGCGTAAACAGAAATGTACGCGGATGGGAAAAAAGTAGCGATCATGGTCCGGTTTGGATTACAGTAAACATATAAGAAATGGATTTAAAACTGTCTGATAAAGTTGCTTTGGTACTTGCTGCAAGCAAAGGTTTAGGCAAAGCAATTGCCACTTTGCTTGCCGAAGAAGGCGCGAAGGTTATTATAGCTTCCCGCAATGCGGAAGAATTACAGCAAACCGCTAATGAAATTAACAACCAAATTGGTACGATACGTGTGCATTCCAAATCAACGGATGTTTCTAAACCTGAAGATTTGGAACAGCTGATTCAACTGATTTCAACTGATTTTGGCCAGCTTGATATTTTGGTTAATAATGCCGGCGGGCCGCCTTTTAATACTTTTGAAAATTTTAGCGATGAAGATTGGTATAAAGCTTTCGAGATGAATTTACTGAGCGTTTCCAGAACAAGTAAACTAGCCTTGCCGCTTTTAAAGAAATCAGAAAGCGGGCGTATTATTAATATCATTAGCGGTTCTGTAAAATCTGTTTTGGATAGATCTATCTTATCTACAAGTATGCGTTTGGGTGTTGTAGGTATGGCAAAATTAATGGCCGATGAATTTGGCCCTTATAACATTACGGTAAATAATGTTTGTCCGGGAACAATTTTAACCGATCGCATTAAACATACACTCAATCCGGATGTAGATACCGATGTAGCCTTAGCAGAAAAATCTAAAAATATTCCGTTAAGAAGAATTGGTAAACCAGAAGAATTTGCAGCTGTAGTTGCATTTTTAGCATCAGAAAAAGCGTCTTATGTAAGTGGAACCACCATTCAGGTTGATGGCGGCGCAGGCAGAAATGTGCTTTAATTCAAAAACATAAATTCTGGTTAATAAAAACTTTTTAAAAAAAACTGTGTTGTGAAAATATCTACCTATTAAAAAGGAGGGTATCTATCTACTTTTGTTTAATCTGCCTTAGTTAAACATGATTTGGATGCCCTTTTTTTCTAATACAGCCTTCCCAGAAGTTCTATTGTTAACTTATCTTTTTCTCCATTAAAATATTTACCCAGAACTTCCTCAAATATGGGATCGGCAGCTGTAGTGGAGGCGAATAAAGTCATGCTCGACTTAAGTTTCAAATCGTCTGGTGTTCCAAAAATTTCCGTGGCGCTTAATTCTTCCAATTTAAGCAATACACCACACAAGTATTTTAGTCTGCTTCCTAAAATCGGATCATGCAGATATTCTTCTGCTTCAGAAAGGTTATTAATACCATAAAATAACGAAACTTCTGACCGCCCCAGGCCTTTAATTTGCGGAAAAATGTACCACATCCAATGGCTTTTCTTCTTTCCTTTTTCCAGTTCTGTGACTGCAGTTCTGTAATCCTTTTCCTGTGCGGATAAAAAACGATCTAAATCTTTTTTGTTGCTCATGGGTAGACAGTAGCGGTTGAAATGGTTAACCTATATTTCAGATAACAAGGTTTTTAAATGAAAGTTTATTTTTTTTTAAGGCAGATTCATTAAACCATAAGAGGCGAAATTGGTTGTATTAACGGGCGGTGTTGCCTATCTAAAATTAAACGAGATGAATACAGAAAAAGATAAAAACGAAGAGGGAACTGAGGCGAAACGCAAACTCGTGTCCGGACTGGTTGATGAAAAGGATTTAAAGGGAAGCGATGCCGATGTAGATGCGGATACTGAAAATCCTGCCGAAGAAGAAAAGAAAGAGCCACAACAAAAAAAAGATTAAAAACAAAACTCCGGCATTTTGTTGTCGGAGTTCTTTATAACGGTTATCACTTTAATATTATTTGGCGTACGTTTTAAGTTGTTTTTTCAACATCTCTCTCGCCATATGGATTCTTGTTTTTACCGTTCCCAATGGAATGTCATACTCCTCTGCAATCTCATGATATTTGTAACCTTCAAAATATTTTACAAATGGTATACGGTATACATCTGGTAATAAATTTAGTGCTTTAGTAATGTCATCAATGGCAATTTTACTTGTCGCGCCATTGGTTTGGGCACTGGTCATTAAATTTGCATAAGAAATTTCTTCATCCTGAATCAAAATTCCTCGTGTTTTACTTTCTTTACGGTAATTGTTAATAAAGGTGTTTTTCATGATCACGAACAACCATCCTTTAAAATTTGTACCCTCTTCAAAATTGTTATAAAATCTTAAGGCCTTGACCAAAGTGTCTTGAATAAGGTCGTTAGCATCTTCGAAATCTTTTGTAAAATTCAAAGCGTGTGCTTTAAGCGAAGGCGCATATTGTTTTACCATGGCGCTAAATTCAAGTTGATTCATAGTTTTAGTATTTAAGATGTATGTGTACGAACACAAAGCATATACCAACCCGTGGCAATTTGTTAATAATAGAGCAATGAAGGCTAATTAAGGCTTTTTTCGGGTATTTGTACCCGCAAGAAACGGTAGTTATACCGTTGGTTCTGCGATTTTTTTCTTTCTGGTATTTGAGATATGCTTAATTTTTTTGTATGCTTTACTCTTCATATTTCATTTTTTGATCATTTAAGAAACTTTATCTACACTTCTGGGTTTATTGGTTAGAATTTTTAAATGTATTAGCCCTAACTCAAAACTTTCTAGATTAATATCAATATGATCAATATTTTACTCGCCGAAGATCATCATCTTGTGCGCAACGGACTAAAGATGCTGCTTAGCGCCTTTCCGGAAATTAATATTGTGGGTGAGGTAGGAAATGGAAGTGATGTTATCGATGCGCTCTCAACTCATCAAAACATTCACATTGTACTTGCAGATATTCACATGCCCGGAATGGATGGACTGGAAATGATTGCCATGACCAGAGTACGTTTCCCTGAAGTTAAAGTTGCCATTTTATCCATGCAAGATGACGAAAAGTATGTACTTAAAGCCTTTGACATCGGCTGTGCAGCTTATCTGCTTAAGAATATCAGTACCGATGAATTGGTTTTTGCCTTAAAACACGTTTATAACGGAGGTAAATATCTTTGTGCAGAATTGTCTATGCGTTTGATGGATAATGCCAGTTTGTTTTCCAGGCCTTTTGAGCATGTAGATCTTGAATTGTCTGGGCGCGAAGCTGAAGTTCTTGCTCTAATTGCAAAAGGATTGACAAACGTCGAAATTTCTGATCAATTATTCATCAGCAAACGCACAGTTGAAGGCCATAGACAAAATCTTTTGGAGAAAAGTGGGGCAAAAAATACAGCAGCTTTAATTTATTTTGCTTTTAAATCCGGACTTATAGCTTAATGGAGTATAAAATTTGAACGCAAAAAATCTGCATTCATTTTGCCTCGGGGCTTCTTTTTAGGATTTGTTTTAAGATAGCCACAACACCACTGTTTAATGTACTCTTTTCTGGCGTGCTAAACTCGCTCCCAATTAAATCTATTGCTGTTTCCCTTTCGTTAATAAAAGCAGATCGCAGCAAGCGATAGATTTAGGGAAAGCCGAAAACCTTTAATAGAGTAGGCATCAGAAAACTTCAAAATTATGAAAATGCAAGAGTTGAATGTAACTGAACTGAGAGAAATTAATGGTGGTGGCCTTTTTGGCAGCAGCAATTCATCTAATTCAGGTGGATTGGGCGGTGCCTTGGGCATTGGTAATTTGTTAACCTTCCATACCTCAAGTACCGATGGAGATGAATCAAGCGAAAGCACTTTATCTTTAGGTAATAACATTACAGGAAGTTTAGCAGGATTGTTTGATAGCCTGACCAGCTAAAAAAAACATCTTTAAGATTTGCAAAAGGAGAGGATTAACCTCTCCTTTTCTTGTTCACTTCATACCTACACCATGAAAAATTTAACGGAAAAAGAAATGATTGCCATTGGCGGCGGAAACGCCAGCGGAATCGCCTTATCTGTAACCAGCAGCGCAGATAGCTTGCTCAAGCTCACTTTTGAATCTAGTTATGGCGAAAGGCACAGCAGCACAACTTTATCAATTGGCAATAACATCAACTTAGATTTAAGCAGTTGGTTTACCACAACATCCAAATAATTTGAAAACGACCAACCATGGTCGTTTTTTTTCTATCGTAAAAAACTTAACACGCGGATAATTGTCTACACTAATATTTTTTCACCATGGATAGCGACAAGTATATTTTTCCTCAGGAGATTATTGAGAGTACCGCCGAATATCATTTTCATTCGCACAACTCCCGTACTCAAATTTTGTATCAATTGCTACTGTTGGTTTTAGTGGTGGCTTTTGTCGCTATGTTTGTGGTACGTGTAGATGTAAATGTAAAAAGCACCGGACTGTTTCGGCCAACGGCAGAGAGAAATGAAATTAAACCCTTGATTTCTGGTCGGATAGATTCTTTATTTATTAAAGAAAACATGCATGTACAGGCGGGCCAGGTTTTGCTCACCATCCGTAAAGAAAATATAGAAAGTCAAGATGCTTTAAATCAGTTTCAGCAAGGCGATGTTGAAGATCAACTAAGTGATCTGTCTTTACTGATTAATGCCTACAAAAGAAACGATTGGTCTAAACGCCTCCATTTAAAATCTGGTGTATATGGCCAGCAATACAGTTTATTTATGCAGCGCGTTACCGAGGCAAAAGCCAGGTATCAGCTTGCATTTAAAAATTATGATCGTTATGCGTATTTGTATAAACGACGTGCGGTTTCAGCTTCAGAATTTGATGAGGTAAAACTTAAAAAAGACAATGTCTTCAATGAATTGTCATTGATTGGCGAGGAGCAAGGCAGTAAGTGGCAAAGCGAATTAAATCAGCTTACCATACAACGCCAGCAATTGAGTGCCAGAGATAAACAGTATAACGAAGAGAAAGAATTTTATACTATAAAAGCACCTTTGAGCGGCACCGTTCAGGAGTTAAAAGGAATACAAGCCGGAAGCAGCATTTCTGCAAATGAGATTTTGGGTGAAATTTCTCCGGATTCTGGTTTGATTGCAGAAACCTACGTGCAACCAAAAGATATTGGTTTATTAAAATTGGGTACAAAAGCACGTTTTCAGATTGATGCGTACAATTACAACGAATGGGGAATGGCCACAGGAAAAGTGATTTCTATTTCAAGCGATGTTTTTATGCAAAATAATAGTCAGCCTTTTTTTAAAGTTCGTTGTATTCTCGACAACAACAGCTTGAAACTGCGCAATGGCTATGTAGGGAAAATCAAAAAGGGAATGACTTTGCAGGCACGCTTTTTCGTTACCCGCCGTACGCTCTTTCAATTGCTGTATGATAAAGCCGATGATTGGTTAAACCCAAATGTAATTCCAGAAAACAAAGACACACAAATTAGCGCACTATGAGCTCATCCTCCAATTTTTTTTCTACGTTAACAGCAAAATTTAAGCGCAATAAAGGCAATAAACGCGTGCTGATTAAACAGCATGACGCAACCGATTGCGGAGCAGCATGTCTGGCATCTATATCCATTCATTATGGGCTGGATTTGCCAATTGCACGCATTCGGCAGTATGCATCTACAGATAAAAAAGGAACCAATGTACTCGGTTTAATTGAAGCTTCAGGGCGTTTGGGCTTTTCTGCAAAAGGCGTAAAAGCCGGATACGAAAATCTGTTTAATATTCCTCTGCCGATTATTGCACACGTAAATCACCAAAATATGGCGCACTATATCGTGATTTACAAAATTAGCGAACAATTTATTGAAGTAATGGATCCAGCTTATGGGGAAATGCAAAAGCTGAGTCACGATGAGTTTCGCCAGAAATGGACAGGCGTACTCATTTTGCTTTTACCCGGAGATGATTTTACCGCAGGCACGGAACGCATTTCTTTAGAAAAGCGTTTTATTTACTTGCTTATGCCACATAAATCGGTATTGATACAGGTTTTGGTTGGCGCAATATTTTATACCGTTCTGGGATTGTCTACATCTATTTTCCTCCAGAAGATTGTAGATAACGTACTCCCAGAAGGAAACACCAACTTGCTCAACCTAATGGGTAGCGTAATGGTGGTCATTATTTTACTTCAGGTTTTTATCAATTATGCGAAAACGCTTTTGACAATTAAAACCGGCCAACAGATTGATGCGCGCTTAATTTTAGGCTATTACAAACATTTGTTAAAATTGCCACAACAGTTTTTTGACAACATGCGCGTAGGCGAAATTATATCGAGAATGAATGATGCGGTTAAAATCAGGGCGTTCATTAACGATGTTTTAATCGGCTTTGCCGTAAACGTGTTTATTCTGATATTTTCATTTGTACTCATGTTTACCTACTACTGGAAGCTGGCCTTAATTATGCTTACCATAGTACCTTTGTACGCAATAATTTATTACGTTTCTAACAAATTAAACAAAACTACCCAGCGTCAATTAATGGAGCGAAGTGCAGAGTTAGAGAACCAATTGGTAGAATCTGTTAATTCTGTAAGCACCATAAAACGTTTCGGGTTGGAGAATTTTGCCAATTTAAAAACAGAAATCCGCTTCATCAATCTATTAAAAACGGTGTACACTTCCGGAACAAATTCTTTGCTTGTTGGGAATTCAAGCAGTTTTGTATCCAGCATATTTGCTGTCATTTTGCTTTGGGCCGGCGCCAGTTTTGTGTTGCAAAATCTGATTACACCGGGCGAACTTTTATCATTTTATGCTATTATTGGATATTTTACCGGTCCGGTAATCAGTTTAATTGGTATGAACAAAGTATTTCAGGATGCTCGTATTGCTGCTGATCGATTGTTTGAAATTATGGATCTGGAGCGGGAGAAAACTGAAAATCGCATGGAATTAACGCGCGACATGATTGGCAATATCGAGTTTAGAGATGTTCATTTCCGTTATGGAACACGCGTTGTGGTGTATGATGGTTTTGATCTAAAAGTAGAAAAAGGAAAAATAACGGCTATTACCGGCGAGAGTGGTTCTGGAAAAACAACCTTACTTTCTTTGCTTCAGAATTTATATCCATTGCAGTCTGGCCATATTATGATTGGCGAATTTGATATCAACTACATCACCAATGAGAGCTTGCGGAAAATGGTTGCCGTGGTGCCTCAGGATGTGCATATGTTTGCCGGTTCTGTTATTGAGAATATTGCCGTTGGCGATATGGAACCAGATATAAAACGCATAATCCGAATTTGCAACCAATTGGAAATTATGGATTTTATAGAGCGCTTGCCTAATGGTTTTGATACGTATTTAGGCGAAAACGCCATGACGCTTTCTGGCGGGCAACGCCAGAGATTGGCTATTGCACGTGCACTTTACCGCGAACCCGAAATTTTAATTCTGGATGAAGCAACTTCTTCTTTAGATTCTGCATCAGAAGAACACATTCAGAATGCAATAAATTTGTTGCGCAAAAACGGGAAAACAATCATTCTGATTGCACACCGGTTAAGTACCGTTGTTGGTGCCGATAAAATTGTTGTACTTAAAGAAGGTAAATTGATTGAGGAAGGTACACACCAGCAACTGTTGCAAAAAAAGGGCGCTTACAATACCATGTGGCGCAAACAATTCCCACTTACAGAACCTCTGGCATAAACCGGTTTTGCAGCTCAAAATATTTTCTAAAATCGCAAACTTTTAAAATTAATTGGTGTTGATAGTGAACAGCTTTTAACAGTAACCATTTTTGCTGTTGCGGGGCAGTTGAACAAGCAAATTTTATCAAAAAACATATGAAAATTCTGGTTATTGAAGATGATAGCGCCCTCACCGACATCTTAGAAGAATTTCTGGCTTTAGAAGGCTACAGCAGAATTGTATTTCCCTCAGCTGGAGATATCATTTCTAAAATTACAGCCTACCAACCCGATCTTGTTTTACTGGATTACCATTTACCGGAAGAAAACGGCGCAAAAATTTGCCGCGAAATTAAAGAGGCTGGCATTCACCTTCCGGTTATCTTGTTTTCAGCGTTCCCAAAATCGCAAGTTGGTGCAGATCATGCACATTGCGATCTTTTTGTAGAAAAACCTTTCGATTTGGATGAGCTTTCTGCAAAAATTCATCATCTTATCGCGCAATACGCACAGTAAAGTTTCGGTTTCCTGTTTGGTTTGTCTCTAAACAGGAAGCAAAAAAAGCCACCCATATAATAGGTAGCTTAGTTAATCTGTTTGTTTAAACTTATTTTTTTCTGGTTTTTCTTGCTTCGCCTGCCTCAGCAATAAGCAAAGTTGCAAGCAAATCAAACTTCTCTGGGTTGCTGTTGTAATCAACGGTTATGTCTTGCCATCTTTTAAGTTCCTTTTGTGCGTTTTCGACTTCCATTTCTAAGGTTTCTACCTTATTTTGTAAGAGTTTGCTGATGTTGTTCTGTGCCATGACCACAAAAATAATAACATCGGTCGAAATTCACAGTCAAACTTGATTAACTAAAAATATTTTTTTTAAAAGCGCTGCAATGTAGAATCTGACAGGTGGCGTCAATTGTAAAATATCCGCTTAATTCCGTTTTTCATCCACGTTTAATTTTAAATCTGTTAAATTGCGGTTTCAATTAAATCGATTTATGTCGGTTTAATTTAAACTTATACTCCCAAATATGAATAAGAAAAGTTTAGGCTTGTATGCTTTAAAAGTTTTACTCTGGTGTGGTGCGCTAACAACAACGGCCACAGCACAAGAAAAACAACCGGTTGATTATGTTAACCCTTACATCGGCAACATCAGCCACATGCTGGTGCCAACCTATCCAACCGTGCATTTGCCCAATAGCATGCTTAGGGTTTATCCAGAACGCGAAAATTTTACCGGCAATACCATTAAAGGACTTCCGCTAATCATTACCAGCCATCGCGGCAGCTCGGCTTTCAATTTAAGTCCGTATCAGGGCAAAATTTCGGGTATAAAGAATACAATTGACTTTGGTTATGATAACGAAACAATTAAACCTTATTATTACGCTGTAGATCTGGATGATTATGGAATCGGCGTTAAATTTGCACCTTCGCACCAGTCCGGGATTTATGAACTGCAATTCAGCAAAAATGAAAACCCATATCTTATTCTAAATACGCGCAACGGTGGTTTGTCGCGTACAGAAAATGCCATAAGCGGTTACCAGAAGCTTGACAACAATACCAAAGTATTTATTTACCTGGAAACAGATGTAAAAGCATTGGAAATTGGAAAGTTGGATGGGAAAGCAATTGATGTTCAGACCAAAGAACTTGAAGGGAAAAATGCGTTTTTTGTGTTGAAATTTCCGGCAAAAACCAAACAGATTAAAGTACGTTACGGCATTTCTTTCATCAGTGCAGAGCAGGCACAGAAGAATTTAAAAAGAGAAATTGCTGGTTACGATCTTGCCGCTGTAGAAGCCAAAGGAAGAGAAACCTGGAACAATACTTTAGGTAAAATTATAGTTTCTGGCACAGATGAAAATGCCAAAATTACCTTTTATACATCGCTTTACCGCACATATGAACGGATGATCTGTTTATCAGAAGATGGCCAGTATTTTAGTGCTTTTGATGGGAAAATCCATGCCGATAACGGAAAACCATTTTACACCGACGATTGGATTTGGGATACGTACCGTGCAACACATCCGCTAAGAGTAATTATTGAACCCAAGATGGAAGGCGATATGATCAATTCTTATCTGCGTATGGCAGAACAGATGAAAGACCATTGGATGCCAACATTTCCGGAGGTAACCGGCGATAGTCGCCGTATGAACGGAAACCACGGTGTTGCCACCGTGATTGATGCGTACAATAAAGGCCTGCGCTCTTTTGATCTGGAAAAAGCTTACGAATTTTGTAAAGCCGGAATAACAGAGAAAACACTTGCGCCCTGGTCTGCCAAAAAAGCCGGCGTGTTGGATCGTTTTTATAAAGATAAAGGTTATTTTCCTGCACTTGCCATAGGCGAAACCGAAACCGTACCGGAAGTGCATGGATGGGAAAAGCGCCAACCAGTTGCTGTCACCTTAGGAACTGTTTATGATGAGTGGTGCCTGGGCAGTATAGCAAAGCAATTGGGTAAAAAAGACGATGCAAAATATTTTCTTGACCGAAGTTTAAATTACCGTAAAGTCTTTAATCCGGTAACCAAATTTTTCCACCCGAAAGATTCTACAGGTAAATTTATTGAACCTTTTGATTATCGTTACTCAAGCGGTATTGGGGCACGCGAAGCATATGATGAAAATAACGGGTATGTATACCGTTGGGATGTACCACACAATGTAGCCGATTTGGTGAAATTAATTGGCGGAAAACAGGCGTTTGTAGATGGATTGGAAAACATGTTTAGCACGCCGCTAGGTAAAGGTCGCCCGGATTTTTACCATCAATTTGGTGATCATACCGGTAATGTAGGCCAGTTTTCTATGGGAAACGAACCTGCCATGCATATTCCGTACTTGTACAATTACGCTGGCCAACCGTGGCGCACGCAAAAACGTGTACGTAATTTGCTTAAAGAATGGTTCAGGAATGATTTAATGGGTATTCCTGGCGATGAAGATGGCGGAGGTTTAACATCTTTCGTTGTTTTCTCTGAAATGGGCTTTTATCCAATTACGCCAGGTTTGCCTATGTATGTAATTGGAAGTCCGGTTTTTCAACAAGTGAAATTAGACATTGGCAACGGAAAAACTTTCGAAGTGTATTGCCAGAATTATGCTCCTGAAAATAAATACATCCAATCTGCAAAACTAAATGGTAAAGTCTGGAACAAATCATGGTTTTCTCATGAAGAATTGATGAAAGGTGGCCGACTGGAGTTGGTTATGGGAAGACAACCGAACAAAGATTGGGCTGCAGATGAGCAGGCTATTCCGCCTTCATTTCAAATGAATGCCTCCAAATAAGCAAAAAATGATTTAGCAAGCAAAAAATATCTCCTTCAAAATTAGCGACTTGCCTTTAATTTTTTGGATAAATTTGCTTGCTAAATTTATTAGTATAATTTTGCTTCTGTACACAGCTGATGGTATCAGCGTTTAAATTTGAAGGCGCATGACGGTTACGGTAGTTGCCATATTGGAAAATGAATTTGGGCAATCGGCAAGTTTGACAAAAATAATGGATGCAAGACTAAAAGCAGCTGCATTAGAGTTGCAAGATGGTCATTTGGCAGAACTTGCAGAAAAAGGCGAACGTAAAGATGATTTAGTGGTTTACCTGAGTTATAATGCAAAATATAAAATCAGGTACATGGTTGTTAACGATGTGCCAACCGATATTGAAAATGCGGTTTCTACAATTTGTGGCAATTTAGGTTACATCCCATGGCGCGTATCTGTAATGCACATTATAGACAAGCGCTAATTTTAGCCAAATAAATTTAAGTTTTTCTGGCTGTTTTCACTGGCATTTTCTTCTGGCCCACTTGCACTTGCAAAAGAATAAACCTCACTTTGGTGTGGTTTCAAACCCAAATCCAGAATACTGTTTTTATAGGTTTTTAAATGTAAAGCCAGAATACACTTCTGAGCTTGTTCTGTTGTTGGCAATTCTAAATAAGCTTTACCGGTACATTTTTTTGTTTTTGGATGGCGTTGTATCCGAATGTCCAACACATCACCGAATTTTTGAAAAATCGTAAATAAATCAGTCTCAGTAATGTCTGGCGAAAGTTGGTTAATGTAAATTCTCGTCATTGGGATGTTTGATTGATCACAATATATTAAATGTCTGTTTTTTGTGCCAATAATGTTGAATAATACGGAGTTGTGGATATCTTAAATATAAAACTGATGTTTTTTGCTAAGAATAATTTAGATATTAGCACACTGCGCCAAAAAATTTCGCAGTAAGTACTAAAATTGATCAGGGATCTAAAGGTTCATCAAAATCAATTTGTAACGACATTGTATTGGGGTAGAACTCCGCTTCAGTTTCGCTCAGGCGTGTGCCATTCTCAAAAGGAAAATAACCAAGTTCTTTCATACAACGTGCTTTCAAAATTCCGGTAATGTAATCGCTTTGTGATTTTATAGTAGAAGTAATAGCCGATTTGTCCATCGGCATGCCGTAGTTAAACATTAACCGCACACAGTTACGCAAATTGGTTGTGGTATGGCGTGCATGCGGCTCCATAATGATTGCTTCTTCCGGAATGTGCAATTGGGCCATCAAAAATTTCTTCATTTCAAAGGCCTCACTATATTTTGTTTTGTAAGGATGTACGCGCGCACCGGAAACCACAATGAAAGGAGCCATCCCTTTTTTATACTGTATGGCTGCAAGTCGGCACCGTAGCATTCCGCCAGCGCTCAGTTCGGTATCTTTATCTTCTGGCCCTTCGCCGGGTACCAGAATTACGGAATAAGGAAATGCTTTCCAATCGATGTTTTTTATCCGTTTTATGGCCATTAAGTTTACGCCAGATTCCATAGGTTCAAAATCTGCAGCGTCTGTGCGGCCGTTCATTTCAAGCGCTTCAAGTGCAAATTTTAAACTTGGCTCTACAAAAACTGTTGATGAAAGGGTAGACAATTGTGCAGAGGTTCTGGCCAGTTCAGCAAAAGAATTATTGTTCTGATCGAAAGAAATAGAATCGATCTTAGGATAATTTGGTTTCTTTCCTTCAATATATACGCCAATCGTATGGTTTATTGCACGCGCATCTTGTAACCAGGCTTGCGCCAGAAATTCAGCATCGTTGCCCTTGTCGTAAAATTGATATGTGCCCGAAGGAATAAGATGTTGGTATAGCAATTTTCCTAAAACATTCTCTTTTGTATACCGTTTTTGGAGTTGATCACTGATCTGATCAAGCTCGGTTGGTGTAAATCGAAGTGCTTCTGCAAAGCATGAAGCATTTGCACCACAATTCTTTATGGATTCTGCTATACTTTGGTTTTTCTCTAAAAGTACTTTTTTAAAAACAGTATCTTTTTTCAGCCATGCTTTCACTTCAGGAAGTTCTATAAACAGGGAACTGAGATAGAAATTTTTGTATTGTACCGGACTTGCAAGTTTAATTTTCTGATAAGCTTGATCAGGTTTTCTTTGCGCCTGAATGGCCAAACTAAAGCCAAAAAACAGCAAAAGAAATGCAGTTTGTTTCATGAATTGTTTTGCGGCAAAATTGCGATTGCAAGATGAATTGAAAATTAAGCTTATGTTAACGCTGGTTTAAGCCAGGTTCAATGTAGCGCATAAAAAGTTGTACATGGGCTGTGCAACTACACAATAGGAATTAAACGAGGTATTTCTGCTCGCCTTGATAAATGCGGATTTTTCCTGGACCGAGCAGGAGCGATGTCAATGCGGCAAAGATGTAAAATAAAATAACTTCTCCGCTAAAACCACCATAGTCATTTAGGTCAAAAATCCGGATGCCGAATACCATTCCGATTACAAACATCATCGTGGCAATAATTAATAAATTGGCCGCTCTGGTAAAAATGCCCAAAATGAGTAAAATTGGCGCCAGTACTTCTGCTACAGGCACGCCAACCCACAAAAATGTGGGCAAACCATGTTCTTTAAGTGTTTTGATAATAAAACCGTGCCCGGTAATAACTTTGTGAATTCCGTGTGGCAGCAATAATCCGGCAACCAGAAAGCGTAGAATCAGCTTCGGTAAATCGTCTTTTAACATAATCGTTTGTCTTTAAAAGTTTTCGATAGAACCAAAACTGATGAATATCATAGCTAAATGCAATTTATACCAGGTTTTTATCTAAACAACCAGTTGTGGTCCTTTGATCATGACATTATTTGTACAACCGATCAACAGCTTTAATGACATTTACCATGATTTGCCTGATTACAAGTTTATTATCTTTTTTTTGGTCTTATGGCATTAACATAATTTTAATATTTGGCGTTTAAAATTCTTGTTCTGTTAATTTTTGTTAAACATAGACTTAAACTGTTCAGGATACCTTTGCCGCGTCAGTAACGCTCAATTGAACCATTAACCCATAAACAAACGCCTATGTAAAACTGAGCTCTACATCCCTTCCAAAACATACTTACTATTTATTTCTCAATCTTTATCAAGAACAAAAAGATGATTTCATTTTTTCCAACATCGGGTATTCAAAGTACCTGCAGGAAATTGCTTTTGCCCATTGGGTTACTGGCAGTTTGCAATTCTGCAGCCTTAGCGGCTACAACAAATGGCATTTCTATATCTATAAACCGTAGTGCAGTTTTGGCAACTGTTACCGGGCGTGTTACCGACGAAAAAGGACAGGTTTTGCCTGGCGTAAGCGTGCAAGATAAAGCCACCAAAAAAACAACTTCTACAGATTCTAACGGCCGCTTTTCTATTAGCGTGACTGAGGGTTCTACCTTAACTTTTTCGTATATCGGTTTTGATAGCCAAGATATTTTAGTCTCCACTAGTAAAACGATTAACGTATCTATGAAAGAGAGCAGTAACTCCTTAAATGAAGTTGTTGCTATCGGTTACCAAAAGATTAGAAAGTCTGATGTAACGGGTTCTATCAGTAGTGTTAAAGCCGCAGAAATGAACTTGACTTCACCAAGCGTTGGCCAGGCAATTGTTGGTAAAGTTGCCGGTGTTCAGGTATCTCAAACATCAGGTGCTCCATATTCCAGCACAAAAATCCGTGTTCGTGGTGTAGGATCAATCAATGCCAGTTCAGATCCCTTATATGTTATTGATGGTTATCCGGCGGGAAACAATGTATTCATCAATCCTGAAGATATTGAAAGCATCGATATCCTTAAAGATGCCGCGTCATCTGCCATTTATGGATCGCGTGGTGCAGGAGGTGTGGTCATGATTACCACGAAAAGAGGCAAAGATGGAAAAGGACGGTTTGAATATGATGTTCAATCCGGTTTTACGCAACTTTCTAAAAAAGTAGATTTACTGAATGCCGAACAATTCATCCAATTGATGATTGATGGCCGCAATAACGCGTACAAAGATTTGGTTGTAAACTCTGGCAAAACCTGGAACGATGCCATGTTTTCGGACAACAATACTACACGTATTGCCAATGTAGGTAATGGTTCTTCTGTGAGTATCCCTTCTGATATTTACAATTTTTCTACGCAGCAAGCTATAGCACCTGCTTATGATACCGATTGGCAAGATGTTTTGTACCGCAATGCATTTTTTCAACGCCATAACCTGTCTTTTTCTGGCGGAAACAATGACATTAAGTATTACGTAAGTGGTGGTTACCAGGATCAGGATGGTATTGTAACCAATACTGCTGCACGTGTACTTAATTTCAGATCTAACATTGATGCACAGGTGAGCAAAAGGTTAAGGGTTGGTGCAAACATTGCGCTTACGCAAAACAACAATAAAGAAGTAGGAGAGGGACGTTTCAGTCCGATGATGTCTGCGTTGTTGTACTTGCCTTATTTACCAGCAGTAGATGCTAATGGAAGTCCAATTAAATACGGAATGGCTGCCTTGGCAAATGAATACGGATACCAGGGCTTGGAAAATCCTTTGGCTACCATGAACGAAATGAAAATAAACCGTTTGGGCAACCGCAACTACTATAATGCTTTTGCAACTTACGATATTTTAGATGGCTTGAAATTTAAAGCCAACCTTGGAACAACAAATTATAGCGAAAAATACGACTATTACCGCCCAACAAGTTTAAGTAATGGTGGTGGAAATGCACCATATTCTGCATCGTCTATCGCAGCAGCAAATGCAGTTGCACAAACCTTAACACAAGTTGATCAACTGGCAGAATTTACCCTGAACTACAACAAAAAAATAGGCAAACACAGTTTTGATCTTTTGGGTGGATATTCTGCTCAGTACACCAAAAGTGATTTGCTGAAAGTTACCGCAACAGGATTTACAAGCGATAAAATTGGTGAGATTACAGACAAAGGCGGAGATAATGCCAACTTTGTACTTTCGTCTGCTGCAAAATCTGTAAACACTTTGATTTCTTATTTCGGTCGTTTCAGCTACAATTATGACAGTAAATATTTCTTAACGGGATCTTACCGTACCGATGGTTCTTCTAGGTTTGGGCCGAACAACAAATGGGGGATTTTTCCATCGGTGGCTGCAGGCTGGAATTTATCTTCGGAAGATTGGTACAATAACTTCTTAGGAAATGGTTCTGGTGTTAAACTTCGCGCAAGCTGGGGTTTAAGCGGCAACAACAACATTGGAAATTACAACTCATTACAAACCATGAATGCGCCTGGCGGAACAGTTTTTGGTGCAGGTGCAATTTCTACGGCCATCTGGGCATCCGGACTTAAAGATCAAAACCTGGGCTGGGAATCTACCTCGCAATACAATTTTGGTACAGACATCAGTTTGCTTAACGGAAGGTTATCATTAATTGCTAACTACTATTACAGTTTGTCTTACAACTTATTGTTTAATCAGCCAATCTCGGCAATTTCGGGTTCTTCATCAATCTTAACAAACTTAAAGGATAGCAAAATCAGAAATAAAGGTTTCGATTTTCAGGCTGATGCGAAAATTATCAACACTGCAGATTTTACTTTCGGCGTGAGTGGCAACATTACCTTTAACCAAAATAAAGTGTTAAACCTTGGTGGAGCAAGTACTATATTAACTTCCGGTGCTGAAAGATCTTACCGTACACACATCACACAAGAAGGCCAGCCTGTCGGGATGTTTTATGGTTTCAAAGTTCTGGGTAGGGTAACACCAGAATTATTGGGTAAAGTAGCGCAATCTTCTGCGTCTTCTAATCCGCTTAAAGTTGGTGATTTATATTTTCAGGATACCAATGGCGATGGCGTAGTAAATGACGCAGATAAAACCATTATCGGTAGTCCATATCCTGATTTTACTTACGGTTTTGCTTTAAATGCGAGTTACAAAGCTTTCGATATTCGTGCATCATTTAACGGATCTTACGGAAATGATGTGTTAGACGGTCAAGATTATTATTTGTATAATTTTGAAGGTTCTGGTAATCAATATGCTGATGTTGCAAACAGATATGTTTCTGCTGCACAACCAGGAAGCGGTTTAAATTATCGTCCTTCACGTGCCGGTACCCAAAGTAACAGTACACGTTTATCATCATTCTACATTCAGGATGGATCGTATTTAAGATGTACAAACATCACTTTGGGTTATAATTTCCCGAAAGCAGTTTCGAAACAATTGCATGTAGAAAATATACGCGTTTTTGGCAGTGTAGATAATGCTTTTACATTAACGGATTACAAAGGTTACAATCCAGAAGTAGACTACAATGGCGGAAGCAATTTATCGCCCGGCGTAGATTACGGTAACTATCCATTGGCACGCGCATACAATTTGGGTGTTAGGTTAACTTTCTAATTTCTCAGCATGCAAACCTTTAAAAATATCAAAATGAAAAAATATATAACTCTTTTTTTTGCCGGAGTGATCACTCTGTCATCCTGCAAAAAAGAATTTCTTGATCAGAGAGATCCGAATGCAGTTGCAGTAGATCAGTATTTCACTTCACCAACAGACGTACAGCTTGCTGTAAACGGAATTTACGAATCGTTACGTGGCAGTAACAATATTGGTGAGAACAGCGGTTTATATACCGATCAAAGATCTGACGATACAGGTACAAACGATTCTCAATCTAATGCCGGCGAACCTTTTCAGTTTAATGATTTTAGTATTCTGCCGAGTAATACATACTTAAAAAGCCACTGGTTAAGCCTTTATCAAACCATTACGCGTTGTAATATTGTATTGTCTAATATCGATAAAGTAACCTTTAGCAGTCAGGATTCAAAAGGCCAGTCTATGGCCGAAGCGAAATTCTTACGTGCAATGATTTATTTTCATTTGGTTAGAAAATGGGGCGATGTACCATTGGTTACTAAACAACTTACCAGTGCGGCAGAAGTTACAGAAAATACTTTCAGACAGCCACAAGCAACAGTTTACGCACAAATTGTAAGCGATTTGAAAGATGCCTTAACCAGTACTTTACCAAACTTCCAAACAGGTGCAAATGCGGGCCGGGTTTCTAAAGCGGCAATAAATGGTTTGTTAGGTCAGGTATATCTGACAATGGCCAGCACATTTGACAACAATAGAACTGAAAATCTTGCCAATGCAAATACGTATCTTTTGGCTTGTTACAACATGAAATCCTTTACTACATTATCTGCTATTCCATATGCAGATGTATTTGATGTAGCAAAAAAGACGAGCAATGCTGAAACGATTTTCGAAATTGTAAATATTCAGGGCAATATCAACTATAGCTCTAGTATCGCTGCCAATAATCAGGCTTTCGGCGAAACGATCAATTCTCTAAAAGCGCCTACAGGTGTTGGTGGCAATGTAACTCCGGATTTGGTCCTGGATTATGAAACCAGCGATCCGAGAAAAACATATTCGATTAAATACGCAGCAGATACACGTGTGTTGGATTGGTTTATCACTAAATTCAGAGACGCAAGTGCAGCGGCAACCGCAAATGGTTACGGTGGCAACAATTGTGTATTGATGCGTTATGCAGATATTATTTTAATGCTTGCAGAGGTAAATATGCAACAAGGGAATGATGCTGTTGCTATCCAATATTTAGATATGGTGCGCGCCAGAGCGGGTGTACCTTTGTATGCTGCCGCTCGCCTTGATGCAACCTACAACAGCAAATATCCAACATTAAAACTAGCAATTTTACACGAAAGACGTGTAGAACTTGCATTTGAACACCACCGTTGGTTTGATTTGTTGCGCTTTTTTACAACTCCAGAATTGGTGGCGTATTTCAAAGCAAAATCTCAAAGCAATTTTGGTAATGCACGTTTAAGCAACTTCACCACAAAAGACCGGTATTTCCCGATTCCTTTTGATGAAGTTCAGTTAGACCCGGCAAAAATGTACCAGAATCCAGGATACTAAAAGCGGATAGAACTTTTCCTGGTTCAATTCCTTCTCTGGCGGTTGATGTTTCAACCGCCATTTTTTTATTAATTGAAAGTATAAAATGAAGAAAAAAACTAATTTATCTGCGTTAATGATTTTGTTTGTTGCCTTTTCTTTTCAAGCAAAAGCACAAGAGGTTTCAGCAAAACTGAATCAGATTTTCAACCACAACTACAAAGGAATTATTGTGGCCTCCCATCGGGGAGACTGGAGAAACGCGCCAGAAAACTCTATTCAGGCTTTGCAAAACTGCATTGCAAAAGGTTTTGATTTGATGGAGCTTGATGTGAAAATGACTAAAGACAGTCAATTGGTTGTCATGCACGATAATACCATAGACCGCACTACAAATGGAAAAGGAAAGGTGATCGATTTTACGCTTGCTGAATTGAAAATGCTGAGATTAAAAAACGGTTTGGGCAGAGTTACGCCTCATCAAATTCCAACGCTTATTGAAATGATGCAGGTAGCAAAGAATAAAATCCTGATTAATGTAGATAAAGGCAACGATCATTTAGACCTTGTTTTTGCTGTTCTTAAACAGACAGGAACAACAGAGCAAACCATTGTAAATATTGGCGACAATGTGCCGGCAACGGAATTGGTCGGGCTGCCTGCTAGGGCCAGTATCATGGTTGTTGTAAACATGAAAAACGCTAATGCTTTAGACTTAATTAAAGGCTATGAAAACATTAGGAGAAGTGTAATACAGCCTATTTTTGACTTAGATACACTAGAAAACCTGAATAGCTTGTCTACAATTTCTACTCAACAAGTCATTTGGTTAAATAGTTTATGGCCCTCTTTAAATGGTGGGCATGATGACGATACGGCTGTAGAATTGGGTAAGAAAGACGAAACCTGGGGTTGGTTGCTTAATAAAAAACCGGTTTTTCTTCAAACAGACAGACCTGTGCAGCTCATAGAATATTTAAAAAGTAAATCGCTGCATAAGTGATTGGTAAAACGATAAACTTTAAATTATAATACCAACTTAATATTATGGTAACGCAGCAACTGTTACTTTGTGTCATTAAATATTTGGTTAGTATTTAAAAAGTTTAGGTTAGTTGATAGGAAAAGCCCTGATGGATGTCAGGGCTTTTTTAATTGTTTTTCTTCTTGGTTGAGGTTTGTAAAATCGGCTAAATTGCAACTGCGGGTTGTGCGTTGTTTGATCTGCGCTTTTTATAAAATCGGCCCAATGGCGAGTTGTCAAAACCTGGGAAATTTTTAAAGCTATGTGGGTTAATCCGTAAACTTTGTCCTTTTTGCCACAGAAAACCACCTGCAGTAATGGCTTTTCCTTTAATAACCATAGAAATGCTTTTTGTATTTACACCTGTTTTTCTGGATGCATCTGAAATGTGATCGTAAGTTTGCTGCCAGATTCCATTAAAGTCATATCGGCTAATTTTACGGTCTTCAGCAGATAACGGAGAATGCGTATATCCAGAATGTGTTTTAAGGTTTTTTAAGTTGATTTTTTGTTTTGTAGAATATCTCCAGATGTAACCACCGCAGGTTAAATGACGATCATTTAAAGCATCTGATAGATTAGAGTAGGTGAGGTGTAAGGCCTGTGCTGCTTCCTTTACCGTTCCGTAAGTACTTACCAATTCGCCATTCATATTATACTGGCCAATTCGTTTTACGAATTTAGATAAAGGCGAATAACAAATTCCGGAAATTCCATTCAAATGGCTTAGATTAATTTCTTTTTCGCTACCTCTACGCCAAACATATCCTTTGTAGGTAAGTGGTTTTCCTCGTGTTGCTTTAGAAAGTAGGTTGGCATTGCTATTAAATACTTTCGCTGCAATAACAGCATTGTGATAGGTTTCAAGTAATTTTCCACTCAAAGAATACCGGCTGATGCGATCCGCATTTTTTTTGGCACGGGTTGCATTGATTTTTTCCTGAGTGGCTTTACGTTTTTCGGGAGTAATATCCAAGAAAGGCGTTCCGCGCCTTCCCGCAGTTTCCATTCTTTTCTGTTTATCTTTTTGATTACCCGCTACCAGATTGTCATGTGAAGCATTCATCGTATCCCCATCTATAGGGAAAATGAAGAGATTGCGATCACTTAAATCAATTTCTTCCACAAAAGTATGGTAAACCATGCGCGGAACACTGATGTTGTGAACTTTTCCATTCACCGTAAGCGCAACTCTGAGGTAACATTTATAATCTCCGGTATAGGCATTAAAGCTTTTGGCAGGCGTTTGCGTAATGATCATTTCTGAACGGCTGTGCAAATGGCCGTTTTTGTCGTGCCACTGCCTCGGGAGTCGCTTAATTCTCCCTTGATTTGATATCTGGTACATTCCTTCCAATCCGGAAATGTCTTTCCATTTTTCATTTTTTCCGTCTGTTAATTCGAGGTCTTGATAAGGATATGCTTTCATAAACGTTTTATATGAATCTAATCGTCTTGTAATTTGTATGCATATAACGCAACTTTTAGTTCAACCTGCAAAGTTTTAACCTAATTTAACGCCCTTAAGAATTTGTTAACAAATGGTATGGTTGATTCGCAAAACATCGTGGTTAAAACACGAATATTTTAACTTTATTTAACGAGTTTAACATTTTTTAACAAATTGATAGGTTGTTGAAAATTCAATATTTAACATACCTGTCAGGGGTAAAAATGCGTGCTTAAATCATTAAAATTGGAAATAGACGCTTTTACTGCCGTATTTTATGCTCAAACCCTCTGCTCTTAGCATGTAAATCTGACCTGGAAACTTTAACTTATTTTAACACTATATTTAACATTTGCTAAAATTGTGTCGCGTCTTAGTTGATTAATCCCTTAATTTGCCGCGTACATAGTCAACCGTTATGAAAGTGAAACCCCTACTATTACTGTTTTTGATTATAAGTATTCTACAGTGCTTTGCCGAGTTTATGGACGTTGCCATACTTCGCTCAATAACCAAACTACTGACGGTTCCTGTACTTGCCACGTTCCTCATTTTAGAAACAAAACTCAAGGGACGTTTCCATAAACGAATCATGATCGGGTTGGTTTTCGCATGGATCGCAGATATATTATTAACAGTATACCCCAATCATTTCCTTTATCCTTCAGCTGCACTTTTTCTCAATGTTGTTTTCTACATACGCGCATTCTCCCTGGATTACAAATCAAACCCCGATTTTAAAATTCCTTACTTCCTTTATATTACCATCGCATTAGCTGTATTTTGTTCGGGGTTCTTTTTCTACCTGCAACCCAACTTAGGGCCATTTCAATTTCCGGTGCTGATGTATCTAATTGCGATGGTATTCTTAGCAATCATGGCCGTTAACCGGTTTGGACGTGTAAATTTGCTTAGTTTTAAATTTACCTTGGCAGCGGTTTTTTTTCTGCTGTGTTCAAATGCATTTTTGGCTTTAAACAGTTTTGTATATGTAATTCCTAACGCAGCTACGCTTATTCTTGCCACTTACATCACCGCTCAATATCTTATCGTAGCCGGAACTATAGAACGTAAACTCGTGGTAACCGCTACAGAGATTTAGTAAAATTATGATTTTCATTAAGCAGACCTGCAGATCTGAAAAAATGATATGAACTCAAAAACCGGCTTTTATTTCGAACAAGAACCTTGGCATCAGGAAATTAATCTGATGCGAGCGCTTGCGCTGGATTGTGGTTTAACAGAAGAATTAAAATGGGGCTGCCCGTGCTATACTTATGATGGCGCAAATATTATTTTGATACATATTTTTAAGGAATATTGTGCGTTTTTGTTTTTTAAAGGTGTTTTGTTGAAAAATGAAGCGGGCTTGCTAATTCAGCAAACAGAGAATGTGCAAGTGGCCAGGCAGATGAGGTTTGTCCGTCCAGATTAAATTGTAAATGCAACAATAACCATCAAAGCGTATATCTTAGAAGCAATTGAGATAGAAAAATCCGGATTAAAACCTCCTCTTAAAAAAACACCAGAGTTTGATATGCCTGTAGAATTTGCGAGCTGTCTTGCTGAAGATGATGTTTTAAAAACTGCGTTCGATGCTTTAACTCCCGGAAGACAACGTGCTTATTTGCTGTACTTTTCTGCACCAAAGCGATCTAAAACCCGCGAATCCCGGATAGAGAAATGTATTTCGGCGATTTTAGAAGGTAGAGGGTTAAAAGATTAATGAATAGGTTGAAGAGATTCAATCAATTATCGTTTTTTAATGATAGAAGTTCTGAATTAAGGCATTAGGAAAATGTCCCGTCACCATTTAATAGTGTTATTATTTTTAATCGCGCAAAAAACAGAATGAAAATTATTTTGCTGAAAATAAGCAATATAGCTCTGTGAGGCTGTTTTTTTGCCGTTTTACCTTGACAATCGAAGTAGTTTTTCTATATTTGCATTCCCAATTCGGAGGTAGTTATTCACTTCCGGGATTGAAAAAAGAAGATACCAAAGTTCGGGATGTAGCGTAGCCCGGTATCGCGCCACATTTGGGATGTGGAGGTCGTAGGTTCGAATCCTGCCATCCCGACACAAATTGCAAAAGCCTTAAATCTATTGATTTAAGGCTTTTTGTTTTTTATCCCCCCCGAAAATCCATCAAGCAGAGAATTTTGAATATTGTTTTTGCCTTTTTCTGATAAAAATAATTTTAATGTTACCTGTTTGTTCTGGTGCCAAATTAAACACCATTATGATTATTTGTGCAATTCGCTTGTATCTTCCCGGTCAAGTATTTAGGTTTGCGCCACAATAATTTATAACATATGCAAACACTTGCCCAACAAGGAGTCTCCATCATTACGCAAACGCGTGCGGTTTTAAGTAAAAAATACGGGTATGTCGCGCAAAGCGGATATAACAATCAATTTGCAGAATTACTAAGCGAAGATGGACAGGTTAAGATTTTACTTGTTGAAGAAAATGGTGCATTGAGCTTTGAAGTTGGCGTTCATCGAGATCATCCGCAACGCGAAAAACTTCAACAGGAAATTACAATCCTGGTTACAGATATTTTAGATATCGTAAGCATATTGAATTAAATTTCATTGGGTTAACTTTTTTGAAGATGCAACTCATCTAAAATCATTTCCATCTTGCTTAGCAATTTGTTTCTGAGCAATGCATTACCGCTATTCAATCTGGTAACCAACGTATGTTTTTTCTGTAGGTAATTTTTGAGGTGTTTGCGGTCATAAACCAGCATCCAATTGATGTTATCTGTAAGATCAGCGTATTTGACAGTTTGTGCCACGGGCGAAATCGTTTCCAGTCTTTCTGCTTCTCGTTTCTTTCTTTGCTTCTTATTTAAAAACGGGAAAGTGTCTTTCGTAAAAACGTCGGTAAGCGCTACAACAGCTTCAGCAATCTGATTTGCAGCGTCTATCTCATAATTCAGTTCACCAAGCTTGGTTAGAAGTTGTGCGGAAGTCGTTTCGGTATCTTCAAGCAGATCATGACAAATTCCGATTTCGTAGGCTAAAGGAGCATAAGGCGCAGCTTCGCACGCAACACGTAATAAGTGGTTGAAATAATCTTCCTCCGTTTTATGAATTTTTTGTCCGCGGTGGCAAGTCCGTGTCCAATCTGATAAATTTTGGCGGCGAATCGTTTCCGTTGAAGTCAATCTCTGCATAAAATTTGTTTCTGCTTCCACTCAATGGAAGATCATATTTGAGCAGATAGGTATAAAAACTCATTTAAAATGTCTTTGTTTGAAAATTTTTTGTGTTCAATTCTCCCTAGAAGTTTAGAAAATCTAAAATTTCAAAAAACAAAACAGACAAAAAACTGCTTTTTTAGCTATGCATACACACAAATCAGATCTATTACGCCATTGCGTTTACTTTTTTTTATGTTCGATACTTCTTTTTTGCCTTCAATCCTGCGGCCCCAAAGGGGCTGAATTTGGCAAATCTATTTCTTCTGCAACAGGAAATAAAATTTACAAAAATCTGGATGCGCAAGAGTTTTCAAAACGCTTTCAGCAAGTGCTTAAATCAACATCGGGCTTAAGAAATCCGAAATTTATGCAAGAATTTTACGCCAGTCATAATTTTGAACCTCTGCTTTGCGACAAATTTTTGGCTGATGATGCATTGGCAGGGTCGATTCAAACACTTTCTGGTGCTTCTAGTCATGGTATCGATCCGAAGATTTTTCATATTGATGCATTAAAGGCTAAATTGGAAACCGTTACTTCCAGGGAAAAGATAAAGAATGTAGATGATGCGTACCAGGCACTTATCGAACTCGAAATTTCTGCAGCATCTTCTTTAACCGATTATAGTAATGCAATGCAATTTGGCTTGGTTAGTCCGCGCAGAATTTTTGCACAATACTACACTCCGGTAAAACGCCCGGATTCTATTAGTTTTAGAAAGGTTTTTGAGACTACAGATCTGAAGAATTTTTTAGATAGTGTGCAGCCAAAAGCTAAATCTTATCTCGCTTTGCAAGCGGCACTAAATGCGGAATTGAAAGGTGCACAAGGTAAAGATGGCGAGCGTGCACGTACATTAATGGTAAATCTGGAACGATTGAGGTGGTCTAATCGTCCTGAGGATGACAAATATGTATGGGTAAATATCCCAGGTTTTTTTCTTCAGGTAATCGAAAAAAATCGCGTTGCATTACAAATGAAAGTTTGTGTTGGCGAAGGCAGAGATCTGTCTAAACAAACAGAACTTACAGAATACGATGAAAATGATTTGAATAAAGATCGGCCTTTTAATAGAGAAACGCCTCAGCTTAAAAGTTTAATTCACAGTGTACAAGTTAATCCGGTTTGGAACATACCGCAAAGTATTGCCAACAAAGAAATCACAAAATATGCTGCAGCAGATCGGTATTATTTAAGCAATAATAATATTGATGTTTACCATGATGGGAAGCTGGTTGATAATCCGGAAACAATAAACTGGTCTGATGGCGCTGGAGGGTATTCATTTAAGCAACGTCCGGGTGATGACAATTCTCTAGGGAAAATCAAATTTCTATTTGACAACCAGAGTAGCGTTTATTTACATGATACACCTGCTAAAGCTGCTTTTTCTAAAACAAACCGCGCAGTTAGTCATGGTTGCGTGCGGGTAGAACAACCTCAAGAATTGGCACATATATTATTTGGCGATGGAGAAAAGTTTAACCGTATTAAAACCGGAATGGCCAGTAAAAATCCAAAAGCAGAAGATATTGTTTTGCCGAATAAAACTCCTGTTTATCTGGATTATATGACTGCCTGGCTTGGTGAAGACGAAAAGATCCAATTCGTTAAAGATGTGTATGGTCTCGATGCCGTTCTTTTTACTTACTTAAATAAAGTTTAACATCAGGGCTAATCGCTATGACTTACCATCGCGCCAGCATTAAAAATATATGCCAATTCTGCTGATGCTTCTGTTAAGTGTGTTGAGATATAGTTTGGCGCAGATCGATTGATAAATAATATGCTTCCGGCGCCAAGTGTAGAAATCACTTGATCAGACAATTCGCTTGCAACCGCTGGGCAGCCCTGGCTTCGGCCAAGTCTGCCCAACGCGCGGATAGACGATTCGCTTACATAAGGTGCACCATGTATTACGATTGCACGGTTTCTTGCCTGATCGTTAAAGCCACTGTCTAAACCATCTAATTTTAGGGATCGGCCGTGTGCACCAGCATATTCTTCGCCCGTAATAAAGAAACCCATACTACTGGAATAAGAATCTTCTAAATTGGAAAATTTAGAGGCCACATCATCTCCGCTGGCTTTTCCATGTGCCACCCATGAGTTTAATAATAAGGAATCGTTTTTCAGGTCTATCAGGTACAGGCGTTTCGCGGTGCTATTCTGGTCAAAATCGGCAATGGCAAGGAGTGCCTTGTCTGCACGTGCATCTGTTGCTTGTACATTCAAATAACCTCTCAGACCTTTTTCAAATACTTCGAACGATAAACCATAATTCTTTAAGTGCGCTTCCTGATATATATTTTCTGCATATCGGTAATATGGATTGTAGAATGAATAGGGCTTTGTAACGATCTGTTCCCCACCTTCGGAAGGTTTTTTATATGCCGAAAGTAGGCACGTTGCTAATACAAAAAATAGACCGATAAAACTCAGGATATATTTCTTTTTTAATTTCATGAGCAATTTGTTTAAGTCGGTCTTTATCTATAGGCTTTTCTTTTGGTTACTATCAAGATAGCCATTTTTAAACTAAAAATCAAAATTTTCAGGTAATAAACACTCTTCATACGATTGTGTTATTCTCCGAATACTCATCAATTTTCACTAAACCAAATCCTTCCAAAATGAAAAATACCCTTCCAAAATGAAAGGGTTATTGATGTGTTAAAAAGCGTAAGTGTACGTGTATTTTATTTAATTTATTGATTTTTAGCTTGTTGTGTTGTTTTTGTTTTTTCTGGTATATCGCTTGACTATAGCCTGAAAAAATAAACATCATGACCATATTATTATTTCTTCTTTTAATTCTGCTCGCCTGGGCATCGTATAAATCTATTGATTGGTTCGAAAAAATCTAAACCCTATGACTGCATTATTCATTATCGCCGTTGCCGTATTTATCTATATGATTTACGTGCTTCTGAAACCCGAAAAATTTTAATTCAAACGCTTTAAAATTATTTAACACGTTAAAAAATGAACACTGAATTAACCGGCATCATTGCCACATTCTTGCTTACGTTGCTTATTGCTATCCCTTTGGGTAAATATCTGGCAAAAGTATTTGCAGGAGAAAAAGTCTGGACAGATTTTTTAAAACCCTTTGAAAATTTAATCTATAAACTTTCTGGTATTCAATCTAAGGAACAGATGAACTGGAAACAACACATGAAAGCCCTGATGACCATTAATTTACTGTGGTTGGTTTATGGCTTTTTTGTGCTCATATTTCAAAACCATTTGCCTTTCAATCCCGATGGAAATCCTGGAATGACACCAGATTTGGCTTTTAACACGATAATTAGTTTTGTTGCCAATTGTAATCTGCAGCATTATTCTGGTGAAAGCGGAATCACGTATTTCTCACTGCAATTTGTACTTATGTTCCTTCAATTTGTAAGTGCAGCTACCGGAATTGCAGCAGCAGTAGTGTTTTTTAAAGCCTTTCGGGATAAAACCACTCAGCAATTGGGTAACTTCTGGTTCTTTTTCGTCAGGGCAATTACGCGTTTACTTCTGCCAATTTCTATACTTGTTGCATTAATTTTAAGCTTTAACGGCACGCCGGCAAGTTACCAGGGCAAAGATCAGTTTATCTCGCTGGAAGGAGATACCGTGCAGGTTTCTCGCGGGCCTGCGGCACAAATGATTGCAATAAAACATTTAGGTACAAATGGTGGCGGTTATTTTGGAGCAAATTCTGCGCATCCATTCGAGAATCCAAATTATTTGACCAACATGGTCGAAATGATTGCGCAAACCATTATTCCACTGGCTATGGTTATTGCATTCGGTTATTTTATCGGCCGAAAAAAGCTGGCCTGGACAATATTTGGCGTCATGACGATTGGTGTGTTGATCTTGATGTTGCCAACGCTTTCATCAGAGCTTGGCGGCAATCCGGCATTGGCAAAAATGGGAATTTCGCAGAATACGGGCGCAATGGAAGGGAAGGAAGTTCGCTTTGGACCAGCCGCAACTGCCTATTGGAGTACACTAACAACAGTAATTTCTACGGGTTCTGTAAATGGAATGCACGATTCTACGATGCCGCTTACTGGGCTGTGGCAACTATTGGCCATGATGATCAACTCATTTTACGGGGGTTGCGGCGTTGGTTTACTAAATTATTTTGTTTACCTAATGGTTGCGGTATTTATATCTGGTCTTATGGTTGGCAGAACGCCAGAATTTTTGGGCCATAAAGTTGAAGCCAGAGAAATAAAAATTGCCGCAATTGTTACGCTACTTAGTCCTTTTCTCATTTTGGCAGGAACCGCCATTTCCAGTTATGTTTTTAACAATTATGGCGCTGCAGATTGGGCGGTGAAACCCGAAAACTGGCTTAACAATTCTGGTTTTCACGGTTTCTCAGAGATGCTATACGAGGTTACTTCATCTAACGCCAATAACGGATCGGGTTTTGAAGGTCTCGGTGATAATAATGTATTCTGGAATGTACTTACCGGAGTTATTATTTTTCTGGGTAGATTTCTGCCAATTATCGCTCCCATAGCCATTGCCGGATTACTTGGCGCTAAAAAATTTATTCCCGAATCTGCGGGGACGCTGAAAACCGATACCAAAACTTTTGCGTTGATGACACTTGCTGTAATCCTCGTGCTGAATGCGCTTTCCTACTTCCCGGCGCTGGCACTAGGTCCGCTGGCAGAATATTTCACGCTGGTAAAGTAACAAGCATCGAGATCTGTTTATCTAGAATTTTCAAAAATCAAAAATGAAACCCAATACAAAATTGTTTGAAGCTGCCTTAGTGCAGACTGCATTAAAGCAATCCTTCGTAAAATTAGACCCAAGGGTAATGGTGCGCAATCCGGTAATGTTTACTGTTGAAATCGGAACATTAATTATGGCTTACGTAACCATATATTCTGTAAGTAACACGGGACAAGGCAGTGCCTGGTATAATTTTTTCATCTTTTTAATTCTCTTGTTAACGCTTTTGTTTGCAAATTTCGCTGAAGCTATTGCCGAGGCCAGAGGTAAAGCTCAGGCGGATAGTTTGCGGAAAACCCGCGAAGAAACGCCGGCAAAAGTGCTTCGACCAGATGGAAGTGTAGAAACAATTTCTTCCAATCAGCTTCGCAAAGGTGATGTATTTATCTGCGTTGCGGGCGATATCATTCCCACAGATGGAGAAATTATTGAAGGAATCGCAACAATTGATGAATCTGCTATTACCGGAGAGTCTGCGCCTGTAATCCGCGAATCCGGCGGCGATAAATCTTCCGTTACCGGCGGCACAAAAGTACTTTCTGATGAAATAAAAGTGCAGGTAAGTACTGCGCCCGGCGAAAGTTTTCTGGATAAAATGATTGCCCTGGTAGAAGGTGCATCCAGACAAAAAACACCAAATGAAATCGCTCTTACCATACTTTTGGCCAGTTTTACCCTCGTTTTTATTATCGTATGCGTAACTTTAAAACCCTTTGCAGATTACGCAAATACACCAATCACAATAGCTGCATTAATTTCTTTATTCGTTTGTTTAATTCCAACAACTATAGGCGGACTTCTATCTGCAATCGGAATTGCCGGAATGGATCGGGCATTGCGTGCAAATGTGATCACCAAATCCGGAAAAGCCGTGGAAACTGCCGGAGATATAGATGTATTGTTGCTGGATAAAACCGGAACCATCACCATTGGAAACCGTAAGGCAACTAATTTTTTCGCCAGCACCGGAATTGATCTCTCCAATTTTACTGAAGCCTGTATATTAAGTTCACTTGCTGATGAAACGCCTGAAGGAAAATCAATTGTAGAACTTGCAGCTGCACAAGGCTACCATTCTAATGGCATTCCGGACGGTGCAGTCTTTATCCGTTTTACGGCGGAAACCAGATCTAGCGGAATGGATACTGCAAATGGGCAACGCATTAGGAAAGGAGCCTTTGATTCGATCCGGAAAATCGTAGAAGATGCAGGCAATATCTTCCCTAAAGATGTAAAAGAACATGTAAAAAACATCGCTTCTAATGGCGGTACACCTCTTGTAGTTTGCGAAAATGAGAAGGTACTTGGCGTTATTGAATTGCAGGATATTATTAAACCCGGCATTAGTGAGCGTTTTGAACGTCTCCGTAAAATGGGCGTAAAAACGGTTATGGTTACCGGCGATAATCCTTTAACCGCAAAATATATTGCTGAAAAAGCCGGTGTGGATGATTTTATTGCCGAAGCGAAACCGGAGGATAAGATGAATTACATTAAGGAAGAACAGGCCATTGGAAAACTGGTTGCGATGATGGGCGATGGAACGAATGATGCGCCTGCACTTGCACAGGCAGATGTTGGTGTGGCGATGAACAGTGGAACGCAGGCGGCTAAAGAAGCCGGCAATATGGTCGATCTAGACAATGACCCAACAAAATTAATTGAAATTGTTGAGATTGGTAAACAACTGCTCATTACCCGTGGCACGCTTACCACATTTTCTATCGCAAATGACGTAGCCAAATACTTTGCTATTGTTCCGGCTTTGTTTATCGCTTCGATTCCCGCATTGCAACACTTAAATATTATGGGTTTGCACACACCAGAATCTGCCATTCTATCTGCGGTTATTTTTAACGCCATTATTATTCCCATTCTAATTCCGCTCGCATTAAAAGGTGTGGCGTATAAACCAATTGGTGCCACAGCGCTACTGCGGCGTAACCTATTTATTTATGGTATTGGTGGCGTTGTTGCGCCCTTCATCGGGATTAAAATTATTGATTTATTGGTCGGCCTTTTTGTATAGGCTCTAAAGAAAAAAGTTATGAAAAAATATATCGTTCAATCGCTCCGTTTAACGCTGGTACTGTTGGTTTTGCTTTCTGTAATTTATCCAATTGGTATCGCGCTTGCGTCAAAACTTGCAAAAGGAAATGGCGGCGGAGAAGCGCTCGAAAGAAATGGAAAAAAGGTTGGTTACGCACGTTTAGGACAGCGTTTTACCCAAGGTGGATATTTTTGGGGAAGGCCATCGGCAGTGGATTATAACGCGGCGGGTTCTGCAGGTTCTAATAAAGGGCCATCAAATACTGCATATTTACAAGAGGTGCAATCCAGAATAGATACCTTAATGAAATATAATCCCGGAATCAAAAAATCGGATATTCCTGCAGATATGGTTACCGCATCTGGCAGTGGTTTAGATCCCGATATTTCAGAACAGGGTGCCGCAATTCAAATCGCAAGAGTGGCAAAGGCCAGAAATATTCCGGCTGCAAAAGTTAAAGCACTTGTTTCTTTAAATACATTAAAACCATTTCTTGGATTATTTGGCCCAACTACTGTAAATGTGCTTCAGCTTAATCTGGCTTTAGATAGGCTTTAGTTCTTAATATCCTACAAACCAGAACCGCCCCTTTGCATCAGCGTTTGCCAGCAACACGCAAAGGGGCAGGAACGGTTTATTCAACAATTACTAATGGAGAAATCAAACAGCTGCTTTGTCGGCTGTACTCAAAAATATCAAATGAAAAAGATTCAGTTACTTATCGTATTGCTTGCGCTATCCTTCTTCGCATCTGCACAGGAAATGCCAAAACTTAAAATTTCAGGTTATCTCGAAACCTATTACACATATGATTTCAACCAACCTGCAGACCATAATCGCCCATCTTTCATTTACTCGCACAACCGCACGAACGAAGTAAATCTAAATCTTGGTTTTATAAAAGCCGCTTATGAGAATGGCAACATTAGAGGAAATCTGGCATTTATGGCCGGAACATACACCAATGCAAATCTTGCTGCAGAGCCCGGTGTTTTAAAAAATGTACTCGAAGCCAATATTGGCGTTAAACTGTCAAAAACAGCAAATTTGTGGATAGACGCCGGTATATTTTCGTCGCACATTGGTTTTGAAAGTGCCGTTTCTAAAGATTGCTGGGTGCTTACCAGAAATATATCGTCAGAAAATACACCGTATTATGAGTCTGGTGCCAAGTTGAGTTACAGTACTAATGATGGGAAGTTAACTGCAACCGCGCTTTACCTCAATGGATGGCAACGCATTACTAGGCAAAACGGCAACAATGCACCGGCAGGAGGTTTACAGCTTACGTATAAACCAACTGCTTCGTTCACACTTAATTACAGTAATTACATCGGCGTGGAAGGGGCAGATTCTGTGCGCGTTAGGCGAATTTACCACAATATTTACGGGGTTTTTCAACTAAACAAACGTCTGGGACTAACACTGGGATTTGATTACGGAAGTCAGCAAAAACAAAAGGAACGTAATGAAACTTCGAAAGTTTTATCGCCCGTCGCTATTGTTCAATATAAGTTTGCAGAGCAGTGGGCACTTGCCGGCAGATTTGAATATTACGAGGATAAAGACGCAATATTTGTGGCAACGAACACGGTTAACGGTTTTAAAACTTCAGGATATTCATTGAACATAGATTATTCGCCGGTTACAAACGCGGTTATTCGCCTGGAAGGTAAAACCTTCAACAGCAAAGATCAGACTTTTATTCGACAAGGCTCTTTGGTTAGCAGCAACACCAGTTTAACCGCAAGTATTGCGGTATCATTTTGATTCAGTCAGGTTAAGGCCTAACCTTGTGAATATTAGTGATATTAACGTTGTTGTGCAGATTGTTTTTCTGCGTTTTGTCTCCCCGTCTTGAGGGGGAAAGGGGGAGGAAAAATACTTAAGAGTATGTTAAAGCAGTGCGTTAATCAAAACCCAAAAAATTAAATTCTTTATCAAATGGAATTATTGTTTTGTTTTATTTTGATCGCCTTTGGGGTGTTTTTGAAATCAGCGGCAATGCCGAAGAATAAACGACTGAACCACTCACGGAAGAAAAACCTCCAAGTGGGTAGTCGTTCATTTAGATTTCGTCAATCTGTTATATTTATACGCATTGGTTGCATTATATTTTATGGTTTAATTTTTTCGGTTTAGCAAATATGGGAGTGCAAGAGAAAACAGAATCAGTAAAACATTTTCTGGATCTGGTACAAAAATCCAGACGTGGGAAATTGAAAATCTACGTTGGGATGATTGCTGGTATTGGGAAAACATATAAAATGCTACAAGAAGCGCATACTTTATTAAAAAGTGGGATTGATGTGTGTTTAGGTTATATCGAAACCCATAATAGAGCAGAAACTCATGCATTGCTTGCAGGTTTACCTATGGTAGAAAGACGAAAAATTTACTACAAGGGGAAACTGCTCGAAGAGATGGATCTCAGCGCAATTTTAAACCGCCACCCAGAAATTGTTATTGTAGATGAACTTGCGCATAGCAACATAGAAGGCAGTAAAAATGCCAAGCGCTGGCAAGATGTTCTGGATTTACTTGATGCAGGAATCAGTGTAATTTCTGCCGTAAATATACAGCATTTGGAAAGTATCAATGAAGAAGTTGAGAGCATCACCGGAATATCTGTTAAGGAACGCATTCCGGATAAAATCTTAGATGTTGCAGACGAAATCGTAAATATTGACCTCACTGCAGATGAACTAGTTGCCAGGTTAAAAGCTGGAAAAATTTACGATGAAAGTAAAATTGAACGTGCTTTGACAAACTTCTTTCAGAATGATAAAATTCTCCGTTTGCGCGAGCTGGCTTTAAAGGAAGTTGCCCATCAGGTAGAAAGAAAAATACAGATGCAAATACCAAAATCTGTGAAATTGCGTACCGAACGTTTTCTGGCCTGTATTTCTTCAAATGCAGAAACCGCAGGTGTAGTTATCAGAAAAACAGCACGGCTGGCATCTTATTACCACTCACCTTGGATTGTGCTATATATTCAAACCGATAACGAAACTACCGCACGAATAAAGTTAGACAAACAACGCCACTTGATTAACCATTTCAAACTGGCTACAGAACTTGGCGCTGAATTAATTAAAATCAGAAACAACAACGTTACCCAATCCATAATAGATTTATCTGTGGAAAAAGAAATTACAACCATTTGTATCGGAAAACCACATCTTAATCTTTTTCAGCTAATTTTACGAACCGCTGTACTGAATGGATTACTGAAAAATCTTGCACGCAAGGATATTGATCTGGTAATTCTTTCTTGAGTAGTTTTGATAATGACATGACCGCAATGAAAATAAAAACAAAACTTCGACTTGGCTTCGGCTTTCTCTTTGTAATTGTACTGACTTTTGGCTTGATTTCGCTTATGATTCTTAATGAACTTGCAGATAAGTCAAAAGTTATTCTGAAAGATAATTATGAAAGCCTCAAATATGTATCCGCGATGCGTTATATTTTGGATCAGCAAACTTTGCCTTTATCCAAAGAAAATCAATCCAGATTTGAGTCTGCGATCGCTCAGGAAATGCAAAATATCACAGAGTCTGGAGAAAAAAAAGCAGCAGAATTGATTAGATCAAAATTTTATTCATTGTTAAAAAGTAGAGAAGATACAGAAAGGCAATTGAATTTGAGGCAGCTTTATGCAGCACTTCATAATGTTGAAGCCGTAAACTTAAAAGCAATTTTTCGAAAAAATGAACAGGCAAATGCGGTTGCTGCACGCGCAAATATTTACATTGCAATTTCAGCAACCTTCTGCTTTCTTATTCTTTTCACGTTTATCGTTAATTTTCCAGGTTTTGTTGCTAATCCGCTTGCTGCCTTTAGCTCGGCCATTCGGCAGATTTCCAACAGAAATTATAATCAGCGCTTGCATTTTGATAATGATGATGAATTTTCAGAACTGGCAGCAGCATTTAACACAATGGCCACCAAACTTAATGAGTGGGAAAATAGTAACTTATCTATATTAAAAAGTGAAAAATTACGTATTGAAGCCATTATAACACAGATGCAAGACGGTATTATCGGTGTTAATGAAAGGGGAGAAATTCTATTTTTAAATACGATAGCCTCGAAACTATTAAACCTCGATGCCAATCAAAATATTGGACGGAATGTTTCTGATCTTCAAAAGAAAAATGAACTTCTAGACCGGATTTTATCGCCAGGAAAAGATAAGGCTGTGATTAAGATTTATGCAGACAACCGGGAATCTTATTTTCAGCTTGATTACCGGGAAATTATCATTCCAAACCTGCAAAATAAAGAAGAAAATACACTTGTTGCCTCTACACGCTCTGCTGGCAGTGTATATATGTTGCGCAATATTACACAGTTTAAAGAATTGGATGAGGCCAAAACCAACTTTATCGCTACGGTTTCGCATGAACTTAAAACGCCACTTTCATCTATAAAAATGAGTTTAAAGCTATTAAAGGATGAACGCATTGGGCAGATCAATACAGAGCAGCAAGAACTTATACAGCACATACAGGAAGATTCTGAACGGCTGCTGAAAATTACTGGCGAGCTTCTAGATCTTTCTCAAGCAGAAACAGGAAATCTTAAACTCAGCTTCACAGTTACGAAACCTTTAGAAATTGTTAGCTATGCGCTAAATGCCGTAAGGTTTCAGGCCGAGCAGAAGCAAATTAGTTTAGAAGTACTGTGCAATGAAGAATTGCCTAGCGTTTATGCCGATATTCAAAAAACCGCCTGGGTTCTCGTGAATTTTTTATCTAATGCATTGCGTTACAGTGCAGAAAAGTCTAAGATATATCTGGCCGTAGAATTGGTAAAAGATGATATCGTTTTTTCTGTACGCGATTTTGGAAAGGGGATAGAAGAGCAATATCAGAAACGCTTATTTGACCGATATTTTCAGGTACCGACGGATGGACAAAACAAATCCGGATCTGGTTTGGGGCTTGCCATTTCTAAGGATTTTATTGAAGCAGAAAAGGGTAGGATTTGGGTAGAAAGTGCCTTAGGCGAAGGCAGTGTGTTTTCATTTGCACTGCCAAAAGTTTCTACATATTGATCATCATGGAATACATTTAATTCAAAATGCAGGTTCAATCAGAACCTAGCATTTTGAATTTTGTAAGATCTATTTAAGTGCATAATTAATATAACCACCATCTACCAGCAGCTCTGCGCCGTTAATGAAACTGGCATCATCAGAAGCTAAAAATAAAACTGTTTTTGCAATTTCGTCAGGCGTACCCAAACGCTGAAGCGAAGTTGCTGCTGCGAGGTGTGCCTTGGCTTCTTCAGGAACTGCAAGCTCCAAACCTGGTGTTTGTACCGGACCAGGACTCACAATATTTACCCTGATTTTTCTTCCTGCCAATTCATTGGCGGCAACCTGAGCAATCTTATTTAAGGCGCCTTTGGTTGCTGCATATACACCAGAACCGAGATTTTTGGCTGTTGCAACCGTAGATGAAGTGAATACAACAGATGCGCCATCAACCAGATGCGGAAGCATTTTCTGTAGCGTAAAGAAGTGACCTTTAACATTGGTATTGAATTGCGCATCGAAATCTGCTTCAGTTGCATGCTCAATCGGACTAAAAACTGCAATTCCGGCGTTTAAAAACAATACATCAAGTGAATTTTCGCTTTGTGCAAAGGCGGTTTTCAGCATTTCTATGCCTTGTATAGTTGACGTGTCAGATACCACAGTAATGAGGTTTTCGCTATTGATTTCATCCGCCGCCTTTTTTAAGTTGGTTTCATTTCTTCCGGTAATCCAAACTTTTGCACCTGCATCAATAAATGCTTTGGCGGTGGCAAATCCAATTCCGGTTGTTCCACCGGTAATTACTACGTTTTTATTTTTAAAATCCATTTTTAAACTGTTTTATATAATGGATGTAAAGGTAAGCTTGCTTTGTTTATTTAGGTACTTTTGTAACTAAAAGTAACAGTAACCTTGAGGTAACATAGCTTCATTGCAGTTTAAAAGCCCAAACCGATGCCACCGCTCAACATCCCATATCCACCTGAAAAGCCATATGATCCATATATCCGTATCACGGGAAGTTTGATCTGAAAGCCGATATCTCCGCGGAAGGTTTTAAGGTATGTTTTTTCAATTTGAAAGGGATCAGTATAGGTGATGTATGCAATTTGGTTGTCTCTTATGCTGTTAACAATCGGATAGTTGCCTTCAAGACCCAGTCTCGCCATAGAAATGCTGTAACCGAGGGAAGCAAAAGGTGTGAAGACGGAGAATTGTTTGGATATTGTTGCCTGGAATAAAATATTATGAAATCTGGCATAAATCTGTTGGGTACTAAAATCTGCAACCTGTGCATCATTTTCAGGCACCATTCCCTCTAATGGCTGCAAACTTAAGGGCATGCTATAGTTTAGTGTATTGTATCCGCCAAGAATGGAAAGATCGAAGGGTGTTTTCGTTTTCGCACCTGGAAAAAAATCTTTGATCAGATTGTGTTTGATGCCGAGTCCGAATAGGGAGATGGAGCCATAATGTTTTCCCAGGCGGATTTTTGGCGCTGCTCTGATCATCACTTCTGTATTTGCAGGTAAACCAACGGTGAGCTGAACCTGGGGCGTGGGTACAAGATCGCGGATAACCGCACTTGGTAATTCAAATGAAATGAGTTTATTGTTGTTGGCGTCGTACAAATCCATCCAGGGACCGTTATTTTTATTATCGCCAGTAAAAGTTGGGGAACGGATTAGCGCCGGATCGGAAGGGCGTAAATTGCATGACAAACCGATACTGGTTACGTCAAAAGTTTGTTTAGATGGAGGAACTAAAGAACCGGTAGCCATGATACGCAAGTCAAAATGTAAAGGGCCAATAGTTTGCGCTGTGTTGGTCCAGCCGCTGTTCATACCCAAACCTAAGCCGTATAAAAGTGGATTTGCGTAAGCTTCAACTAGTTTTTGCGCATCTGCTGGTCCGGAGCGGATGAGTTGTTCAAAATTGTATTGCGCGTTTGCATTTCGGGATATAAAAATGGTTAATAAAAGAGCAAAAAACAGGTGTTTCTTCATTTTCTTTATGACTCGGCTAAGGGCGATTGATTGTAATTGAAACGACGAAGTTGAAGGAAATGTTTGCAGGTGATTCCGTAAAACTTGGACTAGCCTCTAACTGCGTTCTGTACAGGTAATTGAGTTGGAAAAAAAAAGATTAGTTTTTCCGAAGGCATCTGAGTTGAAAATGAAATCAAACAAAAAAGCCTTTAGATTTAAAACTAAAGGCTTTTTTGGTGTTTTGTGTCGGGATGGCAGGATTCGAACCTACGACCTCCACATCCCAAATGTGGCGCGATACCGGGCTACGCTACATCCCGAACATTGGTATCGATCTTTATCTCTTTCGAGCTTTCAACAAAACATTAAAAACTCCTTTTTAATATGCCGTTTTGTTTATCGTGGTGCAAATATAGGAAAAATATTATGAGTGCAAATTTTTTCTGAAAATAATTAAACGCATTTGTCAGTGATTTTAGACTGAAATTAGAAACCAGACCATCGAGTTCAATTTTTGCCTCTGGTAACCAGTTTAATAGCAAATTCACCTGTGACGAAATAAAATTCATTTTTTTATCAGTTGTTGGTTTTTCTACGCTTGCGTGATTATATTTTTGTTGAGTATGTAATATTGCTTTGAGGCATAAAAAAAAATAGAGCATTCCATCCGGTAATGCTCTATAGTTAACTAACATAACTTCTGCAGGTCTTCTACTACTACAGGTTTTCTTATTTTGGCTGTTATATTTAATTAAGCCATTAATTATATTTTATTTAATTGGAATACTGAACGAAACTTCCTCTGGCGGTAAACATTGTTTATCATTACAAACCATAAATTCTACAGTCCCTTTTACCACGACACTGCCGGGTTTAATTTTAACTTTTTGTTGGAATACCACTGTCTTTTCAAAATAACTTACATCCATTTTAAATGTTTTCTCGAATTTGGTAATGGGTTTCGGTTCTATCGTTTTGCCAAGCGGTACATACGCTGGGTTTCGGGCAAAAGTAAATGAGGTTTTAACGGGGCCGCCGTCTTTAACATCTTGCGAATAAATGTGCCAGCCATCTTCTATGTTTGCTTTTAAATAAACTATAGCTTCTGTTGTATTGATTTTTTTCGCGCCATAACTCCAGGTTACGGGTTTCTCAATTTGGGCGTGTGCAGCTATATTAAACAGCATGGCCGCAAAGATAAAAAGTAATTTTCTCATGTTTGATTTTCTGGTTTTATAGTCGGCTAATTGCATTAAAGTCCAGGAATGTCACCTCCTGACTAATGTATTCTGGTTTTATGGGTTCTTCTTTCATCAAATCTGTACTGAGGTATTTCTTATTGCTATCTGATAATACAGTTACCACCACCGCATTCTTCCCCAGTTGTTGTTGTAATTTTATGGCACCAATTACATTAGCGCCAGATGAAATGCCAACTGCTAAACCAAGTTGTTTTGCCAGTTTTTGTGCCATTAAAATCGCATCGCCATCATTTACTTTCACAATTTCGTCCAACACATTCAGTTTTACGATTTCAGGAATAAATTCGTCTGAAATGCCCTGAATGCGGTGACTTCCAACTTTGTAGCCGGTACTTAATGTAGGTGATTCTGCAGGTTCAAGCGGATGTATTTTAACGCCAGGATTTTTCTGTTTCAAGAATTTTCCAACGCCCATAATCGTTCCGCCAGTTCCAACGCCGGCTACAAATGCATCAGGGACTAATTGTTTATTTTGCAGTTGATTCCAGATTTCCAATCCGGTAGAATGTTCATGTGCCGATGGATTGGCATCGTTCTCAAATTGTTTTGGTAAAAAAACATCAGGATTTCGTACAGCCATTTCTTCCGCCATACGAATGCTGCCTAAAAAGCCACCTTCTTCTTTGCTTACCAACTGCACTTCTGCGCCCAAACTTGTAATAATATCAATCCGCTCTTTACTTAACCAGTTCGGCATAATAATTTTTACCGGATGCCCCAGTGCGCGTCCAATCGCTGCAAAAGCAATTCCGGTATTTCCACTGGTTGCTTCAACAATTAAATCACCGGGTTTTATTGCACCTTCTGCGTACGCCTGTTTAAGCGTAAACAAAGCCATGCGGTCTTTTATGCTTCCGGTTAAATTGTAATGTTCGCACTTTGCATATATTTTGCCAGATTTGCCGTGAATGTTGTAATTCAATTCGAGCATTGGTGTATTGCCAACTAATAATTCCAGGTGTGCAAATTTGCCTTGCATTGAACACTCTAATTTAACATCTGTAGTAAGTTCCATCGGATGTGGTTGTCTTTTTTGATAAAATTCTCTCACAAAATTGATTATACTGTTAGAATAAATCAATCATAACTAAATAATCGAGAAATTTTATTGATATTTAAATTATAACGAGAAAATTTACGGAAACGGGAATAATTCTATTCTTCAAAGCAAAAATCTTTCATACATGCAAAACCTACTAGACCCCACAGACTTACAGATTTTAAAGATGTTGCAGGAAGATGCATCGCTCACGAATAAGGAACTATCTGCTAAGTTGAATAAATCTATTGCGGCGATACATGAACGCATACGGAAACTTAAAGAGCAAGGATATATCAAAAAAATTGTTGCGATTTTAGACCGTAAAAAAATAAATCGTAACCTTATTGCATTTTCGCAAGTGTTGCTGAATGACCATACCGCAAAAACGTTAAACGAATTTGAACAGGAAGTTGCTAAATTTCCGGAAGTGATGGAGTGTTTACAAATGACAGGAGCCAATGATTTTTTATTGCGAATTGCCACAAGCGATATGGATGCGTATCATCTTTTTTTAAGGAATAAACTGGCAACATTGCCCAATATCACCACTGTGCAAAGTTTTTTTGTGCTCTCTGAGCCGAAAAGCGAAACCGCTTATCCGCTTTAATATTTTTAAACTTCCTCACTAATACATTTTTCGGCTTTGTTTTGTTCGTTTAAGTTGAGCGAAATCATATATTTATCATTCAAAAATCTTTTTATGTTGATCAAACCCTGCTTGAAAATATCCGCATTTGCTATTTTGATTTTTCTGTTTTTGGGGCTGTCAGTTCGTGCTGCCAAAGTAGATACCATAATTACACATAGCGATGTAATGCATAAAGATATTAAAGCTGTTGTGATTAGGCCAGCGGAATACGGCGCAGGCAAAAAATTGCCCGTTTTATATCTTCTGCATGGTGCCGGCGGCAATTATTCTGATTGGGTTACCAAAACACCTGATAAAAATGTGGTAAGCAGGCTTGCAGATGCGTACGGAATAATTATTGTGTTGCCAGATGGTGGCGTAACCAGTTGGTATTTTGATAGTCCGGTTGATCCGTCGTATCAATATGAAACCTATGTTTCAAAAGAATTGGTCACTTACATCGATGCACATTATCAAACCATTAAAAACAAAAGCGGCCGTGCCATAACCGGTTTAAGTATGGGTGGCCACGGCGGTTTGTATCTTGGTTTTCGGCATCAGGATATTTTTGGTGCATGTGGCAGTATGAGTGGGGGCGTAGATATTCGTTCTTTTCCTTTAAATTGGGATATTGCCAAGCGCCTCGGTAGTTATGCACAGTTTCCCGAACGTTGGGACAACAATACGGTAATTAACCAGTTGCATTTGCTAACACCAAATAATCTTGCAATTATAATTGATTGCGGCACTGGAGATTTTTTCTATAACGTAAATCAGAAATTACATGAGAAGCTTCTGGAGCGCAACATCAATCACGATTACATTACCCGTCCGGGCGTTCATAATTTTGAATATTGGGGAAATGCTATCCAATATCAAATGCTATTTTTCAATAATTTTTTTAACCGGCCTAAAGCATAAAAAAGAGGAATGATTTGCATCATTCCTCCTGATTTGGTTTTCCTTTACTTCGCCTTCTTGCCTTTACAGCCTGACTAAGCAGAAATTCGATCTGCCCGTTTGTGCTTCTAAATTCATCCATTGCCCAAGCCTCAATATCTTTCAGCAATGCTGGGCTAATCCTTAGCGCAAAAGCCTTTTTATCTTTATCCGCCATCCTGTCTATTGCTTTTAATTGTCAGATTTAACCTTTTGGGATTGGTCTTTTTAAGAGTTTTTTAAAACGTTCGGTAAAAAATAACCGAACATCAATTGTAGAGCGATCCGGTATTTACAATTGGCGCAACATTGCGTTCGCCGCAAAGTACAACTAAAAGGTTGCTCACCATTGCCGCTTTGCGCTCTTCATCCAGTTCTACAATCCCTTTTTCAGACAATTTGGCAAGTGCCATTTCTACCATACCTACAGCGCCTTCTACAATTTGCTTACGTGCAGCAATTACGGCCGTTGCTTGTTGTCTTTGCAGCATGGCGCTGGCAATTTCTGGTGCATACGCCAAATGCGATATCCGTGCTTCAATTACCTCAATTCCGGCACGAGATAACCTTTCATTAAGTTCGGTTTCCAAAATGCTGCTTACTTTATCGGCACCATCTTTTAACGTAATGGTTGCTTCTTCATCTTCGAAATTATCGTACGGAAAAATATTGGCTAAATGCCTTACTGCCGCCTCACTCTGTATAGAAACATATTGCATGTAATTTTCTACAGAAAAGGCCGCTTTCGCCGTTTCATTTACTTTCCAAACTACAACTGCAGCAATTTCAATCGGGTTTCCCAATTTGTCGTTCACCTTAAGTTGCTGGCCATTTAAGTTGTTTGCCCTTAAAGAAACTTTTTTCTTTGTCGTTAGCGGATTTACCCAGAAAAACCCGTCGGTTTTTACTGTGCCTACATATTTACCAAATAAGGTAAGAACTTTACTTTCATTTGGATTGTTGATTATAAGACCTGGTAAAACCAAAAAGAAATTAAAGGCCAGCAGACAGCAGCCCCAAATGTAACTTTCGGTTATAAAACAAAAAATAGATACACCGATTAACGCCAGAAACAGCGCAAAGGTTAAATAGCCAGACGGCGGATTGATGATTTTTTCCTGATACATGATTGATATTAATTTGATATCATAAATTAAAAGATTTTTCTGCTGATAAGCAAACAAAAAGCAACAAATTTTAATTTAGATAAAAATGCTATTTTTGACTTCAACATAATTTTACCGTTTTGGCCAAAATCAAAAAAAACTCACACAAAATCCTATACCGCAAGTATTCGTCTAACTTCAAATATTTAATGATGGTGGTGACGGTATTTGTAATCACCCTTTTCTTGCCCAAACAGCCGCGTTTCCGATATGAGTTCGAGAAAAACAAGGTGTGGATGAATAAAGATGTAGTAGCTCCTTTCAGTTTCGCGATATTGAAAACAAATCCACAGGTTAATATCGATAAAAAAAATGCCCTCAAAGATGTTTTGCCGGTTTATCAGCTCAATCGCGATGTGGCCAGCAGCGCATTAGAGGCTTTTACCAATGAATTTGATATTAAATGGAAATCTACCGAATTAAACGATAAAGAGCGCGATGCTTTCAAAAGCAGTTCCTATCGTTTGCTGGATGCCATTTATAAACGCGGTATCATCAGTATTAACAGTAAACATCAAACCAACGGGAAAAATTACGATTTCTCTCTAATGGAAAATAACGTTTCCAAACAACGCAATACGCAAGATGTATTTACTGCCGAAACTGCACTTGAGTATTTTAAATCAAATTTTAAATCTACAAACCAGGTTATCACAGATGTAGTAACCAATCTGGCCGAAGACCACATTACAGCCAATATTACTTTTGATGAGCGGCTTACGCAGGTTATTCAAACCAATACGGTCAATAATCTATCTACCACAAAAGGTATGGTGCAAAAAGGAGAATTAATTGTAGCAAAAAACGATGTTATTGACGAAGATATTTATCAAAAACTAGAATCGTATAAATCTGCTTACGATGCACAAACCAAAACGATAGGCAACCGTACACTTATTTATCTGGGCCAGGTAGTTTTGGTGAGTTTTATCCTGACCATTTTAATGTCGTTCCTGTTTCTGTTTCGTAAAGATATTTTTGCAGACGACAGGCAACTTTCACTATTGCTTTTGGTAACAACCGGGATGTTACTGGCACTTACCTGGGCCATAAAAATGGAAATTCCAAACCTGTACTATATGCCCTTTTGTATTGTGCCTATTATTATACGGATTCTGTTCGATACCCGTTTGGCGCTTTACCTGCATATGCTGGTAATTCTGATTGCCGGTTTTTTTGTGCCCAATAGTTTTGAATTTGTGTTTTATCAGGTAACCGCAGGTATGGTGGCCATTTTCAGCATTAAGAATTTTGTAAAACGCGAGCGGTTTTTACTTTCCGCAATGTATATTTTGCTGGCCTACCTGGTATCATTTGTTGGCATTGCGCTGCTGCGCGAAGGTACATTTAGCGAGATAGAATGGATCAGTTTTGTACCTTTCATTTTTAGCGTATTGCTTTCTTTGCTTGCATATCCGTTAATTTATCTTTTTGAACGGATTTTCGGTATCACTTCGGATGTAGCATTGATTGAATTAACCAATACCAATAATAAATTGCTGCGCGAATTGGCTTTCAAAGCGCCGGGAACTTTTCAGCATTCTTTGCAGGTAGCAAACTTAGCAGAGGCAGCAATTTTTAAAATCGGTGGAAACTCTGTTCTGGTAAGGGCAGGAGCGCTGTATCACGATATTGGTAAAATGGATAATCCGCAATATTTTATCGAGAACCAAAATACAGCTGTCAGTCCGCATGATAAGCTTCCGTATGAGCAAAGTGCGCAAATTATTATCCAACATGTGCACAAAGGAATTGAAACGCTTAGAAAGCATCAAATGCCCGAAGCAATCATCGATTTTATTCGCACACACCACGGCAATACCCGCGTTGATTACTTTTATCAGTCCTTTCTTAAAAATTCGCCAGAGAAATTTGTTGATGAGAATATTTTCCGTTATCCGGGGCCGATTCCTTTTAGTAAAGAAACCGGCGTTTTGATGTTGGCAGATTCGGTAGAAGCGGCGTCTAGAAGTCTGAAAAATCCCGACGCGCAGAACATAAATGACCTGGTTGAACGGATAATTAACTATAAATTGGAACAAAATCAGTTAGACGATTGCGATTTAACATTAAAAGATATTGAGACTATCAAATTGATTTTCAAGACGATGTTGATGAGCATCTACCATGTGCGTATAGATTATCAAAATCTTTCTTAATTTTTTTTTTGAAGAATAGCTTTTGTTGCTATATTTGCACACCGAAAACGACGTAGATACTACGAAAAACACGGAAAACGGTGAGGTGCCTGAGAGGCCGAAAGGAACAGTTTGCTAAACTGTCGTACTGGTAACGGTACCGCGGGTTCGAATCCCGCCCTCACCGCGAAAAAGCTAAAAAAACCTGCTACATCAGCAGGTTTTTTTGTTTAAAACGGTTTTTTGCCCGAAATTTTTCCTTAATCGGCATCTGGTTTTGTATAAAATGTACATGCAGATTATATTGTATCAGAATTTACGCTTACTCAAAAAAACATCATGTCCTTTTCTACTCAAACTCCTGTCACTATCCGACCAGAAATTACATTGGAAGGTTTCAATATTTCAGATATTTCTTCATTCTATACAGAAATAAATACAGTATTTATGAAAGAAGAAGACTGGCAGATTGGCGAAAGTTTAGATGCTTTTGATGATTTACTTTATGGCAATTTTGGCTTGTTGCGCGGTGCACAAGAAGTAGATCTGGTTTGGGAAAATATAGATCATAGCCGCGAATGCCTGGGTTTTGAAGCTACACGGAATTATTACCTGAATAAATTGAAGCCAGAATCGCCGTTTAACAAGAAATTTCATCAGGAACAATTAGAAAAACTGGAGCAGGGCACCGGCAAAACCTATTTTGATATTATTATTGAAATTATTGCCTCTCATCCAAATATCCGCCTTGTGGCGAAAAACAGTTAGAAATTTTCCGGTCGCCAGATGCATCATTCTAAATAATTTGCGAAATACAAGCAGAAATATTAGTTTAGTTGCCGTTAACAGCTCCAATTCCTGATCATTTTCTGGCGATATAAAACGCTTTTGTATCGGGATTCAATAGAATGAATACAAGCTGTTATCAAAGTTTATAGCATCAAAAATAGAAAATGGAAGAGTTAGATTTACGCAACCTAAGCGACGAAGAATTGCTTCAAGAAGCTAAAAAAATGAAATCTGCGGTTATTATAAATGCCGTACTGGTGGGTTTTTTAGTCGGCGTTATTGCGTTTAGCGTTTTTAAAAACACGTGGGGACTTTTAACCTTGATTCCTTTGTTTTTTGTCTACAAGCTAGCAAACGGTTCAAAGGCTAAAAATGAAGCGCTTGAAGGCGTTCTAAAAGAGCGAAATCTGAAAATTTGATTGGTTCGCTGAAGCAGCGACTTGCTTTTGAGTTTTAGCACACCACTAAATCTTAAATGGTGTCTGGCTGATTGCTGCATTCCTCGCAAATAATGGTACCCTCTTCGCAATAGATAAAAACTTTTTTGTAGTCACGCAGATCATCAACCAATACCTTTGTGCCAATTGAGCAAAGTTTGGTAGACAGCTCTTCTTCAATTTCTGCACATTCAATATTGAGCTGTTCCAATTCATTTTCCATATTCTGATGAACTTCCTGCTCAACCAAAAAGCGATCGGCAGTTTCGGCATCTACAAAATCAAGAACGGAGAGATCGGTCGGGGTTTCTTGTTCAAGTTTGTGTTTTGTTGTGCTGATTTTGCCAAGAATTTCATTGTATTGATTAAATAAGGATTGTAGGTTAAGCATATTTTATTCTGTTTTCAAAATGAACATCATTTTGCTTGCTTTGGTTTAAGCAATTTTAATTTTAGTAGAACGCAATCAAAATGACAGGTGCTTCCAGCCATTTTGATTGCTAAAAAGTGGTTACCAGTTTATGCGGTACCGTGCTGTAAGTGCAACAGGTACGCCATTAAATCTGGCATGATCAATTAGGTTCAGCTCTGGTTTCCAGTCAAAACTTACAGAAAGAGGATATTCTTCAAACTGATATTCAATTCCGGCCATTCCGCTAATGCCCAGTAAATTTCTGCTGCTAAATCCTAGATAAGCACCGCCACCCGCAAAAAAGCGAAGACCGTTATCAATAGGGAAATATTTCTGGCCAAATAAAGCGACTCCGCCAGATCCACTTAAACTCAGAATACCTTCTACAGCTACATCTTTGTCTAGAAAATATCTACCAGAAATGCCGGTTTTGATGTTCGATCTGCCCATTCCAATGCGCAAACCAAGATCCATTTCATTGTTTTGTGCCAATGCAGCAGAGTCAAATACAAATAAAGCAACCAATGTTGCGACGAAAAGTTTAAGCGTGTTTTGTATGGTGATGTTTTTGTTCATGCCGCAAAAATAAAAATCTCACTCAATTTTTATGAGTTAGGCAGCTATATTCCTCACATTACGGTGTCAATTTCAGCATCCAGCTGGCAAATAATTTCCCCAAGTTTTTTTAAATTCTGCTCTAGCTTTTCTGTCCACACTAAAGCAAAATTTAGCCGCATACAATTGTGAAATTGATTGTGTTGGGTAAACATTCTGCCAGGGGCGAAGCTGATTTTGTGTTTTAAAGCGACATCTAAAACCTTTGCTGTATCTATTTTTCCATTCAGTTCCAGCCACAAAAACAATCCGCCTTGCGGTTGCGATATTTTAGTGTTTTTAGGAAAGTATTGTTCTATTGCACGTTGAAATTTAAGACAATTGGTATATAAGGTTTGGCGCAATTTGCGTAGATAATGATCGTAACGGCCATGTTCAAGAAAATCGGCAATGGCTTCTTGTTGTAAAGATGGTATAGCCACATTTTGAACAAGTTTTTGCCAGATAATCTGATCTTTGAACTTTCCTGGTGCAATCCAACCAACACGATAACCTGGCGCCAGTGTTTTAGAAACACCTCCACACCACATAACAATTCCGGCTTGATCAAAAACTTTACAAGGTTTTGGCCTTGAAGATCCAAAAAATAAGTTTCCGAAAAGATCATCTTCAATCATCGGAATATTGTGTGCAGTTAAAAGCGCAACAAGCTCCTTTTTATTTTCATCGGGCATTAAACTGCCCAAAGGATTGTTAAAATTTGTGGTAAAACAACAAGCCTGAATTTTATGAATCACATTTTGCAAAGCGTGCAAATCTATGCCTGTTACCGGATGTGTGGGCAGTTCGATAACGTTTAGACCGATTGATTTTGCCAGTTGCAGAATGCCAAAATACACCGGACTTTCCGTAGCAATCGTATCGCCTGGTTTAGTAACGGCAGTAAGACAATGGTAAATTGCGCTGGTTGTGCCGGCCGTAGTTACAAGATCGGCTTCCGTAATTTTTCCTTCCAGTACATAACTCCATTTGGCTATGTTGCGTCGTAAATTAATGCTGCCTTGTGCAGGTTCCATTGCTGTTCCGCTTCCTTCAAATGTGCTGAGCACTTTAACCATGCTTTTGTTCAGTTTTGCAATGGGTAACATTCCCGCATCCGGAATGCCCAGTGCAAGCTGTGTTACCGATTTATCGGCCAAAGCCATAAAAACTTTTTTAAAAAGATCATCGGGATTTGTTCCGTTTACAGAAACTGAAGGCTGACTTGCAGATGGAAGTGCCATTTTTCGTTGCGATGTGTTGCTAACATAGTAACCCGATTTTGGTCTCGATTCAATTAAAGAACGGCTTTCCAACTCTGAGAAAGCTTGCCGAGCTGTATTTATACTTACATTATAGATTTTTTGAATCGATCGTATCGACGGCAGTTTATCTCCAATTCTGAGTGTTTGTGCGCCAATTTGATCTTCAATTGTTCTCGCAATGCGGATATATAACAAATCTCTATTCATGAGCAGATTGTGTTGAAATAAGATACGCAAAGCGAGAAAAACTATGATTAGGCCGCATAACAGTACAATTAAGCGCGTTCTATCTCGCTTTTGGAAATCGTTTTTGATTTAACATTAAAAAGCTGCCTAATTTGTTTTTCAAGCAAACTGAAGGTCAGTCCCAACATAATGAACAGGCAGGCGATGATCTTCCAAACGGGCAAACTCTCGCCAAGTAAAACTGCAGAACTTAAAAGGCCAACAACCGGAATTAATAAAGTAAATGGCACTACAGATGCTGTTGGATAAGAGTTTAAGAGGAAACCCCAAATTCCATAACCAACCAAAGTAGACAAATAAACAGTATAAAAAATGGCGAGACAGGTTTCAAGATTAATATTAAGGAAAGCGCGCGATAGGGCTGCAGTTCCTTCAAAACTCACAGAAGCGAGCAGCATCAAAGGAAAGGCCACAAGGTTGCCCCAAACTACCAGTGCAAGCGGCGATTTTGCAGCAACTTTTTTAGAAAACATATTGCCTACAGACCAAGCCAGAGCAGACAAAACAATAAGTATAAAACCGATTATTGTACTGCTTCCGTCTACATTGGCAAGCACAATACCCAAGCCTGCAAAAGAAATTAATGCGCCAAGCAATTTCCATTTGGTTGGTACATCGCGAAAAAATAATGCCGCTAAACCCATAGAAAAAAATATCTGAACCTGCACAACCAATGAGGCTAAACCCGGCGATAAACCAACGTAAATGCCGGTAAACATTAAGCCAAATTGCAATGCAAATGTGAAAACGCCATAACCTAAAATTAAGCTAAAGCGACCCTTTGGTTTGGGCAGAAAAAATACCAATGGAATTGCCGCCAACCCGAAGCGAACGGCACACAATAAAAAAGGCGGAAAAGTTTTTAATCCGGAATGAATGGCAATGAAATTTAATCCCCAGATAATTACTGTTAAGAATGAAAGGATAATGTGTTTTGTTTTCAAGTGTTTGGCTTTTAGTATTGTTTGCCAAAGCTAATGCTAAAGCAACACAGCCAAAAGATACAGAAATATAAATAAATTAGGACACAGATGAAATTATTTAGATTTTCGGTGTACAGAATTTAAAATTCACACTTATTCAAACAGTTAATATAGTGAATAGTATGTCTTAGCTTCTGGCTAACCTGAATTCGTTGTAACACATCACAATATTAAAACCCAGAAAAAGTATCGTTTCTGAGCTTACTTTAAGTTTATTCATATCCACATTTAAAGCAATTGAAATAACCATAGTTGCCACAACCAGTATGGCACTTAAGAAAATACTTAAAAATGCAGAGCGGAACAGCAGCGTAATTCTAAACAGGTTGCGATGAAAAAAATATTCCGGTTGGCGAACCATTTGAACCAGGTTCGCAAGAATAAAAAAACCAATTAGAAGCAAATACACATTCATTAAAGGCGATTCGCTGTTCCAGGCAACCAGGTTAAAATATCCTTTCGATACGAAATAACCAACTATTGCGATGCAACAAATAATTTTTGCGACTACCCAAAAAACTTTCTTAGATAGTAGCTGATAAATTTTAGGAAATTTAACAGGATCTACCCGCTCTGTTAAACCCATTATTTTTTTTGAAGGCGCAACAAATGGATTAAACACGCCTAAAAGCATAAGCATAATGGTGCTAATAAACTGGAAAAATGCATCGGCAATAAGTCTGTCTGTTTTTTCTTTATCTAAAAGGGCGTGATCTGAATAGGTGAATATCGAAAATGAAATTAATATGATTACCACAAAGTGAAAGATTACGCCAACGTAGTTGCTGAAATCGGCTTTATGCGTTTCTTGTCTTCCGTTTTGGGTTTTTTGGTTTTTTTTTGTAAAACTTCCCGACTGTTCTTTAAGTACTTCGGCGGTGCTACGCAGTAAATGTGCAATTGCCAGAACAAATACGCCTATTCCAATCACAAAACAGCCAATTCCGGCGGTTTCAAAACTGATTATGCCCAAAAGAATAATAATGGCTATTAGGATTAGCGCCACATATTTATATTGTACGTGTTCAAAACCATGCAGTTTTAACAACATTGTATAGAAAAATGCCAGTGCGCCACCGGCAACACCAGCCATTACCAACAATTGTATAAAATATTCAGACATGATTCGGTTTGATAGGTAAGGGAGTAATTGCGTTAAAAACAGCATTAATCATTTAATGCCATAGAAAGTATCGGAAAAGGTTTGCCAGCGGTCTATGCCTCGGTTCTGTCAAAAGCTGGGAAACCCAATTTTGTGCGGTTTTTTGACTCATTTTTGGCTTGATAGACGGAGTTGAAAATCCAGAATGTTACACCGGATAAGACGATAAATACCGCAAGAACTGCGATGATGGTTCTTATAGTCATGGAGCGATTAATTAGACGTTACTTACGCTCATTAATTTATGTTAAAGCGTATGCGTAAAACGTACAACGTTTAAAATTGTTTGCTTCAATAAAGGAGAATTTCGATGTTATATTTTACCCCTATAGGGTTGAATTGGTTCCGTTAAATAACTTAAGTTTAGATTTATTTCCCCTGGTTCTATTTTTGCTTACTGATCCCGGATGAAGAATATCAAAAAAGAAAACCTACCAGAAAAGATTTGTCCGGTTTGCAAACGCCCATTTAGCTGGAGGAAAAAATGGGAAAAAGACTGGGCATCTGTACTGTACTGCAGTAAAAAATGCAGTGCTGCAAAGACTAATAATTAAACTTAAAATGGGAAATATTCTTTGTGAGCCCACGGTCCGTCCAGATAGTACCAAAGATCGAAACCAAGCACCTTTGCATTAAAAGGTATAAATTGTTTTTCTAAATCTTGAATTAAAATTCTGGCGATTTCCGGATTTGCCTTATTTTGAATGGTAATATGTGGTCTAAATCCCTGTTGGTCTTGTAAACTCAGTTCGCCTGCAAATTTAGAACGTAAGTTTGTATGTAACTGCATCAGTTCTGTACTATTTACCTTAAATGCAACACCGTTACCCAAGTTCATAAGTCCACCAATTTCAATAGTGAAAGGTACAAAATCAAATTCAGACAAAATTCGGTCAGTTTGCAGCGTATCCGGTAGTTTGTGAAATAACGTCAAATGTGCATTCAAAAAATTTCTTTCCGGTGGAAAATGCAGTTTTCGCAAATTGTTAAAATATTGCTGCGCATTTTCTTCAATTCTGAGTGTCAATATGAGCGTTCTGACATTGTCCGTCAACATAAATGAATTTTGGATTACGTTAAATTTATAATATAAACCGGAAACGTACTATATGGTTTCTGGTATCCGCTCATTTGATAATTCCGTATAAAATACTTTTGATAGAAATAAATCGAAAACTTTAAATTAAAGTTGGTTTGGTGAATGGCCTTGTCGTTTCCTATATTTGCGGCGGTATGTTTAAACGTCTGGTTATAGTTTTCCTGCTCTTTGCACTATTTGCTTCACATTTTTCTGTGGCATTTACGTATGTGGGTTTTGAAGCAAACCAAAAAGAAATTGCACAACGTTTTTGTGAAAACAAAAGCAGACCCTGGATGCATTGCAACGGAAAATGTTATTTGTTGAAAAAACTCAAACAGGCCGAAGAAAAAGAGAAAAAACAGGAGCGGGATAATTTGCGCAATGCTTATCAGTTGGCTATGCCTGTTGCTGTGCTTCGTTTTTCATTGACTCCAGCTGTTACTCAGCGAAACTATCCATCTATTGCGGTCCAAAATCCCGTTGGCCGATCTTTATCTATTTTCCAACCACCCAAGTTAAGCGTTTAAAAAATAAGCTGCTCAGATGTTAATCTGTTCAGGATCAGATATGTTGCTCTAGAATTTATCATTCCGGGCAACTTGATCTCATAATATATTTATTTTTTAACCCATGATATTCCCTGTTGCAAGTTATGCGGAAGCTTTTTTTATACGCCTGCGGACTGTTATTTGCGGCCTGTATTTCATCTTGTGCAACTGAACCGGATTATAAAGAAATCCGCAGCGAGGTTGTAACCGTACACGACAAAGTAATGGCCGATGGAGATGTTACTTTCCGCCAGCGTACATTGCTGGATTCTTTACTTGGTACCGGAAATTTAGGTGATAAAGCTCAAAATAGCGTCAAAAGTACGATTGCCGAAATAGATCAGGCCAATCACCAGATGGAACATTGGATGAATAATTTTGAACCTGATGTAAGCCATATCAAAGGCGCACCAGCAACGTATTTTACGGGCGAACTGCAAAAAGTTAAAGCTTTGGATAGTCTTTTCCGTAAGGTAATGGTTCAATCCGATCATCTGCTGGATAGTCTAAAACTATAACTTCGGGAATATCGATACAACATACTGGAAAATATTTTTCCGGAGAATTTTATGAAAAAAATTATGCTAGCTGTTGGGCTACTGCTTTGTTCTTCTGGCTTATCTGCGCAGAACACAAACAGCAATACTTCAGATACTACTAAAATAAAAAAAGATAGTACTGCTAAAGATTTACGAGCCGTTGAAATTACCAGCCGGTACTACCGCAGATACAATTTAAAACAATCTTCTGCCTCGTTAAAACTCCGTACGCCCTTGCTTAATTTACCTCAGAATATACAAGAGGTAGATCGTAGTATTATACTTGATCAACAGTCTGTTAACGTTAACGAAAGTATTACTAGAAATGTAAGCGGTGCCATTAGAAACAATACCGCGGATTTTTACGGGCCATTTATTTTTATGCGCGGAGCAGGTGTGAATACACTGAGAAATGGAATGGATATTTCCATGATTTATTATGGTCCAATGCCTGAAGACGCCGCAATTATTGACAGAATGGAATTTATTAAAGGTCCGGCAGGGTTTATGAATGCTGTTGGCGATCCTGCAGGTTCGTTCAACATTGTAACCAAAGCGCCAACTGGTACTTTTAACAACAACCTGAGCTTTACTGCCGGAAGTTGGGATCTTTTTCGCCTGAGCGGCGATTTTGACGGCACGCTGGATAAAAATAAAAAATGGGCGTATCGGGTTAATGTTGTGGGGCAGAAGGCGAAATCGTTTCAGAAATTTGCTTTTAATGACAAATTCGTTATCGATCCGGTATTGCGTTACAACATCAATAAACAATCGTCTATTACGGCAGAATTTATTTATCAGAAGCAAGAATTTTTGCAATACCTGTTAACAGTATTTACACCCAACGGTTTCTCTACTTTGCCAAGGGATTTCAGTATTGCTGATCCTGGGAAAGATCCGGTAAAAGCTTCTGAACGAAATGCGTTTCTAACGTATGAAAATCAGCTATCAGATCGCTGGAGCTTTACGGCCAAAGGCTTATTTGCCAGAAGCAGTTTAGATGGGAATTACTTTTTTGTTTCTTCTTACAATGCTGCTGCACCAAATTTATTGCCCAGACGGGTTACGTACGAGCGGTTTAATACCAACGTTTTTGCCATTCAAACCTTCTTGAATGGAGAAGTTAATACCGGATCGCTTAAACATAAAATTTTGGTAGGTTTAGATGCAAATCGTAAAAACCTTCTGGCGTATTCTGGTTATAACGATAAAACAGCCAATCAAACGCTTTATTATTTAGATGTAAACAATCCGGTTTACGGTATTAGTTTCGATTCGAATAGAAAGGACGGTCGTTTAGAAGATATTGCAACCAATAAGCAATCGGTAGAATATTATGCGGCTTATCTTCAGGATGAAATACATGTGCTTAATGATCGGCTTAGACTTACGCTGTCTGCACGGGTAACAGGTTCTAGAAGTGCGGTGTCAATACCAACCACAAGTGAGGTTAAAGATTGGGTGCTTACACCACGCGTAGGACTGAGTTATTCGCTAAGACAAGATTTTGCTGTATACGCTGTTTTCGACAATACATTTACGCCGCAGAGCGGGATAAGTGTAGCAGGAACCGTATTCCAACCATTAAAAGGGCAAAATTTTGAATTTGGCTTTAAAAAAGACTGGGCAAATGGAAAATGGAATACCACTATTTCTATGTATCGCTTAACGCGCGATAATATTATCGTAACCAATCCTTCTACAAATCTTCAATCACAGATTGGGCAAACCAGAGCAAAAGGTATTGAGTTTGATTTAAAAGGCGAAATTGTTAAAGGCCTTAATGCGGTAATTAATTATGCTTATACCGATGCAGAAATCTCTAAAGATTCCAATCCAGCTTTAGTCGGCCTTCCTTCACCGTATTTAACCAAACACATTCAAAATACCTGGTTAAACTATAAATTGCCTTTTCGTGCAATAGAAGGTGTTTCTGTTTCTGGTGGCTATCAATTGCAAACCGGGCGTTCTGGTCGGTATTCAGTAGAAAAAAATCTTGATATCGTACCGGTTTTCAGAATCGATGCGGGTTTAGGTTGGTCTAACCGTAAATTTTCTGTAAATGCAATTGTAAATAATATCCTCAATCGGGCAAACTACGGTAGTGCTTGGGTTACACCTGTTTCTGCAAATCCGGTAGGCTTATATGCTTACGTACCTTTTGCGCCGAGAGAGTTCAGAATTACGCTGGGTTATAATTTTTAAATAAATGGGCAGAAGAAAAAATCGGGTAACCAAATGGTTATTCAATCTTCATGGATGGCTCGGTCTTTTGGCCGGGCTATTCTTCCTGTTCTATGGTTTTTCTGGGTCATTATTGATGTTTAGAACAGATTTGGATCGCTATTTCAACGCCGAATTACACAATATTGAACCGAAAGGCAAAATGTTGGGTATAGATGGGATTTACCGAAATCTGGTGCTAAACCATCAAAACCTGACTAAAATTGTAATGCATGATTTTCCAGCCAACGCGAGAGACAGTTACGAGTTTATGGCCTACAAAAATGTGGGTAGCGTTACGGAAAATTACCTCTATTACATTTGTGTTGATCCATATTCCGGAAAAATATTGCGTGAGGGAAGTTATGGTGAACTGCAACCTTCATTTTTCCGGTGGATGTATTCTTTGCATTACAGTTTGCAACTGGGGATGCCGGGCAAACTTTTTACAGCTTGTATCGGACTGGTGATGTTGCTTTCACTAATCAGCGGATTGGTTATTTACCGAAAACACCTTTGGTCTGCCTTGTGCTTTAAGGTAAAAGTCAATATGAAATCTGGTCGTTTGGCAATGTCCGGACTACACCGCATCGTTGGGGTTTGGGCAACCTTGTTTATTGCAATTTTATTTTTTAGCGGATTTTGGATGAATAGGTCTCATTTTGATCCATCCATGTGGAAATTGAAAAAATCGGTTAAAAATATTTTAGTCGCCGTAAACATAGATACGTTGGTCAGCAGATCGAAAAAGCTGGTGAACGGTTTTGAGCCGATAGCAGTAAATATTCCAACCACTCCGCATCAACCAGTTTTGGTTAAAGGGCATATGCCTCAAAGCGGAGAATTTTTGTACAGAGGCAAAGCAAGTTCTTTTGCTTTCGATCCGGATTCCGGAAAGTTAATCAAAGTTTCGGTGATAGAAAAACAGCCTTTTGCTGTGCGGTTTGATGCCTGGATGTATCAATTACACATTGGGGCATTTGGTGGTGTGTTACTAAAATGGTTTTACGTTGTGCTTGGCATTTTACCGGGCTTTTTGTCTATTAGTGGCGCAGTGTTGTGGTTTAAAAAACAATCATTCCAAAAGAAATAAATAATGATTTGCATTCTCGGCATTTCAGTAACTTTGTTTCTTTACGTAACAAAAGGCAAAAATGGAATGTCATATAAAAGATTTTACTGCAGAACATAAAAAAGAAATGATGGCCGTTCAAGATTCAATGGATGTGCTAAACGGAAAGTGGAAAATTGCCATCATTTCTTCCATATGTTTTTACAACAAAAGGCGCTTTTCTGATATTTTGAATGATGTAGTTGGTATCTCAAATAAAATGTTAAGTAAAGAACTAAAAGAGCTGGAAATTAATAAGTTAATTAATAGAACAGTTATGGATACACAACCCATTACCGTTAGATATACGCTTACCGAACATGGTAAGACGTTGCAAACCATTATCGACAATTTAACGAAGTGGGGACTTGAACATCGTAAGAAAATTATTGAGGGCTGAGGAGCAAAACGTGTAAACTAAACCAAAATAGCGGATTACATTACACGTGTTGTCAAGGCAATTGCGCTTCCGCGCGAGAACCAATTCTGAAATAAAAAGTTTCATTTTACGTACAACAAACAGCTTTAACCTATTCGTTTTTGTTGTTGCAATACAACGTTTTAGTAAATCTTTTAGACCGCACTTTGCGTTTATATTATCAAACGACGGGTAAAACCGGAAACAGAATACGCTGAAAATCTATAACAGAGTAGGCAAAATAAAAAACTTGATATTATGAAAATGCAAGAATTGAATTTAAACGAAATGAAAGAAATTAACGGTGGCGGTATCTTTGGAAACAATGATTCCTCTAATTCTGGTGGTTTGGGCGGAGCGCTAAATATTGGCAATCTGTTATCATTCTCTAATTCTACACAAGATGGAGATGAGTCCAGCAGCACCTCGTTCTCATTAGGTAATAACATTGGTGGTAGTTTAACTAGCATCTTTGATAGCCTAAGTTCATAATCCAACGGGTTTTGAAATTGGAAAGGAGCATTTTGAAAAAGATGCTCCTTTTTTGTTGTGGAAGATATTTTTTCTTTTTTAATTGCCTGATTTGCAGTTTTTAAAGGCTGTTCGAAATCTTTTTTTATTTCTTCGAATTGAAGAACTTTTTAAAATAATTTATGTTGAACGAGTTATGATAGGCGCTATAAAACAATCAATTGTGTCAGGTTCTGAAAAACCAACACTTTTTCTGGAGATAACTGAAGACAAACTGATTGTTGCCTTGAAAGCAGGCGAAATTCAGGCATTTAATTATTTATATAAGAAATATTCTGAAGCTTTATTTGGTGTAATTTTAAAGATTGTCAATCAACATGAAACTGCCGAAGATATTTTACAAGATGTATTTTTAAAGATTCGTAAATACATTTCTGGCTATGATGCTGCCAAAGGCCGATTATTTACCTGGATGTTGAACACTGCGCGACACGCTGCAATTGATGAACTTCGTAAAACCTCTTCTCGCGGCCGATTGCTTTGTGATGAATTGGAAGTCTGTATCCTGAAAATTGACGAGCGCGGAGGAACGCAAATCAATACGGATACAATAGGATTAAACAGGTTGTTGATCAGCTTAACTTCGCATGAACGCCAACTGCTCGATCTAATGTATTATAAAGGATTTACCCATCCCGAAGTTGCCGAGTACATGGGCATTCCGTTAGGTACAGTTAAAAGTCGTATTCGCGGAGCAATTATAAAATTGCGGCTGTATTTTGCCTGAAGAAGATACAAGGACCAAGTGGTTTGATTCGTTTAATTGAGCAAATATTAAACAATCAGCACCGGTTAGTCGTTCCGGCTAGCCAATGCTGATTAAAGAACTAAACACTTCACGTCCCAATTGTGAAGCATAGCAATTTAGCCAATTTTGTCGCGCTAAGTTTACGGTTTTCAGTAAAAAGGATAACTTTTCTCCGATTTTATACAAATCAGGTACTTATACTTTAGTCTTATTGCGATGTTTTACCTGATTGTTAAACAGAGTATTGGCTCTGTATAATCTGTGTGTTGTTTACTTTACTTTTCGTTCTTTGCTGAATTTTTAAAATCCCTTCAAGGTTTCTTCAACCACACGGAGAAGCGAATCAATTTCGAATGGTTTTTCAAGAAATCCATCCGAGAATCCATCAATATTGCTTGTGTACACTGATGCAGTTGTCAATACAATTTTAATATGAGCGGTATCGGGATTTTCCTTAATCCACCGTGCAATATCAATTCCATTCGCCACGCCGAGTTTAATGTCTAGCAAGATTAAATCGGGCTTGTTTTCGTGCAGATATTGTTTCCAGTTTTCTAAATCCTTAACCATTAAAAGCTGGTAATAATCAAACAAAACAATACCCATTACATCCCTGATATCGAGATCGTCTTCGAGAATCATAATATTCTTCATATTCAAATCTAAGGATTGCGTACTGCCGATCCTAGTTTCTTACCTTATCGCGTGTTAGTACGCAAAATGCAAAGCAATCGTCATTTAATGCGCCGCGGCAAGCATTTCAATATGCGGAATACCATCTTCCAGATACTCTTCGCCCGATTCTTCAAAGCCCAAAGTGTTGTAAAATGCTTTTGCATAACACTGCGCGCCAATACGAATGGGTACATTACCATAAATTAATCTGCATTCGTCCATCGCTTTGCGCATTAATATTTTGCCCAATCCGGTTCCTCGAGCGCTGGAATGTGTAATTACACGACCGATAGAAACCTCATCGAATGAAATTCCTGCCGGAACAAGTCGGGCGTAAGCCACTAATTTTAACTCCTTAAAAAACATCAGGTGGTGGCAATGCTGATCTTTAAAATCGGTATCGGGATAAATGCAGTTTTGCTCAATTATAAAAACTTCGTTTCTGAGATTTAAAATCTGGTAAAGTTCCTGATTGCTCAATTCAGAAAATGATTTAAGTATGCTGTGCTGATTCATCTGGGTATATTAAAACAATATTTTAATTAAATGACCTTGAAGGTACAGATCTGATGGGAGTTTTGAAAGATAAATATATTGAAACGATTTTCCGCCAGATCTGCCATTGATCAAATAAATTCTACATTGGACTTTGTGTTTTTTTGATTAAGATTGGTAAATCATTCTAACCGAGAAATAATTATGAGAAAGAAACAACTGCTTTTTTTAAGCTGTGCAACAGCATTTTTTGCGTGTACTGCACCAACACCGGATAAGGAAAAAATTTCGACACATTTACAAGGCACCTGGAAACTGATCTCTGCCACAACAACGGAACGTGGAAAAACAACGGTGACGGATTTTACTAAAAATCAGGAAATGATTAAGATCATTAATGAAAGTCACTTTTCTTTTCTTCGCCACAACTTATCTAAAGTCAAAGACTCTGTGAATGGATTTGATGCCGGCGGCGGGCGCTACGTATTAAATGGCAATGCGTATAAAGAATATCTTGATTTTTATACCGATAAAAACTGGGAAGGCAAATCATTTGATTTTAGAATCCGCTTTGCAGGAGATACGCTTATCCAAACCGGAACAGAGAAAGTACCAGAACGTGGTATTGATCGGGTAATTACAGAATGTTATCTAAAACTTTAAATTAAGTAAAATACGCGGAGATAGGAGTTGTACGTTCAAAAAATAATGATCACAACAAAGCTTTTAAAATCTTTGTTGTGACATGTAATATCTGTACATTATTTCACGCCCAACAATTCAATCAACTCATTATATAAAATCGGTTGTAACAACGGTAACATCGATACCTTTTAACAGGAATCCAGGGCATAAAAGTTTTAAATAAAACACCTCGTGGCGTACGACTCGTTTCCGGGTTTTTGCACTTCGGGCATTTCGGGCACAGCAGAACTGGCGGTTGGGAGATTGTTTTGTGACTCATAATAAGGATAGTTGATGTAAATCTAATCAAATTTTAATCTCCTTGTATGGTTAGGTAGACAATTTAATCAAAATAAGTGTTTTTACGGGTAGGAAGGGGCCCAGCAAAGTAAATTTTTAATAAAACGATATCGGGTCGGGATTAAGAATATGTTTTACTATGAAAGATAAGTGGTTTAAAACAAAAAAACCTCCGATTTCTCGAAGGTTTTTTGTGTACCCAGAGCCGGAGTCGAACCGGCACGGTTTCCCACAGGTGTTTGAGACCAGCGCGTCTACCAATTCCGCCATCTGGGCATTCCTATTTGGACGGGCTGCAAATGTAGACAACTTATTTTAATATCCAAAAACTAATTGTAGATTATTTTCGATGCTGTATTAAGTTATTTATACTCCGGTATTTACATCGGCAGGACGTTCATCTTTCAATTTACGATCTACCACAAAAGGAGCGAATGGGAGTAAGGAAGCTAGAAAAATTAAAATTGCTTTACCAAATTTCCATTTTTGCTCTTGCCAGGCCATCACTAAAAATGCAATGTAAGCAATAAACAAAATTCCATGCGCCCAACCACCATATTTAACAAATTCTTTAATGTGGAAGATGTATTTAATCGGCATGGCAATAAACAATAGAAAAATATACGAAATACCTTCGGCAACGGCTACTTTTCTAAATAGAGATAATGTACTCTTCATAATGGATTGTTTTTGCCGAAAATAGACAAAGCTTTTCTTCAGCTAAAACATCTCTGTTATTTTTACAATCTGCGTATAGAACAAAGGGTTTGATCTTTCAATTCAGTTATTTATATTGTTGCTCTATCAATTTACATCCTATGCCAAAGAAAATAAAATCTATTTTACTCACGTTGTTGATCGCTTTAAGTTTTGAAAGTTTTGGTCAAAATGCTTCGGTAGATCGAGACCTGACAGAAATTATGCAAAAATATAGCGCGGTGGGCGCGGCAATTGCAGTTGTAAGAGAAGGAAAAGTGGTATACCAAAAATCGTACGGTTACAAAGATCTCGATAAAAAAATATCTTTAATGAATAGCGATATCTTTAGAATTGCCTCAATTTCCAAGTCTTTTTCTGCAACATCAATCATGCAGTTGGTAGAGGCAGGGAAGTTGTCGCTTAATGATGATTTTAGTAAACTGGTTGGATTTAAAATCCGGAACCCGAATTTTCCCAATCAAGTAATTACCTTGAAAATGTTATTGTCACATACGTCCAGTTTGAACGATAGTCAGGGTTATTTTAACCTTGATGCGGTTAATCCAGACAGAAATTCAGATTGGGCAAAGTGTTACAATAACTATCAGCCCGGTACAAAATACGAGTACTGCAATCTGAATTTTAATTTGATTGGCGCAGTAATAGAAAAATTTTCAGGCGAACGGTTTGATCAATATGTAAAAAAACACATTCTTAGCCCTTTAGATTTGTATGCAGGATATTGTGTAGATTCTTTGGACAGTACGAAGTTCGTTAAACTATACGAATATAATGCAGCAGATAGGAGTTTTGCTGAAGCAAAGGCAGCCTATGCGCCTCGGCGTGAGGAACTTAAAAATTATGTTTTAGGATATAGTACACCGGTTTTTTCGCCCACAGGAGGCATGAAAATTTCAGCGACAGATTTAGCCAGATATATGATTATGCATATGAATTATGGTGAAGTTGACGGCAAAAGAATTATTTCGAAAAAACATGCAAAGCTGATGCAAACCAAAATTACCGACGATGAAGGTTATGGTTTGGCTTTGCGAAGTGTAGATGATTTGATTGCGGGAGTAAATCTAAAAGGACATAATGGCTCTGCCTATGGTTTGTACAGTACAATGTTTTTTAACCCGAAAGAAAAGTACGGTTTTGTGGTAATCACGAATGGATGTAATCCAACTTACACTGGCGGCTATTGCGATTTTAGTCGCGAGGCAGTAAATGCACTTTATAAAAGGTTTATAGTAGAGAAATAACCCGGTTCGAAACAATAAACGCCGTCATTTTAGAAAAAAGACAGCGTTTTATTTAGTAAGGTTGATTCTTTTAATTGTAAACGAAAGTGCCGTTTTCGCTTTCTATCGTTACTTGTTTTCGAGCACTTTTTTCTACTCTTCCAATAATTTGAGCATCGATGTTGAAGCCATTTGCAATGTCTATTATAGACTGTGCAATCTCTTCAGGAACATACAATTCCATTCTATGCCCCATGTTAAATACTTTATACATTTCTTTCCAGTCTGTGCCAGATTGTTCTTGAATTAACTTGAATAAAGGTGGAACCGGGAATAAATTATCTTTAATAACATGTACATCATCATTCACAAAGTGAAGCACTTTAGTTTGTGCGCCGCCGCTGCAATGTACAATTCCATCAATTTGGGCACGGTGTTGTTCTAAAATTTTCTTGATTACCGGTGCATATGTACGGGTAGGAGAAAGAACAAGTTTGCCTGCAGTAATTTTCCCGAAACCTTCAACCTCTATTTCGTCTGTTAGTTTAGTGGCACCAGAAAATACAAGATCAAAGGGTACAGCTGGATCAAAGCTTTCGGGATAAGCATTAGCAACAGTTTTATCGAAAACATCGTGACGGGCAGATGTCAATCCGTTTGAACCCATGCCGCCATTGTATTCGCTTTCGTAACTGGCCTGACCGTAAGATGCCAAACCTACAACTACGTTGCCAGGTTTAATGTTATCGTTGCTAATAATGTCACTGCGTTTTAATCGGCAGGTAACGGTAGAATCCACTATAATTGTACGCACTAAATCGCCAACATCAGCCGTTTCTCCTCCGGTGGAATAAATAGAAATCCCTTGTTCGCGTAAATCTGCCAAGATTTCTTCTGTTCCGTTGATGATATCCGCGATGACTTCTCCAGAGATCAGGTTTTTATTGCGGCCAATAGTTGATGAAAGCAAAATGTGATCTGTTGCGCCAACGCAAATCAAATCATCAATATTCATAATAATAGCATCTTGTGCAATACCTTTCCAAACAGACGCATCTCCGGTTTCTTTCCAATACACATAAGCTAAAGACGACTTTGTTCCTGCACCATCGGCATGCATAATATTACAGTAATCTGCATCACCACCTAATACATCAGGAATGATTTTACAAAATGCTTTAGGAAAAATTCCTTTGTCGATATTTTTGATGGCATTATGCACATCTTCTTTTGAGGCAGAAACGCCACGTTGATTGTATCGGTTATCACTCATGTTGGCGCAAAGATAAGGAATAGAGGTAAAAGGTGGAAGGTAAAAGATAAAAGGTTTTTAGCATGGCTAAAAGAGACCAGTTAACAGTTTTGACCACTCAGTTGCTAGTTACCATTTCACAAATGATCAATCAATATAATCTCGATATCTTTGCGATTGCCCACGAAGCAATCTCACTTTGCAAGGTTATTTTTATAGATTGCTTCGTGCCTCGCAATGACGATGCGCATAAACTTACCCAACAAAAAAGGCGTAAAGTTCTCACTTCACGCCTTTTTTCTTTTGCTTTAAGCTGTTTGCTTTCCGCTTATTTCAAGAATAACAATTCTCTGAATTTTGGCAATGGCCAAACGCTATCGTCAACAATTTGCTCCAATTTATCTGCATGGTAGCGAATGGTATCGAAATAGGTTTTAACTTTCTCATCGTAAGCCACAGCTTTCTCACGTGTATCGTCAATTTTGTTGGTTACTTTACGTTCTTCCAACATCGCATCGATATTCGTTTTGAAAGTTGATAAATGCTCAGATAATTTGCTTACAATTTCCAAAGGAACTTTTGCATCTAAACCAAGATCTTTTAAGCCTTTAGCATTATCGATCAATTTGTTTTGATATGCAATTGCAGCAGGGATAATTGCAGTGTTTGCAACTTCGCCCATTACACGTGCCTCAATCTGAAGTTTTTTGTAGAAATTCTCTAACATGATTTCATGACGGGCATGAATTTCACGTGAGCTATAGATACCTGTAGATTCAAATAAAGCTGAAGATTTTTCGCTTAAATATGCATCTAGTGCTTTAGGTGTAGTTTTGATGTTGGATAAACCACGTGCTGCAGCTTCATCTTCCCACTCCTGGCTGTAACCATTTCCTTCAAAACGGATGGATTTAGATTCTTTGATGTATTTCTTGATTACTGTTAAAAGAGCGATATCTTTTTTGTCGCCTTTTTTGATCAATTTATCTACTTCAACTTTGAATTTTGTCAACTGCTCTGCAACGATTGCATTTAATACGGTCATTGGTGCAGAAGAGTTTGCAGAAGAACCCACCGCTCTTAACTCAAATTTATTACCTGTAAAGGCAAATGGAGAAGTACGGTTACGATCGGTATTGTCTAACAAGATTTGTGGGATTTTAGGGATACCTAACCACAAAGCATTGTCTTCTTTGATTTTTTTGCTGATACGTGAATGTTCAATCTCATCCAAAACATCATTCAATTGAGAACCTAAGAAGATTGAAATGATTGCTGGTGGCGCTTCGTTAGCACCTAAACGGTGATCGTTACTTACTGAAGCAATACTTGCACGCAATAAATCTGCATGTTCGCTTACTGCTTTGATTGTGTTTACAAAAAACGCTAAGAACATCAGGTTGTTTTTAGGCGTTTTTCCTGGAGCCAATAAGTTTTTACCCGTATCTGTAATGATAGACCAGTTGTTGTGTTTACCAGAGCCGTTAATACCTGCATAAGGTTTTTCATGCAATAAAACGCGGAAATGGTGACGACGAGCAACTTTCTCCATAATATCCATTAACAATTGATTGTGGTCAATTGCAAGATTGATTTCTTCATAAATTGGCGCGCACTCAAATTGGGAAGGTGCAACCTCATTATGACGGGTTTTTAATGGAATACCTAATTTTAGGGCCTCATTTTCAAAATCTACCATGAAAGTGAATACACGCTCAGGAATAGAACCGAAATAATGATCTTCTAATTGCTGGCCTTTTGCAGACATGTGTCCGAATAATGTACGGCCTGTTAATAATAAATCCGGACGTGCATTGAACAACGACTCATCTACTAAAAAATATTCTTGCTCAATACCTAAAGAAGCATTTACTTTAGTAATGCTTTTATCAAAATATTGGCAAACATCAACTGCGGCTTTATCAAGTGCAGCCAATGCTTTTAACAAAGGCGCTTTATAATCCAAGGCTTCTCCGGTATAAGATACGAATACAGTAGGAATGCAAAGTGTTTTACCTGCTTTACTTTCCATTATGAAAGCCGGAGATGAAGGATCCCAGGCTGTATAACCACGCGCTTCGAACGTGTTGCGAATACCACCATTCGGAAAGCTTGAAGCATCAGGTTCTTGTTGAACTAGTGCACTTCCAGCAAATTTCTCAATTGCACCATCGCCGCTAGGCTCAAAAAAAGAATCGTGTTTTTCTGCGGTTGTTCCGGTTAAAGGTTGGAACCAGTGCGTATAGTGCGTAGCGCCAGCGCTCATTGCCCAAGCTTTCATAGCTGTAGCAATTTGGTTGGCATCATCAGAATTAATTAATTCACCTTGGTTGATCGATGAAATTAATTTTTCATATACGTCTTTAGATAAGAAATCTCTCATTTTTCTCTTATCAAATACATTCGAGCCATAAAAGTCAGAAATTTTCGCAGATGGTGATTTAACTTCTGGTGAAATTCTGTTTTGAGCCTCTTTTAATGCGATGGTTCTTAAGCTTTTCATTAAATTCTTATATTTTTTGTCAAAAATAGTATTATTTATGAATTTTTATAAAACAAAATGCCTTATTACATTAGTTTTATCAAAAACGTAAAACAAAATTGTTTTAGGTGTTTCAAATTGCACAATTTGCAATTGAACTGCTTTTTTATTTTCCTTTTATGGAATTGTTCTTTTGACTGCATCATGCAATAAACTCAGAAACTATGTTCAATTCTTCAATTAACGTATACAAGACCGAGTGGCTTGATCTTGTATTTGCAGACCGCAACAAAAACTATGGTGCTTATGAATTGAGGTCAAAATCATCGACGATTATGACACGTGCACTTTTAATTTCCAGTGCTGCTTTTATGCTGGCTTGTGCATCTCCACTAATTTACAGTAAATTATTTCCTTCATCATTGTTAAATACAGATGCTGCCGGGCCAACAAAATTGATTCCGGTATCGCTTGATCATATTTACGATATGAAAAAAGAGATTCCGCAAGAAAAACCTGAACCTAAGAAAGCCGAACCGGTAAAAGTGAAAACGGTTGCCAATCCGTCAAATATTGTGGTGGTTGATAAGGCAAATCTTCCTGAACCGCCCACAATGGATCAGTTAAAAGACGCCGTTGTGAGTGATAAAACACAAGACGGTGTAATACAACCTGATTTGGTCATCAACACAGATACAAACAACGGTGATGGCAACGGTACTGTGAATACAGGTTCTGAAACAGGCAGCGGAGGCGAAATTATAGGCATTGAAGGTGTTGATGAATATCCAGAATTTAGCGGCGGTATGAAAGCCTGGGCAAAATATATTCAACGAAATTTACGTTATCCCTCACAGGCACAAGATGAAGGCGTACAAGGCAAAGTATTTATCAGTTTTGTGGTAGAGCGTGATGGCTCCATTACAGATGTTAAAGTTTTGCGCGGAATTGGATTTGGTTGTGATGAAGAAGCTGCAAAAGTGATTCGCAAGTCACCACTTTGGAAGCCTGGAAAAAACAAAGGAAACACTGTACGTGTACGCTACAACATGCCAATTACTTTTACTATGATGTAGACTTCAACTAAATAACGCGCCCATATTTACATTTTTGCACGCTCTCTTTAAAAATTATACACTAGTTCAGCAATATCTGAACTAGTGTAATGTGTTAAAATTAAGGTAGTAGTATAAAAATACTTTAATATAAGTTTTAAATACATGTGTTTCTGTTGTCAACGGACGATTGCAATTCAATCGGTCTCCCTTCAGTTTGAGTTGTAGATTCAAAATATTAAAAACAGTGAAAGTTCGCCATTTAACCCAATTAATGAAACTTTATAGGTATTTAAGTTACTCATGTGATCAATCCGCGTATGAATATTTAAAGATTTTCCTGTCTTTGCGTGTTCATCAATCGATAGCAATAAAGCTTGGTGGTTTAGTAAGGCATAACTTGCATCTTTAAGTCAGCTTCTAAAGCTATAACTCATTTTATAGCTCAATAATTTTTCGGCGGTGAGGCGTTCATAAAAGAAATTGGTTATCATAGACTCTGCTTCTACCACAAATGAAACATCATCAGGATGATTGGTCTGTAAAATATTTTCAAATGTTACTGTTTCGGGATTTAAGCCATGAATGTCAAAAATCTTCGGACTAACATTAGACAAAGACATATCAAAAAAATCTACAATATAATAATAGAAAGGACCGCTGCTGAAAATGGCGTTTGTAATGTCATCAAAATTTATGTCTGGTGTTTCTACTAAAGCCGCAGATCTGCTCAACAACCAGGTTTGGTGAAGTTTTTTTAAAGTTCTAATTTCATTGAGCGCGTAGTTTAGAGTTTCTAATTGACTCATTTTCAAGAAAATAAACAGCAAAAAAAAATCCTCAAAGCTGGTTTACAACTATGAGGATAGGTTTTATTCGTTTTAAACAAACACTGAAAGTGCTTTTTCCCTAATTCTACGGATTATTTTGTGTTTTCAACCCATTTTCTGGCATTAACAAAAGCTTCAATCCATGGAGAAACTTCGTCTTTTCGGCCATTTGGATAATTTGCCCAATGCCATTGAAATAAAGATCGCTCAATATGTGGCATCATTACCAAGTGTCGGCCGGTTTCATCACACATCATGGCAGTATTATAGTCAGATCCGTTTGGATTTGCCGGATAACTTTCATACGCATATTTAGCCACAATCTGGTATTGATCTTCAGCGTATGGCAACGCAAACTGACCTTCGCCATGCGAAACCCAAACACCTAACGTGCTGCCAGCCAATGTTGACAGCATGATTGAATTGTTTTCTTGTAATGTTAATGAAGTGAAAATACTTTCGTGTTTGCCGCTTTTATTGTGGAGCATTTTTGGTTTTTCGTCGTGATTTTTGTTGATTAAGCCAAGCTCAATAAACAACTGGCAACCATTACAAATACCAACCGATAAAGTATCCGGGCGGGCAAAGAAATTCTCAAGTGCTACGCGTGCTTTTTCATTGTACATAAATGCGCCGGCCCAACCTTTTGCAGAACCCAAAACATCCGAATTGGAAAATCCACCAACTGCACCAATGAATTGAATGTCTTCAAGCGTTTCACGACCGGTAATTAAATCCGTCATGTGTACATCTTTTACATCAAAACCGGCAAGATACATGGCATTTGCAAGCTCGCGTTCAGAATTACTGCCTTTCTCGCGGATAATGGCTGCTTTTGGTCTTGGTTTTGACGCGTCAATTACTGGTTTTTTCCCGTCAAACTGTGCCGGGAAATTGTATTGCAAAGGTTGGTTTTTGTAATTTGCATAACGTTCTTTTGCTAAACCTGCACCAGTTTGTTTCTCATCAAGAAGATATGAGGTTTTAAACCAGGTATCTCTAAGCTGCTCAATATCGAAAAGTTCTGTATGGCCATTATTGGAAATACTTAATTCATTTCCTTCATTTACCGATCCAATTTTATAGAATGTTACGCCATTTGCCTCAAGTAATTCTTCTGCGCTGGCATCCGCCTGAAACACAATCCCGATATTTTCAGCAAATAAGACTTTGAAAAGATCTGTTTCGTTTAGTGAAGAAAGATCTATTGTTGCGCTTAGATTGCGGTCTGCGAAACACATTTCAAGCAATGTAGTAATTAAACCACCACTGCCAATATCATGTCCGGCTTGTATTTTATCTTCTTTAATTAGTTGCTGTAAAGTATTAAATGCAATTTTCAGTTTTGCAGCATCTTTAATATCTGGAGTTTCAGAACCAATTTTATTTAGAATCTGTGCAAAAGAAGATCCACCCAATTTATAGCTGTCATTAGATAAATTGATGTAATAAATTGACCCGCCATCTTTTTTCAATACCGGTTCTACTACTTGAGTAATGTCACTGCAATTTCCAGCAGCAGAAATAATTACCGTTCCAGGCGCAATAACATCGCCATTTTGGTATTTCTGTTTCATGGAAAGGGAATCTTTTCCGGTAGGAATGTTGATGCCCAAATCAATCGCAAAATCAGAACACGCTTTTACTGCGTTATATAATCTGGCATCTTCACCTTCGTTTTTACATGCCCACATCCAGTTTGCAGATAAAGAAACACTGGTTAAACCATCTTTTAGAGGTGCCCAGATAAGATTTGAAAGGGATTCTGCAATAGCATTTCGGCTACCAGCGGCAGGATCTATCAGCGCAGATAAAGGCGCGTGGCCAACTGAAGTAGCAATTCCTTCTTTGCCCTGAAAATCAAGCGCCATAACACCGCAGTTATTTAAAGGCAATTGCAACGGACCAACAGTTTGTTGTTTTGCAACGCGCCCGCCAACGCAGCGGTCTACTTTGTTGGTTAACCAATCTTTAGAAGCTACGGCTTCTAATTGTAAAACCTGATTTAATAAATTGCGGAATTGCTCCATATTTGACGGATCGTAAACCAAATCTGCATATTTGCGGTCGATGGTTTTATCTTCCATTACAATTTTTGGCGAGCTGCCAAACATATCTTTCAATTCCAAATCCATTGGTTTTACACCGGTTTTCTCTGATTTGAATGTAAAACGATGATCGCCGGTAACTTTACCAACTGTATACATCGGAGAACGCTCACGATCTGCAATTTTTTGAAGGGTTTCGATATGTTCATTACCGATAACCAAACCCATACGCTCCTGAGATTCGTTGCCGATAATTTCTTTTGCAGAAAGGGTAGGATCGCCTACCGGAAGTTTATCCAAATTGATTAAACCGCCAGTTTCTTCAACCAACTCTGATAAACAGTTTAAATGGCCTCCAGCGCCGTGATCGTGAATAGAAACAATTGGATTGTGATCGCTTTCTACCATACCACGAACAGCATTTGCCGCTCTTTTTTGCATTTCTGGGTTTGAACGTTGAATGGCGTTTAATTCAATTCCCGTTCCGAATGCTCCGGTATCTGCAGAAGATACTGCTGCACCGCCCATTCCAATTCTATAATTTTCGCCACCTAAAATAACAATGTTATCGCCTTCTTGTGGCTTTTGTTTTTGTGCCTGACTTGCCTTACCATAACCTACGCCACCAGCAAGCATAATTACTTTATCAAATCCTAATTTTCTTGGAGCCGCATCAAGTTGATCAGATTGCTCATCATGTTCAAACGTCAATACAGAGCCTGTAATCAATGGCTGGCCAAACTTATTTCCGAAATCTGTTGCACCGTTAGACGCTTTAATCAGAATGTCCATCGGCGTTTGGTACAACCATTCTCTTTCTTGCATTCCCTTTTCCCAAGGGCGATCTGTTGCTAAACGAGAAAGTGCAGTCATGTAAACCGCAGTTCCGGCAAGCGGTAAAGAACCTTGTCCGCCGGCAAGTCTATCTCTGATTTCCCCTCCAGAACCAGTTGCAGCACCGTTAAACGGTTCTACCGTAGTTGGAAAATTGTGTGTTTCTGCCTTAACGGAAATAACCGATTCAAAATCACTTGTTGCATAAAAATCAGGAATATCTGCGCGTTTTGGTGCAAATTGTTGTACCGTTGGCCCTTTAATAAAAGCCACGTTATCTTTGTATGCCGAAACAATATCGTTGGGGTTCTCTTCTGATGTTTTGCGGATAAGTTTAAATAAAGAACTTGGTTTTTCTTCGCCGTCAATTACAAATTTTCCATTGAAAATCTTATGTCTGCAATGCTCAGAATTGACTTGAGAAAAGCCGAAAACTTCAGAATCGGTTAATGGTCTTTCTAATCGTGTTGCAAGAGATTCAAGATAATTTACTTCTTCATCGCTCAGTGATAAACCTTCTTGTTTATTAAATGCCGCAATATCCGTAATGTCAAGAATGGATTCTGGCTGTATATCAATAGTGTAAACCGCTTGGTCTAAGTGATCATATTTCTGTGAAAGCATTGGGTCGTAATCCGAAAAATCTTCAGTAACCTGCTTAAATTCTTCAATGCGAATAACGCCTTGCATGTCCATATTTTGCGTAATTTCTACCGCATTTGTACTCCAGGGTGTAATCATCGCCGCCCGCGGACCAACAAAAAAACCGCTAAGCGATTGATTTGTAGAAAGTTTGGCGCCGCCAAATAACCATTCAAGTTTAGTAATGTCCGTTTCGGAAAGCGAATTATCAGTTTGAAGAACAAACACCGCTTGTGATTGACTAAGGAAGAAATGAATCATGCTTTTTTTTTGAAGCTGCAAATTTAGGTTTTTTTAATGAAAGAATACATTGTTTTTAGCCGCTAAATGCAATATAATGGTCAGTTCCTGACGAGATATCTTTATGTGTATTTTGGATAGTGAATTGGGTTTCAAATAAAATCTCAGCTTATCAATATTTGCCTTTTTTTTACTTTATCGATACAGATTTTTAAGAAGCTGGAGAAATGAAGAATGCTGATTTGGTTCAGCTTTGACAACTTAAATTACACAATTGCCGAGAAGTTGTCAAAGCTATTCCTTCGTGAACCAAATCTCTTTTAGGCGTCAAAATTTGTCGCGGTAGCCAGTGCTTTCCAATTTTCCATATCCTGCTGCACATCGGTAATTTTTGCTTGCGCAAGTTGATAGGCATCCGGACCTAAGAACAAATGCAAAGGCGGATTTTCGCTTTCAGCTGCCGCGATAATTACATCAATTCCTTTTTCCGGATCGCCAGGTTGTTGGTGATTGATTTCGACCTGATGCGCATTTTGAGAATCGCGCACTTCTTTATAAGCATCTATCGGTTGGTTTGGCACCGCTAATGATCCTGACGACAGAAAATCTGTTCTAAAATAACCAGGTTCTACAACTGTAGCTTTAATGCCGAATGATTTTACTTCTGCAGCTAAGGATTCTGTAAACCCGGCCACTGCGAATTTTGTTGCGCAGTAAATGCCAAAACCCGGAAAATTGCCGCTGAAACCTCCTATAGATGAGATATTGAAAATATGACCATATTGCTGTTTGCGCAGTTGCGGCATCACTTTACGGATTACATTTAACGATCCGAAAACATTTACATCGAAATTCTGACGAGATTCGGCATCGCTCAGTTCTTCTAAAGCACCAAGCATTCCATAACCAGCGTTATTTACCACAACATTAATCTGCCCAAATTTTGCAATAGCTTGTCCAATAGCAAGTTCTACACTTTGCTCATCAATTAAATTCATGCTAAGCGGAAGAAAATTTTCATGCTCGCCAACAGCTTTTTCTAAATCAGAAAGCGTGCGCGATGTTGCTGCAACTTGACTGCCATTTGCCAATAATTTTTTTACGAGTGTTAATCCCAGGCCTTTAGATGCGCCTGTTACAAACCATACTTTTTGTGTTTTCATATTTGATGTGAAATTTTAGTTGTCCTTATTTAAACAAGATCTTGTTCGAAATTTGTGGAAACGGAAATTGCTTTCCAGTCATTAAACTCTTTGCTTAACGCGTTGATTTTTGTATTTGCACGGTCTAAAGCATCGTTACCCAACAATAAATGCAAAGGTGGATGTGGCATTGCCACCAATGCAATCATCGCAGCAGCAGCTTTGTCTGGATCTCCAATTTGCGCGCCATCCATTTTTAGATAACGCTCGTGCACCGCGCGTACATCTTCATATTCTGTAATTGGCTTTGCCGCCATTACTAAAGATTCTGGTGTAAGAAAACTGGTTCTAAATGCGCCGGGTGCAACAACGGTAACTTTTATGCCAAATGCTTTAACATCTTCAGCAAGTACTTCTGATAAAGCAATTACCGCAGATTTTGCCGCTGCATAAACTGCCCAACCTGTTGCGCCGGCAATACCAGCAATAGAAGAGATATTGATGATATTACCAGACTTTTGTTTGCGCATGAAAGGCATAACCTGGCGGATAATATTGATTGTTCCGAAAACGTTAACGTCGAAGCTTTCTCTGGTTTCACTGTCGCTCAGTTCCTCAATGCTTCCACCGATTCCGTAGCCCGCGTTGTTAATTGCAACATCTATACGCCCAAACTTTTGTACAGCATCAGCAACTGCTTGTTGTACACTTCCTTCATCCGTCAGGTTTACGGCAAGAGGAAGAAAATTGCTGGAGTTTGTATTTACAGCATCTATTAAATCGTTAATTGACCGGGATGTTGCTGCCACTTTTTGCCCGGCATTTAACAGTTGGTTTACTAAGCTTAAACCTAAACCTTTTGAAGCACCTGTTACCAACCAAACTTTTTTGTCGCCCATAATTTTTTCTTTTTTGTTAAGACAAAATTACGGTGGGAAATCATTTGGGCGGCTACGTTAATCAAACCGATGATTACGAAATTCAAACAATTCTATAAGAAGTAGGCGTTTGACTGGTCATTTTCTTGAAAAAATTATTGAAGTGAGCCGGTTCATCAAAGCCAAGGCAGTAACCAATTTCAGAAATATTCCAGTCTGTATGCTTCAATAATGCCATTGCCTCACTCAGCAAACGTTCAGAAATGTAATGTGTTGTTGTTTTTCCGGTGGTTTCCTTAATTGCCCGGTTCAGGTGATTTACGTGTACCGAAAGCTGATCGGCGTAATCTTTCGCAGAGCGAAGATTAAAACGTTGCGTGGTATTTTCTATTGGGAACTGACGTTCCAAAAGCTCTGCAAAAACTGAAGTAATCCTCGTTTTTGCATCTGTATGTTTATATAACGCTTCAGATGGTTCGGTTTTCAGTGCAAAGTGGGTAATCTCGGTTACATAATTTCGCAACAAATCGTATTTATACATATAGTCTGTATTGATTTCATCCAGCATGCGCAGAAAAATAGCGCTTACGCGTTCATCCTGTTCTGCGTCTAATATGTATGCTGGTTTGCCCATTGGCGAAAACATTGGCAAATCAGCTAATTTTCCACGTATTTTTTCGGCAAAAAAAGCTTCTGTAAAAATGCAAAAGAAACCGGTAACATCTTCTTTTTTACCACTAAGTAATTCCCAGGTATAAGGTACCAGCGGGTTAAAAAACATTAAAGCTGTTCCATTAATTTCTACACTTTTATCTGCATAATGATAAAGATTATGTCCGCGGATTAAGGCAACTTTGTAATAATCTCTGCGGTTATAACTGATTGGCGTGCGCCCTTCTGCCAAACAGTTTTCTGTTCTGAAGACGTTAAAATGCCCAACTTCTTTCTGCAGGTTTTCTGGGAGAAAATTAAATTTATTTTGGTAAAAATCTTCAATCGTTTCCGTTTTGCTCATAGAAGCGAAGTTACGAAATTCAAACGTAGTAAAAAATACTTTACAATGACTTATGTTTTATACCGATTGGTATATATTTGTGCAGTCAAAATAAAATGATGAATAAAGCAGAAAGAACAAGGAATTACATTATTGAACAAACGGCCGCAATTTTTAATAAAAAAGGTTACGCAGGTACATCAATGAATGACCTTACTGCAGCAACAGGTTTGACTAAAGGAAGCATTTACGGCAATTTTGCAAACAAAGATGAAGTTGCACTGGCTGCATTTGATTATAACCACCAGCAAATGGTAATGCGGATTAGTGCAGCAATGGCTAAGCAGAAGTCTATTACAGACAAATTAATGGTGTATATGAATATGTATACAGATTATTTACAAGATTCTAAACTGAGTGGCGGCTGTCCGGTATTAAATACTGCCGTAGATGCAGACGATACACACCCCACGCTTCGCGAGAAAGCAATATATGCAGTTAACAGTTGGAAACAAGCGATTTCCAGATTGGTTATCGAAGGACAGCACAACGGCGAAATACGTAATGCGCTGTTACCAGAACAAGTAGCTTTAACCATAATTGCAATGATCGAAGGCGCAGTGATGATTGCCAGACTTACAAACAGTAGAGCGAATTGGGATCTGATTATGGATTCTTTAAAAAATTATATCGAAAACCTAAGCTAAAAAATTTTATCTAAAAATATACCGATCGGTATTTTAATTATGAAAAGAGAGCGAACTATTACTTGGAAAGATCCTGCAAATGGCGCAAAAGACGCCATTAAAATGAATGGAATTGATTATTTGAGAGCAATGGGCACAGGTCAATTTCCTTTGCCACCTTTAATGTATACGCTCGATTTTTCTGTAACCGACATGCAAGAAGGAAATGTGGTGTTTGAATTTGTTCCACAAGAATTTCATTACAATCCAATCGGCACGGTGCACGGCGGTGTTATTTCTGCCATTCTGGATTCGGCAATGGGTTGTTCACTACACTCGCTTTTGCCTGCAGGTAAAATTTATACCACGTTAGAGTTGAAGGTGAATTTTCTCAAAGCCCTAACGGTAAATGCCGGAAACGTAAAAACTGTATCGAAAGTGATTAACCTCGGCGGGCGCACCGCTTTAGTAGAAGCTCAATTAATTGATCAAAATGGAGCCGTTTATGCACACGGAACAAGTACTTGCCTAATTATTAAATTGTAAAACAGATATGAAAACTTCACAAAATACCATTCTCATTGTTGGCGGAAGTGCCGGCATCGGACTAGAAATTGCCAAACAATTTTCAGCTCTAAATAACCACGTTATTATTACCGGAAGAAATCAGAACCGCTTAGATTCGGCGGTGTCGCAACTGCACAATGTTACGGCCATTCAGTCTGATGTAAGCAATGCTGCAGAGGTGAATGCGCTTGTTCACCGCATTAAAACTGATTTTCCAAAGCTCAATTTGGTGATCAACAACGCCGGGCATGCAGCGGTTTACAATTTAGCTGATGAAACTATTGATGCATATAAAAATGCAGAAGATGAGATGATGACGAATTATTTATCTATCATTCGTCTGAACCAGAAACTACTTCCTTTACTTAAAAATCAGCAGGAGGCGGCTATTGTAAATGTTTCTTCGGTTGTGGCTTTTGCGCCAGGAATCTATCTGCCAACCTACGCAGCAAGTAAAGCCGCATTACATTCTTACACCACTTCATTAAGACTAACGCTTTCCGATACTTCTGTTAAAGTATTTGAATTGATGCCGCCATTGGTTGATACGGAATTCTCTAAAGCAATTGGCGGCGCTAACGGAATAAAACCTGCCGCCGTTGCTGAAGCTTTATTACACGCTTTAACGAATGATGAATACGAAATTCATGTAGGCGATACAGCAAAAATTTACGCACTGTATTTGGCCTCGCCAGAAAGTGCACTTCAGGCGATGAATGCACAAAGATTATCTAATACACCAAGCGGTGAATAAAATCCCTTGAAAAAACGATTGGCATTTGCGCTTATTATAGCCATCTTTGCCGCTCAAACATCAGTTCAAAAAACGAAGTAGTCGTAAACTGACGTTAATTTTTTGAACTGGTGTTTTTTATTGCACAATTATATATAAAAGAATGAGAAGAGTAGTTGTAACAGGTTTGGGCGTTTTAACGCCTCTCGGAAACACAGTTGAGCAGTTTTGGAAAAATATTATCGACGGCCAAAGTGGAGTAGGACCAATTACGAAATTTGATAGCAGTAAATTCAAAACGCATTTTGCTGCAGAAGTTAAAGACTTTAATCCGGAATCTTTTTTAGAGAAAAAAGAAATTAAGAAGTACGATGTCTTCACGCAGTACGCTTTAGCATCAAGCGATCAGGCCATACAGGATGCTGGTTTGGATTTTACTTCTATGAGCGACGATCAATTGGCAGAAGTTGGCGTAATCTGGGCCACCGGAAACGGCGGTATCAGTACATTTGAACAACAACTTGATGAGTTTCATAAAGGCGACAAAACACCAAGGTTTAGTCCGTTTTTTATCCCGAAAATGATTGTTGATATTGCTGCAGGCGCTATTTCTATTCGCCATAAATTACGCGGGCCAAATTATTGTACAGTATCTGCCTGCGCATCGTCTAACACGGCGATTATCAGTGCATTTGATACCATCAGAATTGGCAAAGCCGATATTATGATTGCAGGTGGCTCTGAAGCTGCAATTACAGAAGCTTCTGTTGGTGGGTTCAATGCCGCACAAGCACTTTCCAAAAACAACGAAAAACCGCAGGGCGCATCTCGTCCGTTTGATAAAGACCGCGATGGATTTGTAATGGGAGAGGGTGCAGGTGCACTTGTTCTGGAAGATTTAGAACACGCATTAAAAAGAGGCGCACATATCTATGCAGAAATTGTTGGCGGCGGTATGGCAGCAGATGCTTATCATTTAACCGGTACGCCACCAGACGGTATTGGCGCGCAGTTGGGTATGAAAAAAGCGTTGAAAGATGCGGGCATTACCGCAGATAAAATCCAGTATGTAAATGCGCATGCAACTTCTACAGGTTTGGGTGATTTGAGCGAGCTTAAAGCAATTGCCACTGTATTTGAAGGCGTTCCGGTTTTGGTTGGCGCAACAAAATCTATGACCGGCCATTTACTTGGTGCTGCCGGTGCAATAGAAAGTGTAATCAGTATTCTCGCCATCCGCGATGGTGTGGTTCCGCCAACAATCAATACCCAAAACCTTGACGACCAAGTTCCACAAGGTTTGGATATTGTATTGGGAAAACCAGTACATAAGTCATTAGATTATGTATTGAACAATACTTTCGGTTTTGGTGGCCATGTTGCCAGCACAATTTTTAAAAAATATCAGGATTAATTATTTATCCATCAGCAGGTTGATCAGTTCTTTTAACTCTTCTACTTCCTGTTCAAGTTTAAGTACGCGGTTCTCTAATTCTACAGAGATTTGGGGAACCGCTACATTTTTCAATTCTGATTCTTCAATTTCCTGATATTCGCCAAGTTGATGCACAAAACGGGCTTCTTTCTGCCCGGATTTCCTACTCAGTTGCTTCACAAATGCAGGTTCTTCTTCTGACAGTTTTTGCAGTTGTGATAAAACTTCTTCTATATTTTCAAATTCATATAACCGGCCAGAATTGCTGTTGATTTCGCCCGGCGTTAAAGGTCCGCGGAGCAGTAGCAAACATAAAATGGAAAGTTCTGAAGGAACCAGCGGATATACAATACCTAAGTTGTGTTTATATTTTGTTGCCCGGCTTGAACCGCCCGTGGCCGTGGAAATTAAACCCTTAATTTTCAGTGAATTTAAGGTGAGCGTTACCGTCTCTTCATCGTAGTTTACCACCGGATTTCTAGAGCTTTTTTGGTTGCAGGCAGCCGTTAAACTATTCAATGTCATTGGGTAATAATCGGGCGTGGTTCGGCTTTTTTCTATTAGTGAACCCAAAACCCTTTGTTCTTCTGCACTCAATTCGGGCAGTGTTTTAACTTCTTCCATGGGGATAAAAATATAAATATGCAGCAGATTTTAAAAGATAAATTGAATAATGTGCCATTAAGTAATCTATGAAAATTGAAACTGTGCCAGCTGATTAGTCTTCTTGTTAGGATTTTGATAATGAATGCTTTTCACGTAAACTGGATGGCAACATTCCTTAAATTCCCGTCAAATGAATTGATTATGACTAAGATTCTCTACGATTCTTCTAGCTTTGAAAAAAAATAAATTTAATTATGATAGCAGCAAAAGGATATGCAGCACATAGCCAAACCGATCGTTTGGCTCCCTGGAATTTTGATCGACGGAATGTTGGCCCTAAGGATGTGCTTATTGATATTTTGTTTAGTGGCATTTGCCATTCAGATATACATCAGGTGCGGAGCGAATGGGGACCAGCAAGGTATCCTATTGTTCCCGGACATGAAATTGTTGGCCGAATTACAGAAGTCGGTGCTGAAGTAACCAAATTTAAAGTTGGCGATTTGGCCGGAATTGGTTGTATGGTAGACAGCTGCAAAGAATGTCCAACCTGCAAAGGCGGACAGGAACAATTCTGTGAAAAGGGCGAAACAGTATGGACATATAATAGTTTAGAACGCGATAAAATGACGCCTACTTACGGCGGTTATTCTAACAAAATTGTATGCACAGAAGAATTTGTAGTGCATGTTTCTGATAAATTGCCTTTAGCAGGTGTAGCACCTTTGCTTTGTGCAGGGGTAACTACATATTCTCCAATTAAACGTTGGAATATTTCTAAAGGACATAAGGTAGCAGTTTTAGGTTTGGGCGGTTTAGGCCATATGGCAGTGAAATTTGCTGTTGCCTTTGGTGCTGAAGTTACTGTTTTGAGCACTTCTCCATCTAAAGAAGAAGATGCACGTAAATTAGGTGCACACAATTTTGTGGTGACAAAAGATCCGGAGCAGTTAAAGCAATATGCGAAATATTTCGATTTTACAATCGATTCTGTTTCTGCTCCTCACGATTATGAAATGTACCTGAAATTATTAAATGTTAACGGCGTGCATATTTGTGTGGGTATACCACCAGAACCATTAAAATTTCCGGGTTCTGCTTTGATGGGCGGAAACAGAGTGCTTACTGCTTCGAGTATCGGCGGAATAGAAGAAACACAAGAAATGTTGGATTTCTGTGCTCAGCATGGCATTGTTTCAGAAATTGAACTGATTAATATCAACTATGTTAACGAAGCTTACGAACGCGTTTTATCCAGCGACGTTAAATATCGTTTCGTAATTGATATGGCAACAATTTAGAGTGTACATTTCATAAAAACGAAAACGGCGAGCCTAAAAGGTTCGCCGTTTTCGTTTAAGTAGTATTTTACTTATTTATAAGTGGCTGCTAATTTTAATGCGTTATAAGCATTTACAATTCCGCCGCTGATGCATAAATCAGAAAATGGAACTGATATTTTTTCTGCGTCTGGCTCTTCGCCTTTAGCATATTCAATGTTGTGGTTCACTTTAACCACAGATTTAACAATTATTTCTTTAACCTGTGCTGCTGTTAGTTTAGGGTAATATGAACGGATTAACCCTGCCAAACCTGCAACAACCGGCGAAGCCATACTTGTGCCATCTAATTTTTTATATTTTGAACCAGGTACTGTAGAATAAATCTGCACGCCCGGTGCAAAAACATCTACTTGGGTTTTGCCGTAATTTGAAAAACTTGCTTTTAAAGTAGCGTCATCATTCGGGCCAGAAGCACCAACAGTAATCCAAGATGCAATTGTTTTTTCATCCAAATCTTTGTGATTTGGAAAATTATTTTCTACATCAATATTTTTGTTTTCGTTACCAGCAGCCTGTACAATTAAAACATCTTTAGAAGCTGCGTATTTCATTGCTTCGTTCACTATTTTTTTGTCCCAGCTATATGCTTTTCCAAAACTCATATTGATGACTTTCGCACCATTATCTACCGCATAACGAATACCGTTTGCCACGTCTTTATCGCGTTCATCGCCATTTGGTGTACAGCGAACACCCATAATCAGCACATTATCGGCTACACCATTAATCCCGATTGTATTTGTGCGGTCTGCAGCAATAATTCCGGCAACGTGTGTACCATGCAATGCATCTGGCCCAGTGATGTCGTTATTGCCATAAAATTTTTCTTCAGAATTATTTGGATCATCACCAACTATACCGCGCGGATCATAATCGATGTTCAGATTGTAATCTGCCTGGCGACCAAAATAATCCAGTCCTTCCTGAAGTTCTCCATTATAAAAATCGTCAAAACTCATGTCTTTTAAAACATTTGCCATGATATTCTGGATACTGGTTTCTGCTTGATTTGTAGGTTTAAAATTTGCAAAATCTTCTGCAGTCGGTTTTTCCTTTCCAATTTTCTTTACAGTTTCATCAAGCGCAGTTTTAAGTCCGCGGTAATTCGCTAAACCACTTCTGGCTTCTGCAAGTTGTTTTTCCATATCTGCACGTGCGGCTTTAAAAGCAGCAAAATCTGCAAGGTCTTTTTCTGCAACATTGGCATCTGTTGTACCCGCAAAACGTTGTTGGTCACGTCTTACCAAACGTGTAAGCTCCAGGGTTTCGTAATTGATGGATTCTTTTGGTCCGCCAATAAAATTCCATCCATGAATATCGTCTATATAGCCGTTTTTGTCGTCATCTTTACCATTTCCAGCAATCTCTTTTTTATTTACCCAAATTATTCCTTTCAGGTCTTCATGCTGATAATCTACACCACCATCATTAACTGCAACAATAACAGGTGTAGACTTTTTTCCTTTTAAAAGTTCTTTATATGCTTTATCTGTGTCAATTCCGAATACAGTGTCTGTTTTCAGATCCATATTCTGCCAGTTGGCTTTTTGTGCATCGGCAAAGAAAGGTGCGATAGCAAAAACTGCCAGTGCAACTGCCGATTTTAGAAAATGATTGTTGTTCATTCTTGTGTATTATATTGAAAATTTAATCGTGAATTTAAGTTTTATTTTGAGAAACGTTATAGTAAATAGCCTTAATGACGATAATTATACATTGATGTTAAAGATTGTTAAATAAAAAAATCCCGCTACATAATGCGCGGGATTTTAAACGCTAATTGCTAACAATTATTTTTGTTTTGCCACAATTTGCTTCGCTAAAGAATCATGTTCTTTAATCACTTTTAAAGTGTTTAAAGCAAAATTTTTCAGTTCAACATCTCTGTTTTCTGAACCTTGTGTAAACAATTTAACGGTTTTATCGTGATCTGTAAGCATCATATTCATATAATGTTTATCAAAATCGGCACCGCTCATTTTTTTCATTTCGTTTAAATGGCTGCGCTCCATCTCTGGCAAACTATCTGGCACAATTATTTTCTTTTTTATCGCCAGGGCTTTCAATTCCATATTTGCTTTGGTATGGTCTGCCAACATCAATGTTGCAAAACCTTTAACCTGGGTGTTTTTTGAATTTGCCTGTGCAATTTTTGCTGCTTCAATTTCCATAAGTCCGCCTGTTGCAGCAGTTTTCAGAAAATCTGATCCTTGTGCATCAAGTTTACTTTCTGTGCTTTCTGACCCCGTTTCATGCATTCCATTTACCATAGTTGTATCTCCAGATACACTGTCTTTTGTTGTTGCAGATTTTTTATCGGCAGTTTGGCAAGATTGAAAAGCGAGTGCAAAAAGAAGTATTGCGTTAAATAAAAAAATGTTTTTCATGTCAATCTGTGTTTTGATGTGATTGAAAAACAAGTATTATAAGAAAAGGTTTTGTTTAAGGCTGATTCGGATTGCTGTATATTTCTGGCACAGAAATTCCCATTTGTCTTTCGGGATTTGCCAGCGCTTTAAAACCAAATTGTTCATAAAGTTTATGTGCATCCAGTGTAGCCAATTGATATCTGCGCAGCCCCTGCAAATCGGGATGGAAAATCATAAATGACATTAGTTTTTTTGATAGCCCCAAACCTCTGTAAGGCATTTCAACATATACATCACATAACCAGCCAAATGTTGCTTTGTCTGTAATCCACCGTGCAAAACCAACCTGTACACCATTTTTATACACACCAAAACACAGCGAATGCTCAATAGAACGCTCTACAATTTCTAAAGGAATATTTTTTGCCCAATAAGATTCTGTACTTAGATAATGGTGAATAGCATTAACTTGCAGCAGTTCTTTTTTATCCGAAAAGATAAAATCGTTTTCGCGTATTTCCACAGTTTTTAGGTTTAGTTTCTCATATTGATAAACTGTAGCGGTTGGCCAAAATCTTCTCCGCGACAAAGACTGATTACCGCTTGTAAATCATCAATTTTCTTCGCGGTTACACGTACCTGATCATCCATAATAGAAGGTTGAACTTTTAAGCCGCTGGCTTTAATTTTGGCTACAATTTTCTTCGCTGCTTCTTTGTCTAAACCTTCTTTTATAGAAATTTCTTTGCGTATCATATTACCAGAAGCCTGAAATTCTTTTCCGAAATCCAAACTTTTTGGATCCAAATTTTGTTTCATCATCCTGGAAATTATAGAATCACCTATGGCTTTCAAACGCATATCATCTTCCGTAACGATGGTAATTAGGTTTGTTTTCTTATCCAGATCAACAGTACTTTTAGATCCGTTAAAATCATAACGGTTCAAAATTTCCTTTTTTGCATTGTTAATGGCATTATCTAAGGTCTGTGCATCAACTTTGCTAACGATATCAAAAGAAGGCATGGTATTGGCTTTAATATAAAAAAATAAGTAGATTTAATAGAAATTCTATCACCTCACAAAAAAACGAAAAATAATATGAAAACCACTAAAGATAAGTCTCAAAAAGCAGTAACTAAAAAAGATGTAAAGAAACAATTGGAACAATCTTTAAGCGATAAATTTCTTGAAGTTGTTAAAAGTTTAGGACATGATGCTTCTGAAATTGGTGATGAGGTTGGTAAAGCAAGTAAACGTGTGGCGAAAAAATTGACCAAAAAATTTACAGTAATCAAAGCCGATGTTGGCCATAAAATAGATCAATTGGTTAGTGCAACTAAATCTGCTAAAGGAAAAACAAAAAAAGAGACAGATAAAGTTACAAAAGATGCAAAGAAAGTGGTGCAGGAATCTGCTAAGAAAGTCGATAAAGCAAAAGATAAAGTTACCGGAAAAGCCGCTCAGGTAGTAAAAAAGGCAGTTTCAAAAGCTAAGCCTGTTGTGCAAAGTGTGAAGGTTGCAGCAATAGAAAGCGAACAAAAAGCAGAACAGATTTTATCGCGTAGCGCAGGGGCAGCAAAAACAACCGTTAAAAAAGTAGCTGCTAAAACCGCTCAGGCGAAAACTACGGCTGTGCAGGCAGCAGATAAAGCGGCAGCAGCTACAAAAGTAACCGTAAAACCCGTTGTTCAAAAAGCAGCTCCGAAGGTTGCGCAGGCAAAAGCAGCAGTTACAAAAGCTGCAACTGCTACTAAAACTGCTGTAAAACAGGCAACAGATGCAGTTGAAGAAAAAATACCAGTCATAACTCCGGTTAAAAAATAAATTTGTTAACATGAACAGGTTGATGAATTAACATCCACTTAACAAATTAATTTGCAGTTTTGAGCATCCCTGCAAAACAGGGATTTTTATTTTTCTAGATGAACATAAAGAAAATTCCATTTTTTAATCGCGAAATCAGTTGGCTATATTTTAACGAAAGAGTATTGCAGGAAGCAGCCGATGAAACCGTCCCTCTGATAGAACGAATCAAATTCTTATCTATATTTTCATCTAATCTTGAAGAATTTTATCGCGTAAGGGTGGCCACTATGACCAGGCTGGCGAATTTGAACGATAAAGCAAAGGCATTACTAGGTTTTAATCCAAAAAAAATTCTGAATGAAATCAAAAATATCGTAGTTAAGCAGGAACGTAAATTCGATCAGCTTTTCCAGGCAACGCTGATTAATGAATTGGCCCAAAACCGGATTTTTATTCTAAATGATACGCAACTCAATGTAAGCAGAGGAGCTTTCGTCAAAAATCATTTTCGCGATAAGATTTTGTCTAACCTTGTGCCGATTATGCTGGATATGGATAAACCATTTCCAGAACTTAAAGATCGGTTCTTATATTTTTTTGTTAAACTTTCTAAAAAGGACAGTAAACTGCGAGAGAAATTTGCGCTGATTGAAATTCCGCCAAATCTGCCTCGGTTTTTAGTGCTTCCAGAAACCAACGATTTAAAATTTATCATCCTCGCTGAAGATATTATTCGCTACAGTTTAGATGATATCTTTTACATTTTCAATTATGACCAACTTGAGGCTTATTCTATTCAGCTTACGCGTGATGCTGAACTGGATATTGATAAGAACATAAATGACAAGTTTATAGAAGATTTGAAAAGCAGTTTGGAGAAACGGAAAAAAGGCAAACCAATGCGTTTACTTTATGATTCTGCAATGCCTTTAAATATGTTAACCGTTTTGGTTAATAAGCTTAAACTCGAAGCAGAAAGTCTAATTCCGGGCAATCGTTACCACAAATTCGGAGATTTTATCGCCTTTCCTAACGTAGGCAAAAAAGAGTTGGAATATACGCCAAATGTGCCACTTAAAGTACATGGTTTGCATAGAACCGAAAGTGTGTTTGCAAAAATTGCGCAAAAAGATTACCTGGTGAATTTGCCTTATCAATCTTACGATTATATTATTCTTTTCCTTCGCGAGGCGGCAATCGATCCAAAAGTTACCGAAATTCAGATTACGCTGTATCGTTTAGCGGAAAATTCTAAGGTTATTAATGCTTTAATTAACGCAGCCAAAAATGGAAAATCAGTTTCAGTCCTTTTAGAATTGAAAGCTCGCTTTGATGAGCAAGCGAATATTTTCTGGACAAGCCGATTAATGGAAGAAGGAGTTAAAGTAAACTACGGACTTACCGATTACAAGGTACATTCTAAAATTTGCTTGATAAAAAGAATTGAGAAAGAGAAACCGGTGTATTACGCCAATCTGGCAACGGGAAATTTTAACGAGAAGACCGCTGGTCTATATTGCGACCATAGTATTTTTACGGCTAAAAAGGAAATTACTAATGATTTGGTAAAACTTTTTGATGCTTTAAGTAAACGCACCGTAACCAGAGGATTTAAACATCTTATCGTTTCTCCTTTAGAGAGCCGCTCCAAACTGATCAATTTTATTAATCGTGAAATCCGCAATGCGAAACAAGGCAAACTGGCCTATATATTATTAAAGGTAAACAGTTTGGCAGATGAAGGAATTATTTCTAAACTTTATGATGCCAGCAATGCTGGTGTAAAGATTCAATTGATTATCCGAGGTATATGTTGCCTTGTTCCCGGCGTAAAAGGGTACAGTGAAAACATAACTGCTATCAGCATTATCGATAAATTTCTGGAGCACGCCCGTGTGTACATTTTCGGCAATAACGGCAAAAATGATATGTATTTATCTTCTGCCGATTTAATGAGCCGAAATTTTGAACATCGTGTAGAAGTTGGTTTTCCGGTTTTAGATCCGGATGTTAAGCAAGAAATTCAGGATATTATTGATCTTCAGCTTCAAGACAATACTAAAGCAAGGCAAATTAATGCCACAAACAGCAATAAATACCATAAAAACAGATTGAGCAAGAAGATACGTGCCCAAATTGATACCTATAATTATTTAAAAACAAAGCACCAGTAAAATGTTAAGATACGCAGCTATAGATGTTGGCTCTAATGCAGTAAGATTGCTTATTGCAGACATCAGTAAACAGGATGGAAAATATAGCTTTAAAAAAAATACGCTTGTACGGGTTCCGCTTCGTTTAGGAGACGATGCGTTTTTAGATAAAAATATATCCGCACGAAAATCTTCAGATCTGGTTAAAACCATGTTGGCATTTAAAAATCTAATGGATGTTTATCATGTGTCAGAATATCTGGCCTGTGCAACTTCGGCCATGCGTGAAGCCAGTAATGGCGCCGATATTGTTAAAATGATTAAAGCAGAAACGGATATTGATTTGGAAATTATCGAAGGTCAGCGCGAAGCAAATATTATTTATGCAAATCATGTAGAAGCCAATCTTGATGAAAATAAAACCTATTTATATATAGACGTTGGTGGCGGTAGCACAGAACTTTCCGTGTTTGTGAAAGGAGTTCCAGAAGCGTCTCGCTCTTTCAATATCGGTACCATTCGTATGCTGGATAACCAGGATAAAGAAGAGACCTGGGATGAAATGAAAGATTGGGTTAAAGAACATACCAAAGTATATAAAAATCTGGCTGCAATTGGTACAGGTGGAAATATAAATAAGCTGTTTAGAATGAGCGAAGAGAAAGATAATGCGCCTATGTCTTTGCAAAAACTGAATGCACTTTATAATAAATTGACTGGCTATTCTCTCAAAGAACGAATCAATATACTTGGGTTAAATCCGGATCGGGCAGATGTAATCATTCCGGCAAGTGAAATTTACCTAACGCTAATGAAATGGACGGGAATTAAACAGATTTATGTTCCAAAAGTGGGCATGGCCGATGGAATTATCAATTTATTAATTGAAGAGAAGTTAGAAGGCTAAACGAATTATTACACAATAATTAAAGGCGAGTATGTTTTACTTGCCTTTTCCGTTTTAAACGTTTTATATAACGTTCAATATGTAAATCTATTGTTAGGGATAGGAGAGTGGCCTGTTTCCTAAAACGGCATTCCTAGGATGGGTTTCCATGCATAAAAAACGCTTGTAATGTAAATTACAAGCGTTTTCTTTTATGAAGAGTAGTATTATTTACCTGCCGCTTTAGCATGGTCTGCTAAGAACTGAGCCAGACCGCTGTCTGTTAACGGGTGTTTTAATAATCCAACAATTGCTGCTAAAGGAGCAGTGATCACATCTGCACCTAATTTTGCACAGTTTACAATGTGTAATGGACCGCGAATAGATGCCGCAAGAATTTGCGTTTCATACCCGTAATTGTCAAAAATTGTTCTGATGTCTTCAATTAATACCAAACCATCGCTAGAAATATCATCCAAACGGCCTAAAAAAGGAGATACATAAGTTGCTCCCGCTTTTGCAGCCAATAATGCTTGTCCGGCAGAGAAAATTAATGTACAGTTGGTTTTAATGCCTTTAGACGAAAAATATTTAATGGCTTTTACACCATCTTTAATCATCGGCACTTTAACCACAATTTTTGGGTTTAATGCAGCTAAAGCTTCACCTTCTTTGATGATCTCATCATAAGTAGTAGAGATTACCTCTGCACTTACATTATCATCTACAATATCACAAATTGCTTTATAATGATTAATTACATTTTCGTCGCCAGTGATGCCTTCTTTGGCCATCAAACTAGGATTGGTAGTTACACCATCAAGGATACCAAGATCTTGCGCCTCTTTGATTTGATCAAGGTTGGCTGTGTCAATAAAAAATTTCATGCTTATAAATTCTTAAAATGATTATTAGGTTCTGTATTCAGATAAACCCTGAAGAATTTACTTTCCCCCTTCAGGGGATTTGGGGAGTAAAAAAAGGGCAAGCACCTCTTATCGCACCGCTACAACCTTCTACCCTTGCTGCGTTCCCGCCCTGGGGGGATTCAAAGGGAGCTGGTCGTAAAAGACTTGCCCGGCACAAAGGTACAAAAAGAAGCTATACCTCAAAATCGAAACAAGTTATTTTTATGCCATACATGCTATAGCTCTGATAGCTAATCGAATAATTTTTCCTTTTGTGTATATTGCATTTCAAATGAAGCAATATTCCCCCTGTTTCACCCCATATTTATCCAGTTTGAATGGTGATTTGCTGAGTTGTGATTATGACATTCAAAATGGTTAAATATTATTAAATTGATAATTTAATTCGTTTTAATTAGCTATTGGGTAAGAAAATTCTAAAAATTATATCAACTCTATAATTTTATTGTGTTTTTTTATTACCTTAGTGTTTCCTATACACCAAAAACTAACGAGCAAAAAATGGAACCAAACAGTGGATTGTACGATGCGCAGTTCGAACATGATGCCTGCGGCATCGGGTTTGTGGCGCATGTGAAAGGGCGAAAATCACACCAGATCATCTCCGATGCATTAACAATTTTAGAAAACCTGGATCACCGTGGTGCCTGTGGCGCAGAACCAAACACCGGTGATGGCGCAGGGATTATGATTCAGCTACCGCACGAATTTTTTTATGATGAATGTTTAAAGGCTGGGTTCAGCTTGCCAGAAACCAATAATTATGGTGCGGGTATGTTGTTTATGCCAAAGGATATTCGTTCGAGAGAAGAATGCCGTGAATTGATTTACAGGGCTGCAGAAAAACTCGGCCTGGATATTTTAGGTTTCAGAAAGGTTGATGTAGATACCACAGATATTGGTAACATGGCTTTGTCTGTAGAACCAGAAATTGAACAGGTGTTTATTGCACGTCCTTATGCAGTTGCACCAGGCGCAGATTTTGAGCGTAAACTGTACATCTTCAAAAATTATTTAATTAAGCTCATCACCAATACAGTGCACGGCGGAAAAGATTTTTATGTCGTTTCTCTTTCTGCACAAACTATTATATATAAAGGTCAACTTACTTCTTTACAAGTTCGCACCTATTTTAAAGATTTAAGTGATAAACGTGTGGTGTCTGCTTTAGGATTGGTTCACTCACGTTTTGCAACAAATACATTTCCATCATGGCGATTGGCTCAGCCTTTCCGCTTCATCGCACACAATGGCGAGATCAATACCCTTCAGGGTAATTTAAACTGGTTCAGAGCGGGCGTTAAATCTTTTGCTTCTTCTTACTTTTCTAAAGAAGAATTGGATATTTTGCTTCCGATAATTGACGAAACCAATTCTGATTCTGGTTGTCTGGATAATGTGATCGAACTTTTGCTACATGCAGGTAGATCACTTCCGCACGTGTTAATGATGCTTGTACCAGAAGCCTGGGATGGTAATGAAGATATGGATCCGGTTAAAAAAGCCTTCTATGAGTTTCATGCAACACTAATGGAACCTTGGGACGGCCCAGCAGCGATTGCTTTTACCGATGGAAAAATTATCGGTGCAACCTTAGATAGAAACGGATTGCGTCCGTCTAGATACGCCATTACTTCTGATGATCGTGTAATTATGGGTTCTGAAGCCGGCGCATTAGCCATTGATCAAAGTACCGTAATTGAAAAAGGCAGATTGACTCCAGGCAAAATGTTTGTTGTGGATATGGAGCAAGGCCGTATTATAAGCGATCAGGAAATTAAAGGCGAGATTTGTACCAAAAGCCCCTATGCAGACTGGATTAATCAATACCAGATTCGTTTGGAAGAATTGCCAGATCCGCGGGTTAAGTTTACCGGACTTTCTACAGAGTCTGTTTTTAAATATCAGCAAGTTTTCGGTTATAGCAGAGAAGATGTAGATCTGTTGTTAAAGCCGATGGCGGTTGAAGGTAAAGAACCAATTGGCTCTATGGGTACAGATACGCCATTAGCCATTTTATCTAAACAACCACAGCATTTATCATCTTATTTTAAGCAATTGTTTGCTCAGGTAACCAATCCTCCAATTGACCCGATTCGGGAGAAAGTGGTTATGAGTTTGGCCAGCTTTATGGGAAGCAATGGAAACCTTTTGGAGGAAAATCCAAAACAAGCCCATTGTGTAGCCATCAAACACCCAATTCTGACCAATCAGGAATTGGAGAAATTGAGAAGTATAGATACCGGGGTTTTTCAGGCGAAAACGCTCCAAACGTATTTCCGTGCAGACGGTAGACCAGGCGCTATGGCCAAAGCTTTAGACCGCTTGTGCCGCTATGCAGTGGACGCGGTAGAAGACGGGTTCCAGGTAATTGTATTGTCTGATCGGGCAATTGATTCTGAACACGCAGCGATTCCTTCATTGCTTGCCGTTTCTGCTGTTCATCACCATTTAATCCGTAAAGGTTATCGTGGTGCAGTGGGTATTGTGGCAGAAGCAGGCGACGTTTGGGAAGTGCACCATTTTGCTACTTTATTGGGTTTTGGCGTAACCGCAATAAATCCCTACTTGGCTTTAGAAACGATCGAATCGTTTAAAGAAGAATCTGGTTTAGCAATTGAAAAACTGACTAAGAATTATATTTATGCTGTAAATGCAGGTTTGTTGAAAATCTTCTCCAAAATGGGAATTTCTACTTTGCAATCTTATCAAGGTGCACAGATTTTCGAAATTTTAGGGATCAATAAAAACGTAGTTAATACTTATTTTACTGGAGCAGTTTCACGCATCGGCGGATTGGGATTGGATGAAATTGCCCGCGAAACGTTAATTAAACACCACAGAAGTTTTGGTCCGGCAACTCAGATAGATAACATTCTTCCAGCCGGCGGAACATACAAATACCGTAGACGTGGAGAACAGCATTTGTTTAACCCGCAAACTATCCATTTGCTTCAAAATGCAACCCGTAAAAACGATTACAGTATTTTCAAACAATATTCCAAACTGGTAAATGAGCAAACACAACAAGCGTATACCATTCGCGGTTTGTTTGATTTTAAGTATGACCGTCCGTCTGTGCCATTGCAAGAAGTAGAATCTACTGAAGCAATTCTAAAACGCTTCGCTACAGGTGCAATGTCTTTCGGATCGATTTCTCACGAAGCGCATTCTACTTTAGCTATCGCAATGAACCGCATTGGTGGCAAAAGCAACACCGGAGAAGGCGGAGAGGATGAAATGCGTTATAGTAAATTGCCAAATGGCGATAGTATGCGTTCGGCCATCAAACAGGTTGCCTCTGCGCGTTTTGGTGTAACCAGTTACTACTTAACGAATGCAGATGAATTGCAGATTAAGATGGCTCAAGGTGCAAAGCCAGGTGAAGGTGGGCAGCTACCAGGTCACAAAGTGGATGATTGGATTGCAAAAGTTCGTCACTCTACACCGGGTGTTGGTTTAATATCGCCTCCACCGCATCACGATATTTATTCTATCGAAGATTTAGCACAACTGATTTACGACCTTAAAAATGCAAACCGCCAGGCACGCATAAACGTTAAATTGGTTTCTAAAGCTGGCGTAGGTACAATTGCTGCTGGTGTTGCAAAAGCGCATGCCGATGTGATTCTGGTTTCCGGTTTCGATGGCGGAACGGGAGCATCGCCGCTAACATCCATTCAACATGCAGGTTTGCCTTGGGAACTTGGGCTTGCAGAAGCACATCAAACTTTAGTTAAGAACAGACTACGTAACCGGATTGTTCTTCAGACAGATGGACAATTGAAAACCGGTCGGGATATTGCCATTGCTGCATTGTTAGGCGCTGAAGAATGGGGCGTAGCAACTGCTGCGTTGGTTACTTCCGGCTGTATTATGATGCGCAAATGCCATTTGAATACTTGCCCTGTTGGCGTAGCCACGCAAGATCCAGAGTTAAGAAAACTATTTTCCGGAGAAGCAGATCATGTGGTTAATCTGTTTTATTTCCTTGCTGAAGAGCTTCGCGAAATTATGGCAGAATTGGGGTTCAGAACTATTCATGAAATGATCGGGCAGGCTGATGCGCTTAAAGTTAGAGAAGTTGCAGATGCAGACTGGAAATTGAAATATGTAGATTTATCCGCCATTTTGTATAAAGCAGAAGATAATGGATTGCCTCAATTTAATACAGAATCTCAAGACCATGGATTAGACCATGTGCTGGATCATCAACTCATCGCGGCAGCAAAACCTGCTATTACCAATAACGAGCCTGTATTCGCTGGCTTTAAGGTTAAAAACACCGATCGTGCTATAGGTACCATGTTATCCAACGAGATTTCTAAAGTGCATTTGGGGGCTGGCTTATCTCCTGACACCATTAATTTTAAATTCACGGGCTCTGCAGGACAAAGTTTTGGTGCATTTAACACCCGCGGTGTTACATTGTCATTAGAAGGAGAAGCAAATGACTACGTTGGAAAAGGATTATCCGGAGCACGTTTAGCAATTTATCCATTTTCAAATATCAGTTACGTACCTGAACAAAACATTATAATTGGTAACGTGGCCTTATATGGCGCAACTTCTGGCGAGCTATATGCACGAGGTAAAGCAGGTGAGCGTTTTGCTGTACGTAATTCTGGTGCGACAGCAGTTGTTGAAGGTGTTGGCGATCACGGATGTGAATATATGACTGGTGGAGAAGTCCTTATTTTAGGCGATACCGGAAGTAATTTCGCGGCCGGAATGAGTGGTGGAATTGCCTGGATTTACGATGTTAACGGAACTTTCCCACGCAAATGTAATAAAGAAATGGTGGATTTAGATCCACTTCTCGCTGAAGATGAAGAACGCATTTTAGCGTTGTTGAAATCTCATATTAGATTGACAGACAGTAAGGTTGCTGAATTTATATTAAGCGATTGGAAATCTCAGTCAGCACATTTTGTTAAAGTATTCCCGAAAGAATACAAAGCAGTTTTGAACAAACGTACATCACAAGTAAAAACACATTAAGCCATGGGAAAAGTAACAGGATTTCAGGAATACGATAGAGTTGCGCCCACAAAAGAACAGGCTGTAACACGAGTTAAACATTACGGAGAATTTGTAAATGAATTGCCTCCGGTAGAATTAAATAATCAAGCGGCGCGTTGCATGGATTGCGGTGTTCCATTTTGCCAGTCGGGTTGCCCGTTGGGAAATGTAATTCCCGAATTTAATGATGCGGTATATCAAGCAAAATGGGAGCTCGCTGCAAATATATTGCTCAGCACCAATAACTTTCCAGAATTTACGGGAAGAATTTGTCCGGCACCTTGCGAGTCTGCATGTGTTCTAGGTATTAACCGGCCGCCGGTTTCTATTGAAGAAATAGAAAAACATATTATCGAAATCGCTTTTGATAAAGGTTTCATTAAAGCTAAAGCGCCATTAATCCGTTCTGGTAAAAAAGTTGCTGTAGTTGGTTCTGGCCCGGCAGGAATGGCTGCTGCCGCACAATTAAATAAGGCTGGCCACGAAGTGACGGTTTTTGAAAGAGACGATGCTCCTGGTGGATTGTTACGTTATGGTATTCCTGATTTTAAATTGCAGAAGAATATTGTTGATCGCCGAATTGATTTGATGAAGGAAGAAGGGATCATTTTCAAATGCAATTCAAATGTTGGCGAAAATGTAGAAATAAGTACGTTGTTGCGTGATTACTAGGCGATTGTTTTGGCTGGTGGTTCTACAATTCCACGTGATTTACCGATTCAGGGACGCGCGACCAAAGGTGTGCATTTTGCAATGGATTTTCTGAAACAACAAAATAAGCGGGTTTCTAACCGCAGTTTTGAAAGTGAAGATATTCTTGCAACAGGCAAAAATGTTATTGTAATTGGTGGTGGAGATACGGGCTCTGATTGTATTGGAACATCTAACCGTCATGGTGCAAAATCAGTTACTCAGTTTGAGATTATGCCAATGCCACCTCAGATGCGTAATGCTCATATGCCTTGGCCAACTTATCCAATGTTGTTGAAAAATACATCGTCACATGAAGAAGGCGCACAACGCGCTTGGTCTGTAAGTACTAAGGAATTTATTGCCGATGAAAATGGCAATTTAAAAGCTTTAAAAGTTGTAGATGTTGAGTGGGAGATAGACGCGAACGGTCGTCCGGGTGGCTTTAAAGAAGTTGTAGGTTCTGAACGCGAACTTCCTTGCGAACTTGTTCTGCTGGCAATGGGCTTTTTACATCCTCAAAAAGAAGGTTTAATCGAAAAATTAGGTGTTGAATTGGACAACCGAGGTAATGTTAAAGCATCTGAGCATACTTATCAAACCAATATTGCTAAAATCTTTGCAGCAGGAGATGTAAGACGTGGACAATCGCTGGTTGTTTGGGCAATTTCTGAAGGCAGAGAAGCTGCACGTAAGGTGGATGAATACCTGATGGGCACAACCAAACTTGCATCAAGAGATGCTGTAGCGTACGCTTAGTAGTTAATCTTAATAATAAATCAGGCTGTAACTTCCAAGTTGCAGCCTTTTTTGTTTTTAGGGGTTTTACAGAGTAGGAGGGAAATCGGATTTTGGTAGCCGATTAATGTGATGAAAAAAGGCAAAGCTCTCCCACGATTTTATCTGATCATGACGCCAGGCTTATTTACCAAGGGAATACGTATCAGGTTAGAATCTACAATACTTTCTGGTAGAAAAATAAATTTTTTATCAAATATAGTTCCGTCAATATAATAGCTGAGCCAATACTCGTTAGTTAAACCAAATACTTCTGGATCAATTGCTTCTACGCCAGCAAAACTATCGGCTTGCATGTCACCGATAAAATGGCGCAATACTGATGTTTTAACTTGTTTGCCATCTTTCTCTCCATAACCTTTCGAGCTGATTAAAACATTGGTGAGCGGTTGGTCTTTAAGGTTTACGATGTATACCGTCCAGTTTTTTACTTCTGGTGTTTCGCTCATCAGCACAACGGCCATTGCAATGTCTTCTACTGTGTTTTCTGGTAAATCCGCTTTCACTATAATCTGATGTTAAAACAGAATAGAAGGTTTAAAAGCCTTCTATCTGATATGATTCTAATAAATTATTTCTTTTTTGCTACTGCTTTTTTTGCCGGAGCTTTTTTCTTTGCAGGCGTTTTTTTCTTGGTTTCAAAAGCATTTGGAACTTGCTCAACAATCATTTTCTTTATCACTTCCAAATCTACATCAACAAGTTCTTCTGCAGTATATTTTTGTTTGGTTGCCTCATTGTTTCTGAGTTTTAACATGAGTTTTCCAAAACGGATAAATGGTCCCCATCTGCCATTTTCGATCGAAATTTTTTCAGCTTCCCAGACTTTTATGTAACGGTTGGCTTCTTTTTCTACTTTCTTTCCAATTAATGTCTCAATATCTTCCTGAGAAAGATTATCGTAGTCATACCCTTTAGCTGGAATATTAATAAAAAGATCATTCCATTTGATGAACGGACCAAACCTGCCTTTTCCTTTTGTTACGCCCAAGCCTTGGTATTGTGCGATAGGCGCATCAGCATCCATCTTTTGGTTGATGATTTCGATTGCGCGTTCATTTCCAACAGATAAAGGATCTTCGTTTTTAGGTAAAGAAATGAAACTTTCTCCCCATTTAACATAAGGGCCAAATCTGCCAACGCCTACCATAACTTCTTTGCCATGATAATCTTCAAGTTGGAAAGGCAGTTTAAAAAGCTCCAATGCATCTTCTAGTGTAATTGTGGCCACAGATTGGCTTTTCATCAAACTGGCATATTGGGGTTTTTCTTCATCGTCTGCTTCACCAATTTGTACCAAAGGTCCAAATTTACCAACTTTAGTATACACATTTTTACCTGTTGCCGGATCGAGACCTAATAAACGCTCGCCAGTTGCGCGTTCTGCTGTCTCTAAAGTGGTTTCGACTTCGCTATGAAAAGGGTTATAAAAAGAGTGGAGCATTTTTGTCCATTCTTGCAAACCCTGAGCAATTTCATCAAATTCCTTTTCAACTTTCGCTGTGAAATTAAAGTCTACAATGCCTTTAAAGTGTGCAACCAGGAAATCGTTTACAACTTCGCCAATGTCAGTTGGGAATAATTTTGATTTCTCGGCACCTGTAGTTTCTGTTTTTATTTCTTTGGTTACATTACCCGCCGTCAATACAATAGACGTAAACTTACGTTGTTTACCGTCTCTGTCTTCCTTAACTACGTAACCTCTGTTTTGTACTGTAGAAATTGTAGGCGCATAAGTGGATGGCCTTCCAATACCCAATTCCTCTAATTTTTTAACCAAACTGGCTTCAGTATATCGGGCTGGTGGACGAGAGTAACGTTCAGTGGCTTGCATTTCTCTTAAAAACAATTCCTGTCCGTTTGCTAAAGGTGGCAAAATTGCGCCGCCTTCTTTCTCATCGCCTTCTTCATCATCCGTAGACTCTAGATATACCTTTAAAAAACCATCAAATTTTAAAACTTCACCTTCGGCTACTAAATGTTCTTTACGTGTAGATGCACTAATTTGTGCGGTGGTTTTTTCAAAAAGCGCTTCACTCATTTGAGATGCAATCGCCCTTTTCCAAATCAAATCGTAAAGACGTTTTTCTGAAATATCACCATCAACAGTATGGCGATCAAAATAAGTTGGGCGAATAGCCTCGTGAGCTTCTTGCGCACCTGCGGATTTTGTTTTATATTTTCTTGCCTGGTAGTATTTCTCGCCGTAAGCAGACTTAATTTCGGCAGAAGCTGCTGCTAATGCAGTATCAGAAAGATTAACAGAATCTGTTCTCATATAGGTAATCTTCCCGGCTTCATAAAGCCTTTGCGCAACCTGCATGGTTCTGGCAACAGAAAAACCAAGTTTTCGTGATGCTTCCTGTTGTAAAGTAGAAGTTGTAAACGGGGCAGCAGGATTTCTTTTTGCCGGACGGGTTTCTAAACTCGTAATGTTAAATTTCGCACTTACACAATCACTAAGAAATTTTTCGGCATCTGCCTCACTTTCAAAACGCTGAGGAAGTTCGGCCTTAACCATTTCTTTTCCCTTACCAGTTAAAAATTGTGCAGTGATTTTAAATGCTGCAGCTGCGTTAAAGTTATTGATTTCGCGCTCACGTTCTACAATAAGACGTACAGCAACAGATTGTACGCGGCCGGCAGATAATGAAGGTTTTACTTTTTTCCATAAAACTGGCGAAAGTTCAAAACCTACCAAACGGTCTAAAACACGACGTGCTTGTTGCGCATTAACTAAATTGTAATCTATACCTCTAGGGTTTTCGATTGCTTTTAATATTGCCGGTTTTGTAATTTCATGAAAAACGATTCTTTTGGTTTTATCGTGTTTAAGTCCTAAAGTTTCAAATAGGTGCCACGAAATGGCTTCTCCCTCGCGGTCTTCATCGGATGCTAGCCAAACCATTTCGGCATCTTTAGCAAGCTTCTTCAGTTCTGAAACAACGTTCTTTTTATCAGCCGGAACTTCATAAGTTTGAGCAAAATCATTATTAATGTCTATCCCCATATCTCCTTTAACCAAATCCCTTATATGGCCATAGCTAGATTTTACAAGAAAATCTTTGCCAAGATAGCCTTCTATGGTTTTTGCCTTTGCGGGAGATTCGACGATTAATAGATTTTTTGCCATGAATTACGTTTTTCTGCAAATAAAGCTATAAATACCCCATAAATCAAAACCTGATAAGAAATAAGTTCGTTTTTTAGCAGATTTTAATTTATTTCTAATCTTATGCGGAATGTTTTTTATATGCTTTATTACTGTTGGCTTACGCTTATCAAATCATTTTCTAACTATATTCGTACATAAATACATAATAACATGATCAGCACGATTTTAATCTTACTTAATTTATTGGTATCTCCGCCTAAAAACGTTTATGATTTTAGTTTTAAAACCATTGATGGAAAAGAAATTAAATTATCAAAATTTAAAGGCAAGAAGATCCTTATTGTAAACACTGCATCGAAATGTGGTTTTACACCACAATATGAAGATTTGGAAAAACTTCATAAAACGTATGGTAAAGATGTTGTTCTAATTGGTTTCCCAGCGGGAAATTTTGGCGGACAAGAATTTTCGACCAACACAGAAATTAAAGAATTTTGTACAGGAAAGTATAATGTATCTTTTTTACTGGCTGAAAAAAGCAGCGTGAAAGGGGCTGACATTAGTCCATTATTTAAGTATCTAACCACCCAAACCAACACGGAGGAGCAGGGCGATATTAAATGGAACTTTGAAAAGTTTTTGATTAATGAAAAAGGAGAATTGGTTCACCGTTTTCGCTCTAAAACTAAACCAATGGATGAGGTCATTACCAAAAATCTATAATATTTAAAAAGCTGGGATGAATAATTTTCATCCCAGCTTTTTAGTATTAGCTGCGCTCTTACAAAAAAATATACAGTAAAGTAATTACAATAGTGCCCGCTATTGGTGGCAGAATAAACAACCAAGTTGGCTTATAGCTTCGCCGCCAACCAATAGTGTCGGCCCGATACTTCTTGCCGGATTTACCGTTACACAACTAATTGGAATTTCTACAATGTGAATAGGTGCAAGGCTGAGACCAAATAGTCAGCTTGAGAATCCGCTGCCAATATTGTTTGTTGATGTGGATCCGAATTATTACTGGAAGGAAGATCAGCGTAAAAATAAACTCAGCGATAGCAAGCGAATAACTGTAAGCGTACAATGAGTTTACATAAAAAACGAAGGCCGTTGTATCAAGAGTATGGAAACGAGAAAGGGGCTTATATCCATAAGCCCCAAATAAACCAAACAAACTATTTATGAAGTCTATATAGAACCCTGATTCTTAAAAATGGTTTCATTTTATGGCCAGAAATTTAAAATAAATTCAATTTTAACGCGGCGATACTTCTTTAAGACGAAAATTGATCGTAAATTGTATCTATATTGTTTTTTATCCCGGATTAGAATAAGATACACAGAGAAAGTAATTTTTTGACTTGTCTGTTTGGCAATTTGGCGCATGGAAATGCAGCGCAATCATTTGATAACAAATAACGATTTTAAAATTATCCAGATTTGAATTGTTGATTGAGAAAATGGATCATAGTATCTGCCACTTCATTGAACCAAGGATGAAAAAGCCAAAAAGGGTGTGGGGTATCTGCAATTTCATGAACTTCTGTGTAAATGCCGAAGGGTTTTACTTTTTCAATAAACTCTGTTCGGCCGGCATGAAATCTTGGTGTAGAACTATTGATAAAGAGAAAAGGTACACTATTTTTTCCGGCATGTTGCAAAGCAGATGCGTCGTGCCATAAACCGGGATTATCGTTTAAATTGGCACCAAGCCAAATGGCTGCCACAGATTTTTTATTTGGATCAGTACTCACCTCAGACGATTCCGGGTGATCGAAAGCCAAGACACCATCTACATCAATAACCGCTTGTACAGTACTCGTTTTCTCATTGATTTTTTGTTGGTCAAATTTAGGATCACTATTGGTTGTTCCCACTAAGGCGGCCAATTGTCCGCCGGCAGAAAAACCTGTAATCGCAATTTTCGTCGTATCAATGCGAAATTTTATCGCGTTGTCTTTCATCCAGCGAACCGTATTTTTAAGATCATAAACAGCCGCGGGATACAATGCATGTGTAGATAAACGATAATCTGCGGTTACGCAAACATATCCGGCTTCAGCAAGTTTTTGTGCCAGAGGAATATTTTGCGCTCTATTCCCTGAACGCCATCCACCACCAAACACAAACAATACTGCAGGAAATGGTTTGTTGCTTTTTTTTTAGGGTAAACAATATCCAGAAATAAATCTCCTGTAGGAGTTGAGGCAAAAACAATGTTCTTCTTAATTTTAAAATCGCCTGTAGTTTTTGCCTCTGCAATACGGATGTAAGGGCGTCTTTTTCTTTCCTTCTGGTAAGTAGAATAAATGGAAAAAGACGTGTCCGGTACAATGCTTTGCCCAAATGTACAAGTACTCAGACATATTAAAGCTACGAAGATGATTTTCATTTTAGAGGAAGTTCTACATAGAATGTTGTGCCTTGGTTTTTTCCGGTGCTTTCTGCCCAGATTTTGCCGCGGTGCATATCAACCAGCAATTTTGCCAATGGTAAACCCAATTTTTCTGTGTTTTCGTTATCCGTTGGAAACGAGCTAAGCTGGGCAAATTTGAAAAATAGTTTATCAATATCCTCTTCTGGTAAACCCAAACCTTCATCCCTAATACTTATTGTAACTTTCTGGTTTTCGGTCTCTGAGTTTACAGTAATTTTGCTTCCGCCGTTCGAAAATTTGCTGGCATTTTTTAAAATCGACTTAAAAATTTCGCTAAGCTTTTCAAAATCTGCGAAAATTTCTGGGTTATCACCAGTTGCGAATACTATATTTTGTTTTTTTTCTTCTATAATATGTTGTACACTTCTGATGGAAGTAAGCAAAACTTCCTCTAACTGAAATTTGGTTTTGTTGGGTTTATAATTGTGGTCTTCTCTTTTTGCAGCACTTAAAATCTGATTAAAAGCCTCGGTAATATTTTTAGATTGCAAGTTCATTTTCCCGGCAATCATCTGTAATTTATCTTGCCCGGCGGCTAGTTTTTCCATGAGTTCTGCTTGCAGCGAAATGGTTGTCATGGAATTTTTTAGATCGTGTATTAAAACGTGCAAACGGTCGTCGGTAATCTGGAATAATCTGCGGGTACGGTTTCGAACTTCTTGTTTTTCACTAATCAGCTTCGCAAGGTTATTCAACATAAAGACCTGTCGATCGCTAAGTTCAACCGGATTCTGCATCAAAATTCCCAATAAACCAAGAGATTTTCGCTCTGAGTTGATAATTGGAATCTGGATGGCATCTAAATTATATTGTATCTGAAATGAATCTCCTGTTTCATTAATTTGTAGGTGGGTATTTTGTTGGTTAACTCTGTCTATTATGAAATTGACTTGCGTTTTTGATGCCGGAATTACTGACTTAAGCTTTCCTTCAAGTACTACATAGACACATTCCGCGCCGCTAATATCTTTGGCTAACTCTGCAATATTATTAAATGTATCTTCTGAAGTAAAAACGTCCGTATCACTAGCATTATATTTATCCAATAATATATTTTTTTCAAGGGTCATTGGGTAAATCTAAGTCTATTTTATTTTAAAATCAATTCTATAACTGGAATTTCTATATCGGGTTTTTGTTTAGGAAGAATCAGCACAAGATCATTCGAAGCAGCATCATTGGCTTTAAACTGTATCTCTGAATTATCGTGTAAGAACTGTGCGTATGCAACCTTGTCTTTATAATCCTGAAGTGTCAAAGTTTCAGCAGGATAACTATAAAGATGTACATAAAGACGTTTTGTTTCCGGATTGTAGGTTAATTTGGTATTTTCGTTTACCTTAAATTTTTCTGGTGCAAAAGTGCAGCCGTAGATAGATTTGCTATTTACATGCATCCATTTTCCCATATTGTTTAGTGCATTTACAGCACGATAATCAAATTCACCTCTGGCTGTCGGTCCGACATTCAGTAATAGATTCCCTCCATTTGCAACAGAAGTGATTAAGAGATCCAATAAGGTTCTATCACTTTTCCAAGTATTTTCATCACGATAATATCCCCACGAGCCGGAGAAGGTTTGGCAGGTTTCCCATACTTTTCCTTTATAAGCTTCTAATGCTTTAGTATTTACCTGTTCTGGTGTCATAAAATCTGCCCCGTCCTCATACATTTCCAAATTTAATCTGTTGTTGATGATCACATTTGGTTGAAGCTTACGGATTTGTTTCAGCAATTCAACGGATCCCCAATCGTCTTTACCTTTGCCATATTTTCCTGGAAAAGAATAATCCAGCCAAAGCATATCGATTTTTCCGTAATTGGACAATAACTCGGTAACCTGGTTAAACAGGTATTTTCGGTATTTGGACATATCCCGGTTTTTGTTTACTGCTGCATAGGCGGAATCTGTGTCTGCAGATGGGCGTAGAGGATGGTTTTTATCGATCGTATAATCGGGATGATGCCAGTCTATTAATGAATAATATAATCCAACTTTAATTCCCTGAGCTCTGAAAGCTTCTAAGAATTCTTTAACCAAATCTCGTTTTGCTGGGGTATTTGTAGCCTTATAATCCGTGTAACGGCTGTTGAACAATGCAAAGCCCTCATGGTGTTTTGCCGTGAGTACAGCATATTTCATTCCGGCGGCTTTTGCTTGCTTGGCCCAGGTTATCGGGTCAAATAAATCTGGATTAAAGTAGTTGAAATATTGATTATATTTTTCATCAGAAATGTTCTCCCGTTTTTTGATCCATTCATGCCTAGCAGGCATTGCGTACAATCCCCAATGTATGAACATTCCAAAACGATCATCTGTCCACCATTTCATTCTTTGTTCTTTCTGAACTAGCGTTTCATTTCCAATTTTTTGCTGCGCGATAACATTTAGCGTTGTTAATGCAACTAAAACCAGATTTAAGAGTAATTTTTTCATATATGATTATTTCTTGGGGTTGGCAGATTAAAAATCTTTAATAATCTTGGTTTAATGCTAAGAGGTATTTGCATTTAATTAACTTCCATTGCCAAAATAAATATCATTTTTCGATTGAAAGCTTCTTTAATGTTTGCATTTACAGTTTTGCGCAACAAACATTTTATAGCTATTTTAGTTACTAATGGTATCAAATATTCAACAATTTGCCTAAGCGCAGTACATAAACAGCATGAGACTATATATTGAAAGAAAATCGGTAAAGGTTTTTCCCGATACAAAACGCGTTATTGCCCGTTTTTTCTTTAACGGAGAAGAAAGAGCACTGGCCGTAATTAAAAAAGTTCTGGAGTTTCCGGAGGAAAAGGTTTTTGCTTTAGTTTCTCCAATACTTCAGGAGTATTCAAAAAGACACAGAAACATCACAAAAATTTTAAATCGGCATTGCAAAAAACTCAGAAAACAGTTTACAACTTTAAATGTAGATTTTGAAGATATAGAACCCTACACTAAACTGTTGATTGGCGCGTATTTTACACACGAATATTCTATTGAATCCGCTGCTTTTTTCAATCCAAGTATTGTTGATGATCCCGATCAAACGGATTTGGTTGATGGCGAAAAGCGCGTAATCATTAGTTTCAGAGCAGTTGGTGAAGGCCATATTTCGTCAATCGTTTTCAGACGTGCGCTCATCGATTCTAAAAATAATATTCAGGTTTTGCCTGTAGGAAATTATGTAGACGAAGCGGAAGTTGTTAAAAATGCAATTTATATCAAAAAGCTTTTCCTTAAAAAAGCAGCATATGCGCTTATAGATCCATCGGTATTGCAGGAAATTGAAGAAAAACTGGACGAAAGGTTTGAGTACACCAGTTTGAGCAATATTATTAAAGATTCTAAAACCTTGCATAAAGATAATGCTCAGCGATTAATCGAATATGATAAAGTGCTTTGGCTTTCTGATACTTACCACACCATCAGTTTTTCTAAAGATACTGACATATCGGATCGCGTGATTTTCCCGATTTCGGAGTTTGAAAGAAAAGGTATTGAAGATGCACGCTTTGTAAAATTTATCAAAGAAAATGGAAAAGTGGTGTATTACGCAACTTATACGGCTTTCGATGGATCACTGATTATTCCGAAACTGGTGCAGACTGAAGACTTTTATGAGTTTAAAGTAATCCCCCTTTATGGTGATGGTGCACAGAACAAAAACCTGGCTTTATTTCCAAGGAAAATAAACGGGAAATATGTAATGATGAGCCGTATTGATGGTTGGAACAATTATCTGATGTTTTCTGATAAGGTGAATATCTGGGAAAATCCAATTTTACTTAAACAACCTAAATATGATTGGGAACTTGTGCAGATTGGAAATTGTGGTTCACCTATAGAAACTGAAAAAGGTTGGTTGGTGATGACACATGGCGTTGGGCCAATGCGCAGATATTGCATTGGCGTTGTTCTTTTAGATTTGGAGGATCCAAGTAAAGAAATAGGACATTTAAAAGAACCATTAATTATCCCGACGGGTGATGAACGCGAAGGTTATGTACCAAACGTTGTATATTCTTGCGGCTCTATTATTAGCAATGGCGAATTAATTATTCCTTACGGATTGTCTGACTATAGTTCATCTTTCGCTACTGTAAATTTAGAATTATTGTTAAACAGGTTGCTTGAAAATGGATCAGCAATGTAAAAAACTTAAATAGTTTGAAAACAAAAAATCCCGATTTTGATCGGGATTTTTTGTTGGTATCATAAAATGATTTATATTCTATTTGTTTACTTTTTCACTCTCGATTAAGGGGGAAGACAACGACTGAAATTCAATCTCTGCAGCTTTCAACACACTTAAATGAGATATGTAATAAGCCAACGTACTTTCTGCACCTTGATTTCTGTTCACGCTATTGAATTGAAGTCCGTCTGCACAACCGTGGGTTTCATAATCATATAATGGAATATGCAGGCTGTTTCGGCCTAAAAACCACTCGTAGCTGATTTGCATTTTCGTTAAGTTGTCATTATCGCGGGTGATCTCAAAAGCTTTAGAATATAATAAAACCATAGCCATTGTTTCAATTGCCTGCTGGTCATAAACCGGGTTTTTTCCATCTTTTTTCATCCATCCAGCGTTTCCTACAGGGTTAAGATAACCGTTTTCAAAAGAAAAACTGTTTAAGAAATTGATGCTTTCCATTGCAATTTCATACGATTCAGTATCGCCGGAAATCTGGTAATGGCATAACAAAGCCAATGGAAGGATAGCATTATCGTATGTTAAAATATCTTCAAACCAATGCCAGTCGCCATCTTTATTTTCGCGGTAAGCAGTTTTAAGTTGTGCAGTTAACCTGTTCATTTCCTGAGTTAACAACTCATCCCCGGCATGTGCCGTAAGATAATATGAAATTCCAATGCAGGTATTGGCAATTCCGCGAAGGTATTTTAATTCGGAAAAGTGTTTTACAGAATGGCCAAATAGCTCCCGACCAAACTCACGGTATGAATTGTTTGGCCCAGATGCAATTAAATAACCTAACGCCCAAATTGTTCTACCGAAAGAATCTTCTGAACCTACCTCATCCAGATAATTTCTATTGAAGCTTAAGAAGTTTCTGAAGTTTCCATCTTCGAGTTGCATATATTGGATGAAACTCAAATATCTTGGCATTAACTTTAAAGCAGTAGAATTTTTATCGTGTTGATGGGAGAGTAGCGCCATAATTAATGCGCGTGCATTGTCATCAATACAATATCCTTCTTTTAGGTTTGGAATACCAAATCTGGCGTGTTGAATAATTCCGGTATCATCTGTCAGTAAAGAAATATGTGAAAGATTGAGTGCCGGCATGCTATCCAAATCAATAATTGGCGGAATGTTGCGCGAAGGTTGTGCACCCAAAGTTACCGCATCTTCCAAAACCTGTAGATATACATTTCCAATTGCTGGCCATCTTAATTTCAACCCATAATTATAGGCCTTTTGTTTCAATTGTCCATGCTTCTCGGCATCGCCAAGCAATTCATTCACAATTAAAGCAAGATTTTTATCGTCTTTAAAATCAAAAAGTTTACCGCGGTTGTCGCTCAACAACTCTTCTGCGTGCCAATATGGAGTAGAAACAACTGCTGCGCCAGCACCAATTGCATAAGATAAAGTTCCGCTGGTTATTTGTGCTTCGTTAAGATACGGTGTGATGTAGATATGGCACGCCGTTAAATATTGGTGCAATTCTTCTTCTGAAACAAATTTGTTAACAAAAGCAATGTTTTTTTCTACGCCGAGCTCTTGAGCAAGCGCTTTTAAACTGTCGCGATATTCTTCGCCATTGTGTTTTACAACGCCAGGATGCGTATTTCCCAGAATTACATACAATACGTCAGGGTGTTTAGCCACAATACTTGGAAGCGCTTTAATAACCGTTTCCAAACCTTTGTTTCTGCTAATTAAACCAAAAGTAAAGAGTACTTTTCGGTTTTTAAACAGATCGCTTTCTAATAATGGATTATTTTTAAGTGGTTCCAAATCCGGAACGCCATGTTCAATCCGTTGTATTTTTTTTGGTGCGATCTGATAAATACTGGTTAAGAACATTACCGCTTTTTTGCTCATCACCACAATTTTTGCCGATTTTGAAGCCAGTTCGCGGATGATGGTTTGTTGCATAAAACTTGGTTCTTTTAGAACAGTATGCAAAATCGTTAAGAAAGGTTTATTTAGATTGTTTATTAAAGACAAAAGAAATACGCCACTATTGCCGCCGTAAATGCCAAATTCATGTTCTATAATACAGGCGTCAACATCGCTGTTATTGATAAATTTTGCTGCATCAATATAATCTTGTTGATTTTGCTGACGAACAACAAACTTAACTTCTTCCGGATATTTGTGCTCATCCAGATCGTCAGATTCGTTCATGGCAACCACAAAACTTTGAGCCGATTCGTATCGCTCATTGATGGACAGGGCATTTACAAGGTTTTGATTGAACGTCGCTAAACCACATTCGCGTGGTGGATAAGTAGATATATAAGCAATTTTCATACGTTTTTCAAGGTTTTGATACAGTTTGAACAAGAAAAACATTTAAAATGTTTGGGATTGTTTGCGTTTTTTGTATTTTATGACAAAACAATCGACACCAGGAGTGTGTTTCCAGATGAAAAGGAAAAATTATGCGATCAATTTGGAAAGGTTCCATCGGATTTGGATTGGTTAATATACCGGTTAAACTTTATTCTGGTGTTCAGAACAGTTCGCTTGATCTGGATATGCTGGATGAACGTGACCACGCCAAAATCAGGTTTCTTCGAGTAAATGACAATACCCATAAAGAAGTTCCTTATGAAAAGATAGTTAAAGGTTATTTTTTGAAAGATCGGTATGTAATTCTGGATAAACATGATTTCGAAGAAGCTGCACCAGAAAAAACAAAAATTATCGAACTGGAGAATTTTGTAGATTTGAAGGATATTAACCCCATGTATTACGAAACTTCCTACTATGCAGAACCAGAAAAGCAGGGGAGAAAAGCCTACAATCTGTTGCTTAAGGCTTTAGAAAAATCGGGAAAAGCTGGAGTAGCGCGTTTTGTTTTACGTAATACTGAAAATCTATGTGTCATCCATCCCAAAACGAATGTTATTGTGATTACAAAAATTCGGTTTGATCAGGAAATCCGCGATATTTCTGAAATTGATGATGCATCTGACATTAAAATCACTAAAAAAGAAATGGACGTAGGTTTGGCATTAATTAAACAATACAGTTCTTCATTTGACCTTAGTGCTTTTAAAGATGATTATTCTGATGAGTTACTGAAAATTATCAAAGCAAAGGCAAAAGGAAAACGCGCAACAGTGAAAAAGATTAAACCGCATAAAGCTTCAAGCGATGATCTTTATGATCAATTGATGCAAAGTTTGGGTTCAAAAAAAGAGGCTTAAAGCAGTCTGAACTAATTGCGCCAGAATTACACAGCGTAGTATATAATATTGATTAGCAACCATTCTGTTAGGAAGAGAGAAATCGAATACAAAATAAAGATTGTGATCATTTTTCCGACCACTTTTTTACGCTGATAAAATACTTTAAGTGCATTAAACATGTACCAACATATCCAGAATATTACGGCCAGATTAATTAACGTTTTTATAAATCCGACGTCTCCTAAAAGATATTTGATTATGGGTTGTGTGAAAATCTGAACGATAAAATACGCAGTCATTCCATGAATGGTAAAGATCAGGTGATCCAGATAATAGATATGGTTTCTCCTGAAATTCCACATAATGAAAAGCGCTAGCAAAGGCATGAGCAAAAAGTACTGCTTTGGTCTGTTGTGTTCCAGCGTTTCGTTAATAACATCAGATTTTTCTCCAATTGTTATTGAACGTTTTTTTACGATTCGCTCAATCCAATTGTCTTTTTTTAAAAGCGGCAAGCCTTTTTGCCTGTTTAGATATGCTTCGTATGTGCTGTCATTGCGGTCGTCATGAATGCGTGTGTAATCTTGAATGACTTCTGTTAAGGAATCTGATTGATTAGCCTTATTTTGCTTTTTCAAATCTGTAAGCAAAATGGTTTGCTGTGGAAAGCTTAAGTCTCTGAACGATTGTTTACCCAACTCATCAATAATTTCCTTTTTAGTTCGGTTAACAATTTTTTGATTTTTTATACCAACATTATCCAAAGCTGCAGTTGCTTCATCCAGCGCTTCCTTTTGCTCTATATGAGTTTTTACCTTTGAATGCTCACTTGCCCTTGATTTATGTTCGGGCGAATAGGCTACTAAAAAATACACAATAGATACAAAAATGTACATGCTCACCGGGTTAATGTATCGCGCGCGTTTTCCAGCAAGATAATCCAGTGTAACCAGTCCGGGTTTAGTAAGTAAAGGTTTTAATGTTTGGAAAAACTTATTGTCGAAATGGAAGTAATGAGCAATGCTGTGACTTAAAAATGCCCATAAACTTTCTTTCAGCTCTAAATTAGGCTGACCGCATGCGCTGCAATAATGTTTTTCTACTTCAGCGCCGCAGTTTAAACAATTGTGTTCTTTCCGATATTTTCCTGCTGACATGGTTTGAGCGTATCTAAATTTTAATGGTTTATAGCTTCAATGGCTGCGGCTTCTGCGCGCGTATGTTTATGCTTAAAAAAGAGTGCAAACAAAACCGTTATTGTTAGTGCGTAAATAGCAAAAGAAAGCCAGATTTGATGCCAGTCTTTCATATGGATGGCTTTGTCAAATGTTCCATTTTGAAGCACATTTACTCCTTGACTTTTAATAAACTGTAATAAGTGGTTATTGCCGGGTGTTGATCCTACAAAGCTCGCTGTAGATTGTACGTCCATAAACGATTTGGTGAAATACTTATCAATCATCCAACCAGAAACCAGACTGCCGAAAACAGCACCAAAGCCATTTGTCATCATCATAAACATACCTTGTGCAGATGAACGTGTTTTTGCTGTAGTAGAGGTTTCCACAAAAAGTGAACCTGAGATATTGAAAAAATCAAATGCCATTCCGTATACCACGCAAGACAATACAATCATCCATAAATTACTTACCGGATCGCCGTAGGCAAATAAACCAAATCTGAAAACCCAAGCCAACATGGCAATAATCATTACTTTTTTAATGCCGAATTGTTTTAAGAAGAATGGAATGGCCAGGATAAATAAGGTTTCTGAAACTTGAGAGATAGACATGATAATAGTGGATCTCCGTACCACGAAAGAATCTGCATATTGTGGGAAGTTCTTAAACTCGGATAGAAATACATCGCCATATGCATTGGTAAGTTGCAATGCGCCACCCAAGCACATAGAGAATAAGAAAAACAAAGCCATTTTGTAATCTGCAAACAATTTGAATGCTTCTAAGCCCAGCGTCTGCATCCATGAGTTTTTTTCTGAAATTAGTTTTGAAGGCGGGCATTTTGGCAAGCTAAATGCATATATACCAAGCAATAATGCAGCAATACCTGCAATGTAAAATTGATTTGCACTGGCTTTATTATCGGTTAAATTGGTAATCCACATCGCAGCAATAAAGCCAATTGTGCCCCATACACGTATCGGTGGGAAATCTTTGACTACATCTAAGTTGCCAGATTTTAGTGTTGTATAAGAGATTGAATTGCTCAGAGAAATGGTTGGCATATAAAAACACATTGCGCCAAGCATCACCCAAAAAAATGTACTTGGATTGTCAACCATTGGCAGGCAAAACAAAACGCCTGCATATAGAATATGTAATATACCGTATAATTTTTCAGCATTTATCCATTTATCTGCAATTATGCCGGTTAAGGTTGGCATGAAAAGCGATGCAAAACCCATTGTTGCGAAAATTGCCCCAAATTGTGTTCCATCCCATTGTTTTGTTCCAAACCAGTAATTTGCAATTGTGATCAGCCAGGCGCCCCATACAAAGAATTGCATGAAACTCATCAAAGTTAAGCGAAACTTAACATTCATATCTATATCTTTAGTTTGTTTTTTGAAAGTAAGCGATGAAGATAGGACTATTTGAAAGATAATTAAAAAAAATGCCCAAATTATTTCAAATAATTCGGGCATTTTCAATGTCATTAAATTTTATACTTCAGTTTCTTTCTTAGAGAAGTCATGAAACAATTTTTAATGAAAAAACTAGGAAGCATTTCTTTTATTTAATTCATCTCTTAATCTTGCAGCTTTTTCATATGCTTCTTCAGCAATGGCTTCCTGCAATTTTTGTTGTAATTCTTCTAATGTTAAATCGCCGAAACCTTGTTGGCGTGTTGTAGTCGCCATACTGTCTGCATCGGGTTCTTTAGTTATGCTTTCCATATTTTCCAGGAAAAGGAAATCGTTCCCTTCAATTACAATTCCGGCAGAAGCCAGAATAAATTCGTAAGTGTAGATCATAGCATTAAAACGCACGGCTAATGCAATCGCATCAGAAGTCCTTGCATCAATTTCATGCGTGTTTTTTCCATCGGTACACATCAGCTTTGCGTAAAATACACCATCAACCAGGTTGTAAATGATTACTTCCAGAATGTTTATGTTAAAGGTGCCGGCAAGTGATTTGAAAAGATCGTGCGTAAGCGGCCTACTGGGCGTCATTTTCTCAATTTCAATAGCAATAGCCTGAGCTTCAAAAGCGCCAATAATAATGGGCAAACGCCTGCGTCCGTTTACTTCGCCCAACACCAAAGCATAGGCGCCTGATTGTGTTTGGCTATATGATAACCCAACTATATCTAACTTTACTTTCTTCATATGTATTAATGCCATGTGGCACTTGCCGAAACCTATTAAACATGGATTCGGCAAGCCCATGATGACAAAATTTATCCTTTGTGTGCTTTTAAAGCTTCTATTAATTTTGGTACTACTTCAAACGCATCGCCAACAATACCATAATCTGCAACTTTAAAGAAAGGTGCTTCCGGATCTTTGTTGATTACGACAATCACTTTTGATGAACTTACGCCGGCAAGATGTTGGATTGCGCCAGAAATTCCGATTGCAATGTACAAATTAGGGCTTATGGAAATTCCTGTTTGTCCAACGTGTTCAGAATGTGGTCTCCAATCGGCATCAGATACAGGTTTAGAACATGCGGTTGCCGCACCAAGTAAAGCGGCCAGTTCTTCTACCATTCCCCAGTTTTCCGGGCCTTTTAATCCTCTTCCGCCAGAAACTACAACTTCTGCGTCTGGTAGTGATACTTTGTCTGATGCTCTTACAATTTCTTTAATAACTGTTCCAAGATCAGATTGTTTTACATCAGCAGCAAAGTTTTCAATGCTTGCATCTGTCGCATTTTCCTTGACACCAAAGGCATTAGGGTTTAAAGCGATAACTTTATTTTCTGAAGTTAATTCGGTGACAGCAAATGCTTTACCTGAAAAAGCAGTTTTTTTGATAGCAAATTTACCATCTGTACTTGGCAATTCTACTGCGCCATCTGCCAAACCTGCTTGAAGTTTTACAGCAATACGTGGTGCCAACCCCTTACCCGAAAACGAATTGGATAAAACCACAACATTTGCACCTTCTTTTTCTGCTGCTGCAGCAATTACACTTGCATATGCTTGGTTAACAAAAGTTTTGAGCTGATCTGCGCTTACATTTAATACTTTAGAAGCACCATAAGTTCCAAGCGATTTAAGTTCGCTTTCTGAAACATCACCAATAGAAATTGCGGTTAAATTGGTAGACTGTTGATCTGCAATGGCTTTGGCATAAGAAACCGCTTCAAATACGGATTTCTTAAATTTGCCCTCAGCTTGTTCTACATAAACTAATACTGACATATCTTGATGGTAAACCCTTATTCAGGATTCATTTTTTAACGGTTAAAAATTATTTGATTATCACTTGCCCTAGCTTGGGGATCGACCTGTTTTCTAGGATGTCAATTAGATTACTTTTGCTTCGCTGTGTAATAAACCAATCAATTGTTCTGCCTGATCTGCAGGAACAAGTTTAACAGCACTGCGCGGAGCAGGTGTTTCATATTTCACAACTTTGCTTAAAGCATCAATGGCAACAGCATCTACCACGCTAAGTGGTTTAGTCCGCGCGCTCATAATGCCACGCATATTTGGAATTTTTGGTTCGGCAACACCTTCAGCGCAGCTCGCTACAAATTTTCCTGAAACAGAAACAACTTCTTTTCCGCCTTCAATTTCACGTTCAACAGTTGCTGTAGATCCGTCAAAATCTAATTTTTTGATAATTGAAATTGATGGAATATCTAAAAATTCGCCAATCATTGCTGCAACCTGGTTTCCGTTATAATCGATAGATTCACGACCAGCAAGAATGATATCGAAGTCTTTGTCTTTAGCATATTCTGCAATTTGCTTAGCAACAAAGTAAGCATCCCGCGGAGCGGCATTTACACGTACAGCATCATCGGCACCAATAGCCAAAGCTTTACGGATGGTTGGATCATTTGCTGCTTCGCCTACGTTAATTACCGTAACAGTTCCCTTGCCACCTTCGCTAAGTTCAATTGCTCTTGAAAGCGCAATTTCATCGTATGGATTTACAATATATTGAACACCCGCAGTATTGAATTCGGTATTATCGTTGGTAAAAGTTATTTTTGTCGTCGTGTCTGGCACGTTACTGATACAAACTAATATTTTCATATAAATGGTTTTAAGTGATTGAGAAGCCAGTAGGAGCCGGCAAGTGTGAAAAAGCTCTTTCTGGATTCCTATTACATGTTTAATATATAAGGTCTTTCTGCAAATTTAATTAAAAAAGCAAGGAATAAAAATGTCATCTACCCGATTAATCAAGTTATTAGAGTTTTTAGAAGCCGAACCTAATGATCCCTTTATACTATATGCCTTAGCAACAGAGTATAACAATTCCAATGAGCCCGAAAAAGCGTTTTCTTTTTACCTGCAGTTAACCGAAAAGCACCCCGATTACGTTGGAACTTACTATCATTTGGGCAAATTGTATGAAAAAAATGATCAAAAAGACCAAGCTATTGAGGTATATCAAAAAGGAATGACTGTTGCCAGAAGTAAGCGCGATATGCATGCTTTTTCTGAATTACAGGGCGCGTTTAATACCGCTTCTGGATTGGATTACGAAGACGATTAAAGCAAGCTCAATCTGAAGGCGTATGGCTATCAAAATTGAAAAGAAAGCGATTTCTGGAAAAAGACAAATGCTTTTTCTCCGAAATGTTGTGTTTTTTACATTCACTTCTTTTGGAGGTGCACAGGCACATTTGGCCTTGTTGCTCAAATATTTTGTACATACGAATAAGTTTATTTCTGAAGAAGAATTGCTGGAGTTAAATGCGTTGGCACAAGTTCTGCCTGGGCCGGCTTCTACACAAACTTTAGTTGGTTTAGCGTGGAAGGTTGGCAAGCTGAAACTGGCCATAATTACTTTTCTGATCTGGATTTTGCCAACTGCATCAGTCATGACGTTTGCTGCAATCAGTTACGCCATGTTGGATCAGAAACAACAGTTCAACGATATTTTGGAGTATATGCAGCCAATTGCCCTCGGCATTGTTGCTTACGGCGCCTGGAAATTGGGGAAAAAAGTTTTGAAAACCCAGGTTGCCGTTTTTCTGGCTATTGCCGCTGTTGTGGCAACTTTTGTACTGAGAAATGCTTATGTATTTCCACTTGCAATTTTAGTGGGGGGAATGATTTCTTCTGCAATTGAAACGCCTCGTGAGGAAACGGAATTGAGAGTGAGGTTGTTCTCGAATATCAATCCAAGAAAGCTGATTTACTTTTTAGGTGCCTTGCTTATTTTTGCTGCGATTGGTGCAATCATCAATAGAACTTCTCCTTTTAGTCTTCCCATACGTTTGCTTGAAAATTTTTACCGAAACGGGATATTGGTTTTCGGCGGTGGTCAGGTTTTGGTTCCGTTAATGTACACGGAGTTTGTTGAAATGAAACATTATCTTCACGCATCTGGCTTTCTCTCTGGCTTCGCATTGCAACAAGCTTTACCCGGGCCAACATTTTCATTTACCAGTTATCTTGGCGCTTTAAGCATGCGCAATTTTGGTTATGGTTTTTGGGGTCAGATTTTGGGTGGCTTGGTTGGCGTAATCGGCATAAATTTACCCGGATTAATTCTGGTTTTATTCATCGTTCCGTTTTGGGATGATCTTAAAAAAATCTCCAGAATAAAACACAGTTTATCTGGTGTTAATGCTGTTAGCGTAGGTTTTATTATTGCCGCATTTATCCTTTTATTAATTCCAATGAGCTTAAACTGGCTTTTTTTAGTCATCATGTTCTGTACATTTATCTTGCTTAACTTCACAAAAGTGAGTCCACCTGTAATTGTACTTGCAGGTATGTTGTTGGGTTATTTTTTCTGAGTATCCTTTTCACAAAAAATATACAAAACAAAAAAGGCAAACATCTGTACGATATTTGCCTGCATAAATTCTGTATATCAATTAAAAAGGTGGATCGTCATCTGAATAATCATCCATTTTTGATGGACGAATAATCACATTACTTTGTTTTTCAAAATCCTGAGATGGATACATTCCAGAAGACGGACTATCATTTGAAAAGGAATCAGGAGCAGAAAAATCTTCTTCAAGATCGGCGAATTTCACAAACTTTCCGATAAATCTTAAAGGTACAATTCCGGTTTCACCGTTACGGTGTTTCGCAATAATGACCTCGCCAATACCGGCTTGTGATCGTCCTTGCTCATCTTCTGTAATACCATAATATTCTGGGCGATACAAGAAAAGAACCATATCGGCATCCTGCTCAATAGATCCAGATTCACGCAAATCTGAAAGCATTGGGCGTTTACCCTGCAAACCTGGTCTACTTTCAACGGCACGACTTAATTGCGAAAGTGCCAGAACAGGAACATCCAATTCTTTTGCAACCGACTTTAAAGCACGGGAAATGCTACCAATCTCTTGCTCGCGGTTACCGCCACCTTTACCTTCCCCTTTTCCATGCATCAGCTGAAGGTAATCTACAATAACCAACTGTATGTCGTATTGTGATTTCAACCTTCTGCATTTCGCCCGAAATTCAAAAATATTCAGTGCGGGTGTATCATCTATCAAAAGCGGCGCCTCCGTTAATCGGCCGATTTTACTGTGCAATTGTTGCCATTCCCATTCTTGAAGATTTCCTTTACGGATTTTTTCCTGCTCAATTTCCGCTTCTCCGGCAATAAGACGATTTACAAGTTGTACGGAAGACATCTCCAAAGAGAAAACAACACAAGGTTTTTGAAAATCTACGGTTGCATTTCTCGCACAGGTAAGTACGAAAGCCGTTTTTCCCATCGCCGGACGGGCAGCAATAATTACAAGATCTTGTTTTTGCCATCCGCCCGTAATGCGGTCAAGTCCGGTAAATCCGGTAGGTACACCTGTAAGTCCGTCCGTTTTTGTACGCAATTCTTCTAGCGTAGCTAAAGACTGTTTTACGATGTCGTCCATTTTTTGCGTATCCCGACGCAAGTTGTTCTGTGCAATATCAAACAAACCTTTTTCTGCATGGTCTAACAGATCAAAAATATCGGTAGTATCTTCGTAGGCATTGCTGATAATATCAGTCGAGATCCGAATCAATTCACGTTGAATGTATTTCTGAGAAATGATACGGGCATGAAATTCGATGTTTGCCGCAGAAGCAACACGATTGGTCAGATTGGTTACATAATACGCGCCGCCAACCATTTCTAAAGCGCCCATTTGGCGCAATTCTGAAGTTACAGTCAGGATATCTACAGGTTTAGATTTTTGAAACAAGAGGTGAATAGCTTCAAAGATTTTTTGATGCGATTCCTGATAAAAAATCTCAGGCTTCAAAATATCGATAACGGCAGATAGGGCATCTTTTTCCAGCATCAGCGCACCTAAAACAGCTTCTTCCAAATCCAACGCCTGTGGCGGAATTTTACCTAAAGAACTGACTGTGTTGCTTAAACGTGCTTTCCGAGCTGTTAGATTACCTTTGCCTCCTTGTTCATTTTCAAAACTCATGTTACAAAAGTAGTCAAAAGTTTTACGGAATGATTTAAGAAGTTACTAGCTGTTTGTTAACAAATTGACAGATAATTCATTTAATATTTTTACTCTTAAAAGGGGTTTTGTTCTGCAAAATCAGATCACAATAATTTGATTAGGGGTAAATCATTTAATTGAATACTTTTGCGTAACAAATTTTTAATATGGATAATTTTAGAAGACCGCAACGCCCGAAAGAAAATAATGAATTTGTTTTTGGTATCCGCGCAGTAATTGAAGCGATTAAAGCAGGCCGAGACATTGAAACCATTTATGTGCAAAGAGGATTGGGCGGCGAGCTTTTTCTGGAGCTAAAAGCATTACTTAAAGATACATTAATTCCCTTGAATTCGGTGCCAATTGAGAAATTGAACCGGATGTCGCAAAAGAATCATCAGGGCGTAATTGCTGTAATTTCGCCAATTACTTATCAAAATATAGAAGATATTGTTCCGGCTATTTTCGAAAAAGGAGAGGTGCCGCTTATTTTAGTGTTGGATAGTGTAACCGATGTTCGCAATATGGGCGCAATTGCCAGAACTGCTGCTTGCGTGGGTGTGCATGCGATTGTTGTTCCGCTAAAAAACGCTGCGCAAATTAACGCGGATGCGATAAAAACTTCTGCAGGTGCACTATTCAGTATTCCAATTTGTCGCCATTCTAACCTGCATAAAACCTGTTTGTTTTTACAGGAAAGCGGTTTGCAAATTGTGGCTTGTACGGAAAAAACCGACGATTTAATTTACGTACCGGATTATACGGTTCCAATTGCCATCGTTATGGGATCTGAAGATGAAGGTATTTCCAATGAATTGTTGCGTGTTGCAGATCATCTGGCAAAAATTCCAATGTCTGGCAAAATAGAATCGCTCAACGTATCGGTTGCTGCAGGCGTTATTTTATATGAAGCTGTTCGGCAGAGAACTGTTTAAAAGCTGAAATTGCTGAAACTTTTAAACAATTTTTTGAATTCAAAAATGGAAACTGTAAACCAATTACCGGCATACAGTTTCCATTTTTTTTAGATAAATTTATTTCCGAAACGGGATTTTACTTCCGCTACAAACTCTTTAACTTTCTGTTCCTCATTACGTGGACAAACCATTAACATGTTGTTGTTTTCTACTACAATGTAGTCGTGTAATCCATTTAAAATGACCAACTTATCTTTTGGTACATTAACCATACAATTAGATGAGTCGAACATGATAACCTGCTCTGACGGGATGACCGCATTGCCTACATAATCTTTCTCTGCCATTTCATAAATGGATGCCCATGTGCCAAGATCAGACCAGCCAAAATCAGAAGGAAGCACGTACACGTTGTCGGCTTTTTCCATAATTCCAAAATCAATAGAGATGTTGGTGCATTGCAGATAAGCATTATTGATAAATGCTTTCTCGCCTGGGCTATTCATTTCAGATTTGCCGCCGTTAAAGATGTCATACATATCTGGCAAATGTTTCTCAAAAGCAGCAAGAATAGATTTTGCAGACCAGATGAAAATACCGGCGTTCCAAAGGAAATCGCCACTTTGAAGAAATGATTTTGCAAGCTCCAGATTTGGTTTTTCAGTAAACGTCTTAACTTTATGTAAATCCGTATCGGTATTCAACACGTAATCCGTATGCTGGATATAACCATATCCTGTATCCGGGCGATTGGGTTTAATGCCTAAAGTAATCAGGCAGTCGTTCTTAGCTGCCGCTTCTAAAGATTGCTGAATAGAATCTACAAAACCTGCCGGATCGGCAATGGTATGATCAGAAGGTGCAACTACGATGGTTGCATCAGGATTTAGTTCGGCAATTTTTAAACTTCCGTATGCAATACAAGGCGCTGTGTTTCTCATCAAAGGTTCAGCCAGAATCTGGTTGTCGCTCATTTGAGGCAGTTGCTCTTTAATTAAATCGGAATAGATCTCGTTGGTAACGATAAAAATATTTTCCGGTGGACAAATGGTGAGAAAGCGTTCGTAAGTACTTTGAATCAGCGTTTTTCCAACGCCAAAAAAATCGATAAACTGTTTAGGATATTCGGTTCTGCTCACTGGCCAAAAACGGCTTCCAACGCCGCCAGCCATAATCAGTGCATAATAGTTTTTATTCATTTTATTGGTTAAAATTACACGATACCTTCATTTAACAGGTCGTGCAAATGGATAATGCCAAAGTAAGTATTTTGTTCCAAAACTAACAATTGTGTGATGTTATTTTGTTTGATAATGCCCAAAGCATCTACAGCCAAAGCATCTCGTTGTATGCTTTTGGGTGTTTTGCCCATAATATCTTCTGCTTTTAAAGCATCAATGTTTGAATTGTTTTCCAGCATTCTACGAATATCGCCGTCTGTTATTATGCCAAGAATTTCATTATCGGGATTTACAACAGCTACAGCACCCAAACGGTTTTTACTAATTTCAATTAGTACATCTTTTACAGAAGCCTGCGGAGAAATTGATGGTTTTTCGTTAGACAAGGCGAGGTCTCTGGCCTTAAGATAAAGTTTTTTACCCAGCGAGCCACCAGGATGATAACGGGCAAAATCCGCTTCATTAAATTCGCGGCATTCTAATAGACAAATGGCAAGCGCATCTCCCATAGCCAGTTGAGCGGTTGTACTGGTTGTGGGGGCCAGGTTGTGGGGGCAAGCTTCTTTCTCTACCGAGGTGTTTAAAATCACATCTGCATGCTCGGCAAGATATGAACTTAGTTCGCCAACCATCCCAATCAAGGTATTTCCGGCTGCTTTAAGTAAAGGAATAAGGATTTTTATTTCTGGTGTATTCCCGCTTTTAGAAAGGCAGATTACAACATCATTAACCTGTATCATGCCTAAATCGCCGTGTATGGCATCTGCCGCATGCATAAAGATAGCCGGTGTGCCCGTAGAGTTAAATGTGGCCACCATTTTTTGTGCAATAATTGCGCTTTTTCCAATCCCGGTAACAATTACCCGTCCGCTGCATTTTAAGATCGAGTTGACTGCTTTTTCGAAATCATCATTAATATTTTTCGAAACATTTAAAATGGCGGCCGCTTCTAGTTCTAAGGTGCTTTTTGCCGAATTGATTATTGATTTTTTACTTTTCAAAGAGAAAATAATTGTCTGTGAATAATTGAAATTCTTGTAAAATTATGTTATTTTGGATAGAAAAATAGCATCGCATATTTTATTACACAAAATGGACGTGAAAAAATCGTTATTTGATAACCTTCAAAATTTTTTTGGGTTTGATAATTTCAAGGGTGATCAGGAGTCGATCATCACTAATATTTTAGAAGGCAATAACACGTTTGTGATTATGCCAACGGGCGGAGGAAAGTCTATATGCTATCAATTACCAGCTTTAATGAGTGAAGGCACAGCCATTGTGATATCGCCATTAATTGCTTTAATGAAAAACCAGGTAGATCAACTACGGGCATTTGGCGGAAATGACAGCATTGCTCATTTTCTAAATTCATCTTTAAATAAGGCAGAAATCACTCAGGTTAAAACAGATCTGCTAAATGGCCATACCAAACTTCTTTATGTTGCACCAGAATCTTTAGCGAAACAGGAAAATATTGAGTTTCTAAACTTGATTAAAATTTCTTTTGTTGCAGTTGATGAAGCACATTGTATTTCGGAGTGGGGGCACGATTTCCGCCCGGAATACCGGAAGATTCGCCAAGTTATTGGCGGGCTCGGCAATAACATTCCAATTATTGCTTTAACCGCAACGGCAACCCCAAAAGTTCAGCAAGATATTGTGAAAAATCTGGGCATGAGCGATGCAACCTTATTCAAATCGTCATTTAACAGGCCAAATCTTTTTTATGAAATCCGCCCTAAAAAAGACATCAATAAGGAAGTTATAAAGTTTATTAAATCCAATCCGGGCAAATCCGGAATTATTTATTGTTTAAGCCGCAAGAAAGTTGAGGAAGTTGCAGAAACGCTAAATCTCAACGGAATTAGCGCGCTTCCATATCACGCAGGTTTAGATGCCAAAGTTCGTGCAGAAACGCAGGATAAGTTTTTGATGGAAGATGCAGAAGTAATCGTTGCCACGATTGCTTTCGGAATGGGAATTGATAAACCAGATGTTCGTTTCGTGATCCATCACGATGTGCCAAAAAGTATGGAAGGTTATTATCAGGAAACCGGACGTGCAGGCCGCGATGGCGGAGAAGGTATTTGCATCGCTTTTTATTCGCAAAAAGACGTGGATAAACTGGCGAAATTCATGAAAGATAAACCTGTTTCTGAACGCGAAATAGGTACACAAATATTAAAAGAAGTTATTGATTACGCCGAATCTGGTGTTTGTCGCCGTAAACAAATTCTTCATTATTTTGGCGAAAATTTCAATGAAACCGGCTGTAATTGTATGTGCGACAATTGTAAAAAGCCGAAAAAACAATTTGATGCAGAAGAAAGGCTCGGCACGTTACTGAAATTTATTGAACGCACAGAAGAAAAGTTTGACGATGCACATTTGCTGAATGTTTTTCTAGGATTGGAAACTGCGCAAACCATTGCTTATGAGCACCGTAAAGTAATTGAATTTGGTATTGGAAAGGAAGATGGAGAACTGCTTTGGAAATCTATGATGAGACAAGCCGTTTTAAACAATTTCTTATTCAAAGACATAGACAATTACGGATTATTAAAGCTGACCAAACAAGGCAGAGACTTTATTGAAAATCCATACGCTTTAAAATTCATTCTAAACGAGCCGATTGAATCTGCTGTTGATGATGATGACGACGAGGTAAAGCAAGGCACAGGCGCTTTGGATACGCACTTGTTACAGTTGTTAAAAGATCTTCGGAAGAAAATCGCGAAGCAAAAAAATGTTCCGCCTTTTGTGGTGTTTCAAGATCCTTCTTTAGAAGAAATGTGTACGCATTATCCAATCGCGATGGATGAATTGCGCCAGATTTCTGGTGTAGGTTCTGGCAAAGCCATGAAATTTGGCTCACCTTTTCTTGAACTGATTAAAAAATACGTTGAAGACAACGATATCGAAAGACCAATTGATCTGATTATTAAAACGCAGGCCAATAAATCTCAGATGAAAGTGTCTATCATTCAGAATATCGATCGCCAGATTGGATTGGAAGATATTGCCGATTCTAAAGGAATTACATATGAGGAGATTTTGAAAGAAGTAGAATCTATCGTAAACTCCGGAACAAAGCTAAACCTGAATTACTTTATCGATGAAGTGATTGATGACGACAGGCAAGATGAAGTTTTTGATTATTTCCGTGCAGCGGAGACAGATTCTATAGACGCTGCATTAAATGAGCTTGGCGAAAGTGATTATACCCGCGAGGAAATTCAGTTGATGCGAATTAAATTCATGTCAGAACTGGGAAACTAAATCGGAAATAAAAAAACGACGTGAAATATAAGATTTGGTGCGGAAAATAGATCGCATCTCAAATTTCGTATTTAACGTCTCAAATCTCAATTATGTTAAACTACTTAGATAAACTACAGAACACAGAATCCGGAAATTTCTTTTTAATGGCTGGTCCATGTGCAATTGAAGGCGAAGATATCGCTTTGCGTATTGCAGAAAAAATAGTTTCAATAACCGATAAATTGCAGATTCCATACATTTTTAAAGGTTCTTATCGTAAAGCAAATAGGAGCAAAGGAAGTTCTTTTACCGGTATAGGTGATGAAAAAGCCTTAAAAATTTTAGAAAAAGTTGGGCGAGAATTTAACGTGCCAACCGTTACAGATATTCACGAAAGTGAAGAAGCTGCTATGGCAGCCGCATATGTAGACGTTTTGCAAATACCGGCTTTTTTATGCCGTCAAACCGATTTGTTAATCGCGGCAGCAAAAACTGGGAAAGTTGTTAATGTAAAAAAAGGCCAATTCCTTTCTGCGGGTTCTATGAAATTTGCGGTAGAAAAAATTAAGGAAGCCGGCAATGAAAAAGTTGTGTTAACAGATCGCGGAAATACTTTTGGTTATCAGGATCTGATTGTAGATTATCGCGGCTTGCCAGAAATGCAGTCTTTCGGCGTTCCTGTAGTGATGGATTGTACGCATTCTTTACAACAACCCAACCAAAGCAGCGGCGTTACCGGTGGAAAACCAGAATTGATTTCTACCATTGCTAAAGCAGCAATTGCTGTTGGTGCAGATGGTTTGTTTATAGAAACACATCCAGATCCTGCAAATGCGAAGTCTGATGGCGCGAACATGCTTCATTTAGATTTACTTGAAGAAACATTAACCAAGTTGATCAGAATCCGCCAGGCCATTCTGTAAAATAACCAAGTCTTCTGTTTTAATTTACCACGTTGTGTAGATTAAAACAGAAGACCGTCTTAAATGCTTTCAGCTTTATAATGCAAAAGTTGAATCATCAATTGACTATCTTTCAGTATACTAACATTTTTTATGGAAATTTGAATTTCAAAACAGGTGTATACCTGTAAACAGGTATTTTTTCAATTTTCTGATATAAGCTGAAACCTTTCTACATTTTTGTACGTTTTGGCGGCAGTCTAATTTGAAATCAAACCTATAAAAACGATGAAATTCTCCTATTATTTTTTAACCGCGGCAATTCTCGCCTTGTCTTTTTCTAGTGTACGAGCACAGTATGTTGAACCAGAAGAAAAAGAAAAAGTAACCAATTTATTTCCTGAAGTACCTTTTGATTCGCTCGGAGCAAAGAAAATGCTTGCGCGCGGCACCGGCACAATTTCTGGTGTCGCATTTACCAAACCCAAAACAAAATTGGGTTATAAAGCGCCCCTTGCATCTCGGATTTATGCCAATAAAATCAAAATTGTATTGCTACCGGTTACGCCATATTTTGAAGCCTGGTATAAACTGAGGGACGATAAAGAAAATAAGCGAAAAAAAATATTTGTCTACATGACACCGCAGGCTTTTAAATATCGTTTAGAAGCCATCACAAATAGTAATGGAAAGTTTACATTTCCCGAGATGAAACCCGGAAAATATTTTTTACAAGGTTTTTTAGGGTGGACATCTAGCGGTACGTATAACGAATACACCGGAAGCGGTTACAACAATTATGGCGGCAGAACAGATTATTACCAGCAGAAAGGATATTCAGTTTCTCATGAAGACCGTCTAGAAACATTTGTTGAAGTTAAAAGCGATGGTGAAGTAGTCAATATTAAGTTAAAATAAATTCTGTAAAAGCATATACCTAAATTATTTTTAGTTCTCTTGTTGATCAAAACTCTGCATGTTACCGCAGAGTTTTTTTATTTTGAACTTTGCTTAATGTCGTTTTTTGTATAATCTAAGCAATTTTTTTTGCCATTTAATATGCATCCTTTTTGGGTTCTTAAACAAAAACATACCTTTACACGCTGCCTTATACTTGTTGCAAAGCGGGTTTATTGGCTGTTTGATAAGCGTATCAGCTATGGATGATAATTTTTTTAGATACCTGTTTGAAAAGCAGGAAACAAATACTGCATTGCCGCCAAATGAAATTATTTGGCAATGGGCGTTAAAGGTAATTCATTTACTTTATCCGGAAAATTCAAAGAATGAATTTCTGACAACAAACGATTTAACTGCACATGCTAAAGAATTGCATCAGGAGCTATCTGCAATGTTAAGTTCCAGCTGTGATAAACGGGTCAATTGCTGTTCTTTTGCCGATCGTTTTTTTGATCAGTTACCAGAGTTGTACAGAATACTGAATACAGATATTACCGCAATTTTTGATGGCGATCCGGCGGCGAGTTCTAAATTGGAAATTATCCGCACGTATCCGGGTTTTTATGCCATTTGTTTTTATCGTATCGCTCATGTGTTGCATCAGTTTGGTATTCCTTTAATTCCGAGAATTTTGACTGAGCATGCACATTCCAGAACTGGAATAGATATTCATCCAGGTGCCATAATTGGCGAATACTTCTATATCGACCACGGAACCGGAATTGTAATTGGCGAAACATCTGTAATTGGAAGGTACGTGAAACTTTATCAGGGTGTTACGCTTGGCGCACTAAGCGTGAGGAAAACGCTTCTTGGAATTAAAAGACATCCGACCGTCGAAGATAGTGTAGTGATTTATGCCGGAGCAACTATACTTGGCGGCGAGACCCAAATCGGCCACGACAGTATTATCGGGGGAAATGTATGGATTACGGAAAGTGTACAACCTTTTTCTACAGTATACCATTCGCCAACAATAACCATTAGAAACGTTAACGAAAACCTAAACGGATAACATGTCAGCAATTATAGATCTTATTGGCAATACGCCAATGGCAGAACTTAAAAAACTCAATCCAAATCCTAATGTCCGGATTTTTGCAAAATTGGAAGGCAATAATCCCGGAGGAAGTGTTAAAGACCGTGCATCATTAAATATGATTCGCAGTGCTTTAGAACGCGGAGAAATAAAACCGGGTACAAAACTGGTTGAAGCAACGAGTGGAAACACCGGAATTGCACTTGCTATGATTGCAAGCCTTTATGATCTGGAAATAGAACTGGTAATGCCAGAAAATTCTACGCGTGAACGGAAAGTCACGATGGAAGCATTTGGTGCAAAAGTTACTTTGTTAGAAAGTATTGAGGTTTGCCGGGATTACGCTGTTGAAAAAGGCAACCGTTCTGGTTATTTTTTACTTAATCAGTTTTCTAATCCAGACAATTACATGGCGCATTACAAAACAACCGGACCAGAAATCTGGAAAGATACTGCCGCTGAGATTACGCATTTTGTTAGTGCCATGGGAACAACGGGAACGATAATGGGTTGCTCAAGGTTTTTAAAAGAAAAAAACGAATCTATACAGATTGTTGGCTGCCAGCCAACAGAAGGGTCATCAATTCCTGGAATCAGACGCTGGCCTGCAGCGTATTTACCCGAAATTTTTGAGGCAGAACGCGTAGATCGTGTTATGGATATAGACGAGCAGGAAGCTGTAGATATGGCCAGAAAATTAACTAAAAGTGAAGGTATTTTTGCAGGAATGAGTTCTGGTGGTGCCTGTGCGGCGGCAATTAAACTTGCACAAGAAATTGACCGTGGAACAATTGTTTTTATTGCCTGTGATCGCGGCGACCGATACCTTAGCAGTAATTTGTTCGGCTAAAAACCAAATTCGGTTAAAATAATTGATCGGTAGGCAAAGATTTAGATTTTTGTGATAACGAAAGATGTTCTGCGGTTGGTTTGTCTGCCAGATTGTGTTTTATTGTCTGCAATTGGTTTTGTAGCACCAAAGCCTTTAAAGGTAAGGCGCATAGCGGATATGCCTTTCGCAACCAAATAATTGTAAACAGATGTTGCACGGTTTAGCGATAATTTTTCATTCAGTTTTGCGTCGCCAACATTATCTGTGTGGCCTTGAATTTCTATAGAGACAGTTGCGTTTTGGCTTAAAAAATCAATCAGAATATCCAGTTCCAGAATGGATGCAGGCAGTAAATTAAATTTATTTGTATCAAAGAAAATATTCTTTAAGGTTACATTTCCACCAGTTTTTATCCGTTCAATTTCTACTTCAATTTGGTATGGTTTAGTGATATTCCCTTGTTTAAGCTCGAAATTTTCAGAATAAAATAAATATCCTTCGGCATTTACGTTGAATAAATAATTGCTCCCGACTGGCATTACAGCTAAAAATTGGCCAGTTTCGGGATCTGTATAATCGTCAAATACCGTTCGATTGGTATTCAGATCAATTACCTGTATGTTACTTTCAAGAGTTTTTTTACTGTCTTTATCCCTTACAATTCCTTTTACGTAGTTGATTTTTTCTGGCTTTGCTGTGTTTGGAATACCAAAACTATAAATATCTTTTCCGCCATAACCTCCGGACATATCGGAAGAGAAAAAGCCAAAATTTCCATCGGCACTAACAATTAAGCCATTCTCATCCTCAAAAGTATTTATCGGGTAACCAATATTGGTGGGTTTTTGCCATTTACCATTTGTGTCTAATTTGCTGAAGAAGATGTCTTTTCCGCCAAAACCCGGCCATCCGTCAGAAGAAAAATAAAGTGTCTTACCGTCTACATGTAAAAATGGTGTGTTTTCATCGTTCGCGGTATTGATTTCTGGTCCGAGGTTGTTTGCCGCTCCCCATTTTCCATCATCAGTAATGGTGCTTTTCCAAATATCGTATCCGCCAAAACCGCCGGGCCTATTGCTTATAAAATACAACGTTCTTCCATCCGGACTGATCGCCGGCTGTGATTCCCAGTATTCTGAGTTTACTGGTGCGCCGACGTTATAAGGTTCTCCCCAGGTTTCGCCAACTTTATGCGAAACATAAATATCGCAACGGCCTAATCCGTCCGGGCGGTTACAACCCGTAAAAAACAGATATTTTCCATCAGGAGAAATGGTTTGTGCGCCTTCGTTATAAAGGCTGGTATTGATGGCATTGGATAGAGGAGTAGCCGTTTTCCAGCCATTGTCTTGGAACTTGCTGGTCCAGAAATCTTCGTTTTCATTAATCTGTCTGGTGAAAATGAGCTGTTCACTATCGGCTGTTAATGCAGGGAAATACTCAGAATATTTGGTATTGATGGATTCACCCAGATTTTTGGCCTCAAATTGTACGGGATGTTTTATTGCAAATGAAGCAAAATCGCAACTGGCAATATATTTTTTAGCTTTTTTTAAGAACTCTGGATTTTTATCCTGTAAAGCAAAATCTGCAAAATGCATTCTTGCATTTACATAATCCTGTGTTGCAAATTCAGTTTCTGCCAAGAAGTAAAGAAGTGAAGAATTGGTTAAACCCGGAAGTTTTAATGCCTGAGCATATTTAGTTCTGGCTTCTGCATATTTTTTCTGCATTCGATATACGTCGCCGCTTAATATAATTGCATTGGCAAACTGTGCATCTAGTTGTGTAGCATTATCAAGCAGCGGAATTGCACTTGTGTAATCTTTGTTTTGCACAAAAACAGATGCTTTATCATATAAACTTTGGGCTTTTCTATTTTGAGAATTTTGGCCATAGCAAAGCGTGGATAAAAAGAAGCAATACAACACTAAAAAGCTAAACCGCATTGGGATTTCGATTGGTTTACGCTAATGTATTGCTTTTAAGGAATATTTAAAAATTTATGTGTTTGTAGCGAAATTTCCCATTTCGGATTTGCCATCACATATTCTATAATCATTGGCGTGATTTCTTTTGATTTAGACCATTCTGGCTGTAAATACAATTTGCAGGTAGGAGACACCATTGCTGCGTATTCTTCTGCCCATTTAAAATCACTTTTATTGAAAACGATTACCTTTAATTCATTTGCGAAAGGGGTAATATCGGGGCGAGGTGCTTTAAATTTTTTAGGAGAAAGGCAAATCCAGTCCCAGTTTCCTGACAAGGGATAAGCACCGGAGGTTTCTATGAAAGTTAAAATCCCGCGATCTTTAAGTTTGTTGGTCAGGTAATCCAGATTATAAATAAGCGGTTCACCACCAGTAATTACAACTGCTTTGCCCGGAAATTGATCTGCGTTGTTTACAATCACGTCTGCCGGTGTTAGCGGATGCATTTCTGCATCCCAGCTTTCTTTAACATCGCACCAATGGCAACCCACATCGCAACCGCCCAGACGGATAAAATATGCTGCTTTGCCTGTATTAAATCCTTCGCCTTGTATCGTGTAAAATTCTTCCATCAAGGGAAGTAAAGTGCCGTCTTCTGGTATGTCCTGCTTCATTTTTGAGGATGCAAATATCCTAAAAAAATATGGTCTGTGGGTTCCACTTTTGAAAATTTATTCAAAGATGAAATAAGTCTGATATTTAAATGGTTAATTTAGTAGCCATGCGTTGGATCAAAGCCCTTAATAAAAATCAAATCCCTGCCAATGGTGATATTAAAACTACAGAAGTTGGCGGTAAACAACTTTGTATTATCGATCATGAAGGCAAAATTGTAGCTGTACAGTCTCAGTGCCCGCATGCTGGCGGTCATTTTAGTGGTGGTTGGTGCAAAAATGGCCAGTTGGTTTGCCCGATACATCGTTACGAATACGATTTAAAAACCGGGCGAGGCGCAGAAGGTCAAGGGGATTACATTAACGTTTACGCAACAGAAATACGTGACGACGGTTTGTATATCGGGTTTGAAGAAAGTTGGTGGGCAAAATTGTGGAGCTAAGGTATAAGCGATAGAAAAATAATTTGTTGCTCACTTGTACATTGGTTCAATCGTCAATTATTGAAAGAGATTACATCGATAAATGGCTATTGCATTTATTCTTTCACGAAAAAAGCGATTCAATCACTTGAACCGCTTTTAGGTATTTTAACGATTTGATTTAGTTTAATCAATCTCTGTTCTAGATTTATCCGTAGATTTCTTTTCTAGCCGATGCTAGCGTATTTTTAAGTAAACCTACAATTGTCATCAATCCTACACCACCGGGAACAGGCGTAATGTATGATGATACTGGCGCTACATGTTCAAAATCAACATCCCCAAATAGTTTGAAACCGGATTTTGTTTCTGTAGAGGTTTCGCGGTTAATGCCCACATCAATGACAATTGCGCCTGGTTTAACCATATCTGCAGTAACAAAATTCTTTTTGCCAATTGCAGCGATAATAATATCTGCTTGCAATACTTGCTCTTTAAGATCTTTAGTGCGAGAGTGTGTTAAAGTAACCGTGCAATTGCCAGGATTTGCATTGCGTGCCATCAAAATACTCATTGGGCTACCTACAATATTACTTCTGCCAATTACCACACAATGTTTGCCAGCAGTGTCAATCTTATACTCTTCAAGCATCAACATAATTCCGTATGGTGTTGCCGGAATAAAACATGGCAAATTGCGCATCATTCTGCCCAGATTAATTGGATGGAAACCATCTACATCTTTACGATGGTCAATTTTTTCGGTTACCTTTTCCGGATCAATATGTTTTGGAAGCGGTAGCTGAACAATTAAGCCGTCAACATCCTCATCTTGGTTAATTTCCTCAATTTTAGCGAGCAGTTCTGCTTCAGTAACTGAGTTGTCATATCGGTGAAGTGAAGATTTGAATCCTACTTTTTCACAGTTTTTCATTTTACTGGCTACATAAGTCTCGCTACCTCCATCATTGCCTACCAAGATGGCAACCAAGTGCGGTTTGCGGCCTGTATCCTGCAAAAACTTCTGTGCTTCATCAGCAATCTGGAGTTTTACTTTCTCCGATACGTGTTTTCCGTCTAAAAGTTGCATGCGTATTTTATTGTTATTGTGTACATATTAAACTATCCCATTTTAAAACCGATACAATTCCTCTTCCGGAAAAGTAGTATCGGCAAGTAAACTTGGGTTGTATTTTGGAATACCCAATTTCTGGTTTCCATTTAAAATCATCGTCAGGGGTTTGTCACCATAATACGCAGCCCACTGACTAAACGTACTTGGAGGACCAATTATGGCGTCGCAACCTGCTAAAGCATATAAATCTACGATAAAATTTCTTTCGCTACTGTCAATTATAAGTCCTTGATAATTATCTTTTTCAATTGCTTCATTTGAACATAAAAAGAAGGCGCAAGTTTTTCCAATTGCCTGGTAGGCATTTGCTACTTCATGCATCATCCTAACATATTGTTCATCTGTATAAAACCATCTGCCATCAGCAAATGTTGCATAATCGCCACGGCGGATATGGACACCAACCAATATATCTGCATTTTTTCTAGCCTTTGCAACAGCCAGTTCAGATTGCGACAAATAAGGTTCTACAGGTGTAAAGAAACGGCAAATCTGTTTCCTGTGTTTTCTGATGTTCTCCGGATCCCGAAACATCCAGCCTTCTGCAAGAACTGTTTTGGATTGCGCATCTCGCACAAAATCTGATCGATTCAGGTTAAAAGGAATAGATCTTTTATCCTCGTTAAAGGTTGTTCTGTAAAATTTAAAAAGTGTTGGCGTTTTGCCAAATTTTCGAAATGTAACAGACGACCAGTTTTTAAACAAATTACTGTATAAATAATCCAGTTGAGCGATTCCACTGCGTTTAACACTGATTGGATATACGCCGAAATCGTCGCTTTTTGTTGCCTGAAAATACGGGCGGTATTTATGAAAACCTAGGTTTTTTAAGGGGTAATTATATTCTATGCTGTTCGCAATGAAACTGGCAAATCCCCATAAGCGATTTGCCAGCTGTGCATTTTGGCTGTTTATAATAACCATTAAGCGATATTAGTCTAATTTTAGTACGGCCATAAAAGCAGTTTGCGGAATCTCTACGTTTCCAACCTGGCGCATACGTTTTTTACCTTTTTTCTGTTTCTCCAACAATTTACGTTTTCTGGAGATATCACCACCATAACATTTGGCCGTTACATCTTTACGTAAAGCACTTAAAGTTTCGCGGGCAATAACTTTTGCACCAATTGAAGCTTGTATTTTAATTTCGAACTGCTGACGTGGGATAAGTTCTTTCAGTTTTTCGCAGATTTTCTTCCCAAAATCGTAAGCATTGCTTCTGTGAATCAACGAAGAAAGTGCATCAACAGGTTCTTCATTAATCAACATATCTAAACGAACCAAATCTGATTTACGGTAACCTACCTGGTGATAATCGAAAGACGCATAGCCTTTAGAAATGGTTTTCAGTTTATCATAAAAATCGAATACGATTTCGCCCATTGGCATTTCAAAAACCAATTCAACACGATCAGAAGTTAGGTATGACTGATTGATAATAATACCACGTTTCTGAATACAAAGTGACATTACCGGGCCAACAAATTCTGCCTTCGTAATGATATTTGCTTTAATAAATGGTTCTTCTACCGAATCTAGTTTACTTGGATCTGGTAAATCTGATGGATTATTTACGGTAATTTCTACACCTTTTGTTGTGTGGGCAATATACGATACGTTGGGTACGGTTGTAATTACCGTCATATCAAATTCGCGCTCCAAACGTTCCTGGATAATCTCCATATGGAGCATTCCAAGAAAACCGCAACGGAAACCGAAGCCTAATGCTGCCGAACTTTCTGGTTCGAAAACGATGGATGCATCATTTAACTGCAACTTATGCATGGCTTCGCGAAGCTCTTCAAATTCATCAGTATCCACAGGGTAAATGCCGGCAAAAACCATTGGTTTTACCTCTTCAAAACCTTGAATCGCTCCACTTGCAGGGCGGTCAGTTGTGGTGATTGTATCACCAACTTTAACTTCGCGGGCTTCTTTAATTCCGGAAATAATATAACCAACATCGCCTGTTTTAACCACATTTCTTGGCGACATGTCCAATTTCAGAATCCCTACTTCATCTGCCAGATATTGCTTGCCGGTATTGATGAATTTAACTTTATCGCCTTTTTTAATTTCGCCGTTTACTACTTTGAAATACGCAATAATACCTCTGAAAGAGTTGAATACAGAATCGAAAATTAATGCCTGCAGCTCGCCTTCAGGGTTTCCTTCCGGAGCCGGCACGCGGTCAACTATTGCCTGAAGAATTTCTGGAATACCCATTCCCGTTTTACCGGAAGCCGGGATAATATCTTCGCGATCGCAACCAATTAAATCAATAATCTGATCTTTAACTTCTTCTGGCATTGCACCCGGCAAATCCATTTTGTTTAAGATTGGGATGATTTCCAAATCGTGCTCTAAAGCCAGGTATAAATTGGAAATGGTTTGCGCCTGAATACCTTGTGAAGCATCTACAATTAGTAAAGCGCCCTCACAGGCAGCGATAGAACGCGAAACTTCGTAAGAAAAATCTACGTGTCCGGGGGTATCAATTAAGTTGAATACATATTCTTGATCACCAACTTTATAATTCATTTGGATGGCGTGACTTTTAATGGTAATGCCACGTTCGCGTTCCAAATCCATGTTATCGAGCAATTGAGCCTGCGCCTCACGCTGCGAAATGGTCGCAGTGTATTCCAATAGCCTATCCGCCAAGGTGCTCTTCCCGTGGTCGATATGTGCAATTATGCAAAAATTACGTATATGCTTCATCTTTGCGCAAAGATATGCTTTTTCGCGTAAAAAAACAGGGCGAAATTTTTGTACATTTCGAGTGTTTTCTGAGGCAATTTTCGTTTAAATTTTTAGGATAAAAGTGTGTAAACACAAAAGGCTGGAATCGCTCCAACCTTATGCTTAACAACAAAACAAATAAAAATTTAACCTTTAAAAACTAAAGGGCAGCGGCAGCTTCTGCAAAAACGCCTTCGGCTGTACTTTCTTTTTTGTAAATCTGGCGGCCGGTATAAGCTACAAATACATCTTTATTGAGTAGCAAATCTCGGTTTTGAATTAGATTTTCGAGCTTTAAAGTCCCGATAACATACTTAAACTCACTTGCAGCGTATCGCTCACTAATGTGATCAAAGTCTAAAAGTTTTACCAGATCTTCATCTGCATAACGCAGGTAAACTTCCAACAGAATATCTTCAGTGTGCTTTACATCATTTTCCTGATGGTACTTTTTGTATTCATATCGATAATCGTATCGCAATGCGGCAATATCAGAAAGTACTGCTGCGCCAGTTGGATGACCGCCTGCGCCTTTTCCGAAAAAAAACTGTTTATCGGCAAATGCCGCTTGTACAGTTACGGCATTGTATTCGTTCTCTACGTTGTAAAGGAAATCATCTTTTGTTACAAACTTTGGCAATACGTAAGTTACAATTTGTTTGGTATCTACCTTACGGGCTGTAGGAACAAGTTTGATTTTGAAATTTTTCTCTTTTGCGTAACGGATATCGTGCTGAGATAGATTTTGTATTCCGATATTTAAAATGGCATCCGGGTTCACAAATAATCCGTAAGCATGGGCAGTAGCAATGGCAAGTTTATATTTCGGATCGTAACCGCCCACGTCCAAAATTGGGTCGGTTTCTGCGAAACCTAAATCTTGCGCCTCTTTTAGTGCCGCATCATAATTTTGGTTTTCGTTAAAAATTTTAGAAAGTATATAATTAGATGAACCATTAAATATACCGCTTAAAGCATGGAAAAGTTCGTTATCATAATATTCTTCCAGGTTTCTGATAATTGGAATACTGCCACAAACCGCACCTTCATACAATAAAGATGTGCCGTGTTGTTGTTGCAATTCTACCAATTCTTTCAAATGTGTCGCAATCATTTTTTTATTGGCAGACACAACGTTTTTGCCATTTTTTAGCGCTGTTGTCACAATTTCATATGCAGCATCGGCATCATTGATCAGTTCTACAACGGTATTGATTTCGCTATTTTGTAAAATTTCATTTCGATCTGTTGTAAACAGTTCTCTATTTAACGTTCTTTTTTTCTTCGGGTCTTTGATTGCGATTTTGATGATTTCAAGATTCAGGTTCTGACTTTGTATAATGTCTAAAAGTCCTTGCCCAACTACTCCGAAACCAAATAAACCGATTTTTAAATTCTTGCTCATTACTGTAATTTATGCTTTTATGATAGCGTTTTACAGCTACCTTTTTTTTGTTGTTTGCGGCAATTTCCATTGCCCGGAATTTAAGCTGTATGTTGAAGCTTAATAATTTTCTTGTTGTTGCTATCGCGAAGGAAAGTGCCAATAACATTGGTTAATGCATTGGTTTCAATTAAAAAACCATCGTGACCATAGCTGGAATGTAGTATTGAAAATTCTGCATCGCGAATATGATCTGCAAGGTATTTTTGTTCTGAAACCGGAAAAAGAAAATCATTTTCAATACCAATAACCAAAGTGTTCGCCTTAATGGTTTGTAAAGCGCCAGCAATACTTTTTCGGTTGCGGCCTACGTTGTGGCTATCCATCGCTTTGGTTAAATAATAATAACTATATGCGTTAAAACGGTTTGTCAGTTTTTCTCCCTGATAATTCTGGTAAGAGGAAGCTCTGAAATTATCCGTTTTTTCATTCACACTTTCTACCTGAGTTTGGCCGTAAGCCTCATAAGTTCTATAGCTGAGCAAGGCTATGCTCCTTGCTGCTTTCAAACCTTTGTTTCCACCATTGGGTTGGTTTCCGTAAAAAGTTCTGTCAGTTGTAATCGCCAAACGCTGGCTTTCATTAAAAGCAATTCCCCAGGGCGAATGAACCGCATTTGTTGCAATTAAAATCAGGTTTTCTATCCGGTTTGGTTCTATAATACTCCATTCTACAGATTGTTGGCCACCTAAAGAACCGCCAATCAAAACTTTAATTTGTTCTATGCCCAGGTGTGCTGCCAACAGTTGATGTGCAGAAACAAAATCGCGGATGGTAAATTGCGGAAACGATAAATAATACGGTTTGCCAGTTACGGGATCTGTACTTAATGGATTTGTTGTGCCGTAATGTGAACCCAATACATTTGCGCAAATGATGAAATGCTCATTTGGATTGAATAGTGAATTTTGGCCAAACAAACCTGCCCACCAATCCAGCACATCTGCATTTGCTGTTAAAGCATGGCAAACCCAAATTACGTTGTCTTTCTTGGTATTTAGCTTTCCAAAAGTTTGATAAGCGATTTGAAGATTCCTTAATTTTTTGCCGTTTTCCAGTTTAAAAACCTTTGGGTAATTGTAGCTTAAAGTTTCCCCATTGGTATTCTCTGTATTGTTATTTATATTTTGTTGCATGTTATTGTCGTTGTTGTTAGCCCCCTTTCGGGCAAAGGTTGAGTGTTTTAAACAAAGGTTAGGATTGCAAAGCCGCGAAAGCTTGTTCAAAATCGGCCTTAATATCGTCGATGTGCTCAATACCAACAGATACCCGAAGTGCATTTGGTTTTACACCTGCAGCAAGTTGTTCTTCATCACTTAACTGTTGATGTGTAGTTGCCGAAGGTTGAATGATCAGCGTTTTGGCATCTCCAACATTTGCCAGATGCGATACCAGTTTTAAATTATTGATCAGATTGGCAGCATCTACTTTTTTGCCTTGAAGTTCAAAAGAAAGTACCGCCCCAAAACCATTGCTTAAATATTTTTTTGCCAGGTTGTTGTATTTGCTGCTCGCCAATCCCGGATACTCAACTTGTTTAACTAAAGGATGATTTTCTAACCATGTGGCCAATTCAAGCGTATTGTCTACATGTCTTTGTACGCGAAGCGATAAAGTTTCCAGCCCTTGAAGCAGTAAAAAAGAATTGAATGGAGAAAGGGCAGGACCTAAATCCCGCAAACCTTCTACGCGTGCCCGGATGATAAACTGGATATTGCCAAAAGGGCCACTTTCACCAAAAACCTCGCTAAATACCAATCCATGGTAACCTTCTGATGGTTCAGAAAACTGTGGGAATTTTCCATTTCCCCAGTTGTAATTTCCGCCATCAACAATTACGCCGCCAATGGTGGTTCCATGTCCGCCAATCCATTTTGTTGCGGATTCTACAACGATGTTTGCACCATGTTCTAACGGGCGAAACAGATATCCGGCAGCGCCGAAGGTATTGTCTACAATTAAAGGAAGATTATATTTTTTAGCAACGGCGGCAATTTTCTCAAAATCAGGAATGCTGAATGCCGGGTTTCCGATCGTTTCCAGGTAAATGGCCTTTGTGTTATCGGTTATTTTCTGCTCAAATTCTTCCGGTTGATCCGGATTGGCAAAATCTACTGAAATGCCTAAACGTTTAAAAGAAACCTTAAACTGGTTGTAAGTTCCACCGTAAATGTGAGAAGAAGAAAGTAGACGATCACCTGCTTGCAATATGTTATTTAATGCAATAAACTGAGCAGCCTGGCCAGAAGCTACTGCTAGTGCAGCAACTCCGCCCTCTAATGCAGCAATGCGTTTTTCAAATACATCACTTGTTGGATTCATAATTCGGGTGTATATATTCCCAAATTCTTTCAGCGCAAAAAGGTTTGCGCCATGTTCTGCATTGTTAAATCCATATGATGTGGTTTGGTATATAGGAACTGCGCGTGCGCCTGTTGTTGGATCAATTTCCTGACCGGCGTGCAATTGTAAGGTTTCAAATTTATATGAAGCAGACATAATTTTCGTGTTTTAAAAAAAATATTGAATATTGTGTTTTGAAGGCAACCAAACCGTTTGGGTGCAAATCAATGAAGCGTACCCTTTTGCAAAAGAGCCTTCCAATTTTGTAAGAAGAACTAAAAAGGAAGATTTATCAAATTACCCTATGCAACAGCACATGCGGGTAATTGATGCGCTATAACACATCAATAAAGTCTCAGAGAAAAATTTCTGTTCAAGGATTGATTCGCTTTGCGATCGAAGATTTAATGTATTCATCAGTCTTAATTTATATCACCAGATTACACCGTGTAATTTGGTCAGGAATTGGCACCTTCTCTTTCTGAGGGTTGCCAGTGGGTCTCGGAGCCAGTCTCTCGCCACTTCTTTATAAATCAATCTGTTTAGATTGACTTTTATTTAGCCTTTCGCCAAATAATATTTCAAATGTCTGAATTTATTTTTTATTGACCAAATTAAATTTTGAAAATAAGGTAATGATTTGTTGTTCAGTGTTATAATTTCATTCTGTCGAAAATTCTGGAACAGAATTTAGTTTATTACTGAACTAAATATATATGTTTGTGTAATTTATACTAATCATTCCTATGAAAACAAAATCTATTTTTAGCGCCGTCTTTCTGTTGATTTTTATGCAATCGGCCTTTGCACAATTTGGCGGGTTAAAAGACAAATTATTAAAGGTTGGTACTGCACAGGGCGCAAAAGCACTCGGCGTAGACAAATTTCTTAAACAGCCTTCGGCAATCAGTACAAGTTTTGAAGATGTAAACAGAGTGGGCGAGAAGATGCCCGATTTTGTATCCACCTTGAAAGTGCAGCCGCTTTATCAGCTTCCGAAAAATCCTGATGGCGGTTTTATTCTTTGTGAAGGATTGTATGAAATGAAAAATAAAAGTTATTGTCTAAAAGCCGGAACGTTTGCCCCGTCAAAAGGCGATGGTTATATGTATGCGCCGGTACTTGGATCAAAGGAAGATATTGTTGTGGCGATCATTAAGAGTGCAGAAAAACACCAGGATGTTGAGCAACATCATATCCAAATGCTGCTGTGGACAATTATTGCACGCACTCGATTTTCTGATTATTCTGGTGATGTAAAATTAACCGCGGTAAAACTTTTGACGCCTAAACAACTTACGCAATTGGAAGGTGGCGCGCTTGGTGTTTTGCCTTTTGATGTAATGGAGAAAGCAAAAGATCAACTTCCATCTGGTGTTCGGGCTGTTTTTGAAGCTGAAAATAATATTCGCCAATTGGTTTCGTCAGGAAACTACAGCTACGCAGATATGGAAAAATATGCCATTATTGCTGGTATGGCGCCTCCGCGTTCTGATGTACCCAGCGGCATTTGGACCAAACATCCCGACGGTTATTACATTCGTTATTTCCCTTCAGGATATGCCATTACGCGTGTTCAGGTATATGTTCCGAAAGAATTAGTTGCTGGCGGAAAAGTGATTGTTTACGATGCCGCAGGAGATATTGCCTGTCCGGCGAATACCGGTTCTCAACGTTTGGCACAAACAAATGAACCGCTTGAAGCAGATTATACAATTAAACTATCCACAATTTGTAATCCGCAAACAACTGGAAAGTAGAGTAGAGTTTGTTGAGGCAATTCTATCCAGAAACGATGTCGCGTATCTATCGTTTAGTCAATTTATGCTATACTTGTGCGCAATATTTTTGCAAAACAACTAAATATACAACTGATTAATAGAATATGATATTGTTAAATAACGATTTGCCCACATCAACTTTGTTGGAAATTAAAACCGGACAGATGATTGAACTGCCCAACAATATTTTTGGTAAAGTGGACCAAATAGAGATACAGGAGAATGATCAGTTTTTGCTTTTCATTTTTACGCTAAGTTCAGGGCAGATTGCAGAAATCAGGAAGATGAAACAGATTTGTTAGATTTTATTCTGGTAAAGAGTAGCACCATTCAAAGGAATTTCGCCATCGGCAAAACTCCTTTTTTGTGCATACAATATCTAAGATGGTTTTTATGGTGTACAGAGATAATTGATTGCGCTTACATCTGTCTGTGATAAATAACTAATTTGGGTTGGAATGTATTTCCCAATAAATCTGTAATTGTGGGAACGTTTGGATCAATTGCAAATGCATTTGATGGGTACATCATAATTGACCAGGAATCGAACAAGCCGTAATCTGTTCCGGATACTGACGTCCCATTCTGACGCGACGTTGCGTCATATTTATAAAAGTTGTACTGAAACGCCGCATCAATATTATTCCAGTTGATAACTACATGTTGGTCTCTGTCTAAGCGTGTTTGTTCAGGAAACAAACCAAGTGCAAGACCGAGTTCATGAATGAGAATTCCGACAGATGCTTGCTGTTGCATATTTACAATCTGTTGTTTGTTTTAGTATAACAAGAATCTCGAAACCTTTTTCGAAAGTCTTAATTCTGTTAAATACAATTTTATTTTTGTTAAAGCGTAGCCGCAATTGATAGTCAGGCTTTTGCATAAGAAATGGTAAAGATTTCCATTTTATGCCCCAAATAAAACCAGTCGCTCTCGCCGGCATTGGCTTAATATTTGTATTTAAGCGGCTTTAACAAATTTCAGATTATAATATGACGAAGCCATCCCCAACATTTTCTCGAAACGCCGTTCTACTGCTTACGGCGTTTATGTCTTTTTTTATTTCTTCCTGTTCCATACCAGAAAGTCCGGAGAAGTTTTTCGATATCGCCGTGCTGAACAGCAATATGTTTACTGATTTTGCCAGTCCAAACCTTGCACGATATATTGAACTCGAAACCAAAGAGTATCCAGATATTCCATCAAGCAAGAAGAAAGGCGATGAAGCGCAAACCTTTGTAAATAACAAAATTGCCTATATGGATCAAGCTGTAGAAAAAGTTAAAAACCTAACCGCTTCTAACGACGAGGAAAAAGAAATTAAACAGCTTTCGCTTAATTTATACGCACTTATACTTCCGGTATATAAAAACGAGTACCAGAAATACGCAAAGCTTTGTGATACGAAAGGCAGCGCCGAAGAGAAGAATGAGATCATCAAAAATATTGATGAGAAATACGGAGCCAATTTCGATCAGCAGTTTACCAATCTGATGGATAAGGCCAAAGTTTATGCAGAAAAACACAATATCCAAGTAAACTGGGGCAGTTAATGCATTGTGTCATATACCAAAAAAGGGTTTCTGAACAGCTTCAGAAACCCTTTTTTGCAATAGAGCCAAAGTATTTAGTCTTTTAACAGTTGGTTAATTTCGGTATTAAATTCTCTGACAAAATCTGTATAATACTTTCCCGTAGCAGGCCCGCTGTAACCGGTATGGATTTTCGCTACTTCGCCTTTTTTGTTGATGATAATGGTAGTAGGGAATGATAAGAAGTTTTTTAAGGCTGGTAGAGATTCTGCAACAACTTGCTTATCTGGTTTTCCAACAATTAACTGATCGTACTGTACACCAAATTTCTCACGAAAACGTGTAAGGACTTTACGTACGTAGGCAGAATCCAGCTGGCGTTCATAATGTAAAGCGATTACTTCTACACCACGTTTTTTATTGGCTTTATACCAGGGTGCGATGAACGATGCCTCATCTACACAATTGGGGCACCATGTACCGGTAATGGTTAAAATGACTACTTTATTTTTGTATTTTTCATCGCTTAACGAAATCTTTTTGCCGTTTACATCCGGAAAGGAAAAATCGAGTGTTTTGTAACCATCTTTCAGGAAAGTTAATTTATTTGCATCTGGCAGCGCCGCATTTTCATTTTTTGCTCCGCTAAAAGGCTGGTTTCCGCGTGCAGAAATTACTTCGCCATTTAGCGTTCCGTTTGCCAGAAATTCTCCTTTAAAATAAGACGGACCCGAACCAATAAAGCTTGAAAGATAGAAAGTATTGCCTTCTACCGCTCCTTCAAGATAACGGGAATCGCCGGTAATGCGTAAGAACGTTCCTGTTAATTTGTTCCCGATCTGTTTAAATATGCCCACGGCATTTTCTTCGGTTCCATTAGCCGATTTAAAAACGATATCATATTTGCCGGAAAAATCTGCAAGTGCTTTTTCGCCGTTTGGCTTAAAGCGGTAATTGGTTCCTCTGGTTGCAGTAATTGGTGTTGTAATTTCGGTCTGCCCCTGTTTTCTTAAAACTCCCGTTAAAGAGTCGCCAGAAAGCTTTAAAGCCATTTCATTATCAAACTGATCTAGGTGTACAAAAACAGAATCTCCGCGGTAAGTCACTTGTCCGCCATCAAAACGTTCTTCCGCATTGCGAAAAACAATACGTTCCGTGTTTGATTTACTACGTTCAATATCAAAATTAAAAGGAACTTCTACATCCGGCCGGGTTTTAAAAACACCGCGCCAAGTGCCAAGTGCAGTTTTTGTACGTGTTTTTGATGCTTTTTTCTGATCAGCCTGGGAAATATTCTGCGACTGAGCAGTTATTGTTAAGCCAGAAATTGTGGCCAATAACAAAAGGGATTTTATGTTCATTTGTGGGATATCTATGTAAATGAATACAAAGATACGCAACAAATTGGGCGAGCGAAAATATTTTCTATAAAATCTATGTCTTTAATAGACTATTGATTGTGGAATTTTAATAAACATTTACTTTTTTTGAACGCGTTGCTTTGATGAATGGCCAAAAGATTTGTGATGAGTATATTTGTAGTTGTTTGAAGATTAGAACAAATTATTAGAATGAACATTATACTTGCATCAACATCTACCTTATTTGGAGGGAATTATCTGGAATATTTACAATCAGAACTAATTGATTTGTACAGCGGAATTGAAGAGATTGTTTTTATTCCGTTTGCGCGGCCGGGTGGAATTTCTCATGATGACTACACTGCAAAAGCAAGAAGTTTTTTTGCAACAATTGGCATTGGCGTTCGCGGTTTGCATGAGTTTGAAAATCCTGTGGCTGCAATAAATGAAGCAAAAGGTTTTTTTACTGGTGGCGGCAATACATTCTTATTGGTTAAAATTTTGCATGAACAGCAGCTTATGTCTGTTTTGAAAGATCATGTTTGTGCCGGTAAACCGTATTTGGGATGCAGTGCCGGAAGTAACATCGGCGGACTTAATATGAAAACAACGAATGATATGCCTATTGTATATCCATCCAGTTTCGATTGTATGGGTTTGGTCCCATTTAATCTGAATCCACATTATTTAGATCCGAATCCGGATCTTCGGCACAATGGCGAAACGCGTGAAACCAGAATTATGGAGTTTTTAACACAGAACAATGTTAAGGTAGTTGGCTTACGCGAAGGAAACTGGATTAGAAGAATTGGAGAAAAGATCTCTGTTGAAGGAACGGAATCAACAAGAGTTTTTGAGCCGGGAACTGAACCCTATGAAATTACTCCAGGAACCAAACTGAATTAAGCAAATAAACAAAGGAAAATAGTTCCCATTGAAATACATCCGATTGCTACTTAAACGATGCGTATTGTATCCACTCAAAAGTTGGAAAATGCAAAAATTACGGCTTTCTGACGTCTTTTTGACCGATAACAATACCTTTGCACAACTAAAATTAATACCATGACCTACATCGAAAAGTTAGCTGCAATACGTGAACAAATGACAAAACAACACGTTGCAGCTTACATTATTCCTTCTGCAGATCCGCATATCAGCGAATATTTACCCGATCATTTTAAATGTATTCCATTTGCTTCAGGTTTCACGGGTTCTGCTGGTACATTAGTAATCACTCAAGACTTTGCCGGACTTTGGACGGACTTTAGATATTTTGAACAAGCGGAAGAACAACTTTCAGGTTCTGGCTATGCATTGATGAAACTCAAAGTGCAGCATACACCAGAATACATAGATTGGCTAAACAACAATTTACCAGATGGCTCAGTGGTTGCCTGCAATGATCGCCTTTTATCGGTTTTATTGGGCGAATTATTGACCAGACAATTTGCGCTGAAAAATATTCAATTGAAAAATTTCGATTTTCTTGATCCAATTTGGGCAGACAGACCAGAATTGCCACGCCAGCCGGCATTTTTGATTGACGAAAAATATACCGGAAAATCTACTTCATATAAAATTGCTGAGTTGCGTGAAGAATTAAAGCGCCAACGGGCAGATTTTCAGTTGATTTCTTCTCTTGACGATTTGGCCTGGCTTTTTAACATCAGAGGAAAAGATGTAAGTTTTAATCCGGTTGTACTCAGCTTTGCTTTAATTACACAACAAACTGCAACACTCTTCATCAATAAAGAAAAATTATCAGGAGAGGAACAACAGAAACTTCAGCATGCCGGCGTAAGCTTAGCTGCTTATGAAGATATTGATAAAGCGATTGCAGAACTGCCAGCACAAGGTACAATTCTGATTGACCCGAAGAGAAATTGTTTTGGCTTGTATCAACTGTTGCCAAAAGGATTGAACATTATTCAAGATGTAAATCCAACTACGTTTTCTAAAGCGGTAAAAAACGAAACAGAGATTGAAAGCATGCGTAAAACGATGGTGAAAGACGGCGTAGCGATGACAAAATTTTTAAAGTGGATTGAAGACCATATTGGCCAGAAAAAAATAACCGAACTTTCTGCAGCTGCCGTTCTGGAGCAGTTCCGTGCAGAGCAGGAGGGTTTTGTTGGCAACAGTTTCAATACCATTTCTGGTTATCGTGCACATGGAGCATTGCCTCACTATTCTGCAACAGAAAGCAGCAACAGCACGATAGAAAATGAAGGTTTGTTTTTGGTTGATTCTGGCGGTCAATACCATTATGGTACAACCGATATTACCAGAATGATTGCGTTTGAAGTTTTGACCGAGGAAGAGCAAATGGATTATACCTTAGTTTTAAAAGGTATGATTGAAGGTTCATTAACAAAATACCCGAAAGGAACCTGCGGTTATCAGATTGATGCCATTTGTCGTAAACCGCTTTGGGATTACCGCTTAAATTACGGTCATGGGACCGGCCACGGGATAGGTTTTTATCTAAATGTACATGAAGGTCCGCAGGTTTTTAACCCAACAAATGTTGCTGTTGCATTGGTTCCCGGCATGATTACTTCTATTGAACCAGGTTTGTACCGCCCCGGTAAACATGGTATTCGTATAGAAAACCTGGTATTGACAACTGTTGATCAGGAAAGTGAATTTGGATCTTTTTATGCTTTCGAAACTTTAACTCTGGCACCAATTGAAACCGCATTAATCCAGAAAGATCTGCTGGAGAACCGACATATTGTTTGGTTAAATGCTTACCATCAAACTGTTTTTGATAAACTGAGTCCGCATTTATCAACAGAAGAAAAAGAATGGCTAAAAGTCAAAACAAAGGCCATTTAACAATCGAGATTTAAAATTAAGAAAGCTGTGAATATTTAATGTTCATAGCTTTTTTTATGTGTTTTTATTGCTTCTGAATTTCGGATTCAGGTATCCGTATTCAATCAATCTGGAGCGCAAAATATTGCGACTGATGTTTAGCAGTTTTGATGTTTCCAGTTGGTTGTGGTAGCAATATTCGAATGCATTTTGAAAAACAGATTGATCAATAACCGAATACAAATTCTGATGGTTTTCTTCAAACAATTGCGCCAAAGCCTCACGAAGCATTTGCTTGCCGTTTTTTGGTTCATTTGATGAAAATGTATCGTTTGTTTTTGAGTTTTTAGAAATTTTATTGGATAGATTCAGGTCTTCCGGTTTTATAATATTGCCACGGCAAACGAGTAACGCCTGATGAATTACATTTTCCAGCTCCCGGATGTTACCCGGCCAGGAATATTCTTCTACCAATGTGCGGGTAGCTTCTGTACTGAGCTGCATATCTGTAATTCCCAAACGTTTGGTATAAACACCCATAAAATGATTCACTAGTGGAAGAATATCTTTCGGCCGATCTTTTAAGGGTGATAAAATGAGGTTGACCACATTTAGGCGATAATATAGATCTTCGCGAAAGCGACCTGCATTTACCGCATCTTCAAGATTAACGTTGGTTGCCGCAATAATGCGAACATCAATATCAATTGGTTTTCTGGAGCCCAGCCGAACCACCTGTCTTTCCTGAATTACGCGAAGCATTTTTACCTGAAGCGGATAAGGCATATCACCAATTTCATCTAAAAAAAGTGTTCCACCGTTGGCTTCTTCAAACCAACCGCTTTTTGATGAGATTGCACCTGTAAATGAACCTTTATCGTGGCCGAACAATTCGCTTTCTATTAAAGCCTCGCTAAAAGCACCACAATTTACAGCGATAAAAGGTTGATTTTTTCTGTCGCTCAAATTGTGAATTTCTCGCGCCAGCAGTTCTTTTCCGGTACCTGTTTCACCGATAATAATCACATTTGCTCCACTTGGGGCAATTTTCCGCACACGCTGTAATAGTTTTTGAGAATTTGGATCTTCAAAAACCAGCACTTTTGCGCGTATGGAAAGTGGACTTGTGGTACCTGTTGGGAGTTCTATTAAATATTTGCGATTGGACATTGTAGCTGATAAATATATTACGATTAAGGATTTTGGCCAACCGGATGTAAAAGTCGGGGAGTTACTTCAATCGTAAAGCCGAATGCAAAATCGGGAAAAAAACTTATGAATAAAACCCCGGAGCTGGAATAGTTCCGTTTAAAGCGAAATCTCCAAGTTCTTTCAATTTATAGTCTGCCGGATCATGCAAACTGTGTGTGCGGATATTTCTCCAAAAACGATCTAACCTTGCAAAACCATTGGTAGCGCGAGAGCCGGTAACATCAAACATCTGGCTGCAAATATCCAGTCCTGTTGCAGAAGCTTGAACTTTAGCCAGTGCAATGTCTACAGCAGTACGTCCGCGTTGTTTTTCCGTAATTTTATCGCCAAGATTCCAGCTTTGCTGTAGAGAGGAAACTGCCATTTCAGTCAGTCGAACACTGCTTTGGAGACTCAAAAACATTTGTCCGTAACGCTTTAATATGAAGGGATCTTCTGCAGCGCTGTTCACTCCAGAGTTGTGCCATGCACGCGTTTGGGCAGAAGTATACTTTTTTGCCTCATTAAATGCGCCTTCGGCCAAACCTAAATAAATATGGGTGAGAATAAGCTGTGCAATACAGGAGCGAAGGGTAGAGCGTACATTTCCCATTGGACCAGGCACAAGCAACATGTTTTCCGCTGAAATTGATAATCCATCAAATTTTACACTTCCGCTATCGGTTTGGCGTTGCCCAAAGTTGTTCCAATCTTGGTTAATCTGTATGCCTTTACTGTTTGATGGCGTAACACCAATTACCAGTTTATCATCTAAAAAGCCAGAAACAAGCAACATATCAGAATCTGTGGCTCCAGAGCAAAAACCTTTAGTTCCGGTAAAAATGTAATGGCCGCTTTGTTCAACAACCTGAGTGCCTTTATCGAGTGGATTTAATGCATTTCCCCAGAAAATATTCTCTGAAACGGTTTTTGTAAAGTAATAATCGCGTTGTTCTTCAGTTCCGTATAATTCAATTGAAGCCAGAATAAGATGTTGAAAACCGAAGATATGCGCCATAGAACTGTCTACAGATGCGAACAGGCGAACAATCTGCATTACCGAAGTCCAATCTTCGCCAAATCCGCCTAAATGTTTCGGAACAATCAAACCCAGCAATCCACTTTGTCGAATAATATTACGCTCGTGGTATGCCGTTCCGCCTTGTTTATCGCGTTCTACAGCCGTTTCATCTAAAGCTATTGCAACTTTTCTGGCGGTTTCTAAAGCAGAAATCTTTGTTTGCACTGTTTGATCTGTATGTGATAATGTTGCCATTTTATTTTCCTGGGATGTTTTATTGTGCAGCTTTTATTTCTCCAAACGGACTTACATATGGCGTAAGAACCTCATCATTCTGCACTTTTTGGTTGGGCAGTAAAGGAAATACCAGTTCTGCAAAGCGATAGGCTTCTTCGAGGTGTGGATAGCCGGATAAAATAAATTCTTCGATGCCAAGATCGGCATATTCCTGCATTCTTTTTGCCACAATTTCGGGACTTCCAACCAAAGCTGTTCCGGCACCGCCACGTAGTAATCCAATTCCAGACCAAAGGTTCGGGCTAATTTCCAGTTTATCGCGGTTACCGGAATGCAATTCGGTCATTCTGCGTTGACCTTCAGAATCAAAACGTTTAAATACATTTAAAGCTGCTTGTATGCCTTCATCCGTTACATATCGAATTAAATCATTGGCCGCACGCCAGGCTTCTTCTTCCGTTTCACGTACTACAACATGTAATCTTATACCAAAACGGATTGTTCTGCCCTCAATTGCGGCCAGTGTACGCATGGCATCAATTTTCTCTTTTACCTGTGCAGGTGGTTCGCCCCAGGTAAGGTAAACATCTGTATGGCGCGCGGCAACAGCTTGTCCGGCCGGAGAGGAACCGCCGAAATACAACTCTGGATGTGGTTTTTGCACACTATTTAACAAAAGTTGACTGTCTTGCACCTGATAATGATCGCCATTAAAATTAAACTCTTCGCCACTTAAGAGTCGGCGCCAGATTTGTAAAAACTCGTCTACAGTGTCGTAGCGTTCATCATGTTTCTGAAAAATTCCGTCGGATGCCAGTTCAACCGGATCGCCTCCAGCCACAACATTTACAAGCAATCTTCCGTCAGAGAAACGATCAAGTGTTGCGGCCATTCGAGCGGCAACAGAAGGCAACATTAAGCCTGGGCGTACGGCGACCAAAAATTTCATTCTTTTGGTTACGGTAGCGAGGGCAGATGCTGTAATCCATGCATCTTCACAAGTTCTTCCGGTAGGCAGTAGCGCGCCGTAATAACCTAAATCATCAACCGCTTGCGCTACTTGTTTTAAATACGCCAAATCCGTTCCGCGTGCGCCAACGGCAGAGCCAATATATCTGCTATCTCCATAAGTTGGGATAAACCATAATACTTTCATCGTGTTTTGTTTAGGATGGATATTTTTTTATTCCATCGGGTTAATTTTCGAGCAGTTGCTCCTTACTGACCTTATTTTTTATGGCTTTAACCAAATGATGTACAGATTCATTCAAACGGGTTTGAATGTCGTCATCGAGTTTAAAATTGCCAGCAGGCAATACATAAAATTGATTGTCGCTGATGAAAACGCCTTGCAAAATGTCTGAACTTCCCAGGATAGATAAAACGGGTTTAATGCTGTAATCCATCGCCAGCAGATGCGCTACGGAGCCGCCTGTTGCAATTGGCAAAACGGTTTTGTGCCTTAAGGCATATTGTGGCAGTATATCTAAAACTGTTTTTAATGCGCCGGTATACGTCCCTTTATAAATAGGCGTAGCTACGATAAAGGCATCTGCAGATTGTAGATGTGTAATGAAATCCTGAATGCTCGGATCACTAATTTTAGCATACAACAACGTTTCAGGAGCGAAATCTTTTACGCTAACCAAATGTGTTTGAAAGCCTAAATTTGTTAGCTGATGCGATAAACGCTGAAGAATCTGGTTTGACTTTGATTGTTGTGCCGGACTGCCCGACAGCAGAACTACTTTATACATATTGTGCACTTTTAATTTTGGCTTTCTCTTCTTTTTCTCTTATTAGCGGTAATACTCTTTTGCCAAAATACTCTACTTCTTCTTGTGCATGTAAAAAACCGCAAAGTACCAGGTCTACACCAATTTTTTTAAGCGCTATAATGCGGTCAGCTATTTGTTCTGGTGTACCAATCAGGTTGGTTTTAAAACCATCATTGTATTGAACCAAATCTTCAAAAGAAGAGTGTGCCCAATTTCCTTCTCCTTCCGGAGAGGCTTTACCAGCATTTTTTGCAGCCTGGGCGAAGGCTTTCACCGCATCTGTATCGGCTTGGTCTATAATTTCATGAAGAACAGCTTTGGCTTCTTCTTCGGTATCTCTGGCGATTACAAATGCATTAACGCCAATTTTAACGTGACGCGCACTTTGCCTGGTTTTTTCTTTTATGTCTTCAATTTGGGCTGCAATACCTTCAAGTGTATTTCCATTGGTAAAATACCAATCGGAAACGCGTGCAACCATGTCTCTTGCCGCTCTTGAGCTTCCCCCTGAAATATTTCCGGATGTGGTTGCTGTATTGGTTTTGGCGAAAGCGTATAGTCATTAAAACGATAAAAGTTTCCACGGAAAGTGAATTTGTCTTCTGTCCATATTCCTTTCAGGCAATGAATAAATTCTTCTGAGCGGCGATAACGTTCGTCATGATCCAGCCAATGTTCGCCAATCGCGTGGAATTCGCCTTTAAACCAGCCGCTTACAATATTTACGGCTACACGTCCTTCAGTAAGCTGGTCTATCGTAGCCAATTGTTTTGCCGCCACTGCAGGATTCCAGGGGCCGGGCAATAAAGCAATTATTAGTTTTAGCCTTTCTGTTGCTGCAAGCAAAGCATGACTGAACGCTACGGGTTCATGCTGAAATTCTGCACCATAACCAGCAGTGAAGCGAATTTGGCTTAATGCGTAATCAAAACCATTTTGCTCTGCCAGTTGAGCTAGTTTTTTATTGTAGTTGATATCCCAACTGGTACGCTGTTCAATTTTGCTCACCACCAAACCACCGCTTACATTAGGTACCCAATAAGCAAAACGTATAGCATCCTGACCTTTCTCTTTAAATTGATTGTTCTCCATAATTAAATCACATTTACGCTCAGGCCAATTTCAATAGTTGTGCCAGTGTTTTAAGTATCTTATAATCAAATATTTATATTGTTTGTGTTGATTGTTGATGGTGATGGAATTGCTTATCATTGTTGATCAGTTGTTGCTGGGGAAACAATGGAATCTTAAAAAATTGTATTAAGCAGGTATAGTATTTAGGTAGCAGTTCCGTAACTAAAACAAGATGACACCACATTATTACTGATTGTTTGTTTCACAATCAAAACCAAATGGTTAAATTTATGTTATAGAATATTATTTCTAACCAAATGTATCAGCAGTTTATTAATGCCTCAAATCTCAAATCCGGTTCTGTGTACGCAGAATTAAGTTCTAATCTCCTTTTAATCTCAATTTTTGGCGGTTAATATGGGGAAGTTTAATCTTTTGCGCCGGCGTTTTATTTTATTTTTAACTTATTTGCTGCACATTAGGGTAGCGCCAAAATATTGGATTTCTCGGTTCAACAGGGAGGATTTGCTAATTTTTCTTGGTATTTTGTTGTTTGCATTTGCTGCCATCACCGGGGTTTTAACCGAATCGTTAAAAGAATTGTTATTCCACTAAAAAGCAACTGGATGTCATTGCGTCACATTTTTATATGCAGCAAAATCTTGCTGGCAATGCAATGGTTGTTAAATTTAAAATTTATCAAACCATTTTGGGAAGTATGTGTTCAAAATTAGAGTCAGATCCATAACTAAGAAAACTAAAAATCCCGACGATGAACAATTCCTTTCAATTCTCAGAAGAAATGCCCTCAGCAAACAGTTCAATTGATCAAAATCTTATTCAGATTATACCAGAAAATGCGGAACGTTTTGAACAACGTGATCAGGTTTTGCGTATGTTACTTAGCCATTTGAATACAGAAACAGAGGGCACAGAACATCTCGGATAAATATGTTAATTTCAAACAAATCAACAATTTCCCTGTTGCGACACACTGTTTGATGAACACGTCAGTGCATCTTAATTTCATATATTTGCAAATATTTAGCACAACTATGTTTAAGAAAACACTACTGGTCTTTGCTGTGATTGCAGCTTTCACTGTTTTATCAACCGATACAAAAGCCCAAACGGTACAAGAACCTCAAGGTACAGATCCCAGTTGGTCTAAAACCTATCAACCTTTTAAAATTGTTGGCAATTTATATTACGTTGGTACGTATGATTTGGCTTGTTACCTGATTGTGACGTCAAAAGGAAATATTCTGATCAATACCGGACTTGCAAGTTCAGCAGATCAAATAAAATCGAGTATAGAAAAACTTGGTTTTAAATTAAGCGACACCAAGATTTTATTGACCACACAGGCGCATTTTGACCATATGGGCGCTATGGCGAAGCTAAAAGAAATGACCAAAGCAGCCGTAATGGTTGATGCAAAAGATGCAGATGTAATGGAAAGCGGTGGCGCGTCTGATTATGCGCTCGGAAATGCAGTAGCCAGTTATCAACCTCTAAAGCCCGATAAATTGCTGCAAGATAGGGAAGTTGTTAAGCTTGGCGATATGGAACTTACGGTTTTGCACCATCCGGGGCATACAAAAGGTTCTTCAAGTTTTATTTTTGATGTTAAAGATCCGGATAAAAGTTACCGTGTTTTGATCGCGAATATGCCAAGTATTGTAACCGATAAGAAATTTTCTACAATTACAGATTATCCTACTATTAAAGAAGATTATGCGTACACCTTGCGCGAGTTGAAAAATCTATCTTTTGATATTTGGTTGTCATCACATGCCAGTCAGTTCAATCTTCATCAGAAACATAAACCTGGCGACGCTTATAATCCGTCAGCGTTTATTGATCAGAAAGGTTATGACCTCACTTTAGCAGAATTGCAGAAAGCTTACGATAAAAAAATTAAAGAGTAGGTTATTTTAAAAGAAGATCGGCCAAATTTGAATTTGGCCGACCTTCTTTTGCTATGTAGTTTGTTATTTAGAACGCAGGTAAACGTTTTTATAGTTTGATTTGAGAATCAAGTCTGTGCCTCCACCGTTTAACTTTCCTTTTATGGCTTCAGGTTCTTTGGTTCCATAAAATACAGTACTGATGGTTTGCGTGTTTGTATTGCTGCTACTGCTTGATGTTGTAAATTTTCCTTGTACTGTGCTATTGCTTGTAGCAATTGCAACTGCGGGTTCATTTGCACCAATAACCGAACTTGTAGCATTGGGCTTACGTGTAAGCGCGCTAACGTTTGCCATTGTTTGCCCATTTTGTTTTTCTGGCGTACTTGCTGTGGCGGTTTTATCAATAGCAATTTTTAAACCATCGGCAGAGTAAAGATTACCATAGCTTGTGGAGAGTTCTACATTGGCTTTTGTAGACGGTGGAATGGCTACATCTACATAACCATATACAGAAACAATACTTACCGGGCCTTTAATATCTGAATTGAATGTTGCATCTACAGATCCATAAAGCGTTTTTATATTCATTGGGCCGCTATTGTTTTGCAATTTGATGGAGTTGTAACTTGCTGAAACTTCAATTTCATTTTTCAGGTTTTGAAGGATTACAGAATCGCGGTTAAATGTAGAGCTATATTTGTAAACAATTTTGATATTTTCCGGCACTTTAATCGTAATTGCGCCATCTAATTTTTTTCCAACGGTGTTTACGTTGATCTCTTCGCCACTTACAGAAACATCAATTCCAAGTCCGGTATTGTCTGTAAATCCATTTCCATTAATCATTTTAAGACCTTTTGCGCGTAAATCTTCACCTCCTTCTTCATCAATTGCAGCAGAGAAAACAATGTCTTTGCCATTGTAACCAATAATGGTAGCACCTGGAAGGTTAATATTTAAACGTCCGCTGGATTTTGCAAGTTTGTATTCTTTTTGTGCAAATGTACCTAGGCTAAGTGCAAAAAGTGTAAGTAATAGTGTAATTTTCTTTTTCATAATCTATATTTCAATTTCCTGTTTGTTAGAGTTTATTCTGCTCCAGTAAAATACTGAAGGCTTCATCTTTTACCGCTTCAAATGTTTCCGGGTTATTGGCCAGTGCATAAAGGCGTTCGTTTACTTTTTGATTGTGTGAATTTCCAAACAAAGCCACCAAAGCCAGTTGCACCATCGGATCGGTTTGTACGTCTAATGCATTTAGTAATAGCGCAGCAACATGATCATCGTCGCTGTATTTTTTTAGCACATCCAAAGCAGCAAGGCGTACATTAGAATTTTGATCTTGATTTAGCGTTCTGGCCAATTGATCCAAATCCGCATTGCTGATATTTTTGGATTGGCCGATATTCAATATCGCAGTCAATCTGTTGGCTGCCGAACTGCTATCAAGCAATTTTGCGTTCCAATTTGTTTTTTCTAGTTCTTGCTGATCAATTTTCTTCAACACAATTTTCTTTACTGCAGCCTCATATTGTTTTTCATTCGGAGAAACAATTTCATTCTTAATCGCAGCAGGGATAATCGGTTTAATTATCGGTTTTGATACCACTGCAGCAACACCGTTTTCGCTGGTTTCGCTTTGCTGATAAATTAAAAAAGCTGTTCCAGCAAATAAAACCACACAGGCTGCGGCTAGCCATTTAGTGCCAAAAAGAAATACAATGTTTCTTTTTGGTAGCGGTATTTCTTCCACTTCGTGGCGGGCTTTAAACATTGCCATATTAAATTCCGGCGCCTCAAGCTCGTCAAATTCATTGCGGTGTTCATCTACAAATTTCTTTAAAGGATCATGCATAATATGGCTTATCTTTTAATGATTCTAATACTTTTTTCTTTGCCCTGTGGTATTGCGAGCGCACTGTTGTGTGCGATACGCCCAGCATTACGGCAATTTCTTCTTGCGTCATCTTTTCAAATAGATAGAGGTTTAAAATAGTTTTATAACCTGTAGGCAAAGCCGCTATGCTATTTTTTACATCTTCTACTTTACATTCAAAAAGTTCATTTTCTCTCGGATCATATATTTCGCCGGCTGGAATTTCCATCTCTCCGAGATCAGAAAACTGAATTTTCTGTTTCCTTAGATGAGAGATAGATCGGTTTATAGCGATTCTCCTTGTCCAGGCTTCAAAACTTACAATCTCTTTCATCTTACTCAGCTCGCCAAAAACGGTAAAAAAGGTTTCTTGCAAAATATCTTCGGCTTCGCCCGTGTGGGAAATAAAACGACTAATTGAGTTGTATACACGTTTGGAATATCTGTTGTACAACAAAGTAAATCCGAGGTCTTTTCCTTCGCGGCACATGTTCATCAATTCCTGATCGGGTATCTTTTCTTTGGTTTCCAATCGCGAGTTTGTTAATATAGTTTCTTACTGTTTCTGTATGGTAGTCGCCATCCCGCAAAGAATGTTGCATACTTTCTTGAAATTTATTTAGTTAAATGTTTTTTTTTGCGTGTTTCTGTATGCTTATGAAAATCAGATTGTTTTATTTCATTTAATGGAGCAAATCAGATTAACAATAACATAACCTAAAGCTAACATTCTTGGTTGGTACCTTATCGCCTTTGGATTGACATGTATATAATTGATGTTAAAGCGCATTTTGTTTTCATCGATAGAGTAGAAAACATCCCTGTAGTATAAAATTTCATCCCTTGAGTATCCAAATTACTTTGAACATGAATTTACCAATTTATACACATAAACATCAATTTAAAAAATGAAAAAACTAAACATTTTATTTCTCATTGCAGCGATTATTACTTTAAATGCCTGTAAAAAAGATTTGCAGCTGAGTACTTCTAAATTGTCTGTCAATGATGCCACAAAGGCGGCTACGTTCGGAATGATCAATTGGATGGGATTTATAAACGACGACACTTCGTTATCAATGCTTTCTGTTCCTGGTACGCACGATTCTGGTGCTACGCTGGAACCATTGACCGGTACTGCAAAAAACCAGAACTTAAGTATTCCAGATCAGCTGAATGCCGGTGTACGTTTTCTTGACATTCGCTGTAGACACATGAACAATTCTTTCCGGATTTATCATTCCTACGTTGATCAAAATTTGACTTTTGATCAGGTTTTGTCTTCTTGCTATACCTTTTTGAATAGCAATCCTACAGAGACAATCGTGATGAGTATAAAAGAGGAATATAATTCTTCGAATGTTACACGCAGTTTCGAGGCTACCTTCAATAGTTATATTGATCAGAATCCTGCGAAATGGAATCTAACACAAAGTATTCCAACAGTAGGGTCGAGCCGCGGAAAAATTGTTCTTTTGAGACGTTTTTCAGCGAGTACAACAGCAGGTATCGATGCTTCTAGTTGGCAAGATAATAAGACGTTCGAAATGAATACCAATTCGGCTCTAATTAAAGTTCAGGATGCTTACGCGGTTAGTAATGTGGATACTAAATGGACGAATATTCAAAATTTGTTAAATGAAGCGAAAGTGGATCAATCTAATCGTCTATACATTAACTTCTCAAGCGGTTATACCTCCGGATTGTTCGGTATACCGAATATTCCATCTGTTTCAAATAATATTAATCCCCGTATTGCAACATTTTTTACAAATAATTCTGGCAAGTATGGTATTATTCCAATGGATTTTGTTGATTCTTCCAGAAGCAAGTTAATTGTAGAAGCCAATTTTTAATTAAAATCAGATCGTATAATTGGTTGAAAAGCGTGTTCTGTGAAAAGACACGCTTTTTAATTTACGATATTCTCTTCCACACAAATTCCCATACTTTTTCGTAAAATAACGATATATCGTAATGATTGCACTAGCCGGAGTTTAAGAATTTCACAGCAAATTATTGGTTATTTGTATATTGGGCCTTTGGTTTGATCCTTGTATAGATAATAATATGCACCATACGCTTTTACAATACCTGATTTTACTTTCTGTAGCATTTTTGCTCATTTTGCTGGCTCAAAAAGTGAAGATTTCATATCCTATATTTTTAGTTCTGGCGGGTTTAGGCATAAGTTATATTCCAGGTATTCCGGAAATGTCTATAGATCCGGAAATTATTTTCTTAATTTTTCTCCCGCCATTACTTTATGAAGCAGCGTGGTACACTTCATGGAATGATTTTTGGCGCTGGCGCAGGCCAATTTCTCTGCTTGCCTTTGGCTTGGTCATTATGACTTCTTTAGCGGTAGCGTTTTTAACGTCCTCTATGATTCCGGGTTTCACATTGTCAATGGGCTTTTTGCTTGGTGGAATTGTATCTCCGCCAGATGCCATTGCCGCAACTTCGGTATTAAAAAATATTAAAATCCCAAAACGAATTACCACCATTTTGGAAGGTGAAAGTCTGGTTAATGACGCATCCAGTCTTATTGTTTTGCGTTTTGCACTTGCTGCGGTTATTACCGGGCAATTTTCAATGGGGCAGGCCACAATAGACTTTTTTCTGAGTACCGTGGTTGGCATTGCCATCGGACTTGGGGTTGCCCACATCATGTATTTTATTCATCGGTTTTTACCAACCACCCCCAGTATTGATGCATCGTTAACATTGGTTTCTCCATATTTTATGTATTTACTGGCAGAACAATTTCATTTTTCTGGTGTAATGGCAGTGGTTTCTGGCGGATTATTCTTGTCTTATCGCTCTCACGAAATTTTCGTAGACGGCCAAAGCAGACTGCAAACCATAAATGTTTGGGCAACACTTGCGGTAATTTTGAATGCTTTGGTGTTTATTCTAATTGGTTTAGAGTTGCCGGTTATTACCGCTGGTTTAGAAGGATATTCTCTTTGGGAAGCGATTACCTACGGATTAATTATCAGCGCTGTTGTCATTGTCATTCGCATTTTGTGGATTTATCCGGCAGCTTTTGTGCCTCGATGGATTTCTAAAAAGGTGAGAGAAAAGGAAGTTGCTCCCGGATGGAAGGGGCCGTTAATTATTGGTTGGGCTGGTATGCGTGGCGTAGTTTCATTGGCTGCGGCACTTTCTTTGCCAATCATGATTTCGTCTGATGTGCATTTCCCGCACCGCAATCTCATCATATTTATCACCTTTGTAGTGATTTTGGTTACGCTTGTTTTTCAAGGTCTTACGTTGCCTTATCTAATTAAATTAATTAAGATAGAAGAGATTGATCCTTTAGTGCCGGAAGAACAACAGGAAGCTACAATTAAACTCCGTTTGCTTACCATTTCTTTAAAAAGGATTAAAGAAAAATATGCAGATGAAGCAGAAGACATCGAACTTGTAAAGGCGCTGAAAACCGATCTGGAAAATAACCTTAGTCATGCTTCGCGCAGATTAGAATCTATGGAATGCGAAGCTGTAGAATCTGCTGAGATGGAAATATATAACGATGTTCTGCGCGATTTATATCATTTGCAACGTCAGGAATTGTACAAAATCAGAAAAGAGAAATCTTTTAGCGACGAAGTGATTCGCAAACAGGAAATTCAGATCGATTTATCGGATATTAAAATCCCAAAAAGAAAAGCGGTGCAAGGTAAGTAAAAATCAATTTACTCAAATCTGTACTTCAAAAAAGATAATTGCCCACGCAATATAGCTCAGATGTATTACGCGGGCAGTTTAGCTTTATGTTATAGGTAAAATCAAAATGCATCAATCACATTTAGATAGAACTTCTATTTTACAAACTCGTATTTGATTCCTAACTTTTTGATTTTTGAATTTAGTGTTGTAGAGGGAATGTTTAAAATTTCTGCTGCACCTCCAGGTCCAAATATTTTTCCTTTGCAAAGGGTTAAAATGCTCAGAATATGGTCGCGTTCCATTTCTTCCATGGTTTTAATTTTAACCCCGTGGATGGCTTTTTGTGCATGTAATGCGTTTGCTGCAGGCATTTCGATATGCGTAATAATTTCGCCTTCAGTAAGTAGCATGGTACGCTCAATCAGGTGTTCCAGCTCGCGAATGTTTCCCGGCCAATCGTATTGCAATAAAAGTTCCATTGCATCTGGCGAAATAGCATTTACCTGCGATGAAGATTTTTTGCTGTATTTGCGAATGAAATGCTCCGTTAATAAGGAGATGTCTTCTTTGCGCTGTCGCAACGCTGGCAACTCTATCGGAAATACATTTAATCGGTAATACAAATCTAACCTGAAACGACCTTCGGCAACTTCTTTTTCCAGATTTCTGTTGGTTGCCGTAATAATCCGAACGTTAATTTTCTTGGTATAGTTTCCACCAAGACGTTCAATCTCTTTTTCTTGCAACACACGAAGTAGTTTTACCTGTGCCTCTAACGGCAATTCTCCAATTTCATCCAAAAAAATTGTTCCGCCATCAGCTTGCTCAAATTTTCCGATTCGCTTTTCATTAGCGCCTGTAAACGCACCTCTCTCATGGCCGAAAAGTTCAGATTCTATCAATGTAAGCGGAAGTGCAGCACAATTTACAGTAACCATTGTTTTAAGTTTTCTGGGCGATAATTTGTGAATGGTATGCGCAATCCGTTCTTTTCCGGTTCCACTTTCTCCTAAAATCAAAACAGAAGTTTCGTCTGGCGCCACTAATTCTATTTTTGAAAAAGCATCGCGCAGCAAACTGCTGTTGCCAATAATTCCATTAAAATCTGAACTTTGTGCAGGTATTTTTGCCGGTTTTTCGTTATTGTTTTGAACGGTAAGCGGTTTCTCTTCGGTTTTAATCTCCTCAACTTCTTTACCGTAAACAATCTTCTGAACCATCAATTCTAAGATTTTCCTGAATTGATTTAGTACGCCAGAATGTACTTTTGTGTACAGGTCTGCCGAAGTATTGAAAAATACAAATTGAAAGGTTTCGGTTTCATGTTGTACTTCTGTAATCAAGGCAGATTCAAGCTCAAAATAATCTGAAAGCGATTTTATCCAGCCATGTTCCATTCTCAGCTTTCTAAAATCATATCCATTGAAAATAGTTTTCCCAGCAGTTGGAACTGAAAGTGTTGTTGTATTTTTGAAATCGCGTAAAGAAACAGACATTTCTGCCGCTAATTTTTCGGCATTAAATACGGTATAATTTCCGCCGTTATATATGATGTTTAAGTCGCGGTTGCTTGTACGCGGTATGGCGCGGGTAATCCAAAGAAAATCAAATGGAACTATATTTTGCCATACTGCGCCAACTTGCTTTAGTTTTTCGGTTAGCGTTTCTTGCTTAGTAAGAATATGTTCTATTTGTTTTTGAAACGTAGGCTCTTCATGGTGCTGGTATTTTAAGTTTTGCTCGTGGCGGTAACGGGCAATATCCAACATAACCATCAGGTCTTTTTCTCTGAAAGGTTTTACCAGAAAACCGTAAGGAAGGGTTGCTTTAGCTGCTTCTAATATTCCTTGGTTGGTATTTGCAGAGATGTAAATGAACGGAATGTCCATTTCAGTAAGGTTGCCGGCCAAATCTATACCGGTTTTATCGCCTTGCAGAAAAATATCGAGCAAAATCCAGTCTGGCTGTTTAGATTCAATTAGTTCTAAAGCTTTAATAACCGAGGGCGCAATGCCGCACACTTTATAACCGGATTTTTCCAGCATAATCCGAAGATCATTGGCTACGATAAATTCGTCTTCTACAATTAAAATTTTTTCTTTCATTTTTTAAGCCACGTTAAATTAACCTGCTTTTGCAGTCCATTTTCGTTCAGAAATTTTTGAGCAAAGCCTTCTGGCGAAAGTAGGTTTGTGGTTGGCAGATGTGTTGCTTTTATCAATTTAGATACCAATGGTTAATGCTCATTACGTCAGTAAATTATCATTTGCGGGCATAAGGTGATTTGATGATATGTCGCCAATTCACGAAATGACATCAATAATTATTTTTCTATTCCGAGTTTTTTCATCCTGGAGTTGAGCGTAGTTGCCGGAATACCGAGCAGTTCTGCTGCGCCGCCACTGCCCGAAATTTTGCCTTTACACAACTGCAGAACTTTTACAATATGATCACGTTCGTTTTCTGAAATGGTTTTAACTGTGTTGTCGCCTTCTTCATTCGGTATTTCCAAACCCAAGTCCAGAAGTGATGCATCCAATACACCTGAATTGGAGAGAATTAAACTTCTTACAATTACATGTTCCAGTTCACGGATATTTCCGGGCCAGTTGTAATACATCAGCTGTGCTTTATAACTTTCATCAATCTGATGGATTTGACGCGAAAGACTCTTAGCGTGTTTTTCTATAAAATAATCTACCAACAGCAAAATGTCACTTTTTCTTTGGCGCAATGGCGGTATATGCAGCGGAAAAACGTTAAGTCTGAAAAACAAATCTAACCTAAACCTCCCTTTTGCAATTTCTTTTTCAAGATGAAGATTGGTGGCGGCAATGATACGAATGTTAACGGCTACAGGTGTTTTGCCTCCAATGCGTTCAATTTCTTTTTCTTGTAATACACGCAACAATTTGGCCTGCAAATCTATCGGCATTTCGCCAATTTCATCCAGAAAAATGGTGCCTCCGTTGGCTTCTTCAAATTTGCCAATGCGTTTATTTAGCGCTCCGGTAAACGCACCTTTTTCGTGCCCGAAGAGAATAGATTCAATTAAATCTGCTGGTAAAGCCGCACAATTTACCGCAATCATAGGTTTATCTTTTCTGGGCGACAAACGGTGAATGCTGCGCGCAATCTCTTCTTTTCCTGTGCCGCTTTCGCCCGTAATCATAACCGAAGTATCTGTTGGTGCAACTACAGAAAGTTTGTCTAATACGGTTAATATTGAGGTACTTTTACCAATGATATTTTCGAAGCTCACTTGTTTTGCCCGGTAGGGTTGGTTATGCTCAGGAGTGTACCCAGCCTCGGTAAGTTCAATAATGTGGTTAAGTTTATTTTCTAAAGTTGGCGATAAAAACTGAAGCAATTCAAGATGTTCAGGGGTATAAATAGAAGGCATTCTGCTGTAAAAAGAAAATGTAATCCGGTCGCCATTTGCTGTAGAGAAAGTCTTTACCAGGTTCGCATTTAATGTATATGTTTCTGCCATGAGCTTCTTCATCGGCGCAACTTCTTTAACAGCTTCAAAATTATGATTTATATAAATTGCATCTTGAGTGGTTTCAGGAACCAGCTGATTGAGTAGATGAAACTTCTTTTGGCTGATGTTGCTAAACTTTAAAAAATCCTGAACCGTGAATGTATCATACTGATCAAAATTTTCGCGTGTAATTCCAATTTCATTGTATCGTTTTCCTTTATAATCCATACCAGACAGTGCAATAAAATCAAATGGAATATACGGCTGGAAAGCACTGGCCAGTGATAGTAATTTTTTTTGCCAGCTTAGTGATTTCATTGAGATGTCTACAATAAAGTCTTTCATAAAAACTGCGCTGCTATTTTTCATTGCATTGCTATTTTCTTTTCGGTAACGGGCAATGTCTATACTCATTAAAATATCGCGTTCACGATAAGGCTTTACAATAAAACCATAAGGAAGAGTAGATTTAGCAGCTTCAAGTACTTTTTCATTGGAATTTGCCGAGATGTAGATAAACGGAATTTGTCTGCTCATCAGTTGTTGCGCCAAATCAATTCCAGTTTGTTTACCCTTCAGGTAAATATCCAACAAAACGAGATCAACGGTATCTTTTTCCAGAATTGTCAATGCGCTATTGTAAGAATCGGCAATGCCTTTAATCTGATATCCTGCACGTTGTAAAATCATTTGCAGTTCGTGGGCTACGATAAATTCATCTTCCACAATTAGTATCTGTTTCATATACTATCCAATTTCCGCTAAACTGTCTTTTTTGAAAAATTCTATCAATACCGTTAAGCCGTGGTGCGGAATAAACTTCAGTTCTCCTCCCAGCTGACGGCTTAAGCCTTTTAATAATGTGATGCCAAGTGTATCGCTTTGGTTCAGGTCAAAGTCTGCAGGCAAACCAATTCCATTGTCGCGGATAAATAGCAGGTATTCTGTGTCATTTTTTACCTCAAAAGAAATGTCCACACAAGCATCGCGGTTATCCGGAAAGGCATATTTGAAAATATTGGTAACGGCTTCATTAATACATAAACCCAATGGAACCGCTTGTGATACATCAAGTTCTATATCTGCAATATGAGTTTTGAATTTAATTTTTCGGTGATGATCCAAGCTTTCCTGCAAATAGGAAATGAGCTCAAGAATATAATCGCGCAAGCGGATTGATGCCATTCCTTCAGTTTGATAGAGTTTTTGGTGAATTAAGGCTATACTTTTCATGCGATGCTGGCTTTCCTTTATTGCCGCTACCGCTTTGGCATCATCCAGATAGAAACTCTGGCTGTTTAACAAACTCATGGTAAGCTGAAGATTGTTTTTTACGCGATGGTGGACTTCTTTGATCAAAAATTCCTTATCCTCAAGCAATTGGTTTTTCTGTTCTATAGACACCTGAAGCTCGTGATACGCTTCATCAAGACTTTTGTTTTGTAACAATAACAAATTGTGCAGTCGCTTTTTTAGCCTGAAACGGCTGTACAACAGCACGATAAATATGAGTAAAAGCGCAATGCCCCCTAAAATGGCATTTTTTAATATTTTTTCCCGCTCCAGTTCCTGACTTTGCAATTGATCCTTTTTACGAAGCAGTTCATTCTCGTTTTCCTTTTGTGCCGATTTAAACTCAATTTGCAGGCGTTCAATCAGACTTAGCTTTTCAAAAGAAAACAAAGAATCTCTTAGTACGTGGAAGCGTTGCAAGTGTTGAATGGCGCTTTCCGGACGCGCTTGTTTACGGTCTATTTCAAAAAGCATTTTACTTACTTCCATTTGTACCGGAATGTTTATTGGCGCTTGTACAGACGCCATTTCTTTCAATGCTGCCGCCGCAGCTGCGAAGTTTTTTAGTGCAACACTATATCTGGCGATGTTAAAATACGCTGTTGCTTGTGCCGCGCCATCCATTTGTTTCAGTTTATACGAATTGTTGTAAGGCAAAAATGCACGACCGCTTTGGGTAAATTTTCCCATTTTCAGGTAACAGTTTCCGCGCGCCATATCGTAATAAAAAATATCGCTTTGACTTGCTTTTTGAAATTTGCGTCGTGTTTGTAAAACCAGGTTCAGTGCTTTGCCGGCTTCATTATTTTCTACAAGTTGTTCGCTCAATTCATATAAACCCAGGTAAAGCATGCTCATATCGTCATGTTCAGAGAAATAGTTAAATGCTTGTCTGGCCCAGTCTATAGCTTCTTTTCTGTTTCCAATAGCTACATACGCTTCAGAAACGCGGCGTAAAAATACTCCTGGCACCTGTAATTTTTCGGTTTCACAAGCTTTAACGGTGCAGAGCGCGTAATATAAAGCTTTGCTTAAATTTCCTTTTTTATTACTTACAGCAGAGAGTAAATCATACGTGTAAAACAAATCCGGGTAATGGATTTTTTTATAGCGTTTTAATACTGCTAATAATTCCTGTTCTGCAAGCGTGTATTGACCTGTCATGAGGTGAAAATCGGCAATACATTTTAGTAAAAAAGACTGGCGTTCTTCTAATCCGAGAGATTGATATAAAGCCATCGCTTTTTTGCAGTATGCAATATTTCGGGTATAAGACGGATCTTCAAAATCTACATTATGGGCGTAGTAAAACCAGGTATCCGCTTCATGCCTTTTGTTTTTGGTTTTTTGCGCAAGCTTTAACGCCGTTTGATAAATTTGTTCCTGCTTTTCAATTTGTTTAGATTCTGCATAAAACTGTCCATATTCCATCAATGCATTATGTTGCCAATTTATAGAATGCACGCGCAAAGCGAGTTGGTATCCTTCGGCAAGGTAAATAGCTGCACTGTCTAAATCGCGGGTTTCACTTCCAATTCGGTCTATATATGTATCTGCCAAAGCAAGCAAATATTGTGTTCGCAATGTATCTGCCAATGGTTGTGCGAGCAATTTACGAAGCGCAGTATTGCTTAACCGATCACGCCCTTGCAAAGGTTTGTAAAAAGTTGGCTGCGCAATAGATTTTGCAGAAAATAAGATACTGATGAGCGCAAAAATTAGTCTGAGCGAATGAACAAGGATTTTTTTCATCGGGATGACGGTTCTTTTATTTTTGGATGTGCGCCCGTTTAATGTTAAACTTTTTAATTTTTGAGTTGAGTGTAGTTGGCGGAATGTTCAAAACCTTTGCCGCACCACCAACACCCGAAATTTTACCATTACAGCTTTTTAAAACCGATAAAATATGCGCGCGCTCATTTTCATAAATGCTTTTTATACGGCTATTTCCATCATCAAAGTTTTCCGGGTTTTCTGTTTTCGGTAAATGTATTTCTTTAATCAGCTCGCCCTTGTTAAGTAAAATGGTGCGTTCTATAAAGTGTTCAAGCTCACGTATATTGCCTGGCCAGGAATATGCTTGTAATTTATTCAACGCGCTTTTAGAAATACTGCTTAATGGTTTGCCGGTCTTTTTTGCAGTTTTTGAAATGAAATAGGCCGTTAATTGCGGAATATCTTCTCGGCGTGCACGCAGTGGCGGTACCGGAATAGGAAATGCATTTAGGCGATAATACAGATCACTTCTAAAATTGCCTTTTTCTACTTCTTTTAAAAGGTTTCTGTTGGTTGCCGCAATAATACGTACATCGGTTTTAATCACTTGGTTACCACCAACACGCTCAATTTCCTTTTCCTGTAAGGCACGCAGCAACTTCACTTGTAAATCGGGAGAAAGCTCTCCAATTTCGTCCAAAAATAACGTGCCTTTATGTGCAAGTTCAAATTTTCCAATCCGGCGTTCTGTTGCACCTGTAAAACTGCCTTTCTCATGGCCAAACAATTCACTTTCTGCCAATTGCGTAGGCAGCGCGGCACAGTTTACTTTAACAAGTAAGAAATCTGCACGTGGCGACATTTTATGGATGTTTCTCGCAATAAGTTCTTTTCCGGTTCCCGTTTCGCCAAGAATCAGCACGCTGCTATCTGATGTTGCTACTTGTTCCGATAAATAAAAAACTCTTTTTAAAACTTCGCTCTGACCAATCATTTCTGAATGTTGAAATTTGAGTTCGATTTCTTCACGCAGATAGGTTTTTTCTTCTTCCAGTTGCTGTTTATACAACTGGATTTCATTCAGCTGCCGTTCAATTTTTTCATTTGCCTTAATATTAGATACGGCAACGGATATTTGAAGCGATATATTTTTTAATAAACCATAGTAGATATTAGAAACAGCATTGGTTTTCTTGGCGTAGAGATAAAAAAAGCCAATACATTCATCCCGATCGGTAAGCTTCAAAGCGATCATTTCGCGAATGCCCATATTGTGCCAGAAACCAAGCCAGGCCGGAGCATCTGGCCATTTTAAAACCTCTTCTACATTAAAAACAACGGGTTCTGCAGTTGAAATCATTGCCCTGCACATGCCATCATCGAGCGTATATTTTTTAGATTCGGCAGGGGCAATACCTTCCTGTTTCAGAAAATCTTCGCGGTGGTTGTAAATAAAAGGACTGTGACTAAGGTTATCGTCGTTAATCAGGCAAATCACAAAATCTTCAAAATGAAACAGTTTCTTGAGTTGTTGATCAATCACATCAAAAAGATCAAGCTTATTGCGAATTGTTGCAATAGAATTGCTTAAAGCAAGTAAAATGCTGGCATCCCGGTCTTTCTTTTGAAGTGTCTCCCGAAGGAAAACATTTTCAACCGCCGAAGAAAGGTGTGGAATAAGCATTTGAATGGATGTGCTTTCCTGTACCGAAGGAATATTACTTTCTGTATAAAATAACAGTAATGCGCCAATGTTTCCGCTCATTTTAAAGGCAAGCAAATTCTTGAAACCTTCACGATAAAATACAGAAAGTTGTTTGGGCAATGCCGATGAAGAAAGGTCTATAATTTCTGTTTCACACGCTGTTGAAATCGTATCGAACAGATTAAAATCTATAGGTGAGCGCTTGACGCAGGTTTCGCCAGTATCTGTTTCCAGAAAGCGATAATCTTCAGGCGCCTCGGTTTCATTAAAAATGAAAACTGCTTTATCGTATTTAAAGCGGTTTTCAAATTTATTTTGCAAAAACGTTAACAGATCACTTCTGTTTTTAATCTTGTTAATAACCAGAACGTGTTGCTGGTAATCGGATAACGTAACATGCTGCGCAACATAATTCTGAGTTTCTGTTTCTTCGGCGTTGCTTTTCATGCTTGTAAAGGTATCAAAATAAAGAATATTTTGGTTGTAAATTATTTTAAAACCAATAACGAAATATCGTTTTAGTGTTTTTTAATGAATTGATTATTAGTGAATTAACATTTTTATAAATTTGTTTTTCTTTGGACGGATATTCGCCAAAATGAATAATATAACGACAAATCGTTAACATCAATTTTCACCACTTGCTATTTGCTCGGCATTTGTAGACTGTTTCCTTAAAATATTTCAGCAATTCGTAAATCAACGATATATCATAAGTGAATTTTTGGCATTTTTCTGGCAATTTACTGAGCGTTAGCGTTTTGCTGCGTGGTATGTTTGTTGGATAAATGGTGGAAACAAAAATATCATTATGAAACCATCACCAAATTTACTGTCTCCAGAAAACCATGCTTTGGTACTAATCGATTTTGAAGGGCAAATGGCCTTCGCTACAAAAAGCATTTCAATTACTGAATTGCGCACCAATGTTGCGATTGTTTCTGGGGCTTCAAAAATTTTTAATGTGCCAACTATTGTAACTACGGTTGCTGAAGATTCTTTCGCCGGACCAGTTTTTCCAGAAATTGAAGAAGTTTATCCGCAAGCTACATCAGGTTATATAGACAGAACATCGATGAATACCTGGGAAGATGAAGCGGCTTATAAAGCCATCACCGGAACAGGAAAACAGAAACTGGTTTTGGCTGGCTTGTGGACAGGCGTTTGCATTGTTGGTCCGGCGCTTTCTGCTTTATCAGAAGGTTATGAGGTTTTTGTAATTACGGATGCTTGTGGCGACGTAAGTAATGAAGCGCATGAACGTGCAATCCAGAGAATGGTGCATGCAGGTGTAAAACCTGTAACTGCTGTTCAGTATTTATTGGAGCTGCAACGCGATTGGGCCAGAACAGAAACGTATGTTCCGGTTACAGATTTAATGAAAAAATACGGTGCAGGTTATGGCTTAGGCATCCAGTACGCGCATAAAATGATTAAACACTAATTCTCTGCACACAAATGAGAATCCTGTACTTCACCGTTGCATTGATCACATTTTGCATTTTACAGTTCAAGGTGAATTTCGCGTTTGCGCAAAGTATAAAACTAATGCGTTATGACGAGGATTACAGCAACCTGAAGGATTCGAGCAGGAATTTGTACAACCGTTTCAAATTCCTGCCGATTACAGGCGACGGTAAATCTTACATCACTTTTGGTGGTGAAATGCGCGCCGAATATGGCGGCAAGTTTAATGAAGATTGGATTAAAAATCAGGGATATAACCATTCCGTTTTGCAACGCTACAGCGTCTACAGCGATATACATCTGGGCACTAAACTTCGGTTTTTTGCGCAGATTAACAGCGCTTTAGAAGCCGGAAGTAAATACGGGCCATCGCCGGTTGATGAAGATAAACTGGTGGTAGAGAATCTTTTTGCCGAATATCAGCTTTTGACACCTGATAATGTTAATCTCGCTTTGCGCATTGGCCGGCAGGAAATTAATTATGGTTCTGGCCGATTGATTTCTGTGCGCGAAGGTACTACTGCACGGCAATATTTTACCGGTGCTAAAATGATGTTTGCAAGTAAACGGTTTTCAGTTGATGCTTTTGTACTCGAAGCTGATGAAGTTAATCCTGGCATATTTGATAATAAAGGTAGTAAGCAAGCCAATTTGTGGGGCACTTACGCCAATTTGATGATAGAAAAAGGCGGAAATTTTGATTTCTACTATCTAGGCATCCGCCGGGATCAGGCACGTTTTGAAGAAGGAATCGGAAAAGAGTTGCGGCATACAATCGCTACTCGGTATTGGAAAAGTGGCGGCGGTTTTATCTATAACGTGGAAGCTGCTTACCAGTTTGGAAGTTTTGACAATGGCAGGATCAGTGCCTGGACTACAGCGATTGAGTTTGGCTATTTGTTTGAACATACACGTTTTACGCCATCAATAAATCTACGTAATGATTATATTTCTGGTGATCGTAAAGCTGGCGACGGGCATTTGCAAACCTTTAATCCTTTATATCCACGGGGCGGATACTTTGGTTTCAATCCATTAATTGGCCCATCAAACCTGATTGATCTTCATCCTTATATAACGTTAAATATGACACCAAAACTTGCGATACAAGCAGATTTGGTTTTGAACTGGCGTAACACTTTGCAAGATGGAATTTACCGTCCAAGTGGCAATTTTAATACTGCAGGTTCTTTATCTGGACATCGGTTTATCGGTACAACCTATTTGCTTAGTGCCGAATACAAATTCAACAATTACCTCTCTGCAAGTTGTGGCGGGCAATATTTTAAGGTAGGCAGTTTCATTAAAGATATTGTTCCGGATTGGGGCAATTCGCAATTTTTTAACGCACAAATCTCTTTCAAGTTTTAACCCATAACATACAAAAAAGATGAAAAATTATAAAAACACATGGTGGATAATCGCCACGTTAGTTATTTTAACGCTCAATGTAAATGCACAAGAAACTACTGCAGTAGGTACGTCAAAAGTTTGGGGAACCGTAGATGGAATACAGATTGAAGGCGTTGTGCAAGGGCCATCTGCACAGGTGAGTGATCTTCAGGTGGCTTGTGTTTTTGAATATACCGAAGGCGATATTTTCAATTCGCCCCCCGCATTGCCGGCCGCATTAAATGGAATGGTTCATCTTGATCATGATATGAAAGGGATAATTACAGAACTGCGCAAAAGCGGAAAATTTCTCGGCCATGCCTATGAAACCATTTTGATTAGTCCGCCGAAAGGTTACATCGGCGGAAAAAAACTCTTACTGATTGGCCTTGGCGATCGCAACGTTTTTACGCCGGAGTTAATGACAGGAATAGGCGCTGTAGCTGCGAGAGAAGCACTAAAACTTGGCGTTAGCAATTTCTCTTTCGCGAGCGATCTTAAAGATGCCGGCATTGATTCGCCAACAGCTTTGGTTGCAGGAAACGTGGTAAAAGGCATTTTTCAGGCTTACCGCACACAACTTTGGCTTAAAGAAAAACAAATGGCAGAAACACAAAAATTAAATAAAGTGATTTTACTTGCTGGCCCGTCGTTTTTTACCGTTGCCGGTGGAGGAATTAAAGAAGCCATTGCTGCAATTCAAAATTAAAAAACCAAAACACTAAAATTCATGAGTGCAGATATGATATTATTCAATGGTAAAATCCATACCATTGCAACCCATAAAACAAAGGTAAGTGCCGTTGCAATTAAAGACGGAAAGTTTGTTGCTGTGGGTACCGATGCCGAAATAATGGCTTTTTCTGGTCCGCAAACTAAACTTGTAGACCTTAAAGGAAAACTTGCCGTACCCGGAATTAACGATTCGCATATCCATTTAATTCGCGGAGGTTTAAATTATAATTTAGAGCTTCGCTGGGATGGTGTACCTTCTTTGGCAGATGCTTTGCGTATGTTAAAAGAACAGGTAGACCGTACGCCATCACCACAATGGGTGCGCGTTGTTGGCGGTTGGTCAGAGTTTCAGTTTGCAGAAAGACGAATGCCAACGCTTGATGAAATTAATGCAATTTCTCCGGATACACCTGTTTTCATATTGCATTTATACGATCGTGCGTTTATGAACAAAGCCGCTTTGCGCGCTGTTGGATATACAAAAGATACGCCGGCGCCTCCGGGCGGAGAAATACAAAGAGATGCCTCTGGCGAACCTAACGGATTAATTATTGCCAATCCGAATGCCATGATTTTGTATTCTACATTGGCAAAAGGTCCCAAATTGTCTTACGAACATCAGGTTAATTCTACACGTCATTTTATGACCGAATTGAATCGGTTCGGGATTACAAGTGTAATTGATGCCGGCGGTGGCTTTCAGAATTTTCCAGACGATTATAAAGTTGTCAATGAGCTGAATGCGCAAAACCAACTCACTGTTCGTATTGCATACAATTTGTTTACACAACGGCCAAAACAGGAATTTGAAGATTTTGATCAATGGACAAATTCCGTTGAACTTTATCAAGGCGACGATATGTATCGCCACAATGGAGCGGGTGAAATGCTTGTGTTTTCTGCAGCAGACTTTGAAGATTTCTTACAACCCAGACCAGATTTGCCAGAAAATATGGAAGCAGATTTGGAGCGTGTTGTACGTTTGCTGGTCGAAAAAAGATGGCCTTTCAGGCTCCATGCCACTTACAACGAAAGTATTAGCCGTTTTTTAAATGTTTTTGAGAAGGTAAACCAGGATATTCCTTTTAACGGACTTCCGTGGATTTTTGACCATGCCGAAACAATTGATGAACGCAACATAGAGCGCGTAAAAGCCTTGGGCGGTGGCATTGCCATTCAAAGCAGAATGGCCTATCAAGGCGAATATTTTAGCGATCGTTACGGTACGAAAGCTGCATTGCAAACGCCGCCTGTAAAAAAAATGATGGAAATGGGCGTGCCTGTTGGTGGCGGTTCTGACGCTACACGTGTGAGCAGTTACAATCCTTGGGTTTCCATGTATTGGTTAAGTGCAGGCAAAACAGTTGGCGGTTTAAAAATATATGACGATGAAACCGTTTTATCGAGACAAACAGCTCTTGAATTGTATACGCGCGGCAGTGCCTGGTTTTCAAATGAACAGCAGAAAAAAGGAGATATTGCTGTTGGTATGCTGGCAGATCTGGCCGTTTTAGACCGCGATTATTTTGAAATTCCTGATGAAGAAATTAAACAGATTGAATCTGAGCTAACTGTTGTAGACGGAAAGATTGTATATGCCAAAGGCGATTTTTCTTCGTTCTCACCACCAAAAATCCCGGTATTGCCAGATTGGTCGCCGACAAACCGTTACAACGGTTATTACTCGCCTTTACAACATGGCGCAGAAATAACGAAAGGGCAAAAACCTTCAGTAGTTGCTATGGTACATTCATGTGTGGGCAGTTGCAATGTGCATGCGCACCAGCACGATGCTGTTCGGCAAAGCAATCTGCCAATTAATAATTATACCGTGTTTTGGGGCGCACTGGGTTGTTCATGCTTCGCTTTTTAAAACATGGATAACATTATCAAATTTTTGTTGGTATCAGATCTGGGATCAGAAATCAACAACATTGCAGCGCTGGTTTTTCGGGTATTGCTGATGCTCGAACTTTTCAGAGTACATGGAATGAAAAAATTCAGGTTGCAAAATGGCGAAAAAGAGCATGTCCCTAATCCACTTCATTTGCCAGAACAACTAAATAATTTGATGGCTACGGTTTCTGATACTGTAGTTCCTGTATTTGTTGCGCTTGGTTTGGGCACGCGTTTGTTTTTATTGCCGTCAATCGGTGTAACTGCAATCGGATATTTTATCGTCCATAGAAAAGATTCTGCAGAAGTACGTGATGTGCCTTATATGTACACACTCGCCATGTTGTTTCTCTGGTTTATAGGGCCGGGAACATACTCTGCAGATCATTACATACTAAACACATTCTTTAACATTTAAAATAAAAAAAACATGGAAACAAAAATTGGAATTAGTGCAGAACACCTTGCAGAGGTTGCACATTCTTTAAGTAAAGTTCTGGCAGATGAATTTGTACTATACACTAAAACACGTAAAGCACACTGGAATATAGAAGGACCAGATTTTTACAACAAACACAAATTTTTTGAAGAGCAATACAATCAGTTGGCAGATATTGTTGATGATGTTGCGGAGCGCATCCGTAAACTTGGTCATTACGCACCGGCATCGTTAAAGCAATTTCTGGAGCTTACCCATTTAACAGAAGACGATCGCGCAAAAAATGATAGTCAGGGTTACATCAAAATGCTTCTTGCAGATCATGAAAGTATTCTGATTCACCTACGTGAAAATATAGACAAATTCGCTGTTCCGCTTAAAGATTTAGGCACAAGCGATTACATTACTGGTTTGATGGAAAAGCATGAATCTATGGCTTGGATGTTAAGAGCACATTTGGCATAAAATAGTAAAGATGGAAAAGAAACAAGACAACATCTGGTTTGTTACGCTCGTGCTGACGGTTGTGGCAGGCTACTGCGATAGTATTACTTTTGTGGCTGCAGATAAAATTTTCTCGGCACATGTAACAGGAAACTTTATCGTTTTTGCCTATCAAATGGTGAATGGGGCAGAAGGCGAAGCATGGATAAAGCTGATTACTTTTCCTGTATTTATGATTTCTGTAATGGCCGGCGGATGGATTGCCATCCGCTTCTTAAACAAACATTTTATTCTTTTTTTAGAGGGCGTTTTGCTTATTGCAGGCGGCATTTTAGCTTACTCACTCGGTTTTCTAGACGACCACATATTAAGCTGGCCAATGTATGCCGTTACCATGATTGTGGTTTTTGCAATGGGTTTGCAAAACGCATTTGGCAAACTGAATGCAAAGGAAACTTATGGACCAACGACGATGATGACGGGAAATGTAACGCAGTTTGCATTAGATATTAGAAATGTTCTCACCAGTCGTTTTACTGATGCTACAGCAAATGCAGGAATTTTTAAAGGAATTGTTACGCTGGGTGGTTTTTTGTTGGGTTGTGTGTTCGGTGCGTACGTGGGTAAACTTTTCGGTTTAGTGGGTATCGCTATCCCAGGCGTTGCAATGGTCATTTGTTACCTCTCTACAAAAACTTCTGGTATACCTTCAAATTCCAGCAATTAATTGCGCATGAATAATAGCCGCCAAATTCAGTTTTTCTTCCGCTGTGCGATTATCTGTTTGCTGTTTAATTTAAGCACGAAATATGGCTTACGCGCCCAAGAAATACGCAGCAAACCAGAATTAGATGAAGCACTGAAGAAACTCGCTAAAATCGGTAATACAGAGCGTAAGGCGAGTATTTTGCTTGAAATCGGCGGTTATTACCTGAATTTGCAAGGAGAAAATCCAACAGATCTTGAACAGGCAACAAATTTTCAGCAACAGGCTTTTGCTGTCGCGAATCGGGAAAATTTACATACAGCGCTGGTCAGAAGTCTGATTCTAAAAGGAGATATTCTGCGGGAGTCCGGGCGCGCTGCTGATGCCGAAAAAGAGTATAATAAAGCCATTCAATTGGCACAACAGAAAAATTTAAAAGATAATCTGGCCAAAGCTTTATCGGCAAAAGGGCAATTATACAACAATGAAGGTGCGCAGCTGCAAAGAAAAATTGAACTGAACGAGCAAGCTTTATCCTTATACCGGCAATCTTCCAATCAGTTGGAAGAAGCCAATTCGCTCAAGAATTTAGGCGATTATTATATGTTAAAAGCCCGTCCGGCTTATGCTATTAAATTGATGGATACCGCACTTTCGGTTTATAAATCAATAAAGTTTAAAGAATTGCAAGGTGTGTACAACAATATGGCGATTACGTACAACGAATTGGGGAATTTTTCTGAAGCTTTGAAATACGGACTTATGGCCGAAAAAACGGCAGATCTGGTTCAGGATACCAGTTTGCAGAAAAGTTCCATTTACAACCATATTGCTTTAACATATTATTACCTCCGCGATGATAAAAAGGCTTTGCAGTATTGGCGTGCAGCCAGAAAACTTGCCGAAAGATATCACGATGCCGGTTATATTCAGACGGTTGTGGCCAATATCGCTTCAGTTTTAATCCGGATGAAACAGTTTAAAGAAGGTATAGCCGAACTGAAAGATCTTGCTAAAAATTATCCGCCTACGGAAACGCAAATGAAGTTAAGGTTGCCTTATTTGCTTTTCAACACGTATTACGATATTCAAGAGTACGATAAAGCAGAGCTTTATTTTAAAACGCTGATGAAATTTCATCAAGAGCTGCCAGATGACGATATCAATCAAACGTATCTCTACAGAAGTATCATCCGGAAGTATACACACGATAAAAATTTCGCCCTTGCCGAGAAATACTTGCTTGCGCATGAAAAACAGGCCACAGCGCAAAGTAATCTTTTGGCCTTGTGGCAATTGCACAGAATGTGGTTCACTGTAGATTCTGGCTTAAACAAACCCTGGGCAGCAATTGAGCATTACAAAACGTTTAAACGGCTTTCAGATTCGATTTCAAATCAAGATAAAGTAAAGCAGATTTCCCGTTTGGAGGTTCAATATCAAACCGAGCAGAAAGATAAAGACATCGCTTTATTAAGTCAGCGGAACCAGATTCAGCGCATTCGCATTCAGCAAGATGGTACTATCAGAGCATTCTTTATTGTGGGTTTATCACTCGCAGCATTATTTGCCGCATTAATGTATAACCGTTACAGGTTAAAAAAACGGAGCAATCTTATTTTAGAAGAAAAACAGGCCGAAATCAATGCGCAGAACGATTTGCTGAAAAAAATACTCAATGAAAAAGAATGGTTGCTTCGAGAAATACATCACCGCGTAAAAAACAACCTGCAAATTGTGATCAGTTTACTTAACACGCAATCTGCCTACCTGGATAATGAAGATGCGCTGGTTGCGATTAGAAATAGCCAGAACCGCATGCATGCTATGTCACTCATTCACCATAAACTGTACCGGTCTGATAATCTGGCCGAAATTGATATGAAATGGTACATCAAAGAACTGGTAGATTATATGCGCGAATGTTTTGATACCGATCGGAAAATTCTGTTCGTATTAGATGTAGAAGCCATTAAACTCGATGTTGCACAAGCCGTTCCGTTGGGTTTAATTCTCAATGAAGCCATCAGTAATGCTATTAAGTATGCTTTTCCGGAGGATAGGAAAGGGAAGGTTTCCATTTCTTTTCGTTTTATGCAAAATGAAATTTGCGAATTGAGAATTGTGGATGATGGAGTAGGCTTACCCGATGGATTTGAGATTGAAAACAGCGAATCTTTAGGCATGAGTTTAATGACCGGATTAACCGAGCAGTTGAACGGCCACATCAGAATGTGGAATGCCGGCGGACTTATTCTAGATGTTTGTTTTCAAAAACACGAAGGATTGTTGCTGGAAGAAGAAGGAGCCACAGCACTTTACAACAAAATATAAGGATGGAAGAATACAAAATAAGGCACAATGAAGTAAACCTCCAGTTTGAAATAGAACAGGAAGATGAGATTGCATACCTGTCTTATCGCTTTTATAAAAAATACATTGCCTTTATGCATACTTATGTGCCTAAGGCTTTGGCTGGCCGCGGTTTGGCAACGCAACTGGCAGTTTTCGCCTTTGCATTTGCAGCACAAAAACACCGGCTGGTTATGGTTTATTGTCCGTTTATTGCTAAATTTATTACTACCCATCCCCAATACGATGCGCAGATTGATAAGTCTTATCGGGCATCATGAAATAGAAAATTAATCTGGCCTAAAGCCAAAATTATTAATGAATATGGAAAACAGTATTTTAGGGTTGCATCACATTACAGCAATCGCTGGCAATGCACAACAAAATTTTAAATTTTATACCGATACGATTGGTTTAAGGTTGGTTAAAAAAACGGTAAATTTTGACGATCCGGGCACTTATCATTTGTATTATGGCGATGAAAGCGGTTCTGCCGGTACGATTTTAACTTTTTTCCCCTGGGAAGGTATTGGCCGCGGAACGGAAGGAGTTGGTATGGCTACAGAAATTGGTTACGCAATTCCCGCAGGAAGTTTAGAATTTTGGCAATCGCGGTTACTGGAAAATAAGGTAAAAGTTGGCGAAATTGCTGAACGTTTTGGCGAACAATTTCTGGCTTTTAAAGATCCAGACGGACTTTCATTAGCGCTCATTGTACCAACTGCAGAAGACAAAAGAAAACCTTGGGAAACTCCAGATATCAAAAGTGATACCGCGACAAGAGGTTTTCACAGTACCACTTTGAGTTTGCAAAGTATTGACAAAACGGCAAAGGTATTGACCGATATTTTTGGCTATCGTTTGTTAAACCAGGAAGGCAATCGCTATCGCTTTATTACCGATGCTGTCGAAAATGCGTCTATTGTTGATTTGTTGGAAATCCCTTCAGGGCACCGCGGACGAAATGCTGCAGGAACCAATCACCACGTTGCTTTTAGAGTTAAAGACGAACAGGTTCAAATGGAATTTAGAGAAAAAATTCTAAGTAAAAACCTTCAAATTACGCCCAAGATTGACCGCGATTACTTTTTCTCTTTGTATTTTAGAGAACCAGGCGGCGTACTTTTTGAAATTGCTACAGAAAATCCTGGATTTACAGTAGATGAGCCACTTAGCGAACTAGGCAAAAGCCTGATGTTGCCGCACCAACACGCTCATTTACGAGGAGAACTCGAAAATATCTTACCAAAATTAAATTCATAATCAAATGGCAGAAGTAAAATTAATCCATCCGGAAGACGGACCAAGTGCATTCGAAGTGTACGATGAGAGCGGCAAAGCCGGCGAAATGATTTTCGATATTCAAGGTAAAAATTTAACCGTTTACCATACAGAAGTTGAGCCGGAACATGAAGGCAAAGGTTATGCAAAGCTGATGCTCGATGCAATGGTGGCCTATGTGAGGGAAAACGAACTGATGGTAATCCCAATGTGCCCTTACGTACATGCGCAATTTAAACGCCACGAAGCGCTTTATCAGGATATCTGGAACAAAGTAAACGAATCTTAATTATGCTACAAAATACGGTAACAGCTGGGAAAGCGCTGGATGAAGCTGAAAAAGCGCTCATTATGATTCACGGGCGCGGTGGTTCTGCAGAAAATATTTTATCACTCTCCGCGGAGTTGAATGTACAAGATTTTGCGCTTATTGCGCCACAAGCACAAAGCGGTTCCTGGTATCCGCAATCGTTTTTGGCACCAAGAACCGCTAATGAGCCAAGTTTATCTAATGCATTAAATCAACTGGCTCAACTTGTTGATATATTGATAGAAAAAGGATTTGCAAAATCGCAGATTTATATTTTAGGTTTTTCTCAAGGCGCATGTTTATCTCTTGAATTTGCCGCATCACATGCAGCGCGTTATGGGGGAATTGTTGCTTTCACCGGCGGATTAATTGGCGAACAAATTGACCATAGAAATTACACAGGTGATTTTGATGGAACGCCAATTTTTATCGGCAGCAGCGATCCGGATTTTCATGTTCCCGTATCTCGCGTACAGGAAAGTACCGCTGTGCTCGAAAATATGGGTGCAAAAGTTACTGAAATTATCTATCGCGATATGGGTCATACCATCACTCAATCGGAGATTAACCGAGTGAATAAATTAATATTCAGCTAATTTATTTAATGGAAATGGAGAAGGAAACTGCCCGGATTGAAGCATTTAGCGATGGTGTTTTTGCCATCGCTATTACCTTATTGGTTTTGGAATTGCATGTTCCGGAGATTGATTTGGGGCAAAATCCAGTAAAATTGATGGCGTCATTCTTTTCAGAGTGGCCATCATATTTGGCCTTCACCATTTCCTTTTTCAGCATTTTTATCATCTGGGTAAATCACCACAAAGTGTTTAAACAGATTTACAAACGCAATACCGGCATTATGTTCGCCAATGGTTTAATCCTTTTTCTGGTATCTATCGTTTCGTATTCCAGTGCCTTACTTTCCCGGTTTTATGCCAGTCCGTCAAAACAGTTAGTTGTTACTTTATATACGGCGCTTTTTGTTGCTGTAAATCTGGCGTTTAACTTGCTTTGGCAGCAAGCGGCAAAACATCCGGAATTGCTTCGGCCAGATATTAATGAAGCTGCAATCCGGCAACTCAGTAAGAATTATCTTTACGGTTTTCCAACCTATTTAACTGCATTTGCAGTCTCATTTTTCTATCCGGAAACGGCATTAATGATTTGTATTCTCCTCTGGATCTTCTGGGCACTCTCGTCCAAAAAAATTGATTTTACCCAAACATCTCTCTAAAAAAAATTAAACCCTAAACCTTAAAACTCATCTCATGACAAAATTAAAAAACGTTTTAGTAATACTTTTAATGCTGATTTCAGCATCACTATCCGCACAACAGCCAGACAATGTTCAATCACAAAAACTCAATGCTTTGCAGCAGAAATTTGTAGATCTTCGTTTTGGAATGTTTATCCATTACAATATTCCAACCTATGCAAATGCAGATTGGCCAGATCCGGAAGCATCACCAGACCTGTTCAATCCCAAACATCTTGATGCCAACCAATGGGCAAAAGCCGCGAAATCTGCCAATATGAGTTACGGATGTTTAACCACCAAACACCACAGCGGTTTCTGTATCTGGGATACCAAAAGCACAGAATATAATGTAATGCATAGTCCGTACAGAAAAGATATTGTTAAACAATTTACAGACGCTTTCCGTGCAAACGGTTTAAAAGTAATGTTGTATTATTCTATTCTGGATACACACCACAAGATTAGACCGAACCAGATTACCCACAAAGATGTGGAAATGATTAAACAACAAATTACAGAATTGCTTACAAATTATGGGAAAATTGAGGCTTTGATTATTGATGGTTGGGATGCACCTTGGTCTAGAATTTCTTACGATGAAGTTCCTTTTGAAGACATTTATACCTTAATAAAAACATTGCAACCAGAATGTTTGGTAATGGATTTGAATGGCGCGAAATACCCTGCAGAAGGTTTGTATTATACCGATATTAAAACCTACGAAATGGGTGCGGGCCAACGCATGGCTAAAGACAGCAAAATTATGCCTTCTCTGGCTTGTTTGCCTATCAATACCTCATGGTTTTGGAAAACAGATTTTCCGACGGTTCCGGTACGTAAACCGGAAGAAATTGTAAATAATCTGATTAAACCACTAAATGCGCAAAGTTGTAATTTCATTTTAAATGTTGCGCCAAATCGCGATGGATTGATTGATGACAATGCTATTGCTGCTTTAAAAGAAGTAGGAAAAATCTGGAAAAATGAAGGCGCAGTTGCGAAGTTGCCTGCTTTAGATTTACCTATTATTTCTAGTAATATTGCAATCAAAAAACCTGCAAATGCGAGTTGGAGTGACGATATGAATATTATGGATTTTGCAAATGACGACAGTTACAGAACCTCGTGGACTTCCAATCCCACTATTTCCAAGCCTTGGTTTGAAGTAGATTTACAGAATGAACAACCCGTTAATATGATCGTTGTTGCAGAACAAAAAGCAAATATTGATCGCTATGCATTGGAATACTGGAATGGCGTAACCTGGAAAATTCTTTTTGAAGGGAAAAACAGCGAGAGAATTAAAATCCATCGTTTCAATCGTGTATGGAGCAGCAAGCTCAGAATCCGCATAGAACATTCCGCAGAAACAGCATCTATAGCAGAGTTTCAGGTTTTCAACGAGCGGCGATAAACCGCTATAAAAAACAGCGGTTTAATAGATTCTCCGCCTGAAAAGGCGTTCGAAAGGACGATTGGGTCAGCACACCAGCGCCCGTCATCATCGCGCACCATATTACGATATTTCGCGGAAATTCTTCGTTAAATAGCGAAATGTGGTGCGTCGTTTTTAATGCATCAGGACGAAATCTGTGTTTTCCAGCGGATTAGTCTGCTGGCATACTCTTTGAAAAATAGACTCAATACGCCTTGTATTGTAGTTAAATTTTATAAAGAAATGGAAAAGCATACATCAGAACTTGAAAGCGACCAAATCGTCAACTGTTCAACAGAAAAACAGCAGGCTTTTGCTCCGCTGATGCTTAATCTTTCTGATCTTTTCGAAAGTGTTTTTACCAAGATCCATCAGCTTTTTGCAATAGACTGTGCAGCAATAATTCTGTATGACGCGCCCAGAATAAGTATCCAACGTGCTTATCTCTCCGAGAAAAATGAAAATGGTGAAATTTCCTGTTTAGAGACCGTTTCAAATCCAATTGCATTGTCTTTATTAACAACTGAAATTGCGGAATTTCAATTTCCGGTATTAAAATCCAGACAAGATTGGATCTCAGATTTTGGCGAAAACCATTGTTTGCCAAACCACACCGGCGATTATCATTTTCATTGTTACCTTCCGCTGGAAGTGAACGGGAAGGTTATCGGTACTTTAGAATTACACAACCATAAGCACGAGCTGAGCGAAGACGGACTGACTTTCTGTTGCACCATTTCAGATTTTCTAGCCGGTTCTCTTCATAATTTTCAAGAAAACTCAATAAATGTTTGCGGCTGTAGCGAAAATATTCGCGTTGAGCATCAGCAAAATCGCATACTGCAACTTAGCTTACTTACTAAAAACGCAGCAAAGGCCCGCAACGAAGAAGAATTTGAAAACATTCTTGCGGCATTTTTTGCCGATAACCATGCTGCTGATTTGATGGCCTGGGGCATTCTTGATCAACAGATGGAAACACTTTATCCCAAAGTTACTTTAATGGATATTGCAGAAGTTCAGAAGATTAATCTCACACCTAAACAGCTTAACAATTTTAAAAAAAAGCGCGAAAAACAGCTCTTGTATATTCCGTTAGAAATGCCGAATCAGCCCGCATTTATCTTATTAACGTATGAATCGTTTACAGATCATCAAACGATTACTGCGGTTTTCGACTCGGTTTTTAATATTTTCTTATCGCAAGTCATTAATCAATTCTTGTTGCAAACAGAACTTAACGAGTGTAAGTCGACAATTGAAAACTTAACACTAAACGATAAATTTCTGGCAGAACCTATAACTGAAATTGAGACAGTTTTGCATTATCCGGAGATTATCGGGAAAAGCGAACAGATGAATGTGGTGTTTAATCTGCTCAGTAAAGTCTCGGATTCTGAAACAACTGTATTGATTTTGGGTGAAACCGGAACCGGTAAAGAATTGATTGCCAAAGCTATTCATGATGCTTCAGTTCGGAAAGAACAAATCATGATCAAAATCAATTGTGCGGCAATTCCACCGAATTTGATCGAATCAGAATTGTTCGGGCATGAAAAAGGCAGTTTTACCGGTGCTACAGATAAACGAATTGGCAAATTTGAACTGGCGCATGGTGGAACTATTTTTCTGGATGAAATTGGAGAACTGCCGCTTGATTTGCAAGTGAAACTTCTACGCGTTTTGCAAGAAAAACAAATAGAAAGAGTGGGCGGTAAAACTACAATTTTCACCGATGTACGGATTATATCTGCAACAAATAGAAACCTGGCAGAAGAAGTTGAGCTTGGCCGTTTCCGGCGTGATCTTTTTTATAGACTAAATGTATTCCCGGTTTTCATCCCCGCGTTGCGAAATCGAAAAACAGATATTCCGGCGCTGGCAGCATTTTTTCTGAGAAAGTTTGCGTCCAAAACAAATAAACAACTGGAGGGATTTTCAAAAAAAGTAATTGGTGAGATGAAAATCTACAACTGGCCGGGCAACGTAAGAGAACTGGAGCACCTAATAGAAAGACAGGTTGTGCTGAGTACCGGGCCGTTAATTACATCTATAGATATTCCAAAAGCTGAAAAAAATGGATTCGCAGAGCGAACTACGTGCAATTCAGTAAAAACTATAGATGAAAATGAACGCGACCATATTTTTGCTGTTTTGGAAAAATGCAACGGAAAAATATCCGGGCCAAATGGTGCTGCGAAATTACTTGGCGTGCCTGCAACAACTTTAAATTCTAAAATTAAACGTCTCGGTTTGGCCAAAAAACACAGCTATTAATTCTTATATCCAAAAATTAAGTTTGCATTTTAAAACATTCATAAATTAACGATATGTCGTAATTCTCTATAAAAAGGTTTTGAATGTAGTTCTTTGATTGCTAAATTGTTATGGTTTGGATCATGCTTTGGTTAAAATATCACATGCGCTATTATTCTCAAATTCAACATCAAAGAAAATCTATATGCAAGAAATGAATACGCTGAGCCATGTTCTGGCAGAATTAAACAAACAAGGTTATACAATAGATTTTAACCGTGTTGATGAAAATGGAAGTGTTTCGCTTCTGAAACAAAATCCAGAACAGTTTCTTATAGATAGTGTTTACCGTTTCGAAGGCGATTCTAACCCAGAAGATGAAGCGGTTTTATATGCCATTTCATCCATAGATAAATCTATATTGGGCGTATTTGTGAATGGTTACGGAATTTCTGCTGATGAAGATCAGCTGGCGTTGATTTGTAAAATTCCCAGTCGCTTAGATTAAAGTATTTGTTTTTGATTTAATTTTTTGAACCTTATTTGTACGTTCTGATGATGAATAAACTTAAAATCTATGGAGAACCGGATTCTCCGGAGATTTATCCGATAAGGGATTTTTTAAAACGCAGTGTAGTCGATTTTGAATGGATAGACATTAACACGCAAAGCAAATATATTGGCGATATTGCGGAGAAAAAACATCCGGTAATAGAATTTCCAGACGGCAAAGTACTCATTCATCCATCTCTAGAGCAAATCGCCAAAGAACTTGGCTGGATTATAAAACCCAAATACAATGAATACGATTTATCTATCTATGGCGCTGGTCCGGCGGGGTTAAGCGCAGCGGTTTATGCAGCATCAGAAGGTTTGAAAACAATTTTAGTAGAACGGGAAGCCATTGGCGGGCAAGCCGGAACAAGCTCATTAATCGAGAATTACCTGGGTTTCCCCGAAGGCATTTCCGGCGCCGAGCTCGCCGAACGCGCAAGGCAGCAAGCACTTAAATTTGGTGTAGAAATTCTGTTGTTAAAAGAAGGCGTAAAGGGAACATTTTACGATAACCGCATTCATGTTGATTTCGCTTCCGGAGAAAAACTGGTGGCCAAGACCAATATTTGTGCAACAGGAGTGGAGTACGCCCGACTGAACTTGCCCGATGAATCTCGTTTTTTTCATAAAGGTGTGTATTACGGCGCAGGTGCCAGTGAAGCGTTTTTCTGTCAGGATAAAGATTTATACATTGTTGGCGGTGGAAACTCTGCCGGACAGGCGGCAACCTATTTTTCGGGCTTTGCGAAAAGAGTTTTTATGGTAATTAGAAAAGGAAATTTAGCAGAAACGCTATCTGAATATCTGATTAAACGTATCGCAACTATCAAAAATATTCATGTTTTATACCACGCAGAAGTTACGGCATTAGAAGGAGATGAATATCTTCAGAAAATTAAAATCCGCAACAACCAGGATGATTCTGAAACCTGGTACAATACCTCAAAACTTTTTATTTGTATTGGAGGAAAACCGAACACAGAATGGGCATCAGAAACGGCAATCTGTAGAGATCCAAATGGATATTTGTACACCGGAAATGATTTGATCACACTGGACCAATATAAAAGTTGCTGGCCATTAGAAAGACCACCTTATCATTTAGAAACCAGTGTTCCAGGATCTTTTGCTGCAGGCGACGTGCGTTTTAATTCTGTAAAACGTGTTGCCTCTGCCGTTGGCGAAGGTGCAATGGCCGTTACACAAGTTCACCAATATTTGGCCAAACTTTAACCTTAAAAATTTAACTTATGGAACAGAAAAATATATGTACAGACATCAGCAATATCAAAACGCTCAAGCTGGCAAAAGAACTTCTATGTGAAGAATGCGTAAAAATTGGTAGCGATTGGGTGCATCTGAGAACCTGCCAAACCTGTGGCAAAACCTTATGTTGCGATTCATCACCAATGCAACACATGTCTCACCATTGCCGTAAAGAATCTCATCCCGTTGTCATTTCATCAGAACCTAATGAGCGTTGGTTGTATTGTTATATTCACAATCAAATGGCAGGTATTAGTTAATAATAACTGAAGCTTGGTTGTTAAAACAGTTCACTAGTACCTAGAAATGCATTGATCAATTTAATTATCTGGCTACCCAATTCTTTTGCATTTCCCATACCAACACTTTTTAGTGCAGCGAGCTGCTCGGTATTTTTGGGCAATTTTGCGGAGATAGATTGCAATGCCTGATCTGAGAGTACATGGTGTTCTGGTACGTTGCGTTGCGTAGCAATACTTTTTCGCCAGTCTACCAGGTTTTGATATAGTTTTGGATTGCTGATTTCTTTTTCGATAAAAGATGGTTTAAATGGGATTTTCTTTTCATGGAGTTGATATTTACTGCTTGCGTTGTGTTTTAGGCCAATAAAATCCTCTATTGTAAATGTTTTCCAATCCAGCCCGAAAATGGATGTTTTGATTTTTAATGCGCTGTGAACATCATTCAATAATGTCGAAATTTTATCAGAATGCTCATCGTTATACAGCTTAATTTCGAGTAATTTTTCAATTTCTTTTAATACTGCCTCAAATTTTGGAATGAAATATTCTGAAGCTTTAATCAATCGCGTAATAAAAGCAGTTTGAATGGTTGGATTGGTATTCTGATCGGTTTTGGAAAATTCCTGGTGAATAAAACGTTCTGCAACCTTAATGATTTGCGGCGATAAAATCGCATCAACCTGATCATAAACCATCAAAAATACATTTCTATCTTCCAGACTGCTAAATTTAGAATTAGACAAAGCCAGCCAATCGCGTTGGATGAAATGAAAATCGAAAGTACTTTTAATTAGATTCCAACTATATTGTTTGCTGTGGTTTTCCAGAATTTCTGGCGTAGGCAATTCTGAACTGGACAATTCCGTAAAGTTCGCAACGCGTGCATCGGTAATAATATTTTCCATTTTTACCGGAGATTTGAGGATCAAACCCTCCAAACTTCTGCACCGACTTAATGCCACATACGCGTGTCCGTGGGCAAAAGCCGCACTTACATCTACAATGGCCCGATCAAATGTTAAGCCCTGACTTTTATGCACTGTAATTGCCCAGGCCAGTTTAAACGGATATTGCGCAAAAGCGCCTGCATTTACTTCGTTAATTTTGTTATCTTCTGTATTCAGATTGTATTTTACATTCTGCCAGATTTCTTTCTCTACTTCAATTTCATCGCTAGTATCGGAAAACTGAACACGAATATTGTTTTCTGAGAGATGTGTGATTTTTGCCGCTTTTCCGTTGTAGAATTGTTTTTTGCCCGATGAATCATTTTTGATAAAAATAATCTGTGCACCAACTTTAAGCTCGAGTACTTCATCTGCCGGAAAACCATCTTTAGGGAAATCACCAGAAACTTCGGCTTTATACGTGAAAGCTTCGCCAGGCAATATCGCCAAACAACCAATATTGATTTCTGAAACCAGCTGGTTGTGCGTAGTTAGTGTGATGTAATTTTCTTTCCAGCCGGTTTCCAGATCTGCATCGTAACGTTCATTCAATTTCGCCAGCAAATCAGCGTCCATCGTGTTTTCACGTATTCGGTTCAGAATTTCCAGAAATAATGGATCAGATTGCCGGTAAACTTTCTCTAATGTAAAAGTGACCATTTTAATGTGCCTGAAAACCTGTGCATCAAAAAAATACGGACTTTTATAATGTGCGCCCAAAATGTGCCACGCATCATGAAAAATGGGCGAAAGCTGATAAAGATCGCCGATCATCAAAACCTGAACACCTCCAAAAGGCAGGTTAGAACCCTTTAATTTTTTTAGAGTACGGTCTATGAAATCGATAATATCTACGCGCACCATACTAATTTCGTCGATAATAAGCAATTCAAGGCAACGCAATAATTTGGTTTTTTCTTCAGAATATTTGAGTGGTTGCTCTGTTTCTGGCGTAGGCGGAAGCGGCCCGAATGGAATCTGAAAAAAGGAGTGGAGCGTAACGCCACCAGCATTAATTGCGGCAACCGCAGTTGGCGCTACCACCGCATAATTTTTTTTCGTTTCTTCCTTAATTGTTCTTAAAAGTGTGGTTTTCCCGGTTCCGGCTTTTCCCGTGAGAAAAATCGGCTGATTGGTTTGTTCGAGAAAATCTAAAATTAAAGGACGATCGGACGTAGGATTATTCATAAACTGGTGCCAAAAATACCTATATTTTAATTCCCGACTAAAAATATTAGCGTTTTGTTTTGCACATTTTAAAATCGTACCAACATTCTGAATGTGCAAGCAAGCTTAATCTTTTGATAACGATAAACGTTTTGAAGTGTTTTTTTAAAGTGTTAATTTAAGGTGTTGGAAATGAGAATTGTTGATGGAAAGTTTAACGCTATTTTTAACTAAATCAAGTTGCAAAATGATACAGGGAAATTATAAATTCAAGTCTGATTTACGCGGTTTTAGGAGCATCAAAAACCACAAGGCAATTAAGTCGATCGTTTTTTTATATATCGCGATATTATTTTCTGCCTGTTCTTTAATCAGCAAATTTGATCAATATGCGTATGTGCAATCTACATCTTTAAAGGTTGAAACACTGGCTTTATTGGATGAAGGAACAAATAATTATGCGGAGAAAGTTACTGACGTTAAGGCGCTGGAAATGAAATTATTAAAAGCATATGAATATGAGCGGTTTCGACCAAAAAATGAAATTACAACAGCGCAATGGAAATTAATTGTTGATCCTGAAGGCAATTTGTTTGGCGGCGCAATGCGTTTATGGGCAGAACAGAAAAAGCTTAGTAAAACGTATATCGAAAATAAGAAAGTTCAGCTTTCTAAAGCTTTCGATGAAATATCTACCCTAGAAGCAAGTAAAATCAAATAAATTATGGCTCAGAACATTAATATAGATGAATTGCTAAAGAGTATCGGAACGGCCATTTCAACACTGGCGAAAGAAACTTTTGGTGGCACAATAAAAAAACTGGCTGAAGAAAATAAAGCTTTTTTACAAGAGATTAAGCCAAATCTGGTTAAGTATACCACTCAACTCATTGCTGGTGACATTAGTGAGTTGGAATTTAAAGATTTAATTTTTGGTGAAAAAGACTTGCTTGAAATGCGGGCATTAACCAATGCGGGCGTTGCATTAATTGCAATTGATCAATTTAAAAACGGTGTGATTGATATTATCAGCAAAAGCCTCCTTGGCGCAATTGGTCTATAAACTTGTGCCAATAAAAAAGGGAAATAAATTTTAAATTTATTTCCCCATCTTCTATTTATTAACCTTTTTATGGTTTTTCATCTGTAAGTTCAAAACCCCAGGTTTTTCCTTTTTCCGTGGCCGGGATTCCCGAAGTCATCCAAGCCGGCGCTTTCGCACCTTTAAGATAGTAATCAAAAAACTGTTGCTCGCGGATTTGAATATCTTTACGGTTTTGGCGTTGTACTAAATTATGTGCTTCGCCATTGTAATTCAACATCCAAACAGGTTTGCCCAATCGGCGTAAACCTGTAAACATTTCAATACCCTGATACCATGGAACTGCGCCATCGGCATCATTTGCCATTACCACAACCGGAGTATTTACTTTCGGAAACATAAATAAAGGAGAGTTTTCGATATATAATTCTGGCTTTTCCCAAAGTGTTGCGCCAATTCTGCTTTGTGTTTTTTCATACTGAAACTGACGGTTCATACCGCTTTCCCATCTGATACCGCCGTAAGCAGAAGTCATGTTTGCAACCGGTGCGCCTGCCCAGGCTGCTGCATACATATCGTTTTGCGTAATTAGATATGCAACCTGATAACCGCCCCAACTTTGTCCTTGAATACCAATTTTTGTTCCGTCTACCCAACTATTTTTCTTTAAACTTTCTACGCCAGAATTGATGTATTCTACAGCCGATTGCCCTGGATGGCCATTTTCGTAACTAATATCCGGAGCGAAAACCAGGTAACCATTGCTTACAAAGAATGAGATATTTAACCGAGATGGAGTTGGTGCCGGCGCTTGATAGGTGTATAAACCATCAGAAAGTTTCTCATAAAAATAAGCGATCATCGGATATTTTTTATTCGGATCAAAATTTTCTGGTCTGTATAATATTCCTTCGGATTTATATCCTTTTGGCGTTGTCCATTTTACAAGTTCTGCGGTTCCCCAGTTGTAGTTTTGTTGCTGTGGATTGGTGTTGCTCAGCTTGCGTTCGGTTTTAAAATCTGTGGTTACATATACATTTGGCGATTCTACATAATTTGCTTTATCATAGATATAGACATCTGCATCTTTAGCTTTCAGCAAGTTAGAATATTTGAATTTGGCCATTACCACCAATTCAGGCGCTTTAACTGCACCAACATTAGTGCGGTAAAAACCATTTTCTTTGGTTTCATTATTAAAACCGTCCAACCAAACCACTTCATTGCCTTTAACAAACTTGTTATCTACATTTCTTTCGAAACGGTTTTCCTGCGTTACGCGCTCATAACGGAAAGTTAGTTTATTTGCACGTCCGAAGCCATTTGTAATATTTTTTGCAGCAGATTTTCCATCTGGGGAAAATGACCAGATATCATATCTATCGTTAATTAAAACAGCTTTATCGCCTTCCGTCCAGGTTGCAATGCCATATGCAGATGGCAAATCTGGCACATCATTATCTTCATCAACAAATTTCACATTTAAACCTGCATTCAATTGAACTACTTTTCCGCTCGCAATGGCGTATGTGTACCAGTTTCCATTTGTTCTATCGAAATAAATGACATAATTGCCTCCCGGCGAAGCCATTGCATATCCGTTTAAACTGCTGATTATTTTTTTCCTTGAAGCATTTTTGGTATCTACCAAATAATAATCTTTGGAAGTAGAACCACTCCATTGAGATTCTATACGGTGACCGAAGTCTGTAGACGCCAGCACGAAATCGGCGTCGCCTTCACTTACCATATTGGCATCTGGCAGTTGAACATCGGTTAATGGAATAACTTTTGGATCGCTGCTGTATACATCAATTACCGAAAGATATGTTTTTTTGCTGTCGCGATCTGCATTACGCAGTTGCATTGGCTGCAAATAATCGTCTTTGTAATTCCATACATCAACTTTAGCCACTTCAAAATCTACAATTGTAGTATCTTTCGGTTTTTTCACTGGCGCAATACCGAAAAACAATTTCTTGCCATCTTTACTGAAATTTACACGTCCGTCGCCACTTACAGACCATTTAGCAGGCAAGCCTGGCATATCATAATCTACCAGAATTTGTGCTGTATCTAAACTAAGCGAGTTATAGTAAATATTCCAGTTTTTAATTTCCTGTTTCTCCGGACTTTGTTCTCCTACAAAGGCAACATGTTCGCTTTCTTCGTCAAATACAAAGTTTTTAAAGGAACCTTTGCCGGCAATAAGCGTTTTCAAAGTACCTTTTTCTGTATTCAACATAAACACACCCTGAGGTGCCGTTTTGTCTTTCTTTGATCCGGTAGCAGAAAAAACTAGTTGTTTACCGTCCTTACTAAAAGTATAATCGTTTACGTATTTATATGTTTTTTCTGCTCCGGTAGTTAGGTTGCGTACAATAAGGTCGCTTCCTTCTTCACTTTTTCCTTTTCCGGCAGGTTCATCATCAGCAAAATCGCTTTCGCTGTCTTTCTTATTTGGTGCAGCAACAGCTTTTTTGGCCGTATCTAATTTGTCTTTTAAATAGGCTAAAAAAGTATTTCCTTCTTCTGCCAGTTTAAATGATTTTACGCGATCAAATTTAATTGTCGTATTGTTGGTTAGGTTGGTAATTCCCAATGAATCTTTAGGCATTTCGTCAGCCTTTTTCTTCTTAATTTTCGCCTGGCGAGTATCTTTGAATAAAGGCTTTATACTGTAAACAGCAAATTTAGAATCGTTGGTAAATTGAGCGTTTAAACCACGGGGAACATTAGCCTTAACATTTGATTTTAAATTGAGCAAGTACAATTGCGCATCGCCTTCTTGTTGCAAGATACTGTACATGGCCCACTGGCCATTGTTAGATAATTGCTTACTTCCTACAGATTCCCAGCTGTCGTACACCGAATGGTCTAACGGTTTTTTCTGGGCATAGGCAAAGCTGACCACAAATAAAAGGATGAGTGTAAGTCTTTTTTGCATTTTACAGAATTAATTTTGGTTTTGATATTAATCTTCTAAAATTGGAAATTTTTAGGGCATTCTGAAACTTGTATGCCAAATATTACATTGTGAGTGGCAATTGTGCAAAAAAAAAATCCCGCCGGTAATTGTACCAGCGGGACTTATAAATTTATAATACCTGAATTATTTCTTCGGCGCTTGTTGTTGCTGACGCATATAATCGTCTAAGCGTTGCTGAAACTTAGATTTTTTCTTTTTTTCTTCAGGTTTTGCTTTGTTTTCCTGAATTAAGGCATGGATTTTTTTATCGTCTACCATTCTTCTGATCAAAATCTGCTGACCGAAAGTCATTAAGTTGGCCAGGAAGTAATAATAATTTAAACCTGCCGGATAGCTATTCAAAACACCTAAAAATATTACTGGCATAACATAACCAATGTATTTCATCTGTCCGGTTGCGCCCGATGTCTGGTTGTTGAAGTAGGTCATGATTAATTGAGAAATGGTCATCAATACACACATCAAACTCAAGTGATCGCCAATGAAAGGAATCTTAACACCGAATTTAATAAACTCGTCATAAGTGGATAAATCTTTCATCCAAAGGAAACTTTCGCCTCTTAACTCAAATAAATTCGGGAAGAAGAAGAAGAAAGCCATTACCAGCGGCAATTGAAGTACCATTGGTAAACAACCACCAAGTGGATTTACACCTGCTTTTTTGTATAATTTTAGATATTCCTGTTGAACAAGTGTTGGATTATCTTCACCAACTTTAGCTTTAATCTCATCCATTTCTGGCTTCAAAACCCTCATTTTTGCCATAGACAAGTATGATTTGTAGGTTAGGGGAGATAGCGCCACTTTAAGAAGAATGGTTAAGACTAAAATGATCAAACCAAAATTCCATCCGAAGTTATTTAAGAAGTTAAATACCGGAAGTACAATAAAACGGTTGATGTATTTTAAAGGCCAGTAACCCAAATCAACTTGTTTCTCCAAATCATAACCCTGATCTTTTAATGCAGAGAATTTATTCGTTCCGAAATAAAACTCCAAATCATATGTTTGATTGGCTACGTGGCTATATGGCAATTGCATATTGGCATCATAAAACTTAACTACACCAGGTTCTGTTGGGATTTTAACTTCCAAACTACCTTTTTCAAAACCTTGTTTCGCAATTAAAGATGCCGAGAAAAAGTGTTGTTTAAATGAAAACCACTGGATTTTTCCTTTAGATAAATCTTCTTTTTCATCTTTAGATATACTTAGATGATCTACATCGCCATCCAGATATTTGTAATATGGAGCCGAGTAACGGTGTTCACTTTCAATAGATTTTTCTTGCTGCAATAGAGTGGTTTGCCAGTTTAAACCGATAGAATTTCCGGCAATTACCTGCTGCAATCCAACTAAGTTTACTTTAAAATCTACTTTGTTGCTTAACGCTTTAAGATCATAAACATATTCTATATATGCATTTGCGCCGTAATTTGCACGCATGCTTATCGTGTTTCCGCTTTTAGTTGGCGTAAAATAAAGATCGTTTGTATTAATTACTTTACCTGCAGCATTCAAATTCAACCCGAATTTATTACTGTTGCCATCGAACAGAATTAGTGGTTTATCGTTATAGGTTCTTTGTCCTTTAACCTGTACCGATAATACTTTACCGCCTTTATTGGTAAAAGTGATTAAAAGATTTTCGTTTTCTAAAACTGAAGTTGCTTCTGCTCCGGTTAATGCTGTTCCAAATGGACCTTTAAGCGCCAATGAATCAACTGCAGGAGTAACAGATGCAGATTTGCTATTGGTATCTTTTACCGTTGCGGGAAGACCTGCTTTAGTTGCTGCTTCAATACTGTCTCTTTGCTTGGCCTTTTTCATATCGGCCTCGCTTGGCTTAAAAAAGTAGAATGATCCAGCCAAAATGATCAAAATCAGGAATAATCCTGTAAAGGTATTTCTATCCATTATACGTGTCTATGCTGCTGTTAATTGGTTTTTTTCTTCGCAAACTCCATCGCAGCGGCCACAAATTTAACAAAAAGTGGGTGAGGATTCGCAACTGTTGATTTTAATTCTGGGTGAAACTGTCCGCCAACAAAAAACGGATGGTTTTTAAGCTCTACAATTTCCACCAGATTCGTCTGAGGATTTGTTCCTGAAGCAATCATTCCGGCAGCTTCATATTGTTTCAGATAGTCGTTATTAAACTCATAACGATGGCGGTGACGTTCTGTGATGTGTTGTTTTCCGTAAATTGCAAAAGCTTTTGTTCCTTTTTTAATATCGCAAGGATAAGAACCCAAACGCATGGTTCCGCCCATATTTACAATATTTTTTTGCTCTTCCATCATATTGATTACCGGATTTTTTGTCTCCGGTTCAATTTCTGTAGTATGCGCATCTTTAAGTCCTAGTACGTTTCTACCAAATTCTACTACCGCACATTGCATACCCAAACAAATTCCGAAGAAAGGAATATTATTTTCCCGTACATATTTAATGGTATCTATTTTTCCTTCTATACCACGGCTTCCGAAACCAGGCGCAACCAAAACGCCTTGTAAATGACCAAGCTTCTCTGCAACATTATCTGGAAAAATACTTTCTGAGTGAATATATTCTACCCGGACTTTACATTCATTTTTAGAACCAGCGTGTACAAAACCCTCGATAATAGATTTATATGCATCTGGCAATTCTACATATTTACCTACAAGCCCGATTTTAACTTCGGCAGTAGGGTTTTTTAAACGGCCCAAGAAATCTTTCCAGCTTTCCATATCCGGCTCGTTTTTAGTTGGCAATTTTAGCTTCGCCAAAACGGTTTTATCCAGTTGTTCTTTAAACATCAATAAAGGCACATCATAAATTGTTGATGCATCCATTGATTCAATTACTGCATTGATGTTTACGTTACAAAAAAGTGCAATTTTTTTTCTGATGTCCTGACTAATATGGTGTTCTGTACGGCAAACCAAAATATCTGGCTGAATACCGTACTCAAGCAAAGCTTTAACCGAGTGTTGTGTAGGTTTGGTTTTTAACTCGCCCGCGGCAGCCAAAAACGGAATTAAAGTAAGGTGGATTACAATGGCATTGGTATTGCCTTCTTCCCACTTAAACTGGCGTACAGCCTCAATAAAAGGAAGAGATTCAATATCTCCAACTGTTCCGCCTAACTCTGTAATTACAATATCGTATTCGCCGCTATCGCCTAGAATACGCATGTTGCGTTTTATTTCGTCTGTAATGTGCGGAACCACCTGAACAGTTTTTCCAAGATATTCGCCCTTACGTTCTTTGTTGATTACATTTTGATAAATGCGGCCGGTGGTAATGTTATTGGCTTGCGAGGTAGGAACGTTTAAGAAACGTTCGTAATGGCCAAGATCTAAATCTGTTTCTGCACCATCTTCAGTTACAAAACATTCTCCATGTTCATATGGATTCAAAGTTCCCGGATCAATATTGATATATGGATCGAATTTTTGAATGGTTACGCGGTAACCACGTGCCTGTAAAAGTTTAGCTAAAGAAGCGGAAATGATGCCCTTACCTAAAGAGGAAGTAACACCGCCCGTAACAAAAATATACTTAGTCATGGATTTCTTTTAGTGCAACAAATGTATTTTGATGCTTTTTGTACGGGATACAAAGGTAGAAAAATTAGTTGTTTTCCGAAGCGGAAAAAAGCAGATAATTTTAAATTGATAAACGAATGGCATTCAGAAATTTACGTTAAATCGGGAGTTTTGTAGCTGGAGTTTAGATTTAGTCACACAAACTGTTTGCCACGGAAACACTAAAGTCACGGAAGAATTTGAGATTAGATGCCGAAGAAAATTTTCTCTTAAGCAACTCCACTATATGTTCTATATGTCTATTTGGTTGCCACGGAAACACTGAAGTCACGGAAGAATTTGAGATTAGATGCCGAAGAAAATTTTCTCTTAAGCAGCTCCATATATGTCTATATGGTTGCCACGGAAACACTGAAGTCACGGAAGAATTTGAGATTAGATGCCGAAGAAAATTTTCTCTAAACCAGCTCCACTATATGTCTACATGGTTGCCACGTAAACACTGAAGTCACGGAAGAATTTGAGATTAGATGCCGAAGAAAATTTTCTCTTAAGCAACTCCACTATAAGTTCTATAGGTCTATATAGTTGCCACGGAAACACTGAAGTCACGAAAGAATTTGAGATTAGATACAATGAAAATTTCTCTAAACCAGCTCCACTGTATGTTCTATGTTTCTATATGGTAATTCTACATAGTATAACAAATGGTAAGCAAAATGACCTAATACTTAGTTAAGCCTATATAAACGCTTTTCTAACGCTTGTAATTTCTAAACCAACTGTTTACTTTCATTTGGATTACACCCAAAAATGCCTCACGGAAAATGCGTGTACTCATTTTAGATGTACCTTCGGTTCTGTCAGTAAAAATGATTGGAACTTCAACTACTTTAAATCCAAACTTGATTGCCGTAAACTTCATTTCAATTTGGAAAGCATAACCTACAAAACGGATTTTATCCAAAGGGATAGTTTCCAGAACCAAACGGCGGTAACATTTAAAACCTGCAGTTGCATCCTGAATGCTAATGCGTGTAATGAAACGTACATACATTGAAGCGAAGTACGACATCAATACACGGCCCATTGGCCAATTTACCACATTTACACCCTTTACATAACGCGATCCGATGGATACATCTGCGCCTTGCACGCATGCGTCACGCAATCTGGCCAAATCATCCGGATTGTGAGAGAAATCAGCATCCATTTCAAAAATGTATTGATAGTTGCGTTGCAAAGCCCAGTTAAAACCATAAATGTAAGCAGTGCCCAAACCTTGTTTGCCAGAACGTTCTTCGATAAATAAATGGTCTGCATATTCATTTTGCAATGATTTTACAATATTGGCTGTACCGTCTGGAGAACCATCATCAATAATCAGAACATGAAAAGGTTGTGTAAGAGAGAAGACCTTACGGATAATTTTCTCGATATTTTCCTTTTCGTTGTATGTAGGTATTATGACTAAACTATCGGACACGTGTGTTGATTTAATTTCAGCATTTTAAGCTGCGAAAGTAAAAATTAAATATGAAAAAACCCGTATCAAGAATATTGATACGGGTTAAATATTGTTAAAAGGATTTTAACGAACGTCTTGCATCAGGCGTTTAATCAGCTGCGAAAACAAAATTAATGCAACACCAGCAATTAATGAATACAAAGCCAGGGATTTATATCCTTCTGTATAGGTCATTAGTTTTGTACTTAAACTGGCGTTTTCAATGCTAGACATTTCTGCACCCAGTTTTCCGGCGGCTAACTGTCCAAAAGCACTAAATAAAAACCACATACCCATCATCATTCCAAACATCCTTTTTGGGGAAAGTTTAGTAATAATAGACATACCAATCGGGCCAATGCAAAGTTCGCCAATCGTTAGCAAGAGATATGCAAAGGTAAAGATATTTAGAGAACTGATGCCTTCTGCATTTGCAAAAAAACGTGTTGCATAAAAGGCATAGAAACTTGCCGCAAGTAAAATAAAACCCAAACCAAATTTAACAACTGTATTAGGTTCCAGCTTACGTTTGTGCATGCCCAGCCATAAAATACCTACAATCGGACTAAACACAATAACAAAAAATGAATTTACACTATTGTTTACCACATTTGGATCGATATTGAAAAACAGGATTTTATGATCGAGGTTATCTTTTGCGAAAAGTGATAACGAACCACCACTTTGCTCAGAAATGGCCATAAAAATGAAATAACAAAATATAAACACAAATGCAGCCAGCAATTTGTATCGTGAGTTTGCATCTTTAATGCGGATGGTTTCATAAATAAAATACAGCAATGCAACCACACCAAGTGTATACATGAAATAGTCGGTGTAATCGGTGTTTTTTACCATGATGAATATTAATGGAATACACAATAACGAACCGATATAAACTGCAATTTCAAAGGTTTTTTGCTTTGTTTTCTCAAGGTGCAATAAAGGAGACATCCCGATAGGGCCAAGGTATTTTTTGGTGAAAATGAAGGTGCTTAGTCCGAAAGCCATTACCAATGCCGCAGAAAGGAAACATAAATTCCAGCTGTAGTATTTACCAAGGTAAATACACATTGCACCGCCAAGAAAACCGCCAACATTTATACCTGCATAAAATAAACCATAACCTGCATCACGTCTATTGTCTTTTTCATGATATAACTCTCCAACCATAGATGAGATATTCGGCTTAAAGAAACCTGTACCGATAATGGAAAGTGTAATGCCGATATAAAATAAATCATGCGGAGAGAAGGCAAGGATCAGATTTCCTACGATCATCAATGTGCCGCCCCAAAAAAGCGATTTTCTGAAACCGAGTATTTTATCGGCAAAAATACCACCAATGAATGTGAACGCATAAACAAATGCTTGTATTGCGCCATATTGCAGGTTAGATTTCTGATCAGAAAGGTGAAGTTGATCCACCATAAAAAATGCCAGTACGCCACGCATGCCATAAAAGCAAAAGCGTTCCCACATTTCTACCAAAGATAAATACCACAATTGTTTGGGGTATTTACCTTCAAAATTTTGTATTTCTTCGAGCGTAACGGTTTGTTGGGATTGTATTTCCATGTTATTTAACGCCGTGCATTAATTTTTTCATGATTGGAGTAAGCAGCATAATGAACAGTCCTAAACCAATTGGAATGAACGTGAAAATCAGAAAAAACGTTTTCATCGAATATTGAGCTGTAATTTCCTCGATCATTCCGCCTGTTGTACCTGCAATTTTATTACCGATGGCAATAGCCAGATACCAGATTCCGAACATAATTCCAATCATACGTCCTGGAACCAGTTTAGATACGTAAGATAGTCCTACCGGAGAAATAAACAGTTCGCCAATGGTATGAAAGAAGTAAGCCAATACCAACCAGATCATACTCACTTGAGCAACTTTAGCGCCTGTTGGAATTCCGCTTGCACCATAAGCCAATGCCGCAAAACCGATACCAAGCAAAATCATCCCGAAACCGTTCTTAAATGTGGCAAATGGATTGTATTTACTTTCCCAAAGTTTTGATACAATTGGCGCGCATGAAATGATAAATAGGGAATTTAAACTTCCAAACCACGAGGCCGGAACTTCTGTTTTTACATCTGAATATTGGTTTTTAAGCATGTAGATAATTAATGCCCAGATCAAAACAAAGCCAAGTGCAAGGATGATATTACCAATTGCATATTTACCGAATGTTTGTCTGAATAGCCTGAATAATACGTAGGTAATAATTGATAGCGGAATAATGGTAATCAGAGTATTGATAATGTTGAATACAATTTTAGAACTTCCATCCAGCACTCGATCGGTAAAATCACGTGCAAACAAGGTCATAGATCCGCCGGCTTGCTCAAAAGATGCCCAAAAGAAAATGGTGATAAACGCCATAACTACAATGGCAATCATTTTATCGCGCACAATTGGTGGATATTGAATAATCCGTTTAATTAAAATAACGACGAACAGAATTAATGCAACCAGAATGGCAAAATTATCGCCACTAAGTGAACCAACATGGAAGTTAAAAAGGTTAGAGCCTGTAATTTTAGATACCGGATCATTAATAACCCAAACCAAACCAATAATAGAAATAATGGCGATCATAGCCAAATCTACTGCTGAAAATGGATTTTTACGTGCTTCTTCAGGCGATTCGCTTTCATCTACTATAACCTCATTTTTTTTAGGTTTTAAACCAATACTTCCGAAAATGTTTCTGGTAAAGTAAAATTGAAGCATACCTACAAACATAAAAATACCAGCAAGTCCAAAACCATAACTCCAGCCAATGTTTTCTCCAATATACCCGCAAAGGATCATTCCAAGAAAAGCACCAGAATTTACACCCATATAGAAAATGGTGTATGCCCCATCTTTTTTCTCAGGATGTTTTTTATACATTTCAGACAGTACAGAAGTCATATTAGGTTTGAAAAAACCATTTCCGAGAACCAAAAGACATAAACCCAAATACATAAAAATTGGGTTAAATTCTAATGCCATACTTAAGTGGCCAAGTGTCATAATAAAAGCGCCTAAAATTACGGCCCATCTGTAACCGAGTACTTTATCGGCCATATATCCGCCTAAAATAGGGGTTAAGTAAGCAAGTGAAGTGTAAGATCCGTAAACGGCTAATGCATTTATGCTGTCCCAACCCCAACCCGGATGAGCAACGCCAAACATTTTAGTGGTTAAAAAGAGTACCAGAAGCGCGCGCATGCCATAGTAAGAGAACCGTTCCCACATTTCGGTAAAGAACAGTACAAATAAACCGGAAGGATGACCCAATACTTTATTGCTAAAGAAATCGTCCTTCGTATCGATAGATGTTTGCATAAAACTTGTTTTGGTTTTAGTTTATGAATTCAGAATTTGTGTGTTGTTTAAGCTAGTTTTAAAGGGCGCAATATAGTTAGTGAAGCTGAAACTCACAAATTTTTAAGTCAGTGTAAAGATAATGAGTCAATTAAGAAGGGCGTTTTAAAACTTCCGGATGGGTTTTACGTTTTTTGTAGGATCAGCATAGAGATCATCATTCCCGTTAGGATCATTTTTAAGCTCGATGTTCTCCTGAAATTTTAATCTTCCGCCGATAATTCTGAATCCATCAAAAGTTCCGTCAGATCCGTAATATTCAAAACGGCCAACCATTTCGGCGTCAAATGGCGCAATATGATCCAATACAATCATTCCAGCTTTAAGGTCAGATTTCAGCGTCATTGCGTTAGATTTATTGTATTCATAAATTATCCGGTTTTTGCCTTGCAATTCTTTACCATCAAAAACTGGCGCGCCGAAAGTCAGGTTGTCTTTGCCGAAATTTAGTATTTCAATAACCTTTTTGGTGGTAGTTTGCGTGTTTCCTTTCCAACCCAGTAGAACATAATATGGCATTTTGGCGGCACTAACAGATATGATTTCATAATAACGTGCACCAAACCATTTTTGGTTGTTTGTCAATACGTTAGCGTCGGTAATGTTTTCTGTTTGATCAATTAAGGGATACAACTTTAGCGCGCCACCGTTAGTATTCATCTGGATAGCACCATAATATCTGTAAGTACCATTTTCCAGTTCTACATACCAACTGAAAATTTTGAAAGCTTTGTCTGGAGAGGGGATTACAGAAACGTTTTTTAGAGAATCGAATGTGAACGCGAACGAGTTAGGTGTTTTGAGCGATTCTACAAGTTCTTTGACAAATTTGCCGTTCAGCGCAAGTTTATCTTCATCTTTCTGTGTTGCTCTAATGGTATTAGACAATTTGATTAAACTGTCTTGCAAAATATTCATGGATTTTGCCTGCTGTGCAGATCCTTTCAGCGAAAACGCTAGCATGATGAACAGCAGGCAAGAAGTAATTTTTCTCATGATCTAAATCTTTTCAATCACCAAAGCACTGGCACCGCCACCACCATTGCAAATTCCAGCAACACCAATTCGCCCATTATTTTGCGTAAGTACATGTAGTAAAGTGACCACAATCCGCGCACCGGAGGCACCAAGTGGATGGCCAAGTGAAACTGCGCCACCATTTACATTTACTTTACCACTATCCAGGTTCAGGATTTGATTATTTGCCAGCGAAACTACAGAGAAAGCTTCATTAATTTCAAAATAATCTACATTAGCAATGTCAATATTGGCTTTGTGCAATGCCAATGGTATCGCTTTCGATGGCGCTGTTGTGAACCATTCTGGTGCCTGTTGTGCGTCTGCAAAAGACAAAATTCTGGCAATTGGTTTTAAGCCCAGCTCTTGTGCTTTTTCTGCACTCATAAGTACCAATGCCGCAGCACCATCATTCAATGTTGAGGCATTTGCAGCAGTCACTGTTCCGTCTTTTTTAAAGACTGTTTTTAAACCCGCAATTTTATCAAACTTAACCGCAGCCGGTTCTTCATCGGTATCTATTAAAGAAACTTCGCCTTTGCGGTCTTTCACTTCAATGCCTACAATTTCTGATGCAAACTTGCCATCTTTTTGAGCTTTTTGCGCACGTGTATAAGATTCTATTGCAAATGCATCCTGATCTGCTCTGCTAATATTGCATTCACTGGCGCAGAGTTCTGCTGCAGAACCCATATGATAATCGTTATAAACATCCCAAAGACCGTCTTTAACTAAACCATCGGTAATTTGACCGTGGCCAAGTCTATAACCATTTCTGGCTTTGTCCAGATAGTAAGGCGCATTACTCATACTTTCCATCCCGCCGGCAATGACAATTTCCTGGTCGCCATTTAAGATACTTTGCGCAGCCAGCATAATGGCTTTGGTACCAGATGCACAAACTTTGTTAATAGCGGTTGCCGGCAAATCTGGTAAACCTGCAAATTTAGACGCTTGGGTTGCTGGCGCTTGCCCTAAATTGGCAGACAACACATTTCCCATAAAAACTTCCTGGATATCCTCCGGTTTTAAACCCGCTTTTTCAACGGCTGCTTTAATTGCAAAACCGCCCAATTGTGTAGCAGAAAATGACGATAAAGAACCTCCAAAACTTCCTATTGGAGTACGTACAGCGGAAACAATTACAACTTCTCTCATGAACAGAATTTATGTATGAATACTAGGTTAGGCCTCTAAGTTAGGCAATTTTATGCGGTTAAAAACGAAGGTTTCTCAATTTTAACATGCAATAAACAAATAAATTATTGACGAAAAATTACCTCATTTCGAGTTTATTTCTTACAATTCGAGCAAGCAATGGGACATAAAAAACTTAAATCCATCAATCTTAAGTTAACAATATCCTTATCTTCGCAGCTTATGTTGGAAATCATTTATCAGGATGAATACCTTATTGCAATCAATAAGCCGCACGGTTTGCTTGTGCATAAATCATCTATAGCCAGGGATGCGACAGAATTTGCGTTGCAAATGTTAAGAGATCAGGTTGGGCAACATGTTAGTCCGGTGCACCGCCTTGACCGTAAAACCAGTGGGATTTTACTTTTTGCTTTTGATAAGGAATCTGAAATTGCCATGCAGAAGCAGTTTATGAATACCGAAACGGATAAAAAATACCTGGCTATTGTAAGGGGTTTTGCACCGGAACAGATGGATATTGATTACCCTTTGGCAAAGGAGAACGGCACTTTGCAAGATGCTTTTACAAGTTTCAAGACATTGAAACGCGCCGAAATTGATGTGCCTTTTGGTAAACACCAAACCTCAAGATATTCATTGGTAGAAGCCAACCCGAAAACCGGCAGAATGCACCAACTGCGCAAACATTTCAGTCATATTTTACATCCGATTATTGGCGACCGAACACACGGCTGCAACAAACAAAATAAATTATTTCTGGAAAAATGGGACATGACAACCATGCTGCTCCATGCATCTGAACTGAGTTTTATACATCCTGTTACTCAACAAAATATTCATTTGCAAGCCAACATGCACGATGAATTTTCGAGAACCATGAAATTCATGAACATGTAACTACACACAATTTTTATCTCAAAAATCTGTTTATTAATCATCTATGAAGAATAATCCTCGTTTAGCTTTCGCCCTTATAGCCCTTTTTGCAAGCAGTTGTTCGTCTGTTTATATGCCCAATGTTCCAAATACGCCAATGCTTAGCCAACAAGGAGAATTTAGCGGCGGCGGACACATCTCTCTTAAAGGAAATACGAGCATAAACGGCGCTTATGCGGTTTCTGATCACGTGGGGGTACTGTTTAGTGGTTCTGCCATGAGCAACGACCGGAAGAGCAAAGACTTCGGGCATAAAATGCTTGAAATTGGTGGCGGTTATTTTGATGCTTTTGGACCCGATAAAAATCGGATTATAGAAATTTATGGCGGTGTTGGTAAAGGGTGGAGCGATATTACTTATAGAAATTACGACAACGATGTGCTTTTATATACAGAATTACAGGAAGTAGATTACAGAAAAGCTTTTCTACAAGTGAATTATAGTTCTAAGAAAAAGGACAATTTAAGGTTGTTTGGCAAAGATTTTCCAATTAATTATGGCACTGCATTGCGCATTACGCATGTTACAATGGACCGGTTTTTTCTCAACGGACTTGTACAACCAAAAGAAGACAATATCTTTTTTGAGCCTGTGTTTTTCACGCGGATGGCACTAAGTAAAGTTGTTCAGTTACAGTACACCACCAGCAGCAATATCGGATTGAAAAAACGTCATTATATGACAGCCGGAAACTCCATCTTTACCATCGGTGTAGTCGTAAATGTGGGGGGAAAATAGAATTTTGCTTTGTATGGTTTTTTGTTAGTTTTACAGAAAAAAAACATGCGCTCATCTTTTATCGCTGGTATAGTACTTGTATTTTGCCTGATTGTTTCATTTAAGCAAAATTCTTTCGCCCAAAAAAAGCAAGACTACATTATTGTAAATTCTGGTGATACAATATTTTCTAAGATTCGCGGATCTGAATCAGGACTCAAAAATTATTCAATTAACGGCGGAACACCAATTCGGATCTTTCCTGATGAAGTCAAAGAATTTTATTGCAGCCGCATATATAGCCTCCCTTATGCATCTAAGATTTTGCCTAACGGAAAACGGGATTTCGTACAGGTTCTGATGAGGGGTAAACTAAATTTGTTCCAAATATTTAATTCGAGTACAACAATGTCGCCAATGGGGGGAGTCAATACACATTCCACCGTCTACATTTATGCTTGCAAATACAACACGGATAGTTTGCAATTGGTTAAATCAACTGCACTCATCAACAAAAATTCTCCTGATGAGCGTAGAGCTATTTTTAGAGGATTTATTGCTGATGATAAAGCCATGCTGGATAAATTTATTACCGATAACAGCTATAGCATAAAACAAATTTTCACGATTGTAGAGGAATACAACGCGCGAAATCCCGTTTCACATTAGAAGGATTTTTTCTCGTGTTTTATTCTGAAACCTGAAAAACAACAAGATAGATGCGGTAAGCAAACCTAAAGTCAATCCGTACCAAACACCATTTACGCCAAGTTCAAAATAGAAACCAAGTACGTAACCCACCGGAATACCCACAACCCAATACGCCAGAAATGTAATGAGAGTTGGAATATTTACATCGCCAATTCCTCTTAGCACGCCCAAACCAACAACCTGAGTACCATCAAAAAGTTGAAAAAATCCCGCAATAATTAAAAGTTGTGCGGCAATTGGAATTACTGTTTGATCGGAAGTAATAATGTATGGAAGATAGCCATTTGCTGCAATAAAGACAATTGCCGTTGCGGCCATAAAAAGTAAGATCACATGATAACTGGCAATTGCAGACCTGCGCAAATCACCAAAATTTTGCTTTCCAAAGTTGTTTCCGGTTTTGATTGTTGCTGCAGAAGCAATGCCACTAGCAATCATATAAGTCATTGCAGCAAGGCCGATGGCAATTTGGTGAGCAGCTTGTTCATTTGAACCAATTGTACCAATTAGGACAGCTGCACCGCTAAACGCGCTGATTTCAAAAGAGTACTGTAAGGCAACAGGCATACCAATTTTAGCAATCTTAAAACTTCTTATGCGATCAATGAAGGTGATTTTAAATTCACTTAGATATTTTTTGAAATGTTTGGAACGCAGTACATAAATGGTCATTACCACAGCCATTAGTAGACGATCAATTAAGGTGCTAAGTCCCACACCGCTAACGCCCATAGATTTAATCCCGAACATGCCACGAACAAAAATGATCCCCAAAATTACATTCAGCATATTGCCCCAGATAGAAACAAACATGGCCTGTTTTGTAAATCCTAAACCTTCTGCGAATTGTTTAAATGTTTGAAATACCAGGAGCGGAATAATTGAAATCGAAAGCAGATTTAAGTAAGGTTTCGCATAGCGAACTACTTCGGGCGTTTGATTTAGGTGGTCGATTAAAAAGAACACGCCAAGCTGAACCATTAAATATAGTATCATTCCGACAGCAATATTGATAATTAAGCTGTTGGATAGCAATTTACCGCATTCAGTAAAATTCTGCCTTCCGTTTTCCTGGGCAATAAGTGGGGTTAAGCCATAAGAGATGCCGAGGCCAAGAACTAAAATCAACATGAAAATGCTGTTTACTAAAGAAACCGCAGCAAGCTGTACAGTATCTGTAAAATGGCCAACAATTATACTGTCTGCCATATGAACCAAAGTATGCCCCAATTGCGAACCCACAATTGGCAAAGCCAAATGAAGGTTTTCTTTATAATATGGTTTATACTTTGAATAGATTTTTGAAAACATAAGTCCGCAAAGGTCGGCTTTTTTAGCGTCAAAAAAGTGCCTTAACTAAAAGTTAATTTATAGAAGCGAATAAAGTGACTTGTAATGCCGGTTAATCTGCTGAGCGGATTGCTATTGTGTAAACGCGGAAAGAATAATGAAGAATGGTTTTCATGTCTATCTGGAAAGCAGTATAATGATTATTAAAAAGTTTTTAAACAAAAAAGCCAGTGAGAAAATTATTCTCACTGGCAATAATGTTGTGGTTTATCTTACCAGAATTTCACGTAAAGCGCTGCAATAATCATCAGCGTCAAAACAATTAAAACAGTGGTTGAAGGTTTAACTTTAAACATTCCTTTATCCAGTTCAAAAGCTTTCGGGTTAACTTTTGGTCCGGCTAAACTCATTGCAATCATAATGATCATTGTGAATGCGAATGAAAGACCCATACAAATGTGGAAAGGAATTTCATAAGCACCTTTTCCGTTTGGATAAGCGGTATAAATTAAAGTTTCATTACCTAAAATATTTGGAGCCATCTCGTTAAAGAAAACCGAGAAAAGGAAACCTACCAAAACGCCGACAACGGCAGCTGCTCCGGTTGTTCTCTTCCAGAACATTCCCAATAAGAACATCGCAAATACACCCGGACTGATAAACCCTGTATATTTTTGGATGAAGGTGAAACCGCCTTCGCCGCCAATACCCAATAAATCATTCCATGTAAATAAGATTGCCAGTAACATTCCTACAAATACGGTAGTTCTACCAACAGAAACCAGTTGCTTCTGCGATGCGTTTTTGAAATATTTTGAATATACATCAAGCGTAAAAATGGTCGAAATACTATTTACTTTACCTGCGAGTGAAGCTACAATTGCAGCGGTTAATGCGGCAATAGACAAACCTTTCAAACCAGTAGGAAGAAAGGTTAAAATCGCGGAATATGCGCCATCTTTACCACCAACCAATTGAGGCAAATGCCCGCCTTTATACAACACAAAAGCTGCAATTCCAGGTAGCATTACTATAATTGGCATCATTAATTTCAATAACCCTGCAAATAAAATTCCGGTTCTTGCGGTATGTAAATCTGCACCCAATGCTCTTTGAGTGATGTATTGATTACAGCCCCAATAATTTAAATTGATGATCCAGATACCGGCAACGTAAGAAAGCATACCCGGAAAAGTCAGGTATTTACTGATTTCGTTTTGTGTTGATGTTGCCGTTGGTTTCGGGATAATCATTTTGAAATGTTCAGGTGCTTGTTCCATTAAAACATTAAACCCGGCAATTGCATTACTGCCAACGCCAAATTTTTGTCCAACAACAGTTAGCGCGATATATGTGGTTACCAACCCTCCGAAGATGAGCACAGCTACCTGAATTACATCAGTATAGGCTACAACCTTCATACCGCCTAAAGATATAATTAGCGCAAACACCGCAAGCCCGATCATAATGATATGTAGGTAATTTCCGCCGGTTAAACCATTTATTGCTACCGCACCTAAATATAAGATAGAGGTAAGGTTAACAAATACATATAAAAACAACCAGAATATGGCCATGATTAAAGCTACGGATTCATTGTACCTCGTTTTAAGAAACTGAGGCATGGTGTAAATCTTATTTTTAAGATAAACCGGAATAAACCACACCGCAACGATGATTAATGCGATTGCAGCAATCCATTCGTATGCAGCAACGGCGATACCGAGAAAAAAACCTTCGCCACTCATGCCGATAAATTGTTCGGCAGAAATATTTGAAGCGATTAATGATGCACCAATTGCCCACCAGGTTAAAGTACCTTCGGCCAGGAAAAATCCTTTGGCGTCTTGCTCGCCTTTTTCCCGTTTCCGGTAAATGCTGTATCCGTACAAGGAAACGACGAGGAAGTAAATAATGAAGACCACATAATCTGTGATCGAAAGATGATTGCTCATGAAGTTTTAAATTGGTTAGGTTTGGTTTTAATTTATTGTTTGTAAAATGTTTCATTCCAGTGCAATTCATTTCTGAATTGGTTCAGGTTAGTGTCGGCATCTATGGTTACAAATTCAACACCTGCAATATTAGCAAAATCCTGTAAGTTTCCTACAGATAAATTTTGACTGTATGCGGTATGGTGGGCACCACCGGCGTAAATCCATGCAGCGCATCCGGTTTTCATATCGGGAAGCGGTTTCCACAACACGCGGGCAACTGGTAAATTCGGAATTTCATGTTCAGCTTCTACAGCGTCAACGGCATTAATCAACAACCGGAAACGGTTTCCCATATCAATTAAAGAAGCGTTTAAAGCTTTTCCTCCGGCAGTGTTGAATACCAAACGTGCAGGATCTGCTTTCCCACCAATACCTAAAGGATGAACTTCCAGACTTGCTTTTCCTTTAGCCAGAGAAGCATCAACTTCTAACATGTGCGATCCAAGTACTAAGGCATTTTCAGGATCAAAATGGTAGGTATAATCTTCCATAAAAGCATTCGCACCTTCCAATCCGCTACCCATTACTTTACAAGCGCGTACCAGAGCAGCGGTTTTCCAATCGCCTTCACCGGCAAAACCATAACCATCAGCCATTAAACGTTGTGCAGCAATTCCGGGCAATTGAATCATACCGTGCAAATCTTCAAACGTATCAGAGAAACCCTTAAAGTTGCCATCTTCCAGAAAGCGGCGCAAGCCGAGTTCAATTTTGGCGGCTTCAAATACAGATTGATGACGAGAACCTCCGTGTTTCAAATCGTCGGTCATATTGTACAAATGCTCGTATTCATCCGTTAGGGATTTCACCTCACTGTCTGTAATTTTATTGATGTAAGCAACTAAATCGCCGATAGCATAAGTGTTTACAGAAAAACCGAATTTCATTTCTGCTTCAACTTTGTCGCCATCTGTAACCGCTACAAAACGCATATTATCACCAAATCTGGCAAATTTTGCGCCTTGCCAATCGTGCCATGCGGCTGCAGCGCGGCTCCATCCGTTAATTTCTTCCAAAACTTCAGTATCTTGCCAATGGCCAACTACTACTTTACGGTCTTTACGCATTCTGGTTACCATAAATCCAAATTCGCGGTCGCCGTGCGCACTTTGATTCAGGTTCATAAAATCCATATCTATCGTTCCCCACGGAATATCGCGGTTGTATTGTGTATGTAAATGAAGAAGCGGTTTTTGCAGCGCATTTAAGCCACGAATCCACATTTTTGCCGGCGAGAACGTATGCATCCAGGTAATAATTCCGATGCAGTTTTCTGCAGTATTGGCGCTGGATAAAGTTTCATAAATCTCTTCCGGCGATTTAACAATGGGCTTGTATATCACTTGAACCGGAATTTGCGAAGCACTGTTTAGCGCAGCGGCAACTTCTTCGGCATGTTGGGCAACTTGTTTAAGCGTTTCTTCTCCGTATAAACTCTGGCTACCGGTAACAAACCAAAGTTCTAATTTCTTTAAATCGATCATTTTATGTCTTGTATTAATAGTGTTTATTGTCCGTAATATGCGCCTTTTCCATGTTTGCGCTGATAATGTTTGTTGATTAGTGAAGGTTTTAAGCGACTTGCAGATGCATTGATTTGGCGCGTTAAATACGCCATATGTGCCACATTTTCTAATACCGCGCTATTGTAAACGGCTTTCGCAGCATTTTTGCCCCAGGTAAATGGCGCATGGTTGCCTACCAAAATCATTTCTACTTCGCGGTAATCCAGTTGTAGCGCTTCGAAATGATTGATAATCTGGAAACCCGTTTCATATTCATATTGGCCTTCAATCATGTGGTCTTCCATTGGTGGCGCGCATGGAATATCTGCAGTAAGGTGATCTGCATGTGTAGTTCCGAAAATCGGGATACATTCGTTTGCTTGTGCCCAAGACGTACCGTAAGTAGAATGCGTATGTACAATACCACCAATTTCTGCCCAGTTTTTATACAATACAGCATGTGTAAGTGTATCAGATGATGGGCGCAAATCACCTTCAATTGTTTTTCCTTCAAAATCTACAACAACCATTTTCTCCGGCGTTAAATCTTTGTACGGAACACCGCTTGGTTTTATCGCGAAAACACCTTTTTCATGGTCAGCTTCACTTGCATTTCCAAAGGTAAACAACACCAAACCCAGTTCTGGAAGTTGCATGTTGGCCGCGTAAGCTTTCTCTTTAATATCCTGGTAGTTACTCATGGTACGTGTGTTTTTCAATGTCTTTGCCTAACGATTTATATCTTGGGAAACGTTTTTCATAATATTTTACAGACTGTGGATTGGGTTGGTATTCGGCATCGAACGGACTGCCCATTGCCTGCATTGCGCTTTCTATATTTGGGTGGATACCGGCAACAACAGCAGCAAACATCGCTGCACCTAAAGCGCAGGTGTGTTCAAATTTATGGATGCGAATAGGCATATTTAAAACATCTGCCATCATCTGCATGATGTAAGCAGATTTTTTTGCCACGCCGCCAATACCAATAATTCCTTTTACCGGAATACCTTGTTCTATAAAACGGTCTACAATATTTTTTGCACCGAAACAGGTGGCTTCTGCAAGCGCTTTGAAAATACGCGGTGCATCTGTACCAAGATCGAGGTTAATTAAAGCGCCTTTAAGTTCTTGATTGGCATCTGGCGTTCTGCGGCCATTAAACCAATCTATACCGAGTTCGTCATCGTCATTTAAAGGCAGTAATGCAGCTTTGTTACTTAATTCTACAATGATTTTATTGTTCATTTCTTCTTCCAGCTGCGCTGCAAGGTCTTTAGAAATGAGTTCACTATCGTGCAGAATGGTTTTTAAAGGCCACGCTAAAATATTTTTGAACCAGGCATAAGTATCGCCGAAGGCAGACTGGCCAGCTTCTAAACCCACCATGTTCGGAACAACTGAACCATTTACCTGGCCGCAAATGCCGGCAATTAATTTGTTGTCAATTTCGTCATTCGGTGCAATTAAGATATCGCAGGTCGAGGTTCCCATTATTTTACTTAAATAATATGGCTCAATTTGCCCGCCTACAGCGCCCATGTGTGCATCAAAAGCGCCCACACCAATTTGTACATCCGGATTTAAACCCAGGCGTTCTGCCCATTCGGCAGATATTGTACCAGCAACTTCATCAGATGTGTATGTATCCGTGAATAAACGATTTACCATTCCATCCAAAAGCGGATCTAGCGTTTTGAAAAAATCATTCGGCGGCAATCCATCAAACTCTTCTGCCCATAAAGCTTTATGTCCGGCGGCACATCTGCTGCGTTTCATCTGACTGATGTCTGTTCCGCCAGTAAGTAAAAATGGAATCCAGTCACAATGTTCAACCCAAGAGAACGTTGCGTTGCGTACCGCTTCATCTGTTCTTAAAGTGCGTAGTAATTTCGCCCAGAACCATTCTGATGAATAAATACCACCAACGTATTTTAAATAGTTGGTTTCAAACTGTGTGGCATGTTTGTTTATTTCGGCTGCTTCTTTAACTGCGGTATGGTCTTTCCAGAGTACAAACATGGCGTGTGGATTTTCTTCAAAACCCGGCAATAAAGCCAATGGCGTTCCGGATTGATCTACTGCAACTGGTGTAGAGCCAGTTGTATCAATAGAAATGCCACCAACACCCGCCGCTATTTCTGCGCCACCTGCTTTTGCAATACAATCTTTAATAGTGGCTTCTAAACCTTCAATATAATCAAGGGGATGTTGTCTGAATAAATTCTTATCGGGTTCGCAATATAAACCTTTTTGCCAACGCTTATAGTTAAAAACAGAAGAGGAGAGTTCTGCTCCGTTTGTGGCATCTAAAATTACAGATCGTACAGAATCTGAACCGTAATCTATGCCGATTACATATTTGGTCGTTCTCATAATAATTATAAGTGTCTAATTAACGTTTATTTTTTTATTAAACGAAGAAAAAAGTGTAACATTTTTTGCGTTTTAATTAGATGAATGTAAATAACTGTCTGATTTATAATTTTCTATGTTGTGTAAAATAAATAATATATAAATGTTGTTTTGACGTTTATTGTTTAATTCATATCTTGGCTTCGCATAACATGCTAACCAAATATGATATGATGAACACAAAGAATCTTTATGTGCTTTTGTGCCTTGCCGCTTTAGTGGCTGGTTGCCAATCTACCGATAAGAAGGTAGCTCAAGAACAAGAAAAAAACCTTAGTGATACTGCTGGCTTCGGTGGGGAGGTTGACGGACAAAAAGTCGGGATGTATAAAATTGGTACACAAAAAGGAATTTCTGCATCAATTACCAATTACGGCGGACGTGTTGTCTCATTACTGGTTCCGGATGCGAAAGGTAAACTTGTAGATGTTGCTTTGGGTTACGATTCACTTAAAACTTATCAAAAAGAAGGAGAGCCATTTTTTGGTGCTTTAATTGGAAGATATGGAAATCGCATTGCCAAAGGAAAATTTACCTTGAATGGCAAAGCATACCAACTGGAAATCAATGATGGCGTAAATACCCTTCATGGTGGCAAGAGTGGTTTTTATGGTAAGGTTTGGAATGTAGAGAAAAGTACAGCCGATAGTTTGGTGCTTTCTTACCTGTCTAAAGATGGTGAAGGTGGCTATCCGGGAACGCTGAACGTTAAAGTAGTCTACAGCATCAATAAAGAAAAAGGGCTTAAAATTGATTATGAAGCCACTACCAATAAAGAAACGGTTGTGAATTTAACCAATCACACGTATTTTAATTTATCGGGAGAAGGTGCAAAAACCATTCTCGATCACGAATTGTGGATTAAAGCTGCTCGATTTACACCTGTTGACAAAACGCTTATCCCAACGGGGACATTGCAGGAAGTTAAAGGCACTCCATTTGATTTTACGAAAGCAAAACCCATTGCCAGAGACATCAAAAATACAGATGAGCAACTAAAAAATGGCGAAGGTTATGACCATAACTTTGTTTTAGATACGCACGATTATACACAATCTATTACATCGGTTAGAAGTCCGCTAAGCGGAATAAAAATGGACGTTTACACTACAGAGCCTGGTATTCAGTTTTATAGTGGTAACTTTCTTACGGGAAAAACCACAGACGGCAAAAAAGGTAAAAGTTATCCGCAACGCTCTGCGTTTTGCCTGGAAACACAGCATTTTCCAGATGCACCAAACCAACCTGCATTTCCATCAACAGTATTAAAACCGGGCGCAGTTTATAAAACATCTACCACTTACGTATTTTCTGCTACCGAACCAGCACCATAAATGAACATCAAGAAAACGCATTTACGGGCGCTTGCTGGCGCATTCTCGGCTGTTGTTGTAACCTGCACGGCTGGTATGGCCCAAACTGCAACATCGGCTATATCTGTAAATACATCAGTTGTTGGCGATAAAATTTCTGATACGCAATGGGGTGTGTTTTTTGAAGACATTAATTTCGGGGCAGATGGCGGCTTGTATGCAGAATTAATTAAAAACAGGTCTTTTGAGTTTGCAAAGCCCCTAATGGGTTGGAAAATTTTGGGCAAACAATTTGGCGAAGGCGATGTATTGGTGCTTAACCGCCAGTCGGCCAATACCAATAATCCGCGTTTTGTACGGATAAGTCTTAAAAACGCACAGCAGAAGCGAAATGCCGGCCTCAGCAATGAAGGTTTTAAAGGTATGGGAATCAAAAAAAATGAAACCTATAATTTTTCTGTAATGTATCGCCAATCGGTACCTGGTGTAAAAATACACATCGAACTTACAGATTCAACAAACCGTGTACTGGCAGAAACACATGTAAATACTGAAAAACAAAACGGCGATTGGAACACAGCTAAGGCAAGTTTTAAAGCCAATGAAAGCGCAGAAAATGCCCGTTTTAATATCTGGTTTGAAGGTGAAGGGCAGATTGATCTCGATATGATTTCACTTTTCCCGAAAGATACCTGGAAAGGAAGGCCGGGCGGAATGCGCAAAGATATGGTTCAAATGCTGGCCGATTTAAAGCCGGGGTTTATTCGTTTTCCTGGCGGATGTATTGTAGAAGGTATTGATCTGGCCAACCGTTATCAATGGAAAAAAACGATCGGACCGCTCGAAGAACGCCAGTTGATTATGAACCGCTGGAATGTTGAATTTGCACATCGCCCGGCTCCAGATTATTTTCAAACGTTCGGTTTAGGCTTTTTTGAATATTTTCAGCTTGCCGAAGACATTGGTGCTGCGGCTTTGCCCATCCTCAATTGCGGTATGGCTTGCCAGTACAATACTGCAGAACTTGTACCAATTGATCAACTCGATCCTTACATTCAGGATGCGCTGGATTTAATTGAGTTTGCCAATGGCGATGTAAATTCACATTGGGGCAAAGTACGTGCAGATTTAGGTCACCCGGAAAAATTTGACCTGCGTTTTCTTGGCGTCGGAAACGAAAATTGGGGTCCGCAATATATCGAGAGAGCAAAATTGTTTCAACAGGCAATCAAGTCAAAATATCCATCAATTAAATTAATTTTTAGTTCAGGTACCGATCCCGATAGCGAACGTTTTCATTATTTAGATTCCGCATTGCGCGGGATGAATGCTGATATTATTGATGAACATTATTACCGTTCTCCGGAGTGGTTTTTAAAAAATGCCAACCGCTACGATAATTTTAGCAGAACAGGTTCTAAAATTTTCGCTGGCGAATATGCTGCGCACCTTGATGGTAAAATTACTGGTGCCAAACGCAACAATTGGCAGGCTGCACTTGCAGAAGCCGCTTTCATGACCGGCTTAGAACGTAATGCTGCCGTGGTAGAAATGGCCAGTTACGCGCCGCTTTTTGCCAATGAAGATGGCTGGCAGTGGGCACCGGATTTGATCTGGGTAAACAGTTTAAATGTTTATGCAACGCCAAATTATTATGTGCAAAAATTATTTTCTACAAATAAAGGTACCGAAACGCTACATATTAATTTGCCTGATGAAGAACTGGGCGGGCAGCACGGCGTTTACAGCTCGGCAGTTATTGATCGGGTAAAAAAACAGGTTATTGTTAAAGTGGTAAATACCACGGCAAATTCAGTGAAGAAACCATTGCTGTTAGCGGGCAAACAAAAGTTATCCAAAACAATTGAGCACACCATTTTGGGTGGTTCTTTAGAACTGATAAACACTTTTGAACAACCAAACGCGGTTGTACCGAAAGTACAAACTGAAACATTGAAAGAAGGTAAGTTAAACCTGGTGTTAGCGCCTTATTCATTGAATATATACAAGGTTAATTTGCGTTAAACAGGAATTGAGCCACCTGTAATTGCGCTTTTAACAAATAATTGGGCTAAAAACCAAAACCAAATGAGAAAAATTTTTACGGTATTGTTGTGCCTTTTGGGTACAGCGATAAGCTTTGGGCAACACAAAAATGTTCAGGAAAAACCCATTAGTTCCGATCTCTTCGGGATTTTTTTTGAAGACATCAGCTATGCTGCCGATGGTGGTTTATATGCTGAGCTTGTTCAGAACCGATCTTTTGAATACACACCCGCCGATCGTTGGGGTTGGCATCCCTTTACCAATTGGGAATATACTACAGACGGTTTCGGCTATGGAAATGTAAGCATAGAAAGCGCATCGCCGATTCATCCGAATAATCCGCATTACGTAGTTTTAGACGTTCAGGAAGCCGGACAAAAAGGCGTTGGCTTAATTAATAACGGTTTTGATGGTCTCTCGCTTTCCAAAGGGAAAAAATATAATTTTTCGGTTTTTCTAAAGAAAATCGATGGAGCAGATCCAATTGTTGAAATTCAGTTGCGGGGTAAAAAAGGTCAGGTTTATGGGATTGCAAGTTTAAAAAACGTCAAGGCAAATTGGGCGAAATACGAAGCAGAAATTACCTCAAATACAACGGATACTGCTGCAAATCTGGCGATTTTAATCCAGTCGAAGACTAAAGTTGCATTAGATGTGGTTTCACTTTTTCCAGAAGATACTTTTAATAAACACCATAATGGTTTGCGCCGTGACATTGCAGAAAGCATTGCTGCTCTAAAACCAAAATTTATGCGTTTTCCCGGAGGATGTTTAGCACATGGCGATGGCGTAGCCAACATGTACCACTGGAAAAATACCGTTGGACCAATTGAAACGCGCAAAGCGCAACGCAACATCTGGAATTATCAGCAATCTGGCGGTTTGGGTTATTTCGAATATTTTCAGTTTTGTGAAGATATTGGCGCCAAACCACTTCCGGTTGTTGCAGCGGCAGTAAGTTGTCAAAATTCTGGCGGAACCTGGCGCATTGGTGGCACCGGACAAAAGGCTGTGGCGATGGAAGATATGGAGGCTTACATTCAGGATATTATTGATCTTGTAGAATATGCAAATGGTGCAGCGAACACAACATGGGGTGCAAAACGTGCAGAAGCCGGGCATCCAAAACCTTTCAATCTCCAATACATTGGCATTGGTAACGAAGATAAAATTACTCCAGAATTTGAAGAGCGTTTTAAAATGATCTACGATCGCGTGCGCGAAAAGTCCCCTCAAATTACGCTAATTGGCACAACCGGGCCTTTTCATAGTGGCGAGGATTACGATAAAGGCTGGGCTTTTGCCAATGCACTAAAAATTCCGATGGTAGATGAGCATTATTATGAAGAACCAAAATGGTTTGTTGCCAACCAGCAACGTTATGATCAATACGACCGTTCCAAGTCTAAAGTCTATATCGGCGAATATGCTTCAAAAGGGAATGCCTTGTCTAACGCACTTGCAGAAGCGGCTTATATGACCGCAATGGAACGCAATGGCGATGTTATTCATATGGCTTCTTACGCACCGCTGATTGCGAATATAAAACACACATCCTGGAATCCAAACCTCATTTATTTTGACAACAATACCGTGATGCATACTGCAAATTACTACGTACAAAAGATGTTTTCTACACATATGGGCAATTTATACTATGCAAATGTTGTGGCATTTAAGGAACACGATTCTACGCTGGCAGCATCAGCTGTAAAAGACATCGCCAAAAATGAACTCATCCTGAAACTTGTAAATACGGGAAATGCAGCAGCTACATTCGATTTGAACTTTACCGGCTTTAAACTGAAAACCAATACCGCTAAATGTGAAACGCTGACTGGCAAGGCCGAGGATAAAAATACGTTTAATGAATCGGAACGCATTTCTACAAAGGTTTCCGATTTCAAAATCGATACAAAAATAGGCTATACATTGGCCCCGAATACATTTCAGGTCCTCACCGTTCAATTGAAGTAAATACATGAAAAGATTAATCCACAATATCCGCGCAGGTTATTTTTTGCTCTCGGCTATTTTTATCGGTTCACTACACCTAGGAGTTATGGCGCAAAAAACCGAAAAAGAAAGCGCCTATTTGTTTACCTATTTTACCGGAAATACTGGTGATGAAGAATCAATCCGTTTTGCAGTAAGCACAAATGGTTATGCATTCAAAGCGCTTAATGGCAATAAACCGGTTATCGATTCAAAAAAAATAAGCTCCACGGGTGGCGTTCGCGATCCGCATATTTTAAGAGGTGCAGATGGAAAATCATTTTATATGGTTGTAACCGATATGGTTTCTGCAAAAGGTTGGGATTCTAACCGCGCTATGGTTTTGTTAAAGTCAACCGATCTGATTCATTGGACATCGTCCGTGGTAAATATCCAAAAGAAATTTGCCGGGAACGAAAACCTTTTGCGGGTTTGGGCACCACAAACCATTTACGATTCAAAAACAAAAAAATACATGCTGTATTGGTCTATGAAGCATGGAAATGGGCCAGATATAATTTACTATGCTTATGCAAATGCTGCGTTTACAGATCTGGAAACCGAACCAAAACAATTGTTTTTTAGTCCGACGAAAGGTTCATGTATTGATGGCGATATCATTTACAAAGACGGCAAATACAATTTATTCTTCAAAACTGAAGGCGATGGAAATGGAATTAAAAAAGCCGTTTCTAATCGGTTAACAGAAGGTTACACATTGGAAGATCGATACCTGCAGCAGACAAAATTGCCGGTAGAAGGTTCCGGGATTTTTAAACTGAACAATAAGCAGGGCTATATTTTGATGTACGATATGTATACCAGCGGCAAATATCAGTTTACAAAAACACAGGATTTAGAACATTTTTCTGTTGTAGATCAAGATGTTTCGATGGATTTTCATCCGCGCCATGGAACGGTTTTGCCCATCACCAACGCAGAATTGCAGCGTTTGCTAGGCAAATGGTATCATGCTGCCAGTGCGTTTAAAACGGTGCAGAATCCGTCAGTCAAAACCAACAATATAGTTGTAGATACGGTGAAGAAAACCGTTTATCTGCCTTTAATGCCGAATACCGGATTAAAATCTTTAGATCCTAAATTCTCTGGTTTTGCAGATGTGCAGATTTCACCAAAAGGCGCTGTAGATTTTAGTAAAGGAGCGGTTGTTTTTACGGTAAAAGTCGCCAATCGACCTGCTGAGAAATATACGGTAACTGCCGTTATAGATGGAAATCCGGTTTTGAAAGGTTTTTATGCCGATCCTGAAATTATTTATTCAAACCAGCAAAAGAAGTTTTATTTATATCCAACATCAGATGGTTTTGATGGCTGGTCTGGCAATTATTTTAAAACATTTTCATCAAGAGATTTGGTAAACTGGACAGATGAAGGCAAAATTCTTGATCTGCCAGAGCAAGTAAGCTGGGGAAAGCGGAACGCATGGGCACCAACAATCGCAGAAAAAAACATCAATGGAAAATATAAATATTTCTATTATTTCACTGCTGCGCAGAAAGTTGGTGTTGCAGTTGCAGATCATCCGGCAGGTCCGTTTACGGATAGCGGCCGTCCAATTGTTGCCAGCAGACCGAAAGGCATAAAAGACGGGCAGGAAATTGATCCGGATGTATTTACCGACCCTCAAACCCATGAAAGCTATTTGTATTGGGGAAATGGTTACATGGCAGTTGCAAAACTCCATGCAGATATGGTTTCTATTGATACCAATACCATAAAAGTGATCACACCAACCTCGAATTTCAGAGAAGGTACAGAAGTGATTTTTCGTAAAGGAAAGTATTATTTTTTCTGGTCTGAAGACGATACCAGAAGTCCTAATTATCAGGTTGCGTATGGCACGTCAGATCGGCCAGATGGCAAAATTATCCTTCCTAAAAACAATGTAATCTTACAGAAAGACGAAAAGCAAGGCATTTATGGTACCGGCCACAACAGTGTGATCCAAATTCCGGGGAAAGATGAATGGTATATTGTGTATCATCGTTTTACACGTCCAAATGGAATTGCAATGGGCGATGCTGCGGGTTTTAACCGCGAAGTTTGTATTGATAAACTTGAATTTGATGCAGATGGAAATGTTAAAACGGTTAAACCAACAATTAAAGGAATTTCTCCAGTTAACTGAACGATGAAAAAAATACTGGTCATTGGTATTATTACGCTTTTTTCTACAGTTGTCTGGGCACAGAAAACGCCGGATACAGCATCTGTAATGGCAACAATCAATAAAGTGAATGCCTATTGGCAGAATAATAATGCCGCAGAATGCCGGGCTTTTTGGGATCATGCAGCGTACCAAACCGGAAATATGGAGGCGTATAGAATTACGGGCAATACCAGTTACCGCCAGTATGCAGAAAAGTGGGCAAACTTTAACGGGTGGAAAGGTGCACAATCTAACGATAAAGAAAAATGGAAATACAGTTACGGCGAAAGTGCCGAATATGTTCTTTTTGGCGACTGGCATATCTGTTTTCAAACGTATATAGATTTGTACCAGCTTGATCCGCAAGAGTATAAGATTGCCAGGGCTCGCGAAGTTATGGAATACCAAATGTCTACACCAAAAAATGATTATTGGTGGTGGGCAGATGGCTTATATATGGTGATGCCCGTAATGACGAAAATGCACCAGATTACCGGAGATAAACGCTATACAGATAAGCTTTTTTCTTACTTCAAATATGCCGATAGCGTAATGTTTGATTCCGAAGAAAAACTTTACTACAGAGATGCAAAGTATCTGTATCCTAAGCATAAAAGTATTAACGGACGTAAAGATTTTTGGTCGAGGGGAAATGGTTGGGTCTTGGCCGGATTGGCCAAAGTGCTTGCCGATATTCCTAAAATTGACGAACATATCTTGGTGTATCAGAACAGGTTTAAACAACTGGCAGATGCAGTGGTAAACAGTCAGCAGAAAGAGGGTTACTGGACCAGAAGCATGTTAGATTCTGCACATGCACCCGGACCAGAAACCAGCGGAACGGCTTTCTTTTGTTATGGGCTTTTATGGGGCATTAACAATGGTTATTTAAAAGGTAACGCATACAAAAAAGCTGCGTATAAAGCTTTTGAATACCTGAATAATACGGCGCTGCAAGCAAATGGACAGGTTGGTTACATACAACCTATTGGAGAAAAAGCCATTCCCGGGCAGGTCGTTGATCGAAATTCTACTGCCGATTTTGGTGTAGGCGCGTTCTTATTGGCCAGTTGTGAAATGTATCGTTACTTAAAAAATGTACAGGTGCACAAATAAAAAGACCATATGAAAATTATACTCCATTTGTGTTTTTTTATCTGCATGGCGGCCAGTGCGCAACAAATTACGCATTATCCAATTGCTGAGAATGCCTGGGCAAATAACTCTGTAAATACTGTAATCTTCCGCAAAAATGCTTTAGTCACGTTTAAAGATGTGCAATATGTGGCCTTTTACGATCGTGAACAATACGTGGTTCTCGCGAAACGAAACGTACATAAAATGAAGTGGGAGTTGCAACGCACGAAATTTCAGGCCGATGCAACCGACGCACATAAGTCTATCAGTATAATGGTAGATGGCGCTGGTTATCTGCATGTTGCCTGGGGTCAGCACAACAATAACTTAAATTATGCTGTTTCTTTGAAACCACATTCATTACAGTTGGGGCCAAAGCGAAATATGCTCAAGAATGCCGAAAACAAAGTGAGCTATCCTGAATTTTATAAATTGAAAAACGGTGATTTGCTTTTTCTATACCGCGATGGCGGATCTGGAAACGGCAACCTGATGATTAACCGTTACGTGTTAGCCTTTCAAAAATGGAAACGCGTGCAAAATAATTTGATTGATGGAGAAGGAAAGCGAAATGCGTATACGCAAACTTTTGTAGATGCGAAAGGTACAATACATCTATCCTGGGTTTGGCGGGAAACGCCAGATGTTGCCAGTAATCATGACTTATGTTATGCAAAATCCACCGATGGCGGCGAGAGCTGGCAAAAATCTACCGGCGAAAAATATACGCTTCCTATACAGGCAGAGAATGCCGAATATGCGCTTCGGATCCCGCAGAAAAGTGAACTGATTAACCAGACTGCTATGACAACCGATGAGGATGGATATCCGATAATCGCAAGTTACTGGCGTGAATCTGATTCGGCTGTGCCTCAATATCATATAGTTTACTTCAGTAACGGAAAATGGAACGTTCAGAATCTAGCGTTTCGTAAAACAGCATTTACGCTAAGTGGTGGCGGTACAAAACAAATTCCAATATCGCGACCGCAAATTGTTTCCTGGAAAAAGAATAAACAAACGGCGGTAGCACTCGTTTTTCGCGACCACGAACGCGGTTCGAAAGTCTCAATTGCCTGCAACAAAAACCTGCCGGAAAATAAATGGACGGTATCTGATTTATTTGCAGAAAATGTTGGCGATTGGGAACCAACTTTTGATACTGAACTTTGGTTGAGCCAGCACATATTGGATTTACTTGTTCAAAAGGTTGATCAGTTAGATGGCGAAGGTTTGCAAACCGAAAAAAGCAGTTCTGTTTCTGTACTGAGATGGAAAGCTCCTCAATAAATCTTAAAATCTGGAACCTTAATATTAAAATCATAAAACAACATTCAACACTATGGATATAAATGCATTAAGAGATAAATTTATTTCAATATATAACGAAAAACCCGCAATATTTCAATCGCCTGGAAGGATCAATATTATTGGCGAACATACCGATTATAATGATGGTTTTGTTTTGCCGGCAGCAATTGATAAATATGTGTATGTAGCCATTTCAAAAAGAAGCGATGCCGAGATTCATTTGTATTCTGTGAAATATGATGAGCACGTGCAGGTTGATATTCATTCTGTAGAAAAACAACCACAGCAATGGGCAAACTATATTCTTGGCGTGGTAAATGAATTTCAAAAAGCAAATTTTACGGTTGGGGGATTTAATCTGGCTTTGGACGGAAATGTTCCCGGCGGAGCAGGTTTGTCTTCATCAGCGGCATTAGAATGCGCAGTTGGATATGCCTTAAACAATATTTTTTCGCTGGGCATTGATAAAATTGCCCTTACCCAATTTGCGCAAAAGGCAGAACATAATTTTGCTGGTGTAATGTGCGGTATTATGGATCAGTTTGCTTCAGTTTTCGGCAAAAAAGACCATGCAATAAAACTCGATTGCAAAACGCACGAATACGAATATATTCCATTGAATTTACCTGGCTTCAAAATGGTGCTGTTTAATACGAATGTGAAACACAATCTTTCTGATTCTGCGTACAACAAACGCCGTGAAGCGTGTTATCAGGGCGTTTCATGGATTCAGGAAGCGCATCCGGAAGTACAGAGTTTGCGCGATGCTACCGTTGGTATGTTGGATGAATTTGTGCTTCCGAAAGATGCCGATATTTATCAAAAATGTCTTTACGTTGTCGAAGAAATTGAGCGTTTGCAGCTCGCTTGCGCAGACTTGGAAAAAGGCGACCTTGTTTCGCTCGGTCAACGGATGTTTCAGACGCATGAGGGTTTAAGCAAATATTATGAAGTAAGTTGTGCCGAGCTGGATTTCTTAGTAGACGAAGTAAAATGCAATGAAAATGTTTTGGGCGCGCGTATGATGGGTGGCGGTTTTGGTGGATGTACAATTAATCTGGTACGCGATGAAGCAATAGACAATCTGGTTGCACAAATTTCTGTTGCTTACCAGAATAAATTCGGTGTAGAACTTGGGGTGTATATCGTCAATATCGGAGAAGGTTCCAGCGCGGTTGAATGGCCAGAAATGCAACTGAACTAATATTTAACTGAAGGTTAAAATTTATGAATGATATTAAAAGTACAATGGTTTTGTGCCTGTTGTGTCTGGCTTTCAATCTCGCAAAAGCGCAGCAAAAAACAGAGGTTTCCAGTCCTGATGGGAAACTATCGGCGCAGGTTTTTATCGAAAACAATACGCTGATGTATCGCATTACGCGCGAAGGGAAAACGGTAATTGAAGCTTCAAAGCTTGGTTTACTTATGGAAAATAAGGATTTTAGAAGCTTTAAATCCATTGAAACAATCGGGCAGAGAAAAATCCGCGAAGAATATCCGTTGGTAGGTAAAAAAGCAAAAGCAGAATATATCGCCAATGGCAAAACATTTAAAGTAAACAATCTTAAAAATGAAAGTTTGCACGTTGTTTTTCAGGTGTCTGATGATGCAGTGGCTTTTAAGTATCAATTTACGAACGCTAAAAAACAAGACATAAAGCAAGAGGAAACAGCGTTTAATTTCCCTGAAGAAACGAACAGTTGGTTACAACCCATGCAGGTTTCAAAATCTGGATGGGAGCAAACCAATCCTGCTTATGAAGAACATTACAATATCGATGTTCCACTTTCAAAAGTTGGTGAAAACAAAACCGGTTGGGTTTACCCGGCTTTGTTTAAAACACCTGCGGCATATGTGTTGTTGACTGAGGCCGGTTTAGAAGGGAATTATTGCGCCACAAGGTTACTGTCATCCGCAGTAAAAGGTAAATTCAATATTGGTTTTCCGGATGAGAAAGAGATTTTACCCGAGGTGGCGCTTTTGCCATCAGTGGCAAAAGGTTTCGATTCGCCTTGGCGTGTCCTTACCATCGGTAATCTTGCAAATTTGGTAGAATCTACCGCAGGCACAGATCTGGCGAAACCGAATGTTTTGGGTGCACTTAATTTTGTGAAACCAGGTAAAGCTTCCTGGAGCTGGATTAACTCTAAAGACGATTTTATTGTATATGATGAGCAGAAAAAATACATCGATTTTGCTGCAAAAATGCATTGGCAGTATTGTTTGATTGATGTGAACTGGGACGAGAAAATTGGCTACGAAAAAATGCAGGAACTTGCAGATTATGCCAGAACTAAACATGTGGGTTTGTTGTTGTGGTACAATTCTGCAGGCAATTGGAATACCGTAAAGTACACACCAAAAGGCCAGCTGTTAACGCATGAAGATCGGGAGAAAACCTTTAGCCGTTTACAGAAAATGGGTATTGCAGGCGTAAAGATTGATTTTTTTGCAGGCGATGGCCGTTCGGTAATTCAGTATTATCTTGATATTTTGAAAGATGCAGCTGCACATCAGTTAATGGTGAATTTCCACGGCGCAACTCTGCCGCGTGGTTGGGCACGTACTTATCCAAATTTGCTTACAGCAGAAGCCGTTAGAGGTTTTGAGAATGTAACTTTTACCCTAAAAGATGCAGATCGCGAAGCAGAAATTTGCACCATGTTGCCCTTTGCACGTAATGTGTTTGATCCGATGGATTATACGCCGATGAATCTGTATAAAATACCGACACAGGTAAAACGCAAAACAAGCAGTGCCTTTCAACTCGCACTCTCAGTTCTGTTTACTTCCGGAATACAGCATTACGCAGAATCGCCTGGAGGCATGATGCACGTTTCAGAAAATGTACAGGATTTTTTAAGAACCCTGCCAGATAGCTGGACAGACAGCAAATTTATTGCCGGCCAACCCGGAGAGTATGTTGTAATTGCGAGAAAATCGGACAAGAAATGGTATATCGCTGGTATTTCCAATACGTCAGAACATAAAATAAATCTGGATCTGAAACAATTTGGAGCAGGAAAAGTCATTGTATATCAAGACGGAACTGAGCATGATCCAATTGTTACAGAATCAAAAGAAGCAGATAAAAATTTCAGCATCACGGTAAAACCAAACTCAGGTTTTGTACTCGTTTTTGAATAGTCAATGGAATTTTAAAATTAAGTTTATCGGCATTTAGCCGATAAACTTATCCCGGTTAGGAATCAGACTTAAAAAAGCCTGAAAATTGTCTTTATATTTCTTCTTGTCCAGTTTGAAGTAAAAAGCACCTTTTTTAGAAGACGATTTATCTTTTTCTGCCAGTTTAATCAGCAAACCGGTAGAGGTAATTTTCCGGATAAAATTGCGGTTGTCAATCGCATTATCATAAACGCCTTCATATAAGTTTTGCAACTGCGGAATGGTAAATTTTTTTGGCAGCAATTCAAAAAGAATTGGGTGTAATGCCGCTTTATAACGCAAACGGGCCTGCGCATCTGCAACCATTTCATTGTGGTCAAAAATCAGGCTTGGCATTTCTTTAATATCAAACCATTCTGCATGATAATCGTGATTTAATTGCGTTTGATAGCGGTTTATATCGATCAATGCAAAATAAGCAATAGAAATTGTACGTTCAATCGGATCGCGGTCTGGCTCGCTATATGCCTTTAACTGCTCCAGATAAACCCCTTCTAAACCCGTTAATTTTTTCAACACTTTACCGGCAGCAGTATCCAGACTTTCATCTTTTTCTGCAAAACCGCCCATTAAACTCCAGCTGTCTTTAGCCGGTGCAAAATCTCTTTTCACCAATAAAATTTTTAACCGGTCGCCATCAAAGCCAAATACGATGCAATCAACCGCTGTTGCATATCGAATCTGACTGGAATATTTCTTCATGTTTTGTTAGATGTTTTGCTGTATAAAGCGCATACACATTTCTGGGTTCATGTGCTCTGCCGATACTAAAGATAAATAATTTTAATAAACGACAAATATACATTAATTATTAACTGTATTTTTGACGTTTAATAATAATTTTAATAATTTGCAGAAGATTAATCGCCAAAGGCAGAAACCAAATATAACCAGATCATGCAAGCAGAATTAGACCTAAATTCAGATACACATAGCCGTTTAAACATTTTAACTGGCGATTGGGTTTTGGTATCGCCACACCGAACCAAACGCCCGTGGAATGGAAAAGTAGAAGAGTTGCCTACAGAAGGCCGGCCAACTTATGATCCGGCTTGTTATCTATGTCCGGGAAATAACCGTGCAGATGGCGATGTCAATCCAGAGTATACCAACAGTTTTGTTTTTGTAAACGATTTTGCTGCGTTGCTTGAAAATACCGAGCCTGCAAGCCAGAATATAGAAGACCTGTTAATTGCTAAAAGCGAACGTGGAATTTGTAAAGTGATTAGTTTCAGTCCGCGGCATGATCTTACACTCCCGGAAATGGAATTGGAAGCGATAGAAAAAGTGGTGGATTTATGGCAAACAGAATTTACGGCACTTGCGCAAACAGAATGGATCAGATACATCCAGATTTTTGAAAATAAAGGAGATATTATGGGTTGCAGCAATCCACATCCTCATGGGCAAATTTGGGCACAAGGCAGTATTCCCACAGAAATTGCAAAAGAATCTGAGCGTCAGAAAAATTATTATGCCGTTCACCGAAAAACTTTGCTATCCGATTATCTGAAATTAGAACTGAAATTAAACGAACGCATCATCATCAACAGCAAATATTTTGTGGCTTTAGTTCCTTTTTGGGCTACATGGCCTTTTGAAACGATGATTATCAGCAAACGTGCGGTAGAAAACATCAAGTATTTTAGCAAGGAAGAAAAGAAAGATCTGGCAAAAGTGCTTAAAGAACTGACCAGCCGTTATGATAATTTGTTTAACACGTCATTTCCGTATTCTGCGGGTATGCACCAGGCACCGGTAAACATGGGCGATATGCCCGAATGGCATTGGCACATGCACTTTTATCCGCCTTTATTGAGATCTGCAACCATCAAGAAATTTATGGTCGGTTATGAGATGCTGGCCAGTCCGCAGAGAGACATCAGTGCAGAAACTGCAGCAGAAAGATTGCGCGGTGTTTCTGACGTGCATTATAAAATGAAATAAGAATTGGTCCGGTGTTGTTCAGGAATGTTCTCCACCGGATCAATGATCTATAAATCCCCCTGTATGATGTTCATAAGAAAGGGTGTCGGCCGATTTGGGTTCCCATTTTATTGCTCAAGTTGTATTCTAACCCTTTTGAACGTCGTATCTGTCATCAAAAATCAAATTATCTTATGATGAAGTACCGTTGTTTTCTCCTGTTTATCATACTTGGACAATGCTGTTTTGCGCAAAGTAAGGATTATAGTATTATGCCAGTGTTGTTTACACAGGTAAAATTGGAAGATAAATTCTGGCTTCCGCGGATTGAAACAAATAAAAACGTTACCATTCCAACCTCGTTTGCGCGATGCGAAACCACAGGAAGAATCAAGAATTTTGAAATGGCCGCACAGCAAAAGGGTAAATTTGGTACCGCATTCGTTTTTGACGATACCGATATTTACAAAACCATAGAAGGCGCTTCTTACTCGCTTGCGGTTTATCCGGATGCTAAACTAAGTTTGTTTTTAGATTCATTAATTGATGTGGTTGGCAAAGCGCAAGAGCCAGATGGATATTTATATACTGCACGCACAATAAATCCTGCAAATCCGCCATCGTGGTGTGGTAAAGAACGCTGGATCAATGAATCTGAAATGAGCCATGAGCTATACAATTCCGGTCATTTAATTGAAGCGGCCATTGCACACTTTCAAGCTACAGGCAAACGTAATTTTCTGGATATCGCCATCAAAAATGCAAATTTGCTGGTCGCTACTTTTGGAGCGAATAAAAGACATGTTGCGCCGGGACACGAAATTGTAGAAATGGCTTTAGTGCGTTTATACCGTATAACCAATAATGCAAGTTATCTGCAACTTGCGAAGTTTTTTATTGATCAGCGTGGTCAAAAGCAATACGATAAAACAAATAAAAATCCATGGAATAACGGAAAATACTGGCAAGATGACCGGCCGCTTGTTCAGCAAAATGAAGCAGTAGGCCACGCGGTGCGCGCAATGTACCTGTATGCTGGCGTTGCAGATGTTGCCGCTTTAACCGGCGATAAAGCGTATACCAAAGCGATAGATGAAATCTGGGAAAATATGTGCAGCAAAAAAATGTATGTGCAGGGCGGAATTGGCGCCGTGCCAGATGGCGAACGTTTTGGCGATAATTATGAACTTCCCAATGCCACTGCCTATAATGAAACCTGCGCAGCTATAGGAAATGTTTTCTGGAACCAACGTATGTTTTTACTACATGGCGATGCAAAATATATTGATGTGCTTGAAAAAGTGTTGTACAATGCTTTACTTTCTGGTGTCGGTTTAGACGGGAAAAGTTTTTTCTATACCAACGCTATGCAAATTGTGCATGGCATTACACACAAAGATGCTGAAGGTGCACGGTCGGGTTGGTTTGAGTGTTCTTGCTGCCCAACCAATATGTCCCGGTTTTTACCATCGCTGCCGGGTTATATTTATGCACAGCGCAATAATGAGGTATACGTTAACCTTTTTATGGCCAGCAGTACAAAGCTGAATATTCACAAGATGCCGGTAGAAATTGTACAAAACAATAATTATCCCTGGGATGGAAACTTAAATATTTCCATCAATCCGGAACGGAAAGCAAAGTTTAAAGTAAATTTGAGGTTACCGGGATGGGTGCGTAATGAAGCCATTCCTTCAGATTTGTATCACTTCCAAACTCCGGATACGGAAGGATTTTCAGTAACCGTAAATGGAGAAAAAATCAAATACAAGTTAAATAAAGGTTATGTAGAAATTGAACACAATTGGCAAAAAGGAGATCAGATTGCTTTTGTTTTGCCAATGCCCGTAAGAAAAATAATTGCCAATGAGAAACTGGCAGATGATCGTGGTCGGGTGAGTTTACAACGCGGACCGATGCTGTTCTGTGCCGAGGCGCAAGACAATGGCGGCAAAATCTCTGATATTGAGATGGCTTCTTCCGTAAACTTTACTTCAGTTTTTGAGCCCCAATTGCTTAATGGCGTAACGGTTTTAAAAGGAAAAGCATTTAGAAAATTGCAGAATGGGCAGACTCAGCATTTTGATTTTACGGGCATTCCGTACTATGCCTGGGCAAACCGCCAAAAAGGAGAAATGGGCATTTGGTTTCAGGAGAAGATGTTTTAGGTAGAAAACTATCTTCAAGCATTATATCGTGATTGGCTTGCAGATGCGGGTTATCAAGCGTATTGTGCGTAATTTTGTCTGATTACTCCAAATATTAAATGATAAATTAGCGGCTTTATTTTAAATTAAAATAAACGAATATGTTCAGCAAGGAAATCAGAATCAAAAGAAGAAATGACCTGAAATTACAGATAGAATCAGGGCTTTTGTTGTTTCTCGGCAATACAGAAAGTCCGATGAATTATCCGGACAATACTTACCATTTTAGACAAGACAGCACATTCATCTATTATTTCGGAATACAATTGCCCAATCTGAACGCGGTAATTGATCTTGATGAAGATAGCACGACACTTTTTGGTGATGAAATGACGATTGATGAGATTGTTTGGATGGGCAGGCAACAGACGCTAAGTGAAAAAGCTGCTGAATGCGGAATAACGGATATTCAGCCATCAAATCAATTGCACACCCGAATTGCCGGGGCGATAAAAAAAGGACGTAAAATCCATTTTCTGCCACCATATCGTTTTGATAACAAAATTTTGCTTGCTAATCTGCTTGGCATTCCTGTGGAATCGTTAAATGAATCGGCTTCATTGCCTATGATAAAGGCAGTTGTTGCGCAACGCTCCGTAAAATCGGCAGAAGAAATTCAGGAAATTGATCAGGCGGCATGTATCTCTGCAGATATCCATCGAATGTTGATGCAGCAGGCCAAACCCGGTATGTACGAAAGAGATCTGGTAGCCAGGATTCAGGAAAAGGCCATTTCCAATAACGGAAATCTGGCTTATCCGGCAATTGTTACCGTAAACGGACAAATATTACACAACCATTTTCACGGCAACATGCTTAAAGAAGGGCAGATGATATTGAACGATTCTGGTTTTGAAGCTGCATCTGGTTATGCCAGTGATCTGACCAGAACATTTCCGGTTTCCAAAACATTTACTCCGCTTCAAAAAGAGGTTTACAATGTTGTATTGCAAGCTTATCGCGATGCTGTTGCGTTGTTAAAACCCGGCCAACGCTATCTTGATGTACATCTTACAGCTTGCAAGACGCTGGCTCAAGGTATGAAAGATTTAGGTTTGATGCACGGAAACATAGATGATGCTGTTGCCGCTGGCGCCCATGCCATGTTTTTCCAATGCGGAACCGGCCATATGATGGGACTTGATGTACACGATATGGAAGATCTGGGCGAGCAATATGTTGGATATACAGATGTATTGAAGAAAAATACCACGCAGTTTGGGTTAAAATCGCTACGGCTTGGAAAAGAGCTGGAAGCAGGTTATGTACTCACAATTGAGCCTGGAATTTACATAATCCCGGAACTGATTGATTTGTGGGCCGCAGAAAAACGCTTCAGTGAATTTATCAATTACGATAAACTTCAAAGCTTCCGCAATTTCTCCGGAATCCGGATTGAAGACAATTTTGTGGTTACACCAGAAGGGAGCCGAATGCTGGGTAAACACCTGGCCATTACGGCAGAAGAAGTAGAACAGGAGCGAAGTCTCGCATTTTAAAGCATCTCCCGGCTATCATTAGCTTGGCCGGGAGATGTTGTGATTTTTCTACAAAGAAATTACTTACGAGGACTGCCGGAGCCGAACACATGCAAGGATAATTTATATCTTTACCGCCATGTTTATCCGGATTCATCACATTGCCATTATCTGTTCTGATTACAGCAGATCTAAAGATTTTTACGTTAATAAGTTAGGTTTTACGGTGCTTGCAGAGGTTTACCGCGAGGCAAGAAAATCCTATAAACTGGATTTGGCTGTAAACGGACTGTATCAGATAGAATTATTTTCTTTTGAAAATCCACCTGCGCGCCCATCACGGCCAGAAGCACAAGGTTTGCGCCATTTGGCTTTTGAAGTTGAGGATATTGAAAAAGAGATTGCCCGACTTTCAGCAAACGGCATTACTTGCGAACCCATTCGTGTAGATGAATTTACAGAAAAGCGCTTCACATTTTTCAGTGATCCTGACGGCTTGCCTTTAGAACTGTACGAAAGATAAACATGAGCGTTTTTAAGTTTAAGCATTTCGAAGTAGATCAACAAGGTTGCGCAATGCGCATTAATACGGATGGTGTTTTGCTTGGTGCAATGGCACACCACAACCATGCAAAAACGATACTCGATATTGGTACCGGCACCGGCGTAATTGCTTTAATGCTTGCGCAACGTTTTAAAAATGCAAAAATACACGCCATAGAAATAGACGAAACTACGGCATCTGCAGCGGCGAATAATTTTAAAAACGCTCCTTTTTCCTCACGCTTAACAGCGCAGCACATTTCCCTTTCAAACTTCTCGACAGTAGAAAAATTTGATCTTATTGTATCTAATCCGCCATTTTTCATAAACGATCTGCGCAATCCGGAAGTAAAAAAAGGTATAGCGCGACATACCGATAATGAGTTCTTTGATACTTTGGTACAATGCAGCTGCGATTGGCTTTCTGAAAATGGCAAGTTGTGGCTCATTCTTCCGCCCAAACAAGCCAGCTACGTAATTGAAAAAAGCATGGACTGTAATTTGTCGCTTTGCGAGGTCATTGATATTCATTCAGATAAAAGCAAAGAAACCTTCCGACAGATCATTTGCCTCGGTAAAGGTCAATGTGCGCCACTGATCCGCGATTTTTATATTTACGAGGCTGTTAAAACACACACTAAAGCTTACGAGGAATTGTTAAGCGATTTTTTTCTGGCGTATTAAAACGCGCAGATTTTCAGACCAACAAAATACTCAAACAAAAAGAGCCGCTTTTAAAAGCGGCTCCTGGTGTATAGGCAGTTGGAAATCTCTTATTCTTCCCAGGCAATTGGAATATAAACCGTAATATAACCATCCGCGCCAACAAGTTCAGGTGATAGGGTTAGGGTTACATTTCCATAACCAACCCAGTTTCCTTGTCCGCGGATTGCATTAAACTCATACGTCCCTGCAGCTAAACCTTCAATTGTGCCCGGCAACTGATAAGGCAGAAAAACACCGCCCGGCGACGAAGGCAACTGGCATTCGTATTCACTGCCGGAATTGAGGTTGGTAGCCGTAAAACCCGGACTATCCGTGTAGCTGCTTGTGGAATAGCTGCCATCAAGAAATTTAAAACCGAAACGGACGTTGTACACGTTCTCTTTAGTTTTAACGGTTTTGATTACACCTTTTTTTGGTGGATGTGCAAATCCTGAAAATGCGAATACCGAAACCAGGATTAAACAAATAGACATGATCTTTTTCATAGTAGATAATTTTTTTTGTTCATCTAAATTAGACATTATCGATTGAAATTGTATTATAATCCTATTACGATAATGTTAATATTGATTACATTATTTGTATTCTTTTAAATTGCCTTTCGTATGAAGGTCAGATTTTCGCACAAAAAAACCAAACTTGTTTATGCTTTGTTGTCGAAATTGGATTTGAATGTATAATTTACAGCCTTAAAAATTAGATAAAGATGGCTTCAGGTATTTTTGCGATCCTCGATGATATAACGGCATTGATGGATGATGTTGCGGTAACTACAAAATTGGCTGCAAATAAAACGGCTGGGATTTTAGGCGACGATTTGGCGGTAAATGCCGAGAAAGCAACCGGATTTCTTTCCTCAAGAGAGTTGCCGGTACTTTGGTCAATAACCAAAGGTTCATTGGTAAATAAACTCATTATTGTACCCATAGCGCTTCTTCTGAATGCATTTTTTCCCATCGCTATAAAGATTGCGCTGCTTCTTGGCGGTTTTTACCTGGCTTATGAAGGGATGGAGAAGATTATCGAATTTTTGTTTCACCGTAAACACGCTACAGAAAAAGCAGCTGCAGATGCTGTTCAGGACGATGCTAATGCAGAAAAAACAAAAGTAAAATCGGCCATTACCACAGATTTTATTCTCTCTATAGAAATTGTAATTATCGCACTTGGTACCGTTATAGACGAAACCCTCACCATTCAGATTATCACTGTAGCGGCTGTTGCATTGCTGGCAACGGTTGGTGTTTACGGTATTGTTGCGCTAATTGTACGCATGGATGATGCCGGTTATAAATTAATTAAACGTGCCAATAACAAAGGTTTTCTAGCCAAACTTGGGGCATTGCTGGTTAAATCACTTCCGGTAATTATCCGGGTTTTGAGTGTTGTAGGTACTATTGCCTTAATCCTGGTATCAGGAGGTATTTTTGCGCACAATATTGATCAGCTTCATCACGTGCTGCCAGAACTTACGTCTATCATCAGAGAGTCTTTATTTGGTATTGTTGCCGGTTTAATTGCTGTAGCTTTAATTACGGGCGGTAAAAAGTTATTTGCTTCCGCTAAAAAAGCCACTGCATAAGAATTACCCAAATTTCTGTCTCAGCCATTTTCTTACCGGTTCATCATACCATTTCAGCGCGGCGTAAGCCAAAACAATGCTGCCGAATAGAATTAAAACGGCGTAAGGTAAAGCTTGTATAAACGTTACGCCTTTGTTGTTGCTAATCCAGGCCACATAAAAATAGACCAAAGGGTAATGAACCAGGTAGAGTGGGTAGGAAATATCGCCCAAAAACCTGCATACCTTCTGTTCTGTCTGGTTACTCAGTATTCCGCTTGCGCCCAGGTAAACAATTGCCGGAAATACAATTATGATACAAACCGATTCATAAATCCCATTCATCCAAAGGTGGTTGGCGCCACCAATCCGCGGCATATACAATACCAATGCAACCAAAAGGCTGCAGTACAAAAATGCATGTTTAATTTGTTTGGGTTTAGCGATACGGGAAAGGAGCAGCCCAGCGAAAAAAGGAAACATTGTACGGGTAATGCCCACACGTACTTGCGCTGTATTGAGTGTCCATCCGCCGCTTACATCGCCATTCGGACCGGTAATGGCCAGATGCGCAAGGGCAACTGCAGCAATCCATACTAAAATACCCAATGCAGTTTTTGATAATTTACGGATGCCAACGGCATACAGAATATTGGCTATATATTCAAAAAATAAAGACCAGCCTACGCTGTTCAGCGGATGCATTTCTTCCCATCCGCGGATATCGAGCGATAAGGGAACGGGCAAAACGGTCCACCCGATAAACATAACCAGCAACATTTTCCACACCGGAATGGTATGAATAAGTGGCCAGATACTGGAGTCCGTAAAATAAAAACCAATGGCGCCAAGTGTCATCCCAAGAACCACCATAGGTTGAAGCCTGACTACACGGCGTTTGAAAAACGTTCCGATAGTCATCTTGTTCCAGCGGTCATCATACGCATAACCAATCACAAAACCAGAAAGCAAAAAGAAAAAATCTACTGCCAGATAGCCATGATTAACCAAAATATCGAGATGTCCGGTTCCGAGCGGTTCTGTTAAATGAAAAGTAACCACAATAATGGCGGCTACGCCACGCAATCCATCTAATATTGGGTAATGTGGTTTAGTTGAAAAACGGGTATTGGTCATTACTGGCGTTCAGGCTAGAGATGTAGGACAATTGGTTAAAATTTAGTGCTTTTCTGAAATCGGTTTTTCAAAAAGAATTGCAAAACTATATAAATAACCTGTTTGACCTAGTTTAAATCGTATCAATATCAATACAAATCGTCTCATGTCGGTTGTTCTTTGCAATACCAGGCTGTTAAAAAGGCATATATGATGCTTCAATGAATATGTGTGATCTGATGCGGTATATGCTGACCATTTTAAAGTAACAGCGTTCTTTTTAAGGCCGCCAGGCAGCATAAAAGTTAGAAAGACTGTTACCGTTGAGAACATCAAAACGGAATAGGGGATTTTTATATATTTAAGCGAACTTGGCTTTTTGCAGCAGGAATTCTGGAAGGTTAAAAAATATTCTCTATAGTTTCAAAATGGTAGGGGAGACTATTGAACATTTGCTTAACATGCATATTTATGGTGAATTAGCGACTTGCAAGCACCCAGATTGACCAAAAAAAGGCTAGTTGGTTACCCTTTGTTAACCTTTTTATTACCTATTCATTACCCCTTAGGTAACCAATAGGTAAACAAGGGGTAAACAAAGGGTAATGTTGGTGTAAACCTGGTATCAACCAGGTGTAAGGTTTTGATCGCCTTTCCATCCCGAAAAATTCTGGAATTTGGATGTGTTTTAGTTTGGCTTTACTGGTTGTGTCGCTATTTTAGCCCAACTTACCAGGCTACACCAAAACACACTAAAAATATGAATAAAATGGCATTTTAGTAAAAATGCAAAGGCCTGAAAATGATTTGCAGTTTGGTTAGTGTTTTCTAAGGTTGATTCTGTGATTCCGCTGGGATTTTTCGCTGACGCCGTCTACACGACAGTCCGCTTAAGAGAAAGTTCGAACCATCCCAAAGCTTCATTCATATCCCGGCAGGTATAAAACAAAAAATCCCCTAACTTTCGTTAGAGGATTTGTCTGTGATCCCGCTGGGATTCGAACGTAGTCCGAAAGTATGCGTTTAATCAATATTCAATGGACTTTAGGTTAGATACTCACCTAGTGACTCACCGCTTTTTTGTTCCTTTTTTACTGCAAATACTGTAGTATAAAAGTAATTTTTATTTTTGAATTTTAAAGCAATATTTTAAGATTCTTTAAAATAAATATTTAGGATTTTGAGACTTAATACCTGAAATGTAAAATTATCTTTAGGCCACGATAATAGTCTATGAGTGTTCTTTTACGCTTACTCCCAAGTATCTCTAGAGGTATTCACTAGCTTCACGAGAATTATGGGCAAATTGACTGGTCAAGCGATTGAATAATCCGGCAAGCGTTTCAAACTCAATTGTTCTCCTCAGTCGATATAGACTGACCAACTCAAAAAATGATAATCAAGAAGTTTTTAAAGTATGGTAGTTGTCTTATTTAATGGTTAACAAGCCATAGAATCACTTGGTCAATTAAGGGTTCTTTCCTAATTTTGTCGGCTTAGTTCTGCTGAATATTCTGACCAAGTGACAAAAAGCATTAGCTACGATACTCTGAAAGTTGCTATTTTCTACCGCAAACAACAGAAAATAACGATTTGTTTTAAATTCGAAAAAATATAATCATTAGTAGATATTTATTAGCCTCAACTTATGCATTTGAGTGCTGTCAGGCATATCTATTGCATTCATTAATAAAATAATTAACCACCAAAATTGGGAAAGAACCAATCAAGCTGAAAATCCACTTTAGCTACCAATCGCTCTGATCACTTTGCCGCAGATTCCGTCATAGCTAGACGGAATCTGTGCGCTAGTCCATTAGGTATCAGCGGAACGCATAGATTTTTCCGTTCCGGTTGAGCTGTTTGACAACCTCCATGGCCTTATGATGGCTTAATCCCGCGCCAAAAGTTAATTGAGCGTAAACGTTGGCATATTCATTAAGGATATTGGTCGCAAAAATTCCCGTATCATCGGTTCCCAATACAATCGGGGGCACGGGTTCTCCCTGCTGCTCGAGTTTCAGCCAGTTCCACAAATGGTATTTTGAATAGTCCGCATAGTGACCGATGCGGACGTTACTGGTTGGAAGGGTTTCAATGACCACTTCTTTTTTGTGCATGACCTTCAGCACGCCTTTTTGCAAGTATTCCAGTTCCCGCGCACCGAAGATTTCAAAGGTGTCAATTTCGATCGGCTGCTGGTATTTTTGCCTGAATTGTGGGTTATGATAACGCTCTAATACCAGCAGACAATCGCGGTCGAGCCTTGCCGACTGGATATCATCCCATTCACGGGCATCAAAGACCGAGCGGAGCCTGGCATCATGGACATTGGGGCTCAGCGCTAGAATGGGACAAAATTTCCTCGCCATCCAGGCATCTTCTATTGCTTTAATTCCGGCATAGTGGCCATATAGCTGCTGATATCGTTTTTGTATCTCGCTGGCCAGGTTTGGTAACAGGTGCTGAAGGGGACCGATGCGCTCGCTTAAAATCAGGTGATAGGAAAAAATCAGGTTATCCAGCCACTCCCCACCGCGGATAAGCAGTCTGGGGCCAAGCACCGAAAACCAGTGTTCAGGGGAAATCCCCGTAGCGGTCGCATGCCCGATCCGGTCACCCTGTTCAAGGCCGGTAAAGGTGACCGCTTCGTAAACAGCTCGTACGCCGCTGAGGATATGATAAAAATCCTCCCCGGCATGGTAGGTGAAGTGTTTCAGGCCGTTTCTGCGCAAAAGCCTGAACACCGGAGCGAATACCTCCGGCGGGGTATCGAATTCATTGGCGGCGGCGTCGGCACCGACCAGTGGAATTCCCTCATAATTTGGATAATTGTTAAAGAGGTAAGCGAGGGCCATCGCGCGTTTCCAGATGTTTATCCTTAAGTCCTCATGCCTGAAGAGTTTAGTGCGGCTGGTATCCGCGCGTTTGATAAAATGGGCAATTAGCTTTAAGGTTGGTAAAGTAAGGGTAGTATCCCCAGCGCCTGTCCTACGCTCCAGACGGAGCTGGGTTGCGATGTGCTGCCTGAGGCTTTTCCATCCCGTGCTGATTTCGGTGATCTGCGAGAGCATCTCCAGGTAGGTTTCTTTAGGCGAGATGCGGCCTTCCAGAAAGGAAATGTTCCGGAGCTCATTGCCGTGCATCTGAAAAAAACGCTGTTTAAATTTTTTCTCACTATGTTCCCGTAACCCGTTGAGCGTATGTTTCTGAAACTGCTCAAATCCGTATTGATGCATTTGTTGCACCAAAAGCCTGTTGGTCAAACCCAGGATGAGCAGGTAAAAATGATAACAGGCGCTCAGCACTTTGCCCGGCTTGATCCTGAGCTGCCTCAGCACCAGAATATGCATCAAAGCTTCTATGGACATGGTAAATCCACTGGAACGTCCGGGCACCAGATCCTCAAAGGGATTTTTTGCACTGGTTGCGAACCTGGAAGCAGCTGCCGGTCGCAGTATTTGCTGCAATAGCTGTTCCGCCGTGAATCGCCTGTATTCGGAGGCATTGAGGCCAAAAACAAAATCAAACAAGAGCAGCCTTATGCGCTGGCCGATTTTCAGCAGGTGCAGAAACTTACCTGGATCAAGCAGGCTTGATTCCTGCTCGAGCTGTTCACGGACTTTGGGCTGGGCATGATAGGCCTTTTTAAGCTCATGATAAATTTTTTCCGGTTCATGCAGATAGTCCTGCCAGCTGATATCGGTCTCGGTCGCGCCGTTGAGGTGGACATGCAAATCGAAGAATCCTTTCTTTTGCTTGATATAATCTTCCAGATGCGCAATAAACGGATAGGGAAGGGCGGTGTATCTGAAATTCGGCAACAGAAACTTTTTGTAATACCCCTGGATACTGGCCGAATCCAGCGTGGCCAGTGGTGCCTTGACGGCCAGTAGTGCCGATTGCAGCAGCAGTGGCGGCATGTAGGTGATCAGCTTTTGCCAGCCGTTGGTCTGGGGAGCCCTGACGTGTACTCTTGCCGAATCCAGCAACAGGTGCTCATCTGCCAGATTGAAGATGCCCTTGGTCAGCACTTCTGCTAACGAGCCAATTCCCGTGAAGCCCTTCTCGGTCAGCAGATGGTAATACTGATCGGGAATGAGGTTATTTTCAGTTCTTTCCTTTAAAAATAGCCGCCTTTTTACGTCAGTAAACTGCGCGAAGATGCCAGCCCGGTAACCCTCCAGGGACTCATTGTCTAACAACAAGTTCTTAAAGACAGACTGAATTACCACTTGATATTATTAGCGCTTATGTAGTCCCGGACCTCTTTTATCATAGTCGAAGTGTAGTCATCATTTCCGAAAATATCGCTCAGTGATTGCCTAATGACGTCGTTGCGTTTTATGATTTCCGAACGACTGCCAAGTTCGAACAACGATCGTGGTACTTTTCTCCTATGCAAGGTGTCAATGATCGACTCGACGCGTTCCTGTAAACTGTCTTTCTGGGTATTGGTTTTATTGGTCTGTCCGCGAAGGGATACGCGCTGCAGCGCGGAAAACACCGAGTCCTTGCTGAAAAAGAACCGCTCTTCCATCAAACAGAAATTACGCAAGGCTTTCAGGAGTTTTTCCGCTGAAGGGTCTAAATAGCCGGTGAGCAGTGGGCAGGATAAAATCCACCTCGAGAATCGAAGCTGACCGGGATCCTCCTGCCGGTTAATTCTGGAAAGGTTGTTGATGAGTATACTGTCGCTGTAAACGGTGTTATTGATGTTAATGCGCTGAAAGGGAAGGTTTTCCTTGACGTCCTCGATTAACACCGCATTCATGAAGCTCACGATCTGGGCGTGGAAAATCGATCCCAGTCCCTGATCTGCCTTTGGCTGTATACTGTCCAGCGCATAAAAAAAACGCGTGGATATCTTCCCTAAAAGATAAGGCGCAATAAGGGGGTATTTAAAGCTGGCTTTCCAGCGGATGATGTCCCTGGCCAGCCTGCCGTTTCCTACAGTTCCCAAATCAGCGTCTTCCTCTTCGGCCGACAAATATTCCTCCTGCAGGTTGAGCCCCTTATTTGAAAATTCGGGCATGGCATAGGTTCTGATCTGCGAGAGCTCCTGCAGTCCCTTTAAAAGTAAATCTTCATCCTCCTCATCACTCATTTTGAGCAGTTCGGCAATTGTGGAAAGCAAAGTGTAAATGGAAAAGCAGGGCATTCGCTCATTTCGAACGCTGAATTTAGCGATCGTGAGCGGAATAAGGCCTAACGTGCGAAGGTCCCCTTTGATGTGCTCAAAGACATGATCGACCCGATCTGCCGTGTTTTCGCGCCTATCGTTCTGAAAATCACCAAGTGCCTTTAGCGGGATAGTTCCTGCCCAGACCGCTGATCCCTGGCTCTGAAAGTTTAAGTACCCTCTGAGGTAAGCGGTGATCAGGCCTGTGGTATCCCGGAGCACACCATCTTGCTTTAACCCGCAAAACTTGATCAAACCGTTTATAGACGGACTGACAGAGGTTCGCGAATCGTTTGAATCCTCGGCATAGCCCAGGCTAGAAAATAGGTTTCTCACGTAGCCAATCCTGATGAAATAATCAAAAATCAAAAAGGAACGGTCTTGCCGGACAAGGTTTGAATAGGAAAGACTCAGCGCGGTCAGGCAAGAATTCAGCACGTATCTTTCGCCGGTCGGTTGTAGCTGATAGGCTTCATTTAATTGTTTTTCCCGCACCAATAGATCCAGAATTTCAATATTGAGCAGATTGGGGTTGCCCAGCACCTTATTGATCTCTATCCTTCGCTCATAAAGTTCGCTAATGAAAGCCTGCTCCAGGCGGAAAATTCCGCTTTCATTGGTTCGCTCATAGTAAAGTGAGAACAAACGGATCTGCGTTCTTAAGGGCAGGTTCAGCAAAAAGCCGCAAAACGCCTTCGATTGAAATCTGTTCCTGATGCCAAAATCTGAAAGTAAAGCGGTATAGGCATGTTCGATATTATCCTCCCAGCCATTTACGCTGATATTGATGTCGAGCAAACGCGCACTGCCTTTTTTCTCACCCAGCGTACGCAAAATCACCCTGCGCTCTGCCTTAAGCACTTTCTGCAGGTATTGGCCCTCCATTTCGGTCATAATCTCTTCCAGGTATTCATCTCCCCTGGCATGGTGGCTCAGCGCATGCTGAAGATCTTTATTAAGGTTTTTGCGAATGCCCAGTGAAAATAGCCTTAGCTCACCGCTGACTACGGTGATGAGTTTCGAACTGGTAAAATATTTCCGGATGGTTTCCAGTACCGGCCATCCTTTCTTAAAATCGATATCAATGTCATCAAAGACAATCATAAAGGCCTTTTTGTCCAAGATTCGAAGGCCTTCCTCTAAAAACTTGTGAAAATTCTTCTCCAGCTCCCTAGCCGAGGAGATGGCCATGATGCCCCTGTCCATGATAAATTCGGGATCCTGCCAGCTCTGTTCATTTAAACCCGTACCCACGCCATCTATCGAAGGCAGCCCGTGCGCCAGCCTTTTAAGCGTGGATTCCCAGGAAAGTTTCTGGTGAAACGCCGAATCCAAAGGATCACACTCATCCAGGTCAAGTTTTTGCTCCACCAGCTTCTTCACCGAGGCGATGACATTTAAAAAAACATGTCCCTTGTCCTCGATTAAAGTCGGATCAATGATTTCAATGATCGCCAGCTCAGTTTTTTCAAGCTCTTTAATCAGGCTCAACAGAAACGAAGTCTTGCCACTTCCACGGCTGCCCAAAATGGTAATCGTTTCATGAAGCCTTTCGGTATCTTCCTGGTCCACTAAGGCCAACCTGTCCTTGATCCAGTTTGTGGCTATGCTCAGTTCATCCTGATGAACCAGCGCAGTTCCTTTAAATTCTTTTGCGTTATTGCTTTTGGAAATATCAATAACAATACTTGATGATTGAGGCATTTAGATCGTTTTTAGGTATTCTCTTTTGATGGGCCGTGCCTGGCAAAATCTGTCTGCCCACCGGGCCCCGTCCCCTCAAAAAAGAATGGTTTACAATCCATCGGATTTTTAAAAACGATGGTTTTACCAGACCAATATAAATAAATTAATGACGCCACAAAACCAAACTCAGCTAAAAACTTTTTACCAGACCAAGCCCCACATACCCCGGATATCCTTCAATCCGCGCCCGCTACCTACTCAGCACATCCCGGCGACCATTTTTTCAAAAACGCTTAATCGAGAAATGTTCCCCAAAGCAGCGAAAAACCAAAACCCACTGCCGCCGCAGTTCCACCTAAAACCTTCAGCGTATATACCAACTCGCTTTTCTGCCTCAGGCAGATAGGCCGCAAAGAAGCGGGTGGGAGGCGTTTATTCAACGGCCATTGAATATTTAAGCTAATCCGGCTTAACAACGCACGCACCGAATGAAAGTCAAATCAAGCTTACGCAATATTTCAGTACTACTCATGCGCATAGCGCGTCCTGCTTCTCCGCTCATTATCCGCCGCCTTTGTTAAATGTAACGGCCATTTTGAACAAATGTGGAAAACCCCCAGAAATACCTGGGTTGGTTGATAACTATTCTCTGATATGTGTCATTTAATTCCTAATTTTGAAACTATGGTTTATTTTTAGGTAAACCATATCTTAAATTTAGCTCGATGATTCAAAAAAGCAACAGGTTCTCTTTTTCAGGACATGATTCTTTTCAATGCCGGTTAATGTGGCTTAAAAAGGGTCATGACTTTCTAGACGGAGGACATAATTTCAATACCGATGCCGCAGGAATTGTATTGGGGGTAGGAAACAATATGGTGCGCTCGATCCGTTTCTGGATGAGGGCATTTGGCCTGACCGATGAACAGGATAACCTGACCGATTTTTCACATTTAATGTTCGGTGGGGAAGAGGCCGGACTGGATCCTTTCCTGGAAGACGAGGCAACGCTCTGGATCTTACATTACCGCCTGATAACGATTGGTTACGCCTCTACCTACAGTTTGATCTTCAATGAGTTTAGAAAAAGTAAAATAGAGTTTACCAAAAGTGATTACCTGCACTTTATTAAGCTAAAACTAGCCGAACGCTCGCAAAGCGTGAGCGAGAACAGCATCAATGAAGATTTTGTCGTGTTTGTCAAACTGTACCTCAATACAGACGGGATTAAGGATAAAGAAGATAGTTTTTCGGGCATATTAACAGAGCTAAACCTACTGGATTTCTTTGTCAAGCAAAAAGAGGATGCCAAAAAGGAATCTGAAAATGTATACTACATCGCCCCAAATGAGCGCCCGGCGCTCCCTGAGGTTGCTGTTTTATATGCGATACTCGAAAATGGCGATTATCAGAACTCCATTAGCCTCAATCAACTGGAGGTGGATGAAAACTCCCCGGGAAGCGTTTTTGCGCTCACCAAGGCCGGTCTATATAACAAGCTTAAAGATATGACTAAAACGCTTGGTTATGGCGTACTGAGTGAACAGGCCGGAATTCGGGAACTTCAATTCCAAAACAAACCAACATCCGCTGAAATTTTAAGACATTATTATGCTGCTCAAGCCAGATATCAACCAGTTTAGTGCCTCGGTCAATATTGACCGCGATGCAGACCGGATACTTACCTATTATCCTACCGAAAATTCAAAACGGATCTTCGCTCAAATCATCAACGATTTTAAGCTGGGCACGCACGTATTCAATATCGTTGGTTCCTATGGAACCGGGAAAAGTGCCTTTTTGTGGGCCCTGGAGCAAAATATTGCCAAAGGCAAACCCTATTTTTCAGCCAGCCATTTCGATAAGGGTTCAATCGAGGTATTGCGCCTGGTCGGTGAACACCGTTCTATCATCGATTGTTTTTCCGAGCTGTTCGAGACTGGCAAAGAAAAGTCCGCCAGTGAGATCTTTTCCAAATTGTTTTACCGGTACAGAAATGCGGTAAAGCAAGGGACGCTGATCATTATGATCGATGAATTCGGTAAGTTTTTAGAGTATGCCGCTGAACACGCTCCGGAAAAGGAATTATACTTTTTGCAGCAATTGGCCGAATTTGTATCCAAACCGGAATATAATATTTTGCTGCTCACCACCGTTCACCAGAATTTTGATGCCTATGCGTTCGGACTTCAGCATACCCAGCGGCAGGAGTGGGCGAAGGTAAAGGGGCGTTTTAAGGAACTTACCTTCAACGAGCCCGTGGAGCAGCTGCTCAAACTGGCGGCCGAACATTTACGTTCGATTACGCGCAAGGACGCCAATGATGAAATGCTGGCGCTGGAGCTCACAGACCTGTTTAAACGCTCCAAATCATTTGAACTGGCGGAAAAGCTGACCTCTGAAGATGCCCTGGATTTATTGCCGCTGGACTTATTATCAGCAAATGTGCTGACCCTATCCCTGCAGCGTTACGGACAGAACGAGCGAAGTCTTTTTTCTTTCCTCATCTCTTCTGACCACACCAGTATCTCGAAGGTTTCCCGCTCAGGCCGTTGTTTCAGCCTGTCGCATGTTTATGATTACCTGCTTTTTAACTTTTACTCTTACCTGCATTCTAAATATAATCCGGATTATGCCGCCTGGAAGTCTATCCGCAACATCTTAGATGAGGTGGAACGTAGTTTCGATGAGCAGGTGGAGGAACTCAGTAAACTGGTTAAGAGTATTGGTCTGCTAGATCTTACCGCCGCTCAAGGCAGTAAGCTAAACCGCGAGTTTTTAATCAGATATGCCAGGTTATGCTTATCGATTACCGATCCTGAGCCTCTGATTGAAAAGCTGACGCGTAGAAATATTATCCTTTACCGCACGCACCTGCAACGCTTTACCCTGAATGAGGGAACATCCCTGGATATGCAGGCTGCTTTAATCGCGGCGGCAGGGAAAGTCGACCAGGTGAACGACGTTGCGCATTTGCTCAAACGTTACTACTCGCTACCGCCGGTACTGGCCAAAAACTATACCTATGAAACCGGTACCCCGCGGGTATTCGAATTTATCATTACCGATAAATTAACCTTTGATCAGCCTGGCGGAGAAATCGATGGGTTTATCTATTTGCTGTTCAATGAAAAACTGAGTCTCGAAGAAGTAAGGGCTTATTCTGAATTGCAACAAGGTGCGCCATGCCTTTATGTATTTTATGAAAACTCAAAAACCATCAGGGATCTACTCTTTGAGCTGGAAAAACTGCAAAAGGTAAAGGAAGAGAACAGTGATGACAAGGTCGCGGTAAAACTATTGAATGAAGGCCTAGAAGCCAGCCAGCGCACCTTAAATCATTTCATACTAGGTAATCTGCATAGCGATAACCAGAATTTGAAATGGGTATGGAACGGAAGGGAGCAAACGGTCGCCAATAAACGAAGTTTCAACCAGCTGCTTTCCGTAGTATGCACAACTGCTTATCCGCATACACCGGTATTCAACAATGAACTGCTCAACAAGCATAAAATTTCGCCATCGATCGCCACCGCCCGAAAAAACTATTTTAAGGCGCTGGTTAAGCAATGGGACCAGATCGATTTAGGTTTCGAGAAGGAAAAATTTCCACCCGAAAAAACCATCTATCTCTCTCTGATAAAAGCCAATCACATTTCCATTTCAATTGGTGAGGCCAATCTGGGAGATGATGCGAATAATTTTACACCACTATGGAACAAATCCATCGAGTTTTTAGAAAGTGCGCGCAGCGGCAGGAAAAACATCCTGGATTTCATAGAAGTCTTATCGGCAAGGCCGTTTAAGATCAAACAGGGGTTGCTTTCCTTCTGGGTTCCGACCTTTCTGTTTATCAAAAGAGATGAGTTTGCGCTTTTCGGCGAAAACGGATATGTACCATTCATGACCGAGGAAACCCTTGATTTGATCATCCGTTACCCCGAACGCTATGAAATCAAAGCTTTCGATATCGAAGGGATGAGGCTCGACCTGTTCAACCAATACCGTGAATTTTTGCAGCAGTCCGCTGCCGAAACGCTCGACAATCAAACCTTTATTGATACGATAAGGCCTTTCCTGTCTTTCTATCGTCAACTGCCGGAGTTTACTAAAACTACTAATAAAAACCTGAGCAAAGGGGCAAAAGCGTTGCGAAAGGTAATTACCGCGACCGAAGACCTCGAACAAACCTTTTTTGAGGATTTTCCGCAGGCGCTGGGCTATCATACCGATCAACTCCTGCAAAAACCAGCGCTTATAGCGGAATATGTCGGCGCATTAAATCACGCAATCACTGAAATCAAGACTTGTTTTGAGCTGCTGGTCAACAGGTTTGAAAAAACTATACAGGAGCGAATAACTGGTACGGACGACGGATTCAATATCTACAAGCCAACCATAATGGCCAGGTACGAAAACCTGAAAGCCTACGTGACGGCTCCGGCACAGAAAGTATTTTTACAGCGGGTTACCTCCAATATCGATGATCGCAAGGCCTGGCTGAATTCCATCGCTCAGACACTGACCGGAAAAGCGCTCGAAGCCTTCAGCGACCACGATGAAGCTGTATTGACCGACGAGTTTTTATCCATGATCAGCAGTCTGGATAAACTGGCCGATCTTTCCGATTCAGGATACGATATCCAGGCAGAAGAGGTACTTGGCTTTGAGATCAACTCCTTTGTCGATGGGGTGAACAAGACCATCATCCGCTTGCCAAAGAACAAACGCGCGGAAATTTCACTCATCGAAGAACAGCTCAGGGTAGCCCTGGGCACCGCTGGGTCAAACCAGCAGCTCAACATGGTGGCATTGGCTAATTTATTAAAAGAATATATACAATCATGAGCAAAGTAAGGCATGTGTTAGGGATATCAGGAGGAAAGGATAGTGCAGCGCTCGCTATCTACATGAAAACCCATTATCCCGAGCTAGATATCGAATATTATACGACTGATACCGGTAAAGAATTGGATGAGACCTATGAGCTGATTCAGAATCTGGAAATATTTTTGGGCAAAAAAATCATTCAGTTGACCGCCAGTACGGACGAGGAAAACCATGGATATGACTCTTTTGATTATTTATTGAACCTTAAATTTCAATACCTGCCCTCTACACAGGCGCGGTGGTGTACGCAAACGCTTAAACTTGCGCCCTTTGAGAAATTTGTCGCCGATGATCCTGTGATATCCTATGTGGGCATCAGGGGAGATGAGAACAGGGATGGGTATATTTCCAAAAAAAACAACATCCAATCCATCTTTCCCTTCCGGAAGAACATCTGGAGCGAGGATGTGATCAGTAAGGCGTTTCACAATAAGAATATTCCGTTCTTAACCACGCAGCTCGCCTTACAAGCCTACAAACCAACGCAGGATTTTGCGGAATTGCTCCAGCAGCCGACCAATCTCAAATTTACCATCAAAAAGAAAGCAGAATTGCTACTGGAGCGCGATGTGGTTTTGACAAATGCGCTGATATTCGCCTTTTTGCAAACAACAGATTATCCCCTTTCGCAGACGGCGGAATTCCCGTTAATCGAAAATAAAGATGTGCTCATAAAAGAGGATATCTTCCGGATATTGCGCGAGAGTGGCGTTGGCGTTCCCAAATATTATGAAAAAATTGAATTCGAGGTAAACGGCAAAAAAGGAGAATACGCCAGAAGTCGCTCGGGCTGCTATTTTTGTTTTTTCCAGCAGAAGATCGAGTGGGTGTGGCTATATGAGCAGCATCCTGATCTCTTTCAGAAAGCACTCGACTATGAGAAAAAAGGCTACACCTGGAACCAGAATGAGACTCTTTCGGAGCTCATTATGCCAGCACGCATTACACAAATCAAAGAAGATTATTTAAAAAGAGAAACCGACAGGCAAAAACAGGGTAACATCTCCAGTAAACTGATTGATATATTATCAGATTACGAAGACGGTGAAATCGGCTGCGCGGCCTGCTTTATTTAATATGCAGTATTTAAAAGAATACCAGGGTTTTTCAGTTGACCTCAAAGACCTTTACAAAGTACTCAGTCTAATCGCAAAGGGGCCGCTGAACAATGCGGAACTGCTGAAGGAATCCGGCTTTGGCGAAAACAAAGTTAGGGGTTTGAAGGAATACCTCAGCGATTTCGGTCTGCTGGCCGGAAAAAATACCCTGACCAGAACCGGCCAGATCATTTTCAAAAATGATGCCCGTTTCCGCGATCCGTTTACTAAATGGGTCTTATTATACAACTGGTCATTGAAGGAAAACAATCCCTTTCTGAATTTTCTAATCAATGATCTCAGCATGTCTTCAGCTGATGAAGCGGTTATCCGGAAGTTCAAACTATGGGCCGCGCGGAATAAAGTGAAAACCGATTATGATGGCAAAAAGCTAAACGGTTTGATTAACCGGACCAAAGCCGGTATACTGGATTCCTCGGCGTTCGAGTCCCTGAATCTGTTTCGCAGCTTTGATGAACAGCTCCACCGGGGGGAGCCCTACAACCTCAACCCTTATTTTGTAGCCTATGTTCTTTATCGCCAGCGCAAGGCCAGGACCTCGGTCAGCTTTGCCGAGCTGCTTGAAGAAAGAAACAACGTCGCGAAATTCTTTAACTGGGGTTCAAAGGAACTCGAGCTGAAAATGGTCGAGCTGATGAACCTGAAGCTGACTAAACTGGTTCATCATGCGGATCTTAATCTGGTGGAGTTTGCCTACAATGGCCAACCGGAGGAACTAATCGAAAAATATTATGCGGAGTATTAACGATTTTGTAAGGGAAGTAACCCATGCACGAAAACGAACGGGCATTGTGCTACTGAACGATCCCGAGCTACTCAGTCATTTCGAGGATTGCGGGCTGAACCTAATTAACCTTGCTGAAATGGAGGTAAAGAAAATCATCCAGACCGATGATGAATTGCTAACGCTGATCATGGGCAGCTCTAGCAAACAAGCTACTTTAGTTGTAAACCTGGAACTTTTCATCGCCCCAAGGCTCAATGACCTGAAATATCTCGAATATCTGCTGACCAAACTTATCGTAAAGGAACCCCGCTTACCAGTGTTCCTGGGTTTTTATTCCGAGGTAGTATTCACTTTTTTTAAAAAGTACTATTTTAGTCAAAGCGCTACACAAACCCATGTCTATGAAGCCTATTAAACAAAACCATATCTGATAGCTAAATGAAAATCAGTCAAATTATCGAACTCTCACCCGCATTCTCAGCGGAAGTCAATGTCCAACGGGATTTTGACTATAATCTTAAAGGTAAAAACGTCTACCTGGATGGCTATCTGCCTAATGTCAGCTCCCGCCATATCATGCGCCAACTTTTTGAGAGCCTATCTTTTCGCGACAGCGAAAAAGTTCACCTCATCATGGCCTCCTATGGTACAGGTAAATCTTATTTGCTACTCATCATGGCTTATCTGCTGGGCGTTTCCGACCAGGAAGCTTTCACCGAGCTCCGCAAAAAGATAGAAGATAAGGAAGATACCTACAATGACGGGCTCTCTTCCACGCTAAAAGAATACTGGCAAAGCGTTTCAGAATATCTAATCGTCATCCCCGATTACGGGACTGACGATTTTAACCAATCGATGCTCGCGGCATTGAACCTGGCCTTATTGGAAAAAAAGCTCATCTACCGTCCAAAAACCAACTACCTCCGGGCCGCCGAAGCACTTGAAAGCTGGCAGCACAACAATCCGGACCTGTATGCCAAGTTTGAAAGCAAGGTAAACACCAAAACTGGCCGTGACTTTATCGAACTGTTGAGAAAGTGCGACGGCTCGAGTTATGAATCTTTTAAGCTCATTTTTCAGGAGTTCATCGGATCGGAGTTTTCCGAAAGCCATGGCGATATCTATCAGGCGTTCTCCGATACCGCCCAGCACATTATGAGTAAAGGTTATAAGGGGATTGTGATACTCCATGATGAATTTGGAGGGGTTTTGGATAAACTGGTTAATAAAACAGCTCAGACGCCTACACTGAAAATACAGGGTTTTTTGGAGCAGGTCAAGGGCAAGGTCAGTAATGCCAATATCATCTTCATAGCGGCAAGCCATCAGGAACCCTCGACCATCCAACAGAACAAGCTTGAGGACATTAAAAAAGTAAACGGGCGTTTTGTACGGCATAAGCTCGTTATCGAGGATGCTGAAAGTGAAGAACTGATGGGCAAGGTGTTTATCACCAGAGATACGCTTGCAAAAGATAACCTCATCAGCACAGTCATCACAGAAGATTTACTGGAACAAACCGAAAACTTTTCCCTATATGATGGCAGGAGTAATGCCTGGATTACCGAGAAAATCATCAAGGGACTATACCCCTTACATCCCCTGACGGCCTTTGTGCTGCCAAAACTCTCTAATCAATTTGCCCAGAATAACCGCTCGATGTTCAATTTCCTGAGCCCAAAGGAAATCCGGGCAGGGGGACTGAAAAAGTATATCGAAGAAACCAATACAGCGCTATCCAGGGAAAAACTTAACTTATATACCCCCGATATGCTACTGGTTTTTTTCGAGGAAAATTTAGCGGATTCGCGCTCGGAAAATGTCGCCTCACTGGTCGATGCTTACCGCACGACCTTAGGAAAACGCGAGGATCCCATCATCAAACGGGTGCTGGAAAATATCCTGGTCTTAACGGCTGCACGAAAGGAGCAAATTCAGCCTAGTTTCGAGGTCTTGCTTTGGGCAATGGACACCGTTCAGGTAAATGATCTTCAGGAGTTGATGAACAGTCTGGTGAATGATGAAATCCTGGAGCTCAATCAAAACGGGGTTTATGAATTCCCGACTTTTGGTTCCAGAAGCCTGGGTAAAATCATCGCGGAAGAAAAATCCAAGCTTGGCACCTTAACTTTGAGCGAGAGTAAAATCATCTGGACGGAAGTTAATGGGCCAGTAGCTTATGTATTCGATGAACACAATGATACCTATGGCAGTAACCGGTCCTTCCGGACCATCTGGATCAACCATCCGGATGAACTGGAAACCTACCTCGGTATGCTTTTAAAAAACTACCGCTGGGAGAGTAAAGAAACATACATTCAGGGTTTTATTATTTATTTGCTGAGTAATGATGAAAATGACCTGGAGGCTTATCAAAAGAAAACTGGTGCTTACACCGATGTGTTGAAATACACCATTTTTGCCTTTGCCAAATCAGCGGACATTTTTGATAAGATTCTTTCCAGGACCACGGATTTTATGGCTTTAACCAATGCAGAGAGAAATATTGAGGTGAGCGGAAATGCCAACCACGTGCAAAAGGTAAAGGCTGATTTCATTAGATTGCGCGCCGAGCTGACCACCCAGATCAGAAACCTTTTCGAACCGGTCAACTGGCTATGGAGTTTTGCTGAGCTGACCAGCGGGATTGAAATTAAAAGCCGGGCCTTTGATAACCGGATGGAGGAATACATCAATGAACTATTTACCACCGTGTTAAAGATAAAGGACGATGCACTCTGGTTTACTAAGCCAAGGAGGGAGATTGGCCCGGTAATGTCGGATATATTAAGCGCTGAAAAGAACAGGCTTCCTTTAGCAAATCTTAATAACCAGTCAGTGAGCACACGAATTACCACCAATTTTTTCCAACACCTGAAACTTACTACAGAGGTAGTCACGGTGAATAAAATTCATTATGGCGAGCTCAAGGTTCCAGATTCTGGTTCTGCGGCAGAAGCGGTATTCAAACTGATAGACAAAACTTTAAAAGTCGACCAACTTATCCCGGCTTCGGATTTTGTTAAGCCACTTTTACAAGCACCCTTTGGTCTGTCGGAAACGGTGATCAAATATATGTTTACCTGTTTCCTTCGCGCCAACAAAGAAAACCTGCTGCTTATCGATCCTAAAAGACCAGCACAAGCACTGGACAAAGATTCCGCAAGCCTGGAAGAGCTGTTAAAACCAGGGTCTAGTTACCGGATTCGAAAAATTGAAATGTCCACTTTTGAAATCAGGTATCTCAAACAGCTCAACGGATTATTTGGCAAGGATGCCTATGCAAACGATTTCGGCGAGTTATCGAAACGATTTGAAGGTTTGATGAACTTTTTGAGCCCTTTACACTGGGCACTGTTCAAAAGGAAGCAAGATGTAGAACACTTTTACCTGGAATTGCTTCAGCCATTTTTATTGGAGGCCGCCTCAACAGGCGTAGACCGGGAAAAGCTGGCCAGGGAATTTTTCATGGTAACTCTTCCCGGACTGTTTTTACAAATGGCGAGTAAAGAGGAATTTGGGAACGATAACGATAATATCCCAAAACTGATTGCTAAGCTAAAGGTTTACAAAGAATACCCGCATGCAGAGGAAACCGCTTTTAAGGATGAGATCATCAAGACCGTGTCAAACTCGGTGTTCAAATCCTCAATTTCTACTATTGACGATTTCCGGGACGTGGTGAGCACCTGGTTTAGCGGGCTGTCCTATACCATAAAGTCCCTTGCGGTGTTTGAAGACCAGTCAGTGATGACCTGGGTAAAAAAAATGCGCTCGCCCGACCCGGTAGAGGTTGCGAAATTTTACCTCGAAGAATTGGCGACTCCATCGGTAAAGGAATGGACTAACCTGGGATTCCAAACCCATCAATATGTAGCCACGATTGAAAAATACAAAACCCAGATCGAAACCTACACCAGAAGTCCACTGGTGGTCTATCAGTCTATTGCCAGGGCCTGTTTCTCAATGTCGGCAAATGACTGCCCAACTGAGGAGATTTTTAAGGAAACCTTCCAGAATTGGTGGGATAAGCTATCTCCGTTAACCAAGGCACCGCATTTCGAGCAGCCGCTGGTCAATATATTTGTCGAGGAATATCAAACGGTGTTAACCGTCAAGGAAAAGTTTTTAACCTATATTCCCGCTAAATGGACCCAGGCCGGGCTGATAGGCGTCATAAACCCCCAATGGGAGGAATGGAGTTCGGTAGAAGTCAGTGTTATCGCCGAGGAATATGGTAATTGCGTAAAGGCGCTAAATGCCTGGAGACCGCCCATATTGGAGGAAGCCCTCTGCCAGGCGATCGCGCAATGTTTTGACCTGGTGCAGGTGGACAACTTTGAGGCGCTGCAAAATAGTTTAACGGACAGCTGGGTGGCGGAGCTACCGGACAACACCAAACTGGCCAACTGGCCTGAAGGAAGCCTGGAGGCTAGCCTACTCACCGCAATTCAGCAAAACCAGATTCGGACCTTTTTCTTAGAGACATTACCAGCAAGCTTTGGGCTCCGCGAATTTAAATACTGGGATCAGCAGGAGCTGCAGCAATATGAACAAAAATTATCGGCGCTAAAATCTACAATTGATGACTACAAACGTCCTTTGCTTGAAGTAGTGGCCGAGCTGGGAAAAAAACTGAAAATCAAAGCCGATTCATTGGCGGAGTTTCGCGTTCAGCTCAGAGAAAGCCTGCGTTCAACCGAGGCCTATCGTTTCAATGCAGGCAATGAGAGTGGACTGTTGAGCGATGAGCGTGCAATTCCATTTCTCGATGAGATCCGAAAGTTAAATTCGGATGACAACCTTTTTGAAATGATCGGCGTGATGGCCGTTGAATTTAAAATAGAGCGGTCTTATGACCAATGGTCTGCATCGGAGCAAAGTTTGTTCGTCAAAGCATTTCAAGAGGTTTTCACTTATCTGCAGAAGTGGAAGTATCCAAAAGATACGCGGATGGATGAGGCCCGCCTGAAACTCAATGCCGAGGTCGAAGCGATTGAAAAAAGCGCTAAACTGAGCAAATCACAAATCGTTAAAGTATTACGGGATGTACTATCCGACCAAATTAACTCCGGGGAATGAAGCTACTGATCGACCAATATCATTTGCATGAGACTAAAAGGGGTGACTTTGTGGTCAGTGACGAAGCCTCATTTCAGCAGGCTAGGTACTTGATATTCAATTTTTTAGTAAAGGGGCTCTCGGATGTGGAAATCATACACGTCTACCAGTCACCATTTTTGAACTGGTTCGATGATGTGCCGGGTTTACTAGAACGCTTGACGCCCAGAACCTTGCTGGCAGCAAAACATCCAGGTGTTGAGCTTCCCAATGAACTTAGCGATGAGGCGATTCATTCGCTCGGTCTGATCGGAAAATCCATCATACCCTCCGAACGCGAAATTTTTAGACATTTTTTTGGCAGCGAGCTGCCTCAGGACGACATCAGCGTCAAAGTGTTATACCAATTGGCGCAGATATGCGCCAGCAGCGGCGAGCAATTAACGAACGCTTATTTAAATTCCCTTTGGCGTTCCACCTTGTCATCCCTTCAGAATTCCGATACGCCGCTTTTAAACGCGCTGAGTGCGCCACTAATGGCATTGGATGCGGAATATGCAGCGGTCATTTGTGAGGGAATTTACTGCGCAAGGAACAAAATGTATTTTGAGCATTGGCAGCATGATCATGCACGCTATCTAAATGAGTTTGATATCAACGGGAGCCAACTGCGGGAGTTGCTGCAACGCGAGCAAGACTGGGAAAGCCCTGTAAACACCCGTTTGGAAAAGTCCATATACCATTTCGTTCTTGAACATTACCAAAATGGGGCAAAAAATTTTGCAATCATCTCTGGTGCATACCCAAGCGAGGCAGAGGCTTTGATCCATTTGAAACCGAATCTTTCGCTCGAAGACTACCAGCTGTTATCCGAGCGCTTCGCCGGGTCGCTGAGCTACCTCCAGCAGCAGGATCTGCGCCGCCTTTGCAGGCCGGTGCTGATGCCATTACCAGATTTAAACGGATACCCGCTGACCGAGCAGCATCAAATATGGAAAAACTGGGCGGTAGAATCTTTTATTCCCTTTAAGTTCTATTATGACGAAGTCAGCGAAGTAGATCCGGATGTACTGATGCAAATCCATAAAGGCTCGACCGCTTATTCCGACTGGCTTTTCTCCAACTACAGGAGCATATTGAGCAACACCGATATCCTGACCAATCTGGATATTGTTACCCAAATCCGCGGATTATTGAATGAGCCGCAGACTAGGGTAATCTGGTTGATACTAGATGGATTCCCGGCATTTTACGCGCCTGCCTTGCGCGGTATCCTGAAAAAATTCGGTATCAACAAAGTTGACCTCGATTGGAGCCTGGCTACCTTGCCGACGATTACCGAGCTGGGGATCCCGACGATGCTTGCGGGCGCTTATGAGCGTGGCATTGAGCCTAAGGATCTGGGCAATCGCCAGCAACTACTCAGCAAGGCGCTTAGCGGTAAGCAGTGCCATTATACCAGCAAACTCAAAGACTTTAAAACATTGCTGGAAATAGAGGGTGACCTTTGCTGTCTGCATACACACGAGATAGATGCCCTGCTTCATAAAGAGGATGCTGAATTTGATACCCCTCGGACTGCGCAAATTGAGCAGATACTTGAGAAGCGCATTAAAATGATCAGTGAAGTGATCAGAGAGTCAACCGAAAAGCGGATTAAGCTGGTCATCTCGACCGATCACGGGGCAACCAAATGCCTGAATAAAGGCCAGAAAATTAAAAATATCCGCCTGACCGAAGCCATTAAAGATCGGCCAAGGGAACGCTGCGTGCCCCTGCAGGGCAGTTTGGCCCATGAGCAGGTCGATCACCAGGAAATGTATGTGCTGGATGCGGACAGCGCTCAAAATCAGGTCAGTTGGGCCATTGTCAGGGGCTATACCTATTTTGGAAAGTATGATTCAGGTTACAGGCATGGCGGGCTAAGTCCGGAAGAAACCATCGTACCCTTACTGGTTTGCGAGGTAAGCGCCTCGGTTCAGGCGCAGCTTCAGCTCAGGTACATCGGCGCCAAAGAACTCACCTTTGGTAAGACCGAAAAAGATTTCCGGATCAAGATAAAAAACAATGGTCAAACGGCCATTGAAATTACATCCTTCTCGGTAATAGAGGATGAAAATTGTATTTTTGAATTGCCCCTGCAAATCCCTGCCCAGGCAGATAAGGTGCTCACAGGAGCGATAAAGCTATCACAAAAGTTGCAGGCCAAGGCCCGCGGCGGTCGCCTGGAACTCAGGTTTAATATGGAATGTCTGATCATGGGCGAGCGCGATACCCAGCAATTGCAATGTGTTGTCGCAACGGCTAAAGATGAATTTGAAGACGATTTTGACTTTTAACAATGGATAAGAATTTAAGGAATAAGATTACGGATATTTATGAATCCTCGAGTATAGATAAAAGCCTTTACAGCAGTTCCGGCTTGAATGAACAGAGCATCCCGGTTTTTGTCGGGGAGTGGCTGATTGACCGACAGTTAAAGGGTGGGGACTGGGATGAATCGGTGAAGCAACAGGTTATCGGCTTTATACATAAGTATATGCCTTCCAAGGACGAAGTCGAAGACCTGAAGCAGCGCCTGCGCAATGGCGACAGCGTTTCGGTGCTGGAATACATCTCACCTAAGGTAAACCTCAACCGGGATCAGACCTACCTGGAATCGGGCAGTCTGGGCAACCAGAAAGCCTATGTGGAAGAAATTCTGCTGAGTAAATTTCCCCGCTTGCTCAAAGGGGGGCTCTGGGGACTGGCCATTTACGGCTACCGCAGAACCGATGAAGGCGGCGAGGTATGGCTTAATGACTTTAAACCGCTCCAGGCATCGGCGATCGATTTTGAAGAATATGTCGAAAACAGAAAGCAGTTCTCACTCGATGAATGGCTGCAGCTGTTGATCAATTCGCTGGGCTATAGCGCAGAGGAAAAAGGGTATGGCAGCAAACAGAAAAGGCAGGCGCTCCTGACCCGCCTATTGCCTTTTGTTCAGCGCAGGGTCAATCTATTTGAACTCGCACCCAAAGGCACAGGAAAGTCATTTCTGTTTGGACAGTTTTCCAGGTATTCCAGGTTAATTGAAGGCGGAGCTGTCTCACCTGCCGTGCTTTTCTATAACGAAAATACAAAAGTACCCGGTTTATTTACCCAATTTGACGTCGTGGTTTTCGATGAGGCACAGACACTTTCCTTTTCCAGTCCGGATGAAACGGTTGCCAAACTGAAGGGCTATTTAGAACAAGGTAAATATTCCAAGGGAAAATATACCGTTTCCGCGGACGCAGGCGCGGTATTCATTGCCAACGTGCAAATTGATGCCCAAGGTTTACCGACCAATAAGCATAACCTGTTTGGCGAGCTGCCTAAGCTCCTCCAGGAATCCGCCCTGCTGGACCGTATACACGGCATCCTTCCAGGTTGGAACCTGCCCAGGATGACGGTAGGCGCGCTATCGGATGGGGTAGGGTTCAAGGCTGACTTTCTGGGTGAAATCTTTCATTACATGCGCACGCGTATTGAATTTGATAGGTTCGTGGAAGAAAGGAGTTATATGATCGGCTCCAAGGATTTTCGTGACGTCAGGGCAATTATGCGCATGTCAGCAGGCTTTTTGAAACTATTGTTTCCTAATCTGGACGAGGTGAGTGATGAAGAGTTTGTGGATTTTTGCTTAAAGCCAGCCATAGAGCTGCGCCAGCGGCTCCGGGAACAGCTGTATTATATGGATCCGGAATTCAAAAATTATGAGATCACGATCGAAAACGAGCGTTCGGGCATCACCATTTCCATGGAAGAACCTGAGGACGGGGCTAACTCTGATCAGGATTAAGTCCGGCCGATGTATCGCCTGATCATGTCCGACACCTGATTTACCTCTTCCAGGGTCGTGTATTTGCTTAATGAAAACCTGATGGCGCCAAACGCGGATTTATTTGTAACCCCCATCGCGCTGAGCACGTGCGAAGGTTCCAAGACGGCCGAGGTGCATGCAGATCCGTTCGATACGGCCAGTTCGGTCATCTCACTGATAAAGGTATTGGCATCGATGTTATCAAAACTAATATTAGCTACATTGGGTACCCGCAAATCCGGGTGCCCGTTTAGCGTTGCGCCGGGCAGTGCCAGCAGTTGAAGTTCAAGCGTATCTCGCAAATGCCTGATCTGCGCGCTGTTTTGCTCAAGATTTATAGCGGCCATCTCCAGCGCTTTTGCCATGCCTATGATGCCCGGTACATTGGATGTACCGCCCCGCAGACCCCGCTCATGGCCTCCGCCATGAACAACTTGCGAGAGCTTTAATCCTCTTTTCAGGTACAATCCGCCGATACCTTTAGGACCATGGAACTTGTGCGCGGAAAAAATCAGCACATCAACACCCAGCTGGCCGACATCAACGCTTATCTTACCCATAGCCTGGGTGGCGTCAGTGATCAGCACCGCTCCATAACGATGCGCAATCTGGGCTAATTTTTCAACAGGCTGAATGACACCGGTTTCGTTATTGACCAGCATCACGCTGACTGCCAGTGTCTGCTCATCTATGATGCTTTCTGCATCAGCGCAGCTGACCAGACCTGAGTTATCAACCGGAATAAATACAATTTCGAAACCGATCTGCTCTAAATAGGCGCAGGTATCCAATACTGCCCGGTGCTCGGTTGCAAGCGTAACAATTTTATTTCTTCCCTCGGCAGCTTCAAAAGCTAGTCCTTTTAATGCGATGTTGATGCCTTCTGTTGCGCCTGAGGTAAAGATGACCTCAGCGCCCGAAGCGCCTATGCAACCGGCAATCTGCTCTCGTGCCTGCTCAATGATGTTTTTCAGCTCCAGACCGAAATGGTGCTGACTGGCCGGATTCCCATATTGACCGGTAAGAAATGGCATCATGGCATTCAGCACATCGCCATCAAGCCGGGTCGTTGAATTATTATCAAGGTATATCAGTTGCTGTTCTTTTATCATTTCCAGGGTTAAAACATTGGTAAAAATACGGTAAACCAGTCATAAAATTTCCCATTAAAATTCGCTTCCCGTCGGTTCATTTTCTGAGCTTTTAGGCAAAGGGCCTCGCCAAAGGATTCTATTGCTACGGGCAAGCAAAAGCTGATCAGCGAGGGGGGGATTGAACTTGAGCGTCTGCTGCCAGCTTGGAATAGCGAATGCCCGCTTAATCTCCTCTTTAATATCTTTTTCAGACAAATATTGTTTCAACACGAATCTCACCATACCGTTGTTAAGCACAAACAATTGCTCATTTTCATAGCTGACACCCTCAAGTACCTGGACTTCGCCGTTCTCAAATATTTCCGTTTTTAATGAGATTTCAAAGGTTATCGCCTGCGGGTTTTTAGAAGGCAGGACGATCAGCTTGTGCTCATATTTAGCTAAGGCAGCTTGAATAAACTCTACTGCGGGCGTATAAATTGGATCCTTGAGGAGCGCGAATACCGGGTCGATAAACGAGCTCTTAAAGTCTGGTCTCCGTAGTTGACCGCTGCTATCGAAAAACACCTCATAGATCATCCCGGATACCAGGTGCAGTCGAACATAGTGATTACTGAACGCGCTGATCCTGTTTTCCTCTAAAAACTGCATCGCCAGGTAAGCCCCTCCAGATGCGGTTTGGTAAATGTTTCTCCCCAATACAAACAGGTCATTTTTAGAAAAAACAAGCTGATTCGGCGCTGCCCGGAACAATGCCTCGAAGTGTTCAATGGCAGGACTTTGAACATACCAGTTGTAGCTTTTGAGTTTACCGATGATTTCCCCAATACTGGCATCCTCATATTCCAGATAATTTTTGTCCGCTAGCGCCTCCGGGGCGTAAGAGCCTTTTTCCGTTTCTGCGGGTTCGCAGGCCTCAACAGCAGGCCGCTTCTCCGGTTTTACCTCCGTAGTCCCTTGGTTTTCAAAAACAGCTGCGCCTGTTTCTACAGGCTGCTCAGTTACGGCCGGTTCTTCGGGTTGAGGTTTTTCCAGCACGTCCGCTTCGGCTAAGATACCTTCCACTGCCTCGGCTATCTCAAGGCCGGCTGAAATTGCTTCCGCTTTTTTCTTTTTCACTTCCTTCTGCTCCTCGGCGTGTTTTATCTGCAGGGCAGCCGCTAACTCATAAACTCCGGTATTTCCGCTATCGATTAAGATATGGGTCAGACGCTCTAGGTTAATGATGTGGAAATCTTCATTACCGGCGTTCAGTTTGAACTGATAAACCAGCCGGGGATCAACGACTTTAAACTCCTGGTTAGGCCTTTCATGCCCCTTAACGATCACCTTTTGAGGTGCATACATCCAGTCGCGCTTCATGTCATTGGTTAACAGAATTACTTTTTTTTCGCCCTTATCTCTGGCAAAACCAATGATTTCCTCCCAAATAATCAGGTCCCCATAGGCGTTAAAGCCCTTGGTGTTGTCCTCATAGCCCGGTGGCAACTGGTTGTGAAAGCGATTTGGTCCGCTGATACTTACCTTTTCCGCCAGAGCAAAGATATCACTCTCTAAAGCCGTGCCATCAAACTTATCCTTCAGTTGTTGGTTAATGGCGTTGATATATGACGCATCACTGGTCTTAACTAGCATGCGGAGCCTAGAGACTTTGGCGGCGATATCTTTCAGGTCGGCGGTATATTCTGCCGCGTCCTTATATATCCCCGGGGGAAGATTGGCGAGGTCAATATGCAACGACAAAAACTTTTTAGCCTCCTCGAAGTCATTGCTGATGATGTCCAATTTCTTTTTGGCACTCAGATAGTCGCCAGCCTGGTTACGGATAAATTTTTTGGTATATTCATTCAGCGCCCAGGCCGGGGTCTTGAGCCGGTTTAATTTAATGAAGGGGTCTAAATAGTCAAAAAGTTCATTACGTGCCTTCTCGTGAAGGCGATAAAAGCTGGCCAGGATATTGGTGTCGATAACAAGGTAACAATCTTTATCATTCAATAGACTGTTAATCGCGGCATAATAGGCATCCTGGTCGATAACGCTTTGAGGAAGTTTCATGTGTTGAGGGTTAACTGATAACTGTTCGTAAATATAACAAAGCCAACCTAAAGCTGGCATTGTCTCTATGAAATTTGTCTAAGAATAATGGAGGAAACGTAATTCAAATGAACTGATACCATAAGGAATTTAGTTTAAAGCGACTCCCGCATCGGAATATGCCTTTCCCTGCAGTATTGTTCAAATTCACTATCTTTTAATAAATATTGATCACAAAATTCCACAAATTCCCGTTCAGTAGATTGATAATAGCGGTCTTCCGCGGTCATTAATTTTTCAACCTGTTCAATGAATTTTTCAAATTCCTTATTGATTTTGCAAAGCTTATCGATTGTATTGAAATCCAGCTCTCTGAGTTCAGCCTGATACAATACTTTACTTTGATAGGGATTGGCTGCCAGTTTTATAATTCCGATACCAAAGGATTGATTAAGGCGGGCCATTTCTTCCTGAAGGGCGCTATTGAAATCAAAGGCAACGAGATACCCGTAGTTCGCCCAGCTTGAATTGGATACGGCCTGAAAAAATGCCCTTTTGAGATCGCTATCGGTATTGATCTCCCGCTTGAGTTCAAATGAACTCAGCTCAAAGGTATCCATCCGGCTAACGGTTTTCAGAAAATTTCTGCTGACCTTGTTTTTTGGATTCAGAAACTTGATTCCGATCATATCGGGGTGGGTCCAGATTTGATTTGCATCTTTGTTACTCGACTGTTCATGAAAGATCGTTTTTGAATAAATTTCCGTGTTTTTTAAGTAACTGCTCAGCAAGGTGTGCAAGGAACGCTCCTCGTAAGTCTTTGGCCGCTTCGGTAGTAATAGATGGTCCGGCTGCTCTTCGGGTAAAACCTCGGTAGCACCCGTTAAGAATTCGATACCGATGCTCGACTCATTTTTAGTCAGGTAATACAAATAAGTTTCACCGGGGCGTCTGATACGTTTGATTCTGGTATCACCATCTCGAATGAGATCACCAAGTATCGAAGAAACGGTTGTTACCGGTGTTTTGGAACCGAAATCGTAATATTTCTTTTCGATGATATGGTGGTAAATTTCCATGTAATTTGCCAACGCCTGGATATCATCCAGACTTTTTAAAATCGCTTCTTTTATTGTCATAATCAATTGCCATCGGCGCTTCGGCCCAGCTATTAGTTTAGATCAATTGAAAATACGATTTCCATTTCGATTTAGGTCTTCAACAACAAATAAAATTTTAGGGTTGGCCTGTGCCTTGTAGATTTTGCTTGGATTGACCATCATTTTGGAATTGAGGTGAATGCGTTTCGGTCTAAATTCACCACCTCAAGGAACTGATAACTAGAATGCACGACGAGTGCGGATTTTCTTCAACTGCTCAATCAGTTGCGGAATCATTTAGTCAATGGAGTCGAAATCTCCAAAATTGTCATTCCAAAAAAAGCACAAACGGTTTATCACCCTACTTTAGCGAAAGAACAATTTTGTAACGAACCTATCCTATTGTAGTCTTATTATCATGCTTCTATTGTAATATCATAGAAGATATTTTTATGAAGGAATATTTTAAACCTATTCAGCCATTAAGAAAAAGGAAACATTCTTATGATATTGGAAATTCATTTTCTTGGTACAGGAGCCATTATGACAAGCATTTTTTAAACGTTGTATACGACACTGATTACCGAGAATTCGAGGCTCTTTACCAATATCATTTGAAATACTTCAGAATGGTTAATGAAGGCTCAAATGATGCTGAATTTTACAAGCACGTTAGAGATTTGGTCAGTGATGGAATTATTGACCTTCTAAAAGCTGATAAGCCAGGATCATTTTTCAACAGACATGGTAAAATCAATGAACGGAAAATTAAGTTACGTGCTTTCCTTGATTACTTAAATAGCAGTTCTTATAATGACGAAATATTTGAGCTTAAAGAGGAAGTAATTTCAAGACAACTTCTAGAAATAGAAGCTCTTAACAAGGATCTGGTTGAGTTAAAATCACAGCTCGATCAGACTCGAAAGCTTGAGACTGGAGATTACATAAATATCTCTGATGGCCATTTACTCAAACTTTTGGATCTTTTCCAGAAAATACAGGATATCAAAATTGATTCATATAATGAGTTAGTTTTTTCCCAAACACAGATCGTTTGGGTAAAGATGATTTGCAAATATTTTCGACACAATCATAAAGAAATAAATTTCGATACCGTTCGACGGTATTTTCCCGCTAATAGAAACGATCCTAGCAGACGTTCAGCGTCGATTCCTCGTAAACACAGTGTATTTCAGATAAGCCTTTCCAATAAACGGTCCTAAGGTCAATCTTTTCATTCTCAGTGTCATTTATGTTTTTCGGTAATATCGCTAACTGAATTTTCTTATTACATAAGGCACCATTCTTACCATGCGATTCCGTATGGTAATCTTTAAATTTCCATAAACCACACTTTTGATTCAAAAATCGAATAATATGGAAATTATCAACCAACAAAACCTAAGTGCATGTATACGTGATTCGGTACGCACAGAACTACACGAACACTTTACAAAAAACATTGATGTTCAAATTTCAGAACGGCTTTTGTCTAAGACTGACCTCGCTGAAGAACTGGGTATCTCGCTGGTAACGCTAAACCTCTGGATGAGGAAAGGACTCCCTTTTTTGAGGCTTCATAAACGAATTTATTTTAAACGTAGCGAAGTAGTTAATGCGATGCACCAAGAAATCAAACTTTAGATTTTTAAAAAAATGAGATTAGACCTTATTACGAAAGAAGATTTATCAGAATTCAAAGTGGATATGATAAATGCAATTGAACAATTATTAAAGGGCGGCAGTACACAGCAAAAGAAGTGGCTAAGAAGTGCAGAGGTTAGAAAAATGTTAAAAATTTCGCCAGGGACTTTACAAAACCTAAGAATTAACGGTGTACTCGCCTTTACAAAAGTGGGCAGTATTTTTTATTACAGATTGGATGACATTAATGCCGTAATGGAGGGGGAAGAAAAATGAATAACTCAAAACCTGAGATCAGAGCATATCATGATTTTTTAACAAAACGAATGAGCAAGGATGAAAAAATAAAAATGCCCCACCTCGCTTTATTTGCTGGCTTAATTATTTGTTGGACTCAAGAAGGACGAACAAATACTTTTTCAATAACACGGAAAACATTAATGTCTTTTTCTAAAATTTCTTCAATTGCTACTTATCACAAGTGCATCAAAGAATTAGACCAGCTTGGCTATATTATTTATCAGCCTTCTTTTCATCCAAGAAAAGGAAGCATGGTGACGTGGGGAAATCGCACTAAATAAATTAAAATATTTTGCAGGATTTGGCGACATGGTTTTTTGAAACGCTGAGGGAGCAAGTTTGTGTTTTTGTTACACAAAAACCTTTTTCGCTACTAGCAAAAAAGAACTTGTCTTTTTACTCCCGATGGTCGCAAAAAGTAGGAAGAACAAAGCGTATGAATGAGATAGATAAATCAGAAAGATTTCTGAGATCCAAAGGCGGAAGGCCGGTAAAGAAAATAAAAAAAGATTCAGGAATAAGAGTGAGGTTAAGTAAAATGGAATATTTTATGATTGAGCAAAAATCAAAACAGTCCGGTTTGAAAATCAGCGATTGGTTTCGTCAGGCAGCAAAGTCAGCCAAGGTTTCTCCAAGACTCAATCCCGAAGAACTCAAAATTTTCAGGATACTAGCTGGTATGGCTAATAATCTTAATCAGTTAACTAAGCTATCTCATGAGCAGGGTCTGTTAGTATTTCAGAAAAAGTGCAGAGTGCTTTTAGATGAGATAAATGAAATAATAGCTAAGCTTTTCAAACAATGATTGGTAAGGTGGTCGTGGGAAAAAGTTTCGGAGGTTGCGTCCGTTATGTCGTCAACAAAAAGGATGCTAGGTTACTTTATGGGGATGGAATCAGATTAGCTGATTCATCCCTTATTATCAAAGATTTTAATTTGCAGCGGCAAATGAATCCAGGGCTTTCAAAAGCAGTTGGTCATATCTCCCTTAGCTGGAGTGAAGAAGATGTAGGTAAACTGAATGACGAAAATATGCTGGCAATGGCAAAAGAGTATCTGGGGCTGACGGGAATTAAGAACACACAAATCCTAATCGTCCGTCATCATGATAACCATCATCCTCATTTGCATATTATCTACAGCAGGGTTGATAATGAAGGCAAGGCTATTTCAGATCAGTTTCAATTTAAAAGGAATGTAGCGGCATGCAAAAGCATAACATTAAAGCATGGGTTGTTTATAGCTGGTAATAGAAATCTGGTCAATCGCAAGGCTTTACAGGGAAGCGATAAAATTAAATATAGTCTCTTTGATACGATAAAAGTAGCCCAGAAGAGCAGTAAGGATTGGCAAGACTTCGTTTTGAGGTTATCAAATTCAGGTATTGATGTGATTTTTAAATATAAAGCTAACAGCTCAGAAATTCAGGGAATATCCTTCAAGTCGGGAGATTACACCTTCAAAGGTTCTCAAATTGATAGGTCACTTAGTTTTGGTAAACTCGCAGACCACTTCCTTTCGAAATCTAAAAATGTAGAGACATCGAAATCGAGAGAGAATCAACCCAGTTATTCTCCTGGAAGAAATTCCTCCCCTAAACCGATGGGATTGTTAAAAGCTGTTAATATCCTTTTCGCTCCCTCGTCATTTCCTGTATCTGCAAATGAACCTGAAGCCGACCCAAGAGGAAAAGGTAAAAAGGGAATTTATGATGGCGAGGAGGATGAAGAACAAAGTCAGGGAAGAGGACGATAAAAAACAACTTATGGAAAATACTGAAGAGAAATTAGAAAATATAGAACAGCTGATTGAGGTTTTTATCAGTAAGCAAAAAATCTATGAAGAAAAATTGGATTTACTTATTAGAAATGAGCCGGTCAATTACGAAAAATCATTTTCAACAATTATAGAGATTTTGCTAAAGCAGAAACACGAACAACAATTTTCTGTTTTAAATAACCACCTGCAAATTTTAATCAAGAAATCAGCTGCGGCACCATCTGTAACTCCTGTCAGGCACTATCATAATTTTGACTTCAGTTCAAAACCATATTTCACCGGTTTAGCAATTATAACAATTACCTTCATTTTTTCAATTGGTTTTTCTTTCTATATGTTTTCTCAAAACCAGAATATATCAACTGAGGCTGATAAGTTTAAGGTGATAAGAGGTAGTGAACCCGGCTTGGCTTCAGCAATTGACTCACTATATCTAGTTGACAGCGATAATCTTATGAACCAAGCTGAGAAGCAAATTTTAGCGCAAAAGCGGGCAATACTAGCCACCGAAAAAGAACAGAGTGCAAAGTCTGTCTATGAGAAAGCCAAAGCTGAGACTAAAGCGTTAAAGCAAAATAATTTGAAGAAGAAAAAATAGTTTCTTAGCTGAAGAGCTTTTTTGTCTGGTGAATCTACTAACTGAAACTCTGCTAATCACTCATAAAAATTTCTTCTAATTTGATAGTCAGAAAAAAGGCAATTTTAATATCTAAGTCCTGTTAACTTGAACAAAAATTATTATTCCCTTGTAATTATTTGTCTGTTTCTTATCCTTGCTTTTTAGTGATATGAGTAATAATCAAAATAATTGAGATGGTCAGCACAGATACCGATTGATGTTTGTCCATAAATCCCTTGACTATTGGTCAAGAAAAATCGATAAAATTTTAGGGTCGTAGTTTATTTCTTTCACTAATCAACCACATTGCTTCGAACAGACAAATCAGGTTTTCGTAAATAGGAATAATTTGCTCTTTGGATAGACTTTCCTCCATGTATTTATGACTTAAAGCATCATACAGCCAGTTTCTCAAGATAGAATTGTAGTGGCGCAGCTTATTGGTTTTAAAAAACTTTTTAATTACGGTAGCAGGATTTACGATTTCATCTACTTCCAGGTGATTTGGGTAATCCCGTAATTGTTTCCTCTCATTTTTTATACACCATTCTTTAATTACATTTTTTTCGTCGTTCTCAATATCAAGTTTTCCAATTGTTTTTTTTCGAATTAACCAGGCAGCTTCAATAAGCTTCATGGTAAGTTCATGGTCATATAATCTGTCTGACGGGCTACTCTTTATGGGATGATTTGATTCAAATGAAACATCGTTTCGCCAATCCTTTAACATTTCCAACTGTTGCGGCAACCAGGCAGCATCAAAGAATGCTGTTATGGGTTTCATTGGCATCTCTATTTCGTTAGCATCAAGGAAGTTAATCCGGTTCTTACGTTTTTGTTTTATCTTAGTTTTCATAATGATGTCTTTTATTGTGATTCCGTCATCAAAGTCATAGTTCATAAGCTTTTCCATCAGGAATAGTTGATTTACTCAATATTTGTTAAGAAAATTTATCTAAACCCAATAGAAATTTATTGATTGCATGATAATAGATGAAATTCATTCAAGCAATATTATGTGCTCTGACATTAAGACTCTTGAACTATATTGTGAAAATTAATTTCATTTACATCATTTTCTTGCCTTTCAAATTCTGCTATCTTTTCCTCGCACAGACTTCTTGTCAACTTCTCAAAAGCGTAAGCTTTAGATAGAATTTTATCAGCATCATCTTGTTCTACTTTAAATTGATCGTTATAGCGGGCCTGAGAATAACTTTTAAGCAAAATTTCGAATAGTCTGCGATCTTCAGCGGTGGACTTCAACATTTCATAGGGTAATGATGAAAAGCTCGAGCATAAGTCAAGCTGGCGTCCAAGATGGTGGATGTCTGAGCGGTAAGATAGGTGAACGCGAATTAATGCTATAGTACATTGTTCGATCACCTGATGCGCCATGAAGAGGCAGACTGCAAAATGCTCATTGCTGTAACAGTCTGCTGCGCCTTCCAGGAAACCGGAAGCCAATTTAATTCTGTGGGTATAATGTTTAGTTGCTTTTTCAAAATCTTTAGATGGGTCAAAAATAATTTTTTCGACTATATTGAAAATCCCGTCAGCGCTATACAATTGCTGTGAATCGTTTAAAACGGAAATGAAAAAACGGTTGTTTTTTGATATGCATTCCTGAATGGTTTCCAGACCATGAGATAATATTGTGGTTTTTCCGGGGTAAAATCTGGTATTGCAAAAATCCTGCGCTTCATGTTCATTTCTAGTCTTACTTTCCATAACCATTAAAAGAAAGTGATAATGTTCAGTTGTATTATATTTCGAACCGAAACATCCGGATTTACTAACAGTTTTGGTGATCCTGCAAAAACAGTAAATATACATCGGCCGGAATTTTTCGACCAATAATTTTACGAGGTCCATGATGCATTCTGTTCGAATGTGAGTTGCGGATTGATTTGTTTTCATAACATTATGATTTTAAGTTACCTCGAATTTGCAAATCAATTCAAGTGTACCGAACCACAAGTGGATTGTTAAATACGAAAAATGAGTTGTTTTTAACGGTCAAAAAAAAATAGGTATATTTGGGTATGGAAACATCTGAAAAAAACACTCGAATGCATTTAGGACGTAAGATTTCTCGTATCCGTGAATTACGTGGCATGAAGCAAGAAGCGCTTGCCAATGAATTGGGTATTAGCCAGCAAGCTATTAGTAAACTTGAACAGAGCGAAGATATTGAAGATTCAACCTTAGAAAAAGTTGCAAAAGTGTTGGGTGTAACTACCGAGGGTATTAAACAATATTCTGATGAAGCAGTATTCAATGTTATATCTAACACTTTCCATAATACTAGCAGTGACAACTCAACCCTAATTGCAAGCTCGCTGAACTACCAACCGACTTTTAATACTATCGAGAAAATCGTCGAATTATATGAAAGATTATTAGCAAGCGAACGCGAAAAGATCGATCTTCTAAAGAAGTCTTAATTTTTTTAACATAAATAGCAAAAGAGCTTATCACAAATTGTGATAAGCTCTTTTGCATATTTTGACACCAACTTTTGATCATCAAAAATTATTTGAATTTTACAGGTCATCTGGTTTAAAACCTATTCGTTTTCTAACTGGTTTCGGTAGCTCTGGCTTATCCAATAACTCATCAAGATACTTAAATACGATCTCCATATTCTTATCCTGATTATCCAACTTCTTTTTAATCTTTTCAACTTCCAGTTTGATTTCCATATTATCGTGTAATATATTTCTAACCCTGGTGAAAATTCGGATAATCTGAATATTCATTTGTACCGCTCTTGGACTTGATAATACGCTCGAAAGCATTGAGACTCCTTGCTCTGTAAAGGCCATAGGTGGATATTTCAAATTAGCTCCAGATTCCAAGGTGCCAGATTGGCACCTTGCATTATAATACTCTTCAGCAGTGATTTCGAACATAAAATCATCAGGAAAACGTTCAATGTTTCTCCTTACCTGTCTTTTCAGTTGTTTATTTTCTACGCCATAAAGTTTAGCAAGATCTGAATCAATCATTACTTTCTGACCTCTAATAAGATAAATCTGGTTAAGCACCAATTCATCAGTAATGATAAGATTATCCATTTGGTTTTTTGTTATTTGATTTTTGCAATAATTTTTCTTTTAGCCTGGCCATATCAGCGCCAACCTTAATGTCCACCACCTTGGCATATTGCTGAGTTGTTCTTATGTTGGTATGGCCAAGCATTTGAGATACGCTTTCAATTGGAACCCCGTTTAACAGCGTTACAGTTGTTGCGAAGGTATGGCGGGCAATATGTGTCGTTAGTTTTTTATTTATCCCGCATATAGCAGCAATTTCGTGCAAATATTCATTCATTTTCTGGTTAGTTATAACAGGTAGAAGCATACTTTCGCTGCACAGGGGATGATCAGCGTATTTATCTAATAGCACTTGCGCTTGTGGGAGAATCGGTATTGCTGAACGGGTATTGGTTTTTTGCCTTACCTTGACTATCCACTGCTCGCCATCGATACCTTTATTGATGTGATTTTTCCTTAAATTTTTTACGTCTGTATACGCCAGACCAGTATAGCAGCAAAATATAAATACATCGCGAACTGTGCCAAGTCTTTCAGAGGAGAATTCCTTTTCAGTAATTTCCTGAAGTTCGTCCTCGTCCATGAAGAATCTGTCTGTCTTCTTTGTTTTGCCTTTATATCCAATGAAAGGATTATTTTCAATTAATTTATTGTGGTGACTAATGTTGATGATCTTACCGACACTTTTCAATATTTTAACAGTATAATTGTTCGAGCACTTTTTTACCGAGCGTATGTAAAAATCAAAATCACTTATAAATTTCTGATCAACCTTCTTCAAATCAATATCTTCCAGTTTATATTTTCTTTGAATGAATTCCTGCACATGTTTTCTAAGTACCAGAAAACGTTTGAGCGTACCCGGCGCATAATCTTTTCCAACCAGAGACCTCATTTCATCATTGTGCTCATCGATAACATCAAGGATTGAAAGCGTATTAATCTCCTTTCCCTGGAATTTTGCTTTGATTGATGCAATTGTAATTTCTTCATTTGCATTTAACAGCGATTTGTAGGCATCATAAACCTTTCGTTGCAGCTGGTCTAACTGAAAATTCAGAATCATTGATTCTTCTTTTTTACCGCTGGCTCTGCCGGAAAATGAATTCCATAGGTTAGGATGACAGGAACGCGCAGTAGAAATCTCTGCACGTTTACCGTTGAGTGTTAGTCGGATGTAAATTGGTGCTACATCACCTTCATAGTTTTTTTGTCTTTTCAGATAGAAAAGAACACTAAAATTGGTTTTCATAATGATAACATTAAGAGTGAAACAAAATTAGCATTGCAGTAAGACCTTTACAAGATGTTCGGGAGGTGAACGGCTTGTAATTCAATTCGTTAAGCCGTTCTGGTGAGTAAATTTAAAATTTAGCTCAACTCACCAGATTACTCACCAGACTATGCCAAAACACGCCTAAACGATGCATAAAATGACATTTTGGTAAAAAACAAAAGCCTGCAAATGTTTGATTTGCAGGCTTTTAGCGTTTTTTGACATTGATTTTGTGATCCCGCTGGGATTCGAACCCAGGACCACTACATTAAAAGTGTAATGCTCTACCAGCTGAGCTACGGAATCATTCCTTTTGTTTAAGGAGGTGCAAATATAGAAAGTAATATTATTTTAACAAATTATTTAAATGGAAAAAATTACTATTAAGTGCAACCGCTTGATTCACAAATTCTTTTTTTCCTGAATATATCTTTTTTAGGTTCGGTGAGCCTTGTGTTTTTTTAATTTCGAGAAGTCGCACGAGCTGCAAAAACATTTATTTGAGGCTGTTTATGCTGTTTTGGCTACTGACCGCTCATTCTACACAAAAAAGATCGTCCCGATTGTACTGCAATAATACGTGTTTTTACCTTTTTGCTTAATGGTCCATTGATTAGGTTTACATATTCCAAAGAAGACCAGATAGATATAAGCAAAGACTTTTTTAGCGCGAAGATCCTGTGATTAAATTTTAGACCATTGAGCAAAACCTGAATGATTTCTGTACAGCATCCTGAAAGCAAGCTTTATGAGCAACAAACAATTAAAACCGTTATCGCGGCCTCTGCAACCGGAAGCCTGATTGAATGGTATGATCTTTTGCTGGCCATTATCTTATCGCCTATACTTAGCGAGAAATTGTTTCCACCAGGCGATTCTAAGTTTCTGGAAACCCTTGCAATTGTTGTGTCGTCATACCTGATCCGTCCGATTGGTTCATTAATATTCGGTTCCATTGGAGATAAAAGCGGACGGAAAAAATCGTTTCTGTTGTCTTTGGTTTTAATGGGCGGCGCAACTTTTCTCATTGGTTGTTTACCATCGTTCCAGCAAATCGGTTGGTTTGCGCCAATATTACTGCTTGTTTTCAGGCTCTGCCAGGGCATGGCGGTAAGCGGCGAATATGCAGGAGGCATAATATATGTAGCAGAACATGCGCCAAAAAATAGACGTGGTTTTTACACCGGTTTTATTCAGGCCACAATTCCTATAGGTTTGTTGCTTTGCCTTTCTGTTGTATATACAACGGAGTATCTGATGACGGCAGAGTCATTCAACGCTTATGGGTGGAGAATTCCATTTCTACTGAGTGCTATTCTGGTTATTGTAAGTTATTTCATTCGGAAAAGACTTGGCGAAAGTCCGGTTTATGAGAAAATGAAAACAGCAGGAGAAACCGCCAAAAATCCGGTTAAAGATACTTTTAAAACACCTGGCAACTACAAATTGATGTTGCTGGCCATATTTGGTGGAAATGCTGCCCAGGCAACTGTTATGCAGGCAGCACAATTTCTAACCTTATTTTTTCTACAGCGTTCCGCATATCTCGAACTCAAGACCTGCATCTTAATACTGGGCATTGCCACTTTTTTTTCCGTTCCTTTTTTTCACTTTTTTTCGGCACTGAGCGATCGGATTGGCCGAAAGAGCGTTATACTAGCCGGCCTGGTATTAAGTGCAGTCTTTTTACCCTTAACTTTTTACGGATTTTCTGTGGTCGGAAATCCCGAGCAACTTACATCGCTACACGGAATTACTACAATGGCAACAGCAAAGCTTGTGGGTTTATCCTTCCTGCTGTGTTTCGCCAGTGCGATGGTGTATGGTCCAATGGGTGTATTTATGCTGGAGTTGTTTCCTGCAAAAATCAGGTATACCAGTATGGCTTTTTCGTACAATATTGGCAACGGGGTTTTGGGTGGTTCAACCACGCTTATCGGTGAGTTTTTGCGCCGTGCAGCAATTTTCAGCTTTGCTTTTTCGCCCTTTATCAGCCTCATTTATCCCTTAGTCATTATTTGTATCGCCGTAATTGTGAACGCCATCTGGGTTCCGGAAACCTATCAGAATAACCTATATAATGAAGACGAATAATTAATAACCAATGAAACTTGTATCTTTCAAATCGAATAATGAAATCCGTTTAGGTGCTTATAAAAATAATCTTGTGTATGATCTGAATCTCCTTTCAAATGAAATTCCGGATAATATGTCAGATTTCTTAAAAAATTGGGAGAGCGCTTTTCCAAAGGCACAAGCCGTTTTATCTCAAATACACGCTAAAGGTACACCTGTACATGAAGTAGAATTAATGGCGCCCGTTCCGGAGCCGCATTCCTGCAGGGATGGATATGCATTTCGCCAGCATGTAGAATCTGCAAGGAGAAATCGCGGCGTGCCAATGATTGATGAATTTGATCAGTTCCCGATATTCTACTTTACCAATCACAGCAGTATTCAAGGGCCAGGTCCTGTATTTTGTATGCCCGATCATTTTGAAAAATTGGATTTTGAGCTGGAGATTGCCGTAGTAATTTGCAAAAAGGGCAGGAATATTACCGCTAAAGATGCGCACAATTATATTGGTGGGTATATGATTATGAACGATATGAGTGCCAGAACCCTGCAGATGGAAGAGATGTTGCTGAGTTTAGGTCCGGCTAAGGGAAAAGATTTCTGCACCGTAATCGGTCCGTGGTTGGTTACGCCAGATGAACTTTCGGCATATGAAATTCCGGCGAAGGCTGGTCATATTGGTAAAAGACATCAACTGGAGATGACCTGTAAAGTAAACGGGAAATTGCTAAGTCGCGGTAACGTAGCCGATATGGACTGGACTTTCAGCGAGATTATTGAGCGGTGTGCATATGGTGCGGATATTTTTCCCGGGGATGTGATTGGCAGCGGAACGGTTGGTACAGGTTGCCTGCTTGAATTAAATGGAACAGCAAAATTATATGATCCGAATTATGAGGCCCGTTGGTTACAGCCCGGAGACACTGTAGAAATGGCTATTGAAGAACTTGGTGTTTTGAAAAATGTAATCATTGCCGAGCATTCAGATCTTTCGCTGTTGGCGATAAAAAAATAACTTATGTATGTAGATCTGGATAAACTATCGGTCAGGGATGTGCAGCACTATCTGCAACATGCTGTAGCGCCGAGGCCAATTTGTTTTGCCAGTACGGTAAATGCCAAAGGCGATGTAAATCTAAGTCCCTTCAGCTTCTTTAATGTTTTTTCTTCCAATCCACCGATTGTTATTTTCAGTCCGGCGCGCAGTGGCCGCACCAATACATTAAAACATACCCTGCTTAATGTGATGGAAGTTCCTGAAGTTAGCATCAGCATTGTAGATTTTAATCTTATTCAGCAAATGAATCTGAGCAGCTGCGAATATCCCGAAGGTGTAAATGAGTTCGTTAAATCTGGTTTAACCATGGTTTCAGCCGATCTGATTAAACCGCCGTTGGTTGGTGAAAGTAAAATTAAAATGGAGTGTGCGGTAACGGAAATAAAAGCTTTAGGCGATAACGGCGGCGCCGGAATGTTGGTTTTTGCAAAGGTATTACGTATGCATGTAGATGACGCCGTTTTAGATAGCAATAATTTTATTGATCCGTTAAAAGTAAGGCAGGTTGCACGTTTGGGTGGAGATTGGTATGTGGATGTCCGTCCGGAGTATATGTATAAATTACCTAAGCCTGTAAAGGAATTGGGCATTGGGTTTGATCAGTTGCCGGATCAAATCCGCGAAAGTAAAATTCTAACAGGGAATCATTTGGGTAGGTTGGCAAATATATCAGCCATACCTGAATTGAATCCCGATTTTATCGATACCGCGCAGATGAATTCTGATAGTGCAGCAGAGCTGCCCGAAAATAAAATTATCCACTATTTACTTGCAGGCGATTTGCAATCTGCATGGCAGGTGGTATTGAGAATGTGAGATTATAAAATAAGACAGGAAAGATATGCCACAGTATTTTAGTTTAGGAGAGATTCCGAGAAAGCGCCACACGCAATTTAGAAATCAGAAAGGTCAGTTGTATTCCGAACAGCTTTTTTCTACAGAAGGATTTTCGAGCGATTATTCGTTGTTGTATCATCTGTATCCGCCAACTGCTGTTACGGCCGTAAGCGATCCGGTTTCAGTACAGCCCGAAGCAGTTGCAGAAGCCAATAAAATGAAATCCAGAAGTTTTAAGGGATTTTCCATTCAGCCAGAGGCGGATTATTTAAAAAGCCGGAAGATTATTTTATTTAACAACGATTTGCATATTGCACTGGCAGCACCGGAAAACGGTAAAATGGATGTTTTCTATAAAAACGCAGATGCAGATGAACTGATTTTCATTCATGAAGGTACAGGCAAACTGAAAACCTGTTATGGAGTGCTGGATTTTGCATATGGAGATTACCTGGTGATCCCGCGGGGAACCATTTATCAGATGGAATTTAACGGTAATAAAAACCGGTTGTTAATCGTCGAATCTTTTAGTGCAGTACGCTTTCCGGACAGTTACCTGAGTAAATTTGGGCAATTACTGGAGCATGCGCCATTTTGCGAAAGAGACATCAGGACGCCCAAAGATCTGCAGACATTTGATGAACATGGCGATTTTGTAATTAAAGTTAAAAAGAAAGGAGAGTTGTATGATATTCATTATGCCACGCATCCATTTGATGTGGTTGGATGGGATGGATGTTGTTATCCTTATGCTTTCTCTATTCATGATTTTGAACCCATAACGGGCCGCATACATCAACCACCGCCAGTGCATGTCACTTTTGAAGCAAATAACTATGTGGTTTGTTCGTTTGTACCCAGATTGTACGATTATCATCCATTATCTATTCCAACACCGTATAATCACAGCAATATTGACAGCGATGAAGTATTGTATTATGTGGATGGCGATTTTATGAGTAGAAACCACGTAGAACGGGGCATGCTTACGCTGCATCCCGGTGGCATTCCGCACGGACCACATCCTGGTACGGTAGAAAAGAGTATTGGAAAAACAGCTACTCAGGAACTGGCCGTCATGATCGATACATTTAAACCATTATTTTTAACTGCAGATGGATTGGGTATTGCTGATGACAGTTATGCACTAAGCTGGAAGTTCTAACAGATTATGAAACACAGAGTTCTGTATCGGCATTACATGCCATATACGCCATTATACATGGGAATGTCGAAATTCTGTGGGTGTTTGTTTGCTGTGTTTTTTAAAATATTTGATAAAATTTGTAGGTTCATTAAAACCAAGTGCATAGCTGATTTCTTTAACAGAACTAAACTCATAGGCCAGTAAACGTTTTGCTTCTAAAATAAGGCGCTGGTTTATCAGTTCTTTCGGCGTCATACCCAGCACTTCGGCTGTTGCTTGCTGTAAGCTTTTTTCAGAAATGCCAATAAGTGCGGCATATTTGTGTACGGGAAAATGATCTTTGAAGTTTTTTTCAAGAAGCCTTTTAAAATCCGTTACCCGCTGTAAATCTATACCTGGTTTAATCTGCTCACCGTTTATACCTTTATCCCGTTCTGCGCGGATCAGTAATCCGTATAACAAATTGTGTAAAATTTCAAACTGGTACGGGTCATAATCCCGCTTTAATTCCTGCTCAATTTCATCGAATATATAGGTGTAGGTATTGATGTTGGCATCTGTAACCTGTACGTGCTGTACATCCCGTATGTGATGAAAGATATCAGCGTTTTTCAGATAACGGGTGTGTGGTTCTGTATTGCAGAAAAAAGGCTCAGTGAATGCAATGATCCGGCCATCAAAATCATCGCTTCGGGTAAATTTGTGTATTCTGTTTTTAGCGATAAAAAGGATTGTACCCGGTTTAATTTCTACATCTTCAAAATCAACCATATGCGTTAGATGGCCTTTCGTAAACCAATAGATCAAATAGAAATCTGTGCGGTGCGGAACCAGCACCTTGTCGCCGCCACGACTTATTCTTTCCTGCAACGTTAAGGTGTGCAGTTCCTGGCGGATATTTGAAATGGGTCTGAAAGGATAGGTTTTGATGTCTTTATTCATAGTTAGTAAAGGCGCTTAGGTTGTTATACACCGCAACATAACAATTGGACTCTAAATAGGATGTGGAGAAACCATCGTTCTCTGCAAGTTAAATTATTTTCGGAAAAAGGTTATGGTCATTTAAATAAAAGTGTATCAATATTGCGATCGGGCTGCATACAGCCGTTTTTTCTTACCCGCCAGATCACCAAAATGAAAATTTCCTGACAGACAATACTTGGATTATAATAAATGTCTGTTATATTTGTTAGGTAAACTAATTAGTTTACCTAACAAATATGAGATTAGAGCAATTGAGTTTAAAACTAAGAGTGGTTGTTTTTGCACTTCAGAAGATTACACGAAAGAAAATCACTGAATCTACGGCATATTCGAACACCGAGTTGGAAACCATCAGTTTGATTGCGCGTAACGCCAACATTTCGCCAACGGATCTCGCAACGCAAACCGATATTACCACACCTTCTATGTCACAAATATTAAATAAGATTGAATCGCAAGGCATAATTGTAAGGGAAAGAGCAGTAGGGGATAAGCGCAAGACTTTTATTTCACTAACAGCGGTAGGGCAGGAAATGGTTAAACGTACTCGCTTTGAACGCGACGAATACCTTGCACAGCTTTTAGTAAGCCGGCTTACACAGGCTGAACTTCAAACCATAGAAGATGCCCTGCCAGCATTGGAAAAATTAATACACCCAGAAAGCTGAAAATTGTAGTGGCACATACGTTAAGAAACCTATTCAGGGCTTTTGAGAACCGCAATTATAGTCTCTTTTATTTCGGCCAGTTGATTTCCCGGATAGGAATATGGATGCAACGTACGGCGGTGATTTGGGTTTTATATGCGCTTACACAATCTCCCTTTATGGTTGGGCTGGCCACATTTGCTGAGCAATTCCCTTCATTCGTACTTTCGCCTTTTGGCGGAATCGTTGCAGACCGTTTTGATCGGTATCAAATTTTGGTTGTTACTCAGGTTACATCTGCCGTTCAGGCAATTTTACTCACTTTCTTTTACTTCAACGGATACCAGCAAACCTGGTTAATTTTAGGTTTAAGTGTTTTGCTTGGTATTGCAAATGCATTTGATGTTCCGGCACGGCAGGCGATGGTGAACGATCTGGTCAAAAATCCGGGAGATTTGTCTAATGCCATTGCAATGAATTCATCGTCTAATAATCTTGCCCGCTTAATCGGACCGGCACTGTCTGGTGTTGTGCTGGCGAAATATGGCGCCGGTGTTTGTTTTTCGGCAACCGCTTTTGGTTTTGTATTGGTTTCAGTTTCTGTATTTATAATTAAAGTTGCAAAAAATGTGGTTCCAGAAAGCAGCAACGCCGTTATGAAAGACCTTAAAGATGGATTTTCTTACGCCAGAAATCACCCTGAAATCGGACCCACACTTGCGTTGCTGGCATTGATCTGTTTTTTTATCATTTCTTACAACACCTTAATCCCGGTATATGCTCAGGAAATTTTTAAGGGTGATGCATCTACGTTTGGTTACATGAATGCTTGCGTTGGTGTTGGTGCGATTTCTGGCACAATGTATCTCGCGGCTTTGAATGCGGATGTGTCTTTAAAGAAGGTTCTGTTTTCCAGCGTATTGATTTTGGGCATCGGGTTGGTTCTATTCGCCTACATAAAAAACCTGATGCTGAGCCTTTTTCTATCTGCCGTTTGTGGTTTTGGAACAATGTTGATTGTTCCGGTATGCAACACCATTGTGCAGTCGGTTTCCATCCCGGAAATGCGCGGCCGTGTAATCAGTCTTTTTGCAATGGCGGCTTTTGGAACCTTACCATTAGGAAGCCTGTTAATTGGCTGGATTTCAAAATTTACTGGCCCGGAGAATACCATTTTCATACAAGGTGTACTCGCTATATTTTTTGCTCTTCTGTTTTCTCGCTTTCTCTTAAACAAGTCAGAAACTTAATTGATACTTAATTTTTAAACTATGAAAATTTCGAAAGCACTATTGGTAATGGATATGCAAATGGGATTGCTTCCTTCAATACCGGAACATGAAAAATTGCTCTTACGTACAGCCGATGCCATAGCCACGGCTCGTGCAGCAAATATTCCGGTTATTTATGTTGTATTAAGCTTCAGACCTGGTTTCCCGGAAATTAGCGCCGATAATAAAGCTTTTTCAGGCTTAAAACAAATGTTCGGTAATGAAGAACCGATAGGCTTCTCGTCAATTCCGGAGCAAATTGCACCAATAAATGGTGATGTAGTCATACATAAAAAAAGAATCAGCGCTTTTTCCGGAAGTGATTTGGAAGTGGTGCTTCGTGCTTTCGAGGTTAAGGAATTGATTTTCGCCGGCATTGCGACAAGCGGTGTGATTCTGTCTACTTTTCGCGAAGCGATTGATAAAGATTATGCTGTAACTGTACTTTCTGATTGTTGTGCGGATCAGGATGCGGAAGTTCATGATTTTTTAATGAATAGAATTTTTCCACCCCATGGAAGCGTGATTTTATCTGCGGCGCTGTAATTTTTTTACTGTCTTTTGCCAAGATAAAATACATCTTGAATGTATTACTTTGACAGCTTCGATGCAATTCGCATAAAGCTGTCAAAGTTTAACGGCGATTTCTCAGGACACTATATTGACGCAGATTATAGTCGATAGAATGCTTTAGCATTATCGGAAAAAATCATTTGCTTTTCTAATACACTGAATCCGTGCGTATATTTTTTTACCAATTGAAACCAATCCTGATAAGGTCTGCTAAGTAAAACCACTGGCCAGTCGCTGCCATACATTACGCGCTGCGGACCAAAATGCTTAAATATCACATCAAAACAATTGAATATCTCCGTCTCGCGCCAGTTTTTCCAATCGGCTTCTACTAACAATCCTGAAATTTTACACTGTACATTTGGGTTTGAGGCGAGAATTTTAATCTGATTGTCCCAGTCTTTGAGGTTTTGCGACTTCACATCTGGCTTTCCGCAGTGATCTAAAACAAATGGTTGATCGGCAACCTGATCAACCATTTTAATGATATCTTCCAACTGATCATAATAGCACAGTAAATCATAGGTATAACCGAAGTTTTTTAGCTGTTTCAATCCCTCTGTAAATGAATTGCTCAAAAAGAAATCTGCCTTTTCGGCCTGCAAAACATGTCGCCAGCCTTTTATCTTTTGGAAATGGCTCCAATAATTCAGTCGTTCGGCGAGGTCAGGATTACGCAAATCAACCCAGCCTACAATACCTTTAATGACTTCATTATGTTCAGCAAGGGAAAGCAAAAAGTCGTTTTCTTCTTCATTCTGATTGGCTTGTACGGCGATACAACCTGTAATTTTAAGATCGTGAAATGTGCGAAGGATATTTTTTGGCGAAAAGTCTTTGCGAATGGCTTGCATATCTGCAGTAATCCAGTTGTCTCGCACCGGGTCAAAATTCCAGAAATGTACGTGAGTGTCAATCATAATCCGTCAGATAAAAATTAAGATTCGGTATAACTTTTAACTACCTGTTTGCTGGTGCCTAAACCATCAATTCCAAGTTCTACAACGTCGCCGGGTTTTAGATACCAGGGTTCAGGTTTTTGTCCTAAACCAACGCCGGCAGGTGTTCCGGTTGTAATTACATCGCCAGGAAGCAATGTCATAAACTGACTGATATACGACACCATAAACGGGACGTTGAAAATAAGATTAGACGTGCTTCCGTTTTGAAGGGTTTCACCATTTACCGTAAGCCATAAACGCAAATTGTGAACATCTTCAATTTCATCTGGCGTTGCGATAAACGGACCAAGTGGTGCAAAAGTATCGCAGCTTTTTCCTTTAACCCATTGTCCGTTTCTTTCCAATTGAAAAGCACGCTCGCTATAATCGTTATGTAAAACATAACCTGCAATATGTTCTAAGGCATTTTCTTCAGAAACATAACTGGCTTTTTTACCAATTACAATTGCCAGTTCAACTTCCCAGTCGGTTTTAGTACTATTTTTTGGAATGATCAAATCATCATTCGGGCCAACAATGGCAGATGTTGCTTTAAAAAACAGGATGGGTTCTGTTGGAATTGCTGCGTTGGTTTCTGCAGCGTGGTCTTTGTAATTTAAACCTACACAGATTAATTTAGAAGGTCTGGCAAGCGCCGCGCCCAAACGCGTGTCTTTAGCAACTTCTGGAAGTGTTACGCCTTCAATCGCCTGTTTAAGTTTTTCAATTCCATTGTCACCAAAAAATTTCTCGTCATAATCCTGCACAAATGCAGAGACGTCAAAATAAGTATCGTTCAGTATCACTCCAGGTTTTTCTGCGCCTGGTTCGCCAAATCTGATCAGTTTCATGTAAGGTATTTTCGTAAATTAATTTAGTTGTTTAGTGTAGTAAAACCGCCGTCAATCGGGTAATCGCAACCGGTAATAAATGCGGCCTCATTGCTGCATAGGTAAAGGGCAAGTGCTCCAATTTCTTCGGGTTTTGCCATGCGGCCAATAGGTTGGGTTTTAGACAATTTATCGAACATTTCATCAACATTGTCCGGATAGTTTTTAGCCAGAAAACCATCAACAAAAGGGGTATGCACACGTGCAGGTGAGATCGAGTTGCATCTTATATTTTCGCCGATGTAGTCTTTTGCAACACTCATGGTCATTGCTTTAACGGCACCTTTTGCGGTGCTGTATGCAAAGCGATCTGGTAAACCAATCAATGCTGCGATAGAAGCGAGGTTTAAAATTACGCCGCCACCTGAAAGGCGAAGCTGCGGAATGCCAGCATTCAGACAGTTGTACACGCCTTTAACATTGACACGAATTACACGGTCAAAATCATCCTCTGAAGTGGTATCGGCTTTTCCTACGTGGGCAATTCCGGCGTTATTGACCAAAATATCAATCGGCCCGATTTGCTTAAATAAGTCATGTACAGCAGAATGATCAGAAACATCACATGCGTATGCAAAAGCTTTACCGCCTTTGTTGTGTATCTCGGCTAAGGTATTTGCCGCCTGCTCCAAACCAAGTTCAACGATGTGAATTTCTGCACCTTGCTGGGCTAAAACAGTAGCTATTGCCTGGCCAATTCCACTTCCAGCGCCTGTAACAACGGCTTTTTTTTCTTTTAAGGAAAACATATCAGAATTTTAAAGACTATTGGGTTAGACATCTATTAACTAGATACCGGTTTTTATCTGTTGCTTCAATGATAAACGATTTGAGGCATCGGTGCAAATTAAAAATAAAACAGCTCATCAAAATTATATCTTCTTAGCTAAATTCTATGGAATATTGCCAAGTATAAACTCGATGTATTGGCTAAACGTGTAACAGTTTTATTATGCAAACGTTGCCAAGATAATATCGTACCAAAAAATGAAGGCATATTACAACAAAGTCCAGTTTGACCTGCCTATATTTGAAATTCGATCTAACTAAATATCGCAGCAAGCCTGGTTTGTTGCACCGAAAACTAATTGAATGAGAAGTTTCCTGTTGTTTATTTTCGCGTACCTTTTATTATCTGTTACGCCTGCTCAAGCGCAGACCCATCAAAGTATTTTTCTGCCTTTAAAACCTTCGGTTCGGGTATCTTATGCTGCAGAACGTTTGTCTGCTGCACTTGAACAATGTGGCTACGTTACAGCCGTTCAGCATTCTGGTAAATTAACTGGCAAGAAGAACAGTATTGTTCTGTCCGGTATCGCGGATGCAAAAAAACAAAACCTAACTGCAGATGTAATTAATAAAGCTGCGAATGCAGGTAAAGAAGGTTTTACCATAGCGTATGGTAAAGCTGGAGAATTGTATGTTATTGGTGCAGATGATTCCGGCGTTTTGTATGGTACATTAGAACTCATTGAACGACTGGAAAAGGAGAAGAAAATCCCTGCGAACTTATCCGTTACAGATCATCCGGAGATGGTGCTTCGAGGAACCTGTATTGGACTGCAAAAGCCAGATTATCTTCCCGGTCACGATGTTTATGAATATCCGTATACCGAAGAAACTTTTCCGTGGTTGTATGATAAAAATCTTTGGATAAAATACCTGGATATGATGGTCGAAAACCGGTATAATTCTTTATATCTCTGGAATGGACATCCATTTTCATCTTTACTGCGGCTTAAAGAGTATCCTTATGCTGTAGAAGTTGATGAAACAACACTAAAGAAAAACGAAGAGATTTTTCAGTTTTTAACCCACGAAGCAGATAAACGGGGAATTTGGGTTATTCAAATGTTTTACAATATTATTATTCCAAAACCCTTTGCCGATAAACACGGATTAAAAACGCAAGACAGAAATCGCCCGATTATTCCAATTATAGCAGATTATACTCGCAAGTCGATTTCGGCTTTTGTGGAAAAATATCCAAATGTTGGTTTAATGGTTGCTTTAGGAGAGGCGATGGAAGGTGTTGGACAAGACGATATCGACTGGTTTACAAAAACCATTATTCCGGGTGTAAAAGACGGTTTAAAAGCAGCAAATATAAAAGAAGAACCGCCAATTGTTTTACGTGCACACGATACTGATGCACCAGCCGTAATGAAAGCTGCACTTCCCTTTTACAAAAACCTGTACACTGAAAATAAATTTAATGGCGAGGCATTAACCACTTATACCCCTCGCGGAGCTTGGGCGGAACTGAACAGAAAACTTGCTGATATCGGAACCGTTAATATTTCTAATGTGCATATTCTCGCCAATCTGGAGCCATTTAGGTATGGTTCTGCAGATTTTGTACAGAAATCCGTTCTCGCAATGCGCAATATATACAATGCGAAAGGTTTGCATCTATATCCGCAGGCCAGTTACTGGGATTGGCCATACACCGCAGATGCGACTAAAAAACGTACGTTGGAAATGGAACGCGACTGGATTTGGTATAAAGAATGGGCAAGATATGCCTGGCAGCCAAACCGAGACCGCAATCAGGAAATCCAGTATTGGGGCAATGCTTTGGCAAACAAATACGGTACAGATTTTAATGGCGGAAAAAATATCCTTAATGCGTATGAAGAATCGGGAGAAATTTCTCCAAAATTACTGCGACGTTACGGAATTACCGATGGCAACCGCCAAACGCTTACCTTAGGCATGTTGATGACACAGTTTATCAATCCATTTAGATATGGATTGTTTACTTTAATGTATGAGTCTGAAGCGCCTGAAGGTGAAATGATCATAGAATACGCGGAGAAAGAGTGGAAAAAACAGGGACACGTAGGAGAAACGCCTGTACAGGTAGCGAAAGAGGTAATTGAGCATGGTAAAAAGGCCGTAGAATCAATTAATCAAGCTGCTCCATTTGTAACAAAAGACTCTGCAGAATTTAACCGGCTTAAAAATGATATGTATTGTTATGATGCAATGGCAAATTTTTACGCTGAAAAAGTAAAAGCTGCACTTTGGGTTTTACGGTATAAATATTCTGGTAATGTTGCCGATCTGGAGAAAGCCTTGCCATTTTTAAAAAGTAGCGTTAAACACTATTCAGACCTGGTAAACCGAACCAACCAGACGTATTTATATGCCAATAGCATGCAAACAAAACAGCGTAAAATACCGATGCGTGGCGTTGATAAAACATTTATTCATTGGAAAGAAATGCTGCCTGTGTTTAATCAGGAATTGAATCATTTTATGCGCAGTATTGATTCGCTAAAAAGTGTGAAAGACACAACTGGTGAAGTTGTTAAAGCTTATGCAAATGCAGATGTGAAGTTGTTAAATTCTACTCAAAGTTTCGTTTTAGGTAAGGGAGTTAATGTGTTTTCTGATCGGAGCGAAACTGTCAAAAATTTAGCCCACCAGTTAATTGGCTTAAAAGGCGTTAAGTTATCGCAGGCAGAGCAGATCAAAAATGGATCATCTATTCAGTTTAGCACAAAGACACCGGTTAAAGTGCTGGTTGGCTTTTTCAATCAAAAGGACGCGAAGTATTTGCTTCCGCCGCAGTTGGAAATTGATGCCAGCGCAAACAATTACGGGCAGGCAGAAATTAAAATTTCTAACGCACTTATATTAAATGATTACCCGCCGGTAAACGTTCATGCATATTCTTTTCCGGCAGGAACGCATACGCTAACGCTGGGCAAAGGTGCATGTTTGGTTTTAGGTTTTATAAATGATAAACAGGAATTAAGAATATTTAATGCCGGTTTAGATGGAAAAGGAAAAGATATAGATTGGTTATTTGAATGATACAGGTCAGAAAATATTTACTCGCAGGTGCGTTAACGTTCCTGGCAATGGCAGGCTTTACACAAGAGAAGTCAGATACAGAAAAACTGAAGCGGTATGTAGATTATTTTAATTCTACAGATACCGAAGCGGTTAAAAATTACATTCCAAACGCAAAGGCTTTCGATTGGCTTGCTGCACAGGCACCTTTATTTGAGTGCCCGGATTCGGTTCTGGAACAGAATTACTATTTCAGGCTTTGGACTTTTCGTAAACATCTGGTAAAATCGCCGGAAGGTTTCATTTTTACAGAATTTATTGAACCGGTAAAACACGCCGGCAAATACAATTCTATTAGTTGTGCGCTTGGTCATCACATTTATGAAGGTCGCTGGCTTAAAGACAATAGTTATTTAAAAGAGTATATCAAATTCTGGCTGTACAAAGCAGATGTTGGCGAAACAAAACCTCGGTTTCATCAATTTAGCAGTTGGATAGACGATGCCATTTTGCAAAATGAGCGGGTAAATCCGGATGTTGCATTTCTGAAGGAAATTCTCCCTGCGCTTGATGCTGATTTCGAAAAATGGACGCAGGAACGTCAATTAAAAAATGGTTTGTTCTGGCAGCATGATGTGAAAGATGGAATGGAAGAGTCTATCAGCGGATCAAGAAAAGATCAAAACCAGCGCCCAACCATCAACAGCTATATGTATGGAAATGCAGTTGCACTGGCAAAGATTGCCGAACAAACGGGTAATCAGTTTCTGGCAAAAAAATACCAGCAAAAAGCCGAAGTGCTAAAAAAACTCGTTCAGGATAGCTTATGGAACGTAAATTCTGATTTTTTTGAAACTAAAAAAGCCAAGAACAAGGGTTTTGCTAATGTTCGTGAGGCGATCGGTTTTGTTCCCTGGGATTTCAACCTTCCGGATGATTCAAAGAAATATGCAAAAGCCTGGAATCAGATTTTAGATCCTGAGGGATTTAATGCGCCCTGGGGTTTAACTACAGCAGAAAGACGTGATTCTACCTTCCGTACGCGTGGTTCTGGTCACAGTTGCGAATGGGACGGTGCTTTATGGCCTTTTGCAACGTCGCAAACGCTAAAAGGTTTGGCCAATTTGCTTAGCAATTATAAAAACCACGGCAAAATGAATGCGGAGGTTTTTTACCAAAACTTGCATCAATATGCGGCATCTCACGTTAAAAACGGAAAACCATACATTGGCGAATATCAGGATGAGAAAACCGGAGAATGGTTAAAAGGCGATAATCCGCGAAGCAGTTTTTACAACCACTCTACCTTTTGCGATTTAATTATCAACGATTTGATTGGAATAAAACCACGCGCAGATGAAGTTCTTGAAATCCATCCGTTGGTGCCAAAAAACAAATGGGACTGGTTTAAGCTAAGCCAAATCTCTTATCATGGCAAAACAATTTCAATTGTATGGGATAAAACCGGCAAGAAATTTAATCAGGGAAAGGGCTTTTGCGTTTTTGTTGATGGTACTAAAATTCATCAGTCATCGGCATTAAAGAATCTGGAACTCCCCCTTAACAGCACAAAAATATAATATGTTTCTTCATACATTTAAGTCGTCAGTTTTCGCAGCAGCACTGATTTTCTGCATTTTTTCTGTAAGCAATAGCTTTGCACAATCTTATTTCAACGTTATGAACTATGGTGCGAAAAATGACAGCAGCAAACTCGCCACCATTTCTATTGGCAAGGCAATTGATGCAGCGGTAAAACAAGGTGGCGGTACGGTTTATTTCCCGGCAGGAAAATATTTAACCGGCCCTATTCATTTGAAAAGTAACATTACAATTCTGATAGATGCAGGTGCAGAGCTGCATTTCAGCGATAATTTTGATGATTATTTGCCCATGGTAAAAAGCCGTTATGAAGGTGTAGATGTAACGTCGTTCTCTCCGCTTTTTTATGCCTATAAGGCAGAAAATATTTCTATCATCGGGCGCGGTCTAATCGATGGCCACGGGAAAAAGTGGTGGGATTTTGTAGAAGGATACAAAGAAGGGCAAACGCGCAGCAAATGGCAGTTGCTTTTTGATGATGTAAACAAAGACATTCTTTTACCAGACGATCCGAAGCAAATGAAACGTGGTTTTTTGCGGCCTCCGTTTATACAACCAATGTTTTGCAAAAATGTATTGATTGATGGCATTACCATTCGCAACTCTCCATTCTGGACGATAAATCCTGAGTTTTGCGAAAATGTGAAAATACATGCGGTAACGATAAACAATCCGCATTCGCCGAATACAGACGGCATCAATCCGGAATCCTGTAAAAATGTGCATATTTCAAATGCTCACATCAGCGTTGGCGATGACTGCATCACAATAAAATCGGGCAAAGATGCGCCGGGCAGAAAAATGGCGGCAGCAGCAGAAAATTATACCATTACAAACTGTACCATGTTGTCCGGACACGGCGGTGTGGTTATAGGTAGCGAAATGTCTGGCGATGTACGCAAAATTGTGATATCCAACTGCGTGTTTGATGGTACTGACCGTGGAATCCGCATTAAGACTGCGCGCGGCAGAGGTGGCGTTGTTGAAGAAATCAGGGTAAGTAATATTGTAATGAAAAATATAAAACAACAGGCAATTGTGCTGGATATGCAATATGCAAAAACCACTGTAGAGGTCGTGTCTGAGCGTACACCGCGTTTCAGAAATATTCATTTCAGCAACATTACAGGCGATGTAAATCAGGCCGCATATCTGAATGGTTTAGAAGAAATGCCTATAGAAAACATTAGTTTTAACGATATTAATATGGATGCGCAAAGCGGTTTCAGCATCTCAAATGCCCGCCAGATTGAACTGCACAATGTGCAGGTAAACGCAAAAATTGGCGCTTCTTTGAAAGGAGAAAATATTGAACAGTTAACTGTAGACGGACTAAAAACGCTTCGCCCGAATGCCGCTCCGGTTATCGAACTGAAAAATGTAAACGGGCTATTTTTGTACAATGCATTTCCAATAGCGAATACTATAAAGTATTTGAAATTGAATGGTTCAGGTTCCAAAAATATTACCTTGGGCAACAACAATTTCGGTGGCTCAACAAACATGGTCAGCAAAGATTCTGAAGTTAACGAAATGATTCGGGTACTTTCTGGCGACAAAGGACAATAAAACATGAAACTTTCAATTGTAAAATTACTCTTAACTGCATCCCTAATGTATTCTTTCACGGCGGCAAAATCGCAACAGAAAGAAGAACTCTGGTATACTAAACCAGCTGAAAAATGGACTGATGCTTTGCCAATTGGCAACGGCAAACTCGGCGCAATGCTGTTTTCTGGCGTTGCCAATGATCATGTTCAATTTAATGAAGAAACCTTATGGACAGGCAAGCCTAGAGATTACAATAAAAAAGGTGCATCAAAATATCTTCCGGAAATCCGTCAGTTGCTTTTTGACGGGAAACAAAAAGAAGCAGAAGCTTTAGCGCAAAAAGAATTTATGGGTTTGCAAAGCGAACCTGGCGATCGCAATACGTGGGTTAAGGAAATGAAATCTGGCAAAGGCATAACGGGCAATCCGGCAATGCCAAATTTTAACGATAAAAACTGGAAATTTGTTGCTGTACCAGCTTTTGATGGCTGGGAAACAGTTGGCCTTCAAAATGTAGATGGTGCAGTTTGGTTTCGTACAACATTTACGTTGCCAAAAAACTGGGCCGGAAAAGACCTGATATTGGATCTAAACCGTATTCGTGATCAGGATGTAACTTACATAAACGGTGAATTTATTGGCAATACCGACAGTACCGAACCGCGTTTGTACACCATTTCGGCAAAGCAATTGAAAAGTGGAGTAAATACAATCGCCATTCAGGTTCTAAATTATTATGATAAAGGCGGTATTTTGGGCTATAAAGACACCACAAAACAAATCGGTTTGTATCCGGTTGGCGAATCTATGGCAAGTGGTATTTCATTAGTTAAGCAATGGAAGTATAAAATTCAAAATGCAAATCCACCTGCTGTGGCACAATATCAGGCGCATTATCTGCCTTTCGGCGATTTGAATTTGACCTTCAATTATGGTAAATCGCCTGTTACTGCATATAAGCGCTCGCTTGACTTGAATACCGCAATGGCTGCGACATCTTATAAAGTAAATGGTATTCAGTACCAGCGTACGTATTTTGCCAGTCAGCCAAATCAAGCTGTGGTTATTCATTTAACGGCGAGTAAATCGGGATCAATTAGCTTTGAAGCGGCGCTTTCTACTGTACATCCTGATGCAGAAGTTAAGGTTTTAGATAAAAATACCCTTTCACTAAAACTTGCCGTGAAAGATGGTGCGTTAAAGGGTGAAAGCCGGCTGACTGCAGTCCTCAAAAAAGGGAAAATTGAAGTATCCGGACAAAAACTGCGCATTTCTAACGCTGATGAAGTAACGCTTTACCTCACCGCCGGAACCAATTTCTTAAATACAAATGATGTTTCCGGAAATCCGGCAACAGCTAATGATCTCGCTTTAAAACGCTTGGAAGATAAGTCCTATCCAATAATTGTTCAGGCACATCAACAAGAATATCAAAAATACTACAATACCTTTCAGGCAGATTTTGGACATTCGGAGAATGAAAAGTTGCCTACAGATTTACGTTTAGAGCAATTTGCTTCCGCGAATGATCCGGGTTTTATGGCGCTTTACATGCAGTACGGGAGGTATCTTTTGATTTCAAGCTCTCGCCCCGGTACGCAAGCGGCCAATTTGCAAGGTATCTGGAATGATTTGCTTAGTCCGCCATGGGGCAGCAAATACACCACCAACATTAATCTGGAAATGAATTATTGGCCTTCAGAAATCCTGAATCTCTCGGCTTTGAATGAGCCTTTATTCAAAAAAATTGAGGGAATGTCTGTTACGGGTGCAGAGACTGCGAAGGAATATTACAATGCACAAGGTTGGCTTTTACACCACAATACAGATTTATGGAATGCTACGGCACCAATAAACGCCTCTAATCATGGTATTTGGGTAGTTGGCGGCGCATGGCTTAGCCAGCATCTCTGGGAGCATTATTTATACGGAAAAGACCGTGATTTTTTGAAAAACGAAGCCTATCCGTTGATGAAAAAATCTGCCGAGTTTTTCGTAGACTTTCTAATTAAAGATCCAAAAACTGGCTGGTTGATTAGCACACCTTCAAATTCTCCTGAAAATGGTGGATTAGTTGCAGGGCCGACAATGGATCATCAAATCATCCGGTCGCTTTTCAATAATTGTATAGCTGCCGCAAAAATGTTAAATACTGACAACGAGTTCAGAACAATTCTTGAAGAGAAAGTGAAGCTAATTGCGCCGAACCAGATTGGAAAATATGGTCAGTTGCAAGAATGGCTAACTGATCTTGACGATACAACAAATAAACATCGCCACGTTTCGCATCTTTGGGGCGTGTATCCTGGAAATGATATTTCATGGGATGCAGATCCGAAAATGATGGAAGCAGCAAAACAATCGCTTTTATACAGAGGTGATGAAGCCACAGGGTGGAGTTTAGCATGGAAAATAAATTTTTGGGCACGCTTTAAAGATGGCGATCATGCAATGAAACTGGTTAAAATGCTAATGCGCCCAGCAGGTAATGGTGCAGGTTCTTACGTTAACCTGTTTGATGCACATCCACCATTTCAAATTGATGGTAATTTCGGAGGTGCCGCAGGTATCGCAGAAATGCTTATGCAAAGTCACCAGGGTTATATAGAATTGTTGCCGGCATTGCCATCTAATCTACCTGATGGTAAAGTTAAAGGATTGCGTGCGCGCGGTGGTTTTGAATTGGATCTGGAATGGGAAAACGGTGTTCTTAAAGCAATTGTTGTACAATCTGCTGTTGGCGGTCCATGTAAAATCCGGTACAAAAATCAGGAAATTGCTGTTTTTACTGAAGCGGGCAAGCAATATAAATTTAATGGAAGTTTAAAATGATCCCTACATACCGTTTACTTTTTTTCATCATTTGTTCTTGTTTTTGCTCAAAGCTATTGGCACAGACTGTATCGAGGCAAGATATTTCTTTAAATAACGATTGGCAAAGCATTACAAATGAAACCGATATCAATGCGTACAATGGATTTGAAAAAGCAGCTTATCCAACAACAAACTGGAAAAAAGTGACGGTTCCGCACAATTGGGATCAATATGAAGGCTATCAACGTAAATTACATGGCAATAAACATGGTTTTGCTTGGTATAAAAGAAGTTTTTTAGGTCCAAATGTTTCTGCAAAAAAGCGGTATTTTCTCTATTTTGAAGGCGTTGGCTCTTACGCAACCATTTGGCTAAATGGGAAAAAAGTGGGCTTTCATGCAGGTGGCAGAACAACATTTACCTTGGATGTAACTGAGGCAATTAAACTTAATAACCAGAAAAATGTGCTTGCGGTACGTGCAGATCATCCGGCTAACATTCAGGATTTGCCTTGGGTAGATGGAGGTTGTTCTACAGAACGCGGTTTTTCTGAAGGCTCGCAACCTATGGGGATTTTCCGTCCGGTACATTTAATTGTAACCAATGAAACCCGAATAGAGCCTTTTGGCGTTCATATCTGGAATGACAATCGGATTTCAGAACATTCGGCAGAACTGAACATCAATACAACGGTGAAAAATTATTCTGACCGAAAAAAAATCATCACTATAAAAAATCAATTACTGGATCAGGAAGGTAAAGTAATTCAATCACTTAAACAGAATATTGAACTTGCTGCTCGTCAACAAAAAGAAATCCATCAGCAAACTGGTAAAATAGCAAATCCACATTTATGGTCGCTTGAAGATCCATATTTATACCGCTGGAAAACCACAGTTTTAGACGGTAACCTTCCGGTTGATGAAATTGTTACGTCTTATGGAATCCGTTGGATCAGTTGGCCAATTGGAGAACAAGCAAGTCAAAAAAGATTTTTTCTGAATGGCAAACCAGTTTTTATAAATGGAATTGCTGAATATGAACATCTAATTGGTCAAAGTCATGCCTTCACACACGCACAAATTGCCTCGCGCGTAAAACAAATTAAAGCGACGGGTTTTAATGCGTTTAGAGATGCTCATCAGCCGCATAACTTGTTGTACTCTGATTATTGGGATAAGGAAGGGATTTTATGCTGGACACAAATGGCTGCGCATATTTGGTATGATACGCCCGAATTTCGAAATAACTTTAAAGCCTTAATTACAGATTGGGTTAAAGAAAGAAGAAATAGTCCGGCTGTGGTGCTTTGGGGATTGGAAAATGAAAGTACTTTGCCTGAAGATTTCGCCAGAGAATGTACAGAGCTGATCCGTAAGTTAGACCCAACGGCTTCTTCGCAACGTAAAGTAACAACCTGTAATGGAGGAAAAGGAACCGATTGGGACGTTCCGCAAAACTGGACCGGAACATATGGCGGTGATCCGCAACTGTATGGCGAAGACCTTAAACGTCAGGTTTTGGTGGGCGAATACGGTGCCTGGCGCACGTTAGATCTTCACACCACGGACAGTGCAGGTAAGGGATTCACGGAAAATAAAATGACAGATTTGATGGAAACCAAATTACGTTTGGCCGAAAAATCGAAAACGGAAACTGCAGGTCATTTTTTCTGGCTATACAATTCGCATGATAATCCTGGAAGGGTGCAAGGCGGAGAAGGTTTACGCGATCTCGATCGGGTAGGGCCAGTAAATTACAAAGGTATGTTTACGCCGTGGGAAGAACCAACAGATGTTTTTTACATGTTCAGGGCAAATTATGCACCGAAAGATCGTGACCCGATGGTGTACATTGTTTCGCATACCTGGCCAAATCGTTTTGCAAAACCTGGCATAAAAGACAGTATTGTTGTGTATTCCAACTGTGATGAAGTTGAGTTGTTTAATGATGTAAATGGTATTTCTTTAGGCCGAAGAAAACGGGGAGAAATTGGTACTCATTTTCAGTGGAACAAACCCAATATTCAATACAATGTTCTTTTCGCTGTGGGTTACGTTAACGGAAAAAAAGTAGCAGAAGATAAAATTGTGCTTAACAGTTTACCAAAATCTCCAAATTTCGATCGCCTGTTTCCAGGTAAAAATAACATCCTTAAACCTGAGAAGAGTTACCATTATGTATATCGTTTAAATTGCGGTGGCGCGGATTATACAGATGAATACGGAAATGTCTGGTTGGCTGATCAACCCTCAGAAAATCATGCAGATTTTTATGGATCTACATCGTGGACGGATGCTTTTAAAGGTATACCAGCGTTTTTTGCCAGTCAGCGCAGAACGTTTAGCCCGGTGAAAGGCACTAAAGACTGGAAATTGTTTCAATCTTTCCGCTACGGATTAAATCAGTTGAAATTCAATTTTCCGATTGCCAAAGATGGCGATTACCTGGTAGAACTCTATTTTATAGAACCCTGGCTGGGCGTTGGTGGCACCAATGATGCAAAAAACATGCGTTTGTTTGATGTCGCAATAAACGATAAAACCGTACTCGAAAATGTGGATATTTGGGCATCTGCAGGCACCAATGCGGCATTAAAAAAGACCGTTAAAGTTTTTGTAAAAGCCGGGCAGCTTACTATTTCTTTTCCTAAAATTGATGTCGGTCAGGCGGTTATTTCTGCCATTGCAATTGCATCATTAGATCAGAATTTAAAAGCTGAAGTTAATCGCAACTCGGTATTCAATCTTTCAGATAATAGGGCTTTTAAGGCCAGGCAATGGCTGGATATTGGCGATTTTCAATACCCATCTGCCCAAACAGAATTTACAGATTTACCAGCAGACCTTTTCGGTGCCGAATGGATTCAGAAAACAAATCCAACATCAAATGAGGTCTGTGCTTTCAATGTTAATGCAGAAGCAGATGTGTTCGTTGCACTTACTTCCAGTAATAAGTCATTAATTGATTATGAAGATACCAAAACACATATTTCGAATAGTTTAGACCAACATTTCACCGTATACAGAAAGCGTTTTAAGAAAGGTGATGTAGTTAAAGTAGCAGAAAATTTTGGCCTCATAGCTATCGTACCACCTAGCGGATTGGCGCCTGCTTACGATTTAAAAACAAATAAAAGTTACAAAGCCACAGATGCGGCTTTGTTTGGAGAAAATACAGTCAAAGAAACACTTATGGATAAGCAACGCATTGTTTTTAAAAGCGATAAAGACGTTGCACTGGAATGGACAATTGGTGTTGGCGTTGCCGATACATATTCGCTAACGATAAAATATCATAATCCGCACAACGTTTCTTTAACCGGCCGTTTGGAGTTTCGCTCTGCGGATGGAACGTTAATGAAGACTGAAAACCTCGAATTTAATCCCACTAAAGCCGGAAAATGGAATTATCTGAATACCAATACCGGAAGTATGATCAATGCCGGAGCCTATAAAGTGAAAATTATTGGAGTGGAAAGTAAAGATCTTGCGCTTGATGCTCTAGATGTTCAATAAGATAATATCATACAATATGTGGCGAAAATCTTATATTAATGTTCATATTTAGACATGCATATTTGTTTTAACCAAATTAGTAACAGAGCCAATAAATGATGAAAGGCCTACCTATTTTCGATCTGGCGATTATCTTCATTTATCTGCTTGGAATGATATTAGTTGGGGTTTATTTTTCACGAAAAAATAAAAATGCCGAGCAATTTACTAAAGCTTCGGGCCTCATTCCCGGATGGGCAATAGGATTATCTATTTATGCAACATTTTTAAGCAGTAACACATTTTTAGGTGTCCCTGGGAAAGCTTTTGGAAGCAACTGGAATGCATTTGTATTCAGTATTTCTATGCCACTTGCCGCTTGGATTGCGTCTAAATACTTTGTTCCATTTTACCGCGGTACAGGAGAAATTTCTGCATATACACACTTAGAACATCGTTTTGGTGCCTGGGCACGTGTGTATGCTGTAGTTTGTTTTCTGCTCACGCAATTGGCCAGAATGGGTTCAATATTTTTCGGGATTGCATTGAGCTTACAGGCGCTAACGGGTTATTCCATGCAAATGATTATGGTTGTTATGGGTATCAGCATTATTATTTACACGGTTTTGGGCGGCATTGAAGCTGTCATCTGGACCGAGGTTGTTCAGGCTGTTGTGAAAACTCTTGGTGCTTTGCTGATTTTGTATCTGATTGTGAGTAATATGGATGGTGGCGTAAAAAAGATTTTAGAAATAGGGCAGTCTGCAAATAAATTTAGCTTGGGAAGTTTTAAACCAGATTTTGTTGGTTCGTCATTTTGGGTGGTGCTTTTGTATGGTTTTTTTATCAATCTAAATAACTTTGGCATGGATCAAAACTACGTGCAGCGATACCATACCGCGTCATCATCAACGGCAGCATCAAAATCAGTTTGGTTGTGCGTATGGCTGTACATTCCGGCGTCTTTGTTGTTTTTTGTTATAGGATCTTGTCTCTTTGCGTATTACAATGTACATCCGGATTTGGTTCTATCAATAAAACACCAGGTTGCTGTAGAGCGTTTGCCTGTGGGCGCGAGTTTGGCGCAAATTAATGCTCTTCAAAACAGCTTGGTGCCAGCAGATTATGGCGATAAAATTATGCCGCATTTTATGGTAAGTAAAATTCCCGTAGGACTGGTTGGATTAATCGTTTCTGCAATTCTTTCCGCAGCAATGAGTACCATTAGTTCTGGAATGAATGCATCTGCAACAGTTTTTTCGGTAGATATTTACAAACGTTATATTAAATCAGACCTTAAACAAAAGGAAAATCTGTCGCTGTTACACCTCAGCACAATTGTTTTCGGTTTGTTGGGTATGATTGCCGGCATTGCAATGATTGGCGTAAAAAGTATTTTGGATATATGGTGGCAACTCTCTGGAATTTTCGCCGCTGGTATGCTCGGACTTTTTCTCCTCGGAATTATAAGCCGGCAAACGAAAAATCACGAAGCCATTATCGCTACTATTATTGGAATCCTGGTGATTATCTGGATGACTTTTTCAGCATTGCTGCCTGAAAATTTAGGAGCACTAAGATATCCGTTGCATCAAAGTATGATCATTGTGGTTGGCACACTAACCATTTTTCTGACAGGAATTTTCCTCAGCAGAATAAAAAAGAACAATTAAGAAATTACAGATCAACAAATTTTATCAATACGTAATGGAAAACGCACAGAAAGGGTTTATCCCCGTAATGCTCACGCCTTTTTTGAGCAATGGCAACATTGATTATTCCGCACTAACAGAGCTTACAGAAATTTATTTGATGGCTGGTGCTTCTGGTTTATTTGCCAATTGCCTTTCCAGCGAAATGTTTGAATTGACAGATCGCGAACGTATTGATGCCATCAAACATGTCATAAAAGTCGTTAATAAAGCGGTGCCGGTAGTCGCGACAGGAACTTTTGGTGGTGCAATTTCTAAGCAAGCGGACTTTGTGAAAGCGGTAAATGATACTGGTGTAGAAGCTGTAATCGCCATTACGAGTTTGCTTGCAGATGAAACAGAAAGCGATGCAATTTTTGAAGCCAATGTATTTGATTTACTTCACCAGACAGACACTATTTCTTTGGGTTTTTACGAGTGCCCTGTGCCTTATAAAAGAGTGCTTAAACCCGATCAGCTAGCAAATTTTGTATCGACGGGCCGGGTGATTTACCATAAAGATACCTCACTTGATTTAGAACAGATTAAACAGAAACTGGATCTTACCGCAGAACACAAATTTGGGCTTTACGACGCGTACATGGGACACGCAGTAAATTCTCTTAAAGCTGGATCAGCGGGGTTATCGTGTATTCAGGGTAACTATTTTCCTGAATTGATTGTGTGGCTTTGTGATCACTTTGACGATGAAAGCCTAAGAAATGAAGTGGAAGAAGTTCAACAGTTTTTGATTAACAACATGGATGTAATGCATAATGTTTACCCAATTGTTTCTAAGTATTTTCTGCAAAAACGAGGCTTAAATATCGGAACATTTACGCGCAGAAATGTAGGTGCATTCACTAATGCAGTGGTTCAAAAAGTAGAGACCTTATATCAAGATTATACAAATTTGCGCAATAATTTAAACATTAAGGTATTTATTTAAAGATCAAAATCTTTGTGTTTTGCCACGGAAGCACAGAAACACGGAATCATGAATTTAACCATTCTCTAAATCGTACCTTCTTTCTTAAAAAACTGAACGCAATTTCCGTGTATTCCTTTTTTCCGTGGCTAATTTTTATTTCGCCGCTGTTGAGTTTTTTGCCACGGAAGCACAGAAACAAGTAATCATGAAATTAACCATTCTTTAAATTGTACCTTCTTTCTTAAGAAACTGAACGCAATTTCCGTGTATTCCTTTTTTCCGTGGCTAATTTTTATTTCGCCGCTGTTGAGTTTTTTTGCCACGGAAGCACAGAAACACGGAATCATAAATTTATCCATTCTCTAAGTAATGACGTTTTTCTTAAAAAACTGAACGCAATTTCCGTGTATTCGTTTTTTCCGTGGCTAATTTTTATTTCGCCGCTGTTGAGTTTTTTGCCACGGAAGCACAGAAACACGGAATCATGAAATTAGCCATTCTTTAAATCGTACCTTCTTTCTTAAAAAACTGAACGCAATTTCCGTGTATTCCTTTTTTCCGTGGCTAATTTTTATTTCACCGCTGTTGAGTTTTTTGCCACGGAAGCACATAAACAAGGAATCATGAAATTAACCATTCTCTAAATAATGACGTTTTTCTTAAAAAACTGAACGCAATTTCCGTGTATTCCTTTTTTCCATGGCTAATTTTTATTTCGCCGCTGTTGGGTTTTTTGCCACGGAAGCACAGAAACAAGGAATCATGAAATTAACCATTCTTTAAATCGTACCTTCTTTCTTAAGAAACTGAACGCAATTTCCGTGTATTCCTTTTTTCCGTGGCTAATTTTTATTTCGCCGCTGTTGAGTTTTTTGCCACGGAAGCACAGAAACACGGAATCATGAAATTAACCATTCTTTAAATCGTACCTTCTTTCTTAAAAAACTGAACAATTTCCGTGTATTCCTTTTTTCCGTGGCTAATTTTTATTTCGCCGCTATTGAGATTTTTGCCACGGAAGCACAGAAACACGGAATCATGAAATTAACCATTCTTTATATCGTAACTCCTTTCTTAGAAAACTGAACGCAATCTCCGTGTATTCGTTTTTTCCGTGGCTAATTTTTATTTCGTTGCTGTTGAGTTTTTTGCCACGGAAGCACAGAAATACGGAATCATGAAGTTAACCATTCTCTAAATAATGACGTTTTTCTTAAAAAACTGAACGCAATTTCCGTGTATTCCTTTTTTCCATGGCTAATTTTTATTTCGCCGCTGTTGAGTTTTTTGCCACGGAAGCACAGAAACACGGAATCATAAATTTAACCATTCTCTAAATATTGACGTTTTTCTTAAAAAACCGGAATTCCGTGGCTGTTCTTTGTTGTAAATAGACTTAGTTCGAAATGTTAACGTCAAATGCAAATTTCCTCAGTGCTTCTCTGTGTTTTTCTTTGCGATCTCCGTGGTTATAAGAATAAAACTTGCAGTAAACTTAGCTCAGATACTTCCGTTTATAATCTAACGGAGTCATGCCAGTTACTTTTTTAAAGTGACGGTAAAAGTTAGACACGTTATTAAAACCAGAATCAAAACAAATCACTTCTGTCGGCAATTTATTTTCGATTAAAAATCTGCAGGCGTGGCTAACCCGAATTTCAATCAGGAAATCATAAAAAGTCTTTTTCGTCATTAATTTAAAATAGCGACAAAATGAGGTCACACTCAAATTGCTTAAAGAAGCAACTTCTTCCAGCGTAATATCTTTTTTATAATTGCTCAGCGTGTAATCACAAATTTTATTGATTCTTAATGTATCGGATTCATTAGATTGAAAAAAAGTGTTTTTACTGGTTACAATGGTAGAAAATTCATCGGTTTCGGCAAGATGTTTTAAGATAGATAATAAGATAATAATGCGGTCCAGATTGGTTGCAGCCATCGCAGCACGCATCAATTCTACCAGTTTGTCTTTAGTTTTCCCATAAATAACCATCCCGCTTTTTGCTTTCTCAAAAAGCTTCGGTACCAAATAAGCTTCGGGCAAAGTAAACATATATTTTCCCAGGCAATCTGGTAAAAAATGCATCACCATTGCTTCGGTATTAAGGTCCGGATTGTTTTGGAAATATTCCTCTTTACACCTCCATGTATGCGGCAGATTTTCGCCAAGTAAAATCATTTCATCCGGAACAAAGTTTCCAATATTATCACCAATAAAGCGGACACCTTCTCCTTTAATTACGTAATGCAATTCAAGTTCTGGATGGTAATGCCAGATGTTGCCAAAATCCGGCTTAATATCATGCCGAATACTAAAAGAACTTTGTAAAGTAATTGGAACTTTATGAAAATGAGGCTTCATAGATAATTGAAAAATTGGTTAGAATGCACCATCGTTTACAGCGTAACTTTGTATGCAATGAGGGCTAAATTATGTAGTATTGTGATAATATCCTATATTAATTTGATAAAAAACACCAGAAAAATGTCTTTTTGATTGTACAATTTTGTGAAAAGGCCCTTCAGGCCCTAACCAAAGTATAAATCGAATATTATTTTTATATAAAAAATGTATTCATTAATAAATTATGAAGCAAGCAAAAATCCTTCTTTTTAACGGTGCCGAATACGGTATTCAAAATGTAAAATGTACTTGTTAAGTTGCAATACTATGTATTGTTTTACCGTGCATATTTATTATTGAAAACGATCGGGAATCAAATAAAAAGGATTTAAAAAAGAAAGTTATGAAATTCAAACTACTCGTGTTAATTGCATTCGCACAAATAAGTGTTGTGTTTGCCCAAAATTCACAATCTCAGGAAGAGAAAGAGAAATATCAACAGGTAATTACAGAAAGAGCAGATAAGATTGTGCAGACGCTGGCATTGAATGATGAAAGTAAACGCACTGCGGCCAGAGATATCATCAGAGATCAATACAGTAATTTGAATGATATTTATGCCGATCGTGATGCCGAAATTGCATCTGTGAAGGCAAAATATGCGGAAGATAAAACAGCAAAAGAAGCCGAGTTGGCAAAGATTAATACCGATGTAGATAAATCTTTAAGTAAACTGCATAAAAAATACCTTTCAAAATTGTCTTCAAAATTAACAGAGGAGCAAATTGAGCAGGTAAAAAACGGAATGACTTACAGCGTTTTGCCACTTACATATCGGGCATATCAGGAAGAAATCCTAACCTTAACCGCCGAGCAAAAAAGCCAGATATATACTTGGCTGGTTGAAGCACGAGAACATGCAATGGATGCAGAATCTTCTAATAAGAAACATGCCTGGTTTGGAAAATACAAAGGCAGAATTAACAATTACCTTTCTGCCCAGGGTTACGACTTAAAGAAAGAAGGTATAGAATGGGAAAAACGTATTAAAGCAAAAAAAGAAAATACACTTTAGTGTTTGTTGAAAAAGTTTGTATACAATAAATACGCCTCAAAACTACTGCAAACAACAGGATATAACCGTTTTATTTCGCGGTTATATTTTTTTGAAATTTTTTATTTAAGAATATTGTATTTATATATGAAATTATATTTATATTAGATGATGGCTTTAATACAGGCATTTAGTTTATGAGTTCAACCAAATGTCATTGATAAAATCATACAGAATCTACTGGAAATACGATACGATAATACTAGAAATAGATTGCAAATTTGAAATAACTATACATTCTAACCAAAACCATACAATCAGATTTTAACCGAAAACGGAATGATATTTAATCGACAGTTGATTTTAAATTTCTCCCCGACTCGAATTTCAGAAGATATTATATGAGATCGATCTTTTGAAAACATTTTTATTCAGAAAGCAAATCCCCCTTAACCTTTATTGCCGATCCAACTTTGTACGGATAATTGCATCCTTACCAAACTCAGAGAAACAAATTTTGCTGTTAAGGCCAGAAAATAAAAATAAATTCTAACCAAAATAAATATGAAATTAAATTTTTTACGCAAATCTGTGCTGCCTTTGCTACTTATGCTCCTGGTAAGCGCATTAACTTTTGCACAGGGCAGAAAGGTAACAGGAAAGGTTATCGATCCGTCTGATGGTTCCGGTATTCCGGGTGTTAATGTGAGTATTAAGGGAATGCCGAGTAACGTGAGTACAAACGGAGACGGGGTTTTTACCATTCAGGTGCGGTCTGATGCAGATGTACTTGTTTTCTCCTTTATTGGTTATGTACGCCAGCAAATTGCTGTAGGCAGCCAAACTAATATGACTATTCGTTTGGTATCAGACAATAAAAATCTGGAAGACGTGGTAGTTGTAGGTTATGGAACGCAAAAGCGCGCCAACTTAACGGGTTCTGTTGTAGATATTAAAGCTTCAGAAATTGAAGACATTCCCGGTACAAATGTTGCAGCGGCGTTGAGTGGCAGATTGTTGGGCGTTGGTGTAAGTGGCGGTATTTCCCGTCCGGGTTCAACAGCGAAAATCACCATTCGTAATCCAAACAATATTTTCTCCAAAGATGGCGGTTCTACAGATCCATTATATGTAATTGATGGTGTTATCCAGGTAGACGGACAAGGAAAACCAGATGCAACAAATTTTGGTAACCTTGATGCCTCAGAGATTGAAAGCATGTCTTTTCTTAAAGATGCATCTGCTGCTATTTATGGTACACGTGGTGGTAATGGCGTAGTATTGGTTACAACCAAACGCGGTAAAACCGGAAAACCACGCATCAGTTACAGCGGTTCTTATGCGATTAATGACGAAGCATATCGGACTAAAATGATGAGCGCGTATCAATTCGGTCAGTACATGAACATCATGAACGGCCCTAATGGCGGTAATAAACCAGCTGGTGTAGACAACTTTTTTACTGACGATGAACTTGAATACTTCAAAGGCATAGATTATGACCGTTTGGAAGATGCCTGGAAATCATCTTATGATTGGAGACAAACACTAAGTGTTAGCGGTGGTGCAGACCGCGCAACGTATTTTGCCAATGTTTCTTACAATAAACAGAATGGAAATTTAGCCACGTTAAACTACAACCGTTGGAATTTCAGAGCAGGAACAGACGTTACTGTTGCAACAAATTTTAAAGTTGGGTTACAGGTTTCTGGAAACACCGGAGATTTGGTTAAAACATTCAATAAAGTTTCTGGCGAAGGGGTAGAAGATGATTATAAAAATCTTTTGCTTGCGCCACGTTATGTACCAGATTATGTAAATGGATTTCCGGTTAAACTGCCCGGAACAACCAGTGATTTATCTAAATATCATTTTGGCGAAATTGCCCGTTTAAATAATCTTGCTACAACAGAAACCAATTTATTTACCATCAATGGTTATGCAGAATATCAGGTTCCGTTTATCCAGGGATTGAAAGCGCGCGTTAACTATGCCAGAAATACGGGAAATTCTGTGGGCAGCCAGGTTGGAACGTTTTACACTTTGTATGAATTTAACCGTTTAGGTGGCAACAAACATATTTATGACGGCGCTACGGTTTTAAGTTCGCTTAAAGTAACCAATGGCGATCGTTTATATTATGCAAATACCAATCAGAAAAGTGAACAAACCAACTTTGTGATGGATTATAGCCGCGATTTTGGCAAGCACTCTGTTAGCGGTTTATTTACTGTAGAGCGTTCAGAATCTAGCAATCAGCAACAAGTTGTGTATAAAGCAAGTCCAATTGCAGCGACAAATGGTCAGTTCAGTTCTGCATTTGGCGCGATAGACGGATCAACTTCTGCAAACGAAGCCGGAACATTATCGTATGTTGCACGTGCAAACTATGGTTATGCAAACAAATACCTTGCAGAGTTTTTATTTCGTACAGATGCCTCTACTAAATTTGCACCAGAGAATTACTGGGGTCAGTTTTACTCAGGATCAGTGGGTTGGGTGATCTCTGAAGAAAGTTTTTTCAAAATCCCGGCAATCAATTATTTAAAAATCAGATACTCTGCCGGTGTTTTAGGAAATGACCAGACAAAACCGTGGTTGTGGAGACAACGTTATACTACGCAAGATGGTAAAGGCGCCGTTTTTGGTGGCAATACAGCAAGCTCTACAGGTTTGAAAATGGAAGCTTCTCCAAATCGTGATGCAACCTGGAGTACCGAATATAAAAACAACGTTGGTATCGATATTCGTTTCTTAAATAATCGTTTATCTGCAAATGTGGAGGGTTATTTTAACGCGGCAAGAAATATTTTAATTGAAAATACTGCAAATATTCCATTTACTGTTGGCGGAACCAGTGCCTCAGAAAATTTCGGTTCGGCAAATTACTTCGGTTATGAGTTGGGGATCAACTGGAACGATAGAATCGGATCAGATTTCACTTACGGAATTGGCGCACGTTTTGGCTGGAGTGATGACAAAGTTAAAATTGGAAACTTCAACGCAAACGATGCATTAAAACCTTGGTTAGCAAAAGCGGGTCAATCTTCAGATAATGGGAAATGGGGTTACGATTATTTAGGTATGTTTAAAACTGCCGATGAAGTAACCAACTATATCAATCAATATAAAATAACGCAAGTATTTGGTGTGCCGGCCGCACAGCTAAAACCTGGAACTTTATACTATCGCGATGTTAGAGGTCAGCTTCAGTCAGATGGAACTTTTGCTGGTCCTGATGGAATTATTGATGAGAACGATCAGATCCAACTCGCTAAAAAAGCGAATAACCATTACGGTTTCGGGATTACGCTTAAAGCTGGTTACAAAGGATTTAGTGTAGATGCAGTAATTGCCGGTTCATTTGGCGGTTGGGCAGAAATTGACGAAAGAAAAGCGTTGAACGTATCTATCGCCAGAAACTTTACCAGTTTGCCAAACATTTGGGGCAATATTTACGATCCGGTAATTAATCCATCGGGTACAATGCCAAATCCAAATTTTTCAGACATCAACCTGACGCCAACATCTAATTTTTATAAGGTGAGTGCTTTCAGAATGCGCATTCCAAGTTTCAACGTCAACTATACCTTGTCCAAAAAAATAGTAGAAAGATTAAAAATAAACAATGCACGGGTATTTTTCTCTTCATTGAATGCAGCCACCTTGTACAATCCATATACGTATAAATCGCCTGATAACGCTTGGGATGCTTATCCAAATCTGCGTACATTCTCGCTTGGTCTTAACGTAACCTTATAACATTAGCAATAAAAAATTAGACATTCAATAATCTCTAAAAAGATGAAAAGAAATAAAATCGTATACGTAATTGCAGCGCTGGTTTTAACCATGGCAAGCTGTAAGGATAGTTTTCTTGAAGAAAAAAGAGATCTTTCCGGATACAACGAAGAGGTTTTTAAAGATGCTGCCTTAGCACAGGGATATGTAGATTATGTGTATGGCTTGTTCTTGCCAGCAAATAATGCACAGGCACTTTCGTGGAATTTGGCCACAAACAACGATAATTTTGCCCGTACAACGGATGAATATGCCGGAGAAACCGATTGGAATAAAGTTTGGGCTACCATTAGTTATACGCAAACACACGCGCTAAACTATTTGGGTGCTAGAATTACTACCAGTATTGTAAACAATCCATACACACGCTTAAAGCAAATCAACATCTTTATTGCGGAGATTGATAAATATGGATTGCCGGAAGATACACGCAACAAGTTAAAAGGACAAATGTTGTTCTGGCGCGCATGGCAATATTTTGATTTGGTTAGATTGTATGGCGGCGTTCCGTTGGCATTAACACCTCAAGACCCGATTTTATCAGAAGGAACAGCTTTGCAAATTCCACGCAGTTCAAGTTCAGATTGTATAAAACAAATTATAGCCGATCTGGATCTTGCGCAAACACTTTTACCCGGCAAATGGGGAAGTACAGATTGGGGCAGAATTACCAGTGGCGCCTGTGCTGCAATGAAAGGAAAAGTATTGCTTACCTGGGCAAGTCCGTTGTTCAACCGCAACGATGATCTTTCTCGTTGGGAAGAAGCCTATAAAGCAAATGCTGCAGCCAAAACTTTACTGGAAGCAAATGGATTTGGTTTGTTTAAAACCGGCGGAACTGCAAATGGTACAGCTTGGGGCAATATGTGGTTTACAGAAGTAAACAATCCTGAAGCAGTTATTGTATATGGCTTTAATAATTTAGCCATTGGCGGTTCTACAACTAAAAATGACGGATGGGAGCAAGCTGCCCGATCAAAAGAAATTAACGGTGGCGGTTCACTTTCTCCAACCAAACAAATTGTAGATGCTTTCCCGATGAAAGATGGTAAAATGCCAGGATCATCCACCTATGTTTATGATGCGAAGAAATTTTACAAAAATCGAGATCCGCGTTTCTACAAAACTTTTGTCTACAATGGTGCAATTTGGCCATACAGAGAAAATACAACCTTTAAACAGTGGACATACAAATGGTACAAAACGGCTGCAGAAACCGTTCCGAGTTTAACTACAGAAACTAAAGGTGCAAATGCAAGTGCCATTTACCTAAGTAAAGCAACAGATCCTAACGCCAGCAATGCAAATGGAAACTTCCAGCAAAACGGAATGGATTATATGGAAATGCGCTTCGCGGAGGTGGTATTAAACCTTGCAGAATCGGCCATTGGTTCAAACAGATTGGGCGAAGGTCTGGAAGGAATTAAATCTATCCGCGAACGTGCTGGTGTAGAAAATCTGGATGGCGCATACGGCCTTTCGGGTTCCGTTAGCAGAGATCAGTTGTTTGCAGCGGTAATTAACGAAAGAAATATCGAATTTGCTTATGAAGGCAAACGTTTCTTTGATTTAAGAAGATGGATGTTGTTTGAACAAGGATCGCCGACTGCCGCACGTCTTGGTATTAAACCATTAAACGGAACCAGAAGAACTGGTTATTTTATCACCGTGAAATCTGCTGCTGGTGTTAAATATGTAGGAACAAATGACCCGATGATTAAACCTGCTACAGGGAATGCCCCAATTATAGACCGTGATCCGGCAACGTATCCAACACCTAACGGAAGTGCAAATTATGCAGCGTACCTGGATTACCTTTACGATAACATTTTTGTAATTACGGAGAAAGACGATCTGGATAAAACAAATCCTGCCGACTGGAAATTTACCTGGTACCCGGCATATTATTTCTTCGGGTTGAATGAAAATATGTTAAGTGCATCGCCATATTTAGAGCAAACAACAGGCTGGAACAGCTTAAAAGGTGCTGGTACTTTTGATCCACTCAAGTAAAAAAAGATAATAATCTAAATAACGCTCTCCAGGATGAATGCTCATTGTCCTGAATTTTTTAAATTTGGTTTTAAGGAAGCATGAATTTGCTTCCTTTTTTTATTTAAGAATGTTACATTTATATATGAATATTTTATTTACCTTGTAACATGGTTACAGAAATAAGAAAATAAGGTTTCTATTTTCGTAACCTATGATAATTTACTATAAAGTCTAACTAAATTAATGGCGTTAATCGCCAAGATTGCCTGGTAAATTGGAAATATAATGTACTTTCTAACCATAATATTTTAAACAAGATTAACCAAAGAAATGAGCCATTTTTCTAAGATGTATATTTTAGAATTTTCTCTAAGAAACAAAAAACGTTTCTAAAGCTTTGATTCGTCAACGAGCAAAACACACATGAAAAAGAACTTTTTAAATCTGTTGTTTACAACGGCATTAATGCTCTCCGCAAGTTATTCATTCGCTCAATACCCAAAAATTCCGGAAGACGTCAAGAAATCTTCAGATTCTATGATGAAAGCAGCTTACCAGCAATCTGATATTGCTTGGGAAAAGGCCAAGCCAATTATTGAACAGGAAGCTAAAATGGGTAAACCCTATATTCCCTGGGCCGGAAGACCAAATGATTTGCCACAGTCAGAATTGCTTGCTTTTCCTGGCGCAGAAGGTGGTGGCGCATACAGTTTCGGTGGTCGTGGTGGCCGCGTAATTGTAGTAAAAAACTTAAATGATAGCGGTCCGGGTTCGCTTCGCGACGCTTGTGAACAAGGTGGCGCAAGAATCGTTGTATTTAACGTAGCCGGAATCATCAGACTTAAAACACCTTTAATTATCCGCGCGCCATATATCACAATTGCTGGCCAAACTGCGCCTGGCGACGGTGTTTGTGTTGCCGGAGAATCTGTTTGGTTGAACACACACGATGTTGTGGTGCGTTTCATGCGTTTTAGACGTGGTGAAACGTACGTTGGCCGTAGAGACGATGCCATTGGCGGAAATCCCGTTGGGAACATCATGATCGATCACGTATCTGCAAGTTGGGGTTTAGATGAAAATATGTCTATGTACCGCCACATGTATAATGATAGTACCGGAAAAACGGAAGAAAAACTCGGAACCGTAAATATTACCATTCAGAATTCTATTTTCTCTGAAGCTTTGGATTATTGGAACCATGCTTTTGGCTCTACTTTGGGTGGAGAAAATTGTGCATTTATGCGAAATCTATGGGCAGATAATGGCGCGAGAAATCCGTCAATTGGATGGAATGGCATTTTCAATTTTGCAAATAATGTGGTTTTCAACTGGAATAACCGCTCTACAGATGGCGGCGATTATACCGCTCAATACAACATCATAAACAACTATTACAAACCCGGCCCGGTTACCGATCTAAAAGATCCGATTTCGTATCGTATTTTAAAACCAGAATCCGGACGCAGTAAATTGCCTTATGTGGTTTTTGGCCGAGCGTATGTACATGGAAATATTATTGACGGAAATGATAAAGTAACCAAAGACAATTGGGATGGCGGCGTTCAGGTAGAAGACAAAAAAGGAAACTTAATGACTTATGAAAAAGCTTCGCCGTATTTCGCAGCCATGAAAGCGGCAAAACCATTTCCAATGCCAAAAATCTCAATTATTCCAACATTGCAGGCCAAAGAATTTGTTTTGACAAACGTTGGTGCAACTTTACCGAAAAGAGATCCGGTTGATGTTCGTGTAATTAAGCAAGTAAAAACAGGTGTAATCGAAGTTCATCCAAATGCCAAACCTTCTGCGTTTCAGTTTGAACACCGCAGGTTACCAGCCGATTCATACAAACAAGGTATTATTACAGAAATTGCTCAGGTTGGTGGTTATCCAGAATATAAAGGTACGCCTTATAAAGACTCTGATAACGACGGTATGCCAGATGCATATGAAGTTAAAAACGGTTTAAATCCGAAAGATGCCAGCGATGCAGCAAAAATTACCAAAACCGGTTATTCAAATATTGAAGTATATTTAAACAGTGTTGTTCCGGTTTCTACTGTAAAGCCAAATTAATATGCACAGAACAAAATCAATTTCTTGTTTTGCATCGCTTTGCTTGCTTGTAAACATGGCGTTAGCGCAATATCCGGTTATTCCGGAAGCGATGGAAAAACGTGCAGATTCTTTACTTAAAAGTATTGAGGATAAATCAGAACAGCAGTTTTTAAAAGTGAAGTCCATTGTAGATGCTGAAGCACGCATGGGCAAACCTTATATTCCATGGGCGGCAAAGCCGGATGATTTGCCTCAGTCAAAACTGGTCGCGTTTCCAGGTGCTGAAGGTGGTGGCGCTTACACTTTTGGTGGGCGCGGTGGCAAAGTTTACGTAGTCACATCACTCGCCGATGAAGGTACAGGTACATTAAGGGAAGCTTGCGAGCAAGGTGGCGCCAGAATTATTGTATTTAATGTTGCCGGAATTATCCATCTGAAAACTCCGCTGATTATTCGTGCGCCATATGTTACCATTGCCGGACAAAGTGCGCCGGGCGATGGTATTTGCATTGCCGGAGAATCGGTCTGGATTAATACGCATGATGTTGTGATCCGATATATGCGTTTCCGCAGAGGCGCAACAGATGTTACCCGCAGAGATGACGCTATTGGCGGAAATCCCGTTGGAAATATTATGATTGATCATGTTTCTGCAAGCTGGGGATTAGACGAAAATATGTCTATATATCGCCATGTATATAATAAAGGCGATGGATCGAAACCAGAAAAGCTGCCAACCGTAAATGTGACTATTCAAAACTCTATTTTTTCTGAAGCTTTGGATACTTACAATCACGCTTTCGGTAGTACAATCGGTGGTTTAAACAGCACTTTTGTACGCAATCTTTGGGCATCTAACATCAGTAGAAATCCATCTGTTGGGATGTATGGAGATTTTGGATTTGTTAACAACGTCATTTTTAACTGGTGGAACAGAAGTGCAGATGGCGGCGATAATGCATCGTTTTACAGTTTCATCAATAACTATTACAAACCGGGGCCAATCACACCTGCAGGTGAGCCAATTTCTTACCGCATTCTGAAACCGGAATCTGGCAGAGACAAACGCTACACAAATGAATTTGGCCGTGCATATGTAACCGGAAATATTGTTGAAGGAAATGAGAAAGTAACCAAAAACAATTGGGACGGTGGCGTACAACCAGAAAGTAAACGCGATAAGCAAAAACTGTTGGATTCTATCCGCACCGATAAACCTTTGCCAATGGCGAAGGTGTCTGTTATTGATGCAAAAAAAGCATACGATTATGTGCTGAAAAATGCTGGCGCGGCCTTGCCACTGCGCGATGCAGTAGATTTGCGCATTATTAAACAAGTAACAACCGGAAAAATAGAACACGTTGCTGAAGATAAATTGCCTGCTAAGCAAAGTTATGTAAAACGCCGTTTACCAGCCGATTCTTACAAACAAGGCATTATTTCTGATATCGCTCAGGTTGGCGGTTATCCGGAATACAAGGGAACGCCTTATTTGGATACTGACCATGATGGTATTCCCGATGAATGGGAAAAGAAAAATGGTTTAAACCCGAAGGATGCTAAAGATGCTGCTAAAATTTCGAAATCTGGTTATGCCAACATAGAGGTTTATTTAAATAGTTTAGTGGATTTGGATAACGTGAGGCCTTAAAGAAATTGTCATTGCGAGGAACGAAGCAATCTTAATGAAATGGCGAGACAGCAAAAGTTGTAGGATTGCATCGTACCTCGCAATGATGAATAAAGAGGCTACAAGCGCCAAGCAATGACGAATAAAAAAGAATACACCTTAGTGTGTTCGTGACTTTGTGGTCAAACAATTAAAATATGCCAAGAACAAATCATATATCAAAAGAAGCACAAATAAAAACCCTAGCACTTATGCTCATTGGGATTTTGTTTGTACAAACGTCTTTTGCACAAAAAACAAAATCTGTAGAACCACCAAAGCCCATTTTTAAAAACAAAGACGGTAAACTGAGTTATACCGCAGATGCGCTGGGAAACAGAATCCCCGATTTTTCTTATTCAGGATATATGGCCGGCGAATTGCCCGTTCCAAATGCGAAGGTCAAAGTTTTTGTGCCAAAAACGTCTGGCGATGCAACTTTACGCATCCAGTCTGCTTTAGATTATGTTGCCCAATTACCAATTGGTAAAGATGGTTTACGCGGTGCTGTTTTGCTTGAAAAAGGTATTTATGAAATTAACGGAACATTAACCATCTCTGCAACAGGCGTAGTTTTGCGCGGTAGCGGAATGGATGAGAACGGAACAAAACTATTTGCCAGAGGATTAGACCGCATTGGTGTGATTCGTGTTTTAGGGAAAAACAATCGGACTATAGAAACAGCTGTAGATATTACAGACAACTATGTTCCGGTAAATGCAAAACAATTTAGCGTAAAAACAGCAAACACTTTTAAAGTCGGCGATCATATTCTTATTCAACGTCCATCTACAAAAGAATGGATTGAAACCCTTAAAACGGTAGAATTTGGTGGCGGCGAAAGTGCTTTAGGTTGGAAACCAGGAACGCGAGATATTTTCTGGGATCGGAAAATTACGTCAATTTCAGGAAATACCCTGACTATTGATGCACCGATAACTACAGCCTTAGATGCCAAATTTGGCGGTGCAAAAGTGTCTAGATATCAGTGGACAGGCCGTATCAGCCGTTCTGGTGTAGAAAATCTAATTCTCGAATCTGATTTTAATAAAGAGAATCCAAAAGATGAATACCACCGTTGGACAGCCATTTGCCTTAAAAATGCAACAGACAGTTGGGTACGCCAAATTGTATTTAAACATTTCGCAGGTTCTGCGGTAAATGCGCTGGAAACAGCAAGTAGAATTACTGTAGAAGATTGTAAATCTTTAGCTCCGGTTTCTGAAATTGGTGGAGAACGCCGGAATACCTTTTTCACTAGCGGACAGCAAAATCTTTTTCAACGTTTATATGCAGAAAATGGTTACCACGATTTCGCGGTTGGTTTCTGTGCTGCAGGTCCAAATGTATTTTTGCAATGCCAATCGCAATTGCCATTTAGTTTTAGTGGCGCAATAGACAGCTGGGCTTCAGGTGTTTTGTTTGATATTGTGAATGTAGATGGCCAGGCGTTGAGTTATCTAAATCGCGGACAAGACGGTCAGGGTGCAGGTTGGAGTGCTGCAAACAGCGTATTTTGGCAATGTAGTGCTGCACGTGTAGACAATTTTTCTCCGCCAACGGCACAAAATTGGGCTTTTGGAACGTGGGCACAATTTTCTGGAAACGGACATTGGGACATGTCCAATGAACAAATCCAGCCCAGAAGTTTATACTACGCCCAACTTACAGACCGAATTGGAAAAGATGCCGAAAAACGTGCTTTTGTTTTGCCTGTAGAAACAGAAGCGTCTAGTAGTCCGCCGGTAGATATAGCTCAAAACCTAACTAAACTTGCCTATAAACCTGCGCTTACGGTATCTGAATATATCGATGAAGCTGTTTCAAGAAATTTTATCCCAACAGAAAAAAATCAGGCAAAAAATATAGACAACATTGGATTAACTAAATCCGTTAAGCCAATTTTAGCCGGAGAAATGCACCTTCAAAATGGATGGTTGCTGCGCGGCAAAACGCTAATGCTGGGCAATCGGCAAGATGTGCCCTGGTGGAATGGAAGTGCAAGACCATATGGATTGAAAAACACCAAATTTCACGTTACACGGTTTGTACCCGGACGTGAAGGAAACGGATTGACAGACAACCTCGAAGAAATTACCGACTTAATGAAAAACGGAACGGTAAAAATCCTCGATCACAATTATGGTTTGTGGTACGATAGGAGAAGAGACGATCATGAACGCATCCGAAGAATGGATGGCGAAGTTTGGGCACCATTTTATGAATTGCCTTTTGCCAGAAGCGGCACCGAAAAAGCTTGGGATGGTTTGAGTAAATACGACATTACAAAATACAATTTATGGTATTGGGATCGCTTGAAACAGTTTGCAAATCTTGCAGACCAGAAAGGACTTGTACTTATCCATGAAAATTATTTTCAACACAATATTATTGAAGCTGGCGCGCATTATGCAGATTTTCCATGGCGTACGGCAAACAATATAAACCATACCGGATTCCCTGAACCCGTGCCTTATGCCGGCGATAAACGTATTTTTATGGCTGAGCAGTTTTATGACATCAGCAATCAAAACCGGCGCGCAATTCATCGTGCATATATCCGCAAATGCCTCGAGAATTTTGATTCCAATACAGGCGTTATTCAACTCATTGGCGCAGAATTTACCGGTCCATTGCATTTTGTTCAGTTCTGGATCGATACAATTCAGGAATGGGAAAAAGAAACCGGCAAACATCCAATTATCGGATTAAGCGTAACGAAAGATGTTCAGGATGCAATTCTTGCCGATCCGGAACGTGCGAAGGTTGTCGATTTAATTGATATTCGTTACTGGCATTATCAGGCAGACGGGAAAGCATATGCACCACTTGGCGGACAAAACCTTGCACCACGCCAACACGCACGTTTACTGAAACCGAAAAAAACGTCTTTTGAACAAGTTTACCGTGCAGTTTCTGAATATAAAAATCGTTTCCCGGAAAAAGCCGTGATTTATTCTGGCGATAGCTTTGATGCCTTCGGATGGGCGATTTTAATGGCCGGTGGTTCACTGTCTAATGTGCTTACGCTTGATCAGAATTTGCTTGCAACAGTTGCGGAAATGAAACCGATGGAAACGTCTAAATTGGAAAAAGGCCAGTATGGTTTATACAATGAAACAAAATCTTACTTGCTGTATAACAGTACAAATGCACCGATTAATCTGAATTTAACTAATGCTAAAGCAAAATATACACTGAAAGTTTTAGACCCGAAAACCGGAAAAATCCTCAGAGAAGAAAAAATAAACGGTGGCAAAACCACAACAATATCTAAAGTAAATGCTTCAGACGAAGTGATCATCCTCAATAAAATTTAATATGATGCAAAAACCTTTACTGTATTTTTTTTCGTTGCTATTGTTCTTCACTTTTGGCTGTAAAGATAAAGGCAAATTTGGCGATAAGACATTGAGTGTTTCAGAAAACGGTCGATTTCTAACCACTGGTGATGGAAAACCATTTTTCTGGCTTGGCGATACAGGATGGCTTTTATTTGGCAGATTAAACCGTGATGAAGCCAATCAATACCTGGAAGATCGTAAGCAAAAAGGATTTAACGTAATTCAGGTGATGCTTCTGCATTCTGTTCCTTCAAGAAATATTTACGGCGATTCATCAGTGATCAACTCAGATGTATCTAAACCGCTAATAACACCAGGCAACGACCCGAAAGATTCTGTGGCATATGATTATTGGGATCATGTAGATTATATTGTCCATAAGGCAGCCGAAAAAGGCCTATATATGGCGCTGGTTCCGGTTTGGGGCAGCAATGTTAAAGAAGGCAAAGTGACCGAAGCGCAAGCCAGAGTTTATGCAGAGTTCCTGGCAAAACGCTACCGCGATAAATGGAATATCATTTGGCTCAATGGCGGAGATATTAAGGGCAGCGATGGCCTGAAAGTATGGACCGCAATCGGGGAAACACTTAAATTAAATGACCCCGACCATTTGGTTACTTTTCATCCGCGTGGCAGAACGGCATCTTCAGAATGGTTTCATAATGCGAGCTGGAACGAGTTTGATATGATTCAATCGGGACATCGCCGCTATGATCAGGATACAACGGCAAAAGAAAAACTGCATTTCGGCGAAGACAACTGGAAATATATCGAAGCCGATTATAACCTCACGCCAGTTAAGCCAACGATAGATGGCGAACCTTCTTATGAAGATATTCCACAAGGTCTGCACGATCCGAAAGAACCTCGGTGGACAGCTGCAGATGTGCGCCGTTATGGTTATTGGTCTGTTTTTGCAGGAGCTTTCGGTTACACTTATGGCCACAATTCTGTAATGCAGATGTACAGAAAAACCGATCTAAAACCTGCATATGGCCCAAATGGCGAATGGAATGTTGCCATTAATGCGCCTGGCGCAACACAAATGCAATACCTTAAGAACCTGATGCTTGCTCACGATTACCTCAATCGCATACCCGATCAAACTTTAGTTGCTGGTAGAAACGGAGAAAAATATGAACATATTTTAGCTACGCGCGGTGAAGATTATGCACTGGCTTATACATATACGGGCAGAAATTTTAGTATCAATATGGGCAAAATTAAAGGCAGCGAAGTTTCAGCAAGTTGGTTTGATCCGCGTACAGGTAAAACCAGTACCATTGGTACATTCAAAAACACAGGGGTACAAGAATTTAATCCGCCAGGAAATCCAGTAAATGGAAACGATTGGGTTTTAGTATTGGAAAGCAAATAATTTGAAAAACCTTGTTTAAACGCAACTACATATCACTTTTGCGCCGCGCTTTTGCCGGATTGCTTGTGTTAAGCTTGTTTTCTTGCACACGTGAAGCATATATTTTCACGTCTTTTCATGAGCCTGCAACTGATGGTTTACGCTTGTTGTACAGTTACGATGCTTTGCATTGGACAGATTTGAATAAAACTTTTTTAAAACCGGAAGTGGGCACACAAAAAGTAATGCGTGATCCTTCCATTGTTCAAGGACCAGATGGCACATTTCACTTGGTGTGGACATGCAGTTGGAAAGGAGACAAAGGTTTTGGTTATGCATCATCCAAAGATCTGATACATTGGAGTACGCAGAAATTTATTCCTGTTATGGAAGATGAACCTACAACGGTAAATGTTTGGGCGCCGGAAATTTTTTATGATGATGAAGAAAAACAATTTGTGGTGATTTGGGCATCGACCATTCCGTTTCGTTTTAGCAAAGGTCAGGAAGAAGAAAATAATAACCACCGGATGTACAGCATCACAACAAAAGATTTTGTTTCTTTTTCTAAACCTAAGCTTTTTTTAGATCCTGGTTTCAGCGTTATTGATGCGGTTATTGTAAAACGGGCAAAAGAGGATTACGTTTTGGTTTTGAAAGATAATACTCGGCCAAACCGCAATTTAAAAGTTGCGTTTAGCCAAAGCGCACTTGGCCCGTATGAAAATGTTTCTGAAGCTTTTAGCCCGAATTTGACCGAAGGTCCGACAGTGATTAAAAAAGACAACAACTGGCTTATTTATTTTGACGCTTATGGACAAAAGATTTATTCGGTATTGAAAACCGCCGATTTTAAATCCTTCAAAGACATTACCAATGAAGCATCAATACCTGAAGGACACAAACACGGAACGATAATTAAAGTGAAGAGAAAGATTGTCGAGGCGCTGCGTTGAAATCGCGGAATTAAATAATAAAGCACTTCGTCATTGCGAGGAGGCACGACAAAGCAATCTATCCAATTTGGAAACGCATGAAAGATTGCTTCGCTCCGATGAAAAATCGGATGCTCGCAATGACGGCAAAGGGGGAGAAACAGGAAGCTTGTTTCAACATCTCGTCATTGCGAGGAGGCACGACAAAGCAATCTTTCATGTTAGAACGAGGGCTTAACAAAAGAGATTGCTTCGCTCCGATGAAAAATCGGATGCTCGCAATGATGGCGGAGGGGGAAAATAGGAAGCTTGTTTCACCATCTCGTCATTGCGAGGAGGCACGACAAAGCAATCTTTCATGTTAGAACGAGGGCTTAACAAAAGAGATTGCTTCGCTCCGATGAAAAATCGGATGCTCGCAATGACGGCGGAGGGGGAAAATAGGAAGCTTGTTTCACCATCTCGTCATTGCGAGGAGGCACGACAAAGCAATCTTTCATATTAGAACGAGGGCTTAACAAAAGAGATTGCTTCGCTCCGATGAAAAATCGGATGCTCGCAATGACGGCAAAGGGAGAGAAACAGGAAGCTTGTTTAACTATCTCGTCATTGCGAGGAGGTACGACAAAGCAATCTATCCAATTTGGAAACGCATGAAAGATTGCTTCGCTCCGATGAAAAATCGGATGCTCGCAATGACGGCAAAGGGAGAGAAACAGGAAGCTTGTTTCACCATCTCGTCATTGCGAGGAGGCACGACAAAGCAATCTTTCATATAAGAATGAGGGCTTAACAAAAGAGATTGCTTCGCTCCGATGAAAAACCGGAGACTCGCAATGACGGCGGAGGGGGAAAAACAGGAAGCTTGTCTCACCATCTCGTCATTGCGAGGAGGCACGACAAAGCAATCTATCCAATTTGGAAACGCATGAAAGATTGCTTCGCTCCGATGAAAAACCGGAGACTCGCAATGACGGCGAAAGGAGAGAAATTGCAGTATGAAAAGGACATGACGAGGCAAATGTTAAGCCCACCATGGCAAAGTGAAAATTATAGAGAATAAAATAACCAAAGATGAAACCAATCCATATACTTACCACCGCACTTTTACTGGCTGCAACGCAGCAAGGCGTTTCAGCGCAAGATACAGTAAGATACACTGGTAAAACATTGGTTAACGCCGATTATCACCACGGGCAACTTTCACCGGTTGTGGGCGTGCACAATATCCAGACCTTTCGTGCAAACCGCGAACATCCGGAAATGGCCGAAAATTTCGGGTGGACGTACAACCATGCGCCTATGCTGGCATACTGGAACAACACCTTTTATATAGAATATCTGAGCGATAAAATAGGCGAGAGCATCCCGCCAGGACAAACATTACTTCAAACTTCGAAAGACGGATACACCTGGACAAAGCCAGAGGTTATTTTTCCGGTTTACCGCATTCCGGATGGAACAACTAAAGAAGGCCGGACAGATGTAGCAAAAGATCTGGATGCGGTGATGCATCAGCGCATGGGTTTTTATGTGTCTAAGAAAAATATCTTTCTCGTTCTTGGATTTTATGCCATCAGTTTTGATGCCAAAGACGATCCCAACGATGGGCATGGAATTGGCCGAGCAGTTCGCGAAATACAAGCTGATGGAAAATACGGGCCAATTTATTTTATCCATTACAATCCAGGATATTCTGAAAAAAACACCAAATATCCATACTTCACGAAAAGCAAAAGCAAAGCTTTTATTGAAGCTTGCAATGAATTGTTAGCAAATAAGTTAATGACCCAACAATGGAATGAAGAAGCGGATAGGAAAGACCCACTTATTACGTTGCAAAAACAATATAAAGCTTTCAGTTATTACCACTTAACAGACGGACGTGTTGTTGGTTTATGGAAAAATGCACTTACAGCCATCAGCAATGATAACGGCAAAAGTTGGCCAGAAAATGCAAGCCGCGCGCCTGGTTTTGTAAACAGTAATGCGAAAATTTGGGGCCAACGTACCTCAGACGGTGAGTTTGCAACCGTGTATAATCCATCAGAATATAGATGGCCACTCGCCATTTCAACAAGTAAAAATGGTTTAGATTACACCAATCTCTTATTGGTGAACGGAGAAATTTCGCCAATGCGTTACGGTGGAAATTACAAATCTTATGGTCCGCAGTATGTGCGTGGGATTGAAGAGGGAAATGGAAAACCCGCAGACAATAAACTTTGGGTAACCTATAGCATGAATAAAGAAGATATTTGGGTTTCTTCTGTTCCAATTCCGGTTAATACCGAAGTAACTACACATGTAAATGACGATTTTCGGCAAATGCCGACTAACAAAGCTTTAGCGTATTGGAATATCTATAGTCCGCTTTGGGCGCCGGTAAAAGTAGACGATGGAACGCTTGTTCTTCGGGATAGCGATCCCTTTGATTATGCAAAAGCTGAACGTATTTTTCCGGTTTCAGATAAAATTGTCGCATCGTTTATGGTAACGCCAGCGCAAGATAACTTCGGTTTATTGGAAATAGAATTGCAGAATGAAAAGGGCATGGCGGCCGTAAGGCTTACATTTGATACCGCTGGCGTTTTTAGTGCAAAAGCAGGCGCACGTTACAAAAATTTCATGAAGTACAAAGCCAATGAAAAATATGATGTAAAGATTAAGCTCAATACCAATAACAGATTCTATATCATAACGATAAATGGAAAAGATGTACTTACAAGTTTAGCTTTTCAGCCAGTAGCAAATGTATCACGTATTGTTTTCCGAACAGGAGATATTCGTCGTTTCCCAGATGTGGATACGCCCGCTGATCAGACTTATGATTTGAAAAATGCCGGCGAAACAGAAAAGGAAGCAAAATACAGTATTGGGTATTTAAAAACGGAGGGTTTTTAGCATGAAAATGAATCAGCAGAAATTTCAACCTAAAATTAATTTTGAGTTTTTCGCAAAAATGCTGTTGTTTATTGGTCTGTTCAATTTGACGACTACAGCAAATGCAAAAATTCTTTTGCCGCAAATTTTATCCAGTAATATGGTTTTGCAACGCAATAAACCCATTAATATTTGGGGATATGCCGCGCCGGGTGAGCAGATAGAAGTTCATTTTGCAGGAGATCGGCGCGAAACACAAGCCGATAAAAACGGCAACTGGCAAGTGGTATTCAGAGCACTGCAGGCAACAAATGTTCCGCAGAAAATTGTTATTTCCGGTACAAATACCATAGAGCTGGAAAATATTCTGATTGGCGAAGTTTGGCTGTGTTCAGGCCAATCCAATATGGAATATGCCATGCGAAAATTGGCGAAAATCCCAACACCCAAAAAAGAGCATCTAGGCTTTCCGGCAAACGAAGTTGAACAAGCCAACAATCCGGAAATACGCATTTTTCTCGTAAATCGTAAAACTTTGATTAAGCCAGATTCTATTCACAAAAGCTGGAGCTTGGCACAAGACTCTGCATTGCGGTCTTTTTCTGCGGTTGGCTATTTTTTCGCTAAAGAAATTCAGCAGAAACTTAAAATTCCGGTGGGCGTTATTTCCTCTGCAATTCCTGGCAGTGCCATTGAACCATGGATTTCTAGTGAAGCTTTTGCTTCCGATGCTTATTTTAAAAATCAGAAAGTAGGAAACGATCCAGGGAAATTTTATTCGACAATGATAGAACCATTGGCGAAATTTAAAATTGGCGGATTTTTATGGTATCAGGGCGAAACAAATTGTTTTTTGAATGAGAACGTCAGTTATTCCTATAAAATGAAAACGCTGATTTATCTTTGGAGAACGACGTGGAAAGATCAGAACCTGCCATTTTATTATGTTCAGATTGCGCCTTTCAATTACTCTAAAACCACAGGCAAAGTTCCAGTTGATGAAAATACAGAACCCGAATTTTGGGAGGCGCAACAACAGCTTTTACGCTTGCCCAATACCGGAATGGTTTCTACCAATGATTTAACTGATGGCAATGAAGACTTGCATCCAACCTACAAATGGGAAGTTGGCCGTAGGTTGGCAATATTGGCCCTTGCAAAAACATACAGGCAGAACATCGCGTTTTCTGGTCCGCAGTTTAAATCTGTAGAATTTAAAGAAAACAAGGCAGTGCTCACTTTCGATTATTTAGCGAATGACACACCTAAAGATTTATCAGGTTTTACCGTTGCAGGCGCCAAAAACATTTTTGTAAAAGCTACTGCACAAATAGAGAATGGCAAAATTGTAGTACGGGCGCCAGAACTAAATAAACCCATCGCTGTGCGCTACAACTGGACAGAAAACCCTTCCGGAAATTTATTCGGCAATGGCTTGCCAGCATTACCATTCAGAACAGATAATCCATTGACCGCTCAATTCAATTTGCATTAATGAAATTTACAAGCATCTTAACCCTTTTATTTACGAGCCTCTTTTTTGCTGCCTCAGCTCAGCAAACCGAAAAACTTATGCTTTCCGGAACCGGAAATGACCATACCGTAAACTGGGATTTCTATTGCTCTGAAGGCGCCAATTCTGGTAAATGGACTGAGATTTCGGTTCCCTCAAACTGGGAACTTCAAGGTTTTGGCAAATATGATTACGGCTTTGCTAAAGAGACCAATAAAGGCAAAGAATACGGTTTATACAAACACAAGTTTCGGTTGCCTGCGCAATGGAAAGGTAAAACCCTAAATATTGTTTTTGAAGGATCTATGACAGATACCGAAGTAAAAATTAACGGCAAATTGGCTGGAGAAATTCATCAGGGATCATTTTATGTATTCAAATATGATATCTCGGATTTGGTAAATTCCAGTGGCGATAATTTACTTGAGGTAAAAGTTTCAAAGCATTCGGCAAATCCATCAGTAAATGAAGCAGAACGTAAAGCAGATTTTTGGATTTTTGGGGGAATTTTCCGTCCGGTATATCTCGAAGCTTTGCCCAGAACACGCATTGAACAAATTCAGCTTGATGCGCAATCGAACGGTCATTTTATCGCCAATGTTGCAACCGTTGGCGATGCCGATAAAATTGCTGTTGAACTAACGGATGCGAAAGGCAAAAAGTTTGGAAACTTTACCGCAAAAATTGCAGCTCAAACCACCAAAATAGAGCACGATTTTAAAAGCCCGCAACTTTGGTCGTCAGAATTTCCGAATTTGTATACAGCAGTTTTTAATCTGATCAAGAATGGGAAAACCATCCACCAGCTAACAAAAAAAATTGGATTTCGTACTGTTGATGTGCGTCAGCGCGATGGCGTTTATGTAAATGGTGTCAAAATGAAGTTCAAGGGCGTAAACAGACATAGCTTTTATCCTTCATCTGGCCGTACGACCAGTAAAAAGATCAGCATTGCTGATGTTTTATTAATGAAAGAAATGAATATGAATGCCGTTCGGATGTCCCATTATCCGCCAGACGGGCACTTTTTAGACGTTTGTGATTCACTCGGTTTATTTGTGATGGATGAGCTTGCGGGTTGGCATGGAACGTACGATACCAAAACCGGAACAAAACTGCTGAAAGAAATGATGCAGAACGATGAAAACCATCCTTCAATTATTTTTTGGGCAAATGGCAATGAAGGCGGCCACAATCTGGAAATTGATCATCTTTTTCCTGAAAACGACATTCAGAAAAGGCCAGTGATTCATCCCTGGGAAATCTTCGGTGGATTTGAAACCACACATTATCGGGAATTTAATTACGGAATAGGCAACTATGATCATGGCCACAATATTTTAATGCCAACAGAATTTCTGCACGGCATGTGGGATGGCGGTCATGGTGCCGGTATTGAGGATTACTGGAATGCAATGTGGCAAAATCCGCTTTCTGCAGGTGGTTTCCTTTGGGATTTTGCCGATCAGGCGGTAGTACGCACAGATAAGAATGGTTTTCTGGATACCGATGGAAACCACGGACCAGACGGTATTGTTGGTCCATATCATGAAAAAGAAGGAAGCTTTTTTACCATCAAAGAAGTTTGGAGCCCTGTTTTTGTAGAGAAACGAGAAATTACACCGGCTTTTGATGGTACTTTCAGATTGGAAAATCGCTATGCTTTCACCAACCTAAACCAATGTAGCTTCACATGGAAATTGAAACGATTGGAGTATAAACAAACAGATGCTGTTTTCAAATCTGGAAAAGCAATTGCGCCAAACCTGAAGCCATTTGAAAAAGGAAGGCTAAAAATTGATTTGCCTGCCGATTGGAAAACTTTCGATGTGTTGTACCTAACAGCCGCCGGAACAGATGGAAAAGAACTATTCACCTGGAGTTTCCCGATTGCCTTACCCAAAAACGATGCATTTAAACTTGTGCAGAAGCAAGGTTCAACGAAACCCAGCTGGAAAGAAACCACTGCGACATTTGAAGTTACGGCAAACGGACTACATTTCGTTTTTAACAAACAAAACGGCTTGTTATTAAGTGCACGAAATGCAAAAGGATTGCTGCCTTTTTCTAACGGCCCAATTATTCAGGAAGGCGTAAATAATTTTAAAAACTTTAAAGCGAATTTACAAGGAGATACATTAATTATCGCCTCTACTTACGATAAGAAGGAAGGTTATAACACTTTGAAATGGAGCATTTATCCGTCTGGCTGGATTAAAATGCAGGTCAATTACTTTCCTGCAGAATACTTCAGCACTTTTGTTGGATTAAATTTCACGTATCCAGAAAGCGAAATCAAAAGCATATTATACAAAGGAAATGGTCCTTACCGGGTTTGGAAAAACCGAATGAAGGGAACACAATTTGGCATTTGGAAAAAAGATTATAATGATTCTGCAACGGGTGAACCACCTTGGGATTATCCAGAGTTTAAAGGTTATTATTCCAATTTATATTGGTGTGATTTTATAGGGAAAACGCAGAATTTCAGTGTAGTTACCGATAGGGAAGATGTCTTTCTTCGCCTTTTTACGCCAAAAAAATCAAAGGATACGGAATACGACAATATGAGTCCAACTTTCCCAAATGGCGATATTTCATTTATGAACGGAATTTCTGCTATCGGAACTAAAACGCAAAAACCTGAAACTACCGGGCCTATGGGTATGAAACACGTGTTTTACGATTTTGATAAAGCGCCGGGCAGAGCATTAAACATGACATTGTATTTTGATTTTTCTGTTCACGCTTCAACAGAACAACTTAAAAAATAACATCCAAAAAGAGAATGAACTTTAAAACCTACATAGCGATAATTAGCATCTTTTTGTTGCCGCTTAAACAAGCGGCTGCGCAAATCGCTTTGCAACATACTACCTGCGAGATGCTTGAAAATCCTTTAGGTATTGATGTTCAAAAACCACGTTTTGCATGGCACATTATATCGAAAGAACGCAATGTATTGCAAACGGCTTATCAGGTTTTGGTTTCTTCCTCCTCAGAGAAACTTGCCGCAAATGATGGCGATTTGTGGGATTCTAAAAAAGTAAATTCTTCAGAGTCTATCCATGTCACTTACAATGGAAAGGCGCTTAAAAGCAGAGAAAAAGCGTATTGGAAAGTAAAAATATGGACAAATGCTGGTCAGAGTGAATGGTCTTCGGATAACTCGTTTTCTATGGGTTTGCTTTTTTATAAAGATTGGCCAAAAGGCTGGATTGGTTTCGACCGCGCTTTCCCCTGGGATAATATCAAAACAGATTCTCGTTTGTCGGCACGTTATTACCGCAAAGAATTTCAGAGTACAAAAAATATTAAATCTGCTACAGTATCAATCATTGGTTTGGGCTTGTATGAACTGTATATAAACGGCCGTAAAGTTGGCGAAGATGTACTTTCGCCCTCTGCGACAGATTATACCAAAAATGTTAAATACAATACTTACGATGTAACAAACGATCTCCACAACGGCAAAAATGCAATTGGAACAGTTTTGGGCAGCGGACGTTTTTTCGCTATGCGGCAGCACAGCAAACCATATAAGATTAAAACTTTTGGTTTTCCTAAAGTGCTGCTAAATCTGCATATCGAATATACTGATGGCACTAGTAGCAATATAGATACTGACGAAAGTTGGCGTGGCACAGCAAACGGCCCAATACGCAGCAACAACGAGTATGACGGCGAAGACTATGATGCGACGAAAGAAATGCCGGGTTGGAATGCAGTTGGCTTTGACGACAGTAAATGGCTAAAAGCCGAATTTGTGCAAGAACCAACCGGAACAATTGAAGCGCAGATGAATGAGAGTATGCGCGTAATGCAAACGCTAAAACCAGTATCTATTTCAAAAATTTCTGGCAACCGTTACATTCTGGATATGGGGCAAAATATGGTTGGATGGTTACAGATAAAAGTTAAAGGGCAAAAAGGAGAACAGGTGAAATTGCGTTTTGCAGAATCGCTTCAAAACAATGGAGAACTGTTTACAGCAAATCTGCGCGATGCCAAATGTACGGATACCTATACTTTTGGCGGTAAAATAGAAGAAACCTGGCAGCCTACATTTTCTTACCGCGGCTTTAGATACGTGGAAATATCTGGATTAAATTATGCGCCTTCTACGAATGATTTTAGCGGGAAAATGATTTACGACAATATGAAAACCGTTGGCAACTTTGAAACGTCAAACGTCTTGTTAAATCAAATTTTTAAAAATGCCTGGTGGGGAATTGCCGGAAATTATAAGGGAATCCCGATTGATTGTCCGCAAAGAAATGAACGCCAGCCTTGGCTTGGCGATCGCGGTGTAGTGGCACTTGGCGAGAGTTTCCTTTTTGATAATGGCAGGTTTTACACGAAGTGGCTCGAAGATATTCGCAATGCGCAAAAAGAGGATGGTGCTATTCCGGATGTTGCTCCAGCATTCTGGCGTTATTACAGCGATAACATGACCTGGCCCGGCACTTTTCTGCTCATTGCTGATATGGTGTATAAGCAAACCGGTGATGTAAATGCTCTTCGCGACAATTATCCGGCAATGAAAAAATGGCTCGCCTACATGAGCGATCGTTACCTGGAAGACGGTATTCTTACTAAAGACAGTTATGGCGATTGGTGTATGCCGCCAGTGACAATTGAAGCCGGAAGAGGCAAAAGTGCCGATAAAAAATATCCATCAGCACTGCTTTCAACAGCATATTATTTCCATTTTATGCAAATGATGATGGAATTTAGCCATATTCTTCAACAACAAAGTGACTACAATGATTTTGCAAAACAGGCAGAAACTTTGAAAGCTGCCTTCAATAAAAAATACTTCAACAGTAAAGGTTACTATGCCGATAATGCACTTACAGATAACATTGTTCCACTTTACTTCGGACTGGTTCCTGACGATAAAACCGAACTTGTTTTCAAGAATATTGTGTTCACTGTAGAAGTAACGAATAAAGGTCATTTAAGTAATGGCTTGGTTGGTGTGCAATGGTTAATGCGCTGTTTAAATGATTACGGAAGGCCAGATCTTGCTTTTACAATTGCAACGCAGAAAACTTACCCGGGTTGGGGTTATATGATTGAAAATGGCGCAACAACCATTTGGGAATTGTGGAATGGAAATACTGCCGATCCGAAAATGAACTCTCAAAACCATGTGATGATGCTTGGTGATCTTTTAATCTGGTATTACGAAAACCTGGCGGGAATAAAAAGCGATCAACCTGCTTTTAAAACGGTTATAATGAAGCCCGAAATGGTTGCGGGTTTAGATAAAGTTTCTGCAGATTTTCTTTCGCCTTACGGAAAAATTAAAAGTCAATACAGTAGAACAACTAAAGAGTTTAACTGGCAAATTTCTATTCCGCCGAACACACGTGCAACAATTTACATTCCGGCAGAGAAGCGGACACAGGTAACTGAAAAAGGAATTAAAGACATCAAATTCATCAAAATGGAGAAAGGCCGTGCAGTTTTCGAAATCGGGTCAGGTGATTATGCCTTTTCTGTTCAGAAATAATACAAGTAAAATATCAAGATATAAAATGAGAGATATGAAAAGCTTTTTAAAATTTATTCTTATAGGCGCGGCACTCTTCAGCACAGATAATGTGTATAGCCAATCTGCAGAAAGTAACAATTCTGAGTTGCGGAAAAAAGCTCAAGATTGGGTTTCTGCACTACAGATTAACGACGCGCAGAAAAGCGCGAAAGTTGAAAATGTGATTGTTAGTCATTTGACTGCGGTAAGAGAATGGCACAATGCACATCCTTCATCAACAGTTCCGGACGGGATTAATCCGGTTACGGGAAATAAACTAAGTGATCTGGATAAACAAATCATCGCAGATTCAGCAATGCCTATAGCAGTTCATGAGTCCCTTATGAACGGTTTAAACGAAAGTTTGACACCAGAGCAAGTAGAAGTTGTATTGGATAAATACACAGTTGGCAAGGTTGCATTCACAATTAAAGGCTACAAAGCAATTGTTCCGGATTTAACCGCAGAAGAAGAGTCGAAAATACTTTCGTTTTTAAAACAGGCTCGCGAACAAGCTGTAGATTATAAAAACATGAAAGAGATTTCGGCCATTTTCGAAATCTACAAAACCAAGTCAGAGCAAATGTTAAATAATAACGGACGCAGCTGGCGAGCACTTTATGCTGCCTACACTAAGAAAATAAAAGAAGAAAAAGCGGCAAAACAGAAACAATAGAGATTTTTTGAACCATATAAGATACATAGGAAAATGAAAGCATTAGCACAAGATTGATGTTCTTAAATGTCTCTATGGTTAATAATAAAGGAAAATAACCATATAAGACATATAGGAAAATGAAAGCATTAGCACAAGATTGATGTTCTTAAATGTCTCTATGGTTAATAATAAAGGAAAATAACCATATAAGACATATAGAAAAATGAAAGCTTTAGCACAAGGTTGGTATGTTCTTAAATGTCTATATGGTTAATAATAAAGGAAAATAACCATATAAGACATATAGAAAAATGAAAGCTTTAGCACAAGATTGGTGTGTTCTTAAATGTCTATATGGTTAATAATTAAAGGAAAATAACCATATAAGACATATAGAAAAATTAGAGCTTTAACACAAGATTGATGTGTTCTTAAATGTCTATATGGTTAATAATAAAGGAAAATAACCATATAAGACATATAGAAAAATGAAAGCTTTAACACATGATTGGTGCGTTCTTAAATGTCTATATAGTTAATAATAAAGGAAAATAACCATATAAGGCATATAGAAAAATGAAAGCATTAGCACAAGATTGATGTGTTCTTAAATGTCTATATGGTTAATAATAAAGGAAAATAACCATATAAGATATATAGAAAAATGAAAGCTTTAGCACAAGATGGTGTGTTCTTAAATGTCTATATGGTTAATAAAAAAGGAAAATAACCATATAAGACATATAGAAAAATGAAAGCTTTAATCCTACATATCTATATGGTTAATAATAAAAGAAAAGATCCATACAAGGGATATAAGAAAAGTGAAAGCTTTAACACAAAATTGGTATGTTCTTAAATGTCTATATGGTGAAATAAAATAGTAAAACTCAGATTATGTTTAAAAAAATCATAAGCATCTCTATTGTGTTTTTGACACTCAGTGCTAAAGCTCAAGTTGAAAAATGGCAATCAGGTGTCGTTAAACAAGAATATCTATATGAAACGGCAGCCTTTCCATCGTGTCATTCCGCTACGATTGCCGAAACGCCAACAGGTTTAGTTGCTTCGTTTTTTGGTGGCACAAAGGAGCGGAATCCTGATGTTGAAATTTATATTAGCAGGTTAGTTGATGGCAAATGGCTAGCACCTTTTTCTGTTGCAAATGGCATTATGCCAGATGGTACAAGGTTACCTACATGGAACCCAGTGTTATATCAGATTCCCGGCGGCAAACTTTTGTTGTTCTATAAAATCGGACCAAAACCATCAGAATGGTGGGGAATGATGAAAAGCTCTGCTGATGGCGGTAAAACATGGTCGGAGGCCGAAAAATTACCCGAAGGTTTTATTGGTCCGGTAAAAAATAAACCTGTGTTACTGAGTAATGGAAATCTCTTCGCACCATCTAGTATAGAAGGAAATGGCTGGAAAGTACATTTTGAAGTGAGTAAAGATGACGGAAAAACATGGCGAAAAGTTGGCCCGCTAGATGAAAACGGCATAAAAGCAATACAACCGAGTATATTACAATACGGAAACGGTAAACTACAGATATTGGCCCGCACAGCAAACCGGGCAATTGCGGAATCCTGGTCTATGGATAATGGCGAAACCTGGACAGCTTTAACTAAAACGAGCCTTCCCAACAACAATTCTGGTACAGACGCGGTGACACTAAAAGATGGCAGGCAGGTTTTGGTTTACAATCACGTTTTGCCGCCCGGAGATTTGGCTAAAGGTGCACGTACACCGCTAAATGTTGCGGTTTCTAAAGATGGCAAAAATTGGTATGCTGCGCTGATACTGGAAGATTCTCCAATTAGCCAATATTCCTATCCGGCCGTGATTCAGACGACTGATGGTTTACTGCATTTCATCTACACCTGGAGAAGGCAAAAAATAAAGCACGTGGTCGTTAATCCTTCGAAATTAAAACTTAAAAAGATAGAAAACGGCATCTGGCCGAAGCTTAATGGATACACCGCGCCAGTAATTACAGAAACGAAAAATGAGGAACCATGAGCATGAATAAACTTTCTACCAGCATCGTCAATTTGATCTCAATAAATAAATACCTGAAAATTACGTTAAAAATATCGCGTAAAGTAAAAGTATGTTTTATAGTTTCAGGCATATTAACCCTGTTTTTTTCGACTTTGGTTCTTCAGCTTTCAGCCCAAACTCAAAATTCAGACAATGCCTATAAAAAGCCGTTGTTAGATGTTTTAAAAGAGATTGAAACGCGTTATGGCGTCAAAATTAAGTACACAGAACCTCAGGTGAAAGAGAAATGGGTGAGTGATGCAATTTGGCGTTTCCGACCTAATGTTGACGAAACATTAACAAATGTCCTTTTCCCGCTTGACCTTAAAGTAAATAAAGAGAAACCGGGCCTATACAAATTAAAAGAATATGAGTATTACCGGTGGGAAATTCAGGACGGATGGAAATATCTGGACAGTTTGGCTGCAAAATATAGCGACCGTGAAAGTTGGGAAAAACGTAAAACCCTAATTCAACCACAATTATACGAAGCTTTACTTTTGTCTCCATTGCCTCAAAAACCCAATTCAAAACCAATTATAACTTCAAAACGAATATTCGAAGGTTACACAGTAGAAAACATCGCTTTAGAAATTCTTCCTGGAGTTTGGATTAATGGTTCTTTATATAAACCACTTATTATCAAAGGGAAAATACCAGTTATCTTAAGTCCAGATGGACATTGGGACAAACAACGTTACCGTGCAGATTGCCAGATTCGTTGCGCAATGATTGCAAGAATGGGTGCAATGGCGTTCAGTTATGATTTATTTGCCTGGGGCGAATCTCAGCTTCAGTTTAAGTATGAAGATCACCGCAGAAGTTTGGCGCAAACGGTTCAGACCTTGGGCGGCATCCGCATTCTGGATTATGTATCAGAGCTAAAAGAAACTGATAAAAAAAGAATTGGCATTAGTGGTGGTTCCGGAGGTGGAAGTCATACCGTTCTGATGGCGGCAATGGATAGTCGAATTAAATTAAGCGCGCCAGTGGTGTCTATGTCTTCGTATTTTTATGGCGGTTGTCCTTGTGAAAGTGGTATGCCAATACATTTTTGTGGCGGCGGCACAGACAATGTAGAACTTGCAGCAATGGCGGCACCGAATCCGCAATTGATTGTATCAGATGGTAGCGATTGGACTGCTCAAACACCTGAACATGATTTTCCCTATCTACAAAAAATGTATGGGTATTATGGTGTTAAAGACCGCGTAGAAAATGTGCACCTGCCGGATGAAAAACATGACTTCGGCATCAACAAACGAATTGCGCTGTATAACTTTCTTATCAAATACTTTAAGCTTGACGGTAAAGCCGTACACGATAAAAATGGCAGTTATGACGAAAGTAAAGTGACCATAGAAAAAGAAAATGCAATGTATGTTTTCGGAGATCACGGCGAAAATCTACCTAAAAATGCAATTATTGGATTTGAAAACCTGGAGAAATTATTTCCGGAAATGACCAAATAATGGATAATGGAAAAACTACATAGACGCGCGTTTCTCGCCCAAGCCACAATACTTGGAGGTACATTACTGCTCCCCGAAATTCTTCGCGCGGCACCCGTAAAAAGCAAATATAAAATTGCAGTTATTGATCTTATGATACTCAAAAGGCAAAAAATCAGCGCGCTTGAGTTGACAAAAGAAATTGGAGCCGATGGATTGGAAATTGATATGGGCGGTTTAGGCAACAGAGAAACTTTCGACAATAAACTCGCCGATCCGGAAATACGCAGGCAATATCTGGAACGTGCAAAAGCTTTGAATTTAGAATTTTGTGCATTGGCGATGACTGGTTTTTATGCGCAATCTTTCGCCACGCGGCCAACGTATGAAAAAATGATTCAGGATTGTTTGGATACAGCAAAAGCCATGAATATTAAAGTCGTGTTTTTGCCACTTGGCGTTCAGGGCGATTTAGTAAAAAACCCCGAATTGCGTGAACCCATTGTAGAACGATTAAAAGTTGCCGGCAAAATGGCTTCGAAGGCAAAAATTGTAATTGGAATAGAAACTTCTTTAGATGCTAAATCAGAATTACAGATGCTTAAAGATATTGGTTCTGCAAATGTCAAGAGTTATTTTAATTTTTCAAACGCCATCAAAAATGGCAGAGATTTACATAAAGAGCTCAGAATTTTAGGTCGAAAAAATATAATCCAAATCCACGCAAGTAATGAAGACGGTGTTTGGTTGCAAAATGATCCGAAAGTTGACCTGCACAAAGTGAAACAAACTTTAGATGAAATGCGCTGGAGTGGTTGGTTGGTTATAGAACGCAGTAGAGATGCGGCGCAAGCTACAAATGTGAAATACAACTTCGGGGCAAATACAGAATATTTAAAACAGATATTTCAAAAAGGATAGAGTAATGATTAAGATTAAGCTGTTTATCTTTCTGTTTTCTAGTGTTTTGAGCGCGAGATTGTATGCTGCAGATATTTATGTTTCTACCTCTGGATCAGATTTCAATACAGGAAGTGTTGATAAACCTTTGGCCAGTTTACAAGCAGCCATTCGTAAAGCGCGCGAACTCCGCCGACTTAATGATACGTCTATACAGAATGGAATTAGAATTATTATTCAGTCCGGATTTTACACGTTGAACGAACCAATTGTCTTTAGACCAGAAGATTCCGGAACGGCTGCAAGCCCTACAGAAATTGTTTCTGCTAATGGTGCAAGAGTTGTCTTTAGTGGTGGGATTCAAATTAAAGGCTGGAAAAAAGTAAAACTTCCATTAACCGGATTACCTAAAAAAGCGGTAGGCAATATTTGGGTTGCCGAAGCACCAATAATTGCAGATCATGCACTTCAGTTTCGCCAACTTTGGGTAAACGGCAAAAAGGCCATTAAAGCCAAAAGTTCAAATGGCGATGAAATGGAACGGATTTTATCGTGGAATGCAAAAACGGAAACTTGTAAAATTCCAACCTCAAAAATTGCAGATTTAAGCAAAGTGAAAGGTTTAGAGATGATTATTCATCAATGGTGGGCGATTGCAAATCTTCGTGTAAAGTCAGTAAAAATTAACGGCGATTCTACAGAATTGGCCTTTATGCAACCTGAAAGCAGAATCCAATCAGAACATCCTTGGCCTGCGCCTTGGATTTCCTCCAAAACCGGTAATTCTGCTTTTTACCTCAGCAATGCCATTCAGTTTCTGGATGAACCAGGTGAGTGGTTCGAAGATCTTTTAAACCACAAAATCTATTATTGGCCCAAGAAAGATGAAAATATGCTGTCGGCAAACGTCATAGCACCTGCGCTTGAAAATTTATTGAAAATGGAAGGAAATATCGATTTTCCTGTCGCTTTTATCCGTTTTAAAGGAATTTCCTTTCAACATGCATCGTGGTTGCGGCCATCTATGCAAGGCCATGTTCCACACCAAGCTGGCATGTATATGTTAGATGCATATAAACTTAAAACGCCCGGAACAAAAGCAAAAGAAACATTAGAAAACCAAGCGTGGGTTGGTCGCCCGGCAGCAGCGGTGGAATTGAATTACACCAATAACATCACTTTTGATTCCTGTAGTTTTATACACAATGCGTCAACTGCACTTGATCTAAACAAAGGCACACAACACAATTTGGTTCGCGGAAATTTGTTTAAAGATGCAGGTGGATCAGGAATCTTAGTTGGAACCTTTTCTGATGAGTCTACGGAAGTTCATTTACCTTACAATCCCAGCGATATACGGGAGATTTCATCTGGAAATATCATTGAAAATAACTTGATTACTGATGTAACCAACGAAGATTGGGGCGCTGTTGGCGTTGGCGCAGGTTATGTACGCGATCTTCAGATCAATCATAACGAAATCTCGAATGTGTCTTATTCAGGCATTAGTATGGGCTGGGGTTGGACAAAAAATGCTAATGCAATGCAAAACAACCGCATTTATGCCAATAAAATTCAGCATTACGGTAAACATATGTATGACGTTGCGGGCATTTATACTTTATCGGCACAACCAAAATCGGAAATTTCAGAGAATGTTGTAGATAGCATTTACAAGGCAAAATATGCACACTTGCCAGACCATTGGTTTTATATGTATACAGATGAAGGTTCTTCTGGTTTTAATATTCAACACAACTGGACACCGGCACAAAAATACTTGCAAAATGCGAATGGACCGGGAAATTTTTGGGAGAATAATGGTCAGGATGTAAGTAATGAAATTAAGAAAAATGCAGGCTTACAGTCCAATTTTCGGTATTTACTAAAGGAAAAGTCGCAGGTATCTGCAACATATGAAATTAATAAGGCTATAGATAAACCTGTTGTATTTGAACTGATTTTTGCTTCAGATCAGGTTCCGAAAGAGAAAATACTTCTGGATTTCGCCAAAGAAAACAACCTGAGCAAAGATGAAATTTACCGTTGGCAAAATCGGGTTGTTATTTTTACATCGACTTTAAAAACCGAGAGTTTGCAGCAAACCCTAAAACGGTTGAATGCTAAACAAATCAAATTTTATGACGATCTGTTTTACAGTTTCGATCGAAAGAACAACTGTGGCGAAAAGCCGGTAAAAGAATGGAAAAATATTATCCTTTCTGCCGATTTAGTTGCAGATTCAGTTCTACAGAAAGAATACTTTAGTTACCATAAAACCCAGTTTGAAAAATGGCCGGAAGTAGCCCGGGGTTTTTGTAATGCCAATTTCCAAAGGTTAATCATGTTCAGGAATGGCCAACAACTGATGTTAATTATCAGCATTCCGAAAGGAGAAAATCTTGATAAACTGAATCCCAAAACCACAGAAAATAATCCCAGAGTTGTAGAATGGAATACCATTATGCAGAAATATCAGCAGGGAATTGAAGGGACTAAAAAAGGCGAGGTTTGGGTTTTCTTTAATTCAATAAACTAAACCAGAGATCGCTTACACAAGCAACATTAACAATAAATACAACGCTAAGAAAGAAAAAATACCATGTTAAGATTAGGAATTTTAGGATTAGGCGAGGGCAGAAGTACCATTTCTGCATCGTTAGCCAGCAAGAAATTTAGATTGATCCAAATTTGTGACGCCAATAAAAAATTGTGCGAAGAACGTGCGCTGGAATTTGATTTCAAAAACTGGACAACCAATTATGAAGATATGCTAACCAGCGACAAAATTGATATGATCGCGATTTATACGCCAGATCATCTTCATTTTGAACACATCAAACTCGCTTTGCAACATGGTAAACATGTGGTTTGCACCAAACCTTTTATAGATGATCTGTCGCAGGCAAATGAACTGTTAGAACTGAGCAAAAAATCTCGAAAGAAAATATTTGTAGGTCAGAGTTCTCGTTTTTTTGAACCCGCAATGCGACAGAAAAAGGATTTTGACAAAGGCCTCATCGGCGAGTTAATTACGATAGAAAGTTATTACCATGCAGATCATCGCTGGTTTCTGGAAAAAGGTTGGTCGCTAAAACAGGCTTTTAAATGGCTATATGGTGGTTTAAGTCATCCGGTAGATTTCGTTAGATGGTATCTTCCAAATATTGAAGAAGTTATGGGTTATGGGATGTTGAGCAGCAACGGCTTAAAAGCCGGATTGAAAAATCAAGATACCATGCATTTTATTTTCAAAGCAAAAGATGGTCGCATTGCACGCGTTAGTGGCGCATATACTGGCCCAACACAACCTGCAAGCCGCGATAGCGGAATGAGCTGTATTTTGCGCGGAACAGAAGGAGCAAGTCAGGCCGATTACCATGAATTACGTTATTCTGTGACGACAAAAACCGGCGAAGAAAAAGTAATTACCTGGGGAGATTCAACGCTGAAGCATTATTTCCGTTTTGAAGGACAAAGCCATCACGCTGGCGAGTATCAGAATTATCTGGAATATTTCGCAGACAGTATCAACAATAAATTTACTGCTTATCCAGATCTTAAAGAAGGAATCGGAACCGTAGCGCTATTGCAGGCAATGGATAAATCTCTTGAAACCGGCCGACCGGTAAAAGTAGAAGAGATTCTGGATCAATATCAGATCAGCAAAGAATCAATCGGACTGTAGCTGGATTCGTCATTCCGAGGAGGAACGACGAATCAATCTTTCAAGCTGGGAAAACCTATGAATGAATTAAAAAACACTTAACCTTAAAAACTAAGGAATTTGCTTCGGAAACACAGAACACACGAAAATAGAAAGATCTAAGGTGTTAGTCGTCATTGCGAGGAGGCACGACGAAGCAATCTTTCAAGCTGGGAAAACCTATGAATGAATTAAAAATACGTAAACCTTAAAAACTAAGGAATTTGCTGCGGAAACACAGAGCTCGCTGAAATGAAAACGAGAGCTATGAGTTGATTCGACTTTCAGGGAAACAAGCATTCTCGCCAGATTACTTTAAGAAAACTAACCAAACCAAACTAACCAAATATGGGAAATATTGTAGAACGTTTAACCAGTTTAGATTATACCATTGTAGTAGCTTATGTAATCATTTTGATTGCAATTGGCTATCGCGCGAGTTTCTCTAAACAGAAAAATAAAGATGAAACGCTTTTTCTGGCCAATAAATCATTGGGTTGGGCAAGTATCGGTTTCAATATGTGGGGCACAAACGTTGGCCCATCTATGTTATTGGCTTTTGCCAGTATTGGTTACAGTACCGGTATTGTTGCCGTAAATTTTGATTGGTACGCATTTATCTTTCTATTTCTGCTTGCCATTGTTTTTGCGCCAAAATATCTTGCTGCAAAAGTGAGCACCATGCCAGAATTTATGGGAAACCGATACGGAGATTCTACTCAAAATATTCTCGCCTGGTATGCGCTGGTTAAAATTCTAATTTCGTGGCTATCATTGGGTTTGTTTGCCGGTGGTTTTCTTGTACGGCAGATTTTAGGTATCCCGATGTGGCAATCGGTAACCGTTTTGGTGGCTTTTGCGGGTTTGTTTACTTTTTTTGGCGGCTTAAAAGCCATTGCAAAAGTGAACGTTTTTCAGATGATTTTACTTATACTGGTTTCGCTTTCACTAATGTTGCTTGGTTTACATAAAGTTGGTGGTTTTACCGCTTTGTATCAAAAAACGCCACACCATTTTTGGAACCTGATTCAGCCTGCAAGCGATCCAAAATATCCCTGGTACGCCATTTTATTGGGTTATCCGGTTGCCGCCGTTGCATTTTTTTGTACCGATCAATCAATGGTTCAATCTGTATTGGGCGCAAAAAACCTGAAACAAGGCCAACTTGGCGTAAGTTTTATCGGTTGGCTAAAAATTCTGTCTCTACCTTTATTTATCGGTACCGGAATTTTATGTTACGTGCTCTTCCCAAATCTTAAAGATCCGAATGAGGCATACATGACAATGGTTACCAACCTTTTTCCTCCAGGAATGAACGGACTTGTAATTGTTGTTCTTATTGCTGTTCTGGTGGGTACAATTGGTTCGTCTCTAAACTCTTTAAGCACCGTATTTACAATGGATGTATATGTTAAAAAAATAAACCCAAAAGCCACAAACAAACATATCATCAACATTGGACGCTTAACAGTAGTTGCGGGGTGCATTTTCGCTGTAATTGTAGTTCTTGCAATAGACAACATAAAAGGCTTAAACCTTTTTGATGTTTTCCAATCTGTTTTAGGCTTCATTGCACCACCGTTGTCCGTAGTGTTTTTACTCACTGTTTTTTGGAGCAGAACAACACGCAAAGCGGTAAATTTCACACTTTCTATAGGTTCTGTAATCAGTTTAGGAACTGGTATCGTATACCTGTGGATTTTGCCGCCAGATAAATATTCGTTCTGGCCGCATTACCTGATGTTGTCATTCTTCATCTTCGCTACATTGCTGGTTCTGGCTGTATTAATCTCGATTTTTGACAAAGTGCCGAGCCGGTATATGATTAATGAAGCGCATGAAGCCAATCTTGAAAAACCCAGTCGCGTGGTTTGGATTTCATGGATCAGCCTTGCTGCTGTAATGATTTTATTGTACATATTTTTTAACGGACATTAACCTAAACACATGAAAATTATAAATCCGAAACTTGTATTTGCTTTAACAGCTTTACTTGCTTTTTTTGTGCAAGATACCCATGCACAAAAGGCATCATGGATCTGGTATCCAGGCGATTTTGATATTTATATGAGCAATATTATGCAAAACCGCCGTACAGAGCGTGGCTCATTTTTCCCTGTTTTCTGGAAAATGGACAGTCATTACGTGTTGGTAGATTTCCATAAAGAATTTAATCTTAAAGAAGCAGAAGATGTACAGCTTTTTGTAGAAGGTACATACAATGTGAAAATAGACGGACAGGCAATTACTGGTTTTCCAAAACAAATACACATCCCGGAAGGAAAACATAAGTTGAGTTTAAAAGTATATAATCAAACCTCCCCGCCGGCAATTTTTGTGCAGGGAAAAACAATTAAATCTGACGAGACCTGGCTTAGTACATTTGAAGATAAAGAATGGATTGATGCGAGTGGTAAAACTTCGGATAAATCCGGAACAACTTTCGTTTCTGCAGGTTCCTGGAATCTAGACGATCCGACAATCGTTCCATCAAAATTCAAATTACCGGTAAAACCTGTTTCTGCGGTTCATCGTGAGCAAAACGGCCAATCAGAATTGATTGATTTTGGAAAAGAAACTTTTGGTTTTATAAAGCTGCACGGATTGAAAGGAAAGGGGAAATTGAGTTTATATTATGGAGAATCTCCGGAGGAAGCCAAATCGGTTAGTCATTGCGAAACATTGGACCATCTTGACATTGATCTGAGTACGAAAACAGATTCTGTCATTCCACTGTCTAAAGCATTCCGCTATGTAAATCGTGTACAGAACGGTACAGTTACGCTCGATTCAATTTCTATGTTATACGAGTATGCGCCGGTAACAGAACGTGGAAGTTTCAAATCTTCAGATGAAGAATTGAATAAGATTTATGATGTGGCGAAATATACTTTCCACTTGAATACCAGAGAATTTTTTATCGATGGCATAAAGCGCGACCGTTGGGTGTGGAGTGGCGATGCTTATCAAAGTTATCTAATGAATTATTATTCTTTTTTTGATGCTGCTACAGCGAAACGCACTTTACTGGCACAACGTGGAAAAGACCCCGTTACCGCGCACATCAATACCATTATGGATTATTCCTTTTACTGGTTTCTGGGAATTTACGATTATTATAAATTTACCGGCGATCAGAAATTTGTTCAGGATATTTATCCAAGAATGCAGTCTCTAATGACCTACATAAACAATCGACGCAATAAAGAAGGTTTGCTGGAATGGATGCCTGGCGATTGGATTTTTATAGATTGGGCAGATAAATTAAGTAAAGATGGCGAGGTTAGTTTTGAGCAATTGTTATATGCACGTAGCCTGGAAACATTGGCACTATGTGCAAAACTGGCAAATGATAAGCAAGGTGCAGACGCATATAATCTTCAGGCAAAAGAATTAAAAGCTAAATTATTTCAACTGTATTGGAACCCAGAAAAACAAGCTTTGGTACACAGTAGAATAAATGGTAAAGCAACGGAAAATGTTACCCGATACGCAAATATGTTTGGCATTTTCTTCAATTACTTTTCGCCAGAACAAGAACAGCAGGTAAAAAAGAACGTTTTACTGAACATCGCTGTACCCAAAATTACGACACCTTATATGCGTTTTTATGAATTGGAAGCACTTTGCGCCATGGGCGAACAAAATTATGTGCTTAAAGAAATGAAAAGTTATTGGGGCGGAATGTTGAAACTGGGCGCAACTTCGTTCTGGGAAGAATATGATCCGGCAAAAACCGGAACAGAACACCTTGCAATGTACGGTCGGCCTTTCGGCAAAAGTTTATGTCATGCATGGGGCGCCAGTCCGATATATTTATTAGGAAAATATTATCTCGGCGTACAGCCAAATTCGCCGGGTTATGAAACCTATACAATTGAACCAGTTTTAGGCGGATTAAAATGGATGCAAGGAAGTGTTCCAACGCCAAACGGCGATATTTCTGTGTATTGCGATACCAAAACTATTAAAGTAAATGCTGCAACAGGAACCGGAAAATTAATTATAAGAAGTTCTGTGAAACCCACATCAAAAGGCGCAAAAATAACAACACTGAAAAACAACAAGTATCAAATAGTAATTGAAAAAGGAAAAGATTATCTGGTTAAGTACAAGCAATAAGTTTTTCAGTTTTGACAAATTTAGTATGTGTTCAGTTTTGACAACTTATTTTCTACCGCTACATTAAAGTTGTCAAAATGATCAAAACAAAAATCCGGTAATTTCATACAGGTTCAGTTTTGACAACTTTCATATATGATATGCCTGTTAAGTTGTCAAAGCTCTTCCAATCAAAACGATAAACTTATTTTAAAGTTTTGACAACTTATTTTCTACCGCTACATTAAAGTTGTCAAAGCGGTTCACGATGCCAATGCGTTTCCAATCTTTCACTTAAATTCCCAATCGCTGTTCAATCTTTTTTACGCACTTATACGCTTCCGTTAGGATTTCTTCCTTTTCAATATTTTTATCAATATTTAATGCGTTCAACATCGAAATGGTTAATACCGCAATAATTCCGTTGTTTTGAATGCCTATTGGAACCGAGATGTCTGTAACTCCGGCGGCGAGATCGCTGTTTTTCAGATATGAGCCGGTTTCCTGAATATCTCCGAGAGAGACAACAAAGTCCTCCTGCTCTATTTTGGAATATCTCTTGAAAATGGTGTTGCCTTTTAACACTGTTTTTCGTTCATCATCTGGCATATAGGCCAGAATTACCTTGCCAGAAGCGGTTAGGGGAAGGGGAAATAAATTACCTTCTTCTATAGATAACGCAATTGGACCCGGACTCTTTGCATGGAAAACAACCATTACCTGGTTCATATACAATATACTCAAGTGGCAAGAATGCCGAACACTATTGGCCAACTCTTCCAACGGAAACTGCGCAGCCTTACGCAACTCATCAATCGGCGAATGACGGTGCGATAAATAGAATAATTTTAAAGACAAGCGATATTTTCCTGAAACTTCATCGCGCAGAATATATCCACGTTGTTCCAAACTCATCAACATCCGGTAAATTTCATTCGGTGTACGGTCAATTCCAACAGCAATTTCGGTTTGTGAAAGTGGAACAGACTGTGCAGCAAGGTATTCCAGAATGTCTAGCCCTTTATCCAGTGCAGGTGCCTGATATTTTGATTCGTTTTCTTTCATAAAGGTCTATTTTCCCTGTAGCGTTTTTTTTACACGACTAAACATACAAAATGGATTCAAATTTATCCGTGTAAACAAATCTGAACACCAAAGTTAAATTATATGTTTTCATATTTAAAAAAATAATTTATATTTGAATTAGAGATATCGCTTTAAAAACAATATTGAATTGTCAATTTAAACGGATTCAGGATTAATTCCAAATGAATAATGCTCTGTAACCAATTATAAATCTAAACAAGCATCTTTTAGAAGGGTGTATTCGTCGTTGATGGGCAAATTTATACTTTTTTCTTTGCTTCAGTTATTTGCAGTTTCCTTACTTGCGCAAGACGTAAAGGTTGCTCAATTGACTTGTGAATCCCGCACAAATCCAATCGGAATTGATGCACATTCGCCAAAGTTCAGTTGGAAAATCATTTCTACAAAACACAATATTTCGCAATCTGCTTATCAAATCGTAGTTGCAGATCATCCCGAAGCATTGAAAAACAATAAAACACCAATTTGGGATTCAAAAAAAATTACCACAAGTAAATCTATACAGATCGACTATGCTGGAGCAAAATTGCAATCTGGCAAAACGTATTATTGGAAAGTAAAAATCTGGGACAACCACAAAAAAGCCAGTAACTGGAGTGAGCCGGCAATGTTCCAAATGGGAATATTATATTCTGCCGATTGGAAAGGCGCAGAATGGATTGCATTTCAAAAACTAGCAGATTCTAACATCAACATTTTACCAACCGACGGTAAAAAAGATAAATACCAGGACAATAACATTTTACCGATGTTCCGAAAGGAATTTAATGTCTCAAAGTCAATTAAAAAGGCAACCATTTTCATTTCTGGTCTGGGCCATTTTGAATTGAGTGCAAATGGTAAAAAAGTTGGCGATCATTTTTTAGATCCGGGCTGGAGCAAGTATGATAAAGAAGCACTTTATGTCACTTTTGATATCACTAAAATGCTGCAAAGCGGAAAAAATGCTTTAGGCGTAATGCTTGGAAATGGTTTTTATTACGTACCACCGGTAAAAGGCCGATATCGAAAACTCAAAGTTTCCTTTGGTTATCCGAAAATGATTTGCCGTTTATTACTGGAATACCAGGATGGAACTACATCAAATCTGGTAAGCAATTCAAGCTGGCGAACAGCGCCATCACCCGTTATTTTTTCCAGCATTTATGGAGGAGAAGATTATGATGCCAATCTGGAACAGAAAAACTGGAATAAAGCAGGTTTTAACGATGAAAAATGGAAAATGCCAATATTGGTAAAAGGTCCGAAATTGATTGCTCAGAATGCAGAAGCCGTAAAGGTGATGCAAGTTTTTGAAGCCAAAAGTACAACTGCACAGGGTGGTGAATGGATTTATGATTTCGGTCAGAATGCTTCATCCACAATTGAATTAAAAATAAAAGGAAAAAAAGGCGATACCGTGCGTTTGATGCCTGCAGAATTGTTGAAAGACGATGGTACTGCAACGCAAAAAAATATTGGCGGTCCATCTTACTTCACATATATTTTAAAAGGAGATGGAATTGAAACCTGGCAACCCAAGTTTTTTTACACTGGTTTTCGCTATCTGCAGGTCAAAGGCGCCGTTCCTTCCGGAAAAGACAATCACAATCGACAACCTGTTATAGAAGATCTTAATGCATTGCATGTGCGTAACGCCGCCGAAAAAACTGGCACATTTCAATGTTCTAATGAGTTGTTTAACAAAACATTCAGTTTAATTGATTGGGCAATAAAAAGCAATATGGTAAGCGTATTTACCGATTGCCCGCACCGCGAAAAATTAGGATGGTTGGAAGAGTTGCACTTAATGGGCAGTTCGGTTCGTTACAATTACAATGTTGCTCCACTGTTTGTTAAAGCTTTAGCAGATATGCAAAACTCTCAGCTTGGCAATGGTTTAATTCCAGAAATCGCACCAGAATACGTGAAGTTTGAATGGGGCGGAGATATGTTTCGCGATTCTCCGGAATGGGGAAGCAGCGGGATTTTAATGCCATGGTACCTTTATCAATGGTATGGCGATACGCAGGCGCTAACCAATTATTACCCAATGATGCAGCGCTACATCAATTACCTTAAAGGCAAAGCAGATCAGCATATTCTGAGTCAGGGTTTAGGCGATTGGTACGATCTTGGACCAAAACCGCCAGGCGTTTCACAGCTTACACCAATGGGCATTACAGCCACGGCAATCTATTATTATGATCTAAAAATCATGCAAAAGATTGCTTTGACAATTGGTAAACCTGCAGACGCTGCTGCTTTTGCAAAACTTGCTGTTGATGTTCGGCGGGCGTTTAATGCCAAATTTTTCAATCCGGAAACGAAACAATACGGATCTGGCAGTCAGGCCGCAAATGCAATGGCTGTTTATATGGGACTTGTTGAAGAAACCAATCGTGCGGCTGTAATTGACAATTTGGTTAAAGATATCAAAGACCGAAGCAACAGTTTAACCGCAGGCGATATCGGTTACAGATATGTTTTACGTGTTTTGGAAGACGCTGGAAAATCTGATGTTATTTTCGATATGAACAGCAGATCGGATGTGCCGGGTTACGGAATGCAAATTGCGAAAGGTGCAACTGCCCTTACAGAAAGTTGGGCTGCTTTACCTACGGTATCCAACAATCATTTTATGCTGGGGCATTTAATGGAATGGTTTTACAGCGGACTTGCCGGCATAAAACAAGATGAAAGCGCTGAAGCATTCAAAAAAATCATTATTCAGCCAGAATTGGTTGGCAATGTTACTTCTGTACAAAGCAGTTACAATTCTCCTTACGGGATTATTTCTACGCAATGGAAAAAAAATCAAAACGATTTTGAAATCGAATTGAATATCCCGGCGAATACTTCGGCAACATTAGTTTTACCTTATTTAAAAGGCCAAAAGGTTTCAGAAACACAGCAAAATACCTTCAGCCAAATGGGTGTCGAAAATGGAAAAACAAAAATTTCTATCGGATCTGGCCATTATAAATTTATATGCACAAATGAATAGAATTACGGGAATTATATTTCTAATGTTTTGTGCGATGAATTTGCAAGCTCAAAACGCAAATCCAGTTTCTGCCGAAACGATGGAAAAGATTTATCAGGAAGTAAAAACGCCTTATAAATACGGTTTGGTGATGGTTCCTGAAGATCAGGATCATAAAATGGATTGCCCAACAGTATTTAAAATAGGTGCAGCATGGTATATGACCTATTTGGTTTTTAGCGGTCGCGGGTATGAAACCTGGCTATCAAAAAGTAAAGATTTACTGCATTGGGAAAATCAGGGCAAACTGATGTCATTTGGCGATTCTGGAAAATGGGACGACAATCAGAAAGCCGGCTACAACGCTTTGCTCGATATCAAATGGAACGGTAATCATGGCGTAAATCCGTACAATGGCAAATATTGGATGTCTTATTTTGGCGGTAAAGAAAAAGGATATGAAGTTGAACCACTATCCATCGGGATGGCATTTACTACTGCAAAACCATCAGTAGTACAAGAATGGCAAAGATTGGATAAACCGGTTTTAACATCAAAAGATGCTGACGTGCGTTGGTGGGAAAACCGGAATAAATTATTTAAAAGTACAGTTATTGAAGATGTAAAACACCTTACCGGGCACAGGTTTGTGATGTATTATAACGCCGTTGGCGATTCGTTAATCAACAACAAAAAAACGCGTTGGTACGAACGGATTGGCATGGCCGTTTCTGATGACATGTTAAACTGGCAACGTTTCGGGAAAAATCCTGTAGTACATCATCCTGTGGGAATTACCGGAGATGCTGTTATACAGCAAATTGGAAAGTATTATGTAATGTTTTACTTCGGTGCTTTCTGGCAAGACCGGAAAGGATCTTTTAATCGATTTGCTGTTTCCACAGATCTCGTGAACTGGACAGACTGGACCGGGAAAAATCTGATAGAATCTTCAGAAAAATACGACGAATTGTATGCGCATAAATCCTTCGTGTTGAAACACAAAGGTGTTGTTTATCATTTTTATTGTGCCGTAAACAAAAAAGACCAACGCGGAATTGCTGTGGCTACATCTAAAGATATCGGAAAAAGTACAGTGAATTTTATTGAATAGTTAAATATGAAGATGCAAGGTTATTTTAAGGTTTTAACATTTTTTGTAGTAGGTTTATTTGCGTCTCGTCATTGCGAGGCAAAGTATCCGTCTACCGTCATTGCGAGGCACGAAGCAATCTCATTATCGAACTCAGATTGCTTCGGCTCGCTTAATCCCAACCTCGCAATGACGACCGTACCTAAAAAGACGACTAACGAGCAACCTCGCACCCGAAGCAACTTCAACAAAGACTGGAAATTCTTTTTAGGTGATGAACCTGGCGCAAAATCGCCCGCTTTTATTGATACAAAATGGCGTAAATTAACCTTGCCTCACGATTGGAGTATTGAAGGTAAATTTGACGAAAAAAATCCGGCAAAGCCTGAAGGCGGTGGTTTGCCAACAGGAATAGCATGGTACAGAAAAGAATTCACAGCGCCTGCAAATTTTGCTTCAAGATTGATAACCATTGAATTTGATGGTGTTTATAAAAACTCAGAAGTTTGGCTAAATGGCAAATATTTAGGCAAACGTCCGTATGGTTATATTTCTTTTTCTTACGAGATAAGCAAATATCTAAGAATCGGAAAAAACATCATTGCGGTTAAAGTTGATAATTCCCTACAACCAGATTCTCGTTGGTATTCGGGTTCGGGGATTTATAGAAATGTGTGGTTAACATCAAAAGCTAAAGTTGCGGTAGCAAATTGGGGAACTTTTGTTACAACTGATAAGTCTGGAAAAGTTCAGATTCAAACTCAGATTCAGAACAAAACGCTGAAAACGCAAACTGTTTCTTTGGTAAATTCAATCTACAACGCACAAGGAAAATTATTGGTTAAAGGTGCACCTCAATCTGCAACAATTGATACATCAAATAATTTAAATACAGTTCTTCAGGTTACGAACCCAATACTTTGGTCTATAGAAAACCCAAATCAATACAAATTGCTCACGCAAATTATTCAGAATGGAAAAGTAATTGATACGTACGAAACCAAATTTGGTATTCGTTCAATTAATTTTGATGCCGAAAAAGGTTTTTCTTTAAATGGAAAACCATTGAAAATTTTGGGCGTCTGCCTGCACCATGATTTAGGTGCTCTGGGCGCCGCCGTAAATAAACGGGCGATAGAACGCCAGCTCGAAATCATGAAGGCGATGGGTGTAAACGCCATTCGTACAGCACATAATCCGCCGGCACCAGAATTGCTTGATCTGTGTGATAAAATGGGTTTCTTGGTAATGGATGAAGCCTTTGACATGTGGGCGAAGAAGAAAAACAAAAATGACTATCACTTAAATTTTCCGGAATGGCATAAGCGAGATCTGGAACATATGATTAAACGTGATCGAAATCACCCATCAATCATTCTTTGGAGCATTGGAAATGAAATTCGCGAGCAGTTTGACAGTACCGGCGTAGCAATTACTAAAGAGCTGGTTAATATTGTTAAAACGCTAGACACCACTCGCCCCGTTATTTCTGCTTTAACAGAAACGGATGCAAAGAAGAATTTCATATATCAGGCAAATAGCATTGATGTTTACGGACTAAATTACAATCACAAACTGTATAAAGATTTCCCGAAAAACTATCCTGGTGTGAAATTCCTGGCAACAGAAACAACATCGGCATTAGAAACACGAGGATTTTACGACACCGCCGATACCATTCGCCGATGGCCGAGAGACGGGAAAACCAAATTTACCGAAGGAAATCCAGAATGGTCGGCTTCTTCATATGATAATGTGTCTGCGTATTGGGGTTCTACACATGAAGAAACCTGGAAAGAGGCAAAAAAATATCCGCACGTTTCGGGCTTGTTCGTATGGACAGGGTTTGATTATCTCGGTGAGCCATTGCCATATCCGTGGCCCGCACGCAGTTCATATTTCGGTATTGTAGATTTAGCCGGATTCCCGAAAGATTCTTATTACATGTATCAAAGTGAATGGACCGAAAAACCGGTTTTACACCTCTTCCCACATTGGAATTGGACCCAAGGAAAACCTGTTGAAGTTTGGGCGTACTACAACAATGCAGATGAAGTAGAATTGTTCTTAAATGGCAAATCTTTAGGTAAAAAAAACAAACAGGGTGATGATTTACATGTGCTTTGGAATGTACCTTTTGAAACCGGGACGTTGAAAGCCGTTTCCAGAAAAAATGGACACGAAGTACTGGTTCGGGAAATAAAAACAGCCGGAAAACCGGCAAAAATTGAACTAATTGCAGATAGAAATCAGATTAATGCAGATGGAAAAGATTTATCTTTTGTAACGGTAAAGGTATTAGACGCTGAAGGCAATCTCGTTCCAAATGCAGATAATTTAATTGATTTCGAAGTAAATGGAACTGGTTTTATTGCCGGTGTAGATAATGGTTTTCAGGCAAGTCTTGAACCTTTCAAAGCCAATTACCGCAAAGCATTTCACGGTTTGTGTTTGGCAATTTTACAATCTACAGAACAATCGGGAACCATAAAATTAACCGCTACATCCAAAGGTTTAGCTTCTTCATCAATCACAATTCAGACGAGGAAATGAGGAAGATAAAATTATTCATTAGTTCATTAGTCTTTAATAGTACAAAGACACCTGGCTTTTCTAGAATATTGGCTTCGTCCATAAACGCACTATGCACTTTTAACATATTGTTTTTGTGTTTGAGCAGTGCGCTTATTTCACCTGTTTCTGCGCAACTCGTTGATAAAACCCCAACAGCAATTCAAAAAACACCTCAAATTTACAGTCGCGAACCTTGGGAAGATCCTCTAGTTAGCGGAATTAACAGAGATCCATCGCGTGCAACCGCTTATTCTTTTGCCTCACTTGCAGATGCAAAAAATGGCGACCGAGAAAAATCTGGACGAATGATTTCGTTAAATGGAGATTGGGATTTCGCTTTCGCGATAAAACCGTCAGATGCGCCAACAGATTTTTACAAAAATCGCGTTAGCGGATGGAAAAAAATAGAAGTACCATCAAACTGGGAAATGAAAGGTTATGACAAGCCCATTTATAAAAGTGCTGTTTATCCGTTCAGACCTGTAAATCCGCCAAATCCACCAATGGATTACAACGGCCTAGGCAGTTATCAACGCAACTTTACACTTCCAGAAAGTTGGAAAGACATGAATATTACGTTACATTTTGGCGGCGTAAGTTCGGGGTATAAAGTTTGGATAAATGGTTTATTTCTTGGCTACGCCGAAGACAGCTTCCTTTCTTCAGAATTTAACGTTACGCCTTATCTTAAAGTGGGCGAAAATACAATTTCTGTACAAGTAATGCGCTGGACAGACGGAAGTTTCCTTGAAGATCAAGACCAATGGCGGCTGAGTGGAATTCATCGCGAAGTTCTATTATTGGCAGAACCTAAACTCAGAATTGCAGACTTTTTTGTGCAAACAAAACTGGACAAAGCCTATCGCGATGCAACAATCAGTATTCGTCCACGCTTAGAAAACCTTACCGGAAGCGCTGTTAAAGGCTTTCAACTCAAGGCAGAACTTTTTGATAGCGATGGCAAAACGGTTTTAGAAAAACCAATGGAGCGCAGCGCAGAAAGTATTTTGAATGAAATCTGGCCACGATTGGATAATGTAAAATTCGGATTATTGGAAACCCAAATCCGCAATCCGCGCAAATGGAGCGATGAAACGCCAAATTTATATACGTTAACACTTTCGCTTCAGGATAGTACAGGTAAAATTCTGGAGGTAAAAAGCAGCAAAATAGGTTTTAGAAGTATAGAATTTTCTGCTGCAAATGGAAAATTACTGATCAACGGAAAAGAAACTTATTTATACGGAATTAACCGGCCGGATCACCATCCAACAAAAGGAAAAGCATTAAGCAGAGCCGATATTTTAGAAGATGTACGCACCATTAAACGTTTTAATTTCAACTGTATTCGCACCAGTCATTATCCGATGGATCCATATTTTTATGAACTGTGTGATGCGTTTGGAATCTTTGTAATTGATGAAGCAAATCTGGAAACACACGGTTTGGGCGGAAAGTTAAGTAATGACCCGAGCTGGACAGCCGCTTATTTGGAAAGAAGCAGCAGAATGGTTTTGCGCGATAAAAATCATCCAAGTATTATCATATGGAGTTTAGGAAATGAATCTGGAAGTGGCCCAAATCACGCGGCAATGTCTGCCTGGATTCATGATTATGACATTACGCGTCCGGTGCATTATGAACCCGCAATGGGCAATCCGCGCTTGGACGGATACATGGACCCCAGTAATCCGGCATATTTAAAACCTAACGACCATTCGCATCGATTGCAGAATCCTCAGGACCAGCCTTATGTAGATATTGTAAGCAGAATGTATCCGTCAATTTACACACCTAAAATGCTCGCTGAACAGAAAAATGGTGACAAACGTCCGATATTTTTTGTGGAATATGCGCACGCGATGGGAAATTCTGTGGGCAATATGAAAGACTTTTGGGATGTTTTTCGCACTACACCGCGGATTATTGGTGGCGCAATTTGGGAATTCAAAGATCAGGGGATTTTTCAAAAAGATGCTTCCGGCACGCCATTTTATGCTTACGGTGGCGATTTCGGCGAAAAATACTTCGATAATTTCACCATTAAAGGCGTAGCCAATTCTGACGGAACCCCAAAATCTGCAATGTTCGAGTGTAAGCGTGTGTATCAACCTGCGCAAACGGAAATGATTGATGAACAAAAAGGATTGATTAAAATCTTTAACCGGCACGCCGCTAAGAACTTAAATGTTTATACCGTAAAACTGATTATCAGAAAAGATGGATTACCGGTTAAAACAATTGATTTGCCGAAAATTAATCTGGCCGCCGGAAGAGATACGGTTTTAAAAATCTCCGGCTATTTACCAAAGTTTATTTCTGGCTCAGAATACTTGGCAGACATCCATTTTTATTTAAGTCGGGATGAAGCCTGGGCGCCAAAAGGTTTTGAAGTGGCCTCAAATCAGTTTGCATTAACAGCGTTGCCGCGTATTCATGAAAACGAAAATACATCAACCTTAAAAGCGGTTGAAAACGAGCGATTTTACAGCTATTCGGGTCAGGATTTTCAGATTGAAATCAGTAAAGTAAATGGTGCGCTAGTTTCTTACAAATGGAAAGGCGAGGAGCAAATTTCGGCTCCATTACTACCGCATTTCACAAGGCCACTTACAGATAATGATAAAAGGGGATGGAAGGCCAATAAAAAACTAAAATCCTGGTATAATGCAGAACTGACATATTTGGGCTCTACTCAGAAGACCAATTCGCAATCAGCATCTGCCCATTCAGTTACCAGTCGATACAGCTTAATTCAAGATAGTGCGCAGGTAGCTGTAACATACAGCATCAGCGCAAAAGGTACGCTTAAAATTGATTATTCCTTAACGGTTAAATCAGGTTTACCAAACATTCCAAAAGTGGGTATGCAGCTTGGCATCCGCAGAACCTACGATCAAATTTCCTGGTACGGAAAAGGGCCAATGGAAAATTATATTGATAAAAATTATGGTTTTGATGCTGCTGTATATTCTCTGCCCATAAACAGCTTTATGGAACATTATGTTGTACCGCAAGAAAATGGAAACCGTACAGATGTACGTTGGATGTTCTTCGGCAATCCGAAAATGGATAAAGGATTACTCTTTGTTGCCGATAGTTTACTAAGCATGAGTGCAAGCATGTACACAGATAAAAATGTGCAGACATCAGCACATACAACAGATTTAAAAGACGCCGGTTATCTTACCGTTAATGCCGACCTAATTCAAATGGGGGTTGGCGGAAACGACAGTTGGAGCGATGTTGCTGCTCCATTGGATCGCTATCAGATTCCGGCAAAAAATTATATATACAGTTTTTTTCTTGTTCCGCTAAAAGGTGACAAGACAGAAGCTGGAAATACTGTAAAACGCATTAAATTTTAAGATTTTGAAAACGTCAATCCACTTAAAAGGAATTACCTGGAACCACAGTCGTGGTTTGTTGCCAATGGTGGCTACCGCTCAGCGTTTTGCTGAATTGCATTCGCATGTGCAAATCACCTGGGAAAAACGCAGTCTTCAGCAATTTGCAGACCTGTCTATTCAGGAACTTGCAGAACGGTTTGATTTGTTGGTCATTGATCATCCTTGGGCAGGTTTTGCTGCCAAAACAAAATCAATTGTTGCATTGGATGAATACCTGCCTCAAGAATATCTTGCTGATCAGGAAATAAATTCTGTGGGTGAATCTTATGAAAGCTATCACTATGACGGGCATCAATGGGCGCTTCCAATAGATGCTGCAACACCTGTAGCATCGAGCCGGCCGGATTTACTTATGCAAAAAGGACTTTCTCTACCTAAAAATTTTGAGGATTTGTTGGCACTTGCCAATCTTGGTTTGGTTGCATTTGCGGGTATTCCGATTGATGTTTTAATGAACTTTTATACCATTTGCTGTTCGCTTGGCGAAGATCCATGCCAGCGCGATGCAGAAGTTGTTTCTCCAGAAACCGGAATCCGCGCATTGAAAATGTACCGCGAACTGGCTAAAAAAATTGATCCGGAAAATTTTAATAGAAATCCAATTCAGGTATATGAAGCGATGACACAAACCGATGAAATTGCATATTGCCCTTTTGCATATGGTTATTCAAATTACGCTAGAAATGGTTATGCAAGAAAAACCCTTCATTTCCACGACATGATTACGCTTGATGGTAAAACAAATCTGCGCAGTACGCTGGGCGGAACAGGTTTAGCCATTTCTGCAAAATGTGCTGAACTGGAAACTGCAGTACAATACGCTCATTTCGTAGGTTCGCCAGAGTGCCAATCTACTTTGTTTTTCGAAAGTGGCGGGCAACCGGGCCATTTATCTGCCTGGAAAAACGAAGAAGTAAACCGCCAAAGCAAACAGTATTTTGAGCAAACGCTTCCGGCTTTAGAACGCGCATTTTTACGCCCGCGCTATCATGGTTCCATGTATTTTCAAGACCATGCCGGCGATGTTGTTCGACATTATTTAATGAATGGAGGAGATGAAACCGAAGTTTTAAATGCGCTTAATACGTTATTTGTTCAATCTAAAAACCTTGTTGTTGCATGAGAAAGCCATTGGAAGGATTATTGGTTTTAGAATTTTGCCAGTTTCTGGCCGGCCCATCTGCCGGATTAAAACTCGCCGATCTTGGTGCGCGCGTCATTAAAATTGAACGCCCAAAATCTGGTGATGCCTGCAGACAACTTTCGATTAAAAACCTCTTTATTGAAGAAGACAGTTTGCTTTTTCATACCATTAACAGAAACAAAGAAAGCTACGCTGCAGATTTGAAAAACCCTCAAGATCTGAAGAAACTAAAACAACTGATCGCCAAAGCAGATGTAATGACACACAATTTCCGCCCCGGCGTAATGGAAAAAATCGGCTTAGATTATTTGTCTGTCAAAGCCATAAACTCCACCATTGTGTACGGTGCCGTAACGGGTTATGGCAATACTGGCCCTTGGGCGAATAAACCCGGACAGGATTTATTGGTGCAATCTGTTTCTGGTTTAACATATTTATCTGGCAGAGACATAGACGGGCCAGTACCTTTTGGATTGTCCGTTTCAGATATTATGTGTGGAAATCACCTTGCACAAGGTGTTTTAGCCGCTTTAATCAAAAGAGCTAAAACCAATAAAAGTGTTTTGGTTGAAGTGAGTTTGCTGGAATCTATACTCGATGTACAGTTCGAAGTACTCACAACTTATTTCAATGATGGCAATAAATTACCGGAACGCAGCAATGCAAGGGGCAGTGCGCACGCCTATCTCAGCGCACCTTATGGCATGTACAAAACCATTGATGGTTACATTGCAATGGCGATGGGAAATCTTCCTTCAATTTGTCAAATTATAGGTTGCAACATTACAGATCTTTACACCGATGCGAACGCTGCCTTTGACAATCGGGATGCATTAATTGAACGACTTGCAGAAACTTTTAAAATGCAGAAAACAAATTTTTGGTTAAATGCGCTGGAGAATAATGGAATTTGGTGCGCCCAAGTCTTAAATTATAAAGAAGCAACTGCACTTGAAACCTATAAACAACTGCATATAGAGCAGCAACTTATACGTGCAAACGGATCGACAATAAAAACTACAGTAAGCCCAATTCGGTTGGATAATGAGAAGTTAAAATCAACAAAAGCGGCGCCGATATTGGGATTTGATACGTCAGAAATCGATAAGGAATTTCAACTCAATTGAGAAAGCAAGCTAAACACAGTTTATAACAAATTTAAAAACTAGAATATGTTACCGCTAGAAGAATATTTGGTCATAGATTTCAGCCAGTTCCTTTCCGGACCGAGTGCAAGTTTGCGCCTGGCCGATTTAGGTGCTCGCGTAATCAAAATTGAGCGTAGCGGTGTGGGCGATATTTGTCGTACGTTATACACCTCTAACCTGATTATGAATGGCGAATCCTCCGTTTTTCATGCCATAAATCGCAATAAGGAAAGCCTGGAAGTGGATCTAAAAAAAGAAGCAGATTGCGAAATTGTACGTGAACTGGTCAGAAAAGCAGATATAATGATTCACAATTTTCGGCCAGGTGTAATGGAGCGCCTGGGTTTCGACTACAATTCTGTTGCAGCACTGAACCCGAATATTATATATGGCGAAATTTCTGGTTATGGAAACAATACAGAATGGAAAAATAAACCCGGACAAGATCTACTTCTACAATCCTTAACCGGACTTACAACACTTAGCGGAAATGCAGCCGATGGGCCAATTGCGATGGGATTATCCATTGTAGATATGCTTGCGGGTGCACATCTTGCACAAGGTATACTCGCCTGTTTGTACAGAAAACTGATCCATCAGGAAGGCGGATTGGTACAAGTAAGTATGATGGAATCTGCTTACGATTTCCAGTTTGAAACCATCACCACATTTTTAAATGATGGCGGTGAACTTCCCGAAAGGTCAGCAAATAACAATGCAAATGCCTATCTGGGCGCACCTTATGGTATTTATAAAACCCGAAACGGCCATTTGGCACTCGCTATGGGTTCCATTCCTGTGCTTGGAGATCTGATTAATTGCCCCAAATTACTGGCTTATACCGATGTTGCAGAAGCTTTTGATAAACGCGATGAAATTAAAGAAATCCTTGCCAAACATTTAAGTACCGCAGAAACCAAACATTGGCTTTCAAAATTAGAACCTGCAGATATCTGGTGTTCTGATGTGTTAAACTGGGATGAATTGCTGGCGCACGATGGTTTTAAATCGTTAGATATGGTGCAAGAAGTAAAAATGACTGATGGTTATCGTTACCAAACCACCAGATGCCCAATTAAAATTGATGGCGAATTGTTAACTTCAGCCAATGGCTCGCCAAAATTGGGTCAGGATAACCAAAATATAATTAAAGAATTTATTCAGCAAGATACCGTTGCAAATGCCTAATTCAACAGATATATTTAGAATTGCTGTCCGCAAGTTTGGCCCTTTTGAAAATGCCATGCAAAAGTTCTGGGATCAATTTTGCGTCCTTTCTGGTTGTACAATGAAACTGGAAATGTCTATCATGGATTTGCATGATTTATACAATACAACCATTACTCAAAATGGATTGAAAAATGGCGATTTTGATATCGCACACATCAATACAGATTGGATTTATGAAGGTTATATCAACCAATCTTTCGAATTGCTTAATCCATATATCAATAAAAATAAACCGGCTGATTTCCCTGGCGGATGGAGCCGATCATTGCTCGGACTTCAACGTTTTGGTTGGGAGATTGTAGGTCTGCCTTTTCACGATGGACCTGAGTGTTTCATCTACCGGAAAGATCTTTTTGAAAACTCCGCAGAGCGATTAAACTATCATAAGCGTTATGGTCAGCAACTAGAAATCCCGAAAACCTGGGAAGATTTTTGGCAAATTGCACGTTTTTTTAACCGGCCAGATCAGAATTTCTATGGTTGTATTTTCGCGGGATATCCTGATGGACATAATACCGTTTTTGATTTTTGCCTTCAGTTGTGGACGCGTGGCGGATCTTTAACCGATAAATCCGAACAAATTTACATTAATACAGCTGAAGCAGAAGAAGCGCTGGATTTTTACCGCACTATTGTAAAAGATTCCAATGCTGTACATCCAAAATCTGTAGAACTGGATTCTGTTGGCGCAGGTATGGCTTTCGCCAATGGCGAAGCTGCCATGATGATCAACTGGTTTGGCTTTGCCGCAATGTGCGAGGTAGATGCACAATCCAAAGTAAAAGGTAATGTTGGGGTAGATCTGCTTCCGGCAAAAACAGGTAAAGAATCGGCATCACTAAATGTTTATTGGTTGTATACAGTGGGTGCAGGCAGCAAAAACAAACAGCTTGCTTATGATTTTCTACGTTTCGCCTTGGCACCCGAACAAGATAAAGCTCTTACGCTTGAAGGAGGAATTGGCTGCCGCATCTCGACATGGAATGATGCCGAAATCAATGAAAAAATACCATACTACCATAAGTTAGAGGCTTTACATCAGGTTGCAAATATGTTACCGCAGCATAAGAATTGGGCAGCTATTGCCAAAATAATCGATAAAATGGTGCTCAAGGCCGTAGATTCTGCAATCCCTTCGGCCATTTTACTGGAGCAAGCTCAATCTGAAATTTTTAAACTGAACCATCACCATGAACATAACGTACAAACCTCAATTACCCAATTCTAAACAGCCCATTATCATTATTGGTGCCGGAGGAATTGTTGCCGACGCACATTTACCCGCCTACAAAATTGCAGGTTTTGAGGTTTTTGGAATTGTAAACCGTACCAAAGCGCGTGCACAAAAACTTGCCGATACTTTCGAAATTCCGAATGTATTTGATACCGTAGCAGAAGCGGTAGAACGTGCACCACAAGATGCGGTTTATGACCTCACAATAATGCCAGAACAGTATATTGAAACCCTGAAACAACTGCCAGATGGTGCAGCCGTTTTAATTCAAAAACCAATGGGCGATGATTTTGTGCAGGCAAATGAAATATTGGAATTGTGCCAAACCAAAAAATTAAAAGCGGCCATTAATTTTCAATTGCGTTTTGCACCTTTCGTTTCCGCTGCGCGAGATTTGATTGTCAGAGGTTTGATTGGCGAGCTGTACGATATGGAAGTTCGGGTAACTATAAAAACACCTTGGGAAATTTTTCCGCATGTAATTGTTCATCCCCGGTTGGAAATCCAATACCACAGCATTCACTATGTTGATTTAATCCGTTCGTTTTTGGGAAATCCGAAAACGGTATTGGCCAAAACGCTTAAACATCCGGCAAAAAAACTGTCTTCTTCGCGGTCTACAATTTTAATGGATTACGGCGATACCATGCATGCTGTGATCAACACCAACCACGACCACGATTTCGGTCCGGATCATCAGGAAAGTTATATTAAATGGGAGGGAACTAAAGGCGCCATTATAGCGAAAATCGGTTTGCTGATGGATTATCCGCATGGCGTACCAGATGTGTTTGAGTATTGCATTGTAGAGGAGGGCAAACCACACAAATGGACACGCGTTAAACTTGAAGGCTCGTGGTTCCCAGAAGCTTTTATTGGTACGATGGCAAATTTAATGTGCTATAATGAAGGAAGTACCAATATTTTACACACCAGCGTAGACGATGTTATTCAAACAATGGCAGTTGTAGAAGCTGCGTACCAATCTAGTGATCTTGGTGGCGTTGAAGTGAAATAGTTCCCGAATGGTATGGAAAATAAAAAGAAAACTTACCTCCGCTCACCTTCATTGCGATGAGGAACGACGACACAATTTTTCCAGCTAGGAGAATTGAAATAAAAAAATAGCAAAAAAGATTGCTTCGTTCCGATGAAGGATCGGAAAGTCGCAATGACGCGAAGGGGAAGAAAAATCACAAATTCATTTCACCTCACCGTCATTGCGAGGAGAAACGACGACACAATTTTGCCAGCTGGGAGATTGAAACAAAACATAGCAAAACAGATTGCTTCGTTCCGATGAAGAATCGGAAACTCGCAATGACGGCGAAAGAGAGGAAAACTGGAAATTGACTTCACCGTATCGTCATTGCGAGGAGGAACGACGAAGCAATCTTTCCAACTAAGAGAATTGAATCAAAATATAAAAAACAATAAAAATGTATTTCAAATCAATATTTTTCGACGAATATAAATTACAGGATAAACGCACCACACTTGGAAGAACGATAACCGAAACGGATTTTGTCGTTCACGCCGGGCATACCGGAGATTTTTTTCCGCATCATATGGATGCAGAATGGTGCGCAACGCAACCTTTTAAACAACGAATTGCGCACGGAACTATGATATTCAGTATTGGCATCGGCCTTACCGCGTCAGAAATTAATCCCGAAGCCATGTCTAAAGGTTATGACAAACTCCGCTTTTTGAAACCCGTTTTTATTGGTGATACCATTCATTCAGAAATCACCATTTCTGTTAAAACCGAAACTAAACGACCAGAATACGGCCAGGTTACAGAGCATGTCGAAATTATTAATCAACACGGAGAAATCGTATTGGTCTGCGATCATTTACTTGTAGTGAAGAAATAGTTTAATAGTCATTGGTTCATTAGACCTAAAGGCGCAAAAAAAAGTGAGTCTATTTGTTCATTAGCCATTAGTTCATTGGGTAAGATAACGATAAAAAATAGGAATCAATTCATTGGTTATGAAGCCGAAAAAAAATAATGGGTAGAATTTGTTCATTACGTATGCAGGTGACTAGACGATTAGCAAGTGAACTATTGAACTAATGAACAAATGAACCAATGAACTATTGAACAAATGACCAATTCAACTAATAAACCAAATAAACCATGATACAACCAGAAATTATACAAACTAACGATCCATCAGCAGGAAAGAAGTATTTGCTGCCTTTTATACTCGTTATAAGCCTGTTTTTTTTGTGGGGAATGGCACATAATTTAGATTCTATTCTAATCCCGCATTTAAAAAAGGCTTGTAATCTTGATAACAAACAATCTACTTTAATTGACACCTCGGTTTTCTTCGCCTATTTTATAATGGCAATACCTGCGGGAATGATTTTAAAAAAATGGGGCTATAAAACCACAATGATTTCTGGTCTACTGGCCTTCGCTGTAGGCGCATTTCTATTTGTTCCGGCGGCAAACAATTTATCCTACATCACTTTTTTAATCGCTTTGTTTATTATCGGATGCGGTTTAACGATGTTAGAAACCTCTGCAAATCCTTATGCAGCAGTTCTCGGCGATCCGGCAAAAGCAACCAGCAGATTAAATCTCGCTGCATCGTTTAACGGATTGGCAGCAATGGTAGCACCTTTAATTGGCGGTTTATTTATTCTCTCCGGAAAATCGCACACCAAAGCGCAACTTGCAGCAATGACAGAAACCAGCAGGAACGACTATTTCTTAGAAGAAGCCGCTTCGGTAAAAATGCCATATATCATTCTTGGCGTAGTATTGGTAACTATCGCAATCATTTTTTATTTTATCCACCTTCCAGAAATTAAAACCAAGAGTATTGATGGTGTTGCAAAAGGAAGTTTTTTCGGAGCGTTGCGCCACAAACATTTGCGTTGGGCCGTAATTGCACAGTTTTTCTATGTGGGCGCACAGGTTTGTGTAACCAGCTTTTTTATTCGTATGGCACAACAAGGTGGTGGTTTTGACGAAAAAACTGCCGCATCATATCTCGTGCTTTATGGTTTTTTATTTACTGCCGGTCGTTTTGCAGGTACCGCATTACTTCAATTTATTTCGTCAAATAAGTTGCTTGCAATATATGCGATCATAGCTATTTTATTGTGTCTTGTTGCTATACTTGGCCAAGGTTCATACGTGGTTTATGCATTGGGCGCAATCGGTTTTTTCATGTCAATTATGTTTCCGACCATTTTCGCCTTAGGCATTGATGGCATCGGAGACGATACAAAACCAGGCTCATCCTGGTTAATCATGTCTATAGTTGGCGGCGCAATATTGCCTTTCGGCATGGGAAGTTTGATAGATCTTAATGGAGATAATATCCAGATTGGTTACAGCATTCCGCTGGTTTGTTTTATCATCATTCTATATTATGGTCTTCAAGGATATAAAATCGCGCATAAAAAAGACTAACCTAAACAATCTAAAACATCCTTAAAAAAAGAAGAAATGAAATTCAGGTTTAGCAGCGTTTTAATATCTATTTTGTTGTGTGTTTTGTGTTTGGCAAAATCCGGACACGCACAACAAAACGATAATGCCAAACCTTGGGTATTTTGGTATTGGGTAAAAGGCGCTGTTTCTAAAGAAGGTATTACTGCCGATCTGGAAGCCATGAAAACCAACGGAATTGCAGGCGCTTATCTGATGAGTATTCAAGGGCCGGATAAAACACCGGTTTACACTCCGCCTGTTGTTCAGCTTACGCCAGAATGGTGGAAGATGGTAGAATTTGCCATGAGCGAAGCCAAACGACTGGATTTAAAACTGGGTATGCACGTTAGTGATGGTTTTGCGTTGGCTGGCGGCCCATGGATTACACCAGAACTGTCTATGCAGAAGGTAGTTTGGTCTACATTAAATATTCATTCTGCCGCTACAAAAATCAAACTGCCACAACCAGAAACAAAAGAAAATTTTTATCGGGATATTGCAGTTTACGCTTATCCAACACCGCCCGGAACTGACAATTCTACACGAACCATTGTGCCTAAAATTACAGCAAGTAATGGTGCAGATGCATCTGGATTGGTGATGGCAGGCAACAAGAAGAATTTTGGAACGAATGAAAATTGTTCCATTCTGTATGAGTTTAAGCAACCCTTTACTTGTAGAACGGTTACCATTCGCGTTAGCGGCAACAACTATCAGGCGCAGCGACTTAAAATAGAAGTAAGTAATGATGGGAAAATATTTCAGTCAGTTGGTCGACTAGAAGCACCACGTCATGGCTGGCAAGATACCGATGAAGCCGTAACACATTCTATTGTACCAACTACAGCACGCTTTTTTAGATTTGTTTACGACAAAAGCGGATCAGAGCCAGGTGCAGAAGATTTAGATGCTGCAAAATGGAAACCTTCTTTAAAACTGCTTAACCTCGAATTGAGCGAACAGCCTGGTATTAATCAGTTTGAAGGTAAAAACGGATCTATTTGGCGCGTAAGCAAAAGAACAACGGATGAACAGGTTGCTCAAAACTTATGCATTCCCTTAAGTAAAATTATCAACCTGACTGGCAAACTTAATGCAGATGGCAGTCTGAACTGGACTGCACCTAAAGGAAACTGGACAATTTTAAGAGTAGGACATACCACAACCGGCCATACCAATGCAACCGGCGGTGGAGGTATGGGTTTGGAATGTGATAAATTTAACCCGGAAGCGGTGAAACTACAATTCAAAAATTGGTATGGCGAAGCAATTAAGCACGCCGGGCCAGAGATTGCCAAAAAGGTGCTGAGTGTTTTTCATGTAGACAGTTGGGAATGCGGCAGTCAAAATTGGTCAGACCTATTTCAAGAAGAATTTAAAAAACGTCGAGGCTATGATTTAACGCCTTACTTACCCATTATGACCGGATTACCTGTAGAAAGTTTATCGGTTTCAGAAAGTTTTCTATACGATGTTAGAAAAACAATTTCAGAATTAGTGGTCGATCAATTTTATAAAACCCTTGCCCAACTGGCAAAAGATGAAGGCGTAACCTTTACCGCAGAAAGCATTGCGCCTACTATGATGAGCGATGGTTTACTCCATTATAAAACTGTTAATGTGCCAATGGGCGAGTTTTGGTTAAACAGCCCAACACACGATAAACCGAATGATATGTTTGATGCCATTTCTGGTGCACATATTTATGGTAAAAATATTATTCAGGCAGAAGCTTTTACAACCGTACGAATGGATTGGAATGAGCACCCGGGAAATATGAAAACCCTTCAAGATCGGAATTATGCATCTGGCATTAATAAATTGGTGTATCACGTTTTTACACACAATCCATGGTTAAATCACAAACCAGGAATGACTTTAGATGGTGTTGGACTATATTTTCAACGCGATCAAACCTGGTGGAAAGCCGGAAAAGCTTGGGTTGATTACGCGACGCGAACACAAAATTTACTTCAGCAAGGCAAACCAGTTACCGATATTGCGGTATTTACAGGTGAAGAATTGCCGCGCAGAGCCGTTTTACCAGATCGATTGGTAGCTACATTACCGGGCATTTTCGGAACTGATGTCTTCGATTCGGAAGCCAAACGGCTGGCAAATATTGGCGAACCGTTAAGGCAAATTCCCGCGGGCGTTACGCATTCGGCAAATATGGCCGATCCAGAAAATTGGGTTAATCCACTTCGTGGTTATGCTTATGATAGTTTCAATCCAGATGTATTCCAAACCGCAACAGTAAAAAATGGTGAAGTGGTTTTTGAAAGCGGCGCCAGTTATAAATTTTTGATTTTCCCAGATCTGCACCAACTTAATCCGAACCAATACATCGGCGCAGAAACCATTAAAAAACTCGATGAACTTATTCGCAATGGCGCTAAAGTAATTATCGGAAAAAAACCAATTTATTCTATTGGTTTACAGAACAGTAAAGCAAGCAACCTAAATGATTTGATAAACAATATATGGGAAGGAAATTTTGAATCGTATAAAAACAATAACCATCCGCTTGAATTTAAAAAACTGGGTAACGGAATAATTTATAAAGCTCCGTTTTATGGTATTAATTTTACGCCACTTCAGTTAGAACCAGATTTTTTCGCAACGGAAAACTCCGATAAGTTTGCGGATAAATTAGCTTTTGCCCATCGGAAAAGTGAAGAGAAAGACCTGTATTTCATCTCCAATCAAATAGATAAAAGTAGAATAATAGATTTATCCTTCCGGACTGCAGGCAAAATTCCTTATGTATACGATGCAGTTAACGATGTAAAAACCACTATAAATTCGTGGAATAGCAAAGATGGAAGAACAGATATCAAATTGAAATTTGAAGCGAACCAATCTCTGTTTGTCATTTTTGAACAGGAAACGACAACATCTGCAATCGCTAAAGGCAATAACTGGAGTACTTTTAAACCTGTTCAGAATGTATCAGAAGATTGGCAAGTGCAATTCGATTCTGCTTTTGGCGGGCCCGCAGCTCCCTTGACATTTGAGAAATTGACCGATTGGACAAAACATCCAGATAGCAGTATCAAATATTACTCTGGAACTGCTGTATATAGCAAAACCTTCAACTTTAAAAACAAAACGAAAGGTAAAATCTGGTTGGATTTAGGTGCATTTTCTGCAATTGCACAAGTACAAGTAAATGGAATTAACTGCGGAACGTTATGGACTGCACCGCATCGGGTAGACATTAGTACTGCAATCCGTTCAGGCAAAAACAACATTTTAATAGAAGTATCTAACACTTGGGCAAACCGTTTAATTGGAGACCAAAAACAACCTGAAAATAAGCGAATTACAAATACAGTTGCGCCATTTAGGTTAGATGGAAAGCCGTTAAATACCGCCGGGTTATTAGGTCCGGTAACAATTTTGGAACAAGAACAATGATGAGGCAAAGTAAAAACATATTAATGGTTGCGCTAATGCTTGTTGCTTGCAAGGCACAGGCGCAAAACAATGCATTGGTAAATACATCTTCAAGCAAATACGCCAAGCTTCACAGTTTGAATATGCAAGATGTGCACTGGACAAAAGGTTTCTGGGCAGATCGTTTTAAAGTTGCGGAGGAAACTATGGTCCCGAATATGTGGAACATCTACAATGATGCAAACGTCAGTCATGCATTTAAAAATTTTGAAATTGCAGCGCGCTTAGATACCGGAATGCATGTTGGGCCATCATTTCATGATGGCGATTATTACAAAACCTTAGAAGCCGTTGCCAGTATGTATGCCGCAACAAAGAAACCAGAATTGCTGCAGATGATGGATAAAGCCATCACGGTGATTGGAAAATCGCAGCGCGAAGACGGATATATTTACACAAAGGCCATTATAGAGCAACACAAAAGCGGCTCAAACAATCAATTTCAGGACCGACTAAGTTTTGAGGCGTATAATATCGGTCATCTAATGACGGCAGCTTGTGTACATTACCGGGCAACCGGCAAAACGTCACTATTAAACATTGCCAAAAAAGCTACAGATTATCTCTATAACTTTTATAAATCTGCCTCCCCAACCTTAGCCAGAAATGCAATTTGCCCCTCTCATTATATGGGCGTTGTTGAAATGTACCGCACAACAAAAGATCCACGTTATCTGGAACTGGCTAAACACCTCATCGCAATTAAAGGTAAAATTGAAGACGGAACGGATGACAACCAAGATCGGATTCCTTTTCTTCAACAAACAAAAGCCATGGGGCATGCCGTGCGCGCCAATTATCTTTACGCAGGCGTGGCCGATTTATATGCAGAAACCGGTCAGGATTCTTTGCTTAAAACACTCAATTTAATGTGGGATGACGTAACGCAGCATAAAATGTATATTACCGGAGGCTGTGGATCCTTGTATGATGGTACTTCGCCAGATGGTACTTCTTACGATCCTGCAGTTGTTCAGAAAATTCATCAGGCCTTTGGCCGAGATTATCAGTTGCCCAATTTTACTGCACATAACGAAACCTGCGCCAATATTGGAAACGTACTCTGGAACTGGCGAATGCTGCAAATTACCGGCGATGCGAAATATGCAGATGTTATGGAACTTGCCCTGCACAATAGTGTTTTGTCTGGCATAAGCCTGGATGGAAAAAACTTTTTATATACCAATCCGCTGGCGCAAAGCGATGATTTACCTTTTAAACAGCGTTGGTCTAAAGATCGTGTACCGTATATCGCCTTATCCAATTGTTGTCCGCCAAATGTTGTGCGTACAATTGCTGAAGTCAGCAATTATGCATATAGTATTTCTGATAAAGGACTATATGTCAATTTATATGGAGGAAATAGATTAACTACAAGATTAAGTAACGGAAATCAAATTTCACTAAACCAGGAAACTAATTATCCTTGGGATGGGCAGATAAAAATCAAATTTGAAGAAAGTGCTAAAACGGCATTTTCAATTTTCTTGAGGATTCCAGGCTGGTGCACACAAGCCAAAGTAAGCGTTAATGGGAAAAATGAAACATTGAAATTAACGCCAGGAAGTTACGCTGAAATTAATCGTAAATGGAAAGCCGGAGATTTTATTGAACTCGATCTGCCAATGGAAGCAACTTTAATAGAAGCCAATCCACTGGTAGAGGAAAATAGAAATCAGATTGCCGTAAAACGCGGTCCGGTTGTATATTGTCTGGAATCTACAGATTTACCAAATCAAAAAATTTTCGATGCCTTTATTCCTGTAAAAACCTCATTCGCTCCAAAAGAGATCACCATAGATGGTGCACAGATTTTTAGTTTGGTGGGTCATGCGAAAATCCTTGAGAACACGAACTGGCAAAATACTTTATACCATCCCGTGAATACCAATTACACAGAAACCGAAATTAAACTGATTCCATATTTTGCATGGGGAAACCGCGGCCATTCCAACATGTCTGTTTGGTTGCCATTAAGCCGATAAACAATAGAATTTACAACCATGAAAATAAAATTGATATTATTATTTGCCCTCGCATACAGCACAACAACTTACGCTACAGTAAAACCAGCATCCATCTTTACCGATCACATGGTGCTTCAACAACAAAGCAAAGTGGCCATTTGGGGCTGGGCAAAAGCATCTTCCACGGTAAAAATTAAAACCTCCTGGAATGGCGAAAATTATGCGGTAAAAACGGACGGCGAGGGGAGATGGAAAACAAAAATTAGTACGCCAGCCGCTGGCGGGCCGTACACCATTGATCTGAACGATGGCGAAAAATTAACGTTAAGTGATATTTTGATTGGTGAAGTTTGGTTTTGTGGCGGCCAGTCTAATATGGAAATGCCGATGAAAGGTTTTAAAAGCCAGCCTGTTATCGGTTCAAATGAGGCTATTTTAAAATCTTCTAACTCGCAGCTCAGACTCTATACGGTTCCAAGATCTTCAATAACTGAAAAGCAAAACAATAGTAAACCTTCTTTATGGAAAACGGCATCGCCGGAAACGGTTGCCAATTTCAGTGCAACAGCTTATTACTTTGGTAATTTATTGAGTGAAATGTTGCATGTGCCAATCGGTTTAATTAATGACAGTTACGGAGGTTCAACTATAGAGGCCTGGATGTCGCCGGAAGATTTGAAAGCATTTCCGGAAGTGAAAATTCCTGCTAAAGGCGATTCCATCAAAGAAGTTAGTCGTACGCCAACCACTTTATACAACGGCATGTTGTATCCCGTAATCGGTTTCGGAATAAAAGGGGCAATTTGGTATCAGGGCGAATCCAACTATGAGCGTCCAGATCGTTACGAAGATCTTTTTCCAGCGATGGTTGCTTCCTGGCGTAAAAATTGGGAAAATGGTGAATTTCCATTCTATTACGCCCAAATTGCACCTTACAATTATGCGCAATTGCCACCTTATCATATTGGTGGTAAATTCAATTCTGCATTTTTAAGAGATGCACAACGAAAGTCTTTAGCAAAAATACCGAACTCAGGAATGGCTGTTTTAATGGATCTTGGTGAAGAAAAATCCATTCATCCGGCGAATAAAAAACCGGGCGGTATTCGGTTGGCCTATCTTGCATTGGCACAAACGTATGGGATCAAAGGTTTCGGTTATGCCAGTCCAACGTATGATTCTATGACGGTTACGGATGGAAAAATAAACTTGAAGTTCCAGAATGTTCCAAATGGTTTAACATCGTTTGGCAAAGATCTTCTTTTGTTTGAAATTGCAGGTGCAGATCATAAATTTTATCCCGCGAAAGCGGCGATCACCGGAAGCAGCGTAACGGTTTCGGCAGAACAAGTTAAAAAACCTGTAGCTGTACGTTATGCGTTCAAAGATTTTGTCCTTGGCGATTTGTTTGGAAACGATGGTTTGCCGGTTTCTTCATTCCGCACAGATGATTGGGAGAACTAAACATCACTTGCAATTGCTAACAAATTGATATGATCAGCAAACCACAAAGAAAAAGTAACCCAATTGCTAAAACACTAAACTTAGTGTTTTTCGTGCCTTCGTGGTTTAGTAATAGAACCGCTAAGACATTAAGCATATTAAAAATAATCTTAGCCCCATCCATCTTAGCGACTCCGAGTTTTGCACAAGAACATGCGCCAATCAATAACGTAATCTGGACTACCCAAAGCAGAAACTCCTCAGAATCTATGCCTGTTGGCGGTAGAGATATTGGTTTAAATCTATGGGTAGAAAAAGGTGAGGTTTACCTTTATTTATCGCGCAGCGGTACTTTTGACGAAAACAATTCTCTGCTCAAACTTGGTCGGATAAAACTGAAATTCAGTCCCAATCCATTTGAAGGAAAAACCTTTAAACAAGAACTTATTTTAAAAGATGGTTACGCACAAATTTCCGGTGTAGAAGGAAAATTATCAATTCAGCTAAAAGTTTGGGCAGAGGTTTTTAATCCGGTTGTTCATCTGGAAACGAAATCCAATCAGAACATTATAACCGAAGCCATTTATGAAAGCTGGCGTTTTGAAGATCGCATACTTAAAGGCAAAGAAAATAATCAAAATTCATATAAATGGGCGCCGCAAGGCATTGTAAAAACCTTTAAAGATGAAATTTCTTTTAAAAACAATACAGTTCTTTTTTACCATCAGAATAAGTCAGAAACCGTATTTGATGTTACCGTTAAACAACAAGGCTTAGAAAACAGAAAGACAGAGTTGTTTAACCCACTTAAAAATCTAATTTTTGGCGGAAGTATGCAGGGCGATGGCATGCGTTCGGCCGGAAATTACAACGGCAAATATCAAAATACAGCTTTTAAAGCTTGGGCAATTAAAAGCGTGAAGCCAACCAAAACAGCGCATATAAAGATTTCTTTTCATACGGCAAAAACAGAATCTGTTCAGCTTTGGGAAGATGCATTAAGAAAAATTCCAGTAAATTCCGATCAAAAAGCCAGTATTAAATGGTGGAATGACTTCTGGAAAAAGAGCTTCATTTACGTCAATTCGGCAGATAAGGCAGCCAATCAAGCATCTAAAAATTATCAATTGTTCCGCTATATGCTCGGTTGCAATGCTTTCGGGCAATATCCAACCAAATTTAATGGTGGTCTGTTTACTTTCGATCCGGCATTAACCGATTCTACATTGAATTTTACGCCAGATTTTAGAAATTGGGGCGGCGGTACACACACCGCACAAAACCAACGGTTGGTGTATTGGCCAATGCTTAAAAGCGGCGATTTTGATTTGATGAAGCCGCAGTTTGACTTTTATCTTAACGTATTAAAAAACGCCGAAATCAGAACTGAGAATGCCTGGGCGCACAAAGGGGCGAGTTTTAGCGAACAATTGGAGAATTTTGGATTGCCAAATCCGGCAGAATATGGCTGGAAACGGCCGGCGGATTTCAATAAGGGCATGGAATACAACGCCTGGCTGGAATACGAATGGGATACCGTTTTAGAATTTTGCATGATGATGCTGGAAACCAATCGGTACGCAGGTAAAGACATCAATCAATATTTACCGCTGATAGAAAGTGTGCTCACGTTCTTTAATGAACATTACATGTATCTCGCAAAAGAACGTGGCGCAAAAGCGTTTGATGCAAATGGACACTTGGTTTTATACCCTGGATCTGCAGCCGAAACCTATAAAATGGCTTACAATTCCACGTCTACAATTGCGGCGTTAAAAACGGTTTTAGAAAGACTGATTGAATATCCGTTACTTGCAGAAAATAAACGTGCCGAATGGAAGAAGATGCTCGTTACAATTCCGCCAATTAATTTTACATCGTTTAACGGACATACAACCATTGCGCCTGCCAAACTTTGGGAGCGGATTAATAACACAGAAAGTCCGCAGTTATATCCTGTTTTTCCGTGGGGAATTTTTGGAGTAGGGAAACCAGGATTAGACACCGCAAGAAATACATATCAGTATGATCCGGATGTTGTGCGTTTTAAAAGCCATATTGGATGGAAGCAAGATAATATTTTTGCCGCGCGTTTGGGTTTAGTAGAAGAAGCTGCTAAACTAACAACAGCAAAACTTAAAAATGCCGAAAGGCGTTTCCCAACTTTTTGGGGGCCAGGTTTTGATTGGACACCCGACCACAATTGGGGTGGATCTGGAATGATCGGCTTACAGGAAATGCTGATGCAATGCGACGGAAAAAAAATATACCTTTTTCCGGCATGGCCGAAAAGCTGGGATGTACATTTTAAATTGTTCGCACCTAATAGAACTACGGTTGAAGCGAGCCTAAAAAATGGCAAACTGATAAAGCTGAAAGTATCGCCTCAAAGCAGAACAGCAGACATAGAAATTATGAATATCAACGAATAAATTTTGCCTGGCAGAATGTATTATTTCTGCCATCAGAACTAAACTCTAAAAACAAATGGATTTACAATTAAAAGATAAAGTTATCGTAATTACAGGTGCCGCAAAAGGTATCGGAAAAGGTATTGCAGAAGTTTTCGCAAAGGAACATGCGATCGCTGTTATCGTAGGCAGAAAAGCGGAAGACAATCAGAAAGTTGTTGATGCAATTTTGGCAAACGGCGGCAAAGCTGCTCAATTTGTTGCAGAACTTTCCAAACCAGAAGATTGCGGAAAAGTAGTCGCAGAAATTATAGAAAAATTCGGCCGTATTGATGGCCTGGTGAATAATGCTGGCGTAAACGATGGCATTGGCTTAGAACATGGCAATTATGCAGATTTTATGGCATCGCTTCATAAAAATGTAGTGCATTACTATTTAATGGCGCACCATGCTTTGCCAGAATTGATAAAAACGAAAGGTGCAATTGTAAATATTACCTCTAAAACAGCCGAAACCGGACAAGGAAATACGTCTGCCTATGCAGCGGCAAACGGCGGTAGAAATGCTTTAACACGCGAATGGGCGGTAGAATTGTTGAAATACGGAATCCGCGTAAATGCGGTTGTGGTAGCAGAATGCTGGACGCCAGCTTACGAAACCTGGATAGAAACACTTCCAAATGCAGAAGAAAAACTGTCGGAAATTACCGATAAAATACCTTTGGAAAATAGAATGACAACGGCAGAAGAAATCGCGAATATGACCGCTTTTTTAATTTCTGGAAGATCCAGTCATACAACCGGACAAATTATCCATGTAGATGGCGGATATGTACATTTAGACCGCGCGCTGGCGAACGCTTAATTTTTAGACGTCATTGCCAGGAGGCACGACAGCCCGACCAGACCTTTCAGGGAAGCAATCTTTGCTAACGGATAACTGATTGGTTTTCTCAATAAAGATTGCCGCAGCTGGCTCAATTCCTGCTTCGCAATGATGAATTAACTAAAATATTTAATCTTATTGTTAGAAAAATAAAATATGAAAACCCTAACCTGTACAACTCCCGGTTCTTTTCAATATTCAGAAACGGATAAACCTGAGTTACAAAAAGGCCAGGCCATAATAAAAATAAAACGGATTGGCATCTGCGGAACCGATTTGCACGCTTTTGAAGGAACGCAACCCTTTTTCAATTATCCGAGAGTTTTAGGGCATGAACTCTCTGGAGAGCTTGTAGAAATTGACGATAATGATCAATTTTCTATTGGCGAGGCCGTAACGTTTATTCCATATTTCAATTGCGGGCAGTGCATTGCTTGTAGAATGCAAAAACCAAACTGCTGCGTAAATATGCAGGTTTGCGGCGTACACGTTGACGGTGGGATGCGCGAATATCTTTCGGTTCCTTCTGAAATGCTTTTGCATGGCGAAGGATTATCTTTCGATGAATTGGCTTTGGTAGAACCGTTAGCAATTGGTGCGCATGGCATACGGCGAGCGGATATAAAGCCGGGCGAGTTTGTTTTGGTGATTGGTGCCGGGCCAATTGGATTAGGAACGATGGAATTTGCACGGATTGCCGGCGCGAATGTAATTGCATTGGATATTAACGAAGACCGACTGGCCTTTTGCAAAGACAAACTCAACGTTGCCCACACTATAAACGCAAAGGCGGATGACGTTGCAGAACAACTTAAAATAATAACAAATGGCGATATGCCAACCGTAGTTATTGACGCAACAGGGAACCAGAAGGCAATTAACAACGCAATTCATTACATGGCACATGGTGCGCGTTTTGTTCTTATCGGTCTACAAAAAGGAGATTTAATTTTTAATCATCCAGAATTTCATAAAAGAGAATCAACGCTGATGAGCAGTAGAAATGCTACCACAGAAGATTTTAAACACGTTATTGCATCAATGAAACAAGGTTTGGTAAACCCTGCAACATACATTACACACCGGGTAAAGTTTGATGAGGTTAAAGATCAGTTTGAATCCTGGTTAAAGCCAGAAACCGGCGTGATAAAAGCGATGATTAGTATGGATTAACCGAAATCAAATTCAATCTAGTTTTGACAACTTTAATTGCAAAGGCTGCATGTGAGTTGTCAAAGCTTCAAAAGGATGCCTGTATATCATTTTGCTTAGACAACTTCACCAGCAATCATATTAGGACGTTGTCAAAACTGAACTATTAATTAATCCGTTTTGACAACTTTAATTGCACAGGCATCAGGTCAGTTGTTAAAGCTTCAAAACGGAGCTTAGATGTTATTTTTGCTTTGACAACTATAGTCGAAAATTAAGCAAGGGCTTGCGCTAAATCGGCAATTATATCATCTACGTGTTCCAATCCAACGGAAATGCGCAACAAATTTTTTGGCGTTTTACTATCCGGGCCTTCTACTGAGTAGCGATGTTCAATCAAGCTTTCAACACCGCCCAAACTGGTTGCCTGCGCAAATAACTTTACACGATTTACCACTTTTGAAGTGACATTAACATCGCCCTTCACCAAAAATGACATCATCCCGCCAAAATCTTTCATCTGTTTCTTAGCAACAGCATGTTGGGGATGGCTTTCCAAACCCGGATAAAAAACCGCTTCTACATTTGGATGATTGTTTAAATACTCGGCCGCTTTGCGGCCATTTTCGCAATGACCTTTCATGCGATAAGCCAACGTTTTTATACTTCTGCTTAATAAAAAACAATCGAAAGGCGACGGTACCGCGCCACCGGTTTGTTGTACATTTTTTATGCGTTCCCACAAATCGTCTTTCTTAGCGGTAACTAAAATTCCGCCTAAAATATCGCTGTGGCCGCCAAGATATTTAGTACTGCTGTGCATCACGATATCGGCTCCCAATAAAATCGGGTTCTGAAGAATTGGAGAGGCGAATGTACTGTCGCACGCCAATGTAATACCCTTCTCTTTTGCAATGGCAGAAATGGCTTCTATATCGGTTACTTTTAATAAAGGATTAGAAGGCGTTTCAATCCATATCAGTTTTGTATTTTCTTTGATGGATGATTTGACCAGATCAAGATCTGTTTGATCAATAAAATCAAAAGTTAAAATATCGGCAAAAATGGTAAGCAGTTGTTTTTTAAAACCCCAATACATATCATCCGGAGCAACGATGTGACTTCCGGCTTTTAATGCCTGAAACAAAGCCATTCCAGAGGTATTTCCGGAAGAAAAAGCGGCTGCATCTTCGCCATATTCCAATTTTGCTACGGTGTTTTCTAAAGCAGATCGGTTTGGATTGCTTACTCTACTATACATGTGCCCGCCGGGATAACCACCATCTTCATCTCTAAAAAAAGTTGTCGACAAATTTATTGGTGCGGTAACATCGCCCGTGGCAGATTTTACAAGATTTGAGGCGTGAATAGCAAGGGTTTCGAGTTTCATGATCTACTAATTTAATTAGACTTGATGGTTGTGCAAGTTAACAATTTGAACTAAAACTACGTCGTTCAAATAATTTTGGCAAGATTTATGTATCTGTTGTCGCAAATTATTAATTGAACTAAAATGAAAAAATTTTTTATTGCCATAGCAATTGCATGTTCTACATTGATCATGTTGCAAAGTTGTTCGACCTCAAAAAATGCCACTTCTGGTATTAATGGTGGTAGAGGAACAGTGGTTGGAACCTGGGTATTAAATAGCGTAACATTAGAAGGTTTGCCAGATCAGGCTGTACAAGGTTTGTTCGGCGAGAAATCATACAAATGCTTTGAAGGCAGTACATGGAAATTAACTAACAGCGGTAATGGTTCTTATACTTTACCTGCATCCAGTGCTTGCGGTTCATTTATGCAAACTATTTTCTGGTCGGCAACACCAGCAGATGAAACCTTCCAGTTTAAAAAAATATATGAAGGCGATAAAGCTAAAAACGTAACTGAAGGTTACCGTTTAGTGTTAACGCAATTGTCTAAAAATAATATGGTCATGAAATCGCCGATTGAGTTTGGTGGCAAAACAGCCAATATTGTTTTGACTTTTTCGCCAGCAAGTAATTAAAATAATCTACCTACGAAAAACATAATACCAAGCATCTCTGAAAAGAGGTGCTTTTTTTGTTTATTGATGTTACTATAGAGGGGTGTCGACCTTAAGTTTTAATATTTTAAGTAGACAAGTAATCTGTGTAGGAATGATCAAATGAGGTTTGTTACAAGAAAATGATTTTCGAATGCCTCCAATATTGTATTTTTGTTCAAAATAAATCAGGAATGAATACAACTGAACAAGTTGAAAAAATATTAGCTGATACTTCATTATCAACTGAGTTACAAAACATAGCATATAAGGTTCTCAAAAGCGAACGCATTACTTTTGATGAAGGCGTGTACCTTTATCAACACGCAGAATTGGGCTATCTAGGTGTACTTGCGAATTATATCCGCGAGAGAAAGCATGGCGACAATACTTTCTTCAACAGAAATTTTCACATAGAGCCTACTAATGTTTGTGTTTACGATTGCAAATTCTGTTCGTATAGCAGAATGATCAAAGAACGTGAATCTGGTTGGGAAATGGATGTAGACGGAATGATTGAAACGTTGAAAAAGTACGACAATGAACCAGTTACAGAAGTGCACATTACTGGTGGCGTTGTACCTAAACAAAACCTGGATTTTTATGCGTCTTTCTTTAGAAAAGCGAAAGCACATCGTCCGGATCTTCACATCAAGGCCTTAACGCCAGTTGAATATTATTACATTTTCAAAAAGGCAAAATTAAGCCATTATGATGGAATGAAATACCTTCAGGAAGCTGGATTGGATTCTATGCCTGGAGGAGGCGCAGAAATTTTCCATCCGGAAGTACGCGAAAAAATTGCGCACGATAAATGTAATGCAGAACAATGGTTGGATATTCATGAGCAGGCGCACAAACTTGGTATGCGTACCAATGCAACCATGTTGTACGGCCACATAGAAGAATTTTGGCACCGCGTAGACCATATGGAACGATTGCGTCAATTGCAAGATAAAACCGGCGGTTTTCAGGCGTTTATTCCATTGAAATTCCGGAATCAAAACAACCAGATGTCTAATGTTGCAGAAGTTTCTGTTGTAGAAGATTTAAGAAATTATGCGATCTCGAGAATTTATCTCGATAATTTTGACCACATAAAAGCATATTGGGCAATGATTAGCCGTCAAACTGCTCAATTATCATTGAATTATGGTGTCGACGATATTGACGGAACGCTGGACGATACCACCAAAATTTATTCAATGGCTGGTGCAGAAGAACAAACACCAGCGATGAGCACCAAAGAATTGGTAAATCTGATTCAACAGGTAGGAAGAAAAGCGATAGAACGCGATACGTTATACAATGTTATAACCGATTTCACAAACGTAGTTTTTGAAGAAGAAGCTAAACCACAATATTATAAGTTACCGGTTGTAAATTAAACATCCGGAGAAATGCTAAACCGAATTTAAGGTTTGGCATTTTTTATTTCATAGCACAGAACTATCCTTAAAAATACACATCCCTTTAGATCAATGAAAGAAATATACATTATACGCCACGGAGAAACAGAACTGAACAGACAAGGAATTGTGCAGGGCAGAGGAATTAATTCAGATTTGAATGATACAGGTCGCGCACAGGCAGAAGCTTTTTATCAGGAATACAAGAATATTGCTTTCGATAAATTGTACACATCTGAACTGAAACGTACCTGGCAAACCATCCAGAAATTTATTGACGCTGATTTACCTTGGGAACGTCTTTCTGGTTTAGATGAGTTGGCATGGGGCATTTGGGAAGGAAAACCCAATAGTGAAGAAGCCAGAGAAGCTTTTCGCGCCATGCTTGAACATTGGGAAAAAGGCGATTACGCAGCCCATTTTGAAGGAGGCGAAAGTGTACAGGATGTTTATGAAAGATTAAAAGGCCCAATGGAGGTTTTTATGACACGGCCGGAAGAGCAAAAGGTTTTGGTATGTATGCACGGGAGGGCAATGCGTGTGTTTTTGTGTTTGCTTACCGGAAAACCGCTAAGTGAAATGACGGAATTTCCACATCAAAATACGGTTTTATATAAAATTGGTTTTAGTGAAGGCAAATTTTCTATCCTCGAATTCAATAATACCAAACACCTCGAACACATTACTGCAAACTAAAACGCAATAACAGAAATACTTTGAATAAGATTAAAATTTCGGCTGTTGCTTATACCAACACCAAAGCATTTATATACGGAATTGAACATTCTGACATTATCAATAAAATTGATTTAACATTAGATATCCCTTCAGATTGCGCCGCTAAAGTTATTAGTGGAGAGGCTGATATGGGCTTAATGCCTGTTGCCGCAATTCCTCTGGTACCGAATGCAAATATTGTAGCAGATTATTGCATAGGCAGCGATGGTGCTGTAAATTCGGTATTTATTTTTAGCAATGTACCTGCATCAGAAATTAAAACTTTAAAACTTGATGCCCACTCCAGAACTTCTAACAATCTGGCTAAAGTATTGTTAAAATTTTATTGGAAGAACGAAGTAGAATTTACAACCGATGTCCTTGCAGATACCGATGCAATCGTATTAATTGGCGACCGCACCTTCGGTAAAAAAAATGATTTCCCATACGCTTATGATATGGGCGAAGAATGGAAAAACTTCACCGGATTGCCGTTTATGTATGCTGCATGGGTAGCAAACAAAGAAATTCCAGGAGATTTTAAACGCGAGTTTAACGCAGCTTTGAAATCTGGTCTTGATCAGCGCGATGAGGTTTTAAAAGAGTTGCCTGCGGTAGCGAATTTCGATCTATCAGATTATTTATATAATAAACTACAATTTGAAGTCACTGCCGATCGCAAAAAAGCACTTGAACTTTTTCTTAAATATATACAGGAGTTACAGCATTAAATTGCTGTAACACTTGTGTCTACATTGCCTTTTGTCGCTTTTGAATAGGGGCAGGCACGATGTGCTTTTTCTGCAATAATCTGCGCTTCTTCAATCGCAATGCCTGGAATATGCACGTCCAAATGTGCAGAGAGCGCAAAAGCATTTCCATCTTTATTAAAAGACACCTGCACATTTACAGTTGCCTGACTGCTGTCTACACCATCATGTTTTGCAACCGAACCTAACGCGCCTAAATAGCAAGCACCCCATGCTGCTGCAAATAGTTGTTCAGGGTTGGTAGAACCACCTTCACCTTCTAATTCTTTTGGTTTTCTCAATTCCAGATCCAGTAACCCATCACTTGATTTTACGTGACCATCTCTTCCGCCTTTGGCCAAAACTTCGGCCGTATATAATTTTTCCATTGGTAAGCTTTTGTTGCAATTAACACGGGCAAACTGCAATTGTTTATTCAATATGAAGCCAAAATGTAAAAAATCGAAATTTTGCTTGGTGTTTCGTGTAAAATTCCTCCATTGGAAATAGGAATAAAAACAGTTGAGGACAAAAATTAATTTATATTCTAAATAATTGTTTCACAGTTAAATAAACAAGCTATGACGATTAAGTAAATCTACAACTACTCAAATATTGCATCAAGATTCGTGTAATAAAGCGTATTGCAACCTCTTACCTAAAGCCGGGATTATACTAAAATAATATTTTTGAGAAATACACTTTAGTTCGTCCCCTTGATCAAAAGACTTTCAATAGCTTTCGGTGCAGCAATTTTAATGCTCACATCTGCCATCTACGCGCAGTGTCCGGAGAATATTGGTTTTGAAAATGGCAATTTTCAGAACTGGAAATTCTATACAGGTATTGCAAAGGCGATCAATAAAAAAAATGCAAATGTATTATCAGAAGTTGCCGCGTCCGATCCAAAAAGACACCTCATTCTAGATAAAACCAGTCAGCTTGATCCTTATGGTTTGTTTAAAGTAGTGCCTGAAGATGGCGGAAATTTTGCTGTAAAGCTGGGTAATGACGGTGTTAATGCGCAGGCAGAAGCCATTTCTTACGTTATTGATGTGCCCTTAAATCGACCGGAATTTACGGTTACCTACCAATATGCTGTTGTATTGGAAGATCCTGATCATATTGAAATTGAACAACCTCGCTTTATTGCCAGAATTAAAGACCTCGAAAAAGATGAATACATTACCTGTGCTTCATACGAATATATAGCCACATCTAATTTGCCAGGTTTTAAGAAATCAGCATTAAACAGTAGCGTTATTTATAAAGATTGGACACCCGTTACCTTAAATTTATCTGGTTACCAGGGAAAAAAACTATTGCTTGAATTTATTACGCAAGACTGCCTTTTAGGCGGCCATTTCGGTTACGCTTATGTTGATGTTAATAATGTTTGTGGAGATGCAATTACCGGAAATTCGTTTTGCAAAAATGCTGATGAGGTAAAAGTAAAAGGACCAGATGGCTTTTTTCAATACAATTGGTATAGTGAAGACCGCAAGATTAACTATGGCAGCGGACAATCCATTGCAATAAAACCAGCACCAAGTGAAGGTTCTAAAGTTCTCTTGGATTTAGTTCCTTATGAAGGATATGGCTGTCCGAGCACAGTCTCTACAACCTTGCACAGTGTAGATTATCAGCTAAGTGTTTTAGAACAAAAAAGCATTTGTGCCAACACCTTAGTCGATCTCAATTCAACTGAATTTATATTGAATAAAAACCCAGATTTCAGCTATTTTATTTATGACGATAACAATTTGACACATCAAATTACAAATACAGTTCTTATACAGAATGATCAAACTTTCTACGTCAAAGCAACAAATTTCTCTGGCTGTGAAAGTGTTGCAACCATCAGCATTAAAGTAAATAACTTAAATAAAGTAACGCTGAGAAACCCTGCACCGGTTTGTTTTTCGGAAACTGTAAATTTAACTTCAGGTGAACTTTTCACCAATGTGCAAGCAGGTACCAAACGGTCTTATTTTTTAGATGAAACTGCAAGTCGTTTATTAACTGATCCTGAACATGTAGCAATAAGCGGAACATATTACGTTAAACTGGAAAATGAACTTGGATGCACACGAACATTGCCTGTTTTGGTTCAGATTAATCCGAAACCCGTACTCACAATCCGCAACCCTTTGGTAGTTTGTGCACCTGAAACAGTTGATTTGACTCAAAAAAATAATTTTGAAGGCAGTGACGCCGATTTAGTGTTTAGTTTTTTTGAAGATCAGGATTTTAAAACCGAAGTTGCTAATCCTAGGCAGATTCAAAAATCCGGAATCTATTTTGTACGGGCTACGAATTCCAAAAATTGTATTGTAGAAGGTAAAATAGAAGTTAAGATTGCGGCGTTGCCGGTATTCGTTGTCAAAAATCCGGAGCCCGTTTGTTTTTCAGAAAGCGTAGATCTTACAAATGCTGCATTGGTTCAGGAATCATCCGCAGGTTTAACAATTTCTTATTTTTCAGATGCAACGCTTTCCAAAACGCTAAAAAATGCATCACACATCGGCACTAGCGGAACTTATTACATTAAAGCAGAAAATGAAGCGGGTTGTTCTGTATCTGCGAAAGTAGAGGTAGTAATTTACCCTCAGCCAGAAATTGTACTTCATCAACCCAGTACTGTTTTAGAATCAACATCTATTAATCTGACCAATCCTGAAATTATTCAGGGAAGTAAAAATTATCATTCCGTTGCTTATTTTGAAGATTCTAATTTACAAAAACCAGTATCAAACCCTTCTTCAGTAAAAAAATCTGGTACATATTATATTGCTTTAAATACAGAAAAAGGTTGTTCTGTTTCTGCAGCGCTACACGTAGAAATTGCGCCAACGCCCAAAATACTCGTTCCTACAGCATTTACGCCGCAAAAATTAACCAATAATCATTTATCTCCGTTTTTTGTAAGCATACAAAAACTCATCAGTTTTAAAGTGTATAACAAATGGGGCGTATTGGTTTTCCAGACCTCTGATATGAAAAGTGAAGGTTGGGATGGACAATTTCAGAGTAAAATGCAGTCGCTGGAAACCTTTTCGTGGTTTGCCGAAGCGATTGATGTAACCGGCGCAAAATTACAAAGCAACGGAAAAACAGTTTTGATTTTATAACATGCGAAAATTTTTATTACTCTCTATTTTTTGCGTGAGCTATTTAACGGCCTTGGCGCAAGACCCAAAATTCTCGCAATATTTTGCAGCACCTCTTAGTCTAAATCCGGCTTTTACAGGTTTTTTTGATGGTGAATATCGAGTTGCAGCAAATACGCGCCAGCAATGGGGAAACCTTGGCGATCCATATAATACGTACAGTGTTTCTGGTGATGTTAAACTGCAAGCTGATGAGAATTTCACCAATAGTATTTTCAGTTTGGGTTTGAGTGGTTTGTTTGACGAATCGTTTAATAAAGCACTAAAATCACAATACATCAGTGCCAGTTTTTCCTATTATCAATATCTTGATGTAGAACATCGATTCAAATTTGGCCTGGCACCGCAGGTTTCTTACGTTAGCCGATATCTGGATTACAATAAACTCACCTTCGCTTCGCAATATTCTGATGGTAATTTTGATGCAGCATTGCCAAACTATCTCGATGTAAAAAACGATAAAACCGCTTATTTTGATTTAAACATTGGCGCCAATTTTTCTGCTGTATTGGATAGATTAAGTTTGGTTGCTGGTTATGCGCATTACCATTTAACCAAACCACAAGAGAGTTTGCTTGGCAACAATACCGAAAATGTTCCTTATCGCAAAAGTATAAATCTAAGCATGCTTTATTTACTTAATAACTTTACCGATTTGAACCTAACCGGCGTTTATACCACGCAAAACCAAATAAATGACACCATAATTGGTACTGTACTTGGCTTTCAGGCCAACAATGAAAATAAAATTAAACTTAACGTTGGTTTGTGGTATAGAATTAATGAAGCATCTATGTATCCATATCTTGGGGCAACTTTCGGTAATATGACTGCCGGAATTAATTATACCGTTTACGGCAGCAAACTTTTGGCATCAACGCCGCGCACCTATGAACTTTCTTTTATTTACAGGCACAATAATTTTAAGGGATTTAAAGTGCCTTGCCCAAAATTTTAATACATGAAACGGATCTGCTTATCAATTTTTCTAATTTTTACTTTAAACCAGGTTTTTGCTCAGGAAAAACCTTTGGATGTGGATTATCAATATGTTCGAGAAGCGAAAAAATATTACGCATATCAGCTTTCAAAATCTGAAACATACACCGCTGATAAACTGGCCAGCATTAGGTTTTCGGGAAATTTCACATTTAAGAAGATCGAGAAGATATTGATTTTTGCAGAAGGAGCGAAGTTTAACCTCCGTTTTTCGGTTTCTGAAGAAAATACGACAACAGACAATGCCGAACAGCATTTTGCATCATTGATTTTCAATACCGATCAATTGAAAAAAACCGCCAGCATTTGCGACGCAAAAATTCACTTTATTCTGGATGATGGCAACACTTACGTGTTACCGTTTAATGTTTGTTTATTAAAACTTTAGAGTTTTATTTTACCAGATAATTTATAAATATCGTAAGCTACTTTCTGGATCAGATCGAACTGCTCAGGTACCAGATCTTCGCCTTTTTTTGCTGCTAAGGCATCTTCACTCAAACGAATTAAAGGAACATTTTCTACAGACACTTCGCTTGATTTCAGGCTTTCTATGGCGTTATCAAGCAGATAAAGTGTGTTGTTTGACATCGGTTTTAGTGCATCGAAATTTTCAAAATGAAAATCGTGTTCTTTGTTGTATAACGATAATGTAGCCATGTAAGAAGAAATCAAATGATTTAAGGTTGTAAACTGATGCACTTCTTTAATAAAATACTGCTTGCTTTTAGGTTCAGAAAACATGCGCTGAAACATAGAAGCAAGATTCGCAGTAGAAACATAAACTTCTTTACGTGCCAGTTTATATTCTGTACGCTGATAGGCTTTATCAAAATACATTTTTGCAACCTGTTCATAATATGCCTTGTTTGCAATAATCATATTGATCATTGCCTCTTTTAACTTTTCATATTCCCAGGTTGGGAATAATGAATAACTTGCCAAAAGTGCAATTCCTGAACCTATAAATGTATCATAAATGCGTTCCTGAGCAAGAGCAACACTTCCCATCCCCAAAAAATCGAATAGTATGAGTATGTATGGAGTCATAAAAAGTACGCTCACTACGTAATTTTTACGTTGAAAGCTATAACAACCAATCATACAAATCAACAGAATAATAAACAAGGTATGCCGGTCATCTATGTAATTCAGAACAGCCATTCCAATACAGGCACCAATTGTTGTACCGATAAGGCGTTGGTAATTGCGTTCTTTGGTTAAGCTGAATCCTGGTTTGGAAATCACCAGAATTGTAAGTAAAATCCAATAACTGTGGGAGAAATTTAAAATCTGTGCAACAACAAAACCAACCAACATGACAACCGTAACGCGAAGCGAATGCCTGAATGTTGACGAACTGTAGCTCAAGTTTTCTGTAAAAAGGCCTAAATCAAATTTTTGCCGGCTAATAAATTTCTCGGTGTCTACCTCAGCGCGAACAATTTCTTTCGTACCACGAATTTTAAAATAGCTAAAAATTGTTTTCACCCGCGAAAGGATATTCTCAATATTGACTTCGATATTCTTTAATGCGATGATACCTATGGTACTGTATTCTTGATTCTGATTCCCGCGTTCAAGCTGACTGATCCTTAGTTTTAACCGTTCAATTTCTATTAGAAGTCTTTTTGAAATTTTTGGTTGTCCGCCACGTTTAAGCTCAAATGCGACATCATCAAGTGCATAGGAAATCCTTTTGATGGCCATTTCATAATTTGAAAGAATCCCCGACTTGTCAAATTGATCGTGAAGCTGCGCATAATTGTAATAGGTTGACATGACTTGCTCAAAAAGATCGACCATGTCTACAAAAACCAGCAACAAAAACCTGCCTTCTGGTGATGCATCCCGAACAAATTCCCGTGTTCTGAAAAGTTGTTCGCGAACGGCGTCCTGCTTCTCATGTACAGATACCTGAAGTTGCAAAAGTTCTGCGTAGGTTTTGTCATAATTATTCCCCAGGTGATAAAATTTAGCTTTTTCTCTTAAAAATTCTGCGACCTGAAGAATAGAATCACTTAAAGATTGCTGTACCGGACGAAACGGACGCATGCGGTAAACCGCGAAACTTAATCCGGTGTACCATAAACTTCCACCCAAAACCAAAGCCGAGTGCTGCATCACTTCCTGCCACGGCCGAATATCATCTATACTCAACACAATAATCAATAATGTTGCAGTACCAACAGCCGCTGCCCGCACGCCGTAGATATAAAACATGGAGAAAACAAAGCTTGAAATGCCAAGCAAGAATCCGATAAAGTAGTGATTTTTATTCGTGAGTCCGGTGAGAATCGAAAATGTACAAATTAGCGCAGAAGTGATTAACATTGCATTTCTACGGTGAACAATTGGTCCCGGTGTATCGACAACACTTACACACAATGCACCAAGAGAAAGCGTCATTCCAAATTTCAACATCCCAAACTGAGCTGAAATTAAAGAGGGAAGAAGCACACCGATTGTAATGCGCAAACCATCAGCAAAATACGTACTCAATAAAAAATCTTGAATATTTCGGATAGGTTGCCTGATCTGCATAAGACAAAAATAACATATTAAACAAGCTTTTTGTTGGAGAATAATTTAAAGTTTTTAGCAACAATCTGACGATTTGGGCGTAAATCAAACCCAAAAAATCATCTCTTGAATTAACTGCTTGCATATAAGCAGTTTACATGGAAATGTTGAAAAAGTTGCGAATACCATATTGAAGAGCCTGAAAACAGCATTGTGCCTACATTCAAAATGTTGATAACCAGCTAAATATAGTTTATAAGTTTGTGGATAATAATTAATTAAAACACTTGCAGTCTGTATGTTATACAGCTATCTTAGACTATATCAAAAAACGAAGTACTTTGAAAACTGATAGAACACGCCAAAAGAAATAGAAACCGAAAGGTAGAAAATTTCGGATGTGTTTACTGGGAAGACGAGAAATTTTAGAAAGGGTAATACCGAGTAAAAAATAAATGATAAGCCGAAAGGCATTGATAAAAATCGTTCGGACCCGACAGACTTTATGGAAAACCAAAAGCATCTATGGATGAATTGGAAGGAAATAAATGTTCTGAGGATTGAAAATCGCAAGATTCTGAAACCACAGAAATTCAAAGTATATTCATTTGAGAAACTGTAACACAGCTACGGTTGTATACAGGAAAAATGGGGAACAGATTCGAAAGAAGACGGTCCCCATTTTTATTTTTCCCCACGTCCATTTATAAATGCGAAAAAAATGGAAACGTCGATCTTTCAGATTCAGCATCGCAAATACGGAATACACCAAAATTTTCATATCATCTCATATTTCCACCCGACATGGCGAGTAAAAAGAAAGTCTATATCCCTTTTTCCGTACGTAATCTTTTCAGGTCATTCTTAAAGAAATTCAAACGATTCCTGAATAAACCTCTAAAATCTAAAAATCCAAAAACATGATACGATTTGTCTCCAATTGTATAAATTTACGATATGGCCCAAAAACGTACGACCGCCCCGCAGAAAAAAATCTTCGTTTTAGATACTTCCGTTATCCTTTACGATCACAATGCCATTCATAATTTCCAGGAAAATGATGTAACTATCCCCGTTCAGGTACTTGAAGAATTGGATAATTTTAAAAGCGGAAATGACACCAGAAATTTTGAAGCGAGAAGCTTCATCCGTTTGGTAGATCAGGTTGCACAACACAAATTAATTAGTGATTGGATTGCTTTGAATGCCCCAAATTCCGGCCATTTTAAAGTGTTATTAAACGAAAAACCAAATCTTATTAATGCCGAAAGCGTGTTTGGCGAAGGTAAAACCGATCATAAAATTCTCAATGCAGCATTGGCTTTGAAAGAAGAAAACCCTGATAAAAAAATCATTCTTGTATCAAAAGATATCTGTTTGCGGCTTAAAGCGAAAGCCCTAAATCTGCAAGCCGAGGATTATGAAACGGGTAAAATCAAAAATGTAGATGACTTATACGCCGGCAAAACAGACCTCAGTAATTTCCCTGAAAAATGGATTGAACAAATTAAGAAAGACAAGCAATTACAGGTTGCCGGGCTTGGTTTATCGCTCAAACAGGGCAATCACTTTTATACGCTTAAAAACAAACGTAAAATTGCCAATGTATTTTACAATTTCAGGCAGCAGACTTTAACCAACATACAAAATGATCCTGTATTTAAAATAAAACCAAAAAACATAGAGCAATCTTTTGCTATGCATGCTTTATTAGATCCAGACATTAAGCTGGTTAGTATACAAGGAAATGCCGGAACCGGGAAAACGCTGCTTGCTCTAGCCTGTGCGCTGGAACAAAGAAAAGATTTCAGACAAATTTACATCAGCAGGCCAATTGTTTCACTAAGCAACAAGGATATTGGTTTTCTACCGGGCGATGCAAAATCGAAAACAGATCCATTTATGTCGCCAATTTGGGATAACCTGCGTTTTATACGCGAGCAATTTTCGGGTGATGATAAGATGATTGAAAAAATAGACGAACTAATCTCTACAGAGAAAATTTCAATTGCGCCTTTGGCGTTCATCCGCGGGCGTACCTTAACAAAAATCTTTTTTATTATTGATGAGGCACAGAATTTAACACCGCATGAAATCAAAACGATCATTTCTCGCGCGGGCGAAAACACAAAGATCGTTTTTACCGGAGATATTTATCAGATTGACACGCCTTATCTTGATTCAGAAAGCAACGGACTTTCTTATTTGATCGAAAACGCCAAAAATCATCCGCTTTATACGCACATCACTTTACAAAAAGGAGAAAGAAGCGAATTGGCAAACCTGGCCAATCAATTGCTCTAGTGGTATTTTCGCAATGCCCTTATTGCAATAAATAAACCGATAAACGTTAAAATTGCGCTGAATATAAATGGTGCTCCTGGAAAATAATAAGGCGTACCATCTTGTATAAAATAAACGAAAATATGACTGGCCAACCACGGACCAATAATCGCCGCAAGGCTTTGTAAACTGGTTGTAATACCCTGAATTTCGCCTTGTGCGTTCTCCGGAACCTGGTTGGAAATGATACTTTGCATTGCTGGCCCGCCAATTCCGGCAAGGCAATACGGCACAATAAATAACATCATCATTAAGCCATTTGCAGCGAAAGCAAAACAAATAAAACCAACAACGTACAGGCAAAGACCAATATAAATTGCCCAACGGTTTCCAATCTTTGGTATAATTATACGGATTAAACCGCCCTGAACAAGGCCAACAAACAAACCTACAACACCAAGTGAATAGCCAATCATTGTAGAATCCCAGTTGAACTTCTCGATCACATAATAAGACCAGTTAGACTGTACTGAGTGACTGGCAACATACAACAAAAATAAGGTTGCAAGCAAACCTAAAATTGCTGGATATTTTGATGCATTTAAAAATGAACCAACCGGATTGGCACGTTTCCATGAAAATTTGCGGCGTTTATCGGCCGTTAAAGATTCTGGCAGGATAAAATAACCGTACAACCAATTTAGAAGCGCCAGTGCGGCAGAGATCATAAAAGGGACACGCAGTCCGAACGTACTGGTTAAACCGCCTATTACTGGCCCGAGAATAAAACCCACACCAAAGGCTGCACCCACTAAGCCAAAATTTTGTGCTTTCTTTTCAGGTTCAGAAACGTCAGCAATATAAGCCATTGCAGTTGTAAAGCTGGCGCCAGTTATACCTGCAATAACGCGCCCTATAAAAAGCCAGAAAATGGTGGGCGCAAATGAAAGCAGTATATAATCAATTCCTAAACCAAACAACGAAAACAATAAAACGGGTCTTCGTCCGTATTGATCGCTTAATCCACCCATGATGGGCGAAAAAATAAATTGAGCAAGGGCAAAAGCGACCATCAGGTATCCGCCGTAATCGGCTGCTACACTCACACTTCCGCCTGTAAAATCCTGTATCAGTTTCGGTAAAACGGGTATAATAATTCCAAAACCGGTAAAATCTATGAGCAAGGTAATCATGATGAAACCCATTGCCGATTTTGATTTTTTTGCCATTGTAAAGTGGTGGGGGATAATTACTGTAAAATTCCTGCAAGATAGGTTTTTGAGGCTTTTTAAGCACTTGCTATAGTGGTAAAACTTTTCCACAATGCCTGTTTTCGGCATATTTTTCCTAAATTCGCAAGGTTATAATAATACCTTTTTTAAAATCGTTTTTTACAACGAGAAAATAATTTATGGCAGAAGATTTAGAAAATCAACAAAACGATAAAATCATTCCGATCAATATTGAGGAGCAGATGAAATCGGCCTACATTGACTATTCAATGTCGGTTATCGTATCCAGGGCTTTACCTGATGTACGGGATGGATTAAAACCTGTACACAGACGTGTACTTTACGGAATGCTCGATCTTGGTGTAACCAGCAATAAACCACATAAAAAATCTGCCCGTATTGTGGGTGAGGTTTTAGGTAAGTATCACCCACATGGTGATTCTTCTGTATATTTCACGATGGTACGTATGGCTCAGGATTGGAGTTTACGTTACCCAATGGTAGACGGACAAGGAAACTTTGGCCACATTGATGGAGATTCGCCGGCAGCAATGCGTTATACCGAAGCACGTTTTTCTAAAATTGCTGAAGAAATGCTTGCCGATATCAATAAAGATACAGTTGATTTCCAGCTTAACTTTGATGATACTTTACAGGAACCAACGGTTTTACCTTCCAGAATCCCAAATCTATTGGTAAATGGATCTTCTGGTATTGCGGTTGGTATGGCCACAAATATGGCTCCTCACAATTTAACTGAGGCAATTGACGGTATCATAAGCTATATTGACAACAGAGAAATTACGGTAGAGGAGTTGATGAAGTTCATCAAAGCGCCTGATTTTCCTACAGGCGGTATCATTTACGGTTACAATGGTGTAAAAGAAGCGTTTGAAACCGGTCGCGGACGTATCGTAATGCGTGCAAAAGCTGAAATCGAAAGTATTAAAGAACGCGAAGTCATCATCGTAACTGAAATCCCGTACCAGGTAAATAAAGCCCAAATGATCGAGCGTACTGCTGAATTGGTTGGCGAGAAGAAACTGGAAGGCATCTCAAACATTAAAGATGAATCTAACAAAGATGGTATACGAATCGTATATGAAATTAAGCGTGATGCAAATGCCTCAATAGTACTAAACAATCTGTATAAATACACTGCACTTCAAACCTCGTTCAGTGTAAATAATATTGCTTTGGTAAAAGGCCGTCCGCAGTTGTTAAACCTAAAAGATTTAATCGTTCACTTTGTTGATCACCGCCATGATGTGGTTGTCCGTCGGACACGTTACGAATTGGCAGAAGCGGAGAAACGCGCCCATATTTTAGAGGGTTATCTGATTGCGCTGGATCATCTGGATGAAGTAATTAAATTGATCCGAGCTTCAGAAACACCTGAAGATGCGCGTGTTGGTTTAATGGAAAGCTTTGGTTTAAGCGATATTCAGGCGCGTGCAATTTTGGATATGACGCTTCGTCGTTTAACCGGACTAGAGCGCGATAAAATCAAGGAAGAATACGCGGAATTGATGAAAACCATCGAATATTTAAAATCTGTATTGGCAGATGAAGGTTTGCGGATGCAGATTATCAAAGATGAACTTGCAGAAACACGCCAGAAATTTGGTGATGAACGCAAAACAACCATTGTTCACTCTGCAGAAGATATGAGCATGGAAGATTTTATCGTTGATGAAGAAGTTGTTATTACAATTTCTCACGAAGGTTACGTGAAACGTACACCAGCTACAGAATTTAAAGCTCAAGGTCGCGGTGGTAAAGGATCTAAAGGCAGTACGTCAAGAAATGAAGATTTTATTGAGCACATGCTTGTGGCCTCTAATCACAACTATATGTTGTTCTTTACTGAAGCCGGAAGATGTTTCTGGTTGCGTGTTTATGAAATTCCGGAAGGTTCGCGTACAAGTAAAGGCCGCGCCATCCAAAACATCATCAATATCCCTAAAGAGGAAAAAATTAAAGCATACATCAAGGTTAAAAACCTGAAAGATCAGGAATATCTGGAGAACAATTTCATCATTATGTGTACTAAAAAAGGTACCATCAAGAAAACTTCTCTGGAAGCATATTCCCGTCCGCGTGTAAATGGTATCAACGCGATTAACATTAATGATGGCGATCAATTGCTTGAAGCTTGTTTAACTACTGGCGAAAGCGAAATCGTTATGGCTTTACGTTCTGGCCGGGCAATTCGTTTTAATGAGAAAACCGTTAGACCAATGGGAAGAACAGCCACAGGAGTACGTGGTGTTACTTTAGGGCACGATAAGGATGAAGTAATCGGTATGATTGCGATCAATAGCCCAGAGTCTACCGTTTTAGTTGTCTCAGAAAAAGGTTACGGAAAACGCACAGATATTGAAGATTATCGTGTAACAAACCGTGGCGGTAAAGGGGTTAAAACCATTAACGTTACGGATAAAACCGGACAATTGGTTTCTATCAAAGATGTGACCGATAAAGAAGACTTGATGATCATTAACCGTTCTGGAATTGTAATCCGGATTGCAGTTGCAGATTTAAGAGTAATGGGTCGCGCTACTCAAGGTGTTCGACTGATTTCGTTTAAAGGTGAAGATGAAATTGCTTCTGTAACAAAAATAGATCACGAAGAGGAGGAAGAAGAAGATGAAACAAATGGCGTGATTGTTGATGGGGAAGAGGCGACTGAAACTACTGAACAAACCGAAACTCCGGACGAAGCAGCTCAAGACGAAACATCAGAAGAGGAAAATTAATTAAATTAAGAACACAATAAATAATTATGAAAAGAGTATTTCTTGGTATATTCTTAGCAAGCGTAACCACGGTTACTTTTGCACAAAAAAGCGAAGTAAACGATGCTAAAAAAGCGTGGGGAATTTTTCAGGCAATGGGACAAAGTCTTCCATTAGACAAAAAACTTACCTCATTAAAAGAAGGACTTGCACATACAGACAAGGCTATCGTTGATGAAAAATCTAAAGTTATGCCAGAAGCTTGGGTATACAGAGGATTAATGGCATCTTCAATTGCCATTACAGATACTGTAGATTTGGCAAATGCTGAAGCCAATGTTAAAATTGCGCAGGAAGCTGTTGTTGAAGCGAAAAAACTGGATGCTAAAGGTGCAGAGAAAGAAAATATCGGCGTTGTAGAAACCAATATTGCAAATGCAGTCAGAAATGCAGGCGTTTTGGCTTACAACAAAAAAGATTTCAAAACAGCTTATGCGAAGTTTGTTCAAGCTACAGAAATCAATCCTCAAGATACCTCTATGTATTTGAACGCTGGTATCGCTGCAAGAAGTATAGAAGATTATCCAAATACCGTAAAACAATTCAAAAAAGTTATCGAATTAAACTCTCCAATGTCAAAAGATCTTTATCCTGAGATCATCGACATTACGTTGAGACAACAAAAAGACACAACAGCGGCATTGGCTTTAATAACAGAAGCAAAAGCGAAGTTTCCCGAAAATACAGACATCGTTAAAACAGAAACTCAAATCTATATTGATAAAGGTGATGTTGCAAAATCTGAGCAAATGTTAAACGCTTTGGTAACCAAAGAGCCAACTAACCCGAACTATCAGGTTCTTTTAGGAAATATTTATTTCTCACAAGCGCTGAAACTTCAGAACGACAGAAACAAAATCGATCCGAAGAAAGTAAAAGAATTTAATGAAGTCACCGTTAAAATGAATGGTTTATTAGATAAATCTCTTCCTTATTACAAGAAAGCATTGGAAATTGATGCAAACAATGTTGGTGCTTTAGAGACGTTGAAAACCATCTATGCATTTAGAAACGATACAAAAAATTATGAAGATATTAAAAAACGTTTAGACGCTTTGCCTAAACAATAATTAAACTTCAAACGTTTAAAAAAGAGTCGAGAATTATCCCGACTCTTTTTTTTTGCTTATTTTTACGTTTTAGTGCGGCGAAAGTCGCTTGTTACAACAATCAGCCACTATGAAAAAATCTGTTAAAATCCTATTTACCCTCAGTTTTCTGTCCCTTGCCACCTTTGCTCAAAAGAGCCAGATTTTAATTGCCAGAAATGCTGTTGGAAAACTCCAGGCATCAATAGCAGGGAAGGAGGATGAAAAGAAACAAATTACCATTATTACAGATGGATTAAAATCAACTGAATCTGCGGAAAAAGACAATAAAACTAAAAAGTGGGCGGAAACCTGGGCTATAAAGGCGTATCTGACATCTTATGCTGCGCTGATTGAAACAGATGCGACAAATTCTGCAAAATATTATGATCTTGCAACAGCAGCAATTCAACAAGCGAAATCTTTAGATAGATTCGAAGACAACTCTGGTCTGATTAAAGCATCTGAGCACAATATATTGATCAAAAAACAGGAGAACGGTACTTCGTCTTTCTTTGGAAATGATTTTAAAGAAGCCTATAGCGACATCAAAGAAGTGAGTGATAAGTTTCCGAAAGACACAACACTTGCATTAAATACAGCAATTTGTGCGCTAAATATCCAGGCTTATGATGATGCACTTGAATACTTTAAGCGTGCCAAAGAAAATGGAATCAGAAATCCTGCGGTATTTCAAAAGCTCGCGCAGATGTATACTACGAAGTTTGATAATGAGCTCGCAACCAGAACACTAGAGGAGGGCTTAGCGAAAAATCCATTTAACCATTCGCTAACAAATGATTATATCAATCTCTTGCTCGACACAGAAAAATACGATAAAGCCGCTACCTTGATCGAAGGAAACTTAAAAGTTGATAAAGCGAATAAACTGTTGTACTTTCTGTATGGATATCTGCAACAAGTAAAAGGAAATAACTCAACGGCAATTTTAGCTTATGATAAAGCACTTGCAACAGATCAAAATTATTTCGACGCTTTGTATCAATTGGGTTTAGCATATATAAACACTGCGAACGAATCCTTAAAAAAGGATGATCCTGAGAAGTTTTCGAAACATGATGCCTTGATCAATCGAGCGCAATTCGCTTTAAAACGTGCTAATGAAATTAATCCGAACGACAGAAAAACGGCGCAACTACTTGCGGATATATATACGCATAAAAATGCAGCCGATAAAGCAGATGAAATAAAACGTAGACTTAGGGAATTCTAGATTATGTTTTTTAACGAACTTAAAACTCATCAGTTTTCCTGATGAGTTTTTTTTTGTGATTCGATTTGCTGTGTTTTCGTATCACTAGTAATTCAATCACTATATGAGTCCTCAAAATCAGTTATAAAAATACGAAGAGACCTTGTAGGTAGGACCTATAATGATCACGATCAACTTAACATAATATTAATTATAAGACAATTTTCATTACTATATTTTTTAGACCTGAAAGATGCATATTTATCCTTTAGATTCTTTGAAAATTTAAAATAACGCTGACAATCTGCTGAAACGTAAAATGTATTTTTGGCTAAAATGCAACACATCTTAGATAATCCAATTTACAACGCACTTCGATCTAACCATCAACATATTTCATCCGGAACAACTGAAGTTAAAGTGTATGATGAAGAAATTACAGCTTTTGCTGGATTCAACGAATATTCGTCAGAAAATTATGATCAATTGCATAAAATTTCCAGCGGGAAAAATGTTCACGTGGTTTTTACCTTGGAGTCGGTAAAAGAAATGAAAAATTGGGAAATTGTTCACACCATCGATATGTTTCAAATGGTATATAACCAGCAAACTGTATCTAAAAATGAGAACAACAATTTTGTGGAATTAGACAATCAGCATATTCCACAAATGAATGAATTGGTAGAACTTACCAAACCTGGTCCTTTTTTATCTAGAACTATAGAATTAGGTAATTACATTGGTTTTTTTAACGACAGACAATTGATTTCGATGCTTGGACAACGCCTTAACCCCTACTCTTTTGTTGAAATTAGTGCGGTGTGTACACATCCAAATCATTTAGGTAACGGTTACGCGCGCGTTTTGCTAAACGAACAAATAAGGCGGATTACTGAAAATAACCAGGTTCCTTTTTTACACGTGAAAAATGATAATCAGGCTGCAATAAAACTATACGAGAAAGTAGGCTTTAATGTGAGAACAGAAATGATTGCAACGGTATTGAAGAAAAAATAAAAGGAATTAGTTTCCGGGTCTTAAAACACAACCCGGAAATAATTATTTAAATTTTTACTTGGAATCTGAGCAATCTAAGTGCGTTAATCACAACTAATAAAGTAGAGCCTTCATGCGCTAATACAGCTAAACCAATAGAAGTTACACCCAATATGGTAAGCGGAATTAACGCGGCCACTACCAATAGACTAATCCATAAGTTTTGACTGATAATGCTTTTAGCTTGCCTGCTAAGTCCAATTGCAAAAGGTAGACTTTCCAATTTGTCGCCCATTAAGGCAATATCGGCGGTTTCTAACGCAACATCAGAACCTGCCGCGCCCATTGCGATGCCAACCGTACTTTTTGCCATGGCAGGTGCGTCATTTACACCGTCGCCCACCATGGCAACCATATTTTCAAGCGCACTTAATTTGTCTATCGCGGCAACTTTATCCTCTGGCATTAGGTTGCCCCAAACATCCGTGATCCCGATTTTTTTTCCTATTGTTTCTGCAACCTGTTGATTATCGCCGGTAAGCATAATCATTTTTTTGATACCAATCTCTTTCAGTTGTTTTAAAACCCCTTGTGCTTCAGTGCGCGGAAGATCCATCAATGAAAGAATTCCTTTAAACTGATCGCCAGCTTTTACCAACATTGTAGTCTGGCCTTGTTCTTCCAATGCCTCAACCTGAAGTAATAAATCCTGAGGGATTTCTGTTTTTCCGTCCGAAACAAACATCGCCTTGTTTCCAATCGCAATGTGGATTCCGTCGATATTGGCTTCAACGCCTTTACCAGTATGGCTTATTACGTCAGATGCTGAAGGCATAGATTGATCAGAAAGTCGCTCCATGCCACCTTTGACAATAGCCGCGGCAAGCGGATGATCGCTCAGTTTCTCCACCGGGATGATCATTTTTAGAAGTGCTTCTTCGGTCAGTCCATCTACAGGAATTACATCAATTAGTTTTGGTTTTCCTTCGGTAAGTGTACCTGTTTTATCAAAAGCAATTGCATTTAATGTACCCAATTCCTCAAGCGGCCTACCACCTTTGATTAAAACACCACCGCGTGCTGCTCTGGCTATGCCACTTAACACTGCGCTCGGCGTAGAAATCGCCAATGCACAAGGACTTGCGGCTACTAAAACGGCCATTGCCCGGTAAAAACTGCTGCTAAATGGTTCATCGATAACTAGGAAAGCAAAGCATAAAACAAAAACCAGTATAAGTACAATCGGAACAAACCATTTTTGAAATCTGTCTGTAAATAGTTGCGTAGGCGATTTTTGTTTTTCCGCTTCCTGTACCATTTTGATCAACTTGGAAATGGTCGAATCGCTTGCTTTTTTGATTACCTGAATGTACAGTACGGCGCTTCCATTTATTGTACCTGCAAAAACTCGGTTTTGGGGTTTAATATTCTTTTCGATGCTGTAATTCTTCTGCAAATCTTCAACCGGAACCTTATCTACAGGAATACTTTCGCCAGTAATTGGTGCCTGATTTACCGACCCTTCTCCTTTAACAACTACACCATCTGCCGGGATTTTACTATTCGGTTTTACAACGATAGTATCTCCGATAGCGAGTTCTTCAATGCTAATTTCTACTTCTCGATTATCTTTTAGCAACAAAGCTGTTGGTGGCGCTAAAGAAGTTAGTGCTGCTATAGACATTTTGGCTTTAGACATCGCATAATGCTCAAGCGCATGCCCTAAGCTAAACAGAAACAACAATAGTGCACCTTCAATCCATTCTCCTAAAATAGCTGCACCAATTGCCGCAACGAGCATGAGAAAATCTATTTCAAAACCACCTTTTACAATGGTTAAAACGGCTTCCTTTGCCGTAAAATAACCGCCAAAAAAATAGGCAATTATACACAAAACTAAACCTAACTGATTGGGCACGTTGGTGAAGGTTAGACCGTATGCCGTAGCCAACAACACGCCACAAATTACAGCAAACATAAGTTCTGTGTACTTGCCTAATATGCCGCCATGCTCGTGGCTTTCGCGTTCTTTATGATCATGGCCTTTGGATGAGCCCGCAGTTGCCTGATTTGTATTAGAATTTTTCATAACATTTATTATTTATGTGGTGTATTTCTATTCTTCGTCGCTATTCTTCATTTTTGAAAGCAAATCATACGCACCTTTAAACACAATATTATTTTTTCCCTCAATATCTGATGCATTGGTAATTTCCACATATCCTGCATGTGCAATGCCCACATTTATGCTTGTCATTTTATAAAAATGAAATCCTTTTTGCGTGCTAGTTAAATTTTTTGGCTGGCCTTGCTCTAAAAATATATATTTAGTGCCCTGAAAATCTACAACTGCTGCTTCTGGCAAAACTTTAACAGCATTGCTACCTGTTTCAATAAATGCTTTAAGATAAGTTCCTGGTATAAATGCTTTGTTTTTATCTGCAATTGCATGTACGGTTACCGTTTTATCGGTATTTATTTCACCGCCTACTAACTGAATCGTTCCGTAATATTCGTTCGGATCATTGGTAAGCATAAACCTTACTTTTTGTCCTTTTGTAATCCGTGCAGCATCACGCTCAAACACTTTTAATTCTACATGGAGATTGGTGTTGTTTACAATTTCAAACATCACATCGTTAGGATTAACGAATTTGCCGGTATTTACATTTACTTTGGTAACGTATCCATCAATTGGTGCATACACATTAATGCTACTTTTGATTGTTCCCGGATGCAAGGTATTTGCATCGATATTAATTAAATGTAAACGTTGACTCAATGCATTTAAACGCGCCAAAGCAATTTGATACTGTGATTTTGCCTGTTGCAGAATTTTATCTGAATTTACATTCTGCGCGGCCAGAGTTTGTTGTCTTTTGTATTCAGAGTCGGCCAGTTCAAGTGTGCTCTTACTTTCCAGAAAATCTTGCTGTAGTTGAACAAAATCCTGATTTTCCAGTACTGCTATAATCTGCCCTTTTCTCACAGAACTCCCTTGCAGTAAGGACGACGCACGCACAATTCCACCCATCTGAACGGAAATGCTGACTAAATTTTGCGGAGGTACATCAATAAAACCATTTACTTTAATTGTGCCGGTTAATGATTTCTCTTCGATTCCGCCCAATGTAAGTCCGATGTTTTTGTACTGAGCCGGGCTCAAATCAACTTGGCCTTCAGATTCTGCCGCTGCTCTTTGTTCTGTTGCCGGACTTTCAGACTCCGGTTTTTCATCTTTTCCAGAGCAGGAAACAAATAACAATGCTGCAGATAGAAAGAAGATACTATTTATTTTTATGATCACTGATTTCATAGTGTGTATTATAAACCGCTTAGGTAGTTTAACGTGTAAACAGATTGGTTAAAAAGATTAACCACTTGTAAATAATTTTGCTGAATTTCTGAATAGGTTTTTAGCGCTTGCAAATACTCTATGTAAGCAATTTCTCCATTTTTAAATGCAATCTGACTTTGTTTTAAAAGTAGATTTACATTCGGCAATGCACTTTTTTCGTAATAAGCAATGCTTTCAGAATTTTTCTGCAAATCCTGGTAAGCTTGTTTATATTCGGAATTTAAGTTGTTTTTATAAAGTTGGAAATCATTTTCCGCAACTTGCTTTTCAATCTTTGCAGCTTTAATTCTTGCACTGTATGGCTTAAAGAAAATAGGCAAAGAAACACCAACCTGGAAACCCCGAAAACGTTTTGACCCGTTATACAAAATTTCCTGGTTGTTTACGCTTTGAATACCAATCATGGATTGATTGAAATAACCCAAACTAAAATCCGGCCCAGCTTTTGCTTTTTCAAGTCCGATGGATCTACTGGCAATTTCTACCTGTTGCTGCTGAAATGCAAGCGCGGGGTTTGAAAACGGAAACTTTTCTGTTTCTGCGTTAACCATCCAGTTTGCTTTTTCCAGTTTTTGTTCCGGAATTACTAAAGAATCTGATGTATTCATCAATTTCTGCAACTCGAACAGGTATACGCGAATACTGGATTGATTACGTTGCAGTTGATTTTTAATTTCAAAATACTGCGTTTCTGCCGTTGTTTTTTCCAGCAGATTGGTTTCTCCGGCCTGATATCTATAATCAGATGCTTTTTTGAAATTATTGTACACGGTATCTTGTGTGCGGTATAATTTCTGTAAAGCCAGAAGGTAAACCAATTGACTATAGGTACTTTTAACCTGATATTTCAGAATATTTTCTGAAACATTCAGATTCAGCTCTGCTGATTTGATTTTCGCATCAAAAACTTTTTTCTGATTGCCGAATAATCCGGGGTATTGAATGTCCTGCTGAATGCTGATGTTATTATCCCACTTAAGCGAATTCATTTGCCCGTATTGCAGATTGAAATTGGTTTTCCCTAAATCGACCGCACTTTTTTTCAAGGTCGCTTGCTGATCAATTCGTGCTTTTGAAGATTGTATTGACGGATTTGTCTTCAAAGCCTGCTCAATTGCAGCTTCTAAAGTAACGGGTGGTGTTGGCGCCGTTGTTTGCGCATTCAGCGTAGCTGGAACATTTAATCCAATAGCAATCAGCAATCCGATAATGATTTTTGCTGCCCTCACGTTAGTTTTGGATTTGAAGTTTTCGAAATAGGTATATAAAATTGGCAGTACAACCAGTGTGAGAATAGTTGAGGTAATTAAACCACCAATTACAACTGTTGCTAAAGGTTTTTGAACTTCGGCACCGGCAGCAGATGATACGGCCATTGGTAAAAATCCGAGCGATGCAACAGCTGCTGTCATCAGTACTGGCCTTAACCTAATTGCAGTTCCTTGCAGAACAATTTCATTCAGATTTTCTAAACCTGTTTTCTTCAATCGGTTAAATTCTGTAATCAAAACGATCCCGTTTAGTACGGCAACACCAAAAAGTGCAATAAAACCAACACCTGCAGAAATACTGAAAGGCATCCCCCGAAGCAACAGCGCGAAAATGCCGCCAATTGCCGCCATTGGAATTGCAGAGAAGATTAAAACAGATTGTTTAACAGATCCAAAAGAAAAATATAGCAACAATAAAATCAGTAACAACGCAATTGGCACGGCAACAGAAAGCCTGTCTTTTGCTTGTTTCAAGTTTTCAAACTGACCACCGTAAGTGATATAATATCCGGCCGGAAGTTTAATTTTCTGATTGATTTTGTTTTCAATTTCTGTAACGACACTTTGAATATCTCGGCCACGAACATTTAAGCCCACAATAATTCTACGTTTTGTATCTTCTCGTTGAATCTGGTTCGGGCCAACCTTAAAATCAACATCAGCCAATTGATCAAGTGTAACCTGATTTCCGGAAGGACTTGTAATATAAATATTCTTTACATCGTCAATATCTTTACGGTTTTCTGTTGCTAAACGGAGTACCATATCATAACGTTGCTCGCCTTCATAAACTAAACCCGCCGACTGACCTGCGAAAGCAGTGTTTATGGCTTGATTAACCGTTTCAATACTGATTCCATATTGCGCGATCCGATCCCGGTTAATTTTAACCACAATTTGCGGCAATCCATTTGCCTGCTCCACATATAAATCTTTTGCGCCTTTAACACCGGAAACAATTTGCCCAATTTGCTGAGATAAACTGGTTAACTCATCCAAATCATCGCCAAAAATTTTAATTCCAATATCTTGTCTTACACCAGAAATCAGCTCATTTGAGCGCAATTGAATAGGTTGAGAAAAACCAAATGTTACACCAGGAATTACAGATAAGGTCTCTCCCATTTTTTCTGCCAATTCTTCTCGGCTTTTGGCACTCGTCCAGCTTTTCTTATCTTTTAGCATTACAGTTAAATCTGTGGCTTCCATTGGCATTGGATCTGTAGGAATTTCTGCCGATCCAATCTTACCGATAACCTCTTTTACTTCAGGAAATTTATTGACCAGAATAGCAGATGCCTGATTAATTTTTTCTATACTTTGTGTAAGCGAGCTTCCGGTTAGTAAGCGTGTTTCTACAGCAAAATCTCCTTCTTCCAATTGCGGTAGAAATTCACCACCCATTCTAAGGAAAAGAAGAATACTGACCATTAGAAGCGTAACTGAAGCAATTACCACTGTAATTCTTTTTTTTAGTGCTCCTTTTATTATCGGTGTATAATATTTAAGGAAGAAATCCATCATCCTATCTGAGAGGTTCTTTCTCTTCGATATTTTTTTGCTCAACAACATTGAAGAAATCATTGGCACGTAAGTAAGCGATAATATGAATGCTCCGATGATGGCAAATGAAACGGTTTGCGCCATTGGGCCGAACATTTTTCCTTCAATACCTACCAAGGCAAGAATTGGCAGATACACAATCAGGATAATAATTTGTCCGAAAGCTGCAGCGCTCATCATTCTTATTGCTGATTTTTCTACCTGTTCATCCATTTCTTTTTGAGTAAATGCACGTCCGAGTGTATTGCCAGCCAACATATGTAAGGTGGCTTCTACAATAATTACGGCACCATCTACAATCAATCCAAAATCTATCGCACCGAGGCTCATTAAGTTTCCGGATACGCCAAATAAATTCATCAGCGATATCGCAAATAACATCGCCAGCGGGATTACAGATGCAACAACTAAACCAGCACGGAAATTTCCGAGGAATAAAACCAAGACAAAAATTACAATTAAGGCACCTTCAACCAGGTTTTTTCCAACGGTACCAATTGCCCGGTCTACCAAAGCGCTACGGTCTAAAAATGGTTCAATTACAATACCTTCTGGTAATGTTTTATTGATGCGTTCTATTTTAAGTTTAACTTGTTTAACAACATTGTTGGCATTAGAACCTTTAAGCATCATTACAATGCCGCCAACTGCCTCATTTTGATTTCCTTTAACCGCGCGCGTCAGTGCGCCATAACGAATGGCGTTACTAATGCTTACGGTTGCAACATTCTCGACCAAAATCGGGACGCCGTTAGCGCCAGTTTTAACAACGATTTTCTTAATATCGTCTACATTGCCTACCAAACCTTCACTCCGTATGAAGTACGCATTCGGTTTTTTGTCTATATATGTCCCGCCGGTATTTCTATTGTTTTGCTCAAGTGCCGTAAATACATCGTTAATACTTAGACTAAAACTTCTCAGTTTTTCAGGCTCTAAGGCAATCTCATATTGTTTTAATAATCCACCGAAGCTATTTACTTCAGCAATACCGGGTGTTCCTAAAAGTTGCTTACGTACGATCCAATCTTGAATGCTACGCAATTCTTTTGCATCGTATTTTTCTTCAAAACCCGGTTTGGCGTGTACTACATATTGATAAATTTCGCCTAATCCGGTTGATATTGGCGAAATCTCTGGATTTCCAAGTTCTGATGGAACATTGTTTTTTGCCTCTGATAGTTTTTCGTTAACCTGTTGCCTGGCCCAGTAGATGTCTACATCGTCATGAAATACAATCGTTACAACTGAAAGCCCGAAACGGGATATGGAACGTACCTGCTCAATTTCAGGTATGGTAGCCATAGTTTGCTCAACGGGATATGTAATTAGCGTTTCTACCTCTTGTGCGGCCAAAGACGGACTTTGGGTGATAACCTGCACCTGGTTGTTGGTAATATCGGGAACTGCATCTATAGGCAACTGTTTAAGTGAGTATAAACCCCAGGCAATTAAAGCAAGAGTAAATAATCCGATAATGAGTTTATTGCCTATAGAAAATTCAATGATTTTCTTTAGCATTATGAAATAATTAGATTAAAATAAATTGAATAAGCGATTGCATATTCCGCTTTACAGCAGAATGCATATCGCAAAAACGGATTTACTTAACCCAATTTAGGCGGTTGCCAAATGGAAATGTGAGGAGTACTTACGTTGTTAAATGGAAATTCTGCATATTCTACTAACAAAAGCGGAACAATTGCACCAGTGTTAACTACATGTTTGGTAAGCGTTGGGGTGCTGCAACATGAACACAGACAAAATGGGGAGCAGTAATCTGCAACGGCATTTTTTTCTGCAGTGGTGCTTTTGATAACAGAAGAAATTTGAGCACCTGAAAAATCTTGAGCATATCCATCAGCACAAGGCAATAAGCACATGGTCAGGATTATAATGCTAAGAAACCAGTTCAAAAATTTCATCGGTTTTTTCTGCAATATTAGCTCTACGTTTTGAAAGTTCAAAACATTTTTACAAAATATGATGTGAAAATTAAGATCGATGCGGGAGTAACAATCTGTATACCTGTGAAAAACAAACATTTCAACGCTGCAAAAATTTTTATAAATAAACAGGTTATTCCAGTGTTGAAGTTAAAACCAGTTTATCCCTTTTTTTAGGTACTGCAGCGTTTTAAATTCTTCAGAATCTACAGCAGGTTGTACATTATAACCCCAATTGGCCTGCGGTGGCAAACTCATTAAAATAGATTCTATTCTACCATTGGTTTCCAATCCGAATTTAGTTCCGGAATCGTAAACCAGATTAAATTCTACATAGCGACTTCTGCGCTGATATTGCCATTGTTTGTTGGCTTCAGTAAAGTCTATATCGCGATTACGGTCAATCAATTCGGTATAAACCGGAAGAAAAGTTTCGCCAATGTTTACCGAGAAATCAAGAATTTCACTCCAGCTTAAATCTGTATTATCGGGCTTTAACCGATCGTAAAATATCCCACCTACGCCGCGGGTTTCTTCCCGGTGTTTAATAAAAAAATAATCGTCTGCATGTTGTTTAAATTTTGGATAAAATGCAGGATTAAATTCATCGCAAGCTTGTTTTAATTTATGGTGAAAAAAGCGAGCATCGTTCTCAAACACATAATGAGGTGTTAAATCTATGCCGCCCCCAAACCAACGCGTTTCTTCGTTGAGTTCAAAATATCGAATATTCATATGAATAATCGGAACCATTGGATGGTTTGGATGAATTACGATAGAAACGCCCGTTGCAAAAAACTCATCTTCATCAACATTAAATGCTTTTTTTATGCTTTCTGGCAGCTTGCCATGTACTGCAGAAAAATTTACACCACCTTTTTCAATCAGGTTTCCATTCTGCATAATCCGTGTGCGCCCGCCGCCGCCGCCTTCGCGTTGCCACAATTCTTCTTCAAATTTCCCTTTGCCATCGGCAATTTCCAATCCTCTACAAATCTCTTCCTGAATTTGTTTGTAACGATCTGCGACTTCTTCTCTAAACATGGTGACGATGAGTTTTTACAATATCAAAGCTACGGCTTATCACTTTAGCTAAACCGATTTAAATACACTTAATACATTTGATTGACAGTTGATCTGGTAATTGGGTGTATACACCACAAAACCAATTTGTGAAATGTATAGAAGCAACTGTTATTATTTTTCGATGTAATCCAGATCTTTATTGAAACTCTCTTTCAAATAAATTACGGATGCCATAGCAACGAAAGTTACAATGCCCATTACGATAAAACCTGCGGTTACAATACCGTAGTGACCTACAAAAAATTCAAAAACGAGTGTAATCGGGATGAGTGCGCCGCGAACAAAGTTTGGCGCTGTAGTGGTTACTGTAGATCTGATATTGGTACCGAATTGTTCTGCTGCAATGGTTACAAAGGTTGCCCAATACCCAACTGCAAAGCCCATAAACAAGCACAACCAAATAAAACTTTGCTCTGTTAAACCTGTGCTTGTTAAATAGAAAATAACTGTAAAAACAGATAAGGTTTGGAATATCAACACAGTTTTTTTGCGTGAACGTAAGATCTGAGCAAGAAAACCGCAGACCACATCGCCTATGGCGATACCAAAATAGGTAAACATAATACCGGTACCGGCATTTAGTGTTTCTTTCGCCTGCAAAGCTTTACCGATTTCGGGCGATTGCGTAATTAATATCCCTACAATAAACCACAAAGGTAAACCGAGGCAAATACAAGCCAGGTATTTAAGGAATCGTTTTCCGTCTGACAGCAGCATAAAAAAGTTTCCTTTTACGATTTTACTGTCTTCAGATGTATTTTTAAACATGCCGGATTCAAAGGTCCCCACACGCAACAACAACAAAAGTAATCCCATGCCACCGCCAACGAAATAAGATGTTTGCCAGGTATAATGTTTTCCAATAACCGCCGCGGCAGCAGCACCAAGCAAACCTATTCCGGCAACTATCATAGTTCCGTAACCGCGTTTTTCTTTATCCATTGTTTCGGTAACCAAAGTTATGCCTGCGCCAAGTTCTCCTGCCAGGCCAATACCGGCAACAAACCGGATTATGGCATAAGTGTGTACGTTGGTTGCAAAACCGTTAGCGATATTAGCCAGAGAATACAACAATATGGATCCGAATAAAACTTTAATCCGCCCATATTTATCGCCGATAATGCCCCACAACAATCCTCCCATTAACAAACCGAACATTTGCATATTGATTACATATTCGCCATTTGTACGCATATCTTCCGGAGAAATACCGATGTCTTCAAAGCTTTTAAGTCTGACAACAGAGAAAAGCACCAGGTCATAGATATCAACAAAATAACCTAAGGCAGCTACAATAACCAGGAAAATGATGTTACGATTGTTTGGTTTGGAATTTGAGTTCATTCAAATATTCGGTTTAACGGCTGAAAGTACAAATTACCGGGAAACAAAAGAAAAATATTCGAAGAATTGATGCACATGACAGCGAAATTCAGGCGCATATCGAAGTCGGGAATTGAAAAGGCCATTCCTGGTTAGAGAATGGCCGTAATGTTTTTACATTGGTGGTGTTTTGGTTGTTGTATCCGGCGGCGTTGTAGTGGTTGTGGTATCTGCCGGGGTTGTAGTCATTGTAGAATCCATCGTTGTACTGTCTGATGATCCAGCCATATTTTTCGATGAATTGCATGCCGATGTAGCTGCAATAAGCGAGCCTGCAACAGCAAGACTTAAAATTATCTTTTTCATAGTTTTATATTGTTATCTGCCATTCATAACAACATAAAATGCGTTTGGTTTTGATTATCAGGTAAATGCGCACAAATAAAATATTCATATTTTTTTCCTGAGCAATGCAAAATGGTAAAACCAAAAGACCGTTGTAAATCGTAAAATTTGAGATTCGGGCTTTGACATCATGATTTTACCATGTTCCACTATTCAGAACTTTGTACTAAAATTGCATCCCATTATGTATTAAAATATTACGTAAACATCATCAACAAAACTTTAAAACATGGCAAATGTTTCTGATATTAGACATTATGATAATTTCTCAAAATACCCTTAAATGGGCTCTGCGCTTCTATCCTCCCCTTTTTTTTCAGCGTATTTGGGTAAAGAAGTTCGAGAATGATTTTAAGAGCTGTACCGTAAAACTGAGTAAAAGTATCTGGAATAAAAACTACAACGGATCTATTTTTGGCGGTACAATTTATGCTGCATCCGATCCTTTTTACGCCCTTTTATTTGATCAGTTAATGCAGCGCCGTGGCTTTAAAGTTCGGGTTTGGCTCAAAAGTGCGTCTATACAATACTTAAAACCAGCAAGAAGCACAGTTTATTTTACCATTACCGTAACAGACGAAATGATTGCCGAAGCTGAAGAAGCGCTCAAAACTGTCGGCAAGTTTATAAAAGCTTACCCAATGGAAATTAAAACCAAAGAAGGTGAACTTTGCGCAACTGTAATGAATGAAGTATACATCCGCAATCTGCATCAGGGCGAAATGCCGCGGGTTGCTTACTAAAATCTGAAATATGGCAAGTATAAAGGGGTTGATTTTGCAAGGCGAAGGCGTAATGCTCGACTTTAAAAAAACCATTACCAATACAGAAAAAATTGCGAAAAGTTTAGTTGCATTCGCCAATAACCGTGGCGGCAGATTGCTCATTGGCGTAGCCGATGATGGTACAATTAAAGGCGTAAAATCTGAAGAAGAAGAAAAATACATGATTTTAACTGCTGCGCACCAATTTTGTAAACCCGCCATTGAACCTTTTTTTGAAGAGGTTTATGTAGATGATAAACTGATTCTGATTGTAAACATCCCGGAGAGTGATACAAAACCGCATTATGCTTTAGACGACCAAAAAAAATGGTGGGCATATATCAGGATAGACGATAAAAGTGTTCTTGCCAGCAAAATTATTGTTGATGTTTTGAAGCATGAACAGTATCAAACCGGTGTAATGATTTCTTATTCTGAAAATGAGAAAAAACTTTTAGAATTCTTATCTGAAAATGAACGCATTACGCTTAAACAGTTTAGTAAAATGCTGCGTTGCTCATATAGAAAGGCGCAAAAAATACTGGTCAACCTTTTGTTAACCAATGTAATACGGAACCATACAACAGAAAAAGAAGAATATTTTACAGCAGTTTAAGGATTGTTGCGAGTCATTTTCATTGTGAGGAGTTTCGTCAACCTTAAAGATTCCTTACCACGATTACCCATTACAACCGAAATAAATTTGTCACTGTCCCTAAATAGATTTCTCGCTACTCGTAAAGTAGATGCTCCCTGCGATCGAGGTGACGGACGATGACGAAATAAATAAACCCCTACTGCTATTCGCAGTAAGGGTTTTATACTATTTTGTCTTAATGCAATGAATCAACTTAAAGTCCACTCAGGTCTTTCAAAATGGCAAGTGTAGCCATAAGGTACTTTTTGTAAATAATCCTGATGATCTTCTTCAGCATTCCAGAATGCTGTTGCCGGCACAACTTCAGTCACAATTTTACCGGGCCATTTACCGGAAGCGTCCATCTCAGAAATTAACTGATTGGCAACATCGCGCTGTTCATCGTTCAGATAAAAAATCGCAGAGCGATAAGACGTTCCAATATCATTTCCCTGTCTGTTTTTAGTTGTAGGGTCATGAATCTGGAATAAGTATTCTAATAATTTACGGTAAGATAAAATAGTGGGATCAAACGTAATTTCTATAGCTTCAGCGTGCGTGCCATGATTTCTGTACGTTGCATTAGGTATATCACCGCCGGTATAACCAACTACTGTTGATAATACACCAGGCTGATGACGAAAGAGTTCCTCAACACCCCAAAAACATCCTCCTGCCAAAATCGCTTTTTCAGTATTCATAATTTATTAATTTTTATAAAGGTAATTACAGAACAGGATTTGACCTAGCCCGGTTTTCAAATTCCAACAACTTTTGACGAACAAATGTTAAATTTAAAACCGGAAAAACACAGTCCGATTTTTTATTTATTTACGCATGGGTTTAGGGAAAACCTGGTGACCATTTGCCCATTGTTGCCACAAACGGCGCAGTTCTGCAACTTTAGTGGGGTTTTGTGCAGCTAAATCTTTAGTTTCTGAATGATCTTTAGATAAATCGTATAAATGCCAGGTGCTATCATTACTTAAAGAAACCAGTTTCCACATGCCTAAACGGGCATATCTGGCACCAAAATGTTCATTGAACAACTGTTCATGACCAGCAGAAACTTTACCTTTAAACGATGGAATTAAACTTAAACCGGTTGTTGGTATAATGTTTTTTCCCTTGTAGGTTTCTGGATATTTCACGCCGGCAACGTCTACAAAAGTTTGCATAAAATCCATCACATGCCCAACCTGATTGCTGTAGCCACCAACATTTTTGGTTATTCCCTTGGGCCAAAATGCAATCATTGGTGTATGTATTCCGCCTTCGTAAGATTCTGCTTTAGCATATTCGTAAGGTGTGTTCGCTACATTTGCCCATACCCGACCGATAGAACTGTATGTGGTTTGCGGACCAGGCATAGTTTCTTTTTTTGTAGCATAAATAATGGGTGAACCATTGCGGGTTTCGCTCGGACGATCAAATCCCGAACCATAAGCAGCAGCATTTTCCGGACTTGCGCCATTATCAGATAAAAATATGATAATGGTATTATCTAGTTTGCCGGTTGTGTGTAATGCATCTATAATCCGGCCAATGCCTTGATCCATACAATCAATCATTGCAGCGTGAACAGCCATTGCTTTCGCATCCCAAACCCTATCGGGATTATTCTCCCAACTTGTGGTTTTGCCTAAAGGTTTAGATAGCTTCGTATTACTGGAATCAATTAAGCCAAGTTTCACCATTTTTTTATATCGCGCTTCGCGGATGACGTCCCATCCAACTTTATAGGTCTCTTTGTATTTTGCAATATCTTCCGGCTTTGCCTGCAAAGGCCAGTGTGGCGCATTTTGGGCAACATACAGGAAGAAAGGTTTGTTGCTCTTTTTCCAGGAATTGATATAAGCCACGGCCGTATCATTTATCGCATCGGTTTGGTAATAACCTTTAGGCACAGTTTTGATTGGTTTGGTATCACTCACTAAACTAAAAGGATCAAAAAAATTTACTACACCCCAAATGGTACCGAAAAAATGTTCGAACCCTCTACTGGTTGGATATTGTGCAATGGGAGAAAAATCGCCGTAATCTTTTTGGTGGTTTAACCATGCCAGTTGCTCCTTCGGATTTTTCTGCACATTGGTATTAGAAACATGCCATTTCCCAGACATAGCGGTATGGTAACCGGCATTTTTCAGTACTTCGGCTAACGTAACAGTATTTTCGCCCAAATGCCCTAAATAGCCAGGCTCATCTTCAGCTTCTGTCATTTTTCCAATTCCGGCTTGCTGATTATATAAGCCGGTTAATAATGATGCACGCGTTGGACAGCACCTCGAAGTATTGTAAAATGATCTGTAACGCAAACCGTTTTTTGCCAGAAAATCAATATTTGGTGTATTTATTTCTCCACCGTAACAGCCAACATCAGAAAAGCCCAGATCATCTGCCATAATCACCACAATATTTGGCCGTTCGGAATGTAGATTTGTGGTGTTTTCTTGTGGATTCCGTTCAAATGCGCTAGCCAAAACAAAAACAGATGCAGAAATGGCCGCAAAGGGGATCAAGATTTTTTTAGATTTCATGTTTTAGCAATTGAATTAATTGTTGGTGGCGTACAAAGCTGAGGTAATGCTGTACTGCAATTTAAAACAGCAATCAGCCATATACTTCTAATTTACTAAAACGGTTTAAAATACTGCATTCCAAACAATAAGTTTCTTAAAATCTTTTATTAGCGCGCATTTGCATTACGCGCCTTTTTCCTACGGAGGCAAATTTCTGCTTCATAAATACAAGAAAATATCCTAATAAAACTTCAATATAGGTTAAAAATCAAATTTGATCCATTTCGCGTATAGTCCGATCTAAATTTTCTTCCTTTTCTAATTTAAGTTTTTGTTTAAGGCGATAGCGCGCCATGCGAATACTTTTTGGTTCTACACCTAGTCTGCTTGCAATTTCTTTATTGTCCAATCCCATCAAAATGTAAGAACAATATTTTAGATCTAAGCGTGTTAAATGGTTTTCTGCGCGCTGTTGTAGGGCATTAAAAAAGTTAGGATGCGCTTTGTTTAAAGCTTGCTGTTGTTCATCGAGATTTTTATCCATGCGCAAATTCTGATTAATAATACGGCTAATTTGCCTTGCGGCCATTGGCGCATCCACATCCCTCGATTTTTCTTTTAACACATTCAGAATGACATTTTTTTCCTCAATTTTTAATGTTCCGGCAAGTAATTCTTTTTCCAGCCATTCGGCGCGGTCTTGCAGCAATTCTTGTTCTGCTTTTAGTCTGATGCTTTCTTCGGCCCGTAATGACGCCTGCAGCTCTACTTCCTGCTTTTCTAACGCCAGGCGTTGCGCTTCTGCATCTTTCAGTTTTGCCAGCAACTCTGCTTCTTCTTTTTCTTGTTCGGATAATTTCTTTTGCTGTAAAGATGCTTTTAACTTGTAATGATAAGAACTGAGTAAAAGTGCGAGTACGGTAATCCCAGCAGAACCGATTAAAATGTACAGCCAATTTAATCTTCTATTGTAGTCTGTTCTTTCCTTTAAACGGAGAATCTCATTTTCGCGCTGCGCAGATTGATATTCTTCTTCAAGCTGCTGTGTAATAGACAATTTTTGCAAATCGAAAACCTTGCTGTAGTACGCAGAGTATTGTTTGTAATAATTGAGCGCGCGCTTTATATCGCCACTTTTTTCGGCCACATTGGCTAAGCCAAGCATTAAGCGAGATCGGGTAATATCGGCACCGCCTGATGAGTTTTCCAGCTCAGAAATTCCAGTAACTAAGTATTGTTCTGCGCTTTTAAAATCTTTTTCGCGCAGCGCATATTCGCTCAAAATTCCATAACAATTTGCCAATACCTCGCGGCCATTAAACCGGCGGGCAATGTGCAGTGCAAGTTGTACGTATTTGAATGTACTGTCTTTATAGGTATTAGGGAAATATTTGAAATAGGCATTTCCCATGTTGAGTGCCGTAAGTGCAGCATTACTCTGTATCAGTATTTTATCGTGGTTTTGGTTGTAATATACCATCGCCCTGCGGTAATAATTTAAAGATGAATCCAGCCGGTTGCGGCGATCGAGATTGCGTTCAAAAGAAGAGAAAAAACTGTGTGCATACGTCATGTAACCAATTTGAATATCATCCGGATATGCACTTTTTTTTGATAAAACCAGACATGCTTTTGCATATTTGTGTTGCTTCAACGTATCGCTGCCGTAAGCATAAATGCCGGCAATATAATGGTTAATAAGTGTTTTATAGCTGGAAGATCTTCTATCGTCATGATCTGCAATTAGTTTTTCAGCCTGTAAAAAATGAGACATGGCTTTAGAATCATTTCCCTTAACCAGCTCAAACCAGCCTTTTCTAAACCATACAAAAGCATTTAATATCGGTTTTTTAGACAACTTCGAAACCGAAACTGCACTGTCAATATATATTCCGGCACGTTGCTCCTGGTTTTTCTGTACAAGCAAATGTGCAATGGTTGCATAACAAAAACCCATTGATGCATGATCTTTATTTTTTTTAGCCAGATTTAATGCTTGCTTCCCCGTATTTAACGCCTGATCAATATTTTGCTCAAATGTTGATCGGGCGAGTTCAGCCAATAGTACCGGTTTTTCTGCAGATGTTGCTTGTTTAAGTGCACGGTTTAACGAATCTATAACTAACTTTTGAGCAGTACCATTTTGATTAAAAATAAGCAGCGCAAGGACTATAAATAGAGGGGTAATTTTTTTCAGGGGCATTGGGTAAAGTTATCAGATTAATTTACATGTACTTAGAAACAACTACAACTTTCAAAAGTTTTATTCAGTAAATCAATAAGTTAGCTTATTTATGTAGACCTTTTGTAGACAAATTTTGCTCAGGTAGTAGACGCTGCATAGACGTTTGATTTTTGGAAAACGCAATGGCTCTATTGTACTTTTGATTCAACATTTATTCACCTAAAAAACAAATACTATGTCTAACAAAACTATGGCTATTGTAGCCTACATCACCATTATTGGTTGGATCATTTCTTATCTGGAATATAAAAAAAGTTTGGATAAAAGTCCGCTGGTGGCCTATCACCTTGGTCAATCGCTTGGACTTATTATTCTATCCTTCGTGCTATCAATTGCCCTTTCCATACTCGCTATTCTGGTTCCGGCACTAGCTATGGTATCTATGGTTATCGGCGTACTAACGTTTATTTTATTATTGCTGGGCGTTGTGGCAGCTTCTAATGAAGCTATAAAACCTTTACCCGTAATTGGTAAACTTTTCGAAGGTAAATTTAATTTTGCGCGTTAACGGTTAATGCTCTAAAACCGGGAGGGGAACAAGTGTCCCCTCTTTTTGTTTACTTAAAAAAGTAAATATGAAAACCTTAGTTTTTTATGCATTGGCAATAAGCTTCTGTGGTGGTTTATTGGCTTGTAAAAGCAATACACAGCAAACAGATATACCTTTCCGGTTGCCAAAAGTTCCGCTTCAGTATAGCGCTTCGGCTACAGATCTCGGACTTAATTCTGTAGATACTATCTACCGGGCAGATAGTTTGGCTCAGCGTATGCTGGTTTCCGTATCATTGATAGATAAGCCAGCGGCAAAAATCTGGAAAATTGATACCATGCATTTTGTTTATAAAAACAGACTGGCCGATTGGGAACACCAAAAAAGAGGTTTTTACTGGTTGTTTCAGGATTTAAGCGTATCCAGCAATTATGCGCGCAATCGCGATGGTGTAGAAACCGAAGTGTATGACCGTTATAAAGAATACTTTATGTTTAAACCGGTTTATCAACCAGCCAAAGGCGATAAATACCCAACAATAGATTATAAATTAATGGATGAATATTGGGTAAAATTAAATGCCGATGTGGTGGCAATTTCTAACCCAAGCGATGGAGATTTATTCGTGTTGGCGCATCCTATTCTTAAAAGAATACGCCAACAAGATTTATACCGAATGGTGAATGTTACCGATAGTGTGCCTTTACCTTATTATAGCGATAAAGTAGATTCTACAAGATTGGTTTGCCTGCGTATTGCGGTTTTTCAACTCAACACGCCACAGCATTAAATTCTTATTAAATAATCGCTTTAGGACAACTTACTGCTGGTAAACTTTCTTCAGGGCGATAATACAAAGCATAAAATTTCTTTTTATAATCTTTATACTGACTTACAGCACCAAAAAAATGCATGGTACGAATATAATACCAAGCCAAATCTACCTGGAAAGGTTTAAAACCACTTCTGGCACTTTTAGGAAATAAATGGTGATTGTTGTGCCACTCTCCGGCTACTATGCCTGGCCAAATCTGGTTTATAGATTTATCTGTGCGGCAAAAATCCGTTCCTTCTACCTGTTTCTGCTCGCCACGTGCATGGCCTTCATAATTGAAAGTACGTACACCAATGGCCCAAAATCCGGCGGCACCGAATAAGGTACAAGCTAAAGCATGTCCACCAATTAAATAGAATGCAAAGTACCAGAAAGACCAATTGATAAGCCAGAATAAAACCGCATATGCGGGATGCGCAAACGAACCCCATTTTTGATATTGCGTATAATTGTTTCCATTTACACCGGTATGGCGCATCAGGCGTTTAACGCGGTTATAATCGGCTTCATCTAAATTTTTGTTAATAGGCTGATGGTTTACATCGGCAAGAAAACAATATAAAAAACCAGCTTCAGCATTATATGGATCGCCGGGTTGATCTGATTTTGCGTGATGAACGTGATGAGAAACCACATAAATTTCTTCGGGTATTACGCTAACAGTTAAGTTTTGAGTAACAAAGCGCCAGAAACCATTTTTAAAAGTGTAAGCGCCATGTGTGCAATACCGATGGTGCCAAATGGTGCCGTGTGTGCCCATTACAATCATACTGTACAGAAATGCAGCAAGAACAGTCCACCAGGAGAAAAAATATACTAAAAAAATAAAGAAAAAAGGAATCAGACAAAGTACTTTAAACCAGCTAAAAAAAGGGAGCCAGTTTTTTTTGCACTTAAAAATATTCAATCTCGAAAAAAACTCAAGGATAATTTCTTTGTGCGAAGGTTTAATTAAATTGCCTTGCTCATCCTTCCATCCATAAGAAGGTGGCTGTAGTACATGGTCTAAAAATGGCATTTATGGGGTTCAATAGTTTACAGGGAGGATAAAGGTTTATTTCCGATTGGTCAGAAAGGAAATATTTGGTGGTGTTTTTTACATCCATAAAAAAAGAACTTGCCCAATTCTGGACAAGTTCTTTTTGGTCATCTATTTAAAGATATACTAAACGATCTTCACATTGATAGCGTTAAGGCCTTTACGACCTTCTTCAACATCGAAAGCTACTTGATCGTTTTCCTGGATCTCGTCAATAAGTCCCGACACGTGGACAAAAATTTCTTTACCTGTGTCATTTTGTGAAATAAATCCAAAGCCTTTTTGGCTGTTGAAGAACTTCACTGTTACTTGATTTTGCATTGTATTTTATTAATAAGGCCGAAAGGTAGGTATAATAACTGAGGTATTTATAAAACACACTGTTTTTCATTGAAATAAAAACTTTTTACAACTTCTGCGGGTACAAACAGGTATTTTAACGTACAAAATAAATTGCAATTGTTTACTGACTCAACAACTCATTAACATTAGTCATTGGATTTATCGGTACTGTAGATGCTTTTTTTGCGAAATAAAACCACATCAGATGTTTTGCGTATCAACTTACTTGTTTATAATATTGTTTTGGTTGGAGCGTGAGTGAAAACTCATCGCTAAAATCGGCATTAAAAACCCTAAAGAACATTTTCCATTCATCTTTTACCAACTGTGCAATATAGTTTCTAAATACTTTTTCAAATTGGGCAAACTCAATATCGGGTTTAGAAATAACCAGATATTCTTCTTCTGTAACCACAACTACTTCTCCAATCCAACCTGGCCATCTTTTTTTAATTTCTACTGGTAATTGGCGGTAATGTTGCCTGTCTATAAAGCGCCCCATATCTTCAATTAATTGCAAATCTATTTTTTGTGAAGATACATTTGTCCAACGGTGGTTCAATACATCCATTTTGCCTAAAAGCTTAGCTTCATCCCAAATTTCAAATGGCTGTCCGCTTTGGTTTTGTAACAGCAAATAAACTTTAAAGCCTAAAATCTCTTTAAAATCTTCGTGCATAAAATGTAGTTTGATCATAGCTATTGGTGTAAATTAATGATTTTCCTGAATGTTAAATTGATTCTGGCTTTCATTGCTTTGCTTGATTTTGCAATGCGATGCTCCCAGTTTTGTTGCAAATCTCCTTTCATAATAAGAAGTGAGCCATGCTCCAGACGTATAGAATACTTTTCTTTATGGTTGTTTTTCTTCCGGATATCGAAACACCTTACCTGTCCAAAAGTTAAAGATGCAATTGTTGGATGTGATCCCATTACGGTTTCATTATCACTATGCCAGGCTACAGAATCTTGTCCATCCCGGTAATAATTTAAAAGCACACTGTTGAAAGTTATGCCGGCTATCGGTTCTACTAAATTTTTTAGCTTATATAAATCATCTGTCCAATGTAAGGGAATAGATTTACCTAATACAGTATAATCTATGGCTTGCGGATCGCCGTACCAAGCCGAAAGTCTTGGCGTTAAAACATCCTTGTCATACATTTTTACTACCTTTTGTACCCAGGGTGTTTGCTGAATTAATTTATTAAAAATCAAATCACTATGTGTATCTGAAATAAATTCAGGTCGATATTCTAAAACCTCAATGGGCAATCCGGGAGTATAACCAGCTTCCTTAAAAAAACTCAATTGTTCCATGCTTGAACAAAAGTGCAAAAAAATATTTTAATTACTAATATTTTTAGTATTATATTTGTTGCGCTGAACCGTTTAAATAAAGAGTGTTATGGAAAAGGGTGTAAAAAAAGATGTAATTTTTGAATTAAAGGCGCAAATATTGGCTTTGCAAGGCTATAAAAATACGTCTGCAACAATGCAAGCTCCTAAAGGACTGGATGTTTTTGCAGCTGCATTTCCGAACCGTGTTTTTCCATTAAATGGCATTCATGAATTTATATCTTATAGTAGTGAAGAAACCGCTTCTACCACAGGTTTTATTAGCGGTATTCTTTCTGAATTAATGCAAAGTGGTTCTCCAAGCATTTGGATCTGTACAAACAGAAGTTTGTTCCCTCCGGCATTAAAACGGTTTTCTGTACCCCCAGAATCGGTTATTTTTATTGAAGCAAAAAATGAAAAAGAAATTTTATGGGTTACAGAAGAAGCCTTAAAATGCGAAGGATTGGCCGCTGTAATTACTGAACTTCCTGAACTTAGCTTTGCGGCTTCCAGACGGCTACAACTTGTAATTGAACAGAGTAAGGTAACTGCTTTTTTTGTGAGAGAAAATCCGAAACACTTAAATAGTACAACTTGCCTTGCACGCTGGCAAATAAAACCCTTACCAAGTCAATTGTTAGGCGGAATGCCTGGTGTTGGAAATCCTCATTGGCAAGCAGAACTTATTAAGGTTAGAAATGGTAAAGGTGGCATTTTTGAATTGACCTGGTCTGCTTCGGGATTTACTTCTACAGCGATTAAAAATCAAAAAATATTGCGTTTAAAAAGACTTCAGGCAGGTTAAAATAATGGGTACTCGCTACGTAAGTATATGGTTTCCGTATTTGTTAACCGATTGGATGTGCATCCGTAAACCTCAGCTTAAAAACAAAGCACTGGTTTCTGTAGCGCCCAAACATGGCCGGCTGATTATTGTTGCATCCAATGCTTTAGCCAATAAACAAGGCATAAAGAACGGAATGGTTTTGGCAGATGCACGGGCTTTAATGCACAATTTAGAAGTGTTTGACGATAAACCCCAAAGGCGTGAAAAACTTTTATCGGCTATTGCCCGTTGGGCAATCCGTTATACACCAATGTCTTCTACAGATGAAAACGGTTTGTTGCTTGATGTTTCTGGTTGCTGCCACCTTTGGGGCGGAGAAAGTACGTACCTCTCTACTATTCAAAACCGGTTAAACAAACTGGGTTATACCGTAAAACTGGCCATAGCAGATACAATTGGTGCTGCATGGGCAACTGCACGTTTCAATTCGGCGCAAAAAATCATCGAGCCAAATGGACAAATTAACGCCCTGCTACAATTGCCACCGGCAGCACTAAGATTAGAAAATCATACCATAGAGAAATTACAGAAACTTGGTTTTTATACCATAAACCGTTTCATCAATATTCAGCGAAGCGTATTGCGCAGACGTTTTGGCGATGCCTTTTTAACGCGACTTGGACAAGCAATGGGTACAGAACCCGAAGGTTTTAATCCGATAGAATTGATACCTGAATATATAGAACGCCTGCCCTGCCTTGAGCCAATACGTACCGCAACAGCAATTGAAATTGCCATTCAAAAATTACTGGAACAACTATGTAAAACCTTACAAAGCGATGATTTAGGCCTTAGAAAAGCAGAACTTAAAGGTTACCGTATTGATGGAAAAATTATTACAAGCCAGATTGGAACCAATAAACCCAGCAACAATCCAAAACATTTGTTTAAACTTCTGGCTTTGAATATTTCTAAAATTGCGCCCGGTTTAGGGATTGAATTGTTTACGCTGGAAGCCAGTAAAACAGAAAAAATAGCAGTAGAACAAGATAAATTGTGGAGTACTCCATCCGGACTTGGCGAACAATCCTTAGCAGAATTGCTGGATCGTGTAGCCGGAAAAATTGGCGCAAAAGCCATTCACCGTTATTTGCCGCAGGCAGATTACTGGCCGGAAAGGGCTTTTAAACTCGCCGGAACATTAACAGAAAAAAGTGACATTAAATGGCATAATCCCGGCAAAAGACCTATCCAACTGCTTAATCCGCCAGAAAAGATAGAAGTTACCGCGCCCATTCCCGATTATCCACCCATGCTTTTTATATATAAAGGAGAACGCCACAGCATAAAAAAAGCAGACGGTCCCGAACGTTTAGAACGCGCATGGTGGCTGGAAAAAGGTGAACACCGCGATTATTATACTGTAGAAGATGAAACCGGTAAACGCTACTGGTTATTCCGATCGGGGCATTATGCCGCAGAAGAGTCAATTTGGTACATTCATGGTTTTTTTGCCTGATAAAAATGGAATACACAGAACTACAGGTAACAAGTAATTTTAGTTTTTTACGCGGTGCCTCACATCCCGAAGAACTGGTAGAACAAGCATTTTTAATGGGTTATACCAAAATAGCCATAACCGACCACAATACACTGGCCGGAATTGTACGTGCACATGCCGAAGCAAAAAAACTTGGTATTTCCATTATTCCTGCCTGCCGATTAAACCTGGTAGATGGCCCGTCTATACTCGCTTATCCAACCCATATTCAAGCGTATTCCAGGTTATCGGCTTTGCTGAGCTTGGGAAATATACGAACTGAAAAAGGCAGTTGCGAACTTTATAAAAAAGATGTTTTTGAACATGCTGAAGGATTGATTTGCATTGTAATTCCGCCGGATGAATTGGCCGAAGAATTTAATTTTGCAGATAATTTTGCTGCAGATTTGGCTTACTATCGGGAACATTTAACGGAAAATCTCTATCTGGCCATCAACAGAAATTATCAGGGCGAAGATCAGAAAAGGCTTTTTAGATTGGCCGCTTTATCTAAAGAACTGGATATTCCGCTGGTGGCAACCAATGATGTGTATTATCATCATGCAGAACGCCGAGAACTTCAAGACGTACTGACTTGCGTTAGAGAGAAATGCAGCATCCAGCAGGCGGGCTTTTTATTGTTTCAAAATGCAGAACGACATCTGAAAACTGCTGAAGAAATGCACCGCATTTTCCGTCAGTTTCCAGAGGCTTTGGCCAATGCGGCACACATAGCAAAACAATGCCAGTTTAGCTTGGATAGTCTCAAATATGTATATCCGGAAGAACTGACAACTGCCGGCCGAACGCCTTTAGAAGAACTTGATTTTCTGACCTGGAAAGGTGCAAATGAAATTTTCGGGGAAAATATTCCGTTAAAAATAATTGAAAATATTCTTCACGAAATGAAATTTGTACAGGAAATGAACTATGCACCATATTTCCTCACCGTGTATGATATTGTCCGTTTTGCACGCGAACAGAAAATTTTATGCCAGGGCCGCGGCTCTGCAGCCAACTCTACAATTTGTTATTGCCTGGGGATTACTTCTGTTGATCCTACAAAATTTGATTTACTTTTTGAACGATTCATTTCATCGGCCAGAAATGAACCGCCAGATATTGATGTAGATTTTGAACATGAACGCCGCGAAGAAGTGATCCAGTACATCTATAATAAATATGGAAGAGATAGATCAGCAATTGTGGCAACAGTTACCCAGCAACGACAAAAAGGCGCCATCCGCGATGTGGGTAAAGTTATGGGTTTATCTGTAGATACAATCAATCGTTTATCTGCATCTATCTGGGAGTTTACAGACGAATGGTTTGAAGGTGAAAAACTTACAGAACAAGGTTTCGATCCCGGCGATCCTTTGCTTAGAAAAGTATTGGATCTTACCGGCCAAATGATGGGTTTTCCAAGACAACTGGGCCAACATACTGGTGGTTTTGTCATTACACAAGGAAAAATTACCGACCTCTGCCCTATTTTAAATGCCAGAATGGCCAATAGAACCAATATTGAATGGAATAAAGATGATATCGATACTTTAGGGTTCCTTAAAATTGATGTATTGGCATTGGGTATGCTCACTTGCATCAGAAAAGGATTTGATTTGGCTAAACAACACCATAATCTGGAACTTACAATGGCAAAGATAAATGCTGAAGAAGATCCGAAAGTGTATGAAATGATTAGTCATGCCGATACCATTGGCGTTTTTCAGATTGAAAGTCGGGCGCAGCAATCTATGCTTCCACGTTTAAAACCGAGCTGTTTTTATGATTTAGTGATTGAGGTTGCAATTGTTCGGCCAGGGCCAATACAAGGCGATATGGTTCATCCTTATTTACGCCGCCGAAACAATGAAGAAGCAGTAGATTATCCTTCTGAAGAACTGAAGCAGATTCTTGAAAAAACAAAGGGTGTTCCGCTCTTCCAGGAACAGGCCATGAAAATTGCTATTGTAGCTGCCGGTTTTACACCCGCAGAAGCAGATGAACTGCGCAGAAGTATGGCCACATTTAAAGCCAAAGGGTTGGTGACTAAGTTTGAAGAAAAACTAATATCCGGCATGACCAAGAAAGGATATACAGAAGATTTTGCGAAAAGAATTTTCAGACAACTGGAAGGTTTTGGCAGTTATGGTTTCCCGGAAAGCCATGCAGCCAGTTTCGCTCTGCTGGTATATGTTTCTTGCTGGCTCAAATGTTATTATCCGGATGTATTCGCGGCATCCTTATTAAACAGCATGCCAATGGGTTTTTACCAGCCTGCACAAATTATTATTGATGCGCGCAAACATGGTGTAGAGGTACGTGCGGTAGATATTAATTTTTCCCATTGGGATAATATACTGGAAGAAAAAACCGGAAAATTTTGTGCTCTAAGGTTGGGTTTCCGTCAGGTTAAAGGTTTAAAAATGGAAGAAATGCTGCTTATTGAAGAAAAAAGAGATACTGGTTTTACCACCATTCATGCTTTGCAAGATGCCGGAATAAGTTTATCATCACTCGAAAAACTGGCAGATGCCGATGCTTTCAATTCGCTGGGCATGCATCGCCGCCAGGCACTTTGGGAAGTTTCTGCATTGGCAGACAGGCCAATAGCGCTGTTTGAAAATCAGCCTTCAGAAAGTACGCTTGAGCAACAAACAGAATTGCCTTTGATGAGTAAAGCAGAACACGTTATACAAGATTATGCCTCAACTGCACTTTCATTAAAAGCCCATCCTGTAAGTTTTATACGTGAGCAGCTTAAACTTCTGCATGTTTTGGCTAATCGGGATCTGGATGAAGTTAAAGATGGCCAAACACTAAAAATTGCAGGTTTAGTATTGGTTCGGCAACGCCCCGGTACCGCTGCAGGTGTATGTTTTATTACCATTGAAGATGAAACAGGTTTTACGAATCTGGTGGTTTTCCAGAAATTATTTGAACAATACCGAAAAGAAATTTTACATGCCCGTTTATTAATGGTTGAGGGGAAATTGCAGAGAGAAGGCGAAGTAGTGCATATTATTGTAAAACGTTGTTTCGATCTAAGTAAAATGCTCCGGAATATGGGAAATTCTGAAACTGCCCAAACCAAAAATGATTTTCCTGCCGTGGGTTATTCGCGTGCAGATGAACGCAGCGCACCTTATCCGTCAGAAAATAAAAAACTAGGCGAAAGCGTAATTCCGCAAGGCAGAAATTTCAAATAAAAATCAGCCTTGCAATTATTTTTCTTTCAAAACAGCTGCAGTTACCATAAGCTGGCCAACATGGCGCATGGTATGTTCTGCGGCGTGCACCAACAAGCCAATTACGGTAGAAGGCAATCCGGCCCGCCCAATGCCGCGGTAATCTGTCAAAGTGCTTTCATCTGTTTCCCGCAATTGTTTCAATGCATGGTCTACCTGTACATTAAAACGCTCTACAAGGTTTTTAACCTGTAGCGTACCAGAATCGTCTTTTCCTTCTCCGGCAAGTTGCTCAAATTGAAAGTCAGATAATTTTTCTGCGCGTGCATAGGTAAAAACACGGTCTAAAACCCCGCTTAAATGCTGCAAATGAAAACCGACAGAAGCAAGTTTTGCAGGTTTTTGCCACAACAACTCATCCGGAAAAGTTGCTGTATATTTTTGTACTTCTTCTCTTGCCTGTAGAAGTGCATGTGCAACAGGCTGCAAAAGTGCGGATACATCGGCCAGCGGCCCTCTTTGCCAAACTTCTGGTAATTGTGCCATATTTAAAAAGAACAAGTCGTTTTAGGTTGCAGATTTTCACGATCTAATTTTAAAATGGCCTTTCCTTCAACGTATGTAATAATATACATGCTGTCGTAATCGCCATCATTCCACTTTAGCTTTTTGGCTTTTACACCCAGTGCTTCCAAAATATTTTGAATTTCGTGATGTTCCCAGCACAAAAGAACGGTTCCTTTTTGCGCCAAAACCGCTTTAGCAAGTTTTTTGGCGTCATCAACTTCAAAAGCAGTGTTAATAGATTTATTGTATTTAACAGCTAATGGAGAAACGGTTTGAAACATTCTGGTGCGCTTAACTTCATCAGAATGATTTGGACTGGGCACATAAATATAATTCGGAACGCCAACTTTAGCTACAATTGCAGCTGGTAAAAGTAAAGAGCGGTTAAAACCCTGACAACTTAAATTGTTGCCATTCGCAGGTTTTTCTGCATGGCGGATAATTACAATCTTAACACTTTGTGCAACAACATCTTTAGGCGCAAACACCATAAAAACTGCGCAAATGATTAAACCTGTAAATATTTTAATCTTTCTGATTTGATGACTAAACATAATTTCCAAAACTAAATTTCTAAACTAACTTACAAAATAATGCCAAAACCGCATGATAATAATCCCCCATTCTGAAAAGCGTATTTTTTTATCTCATATCCAATGCTTTTTCTCAAAGAGAAATTCTCATTGCTTACTTTTAAATGATTGAAGATTTTTGAAAAAGGTATAATTATTAGCTACAGAACTGATATAAAGTATTAATCAATTTTAACCAAATACCTAATTTCTTTGTTTGTTATTTAAGGAAATGAGATGCAGGGGAAATATTTTTCACTTTTTAGCGTGGCATATTTTCCCTTCAGACATCGAGCGCAGGAATTGGCTCAGACAAATACAATTGGCCTAAAACCAGCGAAAAATATCATGCAAAACTATATAAAGCAGAAAAAGCAAAAGAAGATGAGGTTTTCATCAAAGCAGTTCGTTTATTTAATATGGCATATGGCGGATGTGCTTTTGAATATGGAAAAATCCAGACTACAACGTATATGAATGTATCTACTTTCTGGCGCCAAAATCCAATTGATAAATTCGAAATGGTAGTAATAGGCCATACGTGGAGTACGGTTCAAGGTAAAACATGGAATGTTGTATATCCCTGTTGCAACAAATGCCGGCGATCATTTCATAAAAGACGAACAGTTAATTCAGATTATTTGTCGGTTTTAAAACACCATTGATTTGTCCAATTTTTTTTTTTGGAAAAAAGTTCATTAAATATTGCCTCTATAAGGTTCAGAAAAATCAAATATATCGATACTAAAAAACCAAATCCTGAAAATTTGGGTTGTACCTAAAAATAACAACAAAAAATCCCTATGAAAAAGATTTTCTATGTGATTGCAATTAGCGCTGGCGCGATTGCATTTCAGGCTTGTAGCGGCGGAAACAAAGACTCTAAAGAGACTGCCGACAGTTTAAACATGAGTAAAGATACCACCGGTAATGTGGCAGAAACTGGAGGTATAGCAGCTGCCGAAGACGATTCGCAATTTGCAACCAAGGCTGCTGTTGGTGGTATGGCAGAAGTTGAAATGGGTAAACTTGCCCTTGCGAAAAGCACAAATTCAAAAATTAAAGAGTTTGCAACGATGATGGTAAATGATCATGGAAAAGCAAATTCAGAACTTATGGCAATTGCTAAGATGAAAAACATCACTTTGCCAACCATGCTTGATGATGACCATAAAATGAAATATGATGATTTGAGTAAAAAAACCGGTGCAGATTTCGACAAAGCTTATGCATCTGCAATGGTAGACGGGCATAAATCAACACTGGATTTAATGGAAATGGAAGCTAAAGATGGTAAAGATGCCGATCTTAAATCTTTCGCTTCTAAAACAGCACCTATTGTAAAAACACATCTGGATGCGATCCAAAAAATAAACGACGGTTTAAAATAACCAAAACTGTATTCTAAAAAAAATGCACCTGCTTGATATTCATCACAGGTGCATTTTTTTTATCCCGCGAAATCGGAAAGCAATATTGAATTATCTAAACAAAACGAAAGCAATAAGCAGCGTAATAAAAATATTAAAGGTTTGGGCAATTAAAAAGGCATACAAGGGTTTTCTGCTGTCTTTATTAAACAAATCTGAAAATTTGGTTTCCAAACCTATGCTGGTAAATGCAAGCGCAAACCACAAACCTTGCAGGTTTTTTAAACTGTCTTTGACACCGGCGGCTGTTTCTGGACGAATGAAAAACGAAAAAAGCAGAGAAGCACCAATAAAACCCAAAACAAATTTCGGAAAGCGCTCCCAGATTACTTTAAGTGTTGGCTTTTTTTCTGCATCATTTGCAGCGGGATTTTTGGTATACGTCCAGTAAATAGAAATGGCGAACGCGGCCAAACCGAGCAGTACGTTTTGGGAAAATTTAACGATTGTACTAATTTTAAGCGCGGCTTCCCCTACCAAAGATCCGGAAGCTACAACTGCACCAGTAGTATCAATACTGCCGCCAAGCCACGCACCGGTAACTTCTTGCGGAAAGTTAAAATAGCTGGCAATTATCGGCATAAAAACCATCATCGGTATTGCCGTAATTAAAACCATAGATATGACGTAAGAAAGTTTTTTAGAATCGCCTTTAATGGCACCAGCGGTTGCAATAGCAGCAGAAACACCGCAGATAGACACCGCGCTGGATATCATCATTCCCATTTCATCGTCTACTTTTAGCCGCTTGCAAAGCCAATATGCAAAATACCAGACCGATGTTACTACAACAAGAGATTGAATTAAACCAAGCGAACCTGCCTTTAATATATCTGAAAAAATTACGCTCGTACCAAGCAGAACCAAGCCTATTTTTACGAATAATTCTGTAGACAAGGAATCGCGCAGCCATTTTGGTAAATCGAATAAATTGCTGATCAACAGACCAATTACCAAACTAAAAATTACAGCTTCAAGGTTTAGATTTTTTGCCTGACTGCTGCCTGCGAAAACAAGCGCAATGATAGTGAGTATGTATACCACCGGAAAACCGAGAATAAAATCGCGGAAGTATTTGCCGCTTAGCCAAACACCAATCAGTCCGACGAAGCCGACAAATAAAAACTGAATACCAATAACTTCTACATTTCGAGATGAAAATACTTTTTCAGTTAATTCATGTAGATTTTTCCAGCCAAAAGATGGAATGGGAAGGATTAAGCCAGAGATAGCCAATCCGATAATGATAAAGCCTAAAACCACTACAATCCAATCTTCGTGCAGTTTCGCTCTTTTCGCGTCGCTCATATTTAGTTTATATTTTTGAATGAAGATACAAAAACATATGAACTGGCAAATTTGATTCTAAATTGTACTGATTCAAATTGCACGGATATACGTTATAATTCGCTTCGGCAAAAATACAATTGATTCGCTCAAAATTCATGAATATAAGATATTTGCGCAACTGCAATCAAATCCATCAGTATTTTAATTTGTGGTATTTAAAAATTATGATCAACTTGGTAAAACTAACCATTCCCATAATGAAAAAAATCATAACTTTACTTTGCGCGATTTGCTTTTTTGTATCAATAAACAAAGTTCATGCGCAAAATCAAACACCGGCAGTACTCAATCATATCGCCGTTTATGTGTCTGATTTAAAAGCTTCAACAGATTTTTACGGCGACGTTTTTAATCTGGTTAAAACTCCAGAACCTTTTAAAGATGGCAAACACACCTGGTTTACACTTGGAACAGCCGGAAATCTGCATTTGATACAGGGCGAAAAAACCAAACAGCAGTACGATAAAAATGAACATTTGTGCTTTAGTGTGCCGTCTATTGATGATTTCATTAGGAAACTAAACGATAGAAAAATTGCTTTTGAAAGCTGGATTGGCGAACCTTCTAAATTTACCTTACGTGTAGACGGTGTAAAACAAGTGTATTTTAAAGACCCAGACGGGCATTGGCTGGAAGTAAATGACGTGCATTAAAACATACAGGTTACCAGATAATGTATTTGCAACCTGTATGTTTTAAGTTTAAGCAGAAAAGTAACTACCGGTATACAAATCTTCAATTATTCCTTTTTCTGTAGGATTCCAATTGAGCTTTTTACGGGTTTCAGCAGATAATGATGCACAATTCATGGATGCAAAATGCAAAAACCAGCCAAAATAATCGGCTGCTGCAGCTTCAGTTTTTGCAGATACCGGAAATCCCAGCTGCTTGCCAATGGCTTCTGCAATTTCTTTAAACTCTACGCCTTCTTCTGCTACTGCATGATAACGTGTACCAGTTTCTGCCGGAGTTTCTAATGCAAGTCGATACAGTTTAGCCGCATCCAGCCGGTGCACTGCAGGCCAGCGATTGCGCCCTTCACCAATGAATGCCGCTTGCTGTTTCTCTTTAGCGAGGTCAATTAAAATGGGTACAAAACCATGATCGCCGTCACCGTGTACAGTTGGCGGAAGTCTGACAACTGAAACTTTAACGCCAAGGTCGGCGACAGCATCTGCAGCGCGCTCTGTTGCAATACGTGGCATTTTACTATCGGCTGCCGCCCGATCGGTTTCTTGCACAGTTTTGCCGGCAACCGTTAAAACTCCAATTCCAGATGTAAGGATAAACGGACGTTCTGAACCCAGAAGTTCTGCTCCAATTGCTTCTATTGCCAAACGATCAATTTCGCAGCTCTCTGCAAATTTGCTAAAGTCGTGTATAAAACCCGTATGAATAACTGCATCGGCAAGCGCTGCCCCACGCCTCAAACTTTCCATGTCTGTTAAATCGCCAAGATGCGGTTGCGCACCAAGGTTTTGCAAAACTTGTGCAGCTTTCTTGTTTCTGGCAAGACCAATCACTTCATGGCCAGCAGATAATAATTCCTGAACAACGGCTGAGCCAACAAAACCTGTGGCTCCGGTTACAAATACTTTCATATATATAGGTTTTGAATGAACAAATACGAATACAAATATGAGTTTGTAATACCGATTAAATTTAGCCGATTCTACTTTTCTTGTAGCCTTTTTTAAAAAATGCTTTTGAGGAATTTAATGTTCAATATCGCTGGTTACTGCATCAAAATCTTGCTTCAGCGTATCAGGAAGTACAAACTGACCTTTTTCTTGGTAAACCTCAAGATGGCCGTTAATGATGTGGTAAATATTGATATTGTCTGTCGCGAAGTCTATATATAACAAATAGTTATTGTCACCGCAATTATGTTGTTCTCAACCGCTGGCACCTAAAACATTTTTCTCAATAGAGATTGGCGATTCGGTATTCCATGATTTTATAAAAGCTGCATATTTGTTTCCCAGCAATTGCATTAACCTGGTTTTTACGTTTCCATTCTCCAGCAAACCAACTTCCTGAGGATATTTTCCGGCAAAGGTTTTTAGAGAATCAAGTGTTTGATTTTGCCCAGAGGGCGATTTGACAATTGAATCTTGACCGGAAGATTGTTTTTTGTCTGTGCTGCATGCAGAAAATAGAGTTGCAGTAGCCATCAGTGCTGCTAAAGTAATATTCAATTTCATAACATGTTTTTATCTCGCAAAACCAATAGGCATGCCATTACATGACTTTTTACGTAGACAACATAACTTTAGCTGCCAGAGATAATGGTTTGGCAAGTGAATATAATTTCTATAATGGAAAACACAAATTCTGAAAAAACCTCTACGGTTTGAGTTAAGTAAACAGGTCAAATGCAAGACGGTAAGTATTGCAGTGCGCATCAACAATATCTTTAATATCTGTAGAATAACCGCCGCCCATACTCACCTGAATTGGTAAACCTTTGCTTTTCGCAAACTGCAAAACAAATCTATCGCGTTCTTTGCAAGCCGATTTGGTCAATTCAAGTTTACCTAGCTTGTCGGTTGAAAGTACATCTACACCCGAAAGAAAAAATAAGAAATCCGGTTTGGATTGATCAAAAGCCGCAATCAAATTTCGCTCTAGAAGTTCCAGATAAGCATCGTCTCCAAGTCCGTTTTCTAATGGAACATCTAAACTGGATATTTCTTTTCTGAAAGGAAAATTTTTATCGCCATGCATCGAAAATGTAAATACGCGCGGTTCTGTTTGGAAAATTTCTGCGGTGCCATTTCCTTGATGCACATCTAAATCAATAATTAATATGCTTTTAGATAAATTATTATTTAATAGATAGTTAGAAGCAATCGCCTGATCATTTAATATACAAAATCCTTCGCCCCAATTGCTCCCGGAATGGTGCGTACCACCGGCTACGTTAAAAGAAATCCCATGCTCCATAGCAAATTTTGCACCATCTATGGTGCCTTGAGCAATACGCAACTCGCGTTCCAGAAGTTGAGCAGTAAGCGGAAAGCCAATCCTGCGCTGCTCTCTTGGCGGAAGTGTAAGCTCTTTAAGTTGCCTCCAATAGTCAGGATGGTGTGTAGCCAGCACATTGTCTTCATCCAAAATTTCTGGCTCAAATAAATTATCCTGCTGTATTGTTCCTTCATGCAACAGCTGACCAGGAATCAACTCATACTTTAACATCGGAAAACGATGCCCTTCGGGTAATGGATGTGCATAAAGCGTATGCCACGCAATTTTAATCATCAACTTAAAATTTCCTCTATATGTTTTTCAATATTGTTGCAGATTTTGTCAACGGGAAGGTCATTTGCATCTTCACCAAAAGGATCTTCTATTTCTTCAGCCAACAGCTCTAAACTGGCTAATACATAAAGAATAAAAGGAACAATCAGCACCACATAATAACCTAAACTAAATACCCAACCAAAAGGAATGGTAATGACATAAAAGAATAGGAATTTTTTAATAAATGCACTGTAAGAAAATGGAATTGGCGTATTTCTAATGCGCTCGCAACCGCCGCAAATATCTGTAAACTGATTTAGGTCGCCAGTAAGCACAATGAGTTGCTCCTGAGTAATGAAACCTTTCGCCAGCAGATCATAAACTCTCATAATCATACTGGATGCAATCTGGTTTGGAATATGTTTGCCACCATCAACCTCAATCAAAAAGCTATTTTTACCGAAGTACTGTTTCTCACGCAAATGTTCTTTCAAAGCAAACGCATATTTTGGAATGCCATATTCAAAAAACCGTATTTCCTCATCAGGAAGCCGCATTGCCTTAACTTTCATAGCAAAATTGCGACTTACATTAACCAATGTGCCCAGTAACCTTCTGCCTTCCCACCAACGGTCATAAGCGGTATTGGTTCTAAAAACAAGCAACATAGAAATCACAAAACCGAGCAAACTGTGCATCATACCAATATTATTTACATAACTGGTTTTAGACAGCTGAAAAACCTCCATTTCCAAATAGGCAACCACAGCAGAAAAAATCGCCACGGAAAGCATTAAAGGCCAGAGTTTACGAAAAGTATCGGCTTTATGGATATGGAAAATGAAATTGAACCAGTCTTTTGGATTGTAAAAAATCATCGTATTGGCTATTTTAAAAGTCGCTTACTAATGTCGGCCAGGATTAAACCAGTTTTGAAAACATCTTCAAAAGAATTGTATAAAGGCACCGGACTCAAGCGTATTACATCTGGTGAACGCCAATCGCCAAGCACATGATTTTGCACCAGCGCATCGAAAATTTCTTTGCCTTTTCGTGCCGCAATTATAGAGAGTTGGGCACCTCTTTCTTCAGGATTTTCAGGTGTGATAATATGAAATTGCTCATATCCTAAATCTATATTTATCTGATTAATAATGAATTCTAAATATCCTGTTAAAGAAATACTTTTATTTCTAAGCGCCGCCATAAAACCAGCTTGCTCAAAAATTTCTAAAGAAGCGTGATAAAGCGCCATTGGTATAACTTGTGCACAGCTAATTTGCCAGCCATCTGCGCCGGCCTCAGGAACAAAACCTTTTTCCATCTTAAAACGAGATTGCTCTTGATAACCCCACCACCCGGCAAAACGATTAATAGTTCGATCTGCGAAATGTTTTTCATGTACGAAAATACCACTGATGCCACCAGGGCCAGAATTTTGATATTTGTACGAACACCAGCAAGCAAAATCTACATCCCAATCGTGCAATTGAAGCGGAACATTTCCAGCAGCATGCGCTAAATCCCAGCCAACAACAGCGCCAATTTTATGTCCTGCAGCAGTTATAGATTTCATATCATACCACTGACCGGTAAAATAGTTTATGCCACCAAACAGAACCAAAGCGATTTCATCCGCATGTCCGTCGATCTGAGCAATAATATCTTCGGTACGCAAGGCTTCCTCACCTTCGCGTGGAAAAACCTCTAAAATCGCTTCTTTTGGATCGAAACCATGAAATCGTACCTGACTCTCAATTGCATATTGATCTGATGGAAATGCGCCGCCTTCCATAATAATTTTGAATCGTTTGCCTGCAGGGCGATAAAAACTCACCATAAGCAAATGCAGATTTACCGTCAATGTATTCATTGGACACACCTCCGCTGGTTGTGCACCAACGATGGGTGCCATTAAGTTTTTCAAGGCCTTGTGATAAAACATCCAAGGCTCATCACCTTCAAACCAACCTTCAACACCCAAGTTTGCCCAGTTAGACATCTGCCGGTTAACCACCTCAGAAGCAACTTTAGGTTGCAAACCTAAAGAGTTACCACACAGGTAAATAAATTCATTTTCATTAAGCTTAGGAAACAAGAATTGCTGCCTGAAAGGGCGAAGCTTGTCTGCCTCATCCTGAGCTTTCGCAAATGCGATATTGTTTTCGAAATTCATTGCTCAATATTACAAAAAAAGCAGGTATTGTTGCCAATCCTGCTTTTCTATAGATAATTTAATGCTTAAAACTTTATCGTGTCATGCTTACCTAAATCAGGCGTATCTCCAGTAACAATCCCCTTCAACAAACTAAACAACACCACAAGTTTTGAAGATGAGGCGTCCCAATATTCTGCTTCTTCCGGAACAACATGGATTAAAATTAACCTAGGATCTTCAATTCCATCAGGAAACCATGCTTTCACAAAAGGCGAAAAATAAGCTTCTTTTCTAACATTATCATCTACGAGATTGGCTTTTCCCTTAACGGTTAAATAGGTATTATTTGATGGATCACTGTAATTTAATAGCACATTTTTATCTTTCGATATTTCTTTAGACTTCAGCGAATATTCATTGGTAAAAAACCAAATACTGCCGTCGTCTTCAACTTTTGCCGTACCCATTGGCCGGCTGCCAAATTCATCATCAGAAGAAAAAGTTACAAACATGCAGGTCCGCACATCTTCTATCATTTCTTTTAGTATGGCTATATTTTTTTCGTTTTTCATGATCAGATTTTCTATAAAAAACAGATTATACACTAAAATGTTTAGAAATTATCTACTCAATTTTTAGATGATCTCTAGAGAGAAAACCGGAAAAATTATTTGATCTAAACTATTTATTCGGTTTACTTACATATTTGTTTCCACGAACAAAGAATCGCCAAGGCAAAAGTGCATGCTCCTGGGCGTACGCTATCCCAACGCGCGGGACTGCTGCAATTTGCGCTTCGGAATAAACAATCGATTGGTCTTCAATCCAGATTTCAGATCCCGATAAATCTTTTAAGTTAAATTTGCGATCAATACCGAGAGCTTTTGCTGCAGAGCCAGGACCGCTAGATATTGCGGGTTTTGAGGCCGACATTCCCCGTCGGGCTTCGATAAATTCCAATCCATGCAACGGCTCAATTGCCCGAATAAGCACCGCGTTCGGATCATCTTGCTTAGACGTAACTACATTGAACAAACTGTGTATACCGTAACAGAGATAAACATATGCTACGCCGCCAGCATTATACATGGTTTCTGTTCGATTTGTCCGCCTGCCACCATATGCATGAGAAGCTTTATCCTTCACCCCAAAATACGCTTCTGTCTCTACAATGATGCCAGCAGATAGATCGCCACCAATATTTGTGTACAATACTTTTCCAAGCAAATCTTTAGCGAGGAAAAGCACATCCTCGTGCAAATAGTAAGCTGATGGCAGTTTCAAAATAGTAGATTTTTACTTTAATAGAATACTTATAACTTTCTCTAAATTAACCTGATCTGTTTCATCAAAGTGATTAAGATATTCACTATCTACATCCAACACTCCGATAACCTGGCCATCTTTAATCAAGGGCAGAACAATTTCAGATTTAGATGCAGATGCACAAGCGATATGCCCTGGAAACTGATCTACATCTGGCACGATTAAGGTTTCAACTTGCGCCCAGGACGAGCCACAAACACCTTTTCCTTTTTTTATCCGCGTACATGCCACCGGACCTTGAAAAGGCCCTAAAACCAATTCATCGTTTTTTACCAGGTAAAAACCAACCCAAAACCAACCAAACTGCTCTTTTAAAGCCGCTGTAACATTTGCCATGTTAGCAACAAAATCATCTTCACAATACAGCAAAGCATCAATTTGAGGTATAATGGATTCATATTGCGATGCTTTCGTCAAATTTCTATTGATGATTAAATCTTCTGCCATTCTTTTAAATTATTTGAATCAAAGTTAAAGAGAAAAAGCAAATATTGCGTTGCAGACCTACTTAATGACGCAGAAGTGATTACACGTCTAAAAATCAACAATCGCTTTATTCTCCACATTCAACCGCTTTCCTCATCAAATTTAATAGTTTTGGAAGCAGAAATTATGTTCGTAGCCCTAAGCATTACAAAATTTAAACCCGCCACTATACCATTTGGTTTTTTAGGCATGGCCGTTCTACGTTTACCTTTATGGCTAAACAAAAAATGTGTGTTCTGGAAACTAATGGGGAACGGAAAGGACGCGCAAGTCGATTTATCACCAGATTATAAACACTGGACTATCCTTACTACCTGGGAGAATGAAGCAGATTTTCGCGCATTTGAGCAGCATTCATCTGTAATGAAATGGTTCAGATTTTTTGGAACAGAGGAATTTACCATCTTACTTAAACCTTTATCTTCACATGGTTTATGGTCAGGAATACAACCTTTTAAACCTGATGAAGTAAAAAAAACCTCTACAGAAAGAATTGCAGTAATTACGCGCGCATCAATTCGTTTTAATAAATTAAAGGAGTTTAGAGAAAATATAAAGCAGGCTGCAGAAGCGATGAGAAATGCAGAAGGCTTCATTCTTTCTGCCGGAATGGGCGAAAATCCTTTTCTAGATCAAGCTACTTTTTCGATTTGGGAGAACAGCCAGTTCATGAAGGATTACGCTTACAAGAGCGCAGATCACGCTAACGTAATCAAGCTTACACGAACACGCAATTGGTACAAGGAAGAATTGTTTGCGCGGTTTGAAATTATAGAATGCAAGGGCAGTCTAAACGGACAATCTTTAACAAATTAAATTTAGACACATGAGAATAATTGCAGAGCTTCCACACCCGGAATGTAAAATCACTATCTTTTCAATGAACCAAAAATTCATCGTAAAATTTGAGCAAGGAACATTTGAACAAAGCTACAAACTTGCCGAATTAGATTTGAGTGGCGGAGGCGTAAATGATGTTTTTGAAATTCTTGACGAAGCGTTTATACAAACCGTAATCGTCCGTTTTAAAGAAATGCGGACAGATTTCACCGCAGCATATAATCGCCATCAATACTAAACAAAAACATACATAACTAACTGATATACAGATAATTTTATAATCATTCAGAATTTAATTTTGTATTTCAATGTAGTAAAATTCAAATTAATCATGTGTATCTGTTTCCAAAGTTTAATTAGGAAACATCAACTAACTGTGAACTAATAAATTAAATAGCATAACAGTATTTAATTTGGATGTTCAATTTCACCAAATTATCGGGAAGTTTTATAAAATTGGCTGTAAAAAATTCGATTCTCGATTGGAGAGCAATCCCGATAAAAAAGACCTTCAAAGAGCAACAGTTAAAGTATTTTTGTATGTAACCTAAATCAAACTGCAAAATAAAATCCGGATCGTTATACCAATCCGGATTTTATTTTGCTTCTATTATCACCCTACCCCAATTTCCTGGTTTCAGAAATATTTTCTTTTAAACAACAGAAGTATCGTGGACAACAACTTTAGTCCAGTTGTGCGAAAAATCTTTAATCGCTTTCAAATGAATTGGATCGTCTTGATAAGCGTTGTGATCTTCTATATTGTCAAAAATGATGGTTAGTGAATAGGTAAATGAATTGTCTGTTACCGGCCGCGAAGGTGTTTTTGCCGACAAACCGTAGTGTAGCGATTTTATTGTAGAAATAGATTTAAGACTTTCAAAAAATTCTGCAAAGGCAATAATTTCGGTATCATTCAATTCTGGTTTAAGCCAAAACATCACGAAATGTTGTAGCTGCCCTTTGGTTACAATTTGGCTCATAGTTTTTTCTTAAATATAGAAAATCTAAACACAAAAAAAGCGGCTATGTTTCCATAACCGCTCATTTTATTTTTAAGTCTTAGTTTTGAACGCGACCAGACTTTTTATCTTCGCCTCTACCAATAAGGTAACCGCCGCCTGCACCAACTAAACCGCCAATTACTGCGCCACGGCCTTTTTTCTTGTCGATGATTGCACCACCAACTGCGCCGGCAGCACCGCCAATAACTGCACCTTTAGCAGCATCACTCCAACCTTTTTTCTTAGCTGTAGCCTGCGTACCGCCATAAGATGCCGAACTGCTTCCAGAACCTGATCCAGAACCAGAACTTGATCTGGCTGAACGTGCGCCTTCTGCTCTTGCTGCCGCCAACTCTTGCTCTCTTGCTGCTTCTGCTTTAGCTGTTTCCACTTTTTGGAAACTATCCAAACGCAGACTATCTTTTAAGGCTTTTATAGCCATCTGTTTCTCTGTTTCCTGCTGCTTTAATGCAGCTTCCTCTTTTGCCTTGTTGTTACAAGCAAACATTACTGAACTTAATGCGATTACAACAAATATCTTTTTCATAGCTTCTTTTTTTAGTTAGTGAATCTGATTAGACTTATAACACACAACTGAATGGATTCTATTTAGGGATGTGATATGAGTTTATTCGACTAACAAAGAAAAAATGATGCCAAAATGTTTTAAGCAATTGATTTAAGGCAGCAAATCGGTATACCAAAACCCATAAGAATATTTTTCTTCAACTTTGTTGTCCTCTTTTTTAGGCATTTCATATACCCGGTGCACTTGCTCGCCAATGGTAAAATTTATTGATTGGTGAAAAATCGGCCCTTCGAAAGCAAAAGTATGAAACTCTCCTTTTTCCCCACAAACATCAATATGCTTAGGAAAGTTATCAATCAATTTTTCATCCAATACTTTACCGCAAAAAAAATGTAATTCTTCCTGGGCGCATACAATTATTGTTTTATAACCCAGGGAAAGAAAAGCTTGAATAATCGATTTGGTATCTTTCTGCCATAAAGGAAAAATTGCCTGAAGGCCAACTTCTGCGAGTTTCTCCTCACGGTATTTTTTTAAATCTTCCAAAAAAATATCACCAAAAATAGAATGTGTTATCCCTTCTGCTTTCAACATGAAAAGATGATCACGCATTATTTCATTATATGTTTCCATATCTGGCATTTCTGGCAAATGGATTTCATACAAAGGAATACCAATACTTTCTGCTTGCTTTACAAGCAATTCATAGCGAACGCCGTGCATAGAAATGCGGTTGTATTGAGCACTTATCGTGGTTAACAAATAACGAATTTTTATTTCAGGATCTTGCAATGCATAATGCAGAGCCAGAGTACTGTCTTTGCCCCCGCTCCAATTGAAGACGCAAATTTTCTTACTTCGCATTCAGCAAAATCTTTCGAAGATCTGTAATACCGTTCACTGCACTTTTCTGAATCAAGTGCGTGTTCTTATACCGCTTGACATCTGGTGTTATCGGATCGATAATGTATTTGGTGACGCTAGATTGCACGTAACTGATTAATCCCGCAGCGGGATAAACGGCAAGTGAGGTACCAATTAAAACAAAGAGTTCAGCTTTGCTGCAAATAAGTGCCGCCGGTTCTATCATCGGCACAGCCTCGCCAAACCAAACTACATGTGGCCGCAGTTGCGAGCCTAATGCGCAGCACTCACCCATTAAAATATCATCGCCGGGCAAATCATACACCAGCTCTGGTCTGGCACTGGATTGCGATTTGGTTATGATGCCGTGTAAATGTGTAACCCTGGTAGAACCTGCACGTTCGTGTAAATCATCAATATTTTGCGTAATAATGTCAATGTCGAAATGTTCTTCAAGTTCGGCGAGGCCGATGTGTGCCGCATTGGGTTTTGCCGCTCTTACTTGTTTACGCCTTTCATTGTAAAACTGCTGTACCAATTCCGGATTTTCTTCCCACGCCTCAGGTGTGGCCACATCATACACGTTATACCCTTCCCAAAGTCCGTCTGCATCTCTAAATGTGCGCAATCCGCTTTCTGCACTAATACCCGCGCCGGTAAGTATTACCAGTTTTTTTCGCTCGCCCATAAGTCTGTTTATTTTACTGCTACTGTTTTTACGGCACTAAAGTTTACAAATCTTGATGCCAATGCGGGTGTTGCCTTAAAAATTTCTGGATGAAACATGCAAGCTAAAGATTCTATACCTTCTACCAGCGTACCGATGCTTGGTTGTGTAAACATATCAAAATCGGCAATGTACACTTGTTGGTTTTTAACAGCGGTTAAGTTTTGCCATTCTTTCTTTTCCAACAAGATATTCATTTCTTCTATACTGCGCTTCACATCAAAACCACAGGGTGCCACAACAAGAACTTCCGGATCGTAACGTACAATTTTTTCCCAAGGCGTTACAATAGAATCGCCGGCAGGATTGGAAAGCATATCTACACCGCCTGCCGCAGCAATTTGGTAAGGTATCCAATGTCCACAATTATACACTGGCTCAATCCATTCCATCAGCATTGCGCGTTTTAAAGGTGCACGGTTTTCACGGAGTATATCCAGGATATGATCGGTACGCCGCTGCAATTTTGCCAGATAAGTAAGTGCAACTTCTTCTTTGCCTAAAGCTTTGGCAATGGTAATGGCGCACTCAAAAACATCTTTTAAATTATTGGGCGATAGCGGTACGAGTTTCGGCTGTTTGCTCAGTTTCATTACCGCGGTTTCTGTACAAACGGTATCGATATTACAAACCTCACAGATGTCTTGTGTAAATACAATATCAGGAAGAATACCTTCCAGCAATTCATCATCAACCCAATACAAACTTTTTCCTTGTGCTTTTGAAGCAGAGAAAATCCGGTCAATCTCTATGCTTGTATAATTTTTACCTTCCAGAATGCAACGCACAATTTTCGGTAAATCTGCGGCTTCTTTAGGACACTCAAATGTAACACCGTACAGGTATTGTTGCAGGCCCATATCGTAAATCATTTTGGTTGCCGCTGGCAAAAAAGATACTGCTTTCATCCTCAATATTACAAAAAAATCCCCTTTTGAACCAAATCAAAAGGGGATATAAATTATCTTAAAACATTAAGTTCTATGCGTTCTGCGTTCTGAAATTTAAAACCGGATATTTTGTTTTTAATACTTCGAAAGCACCAAAAAGCAATGCATCATAAATTAACGTTCCTTCTAAAAACCGTACTTCAAACGGAATAGCAACGGTCAAACATTTGATATAACCGGATAAATCTTGCGTGAATAATGGATTATGATACCAAGAACCGATATCGCTTACAATCCAGTGAATCAATACAACGGCTAAGGTTGATAACAATAGATTTGCAACATTTACTTTTTTCAAAATTACTTTGCCGGCCAAAACCATCAAAATAATCGCTAAATACGTCCACAATTCTTGCACCATCGCCATATCTACATATTGTTTGTAAATGGTGGAATATAAAACTACATCGCTAAGCAGCAAACTTAAAACGGGAAAAGCGAAAGCTTTAAGGTTATCTTTAAAATAAGCGCTACCAAATAGTGCAACCGCACCAATAGACGAGAAATTCGCAAACTGTAAAGCTTCTGAGTTGAAGGTGACCAATAAGCGGAAAGCAGTAATTGCCAAAATCATCAGCAATAGCGCCAGGTTGCGTGGATTGTATTTTAAATCGGACATATTCTAAATCTTAGTTTAACTTTGGCCGCGCTAAACCCGACCAAAGCATTTCATGCAAAGTTATATTTTTCTTATCGGATATTAAAACTTACACCCGCATTAAAGTTGAAGCCCATAGTACTGTAACCGATAAACTCATTGTATTTTTCGTTTAGAATATTTTTCGCGTCGAAGAAAATACGTACGTTTTTGTTAAACAAAGCATATTCTGCATAAGCACTTACCAGTTTGTACGAAGGCAACTCTTCTACTGCATACGTAGCGAAGTTGGTATCGAAACGTTTTCCGAAATAACGGTAGTTTGCACTTACGTATAAATTTTTAGTGGCTTGTACACCAGCATTTACGCCAACCGTATTTTTTGGTCTGCGGATTAAATAATCTACCGTACCGCTTGTACCTTCAACATATGCATAATATGCATTAAAGTTAAATATGCCCAATTTCATTGAAGGTTCAATTTCAAAACCTTTATCGTTTTGTGTTGCCTGATTGATGTATCCGGTAGCGCCATAAATAATTGCATCTTTCAAATCGCGTTTAAAGGCAACCAATCTCAAGCCAAATTTATCTTCAGCAACATTGAAGTTTACGCCAGCTTCGTAATTCTGAGATTTTTCTGGTGTTAAGTTTAAGTTTGCACCGTATTGGCCAAATAACATGCTCAACGTAGGAATTTTGAAACCCGTAGAAACCGTTCCGAACAATTTAACGCCTTTAACAATGTTTATACTTGGTGTAATGGTATAGGTATAATTATCTCCATATTGATCGTGTTTATTGTAACGGCCGCCAACTTCTAAGTTGAAGATGCTTAAATCGTGTAAAAATACTGAACCATAAGCGGCAAAAATATTGGTTTTCGGTGCATCACTTCCGCTAAGCAGTTTTAAACCGCGGTTGTCAATTCCCAATAATAAATCTAGTTTATTGTTGATTTTCTGGTTGTAAAATAAATCTACCACACTTAATTTTCCCTGACTTGAATAGTTAGACGGGAAACCCATATAACTTGATTCTGTATCATTAGAGGTTGTTTCGTAGCTGTAATTCAAGGTAATCTTTCCGGTGTTAAATTTATAAATAGAATTTACACCACCACTAAACTGCTTTAAAAGCGAGTGATTGGTTGGCAAACCATCCGTAAAAGCATCTTCATCAATTTTATAATCGCCGTAAAAATATCTTAAAAAGGGATTTACAGAGAAATGTTTATCCAATTCAATTCCGAAGTTTGCGTTTACACCGTCGGTTTTAAAACCATCTTTATCGTATATAGCATTACTTCCGGCAGGAACAGCAGCTTCAGAGATTCCGTCTGTTTTGTTGTGTGTGTAATTGATGTTGTAAGTGAAACCCTCTACAGCACCATTAAGGCCAATTGTTCCCTTATAACTCTCGTAACTACCAGCGCTGGCTACACCATAAATGGTATTGCCTTTTGGTCCGCCTTTTTTGGTGATGATGTTGATGACACCTGCAACGGCATCAGAACCATAAATGGTAGATTGGCCACCACGTAAAATCTCGATACGATCAATCTGGTCAATAGAAAACAAGCGCAAATCAAATGCGCCGCCATTTCCTGAAGGATCATTTTGTACAATACCATCAATTAAAACTACGGTATACGCGCTGGCTGCACCACGAAAGAATACCGATTTATTTTGACCTGGATTGCCTGTTGCGCCTGAAACAACAATACCCGCTTGCTCGTTTAATAATTCTGGTAGCGATTTACCATGACTGCGGTCTAACGTTTCACGACTAATAATACTGACTACTTTACCGGTTTGCGATTGCTTTTGATCGTTTTTGGTTGCCGAAATTACAACATCCTGTAGTTGCAATGTGTCTTGTTGGGCATTAGCCAGCTGGCTAAGCGTTAATTGCGCAAGTCCCAGACCAGCAGCAATTAAAATACTTTTTTTGTTCATTTGATTGTGAGTTTACCCACAGCAAACAGCATAGAAAAAGGAAATGAAAATACGAAAACGTCAGTACTCCACTCCTAGCTTCAATCCCCGAAAGCTATGAAATATAGGCTAAAGGCAGGTCTTCTGACTTACTCCAGATTTTTCGGTCTTCCCATTCTTTTTGAACAGTGACCACCGGGATGAAAAATCCTAATAGAGCTTACAGCTGCGGGACAGTTACAGAATTACACTGTATTCCCTTTTAATTCCGGATGTGCCGGAAACCAAAAGCGCCGCAAAGGTAATAAAAAAAGCCTGCTTTGATGAAAAGCAGACCTTTTTAACATTTGAGAGATATAATTTAATAAAAAACAGGAATTGCCGGAAAATGGTAACCGTCGTAAGCGATTGTATTTTTTAAAGTTGCATCTGCAGGGTTGTAAAAATACAAGTGATTAATGGCATAGTTTGCGCCATAACCAGATTGAACTGCTGTAACTACAACTTGATTTAAGTGGCCATCAAAACCGATTCCCTTGCCATAAAACATTTGCTTTTCTGGCAAGGTTGCAAATGGAGTTGCTACAGAAGTTGTTGTACCATCGTATTTATAAATATCGGTTCCACCGCCAAAACTTCCGGTTTTTAACAAATAAACGGTGTTGTCTTTTGTAGATGCAGCTATAGAACCTGCGTGCCACGCACCCCAATTTGCATAGGTGTTAAAACTTAAAGCAACGCTATCTTTAGCCAAGGTTTGCGGATCTGTTTGATATAAATACTTGCCAGCAGCATACCAGACTTTACCATTTGGAGTTTGCGCAAAACCAACTGTAAGGCCTTTAATTTTACGGTTCAGGCTATAATCTGCAAGGTTGTAAACCAATAAACCATCTGTAGCACTATGCATAAAAATGTAATTCCCGGCTTTTATCATATCGCCAACTTGTCCATCGGCACCAACCAATTTTGCATAAGCAGTCATATTTTTCAGATTCACCAAATAAACGCCGCTATTGCTGCTCAATAAACCGGTGTTCTCATCAATCCCTAAAAAGGCGCGCCAATCGTTCCCGCCTTTAGCCGCAATTCTTGCTTTCTCTACCATTGTTTTCGCATTTAAAACCACTACTGGTCCGCCAACTTTACTTACCAGGTATAAGTTTTCTTTAAATATGGTGGCAAATTGTAAAGTAGAGCTTGTGGGATTAAGGTCTTTAGTAGGGTTTTCGCGTTTAAAAACGCTATCGGTAAGTTTTCCGGTGGTGTAATTAAAAAAGTTTACCTCGCCAGTACCGTGGCCAAACCAACCTTCATTCACAATAAAAAAGCCATTTTCATATTTCGCCGAAGATACAGGATCAATAATCGGATCGGTGTTGATGTCTTCTTTCTTACATGACGCTGCAAAAATGATTACTAAGGTAAGCGCAAAGAAATTTTTAATGTTGATGTGTTTCATACTATTATTTATGTGTTTATTATTTGATATTCAAGTCTGCTGCGCCCTTTACCTCGGTTGATATTTCGCCTAAAAGCGTATTTCCCTTTTCACGCTGCGCGGTGTATACTTTCACAAAGTCGATGGTTTTCAGATTTACTTTTGCGCCATTTTTATCCACAGCCCAATCTATATCGAAACTGTTGTACCCTTTGGTTGCATAATCATCTCCGGTAGAATAACTATCCGTGTAACCCCAGGCAAAAGGATTATTGGTATAAATGCTGCCAACTTGTCCCCAGGTAGAAGGCAAAAGCGTGCCTTTAAAAGTTAACGTTTCTTGGTTTGGTGCGAATTCCGGATAGTAATTGTGCTTGTGAAAAGCGTTGATATCATAACTTCCAGAATTGCCCAAATTGTCTTTCCATTGCGCATTTGCATATCCTTTGGGGTTTGTATATGTAATTTCGTAGTTTTTTATAGTTGCCGGATTGTCATATTCGCTACCTGCAAGCTCAAACCATTCATCATCTGGCAAACCGTTTCCGTTTACATCCTGACTAACCAAAACAATTCCGGGTTCAGACCAGGCGAAATTTCCGCCAATAGGGTTTCCATAAATGGCAAGATCATTTCCAGAATTATTTGCCACAGAGTGATCAAACCCAAAAACAATATAGCCACCAAAACCACCTAAACTAATTAAACCCGTGTTGCTAACGTTGCCAATAATTTTTTGAGCGCCAGCCAGATTTCCTAAACTTTCGTTAATGAATTGTCCGGGCGCGGGCAAATAGTCAAATACTTTAGTGATAAATTTGCTGCTTCCAGCTGTTTGTTCAACTACAGGAACCGGTACGGTAACCGTATATTTGTGTGTGCTGCTTCCCACACTGTTTGTGGCTTTATATTCGATAACGTAAGTTCCAGCGGTTAAAGCCGTAAAATCGTAAGTATTGGTTTGGCTAACTACTTTTCCATCAAGCTTCCATTCGTGCTGAAAAGTTTTGCCATTACCTGCAGAAACGCTGAAACTCGTTTTTACATTTACTTGTGCGGTTACAGCATTGCCAGTTACAGCGTATTTAACATCTGGAAGTACCTCAGTTTCTTCTTTCTTGCAGCTGAATAGGATTATAACTGCAGAAAGCATTAAAATTAGAGCGGATGATTTTTTCATTTTTATAGATTATTGTTATTTGTTCAGGAATACAATGTGTGCGGGAATATCTCCCGTAGTAACCGAAAATTTCTTTTTCCCGGTTTTATCAAAGCAATACAGCGTACCCGGACTTACATAATCCCTGGCATCGGTTACATAGACATCTTCATTGGTTGGATTAATTGCAATGCCATAAGGAATGGCAATATTCTGCTCTGTACCATCGGTAATAAATTTGGTCGTCAGAATGGTTTCATCTTTTACATTTATCTTCGCGTAGCTGATTTTATTTGAGCCCGAAGTATAATTCCATTCTACACTGTAGAGATAGGCCACATCATTTAGAATGGCGATATTGCTTGCTGCAAGATTAAACGTCTTCTTCACTACGTCTTTTTCTGTATCGATTACGAAAAGATTGGAAGGAATATCATAATAATCGCCGCGAGAGGTTACGTACAAATCGCCATATTGATCTGCCTTCAGGCGATGAAGATTAATTGCAACATCAATCCTTTTCAACTCTGTTAAAGTATTCAGATCGATAACAGAAACCGTACGCTCATAATTTGGATAATTATACCCGCCAGAATTTGCAACATATAATTTTTGGCCAACAACGGCCATTTCTTCTGGTTGTTTCCCTACTGCAATTTGTTTCTCTTGTTTTAAAGTTGCAGTATCAACTACAGAAACATAACCGTCATAAGCGGTAACGAATGCTTTGTTTTTGTAAAATGTAATGTATCGGCAATTGGGAATATCAATCTGTCCTATTTTTTTTGATGTTGAAGCATTCAACACTTCAACTTTGTTAGACATATTAACGACTACGTATAATTTCGATCCGTAAATTTTGATATCGTTGCCAACATCGCCAAGTCCGAGGGTAACTTCAGGATTGGCTACGTTATAAATATTTCGCCGATAAAGGCCTGTGGCAAAATCATAATAATCTATAGATGCTTTATTAGAACCCATATTGGCTTCATTCAGCAAGTAAAAACCTTTAATTTCAGTTACCATTTGCGGCGGCAGTTGTTCCTTTTCTTCAGGAATAAAACTTTTATCTTTTCGGCATGCGCTGGTAGCAAGTAGAAAAAAAAGAGAGGTTAGAAGGTAAATATTGTTTTTCATAGGTTAAATTTTCATGGATAACGTAAAACGAAGATTTCTTCCCGGCATTGGAAAATTGAGTACTACATCATAATCCTGATTGAACAGATTATTAATTTCTGCATTGATTTTATATTGATGATGATGGCCAAAAAGCCAATAAGCAGCCAGATCATGTGTATAATAAGGCTCTACATAATTTACCGGAATGTTGGCTTTCTGACTGTAGCGCGCACCTGTGTAAATGAAGCTGTAATTTGCGCCGTAGTTTTTATATGCAACGCCAGAAGTAAATGAACCACTGTGAACAGGGATATAGGGAATTTGATTTCTGTACGTAAAACCAGTTTTGGTTACATCAAGCGCTTTTTCATAGGTATAGGTTGCATTTGCATTCCATTCTACATTTCCAAATTTGTAAAGTAACTTGATATTGGTTTCCAAACCTTTGATAGAAACGGCATCGAGATTGACCATTGTCCACCTGAAAAGATTTAGCGTTGGAATGGCCATAATTTTATCCCGAACCTGGTTGTAATACACATCGGTTTGCACCGAAAAAAGTTTTAGATGATTTCGTGCTTTTGCCATCTGATAATTGATGCCAAGATCATACTGTTTGGTAAATTCTGGCCGTAGGTTCGTGTTGCCTATGAAAGTGTAATACAGATCATTAAAGGTTGGCATTCTGAAAATTGATTTATAAAATCCTTTAATTCTGATATTCGACGTTTGAAATGGTTGAAGCGAAAACATCGCAGCAGGCGTATACTCAGTTCTGTTGCCTGCAGAATTGTACATTTTAACCGTCTCGGCAATTCGGGTTGCCAAAATATTAGTCTGTAATTCCAGCCTTTTAATGTGGTATTTTCCGGCTGCGGCAATTAGCAAAGTATTGCGCGTGGGATAAGCGAAGTATTTGAGATTTGCATTTAAAGTCTGCCGGCTAAAATCTCCCGACAAAGAAAAATCCAGCGAATTGCTAAGATGGTAAACATTCGCCGCAGATAAATACCATTCCTGTTGTTTGTAGATATTATTCAAAACACCTTCATCAGAAACCATAGTTGGATCGGTGTAACGCGTATAGTCATTGGCGTATTTTGCATGTATTAAAATATTATATTGTTGCGCGGGATTGTTTTGATAGGTAGCTTGCAGAAAAGTATTGTCATCCCACTGCCGTTGATTGAAATCATACTTATTGGAAACAATTGCTCCGGGCACACCGCGCTCAGATTGATATTTATAGAATTTTACATCCCATTTACTGCTATCGGAAGTTTTTCCGTAAAAGCCCGCTTCTACCCGGTAAGCGATAATATCTGCATTGCTGCGCACCACAGTCGTATCATATGTTCCGTTTGTTCTCCTGAATTTATATTTGCCGTTGGCATTCAGAAACTCAACATTTAGAGAAGCTGCAAGATTTGGTTGAATCTGGTACGCATACAGTAATGCGGGATTAATTAACCCGAAAGCACCGGTTTTTATGCTTGCATTTAATATGTGTTTTGAAGCATTAAAAGTTGGAATTTTAGTTTTGATAAATAAAGAACTTGCAGAAGCAAAAGCCTTTGCAGGCTGTAGCAATTCGCCACGCTGACCACTGTACAAAGCAATTTCACCAACATTTGTTAGGGAATATTTGCCTAAATCAATTTGTCCGTTTTGTGCGTTTCCCAATTGCACACCATCATAAAAAACAGCGGTATGGTTACTGCCCATACTTCTCACATTGATGGTTTTTAAACCGCCAATGCCGCCGTAATCTTTTAATTGAACACCAGAAAAATACCGAACAGCATCTGCTACAGACAAAGTATTTAGGCGTTTAAGTTCATCGCCAGCCAATACCTGAACCGGAGTTGGAGAAAGATGCGCTTTACGTTTGCGGATTTCATTGATCTGAATTTCTTTTAAACTTGTAGAACGAGAGGTATCTGCCTGCGCATATAAAAGACAAGGCGCTGAAATGCCTCCCCAAAGAATGGAAAAAAGCAAAATAAGTAAACGCACGTTGCCATTGAGGGCAAAATGTCCTGTAATCATTTTTTTCTGGTGAGTTAATGACCCACAGCAGACAGATTATGAAAGAAATGAAAATACGAAATATAAAAAAGTACCTCACCCCTAGCTTCAATCCCCGAAAGCTATGAAATATGTGCTGGAGGCAGGTCTTCTGACTTACTCCCGGATTTCGCTACCTTCCCATTCTGATTAAAGAACAGTGGTTTTTTTGATTGGAAATCCGTTAAGGAGCTTACAGCTGCGGGACAGTTACAGATTTACACTGTATTCCCTTTTAATTCCGGATGTAAGCCGGAAACCAAAAGCGCTGCAAAAGTAGAAAAAATATATAGATCTCGTTATTAAAACATTTTATTGGTGAATTTTGACTCTGGATTTGTAATTGTAACTAAAACTTAGCCCGTCATCTCCATTAACACCCAACCCGTCATTTCGAACGCAGGGAGAGATTTAAAACAACTAATCATACAAAATAGATTTCTCTGCGTGAAAATTGCGTTCGAAATGACTATGCTTAGATAATTAAAACAATTTTCTGTTTTTATTATTTTTGTTGATATGAAAAACATCCTCAACATTGCTGCATCTGCTATGTTACTTGCTGCATGCACGCCCAATCCGAAAGAAAGCGCAGGTTCCAAAACAGATTCTGTTCATGTAAGCAGCACAACAGCAGACACCATTGCTAAGAATGCACTTACGGTTAAAATAGATATCGAGCCCAAAATTTCACTTGGTGACTCAATCATGATGAAGTTTACAGTAAATAATCCTTCGGAAACCGACAAAAAATTCTGTAAATGGCATACACCTTTTGAACCGCCCCTAAGCAAATATCTTGATATTGTAAATGACAAGGGAGAGGAAGTACAATATCTTGGTGCAATGGCAAAAAGAATTTCGCCGCCCCCAGCCAGTAGTTATATTAATATTAAAGCTGGAGAAGATTTAAGTGCAACAATTAACCTTGGCCATATCTATAAACTTGACAAGGCTGGAAAATATACGGTCAAATATAATTCGGAAGCAGTAAGCGGACTTCTGCCATTGGATTCCACAGTATTTGAAATTAAGTAATCCAAATTTAATGTTCTGATAAAGGGTTGTCAAATGTTGGCAGCCCTTTCGTTTTTCAATCTTAATCGTCAATTAATTTTTTTTGGCAATCTTTGCACAGAATTTTAACGGGCAAATGAAAAAGAGATTAAAGAGAAGCTTTAGAGTATCCAGATATATTTTTTACAAAGAAACACTTGTTGATAAAAATGAACATTTTTGGTCGTTTATTGGCGCATGTGTAGGCATTGGACTAATTGCCGGGATTCAAAGTCTGCATTATAGCCGGATGGAAAACATTTTTTTGATTGGTTCTTTTGGCGCATCTAGTGTGTTGATTTACGGTTCTATCCAAAGTCCGTTAGCACAACCTAGAAATCTAATTGGCGGACATGTAATATCTGCCATTGTTGGCGTTACGGTATTTAAAATTTTTCCGGATATTATCTGGATCACAGCTCCGCTGGCAGTATCTTTTTCTATCGTAGCCATGCAGTTGACCAAAACCATTCATCCTCCGGGTGGAGCAACAGCTTTGATTGCCGTATCCGGCGGGCCAAAAATTGCCGCACTTGGGTATGGGTATGTCTGGTCGCCAGTCTTGAGCGGCTGTTTAATTTTACTTATCGTTGCACTTATTTTTAACAATGTCACTTCTAAAAGAGCCTACCCAACCAACCATAAATTTACGCGTTTCATTCGCAAGGTTCTAATTCGTAATAAAAGAGCCTAACTGATCTTTAAAATTTGTTTAGCCAATGTAATGGCTTTTTCATCTCCGGTATGTTTATTTGGTTCATCAGACAATTTAATCACCTCAATCCATTCTTCATCTTTAGGCGAAGTTTGCGTCATTTTGATTACAATATTCATGGCCTCGGAGCCTACATCATTGGTGAGGTTTGTGCCAATACCAAAAGACATTCCAATTCTGCCTTTGCAATGATTTACAATATGCTCTACCTTTTCGTAATTTAAGGCATCAGAAAAAATAATGGTTTTACTCATCGGGTTTATACCCAATTTTTCATAATGCCCAATCACCTTATCGGCAAACTTCAGCGCATCGCCACTATCGTGGCGCACGCCATCAAACAATTTTGAAAACATTTTATCAAACTGTTTGAAAAAAACATCTGTAGTATATGTATCTGAAAGCGCAATGCCAAGATTGCCGCGATACACTTCCACCCAATGTTGGAGCCCCATTGCGTTAGACATTTTAAAACCATAGGTTGCAGCATGAAACATAAACCATTCATGCGCATGTGTGCCAATAGGTTTGGTTTGATATAACATCGCCATATGCACATTGCTGGTTCCGATAAAACTACCATCACCGTATTTTTTCAATGATTCTAAAACCAAACGATGTACATCATAAGAATGCCTTCTTCTGGTACCAAACTCGGCAACAGTGATGCCCAATCTGCGGTAATTCTCAATTTTTATCCGTGTTTTATCAATTACTTCCTGATCTGTTATTCGGTCTAAACCTTTTAACACGTAAAACAATTCACTAATTAGCGACATAATGGGTACTTCCCATAAAATTGTTCGATACCACAATCCTTCTATATGTACTTCTAATTGATCGCCTTGTTGCGTGATGGTAATTTCTTTAGGATTATAGGTATAACCTTCTAAAAAATCGAGGTAAACCGGATCGAGATACGGACAGTTAACCTGCAGAAAGTGCTTCTCTTCTTTAGTCAGCTTCAATTCTGCCATTCGGTTAACAGCTTCTCGCAAAGCACGGTCAAATCCTTGCGGGAAACTATGCTGGCCCCTATTGATAAATTTATAACGTGCCTTTGCCCAAGGAAAAAGTTTTACCACACCTTGCTGCATGGTAAATTTGTAAAAATCGTTATCAAGTATGGAAAGATGTTGCACTCGAGGCTTAGATGTCATTTTATATGTCTTTGCTTTAAAAGGCCAAATCTTCAATTTTGTTTTGAGAAAGCACTAATCATTCAGTAAACTTTCTTTTGCCAATTGTAATTTTCCGGCTTCTTCCTCACCAAGTACCGGAAATTTTAAGTTTAAACTGCGGAGTTTATCTTCAATTATTTCACTTATGGCCAAACGCGCAAACCATTTTTTATCTGCGGGTATAATGTGCCACGGAGAATCTGCTGTACTGGTTTCATTTATTGCGTCTTCATACGCGGTCATATATTTATCCCAAAGTAAACGTTCGCTAATATCATCAGAAGAGAATTTCCAATTTTTTGTCGGGTCTTCAATCCGATCCAGAAAACGTTGTTTTTGCTCAGCTTTGCTTACGTTAAGGAAAAATTTGAGTAATACGATTCCATTTGCTGCCAGGTGCGATTCAAAATTACGGATGCTTTCATACCGCTGTTTCCAGAAATTTTTGTTTATTTTTTTTACATCCGCAAAGCCCGGAATGTTCTCATTCAAGATATATTCGGGATGTACTTTACACACTAATACATTTTCATAATGTGATCGGTTGTGAATGCCAATTCGCCCACGTTCTGGCAAAGCGCGGTTGTGGCGCCAAAGAAAATCATGTTTATATTCTTCAGAAGTTGGTGTTTTAAAACTGAATACCTGGCAACCTTGAGGATTTAAACCGCTCATAACGTGTTCAATTGCGCTGTCTTTTCCGGCGGCATCCATTGCCTGGAAAACAATTAGAAGCGAGTGTGTAGCAGATGCGTATAACTTTTCCTGATGTTGGCTCACTTCAATTTTCGATTTAACAAGGGCATCTTTTGCCTTTTCTTTCGTGTAGCCGCCAGTAAAATCTGTCTTTGCTTTTTGAAGTGAAAATTTTTTATTTCCGTGTACAATCAGGTCTTTAAATTCGTTTTTCATAGCTGTAAATCCTTTCAGAATGTTCAAAACATCCATTTAATAAATATAGAAACAAAAAATAAGTAAATTAAATCCGTTAATTTGCATGTTGAGTTTTTTATATTTAGCCCTCAGCATTTAACCCCCATCATCAACCTAAACAATATGTTTAAAGAGATAAAAAACAAATACTTACGTTATACTTCAATTGTTGTTTTTTCTATAATTATTTTCTTTTGTGCGCTTCAACTGAATTTTCTTTGGCTTTTTGGCTACTCGCCAAGTTATAGGGATATTAAAGCGCCTACTTTACGCGTAGGTTCTGAACTCTACACTGCAGATGGCAAACTCATTGGCCGTTACTACAAAGAAAACAGAACACCCGTAAATTACAACGAAATTTCGCCCAGTGTGATTAATGCTTTGGTGGCAACCGAAGATGTTCGTTTTTACAAACATATCGGTATAGATTTTCAGGCATTGGGAAGAGCGGTGATTGGTTTAGGAAAAGACGGTGGAGCAAGTACGATTACGCAACAGTTGGCCAAAAATATGTACCGTACGCGCTACAATAAGTCTTCTGGCTTTTTATCTAAAATTCCGGTGGTGCGTAGAATTATCCCTAAACTTAAAGAATGGATGACGGCGGTAAAGCTGGAATCTAATTATTCTAAGAATGATATTATTACGATGTACCTAAACACGGTTTCTTTCGGAAATAATGCCTACGGAATCAAAACTGCCAGCCGTATTTATTTCGATAAAGAAACCAAAGAGCTTTCTACTACAGAATCGGCACTTTTGGTGGGTATGTTGAAAGGTACAACGTTATATAGTCCAACTAAAAATCCACAACGTGCACTTGATCGCCGTAATGTGGTGTTGAGCCAAATGAACAAGTACAACTTTCTAAGTAAAGATAGTTTACTTGCGCTGAGCAAAACGCCAATTAAACTGAAAGAAGGAAAAATGGAAGACGGCAGCGACGGCGATTCTTACCTCCGCTCTGCGGTATCTAAAATATTGGAAAAATGGTGTACCGATAACGGATATGACTTATATGAAGATGGCTTAAAAATTTATACTACAATTGATTCCAGACTGCAGAAATATGCAGAAGAAGCCGTTCAGGATGAAATGCGGATTTTGCAACGCCGCTTTTACAGTGTTTGGGGAAACGAAGATCCGTGGTACGATTCCGAAAAGCAAAAAGTTAATTATCCGGATCGCGCAAAGCGAAACCTTCCAATTTATGCATTGTTACAGAAAAAATTTCCAAATCAGCCAGATTCAGTTGAAGCGTATTTCAACAGAAAAAAAAGAATGACCATTTTCAGCTATAAAGGCGATCGCGACACGCTTTTCTCTACAATGGATTCTATCCGTTATTATGGGAAAATCATGAATACAGGGATGATGACTATGGAACCCGCAAGCGGAAAAATTAAAGTTTGGGTTGGAGGTATTGACCACAAGTTTTTTAAATATGACCACGTAAACCAGGCGAAACGCCAGGCAGGATCTACGTTTAAACCTTTCGCATACCTAACAGCGTTAGAACAAGGAAAAAACCCATGTGATAAATATACCGACAAACCGGTGAGAATCGAATATCAGGATAAAGGCGAAACAAAATATTGGGAACCAAAAAATGCAGACTACAATGTAACTTATAGAGAAATGAGTTTACGTTGGGCAATGGCAAAATCTGTTAATACAATTACTGCTCAGGTAACTGAAGATGTTGGCTGGGATAACGTGGTCAAATATGCGCATGAATGCGGAATTGATAGCCATCTGGAATCCGTTCCATCGGTAAGTTTAGGTTCTAATGATGTTACAGTTTATGAAATGGTAAAAGCCTACAGCACATTTTTAAACAAAGGAATTAAAACCGATCCAATTTTGGTTGAAAAAATTACCGATTTGGACGATAATCTGATCGAAGATTTTAAACCAAAAACAAAACGCGCGTTAAGTGAAGAGATTGCATGGCTAATGTTATATATGTTCCGGGGAGGCATGGAAGAACCTGGAGGAACCTCACAAGCGCTTTGGGAATGGCCAAATCTATTCAAAAAGAACAACCAAATTGGTGGAAAAACCGGTACATCTTCTGATTATGTAGATGCCTGGTATATGGGAATTACTAAAGATCTGGTAACTGGTGTTTGGGTAGGTTGCGATGAAAGAACTGCACATTTCAAAAATGGAGAACAAGGTGAAGGCTCTAGAACCGCACTTCCAATTTTTGCGAAATTTATGGAAAAGGTTTATCTAGATCCATCTTCAGGTTATACATACGGCCAGTTTCCTAAAGCTACGGTTCCAATTACCAGAACCATCAACTGCCCTAGTCCGCGCATTGTAATTGATACTACTGCAACGGATACAACTGTTGTAGATTCTACAGATTTTGCAATTCCAGAACCCGCAGAAACAAATGAAACACCGGCAGCAGTTGCACCAGAAGTTAAGAAAGAGGAAAAGAAAACCGATCCAACGCAAAACCAACCGGCAACAACAACACCTTTAACCAAAAAAGAAGAACGGGAATTGCGTAGAAAACAAAGACAAGAAGAACGAGAACGCAAGAAAAACGGCCAGAATTAAAACTGCCTTTTCAGGATAAAAACGAGAATTTTTTATCCTGAAAAAATTGTTAAAACTCTTTATTCCCAGCAAAGTATCGTTATTTTTATCTGATTTTAGATGCCCCGGCATCGTGTATAACTACAGCCAAACCAACAATATGAAAAAACTTTCTACCTCATTTAAGTTTTGTATTTCTACGGCATTATTTCTTTCCATCGCGTTTACGGCAAGTGCACAATATTTTGGGCAGAATAAGGTGCGGTATAAAAAACTGGATTTTCAAGTGCTCCAGACACCGCATTTTGAAATCTACTACTATCTGAAAAATGAAAAATTGTTAAAGAAATTTTCTCAAGATGCAGAAACCTGGTATAAAATGCATCAGGAAGTTTTCAGAGATACATTTTTGAAGAAAAACCCGATTATCCTCTACAACAATCATCCTGATTTCCAGCAAACTACAGCCTTACAAGGGCAAATTGGAATTGGAACCGGCGGTGTTACCGAAGCACTGAAAAACCGAGTAATAATGCCGGTGATGGAATTAAATAGTCAAACCAGGCACGTTTTAGGTCACGAGTTGGTTCACGCTTTTCAGTACCATGTCTTACTCGAAAAAGACTCAGTAAACCTCGAAAATGTCGGAAACACCCCCTTATGGATGGTAGAAGGTATGGCAGAATATCTTTCTATTGGAAAAAAAGACGCATTTACTTCTATGTGGATGCGCGATGCCATGCTGAACAGGGACATTCCATCATTAAAAGACTTAACAAATTCCAATAAATATTTCCCGTACCGTTATGGTCAGGCTTTCTGGACCTATATTGGTTCGCAATATGGCGACACAACCATTGTACCTCTATTTAAAAACACAGCAAAATATGGTTATGAAAACGCCATCCGCTATACTTTTGGATATGACGACCGCACGTTATCCGGTTTATGGAAAAATGCGATAGACGAACACTACAAGCCCATGCTTAAAGCCGATAGCTCGCAGATCAAAATTACCGGCACAAAAATTATTGACAATAAAAATGCTGGTAATATGAACGTTGCGCCGGCTTTAAGTCCGGATGGAAAATATTTGGCTTTTATGTCTGAAAAGGATCTTTTCGGGATTGATCTATTTCTTGCTGATGCAAAAACCGGCAGAATTATCCGAAAATTAAGCAGTCAGATTTCTAACGGACATATAGACGATTTTAATTTTATAGAATCTGCCGGAGCCTGGTCGCCAGATGGAAAACAATTCGCTTTTAGCATTTTTAGTCAGGGCAAAAACCAACTCATGATTATTAATGTGGCCAATGGCGCTACAGCATTGCAAACGGCGATGGATCGCGTGCAGCAATTCGGAAACTTAACTTGGTCTCCAAATGGAAAAGACATTGCTTTCTCCGGAATGGTAGAAGGCCAAAGCGATTTATTCTCTTATAATCTCGATACCAAAGCGATAACACAGCTTACGGACGATATATATTCTGATTATGCGCCAAGTTTTTCGCCCGATGGGAAAAAAATCGTCTTTTCATCAGACCGACAAGCTATTGAATCGAAAAACATTGAAGCTGTGAACCCAATTAATCTGGCGATTTACAACCTCGAATCTAAAACGGTTCAGAACCTGGATGTATTTCCCGGAGCAAACAATTTGAATCCACAATTTTCTGCAGATAGCCAGCATATTTATTTTCTTTCCAATAGAGATGGTTTCAGGAATTTGTACAAATACAATTTTAGCGGCAACAGCGTAGATCAATTAACGGACTATTTTACAGGAATAAGTGGGATTACCGAATTCTCCCCTGCCATTTCTGTTTCTGCGACAGATGAAATTGTATACAGTTACTATCGTTACCAACGCTATACTTTATATAATGCAAAACTAAGTGCATTTAAAGAAAAAAGAATTGGAAATAAAGACGAGAATTTTGCTGCTGCGATACTTCCACCGATGGAAAACATGGGCGTAAACATCATCAATTCCAATCTTGGAAATTTTGAACGTTTTGAAAAAACTACGGAAGATTCACTGAAAAATGTGCCCTACAGACCAAAATTCAGACTGGATTATTTGGCCAATAGCGGCGTTGGTGTATCCACAAGCAGATTTGGTACGGGCATTTCGGGTGGTATTGTTGGTATGTTTAGTGATATTGTGGGCGCAAATCAAATTATTGCAAACCTGTCTGTAAATGGCCAGATTTACGACTTTGGTGGATTAGTTGGCTATATTAATCAAAAAAGCAGAATAAATTGGGGCGTTGCAATTTCACATATTCCTTATGTATCTGGTTTAAGTTCTTATGGTGTAGAGGATGTTCCTTTAAATGATGGAACTACCACGCAAATGATCAATTACCGCACAGATATTATCCGTACTTTTGAAGATCAGGCTCAAATTTTTGCAGCTTATCCTTTTAGCAAAATACATAGATTTGAATTGGGTGGTGCTTTTTCAAGATATAGTTATCGTATAGATAGATACAGTAATTATTATGATTCTAACGGATACTTTACCGGCGCACAGAGAGATCGGATTTCAAATGAACAGGCAAGTGCAGAGTTGGGCATTCCATTTAACTCATTTACACTGTATCAAGTTAATGCAGGTTTTGTAGGAGATAATTCTATTTTCGGGATGACGGGGCCAATTGATGGTTTCAGATACCGGGTAAGCGGAGAAAAATATACAGGCACGTACAATTTTTATGGTTTATCTGCAGATTTACGTAAATACTGGAGGTTAAAACCTATTACAGTAGCAGTAAGGTCTTACAATTCACTAAGAATCGGAAATGATGCAGATCGTCTATATCCAATGTATCTGGGTTATCCTTATTTGATCAGAGGTTATGAAGCCGGTTCAATATATGGTACAACATCCAACACAACAAACAACTCGTTCAACATTGATCAATTAACAGGAAGTAAAATTGCCGTTTTCAATTTTGAATTGCGTTTACCTTTTACCGGACCTAAAAAACTGGCAGCAATCCCTTCCGGATTTTTATTTACAGATCTGAATCTCTTTTTCGACGCCGGTTTAGCCTGGACAAACGACACCAAAGTGAAATTCAAATCTGAACCGACATACACTACTGCTCAAGCAACAGATACCAATGGAAACCCAGCTTTTGATGCAGATGGAAATCCAATCACATACGAAACAACAAATGAACGTGTACCAGTAATGAGTTTGGGTATTTCATTGCGTGTAAACATATTTGGTGCATTCGTTTTAGAGCCTTATTACGCCTTCCCTTTTCAAAGAAAAGATGTTAAAGGTGGCGTATTTGGTGTAACATTTGCTCCAGGTTGGTAATTAACATATGATGAAAAAATACAAAGCGATCTAATTGGTCGCTTTTTTTTACGATTAAATACGGCGAACCAAATAAGAAATCAATTCTGTTCAACATATTTTTGTTTCTTATCAGCAATTTGTATTCACTATAAAATTCCAGATAAGATTAACAGAGGCAATAAATCAGAGGCTACTTCGACATATTAAAAAATAAAATCAACGCAGGAAATGACAATTCTAGAAACATTTTAAAAGACAACTATCAATCACAAATGACTTTAATATTGTCTAACATACCATTTAAGAAAGACTGGTAAAGCCTAGTTTCACCTGGTTGGTTGGATTTCGGTGAAGTAAAATATTTTCGAAATCTAAACCAATTTTTAGATCAATCCAATCTGGATTACATGAGCGCACCAAACGTTCTTTTTGCATGCGTGTAAAGCGGCTTAAAGTTTTAAATCGGGATAAAGCCAAAGCTTCAGATTTAAACTCTTCAAAATATACTAAACGGGTAAGCTGTTGTGCACTATCAAAAAACAAATTTGGCATCTGCTTATAAAATTCTAGAGTTTTCATCAAATCAGAACTCATGCCAACATGCATGGTTTTACGATTTCTGTCGGTAACGATGTAAACAAACTTTTTCATAATAATGATTTTTTAATTCTCAACTAAACTATTTAGTATACCTTCTTGCAATTCAAAATAATATTACTAACTTTATTGGCATAAAATTACTAACTATTTTAGTATTTACAAATTTATTTTAAAATTTATTTTTATGTCGAATATCTCAAACAACTTAAAGTACCTCCGGAAGAAAAAAGGCCATACACAGCAACAATTCGCTGATATAATGGAAATTAAAAGATCTTTGATTGGTGCGTACGAAGAAGACAGAGCTGAGCCAAAGTACGATTTGCTAAAAAAAATAGCAGAGTACTTTGAACTGACGATAGATGAATTTATTAACGAAAAAATATCAGACACCTGGAAACCCAAGCCAAAAAGTTCGGGTTCTAACCTTCGGGTATTAAGTATTTCAGTTGATCAGAACGACAACGAAAATATAGAGCTTGTACCGGTTAAAGCCAGTGCAGGTTATCTTAATGGTTTTTCCGATCCTCAATATATTAGTGATCTTCCTAAATTTCAGCTTCCTTTGGCAGCGCTCAGACAAGGAACATTCCGCGCATTTGAAATTATGGGCGATAGTATGTTGCCTGTTCAGCCCGGAAGTATAATTATTGGTGAATATCTGGAAAACTGGAACGAAGTTAAAACCGGCGATACGTATATTATTATCAGCAAAAATGAAGGTGTAGTATATAAACGAGCGGGCAACCGCTTTAAAGAAAATAAAGATTTGAAATTAATTTCTGACAACAAAGTTTACGATGCGTATTCCATTGCTGCCGATGATATTCTGGAAATATGGAAAGCAAAAGCTTATATATCAACAAGTTTACCAGAACCTGCACCAGACCCAACAATGGAAACTTTAACTCAAATGATGGCACAAATGCAAAAGTCAATCTCACAACTTAACAAAAATTAACATTTGCAGATTAAACCGTTAGCGCTTTTCTATCTCTATACTGAAAAACAAAACACAGATAGAACATGAAAAAAGTAGTTTTAACATTAGCAATTGCAGTTATGGGTTTAACTGCAGCATTTGCACAAGACAGCACCAAACACGTGAGACGGGCAATGCCTAAAATGACTGCTGAACAAAGAGCCGAAAAAGCTACAGTAAAGCTGGAAAAGGAATTAAACTTAACTGCCGATCAGAAAAGTAAAGTGTATGCAGTAGAGCTGGAAAACGCGAAAAAAATGGAAGAGTGGAGAAAGTCAGATCAAGGTGCAATGAAGGATAAGATGAAAGCGCGTAAATCTGCAATTGATGCTCAAAAAGCTAAAATTGATGGCATTTTAACCGCAGAGCAAAAAACCAAAATGGAAAGCCTGCGTGCGGAAGCCAAAGAAAAAGGTGCCAAAATGAGACGCGGAATGGGAAAACGTGGAGATAAAAAACCCGTAGTTTCTGACCCACAGACTCAAGGATAACATTAAAATAAATTTAAAAGCGTTCCGAATAATAATTCGGAACGCTTTTTTTTCAATAGTTTTAGCTAATTGTCTTTTAAGAAATTACCTCTTGATGCATCTTTAATGTTTCCGGTCTGCCGTTTTTGAAAGCTTCGCGGGTTTTCAATCCCAACAACTCAAACATTGCCATATCGTCTCCAAATGCCGGATTGGGCGTAGTCAATAATTTATCGCCTGCAAAAATTGATCCTGCTCCTGCCATAAAACAAAATGCCTGTTCTAAGGTGCTCATTTCATTTCGGCCGGCAGAGAGGCGTACTACAGAATTCGGCATCACAATACGTGCAGTGGCAATCATACGTACCATATCCCAAATAGGCACACGAGGTTGATTTTCTAATGGTGTTCCTTTAACCGGAACTAATGCATTTACTGGAATAGATTCCGGATGTTTCGGCATATTTGACAAGGTTTTAAGCATAGAAATGCGATCTTCAACAGTTTCGCCTAAACCAATTATTCCACCGCTACATACCGTAAGTTTTGCTTTTCTCACATGTTCTAAAGTAGACAAACGTTCATCATATGTCCGGGTAGAAATGATGCGTTTATAATCCTCTTCAGAAGTATCCAGATTATGATTGTAAGCATATAAACCAGCATCTGCCAGCCTTTGTGCCTGGTTTTCGGTTAGCATACCGAGCGTACAACAAACCTCCATATCCATCTCATTTACCGCTTTTACCATTTCAATTATCCGATCAAAATCCCGGTTATCACGAACTTCGCGCCAGGCTGCACCCATACAAAGTCTTGATGCGCCGCCCGCTTTGGCTTTTACAGCTGCAGTTACCACCTGATGAACCTGCATTAATGGCTGAACTTCAAGGTCTGTATGGTAGCGGGCCGCTTGCGGACAATAAGAACAATCTTCTGCACATCCGCCGGTTTTAATGGAAATTAAAGAACTTATTTGTACTTCGTTGTAGTCTTTTGTTGTGCGGTGTATACTTGCCGCTTCATAAACCAGATCTAAAAATGGTTTGTGATAGATTTCAGAAATTTCTTCTTTTGTCCAATTGTGCTTGGTTACGTTCATAACATTCTTCTATTTTCATAACAATAGTTTACTGGCCAGTCCGAGAATTAGCAGAAAGCCAAAAACATCAGTAAAAGTTGTGATAATGATAGAGGATGCAATAGCCGGGTCTATACCCAGCCGTTTTAAAATTAATGGGATACCAGCGCCAGTAACGCCAGCTATTATTAAATTTCCGGTCATGGCCAGAAAAAGAACCAGTCCTAAAATAGGTTGCTGGTCATAAAATATCGCAAAAACCAACATGATTAAGCCATTAGACGCGCCGTTAATCATGCCGACAGTAAATTCTTTTAAAATGGTGCGGTAAGCTTGTTTATCGCTAAGATCATACAAAGAAATACGCCTTACAGTAACAGCAAGTGCCTGCGTTGCTGCGTTTCCGCCCATACCGGCAATGATAACCATGTACGCAGCAAGTGAGGGAATCAGTTTAATTGTTGGATCGTAGTAACGAACAACAGAAGAAGCTAAAAACGCTGTTCCGAGATTGATGATTAACCACGGCAAACGTGATTTTACAGCTTCAACCCAATTACCACTTAATTCTTCATCTTCAGAAACACCAGATATTTTTAAAATATCTTCAGTGCTTTCAGCTTCCAAAACATCGATAACGTCATCAAAAGTAACTCGTCCAACCAGTTTTTGATGGGTATCAATTACGGGAATACTGGCTAGATTATATTGTGAAATAAGGTAAGCAACTTCTTCCTGATCGGTATCTGGATGAACGTAAACCACATCTGTATTTACCAATTCTGTAATTTGAGCATTGTGCCGCGCCTTAATAATATCTTTTAGAGATACAATTCCTTTGAAAACATCGTTCTCATCCACCACGTAAATGGTGTAAAAATCTTCCATCTGCTCGCTCTGGCGGATGATTTCGTCAATAGCATCTTTTTTAGTCAGGTTAATATGCACACAGATTAAATCTGTATTCATCAATCCGCCCGCAGTTTTTTCGTCGTAGGTTAAAAGATTTCGAATATTAGAAGCATCTTCTTCATTCAGATCTTCTAAAATCTCTTTTTGTTCGTGGTCTTCCAATTGCGAGATGATGTCTGTAGCATCATCATAATCCAGCTCTTCAACAATTTCGGTACGCTTGTCCGGGTGAAGTTGAAAAAGTAATTCTTCCGGGTGAGATTCTTCGTCCATCTCTGAGATAATCTCAGATGCAGTATCTGCCGGCAATAAATTGATAATGTGCTGCTGTTCGGTTTTGTCCAAACGCTCAAATAAAATGGCAATTTCAGAGGCATGATAGTCTTCTAAAACTTCTTTTAAAATTTCATCGCCTGCCAAGATTGCATTCTTAACCTTTAAAACATCACTTTTATCAATTTCAAATGATTGCATTTTCCTAACCTTATAAAAACTAAAGCTAAAGTATTATTTTGTAATAAGTGCCAAAAATACAATAATGCTATTTAAACCAGCCTTTTCTCCAAAAATAAACAATTTGAATCACTGCAATTACCGCCATCACCAACCAGGTATATAAATAACCATGCTCAGCGTAAAGCTCTGGCATATTATCTTTTAGTATTTTACCTGTTGCCGGATCTTCCCTGCTAAAGTTCATTCCATAAATACCCGCGATAAACGTAAGCGGAATAAATATTGAAGAGATAATGGTTAAAACTTTCATAATCTCATTCATGCGGTTGCTGATAATGGAGAGATTCATATCAATATTTGCAGATGCAATTTCTTTTAACGACTCAATAAAATCAATAATTTGAATACAATGGTCATATGCATCCTTCATATATGTTTTAGTCAGGTCACTAATTAACGGGCTGTCGCTTCTGATAATATCATTAAGCTTATCGCGCTCTGGCCAGGCTACTTTCCGGATGGTAATTAACGAGCGTTTAATGGCCTGCGTATCGTACATAATCCGTTTATCGGGTTTCTCATACAGACGATCTTCAATTGCATCTAATTCTTCCCCCCAAAAATTAAGCAAACTAAAATAGTTATCAACTACAACGTCCATTATGGCGTACATCAGATAACTTGCTCCGCCAATTCTGATGTTTCCCTTCCCTACTTCCAGTCGTTTACGTACCGGCTCAAAACAATCCTGATAATCTTCCTGAAAAGTAATCAAACAATTATCAAGCAAAATATAAGAAACTTGCTCATTGCAGAGATTTTCTTCTTTATCGAGATATAAATGCCTGCTTACAGAAAAAACATACTGATCATTATCGTATTCATCCAGTTTAGGCCTTTGGTAAGAACTCGTTATATCTTCTAAAACCAATCTGCTGATATTCAGTTTTTCATACAAAACTTCATATATCTTGGTATCTGCCAAACCCTTAATATCAAACCAGTATGAAAAAGTTCTGTCTTGGATAAGCGTATCAATGTTATTGATATTTTTTACCTCCTCTTTCTTGTAAGTTTTCGCGTTATACGTATGTAGGGTGATGATTGATTTTAATGCATCATCATCAATGGCATACAAACCCGGACTTGTACCTGGAGGTGGTACTTTATAATGTTTATGCTTTTGTCTGGGTTTATTTCTGGCCATTTTACAGGTATAATTTGGCTTGCGGGCCTTGGTTAAACAATAAATCAACTATACTCAAATTGGGCAAAAATTGATGTCTATCCTCAAAAACTTGATAATAAGGTTTATTGTTTACAATATCTTCGTTTTTCTTCGGATTCATTACCGAACGGAAATCCAATTCAGATGGGATTTCTTCAACATATTCGATAGTAAAACCTGCCTTAAGACTGATTTTCAACTTCTTATGTAACCATTCCAGCAATTCAAGGTTATAATCAAAAAGAAATTCAAACTTCTGGTTGTAAAACCTGGACAGTTCGTCTTCATAAAACTCAAAATATGCAGAACTGCGGTAACAGCTTTGCAAACTTAGCCAATGTAATCTTTGCCAATTGTGATCGTTGCTAATCTTCACATCTTTATAACTGGTATGCATTTTAGAGCCTTTTACTACAGGCACAGTTAAATCGAGTTTGCCGTTTGGAGAATAAATTGTAGCGCGGTTGCGATACGTTTGTTTAGGAAAATGTTCAAACTTCTCCAATAAAAAATCGGTATTCAGGTTTTTTATCAGACTAAAAAAACCAACAGGTGGAAGATAAAATAGCGGAAGTATTGCTGTATTGTGCATTTGAAAATTTATGTTTGTAGCCCAAACGTTAAAATATCGGCAAAAATACATTTACCTGAGGATTATTCAGATTTTCGCTCATTTATTTTAACACAAAGTATAATTAAAAAACAGATGAATCCTTCGGTCGCGGTAGTAATTTTAAATTGGAACGGAAAAAATTTCCTTAAAGAGTTTTTGCCAAGTGTATTGCGTTCTGAATACGACAATTTGCAAATTATTGTTAGCGATAATGCTTCTACTGATGATTCTGTTGCTTTTATAGAAGAGAACTTTCCCTCTGTTAAAATCATTTCTAACGATCTGAATTACGGTTTTGCCGGCGGTTATAACCGTGTTTTGGAACGTGTGGAAGCAGATTATTTCATTTTGCTGAATTCTGATGTAGAAGTTGTTCCGAATTGGATACAACCTGTAATTAATTTAATGCAAAACGATCCGACAATCGCAGCGGCGCAACCTAAAGTCAAATATCAGCTACACAAAAATCAGTTTGAATATGCCGGAGCAGCTGGCGGCCAATTGGATATTTATGCATATCCTTTTTGCAGAGGCAGGATTTTTAACGTTTACGAAATTGACAACGGCCAGTACAATGATACGCGTGAAATTTTTTGGGCAAGCGGCGCAGCTTTCTTTATCAAAAGCAAATGCTGGAAAGAAGTTGGCGGTTTAGACGCAGATTTATTTGCACACATGGAAGAAATTGATTTGTGCTGGCGACTAAAAAACCGGGGTTATAAAATTATGTTTTGCCCAGAAACTGAAGTTTACCATGTTGGTGGCGGCACTTTACAAACCGAAAACCCGTACAAAACCTATTTAAACTTTCGCAACAATCTGATAATTATGCAGAAGAATTTGCCTGCGGGCGATGCTATCTTCCGCATTTTTATCCGCATGTGCATAGATTTTATTGCATGGTGGCATTTTTTACTATCCGGCAAACCGAAATTTACACTTGCCGTTAGTAAAGGACACTGGCATTTTTTGCAGGCCATTACCAAAACAAACAAAAAACGCGACCGTAAACAAATCGCTTACGCCAAACATGCTGGTGTATACAACAATAGCATTGTCTGGGCATTTTTCATTAAGAAAATTAGATTTTTCTCGAAATTGAAATAGAAGATAACTATTTCAGAAAATTCTATTACGATGGAATGATCAGGCTTTCAATAGCCAAACGATAACCCTTCATCCCGAAACCAGTTAACACACCTTTACAATTTTTTCCGGTCAGAGAAACATGGCGGTATTCTTCGCGCGCATAAATATTTGATACGTGAACTTCTACAACCGCAGTATTAATTGCGGCAATTGCATCAGCAATAGCAACAGAAGTATGCGTGTAACCGCCAGCATTTAATACAATTCCGTCATACGTAAAGCCAACTTCATGCAATTTATTAATGATCTCCCCTTCTACATTGCTTTGAAAATAGTCGATATCAATAGTCGGATATATTGCTTTTAATTCCTCAATATAGGTTTCTATACTCGTGCTTCCATAAATTGATGGTTCGCGTACGCCAAGTAAGTTTAGATTTGGGCCGTTGATAATCTGTATTTTCATAATAATGGAATTTGATCTGCAACAGCAGAGCGTAAAACGCCTGTGTGCAGCTTTGTGGGGCAATTATACGCAATGATCTGAAATATTTTTACGTGACGTTAAAATTTACTTTAAACTTTACGTGCATAAATTTTCATCTTTGTTTCAGTTCCAGAAAGAAGAAACGCATATGTGGCAGCAATATATTAAAGGATTTAAGGCATATTTAAAACTGGAACGTTCGCTTTCAGATCACTCCGTAAAAGCGTATTTAACCGATATTGAAAAACTTTCGCAGTATTTTCAGTCAATAAACCAAACGCCTGCGCCTTCAGAAATTACATTTACAGATCTACGCGCATTTATTAGCTGGATAAATGATTTGGGTATGCTGGCCAGCACACAAGCAAGAGTTATTTCTGGATTGAAAGCTTTCTGGCATTATTTACTGTTAGAGAACCTGACAGAAAATGATCCATCGGCATTGCTTGAAGCACCAAAAATTTCCAGGAAACTGCCAGATACCTTAAATATTCATGAGATTAATACATTGATTGATCGGATTGATGCATCTAAACCTGAAGGAATCCGGAACAAAGCAATTATCGAAGTTTTGTATGGTTGTGGTTTACGTGTTTCAGAACTAACCGATTTACGAATTTCGGGGCTTTTCCCGCAGATAGAATTTATCAAAGTAATTGGAAAAGGAAACAAAGAACGCTTAATTCCGATTGGAAGCACCGCGCTTAAATTAATTTCGATTTACATTAAAGAAGTGCGCGTACATGCCAACATCAAAAAAGGCAATGAAGATTTTATTTTTCTAAACCGGTTTGGCGCCAAGCTATCTAGAATTACCATTTTCAACTTAATTAAAACGCTCGCCGCAGAAACTGGAATTAAAAAAAATATTAGTCCACATACATTAAGACATTCTTTTGCTACACATTTGATAGAAGGTGGAGCAGATTTACGTGCCGTACAAGAAATGCTTGGGCACGCCAGTATTACTACAACAGAAATTTACACCCATTTGGATCGGGACTATCTTCGTGATGTAGTTACCCAATTTCATCCACGGGCGTAATGACTAAAAGCAGCACAGCATACGATCGTTGCCTTGCATATCTTTTCGCAATTCAATGTTTTTAAAGCCTTTAGCTTTCAACATCTCAATCATTTCTACGCCCAGATAAGAATTAATCTCGAAAAAAAGTTTTCCATTTTCGCAGAGATTGGTTTTGGCCAGATCTGCAATTGCGCGATAAAAAACCAAGGGATCATCATCAGAAACAAACAGTGCTAAATGTGGTTCGTGTTCCAGAACATTTGTATGCATATCGCGCTTTTCCAAATCGCGGATGTACGGTGGATTGCTCACAATGATATCAAACTTTCTTTCGCTGTCAAATTTAAAAATATCTGCAAGCTGAAAATCAACTTTCGCATGTAGTTTTTCGGCATTTTCTTGGGCAATCAAAATAGCTTCTGGCGAAACATCTATAGAAAGAACTTCAGAATCCTGAAGGTTTTTATTCAATACAATCGGAATGCAACCTGTTCCGCTACCAATATCCAGTATTTTTAGGTTTGTTTTACCTACGTAAGTTTCAGTAATCCAATAAATTAATTCTTCAGTTTCTGGTCGTGGTATCAACACATTTTTGCTCACTTTAAATACTAAGCCATAAAAATGCGCTTCCCCAAGAATGTGCTGTATTGGGCGGCCGTTTTTGAGTTCATTTAAAATATTTCTTAACGCATTCAGTTGATCTAAAGGCAAAAAAACAGGCTTTAACATACGCAATTTTGTGGTAGATACTTCCAGAACATGTTCAGCAGCAAGACTAAACAATTCTTGAGCTTCGCTATCATCATACAAATGCCGCAATTCTAATACAAAATGTTTTTCTAGTTCTCCGAGTTTCATCGGTGTAAAATTACAATTAAAGGTCAGATCCATTCTAATTTCGGACAGTCGTGAATCAATTTTTTCTATTTTTGCATCGATGACCAATGAATTTTACATGCAGAGGTGTTTGGAGCTTGCAGCTCTGGGCCTCGGAACAGTTAGTCCCAACCCGATGGTAGGCTGTGTAATTGTTGTAGATGGAAAATGCATTGGCGAAGGTTATCACCATGCTTATGGCCAGCCGCATGCAGAACCTACTGCAATAAAAGCTGTTTTTGATGCTTTTGGTACTGAAGCTGATGAATTACTTAAACGTGCAACCGTTTATGTTAATCTTGAGCCTTGCGCACATTTTGGAAAAACGCCTCCATGCGCCGATTTGTTGGTAAAACATCAGGTTAAAAAAGTCGTTATCGGCAACCGGGATCCCTTTTCTGCTGTAGATGGTAAAGGAATTGAGAAATTAAAAAATGCCGGAATCGAAGTAGAAAGCGGAATCTTAGACGCCGAATGCCGGTTTTTAAACAGACGCTTTTTTACACGAGTGCAACAGCAACGCCCATACATTATTCTAAAGTGGGCAGAAACTGCTAATGGATATTTTGCGCGCAATGACGGCCATCAGAAATGGATCAGCTCACCGCTGGCAAAACGCCTTGCGCACAAATGGAGAACAGAAGAAGATGCCATTTTAATTGGTAAGCAAACAGCAATTGTAGACAACCCGCAATTGAATGCACGCGATTGGACTGGAAAAAACCCAACAAGAATTGTAATAGACAGGAATCTTGATATCCCGCTTAGCAATCACATTTATAATAAAGAAGCCAAAACAGTTATTTTAAACGAAGTAAAAACAGATGTAATTAATAATATCCATTACATTCAAATGGAAGACATGTTGTTTTATCTTCCCCAAAAAATATTGTTTCAGCTCTATTTAATGGATATTCAATCAGTAATTATTGAAGGTGGCGCTAAAATCCTAAAACATTTTCTAGACAACAATCTTTGGGATGAAGCACGTATTTTTACCGCTCAAAACAGTTGGACCGAAGGCATTCAATCGCCTGGAATAAACGGAAATTTGGTTGAACAAATTGCTGTTGGGCCAGACAAACTATCTATCTATATAAACGACACAAGAAAATGATATTCATTCTTTTAAGCATTTTATGCAGCGTTACTGTTGCCATTTTATTAAAACTGGCCAAACGGTACCGAATTAATATTATACAGGCTGTTACAGTAAATTATTTGATAGCAGCTGCGCTTTGTGCGTTTTTCTTTAAACCAGATATAAGCCAAATAAATGCAACCGCGCCCTGGCCAATTTTTATTGCATTGGCCGTTTTATTGCCATCGGTTTTTTTATTCCTTGCCGCCTCTGTAAAAAACCTGGGTATTGTAAAAACCGATATCGCACAACGCCTGTCGCTTTTCATCCCAATTTTAGCGGCTTATTTTATTTTTGATGAAAGTTTTAATGAACTGAAAATCGTTGGAATAGTTCTTGGCTTCGCTGCCATTGTACTGACGTTATTGCGAAAAACCGATCGAACGTCATCTGGCCGCTGGATTTATCCGGTTACGGTTTTTATCGGTTTCGGCGTTATAGACGTATTGTTCAAACAAATTGCCTTATATAAAGCGCTGCCTTATACCACTTCGTTATTTACGGTATTCGTACTGTCTTTACTCAGCTCCTCTATTATTGTTGCGGTAATGGCGCTTACCGGAAAAACGAAATTGCAATTGGTCAATTTTGCCTGTGGCGTAATTCTGGGTGTATTTAACTTCGGAAATATTCTTTTCTACATGAAAGCACACAAAGCACTGGCACAAAATCCATCAACGGTTTTTGCGGCAATGAATTTTGGTGTAATCATCGTAGGTACATTAATTGGCGTAATTGCATTTAAAGAGAAACTATCTAAATGGAATTATCTGGGTATTATACTTGCACTTTTGGCGGTAACCTTCATAACTTTATCTCAAAATGCTGTTCGATGATACCTACAAAACCATCGAAAAACCTTCAGAAGGTATTTTTCGAGATAAAGGAAGTAAATTCATTGCGTACGCATATCCAATTTCAACGGAAGATGAAGTAAAACCGATAATTGCCGGTTTGCGTGCAGAACACGCGAAAGCAAGGCATTTTTGTTATGCATACAGGTTAACACCAGATAGAAAAGTTTTCCGCGTGAATGACGATGGCGAACCTTCAGGAACGGCTGGTCGCCCGATTCTAAATACATTACTTTCTGAAGATGTTACAAACCTTTTAATGGTTGTTGTCCGTTATTTTGGTGGCACATTATTGGGTGTTCCGGGTTTAATAAATGCGTATAAAACGGCCAGTATCGAGGCGCTAAAAGCTGCTAAAATTACCACCAAAACCGTTAACGATATTTATGAAATTCATTTCGATTACCTGCAAATGAACGATGTAATGAAACTGACAAAAGAAGAAAATCTTTTGGTTTTAGCTCAACAATTTGATACCAATTATTTACTGCAATTTGAAGTACGGAAAGCACAGCTAAATACAGTTCTAAATAAATTTGATAAAATTGAAGGCGTAAAACTGAAATATTTACGTACCGCGTAACGGTTAAAAACCAAAGCACATTAGAACAACCAAATATGAAAATATCAAAAAGCGACCTGATAATAAATCCTGACGGGTCTATATATCACTTAAATTTACTGCCAGAGGATGTCGCGTCTACAGTAATAACAGTTGGCGATCCAGATCGCGTTGGTGAAATTACCAAACATTTCGATTCTATAGAAATAAAAAAAGGAAAGCGAGAGTTTATTACGCATACTGGTTTTCTTGGCAAGAATAGAATTACGGTACTCTCAACAGGTATTGGAACAGACAATATTGACATTGTTTTAAATGAACTTGATGCTCTGGTGAATGTAGATTTTGATACGCGCGAAGCAAAACCAGAACTTACGTCACTAAACATTATACGAATTGGAACTTCGGGTGCAGTACAAGAAGATGTACCGATGGGCACCATTTTGGCATCATCATATGGTTTAGGAATGGATGCATTAATGAATTATTATGTTCAAAACCCTAGTGATAATGAAAGTGTTTTATTAAAAGAGATTAAGAATCACTTTAGTCCTGTCAATGGAATTGTTCCTTATCTAACTGCCGCATCAGATACTTTACTCCATACAATTGGCAAAGACTTAACACACGGGATTACCATTACGGCGCCCGGATTTTATGCGCCGCAAGGCCGATTGGTGCGTGCAAAAAATTCTGTTCAGGATTTTATCGGAATAATAAAAAGTTTTCAATCAAACGGAAATAGAATTACAAACCTGGAAATGGAAACCGCCGGAATTTACGCTTTAGCAAAAGTACTTGGCCACCATGCGCTTTCTATCAATGCAATTTTGGCTAGCCGTGTTAAATTTGATTTTAGTACAGAACCGGATAAAATTGTAGAGAAGGCAATCAAAATTGTTTTAGAAAGACTTTAACAGAAATAGGGTCAGCAAATTAGATTTGCTGACCCTATTTTTCCATTGTGCTTCTCACAACTAAATTGCCGGAATTTTCTCTTCCAGCAAAACATGCTGTTCGCTATCCAAATATTTGCAGTTTTGTAATTCGGTATCTATTACCCATTTTTCTACACCAGCATCTGCTGCTTGCTTACAAAAACTAAAATAATCAGACTCCCCTTTCTGGTGAATTTCTAAAGCATGTTTAAGCTTCTCAACTGAAGATTCAGTATTGACGTTTAGTTCTGGATAACCCTCTGGACTTGATTGTACAGATTTACCAGCATCATCAAAATAAATCGACAAGCCATCTTTAACGTAGAAATCGTTACGCGTAACGCCCATTTTTTTTAAAGCTTGTGTAAACTGCGGAAACTCCGCTCCACTTTTTACCTTTGATGCTTCTGCATTAATATCTTCAATCGTGAACATAATTATTTGTTTAAAGAAACCTTATATATAGTGGTTTGCGTATACAAATCTTCTGGTTTTAAAATCGTGGACGGAAATGCCGGAACATTTACAGCGTTAGGATGATGTTGAGTTTCTATGCAAAATGCATCGTCTCCAACATATTCTTTGCCCCCTTTTCCATTTCTAGCCCGAAGATATTTTGCCGTATACAAATGCGCCACAGGTTCCGTGGTGTATATATCTAACACTAAACCGCTTTCCTCTTCAATTGTTTTGGCGGCAAGGGATAAATCGCCGTAAGATTTGTCCAAAACAAAAGTTTGATCATAGCCATCCTCCGGGTTCCAATCTTTACCAATGGCTTTCCTCTGTGTAAAATCTAATGGAGTACCAATCACTGGAATTAAATTTCCGGTAACACAAAAATTCTCGTCTTGCTCAAGATAATTTTTGGCAAAAATCTGCAAGGTGTGATCTTTAATGTTCCCAACCTTTGGAGATAAATTGAAATAACCATGATGTGTAAGGTTGATTGCTGTTGCCTGGTCGGTTTCAGCTTCATAACTTAAAATCAGTTCGTCATTATCTGTCAGTTCAAAAGTAAGATCCACGATTAAATTTCCCGGAAAATTCTCCTCGCCATCTGCACTTTCGTATTGTAAGGTCACTGCCGCGTGTGGTTCTTCACTGGTTTCTATCACATCCCAAACCTTTTTATCAAAACCAACGAGACCGCCGTGTAAACAATCGCTTCCGGTATTCTGTGCAAGTTGATAGTCGTTTCCATCGATACTAAATTTACCCCCTTTAATGCGGTTTGCATAACGCCCAACTACAGCACCCATTAAAGAATTGTTTTTAATAAAATCAGCACTAATGTATTGTTCAAAATCCTCAAAGCCCAATACAATGTCCTGCATTTCACCCTGTGCATTTTTTACAATAAATTTATTGATAGTTGCGCCGTAATTGAAAATCTTAACGTAGGTACCTTTATTGTTGGTTAATTCAATTGCAATGATCTCTTCATCATCAACAATATTACCGGTAGATATTTGGTTTACTCTCATAAATTGTAACTTAGTCTTTTGTTTCAAAAGCAAACTTACTATTATTACAATCTTAACCTAAAATATTTTTGACCAAATGGATTTTAAACTCGAAGATAAATTTGCAGAACAATATCAACAACAAGCAGAAGCAGTTTATTTTACTCCAGGCCGCGTAAATTTAATTGGCGAACATATTGATTACAATGGCGGTTTGGTTATGCCTTGCGCAATTACTATGGGAACGTGGCTTGCTTTGGCTTCAAATGGCGAAAACAAAATCAGGTTTAAAAGTTTAAATTTTGAACAACAGGCGGAAATTCCTGCCAATGTTTTGCAAGAAAAAAATGCAAATTACTGGTTTAATTATCCAACCGGAATACTGAATGAGTTTATCCGGGACGGAAAAAAAATTGAAGGTGTAGACCTTTTGTATTATGGAAATATTCCGATTGGTTCAGGTCTTTCTTCTTCTGCTTCGATAGAAATTGCGACGGCTTTTGCACTTAATGAATATTTTGATCTCGGATACGATAAGCTCGAACTCGTGAAAATGGCTAAAAGGGTAGAAAATAATTTTATTGGCGTAAGCTCTGGAATTATGGATCAGTTTGCCGTTGCTTTTGGCGAAAAAGATAAAGCAATTGTATTGGACTGCGATTCACTAAAAAGCAAATTGGTTGATATAAATCTTGGCGATTACGTGCTGGCTATTGTAAATACCAACAAACCTAGAGAATTAGCAGATTCTAAATATAATGAGCGCGTTGCAGAATGCCAGGAAGCATTACGATTATTAAACCAAGAAATTACACTGCACAACTTGTGCGAATTAACTGCAGAGAAGTTTGCCCTACACAACCATTTAATTCAAGACAAAGTTATTCTAAACCGCGCTACGCACGTAGTTAAAGAAAATGACCGTGTACATTTGGCCGCAAAAGCATTGAACAATGGCTTGCTTGAAGAGTTTGGGCGTTTAATGTATGCATCGCATCAATCTTTAAAAGATTTGTATGAAGTGAGTGGCGCAGAGTTAGATGCCGTTGTAGAGTTTTGTAGCGGCTACGCAGCGGTTATTGGCGCTAGAATGACAGGCGCCGGGTTTGGCGGCTGTGCAATTGCTTTGCTAAAAAAAGGTTCTGAAGAAGATTTTGCAAAAGGCCTGACTGAATTTTATGTGGCAAAAATTGGTTATCCTGCAGCAGTTTACATCAGCGAGATTGGCAACGGACCAACAAAATTATAAGTAATGAATATTGGCGGCGTTGAAAAAACAACACTGCTTTGATACGTTTAATGATGAAGAAATTGAAAATGGACGAATTGAACCGTCCGGACGTGGAGACTTTTAAAACTAAGGAAAAACTTCCTGTTGTAGTGGTGTTGGATAATGTTAGGAGTATGCACAATGTTGGTTCAGTTTTCCGCACGGCGGATGGTTTTGCGCTAGAGAAAGTCGTTTTATGTGGCATAACGGCACAACCACCACATCGTGAAATTGAAAAAACCGCGCTTGGCGCAACGCAATCTGTGGATTGGATTCATTATGAAGAAACGGTTACGGCAGTAGATGAGCTACGCAGCGCGGGATATGAAATTGTTGCCATTGAGCAAGCAGCGGGAAGTATAATGTTAAATACGTTTAAACCCAATACCGAAAAAAAATATGCACTCATCTTTGGTAATGAAGTAGATGGTGTAAGTGATGAAGTCATGGCAAAAATTGACGAATGCATAGAAATTCCGCAATTTGGCACCAAACACTCCTTCAACATTGTAATTTCTGCAGGTATTGTTCTTTGGGATTTTTTCGCTAAATTGAAATTATAATCATCCCAAATGCAAAATCCCTTTCTGAAAAAGTTACAGATAAAACCCGGTTTTCATGTCGCTGTAGAAAATGCACCAGAACATGCTGCAGCAATTTTTGGAGAAATACCTTCTGATATCTTTTTTCATTATGATAGTAAGGCAACATTTGATGTATTGATTACCTTTTCTGTACATCAGAGTGAGCTTGATGAACAAATTAAGCGCAACCTAAATCAAATCAATGCAAGAACAATTTTCTGGATTTTTTATCCGAAGAAATCATCTAAAATAGATTCTGATCTGGATTTGATGAAAAACTGGAGAAAACTACTTGATTACAATCTATCGCCATGCGCTTCTGCTGCAGTAAATGATGTATGGACGGGTATAAGAATTAAGCTGGCATCAGAAGTAAAAGCTTCTGGTTTAAGTAATGCACATATAAAGGAAAACAACACCTACGGAGAATATATAGATCCTGAACATAAAAAAGTGATTTGCCCACCAGATTTGCAAAATGTCTTGATTACACACCCAGCTGCGCTGGCATTTTTCGAAAAACTTTCTTACTCTAATAAGAAAGAATATGTACTGTGGATTTTGAGTGCGAAACAGGAAAAGACCAGAGAAACGCGGATTAAAAAGGCATTAGAATTATTATTGGCAGCGCGCAGAAATCCAGGCCAAAAATAAAAATGTACACAATACTATACAAAAAAATAGTTTCGAACGTTGTTGAAGTAACATTTTAGTAACATTAGCATAATGAGCTAATACACTGAAAATGTGCTTTTTGAAGTATTTACCTCCCAATTGGCAAGGTTTTTTCTAATCGTTTAGTCGAAAACAGCTACAAATGCTGTTGGGAATTTATACAAAAAAAGAAAAAACAATGAACTCAAAAATTACTAAATCAACAATGTTGATTGCATTCTTAGGCCTATCATCCCAAGTATTTGCACAAGATACACAGACTACCCCAACAACAAATCGTTTCTCTACCAAAGATTTCAGAACTTGGTCTATTGGTGTTAACGGAGGTTTGTTAACCCCAAGAACAATTTTCGGAAATTCTAACAATTTGTTCCAGACACCTGTAGAACACATTGGTTACGGTGGTTACATTAAGAAACAAATTTTACCGCAATTGGGTATCCAAGCAGATTTCCTTGCTGGTAAAGTAGAAGAATTGCGTATTGCAAACGGCGCTGGCGGTTATACAGCAAATACTGGCTACAAAACTAATTTACAGTGGTCTGGTGCAATTTCTGCAGTTTGGAATGTTGCTAACGTAAACATCAACAATGAAAATGCGGTTCTGATTCCTTACTTAAAAGCGGGTGCGGGTTACATGTCATCTGGCGCAACAGCTACTCCGGCTACAGCAGATCAGGGTTATTACAGAGAAGGTTGGTTTGTACCAGTTGGTGCAGGTTTCAAACTTGGTGTAGCTAAAGGAATTAACTTAGATTTCGGTTACGATGTTAACTTCGTAAAGTCAGCTAAATTTGATGGTTTCAACACAGGAACTAATGACAGATTTGCTTATGCACACGCAGGTTTAGAATTTGCTTTAGGAAGCAAAGAAAAACCACAATTGCAAAACTACAGTGCATTGGCAAACTTACGTAAAGAATCTGCAGAAGAAAGTGCTGAATTGAGATCTGCTTTATCTACTGCTGAGCAAAATGCACAAAGAGACCGTGAGCAATATGCGAAAGACATGGGCGATGATGATAATGATGGCGTAGCAAACAAATTTGACAAATGCCCTGGAACTCCAGCTGGAACAGTTGTAGATGGTTCTGGATGTCCGTTAACTACTCCAAAACAAATCATCAAAGAAACTAAAGTTGTGGTAACTGAAGAAGACCGTAAAGTTGTAAGAGATGCGATTTCAAATCTTGAATTTGACTTAGGTAAATCAACTATCCGTTCTAAATCTTATGCTACTTTGAACCGTGTTGCAGCTTTATTGGTAGAGAAAAACTTTAGCCTTAAATTGGCTGGACACACTGATAATACAGGTGGCAGAGAGTTAAACTTGCGTTTATCGAAAGAAAGAGCAGAATCTGTAAAAGCATATCTGGTTTCTCAGGGTGCAAATGCATCTAGAATCGAAGCTACAGGTTACGGACCTGACCAACCAATTGCAACAAACAAAACTGCAGCTGGTCGTCAACAAAACCGTCGCGTAGAATTTACTTTATACTAATCAAAAGGTTAGTCTAATAAAAAAAGCTCCTGAAAATTTTCAGGAGCTTTTTTTATGCCGTTTAAAAAGAATTAAGACAACCCTTTTTTGTTTTTATAGGTCATCTTTGCTTTCGCGCCTGCGCTATAATTGTAGTTTTTAAGATTGCTGGCTTTTTTCTCGTGAAAGGCCGCTCCCCGATCGGAAGTTTCTTCCTTATCTTCTTTCTTCTTTTTTGATTTGGTTACATCAACCACTTTTAAATCTTCTGGCAATTCCATCACTTCCATTTTATGCCCTACTGCCAGTTCAATTTTACGAACCTCACTCAATTCAATATCGGTAGAGAAAGTAATTGATACTACATCGTCATCGTTGGTTTTTACAATCCGTTGAATCAATGTTTCTTTGGCATCCGGAAGTTCAAGGTGAATGATAAACGGAATGCCTTCCAAACTCTGAGCTTCGAAATTCTCATTCGCTGCAATTAAGATCCGAGCATTGCTATCTTCCAGAAAATCATCTAATGAAACGAAACCTGCGTCATCAAAGAAAATAGGTTTGTAAATCCGGATTTCTCCTTCATTTCTATGATTAAAGTTTTTGTATACAGTTTGTGCCGTTAAACGTGTATTTACAAAAATGATCACTTTATCAAACATTTCTGCATCTTCTAACAAAAGCGTAATCAAGTTTAACTTTGTTCTAAAGTTGGGTACATGATACAACATTTGCGGGTATACTTCGGCTTGTGTCTCGCCAATTTCGTCTACCTCTATCGTTACAGAAGAATCTTTCATAAATGGCGAAATCATATGCTCCAGTTTATCATGATAAACTTCTGAAAACACCACATGCTGAGATTTATATGCACTGTTTGCCAATTCAACAACAGGCAATTGCAATCCTTTTTTGATGATCAATTCTGCATTATCGACAACAAACAACTGAATTTTGTTGGTGTTTAATGCCAGTTTTAAATAAAGTGCACGCGCGCGGTCCGGAACGGCAACAATAATATCGCAACCGTCTGTAATCTCATTCATCTGATTTTCTACCGTTCCTGTACTGTCTATTCCTAAAATTCTAAACGTAGAGTTTCTGTTCAATAATTTAAACTGCTCTAAAACATGTGCAACATGTTCTGCATCTGGAACGAGAATTAATGCCCGAGGCGCTTCTTCAAAAGCATATTTTAAACGCATCAATGTAGCCAAAACATAGGTTGTTGTTTTTCCAGAACCTTCTGGCCCGATTGCAACAACATCTTGCCCGCCCAAAATGCGCGACATGGTTTTATTCTGGATTTCCTTTGGACTTAAAAATCCAGCTTCTGTCATAGAAGCGACAAGCTGCTTGCTAAGTTTTAATTTATCTAACGACACGATCTTCTCTTTTTAATAATGTGCAAATATCCTCAAAATAATTAGCTTTTCTGAATTTGAATGAAATGTGTACAGAAATAGATGATGATCTCCACAAAATTTACGAAGAAATTGTTGCGTTTTTACAAGAAGCTAGGTCTTGAATCAAAATTAAATAAATTTTATTTATTTGACTATCAGTAAATTAGTGAATATAAAATTATTTAATCTACTATATCTATAGATTTTATATAGATATTAATATATTTGCATCACGATGTTGGTAAAGATATTAGTTTAACCATAAAAATCCACTTGATGTCTGTTTATTTTCAATATCCATCAATAGAAGATTACCCGGTTTTTCCGGCAACATATGTAAAAACAGTTGCTAATGAGGAACATACTTTTATAGAGTTAAATCCTGAACAGTTGCAGGAATTGCATGATTATTTAAACCTGAAACTGGTTTAAAGGTAGGTTGGCTGCTGGGCAGCGAGGTTTTTAAAACCTGAATATAGTGGTTCGATTCTGCTGCCTTACCTCAAAAGTGTATAATACACACTTACGCCTGATTTCTGCTCGAATCAGGTAAGATTTGGTTATCTTATATTTGTTTTGTTGTTAGCAAGGCTACCCGCGAGGGGTAGCCTTACCTTTTTAAAAAGAGTTCAAACCGTCATTTTCTAAATATTTACAATTTTTAAAAACTTTTTACTACAGCAAGGGTTAAATAGTTAATTCACATTATACTAATCTTTTACAGATTAATTTGTTTGGTTTAAAAGGGATTTATGGATATAAATCCCTTTTTCTGTTGTGCAAAAAATTTTAAGCTTATATTGCCTGTCCCAATGCACATTAAAATTTTATGAATCGAAAACGCTTTGTATCGTCTCTTTTAGCATCACCATTATTATTTACTGCAATTGATAGTTTGGCCAGCAAAACGCAGCCAGAAAACAACAACGATTTTTTACTTCCGCCTTATCTAAAACCTGGCAATGTAATTGGCATAACAAGTCCAGCGGGTTTTATTACGTTGGATGATGTTGCTCCATCTATTCTACAAATGGAAAGCTGGGGTTACAAAACTGAAATCGGCAGCACCATTGGCAAGCGCAATTTTACTTATGGTGGTACAGACCAAGAGCGTTTAGAAGATTTTCAGCGTATGCTGGATAACCCGCAAATACATGCTATTATGTGTGCGCGTGGCGGATATGGTTTTGTACGCATTATTGATCAACTGGATTTTACGGCATTTAAAAAAAATCCGAAATGGATTATCGGATTTAGTGATATTACCGTTTTGCACTGTCATTTATCCAAAAATTACCACATTGCATCTCTTCATTCTAAAATGTGCAATAGCTTTCCGAGCGATTGGACTACAGCAGAGCCGATACAAATTGAAACCATTTTATCAATTAAAGATTGTTTAGCTGGCGAATCTGTGGTGTATAAAGCGCCTTACCATGCAGCCAATAAAATCGGAACAGTGAATGGTGCTTTAGTTGGTGGAAATCTTAGCATTTTAGAAACACTGGCCGGCAGTGAATCTGATTTGGATACAAAAAATAAAATCTTGTTTATTGAAGATACCGGCGAGTACTTATACAGCATCGACCGCATGTTGTGGAACCTGAAAAGAACTGGAAAACTGGCGCATTTAAAAGCTCTGATTGTTGGTGGATTTAAAACTAAACCAGACGATGCTGGCCAAGAATTTGGCAAGACCATATACGATATTGTATTGGAAAAAACCACAGAATACGCCTATCCTATTGCTTTTGATTTTCCGGTTGGCCACCAGCGCAATAACTTTGCATTGAAGTGCGGTGCGAAACACCAATTGACGGTAAACCAAACGGAGACTGTTTTAAAGTGTATTGTTTAACAAGCAAAAAATATCAAAACTAACTTTTATCGTTTTCAACTGATCTCAAGATTGGCCAATTTGGTCTCAAAATTTTTGTATTAGGTCTCATTTCAAAAATTCGCATTCCCCGCGGATATATTTTTGTGTTAATCGTTTCAATCGACATAAAAAATTATTCGCTATGCGCAGATATCTTAAATATATCATTACCTCGGCACTGTTGCTTCCTTCCTTTATCGGTTGGGGGCAAGATCTCCCGGCGGTATGGGATTTGAAAACCTGTATCGATTATGCCAAAGAAAAAAACATCAGCATCAATACGCTTAGGTTAACGTCTAAAACAGCAGAACAGGATTTAATTGCTTCTAAAAGTGCTGTTTTACCCAATTTAACCGGAAGCATTTCTCAGGCACTCACCAATTACAAATCGGGTGCAGAAACCACCAGTGGTTATGGCATAAACTCAGACATTACGTTATACAACGGCAGTTATCTGAAAAATGATATTAAATCAAAGAATTTAAGTCTGCAAACTGCAAACCTTTCTGTAGAAGCCGCTAAAAACGATGTAACCTTATCAATTACAGAGGCTTACTTAAATGTATTGCTGGCGCGAGAAAACATCAAATATCTTGAAGATTTACTTAACACCAGCAGTGCACAGGTTGGGCAGGCAGCGCAAAGATTCAAATTTGGTACAATTGCGAAAATGGATTTGCTTCAGCTTCAAGCTACATATGCAAGTGATAAATATACACTGGTAAGCGCTCAAAACACATTACAGCAAAACATCTTAACTTTAAAACAATTGCTGCAATTGCCTACCTCTGCTCCTTTCCAAGTAAGCACGCAAGATTCTGTTTCTAAAGTTGTAACGCTGGATAATGTTGTGTCTGCACAAGATAAAGCTTTGCGCACAAGACCAGAAATTAAAAGTGCCGAGCTTTCTATTCAGCAGCAAGGTATAGAATTGCAAAAAGCGAAATCTACTTTAAGACCAACGCTTAGTTTAGGCGGTTCTTTATACAGCGGCTACAACAACAACAGCGTTGGTGGCTACGGGTTTCAATTAAATAACAGTTTTAACCAAGCCGTTGGCTTAACGTTGTCCATTCCAATTTTCGACAGAAAAGTAACCAAAACTAATGTTGCCAAAGCAAATATTAGCATACAACAGGCAAAACTCTCCCTTTTAGATGCGAAAACAACTCTAACGCAAAATGTAGAACGCGCTTATATTAATGTTCAGAATGCGAATACGCAATATGATGCGGCACAAGAACAATTTAATTACACATCTGAAGCTTTGCGAATTTCTAATGAAGAACTAAAGCAAGGCACCAATAATATAGTAGAAAACCTGCAACAAAAGAATTTATATGTGCAGGCTTTGCAGGCTTTTGTACAAGCAAAATACACCGCAAGTTTATATACAAAAATCTACAATTTTTACACTGGTGTTCCAATAACAAATTAAATCGAGAACGGTCTTAAACGCTTTTAAAAATAAAATCATGAAGAAGAAAACCATATTCATTATCCTCGGCATTGCCATTGTAGCCTTCGGGATCTGGTATTTTATGCTGCGCAAAAAAGAACAGGTTATAGTACTGCAAACCGAAAAACCGACTACAGGTTATATCTCTGAAAATGTGACGGCTACCGGAAAAGTACAACCAGTTGATACCGTAGCCGTAGGTACTCAGGTTTCTGGTACCATTTCAAAACTGTATGCAGATTTTAACTCTAAAGTAAAGAAAGGACAATTACTGGCAGAGCTGGATAAAGTACTTTTTGAAGCTTCGGTAAATCAATACAAAGGCAATTTGGCTAGTGCACAGAGTCAGCTGGTGTATCAGGAAGGTAATTTTGGCCGACAAAGCAATTTGTATAAAGTTGGTGCCATCAGCAAAGCCGATTACGACAATGCGCTTTATACTTATAATGCTGCAAAAGCATCGGTAAACAGTATTAAGGCACAATTACAATCTGCAGAAAAAAATCTTTCTCTTGCCAGTATTTACTCACCAATTGATGGAACAGTTTTATCCAGAAGTGTAAGTGAAGGCACAACAGTTGCAGCGAGCTTTAGTACACCAACAATTTTCAGTATTGCGAAAGATTTAACTAAAATGCAGGTTGAGGCATCTGTAGATGAGGCCGATGTAGGCAATATTACCAAAGGCGAGCGCGCGACATTCACTGTTGATGCTTTTTTAAACGATACGTTTAATGGAACCATTCAGGAAATCCGCTTAAATCCAACTATTTCTTCCAATGTTGTTACATACACTACAATTATCAATACATCAAACAACGAGAATAAGTTAAAACCTGGAATGACCGCAAACATAACCATCTATACACAAGAGGTAAATAATGCTTTATTAATACCGGCGAAAGCAATAAAATATACGCCAGACTCTGCGTTGGCAGCCAAGTACAAAATGACTTGGATAAACCCGGAGAAGAAACCTGCAGCCGCAACCGAGGCTTACGTTTGGGTACAGAAAAGCGCCAATGAACTGGTGCAGACAAAAATTACCATTGGACTGAACGACAATACGCATATACAGGTGTTAAGCGGTTTGACAGCAAATGATGCAGTGATTACCGGATCGCAAACAATGGGTAAAGCAGATGCAGCAAGTCAAGGTCAATCGAGTCCGTTTATGCCTAAACGCCCTGGCGGAAACAAGAAGTAAATTATGGAAAAGAAAATCTTAGACATACGAGACCTGAAGCGTGAATTTGTGATGGGCGACCAAACTGTACGTGCTTTAAAAGGAATTACTTTTGATATTAAAGCAGGCGAATTTGTAACCATTATGGGAAGTAGCGGTTCTGGAAAAACAACATTATTAAACATTCTGGGTTGTTTGGATCAACCGAGTGATGGCACTTATCTTTTAGACGGTGTTGATGTAAAGAAGCTAGATAAAGACGATTTGGCCGGTTTAAGAAATACGAAAATCGGTTTTGTTTTTCAGGCGTATAACTTGCTCCCCAGAACATCTGCATTGGAAAATGTAGAGCTTCCGCTTTTTTACAATAAAAGTGTTTCTGCAGATGAGCGTAAACAACGTGCCATTAAAGCATTAGAATCTGTAAAACTTTCAGAGCGTTTTGATCATACGCCAAGTCAGCTTTCTGGCGGGCAACAACAACGTGTAGCCATTGCCCGTGCTTTAGTAAACCAACCGGTTATGATTTTGGCTGATGAAGCTACAGGAAATCTCGATACGCGTACATCTTATGAAATTATGGCTTTGATGCAAGAACTAAATGCCGAAGGCAAAACAATTGTTTTTGTAACGCACGAGCCAGATATCGCCTCTTTTAGTACAAGAACAATTATGCTTCGCGATGGTAAAATCCAGAAAGACAGCCTTAACCAAAACCAGCGTTCTGCTAAAGAAGCATTGGCAAATTTGCCAGAATCTGATGACTATTAAAATTATAAAACATGAGCATAATCAATTTATTTAAAATAGCCTTCAGAGCGTTAAAACGCAATAAATTACGTGCTTTCCTAACTATGCTCGGCATTATCATTGGTGTTGCAGCTGTAATTGCGATGATGGCAATTGGCGAAGGTTCTAAACAGAGTATTCGTTCTTCTCTATCTGGAATGGGTTCTAATACCATTACCATTATGCCTCAAAGTAATGAGCCTGGCGGCGTAAGGCTACAAGGAAGCAGTATTCAATCTTTAAAACTGGCAGATGTTATGGCAATCGAAAAACTGCAGTCAGAAAATATAAACGGGATTTCTCCGGTAGTTTCTACAAGCGGACAAGCGATAAAGGGTGCCTACAACTGGCCAACAACAATTACTGGCGTAAGCACAGATTACCTGGATATTAGACAGTTAAAACTTAAAGATGGTATTCTGTTTTCAGATACGGATGTAAAAAGCTTTGCTAAAGTCTGTATACTGGGGCAAACTGTAATCGATAATCTTTTTCCTGACGGCAGCAACCCCATTGGACAAGTTATCCGTTTCAATAAAATCCCCTTTCAGGTAATCGGCGTTTTAGAAGCAAAAGGCCAAAGTAATTTTGGCCAGGATCAGGATGATATTATTCTAGCGCCCTATACAACAGTTCAAAAAAGAATTACGGCAACAGATTATTTGCAAAGCATTTATGCATCTGCAACATCAGAAGGACAAAGCGATGCAGCAACAGATGAAATCACAAAAGCTGTTCGGGAAAATCATCGCTTAACTGATGTAGACGAAAATGATTTCCAGGTGCGCACCCAAGCCGAGCTCATTAGTACAATCAGTTCTACAAGCAGCATGTTGACAGTTCTGTTAACCGCTATTGCCGGAATTTCTTTGTTTATTGGTGGCATCGGGATTATGAATATTATGTATGTTTCTGTTACAGAGCGGACGCGCGAAATTGGTTTGCGCATGTCAATCGGTGCCCGCGGACAAGACGTTTTAATGCAATTTTTAATAGAGGCAATTTTGATCAGTATCACCGGTGGTATAATTGGCGTATTATTGGGTGTAAGTTCTGCGTATCTAATCTCATTCTTCTTAAACTGGCCAGTGTTAATTTCCGAATCTTCCATTGTAATTTCCTTTATTGTTTGTGCAGTTACAGGAGTTTTCTTCGGCTACTATCCTGCTAAGAAAGCTTCAAGTTTAGATCCGATTGATGCATTAAGATACGAGTAGAACAAGATGTCGGAGGCAAACAATTGAGCGGCTACCCCCCCGGCACGCTACTCAAATTTTACCAGATTTTTTGCAACATCCATTAAATAATAAGTATATTCTTACATTAGTTATGAAATCGTCTAAGCAAAAGATAATGTCGATAAATTTCTCTAAAAAGTGGGTTAAAATAAGTATTCACATTATTGTATGGGCGGTGCTTATTATGCTGCCTTATATTATTAACCTGAATAAAACAAGGCCGCCCCGTCCGTTGACAAATGATGAGGAGAGTCAGTTTTTAAGGTTAAATTTTATAAGTTACTTCTACTGGATTACTATATTTTACCTGAATAGTATTCTTTTCATTCCGGCATTTTTCTACAAAAAAAAATATTTTCTTTACGCATTCTCGATTTTGTTGTGTCTATGTATTGCAATGGCGGTCCATTCCCTGCTGTTTACCAGTTTACTTCACAATCTGGAATTTAATTTTTTACGTTCAATTTGGTTCAATATTCCAACGTTTTTACTCACAATTGCAGCCAGCACCGCATTTACGATGATTGCGGATAAAATACAAGAAGAAAAAATTACACTTCAGCGCGATCAGGAAACAATGAAAACTGAGCTTTCATTCTTAAGGTCGCAGATTAGTCCGCATTTTATTTTCAATATTCTCAATAATATAGTGGCTTTAGTTCGGTTAAAAAGCAATGAACTGGAACCAACCGTAATGAAACTTTCTGGCCTAATGCAGTATATGCTTTATGAAACCGACGAAGAAAAAGTATCTATCAAAACAGAGACAGAATACCTGAAAGCTTACGTTGATCTCCAGAAACAACGTTTTGGTAAAAAAGTAGCAATAGAAACCATTTTCGATACAGAATCTGATTACGATGAAATAGAACCCATGCTATTGATTCCTTTTATTGAAAATGCATTTAAACATGGCGTGGGAAGAATTGACGAACCCAAAATTATATCGTATCTGAAAACAGAAAATGAACGCCTTATTTTTAGCGTTAAAAACAAATACAATCCGGATGTGAACGAAGTTAAAGACGCATCATCTGGCATCGGACTGGCAAATGTAAGTCGCAGACTAAAATTACTTTACGACAGAAATCATAAACTGGAAATTGAAAAGAAAGATGGCTGGTTTATTGTAAATTTAACCTTAAACTTACAACATGATTAAATGTTTAGCCATTGATGATGAACCATTAGCCCTGCAATTGCTGGAAGACAACATCAGCAGGATTCCGTTTTTAAACTTGGTAGATGCCTGCGATGATGCCTTTATGGCCAATAAGGTTTTACAGGAACAGGAAATCGATTTGATTTTTATTGACATCCAAATGCCCGGAATTACCGGTTTGCAGTTTATCCAAAGTTTGGTAAAAAAGCCAATGGTTATTATTGTAACTGCATATAAACAATATGCATTGGATGGTTTTGCACTTGATGTGGTTGATTATTTAATGAAACCTACATCACTTGATCGTTTTATGAAAGCCTGTAATAAAGCTAAAGATCTTTTTGAATTGAAGGCTGCCGCCGATAAAAAAGAAAACTCTGCAAAGCAGGAATATATGTTCGTTAATGTCGGTTACAGCCTGATGAAGATTAATTTTGACGACATTACCTACATTGAGGGATTGAAAGATTACATCCAGATTCATTTATCTTCTAATCCGAAAGCGGCTATTGTACGCATGAGTATGAAAAGTATGGAAGAGCAATTGCCCAAAAATTTCGAGCGCATCCATAAATCATTCATGGTTAATATCGATCGGATAACCTCAATCCGAAAAAATGCTTTATTTATTGGAGTCAAAGAATTGCCTGTAAGCGAAAGTTACAAACAGGTGATCGACAAGCTGATTAAATAAAATTAAACCGTTTTTACTTCGTCCGATTCATAATCTTCAATATCTGTAATGTAACCGTTCACCAAAAGAAAATCAAAAAGCGGTTTTGCATCTGGCGTAACCGGCATATTTTTAGTGGTAACCACCTGATTGGTTTTCTTATCTAAAAACGGATAAGCAAACAAACGCACATTGGTGCTAAACATGTCGTTTACGTAACTCAGCAACTGCCCCGCATAATTTTCGCCTTTGAAATTATTGGAATTGAATACGAATTTCAAATTGTTGATGTTAGTTGCCAATCCTACACTTTTTGGTTTGCAACGCGCTAGATATTTTGCTAAGCGATTATGTCGGGTAAAGTTAGAAACGATTACAATGTTTCCGGTATCGCACATTTCTTGTGTACGGCGTGCAACCGCTTCCAAATCTATATCATCTGGCGTTTCTTGAGCATCGGTAAGCACATTGGTTAATAAAACCTCGATCATCACGGCAAGACTGCCTTCTTCTACATGATTTGTTTTCTTAAACTGATCTGTAGCTTTATTGAAAAGGTTAAAGTTTGGCAATGATTTTTGACCGTATTTGGTTCGCAAAATCATAATGTCTTTTTTGTAAAGTAAATCTTTTGCCTGATGTGGATGAGCATCAGAATCAAAAATAGCTGCTGCAGAAAAATCCTTCATAATCATGTGAAGGTTTAAAAGAATATTGTTAACATCTTTGAATGCAGGGCCTTTTACAGAAATTAAATCAATTTCTACTGAACCAATATTCAGATTATCTGCCAAAGATTCTACCATTACTTTTGGATCTTTGTAATAGAAAAACGCTGCATAAACAAGATTTACACCAATAATGCCCAATACACGTTGTTGCATATTTACATCGGTATCCAATAAACGCACGTGGAAAAAAATTTCATTTGGAAGGCCACCAAATTCATGCTGAAAACGTAAACCTACCCAACCATGAGGTTCATTTGTACGTTTATAATTAAGTGTAGTTACAGTATCTGCAAAGGCAAAGAAAGTACGGCTATCGTATTTTTCGCCTGATAAACGTTCGGTTAACAAGCCAAATTCATGATTTAGCATTTGCAAAAGGCGGTTTTGACTCACGTATCGGCCGTTAGATTCTGCGCCATAAATGGCATCACTAAAGGTCATATCGTAAGCAGACATGGTTTTTGCGACTGTACCAGATGCGGCACCCGCATTGAAGAAATTTCTGGAGACTTCTTGTCCGGCACCAATTTCGGCAAAAGTACCGTAAATTAGAGGATCAAGATTGATTTTTAGGGCTTTGCGCTTGGTATCCAGTATTTCTCTTTGCATGGCGCAAAAGTACAAAAAAATGACACGCTGTTAAAAGCCTTATTCCAACTTAAAATCAATCTAAATACTTAAAAAAATAAGGTTGATCACATCTGCAATCAACCTTAAAAACCTAAACTATTATGAAAAAAAATCTTCGTTAACGAAGCCTTACGCTACAACAATTTCTTTATGCTGATTTTGAGTATCGTCTTTTTTACCTATGTTTATAGATAAAATTCCATCTTTATATTCTGCTGTAATTTTATCGCCATCGGCTGTTTCCGGCAAATTAAATGATCTGGCGAAAGAGCTGTAATCAAACTCTTTACGTGTGTAATCTTTAGCCTGCACGTTTTCGTCTGCTTTAACCTCTGCCCAGACAGATAATGTTTCTTTTTTTAAGTTGATTTGAAAATCTTCTTTTTTCAAACCAGGTGCAGCAATATCAATTACATAAGCAGCTTCATTTTCGCTGATGTTTACATTCGGCGATTTTTCTACCAATTTGTTTTTAGTCATTGCATCACTAAACAATGAATCAAAAACGTTGTTAAAGTAAGGAGCTGTGTTGCGGGTTCTGTTGTTAAAATTTACAAGTGTCATATCTCTTATTTTTTATTTTTTAATTTGATATTTCACCTCATTCAACTAATATACCAAATCAAATAATTATGATTTTTAAGACATTTTGGCAAAATAAATCAAAAACAAAAGACAAATTGACAGAAATACGCAGTTTATCAGACAAGTTCAACTACAAAACCAATATCCATTTACGTTTTATAGATTTCGATATGATGGGGCATGTAAACAATTCGGTGTATTTTACTTACCTGGAAATTGCACGTACCAAGTATTGGGAAGAAATTATTCATTGGGATTGGAAAAAAACCGGTATCGTAATCGCACATGCAGAAGTGGATTATGTTTTACCCATTTTAATGGGCGATAAAATTGTCATTCATGTCAAAACAACCAGAATTGGAAGCACAAGTTTCGATCTTGATTATCAAATCGTTAAAATCCAAGGCAGCACAGAAATTATTTGCAGTAAAGGCAAAACAGTTTGTATTGCTGTAGATTACGCCAGCGGAAAGCCTACCGCAATACCTGCTTCAGAGAAACAGAAAATGATTTCTTTTGAACAGCTGGTGCTCTAACTGCATAAAGGGGAAACGACAGGCAAGATCGAAAGGCATCTGCCAATCAAAATCAATTTTCAAAAAAACTGATCCTCACGCTTAGAGTTAGCAAACCTAGCTCAATTTTTTTTTACGCCTTTCTAACGCGTTACATATTGGTGTTAAAAATACAACTACTGTTTTAGATGATCGGGGCATTAGGTATTATCTTGCCCGGATTTAAAATACCGTTCGGATCAAATAATTGCTTGATACCGCGCATCAAGCCGAGATGAATTTCAGAATATTTTATGGGCATAAATTCTTTCTGTACCAAACCAATTCCGTGCTCACCCGAAAGTGTTCCGCCTAGTACCGTAGTCAGTTCAAAAATTTCGGCAATGCCTAGTTTTAATTTGGTTTTCCAGTCTTTATCGCTCATACCTGCTTTAATAATATTTACATGAAGATTGCCATCGCCTGCATGGCCATAACAAATGCTTTCAAAACCATATTTCCCGCCGATATCTTTTATTCCTTTAACCAATTGAGGCAATGCCGCGCGTGGTACAACCGTATCTTCTTCTTTGTAAACGGAATTTGATTTTACAGATTCTGCCATCGTTCTGCGCATACGCCAAAGTTCCTCTTTCTGCTGTGCAGTGTCTGCAAAAAGAACTTCAGAACAGTTGTGTTGTTCCAAAACTACATTTGCTTTTTCGCAGTTTTTAAAAATATCGTCCATCTCATCACCATCAAATTCAATCATTAACAACGCTTTAACTTCGTCTTTAAGGTCAAATTTGATGTCATCAAATTTTATTACCCACTCCACTCCTTTTCGTTCCATAAATTCTAAAGCCGAAGGCGTTACACCAGCTCTAAAAATTGCCGAAACAGCCGAACATGCATCTTCATTTGTAGCGAAAGACCCCATCATCAATACAGAATTTTTAGGTTTAGGAAGCAATTTGGTCACAATTTTTGTAACCACAGCAAGTGTACCTTCAGAACCAATCATCAACTGCGTCAGGTTATAACCAGAAGCATATTTCAACGTGTTGGCACCTGTCCAGATCACATCTCCATTGGGCAAAACCACTTCTAGATTTAAAATGTATTCTCTGATTGTTCCATATTTTACCACTCTTGGACCGCCAGAACCGTGCGCTACATTTCCGCCAATAAAACAAGATCCTTTACTACTCGGATCTACCGGATACAACAAATCTTTTTCGGCTACAGCATGGATAAATTCTTCGGTAATTACACCCGGTTCTACAGTTGCCTGCAGATTTTCTGTATCAATATTGATAATGTTTTTAAACCTTTCCATTGATAAAGAAACCCCGCCAAAAATTGGCAAAGCTGCACCGCTTAAACCTGTGCCACCACCGCGAGGTGTAACCGGAACTGTAAATTGGTTACACACTTTAAGAAGTGCAGAAACCTGCTCAACAGTTTTAGGTTTGACCACAACTTCTGGCGGAAAACGCAAATCTTCCGTTTCATCGTGACTATACTTCTCCAGGCTTTCGGCATCTACAAAAACCTGCTCTTCTCCTACAGCATTGCGGATTTCCGCTAAAATATCAGAAGTTATTTTGGTAAAATTCATTTCTCAGAAGATAAATAAGTCAATTCAACAAAAGAATAGCCGATTTGGCCGGGCATTGGTGGATTTAGTTTTTTCATACCTACATGTACCTCAGTTACAAAAGGATAAAGGGCAAGCACTTTGGAAATGATATTGTGCAGTACCGTTTCCAACAATTTTTGGGTGTTTTTCATTTCCTCCAAAATAATTGTATTCAGATCTTCATAATTAACGGTTTGCGAAAGTTCGTCATCAAATCCGATTGCATCAAACCGCGTAGTCAGATCTAAAACGAAATGGTTTCCAATGAGTTGTTCTTCAGGATAAAATCCGTGCAGAGCGAAACATTTCACCTCTTTAAGTGCTACAGTCTGTTTAAATTTGGCCATGTATGTTTTGTAATGGAGCAAAATTAAATTTTATTGTCAGATTTCATACCCATAACGCTAAATTATTACCTTTGAAATAAGACCAAATGAGGAAACCAATGAGCAAGATGATTAAAAAAGATCTTTATGAATCTCCGGATTACTATATCCTGGATGAGCTTTTCACAGATGAGCACAAGTTGATACGTGCCACTGCGCGCGAATGGGTTAAGCAAGAAGTAAGTCCGATTATCGAAGAACATGCACAAAATGCGACTTTCCCAAAACATTTGATAAAAGGTTTAGGTGAAATTGGTGCATTTGGACCAACAATTCCTACAGAATACGGTGGCGCAGGATTGGATTACATTTCTTACGGAATTTTGATGCAGGAAATCGAACGCGGAGATTCGGGCATCAGGTCTACAGCATCAGTGCAGGGCTCCTTGGTTATGTATCCAATTTATGCCTACGGAACGGAAGCGCAACGCAAAAAATATTTGCCTAAACTTGCCACAGGCGAATTAATGGGTTGTTTCGGTTTAACAGAACCCGATCACGGATCAAATCCTGGTGGCATGGTCACCAATATTAAAGATGCTGGCAGTCATTATATTTTAAATGGTGCAAAAATGTGGATCAGCAATGCGCCATTTGCAGATATTGCAGTGGTTTGGGCAAAAGACGAAAGTGGAAAAATACGCGGAATGATTGTAGAACGCGGTATGAGAGGTTTTTCTACACCAGAAACACATAACAAATGGAGTTTGCGTGCCTCAGCAACCGGAGAGTTGGTTTTCGACCAGGTAGAAATCCCTAAAGAAAATATTTTCCCTGAAATAAGTGGTTTGAAAGGTCCTTTAGGATGTTTAAACCAAGCGAGATATGGCATTGCATGGGGCGCACTTGGTGCTGCAATGGATTGTTACGATACAGCACTTCGCTATGCAAAAGAACGGGTACAGTTCGGAAAACCAATTGGCGGTTTCCAGCTTCAGCAGAGAAAATTGGCGGAAATGATTACTGAAATTACTAAAGGACAATTGCTGGTATGGCGGCTTGGCGTATTAAAAAGCGAGAACCGTGCAACTGCAGAGCAAATTTCAATGGCGAAACGCAATAACGTTGAAGTGGCTTTAGATGTTGCCAGAAATGCCAGACAAATGCTTGGCGGAATGGGAATTACCGGAGACTATTCAATTATGAGACATATGATGAACCTGGAATCTGTTGTAACTTATGAGGGTACACATGATATCCATTTGTTAATTACCGGAATGGATATAACCGGACTAAATGCCTTTAAATAAAAGATGAAATTGTACAATTGCAATTTACATCTATGCAATTTATTAAACCCGATAATCTGTCAAAATCCTGTTTCTCTTTTGCTATTTATCTATAACTTCGCAATTCATTAGAAACTCCCAAAATATGGACTACAAAAAATATGTATATATACCTGCTTCTCCTGAAGAAGTTTACTTCGCACTTACTAAAGAACTGAGTTTAAAATTGTGGACTGGCGCAGAAGTTGAATTTGAAGAAAAGCCAGAAACGGAATTTTCTTTATGGGATGGGGACATTACCGGGAAAAACATAGAATTTGTTCATGCCAAACAAATTGTACAACAGTGGTACTTTGGCGAAGAAAATGAACCATCAATCGTTACAATTAAACTTCATGAAGATAAAAAAGGAACATCATTAGAGTTTAAGCAAACCAATATTCCTGATGCAGATTTCAAAGATTTTACCGAAGGTATTGAAGAATATTTTCTAGGCGGATTAGTTGATTTCTTTGATGAATAAGAGAATCCGATCTCTCCAAAACATATTGAACTGCAGTAATGTTTAAATTATAATCAATATATAAGATTATGAACAGAACACTGGGAATTATTTTAATTGTTATCGGAATTGCCATGCTCGTATGGACAGGCTTTTCGTATACCAAAAAGGAAAAAATTGTAGACGCAGGGCCCATTCAGATTTCGGCCGATAAAGAAAAATCGGTTAATTGGCCGCCATATGCCGGCGGGATTATTTTAGTTGCCGGCGTTGTTGTTTTTGCGACCTCTAAGAAAAAATAAAGCTGTATAAAAAAAGGTAAAATGAATTGTCATTTTACCTTTTTTTGTATCTATGAGTTATGCTTTAAGCAAATTTGGTTTCTCATGATAGGTTTTCCAAAGCAACTCTCCAAACAGCGTGTTAGACCAGGCAAACCAAGATCTTGAGAAGTTTTTTGGATCATCTTTATGAAAAGATTCATGCATAAAACCCGTTCCGGCATGTGTTTTCTGTAAGGTTTCTATGCACCATTTAATCTCAGCATCATCTGTTGATGTAAACGCACGCATGGTAATACTCATTGGCCAAATCATATCCTGACCTACGTGCGGACCGCCGATTCCTTCTGCAGCTTTCCCCTTAAAGAAAAATGGATTATCTGTAGATAGTGCAAATTTTCTGGTGTTTTGATAAATTGGATCACTAAGTTCTACAGCACCTAAATAAGGCAATCCAAGCAAACTTGGAACGTTAGAATCATCCATCAAATACGCACCGCCAAAACCATCAACCTCAAAAGCATAAATTTTACCATGTTTTGGATGGTTAACAATTGCATATTTCTGTATTGCGGCATTTACTTCATCTGCCAGACTCAATAAATTTTGTTCAAGCGTCTGGTCTGGTTGTAAAGCTTTTATCATTTCTGCCGCTTGTTTCAAACTGCTTACTGCGAAAAAGTTTGATGGAATCAAAAACTGAAAAATTGTGGCATCATCACTCGGGCGGAATGCAGAACAGATCAATCCGACAGGATTTACCGGAAAGCCGTAACCATTCATTGGTAAACTATCTGTAGGTTTATTGGTATCTCTCTGGAAATGATAAGGCCCGCTATTTTCTTTGCGTTGCTGCTCTTTGAATGTTTTTAAAGTCGTTTCGATTGCTTTTTTCCAATTTGCATCAAACGGTGCTTTATCGCCGGTTTTTTTCCAATAATGATAAGCCAGTCGAATGGGATAACATAACGAATCAATTTCCCATTTGCGTTCATGCACGCCGGGTTTCATATCGGTTTTATCACTTTTCCATTCGCCAACTTTATTTACATCACCATAAAAAGCATTGGCATACGGATCTTTTAAAATACATTTTGTTTGGTGGTTGACTACACCCGCAATTAACTTTTTTAGTCCTTCGTCTTCATTTACAAATTGCAGATACGGCCAAACCTGAGCAGAACTATCGCGTAACCACATGGCATCAATATCGCCGGTAATCACATATGTATCGGGCTTGCCTGCATTTTCAGAATAATAAACTGTTGTATCTAATGTATTTGGGAAACAGTTTTCAAATAACCAACTCAACTCCGGGTTTTTAACTTTGGATTGGAAAGTTTTAATCGCAGCATCTACAGCTTTGCTTTTAAAATGGCGTTTAGAAGCGGCTACCCTCACTACCGGAAATTCTGGTGCCAAATCAGTTGCGAAAGATAGTTTTGAAGCCAGTACGCCTGCTCCAAGTAAGCCAGTGTTTTGAATAAATGTTCGTCTTTTCATTGTATGTTATTAAAATTTGGTCATGTTTAAATTGGCCAACCGGGCATAAATTTCCATAATCCCGGCTTGCATTAATAGTGATTTTTCTTTTCCACGCCCCAGCAGATTTTGCTCATCTCGTTCTTCTTTCCACACACGTTCTGCATCGTCTACGATAAATTTTATGCGTTGCGGATTTTTTTCTACGCGATAAAGTTCTTCATATCCGCGAAGCAAAACGGCATTAAACCAGTAATGATCCGGAAGTTTTTGATCTTTATAAAAATGTTTTTCAGCAGCTGAGGCAATTGTTTGTGCTTCAGTAAGGTATTTCTGTTCCTTTGTAATTTGATACAACAAAACATTTGCCTGCAACATTGTCCCGGTATTGTATGTATAAGTGCCGTAACCTATTTTACCGGTTTTAACAGAAACTGCATCCCAAAATACTCCATTTTCTGAGCGTAAGTTTTTGGTTGTCCAGTTGTAAACCAGCAAACCAGTATCTAAATATTTTTTCTCTTTTGTGATCTTGTACAATTGCAGCGAAATTAGAATATTTGGCCCATTTGAACAGGTATTTTTTGATTCTTTTTTATCCTCTTGCCAGTACAATCCGCCGCCAAGCACGTCATCATAGCCCGTTAACAGCCAAGTATAAATTTCTTTCGCTTTTTCTAAATAAAATTTATTTTTGGTGCGTTTAAATGCATCTAAGTACGCAATTGCAATCCATTGATTGTCATCATAAAAACGAGAACTTTTTTTAATGTATGACATGTAACTTGGTGCAGGCGCTTCTTTAGTATAATAATGTTCAATTGCTTTTTGAACGGGGCTCATATAATTTCCTTTCTGCAAAACTTCCATTTCATTCGCCGACTGAATCAGCGCGCAAAGTGGCCATAGATAAGAATAAGGATTTTCATGTCTACCGATATGTTCCAGATAAAGTCCGTTTTTCGGATCGCGAAGTAATGAATTGATATTCTTATCAATGATGTTTACGCGTGCCTGATATTCTTTTTTAGAAGTTTGTCCAAAACTTTGGCTGAAAGAAACCAGCGCGATAGTAAGACTAAAGAGAGATGCTTTTATAAATTTCATATGAGGTTTTAGAGTTTAATCAGTCTGGCTACATAACCGCCGCCCGTTGTCATATTGATTTTCAATTTTGTATTGCGATTAACCTCAAGCGTTTTTTGCTTAAAATCTTTTGCATTTTTATCTGCATTTGGACCATCCTCCCAGATCAACATTTTATATTTTCCTGCCGGAAGAAAGTCCAGTTTCAGGTCTAATTCTCTTGCTGTCCAGTCTGTCATCGCACCGATATACCAATCTTCGTTTTTTGCCTGGCGTGCAATGGCCACATAGTCGCCAACTTTTGCATCAAGCGGAACGGTTTTTTTCCAAATGCTTGGAACCGATTTCAAAAATTCCATTGCTTCTGGCTCTCTGTAGTAGTGCGTTGGCATGTCGCAAAGCATTTGCAGTGGACTTTCAAACACAACATACATGGCCAGTTGGTTGCATCTGGTACCCAATGTCATCGGTTCTGATGGTACTGCAGCAAAAGTATTATTCTGTGCATTAAGCATGCCGCCGGGTGTAAAATCCATCGGCCCTGCCGCCATTCTGATAAAAGGAATTGTTGTGGTATGATCAGGCGTAATTAAATTGGCAAACTTACTGATTTCATTACCTAAAACACCTTCTGAGGTCACCACATTCGGATATGTACGAATCCAACCCGTAGGTTTATACGCGCCGTGAAAATCGACCATCATTTTTCTTTTCGCAGCTGCGCGGGCTACTTTTTCATAGTAGTTGACCATGTCTTGATCATCGCGCTGCATAAAATCAACCTTTATTCCTTTGATACCCCATTTTTGAAAAATATCCAGTGCTTTGTCTAATTGCCGATCCAAAACAAGCCAGCTTGTCCAGAGTATTAAATCTACATTTTTGCTTCTGGCATATTTTGCCAATTCCTCCACATCTATACCTTTACTTTGATCCATCAGATCTTCCGTGTTACACCAACCTTCATCTAACAAAACGTACTCAATTCCATATTTGGAAGCAAAATCAATATAGTATTTGTAGGTATCGTTATTAATACCTGCTTTAAAATCTACACCATAAATATTGTTGTAATGCCACCAATCCCATTGCACTTTTCCGGGTTTTACCCAATCAAAGTTTCCATTGTCTGGTTCTGCAAGCTGATAAACCAATTGGTTGTTTAAAATTTCCCGATCTTCGCTGCTAATCATTAAAATCCGCCACGGAAAATCTTTCCGCCCAGATAGCGCTGCAATAAATGCATCTCGCGTTAGCACATGTTCTTCCCTATCTCCTTTAATTTGTTTGCTTTGGGGATGATTCGGAAAAACAGCCTCAATCTGGTTATTTCCACCGCGAATCCACATTCCGGCATAATTCCACAAATTCGATTCTGTAAGGATGATTTTTGTTCCTTCAACATCAAAAAGCGCGGGTAAACTGGCCAGTTTGCCAGAATCAATCTCTGCAAGCGGGTAATTTTTATATTGGCGTTCATTGTGAGAAAAGAAACCCTCTTCTTGAGGAAACAGCGAAGTTGCTGCAGTGTTAAAATTAAAATTTGCAGTTTCTGAATTGATGTGATAATTGCCTTTCAATTCGCTAATCCAACGCCAGGCTACGCCGTTGTCAAATGCGCGCCATTCTAACGACAATCCGTTCTGGAATTGGATGGTTAAAGCATTATAATGATCGTCAATCGTTTCTGATTTTACCCAAACCACCGGTTTCAAAACCTCATTGACAAACCTTTTTGCAGTTTTTTTAACTTTCCAACCGGCTGATTGTTTCTGATCTGTGGTCAATTCAATTAAAGATGGACTTATCAGCGTTTTGCCATTCTTTTTTACGGCGTACAGAATCTGTTTCCGGATAACCAGATTTATGGTGATTTCTTTATTCGGAGACTGAAGCTGAAACTGCTGCGCTTGAACAAAACCTGCAGAAAAAATCAGCAGAGCAAACATGAATATAGTTTTAATCCAAGGCATGATTATTATAATTTAATTTCCGGTGGCTAAAAAGCATCTGCCCGGAATATCACGGGATTTTTAATGCGGATTTTGGTTAGCACTGAACAAATATTATTAAAATAAAATGAACATCAAAATCTAAAAAGTCAATTTCTGGTTTCCTAAATCGATTTTTGTCATCGTATTTAATTTATTACAGTACAGTCGTACATTTTGTTAAATTCTTTAATAAAATTCTGTTTTTAGAGAATCTGATCTGTTGTAACCAATTGCCTGAAGTTAACCGGACTTAACTTTCTTCTGGTTTTAAAGAAGTTAGACAAATGGCTTTCGTCTGTAAAACCGAACTCAGCAGCAATTTCTTTCAAAGTATGTGTAGCCAATAAAATCCGCTTTTCAATCAGTTTGGTTCGATATTCATTGATATACTCGCGGTAACTCACTTCAAAATTGTGTTTAAAATACCGACTGAAATACGTTTCAGCAATGTTAAATCTAGTCGCGATATTTTTCACCTGTATTTTCTGCGGATTGTAGATATTTTGATGGATATAAGAAATCATATCTTCCCGATCCAGGCGATTAAATGGTACCTGAAGATCAAATTTTGAAACCGCTTCTTTAATCAAACCAAAAACAGAAAGAATTAAATAATACATTAACGGAGAAGTTGCAATATCTCTCCGGCAATTGTAAGCTACAATATTCTCTATCGTACTTCGCAAAATGGAAACGCAAGGCTCATCCATCTTTAGTTTTACTTCTTTAAGCAGTTTGTTGCGCATAATATCTTCTGGAGAAGAAAGCAAAAATGCATCCGGGCTATTCAGTTTATGGTCTTTAAAATAACTGTCAGTAAACTTGATGAATGTAAAACGCGTACATTTTTTTATTTCGAAATTATGCAGGTCTTCAGGTGATATGACAAATAAATCTCCTGACCGATATGGAATCTGATTGTGGTTTAAATGATGTATTCCACTGCCTTTATGAATATAAATCAACTCGTAATATGTGTGGCTATGTATAGGCAAATGAAAGGTTTTTTCAACAAAATCGTGAATCATCAACGGATCGAACTGCGTTCTCTTCATAACTCAAAACTACAAGTATTTAACGTGTATCTACATCTGATAAAAACAATATAGTCTATAGATTTGTGATTGTTACCGAAATAAAACAATTACCATGAGAAAAATAGCCTACATTTTAACCTTTACCGTTGCAGCTGCCTTATGCCTCTCTGCCTGCAAAAGTACATCAGAAAAACAAACTGAATCCGCTACCCTACTTACACACCTCACATTAATTGATGGAAATGGTGGTGAACCTGTACAGAATGCAATGATTCTGATTCAGGGCGATACAATTGCCGCAATTGGTACCAATTTGGACAGCAATAACGTAAACATTGTTGATCTAGGAGGCAAAACCGTTTTGCCTACGTTAATCAGTGCGCATGTGCATATCGGCGCGCTTAAAGGCACCGAAACTAAACCCGAATTTTATACAAGGGAAAACATTTTACGTCAGTTAAAGCAATACATGGATTACGGCGTAGGCAATGTTATGGTGATGGGTACAGACCGTCCGATGTTATTTGAATCTGGGCTTCGAGATTCTTCGGCAATCGGCGAATTATCTGGCGCTAGAATCCATAGTGCGGGATATGGATTCGGTGTTAAAGATGGTGGACCACCAGTTGAATTTGCCATGGATCGTGTGTTTAGACCCACCCATCCAAATGAAGTTCCTGCAAAATTCGATAGCCTTCAGAAAGTAAAACCAGAAATCGTAAAAATGTGGGTAGATGATTTCCTCGGTGACCGTAAGAAGATGGATCGTGATGTATATAAAGCCATTATTAACGAAGCGCACAAACGCAATTTACGAGTCGCCGCGCATGTATATTACTTATCAGATGCGCAGCAACTTGTTGCTGATGGGGTGGATCTTTTTGGCCACAGTATACGCGATAAGGTGATTGACGATGCTCTCGTTGCGGCGATGAAACTAAAAAACGTGGCGTACATTCCAACATTATCACTGGATGAATTTGCCTATATCTACGCCAGTAAACCAGTCTGGATAAATGATCCGTTCTTTAAAAATTCACTGGAACCGGGCGTATATGAAATGATTACTTCAGATAAATTTCAGCAGGATTTAAAAAACAGTCCGAAATTCGCCATCAATGTTAAAGCATTTGATACCGCACTCATTAATCTCAAAAAATTATTTGATGCCGGAATATTAGTCGCCATGGGAACAGATAGTGGTGCAATGCCAATCCGCGCGCAAGGTTTTAGCGAACATCTGGAACTGGAACTACTTGTACAAGCAGGTTTAACACCGCTAGAAGCCATAACGGTTGGTACTAAAAATGCAGCAAAAGTGTTGAACATTGATAAACGGTTTGGTACAATAGAAAAAGGCAAAATTGCAGATTTACTTATTGTTGATCAAAATCCAACCGACGATATTAAAAACACCAGAAAAATCTTTGCTGTATATAAAAGCGGAAAAGAAGTGAGTAAAGGCCCGTTAAACAAACAATAACATTAAACTTAAATCTCTTATCGGAGCTTTAAGTACAATAAAATTAATCAACAGTGAAAAATAGCGTTGATCTGCCTGATCATCGATATTAACAAGAACAAAAAACAACTTCATCATATAATAAAATACAATTATGGAATATAGACAATTAGGCGCATCGGGCTTAAAGGTACCGGTGTTAAGCTTCGGCACAGCGACTTTCGGTGGTGGCGATGAATTTTTTCAGGCTTGGGGAAGTACTCAGGTAGAAGAAGCGAAAAGATTGGTAGACATTTGTCTGGATGCCGGAGTCAATTTTTTCGATACCGCCGATATTTACTCTCAGGGACTTGCGGAAGAAGTTTTGGGTAAAGCCATTGCAGATAAACAACGGGATAAATTGCTGCTTTCTACAAAAAGCACTTTTACTTTTGGCGATGGCCCCAACAACCAGGGTTCGTCCAGATTTCACATCTTAAAACAAGTTGAGGGCAGTTTGAAACGATTAGGAACGGATTACATCGATATTTATCATATGCATGGATTTGACGGAAATACGCCCGTTGAAGAAACTTTGCGTACGCTTGATGATTTGGTACAAACTGGTAAAGTGCGTTACATTGCGGCTTCTAATTTTTCAGGTTGGCATTTGATGAAATCACTGGCTACGTCAGAAAAATATGGATGGAATAAATATGTTGCCCATCAGGTTTATTACTCACTGGCCAATCGCGAATATGAATGGGAATTAATGCCACTAGGTTTAGATCAAAACGTGGGTGCAATTGTCTGGTCGCCCTTGTCTGCCGGTCGTTTAGGCGGAAAATACGGAAGAAACAAGCCCTTACCGAAAGATAGCCGGGTTGCACAAGGCGGAAGTCCTGTTCCAGAAATGGTTGTTAAAGAAGAAATCTTTTACAATACTGTAGACGTATTGCACGAAATTGCCGAAGAAATAGAAAAAACGGTTGCACAAGTTGCGCTAAATTGGTTATTGCAACGTCCAACAGTATCGAGCTTAATTATTGGCGCTCGTAATGAAGAGCAGTTGAAACAAAACTTAGGCGCTGTTGGCTGGAATTTAACTACAGAACAGATTAAGAGATTGGATGAAGCGAGTGAGGTACCAACAATTTATCCTTATTGGCACCAATGGCAGAATAAAACATTGAATCCAACACCGAAATTTTATTAAAATAAGGAAACTTCGTATCGCGGGAAAGAAACGGAGAAGCAATCGTTACGGATGTGAATAAATAAAAGATTGCTTCAACCCTTCACACTAAATCCACGCTTCTGTTCGCAATGACGGGTCATCTTATTTCGTCATTGCGAATTTTCTGCCCTTCCCGTCATTGCGAGGAGGCACGACAGCCTGCACCGACTTTTCGGGAAAGTAATCTGTTCTATAGCATTCGTTAAATAAATCTTGTTGTATGCTCAATTTATACCTCTACTGAAAGTCGAGGTGACGAACATACACCCTTTACCAATGCACGAAAAGAAAATCTATTTTTGTATCGATTTCAAAACCGCCATCACATCCGCGTCTGCGAAACCTTTTTCCATACCGTCTAAATACGCTTTGTGCATAGATTTTGTTAGTGGAAAATCTGCGCCTTCTTCTATAGCTAAACGCACATCTTTTTCCATCAATTTCAACGCAAAAGCTGGTGGGTATTCGTCATTAATAATTAAAGAAGTTTTAGATTTAGTAAGCGGCCCGCCCAATGCGCCTTCATTGATAATATCCAGCATATCTGCACGAGAAATTCCATTTTGTTCAGCAAATAAAACCGTTTCGGCAAGTCCCAGATACATCAAGGCTACCAAATAATTGATGGCCAATTTCGCTTTGCTACCCACACCAATTGGGCCTAAGAAAACTGATTTTTTCCCTAAAATATTGAAAATGGCTTTTGCTTCTTCAAAATCTTCTATTGTTCCGCTGCCTAAAATAATCAACTGACCATCTGCTGCAGGTTTTGTACTTCCAGACACCGGTGCGCTTACAAAACGCCCGCCAGCAGCATTTGCCCTTTCCATAAGCGTTATTGCTGTGTCTGGTTTAATTGTACTCATATCTACAAAGAGTTTCCCGGTTGCATTTCTTGTAAGTTCCGGATTTGAATAAACTGCCGTAACAGCTGCATCATCAGAAAGCATCGTAAAAATAATATCTGCTTTGCTCAGCAATTCAGAAATACTACCGGCAACAACGGCGCCTGCTTCTGCCAAAACTTTAGTTTTATCTGCCGTTCTGTTATAAACCATTAAATTATGTCCTGCATTTAAAATTCTGGCTGCCATCGGATTGCCCATATTGCCCAACCCAATCCAGCCGATATTTAATTTTTGTTCCATTTTAGTTTCTTAAGATTAAAAGGCACTTCTTTTATGCCAACGGACTAAAATATAAAAAGCAATTCTAAAGCTATGAGAAAGAATTTTTTAATACATTTTAATGAGATTAAAAATCAAAAAACCCGCTGGCAAATGCCAACGGGTCGTTTCACACAGGTATATAATCTAGGGGATGATTATTTCTTAGGTTTGGCAGACATGTAAAAAGTAATTTTACCACCATTTGTAATGTCTGCATGTTTAATAAATGGGCTGGTTAAAAGTTTACCATTTAGCAATACTTTTGAAACGTATACATTTTTATCGCTTTGGTTTAGGACTTCTATAGTAAAGGTTTTGCCGTTTTCTAACGTTAAAATGGCATTTTTGACCGCCGGACTGCCCAATGCGTAAACGTCAGAACCTGGTGATACGGGATAAAATCCCATTGATGAGAACATATACCAGGCACTCATTTGCCCACAATCATCATTTCCACCTAAACCGTCGGCTGTAGGTTTATATTGCATATTTAAAATATGGCGAATTTGTGCCTGCCCGCGCCATTTTTCATCTGTCCAATTGTACAAATATGCTACGTGATGTGCAGGTTCATTTCCATGAACATAGCCGCCAATAATACCTTCGCGGGTGATATCTTCTGTATGTGCAAAAAACTCGTCGGGCAAATGCATACTAAATAAGGTATCTAAGCGCGCTGCAAATTTTTTCTTGCCGCCCATAACTTCAATTAAAGCATCAGGATTGTGCGGAACAAAGAAACTGTAATTCCAGCTGTTTCCTTCTATAAAACCCTGTCCTTCTGTATCTTTAGAATCAAATTTTTCTTTAAAAGTCCCGTTAGCCAGTTTTGGGCGCATGAATCCCGATTTCGGATCGAAATTATTTCTCCAGTTTTCTGAACGTTTAATAAACTCATTATACACATCCATGCGGTTCAGCTTTTTAGCGAGCTGAGCAATGGCCCAATCGTCATACGCATATTCCAAAGTGTTGGAAACCGAAACGCCACTGCGTTCTGCCGGGATATAACCTAAATCCATATAATAACCAATGCCTTCATAATCGCGGTGTTTTGCTGTCGCGATACAAGCATCCAAAGCTTTATTGGCATCGCCATCATATGTGCCTTTAATAATGGCATCAGAAATTACAGAAACGCTGTGGTATCCACTCATACACCAATTGTCATTTGCATAGTGCGACCAGATTGGCAGCATATGTAAACTACTTTGATCATAATGGGCAAGCATCGATTTAACCATATCATTGCTGCGGCCGGGCTGCATAATGTTAAAGAAAGGGTGCAAAGCACGATAAGTATCCCACAAAGAAAAAGTGGTATAATTCGTAAAACCATCTGCCTTGTGCACACCTTGATCTAAGCCTTTATATTCTCCATTTACATCTGTGTAAATTGTTGGATTGATAAATGCATGATATAAAGCGGTATAAAAATTTATTTTATTGTCTTTAGATGTATTTACCTGAATTTTATTCAGTTCTTTATTCCAGTTGTCTTGCGCTTGTGCTTTTACTTTATTAAAATCCCATCCAGATATTTCTGAACGCATGTTTAACAAAGCATTTTCCTGACTTACCGGGGACAATGCAAATTTGATTTTAACTTTTTCACCTTCCTGAGTATCAAAATCAAAATACATTTTCAACTTTTTACCAGCAATTTCAGGGAAGTTTTTATCCTGATTAAATTTGCCCCAGAACCCTCGGTAAGCTTGTTTAGCATCATAGCTCTTACGTCCGTAACTTTTAAATGGCTTAGAGAAACTCATCGCAAAATATACAGTGCGCGTTCTTCCCCAGCCGTTGGTTTGGCGATAACCGGTAACCAAAGTGTCGTTAACTACGCGAACGTAAGTCCACACGGTTTTATCTTCATAATTGTATATTCCGGCCATCAGATCCAGAATAATATGTGATTGATCTGATTTCGGGAAAGTGTATTGATGCAGTCCAACGCGCGTTGTAGCAGTCATCTCGGCGGTGATGTTATCGTCATCAAGTTTTACTTTGTAATAACCTGCTTCAACAACTTCATTTTCATGTTTAAATGCAGAACGATAACCAGATTTTGGATTATCGGATGTGCCGGGATTTAATTGCAATTGCCCTTGCGTTGGCATAATTAAAAAATCGCCAAGATCAGAATGTCCGGTTCCGCTAAAATGAGTATGACTAAAACCTATTATGGTCTTATCTTCATATTTATAACCTGCGCAATATTTGTATACATCGCCATTATATTTTCCATTTACTTCGTACGATAAAGTATCGGTTTCCGGACTCAGTTGAACAGAACCAAAAGGTACGGTAGCACCCGGATAGGTATGCCCCATTTTTGATGTACCGATGATTGGCTTAACATACTGCACCAGATTCTGCTGTGCATTGGCTACAAAACCAGACAAGAGAATACAAGTCAGAATAATTTTTTTAATCATTTGTGTTTAAATTTAGCTTGTTTTTTCAAAATCCTAAGGTATCAAATTAAAGTTAAATGTCAATAAGATTCATCACTAAATCGTTTCAGCAATTAAAAAGATACAAAAGGCAAAGACACAATGCTTTTTACAAGCAACTGACTTGCTCAGGTGAAACTAATTGAAATAAAGCTTATTTTTGTGCTCAGATTTTAAAAATGAGTAAACACGGTAGGATTCTGGTAGCCATGAGTGGCGGGGTTGATAGTTCTGTAGCAGCAGTAATGTTACATGAACAAGGTTATGAAGTGATTGGTTTAACCATGAAAACATGGGATTATGCAAGCTCTGGTGGCAGCAGTAAGGAAACCGGATGTTGTTCTTTAGATAGCATTAACGATGCCCGGACTTTGGCTGTAAATTATGGCTTCCCACATTATATTTTAGATATCCGCGATGAATTTGGCGATTATGTAATCGATAATTTTGTGGACGAATACTTGGCAGGAAGAACACCAAACCCTTGCGTTTTATGCAATACACACATCAAATGGGAAGCACTTTTAAAGCGTGCCAATAAACTGGATTGCGAATTTATTGCAACCGGCCATTACGCCAATATCCGTTTACAGGACAGCGGTAGATATGTAATTTCTAAAGGAAAAGACGAAAACAAAGACCAATCTTATGTGCTTTGGGGCGTTTCTCAGGAAAATCTTTCGCGCACGAAATTTCCATTAGGCAGTTTTGCCAAATCTGAAATCAGACAAATGGCATTAGACATGGGACAGGAAGAACTGGCAAAAAAATCTGAAAGTTATGAAATTTGTTTTGTCCCGGATAATGATTACCGTGCGTTTTTAAAACACAAAGTTGAAGATTTAGAGCAGAAAGTGGCTGGTGGTAACTTTATACTCAGTAATGGTATGGTAGTTGGCCAGCATAAAGGTTATCCGTTTTACACAATTGGCCAGCGTAAAGGTTTAGGTGTGGCTTTTGGCGAGCCAATGTTTGTTACACAAATTTTGCCAGAAAGTAATACAGTGGTTTTGGGCCGTGCGGACGAGCTTGAACGCCGTGAAGCAATGGTGAGAAATGTAAATTTGGTAAAATATGCCAACATTGAAGAACCAATGAATGATGTGATTACAAAAATCAGGTATAAAGATGCAGGTATGCTCAGTACAATTGTTCAGGAAAAACAAAATATGCGCGTTGTATTTGATCACGCAGTTTCTGCAATTGCACCAGGCCAATCGGCTGTTTTCTATGAAGGAAATGACCTTTTAGGAGGCGGTTTCTTAATGTAAATGATTTCTTTTTGTACAGGTGCAGGTTGTTTGCCATTGTAAGATGCTAAACGACCTGTTTTAATGTACAGGCAAAGTAAACCAGAAGGTGCTGCCTTTCCCCGCTTCACTTTCTACACCAATTTCTCCGCCATGTTGTTTTACAATTTGTGCACTGATGTACAGGCCTAACCCTAAACCAGAAAACTGAACTCCAGAATAATCTGAACGGAAATACCGTTCAAAAATATGTGGAAGCTTTTCTTTTTCGATACCTGGCCCAAAATCAACGACTAAGATTTTAGCATTGTCGCCTTCTTTTAGCACTTCAATATTTATTTCAAGTGTATTTACAGCATACTTAATCGCGTTGTTGACAATATTGACAACAACCTGGTTAATCTTCTGTTCATCTGCGTAGATTTCTAAATCTAAATCGCCCCTTACATTAATTTTGTGGTTTCCGCCAAGCATTAAACTTTCGCAACAATCATTCACCATATCCGCAATACGGAACTTGCTTTTCTTTAAACGCAGCTGACCTTGAGAAATCCGGTTTACATCTAAAAGATCATTTACAAGATTGGTCAGTTTGGTTAAACTTTTACCCGCCTGCTCAATTAAAATCCCCATTCGTTCCTGGCTTTGAGCAGTTCTTGCACGTTCCAATAATTGCATTGCTGCTTTCAGACTGGTTAAAGGTGTTTTCAGTTCATGACTGGCTACGCTGATAAATTCATCTTTTTGTTGCAACAACAATCGCCTGTGGGTTACATCCATTAATGTAATCACACCACCTTCAGAAATACCCTCGCTGTTTAACAATGGTGCGGCATTTAGTGAAATATAAAAGCGTTCGCCATTCTCGCGTTCAATTGCAATTTCCTGATCATAAATGGCCTGATTTTTCAAAATCATGAGTGATATCGGATGGTCCCAATCAGAAATTGGCGTACCATCAATATGGAAGTTTTTCCAGGTTTCACTTTGTATAATGTTGCGCCCAATTACGTCATCGAGCTGAAAAATGCCCATTGCCATTTCATTGGCATAAGCTAAGTTCAAATTGCGGTCAACAATCAGCACACCTTCTGCCATGGTGTCCAGAATATTCTGCAACCGCCCTTCATTTTCGGCAAGATGCTGGTTTGCTTCTATCTTTTTATTGTGCTCTAAAATATTGGCTAACCTGAGTTCTACCTGATCCATTGCTACTTTTGCCAGGGCAGTTAGTTTTTCGCAATCAGAATAACTGAAACTTCTTGGTTTGGTATCAATCAAACAAACTGTGCCCACAATGTAACCATCGGTAGATACCAATGGTGCAGCAGCATAAAAACGAATGCCAAATGGACCATGAACATATGGATGTTTGAGCAAACGCTCATCTAAAGATGCATCTTCAAAAATGGTCATTTCAGATTCCCAGATTGTTAAGGCACACAAACTTTGATTTCGTTCTACTTTATTCAGATCTTTTGGAATACCAGAACTTGCCTTTACAAATTCAAACTCTTCATCTACAAAAGATATGTGCGCGATGGGGCACTCGAACATCGTAACCGCTAAATCTACAATCCCATCAAAGGCTTTTTCGTTTTCAGTATAAAGTATCTTGTAACGTTTTAATGCCGCCACTCGTTCTGCGTCATTTTCAGGAATTATATTGAAAGAATATGCACTCTCCATTTGTCAGGTAATGATCTGTGGGCTAATGTATATATAATTCGGAATATCACAAATAAATATTAAAACTGAATGAAAAAATGCACAAACTAAACAGAGTGCCACTTTTAATGATTTTTACTTGGTTAAAACTTGGCTAAAATAAAAAGCAAAACCCCTTGTTACTGCGGTATCAAGGGGTTCTGATGATGCTTTTGAAAGTGTTTATATTTCATTGCTGTATACCGAGCGAATCGCATCACGCAAGTTGTATTTGGAAGCCATTACTTCGCCATAAGCTCCGGCACTGCGAATGGCAAATAAATCGCCACGGAAAGATTCTGGTTGCTCTAACTCTTTACCAAAACAGTCTGTACTTTCGCAAATTGGACCAACAATATCGTATTTCACCAATTGATCTGCCGAAGCCGTATTTCTGCTAATATTTTCAATTTTGTGATAAGCCTGATATAGGGCCGGGCGCATCAATTCTGTCATTCCTGCATCCAAAACCACAAAATTTTTCTTTTTACCGTTTTTAATGTATAAAACTTTAGAAATTAAAGCAGCAGACTGGCCTACTAAAGCACGTCCTAATTCAAAATGAACTTCTTGATTGGGTTTAATTTCTAAGAAATCTTTAAAAATTTTAAAATAAGAATCAAAATCCGGGATTTGTTGATCGGGATTGTAATAGTCGATTCCAAGTCCACCGCCAACGTTCAATACTTTAACAGGAAGCCCTTTCTCTTCAAACCATGTGGAAAATTCATTTACACGTACGCAAAGATTTTTATAAACATCAAGATTGGTAATCTGTGATCCGATGTGAAAATGAATACCTAAAAAGGTAAGATTTGAGGAAGCTTTAAGAGTATCGACACACGCTTGCAAATCCCACGAATTGATGCCAAATTTATTTTCATCCAATCCGGTGGTAATATTGTGGTGTGTATGCGCATCAACATTTGGATTAATACGAATAGCCACTTGAGCCATTTTACCTTTATTTGATGCAAGCTCATTCAGTACTTCCAGTTCCTGAATAGATTCTACATTGAAACAAAAAATATTCAGGTCAAGTGCTTCGTTAATTTCTTTATCTGATTTTCCTACGCCGGCAAATACAATTTTAGAAGAATCGAACCCAACTTCTATGGCTTTTCTAACTTCTCCTGCACTTACACAATCTGCACCGAAACCAATCTTGTTAATTTGTTGCAACAAAACCTGGTTAAAATTTGCTTTTAAAGCATAATGGATATGAAATTGATACGGTTTAGCAGCATCAGCGCAAGTATTTAGCGTTTTTTGCAACAACTCTGTATCGTAATAGTAAAATGGTGTTTCAAAGTTGGCGAACTTTGATATATCTTTATCGGCGAACATGTTCAAATTCCTTTTTATAATATTAATTCTATTTTTCGGACTGATCTATCTGGGCAACTATCTGGACTGGAAAAATGGACGAATTTCTCAGAAACAATACAATGGCAAAATTAGGTTTACCATACTTTTATTGCTGATCATTATCTTTTTCATATCCTTAAAAAAATGGCTATAGCTGCAGCCCTATTTGTTGTTTTGATTATTTCTGCCGGACTTCTAAATTCCTACAGAAAATACAGAAACGAAATGTTGCCGATAAATTTTCTGTTTACACATATTTTTATCGGCATCATTTTTATTTTAATTTCTTTTTTTCTGCTATTCGAATAATCTGTTGTGCAAGCTTCTTAAAGCTTCTGTTTTATCTCCGCTTAAAATGAGCAGAGATACGTTGTAATTGCTACCTCCGTAAGAAATCATACGGATTGGAATGTGTTTCAGACCATCTAAAACTCTACTAGCGAAACCATGTTTTTCTGAACCAAAATCGCCCACAACACAAACAATACTGTGGTTTGTTTCGACCTCAACGGTGCCAAAAGTTTCCAATTCTGTTTGAATGGCAGATAAATGCGTAGTATCGTCTATTGTCAAAGAAACTGCAACTTCAGAAGTTGTGATCATGTCAATTGGTGTTTTGTAACGTTCGAACACTTCAAAAACACGGCGTAAGAAACCATAAGCCAAGAGCATCCGACTGGATTGAATGCGAATTGCAGTAATGCCATCTTTAGCGGCAATAGATTTGATTTTTCCTTTTTCGCTATCGTAAGTAATTAAAGTACCGGCAGCCTGCGGCTCCATTGTATTTAATAACCGTACCGGAATTTTATATTTCTGCGCTGGAAAAACGGATTGAGGATGCAGAATTTTAGCTCCGAAATAAGCGAGCTCTGCAGCTTCATCAAAAGAAAGCTGGGCAATTGGTTTTGTACCTTTAACAATCCGCGGATCGTTATTGTGCATACCGTCAATATCTGTCCAGATCTGAACTTCTTCGGCTAAAATTGCTGCACCAAGTAACGAAGCAGTATAATCACTTCCGCCACGGCGAAGATTATCTACCTCGCCAAAACTATTGCGGCAGATGTAACCTTGTGTTATAAACAGTTTATTGCCTGCGTTAGCTTCCAAAACGGGCGTTAGATGTTTAGTCGTAAAGGGAATATCCGGTTCATTATCCTCATCTGTTTTCATAAAATCTAATGCCGGCAAAAGCACAGATGCAACGCCGATAGATTTTAAGTAAATATGGTATAAAGTTGTAGACAAAAGCTCGCCTTGAGCCAAAACAACTTTCTCTTCAATTGGTGTGAAAATATCGTTTTCTAATCCCGCAAGGAAAGAAAAATGATAGTCAATAACTTCATTTCCCTGTTCTTGAAACTCACTTTCAGGAAGCAATTCAATTACAAAGTCTTTATATTTCTGATACAGATTAGCGATGCACTCGCTACCCTTCTTCTTATCTCCAGCCAAAAAGTTGTTTGCAATTTCTACTAAACTATTTGTAGTACCGGCCACGGCAGATAACACTACAATCTGTTCTTCATTTGGATTAATGATATCCAACAACTTCGTCATGCGTTCGGGACTACCTACAGAGGTACCCCCAAATTTTAATATTTTCATTTTGTACTGGAATATGTAATTTTTTTTATACTTGTATCGGGGCGTGAAATTAAACAAAAGCGGGGTAAAAGCAACACCATCAACAAAATAAAATTTGGACAGATGAAATAAAAATGCCTTTGTTCCAAACATCCGCCGATTAATATTGTTCAAACGCAGATAATAAATAAAAAAAAAGCTCAATGCAAGCAATTGATGAATCAACGCAGGCCACAATTAACCAATGGCTAAATGGAAATTATGACGAGAATACCAAAGCCGAAATACAGGATTTGGTTGATCAAAATGCAAATACCGAATTGGTAGATGCATTTTATAAAAGTTTAGAATTTGGAACCGGAGGTTTACGCGGAATTATGGGCGCAGGCTCTAACCGCATTAACAAATATACAATTGGTACGGCTACCCAAGGTTTGGCAAATTACCTGAACAATAAATATCCGGGAGAAAAAATAAGTGTAGCTATCGCCCATGATAGTCGCAATAACTCCGATTATTTTGCAAAAATTACTGCTGATGTATTCTCGGCCAACGGAATTTTTGTTTATTTCTTCTCGGCATTAAGGCCAACGCCAGAATTGTCTTTCGCAGTTCGTCATTTCGGTTGTAAAAGTGGTGTAATGCTTACAGCTTCCCACAACCCTAAAGAATATAACGGCTACAAAGCCTATGGCGCAGATGGTGGTCAGTTTACTTCTCCAGATGACAAATTGGTTATTGATGAAGTAAATAAAATCAGCAATATCGACGAAGTGAAGTTTGATCGAATTGAAGCCAATATTCAATTAATTGATGAAGAAGTAGATAAACTTTATCTGGATGGAATTACAGCGCTTTCTATTTCTCCTGAAGCAATCAATCGTCAACACGATCTTAAAATTGTGTTCTCTCCTATTCACGGAACCGGAATTACACTTGTGCCTAAAGCCTTGGAACAATTTGGTTTTACAAATGTGACATTGGTTGAAGAGCAAAGCACACCAGATGGAAACTTCCCAACGGTTGTGTATCCAAACCCTGAAGAAAAAGAAGCGCTAACGCTTGCCATGAAAAAGGCAAAAGAAATTGACGCAGATTTGGTTTTGGCAACCGATCCGGATGCAGACCGTGTAGGAATTGCAGTTAAAGACAACGCTGGCGAATGGGTTTTATTAAATGGAAACCAAACCGGGAGTTTGCTAATTAATTATTTGCTTACTGCCTGGCAAGAAAGCGGAAAACTAGATGGCAATCAGTTTATTGTGAAAACGATTGTAACGTCTAACCTGATTGAAGAAATTGCAAAAAAGAAGAACGTAACCTATTATAATACCTTAACCGGCTTTAAATACATCGGACAACTCATCACTGAACTTCAGGGCGAGAAATATTTTATTGGAGGTGGCGAAGAAAGTTATGGTTATCTGATTGGCGATTTGGTACGCGATAAAGATGCTGTAGTTTCTGCGGCTTTTATTGCCGAAATGACTGCTTTTTATAAAGACAGAGGCAATAGTTTATATGATGCCTTATTGGATATGTATGTAGAATACGGCGTGTATAAAGAAGATTTAGTATCGCTTACTAAAAAGGGAAAAGCTGGTGCCGAAGAAATTAAAGCGATGATGGAAAAATTCAGAAACAATCCTCCTGCAACTTTGGGCGGATCGAAGGTTTCTGTATTAAAAGATTATGAGCTTAGCCAGGAAACAGATCTTTCTTCAGGAAAAGTGACTAAACTGGATTATCCAAAATCTGATGTTTTGCAATTCATTACTGAAGATGGAAGTATTGTTTCTGCACGTCCAAGCGGAACTGAACCTAAAATTAAATTTTACTGCAGTGTGAATGCAGCACTTGCCGAAAGAAAAGATTTCGACACGGTAAATGCAACACTCTCAGACAAAATTAATTCTGTAATGGAAGATTTGCAGGCTTAACAAATATTAAAACAACATTGAAAGCACAGCGGATTGAATCTGCTGTGCTTTTTTTATGGATTCAATTTTTATTTGTCGCAATCATTTTCGTTTGTACATTTGCAACGCAATACAAATGTTCAAAACTGTCCTTATATATTTCTTAGTGGCTTGTACAATATCCAATTGTTACATGCAATTGATTGTATACTCTGGCTACGAGATGAACAAAGCATACATTTCCAGTGTATTTTGTGTAAATAAAACTCATCCCGAAAAGCATTGCGACGGACAATGTTTTCTGGCCAAAAAACTGAAAGATTTGGCCGGAAAAACCAAGCAAGACCAGGAAACACTCAAACGTATTGTGGAAGCTGAACCTCAACTTCAAGTTCTTCAACTTAGCCACAATCGGCATTTCCTCGTTATCGCGGTAGCATCCGGATACTTTGAAAAAGCAGTTCTCAGCTCGTCAATTTCTATATTTCATCCCCCAAAACTGGTTTAGTTAGCCTTTATTTCTGTAAATATTCAGATCGTTTGACAGGTAAAACCAAGTGCAGATCACTACTGCGTTCGTTTTGCCGTAAATATAATTACAGAAACCATTTTAGTTTAAACATTGCTTTTGCATTTGATGCGAATAACGGTGTTTAAATCAATTTCAGCTAAATGATTAACTACATTAAACTTGATATTATGAGAATATTTAATTCGATAATTTTCATCTGTTGCAGCTTGGTTTTCTTCAACGCTTGTAAAACAGAACCCGATACAAAAGCCATTAAAGAAGAGGTTTTAAACATCCACGATCAATTGATGATAGACGGAGAAAAACTCATCAAAAACAAAATGAAACTAGACACGCTATTGTTGAAACTCCCTAAAGACTCTACGGTGCAAAAAGAACAGTTGAGCAGCTTGATTAAACAACTAAATGCCGCCGATGAAAAAATGATGGATTGGATGCATTTTTTTAACGATAATTTTAAAGGTAAAACAGAGCAAGAAGAAATAAATTACTATAAATCTCAAATGGTATCAATCCGTGCCGTAGAAGATGCGTTTATCAAAACCATACGTACCTCAGATTCTGTTTTACATGCAAAACAGATAAAACCAGAAATTAAACAAACACAAACACCAGAAAAACACCATTAATATGAAAACCACAATTATTGCAGCACTTACATTTGGCTTTTGCCTTTGCTTTTCGCAACTCAAAGCAAAACCACCACAAGCAGACACTAAAATCCTACCAAGTGATAGTGTTAAGAAAACCTTAATTGATCCGGTATGTAAAATGAAAGTTAAACCCGGAGCTGATAAAACAGTTGTATATAAGAAAATTACTTATGGTTTTTGCTCTGAAAGCTGCAAGCAAAAATTCAGCAAATCACCAGAACAATACATCAAAAAGTAACAATTTAGAATTGTTGCCCTCTGGCGATCCGGAGGTTGTATATTTACATTTTAAAATAAAAATATGACTTACTTCAAAATATCTGCGGCAGCGATTTTACTTTCTGCTGTTATTTTTACCTCTTGCACACAAGAAAAAAAACTTCCATTTTACGGCGAACGCCACGCTGAAACCGTGAAAGATGCATCTGGAGCAGAAAAAATAGACACCGTTTATCAGACCATCCCAAATTGGTCTTTTCTTAATCAAGATAGTGTAGTTACAACCAATAAAGTAACGGATGGAAAAATTTACATTGCAGATTTTTTCTTTACCTCATGCACAACTATTTGTCCAACCATGCACCGCAATCTGTCTACTGTTTATCAAGATTTTAAAGACAACCCGGATGTTATGTTCATCTCACACACCATAGATTTTAAATACGATAAACCGTCTGCTTTGAAAAAATACGCGCAAAAACTTGGTGTAGACGGTCCAAAATGGCAATTTTTATACGGTACTAAAGACAGTGTATATACACTTGCAGAAAAAAACTATTTAGTTGCCGTTGGTGAAGACAGCACGGCGAAAGACGGCTACATTCATCAGGGATATTTAGTATTGATTGATAAAGACAGACGCATCCGCGGGGCATATGATGGCACAAAAGAAGATCAGGTTGCGCAATTGAAAAAAGACATTCCAGTGTTACTGGCAGAGTATAAAAAGTAAATCTATCAAAAAGCCATTTAGATTTTGGCAGTAACCAAAATTCTAAATGGCTTTTCTAATAAAAAATACATGCGTAAATTCCTTATTATATCGGCATTTTTTATGACGGTAATCGCAGTGATTGTATCATGCCAAAACCAGGAACAAATGGATTTGCAAAATTACATATCAAGCGGGCGAGATATCTATAAAGTGAAATGTCAAAACTGCCACGGCGAAAATGGCGAAGGTTTGGGGCAACTTGCGCCGCCTTTAACCGATAGTTTGTTTCTCCAGACCAATAAACAAAAGCTTGGGTGTTTTGTAAAAAATGGTTTGAGTGACGAGATCACCATTAACGGCAAAGCCTATTCTGAAAAAATGCCTGGTTTCCCGGAGCTTACAGATATTGAGATTGCGCAAACCATTGTTTTTATTACCAATTCTTTCGGCAACAAACAAGGTTTTGTACACTACGAACAAATTTCAAAAGATTTAAAAAACTGCAAATAATTGAGTTTACATAGTATACTTATGCATTAAAAGCCTCATATTTGCGCCAAAATGCAGGTTGTTCTATCGCTGTTCTGAGTAAATCGGGAGAGAGGAAAGTCCGGGCAACACAGGGCGTCTCGCTTTCTAACAGAAAGGGGTTTAGGATTGAAAACCTGAATTACGGAAAGTGCAACAGAAAATATACCGTCTTGATTTATCAGGATAAGGGTGAAAACGTGTGGTAAGAGCACACGAGCATTGCAGGCGACTGCAGTGGTTTGTAAACCCCGGGAGTTGAAAGACCAAATAGGCTAACGCATGTAGGGCTGCCCGTCCGATGTTAGTGGGTAGGTCGATAGAGATAAATGGCAACATTTATAGTAGATTAATGATAGAAACCCGATTTATCGGGAACAAAACCCGGCTTATAGACCTGCATTTTTTTTACTGCCCAAAATTTCCTAGATAAACCTGATGGAAGTGATAGCTCTAATTTTTATTGGGCTAATACGCACAGCAGGACTTTCTGCAACAGCATGCACTGCAATTGCTTCACCCCTATTTTAAAGCTAAATTTATTAAAACCTTTACGGTGTTTTTGCGTTTATAGCCTGGAATATTGTATAAAAAACTATACATTTTTCGGTAAAAACAATATATTCGCATCTAAATAAATATAATCCTGATGGCCAAACTATTAATAATTGATGATGAACGGGCGATAAGAAGTACCTTACGCGAAATTCTGGAGTATGAAAATTACGAGGTAGAAGATATCGATAACGGTATCGACGGCTTGGAAATGATTAAGAAAGGAAATTTCGATCTTGTTCTTTGCGATATTAAGATGAATAAGATGGATGGCATGGAAGTGCTTGAACAGGCGCAGATTTTAAAGCCAGATCTGCCTTTCATTATGATTTCTGGACATGGAACCGTAGAAACAGCAATTGAAGCGAGTAAGAAAGGCGCATTTGATTTCATCTCTAAACCACCTGATTTAAACAGGCTTTTAATTACCGTTAGAAATGGCTTAGACCGTGGAACTTTGGTTACAGAAACCAAAGTTTTAAAACGCAAAGCGAGTAAAACACGTGAAATTCTGGGTCAGTCTGAAAGTATTTCAAAAATTAAAGAAACCATAGAACGTGTTGCGCCTACAGAGGCACGCGTACTGATAACCGGCGCAAACGGTAGCGGTAAAGAATTGGTAGCAAGATGGTTGCATGAAAAATCAAACAGATCTGAAAGCCCTTTAATTGAGGTTAACTGCGCCGCTATTCCATCAGAACTGATTGAGAGTGAGCTTTTTGGCCATGAAAAAGGATCATTCACCTCAGCGGTAAAACAACGCATAGGAAAATTTGAACTGGCCAATGGCGGTACTTTATTTTTGGATGAAATTGGCGATATGAGCTTATCTGCGCAAGCAAAAGTACTGCGCGCGTTGCAAGAACATAAAATTACACGCGTAGGTGGCGAGAAAGAACTTGACGTAAACGTTAGGGTTCTTGCGGCTACAAATAAAGATTTATTGAAAGAAATTGAAGACGGGAATTTCCGTATGGATTTATATCACCGGTTAAACGTGATCAACATACACGTTCCACATTTGACAGAACGAACGGATGACATTCCGGTAATTGCACAAAATTTTCTAGAGAGCATTTGCGGCGACTATGGTATACCGGTAAAACGGATTAATGATGCCGGAATGATTGCTTTACAAAATTTACCGTGGACGGGAAACGTACGCGAGCTTCACAATATGATTGAGCGTTTAATTATCCTGAGCGATAAAATCATTACAGAACATGACGTTAGGGCATTTGCAAACCCTGGCGGCGGTACAAATATTGGTGCCGCAAGCGGCGCACAAATTGCGCAAACCGGCGGGCCTACTTTGTCTTCGTCTTTTGATAGCTTTAACAATTTTCAGGATTACAAAGACCACGCAGAGCGCGAGTTTATAAAATTTAAGTTGGAGAAAAACAACTGGAATGTATCTAAAACGGCCGATGAAATAGATATTCAACGCAGTCATTTATATAGCAAGATTGAAAAATTTGGTTTAAAACGCGCAGAGTAATATCTCTGCTGCTTAAAAACTAAAAAAGCTGGAATATTCATTATTCCAGCTTTTTTTATGCATTAATATTAATTATGACATATAATCGCCCTGGCGCATAAGCAATGCCCTGTATTTGTTAAAAATACCCGTTTTGGAAATCATTCCTATGTATTTATTATTTCTATCTACTACAGGTAAAATCCAAGAATTGGACTGTTCCATTTTTTGTAAAGCATCTTTAACATTATCGGCTTCATTTACCATACCTGGCGCCTGCTGAACCAGATGCGAACCTAAGAGCTGACGTTCGGCTTTGCTTTTCAACACTTCATTAAATAAATCTTCAATGTAGATTATGCCCTTAAAATCGCCAACCTCGTCTGTAACGGCACAGATATTTTTATGCGATTCCAGAATTTCACTGGTTTTAACAGAAATCAAATCTTCCATCAATACCTTTGGATAATTTTTCTCAACAAGATATTTAAGCTTCATCTGGCTTAGCACTGTAGAATCTTTATCTTCATAAGACATCAGTTCGCCTTTATCGGCCAGCACTTTTGTGTAAATGGAGTGTTTTTGTGAACTGCGGTTAATTGCATAAGAAATTGCAGTTGTAATCATTAACGGAACCATAAGGATATAACCGCCAGTAATCTCTGCAATTAAAAATATACCAGTTAACGGCGCATGCATAATTGAACCTAATGCTGCTGCCATACCCGCTACTATAAAATTGGATACATTAAGCTGGGCAAAGCCAGATAAATTAATCAAATAAGCAAATATAAACCCAATTAAGCCACCCATAATTAAGCTGGGCGCAAAGGTGCCTCCATTGCCGCCAGCACCAAGTGTAACCAGAGTGGCAACAGATTTCATAAAAATGGTTACTACTGTAAATAAAACCACTAATGCCGGAATAGAACTGTAATCGGCGAAAATACTATTATTTATTACAGCGTTATAATCACCTTTCAACAGAGAGTTCATCGTGATATATCCCTCACCATACAAAGTTGGAAAAAGAAAAACCAATGCACCCAAAATCAAACCGCCTACGGCGACCTTAGTGTAGGGATGTTTTATTTTGTAAAAGAAACCTTTTACAGCATAGTTCGCTTTGGTAAAATAAATAGAGAACAGCCCTATAAATATAGCCAAAACAACATAATAAGATAAAGCACTTACTTGCCAACCTTCGGTTACCAGAAAAAACAATTGTTGGGTATAAAACAAACGTGCCACAACAGCAGCTGTTGCTGCAGACAATAAAAGCGGAATAAATGCTGGAATAGTAAACTCTGGAAGCAGAATTTCCACAGCGAATACAATTCCGGCCACTGGACTATTAAATGCACCTGCAATTCCGGCGGCGGCACCGCAAGCCACCAACATTGTAACTTCCCGGTAAGATAAGCCTAAAATACGGCCTAAACTAGAACCAATTGATGATCCACTCGTTACAATTGGAGCTTCCAAACCGGTTGAACCTCCAAAACCAACAGTAATTGCTGCGGTAATAATTTGCGAATAAATATTGTGCGCTTCTACTTTACTGGATTTACGAGAAATCGCGTACAATAGCGGCGTTAATCCGGTTTCAAACTTACTTTTCCGGATAAAATACTTGATGTAAAGTACAGTTAACAGTATCCCAATCATTGGAAAAATAAAAAACAAATAGTATTTATATTTCCAATGCCAGTCTGATTGTAAAAACTCTTCTATATGATGTGTTAAACTCTTAAGCGCCGCTGCTGCTACTCCCGCCAAAATCCCAACAATAATCGCCAGGATGACCAAAAAGTTTCTGTTTGAAATCTTAGACTTTCGATACTGGTTAATGGTATCGAGGTAGTTTACAAAGCGGATGTACATGTGGTAAGAATTTAGTGGAGCGCTCGCCGCAAAACTAAGCAAAACTTATCGGCGAGGCAATTCTCAGGCATCAAACTTATCCAATAATTTGATTAAGGTAGCAAAATCTTTAGGGTAAGGTGCTTCAATCTCAATATCCTTACCGTCCAAGCCTTTAAACACCACACGTTTGGCGTGCAGGGCAAATCTTTTCATGATGGGTTGCTCCTCTTCGTCTTTTCCTAATTTGAATCCTTTTTTAATAGCGGAAAGGAAAACAGGTTTGCCACGGTACATATCATCGCCAACAATAGCAGCTTTTTGTGTAGCCAGGTGAATCCTGATTTGGTGCATGCGCCCAGTAATGGGTTTACATTCTACCAGTGTATAATGCTTGTAATATTTTAAAGAATTGAATATAGTTTCTGCACGTTTCCCTTCTGCGCGATCTATTGTTACGTTTTTATTACCAGAATTTAAAATGGGCAAATCTACCAGAAGCTGATCAAAAATTAAATGTCCGTCTACCACTGCATGGTAGGTTTTATTTACTCTTCGTTTTTCAAACTGAATAGATGCATTTCTGTAGGCATCAGAATTTTTAGCGATGATAAGTGCACCTGACGTTTCTTTATCCAAACGATGGCAAACCTGGGCGTCTTCTGTATACTGCCGCGCAAGGCGTAAAACATTTATTTCTCCCGGTGCGGATCGCTCATCCAATGAAGCCAGAAATGGTGGTTTATTTACAACAATGTAATCGTCGTTTTCGAACAGGATTAGATCTTTAAAATTTGGGTACTTCAACAGTAATGTGATTTGATGAAGCGCAAAATTACGATTTATTCGGGAGGAATTGCTCCCCCTTAAAAAGAAAAACACAGTTGATTTGCTTAAAAAATATCAACTGTGTTTAAATATGATTCTCGTCAGAACTAAGCCAGTTCAAACTTATATCCTACACCTTTAACAGTAGATACATAGTTTTCGCCTAACTTTTCGCGCAATTTTCTGATGTGTACATCAATTGTACGGTTGGTTACCACTACAGAATCTTCCCAGATATTTTTAAGAATAGACTCCCGGGTATATACTTTACCAGGTTTTGAAGCCAGAAGATATAGCAATTCAAACTCCTTTTTTGCCAATACAACTTTTTCTCCAGCCTGAAAAACCAAATAGGCTTCGCGATCAATCACAAGATCGCCAATTTCTAGCTTGTTCTCAGAGATTTCTTCCGTACCTGCATTTCTTCTTAAAATGGCGTTAATTCTGCTTACCAAAGCACGCGGCTTAATTGGTTTTGCAATATAATCATCGGCACCTACATTAAAACCAGCAATTTCAGAGTATTCCTCACTCCTCGCAGTTAAAAATACCATAAATGTATTTTTGAATTCGGGAATGGCTCTCATTAAACGGCAGGCTTCAATACCATCCATTTTTGGCATCATTATATCCAGAATTATTAAATCTGGATGAACTTTCTTGGCAACAGAAATGCCCTCTTGTCCGTTAGATGCCAGGAAGACCTGGTAACCTTCTTTTTTCAAATTGTACTCGATTAATTCCAGGATATCTGGTTCATCATCAACAATTAATATTTTCTGACCTGCGTTATTCATGGGTTAAATATTTGTTACGAAAATACTGCACATAATGCATCAAAGCGTTAAGGCTAAGTTAACAAATTGTTAATTGGTCAATTTATTTTAACACGGCAAGTAATTTGCTATAGAGTTTTGGCTAAAAAGGCGTCCAGTTGATCTCCACGCAGGTTTTTAGCTACGATCTTCCCGTTAGGATCAATCAAAAAAGAAGATGGAATTGCTTCTACCTGATATTTTCTAACTGTACCGCCATTAAAATCCTTCAATTCACTCGCATGAGACCAGGTTAAACCGTCTGCTTTTATTGCAGCAACCCAAGCTGCTTTGTCTGTATCTAAAGAAATGCCGAGAATATTAAAATTTTTGGCTTTGTATTTATTGTAAACGCGAACTACGTTTGGATTTTCCTGGCGGCAAGGCTGGCACCAGGAAGCCCAGAAATCTAACAGTACATATTTTCCTTTATAATCGGATAATTTAATTGGTTTTTCATCAATGCTACTGATAGAGAAATCCGGTGCAGGCTGTCCAACCTGAACAGCTTTAAGCACTGCCATTTGTTTTACAAACGTATCTACAGTTGCGTTGCCTTTAATTTCATTTTTAATCTCATCGCCATATTTTACAAGTTCAGCTTCAAAATCCTGCGGGCTCAAAGTATTCATAGCATAAAAACCAGCCAAGCTACCTTTGTTGTCATTTGCAAATTTCAGTACACTTGTATTCAATTGATTGATATAGGATTCGTATTGAGGCTTCATTTCCTCCAGAATAGCCGCACGGTTTTGTGGCTGAGCGGCAACCTTGGTTTCAAAATCTGATTGAAGTTTTTCTACCTGTTTGGCGAAATTATTTCTCAGCGCATTCAATTCAGACAATTTTTCTACTTCATTGGCCCCAGAAATTTTGTACGACATGGATTTATCTGCAAGATCGGCATCTAGCTTAATCTCGTCGCCATTCTTCGCTATTAGCATAAATTCATGGTTGCCTACGGTTACTCTGAAAAAATCGGCAGAAGGTGTCTTGCGGATAAATTTAAACTCTCCTTTTTCAGAAAGATTTGTAGAATCCAATGCAACCATATTTCCGCCCTGCATAGCAGATAAGAAAACTTTTTTTTCCGTTCCGGGATTCGTGATTTTTCCGTCTATTACGAAATCTTCTTTTTGCTTACAAGCTACAATTCCTATCGCCAATGCTAAAAAAAGGCCTATCTGTTTTAACTTCATTATTTTAATTTTTCTAAAATTATTTCATTTATTTTTTTTGCATCGGCTTTGCCTTTTGCCATTTTCATTACATCGCCCACAAACAAACCTAAAACGCCTTTTTTACCTTTTTTATATGCTTCTACCTGTTGAGGATATTTATTCAACACTTCATCAACAAAAACACTAAGTTCATCGCTATTTTCTGAAATCAGCAAATTCAATTCAGCAGCTTTTTTATCAGCTTTGGCATCTGGATTATTTTCCAATGCAGGTAACAATTGCTGTACGGCAATCTGCTGTGTAACTTTTTTCTCGTCTACAAGATTTATGGTTTCAGCAAGTTGGTTTGCTGCAATTTGATATTCGCCAATGGTGATATTTTTTTCATTTAACACTGCGCGTATGGGGCCAACTAACCAATTAATTAAACTTTTTTTGGTTTTAACTAAAGGTTGTGCTGCCTTAAAATATTGAAGTAAATCCAAATCTTCAGCAAAAAGCGCTGCATCTGCCTTAGAAATCCCGAACTCTGCTATCATTTGTTTAGAAATTTCGTTTGGTAGTGCCGGCATAGCCGATTTAATTTCGGCAAGCCAATCGTCTGAAATTTGTATAGGCTGCAAATCCGGATCGGCAAAATAACGGTAATCATTTGCTTCTTCTTTTGTACGCATTGGCGATGTTGTGCCTTGGTCCGAATCAAAATTCAGGGTACTCTGAGTAATTCTGCCGCCGTTAGAAATCACTTCAACCTGGCGGCCAAACTCAAATTCCATCGCTCTGCGTACATTGCGCATAGAGTTCAGATTTTTTACCTCGCAGCGTGTTCCAAATTCGGTACTTCCTTTTTCCCGGATGGAAATATTCGCATCGCAACGTAAACTTCCCTCTTCCATATTTCCATCACTCACGTTTAAATGACGTACAAGTTTCCGGATTTCTGATAAAAGTGCTGATGCTTCTTCGGCACTACGGATATCAGGTTCGGTTACAATTTCAATTAATGGCACACCGGCACGGTTCAGATCAACCAGAGAATATTGATCATGCTGATCATGAATACTTTTGCCTGCATCTTCTTCTAAATGTATTCTGTTTATACCGATTTTTTTAACGGAGCCATCTGTAAGTTCTACCTCCAAAAATCCATTTACACAAATGGGTTGGTTATCTTGTGTAATCTGGTAACCTTTTGGCAAATCTGCGTAGAAATAGTTTTTACGGTCAAAATGGTTTAACTGATTTATGGTACAGTTTAAGGCTAAACCAATCCGTACAGCTTTTGCCACAACTTCTTTATTGAGTTTTGGCAATGCACCTGGAAGTGCAAGTGAAACTGCAGAGATATTCTGATTTGGGTTTGCCCCGAATGTGGCACTATCCGACGAAAAAATCTTGGTATTGGTATTTAACTGTACATGTATTTCCAGTCCTGAAACGAGCTCAAAATTGTTCTGGAAGGTATCTAAACTCATATAATGTCGGTATCGTATTTCTTAATATATAAAAGCAAAGATAGTTAAATACTGTTAAAATGAGTGCGATGCGATAAACTTGGCAGTTGTATTGATGTATGATTAATAATATATTACTGAAAATTTTTTAAATCACAGATGTTATGAAAAAATTAATCTTAATTGCCTTAATCGCGTCAAGCGCAATGCTCACCATCGAACGCGCACATGCACAAATCAATTTAAATGTAAATATTGGATCTCAGCCTCTCTGGGGCCCAACAGGATATGATCATGCAGAATATTATTATTTGCCAGATATAAACTCTTATTATTACGTTCCGTCAGGGCAATACGTTGTCCAGAATGGGAATAGCTGGTCGTGGGTAAACGCTTTACCAAGCCAATATTCAAACTTCGATCTGTATGGTGCATACAAAGTAGTTATGAATACAGATAAACCCTATCTTCAGAACAAAACCCATACCACGCAGTACAAACAATATAAAAACAATAAGGGAAAACAACCTGTAATTCGCGATAGCAAAGATGAAAAATACAACGATGCGAAAAACAACAGCAAGAATAATAGTAAAAATAACCAAGGGAGAAATCAAAATTCCAAAGGCGGAAACAACAATTCAAAAAAGAAAGGCCGTTAAAAAATTAAATTATAGAATTAGAAAAAGAGATGCCCATGGTATCTCTTTTTTATTTATTTGGTTACAATAGATAATTTGGCATAACGTTTGAATTATCTAAGTACACACAAATAAATAGATTATTATGAAAAAGCTAATCATCATCTCAGCGATCGTAGGTATCGTTGCTTTAACATCTAATCAATCTAATGCTCAGGTTAGTATTAACGTAAATATTGGTCCGCAACCCACGTGGGTTCCGGCTGGTTATCAAAACGTTAATTATTATTATTTACCAGAAGTACAAAGTTATTATTACGTACCACAACATCAATTTGTTTATTTGAGCGGAAACCGATGGATCAGATCGAGAAACCTTCCGGGCAGATACAGAGGTTACAACTTAAACCACAGCCGTAAAATTGTTGTGTATGGCAACCAACCTTATCGCAGCTACAATACACACAGGGCCAGATATGCGAGGCATACTACGGTTGTACGTTCTTCTTATGGAGGCGGCCGACCTGCAAGGTACAATGCACCAAAAAAAGTGTATAAACGCGTAGAATACAGACACCATGATAACAGAGGACACGGACGTGGCCCATCCCGAGGACATGGCGATCGTCACAGACATTAAATAAAAAAAGCGGCTTAAGCCGCTTTTTTTATGATTAACGATATTATTTCAGAAACGTTTCCGCTTTTTCAAGAACGGCTTTTAAACCCGCCGCATTTTTACCGCCTGCTGTTGCATAAAACGCTTGACCACCGCCACCGCCCTGAATTTCTTTAGCCAGTTCACGAACAATTTTAGAGGCATCCAATCCTTTATCTTTCACTAAATGTTCTGATACCATTACCGTTATACTTGGTTTGCCATCAACCTCAGAAGTAAAAACTAGAAACAGATTATCGACCATCGCTTTAAGAGAGAAAGCCAAATTCTTTACTGCGTCTGCATTTGGAAGATCTATATGTTTCGCAATTAAATTTACACCATCAATTCCTCTTACATGATGAACAATCTCGTGTTTTAATGTCTCTACACGCTCTAAAGTAGATTTTTCTATCTCTTTTTTCAATTTGGCATTTTCATCAAGCAATGCCTGAACCGATGCTGAAAGATCTTTTGTTCCATTTAAAAGTGTTTTCAAATGACCAAGTTCTTTTCTCTGATCTAAGAAAAATTGCTCTGCTTTATCCGCCGTAATTGCCTCAATCCGGCGAACACCAGCTGCAACTGCACTTTCAGAAACGATTTTAAACGAACCGATTTGCCCGGTTGCTTTTACATGTGTTCCGCCACAAAGCTCTTTTGAGAAATGATCATCAAAAGTAATCATACGAACAAAATCGCCATATTTCTCCCCAAACAAAGCGGTTACACCACTTTCTATAGCATCTTGATAAGGCACATTCCTTTGTTCTTTCAATTTAATGTTCTGACGGATTTTCTGGTTTACAATAACCTCTATCTGTGCCAACTCATCGTCGGTTACCTTTGCAAAATGCGAAAAATCAAAACGTAGGTAATCTGGATTTACCAGTGAGCCTTTCTGGTTGACGTGCACACCCAAAACCTGCTTCAAAGCAGCATGTAGTAAATGTGTTGCAGAGTGGTTATCTTCAGTCAGGATCCGTTTATCTTCATCTACAACCGCCCAGAATTTACCTTCCATATTGTCTGGTAAAATATCAGTAAAATGAACGGTTAAGCCATTTTCTTTTTTAGTATCGGTAACATCTACCCAAAATTGTCTGCTGTGGTCTTCTAACCTGCCGGTATCTCCAACCTGGCCGCCGCTTTCTGCATAAAACGGCGTTTGGCGCAATACAATCTGATACTGTTCTTTACCTTTTGCTTTTACTTTTCTGTATTTGAGAATTTCAGTTTCAAACTCCAGATCATCATAACCCACAAATATGCTTTGCTCATCGTCATTTACAACTACCCAATCTCCTGTATCAATCGCAGTAGCCGCGCGACTGTCATCTTTTTGTTTTTTTAATGCCAGTTCATAACCTGATAAATCTACAGACCAACCTTTTTCTTTGGCCATAAGCTCTGTAAGATCTATCGGAAAACCGAAAGTGTCTGATAACTCAAATGCAAAATTACCTTCAACGAGGTTGTCTTTTGGTTGGTATTTCTCGAAACGCTGTATTCCTGTAGATAAAGTTCTCAAGAAAGAAACTTCTTCTTCCAGAATTACTTTTTGTACAAAATCCTGCTGAGAAAACAATTCATCAAAAACACCTTTAAATTGCTCTGCAAGCAAAGGCACCAATTGATTAAGAAACGGTTCTTTAAAATTTAAAAAAGTATATGCATAACGCACTGCGCGACGTAAGATACGGCGAATTACATAACCAGCTTTATTGTTTGATGGCAATTGCCCATCTGCAATTACGAATGAAATGGCACGAATATGATCAGACATAACACGCATAGCGATGTCTGTTTTTTCATCTACACCATACTGAATACCAGCTTTATCAGAAATAAATTGGATAAGTGGTTGAAAAACATCGGTATCATAATTAGATGTTTTTTCCTGTAATACGCGCACTAAACGCTCAAAGCCCATACCGGTATCTACATGTTTTGCCGGCAAGCTTTGTAATGAACCATCTTTTAATCTGTTAAATTGCATAAATACATTATTCCAGATTTCGATTACCTGAGGATGATCTGCATTAACCAAATCAGCACCATTAACCGAAGCTTTTTCTTCATCGGTGCGGCAATCTACATGAATTTCGGAGCATGGACCGCAAGGGCCGGTATCGCCCATTTCCCAAAAATTATCCTTTTTGTTACCGGGTAAAATATGGCTTTCATCTACATATTGTTTCCAAAGGTCATATGCTTCCTGATCTTTCTCTAATCCTTCTTTTTCATCGCCTTCAAAATAGGTGACATACAATTTATCTTTCGGGATTTTATATACTTCTGTCAATAATTCCCAGCTCCATGCAATTGCATCTTTCTTGAAATAATCTCCAAAACTCCAGTTGCCCAACATTTCGAACATGGTGTGGTGATAGGTATCAATACCAACTTCTTCTAAATCATTGTGTTTTCCGGATACGCGCAAACAACGCTGAGTATCTGCAACACGCGTATATTTAATCGCGGCCTCGCCCAGAAATAAGTCTTTAAACTGGTTCATTCCGGCATTGGTAAACATCAATGTCGGATCGTTTTTTACGACAATCGGAGCCGATGGAACAATATGATGTTGTTTGGATTCAAAAAAAGCGAGGAATGCCTGTCTTATCTCTTTTGCTGTCATTACGTTATAAATTGGAGCAACAAAATTAAAATTTTATTGCATTATTAAGGAAAAAACCGACTACATTTGAGTACTTTAATTAATCTTCATAATAGACTCATAATCAAATACAAAATATGCCTTACAAAGAAAGAGACATCAACAAAATGTATTACACTATGGGCGAAGTGACAGAAATGTTTAATGTAAATGCTTCGCAGATCCGTTTTTATGAAAAGGAATTTGATATCCTTCAACCCAAAAAAAACAAAAAGGGAAACCGCCTTTTTACACCAGAAGATATTGAAAACCTCAAAATCATTTTTAATCTGGTTGATGAAAAAGGATTCACTTTAAAAGGTGCAAAGGAGTTCTTGAAAAACAACAAATCAGACGTTAAAGAAAATCAAAAAATCATCGATTCTCTTGAAAAACTTAAAGGCTTCCTGGTTAATCTTGCACAGGAACTGTAATCTACATAAAAAACTGTAAATCAATATTTTTAACAAATCAGCATACAATTCTATCAAAGTTTATTGACTATATTAGGTCGTCGATAGTTGATTTTCGGCAATAAATATCTGTACGCACTCTACAATCTCCCTATCTCCGTTTGCTTAACGCTTTATTATGAAGATATGGTTTGTATTTGTATTGTCCATCCTCCACATTTTTTCGCTCTCCGCTCAAAATATTCTCGGTTCCAGGCTCACCGCAATGGGCAACAATGATACCTCAGTGCCTGATGTTTGGGCCCTGCAGGGAAATGGTGCTGCTATAACTGAAATTAAACAAACAACTGTTTCGTTAAACTATCTACGCTATTTGTTTAGCAATGAATTGAGTGCGCAAAGTTTTGCGATGGTTATTCCGCTGCGTAATAATTTTTTAGGTATTCACTTACAACGGTACGGCTTTTCTGAGTATAACGAAAGTAAAATGGGCTTTACTTATGCTAAAAAATTTAATCAACTTTCATTCGCTTTAACAGCAAATTACCACCAGCTAACCATAAAAAATTATGGCAGCGCCACAGCAGTTTCTGTTGATGCCGGAGCATTATATACATTTAATAATCAATTTATTATTGGTGGTTATATAAAAAATCCCTTCCGTCAAAATTATTTTGCAACAAACCTAACCACAGAAATTCTGACTTCTTATACTGTTGGTTTTAGTTACATCGCATCAGACAAAGTGATGCTGGCAACAAGCATTTCCAATACAAGGCAACAAGCAGTTGACTCGCGATTTGGCCTCGAATACAAAATTCATACAACATTAAGCCTAAGGTGCGGCACTAGCCTGAAACCATTTAAACAGTACGGCGGAATAGGATTAAATTATAAAAAAATTGCATTTGATTTTGCCGTGGCAAATGACAATAATCTGGGTTATTTACCTCAAATTTCTCTGAGTTATGTTTTATAAAGTTTTGTTCGCCATGTTGGTTATAACCAGCCTAAATACTATGGCACAGGTTACACAAACAGAAATTGACCTGAAGAATATCCTGGAAAGTGTTGCCGAAAATTTGCCGGAAGATTATGATATGGTCGAACTTGTGGAAGTTTTAAACCATTACAAAAAACATCCGCTTAACTTAAATTATGCAACAGCAGATGATCTGAAACCAATTATCTTTCTGTCGCCGGTTCAAATTGGGAATTTATTGGACCATATAAAAAAAAACGGCCTTCTTCTGGATTTGGCGGAGCTTCAGACAATAGATCTTTTTGATGTTAAGACCATCCAAAACCTGTCGCCTTTTGTAACCCTTTCCGGAGCAAAAGAATCTAACCCGCTAACATTCAAAAAATTCATTCGCTCGTCTGAAAATGACATGATTATACAGTATGTGCAGACTTTAGAGCAAAAGGCTGGTTTTAAAGATTTAGAAGGAAACCGTTATTTAGGCAGCCCAGAGAAATTACTGATTCGTTACAGATACCATCTAGACGATAAAATTTCTGCTGCTTTGACGATAGAAAAAGATCCCGGTGAAGCGGCGATGTACAAATCTGTTGATTTTCTCTCGGGGCATATCAAAATTAACAACGTCTGGAAAATAAAAGAACTGGTGATTGGCGATTACGCACTTCAGTTTGGAGAAGGCTTAACGCTCTGGTCGGGTTTTGGTTTCGGTAAATCTCCCGATATTATCGGGGTTGCAAAAAAAGATCTTGGTCTGCGCCCCTATTCTTCCTCTAATGAATATTCCTTTTTCAGAGGGCTTGCCGCCACCTTAGAATTAACGACCCAGTTAATGGTAACGCCTTTTATATCGTTCAGAAACTTAGATGCAAGCCAAAGTATTGCGGATGCCGGAAACATTGTTCAATCTACGATTACACAAACCGGATTACACCGCACCGCTTCAGAAATTGAAAACCAAAATAGTTTAGGTCAAAACGTCGCAGGCTTCACTGGTAAATATACACTGAGTGGCTTAAATATAACTGCCATGATCTACCATACCAATTTTAGCAACGATTTTATCACCCAAACGGCTATTTATGATCAATTTAGTTTTACCGGCAGGCAATTAACAAACGTGGGTTTAAGCTATAATTACACCCTAAAAAACGCTTATATTTTTGGCGAAATAGCGCACAGCTATAGTAGCGGCACCGCAAGCATTAATGGCGTAATTCTAAGCTTATCGCCAATAATTTCTACGTCTTTTAGCTACAGAAATTACCAGAAAGATTATTATAGTTTTTTTAATCAAGGGTTTGCTGAATCTTCACAAGCATCAAATGAAAAAGGAATTTACGCTGGATTAAACATTATACCCAACAAATCGTGGACATTTTCTGCTTATATTGATCAGTTTAGTTTCCCATGGTTAAAATATCTGGTAGACGCACCTTCGAGTGGTTATGAAATCCTCGCGCAACTGGTTTATTCTCCGAGGAAAAATTTCAGGATACAAGGACGTTTCAAATCTGAAATAAAACCTCAAAATACGGATTTAGAAATGGCCGTAAAATACCTGGACGATGTAAAAAAAGAAGGTTACCGATTTGATGCAAACTGGTCTATAAATCCAATCATTAGCTTTGAAAACAGATTGGAAGTTTCTCAGTACAAAAAAGGAAATCCCGCCGCCGAATTTGGTTATTTAGTTTATCAAGACATCGGTATAAAGCCACAGAAATCTAGAATGAGCGGAAACCTCCGGTTAGCGTATTTTAACACGCCAAGTTACAACAGCCGTATTTATACGTATGAGGACGATGTGTTATACAGTTTTGCTTTTGGTGTATACAACGGCAAAGGTGTCAGAACTTATATCAATCTAAAATATAATGCGTCAAAAAATTTTAATGTATGGTTAAGATGTGCCATGTTCGTTTACCAAGGCGTAGAAACAGTTGGCACTTACTTAGATGAAATTCAAGGAAATAAAAAATCTGAATTAAAACTTCAGTTGAGATATCAGTTTTAATATGTTCAAGGCCGAATACCTTTTTTTGCGCATTTTAATTCCTTTTATCGCCGGAATACTGATCTTCTATTCACTGGCAGAAATGTGGATCGTAAAAACTTTATGGTTCGTAGTTTTATTCGTTTTTACATGGCTCTTTACCGGCGCTGTATACTACCAAAAACTGGTGAAATTACACTTAAAAGGTGTCTCTAGTTTTTTCTTAAACATTTTCTTTCTGTTTTTTGGTGGTGCACTTTGTTTGCTGAATAATGAAACTTTGCGCAGTGATTATTTTACGAAAACCAACTATCATACGTTACGCGTATACATTGTTAACGAGCCAGAATTTAACAACGGAATTGCGCGATTGAAAGTGCGTACACAAGTGGCCTATCATGAAAATCTTTCTGTACATGTGAGCGGGTATCTTTCATTAGCCGTAAAACTAGACAGTCTGAAACCTTTAATATTCAACTACGGAGATGAGCTTTTGTTACGGGCAAAAGTTATAGAAATAGAACCACCGCGCAACCCACACGAGTTTAATTACAAAGCTTGGCTAGCCAATCAAAACATTTTCCATCAGGCTTTTACGGCGCAAAATAAAATCCTGAAAACCGGTATAAATAAAGGGAATCCAATAATCCGTTATGCTTTAGAATTGCGTAGGAAAATGGTTTCCAAATACCAGAAATTGCTCTCCCATCCGGAAGCAATCGGAATTGCATCTACACTAATTTTAGGTTATCGCGCACAATTGGATCAAGAAATAATGGATATTTACTCCAGAACGGGAACCATTCATGCACTTTCAGTTTCTGGTGCACATGTCGGTTTAATTTACGCGGTAATCGCTTTTTTATTGGGTTTTCTAAACCGCCAGTTAAAACTTCGAATTTTAAAGTTTGTTGTGATCTGCATCCTAATTTGGTGTTACGCAGTTATAACAGGATTATCGCCATCCGTTGTACGTTCGGCAATTATGATTTCGGTATTTATGAGCGCAAAAACATTCATAAAAACCAAAAACAACTTTAATATACTTGCCTTCTCTGCGTTTTGCCAGTTAACGTACAATCCTTTTTCTATATTCGATGTAGGTTTTCAGCTTTCTTACCTGGCCGTTTTGGGTTTAATTTATCTGCAACCTAAAATTTATCACCTTTGGTATTTTAAAAACAAAGCGGCAGACTATCTGTGGAATTTTACTGCACTATCTTTATCTGCACAGCTTTTTACTTTTCCGCTTAGTGTATATTACTTCCACCAGTTTCCTTTATATTTTCTATTTGCCAATCTTTTCATTACGCTACCGCTTGCATTGATGATGTATCTAGGCTTGGTGGTTTTGCTGCCGGGTTTCGGATTTTTGGCAGAACTATTAGATTGGTTAATTATGCACACAAACTCAGGTTTAAGATGGATTGCGACGCTTCCATATTCCAGTTTTAAAGCAATTTGGATCACATTGCCTCAAATGATTCTACTGTACCTTGCAATTGCACTGCTGTTATACGCTTTACAAGTTTCTAAAAAGAGATTTCTATTCTCATCTGTTTCCGTGTATGCGTTGTATGTAGTTTTAATATCCTTCACCGACATCAAAAATTATCAGCAAAAACGGATCATATTTTACAGCTTAAAACGCAATTACGCAGCGGCATTTATTTCTGGCAGAAAAGCGATTGTTGTGACCGGACTGAAAACCACCGATAGAAATTTCAGCTATTTTGTTAAACCTGCTTTGGATGAAAGTCAGGTTGATTCGGTTACCGTAATTAATGCTGAAACAGATACTGTTGCAGGCGATTTTGTTTTAAGCAATCATCAATTAATCTTCGATCAATATAAACTGCTTTTGATCGATAAATCATTCAGTTACAAAACGCTGGCACAAACGTTAAGCTTCTCTGGCATTTGGTTGAGAAACAATACAAATTTTGATTTAAGCGCCAATACAAACAAAATTAACTTCAGTGATGCCATTATAGATGCGAGCAACAGCGATAATAAAATAGAGTCTTTTCTACATTTCGATTGGAACAAATCTGCTAAAATCTTTGTTTTAAAGAAAAATACAGCATATTTGGTTAACCTAAAACCATAAAATGGAGAAACTGGTAATATATGAAGTAAAAGATCAGGTTGGTACAATTACCCTAAACAGGCCAGAAAAAAGAAATGCCCTAAACCCGGAATTGATCACAGCCTTAACCAACACTTTTCTAGAAGCTTCTGAAGATGACAATGCGAAAGTATTGATTTTGAAAGCCAATGGCGAAGCATTTAGCGCAGGAGCAGATTTACAATATCTTCAACAGATACAAAAAAATACGTTTGAAGAGAATGTTGCAGATACTAATTTGCTCAAAAAATTGTTTACCACGGTTTACTATTTACCTAAAATCGTAATTGCGCAGGTTGAAGGCGCAGCAATTGCCGGTGGCTGCGGACTTGCAACCATTTGCGATTTTATTTTTGCCACGCCAGAAAGTAACTTCGGTTACACAGAAGTTAAAATAGGTTTTGTGCCGGCATTGGTCTCTTGTTTCCTTACACAAAAACTTAGCGAAACGGTGGTCAAAGAGATTTTGTTAACCGGACAAATATTTTCTGCAGAAAAAGCGTTAAGCTATAAACTCATAAATTTTGTAACAAAACAAGAAAACATTGATCTTACTGTGAAAGAATTTGCGTTAAATTTGTGCGAAAAGTGTTCGAGTCATTCCTTAATGATTACGAAACAGCTCATCAGCCAGACGAATAATCCACTTTTGGAAAAGCGATTGGAAACCGCAGTACAAATTAATGCACGCGTGAGAGAAAGCGATGATTTTAAAAAAGGCATAGCTGCTTTTCTTAATAAAGAAAAAGTCAATTGGAAATTAACTAATAATTAAAGTATAAAAAAAATGTTCAAATCTATCAAAACTGGTGTACTTGCATCAATCTTAATCGGAACGGCTATTTTGGCCCATGCACAAAAAAAGATCACAGAAGGAACCATCACTTACGGAATGGAATACAAACTTACGGCAGAGCAAAAAGCATCTATGGGCGGAATGGAACCACCAAAAGAGTTGAAAGTAAAATTCAACAACGGTTTTACCAAAATAGAAATTGAGCAAGGTCCGGCGTTGGTTGGAATTATCTCTGACAACAACGATAAAACAGGCTTGTTATTAATTGATGTTCCTATTGCACAAAAACAGTTTGCTGTAAAACAAAGCAAAGAAGACGTAGAAAAAGTAATGGGCGAAGTGCCTAAATATTCAGATTTTAAATCTACAGGTGAAAAGCAAACCATTTCTGGTTATTCTGCAGAAAAATACACCTATAAAGATGATAAAGGTGGTACCCATGAATTGTGGGCAACAAAAGATGTAGAATTGCCAAATACAGGTTCAGAACAATATTTCCCAGGCCTGGCGGCTTTTCCGGTAAAATATACTTTATTGCAAAAAGGAATAGAAACCACTACGATAGTTAAAGCAATTTCTGAAAACAAAGTGGGTAAAATTTCTAAAGATATCCCTAGCGGATATGAAGTAATTACAATGGAAGACCTTGCAAAATTACAAGGTGGCGGCGAATAATTAAGTAAACCAAATCCATTTAAGGCTTTTTAACGCCGGCTTTTTATTAAATTAGCCTGCGTTAAAAAGCTTTTTTTTTACCTAAACTTATGATTAAAAATTTATTTATAAAGCTGGCAGTCATATACCTATTATTATCTGTTTACCAGAATGTTAACGCGCAAGGCATCAACTGGAATACAGAAGGAAGTGGTTATTATCAGATTTCTGGCGGAGAAATTGTTTTGGTTACTTTACCTAAAAACGAGCGTAAAACTATTGTTTCCCGTGCCTTGCTTACGCCTTCCGGTAAATCTGGTGCAATAGCTGTAAGAAGTTTTCAGTTTTCTGCAGATGGTTCTAAAGCGCTTATTTATACCAATAGCAAAAAAGTCTGGCGTTATGATACGCGAGGCGATTACTGGCTTGCAGATTTGGTTGCAAACAAAATTGTTCAGATTGGTAAAGATAAACCTGAATCTTCTTTAATGTTTGCAAAAATTTCTCCAGACGGAACAAAAGTTGCCTACGTTAGCAAACACAATTTATATGTAGAAAATGTAGACGGAACAAACACGAAAGCTTTAACTACAGATGGAAGCGACCGTTTAATTAATGGAACTTTTGATTGGGTATATGAAGAAGAGTTTGATTGCCGCGATGGTTTTAGATGGAGCCCGGATAGTAAATCTATCGCCTATTGGCAAATTGATGCCCGTAAAATCAAGAATTTTTTGATGATCAACAATACAGATTCTATCTATCCTTTTACCATTCCGGTAGAATATCCTAAAGTTGGCGAAAACCCTTCTGCGTGTAAAGTTGGTGTGGTAGATGTTGCAAACGCAGATACAAAATGGCTGGACGTTCCCGGCGATCAAATTCAACACTATATTCCGCGTATGCAATGGATTCCGGGCAGTAATGAAATCATTCTTCAACAATTGAACCGCCAGCAAAACGAGAACATCATTTTCGTTTGCAATGCATTAAACGGAAGTGCCAAAGCAGTATATACAGAAACAGCTAAAGCTTGGATTGATGCAGAAAACGAGTGGAAATGGCTTGCAGACAATAAAGAGTTTACCATTGTGTCTGACAAGGATGGTTGGGATCATTTGTATAGAATTAGTCGCGATGGAAAAAAACAAACGCTCATTACAAAAGGCAACTATGATGTTATCGACGTAAAGTTAATTGACGAAAAAAACAATTATGTATACTTTATTGCTTCGCCAAACAACGCGACACAAAGGTATTTGTTCAAAACAAAACTAGACGGGAAAGGTAAACTGGAGCAAGTAACACCATCTATTTTACCGGGAACACATAATTACGATATCTCGCCCAATGCTGCCTTTGCGCGTCATACTTACAACAGTTCTGTTGTTCGTCCAATTTCTGAATGGATGAACTTTGAATCGGGAAATCCTTTTACAATGGATGGAAGTATTACTATGCAGTTATCTAAACAACAAGCTCCAAAAAATAAGGTAGAATTTTTTAAAGTAACTACAGAAGATGGAACGGAGTTGGATGGCTGGATGAAAAAACCGGATAATTTTAATCCTTCAAAAAAATATCCGGTAGTTTTCTATGTTTATGGAGAACCTGCATCTGCTACCGCATCGGATACTTATGGTGCCGGAATGAACAGATTGTATGCTGGCGATATGGCACAAGATGGATACATCTATATTTCTATGGATAATCGCGGTGCGCCAGTACCTAAAGGTTCTGTATGGAGAAAAAGCATTTATAAAAATATTGGCGTAATCAACATCCGCGATCAGGCTATGGCTGCAAAAAAATTATTGGCTACCTACCCTTTTATGGATAAAGACCGTGTAGCTGTTTGGGGCTGGAGTGGCGGCGGTTCATCAACGCTTAATCTTTTATTTCAATATCCGGAAATCTATAAAACAGGTATTGCAATTGCTGCAGTTGGAAATCAACTTACGTACGATAATATTTATCAGGAAAGATATATGGGTACACCATTTCCAAGTAAAGATGCATATATTAAAGGCTCTCCTATTACACATGCTAAAAACTTGCAGGGAAATCTGCTTTACATCCACGGTACCGGAGATGATAATGTACATTACCAGAATGCAGAAATGTTAATTAATGAGTTAATCAAAAATAAGAAGGTTTTTCAGCTGATGAGCTATCCAAACCGCACACACAGTATTTCTGAAGGAGATGGAACAAGTGAACATCTTTCCTTAACTTTTACCAAGTTTCTACGAGAGAATTGCCCTCCCGGAGCTAAATAAAATTAAACAACAAATGGACGGCAAATATGGCCGTCCATTATTGTTTAAATCAACTTGCAATTAAATAACCAACAAAAATGGCCGTTACAATTGCCAGTCCGAAACTTAGCAAAGTACCAATAAGTACATACTCTGTAAGCTTTATATCATGAGCTTCTTTTAAATCGCCGAAACGGAAAATAGATTTTGCAGCAAGCAAAAAACCAACAGCATCAAAATGGTGTGTTAAAACAAATAAAAATATCAGTAAACGTTCCAGTATTCCGATGTATTTCCCGGCATTTTGCAAAGATTGCGGGTTATTTTGTTGGTTTGGCGGAAGCCATTTTGCAATTACTACACGCATTAAAATTGCAACAGGCATAGTCAGAAACAATCCGGCAAGACCTATAATCCAAACATTTAGTTCGTTCAGGTACGCAATATTGAGGGTACTTCCGTAGAACAAATGCCAAATAAGAACAATAGATATAACGTGCAAAGCCTGATCTATAAAAAACCACAAACGTGCGGTTTTAGCACGCTGTGCAAATGATTTCAAAACATCAATACAGAAATGAATAAAGCCAATTGAAAACGCGATTTTCCAGCTGTTAAAACTGAAAAACACGATAAATATTAACGCAATATGTACTGCAACGTGCAAATATAATTTTGATGATTTTACCTTCTTCTGTTCCTTATCTGCAACCCAACTGTTGGGCTGAAGAAAAAAATCGCCAATAAAATGCGCTAGAATAAGTTTAACTAAGTAAATATCCATTAAGTCAATTCTGCTAAATTCAATTTTTTACGATACAATTTATCCAGTGCCATAATATCCCAAAAGTGGGCACGTTTTAGCGCCTCACTTACAGAGGATTGTGTTCTGCCAGAAATTAAAGCCAGCTCGCTTTGTACCAGATTTTCGTTTTCTAACGCATGTTTAACCATTTCAGAAGCTACAATTCCCCATCCATCCATTGCAATAAGTGCAAGTCTAAGTAATAAATTGATTTCTTCATCAAAATCTGCCGAACTTGTTTTTATGGCAAGTTTTACTTTTGCCTGCTTCAATCCATCAAAAGCCAAACCCGAATTTGTAAAAGCATCTCCACTGGATTCACTTAACTTTTTGTTTTTAGATTTTACAGTACCAATTCCAATTCCCATTCTTACATCGGCGGGTTTATTTGCGCGGATACAGGCTTTTAAATAAACCGCTACGCGGATGGCATTTTCGGCTTCTACTTCAACCTGAAAGCTATCGCCTCTAAATATTTCCCATTTATTGCTTTTGCCCGAAATAAGCTTTAAACCAGCTTTTAAACTGGCCAACCAACTGTCTTTCACCTTTCTTGAGCCAACAATATCTCCCGTTATAATGCAAACCATAAACTAAGTTAGTTTAAAAAATCCTAATTTAAAAAAATTATCGGGTAATTAGCCGATAATTCAATTTATCGGGTAATTACCCGATATTTAAGTTTATCGGCTAATTACCCGATATCATAAAAAAACTTCTGTCATCAATTTTTGTTTGCTAGTTATGGCGCTAATAGAATTTACAAAACGAGGAATTTATTGCAAACAAGGCAACTTTTATGTAGATCCTTGGTGGCCTGTTGATTATGCAGTAACTACACACGGCCATAGTGATCACGTTCGCTTTGGAAACAAGCATTATCTTTGTCATACCCTAACCAAGCCTATCATTAAACTTAGAATAAGTGAAGATTTGGATGTAGAAACGCTGGAATACGGACAAAGTATCACCAGAAACGGCGTGCAAATTTCTTTTTTCCCTGCAGGCCATATTATTGGGTCGGCACAAGTTCGGTTAGAATATAAAGGAGAAATATGTGTCATCTCTGGAGATTATAAAACAGAGAGTGATGGCATTTCAACACCGTTTGAAGCCGTTAAATGCCATTCTTTTGTTTCAGAAAGTACCTTTGGCTTGCCTGTATATAAATGGCAGAAACAAGATATTGTTTTCAATGGAATAAAGAACTGGATTGCATCAAACATACAAGAGCATAAAACAAGTGTTTTGATTGCATATAGTCTGGGAAAAGCGCAAAGGCTCATTAAAAACCTTTATGGAGATGTACCAATTTATGTACACAACAGCATTGCAAATCTAAATGAAGTAATCATAGATTCTGGTGTAAATTTACCAGAAACCATACGCATTACACCAGAAATAAGCAAAGAACAATTGAGCAACGGAATACTTATTGTACCGCCAGCAATGAGAGATAGCCGTTGGATTAAAAACTTAAGTCAGCCTGTTGTGGGTATTTGTTCTGGTTGGATGCAGGTTAGAGCGCACAGGCGCTGGCAAAGTGCTGATGCGGGTTTTGCATTAAGTGACCATGCAGATTGGCCGGGCCTAATAGACGCCATAAAAGCAACCGAAGCAGAAAAAGTATATGTAACGCATGGCTTTACCGCAACATTTAGTCGCTTCTTAAATGAAATGGGTATAGAAGCTGCAGAAGTATTAACAAAATTCGGACAAGAAGACGATGAAGAACGGGAAGCAGATTTGTCTACTCAAAATGAGCTTCATTAAATTATGAAACAGTTTGCACAACTTATACAGAAGCTGGAACTCAGTAACAAAACCAACGATAAAATTGCTGCATTAGTTGCGTACTTCAACTATGCAAATGATCAGGATAAGGTTTGGGTAATTGCATTGTTTACGGGCAAAAAGCCAAAACGTCCAATCAAATCAACATTAATAAAATACTGGGCTATAGAAATCACCCAAACGCCAGAATGGTTGTTTAATGAAAGCTATGCAAATGTAGGCGATTTAAGCGAAACTATTGCCTTGCTCCTGCCACCGGCAGAAAAAACATCTGATTTGCAATTGCACACCTGGATTGAAAATTTACACAATCTGGAAGGCCAAAGTGACGAAACCAAACAGGCATTTGTGATCAACGCATGGAATACGCTTGATACGCAAGAGAGATTCATCTTTAATAAACTTATATCGGGCAATTTCCGCATAGGTGTATCAAATAAAATGCTGGTAAATGCGCTGGCAAAACAAAGTGAATTGGATAGTGCACAAATTATGCATAGCATAATGGGCAAATGGAATCCGTATGAAATTACCTTTCAAGAATTGATTAAAGGCGTTCATGTAAATACAGACAATTCATGGCCATATCCATTTTGTCTGGCTTATGCTTTGGAACAAAAACCTGAAAATCTGGGCAATATAGCAGATTGGCAGGCAGAATGGAAATGGGATGGCATAAGAGGCCAAATTGTAAAACGTAATGGCGAACTATTTATCTGGAGCCGCGGCGAAGAACTGGTTACAGAGCAATTTCCGGAATTGCATTTTTTACAGGATATTTTACCAGACGGAACAGTTATAGATGGCGAAATCCTTGCGGTACAAGATCAGCAAGTATTGTCTTTTAGCACGTTACAACAACGTTTAAATAGAAAAACAATTACAAAAAAACAATTGGAAGATGCGCCTATTGGTTTTTACACATATGATATTCTGGAATTTGAAGCAAAAGACATCAGAGAAGAACCACTCATTAAAAGACGAGAAATTTTATCGGCACTGGTAGAACAACTTGGCGCACAATCTCCGGTTGTGCTTTCGCCAATTGTGTCATGTAAAACCTGGCAGGAACTGGCAGAAAAAAGAGAAACCTCACGGGATTTAAACAGCGAGGGCATTATGCTTAAAAAATGCAATTCGCATTACCACAGCGGCAGAAAACGAGGAGATTGGTGGAAATGGAAAGTAAATCCGTACACCGTAGACGCCGTGATGATTTATGCACAAAAAGGCAGCGGCCGAAGAGCAAATTTCTTTACCGATTATACTTTTGCAGTGCGCGATGGAGAAAACCTGGTGACCATAGCAAAAGCTTATTCTGGCTTAACCGATAAGGAAATTAAAGAAGTAAATGCTTTTGTAACCAGAAATGCCATAGAAAAATTTGGTCCGGTGAGAACCGTTAAGCCCGAATTGGTTTTTGAAATTGCCTTTGAGGGCATTGCAGAAAGTAAACGCCATAAAGCCGGTTTAGCTTTGCGTTTTCCGCGTATTTTGCGCTGGCGAAAAGATAAAAATGCCAGCGAAATCAATACACTCGAAGATTTGGAGCAACTGTTAAAATCTACCCTGTAAAAATAATTCTTAAAATTAAATTTGTCTCCCAATCTAAAACATGCAGAATACCAGAACCAAAGGTTATAAGAAAGTAAAACAATGGCTAAAAAACAATGGAAGAAAGCCGTTTAAATTTCAGGAAGACGCATGGAATTACTATCTGGATGGCTATAGCGGGTTGGTTAATGCACCCACGGGATTCGGCAAAACATTTTCTCTCTTTCTCGCTGTTGTTATTGAAGCCTTAAATAATCCTGTTTCAGGTAAAAAAAATAAAGATCGACTGCAATTAATCTGGATTACTCCATTAAGATCGCTCGCAAAAGACATCGCTCGTGCCATGCGCGAAACCCTTTTAGAACTGGAATTGGATTGGCACGTTGGCGTTAGAAATGGAGACACCTCTCAGGCAGAAAAAGCGCAGCAAAAAAGATCGATGCCCGAAATTTTGTTAATCACACCAGAAAGTCTACATCTTTTGCTTGCACAAAAAGGTTCATCAACCATTTTTAAAAGTTTAAAATGCATCGTTGCAGACGAATGGCACGAACTCCTGGGCAGCAAACGCGGTGTATTGGTAGAACTTGCCGTTTCCAGAATTAAAGGCCTGCAAAAACAAGAAAAAGAACAACTTCTCAGAACTTGGGGAATTTCTGCTACAATAGGAAATATAGAAGAGGCGCTTGAAGTGATTGAACCCAATCTACAAGCTAAAAAAGTTATAGTAAGAGCAGATCTTGAGAAAAAAATTGTCATTAAATCTGTTCTTCCTGATGATATTGACACACTTCCATGGGCAGGTCATCTCGGTTTAAAACTAGCCTATAAACTCCTTCCAATTATAGAAAAAAGCAAAACCACGCTCATATTCATCAATACACGTGGCCAGGCTGAAATGTGGTATCAGCATCTGTTAAACCTTGAACCAGAACTTGCCGGAAGAATTGCAATACACCATGGATCTATAGACTTCGAACTTAGAAACTGGATTGAAGATTCCCTGCATACCGGGCAATTAAAGGCAGTTATTGCAACTTCTTCGCTTGATTTGGGCGTAGATTTTAAACCTGTTGATACCGTTGTACAGGTTGGATCGCCAAAAGGTGTTGCCAGATTTCTACAACGTGCCGGGCGTTCGGGTCATTCGCCACACGAAACTTCAAAAATATATTTCCTGCCAACGCATGCGTTGGAATTGGTAGAAGCAGCCGCAATAAAAGAAGCAGCAAAAACCAATAACATCGAAAGTCGGGAGCCTTTCATTATGACCTTCGATATCCTTGTTCAATATTTGGTTACACTGGCCATAGGCGATGGATTTGATGATAAAATCATTTACGATGAAATTAGAAATACGCATGCCTTTAAACTCATTTTACCAGAAGAATGGCATTGGGTAATGCAGTTCATTACCTCTGGAGGAGACAGTTTAAGCGCTTATGAAGATTTTAAAAAAGTAACTAAAGATGAAGATGGTTTATGGAAGGTGAAAAGCCGTATGTTGGCCATGCGCCACCGTTTACATATTGGTACGATTGTAAGTGATGCCATGCTCAAAGTAAAATTTCTTTCCGGAGGATATATTGGTATGGTTGAAGAATATTTTGTAACCCGATTAAAAGCTGGCGACAACTTCAGGCTGGCGGGCCGGGTTTTAGAATACATACACGTTAAGGATATGACGGTTATTGTGCGAAACAGCAAACAAAAAAATGCGATTTCGCCAAGCTGGAACGGCGGCCGACTTCCACTTTCTTCAAATCTGGGCGCCGTATTGCGCAAAAAATACAATGAAGCGTTGGATAAAACCCACCAAGATGAAGAACTGGACGTAGTTTATCCTTTATTTCTTTTGCAAGAAAAACGTTCGCATGTACCTCAGAATAATGAATTGCTTATCGAACTGATCAATAATAAAGAAGGTTTTCACCTCTTTGCCTACCCTTTTGAGGGCCGTTTGGTACACGAAGTTCTTGCCGCTTTGGTGGCTTACAGGTTAAGTCGGTTGTTGCCCATTAGTTTTTCCATTGCTATGAATGATTATGGCTTTGAATTGCTGAGTGAAACAGAAATCCCGATGGACGAGTCTATTGCTTATGAGGTATTCTCGCCAAAAAATCTTACCGATGACATTACGCAAAGTATCAACTCAACAGAAATGGCAAGGCGCAAATTCAGAGATATTGCCTGCATTTCTGGATTGGTATTTCAAGGATATCCGGGTAAATACGTTGCCAATAAACACTTGCAGTCATCTGCGGGTTTATTTTTCAATGTATTTAGCGATTACGACAAACATAATTTACTTTTGCGCCAATCCTACGATGAGGTTTTTTATCAACAACTGGAAGAACCCAGACTTGCCGCGGCTTTAGAACGGATACAGAATGGTGCAATTGTAATTACAAACCCGCAAGGGTTTACGCCACTTTCTTTCCCTATAAAAGTAGATAGTTTGCGTGAAAACATGAGTTCAGAAGAATTAGAACAACGCATTGCACGGATGAAAGCAGAATCAGAAAAGATTAAGTAAATGACAATAAGCAGCCACGGGGAAGAATTGATTTTAGATAAAGAGCGGGCTTTATATTTACCAAAACAAAAGTTGCTGGCTATTAGCGATTTACATTTGGGCAAAAGTGCACACTTCAGAAAAGCAGGTGTGCCTGTACCTGCAACAGTTGCCAATCACGATCTCGTTCGGCTCGAAGGATTGATCGATCAGTATCAACCACAAACACTTCTGATCAATGGTGATATGTTTCATCATGATCTAAACCATGATATTGAGGCTTTTGCTGAGTGGAAGAAAAAATACCAACAACTTACTTTTCTACTTGTAAAAGGCAATCATGACCAACTTAAAGCCAGCGACTATGCAGATCTTGGCATTGAAATTCATGAACCCAGTTTTTGTTCCGGGCCATTTTGTTTTATACACGATGCGCCAAAATGTACAGAGGAGGAATTATATCCGATCAGCGGGCATGTTCATCCCGGTGTGGCAATTGTAGGCAAAGCCAAACAACGCCTTAGGTTTCCGTGTTTTTATTTCGGAAGTGAATACGCTATACTCCCAGCCTTTAGTACTTTTACAGGTTTGTATACCGTGTATCCAAAAAACAAAGAACGTATTTTTGCAATAACACCTGCGGCAGTTTTAGAAGTATAAAAAAATCTGCTATTGATTGGAGCAATAACAGATTTTTTAAATGATTATTTGTTGGTTTCTATTACCTGTTTAAGTTGCCCTAATGGTAAAGCACCGCTTTGCCGCCACAATTGTTTTCCATTCCTGAATAAAATAAAAGTTGGTACACCTTGTATGTTGTATGCCGACGCTGCTGGCTGGTTTTTATCAATATCAACCTTTACAATCGAAACTGCATCTCCCATTTGGGCTTTAAGCTGTTCTAAAACAGGCTTCATGGATTTACATGGCCCACACCATTCGGCAAAAAAATCTACTAAAACCGGTTTATCACCATTAATCAATTCAGAAAATTTAGACATTGCGTTATATTTTAAGTTCAGATCTCTCTGTTTAAATCCCAAGCTTCCAGGTAATCTGCTACCCGGCGAACAAACATTCCTCCCAATGAACCATCAACCACTCGGTGATCATATGAAAGCGATAAAAACATCATATGTCTAATGGCAATTACATCTCCATGTTCTGTTTCTAAAACAGCAGGTTTTTTCTTAATTGCGCCCACAGCAAGTATTGCAACTTGTGGTTGATTGATGATTGGCGTTCCCATAACATTGCCAAACGTACCAACATTAGTTAAGGTAAATGTACCACCCTGCGTTTCGTCTGGTTTTAACTTGGAAACACGCGCTCGCCCAGCAAGATCATTAACTGCTTTAGTTAAACCAACTAAATTTAATTGATCGGCATTTCGGATTACTGGCACAATCAGGTTTCCGCTTGGCAAAGCGGCCGCCATACCAATATTGATATTTCCTTTTTTGATAATCTGTGTACCATTAACAGATACATTAATCATCGGAAAATCTTTAATCGCTTTAGCTACTGCTTCAACAAAAATTGGCGTAAAGGTAATTTTTTCGTTTTCCCTTTTTTCAAAAGTATTTTTGATTTTATTACGCCACAATACCATATTGGTAACGTCGGCTTCTACAAACGATGTTACGTGTGGCGAGGTTGTTTTGCTCATCACCATGTGGTCTGCAATCAGTTTACGCATGCGGTCCATCTCAATAATTTCATCTGCACCTGCAGCGCTGGTTACTGATGTTTTATTTGAGACCGGTGTTGTAGGCTGAGGCTCAACAATTGGTTTTGGAGAAGTAACTGCCGTTGATGCTACAGTTTCCGGAGGTGTAGCGGAACCGTTTTTAGCAGATAAATAATTTAATAAATCATCTTTATTCAAACGCCCATCGGCACCAGAACCTTTAATAGAATCCAGTTCCTGCAATGAAATCTTCTCTTGTGCAGCAATACTTTTTACCAAAGGCGAATAAAATCTTTCTGAGGTAGAAAAATCTGGTGCAGAAACTGCTTGTTCTGTTGGTACTGGAAGTTGTTCTACACCTGGTATAGTTTCTGTTTTCTCCTCTAGAACTGGAATTTCGGCAACTGCTTCAGCAGGTTTGCGCTCCATCTCACCATCAACTTCAATGATGGCAATTACATCGCCAACCTGGGCTACTTCATCTTCCTTAAATAACTGTTGTAACAATTTACCGGCAACCGGAGAGGGAACTTCAGAATCTACTTTATCTGTAGCAATTTCGAGAATAGTATCATCCAGGTCTATAGAATCACCGATTTGTTTTACCCATTTGATTACGGTTGCTTCTGCAACGCTTTCACCCATTTTAGGTAACAATAGTTCGTATTGAGCCATATTAAATTACAGTATTTTACATTGGTAATGCCCCAAAAATACAGTTTTTATTTGGTCTAAACTGTTTCTTTAAGCAGATTTAACAGCATTGTAAGTGCAGATGCCGCAGATCTTTCAATATTTTGTATTCGCTTGTTACTGAAATTAAACACTTTAGCAACGGTTTTGTGTTTGGAAGAAATTGCAATCCAAACCGTACCGACGGGTTTATCATCTGTACCACCATCTGGACCGGCAATACCGCTAACTGCGATAGAAAAATCAGTATTAAAATGTGTAATGGCACCTTTCGCCATTTCGGTAACGGTTTCTTCACTTACCGCGCCAAAAGTATTTAAAGTGCTTTCATTAACACCCAAAATGGATTCTTTTAACTCATATGCATAAGCCACTGCACCGCCCCAATAAACAGACGAACAGCCCGGATGTTGCGTAATCAAGTGCGCAATATAACCGCCAGTACAACTTTCTGCAGTAGAAAGCGTAAGTCCGCGGGCTTTCATAACATTTAATATGGCTTGTTCTAACGGAATGTCTTCATCTATAACTACAAAATCCGGAACACGGTTTATAATCTGCCGGGCATAAGTCTCCACTTCGCTTCTTAATACATTTTCGTGCAAACCAGTTGCAGATAAACGCAACCGTACCTGACCTAGTTTTGGCAAATAAGCCAGTTTGATGTGTTTAGGCAAAGTATCTTCTATATCTTCTATTTCCTTTGCCAAAAATGATTCACCAATGTTGGCGGTTAAAATGGTTTTATGAATGATAGCGGGTAGCGTAAATCGTTTTTGAATACGCGGCAGTATTTCGTCATCCATCAGGTACATCATCTCAAATGGAACGCCCGGCATCGATACAAAAATGGTTTCACTCCGTTCGAACCACATACAAGGTGCAGTGCCATTTTTATTTACAATGACCTCGCAACCATCCGGAACGTCTGCTTGTTGTAAATTAATATCGAGTAAAGGGCGTTTGTACTTCTCGAAAATCTGACGAACCATTTCAAGCGCAGCCTCATCTCTTCTAAAACCCATGCCGAAATATTTAGCAAGTGTTTTTTTAGTGATATCGTCTTTTGTTGGCCCTAATCCGCCAGTTACTAAAACAATATCTACACGCTTTTCAGCTTGTGCAAGTGCATCTAAAATATGATTTTCATCATCAGAAACTGAAGTGATTTGTTTTACAGATATGCCAATATGGTTTAGGCTTTTAGCCATCCAGGCAGAATTGGTGTCAACAATCTGACCGATTAAAATTTCATCACCAATCGTTATAATTTCAGCTAGCATAATTTTAGTAAGTGGTGTAAAAACCTTGTCTTTTGCTCAATTTCAAATCCTGTAAGATAGACGCTTTCACTTTTATCGTCAATGAATAACTTTTATATGTACCAAAAGGTACCCAGTTTACACTCATATCCCAGCAATGCAAATCTCTGTAAATGGCGATATTCATCGGAGTAAGGCCTCTGTTCTTGAAATCATATCCAGAACTGTAGGTTACTTTCCATTTTGGTGTTAAATTCAAATCGCCATTAAAATTTAGGGAGTTACTTACCGTGCTTACACCAAGGTTATTTGTATATTGAAAACTGTATGAAAATGCTAAATTCCAGGGAACGTTAAAATCTACAAATGCATTTGGATCTCTACTGATTGCTGCGAGTTGCGAAGACTGAATATCAGACAAACCGTTTTTCTTGGTTTGATCTTCGATTTTATCATTCACATCATTTTTCTTCTTCAAAGCTTCCGGATTAAGGCTGTAGTCAAAAGAAAAACCGAGATTGGTTAAACGTGGCAAACCACCATTTGCCCAGGTAAAGCGATTGCTTCTAATGGTTGTAGCCACACCGGTTGACGGATCTGTAGTGGTTTCCAGTTGATACGGATCGAAAGAGCCACTATAATTTATTCCAAGTTTATCGGTAAACTGAGACCTTCCGGAAAAAGCAAGATTTGACAGCTTATTTCTTGTTGCAATAAAGTTGTACGAACCACTAATGCTCAACCCCTGAATAATCGGAATCTTCTTTTCCCCTTTGCCTGAGGTATCGCTTTTAGAAGCTACTTTCAGCTCTACTGTATTGTCTAAGCTGAAACCAATAGAAGCATTTTCAGTTGAAAACGAACCGGGATAAGCACTGTTCTGGAAAATAGAGTATTTTAAAGGTTCGCCATAAACATCATAAATCTGACTTCCGTTCTGATCAACAGCAACTCTGTAAGGGCCGCTATTTGCTTTGGTAAAATCGGGATTGTAGTTTAATGAAACGGTAGGCGTCATTACGTGGCGCATTGCTTTAATGTTTCCCAGGTTTTTAAATTCTTTTAGTCCATAAATTTTTGTAGACATGCTGGTAGAAAGGTTATAACTTCCGGCCCGACTAAAACCACTAACTGTGTCCGTTCTTGAAGTATAGGTTCCATCGTCAAAAACGGTATAGCGGTTACGCGTAGTCTGCATATTCCAGTACTCATTGTACGTACCTCCCATTGTGAAGTTTAAATACTTTAATGCAGTAAACGATAACGCAACGGGAATAGATTGAGAAAAACCAGTTTTTAAACCGCGTAAACCATCATTTGTGAATAATATACTGTCTTTGGTATCAATTCTGTTTGTTCCTTGCAAACCGTAACCTACTGTAATTTTTTGATACCACTTTTGTTCTCCAACACGTTTTTTAGAATCAAACGGACTAAAGGTAGGCACGTTAAAAGTACCTGTAGGAAAAGTTACAGATACGTCTCTGGTACTCAACGTCTGGTCGCTACCAAAAGTTAAAGAGTAGTTCATTCCATTATCAAATGCTTTTGAGTAACTGATACTACTATTCATCGTATTGTTAGCAATTGCACGAATATCGTAAGTTGCATTCGCAGCTGTTGCGGCAAAATAGGTACTGGAACCCAAATTTACACTTGCGCTGAAAGTTGTTCCAGGATTTGCGTTTGCATTTTGACTATGTGACCAGGTTAAGTGAAAAACTTTGGCAGGGTTATTAAATGCTTCTGTACCTTCCAATCCATTTTTGGAACTGGAATAATTAAAATTAATATTCCCATTATACTTATAACGTTTCACATAACCACTTTGCAACGTTGTTTCATAAGAGCCATTGGTATAAATTGTAGCCAATAACTTTGCGTCCCAGTAATCATTTAACCCAAGATAATACCCCGCGTTTTGAAGAAAAAATCCTTTAGTTGCATCTTCACCCGGAGTGGGTAAAATGACACCCGATGTACGTTTATTGGGCTTGGGAAAAAATGCAAATGGCAAGCCTAAAAAAGTAGGGACATCTTCAATCACCATATACGTTGGCCCTGTAATAATTTGTTTCTCGGTAACAATCCCTTTAGAAATCATCAAACCAAAATGCGGATGCGGCAAATTACAGGTACTGTACATTACATTTTTTACATGAAGCTCATCATCAACCTGCTTTTTACTTTGTCCACCCGAGAAAAAGCCACCTTCTTGCTCAGAGAAAACACCAAACACACGTGCTTTGGTTGTCTCTGAATTGTAGTAAAGGGAATCGGCGATTGCAGACCCATCAGCTCCAGATTTAAAAATTGGCCGGCCAACATATTTTCCGGTTTTTGCATCCTTTCGCCCGCTGGCGAAGATCAATTTCTTTTCAGAATCGTAACGGATATAGTCGGCATCCAATTCGAAATCACCGTAAACCACGCGTGCATTGCCATACATAAAAACCACACTTCTCTTTTTATTAAATTTAACAGAGTCGGCTTTATATTCGACTTTATTATCTAAACCACTGTTGCTTTTGGGTTTAACTTTAGTTGTATCCTTTTTAGTCGAATCCAGCTTGATAATTTGTTGCAATGAAATGCGGGGAAATGCGTTAGCCTTATTAACAACCAGTGTTAATAAAATGACAGAAATTAGTAAAATAGAGCTAGTAAGAAGTTTCAAATTCGTATTTGAATGTTATTTTTGCACAAATGTTTAATCAAAAACGTCCAAAATTACTGAAAAATATACCATTGATGTATCTTAAAACTATTTTAACATCTATTATTTGCCTCATAGTTATCAACAGCATTGATAATCAAGCTTTTGCACAAGAATATAAAATTAAGACAATTGTGATTGATGCAGGTCATGGTGGTAAAGACGGTGCAACACATGGGGTGTATTCTAAAGAAAAAGATGTTGCTTTAAAGACGGCCTTAAACCTAGGCAAAGCACTTCAAGATAGTCTTAAGGATATCAAAATCATTTACACACGCGAAACCGATGTTTTTATTCCACTTTATGAACGTATAAACATTGCGAACAACGCAAAAGCAGACCTCTTTATTTCCATTCACTTGAATGATATGCCAGTAAGGGTTTCAAAAGTGGTAGATTATTATAAAAAAGTAAAAGGCAGAAAAGTGCCTGTATACCGCACAGTTACATCAAAAAGCACCTCTACACGCGGTACGGAAACGTTTGTATCCGGAACGGGTCGACTTAGCGAGCAGGATGAGGTAATTAAAAGAGAGAATGCTTCAATGTTTTTAGAAGATAATTATCAGAAAAACTACGAAGGTTTTATTGCCAATACACCAGAAAACGACATTATGTTGTCTTTAATGAAACAAACCAACCGTGAAAGGAGTTTAAGGTTTGCTTCTCTGTTGCAACAGGAATATGTAAATGCCGGAAGAATTAACCGCGGTGTGCAGGAAAAAAGTCTTGCTGTTTTAGCACGGGCGGCAATGCCTGCGGTACTTACAGAAATTGGCTTTGTAAGTAATCCTGAAGAAGAAGATTACATGAACTCACCAGAGGGGCAGAATGAAATTGTTGGTGGAATTATCAATGCAATAAAAAATTATAAACGTATTGCAGAGACTTCCTTTTAAACTTATTTAGATGAAGCTTAAACTTCTTGCATCCCTTGTATTCTCTCTTTTTCTCTGTTGCGTATCAAACCAAACTGTTTATGCCCAGAGTTATAAAATAAAAACAATTGTAATTGATCCGGGGCATGGTGGTCGCAAACCAGGTGCATCTGGCAGAGTTTCTACTGAAAAAGATATTGCCTTAAAAATAAGCCTGAAACTTGGTGCCCGTTTAAAAGAGGAACTTCCGTCATTAAAAATTATTTACACCCGCACTAAAGATGTCGATGTAGATCTCTACCGAAGAGCCGAAATTGCAAATGAAGCAAATGCAGATCTTTTTATATCCATACACTGCAACTCTATGCCTGCCGGAAACAAGCACATTAAAGGTGTAGAAACACTTGTAGCCGGATCGCACAGACTTAAAGAGCAAGATGCGGCCATTCGTGAAAATGCCGATATTAAGCTGGAAAAGGATTATAAATCGAAATACGACGGTTATGACCCCAACAACCCAAGTTCTTTTATTATTTTATCGCTTTTAAAAAATACCTTTCGGGATAAAAGCATTAAATTCGCAAAATTAATCCAAAACAATTATGTTGGCATGAATGACCGGCAAAGTCGCGGAGTAAAAGAACAAGGCGTTCTTGTTTTACAAAGATGCGGCATGCCTGCTGTGTTAACAGAAGTTGGTTTTATTTCAAATACAGAAGAAGAAAAATATATCAACTCTGCAAAAGGACAAGACGAAATTGTGGATGCAATTATCGAATCGATCAAAACGTACAAGAAAAACGTTGAAGTAAAATAACTGGCATCAAAAGTGATCATGCCAGATAGAATTTAATAACATATACCAAACAAAAACCTTAAAGTTTATATTATGTATGTAATACACATTTTAAACCCAGGGAAATAAAAATTATGCGCTCCCGTAAATACAAGACCAATATCATCTGTATTTACAGCCATTAAATAGAAAACACTCATGAAAATTAAGAACGAAACCAAAGTAGGGATTTTAGCTGCATTCGCTATTGCATTACTAATTATTGGCTATAACTTCCTAAAAGGAAATTCGATTTTTTCCAACGAAACGAACTTACTCGCGCGCTATTCCAGAGTAGATGGCTTGACGGTTTCAAAACCTGTGCTTATAAATGGTTATCAGATTGGCCGTGTTGCAAAACTTCAACTTCAATCAGACGGAACAATTATGGCTACATTAAGCATCAACAGTAAATATGAAATTCCGGACAACAGCATTGCGCGTTTGGAAGGTACTGACTTACTTGGCAGTAAAGCCATTGTTATGGAATTGGGAAATTCTAAAAAAATGGCAGAAGATGGTTTTATTTTAAATGCCAATGTAGAAAAAGGATTAATGGAACAGGTACAGCCAGTACAGAAAAAAGCTGAGTTGATTATTGGCAAAATGGATTCAATTTTAAGCAGTGTGAACTCTATTTTAAATCCAAGCTTTCAAAAAAATGTTGATAAAAGTTTCAGCAGTATTGCGGGTACTCTTTCTTCATTAGAAAATACGTCTAAAAAAGTAGATGGTTTAGTCGGTTCTGAAAGTGCAAGAATCGAAGCAATATTTAAAAATGTTGAAGGTATTACAGCAAACCTAAACAACAACAATGAAAAGATTAGCGATATTTTGACCAATATAAACACTGTAACCGATAAATTTGCAGCGGCTAATTTTAAAGAAACTGTAGACAACGCAAATAAGGCAATGGTAGATTTACAAACCGTAATTGCCGGAATTAAAGATGGTAAAGGCAGTTTGGGATTGTTGCTTAACGACAGACAAATGTACGACAATCTAAACAATGCGTCTAAAAATTTAGATGCTTTGATGATTGATTTGAAGGCAAATCCTAAAAGATATGTACACTTCTCTGTATTTGGCGGAGGAAATAAAAAGGATAAATAATCCTTAAAAAAAGACAAAAAAATCTCCGTAAATATTTACGGAGATTTTTTTTTGAACGATATTTTAGTTCCTTTTTACAGCTGAAACGTTTTGCCTTCTAATGCCAATTCAGTATTTTCAAATACCGATTGCGTTTCTTCTAACAACATTTGTAAGGTTTTATACCTGGATGAGAAATGCCCGATCAACAATTTCTTTGCTCCTGTAATTTTTGCCACTTCACCGGCTTGCTGAGCTGTGGTATGGTGTGTTTCTTTCGCTCGCTCTAACAAATCGTGCGTAAAAGTTGCCTCGTGATATAAAGTATCGCAACCGGAAATTGTATCGAAATACCGCTCGTCATACAAGGTGTCAGAACAATAGGCATAACAACGCGGATCATCTGCTTCAGTCGTATAGTCGCTACTCAGCAATATTTTTCCGTTTGGCAATTCTACATCTAAACCTCTTTTTAGTTGCGTATAATAAACCATCGGAATTTCTTCTTCCTCTACTTTCCATTTAATTAATTTCCGCTGACGTTGCTTTTGTTGAAAAACAAATCCGGTACAAGGAATGCGGTGATTAAGGATGATACTTTTAACGGTAAGTTCTCCGTTTTCGAAAATAACTTTGGATTCTGTTGGATCGATCGGAAAAAACTCTAAAGGATATCTCAAAACTGTATCTGAATATCTGAATTGCATTTCCAGAATTTCAAGTAAATCTGCAGGTCCAAAAATCTGGACGGGTTTTGTTCTGCCATACAAATGCAAGGAAGACAACAAACCAATTAAACCAAAATAATGATCGCCATGAAGGTGACTGATAAAAATATGATCTATTCGCGCGGCTTTAAGGTTATAGCGAATCAATTGCTGCTGTGTCCCTTCTCCGCAATCAATTAAATAATATTTTTCGTTACAATTGAGCAACTGTGCAGTTGGATTTCTATTAAATACAGGAGTGGCAGAACTGCTTCCCAAAATCGTAACTTCAAACTTCATTTTGTAAAAAATATAAAAAGCCTCGTAGAAAATGGTAATCTACGAGGCTGGAATGTCATGTTGTACTAATTATTTATCGCCTCTAAATTCTTTTTCCAATTCATCCATAAAAATGAAGTCGGTTGCTTCCTCTATTGTAGAAACAAACGTTACCGATTGAAATATGTTTGATAATTCTATAATATCTGCAAGCTCATCATTAATACCCGTAACAATGAATAAACCACCAGCAGATTTGCATAATCTATCTCCTACCAACAGGCAACTCAGATCTTGCGCATCATTACATTCCTTTACGTTGCTCAGGTCAACAATGATATTTTTGAACCCCTCGGCATTGAGCAGGTAAAGCTCGGATTTTAGTCCTGGTGCATTTTCGTTTGTAAAACGAGTTTCCTCTAATTCCAAGGTAACATATTTCTCGTGTTTATCTACAGAAAATTTCATCTCGTCAAATCTTTTTATACTAATGTAAATAAATTCCTTACTTTAAAGCAAAGGGAGTACTTTTAAAACGTTTTCTTCTATTCTGCTCGAAATTGCATCGGCATCTGCCCTGACAAATTTTTCGCCAACAATATTCTCATATAGTTCAATATATCGTTCAGAAATGGATGTTACTACATCTGGCGTCATTTCTGGAATGCCTTGTCCGTCTTTTCCCTGAAAACCATTTTCAATTAACCATTTACGAACAAACTCTTTAGAAAGCTGTTTTTGTGGTTCGTCATTTTGCTGGCGTTGTTCATAACCTGAGGCATAAAAATAACGCGATGAATCTGGAGTATGAATTTCATCAATCAGGTAAATCACACCATCTGCTTTGCCGAATTCATACTTAGTATCCACCAAAATTAAACCGCTTTTCGCAGCAATTTCAGTTCCGCGTTGGTAAAGTGCGCGTGTATAATTTTCCAGTTGTTCGTAATCGGTAATAGAAACAATTCCTTTTGCCAGAATGTCCTCACGGGAAATATCTTCATCGTGCCCTACCGAAGCCTTCGTAGTTGGCGTAATAATTGGCTCAGGCAGTTTATCATTTTCTTTTAATCCATCGGGCAATGATACACCGCAAACCGATCTCTTACCAGCACTATATTCGCGCCAAGCGTGCCCGGCTAAATAACCACGAATAACCATTTCAACTTTAAAAGGTTCGCAAATGCGGCCAATGGTAACCATTGGATCTGGAACAGCCAAAACCCAATTTGGAACAATATCTTGTGTTGCTGCTAAAAATTTGGCTGCAATCTGATTTAAAACCTGACCTTTAAAAGGAATGGCTTCTGGCAAAACAACATCAAAGGCAGAAATACGATCAGATACCACCATGACCATAAACTGATCGGCAATGGTATACACATCTCTAACTTTGCCTTTATAAAAATTACTCTGATTAGGAAAATTGAACTGGGTTTCTTTTAGTGCTTTCATGAGGCCATAAAAATAGGAAAAAGTTGGGAAGACACGAAGCTTAATAAGCGCTTTAGTTTTCGTTTTTTGATCGTAATGGATATAAGCACAAAGAACGCGGAGATAGCACAGAGATACACAAAGTGTATATCCAAGTTGGCGGCATTGCGCGGAAGAACGAGAAAACATTCTTTCTAACTGGAGTTCCGGTCAAAAAAACACTTTAGCCGTATAAAACGGCTCTGATGGTATCATTACGAAGAAGAACCACAGCCGGCCCCGATCTTTCGAGGAAGCAATCTTTACAGTTAGAATTTCTACTTTCCTACGTAAAAGATTGCTTCATCCTTTTGCTCTACGCCCCAGCCTTTCAGGTTTGCATTGACAACCTAGAACATGATCGAATGACTGATGAACAAATTATATGGATGGTTTCCGACTTTCTGATATTGAATTATTGAATATCTCCGTAGGCCTTCAAGATATCTTTTACCAGTTTATGGCGTACAACGTCTTCTCCGCTTAGGTAAATAATATCGATACCTTTTATGCCGTCTAAAATCCGCAATCCATTATGAAGGCCAGACATTTGTTTTTTCGGCAAATCTACCTGGGTCACATCACCGGTTACAATAAACTTAGCAGTTGGTCCCATACGCGTTAAAAACATTTTGAGCTGCATATCTGTAGCATTTTGCGCTTCATCCAAAATTACGAAACAATTGTCTAGTGTTCTACCACGCATAAAAGCCAGTGGCGCAATTTCTATTGTTCTGTTTTCGATATAAAATTTTAATTTCTCTGGTGGAATCATATCGTCTAAAGCATCATAAAGCGGACGCAAATACGGATCGATTTTCTCTTTTAAATCGCCAGGTAGAAAACCCAGATTTTCACCTGCCTCTACAGCTGGGCGGGTTAATATAATGCGTTTTATTTCCTTATTTTTTAGTGCGCGGACTGCTAAAGCAACGGCGGTATACGTTTTACCGGTTCCTGCAGGGCCAATCGCAAACAGAACATCATTTTTTGCAATGCTGTTTACCATTTTACGCTGATTGGCTGTACGGGCTTTTACCAATAAACCATTTGTACCAAAAACAATCACTTCGCCGCCACCCTTTCCGTCAGGTGTTTCTTTTTTTGCAAGTCCATCGGCTTTCGCCCCTAAAATAGATTCAACATCATTATTATTTAATGAGCTATACTTTTCCAGATGGGCAATCAGTTGGTTGAATTTTTCTTCGAAAGACTTAAGTTCCTGTTCATCACCGAGTACCTTCACTTCACTGCCTCTTGCAACAATTTTTAGTTTGGCAAAAGCAGCCTTAATCATCTCGTAATTCTCATTATTCGGACCCCAAAATTGGGCTGGATTTACGGTTTCAAGAGTTAGTTTTAATTCGTTCAATCTGTATATTTTTTAAGTTTTCGGGCGTATATTAATTAAAATTTGAATATTTGCAGACGCTTTAGCATCTACACAAGAATAAGCATAAATAATTAAACTTTAATGGGTATTATTACATTAACAACAGATTTAGGTTCAAAAGATTTTTACCAAGCCGCGCTTAAAGGAAGCTTGCTAACTCTTATGCCTAACGTTAATTTAGTAGACATTACGCATGAAGTACCGTCGTTTAATATTTCTTATGCAGCCTTCGTTCTAAAGAACGCATATCCCTATTTCCCGAAGAATACGGTACATCTGATCGGGATTGATTCTGTATACAGTGAGAACACTTCTTACCTGGCTGCAAAATATAAAGACCACTATTTTGTTGGCGCAGATAATGGCATTTTTTCTTTGCTTTTTGATGAAGCTCCGGACGATGTTGTTGAACTGAATATTATGCAGGATTTAAAATACCTGCACTTTCCATTGGTAGATATTTTTGTAAAAGCCGCTACGCACCTGGCAAAAGGCGGAAAGTTAAAAGATATCGGCTTACCGGTAGCAGAGATTGAGCATAAGATGCTTCTACACCCTGTTATAGAGCGAGATATGATTAGGGGAAGTGTGATTTATATTGATACTTTCTGCAATGTAATTACCAATATTACGAAAGATTTATTTACGCGTATTCAGAAAAACAGAGACTTTACTTTGTATTTCAGAAAAAGTGAAACCATTTCTCAACTCAGCTGGCATTACAATGAAGTTCCTGAAGGTGAAAAACTTTGTCTCTTTGGGATTAGCAATCACCTGGAAATCGCCATCAACAAAGGTAAAGCCAGCGGACTTTTAGGTTTACACCTTGGCGATATTGTCCGGGTCGAATTTAACCCACCTTTACAGTAAGGTTTTCTGCCTTAAAATTCAATTCCAAACAACTTCTATCCTATTGGTGTTTAAAGCGCATGAAGAAATATGTTTGCTTACTTTTAGGATTATTTGCAACAACCGCAGTTTTTGCCCAACAAGATACCGTCGCGTATTCCGCACAACGGGTTAAAGTAAATGGTTTACTCACAGACCGAAGTAAAAAATTTGGTCAATATGACGAAAGTTTGAATCAGCGCACGGGAATATTTGGTTGGCAAACCAAAAAAGACATTAAACGATCCAACGAAATTCTACGCGATGTTGTGCTTACGGACAACAATATTTTTAAAGAATTAAAGGTATTGATGGAATATAAAGATTTGCAAAACCAACAAAAACTTGAGGTCGCTGATCACTCGCAGGAGCGATTGGACAACTATATGCTCAGCATTAAAAAATTACAGGATCAAAATGCGGAACTGAAACAGGAGCTTAAAAATAACAGCAAAAGTGGTGGTACCATGAGCTATATCTTCATTATTTTATTGCTTATTCTGGTGGGTATAATTTATTTCATGTATAAAAAATTACAACAAACAAAAAGCCAGCGATTAAGCCAAAACCTATAAATCATGAAAAAAGCGCTATTTAAAACACTGGTTAAAATCAATAATATTATTTTACCAAGTTTGCATAAAAAAAATCCCAATACATTATCTAATGTACAAAAAGCTATTTTGGGTTACCGATATTGGGCTTTAACAAATTCTTTAGAATAAAAAAGGCCAACCTTTTTAAAGGTTGGCCACGATCTATTTAGGAAAATCTTTCCTGATGTTTATTTATTAAAGTGGTCGATTATTAAGTTCGCCAGTTCTGTACCAATACGTTCTTGAGCTTCATTTGTAGAAGCACCAATATGCGGTGTTAATGAAATTTTTGGATGTGTAAGTAAATCTGCCAACGGCGTAGGTTCGTTATCAAAAACGTCTAAACCGGCAAAAGCAACCTGACCAGAGTTTAATGCTTCAATTAATGCAGGCTCGTCAATTGTACCACCTCTTGAGCAATTTACAACAAATACGCCTTTCTTCATTTTAGCAAATTCTTCAGCACCCAAAATCGGTTTATCCGCAAATGGAGTATGCAAAGAAATGAAATCACTCCCGGCAATTACTTCATCAAAAGAAACCGTTTTAACTGGAATATTTACTTTAACGCCACCTTGAAAATCAAGTGTAATTTCTGTTTCTAACGGATAAAGATCATAAGCCAAAACGTTCATTCCTAAACCCAAAGCGACTTTTGCCGTTGCCCGTCCAATACGACCGAAACCAACAATACCAATTGTTTTCCCACTTAATTCAACGCCTTTAGCATAAGCTTTCTTTAAGTTATTGAATTGTGTTGCACCTTCTACCGGCATTTTGCGGTTTGCATCTTGTAAAAACCGAACACCAGTAAATAAATGAGAGAAAACCAACTCTGCAACCGAAAGTGACGATGCAGCAGGTGTATTTACTACATTAATTCCTTTGCTACGTGCATATTCAACATCGATGTTATCCATTCCAACACCGCCTCTGCCAATTAATTTAATATTTGGCACAGCATCAATTAATTCTTTTCTAAGTTTAGTTGCACTACGAACCGTAATGGCGTCATAGTTTTTTAATGCTTCAGCAAGTTTATCCTGAGGAACAGTTTCTGTATCTACAATAAAACCTGCTTTTTCTAATAAGTCTTTTCCGATCGGATCAATCCCATCGTTCGCTAATATTTTAATCATTTTTGGTTTATGATTGCACAATTGCGGTATTGATTTCTACGGCAATTGGATGTATAAATTTAATTTGCTTTTGCTTGTTTTTCTTCAAATAATTGCATCGCATCTACCAATGCATGCACACTGGTAATAGGCAATGCATTGTACATGGATGCTCTAAATCCACCAACACTTCTGTGGCCTTTAATACCAATAATACCCATATCTTCAGCAAATTTCAAGAATGGTTTTTCAAGTTCTGCATTTTCCATAACGAAACAAATATTCATTCTGGACCGGTCTTCGACCTTGCAAGTTCCTTTAAACAAAGGATTGCGATCAATCTCTCTGTAAAGTGTCTCAGCTTTTGCTTTATTTTCTGCTTCAATCTGAGCAACGCCACCTTTAGATTTTAGCCAGCGAAGATTCAATAATGATACGTAAACCGAAAATACCGGTGGTGTATTGTACATAGATCCATTATCAATATGAGATTGATAATTTAACATGGAAGGAATTTTACGGTCAATTTTACCTAAAACTTCATCTTTAACAATCACAATTGTTAAACCTGCCGGACCTATATTTTTCTGAGCACCTGCATAAATCAAATCAAATTGCGATACATCAATTACACGGCTCATAATATCAGAAGACATATCGCAAACAAGTGGTACATTGGTTTGCGGCGCGTCAAACAGTTCAGTGCCATAAATGGTATTGTTTGAAGTATAATGGAAGTAAGCACTGTCTGAAGGGATTTCGTAATCTTTAGGAATGAATGTATAATTCGCTTCTTTAGAAGATGCTACAACATTCACGTTTCCAACAAATTTTGCTTCTTTCAAAGCTTTAGTTGCCCAAACACCAGAATCCAGATAACTCGCTGTCTGTCCGTCGCCCAAAAGATTCATTGGAACCATTGCAAACTGTAAACTTGCTCCTCCCTGTAAAAATAAAACCGAATAACCCGATGGCACGTTCAAAAGTTCTTTTACCAACTTCTCTGCTTCAGCAACTACCGCCTCAAACTCTGTAGTTCTATGCGAAATCTCTAGAATCGATAATCCATCGTTAAAATCTAAAACAGCCTGTGCGGCTTGTTTAAACACTTCTTGAGGTAAAATACAAGGGCCTGCGCCAAAATTATGTTTCATTTTATTATATAATGTTTTATGCGGGTAAATGTAAAGGTTTTAAGCCGTTTTCAGACCATAAAATCGTATCATATAAAATTAAAATTTGTTAAAAAAATGGCCAAAATCGATTTTTTTTTGAGGTTTTCATAATGAATTTGCATCAAAATGATGATTAAACGTTTTAGTAAGTTTAGTGGTAAAAATCCCTCTTGGTTTCTTACTTCTATCTTTTAAGTTTAAGGATCAATTTCAGGTTAAACTGGCGCCCGGTCAAATAGTTTGGAACGGCATACTGCACATTTTGAACATCTGTAAGCCACAAATAGGAAACGGTATTCTGGATATTGAGCATATTAAAAACTTCTATAAACAGAATTACTGAACTAAAATTTTTGTCCAGAAATTTTGGTTTGTGAACGGCAGCATCGTCAAGAAAATCTTTAGAAAAACCTATATCAACACGTTTATAAGCAGGTATGTAATAGCGATCCTGATACCTGGGTGCTTGCGCCGGCCCAATGGGCAACCTAGATCCATAAACCGCATTTAAGTGAACCTTATAGGTTGGGTTATTCATTAATTTATCTTGAAAGAAAACCGAAAAATTCACTCTTTGATCTGTTGGGCGTTTTAAAAATCCTGGATAAAATGTTTCGCCGTTTTTCACATAACTGTCGTTTGCTATATCTTCATTTGCATGCATTACAGACAACCTGAAATAAGATACCATGTCTTTTACAAATTCGCCGCCAACACTAAAATCTGCGCCATATGCGTAACCTTTGGAAACTTCATTTGCCAAATATTTAATACGTAAATTGTCTATTTTATACGGGATTAACCGGTCCGAATATTTAAAGTAGGCTTCTGAAGTAAATTTCAGGCGTGTTCCAAGTGCATCAAAAGCATAATCGTAACCTAAAGATGTATTGTAAGAACTTTGCGCTTTCTGACTTAAATTTAACGTTCCCGTGAAATCTCGAATGGTGCGGTAAGATGGCGGTTGCTTATAAACGCCCGCGGTAAAGCGCAAAATTTTGTTATTGGAATTTGGACGAAAAGCCAGCAAAACCCGCGGACTGACCAATACTTGCCTACTTAAAGAATTGTAACTGATTCTGCTGCCCAATTGTAGTTCTAAATCATCTGATAATGTGTAACTGTCTTGAATGTAGGCACTGTAGTTTCTAATGTCAATATTGTTTTCTGCGCGTACTACATCCTGCAATTCTACCGGCTGCCCGTTCGTTGGCAAAACACCAGTTATAGAATCTACATAATTGTATTCATTCAGCACGTCTGCATACCTGGAGATGTCATATTTTAATCCCCACGAGAAAACATGGTTATCCAGATTTTGATCTACTTTAATTTCTGAAGTAAATATCTGCGTGTTTAAACTGTTTTGCCCGAAATTATTGTACACACCAATTCCCTTTATCTGGCTCCCGAAAATTGGGTTTCCGTTGGTATTGATACCTGTAATCTCATTAAAAGTATAACTTCCTACAATGTCGAATCTTTCCCGTTCTACGGTATTAAAGTAACTGTTTATCCATTTAATAACGGTATTTGAACTGGGTTTATATACAGCGGTGACTGCACCGCCTGCCGATCTGTAATCATCTACTTCTTCGCCTGCATAATCTACATTTAAACGCAAAGTTGTATTTAGTGTTCCAAATTTTGTTTCCCGGCTTTCCGGGATAAGTTTAAACTGACCGAAATTTACAATGCCTAAAAAGCTGAGGCTAAATTTCGAGGAAAAATCATAACCATATAAAACCTGTGCATCTGCAAAATTGGGGTTGTAACTTCCTTTTTGATCTTGCGTGGTCAAAACGCTCGTATTATTTTTATAGCGCAAACCGGCCAAAAGAAAACTTTTATTAAAATTTCTACGTGTCGAAATTGAAGTATTCAAAAAACTGGTTGTAAGGATGGTTTCGTTGCTATCCGGTGTTTCATATTTAATATCCAATACTGATGACAGTTTGTCGCCATATCTCGCTTCAAAACCTCCGGCAGAAAATCGGGCCTTGCTTACTAAATCTGCGTTGATAAAGCTGAGTCCTTCTTGTTGTCCGCTGCGCACTAAAATTGGCCTATTAATTTCTACATCGTTAATGTAGATCAGGTTTTCATCAAAGTTCCCTCCTCTCACACTATATTGTGCACTTAATTCATTATTGGTAGAAACGCCGGGCAAGGTTTTAATCATGGTTTCGAAATTCCCAGAAACCAGCGGCATTGCTGTCATATCGCCGATATTAAGCACCATGGCATTACTAAGCTGATTTTGCTTATTGGTGATATTTACCTGTTCCAACTGGTTTATATTCTCTTTTAGGAAAACAGGTTGATCTATACGTGCACCAGAACGTTCGTTAAATTTTATGGTTTGTGATTTGTACCCTAAAAAGACATATTTAACGCTAAAATTACGACTCTTTGAATAAATAGTATAGACACCACAATCATCTGTTACAGTAGATTGCGATTGTCCGATAACCAACACGCTCACTTGGCCCAACGGAACATTTTGATCATCGTAAACTACCCCCGAAACTTTAACTAAAGGTTGCGCCATTGCTGCACTGCAACCTAAAATCAATAAGAACAGAAACAGTTTAAATTTGAGCATAATTTTAATAGGCGCGAACAAAGATCACTGCAGCAATGCTGAGCGAATAAGAAAGCTAAATGTAATGCGTTTTTGTGGTTGCACTTTTCATTGCCGCAATTGTGGCTGAAGGATTTTCTCCAGAAAAAATTGCGCTTCCGGCAACAAATGCCTGTGCCCCTGCAGCCGCCAAATCACTAATGTTTCCTAAACTAACGCCACCGTCAACTTCTACAATTAAACTATCATTTACACCTTGTTTTAGAATACTTAAATCATTGAGTTTTTTATAGGTGTTGTTTATAAAACTTTGACCTCCAAAACCAGGATTAACAGACATAATCAAAACAAGGTTTAAATCTTCAATAATATCTTCCAGCAAACGAACTGGTGTATGTGGGTTTAAGGCAACACCAGCTTTACAACCGAATGATTTAATCAACTGCACAGTTCTATGCAAATGTGTACACGCTTCATAATGTACGGTAATGCGGTCGGCACCGGCCCTTGCAAATTCTTCAATATACTTATCTGGTTCTACAATCATAAGGTGCACATCCAGCGGCTTTAAAGCATGCTTTTTTACCGCAGCCATAATGGGAAAACCGAAAGAAATATTGGGCACAAAAACACCGTCCATAACATCTACGTGAAACCAATCTGCTTCGCTGCTATTGATCATTTCAATATCGCGTTGCAGGTTACCAAAATCGGCTGATAAAATTGAGGGAGCAATTATATATTTCATTGTATAAAGATATGTAAATTGAAATGAACAAAAAAGCCCTTCAACTTACATTAAAGGGCTTTTTATACGATAATATTATGGAAATAGATTATCCTCTATCTTTTATGCTTACAAAAGCACGGTCGGTTTCGCCAACGTAAATTTGACGCGGACGGCCAATTGGCTCTTTGTTTTCTTTCATTTCTTTCCATTGAGCAATCCATCCTGGCAGGCGGCCCAAAGCAAAAAGTACGGTAAACATTTCTGAAGGGAAACCTAATGCCCTGTAGATAATGCCTGAATAAAAATCTACATTTGGATACAACTTCCGTTCTACGAAATATGGATCTGTAAGCGCAGCTTCTTCTAGCTTTTTAGCAATTTCCAATACCGGATCGTTAATTCCTAAACTTTCTAAAATATCATCACATGCTTTCTTAATGATCTTTGCACGCGGATCAAAGTTTTTATACACACGGTGCCCAAAACCCATCATTCTGAAAGGATCGTTTTTATCTTTTGCTTTGTTGATCCATTTTTCTGTATCGCCACCGTCTTCTTTAATCAATTCCAACATTTCGATAACAGCCTGGTTGGCACCACCATGAAGCGGCCCCCAAAGCGCTGCAATACCAGCAGAAATAGATGCGTACAAATTGCAATCTGATGAACCTACAATACGAACTGTAGATGCAGAACAATTTTGCTCATGATCTGCATGCAGAATCAACAATTTGTTCATTGCGCTAACCACAACCGGGTTTACATCGTAATCTTCTGTACGCTGACCAAAAGTCATCCAAAGGAAATTGGTTACGTAGTCGTATTTATTTTTTGGATAAATAAGTGGATGACCTAATGATTTTTTATAAATGAATGAAACAATTGTCGGCAATTTCGCCAGCAATTTGATAATCGTAAGATTCTGTTCCTCTGCAGTTTGATTTGGTTTCAAACATTCTGGATAGAAAGTGGATAATGAAAAAATCAACGAACCCAATTGTCCCATCGGATGCGATTTTGACGGATATCCATCAAAAAACTTTTTCATGTCTTCGTGGATCAGCGTGTGTTTGCTGATTTCCCCCTGGAAACTGTCCAATTGCGCCTGAGTGGGTAGCTCTCCGTAAATAACCAAATAAGCAACTTCCAAAAAGCTTGATTTCTCAGCGAGTTCTTCGATGGAGTAACCTCTATATTTTAAAATACCTTTTTCGCCGTCTAAAAAAGTGATTTTACTTTTTGTAGACCCAGTATTTTTAAAACCAGTATCTAAAGTTACAAAACCTGAACTATCTCTTAATTTCGAAATATCAATCGCTTTTTCATCTTCTGTTCCTGTAATTACTGGCAATTCTATAGTCTTACCATCAACTTTAATCTCTGCAATATCTGACATATTATTGTGTTGTGTTTATAGCTTTCTAAATTATATAAAATTAATATCGGTGCATAATAAATGCGTTAAATTAATATAAATAAACGGTCAAAATGACGTAACAATAATATTCTATTTAACGCAGAGGTATTTATTTTGCAGCAAATTTTTCTACCACACTTCCGCACTCCAGCATCTCGTCTCCATAATATGGGTTTTTAATGTCTGCAGTAACAGAAATCCAATCTCCACCATCTCCTTTATTGGCCATTGGACAATGCTGTACAAAAAGAGTTGTGCCTTTATTAAGGTCAGCATGTTTAAACAAGCTAATCAAATCTGCACTAACAGTTGTAAATTCTTTTCTTTGCACCGCAAGCGTAGGTGCATTTGCAATCTTTGAAGCAAATGTTGCCGTAAGTTCGCATCCCTTGTAATCATTAAGGCTTGTAGCCAGTTTAGCAGAAAAGTTTTTTGCTAAGGTACTGTCTCCCTTTACCAAAGCATTTTTTAATATTAAATACTGTGAAAGAATGTTTCCTTGAACAGAATCTTTAACCAAAGCTGCAGAAGAAGTTGTATCTACCGCAGCTACAGCAGTGGTACTATCAATTGATGTGTTTTTTTTTTCAGACTGGCTGCATGCCATTAGTGAAGTTACAAGAAGAATACCGATTACGCGCTTCATAATGATTTGGTTTTGGGGTCAAAATAGCATTTTAATATTAAATCCACAAAAAAAGCCTCGCAATTTGCGAGGCTTGTAATATAAATGATGATTTAATTATAATTTGAAATTATAACCGATGCGTAGATTAAACTGCCCAGTTTTCATAAAGTAAAGGTCTGAAGAACTGTTATTCACATAACCTTCGTATTTAACACCAACATCCAATCCGTTTCTCCATTCGTAACCCAAACCACCGCCATAAATAAAATTCATATTTGCGCCGTCTTTAACCGCTAAACCTGTTCCAACATTGCCGCTTAAATACATTCTCTCAATAGCGAATACTTTAACGCCACCTACTAAAGGAATGAACTCAAATTTTAACGGACTATTTTTCCATTTTAAACGGGTATAACCTCCAGAAGCAGTTAACGCAACAAATGGGGTTAAATCGTATTGTAATTTAATATCTGCGCCATAACCGTAATCCATTTCTGAACGATCCGGGAAAACACCCGCATTTACGCCAACACCAATTTTAAAGGCCATTCCACTTGTTGTGGTTGTGCTCATCATATTGGTGGTTTCTGTGGTTTGTGCTTTTAGATTGGTAGAAGCAAAAATTGCAAGTGCAGTAGTTGCCGTTGCAAAGAGTTTTGTAATTGTTTTCATAGTCAATAATTAAGTTTAATTTTTAAAGGTTTAAGGTATATACGACCAATTGGCTAAAACAGATTTTATATATTTCATTTTTTTCAAAATTTTATGAAATAAAAAAAGCCCCTGGCAAAAACCAGGGGCTTCAATAAGCGAGTTGCTAACTTTTACAAAGAAAAGCCATAGGCCAAACGAAGTCCGAAATAACCGGTGCTTCCACCGTCTCTTGATAAACCTTCATATTTAACACCTAAATCAAGTCCATTGCTCCAGGCGTAACCTAAAGCTGGAGAATACACAAACGAAGTTCCTGCACCTGTACTTGTTCCGAAGCCAGCACCTAACTCTGCTAAACCGTAAACACCAGAACCTGTGCTGTTAAAGAAATATTTCGCACCAACTTTTACCGGGATATAGCCATAATTTGGAATATCTACACCGGTATTGCCAATTTCTTTACCATTTAAGTGGGTATAACCAGCGGTAACCGGAATAGATAGTTGTTTATCAACATCAAATTGATAACGGATATCTGCACCCAAGGCAACATTATATGCATCACTGGTAGGAATACCGCCAATAATTCCTATACCTAATTTTTGAGAAGATTGAGCATTTGCATTTGTTGTGAAGAATAATGCTACAGCAGCTGCTGATGTAGCAAGAATTTTAGTAATTGTTTTCATATTGAGATATTGTTTAATGGGTTAAACTAATATGCCTCAACAATTACAAAGGCTATGCCAAAAGGCCTTAATTGTATACATTAAAGGTGTTTTTGTGTCAGAATATGCTCAGATTTACGATTTTATTTTTTTAAGAACTATTTCCAATATACGTTGTTTTAACTCCCTTGTACTTACCGCTGCATCCAGCCAGTTAATGTGTACGCCGTCTTTTTCCATCTTCCTAAAAAAGGTATTCTGCCGTTTGGCATATTGGCAAATTGCCGTGCCTAAATGCAAACTCAATTCGTCAAGCGTCAATTCTCCAAGTACGTATTTTGAAATAAACTTGTATTCTAACCCATAAAAACTCAGCATTTCATGCGTAAGCCCGTTGGCAAGTAAATGTTCTACTTCTTCAATCATTCCGTTCTGCAACCGATCTTTCAACCGAAGCTGAATTCTGGAACGCGTGGCCTCCACTTCAGATTTTAATCCGAAAACTACAGGCTTAATTAAAGGACGTTCAATTTCTGGTAATGGATTGTGTTTTAGATAACGTGCAATTTCCAATGCGCGTACCAAGCGTTTGTGAGAGGCTACATCTACATGCTTGATTTGTTCTTCAGGATATTCTGCAAGCTTTTTCACCAATTCTGACTTCGGCAATAGCTCAATTTTTTCGCGGTAAACGGCATCGACAGGTACAGATGTAAACTTTTGATTTTGTAGAATACTATTGATGTACATACCTGTACCTCCACAAAGAATCGGGAATTTATTTTTTTGCCGGATTGTGGCAAATGCCTGATAAAAATCGGTTTTAAAAGCATCGACGTGGTAACGGGCGCCCGCCGGCAGAATATCGATCAAATGATGCGGGATGGATTTACCTCCGAGATTGTATTCGTTTAAATCTTTACCGGTGCCAATATCCATTCCTTTGAAAATTTGCCTGCTATCGGCACTTATAATTTCACTGCCCAGCGCGTGCGCAATCTCTACGGCAAGTTTAGTTTTTCCGGAAGCCGTTGCACCAAGGATAATGAGCAGATTTGTTTCTTGCATATCAGTATCTCAAAATAAATTTTAAACTCCCGGTATTAAAGACGGAAATCTCACTTGGCGTATTGTCTTTAATCAGGCTTCGCTCCCATTCAGCATTGAGCTGAAAGATCTGGGATTCGAGTTTTCCTTCCAATGTAAAACCCAATCTGGCATATGACGCCCCAGCAGACCAATCGCAGTCTGCATAAGACATAATATCATTTGGATGATAAACATACTTAAAATGTGCAAGAAGTTTGCTTAATCCACCAGTTACAGAAAATCCGGATTTTATCGCAAAGCGAATCAATTCTGCAGATGTATAATTCGGCGAATGTTTCATTTTTCGCAAAGCCGAAAAAGTGGCCACGCCAACAAGTTCTTCCTGTAAAAACAATCCAAATTTATATCTGCTGCTTACCGGGCCCTGCAAATGATGTTTATCTAGAAAAAGATCTGCTGTTGGTTTATCTATTCTGGCAACTTTGGTTTTACGGCCGTGTAAACGTGTATTAAAACCAAGTAAAGATTGTATCCTGGCAATTACCTGCGCTCTTTTGGTTGCCCAAACATCTTCCCATAAATGTATCAGATTGATTTTGTGATCTTGATACTGATATTGCAAATTTTGGAGTTGAGTAGCTGTGAACGAATTTTGAACGGATATTAAATTCAAAACCAACATGTTGTTTTCAAATACGATTAGTGTAAATGCGTTTGCGTGATGGATATCGGAAGAAACCGGCAATTCCGCGCAAGCAGATTTTACCTCATCTTTCCAAAAAGAAAACACTTGCTGATGGGTAACTGATCCCGAAGAAAAATATTGCGGTAAACCTTGCATTCACCGCAAATTTAATCATATATTATACTAAATCCACTCCTTTTCTTTAAAGTGGGTATGAATTATTTCGATTAGCATTTTGATTTCTTTAGCTTGTGTATCGTCCAAATCTTGTAAAAGATAACCTTTTTTATGTTCACCGAAATCGGCTAAATTATCTGAATTTGGTTCAAAATCCTCTGTATTTAATTTTACTTCTACAGCATCGCCATTAATGTAAATTCCTGCAAAAAAACGTTCTGTAATTTTTTCCTGGTCGGTATCTATATTTTTTTCGCTGTAAAGATCGTAGCCAGATTCTGAATTCTCATGAACGGTGTAACCTTGGGATGCATATGGTTGAGTAGTTGCTCTGATGGTTTGGAAAATTTCTACAAGATCTGTTTTCATATCGGTATTTATAGGGTTTACGATTAAACACATCTTGCAGAATTTTGTTTAATCCAACCACCATTTAACTTTCGGATATGTTGTTTTCAGTTTTACTGTTTCGCCAAGCATTGGTGTTGTAATTTCGACAGATTTGTCTTCAGCAGCTTCAGACACTCTTTTAATTGGCTCATCCCAAGGATGCATTGCTAAACTAAATTTCCCCCAATGTACGGGCATCAATACATCTGCTTTCAAATCAATAGCAGCTTGTACAGTTTGTTCAGGAAACATATGAATAAATGGCCAGTATTCGTTGTATTGGCCACACTCTAAAATTGCGAGGTCAAATGGACCATGTTTCAAACCGATTTCTTTAAAATGCGCATCGTAGCCAGAATCTCCGCCGATAAACAATTTCGCATCTCCGCTTTTTAATGCAAACGCTGACCAAAGGGTCTGGTTTCTTTTAAATTTCCGGCCAGTAAAATGCCTTGCCGGCAAAGCTGTAAGTTTTAACCCATTTAAAACTTCAATTTCGTCATGCCAGCAAAGTTCTTTAATTTTTTGAGACGCAATTCCCCAACGTTCAAGATGCGCGCCTACGCCCAAAGAAGTAACAATATTAGGCACATTTGGCGCAATTTGTAAAATACTTTGATAATCGAGATGATCATAATGATCGTGTGTAATTAACAAGACATCAATATCTTTAAAATCTTTTGCATGTACAAAGTCTGTCCCAGGAAAAGCTTTACTTCCAATGAAAGAAAACGGCGATGGTGTTTTACTAAAAATCGGATCGACCAATATTCTGTATCCATTGATCTTAATCAAATAGGAAGAATGCCCAAACCAGATAATTTCAGTTGCAGATAAACCGGGTTTTGAATCTAAATCCGGCACAAGAGTTTTAAGTGAATGTTGCGGTATTCGAGCCGGATCTCTATTGGTTAAAAATTCTTTCAAAATAGTAAAAAAACTTACGCCTTCTGGTTGCATAGGTGTAAGCGACAAATTTTGTAATGCACCTTTGCTGTAGTTGGATAAATGTTGTATTTTATCTAATCTGAAACCGCGTGGCAATCTGCCGAAAACGGGAAGGTTGGTTACTGCTAAAAAGACGATTATCAGCGCAATCAATATATAAATAACGATCATAAAAAGTTTTGAGGTGCCAATTTAGCAAAAGGTTTCTACAAGAACACGATTGACTAAGGCTTTTAAATGTATCAGACTAAAACTGACAAAAGACTTAGAATTGCTTTCAAATAACTTGTTCTGATTGATGCAGGCTTGCTGTCCACAAACGTTTAGAAAAACTGATTGCGGCCATTTAGCATGATACCATATACGTACTTGTATGTAATTAAAATGCCTCTGAAAGCAGAGGAATTTAGTGTTAATCATTGGGTAAATGAATCTTTTACAGCCATCTTTGTTTCGGAAGATCACTTATTTCGGATATTATTTTAGAGCGCTAAAGTATCTATATTCAGATTTACAAACAATAAATTGAATTTGGAAAGATTACGCAAACGTTTGACTGAATAACCTATATGTACAATTGAAAAAAATTACTGTAGTTTAGCTTTACGATGGCAACAAAACCAATAACCATTAAGGAAATCGCAAAAATCCTGAACATCTCTCCTTCTAGCGTATCGAGAGGGCTGCACGATCATCCTAGTATAGGTGCTGTAACGCGCGAAAAAATTAAAGAACTGGCGAAATCGCTAAACTATGAACCAAATAATGCTGCTATTTTTTTTCAAAAAGGAAAAACCTATACGATTGGTGTAATTTTGCCGGAACTTTCAGAATACTTTTTCTCTACGGCCATATCCGCGATAGAGGATGAAGCTTTAAAACGAAACTATACGGTTATTTTTGCTCAATCTCATGACGATTATCAGCAAGAAGTGAAACTGGTAGAGAAAATGAAAAACCAAAGAGTTGATGGATTATTGGTTTCAATCAGCAAAGACACCTCACGTTATGACCACTTTGAACGTTTAAGCAATTTTAATATACCTGTTGTTTTTTTCGATCGCATTCCTCCTCTAAAAAATATTCATTACGTTGCCTGCAGTCTGGAAAAAGCCACAATTAAAGCCGTAAACTTTCTTTTGAAGAAAGGCCACCGCACCATCGGAATGATTAATGGCCCTTCCACTCTTTTTGCGAGTGAGGAACGTAAAGACGGTTACATGCAGGCGGTTACCTTTAACCGGTTAAAATTTGATCCTTCGTTGGTTATCAATTGTGATCTTACTGAAAAAAGTACAATTGAAGCCGCCATTAAATTTATCCAACACAAAAGAAAACCCACAGCTATTGTTGTTTTTAACGATTATGTGGCTTTGTTTCTGATCAAATATTTTAAAAAAATTAATGCAACTAAAGATTTTGACGTGGTCAGTTACGCCAACTTACCTATTATCAGTTATCTCGATCATCCTCCAGTTGCATCCGTAGAGCAATATCCTTATTTACAGGGACAAAAAGCGGCAAACATTTTGCTTGATTTAATAAACAGCCCCAATGCAGAAACGCAAGCTTTTTACAATACCGTTGTAGAATCTGATCTTATTGTGAACGAGGAACTTTCTTAAAAAATCAAACGTTTGCGCTGATTTTATTCAGTTTGTTAAGTTTTCCGGGTAAGGTTTTGTATTTTCTTTTAAATGCGGTAATAAAATGCTGGGCATTTTTATAGCCCACCAAATAAGCTACTTCATTAACCGCTTTATTTTGTTCGGCTAAATAGTTGTAGGCAGCTTTCATACGCAAATCGTACAAATATCTAAAAACCGTTTCGCCGGTTAACTCTTTAAATCCTTTTTTAAGCTTAAAATCATTAATCCCAACTTTTCTGGAAAGCTCCATCAAAGAAATTGGTTTTTGCAAATCGGTTCCCACCAACTTTCGCGCATGTTTAATTTTCTCCATATCTTCTTCTTTCAATGAAAAGGAGGATTTTATGGTAAGCGGCTTTAAATGTGCGATGAGCAAATCCAAAAGCCGGGCCTCTATAAACATCTTCCTAAGTCTTCCATCCAACTCCCAATGGTAAAGTGTTCTGATAATCATCAGAATTTCTGGTGAGATTTGTGTTCCGTAGACAGAAAATGATTTTAAATCAAAGTCAGAGCCGGTCAGTTTATGGTAATAAGAAGCACTCAGCTGGATAAAAAGAAGTGTTGCATTCGGATTTGATACGCTAACCTTGAGCATTTTGCTCTCCCCCGTAAAAATATATTTTTGAACTCCATTTCCGCCTGAAAAAGGAATATTTGCCTTTGCGGTATCTTCAACAGCATATACCCAGGCAATTGACGATGCTGATGGCTCAAACTGTATATCCAAAATCGAGTTTGTAGACAAACTGATCTTGCAGAGCTGAAAATGCTGATTCCTCTCATTTCTTATTTTGAAACTTCCGTACGCATTATCAAGTCGTACAGCTTGATCACTCAAACTGTCTGAATCGCTCTGGCCTGGATTGGCATGTTGTATATAAAATTGAATGGCAGCGTTTGTATCTGCTATCGTAATGTTCATAAATTTTAATCCTTTTAACGGCATTAATTATCCGTACAGCGTTATCTAAATGCTCTTAATATCTACAAATTTGCATTAATTATTTATAATTAGTCTAAATAAATTGAAAAATCTGCCAGGGGTTTATGTAATATTTGGTTCGATTGGTGTTGCGAAGGAAGATTTCCGCGATACTGTTAAAACAAAATGCTTTACGATTTACGGCTATGGGTATTGGTGAATCAATAACACGCGGAAAGCCAGGTATAGAATACAAATTAATTAAAAAGGATAGTCGATAGATTTGCCTTTAGTTTAAAAAAATATGTTTTGTTAGTTGGATAAATGCTCTCCGCGATGGGGAGCTTTATCTTTTTAGGGATTTTTAGAGGAGGCTGCAGGAACTGCAAAAAATTCATTTTTAAAAATTAGAACAAACAAAAAGGGTTTCGACAATATCGAAACCCTGTTTGTTTTAATCGCTAAATATTATTTTCCAGCGTTTTTCTTATCAGTTACTTCTGCACGAATCTCTTGTGCTAAAACTTTAAGATCTTGCATAGCTTTACGTACGCGAGTACCAGCAGCTGCGTTGCCAGCATTATAAAACTTTTCTACGTCTGCCTCAATAGCAGCAACTGCAGCTTTAACTTGTGAGAATTTTTCCATCGCTAATTGATGTTTTTAAGGTTAAAAATATTATTTCTTCAATTATACATATTTAGGTCGAATTAACAAGAGAATGCCAAGTTTTATTTAAAATAAGTTTTACACATTTCAACAGCCTAAAAATGCCGCTGGAAGGCATTTAGACAAACATTTTGCATTTTATGTATGTCAATCCAGTCATTATTTTAGCTGGTTTGAGAGCTTAATGAGATTGTTGAAGGTCTCATTTGCAGAATGAATACAGGCCTGATAATCTGCTTCAGTTACGTTGCTGTTTAGCACACTTACGAAAGTTTTCCACTTTGCGCCTATCTCAGCGCCGTAAACACCGTAATAATTCAAACCTGCTTCTTTACCATCAAAATTCGGGTTTTCTAAAAGATGTTTCTTAATCACATTTCCACCTAAAGTTGCACCTTCAAGCACATACAGTGCGCCGAGTATTTCTGCTGTGCTTTGACCAGGCACAAATAAATCGAAATTGAGTTGTGGTAACGCTTTGGCATCAATCTCCCAATAATGAAGATCTTCTTCCAAATGACTGATTTTTACTCTGCTCTTCATATCCAGTGCTAGTGCAACTCCCGGATCAAGCATTTTAATCAGCTTACCTTCCAGTTCTTTATGAATGATATAGTTTACCGTAAGCAATTTTTTATATTCATCAGTGCTTAAGGTTTTGTTCATGATTTGATTCACAAACATTAGGTTCTCTAGCGATTGATGTTGTCCAGCGGTTTCTGTTCTCAATAAATTGGCAATCATATTCTGTATATTCTATTATAGTGTATAAAACAAAAAAGATTTGTGCATTTTGCTCAAATCTTTTTTATGTTTCGTAATGTTAATTTAATCTCAAGTGTTGGTTAAACCAGAAATCGTGGACGGAGTGTACGCACTTAACCAGATTATCGTAACCATCCGGCTTGGTTAAATATGCATTTGCGCCAAACTCAATTGATGCTTTAACATCGTCCGGATTATCTGATGTGGAAAAAAGAATTACAGGTATGGTTTTAAGATAAGGAATATCGCGGATGAATTTCAGCAAATCCAAACCAGAGAGACCCGGCAAATTCAAATCCAGTAAAATTAGTTTTGGCTTGGTTTTACTTTCTGCAAACCTCTGTAAACGCAAAAGTGCTTCTGCCCCATCTTCAACTATTGTTAAATTTAAAGTTTCTTTGACTTCTTGTATGGCAGTTTGCATAAAAAATGCATAGTCCATGTCATCTTCCACGTAAAAAATATCTGGTGTTATCATTTTATCTATTCTTAAAAGCAACGTAAAAAACCGATCCTGAGTTCAGTTTACTTTCAAACCAAATGCGACCATCGTGGCGCTCAACAATTCGCTTAACAATCGCTAATCCAACGCCGGTGCCTTCGATATTTTTAACATTGTCCATCCGTTTAAACAATTCAAAGACCCGGTCGTAATAACGATTATCAATTCCTATACCATTATCCTTAATTGTATAAATGATTTCATTTGCGTCTTGCTCTCCGTTGATCTCTATTATTGGATTTTCATTACCCGATGAGTATTTAACAGCATTGCTAATCAAATTGGAAAAAACCTGACCTACCATCGTTTTATCGCCTTTTATGGCAGGTAAATTACCTATCAACAATTTTGAATTTTCAGCTTTAAAGGCCGACCAGATTTCTGCAGAAATCTCTTTGATCAGCATTTCCATATCAACCATTTCGAAATTAATTTCATCGCGGCCAACACGTGCCAGGTTCAAAATCTCTCTGATCAGGAAATTCATTTTATCTGCACCGTTCAGTATTCTATCCAGCATTTTGCGGCCATTCTCATCGATGCTTTTATTCTTCAACATCAATTCTGCGTAGGTTTTGATCGATGTTAAAGGTGTGCGCAAATCGTGAGAAATGGTATAACTAAAGGTGTCAAGCTCTTCGTAAGCAGATTGAAGCCGCTCATTCAACAAGCGTATTTCAGTTGCTTTTTTATTGATGTCTGTAATGATGATTTCGCGAACACGTAAAACAGACTCCAACTCTTCAGCTGACCATTTTGAAGATGTATTGCCTACTTCTTCCGTCCATATTTCGAAAGACTTTCTTGGAGATAGGCTCAACAACCCATTGTCTGCACGTGTTGATGGTTTTTCCGGATTTCCGGCCCAATTCACTGTAGCAATCTGTTCAGGTTTAAACCAAATAAACATTTCACCAAGTTCTTTACTTATGGTACAAGAAAGTATGCCGGAAGCGAGTGTTTTGTATTTTTTTGCCGGACTAAAAATTTCTGGAAGCCTGTGCGTATAGTAAACAGACTCATCTGTTGATGTTTTAAGCCAATCAGCAAGTGCCCAAATTTCTTCTTCGTTAGGCACAACGCCCAAAGTGGTTAGTTTATTTTCAAAAATAATTGCTACTCCTTTGCCATGTGTAACATCCAGTAACGTTTTGGTATGGCCTGTAAGGGCGTCAACTAAATATTTATCTCGCGCCAGGTGCTCTGCTATTACCGCTGCAGTTTCTGTAAACTGCGCAATAATTTCCTGATCTTCTTCATCTTGGCGATACTCCAGTGCAGAAGAAAGAATCTGTCCGATAAGTTTTGAACCTTCTCTTGCTTTATAATCAATAAATTTTGGACTATAGTTGTGGCAGGCAATCAATCCCCACAATTCGCCGTGTGAGATCAGCGAAATACTGAAGCTGGAAAACACGCCCATATTTTTCAGATATTGAATGTGTATCGGAGAAACCGCGCGTAAACTTCCATTGGTTAGATCTAGTGTTTGGTCCTCATGTACAGTAATTATCGGTGAATCTTGCGTGTTTACATCGGCAATAAGTCTGGTTAAGTTCAGCTTGTACATTTCACGTGCCTGTTTCGGAATATCAGACGCCGGATAATGCAATCCAAAAAAGGATTCCAGTTCATTTTCTTTCTCTTCTGCAACTACTTCGCCATGGCCGTCTTCCAAAAATTTATAAACCATTACTCTATCGTAATTGATTAGTTTTTTCACCTCTATTGCCGCACTTTTAAGCAATGCAGAAACATTTTTGCCTTTCAGCATTGCTGATGCAGACCGGCCTATAGAACTTTGAATATCATACTGCAAGGTTACTGGCTCAAACTCTAATAACCAGGTTTCTGAAGATGCAGAAATAATCAGGTAAAATGGCTTACCATCAATCTCTATCGGATGTGGCGTAATGGCATCGAAACTTTTTCTGATGAGGCCGAGATTAAGTAAATCCTCGAGATCAAAACCGGGATCTCGCTGTTTAACATATGCATTTAAGCTGGAAAGCCGCTGCTCCAGAAAAGATTTTGCAGGTTGACCTAGATAGCTAATTACGTTTTCACTAATGTAGCGAATCGTAAAATCTGTCTTTCCAACTGCAATAAGAAAACCGTGCGACTGAACTTTTCCAGGAATGTGGATGGGCTCTATATCGCAATTGGTCAAATCAACAGAAAATTTATTCATATATGGATATAACTTCACAAAAGTATTAGAAATAACGAAAAATCAAAGGCAACAGATTTATATAAAACACATTTTGATAATTTGATCTTTACATATAACTTTTGTCTTATATTTGCGTCGAAAAATTTAGTTCAAGAAAGACGTTGGCGAAAAAAAACATTCTGGTTGTTGAGGATAACCATGCAATTTTAGATGTTATTACTCTTATTTTAGAAAGCGAGGCATTCAATGTTGCTGGTCGTAATAATGGTTTCGATTTTATTGAATACGTTGGCACATTTAATCCAGATGTGATCATTATGGATATAATGCTACCGGATGTAGACGGAAGAACATTATTAAAAAGTCTTAAAGAAAATGCAGCGACTTCAGGAATCCCGGTTTTAATGATTTCTGCCCGTTACAACAGTACCAATTATGCCATTGATGGCGTTCTTGCAGATGATTTTATGGCAAAACCATTCGACATCGACCAGTTGATGGATAAAATCTATGCTTTATTAAAAACTGTTTGAGCTGTCATTACAGGTCGTTCAACTTCACTGGTTTTTAAGTCTGCCAGTTCTCTGTCAAAGCAAGTTCCGTATTGATCAAGCCGTGTGCTTTAATACAGATATTAAGCATCACTTTAATTCCACTTTCTTTCAGTACTGAAATACAAACCTATTTGTCTGCCAGATTTTAATTTGATTTGAATTTTTCTAAAGTTTTATTGAAAACGTCGATCATTTTATCATAACCAATCCTGTAGGTAGGATCCATTCGATTTCAAGTCTGCGTGTACCTACCTGCTTACATTCAATATGATAACTTTTTATAGTATGCCGTTGGTTGTTAAAAAGGCTTTTGTCGTCGAAAATTTTCTCATAATAAAAAATCTGTATAATTACTAAGGCACCGTCATATCCTTGTGGGGCAAAATGTTATATTCAATGAAAATATTCTCAAAATTAAAAGAGGTATCCTATTGCATTTTCATTTAACCTTATAGAAAATCGATGCCTTAATCTGTTAGGGTTTTGTATGTTTCTCTGGCGCATCTTTAGTTACGCTAACTTTCTGAGCATCTTTTGCAGAAACGGTTTTATCATTCGCACCTTTTGCTTTTGCATTGCCGGGAGAAGTAGCCTTGCTGCTTTCTGCCGCAGTTTTTGAGTTTTTCATAATTTCTTTAATTTTCAGTTAACCATTGTTTTGCTTCTTTAAGTTCATCCGGACTGAAACCTTTAGACGTTCCGGGTGTAAAAAATTTAAAAACATCTGTAAACCATTCTACACCTTTCTCAGCACTTACCACAGCAATTCTTTCCCAGTTGGTAAAATTCTGTAATCCGGCTTTGGCGTCCTGAATCCAGGCACCGGTGGTGAAATTTTTCACTTCAGTTTCCAGCACCAGCAAATACCTGATTTTTCCAAACCGATCTGAAACTTCCTGTAAACCTGGTAGCAACACCTGTTTCAGGTCGTCTGCATCTACCGTTCCTGTTGCAGTAACGCCAAAAATGTAATCTGGTAAGTCTTTAATTTTTGTTAACATAATAGAGGATGATCTTTTTAACACAACATTCATTTTCTGAAGATGTTTTTTAAAAAAGATTAGGCATAGGGCAAACAGTTACTTTGGACAATCTGTTGTAATGGTTTAAATCTAAAATCAAAACCATGAAAATCAATACATTAAAAGCCTTCGCCTGTTTTTTGTTGGGCTCATTTCTATTTTACGCTTGCACTAACGAAACAAAAACCCGCGATACCGATTCTACAGCAATAGATTCTACAACACAAACCGGATTAAAACCGATTGGCCCGGCGCCGGAATGGGGCAAAACCATAAAACCAGAAATGCAGACTGTAGTAGAAAAATTAGCCAGCTACGGAGATAAAGCGATTGAAACGTTAAGTGCCACAGAAGCGCGTAAAAATCATACAGCGAGTGATGCCGTTGAGGATTTAGCCAAACAAAATCAGGTTAATGTACCTGCACCCATGGTAGACACAACTGGAAAAGAAATATCTGTTGCTGGCGGAAAAGTGTACCTTCGCATTTACCGGCCAAAAAATACAACAGAACCTTTACCCATTATTTTATATTACCATGGCGGCGGTTTCGCATTGGCCAACATACAGGTTTACAATGCATCCGCCCAAGCACTTGCCGAACAGGTTAAAGCAATTGTTATTTCTGTTGCTTACAGACTGGCACCTGAAAACAAATTCCCCACTGCGCATCATGATGCTTTTGCGGCGTATGAATGGGCGGTAAAGAATGCAGTAGAACTGAAAGCGGATCCTGCTAAAATTGCTGTAGTTGGCGAAAGTGCTGGCGGAAACCTCGCCGCAAATGTTTCCATTATGGCGAGAGATAAACATATAATGATACCAGTTCATCAAGTATTAATCTATCCAATTGCACAAGGGAATATGGATACAGAATCGTATAAACTTTACCAGGATGCAAAACCTTTGAACAAACCAATGATGGAATGGTTTATGCAACAATACCTAAATACGCCATTAGAAATGCAAGATCCAAAAATAGCGCTGGTTAACGCCGAGCTAAAAGGATTGCCTTCTACAACGATTATAACCGCAGAAATTGATCCGCTGAATAGCGATGGTGTACTTCTTGCAAACAAACTTGCTGAAGCTGGCGTAAAAGTAAACAGCCGAAATTACGAAGGTGTAACGCACGAATTTTATGGTATGGCTTTGTTGGTTCCTGAAGCTAAACAAGCCCAACAATATGTTGCCGATCATTTAAAAGAGGCATTCAAATAATACAAAAAACCCCGCATGTTTAATTTGCATGCGGGGTTATCTTGATTTAAGCTTGGACTATTTCCTCAGCAAAAACCAAACGATTAATCCGATAATTACCGCTACGGGTAAAACCCATTTGAGCGCCTGCCCGCCACCGTTCTCATCTTTCTCATTTACTGCTGGCTCTGCCGGACCCGGACTTTCTTTGTGTGATTCATAATCTTTTTCTATCGGTTTTGGAGCTTCTCCACTACCGTCATTTTTCGGATCTACATTTTCCATATGCATTGTCTTTTAGCTATACCCTGCCAATTTTTTCATTAAACACAAGAAACAGCAGGGCCAGATTTTTATTCATTTAGTTTCCGTAAGTAGAACACACGATAAAATAAAATGTTTTAATCCTAAGCCTTATCTTTGCTGCACGTGTACAACAATTCTTCTAAATACAGTCAACTTATTAAAGCCGAAGCTAAACGACTTGGATTTATGGCTTGTGGCATTTCCAAAGCAACTTTTTTAGAAGAGGAAGCACCACGCTTGGAAAATTGGTTACTTAAAAACCACCACGGCGAGATGAAGTACATGGAGAATTATTTTGACAAAAGATTAGATCCCCGATTATTGGTAGATGATGCCAAATCTGTAATTTCACTTTCGCTGAACTATTTTACTGAGGAAAAGCAGAAGGATCCCAAGGCTCCAAAAATTTCTAAATATGCCTACGGACAAGATTACCATACCGTAATTAAAGAAAAATTAAAGGAATTGCTTTTTTTTATCGAACAGGAAATTGGTGCAGTTTCCGGTCGGGCTTTTGTAGACTCTGCGCCCGTGCTTGATCGCGCCTGGGCAAAAAAATCGGGTATTGGATGGATTGGAAAGAACTCCAACCTCATTAGCAAACAAAATGGATCTTTCTTCTTTCTGGCAGAGCTAATTATCGATTTAGAACTGGATTACGACAATCCTTTCCAAACCGATCATTGTGGCACCTGCACACGCTGCCTTGATGCCTGCCCAACTGATGCGATTATTGCGCCACAAGTAGTAGATGGCACTAAATGCATTTCTTACCTCACTATTGAGTTAAAAAATGAAATTCCAAATCAGTTTAAAGATAAAATGGACAATTGGATGTTCGGTTGCGATATTTGCCAGGATGTTTGTCCGTGGAACCGTTTTTCAAAAGTACATGAAGAAGATGCGTTTAAACCGGATAGTGGCTTGCTGGAATTGGATGCGAATGCGCTTACAGAAATTACCGACGAAGTTTTTAAAAAAATATTCAAGGGATCTGCTGTAAAAAGAACAAAACTTACAGGCTTAAAGCGAAATATAGAATTTCTAAAAGAGAGAAACCTGTAGATTTCTCCCTTTCAGCATATTAATTTAAAGAAAAGCTATTGTCGCTTTTTACTTTATCTGGAACGTGACTGCTGCCCATTACCACTTTTTTCAATTTTTTATTCGTGACAACTTCTAAGGTCGTTTCTGTATTTCCGGATTCCCAAACACCAATAGTTGCATGTTTTTTCTCTGAAGAACCATCATCATAAGTCAGCATTAAATCTATTGGAAGTGGTTTAATCCCTTTATTCTGAATCACAATTGCATAACCGTTTGAGGTTTTTGTAGCAGATTTAATTGCCATATCCAATACACCACCTTCAAAAAACCAGGGTTTCCAGAACCTGTTTAAGTTTCTGCCACTTCCTACATTTATACTGTTAAAAAAATCATAAGGCATTGGATGTTTTCCATTCCAGTTTCGAATGTAGTGGTGCAAAGCCTTGGTAAACAACTCATCGCCCAGATAATCCTTAACAAACAAATAGGCTAACCCAGGTTTTGGATAGGAATTGGTAAACGTTCCTGATCCTTTCAAATCTGGCGTTAAAGTCATAATCGGACTATCGTCTCTGCCTCCAGAAGTTGAAGCTGTTGGCTGAATGCCATATTCATCAACCATTGTGGAATCAATCATCGGCGAAATAAGCCACTCCCCTATTGTTGCCCAGCCTTCATCCATCCAGCCATATTTGGTTTCATTAATGCCCATATAAAATGGAAACATGGTATGGAAAATTTCGTGATCTGTAAGTGTAATTGCGTCTTCGCGATTGCTTACCGGATTATCGTTCACCATCATTGGGTATTCCATTTGGTCTAAACCGTCAAAAATAGTTTCATGACTATAAGGGTAAGGCCATTTTGGAAATGAATAACTCATCGCTTCTACTGTTTTGCGGGCAAAATCTATCACTTCGTAATAGTCTTTATGCTTTGGGTTGAATACTGCATCAACACGCGTTCTACGCTTCATTTTGGGATCAACAACCAAACTACTCGATTTCCACAAATAATGATCGCTCAAGGCAAAAACAAAATCCGTTACATTTTTGGCCTCAAATTTAAAGGTATTGAACGCTTTTTTCTGCGTTACGGCTTTTGCACTCAAATCCTGCTCAGTAATTACATCGACAACACCATCATTCTGGCTGGCCGTATTGATTCTTTCGGCAATTGTTTTCTGAAAAACTTCTGCTGTATTTTTTAAATCGCCGGTTGCCCAAACAGAATACGTTCCCGGAACTGTGATTTCGGCATTGAACTGGTCAAAATCATTGTAAAATTCTTCTGCACCGGTATAAGGATATTTATTCCATCCGTCTACATCGTCATAAACAGCAATCCGCGGAAAAAAATAAGCCACAAAATAAGAACCTTCATCTACTTGTCCGGTGCGCAAATGCGAACCTTTGTTCAAGATGTATTGATAATCGATAGAAAATGTAATGCTTTTACCGGGCAAAACCGCGGGTACATTAACTGCCATATTGGTTCCATCAATCTTAAAATCAGCAATCGATTTATTATTTGCATTCAGTTTTTGAATGTTTACACCATCTCCCTGATCAGATTCTGCAATTCTCGATTTTCTAAGCGTTCCTTTTTTATATAGGTTTGGATACAATTTAAACCAGATTTCTGTAAGCGTATCCGGACTGTTGTTGGTATACACCACATCCACCTTGCCTTTCAATACTCTGCTTGCCGGATCAAAGTTCACTTTCAAATTGTATTTTGAGGCATTTTGCCAATATTTTTTTCCAGGTTCGCCGGTAATGCTCCGTGTTTCCTTTGAATATGTATTCTGAAAAACCGGTTCAATTGGCAATACGTTTTGTGCATTTGCTCCAGAGACCGCAAGCAAAAGAGCGGCGGTTAGAATTTGTAAAGATCGCATTGGCTAAATATTTTAAATAACAAAGGACAAAATGAATTGTCCTTTGTTTATTATTTTCCGAATTTCATTTTTAACTGTTCCAGCATGTCATTGTTAATGGGCTGTGCAGGTTTGGTATCTTTTGGTTTATTGTAATGCGGTTTATTTCCGCTTGCATTTTGCGGGCGTTGCTGTTGTGGATTTTGAGGCCGGGAAGCTGTTTTCTGATCATTTTTTTTCTGTCCGAATTTTGCCCATTCCTCATCCAGTTTTTTCTTCGTATACAAAGGAAAATCACCTTGTTTCATCCATGCATAATAACTTGGTTCTGCTGCAAAAACCTCTGCTGTGGTTTTACCTTTATGTTTTCCAAAGTTGAAACACACTTCGTTTTTATCGTTATAAACCATTCTGCCAGCAAAATCAACAGGTTTGTGCAAATTGGTAAATGTGTGTAAAGCATCCACATCGTTAACAACAGGAACACTTTTTACGCCTTGTTTATCTTCAAACTCACGTTCTTTGTACATATCCAATTGGCCAAGTAAAACCTTATATGTGGCAATTACATCCGCTTCTGCCGCGTGTGCATTTACCAGTTCTTCCTGGCAATAAAATTTATATGCTGCTTTAAGTGTGCGTTGTTCCATTTGGTGAAAAATGTTCTGGACGTCTACAAACTTGCGGTTTTCCATACTGAAGTCTATATCAGCCCGAAGAAATTCTTCTAACAGCATGGGAATATCAAATTTGTTAGAATTGTATCCGGCTAAATCGGCTTCGCCGATAAATTCAGCAATTTCTGAAGCCAGTTGTTTAAATGTTGGTGCTTCTGCGATGTCCTCATCATAGATGCCATGTATCAATGAAGTTTGTAATGGAATGGGCATTTCCGGATTTACGCGCCAGGTTTTTACTTCTTCAGCGCCATCTGGCAAAGCTTTAAGAATGGCAATTTCAACAATTCTATCTGATCCTACATTTATACCCGTAGCTTCCAAATCAAAAAATGCTAAAGGGCGTTTTAAATTTAACTTCATTTTACAAATGCTATACTGCTGGCATAACAACAGTGTATTTCCTATATTAATTTCACCAAAAGTGCTAAAAAGGTTTCATTTGTTGGTTACACCAGAATTAAAATTTAACATATTTACGCAGTAATAGATTTTATTTTATGATTTTCGCACTCTAAATTGCGAATACCAAACAACGCTTAACATGAAAAAAATATTACTCTCAATCTTTTTAACTGGATTATTCTACCCAATTTTTGCCCAAAATTTCGACTTCGGTGCAGTTACCTATGACGATTATAGTTTTGACCGTAAATTGATAGACAGCACTGCAAATGCGGTTGTGCTGAAAGAATTTGGTACGGCTTCTATTCAACTTGATGATGCCACAGGAAAGTTAGAATTGGTTTTTGATTACCATGTTAAACTAAAAATCTACAATAAAGAAGGTTTTGATGAAGCCAACATCGTTATTCCGTTGTATAAAGACGACAATCGCGAGGAATATGTTTCCGATCTTCGGGCGTCTACATTCAATCTGGAAAACAATCGTTTTGTAGAAACCATTATGGATAAAAAAGCCATTTTTACTGAGAATAAAAGTAAATACAGACGGCTTACCAAATTTACTTTACCTAATTTACGTGAAGGTTCAGTTATTGAATATTCATATCGCTTAAGATCACCCAATTTATTCAACTTTAAAACCTGGGAATTTCAGGGTTCTATACCCAAAGTAATGAGCGAATATCTGGTATACATTCCCGGCATATACAATTACAACGTGACCTTGCGCGGTTTTCTGAAACTGAGCGATCAGAAATCTGAACTGAATAAAGATTGTCTGCGTTTAAACGGCGTACAGGTTGATTGCTCCAAAATTAGTTATGTAATGAAAAATATTCCGGCTTTTATTGAGGAAGACAATATGACGGCGGCCAGCAATTACATATCGGCAATTTATTTTGAACTTTCTGATGTACAATACACCAACGGCGGGAAAACTTCTTATACCAAAACCTGGAAAGATGTAGATTATGAATTAACTACAGATAAAAATTTAGGTGTTCAGATGAAAAAGAAAGAGCTTTTTAAAGAGCTGATTCCGGTGATTACAAAAGACGCAACTGATGATTTAGCAAAAGCAAAAGCGATTTACAATTACATCAAAAAACAAATTAAGTGGAACAATTACTACGGAAAATATAGTGAAGAAAACATTAAAAAAGCCTTAGATACCAGATCAGGAAATGTTGCAGATATAAACCTGAGTTTAATTGCTGCACTTTCTGCGGCAAATTTAGATGCTGAAGCCGTAATCTTATCTACCCGGGAAAATGGTTTTGTGAACAAGCTTTATCCAATTATGTCAGATTTTAACTATATCGTAGCCAAAGTAAATATCGGCGATAAAAGTTATATGCTTGATGCTACAGAACCTTTGCTCCCATTTGGATTACTTCCTTTAAGATGCATCAACGATCAAGGCCGCGTAATTAACCTGAAAAAACCTTCATATTGGATTGATATGAAAGCCAGTCAGAAAAATGTTACCAGTTATGTATTGGTTGGAAATTTAAAAGACGGCAAAATAAAAGGTACACTTACAACGTATACGCAAGGTTACGCAGCGTACAACAAACGCCGAGAAATTATGCGTTACAGCTCGCCAGATGAATATGTAGAACGTTTAAGTGAACGCCAAAACAAAATCAGAATTTTGGATCATAAATTTACCAACCTGGACAGTGTTGAAAATATCCTCGCAGAAATTTATGAAGTAGAATTTACAACTGTTAACAATGCCGATAAGGATCAGTTTTACTTCAGTCCTTTTCTAATTAACGGATCGGTAAAAAACCCTTTCACTTTAAATGAAAGAACCTATCCGGTTGATCTAGGTGCCGTATCAGACGAGCGTATTTCCATCACACTCAATCTGGATCAAAAATATACCGTAACCGATAAACCGAAAGATTTGAATGTTGCGTTAACAGGAAATACTGCCCGTTATGTGCTTAAAACAGATTTTGCGGATGATGTTTTATCGTTAAATCAGATTATTCAAATGAATAAAGCGATTTATGATCCTGAAGAATATCTCGCCCTTAAAGAATTTTACAGTAAAATTATCCAAAGCCAAAAAACGGATTTCCTATTAAAAAAATCGAATTAAATGAAAGCCACACTTTGCTTTTTTCTCTCCTTTATTGGGATGCAGGTTTTATTTGCGCAAGAAAACTACGATGTTGATCAAATTGCACCTGCGCTAAAAAACCGGGCAAATGCGTGTATCAGACTAGAAGAAACCAGTATTGATATGCGCGCGGCAGATAATGTATTGCATACCGTTAAAAAAGCCATCACTGTTTTTAATCAAAACGGAGAAAACGAAGCCAGACTGGTTTTGCACTACGACAAAAACACCACTATAAAAAGTATTAAGGGAGAAGTATACAATGCTGTCGGAAAACCAATTGCAAAATTTTCGCAAAGCGATTTTTTTGACATCAGCGCAGCCGACGGCTTTTCGTTATTTTTAGACAGCCGCATTAAACACTATTTGCCAAATATTAGCGATTACCCCTACACTGTCGTGTACAATTATGAAATCCGCCTGAAACAAAATATGGTTATTCCGGATTGGACGCCGAAATCTCGGAACGATGTTTCTGTAGAAAAAAGTGTATATACTTTTATTTGCAAACCCACTGATCAAATCAGAATAAAATCTTCAAATTACGGCGGAGTACCGGCAGAAAAAGTTGATGACAAGCAGAAAAGATTGGTTTGGCAGGTGGCAAACTTACCTGCAATTAAAACAGAAGTGTACAGTCCAGATCCGGAAAGCTATCTAACCAGTATTAAAATTGCACCACAGCAATTTACTTATTACAACCATAAAGGAACTTATACAAACTGGAATGAACTGGGGAAATGGGTATATGACGATTTGCTTACCGGCAGAATGCAACTTCCACCGGCTACGGTTCAAATGGCGAAAAACCTGGTTAAAGAAGCTAAAACAGATAAAGAAAAAGCCAGAATTTTATATCAGTATCTGCAAAATAAAACCCGATACATCAGCGTACAAATCGGAATTGGTGGTTTGCAACCTGTTGCGGCAGCTGAAGTGGATCGTTTAGGTTATGGCGATTGTAAGGCACTGGTAAACTATATGCAAAGTTTATTGAATGCGGTAGATATTGAATCTTACTATTGTGTTGTTGAAGCAGGTTCGCTAAAAAAAAGCCTAGATGTTAACTACGCAAGCGTAGTACAAGGCAATCACATTATTTTATGTATGCCATTGCAAGGCGATACAACTTGGCTGGAGTGTACCAGTCAAAAAATCCCATTTGGCTTTTTGAGCGATTTTACTGATGATCGTTTTGTGTTGGCTTGTACACCGCAAGGCGGAAAATTATTGCACACACCAAAACTCACCGCGTCAAATAACCTGCAGCAACGCCGGGCCGATTTACAGATTACCAAAGAAGGGAACATCACCGGAGCCATGAAAACGGTTTATTCCGGAGCCCAATACGATAATCAAATCGAAATTCTGGATAAGCCTTTAAGCGAGCAAAATAAAATGCTTAAAAAGAGTTATAACATTAACAATATAGATTTTGATGCCATTCATTATGCGCTGCAAAAAGATATTGACCCGGTTTTAACCGAAGATATCACCTTAAATATTCGCAATTATGGTTCAATAAATGGAGGCAGAATGTTTTTTCAGCCCAATGCATTTAACATCCGCCCGTACATTGCAGAAGCCAAAACAAGATTGTTACCCATTTACATAAACAGAGGCTATACTGATGAAGATACAATCGTATACACCTTACCAGAAAATACTGGCGAGGGATTTATTGCCAACGAACGAAAAGAATTTAAGACGGTTTTTGGTGAATATAAAATGTATACTCAAGTGGAAGGAAACAAGCTGACATATTGTCGGAAATTACGCCTAAACGATGGAACTTTTGCCGCAAATGAATATGCAGCGTTTTCTAAATTCATCAACGATGTACATACTGCCGATAATCTGAAGTTAGCCATTAGCTTAAAAAAATAATCCCTAAAGTAATTCCGACAATCATGATGAGGTACATTAAAATCTCTGTGGTTGCAAAACGCTTATATTTTGTCCAGAATGAATAATCTTTGTCTTGATTTGGCATAAACAAAGATAGAAAATTATGATCGCCTGCAGAATTAGAGTTCTGCAGGCTTCTTCGTCATTTTAAAGTAAAACAGAAACTATTCTGCACAACCTTAAAAAGGGGAAGGCAACATTTCTATCCATTTATCGTATAAGAAGTTAATCAATCAAACATTAAGAATGAAGATAAGTGTGGTGGGCATGGCCATAATCCTTTGGGTTAGTGTATGCATTTTTGGAAGCGATGAAGCTGCTCGGGATAAAAGAGAAACCAAACGTTTTGCCAGCGAAAAAATGGCTCAAGACAGTTCGTACAACGAATATATTCAGGACCTGTATTACAGCGCCAGGCTAGATTCTGCCGGGCTAAATGAATTTGTTTTTGAAAAAGCATTAACCGGTTATTTAAACCTTAAATACTCTGGCCATTTGCACTCAAAATCTATTCTAACAATTGCCGATTTTGATCAGGAAAGCTGTAAAAAAAGACTTTATATTATTGATCTGGATAAAAAGAAATTGCTGATTAATACCTGGGTTGCCCACGGGCAAAACAGCGGCGGTGATAAACCAGATGCATTTTCTAATATTCCAAATTCCAATCAAAGCAGTATTGGTTTTTACCTAACAGCAGAAACCTATTATGGAAAACACGGCCGATCGCTAAAATTAGATGGAATGGATCAGGGTTTTAACAGTAATGCCCGTGAACGTGCTATCGTGGTACACGGCGCAGAATATGTTTGCCAAGAAACCATCAACCAATTGGGGCGTTTGGGCAGAAGCCAGGGTTGCCCGGCTGTTCCAACAAAATTATCAGATCTAATCATCAATACCATTTCAGATCGTACGGTATTGTTTATTAATAAAACTCAGCCGGCTTACCGTTCAAATTATCTGAATGAAACATTAGCGGCAAATATGGTTCCAGCTACAACAAAGTTACTGGCCGCACAAATGGATTAATTTTTTTTCAAATTTTCGGCGCCCAATTTTTCTGGTATCAGGTTAAAAATTGGGCGTTTGTAACGCGTAAGAAAATCCCACAACCAGCGGTTGCCATCAACACTGCGCTCGCCGCAGTCTACAACTTCTGCACGTTCTAACAGTTTATTCATAAGCTTTTGTATCCACCCTATCCGGACAATACGGTTAAACTTTAAACCCAGATAGTCGCAATATACATGTACCATAACCTCAACCATTAAAGAGTCTAGTGCAATATTAAGTTGTGTACCATAATGTTGTAGATAGTCATTTTTTATTTCTTTCAGCAAAAAAGCAAGTCTTTCGATCCTATTGTCGTCAAGGTAATTCCAAAGCGCCGAATTGCCATGTACCCGAATTATTTTTTCGTTTAATTCTACCCGTATTGCACATTCTGCCAAGTGATAAATTTTCTCCATATTAAAACCCGGTGATTATCTTTTAGATCTTCCTCCAGCTGATTTGTTAAGCTTTGATAGTCAATTTTTTCCGGTTACTCTATCCATACAGTTGTATTGCCATAATGTTTTTCGGAAGGTAAAAATTGGTATTGTGAGTAATTTTTAACGCGCCAAACAGGATAATTTTATCATCTTTGAGGTTTAACAAACATTTGCATTAATGAAAATTGTAATTGCAGAAAAGCCTTCTGTTGGCCGTGAACTGGCAAAAGTTTTCGGTGCCACCACCAGGAAAGATGGATATATTGAGGGAAAAGGATATTCATTTACCTGGGCTTTCGGGCATTTATTACAATTGGCTCCTCCGCAAGATTATGGTTTTATCGGCTGGCGCAAACAGCATTTGCCCATGTTGCCGCAAAAATTTAAACTGGCTATCCGCAAAATCAAAACCAAAGATGGATTTGTAGAAGATCCCGCTGTTAAAAAACAACTGGAAACCATCCGAAAACTTTTTGATGAAGCAACAGAAATTATTGTAGCAACGGATGCGGGGCGCGAAGGTGAACTCATCTTCCGATATATTTACTACTATCTGAAATGTAAAAAACCTTTCAAACGGCTTTGGATTTCTTCTCAGACCGATGAGGCGATTAAAGACGGGTTCAGAAACCTGAAACCTGGAACTGAATACGATACACTTTTTAACTCGGCGCATTGCCGTTCAGAATCAGATTGGCTTGTCGGGATGAATGCCACACAGGCGCTCAGCATTTCTGCAGGGAACCGAACCGTTTTGTCATTAGGCCGTGTGCAAACGCCTACACTAGCGATGATTTGCGCACGTTATCTGGAAATTAAAAACTTTGTTCCACAGATTTACTATCAGATCAGTATCCTTCTGATCAAAGACGAACAGGTTTTTAAAGCTGTTTCTACGAGTAATTTTAAAGACAAGGCAGAGGCCGAAGCCATTTTTGCAACAGTTGAAGATGTGCCTTCTGGTTTCCCTAACGGTGGAAATATTACCGCTGTTGAGGCCAAACCAAGAAAAGAACCACCGCCTTTGTTACATGATTTAAGTAGCTTGCAACAAGAAGCAAATAAGAAAAAAGGATTTACTGCCGATCAAACTTTAAGCTTGCTTCAAAATTTGTACGAAAGCAAACTGGTTTCTTATCCACGTACAGGCTCTCGCTATATTGGCGATGATATTTTTGCCACCGTTCCAAGCTTGCTGGAGAAATTTACGGATCATCCGGATTTTGGAAAACAGGTTCAGTTTCTTCAAACTGTTAACTTGAATAAGCGCAGCGTAAACGCAAAAAAAGTAACAGACCATCACGCTATTTTACCAACTGGCGAAACGGCATACGGATTAAGCAGTGATAAACAAGCCATTTACGACATGGTAGTTGGCCGGATGGTAGAAGCCTTCCATCAGGAATGTTTGAAGGAAATCACAAAAATCACCATCCAATCTGGCATTACCTTTATGGCAAACGGAACTGTTATCCGCTCTGCAGGATGGCGTTCAGTATTTAATGAAGTAGAAGATGATAAAAAGGATGAAGACAATGCGGCTTTACCAAAAGTTAGCGTTGGCGAGCTCTTACCGATTACAGAAAAATATCTGCTCGAAAAACAAACAAAGCCAAAAGCAATGTATAACGAGGCGTCTTTGCTAAAAGCACTGGAAACCTGCGGAAAAGAAATTGAAGACGAAGAATTGCGTTATGCAATGAAAGATAGTGGTTTGGGCACACCGGCAACACGCGCATCTATAATTGAAACCTTGATTACCCGTGAATATATTAGGCGCGAAAAACGAAATCTGGTACCTACTCACAAAGGTTTGGCTGTTTATGAAGTAGTAAAAGACAAGCAGATTGCGCAGGCAGAATTAACCGGACAATGGGAAAAACGACTGGAAGAAATCCGTTCGGGCTCGTCTGTCGTTGATTTTAAGAGTGAAATTACGCAGTACACAAAAACCATTACGCAAGAATTGTTGGTTGCTGGTGCATCAATTTCGGATAGAATTGTAGAGAAACCGGTTATCGCGACTAATTAAAAACCTTCTGAACCATCTCCTGAACGGAGTTTGCCATATTTTCATCTTTCTGAATGAAACTAACGGCACCCGCGGCTAAAAAAGCAGGGGCCAGCGCAGATTTTTCATATCCTGAAAAAATGCAAATTTTTAACCAGGGTTGTATTTCTAACAACTCTGTTATGGTGCCGTGGTGGTTATTCCCCTGCGGCATAGAAATATCAAGGAAAAGTAAATCAAAGTGATTGTTTCGTAGAATACGATAGGTATCGGTAATGTTATCGGTACCTGCAATTAAAGACGAGTTGAGTTTTTTGCAGAAAGCCTCCATTACCACCCGCATAAGTTCACTATCATCAGCAATTAAAACATTTACATTTTTTAGCATGTTTACCTCGTTGGTTGTACAATAATCCCAAAGATTCAATGCTTACCGCCAAAGTGATGGTTTTAGAACCAGTCTCGTTGCCAAATGCTATAAATGATCGGGATGACCGTTATTCAAAAATAAAACTTAGCCAAACATTAAAACACCACCATATTGCCATAATATTAAGTTATATGTCCATAAATTCCCACGCACTATGGTATGCATTTAACTTTTCTGAATACTCAATAAAGCCGGTGTAAAATTTTGATTTTGCAAGTGTAGAGCCGTCTCCAATTACGATTAGTTTTTTTCTTGCCCTGGTCATCGCCACATTCATCCTTCTGGTATCGGATAAAAAACCAATATTTTCTTCCGTGTTGCTTCGGGTTAGTCCGATGTAGACAACATCTCTTTCTTGTCCCTGAAAACTATCTATCGTATTTACAGAAATCTTATCCTGAAATGGCAGCAATATTTCATTTGCACGGATATACGAATCTAACAAATGAACTTGCTGTTTATACGGCGAAATTACGGCAATAGTAGGGAAATTATCCAATCCTATCTTCTCGATATCTTCTACCAAAGCTGAGAGGTGTTTAACTAAAAACACGGCTTCATCTGGATTAGTTGTACTCGTACCTTCTAATTTTTCATCAAAACTGCAACCGGCAGTATCAATAAAAAGTAGCGGTTTATCTTTTGCAAATAAAACCTGATCGGCAACTTTTACGGCAGCACTCAGTTGTTTCTGGTAAAATACCTGAGAAGAATATTCCATAATCTGCCGGTTCATTCGGTATTGCTCATTTAGCAACACTACAGATTCTGGATGTATTGAGACCAATTTTTCTAAAAGGGTTTGGGCCAATCCTTGCTGCGCAGCCTGATTGGATTTAATTGTTGGTGGCAATTGGAAATGATCTCCGGCCAACACCAGTTTTTCTGCTTTTAAAATAGGCACCCAACAAGCCGGCTCCAGCGCCTGCCCTGCTTCATCAATCACAATGGTTTTATAACGCAAGTTGCGCACAGTGTGGTGGTTTGCCCCAATTAATGTTGCAGTAATAATCTGCGCAGAATCAAATAAATGTTCAATGATGTATTGTTCTGCTTTTTCTACTTCACGACCAATTTTATGCGCCTCATCAAACAAGGCTTTACGCTGCTCGCGCTCAGATTTGCCAAAACTCCGTTTGTATTTGTGCGCCATGTTTTTATATTCATTGGCCTGTTTTTTCCATTGTTTAATTTGCTTCATCTCCGGATGATCCGCCATTTTTCGATCTAAAGTAGACGATAAAAGCCTTTCTGATACGCGAGATGGATTGCCAACACGGATCACATTTAGTCCTGCTGCAGCCAATTTTTCTGTCAACAAATCTACTGCAGTATTACTTGGTGCAACGACCAGAATCTTCGACTGATCTTTTTTAGCCAAGGCTTGGATTGCCTGAACCAGCGTTGTGGTTTTTCCGGTTCCCGGCGGACCATGAACGATGGCCAAATCATTTGCTGATACTATTTTGTGCACAGCAAGTTGTTGAGATGGATTTAATAGTGCAAATTCAGTCTCATTTTCATGCGCGTCAAAAGTTGGTTTTAACCCTTTAGTTAACACGCGGATTAACCTGTTTTCCTGTTCATTATCTGCCCGAATCAACGCTTGTTTTAACGCATTTTGCATTTCATCGTAGCTGTTGTTATCAAAAAGTAAATCAATTCCAAGTTTGCCATCACTGCTCCAATCGGGAAGTTCATCTACGCGAAAACTAATTTTCATTCGGTTACCACCGATGTGATTTATGATACCTTCTATCCGATCTTCTTTTGCATTGTAATTGGAAAACAAGACGATGGACGATCCGAACCGAAACTGGTGCGATAATTCCTGATGTGTAGTTCGCTCAATTTCTACAGTTAGGTAATCTCCACGTCCAATTTCCGTATTGCGAATGGCAATTGGAAACCAGCTTAAACCCAGCGCACGCCTTTCGGCGGCAGATGTGTTTTCTGTAACTTTTAAATACGATCGGAGGTCTTCATCGCGCTCTATGCGCAACAAATCTTTAAGATGATTGAAATAGTCTTTTGGCAAAGGATTTTGTATAAAAATGATGGTTAGCGCACCAATTGTTCCATTAATTTATGAAGTGTTTCGTTCGGATCGATGCAAAACCCAGGATGTACTTTTGAGCATTGTACCACGGTACTGCGTGTTGCGGTTAGCCACCTAAACCTGGATGGTTGATCATATTGCCCAATTGGACCAGAACCTTTAACTCCTTCGCTTATCTTTTTGAATGCGTACAAATTTTTAGAAACTGCAGCCAGATCCAATTCTGGCCCGAAAATACTTAGCCGTTCTTCATCAATCAAAATTAAGCTGTTTAAAAACTTTTGCTTTGCGCAGTATAAAATAACGCCCACGTTTAAAAATTCTTCGCGTTCTACCCTTGGCATCACACGGATCACGGCATACTCAAATAGAAATCTGTCTTGCATGCTGTGCTTCTTTTAAAAACAAATCGGAATGTGTCAGCCTAATTTCCAGGAATTTAGCATAAGCCACTTTATGTTCTTCAATACTCGAAAAATGTTGTTCGCCTTCTAACCAGCTATCTGGAATAAGTGAAACAATTTTCCTGATTTTTTCGCTGTTCAATATTGCAGAAAACTCTTCATGAACTTCTTCCAATTTTGATGCCCAAGGTAATAAAACATGATCTTTTACCAGTGTGAAAGGCCGTTTTGCCTGTTCTTCCCAGTTTTGCCAAGAATGGTGAAAATATAGCGATGCACCGTGATCAATTAACCATAATTCTTTATGCCAGATAAGCATGTTTGTATTGCGGCAGGTGCGATCCATATTGGTCAGAAAACAATCCAGCCAAACAATCTGCGAAGCAAGTTTTTCATCAACAGTGGTAACGGTTGGGTCAAAAGTAATGGCACCGGAAAGATAATGTAAGGCCAAATTTAAACCTTCACTAAACTTCAGTAAATCCTGAATTTCTTCATCGGCTTCTGTACGGCCAAAAGCTTCATCAAGCTCTGCAAATACCAGTTCCGGAACCCGTAAGCCAAGTAAACGCGCAATTTCGCCACCTATTAATTCTGCAATTAATGCGCGTGGCCCTTGCCCGGCACCTCTAAATTTTAGTACATATAGAAACCCGTCGTCGGCTTCGGCAATTGCCGGCATTGAGCCACCTTCGCGTAATGGCGTTACATAACGCATTACATTTACAGTTCTCAACTGAGGTTGGAAATCGTTCATAATTTATTCAAATACCGACTTTATCTGCCAGTAAAAGGCACAAATTTAGGACATTTCTGATAATAACAATGTAAAGTATTTGCCATTAATCGTGGCCCAGATAGGCGTTGCCGGCAGGCGTCATTGTTGCAGACCATTGCACGGCATCTCGATTTATTTTTATTAGTCCCATAGATTCTAATTCTTCATAATCATCATCGCGGCCGCCCAAAATTGCTGAATTAACCTGTTGGTTGATTACCTCTAATAGAGATGTGATTTCTGATCTTTCCATAACAAATGATTTTTGGTTTTGCTTAGTAAACAGCACAGCTGAAAAAATGTTTAAACACATGGCCTGTTTACTCCCTTAATCGGCAGAAAAACAAAAAGAAAAACCCGCTGAAAGATTAGGATTAAAATCTTCAGCGGGTTTAAATAAAGCGAATTACGCCTTTTACATAGAGCTAAACTTTACACCTAAACTAAACCATCTTGATGGCAAAGGAATGGCTCCAGCTTCAAAATACGTTGTGTTAAAAATGTTTTGAGCATCTGCGTAGATCGAAAATTTACCTAACGACTGGCTAACGCGAAGATCATTGATCCAGTATGATGCACCCGAAACGCGTTGATTAAGTCTTGTTGCAGCCAATACAGAGAAACCTTTATACTGAAAATCAACTGTGTTGGTAAGCTGGTGTTTAAGTGAAGAGATTAAATACTTAGAAGCCAACTGCGACTGCATATTTTTAAATTCTGAATGGAGGTAAGAGTAAGACAAGTTGATATTAAGCTTGGCGTTTTTATTCAAATCAAGTGGATAAACTGCGCGTGCATTAATACCACGGGTCACCAAATTTCCTAAATTATTGCTTTGCCAGGGATCTGTTGATACCATTCTTACCCAATCTATATAATTGCTGATGTTCCGATAAAACACATTGGTATTGAAACTAAATTTCTGATGACCAATTTTTAGACCTAAATCACTTTGAAAAGCATTCTCCGGACTTAAATTTGTGTTCCCGATATTTCCCGGACGCTGGTCTAAATAGAGATCTGTGAACGATGGTATTCTTTGACTTGTACCAACGCTACCTGTAACTTTAACACTCTCGCTAATGGCATAACTGGCATCAAGGCCAGGATATAACTGCCATTTATAATCAGAATTGTAATTAAGATATGTACCCAGGTTTACGTTGAAGTTTTTAAATAAGTAAGTTCTGTACTGCGCAAAAACACCCAAATTTCTTCTGCTATGCGCTCCAATATTAGAGGAGTTGATGTCTTCACTTCTCAATTCTGCACCAAAACCGAGCTCTCCGGTATTGGTTTTATACGCGGTATTTACCTCTCCGGCAAAAGAATTTGTATAATGTTTGCTTCTGCCAACATCTGTATTGCTGCCCAGATAACGGTAGTCATCAAAATTGTAACGATAACTCAAACGCGGCATTAACGTCCAACGATCAGACAATATGTGCTTGGATTGGATAGAAGCCAAAGTAGTTTGAACGGCTTCAGTAGAATTGCGATCGCCGGGTGCTGCGTAAAAACCATTAGCGCCAAAATCATTGTTGGTGTAGCCAAAAGCCGTCATGATTTCATTTAGGCTATCCAATTGAAAGTTGCCCTGGTAAAGCAATTTTGTATTTTCAAATTTGGTATTAAAACGGTAGCCATTGCTTTGATCGCGAGAAACAAAGAGCGAATGCTGTTGTTTTTCTTTGGCTAGAACTCCGCCAAGCTGAACGCCTCCGCCGTAAAATGTATTTCCACTTCCTTCAGTATCTTTCTCAAAGTTTGACCCGGCATAAGTGCTCATAAATACACCAGAATTTGTGGGCTTTTTGGTAATGATGTTTATCGCACCGGTTAAACTGTTAATCCCATAAATACGCGCAGCCGGTCCTCTAATAATTTCTATACGCTCAATCATTTCTACCGGGACAGGCAGATTTAACATATTGTGCGCAGTTTGTGTATCAATAATTTTTACGCCATTAAGCAAAACAACGGTTTGCTCAAAACTGCCGCCATCTATACTAATATCTGCCTGACCGCCAAAAGGGCCGCGCTGGCGCAAATCTACTCCATTTGCATATTGTAATATTTCTTGAAGTGTACGGGCCGGAAGTTTGGCAATCATCGTTTTATCAATCACGTAGACATTTCTATTCTGTTTAGAAATTGGCGTATCAAAACGATTTTCACTAATCACAACATCTTTAATGGTAATAACTGTATCCCTTTGGGATTGTGCAAACAGATTTCCACAAAACAGTAAAGGCAAAGCCAGGTAAAGTTTTTTCATTCAAATTAAATTTTGGCAAAAGTAGTATCTTGCCGTACCATTAAAGTATACCAGTTTACACAAAATGAATAGTCCGGTTCAAATTCCCCTCAAAAGTTTCATCCAGCTTAAACCAAAAAATGGAACACCTGTTTACCTGCAAATTGTTTTTGAATTTATTAAAGCCATTCAACTGGGTTTACTGCCAGAAGGTACAAAATTACCGGGTACGCGGGTTTTGTGTAAAGAGTTTTCAATCAATAGAAATACTTTAATAAAAGCTTTTCAAGACATAGAAGCACAAGGGTTTATAGAAATAAAGCCAAATGCAGGCACGTACATTTTATCTGTACAGCAGAACAGAATTAAAGGAAGCGCTGATCTTAAAACAGCAGAAACCGAGCCTTACGTTGGTTTTACGTTTAAGCAATCTTCTATTCTGGAAAGCCCGCTGGAGGTAAGTAACCTTCCGATACAGTTTAACGATGGCATGCCCGATTTGCGCCTTGTACATACAGATGTTCTGGGAAAACTATATGTTTCTAAACTAAAAAGACAAAAAACCAGCAAATCCTGGGCAGAAATAAGTACGCTTGCACATCAAAATTTTAAGCTTCAGTTTACCAATTTCCTGAACCTAACACGTGGCATCCGGATTTCCTCAGAAAAATTATTAACAACCGGCAGCCATGAAGCAAGTTTATATCTGGTAATCAAGTTACTGATTTCGCCGGGCGATAAAGTGGTGGTGGCAACGCCAAGTTACTATCTTTCTAACATGACCTTGTCTGATAGCGGTGCGCAAATTGTATCGATACCAATGAATGACGACGGAATTGATACTGTGCAGCTTAGAAAAATTTGCAAGTCGCAAACCATCAGAATTTTATACCTCACCTCTGGTTACCATTACCCCACAACAATTGCTTTGAGCGCAAAAAACCGTATAGAGATACTCGAAATGGCAACTTTATACAATTTTGTAATTCTTGAAGATGATTATGATTTTGATTTTCACCACGACAACAACCCGATATTACCGTTAAGTGCTTTTGATTCAAATGAACGTATAGTGTATATCGGTTCATTTGCAAGGTCGTTGCCAATGGGTTTTGGATATGGTTTCGTTGTGGCCTCAAAAGTATTCATTCAGGAATTGGAAAAACACCAAAATATTCTTGAACCTGGTATTGACGTAATTAAAGAACAGGTTTTAACCGATTGGATTCAGGATGGAGAAGTACATCGGCTTTCAAAAAAAAACCGAAAAGTATACAAAGAACGGCGCGATCATTTTATATCACTGCTCGACAACAAACTTGGCGGAAAAATCAGTTATCAGGTGCCCGCACGCGGTTTGGCCGTTTGGGTAGAATGGTTGAAACCGATTAACCTGGTACAACTCCAAAAAAAATGTGCCGCAAACGGATTGTTTTTACCCAAAACAATCCTCTATCAAACAAAAAACATAAGAGCTACGAGATTGGGTTTTGGCAACATGAATCTTCTTGAAATGGAAAACGCACTAGAATTGCTCAAAAAATCGGTGGAAGAACTGGAATAAGGCTTTAAAAGCATTCATTATGCATTTTTCAAAACTTTTCATCATTCGCAGAGTTTAAACAGAAACAAATCTTTAAGTAACCTTATGAAAAAATTAGACTCTTTTGAATTGATGATGGTGTGTTTAATGGTTATACTTTTTGCATTGGCAGTTGCTTTGGCTGTAAAAGAAGATCAACCAGAAGAAATGGCAAGCCAGCCGGTAGTTGCGTTGTTGTAAAACGCTCCTTTCCGGCAGGCTCAAAAAAACACTTTATTATTTTAATGCAGACAAGGCCGCTTTCAATTTTACAACCGTTGGTTCATCGCTATTTTCGGCGTTAAAAATCTGGTTTACATCCATTTGATCACCATAAAATTCGTGATTAGAATCCTCGTCAATAGCCAACGCTGCACCATTTAAAGAAATTCCGGCAAATAGCCCCTTGCTTCTTGAATAAGAATATACTTCTGCATCTAGCTTATAATCGGTATTTGCAGTAGAACTCCGGCCAACTGGTCCCGCAGCAACAGATATGTCACCACCTAGTGTAAAACTACTTTTCTTGATATCAGTAAGACTGCTGCTATTTTTAAAAACCAATACCAAATCTACCGCCTGAACACCGATTTGTAAACCGAAACTGCCTCCGGTTATGGTTACGAAAACTGGATTGCTCCAACTCCCATCATCACGTTTTATCATCGCCACACCTCTACCACGTTTACCGCCCACTACAAAACCGGCATTAATCATTTTTGGAACGATGATAATTCCCTCGGTTACGGCAAAAAGTTTTGAAGGGATAGACTCCTTCATTTCGGTAAAATCTGCAAAAGTAGAGGCTGCGGCCTCGATTCTTTTTTCTTGTTTTTCCTGAGCCATTACAGCGCCAGAAGAAATAGTTAATACAAGCAACAATGCTACTGTGGCATTCTTCATTATTGGGAACTTCATCATATATTTTTTTGGGGATTGTATATTTTATTCGTCGGTAAATCCCATCGGTTAATAACGGATAAAGCAACAAAATAATTTAACGTCCCACAAAAAAAACCTTATTGAATATATCAAAAAAACATATTGATGACTTTGGACAGGATTAAGAGTTAATGTATTTCCTGGGGAAAAATTCTACAATTTGTCCATCCATGAAGTGAAAAATTCCTCAATCATCGGTTCCTAAGTTTTTAATCATTAAAAATTGACACTACGCTCATAAAGTAATTGTTAGGAAATCTTTAACAAATTGAGAATATCTGACTAAATTTCCTCCCATTCACAGACAGCTTTCTATTGTTTCAAATGAAAAGAGGTCAAAATTTATCGTTTCAAAAGAAAGTGCATATTCCATAAACTAAATGAAGAGTTTAGAGGCTCATTTCTGGCATAATTTTAGTCTGGCGGTATCGTAATTGTAACAGGGATACAAATTGAGTGGGTAAAACCATAAAATGATTATCTATTGGAAAAATATTATGCAAAATATCCAATTTATTAAATCAATTCGCTTAAAATGATGTTACTAAACACGCATACTAAAATCATAAGACACAATAACCCAATAATTTAACATGCCGATTGTATGAAGATACTGCTTAGCTACCTCAAAAAACATAAATATATTGTATTGCTTGCGCTGCTCATGACCGCCATTAACCAAAGTTTTTCACTGGTTGAGCCACTAATTACCGGGAAACTGGTAGATGATTATATCAACAAAAGAGATCTCCTTTCTAAGCACGAATATTTTACCGGCATTTTAACCTTGATTGGTTTAGGAATTGGCGCCGCATTTATTTCCAGAATAGCCAATAATTTTCAAGACTTTTTCACCATTACTGTAGCGCAAAAAACCGGTGCAGAAATGTATGCAGATGGTATGAAACATTCATTAGCTATGCCTTTTTATGTTTTTGAGGAGCAACGAAGTGGAGCAAAATTGGATATGTTGCAAAGGGTAAGAAGTGATTCGGAAAACTTTATTAAATCCTCTATCAACGTAACGTTTATGGCTGTATTTGGGATAATTTTCGTTAGCGTTTACTCTTTTCTAATTAGTTATAAAGTTACCATCGTATTTATTGCTTCAGTACCAATCATTACTTATTTGAGTTGGAAATTATCTGAAAAAGTTAAGGTTGTACATCGTGCAATTATATCTAAAACGTCTGTTTTGGCGGGGCGTTCTACAGAATCGCTCAGAAATATAGAATTGGTTAAAAGCCACGGACTGGGAAATCAGGAAATTGAGCGGTTAAATATGGCGACCTACAAAATCCTGAACCTGGAGATTGTGAAAACCAAGATTCTGCGGATGCTGAGTTTTATACAGGGTACGACTGTTAATGTTGTGCGCAGCACAATGGTTGTAGTCATGTTAATGCTTATTTTTGATAAAGAAATTTCTGCAGGCCAGTATTTCAGCTTTCTGCTGTACTCATACTTCTTATTTGGTCCTTTGCAAGAATTTGGACATATGGCTTTAACCTGGAGAGAGGCGCAAATTTCTTTTGGAAATTTTAAAAGAATTATGGAGACGCCGATTGAGCCTGTGCCGGAAAACCCCGCGGATATTAAACGTATCAATCACGTAGAATTTAAAGATGTTGTTTTCAAATATAAACACAGCAATAGAAACGCATTGAATGGCATTTCTTTTCATGCAGAAGAGGGTGAAACCGTCGCATTTGTTGGTCCGTCGGGATCTGGAAAAACTACTTTGATAAAACTCTTGGTGGGCTTATACAAACCTTTGGTTGGCGATGTGCTGTACAATAAAACACACTCTGATGAAATAGAACTGGATCAACTGCGGCGCAAAATTGGTTTTGTAACGCAAGATACACAGTTATTTTCTGGAAACATACGTGACAATCTGCGCTTTGTAAAACCAGACGCCACAGATGAAGAATGTATGGAAGCATTGAATAAAGCAGCTTGCCAATCCTTACTATCGCGAGCGCAGGATGGTTTAGACACCTTAATTGGAGAAAGTGGTGTAAAAGTATCTGGTGGGGAAAAACAACGTTTATCCATTGCCAGGGCATTATTAAGACGTCCAAATATTTTGCTTTTTGACGAGGCAACATCGGCATTGGATTCACTCACAGAAGAGGAAATTACGAAAACCGTAAATAAACTTTCGCAGTTGAAAGACCACATTACGCTAATTATTGCGCACAGACTATCTACAATTATGCATGCAAACCGTATTTACGTACTGGAAAATGGAAATATTGTTGAAAGTGGTAACCACGGAGAACTGATTGATCAAAAAGGCTTGTATTATGCCATGTGGAGGCAGCAAGTTGGAAAAAGAAAACTTGTTGAAGAGCTTAACAAGTTGGATGAATTGATGATGAACTAACTATGCATAAAATTGCAGGTGTTTAGATGAAAAACTTTTCTGCACTGCGTTCCGTTCGAAATGGGGATTGGATTAAAATAAACCAACCTCATTTCGAACGGTTTTTTTGTCATATCTTAAATCAGGCGATAATTTTATCCAGAGTAATTGGCAATTGCCTAATGCGCTTTCCGGTAGCATTAAAAACCGCATTGGCCAATGCAGGCGCCATGCCAACCAACGCAGTTTCACCCAAACCCTTGGTTCCCATTGGGTTGCTATACGGATCTTTTTTATTTACGAATAAAACTTCTTGTTTTTCAATATCCGCATTAACGGGTACGTGGTAATCTGCAAAGTTGTTATTGATCGCACGCCCAAAGCGGTGGTCTATTTCCAATGCTTCCATTAAACCCATTCCGATACCGCCAACAGCACCTCCAAACATTTGACCGGCAGAAGTTTTATGATTAATTACCGTACCAATATCTGCACAAGAAACGACGTGTGCTAATCTTACTTTCCCGATTTTTGGGTTCACCAACACTTTTACAAAATGTACAGAGAAAGAATAAATAGAATATTTTGCGGCTTCTTCTGTATTTTTAGAATTTACGGTTGCAGACAATTCAGTTAACTGACTGGAACTAAGTAATTCAGTAACCGACATTGAAATATTTGCATTTTTAGTAGAAATTGTACCTTCTTTATACACCAGATCCGTAGGGGTTAATCCTGCAAAACGGTTATTTTTTACTGCAAGCGCTACAACATCTGCAATTAGTTTTTCACAAGCCTCTACCACAGCAGATCCAACCGATGATGTTGTTGCAGAACCACCTTGTGTCGGTCCTTTTGGCAAACCACTGCTTCCCATTTCAATGGAAACGTTTTCTGCTACAATTCCGGTGGCATCTGCACCAATTGCGGTCATCATGGTTGCAGTTCCCGGCCCCATATCGTTAACACTGCAATGCAAAGACAAATGGCCGTCGGCATGAAAACTTGCTCTGACAGATGAAGCATTTCTCCCCGATCCAAAAGTGCCTAAGCCCATTCCATAACCTACTTGCCATTCGCCTTCTTTCAGTGCACCCGGAGTTAATGACCTGTTTTTCCAGCCAATTTTCTCCATTCCCATTTCATAACATTCTTTCAGGTGATTACTGCTCCAAGGTTTGTTTCGTTCCTGATCAAATTCTGCATAATTGCGCAGTCTAAAGTCCAGTGGATCAATGCCCAGTTTAAACGCCATTTCATCCATGGCACATTCTAAAGCAAAAGATCCTGTAGCTTCTCCCGGTCCGCGCATCCATATTGGGGTACAGGTATTTAATGAAGAAAGACGGTAACGCGTTGCGAGATTAGGGCTTTTATACATAAACCTCGACATATTCACGGTTGCTTCTGTAAAATCCTCATAGGCGGATGTTTGCGCAGTAGCTTCATGTACGATACCAATAATTTTGCCATCGCGAGATGCGCCCATCGATATATTCTGAATGGTGTAAGGTCTGAAGCCAACATTTGTAAACATCTGTTCCCGGTGTAAAACCAATTTAACAGGCCTGGAAACAACTTTAGAAGCAATCAAAGCGGCAATTTCGTAGGGCCAGGTGTGTAATCCCATACCGAAGGCACCACCAAGATATTGAGCATGCACAGCTACATCCTCCGGCGGAATGCCGAAAACATCGCCAACACTGGCACGTGTTCCTTCTACGCCCTGACTTTTCGTATATAGCGTAGGTTTGTTGTCGTTCCACAAACCAATAATATTGGCTAATTCCATCGGGTTATGCACCTCAGTTGGTTGCACGTATTCTACATCGATAATTACATCTGCCTTTTTATGTGCTTCGCCATCACCGCGTAAATAGTCTTTTCCGCGCTGGCCTGCTGGCATTCTGCCGCCATCTATTACCTCTCTTAAATTGGTTTGGTGTACTTCTTTACTGTATTTAGCCGTAATTAATGTTGCAGCATATTTCATACGTTCAAAAGTATCTGCTACCACAACCGCAATGGGCTGATCGTAATATTGAATAGTGTTGTCTTTAAAAATTTGAAGTGGCTGACCGAGGTTTACGGAAGACTTTTCTTTACTGTAGCCGAGTGGTGCATTTAGATTTTTATGAGATATGACCGCCAAAACGCCTGGCGCCTTTTCTGCTGAACGCGTATCCAACGCATCAATTTTCCCTTTAGCTATAGTACTTCCAACCAAACAGGCATAAACGGTATCTTTTATTTTATATTCTGCAGCATAGGTTGCCGTTCCGGTTACTTTAGCAAAGCCGTCTACCCGGTTTAAGTTCATTGTCTTTTTCATGGCTTATGATTTAGCTGCTGCAATTTTTAGTGCTTCTACGATTGAATTGGGTGCCAACTGAAGTTTAAAATCATTTTCTCCATAAGATTTTGCTCCATTCATAGCCAGCGCAGCTGCCTGTTCAAAGATTGTGGTATTTACTGATTTCCCTTTTAAAAACGCTTCTGCGTTGTTAAGTCGCCAAGGTTTGGATGCAACGCCACCGAGTGCAATGCGAACATCGCGTATGGTCGAACCTTCCAAATCTAACGCTACGGCAACCGATACTAAAGCGAAGGCATAACTTGTACGGTCTCTAACTTTTAAATAGTGTATATTTTTCGTAAATCTATGTTCGGGTATTTCAATAGCCGTAATCATTTCGCCAGCGTTCAGATTATTGTCCAAATGTGGTGTATTACCTGGCAAACGATGAAAATCTGTGAACAGCATTTTCTTAACCGTTTTGCCTGTAGAAATTAAAACCTCTGCATCTAAAGCGGCAAGTGCGATACACATATCACTCGGATGAACTGCGATGCAATTTTCTGAAGCACCAAAAATAGCATGCATTCTGTTTGCACCTTCATAAGCGCCACAGCCGCTGTTTTCGTTGCGTTTATTACAAGGCATATCGGTATTGTAATAATATCCACACCTATTTTTTTGTAACATATTGCCGCCAACAGTTGCCATGTGCCGAATTTGCTGAGATGCACCTGCGGCCAGTGCCAAAGCCAATAATGGATGTTTTTCCAGTATCAGTTTATGCTCTGCGACCTGACTGTTTTTTGCCAGTGCACCAATACTCGTTTTGCCCTTGCTGTATACAATTTCTTTAAAATTAAGTGCGGTAATATCCACCAATTTATCTGGCGTGTATACCCCTTTTTTCATCAGATCGATAAGGTTTGTACCGCCGGCAATAAACATTGATCCGGTATTTTTTCGCGCTTTTAATGCCGCATCTGCTGTAGCAGCTTTAACATATATAAACTGCTTCATATCAGACCTCCGTTTTCTTTAACTTCTTGTATAGCATCAACAATGTTGTGGTAAGCACCACATCTGCAAATGTTACCGCTCATATATTCGCTAATTTCTGAACGACTGTTTGCATGTCCTTCTTTAATACACGCAATTCCAGACATAATTTGCCCCGGAGTACAATAGCCGCATTGAAAACCATCATTTTTAATGAAAGATTCTTGCATTGGATGAAGCTTTTTCCCTTTAGAGATACCTTCAATTGTTGTGATTTCTGCATTCTGAGCCATCACTCCAAGAGTTAAACAAGACAATACGCGTGTGCCATCAACGTGAACGGTACAAGCGCCGCACTGACCATGATCGCATCCTTTTTTTGTGCCTGTAAGCTGAAGATTTTCGCGCAAAAGATCAAGTAAGGTCGTTCTTGGATCTATTCTAAGTTTCTGAACTTTTCCGTTAATGTTTAAGCTTACCGGAACATTTTCCATGTATTCGGCAACTTTTTCATCTACACGCTTTTCAGACGCAGCGAGCAACGGTGCCGGCGTAAGTGCTAGAGCGGTCAAAAAACTGGATTGTTTAAGAAAATCCCTTCTTGGATTTTTGGCGTCAATACTCAACTGACGGTCTTTATCCTCTTTCTTTTTTGCCATTGGGGTTAAATTATGTTTTGTTAATCTGGCGTAAATACTAGGCTTTGCTTTAAGCAAGCTATGCAATTGAATAACACCTTAATCTTCGCCTTGTTTGCATTCAATTTCGCCTCATTTTCACCATTAAAAAATTAAATGAAATGTTAAGGCCCTAATGATTCAAAAATACATGACGTAAATGGCAAAATGCGTATTGAAATCAAACAAAAAATTAAGATAATCAAATCTTTAGATCGTATAATCGGATTTACGCTTTGTAATAAAGATTTTATGATTTTAGTTGGTCTTTAAACAGGTTTGAAAACTACAGAGAAAACATGCAAATCATTTTCTTTGGTATATTCAATCTCATAACCGTATAACGTGCAAACTTGCCTGGTAATGGCTAGCCCCAATCCCATTCCATCTGATTCGGTTGATTTTGTGAAACGATCAAAAAGACGATCTATCGATTTGAAATTTTTTCCGGTATTGGATACAACCAGTGCTGCAGGCGAAAGTTGGATGATAATTCTCCCGTTTCTGATGTTATGCCTTACTGCATTGCTAAATAAATTGTTAAGTAAAATATCAGCCAGATATCTGCTCATGGTCAGCATTTTTTCCTCGAGATAAAATTCAACAGACAATTCATCCCGTTCAAATAACTCTTGAAATTGCCTGATTTTCCCTTCTACCAGCGCTTTCATATCAACATCCTGAAGGCCAGGAATCAAATTATTCTCAATTTTAGCCAGAAGAAGCAAAGCATGATGCAATCTGGATAATTTCCCGGTTGCCTGATAAATATCTTCTAACAACGCTCCTTGCTGCTCCGTAAATGCATCGGTCTGTAAAAGCGAATCGAGTTTTGAGTTGATTACGGCCAATGGTGTCATCATTTCATGCGACGCGTTGTCGGTAAAGCTTTTCAGTTCTTTGTAATCTTTTCTTACCCGTTCTGCCATCGCATTTACGGATTGATTAAGTTCTATAAACTCATCTATTTTTGTCGGTTCGTTGCTGATGGTTTCCATTTTACTCACCTCGAAAGTTTTCATTCCCTTTAAGATTTTGTAAAATGGCTGCCACAACCGATTTAAGAAAAATCGATTGATCAGAAAAAGTAAACCCAGTAGGATAATGGTTACGCCAAGCGTAATTAAGAGAATAATGCGCACCAAATCTTCTGACTCTACGCGCGATTTAATGATGGTAACCTGAACATTTTTTCCGTTTAGTTTCACTGTGGTCACCAACTTTCTTCCGGGTTCGCTTTCTTTCTCTTTGGCATTGTAATAGGTTGTGTAACTAAACTCGCGCAAAGCATTTTTGGTAGATTCGGCATAAGACACCTGCTGATCAAGGAAACTCGCCGGCAGTGGTAACTTGTGGTAGGCTTCTGTATATTGTTTAATCTCATTCTCTTCAACCTCTAAATCTTTATCGAGTTTATTGGTTAAAATTAAATGGATGAACAGATAGTAAATAGCGCCGGTAATCATCAGCACAATAACGGCAGTTAAAATATTTACCCTATTGTATCTTTCTGCTAATTTCATTCTGTGGCGAATTTGTAACCTATCCCATAAACAGATTTAATGTAATCTTTTGCACCAGCTTCTGCGAGTTTCTTTTTAAGATTTTTTACGTGTGTATAAATGAAATCAAAATCATTAGACAAATCCATTTCATCGCCCCAAAGATGTTCAGCCATCGCATTTTTGGTAACCACTTTGTTTTTATTGGACAGGAAATACACCAAAAGATCAAATTCTTTTTTGGTAAGGGTTATGGCTTTTTCTTTAACCAGAATTTTCATGGCCTGTACATCTACATTAATCTCGTTTAAACGGATGATATTGTCTCCATCAAAATTTTTTCGCCGTACAATTGCGCTCACTCTGGCTTTTAGTTCAGAAAGGTGAAAAGGTTTTACCAGGTAATCATCAGCACCAAGATCCAAACCTGCAAGCCTGTCATCTAAAGAATGACGTGCAGAAATAATGAGCACGCCATCTCGTTTATTCAATTGCTTTAACCGCGATAAAAGCGCAAGACCTTCGCCACCCGGAAGGCCCAAATCAAGCAAAATGCAATCATAGCTATACAATTCTATTTTTTCACTTGCTGATGCAAAATCTGATGCCTGTTCGCATATATTGCCTTCGCCGGTAAAATAAGCGAGTATACTTTCAGACAAGGCTTGTTCGTCTTCAACAACCAGTATTTTCATGTTGTAAAATAATCATTTTGTTCTTTAACCTTTAAAATATACGGCCACTTATAAAAGTAACATTTGAGCCAAACTGTAACTTTCGATATTTGGTTTTGCTGGAAATTTTGTATCCCCATTATTTTATACAAGTTTAAAAGAAAATCCTGAAGGAAATCTGTAGTCAAAATATAATGTATTAATTACAGACTTGCCACACATAAATTATAGTAAAACATAAATATATGTAGTAAACTACGTATTCCTGTTTACTCCAGGCATAATTGCGAAACTGAAAAACAGTTGCACTTACTTTTTTCTTGCCCTCAAGTACAGTTGCTTTTGGGTTGTAAGCAATTTGAATCTTCTCTCCGGCAACGGCTTTTTGCGGTGTGATGGAAAAATGTTGTATTCCTTGGCCCATTGCAATCTGCGAAGCAAATAAGGTAATGGCACCTAGAAAAATGGTTTTCTTTAACATGGTTTAATTGTTAATTGTTGTGAATATACTTCAATCTCTTGCGGCATTACCGATTGCCGCAAGGTTTATATTAGTACAGACAATAACCGCCCGAAAAATACCCCACGATTTTCTATTTTTTTTCTTTTTTTACTTGATGACGCTATCGCGATAAAAAATAGTTTTTATTTAGATCTGTTGATCATCCAGCGGATTGCTGTTCCAATTGGTTCTGCAGATTTTGGTGATGACGTATTGTGCCCAAGTTCCGGAAACATAAGGTATTGATAATTTTTGCCTTTTGATTTTAGGAGATTGAGATTTTCTATGGATAAACCCGTTGGAATCTGAATGTCTTGTCCGCCAAAAATCCAAATTCCGGGAATACTTAAATTTGCCAGCGACAGATTTGGATCTACCGGAGTAAAAACAAAACGATCTGGATCATTTTGTACATGTTCTCTTGCATCTCTTTCGGTGTGTGTTTCCCAAAATTTCGAATTTCCCTGTGTGTAAAACTGGAAACGAAGCTGTTGCAGCGTATTCACTACCGGGCCGCTGAATAAAACCATGTATTCAATTCGGTTATTTTGCTCCGCAGCAAGTGGAATAATCCAGCCGGCCTGACTAAAACCAAGCAAGCCAATAGGAATTTTTTTTATCCGAAGATGTGAGGAAAGGAAATTTACTGCGGCACTGGCATCTAAAGCCAAGGTATTCAAATTTGCAGAATCAATGTTATTGGTGCCAACTTCTGGCCCTGAGTACTTCCCTGTAGATTCGCCAACCCCTCTTTTATCATAGGTAAACACTGCAATGCCTGCACGAGCAAGCGTTGCAGCAAAGTTTACCATTCGTTTTTCTTGACCTGAACCGTGCACCAGAACAACTGCTGCGCCCGGATTTTTTGGAGTGAAGATTGTGCCCGCTAATGTTGTACCATCGCGCACAAAACTTACATTTTGCATGGAATATGAACCTTGAAAATCGCTTTTGGTTTCTTTTTGAGCAAATAACGTGATACTCAAAAAATTAAAACACAGTAAAAAATATCCTTTCATTTTTCTTTAAATTTAAGGAAATATAGTGCTGTTAAAACTGCCGGATCTTTAAATGTGACAGATGGTTAAAAAAAAGGGACAAACGCACAATTTTGATATTTTTTCTGGTTTTCCTACTTGCAGAAAATAAAAAGATCTGGCATCTACTGGTCAAAAAACGGAATAGAAATAATTCAAGACATGCAGTATGTATCAATTTATTCTTCAACAAAAACACAATTGTTGCATCTATGGCGAACGCTTGTATAATTTACGCCTTTGAAATTTCCGGATTTTTTCTCTATCCAATCCAAGCGAATATTGTACATCCCCTTTGTTGTGGCCGTAAAACCGGCTTCCCCATTTTTATCCAATACCAGCGTTTTCTCCCAGTTATCGGGATTAAAAACCCGAATATTCGTTCCTGCATGCTCACTCTCGCCATTTCTAAAGGCTTTAAAAGAAACACGACTACCTATTTTCATGGCAATAAGATCTAAAAATTCTTGCGGTTGCCCCGCTAATTTTTGTTTATCGCCAATTGTAAATTCTCCGCACAAATAATCAACCGGCAAAATATTTTCTCCGCCAGTTGCAGAACGGTCTACTACCGGATGCGTATCGTTTATGCCCACAATCCGATAAGAACCTGTTTGCTTGCTTACAAAAGACGTTTCCCAGCAATCTTCTTTTTTTCTTAGTTTAAGGTTTTCTTTACGCCCGTCAGGTGTAATCACAGAAAAACGAAAATCTCCTGCCAATACCAACTCAGTTCCGGTAATTCTGTGCCGCACTCCGGATTCATCAATATTTCCATAAATAACCTGAATGGTAACCCGACTGTTTAATTTTTTGTCTCCTCTAATTTCCATCCAATAAGCGGCACTACGTCCCGCGAAAGGTGAAATCAGCAAGCATAGAAAAACAAAAATTTTAATTGTAAGAAGAGGTGTCGTTTTCATTAAGCAAATCTAAGCAGATTATTTCATGAACATATTGGTGTATTAAACCGCATAAAAAAGGCAGTAGTTTTGCTAGTGCCTAAGTCAATTGATCTGAATATTGTGTTTCGTCAACTAATAATTCACCCGTACCGAACATGGTCAAAGCTTCTTCGTATTGAGCTGAAATTACCTGATTAGCAGCTTCATCCCAATCTCTTTTATTGAAACGAGAACTTTACAATCTGTAACCGCCTGTATATATTCTGAAGTCTACATTTGCGACTTAAATTTTTCGTTATCTGCCATGAAGTTATTTTCGTCTATAAAATAATTGGTAACTTCTTCCCCTTTATTATTGTAATAACATACCCGAAATATGCCTTCAATTACAAATCAGGTGTGTTTAGGTACCTTGCCTGCCTCTATAAAATATTCGTCTTTTTTAACGCTAATAAGGTGCCTTTACTTAAAATGAGCTCAATTTGTTGTTTGTTAAGGTCTTCGAATTGCAAGAGAAAATTAATTAAGGTTTCCATTTACGAAAGATTAAAAATATCACAACCGTATAAGCTACAATACATCAATTTTCTGCTCAAAATAAAATTGATTCTTTGAACAATTTCTACTAAAATCATCTTTGATGTTAATAATTGAAGTTTAATTTTTTCAAGGCCGTGTTAAAAGAAACAAAAATCAATTCTTGTAGTTGAAACATTACAGCTATGGTTAATGGAACAAATCGTAACTTGTCGATGTTTTTTAACACCTTATTAATTTTCAGCAACTGCAATACATGGCATCAAAACCAAATCCCTCAAATAATACCCAAAATGTTACCACAGAGCAACGCTTTCATGCTTTGGCGTTGGCTACTTCTGACGTAGTATACAGGCTTAGTGCCGATTGGGAAGTGATGCAGGAACTTGATGGCCGCGGATTTTTACACGATGCCAACCAACCTGTTGTGGGTTGGAAAGAAATTAATGTTTTCGCTGGCGATATGGATTTGGTTAATGAGGCCATTCAAATAGCTATTGAACACAAAGCAATATTTGCACTAGAACATCGTGTAAACCAAGCAAATGGCTCTGTTGGCTGGACCTTCTCAAAAGCAGTTCCAATTAAAGATGATCAGGGTGAAATTTTGGAATGGCTAGGTACAGCAAGTGATATTACTGCACGCAAAGAAGCAGAACTGGCGCTCCAAGAATCCAGAAAACTGGCCATGGAGCAAAAAAGAAATTATGAAACCATCACATCTGGCACGCCAGATTTAATGTATTTATTCGATTTAAATTACCGTTTCACATATGCAAACGAAGCGCTTTTGGCCATGTGGGGCAAAACTGCAGAAGAATCCATTGGTAAAAGTCTTTTAGAAAATGGCTATGAACCTTGGCACGCCACTATGCATGAACGGGAGATTGACCAGGTTGTACGAACCCGGAAACCCATTCGCGGTGAAGTTTCCTTCCAACATGCTGAATTTGGCAGAAGGATTTATGATTATATTTTTACGCCGGTCTTCAACTCAGATGGCCAGGTTGAAGGGATTGCAGGAACTACACGCGATGTAACTGATTTAAAAAACATTCAGGAAAACCTTCAGAATACTTCAGAAGAATTGCAATCCACAGTAGAAGAATTGGCTGCATCTAATGAAGAGCTTTTAAGTACGAATGAACAGCTACAATCTTTAAATCAGCAACTTCAAGAAGCCCGACAACAGATTTTAAGTTCCGAATTAATTTTACGTCAGGCCATAGATGCGGCAAGTTTTGGAACCTGGTATATTCACCCTGAGACCAGAAAATTCGTAACCGATGCCCGCGTAAAACAACTTCTGGGTTTTTTCCAGCATGAAGAACCAACGCTTGATGATGCGCTCGCTCGTGTTGTTGAGGAACAACGACCTATGATAACGCGATTGTTAGAAAATGCAATGTACAATAATGGAGATTATGATGTAACCTGTTCAGTTATTGGCTTGCACGACAATAAATTTAGATGGGTAAGAGCAGTGGGAAATCTAAAAGCAAATGATGATGGCTCATTTTCTATTTTTACAGGTCTTTTAATGGATATTACGGAACAGAAAAACGACGAGCTTAGAAAAAATGACTTTATTGCTATGGTAAGTCATGAGTTAAAAACGCCACTCACTTCTATGAAAGCCTATGTACAGGTAGTACTTTTGAAATTAAAATCCTCTCAGGATGAATTGTTAAAAGGTGCACTGGTTAAAGCAAACCTTCAGGTAGAAAAAATGACTGCAATGATTAATGGATTTTTAAACCTCTCCAGATTGGAATCCGGTAAGATCAACATCCAGCATGAGCGTTTTGATCTCGCAGATTTAATGCGAACGGTTAGAGAAGAAACTGAAGCTACCATTTCCAGTCATCAAATTATATTTGCGCCGGTTGAAAGTGCTAAAATTAATGGCGATCAGGAAAAAATTGCGCATGTGGTTCACAATTTCATCTCTAATGCTGTAAAATATTCTCCTGCCGGAAGTTTAATCAACGTTGCCTGTACATCCGATCATCAGATTGCTCAAATTTCTGTTAAAGATCGTGGAATGGGCATCTCAAAACAGGACCTGAATAAAGTTTTTGATCGCTACTTTAGAGCTGATGACAGCATGTTGAATACGATAGCCGGTTTCGGTATCGGATTATACATCTGCAAAGAAATCATCACGCGACATGGTGGACAGATCTGGGCAGAAAGCGAACAAGGCAAAGGGTCTGTTTTTAGTTTTACAATTCCAATGCCTTAAATTGGTTGAAGGGATGTATTAAGCAAGTAAAAAAATAAACACTATTGCCTATCAGAACAATACTTTATGAATTGCTCTGATAAAGCCCAAATTATATTGTGTATCAAACAGCTTCATAACTTTGTATAAACCTCAAAGTTAAAAACCTACCGCTCCCAATTAAATTATTATTTCGTAATCCCCAAAATATTAGAAGTTAAATTAATGTATAACTTTAAAAATGACTATTCAGAAGGTGCACATCCAAACATCCTGAATAAAATGATAGAAACGAACCTGACACAGCAATTGGGTTATGGCGATGATGAATATTCTGTGCAGGCAAAAGCATTAATTAAAGAGAAAATCGAAAATCCTGAAGCCGTAATCCATTTTCTTTCTGGCGGTACACAAACCAATCTGATTGCGATTTCCTTTTTATTGCGCGTGCATGAAGCAGTTATAAGTGCCAAAACCGGCCATATTTCGTCAAATGAAACTGGCGCAATTGAAGCAACCGGACACAAAGTTATTGCTGTAGATACCAACGATGGTAAACTGCGCCCGATAGATTTGCAAAAAACATTGATTGAATACAGTCTTAAACCGCATGTGGTAAAACCAAGAGTAGTTTTTATTTCAAACTCTACTGAAATTGGTACCATTTACACAAAAACTGAACTGGCAGATCTTTCTAAATTTTGCAGGTCTAACGATTTGCTTTTGTATTTGGACGGAGCAAGACTGGGCCACGGAATAACGGCACACAATAGCGATTTAACGTTGCCTGATATTTCTCGCCTAACGGATGTATTTTATATTGGAGCAACCAAAAACGGTGGATTACTTGGCGAAGCAATTGTTTTTAACCAGTCCAATCTGGCATTAGAATTTGAGTTTGCCATAAAACAAAAAGGTGCCATGCTGGCAAAAGGGCGCGTATTGGCCATTCAGTTTCTGGAATTATTTAAAGACGATCTGTACTTCATTTTGGCCAAACATGCCAATACAATGGCCATGAAAATCGCTGCCGGGGTAAAAGAGAAAGGTTTCTCTTTCTTAACAGATTCTACAACCAACCAACTGTTTCCAATTTTCCCTAAAGAAATTATCCAAAAATTAAGCGAAAAATATATTTTTTACGTGTGGAAAGATATAGATGAAAACCATTCGGCGATTAGATTAATTACATCATGGGCGACAGACGAACGCCAGGTTGATGAATTTATCAATGATTTAATGGGCTATTAATTTATTTTATCCATCGCAAGAAATAATTGCTGTCAGATTAAAATAAACGCGATGAAACAGAACTGGGGCATACTCAACACGCATCTGCGCTAGTTCTGTAATGAACTGTAATCAGCAAATAGGGTTTTGAATCCAAGGATTATATAGGTAGAACTAACGGCTATCAATCAAAAAAGCAATATTTTGTCGTAACTAACATACAAATCTGATTCTCCATAACACACTTCACTTTAAGTTAACATAAAGTTTAAAGGCCGCCTGTACTTTCGCTACAGAATATGAATCCCTTGTCTGATAGTACTTTGTTCAATCTGGTAAAAGCCGATAATCATATGGCTTATACCCAACTCATAGATCGGTACTGGGAAGCGTTGTACCGCCATATCTTTATCAAGATTAAACATGAGGACGATGCGAAAGATATTGTTCAGGATATTTTTTTAGGTTTATGGAAAAACCGGAAAACCATTTCAACAGATGATAAGGATAGCTTGGCGCCATACATTTTTATGGCCGCAAAATATGCCATTATCAATCGTTTCTCCCGCCCCGGCATTTCCATTTCTGAAGCGCCCGAGCTTTTAAAGGCGATCAACATATCTTCTGGGGTAAAAACAGATGAAGGCATTATGGTTGGTGAATTGAGAGATTTTTTAGATAAAGAAATCAACAGTTTGCCAGAGCGATTGCAAACACCTTATCGCTTAAGCCGGGAACAAGAACTTTCTGTGCGCGAAATTGCCATGAGGCTTTCAATATCAGAGCAAACCGTTAAAAACAATATTACCAGCGCCTTAAATATCATCCGGTACAAATTAGGCAAATACAACTCAGAAGCAGCACTCTCTCTTATTATTGCTATAAGCGCCAATTTACACCACAAATAATTGATATTTTAGTAACATTGGCTTAAAGTACCACCGCGCTTTTTCGTGATATCTATAATAACAATGTCACAGAAAAACAAACAAACTGCATTAAAAACCGTACTCAAAAAGTACATTAAAAACGAGGCTACGCCTGAGGAGCAAGCGGCCGTTAATCTTTGGTACGAAAACCTTGGCACTAATGATAACAGTGTTCCCGCATTAGCAGATGAAACCCATAAAAATGCGCTTTCTATTAGCATCAAACAGCATTTATTGCGTAAAGTATTTGATAAAAAGAAACATGAACGCCAGTTCACTTACCTTAAATACGCGGCCATTTTTCTTTTACTTATTGGCGTTGGTGTCAACAGCCGAAAATTTTTCTTAGCTCCTGCAAAAAACAACCACGAAATTGTTTTCCGTTCAAATGATAAAGCCGCAAAAGAGATTACGTTAAAAGATGGTTCCAAAATTTTGCTCAATGTGGGCAGTGAACTTACCGTTTCAAAAGAATTTGGCGATAGTATACGTGAAGTTTCTTTAAAAGGCGAGGCCTTTTTTGCAGTAGCAAAAGATAAAAAACATCCATTTGTTATCCGTTCCGGTATTTTAAAAACTCAGGTTCTGGGTACGTCATTCAACGTCAATGCCTATGATGAAATGGCGCACATTAAAATTTCCGTATTAACGGGAAAAGTCAAGGTTGCAAAGAATAACAAGGTTTTGGCTTCCGGATTAACCAGAGGAAATGTACTTTCTTTCAACAAAAAAACCGAAACTGTTGCATTAAAAATTGAACGAAGCGATTATATATCGCCCTGGAGAGATAGCAAACTGTATATAGACAATGCGAATTTAACAGAAATTGCAAAACAGTTGCAACGCTACTACCATATAACTGTACATTTTGACACCCAGCTTGATACTGGCAAACGCTATACCATTCGCTTTAACCGGGAACCAGCCAACCAGATAATGGAAATTTTATCGCGGCTTACCAAAAGAAAATTTACGTACCAAAGCAATCAAATTACTATAAAATAATAAGATATGTAAAATAAATTGATACAAAAAAGCCGGAAATGCGCTAACACTTTCGGCTTTACATGAGCATTGCAGCAATGCTCATCATTTCCAATGAAATTCTTCAAAAACATTAAAAACTTATTCAAATATGCAAAAATATTACCTGGGTTACAAACACCCTAAGTGGTCATTCTTTAACTTAAAAATGAAGCTAACACTCCTTTTAATTTTTCTTTCAAATGCATTGCTTTACGCCGGAACGAGCGCCGGGCAATCTATGAATGAAGTAAAAATAGACCTCTCTGTGAAAAAACTCTCGATGAGAAAAGTGCTCGAACTCATTGAAAAGAAATCACCTTTTGTATTTGGTTATGAAAATTATGGTCCAGCCGATAATGAAACATATACTATAGAAGCAAAACAGGAATCTGTTGCCAGCATTCTAAACCAGCTTACAAAAAACGCCAATGTTAGTGTAAGCCAGATTAGTGACAAATACATTCTGATAAACCCCAAAAAAGTTTTGCCATCAATGACGGTAAGCGGAACGGTAACCGATAAACGCACAGGCGAAACGCTTCCGGGCGTAAGCATTCGCATAAAAGGTACTTCTGCCGTAACGCAAAGTGATAATAAAGGAAATTATAAACTTAACGTACCAACGGATAAGGAAGATGTAATTGTAGAAGCACGCTCCGTTGGTTTCAAAACCAGGGAGTTTAATGTTTCCAGAAATACACCGGCCGTAACCATTAACATCCAACTGGATGAAGATCTTCTAGGCTTAGATGAGGTGGTGGTTACCGGACAAGGTATTGATGTGAGCAAAAGAAGATTATCATCAAACGTTGTAAGCATTTCTGAAAAAGATTTACGCGATATCCCTGCATCCAGAATTGATCAGCTTTTACAGGCAAAATTACCTAATGCGCAGATTCGTTTAACCGGTGGACAAGCCGGCGCTACCTCGATCATTAGATCAAGAGGTGTAAATTCTGCATTTATCAGTTCTACGCCGATTATTTATGTTGATGGTGTGCGGATGGACAATTTGAACACTAGAGCAGCACTAGGCGGTGGAAGCGCATCTGGCGCGGCAATTAGCTCTATAGCAGATATTCCTATGGATAACATCGAGAAAATAGAATTTGTAAACGGTGGTGCAGCAACTACTTTATACGGCTCTGATGCAGCAAACGGTGTAATCCAGATTATTACAAAAAAAGGTGGTGCCGATAAAACAGATATTACCTATGAAACCCAACTGGGTAAAGAAACACCAACTACAGATTTTCTGCATTTTAAACGCACTAAAGATTTATTGATGCAGGATGGTTTTTATCAAAAACACAACCTGGCCTTAAACGGTGGTGACGGAAAATTTGGCTATAGTTTCTCTGGCGGTTACCAAAACAGTACGGGCACGCAGATTTATGACCAAAACAGCAACCAGAGAATTGATTTGCGTACCGGATTAAGGGCTTCTTTAGGTTCAAAAGTGAACTATGAAAGTTCTTTCAGTTTCATTAACAATAAATACAAACGCAGCAGAAACGGAAACCAAGGCGGTTATACGGGTTTATGGTTTGCTGAAAGTGGTGCATCTTCTATCACCGGACCAAGATTTAAAAGTGATCTTGATGCAATGACAAACGATGAGTATGCCGCGATAAAAGCATATGTAGACCAGGCCGAGGCACTGCAAAACAACGGCATCAATGTAAACAGATTCCAGACTTCTCAGGTTTTCAAATACCAGCCTTTAAAAAACCTTACGTTTAAAGCAACCGGTGGTATAGATTACCGCACACAAAGACAACAAATAATCACTACAAATCAATATTTATCACATACAACCAATACCGTTGTGACCAATCAGGGCAGTATTGACAATTACGATAGAAATTATCTGGGTTTAACTTTTGAATTTAACGGACAGCACGAAGCTAAAGTTGGCGATTTTTCTTTTATCACCACCGCAGGCGGTCAATTGTTCAGAAATGAAGATCACCAAATCCAATATACAGGTACAAACATTAGAGATGGCGCGCAAACGATCAGCATTGCAGCTACACGTACCGGCGATGAATATTACCTGGCGGTAACCAGTTATGGTATTTATGTCCAGGAAAATGCCGGCTACAAAAACAAGTTGTTTTTAGATTTGGGTTTACGTGGCGATGGAAACTCTGCTTTTGGTAAAAACATTGGTATTCAGTATTATCCTAAAGTTGGTTTATCTTATATCCCAAGCGCAGAGCCATACTTTAAATCAATTTCTAATGTCGTTTCTTCTGCAAAAATTCGTGGCAATTACGGTATTGCCGGAAACTTTCCCACCCCATTTGCAAATGAGCGAACCGTATCATTTATAGGTTTTAATGGCGAGCAGGCCGCATCATTCGGGCAGGCTGGAAACGCAGATTTAAAACCAGAAAAAACCAGTACAATTGAGGCCGGAATCGATCTTGGTTTTCTCAAAGACCGCATTATTGTATCTGCGGGTTTCTATCATTCCATTACAAAAGATGCGCTTTTTGTGGTTCCACCGGCGCCATCAACAGGCGAAACCAGTCAGCTTCAAAACATTGGCCGCATCTTAAACCGTGGTTTAGAATTTAACACCGTACTTACGCCAATTCAAACCGCAAGTACGAGCTTAAGATTTAACTTATCCGTGAACACCTTATACAATAAAGTAGTGAGCTCTGGTGGTGCAGCTGCATTTAACATCAATGGTTTTAGCGCAAGAACGGTTCAGACTGTTGTGCAAGAAGGTTACCCGATTGGTTTTATCAGAGGTAATTATGGTGTATTTAATGATCAGGGATTGTTGGAAAGTACAACGGCTCAGCAAAATCTGGGTACAACTGTGCCAGATCTTTTTGGCAGCATGGGCGTAAATCTTCAGTATAAGTCGTTCAATTTCTTCGCCAATGCAGATTATCAAAAAGGCGCATATGCCATTTCTTTTGATAGACAATTCAGGTTCAACTACGGCACATCTACAGAAGGAATCCCTCAGGCAGAAATCGATAAAAGCGGAAGAACACGCTGGTTAGACATTACCAACATGTTTGTAGAAAAAACCGATTACATCAAAATCAGAACAATTGGTGTTGGCTACAATTTTAAACCTGCTTCTTGGAAAAATGTTGTAAAAAGCATTAACGTAGGCTTTTCTGTAGTAAATCCGCTGAATTTCGCGACATCAAGTTTTGATCCTGAAGCAACTACCAGCGGAAGTTCGCAAGGCCAGAACGGTGCAACAACTGGCGGTATCTCCTACTCTACCTACTCATCTCCAAGACAATTTGTTGGTTCACTCAGAGTAAATTTTTAACGATAAACAGATGAAAACATATATAAAAAACATTTTTATTGCCACTGTAACCACAGTTGCGCTTGCGGGTTGTGCAAAAGATAACCCAAACATTACAGATGAGGTTTATTTAACCACCACCAATGTATCTACAACGTGGTTAACAGGAATGAAAAGGCAAATGGCCTTAACGCTGAATCAGGTTGTAGTCAATACAGAAATCATATCAGACAACTACTTCAACAACAGAACGCTTAGCAATAAAGTATTCGATATTCCGCAAATTGATAATTTTGATTTGGATGTGAATACCATTCAATCTGCAATACAAAGATTGAGAGAAATGTCTGAATACGGTTTAACCACCGTCGTAGAAGCAGATAAATCTACTACAGCCCTTCAGAAAGCAGAAATGTATTTTATAAATGCATACGCACACGTACTTAGTGGCGAGTTGTTTGTTACTTTGCCAGGCGCAGCCAAAGGTGCTGCATTAACTCCGGCACAACATTATGCAATGGCAATTTCAGCGCTTGATCAAGCCCTGGCTTTACAAACAAATGCGACTGAAAAACAAGCTTACACTTTGTTAAAAGCGAGAATATATTACAACCTTGGCGATGCTACACAGGCAAGAGCATTTGCTACTGCCGCCATGACAACACCTTTGTTGTTAAAACAACAGGTGTTTGATGGCCAGAACAGCGCAGCCAATACACTTCAAACGTATTTGTTTTCTTCTACAACGAATGAGTTTGCACCATTACCACGTCTGGATTTTCTGGATCCAAAATATTACCACACCGGAACCATCGCATTAGATCAAAAACCAATCAGTTACATTAAAGGGGAAGAGGCTTATTTAATTGTTGCAGAAGTTCAGCTTTCTGCAAATGATTTGACTGGCGCACGAACAACCTTAAAAAATCTGTTAACAGATGTAATTGCCAAACGTCCAACAGCAACGTTTAGTGATGTGAATGAAACGCGCAATGGTGGCAACAGAACCGATTATCCGCTTACAGCTGTGAAAGTTAAATTTGATGAAACCAGCATAGAACGCGAAGGTTACGTTTTAAACAGAAAAGCAGGCAACATTACAATGGCAACCATTTCTGGCACTAAGGTAACTGCAACAGATTTAGACGCTGCGACTACACAAGATGCTTTATTGTATTTGGTATACAGAATGCGCCAGGAAATTTTTATGGCAGAAGGCAGAAGAATGACAGATTTAGGAATCAAACTTCCGGTTTCTCAAACAGAACAGCTTAATAATGCAAACATAAAATCCAGCGATTTGGTGGCTCAAATTCCATCTTTCATTCCATTAAACAGAGGAATGGATGATTTTACGAATAACACAGTAACTGGTGTAGTAACAATGAGATACGACATGAACAAAGTTCTGGTAGCTAATAAAACAGCAAAAGAAATTTTCCCTTTCATAAATTAATTTCCTACAACACATGATTAAAAAATATTTAGGCTTATTCTTTGCCTTGGCCCTTGCAGCAAATGCAGGCGCCCAAACATCAAAGCATGTTATTTTAGTAAGTATAGATGGCTTTAGACCAGATTTTTATCTGGATAAAACCTGGCCTACACCAAACTTGCAAGAATTGGTAAACATTGGTTCACACGCCAAGGGTGTTCGTTGCATTTTTCCAAGTGTCACCTATCCTTCTCACACCACATTGATTACCGGTACTTTCCCAAATAAACATGGAATTACTTACAACACAATGCCGGATGATGAGCATAAATATGTGTGGACAACAGAAAGCAAAAAAATTAAAGCAGAAACACTTTGGCAATCGGTACGTAAAGGTGGTTTAAAATCTGCCTCTGTTTCCTGGCCAATTTCTGTGGGGGCAGAAATTGATTACAACTTACCAGAAATCTGGTCGTCAAAAAACATGGCAGATCGGAAAAGTGCGATTGCAGAATTTGCCACGCCAAAAGGATTGTTAGAGGAAATGGAAAAATTTGCCATTGGCGATGTACCAATGGAAGATCTAAACCTGAGTTCTCTTGCTATGGACGAAAACAACAGTAGAATGGCAGCTTACATTTTTCAAAAATACAAGCCTGCACTATTGAGTATTCACATTGCAGGCGTAGATGGCGCAGAACACAAATACGGCCGTTCTGGAATTGAAGTGAGCAAAGCCGTTGCTTCTGCAGATCATGCCGTGATGAATTTAGTCAATGCAATAGAAAAAGCTGGATTAAAAGACAGTACAACTATTATTATTACCGGCGATCATGGGTTTGTGGATATTGAGAAAAGCCTGTCGCCAAATGTTTGGCTTACAGCACTCGGAATTGACTTTAAAGTTGGCAAAGAAGAACCGGTTGCTAAATTTCAATCGGCGGGCGGTTCTGCATTTTTTCAGTTGAAAAACCCAAATGATGGGGCAACACTAAAAAAGGTAAGAGCAAAAATGGCTTCTCTGCCAAATGAAATCCAACAGATGTACCGTATTGTAGAGCGCGCAGAGCTGGATAAAATTGGTGCAGATCCGCATGCAAGTTTTGCTTTAGCTGCTGCGAACGGAGTCTATATCCAAGATGGAAATTCTGGTCCGTTGGTTGGCGTTAAAAAAGGCGGCGCACATGGATATTTCCCAGATAGCAATGAAATTAAAACGGGTTTTATCATTGCCGGTGCTGGTGTTAAAACCGGTGTGGTTATGGATTCCATTAATCTGGAAGATGTAGCACCAACCGTGGCCAAATTACTTGGCTTAGCTTTACCAAACGCAGACGGGAAAGCCGCAATACAAGTACTGAAATAATATATTTCTTTAAACATAAAAAGGCCTGTCCGTTTAAAAATGGACAGGCCTTTTATGTTTATCAGCAGCTTAAAAATTATCAATCGGTCACTGCATTCCTTTCCTGCAGATTCGGCTAATTTAACCTCGTAACAAGTTCTTCTAACGGAATGCGTACTTTGCTTGACTTCGCCAGGTAATCTTTTTCAGAATCCCGGTAACCAATAGAAAGTATTACACTATAAAAAAAGCACTTAACACTTCAATTATGGCAAAGTAATTATTGCGTAAATCTTTTAGCTTCTACCGAATAAATTTCAGAAAACGATCATTCGGCAAATCGTATTCATAAAGTTTATTAGCATTTAAATAGTTTCCTTTATCATCCAATTTATCCGCAATCCTTATCGGATAATATAGAGCTTCTTATCGTTATTGGTAAACAGAACGTAATGTAATTTCTCGTCTGCAAAATACTGGTAAGCATCTATATTTTGTACAGGTTGTACTTTATTTTTAGCGAGCGCACCAATATTTTTACCCTCAATTTCTACCGAGGAAGTATTCCACGCTTCATCCAGATACATAAATTCTTTGATTTTAAATGTATCGGTTTTGAAAATCACATCGGTAAATAGAAATCCGGGATAAAGGTCTTTTGAAAAACCTGGCGCACTTCCTCCTCCACCAGAAAAACGGACGCTTTCTAGCTTTTGTTTTTGGAAATACTGATAAACAATATTGGAAGATTTTATGATTTCTCCATCAAAATGATTTTTTGCAGTTAACCGTTTGAAAAGATTATTCCACGCCATTTGTGCCAAAAAAGAAGACGAAAAATATTTATGCACGTTTAATTGCGTATACATCTGGAAACCTTCTTCGCCGATAAAATAAGTTACGATGGCGTAACTGTTAATGCCCTGGGTAGTTTGCAAAACTTCGCCAATTTGTTTTGGAGGCGCAGGACTATCGAAATTGAAATCCAGAAAAACCGCAGTTGATTTTTTTAAAATTTCTGTCAATTGCGCATTCTGTTCATCGGAATCTGCTTTAAAATCTAAATTCTGGCTAATTAACTTGATTGGTTCTCTTGATCCATTAAAACTCCATTTATAGAACACTTTTGTTGTTTTATCAACAATGAAACCTTTTAAAAAAATCAGGTTTTCAGGTTTAGAGATAATTTCTAAGGAATCGATAACATTGCCATTGGTATCGATTTTGATGAATTGATTTTCTTTATCTGATGGCATACTGTAAACCACCAAATATTTATCTGGAGTTAAAAAAAACTCAATATTTTTCTGGCTTTGCAGCAACAGATCCAGACTTGCCTTTCCCGTCTGCATGGTTTCAATACTATCAATAGACTGATATTTTTCAAATCTGGCCGGTAACGGTATAACCGTAGCTGAGCTGTAATTTTTAGAAATCCGGTAAACTAAAATGATAACCAGAAAGATTACTGCGAGGATATAGATGAATTTCATTTGAAAGGATGCATTTAGATCTGTCCCTGCTTTTGAAGCCAAAATCAAGTACATCAAAGTTAAAGATTTAATTAAAATATCATAACTATGTGATATATTTGAATCACGCTTGGTTTCTATCGAATACCAGCAAATAAATCACTGAGAAAAATTCATTAAATGACCAACAACTGTTTAGACTGCAATGCACAAACCATCGGTAAATTTTGCAGCAATTGTAGTCAGGCAACCGCTACACATAGGTTTTCTTTGTCGCATGTTTTTAAGCATGATTTCATCCACGGGATATTTCACTTCGACAAAGGTTTTTTCTTCACAATAAAAGAGTTGTTTACGCGGCCCGGACACAGCGTAAGAGAATACGTACAGGGAAAAAGAGTAAAACACTTCAATTATTTTGCAACCATTATTCTATTGCTAACCATTGGTTATTTCCTTAAAAAATGGACGATAATTGAAGCTTCAGAATTGTATGACCAAACCACTGTTGGCGGTTTGTTTAAAATTTTAAAAAGCTATTCAAAAGTTACGGTTTTTCTGCATATTCCAATCATTGCGCTCGCAAGTTTTTTATTGTTCAGAAAAAGCAAACAGAATTATGCAGAAAATATCGTTTTGAATTTATACCTGTTGTGCGGCGTACTGGCAGTTAGTTTTATTTTGCCGATTGTTATGATTTTTACCGGAGACAAATCATTCTTACTTTGGGTAAATTACTATTTAACCATACTCACCTTTCTATATATCATCATTTTTTATTACCAATATTTCTCGGTTTTTGGTTTAAAAAAATACAAACTGGTTATTCGGGTAATTATCGTCGCTGTGTTATATCTCGCAACTAAACAATTAATAAACAACGCCTTAAATATTATCGGCCTCAAATATCTAAACCATTAAATTAAAATCGAGCTGGCATTTTTCGATCAAAACAGCTTAAACATAGGCAAGATCTATAAATTGTTTAAGTGCTTTTTTAATTTCATCCTGACCTGAAAGCTGCTGAAGGTCTATCCCGCAGAAAGGATTTTCCTGCATCTTGGCATGTAACGTCAGGTAATAAACTCCGCCCATTAATATGGCGTACATTGCCCTGAAATTTTTATCGCTTTTCTCAAAATGCTGATCAATAATTTCGCTTAATAAAATGTTGCCAATGGTTTCCCGTTTAAGGTCTAGCGCTTTTAAAAACGGAAGCTTTTCGCTAAGTCCCCACGTAATAATACGGCGCATTTCTTCATTGTTGATCAAACTATCTAATTGATTCTCCAAAACACTGTATGCAAGCGCTTTACCAGAATCTTCTTTGGCGGCGGTTACCATTCCATCAACATCTTCCGGATTAATTTTCCAGTAATCGTTACCGTTAAGATATTCTTTTACCAATCCTTCGAGGCTGCCGAAATAATCATAAATTAAACGCCTGTCTACCTTTGCTTCATCTGCAACACTGCTGATGCTCAGTCCGGAAAAACCATCCTTTTTCAGAATTGCTCCAAGCGCAGTGATGAGGCTTGCTTTGGTGCGTTCTTTGTTTCTAACCGGTCCATCTGTAACTTTTCTCGCCATTTGATTCTACTTTAGAGCAAAATGCGATTTTTTGCGTCATCATCAAACACGAGACTAAGAAAATCCTTAACTGGATTTAGTGGTTTCAGTTGAATTTACCGACTTTATACGCTCTATGGAGAATTTTCGGTTTTTTCACCATCCTTTTCATTCTATCTTTGAATGATGAAAAACGAAACTCCTTTTTTCTGTTTGCGGCAAGTCGCTTTCGGCTCCTATACACATCTGCGGATTTTTTGACTCAAAGTCGGAGCAATACGAGGTGATTATTCCTTACATAAACGAAGGTTGGATCTGAACGAAAAAGTCATTAATATCCTCGAAGGCAGTCGTCATTACGAGCATTGCACTTGCCTGGTAAATCATGTAATATCTGTTACGAGTAAGTAAGCTTGCATCAGGCCAGTTAGAAGTATTGGCATTAGAAAACACCTACATTGAAGGCGGTAGTTTTGCCACAAAAAAAATGTACGATCTTTTAGAACAAACGCTGTTATCTGCCAGACGTGCCGGTTTTAAAAGTGTTAGCGCATGTGGAGATATGGTTTGGGCATTAAAAAATTTGACTGGCACTGATGAATTATTAGGATATAAATCCAGCTTAAATTTGTTAACACCCCATAATGCAGTTTCACTTATTTACATGTATGACGTAAAACATTTCATCGAATCTGCAATTACCGATGTGCTCCTCACCCATCCTTATGTGATTAAAGATGGCAAGATTAGCATAGATCAGTATTATGTAGAACCATTAATGCTGATGTCTAATGTTTCAAGTTTTCGTTCAAGACCATTAAATGTTTGATAATTTGAGATATATTCGTCTCGAAAAATTATCTAACTGATGATCGAAAATATAAAAATTACCGATACAAAAATTCTTTCAGACAATTGGTACATCCTAAAAAAAATCACGTATCAATATACCAATTCTGCCAGTTCTGATACTGAGGTTTTAACGCAAAACCGAGAAGTTTACGACAGAGGAAACGGAGCAACCATTTTACTGTATAACAAGCAACAAAAAACTGTAATCCTGACGAAACAATTCAGACTTCCCACCTTTGTAAACGGTAATGAATCTGGAATGCTGATCGAAAGCTGCGCCGGATTATTGGATAAAGATCATGCGGAAGATTGCATAAGACGAGAAACCGAAGAAGAAACCGGATATAAAATCTCTCATGTAGAAAAAATTTTTGAAGCGTATATGTCGCCTGGCTCGGTAACCGAAATTTTATACTTTTTTATTGCGGAATACGAAGAAAACATGAAGGTAAGCAATGGCGGAGGATTGGAAGAGGAACAAGAAAACATCGAAGTACTGGAACTTCATATTGATGCCGCTTTCGAAATGGTAAAAACCGGTGAAATAAAAGACGGCAAAACAATTATGCTCTTGCAGCACATCAGACTAAATAATATTTTATAAATCGTAAACCCGGTAAATACATGCGTTAATTTTAACGCATAGATTGAAACCAAACCAATATTGATTTCTCACATGGGTTTGAGTACACATTTGATGAACGATGGAAAATTATTGCTGTTCTAAAATTAATTTTACCACATAGAACAGTTTCACATTGGAACTTAAGGTTCCAATGTAAATGAAGACTCAGATGATCGGTACGCCTGATCAAGCAGGTCTTTTGAACTGATTTCTTTCTCTTCATTTGTTTTAGGTTCATAACCATTTGAATGCACGTCAAGCTGGCTTTGCTGATCATCAGAATGAGAGATGTCTCTGTCGTCCATATTTTGTTCTTCGATTTCTTCTGGTGTATACATATTCTTTCTTTTTAAATGCGCTATTAATTCTTAATTTTCTATACCTGTTAAGCTATATACACCAAATCATTAACCAAAACACAAAGCGGCTGATCAATAACAACTTACAAGTATATCTTCAAAAATTAAAGAACGTTATATCGTCAATTGACGATTGGAATTGATTGCTGGGATAGATTTACATACAATCAACGCATATTAAAAAACGTATTTCATTGGATGTGTTGATTAATATTATTTCACTTTAGCCAGATCTGTTTATTTTTGCGTTAATGGAATGGAAGAGTGAGCATACTGACAAAACACTACAATTGAGGGAGACAATGCAATGGGAAATGGGGCTTCCTGTGATGCCGGGCGGTGTAGAAAGATTTTACAAAAATGAAACGCCCTGGCACCGCAATTGGAAAATGGCTTTTCCGGAATCTTTCAGGGAAAAAGCGTTTGTTGACTGTCTTTCAGGTGAAATACATCGTGGAGATGTACATACACCATGCGGAACCACGCTTGAGTTTCAAAATTCGCCCATTACTGCCGCTGAAATATTGAGCCGCGAAAGTTTCTATTCTAAATTAATTTGGGTGGTTAACGGCAAAAAATTAAAAGGATTCCGTGTACTTAAAAACATGCCTGATGTGGAAGATCCGATACTTTCTGATTACGAATTTATTCACTCAGATCACCTCGCGCTGGTACAGAAACAGGATATCTTGTCCGGAAAACTTCCGCGGATCATAAACCTGAATCATCCAACGTTAAAAAACCTTAAAATCAGCGCTAAGTACTATTCTTTCTGTTGGAAAAATCCCCATACAGCGTGGTTTTCAGCACGACATAGAATTGTTGTAGATATGGGCGGACATTTTCTATATGAAATCAGAACGCGAGTGCAAAGTAATGGAGATTATGCCTTTCTTCAACTTCATTCCAGAAAAGCTTTCATTGAACAATTCTTGCTTACAATCTAAACTCATTCCTGAAATGGTAATTTTGTCGGCATTCCACAAAAACCCATGACGAAAATCGCGTCTTATCACGTTAAATTAAATACAAAGCGAAAGATCTGGTTAAATGATTATTCTTCGCGTTCGAGCGCGGAAATTAATCGTTCTTTAACCTGCGTTAAGGCATGATCTTTCGCCTGTGCGAAAGACACATCGTATACTTTGCTTATTTCCCGAAGGTCTTCAGGAAAGACCTCCAGTATGCTGTTGTAATATTTATCGAGCACTTCTGCTTCTGGCATCGTAAATGAAATGCGCAACTGAAACCTACGCAGCAATGCCTCATCCAGTATTTCGGCGTGGTTGCTTGCGCAGATCAATAAACTTGTTGGTGGAAAATAATCAATCAGTTGGATTAGCGTATTGACTAAACGGCGGATCTCTCCCGAATCGTTTTCTGCTCCCCTGGTTTTTCCAATCTGATCAAACTCATCCAAAAACAATACAGCATTTTCCTTGATGGCCTTGTCAAATATCAGTCTCAAATGCTGCGAAGTTTCACCAAGACGGGCACTTATAATATTGCTTAAATTTAAGATGAGAATCCTTTTTCCAAGTTTCTGGGCAATCGCTTTTGCAGACATTGTTTTTCCGCAACCCGACGCACCATATAAAAGCAGTTTATTATTAACGGGTAATTTATACCGGGAAAGTTCTTCCGCAAACCTGTATTCACGAATCAACTGCCCCAGCATCTTCTGATTTGTTTCGTCCAGAAAAATACTTTCAAGCTTTACTTCTTCCTTATCCAGGATAATCAGATCATTAATATTCATTTGCAATTCTCTCCTTCCACGTTTCTTTATTGAGTTGATATGTAAAGTTTAGCTTTGGTTCCTCCCCAAAATACTTGACCAAACGCTCGCTGATTTTTTCTGCGCCAAGCCTTGAAATTGCAATCTGAGAGCGCAAATTACTTGCGCCTACGTCAAATTTAACTACAGATACGTAATTGAAAATGTGATCGAGCATCATTGTTTTAACACGCGGATTTATTCCTTTTCCCCAAAATTGTGTAGCGTAGAAAGTGTATCCGATTTTTATACTTGAATCTGCTGCATCGTATTCATAATACCTCGTGCTGCCTATCGAAGTACCCGTAGCACGATCTACAATAAGGTAAGCGCCACCGCTTTCAAGTGCACCGGTAAAGAATACTTCAAAGACCTCTTTTTTCCAGCGGTCTTTGTTGGGATGTTGTTCCCAAATTTTTGGATCTGACGCTACAGCATACAAATGCTCAAAATCGTCGCCTTTAAGCGGATGCAAGATAACCGTATCGTCTTCAATTTGCTTTTGCAGGAAAGATGTTTCCATGGAATGAATCACTTGTGTCAATTAAATTAAAGAAGCAAATGTAGCAGTTGAAACCTGAAAGATGGCAGTACAGTTTGAATTTTATCAGCTGATTCAGTGTCAAATTCTATGAAATCATCAAATTCCTGTATTTGAAGGGCACGCTGTAAACAAGAAAACACAATGAATGTATACCGCAAGTTTATAAGCGAACTATGCCAACAATATGTTTGTTAGCATAGTTAATAACTGCATTTTTAAACCTGATGTATGCACAAACACATTCGCATTTGTAGCAGCCTGTCTTTTTTTGCATAAAGAAACGCTTCAGTGCCAACTATTTTAGTTTAGAAAGAGAGCATTCTGGCTCTAATTTGCAGTTTGGTTTCCCACAGACACACAGGATTTGGGAAACTATTTGGTTGCAATTTAAACCTTTCTGTTAGCGTACCCAAAAAGTTTCTTGTAAGTACTTTCTTTTTTAGTTCCGAATCGTATTAGGTTCTCCCTTTACGCCATGTCCATTTAAACAAAGTCGGGAATCAACAGATTACTATTGTCAATCATTTTGGTTTTTCTGCCTTCCGTCTAATCATGCTCAGAAACACAGCGGTGATGCCAAGGTAAGAAGCAATGTGTTTTTGGGCAATACGTTGTTCCAGATTTGGGTAAAGGCGCTGAAATTGCACGTAACGTTCATCGGCAGATCTGGAAATAATTGAATTAACGCGCCGCTGATATAAGCTGAATCCGTTTTGGGCCAGTATTCTAAAAAAACGTTCAAGTTTAGGTATCTGAGTATACATTTTTTCCAAATTTTGGTAGCTTATGTACAAAAGTTCTGTAGTTTCTAAACTGGAAATACAATAATAAGCAGGAACCTGACCTGAAAAGCTGGTCATATCGCAAGCCCACCATTTTTCCGGGCAAAACAAAACATTATGCTCTAAACCATCTTTGTCACGATTAAAAACACGAAGACAACCTTTATCTACAAAATAAATATTGCGGCACGTTTCTCCGGTTTGCAACAATATTTCATTTTTTCTTAAAATTTTATGCTGCAGAACAGCGGTTATAAGCGTTTGTTCTGCAGCATCTAAACTAATGTGAAGGGCAAAATTCGCAAGTATGCGATCAAACTCGTGCATTTTACAAATTAGGAACAAATCCTACAATCACCGTCATTTTGTTTTCATCATTGTATTGCACATAGTCTTTTCCTTCAAACTGACCTACGCCGGGAATGTCAATAGTCCACGCATAATAACAATGTTGATTAAAGTATTCTGGTTCTCCCGGTAGAGAAAATCTGCGGCCGGGCACTTTCTCATGCGACGACATAACCAAATCAACAAATGCATCAATTCCTGTTATCAAAGGTGTTTGCCTGTCTTGATAGGTGATTTCTTCTGATAAGATTTGCAAGAAAGCAGTTTTTACTTCTTCTGCTGTCTTTTGGTTCCAGGCGCTTGTATAACGCTCAACTGTTTCTTTCATATTTTTCATTTCACAAAACTATCGATGCGCATTCAGCTTAAAATTAAAGTAGTTTAATAAATGAAAATTTTTAGTCTGTTAAAGGCTTTTTTGTATTCATTGCGCTAATCATCCCGAAAAATAAATTATTCCAATTATCGTGGCATTTTGATTTTCCGTCCTACAGCGTTATAAGCAGAATTATTACTTCAATCGCTTGTGAAACTACCCAAAATACTTAAAAAGCGATTTTGGAAACAACAATCCGGAATTGGGAAACAATTTTGATGCGTGCTATTCAGACATTTGAAGTACAAAATCAAGTTTAAAACATGAATAAGACTATCTTCATTACAGGTGCTTCAGCAGGTATGGGAAAAGCAACCGCCAAATTCTTTCAATCTAATGGCTGGAAAGTTATTGCAACCATGCGTAATCCTGAGCATGAAACCGAACTCGGCAAGCTAAATAATGTTACATTAATTCAGTTGGATGTAACCAATCTGGAGCAGATTAAATCGGCAGTTAGCCAGGCTATTGCATTGCATGAAATTGATGTTGTTTTCAATAACGCTGGTTACGGACTTGTTGGAGCGCTTGAAGGATTAAGTGACGAGCAGATTTTAAATGAAGTTAACACGAATCTTCTTGGCGTAATAAGAATTACTCAGGCATTTATTCCGCACTTTAAAGCGAAGAAAAGTGGATTGTTCATCTCAACATCGTCTATGGGAGGTTTTATGGGTTTTCCGCTGAACTCTATTTATCATGCAACGAAATTCGGTATTGAAGGTTGGTCTGAAAGTATGTCATTTGAACTCGGCATTCACAATATTGGCATTAAAACCATCGCACCTGGTGCAGTAGCGACAGATTTTTTATCCAGATCTATGGATAAATCGATTCATTCTGACTATGAATTGCTGGAAAATAAGCTCTATCCGATGATGGATTCTATGATGGATATTGCTTTGCCTGCAGAAAAACTGGCTGCTGTGGTTTATGAGGCCGCTACCGATGGAAAAGACCAAATCCGTTACCTTGTTGGCGATGATGCAAAGGCGATGTACAAACGCCGTAACGAAATCGGGGCTGAGAATTTTAGAAAAGAAATCCGCTCACAGTTTCTCGGTTAATAAATTTAGATGGGTAACCGGCTAAATATCGGTTACCTATTTATAACTTTGAACTTAACCTGAAAAATGAGAGTCATTCATTCAATTACCGAAAAACACCGGCTTTTGTCGCTGCAAGATCCATTACATCCATTGGTGAGCGTGATACGCGTTTCAGATATTCAATTTAACGATCCGGAAATCTGGAAAAATTTTTCAGTCAACTTTTATTGCATTTCCCTTAAAAAGAATGTTGCAGGCAAGACAAAGTATGGCCAGGGATTTTATGATTATAATAAAGGTGTAATGACTTTTATTTCGCCACGGCAGGTTATGTCTCTTGATGAATCTCAATCAGATATCTTAAACCCCGCGTCTGGCTATGCATTATTCATTCATCCAGACTTTCTTTATAACCATCCATTAGCGCACGCAATTAGAAACTACGGCTTTTTCTCTTACGCCATTAATGAAGCGCTTCACCTTTCAGAAAATGAAGAAAAAGACATAGAAGACATTTTCTTAAAAATTGAACGGGAATATCAGCATATCGATAAGCATACGCAAAACATTATCCTCTCTCAAATAGACTTGCTTTTGAATTTTAGCAACCGGTTTTATGAAAGACAATTTTTGACCAGAAAAAAAGTAAATCACGATATACTAACGAAATTAGAAATTGAACTTGATTTGTATTTAGATGAAAAACACACGCTTCAAAGTGGACTTCCTACTGTTGAATTTCTGGCAGACCGATTAAATTTATCGCCGAGTTACCTTAGCGATCTTTTGCGCGCTTTCACAGGTCAGACGGCTCAACAACATATCCAGGAAAAACTAATTGAAAAAGCAAAAGAATACCTTTCATTAGAAACACTATCTGTAGCAGAAATAGCCTATAAACTTGGCTTTGAGCGCCCGCAATCTTTTAACAGACTTTTTAAAAGAAAAACAAATATATCCCCATTGACATTTAGAAAGTCGTTTAAATAGATCAGCTGCTTGGTGTATACCATCCTTCCTCCCAATTTATAGTCCATAAAGTTTCAAACGTTATGCATGCAATCCTTGACTTTAAAGAAATTTCAATAGATAATAATATACAATCGCTGCGATCACTGTTTGAAATTGTGTATCATTTTTTCTTTTCTAAACCTGTAACAAGGAAACTACAAGAAAACTAAGGATTTACGTTCATCATTTGATATATTTATCTATAACGCTTTATCTATGAGAACACTGATTTTTTTACTGAGCCTTATTGTGCTTCAGACGGCGGTATTCGCGGCCCAAATAAACCACCAACAACAGGATAGTCTCAAAACCACCATCTCAGCTCAGTTAAATCCGAACAGCAGTATCAGTTTGATTTTATTTGATAAATATTACCGCACTTTATCTTTCAAGAATACCAGTAGAAAGGATACTGTAATTAGCCAGATTCTGGAGATAACAAAGCCAACGCTATTGTCGTATAATAATATGCTGATGTTGCCTTCGGGCCCGGTGGAGAGATCATACCCAATTTTTATTGTTCCGGGCGACAAGGTTGTAATTAAGAACGGACAAGATGGCGCAATTCTGCTGCATTCAAGTACCGGCTTAAAATGTTTTGCAGATAGTATACTTTCTTTCCCAAAAAGTTATCACTGGTCTTATGAAAATGAAAGTAAACTGTTAAAAAAGGAAGGCCTGAAAAAAATGATAGAACATATTCAGGAACGGTTTATCCAGAATGAAGCAAACATTGACACGATTCAAGATCCTCAGGTTAATTTGAGCGCACTTAGGTTACTCAATTCCAATATTAAATATACCTCAATTTCCAAACTATTATCTGATCAATACCTGACTCCATCAGCTACCAGTGATAGCCTTTATCAAGATTTATACCATCAAAGCCAGAATATTAATTCTATAAATAACATGGCCGTATCTTGGGCAATTATTCGTTGGAACGCTATAAGAACACAACCAAAACTTAAAAACGGCAATGTTTGGAACTGGATAAAGGCTGCCGATACTGATTTGAAGAAAACGCCCCTTTACACAAATTATTTGACGGAGTTATTGGCTTATAGTTTTATGCAAATTCCGGAAGATCTTAATACGTTTAGTGAAACAATTGCAGACATTAAAAATGAATCTGCTGCCATTGATACGTTATTTGAAGTATCTGTTATTTTGAAAAAAACATACTCAGATTTTAAAGAAGCGAGAGCAAATTTAAAATCTTATGCAAATGGTCGTTACAGTTATATCATTGAAAGTGATGAAACAGCAGCCAATCATGAATTGAAAACAATTCAAAATTTACCGAACATTCCATTGACGGATTTCTATGGAAAAAAAATTGATTTTAAGACCGTAATTGCCAATCCGAAATACAAGTTCACTATAATTGATTTTTGGGCCAGCTGGTGCGTGCCATGCATTGCAGAAATTCCTTTTATGAAAAAAGTATCTTCCAAATTCAAAGGAAAGCCCGTTAGATTTGTAAGCATTAGCATTGATGAAGATAACAAAACGTCGAAATGGATAGCCGCAGCAAAGCAGAATAATATACTCAACCAACCTTTTCAGTATCGTTTGATAAATTTCCGGACATCTGCACTTACCAAGCTGGTTAACCTTAAAACAATCCCTCGTTATTTAATGATTGATAATAAAGGGAACATTATCTCAGAAGATTTTTTGAAACCGAGCAGTCCTCAATTTGAATTTAAAGTACTAGAACAGATGAGTAAATGAGGAAATAGTTATTTTCTCGCCAATCTAAAAGATATGAACAAGCTCTTTGCCGGACCACCAAAACCCGTGAGATCGATTTTAGTTTATCAGTAATCGCTTGTTTCGATGAGGACAAAAATATTGTTCGCCATCTAATAATGACGAACAATATTTTAGATTCTCCATCTAAATGATTAACTAAAAACCTTTATATAACCTCCAATACTGACCTGCTGTGTGAGAAAGTTTGAAAACTGTACACACCGTGATATTTACCCAGACCCGATGTACCTACACCGCCAAAAGGAAGATAATGCGTGCCAACATGAATCAGCGTACTATTGATCTCTGCATCACCACTTGAAGTTCTTTTCAATACGTCATCTGCCAGTGCAGAATCTTCAGTAAATACATAAAGTGCAAGTGGTTTAGGGCGAGAATTGATCTCAGCAATGGCCTCATCGATAGCTGAATAGGTTAAAATTGGTAAAATAGGGCCGAATATTTCTTCCTGCATTACTTGATCTTCCCAGTTTACGTTATTCATTATCGTTGCTTCAAAATAGCGAGATTCGGAATCGTGTTTGCCTCCATATACAATCTTCTGTTTTGCGGAATCAAGAAAACCAGCAAGTTTTTCTACCTGGCGAGACGAAACAAGTTTTCCAATTCTGCCGAATGAGCCTTCTTCATAGGTATTTTCCAAATGCGAAATAAATGCAGCAACCAGCTTTTCTTTTATTGATTCATGGACGTATAAGTAATCCGGAGCTACACAGGTTTGACCACAGTTCATCCATTTACCGCGAGAAATCCTTTGCACAGCTTTTTCGATATCAGCATCATGGTGTACAATAGTTGGTGATTTGCCGCCAAGTTCAAGCGTTACCGGAATTAATTGTTCTGCTGCAGCTTTCATTACAATTTTACCAACAGTCGGACTACCAGTAAAAAATATATAGTCGAATTTCAAAGAAAGCAAGTACGTATTCTCTTCTACCCCACCTTGAATCACACTGATGTAATCACCGGAAAAAGCACTTTTTATAATATCCTCAATCACTATTGCAACATGAGGTGTATTTTCCGAAGGTTTAATTATCGCAGTATTTCCGCCCATAATTGCACCCAATAACGGACTTAAAGTTAATTGAAGCGGATAATTAAACGGGCCAACGATATAAGTCAATCCATAAGGCTGATACATAACTTTACTTTTTATTGTTGAACCGGAAGGATGCTGACTGATGGGCATCTCAATTGGCTTAGCCCAATTTTCCAGATTGCCTACACAGTAATCAAGTTCGTTGAGTACGATATTGATCTCTGCATATTCGGTCTCTGCCCTGCTTTTTCCCAAATCAACTTCCATTGCATCACATATCGCATCGGTATGAGCAACCACCTCTGCTCTAAGTTTTTTAAGCTGTTTAATCCGGAAATCAATTCCCAAGGTTTCGCCTTGAGAAAAATATGCTTTCTGACTGTTAAATATTGCCAGAATTTCACTATTATTTGTATTCATGTTTATTTTTCTAGTTGATAATCAACGGAAAACCAAAAAGCTGGTAACTGGCTAAAATTGTATGGTTTTATTAATTATTCTGAGTTGACATTTAAGATTTCAACCAGCAACGTACTTTGGCGAAACTGAATTTCCCGAACAATGGTTTAAATCTTAACAATCATTTTACCGTTGTTTTTCCCGTCGAATAGATCGATAAATGCCTGCGGAATCTGATCAAAACCTTCAACAATAGTTTCAGTTCCAACAATTTTCCTTTCTAATAGCCAACGGGTCAATTGGGCAATGCCTTGCGGAAACTTCTCCTGATAATTACCCACAATAAACCCCTGCATAAGTACACTGTTTTTTACCAGTACTGTTTGTACTCTCGGGCCAAGATCCGGCTGTGTATTATTATAACTTGCGATTGCCCCGCATACAGGTACGCGTGCAAACCTATTGATATGACTTAACACGGCGTCGGAAATCGCGCCGCCTACATTATCAAAATAAACATCAACGCCTTTCGGTGCTGCAGCCGCAATTGCTGCACTCATATCTGAAGATGTATGGTAATTTATGGCTTCATCAAAACCAAAGCGGTTTTTTAAAAGATCCACTTTTTCATCAGATCCGGCAATACCGATAACCCTGCATCCAAGGATTTTCCCAATTTGCCCTACAATACTGCCCACGGCACCTGCAGCTCCAGACACTACTATTGTTTCGCCTTCTTTTGGCTTGCCGATTTCTGTTAGCCCGAAGTAAGCGGTAAGTCCGGTCATGCCCAACACGCCCAGGTGGGGAGAAAGTTGTCCATCAACCGCTTCAATTTTTCGCAATCCTTTGCCGTTAGAAACCTGAAATTCTTTCCACTCAAGACTGCCGGTTACAAAGTCACCCTTTTGAAAACCTTCTTGTTTGCTTTCCACGACTTCAGCAACTAATACAGAAGCGAGCGGTTTGCCCAGTTCAAATGGCGGAATATATGATTTGGCCTCTGTCATGCGCCCTCTTAAATAAGGATCGACAGAAACATACAATGTTTTTAACAACAATTGCCCGCTTTCTATTGCAGGAATTTCTTCTTCAACAAAACGGAAATTTTCAAAAGCAGGTTTGCCCAACGGGCGTTTATCAAAAAGAATGACTTTACTTTTCATATTTATTCAATTTACAATCCATGGAATAATCATCCATGGATGATTTATATTTAATTTTTTTTTAATCTCTAATTTTTTCTAAAAAACCATTCAGAACATTAGCCTCATCATCCGTTAGGTTTACAAGAATAGCATCCATAATTTCCCTACCCTGCTCCTTTAGCAATGCGCCGCTCTTCGTTAATCTTATAGATACAACCCGTTGGTCGGTATTGTTTTTTTCCTTTTCAACAAGCCCCTTTTCCATTAATTTATTGATCAGTCTTGAAGTATTGGGCATGCGATCTATTAAACGTTCTGTAATGAGGTTTACTGTTGCAACATGTTGTGGTTGTCCGTATAAAATACTCAGCACATTGAATTGCTGAAGCGATAGTCCGGTAGGTTTAAGCGCTAGCGATATTCTATTCAGCACCCAATTTGAAGTGAAGATAATGTTGGTGAGCGCCCTTTGTTGAGGACTGGCAAAGGTATGCTTAATCTCCTTCTCTATTTTCATAGCGCAAAAATATCATCCATGGATGATATTTTTGTCAGAATTGCACCATTAAAATTATTATCGGCACTTATTGATAGCTGCCAAACTCCTGAAATTGGATTCTATATCTCTTGTTCTGACATAGCTTATGCTCAACAAGAGGACAAATCTTTAAGGTAAAAAACGTTCTGTTGTAGCAATTGTGCAATACCTAAAAATACTTGAACACATCTACACTATCTTCAAGTTCTTTGTCGAGGCCATGAATTAGGGTGTATTCGAAGGTAATATAGTAGTTTAAGCATTAACTATCTGCCTCAACGATGTTTGTAACGCTTCGCGAAAATATATTGACTTATTACGGCAAGTCTTATATTTTGTTCAGTCTGGGCGCCATTCTGCATACTATTAACTATTTAAACGCCTTGCGAAATTCTAGTGGAGAAACATTCATTCTCTTTTTAAACAGTTTATTGAACGATTGCGGGTACTCAAATCCAAGCAAATAGGCAATTTCTGCTACATTGAGATTGGTGGTACTCAAATATACTTTGGCTTTTTCGATAAGATGTATCTGAATGTATTGTTGTGCATTTTTCCCGGTTAACGAACGCAATAAATCACTAAGATAATGTGGAGAAACCTGAAGCGTTTTGGCAATGGCCTCCACTGTAGGCATGCCCGTTCTGAGGCTCCGTTGTTGTTCAAAATATTGTTCCAGAAACTGATCCATCTTATCCAACAGGTTGTGGTTTGCCGTCTTGCGGGTAATAAACTGACGCTGATAAAAGCGGTTGCTGTATCCGAGCAACAAATCAACCTGCGCAAGGATAATATCCTGCGTGTGCAAATCTATGTGTTGGTATTCTTCCTGAATCCGGCCAAAAATATCCAAAATATATCCTTCCTCCTTCTCAGAAAGGTGGAGCGCCTCGTTAACAGAATAGGAGAAAAAGCCGTACTCCCTAATAATTGAAGCGAGAGAATGTTTAAACAAAAAATCCGGATGAATAAAAAGCGAATATCCCGAAGGCGGATACTCCGGGATACGCTGTTCCTGGTTTAAGGAAAGTACCTGATGCGGGGCTATGAAAGTCATTAAACCTTTATCATAATCGTAATGTGCCCGCCCGTACCTTGTTGTTCCTGAAACATTCCTTTTCAACGATATCACATAAAAATCGAGCGTATACCCATCCCACGCTTCATCGTCCAGAAAGCGCATTTCTGCAACATCTACAACGCTAATGAGTGGATGAGCAGGTGCGCTGAGCGACAACAAACGGTGGTATTCAGAAATGGAATGGATTATTTTCATACTTCGGTAAAGTTACGACTGATCATATGGTTTAAAGCTATTCTTACCAAAAAGTAGCTATCCAAAAATTTGTTTAGCCATTTCCTTTCTCAAGGTTTCGCTTCCAATTTGTAATTTCCGATCAAAAGTAGCAAGAGCATCTTTGCCCGCGAGGTAGCTCACCTGATCTTTTCCATCTGTTGCAGCCTCATACACAATTTGTGCAATCTGCTCCGGCGAAGCTCCTTCATCGTGCATGGAATCGATGAAATTAAAAACTTTTTCCTCAACTGTGTGGTAAGCATCGTGTTTTTTCTTATCGAGTGATCTTCCCGAAAAATCTGTAGTAATGGCACCTGGTGCTATGGTCTTAATCTGAATATGATGTGGAGCCAATTCATATGACATGCCCTCAGTCCATCCTTCAATTCCGAACTTGGTAGCATTGTATACACCACAAAGCGGAAATCCTACAAACCCTCCAAGAGAAGTTGTCGTTAGAAAAATTCCTCCCCCGTTTTGTCTAAAATGCGGAATAAATGCCTGCGTTACCCTAATTGGCCCTAAAAGATTCGTTTCAATTTGTCTGGTAATGTCCTCATCACTGAAAGCCTCCATTACACCCAACATACCATAACCGGCATTATTGAAAACCACATCTATTTTTTCAAGTCGGCAGGCCTGTTCTACACATGCATTGATTTGTTCAGGCTTTGTAACATCAAGGGGCAATAGATGTACATTTTCCAGATGGTTTAATTCGGTTTCAGCTTCGGGATTACGCATTGTGGCAATTACCTTCCAGCCATTTTGCTGAAATAATATGGCTGTTGCCTTGCCCAAACCGCTCGAACTTCCCGTAATAAAAATTGTCTTCTGCATATTCTCATTGTTTTGAAAAACAAAACTCAGAAAAACAAAATCCTGAAATGTTTCCAGATCGGACAATTTTGTATCCAGATTGGATATCCTGAACAATGTTTGTGCAGGCAATATTGACTTATTTTCAGGTTTTACCTGATTCACTTTATTATGGCTATTGGAAAAACTGACATGCCATAGAAAAAAACATTGCCGCCATATATGACCTTTTTATGGTACATAAACGATAACACATCTGTTTTGGCATGCTAATCCACTATTTTAGCTTGGGAGATTTTGTGTAATCTATCCCGATAGGGTCAGTTCCATCGCTTGTTCCGATTTTAATTCCTGACTTTTTTAGTTGAAATGTCAACTAAATCTAACATTGAATAATTTAATTAAACTGAAGTCTTTTTGGTTGGATTTTTGAATAGCAACAGAAAACAAAGTAATCCAAAAATGAAAAGAATTATTCCATATTTTTTTGCTGCAGCCATCTCAGTAATCGCCTTGCGACTGTCATTTTCTATGGCTGATCCGGAACTGGGAATTTCTACAGCAATTCTGGCCTGGATTGGATGTTTATGGCTTGTCTCAGGTCATTCTGATCGCAGTAGTTTCTTAACTTAAGTAAGCATAGAAATTATTGCGAAATCCTAATCGTTATGGCTTTATTTAGATAGATATTGACTGGATTGAAAATAACAATCCTGTCAATTGAACGATAACAAATAACTTCCTGAAAAATTAACCGATTGTGCAAATTTTGTTCAGTTCATCGTATTCTTTTACAATCGTTAAAATCAAATTCTACCATTTATTAAACAGTGCAGATCTGGTATTTTTATGCAAAGGTCAGGTGTAATTCTAACCTATCACTAAAGGTGATAGGTTGCCGTTCTTTTCCTCCAAAAATTATTCTGTTTCTTTTCCCTACCTTTGCATTTTCAGTCAGAAATATGAATCATCAAGATACCATTATTGCATTGTCTACACCTCCGGGATCTGGTGCCATCGGCGTTATTCGCCTATCCGGACCAGATGCCATCCGATTAACGAATGAAGTTTTTTCTGGAAAAAATCTGGAAGAGCAGGCCAGTCATACCTTACATTTTGGCTTGCTTAAAGATGGCGATCAATTGATTGATGAGGTTGTAGCGGGTTTATTTGTTGCTCCAAAATCGTATACAAAAGAAAATGTGGTAGAAATTTCCTGTCATGGATCAAATTACATTATCCAGCAGATTATAAATCTATTAATTCACAAAGGTGCGCGTGCAGCAAAACCTGGTGAATTTACGCTTCGTGCATTTTTAAATGGCGCTTTTGATTTAAGTCAGGCCGAAGCGGTAGCTGATTTGATCGCTTCAAATTCTAAAGCTTCACATGATGTAGCGATGCAGCAAATGCGCGGCGGATTTGCCAATGAATTGAAAGGTTTGCGAGACCAGTTGATTCACTTTGCATCCATGATTGAGCTTGAACTTGATTTTGCAGAAGAAGATGTGGAGTTTGCCAATCGCGAGCAATTGAAAACATTGGTTTCAAAAATCAATTATGTATTGCAGCGTTTAATTTCATCTTTCGAATTGGGTAATGTGATTAAAAACGGTGTTCCAATTGTTATTGCCGGGAAACCGAATGTGGGCAAATCTACGCTGCTGAATGCTTTATTGAATGAAGAGCGGGCTATTGTGTCTGATATTGCTGGTACCACCCGTGATACGATCGAAGATGAACTGGCGATTGGTGGTGTGGTTTTCCGTTTTATAGATACCGCAGGCATTCGGGATACTGCTGATATTATTGAAGCACTCGGCGTTGAACGTACGCTGGAAAAAATGAAACAGGCCAAATTAATTATTTATATGGCCGATACCCTGCAAGAAATTAGCGAAATTGAAGAGCAAATCATCGGTCTGGAAAAACTGGGCATTCCTAATCTTGTAATCATCAATAAAGCCGAATCCTTTTCGGAAGAAGAAAAGAAAAAATATACCAATCTGAATGTGGTTTTTATTTCTGCAAAAGAAAAAATTGGAATAGACGAACTTAAAGACACCTTGCTTGAGCAGGTTAACCTGCATCACATCAATACCAGCGAAACGTTGGTGACTAACATCCGCCATGTGGAGGCGCTGAAACAGACCGAAAATGCATTGCAACGCGTTCTCGAAAACGTTGATAATCCGGTAACTTCTGATTTCCTGGCAATGGACATTAAACAGGCGCTGCATTATCTGGGAGAAATTACCGGAACAGTAACTACTGATGATTTACTGGATAATATTTTTACGAAGTTTTGTATCGGAAAATAGTGTTTTAACCTTTGATGGGTAAATGTTTACCTATTGTAATTTAAACAAGGTTTTGTTTTTCTCTTGATTGCCAATAGTTGCTTTTTCTCCTAAAAAAGTCTTACGTTTTACCGAAGAAAAAAAACGTCAGAAAAATGTCTGAAATACATGCAAAAACTGTAATTGCTCTTATTTTCTTTTAGTTACTTTTATTGGAACCATAAAATAAACATGAAAATGGTTTTACACTAGAAATTTTTTTACAATTTTTAGATGGTATAGATTTGTATGATACTAAAAATCAGAAATTTATGTCAGTAGCAATTAGAGTTCATCAGTTAAAAAATAACAAATCAATGCTTCATCTTGAAGTAACTCCAAAGGGTGGAAAAACAACACTAAAATCCTTAAAATTATCTATTTACAACAATCCTAAGACTAGGTGTAGATTATTCCAAAACTGGCCATCTCTTTTTTTGCAAACTGGCCACATCTAACGTCGCAAACTGGCACTGATTTTCGCTAAAAAGTGTTCAATCGGCTGATTTTAAGGGGGTTTAAGCCTATCCAGACGTGGTCTGGAACAAGGTGCTGTTTGATGAACGAAATCGATTCTGGGTGGAGGAAAAACCACTTTAAAAGAAAATCAAACTCGGACAGCCTATCTATTTTACAAGTGCTGTTCTTAGAGTGCCTATGGTAGCTCGTAAGGGCTTTTGCGAAGCAAAAGGAGCCTTTCTTCAGGATTACTTAGTAAGTGGTAATAGATGGGTAGCATGAATCTGATGATCTCTGAGAGGATCTATGCGGTAAGCCTCAGACTATAAATCCATAGTGCCTACTGAACAGTTTGGAACGTACAGGGATGGATAGTATTTCCGAAATACACACTAAGAATGAATAAAAATCCGAAATGGTGCATCAGATTTAATTTTACTTATGCACTTTGCGATCGAACATCTTAAACCGCGTAGAAACAAGCATTATTCTCTGAAAAGCATGCTTTAATTTACCGGCGACAAGGAGAAAGTATGATAATATTCTCTCAACCCGACTTTCGCATATAAAAATTTTAGATAGATCCATTTCTCATCCAAATTAATTATCTGATAATTTCAAGTTTATCCGAATCTTGTGGTATATGCAGCAGTATGGGGAATTTGATTAATTCCTCTTTAACTTTACCGTCAGCAAAGAGGTGTCTGATTTTTGTTCTCAGTGCAGACCCTTTATCTGTGATATTTTCTAAGGTCACTAACCTTCCGTAGCCGTAAAAAGTAACTTTAACATTATCAAAAGGCAAGACCTCTGCATCTTTCTCCGTAAACCCTGTTCTTTCGAAATCCTCGCCTTCCTCTATTTCTCCGGCTCGCAAGAAAAAAGAGGTATTCATTTCCACATCCTTTTGCTTTTTCATTTTCGCAAATGCGTTATAATCTTTGGCGATCAAAAGTGCCTTGAACTCACTGAACCTGTCCATTACCTTTCTTTCAATGTCAGGAACCTTAGTTAGATCTTTCGAGGTTGCCCAGCCTTGAAATTTATAGGGTATGTTGGCTTCAAAATCATATTCACACTCAAAATGGGAAAGTCCTTCTGCTGGGATTGTTATCTCTGGTACGCGAAATACCGTTACTTCGCTAATATCTTTATCATCCCATACATCTTTTCTATAGCTCACTGAAATAGTCATAGGTGAAGTATTGTTGGCTGAGGTGGTAATATTGCTTTTGCCCAGATTAGGGCAAAGTTTTATGGTAAGCTTCTGGGGTCCGCTACGTACAAGAATTGATCGGAGAAGAGGATGTAATTGCCCCTTTGACACCTATTTTTTTTGCAACAGGTATATCATTTACCAAAATTTGAAACTGGCATCCACTATTGCTATTGTCAAAATCAACGCTATAGTAGGGCCTTTCCTTAAATGATTTCATCAATGTGGTTGTTTTTGCAGTCATGTCGCGATATACCCCGGATTCGGATGGATCTGCAGTCGTCTGGTTCTGGCCCCTTGTGCAACTACAAAGGAACAAACAGTTTATAATAATTAGTTTAGTATTCTTCCAAATCATCTCAATAATGTCTGTCCACAACAATTGGCAGCGGCGAATTTAAAATTTATTTCTTTAGTGTGAATTTTATTTATAGACTAAATTTTACTCTTTAAACTTCACTAATCACCACAGCCCAAGATATCTGCTTTTTTTTCAAAAGACTACAAGGCTGCCAATGCGGTACAGTAGCCGATTTTTCTGCCGGTGTTGACTACCTAAAACCAACTTATGTGGACGCTCTAGCTTTCTATATTTGCACGATAACCTTATACATCATTGCAGTAATCCCGAAAACTCTTGTATTTCCCTATTAGCTCGGTTTTGTGATTTACTTTTGTCCGTTAAATCTTTAAATCTTTAGTTAAGATATTGAAACGGGTCTTCAAGTCTGTATTTTGGGCTCCTTCTCAAAAAATCATTAAAAAATGCGGTGTGTGCTCCGCCCATGAGAATAAATATCCGGTCGCTTTTATCTATGGGAATCTGGTTAAGGTTAGAGAACATCACCAGGTTTCTATGATAAAATTTTGCGGCTTCGTCAGCTCCTTCCGATTTCCCCTTGCTGGAGATATAAGTAAGTATATCTGCATTGATGTTGATCAAGCTTTCCAGGTATTGGGGATGATTGTTAAGTTTGAAAAGTTCATAAAAAGGAATACCCTCTTCAGGGATTTTCTTTTCGTTCTCATCGATAAGTTTCCAGTATCTATTGCTGGTAGTTTGGTCCATGCGATTCTTAACCTTGCCACCAATCTGATAATCATAACTTTCTTTAAAATCAATTCCATATATCCGTTGTGCGCCACTTAATCGTCCCACCTCATATGCAAGAAGTTCTCTCTCATCAGGATTGTCATATTTCTTTTTTGGGTTTTGGAGATAATCCATGTAGTCACCTCTCCTAGTTGAATTATTTACCGGTCTGTCTTCTATAACAATAATAGTTGGTTTGAAAATTGCCAATTTCTTGGCCAATGTGCGAATATCCTGCTGATTTTTTGAGTCTTTTTCGTCAAATGCTGTCGAATTTGCATCGGATGTTTCCCCCATGTGAAAAGTGGCAACATTGAGTACAGGTACAGCATCTTCGAATTTGTCTTCGTAAATCTTTTTACCGCTATAGCCAGTTTTATATGCACAAGAAGCAAATGCCAGTATAAAAAAAGCAGCAATTAAGATGTTTAATTTTTTTTTGTCCAAAATCATGTTTTTAACATTTAGGTTTATTTTGACAGGTAACAGTATAGCATTTAACTTTAGTTTATTATGTGTTAATGGTTGCACGAACTGTTCCCAGCCAGAAGTTAAACAAAACTATAGCCTGGGATTCTGTACCTAAACTTTATTATCCCAATGCCTGAAAATCTTATACCAACGCGAAGCAGAACGCTTATTGGTTTCATAAAGGGTGAAAGCTTAACGTAAACCCGATCATATATATTTTTCTTCACTATAGCAGAGGCTAATCCTGACAAGGTTTTCCTAGCTGTTAAAATAGCCGCCTGACATCTTTGACCAACTTTGCGCTAAGCGTACAAGGCCATTTAGGTTCTTTCTCAGGCCTACTCACGTTTTATGATTGTTATCACCAACAAGAGAGGAAAAAAACCTTGTGGTAAAATATGCTTAAGGCATCGTTTTATAATACTTCAATAACAGGGGCCAAATCATTATGGAAATCAGTTATGAACATCTTTTTTCCAACATGTTCTTTTTGATAAAAATAATTCTCATGAAATCTCGATCCACCTTTTACACCCATCGCTATGGCGTCATCCTTTTTCAATTTATTCTTAATTGCATTGAAAATGATCACAGCTCTCTTTTCTGGTTTTTTTGATAAAATCCTCAAATTTATACGTTCGATTCTACCGGAATCGGTACGTCCCCCTTCCCCTAGGATAACAAACGGTGCCAGATCATCATCATAAATGGTACTTTGGGTAATCTTCACAGCCTGGGTAAGAATATAAAATGACAGGAATTTTTCCCTGATATAATCAAAGTCTTTGTTTTTTGCTTTTCTGATGCCAATTTCATGTTTGTCTTTTTTGTAATCACTATAAAAAATGGCTCCATTTTTTTCAATGATTTCTTGTATATAATGATAGAAGTCCTTTAACGACATCACTAAGTTTAACTCTGGCATATTAAATATTTCTATGATTATTCTCTAACTTATATTTTCAATGTAACTAACTGGCCTTTACCGATTCTATTGCTTTGACGATAATGGTTTGGTCCGCCCATAACCGAATTACGCGAGGCTATTGATAATCCCTTAGGCTTGCTCAAAAACTTCTGCCAAATTAAAATATTATTTCACTATATTGTGATATATGTTGAAAATCAATATTTTTGTCATTATAAGGTGGACCTTGGGACACGTAGAGATATTCCTACCATCCGGCATATTCCATTGTTTTTGCCGGAACCGGTTAAAGTAAATAATATTGTCCCAGCGAGATGGTGTTTGATACAAGGTTTTTTTTCCAGTTCAATTTTATTATTCTGATGCGGCCTACCCTCATTTTTTTTCTGATCAACTGCCTTTTAATAGTTAGCAGCTGTGAATCTCCCTTGTCTACGGAGAACCTAGATGAACTTTCTGCATTAGATGTACGAATTGCAATATCCCAGGACCTTACCAGCAAAAAGAAAAATGATGTTTCCGTCTATATATATGATAAAGATGGACGGTCAATCCGCAATAAAAAGATTAAAATCAGTGCTAATAAGGTCGCTTTGAGTTATATTGAAAGGCAGGAACTATATTATACAACCACTTCAAAGTATTTATTGGATAATGTTCCTGTTGAAAAAGGCTATGAGCTCCAGATTACCTTGCCAAATGGTAAAACTTATTTTTTGGGTAAGATCGAGGCACTTGCTAAAATTAACCCCGGGAGTATCTCATGTGAACTAACAGGTGACCTTGCAAAGGATTTTGTGATTTATTGGAAAGGCCTGAGTGAAATCACCGAATTATCGATGACCAAAGGTGTGCTTTTACGCAATTCAACGCAGCTGCACCGAAACTTTGATTACCAGCCCCTGTTCACCCGGAAGATCAGCAGCAATGGCAAATACATATTATCCAGATCAAACTATGTTGATAGTAGATCAAAAATCCATAGTTTGGAAATTAGATTTAGCGCGGAGAAGTCTGGCATTGTGAATTCCAGGTTACTGAGAGGAAGCGAAATAAAAATATCCGGTCATATAGATAGATTGATAAATTTTAATCAAAATGATTAATTAACCCGCAGTCAACATCCATCTAATCCATGTCGCCCAAATCACTTTACACTACTGCCCAATGTTTATGGCTGATCACAACGTGAAAATTTCATTTCCCTTAGAATTAAAATATTATAAAGTCTGAAAATCGGTTATGCCCAAACAAATTATCAATGTTCAATAAAAATCTCAGTATGCAGAAAAAACTATTCCTTTTTATCCTTCTTTTTTTACCCCGGATAATACACGCTCAAAATACGGTAGAGCTCAAGGTAAACTATTCTGAGTTGTATGCCACATATGACTTCGTGGAAAAAATCTCCGATAACTATCCGGATAATGCTTTTAAAGCTGAATTTTCTAAATCCAGATACAATACCAATCAGTTCAAGGCCTTAGTCAAACAGTTCGATAACTTAAAGATAGATTACCTTTATCACTTTGAGCAATATGCGCCCACTTTAAAAAGTGGACTGGCATCAAGGTCTCTGATTGAAAAAAACCTTATCGATTCTAAAACAATCAAGGCTTTCAAATCAAAATCTTTCGGAGTTCTCCCCAATGACGAACTTGCCAAGCTATCCAATATAATGGAATCGTTTATACCCGTGTATAATGAACTTATTTACAATCCAAACAAAGAAATTTTTGAAGAACAACTAATAAAAATAAACCAAGAAATATCAAATGATAAGGTTTCGAAAGTCTATAGTAGGGTAATGAAATTCTATGGTGCCGAATGGGACAATGATATTCCCTTTAATGTTGTGGCCTACCCCACTATTGGAAAGACCGGGATAGGCGCCAGGGCATTTTTGAATATTGCCGTTGTCCGGTTCCCTTTAAACTTTAAGAGCTACGACGTATTGTTTAGTGTAATGCTGCACGAAATATTTCATATTGGCTACGACAGCCAACCTATCGGCTTAAAGAACAATTTAAAGAACTGGTTTGAGTCTACTAAATCAAAAAACAGCCAATATGCATTTTTGCTTTTAAACGAAGTGCTTGCAACCGGGCTGGGAAATGGTTATGCATATCTTCAACTGAAAGGCCAACCCGATCCCGATGATTGGTATTATGTGAAATACGTTAATTTGATGGCAAAGGAAATTTACCCTTTGTTGAGTGAATATCTATCCAGGGGAAAAACGATTGATGAAAATTTTATCAGCAGTTACGTGAAAATTTATGACAGCAAATTTTCTGACTGGAGCAATGAACTGGACAACATCCTGACCTATAGGGCTATCCTGACTGATCAGATTGAGGATGCCAGGTATTTTAAAAGAAACTATCCCTATACTTTTCATAAACTCATTCCAAATATGTCATTAAATGGCCTGGAAGAGATTAAAAAGCAACCGCTGACAAAAATAATAATCATAGCCGATGACCATAAAAAGAAACTCAATATGATAAAAGATAGTTTTAAAGAATTAAAGGACATCAAAATGGATCCCAAAAAAGAATTTATCCAGGTATTCGATTTGATGGACAATACAAAACTATTCATCATAAACAGGTATGCCTCATCTGTGGAATCAATGATGGAAACTAGTTTTAAGAGCCATAAAATAGATTAATACATTATCTACGACAGGACAATTGAATACTTGAAGAAACACCGTCAATGTTGATATATCTTTTGATCACTGCCAGAATAACTCGTAGATGATCAGCGGGTAGAAGTCATCATTAGCACAACCGAGGTATCTTTTTCCATTCATAACAGATGGGAGCAGGAAAAACAAAAGTAAATCCGATATGAGTTGGATTGATTTTTATTTAATATACATAACTATTATAAATCCAAAAACATGCGATTAATCAACACCATATCACTATGCTTATTTTTGTGGCTATTGGCAATAGACTGCAGGGCTGAAGCTAAACAAACCTTAGAGATTTTGAATGATGCTGGTGCCAGACAAATTGCTGTAAGGCAGCCAAGGAACAGGAGTTTAAAGCAACTTAAAAGTAGATCCTTTGTGGTTAGCTGTGGGGGGGGATGTGCGATGACTTATACGGCAATTGATATCAAACAATATGTCTATTATTTCAAAGTGCAATTCAAAGTCGATATGTATATTAATGAAGTATTGACAGACACTTATAAAGAAATTTATTTGTTTTATACCAACGGACTTAAAACCGACAAAGTCTTGGATCTCAACAATAATGATGTTTTAAAAACTTTGCCGTTAGGTGCCCGTAAATCATTTATAGAGTTTGGTACAAGTTTGGTGAGCGCATACGGCACAGAACCTAAAACGAAGAAATAGGATTAATTTTGCTTCTGAGCGTGTTTAAGATTTTAATCCTTTGTTTGGCTGTTTCGTCCTGAAATCATAAGATTGCGCAGCTGTTGTTATCATTCGCAAGATCCCATAACGGTCCGTGCCCACCAGGATAGAATACTGCATCATATTCAGCAGCGCTCACCTGATCTAAAACTTTCGTATGTGAAAAAGCGGCTTTTGCCACTTCATCATCCTGAAACCTGCGGTTCGATCCTGTGATGTTTTCTGTGAGCTCACTCATCGGGTAAACAGGAGGCCGCCCTCCCTTTGGACTGGCCAGCTCAACATGATAACCTGCATCAATAAACTCGTAATATGGATCTGTAAATTCACCAAGCCAAACACCGGTCTTGCCATCGGTATTTTCCATCCCGCTATGCGAGGTTAAAATCATTAGTATATTTTTCATATGCCTTATTTAATATCATCAGGACGTAATTCGTTTCCTTCTTCATCTATCCTTTGATGCTCATCCCAGTTTGAATCCTGGATGGTTTCATCTTCAGGGTTTACATTTTGATCTCGCAACTGTTCCTCTTTTTCCTTTGGGTCTAACATGGTGGTATATTTTAAGTTTAACAAATAACAAATTGGTGGCCATATAGTTCAATAAAGTTGCAAACGGGCGAAGCTAATTTCGTCCCCACTATCAGCAGCACCCCAATCCAGACATCAGTGTTTGCTAATAATGATTTTCTTAAGTTCAACTTTAGCTTTCCGCAATGCATCCCTGAACTCACCATCATTTTTATAACTCATCTGTTTTAAATGCAAACATTCATAGGTGACCTCGAACTTTTTTGTTTCAAAAGGCCATGGGTTTACAACAAGCTGTCCGTTTCTTTGAAAAAACCGGTAAGGGGTTCCATCCGGACCGCTGCTGATCTCCAGTGTACGCTCTTCAGGTGGAATCTGATCCTGGCAGATTAGCAGCGAAAACGCATCACAGAATTCAAGGAGTTTATAAGCCTGGTCAACTTCTGAACTACTGACTCCAGCCTCCTTTATCCATTGATCCTCACATTTTTTTAGCGTTAGCAAATATGGTTTTGCCTCAGGCTCTTCGCCATGGGTAAAAGCGATATGCCGGGCAAAAAGTAATGCGATAAAACGGCTTTTGCTCAATGCCATATCAACCAACTGTTCACAAGCTGCACGATCAAACCTCGTCATTTTAAAATTTACCGGTCCGCCGCTCCCGGTAAGCAGCGGGCCAAGCTGAAATTCATTAAAAACATCATCATGCTCAGTCGTTGCCATAAGGGTTTCCACCCATCTTTTGGGCTGGTCGGAAATTTTCCACCTCGCACAGATTTGCCCAGCTAACAATCCATGGGCACGCTGGGTGATAATCTCCCATCCATTTTCTGTGTATTTAACGATCAATTTCCCTCCTTTTGCTTATATATATTAGGCTGAAAAGCCGCTAACAATTGATTTTTTATCTTTATTTATCCGTTAGGATACTAACCTGCACTCCTCATCATCACCCTTCTCGACATAATTTTTTCAATCAACACGATAAGGCGGTTCCGGTAATCTTCGCCCAACCATTTGACATAATTTCTGGTAACCGTGCCGAGGCACTTAGCATATTGTTTAATCCGCCAGGTGATCTCTTTGTCCAGATCCCCTGCGAGTTCCAGCGCCATACTCACGGTATCTGCATTATCGGCACACATCAACGCATGCTGCCGTATTGAGTCTCTAAGCACTACCTTTGTTTTCTGCCCTTTTTCAGTTGCGGCATTGTATGCGGCAAGCACATCGAAGGAAATCCCCGCACTATTGGGGAACCGGGTCCTCATTTCCGCAGGCATCTGGTGAATCTCACCAATGGCTTGATGCAGGCTCTGATGATAAATTTCAGGGTTTTCAAAAACATGCTTCCAGTCAACAGGCTCATTCCATTCGCCGAATCTTTCTCCGTTATGCCCCAAATCGATGATATTGAATGTTTTTTTGCCGCTCAGCCTTCTTGCGCCCCTGCCAATCATCTGGTGATAAAGGGTGAGCGAAGTTGTTGCGCGGTTAAGGATAACGGTTTGTACGGAAGGCTCATCGAAACCAGTAGTAAGGATAGATACTGATGTTAATATTGCACCCTTGGTTTTTTTGAACCATTTTAATATTTCCACGCGTTCGCAGCCACCCGTTTTATTGTCAAGGTGCCTGATGGGAAGTCCTAAGCCGGCAAACATTTCAAGCACCTTACGTGAAGTAAATATCCCATTATTAAAAATCAAAGTTTTTTTTCCGGATGAGTGTTTCCTGTAGGCATGCAGCAGCAGTTCAAGCATAGCAGGAGAAGAATAAAGTTCATCTGAGCTGCTTACCGTAAAGTCGCCGTGGATCCCCCTCATCAAGGTATTGAGTTCCACCTGATAACTAAACGTTTTAGGTTTGGCCAAAAAACCTTGTTCAATCAGCGCGCTGATGGATTCACCCACCACGAGCTCCTGGTAAAACTGGTTCATCGGCAGGTTTACATCTGCTGAAAAAGGTGTAGCAGTTACCCCGATAACAGCGGCATTGGGAAATTTACCGAGCAGTTTGTGAAAAGAGTTATGATGGGCTTCATCTACAATTACCAGCCCCACACCCTGCGTATCGATTAGCCCCTCGTTGATCCGGTTTTTCAAGGTTTCGACCATTGCAACATAACATGGATAAAAGTCTTTTCTGAAGAAGCGTTTAACCCCACTGTCCACCACCTTATTATTCACACCCGTGGCTTTAAGCGCCAGAGAAGTCTGCTTACAGAGTTCACGTCTATGAGTAAGCACAATAACCTTCTTACCATAGTTTCTGATATACCGGTCAGCAAGCTCAGAAAATATAACCGTTTTTCCACCCCCGGTAGCCAACTGGTAAAGCAAACGAGAGTTTTTTCCGCCTGAAGCAAGTTTTTCAAAAAGAATTCCGATGTCTTTTTCCTGATAATGATATAATCTTTTGCTGCCTTTGGGCGATAATGGTTGGGATAAGATTTGCATAATGTTATAACCGTTCCAAAACCCGGAAGGTTTTGCGAGGGCAAGATTGTATTACGTTTTTTAATTAGTGCTGATAGCAGGTTGTTTACCCCCCCTGCAGGTTTAAAATATCCACGGTTAGAAAAACTAACCAAGGCCTGGAGTGTTGCATAAATGAAATTAAGGTAAATTAAATATGGCAGCGCAGGAAAAGGACAATATGATCAGGGTACGTGGAGCGAGGGAACATAATTTAAAAGATATCAGTTTAGACATCCCCAGGGATCAGCTTGTCGTATTTACAGGTGTTTCAGGCTCGGGAAAATCTTCTCTGGCCTTCGGGACACTTTATGCTGAGGCTCAGCGCAGGTACCTGGAATCAGTATCGCCTTATGCCCGCCGGCTTTTTAACCAAATGAATGTACCTAAGGTAGATTCGATTGATGGTCTACCGCCGGCGGTCGCACTTCAACAGCAGCGCGGCGGCGCAAGTACCCGGTCATCTGTAGGGAGCGTCACTACCCTTTCCAATCTCTTACGTATGCTGTATTCGCGGGCGGGTGATTATCCGAAAGGTCAGGGCATTATTTACGCTGAAGGTTTTTCTGCAAACACACCACAGGGTGCGTGCCCCGAATGCCACGGACTGGGAAGCGTCTTTGAGGTAAATGAGAAAACAATGGTTCCCGACGATAGCCTTACCATACGCCAACGCGCAGTTGCCTCCTGGCCGCTTGCCTGGCAGGGCCAGAATCAGCGTGACATCCTGGTATCAATGGGTTTTGATGTGGATATCCCCTGGAGGGATATTCCCAAAAAAGACCGTGACTGGATACTTTTCACCACAGAAACGCCGACAGTCCCTGTTTACCCCGGTCTTTCCCCGGAAGAAACAGCAAAAGCAATCAAAAACAAAAGAACCCCCGATTATATGGGGACTTTTATCGGCGCGAAGCCTTACGTCCTTAAGACCTTTTCATCCAGCCAATCCGAACTGATGAAAAAAAGGGTCAGCCAATACATGATCACTGCCCCCTGCCCTCTTTGTAAGGGCAAAAGGCTCAGGAAAGAATCGCTCTCGGTCAACTTCGATGGAAAAGATATCACCACCCTGTCCAGACTACCTTTATCAATACTTTCTCAAATATTTAAAAAACATGCGGTCCCTGGAAAATCCCCGCAGTCTGAAAAACAGATTGTCAGCCAACGGATCTGCACAGATATCCTCTCCCGCATCGAAGTGATGTTAGAACTGGGCTTGGGTTACCTCAACCTGGAACGGACCACGCCAAGCTTATCGCCGGGTGAACTTCAGCGGCTAAGGCTTGCTACCCAGGTCCATTCCAATCTTTTTGGGGTAATCTATGTTCTTGATGAACCATCAGCGGGGCTGCATCCTGCGGATACTGCGGCGCTGCTGGGCATTCTGGATAAATTAAAAAATGCAGGGAACAGCATTTTTGTGGTAGAACACGAAATTGAGATCATTAAACAGGCCGATTGGATTGTTGATGTTGGCCCTGGTGCGGGAGAAAATGGCGGGTACATTCTCTACAGCGGCCTTCCAGAGGGACTAAAGAACGATAAAAGCTCGGTTACTGCTTCATTTTTATTTGGAAATAAATCGCATCACATCCAACCATCCAGAACACCCACTGGTCAGCTGAGCATATCGGAAGCTACCCTGCATAACCTTAACCAGGTGAACGTAGATTTCCCCGTCGGGGTAATGACCTGCGTCACAGGGATATCCGGATCGGGAAAAAGCAGCCTGGTCAGCCAAATACTAGCAGGACTTATTGCGGAGGGATTGGGACAACAGGTAGAAGCGCAAAAGGAAACTTTCCCCGAAGGACCGGAAGTGGACCCGGCCGTTCCACTAAAAGGCAGGATATCGGGCGGGCTATCGCAGATCACCCGTCTTGTGGTCGTCGACCAGCGGCCCATAGGGAGAACGCCCAGATCCAATCTTGCGACATATACCGGGCTTTTCGACCTGGTAAGAAAACGTTTTGCTGAAACTCCGCTCGCCAGGAAACGGAAATACGATGCAGGGCGGTTTTCCTTCAATGTAGCAAAAGGAAGATGTTCCAACTGCACGGGTGAAGGGTTTGTAATGGTCGAACTGCTGTTTTTGCCCAGCGTGTATACCCCATGCCCTGTCTGCAATGGTTCCCGATACAACCCTGCAACACTTGAGGTCACTTATAAAGAAAAAAACATTTCCCAGATACTGGATATGACGGTGGAAGAAGCCTGTGATTTTTTTGATGAGGACCCGCCAATTTACCGTGCACTGGATATTGTAAGAGAAGTTGGGCTTGGCTATTTAAGACTTGGGCAGGCCGCAACCGAACTCTCCGGAGGCGAGGCACAGCGCATCAAGCTGGCGACCGAACTTCAGAAAAGCCAGAAAGGATCCTCGCTTTACATCCTGGATGAGCCAACGACTGGCCTACACCCTTCTGATGTAGAACGCTTACTGCTGCAACTCAATAGACTCGTTGATGCTGGAAACACCGTTGTTGTGGTTGAACATGATATGCAGGTGATTTCACAAAGCGACTGGATTATCGATATCGGTCCTGGAGCGGGTGATCAGGGAGGCAAGATCGTCTACAGTGGCCGAACCGATGGCCTGCTAAGGTGCAGGGAAAGCAGAACTGCGCCTTTTTTAGCGGCATATCTGGGAAAAGACTAGAACTGGTTTAATATGATAAGATTTCTGAAAGCCCTATCATTAGCACCTGCTGAATTGAAAAGGAAGGGATAGTCCGTTAATCATCAGTCTGGATTCATCCCATAATCCGGCTACCTCGCTCCGGAAAACTTTGACCGCCATGCAAAAAATCAATAGTTAAACTGAAAAATTTGCAGTTGCAACTGAAAAAAAATCTGAAAATATGAAATTTTTTCAGCAGTCCGGCGAGAAAAACATGAAAATATGCCTGCCAGCGCAATTGGCATACCAGTTGATAGTTGACTTACAGAACCTCATTGAGGTTTTAGAGAAAATTAATTGATTAATAGTCCATTTATTATTAAACCATTAAAAGGAAAAACTATGACGTTAGTTAAATTTAATCCAGAAAAGAAAAACAGTGCATTATTGCCAGGCTTTAATGACATTTTCGAATCCGTATTAGGCGATACTTATTTTTCAGATCGCCGAATCAGTAGCCTTCCGGCGGTTAACATTTCAGAGTCGAGTGAAGAATACCAGATTGAGCTTGCTGCCCCCGGGTTGAAAAAAGAAGACTTTAAGGTTTCGGTGGAGGGCGAAACGCTTACGGTCTCTACCGAGCAGCGGAGTGAGAACAGTGCAGCTGAAAAGAATTATAACAGGCGTGAATTCAGCTATTCTTCTTTTACCAGGGCATTCACACTTCCTGAAAGCGCCGATGTAGATCGCATTTTGGCTAGCTACTGTGATGGCGTATTAAAGCTGACCCTTCCGAAGAAGGAAGAAGCAAAGGCAGTTTCTAAACAGATAGCAATCAGCTAAACAATTTCGAAATGCCGCACTCTGCGGCATTTTTAGTTCATCTTGAAAATACCTTACTACGGAAACTAAAGCGCATCACAAATGGATTCACTATTGGAAATAAAAATAGCACTTCATTTTAAGGGCACTGAAATTACATATGGTAAATTTGCTTTGGGAACGGAACGGCAAACAGCACTAGATACATTTAATCTTCTCAAAGGAAGAATGGAACGTTCAGCCACATGCATGATTCAAATGGTACTTACGCATGAAGTTGCTGGACTTCCCATACCTTTGGCTACTATATTCTGCAACCTAACAGAACTCAAGGAAAATGTTGCAATCATTTCAAAAGAAATCTTTCGGATTTCAAAACTCGAGGAAAGTGGAATGTCTGCGTAGCTAAGTTTAAAATCAGCAAATGTTTTAGTTTCATATGCAGTATGTTGGTATTTGGTACTTTGTATAATAAGTCTAAAAAATGGAAACTGTTTGACTTTTTCGCTGAAAATGCAAAAAAAAGAGACGATTCGGTTTACAGCCCAGCTATAAAGATTCACTTGATTGCAATTTACCCCAAAAAATAGGCATGTTTCCTGATCAGTAAATTTGCTCAAAAAGGTAAATTCTGCATATCCCGGTTGGCGCAGCCTGATTAAAAAAGGCCGGTCGTGGAGAGATGTCATAAATAAAACAGCACCCCGATCATTGGAAAGGGATGCTGTCTTCATCTTTCTGAAAAAATTATGGTTCGCTGGCTCTCAATTGATTTAAGAGGATCCTGCGCTATATTAACACATTGATCTGGACATTTATATTCCCCTTTGTCGCTTTAGAATACGGACAGGTTTCATGGGCAGCATAAACAACCATTTTAGCCTCTTCTATAGTAAGTCCAGGCAGATACACATGCAGCCTGGCCTGAAGGCTGAACCCAGTATTTGCAACTGCAAGGTCCACTTCTGCATCAATAGAGGTGTCTGAAGGAAGGGCAATATGAAGCCCCGGCGCATTATGTTTCATTGCCCCGATAAAACAAGCCGCCCATCCAGCAGCGAGTAACTGTTCGGGATTAGTTCCTTTGTCTTTACTGCCCGGAGAGGCGAGAGCAGTATCCAATAGCCCATCCTGACTTTTGGCAAAACCCTCACGGCCGCCATCTACGTGTACTTTTCCGGTATACAATACTTTATTGATAACTACATCCTTGGTATTTAATGATTCAATTACGTTTTGATTTTCCATTTTTCTGTGATTAATTGTGAATAATATGCTTTGATTTCTGTTATTACGTTTCTTAACCTTAATCCAAATCAGCTGGGTTAATGGCAAGGCGAGAATGCTTACGTCAAAATTAACAGGCTGGTTGCAAAATGATCAGCAGAAACCCGCGAACCGGCCAAAATCAGGGATGAAGAATACGATCTACACGCTGGTTAGGCATTATTGTTGGTCGGTAAGAAATAAATATCGTTTTCTCACTCACCTTCGCAGGCAGCTACAGTACAACCCTTGGTTTTTGAACTGTCCGCCTCAGTCCAGGTTTTGCCTGTCCCATGCATCATTCTGTCCGGCTTGGCCGAATATTTATATAACAGGAAAGTGGACATTGATATATTTGGTTGGAATAGGCAGATACCGAACCGCAATAGCGCATAAAAACCCAATGTATGAGAAACACTAAATTATTGAAATTTTCAGGCGTTGATTATCTTTAAGGCCAATAATAAGAAATGACGACAAACTCATTAAGAATCTCACCGGCCATCATCTGGATTAGTTCCATTTTCCTGGGGCTTTTATCTTCAGTCCCTCAAATTGCGGAACATCATTTTCACGCGGCCGAAGCAGCAGTGAATGCCGCCATTACATCCATATTTGCACTTTTGATGTGGTACCTGAATATCCATATGCTTTCGCAAAAGAGCAACAAAGCGGTAAAACAGGGCATTTCCTACCCTAAACTGGTCAAAAGCCTGTTATCCGGAATTGCCGTAATGCTCTGTCTGGCCTGGATCCAGCAGCTCATCCTGTCCCACATCAACTTTGGTCCGGTTATGCTCATGGTGGAGGTTCGGGGAATATTGATCAACCTGATATTTTACATGTTCCTGCACCTGCTGCAACAAAATTACGAAAACCAGCAAGTCAGCATGGAACTGGAGAAAATCAGGAATGACAGCCTGGGTGCGCAATATGAACTGCTTAAACAGCAGGTAAATCCGCATTTTCTTTTTAACAGTCTCAATACATTAAAAGCTATGGTAGAGATTGGTGATAAAGAAGCGGTTGACTTTATCTTAAAGTTATCCAATTTTTACCGCTATACCCTGGAAAGCCGTAAGCTCGACCTCATCCATGTTTGCGAGGAAATGGAAATACTCAATGCATATCTTTTTCTCCAAAAGGCGCGGTTTGATGGGGGCTTTACCTTTAAATCCGATTTGAATGATGCGGCTTTACAAACACTGATCCCTCCCTTTACCCTACAATTACTCATCGAGAATTGCATCAAACACAATGTCGTTTCTCTGGACAGGCCGCTTCACATCATTTTATACATACAGGAAAGTCAGATCGTTCTGGAAAACCCGATCCGTTTAAAAATGGCAGACAACAGCTCATTGGGCGTAGGGCTCAAAAATATTGCGTTACGATATCAACATTTACTTCAAAAGCCGATTGAGATCATCAATGATGGCAAAACCTTTACCGTAAAACTTCCCTTAATATATGAACATCATAATCATTGAAGACGAGCTAAAGACAGCAAAATCGCTCGAAAATATAATTTTAGCTTTGAGGCCCAATTCAAAGATAGTAGGCCGGTACCAGAGTATCGAAGCATCGGTAAAAGCACTATCGGAGCAACCGCAGCCAGACCTCATCTTCATGGATATCCAATTGGCCGATGGACTTTGTTTTGAAATTTTCAAGCAGGTTAAAGTCAATAGCCCGATTATTTTCTGCACTGCTTTTGACGAGTACTCACTGGAAGCTTTTAAACAGAACGGGGTTGATTATGTATTGAAACCATTTTCAAAAACAGATATTGAGGAGGCTTTCTTAAAAGTTGATGGCCTTCAGAATTTCTTCCAGCAAAAGGTAGTACCTGATCTGGGAAGTTTAATCGATAAATTAAAAACTCCATTGGGAAAGGAAAGTTTTCTGGTTTTTAAAAACCAGAAATACACCACCGTTGCCACCGAAAATATTGCCTTTTTTTATATCAGGAATGAAACGACTACCATTATGTGTTTTGATAAGCAGGAGTTTTCTCTGAGCCAGCCACTGGACCAGATCACCGCACAGGTATCCTCCAAACAGTTCTTCAGGGTCAATCGTCAGTACCTGGTAAATTTTAAAGCCATCAAAGAAATTGAGCATTATTTTTTGAGAAAGCTCTTTGTGAAACTGGTTATCGAAACACCTGACAAGCTACTGATCAATAAAGAAAAAACATCTAATTTTCTTTCCTGGATGGAAGAACGGTAAAACCGAGATTATGGCTGAAGAGAAAATGCTTTGGACTAATCGGTAATGGAAAATGCCTCCTGCTAACAGATACAATGAAATAACCCATAAGCCTTTACTAACTTATGGGTTTTTAATATGCTAATGAGCTTTATAAACGTGGTTGGTATAACGGTAAATCACTATCTACATGCATTTAATAGTGCCCCCGTCTACCCGTATAATGGCACCGCTAATATAATTGGCATAAGTACTACATAAATAGGCTACAGCCCCGGCTATTTCCTCCGGTTCTCCAAAGCGGCCTGTATCGTTTGGGATCAGTTCCTGTACAGCTTTGTATTTGATCTCTTCCAGATCAGTTCCCCATCCGAATTTTGGTGCCGCACTAAATAGCCAGTCTTCTACCATTGGGTTAATAATTGCACCCGGAGAAACTACATTTGAGGTAATACCTGTTTCTTTAAGCTGCCTTGCCAGTGAAACCGATAAATTGTGCCTCGCAGCCAAGGTGGCATTATAGTGCGGCTGCTCTTTTATGGGTTGGATTCCCAGACCGCCGCCAATGTGCACCACCCTTCCCCAACCCAGGATTTTCATCTGGGGTACCAGGCGTTGAATCATCCGCACATACGACAAAACATTATTGTTATACATATCTGCCCAATCAAGGGTACTGGCATCTCCCCATGATTGATGTGAGGTGGCCCCCGCATTATTGATCAGGATATCGATTTGTCCGTTTTTAAGTACATTTTCGGCAACCGCGTCAGCACCCTCATCCGTACCCAGATCACCTATTGCAATATCTGCTATACCCCCGCTTGAAATAATTTCTTCGCTAACTTTTCTTGCGCGCCCTTCATTACGACCGTGAACCACTACACTGACACCTTCTGCTGCCAACATCTTTACAATGGCCTCGCCAAGACCCGAACTGGAGCCAGTAACCAGGGCTCTTTTTCCTCTTAATCTTAAATCCATTTCTATTTATTTAATCATTATGTTCTTTGTGAGGGAGCTTTCCCAAATGCCTTTTTATAGGCGTAGGGGAAATGCGAAAGATCCATAAAACCCAGCTCCAGGTAGATCTCAGTTGGCCTGGCAAACCTTTGCTCTATCAGATATTTGGCTTCGGTAAGCCTTTTCTTTACCAGCCATCTGCCAGGCGTAATACTGAAGAGCCTTGCAAAATCTCTTTTAAAACCCGACAGGCTACGCCCGGTAAGAAAAGCGAACCTTTCCAGAGGAACATTGTATCGGTAATGTCCGTTCATAAAAGCTTCAAGATCTAATTTTCCGGGGGCGCTAAACTCAAATAGCATGTGCTTTAGAACCGGATTGAGCTCAGCTAAAATCAGTACAAGTTCTTTTGTTTTGAGCGTTAAAATATCATGATCCAATCTGTCATGATCTGCGTAAATATTAAGAGAATCGACAAAACTTTTAAGCATACCATTCGCATCCACTAACTTAACTCCCTCACCTTGGTAATGTCCATAAACCTTTAAACCGTGTTCGCTTGCCATTTCTTTGAGCGTATACTGGTCGATGTGGATAGCTAAAGACCTAAATCCATCAGACTGCGTACCTTTCACAAACTTGGTTAGCTGATTCCGTTTAAAAAAACGGTAATGCCCTTTTCCGAAAAAGTATTTCCGGTCTCCTACCCATACTCCGTGCGTTCCGCTCATGATATAACTGAAAATATGATCTGAAACGAAGGCTTCTCCTGCTACATTTTCCCCAGATAGAAATTCCGCAGAAGCTTTGGCGAGTGAAGGGACTTATGATATCCGTTTTGCAGCATCATGTTTGATTTCAATTTAAATCCATCATTGATATTGATACAAATTTCGATAAAAATAGAATTTCGGGCTTTGTTTAAACGTCCAATCTTATTTGTTTAAAAGTTCAGGTATACTTTACATCTTTCAGTTAGACGGACACCAAAGTTTCTTAAAAAAAATGGTGGGCCTACCCCACCACTTACCTACACAAATCTAACCCACTCTTCATTTAAAATTTATTCGGAAGACATTAATCAGCCCGGGATAAGCGTTTTTTCTTCTAAATATTCCTCAAGTCCTGAGACACCATTTTCACGGCCAATACCTGAATTTTTATAGCCACCAAAGGGAGCCAGAGGGTCATGTCTCAAGGTATTAATCAGCACCCTGCCCGCCTTAAGCTGAGTAGCAACAACAGCTGCACGGTCTGTGTTCTGTGAACTCACATAGGCCATTAAGCCATATTCGCTATCATTTGCTATCGATATCGCTTGCTCCTCATTCTCATAGGCGATAACAGCGAGTACAGGTCCAAAAATTTCTTCCCTTGCCACTTTCATATTATTATCTACCCCGATGAAGACGGTTGGTTTCACATAAAAACCTTCCTCTAATCCTTCAGGATGGCCTAATCCTCCTACCAGTAATTCTGCTCCCTGCCCAATACCAGAACTGATGAACTCCTGAATACGGTCATACTGTTTTTTGCTTGCCAGTGGCCCTAATTTATAATCACCAACTAAAGGGCTGCCTACGGTAAATGTTGGGGCTGCCGAAAGAAGGGCTTTCCTCACTTCTTCCAATCGTGAAGCAGGCACCAAAAGCCTGGTTCCTGCGATGCAGGCCTGCCCGTTATTCATAAAGGCCGCCTGAAGGGCCATTGGAATTGAAGTTTCCAGATTAGCATCTTCGAGTATCAGGTTCGCTGATTTCCCACCCAGTTCAAGGGTTACCCTTTTCATGGTATTTAACGCCTGAGTAGCCAGAATTTTCCCCACCACGGTAGATCCTGTAAACGAAACCTTGGTAACTGCGGTACTTTCCATAATAGCTGCGGCAATTACCTCTCCACGGCCGTTAACCATATTAACTACGCCTGCAGGTATTCCTGCTGCGTGGAAGCATTCCATCATAATCTCAGCCTGCCACGAGCCAAACTCACTGGGTTTAAGTACCACAGTGCAGCCAGCAGCCAATGCTGCCGAAACCTTTACGGCAATTGCTCCTGCCGTAGCGTTCCATGGGGTGAACAGGGCGGCAACGCCTACAGGTTCCATGATCACAATTGATTCGTTAACCTGTTTGCTGAAGGGATAATTCTGGATTACTTTAATCTGATCGGTAAAGGTGGTGGCTGCGATAAGGTTTGCCCATTTGGCACGTTCTCTGGGGGCACCATATTCATGGGTTGTGGCCTCTATCAAATCGTCGATCCTCTTCAAAATCTCATCATGGATCCTTTGCATAAGGGCCGAGCGTTCTTCAATAGTGCTACGGCTATAACTTGCCAATGCATCCGAAGCTGCATTAATCGCTAGCATTGTGTCGCGGTGATCCGCATATCTGATCTGTGCGATTACTTTTCCATTTAACGGACTGATGATCTCAGCGGTTTCAGTTCCGGCCGGTTCCACGAACCTTCCGTTGATATAAGTACTTTTGATGTGTTTCATTTTCTGATTGTTATTTTACAAATTTCACTTGTTTTCTGATAACCATGCTTTGCCAAAAAGCTCAAATTATATTGTTTAAAGGCTCGCGTCTATTAAACTTTTAACCGGGCACCTTCCAGTATGCTCAAGGAAAAACCGCAGTGGGCTGACTGGTTATTAAACTTATCCGTCCGTTACGTTCTGGTGCTTCCGTTCCTTTTGAATAGGTATACCCGGCGCTGAAGAGGTATTTAAGCTGTACCGGTTGTTGATCCTTGCCTAGCACTTCGAGTGTTTCCAGCGAATACAGATCGCCACTCATATTCGTACCATACCACCCGGGCATTGCCTTTTGTTTCCAGGTAACCAGCGTATATTCGGCACCGGGCATTGCTTTTGGCAGGCTATCTCCAGCAGCTTCGAGCGCGATATTGTTGCCATAAATGATAGAGATGGTACCTCTTTTCGAATCTATAAGTGAGCTGATCAACTTTTGTCCCTTTGCATCAAAAAGATATTCAGGTGCTAAAGTGGCGTACTTTTTCCGCTGGCAGGAAGCAAACAGCAGCGTAAGAAAGAACACATAAATGAACCTTTTTTCATGATTTCTCAGATTGGAAATATTATTCATTATTCTGTTTTTTAGTAGGGATGTTGAACACAAAATCATTTTCGGGTACCAGTAAACGGTGGCAGTTGATGCAGGCTCTGTCGAATAATGGCGTTTTACCATAAGCTTTTAGCTTAAACCCATCAAATTTCGCAAATCCCCAACCTTCAGTCTGGGTGTATTTTTTAGCATCTTTGACCATAAACTGAACATTTTGGAAGTTGCCGGGCCTAACAATTCCTTCGGCATCCGGTTTCTGTTTTCCCCAAACTGCTTTAACCATTTTGGCACCGTCCGGAAATGGCATTGTACCGGATTTTATGGCTTTAACCATAATATCGTTTGCATATACCACCCGCATACTGCCTCCATCATATTTATCGGTAATGCTGATAATTTTCCAGTTTTTATAATCGGAAGAATAAGCAACTCCATTCAGGGAAACGGATATCTGAGCAACCTGTGCTTCAGTATGCACGGAAGTGTTCCCGGTTGGCCTGGTAATTTTTGCGGTATCTATTTTATGTCTTCCCGGAAGGGTGTTGACATAATTTTTGAGGATAGTTAGTTCCCCTTCGGTCAACAGGGTTTTACGATGGACATAGCTGTAACTTTTAGGCGGCATTTTACCTTCCTGTACGGCATTTAGCATTTCCCAAAGCAAAAGTTCCTGTACTGCAGCTGGATTATCGCCCCATTGTGAAAAATTGAACCTTGCCCTTCCCTCTTTAACATCTTTTGCAACGAGGTAAGAAACTGGCGCGATTCTATCGTACCAGGTCAGTCTGGTTTCATTGGAGTGACAGTCGTAACAGGAGCGCTTAAAGATCAGGCTAACTTCTTCAGGCAGTGAAATCGCAGTTGTAACAGGCGGATTAGGGATTACAGGAGCGTTAATCTGCAACATCCCAAAAACAGCAACTGCGATGCAGATGACGACCAGAAAGTTCCGGTAACGGAACAGGCGGTTACTTTTCATTGTTTATTGTTTTAAAGAGGTTAACCGCACCGGCTTAAAGCAGCCAGAGCGAGTGTAAAATTGATTACTTGGCCAGATTAGCCACTTCTACAATTGCATCTGCAAAAGCCTGTGGTGCTTCCTGGGGCAGGTTGTGGCCAACTCCACCTGTAATGTTATGGTGCACATATTTTCCGGTAAATTTGCCGGCATACTGGCTAGCATCGGGATGTGGTGCGCCATTTGCATCTCCCTCCAGGGTAACTGTTGGGATAGTAATGGATGGAGCAAGTGCAAGTTTCTTTTCCAGCTCATCATATTTGGCCTCACCTTTGGTTAAACCCAGTCTCCAGCGGTAGTTATCGATAACTACAGCAGCATGATCAGGATTAATGAAACCTTTTGCAGACTGCTCATAAGTGGCATCGCTGAAATTCCATTTCGGTGAAGCTAGCTGCCAGATCAATTTATTGAAATCTGATGTATTTGCAGCATACCCTGCAGCCCCGCGCTCGGTAGCAAAATAAAACTGGTACCACCAAACCAATTCGGCTTTTGGAGGAAGTGGTGCTTTGTTTCCGGCCTGACTACCGATTAGATAGCCGCTTACCGAAACCAACCCCTTTACCCTTTGCGGATAAAGCGCAGCGATGATATCAGCGGTACGGGCTCCCCAGTCGTAACCCCCAAGGATGGCTTTTTTGATTTTTAATGCATCCATGAATGCAATAATATCTAGCGCTACAACAGACTGTTGTCCATTGCGTGGAGTAGAAGCGGATAAAAAACGTGTAGATCCGTAGCCGCGCAGGTATGGAACCAGAACACGGTATCCTTTAGCTGCAAGGATTCCACTTACCTCCTGATAACTGGAAATATCATACGGCCAGCCATGAAGCAGGATAACGGGCTCACCATCGGCCGGACCCACCTCAGCATAGCCAACATCAAGCAGTCCGGCGTGGATATGTTTTAAATCGCCAAAAGTTGGGGCTACCGCTAACTTTACATTATTGGTAACCGGATAGGTTGGTGTAGCAGCATTGGCTATCCCAAAAACAAGCAGCTGCAGTGCAGCTAGAATGATCAGTAATTTTGCACTCAAAGGAGTGCGCGCTGTGGTTGAATAAAGTTCCATATTATTGATATGATTTAAGGTGTAATTTCTCTGTTCATCTGAACTGATGGTATAAAATTACGCTGGTTGGCAGGCCACACACACCACAAAACAGGTGAAATGGACAAAACAGGAAATTATCCAGGCAAACTCCCCCTTGAACCTTCAACTGCAATTCCCAAGAGACACATTTTATGGAGGCACAATTATTAAAGGCATAGCTCGCCATTTCATTAATGCTTTGCCTTATTTTGATTGATAATGTTTAACGGAATGCCTTAATGTCTACTTCTGGGATCAGTTTGCCCGCTTCAGGTTTTTTGTGCTGATTTTTTCACTCCGCAGCTTTCATTTTTGTGCTAAACTTAAAAAAAGAGATATTATGAAACTTAAATCAACAAAGACAATTTATTGGATCGGGACAGCATTAACCTCGTTATGGTTTGGAACAAGTGGAATATGCGAATTGACAAAAAACAAACTGGTATGGGACATTACGCTTCAGTTAGGTTATCCGCCATATTTCATTTATGTATTGGGCGTAGCCAAACTGGCAGGAATTATTGTTCTTCTGATTCCCAACCGGTTGCTTAGACTTAAAGAGTGGGTATTTGCAGGAATCTTTTTCGACATCATTTTTGCATTCTTTTCTAAGCTGATTGTTATCGGCCTACTAGAAACCATTGATGCGATTGTGGCCTTCCTAATCGTAATTGCAACCTATCTGATGTTCCGTAGGATCTACGCAGTTAGTTACTCGGTGGTAAAAGAAGAAACCAATCCGGTTTACCTATAACAGTATCCTACCACAACAAAAAAAGCAAAAGCCAGAAGAGTTTAATTTACTCTTCTGGCTTTTGCATTATGGGCAAAAAAAAACACACAATGATGTAGGAAATACCTCCCAATTCTGGTGATTGTCCCACCTATCTATTCCGGCAATACGCGGATTGCGCTGAGATACTAGAATTTGGTATTTAACAAACGTGTATCTCCTCATAACTTTTGCAACCGATGCACTACGCCACGACTGAGTTTATTGCGGTAGGAATGATGAAAATAATTCCCTGAAAGAACTCCAGGTCGTGCTATCAGACCCCTAAAAAGGTATTTGAAAAACTGCTGCATTTATTTCAGGAAATGCAATAAACCATCTAAAAAACCCGAAAGAATTATTGCTACCGGGCAGTTTTTATCTTCACCAGCTCGAACTTGCAAAAACAATCTTCGATGGAATAGAATTTAATGATGGTGTAGATGTACATTACAATCTAAGCGCTTTCAGTGAAAACCTGCTTGACGAATTGCCAAGCATACTGTACCTGTACTGCACTATCGGTTTCCTAAGCATTACCGTAAGTATAAGAATGACGTGAAGGCGAGTCTCACAATAGTGATATTTGCATTTTAATTTATCCAATTGATATTTAAAGAGTTGGCGCTACGAGGCGTCAGATTCATTGTAATTCAAACAAATGGCCTACACATACCCTTGGGCGATAAAACCTTCCAGGGTATGCATAAGCCATCAATCAGTTTTCTAAAAGCGATGAGCAACGCAAATCATGGGCGCTTATTCCGTGCACATGTGCTATTTATGCGCTGCAGCATTAATGATTACCTTTGCAACCGTTTCTGGTTGAGAGGTAAAGATGACATGGCTGCCTTTTACCTCGGTAATTTTGGTATTTGAGCGTTTATACATATTGCGTTCTGTATCAGGATTAATGCTTTTATCTTCTGTTGCTACAATTCCATAGCTGGGTTTGGTTCTCCAGGCAGCTTCGGCTACGGGAGTGGCGAAACTCTCTCCATAAATGGGTTGCTGTGAGGCAAACATAAAATCTGTTTCAGCTTTGCTTAGGTCAGCTGCGAAACCAGCGTGAAATTTCTCTTTTCCGTAATATACAAATCCCTTATCGTCAGGAGGAAGGATGCCGAATTCAGGCGCATCAGGAAGCGCTTTTGCCCATTTAAGGGTATTTTCTCCTTTATCTGGCTGATATGCGGCAACATAAACCAGAGCTGCTACATTGGAGTGTGTACCTGCTTCCGTAATCACTACCCCACCCCACGAGTGGCCTACAAGTACAGTTGGGCCGTCCTGTTTATCAAGAATCCTTTTGGTAGCCTCCACATCGTCTCTCAGTCCGGTTAGCGGATTTTGTACAACAGTAACGTGATACCCTTTTTTGGAGAGAATATCAAATACCCCTTTCCAGCCTGAGCCATCGGCAAAAGCGCCATGTACAATCACTATGTTTTTAATTGGGCCTGTTTGTGCCATGCTTTTTTTCGACAATAAGAGCATGCTGCCGATCAAGATCATAACGGCCAGAACAGCCTTGATCACTCTTTGATTTAAATTAAATTGGATTTTCATTTTATTTTTTATTTAAGTTATGGAGTATGTGTCATCCAAAGGCCCCCCGATCCCATCAAGGTCATGACGTAATGGCCACAGCCCTCGGGTATGGATGCTTATTCTTAGTATTTCCCGGTCAGGATTCTAACAATCCTATGCGGTTAAACCCGACATTAAAGTACCTTAATGTGCTATCTTAATGACTTGAAAGCCTTCCTAAGTTCTTCTGCCAAAAGCTGGGGCTCCTCCCAAGCCGCAAAATGTCCGCCTTTATCTACCTCGTTAAAGTAGATTAGGTTATGGTAATTGCGCTGAGCCCAGCTTTTAGGTGCCCTGTATATTTCGCCAGGAAAAACCGTAACAGCACCAGGTGTAGAAAGATCGATGGCATTGAAGTTGTTCGAATGGTCTTCCCAGTAGATCCTGGCCGAAGAGGTTGAAGTATTTGTTAGCCAGTATAGGGAAATATTATCCAGCATTTCGTCTCTGGTCAGTGATTTTTCAGGGTTTCCACCAGAAAAAGTCCAACCGATAAATTCATCATAAATCCAGGCTGCCTGACCAACCGGAGTATCAGATAGTGAATAGCCCAAAGTCTGTGGACGGGTTACCATCATTCCTGAATATCCTGTACTGTTTTTGTAAAAGGCATCCAGGGTTTCATAGGCAAGTTTTTCTTTTACCGAAAGTCCTGCCGGAGCTTTCTCGCCATTGGTCAATGCCTTTGCAATTTCGGCAGGAACGGTTGCAGGCATGTTCACGTGGATACCGATCAGACCTTTCACGTGCTGGCGGGCCATGCGATGAGAAATTACCGAGCCGCAGTCACCGCCCTGAGAAACATACTTTTTGTAGCCCAGCCTGTCCATCAGTTCTGTCCAGGCCAAACCAATATGATCCGAACCCCATCCTTTTACCGTTGGTTTACCGGAAAAGCCAAAACCCGGGATCGAAGGAATAACCAGATCAAAGGCATCTTCGGCTTTGCCGCCGTAAGCAGTTGGATCAGTTAGCGGACCGATAATTTTTAACAGTTCAAATACAGAACCAGGCCATCCATGGGTCATGATCATCGGCATGGCATTGGGGTGTTTGGAACGGATATGGATAAAGTGGATATCTACCCCATCAATGTTGGTGATAAACTGGGGATAGGCATTAAGTTTAGCTTCCGCTTTTCTCCAGTCGTAACCCGTTCTCCAATAATCCATCAGTTCACGGAATTTTTCCAGCTTGACCCCCTGCGACTGATCGGCTACTGTCTCCTTATCCGGAAAGCGGGTAGCGGCAATCCGCTGGCGCATATTGTCTATCGCTTCCTGGGGAATACGCACATGAAATGTTCGGATTGATTTGTCAGTACCGGACAGAGAAATTGCCGTAGTTGAGGTTTGTGCAAAACCGCTCAAAGTGCCAAAAATAAAGGTTCCGGCAATGATTGTTTTGATGACTGTTTTAAAGCTCGTGTTCATAATTTAAGATGTTATATTTCTTGATTAATTATGGTCCAAAAATATTCCCATAGGAGCCAGAAAGGAACAATTGATTGGATGAGGTGGACTATTCTGCATTTCGGACAGGCATTTCGGGTGATGAAAGTTTCTTCGCGTAAACCGGGAATAACAAGTGCCAATGCGCTACCTAGCTTTTAACCGAAATGCAGGCTAGCCCTCCGTTTCATCGGAGTTTCCGAGTGGATTTTTCCTGTTTTTAATGTTTGTTGAAACCATCTCGCACTGCTGCGGATTTTTTTCAAATGGCGGACTAAATAAAAAAAGGGCTGATAGAACGGCAGCTAATCCAGCAAAAGTACCGCGCAGCCTGTTATGCCTATAATTTTCCATAAGGTAATCGACTTAAATGTTTATTGGTTTACTGGTGCAGAATCTACGGCAGTGATCGCTCCGGTTTCCCTATTTTGGACCATACCGATAACCTCCCATTTTTCTACATTGTTGTCCATCGGGATATAGAAATCCTTAGATCCGAATAACGATTGTTTTAATGATACGCTCTGTAAACTGCGGACGATCTGGATGTGGGAAAACTTAAGTCCTGCATTTTCGCCCCTTAGTACATTTGAGCTACCGTTTTTTTGAACAAGGGCCAGTATCAGGTCATCCTGATCACTGATGTTCTTTGAAACGTAACCAACTTTGATCTGCTGGCCGGTTTTATGGACATCAACAGACAGCACTTCAGGATGTTTGATTGATAACTGCTTGGCGATCGCCCTGCTCACTGCCTTTTCATCAGATCCGATAAATTCTGCGGTGCCGTTTACCACAAGCTGAGGGGTATAAACCTGGGCATTTAACCAGTTGCTATAATTTTGCTGTCTTTTAGTATTCTCACGGCTTCCAAACGCATCTTTCCAGCCCAAGTGATCAAAGTAATCAATGTGATAGCCCAAAACATAAATTGGTTTTCCTTCCGATTCTTTTTCTAATTTTTCCAGAAGCTGTTCGGCGGGTGGACAACTGTTGCATCCTTCGGAGGTAAAGAGTTCCAGAACGGCAAAGCTCTTGCCCTCCGCAACCCCTGTGGTAACTTTTTTCTGATCAGGTGACTGCCAGATAAACGCTGATATTCCGACTACAGAAACCAGAAGCGCACTTACTATTGCAATTTTTTTCAATGTTTTCATATTCTTATTTTTTCTTCAAAAATATAGGCCAATGAAAATCCTTTTGAGCATTACATGCCCGAGTAGACTATTTAGGGGCTCATCCCGACGATTAGGAGGATAAGACAGAAATCATATATTAACGAACAATGTAGATATACCTTTTCCAGCCTATATCTTGAAGAAGCAATCTATACATACGCCAGTATAGTTCTAGGGTAAATATGTTGAAGTGCAAAAAAAAGCCACAGGATTTTTCTTCCTATGGCTTTTTTCGATAAGTTTTATCTCCGGCCGAGGCCTATTTTATTAAAAAAGCGTTAGCAGCAGGGATGAACTGTTTGTAGTTTTGGGTAAAAGCTGAATGGCCAGCATCTGGATAAATGATCAGTTTCGCATTGGGAAAGCTTTGCGACATATTGATCGAATTGATTACAGGTACAGGAATGTCATGCTCTCCCTGAACAATCAATGCCGGCTGGGTAACAGTTTTCAGTTCAGCAAGCGCATCAGGATATGACTGTGCCCAACCTAGCTAATAAAATCTTCTAAATACTTAGCATCATTTTCTTTAACAGATAAGTTGTATGCAATACAATATCGAATAATGTCGTTATATTGAGATGGATTCTTAGACATTTCATTTAAAACTGACTTAAAACTGTCGACAAAGTGTTCTGAATCTAAGAATTCCTCAAAAAAAGATCTAGCCCAAATGATAACATCTAACAATGTTTTTTGCTTTATCCTATATATTTCGGAACCGATAAATAAACCTACTACATCCTGGATAGCAGAGTCAAATACTTTGACAATTGCTATAATAGTCTTTCTTCGATTCTCATGATCCCAAAGATGAACAGCTTTTAGCACTTTTGAAGTATTGATGATAAACTTTAACTTGTCATCAAAGTCAATCGGTAGAAGTTCGAGCTTTGATATCCTCGTTAAAATCTTCGAACTGCTTGGTTGTTTACCAGCATAAAAGATATTAGGATTAAGCCACCAATCGTCTAAGAAATTTTACACCAATAAGTCCTCATCTGCGTTTGTTAAATTTGTGCCTGCTAAGTATTCTTGTATCGGAAAATAAATGATTAAATAACACATAATACTGAAAAGTATAATCATATAAAATATTAACAATTAGGTTGTTAGCATTTTTTTTGCCTTTTTATTTTTCGTTAATTCGCAGTGTTCATCAATGTTTTGTTGCGTATTTGTCAACTTTTTGACCTCTATTTTAACATAATGCATTGTATGTTCAATGTTCAGTATTAAGTATTCTTATAGGTACTTACAGGTACTTAATTTGGGAGACTTAACCGATGAGTAGTAAAATTAAAATTTTAAAAAAATGTAGCATCTGTAATACGTCCTTTATTGCGCGTACGACAGTGACAAGATTTTGTAGCAAATCCTGTAATTCCCGATATTAAAAAAAGAAATAAGCAGGATAAATTGAAATGTTCGGATTTTGATACCGTTCAGAATGACTACACTTTTAGGCTCTCTCGTTTGGAAAAAGAAGTATTATTAGTTACAGATATTGCGATATTATTGGGATCTAGTAAGGGTATGGTATACAAATTAATCAACTCTGGCATACTCAATGCAGCAAAATTAGGGTCGAGAAAAACAGTTGTCTTACGTTCTGATTTTCTTAGTTTTTTTAACAAAGAAATGTGGGTGGACAATTTTATGGAACCTATGACTTTCGTCCGGAAAATATCGATCAAAAGAAAGAGAATCGCTACACGATATTAAATAAAGATCTCTCATATCCAAAAACCATGTTAAGTCACTTCAATTACACGTGCGATAAAGTTTGTAAAAAGTCATCATAGATTTCAAACTAATCACAACCTTTTGCAGTCTTAATTGTTCACCCTTGATCATCCTTTATTGCCGGTGATCCCCGTTCTCCTATCCTAATTAGGAGGTGGCTATAATGATTTACATTTATGATTGAAAATACTTTTGGGATAAACATCATTCCGCAGAATGATGGTGGAAGAGTGGCGGCGCTAAATCGGTACCAGGTAATGGACACTCCGCCGGAGGATTGCTTTGATAATCTGGCCAAACTAGCAAGAGAAGTATTTTCTGTTCCCATTGCGCTTATATCATTGGTTGACGCGGATCGGGTGTATTTTAAGTCCAATATGGGTATGGGAAGTTCCAGGGAAACGAACAGAGGAAAAAGTCTTTGTGCGCTATCCGTGCTGGATGAAGAGGTTACCGTATTTGAAGATGCCTTCAAAGAACCCTGCCTGGCGGCCAATCCCAATGTTGCGGGAGATTTTGGCTTGCGCTTTTATGCCGGTGCACCTCTTGTGACCAGTGATGGTTTTCTAATTGGAACCTTATGTGTGATCGATAAAGTCGCACGGGAATTCTCTGATTTACAGAGGGGCATGCTCGAAAAAATGGCGACTGCAGTAATGGATCTCATCGAATTACGCCATGCTTCGCTTTCTGACCGGTTTATTTACGAGAGCGAAAATTTAGCCCATGCTAGGTATAGTGACAGTTTACAGATGTTAAATGCTCAAATGTCTGCTACCAATGAAGAACTTGAACGCTCAAGAGATAGTCTGAAGGAGTCGAATGGTAATCTTGAACAGATTTTAAATATGTTACCTGCGTCAGTGGTCGTTATCCGTGGCTATGACCTGATTGTAGAAATGATTAATAACAGCAACCTCGACTATTGGGAAAAATCAAAAGAGGACGTTCTCGGAAAGCCTTTTCTGGAAATTTTGCCTGAGCTCGCCGATCAACCTTTTGCATCCCAGCTTAGGCAGGTGATGGCAACAGGTGAGATTATTGATGTAAAAGAGAGTCCGGTAATATTTGATGCCGGAAATGGAAATATCCGGGAGACTTATGTCGACTATACTTATCAGCCACTTTCGGATTTATCGGGTGAGCGTACCGGTGTGCTGGTCATGTCTTTCGAAATCACCGATCGGGTAATGGCTCGGCGTGAATTGGAAAGGTATGCGCATGAGCTTGCAATAATGAATGAAAAATTGAGCATCAGTAATGAGGCGCTTTTTAAAAGTGAGCAGCGGTTTAAGCTACTCATTGCTGAAGCACCTGTTGCAATCGGTGTACTCCGTGGAAATGATTTATTGGTAGAATCAGCGAACAATAAACTTCTAGAAGTATGGGGAAAAGACAGTTCGGTTGTGGGGCTTTCTTTATCGGATGCGTTGCCGGAAATCGCTAACCAGCCTTTTTTAGGAATTCTTGAAGAGGTCTACAATACGGGTGTTCCGTTTTTTGCCAGTGAGATCCGGGCTATGCTGGAGCATCAGGGTGAATTAAAGGAAATATTTTTCAATCTCGTGTATCAGCCCTTGAAAGATTCGTTAGGATTGGTTTCTGACATTGTGGTTGTGGCTGTAGATGTTACTGAGCAGGTGAATTCCAGACATGAGGTGGAGCGCTCGGAGCTCATTACCAGACTGGCTGTAGAAGGAGCGAATGTTGGAACATGGAATATTGATACCCGTAGTGGTGATATCGTAGCATCACCAAGACTAAAGGAACTTTTTGGTTTTTTGGGGGATCCTAAAATTAGTGTCAATGATCTTATTGGTGCTATAGATACTGATTTCCGCACGCAGGCGGTAGCCCAGATGGAGGATGTAATTGCAAGCGGGGGCAGTTACGATATTACTTATCTGGTAAATGGGGCAATGGATGGCAAAAAAAGGTGGCTTCGTGCTTTTGGAAAGATGAATGGTGAAATTGGAGGTGGGCGTTCTATGTTTACCGGGGTAGTGATGGATGTAACGGATCAGCGGCAGGATGAAATCAGAAAGAATGATTTTATTGGAATGGTAAGCCACGAGCTAAAGACTCCCTTAACCTCACTTACCGGCCACCTGCAATTGTTGCAAAGAAAATTAGAAAATGGCCAGTCCCTTTCGGCCAATATGTTTGTAACGCCGCTAAAGCAGTCCAATCAGATGGCCTCGCTAATCAACGGCTTTTTAAATATTTCCAGACTAGATTCGGGTAAAATCCATATCGATAAAACAGTTTTCGATCTTTTTGTACTGATCAAAGAAATATATGAAGAAAATACGTTGATCTTTAGTCGCTATTTTTTGTCTATCGAAGGATGTATGGAGCTAATAATTTCTGCGGATCGGGTCAAAATCGGTCAGGTAATTAATAACCTGATCAGTAATGCTGCAAAATACTCGGCAGTTGGATCCAAGATTGACATTAGCTGTACATCTGTTAATGGAAAGGCGCTGGTTTCTATCTCTGATCAGGGAGTGGGTATCCGACCTGAAGATACGGATCGGGTTTTTGAACGTTTTTACCGGGTAGAAGAAAATATAAATGTATCTGGTTTTGGAATTGGTTTATATCTTTGCTCGGAAATTATCGCCAGACACGGAGGCAAAATCTGGGTGGAAAGCGTGCTTGGAAAAGGCTCGACGTTTTATTTTGAGCTCCCACTATAGGCTGATGATATCTTTATATTTTTAGAAAACTCCATCAATGAAGACCTGAACACACATTAGGCCGATGGCCTCTGCTGATTTAAAAATATATTCCTGATAGGGCTGGTTGATACCATGGCATCTTCGAAATCTGTGTAATAGTGATAGCAAGTAAAAAGCAGCTTAACTAAACGGACGAGCTGTTTAAGTTCTCCAGTGCATTACGATTCAAGCGTCTTTCGCCCAAATAGTTAACTATAGATATTAAGAATTATAAGTTAACTATCAACTACATTGGTTGATATTCCGGCCAAAAATTGCTCTTTCAATAATTATTTAATAATTCGTTTAAAGCTATCTTTTTCGAAAAAACAAAGTATCTAAAAAGTTGTTTTCGAAGGTAATTATACTCATTAAAACTTTAGCTCTCATGAAAAAAATGCTGTGCTTTGCCGTGCTCTGTTTTGGTATTTTGTCTGCCTGTAAGAAACAAGACACCCAGTCCATACCAGATTCACTCTCGGAGGATCAGCAAAAGATCCAAGGCCGCTGGACCCAGATTTATTTTAAAAGGATTGATTACCGAAATGGCGCACTTGACCGAGTAGTTGAAGGTGAGGTAACTTCGGGAGAATACGTTGAGTTTTTTGGTAACCGGTACCGTTTTAACAATGGATCCCAACTGGTGGATGATGGGAGTACATTTTATTTTGATTCAGGTGAGTTGGCCATTCGCAATGGTAGTAGTATCTTTTACTCTACAATAAAATGGCAGTCGGCTGATGCTTATATCGAGGTGGTTGATGATGGCAGTGCTGCCGGAGGGCCGGCGAACAAGAGTGTGTTTGAATATTCCTACGTTAGAAAATCTAATTAAGTTTAAAAATGAGAAAATTAATTAAGGTTTTTCTTGCAGTGTTGATAGTGGTAACCGCTTCTTGCAAAAAAGAATCATCTAATCCAAACGAAAACACTCAGGACGCGTACACGACCTTGCAGGGAAAATGGCGTGCCACGCAGCAGAGTGCCACGGTTAACGGACAGTCCAATGGACAAACGGAGTACTTTAACGGCGATGAGGCAATATTCGAGTTTACTGGAAGTGACCTGGCAACCTATAATGGTAGCGATCAATCAGCTACATATCGAAAATACACTTGGCGGGTGTCCAACGGGGAGCTAATCATTCGCGAGCAGAACTCAAACAGCGCGAAGGCTTACAATTTGTCCTTTGAGGGGGAAAATAGTTTTGTTTTAAAGGAAAATTACACTTCAGTAAATGGCCAGATTTCAATAACTATCCATTTTGTTAAAAAATAGATGACTATTCACAAAAACAGGAAGTAACGATTCGTTGCTTCCTGTAAAATAATTTTAAGATTTCAGTGGTCTGGCTTCAATCAATATAAAATGTCCGATCCGTTCGCAGATGAGCCATTTATGGTTTTGCTTTATATATCTGTCTATATATTTAACGCTATAATCTGTTAAAACATCAACATCCTCTGTCGCCCTGACCATTTTTGTCTGAGAAAACGAAATTCCTGTGGCCTGATCCCCGTCGATCTCCACGCTATGTTGGCCATTCAATGTAAAATATGTTTTTACTTGTGATGCATGCTCGCCGAAGGCTTGTGCAAGATTGTCTGTGCCGTCGAGGTCTGAGACTAACATATCTCCAATGTAGATTTTATGCTTTGCATTTTTTGTAAAATTGCCATCTGGTTGCCTAGCTTTTTCGAATCGGTAAACAAAACGCAATAAGGCATTAAAAGGATTCGGCGTTTCCAATCGAAGGTCTTCTGTCGGCCATTTCATTTTTTTTTGATTTCGTTTTATCGACCTTTTGTGGATGGGATAAATTTTGCTCGTCTCCATTTGTCGAAAGTTCCTCCCTTAAAAGATCTGAAACCTGAGCTTTTATCAAGTCATAATTATCTTTTACTTCTTCCGCAGTAACGTTTTTTATGATTGGTATCGGCCTGTACCCCTGCTCCTCTTCAGCTATTTGCGTATGATCATTTTGAATCTGGCAATGGAACATTTTGAGTTTGATTTTCTCTTCGGGATTATCAGCAACCATCCCTACAAATTCACCAGAAGACAGCGAGGCAATTTTGGAAACTGGTATTGCATAATCAAGTTGCGTGCTATTGGAAATGGAAACATCGCTGCTATTGATGCTTTCGCTTTGCTTATCCTGAACGATTTTACCAAAAGTCTCTGACAAAGTTTTGGCTGTACTGCCGGTAACCTGTCCAGAAATGATGTTGCCCACAATGCCAGAAATCACCTTGGCCTGTTCGGCACCATAATCTTTTTTGAGCTGACTGAAATCCTGAACGGCAAGAGTTGTGGCGACTTTATTGCTACGGGCAGTCGCAATAAGGCTATCCATATTGTTGAAAAATATAGTCGGAAATTCATCGAACACAAGCCCACTTTTGAGTTTGCCTTTCTGATTCACCATTTTGATCATCCTGGATATGTATAGCGATAACACGGCGCCATAAACCTGCAACTTATGCGGATTGTTGCCTATGCAAATAATCTTAGGTTCTATGGGATTATTGACATCCAAGGTGAAATCATTTCCACTTAAAACATAGTAAAGCTGGGGGGAGGATAATCGGCCCAAAGCAATTTTAGCTGAGGCAATCTGCCCTTCTAATTGTGCCATAGCTTCGTTTTTCCAGGCACTGATAAAGGGATTAATGAGTACTTTAATTTCTTCTTCTTTTTGGAGCACATTAAAAAGCGGATCGTAATCTGCCTGCATAAGCTCGATTACGCGTGGCAGCGTACAGTATTTCCCATTCTGAGACCTTTTAGATACCAGATGATGGCGGTGAGAAAATTAATTGGACTTTCTACCAAAAAAATCTCGCTGCTTTTTTATCCAATCCCGGTTCAATACTTTCATCTTGGTAAATCTGTCAGGTTAAATACCATTCACTGTAATTTACTGTATCTTCGCATGATATCAAGGACAGCTTCTGGTGTTTTATTCCAGTTTTCCATTTTGAACAATCTTTTTCCGGCATGGGTTTCCAGTTCTAAATGAGCAACCTTTTGATACTTTCCTAAATAGACAACATTTTGGCTGGTAATTTCAAACCACGAAAATCTTTGCCCGTTTTGGTGAACAATACCTATTTTATCGATTGTCAATAGCGGTTTTTTAAGCTCCTTTATATCCATCCAATTGAAGAATGTCAAAAGTACTCCAACGCAGCATCCTACACCAGCCAGGAAAAATTGCAAGATAGACTTGCATGCTAATAGTAAAAAAATAGAGCCAATCAATATTGATGGAGATGCGATTAGCCAAATTATTTGTATTGAAGAATATTTTATTACCGTCTTTTCAGGAAGTACATCCATGGTAGTGTTTTAAATTAATTCCGCCTACTAAATTGTTCAGTCAGCTTATCGCTTTTCAATCAAAAAAAGTCGATTACTTACTCTCTTCTAATTAAAGATATTAATTAACATATAAATTCCGGACAAATCGTATAGATTTACTTTAGGTATTGAATTACTGTAAGCAATCCACAAATCCAGACCATTTGAAAGCAAATCTAAAATCAGAGCGAAACGATGCCATGAGTAACACTTTTAATTTTATTTGGTAGGAATGCTCTGGAACCGATGGTTGATATGCACCCGCGTCGCTACCAAAGTGAGAATAGTTTATTAAGAGCAGAGTTGCTCAAAATTAACAACAAATCAGTATTGAATAAATTATTAATCACACCTAGCTAACCCAATCGGAGCGAAAATCATAATAATTCCTGAAGTTTTCTGCGCAGGCCTGTTGAGCATATTCGAGAATAGTATCTTCCCATCCCCCCTCTCTGGCGAAAGCACTCAATTCATCGATGGTGCAAGAAGAAAGGACACCTGCCGAACGTAATTGAGCGGATGCTGTTAATACTGCCATGTCATTAATTACCTGGATCAGATTGCGATAATTGTTTTTGATCAATTTAAATTTAATAGTGTCTTTAACGGGCTGAAGTTCCTGAATTATATAGTCTCTCCCCTTGAAAATCGTGCTGTCGAGCATGGCTGCCGTTACATGCTGCATTCTTTGCTGTACTGCGGTAATTCTTTGCGCCTGGCTATCCCATTTGGGCTGCAGATCGGCATGGAAACGCTCGAGTGAAGAAGGGTAAGCCTCTTTCATATCGAGTAAGATATAATCATTACGCTTTATTTTATGTTTCAGCAAGAAGAGATACCGTCTTTGGCCAAGACTCCCAGTTCCTGCTACCCGGTATACTACATCTTTTACCGTATAGTTGTAAGGGGTGTTGCTCGAATGTTTTATAAAAGTTTTCAAATGCTTTTTAAGTTCCGATTTCAAGTTTTCACCTAGCTTAAAATGCCTCTCATCACGCAGGTTTAGCAAGAGCCTTTTCTTATGAACAATAGTTCTCTTTTTTAGCAATGACTTCGCTGAACTATGGCTGGCCTTATCCAGAAAATCTCTAACTATCCCTTTTGCTGTCCTAGGTTCTATCGACTGGGCTTTAGCTGTGATTAGGGTCTGACGGTAGCGATATAAGAATAGGGCAGCCATATTATATCCCTGCTCGGCATCTACTTCAAGTACCTGAAAGGCGATCATGATAGAGGTGACCACACGCGCAACTTCCCAAAGTATTGGCGCTTTCAAGCTTTCGTCAAAATCATTAAGATCAAAATAGGTGAGCTGATTATTTCCTCTGAAGCTTCCAAAATTTTCAAGGTGCAGATCCCCACAAATCCAACCTACAGGGGAGGTAAATTTATGCCTGTATTTATTTAAATTTTCATAAAATAAATGGCAGCTCCCGCGGAAAAACCTAAAGGCATTTTCACACATAGCCTGATACTTTAACTTGGCTATCGCGCCTTTGCGGCCTTTATTATATTCAAAAATTTTCTTCGTAACCGCTCTCATATGCCATAGAGAACATGCTAAACGCGGGAATAGTTTGTGAGGTACAAATATAAGCAACATATTCCCGATCATCAGTCGCTAATATTAATTTTAATTATTTAGGCGTGTATTTTAAATAAGGCTTATTGTTTCGGAATTATATTTTTATTGATATTCTGAGGAAGCCTTTATTAATTTTTTTCTAAACTTCATCATGATTATGATGTTATTGTCTCATACCCGGCAAACGCTTTAATCTTCGCGAGCTTAGGGATACAGTAAAGTATTTGGTATCTGATCTGAAAGTATGATTTCCTAAAAATGATAATTAAAAGGTTCTGCAAGATGATTAGTTTTTAAAGTGTGATTCTTCTTCGCTATAATAACGACATAATTATGCCGCATTATGGGCAAATCCTCAGAAGATAAATAAATGGATGAAGAATGCTAAAATTTAAACCAAATCAGGTAAAACATTTATAAATTGGAGTGGATCGTATTGCGGATACGTTCAAACTCGATTATTCCGCTCCCGCTCATAACAGCTGAGTTTTCGTTCTAGAGATTTATATTTAGCAATTACTAAACTGTAAGGCATATCGTTAGAAATGCGAGCGTAAAAATTTATAAATAATTTTGTGATTTCCCGCGGATACTACAGCATTAAGTGAGTTGTCCGAGTTCTGATATTCAATTTTTTTAGGAAAATCATGGTCAGGATTTTCAAATATAAAGCCATTTTCGTTAATACGGGTCAATTTAAAAACAACGGGTAGCCTTTCGTCCGAAAGCTTCACGATATATAGGATATTTTTTCCTTGGATACAGATTTCGAGTGCTTCTGCGAAAACAGTATCCCTGCCTTTAAGGGTTATTCCCGCTCCAATGAGTTTATATTCAGATACCTTTTGCCAACGCTCAATGCCCGACTCGCCAGGCTTTGCATTGCAACGTTGCCAGTTTCCAATAAGCCATTCGAGTTTTTTAAATTGCAATTGGCCAGTAGATGGTATTTTCGCATATTGAGCACAGGCTGACAAGGCTAAAGCCATGAGGATGGTTAAAATAATTTTCATTTTTATATATTTTTAGCAAAGCTATGAGCAAATAGGCTTTCTATCTTGTACAAAACCGACAGTCACGGCCGAGCTATTTATTCAAAAAGAAATTGGCCATATTGGAATGGTCAAATTCGTAGCTAGAGGGGTCTTCTCCAGTGAAGCATTTAAAATCACGGATGAAATGAGATTGGTCGTAATAACCCGAACGGTAAACGATTGCAGCCCAACTCATTTCTCCTTTTTTTATCAATTCAAAAATGTAATTGAAGCGGATAATTCGTGCATAATATTTTGGAGAGAGTCCTACATATCGTTTGAAAAGCCGCTGTAACTGGCGCTCATTTTTACCACCAGCATTGCAAAGCTCACGTACTGATACCGATCCATTTGACGCAAAAATAAGTGCTAGCTCACTTTCCAAAGGATTAGAAGTAGCATTTTCTTTGAGCAACAAAAAATGACTGTTTAGTTGACAAATAATCTGTTGCTGATCTTTAAAGGGAAGAAGTACATTACTAAGTTCTGCGAGCCTTAGATTGGGAATAGTATCCAGATTAACAATCTTATCCACGTAAATGGCCATGTCAATGCCGAAAAGCTGAGTGATCGCTGCAGGCTTGAATTTAATGGCAAATGATGCAGTCGCCGCCATATTCTTGAGGTGAAAAAAACTATTAATCTGACCGGCAAGGAGGTTGGGCATCTGAACCTGCCAACTTCCTTGAATATTGGCCTGGTATACCCCACCATAATTGAAAATAATTTCGGTAAAGCCATCAGGAACAATTTTCTCAATCCTTGGAATGGCGTTATCATCCTCCATCATCCAGTAACATTCGATCAATCCGGAAAGTTGTTCGTCCGGAATCACCCTAATAAATTTCATGAGCGTTTTTTTTCAAAAATAAAAAAATCAATTTTTAAAAACCTACCGGCGAAATATGGTCAATCATTATTGTATTTTGTGTATTGGTTTAAGATTTTCCGTTACCTTAGTCGCTTCAACCCCGTTTGTACTACAAATATAGACCTGATCTTTAGCATAAACATATGATGATATATATGTTTATATCCTATTTATTTTTTGCATAATACGTTAATTATTATTGCTGGCTTTATCAAGCCTGACAGAAACTGCTATTCGTTGTAGATTCAACTATTTGAAGGTGTTATTTTACGTGTAGATTTTGTCGCGATAAAATAGGCAACCAACAGATTTGGCAGCCAGGATAACCAGGCTACAATCTGGTAAGCTATGCTGTAGTTACCTGTAGCTAATATTAAAATTGGGAGCCAAATTCTTAATGTTACAGCAGCAAAGCAGACCGAATAACTATAAATCGCCCATAATCGATGTTTATCAATTTGTTTATTTCTGGCAGTGGTGTATGCTATCAAGGTAGTTAAAAACCAGATTATACTTAACAAGCTAAACCCTAATGAAGTCCATAAGCCCCCATCCGCATAAAGCGAGATGTAGAAACCGGAAATTGAACTGAGTAAAGCAGAAGCAACATATATCTTTCCAATCAATCTGTGTGATTTGATGTTGCTGATCCTAAGTTTTGAACTAAATTGGATCCAACCCACTAACAAGGTAATCCCTCCAAAAACAATATGCGTATAAAAAGTAATAAACCATATAGTGTTTGTCAACAGCCATAGCGGTTTACCACTTATTATCCCTGTTTTTCCATTTGCTAACAAATACTTAAGTGGATACAGGCCAATAATAATTGAGAAAAGGCCAAATAAGACCCGCAGAATTCTTTTATTCATTTTAATCTACCAGTTCAGGACACATTATTTTAACAATGCATACACATCGGAGCAATAGTTGAAGATATGTAAATCAGATCTATTCAAGGTTGCGTTCGGGAGCTAGTCCATCTTATTTATCGAGATTGTTTTAAAATCCCCTCCGCTACTGTCTGCTGTGAAAAAACCTATTTTTCCTGAAATTCGATCAGATAGTGTTTTAACTATAAGCGAAGCCTGGGATGCATTATTGATATATGCTTTAACATTTTTGTCGGTAATGATAAGTTTCAGGGTGAACCATTCATTAGGGTTGGGTGGATTAATGATTTCTTTCTCAAAAACTCCATTTCTTTCCTTTCGTAACTTATCCCAAGTGAAATTGGGGTGCGAAATATACTGCACGGCGTGGGCCCGCCTGGCAGAATCAATTGCAAAAAAATTAAAGGGCCGGCAATAAACAGCATCGTATACAGAATCATTTATTCCTTGAAATGCAATCCCGATAAAACTCCTTTGAAAAACGTCCTTTCCACGCATCTTTATTTCAATTGTACCACATTTAAAACCCTCAAACGGCAGCCATACAATTCCTTCCATTCTACTTTCCGACACCTTTAGGTAGGCTCCTTCACTGTCTGAAACAATTTCGGCCATTCTATTCACAACAACAGGCTTTGCACTTTTGTAAAGTTTGACAAGATCTATAGTTTGGTGCGTTTGCCCAATTAATGAATAGGGTAACCACAACAAACTAAGTAAGTATACAAATCTGATAATCATTGTTATTGAAATATTAATAGTAATTTGTTGTAAATTTAGTTTTCAGTCATGTTAATGAAACACTTGAAATTTTATAATCCAGATTACAACCTGCTTCAAAAGATCAAGTAGATGTTTATTTTTTAAAATTTTAGACTAACCAATGCTAGGCTTACTACTACCCATGTCTGGCAGAAATGAGTCTTTTAAGTTGTTTTTGACCGGTAAAGCCTTATTTTCATATTGTTACAGTTAATAGACGTCTACTGTTTTTAACTAAAATCATTGTTATACAAAAATATCACATACCAGAAAATTATAATTACCTATTAGATAATAGAACTACCAATTTGATAATCATTTCTAAACTGTTTGGGTGAAATTCCGGTATGAACCTTAAAAAAACGGGTCATATGATTGGCTTGAGAGAACTGAAGCCGATAGGAGATTTCGTTTATGTTTAGCGTAGTATAAGCAAGCAAAGATTTGATTTCAAATACGATAGATTCATCGATCATTGCAGAGACGGTTACTCCGAACTGCTGTTTGATGCATTTGTTAAGGGTTATCCTGCTGATTCCTAGTTGTTGCGCATAATATTGAACATTTTTTACCCTATTGACGTCATTTTGTAAAATCTCTTTGAACAAGAATGCGATGCTGTTGCTTTCTGTCTCTGAGGATAAGATATAACGCTCCGCATAAGCCCTGTTCAATTTGATCAATATAAAGTATAGTAAGGATCTTATAATATGGTCACTATCCGATCTATATGCTTTTATTTCGCTTAGTAACTCCTGAATTATACCCATCAACTTTGAAAAGAAGCTGTTGTTTAGCTTTAAAAAAAGCGGTTTATTCTTATTGTAGAAGAACTGCAATTTGTAAGAAAAAAGCCTGTCTGAAAAGTAGTTGGACAGGAAGCTGTCCTGAAAAAACAAGAAATGGGATTCTACCTCGGTTTTATTTAAAAACCATTTTCTTTTTTGAAATGGGGAAATAAAAATAATTGTATTTGTGGAAATTTCAATTCTTTGCTGATCCAGCTCTAAATAGCCGTTTCCTTTTGAAAAAAATACAAGCTCATAAAAGTCTGTACGGTGAAGCTCGCTTTCAAAAAAATAATTAGGAATGTCCTTATAGCTGCCAATGTCTATAAGTAGCTCTACGCCATATTTATTTTTTGAAAATTTAAACGTCTTCATTTAGAAGTACTCTACACATATTTGAACGCGAATATATAAATAAGCAAAGATACATTGTTAATGTTGGTTTCTTCATTAGCTATCCGACAGTGACCTTGATGATCTGCGGCAATAAGCTGTGTAACTTGAGCTGGTGTTTCAAGCAACGCAGAAATCTCTTTCTGTATGTTTTGACATCAAATCCACTCTTCTTTGTTCGAACAATCCATCTTTTCTGATTTGATTTAAAAGAATCCAAGAATATACCTTCTCAAGAAATACTGGTGTTCATGCATTTTTTTCAAGGAAAGGAATGCTGACGGTTTCTTGCTGAGCCACATTTTTCAGCTGTATTATCAAAATTTGGTGTTTGAGTATTTTATTCCGCTCAACATTGAGGATAAGAGGCTGTCTGGTGGTAAGTTAGCTTCAGCTTATGAGCAGCTGCGTTATGATTATTCCAGACAGATTAATACTGCTGGACAAAATACTATAGGACAAAATGGAGCTTAGCCTTTTTCCTTTTTCCAGGCCTTTTTCTTTGTAGCGTAACTTTCATTGCTTTCAGCTTTTTTATAGTACTCATAAAAGATGCTGGCGGACTCGGCTTTCTCCTGAGTTCCTGTACCTCTGTCCATTGTTTTATATTCGTTTTCGGCGTCGTATTTTTTGCCGCCTTTGTAATTGGCATATCTTCTAGCGCGGGTATATCCCATTTGCAGGTATTTTCTGGCCAGGTCTGCGCCAGGGAATTCGTTGTTTTTCAAGTAGTGGAGGAACATGTTATAGATAGCATGTGCGCTATTTTTTGCGATATCAGGATTTTTGAACCGCCAATGGGGACCAATTTCTGATTTATAAGGCTGGCAAATGAGTACGCCCTGCTCCCCCTTTCCTACTTGGTATTTTTCCGGGTGTTTTCGGTAATCAATATCTGGTTTCCAGGGATAAGATTTGATTTCAAAATCTAGGTAGGATGGTTTTTGATTATTGGGCATGTCAAGTGATTTCTTGATTAACAACTTTATCGCACTTGTGGTTTGATGACCGGATAAACTTAAGATTGATGTAGCAATACGGTGAAAATAGTTTGGAAAGCCTATATTTTAGGCTCATTTAAATATGGAATATAAAATTTGGGCAAATTTTATTTTTTTCCACTAAAATTAATAGCAAAATTTGTTTTATTTATAAAGTAAAGAATAAACAGGTGATTTTAAGTATCGTACGTGATCTGATTTTTGATGAATACGGTATGAAAAAAAACGGCTGAATTATGGGTAAAGGGGAAGCCTTCACCCAGCGTGTTTTGTCTTATTATCAGGATAAATTCGAAGAATGGATAGATACTTCCAATTGAAAGGAATTCTTAAACTAAACCTGACGATATATACCTTTAAGATTCAATGAAGCTTTTATTGCTTAATCAGAATGCAGGCTCCTCCACCAGGCGCAAGCTCCACCTGTAAAATATCTGTTGAATCCACATCTTTACGCAGTACATTGAAGTCCTCATTAGCATTCTTATAGCTCGCAGTAGGACCGTCCTGGATCACCAAGGATTTATACCTGCCTTTCTTCAAAAAAGTAAGAGGAATATCCACTTTCCGTGAATTTTCATTTGTCGCTGCCCCGATAAGCCATGTTTCATCACTGGCCTGTCGGGCCATCACGATGAACTCGCCTATTTCGCCTTTAATGGTTTTACTTTCCAGCCAAGGCATTTTTTGTGATGCGATAAATTGAAGGATTTCAGGATGTTTCCTGTAATTCTCCGGAATATCCGGAATAACGGTTACCCCTGAAAAGGTAATTAGGGTACGCGCTGCCTCACCGCATAATGTTGTATTGGTAGCATAGGCTGGACCGTGAAGCCTGCCGGCTTGAGTCAGGTCTGCGAGTCCATTATTCATATCAAGTGGACCGGCGAGCATGTTTACAAATACCGAAGTAACAAATGTTTTGGGTTCAAGAACTGTGCTGCCATCCAATTGTGCCTGACAATACTCTCTTGTGACGGCATTTGGATACGTTCGCATCTGTCCATAGGGGTGTACCGGACCATCATGGAAATCACATAGAAGGTGGTATCTGGCGCACAGTTCAGTAATCATTCGTGTACGTTCGTTCTTTTCTGCAGGGCTTCCCGACATGAATCCATATTTGATGCCGGCCGCTCCCCAATCGCTATATTGCTTTAGAGTTGAGTCTATAGGAAACCTCCGCCCCCCGACATCATTGAGGTATAGCCAGATCCCAACATTCTTAGTTTCGGCATATTTTATAATTTGGTGCACCTGTACTACCTTTCCCCCTTTTATGGGATCAGAGTTTGGGCCGAATTCCGGACCATACCAGTCAGCATCAAGCGCCAGATATCGAATGTTATTCTCAGTTGCAAAATCCACCATTCTTTTCCATGAAGGAAGTGACATTTCATATTTAAAATCATCGACCTGTGCACCCGCAATCCGCCAGTCCCAAACGGCGACACCAGGCTTCACCCATGAGAAATCCATATTTTTTGATGGAGGTGGATTTAATAGTTCCAGAAGGTGGGAATCAACCATTTCTCCAGGTGTAGTTCCATACATAATGACTTTCCAGGCGTCATTGGGTTTGGATGCTATCGTAAATATGGTTTGCTTTTTTTCAAAATTTAATATCAGTGGTTCACCATACGACAAGCTGGCCTCATGAATAGCCAGATAATTATTATCGTCAACCTTGATTGTCATAACAGGCAAGCGTTTATCGTTGCAGTCAGATAGTTTTTCAGGTCCAATATTGGCATTTTCGCCATTGTAGTACCAAGCGGTGTAATCCCCGTTAAAGTTGAACTGCGTCAGTTCTTCGGGTGCTTGCTCTTTGGTGAAGTTGTACCTGAAAGCTATTCCGTCGTTATATGCTCGTACGACGAGTTTATAGGAATTGAAATCCAGTGTTAGCTCATTATATACCTCCGGTACTATCTTTCTTTTTCCCCAGACCGGTTGCCAAACAGCATTGACGGACCGCCGCAACGCTTTAACCGGAAGCCCTTTTCCTATACCGGTCAATCCGAGTTTCGATTTTTTTATCAGTATCCTTGAATTAGCCGAAAAGGAATAAACAAGACCATCAATCGAACTGTAGGCCAAGTTAAAATTCAATTTGCCATTTGGCGATGCTATCTCCAGCGGGAATAGCACAAATCCCGGATTACTCTTACCTGACGTAGGAGCGGCTTCAGTACGAAGCGATATCGAAATAAATAAAAAGAAAAGAATTACCAGTTTGTTTTTCATAAAAATTCAAGTCTTGCCGTGTGTATTGATCTAGGGAAATTAGCGACAGAAGATTCTTTGGTCAGTGATGGCATTCCTTGGAATAACGTTATGCACCATCTCAAAGGTCTTTATAACTCAGTGATGATTGCCGCATACCCGCCGTTCCTGCTCAGTTTAACGGGGATGGCAGCGCCTGATTGTACTGTTTGTGCGCTCTTTTTAAAATCCATTGCCTGGCGACTGGCATTTATTCCATCTGAAAAAGAAATAAGCTGATAAGATTTGCCTTTAGGTAAAAAGCTCAAATCCAGGCTAAGCTGTCTCCCTGTGCCATTTGTGATTCCACCGATAAACCATTTATTCCCTTTTCTTTTTGCTACCACTGCAACCTCACCTACTACTGCATACAAGGCTCTGGTTTCATCCCATGTAACTGGTACTTGGGTAATGAAATCCGTACAGTCCTGGTTTTTATAGTATAATGTTGGATTGTCACACAGCATCTGCACGCCACTCTCAAAAAGGACAAAAAGTGCAAGTTGGTATGCCCGTGTACCTACACTTGCAGCATTCGGACGCTTTCCTCCATAGACATCGGGTTGCATATTGATCATTGCCCCTGGTGTAAAATCCATCGGACCAACGACATTTCTCATAAAGGGCAGGAAGATCGTGTTATCGGGCTGACAACCCTCCATCTGCTCCAGTCCCCTTACTCCTTCATACGAAATCACGTTCGGGTACTTGTGTTCCAAACCTTTAGGAGTGAAAGATCCATGAAAATCTACCATTATCTTGTATTTTGCAGCTTCCTTTGCAACACGTTCGTAGTAATTTACCATCCACTGATCATTTCTATCCATAAAATCGATTTTTACCCCCTTTATTCCCCATTCCGCAAATTTCCTGAACAGGTCCATGTTTTTTTCCACGGTAAGCCACGTTAGCCACAAAATGATATCCACTTTTTTCTCCTTGCCATACCGAATGAGTTCATGAAGGTCCACTTTTTTATTCGGGGTATACGGATCATGTACGCTTTCGGCCCAACCCTCATCCATTATGATATATGGAACTTTATTTTTCGATGCAAAGTCGATAAAATACTTGTAAGTTTCCAGATTGAATCCTGCGACGAAATTAACATCAGGGCCATATGGGGATGCAGCATTCCACCACTCCCAGCTTACTTGTCCGGGCTTTATCCAGTCTGTATCTTTCAATGCGGACTTTGGCGCAAGTTTGACAGGGAGGGTACTTTCCAATAGTTCCTTATCGTCTTTAGAAATAATCAGGTATCTCCATGGATATGTCCTTTTACCTTTTGTTTGGGCGATGTAATCGGCTTCTTTAGTGATACGGACAAATCTATCCCCCTCTTGTCTTTCTTCTTCCGCTACCTTCGAAAAGGTTGAACTTACCCCATCACGACATGCTTTTAAAAACATACACGGATAATCTGATAGATCAGTCTCGGCGAAGAGCAATTTATAGCCTTTTCTGGTATCTATGAGTGCAGGTAGCGTAGCCATCTGATCAGTAAGCCTCCATCTCTTAGCATCAAGATGGATGTAACCGGTTTCATAATTGGAAGTGAAATCTTTTGCGGGCTGCAAATGCAGGAGATAGTCTTCCTGTAATTTCAATGTTGCATCCTCACCTATTATTTTCACATTGCCGTTTTTGTCGCCAGGCACACTTGTCATGATCCGATAGGCAATTCCCTCATTATAGGCACGAAACTCCACAGAAAAACCATTTTTAAAATTTAATACTATTTGATTGCAGAGTGCTGCAATTTTTGAAAATTTCATAGGCGTCACTGGTACCAGCTCTCCCGATATCCGGGACCGTTTAATACTTCCGACCTTTAAATTTTTATCAGTTGATAAACCATTGATATCGATGCCCAGATGGCACTGTTCAAGAAGTGGGACGCCCTGAGCGTAGACGCTATAATAAATCCGGTCAGACAGGTCAATTTTAACCTTGATCAATCCGTTAGGAGAATTTAACTCCGTTCCTTTCGCAATGATCACCGACAGGAGTAAAAATGATAGGAAAAAGATTTTTTTCATAAAGATCTTGAATTACGATAGCTTTTCAATAAAGCTCTAAATTGAGCATTAATGAATGATTTTAATGTATTATATTTATTGCAATGGTAGCAACGGTATTGACCATGCAGGTTAGATAAACGGTCGGTCAATATGATATCGGTCTATATCAACATGCATACAGTAAATGATTCAGGTGTTGACTATTTCTTTTCTGCGCATCTTGGTACATAGTCAACACATTAGCGACAGCGAACATGCCGGAAAAACGATAAAAGGGCAATTTTTGCCTTTCACACCGGCACTGGAACATCCCCGAGATTAGCCTGTTTACCTGACGGTTGGTCTCCGTTTTGTAGCCGTATTTTCGGCAAAGCCTTACTGTCAAGCAAAAACAGACTATAGAGGGTTTCTTCATCAATACCAAAATAGCTTGAACTACTGAACTGATGGTGGTGGAACTTTCACACCCCATTTCTTATTGGGTAGACGGCCCATTTTCAGGATAAGTGTCCCGCCCTGCATGAGTTGATCCCGATACAACCACGCCTGATGAAGGGCCTTTCCATTCCAGGAAGCTGATTGAATGTAAACATTGTCTTTTGAATTGTTATCGGCTTTTATAGTCAGCGATTTTCCATTACCGAGTATGATGACTGATTCGCTGAAAGCGGGACTTCCGATCTGGATGGTAGGCCTAAAATCTGTCATCCCCTTTACGTCGAAGAGCCCGAGGGACGACATCACATACCAGGAGCCCAACTGGCCCTGGTCTTCGTCCTGACCATATCCGTACCCATGAACACTTTCAGTACCGTAGAACTCATCACATATGGCCCTCGTCCACTTTTGAGTCAGCCACGGGGCTGAGGAATAGTTAAATAACCAGCTGATGTGCAGGTTGGGTTGATTGCCATGATTGTAAAGGGACTGTATGCCAGCAAATGCATCTATGGTTTTGCCGCCACCAAAAGCATTTTTTCTGGAGGTTTCGAAAATTTCATTCAACCTGTTGTTAAAGATTTTTTCTCCAATCTCATTGATTAAAGATTTAGGGTTTTGCGGCACATAAAAAGTATATTGTGTCGCATTGCCTTCCTGAAAGCCCCGCCACGCTTCTAAAGGGTCAAATTTGTTGATAAACGTGCCGTCTTCCATTTTAGGACGCACAAGCTTTAACGTTTTATCGAATATATTTTTCCAGCCATCTGACAGTTGGATCATTTTCTGATAATCTGCTGTTTTACCCAACCTCTTGGCAAATTGTGCTGCAGCAAAGGCGCTGTAACTGTATTCAAGCGTATGCGAACCGGAAAAATGAGACCCGGTCGAATCTGTTCTGTCGGCATCTAAATAGGGTACGTAACCTTTCGTTATAAAACTTTTGGTATCCATTTTACCCGAACCTACTAGCCGGTTTTGATAACCCAGTTCATTTCGCTTTACGGCTTCATAAGCTAAATTCAAATCATAATCACGAATGCCAGACTGATAAGCCCCAGCGATAGCCAGGCCCACGAAATTGGTGCCCACGCCGGAAACAAAATTGCTGTTGGCTATTCCATCACCAAACCAGCCACGTTCTTTATAAATTTCCAGCTGGGTGTGCACAAAATCACTGTAATGGGTAGGATAAGAAAGTGCCCATAGTTGCGTAAGGTTCCAGAAACCTCCCCATATGGCATCAGTATTCATGAAATTGTAGCTGAATTTCCCCTTTGCATCTTTAGGCAGCTGACCGATGGTACCATCGTGTCTTGGAAAATTTCCATTCACATCGCTGGCGATTCCCCGCCCCAGAAGCGCATGATAAAGGCCGGTATAAAATTTTGTTTTGGCCGCAACATTTTTGGTTGATACCTTGAGTTTATTCAGTGCAATACTCCATTCGCGCTGAGCGGCCGCTTTTGCCGTAGCAAAGGCCAGGTGTTCGGCTTCAGTTTTCAGGTTAAGCTTTGCATTGGCAACGGAGGTATAAGAGAGGCCAACCTTGATTTCGATACTTTCCTTTTCTGCAGTTTTATAGCCTAAATATAAACCTGCACCGATTCCTTTCGATGATCTTTGATTCTCTTTTGCGGTCTCTTTAGCTAAAGCGCCCACCTTAAGTGGCTTTTTATTGAGTTCCCCAAAAAAGTACATGGCAACGCGCCCGCCCTCATCATAGGTTTTAACATATTTAGGATAGGTAATCACATAGCCTTGAAAATGTGTATCATCAATCATTTCTACCAGGGCGTCGGTTACCGGTCCGCTTTCGCCCTGAACATTCCCTATCGACAGGATGATTCTTGAACTGTCTGATTTCGGAAAGGTATACCGATGAAACCCAACGCGCTTTGTAGCCGTGAGTTCTGCTTGAATTTTAAAATCGTTCAAAATTACTGAATAGTACCCTGGTGCTGCCATTTCATTTTCCCTCGAAAAACCTGAACGATAACCGCTTCCGGGCCTTTCAAGTGCTCCGGGAACGGTTTTGAGTCTACCCGCTGTTGGCATAAAGCTGATCCCGCCAACCTGCCACTCATGAAAATGCACAAAGCCCTCTATTGACGTGTGCCGGGTATCATAACCAACCGCCTCCCATCCCTGCAGGTTTCCATAACTGCCATTGGTAGACGGTGCAAGTTTTGCCATTCCATAAGGTACTGCTGCGGGGGTGTAAAAAAACCACCTGCTGTGTGCGGTACCGATATTAGGATTCACAAATTTCAGCACATCCTGTGCATAGGAAATAGCATAAAAAAAAATTAAAACCAGGAGAACGGTTAGCGATTTAAGGCCTGTTTTCATAAAAATTTAGGATCTGTTATTAAATTTTGATCGCATTGCTTGTAGTCTTTGCATCCAGGCCTGATCTACAATTTCCATTTCTGTAGAACGGTTCTGGCCATTAAAGCCTGGAAAAAAACAATAGCCCAATGTAGTTGAATTTCGATTGGCAATATCCAGCCGGTTGACATTTTCTTTGGCATATACCAGCCAGGCTTCATTTTTTTCGGCTTCATAAAGTCTGATCATGGCTTGAGAGCCCCAGACATACCAAGCCGGGTTGATCCTGGTTTCTGTGGTATTGAAAGTTAATGCAGAGGGGCTTGCAGAGAGGTAACCTGGCATAAGAAACACCAGTACTACCAATGCCAGCTGCCTGCAGATGCACCACTTGAGTTTTTTTGATTGGTAAATTTTGAGTCTCATAACATTTTGATTGGTTAGCATGCCCACAGGCATTTTTGATATATGGTTAGTTTCTTTTGATGTTTATTTATTTGGGAATACTCTGGCTTCGTTGCCAGTGTTCTTCGATTTCTTCAAGAGAGCGTCCTTTGGTTTCCGGGATCAGCTTCCAGGTGAGCAGCAGTGCCGGAGAACAACAGATGGCAAAAATCCAGAAGGTCCAGGAAGTTCCGATGCCCTGAAGCATCACCGGGGTAAGCTGGCCAACAAAGAAATTACCGACCCAAAGGGTTAGTGTAGCTAAAGACATGGCCTTGCCCCTAATGCCGTTAGGAAAAATCTCTCCGATAATTACCCAGCATACCGGCCCGAAGGAAAAAGCAAAACAGGCGATGAAAGCGAGGATAAAAATGAGGATCCACGGGCCTGAGGTTACGCCGAACTGAAATAGCATGCCAATAATGACAAGCGAAATCACCGCCCCGCCTACACCGACATAAAGGAGGGGTTTACGCCCCCATTTATCTACCGTAAAAATGGCTACAAATGTAAAAATCACATTTACGATGCCAATGGTTACCTGCCCACCCAAGGCATTATTCAGCGTAAAACCTGCTTGTTCCAGGATTCTCGGACCGTAGTAAATTACTGCATTAATGCCACAGACCTGAGAGAGAAAAGGAAGCAAAAGACCAATCCAAAGCGCTTTCCGGAATACCGGGCTAAAAAGTATTTTCAGTGACACCTCTTTTCCCGAAATTCGTTGACCGGAGAGGGCATCCAGTTCTTTCCTTGCCGCTGCTTCACCGTCAATTTTAACCAATATTCGTGCTGCTAAATCTTTACGACCCATAGTCAGTAACCATTTCGGCGATTCGGGGACGGCAAACAGCGCCAAAAGAAAAATAAGGGCCGGAAATGCGCCCAGGCCAAGCATGGCCCGCCATACTTCTGCAGATAATATTCGTTGTAACGCTGCACTCGAATGCAACCCGCCGGCGTGATTTGCCAGGTAAGCATTGGTAAAATAGGCCACAACAATACCAATGGTTAAGGCCAGCTGGTAGAGCGAAACCATGGTTCCCCGCAGCCTCGAAGGCGCAAACTCCGAAATATAAAGCGGTGATACCATCGAAGCCACGCCGATTCCGATGCCACCAATAAGCCTGAAGATAATCAGGGCAGAGAAGGATCCCGCGTACATGCAGCCCAGGGCTGAGGTTAGGAAAAGAAAGGCAGAGAGAATAAGGACAATTTTCCGTCCGAATTTATCGCTGAGTTTACCTGAAATGACTACCCCGATGATGCAGCCCAGAAGGGCACAACTTACAAACCATCCTTCGCCAACCGCATCCAGGCCAAAATCTTTCGTAACCAGAGTGATGGTACCGGATATCACGGCTGTATCGAAGCCAAATAAAAAGCCTCCAAGGGCAGCAACCAGGCTCACAAGGTACAAGTAAGAACGACTTTTTTTGATATCGATATATTTTTCCTGTATAGTCATGCTGATTTATTTTAAAAAAGCTTTTATTACTTTTGCCTGCTCTTTTGAATTATTCACCATTCTGTAGCTTCCGGCTGCTGCCGGAATCACAAAAGTTTCAGCATACTGAAAATGCATGGTCGAGCCGTCGGCAGTGCTTACCGTAACCGAATCACCTTCAACAAGCATCAAAACATGGCAAACATTGTCCGTTTTCACATCGACGTGTAAATCAAAGTCCAGGCGATGTACGTCATAAAAATGCTCGGCGTGGGTAGGCAGGTGATAACAGGTGCACCCTTCCTTTTCAAAAAGGACAGTCGGTTTGGAAATGAGTTCTTGTTTTACCTTGCTTCCTTTTCGTGAAAAATTCAGATTTTTAAAAGCATGTTCGATATTAATTGGCCGTGGCTTACCATTGAGGTCTAGCCTCAACCAATCATACATCTTAAAGGTAAAAATATAGGGTGTCGCACTAATTTCAAGCACCAGATTTTGCGCCCCTGCACTGTGAATGGTGCCATTTGGGATCAGAAACAGATCATGCTTTTCTGCTTTGTGACGCTGTACGTATTGCTCAATTTCTATTGCTACTCCATTTTGGTTGCTATCCTCCAGTACTTTTCTAAAAGCAGCCGAATCGATGTCTTCCTGAAAGCCCAGGTACACACTTGCCTCATCATTGCAATCCAGAATATAGTAGGTTTCATCCTGAGTGATATTTTCTCCAAACTGTTCTTTGATGTATTCAAGACTTGGGTGGCATTGGATAGAAAGGTTGCCACCTTCAAAGGTGTCTAGAAAATCAAACCTTATCGGAAATTCATTTCCAAATTGTTCAGCGTGCCTGCCCAGTATGTTTTCCGATTGGGTGAACATCAGCAGATCGAAAGAGACCTCTAAAAGCAGTCCGTCACTTTCAAACACCAGGCCGTTTTCCGGAACAATAAGCTCAAAAGACCATGCATAATTAACCTCTTTTTGATCAAGTTGGGGTATACGCTTTTTCATCCACTGCCCACCCCAGGCGCCCGGGGCAAACCACGGCCTTGCACGAAATACGGATGAAGAAATTTTCTGAAGCCCTTCTCTAACCGCCTCACCATAGCCCCAGTTAATGTCTTCCTCCCACTGCGCATCAACAAAAACAGCTACGTTTTTTGCTAACTGCTCTTTGTGTTTATTAAGTACAACCCAGTCTACAAAATAAAAACGTTTGTACATTTCAGTTGGTTCCTGCGGACCAGACTTGCCCAAATTGCAGATGGCGCCCGCACTCATTCGGTGCTGCAGCTCATTCTTTGGCAAATCCACATAAATCAGGGATGCATCCCATTGGCTTAGCGAAGCTCCGCAGCCAATCACTATATTTACATCACAATCTTCATTGACTTCTGAAGCCTTTAAAGCCTCAAGATCGAAAAAATCACCCAGGCTCAGGGTGGTCTTTTTTCCCCACACCCCGTCCTTCTCGCCTAAAAAGTCCAGCGTCATTTCATCAATCAGGTTCTCATCTTTTAAAAAAGAAGCTGTATCTATAATGTGTACCCGTAACTTCCTGGATTCAAGCTCTTTCTCAAGTGAGCGGATGAATAAATTCCAATATACTCCCACATAACCATCTACAACGACGGTTTTTTGCCATGTGATGTAATCGGCAAGGGCAGCATAACCATTAAAAACTTGTTTTTCTCCCAGCGCAAAGTACGGGTAGATATCGTAGCCTTGCGGTTTGCTGATTTCTTTAATAAATGCCGGCATAATTTCCTGCTCGGTCTTTCGCATCGGATCTTCTATTGACATATTGGGATAAGGGTGCTGGTATGTTGTATTATGAATTTGGTCCATGTTCATACAATGTCCTGGTCATCCACGAATTCCAGGCATACGAAGTGAGATCTTTTTATCCTGGTAACGATGCTTTAATCGTGATCATAGTTGCATCATCATCACTAAAACTCATATAACTGGTGTTCAGAAAGGGCATTTGACTCCACATGATGAAAATTTTAAAAATTAAATAAATTACCTAATTAGACAGTACATTATTCAATATGTATATACAAATGTATTATTTAAGAAATTACTTCCAAATTTTTGTTCGATTATTTTTTGCACCTGACTGCCTGATGGAACCAAAATTTTGGCTTATATCGTAGAAACAACAGCTTGTATGTACATGATGTAATTAAGTGTTTTTTTTATATCATTGCATCAAGTATGAAACTAACAATAGACCATAAAAGTCAGGTGCCATTACATGTACAGGCAGAAGCATTGTTACGGAAATTAATTGAAAGTCCAGAATATGCCGTCGGCAAGCTCCTTCCCAATGAAGTAGAGTTATCAAAAGAATTAGGCATATCACGTACTACTTTACGCCAATCGATCAATAAACTGGTTTACGACGGTTTGCTGAGCCGCAAAAAAGGCGTGGGCACCAGAGTTGCCGAGTCGAAATCCCTGAGTTCCAAATCCAAAAACTGGATGAGTTTCTCTCAGGAAATGAGCGCCAGGGGAATTCCGATTCGAAATTTTGAATTACATGTAAGCTGGGTTTATCCGGAAAAGCGGCTGGCCAGTTTTTTTCAGATTAAGGAAGATAAGAAGGTGCTGAAACTGGTTCGCTTAAGGGGCCGTCCGGAGGGCCCATTCGTATATTTTGAATCTTACTTTCATCCAAGTGTGGGCCTAACGGGTGAGGAGGATTACAAAGCACCCCTTTATGAAATGCTCGAAAAGGAACATTCGGTTGTTGCGATGATATCCAAAGAGGAAATCAGTGCCTTACTCGCGGATGAGTTCATCGCCGCAAAACTGGAGACAGATATAGGCTCCCCTATCTTATTCCGGAAGCGTTTTGTATATGATGTGGATGAAAAGCCAATCGAATATAACCTCGGATTTTACAAAGCAGATAGTTTCATCTATACAGTGGAAAGCAGAAGAGATTAGCCGGTCGATGTTGCACAGCCCACTTGAGATACTCGAAACGTGATCAGACATGAAAATTAAGGGTTAACACGACATCGTATATTTGGTTCTTTTAAACCTTCCACATGTTCTCGTCTACAATAACCCCACATTCTTATAATGATTGCGGATTTACCGACAGTGTCATGGAAAATAATTCGCTTAAAATACGTATCCTTGCACCACAAGCAGCGCAAGCAGTAAGTATCCTTTGAGAGATGGAATTGACCAAGCAACAGAACGATATCATAAACTCTTCTGGTAATATTAAAATAAACGCTGTAGCAGGCTCAGGGAAAACAACCACAATCATTGAATACGCTGCAACCAGACCACCGGGCAGCCGGATTTTGTACCTGGCTTTTAACAAAGCCGTTAAAAACGAGGCAGCAGATAAATTCAGAAACAAAGGCATACAGAATGTGACTGTGGAAACCGCTCATTCCCTGGCCTTTCGCCATGTGGTGATGGGGAGTAAATACAGAGTCAAAAACAAGGATTATACTACAGATGAAATCCTTCATATCCTTCAGTTATCGGGTACAGGTGAACAACACAGCCAGCTTCTCATTGCCAACCATATCCTTAAACTCAGCGCTTATTTCTGTAACAGTGATCAAACGAAGATTCAACATTTAAAATATGTCGATCTTTTAGAAGATGATGATGTCAAAACTTTTGTTGGCAAGACTTACGATTACATTGTTAAACAGACCAGGATTTTTCTGGGAAAGATGGATAAGGGAGAAATCGAAATCACCCATGATTTTTATTTAAAGAAATTTCAACTTCAGCAGCCACAGCTGCGCTTTGATTACATCCTGTTTGACGAGGCGCAGGATGCCTCCCCCGCCATGCTCGACATCTTTTTGAAGCAAAATGCGACAAAAGTCATGGTGGGCGACACCCATCAACAAATCTACGGCTGGCGTTACGCCGTAAATTCCCTGCAAAAAGTAAATTTCAAAACTCACCATCTATCGATGAGTTTCCGCTTTGGGCCAGACATCGCAAACCTAGCCATGGAAACACTAAGGCTTAAAAACCTATTGGAACCTCACCGCCCCATGACCATCCTTGGAAAAGGGAGGGAAACAAAAATTAAAACCAACGCAGTGATCGCGCGCACAAACCTTGGACTGCTGGTGAAAGCCATTGAATATGTGACCGAGCGAAAAAACATCAAACATATCTACTTCGAAGGGAACATCAACTCCTACACTTATGCCGATGAGGGCGCTTCGCTATATGATATTTTGAGCCTATACAACGCAAGCCACGATCAGATCAGGGATCCCATCATCAGATCGATGAGGAATCTGGAAGATCTGGAAACATATGTTGATCAGACCGCAGACACTGGCTTATCGATGATGATCGAACTGGTCCGCCTGTACGGCAACAGCATTCCAGGCATGACCAAGCCATCAAAGAAAAACATGTGCACCAGGATGAGAAAGCAAAGGCTGAAATCATTTTTTCGACTGTCCACCGTTGCAAGGGTATGGAATATGACGCAGTGCTTTTGGCAGACGATTTCGTAACCGAGGACAAAATCCGGAGGCTCAGGGATGACAAAAATGCCCGCCCGGGGCAATTTAGCCGGATGATGGAAGAAATCAATCTTTTGTACGTTGCCATTACAAGAGCGAAAAACGGCCTTTTCATCCCCGACTTTCTTTTACCGAAGCACTTCCCGGCTTCTCCCAAGATATATGTGATTGCATCAACTAAACAACAGCCGAAGACTTCGAATCCCGGATCGGGTTATCAGAAAAAAAGTTTGAACATAAAACCGGTATCCAGCGAGAAACACCTAAATGCAGAAAATCAATCCTGGACAGTGGAACTGGACAATGAACTCACCATCATGTTTGCCGACGGTTATGGCCTGAGCGATCTCGCCCTTCATTTTGGCCGCTCAAAAACAGCCATCAGCATGAGAATCAAAAGACTGGGACTCGAAGATTTATACTATTGATAAAAAATCAACCTATTTGATCTGTGCCTTAACTTTGCTGATCTTGGGACTTGATGAATAAACGTTTGTTGGATGAATGGATTTATTTGACACATTGATGGGCATTTAACACTTTCATTGAACGACTAAAGGTTATTCATAAAAATCATATATTCGTAACTATACACTCAAAACTTTTTATCCTGCAGAATAAGTCCATCTTTTAATTTTAAAATCAACAAGGGTCCATTTCCGCTTTTATACCTGACCACTATGAAATTTATTTATATTTCATTTTTACTCGTTTACCTGTTGTTTAACAATTCAAAAGTGCTAGCCCAAGACATAAGCGACCCGGAATTGAGAAAAATGGCTGAAGCTGACCAGCGGGACAGGATGAACGGCTCAATTGACTGGAATAAGCTAAACAAGGAAGATAGCATCAGGCGTGCTTCTGTATTGGGTATGATCAAATCAGGTAAAGTACAAACGGCAAAAGATCACCTTAACGCAGGTATCATTTTTCAGCATGGAAATGATACCGTTGCTTCGGCTATGGGAGTGAGAAATTGTGCATGATCAATTAATCTTGAAAACCAACGTTTTTTGAATTCATATTTTCCTCCGGACAACGGGTTTCCGAATGGCAGGTAAATGCAGCCGATAACGGTATCATAGGTGAATACCTCCAGGTAACGGCTATGAGTATAGTAATCGTCTGCCCCTGGCAGATCGATCCCGCCTGAGTTCCTTGATTGTTTTTTTAGAGAGCACCGCTACCCCGTTCCAGGCTTTTTGACCATGCCAGATTGCGTTATAGCCTGCATCTTTGATTTTACCAGTGGGAAAGGATTTATCTTCGCACTTGATTTCCTTGAAGCAGACGATATCCGGCTTTGATGAGCCACTTTAGCAAGGTGCCAATACGGCCGTTAATGCCGTTAATGTTATAGATGGCGATTTTCATGGTCAGCGAAAAAGCCCCGTTGATAGACTGAACCCAAAAGTTTAGACGAATTTAAGATTAGTTTTTGAAATGATGAGCTCGATATTGTATCGGGTTCATTCCTTTTAGATTAAGTTTTATTCTGTCGTGATTATAGTAGTTTATATATTCTTTTATTTCCTTTTTTAGTTGATCAATAGAGTCGTATTTTTTAATATAAAACAACTCTGATTTAAGTATTCCGAAGAAGTTTTCAATTATTGCATTATCCAGGCAATTCCCGTTTCTGGACATGCTTTGAATAACTCCATGCTGTTGTAGTAGATGTTGATATTGTTTCATTTGATACTGCCATCCCTGATCTGAATGTAAGAGCAAAGATTGGGTATGTTTACTTTTTCTAACGCTTTGTCCATCATGCTCATTACACTTTTAAAGTCGGGCCGTTCGGAAAGTTGATAACTGATTCATTCGGTATATTAAACCGAACACAGGCCGCTCGTAAAGATAATAAATCCTTGTCTATAGCTTTTAAAACTGATAGTTTAAAACTTGAGGCATATTGCTGCACCGACCTGGGTTCCAGTCCTTGCTTTCCGTAAGCTTCATAAAAGCCTAACCATAATCGAAGATTCGAGTGTTCTATACCTTTTTGCTTGGCTATTGATTTTACTGATCCCTTGCCATCCAGCACAGCCTCTACGCATTGAAGCCGAAATTCATAATTGTACTTTTTTCTTTTAAACATAAAAATGCCCCCAATAAGTGTCTAACTTTTTGGGGGCAGTGCATGATCGGGTCTTTGGCTTTATTTTACTTTCTTTTCGATTGCCTTACGCTGGTTGCCGGCAGATGACTTGGCATCCTTGATCTTGCCAGGTTTTACATCAAGCTTATTTGCTTCGTAAGCGATCTCGTGGTTCTGATTGGACACCGAGTTTCTTTCTACTTTAGTTCCTCTTGCCATAATGTTTTTCTTTTTATTAGTTTAAGCTATAACATTCATAGTTTTGAATTGGTTTTAGGGAATTCAACATGCATGTTTGAAACCTTTTTAATATGGTGTTTCGTAAAAAAAATTATGGTACAATCCAGCGCTGGTATTTTTTTACTTAAGAAATCTACCTAAAAGAAAAAACGATATGACTGCAAATGAGTTCAATGAGCAATCTAATTTAATATTGTTAACGGACCTCTTCAAGTGCGTTATTGTCACCTTTTCAAATTCCTTATAACATTTTGTCATCGCAAACCTTTTTTAAAACTTCGAAGGTTTGGTCATATGGTCTTGCTTATGTTAATATATTTATTTCGAAAGGAATGTGATCAAATCTGCACTCAATTGGTCTTTAGCAGTAACAAATAGTCCGTGGGGTTCTCCCTGATAAATAATAAATTCCGCATCGGGAAGGAATTGTGCAGCCTGTTCCCCAGTCGCTTTAATAGGAACAGTCGCATCTTCATCGCCATGAATGATGAGTGTAGGTACATTTACTGCACGGATATCTGAGCGCAAATCGGTTGAAGAAAAACTCTTTGCACAGGATAAAGTGGATTTCAAGGTAGCTTGCATAGCTACAGTCAGATCGTTAGAGAGACGTGCAGAGCTGACGGGTTTGTTAAGCAGTCCTACTCCATAGAATTGTTTGATAAAAGTTGTTAAGAAACCGGGCCGGTCGTCGATCAACCCTGCTGTAATTTCATCTATTTTTTCTTGGGGCACTCCATCGGGGTTGTCTTCGGTTTGTAACATGTAGGGTGCGATAGAGCTTATAAGCACAGCCTTAGATACGCCTTTTCCACCATGCCTGCTAAAATATTTAACTACTTCTCCCCCGCCCATGGAAAAGCCGACAATAGCAGCATCTTCTAAGGCTAATTCATTTATTAATGCGGCAAGATCATCTGAAAGTGTATCATAGTCATACCCATCAAGGGGTTTATCGGATTTACCGAAACCTCTCCTATCATAGCTGATTACCCGGAATCCTGCATCTGTAAGTGCACTTGACTGATAATCCCACATTTGATGGTCCAGCGGCCAACCATGTATAAGTACTACTGGTTTCCCCTTACCAAGGTCTTGATAATGAATGCTTACTTCGGTGCCGTCTGCAGCTATTGATTTTATAAATTTCATAAGTATTATTTTTTACCTTATTCAACAGCAGGCGATTAGAGAAGGTTTCGCGGTTTTTAAAAATGGGAGGAAAAAAACAAAACCTCATAGTTGTAGGGTATTATCAGGATTAGCATTATAGTTAGCAAGACTAGTAACGTATATAATCGAACTAAACGGCGGATATACATCGAACATAATTATCGGATAAACTACATATGTAAGTAAATATTGTTCAATAAGGTATACATAATGTAATTAATTGGTTTACGCAAAAACCAATTAATTTGACCCTTTTCTGCCAATTCAGTAAATATAGATAAGCAACGCTTTACTTTAAATTTATGTGAGACGGGCTCGATGAACTTTAATTTATCCAAAGATGATTTAAAAATCCAAAAACCCTTAATTTGGCTCAGAAGGAATTAATCAGTGACAACATTAAATATTTCATATCTAAAACAAAGCTTAATAGCCTTATAATTCTAAGTATATTATTGTGTCAGGTCCAATTACCAACCCTTAAATTTGTAAACACTGGTAATACTATTAATGATCTCAGGGATGATTTCTCCATTATCCGAATTCACCATAATAACCAGACCATTGCCACCACTCATACTGCCGTAATAGGCAGACTGGAAGCCGCGGTTCGATCCGCCATGACCGAAATATTTTTCACCGTTATGGTCTTCAATGAAGATACCGAGGGCTGAGCCCTTATCGTTTTGATACGGGGTAAGTCTGAGTCTGGTGTTTTTCTGGTTCAGCACTTTTTTAGAGCGACCTTCAAGCGCAAGCTGGGTATCGATAATATATTTGGCAAGATCAGTTGGATTGGTCCAGAGTCCAGCAGCAGCCTGTTCGGGATAAACATGGTATTTTCCTTTTATCGCTACTCCTTTTGAATCATAACCGGTGCTGACCTTCTTTATTGTTGTGCCTATTGGAGGCTGTTCAAAAGTGCTGCTAATCATACCAAGCGGCACCAGAACATTTGTTTTGAGGTAATTTTGATAGGAGCTTCCACTGATATCTGTTAGAAGCAACTGGGAAATAGTGGTACCGCCACCAGAATATTGTTGTTTCATACCGGGCGCGAATTCTGAACGCACTGGATCTGAATTTGCAGGGGACTGGCCATTCAGGATTTGGATAACTGTTGGGAGCCCATCTCCCATCTCATAACCACCAAAGCCGTGAACGCCGAGGCCAGCAGTATGGCTGAGCAAGTTTGCAGTATTGATTTTCTTATTTTGAGATAATGAATCGTATGGGAACTTCCAGCTTTTTAAGTACTGATTGATATCGGCGAAAAGATTGAGGCCTTTATCAGAATACAGTTTTATTATAGCCACTGCGTTGAAGGATTTGCTGATAGAGGCGGCCTGAAAAAGTGTTTGTGTGCTAAGTTTGGTCTTGTTGTCTTTATCTGCCCATCCATAAGCTTTCACAAAATCGACCTTATAATTGTGTATAACGGCTATACTTATCCCATTTACATTATAAAACTTCATTCTACTTTGAAGATTAAGCTTTTTTCCGGTCGAATCAGTATTGGACTTCAGACTGTTTTCTACCTTTTGGATTCTTTGATTAAGAGTTTCCTGAGCGTTGACGAATGTAGTTGAGATTGTAATGAATGGCAGGAAAAAGCCGACAGCAGTTTTGATAAAGTTCTTTTCCATGGTAATTTTGAGGGTTGTAGTTTATTTATAGATAAAATAAAAGTAAGGAACCAAGTTGATACTTTATGCATCTCTGGATATATACAGCATCATTTATTTCGTTTATGACAGAGCTGATATATAGAGCAAGGATTAGTTTTACTGTGGTAATTTGTTGATACTTTGACTCGATTTATTTGCTTATCGGATTGACTCCGAACTGTATGTTCATAACTCAATTTTAAATTACTAATATTTTTAGTAATTTTTGCAGTATGAAAATTGTACCTAACGCATCCCAACTGAGTCACCATGACCGTAAATTAGGTTCTTTTACCAATATGGCCATAGTTGCAGAAGCCAAACGGGCAAATTGCTGGCTATACAATAAATTAAACAATACATGGTATACCCCTGAAGAGTTTCATGAGCGTTATGCAAATCAGGAAGATACCAATTTTAATATTAGAAACTTACTGGAAAACATTACCATACGGGATCCGCAATCTGGCATCAAAGCGTATCATAAGGCACTTGCTGATAAACTGGAAAAATTTGAGCATGAAACCAAAGCACTTAGAGAACGTGGTGAGGCATTTTCTCAAAAAGTGATTGAATATTATCAATTGAAATCAAAAGATAAGTTTAAGTAGGACTGAACATTATTGACCAAAAGATATCAGTATATTCAATTTTGAATTTCATATTGCTATGCTGTAAAATTAAAATGATAGACAACTTTTGTATGGGTTGATTCCTAGCTCCCATATTCCATTTGGTCCTTTGAAGATACCGGGGACGCGCCATTTCATTCCCCCAAGGAAGATCGCATCCCCTTATTAAGAATATCCAAAATATGGTTTTCTGCAGTTTTAGTAAATGTAAATTCCGAAGATGAAGACCTACCTTAGCTTCTGCAAGATCCCCCGCTTCGCCGATGAGCCGAATATACATTTGTTGTTTGTCGGGAGGCTAAAAGGGTACTGGCTGAAGAACATGGCCGAAACGAAGTTGCCAACACCAATACCACAACATTAATTGATGATGCAAGAAACCTGATTGTCGGAGCTGGTGCCATGTTGGGTCTTTATTTTCCGCAATTGGAGCTTTTGATCAAGGAATTATTGGACGGAAAGATATAGTTCAAAAAACACGGGAACTTTTTTATTATAAATGATGTTGCTTATAAGCGTCCTGCTCGGAATGGCAAAAGAATACTTAAAACATGAACGATGAGTGATCAAAAAATAACCCGAAGAAAAGCAATTAGCGGATTGAGTTTGGCTGTGGCGGCGGTTGCCGGAGCTCCGTTAAACCTAAACGCAGCAGAAACATTAGATTTTAACTTCAATGGTGCAGATTTAGTAGATCCTACCAAAAAATACCCTCAGCCCCCATTCAAGCATAAAAACACTCCATGGCCATCGCTCACCAGTGAGATGGATCCAAGACCGGACCATGGTGAAAAATCATACATTGGATCAGGAAGACTCAAAGGCAGAAAGGCACTGATTACTGGCGGCGATTCGGGAATGGGCCGGGCAGCAGCTATAGCTTACGCCCGTGAAGGCGCAGATGTAGCGATCAACTATTTACCCAGGGAAGAGCCTGATGCGCAGGAAGTGGTCGAGCTGATCAGAAAGGCCGGCCGTAAAGCTGTAGCCATTCCGGGAGATCTTCGCGATGAAAATTTTTGCGTTGATTTGGTTAACCGTGCAGTTCAAGATCTTGGCGGATTAGATCTACTGGTAAGTAATGCAGCCAGGCAACAAACGCATGAATCGATCCTGGATATTAGTTCAGCGCAATTCGACTGGACAATTAAAACCAATATTTATGCCCCATTTTGGATTATTAAAGCAGCCCTTCCATATCTAAAACCAGGATCGTCAATTATCGCTACGACTTCAGTTCAGGCAACTGATCCTTCGGCAGAACTATATGATTATGCACAAACCAAAGCGGCAACATCAAATTTTGTTAAATCACTTGCCCGGCAACTTGGACCGAAAGGGATCAGAGTAAATGGAGTAGCTCCGGGCCCTGTATGGACTCCACTTCAAATGGGTGGAGGCGCTACACCGGAAAAGCTAGCAGCCTTCGGGAAGGATACCGCACTTGGACGACCTGGACAACCTGCAGAACTTGCTTCCATTTACGTTCAGCTTGCGGCAAATGATGCCAGCTTCTCAACCGGGCAAATCTTTGGTGCTACAGGTGGCGAAGGTCAGCCATAGATAATATGTTAATCAACATTTTAGGCTGTTTTGGCAATTAGAGTACAACAATTTAAACCAGGGTCATATGCAATTTATACCTTGGTTTTTTATTGTAATTGGAATACGTCACTTTTACCAAACGTTTGCGCACTGTTTTATTGATTTAAGAATTTTTAAATCCACACTTTTATTGTGCATCCCCCGCAAATAGACACTGCCATGGAAGGAATAGTATTAGCGATAAACCGGGTCGCGGGAGTTGATCTGATTTAAGATTCAAATGAAGGTGGGTGAGATTTATTTATCATAATGTCATGGAAATTGAAAAAGGTGAATTTGTACATTTCTTCTCAATTTTACTCCCTTTTGGAATGCTAGTGAATGATATTTAAAATGGCATTTTGCATTTTGTAAGCTCCAGGAGTAAGACCTGTTATCTTCTTAAATACTTTAGAAAGGTAGTGCACATTATCAAAACCGGTTAACTCCGCTATTTCGTCCTGCTGCTTTTTAGTGGTAGCAATAAGATATTGGGCTCGTTCGATTCTTTTCTGCACAATATAGTTTACAGGGCTTTGCCCGGTGTAGCGGTTGAAAAGTCTGGCGAAATAATCTTTGTTTAGATTTGCGCGTTCTGCAAGTTGGCTTACTTTTAAAGGTTCTTTTAAATTAATTTGAATGAAACCAATGGCATCCATGACTACTGAGGGCACCACCACTAGGCTATTTTTATGGAAAATTTCTGGTTTTAAAAACTTAGAAATTAACTGAAGTAAAAGACCTTGATTTTCATATTGCGTAGCTATACTTTGCAGATTGTTCATCTCTGTATATTCTTTATAATACACATCCTTCTCATACACCATTGGATCGTTAGAACGGTTGATTCCTCTTCCGGGATTGATGGTAATTAGCCGCCTGATATTTGAAATGTCGTTTTCGTCGGCTTTAACCTTTAAGGTTTCCCTACAATTGGAAAATAGCGAAATCCCATCGGCAGATTCCTCAAAAAACTATACAAAGTACTGACTTAAATAGAAGTTACAATATAAGTTGCAGAGCGTGAAACTCGGAATTAAATACAAATAGCCCGATTCGAGGAATACCAAACCATTTGGTCCAGATACAGTTCCCTCCCCTTCATCAATATAATACAAACGATAATAGGGACTGATAACATTTCTAAAATTCCATTTGTTCGTTAATTTAACATAATCTACGTTGAGTAATTGAAAAGAATGTTTAACAAGCTTTTTATTCATTTAAATAAAATTTCCTGCAGATATAAGAAAAAATCCCTGGATTTAATTGGCAAAGTCTTTAGATCTTGTACATACCTAAACTAAGAAACAGGAAAAGCACCTCAAAGCTTTAACATCCACATACCTAAGTGATTCGCAGCGGGTTAGCGTACGATACTGAATTTGACTGAGTAGGAAGAAAAACTTTCAGGCCTTTCGATGTTCTTTCAAATTTTAACTGCTGACCAGTTGCCACAAGTTGAACGTTCGTAATTTTATTCGGATAATATTCACTGTCTGTAGCTAGACTGGTAATCGTCACTGAACCATCTTCAGGCCAACCCATTATGGTGGCAAAAAGAATCTCTCCTTTGGTACAGAACCTAATATCTGCAGGGCTAAAAGGCCTTCCCTTACCTTCGTTAAAACCTTGGGCATTTAATGCCGCTGCTTGGTTCTGCGCAGGTCCTTCGCCAAAAATTTTCCACGGGCGCGTTCCAAATATGCTATCGCCATTTGCATTAATCCAAACACCAATATCTTCAACAATCTTTCGTTCCAGTTCATCAATAGACCCATCGCCGCGTATTGGTATGTTCAGCATAAGGTTTCCATTTTTACTAACTACATCTACTAAAGTATGAATTATCATTTTAGGCGTTTTATATTCGTTGCGTTCATAAATCCCGCGGTCGTAATGCCAATCGCCTATGCACGTATCCGTTTGCCAAGGAAGGCTTTCGATAACATTACTCTGTCCTCTCTCGATATCCCAAACCATTGCCTTACGCTGATTTTCATCCAATATTTTACCGGTAATGACAGCCGTTAATTTACCATAATCTTTAATACTCTTATTATACATATGCGCAGCGATACGTAAACCAACATCTGCAATCGGCCAAAGTGGAAGCTGAGAATCATCAAAATAAATCATGTCCGGATTGTATGTATTTATTAAATCAATTGTCCGGTTAAAAAATTTATCGATATAAGCTTGTGTTGGTGGGGTAACCCCATTGCCCCAATTCCATTGACTATGAATCATTCCATTGTCTTCACTATTTTTACTTTGAAGATGATCCTGTTGATATAATTCCTGAGGGTCTAAGCCCTCCCACCATTTACCTTTTCCATCTTTTTTGGTTAGTTTACCATCATAAGGCACACCAGCCAACTTTCCTTTTTTATCCGATCGCTGTGCTGTTTCCATCCAGCTCCAGGTATGCGCTGCATGTACACTTACGGCAAATGGCAGATTGTGCTTTTTCGCAGCTTCAGCCCACCCTTTTATAATATCCTTTTTGGGGCCCTGCTTGGTGGAATTCCAGTTTTTTTGATACTTACTATCGTAAAGATCCAGGTTGTCATGGTGATTTGCCAATGCCATAAAATATTTGGCTCCTGCACTCTTATACAAGGCAACCAATGATTCGGGATCCCATTTCTCTGCCTTCCACTCATTGATAACATCTTTAAAGCCGAACTTTGAAGGATGTCCATACTTTTCAATGTGAAACTTTTATTTCCAGTGACCTTCCATATACATTTCGCGTGCATACCAATCGCCTGCTTCTGGTTGACATTGTGGTCCCCAATGTGCCCACATCCCAAATTTGGCATCTCTAAACCAGTCAGGAGTTTGATAATTGGATAGAGATTCCCAGGTTGGCAAGAACGGTCCTTTTATGATGCTTTCCACGAAAAGTGCGGCACGCCGATTATTTAACGAAAATGCAGAAAGTCTGTCTGAGAAAAAAAGGGTTGGTAGTCCGATAGCTAGACTCCGAAGAACGGCTCTTCTATTCATAATATATTGGTTAGCATTACTTGATCTATAACAAATCTATAAAAGTCAGTTTACGAATATTTATAATCTGGCGACCTTTTTTTATACAAATCCGACTTTTCTTTATTTTTAATAATCAAATTCAGCAACAAACTGCAGTACGATTTACGTAATGGATATTTGATATGTTCATACACCTGGAGGACGTTTGTTTAAAACGAAAACCATTTGATGCAGAAATTATCCATGGAGAAGCTGTGTGACACCTTCCAATATATTATATTTTTTAGTAGAGGGTCTTTTGGAAATTCGTCGCTTAACTTTTCATATGTAGTTAATAATGCGACTTCATCTTAAGCGCTCAATGTCTCAAACTTAAACAAGTTAAAGTTATGATCGATCGTTAATTTTACTTGGTAAGGAATTGGTTTTTCCAACTGATCTACTAAACCTTTTACCTTAAAATTTACACTATTGGACGCATTAATCAATTCATAACAAATGTCATACGCCTTTAAAGATTACAAGAAATTAAAATCTTTTTCGTTAATAGTTTTACGTAAAACCTCTGATTTTCAACAAGGTTATTGATCATAAGTCGATTTAGGGAATTCCAAAACCTCTTAATGTTTAATATTACAGTATTCTTACGTTTTAGTTATTGCTTGCTTTCATGGTGATCCTCCATAAATTTGCCTAAGGCTGAAACAACTTCCGGATCAACATTTTTTTCATCGGTCTGAATCCATACGCCATTTTGTTTTTCGGCACGATGCACCAGGTCGCCATTTTTCATAAAGTCAAACTGATTGTGACTAGCGTATTCAACTATGGTATAGGTTTCCTTAGTATTATCTTTAGTGGTATGGATATAAGCTAATTCTTGCATGATGTTAGGGTTATGATTTATACTTAAGTGCGTACTATATTCTAGAGGTTTCTGATGTAGTTAGGTTCACTGTATCCAGATGAAATTTCTCCTTCAAGATAGATGCTACCCGCCCATTGGAATTCATCTGAAATACTTTGCTGTGCTTAACTTTACGGTAGGTGATGGATACTCTTCGTTCGCGGTGCTGAATATTGCCGTTAATGTTGTCTTTTTTTCTCGGCGCGATGCCGTGATCCCATTTTTTCCGTGCATCGTCCTGCATAATGTATAGCGAACGTCTTGGAATTTCTATATCAATGATTTCCAGTTTCTTCCCTCTTATGAACCGCATAATACAGGTACTTCCAAGATTTACCCCGCAGATCTGGTTTTCATAATAATTACGGTCTTTGTGCGGCCGGATGCCCTCACCTGGGTTATATTCATTGATGATCACTTGGTCAGGCTGAACTTCAAGCAACTTTTTCTCAACTATTTTTTTTGAAAGGGCCTCGATTTCTTTGGGGATTTCCAATGGTATTTTAATAAGCTGGTAAGGTTCTTCCAGTTCATTTCGGAATCCATAGTATTGTAGGCGCCTGGAATAATCAACCATCCAGATTTGGTTGTCGATCTCGGTTAATAATTTTGTTTCTTGCGCATCGGTGATGAAGTCAGGATATAAAAATAATCCGGGTACGGCTGTTTCCATGTGTATAGAACACGAGAATATTCTAGTAGTTTGAAAATAATGAGAAATAAAGATGTAAATCAGACTATAGTGCATTTACGTGTACTGTATTGGTGAATAATTATATGATGTTGTCAATTGGAGCTTTTAACTCGTTGTCATATTAATCGCCGGAGGTTTTATTAAGAAATCGCGTGGGTCGCTCAAAGCAGTCAAAAGCAATTCCCGGGCAACGGTAAAGGTCTCCATTTGTTTAGTCGTGAATCGGCTAAGCCAACTATTAATTTGTTCCAGGTAAAATCGGCAGTTTAAGTGATTTATATATACATAAATCATTCATTACTAATTGTTTATTTTAAAATTGACACCAACTAATAGCGAAACGTAAAAACAATAGCATCGACAAATCGCAAAACTTTCAGTGATCACCCCATCACCGGATTTTCTGCGATAGGAAGTTTAGCAAACTGTTTAACCTCTATGCTTGGAGAGCCGAAGTCGAGCAAAACAGTGCCTAAAATCAAATAGCAACCATGACCACGGAAGGGATAAGTGGCTGTAGAATTGGGAAAATGAACGGTATCAAAGAAATTGCCGTCAGCATCTATAAAAGTCCCAAACCACATTTTTTTATTGTTTTTGGTATATACAGTTTTCTCGCAAACATATTGGCCAACGAGCTTCACCGTTTTACCGGTATGTTCGGTTAGTGTTTCTGCCCGAATATCTCCCCTGAAATTTGTTTTCAGCAGGTCAAACATCGACAGGGTCAATGGGAATCCGAGCAGCTCCAGCTCATGATAGGCATCCTCCAATACAGTTCCAGTCAGCTCCGGAAGGGCATAGTTTTTTCGTTCAACGGAAAAAAGCTCTGCAGAATGATTGCGCCGGGTTTTCTGACCGAGTAAAAGATGAATCTCCCAAAGTAGCGTTTTTTTGCTTTTTCCAGTAAAACGCAATGCGCCTACACGTACCAGGATCACCAATTGCTCAAGTCCAATTGCTGTTCTTTTAATTAAGTCTTCCGCCGATGAATAAGGACCATTGCAATTTCGCTCCTGCGGAAGCAACTCAATGTATTTCTGTTCAAGTCCTTGGATCCCGATCAGCCCCAAATATGCATCTTTTCCGGAAATGGAAACAGATGAAAACGAATGGTTAATACAAGGCAAATGAACAATTGCTCCTGCCCTTTTCAATTCGTGAACATATAACCATCTGGAATAAAACCCGCCATAATTATTGAGCACAGCAACCATAAACTCACGAGGAAAATATGCTTTCAGAAAAAGGCTTTGATAGCTTTCTACAGCAAAACTTGCAGAATGAGCTTTAGAAAAACTGTAGCCAGCGAAGCTTGATACCTGCCTCCAAACTTCGGCGATGGTTTCTTCGGGCCTGCCCAACTTTCTGGCCTCGTCAAAAAAACGTTCCACCAAACGCTCAAACTCCTTTTTGGAGCGGTACTTCCCACTCATACCGCGCCTGAGGATATCCGCATCAGATCCATCCATCCCTGCAAAATGGATGCATATCTTAATCACATCTTCCTGATATACCATTACGCCATAGGTTTCGCCAAGCATTTCTTCCATTACCGGATGCAGGTAAACCACTTTAGAAGGATCATGATGGTAACGAATGTATGCCGGCATCATGCCCGAACTGGCCACTCCCGGACGTATAATAGAGGAAGCCGCAACCAGCACCAGGTAACTTTCACACTGCAGCTTGGTGAGTAGCTGGCGCATTGCCGGAGATTCAATATAAAAACATCCGATGGTATTGCCGGCTTTAAGCTTTTGATTCAGCACTGGGTCCGTCATAAACTTTTTCGTCTGATGGATGTCGACTTTATGGCCAAGGTTTTCTTCCACCAGTTTTACGGCTTCCTTGATGTGCCCAATCCCCCTTTGCGAAAGTATGTCGTATTTATCAAAACCAATCTTCTCCGCCTCGTACATATCCCATTGCACAGTGGGCATGCCTTTAGGCGGCAAATCAAGGGCTGTATAATAGGTAAGCGGTTCTTCAGAAATCAGAACTCCTCCAGCGTGGATACTCCGCTGGTTGGGCATATTCTGCATCAGGGTATATATCGCTGTAATTTTTTTAAAGGTGGCGTTATCCCGGTTAAATGAAGCCCGACTTGGATCGGTAAAGCCATCGATCTCTGCTTTGGGAAGTCCCATAACTTTACCAATTTCGCGGATGACCGATCGGTCTTTAAAAGTAGTTATTGTACCAAGCAAAGCAGTGTGCGACGAGCCATAACGTTTAAATATGTAGTCCTGCACATCTTCTCTCTCATCCCAACTGAAATCCAAATCAAAATCCGGTGGAGAAGTACGCTGGGCATTTAGAAAACGTTCAAAATACAAATCAAGTTCTATGGGGTCAACATCTGTAATGCGCAGGCAATATGCGACCGTACTGTTTGCGCCAGAACCTCTTCCAACATGATAATAACCACGGGAAGAGGCGTAACGGATAATATCCCAGGTGATGAGAAAGTAGGCACAGAAATTCAGTTCGAAAATCACCTTCAATTCATCCCTTACTTTCTTTAATGCCTTTTTGTTGGCTCTTCCATATCTATATTCTAGCCCACCAATGGCCAGCTTCTCCAGCAATTCCTGATCGTCTTTTATGTTTCCGGTAAAGGTTTTACGGTTTAGGTTCACACGATTTCCATCATATTCGTCCATGGAACATTTGTCCATAAGCGCGCGGGTATTGTCCAGCATAAAAGCGAACCTTGAAAACTTCAATTCCAATTCTTCGGGGATGAGAAAACAATCAGTGGATGCGCATTTGTCATCCGCCGAAACCATGGTGATTAATGTATTGAGATCTATACCGCGCAAATATTCATGCAGGCGATAAGAAATGCGTTCAGAGAAAAATACTGGCTGAAAAGCGATCAGCTTAGATTTAATTTCGGTGAGATCGACATTAAAAAGGCGGTTAAGTTGATCAAAGCGTACGCCAAAATATTCGTTTTCTTTAAGAGGCAGATGATATCCAAAGGGATAAATGATAAAAGCGTTTGGCAAATCCGGTGCACTATCGGGCAACTCGCTCTTTGATAAATTATGAAAACTCAGCAATTCATTGATCTCGCGCATGCCTTCCTTGTTTTTAGCAAGACAGACAAAAAGTAATTTGCCATTTTTGCGAAATTCCATTCCACCGATAGGCTTCATTCCGGCATTACGGCACTCCCGGATAAATTCCATTACTCCAGTAGAATTATTAATATCGGTCAAAGCCATTTGAGTCACCCCGCGCGCACCCGCCTCGGCGATAAGTTCCGGAATGGAAAGCGTACCATAGCGAAGGGAATATTGGGAATGAACATTGAGATACATAGCCGTATAACTAAAGATCGATGTTCATGGTAGAGGCAATAGAAATAGATTGACTGCCAAAGCGGTGTCTGATTTTATCCAGCGCCTGTACCAGTGCATACTGCTCTTCACTTTGACTGTACAAATCGATTTGTTCAAATCCGGTGACCAGGTTAGACAGGCGAACGCCAACCAACCGGATCAGTTTACGCTTCTGAAAAAGCTGCCGGAAGAGTTCTTTGGTCTTCGCAATCAAAACGGTATCAAGTGCGGTATAGCCAATGGCGGCCTGTTTGGTTACATCTTCAAAATCAGAATACCGGATGGTTAGGGTAATGCATGCGCATAGCTTTTTCTGCTCCCGCAGCTGAAAAGCAATATCGGTGACCATTGCCGTAAGTAAATTTCCGATCATAGTCAGATCGATGGAGTCCGACTTGAAGGTAGACTGCGTTCCGATACTTTTGGCCTGTGAATACGGAACAACCGGTGAATGGTCAATCCCTTTTGATTTTTCCAGCAGGGACAAACCATTTTTTCCCAATAACGCGTTCATATGATCTGGTGAAACCTGAGCCAGCGTATGAATTTTTTTAATGCCCATGTCACTGAGTTTAATAAAAGTTTTTTCGCCAAGACCGGGAATTTTACGGATAGACAGTGGGTTTAAAAATGGCAGTACACCCGGTTGCTCAATATTGAGTTCCCCATTTGGTTTACATTCATTGGTGGCCATTTTGGACACTGTTTTGTTTACGGAAAGGCCAAAAGAAATGGGCAAGCCCGTTTCCCGGATTACCATGGCGCGAAGTTCATGGGCGTATTTCATGCAACCATAAAAGCGATCCATACCTGTCATATCAATATAATGTTCATCGATACTGGCTTTTTCGATAAGCGGAACCCGTTCTTTTAAAATATCGGTGATTTCATGAGAAGCTTTAGAATACTCATCCATATTCCCACGCAGAAAAATAGCATGCGGACAAAGCTGTTTTGCCATTCGTGCAGGCATCGCGGAATGCACACCAAACTTCCGGGCTTCATAGCTACAGGAAGCCACAACTCCACGTTCGGAAGTTCCGCCAATGATCACAGGTTTTCCTTTCAGCTCCGGGTTTTTTCTAACCTCCACCGAAACAAAAAATGCATCCTGATCCATATGAATGATGTGCTTATCGTCTTGCATGATAAGCAACAAAAATACTAATATTTTTAGCATTTAAAATAAATTCTGACTCCTTTTATGTTTATTGTCTTCCTACGATAAATGAAAATGATGTGATCGGCTTTAGAGGCTTGGCGTAGGATTTTTAAAAGATAAAATATTTGCGCCATCTACGGTTGGAAAACTACAGCAGTGACTACACCTCAAATGCTATGATGCAGGATAGGATTTTAGTGCGTATCTATAAATTTCGTTTGTCTAAACGCCGTCTTTTGTTGAGTATTTTGGGCTTCTAATAAATTTTCGAATTGACAAAGGCAATTTGCTAATACCGGATGTATAGTGATAACTTTAAGGTTCGAGAAGGCTACATTTTTATTTCAAGGAATAGGTTTTATCTTTGTAGTGTAGGAATAATTTTTACCAACTATCATAACCTCTGAGGCTAAATCAATCTCAAATCGTATCAATTGCGTAATCATCGTAATTGCTAGGTAACCTTAAGAATTGCACTACCTAAAGCGTAAAAAATGTTGACGCATCGCTAAAAATCGTCAATAGCAGAGGAATGCTAGTTTTAAATACAACAATTAAATAAAATATTGCTGGCAATTCAACTGATTTTTTATTTCAAAGATACAGAATCTTACTTTTGCTTGTACAACGGTGTAAGATTTATTAGATTTATACCATGGCAAAAATCATGATTTTAGAGGATGATATAGATATCAGAACCGTTATGAGCATTGTATTATCAGAACAACATGAAGTTATTGCGGTAGATGATCTCGAAAATTGGATGTCGCGCATACTGGAAAATTCTCCTGAATTGATCATTATTGATATTCTTTTGGGGGTGGTCAATGGAATTGAGGTTGCGAAATGGGTTAAAAGCAATCCATATACAAGTAAAACCAAGGTCGTGCTAACTACTGCCTCTGTGAGAAAGTTATCTAATGACGATGGATTTGATGCATATTTGGAAAAACCTTTTGAGATATCCGACCTTCAAAATTTGGCCAATAAGCTAATGTCGCAGAGAACTTTCTCGTAAAGTCTTTATTTTAAACTTGGAAACCTTTTGTGAAATTTATTTATTGGCCACTATCATCACATTGTGGCTTTTGCCTTAGTACGTCCCCCTTTTTTCATTTGAGTGAAAGGGCCTAAAACTTTAAAACGAAAGCAAACAAATAAAATTAAGTTTTGAAGAATCCGCGAGGATTGCGCAGTTCGCCAAACAGCTCAAAAACCCTCGTCGATATACGGATATTCTGTAAAGCCCAGTTGACCCATTTCGATCATGAAAGGATCAGAATTTTTTCTTTGAATTCTAAGGGAGGTAAAAAGCTTTCCTATCCCATAATTCCTTCTACATCCAAGAAAAAATGGGAATTACAATAACAGAGTAGATGAATGGTTTACATTTTCAGTGATAATTTTAAACTATAAAGTTATTTTTTGGTTGACTATTTATGGATAAATCAAAAAGAACAGTTGTAATTACGGGCGCTTCAAGCGGAGCTGGACGGGCAATTGCGTTAGCCTTTGCCCAAAATGGAGATCATTTGGTATTAGCTTCCAGGAATGAAAGAGCCTTGAATGAGATAGGTGAAGAATGTCGGGAGATGCAGGTAGAGGTGAAATGCATTGTAACAGATGTATCCAATTACCGGGAGGTATTGAATCTTGCCAGTGAAGCCTCGGAATTCGGCTCGGGAATTGATGTATGGATTAATAATGCAGGGATTTTAGCTATTGGTGAATTTGACAAAACCCCAATGGAAGTTACCGAGCAATTGCTGAGAACCAATCTTTTGGGATACATGCACGGTGCGCATGCTGCTCTTCCCTTTTTTAAACAGCAAGGACATGGCATACTCATAAATAATATTTCAATTGGCGGGTTTCTGCCAGTTCCGTTTGGCGTAGGTTATTCTGCCAGTAAATTTGGTTTAAGAGGGTTTTCAGCTGCATTAAAAGCAGAGCTGGTCAGTTTTCCGGATATTCACGTTTGCGATGCCTTTCCCGGGTTTTTAGATACGCCTGGAATGCAACATGCAGCAAATTATACAGGGAAGGCATTAAAACCTGGACCCATTGTGTACGACCCACTGCGGCTTGCTTTAGAGATCGTCGAACTGTCTAGAAGGCCAAGCTCAGAAAAGATGGTGGGTAGCTTCTCGGTAATGATGCGATATGCCAGCGCCCTTTTTCCAGGAATTACCCGCGGAATTGCCGGAGGCATCATTAAGGCCTATTTGAAGCAGGCAAACCCGATGAATCCTTCCAGTGGAAATATTTTCAATCCTGTACCTTACGGAAATGCTGTACATGGAGGTTGGGGAGTACCGGGAAAGCCCAAAGTTCACCGCAAATACATTGCTGCAGGGATGTTATTGATCACCGCATCGATACTGTTTAAAACTATCAAAAAATAGAGGTGAAACGAATTGTGTTTTTTGGGAACAGCCTTACAGCAGGTTACGGTCTGTCGGATCCATTGAGGCAGTCTATTCCAGGGCTTATTGCAGAGAAAATAAAACATCTGGGAGCCAACTATCAAGTTTACAATGCTGGAGTAAGTGGCGACACCACTACTTCTGCTATTAAGCGTCTTGGCAGTGTACTTGCGCACCCCATTGACCTGTTTGTGCTGGAGCTTGGGGCAAATGACTTTTTACGTGGCACTTCTGCAGAGACGATTTCTGGTAATCTTCAATATATTATTGATCAGGTGAAAATGCAACAGTCAGATGCCAAAATTTTACTTTTGGGCATCGAGCTCCCGCCCTGGGCGGTCTATTCTAATTCAGAAAACTACAATACGATTTATAAAAAACTGGCTGAACACAATGATATTACCCTTCTTCCTTCGTTTTTGAAAGGTGTGTCGGGAAGAAGAGAATTGAATATGTTTGATGGTGTTCATCCATTGGCATCTGGCTACGAGATTGCAGCCAATAACATCTGGCCGGTATTGAAAAATCTTCTATCGTTCTAAAGATGAAAAGAGCAACTATAAGCAAAATCATCGAAGTAGATAAATTTTTCACGGCACGTTAGGGAAGTAACTTTCAGTTATCCTCCATATTGATATTCTAAACGTATCGATCAGTATCTAAAAATGTAACCATTTATCTGACTAATAAAGCTGCGTGTTTTTGAATAACGATGTAAAGCAATACGAAAACACCCCAAATTTTCCACACATTTTGACTTTATATGAAAATAAGGATGTCGTCATTTTTTCTTTTCTGGCACTTTAGCACCTTCTTTTTTAGCTTCAGATAAACCAATGGCTATGGCTTGCTTTTTTGAAGTTACTTTTTTGCCAGTTCCGGTTTTTAACTCTCCCTTCTTCTTCTCATGCAAAGCTTCTTCAACTTTTTCGCCTGCTTTTTTTGAATATTTTGCCATAGTTATTATACTACTAGTTAGTTATCATTTGTTATGAAGACGTTGCACAAGCATAACCAATTCACGATTTCCAGAATAATTTTAAGGGATCAATTCCCATTTTTTATTTTGTAAACTTCTATAGAGTTCCCCAGACGGAATTGTTTTTTCCAATTGATCTTCCAGGCCTCTCACCTTAAAGTCTCCATTCTCAAGTTCTTCAATCATATCATAATAAATGTCATCTGCCTTTAAAAGTGATGGAATCGGAATTTCTTTTTTATTACCCATATCCTTAAAACTGCTATTTTTTTAAATTGTTTTGACTATTAAATTCAGTTATGATTAAAGGCAATCGAAGATATTAATTTTCTATTGGCTTAAGTTATATGTTCAAGGCCCATCTTCGCGCTCATGGCGCGAACTTTATCATTTCAACCGTTCCTTTGCCTCAATTAGCTGGTTGTACCAAAATTTTTGAGTGGAGAAATCTAGTGCCAATCCTGTTGCGCTTTTCTTTTAATCGTGATTTTTGCTCGTTCCATTCTAAAACCGACTTTCTCAGCAGCTTCACTTCTACCCAACATTGATACCCCTTCGCGGTTTAGACCTGATATATCCCTAAACTTCTGTAAGCTGAAGTTTTTTCCATAATATCTGGCAACTATGCGCGAGGTTGGTCCGCAATCCATTTGATCAGGTTATTTATAAAAAGTTAATTGTTTCAATACATATAAGTTAAAAAATGGAAGCCTTGATTTTATTCGTGCCTGTTGAATAAATAAATGAGCAACTACCCAATTATTTTTGGGCAAATAACTGCTTCAGTAAACCGCTAAGTTCATCACCTGTTAGATTTCTGGAGAGCACTGCTATAGCATTTAATCAAATTGAGAGAAAAAAATTCATCATCAAATATTTGGGAGAAAAAGTAGTAAAGGCTGTATCCGGATTAATAATCCGATACAGCCTCGAAATTGACACTTCTTTTATGGATGACCCGAACCTCCGGCAGCACCATAAATTTGTCCGGTAGCATAGCTTGCATTTTCATCTGCAAGTTGAACATAAATGGAGGCCAGCTCAGCTGGCTGTCCTGGACGTTTCAGTGGCGTCATAGCACCGAACTTTTCGATCATGTCTTGAGGTTGACCACCACTTGTCTGTAATGGCGTCCACACTGGGCCTGGCGCGACACCATTAACCCGAATTCCCTTTGGACCAAGCTGTTTTGATAACGATTTTACGAAAGCAACATTGGCTGCTTTGGTTTGTGCGTAGTCAAAGAGGTTCTCAGAAGGATCGTAAGCTTGCACTGAGCTGGTAGAAATAATTACTGACCCTGGTTTGAGATAAGGCATTGCAGCTTTTGTGATCCAAAATGGTGCATATACATTTGTTTTTATGGTTGCATCAAAATCTTCATGGGTTAATTCATCTAGCGACTCAACTGCCTGTTGTCTTCCGGCATTATTCACCAAAATATCTATCCCTCCTAATTCGGCAGCTGCAGTTTCTACTAAATCCTTGCAAAAATCAGGTGAGGTAATGTCGCCGGGGATGGCAATAGCTTTTCTCCCTTCCTTCTGGATTATAGATATAACTTCATCGGCATCTTTTTGTTCTTCAGGCAGATAATTGATGACCACATCTGCTCCTTCTCTTGCATACGCAATAGCTGCTGCTCTCCCAATACCAGAATCTCCACCAGTTATTAATGCTTTACGCCCTTGCAGTCTCCCACTACCAACATAGCTCTGTTCTCCGTGATCAGGCTTTGGGCTCATTAACGAGGCTAAGCCTGGAGGCTGTTGCGGCTGTCTCTGAAATGGAGGGGCTGGGTAATTATTTAAGGGATTTATTAATTCTTTTTCTTCTCTTTTCATAGTTAACTAAATTTTTAATCAAAAGTGTCACGATTACGATGACTACTCTTTCTTTAACATGACTCATTCATTCTTTGTTCCTGTTATTTTCACTTTTTTAACGAGGAATGCTATACCTGGAAAAAGTCATTTAGCACCTTAGGTTAAAGGAATAAGAAATCTGTAGATAAGAGCGAGATAAAATTCAACAAGCAACTTTAATGTTTTATGGGCTTAACTACACTACAATCTCCAAGAAGAGCTTTTTTATAGCCATTTACTGCGCAAATAAAAGATGAATGGACAAATGTTTGAGGAAAATTTCCAAGTATACAGCCGCTATTTATATCAACCTCTTCTGCGAAATATCCCAAGTCTGTACTGTAACTAAGCACCTTTTCCAAGATAATTTTAGACTTTTGAAGTTTTCCTGCAATAGCATAATAATGAGCCATCCAACAACTGGCAGCTAAAAAAACCCCTTCTTTTTTGGAATCAAATTCAAGTAAGTTTCGTCTGTACAAGTTGTCATCATTGTAATCGCGCTCCAACTGGAATATTGTAGCTAGTATCGCAGGATCTTTATCCTCATAGATTCCAAATGGTACAAACAATGCAGCAGTCACGTCTACTTTATCAGAACCGGCATGTACAGCGAATGCACCTGTACTTGTTATGCATTTTTCTTTTATGAATTTCCTGATTAACGATGCATTTTTTAGCCACCTCTTTTTAATTTCCTCATTCTTTTGATACGGAGCAATCAATTCCAACCCTCTCGCAGCAAATGCTTTGCTAGAAGTATAATGTTGTAATTGCTCCTCTTCCCAAATGCCATTATCTTTCCTTTCCCAGTTTTTACAAATATAATCTGCTATTTTTTCAACTGTTTCCCAATACATCACCTGCCCTGATTTTTGATATATTATGCTGCAGGCAATTAAAACATTACCTTCCGCATCGAGTTGAAATTGGTTGGCGGCAGAATTACCGATCTGAACAGGCTGGCTTTGCAAATATCCTTCAAGTGGAAGTTCCCTTGTCTGACTCGAAACCGAGTTCTGATCAATGGAATAGAAGCATGATATATGATCTTCATGATTTTTTTCCATAGCACCTGATATAAAAGCGAGGAATTTTTTTTCTAACTCTCCATTGGTGATAATCTGCGTGAGTGAAGAGGTGATTAAAGCTGCATCCCGCATCCAAACAAATCTGTAGTCATAATTTCGTTTTCCGCCAATTACTTCAGGTAAAGATGTGGTCGCGGCCGCTACAATTCCACCAGTTGGTTCATATACCATTTGTTGTAATGCCCTAAGAGAATACCGCACCTGATTTTCGTATGGACCATGATAATCGACAAGAGTTTCCAATTTCTGCCACTTTTCTATGGTTTTCTGTAACATTGCCTGCACTTGATTGTCGCCTAGATGATCGGCTGTGCCCAGATACGCGTAAGCACTTTCTCCCTCCTCAATGACTAATTTGATGCAGCCTTCTACGATTTCGCATGCATGAGAGCTCCATAAATACAGACCGCATTTTTCAAACCTGATCACTTTTGGTGAAAGTTGGATGCATCTTTCTTCTTCAAGACCATAATCTGCTCGTAACCTGATAATATTTTCAATGCGTGACGGAGCAGGACTAAACATCCGACAAATCCCTCTGACATCTTTTTCCATGGCCATAAAATCGGTAATAGTGAATCCACCTCCTTCGACAGAAAAATACGTCTTAAGCACACTACTCCGACCTTCAAATTGCCTTCCAAGAAAGCGCTTATCATCCGCCTGTACCTTCCAGAATCCGCCTTTTTGAGTATCGATTAACGAAGAAAAAATAGCAGCTGCATCAAATCGTCCAGGACAATACCAAGAAATTGTTCCTTCACGATTTATTAAAGCACAACTTTGACGATCACTAATAACCGCCAAATCGCTAATTAATTCCTTATTGCTCATCACTGGATCCCCCCTGTTAAAAAAAGAATATTTTCGTGAAGCACTGCTGGCTTATATTTCGAAAGATCTCCCGGGAGATAGCTATTTTTAGTTTTTATCATACGCTATAAATTAGATAATAGAACAGGGAATTTTACATCTTTGTTCCAATAGTTCTGCATAAAATTTATAGCGTCTATCAAGTCAATCATCAAAGCCCAATGCTTTAGCTTGGGAGCACTTTTTTAAATTCCTGCGAGGTCATAAGCAATGGTGTAGATATGCAGGATTAGCAATACTATGATAAACCAGATGGCAATTACGTTATTGGTTTGGAAGAATATATCCCGATAAAGGCACACATCTGGCTATCCAGGCAGCCAGACTTGCAGGATATCCGATCAAACTCGATCTCAATTTGAGAAGCCCTGAAATTTCTTGGCTTTTAAACATTAAACTTTATGACTTAAAGCACGGGTATACTTAAATATTCAACAAAAATATCTGTTTATGGCCATAATCGCTACGCAAATTTATAAGAGGTAACAAATTCGAAAAAATCACGTTCGTTGTCTTTATAATCTTTGAAATTTGCACGTAGTGTGTAACCTTTTTCAATAAGATCCTGTTTTTTCATTTTCGAATTTATTTCATCGTAATTTGCTTGAATATCTCTTATTGTTGAGGCATAATCAGCAGCATCGTCATGAAGATTTGGGGCATGTTCATTAATAAATTTAACGACCTGGTGGTAAGGTGCATTGCGCTGATCATATCCCTCCAGATATTCATCATTGTTATCCACCAACGCATTATGTTCAAAACCCAGTAAAAGCCTGGTGAGTTTGATCTTTTTTTCTGGATTGCTCAAGAATTTCTTTGCCGGATTATATTTTACAAATCGGTTATTGCCACCGGAATTTGCCCAAATTTCAGAGATTGCAATTTTTCCAACAAATTTTTCAAACAGTTGATCATATAACAGGCCACTATACCAGTTTTCGCCCATCTGACCATAATCATTACCGAATTGTCCTGCTACTGCTTCAATCGGAATCACCGAAATCTTGAGATTGCTCATTCTTTCAACCAAGCTGCTATCAGATTTCATTCGATGTAAAAGATGTACCAGTCCCACCGCCGCCCCGCGGCCGTGACCAGATAGGATCAGTTCTTCAATAGCATTATTTTTAAGTGTTTCATTTATAGCATTAAGTACATAAAGAGAGGCTTTTTCAGCATCATCGTTTTTATAACCCCTATCGCCCCCGGTGTAAAATTTTTCAATACATTTGATGTCCCGATTTTTGTTAAAGAACTGATACTGCATGGTATTGCTGCCTATTTGTAATTCCGCAACTTTTAAATCCTCCTCATAAAGATTTTTGTAAATTGTCCTTTGCGATCCGACTCCGTTAATATAAATCTGATGCTTCGCGTTAACATCATTCATAAATCGCTTCAGCTGGCGCTTAGTGGACTCACCACTTCCACAGAAATAAACAAACAATTTCTTTGAATCTGATTTGATTTCTGGCTTATCAAATAGTCCATTATCAATGTTTACTGGTTGAGGCGTAGTAAACGGCAAGATGACAGTTTTAGCCAGATTTACCAAACTTGTTACACCTACACCGATCCAATACGGTTTAACAGACTTAATCATCGCCTGCTCAAGCTGAGGAATTTCCAGCACTTCCAGAAACATTCCTATACAAGATATCAATAATTCGGAATCATTTATGGTCCACCTTTTTCCGTTAATTTGATTCTTGATCAGTTTTGATACCAGGTATAGCGCATATAATACAATAAATAGTGTTTTAATTATTTTAAAAGAATCCTTTATAAAGGTTTTGAATTTATCCCATTTGCCGGGCTCCTCATATTCATCATCGTAATATTTAATCTCACCACTTTTGAATAATTTTGATACCATATATCCAATAGCAGCGAAGATAACCATGGCAAAAATTATTTTTTTGGTTATTTCCAGATGACGCCTTTTAACATGAATACACATAAAATCCAAATCGGCTTCCTCATCTGCGAGCAATATATTTGTAATTTTATTTGCTGTGAATCCGTAACTGATATAACTTAATATATCCGATATGGTATCAATCAAATCTTTACGTGGTATGACTTTATCTACTTTTGTAGTTACGCTTTTGGCCAGGTTTTGTATACTGATATCTTTACCCGGACTGAAACTCGTAATGGTATTCATTTGGGTTTGTGTCTCAACGAAATGTGAAGCTTTTTTGATTGGATAAAATATTGTTTTAGAAATCGAAACACCGAACTCTATCCATTTCATTACTTCTTGAGTTCTATCCAGGGAGGAAGACTCAAAGATTTTTACACTATTGGCCATGTTAAGCGATTTTAAAACTATTTATAAAATTTTGGTCTTCTTTTTTGAATGGGGCTTCATTATGTGCAAGCTTGTATCCCACTGTCACTGGAATTGCAATGACTAACGCAACTAAATCGGCAACACTTAAATCATCCTTAGCTAATTTTTTATACAGGTATGATAGTATGGGTATATTCACAGCTGTGTACAGTAATTCACCCAAAAAATCTACTGTCTTAAAAAGCAAATCAAATATCAGTTCAGTGATTTTCTTTGCCACGTCTAAAGCGAGTAGTACGAGTTTATTGGCAAACTTTTCTATAAATTCCCCAAAACCAATTTGCCCCTTAAGTAATTGAATTAATAAATCACCCATATCTGACGGCACACCATTTTCTTTTGCCTCGGTCAGGATTGTTTTTTCAGTTCCACTTTCGAGCGCTCCTGGCTTCAATTTAGCCTCCGCACCAAAGGCCACATCTTTTTTGCTATTTAACCAGTTGGTACGGGAATCTACAGACTCTTTTTTAGCATTATCAGCCATCATGTCCAAAAGGTTAGCACTTTTCAGATATTTTTGATCTATTGCTTTACCAAGTTTCTCATATTTAGCGCGCAAATCAAGAATATAACTTACTGCCATTTCCTTATATGAGTCTATATTAAGTTTGGCTTCTTCCAGATAATTTAAACCAATTTGTTTCAATGCACGCTTGGTTGTAATAATATCGTCCCAATCGAAAGCAAACGCGAGCGTTTCGTATAAATCTTTGAAAAACACTTTTAATTTTTCAAAAACTCGTTCCAGAAATGATACTGCAGATTTAATTTTATCCACCACCCATCTCACTATTTTTCCGCCAACTTCTATGACAAAAGTTACCACTGCACCAACTTTTTCTACAATAAAGCTTGTTATCTTGGTAAAACCTTGTTTTACGCTATACCAAAGGTCGCCCATAGCATACCCAAGTTCAGAAAAAAAGCTGTATTCACCTTGAGGCACGAGAGTTGCAGCGAGAATTCCAGTTTGATGGTGTGGAGCTGGGGTGGAAGTTTTAGTGTTCAAACGATCACTTTCGTCCAATACCTGCTTCAATATAGTTGCAACTTCATCCACTTCAGATTTCGTAAATGCCTGCTTTAAAAGCGGCGAGCCATCGGGTCGTTTTAGTGCTAAAAGATCAGCTCCGGATTTGATAGTATCTTGCAAAATCGCACGTATACCTTTTGAAGGATCAATTTCTATGCTATTGGGTAGAAAAGATGCACTAATAGTAACTGCGGGAGCAGCCAGACTATTTACAGGATAAATAAGGTTTACCGACGACTGAAAATCGATGGCTACCCGATTTCCTACGGTAAGAAAATATTTTGTATTATTGATGTACAAAATTGTATTCTCTTCGGCTGAAATATAAATCTGATCAAAAGTCTTCTCTGTACCCAATTCAGGAATAAAATCTAGATCGACGGTGTAAGATTCAATTTCTATAACACTGTTCAGATCATCCAAGCTGATGCGGTTTTCCTGCCAATTAGTGCTTACTCTATCCTGCCAGAAATGAATTAATCCTTTGTTGCCATCAGTAGTTTTTCCAAAAATAAATAATTGATTGGCAAAATTCTTTCCTCTAATACTGGAAAAATCACTAATATCAGCATGCATCTGAATTGGAGTTGACCAATTGGAGTGTAAGTCTTTGCCCCCAGAATATTGTGCCTGATGATATTGGTTGGTGATGTAATATAAACTTTTGTTACTATGCTTTTCTCCTACCGCCCAGATGCTAATTTCCTGCATATCTTGCGAGACATCTAATTGTGTATAGCGAATTTCGCTCGCCGCAATTTCCTCTTTATCTGACTCGTGGGTTTCATATCTGAAAACCCCTTTTCCCGCAACGTAGATCACACTGTTTCCATCTGAATCGGGCAACATGTCAAAGCATTCTATGGTATCATCAATATCGAAACGTCTTTGAATCATTTCCGTCTCACCATCTTGTAAAAAGGACTGAAAAACCAATGTCCGTTTATCAAAGGGCATATCATATAAAACAAATACACCATTAAAACCGAAGAGCACCCCAACCTTAAGTTGTTTAACTCGTCCGGTATTTTCTGGAAGGATGCAAATCTGAGGTTTGTTACCATAGATGAAGTGATGGTATAGTGCATCTGTATCTTTAGCCATGGAGCTAAATAAAACACCCTTGCTATCCATGCTGATTTGATTAATTAGCCTGTTGGTATGGTCAAGAAAAATGGCTTCAAAATTCAGTGCACTTGCAAGGTTGTTCAAGTCTGAAGTAGCATGAATTGTTATTTGCTGCGATACTTTCAGTTCTGATTTACCTTGATTTACCTGAGCGAAAGATAGCCTAAAATGGCCGCTTTCTTCATCGTAGTAAAAGTCAAAACTTGACACCTCATATTTCGCGTCAGAAATTTTGGCGATTTGCCAGCCAGATCCGGTTCCAGAACTGGAAATAATGGCCGTAAGCACTCCAGATTTATCAATGTAGAATATTATAGAGTCATCTGTACCAAATTTCAATGATTTAAGCCCTTTTCCCACATCTATTGCGGTCTCAGCAACATAGTTTTGCATCAGTTCTGCTTGATAATTTACAGTGATATCTGGTAAACTAATGAGTGTTTTTTTTGAGGAATTGTCCATCGTGCTATTTTATTTATTGGTTGTGGGCGCGTATGAAATGTCAAAAAGTATCGCATCCTGATCATTAAACTCGTCTGTCATTGATCGGATATTTTTAAATGTATAAGTGTTTGAACCTGGCAAAATCACGCGGTTAGAAAAGTTATTCAGATTATTGAATTCCACCTTGCTGAAGGTAGACTGGTCGAATTGAATAATATTTCTACCTTTTTCCGAAAAGAGCATTTTTAATCCTTCAACTGTTTCCAGGGGATCCAGAAAATAAGATAAGGTGTCCCATATTTTGTCAGTAGTGTCTTTATACTCCACACTTTCAGTAATATTTCCAATTGTGGGATTTATATATTCGGAAAGAATAGCCAACTGTCCCGATACGGAGGCTTGCAAAAACAATGTGAGCTTGCCATGTTTGCCAGTTTGTCCATCAATTTCATAACGCCCCTCACTTGAAAACCGCTGGTCGACACCGACGGTTCCTGCGGAGAATCCAAAGACCTTTTTAGATATCTCTTCATGTTTTTTACCATCCACAGTAATGGGATACTGAATTTCGAGCGCGGTGGAACCATCAGATTTTATTTTATTGAGTAAACGTGGCTCATGAAGAACGATAAACATTTTTAAGCCGCCTTTAATGAAAACGAATTTGGTATACCCCATCTCGTTTATTATCCCGTAATATAACTGAGGCTGATTTTTTTTAAAACTGCTGTCGAAATTATCTATAACAGCCTGATTAAGTTCTTTTAAATAAATATCCCTGAAAGTTGGATAGTTGATGGCTATCGTGCCATTGCCACCTGAGGATTTGTCACGGCTCTTTTCAATAAGGTTATGTTTTAATATTCCGCTCCCGCCTACAGTTGGGAATTTATTATTGTTAACGAGCATTAGAAAATTGAAAGAAGATGCTCGAGCTTCGATGCTTTTAGATGTTGAAAAAGATGCACCAGTTGGATACAACATAGCGCGCTCAGTCGCCTTGATTGTTCTTTTTTTAATGGCGTATCCTAGAACGTATGGATTTTCGGTATCACTTAATGCTTTAAAATAATTTGTTATGGAAAGCAGGAGAAAAGTTTTTGTTTTCTGGACATCTGGAAGATTGCTCTTTGTTGTGCTGAAAGACGAAATATTGACATCGTTAAAATTGAGAAAGATGGATTCAATTGTAAAATCGTCTTCTGTAAATCCACTGTCGCGTAACGTTTTTTCCTTGTCTCCGGTGATGTACATCTCATCTTTGCTGATTTTTACTTTCCCGATGGGTACAGTAAAAGCATAACTTTTTCCCGCCAAATCTGCTGAACAAAAAACATTATTTTCAATATAATTGAGAGTTCCGCGTTCAAACTCCAGAATAAACAGCAGGGAAAAATGTTCATTTTCTACGATCTCGACTTTAGGGCTTTTGATGATCGCATCCACCATCACATCAAACTTTTGTAATGCAGTCAAACGGCTGGATACAAATTTCTCTTGCTGGATTATAGTATCTTTTTGTTCGTCGATTGCTGCAGCTTCACCAAATCTTTTTTCCTTCAGTGCTTTTGAGACTTCACTCGTTAGTGTGTCGACTTGATTTTTCAGGCTGATCTGTTCTTGAAGAAGGCGATCGGTTTTTAACCAATCTTGTTTAATGCTTGCAAACCCCGGATCTGAAGAAATCATACGTTCATTGCCGTGAATATTACTCATGACGTTAAACTCTGATTTAATCTTCTTCTGTCTGAACAGGAAATCAAATTCCTGATTGATTTTATTTTCAGACAATGATAAAACCATGTCATAGTAACCCAAGTTAATATTGCTATTAATCATTATTTTAGTTTGCTTATTTCCCATATGGATGGGCGTTTTTGAGAAAAGTTAATTTTATATTTTATTGTATTGTACGGGTAAAAACCAGCGAGCATTACCTGTTTATAATGAATAAGTCAGCATTTATACATTGATGGGCAATAACGATCTTCCTTTTACAAGCGTTGTTTTACATCACCAGTTTATTCCCAGATTTATTTCAAAAGCGCCTGCTGTATATCCCCTTAGCTGACCAGTTTGGACGGTGTACGCAGTGTTAATAGTGTACTTTTTACGATAATGTACACCAACACCGAAACTCGCAGCATTGCTGGTATGATACATTGCTGTGAATAAGAGCTGTTGATCTATCAAGGCTACTTGTCCACCAATATCAAAAATTCCTGAAAGTTCCTGAAAAGATCTGTAGGCTACTTTGGGTTGAAATTGGTTGGATCCAAAGTCGAAGTTATAACCAGCCGCGGCATATATAACGGGAGCATTAACCAGTTTGTAACTATCTCTTTTAAGGTAGTTTTTTAAGTTAACCAGGGCAAAGTCCAGATTAAGACCTTTACTGGTTAATCCAAGGCCGAAATCTCCATCGAAATACGTTCTGTGATCGGTGTTGTAAGCGCCTACCAAAACATCGTTAGGATTACCAATGAGATCTTGCATATCAATTCTTTGATTGATAAATCCTGCGGATATCCCAAAATGTAGCTTGCTCTCCTCACCTAAAGGTAAATGATAAGCGTAGGAAGCAAGCACACGGGTTTGACGCTGTAAACCTGCCTTATCCATATTCATATTTAAACCCACACCTACCTTTTCCCAACCGTAAGTAGCTGTTAAATTTTGCAATTCAGGGGCTCCAGGAATATTGTTCCATTGAGAGCGGTAAGACAGATCCACCGCTGCACCTTGATTAGTGCCGGCCATTGCAGGATTGGAAAGATAGGTATTATGAAAATATTGATTAACTAATGGACTGGTTTGTGCATTTATTTTACTGACCGATAAAACTGCGATGAGTATAAGTAAATTGGTTTTCATGCTTTTCATGTTTCTTAACGGTTTCTGATAATTGTGATAAATCCTTTTTGAACCAATTTATCAGGTCCGTAGGTGATAATATAATAGTAAGTTCCTTCAGCGAGATCATTTCCTCTCACTGTTCCTGTCCAACTGTTATCGTAGCTTTTCTTATTATAAAGTTCTCTACCATTGCGGTCAAAAATCCTGACTTCGTTATTTGGATACATATCAATATTTTCAACAACCCAGGTATCGTTAACGCCATCTCCATTTGGAGTAAGAATATTTGTGGCAACGAGTTTATAATCTTCAGCAACTTTGATCGTAATGTTTTGTGTGCTGCTGCATCCTGAACCGTTTGTTACCCGAACGGTATAAGTCGTCGTTTGCGTTGGACGTATCGTTAGTATTGAAGTATTTTGACCGTTGAGGATTCCATTGGCTGAAGACCAAGTATAATTTGTTCCTCCTGTGGCTGTCAAAATGATTGTTTCACCCTTACTTATCTCTGTAGTTTTATTACTTGAGATACTAATTAAAGGAGCTGCATTTATGGTCAAAGTGCCATTAACATAGACAAAATTATAATTATTTGATACTCCCCCAGATACCACGATTGGATAGGTTCCCGGAACATTTCTATTGGCTGTAGTTGCGGCAATTGGTTTTGTAATCAGTGAACTTTCAGAATCTGTACCTCTAAAACCTATATAGGATATTGAAAAAGAAGGAAAACCATCTGATTGACACATTACCGCATTGCCCGCAGTCACAGTAAGCAATGATTTTGTTATGGAAAGGTTAGCACCGGTAAATGTGATGCTATAATTTCCATTTAAAGCTATGGAACCAAGATTGATCGCATAAGTACCCACGTTTTCACCTGGTATTCTGGTTAAACTTCCCGTGAAAGTATCTGTTCCAACTAAAGCCGGAGCAAAGGTATACGTCAATGCAGGATCGGCATCTCCATAGGTTTTACTTTTTGCAGCCGCTGTTACCGTGATGGTTTTTGAACCGATCGTTAAATCAGCACCAACATAAGTAATGGTATAATTGCTGCTTAGTGCAAGTGTGCCCTGGTTGATCGCATAAGTACCCACGTTTTCACCTGGTATTCTGGTTAAACTTCCCGTGAAAGTATCTGTTCCAACTAAAGCCGGAGCAAAGGTATACGTCAATGCAGGATCGGCATCACCATAGGTTTTACTTTTTGCAGCTGCAGTAACTGTGATGGTTTTAGAACCGATCGTTAAATCTGCACCAACATAAGTAACGGTATAATTGCTGCTTAGTGCAAGTGTGCCCTGGTTGATCGCATAAGTGCCCACGTTTTCACCTGGTATTCTGGTTAAACTTCCAGAGAAACTGTCGCCGGTTACCAGTGCCGGAGCAAAGGTATAGGTCAATGCAGGATCGGCATCACCATAGGTTTTACTTTTTGCTGCCGCAGTAACTGTGATGGTTTTTGCGCCAATCGTTAAATCAGCACCAACATAAGTAATGGTATAATTGCTGCTTAATGCAAGTGAGCCCTGGCTGATCGCATAAGTGCCTACGTTTTCACCTGGTGTTCTGGTTAAACTTCCAGAGAAACTGTCGCCGGTTACCAGTGCCGGAGCAAAGGTATAGGTCAATGCAGGATCGGCATCACCATAGGTTTTACTTTTTGCTGCCGCAGTAACTGTGATGGTTTTTGCGCCAATCGTTAAATCAGCACCAACATAAGTAATGGTATAATTGCTGCTTAATGCAAGTGAGCCCTGGCTGATCGCATAAGTGCCTACGTTTTCACCTGGTGTTCTGGTTAAACTTCCAGAGAAACTGTCGCCGGTTACCAGTGCCGGAGCAAAGGTATAAGTCAGTGCAGGATCAGCATCACCATAGGTTTTACTTTTCGCAGCTGCAGTAACTGTGATGGTTTTTGCGCCAATCGTTAAATCAGCACCAACATAAGTAATGGTATAATTGCTGCTTAGTGCAAGTGTACCCTGGTTGATCGCATAAGTGCCCACGTTTTCACCTGGTGTTCTGGTTAAACTTCCAGAGAAACTGTCGCCGGTTACCAGTGCCGGAGCAAAGGTATAAGTCAGTGCAGGATCGGCATCACCGTAAGTTTTGCTCTTCGCTGCTGCCGTTACCGTGATTGTTTTCGTACCGATCGTTAAATCAGCACCAACATAAGTAACGGTATAATTGCTGCTTAGTGCAAGTGTACCCTGGTTGATCGCATAAGTGCCCACGTTTTCACCAGGTGTTCTGGTTAAACTTCCAGAGAAACTGTCGCCGGTTACCAGTGCCGGAGCAAAGGTATAAGTCAGTGCAGGATCGGCATCTCCATAGGTTTTGCTCTTTGCTGCAGCTGTTACCGTGATGGTTTTTGCACCGATCGTTAAATCAGCACCAACATAAGTAACGGTATAATTGCTGCTTAGTGCAAGTGTACCCTGGTTGATCGCAAAAGTGCCCACGTTTTCACCAGGTGTTCTGGTTAAACTTCCAGAGAAACTGTCGCCGGTTACCAGTGCCGGAGCAAAGGTATAAGTCAATGCAGGATCGGCATCTCCATAGGTTTTACTTTTTGCAGCTGCAGTAACTGTGATGGTTTTAGAACCGATCGTTAAATCAGCACCAACATAAGTAACGGTATAATTGCTGCTTAGTGCAAGTGTACCCTGGTTGATCGCATAAGTGCCCACGTTTTCACCAGGTGTTCTGGTTAAACTTCCAGAGAAACTGTCGCCGGTTACCAGTGCCGGAGCAAAGGTATAAGTCAATGCAGGATCGGCATCTCCATAGGTTTTACTTTTTGCAGCTGCAGTAACTGTGATGGTTTTAGAACCGATCGTTAAATCAGCACCAACATAAGTAATGGTATAATTGCTGCTTAGTGCAAGTGTACCCTGGTTGATCGCATAAGTGCCCACGTTTTCACCTGGTGTTCTGGTTAAACTTCCAGAGAAACTGTCGCCGGTTACCAGTGCCGGAGCAAAGGTATAAGTCAATGCAGGATCAGCATCGCCATAGGTTTTACTTTTCGCTGCCGCTGTTACCGTAATGGTTTTAGAACCGATCGTTAAATCAGCACCAACATAAGTAACGGTATAATTGCTGCTTAGTGCAAGTGTACCCTGGTTGATCGCATAAGTGCCCACGTTTTCACCTGGTGTTCTGGTTAAACTTCCAGAGAAACTGTCGCCGGTTACCAGTGCCGGAGCAAAGGTATAAGTCAATACAGGATCAGCATCTCCATAGGTTTTACTTTTTGCAGCTGCAGTAACCGTAATGGTTTTTGCACCGATCGTTAAATCAGCACCAACATAAGTAACGGTATAATTGCTGTTCAAGGCCAATGTACCCTGGTTGATCGCATAAGTACCCACGTTTTCACCTGGTGTTCTGGTTAAACTTCCCGTGAAAGTATCTGTTCCAACTAAAGCCGGAGCAAAGGTATAAGTTAATGCAGGATCGGCATCTCCATAGGTTTTGCTCTTCGCTGCAGCCGTTACCGTGATGGTTTTTGCACCGATCGTTAAATCAGCACCAACATAAGTAATGGTATAATTGCTGCTTAGTGCAAGTGTACCCTGGTTGATCGCATAAGTGCCCACGTTTTCACCTGGTGTTCTGGTTAAACTTCCAGAGAAACTGTCGCCGGTTACCAGTGCCGGAGCAAAGGTATAAGTCAGTGCAGGATCGGCATCACCGTAGGTTTTGCTTTTCGCTGCCGCTGTTACCGTGATGGTTTTTGCACCAATGGTTAAATCAGCACCAACATAAGTAACGGTATAATTGCTGTTCAAGGCCAATGTACCCTGGTTGATCGCATAAGTACCCACGTTTTCACCTGGTATTCTGGTTAAACTTCCCGTGAAAGTATCTGTTCCAACTAAAGCCGGAGCAAAGGTATAAGTTAATGCAGGATCAGCATCGCCATAGGTTTTACTTTTCGCTGCCGCTGTTACCGTAATGGTTTTAGAACCGATCGTTAAATCAGCACCAACATAAGTAACGGTATAATTGCTGCTTAGTGCAAGTGTACCCTGGTTGATCGCATAAGTGCCCACGTTTTCACCTGGTGTTCTGGTTAAACTTCCAGAGAAACTGTCGCCGGTTACCAGTGCCGGAGCAAAGGTATAAGTCAATACAGGATCAGCATCTCCATAGGTTTTACTTTTCGCAGCTGCAGTAACTGTGATGGTTTTTGCGCCAATCGTTAAATCAGCACCAACATAAGTAACGGTATAATTGCTGCTTAGTGCAAGTGTGCCCTGGTTGATCGCATAAGTGCCCACGTTTTCACCTGGTATTCTGGTTAAACTTCCCGTGAAAGTATCTGTTCCAACTAAAGCCGGAGCAAAGGTATAAGTTAATGCAGGATCGGCATCTCCATAGGTTTTGCTCTTCGCTGCAGCCGTTACCGTGATGGTTTTTGCACCAATGGTTAAATCAGCACCAACATAAGTAACGGTATAATTGCTGTTCAAGGCCAATGTACCCTGGTTGATCGCATAAGTGCCCACGTTTTCACCTGGTATTCTGGTTAAACTTCCAGAGAAACTGTCGCCGGTTACCAGTGCCGGAGCAAAGGTATAAGTCAGTGCAGGATCGGCATCACCATAGGTTTTACTTTTCGCAGCTGCAGTAACTGTGATGGTTTTTGAACCGATCGTTAAATCAGCACCAACATAAGTAACGGTATAATTGCTGCTTAGTGCAAGTGTGCCCTGGTTGATCGCATAAGTGCCCACGTTTTCACCTGGTGTTCTGGTTAAACTTCCCGTGAAAGTATCTGTTCCAACTAAAGCCGGAGCAAAGGTATAAGTTAATGCAGGATCAGCATCTCCATAGGTTTTGCTTTTCGCTGCCGCTGTTACCGTGATGGTTTTTGCACCAATGGTTAAATCAGCACCAACATAAGTAACGGTATAATTGCTGTTCAAGGCCAATGTACCCTGGTTGATCGCATAAGTGCCCACGTTTTCACCTGGTATTCTGGTTAAACTTCCCGTGAAAGTATCTGTTCCAACTAAAGCCGGAGCAAAGGTATAAGTTAATGCAGGATCGGCATCTCCATAGGTTTTGCTCTTCGCTGCAGCCGTTACCGTGATGGTTTTTGCACCAATGGTTAAATCAGCACCAACATAAGTAACGGTATAATTGCTGTTCAAGGCCAATGTACCCTGGTTGATCGCATAAGTGCCCACGTTTTCACCTGGTATTCTGGTTAAACTTCCAGAGAAACTGTCGCCGGTTACCAGTGCCGGAGCAAAGGTATAAGTCAGTGCAGGATCGGCATCACCATAGGTTTTACTTTTCGCAGCTGCAGTAACTGTGATGGTTTTTGAACCGATCGTTAAATCAGCACCAACATAAGTAACGGTATAATTGCTGCTTAGTGCAAGTGTGCCCTGGTTGATCGCATAAGTGCCCACGTTTTCACCTGGTGTTCTGGTTAAACTTCCCGTGAAAGTATCTGTTCCAACTAAAGCCGGAGCAAAGGTATAAGTTAATGCAGGATCAGCATCTCCATAGGTTTTGCTTTTCGCTGCCGCTGTTACCGTGATGGTTTTTGCACCAATGGTTAAATCAGCACCAACATAAGTAACGGTATAATTGCTGTTCAAGGCCAATGTACCCTGGTTGATCGCATAAGTACCCACGTTTTCACCTGGTATTCTGGTTAAACTTCCCGTGAAAGTATCTGTTCCAACTAAAGCCGGAGCAAAGGTATAAGTTAATGCAGGATCGGCATCTCCATAGGTTTTGCTCTTCGCTGCAGCCGTTACCGTAATGGTTTTCGCCCCAATAGTTAAATCAGCACCAACATAAGTAATGGTATAATTGCTGCTTAGTGCAAGTGTACCCTGGTTGATCGCATAAGTGCCCACGTTTTCACCTGGTATTTTGGTTAAACTTCCAGAGAAACTGTCGCCGGTTACCAGTGCCGGAGCAAAGGTATAAGTCAATGCAGGATCAGCATCTCCATAGGTTTTACTTTTCGCTGCAGCTGTTACCGTAATAGTTTTTGCATTAACCGCTAGTGTCTGCTGCACATCCGTTGCTGCATTATGAGAGGCATCTCCTGCCTGACTGGCCGTAATTGTTGACGAGCCAACAGCAATGATGTGAATCTTACCATTTACAATAGTTGCAACGTTGGTATTGCTACTGGTATAGGTAATAGGAATGCCCGAGTTATTACTCGTAGCTCCCGGATCAAAATCTACATCACCATAAGTTTTTGCAGGCAAGGAGTTGAATGTAATCGTTTGAGAAGTGCTTGGGGTTCCATCTACAAGTACACCGGCAGTACTGCCCACATTATTTAAGGTTGTATTTGCATTATTACCTACCGCATCCCTGATGGTAGCACCATTGATATTTAACGCACCTAAAACAATCCCATCCAAATCTCTGTCTGTACTGGCAATTGTGTATCGATATACAAGTGCAGAGGTGCCGCTCCCTGAAATATAGTTTGCACGTACAGTACCGCCAGTATTTAATATTACAGCGATAAAAGGTGTATTAACTGTGGCATCTACCGTAACCGCTTCTGAAAAATTAACCGTGAAATCAAGATTTTGTGAAGCGGTATAAGTACCATTAGCCGGAACAGCTACCGAGGTAACGGAAGGTGCAATTTTATCTATATTATATGTTTCTCCAATAAAGGGCAGATTAGTAATTGGGCCAGGCGAGATACCGGTAGAATTAGCAAGATTTAGCCTAATCGTTCCAGAACCTGTGCCCGTATTAATGGTTACAGTATAAGTAGTACCTGAACCAGATACGGAAGGCGAAATACCGTTTATGGTACCACTTGTGGTGATGGAAAAATTACTTGTGCTCAGACCTGTTACCGATTTATTAAAAGTAACGGTATAGGTTACTGCAGCAGCATTAGTTGGATTTGATGCCGCACGAACAATTGAAGTTACTGTGGCCTGGTTCATAACGGTTACATTTTTGGTAGCCGTATTACTATTTGCCGTACCATCATTTACGGTAAAACTTATTGTTCTTGTTGCAGTATTTGGTGAACCCGCTGTATTATTATAAGTAATTGATCTTAAAGCAGCCTGCCATTGAGCAAGCGTTGCATTTGCACCACTCGATGTTAATGTTAATACACCAGTCCCCGCCGAATAGCTGCCAACAATATTACCCATCGTTATGGAATTATTGGTAAAAGTTAAAACATCTTGTGTTGACAGGAAATTTCCAGTTATAGCAACAGTAGCTGAGCTTAAGGTAGAATTATCGATATCCGATACCGTTAAGCCATTATCTATCACTACTCCCGAACCCAAAAAGGTAGTTGCACCTCCACTAGTAGTTACTACAGGAGCTTGGTTGGCTGGTGTATAAGTAAAAGAAAACTGACTGGCAGCCGTATTGCCATTGCCTGCAGCATCCTGTGTCACATTAGCTGCAATATTTATCGTTACCGCACCATTTGCGGTTGGTGTTGCGTTAAAAGTATAAGTTGTTCCACTGCCCGAAAATCCACTGATAATGGTATTTCCAGTTGTAATATCTCCTGCCACAAATCCGGTTACGGATTCTGAAAAGGTAACTGTAAACGGAATTGGTGAGGTACTTGTTGATCCACCCGAGGCACCAGCCGTACTGCTGATCGCCACTGTCGGTGCTATATTATCTACGGTAACATTAGCATCATCTGTAACAGTGGTTTGGCCAACTGAATTTGTGGCGGTTACAGCTACATTTCTGCTGGTAGCAGCTATATTTCCGGCTACAATAGTGTAAGTAGCTGTCCAGGTTTCGTTACTGTTGGTTGCTGCAACTGCAACACCTCCGCCGAACTGACTGAAGTCTATAGTGACTGCTGTAACACCCGAATTATTATCGCCACTTGCTGTATTATTCCAGGTAGCTGTTACTACATCACCAATTTTGTATGCACCACCTATACCGTTTGCGCCGCTGATGCTGATTCGTGCGGCTGTAACGGTTGGCGCGGCGACATAGGTAAACTGGTCGCTGGCACTGGTCGCACTGGTGCCACCTGTTGTAGTGATGCGGACATCAACGGTACCTGTTCCTGCCGGTGCGGTCGCCGTGATCTGTGTTGCCGAGTTAACGGTAAAGCCTGTAGCCGCCGTAGCACCAAAGGTCACCGCGGTCGCACCGCTGAAGTTGGCGCCAGTAATGGTAACGCTAGTACCTCCACCGGTTGCCCCACTGGTTGGGCTCAAAGCCGTTACCGCTGGTCTTGCGATATAAGTAAACTGGTCACTAGCACTGGTCGTACTGGTGCCACCTGTTGTAGTGATGCGGACATCAACGGTACCTGTTCCTGCCGGTGCAGTCGCCGTGATCTGTGTTGCCGAGTTAACGGTAAAGCCTGTAGCCGCCGTAGCGCCAAAGGTCACCGCGGTCGCTCCGCTGAAGTTGGTGCCGGTAATGGTCACGCTAGTGCCTCCACTAGTCGGGCCGCTGTTTGGGCTCAAAGCCGTTACCGCTGGTCTTGCGATATAGGTAAACTGGTCGCTGGCACTGGTCGCACTGGTGCCACCTGTTGTAGTGACGCGGACATCAACGGTACCTGTTCCTGCCGGTGCGGTCGCCGTGATCTGTGTAGCCGAGTTAACGGTAAAGCCTGTAGCTGGCGTAGCGCCAAAGGTCACCGCGGTTGCTCCGCTGAAGTTGGTGCCGGTAATGGTTACGCTAGTGCCTCCGCCGGTCGGGCCGCTGGTTGGGCTCAAAGCCGTTAAGGTCGGTGCGGCGACATAGGTAAACTGGTCGCTGGCACTGGTCGCACTGGTGCCACCTGTTGTAGTGACGCGGACATCAACTGTACCTGTTCCTGCCGGTGCGGTCGCCGTGATCTGTGTGGTCGAGTTAACGGTAAAGCCTGTAGCCGGCGTAGCGCCAAAGGTCACCGCGGTTGCTCCGCTAAAGTTGGTACCGGTAATAGTTATGCTAGTGCCTCCGCCAGTCGGGCCGCTGGTTGGGCTCAAAGCCGTTACGGTTGGTGCGGCCACGGCCTGTGCATAAGTAATCGAAAACTGACTGGCTGCCGTATTGCCGTTTCCGGCAGCATCCTGTGCCACATTGGCTGCAACATTCATGGTTACCGCACCGTTCGCTGTTGGTGTTGCGTTAAAGGTATAAGTCGTCCCACTGCCTGAAAATCCGCTGATTGTTGCATTTCCAGGGGTAATATCTCCCACTACAAAACCCGTCACAGATTCTGAAAAAGTGACCGTAAATGGAATTGGTGAAGTACTTGTTGATCCACCCGATGTACCAGCCGTACTGCTGATCGCTATCGTAGGTGCTATACCGTCAACCAATACACTCGCGGTGGAGGCCACATTATTTAATGTCAGGGTCGCATTGTTAGTTGAAGCATCCTTAATCGTACCTCCGTTTAAGCCCAAAGTACCGATGGCAATCCCATCCGCATCCAGATCTCCACTGGCAACGGTGTAATTAAATGTTAAAGCTGAGGTGCCTGTACCACTAGTATAATTGGCTAGTTTACTCGCCGAACCTACCGTGAGGCTCAGTTGAGGAGTACCTGTTACCACTACATTGCCCGAAAATTTTATGGTAAATGATAGGATTTGTCCTATTATATAAGTAGCATTAGCAGGAACGGACACACTGGTTACGGTTGGTACCTGTACTCCACTTCCAACATTAAATTGTGTTAAGTTACCAGTACCGAAGCCCAGCCCAAAGTTAAAAGGATTATTAGCTGCATTGCTAGACCATTTGCCAGCACTGGTAATATCCGCTAACCAATCGGCCTTTGAACCGCTTGATATACTTGGCACATAGCTCATGTTTGGATAACGTGGGTCACTTGAGCTATTCGTTAAAAAGCCTATTGCATAGTTGGTACCTGCCAAATCGGAAGGTAACTCGCTGTAAAGAATACTGGTAGTTCCCGTATTTGGGCTACCTGTAACACTGCTCGGATTAACAAACCATCCACCTGAGCTATTGTTTGTTCCAGTAGTTCTAACATTATTAAAAGCATATATGAAGGATGGATTACCTTCTGTTCCCTGATAGATCAATAATTGATCTCCACTGGCGTTATTCCACGGTAGTGATGTAACTACGGAATTGATCCAGCCTGAAATTGATAAATCTGCACCTGGAATTGCCGAACCGTCTCCCTTAGCTGCAGATACTGTTTTACTTCCTGAAGAAGCCATATTCAGTTTGAATATGATTACTGTACCTGCAGGTATACTCGAAGATGTTGTCCATTGGATAGTTCCATCTAAGGTAGTACTGGTTGTAAAATTTCCGGGAGAACCATTGATCCAGCCCCTATCTGTGATATAGATTGTCTCATTAGCAGCAATCGTATTTAAAGCAACTACAGCAAAACTACGTACAGTAGATGAGGCATCAACATCACCGTTCATGCCGATAACCGCAAGATCGCCTTTAGATAAAGAAGCCCGTGCATGCAATACGCTGATTAACAACAGCGGGACAATTAACAAAAAACGGTATACCTTTTTTAAAGTGTAAAATTTCTTCATATAACAACTTTTTCTAAATCTTCAATACGATGGCTTGCGATAAGTAAAATAGTATAACCGGGATTGAAGGAAACCGGTTATACCCATAAATAATTAGATTGCGTCTTGATTTTAGTCTCTAGCCGGAAATACCCCAATAATGCAGATCACATAGTTGAGTACCAATCCGGGCTGCCTGTTTTCATGTACTGTAGGTAATGTTGTACCACCCGCTGCCAAAACAGTAAGACTTGCTAGTTGAGGGCCGCTTACACTATTTACCTTGAGTGTACCCTGACCCATAGCTACAGGCTGTTTCGGGGCAATCGGAGTACTGTACAAAGTTTCTGAAACGGCCGCAGGTGCGCCCAAAAGATTACCCGCAGGGCTAGTCTCGCCACTTTGGTCTGCAGACGCCTTGATTGTTACGGTTGCAGAGCCACCTTGAACATAATTTACGGGGTGTATATGGGCTGGAATTTGAGAGATTGCAATTGGAGCGCTTTCCACGCCTTCTTTATCGCCGACATCATAGCTTGAAAGTCCTGGTCCCTGGCCTACACCTACAATAGTGCGTCCCTGTAAATCCGGAAGCATAAATGTGCTTCTTCCATCACCACCATAGTTAGTTCCCACTATTGCATAAAGCGCAGTGTATGCTTGTATAGGAAATGTTTGTCCGGCACAAAATGCCCATGAATACGGTGCGAAATTTCCGGCAAACATCCTTATTTCGCCTATAGTTCCTTCCATTGTTGATAAAATTTAGTATGAATTAATCAATTATTAATCTCTAGATGGGAATAAACCCTCTACACAAATCACATAGTTTGCACCAAGCACAGGCTGGATATTAGTATGTGCTACACTTGCGCCTGTAACTCCTATATTCACATTAGGCTTAGGTGGTATCAGATTGTTAACCTGTAAGGCTTGGGCATTAAGGCTCACCAGGTTTGTTGAAGTAGCTGGATTAGCATAAATACTATCATTGCCCGATGAATCCTGCGCAAGGAAATTGCCTTGAGGATTAGGTAGGGAACCATCTACAGCAACCCCATTTAGTGAAATATCAACTGATGGCACTGTTGATGTAGTTGTTTGGGTAGTTTCATGCGTATGCATAGGCATTTCAGCTTGAAGCAGGACATGATTTTCCTCTCCAATCGATTGCCCTAAAAGGTAAGACCTTAAACCCGGTCCCTGGCCTACTCCTACTACAATGCGGCTGGCGATATTGGGTAAATTAAATGTACTAACCCCATCACCGCCATAAGTGGTGCCAATTATCGAATAAAGCGAGGTATATATTGAGATAGGTAGTGATTGTCCCTGACAAAACATCCAAGTCCTTGGTGCAAAATTACCTGCGAAAGCGCGGATTTCGCCAATTGTTCCTTCCATAATTTTTTTTCTTAAAGGTTTAGTGATTAATTTCTTGAGGGAAAAAGGCCTTGTAAACAAATGATATAATTTAATGCAATACTTGGCATAATATTATTATGAGCTAAATTACCTCCCGCATTTAGCAGGGTTACCGTTGGAGCAGGTATGCTCAAATTGGTTACTTCAACAGATTTTGCACTTAAAGGAATCAGCGTGGTGCCATCACTGGTATAACAGGGAACCTGCCCGCTGCCATCCTCACTAACATAGGCATTCTGACCATTTACCTGGGTACCAATATCCGGACTAGCAAAAAAAGTAGCGGAGGCTGGAAGATTTGAAGTTTGACTTACTACCGATTGGTGTGAGTGTGCTGGTATCTGATTTAAATTAAGCGTTACCGTTTCTAACCCTACTTTTTGCCCCAGTGTGTACGCGGATAAACCAGCACCTGTACCCGCACCGATTGCGGTTCTGCTGCGAAGATCGGGTAATCCGAATGTTGTCCGCCCGTCACCACCGTAAGTACTACCTAATAAAGCAAATAAGGCCTGATTGGTATTTACATTTAACAGTTGTCCCTGACAAAAAGCCCATGTTCTGGGCGAAAAGTTGCCGGCAAAAATCCGGACCTCAGCAATTGTTCCTTCCATTGTGTTTTAATTTAGGTTTATAAATTTTTCTCCTGATTGTATACCCATGTGGAAAAGCTTAGCTCCGGAGAAGTAGCCTTCACGCATGTGTACAGTATTGATCTTTAAAAAACGATTTTCAATGCACGCTACAATTAATCCATAAAGTGCATCAGCATAAACAATAGTACCAGGTTTGGGTTTAAATCCTTCCTGCAACTGAATTTCAGCTGGCGATACTTCCAGTATACGCAACTCGTTATTTTTAATACAGGCCGTTGCACCATCATATCTAGGGTTTGCGGCATTAACCAGCTGTTCTATCTCATCTGCCGACTGTAGTTCCCAGTTGATAGTCAAATCGTAACTATTGGGTTTCTTATCAAACAGTACGGCAGCCGAATTCCTTTTACTTAAAGCAGATGGTAAGCTGATATTATTTAGCAGCTCCGGTATCGCCTCGGTAGCCATCAGCCCGAGGCGCTGGCAAAGCAGTCCATAATTTTCACCTTTCATACTGGGTATTCGCTTTGACCACACAACCGGTCCTGCATCTAAATCAGCAGTCATTTGATGTACCGTCAGACTTGCATAAGGTTCATTATTTTTGATTTGCCAGAATATAGGGTCGGCGCCACGGTATTTAGGTAATTCTCCGAAGTGAAAATTCAGATAACCTTGGCGTGTACTTTCCAGCAAGTAATCCGGAATCATCCAGGGGAAACCAAATACCCAAACAGCACTTGCATCTAATCCCGTCAACCACTGCTTTAATTCATGTTCCCATGCCCTCTGATTCAGTTGTAATATCTGATGATTGGATAAGCCCATAGCCCGAAGCGGTCCAAGCAATATTTTGCTACTACGCTCCAGAATAGCCACACCACCTAAAAGTCCTTGCGAGAATAATGCCTGAACGGTTGGAAATGCAAGCGAATCTGAATTGCAAATAACTGCTATTTTCATATCAAATGCCGAGATAAGGGTTCATCCAAAATGAAGAAGTCTGGCCATTAATACGTTGCACATCTTCATGATTAATATCAATCGTTTCCAGTTCACCGATCAGCTCCCTGGATATTTCACCTTTATTCCCATTAAAAGTGTTTTTAACCGAATAAACCCTGCTTCGCGAGGCATTTAACTCTGGTGCAATTTCAACACGGCCCCGATCTGTTTCAATTGCTGCTTCAGCAATGGCTTTTTGCAAAGATTTACCACCTTGTTCTTTAACCGCCTGAGCAATCAATGAGCCTGTTTCATAACCAAACTGAGTAAAAGGATTTGCCATGGCATTACTTACCTCATCAAGCTCCTCTGGTTTTAATGCCCTGTTTAATGATAGCGTAGTATAAATCTCAACAGGTTCAGATGCAGTAAACGCCTCAAGTAAAAACGGCAAACCAAGTAACGGAGTAGTTTTATGTAAGCCTCGCTCCACATATTGCGTTAAAAACATTGCAGCTTCTTTTCCGCAAAAAGTAGCCAGAATAAAATCCGGTTTGTAATGTAGTATATGTTCAAATACGGCGGCTATATCTCCAGTTTCTTTAGGGTTTGGTGTTGGCGCTACAGCAAATGGCATGATTACCCCACTCGCTGCCGATTCCATACCAGCACTCAACATACTTTGAAATGAATATCCACAGTCGTACAAACCAGATACATACATTCCTTTTTTTCCAAATTTCTTAACCCCCCATTGGCCAATAGACCACAATTGCTGCCAGGTATGAATGGAGTTGAGGAACATGTAATCGTTAAACTTTTCAGGATCTGGCAAATGCTCTCCTATGTTATTGATAATGAATGGCCGTTTAACATTGGCTATCTTTTCTGAAAGATCAATACCTACTTTATTTGAAACTATACCGGTAATCACATCGGCATCATCAAAGCTAACCAGTTTAGTGATAGCAACTTCAGCCAGTTCTCTCGACCCTTGTCCGATGAATTCGGGCACAATTTCCAATTCAATCTCCTGATCTAATTCCTTTAATCCATTTTTTAAACCTGTGCTAAAATGCTTAGCCATAGGCAGGATACTTGAGTTGGAAAGCAAAACACCCACCGTTAATTTTTTAGTTGCCATTAATATTAGTTAATTTGCCCACATACGCAGCAAATTGCTGTAGTGTTGCTGTAAAAAAAGACATTCCTGCTCTGCTGCCGGCGTATTGCGCAGGTTTTCCGAGATCTGAAAAATTTCAAATAACATTTTTCGGTGTACAGTTTCTTTGACCAGCGACTGCACCCAGCTTACCGCAACGTTCCGTTCACCACGGGTAACCTCTCTTACCTGATGAATCTGAGTGCATGGATAACATATAGCATCTCCCTTATTTAGCTTATACAATATATTTCCATTTGCAGTCTGAAGTTCCAGTTCGCCCCCATCATATTCTTCCGGACCATTCAAAAAAATGGTTAGCGCCACATCGGTGCGAATCATGTTACCCATAACAGGGCTATCTACATGCCATCCGTAATGCATACCGGGCATATAGCTACTAACTAAAAATGGATGAATGCTATGCGGAAGAACTGCATTTCTAAATAAAGGATTGCGGTTGAGTGCAGTCAAAATACTATGCTGAATCGCTGCGTGTTCTTGTGTTTGATTGTTTAGCTGCTGGTTACGCTTCACGTCCTTAGCGGAGCTGTGCGCAGTTAATCTGCCATCGTCAAATACTCCGGAGTTGAAAAGTAAACCGATTTGATCCAATTCTTCTTCGTTAAGAAGGTTGGAAATATGCAGATACGTAGCATTTGCAATACGAGGAATAATATCCTCTGTATTTAAGGTTTGAGAGTTCATTGTGAGCGTGCGATTTAGACAGTGTAAATCTATTAATAAGTTTCTAAACTTAAAATAGGTGTAGTTAAAATATTTCCGTTGAGCGAACGAATTTGACAATTGTCATGTCTATTTTAATTTACTGCCATATCATTACTAACTATTACAGTTATCTTTTATAAGTTTAAGGCTGCAATCGTTTACCGTAAAAAATATAAATTGATAATGGATACATATATTTTAGGAACCGGCTTATCACATGATGGATCAACAGTCTTATTGAAAAACGGAAAAATAATGGTAGCTATTGAAAAAGAGCGGTTGAGCAGAGTTAAACACGATGGAGGGAATGATTTTGACACTGTAAAGTATTGCTTGGATTTTGCAGGAATTAAAGCTGAGGATTTATCACTAATCGTTCAGGCTTCCAATTTTGAAAACAACATTCCCTCACATTGGTACAATGGAAAACGTTATTTTGAGGCAGATACTCCTGTACCCGTCATCACCCTTTCACACCATCTTGCCCATGCCTGGAGTGTAGTAGGCACGTCTCCTTTCGATGTCTTTAATGTATTGGTAATTGACGGCGCAGGTAGCCCTTATGATCAATGTATGGATCTTAAAGGTACGACAATACCCAGTTATCCGTTCGATAGTGGGATGTATTGTGAAAAGGATAGTTTTTACCACTTTGATGGGAAGATATTAACTCCGGTATTTAAAGATTTTTCGGAAGTGAGATTATTCCAAAAAAATTCGTCTATTAAGTTGCCAACCAATTATCATTCCATTGGCGGGCTATACCATGCAGCAAGTTGCTATTGTTTTGGCAACCTTAATGATGTTGGAAAACTGATGGGACTAGCCCCATACGGCAAACTTAGAGGAAGGCCTCCTCTATTCAACCTGGATAATGGGATAGTTGAAGTTCTTTATGAAAATATGGATTTTTATTTTGACAGGCCTTCATCAGGATATGACGATTTTAAAGAAAACTTTGGGCATTACGCAGACATTGCACGCTGGGTTCAGCATGAAACGGAGCAGGCTATATCATATCTTTTTAAGGAGCGATCTAAACTATTGAATCACGATAATTTTGCGTACGCCGGCGGGGTTGCATTGAATGCTGTTGCCAATCATAAAGTGCTTAAATCAGGTGTTGTAAAGAATTTATATATTCAGCCTGCGGCCGGAGACAATGGATTAGCCATTGGCTGCGCATATTATGGCTGGCATGAAGTGTTGGGTAACCCGAAGAAAACAATGGCCGATGCGGTATATTTTGGGGCGGGTTACAATAGTGAAGATATTTTACGGGCTATAAATTCTGCGGGAATCCATCAAAACCAAACCATTGAAATTAGACAAGCATGTAATTTCGTTGAGCAAACTGCTTTTGAACTTGCTCATGGAAAAGTTGTTGGATGGTTTCAAGGCGGTGCGGAGTTCGGCCCAAGAGCTTTAGGTCACCGGAGCATTTTGGCCGATCCGCGGATCAAGGGTATCAAGCAGCACATTAATAGCGCAATTAAATTTCGGGAGGATTTTCGGCCCTTCGCCCCTTGTGTCAGGATTGAGGACGTACAAAAATATTTTGTTCACGGATACCAAAGCCCATATATGATACTAATTGATGAACTAAAAACTGATTGGAAAGATACGCTTGAAGGCATAGTTCACTGCGATGGCAGTAGCCGGGTACAAACTGTATCTGCGTCTTTTAATGCTGATTTTCATCAGCTTATTGGTGAGTTCGAAGCGCTTACAGGAATTGGTGTTTTACTTAACACTTCATTGAATCGAAAAGGAATGCCAATTGTAGAAACCCCTGATGAAGCTTTATCTCTTTTTTTATCCGGAGCATTAGATGTATTGGTATTAAATAATTTTCTAATTTACAAATCATGATTAGCTACTCTAAATTAAACCTCAACATTAACATTCATTCCCTGCAAGAGGAATTGAAGGATTTACTGGCTGGAAATAAATGGTTACCGCATTACAGTACTGCGGACTATGAAGGAAATTGGCATGTACTTCCACTAAGAACGCCTGGTGGAAAAAGTGATGCTCCATTTGCTGACCTTTTACAACATGGTCAATTTGAAGACACTAAATTGTTGCGTGCATTGCCCTACACTTGCGAACTTTTAGAACTTCTTAAGTGCGAAAAAGGCTCTATACGCCTTCTTAATCTGCGTTCGGGATCGATTATAAAAGCGCACAGAGATGTTGAATTATCCTTTGAGCAGGGAGAAGCACGTTTGCATATTCCGATATTTACCAACCCCGATGTTGAATTTTATGTCCAGGAGGATCGGGTGATAATGGAACAAGGCGAGGTTTGGTATATCAATGCAAATATCCAGCATAGAGTTAAAAATCAGGGTTCGACAGATCGGATACATCTGGTTATTGACTGTAAGGTAAATGAATGGCTATCCGAGACTATTATTGGAGGGAATAAAAAGACAGTCTTCGTAAAAAAAGACCCCATTACTACTCGTCAGATTATCGACAGCCTTAAGACGATCGATTCATCCTACTCAAATGAATTGGCAAATCAGATGGAAATAGAATTAAAAAATAACCAGATGATTTCAAAAATGCTTGACTTTATCGCTGAAATCGGTTTACAATATCAACTTGAAAAAATAGATGGCGATACCTTTTTACCGGGTCTTAAAATAAGAAATGGGGTATTAATCATTGACTGCATAAAACTGTTATACCCTGGTGATATTTTACATGAGGCGGGGCATCTGGCATGTATGCCTTTGGAAATCCGGTGCAATATGAACGATTCATTACCTGTAGACGACATCAATAATGGCGGTGAGATGATGGCTATTGCCTGGTCATATGCCGTCTCGCTACACCTAGGCATTGATCCACATATTGTATTCCATGAAAACGGCTACAAAGGCGGTGGACAGAATTTGGTTGATAACTTTAATCGAGGTAATTTTTTTGGCGTTCCTTTATTACAATGGAATGGAATGGCTTATCCACCGGACAAGGAATCTCATTTATCTTTCCCCAAGATGTTGAGCTGGACATGTAAAGAAAATAAATATACAAACACTACAATAGAACGATAAAAATGTGTTCGGAATTTAGCTTACCACCATCCACTGAGATTAGTTCTTGTGGATTAATGCATTTGAAACGCTTTTGGAGCAAAATACTATTCAAAAGAGCCAACACGCTTGAAGAAGGTTTATGGGAGAAAGAATGGCAGCTGGACAAAACCTTATTAAGTGTGCTGGGGCTTGGTTTGGAACAAACCTTAGTTTATGTGTTTCAACATGCTCCCGCATTTGAAAAATTTGAAGACTGGATTTTACATACCTCTGGGACACCCTCTGCAGAGCTGATTGATAGATTCAATAATACATTTAGTAAATTACCATTAGAGGAGCAACCCTTAACAGGCGTGTTGTCAGAAGAAGAGCTAGATTTTTGGAATAAAAACGGATATTTAGTTTTAAAAAATGCTATTCCTAAAGAAGACTGCTTAGAAACGATTCAAGTAATCTGTGCAATCTTGGATATAAAATTAGACAAGCCAGACACGTGGTATACTCCTCATGTTGCAAAGCAAGGAATTATGGTTCAGCTATTTCAGCATCCTGTATTGCAGAAAAACCGACAATCCGACAGAATTAGAAGAGCGTACGAACAACTTTGGAAGCGGAGGGATATTTGGGCGACGACAGACCGTGTTGGATTCAACCCTCCCGAAACAGATTCCTGGAAATTCCCCGGCCCGGATTTACATTGGGACTGTAGTCTGGATCTTCCTATTCCTTTTAATCTCCAAGGTTTGCTTTACCTGGCGGATACGGTGGCTGATCAAGGTGCTTTCACACTGGTTCCGGGCTTTCATCACCGGATTTCAGAATGGCTGCCTTCTTTGCCAGCAGAAAGGGATCCGAGGAAAGAAAATTTACATGACCTTGGTAGTTTACCTATAGCAGCTGAAGCTGGAGACTTTATCATCTGGCATCAGGCCTTGCCTCATGGTAGTCGTCCGAATACGTCAACGAAACCAAGATTTGTACAATATATCAATTACCAACCCGCCGAATTAGAGCATAGCAAAAACTGGTTGTAATTTTGCCGGAGCCTAGTGTCTGGGACTTATCGGATCATGCCTTGAGTGTACAATGGAAGCCGGGATTTTCTGACATTATATACTCAAATTCCGCGGTTATCTCACGAAATTGGTTTTCTACTTTACATATGGGTAAGGGCACTGTGAGACTACAATTATAGGTAGTGAGCACTTCTTGTGCAAATACTCTTATCTCTGTAAACAAGTCAAGTTGATTGTGGGTTTCTGATGCAGGAATTTGAACCACCACGGGTTCTGGAAGATGAAATTGCCTGTTGGCACAATAGATTAGCCCGACCTTTATTCTTTCAGGCTGATAGCCAGGTACTGTAAAAGAATCATATTCCTGCTGCCATCTTGTTAACCTTGCATCAATCTTTATTTCTTCGGGAATGAAGACAGCTTCTGGATGAAGCTGAGGAATCAGGTTATTCATAATTGCGAGTTGAGGTTCTTTTCTTAACCCATTGAGCATCGTCTCTGAAATGACGATATCAATACGTACATTTTCCGGGAGTGTATAAACTGTTGCATCCGCGCAAACAAAGTCCGTAACATATTCAAGTAACCCTAGCTGATCATATAATTTATGCGCAGCAGCGAGTGAGACTGCATTAACATCGAGCATAAGAAACTTAACTTGTTTAGATGTAAAGCGTGTAGTCAACGGCGTCAGCAAAGTTGCATATGGACCACAGCCCGCATAAAGTATGTGGATGGTTTCATTTGGCCGCGCGGCCGTGATTTTGCAGATTGCCTGATATATACCTCTAAGAAATATTCGTGTCCGGTCTATCTCTAAAAGGCAATGGGCGGCCTTAGTTGTAGACACTGCTTTCCCACTGGATAGATTAATATCGTGGTCAGTGATATCTCCTGCCCTAACACCGCATAATTCGGCAAATATATTGTGCAGATCTTTCAGTGCTGGAGTAAGCTTACCATAATTGGTGTCTGACAGCAGTATGGTGGTCACCGCGGATAACGTATCCGTAGCATGAGAAGCGTTTGTATTCATAACTAGTATTCTTAATCTATCTAATCTTGTATTTCACTCCAGTTTATAAACATATCCGGTTTCTAGTGCAAAGCTGGGCGATCCAGAACGTTTTATTGAACTTAGTTGCCGAAAATCTGATAAGCTCTTCAAAAGACCAGATATACGAGTTTCTAAAAGATACCCGATTAATTCACTTTTGTAGTTAATGGAATGGAGAAATGAAATACAGATCCTTTACCCTCTTCACTTTCTAACCATATTTCACCGCCATGGTCTTTTACGATTTGAGAAGTAACATAAAGACCAATACCCAATCCAGTAGATGCTTTGGCTGCATTTTCATCTCTGTAAAATTTCTCAAAAACTGATTTTCGTGTAATTTCGTTCATTCCTATTCCTTCATCTTGTATAGAAATGGTAACAAATCCATCCGTCAGGACCTTAGCAGAGATGAATATAGTGGTGCCTTTGGGCGAATATTTTGAAGCATTGTTGATGAGATTTGAGAATACCTGTTCCAATCGAAGGCGGTCACATTTAACGTCAATTTCGGCACATCCAATAATGTATAGTGTATGTGAGGGCATGATATCCTGCATCACCGCAACCAAATCCAAAATAAAAGTATCAAGACTAACGAACTCCCAGTTATAATCAAGATGTCCGACTTCAAGTTTCGAGACATCCATCAGTCGCTGCACCAGGTCTACTAATTTTGTTGTCTGAACGTCTATCTTATCCATTAAACTGGTTAAGCGCATATCAGAGGAGCCAGCAAGTTTTTTACCAATTTGCGCATAAGCTTTTAAGACAGTTATAGGTGTGCGAATTTCATGGCTGGCAACAGAAATGAATTCAGTTTTGTTTTTATCAATAATCTTTGATAGGCGAATTTCTTGCTGCTGTTCTTCAGCAATGCCTTTCAGGGATTGATTTTGTTGCTTAAGTTCCTCATAGGCATTCAGGGGGGCATCTTGAAGAAAAAACTCCTTAATGCTGCGCAATTTAAGGGAGTCGAGATTTAAAGACCGGGGCAGACCGATTTTCATCTCCACATAAGCCACCCCAGATTCTTCAAAGATAATAAACTGAGGAACCAGTTTCTGGGCATAGAAAAAACCATCATCCTGGCTGGTCAGTTTCACACTGTTATCATAGCTCACCAGAGCCTTTAGCGAAAAACGCTGCTTATCCTGATCAATACCAATCCGCAATATTCCGGTATCCGTATGTTCGATTACAGATCTGGAGATTTCAGAGACAGCTGTTGCGAAGGTTGTTTGCGTGGAAGTTGTCAAACCTAAACGTTCTGCAACGCGCATAGACCTGCGGTGAGCAAGCACCAGATCCATTTCATTTTCCAGAGATATGACTACGATTTCCATTAGCGTTGTTTAGTTTTTATAGCAACAATTGACATATCGTCAGTGCGTCGCGCATGGTCTTTATACAAAGCGGCACAAAGGATAGTCGGGTCGTACTTTCCAATCATTGGATACTTATTAGTCTCCCAACGGGTTTTAATTCCATCTGAACAAAGAATGGCCAGGTTATACTGGCTTCCGTCATATTGTTGATCATTCATTGTATTGGGGATATTGTGTCCAACAATGCCATTATAGGACATATGATTTTTAACCGCCACAGGACCAACCAATTTAAATAAAATATTCCCAATACCGGCTGATGTCCATTTATTAGTGGCAAACTCATAACAGAGTACATTTGCTACTGCACCTCTAGTCTTTTTAATAGACTGGTGAACATATCTGAGGGTTTCACTCGGGCTAAAATCTGGATAAACTTTAAATGCATTCGCAGCCTCATTAACCGCCAAATTTGCTTCAGGTCCATGACCAAGGCCATCTGCCAGCATAATTTTAATGAACTTATCGTTTTGTTTAATTGCCATCCCATCTCCGCTTACTGTTTCTCCAGGTTTGGATACTATAAGAGGATGAATGGATGCCACATTATTTTTTTTAGAATTAGGGACTGTATTATAAATTCGCGAAAGCACGATGGTCCCCCATCCCACCAGAGAATATAATTCAAAATGATCAGAAAGTCGCTTCATACTGCCCAAGCCAAAACCCATAGTATTTGTTGTCGAAATGCCGTCTTCCATCATCCTCGAAGGCTGAGCAATGCCCGGACCATGATCAAGGCTTATCAATTCAATGTAAGGATTCCCGTTATTTTCAAATACACCTAACAAAATCTCCCCCTGATCCGCGTATTTAAACAAATTTGAAGTAATTTCCGCAACAACCAAATCAATCTGATTAACTTTCGCTTCCATCATTCCAGCGTTTAAAGCGCGCTGCCGGATATCTTTTTTGATAAGCGAAAAATAACTTCTGTCAGTTGCCGCGAAGCTAATGTGTGTCGCATCAACCATTTGCCCACTTTATTATCGTCACTACTGTGCCTTCTCCCAATTTACTTTTAATATCAAATTCATTTACCAGCCGTTTGGTACCTGGTAAGCCTAAGCCCAAACTTTTACCTGTTGAGTATCCATCTTTCATGGCAAGGGAAATATCGGCTATTCCTGGCCCCTTATCTGTAAAGGTTAATCTTACTCCATTATTTCTACCACTGGATACAACTTCGATAAGACAAGCGCCACCATCGGCGTATCGAAGCATATTCCGGAGTAATTCGCTGGCTGCAGTAATAAGTTTGGTCTGGTTGACCAATCCCATTTTAATTTTAACTGCTACTTCTTTTACACGGTTTCTTAACAAAACGAGATCTTGTTCCCGGATGACCTGGATCAGGTCTTTACTCAGGGACAGTACCATCGGGTTCGGTTTCTAATTCGTCATTTTCATCCGGCCCAATCATTTCGCGTAATAAAATCATTCCCTTTTCGACATCGAGAGCAGTATGCACGCCTTTCAGTGGTAGTCCCAATTCTATCAGTGTAATGGCCACAGCAGGCTGCATTCCAACAACTACAGTTTCTGCATCTAAAATTTTGGACATACTGGCAATGTTGCCAATAATTCTGCCCATGAAAGAATCTACGATAGATACAGCAGAAATATCAATCAGAACCCCTTTTGCAGAACTTTTATTGACCATCTGAACCAGATCCGATTCCAAGGAAAGCGCAAGTTTATCGTAGAGATCTACCTGAATGGTAACCAGCAGAAAGCTACCCATTTTTAAAATCGGAATTCTATCCATTTGCGAACCCAGACTTTATTGTAGCAACTTTTTTAACTTCTAAGCGAAGTACTTTAAACGCATAAGAAAGCGCACTGGCCAGCGTCGCTTTGGTTATGATACTACTTAAATCAATACCCAGATGAACTATAGTTTGCGCAATTTCAGGACGGATACCACTGATGATACACTCCGCGCCCATCAGACGCGTGGCGCTAACAGTTTTAATTAAATGCTGCGCAACAAGGGAATCCACCGCAGGAACTCCGGAAATATCCAGAATAGCAATACTGGATCCAGTGTCCACAATTTCCTGTAGCAAACTTTCCATTACAACCTGCGTACGAGCGCTATCTAATGTACCAATAATGGGTAAAGCTAAAATACCATCCCAAACGCGAATTACAGGAGTAGATATTTCGGTTATTTCATCACTCTGTCTGAGAATTACTTCTTCCCTGCCTTTTATAAAAGTTTCAAAGGTGACAATACTCAACGAGTCTATAATTTTACTCACCTTCAATGTTTCTGTAACCTGCGCTTTAGGATCATCAGAAAGCATTTCCTGAATAACTTCTATGATAGCGTCTTTTAAAGAAAACACAAAATTTCCCGTTTCCCGAGGAGAAAATCCCTGGCGGGCACGCGTTATTGATATACCTCCCAGAATTTCAATTACAGGGCTCCAATCTTCAGAATCAATATTGCTATAGCTGTCTGCACTAAGGTTTTCCGTCAACACATCGATGAGTTCTTCAGACTGAATCCTCAGATCCTCATTACTTATCAGATCTTCACGAAGTCCATCATCAGACAATTGATTATTCATCCATTTTTCCAGGATTACCTTTTTTTTCTTTTGTAGCAATTTAAAGCTGTTTGTAGACATGGGAAAATTATATTTTATTTTTTCTGATCGAAATATCCGATGAAGGTATAAACATTAATTGTATTTCACAATATGTTTACCGAGTGCTACACCCAGGGCTCTACCGTAAAATTTCTTTGATTGTATTTTAGCGCAGCTATGAGGGTTTTGTCCTACGATTAATGTATTTCAAGAATCAATTACCGCCTGTTTTGCGTAGAAATACGTTATATACAAAATTTATTCGAGGCGCTAGCTCTTTTTCCGATTACGATCACATAAAACTTCAACAGGCAAGTTGCCAATCGACAAAAATTAAATAAAACTTTATGTTTTTTAAAGTTGTTAGCAACATATTACCACTAACAAAACTCCGATATGCGACCAAAACCGCGGGCTAATGAAAGCCGAGAAGTTGAAATGTACTCCGTTTCCATAAAAATCAATGGCGAAAATAAACACGTAAGGATACAGCCTTGGGTTAGTCTATTGGACTGCCTTCGGGATCATTTAGATTTAACAGGAACTAAAAAAGGATGCGATCATGGGCAGTGTGGTGCATGTACCGTGATCTGTGATGGAAAGCGAATTTTAAGTTGTTTGACACTTGCGGTTGCCAAAAACGGCTCCGAAATCACAACGGTGGAAGGAATAGCAAACGGAGACCAGCTTCATCCCCTTCAACAGGCCTTTATTGATCATGATGCTTTTCAATGTGGATATTGCACTCCGGGGCAGCTGTGCAGCGCTTTGGGACTGCTCAAAGAGAATAAAGCAAAAACAATTGAAGAAGTAAAGGAGCTCATGAGTGGCAACCTGTGCAGATGTGGCGCAAACACAGGTATTATCGATGCCATTATGCAGGTAAAAAACGAAGGAGATTATGAACAATTTTAAATACCATCAACCTGCAGCTTTATCAGAAGCAATTGCGCAATTGGAGGATGAAAAGTCCAACAAGCTTATTGCGGGTGGAACCAATCTGATTGACCTATGGAAGTATAATCTTGTGCATCCAAAGAAACTCATAGACATTACTCATCTGGAAGAAATTTCCAAAATTACTTCCCTGGAAAACGGAGGGCTGAGGCTCGGCGCAGCGGTAAAAAATGCAGATACTGCCTACAACCCTGATGTTGAAACCCTCTACCCATTGCTTTCAAAAGCTATTCTTGCGGGGGCTTCTGCACAAATCAGAAATATGGCCACTAATGGCGGCAATCTTTTACAGCGCACAAGGTGTTACTATTTTTACGATTTCGAAGTGCCTTGCAATAAGAGAATTCCAGGCTCTGGATGTCCGGCAAGAGATGGATACAATAGAATTCATGCGATACTGGGTACCAGCGAGGAATGCATTGCAGTGTTTCCATCGGATATGTGTGTTGCATTGGCTGCACTCGATGCTTCTGTACACGTGGAAGGTCCGCAAGGTACACGTGTCATTCCCTTCGATGAATTTCACCGCCTGCCAGCAGAACATCCGGAACTGGATAATACGCTGAATACAGGTGAAATGATTACCTCAATAGATTTGCCTCCAAACGGCTTTTCAAAGAATTATGCCTATTTAAAGCTTAGAGACCGACAATCCTATGCTTTTGCACTGGTTTCGGTGGCGAGTGCATTTGAGCTCGATGGAGGAGTAATAAAAGAAGCAAGGATTGCGCTTGGTGGCGTGGCGCATAAACCTTGGCGTTCCACTGAGGCAGAAACTTATTTGAAGGGAAAAGTTGTTAATTATGAGAACCTCTCGCATGCTGCAGACATAATTCTTCGTGGTGCACAAGGTTTCGGACACAACGACTTTAAAATAAAACTAGCTAAAAAAGCTATAGTGAGAAACGGACTAACGGCTTTAAACCCTGAATCACAGCTGCCGGGTGCCGGACCAACAGCTTAAAAATAGATTTGATGAATAGCAAAGAACATGTAGGTAAACCCATTAGCCGATTGGAGGGTAAGCTAAAAGTAACCGGAGCGGCCAAGTATGCGGCGGAATATCCCGCAGATAGAATGCTTTACGGTTATGTGGTAAACAGTCCAATAACCAAGGGAATTGTGATCAGTATAAACACAAGCGAGGCTATGGCTATTCCTGGAGTGGTGGAAGTGCTTTCGCATGAAAACCGGCCAAAACTGGCCTGGTTTGACTTGCAATATACAGATATGGATGCGCCTCCCGGAACGGTTTTCAAGCCGTTGCATAACGAGAAAATTTTGTACAACGGGCAGCCCATCGCGCTGGTTGTGGCCGAGGATTTTGAAACGGCGAGGTATGCAGCAACTCGGATTATCTTTGACTATGAGGTGGACAGTTTTCAGACCAGTCTGGAGCGCAACCTTTCTCAGGCAAGGCCAGCTAAGAAGGGATTTGCAACAGCATTAAAACCACCTCCTCCTGCACCAACCGGAGACTTCAAAAGAGCGTTTAACGATGCAGCTGTACAAGTAAGTACAACATTTCATCACGGCACAGAACACCACAATCCGATTGAGCTATTTGCGACGACAACCATTTATGAAGGCAAAGGCAAACTAACGATATACGATAAAACGCAGGGAACAATCAACACTCAGCTCTACATTGCCAACATATTTGGGCTACACTATAAAAACGTTCGGGTACTGGCACCTTATGTCGGTGGAGCTTTTGGATCGGGATTAAGACCACAATATCAGGTATTTCTCAGCGCAATGGCTGCGCTTCATTTGAAAAGAAATGTACGGGTTGTTTTAGACAGAAAGCAAATGTTTTCTTTTCCTCACCGTCCACCCGCTGTTCAGCATTTGAATTTCGCTTCCGATGTTAATGGCAGGCTAACAGCATTAGGACATAAAGTAATAGCAGAGACATCAAGTTTTGAAGATTATACTGAACCGACGGCAACCTGGAGTCATCGGCTTTACCCCGCTCCGAATACCCTTTTTGAGCACAATATTGTTCCTTTGGATGTGTATACACCGATGGACATGCGTGCTCCTGGTGGAAGCACGGCGATGCACGCGATAGAATGCACGATGGATGAACTTGCTTACAGGCTAAATATTGACCCGCTGGAATTAAGATTAATCAATTATTCTGATGCAGACCCGTCTGTACAAAAGCCCTACACCAGCAAGGCTTTACGCGAATGTTACCTTCAGGCGGCAGAGAAGTTTGGCTGGAAAGACCGGAATCCTGAGCCTCGCAGCATGAAAAAAGGAAACAAACTCATCGGTTATGGCATGGCTACAGGTATCTGGGATGCCTTTCAATTTCCGGCAAGAGTTGAAGCGCTAATAAACGCCGAAGGTAAACTGGTGGTTAAAAATGCGACAACTGATATTGGTACAGGGACGCTTACAGTCATGACTCAAATTGCGGCAGATGAACTTGGGCTTCAGCTTGAAGATGTAGAGTTTGAATATGGAGATAGTAAAAAACCTTTTTCCATGTTTCAGGGCGGCTCGGCGATTACCTCCTCTACAGGTGTAGCCATTATAATTGCAGCCAAAGCACTTCGTAAAAAGCTGATAAAAAAAGCCGCGGAAATAAAAGATTCTCCATTCAAAAAAGCGGATGAAAAAGACATTTTTTTTCAGGGCGGGTATTTATATTTAAAAAATGATCCAAAGACCACGCTTTCCTTGAAAGATATTGTACGCAGCAATAATGGAAAATCTATAAAAACAACCAACATGGGCAAACCCCATATGTTTAAGCTTAGAAAATATAGTATGGCTACCCACAGCGCATCCTTTGTAGAAGTGGAAGTTGACCAGGACCTGGGAACAGTAAGAGTAACCCGATCGGTGACTGCGGTAGCAGCTGGAAAAATCATCAATCCTAAAACAGCCCGAAGTCAAATACTGGGATCAATGATTTGGGGGATCAGCAAAACGCTGCATGAGGAAACCATTATGGATGAGCATCTGGGGAAATATATCAATACCAATTTGGGCGAATACCATATTCCTGTACATGCAGATATTGGAGCGTTGGATGTCATATTTGCAAATGAGGAAGATCGTGTGATCAATGAGCTTGGCAGTAAAGGCGTGGGTGAGATTGGCCTTGTAGGCATGCCGGCAGCGATATCCAACGCAATTTTTCATGCTACGGGAAAACGCATCTATAAGCTTCCTATTCATTTCGATGAATTGATTGAATAACAAACAACATTTGCTTGAAATGAAAATTAAAACTTGCGCACAAACCCAAGAGTTTAAGGTTTTTATTTTTTCGTGTTGTCGTCCAGTAAACACCAATAATTAAATCCTTACTAATTCCAATAATCAACCGATCGAAAATCATAAAACCACCGGACTAAATTATTGGTTAATAGATATATGGAAGATAAAAAAAAGAGTTTAATTCCCGCCCAGCAGAAGGGATCAAAAATGGATACGATTGAGGAGCGAACCTACGAAGATGCGTTCCTGGCAAAACATCATTTCTCGGAAGCGGTGAAAAGACTGTTGATGGTGAATAACTGGGGAGAATTTTCACCAGGTACAGCATTTAGTTTATTTGATGTCCATGGAAGGCAAGTAAACCGGGAAGCGCAAACCGGAGATTTCATCAGAATTGATATTCCGGGACCAGGCCCGGTTTCTGGGAATGGGTTTGATTGGGTACACGTTGAAGCTTTGCAACAACAAAATGATGATGATCAGGATCTAGTTGAAATGCGGGTACGTCCATGCCCAAATCCAATTAATGAAGATGAAGACGTTGCGCATTTTTTAGACAAACAGGCTTCCTCTACGTTTGTTGTCCGTCGGGAAGCTAACAGGGTATTGGCTGAAGAACATGGCCGAAACGAAGTTGCCAACACCAGTACCACAAGATTAATTGACGATGCAAGAAACCTGATTGTCGGAGCAGCTGCCATGTTGGGTCTTTCTTATCCCCAATGGAAGCTTTTGATCAAGGGGTTATTGGATGGAAAGATATAGTTCAAAAAACATTGGAACTTTTTTATAACAGATGATGTATGCTTTTAAGCGTCATGTTCCGGATTATGGCAATTTCATAAGTCCAATGTCTGTGATTTTTTATTTTTTAAAACCAATAAAAGCTACTTCACCGGTTACTGCTGCCGGACCGCGAGATAAAGAACTTATCGTCTTTTAAAACCACAACTGTAATTATTACAAATTCATTTGCAGAAATGCGAATTCCATATTAACTTATTAATTAAAATTAATTCACCTGTTGATTGCAACCCTTTAGAGTGATTTGTCATCTTACAAAAAACATTTAATATGAGAGTTTCAATCATTACCCTTTTGATTGTATTTACTTACATTTCTAGTATAGGACAAAGTGATGCAAAAACCAATAGGAAATTCCCTATTAAAGCAGCTGACAGCATCGGTATATTTTATAAAGCATTCTTTAAAACGCTAAAAGTTGGTTATTTAAATCGTAAAAAAATCGACTGGAAGTCTGTTGAGGCTGATGCTTATAAAAGTCTTGAATCTTACGATAACTTTAAAGCATCCTTAAAAGAAATAACAAATATTTTTGATAAGATAAATGCCACACACTGCCTGGTTTACAGAGGTGATGATAAATATACTTCAACTAGAAAAAAAATATCAAAAGATTTATATTCTGCCGAATGGAAAAATAAATATGACAGTAAACCATCTTTTGAAGTAAAGGTTCTTGATGATAAGATTGGCTACGTGATGATACCTGGAATGGTCTTTTTCGATAATTCAGCGGAAAATATCAGCAGGATTGCTCAGCCATTGTATGACAGGATTTCTGCAATTAAATCAAGTCACACTTTAGCAGGCTGGATAATTGATTTAAGATTAAACACTGGCGGCAACTCTTCGCCCATGCTTTTAGCTTTGTATGACCTACTTGGAAACAATGAGATATGGGGTGAACTTGATGAGAATAAAAAATTAGTCAGGAAATTCAGACTGATAAACGGAAGCTATATACAGAAATCACATACTATAGCTGCCATCATACCAAGCGGAAGGTTACTTGATCAAGAAAGAGTTGCAGTAATAACAGGAATGTTTACAGGGAGTTCTGGTGAAGTAACAGCGCTCGCTTTTAAAGGTAGAAAAAACACAATTTTTATCGGTGGGAATACGGCTGGATTTACAACGGGCAATGTTACTTGGCCTTTACCTTTTGATTCTTTAATTGCATTAACAACAGGTTATGACAGTGATAGAGATGGAAATTACTATCCTTACATCGTTCCTGATCTTACTATCTCTAAACAGGACAATTTTGATAATTTGATGTATGACGGGAATATCCAGGAGGCGATAAAGTTTATCAAATCAAAAAATTCCGAAGACTGAGTTTTATGAGAAAGGCGGAAGTATGCCTTTATGAGAAGCTGCTTAAATTTGCATTATAAATCATCACCTACCCTCTTTCAAATTTTTGCTGTGATAAGTAACAAATTACTTTCAGTTATACGTCATTTTAAATTGTTAATTAGCATTTAACTATTACGAACAGGTACAAAAAATAAAGAATACATTATTGATCATACTATGCGCGTCAAAATGCTAAATCAATTAGGTCTCAATTTAAAATTGACTTATTTTGATCGTGAATAGTTGCTGAATAGCGTCGAATTACTATTTTTGCGGCATGTCATCCCTTTTTCTCATCAAACGACTTTTCGATAGCAATAGCCACACAATTGTTGAAATAAAGCTATTGAGTGAGTTGTTGTCAACGGGTGAAAGTGAACGCTTTGAGTGGCTTTATCTGGAAAAGAAATCTGGAGCAATGATTAAACTTTGGTTACGTTCTAGAGACTCCTCTCCTGCTGTGGAAGAGCGCTTTTTTGAACAAGGTTATCTCAAGTTCAATCGCACGCAGGCTACATTTATTGAAAAATTCAATTCCGCCCAGTTCAATCTCGACCGGAAAAAGGTCGATCAGGTTCCTGAAGAACTTTTGGAAGCTATAGGCGCTTACCTGGCATACTAATTTCCAGCACCAAAGTGTAATTGGGAATTGTCTGGAATGAAAACCAAACCGCCTATGATTTATGTGTGGACATATGGACGGGAAAACAAAACGGTTGAGAAGATTTTAAGGGTGACTTGAACGAATCGAGAAACGGAGCACCTCGCGGCATGCGATTGCGAATGTATTAAAAACTACATGTAAGATTAAAATTCTTCCTATTACTAAAACTTTCTGTTAGAAAGAGTGTTTAACTCTTTGAAATATTTGGTAAAATTTCATTATCGGCCACCAGCATCACATGGTGGCCTTTATTTATATTATCCTTCATTATTAATAAAGTAGTAATTTTAATAGCTGATAAAATAGCAATCGAAATTCCGAACAGAATGTTTCTTCTCTTGCGTTAAATAAGTGACAGGCCCAACTTTTCTGTCAATTAATACAAAATATACCAAACATCGATACTTTTATTTCTTCAGGTACCCATAGCATTCCATACAAATAATTTTAACTAGAAATTTCTATAAATATATAAGGATGTAAATAAATTCAAACTATTCTGGAAAAAGCGCTGTTAAATCAATACTATGATAAACAAAGAAAATATGAATACAGAAATAATTGAATACATTAATCTAGAGGAATTGTCAAATAGCGATTTTGTGCTAACAGACGGACAAGCGAATATTATTGGATGGAAGGTTGTTGGTGTAGACGAAATAAAAATTGGGATGGTGAGAGATCTTTTGATTGACCCAGTTCAAAATGCAGTTCGGTATGTAATAGTTGATCTGGATGCATCTGTTTCTGATATTGAAGACAAAGCTGTGCTGCTACCGATCGGGTATGTAGAAGTATCGGATCACAGTAAAGAACTTATTGCGCCGATTTCCCATCAAGAGCAACTTACTTCAATGCCGCGATATATTATTGGTGAGGTAACGAGATCAATGGAGAATCAAATTCGAACGGCCATTGGAAGCCCTGCAGCGTCAAGGATTGAAGAATCTGTTAATGAGTACGATGAATCTGACTTTTATAAGCACCATCATTTTGACCGCGGAAATATTTTATCAGGTTCAAAACAAGTTAGCCCTATTGAAACCCCAGGTTTTGGTGATCATCGCCAGGCTGAGCAGGAAAAAATTGACACCCTGATTGATCATTCTAAATATAATAACGAAGTTAGAAGTCATGCAGACGATCATTCTGCAAGCACGTCACAAGAGTTTGAGATATCTACAGATCGTGGAATACTGCGTATCCAACCGCATGAAAGTGGCATGTACCGCGTCTTCGATCAATCAGAAAAAATCGGCGTTGTATATTCTCAGTCTGAAGATGATAGGTTGGTTTGGAGAACTATGGACAATATAAGTGAGACACTGGTATCGCAAATTGGCGATCAAATAATCCATCACAATAACCTACATTCACAATCTTAATTTTACGCTCAGATATGAACGTTTATGATTGTATACAATCTTTTAAAAATAAGCTAGGTTACTAACCTATATTAAATCTTTTAAAGATCAGGTCGTTAATTCGGTTCTAAAAAGCCAAGGTCTTAAAGGGAGAAAGCTGAAGTTCACTATTGTGTGCTTCAGCTTTCTTATTTTATTTACCCTCTAGCCCGCGTCCGGTTTGATGTTGTAATTCATCTATTCTTTTAGATGCCTGCGATTTGGTTAAAGTTTCATCAAAATCCTCACCCGCTTCACTTGACAGTGTTTTTAGATAAGAACTTTGTGCTCCTGTCATAGGTTCATCACCAGTAGTCCAATCGTCCGGGTTTTTTACAGTGTTATCTCCTTTTAGTCCATTAGCGTCTTGAAGGGGCTGCTCATTTTGTTCTCTTTTCATAGTACAGTATTTTATAAGACTAACAGCGTTAAATTAATCAATGTTTCAACTAATTTTCCGCATCCGTTTTTTTAAGCGAGCAGAACAGTAAAAAGGTATGTTCGCAGGTTTTCCCCTTACCGGATTCTTTGCGACAGAAATTGTTGCAAACTGTTTAACTTCGATGCTTCGAAAACTGAAGCCGAGCAAAGCTATTTGTAGCGGTTGGTATAACTTCCCGGACATCACCTTTTGAGATATTCGATCTGCAAAAGCTGGAAAATGAGTTAACGTTGCACAAAACTTTTTTTAAAAAAGTGGATGTATTAAAAGTCGAAATCTTTAGTGGAATTCTATTATTGGCCACCAGCATCACATGGTAGCCTTTGCTTTAATACGCGCCCCTGTAGACGGGATCTAATTTGCTTAAAACGTCAGAAAATTAAAGCCAACAACTAAAGCTCAAACCTACGGAATCAGCTTGGAATTGCGCAATTCGTCGAACAGCTCAAAAAAGCTTTCTTCCGTATCCTGATATTCGGTGAATCCCAGTTTACGGCTTTTAGTCATATCCGTCATTACTTCAATGGGTCTGCTTAGATCCAAATCCGTATGCCACGCAGATGCCAATCTATTCAGATCAGGCTCTTTTAAAAGGTGTTTTTCTTCAATCATTTTCCAGGTTTGTTCCTGCCTGATCATCTGAATTTCCAGTGGTTTAATTTCCTCATTGTATCCTATTGCTTCAATTTCAAAGTAATCTGCTAATCGAAACCATAAGCGTTTCCAGCGGAAAACCTCGCCGTTGGTAATATTAAAAGCTTGGTTTTTAGCGGCTTCAGTTGTGGACGCCCATATTAAATGTTTAGCGAGTATCCTGGCATCGGTCACATCTGAAAGTCCGTTCCATTGCGCGGATGAACCTGGCCAGATAAACGGAGTACTGGTTTCCTTGCAGATACTGGCATATACAGCAAGCGTTGTACCCAAATTCATTGCGTTTCCGACAGCCTTCCCAATTACTGTGTGAGGCCTGTGAATACTCCAGCTAAATCCTTCTCTATTAGCAGCTGCATACACCTCATCTTCCTGAGCGTAGTAAAAATTATCAATATCCAAACGGGGCTGAGATTCTCTCAAGGGAGTTTCTGGCAAAAAACCTTTTTTAGCATATGCTTCGAAGGGACCTAAATAATGTTTTAAGCCAGTAACCAATGCGACATGTATGATTGACTGAGCTGACGAAAGAACATCCAGCAAGTTCCTCACCATTAGTGCATTTACGCGGATATTTTCTTTTTCGCTCTCCTGCCTCATCCATGTGGTAATATAAATGTGTGTAGCATCGATTCCCTTTAGCGCTTTTTCTAAGTCTTCTTTGTTTAAAAGGTCTGCAGCTAACGGAATAAGACCGGGTATAGATTGATCGGGATTTCGTGAAAGGCCATAAGTTTTCCAACCAGAACTAATAAGTTGTTTTGCAAGGTTTGCGCCGCTAATACCGCTTGCACCAACCACTAAAGCGATGTTGTTATTCATGTGTCTGTTTTTTTCAAATTTAGCTCAAGGGAAGCTAACAAATGCTTGATCTGTATCAGGAAATCCTCTTGACTTGCATCAAGGCTTTTTTAAGATTCCATGGAGCATTCTAAAAACCCTATATTTATTGCGAAAATTAAGATGACAGATATCCTTTTTGAGCACATAGAACTTAAAGTTGACCTAAGCCAGACCGATAAAGAACTGATTGTGTCTTTTTTTGAACCCAAAAAAATCCGGAAACGCCAATATCTTTTACAGGCGGGCGAGCAATGTAAATATTTAACTTTCGTATCTAAAGGATTGCTTCGAACCTATAATGTGGACGATAAAGGCAATGAACACATGAGTGTTTTCGGATCTGAAGGTTGGTGGCTGTCCGATTTTAATAGTTTTCTGACTGGTGCTCCCTCAATGTATAATATAGACGCTATTGAAGACGCTGAGCTATTGCTGCTTTCCAAAGCAAATTTCGAGGCCATTACCTTGAAAGTCCCGATAATGGACCGCTTTTTCCGGATTCTTTTTCAAAATAGTATTGTCACCAAAGAGCGACGGTTAACCAGTTCAATTAGTCATACAGCAAAGGAAAAGTATCTGGATTTCATCTCTGCCAATCCAAATGTGCGCGAACGCATTCCGCAGCACCTGATTGCTTCCTATCTGGGAATTGCACCGGAAACGATTAGCAGAATAAAAAAAGATTTATTGAAAGGAAAACATTGAAATTTTCATTCATCAAACACTATAGTCATTCATTTTAAAATTACGCAATAGGTACATTTGCAATTTTTGAGTCACTAAAATATTCTTCAAAAAGACCTAAATATCTCAGCTTTTATTGCAATCAAGTCAGATAAAATACCAAATTACCTCATTTTGTATGCTTTCTAAGGAGTGGTAAACACAACTTTTACAGAGTCTACGTTAAGTCGCCCCATCAGCCAGCTTCGAACTCTTTTTTCACTTACTGAAGTGAGCGGCTTTTGCACATCTGCAGTAAACAGAACAAGTGTATCTTTATTTATGGTATCTAAACGGTTCAATACCACATTAGAAAGGGAATAGTTTTTTATCTCAGGGAATAGTGCCACTATTTCTGAACGTAACTCAGGAAGCGGCCGGGAAAGTTTGTTGGTAATTTTAGAGTGATCAGACTGTTTCTTGTCTTTAAACACATCTTCCATAATACTGGCTTTTATCTGAGAAAAATCTACTTCTTGTCGGGCATTCAAACCTTGTCTGATTTTTAAAATCGTTCCATCAAGCTTAAAATTTTTAAGACTTTTCTCAATATCCTTTAAGGTTGCTTCGGGCAATTCGGCCCCAATTAAAAGAAGGTCAATTTCTTTTTCCCCTTTTGAATAACGAAGATTTTTATTGACAACCTGGGTGTTTGAAAAGTTAAATTTTTCTCGAATGAAGCTTTGCGCATTGTTTTCGAAAATACTTTTCTGAACAATTCCGTAGGCCAGATAGATGCTGGGGATGATGGTAAACAATACACTGATGAGAATATATCTGGACACTTTTTTTTCAACCCCGGGATCTTCAAAGTATTTTTTGTCAAATCTCAGGAAGCGAACGATTAGGTAAGTAGATATGCATATAAAAAGACTATTGATGAAAAACAAGTATAATGCGCCCAGAAAGAAAAGCCAATTGCCACTTGCAAGTCCATAACCTGCAGTGCAAAGCGGAGGCATTAAAGCTGTAGCAATAGCAACCCCGGGAATAACATTACTTTTTTCTTTCCGCGTTGCTGCAATTATTCCGGCAAGTCCTCCTGTAAAAGCAATAAAAACATCCCATATTGAAGGGGTTGTTCTGGCCAACAATTCACTTTGTGCATCGTGAAGCGGAGTGATATAAAAATATATGGTTGAGGTTACAATACTGATAACTGTGGCAATTAACAAGTTCCTCCCGCCTTTTTTTACCAGCTCAAAATCATTGGTTCCAATTCCGAGACCAATTCCCATTATCGGTCCCATTAACGGGGATATAAGCATAGCGCCAATAATTACCGCCGTTGAATTGACATTCAGTCCGACTGACGCTATGATGATGGCAAAAATCAGCGTCCACAAAGGGCCGCCCACAAAAATCGAATTCCGGGATATAGAATCTACGACTTCACTTTCATCCGCTTTATCAATATGTAAATTGAACCTATTGGCAATAAAAGCTTTTAAAGCTCCTTGAACATCGTCTTTTTTATTTTGCATAATTTATATATTTCTATTCGCGAGTCTTTACATCAAGAAACTAACCCCTGTTTTTTAACTGTCTATTCGTTTGAGCACTATGGTGCCTAATATCCCTGCGATTAGTGAGGCGAGCAGAATTCCATATTTTGCCTGATCAACAAATAATTGATTTTTAAATGCCAGTCCACTTATAAAAAGCGACATGGTGAAGCCAATGCCGGCAAGGAGCGCAACGCCCGCGATGTGTTTCCAGCTTGCGCCTTCAGGTAGTCTGGACCAGCGGAATTTTACCATAATGTAGCAGAAAACCAATATGCCGGTAAACTTTCCGATGATTAGTCCGAAGGCGATACCCGCGGAGACAGGATTCGCGATTGAACTAAAAAAATCTGTACTAATCACAATTCCAGCATTCGAAAGGGCAAACAAGGGCATGATTCCAAAGGCTACCCAAGGGTGAAGGGCATGTTCAATTGTTTGCAAAGGTGTCTCCGCTGCCATGCTGAGTGATCTCACTTTTTGAATGGTTTTATTTTGCTTTGGTGTAATTAACTTTCCTCTTTCGGGAATATCAACCTGAAAATCATAGGAAAGTTTTCGAAGATTACTGGAGTAGCTTTCTTCATTGATCCTGGTTACAGCGGGAATTGTAAAAGCCACCAGAACGCCTGCAATGGTGGCGTGAACACCAGAAAGCAGGAAGCCAATCCACACACCTATTCCAATCAGGAGATAAAATGCTGTGCTTCTGATGCCCAACTTATTCCCTATGATCAATAGCGCAAGAAATCCTAAACCGATTAGCAGAGGTAAAAAATGAATTTGTTCGGTATAAAAGAATGCGATAACCAGTACCGCTCCAAGATCATCGGCAACCGCCAGCGCTGAAAGGAAAACTTTCACCGATACGGGAATATGCTTGCTTGCCATTGAAAGTAGTGCTAGTGCAAAAGCGATATCTGTTGCCATCGGAATGCCCCATCCGTGTTCAGCATCAGTTCCCTTATTAATTAGAAAATATATTGCTGCCGGCACAAGCATTCCACCCAGCGCAGCGGTCATAGGCAATGATGCTTTCTGGAGGGAAGAAAGTTCGCCTTCCATAAATTCCCGTTTTAATTCGAGGCCAATTACAAAGAAAAATATAGCCATTAGCCCATCATTTATCCATGTATGAAGAGGGTGACTGAGCATAAAATTGTCAAATCCCACGGAAAAATTAATATGCCAGAGTTTCTCATAAAAGTCGTGAAACGGAGAATTGGCCCAGGTGATTGCGATAATTACGCTTAGGAGTAAAACGATTCCGCTGGTATATTCCATATGAATGAAGCGGCTTACCGGCTCCATAATTTTCTCTATTGGTGTTTTGTTCATTGACTTGTTCAAAAATTTCAAATATACATTTTTAAGATAGTCCATGATCCATATTTTGCATTTTATATGGTATTTTGGCCTATACCATTAATAAGGTTAATATGAGCAGATCCTACGATATTTTAAGAAAAAAAATATACATCGTCATTTTCAAATCCGACACCAGAGCCGGTAAACTATTCGATGTACTTCTTCTGGTGTTGATTGTACTGAGTATTCTTTCTGTTTTTTTAGAAAGCGTAGCGAGCGTTAGAGATAAATATTATCAAACTATCCATATACTGGAATGGATTTTCACTATTGCATTCAGCCTGGAATATATGCTAAGAATATATGCCAGTCACAAGCCGATGCGCTATATATTTAGTTTTTATGGCATTGTGGATCTTCTCTCGTTCATTCCTACATATCTGAGTTTGTTTTTTTTAGGTATGCAGTATCTCGTTGTTGTACGTTCATTTAGGCTATTGAGAGTATTCAGAATATTGAAACTTACTCAGTTTTTATATGAAGGCAACATTCTGAAAAAGGCACTTAAGGCAAGTCTTTATAAGATTGTGGTATTTCTCTCCAGTGTGATAACTTTAGTGACCATTATCGGAACTTTGATGTATATTATTGAAGGCGAATCTAGCGGTTTCTCCAGCATACCTGTATCCATATATTGGGCTATAGTAACCATAACCACTGTAGGTTACGGGGATATTTCTCCTCAGAGTCCTTTAGGGCAAATTCTAGCGAGTATCCTGATGATTATCGGTTACGGCATAATAGCAGTCCCTACAGGTATTGTTTCTGTTGAGATGTCAAAGGCAACGGAGGCAGCAAAAACGAGGTGCCCGGAGTGTAATGCTTCTCTGCACAATAGCACCGACCGATTTTGTTCAAATTGTGGCCATCGGCAAAAAACGTAATTGAGGTTTTGATACAGCAGTCAGCGAAAAGGCAATTTTTTGGTGATAATTTTAATGCATACAAGGCATCCCATCCGATCGATCAAAGTGATAAACTTCCGGAAATAAAAAATAATATGCTAGATGTAACATTAGCTATGGCTCAGTATCTAAAGCGGCAAAATATTAAACAAACAAGATGTCTAAGGATTACTTTGAGAACCTGTATAACCAGTATTCACCACAGATATTCAGGATTTGCATGGGTTACACCAATGATGTCGAACAAGCGAAGGATCTTGTGCAGGAAACCTTTATTTCAGTATGGAGAAACCTTTCGAAGTTTCGAAACGAATCCAGTATAGGGACATGGATTTTCAGGATTGCCACCAATAACTGCCTGAGGGCAATGGAGGTTACCAAAAGAATGCCGACAGCGGAGCTGCCGTATCATTTGGCTGATTGTAAAGAAGAATCCATTGAAGGAAAACTGAATTATCTATACCAATGCATAGCAGAACTTGTAGAGTCTGACAGGGTCATCATTTCGCTTGAACTGGAAGGTCTCCCTCAAAGCCAAATCGCTGAAATTGTAGGACTTAAAAGCGGAAATGTTCGTGTTAGGATTCACAGGATTAAAGAAAAATTAGCACTAAAATTTAAACAGTATGGAGACCTTTAAGCAATTGCAGTCCGTTTGGAACATGGCAGATACGAGCAAATTACCCAAAGCGGATCTTGTATTTACTGAAATCACGAAATTTCAAAGAACTACTTTACGCAAAAAATGGTTGACCGTATTTTTTGCGCTACTGCTGGCAGGTATAATGGTCGCTGTTTTACTGATTGTAGATTTTCATATGCTCAGTACCTACATTGGAGGAATAGCCATCGCGCTGGCTTGTTTTATTATGGCTTTTATGAATATTAAATCCATGAAGCGCTTTAATCAATTATCCAATCCCAATAACGTGGAATTTCTAGCTTTCGTAGAGCAGACCAGGCAAAAACAGATCTACTATTACAAAAAGACACAATTCAGGATGATGATATTTTGCCTATCTGGACTGTTCTGCTATTTATATGAACCATTTGTTAAGAATCCAATGGCTGCTACACTCTTATTTTCCATCAGTACATGTTTTTATCTTTTTATATGGATTTGGGTAAGGCCAAGACAACTTAAAAAAGATATTGAGAAACTGAATGCAGTATGTGCCCGACTTGAAACCATTTACAATCAACTTAAATAAAACATATGAAACAACCGACATCAAATCGCATTGCGATTGCTATATTGGCTATTGGATTAATACTCGCAAGCGGAACCCCTATCTTAAGTCGCTTTATGGAAGTGCCGGACATGGTTAAAGGATTCATTATTGGTGCAGGCATGTTACTGGAATTCTATGGTATAATTAGATTGGCGCGTATTTCCGGAAAACAGAGTGAATGTATCTTTAAAAGGTATTAATGAAGACATTCACTTCAACACCGGATAGCAATGCAGTTTTACAGGATCATGCCTAAATTCGTTAACGGACGAGGAAGAACCTTGGCCGACTATTTTGGTTCAGCAAGATTAGAGGGATAAACGCGTAGAAGCCAAACACGGGAGGGCCAAAAAATCAAAACTAAAACTGGAAGTAAAGGCTGCTATATCTTTGAGATAAAGCAGCCTTAATTTTTATGGTTTAAGAACCACTTTCACACAATCTTCTTCTTTTTCATCAAAGATTTTGTATCCGTGTGCCGCCTCTTCCAGCGGCAGGGTATGGGTGATGATATCATCTAAGACCACTCGCTCCTCTTCTACCAGACCAATTAATTTATCAATATAATTCAGTACAGGAGCCTGTCCCTGCTTAATGGTTATGCCTTTGTCAAAAATGCGGTGCATCGGAAAGTTATCATATGGAGATCCGTAAACGCCCATAATGGAAACGGTTCCCATTCTGCGCACAGCTTCAAAGCAAAGGTCGAGTACTTTCATTGAACCTTTTTCGAAATTTATGGTGGCTTTGAATTTGTCAAAAAAATTGCGTTCGGGTTCAAATCCAACCGCATCTACGCAGACATCCGCACCTCGACCGCCGGTCATTTCACGGATGGCTTCCACTACATTAACTTTGTGTGGATTAAGCGTATCTACTTTATTTACGGCGCGGGCTTTTTCCAGACGATAATCCAAAGGGTCAATAGCGATGACGCGGCTGGCTCCGTTAATCCATGCGGCCTTTTGAGCCATAAGGCCTACTGGTCCAGATCCGAAGATTGCAACAACTTCCCCGCCTTTTAACTGTGCCCAATCTATTGCCGACCATCCCGTAGGAAAGATGTCGGTGAGAAACAGGGCCTGTTCATCCGTTAAGTGTTCGGGAACAATCCGGGGACTAACATCTGCATAAGGTACACGAACATATTGTGCCTGTCCACCAGAATACCCTCCATACAGATCTGTGTATCCGAATAGCGCTGCGCCTTTTTGAGTGGTCAGGTCACCATTGGGACCGTAGTTTTTATAGTTTGAATTTTCGCATGCGGGACTTGCCTCATGTGTACAAAAGAAACACTTTCCGCAGGAAATCGGAAAAGGCACCACTACCCGATCTCCCTTTTTGAGGTTGGTAATAGCCGGGCCTACCTCCTCGACAATACCCATAAATTCATGGCCCATGACCAATGGATCTTTTTGAGGAACGGCTCCGCTTAGAATGTGGAGATCGGAGCCGCAAATTGCGGTGGAGGTTACCCGCAATATTACATCCCGTGCATCTAAAATTTCCGGATCCGGTACGGTATCTACGCGGATATCTCCAGGTTTGTGAAAAACTGCTGCTTTCATAGTATAGGTTTTATTTAAAGATGTATAACAAAGGCGTTGTGAGTGCGCCTGATTATGAGAACATCCCCAATGGTTCTTGGTTTGAACAAAAAGATAAAGGCGTATTTATCGCAGATGGCGAACGAAACATTCCCATATGGTTCTGTCAGTAAGAGCCTCTGACAAAAAAAAGAAAGTAAGGGTGTAAAATCGGGGGCATTTCGTTTCAGCTGATAACTGAACGTGATATGACGTTGAACACTTGATCTTCAGTATATGACTGAAGCATAGTTTAAAATTTGGTATTACGGATTAATTACCCGCGTATATATACATTTACCAAAATGGGGATACCTACAAGAAGTTCATTACCATACATTCAGCAGAACCAAGATGTTATATATGCTGATTCTGGAATCGGTAGTTAATCAGAAAGATTTCCTTGTTCAATATACTTGTTAAGCGTTGCCAGGTTATTCAATGCGCTTCCCAGCGTATTGTTGAAGTAGACAAAAACGGTTTTGCCTTCATTTAGCCATTCGTAAATATATCCCGCTTGCTCATACAAAAAGGCATTCTCATAACTTTCCCGATAATTTCCGGAAGGCCCGTGGAAACGCATGTAAACGATTTCTGTACCAGTTTGGTGATAAGCGGATGCAAAACCACCTTTATCATGAATTACAATAGACGCTTCGAAAGCTTTAGCAAGATCAAAAGTAGGTTGTTCAAACCACATTGGGTTCCTAAATTCGAGCGCAATGTTCCAATTCATACCTCTCTTAAGTGTAACGATATCACCCAGTAGTTTTTCAAGCTTACCGCTGAGTTTTATGTCCAAAGACGGGGGAAACTGCAACAGCAAACATCCACCTTTATCTCCTATGGCGGATATATTGTACATAAACTCAGCCAAAACCTCACTACTGTAGTCAAGAAATCTGGCGTGCGTAATCTCTTTAAATAATTTGAAGGTAAATCGAAAATCCTCCGGAACTTCCATTTTCCATTTTTCGACGGTACGGAACAAAGGAATTTTATAAAACGAGCTATTGATTTCTATAGATGAAAATAATGATCCAAAATAGCTCAGTCTACTTTTATCTTTAAATTCTTCTGGATAGTAGGTTTTGTTTGGAACTGGTAAAATCAATCCACTTGTTCCCAGGTATAATCCTTCAATTCTTTTTATCAAATCCATACATTCAAAACATTGAGAACTGGCCAATACTTTCGCAGACCAATAAAAATTCTACCTGGGCAGTTTGTTTAATCTTATAAAATATTTAATTATAGTTTGCGTACAATCGCTTTTATATACGTAAACCACTAAAGTATTAACAATAGAAGTTTATTGTTTTGAAACTTTTTGCCGCCTCAGAATTGAGGCGGCAGGTATAAATGCAATTATTTATGTTATCAGTAGATCTAACGTATTATTAAGCTGGAATTTTTCTCGGTATTTCCCGATCCCAGAAGCGATGGCTGGCAATCATTTTAACAAACAATTCAACCATTTCTCCCTCTTCAGCAGAAATCAATACGCCTTCTCGCAAAACAGTTTCCTCATCAAAAACCTGAGGTATTTTTTTTGCGAAATACGTAGCTTCGATTACCTGGATAGCGGACTCATCGGCAGCTATTGCTTTACAATGTTTAAATGCCTCATTTAAAAAATGTACCGCATCAGCCTCTGCTTCCAGAGTGGCTACACTATTGGCCCCGCCGGGAAGATAAACGGCGTCATAAAGTACAGAGGCTGCAGTGAGAAAGCTCTCATCAACACTAATCTTATTGTTGTCTCTTGATATTATTTCACCCAGTTTTGGCGCAATGATATGTACAATTGCTCCTTGCGAAACAAGCTTATCTTTCACTGCACTTAAAGATTTATCTTCCACCCCATCGGCCGCAAGGATAGCGATTTTTCTGGTCGCTATAGAATCTTTCTTTGTGCCGGCCATACTTAAGGCTGCAGATGTTGCTAGCGCGCTTTTTGCCTGAATAGATGCATAGTCTTTTGGAGAACCGTCTGCAGGGATACTTCCATTTAATTCTTCAAGCGAAATCTGAGGAACATGCAATCCCAGTGTGTAGGCTACTCCAGCTGCTAAGCCTTTGTCAATGTGCGCTAACATCCCTAGCATTCTTTCGCGTATAGCAACCATTTTTACCTTACCCAATTCAAAACTTAATGCATCCTTAATGTGATTCTGTTCAGCTTCCGACTGGCTATCGAAAAAAAGTTTAGCTTGTGAGAAGTGATCAAAAAAACTGCGACTTCTCGCCCTTATTTTTTTTGCATCTATCCGTTCATTATAACTCACGAAACCGCCCTTGGATGCAGAAACCTGCTGAGGATCATTATCGGCTATACCATTTGGACCATAACTTGTTTTCCCTCTGTTAATGGTTTGGCGCATATAACCATCCCGTTGATTATTATGCACGGGATTGATAGGCCGATTTATTGGAATTTCATGAAAATTTGGCCCGCCCAATCTGATCAATTGAGTGTCTGTATAAGAGAACAATCTACCCTGCATTAGCGGATCATTGGTAAAATCAATGCCAGGTACTACATGTCCAACATGGAAAGCAACCTGTTCTGTTTCGGCGAAGAAATTGTCCGGATTTCTATTTAACGTCATCTTACCTATACGCTGTACCGGAACCAATTCTTCCGGGATGAGTTTAGTAGGATCTAATAAATCAAAATCAAACTGATGCTCATTCTCTTCCTCAACCACCTGGATACCGAGCTCCCACTCCGGAAATGCTCCGGCTTCAATCGCATCCCAAAGATCCCGGCGGTGATAATCGGGATCTTTGCCAGAAATATTTTGTGCTTCATCCCAGGCGATAGCATGAACACCCAATAATGGTTTCCAATGAAATTTAACAAAACTCGATTTTCCTTCGGCGTTTACCAGTCTAAAGGTATGGACGCCAAAACCTTCCATCATGCGGTAACTTCTGGGCAATGCTCTGTCACTCATTACCCACATAATCATATGTGCAGACTCAGGCAAATAAGAGATAAAATCCCAAAAAGTGTCGTGAGCGGATGCAGCCTGTGGCATCTCATGATCTGGTTCGGGCTTTACAGCGTGAATGAGATCCGGAAATTTTAAAGCATCCTGAATAAAAAATACAGGCATATTGTTTCCAACCAAATCAAAGTTTCCTTCAGTGGTATAAAATTTCACTGCAAATCCACGCACGTCGCGTGCCAGATCGGTTGATCCGCGAGACCCGGCTACAGTCGAAAACCGAACAAACACAGGTGTTTCTTGCCCAGGGTCACATAGAAAAGCGGCACGTGTGAGCGGAGAAAGATCCTCATACACCTTAAATACGCCGTGTGCACCGGAACCTCTGGCGTGAACCACACGCTCCGGGATTCTTTCATGGTCGAAGTGCGTTATTTTTTCCCTTAAAATAAAATCTTCAAGTAAGGTTGCACCCCGCTCTCCTGCTTTAAGTGAATTTTGATCATCGTTAATTTTTACGCCATGATTGGTAGTCATTTCAGCACCAACATCTTCAGTAGTAAAGCCACTCAGCTGTTGTATCTTATCATTATCAGCCGAGGTTATCTCCACTTTTTCTTTTTTACTAGCCATATTTTTTTCTTTATGCTTCTTGAGCTGCCTGCGCCTCTAATGTATTTATTGCAACTTGTGTCAATTTCTCATCCGCTCCTTTTTCCTCATTAAGAGTGAGGGTTAATAAATCACTCACGTCCTTCAAGCCAAGCGTACTGGCAATTCTGACCAAACCAGTATAGGATGCAATCTCGTAATGTTCAATTTTTTGCGAAGCGAGTACAATACCGATGTCCCGTGTAGCACTGCCGGGTTCTGTTTCTTCCACAATGCCTTCAGCTTCTTTGGTCAGCCCTTCCATGGCATCACATTTTTTAGCAACAGCAGGTTCATCTAATATTGAAAAAACTTGCTCTAATCTAGCTACCTGTTCTTTGGTCTCAGCGAGATGGCTTTCGATAGCTGTTTTAAGATCCGCGCTGGTTGCTGCAGTAAGCATTTTGGGAAGGCTTTTAACCAAATGATTTTCCGCCCAATACAAGTCAGCAATTCCATCTTTAAAAAGTTCATTTAAGGCTGGAGACTCGGATGGCGCATTTTTAGTCGCCAATTTGGGTTTGGTACCACTTTCTTTCTTTGCCATGATATATTTCGTTTAAGGTGATTTAGAGAAATTTATTCTCTAACGTTCATATTTAAAACCAAGTAAATGCAAGAATGGTTTTGCTGATTAATACTTGATTTTATTTATTTTGCAAGGTATTTCTACAAAAATAATTCAGGTAATCTTCACACTGCAGTAGTTAAAACCAAACTATTTAAGTTCTTGAAAACCATTACCTACCGAGAGCGGTTTTACAGGCATGGAAAATATAAACGAATTTGTCATTCCAGCTGCTCGTCAGGGAGAAACTGGAGTTTTGATAGAACTCATCGAAAAAAAAGCTGATTTAAATCATCGGGATGCGAAAGGCTATACTCCACTTATCATCGCTTGCTATAACAACCAGTTATCCGCTGCCGAAATACTTTTAAAAGCTGGTGCGGATGTAAACGCGCAGGATTTCGGTGGCAATACCGCTTTGATGGGTGCAGCATTTAAGGGTTATTCTGAAATAGTTGATTTACTTGTTACACATGGTGCGGATTTGAATCTACAGCATGGGAATGGCGGAACCGCCTTGATGTTTGCCGCAATGTTTGGTCGAAACAATATCGTTCAATTGCTTTTGAATGCTGGAGCAGATCCTACAATTCTAGACCACAGACAACAATCTGCAGTTGATCTGGCAGCTATGCAGGGAAACGAGGAAGGTATAAAAATTTTATCTACTCATTAATTTGATTCAGAAAATCCGCGTTGTTAGTAGATTGTAGAGCAAAAGCTGTATTCGATAGTCCAAGGTACATCCTATTTATTTTACTATAGCCATAGATGGTTTGAACTGCCGATACGTGGTGCGCTTCTGGGCGTTTAGCACGCATCCTCACCCTTATCTTTCACTTTAATTAACAACATCTCCCCGGTTGTATGTATCCATCGGTCAGGAAATGCAGTTTAAGACTTTTGAGAATGTGTTTAAGTCTCCGGTAATTTAACAAACAGATAAATCTGCTATTTCAGCAGACAATTCGCAATCAATTATAAAAAGATTTTAATACTTCTATAGAGATTTAGTTTACCATATATTTTGAAGAAATAAGCAGCAATAAAGTGCGGTCAGATTTGGCTTCTGTGTAATTTTCCTGAAGTAATTTGCTCACATGGCTATTGTTAAGCCTAACTGCAGCCATTTGTAAAATCTGAAACGAGGACATCTCGATACTTTCTATGTTCTGGAGATAAAATATAATAGACAAATCCTGTAACTCAACCTCTCCATCCTGTTCTAAAACTGCTTCGAAAAGATCATCTACCAGACCGGTTAGCCCATTGATGCTGCCATAAGACAATTGAGCATCCAACAAGGTATAAATCAGCTGCATCCTGGCAATTTGCTTTTCCACGTCGGAAACAGTATCAGCAATAGCCGCTTTCAAATCAGAGAATTGTGCTTTTTGAGCTATAAGCGGTAACTTATCTACCAAATGGAGTTTAGCAGCATATATTCGATCCAGATGTTTGACGAAAAATTGTTTCAATTTTGCTGATCCAAGATTTATGCGCTCCCATGAATTGGGGCTATTAGTTTTTTCGGCCATAATTTAATTTGTCCGAAGTTACATATTTTCTTACTTTTTCAACCAACCTATCTATATCAAAAGGTTTACGTATAAATCCATCTGCGCCACATTTCTGAGCTAAACCACTTAAATCATGCTCTGCGGAAAGCAGTATTACCGGAAACAATATATCATCTTCTGCATGTTTAATTTTGTTACATATGTCTGATCCTGAAAGGCCGTAACCTGATATCCTGACATCAAGTAGTAATAAGTCAGGCGAGTGGGAAACAATTTCACTAACATCCAGCCCCGTTGAGGATTTCACTACGTGGAAACCTGCATCTTCCAGAACGATCTCTAGAATATAGAGTATATCTTCGTCATCATCTATTGCCAAAATTTTCTTTTTCATTCTCTAATGATGTAACCTGAGGTTATATAAGTTCTGTTATATCAATACCAAACTTTTTATTGAATGTGACCTTGAATCTACTTACGGAAGTAAATCCAGCGATGGAGGAAAGTTCAGAAACACTTAAATGCTTTCCTAGTGCTATAGCCTCCCATACGATATGAAACCGAATTAATGTCACAAGTTTTTTTGGTGTGATTCCGAGTAGCCTTTGAATTTGTCTATACAGTTGCCTTTCACTGACGGCCATTTCCCGACTGAGTAAATCAATATTTAAAGAGGACATCATTGCCTGACCTCTTACCAGAGATTCAAATTTCTGGAGCCAATTTTGGTCTTCGATGGAGATTTTATCTTTAATCCCCATCCATTTCACAGGTGAGGATTGATCAGTTGGAGAGGCTTTTGAAATTATAGAGATTTCTCTAGAAAAACGTTGCTGCTGTTCTTCGGTTAGTTTTTTTAATATCGCCGAAAACCTGGGTTGGTCGTTGCTGGTATGTTTATCTGTAACATTTTTAGCAATTGCAAAAAACACCCGGTATTTCTCTACGAACATAGAAGTCCATGATAGCCAAACCGTATCTCCTGTTTTGGTTAAATAACGGTATTCATATTCTGATAATTTTCCAGGATCTCTGAGGTTTTCATTGTTTGAGAATATGCTCTCCTGTTCATCTGGGTGTAAGAAAGAATCCATAGGAACCGAAAATAATTCTTGTTCAGTATAACCCAGCAACTTGGACACAGCAGGGTTGATTTGCTTTAGATATCCATCCTCTCCTGCAATGCAAATCAAATCGGGGTAAAGTTCAAAAAAATACTCCAGATCAAATCTGGACTTTGTAGATTGTTCCGCCATAACAAATAACATTGACCATAATGCTTATCTTTTTACTGTTAACATTATTTTCGCAACACATAGTTATAGCTATTGTTTCATATTAAAAACATATTAAGAATTTTGTCAGATTTAGAGACAAATTTGGCAGAAATTTAATTCAAATAGTTGTTTACACTTGCAAATTCGAGGTTTTTCGCAAGGTATTCGCCGAGCTACCGGGTCACTTTACTTTGCGTAAAATTCAAATCCATACTGAGCTTTCTTTCTTTATTAAGCATTTATTAGGAAAACCTTACCGGCTTCAATCAATTGTCAATATAGATCTTACCTATTGAAATACATTACATCTTTTATAATGATCTTTCAACCCATGAATTCATCAGGATTTAACATCTATTTTACCTGCATTTTAAATAAAATCACACAACCGTAAGTTTTGACTAAAACATTATTGGTTAGTTAATGTTGGTGTATCCATAAATATCATGAATAAAATGAACAAAACAATTACAAAATCAACAATGTTGATTGCATTCTTAGGCCTATCATCCCAAGTATTTGCACAAGATACACAGACTACCCCAACAACAAATCGTTTCTCTACCAAAGATTTCAGAACTTGGTCTATTGGTGTTAACGGAGGTTTGTTAACCCCAAGAACAATTTTCGGAAATTCTAACAATTTGTTCCAGACACCTGTAGAACACATTGGTTACGGTGGTTACATTAAGAAACAAATTTTACCGCAATTGGGTATCCAAGCAGATTTCCTTGCTGGTAAAGTAGAAGAATTGCGTATTGCAAACGGCGCTGGCGGTTATACAGCAAATACTGGCTACAAAACTAATTTACAGTGGTCTGGTGCAATTTCTGCAGTTTGGAATGTTGCTAACGTAAACATCAACAATGAAAATGCGGTTCTGATTCCTTACTTAAAAGCGGGTGCGGGTTACATGTCATCTGGCGCAACAGCTACTCCGGCTACAGCAGATCAGGGTTATTACAGAGAAGGTTGGTTTGTACCAGTTGGTGCAGGTTTCAAACTTGGTGTAGCTAAAGGAATTAACTTAGATTTCGGTTACGATGTTAACTTCGTAAAGTCAGCTAAATTTGATGGTTTCAACACAGGAACTAATGACAGATTTGCTTATGCACACGCAGGTTTAGAATTTGCTTTAGGAAGCAAAGAAAAACCACAATTGCAAAACTACAGTGCATTGGCAAACTTACGTAAAGAATCTGCAGAAGAAAGTGCTGAATTGAGATCTGCTTTATCTACTGCTGAGCAAAATGCACAAAGAGACCGTGAGCAATATGCGAAAGACATGGGCGATGATGATAATGATGGCGTAGCAAACAAATTTGACAAATGCCCTGGAACTCCAGCTGGAACAGTTGTAGATGGTTCTGGATGTCCGTTAACTACTCCAAAACAAATCATCAAAGAAACTAAAGTTGTGGTAACTGAAGAAGACCGTAAAGTTGTAAGAGATGCGATTTCAAATCTTGAATTTGACTTAGGTAAATCAACTATCCGTTCTAAATCTTATGCTACTTTGAACCGTGTTGCAGCTTTATTGGTAGAGAAAAACTTTAGCCTTAAATTGGCTGGACACACTGATAATACAGGTGGCAGAGAGTTAAACTTGCGTTTATCGAAAGAAAGAGCAGAATCTGTAAAAGCATATCTGGTTTCTCAGGGTGCAAATGCATCTAGAATCGAAGCTACAGGTTACGGACCTGACCAACCAATTGCAACAAACAAAACTGCAGCTGGTCGTCAACAAAACCGTCGCGTAGAATTTACTATTTATTAATCCCTTAAAATTTAAAACAATGAGAAAACTTTTAGCAACGGCGTTGGTTTGCGCAAGCGGAATATTTGCGGCAAATGCGCAGATTCAACAAGGAAATGTAATGGTTGGCGGAAACCTGACGAATATCAATTTAGGTCTGGATGCTCCGAAAATATTCAGTGTAGATATCACACCTAAGGCAGCCTGGTTTATCCAAGACAATTTAGCCGTTGGTGGTTACGTAAACTTTGGATTGGAAACTGCAAAAAACTCCTCAACGACAACCAATTATGGTGTCGGTGCTTTAGGACGTTATTATACCGGAAAAGATGTTGAAGTTTTACAGCACGGTAGATTTTTTGCAGAGGCTACTGCAGGAATTGGTGGAGTGAACGTAAGCAATGGCGGTGGAAATACCAATGGATTGAACATTAGTGTTGGACCTGGATTTGCATATTTTATTACGCCAAGCATTGGACTGGAGACATTGTTAAAGTACAATGGATTAGTAGGCTTTGGAAGCGCAACATCGCAAAACAACTTAAATTTGTCTTTCGGTTTCCAGATTTATCTTCCTGGAAAGCGTACTGCCAACAAAGTTAAAAGCGATATGAACTAATATTTGATTATACAATTGAAAGCTGGTGAAATCACCAGCTTTTTTTTTGCTAAAAAATGAAAGGTAATTCAGCGTACGAAGGACTGTTCTAAGCGGAAATTGTATCAGTAAAATCGATCGGTTCAATGAAACCTTTCAATATCGTTAATTTGAGTTTTTTGTTAAGCTGAAGAAAAATTCTGTTCCCCTACCCAATTCACTATTAAGCCAAATTTCACCCTGATGAAGTTTAATAATTTCGGAACACAGGTAAAGTCCGATACCAAATCCAGAAGCATTTATGCTACTGTAATTTGAGGCCTGGTAATACCGGTCGAAGATCTTTGGAATATCCTCGCTGGATAACCCAATGCCTTGGTCAATTACAGAAAATACTATTTTTTCGTCGATTGTTTCACATCTGATGACTACCTTACTTCGCGCTGCAGAATACTTAACCGCATTGCTTAAAAAATTGGAAATAACATGCGACAGTTTGTTTATATCACCATTGATAAAGACAGTATCCTGATCAGTCAGCACTTCAAAAACGCGAGATGGATAAACGGTGGAGAATTCTTCAGCCAGCTCCGAAATTAGCGCAATGAAATCAAAATTTTCGGCTTCCAATAGTAACTTACCATCTTCAAGCCTGGATAGATCTAAAAAACTATTAATGAGTCCGGTCATTTTTTTTAGCTGTCTATTGATCCGTTCAAACATTTTATTCTGCAAAACATCATCTTTGTCTTGTAAAGTCTTTTCGAGATATTGTACATAAGCACCAATGGAGGTCATGGGCGTTTTCAATTCATGGCTGATCATGGTAAAAAAATCGCTTTTCCGCTCATCATTTAATTTTCTCTCGGTCACATCCATCACTACAGCATACACAGATTCAGGTTCACCATATTTATTTCTTTTTACTTTTCCTTTCACCCGCATCCATTTTTTCTCGCCAGTTGTGGCATCTAAAATAGGATATGTACTGTCAACGGGTGTACCAAAATCCCGGGCTTCCTGTTGTACCCGTATAACCTCCTCTAGGTAATCAGGTTCAACCGCCTGGGTAACCATGTTCCAGTCAATTTCTCCGGTCAATGGTAATCCGTAATGACGTCTGTATGTTGGCGACATTTCTGCTCTGCCGGTAATCAGATCAAGAGAGCAGCTTCCAAGATCGGCAGCATCAAAAGCAGACTGTAATTTTTCCTCACTATGTGAAAGCTTAACATTTAGTTCGTCGAGCTGGGTATTTAGGATTTCCAATTTCTGAAGTTGAGAAACAGACTCTGTGATATTAATGCCCATGCATATATAACCGTCAAAATCTCCACCAGAATCGAATCTTACCGTACCCGTAATGTCGAACCATAAGTATTTGCCAGACAGGTCTAAAATTCTGATCTGTATTTGAAAACCAACCTTTAAGCGAATTGAATTGTCAAGTTTAATCATCAGTTTTTCCACATCATCTTTGTGAATGAGCCTGTCCCATAACAAATTGTCTTTTTGGTTAACCTTCCATCCTGTTAAATTTTCCCATGCAGGATTAAAATATTGAATCTGCCCCTTTTTATCAATTACGCTAATTAAAACCTGGGTATCTTCGATCATTGCTTTAAAGGTTGATGCTCTGGCTAATAGTTCGCCGGCATGATCCGAGGTATCAATTTTGAGGATAATATAATAGCCTATTTCATTCACATCAACAGGTGTATACGAAAAATGCAAAAAATTTCTGTTAAACTCCTGTGATTTTAAATCTGAATTAAGCTGATTTACATTATCCGATAACCATGATATTGCGCGCATCCAGTTGCTGCTATTTATTTTTAAAGCGGTTAGTTCCGCTAAACTGAACTCGTCGCTTACGTGATTGTACACATCCGGAATTGAACTGCGATTAATTACAGTACTTAATTTATCAGTAAAAAAAAGAACCTCCAATTCAGATGACAAAAAAATATAGTTTTCAGGAACAATTTTCAGTGCACTGAAGTATTCATTATGTATTAATTTGGACGATATTTTCATAAGTTCAAGCGTTCTGTGTGCAAGTTGAATTTGCTACAGCAATCCATTTTACAACCCACATACGTCATGTTTGTTTAAAATTTATGTGGTTTTCGAAAATAAACTTGTGCGCTCGAATGCTAAATAAAAGATTGTCTTTTTATATAACTGAAAAGGTCGATAATTTTGCATTTATCTTTGGAAGATCTGGAATTGCCCCATTTTGGATTTTCAATTTCTCATCCAAATATAACAGTGAGCAGAAATTTATATTTTGGATAAATTATATTAGTTTTTAAGTGTTTTACGATGCAAATGACAAACTATTTTTCCAAAATGCTGTTTTGCAATCTAACGCAATCTTGCTTCACTGGGCATTGGCCCGATGAAGGATTTAGATAATTAAATACAATATTTTGGGTATAGATAAAGAAATTAGATTTGATCAGAACAAACAATTTACCAATCAGGAAATTGTTTTATTAACAAAGGCAGTAGATGCCTCGATATCTGGTATAATCATCACCGATAATTACCTGCCGGATAATCCAATCATATATTGTAATGCGGCATTCGAGAGAATCAGCGGTTATAGCAGATCGGAGATTATTGGCCATAACTGCCGGTTTCTTCAGGCGCGCGACAGAGATCAAAAAGCGCGTAAAATTCTACGTGAAGCGGTGAAAACCGGAACTGAATGTAAGGTTGAAATTCGAAATTACCGTAAAAATGGCGAGTTTTTCTGGAATGAACTTTATATGTCGCCGTTGAAAAATGATCGGAATGAAGTTACGCATTTCATTGGTGTTCAAAATGACATATCAGATCGTAAAATAATTGAAGAGCAACTTAGGGTACAGCAGAAAAATCTGGAAAATCTGGTTGTAGAGCGTACGAAAAGTCTTCAGGATAATCAGGAATTCTTATCCAGTATTATTTCTACTGTTCGGGAAAGTTTGATTGTGCTGGATCCCGAGTTCAATGTCGTAAGTGCGAACCCATATTTTCTAAAAACATTTAAAGTATCAATTGAGGAAACTTTAGGAAAGAACTTTTACGAGCTGGGAAACCATCAATGGGATATCGCAAAGCTAAAAGAGTTACTTACGGAAATTTTGCCAACCAATAATCCTGTTGAAGACTTTGAAGTTGAGCACGATTTTCCTCATATTGGAAAGAAATTGATGCTATTAAATGCCTATCGAATCGAACTGGAAGGGCAATTTAAGGACAGAATCTTGCTGGCAATCGAAGACATAACGGATAGAAGGGAAATTGAGCAGCGAAAGGATGATTTCTTATCTATTGCAAGCCATGAATTAAAAACTCCGCTAACGACAATAAAAGGATATATCCAGGCACTCGAGCGTACCGTTCCTTCAGAATCGAGTAAAAAGTACAAAGAGATGTTGACAAAGGCTTCGATACAGGTTAACAAACTTAACAATCTAATCGGGGAGTTGCTGGATGTTTCCAAAATCCAGACGGGCAACATTGAACTGCATAGGTCATCGGTAAATATAGACAAGATAATTGTTGAAGCAGTTGACGGAATTACATCAGCAGCTGCGTGTCCGCCGATCAGAATTGAAGGAAAGGCAAATAACATGGTCTTTGCGGATGAATCTCACCTGATACAGGTACTAAATAATCTGATTTCGAATGCAGTTAAATACGGTGCCGATTCTAAAGAGATATTAATTTATGTTTCTAATGTAAGCAATTATGTCAAAGTCTCGGTTACGGACTACGGCATGGGTATAACTGTAGAAAATCAGAAAAAAATATTTGATAGATTTTACAGGGTTGGTGAAATTCAGGAACGTTTCCCTGGTATGGGAATCGGACTGTATATCTGTGATCAGATTATCAAAAACCATGGAGGTACGCTCTGGGTTGAAAGTGAAAAAGGAAAAGGATCCACATTTAGTTTTACTATACCAACTACCACATAATGAACAAAAAGAAAATATTGATTTGTGATGATGACGAAGATATCCTGGATATGTTGGGTTTGATTCTTGAAGATACTGAATATGAGACAATTTTGGAACAAAATAGCTTGAATGTCAATCACATTGTAAATACAAATCTCCCTGATTTAATCATTCTTGACTTATGGATGCCTGTGCTCTCCGGTGATCAGGTACTAAGAAATTTGAGAAATCAACAGCATACTAAAGCGTTGCCTGTAATTGTAATTTCTGCAAGTAAAGAAGGAAAAAAGATAGCTGAAGAATCCGGCGCAAATGATTTTTTAGCAAAGCCTTTCGATTTCGATGACCTGATCAAAAAAATCAGTTATTATTTGAATTAATGGATTGACCTTTAAATTTGTTTAGTTTATTAATAACACGACTACGACACTACTTATTTTAATAAATGTCTGACTTTTAAGATTTGGAATAATATAAAATGCGAATCTAACGCTTATTTTCCCTCTGTGACACGATAGTACACTTTGCGTGTTTACGATTTTAATTAAATGGGCAAACAAGGCATATCATCTTATTGTTTCTAATATGATTTAAGTTGCGCATCCTACCCCTATTGGTTTAAGAATACACATATGGTTCTACAACATTCAAAGCCTAGCGATCTGGCTCTGCAAATTTACGATAAACTTTGCCATAGCCGTGCAGCCTCTTTGGTTCCACCAATTGAAGTATTGAACAATTTGTTTGAATGCTTATTTTATTCCAGTATGTGTAAGGAGGAAAGTGATTTAGTTAAAGTAACGGTAACTTTTATTGATCCATCCTCTGTAGATCCGGTAGACAAGTCAAAAAAGCCTGAACGTTGGAGCGCTATTCCCTTTTATCAAAAATTAGAACTGAGCATAAAATCTCTTACTAAAATCTCAAAAGCCGCCGATCCACTTAGCACATATCTTGCTGTTTTTTTCGAACCAGATGGAAAATTGTACATATGGGGGCTTATTGATCAGGCATTACACAACCAAAATTTCCTTAATTACGAGTCCGAATCCGGATCAGAACAACCGGGTTTATTTCAGGTCTCGATCAATGATATCGGAACTTTAAATGTCTTGTTTGATTATGAGCTTATCGCCACGCTCAAACAAAATATTTTAGTTAAGCGATATCTGGATGTTTTCACGATTGGACCGATATCCAAAATGATGCGCAGAAATGCCGATGAATTAAAAGAAAATGTGCGACTTTTTCTGGAGAATGAAAGTCCGGATCAAAGTTTTCGGGAATGGGAGAGTTTTTTGGATGGCTTATGGATTCAAACATTTTCGCGGCTGTTGCTGAAAATCCAGAATTATAACCATGGTGGCGCAATCCTAATTGCTGATCAGTTTAAGGATATTGACATAAAATACCGCATTGATTATACGCGTTTAAGCGAAGCAATGAGTGCGTATGCTGAAGAATCAATAAGAAATTATTTATTGGAAGATCATATTGATGCAATCCTGAATTCAGGAAAACGTACGATCGATAAAAAATTGTACCTTATGGAGGCATCTTCATTATCCTCAAAAAAGGGCATCTCAAATGAGATAAAAGGGAGTATAAATTTCATTGCTTCTCAGAGTTGTGTAGATGGAGTAGTTCTTTTTGGACGCAATATGTCTGCTAAAGGCTTTGGCGCCGTACTTCGCTCGAAAAAAATGCCTCGAAGAATATATATATCATCTGCTGCAACAGCTAGCCAGAAATCTCTGATTGAAACTGATCCCAGACATTTTGGTACCCGACACAGATCTATGATTGCCTACTGCTGGAATCACCCTGAAAGCTTAGGGTTTGTAATCTCTCAAGACGGAGACATCAGGGCATTTACCAGAATAGAAGACCGGCTTATTATGTGGGAAAATATTAAAACGCAGCAATACATTAAACAAATATTGGTCAAACAGAAAACAAACGAAACCGATTTCAATACTGTTGCCATCAGGCCAGGTCATATCCAGCATGATTAATCGATTCTTCAGCAATTGATTACGTTAAATTACTCCATTTGAAGATGAATTCCGCAGAAATTTAGATTGACCCACATTTAATCGCTGGATTAATTACGGTAGTTTGAAAGTCTGTTTGATAATCATCAATACAATCCTTGATCAAGAACAAGTCAATTCATGCATTGTTTTCTAATTTTTGCGGCAATAGCATTTATGGAAACTCTGAATGATTCCCCTATCGTAGCTTGTCGAAATTATAATCTCTACCGGAATAACCTTAGGTTTGTTCACTTGTAACGTTACGAATATTTGGGATTGTTTGTGAAAAAATAAGTTCAAAATTATTACATCATCAACCATGGATACAGGAGTGGAAATAATAACCAACAGTGTTCAAGAAGACACAATATAAATTAATGGCTTTTGCAAAGCTTTTAGTTGTTTCGTTAATCATTTAGAAATAGGTAAAGGCCTAGCAATTTCTCACAGATAAATAACATTTATGGAGGGCTCGAAAATTTTAATTTCGCTGAACAACGAGGTTATAGCAAAAAGAATTTCCAATATATTAACTGAGTCTAAGTATTTACCCATAGTGAATAACGATGGCAATAAAGTGATGGAAATGCTTAGGAAGCAAGAAATAGATTTAGTAATCTGTGGATCAGAACTCAGTGGACTGGGTGGAATGGGCGTATTAAAACTTAAAAATAAGTTTATTGACACATCTAATATATCATTCATCATGCTTATTGATCAAGATGATAGAGATTTAATGCGGGAGTGTATGGAGCTTGGCGCTGACGGAATGTTATTAAACCCATTTAAAGATGTTGAGCTCCTTAATCAAATAGAGACCAGATTAAAAAAAAGTTCTTTTGCAACTGAGCTTTATGAAAGGAAATGGTTAAGTGCGAAGGCAGCAGAACGTGAAGCAGACGCGATTGAGTGGTTGTTTGATAGGATCAAAAACCTTCCTTCTAGAATATTCAAAAAAAATCAGGTTATCTATCATATGGATGAGAAGCTGAATGGAATTCAGCTTGTACTAACAGGAAAAGTTAAAACTTATATATCGGATGACTTTGGAAATTCTATAATCACGGATATTTATCGTGAAGCACAGTATTTCGGAATTGAAGGTTTATACCCCGATCTATCCACACATCATATGCCGTAGCAATTGAACAGACTGAGCTTGTAAGTATACCACGCCACTATATTCTTGACATACTACTTCAAAAACCAGATCTACTAACATTGGCATTAAATCAGCTCTGGGATACAATTATGCGGCATGAACACAGACTTCTGGATTTTGCCCATTCTTCCGTAAAAAAAAGAGTTTCCAACGTTCTACTGCATTTATCTGAATTGGATCAGGATCCAAAAAAAAGCATTTCTATTTGTAGAAAAGATATTGCAAGCTTTACTGGTGTTGCTTCAGAAACACTTAGCAGAGTACTTGGTAACCTGGCAAAAGATAATCTTATACAAAAAAAAGGTGACGAGATTATTATTCCAATACCTGAAAATTTAGCCAGAGTTAAGAGATAAGTTTTTTAACGGTTTACTACGATAACTTAGCTTTTAAGACACCTTTAAGTCAATTAAAAAGTGTCAGGTCAGGTCCTGATGGCTTATTGTTGTCCTCATCTTTATTCCGGGCATTATTAAGTTTAGAATCCACCTGCCAGCCTTTCAACATATAATTATCCACAGGATGTAATACTTTTAATCTTTCTGATGCCGGCAATTCTCTATCCAGCCAGATTCCGCTTTCACTTTGCGAAAGCAAGCAAGGCATGCGGTCATGAATACGGGACATAAAGGCATTGGCCGGTTGCATAATCATCGTGCAGGAAGGAATTACAATTCCTGTTCGGGGATCCTTCCAACTGTCCCAATAGCCCGCCAAAAGCATAATACCTTTGTCCACACGCTCAAAGAAATAAGGCTGTTTAGCTTTACTATTCCTGTCCCATTCATAAAACCCTTCGACCACAAAAACGCAATGCCTGCGTCCGATTAAATTCCTAAAGCTTGGCAGACTGTGCATGGTTTCGATTCGGCAATAGGTAGTTGCAAACTTTGGCACCTCCTTCGCCCCCGAAGGGATCAGTCCCCATTTCACATAATGCATTTTGCCAGGTCTGGCGTCTAAAATGATCGGCATATCCGTTCCCGGAGGGCGGTTTGTATCCTTGGCTTTTTCCTCGCCTCCCAAAATCAAGCCGGCTTTTGCAGCCATTGCTTTACTTTCTCCAATTAATGTTCTTCCACACATTTCTTTACCTTTCTTCCCGGCATCGCCGGAATCATTATCTAAGAATATTAAACCTTATAAATCTATTTTACTTTAATAATATCCGTCCACCTGGTGGTATACCCTTTGGATAAAAACTCATGCTTCAAGCGCCACTTTTTTTCATATCCTTCCGTTGCCATACGCAATGTTCCTCTTCCGTAAGCCAGGTTCAACTTATCCAAAACCTCAGATACCTTGTCTTTCTTTCCCCCATCGTGGTTGGAAAAAATATTTAACTGCAATTCAGATTCCGGTACCAGCCCTGTTGCGATTACTCCGGCTTTGCGGTATTTCATACCATATTTAAAAAGCCGGGTGGACACTGTCACCGCGATTTTCACCATATCTGAAGTATTGTTGCTCGCGATAAGCAGCTTATGGGTATGTGAAGGAAAATGTTGTGGGTGATCTTCTCTATTCTGGTTGGTATATAAAAATACCTGTAGATAGAGGCAACGAAGTCTCTGCGTCCGTAATTTTTCAGCAAGTCTGGAAGCATATAGCGTGACCGCTTCCGCCAGGGTATCGGGATGTTCGATATAGTTTCTAAATGACCGGCTCACAGTTATGCCTTTGGTACTTTCCCGTATTGCATCAATCGGAATTGATGGCCTTCCCCAAAGTTCATTCCACATACGCTGCCCCATAATCGTCATGTGCTGTTTGAACCACATTTCAGGCAATTCCCGCAGCTGACCAACAGTGTCAATTTTAAGCTCTTCAAACTTTTTATAATATTGACGGCCAACACCCCAAAGATCATGAACAGGAAAATCTTTTACCGCAGCGCATATCTTTTCTTCGGTATCCAACACCATAACCCCATTATTTTTCTTGGCCAGTTTATTGGCCAGCTTGGCTAAGGTCTTTGACGGTGCTACGCCGATCGAAACCGGAATACCTGAATTCCGGATCACAGAATTTCTGATTCTGGGCACATAAGAGGTCAAATCTGAAATCCCGCCCAGCCAGCCAAAAGCTTCATCAATGGAATAGACATCCAGTACAGGAAACCAACGGGACAGATTATGCATCACGCGCTCGCTCATATCGCCATATAATACGTAGTTGCTGGAAAATACCTGAATATTAAACTTCTTAATTAGATCGCGAACCAGGAACTCCGGATCTCCCATTTTAATTCCACAGGCTTTCGCTTCCTCACTTCTGGCAATGACGCAGCCATCGTTGTTGCTTAGTACGACAATCGGCATTCCGTTAAGCTCCGGGCGAAACAAACGTTCGGCAGAAGCATAAAAATTATTGCAATCACAAAGTGCAAACATCCTTGTATCTCCCCTGCTTTAATCCTGCTGGCAACATACCCCTACAAATCGCGGTAACTACGCCCCATATGGAAACATCTGCCATATCCTTTTTGAGAATATCCCCTAAATCATTACGTAAAGCCATATCCTTCCCAACCAAGACATACATCCTGCAGGAAAGACTGCCAAAGATAAAAGCAATAACTACCGCTCCATGTATTACTTTAAGTGAACGGTCGACAATCAGAATATCCCCCTCATCTATGCCGAAGGAACGCATGGCCTCACCTTCCATTTTAAAATAAAAGGTTGAATGTGAATCCACCACCAACTTTTCAGCAATATCCAATCGTCCTTCTAAATAATCTGATGCTGGAGATTGAAATCCGGAAATCTTCTGCTCTGCTCTTTTCTCAAACGACCTGATCATAAACATCTTATTTTAACTCAACACAAAGTTATGCTAATTTTTTTAGTAAAAATAAATCAGAAGTTATTTTTTTAGAACATTAAAACAACTCAAAAGAATAAAAAATAGGATGATGACCATCCGGTATTACAGCGAACCAAAGAAACCGATATTTCAAACCGTATTTTCGCCGGAAGATTTTAAACAAAAAAATCCCGGTCTAAAACCTGGATTATGAAATTTTGCAAAACAGCATGTTCCTGTTTATATTTTTTTCCCGTCCCGTCAGCGCCGATTTTCTGAGCCAATACATCTGGATCTTACATTTGCTTTGAGCAAGTAGCTATTGTACAACTCACAACACCATAAAAGATAGATTAGAATTCGGCAATCAAACATTGCCGAATTTTATTTATAATATTTCCTGCGAAACCAAAAAGCAAGATTGACGAGCGCAATTAGCGCTGGAACTTCTACGAGTGGACCAATAACGCCTGCAAATGCCTGTCCAGAATTAATCCCGAACACACCTATGGCAACTGCAATAGCCAGTTCAAAGTTGTTTCCGGTCGCTGTAAAAGCAATTGACGTGCTGCGCGAATAATCTGCACCAAAGTATTTGCCTGCAAAGAAGCTGACCGCAAACATAATAGAGAAGTAGATGACCAGTGGTATCGCAATTCTAACCACATCCATTGGTATCTGAACGATTAGATTACCCTTTAGGCTGAACATCATCACGATAGTGAATAATAGCGCTATCAGCGTAACTGGCGAGATCAATGGTACAAATTTGTTCTGGAACCACTCTTCACCTTTCAATTTGATCAAACCGTATCTACTTATGATCCCCATGGCAAACGGAAGCCCTAGATAAATACCCACACTCTTGGCAATCTCACCGATGGTAATATTTATCTCCAGACTTTTGAGTCCGAAATATGGCGGGAGAACGGTAATGAATGCGTAAGCGAAAACGCTATAGAACAATACCTGAAAGATACTGTTAAGCGCTATAAGCCCAGCCGCATATTCACGGTTTCCCTCCGCGAGCTCATTCCATACCACAACCATGGCAATACAACGGGCAAGTCCGATAAGGATAAGGCCAACCATATAATCGGGGTAATCTCTTAAGAAAGTTATGGCCAAAAAGAACATCAGAAATGGGCCGATTACCCAGTTCAACACCAATGACACTGTCAGCACTTTTGTGTCCTTGAATACTTCGCCCATCTTTTCATATCTCACTTTTGCAAGGGGTGGATACATCATCAGAATCAGTCCAATAGCCAGTGGTATGTTAGTTGTGCCACTTGAAAAGGAATTGATAAAGTTTGAGGAGGAAGGAATAAAATAACCCATGCCTACCCCAATGACCATCGCGATGAATATCCAAAGCGTGAGGTAACGATCAAGGAATCCAAGTCTTTTACGCTCTATGGCAGGAGCACAATTGTTCGCTGCCATCTTAACGTTTTAAGTTTTCGTTAACAAAGTTCTGTACGTATCTGCGGATCATCTCCCTTACCTCACCGAACTGTTCCATTACTTCTTCTTCTGTGCCAGTTGCTTTTGCTGGATCTGGAAAGTTGTAATGGAACTTTACTGCATTGCCAGGGAAATAAGGGCAGCTCTCTTTTGCGTTATCGCAAACAGTGATCACGTAATCAAAATCGATGCCCATGTATTCATCAATATTGTTTGAGGTGTGTCTGGAAATGTCTATTCCATCCCTCTTCATGATCTCAATGGCCTTTGCGTTTACGCCATGGGTTTCAATACCCGCACTGTATACTTCTGCTTGATCTCCTGCAAAATGCCTTAAATAGCCTTCAGCAATCTGGCTCCTGCAACTGTTTCCCGTGCAAAGCACTAGTATCGTCTTCATAAATTTTATTGTTGATTGATTGTTTTACTTCTTCTTTCCAAAAATACCGTGTACCTTCCAAACCCCATTTTGCTTTACAATTGTTCTTTAATGCTGAGCGTTCTGAGGCCAGCAGATTGTCTATTTCGGTATCAAATGGTTTAACAGCAACCGCCACCAGGTGTACAACTACTTGCCGTACTTGCCAGATTAACCATTCCATTTTTTGGAGCTTCGATCCCACAAGCCTCGTTTGCCAAACATGCAGTCTGTTTAGCCAATAAGAGAAAATTCGTTCCATCAAAACCCAGTTGATATTTCCCAATGGTTCCAGATTGGTATTCCACTTCGATTTCCAGATCTTCCATTCCAAGAACTTTCTCTGAAAGGGTGATGATGTTAAGCAGTTTGTCTGCTTTTAATCGGTGCTCATAGTCATCCGCATCCCATAGCTGGAAGTTAGCTACCTTTTCATGTCGCACCTTTCCTCCGCAGTCGATAAAGTCCTTGGCTATGATACCCACTTCGGTTACATGGAAATGTTCGGGCACGGTTTCTCCATTCTCCAACTGAAAATTGACTGCTTCTGCGGTAGCCAGGATCGATTTAATTTCTGATACTTTCATATTCTAATTAATTATTTATCGCAATTTTACGATGAATTTATTCAAAAAAAATGGGCTAGCAACAGCCCTTCGGGTCTTTATAAGAATCCATCAACTCCCCGAACAGCTTTGCCAGTAGTTTCCAGGTTTTCGGCTCTATGCAATAGCAGACTTTCACCCCTTCTATCGTTCCCTGAATGATACCCGCATTCTTTAGTTCTTTGAGGTGTTGGGAAATCGTCGCCTGTGCAAGTCCAAGCTCTTCCACAAGATCACCACAGATACAGGCATTTGCCGATATGATCTGCTGCAGGATTGAAATCCTTGCTGGATGGGCAATAGCCTTCAAGAGGATCGAAAGCTGGTTCTGTTCTCCTGTAAATATTTCTGTCTTTGTAAGTCCCATTTTTATATATCGCAATATTACGATAGTAAATCATCTTATGCAATTAATTCACCATTATTTTAACAGTACGAAGTTAAAAATAAGCTATCTGTAAAATCTTTCCATCGATAGAAAGACCATCAGCACCTAAAGAATTCGGATGAATATCAAGCTTTTCTTAGCTATTACCTGAATGAAAAACTGCGTGGCATTCTGCCCTAACTAGATCCAGCCGCTGGAAAAAATGGCCTGGCCAGATCTTTTTAATGGAGTATTACTCTCATAAGTGTTTGAATATAAAACCTTAAAATATTCAAGAAGCTGTATTTTGAGCTTTTATCGGTAAATCATTTCCTTTTTTAACAGCACGTCTGACATTTTCACAAAGTGCTTAAAACAGCATATCCGATTGGTAACTTACTACAAACTTATACCACATACCTGTTTTAATGAATAAAACCGAGAATTTTAATCTATTGCCTGCAGAGGCTAGCGTGTAATCTGCTTCAGAATTGTTGGCTGGAATATCACCAAATACTGTATTCCAGCCTCCAACTCGATTAAGGAAAGGTTGAGTAAATCTAACCACTAAATCATTTTATTTTCCAAAGGAATCTCAAACCAGAACGTTGCGCCCTCTCCTTCCTGACTGTCTACACCTATTTCTCCATTATGACGATGTACGATCTCTGCAGAAATATATAGGCCAAGTCCTAGGCCGGCGAAAAGATGCGACGATTCTTCTACACGGAAAAACCGATCAAATACAAATTTTGATTTAGATTTAGGAATACCTATTCCGAAATCCTGAACCGAAACTCTAAGTTTTCCTTCATTTATACCTGCAGTAATAATGATTTTCTTACCATCCGGAGAGTATTTGATCGCATTCGAAATAAAATTAGACAGAACTTGTTCAATCCGGTTCCGGTCTCCGTAGATTGTGGCCGGTTCAATATTTTTAATGACCAGATGTTGGTTCACTTGCGCCTGAACGCCATCTAATGCATCTCCAATGACATCTTCAATATCAAACTCAGAAAAATTAAAAATCATTTTCCCCGCCTGTATTTTCGTCACATCAAGTAAATCGTTGACCAATGTGGTTAATTTCTCAATCTGTTTATTGGCTTTATCAATAAAACTGTAAATCTGTTCAAATTTCCGTTGCTCAGCCATTCTAAGCGCAAACTGAAGAAAACCCTTAATACTGGTAATCGGCGTTTTTAATTCGTGGCTGGCGATACTCATAAACTCGTCTTTGCGGTTCATCAATTCTTCTGTGGCTTCTTTTGCGTTAATCAGTTCGGTTACTTCAAAACCAAAGAAAGCAATTCCATCAATTTCTCCATTGTCAGAAAACACAGGATTGACGATCAGATCATACCAGGCATCGCTTGTAGACTTACTCTCCGCATCTACTTTGGTAAACTTATACGCATTCGTCATGAAAGGTCTACCGGTTTCCAGTACGCGGCGTTCGATTGCTTTAAGCTGTTCTGCCTCAAATTGCGAGTTATTTCCCAGCTCCGATTTGCCAATATAGTCTTCCCCGCCATCAAACTTCCGAAAAGCCTCGTTTACAAATTCATAGCGCAACTCCTTACCCCGGCGAATGGTAATCAGTGCTGGTGCATTTTTAAAAATACTATAAAACTCATCCTGCTGCTTTTTAACCAGCTTCTGCAGTTCAGCACGCTTTTTCTCTACATATTTTTGCTTACTAATGTCAATTACATAAGTAACGGCCTCAGTACGCCCCTCTTCGTCAAGTAATGCAGAACCCACCATTACTTCTATTATTTGCCCGTCTTTTCTAACATACTGTTTTTCAAATGGCGGACAAAATCCCTGTTCTTTCAATAATTTTGCCGAAATCTGACTAATGGGCAAAGATTGTTCTGTCGTGATCGACATCCAATCTATATTGCCACTTTCAAAATCTTCACGGGTATAGCCCAGCAAATCCAGAAATACATCATTTGCATCGTCTATTCTGCCTGTAAGGGTGTTGCTGAATAGAATACCGATTACATTAGATTCAAATATTTTCTTGAATTTGCGCTCAGTGGTACTTAATCTAAATTCAGTGTCTACGAGCTGAGAAATATCTATAATAGAACCGACCATACGATATGGTGTTCCTAAATGATCAGTTTGTATGGTTCCACGATCCAGCAATGTTGCATATTCTCCGTTTGCTTTTAAGAAACGGTACTCGGCGTTCCATTGCGTTTCATTGTGGTTAATGCTGTCGTAAACACCACGTTTTACCCGCTCACGATCCTGAGGATGAATCCGTTCAAACCAAAACCCGATATTCTTATGTTCGTCTTTATTTTCATACCCGAACATTTTAACAAAATTATCGCTCCGCCACATGGTGTTATTGGCCAGATCCCAATCCCAGATGGTGTCGTTTGTAGCATGAGAAACCAAATTAAAACGCTCTTCACTCTGCGAAAGCTCTAGCGTACGTTCCTGTACTTTTACCTCCAGTTCTGAATTTAAGCCTTTTAATTTTTCTCGCGCAAGCAATAATTCGTTGTAATTTTTCTTCAGTTTTTGCTCTGCCAGTTTTTGCTGACTGAGATCTGTTAGCGTAAGTACAAACCCGTCTGACATTTTTACGGCCACAAGCTGATACCATTTCTGATCGTCTACAACAATATCGGTTTGCAAAGATTCACCTTTTTCTACTACATGATGATATTTTTGCATCAAATGATTCGCTGCCAGAATTGGAAGTTGTGCCAAGCGTTGACCGCGCAACGTATCGTACTGCTCGCCCAATAAAGCCAATGCAGAATCGTTATAGGTTATGCATTCAAAATCTGTAATAAAATGCTTTTCATCCCGAATGGTACGGAAAGCCAAAATTGCGTTTAAACTGGCATTGAATACTCCAGAAATAATATTGTTTAATTCTGTAAGTTGTGTAATATCAACAAAAGAAACTACGGCTCCATCGGTTTTCCCATCTTTACGTACATAAGGCATTATGCGCATTAAACTGCGGGAACCGTTGCGCAACTGTACTTCTTTCTCCAGATTTATACCGCTCGCCAAAACACCTTTTATATCCGCAGTTAGGGTTTCAAGCTTAATGTTATTAGAAATGTGTTCAATAGAACGCCCCACATCGGCATCAATCAGGTTTACCATCGCAACTGCAGCCGGATTAAACTTGCGGATCAGCATGGTGGCATCCAGAAAAATCTGCCCGATATTGGTACTTCTAAAGTAGTTGTTTAAATCGTCATTCAGCTCAAAAAGTTCTTTGATTTTAAGCTGATGTTCGGTATTTAAGGTATGTAATTCTTCGTTTAGCGATTGTAGTTCCTCGTTACTGGATTGAAGTTCTTCATTTGCAGACAGCAGCTCTTCGTTACTGGATTGAAGTTCTTCATTGGTAGTTTCCATTTCTTCAACTGCCATCTGAAGATTGGTGCGCGTATCATTCAATTCGGCTTCAAGCTCATACACATATTCTGCCTGCGCACCTTCATGTAAAATGCTTACATCAGTCTCCTGTCTATCGTGCTGCTCTTCGCCCTGGCGTTCTACAAAAATGACCATTGTAGCGCCCATTTCATTGCTTGCATCTGGCGGAACGATAGAAATATCGACCATCATGTCGCGCTCGCCCTGTTTAAACCGAACCTTTTGTATTTTTTGGGGTAGCTGCTCTTTCCACGCTTTGCGTAAACCTGCGTTTAAAACTACAGAAACATCCCGCGGAACCATTTTTAGAAGGTTAAGCTCTATCTTAAATTCGGGTAACGATAAATACTTGCGGTAATCACCAACAGCATCTTTCATAACATATGCACGGTCGATATTGATGCCAACATACCCCAGATCTTTAGAAATGAACTCTGTCATTTTAGCCGCTAACGGACTAGATGTATCTACTGGTGTTTGAAGTCTTTTACGATCGTCTGCAACGATGGTTTTATGGCTGGTATTGTATGTATTATAAGTAGAGTAATTTATTTTCCCGGTTTTGGTGTAAATCTTCGCTTTAGAAGAAACTTCAGTTATTCCGGCTTTTATGGGTGTTGCTGTTTCACTTGAACCTAAAAACAAAAAACCATTGGTATTCAAGGAGAAATGAAAGGTAGAAAGAATTTTTTCCTGCAAAATAGTATTCACGTAAATGAGCATATTTCGACAGGTAATCAGATCATTTTTTATAAATGGCGGCGATTTAATTACGTCGTGGCGCGCAAAAACAATCTGCTTGCGTATGTGAGGCACAACTCTGTAAAATTTCCCTTCCTGAACAAAATATTTTTTGAGCAAGTGCGGCGGAATTTCATTTTTTACCGATAAAGGATATTCGTTTCTGGCGGCAATCTCAATACTTTTCTCGTCAATATCCGAAGCAAAAATTTTGATCTCCAAACGTTTGCCAGAGCGGTCTACTACATCATTGACCAATGCGGCAATAGAATAGGCTTCTTGTCCGGTGCTACATGCACACACCCAGATTTTAATGGCTTCGCCGTTTTCTTTTTTGGCCACAATTTCAGATATCGCCACTTCTGAAAGTTGCTCAAAAGCTTTAGCATCTCTAAAAAATTTGGTTACACCAATCAGAAAATCCTGGCCAAGCAACTTCACTTCATCCGGCTCGTGCTGCAGCAGATTGATGTATTCCTGTAACTTTTTAACATTGCGTTCGTTCATTCGGCGGCCAATCCGCCTGATGATGGTTGGCGTTTTATACAGATTAAAATCGTTCCCGCTATGTTCATGCACCAGATTAAAAATTTCATCCAGCATGGCTTCATCAACCTGGCCGTTTTCCAATATTTTTATCGGTTCTTCATGTACATAATTGAAAAGTTGCTCATGCATTTGTGCGGGCAACTCTATATAATCTACATTTCCTGAGGATATGGCCGAATTGGGCATTCCATCAAACTTGGCCGAAGTTGGATCTTGTACAATCACCATCCCGCCATTGTCTTTTATACTTTGAATGCCTTTGGTCCCATCGGTTCCCGTTCCCGAAAGGATAATGGCAATAGCTTTTTCTTTTTTATCTTTCGCTAACGTATGTAAAAACGTGTCAATAGCGGTATTTGGTGCTTTCTCTGTAGATTTATCTGCAAGTTTCAAACGCCCTTTCTCAAGCGTCATGAGTTTATTGTTGGGGATAATGTACACGCAATCTTGCTGAATCGCCATGTCATGCGTAGCTTCAAACACCTTCATATGTGTGTGTTTGCCTACCAGTTCTACCAATAAACTTTTATAATCTGAGGATAAATGCTGGATTACCACAAAAGAAAAGCTCGCAGTTGCCGGCATGTGGTCAAAAAATTCATGTATTGCCTCTAATCCACCGGCAGAAGCGCCAATGGCTACAATATATTTATCATAACGCTTTTGTGCAGATTTATCTTTATTAATGCTTTGTGTTTCCTGCATCAGACTACTTGTATAACTGTTTAGTTCTAAATTCAAATAAAAAATTGCGAAGCGATTCTGCAATATTCAATTCTGCATCGCTCCATTTTTGAGATTGGCCGTAAACGGTTTCCATCCACGATTTAAACGAGTTGCGCGGATGATAACGTTCGCTGTTTTGCTCAAACTTAATGGTTTGGCTCGGATCTCCGCCCCAGTTGATATCGCGCACCAGCTCTGGTCTGAAACAAACGACATAATCTCCGTTTTTTCCATCAATCGGGATCACCAGGATACCGCTTGCAACAGCTTCAAAATCTTTCGCTTCTTCATAAACATCGCTCAGATGATGGCTGCTGTACAATTGCTCAATTTCTTTGCCTTCCAGCCAAAGCAACAAATTCTCTAAATCCTGTTTTTCCGGAACTTCTCCCCTATAATCCAGTTTTCCGCTTAATTTTACCAATATTCCCGTAGCACTAAACAGAGAAAGCACGTTTAGGTTTTCATCGTCCAAAATTCCCTCAAGAATACGTTCTTTGGCATAAATATTATCAGTTAGCAAACTGCGTTTATCCAGCAATGCCGCGGTTTCGTTTAGTTCTTCAAAATCCAGCACGGCTGAGATCCGGTTAGAAATTTCCATCGATAGCCATTCAAAGATATACCGCAACTCTACATCGGGGCAATTTCGTTCAAGATGATGGCAGGAAATTAATCCCCAAAGTGTTTGTCCGCGCATTACACGGATAGACATAGAAGCCACAACATTCATATTGCCCATATATTCTAAATGTACCGGAGCAATGCCACGCAGGTTGCAGTCTGATAAATCTACAAAAGCATTGCTGTTGGGATTAATCACCGGATACAAACGCACAGGTTTATAATCGCGATCCGGAATTAACCTGAAAGGATTTTTAATATATAAGGCCCGCGCCTGTTTGGGTACATCAGAAGCCGGAAAGGTTTGGCCCAGGTAAACTTCTAAACCTTCGGTAATTTCTTCGGCAATTACAGTTCCATTCCAATCGGCATCAAAGCTGTACATGCGTACGCCATCGAAACCAGAAATCCTGCGGATTTCGCGAATGGCATTTTCACAAACTTCTTCTACGGTTTTATTGCTTTCTAAAGCGGCAATAAACTGGCGCACCTCTCTAAAAACCTCTGTAAATGACCGGGGTATTTTTTGGTCGGCAAGCTCCATTTCCAGCAATACATATTCTGCTTTAATGTGCAGCAATACATTAAAAACCTGTGTACCGCTTTGCGTTTTCAATTCGATATTCAACGGAACGCGATCACGGTATCCTTCTTCGGTTACCTGTTTTATCGCGCGCAAAGACGCATCAGAAATCAAATCAGCTAAATTTAACTTCACAACTTCTGCAGGTGTTTTACCCATAAGTGTGGCAAAATTTTCACTCAGCTGTAAAATATTGAAAAGACTCAGATCGAAAACGATTAAATAGCCATAATCCTGAATAGAATTGATGTGGTGTATTGGAAGACTTCCGCAAAAATCGGCAGCTTTTATTTGATTTTCAGACATAAGGATTCGTATCAGTGCTTTTTACCGGATTTCCACATAATTATTTCACGCGCAATTATATTGCCACGCTTTGCGAAAATGATGTAAATAGATGCAAAGTTTCCGAAATTATGTAAACTAACCCATACTTTGATAAAACGGTTCAGACTTATTGCACGGATACAACCAAAAGGAATGTTTTCTCAGATAAATGAGGAGATTTTTTCTTTTTAAACATAAAACCCATTGCAGAGCCAGGTAATCTGCACGCTGTTTGTTCAGTTTAAGGCAAGTTATTTTAAGGTAATGTGAAGTTAATACTGCGTTAACTCACCGCTAACATGGATTTGCTTGTTTTGGGTTCAAGATATATTCCGTTGGAAACCGACATCGATTTTGTGGCTGATCAAGCCCTAAACACCAGTGCGCCTGCTTTTGAAGCACTTTACAGGCGATGGTCGGTTATACTAAACAATTACGCCAATTATTTTCTGAATGATGCAGATGCAGCAAACCATATCGTAAATGATCTTTTTTTACAATTGTGGAATAGCGAACGCAATATTGACAATATAAAAGGCTACTTATTCCGCTCGGTTAAAAATGCGGCGCTAAACCATTTGTCCAGACACAAAAGAAATATTGTGGATTATGTAGAATGGTCTGAGCTGAGTACAATTGCAGATCTGCAAACCGTAACCATTACAGATCATGAAGCGACTGATAAAATTCTTCTGTTGCGCAAACTGATTTCTACCTTGCCGGAAAAGCGACAACTTGTATTTAAAATGCATCGGATTGAAGGATTCAGTTATGCAGAAATTGCCGATCTGCTGCAAATTTCCATACGTACCGTTGAAGACCATTTGGCCAAAAGCATGAAGTACCTGCACGAAAAATGTGCAGTTTACCTTAACCAACACTTAACAGAACTTTAATATTCGCAGCCCGTATTGCTTGCCCGCTTTTCTGTCTTTCATCTTGTACAACAAACTACTATGAAAGATGAAATCTGGAATTTAATGATCAAGCGGCTTAGCGGTACGGAAACTCCGGAAACCAAGCTACAACTTGATACGTGGCTGAACGAACATCCGGACCATATCGGCATATATGCACAAACCGAAATGATCTGGAAAATCAGCACAGAAATTCCGCCAGAAGAAAATACAGGTTCGCTCATGCGGATAATTAAACCTGCGCAAGCCAAACCCGAGGCGGTAAAAGCCAGATTGCCCTGGTTAAAATATGGTATTGCTGCAGGTTTTACCGGTTTATTGGCTACACTAACCCTATTGTGGACCGCCAAAACAGAAAAACCCACACAAAACTGGATTACCGAAATTGCAACCAATGGAAAAATTAAAGTGCTGCACTTGCCAGACGGATCTGATGTAACCTTAAATGCCGGAAGCAAGCTTCAGTTTAGCGACGATTTTGCCCGTGCAGAAAAAAGATGGGTGAAACTAAGCGGTGAAGCTTTTTTTGATGTAAAACATAAAGATAAACATCCATTTATTGTAGAAAGTGCAAACATCCGCACAACGGTATATGGTACCAGTTTCAATGTGCGTGCATATGCCAATGAAGGGCAAATCCGCGTAGCCGTAAAAACCGGTAAAGTTGGCGTAACGGCTACAAACGAACAAAACGAAGCTATTTTTCTGTTGCCGAATGATGTCTTAAATTACACACGCAGCGCACAGAATTTCACCAAAACAAAAATTAATACTGCAGAAATTGAGAACTGGAGCAAAGGCACTTTAACCTTTGAGCAAACGCCTGTTCAGGAAGTATTTGAAACACTTTCGCGGCGCTTTAACATCCGCTTTGTAGTAGATGACTCCGTTTCCAAAAACTGCAAACTCAGTGCAACTTTTAACAATCGCCCGCTGGCCGACATTCTGAAAACACTACATACTGCCTTGAATATTACGAGCAAACAAACAAATGAAACTATTTATGTAAAAGGAGGATCAATATGTAACCAGAACTAAAAAGCCATTTCCAGAATAGAAATGGCCTTATACCTGCAAAACGGATGCGACCCGTTAGCGCAGATCAAATGAATAAATCGAAAAATTTAAACACACCCAAATTTATGAAAAATTTTAATGGGGCTGGCCGCCTTATGAAAATACTTATGCGAATAAGCCTGATTTACACCCTGTCATCTATGCTCTTTATGAATCTTATCCATGCTTCCGTTGTATACGGACAAGCCGGATTGGATACCAAAATTACCCTGAACCTTCAAAATGTTCAGCTTAAAGATGCATTAAAAGAGATTGAACGCAAAACCGGAGTCAACTTTGTGTATACCAGTAATGAACCGATGCGGCAACTCATCTCGATTAACGATCAAACCAAAACTGCCCGTATGTTGTTAACGCCAATCTTAAAACGGAATGAGTTGCTGATGATTGAGCAAGGCCTGACGGTAATCATTAAACACAATCCCGTTAAAATTGCCGCAGCCGCAAAACCCGGCTCCATAGTAGGTTACCTGAAAGACCGCGAAAGCAACAAAACATTGCCTTATGCAACCGTTTTAGTTAAAGGTGCCAACCGGAAATTTATTACAGATGTAAATGGTTATTTCATTATAGATAAAGTTCCGGCCGGAAAAGTTACGCTTCAGGCCAGTTATATCGGCTATGCCACAACAGACTTTACCGTAAATGTAGAAGACGATAAAACCACTACAGTAGAGTTAAAAATCTCTGGAATAAACAACGACATGAAAGGCATTACCATTAGCGGAATCCGCCGTGGTGAAGCGGTTGCACTAAGCAACATGCGCAATGCAGACAACATTAAATACGTGCTTTCCGAAGAACAGATTGAACGTTTTCCGGATGCAACCGTTGGTGAAGCCATGCAACGTGTGCCGGGTGTAGCAATGGATTATAGCTACGGTTTACCGCGCAACATCATTATCCGTGGTTTAGATCAATCAATGGGTTCTGTTACCCTAAACGGAAACCGCCTCCCTTCTACCCAAACCAGCTCAAGAGACATCGATTTAAACGGTATATTATCTTCTACCGTAGAAGCTATAGAAGTAAACAAAACCTTAACGCCAGATATGGATGCCGACGGAACTGCAGGTTCGGTTAACATCATCTCTAAAACCCCTAAACAAGGTCAGGAGCAATTCCAGGCCAAAGGCTCGTTTGGTCGCAACTTCCTGGTAGATAAAGACAATATCGATGGTTCCATCAATTACGGCAAACGCTTTAATAAATGGGCTTTCCTTGGCGGTGTAAACTACAGTAAAAGTTTTCGCGGAGAAGACCGTGTACAAAAGGATTATGATACTTATGAAATTAATGGAACAGAACATGTTTTGCTCTCTAACCTCGAATTGGAAGGCACTGAATTGCGCCGTGAAAATTTAGGTTTACAAGCCGAAATTGATTTCTTCCCGACAGAAAAAAGCCAGATTTACCTGCGTGCCAACTACAATAAATTCTATGAACTGCAAACACGCGGAACCAAAAGTTTCAGCATTGGCGAGTACACAGATCTTACGCACGTTACAGACATCAACATCGGTTCCAGCGGTACACCAAGAAACTACAACCGCAACCTGACCAGTTTCTCTTTAGGTTATAAAACAGATTTTAACAACTGGAAAGCCAACATAGATTTGACGTATTCTTCTGGTTTGTACGATCAGCCTTTGTACTATGACGGATACTTCACGTATACTGGTTTATCTGCCGGTTTGGATGTATCAAATCCGCGTGCACCACAGTTCGATTTCGGAAGTACCGATGTAAACAATGCGGCAAACTATACCACAAACTATTACACCAACCGCCACCAGATTGCACATGACAAAGACGGACAAGGATCATTAAACATTCAGCGTACGTTTGACCTGACGGAGAAAAATAAACTGATGGTGAAATTTGGCGGTCGCTACAAATACAAAGAAGATGACCATACCCGAAGTTACTATCAATATACCTTAAAATCGGGCACGTTAAACCTGTCTAATTTCCTCGGCGATTATTCGCGTAAAGATTATTTTGACGGGCAATATGATTTATCAGGTGCTATTGCAGATGGTTACCTGATGGAACAATACTACCAGAACAACAAATCGCTTTTCGAAGATAATGAAACCTATATCCGCCAGAATACAGATCCGGATTCTTACAGCGGTAAAGAAACACTGGGCGCAGCTTACGGAATGGGAAAACTGACTTTAAATAAGTTAGACATCATTACCGGTTTGCGTTATGAACGTACAGGTTTCAATTACAATGGTAATATTGTTTCTTTTAATGATGCCGGCCAATATGTGAGCACCAATAAAGTGAATACCAAATCGGCTTTTGAAGGTTTCTTTCCGAGTTTAAACCTGAAATACGCAGTAGATCAGCGCACCAATTTCCGTGCAGCAGTAACGCGTTCACTGTCGCGCCCAAGTTATTATGACCTTGTGCCCTGGCAGGAAATTGAAACCCGCAGAAAGAGAATGAAAATCGGTAATCCGGATTTAGATCAGGCGACGTCTACCAACGTAGATTTCTTATTTGAGCATTATCTGAAATCGCTGGGTTTAATCTCCGGAGGGCTTTTCTATAAAAATATAGACAACTACATTTACGAGAGCATTTACACGCAGCAAGGCGGCACGTTTAATGGCTACCAGGTAACGCAAACCATTAATGGCGCCAATGCCTCTCTTTATGGTTTTGAAGTGGCGTGGCAACAACAGTTAACCTTCTTGCCAGGCTTCCTGAATGGTTTCGGTATTTATGGTAACTACACGCAAATTCAATCGAAATTTAAAGTTCCGGGTATTGTAAGCGAACGTACCGTAAGGCTGCCTTCTATGCGCCCTAAAGTTGGAAACGTTTCCCTTTCTTATGAAAAATACGGTTTCTCCGGAAGGATTTCATTAAACTTCTACCATACCTTCATCAGCGAACTTGCAGAAACACAGGCCGATGATTTGATGGAAAAAGGACGCGCACAACTCGATTTCTCTGCGCAACAGAAAATCAGCAAAAGCTTCTCCATTTTCATGGGCATCAGCAACATCAACAATGCACAGATTATCCTCGATTATGGTGATGGCCGCCCGAACGACCACAAATACTATTCATCCTGGGCAAACATCGGTTTCAAATACACTCCATTTCACTAAATCACAAACATGAATACAACATTCCCGAAACTTTTATTGCTTTTAACGCTACTCACTTCTACACATTTGCTTTACGCGCAGGAATTTCCTGCGGGTAAAAACCCGGATCGCATTATCCTCACCTGGTCTTCAGATCCGAAAACGACGCAATCGGTTACCTGGCGTACAGACAGTACGGTAAGCAAAAGCATTGGACAAATCCTTGTAGAGGGCAGTTCTCCGAAACTCGAAAAACCGGAATCGCAGGAGTTTGAAGGCAAAACTGAGGTTTTGAAAGGCAAAGCGTACGAAGCCGCGAACTACCACAGCATCAATTTTACCGGTCTGCAGCCCGATAAAATGTATACGTACCGTGTTGGCGATGGTGAACGCTGGAGCGAATGGTTTCAGTTTAAAACGGCACCTGCCGGAAAAAAACCGTTCTCTTTCATTTATCTTGGCGATGCACAGAATGACATCAAATCCAAATGGTCTCGCGTCATCAGACGCGCATTTGCTACGCATGGCGATGCCCGTTTTATTGTTCATGCCGGCGATTTAATTAACCGCTCTAACAACGATAATGAATGGGGAGAATGGCATTTCGGCGGAGGTTTCATCAACGGAATGATTCCGAGTATTCCATCTTCCGGAAACCACGAATATTTCCGCGATGAGCAACGCACGCTAACTTTAGATCCGCATTGGCGCGCGCAGTACACGTTGCCTGAAAATGGCCCGGAAGGTTTAAAAGAATCGGTGTATTATATTGATTATGCCAATGTCCGGGTGATTTCACTCAACTCTCAAATGATTGTACTGGATTCTACTTCACTTAAAGCGCAGGCTAAATGGCTGGAGGAAGTGCTGAAAAACAATCCGCAGCAATGGACAATGATTACCTATCACCACCCGATTTACTCTACCGCCAAAGGCCGCGACAATAAAGAATTCAGGGAATTGTTTAAACCGCTGTTTGACCGTTACCATGTAGATTTACTGATGCAGGGACACGACCATACCTACAGCCGCGGACAAAACCTTGGCACAGGTGTCTCTGGCAAAGTTGGCGGACCAATGTATGTGGTTTCTGTTGCCGGCCCAAAAATGTATAAGATTGACGTTGAACCCCGCTGGATGGATGTTTTTGCCGAAGATACCCAACTCTTCCAGATCATCTCTGTAGATGGTGATCACCTAAAATACACCGCTTACAAAGCATCCGGAGAAATTTTTGACGCGTTTAAACTCGATAAAAAATCAAAAGATAAAGCAGCTGTATTTACAGATCTGAATAAGAAGTAAGTTCTCATCCCCTATATCTAATCCTCTTCCAAATTTTGGAAGGGGATTTTTTTTGTTAAAATATCGTGCGCCCTCCTATCACTAATTTTATCTTTGCGCCATGAGAATCAGACAAGCAACGCTTAAAGATATGGAAGGCATTATGGATATGGTGGGCAAAGTGGTGCCTATTATGCGGGCCAGCGGAAATTTGCAATGGGGCAACGATTACCCAAACCCTGAGGTTTTTGGAAAAGATGTTGAACTGGAACAACTTTGGGTTGCCGAGGTTAACGGAACCATTGCCGGTGTAACGGCAATTACTACAGACCAGGACGCGGAATACGCAGATGCCGGATGGGACATTACAGAAACTGCAATTGTTACCCACAGACTTGCTGTAAATCCCGATTTTCAGGGCATGGGCATCGCCAAACAACTTATGAACCAGGCCGAAACGGTTGCCATTGCCAGAGGAATTAAAATCCTCCGCGTAGATACCAACAGTGAAAACCAGGCAACCCAGGCACTTTTCCCCAAATTGGGCTACCAGTTTAGTGGTGAAATTTCTTTACCAAAACGCCCCGGTCTGCGCTTTTACTGCTACCAAAAACTTTTGTAAAACCACTTATTAAACATAAACACCCTTTAGTTTAAACCGATTATTTGAGCCGCTATTGGCTTGAATTTTGTTACCTTTAACACATGGAAAACGAACAGCATCCCAAAAAAATCATTCTAAAGCCCTCACACATCCATGAAGACCTTCCGGAAATTGAACATCCGCATCATGAATCTTTAGACAGAGGCGATTTATTGCCGGAAAACCCGGAAAGAAATTACCACCATCAGGATGATTTTGGCGCCACCAGTAAACACGACCGGCTGGATCATGCCGATGATGATGTCTGGAATGGCGAAGATGCTTAATCTTTTATCCAAAAAACAGGTAAATATCTGCTAAAACGGATCTACAAATAGAGTTTTACAGCGCATCTGAAAAAATTAAGTGATTCGTTATAAAAGACTTATTTACTTTTCTTAAAATCTGCTGTAAAAAGTTGCAAATATTTTTTCTCTTATCCCACAGAACTTCTATATTTGCATCTCTTTAAAAACGAGCCTCGGTAGCTCAGTTGGATAGAGCAACGGTTTTCTAAACCGTGGGTCAGGGGTTCGAATCCCTTCCGGGGTACAGTTCAAAGCCTTTCAGTGAAAACTGAGAGGCTTTTTTATTTTAAATCGAGGTGACAAATTACGCCCTAAAGATCTACAATTGATCGTCTGTTTCCAGCAACCATTGCTTAAAATAAGCCTCAATCTTTTCGCCAATATTATTCCGATCGACTCCATCGATGTACCATTGTTCCTCATCTACCGTTAAATCAGATTTGGCATAATACAACAAATTGAAGTACTGCAAAGATTTCTCATAATCGAGTTCGAGATATAGATCTCTTATTTCCCGAAGCACTTTTATAGATGCTGACTGACCATCTAAGAACATTCGTAAAAAGTAATTCACATAATTAAACACGGTTTGAAGTTTATCAGAGAAATCCAAACCTAATTCATGTGGTGCCTTTGTACTTAAAGTTTTCATCTCAAAATAGTCGAAAGGCGCGCGCATGCCTGCCAAAATCAACAAATGCTCCGTTTCAAAACCAGCCGCCAGCATATCAACCGCCCAGTCAGGCCAAGTGCTGTCAAAGTCTCGGTCTAATACTTTGTAGGCTAATATTTTTGCTGTGGAAGGTGGTAAGGCAGGCATTTTCGAGATTGTTATGTTTCTATAATTTCTTCAGATGAATAATGAAGAAAAAGTGAATTATTGTTATTAGACAGTTAGTGAATATTGCTGCGCTTACTTCTATTTCTTAATTTAAGTGGGAGGTTTAAGTTTTTGGATATTGAACGTTTCAAATTAATCATTATTTATTGCTTCTTTCGCACCCTAATACCTTGGCCTTGCAAATCAAGCAATGTTCTCATTTTTGACATATCTTTTCCTTTGGAAGTGCAAAAATCTAATAAATCATATTCTAATTCACGATGAATTATTATCGCTTTGTCCGAAACAGAATGAATTTTATCAAGCATTTTTTTTTTATAATTCCCGCACTAAAATCCTCTTCGCTCCCATTGACAACTTTGTGAACCAACCAATTCCTTTGTTCTAAAAAAGCATTAATTTCTTCTTGTAATGATAATTTGTATAGTTTTTTTCATTTACAATTTTGATGGCCTGACCTAAGGTATATCGCAGTTGTTGTCTTAAAAATTTGTCAGCTCGTTCCTTTGTTTCGTCAGGATTCAATTTAAGGGTAATTGAATGACTCAAAGCCTGTTCGACTACCTGAGTTTTCATTAAAGCTTCGCCTAATGATTTATACATAGTAATTTCATCAACATTAGCATGTATCTTTATAGCTTTTTCTTTCATTTGTTTTTAAACTGATATCATTGAAAAGGATTTTTAGCACAGAATTTCAATAGATTTACTATTGTTGAACCTTGCTCAAATGTTCAACCAAAGAATTTGAAAACCGCTTCTGGCAAAACCTTTTATAGGCTCTTTTTTTCATATTCTACTCATTACACTTTCAGTATTTACATTAAGCCGTCCTGCAAATGAATTCCAACTTCTGTATACGCTTGCAGAAACCTTTTTTACCTTAATGCCGTGTTGTTCGTCTAAATATTTTTGAATAAGCCAAAGACTATTATTTATTTTTTTTGTTTTTATAAATTTATCACGGTTAGGAATGAAATGAGTATCGATAAAACCACGTTTTAATTTTCGAGCTCCGCCTTCTAGATTTTGATTCCAATAACCTTCTTCTGTGTCATTGTTAGCTTTAATCTGTTTTGTCTTATAAAGATCCGACCAGTCATTAAATTCATTATTTAAATTGTTAAACAAATCTTCATTTACAATAGAAAAATCCAGGTCACTATGCTGCCCAAATGCTCTTCCAAAGTCGGGAAGTGGGCTAATTGAAAAACCTGTTTTAGCACTACCAATTAACTTAACTTCAGATGTTGAAATTTGAAGTTTGTCAGCGATATATTGCGTAATTTGCTCATATAACATTGGCTTATCTCTGAAAGCAAAAGGAATGTTATTTACGACAAAATGCCTAATAAGAGATTTTTTTTCACTCTTATCTATCTGGTTGTAATAGTTCTTAAAGTCATCAGGGATTGAATAACAACTACTAATTGAGGTAGCAATTTTCGATAGTACAATATAATCTCTAATGTCAACCATATATTTTAAAATGTTTTCGGGTTAAATGATTATTGTAAAGTTTTATTAAGTGTTGTTTCCTCATTTCAATTTGCAGCAATCGCTTTTGATTTGGTTTGCTTGGTTGAGGATATTTAATTCTAGAAACAATTTCTGCTGCTTGTTCAATAGGTATTGTTTCTATGTCAAGTATGCCGAGCTTTGAATAAGTTTGATTTAGTCCATTCATCTCTGCACCATAATAAGCAACATTCAAGTAAATTCGAGGTATCGATTTTTTTGGAATTATAGAAGATACTGTCGTTGAAAGCAGAATTTCTTGAATTTTTCTTTTAAAAGTTCTATCAAAGTCGTTAGTTAAAACTCTTACAAGTTGCTGCTCTATTGTACTTGCTCCTTCAACTCTCTTGTGAAATATTCTATTCCGAACAGCTCTAATGATAGCTATAAAGTCAAAGCCAATATGATAATAAAACCTATGGTCCTCTCCTGAAATGAGAAGTTTAGATAGAGTACTGTATTTTTTTGTTTGGCCGACTTTCACTAATTCGTATTCCATAAGAAGTCTTGTCCGAAGTTTTTCAAACTTCACTTTGTAAAGTCGTTTTGCAATATATCTAAGTATTTCTCTCAATGCTTTATTATAATGTATTAAAATGGTAGCAAACTCATGAATATACGCAACTAAAAACCTTGATTAAAACGATTATGCCAGTTTATTCATTGCATTGGAATGAGTAAGCTTTAATGTTTGTTAAACCGTTGAATGATTGCACTCAGATAATCTATTTTTTTGGCAATAAAGAGGTGATAAGAGCATCAACATTTAGTTTTCTAAGATATAGATTTAATTTTTAACGATAATAGGTAAAATTATCGATATGTATATTTAGGTACTCTCAACAACTGCGAACAGAGAAAATGTGTGAGAAGCAATAGCTGCATAGCAGCGAGGTTCGATCTATGTTTTAACACAAGCGTAGCGCAGCATTTTCGATTACGCATGGTGAGCTCAAGAGTTGAATGCGATTAGATTTATCCACCGAAGCGAAATCTATTTTTTTTTGCTGTCCTTTTTCTTCCAATACTTCTATCTTTGTAAGCACTAGACCATAACACTCTAATTATCAATCTCCTCTTCTCTACCTAAAACCAACTCTTCCATATCCGAAGGCAGTAATTTTTCAGAAACTTTCTTATCAGATTTTAAACCCAAATTTCTAAGTTCTATGCCCTGTTTTATAATATTTCCTCTACCAACTTTCAACTGACCCATAGCTTTATCATATCTATCTTGAGTGGTTTTAATACTATCACCAATATCTTCAAAAGTCTTGGTGAAGCCTACAAATTTCTCATACAGCGCTTCTCCTTTTTTTACAATCTCGGAAGCATTTTTACTTTGATAATCGCGTTTCCATAAATCAGAGAATAGTTTCAGACAGGCAATTAGATTTGTTGGGCTAACCAATAATATTCTTTTCTCGTATGCTTTGGCCCAAATAGACAGATCTGCCTGTATAGCCAGCATATAGGCAGGTTCAATAGGGATAAACATCATTGTAAAATCGAGCGTACTTCCTAAACTATCATAATTTTTATTACTCAATTGCTCGATATGATTATATGTAGCTTCTAAATGCTTGTTTAGATGAATTTTCTGTTCTTCTGGATTTTCAGTAGCGGAGTAATTATCATACGCGATTAGCGAAACTTTCGAATCTATAATGATCATTCGTTGATCTGGAAGACTAATCCGTACATCAGGCCTTAACATATTTCCTTCGTCATCCTTGATACCTCCCTGAATAAAATATTCTCTGTCTTTAGTGAGACCAGACATTTCAAGGATGCGCTCTAAAATCATCTCACCCCAGTTTCCTCTTTTTTGCGGTTTACCCTTCAGCGCTGTAGCGAGATTACTGGCTTCTGCACTTACCTTATTCGTTTGATCTATTAAACCTCGTATCCTTTCGTCTAATGAGACTCGCTGTTTGGTATCCTCAGAGTGGGTTTCTTCAACTTTTGCTTTGAATTTACCAATATCATCTTTAAGAGGATTTAGTAATGCTTCCAGATTAGTTTTGTTAGTTTCCGTGAATTTCGTCGATTTTTCATCAAAAAGCCGATTGGCTATTTTCTCAAATTGCAGATGGGCAGTTTTCTGAAGCTCTTCAATTTCTGCTTTCTGCATACTAAGTTTATCAGACAGAGCTTCATTATTTGCTGTCAATTTGCTTATTTCAGAAATGTGTTCGTTGATCGTTAACGTAAACAACTCAATTTGCTTTAATTGTTTATCGTTAACATTGGTGAGTTTTACGACATTATCCATTAATGCTGCATTATTAGCACTTAGTTTACTAACCTCTGATGTCTGCTCGGTAATTTTTAGTATTTGCTCTTCTGCATGCTTTGTTTGTTTCTGGTTTATTTCTTGTTCTTTCGCTAGACTATTGATGTAGGAATCGGTATTCGCTTTAAGCTCCGAAATTTGCTGTAGGCGAAGATTAATTTCTGATTGTTGACTTTTGCTAAGTTCACTTTCGTGATTGAGCTTTTCAACGAGTTCAACAGTCTTTAATTCACTATTCTTAAGCTCTGTTTCTAAGGAGGCATTTTTGGTCTGGTACTGAATAAGTTCAGCATCCTTAAGGTTAATTTTCTGAGTTAGTAACTCATTGGAAGCTTGCAAAGTTTGCACTTTATCTTCAAATAATCGAAGGTTGCCAACCACATCATTATGCCTTAATGTTAGAGAATCGAATTCCGTTTTAGAGACGCTTTTTGTTTTGTTAAACAAGTAAAATATAATGTAAGCAATTGTAACTCCCGCGAAGAATCCAGCAATTAGAGTTGTTATTTCCATATGGATAGGTTAAAAATTTATATTTAAGTCAACTAATCTAAAAAGAAAAAGATGTTCTAAAAAAAGGGAAACCGGAAATACTGATTTCTAAGTATAGCGCTCCAATAAAAACAATTTGCATACGAAAAACAGATCCTTAAGGGTTAGTTGATTAACTATGATATCCAAATAAGGAATTTCTCAAATAAGACAAATGAGAAGGCAGGAATCGAAATCCTGGAAAAAAACAATGTACTCTTCAGAACATGCAATCAGAGATCCATAGTTGTAGACTCAGTTACCCATTCGATACAATAAACGCAATTACCCATAATTCTACACATGCACTCAAACTGCTTTAAGTTCAACTTTAATAGTATTCATTTTAGTTAGGATAGGATGCAAACCGAAAACAATTTTTAAATTTAGCTCTATGAAAATAACCCTCTCCTACACGCTAAAAGTCTGGCTATCTGGTATTGCAATAGGTACATTGGTGTTTTGGGCAATTATGACTATTGGTTCTCCTTCAGACAATTCGCGCTGGCAAGATCTGTCCACATTTTTATTGACGCTCCTATCTGAAGCCTCTTTACTTTCATTCCCCGCAGCTTTTGTTTTTTATATTGCTATATATACTCTAAAAGCTCGAAATCTTACATCGAAGAAATGTAAGCTTATCTTAAGCCTGCTGGCCGTTACGATGAGTTTCGCCACCTTTTTAATATTAGATCCGGACTCCCTCTTGTCTCCCGGATACCTTATTTTAATCGTTTCCTATACTACGCCTATTGTTCCCTGTATCTGGTATTTCAAGCTTCAGGACATTGTTGAGCCATAAAAAACTCATAAATTACTAAGCATACATCTTTTATACGATTAAAAGAAGACTTTGATTGAAACGTTTCTCAAAAACTTTGCAAATCACCCGTTTCTAAAAAGCTAACGTTTTCGCGGTGCTGATCGGGTGTGTGGCCTTACATACGTTCCATCTTTGCGGGTATACCCTTTTACATGAACACTTCCTCCCGATGCGCTACCAGCATTAACAGAAGGATGTCCAGATCCAGTTGAACTATATCCAGGATATTTAGGCAACAATTTACCGTATTGATATTGTGAGGTTGGTATACCAGAATAGATATAACCATAATCGGCAGTAAAAATAAGTTCATCCAATTGTTTTTTAGTCAAATTTCGGAGTGGCTTCCAGGAAACAAAATATGAGCTATATCCGCGGGTTCGCCCATACCGAATTGTTGTCTTATGTATTTTGCCACTTTGAATAAACGCTTTTCCGGCTTCAATTGTAGCAACTTTCTTAATACCTCCGGCATCCGCATAAACTGGTGTATCAATATCCGAAACCGTTAAATAGTAATTTGTTGTGCAACCGCTAAACATCAACAATGCCGCAAAGCAATAAAACAAGAACAATTTAACGGAGATTTTAATTTCTGTAATCTTTATCATGATTCAAAAGTCATAAGAAATAAAGAGGAAAAATTACGGGAAACCGGAAATACTGATTTCTAAGTATAGTGTTCCAATAAAAACAATCTGCACACGAAAAACAAATCTTTAAGGATTAGTTGATTAACTATGATATCCAAATAAGGAATTTCTCAAATAATACAAATGAGAAGGCAGGAATCGAAATACTGGAAAAAAACAATGTATTCTTCAGATCATGCAATCAGAGATCCATAATTGCAGACTCAGTTAACCCATTCATTACAATAAACGAAACGAGCCCATAACGCTACACCTGCACTCAAACTGCTTTAAGTTCGACTTTAATAGTATTCATTTTTAGTTAGGATAGCATGCAAACCGAAAACAATTTCTAATTTTAGATCTATGGAAATAACCCTCTCCTACACGCTAAAAGTCTGGCTATCTGGTATTGCAGTCGGTACATTGGCGTTTTGGGCAATCATGACTATTGGTTCTCCTTCAGACAATTCGCACTGGCAAGATCTGCCCACATTTTTATTGTTGTCCCTATTTATGGCAGCTCTACTTTCATTCCCCGCAGCTTTTGTTTTTTATATTGCTATATATACTCTAAAAACCCGAAATCTTACATCGAAGAAATTTTATTGCCATTATACAGACAGCTTGGATTCCATAGAATTACAGCTGCCGGCCATAAAGATAAAGCACTAGAATTCGGAAAAGACATTTGGATGAAGTTTACGTTGCCAACACAACACATACTTTATTTTGGAATTCAGTTTAAGAAGGGAAAATTAGATTCAGCAGGAATGTCAAAATCTGACAATAAAAATGTGGCTGAAATCTATAATCAAGCATTGATGATGCTAGGGCATGAAATATTTGACCCTGAACACAATAGAAGGGTTTTAGTCGATCACGCTTTTATTGTTGCAGGAGGAGAAATAACAAAACAGGCAAAAGCTTGGTTAGGCAATAAACTCGATGCACAAAAACGAAGTCAAATTATATTCATGGACAGAGAAGACATTATTAACTTGTTTCAGTAACACCGCTACCTTTACCAGACGGCGCACTACCAAAAACAAACGTAATCGACCATGATGATAACGACGTCGATTTACCTTTTTAATTTAATCCCTGAGTAGTCGCATCACCTGCGTCCTACCTGTATTGGCGACAGGTAATTCACAGATTCCGGGCTTTTTTCCTGACTATTATCGTTATTTGCGCTACTCAAAATTTTCATAATGCAAATTTTACTAATATTTTTAGCGTAACAAAACCACTTACCACAAACAAGCCCCACGATTCGGAAGGCTTTAAGTTTTAGATTTCCCTTAGCACAAAGAATTGCTTTGAGTATTTGTAAAAAGCTTTTAGACTTCGGAATACCTTGATCGATAACATTATTTAATCGTGCAATTTAAAAATTTAAAATCCCTCCGTTTCCAAGTTTATTGATCTGCATACATCTTTACAGTTATCTTTTTTTGTTTTTCATCAACAGTAACGGATTCTATAGCGTTTTCTGCTGCGAATATACCATCTCTAGAAGCAACAGTCTTCTGTCCAACAATGATTTGGTAGTTTCTCGCCGATTGAGGGATATTAAATTTGTTAAAAATCTCTGTTAAACTAAAAATTTTTGTAACCATGGGCTTTAATTCAAACGCAAAAACACTAGAACCTTTTAGAGTAGGATGTTGTTTAAAAAAACTATCTCTTTGTATTGAAACTAATTTTTCAACTTGTTTGTTAAGTAAAACAATAGGATATCTAGCTATTGTTTCTTTGCCATTGGCTAACTTCAATACAAATATTGCTGCATCTGATCCACTATTCACATCTTGTGAAAAAGATTTTTTTATTCCAACTATAAAAATAGTTAAAAATAAAAGTACTATTATTTTTTTCATGATCCTATGATTTATTTCCAATTATAGTGATTACATTACTAAATTCTCCTGGTAGTTTAGTATTATACTGACCCGTCTCCGGATCGAAATACTGTACTGTTCCATTATTGTTATAACCTGTTATCATTACTTCGTGAGCAATATTAGCTTGGCCAGTAGCTATCGAACCCATCAATGGATAGCCTTTATCAATAGACTTTGTAATTGATTCGGTTGAGGTAGTTTTAAAAACCATATCGACAAGGTTATTAAGTTCAGCTAATTCTACACCATTATTAACTAGGTCTATTGCTCTTTGCACAGAAGGCACAGCGTCTGATTTTGTAGCATTCGCATAGTCCGTAATAATACTGCCCATTGTCTTATCTCCACCAAAATATTTATTAATCCACTCCATAGTTTTAAATACGCATGTGCTTGCCACTTGTATGTCTGAGGTGTTATTAGGGGGCAATTTACTTTTATTTAAAGACTTATCTGCTACTGAAGGGTCATCTGGTTCTATTTGAAATCCCCCACCGCCACCGCCACCATCTCCGTAATCGGGATTAAAGCCCATAGTCTCACACATTTTAGTATCATAACCTACAATACTTGTTGTACAATATTCTGCAGCTCCGTCACCACCGCCTGCACAAATCGTCGCATATCTGGGGCTACTGCCACACGGAATCATTACGGCAACCTTTGCGCCAGCTACAGGTAAATCAAACGGTGTATACTTGGTGTCGATTTTGCCTTTTAAATAATGCCAGCCTACATTAAATTTTCCATTGAGTTGGTAATACTGGATTGTGCCAGAAAAATTGCCTACATTTTTGTATCGGATGCTTCCAAAATCTTGTTGTGGACTATTGGCAAGTATGTTCATGAAATTCCCACTGATGCTGCCCGTTTCAACATCTTTGATAATCACCAGCCGAAACAAATTTCTCCTCTGATATTCATCAACCTGCGAAGACTCAATTTCTGAATCTGCGGTGATTACATGATTTGGATTGGAAACTTCAATCTCGTAAATAATTTTGCCGTCTACGCTAACGGTTGACATTTGATCCCAAATGGGCTGAAAACCGGGTAACTGCGCATCTAATCCACTAGTCTTGTTTTTGATATACCATGATTCTAGTTCGCTAAAGGTAGGGCCTTTTTCAATTTCTTCAGAAGTGTAATCTTTTTTACAGGCCGAGACGACGACCAGACACAGGAGTAAGCCGATCCCGATCTTTTTCCAGGATAGGCTCGAGGTGCGAAGATGTCGTTTCATTTTTTTAATAATTAGTTATTTCATATTAGACGAATAAAATGTCGGTATTCTTTCCAGGAATATGTCCAAAAAATTAAAATTTTATGTAAACAGCACTTCAACAACTACAAAATTAATTAAATGCAAAGCCCCGATCCTCGTATGTTTTATGTCCGCATCCATGACTGCATAAAACCGCTGTGGGTGAACGAGAATACGGGGCTTGCGCCGCTCTCTACACGGGGTTCTTTGGCCTTTAGGCTTATTTCATGTGGAATGTGGTTCATTAAGAGCAGGGTAATTATTAAAATATTGAGGTGTTTACGGTTTCCCATATCCGTAGTAAAAGTGTGGCCTCTATAAAATACTGAATTGCTATACAGCGCTTTATAACCGCGAACTGCCTTTAATAAGTTGGCAATCTTCGAGTCTTTAAAATATTTAACCTCATCTCCGAAAATATGCACATAGGAACGACCAGCTAATGGGGCCGGACGATCGAGTGAGCCGAAGGTAATATTGAAGCCGGTAAAAAATATAATGGTATGCTGATAGCGAACAATTTTATTAAATGGTCTTCAGAAAAATTCTCTAAATGATTTATCTACATTTTGCTTTTCGGCTTCAGAAAATGTTGGCGGCTCTTTGCCTATAACAAAATGAATTCCCTCGCGAAAACCTTTTGATTTCAGGCTTCCAAAAGCGTAGGCAAAACGTTCTTTGTTAAGTTGGTATAAGTATCCGAAACCCAACAAACTGGGGCAAATGGCAATTCATAAATCATTTCCAATATGAATACTTGCCTCCGAAATCGATGAATACTGGTTTAGTTGATGTGTACCAAGCCTTATGGATGTTCTTCCATGAGAACGAATAGTGAAGTTCAGAGAACTCTACGTGACGCAATTCTTTTGACTATCTATTTAACATCTCAACCATTCTGTCTTGAGCTTCTGACTTTCTCGTAAATGAAAGATGTATGGAATCTTTGAAGTCATATTTCAACAACTCCTGTGAGGTTGGGTCTGGTATGTTTTCAATTACCTCAAACGCTTAAACTTCATACCATTGACTACCAACACTATTTTATTGTAAAAGCCATTTCTACTAGTAAGTTCATCTATTGTTAACAAGAAGTTTTGCTGAATATGTTTAAATAAATTTCTATATTAAAGAGTATGGATTGGAGAATATAATTATATACTTAGTTGTAGATCTATTTCTGGCATTTCGTCATAAGTTCTTCCATTTAAGATTCTCCCTGCATTTTTTTTATTTTTGCCTCCCCACTGTTTGAAAAAGAATGCCACGTCATTTCTCTCACACTGTTCCTGTATACTCAAAACCCATTCTGCTTTCATGGGTCTTGGCTTATGTCCACTTTCTCCTCCAACTATAACCCAATCTATGTTTTTTAAATCTAAATTCTCTAGAGATCCAATCAGAGGCTCAATAGAAACAAATTTAACTTTTGCATTAGTTTGCCTTAGATTCTCAATTCTATTTATAACTTTGTTATTTTCGACTGAAACACCCATCCAAATATTATGACTCCATTTCAATTCTGATTGAATTTCAAATAATCGTTCCGATCTTTTAGTCAATACTTGAAAAACATGTTGAGGGTTTTCGTTCATTACCTTGAATACCTTTTTAATGAATTCAAGAGGAATGTCTTTATGAAATAAGTCACTCATTGAATTGACAAAAACAACTTTTGAGTTTTTCCATGTATAAGGGATATTTAAGGAATCCTCATGAGTTCTAACTTCAAAATTATCCTTGTACTTCTCAATGCCCATTGCTTGGAGCCTTTTTGACATGATTTCAGCATAACAAAATTTACACCCATCAGAAATTTTATCACAACCTGTAGTTGGATTCCATGTCATTTCAGTCCATTCTATACTTGATTGTGCCATATTTTTTATTTTAATGCAAAGTAAACCTTTTTGTTATCGATATCCGAAGACTTAAAATACTTAATGTAGAACGAATTCTTCCTAGCCTTATCTCCGTTTGAAAGTAGAACCTCTAACTGGTTGTTTTTTTGAAGGCTATTAAGAACTTCTGTCGCGTGTTTAGTTAAATAACCATTTCTAAGGGTATATTCATAAATATCGCTGTTGAATCTTTTTGTTTCTTTGATGAAATTTTTCAATAGGACTTCAAGCTTGTTTGTTTTTTGATCGAAAAACAAACTTGGTGTGTTTCCACTATATTCCCAACCTCTTCCCTCCTCAGTATCTATTTCCCATTTTGACTCTAGCATCTTTTCAAATCCTTTAATGTGTGAAGTAAAAAAGAATAAGCAAAACACTGTGTTTTCTTCTTTTTTTAGAGAGAATTGGTCAACAAAGAAGTTTTCGCCTAAGTAGCTTTGGAAACCATTTCTTAAAACAGATATAAACTCCCAAACATTCTGAGTGCTTTTAGCATTAATTTCAATATTAAGCTCAGACATAAAATTTTTCAAGACTTCAGGAGTGCCTTCATCTGCGAAACGATACATGAATTGAATAGGTAGCCATAAAAGTATTTCACTTTTCTTATGATTACCTAAAAGTTCTTTAATGTCTTGCGCCAATAATTCCTTATATCCATATGGATCAATAAACACAAACGCCTTTTCATTTTTAAACTTTGTAAATCTTTCTTTTAATTTAATAACCTCATTTTTGTAATCATTACTTGAAAAATTCAGTTCACCAAATGTTGGATAGTATAAAGAGGTATCTTTAATGGATTTTTCTAACATTTCAATTTTTGATTTCTCAATATCATTGAAATGGCAATTTATCTTAGGTAATTTAGAGTGGCTTTTACTAATAATTGTATAGTAAGTTTGCTTAACATGTTTTAGGGTAACAAGAGGACTCCCATGACCGCCATTTTCATATAACCCTTGGCCACAGAATAAGTCATATATATGGATTGATTCTGTGTATTTATCGTTGCTGATAATATTAAGATATCTTTTAATGTACTCACCCAACAATCTAACCTTAGCTTCTGAATGATCAAGTAAATTTGTTTTTGTATCGAGTTTATTCATCAACGTTGAATGATTAGATAAGAGATTAATTATGTTTCTCTAAACTAGGAAGTAAATTATAGATTTCAGTATGGGAAACCGTAAATACCCATAATTAATATGCGTACTGACATGCATACGCAACGATATGCTTAAATTCCGACATATTTGGGGATCCGCTCATTTTAATTAGTATATCTTTATTCTATATGTCAGATGAACAACAGTTACCAGTTTCATTACTGGATGAGAGTATTCATATTCTAAATGTAATCAATGATAAACTCAATGACTACTTTGAAGCACTAACTATGTTGGTGGAGTTCAATGTGTCAATAGAGGTAGTTTCACCATTGCATCAATTAACCTTTGAGCATGGGGTAATCCTTATAAATAGCTATTTGGATGAACTTCATAAGCACTTCAAGGCTCTCTTACCTAATTCAGAAAGGGTAAGATTTTCTCCTTATTACAAACTGATTAAACAAGAAGTCAATAGATTTCCTGATATTAAGCGTTATAGGAATAATGTTTGTGCTCATAATCTTAGAGATGATGAACGGAGTATTTATTTATATGGTAACTTAAGGAAATATAAGATACCTCAAAACATCGCTGAATTTAAGTTTGTTAAGGATTGTCTGAATTTAATGACTCAAGTTGTTAATATGTGTTTTCCTATGTCTTGTTCCAGTGTTAGGGGAATAGTGGATGCTAGAATTAAAAATGACAAAACAGCTTACATTACCAGCTTGTCAAAGGAGAAACTAGAAACTATGACTTCAGACTTGTTAATCAAATTACAGATTATTGAACAAAAAGATAAGGAACAACTTTAAGCGTGACACAGTTATGCGAACCACTGCGAACTTAGAAAATGTGTGAGAACTGGTAATTGCGTAGCAATAAGGTTCAATCTATTTTTTTTTACACAAGCGACTAACGAGATATTTAATTAAATATCGTGACGGTCGTGCAGCATTTTCGATTGCGCAGGTGAGCTGAAACGTGGAATGCGATTAGACTTATCCAGGATGAAGCGAAGCAATTCTATGCAAATTGGAAGCAGCATTCTGCTTTTAAAAAGCAAACCATAATAAACGCAATTAGCCCATAACGCTAGCCCTGCACTCAAACTGCTTTAAGTTCGACTTTAATAGTATTCATTTTTAGTTAGGATAGGATGCAAACCGAAAACAATTTCTAATTTTAGATCTATGGAAATAAACCTCTCCTACACGCTAAAAGTCTGGCTATCTGGTATTGCAATCGGTACATTGGCGTTTTGGGCAATCATGACTATTGGTTCTCCTTCAGACAATTCGCACTGGCAAGATCTGCCCACATTTTTATTGTTGTCCCTATTTATGGCAGCTCTACTTTCATTCCCCGCAGCTTTTGTTTTTTATATTGCTATATATACTCTAAAAACCCGAAATCTTACATCGAAGAAATGTAAAGTCATCTTAAGCCTGCTGGCCGTTACAATGAGTTTCGCCACCTTTTTGATATTTGATCCGGACTCCCTCTTGTCTCCCGGATACCTTATTTTAATCGTTTCCTATACTACGCCTACTATTCCCTGTATCTGGTATTTCAAGCTTCAGGACATTGTTGAGGAATGAAAAACTCATAAATTACTAAGCATAAATCTTATATACCATTAAAGAAGACTTTGATTGAAATGTTTCTCAAAAACTTTGCAAATCACTCTTTCTAAAAACCTATCGTTTTCGCGGTGCTGATCGGGTGCGCATTCTCTCCAGCAGTTCTATGATGAAACTCGCGGATAAAACCCCTGCGCCTATTTTAAAATTTAACAAATACTAAGCACGCTTCGCTTTAATAACCTCCAAAAGTTTGTCCGCATTATTTTTAAAAGCCTCAACCTTGCCAATATTCGCTAAGGTGTACGACAACAGAGCGTGATTTGACAGATCGAGCCTGTTTTCTTTTTTTGCTTTAAAATTGCGGTAAATATAAACCGGCGTTTTCAACAAACCCCAAGGAAATCCCCACCAGCCGAACAAAGCAGTAGACCAGACTGCCTTATCATTTGCCTGATCCAGGCAATCCGGACAGGCGATAGTTGGTTTCCTTTCTGAAGTTGTAACAATCAAAAAACTTTTTACGGTATGCGCCACCGTTCCATTCAGTTTTTGCTGGCTGCTGTCGCAAACCGGACAAGGCAAATTGCTCAAGAGCTGTGCGTACTGCTCAATTTCCTCAGATGTATAGGTTTTATTTTGTGCAATGACACCGGCTAAGAGATCTGGATTCAGGTTGCGTTTGGTGATTTCTTTTTCTATAATTTCGATTACGCCGGGTTTGAGCCCCTCCCCGCGTGTTGTGGCTATATTGATCAGCTCGCGATCTGACATGCGCATGTAGTTCTTCTCAATGTCATTGATATCCATGATATACAGGCTTGTTTGTTCTGGTTGCTGCAAGTTAAAGCTTTTTACGCATTCAGAAAACTGATTTTCAGAAACACATTCGGCTCGGAAAACACATAAGTTCAATTGCTTGAGCAAGCGACAAGAATTGCACCACCTTGGTACAAAAAAGACTAGTTGTTTACCCTTTGTTAACCTTTTTATTACCTATTTATTACCCCTTAGGTAAACAATAGGTAACCAAGGGGTAATAAATAGGTAAACCTGGTGTCAACCTGGTATCAACCTGATGTAAGGAAATGCATAAAAACCGTTCAGCATGAACAGCTTAAATACAGGTTTGATGATTTGGATTTTTTATTTAAAAAATTGGGAACTATACAATAAATCAGACGGAAATTTTCTAAAAAGGTCTTGTTGCGGAGACAGTTGGAATTGAGGGCAAATTTACTGCTGATTCTAAGAGAATCATTAAACCAGGGCAATAAATTAACGAAATATAACAGGCTTAATGACAGATTAAATTACTAAAGAGCGGGATCCAAATTCATCGAATAACAAGCCAATTCTCAAAAAGACAAGCAAGGGTTTGGGTCAACAGTCTTATTGAAATTGTATAACTAAGCAAAAGAGGAATCAACTTGTCACTTCCTGCATTTTTGGAAGCCCGAACCAGAAAGTGCTTCCTTTTCCGGGTTCACTGTCTACCCCGATTTCGCCATTGTGGCGCGAGATAATGTCCGCGCAGATGTATAAGCCAAGGCCAAGTCCGGTGGTGTCTGTATTGGCTGAAGCACGGTAGTACCGCTCAAAAAGATGCTGCTGTTTAGCCTTTTCGATACCTGGCCCGCTGTCGGATATACTGACCTGAACGTGGGTATTTGTGGTTCTGACATCGAGCGTAATCACCATCGAATCTGGGGCATACTTTACCGCATTGTTCACAAAATTAACCACAATCTGTTCGATCCGCGACTTATCGGCATAAATTTCTACACCCGTTTCACCCGTATGCAGCAGTTGATGTTTACCATCCAAACGGACATGCACGCAACAGTTTTCCAGCATTTCATCCAGAGAAAAAAGCGACTTTTGAAGCGGCAAGACGCCGTCGTCCTGTTTTCCCGAAATCAACAATTCATTAAAAAGCCGGATAATTTTTTCCACGTTCTGATTAGACTGTTCAATTAATTTCAGCAAAACGGGACTCGAAATATTAGATTTCATCCGGTCCATCAACTGTAGGGCGCCTTTTAGACTGGTGATAGGTGTTTTAAGCTCGTGACCAGCAATATTCAGAAATTCATCCCGCTTTTCCAGAACAAGCATATGGCTGTCAATATTGCTGCAGGAGCCTAACCAATGATCCACCTTTCCGTTTAGATCTTTAAAAGGCTCTGCACGAACCGCAAACCAATGATAGGTGTAAAGTTTGTTGCGCAGGCGAAGCTGCAGATCTAGTTTATCACCAGTAGAAACCGCAACCAACCAGGCCCGCATTGCAGCTATTTTATCCTCGGGGTGGATGTGGGATAAAATATGCTGACTGTCAGGCTTTTCTTCCTTGATATTAAAATATTCAACGAAGCGTTTATTGACCTGATCAATTGTGCCCAGACGATCGGCAGACCAGATGAGTTCCGGACTAAAGTCTGAAAGAAATGCGACCTTCCTGGACTGTGTCTCTGCATGGTTTTTAGCAGCGAGTAGTTCTTTTTCGTATTTTTTGCGGTCGCTAATGTCTATGATAACTGTATTTACAATCAATTCTCCCTTTTCGCTACGCATTGCGCTGGCGTTGATCAGAACCGGAAATTGACTGCCGTCCAGCCTGCAGATGTCAAAACTCAGTTGTTTGGCTGAATCCTGCATCTGGATCATAGGCGAAAACATAATTTCATAATATATCTTTCCTGCCTTGGTAAGGAAGTGCTTGAAGTTATAATTATATTTTACTTCAGCAGGATTGGAGAAGCCCAGCCAGTCAGCAAAAGTCTGGTTGATGCGCAGAATCTGTCCATCAGATAAAAATGAGCAATAACCACATGGCGCATTTTCATACAGTGTATCTGAATCAAAAAGTACAGTATTATATTTTTCTGGCATGCATTAATTTAGGTCAAATAAAGTCCCTTATAGCACAAATGGTTTCTTCGTGCGCACTCAAATGGGCGCAGTGTCCTGTTGCCTTCATACGGATAAGCGTATTGTTCTTCAGATTTTTGTGCATATAGTCGCCTACTTCAAGTGGAGCGATAATATCTTCAACCGACTGCAGCGTAAGTGTTGGAATGTTTACATGTTTGAGGTCCTTCCGATTATCGGATAAGAACGTTACCCTGGCAAAACGCTTTGCAATCTCAGGGTCTGTGGCACAAAAGCTTTCTGTAAGGTTTTGTCCGAGTTCAGGGCGATCAGCATTGGCCATAATCGCAGGCGCCATTGCCCTTGACCAGCCAAGATAGTTTGCATCCATCATTTCAAAAAGGCTATCCAGTTCTTCCTGCTCAAAACCGCCAATATATCCTTCTGCATTGAGGTAACATGGTGAAGGCCCAATAAGAACCATTTTCGAAAACAGCCCGGGCAGCTGGTTAGAAGCCAGTATTCCCGTCATAGAACTTACCGAATGACCAACGAAGATTGCATTGTGAATATTCAGCACTTCACAGATATCGAGGATATCTTGGGCGTAGCCATCAAGACTGGCGTACCTTTTTTCATCATAAGCACTCAAATCAGATTTTCCAGCGCCCACATAATCAAAAGAGATAAGTGTATAGTCTTTTTCAAATGCGGGCAATATATTGGCCCAAACATTCTGATCGCAACCGTAACCGTGGGCAAATAGCAAGACTTGCTCTCCTCTACCGGTAACCTTTACATTATTTCTTTCAAGCACATTAATCATGGACAAACGCAAAATTTGTAGTAAATGTAAGTAAAAAAAGTCTGTTTCAAACATCTGTAACTTTACGGCAATTGTGATTTTTTTAAAAGTAATCGGAAAATAAGCGTTGCGGAGAAAAAACCATGTCCACCCGCGGAAAAAGACACCAGTTGATTCGTCTTGAAGGATCAATCCAACCCCTAACGACTTCCAGATGATATCTAGTGTTAGGTATTACAAAAGACCTTGTGCCGACCTGTATGTAAAAAGATACCCCGGAAGGGATTCGAACCCCTGAACAAGAAAAGCCTTGATTTCTCAAGGCTTTTAGTTCGATTTTGCAAGAAGTACTCGGGGCGGGAATCGAACCCGCACGACTTTTAGGGTCACAGGATTTTAAGTCCTGCGTGTCTACCAGTTCCACCACCCGAGCAGGTGATTAACCTTTTAAATTAAAAGCCTTCTTAAAGGAAGGCTTTCGGAGCGAAAGACGAGATTCGAACTCGCGACCCCGACCTTGGCAAGGTCGTGCTCTACCAACTGAGCTACTTTCGCTTGTTAAACACTGTTGAGGTGTTTCCCGTTGGGGTTGCAAATATAGATATTATTCATTCAAAACAAAAAAATAAATAAAATAATTTTAAAATTCTTATTTCAAGTAAATCAGCCAAAAACTAAAGCATTAAAAACGAATAACTTAAAAGATCTTTTTCCAGATGAAAAACTTGTACAAAGTCGACAGAGGTATATCAAAAACTAGGAACATGGTAAAAACCTCACTCTGTTAATGTGAATGCTCCTTGTACGGATCTGCACGTCCCTCTCCTGAAAGAGAGGGAAAGGTTGGACACTACTTTAAACCCAAATTCATATTGAATTTTACTATATAAAGGTAAACTCTGCACCAAACAGGTTTCCACTAACGATTAATCCCTCTCTTTAAGGAGAGGGACAGCACGAAAATTGCCCACACCACAAACGCACATAGGGTGAGGTTTAAACAATAATAAAACCTCTCCCTATCAATGGGAATGCTCCTTATACTGTCTGCAGGGCCCTCTCCTGAAAGAGAGGGAAAGGCTGGACACTACTTTAAACCCAAATTCATATTGTATTTTACAATATAAAGGTAAACTCTGCACCAAACAGGTCTCCACTAGCGATAAATCTCTCTCTTTAAAGAGAGGGACAGCACGAAAATTGCCCACACCACAAACGCACATAGGGTGAGGTTTAAACAATAAAAAAACCTCTCCCTATCAATGGGAATGCTCCTTATACTGTCTGCACCTCCCTCTCCTGAAAGAGAGGGAAAGGTTGGCTAATACTTTAAACCCAGATGCATATTGAATTTTAGTACATAAAGGTAAACTCTGCACCGAACAGGTTTCCACTAACGATAAATCCCTCTCTTTAAGGAGAGGGACAGCACGAAATTGCCCACACCACAAACGTACATAGGGTGAGGTTTAAACAATAAAAAACCTCTCCCTGTCAATGTAAATGCTCCTTATACGAATCTGCACGTCCCTCTCCTGAAAGAGAGGGAAATGTAGTAAAGAGGAAACTCTGCACCAAACAGGTTTCCACTGACGATGAATCCCTCTCTTTAAGGAGAGGGACAGCACGAAAATTGCCCATACTACCAACGTTGATAGGGTGAGGTCTAAATAAGCGAGACGTTTAAAAATATTCTCCGGTTACACCAATTTCGAGACCACGAAGTTCGGCCAGACCTCTTAGCCTACCAATTGCAGAATAACCCGGGTTGGTAACTTTCGCCAAATCATCCAGCATCTGATGCCCGTGATCCGGACGGAAAGGAATTGGTTTCTCGCGATTGGCATTTTCTTCGGTAATAGCTTTCATGATGTCGTACATATTTACATCGCCTCCTAAATGGTCTGCCTCGTAGAAACTTCCATCCTCATCTTTGGTTACATTACGCAAATGGGCGAAATACACACGGGATTTTACCGCTTCAAAAATTTCCAACGTATTGTTATCCATACCTGCGCCCAAAGAACCGGTGCAAAAACATACACCATTGAATGGCTGATCTACAGTTTTGATAATATATTGAAAGTCTTCCAGAGTACTTGCAATACGTGGCAAGCCCAGAATTGGATAAGGCGGATCATCTGGATGAATGGTCATTACAATGCCTTCTTCGGTACATACTTCTGCAATAGACTGTAGAAAATAACTTAGATTTTCTTTCAGCCCATCGGTGCCGATGGCTTTATACACGTCAATACTTGCCCGAAGCGTTTCCAGCTCAATTTCCTTTTCATTCGGGATACCCATTAACACGTTGATACGCAAATCGGTCAAATCCTGCGCGCTAAGTGTCACCACTTTATCCTCTGCTCTTTTAAGGATAGAAGTGCTGTAATCGGCTGCTGCACCTTCCCTTTTCAGGATATAGATGTCAAAAATAGCCAGGTCGATCCAATTGAAATATAAAGCTTTGGAACCGTCTGTCATTTCGAGATCGAGCTGGGTACGTGTCCAATCTAATACCGGCATAAAGTTATAGCAAACGGTTTTGATTCCGCATTGTGCTAAATTTCTCAAAGAAATTCTATAATTTTCTAAGTATTGCTCTACGCCTTCGCGGCGGGTTTTAATGGCTTCATGCACCGGGACACTTTCTACTACAGACCAGGTTAAGCCTGCAGCTTCAATAATGGCTTTTCGCTCCTGAATGTCTTCCAGCGGCCAGATTTCGCCATGTGGAATATGGTGTAGCGCAGATACAATGCCGGTTGCTCCGGCCTGCTTTACATCTTGAAGGCTTACCGGGTCATTTGGTCCGTACCAGCGCCAGGTTTGTTCTAATTTTTGGTATTTCATGTTTAAGGTTGCTCTATAAAATTTGATTTATACGCCAGAAAAGGCACAGAAACCACCATCTACTGTTATATTTTCTCCATTTACAAATTGAGAGGCATCGCTGAGTAAGTATACCAATGCACCAATCAATTCATCTGGATTTCCAAACCGTTTATAAGGCGTTTTGGAAATAATTGCCTCGCCCCTGGCGGTTAACGTTCCATCTGGATTGGTAAGCAAGTTACGGTTTTGATTGGTGAGGAAAAAACCCGGCACAATACCATTCATCCGCACTTTTCCGGCATAACGATTGGCCAGCTCTACAGCCATCCATTTAGTATAACTGTCTATCGCAGATTTAGCCATAGAATATCCTAAAACACGCGTAACGGCCTGTGAAGCCGAAACAGAAGAAATATTAACAATACTTCCACTGTGTTTTGCAATCTCCTGTCCAAAAATTTGTGTGGGTATAAGTGTACCGAAAAGATTTAAGTCGAAAGCCTGTTTTAAGGCATTAAAATTCAGATCGAATACATCACTTCCCGGTTGTACCACCGCTTCAGCAACATTTCCGCCGGCACCATTAACCAGAGCGTCTATTCGGCCAAAGCTTTTCAGGATTTGATCTTTCGCGTCTGCCAAATCTTGATCATTCAGCACGTCGGCCAACACATAAATGGCTTTACCTCCGCTTTGCGTTACTTCATCAACCCTGGCTTTTGCAGCATCTTCATTTCGTCCAATTACAACTATTGTTGCCTTCGCAGCATTTAAACCACGGATAAAAGCTTCGCCCAAAATACCCGTAGCGCCGGTTACCACCACTACTTTGTTTTGAAGGGAAAACAAGCTTTCGACTTCTTGCATCATCTTTTTAGTTTTAAGTTATTCTACAACCAGCGTAGAAATGGAGTGTGGCAAACTGGTTGTGCTTGCCGCCTCTCCTTTTATCCAAAGGCTGTATTTTAGTTTTTTATCGGTTTTATTCATCACCACAACAACCAACTTGCCGTCGGTATTCTGGAAAGCAGTACTTTGCAATACATCGCGACTAGATGCTGTACCAACACGTTTTGCTCCCGGACGGATAAACTTAGAAAACTGGCCCATATAGTAAAATGCATTGGTATAGATTAACTTATCGTTTTTAGTATCGGCATGAACCGGTGCGAAACAAAAGTTACCCACGTGGTTTGGCCCGCCTTTTTCGTCTAGCAAAATATTCCAGTCTGTCCAGGCAACGGTTCCGGCATTAAAGTCGTTAATCATAGAATTTCCATAACGTTCGCCTAAAGTCCAGTCGTCTAATTTATTGCCATCGTATTTTTCCTGGCAGCCTTCTGTAAAAATCAGCGCTTTATCCGGATAGGCTTCATGTGTTTGTTTCAAATTTCCAAATTGCATTTCACTTCCCGTCCAGGTTTCATACCAATGAAAACCTATTCCCCAGACATATTTCGCAGCATCTTTGTCGTTTAAGATGGTGCTGGCCCGTTGAAAGATCTGATCGCGGTTATGATCCCACGCAATCAGTTTTTTAGATGCAAGACCCGATTTCTGCAAAGTTGGGCCGAGGAAATTTTTGATAAAATCGCGCTCCTCTTCAGCAGTAAACGTGCATGACTCCCAGATTTGTCTTGCCATAGGCTCATTCTGAACGGTTAAACCCCAAACCGGCATACCCATAGCTTCATATGCTTTAATAAATTTCACATAATGATTGGCCCAGCTTTGGCGGTATTCTGGCAGCAAATGCCCACCCATAATCAGGCTGTTGTTGTCTTTCATCCACGCCGGCGGAGACCATGGACTTACAAACAGGGGCAATTTGCCACCGGCAGCCGCAGTAGCCTGTTTAATTAAAGGAATTTTATACTGCTCATCATGCGCAACACTGAAGGTTTTCAGCTCTTTATCGTGATCTTGTACGTAAGCATAACTCGCGCTAGAAAAATCGCAGCTGGCTATATTGGTTCGCGCCAAGGTATATCCAATGCCTTTGTCTTTATTGTAATATGCCGTTAGCAGCGCTTCCTGATTCTTTTTCGAAAGCTTGGCAAAAGTTTCTGCCGAGGCATCTGTAAGTGCGCCACCAATCCCTACAAATGTTTGGTATTTTATCGTCGGATCTACAAATATGCAGGGTTCAGTTTCTAATGGCTGTTTATTCTCTGCAAACGTTAATGTTTCCGTTTTACTAATCCGGAGGTTTGTTTTCTCTGCCGTTGTATAAACGTTCACTTTCTTGTTGTTTACCGTAAAAGCTTTGGGAGATTGTGCCGACGCAGTAAATGCGCTGGTCAAAGCCAAAAGAATGCTTAGATTTCTTTTCATTATCATTATTGTTTTCGTTCAAATACCTTCTATAAAAAGGTTGGGATTAAAATTTGATTTTTGCCGAATTTCTGAATAAATCAACAATTTGAGCCCTAAAATCACAAATATTGCAGTTCATTTATCAACGGTTTATGAAAAAATCCGATAACCTTTTCAAGATTAAGCACATAAGCATCTTCTCATTTTTCTTGTTATTTCCGGCTGCGCAACAAAGCTTCGAGATAATAATAGTCGGCATAATTTATCGGCACATCAACTTCAGAATTTGCGGGTCTGTGGCCTGTACTGTGCGCCAGTATAAATCCATAATTTGTTCCGTATGCGTTGGTATATGCAGCACTGCCAAGTGATTTCAAAATTTTATCTGCTGCAGCGCGATAGCTTTTTGACTTACCACTGTACTTTGCCAGTTCATATAGTGCAGATGCAATTATGGCTGCCGCCGATGCATCTCTGGACACTTCCGGAATCTTCGGATCATTATAATCCCAATACGGGATTCCGTCTTTCGGTGTTATTGTATTACTTAATATAAAATTTGCAACGCCATCTGCCTGTGTTAAATAATCTTTATTTTTGGTTTCGCGATAACACATCGTATACCCGTACAAAGCCCATGCTTGTCCGCGCGCCCAGGAAGATTCATTTGCATAACCCTGAGCCGTAACTTTTGCGCGTACTCCGCCACCAATGGTATCATAATCAACCACGTGGTATGAACTGAAATCCGGACGAAAATGGTTCTTCAACGTTGTATTGGCATGAGCCACAGCAATTTTATAAAAGGAAGAATCGCCGGTAAATTTCGTGGCTTCAAACAGCAATTCAAGATTCATCATATTATCAATAATAACCGGAAACCTCCATTTGTCGCTATTGTGATCCCACGAGCGGATTACACCAGCCTTCGCATTAAACCGGGTGGATAAGGATTTTGCAGCCTGAATAATGACCGAACGGTATGCGGTATCTTTCGTAAGCCGATAGCCGTTACCAAACGGACAATAAATCATAAAGCCAAGATCATGTGTACCGCGGTTAAATTTTTCTTTTTCAATATCGGCCGTATACTTTTTGGCCAAATTGAGGTATTTTTTATCTCCTGTATATTCATACAGATACCAGAGTTCTGCCGGGAAGAAACCGCTTGTCCAATCTCTTGAAACGACCATTTTAAATTGTCCGTTTTCTACAGTTCTTGGTGAAACCAGATTGGGTTTTAACAAGCGTGCCGAATCCACATTGCGGATTAAAATGTCGGTTTGTTTTTCTGCTGATGCAAAAGCTTTTTTCACATCTACCTGTGCTTTTACTATACTGAAAGACAGTAAGATTAACACGGTTATACTCATTTTTAAATTCATATTATAGCCAGATTAGGGGATGACGAATTGGGAGGTTTCGAATCACTTCTTCAACCTCCGGATTATGTTCTAATTTTTTCCAGGTGGCGAACCAGTCGTTTTGCTCGTATTGGATTGCACCAAAGAGCAAAAATGGCTGCGCAACAGGCCAGTTTTCCCAATACATAACATCAGGTTTCAAGCTCCACTTTAGTTTATTTTCGATATAGGGATAGAGGTATGAAATGCCTTTACGAATGGATTTTCCATCTGCAGTTTCAAAAGCCCAAAGGTTATCTTTTTTAACAGACAGAATTTGGCAAAGCATTACAAAAGCATCCAGATTAAAGATAGAATAGCCAAAAGGTTTTGTACGTGCCATTTCTAAAGGAAAGCTGCCATCAGCAGCCATTTGATTAGGCAAGAGAACTGTTTTATAGCGCGTGCGCAAAGAATCCAGCATCACCTCATTATTACAGAGTTTAGCAAATGCGGCCACCTGCATGGCCCAGCAGGTGGCATGGTTATTTTTAACGTTTTTCTCTTGCAGGCCAGGTATGCTGGTATTCAGCCATTGAATGTAATCATCAAACCATGTTTTAATTCCTGTAAGCGTTTCCCGATCGAAAGCTTTTGATTTTTCCATAATGCGAACGCCCTGAGCAACTTCCATCAAATGAATGGTATCAATAATTCCATAATTACGCCCTGTAAAACGACCTTTCACTGCTTGCGCAAATAGAAGATTCGGGTTCATTAGTGTTTGCTTATCTGTAAACCAGGATTTTAAATGTTTAATGGCATGAACAACATATACATCATCACCCGTAATCTTATATGCTGATGCGAGCGCGCCGATAATTACACTAAAACGGATCATCGCTTTGCGGTGTGCCACAAAGTTATCTGGGTTGGTTAATCCATCCCGGTTGATGTACGGACCGTCAGGATTTTTCGGATCTGGCCAGAAATAATCTGCTTCTGAGAAAAAATCATGTATACCGCCCGCGCTGCGCGGCGATTGCGCAGCCGTAATGGTAATTGGCTGCTGTTGCAATGCCCAATCTGCTTCTTTTAAAATTTGTGCTTTTAAAAGATTTTCAGCTTGCTTCTGCAGTCTGGGTTTAACCAATATGCGGTGATTTTCGGGAAAAGTAAAAGCCGCAACGATCTGGAAGCTGACGATCAAAAGGAAAATAAAAGCATTTTTTCTCATGGGATTTATAGTTCTAAAAATACTGTTTTCAGATTAGGAGATTGTACAGAAACAACAGATTTACCGGCATTAAGCTGAACACGAATCAACGCCCTTCCATTGTAAAGCTGAACTTTAGATGATCCCGAAGATGTTCCTTGATTTTCAATAAGTTTTCCATCTCCTGTTAAACCGAAATTCACCCAATTTATCGCATCCAAACATTGAACGCCCTGCGCATCAAAAAGCTTAACTTCTAAGGTGGCAACATTACCATCCTGACCTACTTTTTCCAACTCCATTTTGGCTGGCTTGCCCCATTTTTCAGTTTGATAAATGAAATGAATTTCATCTGTTACGGTAATTTTACCTTTTTTGGCAACTACCTTTATTTTATTCTCTCCTTTAACAAATGGAAGGTTCCAATGCAAACCTGCAGCAGGAAAATCCTGACTATCGCGTTTTCTGGTTCCGAAGCTTTTTCCATTTAAAAAGATTTCTGCTTCGGTGCAGTTTGAATAGACTTTTAACAGCTTTTCTTCTCCTTCATTGCCCCAGCGTACGGGCCAGCTGTGCCCGTAAATGTGCGCCATTGGCTTCACCGACCAATACGATTGAAAAACATAGTAAGATTCTTTTTTAGTAAAATCACGTTCAAGAACTCCTTTCTGATTTACATAAGGCACAGGATTTTCGGGCCGCAACGGCGTAGAAAAATCCTTGAACGGCCAATATGCCGTTCCACTTAACCACGGCATAGTTTCTTGTTCTTTTAAATGCCATTCGATTAGATTGGTCACATAAGTTTCACTCCAATCGCCGTCTTTTGAAATCCGGGCAGCACCGCCCGTCAGTGCAGCGTCTCCGGCACGTTCATCGGCACCATTCCCGCTTTTGATCAGCGAGACGGCTTTATCCGGATTTTCCGAATGGCGCAGCGCATGGCTGTCTCCGCCCCATTCTACATGTAAAAACCGTTTCACCTTTGCAAATTCCTGCTCGGTTACTTGTTTATAATCGGTATAATTTCCACGATACCAGCCCGCCCAAATAGACGGAGAATATACATCTACAATATCACTGCAAAAATCACATCGGCGTATGGCCGTATATCGCGAAGCATCCAATTTATGCGAAAGATCATTCAGTGTTTTCATATAGGTGCGGATTTTTTCCTTATCAAATTCGGCAAAATCGCCCGGCCAGTCGTTTTCATTTCCCATTCCCCAAATAATAATGGAAGGATGATTGTAATGCTGTTCAATCATATTGGTGAGCATTCTTTTGCCTTGCGACTGATAGACTTCGCCACCCAGACCGCCTCTGCACCAGGGAATTTCTTCCCAAACTAAAATCCCAAGACTATCGCAAAGATTGAGCACGGTACGCGACTGCTGATAATGACCCAAACGGATAAAGTTTACACCCATATCTTTCATCATTTTCATTTCCTGCCGTGTCATTGCATCGGTCATTGCGGCTCCAACACCCGCGTGATCTTCATGGCGATGTGTTCCGCGTAAAAGCAAACGTTCTCCATTAAGTTTAAACGGACCTTTTTCTACAAACTCTATGTGCCGGAAACCAATTTTTTCTTCTGATATAAAGGAATCTGCACCGGCTTTAATTTCGCAAAGCACGCGATATTGTTGCGGCTGATCGGTACTCCATAACATCGGTTTAGAAATTTTTAATCCTCCGAGATCAATATCACCAGCCAATGTGTTCAATTGTTTTTGCAGGTGATGCACACGTTTTCCCTTAGGATCAAAAACCTGAATATCAACCTGAGCTTGTGTCAGGTTTTTGGGATTATATAAACGAAGTTTAAGCGGAATTAAACCCATTTTTCCCGATGCATCAACCTCCGCTTTTGCAAAAAATTTATCTACAGACAGTTCTGGCGTATACAGAAGATTGAGGTAACGATAAATTCCACCGTAAACATTAAAATCAGACATGGAAGACGGCATCATCTCCAGATCGCGTGAATTATCCGTACGGATGGATATCGGAATATTTCCTTTAAATTGTTTCTGGTAAACCGCAGTTTTTTTAAACGCCTCAACAGCTTCAGTCAAATCTGCCGTCCATTCGTCATAACCGCCAACATGCGTCGCAACTTTGGTGGTATACACATATACATCAGTTTTCTGTCCGGCACCTTCAAAATGCAATATCGTACGTCCGTTTTTATACGGATTTTCCAATTTAATTTGTGTTCTGTACCAGGCGGGGCCCTGATAATAATTTACTGATGCATCTACAGCATCCTCTGCATTTACACAATGTGGCAGGGCAATTTTTTGCCAGATTGGAACACTCTCCGGACTTCCCTCTGCCGCCGGGCGAATAGCTTCCCAAATCCCGCCGAGATCTGACTTCAGAAACTCCCAGTTTTGATTTAAACGCTGTGATTGCTGCCCATAAGACGAGCTGTTTTGGAACAGTAAGCAAAAAAACACGATGTATAAACAATATTTTAGCATGCGATAGGTTTAAAATTATAAAAAGGCAAACTGCGGTAACTCAAAAAGACTCTATTCAGTACTTGAGCTTTTCTTCGGCTGTAATTGGCATTGTTCATTTTATTATATTCTTCTTTGTCAGTATACTTTTCTCAACTGAATGGCATTAAGTACAGGTTTACCTGCAATTGCCTTGAAGACTACAGAAATGCCTTGCCCTTTTTGCACGCTAATCCGGGTTATTTTTTTAACTGCCGTTGCGTAGCCAAAATCAGATGCCAGGTTAATTTTCTGCATAAAAAGTTTTCCATTTATCCAGACATCAAAAATCCGTTGTTCCTCCTGCTCTTTTTTATGATTGTTGTCCAGGTTATAAGCAAGTGCCTCTTTGTTTTCTCCACCAACAAGCTCTGCAAAATGCAGGCTAAGGTCATATTCGCCATCAGCCACATCAAACCTGAATTCATCAATACCGACTTGCTGCGTTTGATAAACCGGATCATCATCGCTACCCAAAATATTTTTATCGCTTCCGTAAGTGATTCGGTTATTGGTGCCTTTGTAAGGCGCACCACCAATAAAACCCCAGGAGCCTTTTCGATATTTCTGAGCAGGAAGCCAGGTTTGGTGCAAGTTTCTATTGATATAAAATCGATCTGAACCAAGCAAAACATTTATATCTGTAAAAGAAATTTCTTTATCGCTAAACCTATTGGGCTGTACCTGAAATTGAATATTTGCTTCATCCGAAAGTGAATCTGATACTGCGCGAAGATGGTTTGTTCCATTTATAAAAGGAACTTCCCATTCGCAAATATGATCGTTCGCTTTTTTTACGCCCAAACTTTTCCCGTTTAAAAACAATTCTGCTTCGGGAAGATTTGTAGCCACCTGAATCTTTTGTGTGCTGAAAATTGAGGCAGAATCTGCTATGCCGGTACGTTCATTCCAACTTGCCGAAGTAATTTTAAGGGATTTTTGTGCGTTGAGATAAGCCTGATAAAGATAGTATGTGTCTTTTGCTTCGCGCCCGATGCTAAGCAAACCTTTATTATTGATATGTGGCATCGTTTCTTCGCGGGTTTCCGAGTTAAAATCAGCCAGATTCCAGGCCATTCCGCCTGCTACAAATGGCCTGCTCAGCATGGAATTCAAATACACCTGATGAAATTTAATTGCATACTCTATACTTTTATCAAAACGGATTGGATTTAACGAACGGATACGCGGATCGGCATCTGCTCCATATTCGGTAACCATAAATGGTGTTTGCGGCAATTCTTTGTGGTGACGATCTAAAAATTTACCAAAGTCTTCTGGCACACCAGAATACCAGCCAGAATATAAATTCCAGCCCACAATCATTGGGATTTTTGTAAGTCCGGCTTTGTTATATAAATCCCACGCGCCATGATTCACCAACAAAGTATACCTGGACGGATCGAGTTTTCGCGTTAAAGAATCCAGCTTTTCAGCTAAAACTCTGACATTATTAATGTAAACTTGCTGTCGCGGTTTATCATTTCCAAACTTCATACGAAGTAAAATTTCGTTCATATACGCCCAGATAATTACGCTTGGATGGTTAAAATTTTGCTGAATCATTTCCGTTTGCATCGCCAGGCAATTGTTTGTAAATGCGGCAGATTCTGTGATGGTGTTTACAACAGGAATTTCGACGGAGGTCAGAATCCCCAAACGATCACACGCTTCCAGAATTAAAGGATCTTGCGGATAATGCGCAACACGCAAAAAATTACCGCCCATCGCCTTTAACAATTCTATATCTCTAATTTGCAAGGCATCTGGAACGGCGTTTCCGAGGTTTTCATAATCTTGATGCCGGCTCGCGCCCATCAGTTTTAATGGTTTACCGTTTAGAAAAAAACCTTTATCGGCATCAAACTTATAATATCTAAAACCCAAGGGATTGGATACCTGATCCAAAACCTGCCCAATTGTTGGATTAATAATTTCGGTAACTACCCGATATAAATATGGATTTCCCGGCGACCACAATCTTGGTGTCTGCAGTGTTTTAAACGATTGTTCAAAAGATTTTCGCTCGCCACCGGCCAACTGAAAAGCGTTGCTTTGTACCGCAATTTGTTTACCTGCAGCATCATAAATTGTAGACCGAATTTGAAGTTTTGTTTTGGTGATGCCAGAATTGCGCAAAAAAACTTTAACCAATGCACTTGCCCTTTCATCAGAAACCTGTGGAGTAGAAATAAAAACACCATTGCTTCCATTTTCTTCTTGCGAAAAATGAATTGCATTTGTACTTAAAAGCGTTACATTTCTGTATATGCCGCCAAAAAAAGTAAAATCGGCAGTTAGCGGAGGGATGTTTTCGTTAAAACGGTTGTTTGCACGAACTTCAATCTCGTCGTTTTTAAAGTTGAGGTATTGCCGAATCGGAACTATAAAACGGGTATAACTACCGACATGTTTACCCGCAAAAATTCCGTTGATCAAAATTTCGGCTTCCTGCGCTACACCATTAAAAATCAAAAAGAATGCTTTATCACTTTCTGACGAATCAATATGTAGTTTGCGGCGATAAATACCTGATCCGCGGTAATATCCAGCTGCATCATCAAGAACGTCTTTATCATTCCATGTATGCGGGATATTAACGTTTCGGCTTTGTTCATTGCCTTGCCGAAAAGTCCATTGATCATTCAGGCTGATGTTTTTACGCGAAACATCTTGCGCAGAAGCTGTTGCCACGAAAACACATTGTAGCAGCAAAAACAAAAACGATTTCGATTTTAACATTTGGTTAGTTTTACAGTATTGTTTGGTATTGCAGCGGGCGATACAACATGTATTGCCCGCTGTTTTGCGAAATGCAGCTCATTCAACATTTCACGGTTATTTTCTTTACGGGTTATATAGTCATTAGACTATTTATATTTTGCCTGCATTTTATCATAATAGTCTTTAAGGACAAAAAATGCTTTTTTCTTTTCTCCGCCTTCGCTGATCAGGCCTTTACGGTTCCAGAAATTCTGATAAACAGGATGTTGCCTTCTTGGTGAACGGAAATCTGCAAGAATCCAGGGTGTCATCCCGCGTAGCGCACCAATTTTACTTAACAGCGTAATTTGGTTTTTATACAAACTTTCCTGGTATTCTTCGCTCCAACGTGTATTTTCATCCGCATGAAAACCTGCAAGTGCATCTCCGCCAAACTCGGTGATGATTACGGGTTTTTTGTATTTAATATCAAAATTGTATTTCGTTATCTCTGATGGATTTCCGCCCCAATACCAGCCTGCGTATTCGTTAAAACTCACCAGGTCAATTTTATCGCCGAGCGGATCATTTAAAATGATCGTATTTCCATCGCGATGAACTTCTAATGCTGCAGCTACCAATCTGGTATCGTCTAAAGTTCTCGCGGTTTCGGCAAGATTGCTCATAAAACTGAAACGTGCATCACTCAATGGAGTTTCATTTCCGATAGACCAAACCACAACACTTGCGCGGTTTTTATCCCGTACAATTAAGTCTGTCAATTGCTGTTTTGCATTTGCATAAGTAGATGGATTGGTCCAGCTGATGGTCCAGTATACCGGAACTTCTGCCCACACGAGTAAACCCATTTCGTCGGCCAATCGGATCATTTCTTCATTGTGCGGGTAATGTGCCAAACGAACATAATTACAATTCAGATCTTTTGCCCATTGCAGCATCATACGCATATCTGCAGAAGATCTCAATCGCCCTGCGAGTAAAGGATTTTCATCATGAAGTGAAATCCCCCTCAGAAAAACAGATTTGCCGTTTAATAAAATGCTGTCTCCATCTGCCTGAATGGTACGAAAACCAATTTTATCGTCGATACTTTCTTTACCAGTTTTTATGTTTACAGCGTATAGTTTTGGATTTTCCGGCGACCATAATGAAAGGTTGTTCCAGATAAACTCGTCGCTCACTTTACCTTCAGAATCTGTTTTGTATTTACGTTCCAGCTTCAGTTCAGGAATGCTCAATGTAATCTCCTGCCCTGCAGTGGCATCGGCTAGTTTTGCCGTAAAACTCAATCTGCTTGCATTGCCTTTGAGCAACTGAAGCTTGTAATCTGCTATGAAATGATCCGGAAATTCTGCCAGGAAAACATCACGGGTAATTCCGCCATAATTCCACCAGTCTGTGTTTACTGTAGGGATTTCATCTGGCTTACGTATGTTATCTACTTTCAATACCAAGCTATTGTCGCCAACTTTCAGCTTGTCTGTAACCTCAAACTGAAAAGGCGTGAAACCACCTTTATGTATGCCGAGTTTCTTACCATTGAGATATACATGGGCTTCGTAGTTTACGGCTCCGAAATATACGTAGTAACGTTTTCCTTTTTCTGGTTTGGCATCAAATCTTTTGCGTAACCAAACATTGCCTTCATATAGTTCAAGTTTTTCAGATTGCGAATTCCAATCGCCCGGGACGTTCATTTGTGGCGAACGTTCAAAATCGTATTCAATTAATTCACTCTTATCTTTCGCGCTTTTGTCGTCAAAATACCCACCGGTTCCAGATTTTGACTGATCAAAAGGCTCGTGTCGATAATCGTAAAATCCATTTTCATAGGGGTCTACAATATAATTCCATTTTCCATTTAAACTCTGAATTTTCCGCCCTTGAATGTTTTGTATGCCTGTAACCTGTGCGTAAGCAACTGAGGAAAAGAGCATCAGAAAAATTGGGAGTAATGTTTTATAGGATGATTTAAGCATAATTGGTATTTTAATTTTATTAATTGATCGTTTCAAAACTAACAATTAATTAAGGGACGGTGTTTCCTTTTGTTTCTTAAAATCGAAGCAAAGGTTCTTTTTCTGCGTGTGCGCTCCTGTTATCCTTTTTTTTTACGGCTTTGAATTACGACTTGATATGCAGATAAACCGGTGGCAATTAAAACTTTGGTTTAGGATTTTGGCGAATGCATTTACTTGTAGATAAATTTTCATATGGATATACTGGTTAGGGTGATTAGGCACCGGCGAAATTAGAAAAGCGAAGTACAAAAACAGCTTTAAGCAAGCATAAAACCACTTGAATCAGTTTTCGTTTACGTTTCAAACGTTTGAAATAATTGTATTTTTTTTCTTATCTATGCAATGGAGATTGGAAATGATGACGCACAACACACCTGTTACCCTAAAATTTCTGGCCGAAAAGTTAAAGATGTCGGTATCTACCGTATCAAAAGCTTTAAATAACTATCCAACCATTAATGAATACACAAAAAAACGTGTTCAGGAAATGGCCAGGGAGTTGCATTTTACGCCAAATAAATCTGCCATTAACTTAAAAGAAAAACGTTCGCGGATTATCGGCGTAATTCTACCAAACCTGTTAGATCATTTTTTTACGCGCAGCATCTATGGAATAGAGCAATTTGCAACGCAGAATGGCTACAATGTGATCATCAGCCAAACGCAGGAAGATTTTGAAAAGGAAGTTCAATCGGCCAACATGTTGTTGCGTAGTCGCGTAGATGGTTTAATCGTCGCCATCTCCAAAAACACGCAGAATTTTGATCACCTCGATCAGTTCGAAAATATTGGTGTTCCGGTGATTTACTACACACGCAATCCAAGTTTTAACCTCAATTGCCATAAGGTTCTGGGCAATACTTTCCAGGGATGTTATCAGGCAACAAAATTTCTTATTGATCGCGGCCATACAAAAATTGCCTACCTGGGCGGGCCAAAAATGATCAATTTTACGCATGAGCGTTTTAACGGTTACATCAACGCACTGAATGATAATGGCGTTTCATTTAATGCAGAACTGGTTGCATATACAGATTTTGACCGTGAAAATACCATAACAGCAATTAAAAAACTTTTCTCTGATGAGACGCACATGCCAACTGCTTTAGTCGCCTTTAAAGAGCCGATTTTGTTTGATGCCATCAAATATCTTCGATCCATACAACATCCAAATTTTAGTACTATAGAATGTATTGGATTTGGAAATACTGCATTCATTACTTACCTGGATACGCCTCCAATTGCATCAATAGAAGAAAATCCGGAACTGGTTGGTGAAAGTGCCATCAAACTTTTAATGCAGTTGATCAACAAAGATGTTGCTATACAGGATTACAAAAAAATAATGGTCGATTGTAAACTGGTGGTGCATTAATTAAAAGAAACCGATTTACTGGCGCCTAGCTGGCGTTGCTTTTGCGTATACATATAGAATGCGATAATAAGTAAACCCACAATTCCTTCAAAAGCCACAACGATTTGTGTTCCGAATTGATTCGCCAGATACCCCATCAGTAAACTGCCCACTGGTAATACCCCTTGATATGCCATAATATAATAACTCAGCGTTCGTCCGCGCATTTCATCATCTGCATGGGTTTGCAGATATGTATTAATGGATGATGTTTGTGCCATTAATCCAAGTGCAGCCAAACCGGTACTAAATAAGGCTAGAATGAGAGAGGGCGATATCGCGAGTGCAATGACGGAAACAGCCAGCAATAAACCGGAAATTACCGTAACTTTTGGCAAGTTACTACCAGCTTTTAAAGTAGCCATATAAAAAGCTCCGAAAAATGCACCAAAACCCGCAGCACTTTCAAACCAGCTGAAAGTAGTTGCATTTCCGCTAAAGATATCTTTAGCAAAAACCGGAAGCAAGGTTGTAAAAGGGATAACGACCAAACTGGATGCACCAAGCATTAAAATCATTGACGCCAGATCTGGTGAGGATTTTAAATACTGATACCCTTTTTTTAAATCGACCCAAATATTGTCATTGGATTTTTGATGGGGCACAATTTTAATTTTCATCACCAGCAAACACCCCAAAACTGCAATAAAACTTAGAAAGTTTAAGATAAAACAAATATCCTCACCCAGTGTACTTAAAATTACACCTGCAATGGCCGGGCCAACCAAACGCGCTACATTGAAAACGGATGAGTTTAATGCAATTGCGTTAGGCAAATCTTCTTTGTCTTCTACCAGATTAACCATTAATGATTGCCTTGCGGTAACTTCAAAAGAGTTGACCAACCCTTGTACTAAAGATAAAGCGGCAATCCAATAAATATCGTAATATTTAAACCAGATCATTAAAGCCAATGACCCGGCTTGCAACATCAAAATGACTTGCGCAATGATCAGAATTTTGTATTTGTTGTGCCTGTCTACATAACTCCCTGCATAAGGTGCAAGCACCAATGATGGGATTAAGCTTAAAAAAGTAATTAATCCAAGTAGAAAGGTAGAACCGGTTAAACGATACACCAACCAACTTACTGCAACGCGTTGCATCCACGTGCCCACAAGTGAAATTGCCTGGCCTGTAATAAAAAGTCTGTAATTGTAGTGTTTTAGTGATCGAAAAATGCTCATGAATAATTAGTAAAGTAACTTTACAAAAGTACAAAACCAAAACATGCGAGTCAAGAGTAAAACCAATCATTTTTATCATTTAATCATCAAAAAATACGAATGTTTATAGGTATGGATTTGGAACATTAGACAAATACACATTATATTTGTAAAGTTAATTTACCAAAAATGCCAACCGAAATTCAAGAGCTCGCTGCTCAGATTAGAAGAACTGTTACCAGATTGACCCGCGAATTGCGGAAGCAAAACGTGAGCTCCGAATTTAACAATGCCGAGCTGCTTACCATGTCGTTATTGGAACAGCACGGCCAAATGCTTTCTACCGAACTCGCAGACCTGGAACGGGTTTCCAAACAAGCCATTTCGCAAGTCATCAACCGTTTGGTTGAAGCTAAATGTGTCATTCGTTTGCCGAGTAGTGATGATAAGCGTAAAATCTATATCAGACTGACCAAACTCGGCGAAAAACATCTTGTAGCAACGCGTAAAATAAAAGAAGAATGGCTTAGTCAATCTCTTGAAAAACTATTTTCTGCGGAAGAAATGAACTTAATTAAAGCCTTTCTTCCATTACTCGGTCGACTTGTAGAACACAATGGAAACAAGGAAATGTAATTAGGAAACGAGATGTAAGATATTAATGTTTCGAAAGATGAAATACAGTACAAGTTAAGCGCAGGTATTATTACCCCACACATTTATTATTTTGAATTTTAATCTTTACAAATCTGATATCTTCCGCCTTACTCCCGCTTTCGCATAAAATGTGGATAAATCTCAGGCTGAACACCAGCAGATTAACCGTAACTTGCGCAATTCAATGAGTTTACATTTTTCTTCACTTAATTCTGGAAGCAACGGCAATTGTTATTATATCGGAAACGATGACGAAGCTGTGTTGGTAGATGTTGGTTTATCTTGCCGCGAGGTAGAAAAACGCTTATCAAGATCTGGCTTGGATTTGCAAAAAATTAAAGCTGTTTTTATCAGTCATGAACACAGCGACCACATTAAGGGCCTTCCCGTTTTTGCTAAAAAGCACAATATCCCGGTATACATTAGCAACCCGACTAAACTAAGCGGAAAACTTTTGCTTAATGATCTCCTCACATTTAATATTGCACACCAGGAAGAAATTCTGGTTGGTAATTTAAAAGTCTCCGCTTTTTCTAAATCCCACGACGCTGCAGATCCGTATAGCTTTACCATTGAATACAACGATTTTTGTGTCGGCGTTTTTACCGATATTGGTGTGGTATGTGAAAACCTGATTTTCCATTTCAAAAAGTGCCATGCCGCATTTTTAGAATCTAATTACGATACAGATATGCTTGAAAAAGGTAGTTATCCCTACTTCCTGAAACGGAGGATTACCGGCGGAAAAGGTCACCTGAGTAATGCAGAAGCATTAAAGTTATTTGTAGAACATCGCCCCAATCACATGAGCCATCTTTTGCTTAGTCACTTATCTAAAGACAATAATGAACCAGAACTGGTAGAAACACTATTCAAATCTGTTTGCGACGATGTTTTAATAAAAGTTGCTTCTCGATATACAGAAAGTGATGTGTTTTTCCTTGGTGAGTTAAACACAAACCTAAGAAAAACACAGCTTGATCTTTTTGCTTCTTGATATAAATCTGTAATTTTTAAATATTTAACTTCAAAAATTAGAGCACCATTTCCGGAATTTCACCTTCAACGATGAGTTTTCCGGCTGTAGATTGCTGAATAAATTCTATGCTAACGCCCGGTGCGCGTTCCAATAATTTAAAACCACCTTCTGGCAATACATCTAGTACGGCAAGTTCGGTTACAATACGTTTTACACATTTTACGCCAGTCAATGGCAAAGTACATGCTGGCAGAAGTTTGCTTTCTCCTGCTTTATTGATGTGCTGCATGGCTACAATAATATTTTTAGCAGATGCTACAAGATCCATTGCTCCGCCCATTCCTTTTACCATTTTACCTGGAATTTTCCAGTTTGCGATGTCTCCATTTTCAGAAACTTCCATCGCACCAAGTATGGTTAAATCAACTTTTTGCGCCCGGATCATTCCAAAACTCATCGCCGAATCAAAAATTGCAGAACCTGGCAATGTGGTAATAGTTTGTTTACCCGCATTAATTAAATCTGCATCTTCCTCTCCTTCGAAAGGGAAAGGCCCCATGCCCAACAATCCATTTTCAGATTGTAAAACAACATCAATTCCTTCAGGAATATAGTTTGCCACGAGTGTGGGAATACCGATTCCGAGGTTAACATAAAATCCGTCTTGTATTTCTCTCGCAATTCTCTTCGCGATTTCTTCTTTTGAAAATGTCATTATTGAATGAATAAATTTGAATGAATGCTGCCCATAAATAAACTCATGAGTCAGTAATCAATGCGTTACTGAACAAATAAACCGCTGAACGAGTAGACAAATGAATAAGTGAACAAATGAACTATTTTACCTTCCTGACCGTCCTTTGCTCAATCCGCTTTTCATAGTTACTGCCTTTAAAAATACGGTGTACATAGATGCCTGGTGTATGGATAAAATCCGGATCTAATTCTCCAGGCTCAACCAGTTCCTCAACTTCGGCGATCGTGATTTTTCCGGCCATTGCCATTATCGGATTAAAATTCCGGCTTGTTGCACGAAAGACCAGATTGCCTGCTGTATCGCCTTTCCAGGCTTTAACAATCGCAAATTCCGCATCAAAAGCATATTCCATTAAATAATCCTTTCCATCAAAATTACGCACTTCTTTACCTTCAGCAACTTCTGTTCCCACACCAGCTGGTGTAAATATTGCCGGCATTCCATAACCAGCCGCCAAACAACGCGTGGCTAAAGTTCCTTGCGGTATCAACTCAACTTCCAGCTCTCCACTCAGCAGCTGACGTTCAAATTCTGCATTTTCTCCCACGTATGAGGATATCATTTTTTTCACCTGATGTTGTTTAAGCATCAGTCCAATGCCAAAATCATCTACACCTGCATTATTGGAAATGCACGTCAGCTTCTTAACATTTTTCTTTACGAGTGCTTCAATACAATTTTCGGGTATGCCACACAATCCAAATCCGCCGAGCATCAAAGTTGCTCCGTCTGTGATATCCTGTATGGCCGCTTCGGCTCCTGATACTACTTTGTTCATCTTATATTGGTTAGGCATCTAAAATACAAATTGATCTGACAAAAAAAGCATCACTTTATTCAAATCTTTTAGGAATAAAATAAGATTGGAATTATTCTAAATAACTTTTATCTTTGTGCAGCAATGATTTACGAGAGAGACGACAAAACATTATTCCTGCCTACTGATCCTGAATTTCAAAAAGGTCTTGGACAACTTTTCAGTTGTAGTGCTGAATTTAAAAAGTGCTGCGAAAAATACAAAAAAGGTAAACGTTGTAAAAAATGCCCCGGCAGCAAGAAATAATTCCTTTCAAAAAACTATAAATATTGTTTAAACCTGCTGGGTTTAATCTATTTATACAATTCAATAATTTTATCGTCACTTCCATTACTGGTACAAATGTAGATTTTGCCTTCAGGCGATTGACATACCGCACGTAATCTGCCAAAAGTACTCACATAAAAATCTTTTGTTTCTGCAATTTTAGATTGTGTATCATCCAGTTTTAGTTGCATCAATTTAGAATCTTTAAGCACGGCCAATAAAAGCGAATTTCTAAATTGTGGGATATAGTCTGAATTATAGTAGGTCATTCCGCTGGGCGCAATAGTTGGTGTCCAATTTATTAGCGGCTCTACCACACTATTTGCAGAGCAAAAAGGCGTTTCTGTACTTTCATTACATAAACCTTTTACGTTAGGCCAGCCGTAATTCTTTCCTTTTTCAATCACGTTGATCTCATCATCTGAATCCGGACCATGCTCTGAAGAAAACAATTTTGCACCAACCATAGCCAGGCCCTGCGCATTGCGGTGACCGATAGACCAAACCGGATTATTGGGGAAGGGATTGTCTGCAGGAATACTTCCGTCGAGGTTAATTCTCAGAATTTTCCCGGCTAATGAATTGGGGTTTTGTGGTAAACTCTGATCAGATGCATCGCCGGTTGTGATAAACAGTTTATCACCACTGATCAACAATCTGGAGCCGTTATGAATGGAAGCTGCCGGAATCTGATCAAGCAGTATTTGTGGACTTCCCAACGCTCCGGCCGAATAGGTATACCGAACCACCTTCGCTTTGTAGGTTGTGCCATAATCGTATACGACATAAACAAAGGGATTGGCACTAAAATTTGGATGTAAAACCATCCCCAATAAACCGCCTTCGCCATTTACGCGAACTTCGGATATGGTTAATAAGGGAGTTACCGCTCCAGTTGAAGGATTTAACCGACTAATTTTACCAGTTTTTTCTGTAAACCAGATGAATTGATCCGGCCCATAAACAATCTCCCACGGAAGCGTTAAACCGGATGCAAGAACTTTAGTTTTGATTTCAACATCTGGAAGATCTGTTCCATCACCAGTGTCATTTTTTTTACAGTTTGTAGCCAGCAGCACCACAAAAAGACAAAGTAGGATGTTTTTCATATGAATAGGGTTTCATAAACAACAACACTAAGGCTTTCAGGGTTTTAACTGAAGACATATTTTTAATTCTGTTTTTATGAGCACTTTGTCGTTCCTGCTTTGCTACTAAACAGATTGCTTCACGCCCTTACGCAAACGCGCCGTTCCGTTCGCAATGATGGCTTTTATAAGTACTTCGTCATTGCGAGGAGGAACGAGGAAGCAATCTTTCCTGTTTTGCTCCTAACAGATTGCTTCGTTCCTTCACGCAAACCGTGCGCCGGTTCGCAATGACGGTTTTTATGAGCTTCTAATTCAAATACACATAGGTTATGCCATCGCCGCCACGATCGGCGTGTTCATCTTCCATCCTGCTTACCTGACTATATTTGCGCAAATATTCGCGAACCATTTTCCTTAAAATTCCATCTCCTTTTCCGTGGATAATTTTTATCGAAGGAAAGCCTAACATTAAAGCTTTGTCTAGATATTTTTCCACTTCAAAAAGCGCATCTTCTGTTCGTTTTCCGCGAAGATCAAGTTCTGCCCGGAAATTGGAAACAGCGTCATTCATCCGCCCTGCGAAGGAATTATTGCCTTGAATTACCTTTTTTGCCTGTTTATTACTGATTTTGGTTACCCGATTTTTTTTAACTGTAGATCTCAGATCGCCCATAGCCAAAATCAGCTCGTTCCGGTTTATTTCCAAAACCTGTGCTGTAGTATCGCTATCATTAAACTTTACCCAATCACCAACTTCTATCTCGCCGCCAATAATTACCGGCGCAGGCTTAGGCTTTTCTTTCGGAATGTGATGTTTAACCAGCTCCTTTTCAAGATTTTGCCTTAAAACTTTAGTCGCTTCCTTATCTGCCTGCTTCTCTTTAATTTCTGCAATTGTATTTTCTACCAGTTTGTTGGCACTTTTAATAATATTCTGAGCTTCCTGTTTGGCTTCTTTAATCAGTATTTTTTTATTTTCTTCCAGATAAAGCTTTAGCTTTTCATTTTCGGCGAGTAGATTTTTAGCTTTATTTTGCTGGTTGGCTAAACTTACTTTTGTATCATAAATGGTTTTTTTCTCTCGCTCAAGATCCACCAGCAAACTATCCATCCGGTTTTGATTTGAACCTGTTTTCTCCTTAGCCAACGCGATTACCTCTTTTGGTAATCCGATATTTTGGGCAATTTCGAAAGCATAAGAACTGCCGGGTTTACCCATTTCAAGAATATACAGAGGCTTCATCTTTGCGTTATCAAATAACATTGAAGCATTTTCCAATCCTGCCGTATTTCCGGCAAAAAGTTTAAGGTTAGAATAGTGAGTGGTAATTACGCCACGTACTTTTTTGTTGTTTAAAACTTCCAGAACGGCTTCTGCCATTGGTCCGCCAAATTGCGGATCTGTTCCAGTCCCGAACTCATCAATCAAAACCATTGTTTTTGGAGAAGCATGCTCTACAAAAAAACGCATTTTTGTGAGATGCGCACTATACGTACTTAAATCACTTTCAATGGACTGATCATCGCCGATATCGGCAAAAATATTTTCAAATATACCAACCTGACTATTCGGATCTACCGGGATCAATAATCCAGACTGCAACATGATTTGCAACAAACCTACGGTTTTCATACATACCGATTTTCCTCCGGCATTGGGCCCCGAAACCAAGACAACACGCGTTTCATGATCAATGTGAATGTTTAAAGGTGTTACCGTTTTATGCTCTGCTGCAAAAGATAAAAACAATAAAGGATGGCGCGCATTAATCAGTTTGGTTTTCGATTCTTTGAGTAAACCCGGCATTTCTGCTTCTACTTCTATGGCGAACATTGATTTCGCCCGAACGAAATCCAGCTTGGTTAAAAAACCATGGTAGGAAAGCAATAAAGGAGAAAATGGGCGCAATTCATCCGTCAGTGCTATTAATATTTTGATAATTTCCCTGCGTTTATCGAACTCTAAATCGCGCAGTTTATTGTTCAGTGTAAAAACCTCTTCAGGTTCTATATAAACGGTTTGGCCTGTAGCAGATTCATCGTGCACAAAACCTTTCAACTTACGTTTATTTTCTGCCAAAACCGGAATACACATTCGGCCGTCACGCACGGTTAAACTTCCATCTGCCACCCAGTTATTGGCAATGGCTTGTTTATAAATGGAATCCATGCGTTTACGAACATCTTGCTCTGTTTTGGAAATGTCTGCAGTAATGGCTTGCAATTCGCGCGATGCATTGGGTTTAATTTTTCCTTTCGGATCAATAACCAGCTCAATTTTTCTCAGAATATTTTTCTCAATCGGGAGATGCTCAAAAAGTGCTTCAAGCGTTGGATAAACTTCTGCACGTTCTTCAAAAAATCTGAGTACAGAAAATACGGTTTGAAGAGAAGTGTATACCTGAAACCATTCTTCTTCTTGCAAATAGGTACCTTCTACTCTGATTTTATCAATCAGTGATTTGATATCAAAAAAAGTGTTGATTTGCAGCGGTTCCTGATTTTGAATAATACTTTTAAATTCGTGGGTTTGCCTTAAAAATTTATCAATCTGATCAAACCGGCTCATGACTTGCATTTTCTGAACCATCGCCTGTCCCATGGGGCTTAGGCAATGTTTGGCAATAAGCTGTTTAACCTCAATAAATCCGAGGCGCTCCAAACAATTATCGGGATATAACATATTATTTTACTTCGGTAGGTGCAGTCTGCAAATCGGCTTTGGGCTTTGTTTGCTTTTTATTTGCCGGTGCTTCTGCTTTTTTTCGTTTTTTCACAGCGGCTTCCTCAAGTTTCTTTTGATTTGCAGCCTCTGCTTTCTCCATTAATTCTTTTTGTTTGTTGAACTTTTTCGACAGTCGGTCGTAAATGTCATTCAATGGTTCAGAATGCATATAATAGTAATCTAAACTGGTTTTGTACGTTGCAGAATCCGTTCCAAATTTTTTGTAAATGCCTTTATAATAGGCTGCTGCAACCTTTTTGGCAGAATCCGGCTCCAATATAGTAGATACATAACCATCAACAACATGCATATCGTATAAAATTCCTTCCATCTTATCGGGCTGAATGATTTCTTTAGGGATTTTTGGCTTACAGCCAAACATCAGAAACACTGCAAACACCAACAATACTACTCTTCTCATGCTCAATTAAAATATTATTTTTTGCCCAAATTGCGGCAAGGTTGTTAATTTTACCAAAAATAGTTATAAATGAGCATAGCTGATAATCTAAAACAATATAAAAGCGAAGTAGAAACAGACGGGGTAAAACTTATCGCAGTTTCAAAAACCCAACCTATTGAATCTGTTGTAGAAGCTTACGAAGCCGGACAACGTGTTTTTGGTGAAAATCTGGTTCAGGAAATGGTAGAAAAACACGAAAAACTACCAAAAGATATTGAATGGCATTTAATTGGTCATTTACAAAGCAATAAGGTAAAATACATTGCTCCTTTCGTAAGCATGATTCATGGCGTTGACAGCCTAAAACTTTTACAGGAGATTGACAAGCAAGCCGCTAAAAATAAAAGAATTATAGACTGTTTATTGCAGGTTTATATTGCAGATGAAGACACAAAATTTGGTTTGGGATTTGATGAAGTTGTAGAACTGCTGCGTGCTGATGAATTTGCTACGTTAAAAAACATCCGTATTGTTGGTTTAATGGGCATTGCCACAAACACCAAAAATGAGAAACAAATTGGCGTAGAGTTTAATGAACTCAAAGTTTTTTTTGATGGCATAAAAGTAAGTTTTTTCCGCAAAGACGAAGCTTTTAAAGAACTCTCTATGGGCATGAGTGCCGATTACAAAATTGCGATTGAAGAAGGCAGCACAATGGTTAGAATTGGAAGCAGCATTTTTGGAAAACGTGTAATTAAACATTTTAAGAACGACATTTCTGCTAATTAAATCCGCGCAATTACAAATGAATACAATTTTAAGAAAAGCCGTGGCCGATGATTGTCCGCGTATTTTAGAACTGATTAATGAACTTGCACTTTATGAACGTGTACCAGAAGAAGTGACCGTAAACCTGGATCATTTTATAGATGCCGGCTTTGGCAAACAACCCGTCTGGAATGCTTACGTTGCAGAAGTAGATGAAACGGTTGTCGGTTTCGCCTTATATTACACCAGATATTCTACCTGGAAAGGTTGTAGACTTTACCTTGAAGATTTCATTGTTACAGAAGCTTTTCGTGGCAAAGGAATTGGCAAAATTCTTTTCGAAAAAGTAATTGAAGAATCTAAAAATGGCAATTACAACGGAATGGTTTGGCAGGTTTTGGACTGGAACGAACCGGCGATTAATTTCTACAACAAATATAATGCAAACATGGAAAGTGGCTGGCTGAATGCCGGTTTATCTACCGAGCAAGTAAAGGCGTTTTAAAACATGGATATTTTTAAATTTGGTGGCGCATCTGTTAAAGATGCAGAGGGCGTAAAAAACATTGCCAATATTATTCGGGATTACAAAAAAGGTAACCTACTTATCGTGGTTTCTGCAATGGGCAAAATCACCAATAAACTGGAAGAATTGACCTTCGCCTTTCTAAACCAACAGGAAAATGCACATACAATATTTGACGAGGTAAAAAGGTTTCATTTTCAAATTATTGATGCACTTTTTGAAGGACAAAACAACCCGGTTTATAACGATGTTGCCAACAGCTTTGTAGAAATTGACTGGTTAATTGAAGATGAACCAGATAATGATGCAGATTATATTTACGATCAGATTGTATCTATCGGAGAAGTTGTTTCTACCAAAATTGTTGCCGCTTGGTTAAACCATGTAAACATTCAATCTCTTTGGGCAGATGCACGTAATTTCATCCAGACAGACAATACATATAAAGAAGGAAATGTAGATTGGGCAAAATCCGGACAAATTATCCAAAGAGATCTTGTTCCTTTATTGGCGCAAAATGTAATTGTTACGCAGGGTTTTATTGGCGGAACAAGTGAAAATTACACCACAACTTTAGGGCGAGAAGGTTCTGATTATTCTGCGGCTATATTTGCTTCTTGTTTAGATGCTGCTGCTGTAACCATTTGGAAAGACGTTCCGGGCGTATTGAATGCCGATCCGAAATGGTTTGATCAAACCGAGATGCTTGCACAACTCTCCTATCACGATGCCATCGAGCTAACGTATTATGGTGCAACGGTAATACACCCGAAAACCATTAAACCGCTCCAAAACAAAGGCATTCCGTTGTTTGTACGTTCTTTTTTGCAACCAGCTGGCACGGGCACGGCCATCACAAAAGACAGTAATCCGCTACCTGTTGCCTCCTTTATTTTCAAGATAAACCAAGCATTAATTTCGATTTTCCCCAAAGATTATTCTTTTATTATTGAAGAAAATCTGAGTAATATTTTCGAGCTTTTCCATAAACACCGTATTAAAATTAATACGATGCTGAACTCAGCCATTAGTTTTTCTGTTAGTGTAGATGATCATCCAAACCAGATTGAAAACCTGATTCAGGACTTATCGACAGAATTTAATGTTAAATACAATACCGGCTTAGAATTGGTTACAATTAGATATTACAATCAGGAAACTATTGATCGGGTAACGGTGTCAAAAGAAATTTTACTTGAAGTGAAGAGCAGACACACCTGCCAAATGGTGATGAAAAACAAACCAAACCTTTAAGCCGCAAACGCGTAACGACATAAAATGAATAAAAATCTTTTGGCCAAAGTTGTACAAGACTATATATGCGCAAATATTCATGCAGATATTAATCAAATTGCTTTGGCCAAAAGCCCTTTTGAACAGGTGAGTCCGGCCGAATTGGCTACACAACTGCTCTCTAAAAAAAAATCAGAGAAAAAGCTGCCAACCTGGTTCAACACAGAAAATATTTATTATCCGCAAACGCTTTCCATCGAGCAAACATCTTCAGAAAGTACCGCACGTTATAAAAGTACGCTGGCTAGAGGCGAATCTTTGATTGACTTAACCGGCGGATTTGGGGTAGACAGTTTCTATTTCTCAAAAAGGATAAAATCTGTGTTACATTGCGAGATTAATGCAGCGCTTTCTGAAATTGCCGCATATAACGCCAAAATATTGCAAGCATGCGAGCTTGAATTTTACAGTGGCGACGGACTTGATTATCTTTTGCGCGGACACAAGACTTTCGATACCATTTATATTGATCCCGCAAGGAGATCGGAAAAAGGAAAAGTCTTTATGCTTAAAGATTGTACCCCCAACGTAGTGGAAAATTTGGATTTTCTTTGCGCCTCTGCTGCTCGAATTTTGATAAAAACCGCGCCACTGCTTGATATTAAACTGGGTTTAAGCGAATTGAAAAATGTTAGTGAGATTCATATTGTCAGCGTAAAGAATGAATGCAAAGAATTGCTTTGGGTTATCGATCGCGATTATAACGGGCCAGTAAAAATTAAAGCAGTAACACTAAACGATATTGAAAAAACTTTTGAATTTATTCTGGATGATGAATCGGCAGAACCCACCTGGACGAACGATTTGTTGCCGGGACAGTTTTTATATGAGCCAGATGCCGCTTTACTAAAATCTGGCGGCTTTAATTGGATTGCCGAACGCTTTGCTTTACAAAAGTTGCATCCACAAACCCATTTGTATACATCGGCGAATGTACAAGTAGACTTTCCCGGCAGGATTTTCGAAATTGAAGATGTATATTTTGGTGCAGCACTTAAAAAAGCGCGCAACTTACGCGGAAATGTAATTGTGAGAAATTATCCTGCAAAACCAGAAGAACTGGTAAAAAAGCATAAAATAGAATCCAGTAAAGAAGAATTTTTAATTTTTTCAAAGCGTTACTCTGGCGAGCATGTAGCTGTAAGGGCCAAAATTCTTCAGCACTATTAATCTACTTCGCGAGCAGAAATTAAACATTTGAATATCGCGAACATGCGATCCAAGAAAAAAGCCTCTCATTTCTGAAAGGCTTTGTAATTCTTTTTGTCGGTTAAACTTTTTTAACGTTTACAGCCTGAAGACCTTTTCTGCCTTCCGCCACTTCAAATTCTACAGAATCATTTTCCTTTAAGGTATCAATTCCGCCAATAACATCTTTAAAGTGTACAAATAAGTCTTTATTGTCTTCTTGTACAATAAATCCAAAGCCTTTCTGAGTGTTAAACCATTTAACTGTTCCGGTTGCCATAAAAAAATAAAAAATATATAAAAAAAATAAACTATCTGCGCTTTGATCAGTAGTTAATTAAACCAGCCGAACATTTTTTACGAATAAACAACCAGAATAAAGCGTTAACATTGAAACAAAACTACCAAATATAATAATTTAAGAAGACAACACAACCAATTTTTGGGTGTTTATCAAGAAAGTTATAAAACTTTTAAAATTATTTATTCGGTTGTGGAGTGGTTCTCAAATAAGGTTTAATTTCTTTATGTCCTTTAGGAAATTTCGCAGGAATATCTTCTGTTTTTATGCTATTTACAACAATAACATCCTGTCCGTCCTGCCAATCTGCTGGAGTTGCTACGCTATAATTTGCCGTAAGTTGTAAGGAATCAATTACCCTCAATACTTCATTAAAATTACGGCCGGTAGATGCTGGATACGTTATCGTAAGTTTAACTTTTTTATCTGGGCTGATCACAAAAAGTGAACGCACAGTAAGTGTTTCTGATGCATTGGGATGAATCATATCATACAAATTCGCGACAGTTTTATCCGGATCTGCGATTATGGGAAACTCTACAGAAGTGTTCTGTGTTTCATTAATGTCATTAATCCAACCTTTATGAGATTCTGCAGAATCTACACTCAAAGCCAAAACCTTAACATTTCTTTTTTCAAATTCACTTTTTAATGCAGCCGTACGGCCAAGTTCTGTTGTACAAACAGGAGTGTAATCTGCCGGATGTGAAAATAGAACACCCCAGCTGTCACCTAAATATTCATAAAAATCTATGTGGCCGATTGAGGTATCGGCTTGGAAATTTGGAGCGATATCGCCTAGTCTTATACTCATGATATTAATTTTTTTAATGTTGATACTAACAAATCTAAACAATACTATAGTAAATACATAGATTTAATATTGATTTTAGACAATCAGATTATAAACAAAAAAACCTAAAAGCATTTGCTTTCAGGTTTCAAGAATATTAATTTGTTTGGGAGGGTTTTAATTGTACACTTTGATCATGAAAACATAATCTTGCAGTTTTTCTATTTGTTTTGTCCGTTTCATTCCGGTTAAAACACTGCGTTTATTTGCCGAAAGTTTATTGTTTCCTAAAGAATCTTGAGGGATTGCGCGCATTGCTTCCAAAATATATTTCGATTTAATCGCGAACGCTGCACCTTCTGTCTGATCTGGTTTTCCGCTGATAATACCAATTAAATTACCGTTGTTATCAAGCACAGGCCCACCGCTATTTCCGGGATTAACCGAAATTGCAACCTGATATTGTGTGGTGTCACCTACAAAACCATTTTTAGAACTTACGTATCCTTCGCCCAATACAGCGTCGTCTTTCGGATAACCCAGTGTATACACGGTTTCGCCGATACTGCTGGTATTGCGTTTTATAGTATATGGAATTGAAGATAAATTGATAAAGTTTTTATCACTGATTTTTAAAATCGCAATATCATTCTGCGGATCTGTATAAATAGATTTCACTTTGAAAGATTCTCCCTTGCTGTTCTGCACATATAAAGAATCTGCTCCGTTAACAACATGCAGATTGGTTAATATATATCCGTTTGTAGAGATGGCAAAACCAGTACCACCATAACTGTTCTGAACAGCAGGTTTATCGGCAGTAGGCGGTGTATTGTTAATTTTGCGAATCAGGCTGTTTTGCGTTTTAATCGCATTATTTACCTGATTACTTAATCTTCTGTAGTGCTCTTCTTGTTTACTATTGTGTTGTATCGAGAAAACGGAAACAACAGAAAGAACAACAAATGATGCAGCAACTGCTACAGCTGATCTGTATTTTCTCCACAATTGAATCACTTTTGAAGGATGAGGACCAACTTCATTCGCCAGACTTTCTACATCAATCTCAGCATGGATCAATTCCAGCTGGTCTTTTAAACGCGATTGTGCTGCAAATTCTGACATTGATTCTAAGAAAAATTTGTGCGAAACCACTTTATGGTCTACTGTGGCATCATTGAGGCGCAACTGCTCAAAAGCAGCAACTTCTTCTGCATTCAGCTTACCTAAAAGGTAATCTTCAATAATTGCATCTAACTCCAAATCGTTTCTCATTTCAATAACTATGGTTGAAAAAATATTTTCTTTAACCTTTGCAGGCACTTGTATTTTTGCGTTTTTGCATTATCGGCGTTCGTATAACCGAATTTTTCACAAATATCCTGCATCGATAAATCGTGGATATAAAAATCCTGAATAATGGTTTTACAAGGTTCGCCCAGATGATCAAGTGCCGATTGCATTTTTACAAAAGCCGCATCTTTTTCTTCATGGTCCTGTACATCTTCATCCACCACCAGTACATCTTCGTAATCACTGATGTTACCGGTTTTTTTGCTGTTCTGAGCCAACTTTTTCAACCAAATTCTCCGCGAAACGGAATAGATATAGGTTTTAAGTTTTGCACTCAGTTCAAAATCACCTTGCTTAACCTTATTATATAGTACAATGATTGCTTCCTGGTAAACGTCTTTTGCATCATCTTCATCCCCGCTATTATTGAGAATAAATTGCAAAACCATCGGAAAATAACCTTTGTAAAGCTTGCTAAGCGTATCTTCGGCATTGTTTAATATACCTAAGATAACCTCTCTATCTGTTGGAACTGAACTCTTTAAACTGTTATTCACTAGTTAATACATTTTTCGTAAAATAGTAACCCAATATTAGAAAAAAATATTTAGAGCTGCTACAACTCTTTAATACAACAACCATAGAATGGTGACCTCAAAAGCCATTAAAAATAAATTTTATTTTTTTCTTCAAATAATGGGTTACCTTTTTACCTTTGCGGCATTAATCGTAAATTAATTTATAAAAAATTTCAAAATGAAAAATGCATTCAAATTAGGCTTTTTAGCTTTAGCTTTATCTTTATCAGTTGTTGCTTGTAACTCAGAAAAAAAAGCTGAAGGTACTGACACAACTTTAACTGATTCTTCTGCAATCGTTACTGACACTACTGCAGTTGATACTTCAGTTGTTGATTCTACAGTTAAAGATACTGCTGTAAAAACTACAACTACTACAACTGAAGTTAAACACTAGTCTAACTTTACCTATAATAAAAATGGCCTTGAAGTGATTCAAGGCCATTTTTATTTATTTTTAATTTTTTCGGGTTACCTTTTGTACAATCCGGTATTAAGGATGTAAATTAATTAATTACTAAAAACAAAAATCCCATTACAATGAAAAATGCATTCAAATTAGGCTTCTTAGCTTTAGCTTTATCTTTATCAGTTGTTGCTTGTAACTCAGAAAAAAAAGCTGAAGGTACTGACACAACTTTAACTGATTCTTCTGCAATCGTTACTGATACTACTGCTGTTGATACTACTGTTGCTGATTCTACAGTTAAAGATACCGCTGTAAAAACTACAACTACTACAACTGAAGTTAAACACTAGTCTAACTTTACCTGATAAAAAAACGCTTAGAGATTTTCGAAGCGTTTTTTTTTGCGCTTTTGGGTTACCTTTTTCTTTTTACGGTATAAAGGTTAAAATAAATAAAACTTAAAATACATATCATTATGAAAAATGCATTCAAATTAGGCTTTTTAGCTTTGGCTTTATCTTTATCAGTAGCAGCTTGTTCTTCAGAATCTAAAGAAGGTGGCGCAGATACTACATTAACTGATTCTTCTACTATCATCACAGATACAACTGCAGTTGATACTACTGTTACAGATTCTACAGTAAAAGACACATCTGTTAAAGCAACAACAACTACAGAAGAGATTAAACACTAGTCTTTTTATACAAAATATCTGAAAACGGTTTTGATCTAAAGTCAAAACCGTTTTTTTATGCCATAAAAATTCATTTGACGGATAAAAATCATTATTTTGGTTTCAATTTTACAACAACCAAACAAAAAAACTAAAAAAGAAAATGAAAAATGCATTCAAATTAAGCTTTTTAGCTTTAGCACTATCTTTATCATTTGTAGCATGTAATTCAGAAAAAAAAGCTGAGGGCGCAGATTCAACTTCTGCAGATTCTACAATGGTAGACACATCTATGAAAGATACAATGGCTACAGACGGCATGGCGGTGGATACAACTGCAAAAGACACCACTACAAAAATGTAATTTTCATCGAAATGAAAAAGAGAAGGCTTTGGAGATCATCCAGAGCCTTTTTGCATAGACCGCTACTTTATTCGATCTAAAAGGATAAAGTCCCGCCAATTTTGGTAAATTTGCCGCAAAAATATAATCCGCATAATGAATTTAACTTCACTTCAAGCCATTTCACCTGTTGATGGTCGATACAGAAAAACAACTGAAAAACTAGCTTCTTATTTTTCAGAAGAAGCTTTAATTAAATATCGTGTTTTTGTAGAGATCGAGTATTTTATCGCGCTGTGCGAAATCAATTTACCAGGACTTGAAAATTTCGATAAAAACCTTTATGCAGAACTTAGAAATATTCATAAAAACTTTACTGAACAAGACGCTTTAGAAATTAAAGAAACAGAAAAAGTAACCAATCACGATGTTAAAGCTGTTGAATATTTTATTAAAAATAAATTTGACGCACTTTCGCTTCAAGAATATAAAGAATTTATCCATTTCGGTTTAACTTCTCAAGACATTAACAACACCGCAATTCCCTACTCTATAAAACTGGCTTTAACCGAAAGTTATTATCCAGCAATAGAAACTTTAATTGGAAAAATAAACGAATTGGCAACAGAATGGGCTAATATCCCAATGCTTGCACATACGCATGGACAACCAGCATCGCCTACTAAACTGGGAAAAGAATTTCTAGTTTTTGCAGATCGTCTTTCTATTCAATTGGCCGCATTAAAAACCATACCGAACAGTGCTAAATTTGGTGGTGCAACCGGAAATTTTAACGCGCACCATATTGCTTATCCACAAATAAATTGGGTAGATTTTTCTAATGAGTTTGTGCAGAACAACCTTGGCTTAACACGTGCGCAACACACTACACAAATTGAACACTACGATCAATTTGCTGCACAATGCGACGCTTTAAAAAGGATTAACAATATTATTATAGATTTGGATCGCGACATCTGGACGTACATCTCTAAAAATTATTTCAAACAGAAAATTAAAGCAGGCGAAATTGGTTCATCGGCTATGCCGCATAAAGTAAACCCAATTGATTTTGAAAATGCGGAAGGTAATGCAGGTATTGCAAATGCTTTATTTGAATTCTTTGCTGCAAAACTACCAATCTCGCGTTTGCAGAGAGATTTAACAGACTCTACGGTTCTGAGAAATGTTGGCGTTCCTTTTGGACATACCATTATTGCCATCCAATCTACGCTACGTGGCTTAAATAAAATTTTACTTAATGAAGCGGCTTTAAATGCAGATTTGGAAGACAATTGGGCTGTTGTTGCAGAGGCCATTCAAACCGTACTTAGAAGAGAAAATTTTCCGAATCCTTATGAGGCATTAAAGGAATTAACCAGAACCAACACGAAAATAAATGCAGAAAGTATTGCCACGTTTATTGAAGGTTTGGCAGTTTCTGAAAGTGTAAAGGTGCAATTGAGAAGCATCACACCATTTAATTATACGGGTGTTTTTTAAGCTGATTAAATTGACGCTAAACAGACAGCTAACCAAAGTTTTATTAACGACTATTTGTTAATTTTGTGCATTCAAATTGATTAAGACATGACGATTAACGTATATACAGAACAGACTCCAAACCCAGCAACCATGAAATTCATGGTGAATAAGTTGTTGATTAATGGCAGTGAGGATTTTGCGAGCAAAGAAAGTGCAGAACATGCGCCATTTGCAAAAGAGTTATTCAAATTCAGCTTTGTTGCTGGTGTGTTTTTTGCCAGTAATTTTGTTACTATCACTAAAACAGAAGATGCAGAATGGCCAGATGTTGAGCCGATTTTGAAAGAATTTGTAAAAGGTGCTGTTGAATCTGAATTGAAAATTAAAGAGGTTGCAGCAGATGAGGCTCCAAGTTTTGAAGGTTCAGAAACTGAGATCAAAATTCAACAAATCCTTCACGATTATGTTCGTCCGGCGGTAGAACAAGATGGTGGAGCAATTACCTACAAATCTTTTGACGAAGGTGTTGTAACGGTAGAACTTCGTGGTTCTTGCAGTGGTTGCCCTTCTTCTACAATCACCTTAAAATCTGGTATTCAGAATTTATTACAGAGAATGGTTCCGGAAGTTACGGAAGTAGTTTCTGAAGCTTTATAATTCGCATTTTTCATAGTTTCCTATATTGTAAAAGGGCTTGCTGAAATTCAGTAAGCCCTTTTTTATACAGTAATAAAAATCTGATTAGTTGAAATTTCGCTTTATGGCTTCAAGCATTTCTGCAGTTAGCAAAGTATTTGTTGCCAGGATTTCTCTTTTTTCGAAATAATCATCTCCGCCAGAGAAATCAAAAACCTGTCCACCAGCCTGCTGTATAATAAAACAACCTGCTGCGAAATCCCATTTCTGCAAATTGTATTCAAAGAAAGCATCAAAACGACCGCAAGCCACATATACCAAATCTACTGCTGCTGCACCAATCCTCCGAACACCGTGGCATTTTTGCATCATCTCTGATAACAATTTTAGATATTTTTGCTGCTCATCAAACTGATAGTATGGAAATCCGGTTGCCAAAAGGCTTGCGCTTAGATCGGGATTTTTAGACACTGCAATTTCCTTTTTATTCAACAATGCTGGTCCGCCTTTGTAAGAATAAAACATCTCACCTCGATTGATTTCGTAAACAACTCCAACAACCGGAAGGTTATCTTCATACAAAGCTATACTTACCGCATAAGTTGGAATACCATGAATAAAATTCGTAGTCCCATCAAGGGGATCAATAATCCATTTGTAGGTTTTACCTTCGCGATTAATGGTTTGTTCTTCTGTTAGAAAACCCGCATCAGGAATTATTTTTTCGAGGTTTTGAACCAACTTCTGCTCTGCGGTTTTATCTACATAAGAAACCATATCATTAAGACCTTTGTATTCAATTTTGTTCAGATCAAATTGCATAGCTTCTTTTCGGATAAAATTTCCGGTGAGGCGAACAATAGAGATCACTTTATTGCATAGTAATTCGTAATTCATAGTTATTTAACAACTAACCGAAAAGGTTGTTGAGATTAATTGAATTTATTAATATTGATTATTGCGCCAATTGGTTCTTATTTCTTAATGCATAAATACTGAGCGCAATACCGCCTACGACTAAGAAACTGGAAATCATTTCTGCTTGAGTGAAAGAAAGGCCAAAAACATGGTATTTAGAATTTACACGAATCAATTCTACACAGAAACGCTCAATGCCATTTAGGATCATATAAATCCCGAACATTAAACCTGGCGCTTTTATTTTATCGCGGATGCTCCAAAGAAATGCAAATAAAAGTAAACAAACAATTACCTCATAAAGTGGTGTCGGATACACACCTTGAGCCAATTCATTACAAAATTTACCTGTACATCCCGGAATCGGAATACCTTCTCCAACAACATTGTTTGGATATTTGTAAGACCAAAGCCAATCCGGCAGCCACGAAAAAGGTTTTGGATTGTTGTTTACAATTCCCCAATCACCATCTCCAGCCATATGGCATCCAATACGGCCAACACCATATGCCAACATCATTCCGGGACCACCTACATCTAACATGTCCAGAGGTTTTATTCCATTTTTTCTGGCAAGATAAAGTACGGCTGCGCCGCCGCAAATTAGTCCGCCATAAAAGGTTAAACCACTAAATGAAAGCAGACGCTCTATCGGGTGCTGAACAAAATCATCCCAGTATTCTAGGTTATCAAAAAACTTTGCTCCAAGAAATCCCCAAACGGCAGCCCAAACAATCAGGTTGCTCATGGTCTGATATGGATGTACCAACACCGTTTTTTCTTGTGGTTTATCCAATTTATATTTGTCTTTTTCTTTATAATCCCAATAGGCAAACAAACCGGCAAAAAATAAACCGCCTAAAAGATTTCCTTTTGCTGACATTAATACCGTTTGTGCATCACTAACGAAAAGACTGTAGTTTAGTAATGCGTAAACGAGTTTGTATCCGATTACAAAACCAAATAAACCGTTCATAATCAGCTCATTGGTTGTTGCCGGTTTACCAATAATCATTTTTTTATGAAAAGCCTTTACAACGCCCAACGCTTCTTTTCGTTTCAACTCTTCTGTGAAAGCCCAGTAGCCTGCAACAAATGCAATAGCAACAAAAACGCCGAAAGTATTAAAGGGCAATGGTAAATTAATTCCGAAGAGATACTCCAGAAAATGCGAGACGGTAGGAAACATATAAAAATATTTGGAGCGAAGATAACAAAGATACCCGAAAGCTTAAAGCTTTAACCAGAATGTTTACAAGCGATGTGACTAGGCTGTGAAATTTCCTGGAAAATCCCCACTGAACACGCGTTGATAGAATTTTTAATACTCTATCAACTCCATTCTAGACAGAGAACTTATTTAATCAATTTCAACAAATCAATCATTTCGGTTTTTTGTTCATTTATGGATGCAAAGTTTTGTTGCTGATCAATATTATTAAACACCTGGGCACTTGCCTTGGCGATGTAATTTGGAAGCCCCTCATCTTTAAGCATTTCGGCAAGTGATTCCATTTCCGTTTTTCGTCTCACAATATGTTTCGGATAAGTTCCGATAATCTTCGAAATATCTTTAATGATACCCGGCATTTTATTTTCAATTTCTTCAAAAAGCGAATGAAGTATCTTATAGTGATTGGCTGCCCTGGCTGTTTCAAAAAATGCCGCAGTAATTGTCTTATTAAATCCAGCAAAACACATCTTAAAAGCAGTGGCAGAGGCAACATTGTCACCTAAATAAACAACCCGGAAACAAGATCCGAAAATCGATTCAAAAGATTTCGAAACTTCACCACTATAATAAATAATACCTTCTTCAGCTACAAATGCCGCGCGACCAATAATACATGCGTTGCAGAATGGTATTACTGCCGATTTAAACATTTCAGAAAGTTTTTCCGCCACTTTTACCGACTTCGCGTTCATATCTATGAAACGTGCTTTGGACTCTGAATCTGTAGCAGCAATATACTTTTTTGCAACCTCAAGTACGGCATTCGGTGGAACCAATGAGATGACAAAGTCTGCTTCTTTAGCGACAGCAGATAATGACGCAAGTGATATAATTCCGCTCAATTTCGCCTGCTTTTTGGTTTCTGTATTACGCTCCTGCAGGTAAGAAATTATTCCATAGCCCTTTTCCATTAAAACCTTGGCAACATGACCACCCATGTCGCCAGGGTATAAGATTGCTATTTTTTCCATTTTTTTAGTTTTCATTCTTTGAATTAGGTTGCCTGATGAAAAAGAAAAGTACCACAGCCAAAGCACTAAGTGCAGTGTATAGTATAAAACCATTTTGATAGCTCCCGGTAAAGTCCTTTATAAGTGAGGCGGAAAGCGGTCCGCCGAGACTTGAAAAAAGTAATAATCCAAGGGTGATCCCACTAATAGACCCTTGAAATTTACTACCAAAATAGTTTGCAAGAATAATTGGCATCAAAGCTATTAATCCCCCTGCGCTCAGGCCGCTTAATATTCCATATGCTATATATAACGTAGTTGCATCACTTGCTTCAATAAAGAAAAACAACCCGCAAGCCTGTAAAGCTGATAAAATAAGGCCAATGATGTAGAGTGGAATCCGATCGGAGAACCATCCTACAGCTAACTTTCCAACAATTGCGAGAGCGCTATACGTAGCAAGAATCCCTGCAGCGTCCGAATTACTAAAACCCATTTCCAATGCATAAGGAATTTTGTTAAGCAACGCCCCTTTCATTGCAAAATCAATAAGATTCCAGGTAATAATGATCAACCAGAAAATACGGCTTTTCAACACTTCTTTTACGGTAAAAAATAGTTCTTTTTTATCTCCTTCCTTTTCAATCGCTTTTTCGTCGGAATCCTTATGATGATTTGGCTGATTTTTCTCAGCTTTGTGGAGAACGAAGAAAACAACCGGCGCAATAATTAAAATGGGAAGGAGTCCAATAATAAGCCAGGCGTTACGCCAGTTGGCCTGATCACCCATGAGGAAAACAATAAGCGGTCCGAGTGCGATAGAGCCAAAATTAGCACCTGACGATACAAGCCCCATTAAAAAACCACGCCGTTTCCGAAACCATTTGGTGATGAAGGGCATGATAAGAGAATTCCCGATACAAGCCTGAGCAATTCCTCCCAAAACAATCATTACCGCTGCAAGCTGCCATAATTGTTGAATCATTGAAATCAGTATAAGCATTAAGCCATTTGCTATTAAACCTGCCGTAAGAATTTTACCGGCACCAACGCCATCAAGAATCTTTCCAACTTTTGGCCCGATGATAGCAGCTACAATGAGTTGAAGTGTAATACATAATGTGATTGAAGATGAACTCCATCCCATTTCTTCTTCCATTGGTGTGACAATAAAGCCAAGCGTCTGCATTCCAATACCTGCACGAATTGCACTGACTAAAACCCCTACAAAGGCAACCCATCCGGTAAGATATGCGAAACTCTCATTATCTTTTTTCGCTAATAAACCCATAACTCATATAATTAAATCATTCAAATTGCATGGGAGGCAAAAAATAGAGATTTTATTACTGAACAAAACCTGAAACATAGGATATTGAACACCTAAGTTTCGAACAGTAACTCAGAAAAAAAGTTTATAGAACCTCTTTATAATCGACGTTCATTCGAAAACTATCGATTATAATGGGATTAAGAAAGACAATTTTATAAGTTGCAAAGAAATGAAACTTAACCAGATGCTTAATGTGCGTAAACGGTTTCCAGTTCAGCCACTTCGACTTCACCATCTGCACTAATATCTATCAGTTTAACAGATTTAAGTTCATTGACCATTACCGGATCGTATTTTGCTCTTACTTTAACATAGTTTTTAGTAAAACCATGCATATAGCCCGCTTTCTGGTCGGCTTCAAATAATACTTCGGCATCTGTACCAATCTGAGATTGATAAAAAGCACGGCGTTTTTTATCAGAAAGAATATGTAACATTTTGCTTCTGTCGTTACGTTCACTTCCTGCAACACGGCCTTCCATTTCTGCAGCAACAGTAAGTTCGCGTTCAGAATAGGTAAATACATGCAAATAAGAGATATCTAATCCGTTTAGAAACTGATAAGTATCTAAAAAATCTTCTTTGGTTTCACCGGGAAAACCTACAATAACATCTACCCCGATGCAGCAATGCGGCATCACTTCTTTAATTTTAGCCACACGTTCCATATACAAATCTCGTCTGTAACGGCGGCGCATTAAACCTAAAATTTTATCAGACCCAGATTGTAAGGGAATATGAAAATGCGGTACAAAACGTTTTGAACCGGCAACAAATTCAATAATTTCATTGCTAAGTAGATTTGGCTCTATTGATGAAATCCGGATACGTTCAATTCCTTCAACTTCGTCCAAAGCTTTCACTAAATCGAAAAATTTATCTTCTCTCTCCCCATTGCGAATACCGAAATCGCCAAGATTTACACCTGTAAGCACAATCTCTTTAACACCACTTTCGGCAATCATTTTTGCTCTGGCGACAACATTTTCGATCGTATCACTACGGCTTGCGCCACGCGCAAGTGGAATGGTGCAATACGTACACGGATAATCGCAACCATCCTGAACTTTCAAAAAAGTACGTGTTCTATCGCCAATAGAATAAGAAGCAATAAAGTTGTGGTTAACTTTTTCTATACTTTGCTGATGAATAACCGCTTTTGGTTGCTTGGTTAAATCGGTAATATACTCTACTATCCGGAATTTTTCTGCCGCACCTAAAACCATATCCACACCTTCAATCTCAGAAATTTCCTGTGGTTTAAGTTGCGCGTAGCAACCAACAATTGTCACAAATGCATTTGGCGAATACTTGAGAGCTTCTTTAACTACCTTTCTGCACTTCTTATCTGCATGATCTGTTACCGAACATGTATTAATAACATACACATCGGCTTGATCCTGAAATTCGACAACTGCATAACCTGCATCGGTGAACAAACGACCAATAGTAGAGGTTTCGGAGAAATTTAGCTTACAGCCTAAAGTATAAAATGCGACCTTTTTCATCTAGCCTGCAAAGATACAAAAATAGATGTGAGTACAACGACAAGACTTTAAGCGGTTTTCTTATTTACAGTTGGTTGACGTGCAGGAAAAAATTTTATAACAGCTAAACATTAGATTTTACAGATACCATTGTTTCAGTTAAATTTCCAAATTATTTTTCATTCCAACGGTAGCTCTCTTGTTGAAACCCCGCCAAATCCATCACCCTACTAATCACAGTTCCGGCAACTTCTTCCAAGGTTTTAGGCAAACTGTAAAAAGATGGACTGGCCGGGCAGATAATCCCTCCGGCTTCAGTAACAATTTTCATGTTATTGATATGAATTAAACTAAATGGCGTATCTCTGACCACAGCGATTAATTTTCGCCTTTCTTTGAGAATAACGTCCGCAGCGCGGGAAATTAAATCATTGGAAATGCCATGGGCAATACGCCCAAGTGTTCCCATTGAGCAGGGAACGATAATCATCGTATCATACTTTGCGGATCCCGATGCAAATGGCGCATTGAAATCGTTTTTGTGATAAAAATTTAAGAAATCATAATTTTTGTAAATATCATTACCTAGCTCGTACTGCCAAACTTCTTTTGCATTATCACTCATCACCAAGCCAACAGATTCAATTTGATCGTTCAGCTTACTAAGTTGATCAAATAAAACCTTTGCATAGATCGATCCGCTTGCGCCGGTAACAGCAACCACAATTTTCTTTTTCATTTGAAACAAAAGTAATTTTTTGTAATTGGATAAAAAATAAAAAAGGGCCAGAACAAAGTTCTGACCCTACATCTACCTATGAAAAACATACCCTCGAAAGGGTAAGAACAAATATATATATTTTTTTAAAAAAAGAACACGATCAACTGTTAAATCTATGAAAAAAATCACTTTTTTTTCATAGATCATTTAAACCATTTATAATCAGATAATTATTTTTATAAAAAAAATAAAATACTCATAAAAAAGACTGATTAAACAGTCAATTAAATTCATTTTACGCAGTATATCAGACAGATTTCTACGGCATAAATACTAAGAAATAGGTAGTCATTGACATAAAAAATACTTACTTATAACAAAGTTTGTATCCAAATGATGCAAACAATATTTTATCAGCCTTAAAAATTTTAAAAAAAACTTCTTTTTAGAAGGTTATTTCGCAACGCCGTAAAAGAAAAATTCTTCACAAGCATAACTTGGGTTCTTGCTGCAGCTACTATTTATCAGCAGAAATACTTAATGTTGATGGATATTTAGCCTGAGTCTAAACACAGTAAAGCAAAGCTGACGGAAGCTAGCCCGTTGGAAAAATCGATAAAAGCGGGTTATAATTTAATTTCTGATACGTTGGTGGCAATTAATCCGGAATCGGTAACGCTGATCTTATAAGAAACTTTACTGTTTATATCCAGACAACCCAGGGCGTCGACAACTTGAAAAACAATATCCTGATCATTCTGATCCACGATAATTCCACTTCCATCAGCATTAATCAATTTGATTACGCCAACATAATTCTGCTCCATAAAACAATTCTAAAACGATACAATTATAGCAATATCCAGTATGATTAATAATACCTATGTAACAATATTAACACAACCAAGAGCTATAAAAAGATATAAAAATCTATGTTTTAAAATTGAAATCCGTGATACGGAGATAGAAACTGACGCTACACAAAGGGAGATAATTATACTAAATCACTCAATAATAAACATTTATAAAACAAATATACAAACAATGTGTTCCCGTATTGAATAATAGTAAAAACATGGAATCGAAAATTAAAGATGAGCTTGTTTGCGTGTCAGAAGAAATGGATTGCAAATACTGGTCAGAGCGCTTAGGCGTTAGTGCAGAAAAGCTTAAAAGTGCCATTCGTGCCACCCGCAGCGCAGCTTTGAGCCAAATTGTTGGTTACCTCAAACAGCAGGAAGTAAAGTTGATTCTGCGATAAGCGAATTTGTTTTAAAAGTGCTAACAGGCAATAACAACTTATTGCCTGATTTTTTGCGCTCAAATTTTTTCGCACCCCAGAAAGTCACCAGACCTATTATTGCCCTTTTTTATCGCAATTTGCTGAATAATTAGAATAGATTTTCGCATAATTCTGGAGATGTCTTCGCCTCGAACCTAGTATAAATACCCGTTTTATAGTTCGGCGGTTAAAACCCGAAATACAGATAAAATTCTCATTTACAGTATTTTACAAAAACAAGTCGGAGCATTTTAAAAAAAAACTATCAGATAGTGGTATGGCTATTGTGGCATTTCTAATACATCCTAACCTATTTTAATATGACACAGATTGAATTCAACCACATGGTTAACAGTCACTCGCTCTCCCTTAAAGTTCATGCCATGAATTTCACCAAAGACCTGGAAGACGCCAATGATTTGGTGCAGGACACAATGTTAAAGGCCATCCGTTTTTACAAGAATTTTCAGGAAGGCACAAACTTTAAAGGTTGGCTTTTTGTAATTATGAAAAACACATTCATCAACAACTACAGAAAAAATGCAAAAGCCAAAAGTATTGTAACACAGGAAGAAGATATTTCTTCAGAAAATTTACTTTACAGTTCAGAAAAAAACGCCTGTGTAGGAAAAATGATCGTTGATGATGTACAAAAAGCCTTGAATATCATCCCCGATACCTACAGCATTCCTTTTATCAAATATTTCGAAGGTTATAAATACCATGAAATTGCTGATCATTTGCAAATTCCGCTCGGAACGGTAAAAACCAGAATCCATGTTGCCCGCGAAATGCTAAAAAGATATCTTAAAACCTACGCAATAAAAGAAGCATAAAAAATTCAACATAAAAAAAGGCATCAATTGATGCCTTTTTTTATAAACTTACCTAATCTGAATTATGGTTTTGGTGCAGCTTCCGGTGCTTTACCAATTAAATCCATAAACTGATCAAGCTTAGGGGTGATGATAATTTGTGTACGTCTATTTTTGGCTTTTCCGGCTGGCGTTAAATTATCTCCAATCGGATTATACTCTCCTCTACCGCCAGCAGTTAAGCGTTTAGGATCTACACCATACTTGGTTTGTAATGCTTGTACAACAGATGAAGCTCTGAGTGCACTCAAATCCCAGTTGTTACGAATGTTGGTTTGTGTAATCGGAACATTATCGGTATTACCTTCAATAAGCACATCATAACCACTGTAATCTTTAATGATTTTAGCAATCTTGCCCAGTGTTTCTCCGGCTTTATCAGAAATTTCATAACTTCCTGATTTATACAACATATTATCTGCCAAAGAAATATACACCACACCTTTCAACACCTGCACATCTACATCGCTAAGTTCTTCTCTGCTTAACGAGCGCGTTAGGTTATTGGTAAGAACAAGGTTAAGTGAATCGCTCTTGTTTTTCGTATTGATAAGTTGCTGAATGTATTTATTTGAACTGTTAATTTCATCTACCAATTTAGAAATGTTCACATTACCCTGACTGCTTGAACTTAAACACTTGTTTAAAGCGTCTTGTAATGCGGCTACGTTTGCACGCTCAGAAGAAATTTGTTCTTCTAAACTTTTAACCCTGCTGTTTGCGCCGGTTAACTCGCGTTGACTATCCTGATATTGATTGCTGAGTTCCTGGTTACGCTCTCTTAATTTAGCGTAGGTGCTTTGTAGTTCTGTATACTTTTTGTTGCTTACACAACCAGAAGCCAATACAATTGCCACAAGCACAAATGGGAATGATTTGTAAAATTTCATAATCTTATTTTTTTATAGAGTAAACAAAATCAGTGCCGTAAAATGATAAGTTTTGTTAAAGTGCCCTAAATCACGTTAAAACCCATAACTCATAAGTATAATCACAAAAAGTGCAAGACAATTTTAAATCGCCTTGCACCTTAATACTGAGTATTTACGCTATTTCGCTCATTTATGGTAAGTAGTTGTACGGCTATCTGCAATTACACCTTTCCAGTTCATGCCGAAACCAAAGTCATAAGTATGTCCATCTAAATCTTTATGGCATTCCATATCGAAAGGAACATCTTCTTTTTGCTTTTCTACGGTAACCATATTTGCCGGCATTTGTATAGGTAACAGTCCCGATGGTTCTGCTTGTCCGGATATAATATCAAGCACAGCTTGAGAAGATACGCCGAAATTTACCACGATTCCATCTACAACAGATTCAAATTCATTAAAGATCATTGGTTTGCTCGCTGTAACAGATACGATAACTGGTTTACCTTTCATCATTTCTTTGGTGTCCAAAATGGTTTGCAAATCCATCGAATTACTTGCTGTAGTGCTTTTGTTGTTGTAAGATCTGTTGGTAATTTCAGGATCTACAACCGGATCTCCAGCAGCTATGCTTTGCGCTCTGGCTTCTGTAGCGGTATAGGCTCCATATTGCAAACTGATTGGCACATAACCATTGTTCCCCTTTTTGCGATCGGCAAGATCATAACCGCCACCTGCACTCAACGGACTATTTACAAATACAATAGCAAAATCTGCATCGGCAGGATTGGATGTCAATGTATAATATTTTTTAATTACATTGGTATCAACCGGAAAATCAAACTGCGCCTGAACATAATTTCCCCACCAATCTTTTGCTGCTGGCGTGTAGATTTTAGGAACGTAAACTTTTTTCGTTTTCATTACCGGTAAAACCGAAGCGTGGTTTTTAAGCATTACAACAGATTTAACCTGTGCATCATAACCAGCTTTCATATATTCTGCTTTACCAACAATTTTTTCGCTTTGTGCAGGATCTAAATACGGATTTTCAAAAAGTCCTACCCTAAAAATATTTTTAAGTAAGCGAATACCAGATTGCTCAAAACGCCCGCGAAATGCTTTCTCGCCAAATTGTTTTACGCCCATTTGGTATGCTTCTAAAACCGGGCCGATGGCATTGTTTCCACCAAACTGATCTACTCCGGCCAAAAGAACTTTATAATGACGCTCTGCAACAGACATTTTTTCTACACCCCAGGATTTTCCTGCAAATTGATCCGGCGTTTTGCCTTCATCGGCAGTAATTAGCCAATCGGTACAAACCACGCCATCGTATTTATATTTATCTCTCAACAAATCCGTTACAAGATATTTGCTAAATCCATTGCCGACATTTTCACCATTCTTTGTATCCTGATTAAATGAAATGGTGTAGTAAGGCATTACCGCCGCAGCCTTACTTGTTTTACCTTCCAGCTTAAACGCGCCATTTATAAAAGGATTGATATGTTCCTGAAGATTATTTCCGGGGTAAACCGCGAATTTTCCGTACGCCCAATGCCCATCTCGCCCACCTTCTTCCGGTCCGCCACTCGGCCAATGTTTGACCATTGCATTTACACTGCCAAAACCCCAACCGTTTTTGATTTCCATTTTTCCTGTAGAAGTTTGGAAACCATCAATATACGCTCGTGCCATATCGGTAGTTAAAGCGCTACTTTCTCCAAACGTCATATTAATGCGGTACCATCGTGGCTCAGTTCCGAGATCTATTTGTGGCGACAATGCTGTTGAAATACCCATAGCACGGTATTCACTTGCTGCAACTGCCCCAAATTGTTTTACAATATTCGGATCAAAAGTTGCGGCCATAGCCAATCCGTCTGGCCAAAGTGAAATTTGCCCGCCCGCACCTTCATTAAATTCTGACGTAGCTTTTGCCGTGTGCCGCGGATCGGTACTGTTATTTGCCGGAATGCCCAAACCCAAACCTTCCACAAATGCCTGCACATTGTTGCTCCACATTGCAGCGTCTTTAGGTGAAGAAATTGTCGTAACCAGAACATGGCGCAAATTATCGTCTTTAAGAAACGCTTTCTGTTGATCTGTAAGATCTGAAGCCTTGGCTCCACTTTGTGCAAAGGTCTTTCTATGATACATCCCCGCGCGAATTCCATTTTCTGCCCCCGGAATAGATTGATGTATGCTGTATAACATTAAACCTGCAATTTGTTCTATGCTCATTTTTTTAACAAGATCTTTTGCCCGTACATCTGCAGACTGACGCCAATCTTCATATAGATCAAGCTTTCCATTTTTGTTCAAATCCTTAAACTTTAAACCTCCAACAGTCAAAATTTTCACTCCAGATTGCGGAGCGTAAGCCAGTGTTGCGCCATTTGGATTGGTGACAATTTGAAAATTTTCTTGTGCGTAAACAGCATTTCCCAATAAAATGCTGACACCCAGCAAAACAAACTTTACTTTCATATCTTATATATTTTGATTCTTGTGATATAAAAAAACCAAAATTCTGAAAGCAAATGTTGCAGTACACGTGTTCTGCAGAAAAAAATGCACAGAAAGTCGGGATGTTGAATACATATTGATTTGATGATATTGGCTAGAAAATCCTGAATAAGCAGAATCCTTATTGCATCATATTGATGCAATGATAAAAATATTTTTTGAAGTTGCAAAATTTATACATTTGTTTAGATGGAAGATTTACAGATTTTTGAGGCGCGTAGTGAACAATTTTACAAAAACAACCTACCACATATTTCAATAGATTGTGTAGTGTTTGGCTTTCATGAGCATAAACTTAAAGTATTGTTGGTTAAACTAAAAGGCCAGGGAGACTGGGGTTTACCTGGCGGATATCTAAGAAAAAATGAAAATATTGATGCAGCAGCAGAGCGTATTTTAAAAGAAAGAACCGGTGCAGATAAGATTTTCCTTCAGCAGTTTAAGACCTTTGGAGAAATCAATCGTTCAGAAAACACATTGAATTTTATGCCCGAAGGCATATGGTTTAGGCAACGATTTTTATCAATCGGTTATTATGCGTTGGTTAATTACGCAGATATTATACCGGTTGTTGATGATATTTCTGTGGCATGCGAATGGCAGGATATCGATAGTTTGTCTGTTTTGATGATGGATCATCAACAAATTTACGATACAGCTCTTGAAACCCTGAGGTTACAGCTCAATTACAAACCTATAGGCTACAATTTGTTGCCGGAAGAGTTTACTATGCCAGAGCTCCAGCGCTTATACGAAGCCATTTTAGGAAAAGAATTATTACGCGGTAACTTTCAGCGGAAAATGCTTTCTTACGGCATTTTCAATAAATTAAATAAAGAAAGAAGAGGCGGCGCGCACCGCTCTCCTCATATCTATAGTTTTGATGTAGAAAAATATCAGAATGCAATAAAAAAAGGGCTAAAAGGCGATTGGTAGTCAACGCCAACCTCCACCCAAAGCTCTATACAATTCTACAACGGATTGAAATTCCTGAAGTTTATCATTTACACCACTTAGCCTTGCAGTAAGCAGATTTTGCTCTGCAGTTAGCACATCTGTATAGTTTGTGGCAGATGTATATTGCAACAACTGTTTGGTAAAACTTACCGCTTTGGTTAATGCATCTAATTGAGATTTACGATCGTCTGTTTTTCTCTTAGCCATTTGATAAGTAAAAAGCGCATTAGACACTTCGCTTCCTGCATTTAGCAAAGATTGTTCAAAAGCATACAACGCCTGTTTTTGTTGAGCCTCTGCAGTTCTCAACTGTGCTTTATTTGCGCCTTGTGCAAAGATAGGTTGTGTAAGGCCACCAATAATTGAAAAGAAAGTAGAAGATGCACTAAAGAAGTCGGTTAATTCTGTTCTGGATAAACCTCCGGAACCTGTTAACGTTAAGGCCGGATAAAAATTGGTCCGCGCAACATTTGTAGTTTCGAAAGCTGCAATCAGACCAAATTCTGCGTCCTGAACGTCTGGTCTATTGGCCAGCAATTGAGCAGGTACACCAATTGCCAAATCTGTCGTAATTCTTTGGTCCTGCAATTTAGACCGTTCTATATTTCCTGGCGGTCGGCCAAGTAATACGCAAAGTGCATTTTCCGTTGCGCGAATGCTCACCAAGAGATCAGGTATGGCTAGCGAGGCTGCGTAACGGTTTGCTTCGCTTTGCACCAAATCTGCGCCTGTTACCACATCTCCTGCTTTTAACGATTTCATTGTTTTAACATCTTCAAGACGGTTTTTCAGCGTTTCCTCTGTTATTGCCAATTGATTATCATAAGCCATAAGCGCGTAATAACTGTTGGCAATATCCGCAATTAACTGTGTCAAAACGGCCTTCCTTGCAGCATCGCTTTTAAGCAAATTCGCGTACATCACCTTTTTACTGCTTTTTAGTTTACCCCAAATATCGGCTTCCCAACTTGTTGTAGCCTGCAACTGATATTGTGTATATGCACCAATTGCAACCATAACTGCTGTTGGTTTTGATTCTGTTATCGATGCATCTACGCTAAGGCTGGGCAAAAATGCTGCTTTCGATTGTTTAAAACTGGCAAGTGCTTCTTCCATTGCAGCTATAGCAGTTTTTAGATCGTTATTTTTCTCCAATCCCTCTTTAATTAATTTTTGAAGGATGGAGTCACTGAAAACTTCCTGATATGGAAGCGACGCGATAGTAGCCGTATCTGTTGAACGCAAATCCCGATACAGACTATCTGTTCTCACATCCGGCCTTTCATAGGTTTTAGTGACCCGGCATGCGGACAATACAAGCAATGTACATCCGACTGCTGAAGTGATATATAAACTTTTAAGTGTTTTCATTTGCTAAGATTTGTGGTTCGCCGGTTCTAATAATTCATCGTCATCATCTTGTTCCAATGGTTTTGCAGGACCACTGATCCGCTCCTGAATTCCCTGAAATAATACATACAAGGCCGGAATAACAAAAATTCCGAGTACGGTACCGAACAACATGCCGCCAACCGCACCGGCTCCTATTGATTTGTTTCCATTTGCACCGGCCCCGGAAGCGAACATTAATGGCATTAACCCGAAAATGAATGCAAACGAGGTCATCAAAATAGGTCGAAGTCTGGTTTTGGCTCCTTCAATTGCAGAAGTTACCAGATCCATACCTTTGCGCCTGCGTTCAATTGCAAACTCCACAATCAGGATGGCGTTTTTAGCCAAAAGGCCGATGAGCATAATCATACAGATTTGCATATAAATATTACTGTCCATACCATAAAGCATAGCAAAAAGGAAAACGCCGCAAAGCCCTACTGGTATTGACAACAACACGGCAAAAGGTAAAATATAACTTTCGTACTGCGCACTCAAGAGAAAATAGACAAATACAAGAGACAAAATAAAAATGTATACAGACTGTGATCCGCTGTTTTGTTCTTCCCTGCTAATTCCTGAAAATTCAAAACCATAACCCGCGGGTAGCGTTTCATCTGCTACTTCCTGAATAACAGTAAGTGCTTGCCCGGTACTAAAACCTTCATTAGGCGCGCCGGTAACCGACATAGATGTGAACAAGTTGAAACGCGAAATACTTTCCGGGCCATAAGCGCGCGTGAGTGTGATAAACTCGTTTATTGGCGACATTTTATCATTTGCTGTACGTACGTAAACCTTATTTAATCCGTCAATATTTGCTCTATAATTGGTATCAGCCTGCACCAACACCCGATATTGCTTACCAAACTGATTGAAGTTGGATGCATATGACGCACCATAGTACACTTGCATGGCGTTCAGTACGGCCGCAACGGTCAATCCTGATTCTTTTACCTTTTCTGTATTAACTTCCATCAGGTATTGGGGAAAATTCGGATTAAATGCAGTTGCTGCGTATTGGATTTCCATTCGTTTGTTTAGTGCGGCGAGAAAAGTCTGTCCTACTTTGTAAAAATCTGCCGTTGTATGACCACCTTTATCCTGAAGTTGAAATTCAAATCCGTTACTGGTTCCGAAACCTGTAATCGTTGGTAGAGACATAAAGATGATATTCGCATCTCGGATCCCGGCTGTTTTTTTCTTTAATAAAGCGATAACTTCTTCATTACTCATCGAGCGGTCTTCCCAGTCTTTGAGTTTCAGAATTTCCATCGCGTAGGAACTTCCGGTACCTGCAAGGAAATTTTGTCCAACCATCCGCATGGCGTTATTTACTGCCGGAATACTTCGTGCTATACTATCTACCTGATCGGCAATGCGTGTTGTACGCTCTTTTGACGCCGCAGGTGCCAGAGAAATATTCACAAAAATAGTCCCCATATCTTCACTCGGAACAAAACTTGAAGGTGTTTTTTTCATTAAAAAATATAATGAACCACCAAAAAATGCGATTAAGACAACTACAATCCATTTTTTCATTGTAAGGATTTTAGCTAAACGCGTATAGCGATCGGTCATTTTATCGTAAGCAGCATTAAATGCAAGTCCAAATCGCTGCATGTACGTTTTCTTTTCCGTTTGTTCTAAATGGGTTGGTGGTTTTAAAAACATAGCGGCCAATGCGGGACATAATGTTAATGCATTTATAGCCGATATAATAATTGATACCGCGAGCGTAACGCCAAATTGTTTATAAAAAACTCCTGTTGAACCGGTGATAAACGTTACCGGAATAAATACAGCAGCCATAACGAGCGTAATGGACACAATTGCACCTGATATTTCATCCATCGCATCTATAGCCGCCTTTCGGGGTGATGTATATCCCTCTTCCAGTTTAGCATGTACTGCTTCAACTACTACGATCGCATCGTCCACAACAATTCCAATGGCAAGAACAAGCGCGAATAACGTGAGTAGATTTATGCTGTATCCGAAAATATATAAAAAGAAAAAAGTACCCGTAATCGCAACCGGAACAGATATACCGTGAATGATGGTGGAACGAAAATCTTGTAAAAAAATAAAAATTACAATAAATACTAAGGCAAAACACTCTAAAAGTGTTTTAATTACCTTTTCTATAGATGCATCCAAAAAGGTATTAATATCTACCATATATGCCAGATGAGTGCCCGGCGGAAATGATTTTGATGCATCTTCCAATACTTTTTTGGAATTTTTAATTACTTCACTGGCATTGGAGCCGGCCGTCTGATAGATGGAAAAACTTACAGCAGGTTTTCCATTTACCTTCGCGATGGTTGCATAGTCCTGCGCACCAAGTTCGAGGCGGGCAACATCTTTAAGCCGGAGAATTTTCTTGTTGGAATTGGTTTTTATAATGATATTTTCAAACTCAGATACCGAAATCAACTTTCCTGTAAAACGGATAACATACTGAAAACTCTGATTTCCCTCCTGTCCAAATTTTCCTGGCGCGGCTTCCACGTTCTGATCACTTAAAGCATCGGTAATATCTGAGGGCACCAGACCGTAAACAGACATTACATCGGGCTTTAACCATATACGCATTGAATAATTTCTTGAACCGAAAGCTGTAGCGTCTCCAACACCGCTAACCCTTTTTATTTGGGGGATTACGTTTATTTCGGCGTAATTCTGCAAGAACGTCTGGTCGTATTCTGGATTGTCGCTATACATAGATGCAATTAGCAAACTTCCGGATTGTCGTTTTTTTACGGTAACACCAGATAATGTTACTTCTGAGGGTAATAAGCTTGTTGCGCTGGACACCCGATTCTGCACATTTACTGCAGCCATATCGGGATCGGTTCCCACTGAAAAATAGACATTTATCGTAGCCACACCTTCGTTGGTCGAGGTGGATGTCATATACGTCATATCCTCCACACCATTTATCTGTTCTTCCAAAGGCACAATCACACTTTTTAATACTACGTCGGCATTTGCTCCGGTATAACTGGCAGAAACTTGCACAGTAGGCGGCGTAATATCCGGATACTGCGCAATTGGTAATTCGACCAAGCCTAAAAGACCGAGAATGACAATCAAAACGGATATTACTGTACTTAAGACGGGTCTTTTTATAAATTTTTTAAGCATCTCTTCTTTGATTTTAGGTTAGCGTTTTAGCGTTTTATACAAAGAATCTTTCTTCGCTTCTACCGGATTGATTTTTGTCCCGTCAATTAAAGTGCTTACGCCGTTTAATATCACCTGATCTCCGGTTTTCAGACCATTGTTTACAATAAAAAATAAACCATCATCTGTGGGGGTCGTAGTTATTGCAACAGGTTTAACCTTATTGCTATCTGCCAATACATAAACCAGGCGTTTATCTTGCATTTCATAGGTTGCAGATTGAGGAATGACAAGCGCGGATTCATTTTTCATTGGAATACGCAGCACTGCGCTTGCACCGCTATTTAACATTCCGGTATTTGGAAATGATGCTTTAAAGCTTAAAGCTCCTGTTTCTGTATCTATAATTCCGCTGGCTGTCTCCAATTTTCCGGTTTCTTTATATAGATCGCCATTAGATAGGATGAGATTTACACTCGGAAGTGTATTTAGTTTATCCTGTAATGTTTTACCCGGTACTTTTGCCCGAAAATCTAAAAGCTGCTTTTCATTCATAGAGATGTAAGCGAAAAGTTCTCCAACATCAGACATTGTGGTTAATGCTTCTGTGCTTGTACTATTGACCAATGCGCCAACTTTGTATGGAATAGTACCTATAACTCCATTTTGCGGACTTCTTATAAAGGTGTAACCGAGATTTACACGTGCATTGGCCAGCGTTGCCTGCGCCGTTGCGAGATCAGCTTCTCTCGCTTCAAGCGTATATTGTGCGGTTTCCATTTGAAATTTGCTCACAATATCCTGTTCAACAAGAGGTTTTACTTTCTCATAATCAACTTTGGCAGAATTTAATGCCGCTTTTGCACTTTTTATGGCCGCTTCTGCAGATCGGAGTTCTTGTTCATATTGTGGATTATAGATCTCAAAAAGCAATTGACCTTGCTTTACATTTGCGCCTTCCTTAACATGAATGCGTTCGATATACCCTTCAATCCTTGGTCTGATTTCAATCACCTGCCTGCCTTGAATGGTGGCAGGAATGTCTATATTCGTTACAACAGATTGCTCACTCAATGTTGTTACGGAATAATCTTTTACTGACTGTGTTTCGGTATTATTTTTACTGCCGGTACATGCTGAAAAAGCCAACATCAATCCAGCGCCTAAAAAACGTAGTTTGCACATATACAATCCTGTTTACGATAAATTTGCTGCAAATAACATCCTAGACAAACAGATAAAAAATCAATTAGACAATGGCAATAAACAAGTCGGCGTTGTTTAAAAAAATATCGACAAACATCTCAAGGGTCTCAAAAAAAACGTTTTATAATACTTTATACTTATACAGCTAAATAATTTGGCATTTTGTCTATAAATTTTGCCATGCTGTCGACTTTAGGAAGATTTATTTAATTATTTATTTATGTTTCTTTTTTTATGACAAAAATGAATTGGGATGTCTGGTGTCTATAATAAAAAGTACATTACCGCATTATTACACGTTATGGCTTGGTTACTTCTGGGCTTTGTATTGATTTTTTACCCGCCTATGAGCAGCGGTTTGCGTTTGCCAAACGTTTATTGGATTAAGCAATGTATACACATTGTAATTCTGATCGCCATTTATTATACCAACTCTTATTTATTGATTCCAAAATATCTGGTTACCGGCAAGCAATTCAGATTTATCTATATCATTTTTGCGGTTGTAATCCTCTGTTCGGTAAGCATGATTTTAATTGACCGGGCATTAAATCTTTCACAACAAATGGATAAGGTTTTTGGAGGAAGAATCTGGCGAAGAGGCAATTTCGATTACCTGATTATGCTCACTTCGCTGTTGGTATTTGGAATCAGTACGAGTATTGCTTCCATTAACAGATGGCAAAGCCAGGTTCAAAACCGGGAACGGCTGGAAAAACAGCACGCTCTTGCCGAACTCGCTTTTTTAAAAGCACAGATTAACCCGCATTTTTTCTTCAATACCCTGAATAGTATTTATGCATTGACGTACATTAATGTTGAAGTTTCACGCGATGCGCTTCATAAACTCTCCAGAATGATGCGTTACTTATTATACGAAACTGCAAATAACATTACGCCCTTAAAACGTGAAATTGATTTTATAAATGACTATATTGAGCTCATGAAGCTTCGGCTGGATGCACAAACGAAGGTAAATTTTCATTTCCCCGTCAACATTGTTAATCATCCCATTACGCCAATGTTGTTGTTGCCATTCGTTGAAAATGCTTTTAAGCATGGAGTGAGTAACGTGCATCCGGGTACAATAGAGATTCAGATTGAGCAAGATGGAAATATACTTGAGTTGCACGTAACGAATAAAATTGTTCAGCATAAAGGGCAAGATATTATCGATGACTCCCTGAATGGAATTGGACTGGCCAATACCACACGCCGCCTGGAATTGCTTTACAAAGGAAAGTACACGCTGGCAGTAAATGAAAAAGAACATCCCGACTATTACATAATACATTTAAAAATGAGTTTATCATGAAAATGAACTGTATAGCGGTTGATGATGAGCCCCTTGCATTGGGCCTTGCCGTTAATTTTATCGAGCGAACACCGTTCCTGAATCTGGTTGGCGCATTTAATAATGCTTTAGATGCCTTGAATGTAATTCATCAGAACAAAATAGATATTGCGTATCTGGATATTAAAATGCCAGATCTAAGCGGACTTGAACTGGCAAAATTACTAAATCAAACCAGTGTGAAGCATTTGCCAAAGATTGTTTTTACGACCGCCTTTAATCATTACGCAATTGATGGGTATAAGGTTGATGCTATTGATTATTTGCTTAAACCATTTAATTATGAGGAGTTTTTGCGAACTGCAAATAAAGCACTAAATATTAGTCATCTAATTCACAGAAATCATAATGATATCAATCTGAAAAACGAATCAGGTGATTTCTTATTTGTAAAATCTGAATACCAAATGATTAAAATTAATTTAAGCGAAATTTTGTATGTAGAGGGATTAAAAGACTACATCAAAATCCACGTAAAAAACCTTGCATCACCAATCCTTTCCTTAACAACGCTAAAATCTTTTGAGGAACGTTTACCTTCTGAAAAATTTATGCGGGTGCAAAGGTCATTTATCATCGCATTAGATAAAATTGACTCTATTTCCAAACATGCAGTTCAGATTTGTGGTACAACAATTAATATTGGTGAACAGTATAAAGATAACCTTAAAAAACTATTGTCGAAATGGTTGTAACATATGGGCTCAAATTATTAATTGGTTTTAATACAATTCTAAATTGTAAATAGATCGCGTCGGCTACTTTTTTTTTGTTGTTATTTGCTCTTTAAGCTGTTTTGTGCTATTTACAAACTGTTCGCAGCAGCAACACGAACTATCAGATTTTTTGATTAAAAACATAGAAAAATGGCTGTACACATTGGACAGGAAATATGGAAGGCGATGAAACGTGCAGAAATGACCCGAGAGCATTTTGCGAAAGCTTTACAGGTAAGCAAAACTAAAGTGAACAATATTTTTGGGAATGCCTCAATTGATACCAACTTATTAGTGAATATCGGTCAGATACTGGATCAGAATTTTTTTTCACTTTATCTGGCAGATTCAACATATACGCCAGCAGAAAATACCCGAAACCTGGAGATTCAGACAGACATAGAAAAACTCAAAGTATTGGTTCAGGAAAAAAACAAATTACTGAAACTACAATCTAAAACGATAAAATCTCTGGAGGATATTATTTTGTCTCTGGAAAAAAACAGCGGTTTATAATAGTTTGCAAAAACGAAACTCTGACACAAATTGATAACGATTATAAAGCCTTCTTTTTATAGCATCAATTGTTTAGCATTTTTTTTGAAACACTTCGGTTCATCCATAAGACTGAATTTTAGGAGATTATGACGTCAGATGTTCACAACAAAACTTTTGTGTAAAACTCTGCACAAACAATTTCGCATCTGTGTGTTTATAGTATATTAAAAAATCAACGATATGCAAAACACGGATACAAAAATCAACACCGATTTACAGCGATTCATTGACAAGTTTGAGCCAAATAAGTTCAAAATTTTAACCAGAGGAGTAGAAATCAGAGGAAATAACGATTTGCATCGCAGCATTACCTTTGCAAAAGAACTCATAGAACGTCTAAAGCTGAAGTTAACGGTACACCATTCTGCCGAGATGGCAATGTATGGCGGCTTTGAGGTATTGTATGCTTAATTTAAAAACACTCAATGCTTTCAAAGAAAACCGATTGTTTGTGAAAAGCATACAATCGGTTTTCTTTTAGAAACTTAATCTCTGAATACCAAATTCTTTAAGATCAAAAATCAAAAAATCTTCCTGTTTGTAAATGCCAAGAATCATTTGCAACGCTGCATTGGCCATATACAAGCCCAAAATTCCGGGAACAATACCCAAAACTCCGTTTAAAGTACAGGAAGGAGAATCTTCATCGCTAGGTGCTTCCGGAAAAATAGAACGTAAATTCTTTTGCCCATTTCCATTAAAAACCAGCATTTGTGCTTCATAATTCTGAATACTTCCATAAATTAATGGTTTGCCAAGTTCAACACAAACATCATTTACAAGATAACGCGTTCCAAAATTGTCACATCCATCTATAATCAAATCAAATTGCTGCAAAATCTCTGTTGCATTAATTTCAGACAAATGTTCGTTAAATGTTCTACAACTTACGTGCGGATTAATTGCCTGAACACGCATTGCTGCAACATCTACTTTAAATTGCCCAATATCTGCTGTAGTATATAAAATCTGCCGGTGCAAGTTGTGAATTTCTATACGGTCGAAATCTACAATGCCGAGCGTTCCTACGCCAGAAGCAGCCAAATACTGAATAATCGGGCAACCCAGACCGCCTGCGCCAACCACCAAAACCTTTGCCTGTTTAAATTTATATTGTCCATTTACACAGATATCTTCCAACATAAAATGCCTGCTGTAGCGCTGCAACTCTAACTTTGAAAATTTTTCCATCTAAAATATTTTATCCCAGTCTTTCCAAACCGGCGTGTAGCCCTGTTCTGCAATAACTGCGCTAAACTCAGCCGGACTACGTTCATCACTAATTTCAAATTGCTCTAAAGATTCTACATCTACACAATAACCTCCGGGATTGGTTTTCGAGCCAGCACTCATAGTAGTTGCGCCAAGTTTGATGAGGTGATTTCGGTACTCTTCACGCTCTCGCGTAGAGATAGAAATCTCCAGATCTTCATTCCATAATCTATATGCACAAAGCAATTGTATTAACTCTTTATCTTCTATTGCATACTGATCTGCTTGAACACCTTCAGCTGGTCTAATCCGCGGAAAGGCAACAGAGTATTTAGTTTGCCAGTATGTTTTCTGCAAATAATCCAAATGAAGTGCGCAGAAAAAACTGTCTGTTCGCCAATCTTCTAATCCGAGCAAAACACCAAGTCCTATTTTATACATACCTGCACGGCCAATACGATCTGGTGTTCCCAAGCGATAGTCAAAATTTGATTTTTTACCTTTTGGATGATGATCTTTGTACTTGTCTTTGTGGTATGTTTCCTGGTACACCAAGACGGAATGCACACCAGCTTGTTGTAAAGCTTCGTACTCATGCTGATCCAAAGGTTGAACTTCTATAGACACATGAGAGAAATTTGGTTTGATAATTTTTAAGGCGTTTAGAAAATAATCAACATGAACAGTATGATTGGCTTCGCCAGTAACCAACAATACATGATTAAAACCCAATGCTTTAATCGCATTTACCTCCTGTAAAATCTCCGCACTACTAAGCGTTTTCCTTTTAATTCCATGTTCCATGCTAAAGCCACAATACGTACAAATATTATTGCACTCATTGCTCAGATACATTGGCGCAAACAACTGTATGGTTTTGCCAAAACGTTTCTGTGTAAGCGCATGACTTTGCTGCGCCATTTGTTCCAGGTATGGCAAAGCAGCAGGCGATATCAGCGCCTTAAAATCTTCAAGACCGCGTTTTTTATGGCTGAGTGCCCGCTCTACATCAAGAGTTGTTTTCGATAAAATTGATGCTTTAGTCTCCGCCCAGGTGTAGGTTGAAAACAAATCTTTAAACTGTTTCATCTAAAAATTGGGTTAAAGGACTGCTGGCAATACTTAATTTGTTTTGCTGTGCAATCTTACTTTCAAATGCTAATCTTCCTGCTTCTACAGCAAGTTTAAACGCTAAAGCCATTTGCATCGGGTTTCCGGCCACGGCAATTGCTGTATTTACCAAAACGGCATCTGCACCAATTTCCATTGCAAGTGCTGCATCAGATGGGCGACCAATACCCGCATCTACAATTACAGGTACATTACTCTGGTCTATAATAATTTCCAAAAAATCCAGGGTTTTAAGTCCTTTATTGGTTCCTATCGGTGCTCCAAGTGGCATAACTGCTGCCGTTCCGGCATCTTCCAAACGTTTACACAACACTGGGTCGGCGTGGATATATGGCAAAACAACAAAGCCTAGTTTTGCAAGTTCTTCGGTAGCTTTTAGCGTTTCTACAGCATCAGGCATCAGATATTTCGGATCAGGATGAATTTCCAGTTTCAGCCAATTGGTTTCCAGCGCTTCACGGGCAAGCTGTGCTGCAAAAACTGCTTCCTTTGCGTTGCGCACACCAGAAGTATTCGGCAGCAGACTAATATGTGGGAAATTCAAATCTTTAAGTAAATCATCACTCTCAGCCTCAACATCTACACGTTTAAGTGCTACGGTTACCATTTCTGTACCAGCAGCCAATACGGATTTTGCCATTTCGTGTCCTGAACCAAATTTTCCGGTTCCAAGAAATAGTCTTGAAGTAAATATTTTATCTGCAATACTTAACATGTTATTTTACTTTAGGTTATGTAAATTTTATTTTGCAAATCGTGTTGACAAACGAGATTAAGTGCCCTATTCCAATCATCTATAGATTGCCGGGCATTATTTAAAAAATTGATTTTTCCTGAAACGGCTACTCCATGCAAACCGAATGAAAGTAACTTGCGAACATCAGCTATGTCTACACCACCAATGGCATAAATGGGCGTTTTGTTTAGCGCTATTTCTGGCTGGCTAAAGATGTCTCTATAGCCATTATATCCCAACAACGGACTTAGTTTAGCTTTAGTGGTAGTGAACCGCATCGGACCAAGACCTATATAATCGCAACCTTCTGCAATACGCTGTTTTACATGCGTCGCTGTGTTGGCTGTGCCGCCGATGATTTTTGATTGTCCCAATATGGCACGCGCATTTGAAATTTTGCCGTCATCCAAACCCAGATGTAAGCCATCTGCATCACAAGATGCCGCAACATTTACATCATCATTCACAATCATAATTGACTTGTATTCCGAACACAATAACCTGACTTCTTCTGCCAATTTCATCAGCTTCGCATAAGGTTTATTTTTAAACCGAACCTGTATCCATAATCCTCCGGCATCGAGAACGATTTTAATATTTCTCAATTGAGATTGATGATCTTCGCCCTGCGAAATGTATTGTAATTTGCTTAATTCCATAGTTTATATAATTCGGTATAATGAGGAACGCATTGTGCTGGCTTTGCCCAAATAGCTCCCAAAACTGCCGCGCCGCGAAAGCCCAATGTTTTAAGCTGACTAATATTTTGATGGTTTATTCCGCCAATAGCAATGGGATTAATTTTACTTTGCGCAAAAATTGTTTCTGTTTCCTTTTTATTTTTCCAGCTGCAATTGGCAAGATAACCGGTTTTAGAAATGGAATCGAAAACCGGCCCTACTAAGCAGTAATCAAAAACAGGATCAAGTTGGGCAAATGCTTGTACAGAGTGTACGGATGTAGAGAGTATGTTCCCGGATTTCTTCAAAATATATAAACATTTTTTATCTGTTTGCATACACATGCGTTCCGGAAAATGCAGTCTATTCATTCCAAAATCAATTGCCAAATGATGAAACTGATGCAAAACAACTTTTGAACGATGTTGGGGATCAACGTCAGCAATTAATGAGATCAATTCCTTTTCATTCAATCCCGGTTTTCGAAGGTGAAATAATGGCAAACCAGCATCAAACAAATCATTTAAGAATTTAATTTCGGCTGGCAAACCTTCAGCATTAGACACTACAATCAACATTTTACAATATGGATTAATGATAAATTTCGCTTCCTTTTTCTGTAAACATAGTCGATTGTTCCAGCATACCTTGTTCTGCCATATCTCTAATTTCCTGTGTAATTTTCATAGAGCAGAATTTGGGGCCGCACATGGAGCAGAAATGCGCAACCTTCGCTCCTTCGGCCGGTAATGTTTCATCATGAAATTCTCGCGCCGTATCCGGATCGAGCGATAAATTGAACTGATCTTCCCACCTAAATTCAAATCGCGCTTTACTTAATGCATTATCCCGGTACTGTGCTCCGGGGTGTCCTTTTGCCAAATCAGCTGCATGTGCAGCAATTTTGTAGGTTATTACGCCATCTTTAACATCTTTTTTATTCGGCAAGCCCAAATGTTCTTTTGGTGTAACATAGCAAAGCATCGCGGTGCCGTACCAGCCAATCATCGCTGCGCCAATTGCAGAAGTAATATGATCATAACCGGGCGCCACATCTGTTGTTAAGGGGCCGAGTGTATAAAATGGTGCTTCGGCACAATATTCCAACTGTTTCTCCATATTTTCCTTAATAAGATGCATGGGCACATGGCCAGGTCCTTCATTCATTACCTGAACATCGTGTTTCCATGCCAACTGGTTCAGTTCGCCTTGAGTTTTCAATTCTGCAAACTGCGCTTCGTCATTAGCATCGGCAATAGAACCCGGACGTAAACCATCGCCCAGCGAGAAAGAAACGTCGTATTTTTTCATAATCTGGCAGAGCTCTTCAAAGTGCGTATACAGAAAATTTTCTTTGTGATGTGCCAAACACCATTTGGCCATAATTGAACCTCCGCGTGAGACAATACCTGTTAATCTTTTAGCAGTCAACGGAATGTATCTTAACAAAACCGCAGCATGTATAGTGAAATAATCAACGCCTTGCTCTGCCTGTTCTATGATTGTATCTTTAAAAATCTCCCAGGTTAGATCTTCCGCTTTTCCATTTACTTTCTCTAAAGCCTGATAAATCGGGACAGTTCCTATTGGCACCGGCGAATTCCTAATGATCCATTCGCGCGTTTCATGAATATTTTTTCCGGTAGATAAATCCATAATATTATCTGCACCCCACCTGCATGCCCAAACGGCTTTTTCTACTTCTTCATCAATTGATGAGCTTACCGCTGAATTGCCAATATTGGCATTGATTTTTACCAGGAAATTTCTTCCGATAATCATTGGTTCCAATTCCGGATGATTGATATTTGCTGGAATTATAGCGCGCCCCGCAGCAACTTCTTCCCGAACAAATTCTGGCGTAATCCAACCTTTTGGTGTATTTGCACCAAAACTATCACCTTTGTGCTGATGAGAAAGCGTTGGGTCTGTTTGTAAAACTTCCTGATAACGCTGGTTTTCTCTAATCGCAATATATTCCATTTCAGCAGTTATAATCCCTTTTTTAGCGTAATGCAATTGGGTTACAGTTTGATTTACCTTTGCGCGATATGGTTTTTTGATATGTTCAAACCGCAAATGATCCAGTTCTGCAGTTTCACGGCGCTCCTGTCCATACTGAGAAGTCACTTGATCAAGTTGTTCTACATCATTTCGGTTTATAATCCATGTTTCGCGCAATCGCGGCAATCCTTTTTTGATATCTGTTTGGATTGCTGAATCGGTATATGCACCACTGGTATCATACAGTGTGACGGGCAAATTCGCTTTAAAAACTCCGTTGCTTAGCCGTGTGTCGGCCAAGCTAACCTGCCGCATAGCAACGCGAAGATCTGGAAACAACTCTCCCTGAACGTAAATTTTCTTTGAGCCTGTAAAAGGTTTTGTAGAGATGGCATTGCCTGTGGTTTTAATCTGTTCTGTTTTCATCGGTCTGAACTTGAAATTGTTTAATGGAACATCGGGAAAGAATACAAGAAAGATTTATCCGCCTTGCGTTGCACGGATAACCAATATCTCGTCTCCATTACAAAGCATCTGGTTTGGCCACTGCGATTTTTGAAGGATGACCCGATTGATGGCCACTGCAATACCTCTGGGTATTTCTCCAAATTGCATGGACAGCAAATTTTCGATTGAAATTTGTCCGCTTAACTGTCTTTTTTTGTGATTAAAGGTGATTTCCATTCCTGTAAAAAGATTTAATACATAAACTTTAGGAATGGCGTAAAACGCACATTGGAAGTATGGGCTACTTTTCCCTTCGGCAGCATTATCTGCATCAGGTTCATAGGGTATAAATCTCAGCCGTATCGGCACCCCTAAAGTTTGATACAAACATATATAAAATTAAACCGTAATACGTAATTTTAAATTATATAAATTATATAACCATCTGAATATTAATTCAAAAATTTGGTTACCTAATATTAAAATTTAGGCTTATATTTTGAATTTCAAGTATCAAAACAGCTTTTGAAACGCAACAAAAGAAATCAAATGCGATAAAAAATTAAGGAAATTTTGCAGTGTATGAACACCAAAAAACCAACCATAAAATGTGATTTTCCGCAAGTATTTCACCTTGAAAATCTTATTTCGGCTTTCATTTATAATTGGTATTTTACGGGCTTAAATCAAAACCGCATAATGGCATTAAGTAGAATTTGGTCAGCATTTATTATTGTGGCAATTGTTGTAGCTAGTATCAAATGTTTTTTCTTTGGACAAACGGATATTTTTAGCTGGATGGTTATTGGAAAAGCAGACGATGCTGCCAATCCGCTAAAGCTAGATGGCATCATCCAAACTTGTTGGGTAGCCGTAGAACTTTGCTTGAAACTTATCGGAATTTTAGCGCTTTTTATGGGTTTTATGAGTATCGCAGAAAAAGCCGGAGGCATCCGATTATTGTCGAAAATTGTAGGCCCTTTTTTTTCGAAACTATTCCCTGATGTTCCGAAAGGACATCCTTCTATGGGGCATATGATTATGAATTTTTCCGCCAATTTACTGGGGCTAGACAATGCTGCAACTCCTTTCGGACTTAAAGCAATGGAAAGTTTGCAAGAACTTAACCCTAAACCAGATACCGCGTCAGACGCGCAGATTATGTTTTTGTGTTTACATGCCGCCGGACTAAGTCTGATTCCTGTAAGTGTAATTGCAATTAGAGCATCTCAGAACGCTTCTAATCCTACCGATGTATTTATCCCTTGTTTAATCGTGACATTTGTAGGTACAATGGCTGCAATGCTGATTGTTTCCTTCAAACAGAAAATCAACATTTTCCAGCCTGTTGTAATGGCCTGGATTTTTAGCCTGTCGCTTATTATCGCTGGGCTTGTATTTTACATTAAATCACTGGATGCTTCAGGCATACAATCGTTTTCTGGCTTGCTTAGTAACGGGTTAATTTTATTTATTTTCCTCGCCATCGTTCTCGGAGCACTTTATAAGAAAATTGACGTATTTGATGCCTTTATTGATGGTGCGAAAGATGGTTTCAATACCGCGATAAACATTATCCCTTACTTAGTTGGGATGTTGGTGGCTATTAGTCTTCTACGTACAAGCGGAACATTCGATGTTGTTATTAATGGAATAAAGAGTGTATTTGTGTATTTAGGATCCGATACGAGATTTGTTGAGGGATTGCCTACCGCATTAATCAGACCTTTAAGTGGAGGAGCTGCAAGAGGCATGATGGTAAGCACTATGGAAACTTATGGTCCAGATTCATTTGCAAGTCGCTTATCCGGGATTTTCCAAGGCGCTTCTGATACGACATTTTATGTTGTAGCCGTATATTTTGGTTCGGTTAAAATTAAAAACACCCGATACGCCATTGGTTCGATGCTTTTAGCAGATTTGGTTGGCGTTTGTACTGCAATAGCCATCTGTTACTTGTTTTTTGGGTAAAATATTCTGGTAAAATCATTTCAAACCAATGTTGCTTACACCATTTGCCGCCATGTCATCAATATCAACCTGCGCCTCATCAGCCGTATCGATCTATGCCCTGTTATTCATAGCAACCTGAAAGAACGTCATCCCGAACAAAGCGAAGCGTAGTGAGAGATCTATTAGGCTATTTGTGTAGATATCTACCTGCGGTGGATATGACGGCATGCCTGAGAAACGGACTAAGCTGATAGAGTAAATACATAAATGCTTAAAAATACTTAACTACTAGGCTTAAATATTTAAGAAGAGGCTGTTCCGGAGATTGAAAGCCTGGTGATGATCTCTTCTAAAGCATCCGGATCTAAATTGGCGTGCTTTGAAGTACACCATTTTGCTGATTTTTGATCCATCCAAATGCAGAATGAATGATATCCGTCTAAAATAACAGCATAGGTTTCATGAAAATCATCTTGTATACGCATGCAAAATCCCTTAAAAATCTTGCCTCGAACAATGAATTGCAGGGTGGAATAATTTTCTAACATGGCTCACTATATTTTTGGTAAATTTATAACAAAGAATTAACAGCAATGTTTCGCCAATTTAAAGGAATAAACAAATTATTCTTAAGCGCGCAAATTTGGCTTAACCTATGTTTAACATGTTGCTGTAACCCTTTGCTATTAAACGATTTTTAACGGGTAAGAATATTTCGCACTGTAAATTTAATATGGTTTTGCCTCGTTTTACGATTGCGGTTTGAGCCACAATTTCATCACCTTCATTTGCAGGTGCAAAATAATCGATATAATTACTTACTGTGGTAAAACGTTCATTCAAACCCATTGTAAAAACGGTTGCACCAATAAGATCGTCAATAATTCCGGCTGTAACCCCGCCATGTAAAATGTTGTATGGATTTGTCATCTCTTTTCGCACTGTGTATTTACAAACCAAAACTCCAAAATCTGCTTCTAACAAAACCGGCGCAAGCCAATTCATATAGTTAGATGGCGAGTTGCGTATCACCTGACCAATTGATTGCCGCAGAAAATTCAGTCGCTGTTCACTAAGTGATTCCATATTTTGTTTTATCTATTCGAGCTAAAGATAACAATAGCCAACGAAATACTTACCAATACACATCTCTGGTTAAGCGCGAGCTGCTTTTTATCAATCACTTTTTCTGCTAAAAAGGAACGCGCACTTTTAGACTGATATTGCGACCCATATTGTAAATGCCAGACGTTCCGTTTGGAGAAGATTGATAATACTCGAAATATTTTAAACGGTTTAGGTGCGATTGATAAGCAACATTAAAGATATTATCAACCTGCAGAGACCAATCCAACCAAATTTTTCCTGCCTTTGATACCAGACTACTTCCCAAACCAGCATTAAACAAGGTATATCCTTTGGTAAATGTTTCGGTATTGTCCAATGCATAAAACCGGTTTTGACTGCCGAAATGCGCAACATCAAATTTTAGGTATGCATTTTTAACATTTTTTTGAGGAACAAACGGTATTTCAAATTTTAGTTCTGAGCGAATCTGCATCGGTGGAATAAAAGGTAAATATTTTGCATCTGCCCCGAATGTATTGAGTAAAACATCGTTCTTGTTTAATCCGACAACATAAGCCAGGCTATTGTTCAGCGAGAGCCATTTCAAATTTCGCGGATGAATGTTTATCGCCACTTCTGCACCGTATAAACGTGCTTTTGCCTGTTGATACTGATAAGTCAGGTTACCGGGAACAATTACTACAGGGTTACCAGCATCGTCTGTTAAGCGCGTCTGATAAATATAATTTTGGATAGCGTTATTGAACAGTTCTAAACTTAGATCTACATCCTTCAAATAAGCGATAACCCCAATATCTTGCTGTAAATTAAACTCTGGTTTAAAGCTTCTGTTGCCCAAATAAACAATGTGTGCACCGGGATCAAGTCCGTTGGAGCCAATTTCTGTTATGTTTGGTGCACGATAACCACGTGCAATATTGGCTTTAAAAAGCAAATGTTCCGAAAGATTGTAGGTAAAACCCAGACTTCCGGACAAACCGTAATAATTTTTACTGAAAGCCGGAAACTGAAGTTCTGAATCGGCTGTACCACTACTTACTTTTTGATCGAAACCGGTATTCGGATTTTTGCCGACATAAAAATTATTCCATCGAGTATTTCGCTTATCGAAACGCAATCCGCCGGAAACATCCAGTTTCCCGAAACTCTTTTTGGCGTAATAAAATGCACCTACATCAAACAGATCATAATCCGGAATCGGGAAATCTGTAGCATCTTTGCTTCTATTTTGTTGGAACATTCCATTGATACCCAAAGTCGATTCCAATCCATTAAGTGATGGAAAATTATACTTCACATCGTAATTGAGCGTATTTAAAACCACATATAATCCTGCTTGTTGCGGCAAAGTTGGATGGTTGTATTCCTGCCGAACGCTTTGTTGCAATCCTAATAATGTGTTTAACTGCCCTTCGCCAAGATTAAACTGACTGGTATTGTACACGCGAACATGTTGGATGTGTTGATGAAGTGGGTTGAGGCGGTAACTGCTTAAATCCTGATCTGACACTACCGGACGATTTCTGATATCGTCTCCTTCATCCAAAATCTGCCGCGTAAAACGTCTGCTCAACGAATCTCTGCTCCCATCTGGAATTTCCATCAAATTCTCATAGTACGTCACCGCAGTTTTAGAAAAACCCCATTTTTGATCTACTCTCGCACTTGCAGACAGGTTATATTCTCTAAAACCTGTCCCATACACCAATCCATCTACAGGATTCCGGTAATTGTGCGCCATTTTTGCCGATCCGCGAAAAAGATACGTCCAGTTGTTTTTTTTGTATGCCAACCCAATTGAAGAGGCTAAGCGCCCGTTATTGCTTTGATAACCAAATAATACATCGCCTTGAAGTTTTCCTTCTTCAATGTTCGGCAAATCCGGAATCATATTGATTACACCCGCCAAAGCATCAGAACCGTAGGTTAAACTTGCCGGGCCTTTCACCACCTCTGCCCTTCCGATAGAATATTCATCTACTTCAATTCCATGTTCGTCTCCCCATTGCTGGCCTTCCTGCCTTAATCCATCATATAAAGTCAACACGCGGTTGTAACCCAAACCGCGAATAAAAGGTTTAGATACGTTTGGACCAGTGGTTACTGCGCTAACGCCGGGAACGCCTTTTACAATGCCTTCAATTAGGTTCGTATTTACATTTTGTTCCATATTTTTTTTGCTGATAATAGCAATCGGCACCGGACTTTTGCGCAAAGCTGTGGCGCGCCCAACGCCAGTAACCACAACATCGCCAAGATTGGTACTTTCTGCAAGCAAAACCACATTCAGATTCTGCAAATTGTTATCCAGCTGGATAGTGATGGTTTGTGTTTGATAACCCAAAGCAGAAAAAATAAGATTATAATGGCCGGCAGCAAGTTGCGAAAAAGCAAATGCACCTGTCTTATCACTTTTCGTTGCCTGTTTAGCAGAAAGAATTTTAACGTTCACATTTTCCAACTTTCCTGTAGTTGAACTCACCAAACCGCTTAAAGAAAAATCTTGCGCATGCAAAATTAACGAACTTAAAGACAGGCATATTATCAAAGCAACATTTCGTATCATATTTACCTAAACATATTTTTAGACAAATCTAAATTTAATTTTAGAAAAACAAAATATAATAATTAGATAAATATGATCTTGGTTGTTTTGAGAATCATTTGGCTTTGCCAGAAAAGAAAAAAGCACGATCAAAATTTGCAGTTTAAACCACAAATTTTGACCGTGCCGATCTATTAAGCTGAATAGAGCTTTACCTAATCGTTTATTATTTTGAAAATGTATAAACTGAAGTGGTTTTATACACCTGCCCAGGTTTAAGCACAGTTGACGGAAAAAGAGCTTGATTTGGTGAATCTGGAAAATGTTGGGCCTCCATTGCGAAGGCGGTTCTAAAATCATCTTTCGCACCAGATTTGAACGTGTTTTTACTTTGCATAAAGTTGCCGCTATAAAACTGTAATCCTGGTTCCTGAGTATAAACATCCATCACAATCCCGGATAAATCACCTTTTACACGTGCAGCGTGATACATGCCCATTGCCTTGGTTTTGTTCAGTACATAATTGTGGTCATAACCTTTGCCGAAAACCAGTTGTTGGTTTTTATCTTCTATGCGTGCACCAATAGTTTCTGGTTTGGTAAAATCAAAAGGTGTACCCGCAACTTTAAGCAACTTTCCGGTTGGGATCAGGCTAGAATCTACCGGCGTAAATTCGTCTGCATAAATCTCTACCAAATGTTTCAAAATAGAACCGCTTCCATCGCCATTCAAGTTGAAAAAAGCATGATTGGTTAAATTAACTACGGTTGTTTTATCAGTAGTTGCTTCATAATCCATTTTCAGTTCGTCATTATCCGTAAGTGTGTAGGTTACTTTAACCTTCAAATTTCCGGGAAAACCTTCTTCCATATCTTTTGAAAGATATTTTAAAACAATGGTTTGCGCATCTGGTTGACTTGCATCCCAAACTACGTACTGAAAACCCTTTTTACCACCGTGAAGTGTGTTTACGCCATTATTGGTGAAAAGCGTATATGCTTTGCCTTCTAACGTAAATTTCCCTTTTGCTATGCGGTTTCCGAAACGGCCGATGGTTGCACCAAAATAAGGTTCTGTAGCCTTTGCATAATCATTTACACTTTTGAAGCCCGTTACTACATCGATTGGTTTTCCGCTAGAATCCGGAACGACAAGGCTAATCAACCTCCCGCCGTAATTTGTGAAAGCAGCGTATGAACCTTTTTTATTTTTGAGTATATATAAGACAGTTTCCTTGCCATCTATTACTTTTTTAAAGGAATCTGGTTGAAGTGCAACCACTGCAGAAATCTTTTTACTACTGTCTGCAGACTGTTCTTTTTTGCTTTCTGACGTACAGGATGAAAAGCCTGAAGCTGCAAAAATGGCCAATGCCAAAAGGCTTAATTTTAAATCTTTTTTGTTCATAGAGATGTTATTTACCATTTAACTTTTTAATGAGATCCGTTTCATCTTTGCGGTAAGGTGTTCCATCTTGGTTAAAAATTTCATGAAACCACTCAATGGGTTCACTTCCATCTGCAAGAGGCGTATCCCAGGCAAATTTGGTATTTGTTTTCCCATCTACAAAACCCCAGTTAATTGCCCCTACATTTTCTTTCTTTAAAAGCGGTAAAATATTAGAGAATCTGCTGTTTCGGCTTCTGGCCATATATTCAGTACAAATTAGGGGTTTCCCGTTGGCTTTAAGCAAATCTATAGTACGTTGATGCCATTCTGGGGCTTCATAATTGTGGTAAGTAATTACATCAGAATTGTTGAGTTGCAAGGTGTTTAATTTTTCAAAACCCCAGCTCCATAAACCAATACTGATGGGCTGACTTGGATTAACCGCACGTGCCCATTCTATCGTTTTGGTTAGCAACGGAATGGTGGTTTCCAGTTTACCGCTGTTGCCAGGCTCATTATATAAATCCCAAAGTAAAACACGTTTATCTTGACCAAAACGCGTTAAAACAGCTTTTACATAAACTTCAAGATCTGCAAAATTTGCAGCATCTTTTGATTCCGGATCTCCGGGATCTTGTAACCAACCCGAATTGTGGATGCCTGTTTTTGGCGCCGGTTGTTTTCCAATTTCTGATGTTTTATTCCAGCAATCGTCAAAAAAAACAAACATTGGCGTAATCTTGTGTTTGCTGGTAATCGCTAAAAAAGTATCCATACGTTTCAGGAAACCTTCAGGATCTTGTTTGTACGCTTTACTATATAAGAACACCCGTAAAGTATTAAAACCAATACTTTCTGCCCAACCCAATTCTTTATCAATGACCTGCGGACTAAACGTATCTGCCTGCCACATTTCTAACTGGTTTATGGCATTTGCCGGAATGTAATTTGCCCCGGTAAGCCACTTGTGGGCGTTATACCACTCATTTGCTTTTTGTACAGACCAAACTTTTCCGGGCGTAGCGGCATTTGCTGTTTTCTTCGTTTTCTGTGCAGAAACTGATCCTGCGGTGAAGCTCAATATCAGCGCAGTAAGTAACAAGTTTTTAATTTTCATGTGTTTAATTTTGGTTTTAATAGGTTAATGCGCAGGAACTGCAATGGCTTCGCCGGTTTTAAGTGGCATACCGAAATGAGGTGTACCATCATCATTCCAGGTAAATTTTTGCGCGCGCGGCGATCTGAAACCGCCACAGCCTTGTCCGGGTTTATCATTTGCATGGTATAAAATCCAGTCTTCTTTACCATTTGGGGATTTAAAAAAAGAATTATGCCCAGGTGCGTACACGCTGTTTTGCACCGACTTTTCGAAAACGGTTTTGGGGTGTTTTTTCCAATTAGATGGTTGTAGAAGATCTGCTTTTAAATTAGCAGAAAGCATTCCAAGCGCATAAAAATCTGTCCAGCAACCACTTGCAGAATAAATAATGAAAACTTTATCGCCATGAATTAGAAACTGAGGTCCTTCATTTACATCTACATGCGGCGGATCGTTTGGATTGTTCAAATCGCCATTCATTTCCCAAGGCAAGGTTGGTGTAGAAATTTTCACCCGTTTGCCATCAACTGTCCAGGGGTTTTTAAGCCGAGCAATAAAAATTTCTTGTTTACCATTGGTATCGCCTTCCCATCCAGACCAAATCATATACAGTTTTCCGTTTATGGATGCCACATCTCCATCAATTGCCCATTTGTTGGTTGGATCTGCAATTTGTCCTTTAAAAACCCACTCTCCTTTTAAAGGATCTTCAGAGGCATTTTCCAACACATACATTCTGTGGTTTTCATTTTTACCATCATCTGCTGCGAAATATGCATACCATTTCCCTTGCATAAACAAAACTTCTGGTGCCCAGATATTTCTGGAATATGCACCTGTTTCTGGCGCCTTCCAAATGGTTTTGTGTTCTGCAGTTTTTAATCCTTCAAGGCTTTTGCTTTTCCAAAGCTCAATTCTATTGCCGGTGGTATGCGTGTAGTAGTAAAATCCATCTTTGTAAAAACTATATGGATCTGCACCAGAAGGTAAAAGCGGGTTTGTAAAAGTTTGGGCTTTTGCCATCCATGTAAAAGAAACCAGTAAAAGCGCAAGAAATAATTTATTCATAATGGTTAGTTTTCCTGCTTTGTGGCTAAAGCATTGATTTGTTTTTGAAGCTGCGTGTATATTCCCGCAACTTCAAAACAAGCCTTTTTTTATCGAAAAACCGACATTAGGTGTGTCAGAATTTCGATAATATGTATCAAATTTACTGTTGGCGGGGTTACCAGACAGCAAAAAGTTATCTGTTATTTAATTTCTGATCAAGCAGTTTTATAGCGTATCCACCCACAACACTTCTGGCCTGAAAGCCAACTTGTTTTCCATCAGTGGTTTGGTGCCAATCGCTTTGTGGAACACGTGTTGGCGATTCAAGTGAGAATTTATAAATCGGGTTAATTAACTGATCAAAATCTGAACGGTTATCTGCAAGTGTGGCTGTCCACATAATCCAATCAGATTTGGTATAGGTTTTACGGCTATCAAGCGGAAGGCCAAATGCATTTTGCTTTTTCAGGTAAAAATCAATTTCCTTTTTATACACACTTGCCGGGAAAATATCCAGCTTTAAAACCTTATCCCAAACCAAATTATATTTTTGGCTCCAGGTATCTTTTTTATCAAAGGTTAAGGCATAATGATCGCCATCATTGGCCATTTCCATCCACTTTGTGCCCATATCTTTAGCCATTTTTGCGTATTTTTCTGCTACATCAGTTTCACCAATTTCTTTAGCCAGTTTAGCATAACAACCTAAAGCGACAATTGCTTTTACAGAAAGATTGGTGTTGCGTGCCAGGTGACCAGCAAAATCATCTGTACAAAGCTGATTTGCAGGATCGAAACCTTCTTTGCTTAAATAATCGGCCCAAATGCTTAATGTTTTCCAATGTTTTCTGGCATATTCTGCATTTCCTTCTACTTTTGCGATTGCCGCTGTTAGAATAATCATATTACCAGATTCCTCTACGGGCATATCTTCACCGTAGGTTTGCCCGTTTGCTAAAGGATACGTACCCAAATCATGTGCAGCAAAAGGTTTTGTCCATTTTCCGGTTTCGCTATAGTGGAAAATTCCATTCATCATACCTTTCAATAAGTCTGGATTGTATACCAAAAACAAAGGTGCCGAAGGATAAGTAATGTCTACAGTATTGATTGAACCATTGCTGTAATTTTCTTTAGAAAGAAAAAGCAATTCGCCATCCGGACTTTCTACCAATTTATGTGCAGAAATGGCCTGACGATACGCAATATCAGATAAATGCGCGTATTTTTCTCCACCAGCTTTCACATTGTCCTCATGAAATTTTGCATCAAAATCTGTACTTTTCTTCAAGACATTTGTGTATTCTTCGTCTGCTTTTTCCAATAAGGATAAAATATTCTGATCGCCTTTTTTGTTCCACCATGATTTAAGATTCTGACCAAAATATTGGATTGCCTCATTGTCATCATAAGCCAATAAGGCTACTTTTTCGGTTGCTTTATTTCCAGCTGTAAACGACAAAACCGTTGTTAAGCTAAGCGATTTTCCGCTGATGTTTTTTGTTTCTGAAACAGAACCTGAAACAAAGTTTTTGATAGACTCTGCTTCTGTGGCGATAAATTGTTTGCCATTGTTAAGATCTGTCGCAACTAAAACATGGCCCCAATCAATGCGTAAATCGTCACCTTTTTTCTGTAAAATCGGTTGCTCAACTGTGCCAGCTTTTAAAACAGAAAGTTCACCTGTACGCATTTTTTCTGCATTTACCTGCTGAAAAGGTGTGTTTGCAGCTAAATCTGATGATACGCCAAAATACACCTGTGCATTGTGCGTTTTACCGTCGGTACTTTTCACTTTAAAAGAAACGTAAGAAATTGGCCTTGCCATTAAATCCAGATCGTTCATTAGCAATGGCGAAGTAAAATCGAGATTAAGATTTACAGGTCCGCAAGAAAAATCGTATTTGGTTTGGGTAGCCGAAATCTGCACATCATTTTGCTTGGCAAGCAAAATGTTCTGATACGCTGCAACAGGCTTTTCGTAAACCAAACCTGCATCGAGCCATTGCCCGCCTGCGGTATTTTTGATGTGGATGGCGAGTACATTTTTACCTTTTTTCAGTGCTGATTTTAAAGGCACGTAGATAAATTTGCCTGTCCAACCTTTATGGCTGTACACCGCAGCGCCATTAAGAAATACTTCAATATTATCGTCGTGGGTAATTTTCAGGTTTACATTTTTATAATCGGTTTTACTCAAATCAAAAGTTCGCCTTAGCCACAAATCGCTGCTGAGCCATTGTGTTTTTGCAGATCCATCGCCAAATGGCCCGGAGCCGGTTTTCCATGCAGTATCGTTAAATGTGGCATTTTGCCAACCTTTTGCAGGTTCGGTTTCTGTGTATTGTGCCGAATATGTTTCTTCATCGGCGGTAGGCAGAATACTATCAAATTGTTTATCGGGACTGCCCAAAAAACGGTAAACTTTTCCATCAACCTTCATTAATCCGGTTAATGCCTGCGAAGTTCCGGTCCAGTGTTTGGTAGCTGAAGCATTAAGTTGATCGCTAAAAGACCAGACACTAAAATATGGGTCGTGTGTAATTAAAGGATATGCTGGTGCAATGCGTTTTTGCGCTTGCCCCGAAAGTGCCGAGAGTGCGAGGGAGAAAAAAAGGAAATAACGTTTCATCTAAAAATGGATTAGCTTAAAAAGCCATCCGGCGATGGATGGATTTGCGTTTCCTATACATTTGCAAATCTTTTCCATGCCGGATGACTGAGCGCATGTTTAATAGGTTAATTTAGATACAGGTGTAAAAATCATGTCTTCAACGCCGGCTATTTTAACACCAATCCGCGCAAAAATATAGTTCTGCGTAGGTACAATAGTTGGAATATTTGCAGACAACATGAGGTTATTCAAATCGGTTAGTGCCGCGCCTTCTAAAGATTGTGCAACCAGATTATTGGTGCTGCTACCATCTACAAACTGTGTTTTATTCAAATAAAGCGTAACCCGTTCTATGTTTTTTGCATTGGCATCTGTAATGATTTTTTCCAAGCGGCAGCTTGCATTGACCTTGCCGGCAGCGGCAGCAAAAGTTGCGCCGCGCACCATATAATATGGATTGATTTCTATATCCATTGTTTTGCTGTCCTGAATGCTTACAGCAACAGTGTCTTGTGCACCTTTTGCATTTTTTGGCCATAAAAACGGACCTCTATTGGCTGTAAAAACCAATTTATAATCGCCTTTGAAAAGCTTTGCAGAATACACGCCATCTTGCGTAACATTAACTCTGATTGGTGCATAATTGCCGAAGCCAGGCTGCCACAATTCAAAATAAACGGTATTGTATTGTACGTTAATGGCTTCGCCTTTATACACCAGTTTGCCGGCAAAATCCAGTTCAGGTGCATCGTAATTGTCTTTTTTACATGAAGTGATCAATGCTGCAAGCAACACGGCCACCATTAAAAAATATCTCGTTTTCATATCTGTCTGTAAATTATTGATTTGGATTTCTGATGATTTTTGGATTTCCGTTTAGCACGTTCTGGGTAATCTGCGAATAATAATTGCCCAAACGGAAACGGTGTGCCGCTGTAACCCTGCTCGGTTTTACCACTTTAAATACATATTTATTGTGGTTGGGATCTCCCGGATTGTAATATTTATACGGCCATAATCCAAATACCTGCGTGCTTACGCGTGTTGCAGAGCCAATATTGCTTGCATTGGTAAAATCTGCATTGCTTAATGCAACGCCATTCCAAACCTTATCTGCAAGTCTCCAACGTTTCATATCCCAAAGTTCATGACCTTCAAAAGCCAATTCAACTTTTCTTTCGTGAACAATCCGGTCGAAATTGATTTGTCCGGGTGTTAAAGCTGTTGTTAAACCTGCACGATCGCGCACGGGTTTTAAATAGCCCGCAGCCGCTGCTGCATCGCCCAGTTCAAAACTGGCTTCCGCAGCATTTAACAGAACTTCTGCATAACGGTAACGTACCCACCAAACCTCACTTCTGGTACCAATCTGTCCAGAACCAGCCGCCGGATCTAAAAATTTACGTACATAAAAACCAGTTTGAGCACTAAATTCCAATCCGTCAATTGGCCCGTCGCCACCTACAACCTGTACCGATCCGGTTTGGCCTGGCAATACGCCAGTTTTGGTTTGTGCAAAATTATCTCCGGTAACAATTGTTCCGTTTGCAAGCTGGTAGCCCGCCCAAATATCTACCGTTTTGCCTTTAAACTGGCTTCCAGGCAAAATAACTGTACCTGCTAAACGGGCATCTCTACCGGCAAAAATATCGCCGATATTGGTATAGTAAATCGGGTTGTTGGATGCATCTACATTTGGCAAAGAAGCATAACTGTTGTCTAATTTTTCGAAAGATTGAACCAGATTTAAAGAAGGATTTAACCGCCCGCCCTGTTGTTCTTCTGCAGAAGATCTCGGTTGGTTATCAATCGTAAATCCGTGTGCTTTATTGGTTTTCAGCTTAAAATCTTTTACAAAAATCATTTCCGGATTGTTGCCTTTATCTGTAAACAGTGTTGCAAAATTCTCTGATAAGTTTGGATTTTTGTTGTACAATGAATAGCGTCCATCGGCGATAATTTCTTTTGCTGCCGCCAGTGATTTCTGATAATATGCAGTCGCCGAAGCTGCAGGAATGCCCACTTCGCCGCCAGACAAACTAACAGTTGGTGTTGTTGCGCCGTATTTTGCGATAGATGCCGCATATAATGCAGCACGGCTCTCCATAGCTAAGGCAGCACCTTTAGACGCGCGACTTTGCACATTTGCTGCGTTTGGCAAAATGGTTTTAATGGCTTCGAGTTCTGAAATCACAAAATCATAAATTTCGGATTCCCTTTTCCGCGGATTTTGAAGATAGGTTGGATCTCCGCTGTAATCATATTCCAGCGTTTGAGTAATTAAAGGAACGCCGCCCATTCTTTTCACCATTTCGAAATATAAGCCTGCGCGGATAAACCGGGCTTCTGCCATAAAACGGGCTTTATCAGCAGCAGTTAAAGCGGTAGATTCTTCTCCACGTTTTAGGAAAAGATTAATATCGCGGACGTATCCATAATCCCACATATTCCATGAATCGTAGTTGTAATCTAGATTCTGGTGGCGGAAATAATCGCCATTGGCAGAACCAAAACCTTCATCAAAATCAGCATAGATCCACCAAGACTCTATGCGTTGAAAATCCGGGAAGCGATCATAAAGATCTCCAAGTACAGAAAGTACCAGGTTTGGATCTTTCCAGGTTGCATCTACGCTTAAAGTATTGGTAGGTTGTTTCTGCAAAAACTCGGAGTCTTTTTTACACGATTGCGAAAAAGAAAGTAGGGCAACCGCGGATAATGTATATATAATTTTTTTCATTTTGAACCTGTTGATGTTTAAAGCGTTAATTTGATTCCGACATTAAAAAATTTGTTCTGTGGATATTGAAGTCCGTTATCATCGGCAATCTCCGGATCTACGCCATAACTTTTCAAATTGTCTAAAGAGAAAAGGTTATATCCGTTTGCATACACGCGAATGTTTTGGATTTTAACTTTTTCCAACCATCTTTTTGGCAGCGTGTATCCCAACTCAATTGTTCGGGCACGCAGATACTTTACATTGTGCAGCCAAAAAGTTGAGTTTTTGTTGTAATTACTTAAAGAGTTGTCATTGTAACGCAAAGCGGGATATTTACCTGCAACCCAGGCACTGTTTGAATCGAAAGGATTTTCACGGTGCCAGCTATCGTCTGCAAAATTCTGCAGCAATGCGCCTCCATTCTGGAATGGCCATCTCTGCTCCCAGTTTTGGTTCCAGGAATACATAGATCCGCCAGAAAAATCGGCTGTAAAATCAAAACCTTTATAGGCCAATCCGATGGTAAAACCAAACATCATGTTGGGTTGGCCAGTTGTGGTATAACCAATTGGGCGTTCATCCTGTCCATCAATTACGCCATCGCCGTTCTGATCTTTATAAATTAAGTCACCAGGTAACAGACGGCGGTTTCCTTGTCCATCGATGTTAACTTTATAATTATTGATTTCATCCATGCTTTGGAACTGTCCGATAACCTCATATCCCCAGAAAATATTTTGATAGCGATCTTGTTTCGCATTGCGGTATTGATCCCAGGAGTTGTTAAATCTAGGTTTGTACGCATCTAAGAATTTGCTTCTGGATAGCGAAACATTTCCGCCAACGTTATAGCTTAATTCACCAATTTTATCGCGGTAGTTTAAGGCAAACTCACCACCAAACTGTGCATCACTTTCTAAATTTTCATTGTTGAGGCCATAACCCAGTTCAACCGGAACAACAACATCGTTTCTAACGGCCATTAATCCCGTACGTTTGCGATAAAAGTAATCGGCAGTACCACTTAATTTCCCTTTAAATAAAGAGAAATCCACACCAATGTCCGTTATTTTACTTTTAAACCAACTTAAATTGTTCACAATTGGCCCTTTGTCTCTAGATGTCACAATATTTTGTCCATCCAGAATCACGGTTCCAACGTTGTAGGCATAGCCCGGTAAATAGGCAAAAGGATTAATACCGAGGTCATCGTCTCCAAGTACACCGTATGACGCGCGTAGTTTTAAATCATCGAGTACGCTTTTTTCTCCCAGCAGGTTTTTAACGAAGTTTTCGCCGGTAATTCTCCATCCCACAGAAACTGAAGGGAAATAACCAACCCTGCGGTCTGGTGCAAATTTCCAGGAAGCATCGCGTCTGCCCGAAGCTTCAAAATAATATTTATTGTCGTAATTGTAATTGATCCGTGCTACATAACCAATACGGGCTTCTTCTTCCTGTATATCTGCATAATCCTGACCATCTAAATCGGCAAACTGCAATACCGGCAACACATTGGTTTTAGGTACGGCATGCTGAAAGGTATAGGTGCGGAACCGATCTAAACGTTCTGCAAGCAACAATCCACCAAAAGTATGTTTACCGAAAGTGCGGTTGTAATTGGCATGCATTTGATACGTATTGGTAATTACTTTTTCATTTCTTCTTTCGCGGTACGGGTTTGAACTGCCCACACGTTTTTCATAAATCTGCGTGTCTGGATTGTAGTGGTAAACATCATAAGTATATTCATGGCCATTTACCACATTGTCTGCCACGTAGTAAGAATACATGCCTTTCAAACTTAAACCCTTAATTGGCGTATCATAATCTGCGGTTAAATTGGTTTGCAAAACGCGCCAGTCAGATCTCCAATATCCTGTAAGTGCTTTACTTTGTACGGCAAACTGTTCTGTATTGTGGCCAATATCATTTGGATAATCTGGGTTTCCGTTGGCATAAGCTTGTTCTGTTGGCCTATTGCGCAACAGCGCGAAACGAGCGGCAAAATAATCATCGCCACCCGGCACACCTGGCTGATCGCGATTTTCTACACGACCGTTAATCATCATACTCACTTTAAAGCGATCAGTAATTTTAGCCGAAATATTACTTTGGATATTGGATCTTTTGAAAACAAATTCCCTTTCTGTCCCATAAACACCTTTTTGATCGAGGTGTGTACCAGAGATATAGTAATTTAATTTATCCGTTCCGCCAGAAGCGTTCAGATTTACCGAATATTGAGGTGCATTTGGCGCGATAATCAAATCTTTCCAGTTTTGACTTTGATAGCCATATTCTGTTCCGGCTTTCCATTTGTCTAATTCTGCCTGCGTAATTACTGTTGTTCCGTTTGCATTCAAATCTGCAATTGCACGGCCAAGCATATAGGTGTACGCATCAGTAGTTTCAGGGAAACGCACCCAATTCTGCCAACCTGTATAAGCATCAACATTAAAAGTATTTCTGGTACTATTGGCGCCACGTTTGGTAGTAACAATAATTACACCATTTGCCGAACGACTACCATAAACGGCGGCAGAAGCATCTTTTAGGACGGTAATGCTTTCAATATCGTTTGGTGCAATGTTATTAAACTGACCAGCATCTTGCTGAATGCCATCAATTACATACAGTGGATTTCCCATGTTCCGCACCTGAATGTTGGCGCTTGAGCCTGGTCTTCCATCGGGCATTCTGAAAGACACACCTGGAAGTTTTCCTGCCAAACCGGTGCTTACCGTAGAACCGCCGTGCACTCTTTCCAGATCTTTGCTGGTAATGGTGGCAACTGCGCCGGTAATAGATTCTTTCTTCTGCGTTCCATAGCCCACAACCACAACGTCATCTAAATCACTCATCTCCGGAGTCAGTTTTACACGAATTTCTGTTGAGCCATTTAGCGGATAGTCTTGTGTTTTATACCCCACATAAGTAAATACAAGCGTTACCTTTTTATCGGCAACCGCAATTTTAAATTTTCCTGAAGCATCTGTAGAAGTAGCTGTTTTTGTGCCTTTAACCTGAACGCTTACACCAATTAAGGTTTCGCCATTTTCGTCTACTACCGTTCCGGAAATGTTGTTTTGAGCAAAGGCACGAAGGTTAAATGAAAGTAAGAGCAATAAGAGACAACATCCATTGAGGAAGAAATTGAACTGCTTAAAACCATTTTTTGGCAAGAGATGCCATGAAAAGCCCACAGCTTCTCCTCCAGAAGAGGATAAAGTTTTTTTCATAAAATTAGGATATTTGATTAGTTAGTCGCCGGAGAGTACTTGGTTGCACAATCCTTTGGTTTATCAAATATCTTCCAATTGCATCCGCATTTGAGAACAATTTTGTATCAATATTTCTTCATTTTGTCTCGTTTTATAAAACGTTTTTCTAACGAATAGACGCACATTTTTAACTAAAACTCTCTATATCGTATCAGGACTTCTACATATCGTTTCATTTTTTTTAACGCTTGGGATCAATGGTAGAGTTTGATATATTTGAGTACCGAATATAAACGAATTGCGAAAACTAATCATCCTTGTATTTTTCCTTTTTACAACGGAAATGCTTTCTGCACAGCCCTATTATTTTAGGCGCTTCCAGGTAGAAAACGGACTGTCTAACAATACGGTTTTTTGCAGTACCCAAGACCGCAGCGGATTTATGTGGTTTGGCACCAAAGATGGTTTGAACCGTTTTGATGGCTACCAGTTCAGAACATACAGACATGATGCCGATGTACCGGGAAGTATTGGAAATGATTTGGTTTATGCATTACATTATGATGCCAGCGGCCAATTGTGGGTAGGTACCAACCAAGGTGTGTATTTATACCAGCCTCAAACCGAAAGTTTTAAATTGGTAAAAGGAACAGAAAACCTGAGAATTAATGATCTGGGAACCGACCGGAACGGGAATTTATGGATTATTTCTTTGTTCAGAATGCATATTTACAATACACATTCGCAAAAGCTGTTCAGCTTTGGCGATAAAGTACACTTTGATGCAACTTCAGTTTCCAGAATGAATGATGGCAGCATGTGGATTAGTACCATGCAAGGCACGATTGAAAAATTTGATCCCTTGAGTGAAAAATTCGAATCGCACTATGTACTTAACCGAACTAAAAGCCGCGAAAGCAGTTGGGTAACGAAAACACTCGATGCCGGAAATGGAAAATTATTAATCGGAACGGCCAATCAGGGATTGAAAATTTTTGATCTGCGTACACAAAGCACACAAGATATACTCACCTTTAATACAGATCAAACTTCTATTTATGTACGCGATCTGGCACGAACAGATTCGCATGAATTTTGGATTGCATCAGAATCCGGAATTTACGTCTACAACATTCAAAACAATGCCATTACACAACTGAAAAAGCAATACAGCGATTCCTACTCGCTTTCTGACAATGCTATTTACACTGTTTTCCGCGATCGTGAACATGGAATCTGGGCCGGAAGTTTCTTTGGCGGCGTAAATTATTATTCGGATCAGAACGCGTTGTTCACCAAATTTTTCCCAAAAAAAGACAGCAATTCCATTAGCGGAAGTGATGTACGCGAAATTTGTAAAGATGCAAATGGAAACCTTTGGATTGGAACCGAAGATGCAGGATTAAACTTGCAGAACGCCAAAACGGGCGCATTCAGTAACTTCCTTCCCGACGGAAAAAATACAAGTATAGCGTATTCCAATATTCACGGATTATTGATTGATGGCAATAAACTTTGGATTGGTACCTTTGAACATGGCTTGGACATTCTGGATGTGCGCAGCAAAAAAGTAATTAAACATTATTCTGCAGGTAAAGGAAATGCACTACGTACCAATTTTATTGTGACTTTTTGCAAAACCAGCAAAGGCGAAATACTGGTGGCCACAATTGCCGGTTTATATCTTTACAACGCCAAAACAGACGATTTTGAATTGGTTAAAGGATTGCCTGCGGCGTTTTTCCAGGTTATTACAGAAGATCGTAAAGGAAACATTTGGGCAGGTACATTTAACGATGGTGTTTTTAAATTTAGATTGGGTGAAAGAAAAATCAATCAGTTTAAATACAATCCTGCAAATCCCAACTCCATTGGACACAATACCATTAACGGAATTTTTGAAGACAGCAGCAACAACATCTGGATCAGCACAGATGGTGGCGGATTAAATCTGTATAAAAAGCAACTTGAGCAGTTTGAACGCGTAACCAAAAAAGATGGTTTACCTAGCAATTTTTTGTTCAAAATGTTGGAAGATGATGAGCATATGATTTGGGTAGGTACAACACGTGGATTGGTGCAATTTGATCCGAAAACGCGCGCCGTTAAAACCTTTTCTAAAGCCAACGGTTTGCTAACCGATCAATTTAATTACAACTCTGGTTTTAAAGATACAGACGGCCGCATGTATTTTGGTAGTGTACGTGGTTTAATCAGTTTTCACCCTTCAGATTTCAAAAATTTCACGGCAATTGCTCCGGTCAAACTCACCGGTTTTCAGGTAAATAATGAAGAAAGTATAATTGCCGCAAAAAATTCCATTCTCCAAAAATCCATCATCTATACAGATAAAGTAACATTAGATGATGAAAATTCGTCATTCAGTTTAGATTTTGCGGCACTTAGTTATATCTCTCCGGATATGACGCAGTACGCCTACAGAATGACCGGATTGAACAACAATTGGGTGTTTTTAAAGAGCAACAGAAAGGTTTATTTCACTAAACTTGCAGCCGGAAACTATATTTTTGAGGTGAAAGCTTTATTAAATGGCACCAATAAATGGAGTACCGATAATGCCAGAATTCACATCACTATACTCCCACCCTTTTACCGAAGCAACCTTGCATATTTTCTTTATTTTTTATGTGCAGCTGTGCTGGTTATCTATCTGGTAAGCATGTACCACCGCCGTATTATGTTAAAAAACAAACGGCGCATGGAACTTTTTGAAAACAAGAAAGAAAAGGAAGTGTACCAGGCCAAAATTGAATTTTTTACCAATATTGCACATGAAATTCGCACGCCTTTAACGCTTATAAAGGGCCCGATGGAAAAAGTAATTGGCCAGGCAGCTTCAGTTCCGTATATCGAAAAAAACCTGCGGATTATGGACAGAAACACAGACCGGCTTCTTAATCTGACCAACCAACTGCTGGATTTTAGAAAAACAGAAGTTCGCGGCTTTTCATTAAGTTTTGTAAAAGGCAATATTTCGGAAATTTTGCAGGAAATCTTTCTGATTTTTCAGCCTTTGGCCGAAGAAAAAAACATTAAATTTTCTATACAAATACCGCCAGATGCAGTTTTTGCTTACATAGATACAGAAGCATTTTATAAAATAATGAGCAACCTTATAGACAATGCAATTAAATATGGTCAGAATAAGGTTTGCGTTCAGCTTAGTTTGCCTTCCGGCGATGCAGACCTGTTTAGAATTACGGTTTTAAACGACGGACCATTAATACCAGAAGAGTTGCGCATAAAAATTTTTGAACCCTTTTTCAGAGCTTCAGAAAAACAGATTAAACAAGGAACAGGCATTGGCTTATCTATTGCAAAATCTCTGGCCGAATTGCACAACGGCCAATTATATGCCGGCGAAAGCGACGAAAAATACAATAGTTTTATATTGGAACTCCCTGTACATCAACTCATAGAATTTAATTTAAAGGGCAAATGGAAAAAACAATGATACAAGAACAGGCAGAAACCCAGGAAAACAAAGAGAAATTTTTGATTTTGCTGGTTGATGATGAGGAGGATATTCTGGATTTTATTGCCGATGATCTGAGTGAAAAATATCAGGTTTTAACGGCCAGAAATGGAGTTGAAGCCCTCGAAATTTTAAGTAAAGAAATTATTCAACTGGTAATCAGTGATGTGATGATGCCAGAAATGGACGGTTTTCAGCTCTGCGAGCACTTAAAATCGACAGTAGAACTTAGCCACATTCCGGTTATTTTGTTAACCGCCAAAAACAGCTTACAATCCAAAATTGAAGGTTTGGAACTCGGCGCAGATGCTTATGTAGAAAAACCATTTTCGCCAGAGTTTTTACAGGTTCAGGTGTCTTCGCTCATTAAAAACCGTAATAAAATTAAGGCTTATTTTGCCAGCTCGCCCTTAATTCACATCAAAACAATGGCCTATTCTAAAGGCGATGAACTGTTTCTAGAGCGATTACAGCATTTAATAGATGAGCAACTGGACAATCCAGACCTCGATGTAGAACATCTGGCAGATCACATGAATATGAGCCGCCCTACTTTGTACCGCAAGATTAAATCAATCTCGAATTTAAGTCCGAATGAGTTGATTAATATTGCCCGTTTAAAAAAAGCCGCCGAACTTTTAAATGAAGGTGAACTAAAAATTTATGAAATTTCTGAGCGGGTTGGCTACAGTTCACAAACCCATTTCGGCCGCAATTTTTCAAAACAGTTTGGCATGTCTCCTTCAGAATATATCCAGAGCAAGCAACAGAAAAAATAATAAAAAAGCCCAGGCAAATTATCTGCAGCAGAAATTAGAAGGAATTTACGGTTGCGGTAATACTATCTAAAATATCGGCATATAAAATTTGGGTAAGTTCTGAGTATAGCTTTTCGCTGGCGTGATCCGGAAAACCCATATCATTCCATGAACCCATTCCGCCGAAAACCCAGGCCGATGCTGCTGCATACAACAGTTGTTTGGCCGCAATTGAATAATTGGCATTAACAATTAAATCGTGATGGAAATACTCTTTTTCGGGATTTTCGCTATTTAGAACCGCGAGTGCACGTGAAAAAATTTGCCCAAAATTATCCAGTTGTTTTGAAAATGCAAAAGCAGAAATTTTGGATAAAGTATCTGATAAGTTTTCCCGCAGTTGCGGCAACTCATGTTGCGTGTTGCGCGTGGTTTCATTTGGCGCAACCAATCCGTATTTTACACTCCAGATTTTACTTTCCGGATCATCTTTTCGGGTAACTTCCCAACGGTCTTGCCAAAAATCAGAATGGTCATCATAAATCGCTTCAATTAACCAGGTTCCGCCACCACCAATCATTCCAGCCATTTGATGATCTTTAACTCTTGATTGATCTGCCGAAGGCTGATAAAACAACCTCAAAAACTTAACACCGCGATCTGCAAGTTGACTGAACCAATCTTTAGGATCATTTGCTACTACAAACTCTTCGGTATTGGAAGTTCTGGAAACGGTGTTAAACTTTACAAAATCTACAGAATTGCAAAAATTAAATGAAGTATGCTTTGGGTAGAAATGATCAGGAAGGTTTCCATTTTTGAAAAATTCATTGCCATAACTAACAATGGCGATCAACTGAGCGAGTGTTCCGGTCATAATTGCTTTTGAAATGTGGGATTTAAAGTTGCCAAATTACATATCCAATATGTTAAATCGCAATTTTTTGAGATTATATTTCATTCGGCAGAGGAATGCAGGAAGTTATAATTTCTACGTAATTAGTATATAAACATCGGCAAAAAAAAAATCGCTCAGGTTTTTCAAACAAAAGAAAACTGGTAATCAATCACTTAAAAAAATGTTTATTTTTCCCTTGACAAGTCTCCATCTTTTTTCCATATTTGCATCCCGATTGAAAGCCTCCTTAGCTCAGCTGGTAGAGCAACTGACTTGTAATCAGTAGGTCATTGGTTCGATTCCGATAGGAGGCTCAATTTTAGAAAAGCGATGAAGAAAACTTTATCGCTTTTTTTGGTTTTAAACCGCTCATTCAGAACGAAATAGATCAGTTGAATAAAAAAACCCAAAAACTTTAAAGTATTTTAAAGTTTCATTCGTCTACCCAGAAAAACTGATCGTTTATGATAACTATTTTTAAAACAAATATTTCTTCAGAAGAAGATGTAAACCGGGTAGCAGAAACATTTAATACGCAACTGAGCCACATTAGCTGGACGGTAGATCTCCTTGATATTGATCGCATTTTGCGTACAGAATCTACCGAACATGCCGGCGATGTCATTGTGAAGACATTACAAAAACTGGGGTTTAGCTGCACAAGTCTTGAAGTTTTTTATGCGCCTCCGCGTTGGATATAATCAAACAAAATCTGGAAATAACGTAAACAAAATCATACAAAAGTCACGTTTAATGAAGATTTGATGAAGTAATAATTCCCTAAACATCTGAATTTCTGCGACCTGCGTAAATCGCTTCATAAACCAAACGTTATGAAGTATTTATTCATGTTACTGGTAGTTTGCATGTTTGCAAATACAGTAAAAGCCGATGTTGGCTGTAGCACATATAATGGATTGTATCCAAATGCAATTGGAAATAAAAACCCGCTTACCGGAAATCTGAATTACTACAATACGGGCTACATCGCTTTTAGATATTACGATCAAGATCCAAATTGTGGCATTCGCGACAGTAAAATCTCGCTGTATAGCCCATTTACATACTGCGATGTTTCTGGCATACGCAACTATGGCGTTCTGGTTACGTACAATCCTGCAGATAATAGCTGCATGAAATTGCCTTTAGACCATACTATGGAGTTTGCCTTACCCCTATTTGCGGCTTTTGCATTTTTAACTGTACGGAAATACGGAAGTTCTAACGTTTAACAGTTTGTGTTTAAGAACACGACAAAAAAACTATTTTCCAAAAAAATTAACCTATTTCATTTCCAAATCAACTAGAATCGGGAAGTGATCAGAAACAAATTTGCCCTGATAAGTATCTGTTAAGATACCCCATCTTGTTGCCGTAAATCCTTTAGTTACGAATACATGATCAATAATTTCGAAGCCACTTACTTCTTTTCCCCAGGCATTAAAGGATGAGTTATTTGCATATGGTTTTTTAACCTGAGTGTAAGTATCTGTAAGCAATCCCGAATTTGCAAGTGTAAGATACCATTCGCTCTTGTGGCCGCCGTTTAAGTCTCCGGTAAAAACTGATGGTGTATTTGCGGCAATTTCTTTAATTTTTTTCACGATCAGTTTACTACTTTCTACGCGTGCAATTTTCCCCTGATGATCAAAATGTGCATTAAAATAGAAGAATTTCTTTCCGGTTTTGAGATCCTGAAGATGTACCCACGAGCAAATTCTATTGCAACACGTAGCGTCCCAACCTAATCCCGGTTGATTTGGATTTTCTGAAAGCCAAAAATCGCCTTTGCCCAACAGCTTGAATTTATCTTTGCGGTAAAAAACGGTAGAATGTTCGCCAGCGTCTTTACCATCATCGCGTCCTAAACCGTAATGATTATATTCTGGTAACCATTTAGACAAATCTTCAACCTGGTTTTTTAATCCTTCCTGTATACCAAAAACATCATATTGATGAAAGCGGATTAGATTTGCCGCAACGGGACCGCGTTGCGCCCAACGGTTTCCTTCATCACCAGAATTATCATATCTGATATTAAACGAACCAACTGTGTATTGTTGGGCAATTGCGTTTATGCTAATAACAGCAATTGCGATAGTGAGAACAAATGATCTGAAACGCATATTCTTTTTGTCTGAACGGGATCTGAAGTGAAAAATCTACCAGATATTGATTTTCTATCTGGTAAGAGTATCTTTTTATGTAAACTGTACAAAAATACAATAGTAAATATAAACCTAGTGTTAAACATCAATAAAATAAGTAATTCGGTTTTTTACCTTAATTATGCCAGAATATACCTGTTTGAAATTTTCTGCAGCTGTAATTTTGCATAAAAAAAGCAATGAAAATATTAGAATCTTATAAAAAAGGAAGTTTAACTTCTATAAATCATTTGGTTATGGCGCCGATGACGCGTGCCCGCAACCCTAAAGGAATTTTTAATTCCCTTAATGCCGAATATTATGCACAACGTGCTGGCAAAAGTGGTGCAGGTATAATTGTTACAGAAGGTGTTGCTATTTCTCCAAGTTCAAAAGGTGTTTTGTACGTACCCGGAATTTACACTCCAGAAATGATTAGCGGTGCAAAATTAGTTACCGATGCTGTGCATGAGAAAGGTGGTAAAATATTTGTTCAACTTTGGCATGTAGGCCGTATATCACACACTAGTTTATTAGATGGAAATTCTCCTTTAGGCGCATCTGATATTGCTGCACCCACCGCTAAAGCCTATGCTTACGATGAAAATGGAAATGCAACTTATGTAAACTGTTCTGTACCTAAGGCTTTGTTAACTACAGAAGTAAAACAAGTGATAATGGATTTTGCAAATGCAGCAGAAAATGCAGTTGCAGCAGGTTTCGATGGAATTGAAATACATGGCGCTAATGGTTATCTGGTTGAACAATTTTTAAACCCAATATTGAATAACCGCACGGATGAATATGGTGGCAGCATAGAAAACAGAGCTAAGCTACTGTTAGAAATTGTAGATGCAATCGCTGCTAAAATTGGAGTTGAAAAAGTGGGTGTGCGCTTATCTCCTTACGGCGAGTTACATGATATTCCTGCTTTTGATGAAGTTGAAGAAGTATATCAATATGTTGCACATGAATTAGATAAACGTTCTGTAACTTATATCCATTTGATGAACCAAACAAAGCAAGGTCAATATGTTATTCCGGAAACGTTTTTGCAAAAATTGCGTACCTGGTATTCCGGATCAATAATACTTGCCGGAGGTTTAGACAAAGTACAAGCTGAAGATTTACTTACACGTGGCATAATAGATTTGGCCGGTTTTGGTGTTCCACTAATTGGAAATCCTGATTTAGCAGAAAGGTTTAAAAATGATTGGCCTTTAAACAAAGCAGACGGAAAAACATTTTATGGTGGTGCAGAAATTGGTTATACAGATTATCCAACTTACCAACCAGAAACACAAAACATCTGATACATTTTGTTGGTCTGCTAATATAATTTACGAACAGCAATATCTACCTATGCAACCCCTGTTAAAAGAAAATTTTAAACTTTTAACAGGGTTACTTTAATATTACCAGCCAATTCCGTAATCCTCTCCGTGGTTGCTTGATCCGCCCCACATACTTCCATGTTTCCAATCGAAATAAATTGCATTAATCGGGCCGCTGGTTCTTTCTGAGAAACTGAGGATATAGCCCATTTTCTTTAGTTCTTCTTTAACAGATTCTGGTGTTGTTTTATTAAGCAGAATTTGTCCGGGTTTAGGCTCACGATCACTTGTTTTTGTTCCACCTAATGACAACCAAAGTTGGTTGGTGTTGAAATTTGCAGCCTCAGTCGCCTTCTGTACATTCATGTCGAACTCTGCCATATTCAGAAAAAACTGAAGAAGGTTTTGATCTTGTGTATCGCCACCTTGCACCGCTGCAGAGATATATGGCTTGCCATCTTTCAAAAACATAGAAGGTGAAAGCGTAACTCTTGGCCGTTTACCGGGTTCTACTACATTGAATGGATTTAAAGATGCATCCATTACGAAACTCTGCATCCTTTGGCTCATACCAATTCCGGTATTTCCGGCTATGCATGCTGGCAACCATCCGCCGCTTGGCGTGACAGAAACTACCCAACCTTCTTTATCGGCAGCTTCTATAGAAGTGGTTCCTCTCCATAAACGGTCTTCGTAAATCTCTTTGGGTGTATTGTTTCCAAGATCATGTTTCGGGGCGAAATTTCTTTTCGTGGTATCCATTTCAAAACCGCGACTTTTCAGCAAGTTCAAATACGGATTTTTTTTCCCTTCAAAAGGATAAGGATCGCCGGGGCCAATGTGTTCGTCATTTCTATCCGATCTGATCAAGTCTGCGCGTTTCTTTGCATAATCTTTGCTCAGCAACCCCGCCATTGGCTCTAACGGTGCTTTTGCAGGATCTCCGTAATAAAAGTCGCGGTCGGCGAAGGATAAGTTCATTGCCTGATAAACGGTATGAATATATTTAGAGCTGTTATACCCCATTCCTTTTAAATCAAAATTCTCCAGGATATTCAGCGCCTGTAATAAAACGGGGCCTTGTGTCCATTGCTGCAGTTTATATACATCTATACCTTTGTAATTAATGCTTAACGCTTTTTCTTCTAAAGGTTTCCATTTTGCCAAATCATCCATGGTAATTAAACCACCTTGTTCTTTACTTCCGCGAACAAATTCTTTAGCAATATCACCTTTGTAAAAACGATCATATGCTGCCATTAAGGCGTCTTGCCGATTTTTACCATTTTTTAAGGCATTCGCTTCTGCTTCTACCATTTTGGTTAGCGTGTTGAACAAATCGTTTTGTACGAAAATTTCTCCACCTTCTGGCGCTTCTCTTTTTTCGCCCGCATGCGGAAGAAAAACTTTTTTGCTGTACGGCCAGGTTCTGATCAGCTCTTTTCCGCGTTCCATTGCATTTGCGGCCTGCGCTTCTATTACATAACCTTTTGCCATTTCCATGGCCGGAGCCAAAACCTGTCCAAGCGTCATGGTTCCGTATTTACTTAACATAAAAATTAAGCCGCCGGGCGTGCCAGGTGTAGTGGCAGCAAGCGGGCCATATTCTGGCGGAAAATTATAGCCTTTACTTTTGAAAAATTCTACGGTTGCTCCGGTTGGTGCCACGCCCATTGCATTAATGGCAATCACTTCTTTTGTTTTTGGATTGTAAATTAACGCCTGAGTTTCGCCGCCCCAACTTAGCGTATCCCACATGGTACAGGTTGCTGCAAGCATGGCACAGGCCGCATCAACAGCGTTTCCGCCTTGCTGAAAAATCATTGATCCCGCGGTTGCGGCCATTGGTTTACCTGTTATAGCCATCCAATTGCTTCCGTAAATCATCGGTTTTTGTGTTTGTTGGGCATAAATTGGGTGCACCAGAAGTGCCAAAACCACAATGAGTATAAGTTTCTTCATGTGTCTAAGATAGGTAAATGCGTCCGTTTTAAACGATATTTACCGTCGTAACGGACATAAATTCGCTATTTATATATCTTTGTTACCTGAGAAATCAATACCTATCTGAGGCTTCATAAGCAGAAAGTTAATCGAAATGAAAAACAATACCTGTACAACCCATTTTGAATAATCCATGCCAAAACCATCTACTGCATTTACACGTTGTTAAAAGAACGGTAAAAATATTTTAATTACGATTCATATATCAATTTAAAATTACATTTTTGCAAAAATTTATCACGATAATAAATGCAGAGTTACTCCGAATTTCTTGACCTCAGTGTTGGCTTTCCTCAGGAAGGTTTCGAGGTACTGGAAGATGAATTATATTTTCAGGATCTGAACCTGATGGAAATGATTGAAACCTATGGTACGCCATTGCGTTTCACCTATTTACCTCTGGTTAGCAAGAAGATTCAACAGGCGAAAATCCTCTTCCAAACCGCAATTCTTAAAAATAACTACCGCGGCGATTATAAATATTGTTATTGCACAAAAAGTTCGCACTTCAAACACATTGTTGAAGAAGCTTTAAAGAACAACATCCACTTGGAAACTTCTTCGGCTTTTGATATGCCAATGGTTGATGCGCTGGAGAAAAAAGGTGCTTTAAGCAAAGATACAACCATCATTTGTAATGGCTTTAAAACCTATCAATACAAACAATATATCATTGATATGTTGCACGATGGTTTTAAAAACATCATTCCGGTACTGGATAATAAAGAAGAATTTAACCTTTACGATGATGAGGTAGAAATGGATGAACCTTGTAATCTGGGTATCCGTATTGCTGCTGAAGAACAACCTGATTCGCAATTTTACACCTCTCGTTTAGGGGTACGTATGGAGGATGTGATTGATTTTTACAACAATAAAATTGTAACCAATCCGAACTTTAGGGTAAAATTACTGCACTTTTTTATCAATTCTGGTATTTCTGATACTCCGTATTATTGGAATGAACTTGAAAAATATGTGACTTTATATTGCAAGTTCAAAAAAATAAATCCGGATCTGGACACGCTTGATATTGGTGGTGGTATGCCATTTAAAGATTCTTTGGTTTTCGATTTCGACTATGAGTATATGGTAAATGAAATCGTAAAACGGATTAAAGAAATCTGTGCCATTCACGAAGTTATGGAACCGGATATTATTACTGAATTTGGTAAATACACCGTTGCAGAAGCATCGGGTATTTTATATAAAGTTTTAGGCCGTAAACAACAAAATGACCGCGAACGTTGGTTAATGCTAGACGGATCTTTCATCACAAACTTACCAGATGTTTGGGCGCTCAACCAGAAATATATTTTATTGCCAATAAACAACTGGGATGCAGAATATGAACGTGTGAATTTAGGTGGAATTACTTGCGACGGACAAGATTACTACAACCAGGAAGCGCATATGAATAGTGTATTTATGCCAAAAACGCGTAAAGTACAATATTTAGGCTTTTTCCACACGGGCGCTTATCAGGAAGTTTTAAGCGGGTATGGCGGTATTCATCATTGCTTATTGCCAAGTCCGAAACATGTTTTAATTCGCAGAAACAGAGATGAAAGTTTCAACTTTGAAGTTTTTGGAGAAGAACAAAATAGTAAACAGGTATTAAAAATTCTGGGTTATTAATCCTCAAATTGTGTAGAGGAACTTCAGGAACAAACATACAGCGCCGGGTATTTTACCTGGCGCTTTTTTGTTGTATTATCATTTAGTATATTTAACTTATGAACAGTGAAGAAAGTAAATTACTAGAGAGAATTACCTTCATCCCAGGACTAATGGGCGGAAAGCCTACAATAAGAGGCAATCGGTTTACCGTGATTGATATTATCGAACTCTTGTCGTCAGGAATGACACATGAGCAAATTTTAGAGGAGCATCCCATCCTTGAAGCAGATGATATTCTGGCGGCACTACTTTTTAGTGCAAAGCAACTTAGGGATGAATACACTTACGAATGACTGGGAATTTTGGTTGGATGAAAACATTTCGCCCATTATTTCAAAATGGCTCATGAATGAAATAAATATTAAATGTACTTCGTTTCATACCCTTAAACTGAACAATACATCAGACATTGATATTTATAAAACTGCCAGAGATAAGAAAAAAGTAATTATCATAACAAAAGATTCCGATTTTCACGGAATTGTTTCATGGAAAGGTATACCTCCAAAATTAATTTTTCTAAAACTCGGAAATTGCTCAAACAAGGTTCTCTACGAAAAATTAAAAGCTGAAATTTATGACGCAATAGAACAACTTATCTATAGGGATTTGGATATATTTGAAATAAAATAAGACTAAATGCAATTCGGTAAAGTAGAAGACCCATCAATTATAGATTATACCCTTCCGGCTGATGCGCCGGAAACGGCAGCGATTTTATCCGCAAATAAATTCAAGCAAAATTTTGAAGCTTTTGTAGGCTGTGCTAAATGGAATAAAGCCGATTTAAAAGGTTTTTATCCAAAAGGAACAAAAGATGAGCTAACGTATTACTCTACTCAGTTCAACTCTATTGAACTGAACGCAACCTTTTATGGAATGCCAACACGGGAGCAAGTCATCACCTGGACGGAAAAAACGCCTGAAAATTTCAAATTTTTCCCAAAACTAACCAACAGCGTTAGTCATTTTAAACGCCTCATAAATGTTAAAGAACCTGTAGAGCAATTTTGCGATGCAATTAGCAATTTTGAAGACAAACTTGGAATGGCATTTCTTCAATTGCACGATAATTTTAAACCAAAAGATTTTGATCGTCTGCAAAAAGTTGTTGAAGAGTTCCCAAAAGTAATTCCTCTTGGTGTAGAGGTGAGAAACAATGAATGGTTTTCTAACCCGTTGATTGCCAAGCAATTTTCTGATCTTTTTGAAAAACATCATGTCGCTAATATTATTGTAGATACAGCCGGACGAAGAGATATGCTGCATATGCGTTTAACCTCTCCTGTCGCATTTGTTCGTTTTGTAGGCGCAAATGTGGATGAAATTGATAAGAAACGATTGGACGATTGGATTGAGAGAATTGTAGAATGGAAAAATGCAGGCTTAGAAAAACTCTATTTCTTTGTTCACCAAAATGTAGAACTTTCTTCTCCATTATTTTCCGCCTATTTTACGGATCAATTAAATAAATCTATTGGAACCAATCTCCATATTCCAGTAATGGCAACACCAGGCCCACCAACATTATTTTAAAAATACCTTTTCAGGGCAAGTCCATTTTGCCCTGAAAAGGCCGCTTTATGGTATTTGAAGAATACTTTTTTGCCTTCTGTACAAGATGCTGACAGCAAGTATAAAGCCAGCTACAACTACGCAAAGACTAAACGGAAATATATATTGCATTCCGAAAGTGGTAGACACGGCACCAATTAGCGGCCCCGTAACCCCTAAAGATAAATCGATAAACAAACCGTAGTTACCTAATGCTGAACCTTGACTGGAAACCGGAATAAGGCGCACAGCTTCTACACCGAGCGCCGGAAAAACTAAAGAAAAACCCAAACCCGAAATTCCGGCACCAACTAGTGTTAAAGTCGGACTTACTGCCGTGGCAATAATGCTCAGCCCAACAACCTCCATCGCTAAACAGGCAATTGCAGTTTTCATCCCACCGTATTGATCAATGGCTTTAGCAAAAATCAATCGGCCAATCACAAACATCACACTAAAAAGAGAAAGACAAAGCACTGCCCCATCCCACCTCAAATAATTATAATACAAAGTAATAAAAGTAGAAATTGCGCCAAAACCAAGTCCGCCGGCAGCAAGGCAAAGTCCGTATGGCGTTACTTTTTTCAACACGCGGAAAAAAGATTGTGGTTCTTCGTCATTTTCTATGTTACGGCCAAAAATATTGGTTTTACGGCGCGCATAAAAAAATCCGCCAATGCCGATTGCGATGATTAGTAAGGCAATATATCCTATCCCGATTGTGTTTGCTATAATTACGCCGAGCGGTGCGCCGGCCGCCAAAGCACCATAATTACCAATGCCGTTATAACTAATGGCTTTTGCCGTGTGCTGCGTGCCAACTTTAAAAATGGCCCAATTAATTGGACTGGCACCTACCAATCCTTCAGAAAAACCTGTTACCAAACGCATATTTACCAGTAAAACCAAACTAAGCATGCGGTATTCGCTTACAAAAGCGGTAACAAGCAATAGCAATCCACTGATAATAAACCCCAACATACTCATCATTACTGCTGGTTTTGGTCCTTTTTTATCTACAATCCTCCCACCGTAACCTCTAAATATAAACGTTGCCACATACTGCAAACTAATTACAATACCAGCCACCATTGTGCTGTATGCTAAACTTCCATGTAAATACTCTGGAAGTACGGCAAGCGTTAAACCAATTGTAAAATAACCTAAGAAAGTAAAAACAACGTAACTGATGATGGTCAAGTTAAGGCTTTTTGCCGCTTGATCCTGTACTTCGGACTGCATAAAAATGTTGAATATGTAAAGCCCAAAGTTCGGCAAACTTTAAAACATTTTTGGGCGCCAAAACAGAGTTTGACTTTCAGAAAACACTTAGTGTATTTTAAACACTAATTAAACTTCATTTGATACGCGTTTGTAGTGTGCTTCAGTAGCTTTAGCTTCTTCACCTTCGGGTGTAATGTTGTAAGCAGTTAAGAAAAATTCATCGTTGCTTACGATACTCAGTTCTGTTCTCCATCCCCAAACACTATCATATTCTGGACTTCCATAAGAACCTAAAACAGAAAAACCGTTTTGTGTTGCGCCACCTTCTGCCATCATAATCTGGCTGCCCATATGAAAACTATCCATCCAACTGATGATAAAACGGCTGTACGGAAGATCGAAACCAACGATCATTTTTCCTTCAAATGGTTTTTCCTCCAAAGTGCTGTCATAATCTATAGAAATAAAGCGTTTGCCCAGTAAGGAAGTCACCGTTGCCTGAATTTTTGCCTCATCAACCAACACATCTGGTTCAAACCAGGTTTTGCATGTACCTTGCCAGTAACCAATTAAGATCTGTAACGTGCGGTGCGCACCACTCTCCAAAGAGTCGTCAAATTTTATCGTAGCCATAACCAAATCTAATCATAATTGTAATCCATTCAGCCTTGCACACGCAAAAAAATCATTAACTTGTTGTATGCTTAAAACACTAGATCTCAACCAAGTTATGGTATTGGACATTGAAACCGTGCCACAATATCCAAACTTTGATGATGTACCGCCGCACATTCAGCAATTGTGGGAACAAAAAACCCATTTTCAGCGAAAAGATGATCAATCGCCTGGTGAATTTTATGAACGTGCAGGCATTTTAGCCGAATTTGGAAAAATTATCTGCATTAGTCTGGGCATTTTTGACCATCAAAATGGAGACCTGAAGTTGAGGGTTAAGTCTTTCGCCGGCGATGATGAAGCGCCTATTCTTAAGCATTTTATTGCTTTATTATCTAAACAAACGCCCAGTCTTATTTTCTGCGCTCATAATGGTAAAGAATTTGATTTTCCTTATCTATGCCGCAGACTGTTGATTAACGGTTTGGATATTCCGAAACAATTGGATCTTTCAGGCAAAAAACCCTGGGAAATTAGCCACGTAGATACATTGGAGCTTTGGAAATTCGGAGATTATAAACATTACACTTCATTGAGTTTGCTGGCAACAATTTTAAATATTCCAACGCCTAAAGATGATATAGATGGCAGTCAGGTTAGACAAGTGTATTACGAAGAAAAAAATCTAGACAGAATCGTAATATATTGCCAGAAGGATGTAGTTACAACCGCTCAGGTTTTATTAAAGTTTAAAGGTATGGGCATAATTTCACCAGAAAATATTACCATTGTATCCTGATGCTAAATGTTGAAAATCTACAAGTTGATTTTTTTAATCAAGAAGACAAAACCTGGTTTAAAGCGGTAAAAAATGTAAACTTTGAAGTGAAAGCCGGTTCGGTTTTAGGAATTGTAGGCGAATCTGGCTCCGGAAAATCGGTTACATCTTTTTCTATAATGCGTTTGCACGATGAAAAATCGACCCAAATAAAGGGTAAAATCGAATTTGATCAGATCAGTTTGCTTGATTTAAGTGCAAACGAAATCCGCAGTTTCAGAGGAAATCAAATATCCATGATTTTCCAGGAACCGATGACATCCCTAAATCCTGTTTTAAGTTGTGGAAACCAGGTAGCAGAAGCAATTATACTTCATCAAAAAGCAACTAAAAAACAAGCCCGGTTACAGACTATAGAACTTTTTAAAGAAGTTCAGCTCCCGCGACCAGAAAAAATATTTGATAGTTATCCGCATCAAATATCAGGCGGGCAAAAACAAAGGGTAATGATTGCGATGGCTTTAAGTTGCAATCCGAAATTGTTAATTGCCGATGAGCCTACAACCGCACTTGATGTTACCGTTCAGAAAACCATTTTACAGTTGTTATTAAAGTTGAAAAACGAACGCCAGATGGCGATGGTTTTCATCTCTCATGATTTAGGCGTAATCAATCAAATTGCAGACGAAGTTGCTGTTATGCTTAAAGGTGAATTGGTTGAATATGGTAAGGCGCGGAATGTTTTTGAACAACCAAAACATCCATATACAAAAGGCTTATTGGCTTGCAGACCTTCTCCCCTTTTGCAATTGAAACGCCTTCCGGTAGTTTCAGATTTTCTTACTGGGAAAATTGAAGATGCTTCTGCACATCTCCAAACCTCCAACCAACTTACAGAAGCAGAAATTCATCAACGCAGGCAAAAACTATATGCACAGAAACCGTTGCTTAGCGTTGATAAATTGTGTAAATGGTATTTGCAAAAAAGTAGTTTCTTCAGTAAGAATAAAGAATATGTAAAAGCTGTTGATGATATTTCTTTTGACGTTTTTCCTGGAGAAACTTTAGGTTTGGTAGGCGAATCTGGTTGCGGCAAAACGACACTTGGTCGTACTATTTTGAGATTATTGGAACCCACCAGCGGAGATATTCTTTTTATGGACAAATCTATTCGCCGCCTTAAAAGCGATGCCATGCGAAAACTGCGCCGCGATATTCAGATTATTTTCCAAGATCCTTACGCCTCGCTTAACCCAAAATTAAGTGTTGGCCAGTCTATTATTGAGCCGTTACAAGTACATAAATTATACCATACGGATAAAGAACGTAAAGAAAAAGTTATTGATTTGCTCGAAAAAGTTGGGTTAAAACCCGAACATTTTAACAGATATCCGCATGAATTTAGCGGCGGGCAGCGCCAACGCATTGTGATTGCTCGTGCATTGGCCTTAAATCCGAAATTCATCATTTGCGACGAGTCTGTTTCTGCACTCGATGTTTCTGTACAGGCACAAGTACTCAATCTGCTTAAAGATTTGCAGCAAGAATTTGGCTTAACCTATATTTTTATTTCTCATGATCTGGCCGTTGTAAAACACATTTCTGATCGTATTCTGGTTATGAACAAGGGTAAAATTGAAGAAGAAGGTTACCCGGAAGATATTTTTAACCAGCCAAAAGCAGAATATACACGTAAACTTATAGATGCCATTCCTAAACATTAAAACCAAACATGAAAATCATCCTCGCTACCTTCCTATTTTTTTTAAGCTTTAACCTAAATGCACAAAACGTCAGTATCATCAACTCTGGTTATATTTTTGAACAGGCACCATTTGAAGCCTGCCACGCCTCTACACTTGTAGAATTAAAAAAAGGAAAAATGATGGCAGCTTGGTTTGGCGGCAAACATGAAGGCAGTAAAGACGTTTGCATCTGGACAGCCACACGTGAAAACGGTAAGTGGAATGTGCCAATACAAATTGCCGATGGCATTGTAAACGACAGTCTTCGATATCCGTGCTGGAATCCTGTTTTATTTAAAGCAAAAGACGGAACACTTTACCTGCATTATAAAATTGGACCAAATCCCAGAGAATGGTGGGCGGTTTACAAAACATCGGTAAATGACGGCAAAACGTGGACCAAAGCAAAAACGTTAACCAAAGGTTTTCTTGGTCCAATCAAAAACAAACCTGTTCAATTGACCAATGGCGATATTTTATATCCATCAAGCACAGAAAGTCTGGATGAAAAAACCTGGAACATCCATCTTGAAAAAAGCGATGCGAACGCGAAAAACTGGAAAAAAATCAATATCAATTGCGATACTTTTGAAGTCATTCAACCCTCAATATTAACGTATCCAGACGGAAAATTGCAATTGCTTTGCAGAAGCAGGCAAAATGTTATTGTGCAAAGCTGGTCTACAGATCAAGGCGAAACCTGGTCTGCATTATCGGCTACAGAATTGCCCAATCCAAATTCCGGCAGCGATGCCGTAACTTTGCAAAACGGCCTGCAACTGTTAATTTATAATCCACTTGCTGCCGGTAAAAACTGGTGGGAAGGCAGATCCGTACTGAAGTTGGCAATATCCAAAGATGGTAAAGAATGGACAGATATTTACACACTTGAACATCATCCTAAAGGAGAATACAGCTATCCGGCCATTATTCAGAGCGCAGACGGGCATGTTCATTTGAGCTATACCGCGGAGCGAAAGAAAATCCGTTATGCAGAACTTTCCATTCAATAATTGAGTCAGTTTAATTGCCTAAACCGGATTAAAAAACCGGCGTTTTACATCTTTTCTGTATCTTCGATAAATTCGCTGAAAAGATATGGCAAAGAGAAAATCCTCAAATATAAAATTAGTTCTGAATCAGTTGGTTAGTGATATTTTCGAAAAAAACGGAAACGCATCACTAAACTACAAGCAGGTTTCTTCAAAATTAAACCTCACCGATCAGGAATCTAGAGATACAATTCTTGATGTTCTGAAAGAAGGTAAAACTGCCGGTATTTTCCTTGAACCTGAAAAAGGAAAATACAAACTAAAAGAACTTAAAAATTTCATCGTCGGAACTGTAGATATGACAGCTGATGGTTCGGCTTACATTGTTCCGGAAGATGAATTTGAGAAAGATGTTTTTATCGCCCCGCGAAAACTTAAAAATGCTTTACACGGCGATACGGTAAAAGCTTATGTATTTGCCAAAAAAAGTGGCCGTAAAAACGATGGAGAGGTCATCGAAATCATTAAAAGGGCAAAATCTGATTTTACTGGTGTAATTAAAGTATCAGACCGTTTCGCTTTCGTTATTGCCGACGATAAAAAAATGATGCACGATATTTTTGTACCGCTGGATGATATTCATGGCGCCAAAAATGGTCAGCGCGTTTTGGTTACATTGGCCGATTGGCCCGAAGGTGCGAAAAATCCAATTGGTGTAGTTAAACACGTTTTGGGCAACCAAGGCGAGAACAACACAGAAATGAATGCCATACTGGCGCAATATGGTTTCCCTCTTGAATTTCCGGCCCAGGTGGAAAAAGAAGCGAATGCAATACCAGAAGAAATTCCGGATGCAGAAATATCAAAAAGACGAGATTTTAGAAATATTTTAACCTTTACCATAGATCCGGCAGATGCAAAGGACTTTGATGATGCCATCTCTTACCAGAGATTACCTAACGGAAATCATGAAATCGGAATCCATATTGCCGATGTTTCCCATTATGTAATTCAGGGAACTGAACTGGATAAAGAAGCGTATAGCCGAGCTACATCTGTTTACCTTGTAGATCGGGTAATACCGATGCTTCCTGAGCGATTAAGTAATGGCGTTTGCTCACTTCGGCCTAATGAGGATAAGCTTTGTTTTGCCGCAGTTTTTGAATTAGATGAGCAAGCAAATATCGAATCGGAATGGTACGGCCGCACGGTAATTCATTCTGACAGACGTTTTAGCTATGAAGAAGCCCAGGAAGTGATTGAAAACAAAAGCGGGGACTATGCAACAGAAATTTTAAAACTGAATGAACTTGCCTATATTCTGCGTGATAGAAAATTTAAAAATGGCGCCATCAGTTTTGAAAGTACTGAAGTAAAATTCAAACTGGATGAAGCTGGAAAGCCGATTGGCGTATATGTTAAAGAACGTAAAGATGCGCATAAACTGATTGAAGATTATATGCTACTGGCCAATAGAAAAGTGGCGGAGTTTGTGGCAAAAAAAGTAAAAGGAAAAAATAAACTGACGTTTGTATATCGTGTCCACGATTCTCCAAATATGGAAAGTTTAAACACGTTTGCAACATTTGCATCTCGTTTTGGCTATAAAATCAGCACCAAATCAGACAAGGAAATTGCCAAATCGCTCAATTACCTGATGAATGATGTAGAAGGTAAGAAAGAACAAAACATTTTAACTTCTTTAGCCATTCGCTCTATGGCGAAAGCCATTTACACCACAAAAAAAACCAGCCATTACGGTTTGGCTTTTGAATATTATACGCACTTTACCTCGCCAATACGCCGTTATCCTGATGTAATGGCACACCGTTTACTGCAAACGTATCTTGATGGAGGCAAATCTGCAGATGCAGAATTTTATGAAGTTGCTTCTGTACATTCCTCTGCAATGGAAAAACGTGCGGCAGAGGCCGAAAGAGCTTCTATTAAATACAAGCAAGCAGAATACCTCGAAAACAATATCGGCACAGCGTATAAAGGCATTATTTCTGGCGTGACCGAATGGGGAATGTATGTAGAAATTGAAGAAAATAAATGCGAAGGTATGATTCGTTTACGCGATATCTCTGACGATTTTTATGTGCTTGATGAAAAAAATTACTGTATTGTTGGCCAACGTAAAAAGAAAAAATACCAGTTGGGCGATGAAGTGATGATTCGTGTCAAAAAAGTAGATCTAGCGAAACGTCAGATAGATTTTACGCTGATTCAAAATTAAAAATAGGATATTTGTCGCTCGATTACAGCACTGAAGAATTAAATGCATACAATAGAAGAATTACAGAAGATTTTAGACCACGCAATAACCAACCTAAAATTTCCAAATCACCCTGAGCAACTTTATTCACCAATAACGTATATCATCAATCTGGGCGGAAAAAGAATCCGGCCCTTACTGGTTTTAATGGCCACCGATTTATTTGGCAAAGACGCAAATAATGCCGTAGATGCCGCAATGGCGATAGAAGTTTTTCACAACTTTACGCTGGTACATGATGATATTATGGACAATGCGCCTTTGCGCCGTGGTAAAGCCACTGTTCACGAAAAATGGAGCACAAATACAGCAATTCTTAGCGGCGATGTAATGATGGTAGAAGCCAATAAAAATTTGGCTAAAGTAAATCCAATTTATCTGAAAGATGTGCTAGATACCTTTAACGCCACTGCACAAGGCGTTTGTGAAGGGCAACAAATGGATATGGAATTTGAAGATCGCGACGATGTGACGATCGAAGAATACCTAGACATGATTCGCCTTAAAACGGCTGTTTTGCTTGGCGGTGCGCTTAAACTGGGCGCAATCATTGCAGATGCAAATGCAGAAGATGCCGATTTGCTTTATCAATTTGGTGAAAACATTGGCATTTCATTTCAACTACAAGACGATATTCTGGATGTTTATGCCGATCCCGAAAAGTTTGGAAAACAAGTTGGCGGAGATATTATCGCCAATAAGAAAACTTTTCTTTTGCTAAAGGCACTTTCAATGGATACAAGCTCTGAACTCGAATTTTGGATAAACCAATCTGAATTTGATGCAAATGAGAAAGTGAAAGCAGTAACCTCTATTTATGATCGTCTGGACATCAGGCAGGTTGCAGAAAAAGAAATGATGAAATATGCAGACATGGCTTTCAAAAACCTTGAAGCCATTCAGGTGGAGAAAGTACATAAGCAAGATCTTTTTGAACTTGCAGAACAAATATTAAAGAGAAACTATTAGGCAAAAAAAAGCCATTCCCTTTGTAGAGAATGGCTTTAACTGATCTATTTTTGGGGTTAAGATTTCACTAGTTTATATTTAATCCAGAAATCAGATTTAGCTGTACTGGAACCAGCTTCCGGCCCACTTTCGCCTCCGCGTGATTTGCCACCGCCCATTCTTCTTCCTCCGCCACCGCCCATTCCGCCTCCGGAGCCACCCATTCCACCGCCACGACCGCCCATACCGCCGCCCGGAGCTTTTCCGCCACTACGCTCTCCGCCTTCTTTCGGTTTCTTGCCGCCCGGCCCGGATGTGTTTAATTTAATGTTATAAGCAATTGCTTTTGTATAGGTTGCATCAATACCCAATTGTGCTAAGGGAACAGACAATTCATAAACTAAGTCCTGATTGCCGTTTACAACCATTCCAAACTCAACGCCCACTGTGTTGTCATCTGTTAAAACAGTATCCGCTAAATTTTTTAGTCCGGTTATTTTTAATCCTGATGCTTTAGACAGCATCGTCGGATCATTCACCATTTCTATAGGCGGTTGATGGGCTTTGCTAGAATCCCTTGGTTCTGGTGGCGGTCCGCCAAGACGCGCGTGAAATGGAAAAATCAAGTTAATACTCTTCTTTTTCTTACCGCTGGTATTTATGTTTAAGGTTACACCGCCCATTAAAAAAGAACGCGTAGTTACCGGATCCAAAGATTCTAATACAATATACAATCGATTCGCGTCATTGGCCAAGGCAAAAGCAAGTTTGGTATCAGAGTTAAATTGGCTCAATTCGCCCCATTCACCTGGATTTCCATCTGCAATAAAGGGTTTGTCCATCCACAAATTTTCCTCAATTTCTTGCGCTCTGGCAGAAAATTGTAAGTTTAAAATTGCAAATAACGCTGTTACTAATAATTTAACATTCATAGCAAAGTAGAATTTATTGGGTGCAAACCTACAGCGCATTTTTGTTAAATGATGTTAATTTTAGAGTTTTAACAATGTTAAAAAAATGTTAGACATTCGAGACCTTACTACAAAAACTTTCAGATATAAAAGGCAAAAAAAACCGGATAATCAATCAATTCTACTTAATTCTTCGCCAGTAAAATTTACAATTGTTAATTTATCCCTCAAAAAACCACCGTGCGTGGTCTGCACTAGAACATTGATTGACCTGGCAGCTTAGTAAAAGACGGGGATATATTTTTTTTGTAACCAACATCTATGTGTCTGAATCGGGAAACACAACATCACGTGTGCTCATTCTTCTAATTATGCTCGATACGGTATTCACAAAGCTATCTGCTTAGCCAACCTTAAATTCAGACGTTATAGAGGCAACGGTGTATATGCAATCAATGGTGCCGATACTCTTAGAATGAATGTAATATGCTCAACAAAATATGGAAATGAGAGACTCAGCCTGCACTTTTTTTTCTTTTCGTAGACGGCTTTACCGACGTAAACAGAGATGGTTCTGGCTATTCGTTTTACTTTAATCGAATGACTTCTGAAGGACTTATAGTGATTAGTATTGATTAAATATTCTTAAAATCGAAAAGTATCCTTATCAGTTTATCGCCGTTTAAGGTGGAATCCATAAGGTATCTACAAGTGTGATAACTACAAAGCAAGATCGGATTTTGCCTTTTATACAGGATTACGTTATTGATAGAAAGAATTTTAAATTGAAGAAGTAATTCAAGAACAAAAGTCATAAACAAGAAAAACGGCTATTCAATTTGAATAGCCGTTTTTTTACAATTAACTTAACGTTTGATTATTCTGCAGCTGCAGCTTCTTCAGTCGCTTCGTCTTTCTTTACTGCTTTTTTAGCAGGTGCTTTTTTAACTGGTGTTTCTTCAGTAACTTCTTTAGCTACAGCTTCTTTTTTTGCTGCAGGTGCTTTAGTTACTTTTTCTACAACTTCTGCTTTAGCAACAGCAGGAAGAACAGAAACATATGATTTGTTGTCCGCTTTCTTTTTGAAAACTACAGTACCATCAATTAAAGCAAATAAAGTATGGTCTTTTCCTAAACCAACGTTTTTATCTGGATGGTGTTTTGTACCACGTTGACGTACCAAGATGTTACCAGCAATCGCTTCCTGACCACCGAAAATCTTAATACCTAAACGCTTACTATGCGATTCACGTCCGTTTTTCGAACTACCGGCTCCTTTTTTGTGTGCCATGTTTTTATATTTTGACCATCTGCCAGAAGGCGGATGATTGGGTTAACAATTAATTATAGAGTAATGTCTGAGATCTGGATCTTAGTGAAAGATTGACGGTGACCATTTTTCTTTTTGTAACCTTTTCTACGTTTTTTGTGGAAAATGATAACTTTATCACCTTTTAAATGAGACACGATCTTAGCCGAAACTTTAGCACCTTTAACTGCAGGAGCACCTACAGAAATTTGGCCAGCATTATCAACCAACAATACATTGTCAAATTCAATACTAGCGCCTTCATCTCCCTGTAATCTGTGTACAAAAAGGTGCTGGTCTTTAGCAACTTTAAATTGCTGCCCTGCTATATTTACTATTGCGTACATTGTTTAAATATTTGTTTTTTAAATTTTTATTTAACGAGGTGCAAATATAGTACAAATTCAATTAACTCACAAGTACATCATATAAATATTTTTCAGCTCATACTATAGCCTATAACTATGAGTCTTCGATCTGCACCTTTTGTCTTTAATGTACTGCTAAATTTCACCACAATTCATCAAAATAGGTCAAAAGCAGAACGTTCGCCATATTTTATAAAATAAATATTTTCGTAGTATTACGATTTATTCGTAGATTTACGAAAACAAAATAATTTGATTTATGAAAACGTTAACACTCACCTTCATTATGGCATCTTTCGCTTTGCGTAGTTTTTCTCAAAGCCCGGATAAAGTGCTTGCCCAGGTAAGCTACACTTTTACACATGTAAAAGACACCACAGATCGCCAGAATCCTTTTACAGAAGATATGATTCTGGTTTTAGGAAAAAACTCATCTATTTATAGCAGTTACGATAAAATTTTGCGCGATCGCGAAATGCGTAAATCCCTCCAGGAACAATTAAAGAACCAGGTTGGCGGCAATACAAATGTTTCGCTTTCCAATAAAAGCAGTAAACGGATTACCTCTACAGAGTATTATTATTTCCATGCCCAAAAAAAATACTTCAGGAAAGAACGCCTCATTAACAATTATTTTATTGAAACGCCCATAGATCAGATCAACTGGAAAATTATGCCAGATACCATGAGCTTTTCTGGTATTGCCTGCCAGAAAGCCATTGCAACATTTAAAGGTAGAAACTGGATTGCCTGGTTTGCTGCAGATTTACCCTTTCAGGCCGGGCCGTGGAAATTAAATGGTTTGCCAGGATTGATTATCGACGCGTCTGATGACCGCCAGGATGTTCATTTTGCCTTTAAAGGAATCGAAAAAATATCATCGGCTGTGCCGGAAAAAAATGTAGAAGACACTCCCGTAAACGGACTTATGGTTAAAACCATCGGTATGGAAAAAGATGTAACAACTACTCAGGAAATTAAATTACCGGATGATGCAATCAAAACGTCGACAAAAGATTTCGATCGTTTAAATTCGGCCTATCAAAAAGATCCGCAAGGCTTTATGCAAACCCAGCTTGCCGGTACCGGCATTGTAATGAAAGTGACACAGGGCATTTCTGGATCGGGCAATTCTTCAGCAATCAAAAAATCGGTAGAGAATAATCCACTGGAACTTCAAGATAAATAACTTCTACCCCACTCAAATTTCGTGAAAAAAATATACAGTCTGACTATAATCCTGATTATGGCTATGGGTACTTATGCCCAGAAAAAAATTAGCGGAAAGGTTTTCAATGCACTTAGAGAACCACTGGAATCTGCCAGCATAAACCTGAAAAACAAAAACGGGCAATTGCTTTCTTTTACCAGAAGCGACAGCAGAGGCAATTTTTCTATACATACTACCGCACAACAAAATGCAGACAGTTTGTGGCTTGAAGTTGCAATTATTGGCTTTAACAAACAACGATTTGCCTGGTCTGCTATTCAAAACGGGCTGGAGGTTATGATGCAAGAAAGTGAAATTAACCTGGCAACTGTAACCGTAAAAAACCAGCGCAAGCTTTCGCTAAATGGAGATACTTTAAGTTACAACACATCTGACTTTGCCGACAAACAAGACCGCAGCATTGGCGATGTTTTAAAACGCATGCCCGGAATTGATGTGGCTGAAAACGGCAAGATCAGTTACAATGGTAAAGCAATATCTAATTTTTACATTGATGGTGATAATGTTCTGGACGACCGTTACAATATCGGTACAAAAAGCATTCCACAGGGCGCAGTTGACAAAATTCAGGTAATTGAGAAAGATCAACCTATAAAAATGCTTAGGAAAAATAACATGAGCGATGATGTAGCTCTAAATTTGGTAATGAAAGATAAAGCAAAGCTAAAATTAATGGGCGATGCACGTTTAGGTTTGGGAGCGCCCGAAAAATACGATGGAAATGTAACCGCGATGCTTTTCAGGCAAAACCAGAAATTTGTAAACAACATACGCGGAAATAATACCGGTGATGATCCTGGTTTAGATCTGACATCTTTTAACGCCAGTGGTTACAGCAACCGCATCGGCAACTCCAAACCTGACAATTTCCTGTCGGCCGCCGCCGCTGGTGTTCCGGACTTGCCTCAGCAACGATCTTTATTAAATAATGCCGGATTAATAAACCTGAACAATCTGTACAAATTAGATGAAGACCATCAATTTAAATTGAACTTTTCATATTTGTATGATACGCGCAGACAATTTTTCGATAAACTTTCTGAAACATATTTGCCAACAGATACTATTCGTTATGCTGAAAACCAAAACAATCGCATTATACCGCAAAAATTGCGCGCGCAACTGAGCTACAACATCAACAGCGAGACTACATTTCTAAGCAATACGCTGCTTGCAGAATATCTACCAGTTGCCACACAATCGGTTTTTAACTTAAATGGAACAAATGCCACCCAAATGTTAAAACAAGAGAACTTAAATTTTTCTAATGAGTTTAATTACCGCAAGAAATTAATTGGAGGCAATATGCTTAACGTTTATAATTTTGTACAAAAAAGCGATCAACCAGAAACACTCAGTATCGAACCCGGACTCAATGCCAGCATCATCAATGCCGGCCTTCCATATGCCATGCTAAACCAAACTGCAAATTTACCATCATGGTATCAGAACAGCTACGCCTCTACTGTTTTTGTTGCCGGAAAATTTATGCATACTTATCGTGCAGGTTATAGTTTCCAACACCAAAACCTGCAAAGCCAATTGTACAAACAGCAATTAGATGGCAGAATTGAATGGACAGACATAAATGCGCAAAACCAATTGATGTGGAATAAACATAAAGCTTATGCAGATGCAACTTTTGAATACAATGATGATAAATTTAAGTTCAGCGTTGCCGCTCCGATAAGTTACAATTCAATCGCTTATACAGATCAAAATTTTATGCAGAAAGCGCGAATCGATCGTTTCTTCATCAATCCAAGTGTAAATCTAAAATATCAGACCTCACCAGAGAATTATCTTTCAGGAAGCTACAGTTTTAGCAATTCACTTGGCAATATTGATGACATTTATCGAGGAACGATTCTTAGAAATTACCGATCACTTTTTGCCAACAATGCACCACTTGGCGAGCGTAAAAATCACGGAGCCAACCTTGCATTTAATTACAAAAAAGCCATTACGATGTTTTTCTTTAACCTCCAGGCGGGTTATCAATATACGAGCATCAATACCATTTCTGCTTATACATTAAGCAACAATATACAGCAAAGAGCAGTTTTATTTCTGCCAAATAGCAGCAAAAATCTAACTTTCGATGCCAGTACATCCAAGTACATTTTTGCTTTGAATACCACAGCTAATGCAGGCTTTAACTATAGTAATTTCAGAAATCAGAATTTGCAGAACAATCAACTCCTTCCGTTCGAATATGAAAGTTTTACATTTCGTGGTGGTTTTGAAGCCAGGTTTTCCAAATTTATCAATTGGTCTTACAATGGAAATTACACAGCAAGCAGCAACAGATCCTTGCAAAATGCCGATTTGAGCACAAGCTTTGGTCAGTTGCGGCAAAAAAGTACATTAGCCATTACTTTGTTGCAAAATGTATTTTTAAACCTTTCTGCAGAACATTTATTCACGGTACAGGCAGAACAGCCGGATTTAAAATTTCTTTTTACAGACGCCAATGTCAAATATCGTATTGCGAAAATAAAAACAGATATAGAATTGTCTGTGCGTAATATTGGCAATATACAAACCTATGAGGCGGCCTATTTATCGAGCAATTCATATACCCGCGGTACGTATCAAATTCAGGGAAGAATCGTACTGTTAAAAACAGCTTTTAATTTTTAGAAGGTTCTTTGGTTTCAATTTGTATAACCTTCGCACTGCCAACACCTTTTATAACTACATGTTTAATCTCTTTCGCATCTATATCTCCGGTAAGCTGATAACTCTTGATTGTTGGCTTACCGGAAATAACTAACACAGAATCTGCTTCTTTACGTTGCTGCTGCGCAAAGCCCGTTACAGAACCATACAATTCTGTTGATACAACTTTTTTTATGGTGATGCTTTTTACTTTCCCTTCAATAGAATTCAATACCGAATCTGGAATAGATTTTCCATCGGTACGAAATGAAGCAAAATAGGTAAAGGTTATCTTTTTTGGCGTTTTGGCTAAGGTGTCATTCAGTTCTAATGAGATTTTCTGAATGTTGTTAAATTGCTTTTTTACCGGCTTCTTGGTGGTTTTCAATACAGGCCTTGTTGCTTTCACAAAATTTCTATCCATTTCTTTTTGAGGCATTTTATCGGTAAGCGCTGTTGCTGTGCCAAAAGTTGATTTTTTTGTTATGCCTTGAATTTGCGTTTTAACCGCAATTTTATCGACTGTAAAAGCCAAGGTAAACAACAGCAAAGCCGGAATAACAACCGCATAAAAAAGCAATTTAATTCTTGATGAACGCTGTTTATTCATCATCATGATGCGTTTTTTCAAATCGCTCAGGTTAAAATGATTTACAAGTGCAATAGATGTTTCTACTGTGCTGGCACCGAGTAAACTGTATTGATATGCTTTCCGATCTATTCCTTTTGATAATATTTCATGATCGGTAATAAACTCCAGATTTTCTTTCACGGCTTTCTTCATCAGCCAAACACCTGGGTTAAACCAATAAAACACCAAACTAATTTCGGCAAGCAAAATATCTACAGTATGCCATTGTTTAACGTGTACTTGTTCATGCGCCAAAATATTTCCCAACTCTTGTTTAGCATGGATTTCCGGATTGATGTAAATGTTTTTCCAAAACGTAAAAGGACTCATTTTTTCTTTTAAAATGCGTACCGGCAAATGATTGATTGTACCCGCATGCGATTTTTGATGCACACGATATAAAGAAATCAACTGGATCATCAGCCTTGCGCCCATCAATACCAAACCCGCATAAAATATATACTCGGCCATTGTCCACATTTGCGCAATCGGATTTTCAACCAGCGAACTTAAATTGTCTTTTACTCTTGGTACCCAAACGCGCAATTTTGATTCTGGTGCAGTAGAACCAATAAAAGCAGTAAGATTAATAAACGGATAAACCGTTGCAAAAACCGTCCCCAGTAATAGAAAAAAACGGTTAAGTGTGTAGAATGTGAATTTTCTGAGCAACCAATAATAAGTTAAGGCAAACAACACCAAAACCAGGTTTATTTTTAAAAGGAATAAAAAGAGCTGAGGCATAATTCAATTTATTTTTCTGGGTTCTCAATTAAATGGATAATCTCTTTAAGTTCTTCTGCACTAATTTTGTTGTCTTTAGCAAAAAACGCCACCAAATCTTTATAGGAGTTTTGGAAATAATTATTCACAAAACCGCTCATAAACCGCTTTTTATATTCTGTTTCTTTTACTTTCGGACTGTAACGATAAGCATTGGCCAGTTTCTCACTTTTTAGAAAACCTTTTTTCTCCAGATTTTTTATCGTCGATGCCAGCGTGGTATAAGGCGGTTTTGGCTCTGGCATCGCATCCATAAAATCTTTTATAAATCCTTTTCCCAGTTGCCAAACGGCAAGCATTGCTTCTTCTTCTTGTAATGTTAACTTCTCCATAACTACGATAATATCGTAAATATACGATTTTCCTAAAAACAAAAAGCTTTATTGAACAGATTTACTGCACAATAAAGCTTTTTATTTAAAACCTGAAAAACAGTTATTTACCTAGTCTTTTTTCGGCCTGATCTAAAGTTTCCTGAATTACTTTACGCATTTGAACGGCAGCATCCATCAATTTTGGATTACCATCAAAATCGCCATAAACAACAACATGTTTCGATTTCTTTTTGTAATTAAAGGTAATATCATAACGCGGAATAGACATAGACTTCGCGCTTTTACGCCCTATAGTATCCGGAAAATTCCATAAGCCAATTTCGTTCGCCTTACTGTGCATGTACAATACATCATCACTTTTTAAAAACATTTTCTTATGGATTACAGAATCCTGGCTGTTTACATATTGATAATGACCTGTTGTTGAATCGTACTGATTCTCCAAAGTATCTTTTGTTCCCCACTTAAATTGCATAGACACAAAATCGTCTTTACGAAAAGGTGCATTTTGCAAAATCGGTTTGTAATAGAAATAGCAGTAAATGATAAAAGGAACTACTATAGTGAGCGCTAAAAATATTTTTTTTCCTCTACTTGACACGATTTAATTATTGATTTTTTGAATGATTGAATGTTTTAATCTTTTAACTCGCCTTCCCACTTGCTTACCACGGCAGTTGCAATGCTATTGCCTACAACATTTGTTGCAGAGCGGCCCATATCCAACAACGGATCTATACCGATTAGCAATGCAAGTCCGGCTTCCGGAATATTGAAACTGGCAATTGTACCTGCAATAACGACTAATGATGCACGCGGCACGCCAGCTATTCCTTTACTGGTTAGCATCAGGATTAACAACATCGAAATCTGTTGTTCAAAACTTAAATGAATGCCATACGCTTGCGCAATAAATAAAGATGCAAAAGTCATATACATCATTGATCCATCAAGGTTGAATGAGTAACCCAATGGAAGCACAAAACTGACAATTTTATCTTTACAACCGAAACGCTCCAATAACAGCATGGTTTTTGGATACGCAGCTTCGCTACTCGCCGTACTGAAAGCCAGAATTGCAGGTTCTTTCATATCGTTTACCAACCTGAAAATTCGTTTTTTGAGGATCAGGAAACCGAGAAAAATTAGCGTACACCATAAAATGCCCAAACCGAGGTAAAACTCGCCAATAAAAATGGCATAGGTTTGCAACACATTTAAACCTTGTTTCGCAATGATTGCCGTCATCGCACCAAAAACGGCCAGCGGTGCAAAATTCATTACATAACCTGTCATTTTTAAAATTACATGTGCAATGGCATCAAAAGCTTTAACTACAACCTCTCCCATTGGCCCGATTGCAGCCGTAGCAACACCAAAAAACAAAGCAAAAACTACAATTTGAAGAATTTCATTTGTAGCCATAGATTCTATAATACTTTTTGGAAATACGTGTGCAATAAAATCTTTCACACTCATTGATGCTTTTTGAATTCCCGTATTCATTAAATGATCTGGCAAAGGCAAACTCATGTGTTTTCCGGGTTCAAAAAGGTTTACCAGAATCATCCCAAGAATTAAAGACATCATAGACATGGCGATAAACCAGCCGAGGGTTTTCCCGCCGATGCGGCCCACAGCTTTTATATCGCCAACTTTTGCAACACCAACTACCAGTGTTGTAAATACCAAAGGCGCTACAATCATTTTAATTAAACGCAGAAAAATATCGCTCAGTAGCGTAAAATATTCAAGTTTTTTCTCCCGGATATCTTCATTTTCTTTTTTGATTGTAGCATTTTCTTTCCGATCTGCTTTGAGTTGGGCAAATTGCGCAGACGTTGTATCGCTCAGTTTGGCAATACTAACTTCTATACTTTTTACATTGGCATCTGCCGTGAGTATTTTTTGATTATACGTATCAATCGAGTTCACATTCAAGATATAACCTAAAGCAATACCCGCGAATAAAGCGATAAAAATAAAGAGTGTAAGTTTGTTTTTCTTCATGAATTAAAAAAGTTTGCAGACTTATTAATTTGGTAAAACTACGATATTAAATGCGTGTAACCAATTTTGATGCAGGCTAAACCAAAATTTCGCTTATTTTTGCTGCATTCTGTAACAAACCAGGCACTCAAAAATCTAAAACGCAACCAACACCTATAAATGGAACAAAAAGACAAGTTATTTAAGCAGATCTTCGATTCTAATTCAAAGAAGATATTCCATTTATGTTATGGATATACCGGCGATACCGATGCTGCAAATGACCTGCTTCAGGAAACCTTTTTAAAAGTTTGGCAAAACCTGGATAAATTCAGAAATAAATCTTTGATTTCTACATGGATTTACAGAATTGCCGTAAATACTTGCTTAACCTACCTCAGATCTGAAAAAAGACAAGCAAAAGACGAACTGACAGACAATATTATAGAAAATAAAATCGAAGAGTTTTCTGAAAAAAACGAACAAGTTGCCCTTTTATATAAATGTATATCCAAATTGGAAGAAAACGATCGTTTGATTATTACAATGGTTCTGGACGAACTGCCTTATCACGAAATCGCAGACATTTCTGGCATTAGCGAAGGAAATTTGAGGGTTAAAATTCACCGTATTAAACAAAAATTAACAGAACTATATAACCAATATGCAAGCGTTTGATCAAATACAGGAGTTGTGGCAAAAGCACGAGGTAGACGTAAAAGTTTCTGCTGATGAAATGTTACAACAGGCAAAAAAAGAAGTGAATGGATTGAGGTTAAAATCTGCCTTAAACATTGCTGGTATGTGCGCATCCTTCCTAATTGCCGGTTTTTCCTGGCTTTTCTTCAGTTACCAAAACTGGACCACACACATTGGTTTTATCCTGATTTTAATGGCCATTTTGACTTCAACAATATTATTGTTCAGAGATCATAGATTAATAGCCAAAAGCGATTTTACTGTGCATCCAAATGAATTTTTGGGTAGATTAAAAATCTACCAGTTAAACCGTTTTAAATTGTATAATCAATTATATTGGATATATACGGTTGCACTTTCCTTTGGTTTCATATTTACTTTTATAGAAATAATTCCGCATTTAAGTACCATAATAGGTATTATTGCCATTGCCGTAACCACCGCTTGGGTTGTTTTCTGTTCTACACTGCTGCGTACTGCCGTGATTAAAAAAGAAAAAGAAAAGATTGGCTTATTGATTGAAAAATTTGAACGCATTAGTGCGCAGATTGTAGATCCGGAATAATTTCGGCACGGTTTTTTCAATGCAGCTAACAAATGAATAAACTCTTTTTACTATTATTTTTGGCCGCTGCAATATCTTTTGGTTTCGCAATTAATGCGCCCGAACAAATCACTTGGGAAAGCCATTTTAAAGGAAAACCCGATTTGCGCTCGCCGTATTTTGCGCTTACGGCTTTAAGCTGGCAATACAGTTATGAATCCAAAGTTTCGCGCAATCGCGTAGAAATAAATCTTAAAAACGAAATTTCTGTAGATAAAAACCGATCGTGGGTAAAATGGGATAAAATTAAAGATCCCGAAATACGGGCCAGTTTGTTACACCATGAACAGGGGCATGTAAACATCCATTACATCATGTTTCTGGAAGCAGATCGTGTGCTTAAAAACCGCAGTTATTCTGTCAAAACCTATAAAGCAGATATTAAAAAACTTGCTGATGAGATTAGCGATTTCTTCAATACCATGCAAACCAATTATGATGAGGAAACCGCACACGGCAGCAACCACAAAATGCAAGCCCGTTGGGATGATATTATTGAAGAGCGCATGAATGAATCTTTACAGGCGCTTGCAGATTCAAAATAATTTAGGTAAAAAAATAATCAGGGCAATGGCTACAGCCAAAATTGCAACCAATAATACCGCTGCGGCTGCAAGATCTTTAACCCATTTAATTTGCGGGTGATAATTTGGCGATACCACATCAGCCAGTTTTTCTAACGCGGTATTGAAAATTTCTGCGACAAATACAGCACAAATCACGGAAAGTATAGCAACCCATTCCATTGCAGAAATGCCCAATAAAAATGAAGTCCCTATTGCAATAAGTGCCGCAATCCCATGGATCCTACCATTATGTTCCGTAGAAAAGAATAAATATAAGCCATTAAAAGCGTAGCCAAAGCTTTTAATCCTGTCTGAAAATGAAAATTTCTTATGGTCCAAATGTATCCTTTTAAGGTTTTATTTCGCTTGAAGAAAAACTGTTTCCACTAAGCATATATTGATAAGTTTTAAGTATCGTTTTAGTAGAATCACTTTGATCAATCACAGGAAAAGACCGAAATAAATCTCCGTTTTTGATAAAGAAACGATCATCACCGCGATAGCTTTTTTTCTGATTGCTACTTAAACCGGGAAAGGAAATTTTATTAAAATTGCTTCCGGAAAGTTCGTATACATTTAAGTCTGATCGATTTTTATCACTAAGCAACTGTATGTAAACTTCCGGGTTACCGTCATTATCCAAATCCATATTCCATGCATCGGTCAAAATTCCCTTTCGCTCTGCAGCAACAGAACGGTAATCTTTACGTATAGAATCAGACATTAGAATCTGATAACCTCCAATAGAATCTACGCCTTTTCCCCAGCTTAAAATTTCGAAATTCAAACCGGGTTTTACTTCAATATCTTTATAAAAACGAAAAGGATTTTTAGCCGCTTTCGGCGTTTCTACAACTGCTTGTTTAGGCTTTTCTTCTTCAGTACAGGCAAAACAAAACAGCATCCCCGCCAAAAGCAGAAGATGCTGTAAAGTGTATTTTTGTATATTCATTCTAATCTGGCAAACAATATTTCACCAAATTATAAAATTTAGTTTTTGAAAGCAAAGAATTTTTATTTCTTCGCCTCGGTTTTAACATCTGGTGCACCGTTATTTAAAATGGTTTGCGTGGTTACAGATCTTTTGCCACTCGGCGCAATAACGATTGTGCGTAAAGTTCTTTTTTCACCTTTCGGAATAGTAACTTTCACTGGAGTGGTATATAAAAAGGCATTTTCAGAAGGACGAGATTCATCTAGCGAGTAGTAAATTTTTCCTCCTTTTACCGGAATTTTAAAGTCTATTGTATACTCGCCGCCATTCACCGTATCTTCTGTTTGTCCAATTGGTGTTGGCACCCAAAGATTAATATTTTGCTCATCTAAACGTGCAAGGTGTGTTGGTAAACGGTCTTCCTGAAAATTTTTCAGATCTTTTTTATCAACAGGTGTCCATGCAATTTCTGCGAGTGCAAGCAAACGTGGAAAAGCGTGGTTCTCTATTTTCTCTGGTGTTTTAATATATTCTGTCCATAAATTTGCCTGCACGCCAATGATGTGTTTTCCTTGATCGGCGCTCAACACTTTCGGAACCGGATCGTAAGCATAAATTTTTTGGTAAGGCGCATAACCACCAATAGTAACAGGTTCATCAGGAGAATTGGATTGTTTATGATCGATATACAAACCCATAGAACCTGGCGTCATAATTACATCGTGATCTTGTTTTGCCGCTGCAATACCGCCCTCCTCACCTCTCCAGCTCATTACAGTTGCATTTGGTGCAAGTCCGCCTTCCAAAATTTCATCCCAACCAATAATAGAACGGCCTTTTTCATTTACATGTTTTTCTATCGTAGAAATGAAATAACTCTGCAACTCATGTTCGTCTTTCAGTCCTTTTTGTTTCATCAGATCCTGGCAAAATTTAGATTCTTTCCAGTAATTTTTTGGTGCTTCATCTCCACCAATGTGAATGTATTTTGATGGAAAAATAGCAATCACCTCGTCCAGTACATTATTCAGGAAAGTGAATGTATTTTCTGAAGGCACAAAAATATCGTCAAAAACGCCCCAGGTTTGTTGCACCTGTTTTCCATTACGATCGCCTGCCCAGGGTGTTTTATCGCTGATAAACGTACTGCGTTCCGGGAAAGAACTTAACTCTGGATAAGCGGCAATTGCAGCTGATGCATGTCCGGGCAATTCGATCTCCGGAATAACCGTAACGTATTTTGTTGCTGCGTAACGCACAATTTCTTTTGCTTCTTCTTGCGTGTAAAACCCTTTTACTGGTGTCAAATAATTTCCGTTACCGGGATAATGACCAATTACAGATCCATTTCTTGACGAACCAATTGTAGTAAGTTTTGGATATTTTTTAATTTCTAAACGCCAGCCCTGATCATCTGTAAGGTGCCAATGGAACGTGTTTATTTTATAAAAAGCCAGTTGATCAATATATTTTTTAATGAAAGAGATCGGGAAAAAATGCCTGCAAACATCAAGCATCGTTCCGCGATAACCAAACCGAGGATAATCTTTAATGTCTACAGATGGAATGGTGATTTTATCGCCAACTTTTTCCGGGAACATTTGCATAGCAGATTGCACTGCGTAAAACAAACCTGCTCCTTTACCGGTAAGCACAATCTGATTGGGCGTAACTTTTATCGTATAACCTTCTGCAGGCAATTGATCTGCACCAGCGGAAGTAAGCACTATTGATTTTTGTTTAGCATCTGCAGTTTTAACTTCGCGAAGCGCAAAACCTGCTTTGTTTACAATGAAAGCATTAAGCAAATCGCCCATTTTAGAACCATCTGCATCATTGTGTACCAATACTACAGTTTTCTCTAAGATGAAACTACCAGAATTTTTGGTTATAGAAACCGGTGCCGGAATGATGCCCAGATTGGGGTCGTTCTGTGCAAATGTTAATGAGGTTGTACCAATCATTACGGCTATACAAGCCAATAATACTTTATTCATGTGTTTAGGTTTAGGGGTATTAATTTAACTAATATAGACAATATGGAAAGATCCTTTTAAACACATTTCTGTTACAAAGCAACACAAACGTTTGATAAAACGGTAGAAACGAGCTTTAAGTTGAAAAGACTGTGGAGATGATTTTTCGGTTGAGAACTGATTATTTAATACGTTAACCTTAAAAAATCAGTGCATATCTAAAAGCAAATGGTTATTGTATATCCACTTCCATGAACAAAAAAATCCCGCTAATTTTTTAGCGGGATTTCAAAAATCTATATTTTTTTGCTATGCTTCTACCGGATGTTCTTTAGCAGCAAGGTAACGCTCTGCATCTAAAGCGGCCATACAACCAGAACCTGCAGCCGTAACTGCTTGTCTGTAATACATATCCTGAACATCTCCGCAAGCGAAAACGCCCTCAATATTTGTTAATGTAGAACCTGGTTTAGTAAGTAAATAACCAGTTTCATCCATATTCAACTGACCTTGAAAAATATCTGTATTCGGTTTGTGGCCAATGGCAACAAAAAATCCTTCAACAGGCAATTCGCTTTCAACATTGTTTTTGTTGTTGATTACTTTTACCGCGGTTACATTTTTACCATTTCCAAGAATTTCCTGTGTTTCAGTATTATAATGTACCACAATATTCGGCGTAGCCAATACCCGTGCAACCATTGCTTTAGACGCCCTGAACTCGTCTCTGCGCACCAATAAATGAACGGTTTTACAAAGCTTAGCCAAATACGTTGCTTCTTCTGCAGCAGTATCTCCGGCACCAACAATCGCCACATCCTGACCTTTAAAGAAAAAGCCATCGCAAACTGCACATGCAGAAACTCCAAAACCATTGTATTGTTGTTCGCTTGGTAAACCCAACCATTTTGCAGTTGCGCCAGTAGCGATAATTACAGAATCTGCAGTGATGGTTTTAATCTCATCAACCACAATTTTATGCGGAGCAGATGAAAAATCAACAGAGCTTACATATCCGAAACGGATATCTGTTCCAAAACGCTCTGCCTGTTTACGAAAATCCTCCATCATTTCTGGCCCCATAATTCCTTGTGGGTATCCCGGAAAATTTTCTACATCGGTGGTTTGAGTAAGTTGGCCGCCGGCTTGCATGCCGGTATACATTACCGGTTTAAGATCTGCACGTGCAGCATAAATTGCCGCAGTATAACCCGCCGGACCAGAACCTATGATTAAACACTGAACGTGTTCGTTTTCTTGTGACATTATATTGTGTGTTTGAATATTTACTTTTTGTTATACAAATTTAAGTTTTTCATTAATTGTGTACAAGTTTCCATTGTCAACAAAGGGTACTTATTAACAAAGATTAAAGCAAATTATGTCTGAATTATGCCAACGTTAAACCTTTTCTTAATGGGCGATTGATTCGCAGCTTCTATCCCCATAGAGATAACTTTCCTCGTTTCTAGCGGATCAATAATTCCATCTACCCAAAGCCTTGATGCTGCATAATATGGCGTAGTTTGTGCATTGTATTTATCGGTAATGTCTTTCAAAAGCTCAGCTTCTTTCTCTGGTGTTAAGCTATCTCCTTTTTGTTTTAAAGAAGCTGCCTGAATTTGTAAGAGTGTTTTTGCTGCCTGTGCACCGCCCATAACGGCAATTTTTGCAGTTGGCCAGGCGTAAATTAATCGCGGATCATAAGCTTTACCACACATAGCATAATTGCCCGCGCCATAAGAATTTCCAATAATAATTGTAAACTTCGGAACCACCGAGTTTGCTACCGCATTTACCATTTTGGCACCATCTTTTATAATACCGCCCTGTTCTGATCGGCTGCCCACCATAAATCCCGTTACGTCTTGTAAGAATACCAATGGAATTTTCTTTTGATTGCAATTCATGATGAAACGTGCTGCCTTATCTGCACTGTCTGAATAAATTACACCGCCAAATTGCATCTCTCCTTTTTTTGATTTCACCACTTTACGTTGATTGGCAACAATGCCCACAGCCCAACCATCAATACGGCCTAAACCACACAAAATACTTTGTCCGTAGCCTTGTTTATATTCCTCAAAATCAGATTCATCCACCAATCGATGAATGATGTCAAGCATATCGTAAGGTTTCTCCCGGTTATCTGGTAAAATGCCATAAATATCCTGCTGGTTTAATTTAGGTTCACTTGCTTTTACACGGTCAAATCCAGCCTGATCGGGTTTACCCAGTTTACTCATAATATTGCGGATGCTATCCAGACAAGCCTGATCATTTGGATGTTTATAATCGGTGACACCAGAAATTTCACAATGCGTAGTGGCGCCACCCAATGTTTCATTGTCAACATCTTCGCCGATAGCAGATTTTACAAGGTAAGAACCGGCTAAAAATACAGATCCCGTTCCATCGACAATCATGGCTTCGTCGCTCATAATCGGGAGATAAGCACCACCGGCAACACAAGCACCCATAATGGCAGAAATTTGTACAATACCTTCTGAAGACATTAATGCATTGTTTCTGAACATTCTGCCGAAATGTTCTTTATCCGGAAAAATTTCATCCTGCATAGGCAGATAAACACCTGCACTATCTACCAGGTAAATGACTGGCAGTCTATTTTCCATTGCAATTTCCTGAGCACGGAGGTTTTTCTTCGCGGTCATCGGAAACCAAGCGCCGGCTTTAACAGTAGCATCGTTGGCAACAATCATACATTGTCTGCCGCTTACATAACCAATTCCGCAAACCACGCCGGCCGATGGACATCCGCCTTGTTCTGCATACATATCGTCTGCAGCAAACGCCCCAATTTCAAGAAACTCTGTATGTTCATCTATAAGATACTGGATTCGTTCGCGCACCAACATTTTGCCTTTTTCCTTTTGTCTGGCGGCATTTTTTTCGCCTCCGCCCAAATAAATACGTTTCAGGTTGCTGCGCATTGTGTAAAGCAACTGCTTATTTACATCTTCATTTTTATTAAATTCGATATCCATGCAGCAAGTTAAATTTATTTTCTAAATAATGGTAGTGACCATTTTGGTTTCCGGTATGAGCAATAGCGTGGCGTCAAAAAAATGGAACAAAGCGGTGCCCTAAAATTCGTGGCTACATTAATTTAGGCATTTAACATCGGCAAAAATGAAAACGAAAAACGCCTGCAAACTAAGTTTACAGGCGCCTTCATTAAAAAAAGAAAAGGATATATATATGTGACGACTTCTTCAGTCGAAAGATTTGCTGTTACTGCCAGCCTCCGCCTAAGGCGCGGTACAAACCAACAACAGCATTTAACTGTTCTGTTTTAAGCGCGGCTAAATCAAGTTCACTTTGAAGCAAGTTGCTTTGCGCAGTTATAACTTCCAGGTAATTGGCCATTCCGCTTTGAAACAATAAACTTGCGTTTTTAGAAGCTTGTTGAAGCGTGATCGCGCGTTTTTCAGCAAGCGTATATTCCAGTTTAAGTTTCTCTACTTTTGTCAATTCATCAGACACCTCGCCTACCGCGTTTAAAACCGATTGACGAAAATCGATTACTGTTTTTTCGCGGTCAATTTTTGCTACTTCTAGATTTGCTTTTAACTGTCCGCGCTGAAAAATGGGTTGGGTCAATCCACCAGCAACAGTACCAAAAAGTGATGCAGGTATGTTAAACCAATTGCTGGCTTTAAACGAATTGATTCCTCCGCTTGCTGTAATCACCAATGGAGGATACAAACTGGCTTTAGCGACACCAACTTTTGCATTGGCCGCAGATAAAGCCAGTTCGGCAGATTTAATATCCGGCCTACGGCTCAACATTGATGAAGGAAAACCTGCACTTAAATTCTCCGGAACGCTAATCCGCTCTAAGCGACTTGTGCGCTCAATAGACTTTGGCAGTGTACCAATTAATACGCTTAATGCATTTTCTTGTAAAACCAAACTTTTCTCAAGATTTGGAATCAAGCGCGCGGCATTCAGTTGTTGCGCTTCGGCTTGCTGAACGGCTAAAGATGTTACCTGTCCGGCCTCAAATTGCAAACCAATAATACGCAGTGTGCTATCGTTCAGTTTAAGGTTTTTTCTAGCTACATCCAATTGTGCATCCAGCATCAGCAAGTTGTAATATCCTTGCGCCACGTTGGCCACCAAACTGGTTTGTATCGCTTTGCGCGCTTCTTCTGTTTGTAAAAAACTGGCAAGAGCTGCCGCTTTCTGATTTCGGATCTTGCCCCAAATATCTGCTTCCCAACTCAAACCAAGGTTTGCGCTGTAATCTTCAATATGTGTAGAACCGGTAAACTGGCTCAGGCTCAGTCCGTTCAAACTGTTATCAGACGGGCGGCTTGTACTTCCTGTAACCTGTAATTTAATTTCTGGCAATTGCCCCAGTTTTGATTGCTTAAACAAAACTTCGGCAGTTTGAATGTTTTTTAACGCAATCTGCAAATCGTAATTTTTAACCAGTGCTGTATCTATCAAAGCCTGAGCGACAGGATCTGTAATAAAACTTTTAAGTGGTATGCTGCCAATACTTGATGAATCTACACCAGGTGAATTGCGAAACATTGCGGGCACCACATTTGGTGTGGGCACGTAACTTGGAACAGAACATCCGCTCCAGGCCAATGCCAGGAGCAGAATGATGATAATATTAGACCGTTTCATAATTTATATTTTTAACAGGTTCATGATGAAGATCCTGAACACCGTCATCGGATTTTTTAGAAATTTTTTCTTGTAAATACTGGAAGATGATAAAGAGCACCGGAATGATAAGTACACCTAAGATTACGCCAGAGATCATCCCGCCTGCTGCACCGATACTGATAGAGTGATTACCTTGCGCCGATGGTCCCGTAGCACCCATCATCGGAATTAATCCAACCACAAAGGCCAATGAAGTCATAATGATTGGTCTTAACCTCAATTTTGCAGCTTCAATTGATGCCGCAACCAATGGCTGACCATTTCTTCGCCTTTGGGCGGCAAACTCCACAATCAGAATCGCATTTTTTGCCAGCAAACCAATTAACATAATCAGTGCAACCTGTACATAAATGTTGTTTTCAATTCCGGTTATACCAATGGCAACGAACACTCCGAAAATACCTACAGGAATGGATAAAATTACAGCCAATGGAAGAATATAACTTTCATATTGTGCAGACAACAGGAAGTAAATAAACACCAAACTCAATAAGAAAATCACTGTTGATTGTCCACCAGAGGAAATTTCCTCTCTTGTTTGTCCGGAAAATTCAAAGCTGTATCCTGCCGGAAGTTGTTTTTCGGCAACTTCTTCGATGGCTTTAATTGCATCTCCAGAACTGAAACCTGGTTTAGGAATTGCATTGATCTGGATAGAATTGAACAGATTGTATCTCGATGCAGTTTCAGAACCATATACACGGGTCAATTTTACCAAAGTGTTGATTGGCACCATATCGCCATTTTTGTTTTTCACAAAAACACGATCAATAGCGGATGGATCTGCGCGGTCCGCAATATCTGCCTGCACAACTACACGGTAATATTTACCAAAGCGGTTAAAATCTGATGCTTGTGCACTACCGAAATAACTTTGCATAGTTTGCAAAATATCTTTCACGTTTACACCCAATTGATCGGCTTTTTGATCGTTGATATCCAATTGTAATTGCGGATAATCTGCTTTGAAACTGGTAAAAGCTACTGCAATTTCGGGGCGTTTCATTAAATCGCCGATGAAAGTTTGTGAAATGCCTGCAAATTTATCAAGCTTCCCTCCCGTTTTGTCCTGAAGAACAAAATCCAATGCCTCAACATTACTAAATCCCGGAACGGTTGGAAAACTGAAGACGAAGAAACTTCCGCCAGCAATTCCACCAAGTTCGCCACGAATCTGATTCATAATGGCATCTATATTTTTCACCTCACCGCGTTCCTCATTTGGTTTCAAGAGCAAAAATATTACCGCTGAAGACGGACTTGTAGAGTTGGTTAACAAATTGAATCCGGAGACAGCGGTTACAAAACGTGCAGCATCTAATTTCTTTAGAGTTGTTTCTGCCTGCGTCATTACTTTCTGTGTTCCATCCAATGATGTACCTGAAGGCGTATTTACAGAAATGGCCACAAAACCCTGGTCTTCTGTCGGGATGAAACCAGTTGGTGTTCTGTTAATCATAATCACCGTAGCAATAGTAATTACAACCAAACCACCAAGACTTAACCATTTGTTGCGAACCAGGAATTTTAAACCGCCAACATAACGATTGGTTAATGCATTAAAACTGCTGTTAAAACCACTAAAAAAGCGGGTTTTAAAGCTCTGTTTCTCTTCTGGATTCTGGGGGCCGGAATGGGTATTTTTAAGAAATAATGCCGCCAGCGCCGGACTTAAAGTAAGGGCATTGATTGCAGAAATTACAATTGCAATGGCCATAGTGAATGCAAACTGGCGATAAAATACACCCGTAGAACCTTCCATAAATCCAACCGGCAAAAATACTGCAGCCATAACCAGCGTAATGGAAATAATTGCACCAGTAATTTCGTGCATGGCTTCATGCGTGGCTACTTTAGGTGACAAATGTTTGTGTTCCATTTTCGCGTGCACCGCTTCTACCACTACAATCGCATCATCTACCACAATACCAATCGCTAGAATTAATGCAAATAAGGTTAATAAGTTGATAGAAAACCCAAACAACTGCATGAAGAAAAATGTACCCAAAATTGCCACCGGAACAGCAATTGCCGGAATTAATGTAGACCGGAAATCCTGAAGGAAAATGAATACCACAAGGAAAACCAAAATAAAGGCTTCTACCAAAGTATGTTCTACCTGCTCGATAGATTGATCCAGAGATACTTTTGTACTGTAGAAAATATTGTGTTTAATTCCTGCAGGAAAATCTTTAGAGGCCTTGATCATTAATTTATTGATCGCAATCTGGATTTCGTTTGAATTTGATCCTGCAAGTTGGATAATCCCCATTACAACACCTTTTTTACCATTTAAACGGGTAATACTGTTGTAAGAATATGCTCCCAGTTCAACACGGGCTACATCTTTTAATCGTAAAATAGAACCATCGGCATTAGATCGTATTGCAATATTTTCATATTCTTCTGGTTTAGATAATTTTCCTTTGTATTTAATTACGTATTCAAATACTTCGTTACTGCGTTCACCAAATTTTCCGGGTGCAGCTTCCAAACTTTTGTCCTGAATAGCCGCCATAACTTCTGTAGGCGAAACTTTGTACGTTGCCATTTGTGTTGGATTGAGCCAAACACGCATAGAATAATCTTTTACACCGCCAAAAATTGCTGCAGAACCTACACCTGTAATTCTTTTAATTTCAGGAATAATGTTGATCTGTGCATAGTTTGCTACAAAAGTCTGATCGTATTTCGATTCATCCTCTGTGTATAAACCTATTGCCATGATAAAACTATTCTGTTGCTTAGCGGTGATTACACCTTGCTGCACCACTTCCGCCGGCAACTGACTGCTGGCTTGTGCAACACGGTTTTGTACGTTAACCGCCGCCTGATCTGGATTTGTGCCCAGTTTAAAAAACACAGTAATGGCCAAAGTTCCATCATTACTCGCAGTAGAACTCATGTAAGTCATGTTTTCTACACCATTTATAGATTCTTCTAAAGATGGTGCTACAGACCGTAAAACGGTTTCTGCATTTGCGCCCGGATATACTGCGGTAACCAAAACTGATGGCGGTGCAATATCCGGAAATTGTTGCAAAGGCAACTTGCTTAAACCCAATACCCCAAGTATGACCAATAAAATGGAAATAACAGTTGCGAGTACTGGTCTTTGTATAAATATCTTAAACATTTTTTTGCTTATTTTTTGTTAATCAATTGAGCCGCTTTATCATTGGCTTTCTCAGGCTGTATTTCCTGACCTTCCTGAAGACGATCCATACCGGTTAATACAATCTGATCGCCGGCTTTAACACCTGAGTTTACCAGATAATTGTTGCCGCTTTTCCCAACAATACCAATTGGCATTTTATTCACCTTATTGCCTTTAGAAACTGTAAATACAAACACTTTATCCTGCATTTCTACAGTTGCCGATTGCGGAATTAAAATGCTATGCTCATGCTGTAAACCCAAACGAATTTTACCGGTATTTCCAGAGCGTAATGCACCATTGGCATTTGCAAAAGTTGCCCGTAATGTAATTGCACCGGTATTTTTATCAAATTGGCCATCAATCATATCGATTTTTCCTTTTACCGGATATGCATTGTTATCAGACAATAAAAGCTCTACAGCCGGTAAATGCTGAATGCGATCTGCTGGTGTTTTGCCCGGATAATTGCTATTAAACTCATTGAAATCATTTTCTGCAAGCGAGAAATATACATGCACCTCATGAATGTCTGACAGCTGCGTTAAAGCCTGTTGATCGGTTGGTGCTACCAAACTTCCTTGCTTTTTAGGAATACGACCTATGTAACCGCTAACTGGCGCTTTAACGTTGGTATAGCCCAAATTAATTTGTGCACTTGCAACACTTGCTTTAGCTTGTTCTGCATTGGCTTGCGCAATTTTGTATGCCGTTTTTGCTGTTTTCAACTGAAAATCTGAAACCACTTTATTCTGAACCAGTGGTGTTAATTTATCAATCTCTAATTGTGCATTCAGCATGGCGGCTTCTGCTGCGTGTAATGTTGCTTTTGCATTGTTTAATGCTTCGCGAAATGGATTTTCGTTGATCTTGAATAACGTTTGTCCGGCGCTTACATATGCACCTTCATTTACAAGTACACTCTGCAAATAACCACTCACCTGCGGGCGAATGTCAATATCTACAGCACCTTGAATTGATGCAGGGTAATCTATAAATGTTGTTTCTGCGCGCTCATTTACCTGACTTACAGGAAGAACTGGTGGCGGCGGTGCTGAATTACTTTGATCTGGCGCCGACTTACAACTCCATAGTGCAATCGCAAGCGTTGTGGCCAAAAGAGAGTATTTAAAAGCATTAAATGATTTAACACTGTTAAATTTTGAAAATGAACGATGTGGAGATTTCATATGATTTATTTATTTATAGTATTTAATATGAATAAACCATTTAACAGTGTTAAATGGTTAGGCAAAAAAAAAATTATGTATTAATAGATAGAGTAATACCTTTAATGGCATCTCTTAAAATTTGTTGGTTTATTGCGTCAGTTGTTCTTCCATTTGGACGTACTAGATTGATCGAAATCAATCCGTGGATGATTGACCAATACGTGTAATACTTCATACAGATATCGTTCTCTGTAACTGGTTTTTTCTCAAATAAAGCTTCGATAGCATCGCCGAGCATATTGCTAACAGTTTCTGCCTCATTTAACGATTTTTTTACCGTACAACACACCATATCTACACCATACATCAACTGATAAAATTCTTTGTATTTAAAAGCAAAATTCCAATAGGCAATCCACATGGCTTCCATTTTGTCTGCGGCAGATTCATGTGCATCTCTTGCATCTTTAATATCTTTCGCAAGAATCAAATAACCTCGTCTGGTCAATTCCAGCAAGATTCCTTCCTTGTTCGAAAAATACTCGTAAATGATAGGTGCGGTATATTCAATCTGGTCGGCAATTTTACGCATACTCAAAGATTGCCATCCTTCAGTTTGGACGATGTCCAGGGCAGCATCCAGAATTTTTGTTCTGGTCTCTTCTTTTAAACGTAATATTCTTTCTTTACTTCCCATGATTGGAAATCGGTTAAATAATCTAACACTGTTAAACAAATGTACAACGATTTAATTTACTCGCGTATCATTCTTTTGTCAACAAGCTCAAAAAATTCGCAACAAACTGAATACCAAAACAATACAATTAAATCAGCTATTTATAAATTCGTCAGTTAATCGTTGTTGGCTCAATAATCGCGCTAGGCAGCAATCCATTCTTGCTCTGCCTCTTCAACAAAAAGGTGTTTCTTACGCAACGAAAAATACAAAACCCTAAGCCACACCAAAAAATATGGTAAACTGAGCATCGTAAGTGTAATGGGATAAAGCTTTGCCAGTGGAAGGAAAAAGAGCCGCGGAAAATCGCAGGTGATGAGCAAAAGAATTGGCAGCAGTACTTGTTTTAATTTCAGATTGGGTTCAAGGCAAAACCAAATTCCCACAGCCGGGATGGCGATAATATAGGTACAATCTTCGGATCCGGTGCTGAATAAAACTGGAAATAACAAGGCTGAAGACAAAACAAACAGCTGGAATCTTTTTTTGGAAAATTGTGATGGATTGATAAAAGGCAGCATAAATAATACAGAACCAAAGATCAGGAAAAAGAAATTTGAGATGTCTTGCGTATGGAATAGACGACGTAAAAAGCCCATTATTGAAATATCTGTAGATTCTCCAAAAATATTGCTGAGGTTTTTCTCTATCAAAGATGCTTTCCAATCCAGATAAGAATGGGCAACAAAACTTGGCGAAGCAAAAATCATTGGTGCAACAAATAAAATTATCGCCCAAACCAAACACCATATGATATATTGCTTCTTATTTTTTGAGAAGAAAATAAACACAATTCCAACAACGCCGTATAGCTTTACAAATGTGCCGAAAACCAGACAAAATGCCGACCAAAATCCACGGTTTTTGTATAGCAAAGTAAAACTGAGAATCATAAGTGCACCTGCGCCAGCGTTGAATTGCTGGTTGAGCATAGATTCTATTAAACATGGAATGGCGATGTATCCAATCATCAATTTGTGTTCTTCTTTCATCGGAAGTGTTTGGATAGCTTTATACAGAAAAATGCAGTTAAACAAATTCCACATTAACAAACCGAGCCAATTTGGTAAAATGGCAAACGGCATCATTAACACACTAAACACTGGGCCATAATGATTTACATCATCATGAAATTGCGGATATGCATCGTAAAACGAACGCTGATGAATTAAATTCCGAAATGTATTTTCGAAAATCAAGTAGTTATTCAGCCGGCTGGTCATCCAAGAGTCGACCACAAAAATTAAGGTTACAAGTATCCATAGACTTAGTACAAATTTATTGGACATTAAGATTTTTTTCCATGACAGATCACGGAATAGTTTGGTTAGGGAATGATTAGACATTGTAAAAATTATATTACATTACAATAATACAAAAAGAATTTACAGTTTCTAATCAAATCAAAAATTCTTTTAAAGTCGTCGATTGTAGACGACAAATAAATTCAAAAATAAAGAATCCGAGGAATTGAGTTTAAACAAAAAAAGAGCAGTGCCTATCGCACTGCTCTTTTAAACTTATGTCCAGTTTTACAACTATGCCTCAGGCGCAGCTGGTTTTTCTGGTCTTGGTAATAATACTTTACGAGAAAGTTTCATTTTACCTTGTTTGTCAATATCTAACAATTTAACATCAATGATGTCCCCTTCTTTAAATACACCGTCCATAGTTTCAAGACGTTTCCAATCAATTTCAGAAATGTGTAATAAACCATCTTTTCCTGGCATAATTTCGACAAATGCACCGAAAGGCATAATCGATTTTACTTTACCAGTGTAAACCTCGCCAATTTCTGGTTTAGCTACAATTGCACGGATACGGCCAACGGCTGCATCGATAGATGCTTTGTTATCAGCAAAAATCTCAACGATACCTTTGTTATCCACTTCTTCGATAGAGATAGATGCGCCGGTTTCGCGTTGCATTTCCTGAATAATTTTACCGCCGGGACCGATAACAGCACCAATAAATTCTTTATCAATTGTTAAAGATACAATACGTGGTGCGTGTGGTTTATAATCTGTATTTGGTTCAGCAATAGTTTTCTTCATCTCATTCAAGATGTGCAAACGACCGTCTTTAGCCTGCAATAATGCTTTAGTTAAAACTTCATAAGACAAACCATTGATTTTCAAATCCATTTGGCAAGCTACAATACCATTTTCGGTACCTGTTACTTTGAAATCCATATCACCTAAGTGATCTTCATCACCCAAAATATCAGAAAGAATGGCGTATTTACCTGTTTTTTCGTCGGTAATTAAACCCATTGCGATACCAGAAACCGGAGATTTGATTTTGATACCTGCATCCATTAGTGCTAATGTACCTGCACAAACGGTTGCCATAGATGACGATCCGTTAGATTCTAAGATATCAGAAACCACACGAATAGTGTATGGATTTGCTTCGCCCTGAGGTAAAACTTTTTTCAGTGAACGTTGCGCTAAAGCACCGTGACCAATTTCGCGACGACCAGCGCCTCTGTTTGGTCTTACTTCGCCAGTTGAAAAACCGGGGAAATTATAGTGCAATAAAAACTTTTGGTAACCATTAAAGAATGCACCATCAATCATTTGCTCATCATCTTTACTACCTAAAGTAACCGATGTTAAAGATTGAGTTTCGCCACGTGTAAATACTGCAGAACCGTGTGCTGCTGGTAAGTAACCTACTTCACTCCAAATTGGGCGAATTTCGGTTGTTTTACGTCCATCTAAACGAATACCTTCATCCAACAATAAATTTCTAATAGCATCGTACTGCACATCATGGTAGTAATGTTTAGCCATTGCTTTAGTTAAATCTTCAGTATCTTCTGGCATAGCTTCGAAGAACTCGTTAATGATTGCGGTAAAACCAACTTTACGCTCATCTTTATTTGACCCAGATTTCGCTACTGCATAAACTTTATCGTAAGTATCGGCATAAACTTTAGCTTTCAAATCAGCATCATGATCTTCGTGGCTATATTCACGTTTCACCGTTTTGCCTGTAGCTTCAGTTAATTCAACCTGAATTGCGCATTGAACTTTAATTGCATCGTGTGCAAATTTTAAAGCTTCAACCATCTCATCTTCCTGAATTTCATCGCACTCGCCTTCAACCATACAAATATCGTTAGCAGAACCTGCAACCATAAATTCCAGAGTTGCGCGTTCTAAATCACTGGCGTAAGGGTTAATAACCAATTTGCCGTCAATTTTAGCAACACGTACTTCAGAAATAGGACCGTTAAAAGGAATATCTGAAACAGATAATGCAGCCGATGCAGCTAAGCCTGCTAAACAATCGGGCATAATATTTTTATCTGCAGAGATTAGTGAAATCATCACCTGAGTATCAGAGTGATAATCGCTCGGAAACTGTGGACGTAAAGCGCGATCTACCAAACGGGAAATCAATACTTCGTAATCCGATAATCTTGCTTCGCGACGTAAAAATCCGCCTGGGATACGGCCTGTTGCCGCATATTTTTCTTGATAATCAACTGATAAAGGCAAGAAATCTGTTCCTGGTTTAGCACCCACTGTAGATACAACAGTTGCAAGCAACATCGTGTCGCCCATTTTAACCACAACTGAACCATCGGCTTGTTTAGCCAATTTACCAGTTTCGATTTCTACCGTTCTTCCATCGCCCAAATCGAACGATTTTTTTATTACATTCATTTAAATAGAATTATGATGTGTTTTCCTCTTTCTACACATCGGGTTATATATGTTTTTGTTTTTGCAAACGAAGATAGCGTAAAAAAAGCCTATCAGAAATACTTCACAAAAAAATAATTTATCCGGCAAAGTAAAAAGCCATTCTCTAAAGAATGGCTTTCGTTGATAAACTTGCGCTTATTTTTGTTTAATGATATCTCTAAGCGATAAAGCTTTGATGATAGCACGATAGCGCTCAATATCTTTTTTGTATAGATAAGCCAAAATACCACGGCGTTTACCTACCAATTTTTGAAGTGACAACTGTGTAGAAAAATCTTTACGGTTTTTCTTTAAGTGTTCTGTTAAGTGCGCAATACGGTATGTAAATAACGCTACCTGACCTTCAGCAGAACCCGTGTTGGTTTCTACTTCGCCGTGTGTTTTAAAGATTTCGGCTTTCTTTTCTGAACTTAAATACATTCTTGAATAATATTAAAGCAATTATAAATTAATTAATTGTGGCGCAAAGATAAAGCAATTTTTATTTATTTGCAAGGGAGGTGAAAGGTGAAAGCTTAAAGAAAAAAGCTCAAAGAAGAAAGTTTAAAGAAAAAAACTAAGCGGCCTACCCTTCCGCTGTGTTAAAAGCTCTTTGGAGGCTGTGGTTAAACAAAACAGAAAGCTTCCCAATTAAAAAAATCCTGATTTCTATACATATATTTCCGTGCCTTCAGTGGTTCCGTGGCAAAAACTCATAAAAAAATTACACTTTAACATAAAACCTACTCAACAACAACCTCTGTGCTAATTCCGCAGTGCGCATGGTAAAAAACACAAAACATCATCCGGAAGTTCACAAAAAACTATACTTTCGCTGGCAGCATAAGCCGTTCCTTTAACCTTTTTTATATGAAGTTTAGTTTTTCATTATTATTTTCTTTTTGTTTAGTACTTGTTGCATCTGCTCAAAAATCAGAAATCCCTAAATCAATCTTATCACAACCTAAAACCTATATTGTAAACTACGGAACACCAACAGTTGATGGCGACCTGAGTGATGCGGCCTGGAAAAACATTGCTTTTACTGATGATTTTGAGGATATTGAAGGCAATCTGAAACCCAAACCTGGTTTAAAAACAAAAGTAAAAATGCTGTACAACGATAGTTTACTTTTTATTGCAGCAAAGCTGGAAGAACCACACATCTGGGCAAAACTTGATCAGCACGATCAGATTGTTTATCAAGACAATGATTTCGAGGTTTTTATCGATCCGAACGGAACAACACATCAATATTTTGAAGTTGAAATAAATGCGCTGAACAATATCTTTGATTTGTTTCTATCTAAACCTTATAGAACTGGCGCGCGCGAACTCATGTCGTGGGATGTGAAAGGACTTCAACATCAGGTAAAAATCAACGGGACATTAAACAACCCAAATGATAAAGACCAGGAATGGACGCTGGAAATGGCTATTCCCTTCAAATCGATTTCTTTTGGCAGCGATGTACAAATTCCTGAAGATGGAAAAATCTGGCGGATAAATTTTTCGCGGGTACAATGGCTTACCGATATTGTTGACGGGAAATATGAAAAACGTAAAGGCACAAATGACAAACTTCTGGCAGAACAAAACTGGGTGTGGTCGCCACAAGGAGTAATTAATATGCATTGCCCGGAACGTTGGGGCTATATTCAGTTTAGTAGAACGTTTTCTCCCGAAAAGAAATTTAACTTACCAGCAGAAGAACTGGTAAAACAAGAGCTGTATCAGGTTTATTATGCAGAACAAGTTTATCGTTCAAAAAACAATACGTATACAGACAAGAAAGATGAATTGGGTTTCCCTGCAAGTGTGAAAATTGGCGGCGAAATGTATACACTTCAATTAGAAGCGACAAAAAATCTCTTCAAAGCCGTTTACATTAATGCCAAAGGAACAGGTTTTTCCATTAATCACGAAAGCCTGGTTGCTGCAGAAAAGCAGTAACTATTTCATATTCCAGAAGCTTCTTTTAATTTTGCAGAAAATATTATCCCTTTGGAAAAGACTCAATACAGCATTTTTGAAAGTGAACTACGTGTTCGTCCAGACGATATTGACATGTTTAACCACGTTCATAACAGTAAATATCTGGATTATGTACTCGCTGCGCGATACGACCAGATGGAACAATTTTATGGAATGCCTTGGGAGCGTTTCACTGAGCAGGGTTTTGGTTGGGTGGTAAGCAGAGTAGATATTCGCTTTAAACGCCCGCTTTTGATGAATGATGTTATGCGCATCCGAACCGGAATTTTAACTGTGCATGAAAAAGGTTGTTCTGTACAATTCGAAATCATCAATAAAAAAACCGGAAAAATAGCCTCTGATGGTATTTTCGATTATGTTTTAATTGATTTGAATACAGGAAGAAGTACAAGGGTTTCTGAAGAAATGATAGAAGCTTATAGCATTTAGTGAAATTGTTCTGATTTGCCAAAATATTTTTTTTACGTTAAAAAACTATTTCGCTCTAAACTATTTGCTTAAACCTCCGATACTTTTTTACTATCTTTATTTCATCAAAACAATAAACGCCATGATAGTATCTGCAATCCGTTTCAGGTTTTAACAAAAACCCCGGATTCCCCTTTTATTCTTTTTTGAATATTGGATGTGTTCTTACATCCATCTTGTTTATCTATAAAAACTTATGCAATAAATATGTCACAGTCAACAAAGACAAACGGCAGACTATCGTCTTTTTACACGCTTTTAAAACAATCACTTTCCGGTACAGAAGTAGATTTAACAAGCATCAGCGTTAATCGCGCCATTATTTTATTAGCTATCCCGATGATGTTAGAGATGGCAATGGAATCGGTATTTGCCTTAGTAGATCTGTACTTCGTTGGTCACCTTGAAAACAGCAGTCTGGCCATTCAAACCGTTGGTTTAACAGAATCTGTTTTAACTATTATTTACTCCCTTGCAGTAGGTTTGAGTATGGCTGCAACAGCTGTTGTTTCGAGAAGAATTGGCGAAAAAGAACCTGAAAAGGCCTCAAAAGCCGGAATGCAAACCATCTTCATCGCCGTTGCGATCAATCTGTTTATCAGTGCTATCGGCCTTATATACGCGAAAGACATTTTACTGTTAATGGGCGCGAGCATGGAAACCGCAAATCATGGAAACACATTTGTACGCATTATGATGGGCGGCAGCGTAATAATTGTATTGTTATTTTTAATCAACGGGATTTTCCGCGGCGCAGGAAATGCTGCTATTGCGATGCGTAGTTTGTGGATTGCAAATATTGCCAATATCATATTATGCCCGATTTTCATTAATGGCTTTGGCCCGATCCCTGCATTTGGGCTAACTGGTGCAGCTGTTGCCACCACAATCGGTCGTGGATTAGGCGTGACTTATCAATTGATCAATCTTTTCAACGGAAAAAATATTCTGAAAATCAAAGCAAGCTACTTTTTACCAGAATGGTTACAGATTAAGGCAATAATTAAAATTGCCGCTCCGGCTATTTTTCAGTTTGTAATAGCCAGTTGCAGCTGGGTATTTCTGGCAGAACTGGTTGCAACTACTGGTGAAGATCATGGTTCTGCGGGCTATCAGACAGCATTACGTTTAATGATGTTTTTCTTGTTGCCAGTTTGGGGTTTAAGTAACGCTGCAGCGACATTGGTGGGGCAAAACCTTGGCGCTGGACAAGTAGAGCGCGCTGAGCAATCCGTTTTTAAAACGATGAAATATGCGGTCATGTTTATGGCTATAGTAAGTTTGTTGTTTCTGATATTCGGTCATTTATTTGCATCATTTTTTAGTAATGATGTTACGGTAACCAGAATTGCCTCTCAAGCCTTACGTATCCTCAGTGCAGGTTTTATTATTTATGGTATTGGAATGGTGTTGATTGGCGCTTTTAACGGAGCAGGTGATACTTGGACGCCGACCAAGATTAATGTGTTTGCTTTCTGGCTTTTCCAGATACCATTTGCATATTTACTCGCAAAATATTTTGAACTCGGACCAACAGGCGTTTTTATTGCTATTCCCGTTGCAGAAGCGGGCATTAGTATTGCTGCCTTTATCCTTTTTAAGAAAGGAAAATGGAAAAAAACCACGGTCTAAATTCTCTGCAAAACTGCATTAAGTCTGCTCAATGTCTTTTTTTGATACATTGATTTTTTTTTGTTAAATAGTTTGCAAGATATTGGTCGAAGCTCTATCTTCGTCCCCTGAGAGCGTTAATTTAGATACGGGTACAAAGGATTTATTCCTTGTGCCCGTTTTTTATTTAAACCCGTTTCGCTTTCTTTCTCCATCACTCGTTCAAAAATAGACGACATAAAAAAGCACATTCCCTATCATTAAAAAAACGGAGAAAATGCGCTCTCTAAACACCTAATTTTCTGATTGGCTGCCTAAAATTTTAAGCTTTATTTGTTAATTATTTTTTCAAAATCCGGCTCTGCAGCAATATAAACTTTGAGGAGTTGAAGTTGGTTGGCTGCGCGGCGAAGATTATGCTCCGGATATGTAATCTGATAGTAGATATTACCGTTTAAAAAATCGGTTAGAAAGCGGAGCGCTTGCATATAAATTAAGAATTTGCCGCTATAGATAAACTCATTCTTTTCTGTCTGCGTTAGAAAGTTGCCCATTTCATTCATATAACCATTGTAAATTGCCTCGAAAACATCTTCGCGAATATCAATTTTTTCAATGTTTTGTTCTTCTTCCGTTGCCTCAGAAAGATATGTCCGCATCATGTCTCCAACATCGCTAATGTAATAACCGGGCATCACGGTATCCAAATCAATAACACGAAGCCCCGCTCCTGTTTCTTTATCCAGCAAAACGTTGTTAATTTTTGTATCGTGATGGATGACCCGGAGCTTAAAATCCGGATTTTTTATAATTTCTTCATACCGCTCTGAAATGCTAAAAAGATCTGTTACCAGATTAATTTCTGATCTGGCTTTTTCAATCCTTTCTGCGCTGGCATTCTTTAGCGCTGTTTTAAATTGAATTACCCGTAGTGGTAAATTATGAAAATCTGGAAGCGTGTAATGCAGTGTTTTGGTTTCAAATCCATCCAAAACACGTGAAAAACGCCCAAATTGCTTTGCAGCCTGAAAGGCTTCTTCCGCGCAATGCACAAAATTGATGGATTTGGAATTGCTAATAAAAGGAAACAAACGATAAAAATCGCCTTTAAACTGAACCAAAGTTTTTCCCGACGAAGTTGATACCGGAGCTGTAAAAGGATAATCTGGCCAATGCAGATCTAAATGTTGCTTTAACCGGAACAAATTTTCATCTATATATTTAGGTTCCGGAAAAACATTTTTGTTGATTTTCTGAAGCAGGTATTCTGTTTTACCAGATATTTTCCAGGTAAAATTAATAAGGCCAGAACCATGCGGTTCTGCATTGTGTTGATCCAAATGCAGACCATATTGGCTTAAAACTTCTTGGAACATAAATTTATTTGACTGGCATTAGCCGTATAGGACTGATTGTACAGAACATCGTATATAAATATAGTATTTCCGGAGGTTGACGACAATGCTTAATCTCCGGAAATCAATTAAAAACCACTATCATCCAATGCAAAAATATTCTTTCTATCTTTCCATTTCCCTTTTGTAAAATCAGGAAATTTCTGCGGCATATTGCCTTCTTTTAATGATTTTGTAGAAAGTGGTGCAATTACGCTCATTGTTACAGAGTCGTAAACATCAATTGGGGTTTGTTTCTTTTGTTTTACCGCCTGGATAAACCCGTTAAAAACATACCAGTCCATCCCTCCATGACCTGCACCTTCTGCCTCCGTCTGGTATCTTTTCCAAAGCGGATGATCGTATTTATCAAACCAATCTTTTGCCGGGTCCCAAACGTCATGTTTTGCAGATTTTTTATCGATGTAAACGGATTTGTTTACATCCATCCAGATTCCCTGAGTGCCCTGAACTCTAAATCCGATGGAATATGGCCGTGGCAAATGTGTATCATGCGATAAAAGTACTGTTTCTCCATTTGCGCAGTTGATCAATGTAGTTGTAACATCGCCATTCTTGTAATCCAGCTTTGCATTTGGATGCCCTGGCGACATTTCTTCAACATATGCGGCCAAACCTCGGGCTTTTGAGCTAAAAGAAACCAAACTGGTAAACCGGTTGCCTTTGTTGATGTTTGCATACTGAATAATTGGTCCGGCTCCATGTGTAGGATACAAATCGCCATCCTGATCGATATTAAATTGTGTTCGCCATTGTGCTTCGCTCAATGCATTGGGGCCGTATTCTACTCCACCACCGTAATATTTTTTTCCATCATTAAATAAGACATTTCTTAAGTTGTGCTGGTAACCTGCTTCCAGGTGAACCAACTCTCCGAACAAACCTTGCCTAACCATGTTCAATGCGGCCAGCACATCTCTGCGGTAGCATACATTTTCTAAAGTCATGTAGGGTATTCCCGTTTTTTCAGAGGTATTTACTATATCCCAATGATCTTGAACAGTTAAACCCGCAATAACTTCGCAACCAACATATTTTCCGGCTTTCATAGCTTCAACGGCCTGTTCTTTGTGAAATTGCCATGGTGTAGCGATAATTACCGCGTCAATATCTTTCCGGTCGAGAAGTTTTTTATAGGCATCTGCGCCGCCTGTATATTCTATTGCTGCAGGCCGCCCTTTTTTGGCAATAAACTCGCGGCAAATCTTTAAGGAACGTTCCTGGGTGTCACAAATGGCAACAATTTCTACGTCGTTTCTTAATGTGCCTTCAGAAATGTGGTTCATACCTCTTGCACCGACACCAATGTACCCCAATCGTACATTTCCGGTGTCGGATGCAAAAAGATTTCCTGTGGGCAATATGGAAAAACCTGCAGCAGCCAGTGTTCCATTGCGGATAAATTCTCTACGTTCCATTTGTATTTTTTGGTTTAGTTAAGATGACCAACTTTTTGCAGGTTTAAAAGTATTTCATATTTATAGGTCCCGTCGAACTTGTACTTCAAATCTGAAAAAAACCGATCAGTATTTTTGATTTCGGATAAAAGTAGCTGTACAGCATCACCAAAACAAACCAAAAATATGCGCAAACGATTGATTAATTTTATTGTTACCCAATTTGTTAAATAGAGCAGGATGAAGATTATGTAAAGTCTAAAGGAATTAATTTAATTGAGAAAGGGCCACACGCTCCGGCTGGCCCTTAATCTCTTATTAAGCCTTTACCATAAAATGCTCTGGCATTTCTGCGGCCTTTAGCATAAAATTGTGCAGCTCATAATTCTTTATAAAGGGCTTCAGGTTTTCGGCACCTGGGCCAAACATAGTCAGTTCTACGTAATCGCCACTATGCCCCATGCCTGCCCATTGCACATCTGTATATTTTCCTAAAATTTTTCCATATTCATAAAATGGAAGATTGGATTCATTGTATAACTGACCGGGCACAATTTGTTTAAAATGGCTTAGCAGCGATTGTATATCTTCACTTTTCATAACAATGCCCTGATGCGCTTTAATTAGCTCTCGGATTTTATCCTCACTAAAAGACTGATTCAACTGCCCCAATAACCAGGTATTGCTGTGTTTAAAATTATGTAGACTTTCAAATTTCTTTTTTGCTTCATCTGCATTAAATAGTCCTGGATTGGCATTTCCGTGATCAGTGGTAATTATAACCAATGTATTTCCATCTTTCTCTGCAAATTCCAATACTTCACCGATTGCTTCATCAAAAGCAAGCTGATCAAAAATTAACCCGCTAACGTCATTTGAATGTGCAGCCCAATCTACTTTACCGCCTTCAATCTGAAGCGCAAAACCCTCGGGATGGTTTTTCATCAAATCAATCGCTTTCATAGACATTTCTGCCAGTGAAGGCACAGATTTCATCAGCTCTGCGTCATTCTTACGGTCAACTTCGTAAGGTAAACCATCTTCAGCAAAAAGCCCCAAAACAGGTTTTGAAGAATCTAATGTCATCATTTCTGATCTGCTTTGAACAACTTTAAATCCTTGTGTGAGGTATTTTGGCAAAAGGTCTCCGCCAGCTCTTTTACTGCCAAAATATTGTGCGCCGCCACCCATCATTACATCGAATTTTAAATCGAGGTAAATTTCAGCGATAATATCCTGTCCGCCGCGGTTGTCAATATTCACACAAAAGCCCGCAGGTGTTGCGTGTGTAATGGGTACTGTAGTTACACAACCCACCTTTTTTCCTTTTTCTTTAAATTTCTGAAGAATCGGCTGAGGTTTTTCGCCTTTTGGTCCAACATTCAAAGCGCCATTATTTACGCGCATACCACCGCCCCATGAAGAGCTCGCTGCAGCAGAATCAGTAACTAAAGAACTGGCAGATGCAGTATCCATTAAAGCCCTTACACCTTTATTGTCACGGTAAAGGTCTATCCAATGTGTTCCTTTTCCAAAAATGCGCTTTGCATACAAATCCGCCATATTCAAAGTTCCGGTACTCATCCCGTCACTTACCATCATGATGATATTTTTTGCTTTTTTTGGTGAATTAACCGGTTTAGCAACAAGGTTTGTCCAACCAACAAAGGGTGCGCCGATTCCGGCAAGCAGCCCGCCTTTTAATAAGGATCTTCTATTCATACGATTCAGTTCTAACATATATCCATCCACATTGTGGTTAAAAATATACGGTACGAAAGTATTAATTGAAGGTTAGCAGATAATTAAGTAGATGATAAATTAAAGTTTTTGAACAGTGGTGTAAAAACTTTATAAACTTGCATTTCTGAAGGATAAATACTAATATTTAAGACAAATCTAAGCTGGTTTATATCAGTTTTGATACAATAGCGCATAGCAGATTTAATCTGTTTTTAACAGGAACGTCGATTTATAATGCGTAAATTAGCGGTGAATCAATTCATGATTACTCAGATAAAAATCAAAATTGTTCTATCATGGAAAGTGACTACACAGAATTACCGGAAAGAGATTTACATTGCGAGTTTTTAAACATCTTCAAATTTATCTGGAGAGCTTGCGAAATACCTGCTAAAGATGAGCAAATCAACGCTGTTGATGTCGAATCATTTGACGTCGATCATATTCCTTCACAGCCGATTATTGTTTAAAGCGTATTGACATTTTCAGGGTCTATTGTATACAATATCATCAATTCTGGAATCCATCGTCGGATCTTCCGGCAATCTTTTGACGTAAAACTCTTCATAATAAGCTTTAATAATAGCTGCCATTGGAGTGGCCAGTAATGCGCCTGTAAGTCCAAATGCAGATCCCATTGCCAAGAGTAAAACGAGTGAAGACACGGGATGAATATTCATTGTAGAAGAACGCAGTTTAGGCATCAGAAAATCGGACACCAGCTCATTCAACAATAAAAAGAAAACCAAACACCAGAAAGCGGTTAGCGGACCTATGGATAAAGCGACCAAAGTTGGTGGGATAGCCATAATGTAGAAACCAAGTTTGGGAATCAGCTCAGAGAAAAAAGCCAGTGCGGCCCAAACCAGCGCGCCCGGCACATTCATTAACGTTAAAAATCCATACACCAGAACCGCCTCTACAGCGCCACCAATCAGATTGGATTTCATCCAGCCAACAAGCATAGTTGTAGTATGCTGTAAAGCTGCTTCGGCACTGCCGCGTTTTTCTGGCCTAAAAACAGAAAGATACAATTCTACAATTGGTTTTGGATTGCCTACATAAAAAACAACCAGACTGATAAAAACAATAAAGGCAAAAATACCGCCGATAATGCCGAAAGAGAAATTGCCTAAACCAATTACCGTTTTACCGATAGACGGCATGGCAGAGCCGATAGAAATTCCGCTGTCTTCAATTTCTTTATTAAACTCCGGATAATTTTTGAGTAAAGATGCAATGTGATTCGAAACCGATTTGTAGTACTGCGGTAGATTGCTGATTAAAACATCCAGCTGATCTGTAATGTGCGGAACAATAATCCATGCTAAACCTATCGTTGTACCGAAGATAATTGCAAAAATGATGGTACTAGCCAACCACCTTTTCATACCCCGTTTTTCTAGTTTACTCACCGGCGCACTAATAATCAGCCCCAGAACCATTGCAAAAACAACCAGTAGAAAAATAGAAATAATTTTAAACGTAAACCAAAACAGCAGCAACAAGCCTGCGATGTATAAAATAGTCGACTTAATGATGTGGAAGATTGCGTTATTTCTGGGCGTTTTCATAAAGAGGATGTGGCATGATAAGTTTTGTAAACAGCCACTTTTACGCTATTGTTTTGCGTTTAACTTATTTTTTATCAAATACAGTATTCAGCGCAAAGATCTTCTCCTATTGACTTAATGTGCATGCAGAGAAACTCTGCGTACAAAATCATCAATATCAAAAGGCTTATGTATATAATCTTCTGCTTTGCAGCGCTTCATCACCTCGCGCTCAGAAAAATTTGCAGACATCATCACAACAGGTTTATGTTCTGTTATTTTATCTGCTTTTAACTCGCAGCAAATGTCTAAACCGTTTCCATCTGGCAACATAACATCCAACAAATACAGGTCGGGCGTTAGTTTTGCAGCTTCCGCTCTAAACGCCTCGACACTTGCACAGGCATGCACCTCAAAATTTTCCTCTTCTAAAAGGATTGCAATAATGTCTCTAATATCTTCATTATCTTCCAGCACCAATATCTTATTTCTCATGATTATCATTTCACTTGTGTTAAGATTAAGAACCTATTAAAAAATATAAAGTTTTAATTATTAAGCAATTATAAAGCAATTAACACAACAAACTGGAATATATTGATAATTTATACAATACCGATCGTGAGAGATAACTGGAAACGAAAATTAAATTGTAGGTTGGAGTTTCCATCAGTTTTCGGCAGCAATTTGATTTCTCTGTCCATCCTCTCCGATACATCATCAAAATTCTGGAAAACAAAACCTTCAATTTACCCGTTCTGACTCAAAACAATTGATTTATGACTCTGCTTAGAATAGACTGGCTTACGTTTTTTGTAGGTGAAAAGGGATGGAAATTTCTGGGAGAAATCTCGCTCCGTACATTTATTATGTATGTGATTATCCTGTTTGGACTACGTTTGCTGGGAAAAAGAGGGGTAAAACAACTTTCAATTTTTGAACTCGTTGTAATTATATCTTTAGGTTCTGCTGCCGGCGACCCGATGTTTTACAAAGAAATTGGATTACTAATCCCTGTAGTGATTTTCACGGTGATTGTAGCCAGTTATCGTTTAACAACATTTCTGACAGCGAAAAGCACTAAACTGGACGACATCATTGAAGGGAAAAGTACATATCTGATTGAAGATGGCAAATTTTCCATTGATAATTTCAATAAAGAAACCCTAGCTCACGACGAATTTTTCTCGGAACTGAGGCAATTGAGCATTTCCCATCTCGGACAGGTTGAAACGGCAATTTTGGAAACTTCAGGATCCCTGAGTGTTTATTTTTTTAAAGACGACAAGGTCGGTTATGGTTTACCCATTTTGCCAAAATTATTCGAATCTTCTACTTGCACCATTACGAAACAAGGTTTTTACGCCTGCTGTTTTTGCGGTCAGGTAGAAGAATTGGCGCCTGTAAATAAACACAATTGCAGCATTTGCGGTCATCACAACTGGGTATACGCAATTAATGAGCTGCGTGTAAAATAGATCAGGTGAAAATTTTCGAAAATTAACCATTTACCACTTCCCCGCCATTTACATGAATAACCTGCCCGGTTATAAATGAAGCGTCATCACTGGCGAGGAAAACATAAGCAGGCCCCAATTCTGAAGGCTGCCCTGCGCGTTCCATTGCAGTTTCTGATCCAAAAGATTTGATTTTTTTCTTATCGAAAGTGGAAACAATAAGCGGTGTCCAAACCGGGCCGGGCGCAACAGCGTTTACGCGAATGCCGGTTTTGGCCAGATTAGTAGCCAAAGATCTGGTGAACGATGTTATTGCACCTTTTGTTGAGGAATAATCAATCAGATTTGGAGATGACCGATAAGCTGTTACTGATGTGGTATTAATAATACAATCTCCAACATTAAAATGCTCCAACACTTCATTTACAAAATAGAAATACCCGAAAATATTGGTTTTAAAAGTAGTTTCAAGCTGTTTTTCATCAATCTGTTTCGGATCTTTCTGTGGCACTTGCATGCCGGCATTATTCACGAGAATATTTATTTTCTTGAACTTTTTTACAGTTGCCTGGACCGCTTTTTTACAAAAATCGGCCTTTTTAACATCACCTTTTATCAGCAAACAACTTCTACCCTCTGCTTCTACCAAACGTTTGGTTTCTTTCGCATCCTGGTCTTCATCCAAATAAACTATAGCAATATCGGCACCTTCGCGGGCAAAATGAACCGCTACCGAACGTCCAATTCCAGAATCTCCACCAGTGATTAAAGCAACTTTCTTTTTTAATTTTTCTGAGCCGGCATATTTTGCTTTGATCACTTCCGGACTTGGTTTCATCTTTGCCTCAATTCCGGGTTGCTTTTTCTGTTTTGCAGGGACGTTCTGTTTCATGTTTTTATTTTAAACAACAAGATTTACAGACTACAGTTTGCATAAATTGTAAGCTTAACCATTTCTTAAAATAAGTTTGACGATGAAAGTCTTCTACTTCGTTCAACAACAGAACAAAGCAGCGGTAATACAATTGAAAAATAGGCGTAATATGCAAACCCTCCGACGTAGAAGATGTAAGCAATTCTAAGATATTACATCGATAAAATTATCTGCTTAGGTCAAAAAATCAATAGACAGCATGAAACATCATTGCCCATAAAATCACCCTTTTTCAGGCATTGGCCTGGTTAAGCAAATCATCCATGAGTGATAAAAGTTCGCTTACATTGAACGGTTTCTGCAGAATCGCATCGGGCATACAATTTACGCCGTCAATATCAATTTCTACGGCAGAAATTAATAAAATCGGAATATCCGCGGTTGGTTGGTGGCTTTTAATAAAGTTGCAAACCACACGTCCATCAACCGGACCAATCCAAATATCAAGCAGAATTAAATCCGGTTTAAAATCATTTATTACCTGTTCGAGGTTGTCGATATCTAAAACCGATCGGAGTTCGAAATCGCGGTGTTCAAACATCAACGGAAAAATCTGCTGAAGTTCATCGTCATCATCAATGATTAGTATTTTTTTTCTCATAAGTTGTGTTCGAACAACAGTTTAATATAGCAAAAAGTTTAATCATCAGAACAAAAAAATTAACTTTAAAATTATAGTCAAACGTTTGTTTTTGGCATTTTTTACAACTTTTAAAGGGAAGTTCTTGTGTGGTATTTTTATAAACCGCATATTGAACTTTATATCCGAAAAATAAAACAGACAGCCCTACATGAATCCATCCCATCCGCTATTCAAGGCTTTATTTCACACTTCGGTTCCACGCGTTATTTTAAAAGCAAATGCGCCGGATTTCACCATTGTGGATTATAACCAAGCTTATTTACAAGCAACAGATGGTGGAGAAAGTGATTTTCGGGGGAAAAATCTTTGGGCGGTTTACACGCCTACAAATTCCAGCATTCAAGGTGCGGCATTGCTGTCGGAAGCATTAGAACTTGTGCTAAAAACCGGAAACAGTTTAACAATGAATCCTTTCCGGTATGATGTGGTCCCAATTAACGGCGGCGCTATTTCTGAGCATTGGTGGCAAATTGAAATTGTACCAATCAAAGACGAGATGGATGCAGTAGAGTCTTTGTTGCTTAATACAAATGATGTAACACAGCTTACCATTCATATTGGCGAAACCAGAGAATTGCGTGCGCGGGAACAAGATTTAAACGAAGAACTTGCTGCAACCAATGAAGAGCTTCTGGCCAGCAATGAAGAGCTTATGGCTACAGTTGAAGAGCTGCATGATGCGCAGGAACAACTGAGGCTGTTAAATGAAGAACTGGAAGACAAAGTTAAGGAGCGTACACTACAGTTGACTACTATTATCCAAAACATACCGGCCGGTTTGGCCATTGTTTCGGGTAAAGAGATGCTTTTTGATATTGCGAACAAAGTAATCCTGAAACTGTGGGGTAAAGAAGACGAAGCCGTTGTTGGACGATCAGTTACAGATGTTTTTCCGGAAATGAAGACGCAGGCTTTTCCGGCAATTTTGGATCAGGTATTTGAAACAGGAATCTCCTATTCAGATACCAGCTCGCCAGTAATTTACCAGGGAAAACATGGTGGAATGATTACACGTTACCGCGATTTTTCATACACCCCTTTAAAAAATAAAAATGACCAAACCTACGCCATTCTTGTGTTGACGGAAGACGTTACCGAACGTTTTGAAATACGCCAACGTGAACAGGAACTTAACGAAGAACTGACCACCATGAATGAAGAACTTTCTTCATCTGTAGAAGAACTTGCTGCCACCAATGAAGAATTAAACCAGGCACAGGAAAACCTGATGGATAAAATGGCAGAGCAATCTCGCACCAATCAAAAACTGATTTTATCTGAAGAACGCCAGCGGTTTTTACTTAATGCCATTCCACAGCAGGTTTGGACGGCAGAAACCAAAGGAACTTTAAATTATGTGAATGATGTAATTTGCAGAGATTTGAACAAATCTGCAGAAGAAATTATTAAGAAAGGCTGGCAGGCTTTTATCCATCCGGATGATGTGCATGAAACCATGCGAAAATGGATTACAGCTTTACACAATGGACACGAATATCTTGCTGAATTTAGGTTGCTTTTTGCCGATGGCGAATACCATTGGTTTTTAGCACGCGCCATTCCTTTTGTGGATGATGGCAAAATTACCATGTGGTTGGGTACAAATACCAACATAGACCTTCAAAAAAATAACGAATATAAGAAAGACGAATTTCTTTCGATTGCCAGTCACGAATTAAAAACGCCGTTAACCAGTATTAAAGCGTACAACCAACTCAATCTGCGCAAAAACAAAGATGTTTCACTTACGCCAATGCTGGATAAGGTTTCGCAACAAACTTCCAGACTGGAAAAATTGATTAACGATCTTTTAGATGTAACAAAGATTAATGCCGGAAAAATGAACTATGCCATGCAGCCTTTTCATTTTTCTAAAATGTTGAAAGAGGCTGTAGAAAGTGCTCAACATCTTTCCGGATCGCATGAAATTGTACTAGAAGACCATACCGATGTTCATTATACCGGCGATGTTTACCGGCTGGAACAGGTCTTGAATAATTTCCTGAGCAATGCGGTAAAATATTCGCCAGATGCGTCTAAAGTTTTGGTAAAAAGCAGAATTTCTCACGGCAATATTATTGTTTCTGTACAAGATTTTGGCATCGGCATTGCCGCAGAAAGTTTGAATAAACTTTTTGAACGCTACTATCGCGTAGACAATACCGCCATGAAGTTTGAAGGTTTAGGTTTGGGATTATTCATCTCTTCAGAAATTTTAAAACGCCACCACGGCTCTTTTTGGATTGAAAGTGAAGAAGGAAAAGGCTCTATATTTTTCTTTAGGCTCCCAATGAACATTACAAAATCAAAACCTTTTGAAGTTAAAACCGATACCTTTTTCCGCAGCACCTCTATTGTCGTAAACTGCAACATTTCTAAAGCCAGATTAGATGTAGACTGGATTGGATTTCAGAATCTGGAAACTGTACAAGAAGGTTGTATGGCCATTTTAGAAATGATAAAAACCAACCAGGTAAGCAAAATTGTGAACGACAATACACATGTTCTGGGATCGTGGGCTGAAGCTGCCGATTGGGTTTCTGAAACCTGGCTTCCTATGGCTGCAGACGCGGGTTTAAAAATTATTGCCTGGGTATACTCGCCAGTGGTTTTTGCCCAATTGGCCACTACGAAAAGTGTGGAAGCATTTAGCAAACGTGTAACGGTTGAGCAATTTTCTGACATCAGATCTGCAGAGAAATGGACGGACGCGCAATAACTTCAAGATAGCAACGCATAATGTTAAGCTTCGTCAAAATCAAATATTTCGGCATTTTGAAGTTCATTTGGATTGTGTGTAACCAGAAGTACAGTTGTGCCTTGTTCTGCAAATAAATTCATTAATGCAGGGAGCATTCTCGATTTCAATTTATGATCCAGTGCAGAAAAAGGTTCATCCATTAATACAAGTTTTGGTCTGGTAGAAAGTGCGCGTACAATGGCCAGACGCTGTTGTTGCCCGCCAGATAGTTGATTTGGAAAATGATTTTCATGCATTTCCAATTCTCCAATTACAAGCAGTTGCTGAAGAAAGCTGGAATCTTTTGTCCCAAAGCGCAAATGTTCTGCCACGGTCATGTTCGGGAACAATGCATAGTCCTGAAAGACAAAACCAATGTTTCTTTTTTGCGTGGGTAAGTGATATCGCTGTGCGCCATCAAACCAAACGGTTCCATTTACGCTAATTTGTCCACTTTCGGGCTGAATTAGCCCGGCAAGTATTTTCAGTAATGTGGTTTTACCCACACCAGACGGACCCAGGATTTTGGTCATTTTACCCGTTTGAAAAACCGTTTTCACCTGCAATTCAAACTGTTGCCTGTCGTTCTTAATACGTTTGATTACATCAATCTCTATCATTCCAGCGGATTTTTTCCAGATTTTTTATTGATTAAGAAAACAGCCAGTACGATAGTAAAGCTTATTGCAAAAAGGCAAAAAGCGTAATCGTTCGCTGCTGCAAAGTTCATACTTTCTACCTCGTCATAAATGGCAATAGATGCCACTTTAGTGAGGCCGGGAATGTTGCCCCCAATCATCAATACCACGCCAAACTCGCCCATGGTATGCGCAAAAGTTAAAACTGATGCGGTAAAAATGGCGGTTTTGATATTTGGAAGTGATATGCGAAAAAATGTTTCTACAGGCATTTTCCCCATCGTATACGCAGCTTCTTTGACTGAAGTCGGTAAATGTATAAATGCCGATTTTAACGGACTTACCATAAACGGCAAACTATAAATAAGCGAGGCGAGCACCAAACCGGGAAAAGAAAAAACCAATTGAAGGTTTAGATATTGATGCAACCACAACCCAAAACTACCGTTGGGATTGAATGCAAGAAGCAGGTAAAATCCAATTACAGAAGGTGGCAACACCAGAGGCATAGTAATTAGAGCTTCTACAATTAACTTAACCAAATTGCTTTTTCCAGATAACCAATAGGCCAACGGCAAACCAATCAACAACAAAAAAGTAGTGGTAATTAAAGCGAGCCGGATACTTAACCAGATGGGTTCAAAATCCATTATTTTGACGCATTTACGGGTAAATAATAGCCACTGCTGCCAATAATTTTACGGGCATAGGTAGAATGTAGGTAGTTAAAAAACTGTGTGGCATTATCCAGATTTCCTTTTCTGGCGTAGGTAAGTAAAATGGCAGATTGTGCAATTTCGCTATAACTTCCTGCATTTACTCTTGTCCATTTCAGATGTGTTTTTTTTACATCTTCATATAAAAAAGCTTCAGTTGTAAAGCCGAGTTGGAGCGCGCCGCTTTGCAGATATGTATTGACTTGAGAAATGCTTTCGCCATATACCAGATTCGGTTTAACTTTATCCAGCAAATGATAATAGGTTAATGCCTGTTGTGCCGCGCGACCATATGGTGCAGTTTTAGGATTGGCGATTACAACTTTCTGTTCCGGATGCTTTACAACCCATTCTTGCCAGTTTTTCACATCAACAGAATTACTTCCACAAACAATTAAACTACCTAAAGCATATACAACGGGCTTTTTAAGCCCGAAACCTGCTGCAGAAAGTTTATCGGGAAATTCTGTATCGGCAGATAAAAAAATATCGTAAGGTGCTCCGTTCATGATTTGCGCTGTAAGTTTGCCAGAAGCACCAATAATGGCTTCAGTTTCTATTCCGGTTCTTTTTTTAAAATCGGCCTGAAGTTTCTTGATTACGCCCTGTGCATTCGCCGCAACGGCAATATGCAATACCTGTGCACTGGCCGCAGCAGATAACATCAACACACAAACAAGGGAGAAAAAAAACTGGTGTATCGTACTTTTTAACATAAAATATGGGATGGGTTTGGTGGTATTACTTGGCAAATCCAATTTTAATTTCGGTTACTTGTTTCATACAACGGGCTGGTTTTTTCTCGTCTTGCACTATAATCCGGAATGGGCCATCGGCAGCTGCCAATAAATTTTCGTCTATTTTATCTGCCAGAATGATTTTTTTGTCGGTAAATTCAGGATCAAGTTCTGCCAATGCAAATACCACCTGGTAACCATCACTTGCTTCTATAAAAGCATATTTGGTCAGGTTTTCTCCGCGTAAATCTTTACCCAAAGTGGTTCCGGCTTTGGCCAGCAATTGGTAAAGCAGTACGCCAGAATATTGGTGATCTTTCCCATCGCGGTCTTTCCGCGTTACTTCTGTACGTTCAAAACCTCCAAAATCACTAAGTTTTAAGACGTAAGGAGTCGCAACTTCGCCGCTGATTTTAACCTGCGGTTCCTTTTGTGCAAAAACAACTGATTGTGCCGCGATAATCTGAAAAAAAACCAGCACACTGTATATTATTTTTTTCTTCATTTTGTTTTTAGGGTTTTAATGAGTAAAAAAGGATTAGAAAATCTAGAATCTGCAATAAAAACAGAATCCGTAAAGGTATTTAAAAAAGTAATGAGGTCTTTTTTCTCCTGTGCATTTAATTTTAATGCAGCTTCTCCGGCAATATTCGATTCATGTTGTAAAAATGCACTTAAATTTTCGCTCTGTACAATGTGTTCGCTGTAATGTTCAATTACTTCCTCCAAATTTCGAAATCGCCCATCATGCATATATGGCGCCGTTAAAGCAATATTACGAAGTGTAGGCACTTTGAATCGGCCAGAATCCGTTTTCAAACCGGTAAAAAGTGCAATTCCGGGATCTTTAGAAATTTTATCTAAACCATTGTTGTGAAACAATTCAAGGTAATTTTTTGCGCCACCGTGGCAATGTGCGCAGTTGGCTCCTCTTATTCCCTTTTCCGGATTTGGTGCTGTATTAAAAAGCTGTAGTCCGCGTAATTCTGAAACATTAAACTGCACTTTTTTCTGTAAATACTGATCATATTTAGAATGGTCTGAAATTAATGTACGTTCAAATTGTGCAAGTGCTTTTACGATACGATCGGCATTAATTTTTTCATCGCCAAATACCGTTTTAAATATCTTTGGATAAGATGTTGTTGCCTGTAGTTTTTCTACAGATTTTTGCAATGACTGGCCCATTTCATGTGGATTGGTAAGTGGAAAAACCGCCTGATCTTCAAGTGTGTGCGCCCGCCCATCCCAAAAAAATTTCCTGGTCCACAGCAGGTTTACAATCGCCATTGAATTGCGATCCGTCTGTGCGCCATGAATACCTTTACTTATCTTTTCGCCATCTGTAAAAGCTTTTTCCTGCATATGGCAGCTTCCGCAGGAAAGTTTATTGTCTGCAGATAAACGGCCTTCATAAAAAAGCATTCGGCCAAGATATACGCCTTCTTTACTTAATGGATTGTTTGCGGGTATTTGAATGCGGTTCCCGAAATAGGATGGATAATTTAAAGGATAGTTTCCCTTTGGGATTTCTTCTTCTGTATTCCATGCCGAAAGCATCAAAAACATCGTCACAAATATCAACAATACGAAAATATTCCGTTTTGAATTTTGTTTTGTTTTCGTCGGATTTAGGGCTTTCGGTTCCTTCATGTATATCGTCTAAAATTAGCGATTGAAAATCAGGTTCGCAAGCGCGAGGATGGAGAGCGGAGCGCGAAGCGCGTGATGCGGAGAATGAAAAGCGTAAGGCGATGAGCGTAAAACGGAAGGCTGAAAACAAAAAGAGCCGGGATATTGATTTGCTTACTCAATAAAGACTTTTCAATATACTCCCCGAGTCTTACAAAACGGGTTCCGGGAACTGTGGTTACACTTTTGCGGTACGCTTCTGTCACCTTAAGTACTTCTTTCAAATCAATTCCTTTTATGGCGATTTGAATAGGTGCCTGTGCACCTCCGTTACCTGCAATAGATGTTGGCTGCCGGTAACAATGAAACACCGCTTAATTTGATAGGTTTTGAACATTTGCAAATTTATTAGTAATTGAATCATTGCGCTTTGCGCACCTTTCCTAGCAAACAAATTGATACCTGAAACGGACAAATTAGACGTTAAACCTGTCGCGTTGTTTCAATATGATTAAATTTCAAATCCCATTTTCTCCATTCTGGTAAGCATTTTGGTTGTTTGGGTGCATTTGTTTACAAAAGAAACTTTTCCATCTTCTACTTTTGAAGATATAGAAGAATCGACGAGGTGTTGGATGATGGATATCTCCTGCACCTCATTTTTCGACCATTTTAAGGTTTTTAGAAAAGGCAAAAATGAAATAGAAAAATTAACAAATGGAACTGCACTGTTGCTGTTGTTAGCCAGATAATTTGACGGAAGTTCTGCAGTAAATTCCAATTTAGAATTGCTAAACCGATGCCAATAGCTGAAAAAAGGTGCCGCAGGAATTGCCGACGATGGATCCAAAACCACAACAACACCCGTGGTAATAACTGTGTTTTGTGTAGTTTTTAAAGGAGCGAAAAGTGCGCCCGTGAAATTAAGCCGTTTAATTGAACGCAGTTCGTCTGTAAAAGCAGACATGCTTCATGGAATCGCGCATTTTCTTTATCGCGAGACTTTTGTCGGTTTGTGCATAAATTTTAGATATACCAATGCGCAAAAAAACTAAAAAAAGCTTGGGTTTCATATTTGTTTGGGGATAACTCGATTTACAAAAACCAAAAATCGATTTTAAAATGATTTCCCATTTGCGATTAAAATTGAAATGGACATATCTGCCGGTGAACTTGCCAAATAAAGTTGTCAATAAAAGACAGTGGCAAGCCTTTTGGCTATACAAGCATTTGGTTTGAAAATGATAAGAAAATGTTTGAAAAACGTACAGGCCATTTTTGCTTGCTGTGTATCTTTGGAAATGGATTTTCCGATAAATTTCGGATAGGTAACAAAAATGAATCGTTTGCTTGCAGCGCAACAAAAGCCAGAAAATACTGTTCAATATCCTTAAATTGCATGGAAGAATTTTTATGAAAGAAATTGCAGATATTTTAAAGGCCTATCAACACGCAGAAAAATCGGGTAAAAAAACAGCTCTGGCTACTGTTGTAAAGGTAGAAGGATCTTCTTACCGCAGACCTGGCGCGCGCATGTTGATTACCGAAGATGGAATTTTAACCGGTGCAATAAGTGGCGGTTGCCTTGAAGGAGACGCATTAAGAAAAGCACTTACCTCCATTCACACTCAGGAAAATAAACTGGTAACTTACGATACAACAGATGAAGACGATGCTAAATTTGGCGTTCAACTGGGTTGTAACGGAATTGTACATATTCTTTTTGAACCAATAAAAACCGGAGAAAGCAATCCAATTGCCTTATTAACTGCGCTAGAAAACGAACGTGAAGAACGTGTTCTGGTTACTTTTTTTTCTACCGATTTCCCCGAACAAATCGGAACCAGTTTACTGTACCGAGCGCAGGCGGTTTTAAAAAATAAAGACATTTTGTTGCCACAAGAAACGTTTGCACAAGATGTAGAAGACGTGTTTGCCACACAAAAATCTCAGTTTAAAAGTTATGCTTTAGGCGCAACGCAAACCGATGCATTTATTGAATTTATAAAACCTTCAATTTCTTTGGTTATTGCAGGCGCAGGCAACGATGCACAGCCATTGGCAGAAATGGCTTATTTGCTTGGTTGGAAAGTAAGCGTAATTGATGGCCGCCCAACACATGCATCTGCTGTGCGTTTCCCAAATGCAAATTGCGTAAAGGTTGCCAAAGCAAATCAATTTTTGGAACAATGCAATATAGATTCCAGAACGGCATTTGTATTGATGACCCATAATTATAATTACGATTTAGATGTTCTAAAGCAACTGCTAGATACAAACGCTGCGTATATTGGCACTTTAGGGCCGAAAAAGAAATTAATTAGAATGTTGGACGAACTAAATAGAAATACGGCAAAAAATGAAAGTCGCGTACACGGACCAATTGGTTTGGATATTGGCGCAGAAACTGCCGAAGAAATTGCTGTGTCAATCATCGCAGAAATTAAATCTGTATTTTCTGGTGCTTCAGCTCAAAAACTGAAAGATAAAAAGCAACCTATTCACATTTACGAAGCAAAAGAGCATTTATGAAAACAGGTATTATCCTACTTGCCGCAGGCAACTCGAGCAGACTGGGAAAGCCAAAGCAATTGCTGCCTTTTAAAGGTAAAACATTGCTTGAACATACATTTACTGCTGCTGCAAGGGCAACTCTGTCGCCCGTTTTGATTGTACTTGGTGCATTTGCCGATGAAATTCTGGATGCACACAAACACTTAGACGCACAATTCTATATAAATTCGGATTGGGCGCACGGCATGTCTGCAAGTATTTCTTCTGGCATTCGCCAAATGTTAAAAACCAATCCAGAGGTTGATCAGGTGATACTTTCTGTAGCAGACCAGCCGTTTATTTCAGCACAAATTTTCAGCAAACTGATCGAAAAACAACGCGCTACTCAAAAAAATATCATCAGCAGCAGATATTCAGACACCTCAGGCTCGCCAACTTTGTTTAATAAAAAGTATTTTGAGGCACTTTCCAAGCTTGATGGCAAAATGGGCGCAAAAAACATAATAAAGCAATTTGCAGCAGATACAGAAACCATTTCTTTTGAATTGGGTTACGTGGATATAGATACCGAAAAAGATTATAAAAATTTAATACAGGAATAATGATTAAAGACGCATTTGGCAGAATACACGATTACTTGCGTATCTCATTAACAGATAATTGCAATTTCCGTTGTTTTTACTGCATGCCTGAGGAGGATTACGATTTTACACCTGCATCCAGATTAATGCAAAGCCATGAAATTGTGGCACTGGCAAAAATTTTTGTTGCTAATGGCGTAAAAAAAATCCGCTTAACCGGCGGTGAACCTCTTGTACGCAAAGATGCAGCAGAGATTATTTCTGAATTGGGCAAACTGCCGGTAGAGTTGGTAATGACTACCAATGGTACACGTATTGCAGAAATGCTTCCGGTAATTTTAAAAGCAGGCATAAAAAGCATCAACATTAGTTTGGACACGCTGCAACCAGAAAAATTTCTTTTCATTACCCGTAGAGATGTTTTTCATCAGGTGCGCAGCAATATAGAGTTGCTTTTACAACATAAAATCTCCGTAAAAATTAATGTGGTGGTGATGAAAGGTCTTAACGATTCAGAAATTAATGATTTTATAGCCTGGACCCAACACAATCCTGTTCAAATACGCTTTATCGAGTTTATGCCTTTTAGCGGCAACAAATGGACCAGCAACAAAATGTATTCACTGGAGCAGATTAGGGCAGAAATTGAAAAAAAATATACAGTATTGCCCGTAATGGGAAAACCGAATGATACCGCAAAAAACTTCATCATTCCCGGTCACGAAGGTTCCTTCGCGATTATTAGTACGATGACGGCGCCTTTTTGCAGCACGTGCAACCGCATGCGTTTAACCGCCGACGGAAAACTTAAAAACTGCTTATTTTCTGATGGCGAAACAAATCTTTTATCCGCATTGCGAAATTCAGAAGATGTGCTTCCTTTAATCCAGGCATCTATCTGGAGTAAGAAAAAGGAATTGGGCGGACAGCTCGTCGCAGATTTTGAAAATCTGGATGCAGACAGCATAAAAAACAGAAGTATGATAACCATTGGAGGATAATATGATTGGTGTAGAGGAAGCGAAAAAACTGGTTCTTAAACACAGTACGGAACTAAACCCAACAGTGTTGAAATTGCAAAATGCAGCCAACCATATTCTGGCTGCCGATATTTTTGCACAATATGATATTCCAGCTTTCAGGCAATCTTCTATGGATGGTTATGCCATAAAATTTGCCCGGCAATCAAACACCTTTAAAATTATAGGAGAAATGGCTGCAGGTACAAGCACCTCTTTAACAATTTCGCATGGCGAATGCACCAGAATTTTTACGGGTGCGCCGCTTCCAGACGGTGCAGACACTGTTGTAATGCAGGAGAAAACGGTTAAAAACGGAAATCAACTGATAATTAAAGATGAACATTTGCAGTTTGGCGCCAATGTGCGCGCTGTTGGTGCAGAAATACAGGCCGCAAATCTGGCTTTAAAAAAGGGTTCACTGCTTACGCCGGCGGCACTCGGCTTTCTGGCTGGCATTGGCGTTACAGATGTAAACGTGTTTCCTATGCCAAAAGTTGCCATCATTTTAACCGGGAACGAACTGCAACAACCTGGTTTTGAGCTGCAGTTTGGACAAGTGTACGAGTCTAATTCTTATTCGCTTTCTGCGGCTTTGAAGAAAGAAGGGATTTCAGATCTTTCTATTCTTCAGGCAGACGATAATTTGAATATCTTGACTGAAGTTCTGGAATCGGCGCTTGAACACAGCGATGTGGTGCTGCTTACTGGCGGAGTAAGTGTTGGCGATTATGATTTTGTAATTGAAGCTGCAAAACACTGTGGTATTGAACAGATTTTCCACAAAGTGAAACAAAAACCCGGCAAACCACTTTTCTTCGGCACTAAACAAGGACAACTTATTTTTGGTTTACCAGGCAATCCTTCATCTGTACTCAATTGTTATTACAACTATGTTTTGCCTGCGATAAAAAAACGATCTGCAAAAAGCAATAGCACCTCAACTGTGCATGCAAAACTGACGCATGCCTACGAAAAAAATAAAAACATTACACATTTTTTAAAAGGCAATTATCAAAACGGTAAAGCCACTCCTTTAGCTGCGCAAGAATCTTTTAAGCTAAATTCTTTTGCAGAAGCCAATTGTTTAATCAGACTGGATGAACAACAAGAAGTTTTCGCTGCTGGTGATAATGTAGAAGTTTTGTTGTTGCCGGTTTAAGAATGCATTTTTGCACTTGTTCAATAAGAATAAAAAACACACATGGAAATCAATATCATCAGCTTTGGTAAAGTGGCAGAAATCATTCATAATCAGCAAATGAATATTTCAGCTTTGCGCAATACAGACGAGCTTAAATCCCATCTGAATAAAATTTATCCAGAATTATCGGGTATGAAATATACTTTTGCGTTAAATCAAAATATTGTTCAGCAGAACACAGAAATTCAGGAAAATGATACGGTAGCCATTATGCCGCCTTTCTCCGGAGGATAATTAATCGCATGCATACAGAACGGTACAACAGGCAAATTATATTAAATGGCTTTGGCGAAACGGCTCAAAACAAATTGGCGCGGGCGAAAGTGCTGGTTATTGGTGCAGGCGGTTTGGGTTGCCCAGCCTTGCAGTATCTGGTTGCGGCCGGCGTAGGCAAAATCGGCATTGCCGAGGAAGATGTTGTTGAGCTTAGCAATCTGCACCGCCAAATTCTTTTTACTACACAGGATATTGGGCAAGCAAAAGCTGTTGTCGCTGCCGCTCGTCTTCAGGAAATGAATCCAGAAATACAATTTCAGATTCATTCAAAATACATCTGTTTAGAAAATGTAATTCAAATCCTGTCGGGATATGATTTTGTACTAGATGGTTCTGATAATTTCCAAACCCGATATCTTGTAAATGATGCCTGCCTGATGCTAAAAATACCTTTGATTTTTGCCGCAGTTTCTGGTTATGAAGGTCAGCTGGCAATTTTTAATGTTGCAGACAACAGCGGTATTTCAACCAATTACCGCGACCTCTTCCCCATCCGGCCAAATGCTGGCGAAATTCCAAATTGCGCAGAGAACGGCACGCTTGGTGTACTTCCGGGCATTATTGGAAGCATGGCCGCAGCAGAAACCATCAAACTTATTACCGGAGTTGGCAAACCGCTGATTAATATACTTTTGCAGTATAACGTGCTCACGCACCAACAATATTCGGTAAATATTACGCCAGGAGCGGGTTATTTTAAAATTAGAAACGAGACAGATTTAAAAAAAATGAATGACGAATTAGTGGAGACAATCCACAAGGCTTTTGAAGAAATTGACGGAGAAAAACTGACGTTTCTTCAAAAACAACACAATACCATTTTTATCGATGTACGTGAACGACATGAATTTCCGAAATTAGATACCAGCGTTTTCATGCAGGTTCCGATGTCAGAATTCGAAGATTTTTTGCAGGAAGATCTTTCTGCGCAACATATTGTTTTTCTGTGCCAACACGGCATTAGAAGTGTTGCCGCCGCAGAATTGCTGAATGAAAAATATGATGGCAAAAAAAATATTTACAGCCTGAAAGGTGGAATAGTGAAATGGATGAAATATTTTAACGAAACAAAAGTATGACAGACAGAAAAGTAAAAAATATTTTTGTTTCTGGTCCGATTTCGCCTCTTTTTATTGCAGATAGTATAAGTAAACACAGCTCAAAAACAGACATTGGTGGCCACAGTATATTTATGGGCCAGGTGAGAAAAGATGAGGTGAATCAAAAACTGGTTTCTGCAATAGAATATACCACTTTTGAAGATCTTGCCCTAAAGAAAATGCATGAAATTAGAGCAGATATCTTCGCAAAATTTGCACTTAGTTGCCTGCACGTTTACCACAGTTTAGGTACTGTAAACGCCGGCGAAATTTGCTTGTTTGTGTTTACTTCTTCCGTTCACCGCAAACCAGCGATAGACGCTTGTAATGAATTGGTAGAGCGCATAAAAAGTGAATTACCTATTTGGGGAAAAGAAATTTTTGAAGACGATACACATCAGTGGAAGGAAAATACATAAATGGTAAACATCACAAAAAAAACGAGTACGCTACGCACCGCCATTGCCACAGCGACAATTAGTGTCTCTAAAACTGAAACTATTGATGCTTTGGTTGGCCGTAAAGTACCAAAAGGCGATGTATTTGAATTTGCCCGCGTTGCCGGTTTATTTGGCGTGAAAAAAACCAGCGAAATTATTCCCGATTGCCATCCACTTCCTGTAGAATTTACAGCCATTCATTATGAAATTGACAAACTCAATGTGATCATTTTTGTTGAGGTACATACCGTTTATAAAACAGGCGTTGAAGTGGAAGCAATGCATGGCGCCTCGGTTACTGCATTGACGATGTACGATATGCTGAAACCAATCGACAAAGGCATTGAAATTAGTCAGATTAAATTGCTAAAAAAAACCGGAGGAAAATCGGATTTCAAAAACAAAAAATTTGAAGATTTAAAGGGCGCCGTAGTGGTTTGTTCTGATTCTGTTTACCAAAGTAATGCAGAAGATACATCCGGAAAGGCAATTGTTGACAGACTGAAACAATGGGGAATTGAAACGACCCATTATGTTGTATTACCTGATGATGCTGAAGCCATCCGCCAGAAAGCCTTAGATTTAAGCAATCAAAAAGTTCCATTGCTGATTTTTACCGGTGGAACGGGAATTTCCCCAAGAGATGTAACTCCTGACGCGATTGCGCCTTTGATAGATCGACGCTTAGATGGAATAATGGAAAGTGCGCGCGCCTATGGACAGCAAAGAATGCCTTATGCGATGCTCTCTCGCAGCATTGCCGGGTTTATTAACGACAGCTTTGTACTTACTTTTCCTGGATCAAAAAATGGTGTTGAAGAATATATAGATGCACTTTTCCCTCAGGTTTTACATGTTTTCAGCGTTAAAAAAGGTGAAAAACATTAGAGGTAATAACTACTAACTTTCAAATGGTGAAGCAATAACTCTTTCATTATAATCTCTTCCTATCAACGTTTGATACATAAGCAGCATCACAGCTATCCTTCTCCTTGAAGAGAGGGAATGAAGGATTCAGTAAACCGCTACTTTTAGATTTCTTTCTTTAAGTATTTAGGTTCAAACCACAGGTTGACGTTTCCCTCTCTTTAAGAAGAGGGAAGAACAAAAACTACAAGAACCACTTACGTTCATAGGGTGAGGTGATAATCTCTTTCAATATAATCTCTCCCTATTAACGTTTGAAGCGTAAGCAGTGACACCGCTATCCCTCTCCATGAAGAGGGAATGAAGGACAGCTACAAACCGCTACTTTACAACCTGTCTTAATCCATGTTGGGTTCAAACCACAGGCACTCACTTCCCTCTCTTCAAGGAGAGGGAAGCATAAAAAATTGCAAAAACCACCAACTTTCATAGGGTGAGGTATTCTTGGCATCAATATCCAAAAGCGGCCAAAATCTTTTTAAAAATTTCGTTGTTCTGGTACACACCGCGAAAATCTGCTGCATGTGGGCCATAAGCAAAAACGGGGACCATAATATTAGTATGGTCATTTGTACTGAAATTGCCGCGAATCATACCTTGTTCAACGTCGGTATCGAGTAAACTCAGACCGCCTGTTTCATGATCGGCGGTTACAATCACCAAAGTTTCGCCATTTTCGTCTGCAAAGCGAAGTGCAGCTTCAATTGTTTTATCAAAATCTAGCATTTCTGTAGCTACATAGGGTAAATTGTTGGCATGGCCACCGTAGTCAATTTGCGCACCTTCGGTCATGATGAAAAAGCCATTTTTATTTTTCGCCAATAAATCAATACTGTGTTGTAAAGATTGACTAAGCATTGCACCTCGACCTTTATAAACTGGTTTTGTAGCAGAATCTGGAAGTAAAACCAGTTGTTTTCCTGTCTGCTGCTTTTGAAAATCTGCCAGGCTAGTACTCAAATTAAAACCTTTCGATTTTAAACCATTTATCAATCCTGCATTTTTGTTCTCCAGAAAACTTTTTTGATTAGAACCAATTAGCAATTCTACTTTACTGTTTAACAAATCTGCAGCAATTTCCTGACTCATGGTACGCTCTAACTGGTGTGCGTAAAAAGCAGCCGGCGTGGCATCTGTAATGTCACCAACGCTGATGATGCCGCTTTTAATATCGAAACCGGCAAGCGTATCTACCAGATTTGTCCGTTTACGGTCGTCGGGGCCCATTCCAATATAGCGGTTATTGCTCTTAGAGCCCGTCGCAAGCGCTGTTGCTCCGGCAGCTGAATCTGTGTTTCCGGCATCTGCCGCAAGGGTTTGGGCAAAGCCGATGTTGCGCATTCTGGTGATATTCAAATCACCATGATTGGCCATCAATCCGGTATGAATCTGAGCAATCCCCATCCCATCGCCAATCAATAGAATCACGTTTTTAACTTTTTTCTGTGCTCCGTCGGTTTTATATGTTGGCGTGTAAACGGTTTGGGCCTGCGGATGAATGTAGGTCAATTCGTTTTGGTGTGCGTAAAATTCCTGGAGTTTAACCGGTTGATCGGTGTTAATCCAATCTACGCCTAATCTTTCGAGCACAATCCAGGTATTCGGACTGTCTTGCGTAGCCCAAAATCGAAAAGGTTTTCCTTGTTGATGTGCTTTATCTATGGTTTTACGCAGTTTTTCTTCGTCGGCCTTTGTAGGGTTTCCTTTTCCATTCCAAACGGTGTAACCTTTTAGCTCATCACTGATCATCGCTACGCGTTTGAGTTCATTGTTGGTATAAGCGATGTAGGGTCTTCCGTCAAAAGCGATGTGATCCGGATAATCTTTGAAATTTTTCGGTTCAGGAACATTCCCGCTGATCACCATTTTTATTGCATTTTGGTTCTTTGTGTTATTAAAAACTGTTCCATAGGCAGCAATTTCGCGAATCAATTCTGGCAACACTTCTGAGTAACTCTGTTTTAAATCTACCACGAGCTGCAACTTCAACTTATGTTTGGCATAAGGAAAATTTCCGTTATTGGCGTAAAATTGCGCTAAAGGATCTAAGTAAAGTTTCTTCAGCGTTCTTCCAGGCCTGATTTCGGTACTGTCATGTGCAACATACAATTCGCCTTTTCTAAGAAAAACATCTGCTTCTATAGAACCCATTTCTGCCGAATACGCGGTAAGCAATGGCATTTGCTGTTTATAATCGTTGTGGCTGTGCCCTTTATTTGCACTGAGTTTATTTTGTGCAGATGCACTGTGCAAACCCAACCCTAAGGCCAGAATTGCACAGTTGATCCATAATTTATTTACCATCCCGGATTTTGTTTTATAATGCCTGCACTGTTGTCAATTTCCTTTTGTGGAACTGCCCAAACATCATGAACCTGCGGATTGAACGCACGCGACGGCCAGATTACATTTCCGGCAGAATCGTGAAGCGGCAAAGCGTAAACCGCTTGTGCATCTCCCCAACGAACCAAATCGCGGTGGCGATCTGCCCATTCTCCAGCCAGTTCATTTCTTCTTTCACGTTTTAAATCTACCAAAGTCATTCCGCTTTTTGGTGTTAAACCGGCACGAACTCTGATTCTATTCAATTCGATATCGCCAGCGCCAGCACCGCTCATTTGGATAGCCGCTTCAGCCTTAATCAATAATACTTCAGCATAACGCATTAAAGGTACATTCAAATCTGTTGTGCCATTATCGCCATTTGGATTTACGTGCGTTGGAATTGGGTTTGCATAGGTAAACGGCTCCATATATTTTTTGAACTGGTAATCTGAAGTTGCACCTGCGTCTTTTGTAAAACTTCGCTCTGCACCAAAAAACATAAACTTATCACCTGTTTTTAGAATCGTTGCTTCTCTCCTTTTATCGCCTGTTTCAAAAGAATCGTATAATTCTTTAGTTGGCAAATAATATCCCCAGCCATTGTAAAGTCCCCAAGCTTTGTTGGTAAGCATTACACCCGGAAGCTTACTTCCCCAACCTGTTCCGCCGCCATTTGGCGTACATACTACAGACCAAATGTACTCTTTAGACCAATTGTTTGATGCTTTGAATACATCTTCGAAGCTCGACAATAAATCGTGCTGCCCCGAAGTGATCACCATATCTGCATATTTTGCCGCATTTGCATAGTCTTCTTTATACAAATACACTTTAGATAGATAAGCCCATGCAGCTGTTTTATGTGCTTTTCCGTAATCTGCAGCATTCATTTCTGTAAAATTAGGTAAGTTATCAGCCGCTTTCAGCAGTAAGGAAATGATGTAGTCATAGTTTTCATTTACATTGGCAGCGCGAGGAACGGCAACTGCCGGATCAGCATCTGGTGTTACAATCGGAACACCAGCTTTACTATTTCCATAATTTGCCGCCAACTGAAAATAAACTAAACCCGCATTGAAATAGGCATCGCCGATAATTTGTTTTTTTACGGTTTCATCCATCGTAATGTTAGGTACATTCTGGATAATATCATTCGCACGCTTAATAATGGCATAACGCATGCTCCATTGTGTTTCCGTGTAACCGCCACCAATGTAAGTTTTATTGAAATTTTTGATGTTATCGCCTTCTGGTTTATTCCTTCCGGTAACCATATCGTCACTGGCATTGATAAACCAAAACATACCACGGCCATAGTATTCTTCAGAATTGTACAATTCATACATACCACCCTCAGCTTTTAAAGCATCTTCTTTGGTTTTCCAGAAATTCTGTACTGAAGGCGATCCTTCAGGAGTAATATCAAGTTGTTTTGTGCAAGAAGCAAAGGCAGCAATTGCCAATACTGCAAAATATTTTAAATTCGTTTTCATTGTCTTTTTCAGATTATAAATTCACGCTTAAACCAAGGATAAAACTTCTGGCCTGCGGATAGCGACCAACATCCAATCCGTTGTTATCCATCCCGATTTCCGGGTCGAAACCAGAATATTTAGTAATGGTGAACAGGTTATTTCCGGTAGCATAAACGCGTACTGCGCCAGTTTTCAATTTCTTGGTTAATGCGTTAGGCAAACTGTAACCCAGCGTTACGTTTCGGATGCGGAGATAAGAACCATTTTCAACATAAAAATCCGAAGCATTAAAATTTCCATTGGCATCAGAAGTTGAAATAATCGGCACTTTTCCGTTAGGATTTTCCGGAGACCAGGCATCCAAAATACCAACCAATTTATTGTATGATGGGCCGCTAGCGCTATATGTTGTACGCTTTACGGCATTAAACAATTTATTTCCCTGTACGCCCTGAGCAAAAATATTGAAATCGAAGTTTTTGTAATTGGCATTGAAACTCAAACCATAAGAGAAATTTGGATAGGCACTTCCGGCAAAATAACGGTCGTTATTGTCAATAGTTCCGTTTCCATCAAGATCAGCAAATTTAAAATCACCGGCTTTCGCATTTGGTTGAATTTTTTGTCCCTGAGCATTTTTGTAATTGTCTACTTCTGCCTGAGACTGGAAAATCCCCTGAGTTTTTAATACGTAATAGCTATATAACGGTTGCCCAACGTTAATACTTAATGGAGCCAGCTCATTACGGAAATTTGTACCGACAGCAATATTGTTTAATCCCGGCGCCAATGATTCAACGTTGTTGTTCAGCTTGGTGAAAGTGGCATTTACTGAATATGTAAATTCCGTTCCTTTAACACTGTTGTATGTAATGCCCAACTCAATACCTTTATCTTTTACCACACCAGCATTGATGGTTTGTGTACCCAAACCAGCTGTTCCGGGAAGTGTTCTGGTTAAGATCATTTTGTTGGTTTCTTTGATAAAATAATCTGCGTTTAAACTTAAACGATCAAACACAGTTACATCAAGTCCGATGTTGGTTTGTATGGATTCTGCCCAGGTTAAATTACTATTGGCCAAAACCGTCTGTACGTATCCGTTCTGTAACGTTGGCGTTTGGCCAAAATAACTTTGTGTTGCACTAAGTAAAGGATTTACTGCCGATGAAGACAAACTACCCAGGTTACCCAATATGCCATAACTTGCTCTAAGTTTCAACTCATTTAACCAACTTGCATTTTTAAGGAAATCTTCTTTGTTGATTGCCCAACCTGCAGAAACGGATCCGTAGTTTCTGAACCTGTTTTCTTTGGTAAGCATAGATGAACCATCACGACGACCGATTAAAGACAAAAGATATTTCTGTTTGTAATTGTAGTTGGCTCTTAAAAAGAAAGATGAAAGTGCTTTAGCGTCATAATAGCTGGATGATGGTTGCAGAACCGTTGCATTTACAAGATAACGGTATTGGGCAGATTCATCGTCAAAACCCGCTCCAGACGCATATAATCCGCTGCTTTTTGTTTTCTGGAAAGTATAACCGCCTGTAAAATCCAATTGATGTGCGCCAAAAATTGCACCATAGTTTAAAACCTGCTCTGCAAGAATATCATTTGCTTCATCAGACTGTTCGACTAAACTGTTACTTAAAACCGGTTTTCCTACTTCCGGACGTTTTGGTGTAAAGCTTTTGTATTGTGCAGAAGATTTGGTTATACTCAAATTAGATTTGAAAGTTAATCCTTTCGCTAAATTTAAAACTGCGTAAGGATTTGCCACCAACACGTTTACCGGATGATTAATGTCAATACGCATTAATTCTGCAACAGGATTTACAATATCACCGTAATCGCCTGCATATTGTCCGCCTGGTAAACCAGCAAAACTTCCGTCTGCATTATAAGGTGTTCCATTGGTTGGATAATAAATTGCAGAAAGCAAAGCGCCTGTATAATCGTCGCTGGTATTTGCACCATTTCCGTTTGTGCTGCTGTACGAAAGATTTTCGCCAATTTTTAACCACGAGGTAAGTTGATGCTCAGAATTGATTCTGAAATTATAACGTTTGCTTTGTGTGTTTAACACAATACCTTCTGCATTGCGGTAATTGAAACTCAGGTAAAAATTAGATTTTTCACTCCCGCCGTTAATTGCGGCATTGTAATCTTGTAACAGACCATCTCTAAAAACTTCATCCATCCAGTTTGTTCTGGTAATTTGGCCGTCTGGATATAAAGCAGAATTAAAAGCCGGAAGAATGGTTGTTCCGCCATTTTTTGCTGCAGTTGCTGCAACCTGTGCGCGTTGTTCTGCATTAAGGGGTTCTAGTTTCTTCCATGCACTTTGTTGCCCCAGTTTCGCATCAAAACTGATTTGCATTTTTCCATTTTTTCCTTTTTTCGTGGTAATTAAAACAACTCCGCCAGAAGCCCTTGCACCGTAAATTGCGGCTGAAGCATCTTTCAATACAGAAATAGATTCTATATCGTTCGGGTTGATTTGCGGTGTACCAAGAAAAATGGATCCATCAATAACATACAAAACACTTTCGCCGTTAATGCCGCCCATACCGCGAATATTGATTCGCGGAGTTGATGTTGGATCGCCACCTTCATTCGTTACGATAACACCCGGCGTTTTACCTGCCAATACTTCACCTACACTATTTAATGAACGCGATGATAATTTATCTAAAGATGTTGTAGCAATCGCACCAGTTAAAGTTTCTTTCTTTTGTGTTCCATAACCAACTACCACAACTTCTGCCAAACTTGAGTTCTCTTCGCTTAAAACAACCGCTAAAACCTGATTGTCGCCTACTTTGACTTCTTTAGTGCGGTAACCAATCATAGAGAAAGACAAAACCGTTTCTGCACCGGCTTCAATCCGGAAAGTACCGTTTGCATCGGTAGAAGTTCCGCTTTGACTGCCCAACACTTTAACAGAAACACCAGGTAAAGCTGCACCGGTAGAATCTTTTACCGATCCGGTGATGATGCGGTCTGGTTTTCCAAAGGTGGCATTGTTAATAATAATGTAATTCCCTTTTTCCTGAACAGCTAAACCCAACCTGTCTAATAATGAACGTACAGGTTCTGATTTAAACTCGCCAGAAAAGAATGTATTTCTGCCTTGTAAAAGATCCGGATTGTAGACAAAACCAAGTCCGGTTTCGTTTTCGATACCCTTAATAATGTCAACCAGTTTCTGACCTCTGTTGATTTTAATGCTAACTGTACTTTTTTCCAGCCGCTGCGCCATTGTAGACGATGCCAATAATGACGTGCAAAAAATGCAGACAATGGCAAATGTTAAACATGAGTATTTCATGATTCTGTAAAGAGCTGATGTCCTCTTACCGGAGGTTGTTTCCATTTGTTTGATTTTTATCTAATGAATTGTTATACTGAAATTGATGTGATGCGATGTGTTTTTTTGCCTTTCATTTGTAGATTTCGAAGATTTTACCAGGTTGCAGGGTTTTAAATCTGATGTGGTGAAGTGTGCAAATAATATCCAGAATTTCTTCAGGCTCCTGTCCGCTGTTAAAATTTGCAGTACATTTCAGCTGATTCAGATCAGCATCCTTAACATTAACTTTTACAGTAAACAGATAACCTAGCTGTGCAATTACATGTTGGAGCGTTGCACCTTCAAAATCAATTGGGACAATGTTTTTATGTTTCGCCTTAGAAATTGCAGCAGATCCGGTTTTGGTATCGAAATCAAGTTGCTGGTCTTTAATCAAAGTGCCCAGAATTTTCTGGTGGTGTACCACTTCAACTTTTCCTGTTGCCACTACAACTTCCATCCGCCGCGTTTTGAAACTGTTCCTGATCCGGAAAGATGTACCTAAAACTTTAACGGCCGGGCCAGACGCTGTAATTACGGTAAAGGGGCGTTTTACGTCATGACTGATTTCAAAAAAAGCTTCTCCTTTTAATAAACTTACCTGGCGTGTATCTTTTGCGAAATGCCCCGGATAGCGAAATTGAGCCGAAGGTTCAAGAATAATTTCAGAACCATCAGATAACTTTAGTTTTTTACGCTCGTTAATACCGGTTGTAACCGTAATGTAGTTTGGTTTCTGTTCGCCACTTAGCTTCCAGATCCCCAGTCCAACGGTGATCAAAACCAAAAATGTAGCGGCGATTTTAAATAATCCGGTCTGAAAAAATCGTTTACGAATGACAACTGTTTCTTCAGCCTGCATCGCGATTTTCAGTTTATTGAGCATGCTTGCACCAATAGCTGCTTTTGCTTTGGCAGATACCTGGAGATCTTGTTTTTCGATTTGGATATACCACTTTTCTACCAAGGCTTTCTCGGCCAGACTGGCATTTCCGGATACGTACTTTTCCAGCAATTGCTTTGCTTGTTCTTCTGTCATTTGAATACATGTCAATTCAAACGCAGAATGGTACTAACCAAGAATGTTATCTAAATATTAACTTTATATTAATGGATAAAAAAAGCCAAAAACACCATGTACGATAGGTTTTTCTTCAATAATTTCATTGCTGCTGTAATCTGGTTTTTTACGGTTTGTACAGAAACACCCAGTTCGCTCGCAATTTCTTTAATTGATTTTTCCTGCTTTCTGCTCATAGAAATCACCTGACGCATCTTTTCCGGAAGTTGTGCGATTGCAGCATCTACCTCCATGTTTAAATCGTGGAGAATAAGATTGCTATCTGCGGCAGCGTAACGTTGCTGATTCATTAGTAAAGCAAGTTCTGCCTGATGACCATCTTTAACACTGAGCGATTTAAAGTGATTAATAACCCTGAATTTTACCGCGCCATAAAGATAAGCACCTAACTGGCCTTCAATGTTCAGGTTCTCGCGGTTTTCCCAAAGGGAGATAAATATTTCTTGTGTAATATCCTGAGCAACATCCTCGCAACCAACACGTTTAAAGGCAGCATCGAAAACATTTTCCCAATGGGCATGATAAATTTGTTTCATTGCCAATGGATTTCCGTTTCTAAGCGATGTGATTATTTCTGTATTCAAAGGATAGCCCGATTGCTTTGCTGCAAAATTAGTCGGGCTATATTCCTTTAATATTAAGAAATCTTAAAGAAGCGTTATACTTTCAACTTTACATCAGCTCTGCTTGCGTTCTCGCAAAGCGGATAAACAACTCTGTACGGGCATTAGGCTGGCCGTGCGCCTGGACAAAATTGAAAGGCCGTTCAATGCTCAAACCTTTAATATCCAGCACGCGAAATTCGTTGTTTTTCAGTTCGTTTGATATAGCGTGTATCGATAAAAATGCCATACAATCGCTTTGCAACAAATAAGATTTAATACTTTCTGTTGAGGAAAGCTGCATTTCTACTTGCAGATCTTTTAATTTTATTTGTTGCGATTTTAGTGCGTGTGCTATAACCTCTAAAGTACCGGAACCTGGCTCTCGCAATAAAAAAGAATAATTTTTTAATTCCTCTGATTTAATTGTATCGCGTTTAAAAGCCGCATTTTTTGAAGCACAAACCAATACAAGTTCATCTTGCAGAAAAGTTTCATATTTAATCTGTGGATTACGGGAAATGCCCTCAACAATGCCTATCTCAATATCTTTATTCAATAATGCTTGTTCAATATATTCGGTATTTCCGCTGATCATCTGAACCTTAATGCCCTGAAATTTCTGGTGAAATTGCGCAAGCAAAGCCGGAATTACATATTGCGCAATTGTACTGCTGGCGCCGATCCGCAAAACACCAGTGTCTTTTTTTGCCAATAAACCAATATCATATTCCAACTCGCGATACAATGCGAAAACCTGGTCTGCGTAGGCGAGCAACATTTCTCCGGCAGGTGTTAAAGTAATCTTTTTGTTTCCACTCCGGTCAATCAGTGTACTGTTAAAACTGTTTTCCAATGCACGAATGTGTTTAGTTACTGCCGGCTGACTGATAAAAAGCGCTTCTGCTGCTTTCGTAAAATTCAATCTTTTAGCCACAGCGTAGAAAACTTTCAAACGAAAATCTATCATATATATAACAATAAGTTATCAAATATAACTTTTTTTGATTTGATATAGCCCGATAGGTAATCGAAATTTGTCCTATAAATCATCTGAGAAACCATGCAAAAAATTCGTATAACCGCATTTACAATTCTATTCTACTTGATCCTGGTTGCGTGCCTGCATCCAAAAATTTCGCCTCCATTTGCCCTCTTATCTGGAATTTGTTTTGCGCAATTTGGCGAACATCCTTTTTCAAAATCCAATGCAACTTTTGTAAATATCTTACTTAAATTTTCTGTTGTCGGCTTGGGTTTCGGGATTAATGCAAACACAGCCTGGCATGTGGGCAAAGAGGGTTTTCTTCTCACCAGTATTTCCCTTTTGTCCGTTTTGCTGTTGGGTTTTTTATTGGGTAAACTATTTAAAACAGAAAGAAAAACCTCGTTTCTTATTTCTGCAGGTACCGCCATTTGCGGCGGAAGTGCCATTGCTGCGATTTCTCCATTACTAAAAGCAAGCGAAAAACAAATTTCTCTGGCACTTGGTGTTGTTTTCATTTTAAATGCATTGGCACTCTTTATCTTCCCGCCAATTGGTCATTATTGCCATTTAAGCCAGTCGCAGTTTGGTGTGTGGTGCGCCATTGCCATTCACGATACCAGCTCTGTTGTTGACGCGGCAAGTAAATATGGCCAACAAGCATTAGAAATTGCAACAACCGTAAAGCTGGCCAGAGCATTGTGGATTATACCAACAGCCATTGTTGTAAGCCTTGTATTTAAGGGTTCTGGACAAAAAATAAGCATACCTTATTTTATTGGTTTGTTTATTCTGGCCATACTGGCGAATGCATATTTCCCTAACGTTCATCGTTTTTCTGCCGCCATAACCCAAACTGCAAAAGCAGGCTTAACGCTTACTTTGTTCTTGATTGGCAGCGGCTTATCGTTTCAAAACTTAAAAATTTTGGGTTTAAAACCATTTATTCAAGGTACGTTATTATGGCTTTTTATCTCTGCGGCAGCTTTGTGGAGTGTTTGCTACTTCCTGTAAATGAATTTAGTGATAGAGATTTTTATTTCTCACTCTGATTAATAAATGTAACTTTGTTGCATTGAAAAACCAACGGATTAAATATCGTCGTCTTTTGCTTAGCCAGATTTGGGCTATTTTGCTTCTGGCAACATTTATCAGTCCTTTATTGGTAGAAACTTTTCACCAACATCATGAAGCCTTAAAATTTCAAAAAACACTTAAAAAGGGTGAATCAGAATTTGCGGTTTCGAAAATCAAATGTTCGCTTTGCGATGTAGTCAAACATCGGATTCAGTTTTTCGATATCCCAAAAGTTCAGTCTGTACCGGTACAACCATCAAAACCTCTTGATGGATATACGTTTTATGCTGTTCAAAAATCGGCTGGCTACATTCATTGCTGTGCCAATAAAGGCCCACCAAGCGCCTAATCTGATCCCCGGTCCCGGCTATTTTTACAACTTTTATTCACTTTTTAGGGTCTGCAAATCAAATTATGCAGCCTTTTGCACTATTATTTTATGTTACAAGCAATTTCTTTATCCAAGCGATACGATACGCATTTGGCATTAGACAACCTGGATTTAACTGTAAAACCAGGAGAAGTTTTCTGTTTACTTGGCCAAAATGGCGCCGGAAAAACAACTACGATTAATCTCTTTCTTGGTTTTCTTGAACCCACAAGCGGGAAAATTAAAATCAACGGTACCGAAACTTTTGGTCAGAATCAAGACCGCCGGAAATATCTTGCCTACATTCCGGAAGTTGTAATGTTGTACGGACAGCTTACTGCGTTAGAAAACCTTGATTATTTCTCTAAACTGGCCGGTTTTGAATATACAACCCAACAGCTTAGAAATTTTCTGAACAAATGTGGTTTGCAAGAAGAAGCTCATCAGCAAAAACTTTCTGGCTTTAGTAAAGGCATGCGCCAAAAAGTGGGCATTGCAATTGCCCTTGCAAAAGATGCACAGGTAATTTTAATGGATGAGCCAACCAGCGGACTTGATCCAAAAGCAAGTGACGAATTTACGGCATTGGTAAAACAACTTGCTTCCGACGGAAAATCTATACTCATGGCTACGCACGACATTTTTAATGCTGTACATGTAGGGACGCACATTGGCATTATGAAAAAAGGAAAGCTGATCCATACGCTAAAGGCAGATGAAATTAGCGCCAACGATCTTCAGAAACTGTATTTACAAACTATTTAAGCTTAATAATGAAATCTATTTTCAGTAGATCCGCAATCCGGACTACTTTGTTTTTACTATTTACACTGCTGCAAATGCAGGCATTTGCGCAACACAGCATTTACGGAAGTATCAGGAACCTGAATAACGAACCTGTAGAAAAAGCAACGATTTCTTTTCAAAATACAAGTGCAACATTACGCATCAGCAGCGATTCAGTAGGCAGGTTTCAAATAATCTTTCCAGCAACTGGCGTATATACCCTAAAAGTTACAGCAGTGGGTTATCTCCCCTATTTTGATAAAATTTCGGTTAACAAGGAAATGCAATCACTGCCAGTCGTGAACCTGTCACCGAATACCGATCAGCTTCAGACCGTAGAAGTTACCGGTACAAATGGCAAAAAATATTATGGAAATTATTCTTTTTCGGCTACTAAAATTGCTTCGTTAAACAAGGATATTCCTCAGGCAATATCGTCTGTTTCTAAGGAACTTATTCACGATCGGCAGGCATCGGTATTGGCAGATGCGGTAAAAAATGTTACCAGCGTATCGCAAAGTAGCTTTTACAACCAGTTTTCGATCCGTGGGATTAATCAAAATGAAGAAGGTGCAATTGTAAACGGTATGCGTACCAGACAGTTTTATTTTAACCAGCCACTTACCAATAACTTAGAACGCATAGAGGTTATAAAAGGCCCGGCAAGTGCAACATTTTCTAGTGTTGATCCCGGTGGAAGTATAAATCTGGTAACGAAAAAACCTTTAACCGAAGAACGAAAAGAAGTGAGCATTTCTGCCGGAAGTTTCAGCACCATGCGTGCCGCACTTGATTTTACTGGCCCTTTAAACGAACAGAAAACACTTCTTTATCGCTTAAATATCGGCTATGAAGACAGCAAAAGTTTTCGCGATTTACAATTTAGAAAAGGGTATCTCATTTCACCGTCTATTTCTTATATCCCGAACGATAGGACAACGCTGAACGTAGAAATGGTGCTGAACAATGGCAACTCGCGCTTAGACCGCGGACAAGCAATTTTCGGTGCCGTTGCTGGTAAAACCGATTTAAACAGTACGCCAATTTCATTTAATATGGGCGCCAGCAACGATAAGTTTAATACGCAAGATATGATGCTCATGGCAAATTTCTCGCATAAAATAAGCGAAAAACTGGTCTTTAATATCGCCTACATGAAGCAAACCTGGAACGAAGATTTGCTTGAACACCGAACAACAAATGCGTTTGCTGTTGATGTAAATAACCAGCCCATTGCTTCTCTTGCAGCCATGCAAGCCGTGCAACGCCAACAAAAATGGAATACCGATAATCTGAGCACTTATCTGAATTTAAACGGAAATACCTTCGGCCTGACACACAAACTGGTTTTGGGTTTTGACCGTTTTGATACGCAAAAATACCGCGGAGGCGGACAAAATACAGCACTTGGTTACCGATTAAAAGACGGAACCATTGCGGGTAAATACGATCCGGCGAAAAAAGATCTATACCTCATGGCAGTTGTAAATGGTGTAAATGCTCCGGTACCCAACGTTGCGCACTTTAACCTTGCCAATCCATCTTATACCTTAAAAAATTTAAGCGATTATATTTTTACCAAAACTGAAATTCCGCCAGCGTATTATCTGGTTAATGCAGTTTATCTGCAAGATCAGATTCAGTTACAAAAATTTATCCTGACTGTAGGTTTAAGGCAAGAATGGTATCAGGATTTTACGAATTATAAATTGTCTAACGAAACAAAAATTTCGCAGCATAAATTACTTCCAAAATTCGGGCTTACCTACGCACTTCATACACACATTAACCTTTACGGAACATATTTGCGCGGTTATCAGCCACAAGGCAATACCTCAAGTTTGGTCATTGTACCGCCGCCCGCTGGTACAAATTACAAACCTTTAGAGAGTGATTTAAAAGAAGTTGGAGCGAAATCAGAATGGTTAAACCAGAAACTAATGGTTAACTTCTCCGTATTTGAAATTAACCAGAAAAACCTGTTGATCAACGCAAATGATCCTGTTGATGTTAACCTTTTGGTAGAACGTGGTGCACAAAGAAGCAGAGGTATTGAAGTAGAAGCTTCGGGTTTTATCCGCCCAAACTGGCAATTTAACGCGGGCTACAGCTTTATTGATGCCATTGTACTGGCAGATTATAATCCAGAGTTTGTTGGTCAACGCGTACAAAACACGCCAAAACACAGCGCAAGCCTTTGGACCCGCTATAACTTTGAAAATGTGAAAAATCTTGCCGGCCTTGGCATCGGCGCTGGCATACAATACAGCGGCAATAAACTTCCCTTGTACATACGCAATTTTACCCTTCCGGGATATACTCTGCTTGATGCCGCTTTGTATTATTCGCCTGAAGGCACTAAAGTACAATTTGCGCTGAACGTAAATAATGTGCTGAATAAAACCTATTGGGTTGGTGCACAAAACTATTTGCGCTTATTTCCAGGCACGCCCAGAAATTTAATGTTCAATGTTAGTTATAGAATTTAATGAAAAACATCATCTTCATCATTGCCCGTCAAACGTTTAGAACGGCTTTGGGCAACCGCGCTACAAAAAACCTTGCCTTAATTCTGGCTTTGACTTTGGTGCTGGCCACGTATATTGGCTGGAAAAATTTTAGAGAGCAAAATCAGTACAGGCATACTTATAAAGAGTTGGTACGCAAACAATGGCTTGCCAAACCCGACAAACATCCGCACCGAATGGCACATTATGGCTATCTTGCTTTTCGCGAGAAAAATGAGCTTAGCTTTTTTGATTTCGGTATAGAAAGTTTTGCTGGTGTTTCTATTTTTCTTGAGGCACATAAACAAAATACCGTTAATTTTAGCGAGGCCGGCTTTTCTAACGGAATGTTGCGCTTTGGCGAAATTAATGTTGCAATGGTACTGCAATTGCTGGTACCGTTACTGGTTTTCTTTCTGGGTTACGACGCTATTTCTGCTGAACGCGAAACCGGAACATTAAAAATTCTACTTTGCCAGAATGTAAGCTGGAAAAAACTACTTTGGGGCAAAACTTTCGGTATTGTTGCCCTTTGCCTTTCTATTTTTATCCCATTAATTGTATTTACAGGCTTGCTTTGGGCTTCATTAAGCCATTGGGATATCCAGGTGGATTCTGCTTTAAGACTTGCAACACTCGTTTTATTCTATGGAATGTATTTTTTTATTGTATCTATGCTTACGGTTTTAGTTTCGGCTTTCCAGCGCAATTCCAGATCGGCATTAACCAGCCTACTTGCGTGCTGGATTTTCTTCGTAATTATAATGCCCAGAATTACACAGGCAATCGGCATAAAATTAAATCCATCGCCATCAAAAATTGAATTTGCCGCAGCAATAGCGCACGATGTTCAGCAACAGGGCGATAGCCACGATGCCAACGACCCGCATTATGCATCGATTAAAGATTCGTTGTTAAAAAAATACAAGGTAGACGACGTTAAAAAGCTTCCCTTCAATTATGGTGGTTATATTATGGCCGAAGGCGAAAAAATTACTTCGGGCATTTACAATCAGCATCAAAAGATGTTGAATACAACCTTTGAAAAACAAAACCAGATTACGTCTATCGCTGGTTTTTTAAATCCTTACATCGCGTTAAAAAATATTTCTATGGCTTTAACAGCGTCAGACTTTAATACCTATGTAGATTTTCAAAATCAGGCAGAAACCTATCGCTATGGTTTGGCGCAGAAAATGAATGCTTTGCAGATTCAAAAAATCAGCAATACTGCGCCAAAGGCCAACGAAAAGCCACTTTCTATAAGCCGGTCAAATTGGGCAGAGCAACCCGATTTTAATTACAAAGCCCGCACACTTAAAGAAACAATTGGCCAAGAAATTCTGCCTTTGTGTTCTTTGCTTTTCTGGTTGTGCGCAACGGCTTTATTTCTTCAATATTCTCCAAAATGGATTAAAATAATTTAATATGAAAACGCGCATATACACTTTAGAATTTAAGCTGTTTTTCCGCAACAAATCTACCTGGGTAGGTATATTGGTTTTGTTAATTACGGGTTTGGCATCCTTATATTTTGGTCATACATTTATAGAAAGACAGAAAAATGTAATTGCAAAAGCGGCATTGCTACAGCACGAAAACACCAAAAACAACATCCATCATTTTGGTGATGAATTGGGTTTGCTTATGTTTCACAACAAATTTTCTGTAGCCAATATTCCTAATCAATGGGCGTCTTTTGCCAACGGACAACGCGATGTAAATCCTTATCTGATTTCTGTAACCATCTTAGGTTTGGAAGGCCAGATTTATGATACAGACATCAACAATCCGGTTTCTTTATTAATGGGAAATATGGATTTAAGTTTTGTTTTCATTTTCCTATTTCCGCTTATTATCATTGCTTTTGGCTATAACATTTTTTCGGCAGAACAAGAGAATGGAACCTGGCCTTTGCTTAGAGCACAAACCGATAAACCATTTGTTTTAATCTGGCGCAAATTGCTTGTACGCATAATTACGGTATTTGCAGTCGCATTAATTTTGCTTACTTCTGCAGTTCTATTTTTACAATTGCCACTAAACCTTAACCTGCTTTCAATTGCTGCAATCTTATTTTTATACCTGTTGTTTTGGTTTGCATTGGTTATGCTGGTGGTATCGTTTTTTAAATCCTCTAACTTTAATGCTTCGGCTTTGGTGGCGTGTTGGGTGTTATTTTGTGTAGTAATTCCCGGTGCTTTAAACCTGACTTTATCTCATTTTTATCCAATTCCAGAGGCGTTGCAAAATGTTGTAAACCAGCGCGAAGGTTACCATGAAAAATGGGACATGGAAAAAGACCGGTCGTTAAAACCTTTTTACAGCCACTATCCACAGTTTAAAAAATATCCTTTCCCGGCAGAAAAGAGTTTTAGCTGGTACTGGTATTTCGCAATGCAGCAGCAAGGCGATGATGAAGCTGCAGGCAGCAAAAAATCAGTTTTGGATAAATTGGACGCTAGAGCGTCATTTACAAAAATAGCATCTTATTTCGTACCAAGCATACAAACACAATTGTTTATCAACAACATCGCCGGATCTGATCTTAACCAGCATCTCCAGTTTCAGCAAGAAGTACGGCGTTACCACGAGGAACTGCGTTTACATTTTTATCCGAGCATTTTTCAGGAACTTGATGTAACGAAAAGCGGAATAGAAAAATTCGGCCTTAAAAAATATGATCAAAATACGCAATCTGCACACAATGGCAGTCTACTTTCCATGTTTTTGCTAACCACATGTCTGGCACTTCTGGCCACACAAAACCTGAAAAAGCTACAGGTCTAAAATTCCAGAAATACAGTAAAACAAAAGGGTTCAGTAAATTGAACCCTTTTGTTTTACTTTCTACATGTTATTTTAATTTGTTTAACTCAGTTTGCACGAAGCCATTTCCTCATTGCTAATATGAATGCCTTCAGCGTTAGATTTGGCTTGCGCTGCATTTCTCGCACCAGCCAAAACAACTGTAATGCCTTTTTGCGAACTTGTCCAACGAAATACCAATTGTATTATAGAAGCATCTTTAGATGCTGCAATCGGTTCAATGGCTTTTAGGAAAGTTTCAACTTTCTTGAGGTCGAACTGTTCAAAAAAAAGGAAGCACAAAATTATCCACCATATGTCTATTATTAAAACAACTTAAGTCATAGGTATGGATCAGAATAATGATAATTATTTTAGAAGTACTGCTTTTAAACTATTCTGAAGCAGCATTATTTTTGTTCTCTGTTCTGAAGCGTGGAGCAGTGTAATCTTTAGGAAGATATTGTCGGGGAATGGTTGTCAGGTTTCCATCCCGAACGGCATTATACATTGGCGACATGATTTCGAGCCCTGCTTCATTAAATAAATCCTGAACATTAGCATGTAAATCCGAATAAATTTTGGCTTGTTTGTTCGGCTGTTTGGTGTAGCCATTTAACGAATAACTGACGTAGAAATCATCCAAACTGGTTTGAAGAACAAAAGGTTCCGGATTGTGCTCAATCAATTCGGTTTTCAATGCGGCCTTTATCAAAATATCATGAACTTGTCGCCAGGGAACATCATACCCCATAGTAATAATCGTATTTATAATTAAGCCTTTTGTGCCGGCCTCTTCACTAAAATTTATGGTATGGTTGCCCATAACGGTAGAATTTGGAATGGAAACAACTTCATTTTTTATCGTCCGGATTCGTGTAACCAGCAGCGTTTTTTCGATAATATCGCCGGTAACGTCTCCAATTTTTACGCGGTCGCCAATTTTAAATGCACGCATGTAGGTTAACACCAAACCGGCCACCACATTGCCCAAAGCACCTGCAGATCCGAAAGTGAAAAGTACGCCCATAAATACCGAAACGCCTTTAAATACACCAGAATCTGAGCCTGGCAAATATGGAAAAATAACAATTAATGCAAAGGCCAGAATAAGTACTCTGATAATCTGATATGTTGGGTTTGCCCAATCTTTATAAAAGCCCGGAATCATCAATTTTCCGCGTTCTACTTCTGTTTTTATATAGCGTACAAAACGTAAAACATATCTAAAAACAACCACCAATACCAAAATGGTCATCATATTTGGTACGTATTGCCAAATGGCCAAACCAATCTTTTTTAAAGGACTGGTAATGTAATTTAGTAAGTTAACGGACAGATCTCGTGTAAAGGGAAAAATTCCAAACAAAACCGGGAGCGCAAGGTAAATAACCAGAATGATAATGGCATAACGCAGTACAGATGCAATAAATTTTAATAAATCAAGCTGCCGCTCGGCATTCATCAACTCATAATTTTTAATGCGGATGCCTTCATTAAACTTACCCCTCTCGAAAACGATTCTGGAAAGCAAGTAATGGAAAAGTTTATTAATCAGGTAAATGATGAATACAACTACAGAAATAACCAGTAATGTAAGTAAGATTTCTTTGAGAATTACCTGCCAACTGTTGTCTCTACGGTATTCTATTGCAGCTATTTTTAAGTTTTTAAGGATGTTTGCCGAGAGTGTTGCTCGGTTTGTATTGGCCCAGATGGCATCGAGATCAGAAATAGAGCAGATCAGCAAGTTTCCGTAAGTTAAATCTACAGATTGCTCGCTGTTAGAAAGTTGAAGTGAGTCTGAGCTAAAATCGGGTTCATCTACAATATTTCCTAAGCGTTCCATTATGGCAACCGCTCGCTCTTTTGCGGTAAAACTGCCTTGACGTGCATAAATGCTAAACAAGTGATGTTTATAAAAAACAACTGCCTCGCCTTTAATAAACTTGCGTAGAGAATCTACCTGTTGCTTTAACCTAAGCAAACGTAATGAATCATTTTTATTGAGAAACTCTATTTCAGATTGCAAAGAATTTCGTTGACGCTGATCGCCGGATTTCAATCCGTCCAACTGCCGTTGTAGCTCCATCCTTTTCAAACTGTCCGAAATACGCTCAGCATTTAATTCCTTAAGTTTGTTTACACCTGCATTTTCTTTCTGCAACACCAATGAATCTATTGGCTGCAAAATACTGTCTGCTTGTGCGTAGGTTAAAGCCGGAACGATAAGAAATAAATTAAATATTAAGCTGTAGAGTTTTTTCATCGATTTACCTTTCCAGATAAATGTACCAAATTATATTAAAAAGGCCGAAAATCAACAACAAAAGCATACAGCTAACTTTCCGTGCGTTAGTGTTTCCGTGGCAAAAAGCGCTTAAAAGTGAGAAAGGCAAACGAAAAAAATCCAACCAACTTTCCAGGCAAAAAATAAAACAGTCATCCTCAAATTATATTTTTCCATGGCGCTGGACTGATTAAAATGTTCATCGCTGACATGCGCTTTTTAGTCAATCTTCTTTGAATTGTGCCACGTTCCATTAACTTTACGGTATAAACATAACCTCTAAAAAACGTAATATGGCAAAGATTACTGTACAAACCACCGTAAATGCACCAATAGAAAAAGTTTGGACGATGTGGAGTGAACCACAACACATTACCAAATGGAACCAGGCATCAGACGACTGGCATTCGCCACATGCAGAAAATGATTTAAGAACCGGCGGAAGTTTTACCACTACAATGGAAGCAAAAGATGGCAGCATGAGTTTTGATTTTGGTGGAACGTACACAGCTGTTGAAGAATATAGAAAGATCGATTATGCAATGGCAGATGGCCGAATGGTTAGTGTGACATTTACACCAAACCATGATGGTGTATATATTGAAGAAACCTTTGATCCGGAAGAAATTAATCCTGAAGATATGCAACAAGCTGGTTGGCAAGCCATATTAAATAGTTTTAAAAATTATGCAGAACAATAATAAATGGTTTAGGTTCGCTGCTCAAAATATTATAAAACAAAGCAAATAGAAAAGCCAACAAGTTTTCTCAACCTTAATATCCCTTTAAAAAACGATTTAAAGGGATATTTTTATTACAAAGTAACATTTCGATTATTATTTGATTCGCATAATTTTTGATTTGAAACAAATACAAAGATGTTCAATCCTTCGTATAAATTTGTGGTGTAAATAACACACTATGTTTCACAGATCGTTACGATTTTATCTATTATCATTCATTTTTTTATCGCCTTTTATTGTAAACGCTCAAACACTAAGCCTCAAACAAGCTGTAGAAACTGCTTTAAACAATTACGGAACCATTAAGGCGAAAAACAATTACGCAAATGCTTCAAAAGAAGGCATTTCGCAAGCCAAACGGGAATATCTTCCCAATTTAAGTGTAAGCGCGCAGCAAGATTATGGCACAGTTAACGGGCAGTTTGGTCCACAATTTGGTTTGGGTGGTTTAGGAATTGCCTCTTCCGGGCCAACGTTAGACAAACAAAACTGGAATGCCGCATTTGGTTCGCTTTATCTGGCCAATATCAATTGGGATTTTTTCACCTTCGGAAAAATTAAAGAACGCATCCGCGTAGCAAATGCAACATTTAAACGCGATGAGCAAGACCTCAGTCAGGAAAAATTTCAACAAGAAATCCGTGTTTCTGCGGCCTATCTGAATCTGTTGGCGGCACAACGTTTAACCCGCTCGCAAGAGAAAAATTTATCACGCGCGCAGACATTCTTCAATACAGCAGCTATCCGCGCAAAAAATGGACTAATTGCCGGCGTAGATTCTTCTTTAGCAAGTGCAGAAGTTTCCAGTGCGAAAATCGCCTTGACAAAAGCACGGGATCTTCAGCAAGAACAAGCCAATAAACTCGGTATATTAATGGGTGTTTCAGAGATCCGTTTCAATGTTGATACAGCTTCTATCACGCGTATCCCCAATAATTATTTTACCGATACATTGGTAAGTGCGGGTCATCCTGTACTGCAATTTTACCAAAAACGAATTGATGTAAGTGTACAACAAGAACAATATTTGAGAAAATTATACCTTCCTACTTTTTCTCTTTTTGGCGTAATGCAAGGCAGAGGCTCTGGTTTTAGTGCAGGTTATGCGCTGGATCAGGCTGCATATTCTACAAGTTACCTTGATGCGATTAACCCAACACGCGGCAATTATTTGCTTGGAGTGGGCGTTACCTGGAATCTGGCTACACTGGTTAAAAACCGACCGCAAATTAAAGCCCAGCACTTTACCAGTGAAGCGTTGAAAAATGAATATGAACTGGCCGATCAACAATTGAAAGCACAACTAAAACTGGCAGAAGCGAAACTTAAAAATGCTTTAGACAATTACCTGGAAGCGCCCGTACAAGTAAAAGCAGCTTCTGATGCTTACCTGCAAAAAAGCGTACTGTATAAAAACGGACTTACTACCCTGGTTGATTTGACACAGGCGATTTTTACCCTGAACCGCGCAGAAACTGACCGCGATATTGCGTATACTAACGTATGGCAGGCACTTCTCCTTAAATCTGCCGCATTAGGCAACTATGAGCTATTTATCAACGAATTTTAATAGGCTACATCCATGAATTTAATACGTTTTGCCCTTCGTAAACCCATCTCCATATTGGTTTTGGTTGCGGGTTTATTTTTCTTCGGTATCGGTGCAATCAAACAGATCAAAGTAGATATCCTTCCTGAAATGAATTTGCCTGTAATTTACATTGCACACCCTTTTGGCGGTTATACACCAACCCAAATGGAATCTTATTTTGGTAAGCAATACATTAACATTTTACTTTATGCCAATGGCGTTAAAAGTATCGAAACTAAAAATACACAAGGTTTAATGTTAATGAAACTGACGTACTATCAGGGCACGAATATGGCTCAGGCCGCGTCAGAACTAAGTGCACTATCCAACCGGGCGCAGGCCATTTTCCCTCCGGGTTCACAACCGCCTTTTATTATCCGTTTCGATGCCTCATCACTGCCAATCGGCCAGTTGGTATTGAGTAGTAAAATCCGCACCAACAACGAATTACAGGATTTGGCAAACACTTATGTCAGGGCATCGTTCTCTTCCATTCCGGGTTTGCTTGCCCCCGCTCCTTTTGGTGGTAGTCCGCGTACAATAGAAGTAAACGTAGACCCTACATTGTTGCGTTCGCATAATTTAACTGTAGATCAGGTCGTAGAAGCCATCAGACTGAACAACCAGACAGCGCCTTCAGGTAATGTCAGAATTGGGAATAAAAACTACATTACACCAACCAATTATACCATTAAACAGGTTAAAGATTTCGAAAATATTCCTCTATTTAAAGGTGGCGTACAAAATTTGCAGTTAAAAGATATCGCGACTGTAAAAGACGGCGCAGATTTAACTGCGGGTTATGCATTGATAAATGGAAAACGTTCTGTGTATTTAACCATTGCAAAATCTGGCGACGCTTCTACCTGGGAAGTAGTCAAAAATCTAAAGAAAAACCTGCCTTCTATTCAAAATACTTTACCAGAGGATGTAAAACTTTCTTATGAGTTTGACCAATCTGTTTATGTAATCAATGCGGTAAAAAGTTTGGTAAGTGAAGGCGCAATTGGAGCGATCCTTACGGGTTTAATGGTTTTACTTTTTTTGGGCGATAAACGCGCCGCGCTGATTGTAATTCTAACCATTCCAACTTCAATTATTGCGGGCGTATTGTTCCTGAAATTATTCGGGCAAACCATCAATATTATGTCTTTAAGTGGTTTGGCACTTGCCATTGGTATTTTGGTTGATGAAAGTACAGTAACAATAGAAAATATTCACCAGCATTTTGACATGGGCAAACCTAAAGCCTTGGCCATTTGGGATGCGTGTAAAGAAATTGCTTTTCCAAAATTGCTCATTTTACTGTGTATTCTTGCCGTATTTGCACCAGCATTTACCATGTCTGGAATACCGGGTGCATTGTTTTTACCCCTTGCATTGGCGATCGGTTTCTCTATGGTCGTTTCGTTTTTACTGTCTCAAACGTTCGTGCCCATTATGGCCAACTGGTTAATGGTAGCTCATCCGGCAAAAGGTGCAGCAGAACATCCGGGCATTACACAAGATGAAGCAGATTTTAATGCTACAGGATTGCCGCTTTCTTCTGAAGGCGATACACTTAACCAAAAGAAAATTCTGATCAAGCCACATGCACATCCCGAAAAACTGGGTGCATTTGACAAATTCCGGAACCGTTTTATGCGTTTTCTGGATCGTTTAATGCCGCGCAGGAAAACTGCAGTAATTCTATATCTCCTTCTTGTCATCGGCTCTGCCGCCTTATTATTGGCCAATATTGGCCGCGATGTTTTACCGAAAGTAAACTCAAGTCAGTTTCAGTTGCGTATGCGTGCACCAGACGGCACCAGGTTAGAACGCACAGAAGAAAAAGCCAATACCATTTTAGCCGAATTGAAAAAAATGGTTGGTGCCGAGCATGTTTCCATATCTTCCGTATATGTTGGGCAGCATCCGGCGCTCTTTTCTGTAAACCCGATTTATCTATTCATGGCTGGCCCACATGAAGCTGTTTTTCAGGTTAACCTGAAAGATTATGAAGCCGATATGGATGATTTTAAAGACGATTTCAGAGCAAGGATTAAAAAAGCAGTGCCAGATGTTAACTTATCTTTCGAGCCAATTGAAATGACTGATAAAGTGCTGAGCCAGGGCTCTCCAACGCCGATTGAAGTGCGTATTGCCGGAAAAAACAAAAAGCTTAATGAAGAATTTGCCAAAAAGGTTTTGAAAGAATTGAAAGGAATTGATTACATGCGCGATGTTCAGATTGCGCAATCCATCAGATATCCGGCCTTAAATATCAATATAGACAGAACGCGCGCTGCTCAACTGAATGTAGATATGAGCGATATTTCCCGATCATTAATTGCGTCTACATCATCATCACGTTATACGGATAAAAATGTTTGGCTAGACGAAAAAATCGGTTTGCCTTACAGCGTTCAGGTTCAGGTTCCATTTAACCAAATGAACAGCAAAGAAGATATTGGCGAAATTCCAATATTAAGAAACAGCAGCAGGCCGGTTTTGAGTGATGTTGCCGACATTACGCCAGGAACAACTTATGGCGAAAACGACAATCTTGGCGCTATGCCTTTCTTATCGGTTACTGCAAATTTATATCATACCGATTTAGGAACTGCGGGAAAAGATGTAGACAAAGCGATCAAAAACATCGGCGAACTGCCCAGAGGTGTAACCATCAATGCGATTGGACTCACCAAAGTGCTTGATGAAACTTTAGACAGTTTACAATCTGGTTTGTTGGTTGCCATTGTGGTAATCTTCTTGATGCTGGCAGCAAATTTCCAATCCTTTAAAGTGCCTTTAGTTATTCTCGCCACCGTTCCGGCAGTAATTCTGGGCGCACTCTTACTTTTAACCTTAACGGGATCAACACTAAATCTACAATCATACATGGGAATTATCATGTCTGTTGGGGTTTCTATCGCGAATGCCGTTTTACTGATTACAAATGCCGAACAGTTGCGCCTAAAGAGTGGAAATGCTTTGGAAGCAGCACGTGAAGCTGCAGCATTAAGGCTGCGCCCGATAATCATGACCAGTGTGGCAATGATTGTTGGAATGATGCCAATGGCCATTGGACATGGCGAAGGCGGCGGACAGGTTTCGCCACTTGGACGTGCAGTAATTGGCGGATTACTGGCCTCTACATTTGCAGTGCTCATTGTATTGCCTTTGGTTTTTGCCTGGGTACAAGGCAAACAAACCACAAATTCCATTTCTTTAGATCCGGAAGACAAAGACAGCTTACATTTTATTAAAGGTTTAGAAGAACAAGAAAATTAACATACACATGAATACAAAGATATTTTCCAGAACAGTTATATATACCGCACTGGCGGCAAGCACCATTCTCGCTTCGTGTGGCCATCGTGAAGACAAAAGCGACCCAACAGCAGAAAAAGAAGCTGCCGTGCAAACTTTCGAGTTAAAGAAAACAAAACTCTCTACCAATCTCAACCTTCCGGGAGAATTAATTGCACTGCAACAGGTAGACTTATATGCCAAAGTAAGCAGTTTTGTAAAAACCTTAAATGCAGATATTGGCTCTGAAGTGACAAAAGGGCAATTGTTGATGACACTGGAAGCACCAGAAATGGCATCGCAGGTTTCTGCAGCACAATCCAGATTAAAAGCTCAGGAAGCGGTTTATACGGCAAGCAAGGCAAATTACAACCGTCTTTATGAAACCAGCAAAACCCCAGGTACAATTTCTGTGAATGATCTGGATCAGGCTTTGGCCAGAAGAAATGCAGATTTTGCACAACTGGAAGCAGCCAAAGCTTCATACAAAGAGGTCGGCTCCATACAAGATTATTTAACAATCCGTGCGCCATTTAGCGGTGTAATATCTGCCAGAAATGTAAATTTAGGCGCTTATGTTGGTCCAACCGGAAAAGGGTCTGATTTTCCGATTTTTACTTTACAGGATCAGAAGAACCTCAGACTAGCAGTATCTATTCCAGAAGTATATACGGGTTATTTAAAACAAGGCGACGAGGTGAGTTTCACGGTAAAATCGCTTCCAAACCAAAAATTCACCGCAAAAGTGAAACGTTTATCAGGCGCTTTAGATTTACGTTTACGTTCAGAACGTGTAGAAATGGATGTGCCAAATGTAAAAAAAACACTTTTACCAGGCATGGTTGCAGAAGTTAATGTGCCGCTTCCGGCAAATATCAGCACGTTTGTAATCCCAAAAAATGCTTTATTAGATACCAGTGAAGGTTTGTTTATCTTCAAAGTAGTTAATAATAAGGCCGTAAAACTGGAAGTAAAAAAAGGCAGGGATACGGATGATAAAGTTGAAATTTTTGGCGATTTAAAGGAAGGTGACAAATTAGTTGCAGAGCCTACTGAAGAAATGCACGAAGGAATGGTGATTAAACCTTAAATTTGTTTATCACAACTTCAAAACTTATGCTGGCCAGGAATCAGGAAATCAACACCTTAAACAAAAAGGAAACACTGGAAGATTTTTACAACAGGTTAAAAATAACCCGTCCGGAAATTCCCACGCCAAGTTTAGGTATGATTGATGATATTGGCCATTTCAACGTATTTAACCGCTCAGTGGCTTGCACCAACATGCCTTCCGCTTTTAGCCGGAGAGACTTTTACAAAATCTCGCTTATTATTGGAAATGGCATTCTACACTATCCGGATGCAGAAATTGAAATAAAAGGACGGGCTCTGCTGTTTACGAATCCAAATATTCCATATTCATGGGAAAGTACATCGCCTAAGCCTGCTGGTTATTTTTGTTTATTTACAGAAAATTTCATCCACAGCCGAAACGAAAGTCTGAGAGACTCTTTACTATGGCGCATAAATGATAGCCCCGTTATTCACATTACTGAAAAACAAGAGGAAAATTTGCAGGGCATTTTCTCTAGTATGATGCGCGAAATGGATGGCGATTATATTCATAAATATGATTTGCTGCGCAATTATGTACAATTGGTGGTACACGAAGCCCTAAAAGTTAGGCCTGCTGGTGATGTTTTTAAACAAAACAATGCTTCGGTAAGACTTACATCTCTTTTTATAGAATTACTTGAACGGCAATTCCCGATTGGCTCTACAGAACATGTATTAGAGCTCAAAACCGCCCACGATTTTGCTTTGCGTCTGTCTGTACATGTGAACCACCTGAACCATGCCGTTAAAGAAGTTACAGGAAAAACCACTTCTGAGCATATCTCTAAACGAATTACCACAGAGGCAATTGCTTTGTTGAGGCATACGGAATGGAACATTTCTGAAATTGCCTATTGCCTTGGTTTTGAATATCCGGCCAATTTTAATATTTTCTTTAAAAGACAAATGCAAAACACACCAAAAGCTTTCAGGAAATAATTTGCTTTTTTACAGATTACTTCACGCCTCTACACAAACCACTTACGTTGGGTGAGTAATAACAACGAAGCAAAAAAATCGTCGTTGTAAAGAGGAACGACTGCCTGCCCCGACTTTTCGGGAAAGCAATCTCTCTATTTGCCACGGAAACGCAGAATTCACGGAAAAAGGAAAACATATTCTGAACACAGATTCGCGCCTTTTGCGTGAGAAATCCCGCCTACTTAAATTTTCTTATTTTTACAGTAAACAACGCCTTATGCCCAGCTTTTTTCCTGCCCAATATTCCACTTTATCTGCGATAGCGCTACAAAATTGTCTGATTGACCGGTATCAATTGCATAAAAACACACAATGCAAACTGTTAATCAGAAACGTGAGTGATACCTATTTGTTAGAGAATGATTCGGAGAAATTTATTTTTAAAATTTACCGTGATGCGCACCGAAAACGCGAAGAAATTGAAGCTGAAGTTGAATTGTTGAATTGTTTAAAAGCAGATGGCAATTCTGTTGGCTACCCAATTACAGATCAAAATGGACAACAGATTCAGCAATTTAATGCGGTTGAAGGAATCAGAAATGGTGTTTTATTCAGTTATGCTAAAGGAAAAGTTATTCATGATCTCGAACCGAATCATTTGATTTCTCTCGGTACCGATATGGCTAAAATTCATCAAACCACTTCTAAAATTAAATTAGCGGGCCGCAGACCAGTATTCGATTTCCAAACAACGTTGATCCAACCTTTAGAAACCTTACATTTAAAAGTTCCGGAATTGAAAGATGAGCTAACTTATCTCACTCAACTCTCAGAAATGGTGATGTCTAAATTTGAAACGTTTGATACCAGAAATTTTTCTGTTGGCTATTGTCATTATGATTTTTTCCCGAAAAACTTTCACTTTGATGAACAAGGAAAAATAACCTTTTTCGATTTTGACTTCGCTGGCACAGGTTATCTTGTAAACGATTTGATGTCATTTCTAAACCATTATTTTTTCCACCAGGTAAATAATATGATATCCAGTGAACAGGCAGAAGTGGACTTTAAGTTATTTCTAGATACATATATGCAGTATCGACCTTTAAGCCAAGACGAAATTGCAGCAATCCCCTACCTTGGCATCTGCTTTCATATTTTCTTTCTAAAATTCTTTTACGACAATTATGACGATTGGTCGAATGTGTTTTTGACACCGAAATATGTGAAATTTCGCGTAGAACTCATCCGCAAATGGGAAGCGATGTATTGCTTGTAGTGAATTTTTAATTAACACGTCGGTTCGAAGAAGCAATCTTTCTTGTTGCCACGGAGACACGGAAAAGGAAAACAAAATTTTAAGCACAGATTGCCCCTCGTCGTTGCGGAAATTCAAAGCTCTGATTGGCTTCACAAATGAATCAATGACCGATGAACAAATGACCAATGAACCAATCGACTTTGCCACGGAAACACAGAAGTCACGGAAAAAGAAAACATATTCTTAACACATATTGTCCGTCGTCGTTGCGGAAATTCAAAGCTCTGATTGGCTTTACAAATGAACTAATGACAAATGAACCAATGAACTAGTGAACCAGTTAAAACAATTCTGTTTTCAGCATTGCCTTTAAGATATTCGATTGAACATCAAAATTATTCAGGTGATTCAGGAAATTAATATCAGATATTTTAAGATAACTGTCTTCAAGTAACTGAATAATCTCTGCAGGTATAGCGGTTTTAAGCACAGCTGCATTACTTGTTAAACGGTCGTTTTTATATTCCAGTTCTTGAACAATTTTTTCTCGTTCAGATAAATTATTAGACTGATCAATCTCGTTTAATATAGTTAAGTCACAGAAAAGGAAAAGATTCCGACCAGGAAAAAACAAAAAATGCCTATCGGTATCCAAAAAACGGTAAATTTCCATAACCATCTCTCCGGATTTTAATCCCATCAAAAAAGTGCTTCTAAATTCATATTTGCACAGCAAACCCATTAGTTTTTTTTCGATGCTGGCAAACACATGAATGTACATTTTTTTATCGCCAACATCAATTAATTCTGCAAGTTGTTGCGGATTGATATCGAAATAAAAATCATTTGCATAGCGGGAACTGAAGGAATTTATATTTTTTGAAAAAGGAAAATCGGTACTGTGATCGGAAAGGACATCAAATAAACGGCGTAAAGATTGGCTTACCTTTAGTGTTTGTTTCGGCTTTGCCAGCTCGAAGTCTTTTTGGGTAATTAAAGCGCCTGACATACGCTCGATCAAGCCTTCATTGATGTGGATTTCATCGTAAAGCAACGTTACATTTCTTTCATTGCTTTTTTTAATTTTTCGCAGCAGCTCGATAACGCTCGCGGTGAATTGCACATGAAAAAGATCGAGTTTATCAATTTCAAGTTCTTCATTATTTACAAAGAGTTGATGTATAACCTGGCTCCTTAAAAAAATTTTATAGATGATTTCTTCATCAAAAAACACAGAAAGCAGCTGTAAACGGCTGATTTCTGTGTTCGATTTTTTTAAAATATTTAAGCGGTATTCATCCATTCCTTATTTAACTCACTCGCGTAACGTTTTTCTTGAGCTCGGTTTCGAGGGTTTTCAATTCGCCATCCAAAACTCTTCTGCTCTGTGCACCCGCTTCATGAATTTGTTTAACCTCGTTTAAGGTTTCAATCAACGAAGAAGTGGTGCGTTTTAAAGTTTCCAAAGATACTACAGTTTTCTCATTTTCTTTGGCCACGTCTATGCTATTCTGCTTCAGCATTTCTGCATTTTTTTGCAGAATTGTATTTGTGGTATCAGAAATTTTCTTCTGCATTTCTACATTGGCTTTTTGCCTTTGTAAAGCAACGGCAATTGTCAACTGGTTTTTCCAGACAGGAATGGTTGTGGACACGATAGACTGTGCTTTCTCAGCAATGGATGTATTGTTGTTCTGCACTACGCGGATTTGAGCCAGCGATTGCAGCATAATAAAACGCACAATTTTCATATCAGCCAGGCGTTTGTCTAACCTGCTGATAAAATCGCGCAAATCGGCTATCTCATAATCCTGATAATCTGCGGGCCGGCCTTCCATTTCTGCCAATTTCAGATTTAGTTCGTTATACTTGAGTTGCCCCGCAATAATCAGTTCTTCCATTTGATGGATATAACTTACATTGCTATCAAACATCGTTTGCAAAGAACTGTTGTCTTTGATAGAATTTAACCTTCCGGCTTTAATTTTATTGGTGATTTTATCAATATTATTCACCACAACATCGTATTTCTGAAAGAGTTTTTTTACGTCTACTACCAGGTTTTTCAGAAATGGTATCCTGGAAATAAACGACTTGAAACCACTTTGTTCCAGTTCAGAAACATCAATATAATTCAGCTCTGTAAGCAACTCATTAATTAAGCCACCAACTTCTCCGCTATTGTAAGTACGTACAGAAGCCAGAAAATCGTTACTGTATTTCTCCATAGAATTTTGGGTTTCATTTCCATAATTCAGAATAGAGTTTACATCAGAAGGTTCAAGGCTTTTGGCAATTTCCTGATATTTTAAGTTTTCTTCCGGCGATATTTTTTCGAGTTCTACGTTGCCATCTTTATCAAGTTTAACTGGTGTAAGTGACTGAGGAACGTTTGGGTTGCTTTCCATAATTTAAAAATTAAGCAGACTTTTTAGTCTATAAATAATTCTGGGTTACGGTTTTCACGGTATCTTCCAGTTTTTTATCGCGTGTAGGCTCGCCAATGGCATTAAATTTCCACTCGTTATTTTTTTTGTAAAAAACACCCATCACCATAGATACGTGACCAGAAAAGTTAGATCCGTTGGCAATATCATAAGTTGCGAAAACTTCATTTACACGTTTTGGAGATCCTTCGTAAATGCGTATAGATGCAAAAGGAATGGTTCCAAAATCTTGCCCTCTAAAACTATTCAGTACAAAAGCAACGTGTGCAACATTGGCATCAAGTGCAGAAAAATCAAGTGTAATAACTTCATTATCTAAACCATCATCACCGCCCATATCGCCGGTTAAATCATCGCCACTGTGTTTTACAGAACCGTTTTTTGATTTCAAATTGCCAAAATAAACCACTTCCAAAAGCTGTTTATTTTCATTGTATAAGGCACAACTTGCATCAAGATCTACGGCCTCCTGTGTTTTTCCGAAACCAAACAGACCTTTCTTTTCAATAGCGCCCCAGTTTATACCCACACAAACATTTTGCAATGTACTGCCATTGCTTTTTTCCAGACTAATACGTTGTCCTTTTTGAAGATTAATTGCCATAATACTATTGATATTTATTTAAATAATCCTGTAAACCACCTTTCATGCCCACGCCAACTGCTTCAAATTTCCATTTTCCATCACGTTTGTAAATTCGGCCAAATTCTACAGCCGTTTCAATAGAAAAATCTTCTTCCAATTCGTATTTCAACAGTTCTTCGTTGGTAGCAGAATCAAAAATGCGGACGAACGAATTTCTCACCTGACCGAAATTTTGCCTGCGCACATCAGATTCGTGAATGGTAACTACTATACAAATTTCGTTCACCCTGCCATCTATTTTTGTCAGGTCTACTTTAACTTGTTCATCGTCTCCATCTCCATCTCCGGTTAAATTATCACCAGTATGTTCAACAGATCCATCGGGAGAAACCAGATTGTTGTAAAACACAAAATTCTCATCTGAAACCAGCTTTTTCTGATCGTTTAACATAAAAACTGATGCATCCAAATCAAACGCAGAACCGGTTGATGAGCTGTTGGTATCCCAACCCAAACCAATGGTAAATTTTGGTGCGCCGATATTCTCTCTCTGTCCTTTTTGCAAATTTATAGCCATAGCATTCTATTATATAAGTTTATAATTATTGTCTTTAATGTAAGTGTTAATCCAATTCAGGTTTTCGCTGTAGGCTTCCATCAGGTGGTAACTGTTGCCCAAAGCAAGGTCATATAACTGGTGTATAAAATCGGTATTCATCCGTTGGATAAATAAGGAAAAAGCCTGATGTTCTGTATTCAGAATGTATTTAACAATACGCGTATTAAAGCGAAAATGCCCGCTATTGATGATTGTTTCTAAATCGAAAATGGATTTTACCTGGTGATAATTTAGAAAATTTTCTACACTGGGGTGAATGTTGCGGTTAATAAGTTCGCCGAAATACAGCATATGAATTTCATTTTTTAACCCATAGGTTTCCGCCATTTTAAGAATCATTCTTTCGTGACTTCCGGTAATTTTAATATCATCTAGAAAGAGTAACGTTTTGCCTTCAAGAAAATCTTTATCAATATGAAAAGAATCGTTGCCAATTAAACTCAGGCGTTCTTCTGCACTTAATTCGCCGTAATCTTCTTTATAGGTTACCGTTCTGTGCACTTTAGTTTCTTGTACAGGTAAACCATTATTTTCGATTAGCCAGCGGTTAAGTTGTGAAACGAAATAGTTTTTCATCGCAAAAGTTGCGGTCGGGATAAAACTATACGGGCTCGAAATGACCACAATCTGATCTGTTATCGAATTATCGGCAAGATAGTAGCGGATAAATCCATCGGCGAGATCGCAGCCAAAAGCTTTCGCAACCAGATCGTCACCAAATTTAAAGCGGCTATATGCATCTGGATCAAAACCAAAGTTATTGGTATTGTCGATCTTGTGAAGTGCGTAGGTAAATGGAATCATAGAGAAGGTTTAATATAGATAAATCATTGGAATTAATTAGTAAACTGTGAATTCCGGCAGCCTCAGCGCCACCAATATCTGCAACTGGATTATCGCCAACATGGAGAATTTCTGAAAGTTTGATATCGGAATGTATATCGCGATTTATTCCATCCAGCATAAGCTGAAAAAAACCGGGATTGGGTTTAGACATGCGCACTTCATCAGAATACAATTGAAAATCGATAAAACAATCAATACCCAGATGATACACTACTTTTCTTAATGTTTTACCGCGGATAAAACCGGTATTGCTCAGAATATTTGTTGTAGATATTGAATTGTTTTTCAATGCAGACAGCGTTTCTAACGTAGAATCGCTGTAGATTAAGGGCATGTGATTTAGTAAAAGTTCTTCCATTTCTAACTCAAGTGTTGGAAGATCGATTTGGAAATGTACCTCAAAATCATTCATCATACTGATGACCATCAGGTACATTTCGTCGGCATCTACGTTTTTACCGGTTTTCTCATTAATGGCATTTACCATCAAATCCACACGCCGGAAAATGATTATTACCTCTTCAAGCGGCTTATTTTTAGGATTGAATTTCTGATGAAAATAAGCGGCCCGTTCTTGTTTAAACGAAGGATTGGATTTAATCAGCGTTAACCAAAGATCGAAAGAATAATGTTTGTAAAAAGCCATGCGCTCTTGTGTTTTCATAAACCGTATCTGTATCCAATATCTGTAATTTGATTGAGGATTTTAAACGGTTTATTGTAAGAATTTTATAGACGTTGGAATAAAACCTTAAGATTTATCCAGTACATCTTCTGCCCGCTCGGCTACTTCTGCTTCTGCTTTATTTTGTTTCGGAAAATTAAATATCAAAGAAGAAAGCACCGGCAAAACAAATATTGCTACCGTAAAAATAGACACAAAAAGATCAGTCTCCTCTCCTTCTATCAAATGCGTAATTGGCGATTGCGGACTGAAATGCGTAAACAAAGACGAGGTTAATTTAATTCCAAGCACACCAATTACAATAAAGGCAACGGTTTCCAGAAATGTAAATTTCTCCATCAGTTTTACAAAAGCCTGCGCAACAAAACGCATAGCCAGAATGCCTACAAAAACACCAATATAAATTAGATAAATGTTATCTGTAAAGGCCACAGCGGCAAAAACGTTATCAATAGAAAAGGCAAGATCCATTACTTCTACAAGTGCAACAGTTGCCCAAAACGTACCAATTAAGCCTACAGTAGATTTATAAATCCAACTTTTGCTTTTGTCTACAGATTCTTCATTATCAGCTTCTTTCTTAGCACTTTTTTTACGGAAATAATCAAAAGCAAGGTAAATTAAATATAAACCTCCAAGCGGTTTTAACCACCAGATTTTTACCAGCCAAGCCGCAAGAAACAGACAGATACCGCGAAATACATAAGCGCCAATAATGCCATATTTTAAGGCTTTATCTCTTTGCTCTTTCGGTAAATCCATTACCATAGTTGCCAGTACTGCAGCATTATCTACAGAAAGCAGACTTTCAATTACGATTAAATTTAGGATGATCAGAAGGGATGCTTGAATGTCATTACCAAAGATGGTATGTAAAAGGTCCATAGAAAGTTTATATATTTAATTTTAACAAAGAAACAAATTTTGCTCATTTAATAAAATGTATTGGCTGCATCTGTTTCTTTTCGGTTTTTGACTGTTTGAGCGAATAAATGTTACATCATTTTTTTGTGTTGTGGCTTTTCAGCAGAAAGATGGTTCCTTTCTCGCCAGCCAATACAACGCGTTTTCCACTTTTAGATTTTTGCACCGCATTAAAACTTTGCCCTGAAATATTTTTCCAGTTTTTGCCGCCATCTGTAGAAAGATCTGTTCCGGAAGTTCCGGTCGCAATCAATGTGTTCTTATCGACATAAGTTACACCAGAACGATAGCCCAAAACCGGACTTTCTGGCTTTAGCCAGGTTTTGCCACCATCTGTGGTGCGCAAAACATTATTGCTGTTGTCTTTATCTTTAACATAATTTCCACCAACAACAACACCGTTTTTAGCATCATAAAAATCTATAGAAAATGGGCCTGTAGTTGTTTCTCCCTGCCAAATCGGGCATTTAAAAACACTCCAGGTTTGTCCGAAATCAGAAGAGAAGTAAATATTGGAAACTGTGCCACCTGTGGCAATCCAGACTTTGCCTCCATTTAATGTTTTTATAGTTGTACCACTTGCCGCAAAACCTGCTTCGCCTTTGGTCATTTTCCGCGTAAGGTTTGCAGAAATATCCGTCCAATGCTCGCCTCCATCCAGTGTGCGCAGCAATTTCATTTCGTTATTGATGGGATCGCCAAAGGCAATTGCTTTGTTTTTATCCCAAAAAGCCATTCCGTCCAAAAAAATTGCGCTGTCGGCATTTTTGTAGTATTCCGTCCAGCTTTTGCCGCCATCTCTGGTTTTTAAAATGTATGCCGGTGAGCCTGCGTTTACAACAATCGCTTCCTGATCGTCAAAAGCTTCAATATCTCTAAAATCCAATTTTTCGTAGCCCTGAGGTTTCATCCAGTTCCAGGTTTTGCCACCATCAATGGTTTTACCTATTGCTCCGTTACTGCCGCTGGCCCAAATCACTTGGTCAGATACCACACTTAAACCACGCAGGCTTGTTTTGGTATTTTCATTAAGCATTTTCATTTGCCCCGATTGTGCAGCGCAAAAAAATGGTGCCAAAAAAAGGCACCAGATTATTTGTTTCATTTTAAAATTATTTTACACGTTTAAAAACCTCCGTTCGGCCCAGAAGTGATACGCCAACATAGCCTCTAACATTAAGTACATCTGTGCTTTTCAAAGTCATGTTACAGCTATAGGTTTTTCCACTTTTAGGATCATAAATTGTCCCGTCGGTCCATTTTCCATCTTTATAAGAGAAATCTTTTAGAATCTCCAAATTAAGCAATGGTCTCTTTTTTAAGTTATCTTCTGGATTTTTAGTATCTACTTTAGGTTTTCCATCCAAATTAGGCTCTTTCATCCAAGCCAGTTTACCATAGTATTTACTGCCTTTTTTATAAATTTCTATTTGTCCTTCACCAGATGAATTCTGCCATCTGCCTACAATTTCATCCTGCTTCTGTGCAAGAGCAGAAAAGGCTGTTGCTATGATTAATAGCATCAAAACTTGGAACTTTCTCATATTTTAAATTTTTAGTTAGTGATTAAAGATAACACTTGAACACTAACTAAATTAAAAAAAGCGAAGAAATTTACAAAACAAGGCCGTTTTTATGCAGAAACAATCGGCAGGTATTTTTTCCGGTAAGCGTAAAAAAGGAAAATATTAAATAACAACAAACCAACCGCCATTGGCAATTCTGCCGGACCAAGAAAAGCGTGGTACAACAAAATATTTAGCGTTACGGGAAAAATCATCAAGGCAGCTAAAGGTGCTGTTTTTCCGATCAGCAACATTAAACCGGCAACCAGTTCTGTTCCTTTAATAAGCGGCATTAAATAAACCGAAGCGGTAACGCCTGCCATAAAAGTTGTTTGAGCATCGGTCATTTTTGGCGCTTCCGCCGGCATAAATTTCAAAAAATAACTGACAGACGCGAATAGGTACATGGCGCCAAGCAGCACCCTGATGATGATTGTTGCAATTTTCATAATTGTTTTTTTGGTTGTATACCACTAAAATAATAAATATCAACCACTTAAATGGCATCAATTCTGTTCATCTTCATTAGGCAAATTGCAGCTTCAATGCTAAATATATCGATTGTTTTTTAATGCTGATTGATGGCTTTTATCCTGTTTTTCAGAAATTTTTCTCATTTTAGTGCATTCTATTTCTCCGCGCCCTCCATAAAAATCAAACTGAACTATACATTGACTAAAGAAGCTGAACATATTAAACTTCTGCAACAGGGAAACCGGCGTGCTTTTGAAGCTTTATATCAGTTGTACAGCAATGCTTTGTTAACTAAAATTTTATCTATGACCAAACTGCCCGACATTGCAGACGAGTTGGTTCAGGATATTTTTTTGAAAGTTTGGGAGAAACATAAAGCAATTAAAGACGATTTATCTTTTAAGGGATGGTTGTATAAAATTGCCGAAAATACTGTATTTGATTATTACCGTAAACTGGCCAGGGATAAAAAAATGCAGGAATATCTTCTGCAAACCTTTGCCGAGTTGTATAACCATACCGAAGATTATATCCTAAATAAAGAACGAACAGCATTACTGGAAAAAGCGCTCTCTAAATTACCAGAACAACGAAAAATTATTTTTAAACTCTGCAGATTAGAAGAAAAAAGCTATCAGGAAGTTGCAAACTTACTCCAAATCAGTCCATCAACCGTGAGTAACCAGCTCGTTAAAGCAACAAAGACTATTAAGGACTATATATTCTTCAATTCAAGAGAATTTCTCCTGTTTATGATCGCTTTTTACTTGCGTAAATAGAGCCAACCAAAAAATATTTAGTTTTTTTACTTTCCGGATAGTGTGTTTCCAATTTTCGAGCGTATACAATAAAACGCGAGTATGAAAAGTACACCAGAAACTAAGGCATTTTACCAGAAATTTCTTCAGAATAACGCTACCGCAGCAGAACTTGAGGCATTGCTAAAAGATTTTGGTACGTTAAATGAAAGCGACCTGCGTGGATTAATTTCTGATGCACTAAATCGTGAAGATGCACTTGCCATTGCAGATTCTGCCCGTTTACAACGCCTTGCAACTTTGCAGGCCAAAATTAATGATTCCATTGATGGAGGCAGAAAAACCTTCCGCCTGTATACGCGCCCGTTTTTTAAAATTGCCGCAACAATTGTAATTACCGGAAGCATTGCTTTTTCTGGATTTCTGATTTTCAAAAACCAGGATTCAGATTTTACAGCTTTTAAAGCAGGCGGTAATTTGGCAAATCTAAAACTTTCTGACGGCAGAAATCTGGTTTTAGAAAATGTTGCACAAGGTACATTCGCCAAAGCCGGAAGCGTAAGCATTGAAAAAAAAGCTGACGGGATCATCATTTACCGTGCTAATTCTTCTGACACTACGGGTTTATCTACCATAAATACAATTGAAACACCACGCGGCGGACAATACAAAATTACCCTTTCAGATGGAACCAGCGTACTTTTAAATGCCGGCTCTACTTTATCTTTCCCCATTGGTTTTCATGGCAACACGCGCGAAGTATCTCTAAAAGGAGAAGCGTATTTCGAGGTTGCCAAAAATCCGTCGAAACCATTTATTGTACATACAAAAACCTTTTCTACAACGGTTTTGGGCACCAAATTCGACCTCTCTACCTATACAGATGATCACGTTGCGCGGGCAATCCTTCTTGAAGGGAAAATTAAAGTTGCCAGCAATCAATCCTCCGCTTCTGTAATCCTAAAACCTGGACAGCAGGCAAGTGTGAACAATTATAGCCTCGCTGTAGACACGGTAAATACCGAAAATGCCACAGCCTGGAAAGATGGTTTGTTCATTTACGAGAACGAAAGTATTGATGTTGTGATGCACCACATTTCCAGATGGTACGATATTGATGTTGATTACAATACTTTACCGCAAAGACAACTGTACATCAAAATCAGCAGAAACCAAAACCTCTCAGAACTGCTCCGCATGATTTCCTTAACAACAAATCTCAAATTTCAACTTACTGAAAGGAGGTTATCTGTGATCCAATAATTTATCAAGCATCCTACCTTCCCTATTTATCAACAACCAAAAAAACTAATTTGAATGAATTTTACCATGCATGCGCAGTGCTTCAGGCAGCGCATATCCCAACCTATTACCAAAATATTCGCATTGCTGATGTTATTAACAGCAATGAATATTGGTGTTTTACATGCACAAACCCTCAATTTTTCTTTTAAAAACACGCCCCTGGATAAAGTAATTGCAGAAGTTGCTAAAAAAAGTGGTTATGAATTTGTGTTTGACGCAGCGCATTTAAAAGGTACCAATCCTTTAACACTTGATATCAAATCTGCAAACCTAAGTCAAACCCTTGAGCAAATTTTCAGTAAACAAAATTTCAGTTACGAGATTACAGGCAAAGTCATTATTCTTAAACCAAAAGTAATTGCACAATCTGCGGGTACATACTGGATTAAAGGCGTTGTAAAAGACAGCACTGAAAGCCCTATGGCTGGCGTTATTGTACGTATAAAAGACCAAAAAACTGCTGTTCAAACTAATAGCGAAGGTTTATTTACTATACAATTAGACGATAAACACAACAGTTTACTGTTTAATTTTATCGGTTATAAAGAGCGGGAATTAACACTTCCACGCAGCAATTCTACAGGCTTAATCAATGTTACACTTTACCAATCGCCATCACTTTTGATGGATGTTGTAGTAAATGGTTTTCAGAATTTAAGTCGCGAGCGCAGTACTGGTGCTGCAACAACAATAGACAGCGCTACCTTAAACAGACAACTAAATGTAGATTTACTTTCTGCATTAGAAGGTAGAGTTGCGGGTTTAATGTACACCAAAAATCCAAATGGACTTACAGCAGATCAGCCAGTATTACGTGGTATCGGAACCTTTTCTAATACGGTGGGTACAAGTCCGCTAATTGTAATCGATGGTTTGCCAACCGAAGTTACTTTAGATCAGGTAAATCCTTACGATGTAGAATCCATAACGGTCTTAAAAGATGCCGCTGCTGCGTCTATTTATGGCTCGCGCTCCGGAAACGGCGTTATTGTAATCGCTACAAAGAGTGGTAAGGGTAATGGTGTTAAAATTACGGCCAATGCAGATCTTTTTATTACCGGAAAACCGGGATTCGAAAGTATGCATTATGCTTCTACAAGTGATTTAATCGATTACGAAACCGCTGTGTACAACCAGGAACGTGCAAGGTATGCGTCTACTGATGCCATGTTTAATTATTATGGAAATGTTGGCAATGGCCTTACGAAATACTATACACCGCTTTATGAATTGTATCGGCTACAATCCAAAGGCTCTTTAAGTACAGCGCAGGTTAACAATACGCTAAACCAATGGAGGCAAAATGATTATTATCAGGATTATGCAGATAACGTTTGGCAAAATGAAGTACGCCAGCGTTACAATTTATCTTTCAGTTCTAACGGCGCTAAAAGCAGTAATTTTTTATCTCTGAATTACGATGCAACAGATGAACGCATGAAATACAACAACAGCAAGAATTTTACGCTGTACAATAAATCTACTTTCAACCTTAAAAAATGGTTAACGGCAACCATTGGTATTAATGCGGCCTACAATACTAGCGTGAGCAGCAGTTATGACTATACAAACTACCAATTGCAACCTCGCTATCAGCAAATTACCGATGGAAATGGAAACCTTGTGTATTCGGATTATGTAAATCTGTCTGATGGTTTTTCTTCCTCACTTAACATTAATCCTGCGGTAATTACCAGTCTTGCCGGCAACTCAAATTTCAAATCTTTCCGCTTTAACATGCTCGATGCTATTCAGGAGGGACAAATGAATACAAAAGCCATTAATCTAAGAACATTTGCCAATATAAAAGCCAATATCTATGACGGTTTAAGTTTCAGTACTCAATTTCAGTACGAAAACAAACGCAACGATGGAGAGCAGTTTTTTGATAAGAATAGCTACAGAATGCGTTATGCCTACAATGCAATGACCAGCTATGCAAACAATATATATACCCACAACTTACCAGAAGGCGGGCGTTTTTATCAGTCAACCCAGCAAAGCACTAACTATACGTTCAGAAACCAGTTGAATTACGATAAAATTTTCGGCAATAAAGAAAATGAACATGCCATTGTAGCCATTGCAGGCTTTGAGATGCGCCAAACATTAATCCCGCGTACAATAGAATCTCTACGTTATGGTTATGATCCGGTAACATTAAGTTCAACGCTATTGGATCTGGACAGATTGAACAATACAGGTATCGCCAGTTATATTTATGGCAACCGCACATTGGGCGTACCTGCTACCAAACAATCGCAAACGAAACACCGCTATTTATCAGCATACAGCAACATGAGTTATACTTTCCGCAGTAAATATAACCTCACGGGAAGTGTACGCGTAGATCAAACCGATTTGTTTGGCGTAGATCCAAAGTATAAAAACAATCCGCAATGGTCTGTAGGTTTAGGCTGGAATGCCAGCAACGAAGATTTTTTAAGCAACCTTGCCTGGTTAAGCTTACTAAAAGTGCGCGCAACTTATGGTCTTAATGGAAATGTAGACCAAGGTTCTTCTCCATATTTAACGGCAACAATTCGTAGCGACGGATTATTCCCCGCATTACAATACACCAACATTGTAGCACTTCCAAATCCGAAGTTGCGGTGGGAACGCATTGCAACTACAAACTTTGGTATTGATTATGCGCTCTTCCAGAATCGCCTTCGCGGAAGCATAGATATATACAACAAATACAGTACAGATTTACTGGTTAACACAGAACTTGATCCAACAGTTGGAACTGCTTCTCGCATGTTAAACAATGGTGCATTGAGAAACAGAGGGATAGAATTTAGTGTTAGCGGAGAGTGGCTCAAACAAAATGATTTGACATTTAGCTCATCAATCGTTATTGGCTTTAACCGAAACAAAGTACAAAAGGTAAATAACGCGGTGCAATCAGCAGCATCTTATATTACATCGCCGAGAGACTACTTTTTTCTTGATCAGCCCATTAATTCAGTTTATGCATATAAATACGGCGGAATGGTAAATGGCTACCCTTATTTTCTGGATGAAAACGGGCAATCTAATGTAACTTTCGATGCAAGCGGAACACCAACAGCAGTAAAAAGTATTAACAACAGCAGTGCTATCGTTAATATGGGTACGTTAATCCCGCTTTATAACGGTTCTGTATCGCAACGCATCAGCTATAAAAATTTCGACATCAGTGCACTTTTGGTTTTCTCAGGCGGAAATAAATTGCGTAAAGATGTAACCGATTTATCGAGCACAACGGTTTACGATCAGGATATTAACCAACGATGGACAAATGGTAACACGCCAGATCTACCGCGTATTTATGTAGATTATCCAACATCTGCCGTTAATTTTGCATCAACACTGAGCACACTCTGGAAATATTCTGATGCGCAGATTCTCGATGCCAGCTACATTAAATTACGCAACGTTTCACTTTCTTACACACTTCCAAATCATTTAAGCAAAACCCTGCATGTAAGTCAGGTGCGTATGTCTGCTCAGGTTAATAATTTATGGTATTGGAGTGCTGCCGGAGATGATATTGATCCGGAAACCTATTCTTTAAACAGCGGAACCCGATCACTTGAAATTCCCAAATCATTTCTATTCGGATTGAACGTAACCTTCTAAACACCAAAAACATGAAAAAACAATTCTTACTTCTTTTTACTCTTGTTTTGGTCTTCCTTGCAGGTTGTAAAAAATATACAGACATCACCCCAATTGGATCAATGGTGATTGAAACCGCCGAAGACTATTACAAAATGGTTTCTTTTCCAAACCGGGCTTATCCAATAAATAACTTCCAATATTTGGTTGACGATCAATGGATGAAAGAAACCAATGTTATTGGCCGTACCAAAAACATAGACATCATTAACTTCACCTTTGATGACAGCGATGCCCGTACCAATTTATTAAGCGGATCTAGCATGTACAACCAAAGCTACAGCTATATAAACCGCTGGAATACAATAATTTCATTAATAGATGGCAGCAAAGGGGATGAAAACATTAAACAACTGGCAAAGGCCGAAGCAAAGGTTTATCGCGCTTTTGATCATTTTCTTTTGGTAAATGTTTATGCAAAAGCATATGATCCGCAAACTGCAGCAACAGATGGTGGCATTTGTATTATGGATAAATACGATTTGGAAGCCAAACCTGTAAAATCTACTGTACAACAGGTTTACGATTTTATACAAGCCGATATTGATGCCGCAATCCCTTATCTGCAACAAACACCGGTTGATGTTTATCATCCTTCACTGGCATTCGCCTGGGCACTTAAAGCAAAAATTCACCTTTTTAAACACGAATTTTCGCAGGCCAAAGAAGCTGCACTAAAATCATTGAGCTATAACAATGCGATTTACGATCTGGTAAATCTAACCAAACTTGGCGGACCAACTACCGTTGCAGTTCCGGCGGGGCAAAATCCAGAAGTATTGAGCTATATGTATATGACAGGTTATACAGAATCTACCTTTTTATATGTATATATATTTAGTCCGGAGTTGGTTAATCTGTTCGGTAAAAACGATGCCCGCTACAACTTGTTTATGAACAGCACCAATGCGAGTTATCTGGATATCGGTTCCGGAACTTCGTATTTCTCCATCAACTACCGCCAGTTTTTCTATCCAACAGTTGGTATGAAAACAACAGAAGTTTACCTGATGCTTGCCGAATGTTATGCCCGTGAAGGAAATCTGGCCGAATCGATCAATATTATCAATCAAATCCGTGCAAAACGCATCACATCTGGTACTGTAACATTACCTGTGCCCACAACAATAAAAGATGCAATGGATATTGTAATTGCAGAACGCCGCAAGGAATTGCTTCTTGGCTTTAACCGTTTCTTTGATCTGAAAAGATTAAACAATGAACCGGCATATGCAAAAACCATTACCAGAACCTTCCCTATCGTTACTAAAACAGTTCCGCAGGTTACGTATACGTTGCCACCAAATTCGCGTTTGTACATCATTCCCTTTCCTTCGAACGTGATGAAACTCAATCCGAATTTAAGGCTGAACACTAATGAAACCTTACCTTTTTAACTAAACACAACACACAATGAAATATGCTTTAAGCATTATCCTTTGCGCATGGTCCATTTGGAGCTATGCGCAGAAAAAGGATGAATCCAAAAAAGATTCTATTCCGGTAAAAAAAATTACCAGTTACGAAAAACTTATCCCAAAAGGTGCATACGCCAGAAATGGATTGTTTGATGTTAGAAACGCCGAAGGCAAATGGTATTTTGAAATACCAGACAGCCTGATGAAACGATACATTTTAGTGGTAACACGTTATGTAGCTACGCCGCAGGGCGCAGGTTCATTTGGTGGCGAAAAATTAAATGAGCAAACCGTGTACTTTGAGAAAGGCCAGGATAAAAAGTTACTCATGCGTGCAGTGATTTACCGCCAGGATGTGAATAATGAAACTCAGGCAATTTTTAAAGCGGTAGAAACCTCGCAGGTGAACCCGATTGTTGCTGCATTCGATATTAAATCTACCAATCCATCAACAGGAAATACGGTGATTGATGTAACGGATTTTTTTAGAAAAGAAAGCGCAATTGTATCCTTTCCCGCTTCAGAGAAAACGGATAAAAAACTTGGCGGACTGGCAGACGACAGATCTTTCATCAACAAAATAAATACCTATCCAATCAACATTGAGATTAAAACCACGAAAACCTACAGTACATCTGCAGCTTCAATCAGTGCCGGCGCACAAACGGGTTTTATCACATTCGATCTGAATACATCGATGGTTTTATTGCCAAAAGAGCCTATGCGTAAGCGTTTCTTTGATGAGCGCGTAGGTTATTTCGCCAATAAATACACATTATTTGATGACAACCAGCAAAGAATTAAAAATTTGTTTTACATACAACGCTATCGTCTGGAACCAAAAACCGAAGATGTAGAGAAATACAATCGCGGTGAGTTGGTAGAACCTAAAAAACAAATTGTGTACTACATCGATCCGGCAACACCGAAAAAATGGCGGCCGTATCTGATTGCCGGAGTAAACGACTGGCAAGTGGCTTTTGAGCAAGCGGGTTTCAAAAATGCTATTGTGGCGAAAGAATGGCCAGAAGCCGATACCACCATGAGTTTAGAAGATGCAAGATATTCCGTAATCCGGTATTATGCATCAGAAACGCCAAATGCATACGGGCCGCGCATCAGCGATCCGCGAAGCGGAGAAATTATTGAAAGCCATGTAGGCTGGTTTCACAATGTGATGAAACTGGTACACAACTGGTACATGATACAAGCCGGACCATTAGATCCAAGAGCGCGTAAGATGGAATTTGATGATGAACTCATGGGACAATTGATTCGTTTCGTTTCTTCGCATGAGATTGGCCATACCATAGGTTTACGCCACAATATGGGTGCCAGCAGCCAAACACCGGTGGCAAAATTACGCGATAAAAAATGGGTAGAAGCCAATGGCCATACCGTTTCAATTATGGATTATGCCCGTTTCAATTATGTGGCACAACCCGAAGATCACATATCTCCTGCTGGAGTTTATGCCCGTATTGGTGCGTATGATAAATGGGCGATACAATGGGGATATCGCGATTTTACCCAGACTAAAGATGCTTTTGACGACCAGAAAATACTCAATAAACTGATTATAGACAGTTTAAAAACCAACCCAAAACTATGGTTTGGTGGCGAAGGTAAAAATGGAGATCCAAGAAGTCAGGCGGAAGATCTGGGCGATGATTCTATGTTGGCGAGTGATTATGGAATCAAAAACCTGAAACGTGTAGTGCCTAATCTGCTTAAATGGACCTATGAAGAAGGTGATTTATATGACAACCTTAAAGAATTGCATAAAGCCGTTGTGGGACAATACAGTCGTTATCTTTATCATGTAATGACCAATATCGGCAATCAATACATTACACAACGCAGTGCGGATGAGCCCGGAAATGTGTATACAGAAATCCCCAGAGATAAAGTAAAACGGGCCGTAAATTATCTGGACAGACAACTTTTTGAAGCACCTTTATGGATGTATCCTACAGCTATCACCGAAAAAATTGATGCAAATCCTACGGCAGCCATTATGGATCAGCAAAATCAAATTCTGAATATCGTTTTAAGTCCGGGCATATTATTTAACCTCAACCAAAAAGCTTTGGTTTCAAAAAATCCCTACCCGGTTTCAGAATTTCTGACGGATCTGGAAAGAGCCGTTTGGAAAAATTTCTCCGGTAAACCGCTTAGAGACAGTTACCGCCGCGCTTTACAACGCGCTTATGTAGAAAAACTAAATATCCTCATCAATCCTAAAGATATTGCCGATGGCAAACAAATGAACAATTTCCAACGGAGTGATGTACGATTGTTGGCAATGGATCACCTAAAACATTTGCGTGCGAAAGTAAATGCATTATTGGCGGCGAATCCAAAAAACCAAACGCACCTGCGCGATATGCTTAAAGAAATTAATGGTATTGCAACGCGGGCAGCTAAAGTTAAATCTTAATTATACTGTATATGAAAAATCTTAAAATCATTTTTTTAAGTCTTCTGCTTGTTTCTGCTTTAACCAGTTCTGCACAATATGACGTAGCAAAGCGCGATACATTGAAAAAAGGCATCGTACAAGACTATATTTTACTGAAAGACAATCTGTTTGCATCAGACTCCCTAAAAGCAGTTAAAGCTGCAAACCATTATGCCGAAAATCTAGCTGCTTTTAAATTTAAGAAGCTAACTTTAGATGACATGAACGCGCATACAAATGCCAGAAAAGAGCTGGTTATGTTGGCAAAAGAAATTGCTGCAACCAAAAACATCAACTTGCAAAGGAAAAAATTTTCGCAGCTATCTGCAAAGTTCATGCTGATTATGGATCAGGTAAAACCTGAGGGAGAAAAACTGTACCAGCAGCAATGCCCAATGACTGGCGATACCTGGATCAGCACAGTTGAAACCATTCAAAATCCATATTTTCCAAAAAATATGGCCAATTGCGGGGTAATAAAATCAACGCTTTAATATTTTAGTACCAGCTGTACCTTTAGTTTCAGGTGCAGTTGGTATAAAAAAACAAAATCCATCGTCTTTGTTCCGTTGTACTTTCTATAAGAATCTGTGACATTTCAACATTCAGAAATCGATAAATTGTTTGCCTTAAAAAGTCATATTTGTGTCATTAAATTTTTAACACTGTAAATCAGCTCAATAACAACGTAAATGTTGGTAATTTTTTGTGCTTAAAATCGTTTGGACACTACGATTTACAAAAAATTAATATTATCATTACATATACCAAATATTTAACCGACATGAGCACACTACTAGTATTTGCAGCTTCTTTCCTGATTATTTCTTTCGCATTAATGACTTATTGTTATTTTACGGCAGAGCAGGTTCCGAGCGACGACGAGAAGTTTTAATTAAACTTTTACTCGAAGACACCTATTTAACGCAAAAAATATTCTCATCCCCGAATAAACTAAAAAAGCAGCTGAAAGGCTGCTTTTTTTTGGTGTAAACGCTGTTTGGCGTTCTGTTAAGTTTTTAGCCAATCGTAGATGATTGGAGCTGCTCCTGAATACCAGAGGATGAGTCCGATTAAAAAAATGGTTAATAAAATCCACAATAAAGGCCAGCCTTCGAACTTGTGTTTCGTTTTGGATCTGTTTGGATCATTCAGGTCTTTATGGTCATCTACCATCCTATCGCCCCTTTTCGCCGGATTCGGATCAGATACATTGCTCATAAGATTATTTAGTTAGTTGTACAAAACTAAACTTAAAACGATAAAAACAAAAATTGTTTATATCGTTTAACAAACGAGAGAAAAGCACTGAAGCTCTGAATTGAAACCTATCCATTATTGAACAAGCTGTAAAACCTAAAACAAGCTTATTCTTTAGTCGCCATTGCAATCATTTTATGCGCCAGATCTCTTCCCAAATAACGATCAATAATCCCATGAACGAGGTAAAGTAAAGGCGTCATTAAAATAGCGACGATAAACTTGTATGTATATCCCACCAATCCAATGGCGGCAACCATTTGCCAACTGTAATGGTATTGCGGATTGAGATAAAAAGCGATAAAAATAACGACAAAACTGTCTATAAACTGAGAAACAAGAGTAGATCCGGTGGCACGTAACCACAACGCACGATCGCCGGTGAGCTTTTTAATTTGATGAAACACCATTACATCTATCATTTGTCCGAGGATAAACGCGGTAATAGAGCCAACGATAATCCACATGCCCTGGCCGAAGATTCCGGAGAAAGCATTATTCATGTTCAGGTCTTCGCCATTAATTTCTTGATGCACCCAAAAATCAGAAGCACTTAAATGCATACTTCCCCAAACAACAAAAAAAGCATAGCCGATAAGCGTTGCAGTAAGTAAGGATAGAAAACGTACTTGTTTAACACCAAAATATTCATTGATAATGTCTGTCATGATGAAGATAATTGGCCAGGTGATAATACCTGCAGACATATTAAAAGACAAATTGGGTACACCAAATAAATTAATATCGAACTTTTTCATCCCCAATGTTTCTTCTACACTGAATAGTTTTACACCGATAAACTCGGATAAAATTGCGTTGGCAACAAAAAAACTACCAAGAACAAGTAGCAGACGGCTTTCTTTTGTTTTGAAGGTCATGGACATATTATTGAAATCGACATTAAAAGTTTAAATATACGTGCGGCTTTTAAAAAATCCATTGTCTAAAAACGCCAATTTTAATTTATTGCATCTGTTAAAAGATTTTTTACAAACATCAGACCTTAAAAATAGGTTTAGAACTTAAATCTCCCAATCTTTGTGCTCCGCAAAACATTTATGAGTAAGAGAAAAAATTTCTACCTGATTTTAATTTTAGGTTCTTTAGCCGCACTCGGTCCATTTTCTATCGATATGTATTTACCAGGTTTTCTGGATATCGCAAACGATCTAAAAACAACAGAATCTGCCGTTTCTTTGTCACTATCCAGCTTTTTCATCGGTATTTCTGCCGGACAATTGCTTTACGGACCATTGCTTGATAAATTCGGAAGAAAGAGACCTTTGTATTTTGGTTTAGTACTTTATATTTTAGCCTCTTTGGGATGTTTGCTGGTAAAGGATATTGACCAACTTGTAATCTTACGTTTCATTCAGGCCATTGGAAGTTGTGCCACTGCAGTTGCTTCTGTAGCTATGGTACGCGATTTATTTACTGTAGAAGAAAGTCCGAAAGTATTTGCCTCGCTTATGCTGGTTATCGCGGTTTCACCAATGCTGGCTCCAACCGCAGGTGGTTACCTTATTGCAGCATTTGGGTGGACTTCCGTTTTTGTTTTTCTGGCGTTTATGGCTTTCCTAATGTTATTGGCTTCTTTCTTCAAACTACCAGAAAGTTACATACCAGATCCGTCTTATTCATTAAAACCGCAACCCATTCTAAATAGCTTTGCTACAGTTTTAAGAGAACCTCAATTTACGACTTATGCGTTAGTAAGTGCAATCACATTTTCTGGCTTATTTGCATATGTATCTTCATCGCCAACCGTTTTTATGAAAATTTATTCGGTAAGTAAAACGGGTTATGGTTGGATATTCGCTATACTATCGGTATTTTTTATCGGATCGAGTCAATTAAATACTTTAATGTTAAGATGGTTTACAAGTAAACAAATTATTGGTGTAGCTTTACCATTACAGGTTTTGTTTAGCGTTCTTTTTTTGATTTTTGCGTATAACGATTGGTTGTCCTTATATTCTACTATCGCTTTTATAGCATCTTTTTTATGTTGTTTAGGTTTTATTAATCCAAATGCAGCGGCACTTTCCTTAGCACCTTTTACCAAAAATGCAGGCATTGCTTCTGCATTAATGGGCGCGTGTCAAATGGGACTTGGCGCACTATCTTCTGTATTGGTAAGCCTTTTTTCTGAACACTCTGTTGTTCCAATGCCTTTGATAATGACCGGTGCAGCGAGCTGTGCACTTTTGTGCTGGTTAATTGGACGGAAATTCATACAAACTGAATTTAAAGCTGACTCGGCTGCTGCTGGTGGTGGACACTAAAGTCACAAGGAATTTAGTAGACATTTACAAAAAATACCAAAGCTGTTTTTTGCTTATCTATGTGGCAGAAAACATTTATGAGAATTGATATGTGCTAAAACCAATACGCTTCCGCTTTACGTTTTAAATTTCTTTTGCCTATTTTCGCTTATAGATGCTGAATATACAATCGAAACTTCCGGGCGTAAGTACGACCATTTTTACCGTGATGTCTACGCTAGCGGCAAAACATCAGGCGATTAATTTATCTCAAGGATTCCCAGATTATCCCTGCGATCCGGCGTTGCTGGATCTGGTAGATACTGCCGTAAAACAAGGCCATAATCAATATGCGCCAATGGCCGGAAATACTTTACTAAGAGAAGTAATTGCCCAAAAAGTAGAAAAACTTTACGGCGTTCATTACAACCCAGATACCGAAATTACCGTTACCGCGGGCGCCACACAGGCAATTTTTACGGCACTTACGGCAATCATCAACATTGGCGATGAAGTCATAATTTTTGAACCTGCTTATGATTGTTATGCACCAACGATACGTTTGCTTGGTGGGATTGTAAAAACGTATGAGCTTGCCCCACCTCATTACGAAATTGATTGGGACATGGTGAAAAAATTGTTTACTTCTAAAACGAAGATGATCATTCTAAATTCGCCACAAAACCCAACGGGGACTATTCTCTCGGCCGCAGATATGGAATCCCTCAATAAGCTTGTTTTAGGCACAGATATACTAATACTGAGTGACGAAGTGTACGAACACCTGGTATACGACAATCAACAACACCAAAGTATTATCTTGCACCCCGAACTAAAAGAACGCAGTTTTATTGTAGCATCTTTTGGAAAATTGTTGCACGCAACCGGTTGGAAAGTTGGCTATTGTATTGCGCCAGAACAACTCACCAGAGAGTTTAGAAAAGTACACCAATTTAACGTTTTCAGCGTTAATAGTCCAATGCAACAAGCCATTGGCCTATATCTACAAAACCCAGAACATTATATGCAGCTGGGTAGTTTTTTCCAGAAAAAGCGAGATTATTTCCGCAGTTTACTTGCCTCGAGCCGTTTTGAGCTACTACCTTGTCACGGCTCCTATTTCCAATGTGCAAGTTATGCGCATTTCAGCGATGAGAAAGACACAGATTTCTGTGCAAGGTTAATTACAGAATTTGGCGTAGCAGCAATACCGGTTTCCGCATTTTATCAACAAGGTACCGATCACAAAATTATTCGGTTTTGTTTCGCAAAAGAAGAACGCACGCTGGCTTTGGCTGCAGAAAAATTAACTAAAGTTTAAACATCCCCAAATTAAAAAAAATCATGGATGCACCTTTATATACTAAAATCGAAAACCTGAAAATAACCATTTTCCAGGCCTATCTATTTTGGGAAAATATTGAAAAAAACCTGCAAAATCTTACTTTAAGATTATCAATGGGTGTGAGGGAAAAAACAGACCTGATCATTCTTCCGGAAATGTTTAACAGCGGTTTCAGCATGAATGCTGAAAAACTTGCCGAAGAAATGGGCGGTTTGACGATGCAATGGATGCAAAAGACGGCAATCCAATACAATTGTGTTATAACCGGAAGTTTAATTATTAAGGAAGACGGCCACTTTTACAACAGATTAATCTGGATGCAACCAGACGGGCAGTTCCAAAAATATGACAAACGCCACCTTTTTGGAATGGGCGAAGAAGATAAAACCTTCACCGCGGGTAAAGACCAATTAATTGTTGAATTAAAGGGCTGGAAAATCAGGCTTGCCGTTTGTTATGACCTTCGTTTTCCGGCGTGGTTGCGCAATGTTGATGCAGGCTACGACATTCTGTTGTTGGTTGCCAGTTGGCCAGATAAACGATCTGCACACTGGAAAACATTGATTCCGGCGAGGGCAATAGAAAACCAAAGTTATGTAGTGGGTGTAAACCGCGTTGGCCATGATGGAAATCAGGTTTATCACGGTGGCCATTCTATGGTTATGGACCCTTACGGAAGCACGGTTTATTACAAACCTGAAGATGAGGACATGTATACCGTTACCATCGCTTATGAAGAAATTGTTAAAGTTAGGCGGCAATTCCCTTTTCTTAAAGATGCAGATCATTTCGAGATGCTGGATTAAAATTTACCTTTTCATCGTTTTAATGGCATATTGCCAATCACACGCGGTAAATCGTTAAATGTGAACAAAACAATCTGTTTCTATTAAGGATGATTTTTATATTAGCCTAAATTTAAAAAACAACAAACCAAACTCCTATTCTTCAACAATCTTATGTTTAACCGACGTAAATTCATCAAAGCATCAGCGCTCTCAGCAGGTCTATTGGCTATCGATAAAAAAAGCATCGCAGAAGTCATCCCGGCGCAATCATCCGCAGTAAAAAATTTCCCAATTGTAATTTCTACGTGGGATTTTGGTATTGCGGCAAATGCCGATGCGTGGAAAGTACTGTCTAAGGGTGGCCGCGCGCTCGATGCTGTTGAACAGGGTGTCTGGGTTCCGGAAGCAGATATTAAAAATCAATCTGTTGGTTACGGCGGATTGCCAGATCGCGATGGTATTGTAACGCTTGATGCATGCATTATGGACGAATTAGGCAATTGCGGCGCAGTACTGGCCATAGAAAACATTAAACATCCAATTTCTGTTGCGCGAAAAGTAATGGAAAAAACGCCACACGTTATGCTTGCCGGCGATGGCGCCTTACAGTTTGCACTGGAACAAGGATTTAAGAAAGAAAACTTACTTACTCCAGAAAGCGAAAAAGCATGGAAAGAATGGTTAAAAACTGCGAAATATGCGCCGGTAATGAATATCGAAAACCAATTGTATGATAAGGCTGCTCCGCAGAAATTACCAGGCAATCAGTACAATCATGATACCATCGGCATGCTGGCCATAGATGAAAAAGGAAATATTTCCGGTGCCTGCACAACCAGCGGAATGGCATACAAGCTACATGGCCGTGTTGGCGATAGTCCTATTATTGGTGCAGGATTATACGTAGATAATGAAGTTGGCGGCGCAACATCTACCGGTGTTGGCGAAGAAGTGGTACGTAACGTTGGATCTTTCCTTGTTGTTGAACTGATGCGCCAGGGATATTCTCCGGAAGATGCCTGTAAGGAAGCAGTAATGCGTATTATTAAGAAAAAACCAGAAACTGCAAAAAATATTCAGGTTGGTTTTTTAGCCATTAATAAACAAGGAGAATATGGTGCATATGCCATTCAGCAAGGTTTTAGTTACGCGGTTTGTAATGCCGAAAAACAAGATCTCTTAATTAAAGGCAAAAGCTATTACTAAAGCCGAAATTCACATAACGCCCTCAGAAATAAAATCTACCTTATGGGTTTGTTCTCTAAAATTTTCGGAAAGAAAAATGTGGTTGCCCGCAAGGGAGAACCCGACATGATTTATGTAGCCAGTGAAGATGAAGCGATGAACTGGGGCATTGAAAAAGCAAAACTGACCCTCGGTTATTTTGAAAGAAGTCTTAAAAATCCGCAGCCTCATCAACAATACTTTTCGGTAAAAATCCATCTTGTTGATGAAAAATCAAGCGAACACATTTGGTTAACTTCTCCATCTTTTGATGATGAAGGCAACCTTTTTGGTATTGTCGGAAACGAACCTGTAAATGTTTCGACAGTAAAAATTGATCAGGAAATAGGTGTCGACCGTAAAATTATCTCCGACTGGATGATTATCGAAAACGGTAGGCTAATTGGTGGTTACACATTGCGCGTTTTACGAGATCAGGTTCCGGAAACAGAACGCGAGGAATTTGACCGCAGTCTGAATATGTATATTGATGAAGGTGTAGATTACTTCAAAGCCGATTTAAACACACCTGAAGGCGCAATTCTCTCGCTTGAAAATGCCTACAGCACCAAAAATTTAGATGCAGCGCTGGCCTGCAAAGATTTTAATGAGGAAGCCAGACTGATGCTTTCGCAACGCGAAATGCTACTGGATGAAGATACGCTTACTCAACTTGCAGAAGTGCTGGAAATGTCATTTATCAGCAACCTGGAAGAACAAGGTTTCCCGGATTTTTCCATGCTTTTGAATGCCTTTCCGCAACGCGAGAAATTAGACGATCAACACTGGATAATCACCGAAGTTTGCTGGTTTCCCGATGGTGGAAAATCTATACAAAAACTAAATGTTTTCAAATCTGACAATGGCTGGAAAGTTTTAGGTCTGGCCGATCAACCCTAAATACTCAAAACCAAATGAACAACAATAAATCTTTTGCGGTAGAAGTTTGCGGAAATTCCTTTGAATCTGCTCTTGCAGCGCAAAACGGCGGCGCAAAACGTGTAGAACTTTGCGATAACCTTGCTGAAGGTGGAACCACGCCCAGTTATGCGCACATTGCACTTTCTAAACAACGGCTCACAATAGAAATCTGGCCGATTATCCGGCCGCGGGGCGGCGATTTCTTATATTCAGATCTGGAATTTCAGTTGATGAAAGAAGACATCAAAAACTGCAAAGCATTGCAATGTGATGGTGTTGTATTGGGTATTTTAACGAAAGATGGTTCAATAGATATACCACGCTGCCAAGAGTTAATTCAATTGGCTTCTCCCCTTCCTGTGGCTTTTCATCGCGCATTTGACATGAGCAACAATTTAGAAAAAGCATTGGAAGAAATTATCCAATTGGGTTGTGTACGCATACTCACTTCTGGCGGTGCACCTTCTGCACCGAAAGGTGCAAAAATGCTCTGTAAACTTATTCAACAGGCAGCTGGCCGCATCTGCATTATGCCCGGTGCAGGCATTAATGAAGAAAACATCCGCGATCTGGCTTTGCAAACCGGCGCCACAGAATTTCATACTTCTGCAAAAGTTTTTGTAGCCAGTAAAATGGAATATCGCAATGCGGAAACAAAAATGGGAAGCATAGAAGATGAGTACCGATATGAACTCAGCTCGGCAGATCGCGTTGCGAACATGATCAGTCGGTTAAAAGAACTGAAAATGAATTAAACGGGAAGGGTAAAATAGAACGTTGTACCCTTTCCAAGCTCACTTTCCAGCCAGATTTCTCCGCCGTTCATCTCTACAAATTCTTTACAGAGCACCAATCCCAACCCTGTACCTTCTTCTGATGCAGTGCCGAGTGAGCTGAATGTATTTCCAATTTCAAAAAGGTTTTCACTATGCTCTGGCGCAACGCCAATGCCATGATCGGTAATGGAAAACAATACAACACAATCTTGTTCCTTTGCTTGAATATATACTCTGCTTTCCGGATAACTGAATTTAATTGCGTTCGAAATTAGATTGCGCAAAACTGTGGCTGCCATTTGCCGATCGGCTATTACAACCAAATCAACGCTCTGTTCAAAAACAAGAGCAATAGATTTAGACTGTGCCAAAGCGGTTAACAAACGGCTGGATTCATCAAACAAATCATCTACCTCAATTGCCAGCGATACCGGTTTTAATGTACCGGTTTGTACCCGAGACCAGTTTAGTAAATTTTCCAGCAATGCAAAAGCTTGTTTAGCCGATTCATTCATCCGGCCAGCCATATGTTCTATCTTTGCACCGTCCATTTTATAGGCATTCCGTTGAATCAATTCACTGAAAGACAGCAAAGAGGTAAATGGATTTTTAAGATCATGGGCAATGATTGAAAACAACTTATCTTTTGTTTGGTTTAGGGCCTGCAATTGATTTTCTGAATGTTTTAGTGCCGTAATATCCTGGCAAATTACCAGATAACTGGCTTCCACATCTGAATTGTGGTATTCTGGTATCACCTGAACCACATAAAATTCTTTTCCGTTTGCACCATCCAAATCAAAATTGCTTTGCTGCACCGCCTCGGTTTGCTGCGCGCGCCGAACCAGTGGCATTAAAAATACTTCGAGACTTTTATCTTGAGAAATCTGATATTTCAAAATGGTTTGTCCTTCAGGCTGTTGCCGTTCTTCTTTTACATTTGCATAAATACATTCTAGCTGACTGTTAAACCGGAGAATAAAACCCGGCATATTTTCTGCAAGTGTGCGGTATTTCTTTTCATTATCTTTCAGGTTTTTAAAAATAATATCAGTAGGCCGGATGAAACTGGTTTCTACATTTGCTTTGTAAATCAAGAAAAAAGCTACCAGTTTTGCATAGTGGCCCAGCTCATTCATTGCGCTGTAATTGAACACATATTGCGTGAAACAAAACTCGCTAACAATGGTAAAAACGAGCGAAAGCAATAAAAGTCTGAAAACGGTGGTACTAAAATGTTTCCTATTTTTGATCAGCAGGTAACCAACGAGGAGTAAAATTGCAATGATAATATACTCCATCCACAATTTAAAAGCAGTTTGTCCAACACCATCAATATAACAGACCGGAAAATTTTTCCAGACTAAAATGCTTAGTATAATTAAGGCTGAAGCAACAAAGTAAGATAGAAAAACCCAATCTGGCCGCAGGCGTGTTCTTTTATTGATAAGGAAAAAACCGAACAATAATGTAATGGTCTCTAAAAAACGTGTAGCTACCCAAAATTGATTTGCCGGATGCCCATCTACCGGAATAATATTCATTCCCTTGTAGGTAAGCGTATGCAGCAAATCTAAAGCACCAATGAAAATATAAGAAATACCAACCAGTTGCAGGTAACGGTTATCGTGCATTTGCCTGGAATTCCAGGTTACAATAAAAACGGCAAAAGCAACAACAACAGAAAAGAGTTCTACAAAAGTGTGGAAAAGCATATAGCTCTGAACTTTGCTTAAATAGAAAACCAGAACCAAAAAGCTGATAGCAAAGAGGGTTCGATAATTATTTCTCAGCAAGGAGCTAAATGTGATCAAGCGTTATAATTTGTTTGGGTTTGCTGGCAAAAGTAAAACATAAACATCAACAAATCATTAAATGAACACCTTTTTCACAAAAAAACATTTCTGTAAAACCAAGGAGAGTAAATATCTGTTGTACAATCGGAAATAGCACCCAATAAGGGAGAAAAGGAGATTTTAGCGATGAAAAAAACGAGTGTTCTGGATACAGAAAAGAACTTTCCAATAGTAAATCTGGAAAGAACAAAAACCAAAATTTATGCCGTACAATTGTCTGGTGCAAATGCTGCAAAGAACTTTCAGCAGCAAGCCTTACAAATAATGGCCGGAAAAACGGTTAGCCGTGTCGGCCAGATTAAAGGTGAAATTAAAATCCTCACCGTAAAACAACCTCAAAACGGCTTGCGTGGCATATTATAAAATTTAGGGCAGTTTATACTGCCCTAAACAATACGACACTTCTTCCGCCCACGTTGATTTTCCCCTCGCCTCTAATCAATTTGTGCTCTACCTCATCCTCTTTCATAGTATCCAACAACAGCAACCAATTTTCAGAGTACGATTTTTCCGGAAGCTGAAAAGTAATTTCGCCGTGGTGGGCATTAAAAATCAGGTAAAAATGATTGTCCATAATATCTTCTCCATTTGGGCCTTTCGCTTGAATACCATCGCCATGCAAGTAAATTGCTAAGGAGCGGGCGTAATCTGTTTGCCAGTTTTCTTTCGTCATTTTTTTCCCGTCGGGCCTAAACCAAACAATATCCAACAATCCATCGGTATCTGTTTTATTGCCTAAAATCCATTCTTTACGGCTTAAAGAAGGGTGATTTAACCGGAGTTTAATTAGACTGGAAGTAAAATGAAGCAGAGCCGCATCTAGGGTTTCCCAATTGATCCAGGAAAGTTCATTGTCCTGGCAGTAGCCATTGTTATTTCCCCATTGGGTTTTCCCCATTTCATCGCCAGAAGAAATCATTGGAATACCTTGCGAAAGCAATAAGGTGGCCAAAAAATTTCTTTTCTGCCGATTGCGCAGCTTTTGAATTAGAGGGTCATCTGTAGGGCCTTCGTGTCCGCAATTCCAGGATCGGTTTTCAGATTCGCCGTCTGTATTGTCATCGCCATTGGCTTCATTGTGTTTATCATTGTAGCTCACCAGATCATTAAGTGTAAAACCATCGTGTGCGGTGATAAAATTTACACTTGCTGTTGGTCTTCTATAATCGTTCATATACAAATCCGGGCTACCCAGAAAGCGTTGTGCAAACTCGCCCAAACTTCCGGGTTCGCCGCGCCAAAAATCGCGCATTAAATCGCGATACATCCCATTCCATTCTGCCCATCCGGGAGGAAATTTCCCCACTTGATAACCACCTTCTCCAACATCCCAGGGCTCGGCTATAAGTTTTACCTGGGAAATTACAGGATCTTGGTGGATGATATCAAAAAACGAACTTAAACGGTCAACTTCATGCAATTCGCGCGCGAGTGTAGAAGCGAGGTCAAAGCGAAAACCATCAATGTGCATATCCTCTATCCAATAGCGTAAGCTATCCATCATGAAACGTAAAACATTGGGCATTCTGGAATTTAAGGTATTTCCGGTGCCTGTATAATCCATGTAATATCGCTTTTGATCATCTACCAAACGGTAATAGGTAAAATTATCAATCCCTTTAAACGATAAAGTTGGCCCGCGCTCATTTCCTTCTGCTGTATGGTTGTATACCACATCAAGAATGACTTCGATCCCTGCGGCATGCAAGGCTTTCACCATATCTTTAAACTCGCGGACTTGCTCGCCGCGTGTTCCGGTAGATGCATATCTGGATTCTGGCGCAAAAAAACCAATGGTATTGTATCCCCAGTAATTGTCGAGGCCTTTATCTTTCAAATGTCCATCTGAAACAAATTGATGAATGGGCATCAGTTCAATCGCTGTAATACCTAAAGATTTTAAATAATTTATCGCTACAGGATGCCCCAAAGCAGCATAACTTCCACGGATATCTTCCGGAATTTCCGGGTGCCGCATCGTAAAACCACGAACGTGAAGCTCATAGATAACCGTTTTTTGATACGGTGTTCTGGGGGGTTGATCGTCTTCCCAATCATAGCTCGCATCAATCACCACACCTTTCGGCATATATGGGCCGCTGTCTGATTCAGAAAAACTTAAATCTTCATCCTCCGATCCAAGTTCAAATCCAAACAGCGCATCATTCCACTCAATATCTCCGCAAAATGCTTTTGCATATGGATCAAGAACCAATTTATTTGGGTTAAAACGGTGTCCTTCCAGAGGTTCATAAGGGCCATAAACCCGAAAACCGTATAAATCTCCCGGACCAATTCCGGGTATATAGCAGTGAAAAATCTGATGTGAACGTTCTATAATTTCAATTCGTGCAGTTTCATGAAATGGATGCTGGCGATCGTAAAAACAAAGTTCAACTTTTTCTGCATGTTCGGAGAAAATGGCAAAATTTGTGCCCTCACCGTCCCAATTGGAACCTAAAGGATATGCTTTACCAGGAATTTGTATTAGTTCTTCCATATCAATATTCTGTAATTTAATGTTGCCGCCGGGCAGCTTTGTACGTTTTTTTTTGCTTGATGTTGATTGTTTACGCCGTAAAAAACCAAAGTTTTGGCTTTTTATAGCAGATAAACCAAGCCAGATTTGCAGTCAATTTCTACAACATGTTTTTGGCATTAAAATCAATACAAAAATTCCGGTACACTTTATTAAACTTACTTTTCTATAAATAGTTTTACCGTTATACCGGAGAGTGTGTTGTACTTTGGGTTTTTCAATTAAATATTGTGTTTGCAACTGCTATTCTTATTTTTGCATCAAAATATAAAACCGGAATCGACCGATTCCCAATGTGTGAAATGATGATGGAAGACAACGATTTTTATACAATCTGGCTTGAAGAGAATGGAAACCCGGCAATTGAGCAGCTTACTGCACTCAACCTGGATTTGGCGGCAAAAGTGAAAGAAGCTTTCAATGAAAATACATTGTGCGAAATGCATCTTGCGCAAACAATAGATGTAAATCCCGATGAAATTGGTCGTTGGCTTAATGGCAGACATACATTTAGCCTTAAAATGGTTCAGGCAATTTCCGGAATTTTAGCAACAACTGCGGTTTAATATCAAACCGGAAAAACAACCAAACAGCTGGTTTTTAGCTCACAATTTTCTTCAACATTCCTTTAAAAATAAAGTAATGGAAAGGCAACATCGCCAACCAATATAGTCTGCCAGCTAACCCCAAAGGCCTGAATGTTGCGGTTTGATGCACCATTCCATCATGGTCAATACAAAACTCCAGCCACGCTTCACCAGGTAATTTCATTTCGGCAAATAGAAGCAATCGGTTTTCTTCTTTTGAAGATAGTATAACGCGCCAAAAATCCAGTGCCTCGCCGGGCGCTGTCTGCGAAGCATTTTTCCGGCCGCGCCGCAATCCTACACCACCAAAAAGCCGATCTAGAAGTCCTCTAAACTCCCAAAGCCAATTTCCATAATACCAACCATTGCGGCCGCCGATAGAGAAAATGCGTTCTAATGCTTTATCGCGGTTTGCAGCGTGCATTTTTTGCTTATCGCTAAATACGCCAAACTTCGGAACTTCTATATAAGTAGTTAAGCCCTTACTAAAAATGCCGTTGCTGCCAGAATCATTCCACCTGGAAAGAACAAGATTTTGCTCAATCTTTTCAAAAGCCATTTTTATTCCGGTTTTGTAAGGGATAAGTTCTATACCGAGTTCTGCAGGTAAATGATTCTCTTTCGGAACCACATCTATCTTCATACTGTCTACCAGATTTTTAGCCAAATCGTAGGAGGTAGAGGTCACAAAGTACAACCAATAAGAAGAAAGCCGCGGTGTGAAAACAGGTACAACAATAATTTTTCGTTTTAATTTTCTAACGGCAGCAAACTGCAGCAGCATTTGCTTGTAGGTCAGTAAATCCGGGCCATAAATATCATAATGGTTTGAATACGTACTTTCGCGGCCCATTACACCGGTCAGAAATTGTATCACGTTTCGGATAGCGATGGGCTGGCATTTTGTCTGCAGCCAACGCGGTGCAACCATTACCGGAAGCTTCTCTACCAAATCTCTGATGATTTCAAAAGATGCACTTCCAGAACCGATAATGATACCGGCACGTAGAGTGGTGAGTGGAACCTTCCCTGCTCCGAGTGTCTGTTCTACTGCTTTTCTACTTTCCAAGTGCCGACTAAGCTCCTCTTTATTTACAATTCCGGAAAGATAGATTAGCTGTTTTGCCTTTGTATTGTTTAAGTAACCTACAAAGTTTTTTGCAGACTCCAACTCAGTTTTACTAAAATCGCCACTGGCACTCATAGAATGAACCAAGTAATAAGCAACATCAAAATCTTCTGGCAGTTCATTTAAGGTTTCTGGCTTGGTCAAATCTGCTTCGGCTACCGTTACCCGATCAGATTTAAAATGCTTCACATCCAAACGCGCTGCATCTCTAACCAAACAAGTAACCCGATGGCCCTGCTCTAAAAGTGCGGGCAATAAACGCCTTCCAATATAACCTGTTGCTCCTGTGAGTAATACGTTCATAAGCGTTCAACAACTTTAATCGCAATTTGTTGAGCAAGCTGGCGAAAAACAACGCAGGGTTTTGAATGGCGTTATACAAAAAATAATGTTGCTATATCAATAATTACTTAACAGCTAATTAATACGCACAATTTAGCTTTGGAGGCAAATATGAGCACCGTTCAAACAGAAGACCTTAATTTGCTAAGCCGCTTAAAAGCGAACGATAGATTGGCATTTAACCGCTTATTTTTAAAATACCACTGGGGTTTACTTCGGTTCGGAAAATCCTTACTGGCCCAACATACAGAGCGTGCAGAAGATGTTGTACAAGAAGTTTTTCTATCGGTCTGGAAAAACCGCGAATCTTTATCTATACATACCTCATTCAGTTCTTTTTTATTTACCGCGGTAAAAAATCGGATTAAAGATTTATACCGAGAACAACAATGGACACTTTACGACCCGACAGAAAGTGCTTTTGATGATGCACTAGCCGCCAATCAAGAACCAGATCATCTGTTAATGTTCAAAGAACTGACTGCAGATATTAACCAGATGATTAACCTTCTGCCGGAAAAAACAAAGCTGGTTTTTAGAATGAACCGCGAAGATCACCTCAGTTACGAGCAAATTGCAGAGTTGCTTAACATTTCCATTCATTCGGTAAAAACCCACATGTACCGTTCCATCAAGTTTCTGAAAAAAAGCTATAGCGATTATAAATCGCGCTACTAATGTTAAATTAATGGTTGCAATATTACTATTATATTAATTCGATATGGCTTTGTAAGGAGATTTTCTCCGCTTTGCGTCTTCCCTGTAATTGAACCTAAAATGTTGGAAGAGCAAGAAGCATATTTATTAATTACCCGATACCTGAACAAGCAAACCAGTTTGGCAGAAAATGAACTTCTGACCGATTGGATTACCGCAAGCGAAAAAAATGAGCAAAGTTTTGAAGCCATAAAATTTATTTGGCTGAGCCGGGAAGAATCCAGAGAAAACGATAGCATCGTGGCTTTGGGCCGTTTAAACGCTGCATTAGATATAGAAGAATCCTCGCACAGTACACGCAAAACAAAACGCTACATTTTATGGGTTGCTGTCGCCGCTTCGGTAGCCGCGGTAGTTTTTGTTTCTACAGATGTATTGTTGCCGGCTAAACCTGCTCCGACTGTGGATTTTGTACAATACAGCACCAAAGCCGGAGAAATCAAAACCATAACATTGAGCGAAGGCACGCATGTAGTGATGGGACCAAAAGGTAAAATAAAATACCCGGTAAAATTTGAAGACCAGCAACGCTACGTGGAACTAACCGGCGAGGCTTATTTTGAAGTGAGTAAAAACCCACATAAACCTTTTATTGTACACACCAATCAGCTGGATGTAAAGGTGTTGGGAACACATTTTAATGTTGATGCCGGCAGCAATCAAAACGCAACCATAGTATCGCTTTTTGAAGGCAATGTACATGTAAATGTACTGAATGACCATGATGGCGATTATGCATTAAAACCGGGACAAGAACTCACGTTTGACCGCAGTAAGCATCAGGTTTATCAACACCATTTGGACAGTACATCGGTATTGGGCTGGATGACCAAAACTTTGTTTTTTAACAATGAAAAATTAAGTGACGCTGCACGTAAAATAGAAAAAATGTATGGTGTTAAAATTGTTTTCGATAACGAAACCACTGCCGATACACGCATTTATGCACAATTTAAAAATGACAGCCTGAAAGATGTAATGGATATCATCTGTTCGGGAGGAAACCTAAAATATCAAAACGATGGAAATAAAATTTACTTGAGCACACGATAGCATTTTACATTTTAACGCCAACCGGGTTGGCTTAAAAAATAACCGGCATTTGCGAGATGCCGGTCTAAAAATCGCCATTTAAACTAAAACATTAAACTAACGAATTTTCAAATTTATGAAAAAAAAGATTTACAGGTCTTCTTTAATTTCTCTATGTGCCAGATTATTGGCCATGCTCATTCTGACGACTTGCTGGAGCAGCGCCTTTGCAGCCAGTAAAAACCTCAACCGATCAAACTTATCTAAAATAAAATGTTCTGTAGCAGCGAGCAACCAATCTCTTGAACAGGTTTTCAACCTGATCCAAAAGCAAACGCAATACAGCTTTGTATGTATTGACAGAAATGGCTTTCTGCAAAAAAAGATCAGCTTAAATGCGTTAAACAGCAATCTGGAAGAAGTTTTGAAAAAAATATCTTCAGAAGTTCCGTTTACGTACAACGAAATCAGCAATAAAATTATCGTGAAACCGGCTGCAAATACGCAAAAACCAGAAATCGCAAGAATTATCAAAGGTCACGTAGCAGACAATCAGAAACTTGGTATCCCTGGCGTTTCTGTTCTGATTAAAGCAAGCAACACCGGAACAATCACGAACCAAAATGGAGATTTTTCGATCAAAGCAGATAACGGCGATGTTCTTTTATTTAGCAGTATTGGTTATGCTGTAAAAGAAGTTGTGGTAACCGATGCAGACAATTATGCTGTAGAACTTACAGAAAATGCCAATGCTTTATCAGAGGTCGTGGTAACGGCATTGGGCATCAAAAAAGAAAAAGCCAAACTGGGTTACGCAGTGCAAGAAGTACAAGGAGAAAGTTTAGTAAAAGCCCGCGAACCGAACATTATCAATTCCCTTACCGGCCGTGTAGCAGGTTTAAATATTCAGAACTCTACAGATCTTTTTCAGGATCCTGGAATTTCTTTAAGAGGAAGAAAACCGCTGATTGTAATAGACGGGATTCCGGATCAATCTGCAGATTTATATAAAATCAATGCAGATGATATAGAAAGCCTGAGCATTTTGAAAGGTGCAGGAGCATCTGCACTGTACGGATCAATTGGCCAGAATGGCGCCATTATGATCACTACAAAACGCGGAAAAGGAAAAGACCTTAGCATTGATTACAACACCTCAACACAGGTACAGCCCAGCTTCATCAGAATACCTGAGGTACAAACAGAATATGGTGCAGGTTTTAAAGGAAAATATACATATGTAGATGGTTCTGGTGGTGGCGCAGAAGGTTCTGGATGGATTTGGGGCCCGAAACTGGATCAACCAGATCCAACCACACCAAGTGGTTTTTTCGAAACGCCGCAATTTAACAGTCCGGTTGATGCGGCAACGGGCAAACTTGTTCCTCTTCCGTTTGTATCGAGAGGAAAAAACAACGTTAAAGATTTTTTCCAAACGGGAATAATTTCCAGCAACAACATCAGCATTACACAAAGTTCGGAAAAAGGTGCTTTCCGGGCTTCGGCTTCGCACATTTACCAACGCGGTATTGTGCCAAATACAGACCTGAACAACAGCTCATTGAGCATTTCTGGTAACTACAAATTATCTGAATCTTTCAGTGTTGATGCCCGTTTAAATTACAACAGGCAGTTTACAGAAAACTTCCCGGAAACCGGCTACGGACCAACAAATTACCTGTACAATTTAGTATTGTGGACCGGTGCCGATGTAAGTGTAGAAGATCTGAGAAACTATTGGGTACCAGGAAAAGAAGGTATTCAGCAGAGAAATTACAACAATTCATACTACAATAATCCTTACTTTCAGGCTTATGAATATCTGCGCGGATACAACAAAGACAATACTTTTGGTTCATTAAACCTGAATTATAAAATAAGTCCGGCGTTAAATATCCAGTTCAGGAACGGAATAAACAGTTATGGATTAAACCGTACCTACAAAGAGCCTAAAAGTTATATTGGCTACGGAAATAAATCAAGAGGACAATATACCGTATCAACCGGAAATTACTTTGATTTGGCCAGTGATTTAATTGCAGATTACAACCACACGTTTACCGATAAAATAAAACTTCATGCCCAACTTGGTGGTTCAAACTATTATAGAAGCAATAAATATGGTTCTACCAATACTGATGGATTAACCATTCCGGGGTTTTATAACCTCAGCAACTCTGCAAACCCGATTCAGGGAACAAATTTTGTTGAGGAAAGACGTACAAGCAGTGTTTATGGCGTTGTAGATCTTGAGTTTCTAAACGGTATTTACTTATCTGCAACCGGAAGAAATGATATTATTTCTACCCTTCCTACAGCAAACAACAGCTTCTTTTACCCTTCGTTAAGTTCGTCTGTTGTCGTTTCTCAACTCACAAAATTACCCAACTGGATTTCATATTTAAAAGCCCGCGGATCGTGGTCGAGGGTTTCTAGTGCAACCTTAAACGACAACGATTATACCTACAGTTATCTCCCTTCGTTTAACAAGGGAACAATTTGGAACAATATTCCTTCATTAACTTTTGGTGATGCGCTGTTAAACAGCAATTTAAACCCGCAAACATCAGACAGTTGGGAAATCGGTTTAGACACCAGGTTTCTTAAAAACCGTTTAAGTATCGAGGCGACGTACTATCAAACCAGAGATTTTAACAACATCGTATCTATTCCGGTTTCTATTACAACGGCGTATAACAGCCAGCTTGCCAATGGAAACGTCTATCAACGAAGAGGTATTGAGCTCGTAGTTTCAGGTACTCCGATTAAATCTACCAACTTTGAGTGGAATGTATCGGCAAATTTCAGTCAGTACCGCAGGTACCTGAAAGAGATTTATGGTGGTGCAGAAACGTTAAACTTTCTAAGAGTTGGTGACCGCATGGATCGGATTTTCACTTCGGTTTATCAAACCAGCAATCAAGGCCAAATCATTTACGGAAGCAACGGTTTCCCACTTAATGATACTTTTTCAAGATATATTGGCAACCAGGATCCGGATTGGACTTATGGAATTGAAAACACCTTTAACTTCAAAAGTTTTAGTTTAAAATTTTTAGTTGATGGCCGCATTGGCGGAATGATGTATTCTACTACCAACCAGAAAATGTGGTGGGGCGGAACAAATCCTGGAACACTAAACCAATATCGTGTAGATGCAAATAACGGATTATCGACCTTTATTGGCGATGGTGTAGTTGTGGTGAGCGGACAAGCAACTTATGATCCTAACGGGAATATTGTAAGCGATACCCGCGTATATGCACCAAATGCTAAAGCGGTTAATTACATCGATTATATGACCAATACCAGCAATGGCGCTTACAACAATTACAATTATTTTTCGCAAACCTTTCTTAAACTTAGAGAAGTAACCATTGGCTGGACAGTTCCGAACAGGCTTTTAAGCAAATCTTTCGTTAAAGGCATCAACGTTTCATTGGTTGGCAGAAACCTTTTACTCTTTTCTAAAATGCCAAACGTAGATCCAGATCCGGCTGTAGATAATTTACAGACGCCTTCTACCCGATCATTTGGTTTCAACGCAAACATCAAATTTTAATCTCGACTTGGACATGAAAAATACATTATTCGCATTATTACTGATTGCTGTACTCACATCGGGATGCAAAAAATTCAGCGAATTTCAAACCGATCCCAATAAATCTACTGCAGCAACGCCAGATTTGTTGCTTAATTCAATAGAACAAACCGCTTTTCAATCTTCCAATGTTTTGGTTGCTTTCGCCTCACGCCAAATGGTATATACAGATGCGGTATCTTTACAACAATATTATGGATGGACACGCGGAAGTTATACCAACTACAGTAATCTAAGACAGGTTGTAAAAATGGAACAGGCTGCCACTGCACAAAGCAAAGCAGAATACCTTCCAATTGCCAAGTTTTTCAGAGCATGGTATTTTTTGCAGCTTACACAAATGTTTGGTGATATTCCGTACACACAAGCGCTTAAAGGCGAAGAAAATGTGAACAAGCCGGGTTATGATAAACAGGAAGATATTTATTTGAGTATTTTAAACGACCTGAAATCGGCGAATGAAATGATCAGTGCATCAACTGCTGCCATACAAGGCGACATTGTGTACAACGGAAACATGCAACAATGGAAAAAAGCGATAAACTCTTTATCGCTGAGAGTTTTAATCAGTTTATCGTTAAAAGAAAACAACGCCAAACTGGAAGTAAAAAAACGTTTCGCAGAAATTGTGAGCAACCCAACTGTTTATCCGTTAATGGCCTCTAATACAGATAATGCACAGCTTAAATTTTATGATTTACTGAACAACCGTTATCCATATTTTAACAGTAACGATATGCAAACGGCTTACTATATGGAAGAAACTTTTATAGATTTGCTTAAACGTTTACAAGATACCCGTTTGTTTACTTTTGCAGATAAAGCGCCGAAAAATTCTGCACTTGCGGTAACAGATTTTAATGCCTATGGTGGTGCAAAAGGAAGTGCGGCGGTAAACGAAAACAATGCCAGAAGCGTTGCAGGCGAGCTTTCAAAAATAAACCCGCGGTATTATAACAATCCCGTAAATGAACCAAGTATTGCATTGGGCTATGCAGAAACACAGTTCACACTTGCAGAAGCAGTAAGCAGAGGTTGGATTTCTGGCAACGCCAGTGAGTATTATCAAAAAGGTGTACAGGCATCGATGCTATTTTACGGAATTGCACAACCAGCTATTGATGCATACTTAAGTCAAGCGTCTGTACAGCTTTCGGCAAGTGCCGCTCCATTAAACAATATCCTGACGCAGAAATACATTGCAACATTTATGAATAGCGACTGGCAACCTTTTTACGAACAACGCCGCACAGGGATTCCGGTATTTGATGTTTCTGGAGCTGGCGTACTAAACAGCAAACGCATTCCGAAACGTTGGATGTATCCAGAATCTGAACTGCGCCTTAACCAACAAAATGTTAGTGCGGCAATTGCTTCACAATATTCTGGCGGAGATGATATTAACGCCGTGATGTGGTTGCTTAAACCTTAAAACAAACAAGGCTGTTTCTTAAAACAAATTTTGTGTTTTATGATACAGCCTTTTCTCTAAAATTATTATTTCTGGAAAATGAACTTCGCAGTTTAACGGATGAAGATCATTAAAAATCAACAAGTAAAATGTACAAAAAAATATTTTTAGCGGCGCTTATTCTCGCGGGAGTTAACGCCTCAGCCCAAAAAATAAAGAAAACGGTTTTTGTTATTGCCGATGGTATTCCGGCAGACGTGATAGAACGTCTTGATCTGCCCAATATTAAGCGCATCATTCAAGCTGGCAGCTATAGCAGAATGTATGTTGGTGGCGAAAAAGGTGGTTACAGCCAAACGCCAACCATTTCTGCAGTGGGTTACAACTCTTTGCTAACCGGAACCTGGGTAAACAAGCATCACGTATATGACAATGATATCGTAGATCAGAATTATAATTACCAAAATATATTCAGATTGCTTAAAGATCAGTATCCCAACAAAAAAACAGCAATTTTTTCTAGCTGGACAGATAACCGGACCAAATTACTGGGTTACCATTTGCCACAGGCAGGAAACCTGAATGTTGATCAATATTTTGATGGATATGAACTAGATACAGCCAGGTTTAAACACGACAAAGCGCGCAATTTTATGCACGAAATTGACGAGCAGGTGGTTGCAGATGCGGCAAAAACACTTAAAGAAACTGCACCAGATTTAAGCTGGGTTTATCTCGAATACACCGACGACATGGGGCATATGTATGGAGATAGTAAGCAGTTGGAAGATGCGATCCGTAAACTTGATGTGCAGCTGGGAAAAATTTACGATGCGATAGAATACCGCAGTAAAACCAAAAATGAAGAATGGTTAATGGTAGTGACTACAGATCATGGCAGAGATGAAAAAACCGGCAAAGGCCATGGCGGCCAATCGGCCAGACAACGTTCTACCTGGATGGTATCAAACTACAAAAACCTCAATACTTATGCGCAATATTATCGCCCGGCAATTGTAGACATTATGCCTTCTATTGCCAAGTTTATGAACATTTCTATCCCGAAAAAAATAAATATGGAAGTAGACGGTACGTCACTTATTGGCGAAATTTCTATCGCACGCCCGGAAATGAATTTTGTTCATGGAAATATTGACATCAGCTGGAAAGCCATGAAAAAAGATGGAACAGTAAAAATTTGGCTGAGCAAAACCAATCTGTTTAAGTCAGGAGGAAAAGACGAATACGAATTACTTGCAGAAGTGCCGGCAGCGCAGGAACATGCTTTTATAGATGTATCTAAATTTACGTCTGATTTTTACAAAATTGTATTGGAAGGAACCGACAATATGGTAAACCAATGGTTGGTTTTGGATGCGCAACAAAAAGGAAAATAGCTTTTAACGTTATTGGGTGGTATTTCAAGAATTATAGAACTGCCACCCAACAATGTATACAGCTGTAAATAGAAATCCTACTCGTACTAAACAATTTTAATGCGTACAGGGCCGACTATATGATCTACATCTACAGCGATTCCCTTTTGGGTGATGATGATTTTACCTTTTTTATGCAAATCAATCGCAACGTTAACAACTTCTTTCATTTGCGTTCGCCAATTTTCTGGAAATAACATACGCGCAATTTCTGAAGGACACGTACTTTTTTCCTTGCCTCGCTGTGTTGCAACAGACAAAATTGTCGTCGATATATCCATTCCCTTTTGCATAGTTTGATAACACAATACAATTGAAATGGATTAAATAAATTCCCTTGTTTTTGGAATATTTATCGGATAAAGGTTTACAACAACTTGGCTTTGTTGCGTTCTACTTCAAATACTGAATCTATAGCCAGGTTTTGCTTGTCTTGCGAAGCAAAAACAGCCAGGCGATCGCAACGCTCATTTTCAGGATGATCATTATGTCCTTTAATCCAAATAAAGCGAACTTTATGGAGTTTATACAATTCCAGAAAACGCAACCACAAATCTTTGTTCTTTTTATCTTTAAAATTTTTGGTTACCCAACCAAATACCCATTTTTTCTCGACAGCATCTACAACGTATTTCGAATCAGAGTAAACAGTTACATCCTGATTTAAACTTTTAAGCGCCTCTAAGCCTTTAATTACAGCCAGCAATTCCATACGGTTGTTGGTGGTCATTCTAAAACCTCCACTCAATTCTTTATAGTGCTTTCCTGCTCTCAAAATGGTTCCATAACCTCCCGGACCAGGGTTTCCACTTGCTGCGCCGTCTGTATAAATCTCGATCATAAACGTAGCAAAGCTAAGTTTTTAGCACTAAAAACCATGTTTTAAAGTTTTTTTAATTGAGCCGTAAAAATTAAATGCATTGAAAAATAGCCAATTAAATATTTTTTACTCCCGAACATTAAATTTTATTTGCAGGTAATGTTAAAAGTCGTACTTTTGTGACACCAAAAAATACGGTGGATGTAGCTCAGTCGGTTAGAGCATCGGTTTGTGGTGCCGAGGGTCGTGGGTTCGAGCCCCATCTTCCACCCATCATTTTTAAAGCAGCTTTTTAAGCTGCTTTTTTTATGCCCAAAATAATGGGAAGATATTGGATCAATCGGAAAAGTTGCGGGGAATAGATTAATCTATTTTTTCAATTCAAAACACCAGAGAACCTTAAATAATGATTTGTATTTTTAATTAAAGCCATCATTAGTGTTTGAGAGAAATGAAAATTAGTAAGTCGAATCCTGAAACGCAAAAAGCCTCCAGAAAAAATCTGTAGGCTTTTTATTTTTAAGTCAGTTACCAAAACTTGTGCGACAAGGTTATTGCAAACTGGCGTGGAGGAACTGGATTAATGCGATAACGATCATTTGCGATACAGTTCATTGTATTTCCGAGATTTGACAATTTAGCCAATAGCGATAGTATATTTCAGCTATATCCGGCAGAGAAATCACTGGTAAAAGCCTTTAATCGGCACTAATGCATCGTATGAAGTTAAGCAGTTCGTTTTTTGCGCCAATTTCATATTGATTGTTAAGTTATTTTCATCGATATATGATTAAAATCTCTCCGAAAGCATCAATCCGGATGAAGTTCCGCCATAGTATGGCATCAAACTAAATTTCCTTTCTTTGTCCTTATTGTTAAAAATCCTTTTCATGTACGGATAAATCAAGTAGGCAATTTTGGTAGAAGCAATTCCAAAACCGGCGCCTGCCACAACATCGCTAAACCAATGTTTATTGTTGTACATTCTTAAAGTACCTGTAGCTGTTGCCACAAAATACCCGGCATAACCAATCCACGGGTTTACATCTTTATACTCTTGGTTCAGAAACTCTGCAGCCATAAATGCCGAAGCAGTGTGGCCCGATGGAAAAGAATTGTAACCACTATCATCAGGCCGCATTCTGCCAACACCTTGTTTTACAAAATGGGTAGACGCGCCCATTAACGCAGCAGAAGTAAGGTATAACATAGAAGCATCAAAAAGGTTGTGTTTTCCTTTTACACCAGAAAGATTAAGGGCATAAACTGCTGCTGCAGGCGCAAGCTGCAAATAATCATCTACATGTGCAGCAAACAGAGGATGATCTTCCTGAAGCTCGGCTTTTGTACTTTCATCCAATTGTTTTAATGCACCATGATCATAGACCGATGCAAAACCATAACCCGCAAGTACAACAGGCGCAATAAAACTTACCACCTTAAATTTCCGCTTCGGAATCTGCACGCCTGTATTCCATCTGCCTAAAGTATCTGGATGATTTGTATTTACACTATCAACCAATTGCGCAGAAGCGTTTAATCCCAAAGAAAGTAAAAGGCCGAAGCCTAGAAAAAATTTGCCCATATATTTTAAGGTTTTAAAGAATTGCCTTTTGCATCGAAAAGAAGATCTTCCCCTTTTACTTCTGCTTCATAACAGATGTTACCATCAGCATTGGTTATTTTTGCAGCTTCTACTATTTTTACGCCTTTAAATTTTGCTAGCACAGGAGCAAGAAGATCATCAGGTTTTATTGATATTTTAGTTTCGATCAAAGTGCCATTTGCATTGTATACTTCTGATGTTTCTTTTCCATTTGCAGTATCCAAAACTAAAAACCAATTCTGTAGCAAAACTGGAGTTCTGTTGTTGCTGAATAAAAACATACCTGAAACAGGAATATATATCAGAATTTCATCAGATTTGACACCTATCTTTATGCGGATTAACTTGATGATATGTGGAAATATTATGCAATACTTTCGGCCTTTTTTGCTGCCACAACCGCCATATTGGCTAAAGTGGGCACTACCGGGATTAACAGTAACCTTGCTACCGGAATACGCACAATTGTGATCTTATTTGTAGCCTGGGGAATTATTTTGTTTAGCGGCGGGTTTTCAGAAATTCGAACATTAAATAAAACAAACGTTATTTTTCTGGTCTTATCTGGCATTGCAACGGGTTTATCGTGGATTTTTTATTTCAAAGCCTTGTCTATCGGCGAGGTTTCTAAAGTAGCGCCAATAGACAAACTAAGCGTTGCAATTGCAATGGGGCTTGCGTTTCTAATTCTTAAAGAGCCTATAGAACTGAAAACTCTTGCCGGTGGTGCGCTTATTGCTGCCGGTAGTATCGTTATTCTTTTATAAAGATTGGCTTTAAGACCATTTAGCCAACCACAAAATTACTTTAGAATTTTTTGATTCTAATTTAGTGCACTATGTTAAGTAATGAACAGCTAATGAAAGATAAGGATGAATATTACCGGTCGGTGTCTTTTTAATCGGCAAGATTCCGGCCGATAGCAACACCAACCGATAGATGTATAAATAGAACACTGCATCTACCGGTCGGTGTCTCCACCGACAGGCAAGATTTCGTTCGGTAGCAACACCAACCGACAGATGTATAAATAGAACTCTGCATAATACCGGTCGGTGTCTTCACCGACAGGCAAGGTTTCGGTCGATAGCAATACCAACCGACAGATGTATAAATAGAACACTCTACCGGTCGGTGTCTTCACCGACAGGCAAGATTTCGTTCGATAACAACACCAACCGAAAGATGTATAAATAGAACACTGCATCTACCGGTCGGTGTCTTCACCGACAGCAAGGTTTCGTTCGATAGCAACACCAACCGATAGATGCATAAATAGAACACTGCATCTACCGGTCGGGGTCTTCACCGACAGGCAAAAAATGATTATCTTTTTCATATTGCAGATTTTAGCGCAAAACTCTACGTCAATTTCGAATAGATTTACAATTTCATTCATCAGAGCTAAAAACCACAACAATTTCGTGGCGTTTAACGAAAAAAAAAAGTACTGACAGCGCGACTTCAGAATTGCCACAGATTCTGTTTGCACCTTTGGCATTATTTGCTCAACTAAGATTCATGCGATATTTGATATTTTTAATTGCTTTTTTTGCTATTCCCTTCAGCATACATGCACAAACACCTGGCGGAAAGGGCAAAATCTCCGGAACTGTTATAGATGCTTTTACCAAACAACCTGTAAATTTCGCTACCATTACGATTTATTTCACTGGCTCTGAAAAACCAATTAACGGCATTAGCTCTGATCAGAAAGGAAACTTTTCTATAAATGGACTTGCGCAGGGCGTATATCGTGTTACGGTTGATTTTATCGGTTACACTCAACTGGTTATTGATCCGGTAAAACTTAATGTGCAAACGCCTTCTGTAAATCTGGCGACCTTGCAACTTAGCGCTATGGACAATCAATTACAAGGCATTACCATAAGGGCAAAAACGCCTATAATTGAAAATAAGATTGATAAAACAGTCTACAATACTGCAAACGATCTGACTTCACAGAACGGCGTGGCGCTTGATGTGCTTAAAAAAGTTCCGATGGTGAGCGTAGATATTGATGGGAATGTAGAGCTTCAGGGCAGCAGCAGTGTTCGGTTTTTAATTAATGGTAAACCTTCAAGCATTTTCGGCGCAAGCCTTGCAGATGCACTTCAATCTATACCGGCAAGTCAGATCAAAAGTATTGAGGTAATTACCAATCCGGGCGCCAAATACGATGCAAACGGTACAGGTGGCATCATCAATATCGTACTTAAAGAAAACAAATTTCAAGGTGTAAATGGTAGCATAAACTACTCTATTGGCAGTCGTTTGCAAAATGGCGCAGTTAATCTAAATGTAAAACACGGTAATTTTAGCGTAGGCGTTTTTGCGAGTGAAAACCAGCAATTTAAAACCACAACCAATACCTCTTCTGATAGAACATCTTACAACGCGGCCAGAGATACTGTAAATAAATTCCTTCAGCAAGGTGTAAGTCCGCAGCAACGTGTCAGTTACCAGGCCGGAATTAACCTTGGCTGGACTATTACTCCGAAAGATGAACTTACTGCAAGTTTAAGTTACAATCATTTTAACAACAATACAGAAGGTGTAACCAGCCAATCTCAGCAATATTTCCTTGCAAATAGCGGAATGCTCATTTCTGACCTAAGCAGCAGAAGAACATCTCTGAGTCGCTTTAATGCCAATTCAAAAGATGTAAGCTTGGGGTATAAGAAAAGCTTTGGTAAAAATGGCCACGAGCTTGATTTCCAATACAACGGAAGCTTTGGCCAAAATCAAATTAATGCTTCGCAGGTTTCTGCTTACACCAGTAATTTATATCCAAATACCGGTATAATCAGTTCAAATCCGGGCAAAGAAAATCAATCTGAAATGGTGTTAAATTACACACTTCCGATAGGAAAAAAGCTGTCAATTGAAAGTGGCGCAAAGCTGATTATTGACGATTTAAACAATACAGTAATAACGGATACTTTGCTGGCTAACGGCAATTACATTACCAACGCAAACCAGAGTTACAACTTTAAGTATAAACGCAATGTGTATGCTGCTTATCTTTCTTCATCTTTTTCTTTGCTCAATGATTTTATTACCGGAAAAGCGGGTTTAAGATATGAGCGCACCGGACAAGTAAAAGGCTTTTCTGGAACCGATATTGCGGGCTATAATACATTTGCACCGTCTTTTACTTTGCAGCATAAAATTAATGACAGTGAATCTGTTAAACTGGCCTACACGTATCGCATTGAACGGCCGGATTACGGAGATTTGAATCCTTTCTACAACATCAGCGATCCGCACAATATCAGTACCGGAAATCCACTTCTAAAACCAGAAATCGGGAATAACTTTGAGCTTGGCTACAGTAAAACTTTTGAAAAAGGCGCTAATATTTACGTTGCCGGTTTCTTTCGTAGAAATACTGATGATATGCAACAGTTTACCACATATTATGATGTTTTAAACATTAATGGTACAGATTATTCTGCGGTAGCTTTAACACAACGTGCCAACCTCGGTTCGCAAACCAGTATTGGCGCCAGCATATTTGCATCGGTTCCGGTAACAGAAAAATTAAATCTGCGTACAAACCTACAGGCAGGAAACAGAAGTAACGCATCGCTTGGTTTGGCCCCTGTAAGTGCATTTTCCTACCGCCTTAACCTAAATGCCAGTTATGAATTTCCTAACAATTTACTGGCCGAAGTTTTCGGAAATTTCAATTCAAAGCAAAGAAATTTCAGAAGTACAAGACCATCTATTTTCAATTACAATCTGTCCATCAGAAAACAATTCTGGAATAAAAATGCAAGTATTGGCTTAACCGCAGCAAATCCTTTCAACAAATATCTTTCTCAAAAGCAAACAAGCTTTGGCCCAAATTTCGATCAAACCAATTTGAGAATGGTACCGGTACAATCTTTCGGACTAACCCTTTCTTATAAATTTGGAAAACTTCAGTTTAAAAAAGACAACAAGGCAGATAATACACCACAGCTGCCAGATGTTGGTGGCGGCGGTAAATAAAAATAAAACTAAAGGGTTATCGCGAGGTATTCTTTTTTACTTTCTGTTGCACCTTTAAAACGCAAATTGGCGCTAAAAAACCTCCGAAAAGGCAAATTCAAAATTTCTTCAGTTTTGCAAATTATCCATCATAAAAGGGAACCTGAATGTGCTGCTTCAGGTTAATCCGCTTACGCTGCGCCAATACCGTTTAATTGAAAATATTGATGTCACGATATGTACATGCATCAGAATCTGCCGATACTGAATTAACAAATGCAGATGCGTATATTTGACTATCGGCCGTGCTAAACAATTTTCAAACTCAATCCCCGCATGAAAAAAGACGTGCATTTTAAGCTTAAAGCGCCAGAAAAATCTCTGAGCGATTTTGTCTATTGTTTTTCTTCTTTCCAGAATTTTTCCAATCAACACGAAGCGGTGATCATCCCAAATGGAAAAATTGACCTAATTTTTTCAAAAAACAATAACGGAACGATCCAAATTGCTTTACTCGGATTAGAAACAAAACCCAAATATTCCAGTCAGGAAATACATAATTTCTTTTCAATCAGTTTTAACCCGCTGGCTATCGAGTATGTTTTTAAGCAGTCTGTAGCAGAAATCATCAATTCCGGGAAGATAATTTCGTCCGGTTTTTGGGATCAGGGTTTGGAAGATTTTTCTGATTTTGATGCATTTTGTGAACATATATCAAAGAAAATTTACGCTTTGCTGCCAAAGCAGATTGACGAGCGCAAGAAAAAACTCTTTAATTTGATTTTATCATCGAACGGAGAAATCCCGATTCAGGAACTTTCTGAACAATTATTCTGGAGCCCTCGACAAATAAATCGCTATTTTAACCAGCAATTCGGTCTTTCGTTAAAAGCCTATTGCAAAATATTGCGTTTTCAGGCTTCGCTCCCACACATTAAAAACGGCGAATTGCATCCGCAACTTAACTTCACCGATCAATCTCACTTTATCAAAGAGATCAAACAATTTTCTGGCGTCTCGCCTAAAGAACTCCACAAAAATAAAAACGACCGATTTTTACAATTTCTAGTTTATGACGATCAATAATTTTGCGTCTTAATGTTTGAAATGATGTTACTAAAAGATAAAAAAATAGCCATTATAGGCGGCGGTCCCGGCGGACTTACCCTCGCAAAACTTTTACAACTTGAGCACATAAATGTAACCGTTTACGAAAGGGATTTAGATAAAAATGCCCGAGTGCAAGGCGCTCCGCTTGATTTACACGAACATTCTGGTTTAGCCGCGCTACGGAAAGCCGGTTTAATCGAGGTGTTTAAAAAGAATTTTATGCCCGGTGCAGATAAAACAACAATTGCAAATGAACGGGCAGAAATTGTTTTCAGCGACCATGAAAACAAAGTTGAAGAAAACTTTGGACATGAACATTTTCGGCCGGAAATAGACCGTGGTGTTCTCCGTAAAATTTTGTTAGATTCTTTAAACCCCGAAACTATTGTATGGGACAGTCACTTCTTATCGATGGAAAAACACGGTGAGGGCTGGAATTTACATTTTAAAAATAAAGAAACAGCTTACGCGGATATTGTAATAGGTGCAGATGGCGCAAATTCTAAAATCAGACCTCACCTTACCCATATTAAGCCGTTTTATTCTGGAATTGTGATGCTGGAAGGCAATATTTATAATGCTGCAGAAAATGCACCGCAGATGTCTGCCCTATTGCGCGGCGGGAAAATTATGGCTTTCGGCAATGAGAAAAACATTTTAATGGGCCAAAAAGCAAACGGCGAAATTGGTTTTTATGCAAGCTTCAAAGCTGAAGAAAACTGGCCGGAAAAAAGTAAATTGAATTTCTCCGATAAAGAAGAAATATTAAATTGGTTCAAAACATATTATGCAGAATGGAGCGAAATCTGGCAGGAATTGTTTGCAAATACACAAGTTCCATTCATCCCAAGGCCGATTAATTGCATGCCTTTAGATCAAAACTGGGAAACCTTGCCCAACCTGACTATGCTTGGCGATGCAGCGCACCTAATGCCGCCTTTTGCTGGAGAAGGAGTAAATATGGCGATGTTAGATGCACTTGAATTAAGTGGTGCACTAATGAGCGGCGATCATCAGTCTGTTCAGCAAGCCATTGCATTTTACGAGATAAACATGCGGAAGAGAGCCGCACAAATTGCACAGGAATCTCTGGATAACGGAGAGCGGATGCATAACGAAAATGCGCTGAACATCATGACTGAGTTTTTCAACGGGGCGGCAGAGAAGCGGTAAAAGAACGGAGGCGCCATATGGCTAACCTCCGTCGTCATTAAACTAACCAACATATTTTGTCGAACGTGAACGCTAAACAAAGTTTTGCGTACGATACATTTTATTTGTTCTGATAATTGTAATTTGCAAAACGGATAAAATTTGTCCAGTCGTATACATTAAGATCGTGTTTTCCCTCCCTGAAGTGATAACCGATTGCAGATCGAATTACAGGTGTGTTTATTTTGGGCATTTCTGCAGGAAGCGAAACTTTTTTGTGGTACAGGTTATATACCGGACGGGCATTCACGAGTGATAAAAAAGATCCATAAGGATCAGCCCATCTGTCTTCCGTTGCGTTTGTGGTATACACGGGCCGTGGAGCGATAAGCCCAATCAGCATGTGCTGATCTACCGGTAAACTGTCTACATTATTGCTGAATTTCCGGTAATTGCCGTTAAACCAATGGCCAAATTGTTTGTTGATGAGGCTTACCGTTTCTCCATATTTACGCCGGGAAAGTGCTGCTCCACTATTTCCGGAACAACTGCTAAACACCATTGCAAAACGCTGATCTTCTGCACCTGCCCATAAGGCAGTTTTGCCTCCGCGTGAATGGCCTACAATGGCAACTCTTCTCGAATCAATATCTTTATCAGTTTCAAAATAATCCATCACGCGACTTGCTGCCCAGGCCCAGGCTCCAATTGCTTTAATGCCGTTATCCTGTGTTAACGCTTCCGGATACAGCGCATTTATAACGCCATTCTGATAGGTGTTTTTATTGTCGGGCGCAACATCTCCATTGTAAAAAGCCGCGATTGCATAGCCACTGTCGATCACCATCTCTGCTGGCCAAAATGTACTTTTGTTTACTCGTGACGGATCTGTATTTCGTTTGCCACGGTTGTTGATCAACAAAAACACAGGAGCAGGCTTGCTGCGTTTATTCGGGATAAAAAGTACCATTGGAAAAACAATTGACTTTCCCTTATTCCAAACGCTGATCTGAATTTCTTTCAGAAGCGCTTTTCCGTTCATTGCCAATGGATTTTCATGAAGAGCAGCGAATTTTATGCTATCAAATGACAATGGCATTTTACCGTAAATATTTTCTTCAAATAAACCCAAAATCTCTGGTCTACGTTTTTTCTCCCATACAGAAACACTCTTTACATTTGTTCCATCGATTGTTTTCAATATTGGCGGCAAAACAAAAGCGGGTACGGTACTTTCATCATAATTGACAATTTCGCCCATAAATTTGTCGGTTTTCTGCGCACATGCACTGGAAAATAACAATAGGAAAACAGAAGAAAAGACAACACGTTTTATACTGAGCCAATAACTGATTGTGTTGAATGTTATGCTAAATTTTGCAATCATCGTCTTTCGCTTTTTTATGGTTTTATCCAAGGCTACAAACCTGCAGATCTTTCACTCGGTTTGTAGCGTTTACATTTTAATAACCTGGGTTCTGGATCAACTTGCTGGCTTTATTAATTTCGCTCTGCTGAAATGGATACCAATAATTTTTGGCTGTAAATGTGCGGTTTTCAATTACAAAAGGTGCATAAGTTAATGTCGTTCCCACTTTAATAATTTTCATACCGTTTACAGGCGCACTAAAATACTGCTCTCCTTGTTTCCAGCGGCGAACATCAAAGAAACGCTGTTCTTCAAAACACAATTCGACGCGGCGCTCATTTTTTATCCGTTCTCGCATCTGAGCCTGAGATAAACCATTTAATGAAGGCATACCGGCACGGTTGCGCACCGCATTAATTGCCGAATATACTTCTGTTCCCGGTCCTTCAGATTCATTCAGTGCTTCGGCATACATGAGCAAAATTTCTGCGTATCTGAACAGCACCCACGGTCTGCGTACACTTGTTGTTCCGGTGATGTTATACGTTGCATTACCACTTAAAAATTTGCGCAGATAATATCCCGATTTTGTGCTGTTGACATTGGAAGGATCATTGTCTCGCCCGCCGTCAAATGTTTCTACTGCGCGAGACAAGCTTCCGGTTTTAAATGTTGCTCCGTTATATACCACAAACTGATTTAATCTTGGGTCTCTTCCGGCATAAGGATTTTGAGGGTTATAACCGGAAGCCGGATCTGTGATTGCCCGCCCATTACTCATTTCGAATGCATCTACCAGGTTTTGTGTTGGATTGGTACGTCCCAAACCACCTGTAAAGCTGATGGGTGCATTATTGGATTCTATTGTATTGATATTGGCAGCAGGGGTTGCAAAAATTACTTCATTGTTGTAAGATGTTGCGGTTGCCGTATAATCCCAAAGTGTAGGAAACAAGGCATTGCTAAGCAAACTGTGTTTGTTTAAGTTCATCAGATCTTTGGCGGCTTTTGCTGCATTTTGCCATCTCATCAAGTCATTGCCCGTATTGTATAGCGGACTTGCATAAACCAATAAAGTTTTTGCCTTAAGGGCCATTCCTGCAGCTTTGGTTGCACGCCCGTAATTTGCGGCATCCCAATCTTTTGTAGATGTTGCCGCTATCTGGTTAATTGCCGAATCGCAGTCTTTAACAATCTGCTGTACCACTTCATCTACAGAATTTCTTGGAATATTAAGGTCTTCTGCAGCTGAAAATGAACGGGTTGCAAGCACGATACCACCATAACGCTTAAACAATTCGTAATGAAATAAGCCCCGAAGAAAAAAGGCTTCTCCTCTTAATCCCCTTAAATCACTGGCAGGAAAAATCACTGCTGTTGGAGAGCGTTCCAAAAAGGTGTTCACCACCCACAAACCATTATACAGGTTGGTATACTGTTCATCAAAAGTCCGCAGACTGCTCCAGTTTCCATTGTTGAAAATGTTCACATTACTGTTAACATTGGAATTTACAGCTTCATCACTTCCACTGGCTAAGAGTGCCCCAGCGCCATCTACATTGTATCGCGCCAGCATATAATTGTAACCATTATTCAGGTACTCGCGTACGCGGCGGTCGGTATTCCAGATGGCATCTTCCAGAACAGGCCCTTCGCTGTATGAAGGTTCAAAAAAATCCTTTTTGCATCCGTAGAAACACAACAATAAAAGACTTAGAATGTATATTTTATTTTTCATCTTCATTTATTTAAAATTTGACATTGATACCCACCGCAAAAGTTTTCACATATGGATAGGAAGAGAACCGGCCGGCATTTGGCGTTTCCGGATCGATACCAAGTTTGTTGAGTTTTGAAATGGTAAAGATGTTGTTGCCACTCACAAAAATGCGTGCGCCTTTAAAGCGCAGACGTTGATTGAATTCATCTGGCGTAGAATAGCCAATTTCGGCAGCACGGAGTTTTAGAAAATCGCCGGAATATAGCCAGAAAGTAGAGTTTGCAGTATTGTTGCCATTGTCAGTAATTCCTATTCTCGGATATTTCGCTGTAGACGCTGTAGCAGGTGTCCATGCGTCTGTAGAAAGCTGGTTTAAACCATTTGGACCTGCATACATAATCGCTGAAAGATTGATTGTTCTGCCGTCTACGCCCTGAAATTGAACACCAAAATCAAATTGTTTGTATTGGATATTAAACCCAAAACCATAATACATCTTCGGAATATCAGTAAAATCGCTTGCGACAGCATCATTTGCATCGATGATTCCATCATTATTCACATCACGGTATTTCAAATCACCGGGCACCACCAGACTTGATAAAGTTTGCCTTGCACTTGCATTGATCTCTGCCTGATTCTGGAAAATACCTTCAGCAATGTAGTAGTTGCCTCCGTTAACATAATGCCCAATAGTAGATTGATTGGGCAAGACATTTTCTGTACGTTCCAGAATGATATTTTTTGCCAGGGTAAAGTTTGCATTTGTGCGGACCATAAATGCGCCGATCTTTTTATTAAATGCACCGCTGGCATCAAAACCTTTACTGCTTACTTTTCCTGAATTTACCTGTGCAATGGCAATACCCAAAATACCAGGCAAATTTGCCGGACCAAGAATATCTGTACGTTTCTCATCAAAGTAATCAACAGAAAAAGTTAAAGCGCCTTTCAGGAAATCCACATCTGTTCCAATATTTAAACGATCAACTTTTTCCCAGGTAGTTAATGGATTTCCTGCCGGACTTACCAATCTCGCTGTTGTGGAGGTAGAGAATGAAGAACCTAAAAATGGGCCCGCATCTCTGGTAAATAAAGTCCGGTAGGGTAAGCGCACAACATTTCCGTTTGCATCATAACTGGGACCAATATTTCCTGATCTTCCATAAGAACCTCTCAACTTCAGGTAACTGATTATTCTGGAGTCTTTCAGAAAATCTTCTTTAGAAAGCTGCCAGCCTGCTGATACAGCCGGAAAAAAACCAAACCTTCGGTCTGGTGCATAGTTTTCAGACCCCGAATAACTTCCGGTAAAACCGATCAGATAACGCTCTTTAAAACTATAATCTGCACGCCCTGCCAGCATACGTGTTCTATAATCTAAGCGGTCTACTGCGGCACTTACATATTGTTGTGCACGCAGGTTAGCGGTAATCCGGTGTTCACCAAAATTGCGTTTGTAATCGAAACCAAACCAAAGCTCATTGTTTTTGGTATTGGTTTGAAAAGCAGCTGTACGGTAGGCAATTACTGCAGGCGTACGGTAAGTTTGCACAGGTGTAACGGTTTGGTTGAATACAGCATAATTTTCTGTCAGGCCATCGCCGTAGTTTCCGTAACCATCGTACGAGAAGAAAAGGTTTGCAGAAAGACCTGGAGTAATAAAATCAAGTTTCTGATCGGCCATAATACTGGCAAGCAGAATATTTGTTGTTGTTCTGGCAAAACCAGTAGACTGTAATTGTCCTAAAGGATTATTCTGAAACAAGGATGTTCCGCCGTAACTTCCATCGGCATTTACAATGGGAAAAGCATTTGGAGGTAAGTTATATAAATTGTTCAAAACGGCTGTTGTACCATCTCCAACATCATTTCTAACCTCGCTCCTTACCCCTGCCAGCAAAGTCAATGTAAGGGTTTTACTCACATCATAATCCAAATTAATCCTGAAATTATAACGTTTGTAACCGTAATTGGAATCGTAGTTTGGCGTTTTTGTTTCTTTAAACAATCCCTGCTGGTTGAAGTAACTCACCGAACTAAAGTAGCGTACACGTTTATTTCCGCCACCAAATGTAATCGCATACCTCTGAGTAGGTGCCTGTTTTTTCATAAAGCGCTCCAGGTAATTGTTGTCGGGATATAAAAAACGATCTGTGTGGTTTTTATATCCGTCTAACGCCGCAGCACTGTAAGCGGGTGCCTGGCCAACATTTGCAAGTCCCTGATTGTATAAGCGGGCAAAATCATAAGAATTTAAGGGTTTAATCAAATTATCCGCAGATTGAAAGCCACCCTGAGCATCAAAAGTGATCTGACTCTGACCAATTTTGCCGCGTTTGGTTGTGACCAGAATTGCACCATTTCCTCCATTCAAGCCATACCAGTTTAGTGAGGCTGCATCTTTTAATACCGTTACACTTTCAATCTCTGTGAGGTCCATATCTTCAAAATCCCGTTCAATTCCATCTACAAGGAAGGCTGGTGCAGAGCCTTGGGCATAAGACGATCGCCCGCGGATTTGATAGGCAACATTGCCACCTCCAGGTTGATTACCTGTCCAGCTGAATAAAAAACCACTCAATCTACCCGCCAACAAGCCCGATAAATTACTGATTGGCACTTGTGTAAGTTGGTTGTACCGAAGCGCGCTCACTGCATAATTAAGTTCTTCACGGCTTCGTGTACCAAAGGGGATTTCTATTAATTTAGTGTTGGTATCTGTAGAATCCGGTTCGCTGCTTCCGGTATTCTGAGCCATTGCTACACTGCTTAACAAGCAGCACAGTATAAACAGCCCCAGGCCATAACATTTACTATATCTTGTCATTTCTTTTCTGTTAAATTATGTACGATCGAATATTTACCAACCTGGATTTTGCTTTAAAGCGCCGCTGGTTTTATTCATTTCTGATCTCGGAATCGGGTACAGATACATATTATCATTGAAAACTTTTTGAAATACGGGCAATTCGACTACGTTATAAGTGAAAGTTCCATTTGCATTTCTGATGACTTTCATACCCTTCATCGGTTGAGCAACAAGCTCAGCGCCTTTTTTCCACCGCATGATATCCCACCAGCGCATATCTTCAAAAGCAAATTCTACGGCGCGCTCATTCCGGATTCGTTCTCGCATTTGCACCTGGCTCAATCCAGCTGGCAAAACCGGCATATTTGCCCTTAACCGAATGGCATTTACAGCATTGTATACACTTGCTGAGGCACCACTTTCCTCATTCAAGGCTTCAGCATAATTCATTAGTACCTCTGCATATCTGTAAAAAACGTAATTAAGCAATGCTGAAGCCGTTGATCCAGAGCGGGAAGCTTCCGGCCATAAACGCTTTAAATAGTAACTCGTTTTGGTAATGGAAGCTGCACTGCTAATGTCTGTGCCATACGTTATAATACCTTGTGCATTGGGTTCAGATTGCCACGTTTGCACTGCGCGACCCTGCCAGGTTACGCCGTTGTACAGGATGTTGACGTAAAAGCGTGGATCTCTATTGGTATAAGGACTTTGTGGATTGTAACCAGATGTTGGGTCTGTAATTGGTTTTCCATTTGCCATTTCATACAAATCGACATGGTTCTGAACTGGTGATAAATTAGACTGAGCTCCACCGTAACTGGTAGGAATTAAAAAATCGCTCAGGTAAGTACCGATAAATCCTCTTCCACCACGCGGCCAGATCCGGATATACTCATTGGAATTCGCTACGGTTAGTACATTTGCATAGCTGGCCTCAAGTGAAAATTTGTTGAGATCGATGATAGCTTTTGATGCATCGGCGGCTCTTTTCCACTTGGTTAGATCATTGCTCGGGTTGTTCAGCGGACTGGCATCGAACAGGAGTGCACGGGCCTTAAGCGCCATTGCTGCAGCTCCTGTTGCCCGGTTGGATTGCGCTGCCGGATTTGGCCAATCCGCATTGGTTAAAGGCAATAAGGTGATCGACTTTTCGAGGTCGTTCAGAATCAAGGTTAAGGTTTCTGCATAACTGCTCCGCGGAAGATCTGTAGCTGCATCCGTAAAATCCTGCGCCTGTGTTAGGAGCACCACGCCACCAAAGCGGCGTAACAATTCAAAATAAAAATAAGCCCGCAGATACAACTGCTCTCCCCGGATATATTCCGGATTGTATAAGGCATTCCATGGCGTTTTATCCATATTGGCCAGCATGATGTTAACGTTCCGGATTCCGCGGTACATCTGCGTATAAATTCCGGTAACATCCGATGCACCAGGATCTAAAAACTGGCCGGTATTCATCGACGCTACTTCAATCTGACCATTATTTGCTATAGATTCATCGGTAAACTGTGAGGTCATCCCTTTGTAGCCACTTAAACGGCCATAATCTGTAAGAGAAAATGTATAACTGAAATCACCGTACCTGGATGCCAGCAACGGATCTTTAAAAACTTCCTCGAGATCGCTTTGTATACCAACATCGCGCTGCAAAAAATCTTTCTTACAGGAGTAACTGCTAACTGCAATCATCAGAATCAGGAGATATGTGAATTTTTTCATGACTGTAATTGTGAATTAAAGTGAAAGATTAAGACCGAAGTTTACAATCTTGGTAGTTGGGATAGCGGTGATAGACGAGGCATACGCATTTCCCGACAAACTGTTTTCAGGGTCTATGCCGTAAAATTTCGTCCATGTTTTTAAATTCTGCCCGCTTATAAAAACTGTTACACCATTTAACCGAACTCTTGTAAGCCATTTTTTAGGTAAGGTATAACTGAGCTGTATATTCCGGAGTTTTATGTATGAAGCGTCCTGAAGAGTAAAGTCATTTAAGCTCTCATTGGGATTTGCATTTAGTCCCGGGCGTATAACCGGCCAGCTTGCATTGGTGTTGGAAGGTGTCCAACGGTCAAGCATCGGTGCATAATATTGATTTAGACCTCCACTTTGAAAAACTACATTGGAGCTTACATTGGTTACACCATTAAAGAGTGCCGACAGCTGAAAACCTTTATATCCAAGCTGTATATTTAAGCTGGCATTGTATTCAGGAATATTTGGATGCCCGATCGCAACTACATCTTGGTTGTTAATAATGCCATCTCCATTTACATCCTGGTATTTAAAGTCGCCTGGGATGGATGGATATGCCGTTATTTTATTTAGCGGACTACTATTAATATCCTCCTGATTGGCGTAAAAACCAAGTACATGATAACCGAAATAAGTTCCGAGCGGTTTACCTGAAGCACGGAGGTTTTCTGCTAGTCCAGGTGCTTCATCCAATACTCTGCGGGCATTTCGCGCAAAACTCATGTTTCCGGTAAGCGCGTAGGTAAAGTCTTTAATCCGATCTCTGTATGTAACGGAAATTTCGTACCCGTGATTGTAATTTACGCCATAGTTTGTGCTTGGAACTGTTGCTCCATATGTTGCAAAACTGGTTGCAGAACGTGTGGTGAGGATATCGGAACGCTCATCATCAAATAAATCTGCTGTAATGTTCAATTTATCACGGAATAATGAAAGATCTATACCGATATTTCTTTTGAGAGATACCTCAAACGTGATGAAAGGATTTCCGAACTGAGATTGGATATACGTAGGTGCGCTGAAGTTGCTATTGGGGTTACCAAATACGACAGTAGAGCCTGCGCCAAACCTGTTTTGATAGTAAAATCTGCTCGTACCCGGACTTGGAATCCCCACGCGGCCAATTGACCCGCGGATTTTTAACATGCTAATCCAGGTGAATTTTTTCATCCACTCTTCATTCGCGATATTATACCCTACGGTTGCCGCCGGAAAAAAACCATAGCGGTACCCTTTTGCATAGTTTTCCGAACCATTATAGGTTGCACTGGCGGTAAGAAAATATTTATTTCCGTAATTGTAGGTAGCCTCGCTTATCAAACCCTGGTTGGCAAACGGTGCCGCAGCGGCTGCTGAACCTTGTAATTCGCGCTGGCCGATTAGATTTGCACTTACATTGTGTTTTCCAAACGTTCTGCTATAGGTTAAAAACAATTGAAGGTTTGTTTTGGTAAACCCACTTCTGGAATAGGCGGGTGCACCAAAAAAGTCATTATATGTACCACCTACAGGTGTAAGTGCGAGAGAGTTTCTGTCGAGTTCCAAATAACCTACGCTCCCTCTCTGCAATTTACCCGATAGTTGAGTCGCGTCATATCCGAACTGGGCTTTGAAATTAAGTCCTTTGGTAATAAAATCCAGTTTCTGTCTTAATGTAAAAATAGACTCTGCAATATTGTTATCCGTAAATGCGTAGCCACCATATGTAAGCAAGGCATAGGGATTAAATGAGTTTACACCTCCTAAACCATAATTTACAAGGTGATTGTAATTTCCATCAAGTGCAATAATTTTCGGATCGTCAGAATTGATATAGTCTTTAAAAAAAGGCGCTGCCCAAGATGGCATTTTCAAGGCACGCCCAACAAGGCCTTCAATTCCATTGCTGACCACACCTGCAGGATCGTTGTATTCACTCATTCCCGCCGGGCTATACCGATGCTCATTGCGGCCGGCAAGATTTACTTCAAAATTGGTTGTTTTCGTCAAATCTATCCCTACACGCGCCCTGAAATTGTAGCGGCTGTAACTTGGTGAGGTAGAATAATCTAATGGTGTTTTAAACTCTTTAAAATTCCCTTCTTCATTCATATGACTAAAAGAGGTGAAGTATTTAACTTTTTCACTTCCGCCGGAAATGGTCAGGTTTTGCTGGTTTTGCAACCAATTCTTTTTAACCAGTTCATTGTACCACATTACATTTGGATAAAGCAGCGGATTTCCGCTTCCGGATTTAAAAATCGCCAGATCTTCATCGGTAAACGTTCTGGGATCCCCCACATTAACCTGACCTTCAGTTAACAACATTGCACTTTGATACGCATCCAGAATTTCTGGTCGTGATGTTGGGCTTACAATTCCCAAATTGCCCGAGAAGGTTACTTTTGCAGGTCCTTCAACACCGCTTTTTGTGGTAATTACAAAAACACCATTTGCGCCCTTCAACCCATACAAAGCTGTAGAAGATGCGTCTTTCAGCACGTTAATGCTTTCAATCTCATTTGGATCGATATCGCCAAACGAGGTGCGTTCCACTCCATCAACAATAATTAATGCAGTAGCAGAAGGTGAAACCTGACCACGGATATATAATGCTGCCGAGTTTAGGCCAGGGCGACCAGATGTTTGTTGAACAACCAATCCCGGTACACGGCCAGCCAAAGCATTTGTTGTATTGGTTACCGGTGCTTTAAGTAAATCTTGACCGGAAACGGTACTGATGGCCGCCGTAACAGCAGATCTTCTCTGAGTAGAGTATCCGTTAACAACAACTTCACTGAGTGAACTGCTGGTAGATGGCAATATGACGTTAAGCAGGTTTGCGGAAGCCACAACCACTTCCCGGCTTTCGGAGCCTATGAAGGAAAAAACAAGTGTTTGGCCGCGGTCTGCATTGATGCGGAACTTTCCGTCCACATCGGTCTGAACACCTATAGTGGTTCCTTTAATTTTTACGGATGCACCCGGAATCGGGAGATTTTTTTCATCCTTTACCGTACCGGTAATTTCCTGGAACAGTAAAGCAGCAGAATTGGTTGAATCCCCAGTGGCTATTTCTTTGGGTTTTGCATATAATATGCCCTGCCCTACGCAAAATAGAACAACCACCATTAACCAGATTTTAAGCCTGATGTGTAGTCTTCTTATCATTAAGTTTGATATTTGGTTAGAAATGATTTGGCTAAAACGCATGTTCCCTTCAGGGAATGGTTTACAAATTTGTTCTGTTATACATACAGTGGCTAATCAATGCCTCAATATTCATCGTGGAAAACGAGTCAGCAAGATTCATTAAACATTACCCAGGCTACGTGTACACATGCTGTATTTCGCCGTGTTTTTTTTGCCGGGCTTGCAGATAGATCCTCCGCAGATAAAAATTTAAGTGTTTTGATTAGTTGTATGTAGGCTGTTAATCGGAAACTGAAATCTTTCCATTTACATGTTGATGTGGGGGCTTTAATTTTATCTCATGTCGCATCGCCGAGATTGTGTTTAGATGGCTTGTCATAATCGTTAGGTTTATTAATTTGGTTAAGACAAATCTATAGCACACAAGCATTTGTGAGGGTTCACTTTTGTACAAAAATGGTTTGCTTTTGTACAAATATGCGATTGCAGCCACTATTTTAAAAAAAAGTAGGCTGCGATCATTGCTTTGCAGAATTTTTCAGAAGATAAATTAAAGGATATGCAACCCGAACATGAAGACTCAATAATGATTTGTAGAAGTGCTTATTTCTTATTGCCTGAAAAGTATTTTTTCTTAAAATCTGAGGGCGTAAAGTCAAATTGTTTTTTAAAACAAACACTAAAATACTTTGCGTTGTTAAAGCCTGTTTGATAAGCAACCTCCGAAACGGTCAAGTCTGACTTTTCAAGTAAATAAGCACTTCGTTTCAACCGTACATTCAGAATAAATTCTTTAATTGACATGCCTACAATGTCGTGTATTTTCTGGTAAAGGATTGTTCTTCCAACATTCATATCGGATACAAAATCTTCTACAGAATAATTTGCATTGGCAATGTTTACTTCAATAACCTTCATTGCCTTAATGAGCAGTTCTTCATCCATTGAAGTTACGGTAACATGGGATGGTTCCAGCTGTATCCGTTTCATGTATTTTTCTTTCAGTTCCTGCTGGTTTTTCAGAATATTTTCAACTTGCTGAAGAAGGTAATCCACATCGAAAGGTTTATCGATAAAAACATTGGCACCAAACTCCAGTGCTTTTATTTTATTCTGATGATCATCTCCATTTCCGGAAATCATTACAATTGGAATGTGGCTGGTTTTGAAATTTTGCCGCAGGCTTCTGCACACGTCTAACCCGTTTTTATTCGGCATAACCAAATCGGTTATAATCAGTTGAGGATAAATTTTTTCTGCTTTGGTTTGGCCTTCCACTCCGTCGTTGGCAGTATACACATTGTATTTTTGTGCAAGCCTTTGTTCCAGATATAAGCGCATTTGCGGATCGTCTTCGATCAGCAAAATACTATTGCTTTTTCTTGCTTCTATTGTATCACATACCGGATCTTTAGTCTCTTGCATAATGATGTCGTCAATTTCAGAAATTGTATAGTCATACATATCGAGCTGAAGATTGGCTACTCCAGACTGCTTCTTCAACGGCAGCATTATGGTGAAAGCAATTTTATCGTTTTTATTTATCATCCAGATGGTTCCACCAAGAATTTCAACCAATTCTTTTACAATGGCCAGCCCCAATCCGGAGCTTTCCTCAAACGTTGGTCTTTGAGAGGAAAGGCGGTTGAATGACGTATACAGGGCAGCAATCTGTTCTTCAGAAAAACCGTCTCCGGTATTTAAAACTTCAATAGAAATGTATTCGTTTTCATGATCAGCCGAATTCTTCAGCCTGCTTTTTTCTTCATCAGAAGCAGCATACATCCGCACGCCAACATAACCCCGATTTGGCGTATATTTCAGCGCATTTGAAAATAAATTGGTTAATATTTTTTCCAGAACATCATAGTCAAACGCAAGGTAAATACTGTCTTTAAAAGCCGAAAAACTGGTTTCAATTTCTTTCTTATTGGCATACAATTCAAACAAGCCAAAGATGTCTTTAACAAAGTTGATAAAATCTCCGGGTTGCGGACTTAATGTAATTTTTTGACTTTCTATTTCTCTGAAACGTAGGAGTTGACTGATCATTCGCTGGATTCGGGTAACATTTTTTTCAATCAGTCCCATGTATCCTGCGGCCTGTTCACTTTGCAAAAGCGCCGTTTCCTTCAATTGTTTTAGTGGTTGCAAGACCAAGGTAAGCGGTGTTTTAAGGTCGTGGGAAATATTTGTAAAAAAATCAGTACGGGCTTTATTTAATTCGCGCATATTTTGTTCCTTCAATATTTCTAAAGCAAGCCGCTCTTTGAATACCTTTTTATTAGAAAAGTAGGTCATGATAAAATACATCAGTATTATCGCAATTGCTACGTAAAAACAATAGGCCCACCAGGACAGAAAAAACGGTGGATCTACATGAATATATAAGCGGGAAATGGCATCGCCCCAAATCCCATCATTATTCGAAGCCTTGATTTCAAAAGTATAATCTCCGCCAGGCAAATTGAGAAACTGCACCAACTTCTGCCGAGTTTGGATAATCTGCCAATTGTCTCCAAGGCCAAGCATCCTGTAGGCAAACTGATTCTTATTCGCAGAAAGATAGCTGTTTGCGGAAAAACGAATTTCGACGTTAGACTGATCGCTTGACAGGTTTATGCGGTCTTGTTTTTGGTTGGATAAACTACCAATGTCTTTGGCCAGCGGACTATTTTCTGTAGTGTTTGAAAATGGTTTGTTGTTGATTAGAAAACCGGTAAAAAATACGTGAGGTTTCTGTGGATTTTTGTTTAGATAAGCCGGATCAAAGATTAAAAACCCACTGGTACCACCGAATAACATTTCGCCTTTGGCAGTTTTATACGCGGCCCGCAAATAGAAAGAACCACAACTATTTTCGCGATAGAAACGCGCTTTTTGAAAATTTTGTTTTTTTACGTCGAAATAGTACAGGCCGTTTCCGGTACTAAACCAGATATTTTTAGAAACATTGTCTTCTAAAATACCAAATACCATTTTGGCGGGCATACCATCCTCTTTACTGTAATTGCGATATGTACCATCTTTTTTTAGCACATTAACGCCCTTGCCAAGTGTTCCAAACCAAACATCGCCATTGGCTGCAAGGAGGTAGCTGCACAAGGAATTTACGGCGTAAGCTGCATTTTTTATAAAATGATGTTCCAGAACTTTCAAAGTTGTACGGTCTACAACAAAGAAACCCTGATGCGTAATTAAGCAAAGTCGATTCTGATCGTCTATAAACAAAGTTTCCACTTCAAGATCTATCCGTTTACCATTTGACGCAATCACTTTAACCATTTCTATTCCAGCATCGTTTTTTTTCCTGTAGAAAAACGGCCTGTCTGGATCTGTCATCCACCAGGTATTTTGTTTATCCTGTACGAAACTATAAACGGTGAGTGATTTTTTACTTTCAGGAGAATCGAAATCGAAACTGGTGAACGTTTTCCGATTGAAGTTGTATGATGAAATGCCTCCATTGAAAGCTGCAATTAACAGCTGTTTATTTTCCGGATCAAACTTCAGTTGCTTAATCATATTGGAGTTGGGAGAATTTCCCTCCGCCTTCATAAAATGGCTGAAGGTATCGCTTTGCCGGTTCCAGCAATTCAATCCGCCCCCTTCGGTACCAATCCAGATATTTCCGAGGTGATCTTCCTGAAAACTGCTTACAACGGGATGGTTCAGGCCTCCTGGAGTTGGACTAAAATACCGTACCCGAGAGTCAAAAAGTGAGCAATACGCGATTTTACCACCATAAGTGCCAATCCACGCGCCCTGATCGGGGTCAGCATAAATAGTCCAGATTGAATTATTGGGCAAAGAAAATGCATCATTCAGGTTCATGCGAAGAAACCCGGATTGCTGCTGCGTTGGATCATACAGAAAAAGACCTGCCTGAGTGGCTACCCAGATTATGCCAGATTGATCTACATGAATTTTCTTTGCCAAAACTGGTTGGCCGCCAAAAGTCACCGGGATTTCTCTAACCAATGCTCCATTGCCGTCCGTTACATGAATTCCATTCCTCTGGCTCAAAAAATAATACAATCCATGATGCTCCAGTACATCGGACACTACGCTTGATGAGGGTTCAAAATCTGCAAAAGACGAAAACCGCCCAGTCTTTTGTTCAAACTGGAGCAAATGTTCATCCTGAGCAAGAAAAACCTTACCATTTACACTCGTCACGCCACCGAAATACTTATTTCCGGGCAACGTAAAATGCCGGGCTTTAAACGTCAAATGATTATAGGCGATCAACTCTTTGTCTGCCAGCATGAAAAGATTGCCATCGTTATTCAGACAAACTGAACGAATTCTACCCGGAACAGCAATCTGGAAGGAAAACCGCGCATAATCAAATTTAAGCAAACCATGAGAGGTGGCCAGAAAAAGATTGCCTTTTTTATCGCGAAGCAAACTTCCGAACGCCCATTTCAGGTTTGGTTTTATAGCGTATACAAGATCATTAAGCTGGTAAAAGCTATTGCCGTCGTACATGAAAAGCCCATCAAAACCTGTATACCATATCCTGCCCAAACTATCTTTCGCAATACTCTGTATACCACCATAATACGAGGTTTCCGGCATAACATGAAAGCGATATCGTGAGATATCTATTGCGAGAAGATTTTGCAGAGAAAAGGCAATAAAACAAGCTACCAAGATGAGTTTTTTCATTTACCTGAACTGTTGTTGATGATTAGAATTGGTTAAAATAGATTCGTTAATCTACGATTTCTATTTTAATCTTTTTATTCTTAACGATGATGTTATATTCGCCGGCTTCAAGAAAACGTTTTCCATCACCGTTAACAAAGCCCAAATCTCTTTCCGGATTCACCTCAAACCGGAACGTCCGGGTTTCTCCTCTTTTTAACACTTGTTTTTCAAAAAATTTTAACTCTTTTACCGGGCGGGATATGCTCGAAACCGGATCCTGAATAAACCAGTGTACGGTTTCCATGCCTTCCCGGTTTCCGGTATTCGTTACCGGAATTTCTACCGTAAATTTTGTAGTACGGCTTATCTGAGTTTCACTCACTTTTAAATCGCCATATTCAAATGTGGTATAACTTAGTCCGTACGCAAAATCGTATAAAGGTGTGCTTTGAATATCCTGATATTTGCCTTGATTGGGCCGTGCGCTTTGCCTGTGGTTATAATAAATTGGAATCTGTCCAGTAGAAAACGGAAATGTCATCGCAAGTTTTCCGGATGGATTTACGCGACCGGACAATATTGCGGCAACGGGTTTTCCGCCTGGCGTACCGGGTTGCCACATTGTTAAAATCGCCTTACTTATCGGTTCCAGACGGTTAAGTTCTAAAGGTCTTCCGTTAGATAAAACCAGCACAATCGGTTTACCAGATTTAGCGAGTTCTGCAGCAAGATCTTCCTGGATTTTTGGTAAAGCGATAGTGGAGCGCGAGGCATTTTCGCCGCTCCAGTCTTTCTTTTCGCCCAGGCACAAAACAATTACATCGGCCGATGCCGCAAGTTTTTTTGCTTCGTCAAATGCTTTCGTGCCCTGTCCGTCAAAATCGCAACCAAGCGCATAAGACACATCGGCTTTGCCGGCATATTCTGTTTTCAGTGCATCGTAAACAGAAATAATGTTATCAGACTTTCCCTGTGCAGCCCATGAACCAAGAAGTTGCCATTGTGTTTTGGCAACTGGGCCAATTACTGCTATTTTTTTCGTCTGTGTTAAAGGCAGAATTTTATCCTGGTTTTTTAGTAATACAACAGATTCTTCGGCAAGCTGTTCGGCAATTTTTAAACTTCCGGGTCTGTAAAAGCGTTCCTTTTCAGTTGTGGTTGGTGTATACGGTTGATCAAATAAACCCAATCTGAATTTTATGCGCAGAACCCGTTTCACAGCATCATTCAGCTGCGCTTCAGATATCTTCCCTTCTTTAACCAAATCGCCGAGATGTGTGTCATAACATCTGTTCATCATATCCATTTCAACGCCTGCGGTAAAGGCCTTGAAAGCGGCTTCTTTTTTGTTTGCAGCAATTCCCTGTGGCCGAAGCTGATCTATAGAACCCCAATCGGAAACCACAAAACCATCATGTTTCCAGCGTTCTTTTAATATAGCTGTTAACGTATATTGGTTTGCAGAACCCGGCGTTCCGCTAATGTCATTAAAAGAGCTCATTAAGGTTGCGGCACCAGCTTTTACGCCTTCTTCGTAAGGCAACATATAGGTATCCCAGAGGGTTTGCCTGGAAATTTCAGAATATACATAATCCCGGCCTGCTTCTGAAGCACCATATCCAATATAATGTTTCAGGCATGCAGCAACCTGCGTTGAACTTTCCAGATTTTCCCCTTGGTATCCTCTAACAGATGCTGCTGCAAAGACCGCATTAGTGTAGGTATCTTCGCCATAACCTTCAGCAACACGTCCCCATCTTCCATCTCTGGCCACGTCAATCATTGGAGAAAATGTCCAATCGACACCAGACATCCGCGCTTCCTGCGCAGCTACGCCACACGCTTTTTGGACCAATGCTGCATTCCATGAACTCGCCTGACCTAGCGAGATTGGATAAATTGTGCGGAAACCATGAATAACATCATAGCCAAAAATAATCGGGATACCCAAACGGGTTTGTTCCATTGCTTTTTTCTGTACCCGGTTGCGTAAGTCTGCATTGCTTCCAAAATAAATTAGCGAGCCGATTTCTCCCGGAATGTCATTAACCGGATCTGCCATATTGTTGGCATTATCATTTCGCCCAAGCGTGTACTGGTTAAGCTGCATAACCTTTTCCTGCAAATTCATTCGCGAAACCAAATCATCGATACGCTTTTCTATCGGCTGTTTTGCGTCTTTATAAAGTGGTTTGTCTTCTTTGTAACCCGAAACCAGGAGCATACAAATAATGGCTATTGCCGAAATCATATTCTTCATATTTTACTTAAAAACTGGTATTTGCGATAATTTCATTGTCTTCTGATGATTATTCTTCAACTCGAAAATGACAATCTCATTTTTTTCTTCTGACAGCATATTTTCCGGAATCAGAATGGATTGCTGTTTTTCTTCTTCCCAATAGGCACCTAAATAGTTGTTATTGATCCACACTTCTCCCATTCCCCAACCAGAAACATCCAGGTAAACATTCTGCATTTTGCTGATCAAAAAATTTCCCTGATAAAAAGCAGGGGTTTCTGCGACAGTACGGGGCATAAAAGTTAAATCCTGAATGGGAAGTTTTTTGATATTGAGAACAATCATTTTCCAGTTGCTGATGTCATTTCCGGCAAGGGTTACTTCCCCAAATAACCCTTTGGAATTGTCTGTAATTTCGGGCCCATAAGTTATTCTGCCAATATTTTCGAGGTACAATTGCAGCAGATGTTTGCCCGGAGAAATTGGCAAACTAATTGTTTTTTTTACATCCTTCAGTATACCCTTAAATTTACCATCTACATATACCGTGGCATAATCGCGTACATTTTCGATCGATAGTTTTTCATTTTCGGCCTCGGTTTCGATTTCAGCTTCATAAAGAATATAACCAGATTCTACATTCAAATCGTTCATGGTCAGTGGTTTTTCAGCTTGTTCGGACTTTCCATAGGCTTGTTTTAAATCTGCAGATTTATCGAAAATAATTTCCTGAGCATAAAGAAATTTCGAAAGCAATATTAAAATACCCAGCAGTTTTGTTTTATTTCCCATCGCTTTGCGCCCCTTTGTTTAAAAATGATTGGATAAAAGACATGTCTACGGCTACTGTTGGTGTAAACTGATCACTTTTTACATAGTGGTCTATACTAAATAATAATTGCTGTGTAGCAGGGCGGTTGTCCAGGTCGGTTTTGGTATCCAGTGCCAGCACCAGAAATTTTCCACCGTTAACCTTTGCTTCAAAACCAATTCCCAGTTTTTTATTGCTATCGTAGCTGTCTATTACCTGAATAAACGGCCGGAGCTGATCTGGCGCATTTTGCATTTCTATAACTTTTGCGTGGTTGAGGATATCCCACCATTGCCAGTCGGTATGGTTGTCGGTTGTGAAATCTTTAAACATACCTTGCCGATTGTGGATGAGGTTTCCAATCGTCATTGGTGCCCACGCAAACATTATCGGGTTCCAAAAATGGTTGTGAAAAATAGATTTTCGACCTCTTACCTGGTCTGGAACAGGATATAACACAACTGATTTTCCCGCTGCAAGTTGTTTTTTTGCAGCATCATCCAGTACATTGGTGTACAATACCTCTGAAGTGGATTTCAGCACATTCTCGTGTTTCGGATATACCCAGATGTCCCAACTGTTTTCAATGCGATCATTAACCGAAAGATGAACGGTATACTTTTGTCCGGAGCCAATATTCTGTAAAGGAATGGAAAACTCCCCTACCGGCGATACGGTATCATTTGCTATAGTTTGTTTTTTTAGTTTGCCCTGTCGGATTACAGCTCCGTTGACATCGGTTAACCACCATTTAAGTGTTGCATTTTTTATGGCCGAGTTGCTGAAGTTGTATACTTCGGCTTTGCCTGTGAAGGTTTCGCTATTGAAATAACTACTCTTTTTATATCGGAGTAAGGCGACTGAAGGCGCACAAAAATTTCTGAATTTTTCTGGTGTAACCAAACCTTTTGAATCCCAAAAGGGATCTAAAATCCCCACAGGTGCGTAACCTTGTCCGGGAAAGTCATTGATAGACAACAACTGAAATCCTGCTGATTTAGAAGACCTTAACAAAGCTTCAATAACGGCTTTATACTCGATTACCGTTAATGCACCAGAAGCGCGAAAAAAATCTTTAGCCTGATCTAACATGCCATTTTTTTGCAACAGGTTTCTGAAGATTTCAAAGTTCCGGGGCTCTACAGGGCTATCTGTATATTTCCTGATTTCATCAAAATTTGGATATACACAGCGCTGACCAGATTCGTGCGAAATGACCGGTACATCTACATCGCTTTCCATACTTCTGTCCCAATTGGTATTGGCCAGACCTTCATACACCTTTACCGGGCCTTTATTGGTTTGCTGGGAAACATAATATTGATCTGACTTTACCCGTGTTCTGGCCGTAGAACCGCTATATAAATGCCGCGGATCTAACTTGATTCCCCTGGCGGTTAGCTCTTCAATAAAATCAAAATTCCCTGTAATTTCATTTCCATTGCAATACAATACAAATGAGGGATGATTGCCATATTCTTTTAAAATAGCTTTCATTTCCCGACGAAAAAAGTTGTACCGCCGTTCGTCCGGTTCTGCATCTTTTCCCCACATTGGCATTTCTACCTCGAAATAAATGCCGTGTTTATCAGCCATTCTGAATGCCGCATCGGGCGGGCACCAGGAGTGGAAACGCAGGTGGTTCATTCCATAATCTTTCATGAGCAACAGAATACGTTCCCAGGAAGCGTCATCAAGCGGAACGTGTCCCGTTTTCGGAAATACAGCATTTTCTACATTTCCACGTAAATGAATCGGCCTGTTATTTAACATAACATGGTTCGCGCCTTGTTTTACCTCACGAAGTCCGAAGGAAACTGTTTTATCGTTCCGGAAGCTTTTTTCATCGGTCTTGGTTGCCAAAGTGGCCGTAACCTGGTAAACATTGGGATTAAATTCATCCCAAAGGCGGGCATTTTTGCCCAATTTTATGATATGTTCAATAAACGTTACAGAATCTTTACTCTGCACAGGAATTTCTGTGTGGAGCATATACTGGTTTCCGCTAATATTAAAACTTACTTTTCCGGAGGCAGCTTTTCCGGTTTCATTATTGATTTGAAGACGGATTTTAACAGACCGGTCTGCAACGTTGGGATAAACCTGCAAGTCTTCCAAATATACCGGATCAATAGCCATTAGCTTAATCTCACCTAGAATTCCGTTCCAGTTGATTTGTGTAAATTCCGTATGTGCATGGTCCCATTTATGGGTTTTATATTGAAATCTATTGTCTACACAAACGGTGATGCGGTGTGTTTTTCCCGGTTTTAGAAACCGTGTCAGATCATGCTGATGTGGCACACTGATATAATCTATGCTGTCAACCTCTTTAGTATCTACATACACAGAACTAAGCCAATGTGTACGTTCAAAATACAGAAATATCTTTTTGCCCGCCCATTCTTTAGGAATTTCAATATCTCTCTGGTACCATGCCGGCCCCATATATTCATACTTCCGCGTTAGCCGATCGATATATTGATATGGATTTTTATAGCCAATCTGGTAGTCGTCTGTTGTACCAGGCAGCACAATTGTTTCCTGTAGCGTGTGGTTGTAACGCGGAGAGAGCGATCCGCGGCGAAAATCCATCACGTCTGTTTGAAAACCCCATTTTCCCGATAAATCTATAGACGTTGTTTGTGCCTTTAAGGCATAATTCTGCAAGAGCAACAGGTTCAGCAAAATGCAGATGAGATGTTTATATTTCATTTAGATTCAGGTGTGTACTTATTTAATGCTGTCGTAATATTCTTTCATCAGGTACCATGCTTTTTTCCTGAAGCCCTGATCAGAAAGCAGGCCTTTGCGGTTCCAGCCGTCCTGGTTTGTAGGATGAAAACGAAATGGAGAGCGGAAATCGAATAGTACCCAGGGAGAGGTTCCTCTTAAATTCGGAATATGCTTAAACATTTCGAGGTTGGCACGGTACAAAGCGGCCTGGTAATCTTCACTCCAGGAACTGACAAGGTCCGGATCTCCGGTTTTACCATACAATGCTTCCCCTCCAAATTCTGAAATAATTAAAGGTTGTCCTTTGGCCACGTTCCAGATGGCTTTATCGGGTGTAACCGGCCAGGGATGATACCAACCAAGGTATTTGTTCACCGCTACAACATCGAGTTCTTTAATAAACGGATCATCCATTTCAAAAACTTGCTTTTCACGGTTGAAATGAACGAGATCGAAGGCAGCTGTAATTAATCGGGTTGTATCTATAGCTTTGCATGTGGCGATTAAATGCCTGATAAAAGCATTTCGCGGAGCAGAAGGCTGAGTTTCATTCGCCACACCCCAAAAAGTAAGCGCACATCGGTTTTGATCGCGTTGAACCATTTCGCCAATCATTTTGGTCGCCTTCTTTTTAGTAGATTCGTTTTTGAAATCGATTCCTTGCCAGATCGGAATTTCCTCCCATAACAAAAAGCCCATCTTTTCTGCAGTTCTCACGATATATTCATTTTGAGGATAGTGTGCCAGACGGATCATGTTACATCCCAAAGCCCTGGCTTCAGAAAGTAACATCACCGCATCTGCCTGAGAGAAAGCGCGCCCCTCACGTTGGGGTATTTCTTCATGAAAGGAAATTGATTTCAAAAAAATAGGTTTCCCATTCAGATAAATATCTTCTCCTTTAACCCAAATGTTTCGGAAACCAATTTTATCTTCTATAGAATCTTGATCTGTTGATACGTTTACGTCGTATACTACCGGAGAAGCCGGCGACCAGCGTTTTAAATTTTTTACTAAAAACGTTGTTTTTGCAATGCCATTTTTGTCCGTTTTTAGTGTTTGTTTTAATTTAAGCTCCGGAATTTGGATGGTTACCATTGTATTGGCCAGGGATTCGGAAAGTTTAACTGATGCGTCAATTTTATCGGCTTTATATTTATCCAGCTGAATGCGATAATCGGCGATAAAAACCTTTGGTGTACTGACCAGAAATACATCGCGCGTAATACCTCCATAGTTCCACCAGTCAAAAGCCATTGCCGGGATTGCATCTGCGCTGCGCGTATTGTTTACTTCTATCGCGATAAAGTTGTCCTTTTCTTTCAGCTCTGCTGTAACCTCAACCTGAAAAGGCGTGAAACCACCTTCGTGTGCTGCAATTTCTTTTCCATTCAAATAAATCCGGCAACGGTAACTTACTGCGCCGAAGTATAAAAATTGCCGGCAATCTTTTTCTTGCGGCCGGTTAAACTTTCGAGCATACCAAACTGTACCTTCATAATATTTTAATTCTGGCAGCTGGCTGTTCCAGTCTGACGGGACGTTTAAGCGATAGCCGTTTTCAAAAGAATATTCATAAAAATCTGTTTTGGTTTCCGGTTTTTTGTTCTGGAAAATTTTATTTTTTCTACCTTGATCATAGAGATCTATAATGGCATTCCACTTTCCATTTAAAGACTGTACTTTTCGGCCGTATACGTTTCCCATCGTTTGCATTTGCTGCGCATGAAGGTCCAGGTTCAAAATTAATAAGGCAGTTGTAATGAGGTTGACAAAAATTACTTTCATTTTTTCGTGAACTTATTTAAGAATGTCATAACGATACAATACAAAATCATTGATTTTGGGCAGCGTGATTTCTATAGCGCCCATATTGTCTACAGTTGTCTGAATGGCTTTGGCATTCCCCAACACCGGAGTGCATTTTATCCGTGTTCCTGCAGGCAGCCAAGTTTTCAGCATAGCGCTTTGCATGGGTGTATTCTCCCGGTAAAAGATGAAATAGCCTCCGTTTTGTAGAATAGACTGAAAGCCTGTCCAGGAGCGTCCTGATGGTTCGTCGCCAATGGGCAGTATGGTTCCGGAATGAAAATCATGCTGTATTTTCCTGTAATGCAGAATCAAACTCCTGATTTTCAATCCTTCCGGCGGCAATCCTGTACCTTCAAACCAAGCCAAAGGCTGAGCAGCCATGGTAATTGCGAAAAGATATTCAAAGGAGTAATGACCTGGCGCAAAAATATCGTCATTGTATTTGTCGGAATTTCTCCACTTATTCAGAAACTCGATTTGAAGTTTCTCTGCCGGAACGTATTTTGCCAACTGCCACAAATTGCGAAGTGTCCAATAGGGATAATAATTTTGCCAGTCGGTATACCGGTTTTCCAGAAAAATATTACCATACGTATTGAAACTGTGGTAACCTGCACGCCGTCCGGCTGTGGCATCTAAATTGAAAACTGCTTCATTATTGGTTTGTTCCAAAACACCATCAAAGAGCTTGTGAAGATTTATTTCAGACTGTTTCGTGGGTATAGACAATCCGTCGATTTTAAATGTCCGAATCCCATATTTATGATATAAACTAACCAGTGCAGCCACATCTTTTTGCCAATCGGCATAATCATTTTGTATGCTCGGATTAAACCAAAGGCAAATTTCTATACCCAATTCTTTAGCTCGTTTTACGATTGGACTCAAGCCTTTCGGATATTTTTCGGGATCGGGCTTCCAGTAATCCGGGTTATCCCATATGTTTTTAAAAGAACCTTTCGCCAATGCAGAATTTGGACTTTTGCCTATTTGCCATCCATCATCGATCTGAAAATGTGAGATACCCAACTGCGCTGCTTTTTCCAATTCAAGCAAGCTAAACTTTTCGTTTATTTTTGCGTCCTGACTTCGATCTCCCCATGTATTCATCATTACCATCTCGTCTCGCTGTGGCAATATTTTTCGAATATTTTTCTGATACCGGCGCAGGGCTTCAAATTCTTTCCCAGCATTGCCAGCGTACACACCAATTACAGTACTGTAGGCCGCCGTCCAGTCATTTTCCGAAATGTCTTTTGCTGCCAAACCTATTCCTCCAATAGTAAAATGACCGAAGTCTGTAGTAAAATCATAACCCGGATAAGCCAGCTGCACGCCGGAAGCGGGCGCTTCTTTTAGCATAAAGAAACCTTTATTGTGCTCTGCATTGTTTGCGAAAAGTAAATTGCCCCGATGTGTAGCTTTGCGGTATGGAATGATTTTTTTCTCCTGAACGAGGTTATTATTCCAGTCGGTTACATCAAAAAACTCTACAATGTGCGTTTGCCAATGAAAACCGTCCAATTTAATCTGATCCAGAATTGCATTCGCCTGTTGCCCGTTTATATCGTCCAGAAACTCGATATTTTTCTGATCTGCAGCATTGGCAATTTTGCTTTCTGAAATTGAAATTTTTCCTCTTAGATAGAAATCTGTTGCAATTGCCGGACTGTTTTCATAGATCCGATAGATTTTTTTGATCTCCAGAGTTCCGGTTTTAGAAGTGATTTCTACTGCCAGATAGGCCGGATGAATAGCTGTTTCTTTAACTTCCCTTGAACTGTATGTTCCTTCGGATTGTGCTGTATCTTTTGAGAGTTGGAAATCGGGCGTTTTTAACCTGTTTAACCACCGTTGTCCGTTTTGTTTATCGGTAAGACTATAGGTTTTCACATTTCCCTTATTCCAAACAAATTTTCTTTCTATCCATTTGTTTCCAATAATCAGGGTATCGCCTTCCAGGCGGCTAAAGTATTTGTTCTGGGCAAATGCTACAGACATGAAAAGAGATAAAAGTGCGGAAAGTGCAATTTTTCTGCTGGCAGGTTTTATGAAAGAATACATCATAAACTAAAAGACTTGAAAGTTGCTCAGCGGAATCCATCCGTCTGCAACAGGTACAGTATAGATAGCAAGTTTGATACCCGGCAGATTATTTTTCGTTGTATCTACAATGGCAATTGCCCATTTGTATTTTCCGCGAGGAAGCTTCACCGCAGCATTAAATGTATAGGCAACCGGTTTATCTTTTAACCAGTTTGAGGGTTCACTTTCTTTATCCACGAATATTTTCTGCACCTTATCGGAAGCATCCAATACCGCAAAAGCGACCTTGTACTTGTAGTTCCACTGCGGGATATTATTCGGGCAATATCCCCACCCCGTATTTTTCCATCGATGGGTAATTGTTGCTGTATTTCCTGACCGTATCTTTTGGGGCAGATGGATTTCATCCGGATATAAACGGTAGCCGCCATTACGGATAAAAGATTGCACCAAAGGGAAGGAATTTCCAAACCAGGATGCGGTTTCTCCGCCCACTCTGAAATCCATCATATTTACATGCGCTTCTTCTGAGGCCTCAAACTCTCCTTTTCTCACATCTTCCGGATGACCTTCGCGATATTTTCCGCTGGGATCGATCCAATACTGATGCGTACCGCCGGTAATCCAACCGCCCTCCATAATTACCGGACGTTTAAAGTTCCATTCCTTTACAAAATCCTTTTCCCATTGCTGGTAATAACCCGTCATTCCGAAAGCATCATGTCTTAAACTATAACCCTTATTAATTGCTTTAACGAGTAACCGCGCACTGTTCGCATTTGTTGGTGCCCAACTTGCCGGATGTCCAACCAGACGATGATAATTGATTAACAAGGGTACGTTTGTAAACGTACGGGCGTACAAATCGGTTATCCAGTCCAGCGTTTCTTCTTTGTTTTTTTCCGTACTTTCTGCTGTTGCATTTTTCGGATCTTCGTAAATTACATTATGTGCTTCCCCCCATTTTCCCAGTCCGTAGGCATCAATAAATGATGTTTTGTCGCTGTTGTTAAATTCTTTGGCTAATGCTTCTATAAATTGGGTATAATATTTTCTGAAGACAGGATCTTGTGGATAAGGTGTCTGCCTGTCCGGATGTTTGGGATTTTCAAGGTAAAATTTCGCTCCGGCATCAAATACAAACTGAGGAGTATTCTGTCCCTGGTCCCGGCCGTCAACTACAATCCGAAAGGCAATGGGTAATCCTCTTTTTTCTGCGCCGCGTATGAGTTTGGCGATCTTTGAGGTAGAGTCTTTCCAGGCATATTCACCCGCTTTTGGGTTTAATGAGCGCCAACTGGTACGGATGTAGCAAGCAGAAGCATAATCTATCGCCTTGACTTGTTTATTCAATTGCGGAACGAAGTATGTAGTGTCCCAATAGGTAGGGCCAGAATAACGGGCAGCATACATTACCCATCCATTTAAAGGATTTCTCAGCAGGGATTGTGCATCGTATTTAGGTTTAACAATGGCATATGCACTCCCATGATGTTTTGCCGACTTCTGCGCGGTCGCCCAAACTGGTAACAAGAAGATAATACTTATGCTAATTATATTACTGAAGAATGGTTTGAGGTTTATTTTCGGCTTCATAAAAGGAACGGAATATATAGGATGAAAGATTAACCGACCGTTGTGTAATTACAAAATTCAATGGAAAGTGCATTGGTTATTTTAGCATAAATTATCCAGAAATATGGCTGCAGGCCAGAAGTGTATTGGTTCATCATTTTTATTTGGTTAGTGGGCTTATATATCTTAAATCAATAAGATGCAATCGCAATGCGGATTTTCAGGCCAGCGTATTAAATTGCTCAACAAAAATAGGAATACGGGTTTCCAAACAGGGTATTCTTTTGTTCAGAAATGGTTTGTTTTTGTACAAAAATGTAGTTGGAATGCGCTCTAAGCGCTACATAATGGTTTTCATACATATCCTAAACCGGTAAATTCGCCAGAAAAATTTTCAACCAAATTAAAATATGTTGAATTGGCGCAATAGATCTGGAGTATACCACGTGGATTACGTTCTGACTACGCTATTCACTATCGCTTAAAGATCGTCGAACCAAATTACCAGAATGACGATTATCCGAAATCATTCTTACAATTGTTTTTTACGTTTGACTATGTTGATATATTCCAGAGACAGGAACACGAAGGTGCTATGCGATTCAAAATATATTTATTTTCCGTTGCACTTCTTCTTATTTTTTACAAAGCAAGCCGCAATCCTCTAAATACAAGTGTAAGATTCAAATGTCCAATTATGTTGGTTAAAGTGTGTAAATCTCGATCTCGCTCATCGATCCGAAAGGTACATATGCAAAAACCTGTACGTGCTGGGTGCTGGCAAAAAATGGTACAGCAGGTTGATAGAATGTTATAAATTTAACCGCAAAAAGCCAGCAAACATTAGTGCAATAACAGGTGCTTTAGTAACGGGCGGATAAAGAAGTGCACTTGTACTGGAGCTGGAAAATGACCGGATTGATCAACGATATAAACTCCGATTTGAATCTGCTGTTGAAATCAAAAATATCAGCAACAAGATGCAGAAGTTCCATTGACCACTGAAGCACTTTCCGGGAAAACCGATGGAAGTGGTTTCGTTCGATTTGTACGCTTTGCAAAAATTTAAGACATTGATTTCGAAGTACAATATTCGGAACCAATTTTAGACGAGTATGATTAACGGCAGTTATTCTTTCGAAAACTGCCGTTTGTTATGTGTCTGATAAAATATCTTAACTCGAAAATCCGCGGAGATTTACCAAAAGTTTAATAAATTCATTAATCGATTCCCCCAACAATCCCCAGGTCTACCAGAGTTGCTTCAATCGTGGCATCTCCTGTTTCCAGATTTGGCGAATGTAAACGCATCATCTCTTCTGCTTTTTCTACCATTTCTTTTGAACCGATAAAAATGGGCGCACGCTCGTGAAGTTCAGTAGGCACAATATCCAGAATCCGGCTAAAACCCGTGCTCGCTTTTCCTCCGGCTTGTTCTACAATGAAAGCCATCGGATTACATTCATAAAGTAAACGAAGTTTCCCTTTAGGAGAACGGGATGTTGTGGGATAAATATAAATCCCGCCTTTAATCAGGTTACGGTGAATATCGCCCACCATAGAACCAATATATCTGGAAGTATATGGCCGTTTCGATGCTACATCTTCTACCTGGCAATATTTAATATATTTCTTTACACCATCGGGAAAATGAACATAATTGCCTTCGTTTACAGAATACAAACTACCAGATTGAGGCGTTTTCATTTTTGGATGCGACAAACAAAACTCGCCAATTGATGGATCTAGCGTAAAACCATTTACACCTTTCCCGGTCGTATATACCAACATGGTTGATGAACCATATATTATGTAACCTGCTGCAACCTGCTTTGTACCTTCTTGCAAAACATCTTCTAAGCTGGCTTTACCTTCGGTACTTTTGCGGCGGTAAATAGAAAAAATTGTGCCGACACCAACATTAACATCTGTATTGGAAGAACCGTCTAAAGGATCTATACAGACGATGTATTTGGCATTCTGAGAAACAGGAGATTCTATATGGATAATTTCATCTTCCTCTTCAGTGGCCACAATACAACATTCGCCACCGCTGGTAAGTGCAGAAATAAACTGGTCATTGGCATAAACATCTAATTTTTTCTGTTCTTCACCTTGTATGTTTGTTGTACCTACTTCACCAAGAATATCTACCAGACCGGCTTTATTCACCTCGCGGTTTACAATTTTTGCCGCAATCCCAATGTCTCTCAATAATCGGGAAAGTTCGCCTTTGGCATAGGGAAAATCCGCCTGTTTTTCGATGATAAACTGTCCTAGTGTTGTTACTCCACAAACCATACTTAGTGTATATTTTACATTATCTACCTGATAATTCTATAACCTCTAAGGTATGAATATTTTCGTCAGTTATGCAAAACCTAATCAAAGTTCTCACCTTATGCCAGCCATGTTTTCCGGCCGCACCGGGGTTTATATGCAAACATTTTATTTTTTCATCAAACATTACTTTAAGAATATGCGAGTGCCCTGTTATGAACAATTTTGGTGGGTTAGTGTAAATTTCAGGTTTTACAAAACTAGAGTACCTACCTGGATAACCACCAATATGCGTCATCCAGACATCTACTTCTTCACACCTAAATCGATTTTTCTCTGGAAAGTTACTTCTGATTTCTGCATCATCAATATTCCCAGACACACCTTTTAAGGGTTTAAATGCCGCCAGTGGCTCTGCCACATTTGCACCAAAATCTCCGGCATGCCAAATCTCATCACAACTATCGAAATGTTTGAAAACAGCGTCGTCTAAAAAACCATGCGTATCTGAAATTAGTCCTATTTTTTTCATCTATTGTCTTTGTCTACAAACTTCGGGCTAAAAGCCGGACAAAACAAATGGTGAATGGCCAGATGCGCGACATGATGAATTAGTCTAAAACTAAAAAAATTAAGGATAAAGAATTAATGTTTCTAAATCCTTAATTTTTTCCGGAAGTAATTTAAAATTGGCGTGATCGAAAGATTAAATAGAATAAACCGATCATATACCGAAACAAACGCTTATACGCCTGTTTCTGTACACTCAAATTTTTCTAGCTACATTAATTTTTTTTCTTAAAAATCAAATTATCGAAGCTATATTTTCCGCCTCCAACAAGCAGAAATACAATAAAGAAAAGCCAGTAAAAAAACGTGATCTCCCCTTTATCGTATGGAAAAATTGCCCAGCCTTGCCCAAGGCCCACCGCTACGCTCATTACAAAAAGCAGCACTAACGATGCAAAACGTGTAAATAAACCAATGGTTAACAGAAAACCGAAGAGCATTTCCGAACCTTTAGATAAGTACAACATAAAAGCTGGGTTTGAAAAACCTAGCCCCGACGGCCCCCATTGTTCCAGGCGTAAAGCATACCACTCTGGCACGAGAACATCTTTTCCGTACCACATAATCCATAGTCCAACAATTACCCGTACCAATACCAAATAGTCGTTCTGGGGCTCTGCCAGTAAAATTTTCTTTATCATGTCTTATTCTGTAATAATGAATTACAAAACTATTGGCCAGCACAAAGGGAAAAAGGTAAAAACAAGTAATATTATGATATTAAATAGTTGTGACTCCAAAATCACAGTTTAAATCTTTGTTGTTGTAACCGATCATATTCGCGTACATAATCTGGGTTTTCTGTATCCATTACGCGATCCCAAAATCTAAAATACAAACTGTAGTTTCCTTTAAATTTACTGTGGTGCATATTGTGGTAAACCGAAGTATTCAATACCTGAAACAGCCAGGTATACCGAAAAGCTTTGGGCATAATTTCGTATCCGAGATGGCCGTAGACGTTGATAACAAAGGCAGCAACAGTAAACAGCAGTATGGTTGTGGAATGCATAGGCAACAGCAAAACAATAGGAATTAACACCGCCCCTTCCACTACTGCTTCTGCAAGCTGAAAGCTATAAGATGTCCATGGCGAAGGGTTTGTACTTTTATGATGAACAACATGAGTGAGTTTGAATAGCGATTTATGATGCATAAGCCGGTGCATCCAGTAGAAATAAGTATCATGAATCACCAGTGCCAGAATTAAACTTACCGCAACATACCAGTGACTGAAATCTTCTAAATTGTCATAAACCTGTGTATATTGCTTCAGCGGTGTAAATAAAATGAGCACGCCGAAAACAGCAAATACGACTGTGCTCTGCATAGAATGCAAAATTTCCCGCCAAAAGTCTTTGCTTAACGCTTGCTTTTGCTGTATTTTAAATTTTTTAAGTTGTTGGGGCAAGACCCAATAAAACAATGCAAAAGGCACACCTGCAATGAGGAAGTACCTTAGTATATTCAATCCAAAAATTGTAACCAGAACCTCAGTAATCTTTTCCATAACTTTAATTTTATGAAACAAAGTTACAGCGAGATACCGCCGACGGGCGTTTACAAAAGTTAATTTAAGCCATTAACAAAAGTTAATTTCTGCCTTTACCAAACATGCGTTTTCGTATCCGGCTCAATGAAACCGGAGTAATACCCAACATCGAGGCCAGATATTTTCCAGGTACGCGATTGATCACATCAAAACGTTCTTCCAACAGTTTTTTATACCGCTCTTCCGGAGTTTGTGTAACAAACGATTCCATAATCCGCAAAGATTCATCCAGCATCCTAAGTAGAAAAAAATTACGCAAAGGTTCAAAATCCGGGTGTTGCTTTAGAAAAACATCTAAAGCATCGTAATCAATTTCGAGCAACTCTACAGCTTCTAAAGCGCGGTAAATAAAACGCGAAGGTTGCTGATGGATAATTGTGTCGTGCGAAGCAATAAACTGCCCTTCCCAACGAATGAAAAGCGTAGCTTCCTCCCCATTTGATTTATTGGTATAAGCGCGCATTACACCTTGTTCAATATATGCCAGCTTGCGGTTTTGATCGCCTTCGCGGATGTATGCTTCATTTGCTTCAAGTTTTACTTTTTTAGCCATTGCAAACAATGGCTCTGCATTTTCTGGCAATACGCCAGCCAATTCAAAAAGTAAGGTTTGTAACGTTTGGACTGAAGACTCCATAACAGCAATACGATATTTTGGACGAATTAATGAATCTTACAAATACAATCATTCACCACCCAACAGGCTTGTTAGATGGTGAATATTTGGTTTTTATTATCTAAATAACTAGACCGTTTCGGCCAGCATAGCTTTTATATTTTCGTAGCTAATCTGTTCATCCGGTTCAATTAAAATTCCTTTAACGCCGGCAGCATTGGCAGCTTCTACATCGCGGGGTTTATCGCCAATCATAATGGATTGCGTTGGATCAATATCAAACATATCAATTGCATCCAGAATCATCCCCGGAAGCGGTTTACGGCATTTGCATTCGCCACCAACCGTTGGATGATGCGGACAATAGTAAAATGCAGCAATTTCGGCTCCTTTTTTCTTAAACGCATCGCGAAGCATCTGGTGCATTATCGCCAATTCATCTTCAGAATACCGTTTTAAAGCGATACCGCCCTGGTTGGTAATTACGATCAGCAAATAATCTTCATCAAAGAGTTTTTTGAGAACAGGAATTTGATATTCCAGAATTTCAAAATCTTCAACTTTACAGATATAATCGTAACGTTCGTGATTCAATACGCCGTCGCGATCCAGAAAAATAGCTTTGTTCATGTATAAAAAATTAAATCAGATGCTGCTTTTTACGTGCTGTAGCATCTGTAAATATTCTCCAAAATAAGGCAAAATTAATGGCATAAGAAAGCCCGGTTTTACTCAAAACCGGGCTTAATCATAATTTATTCGGTTAGGTTATTTTAAGTTTAATCCCACTTTGTGGCCTTTTATGGCAAAGAAAAGGATGTATAAGTAACATGGCATTACAGTTATGAAGTACGACAATTGAAAATCAAGATGCAGATGATCTTTAATAAACGCATACAACAACGGCCAAATGGCACCACCAGCAATACCCATAATCATAATTGCTGATCCGGTTTTCGTAAATTTCCCCAAATGACTAATACCTAACGGGAATATTGCCGGCCACATTAACGAGTTGGCCAAACCTAGTAAAGCGATAAAAATTACGGAGGTATAACCTGTTGTTAAATAGGCTACAAGCGTAAAAACAAGACCTAAAATGGCGCAAATTCTTAGCGCAAACTGTTGAGAAATGTATTTTGGAATGCAGATAATACCAACAATATAACCTACAAGCATACTGCCGAGGGTTAAAGATGTAAAATACTTACTGATATCCGCACTAATCCCCAGCGCTTTACCGTAAACACCAATAATATCGCCAGCCATTACTTCTGCAGCAACGTAAACAAAGAGACAAAATGCACCTAAAAACAAATGCGGAAACTGAAACACACTGGTATGTTTTACTACCACGCCTTCTTTCTCGTCTACAACATCTTCTTCTACTTCTACTTCTGGTAAATCGGTAAACTTAATCACCACAGCCAAAAGGCAAAAAATAATCGCCAGAACAATGTATGGGGTATTTACGCGACCCAAAACATTATTTATCAATGCTTCTTTAACTGAGCCGGTTGCTGCAAGTATTTTAGCTTCCAGTGCCGAAGCATTTTTAAGAAACAAAGTTCCCATAATGAATGGTACGATAATACCCGCAAATTTATTGCAGATCCCAGCAATACTTATGCGTTTTGCCGCACTTTCCAGCGGACCGATAATTGTTAAATAAGGATTTGATGCAGTTTGCAACAAAGCCAAAGCGGTTCCCTGAACAAATATACCGGTTAAAAACAAACCGAACGTACGCGTTTGCGCCGCAGGAATAAATAAAAGTGATCCTACGCCTAAAATAAACAGACCGAGGATAATTCCATTTTTAAAACCGATTTTTTTCAATATCCAAGAGGAAGGCAGAGCCAGAAAAAAATAGGCCATATAAGAGGCGAAAGTGACTAAAAAGGCCTGAATATCGGACAAACCGAAAGAAAGTTTAAAGAAAGGGATCAACGTTCCATTTGCCCAGGTAACGAAACCGAAAATAAAGAACAAGGCACAGATAATAATTAAGGGCTTCGGTCCTCTTGACGAAGCCAGCTTGGTGTTGTTTGGCATGAAAATTTTGGTTGTTAGGTTGAAGTAGCCAAACTAGCAATTTATTTTATAAAATCAACACGCAATCGTTTGCGTTATTTTGGATTTAACAAAAAATATCTTAAAAAATGAAATTTTAAATCCCTAATTCGAGCTCACACACCTAAAACCAGTATGTTCCAAACCCGTATCGGTAGATGTTTTCATTCTGGAGGTTACACGATAGCCCTTACAATAGCTTGCATTACACATAAAAGAACCTCCACGCACCACTTTTTTGGGAATACTTGGTTCCATCGGGTCATAACTATCACCTGGCCCTTGTGGATTTTGCGTTTTACCGCTTAATGTACTGTAATAATCCGGCCGATACCAATCGTTACACCATTCCCAAACATTGCCAGCCATATCAAACAAACCATAACCGTTGGCATTAAATTGCTTAACCGCAGCCAAACCAGAAAAACCATCCCAAACGGTATTTTTAACCGGAAAATTCCCCTGCCAGGTGTTGGCTTTTGCTTTCCCGTTTTCTATATCTTCATTTCCCCACGGATATAAAGCATTTGGCAAACCTCCGCGTGCAGCAAATTCCCATTCGGCTTCTGTGGGCAAACGTTTTCCAGACCACTTGCAATACGCTATGGCATCATCCCAGGAAACCTGAACAACCGGAAAATTTTCTTTCCCTTTGATACTGCTTTTGGGTCCCTGCGGATGTCTCCAATCTGCGCCTTTTACCCAACTCCACCATTGCGAAGCATCATTAAGAGAAGTAACACTTTTTGGCGAATAAAATACCAAGGAAGCTGCAACAAATACGCTATCCGGTGGTTTCGGCGTTCCTGCAGGAAGCTGTTTTTTTAGTGCTTCCCAATCTGGTGCACGCTCTGCGGTAGTTACATAACGGGTTGCATCTACAAATTGTTGAAACTGTGCATTGGTTACCTCAGTAACATCCATCCAAAAATCGTCGAGTTTTACACGGTGTTGCGGAAATTCGTCTTTTCGCCCTTCTTGATCTGTTGCGCCCATATTAAACTCTCCGCCTTTTATATGAACCATACCCTGGTGGTCAACTTTAGTCGCAGATTTTATCCGGCTTGTATCTGCGGTAGCGCCAAACCTGCCGGGCAAATTCATTTCGCAAGAAGCCAACGAATCTTTCTGGTGCTGAGACAACTCTTGTTCTTTAGGTTTAGATTGGCAGGACCATAAAAAAACAGAGAGAGTGAATAGCGTACCACGAACAGGAAACCGGCTTTTTATCATAATTTCTTTTACCTAACGGAATATATCTGATTCTTTTCGGCTTTAAATTTAATAATCTTTCTGACTGACGATGTCTTTACGACTATCTTCTGCGCGGTATTTACAATTTTTTTACCTTCGGGCAAATCTATGGTACACCAAGCAGTACGCTCTTTATTGCAAATTTTAGCGGCAATGAGTTTCCCATCACGCCAATCCATATCCACTTCAAAAGCGCCGCGCGCTTTCATACCTTTAACATTTCCATTTTTCCAATCGGCGTCATTTGGCAAAGCCGGCAGCATGCGAATTACATTGTCTTTTCCATGACTTTGAAGCAGCATTTCTGCAATACCTGCGGTACCACCAAAGTTGCCATCAATCTGAAATGGCGGATGTGCACAAAAAAGATTCGGATAAGTTCCACCGCCGTTGCTCATGTTCATTTCGCTGGAAATTACGGGTTTCAGCAATTGTTTAAGCAATAGCAGGGCATGATCTCCATCGCCCAAACGCGCCCAAAAGTTAATTTTCCAGGCTTTACTCCATCCTGTTCCGTCATCACCACGTTGTCTCAGGGTTTCTTTTGCAGCATCAGCCATTTCTTTAGTTTCCCAGGGATTAATTTCTGCCGCCGGATACAAGCCGAACAAATGCGAAACATGTCTGTGTTTCGGTTCCGCATCATCCCAATCTTCCAGCCATTCGTTAATATCGCCATGTTTTCCTATCTGGTTTGGTGCCAGTTTCGGAATAATCTCACTCAATTTCTTACGCCAGGCTTCATCTACATTTAGCAATGCCGATGCGGCAACAGATGCATTAAAAATAGAACGGCAAATCTGCATATCTATAGTCGGGCCCATTGCTGTTTGTCCTTCAAAACCATTTGGCATGATGTAAGTATTTTCTGGCGAATTGGATGGCGCAGTTACCAGCCATTTGTGTTTAGGTTCTTCAATTAAGATCGATTGCAAAAATTGCGCAGCACCTTTAAGCACCGGGTAATATTGTTTTAAAAAAGCTTTATCTTGTGTAAACTGGTAGTGTTCCCAAATGTGCGTGCAAAGCCATGCACCGCCCATCAGGTTTGATCCCCATGAAGCTTCTTCGCCAGGCGATGTGTACATCCAGGGATTACTGATGACGTGACTTACCCAACCTTCGGCTCCATAATAGGCTTTCGCTGTCTTTTCGCCATTACCAACCATACCCTTAGTATACTGAAAAAACGGTTGCGCCAACGGCGATAGATTGGTTACATCTACCGGCCAGTAATTCATTTGTAGATTAATATCCAGATGGTAATCGCCATTCCACGGCGCCTGGTATTCTGTTGCCCACAAACCCTGCAAGTTGGCTGGCATTAAACCGGGCCGCGAGGAAGAAATCAAAAGATACCGCCCGAAATTGAAATAAAGTACAGGCAAAGCCGGATCGCTCTCGCCAGAATAATATTTTTGAAGCCGGTTTACGGTACTCAGTATGTTCTGCTGCGCCGCGCCAAGCGTTAATGTACACGCTTTGAAATATGGTTGATATTTTGCCAAATGTGCAGCATAGGCCGATGGTTCTGTCACTTTAGCGGCGCGCGCTATTTTTTCTGTTGCCGCAGCCAGTACATTGCGATTGCTTAGTGCAGCTGTATGCACATCGTAGTTGGTTTCGGTGTCGAGAATAATGTCGCAAGTTGTGGCGTTTGTGATGATGAGTTCAGCGCCTGAAATTTGGACGGTTCCGTCGGTAACTCTTGGAAGGACGATTGTTGCGAACCGCATTCCGCGGTCTTTCCCGGAAGGAAGCTGACCTTGCATTACCAACGTATTCCCGCTGACTTTCACCACTGCATTTTCTTTTCGGAACAAGGAAAGTCTGAAATTCAAACCTCCTTTTTTGTTGCTTTTTAAAGAAATTCTGGCAACGTCCTGGGCAAAATCAGTATAAACTTTTTCTGTAATTTGTTGTGTACCGCGTGTATACGTTGTTGTTGCTGTTGCGGTTTCGAGATCGAGAATACGGCTATAGCCAGAAACTTTTTGCTGTGCGTCTTGCCAGTGTATAAACAAATCGCCAACGGTTTGGTAAGATCCGTATTTGCTATTTGCGCCGGCACCATGCCCGGAGCCATCATCTTTAGAAATGAAATGTTTACCCAGCAGATTCTGCGCATCTTTATTTTTGCCGGCAAGCAACAAATCTTGTATAGGTTTTAAATAAAGAAAAGCGCTGTCGCGATTTGCATCTTGTGCCCCACCAGACCACAATGTAATTTCGTTAAGGGCAAAACGTTCGGTATCGGTTTCGCCAAAAACCATCAGCCCCAAACGGCCATTACCTAATGGCAGAGATTCTTCAAAACGACTGGCTGGCTGCGTAAATTTTAAGGTTGTTGCTGCATTTTGCGCCTGGCAAATGCCCGACATTGCAACACACGAAAGGAATAAGGTTAAGGTTTTGTTCATGGGTTAGAAAATAGCCTCGCTAAAATATCAATTTAATCCTTAAAAAGGTATGCCATCAATTAATCAATCTATAAATCAATGTGCTAGCATATTTGACTATTTTTTATTTGCAGGAAACCCTCCTAAATCCTATATTTGCACCACTTTAAAGGAAACGGTTAACGTTTTAATTAAAGGATGATTCCGTAGCTCAGCTGGTAGAGCATTACACTTTTAATGTAGTGGTCCTGGGTTCGAATCCCAGCGGGATCACAGAAGCCTCACAGAGATGTGGGGCTTTTTACGTAAAAAGCTGAATTTCATGTTATGGGATCGAGCGGAAAAAATCCATTTCAACCATCAAGAATAAATAACGTCTCGTCAAATATGTTTTAACAATTCGATATTAGAAAGATACATTTTCAGCTTGTTTCAAAATATGTGGGCTAAGATATTTGCTAAGCGATTCTGGGGTGACCACCTCAACTCTTCTGCCTAAAAGATCCTCAAGAAACAATGACAATTCCATAAAATTATCATAACTCTTCTGTTGTGGGGCAAACTCAACTAATAGGTCTACATCACTATCAGCAAGCAGCTTGTCAGTCATAAAAGAACCAAACAAACTTAAATTTTAAACGCCGTAAGACCTTTACTTTTGTCCATTCGCTTTAAGTAGTGACAATAATGAACGTTTATCTTTTACCGCCGTGTGCATAACCAAAGATAATTAAATTTTTAAGCCAAATAAAACTGTTACACTGATCTTCAATTCAACCCTCAAATATGGGATTTATTTTTATACACCATTTTACAGACATTATACTTTGATCAAAATTCCAAATTTAATATAAACGAGAAAATTGCGGTGCAAATCAAACTGAGCAACTCAACATATCACAACATTATGATTTAATATAGCTAATTTCACAAAGCCTAAAGCAAATGAATGCATTCTTAATGGTTGCAAGCATATGCATTGTATTTTTTTTATAAACCACAGAAAATCAAATATTCAGGTTATGTATTCTGAAAATCAAAAGCCAGGTTAGAAAAGTTAATAAATGAAAGGCGTAAGCTGGTAGAAAGTGATGAAACCGGGGTTACAAAAAAGGAAATCTGTTTGTTTCTAGAAAGCTTAAATCTATCGCCGTTTGTACTTGCCTTGTTTGATGAAACAGATCATTTGCAAAAACATGGTTTTTATGATTACTTGACTCCTCCTTACACAATTATTAATTCTACAAAAGCAGAGCAAAACAAATTTGAAATAGACCGGCATATTCCTTTGTTTGAAACCATGTAGGATTTTTCAGAAGTACTTGCTTATGATCAGGTTTTGAAGGGATTTATCCGATGTTCTCCTGAAAGTGGCAATCCACTGCAAAACGACCATGTATTAACGTGGGATGGGATTTTTGTAAAGCAAATTCTAACCTGGTATGAAGATGAAAAAGCCGGCGAGAAAATTCTCAAAATATGCACATTGCTCGGTTTCAAACATGGCGAAAAAATTCTGAACAGCATTTACAATGTATTAGAAGAGGATTACAGTATGTTGCAGATTTCGGAATAGGAGGCAAAAATCCTTTCCGAAATCGATGGCCGAATCAAATCATAATCTCTTAATTTCAATTTTTGACCCTATTTTTTTCTTCATCTGCACCAGAAGAATTGTGCTTATCTGGTGTCATAAATGACTTCCCAAAACGATAACTGTAACTCAATATAAATGCTCTTGAATCGTTTCGGTTGCGCCAGCCGGCTTCTGTATTTGCCAGATTATTGATTGTTCCAATAACTACTCGATCTCTGAAAATATCACTTGCTGAAAGTTTTAGTGTACTTTTTGCCGATAGCTTCTTCTGCACAGCTGCATTAAATTCATGTACAGAACCAATCAGGAATTGAACGCTGGAGAATTTAGATTGGTAACGCATCCCGACTTCGCCATTCCATGAAGAATTAAATCTGACTTGGAGTGTTGGATTTAACCGAAAGTAGCTCCCCTTTGTAACCAAAAACCCAGTGTAAAAATCCGTTTCAGATAGTGTTTTGGCAAATTCCGTATACGCATTCAGCTTTAACCATTTCACTACATCCAGTTCGGCATTTACCGAAATGCTGGCAATTTTCGTTCTACCGATGTTTGCAGGTCGGCTGTAATACGTGCCATCTACAATTTCTATGGTCTCATTTACATCATCCTTTACCCAACTGTAACTTAAACTTGTAGTAATCTTGCTTTTAAATGTATGATTCAGTTCCAAACTCTGGGTAAAAGACGGTTTTAAAAAAGGGTTTCCTACGTAATACGTAAATTTATCCAATGGAGAAAAAAAGGGATTCAGATCCTGATAATATGGCCGGTCTATTCTTTTGCCATAGTTTAATCCTAACTCATGATTACCGGCAGTATCCAGCTTGTAAGAAAAATAAAGCGTTGGAAAAAGATTGGCGTAATCCCGTTTAAAACTTGAATCGGCTTTGATCAAGTTGCCGAGCTGATGCCCGTTTGACACCGTATTTTCGAACCTCAGTCCTGCTTGCACCGAGAATCGTTTTCCATCTCGTGAAATATTCAGATACGCAGCGCTGATGTTTTCCTGGTACAGAAAATGATTGCTTTTTTCATAATCGATATGGGTCGTATTATTGGTGATAATACTGTAATCGGCAATGTTATCTGTAGTTGTATACGCAAATTTGGCACCGGCATCAAGTATCCAGTTGTTATTTAATGGGCGCGAATAATCGGTTTTGGCTGTATAAATATTGATATTTGATGGCAGTCGACCAACAAGCACATCCTGAGATTTTAAAACCTGATTTGGCAAATAACTATAGTTATAATACGACTGATCCGTTTCATTTCGATAGGTAATGTAATCGGCATCAAAGGTGATTTCTTCACCTGTTTTGCCGAATTTATGACGAACATTCAGATTTACTCCTCCATTTCTGTATCGAATACGATCAATATTTTCTGCGCGGATAACCGAATCAAGCTCCATATTGGCGTTTGATAAATTACTGGTGTTTGCATTTACCTGAGAAGAGGTACGATTCATTCCGTTAAGCACCAAACCAAAAGTTGTTTTGTCTGAAGCGTAAAAATCCAAACCCGTTTTTAGGTTGAAGGTATTGCCTTGACGACGAAAATAAGAGTTCTGATTAAAATAGGATTTAGCGCTACCATCTTCATTTTTATATTTTCGGTTAAGGTCCAAATCCGTAAAACTATTGTTCAGATTGTAGCTAAATAAACCAAAAATATTTACTTTATTTTTTCGGTAATTAAAGTTAAAGCTGTTGTTAGAACGGCTAAGCTGCCCCTGATTGAGACTTAGATTTACGCCTCCGTTAAACCCTGCAATTTTTGTTTTTTTTGTTTTAATGTTGATTACACCTCCATTTCCGGCAGTATCGTATTTCGCTGGCGGATTGGTCATCAATTCAATCTGATCAAGAGCAGATGAAGGCAATGAGCGAAGATAATTTTCTAAATCTGCGCCCGATAAATAGGTTGGTTTATCATCAATAAATATACTTACACCATTTTTTCCCTTCAAAGAAATCGCGCCATTCTGATCAATATTTACACCAGGCGATTTACTTAATACATCAAAAGCTGTGGTACCTGCGTTAGCAATCAGTGCATCTACATTTACAACAGTACGATCGATTTTATGCGTTACAAATGCTTTTTGTCCGCTTATATTCAGTTCTGTCAGCATAGTAGCAGCCCTGTTAAGTTTGATATTCAAAAGATCAATTTCCTGGTTTTCATCATTCAGCAAAAGCAAAGCAGTTTGATGAATTTCCCAACCAACAGCAGTAAGTTTAATTTGGTATTGACCGCTAATCAATTGATCAAACAGAAATGTACCGTCTGAACCTGCAAGTGCCGATTTAAGGACAAGAGAATCTTTCAAAAGTACGACTGTAGCCATTTCTACGGGTCGATTCGTCTCATCTACAACACGCCCTTTTATTTTATGGCTGGGCAATGTTTGTTGCGCAAAAGTTTGGGCAATACTTATCCATACAGCTAAAAAAGCTATAATTTTAAATTTCATGATGCGTTAAATTACTTCTGGCTTTTAGATGAGCCAGAATGCTGGTTGATTAGAAAAAATTATGGGAAAGTTGCCCGTTGCTTCCTTGAAAATGTCAACAGGCGACCAAATCATTCTGAAATTAGGTATATCGCAATTGATTAATTGCCTGAAGATTTTTCGACCAGATAATTGTACATTAGGGAATGGCTCTCGCTTTTTAGATATTTATCTTTATATTTTTTCTGAACAGCCGGGCTTTGTTTCACACCATTTACGATAAGTTCATTTTTATTTAGTTTGTAAGATAAATTATTGGTATTGCTGATTATACGATCTGCCATTAACTCTTTATTGATGGCATTTGTATAATCTTTTCCATCGCCATCGGTTACACTTTTAGAAGTTACAACACGTTCTGTGTTGGTTTTGGTAACTGACCTGCCCGGTACAGGCGGTGCTGGTGGAGCTGCAGGAGCTATATCTTTAATTGCAGCTGGCGGAGTTGGAGGAGTTGGAGGCAAAGGTGTTCTTGCTACCCGTGCCGGTTTGGGAGGATTTGGCGCTTGAGGAAGGTTATTTCCATTTTCTTGCGCCCATTTCCGATTTTGTTCAGCAATTTTCTTGTCTTGTGCAGCAATTCTTCTATCCTGTTCGGCAACTCTTCTATCCTGTTCAGTAGCTTTTCGGTCTTCCTCTGCAGCTTTCTTATCCGCTTCGGCGCGTTTTTTATCTTCTTCTTTCAATTGTCGATCAAGAGCTGCCCTTCTGGCATCGGCGATAGCCAGTTTAATTCTATCAGCAGTTTCCTCATGCTGTGGACTGCCATCATAAACAGATTTTTTAGCTTCATTTTCAATCCGCTTTGCTTCTGCACTATCCTGACGGATTTCCGTTTCGCCGAAACTTTTCTCTCCCGTTCCAATGGTTTTCTTATCAGAAGGTTTCTTTGTTGTTGCCGCCTTTTTTAGCGTATCCTGCTGTACAAAACTTGATGTAGTTACAGATTTGGTTGTTGTAATATTCGTGTATGCGACACTTTTAAAAGCCGCAGAGCAAATCACCATAGATACTAAAGCTATGGTTAATATCGTTTTTTCCATTTTGTTTAAGGTTGAATTGGTGTTTAATAACATTCTGCTTACTCTTTGCAGCAAGCTTCCGTTTTTGCCAGTTATGCCCATTGCATAAGCAGGTGCACCTTGCTTAAACTCTTGACAAAAAATTAAGGCTTTAACGTAATTTTTACGATCGTTCACACATGCAATGGCCAAATCATCACAACAATGCTCACGTTCGTTTTTAATCAGTTGAGATACCCACAATACCGCCGGGTTAAAGAAGAAGACAATTTCAATAAAGCTTTGCAATAGGTTTACCAAATAATCACGTCGCTTAATATGGGCCAGTTCATGTGACAATATGGCTTCTACTTCTGCGCTTGATAAACCATTTAATAAACCCAAAGGAATTAAAATTATGGGTTTTAAGTGCCCCACCACCAATGGAACTTTCGCTATTCCAGATTGTAAAAGGGTTACTTGCTGACTTATAGCCAACTTGACAGTCAGTTTTTTCAAATGCTCATCCCAGATTTTCCCTGCCGCATAGGTTTGATTGTTGCGTAAAAAAAATACACCATTTAAACCAACCGCCAGCTGTATACCTTTTACACAAATAACGAGAAACCACATCAGTACAATTTGAAATGTGTAGGTATTCCAGATACTTGAAAACTGATTTAATCCGGTTAGCAAGCTATGTTTAGCCGATTGTGTTGCAGAATAACCATCTGTAGCGCTGAGTAAATTAATTTTAACCTCATTTACCGGTTTTGTGTACGACGCAAAAACTTGTTGCGGTTTAAATTCAATGTAAAAGGTAAATGCAATTGCAACAACAAATAAAAGCAAAGCCGTGGTTAAAAAGTTATATCTGATTCTGGCCGAAGTTCTTCTTGTTGCAAACATTACAACTGCGCAAAGCAATGCCAAAACAATGCCTTGCCATAACGAATGAAATAAGGTAGCGCCGAGTGCATGAAGCCAATTTTCAGGCAAAAGATTAATACGTTTAAATTCCATTTTGAGGTCCTTTAGAATTAGTGAACTGAATTATTCCATGCTATCCAATAGCCGCTTAATCTCTTCAATTTCTGCTTTAGAGGTCTTTTCATTCCCCAACAATTGCATCATCAGGTGCGATGCTGATCCTTTATACAATGTTTTCACAAACCGATCCAGCAATTGCACTTTAGTTTTCTCTTCTGCTTCAACAGGAATATAAATGTGCTTCATTTGGCTTTCATCACGTTTTAAAATTCCTTTTTCCGTTAAAATCTGCATCTGCTTTAAGGTTGATGTATAATTAATTTCCCGGTTTTCATTTAATTTATCGTTCACAAAACGTACTGTAGACGGGCCAAACTCCCAAAGTACCTGCAGAATTTCTAATTCGGCTTTGGTAGGTTCAGGTAAATTATGCTCAACTTGATCATTCTTCATAACCAAAGGTACGATTAATTTCGTACGATGCAAATATTATCTCAGTATCAATATGTTTATTATTTATTTTATTGATAAACAATCTGTTACAATATAAAATATATTCTAAAATCGAGATTGAAAATATAAATATCCTAAAACCAACAGTTCAGACTTCTAGTCATGGACGCAAGCAAAAATGATCGAAATGAGCGTTGAAAGGATTTTTTGTACTTTTGTGCCCATCATATTAATAAAAGGGGTCAATTCCATAAAGCTGAAAAGTCATTAATCATAGCTCAAGACCAGATCTGGCAAACCGAATCTATTTCAACATGTTTTCTGATAGCAAAGAATTGATGTAAGATCTAAGCTTGTGAAATCTATATATTTCTCCCTTATTACAAATCCGGTAAGATTCTTGTATATCTTACAACAAATCATAATTTATGAATAAAATTCAACAAAACTATAGAGGCACTACTTTCAAACCCGGAATAATTTTGCCCAGCTTATTTTTTATTATATCAGTTACATTGCTGTCTTCATTCTTTCCCTCTCAAACCGGCAACTTATTGGAGATGGTAAAAACCTGGATCTTCGTCAATTTAAACTGGGTATACGTATGGGTAGTTACTATTTTTGTAATTTTCCTTTTGGCACTCACTTTCAGTAAATACGGATCGATACGACTAGGCGATGATAATGAGAAACCCGAACATTCTTTTTTTTCATGGGTTTCTATGCTTTTTGCGGCTGGAATGGGCATTGGACTGATGTATTTTGGTGTTGCAGAGCCTATGTCACATTATACAGAAAAGGCTTTTAGTGGTATGGATCAGATTCAGCGATCTAAAAATGCGCAGTTGTATACGTTTTTTCATTGGGGCATACATGCCTGGGCAATTTATGGTATTGTAGGACTTTCTTTAGCATATTTTACCTTCCGGTTTAAGCTGCCATTGTCGCTTCGAAGCTGTTTGTATCCTATTTTAAAAAACAAAATCGACGGGCCTGCTGGAGATGCAATAGATACATTTGCATTGTGCAGCACATTCTTTGGAATTACCACAACACTTGGGTTCGGTGTAGTTCAATTAAACGCCGGACTGGTAGAGTTAGGCCTGATGAACCAGACGGGATTTTGGCAGCAGGCAATTATTGTATTTATCATCATGGTCATTTCTGTATTATCTGCAACCTCAGGTGTCAATAAAGGTGTAAAGTATCTGAGTCAGCTGAATATTTTTGCAGCCATTATTCTCATGATTTTTATTTTAATTCTTGGTCCGACGGTATTTTTATTAGGTTCCTTTTCAGAGGGAATCGGGAACTATCTTTCGCAATTTTTTGCTATTACATTTAATACACACGCCTACGAGAAAGCGACTCAACCCTGGTTCTTTAACTGGACCATTTTGTATTGGGCATGGTGGATTTCCTGGTCTCCCTATGTTGGACTTTTCATTGCCAGAATTTCCAGAGGCAGAACGATTCGTGAATTTATTGGCGCAGTACTCATTATTCCAACTTTCTTTAATTTTATCTGGATGAGCGTATTTGGCAACAGTGCAACATGGCTCGATCGTACGAGAAATGGTGTATTAAGCCGGATTGTTGAAAATGCGGATAAAATGCTTTTTGAATTTCTGGATCAATTTCCACTGTATGAAGTAACCAGTATACTGGCTATATTTATCATCTTCATATTTTTTATTACATCTGCAGATTCAGGGATATTCGTAATGGACAATATCGCCTCTAATAATGCTAAAAATTCTCCCAAGTGGCAACTAATCTGCTGGGGAGTAATGCTAGGTGTAGTTTCTTTGATTTTACTGAATGCCGGAGGATTACAATCTCTACAAACAATGACCCTGATTACCGCTTTACCCTTTTCAATAATCATGTGTATGTTTTGCTATAGCCTCATCGCGGGTTTACGCATAGATTACAATTATTATAAAAAAGATTATTCCCCTGCTGCAAGCAACTGGTCTGGAGAGTTTTGGAGGGAACGACTGCATCACGTCTTGTCTTTCAAAAACAAAGAATCTGTGAACAACTTTATCAATGAAACCGCTAAACCTGCTCTTGAGGAGCTTGCCGAGGCTTTTCAGGAAAAGAAGATTGCGGCTACGGTTTCCATTTTAGATAACCCCTATGCGGTAGAATTGACAATTAAACACAAAATCATCGAAGATTTCAAATACGGTGTAAGAACCCAATCAAAAGACATCTCAGAATATCTTGTTAACGAAACAAACATCCCGGGAATCCGGAAAAATAAAACTTTTGTACCCCTTACCTATTTTGGTGATAACCGGCCTGGGTATAATATTGAATATTTTACACAAAAAGAGATCATCGCCGACACGTTAAAACAGTATGAACGATTTATCGAACTTTCTTCTGATGCTAAAAACGAAATGTTTTTAGGTAACACATTAAAAGATATTCTATAGAAGGTGAAGTAGTTTAATTGGTTCATAACATTAACCGAAGGGCTGCGCATGATCTAATGTTGCCCCTTATGTAACTATTTATTGAAATCATCAAGAAGCTCCGGAAGCGTCTTGGTGATTTTTCAACAATATGCCTTTTCTCCTTTTCAAATTCATAAATCAGCATTGCCTGAGCTGTTTATCTTCAGGCAACTCCCTTTAACCTACAAAAAATCAAATCCATTTTGCTTTAAGGTATTTGCGAATTGGCCGATCCAGTAAAACCAGTATCGCGTAAGCAAGAACCAGCAAAAATAAACATGCAATAACTATAATGCCTATCATCTCTGATCGTTCGGGCTTATATCGTTCTACATAACTCATAAAAAGCCAAATGAAAGGATAATGAATCATGTAAAGTGGATAGGATATTTCTCCAGACCAATAACTTATGTTTTTAAACCTGGGTTTTAATGTAGCTCCGGCACCAAGTACAATTAGAAAAGGGAAATAAAAAAGCACAATTAGCGCATCTGTAAGCGCATTAGTTTTTTCTTGAAAAGGGATAAAAAATACGGTTGTGAGCAATGCTGTAAGTGGTAAAAAGCCCAATTTTGATCGGATAATCCAGTTGCTCCGGAAGAGCAGAACTCCGGCAGTAAAAGAATAAAAAACACGGAGTCCACCACCCGAAAAATTTTCTCCACCCCAGCCAACACCAAGATAGCCGGAATGAAAAGACTCATAAATGAGGGCAACAGCCGCTAAAAATAACAAACACCACATGGCCTTATAGCGTAGCCGCACCAGTACTATAGCGTACGCGAGATTCGCCAGATATTCCCAAAACAAGGACCAGGTGGGCGGATTAAGGTGAAATAGATTAAAATACCGCTCCTGAACCATCGGAAATGGAATCATTAAGCAAGAGCACACAAACATTAAAAATGAGCGGTTAGCATATTGCTGAAAGAGCTGAATAAAGGGATCAAAGGCAAAAGCCAGAAAACCGATTACTGAGCCAATAATTACCAATGGATGGAGCCGAATGAGACGTAATTTCAGAAAGGTTTTCAGGCCAATCTGTTTCAGTTTCTGATCATAAGCATAAGCAATTACAAACCCGGAAAGACAAAAGAAAAAATCTACGGCGAGGTGCGCATGTGCGATAAAACTATCGTGATAATCCGGAACGGCTATTTCCATGAAATGGTAAATAACCACAGCAATGGCCGCGAATCCGCGCATACCGTCTAAAATGGCGAAATGTGGTTTTGCTTTTAAAATTGTTCCGGTTGCTAGCGTAGTAGACATTTGGTTAGGTAATGCTTTTTTGCGCAAAGAAAAGACATCATCAAAAATCTACGGCTTTTTTATGTATCAGCTTTTCAACTTTTTCTATCAATGTTTAAGATAAAAACATAATTCACTGAAATACAAACGGTTATAAAGGAAGCGTAAACCAGAACGTGCTTCCTTTACCAATATCGCTAAAGGCACCAATTTTACCTCCATGTTTTTTGATAATTTCTGCACAGATATACAATCCAAGACCGAGGCCAGCTGTATTTCCGCTGGTTTTATTGGCCTGCCAGTAACGTTCAAAAAGATGAGGAATTTGCTCCTGCGGAATTCCGTTTCCTTGATCAGCAACAGAAATGCGGACTTGCCCATCTTCTATTTCGGTAAAAAGACGAATTTGCTTTCCTTCTGGCGCATACTTCACTGCGTTATTGATAAAGTTGGTTACTACCTGCTCAATCCGGTGTTCATCGGCAGAAATCTGCATCGGCAAGGCATCAATCAAAAGATCAAATTTACCCGCAGCACTTTCATGTAAAGCACAGTTTTTTAACAGTTCAAGCAAATCGAAAGTGTTGCGGTGCAGTTCAAGTTTTCCATCTGCCTGTTTTCCTAAATCCAGCAATTCATCTACCATTCCGCTAATTTTGCCCATACTTTTTACGGCACTTTCAATCAACTTTCCGGCTGTAGCGGGCTGTATTTTTTCTTTCAAACGTTCCAGCAGTTGCAAATTCGCTTTAAGAACAGTAATTGGGGTTTTAAGCTCATGGCTGGCTACAGAAAGAAAATCATCTTTACGTTGTTCATATAATTTCCGTTCGGTAATATCTTGTGTTACACCAACCATACGAATGGCTTTACCATCGTCATTGTAACGTGCCGTACCGTTCGCTTTTATCCAATGTTGTGTTTCATCCGGCCAGGAAATCTGATATTCAACATTGTAGAGGGTTTTGGCAGCGATAGAATTTGCCACGCTTTCTTCTACCATCTCGCGGTATTGCGGAAGAATAGCACGCATTAAATCCGGAAAATCAAATCGTTCAGAAACGTCAATCCCGAAATTTAATTTGCATTGATCACTGCATTCCATTAAGCCGGTTGCCAGATCGAGATCGTACGAACCAAGCTGTCCGGCGGTTAGCGCCAAGGATAGACGTTCATTATTTTCTTCTACTAATTTACGCGATTCTACCTGCCCGGAAACTTCACTGGCCACAACCATAATAGCTTCGGTATTGCCGTTGGTATTGATAATGGGTTTGTATACAAAGTTGAAGTAGTTTGCTTTGAGAACACCATCGCGGTTCAGTACAATTTTTTCTTCATTGCCATGGTAAGTTTCTCCGGTTTGAAAAACATCTTTAAGAATGGTTGGTAAAACCTGACCGTCCAATTCTGGCAATGCATCAAGAATCGGTTTGCCCAGTGCATCTTCATTTTTTCCCCATAGTTCAAGCATGGGTTTATTGGCCGTTTCGATATACATTTTTTCGCCCTGCAACAACGCTACTGCAATAGGTGTATCTGCAAACAGTGCCAATACCCTTTTCACATCCATAGATAGCGCAAAGTTCTCCATATTAAGTGCTGAGTTTTCTGCACTTAAAGAGGTATTCAAACCGGTAAGTTCTGTATTTGCATTTTGTATAATTGCAGAAAGTTTTTCCACCTCTCCCATTGCATATTGCAGTTGCTCATTTACAGTTTGATATTCTTCGTTTAGTGCAGCCAACTCTTCAATAGTGCTGTGATACTCTTCATTCAAACTCTCCAGTCTCTCATTCGTAACCTGAAGCTCCTCGTTAGTGGCATGGTATTCCTCATTTAAAGCGGCTAATTCTTCGTTGATTGACATGTATTCTTCATTGGATGCTGCCAAATCCTGATTTAAAAGCTCCGCTTCCTCTTCTTTCGCTCTAACTATATTCCAGGCCAGAACACGCTGCGTAACATCTGTAGCCGTATGCAGAATACAATACATTTCGCCGTTTTCACTACGGATAGCTGCATACTTAAAATCGAAATAGGAAGTAACCAGTTTGCCATCAACTTCTAATGTTGCAGCCATATCCGTTGCAGAAAAAGTTTCACCGGTTCTCCAAACGTTTTTCAAGAGTTCTGTAAAAGGCTGTCCGGCCATTTCAGGTATAGCATCTTCAAAACGCATGCCGTGTACAGATTGGTCTTTTCCCCAGATTTTAAGCATCGCCTCATTGGCCAACTGTATATTTAATGCTTCGCCCGTGTAGATAGCGGTAGCGTCATTTGAAAGCAAAAGAATGTCGAATAGTGCCTGACTATCCATTGTATCGGTGAATCTCCTCATCCTAGAATTGCCAAAATAGGCAGATTACAAAATTATGAAACCATGTATATAACTGAAAATTATGAAATGCCATTTTGCGCTTTAATAAACAACTTAAAAGAATAATAATAGTCTCTTAGATGTGAAAACGTGGATGAATAGATGATTGTTTGGTAATTAATGTCCACATTATATATAAATTATGATTATTGACTATTGCAAGGGTATTTTGAAATGAAAGACAGAGCCCAAAGTGCCATCGCTATCAACCCCAATGTGACCGTCGTGCCTGCGTACAATTTCTGCACTCAGATACAAACCGATACCAAAACCAGAAATATTTAGCGTATGCGGATTATCTACTCGGTAATAACGATCAAAAAGTTTATCACGATCTTCCGGTCTGATGCCCATACCTTCATCGGCTATGCGTACAACTGCAAATGCGGCTTCTACAAAACTGCTTACATGAATCAGCGTGCCAGTAGGTGAATATTTTATCGCATTGCTGATGAGGTTAAGTATCACGTTGCCAATTTTATCCCGATCTGCATGTACCATTATTACATCGGTTGGCTGGAGCACAATATTGTGGCTGTGGGTGCTATTTTCTGCATCGTGAATCATCTCTTCAAGAAGTGCAGAAAGCTCAAAAGTTTGTTTGTTGAGCTGAATTTTGCCAGATTCTAAGCGCGATACGTTTAAGAAACCACCAATCATGGCGCCCATTTTTTCTACCTGACTGATCATTTTGTTTAATTTCTCAATCGAAAACTGATCGTCATGATTGGACGCATGGCGATGTAGGATCTGTGTATACCCTTTTAATGATGTAAGCGGCGTTTTCAACTCATGACTTACCATTGCGATAAAATCGTCTTTGCGCTGGTTGTCTTCTTTTGATTCTGTAATATCCAGAATAGTACCAATTACGCCAATGACTTCGCCATTTTCATTCAATTCTACTTTACCGGTAGAATTTAACCATTTGAGTTTACTGCCATCCCAGGGCTGAATCATATAATCCAGACTGAAAGGTTTTTTCGTATCAACCGTTTCTAAGATAGATCGGTGGAAAGCTTCGCGATGTTCAGGAACGACGACGTCTAATGTACCATCAAAGGTCAGTTCCTGCTCTAATGGAATGCCATGAATTTTTCGGGCAATATCAGAAACAATCAAGTTTCCACTTCCCCAATCGGTGCGCCATGTACCCAAATTTGCAGCTTCCATTGCAAGTTTTAAAGTATCTGTTGCTTTTTCCAGATCGCGACGTGCCATAACCGCTTCTGTAACTTCTGCAGCTACAGCAATCATACCGATAACTTGCTGTTTTTCATTTTTACGTGCTTCTACAGTGAGATGAATGAAGCTCATTTCACTTTCTCCGCCACGGGTAATCTTTACAGGAATTTCTCCGGAAACAAAACGGTTTCCGGTTTTGAACACCTTATTCATCATCTCTTGAAAACCTTGTTCTTTCAAATCTGGAATTACATCAAAAAGTGGTTTATCAAATACTTCCTGTGCAGGAAGTCCCCAATATTGCAACATGCGCTCATTCGCCATTGAAACGATGTGGGTCGGACCACTGTAAATCGCAATTGCAACAGGTGCATCGGTAAGTAAACTACGCAATTCTTGCTCTGCGTGGCCTCTGGCCATAGAAATCTTAATTTGTGCCCGTACTTTGGTTAGCAATTCTGCTGCAGAAAAAGGTTTCACCAGATAATCATCAGCACCTGCTTCCAAACCATCTATGCGGGCTTCTTCTCCGGCACGCGCCGACAGAAAAACAACAGGCAACCTTAGAGTTAAGGGATTTGTCCGAATATTCTGGAGCATGGTTTTTCCATCCATTACCGGCATCATAATGTCACTCAGCACCAAATGTGGATCAAATTCTGTAATTTTTGAAAGTGCGATTGCGCCATTATTTGCAGTAAATACGGAAAAATAAGGCTGAAGCAGCCTTTTCAGATACTCGCGCATATCGCCATTGTCATCCACAATTAAAATACGCGTTTCTTTTGTTGGAGTAAAATCAAGCTCAGAGGCTAAACTATCTGTTTGCTCAATATAATCTTCACCTGTATCAGGCAACGAATCTTCCAGCAAACTGTTGGCTTCTTTAATAAATGCACCTTTTAATGCGGCGGAATCCGTTTCTTTCAAAGTCTCTATAACCTGAAGATCAGGCAAATGGCTTTTACCTAGCGGCACACGTATTGTAAATACACTTCCCTTACCTTCAATACTGTCTACCATAATTTCGCCACCGTGCAAACTAACCAGTTCATGAACCAATGATAAACCGATTCCGGTACCTTCATGCGTTCTGCCAGCTGTGTTTTCTACGCGATGAAAACGCTGAAACATATGCGGAAGCTCTTTTGCCGGAATGCCAACTCCGGTATCGCTTACACGTAGAACGGCAAAATTCCCATCCTGTTTTAAGCTTAAAGTAATGGTACCTTCTAGCGTATACTTAAATGCGTTGGAGAGTAAATTCAGTACAATTTTCTCCCACATTTGCCGGTCAATATACGTGGCGCCGTTCATGTTTTCGCAATCTACAATAAGCTGCATACCGGCACGCTCTATCATGGAGCGAAAACTACTTGCCAAATCTTTGCTCAACTCTGCAAGATCAAGAGGTTGATAGGCAGCTTGCGTACGCCCAGCTTCTACCCGACTATAATCCAATAAATTGTTTACGAGTTTCAGTAACCTAAGGGCATTTCTGTGCGTAGCTTCTACAGGCGCTTTAATTTCTTCAGTTAGTTTTTGTCCGCTTAAAAGATCCTCAAGCGGCCCAAGCATCAAGGTAAGCGGCGTTCTAAACTCGTGACTAACATTGCTGAAAAATGCCGTTTTTGAGCGGTCAATTTCTGCGAGTGCTTCTGCCCTTTTTTGTTCTTGCTCATAGGCAAAAACATTTGAAACAGCTGTATTATAGGTATTGGCAAGCAGATCATAAAAGCCCATATAGGTATCATCCAAAGCTCTTCTGGCGCTTACGCCCGCCACCAGAAAACCGAAAGGTTGCTCTTGGCCGGAAATATAAATAGCCATTAATACGGCAGTATGTGGTGTTTCTGGATATGGTTCGCAGCTAAACTCGCCAAAAAGGTTTTGGAGATTATCTATAACCACATGTTCTGCATTTTGCAAAGCCCTGTTAAAGGGCCATAAACTGTTGCCTTCATCACAAGAAACCTGATCGCAAGCCAATTGCGCAGCCTTAGAAATGCCAGATGCACTTAGCAAATTTGCGGTATTTGACGCCGCATTGTACTGGTAAAAAAGGGCAAAAGGCAAATCGTACAGAAATTCTGCATATTTACCTTCGGTTTCGCGTACAATCTCTTCAATACTTTTGGCTTTATTGATACATGCGCCAAGATCGCGAAGTACCTGAGTACGCCTCGCGCTCAACATCTTATCAGTGGTTTCTGTAATCGGGTGGAAAATCCCGCCAACGCCACCAGATTCATCGCGTATGGGCGCGAATGAAAAAGTCATAAAGGCTTCTTCCAGATAGCCATAACGTTGCAAAAACATTTGTTGATCTTGAATATATGTGCCTTCTCCTTGCTGTCCGCGGGTGAATTTATCCCCCACAACTTCAAGTGCAGATTCCCAGCAAACCCGGAAATTCATGCCCATAGATTGTGGATGCATGGCGCCACAAATTGGGCGGTAACTGTCATTGTAAATCTGAATGGTTTCTGGGCCCCAGGCAATTAATATCGGAAATGTTGAAGAAAGACAAAGACTTACCGAAGTACGTAAACTTTGAGGCCAGCTTTCTATTGGGCCCAAAGCGGTTTTAGACCAGTCCATCGATCTGATCAGCTTGCCCATTTCGCCTCCACCAGACAAAAACTGTTCGGTAGATCCCCCTTGTGTCGATATCATATATTGTTTGGTTTCAGATTTTAAGGCAATCTTAGTAGAATACCCAGCCAAATATAAATGTTTGCCATCAGTTAACCTATAGCACTTTCTACGTAAAAAAAGCATTTCAAGGCCTGCTAAGCCCGTTTTTCTATTAAAAGTGAGCTGCCCGGCAGAGAGCCGCAAAACTAACTGATTTCTGAGCGAACCGATTATTCAATACAGTTGTAAACAAGGCAAAAAAAAAAGGGCATCCGTACCGGACACCCTCATTATTATTAATTAGGTCAGCTCAGTTATGAATTTAAGCTATCGAAAATACCTGCTAAATTTCCGCCGATACCATTACCTAATGAAAAAGATGAACTGCTTGATTCGTCTCCGTCTTGTGTACTGTTTGAAAACGATAATAAATTACCAATATTCAACACACCACCTAAACCTCCAGTGCTGGCAGAATCGCTATTGCCAAAAAGACCACCACCATTAATTTCTTTCATTTCGTTTAAATTCAATTCTTGCATTTTCATAATATTCAAATTAAATGTTGCCTACTCTGTTATAGATTTTCAGCTTCTTCTTTACCGGAGTTAACCGTCGTTTGAATAATAAACACAATGTTCAGGCCAAGGTTCTTGATCATCAGGTATTTGCAATAGCTTAAACGAATACATTAAACAGATTAGCGCTGCTGAAGTTAAAACCATTTACTTATGCTATTGTTAATTGCGCACAGGCGCGATACAGATTACGGTAACACCAAAAACCTTTCTTTGGAGCTAGCCATTTAGACCAAATTATACGTACTGTCTATCAAAAAATTAAGTGCTTCTTTTATTTCTGTTCTTCCTTCGATGGTTTTAAGATCCAGGCCGCAAAAAGTAGCTTCGTTTGTAGTCGCATAGATGTCCAAATAGTAGATACCCGAAATCAGTAAAGCTGTAACCGCTCTGAAGCGTTTGGCTTGATGGCCAAAATGTGGATCAGTAATGTTTTCAAATAAAACGGCACCACTTTGCTCACGTTGTTCTGCAACGTTTTTAAGCGCTTTTCTATTATCCAATAATCCCCAAAGCAAAATTTTCTGTAGTTCTTTATTTTTGAACACATAATCGAATTGCTCACGCAGCATATTCTTGGTGAAAGTTTTTCCTCCGTCTCCAAAAAAAGGTTCGGCATTTTCTTCACTTACATTGCTCCAGAAATCTTTTGAGCGAATGTATTCATCAATCAACTGATCCCGCCCGCCAAAATAATTGTACATCAGCTTTTTATCCAATCCGGCTTCCTGGGCAATATCATTAACCTTCAAACCGGCAAAACCTTTATTATCAATTATTTTGCCTACAGCATTCAGAAATTTTTGCTTGCTCTGCTCTTTATTTCGCAATAAACCTTCCGGATTTTTAGCTTTCATAAACGCTTAATTTTATGGATCGAAATTTACTGAAAGATTTTCAAATAATTTATCACCATTTGGTGATATGTTTTATATTTGCAGGAGGAAAGCTGTAAGTTATTAACGGTAGTTTTCATTTAAGTTCAAAACAAACAGAATGCAACGGTAGACCTGCATTTGAAACCGGACAAACATTTCGGCTGTTTACTTCTGGTAAACGGATAAATTATTGTAGTTTTTGATACGCTCATCCCGCTCATCTGCCGGTGACAGACCTCATTTTTCTGTACGCACACAGCGAAATGTATTGGTCTGTTACCGCAGCCGGGCAATGCTTTTCAATAAACCGCAAGCGAAAAAAACGCCCTATCGTTGAAGATGCTCAGCGAGCATTTATTTCTTGTTTGTCGCCGAAGATAGAGACATCGAGTTTTCACCATCTTTCTTTCCCTTATCTTTAAAATCAGCGATATTTTTTCCATCAAATCGGTACACACCATTTAATGATCCAAACCAGATCGAACCATCATTGGCTTCCAGAATGCCGCAAAGCATTTTTTCAATCGAAAAGATTTCGGTTACATTCGGATTGTTCTGGTATAGTGAACTTGGATTGTAGCGAGAAAGTACCCAGCGTCCAACACCGTTGGGATGCAAACTGCCAATAGTCCAAAGATTTCCGCTTTTATCTTTAATCATTGAAGAGACTGCTTTATGCGTAACTTTTGTAAATGTGGTCGCGTCGTAACGCCATAGACCAACGGAAACCATTTTTTTATTTCCATTTAGCGCGTCGATTATGGTTGCCCCAAAACATACGTTTCCTTTCTGGTCTTCTACAATTGACCAAACATTGGTAAATGCTTTACCATTCTGGTTTCTTAAAACCGTAAATTTCTGACCATCGAAAAAGGACGTTTCACCATCTGTTCCAATCCACAACCTGCCACTTTTATCTTCCATAAAAGTATGGACAGCATTATGTGGCAGTCCGTTTTTAGTGGTAAAATTGCGAAAGGTTTTGCCGTCGTACCGACTAACACCTCCTCCCGTACCGAACCAAATTATACCTTTACGATCTTCATAAACCGCACTGGCTGCATTATTGACAAGGCCTTGTTTGGTGGTGAAATGCTTAAATGACTTACCATCGTAACGGTATACACCCGAATCTGTGGTAGAAATCCAAAGGTTTCCTTGGCTATCTTCCAAAATATTCCAGAACCTACGAGGGCCAATTTTACTTGTGATATTGGTAAATGATTTTCCGTTATATCGAAAAACTCCCTTCCGTGAAGCAGCAAATAGAATGTCGCCATTTCTGCTTTGAATAATATCCCGAACCATAGCGTTTGGCCTGTAAGTACTTACCGTATCTGTGTTTTCAACCGGACTTATATTGGGTGTATTTTTTTGTTGCGGATTGCAGGAACAAAAAAATATAGTCACCAAAGAAATTGTAAAAAGGAGTTTTCTACTAAAGTCTCGATTGTAAAACATATTTGATTAATGGGTTTAAGCGAAAACGATTTTGTTAATTGCCACGAGAACCTACAAACAAAAATTAGTGTTCTTTTACACATTTGTAAAAACCACACCTCAGACATTTTGTAAATTGATTCTTAAAAATTAAGCTTAAATAAATAAAATTGTATCTGCCAAACAAAATACATTACATCTAAATTTAAGAATATCATTTGTTTTGCCCGGATTTTTGATTTAAAGATTGACCAATTTTTCCTATTGATGCATAAAACAAAAAAACCTCCGATTTCTCGAAGGTTTTTTGCGTACCCAGAGCCGGAGTCGAACCGGCACGGTTTCCCACAGGTGTTTGAGACCAGCGCGTCTACCAATTCCGCCATCTGGGCATTCCTATTTGGACGGGCTGCAAATATAGAAAGCTTTAGCGCATTTGCAAAATAAAAAAGTGGATTATTTTAAAAAAACGACCTTTCTATCCAATCAAAAGCCAGAAACAACTCATTACAAAGCCAATAGCTAAATAGAATTTTTCTTCGGGTACATTGGCGCTTTTGCATAATCCGATATTAGAATTAAAACTGAAGATTTTTTTTAAATCTTTAATCCGCCGAAAGTACTGGCTAAAATAATGGCCAAAACAATTAAAGTGATGATCACATATAACCTATCGCGTTCCAGAATAAAAGCAAAAAGCGAAAATAAAATCCGCAGAATCGGTGTAATAATCAGCAAAAGAACACCAAACTGTATTATCGCCATGGCTTTAAACGTAAATAAGCCGTAAAATATACCATCAAAAGTAATGAAGCTGCTTTCCTCTCCTTTAAAAGTATGATAGTCTGGTCTGGAAAGTCCGCCGTATTGTATCAGATATAAAACTCCACCAGCTAAAACAATAAAGCTGGCCGTAAAAACGCCTATTCTGAGTAAGGTACCTACAATTTTTTCTACGTCTTTATCCTGAAGAAGATGGTCTGGAATAAGATTTTTCATATTTCTTTTGATTAAAAATTATGTTGATAACCGTTATAAATCATTTCGAGTGCAACGAACGTAATGGCGATACAGAAAATGATCCGCAGTGTAGACGGGTTAATTTTTGTCAGCAATTTGGCTCCTGTAAATGCGCCGCCAAGAACTCCCAGAACCACTGGAAAAGCAATTCCTGGGTCCATATAACCACGTTGCAGATATACTACAGCACTTGCGGCCGCAGTTACACCAATCATAAAATTGCTTGTTGTTGTACTCACTTTAAACGGAATTTTCATTGCGGTATCCATTGCCAACACTTTCAACGCGCCAGAACCAATCCCCAATAAACCAGACATCACACCAGCAACTGCCATAATAGAAAAACCACCGCCTACGTTTTTAAGCTTATATGAAACTTTTCCGGCCGGCGTAGGATAACTGCTGTCTAATTTTAGCAAAGCCGAAAGTTTACTGCCTTCTGTATTTGCTTCCTGGTTTTTCTTCCTAAGTGTCATTGCGGCAGAAAACAGCAGCACTGCACCAAATAAAATCGCAATAGTATTTGTTGGTGTGTATATTGCTATTATTGCACCTACAACGGCGCCGACTGTGGTGGCAATTTCCAGAAACATACCGAGCCTGATGTTCGTTATCCCTTCTTTGATATAAGCACTTGCTGCGCCAGAAGAATTGGCAATAGAGGCCAATAATGCGGCCCCGATGGCGTAACGAATATCAACGTGAAACACGAGCGTAAGCAATGGAATTACTACAACGCCGCCGCCCAAACCGGTTAGCGAACCAACCAATCCGGCCAAATAGGCACCCAATAAAAGGATTAGTGTAAATGTTAAAATGGACATAATATATTATTTAGTGATTGTTGTTTAAAATATTGGCGACTACAGTTAATGCTGCGCTGCTGTCTTGTTGCTCTATCGCCATGAACAATTCTTCATGCAGGTAATGACTCATTGCAAAATGGGCAATACCGGAACTGGCCCGTTTACTGAAAAAATCACGAATGATGGTGGTAAAACTCTCATATAAATCAGCGAGAACAGCATTTGCCGAGGCTTTTGCAATGCTCATATGAAATTCAATATCAGCATTGATGACCTCTTGCCGTTGGCCGGATTCTATGCCTAAACGTCTTTTCTGCAGTGCAGTCTGCATTTTTTCTAAATCGGACACTGTTCTGTGTTGGATTGCAAGTTGCACAATTTCTTTTTCGAGGATAGACCGAACGTGATTTACTTCTTCAAACTTGGAGTGTCGTAATTTTTGTTCTATCGGTTCTGCCGAAGTGGAGTTTACCAAGGTACCAAAACCTTGCTGAACGCTAAGAATGCCGCTTAAACTCAAGGATTTTATTGCTTCGCGGATGGTTGATCTGCCCACGCCATACCGCACCATTAATGCAGGTTCAGACGGAAGTTTTTCACCAACCTTAAATTTACCAAGCTGAATGTCATCGCGGATGGCCGATGATATTCGTTCAAAAAGTTTGCCTTCTGTTTTCATAATTAAAATGATGGCACAAACATACGATGTTAAAAACAAACATCAGACGTTTTTGTGTCACAGTTTTGTTTTAAGAAAGATGGAAAGCAAAAGCTTAAAGACTAAAGCTGAAAAAGGCGGAAAGTTTATCATCTATAATGATAAGCACGGCAAATGATTAAAATGTTTGTTTGCTAAGTCTTCTGCCTGCGCGCTCCGCTATGGGCTTCTTAAAAATTCTCTTCCTGCGCACTTTTTGAGAACAATTGCGGCGCAAAATTAACGAGATAAAGTTCTTCTTTGGCGCGGGTAACAGCGGTGTACAACCAGCGGAGAAAGTCCAGATCTACCATATCTTCCGTCAGGAAACCTTGATCGGCAAATACGGCATCCCATTGCCCGCCTTGTGCTTTATGGCACGTAACCGCATACGCAAATTTAATTTGCAACGCATTATAAAATGGATCCTCTTTAATGGCGAGCATTCGCTGGCGTTTATTGGCAATGTGTGCGTAGTCTTCCTGTAAACCATCAAACAACCGTTTATTCTGTTCATAAGGAAGGTTTGCCGATTCTAACGTCAAGGTATCCAACATCACCTTGCAACTGATTTGTCCGGCTGAGGGGAAATCCAAAAATTCCAGCGTTGCATCTACAAAGCGGAAACCATAACGTTCTTCTTCTCCCCTAACGCGAATAACTTTGGCCATATCACCATTGGCAATAAAGGAGGTTTCTTCGTTATCTGGCAACCAAAAGTAATTGTTGCGTACCACCATAATTTGATCACCTCCGGTAATTTCTTCTTCGCGATACAACAAACGCGAACGGATTTGCTGGTTATATACATTTGCGGATTTGTTTGAACGACAAACGACGAGCGTATTCTCCATACCGAATTTGCGGTAGGCATATTCCAATCCTTCTACCATCCGCGCGCCGGTCATATTAAAAATATCGGTATAAGATTTCGTCAGGAATTTTGGTAAAGGTTTGTCCGGGTTTTTAGAAATCTGATTGCGCAACATCGTCGCATTGGCCAGAATACCCGATTTTTTACCCTGCCGGACAACTTCTTTTAATTCTATCGAAGTAATGCCCAAATCAAACTTATCCTTCAGGTATTTCTCATTCAATGCCGGGCTTTCCAAACTGCCTACCGGCGGAAGCTGTGCGGTATCGCCAACAAACAAAAGGAAACAGTTTTTACCGTTGTAAACAAATTCGCACAAATCCATTAAGATAGATGAACCGGTATCGTTATAATCATCAGAAATCATTGAAGCTTCGTCAATGATGAACAATGTGTATTCAGAAAGGTTGGGCGCAATCTGAAACTGCATCTCCGGACTTGCCGCAGATCTTTTCCTATAAATTCTTTTATGAATAGTTAATGCTTGCCGGTTGGCGTACTGGCTCATTACTTTTGCGGCTCTTCCGGTTGGTGCCAGCAATTCACTTTTTAAGCCAAATTTAGACAATACCTTCACCAGTGCTGCAACAGAAGTGGTTTTTCCGGTACCGGCGTAACCTTTAAGCACAAAACAACGGTATTCATCATCTTGCTGAAGAAATGCTGCCATCTTTTCGCAAAACTGCAATTGTTCTTTGGTAGGCTGATGTGTATAAGCCTGGGCAATAAGTTGTGTTTTATCCGCAATCATCAAAATCCTTTTTCACTGTACAGCGCTATTTTTGCGTGTTTACAAAAGTAAGGTTTCAATGCGATGTGCCATAACCATATTTTGTTGTGTACTCCAGCTAAAAATAGTGAAGTGCCCATCTTGTGAAGCGACCAAACCCATTGCCTGCGGCTGATCATTTACAAACTGTGCGACAGAAAAGTGCCGCGTTCCGCCAAGTTGGCCAGGATACAGAATTTTGTCTTCTCCATCTACAATCGGCTCAGAAAAAGCAATTTTCTCTACCGTGGGTTTTCCTTTTGCCCGGCCAATTTTAGCACCAAAAGCAATCACATCAAACTGATCATTAATAATTGTTGCGCCATCAACCGCGGTTAGTCCGCCCAAATGGTCTACTTCCCTTCGTATGGCACTTTGCGAAAAAATATCGGTTTGGTTGCTGTGTTGTTTGGCCAAATTAGATAAACCGCAAAATGGAGGTTCAATTAAGTACTGAATTGGATGAATAATAGATTCTGACCAAAGTGTATCATGTTTTGGAACGATAAGTAAAGCGCCGCCGCGGCCATGCCCACGCATGGAAACGGCCAACTGAATCAAAATATTAATCGGATCATTCCAGCTGGCTACGATGGTTAAATCCAACAATGCTTTTAAAACAGGCGGACAATCGCGATTTTTACAACTCGTATCGTCTACAATGCGAATCTGTTCGCCCTTTAAAACAGCAACGTTTGTGTATTTACCAATTCCGTAAATTCTTCTGTGTTTAATTACTATTAATCCCGGTTCGGAAACATCTACCACAAAACAAAAATTCGGGATGTTTAAACTTGTGCCCCAGATATACAGTTCATCATCCTCTTTCCAAACGCCAAGGTGAATACCAGAGCGCTCTATTCCGGGTGCAATTTTAGTTAAAGTGTTTGCATTTAATGCCAGTTTTTTCGCAAACATCAAAGGTTTTGACGTCTGGTCTGGTGGCATAAACGCGATGGAAATACGTGGAGAGTGGCCTTCCTCTTTTCTCAAGCTGCTCCAAAAAGCTACATCTATCAAAGTTTCAATAGTTTTGGCATCGGGCAGTGTTGCCAAATCTTCTTCGCCCTGTGCAATTGCGTTGGTATGTAACTTAATAAAATGTTGCTCTATGGTTGGTGCAATTGTGTTTGCAGCTCTATAGGTAGGCCTGTAACTCATGTCCCGAAGTTAAGCTGATTTTTCGATTTTTAGAACAGTAAAAGTTTGTATTGGGTAAAGATTTAAAAAATGAAATCTATCTTTGACTGCTGTGCATTTCCGTTCAAAATGAATAGAAAAAGCAAAATAAAGGAAGAGCTGATTTTTAGAGACATAAATAGATGTATATCTAAAAATCAGCATATTATTTCAAATCAGCAACTCAAATAATCCCGAATAATGGGCCGCCTTTTTCGCCCAAGAGGTCTACGCGTTTTTCTATTGCAGCATCTTTAATTAATTCTGGCGCATGATGCGGTTTTTTACGGGCATCAATAATCAGCGATCCTTTACACCCCCAATGTTTATTGATGGTAAAATCGTTTATTCCATATATATCTGCTGCCGGATTGCTCCGTGTAAAAGTTACCCAAACCAGATTGTCCATATTTTCTGCTGTGAACGCCGCATCGTCTGCCAGAACAATTAATGGTAAACCAGATAAATCCTGATCAATAAGCGAAATATTCAGCGCAGCAATCTCTGCCGCGGTTTTCTCGGCACTGCTATATGCTTCGGCTTTCAGCACCAAAACGCCAGGCATCGCAACGTGTGGATCGGAAAAAGAGGCAGACAAATCCAATTGTTCAGGATACTGATTCCAAAGAGTCCTTTTTTTATCGCCGGCAGCAGCAACAACTACCTTAGAACCACTGTTTAATCCGTCTCCGCTATAATCCAGCGTATCAATGGTAGTATTGGTGTAAAAATGAATATCGCGCTTAAAATCTATACGTTCCAGAATATGCGTTAAAAACGCTTCAATATGGTGTGTGCTGAGTTTTTCATCATCTTCTCGCGCAGCGATAAACAAATATTTGGCTAAACTGAGCTGATTTTTTCCGAGAATATGATTGGCAATCGTTAAAATTTCTTGTGGTCTGCGTTCTTTAAGGTAAGGCGTATACCGTTCGCTGCCAATAGCAAAAAGTAGCGGATGTACACCTGCAGCATCAACAGCATGCACTTCTTTTACGCCGTGGATTTCTTGCGGAATGGCAGAACCCGTAATTTCATGTATCAATGCACCAAAACTGGTATCTTCTTGTGGTGGCCGGCCAACAACCGTAAACGACCAAATGGCATCTTTTTTATGATAAACGTTATGTACTTTCATCAATGGAAAAGGATGCGTTAAACTGTAATATCCCAAATGATCTCCGAAAGGCCCTTCAGGTTTATTTTCATTTGGATAAACGGTTCCGGTGATGATAAAATCGGCATCTGCAGAAATACAAAAACCTTCATCATCATAAAAATACCTGAACCTGCGGTTGCCCAAAGCGCCTGCAAAAGTAAGTTCTGATAAACCTTCCGGGAGCGGCATCACCGCAGCAAGCGGATGCGATGGCGGACCACCAACAAAAATGCTCACTTTTAAAGGCAAACCCATTGCATTGGCTTTAGATTGGTGTACGCCAATACCGCGATGAATCTGGTAATGAAGCCCGATTTCCTGATCTTGTATATACTCATTTCCGGCAAGCTGAATACGGTACATGCCTACATTTGCATTCATCACCCCTTTCTTTTCCGCATCTTCTGTATATACCTGTGGCATGGTTACAAATGGCCCGCCATCCATTGGCCAGTTCACAATCTGTGGAAGTTGGCTAACAGCGGTTTTATAGAAATTTTTACGCGCAGAAGGGGTTTTAAGTGGCAAAGCCGATAAAGCAGACATGGCCGAACCAGCATATTTGAAAGGACTTTTTAACGCTTTCATTGGGTCTGAACGCAAAGCCACCAATTGCTGAACTTTTGGAAGCGTATCTCTGAAAATAAATTTAGAGCGCTCTAATGTGCCGAACAAATTGGAAACTGCCGGAAACGGACTTCCTTTAACACGCTCGAAAAGTAAAGCAGGACCTTTTTGCTCGTATACTCTTAAATGTATGGCCGCCATTTCTAAATGCGGATCTACTTCTTCTTTTATACGGATGAGGTGACCATGTTTTTCGAGGTCTGCAACACATTCTGCCAAACTTTTATATGCCATGCGCCAAAGATAAATATTTAGACTATCTGAAAAACTAAAAAGCCCGATGCATACAAATTTTGTACACATCGGGCTTTGTTTAAAGGTATTAAATTAAAGTTGAGTTATTTCTTGCCCGCAAATGAACGCAACATCCAGGTATTTTTCTCTTTAAACTGCATAAAACGGTTTACCATATCATTTGTACCATCATCTCCGGCTTTTGCTGTTTCTTCGAGCAGCTCGCGTTCCAGTTCAATTAAACTCGCCATATCATCAAGCAAAGCATCAACCATATCCAAATCTTTCATGCCTATAGTATCAATTTCTTTGATTTTTGATTCGCTGATGTAGTCTGCAAAACGACTATGTGGCGGTTTTCCTAACGTAAGTACACGCTCGGCAATTTCATCAATAGTTAATTGGGCATTGGTATACAGTTCTTCGAACTTTACATGAAGGGTAAAAAAATTCTGCCCTTTAATATTCCAGTGGCAACCTCTCAGTTTCTGATAATGGATATGATAATTTGCCAAATAATCGTTCAGAAGATCAACAACTGGCTTAACTTCAGTTTCGTTCAAGCTTATTTCTTTAGCGTTCATATTTTTTATTTTTAAGTAACGGTTCTAAAACAATCGCTTTGAATAAAAGTTTGCGATAAATCTGCTTTTCAAACAATACCTTTTTTATCTATTCGTTTAATATGGGTAAATAAAAACAGGCAATTCTTACAAAGTTTTGTATATGAATAACATACACTAATCGATAACTTAACGGAAAGCTAGGGCGCATTAAAAAGCCCTGGTCAGGTTTAATCGGTTTAGGGATATTATTCGTAATATTGCTGCCCTTGACAATAAAATTTATATCAACATAAATGCGAAAAATATATTTATCTGCTGTACTTCTATTGGCAATCAACATCGCCAATGCTAAGGCGAGTGCAGTTAGAGACTCCATCGGTGTAGAAAACAATAAAGGAAAAAAGGTTATTGTGCACCAGATTGTCGCCAAAGACACCTATTATTCTATCGGAAGAAGATACAATGTAGCGCCAAAAGACATTATGGCTTTTAATGAAAATAAATACCTGCAAATTGGTGTTATCATTAAAGTGCCTACTCAAAGACCATTTGATGAAGTTATTGGCAATAACAGTTCAAATCCGCCAGCCGTTGCCTTTATAACACATACTGTTTCTGCAAAAGAAAATCTAAACCTTATTGCAGAGAAATACGGCACCACGGTAAACCAGATTAAAAGCCTGAATAATTTAAGCAACAATAATCTGAGTATTGGCCAGGTTTTAAAAATTGAACCCAAAAACAATACCGTACAAGTATCAACTACCACAACTGCGCAAAGCACAACACCAATTGTAGAACCAACACCTGTTCAGCAGCCTGCAAATGCCGATGAAACAATTATTGAGCACACGGTTGCGGCAAAAGAATTTTTAGGCAAAATTGCCGAAAAGTATGGAACTACGGTAGAATCTATTAAAAAAGCAAACGGATTAACTGGAAACAATCTGCGGATTGGCCAGAAACTGAAAATTCCTGCTACAAAAAATATCGATGAAAATAAGGTTGTATCTACAGCAGAACCTGTAAATTCTGGCAACCATATGGTGAAATCAAATGATCAGCCGGGCACGCATACCGTTACGCAAGGCGAAACCATTTTCACCATTGCCAAACAGTATGGCATTACAGCTTACCAGATTCGCAGTATGAATAACCTGTCTGACAATACACTAAATATTGGTCAGGTTTTAAAAGTACCTGGAGGAATTGTTACTGCTGTTGAAGTACCAAAGGAACAACAAAATACAGTGCCGGTGACTAAAACACCCGTTGCAGAACCAAAAGAAGAAAGTTTTATCCACACGGTTGCTACAGGCGAAAATATTTTCAGCATAGCGAAAAAATATAGTTTAACGGCATATCAGATTCGCCTGGCGAATAAACTCAATAACAATACCTTAACTGTTGGACAAAAACTGGCCATTCCGAAACCGCCGCAGGCACGTTCTGTAAATGAAGTTTCTAAAGAAGACCAGGAAGACAATCCCGACAGTACCGATACACTTAAAGATCCGAAATTGCGCCGCGATCCAAGTGTATATGGTTTAAGCCAGATGGAAGAGAAAGGAACGGCAGTGTGGATTGCCGATAAAGAGCTTGATAGCTCTAAAATGTTAGTTTTACACCGTACTGCTCCCGTTGGCCGCATCATTAAAATTACTAACCCGATGACCAACAGATCTACCTTTGCAAAGGTTGTTGGTAAATTTACTGAGAATGAATCCACAAAAGATGTTATCATTGTGGTTACAAAAGCCGTTGCAGATTCGCTAGGTGCACTGGATAAAAGATTTTTCTGCAACATAACCTACAATAACGAGAGTGCTCAATGAGTTCGATTAAAAAACCATTTATTATTGGTATTGCCGGAGGTAGTGGATCTGGCAAAACCTTTTTCTTAAACTGTTTCCTTCATCATTTTAAGCAAGATGAAGTTACACTGGTATCTCAGGACGATTATTACATTCCTGCCGGAGAAATGACCCAGGAAGAAAATAAACTGTATAACTTTGATTTGCCTTCTACAATTGATAGCGATCAATTTCTGCGCGATATAAAACAGCTGATAAACGGGGAAGTTGTATATAAAAAAGAATACAACTTTAACAATCCGCTCGCTGTGGTAAAGATTCTCGAAATCAAATCTGCCCCTATTATTATTGTTGAAGGATTATTTATTCTTCATTTCAAAGAAATTGCAGCTTTACTGGATTATGAAATCTTTATCGAAGCTGATGAGCAAATTGCTTTGGATCGCCGCATTAAACGCGATGGATTGGAACGCGGATACCCGGAAGAAGATGTATTGTATAAATGGCATCAGCATGTAATGCCCGCTTATAAAGAATACCTTTTGCCGTATAAAGAAACCAGTCACAAAGTGGTGCAAAACAATACCAATGAACCCGATCACATTATTTCCATTACGGAAGAAATTTCATTGGATCTAAAAAACCGGTTTATCCATACCGAAACGATATAAGCCGAATTTGCGGTTATAACAAAACCTGTTGGAAATGTTTACAACAGGTTTTTTTATGTTCAATAAGATGAATTTTAGTTTACAGAGCCCGATTTAACAAAAGCTTTCTGGTAGGCTGGCAAAGTAAGATCGTCTACAATTACGCCTCTGGTTGTGCTGGCATGCACAAAAAAACCATTATTGAGGTAAATGCCTACATGATCAACGTCGCCTCCGCCAAAAGCAAAAAATATCAGATCGCCTTCATTCAAATTGTTTTGATTTTTCCGTTTTACGGCATTCGCCTGATCGCGGGAAATGCGTGGAAGTGTAATGCCGTAGATTTCTTTTTCCAATAAATAGGCAAAGCCAGAACAATCAATTCCGCGTTTATCCAAGCCACCGAAACGGTATTTTACGCCTGTCCACTCTGTTATAAAGCGGTACAACTGTTTGCTTTTCAAATTAGACATAGCGTCTGCAGCTTTGGCGGCTTTTGTATCGCTTTTTGGGGTATAGCGCCTGCTTCCGCAAGAAGCTAAAATCATACAGAACATCAATAAACACAGCAAATGAGGTTTGTGCAGGTGTAATGGGCGTCGGAAATTTAGTGTCGTTATGATCATATCTTTAAACCTAAAAGCCCATGCATCAGGAACTAAGTTTCCGAAAACATGGGCTTTATTTAATTTTTTATTAAACGTTGTATTTCATCCAGCTTGAGCAAAGCTTCTACCGGCGTAAGTGCGTTTACATCAAGGTTATTCAGTGTATCGCGAATTTTTACCAAAACCGGATCATCTATCGCGAACATCTGTAACTGATACGCCTGATTTTGAACCTTTTTTATGCTGTCTTTAATGCTCTGCCCTTCTGTACGGTCTATCTCCAGTTTCTTTAAAATTTCATTGGAACGCTGAATCAGTTTCGGCGGCATACCGGCCATTTTGGCTACATGAATACCGAAACTGTGTTCACTTCCTCCGGGGACAAGTTTACGCAGAAAAATCACTTTGTTAGACATTTCCTTAACCGAGACATTAAAGTTTTTAATACGCGGCATGGTGTTGGCCAGCTCATTCAGCTCGTGATAATGGGTAGCAAATAAGGTTTTAGGGCGGGCTGTAGGATGTTGATGCAAAAACTCTGCAATGGCCCAGGCAATGGAAATTCCATCGTATGTACTCGTTCCACGGCCAATTTCATCCAGCAAAATTAAACTGTCTTCAGAAATATTATTCAGAATACTGGCAGTTTCATTCATCTCTACCATGAATGTACTTTCTCCAGACGATATATTGTCTGACGCGCCAACGCGTGTAAATATTTTATCTACAATACCCACATCAGCAGCTTTTGCCGGCACGAAACAACCCATTTGCGCCATTAGAACAATCAGCGCAGTTTGCCGTAATATGGCAGATTTACCCGCCATATTGGGGCCGGTAATCATTATAATTTGCTGACTTTCAGAATCCAGATACACATCATTGGTGATGTACTCTGCACCTACCGGAAGTTGTTTTTCTATAACCGGATGACGACCACCTTTGATATCCAGAACTTTGGTTTTGCTTACTGTTGGCTTGTTATAGTGGTTTTTTTCTGCCAGTTGAGCAAAACACAACAAACAATCCAGCTGGGCAATCAGAAATGAATCGAGCTGAATTGGCTTTATATAACTTGCCGTTTCGTACATCAACTCGTTATACAACCGAATTTCTATAGCCTGTATTTTTTCTTCGGCGCCTAAAATCTGGTCTTCGTATTCTTTTAGTTCTGGCGTAATGTATCGCTCTGCATTCACTAAAGTTTGCTTACGAATCCAGCCTTCGGGTACTTTATCTTTATGGGTATGTGTAACTTCAAGGTAATACCCGAAAACGTTGTTAAAAGCAATTTTTAAAGATGGAATGCCTGTGGCTTCGGCCTCGCGTTTTTGAATCTGAACCAGATAATCCTTACCACCGAAAGCAATTTTACGCAACCTGTCCAGCTCATCATCTATCCCATCAGCAATCACATTTCCTTTAATTAATAAGGCCGGCGGATCTTGCTGAAGTTCTTTTTCTATCCTTTCTCTAATCGCCAGACATGGATTTAACTGATCTGCAATTTTTATCAGGAAAGGGTTTTTAGATTCTGAAGCGAGTTTCTTAACCGATTCCAAATGATACAACGCACGTTTTAGCGCCACCAGTTCTCTTGGCCCAACGCGTTGCAAACCTACTTTAGAAATGAGGCGTTCCAGATCGCCAATTTGTTTAATATGCGTTAAAAATTCTTGTTGAAGTTCTGTATTGCTCACAAAAAAATCGACCATTCCTAAACGTTCCTGAATAGGTTTCAACTCTTTAAGCGGCATAATGATCCATTTTTGCAGCAAGCGCGCGCCCATTGGCGTACAAGTATGGTCTAAAATATCAAACAGCGTTACGGCATTTTCATTCGGTGAATGAACGAGTTCTAAATTCCGTATGGTAAAACGATCCAGCCACATGTACCGGTCTTCTTCAATACGACTGATTGATGTAATGTGTTGCAGATTCCGGTGCTCCGTTTCGCCAAGATAATGCAGTACCACACCCGCCGCAATAACACCACTTTGCAAACGATCTATTCCAAAACCTTTTAATGAGTTTACATCGAAATGTTTGGTTAGGGTTTCATTGGCATAATCGCTGGTATATGCCCATTCATCTAAACCAAAGGTGTAAAACCTATCGCCGAATTGTTCTATAAACTGTTGGCGTTTAGACTTCTGAAAAACAACCTCTGTAGGTTTAAATCCTTGCAGAAGTTTATCAATATAATCGGCACTGCCTTGCGCAATCAGAAATTCGCCGGTAGAAATATCGAGAAAAGATATACCGATATTGGATTTATCGAAAAAAACCGAAGCCAGATAATTGTTGGATTTCTGGTTTACAATATTATCTCCATAGGCAACTCCGGGCGTTACCAGTTCTGTTACACCACGTTTTACAATAGTTTTGGTGGCTTTAGGATCTTCCAACTGATCGCAAATGGCTACGCGTTGCCCAGCCCTAACCAGTTTAGACAAGTAATTATCAAGAGAATGGTGCGGAAAACCGGCAAGCTCTAAAGCACCGCCATTTGGCCCGGTGCCTCTGCGTGTTAAAACGATGCCCAAAATCTGGGCAGTTTTTACTGCATCTTCCCCAAATGTTTCATAAAAATCGCCAACTCTAAACAATAACAATGCACCAGGATACTTCGCTTTAATTGCGTTGTATTGTTGCATTAATGGGGTTTCTTTATTCGTATCCTTAGCCAAAACTGAAATTAATTTTCAAAAGCTATAAAGATAACACGATTATGCCTTTTACGGCATTTTTGTTGAAAAGTTGAAAGATTGTGAATATTGCCTTGTTTGCGCATAAAAGCACCAGGCAAGAAAAAATTCTGGCAGGTTGCAGAAAGCAGGACCTGCCAGAACATAAAGACATTGTTTTATGCTTTGTATTCGGCTTCAAATTTCTCGCCGAAACGATCGGTTGCAACAACTTTAACCTGCTTAATATCGGGCGAAAAATGTGCAATGAATAAGTGATTGGTAGATCTTGGCTCTACAAAAGCACGCGGTTGCGGCAATTTATCGCCTTGATACAGTTTAACTGCAAGCGGATCTAAACCTTCTTGCTGCAACATTGGCCCCATGGATTTACCCTCTAAAAAATACTCCACTTTCCATTCCGGATCATAATTCCAAACATTGGCAATCAGGCGTTTCTGATTGGTTAGCGTATCTACGTAAATATCCATCTGCTCTTTACGGTCTCTTCCTGTCGATTTGTAATACCATTTCAAATCTGTTCCATTTACTTCATAAACACCATAACCGCGCGGCGTACCATCTTCACAGATTGGGCCTGTCCACCAACCGCCACAAACCGTTCCGTGGTTGTGCTCAAAAACACCGTTGCTGATTGTATTCTGGTTGAAATGGGTATGGCCAGACATGACGTGTACTTTCTTAAAGTCTTTAATTACGGCATAAAAATCTTCTTTATTTTTTACCTGGTTGTGCACCGGAATATGTAAACAAATGATCAACAATGCATCTTTAGGAACAAATTTCAAATCTTTTGCCAACCATTCCAACTGTGTTGGTGTGATGTATCCGTCGTAATTTCGTTCTGTACCGAGATAGCGGACATCATCTAAAACTACATAATGTGCTTTACCGCGGTTAAAAGAGTAATATGTTGGACCATAATGCGCCTGAAAAGTGCGGTCTGATGTATCGTCTCCTCCTTGTCTGTAATCCTGATCATGATTTCCCAAGGCCTGGAAAAATGGAATACCAATTTTGGCTATAGCTTCATCATACGCCGGAAACAGATCGAAATTATCCCAAACCAAATCGCCAACGCCAATGCCGTGTACCGGAATGTTACCTAAAGCGCGAACTGTTTTTTCTGTATCTGGAACAGAAGTTTCCATCATTTGCGCTACGTCTTTTTTGTTTTTTACCTGTGGATCCGCCCAGATGATGAAATTGTGTTTTTCGTCTTTCAGGTTTAAAGGTTTAAGATCGAAATTCAATTTGCCTGCTGTATCAGGTTTATAATAATGGCGGGCAATACTGCTTTCTGTTTTAAATTCATAACCCGCGGGCGTACTAATCCAAACGAAACGCGCAAGCTCGTGCAACTTGATTTCGTAATTGCCTTTTTTATCGGTTTGGATGACGCTATATCCATCAGAAATAACAACGCCAGCAAGTGCTTTTCCTTTACTGGTAACCGTTCCGGAAACGATGCCATCTACAGCCAGTAAAGACGCTACAGATTTTAGGCTAACAAACAGCGAAGTGCTTAATAAGCCTGTTTTTTGAATAAATGATCTTCTGTTCATTGAGTTGGGTAGAGAACGTATTATTAAGCACCGGAATAGATTTCCGGTGCTTGTGTATATGTTAGTTTTTAATGGTTGTAAAACCTACGGTTTCTTCAATAGTACTTAAAGGAGAAGTTGCTTTTAGCTCAATACTTTTTGCGGTACGGCCTGTACTCCACAATCCGGTGGCGGCATCATAAACACCTCCCAACATCGTAAAATAACCAGTTGGACTTGGGAAAGCAAATTTCACCGTATTGGTTCCGCCGCCGTAGAAGCCTTGCGTTTTGCGTGTAAGTGGGTTTATAGTATTGTAATTATCTGTATTGGTAATGCGATAACCTACTTCTGGCGGGCCTGCAGCATAAACGGCGCCATTTCCGCCATACATAATTACATCTAACGGAATGGAATTTCCATCGATTTTAATTCCGGAGAACACTGCAATTCCGGCTACGTTACCGCTATTGGCCAATAAGTTAGATGTTGCGGTACCAAAATCGGCCCCGTCTACCGTAGAATATTGTGTACTGCTGATCCAAACTGCAGAACTGATATCGGTAGATCCTGATCCCCAGATGCGTTTGTTGCCACCAACATACAGAAACTGGCCTTTTTTAACCGTTCCGGATGAAATATTGAATTTGTAACTTCTAATGCCACCAAATGCCCAACCTGTAGTTGGCGGTGTAAGAATACCTGCATTGTTGCAGGTGACTACAGAAAAAGGTGTTGCTGCAAAATCAATATCGCGTGTTGCTTTAAGCTGGATATATTCGTTATTGGCATCAGAACCACTTGGATCTGTCAGGTATCCGGTAATTACCATTGCCGATGGTTTGATAACCGGCAAGGCAAAAATATCGTCTAAAATTCTTGGCCAAAGCTGTACACCATCCGCCATGCGAAAAACAATCCCGGTAAAGTTTGCACTTGGCACCATGCTTTCTTTTGCAAAAACCGCGTTCGCTTCTGTATGAATTACACCTTTTCCGAAACCATCATTAATTATTTTATTGCCTGCAAAAGTATCACCATCTACAGGTTCTGGTTCCAAAACTGCTTTACTAATCGTTACCAATGTACATTCGTAAAAATCCGGGCGGTTTAATATCCCGGCTGTTGTAACCGACTGCACCTTAAGTGCGCGACCAGAACCCATTTTCTGAATATTGCTGGCCAGAACGCCCTGGATTTGTAAAACGCCGTTTGTTCTTTTTAAAGTTGTACCGTCAATTTTTATATGCACAGAATCTCCAGGAACATATTTAGCGGCTTCTGTAGCGCCAATATTTACGGCAATTCCGCGTAGCGAATCAATTCCGTTTCCGGAAATACGGCTATTTTGAAGAATAAGTAAACCCGACGGAACGTTTCCGCTCGAGGGATCGGAAATAACCAAACCTTTAATAGAGTTGGCGCCGCCCAGAATCGAGGTATTCAATTCAAGATCTGTGTTTTTAAACAGTCTGCGCAAGTCAAAATTTGAGATAAACGGGCTAACCGTTACGCCAATGTAATCGGTATCGCGCTTACATCCAAACCACGTACCGCACAGAAGCAGCAATGCGCCGATATAAAATATAGTCTTTTTCATCATCTTATACGATTAAGGTTTTTGCCACCAAACAAGCGTGTTGATATCATCAACACCCTGCGATGCCACAGCATTTTTATAATTTGTTGGATTGGTAGATTGTGTAACCAAAGGATAATTTAAGCGCGATGGCATCTGACCGCCATTTGCTAATCCTGTACCTTTTGGTAGAAATGGATGTTTTGTTCTTCTATATTCCAACCATTGCTGAAAATCTACCAGAAACATGGCGTAATATTTCTGCAAATGAATCAATTGCATTTTACTGGCCGAGTTGGCTACCGTGTTGTCTAAAGGCAAGCTGTTGTTCCAATTGATATCTGCAGCAGTTACAAAACTCAGCAAAGCTGGATCTGAAGCACTGGTAAAACGAGTAGGCAACCAATAGTTTACTGCATCTGCGATTCCTTTCAGATAATAGCTTTCTCCAGTTCCGGAAATCCATCCTTTCGCTGCGGCTTCTGCAAGAATAAAATCTACTTCTGCACAGTTCATGATTATGCCTGTGTATGGATCGGTTTGTAAAGTATAGCCCGCATTTTGTGCATCAGAATAAAAATACGATTGTTTAATTACCGATGTTCCGCTGTCGTACCCGCTGGCAACGCCAACCAAACCCGCAGGCCCAGGCGCAATGCCAAAACGACTCACATTATTGATGCCTAACGCCGGATCTACACGCGGATCTGCCCAAATGGCCAGGTTGCTTACAAAAAAATCTGTAATCGCTGGTGTTCTAAAATCTACAGCACGCACATTAATCATAAAAGGAGAAGAATATACTGCAGTACTGCTGTTGGTTCCGTTCCACAAAATTTTTGCCGTATGCGTGTTGTTTTGCATGATTGGATATTTTGCCGGATTGGTTTCTGCAATTTCTTTGATCTTAGCAATGGCTTGCGCACTTACTTCGGCTTTGCCAGACACGCGAAGCAACAACCTTAAATAAAGTGAATTTCCGAACCTGCGCCATTTGCTCACATCGCCTTGATAAACCGGATCTCCACTCGCTGCGATTGCTTTCCCTTCGGTCAATAAAGTATTTGCTTCTTCCAGTTTGGCAAACAAATCCTGGTAAATATCTTTCTGTTTATCAAAAACTGGTTCATACACACCGTCTTTTCCTTTATTCGCTTCTGAATACGGAACATCTCCATAAACATCCGTCAGCAACTGGAAAACCCAGGCCTGAGAAATAAGGGAAATGGCTTTATAAGAAGCATTTAAAGTTGCTGGCTGATTGGCAATTGTATAAATATCTCGCAAGTTTGTTAGCTCTGGATACCACACATTCCAGGTATAATCTGCCCAGGTACGGCGCACATCATATCTGAATACTTTTCCTTCCGCATCGCTAATGTCTACAGTTACCTGCATCAACTCATTGTTAAAATTGCGGTTACGCACCATGTTTGCCGATAAAACATTGACCAGCGCAGGCGCCAGCAATTGTTCTGCGCTAACAGAAGATTTACCAATTGGATCAGTGTTTACCTCATTAAAATCTTTTTTACAAGATAAAATGGAAGCACACAAAAGTGTCAATACGATATAACTGGTTATTTTGTATCTCTTTTTCATTTTTCTATTCTTTATAACCCAATAACTAAACGGAAACCAAAACTTCTGGTAGATGGCAACTGGCCGGTTTCAAATCCTTGAACAATGTCTGTTCCGGATAGCGTTCCGAACTCTGGATCGAAAGCGGGCCATGGCGACCAAATGAACAGGTTACGGCCGTATACACCAATTGTTGCTTTGGTGAAACCGATTCTTTTTAGAAACGACGGATTTAATGCGTAAGTAATATTGGCTTCTCTGAATTTCAGGTAATCTGTCCTGAAAATACTGCCTTCTGCCTGGTCCGATCCGTACAACGAAGTGTAAAAACTTTCAAGATTTGTAGCGACAACATCGTTCTGGCGGTAAGTACCATCGGCATTCTGAATTACGCCATCGCCAATTACACCGTTATACCTTCCTGGAAGGGTAAGTTTAAGTTTCCCTAAAGCCGCCATTCTGGAGAAAGTAAGTGAATGCGCAACGGCACCCAATTGTGCGTCAAACAAACCGCTTACGCTAAAACGCTGATACGTAAAAGTAGAACCAAAACTAAACCTGAATTTTGGCATGGTATTACCCAAATAGATTAAATCGCTTGTACTGGTTTTGGCGTTTCCGGTTGCAGCATCATAAATAATTTGACCATCTGGCGAGCGCATAAAACCACGTCCATACAAATCGCCCATACTTCCGCCAACATTGGCCACAATTTGTCCGCCACCAAGTGCACCTGTTCTCAATACAACCGAGCTGTCTGCCAGTTCAGTAATTTTGTTTCGGTTTGCACTAAAGGTTCCGGTTAATTGCCAGCTAAATTTCTTGGTACGGATTGGCGTTCCGTTTACGGCAAGCTCAATTCCTTTATTTTCCACTTTACCTACGTTGAAAACGGCAACATTATATCCGGTTGCGCGATCTACGATACGGTTCAAAATTTGATTCTTCGTGTTTCCGGCATATGCGGCGAAATCGAAATTTAAACGGTTATTAAATAAACGCAACTCTGTACCCAACTCAATTGTTGTGGTTTTAAGCGGTTTAAGATTTGGATTTGGCAACACTGTTGGATTGGACATTGCGCTATCCGGATAAATTCCGTTTGAAGCAAGATTGTAATTATACGCAGTGCGATAAGGTGTAGTTCCACCACTTCCCACTTGAGAAACCGAAGCGCGCAATTTGAAAAAACTGATGATTTTTGGCATTTTCCATAAATCTGAAGCCACAAATGAAGTACTTGCAGACGGATAAAAGAAACCAACATTATCGGTTCTGGAAGGTGTAGCCAATGTACTGCTCCAATCCTGACGACCAGTCAAATCCAGAAAAAGATAATTTTTGAAACTGAATGACATGGCACCATAAAAACTGTTGATGCGGTAACGTGCCGTATCCGGAACAGAAATTAATGGATTGGCATTATTGGTTAAACTGTATACACCCGGAATAACCAAACCATCTGCACGAAGCTCACCTTTGTGGTATTCGTTGCGCATCTGGCTTCCGCCAACAGTTGCATTCAAATGAAAATCTTTGGTAATTTTTTTATCGTAACGTAAAAGGAAATCGGCATTTACTTCGTACGATTTAATATCCTGTACCCGGTAAGAACCTTGCGCAAATTTGTTTCCTGCAGCATCCCATGGTCTTTGCGTTTCGCGAATGTCTTTATTGTAGTCGATAGATCCACGAACCAGTAAACTCAACTCATCCGTGAATTTATAAGTAGCCTGAAGGTTTCCTAATGCACCATTTCTTCGCTGTTTGTTAATATACTGTTCAGAAATTGCATACGGACTTTCAGGATTTGTAGTGGTAATGTTCACAAACTGTACGTTCTCTTTGCCAGTTGCCCAATAATCGCGATACCAATCTGTATTTACATTGGGTTGCGCAAACATAAACCAATACATTAAAGATTGGTTTCCGTAACCTGTTGCAGGTAAATTGTCGCTATGGCGATTGTTGTAAATGGCTTTGAAAGATAAACTTAACTTTTTAGTTACATCGCTATTTGCAGAAAATGAAACCGTTGTACGTTCTAAACCAGTGTTGGGTACAATCCATTCGTTGTTGCCATGACTGGCGGAAAAACGCATACCAACATTTTTATATGCACCGTCTAAACTCACAGAGTTTGAAGATTCAAAACCGGTTTGAAAAAAAGATTTTACCGGATTTTCATACGCCATCCACGGTGTTCTTGAAGTTCCGCGGGCTTTTGTTGCCGGATCGTACTGAAAAAACATGGATCCCGGAAGAAATGGCGCGCCCCAACTTGCACTGGTTGCATTGGTGCTTGCACCATCATCTGATGCGCCATAAGAAAAATAAGACGTACCGAATTGTCCCTGTCCATATTCATTCTGAATATCCGGACTTCTATTTACCTGCTCCCAGGTACTGTTTGATGTAACTGTAATATTCAGTTTTTTGCGCAGTTTACTTCCAGATTTGGTGGTAATAATTACCGCTCCATTTGCACCGCGTTGGCCATAAAGTGCCGCAGCACCTGGGCCTTTTAAAACCGTAACGCTCTCAATATCATCCGGGTTTAAATCGTTCAACGCCGAACCAAAATCCGGAGGCATAATATCCCCAGAAGTTCCGTAAACACCGCCAGACGATGCAGCTGTACGGCGTGTAGAACTACTGGCCACAACACCATCAATTACAATTAAAGCTTCATTATCGCCGGTCAAGTTGTTTTCACCCCGAAGAATAATCTTGTTTGATGCTGCCGGGCCGCTATTGCGTACCAAATTTAAACCTGCAACTTTACCAGAAAGTGCATCTGTCCAGTTGCTGGCTACTGCATTTGTAAATTCAGAACTGTCTACTTTCGTAACGGCGTAACCTAATGCTTTTTCTTCCCTTTTAATACCCAAGGCCGTTACAACAACCTCATTAAGCGAATTGTCTGATGGTTTAAGTTTCACATCTAGCTTTGCATCTACCCCATTATTTACTTTAACTTGCTGAACTTTTGCAATTTCATAAGCAATGTAACGCACTTCAATAGTGTATACGCCTGGTTCTAAAGGAACACGGTAAATCCCATTGTTATCGGTTTGTGTAAGCTTGTTCAGTTCTACCACCCGAATGGTTGCTGCAGGAATTGGTTCGTTATTTTCATCCAGAACCTTTCCGGTTAAATAAGAAGAAGCAACTTTTGCAACAATGAGAATATTCATGTTGCCATTAACTTTATATGTAAAGGCAGAATTGCGCAGTAGTAAAGCAATTGTTGCCGTTACTGAGCGTTCTTGCGTGGGCAAAAGCACTGTTTTCTGATCATTAAACTGGGTGTTGTTATAGTTTATAGTTACACCACTCAATTTTTCGATTTCATTAAATGCTTTTTTGAGTGTAATATTCTGCGCGCCAAAACGAATCTGTTTATCGGTTTGTGCCCAGCTTATTGCAGGGCTAAAAAAAATCTGCATCAGAACAAGGGCTATACAAACCACTAATCCAGATGATCGTTGATGGATTTTTTCTATCCACCAGGTATTAATTTTCATATCTTTACTAAGTTTTACTTTTTGTCAAAATGAGTTTAAACAATCTAGTAGGCTTGAAATGTGTCCAGCATTTCGGGCCTTCATTAAAAAGTATTTTTTATATCATATCTATATTTTTTTGGGTTAATAAATCACGATTTTATTTTCATAGATGGCATATCTTTTTCCGGTAAGCTTAGCAATTACAGACATAATATCCTGAACCGGTTGCTTATCGAATTTTACGGTGAGTTTTGTTTTTGCAATTTTTTCATCCTTAAATTGGATGTCTATATCATATTCCCTGCTGATGGATTCTATAATATCTTCTATCGGCGTATCGTAAAAAGCCAGTTTATATTCGCGCCAGCCACTTACGGCACTTGCATCTACACTGTCTTTCTCCACCAAATTGTTGTTGCGCACGGTAAGCTGTTCATTCGGCAACAAAAAGTATGGTCCGGAGTGTTTCTTGCCATTGTTAATCAATACACCTACTCTACCCGTTTGCACCGTAATTATGGTACTTCTGGCTTTTGAATAGGATTTGATATTGAAAGATGTGCCCAGTACTGTTGTACTGATGCTGTCGGTATAGACAATAAAAGGTTGTTTTGCGCGGTGCTGGACATCAAAAAATGCTTCTCCGGTTAAATAAATAATGCGTTTTCCGCTGTTAAAATTCTGCGCATAGCGGATTTTTGTATCCCCGTTCAGGTAAATATTTGATCCGTCGGGCATAGTAACCAATCTTTTTTGCCCTTTAGGATTGTAGATTTCCTGGTATACAACTTTATCCGCTTCTGTCTGTCGGCCAAATTTCAGGAATAGAACTGCAGAACCGAGCACCAAAAGTATCGCCGCAGCGTAACCCAGCCAATTGGTTTTTGTTTTGTATGTACCTACCAGCTCTTCTACCTTTTCTTCTGCTTTTACGTGTTTTAAAATTTTATTCCAGTTTTTCTCCGGATTAAAATTTTTAGGCAAATAGGATTCTGCAAGTTCCAGTGCTTGCAGTGTTTCTCTAAAGTGTTGCAAATTTATTTCACTTTCTTCAACCCACAGCATAAGCGTACTTAGCTCATCGAAAGTGATGTTCTTGTTGAAATAATTTTCTATTAATCGGTAATAGTGTTGATCCATAATGATGTTCTATGGATAAGACAATTTTTACCACGGCGCTTACGTAGCGAGATTAGTTAAGTTTAGGTTAAGAAATTATGAAGTGATATATATTGCTTTAATACTGCATTTGGTTTGCCAAAACCGAGACAAATAACCTGTTGACGTTGTATTTGTACATGGCGACTTGCTCTAGTAGATATTTTTTTCTTGACTATATTTCCTGTATATTATAACAAGTACTGACACTTCAAATTTAAATTCAAATTTTCCGTAACTTCCGCGTTTCCGTGACAAACCTTTCGCAAAAGGCCAGCAAATCAAACTTCTTGAAGAATTAAATTACCATATAGAAATATAGATCAAATAGGTTGTAGTTTAAATTCAAATTTTCCGTGACTTCCGCGTTTCCGTGGCAAACCTTTCGCAAAAGGCCAGCAAATCAAACTTCTTGCAGAATTAAATTACCATATAGAAATATAGATCACATAGATTGTAGGTAAAATTCAAATTTTCCGTGACTTCCGCGTTTCCGTGGCAAACCTTTCGGCAAAAGGCCAGCAAAGCAAACTTCTTGCAGAATTAAATTACGATATAGAAATATAGATCACATAGGTAGTAGGTTAAATTCAAATTTTCCGTGACTTCCGCGTTTCCGCGGCAAAGCTTTCGGCAAAAGGCCAGCAAATCAAACTTCTTGAAGAATTAAATTACCATATAGAAATATAGATCAAATAGGTTGTAGTTTAAATTCAAATTTTCCGTGACTTCCGCGTTTCCGTGGCAAACCTTTTGAACTAGATCCTTGAGCGTAAGTTCTTTGCTGTAATGAGGTCTCTAAACCTTTTTACTGCCTGGTACAGTAACGTTTCTACTGTGCGGACCGAAATATTTAAGACCTTAGAAATGTTTTCTTTATCTAGATACTGCACTCTACTCATCAGTAAAACCTCGCGCTGGCGTTCAGGCAATTGATCTATTAGTTTGATAATTTCTGAAAAAGATTCTTTACTCGATAACAAATCATGTGGATTGAGGTGCACATCTTCAATATCCAAAACCGCATCAAAACCTTCGATTGGCATCGTTTGCAATCCTGCTTTTTGGTTGCTGTTTAACGCCATATTTCGTGCAGAGGTAAAAAGATAATGTTTAACCGATTGAATAATGAGGGTAGTCCGTTTGTCCCATATTTTCATAAACAAATCAGAAACCAGCTCTTCGGTTCGGTCGGTATCCTTAAGATAAACGGAGGTAAATTTGCACAAAGGCGTGTAATATTTCTCAAATAACAACTGTAAAGCAGTAGAATCCCCTCCCGCTATTCTGGTCATTAAATCTTCATCGTAAACCGTTAAATCATTAGCCTTCATCCGTTGGCTAAAGTAAAACGATAATGTTAACTCAATATTAACAAAACCACTTCTTTAATGTAGATTTTGTAAACAAGTAATTACTTAGCACAATCTAATTTCAGCACATATTTTTGATACACAACGCTTAAACTGAATAAACGTTCTAAAATGAACAAGCCAACAACCGGCACCGGCAGCCAGGAGAAAATTCCAAAACCGAAAAAAATAAATCCAGTTAATGCTATTAACCTAAAACATTCCAGGTAATAAATCCATCGGCGTTGTTCAAGCAATGCACCAATATTAATTAAACTCAGCAATACAAAAACTAGAGTTGCCCACCGCCATAATTCAGGAATACGGCCAAAAAACATGGTGAGTAGAACCAGCAAAGCAATTGAAATAACCAGCTGAATGTTTATGTAAAGTTTAAATTTAAGCTGCTCTTTTGGTTTAATTTTGTGCTGAAAATATCGATCTTCCAGGATTGGCCGGATGTTTTGATCCATTAAAGCCGGACTTCCAAAAACGGTATTCCATTTTGCCCGGAAACCTTTTGCCTGGTTATATGCTTCCAAAATTTCAAGATAATAATGAAAATGTTGCCATAAAAAACTATAACTTTTTATTGGATGCGTTAATCCGTATTGTGGTTTCTCTTCCTCTATTTGAAAAGTACCGAACATTTTATCCCAAAAAACAAATACATCGCCATAATTTTTATCCAGATATTTTTCGTCTGATGCATGATGCACGCCATGCAGAGAAGGTGTAATAAAAACATGTTCCAGCCAACCCAATTTGCCAATTAACTGTGTATGCGTAAAAAAAGAGTAAGCACCATGAACAAGCAAAATGGTTATAATCATATTTGGATGAAAGCCAACAAAAGGCAATACACACCAGAAAACATTTCTAAAAACAGCCTGCAAAGTGGTAATACGCGCAGCAGCAGATAGATTAAATTCTTCGCTTTGATGGTGTACAATGTGTGCAGCCCATAAAAAGTTTATCTCGTGCCCCAACCTATGGTACCAATACCAAACAAAATCTGTTGCCAGCAGCAACAAAATCCAAATGTACCATGTATTTGGGATAGAAAAAATGCTAAACCCCTTATAAATCCAGACATAGACACTGTAAAAACTTGCTGAAATGAACAGGTTAAGTAAACGCTCGGCTATGCCAACGCTAAAATTTGCAATAGAACTTTCGTACTTAAACACAATATTTTTACGGTTTTGTGCAAGCTTAAATTCTATAAAAACAAAAATGAAAAATGCAGGAATGGCAAAAGCGAGATAATTGATCGTCATAAGCATCGAATTTTAATTAACAATGCGAATTTAATTATATTCTACCAAAACTATAGACTATATATACTTTTTATATTACATATCCATTACGACCATTTTGATTTTCTATTTGTTCTTTTAAATTATTTGTAGAACTTCGATTCATAAAGATACAACTATGGCGATTATAGAAAAGAGCGGCAATACGAACATTTTGTCGATTGATATTGGCGGAACAAGTATTAAAACCGTCCTATTAGACGAAGATGGCAATATGCTTTCAGAATATTTAAAAGATAAAACGCCAGAGGCAGCCACACCAAAAGATATTATAACCGGTATAGTAGAATTGATAAAACCTATTCCGGCCACATACAACAGAGTTTCCATTGGTTTTCCGGGATATGTAAAAAACGGAATAACCAAAACTGCTCCAAATTTAGCTAAAGGAAAATGGGAAGATGTAGATTTGGCACAACGTGTTGCAGATGCACTTCAGAAACCAGTTAAATTGGTTAATGATGCAGATCAGCAAGGTCTAGGTGTTGCAGAAGGCAAAGGATTTGAAATTGTATTTACGGTAGGTACTGGTTTTGGTACAGCCTTATTATTTGATGGCGAACTGATGCCCCACCTTGAACTGGCGCACTTCCCCATCAACAAAGAGGACGATTACGACGATTACGTAGGCGCACGCGCTTTAGAAAAACACGGATCGGAACGGTGGAATAAACGTTTAAAAAAAGTTATCGAAACCTATAAAACAGTTTTCAATTATGATTTTCTATATATCGGCGGTGGAAATTCTAAACACATCGATTTTAAGTTAGATGATAACATCAAAATTGTAAACAACCGCGATGGCATTAAAGGCGGTGCAAAACTGTGGAAATTGGCCGATAAATACAATATTGTAACGGTTTCGCCAAGCCAATAATCCTCAAAATTAAAGGCAAACTTTATTACAATCTTTTAACATCTTAAACAGAATTATTAATTTGTAAACCCTAATTTTGGGTGCATTATAAAACATAAACAATGGCAAATAACGAATCAAAAAAATATAAATTGGGTATGATTGGTTTGGGCACAATGGGCCGAAACCTTTTGTTGAATATGGCCGATAAAGGCTTTTCCGTAACGGGATATGACAAAGACCAAAAGATGATTGCCAAACTGGAAGAAGAAGGTAAAAAACACAATCTTGAAGGTTTTGACCACATCGAAAATTTTATTGGCAGTTTGGAAACGCCCAGAACCTTAATCTTACTGGTTCCGGCAGGCCCGATTGTAGACAGTGTTATTGCAGAATTAAAACCCTTGCTTAGCAAAGGAGATATCATTATAGACAGTGGAAACTCTCACTTTACAGATACAAACAGACGCGTTGATGAATTGGCTAAAGATGGCCTTCACTTCTTCGGAATGGGAATTTCTGGTGGTGAAGAGGGCGCGCGTTTTGGTCCAAGTATGATGCCTGGCGGCGATAAAAAAGCATACGATGTAGTTAAAGATGTTTTTGATGCAATTGCAGCGAAAGTAAACGGCGATCCTTGCGTAACTTACATCGGCCCAGGGGCTTCTGGTCACTTCGTAAAAATGGTACACAATGGTATAGAATATGCCATTATGGAGCTTATCGCCGAAGTTTATGGCATTCTGAAAAACGGAATGGGCTACAGCAATGATGATATTTATAAAGTTTTCAAAAAATGGAATGAAGGCCGTTTGCAATCTTTCCTGCTTGAAATTACTACAGAAATTTTCATCGTTAAAGATACTGAAACCCAAAACGATCTTTTAGATCAGATTAAAGATGAAGCGCGTTCTAAAGGTACCGGAAAATGGACTTCAGAAGTTTCTATGGAACTTCAATTGCCTATCCCAACCATCAATGAAGCGGTTTCTAACAGAGATTTATCTAAATTTAAAGCATTAAGAGTTTCATTAGAAGAAGCTTACGGCAAAAAAGACGGTAAAATCAATGTATCTGTAGACGAGCTTGAAGATGCTTTCTATTTTTCTATGATTAGTGCGTATGCACAAGGCATGCATTTATTGGTACAGGCGTCTAAAGAATATCAATACGAACTGAAGCTTGAGGAAATTGCAAAAATCTGGCGTGGTGGTTGCATTATTCGCGCAACCTTTTTAGAAGATATTTATCAGGCATACGATAAAAACAACAGTTTGGAGCATTTATTTGGTGATGAAGGCATTCAAAAAATCATAAAAAGCACAATTGGCGGTATCCGTAAAACAGTTGCAGAATGCGTAACAAATGGCGTTGGTATTCCGGCTTTTGCCTCTACCCTAACCTATTTTGATACCATTACTACCGGCAGAATGCCTTCTAACCTGATCCAGGCGCAACGCGACTTTTTCGGGGCGCATACTTTTGAAAGAGTAGATAAAGATGGCGTTTTCCATGCCGACTGGAATAAATTATCCAAATAATAAAGACACGAATCTATAATAAAGATGAAAACTAAAACCGCGTTAAACCCCACAATATTTGTAATATTTGGTGGTACAGGTGATTTGAATAAAAGGAAATTGGCCCCGGCTTTATACAACCTGTTTATTGAAGGGTATATGCCAGAGAAATTTGCCGTAATCGGAACCGGACGTACTGAGTTTACAGACGACAGTTACAAAGCTGCTTTAGAAGATGCTGTAAACGAATTTTCAAGATCCGGAAAAGTTGAAAAAGACAAGTGGGATACTTTTGGCAACACCATACATTATTGCCCTACAGATTTTGCTCAGCCTAAAACTTTTGAAAACCTTAAAGCTGCAGTAGAAAAATATCAGAAAGAATACGGCCCAACTACTCAGGTAATTTTTTACCTTGCAGTGGCGCCAAACTTTTTCCCGGTAATTGCAGAATGCCTTCAAAAATACAAACTAACGCAAGATGAAGACAATAGCCGCATTGTAATCGAAAAACCATTCGGTCACGATCTGGATTCTGCAAAAGAATTGAATGCATTATTGGCTACAATTTTTACCGAAAAACAGATTTATCGTATAGATCATTACCTAGGCAAAGAAACCGTTCAGAATATGATGGCTTTCCGGTTTGCAAACTCACTTTTTGAACCTTTATGGAATAGATCTTATATCGATCACGTTCAGATTTCGGTTACGGAGCAATTGGGTGTACAAGACCGTGGCGGTTACTATGAAGGTGCTGGCGCACTGCGCGATATGATTCAGAATCACTTGCTTCAATTGCTTTGTTTGGTTGGAATGGAAGCTCCGATTAATTTCGATGCCGACGAAATCAGGAACCGTAAAGTAGAAGTTTTAAAAGCAATGCGTCCTTTTTCTGCAGAAGATATCCGTTTCGGAACCGTACGCGGACAGTACAGCAAAGGTTGGGTAGAAGGAAAAGAAGTGCCAGGTTATCGCCAGGAAACTGGTGTAGATGCACATTCCAATACAGAGACTTTTGCAGCTGTTAAATTTCATATAGACAACTGGAGATGGCAAGGTATTCCTTTCTATTTAAGAACAGGAAAACGCCTAAACCAAACATCATCATTAATTACCATTCAATTCAGAGACGTTCCACATCAGATTTTCTCTTCCGGAGTTACTGAAAACTGGCAACAGAACAGATTGGTGATCAGCATTCAGCCAGAAATGAGTATTCGTATGCAAGTACAGGCAAAAAGACCTGGATTGGATATGGTCTTAAATCCGGTTGATATGGTTTTCGATTATAAAGGAACTTATGATAATGATACACCTGAAGCGTATGAAACGTTATTGCTGGATGCCATGATGGGCGATCAAACATTGTTTATGCGTGGCGATCAGGTAGAAGCCGCCTGGGAATTGGTTATGCCGATTTTGAATACTTGGGAAAGTAAGAAGTCAATCAATTTTCCAAATTATCCAGCAGATAGCTGGGGACCAGAAGAAGCAGAGGCACTTATTGCCAGAGATGGTTTCCACTGGTTTAATCTGCCATTGAAAAATAAGGAATAAAATAAAAAACGGGATTATACAAATGTGTAATCCCGTTTTTTATTTATACAACTTTTAGCGCACGCATATACTGTAGTCGTCATTGCGAGGCACGAAGTAATCTTCATGCGCATAAGAAGAAATAGCAAATCAATAATAAAAGATAGCAATCGTTGTAAGAATGCTTCGTAACTTGCGCCAACATTTATTCCATTAATATGAATTTACTGATATATAAAACCCTCGATGAACTGAACCAGGATCTTGCCGATTATGTAATTAAGATTGCAGAAATGGCAATTGAAGAAAATGGTCGGTTTAATTTTGTTTTAACTGGAGGAAGTTCTCCTAAAGCACTTTATCAGCTTTTGGCAACAGAATGTAAACACCGCATAGACTGGGAAAAAGTCTTTTTCTTTTTTGGTGATGAACGCAACGTTCTGGCTACAGACGACAATTATAACGGAAAAATGGCCAAAGCGGCGCTTTTTGATGGATTGGAAACTGCTGAAGACCACATTTTCTATATCGATACCACACTAGCTCCAGAAAAAGCTGCAATTGAATATAAAAAAGCATTAGACAAACATTTTAACGGAAACGATATTGTATTCGATCTAATTCTTCTGGGTATGGGCGATGATGCACATACGGCATCCATTTTCCCGCATACCTCATTGGTTAAAAATGAAGAAGCTACTGTTGATGCTGTTTTCGTTGAAAAACTAAATACTTACCGCATCAGTTTAACGGCTCCATTAATTAACAAAGCAGAAAATATTGCATTTTTGGTTTTTGGAGAAAATAAAGCAGAGGCGCTTAAACATGTAATTGGCGATGAAGAGAAAAACGTGGATACCTACCCTTCTCAACTAATTGCACCGATTGATGGCAAATTGACCTGGTTTGTAGACGAAGCCGCTACAAAATTGCTAGAATCTTAAAATAATAATGCCGGGGGAACTCCCAAAGCATTTCAAATTAGGCGGAACGGTGTTAAAATATCGCTCCGCTTTTTCATATCCTATTGCGGAACTTTTATTGCCTGGCGCCCCAAAAGTTTCCAGCCTCCTTTTTCCTTTGTCCAAATCAGGAGTATAAACAGCTTCACATTTCCTGCAACATGATTGTCGTTGGTTTTCGCACTAAGCGTGTGCCGAACCAACGCCGTTTTATTTTGGATAATAATTTCCTGGTCGCTTAAATCAATATCTACAAAATCAGATTCTCCAGAAAGTAGGGAGTGAATAAACTGCCGTTTCGTTTGGATTTTCCCAGTAGAGTGACCGTAACTCAACTCATCTAACACCAAATTTTCAAGTGAAATGCTGTCTGGATTGATCATAATTTTAGTAAGCATATTTACGGCATTTTCTACAGCCGGTTTTTGTGCAGCACAAAACTGAACGGAAGTAAAAAGCAGTGCAACGGCAATTAATAACTTTTTCATGTAGATGGTATTTATTTGGTGTGGTTTGTAAACTTATTCAATTCATTCTAGACTAGCAAGATAGCACAGCATTTTTTAAATAAATTCAAATTACAGCTAAAATTTAACTATTTTCAACGCGTATATACAGAAATGCAGTCCCGTTTTCTGCTACGCTATCTAATCTATAACGAATCTTTTCAGCTATGGAAAACCCATCCTCCTATCAATCATCAAGAAAAACAAAATTCATTTTTATTGGCGTTTTGCTCATCGCCATTGCCGGAATCGGCTACATTTTTTTCAACAGGAAAAAGAAAAGCAGCGAAGACAATCAGGCTTATGCCAAGTATATCGAGGCGTATACCTCCGGTACCATTTCTAAAAAAAGTTTTATCCGCGTACATCTCGCCAATGCCGCTCAAGGCATGCAGGATATTGGTAAAGCCGACAGTCGGGATTTGTTTGATTTCTCGCCCTCAATTAAAGGAAAAACCTATTGGATTGATCCGCAAACAGTAGAATTTAGGCCCGATGAAAACCTTAAATCCGGAAAAGAATATGAAGCTACGTTTAAACTGTCAGAAGTTTCGGCAACCGAAAAAGGCCTTGAAGATTTCGATTTTGAGTTTAAAGTAATTACGCCCGGTATTATGCTTAGCCAGAACGGTCTGGTATCGCAAAACAATACTTCAATGGAGTATATGAAACTGAGCGGCGAAATTGCAACAGCCGATGCAGAAGAAACCCAGAAAATAGAAAAAACACTTGAAATAGATTTCGATCAGAAACTTAAACTCAAGTGGCAGCACGATCCGGCAAAAAACACTTCGAAATTTACAATAGACAGCATTAAAAAAACTGCGAATGACCAAACCTTAAAACTATCGTGGAATGGTGATGCCATTGACGCCGATCAGAAAGGTGAGGAAGAAATCCGGGTGCCGGCAATTAACAAATTTGAGATACTGGATATTAAAGCCATTCAAGGCGAAGAAGATTATGCTTTGGTACAATTTTCAGAGCCGGTAAGTATCAGTCAGGATTTAACGGGTTTGCTAACGCTTGGTAACCTGAGCGATCTGCGTTTTACGATAGATGCCAGTCAGGTTAAAGTCTATGCTGCAGAAGAACTTAAAGGGACGTACAATTTAACGGCAAACGCCGGAATTGAAAACATTAACGGGAAAAAATTATCCGGCGGAAAAACTGCCAGTTTGGTTTTTGAAGATAAACTGCCTTCTGTAACCATTGCCGGTGCTGGTACTATTTTACCAAATTCTGGTAAACTCGTGCTTCCATTTGAGGCCACAAACCTAAAAGCCGTTGATGTTACCGTAATTAAAATTTATGAGAACAACATCCCTCAGTTTTTTCAAAGCAATAGCTATAAAGATGGAAATGAACTGCGCCGTGTAGCCAAACCGGTACTTCAGAAAACCATCCGGTTAGATGAAGACAAAGCGCTAAACCTGCACAAAAAAAACCGCTTTACGCTTGATCTGGATAAAATGATCCGCACAGAACCCGGCGCCATGTATCGCGTTACCATCGCTTTCAGGCAAGAATACAATGCCTTTAATTGTAAAGCGGCAACAGACGATGGCGATGATGAAAACGAGTATGGTTATTATGACGGTTATGGAGAAAAAATTGATGAAGACGATAATTTCTGGAAACAATACAACAATTATTATCCGCAACATTACCGATGGACAGACCGCGATAATCCATGTACACCGTCTTTCTATACCACGGAACGTTGGGCAAGCAGAAACCTGATTTCTTCTAATATTGGTTTAGTAGCCAAACGCGGAAACGACAACAGCATGCTCATCGTAGCTACAGATTTGCTTACTGCCAAACCATTGAGTGGCGTGAGTTTGGAACTGCTGGATTACCAGAAACAAACTATCTTTACCACTAAAACCGATGGCGATGGTTTTGCCAGTTTTGATTTAAAACGTGTACCTTTTCTACTTATAGCCAAAAACGGTTCTGAGCGTGGTTACCTTAAACTGGATGATGGAAGTTCACTCCCTTTAAGCCGATTTGATGTAGGTGGCGATGTAGTTCAAAGCGGATTGAAAGGTTTTATTTACGGCGAACGTGGTGTTTGGCGCCCCGGCGACAGCCTTTTTGTTTCCTTTGTTCTGGAAGATAAACTTAAAAAACTACCGGCAAATTATCCGGTAACAATGGAAGTTTTTAACCCCAAAGGGCAACTGTACAAACGCCTGATTAATGGCAAACCCCTTAACGGATTTTACACCTTTAAATTCGCTACAGAAACGTCTGTGCCTACCGGAAACTGGCTGGCAAAAGTAAAAGCTGGCGGGGCAACTTTCAGTAAAACATTAAAAGTTGAAACTGTAATGCCCAACCGACTTAAAATTAATTTTAATGTAGGTAACCGCAGCTATCTGAGTGCAGGCACTTCCAGCGCCACGCTTTCTGCACAATGGCTTTTTGGCGCAGTTGCACAAAACCTTCGCGCTACAGTAGATGTAAATCTGAATACCACCGAAACTAAATTTAAAGGCTTTGATGGTTTTAGTTTTGACAATCCAACAGTTGTATTTCAATCTCAGGTTAAAAACATCTTTGAAGGAAGTCTGAATGCTGCTGGAACAGCACAAATTAATACCAACCTGAATGAGAATAAGACTGCGCCAGGCGTATTGCGTGCAAATTTCACCACTAAAGTTTTCGAACCAGGTGGTAATTTCAGCATTGATAATTTCAGCATTCCTTATCACGTTTATAGCAATTACCTCGGCGTTCGTGCGCCAAAAGGCGATCGTTTAAGCGGTATGCTCGTTACCGGTAAAGACCATAAAATTGAAATTGTAAATGTAAATACCGATGGAAAACTACTTGCCGGCTCAAAAACCGTACAGGTAGAATTGTATAAAACGCAATGGCGCTGGTGGTGGGAACAAGATGACGAATATACCTACGCCAATTTTACTCAAAACCAATACAATAAACTGATTGAAAGCAACCGTGTAACTTTAACCAATGGAAAAGCGAGCTGGAATTTACGTGTTGATGAACCAGAATGGGGCCGTTATCTCATTTTAGTGCGCGATTTAAACGGCGGCCACGTCACCGGAACTTCGGTATATATAGATTGGCCGGGATGGGCACAACGTGAGCAAGGAAGCAATCCAACAGAAGCTTCGATGCTTTCTTTCACAGCCAATAAAGAGAAATTTGCTGTCGGAGAAGACATTACGCTTACGATTCCTACCGGAAAAAATGGACGAGCATTAATTTCTGTAGAAAACGGAAGTCGTGTATTGAAAACGTTTTGGGTAGATACCAAAGCCGGACAAACGCAGTTTACATTTAAAGCTGAAAAAGAAATGGCGCCTAATGTTTTTGCAAACATTACTTTGCTCCAACCACATGCCCAAACGGTGAATGATTTGCCTATCCGCATGTATGGAGCAATACCATTAACGGTTGAAGATCCACAAACCATTTTAAAACCGACTATTAAAATGGCGGATAAAATTAAACCCGAAACGGAAAATACCATTACCGTTGGCGAACAAAACGGAAAAGCTATGACGTATACCATTGCATTGGTAGATGAAGGTTTACTGGATTTAACCCGCTTTAAAACGCCAAATCCACATGCTGCATTTTACGCACGAGAAGGTTTAGGCGTTAAAACCTGGGATTTATTTGATTATGTTCTGGGCGCCTGGGGCGGAAACTTAGACCGCATCTTAAGTATTGGCGGTGACGGTACAGTAAACAAAAACCTTAACCCGGCAAAAGCAAACCGGTTTAAAGCTGTAGTAAAATTTATGGGTCCGTTTACGCTTGACAAAGGACAAAATAAAACGCATAAATTTAAACTGCCGCAATACATCGGAGCTGTACGTGCAATGGTTGTAGCCGGACAGGATGCAGCTTACGGCTTTGCAGAAAAATCAGTACAGGTGAAAAAACCACTTATGGTTTTGGCTACGCTTCCGCGTGTACTTGGCCCTGGCGAACGATTTACACTTCCGGTTACGGTTTTTGCCACAGAAAACAACCTGAAAAACGTTTCTGTACAATTGCAGACCAGCAAACTTATTGTTCAGGGAAATAAATCACAAAACCTGTATTACAAAAAAACAGGCGAACAAATGGCTTATTTTGAAGTATTGGCGCCAAACACAGTTGGCATTGCCAAAGTAAAAGTAATTGCACAAAGTGGATCAGAAAAAACAGAATACGATGTGGAAATGGATATTCGCAACCCGAATCCATATATTACCAACGTAATTTCCGCTGCTGTAGAACCGCATACCAAATGGAGTACAAACTTTCTGCCTATCGGCATGTCTGGTACAAACTCCGGTACATTAGAAGTTTCGTCTATTCCGTCAATTAATCTTCAAAAGCGGTTAAGTTATTTAATTCAGTATCCGCATGGCTGTATTGAACAAACCACTTCGGGTGTATTTCCTCAACTTTATCTCGATCGTCTGGCACCTTTAAATGCACAACAAAAAGCCAATACAGAGAAAAATATCAAAGCCGGAATAAACAAGTTAAAAGGTTTCCAAAATACCGATGGCGGATTAACGTACTGGCCAGGCGAAAACAATTCTGATGAATGGGGAAGCAATTATGCTGGTCACTTCCTTGTAGAAGCACAAAATGCCGGTTATACCTTACCGGTTGGTTTATTGGAAGATTTGTTGCGTTTTCAAAAATCAAAAGCATCTAACTGGGTTCCAAACAGCAATAATTTTTACGGCGGCGATCTTTCTCAAGCCTATCGTTTATATGTGCTGGCATTGGCTAAAAAACCAGAAATGGCGGCAATGAACCGCTTACGTGCTTTTGAATATTTATCTGTTGCTGCAAAATGGAGGTTGGCCGCAGCATATAAACTGGCCGGACAGGCAAATACCGCTCAACAACTTATTTCTGGATTGGAAACAACTGTTCAACCTTATAAACAACTGGGCGGAACTTACGGATCTGACGTCAGAGACCAGGCAATGATTTTAGAAACCCTGACTTTGCTCGGTCAAAAGGCCAAAGCGGCAAATTTACTTCAGCCTTTGGCTTCAAAACTTGGTGAAAATACCTGGTACAGCACGCAAACTACTGCATATAGCTTATTGGCAATTGCTAAATTCTGCGGATCAACACAATCGGCAAACCGACTTCAGTATCAATATACTTTAAGCGGAAAAACTGCAACCATCAATTCCAACCAGTATTTTAACAGTACAGCAATTGATTTTAAAGGTCAAACAGCTGTAGTTTCAAACAATGGTAACAATACGCTTTTTGTGCGTTTGGTATTGGAAGGACAACCTGTTGCCGGCCAAAATGATTTCTTGCCAAACCGGCCGGATGTACTGGACATGAATGTAACGTATAAACGATTAAATGGAAAACCATTAGATCCCGCAAGCATTAAACAAGGAACAGATTTTTATGCAGAAGTAACTGTAAAAAATCCTGGCCGAATGGGGTATTATGAACAAATGGCATTGACACAAATTTTCCCTTCGGGATGGGAAATTATTAACACACGCGTTAACGACAACCAAAGTATTCTTGCCTCCTCTCCTTCTACTTATCAGGATATTCGTGATGATCGTGTACTTACGTATTTTAATATCCGCGAAGGCGAAAGTGTAGTATACAAAGTTTTGTTAAATGCATCATATATAGGCAAATACTATTTATCTGCCGTGCAATGTGAAGCGATGTACAACAACGATATTTCTGCTACGGAAAACGGCCAGTGGGTAGAAGTTGTTAAATAATTATCATCAATAACGAGGGTAACAACTACCCTTGCTCCCATAACGAGGGTAAAAAATCATTTTTTTTACCCTCGTTATTTTTATACAGGTAATTTTTATTTACATTTACCTCTGAGCGTCACGATTGGCGATTCTCATTTGGCAAGATGATGTTTGAAAGAGAGATCCCTTATAACAATTTACCGTCTTTACCACCGAATATTGACGTTGAAACCAAAGCGGTATTGCTTAAAACCATTACAGCAAGCCGCGCTTTGGCTCAGCTGAATGGCGCCATCGTCAATTTCCCTAACCTGACTTTATTTCTTGATACCATCCATTTACAGGAAGCCAAAGCAAGTTCGGAAATTGAAAATATTGTAACTACAAATGATGAACTGTACAAAACGCTCGTATCTGAAAGTCACACTGAAGATAACGGTACAAAGGAAGTGCTTATGTACAAAGAAGCCATTTGGCTTGGACTAGAAAATTTAAAGAAAAAGCCTTTCATTACAACCAATCTTTGTATTAAAATTGTTCAGTGCATCAAGCAAAATACAGCTGCAATACGCAACACACCTGGTACAAAATTGAAGAATGGCAGAGGAACTGTGATTTATACACCACCAGAAGGTGAAGATATTATTATAGAGAAACTTACAAACTGGGAAAAATTCATCAATACAAATCAAAAGTTAGATCCTTTAATTAAAATGGCTATTATGCATTATCAGTTCGAGGCCATTCACCCTTTTATAGATGGAAATGGCAGAACCGGTCGCATTATGCTTTTGCTGTATTTAAAAATCAGTAATCTTTTAAACATTCCTGCACTTTATTTGAGCGAATATATCATCAAACATAAAAGCAGCTATTATAAAAATTTGCAACAGGTAACAGAACACCAAAATTGGGAACCATATTTATTGTATATGTTGGATATGGTGGAAGTAACTGCCTTACAAAGCATCAAACAAATGGAGCGGATTAGCAAATTGATGGAAACTACCGCTCTGGCTATGCAAACTCAGCTTCCTAAAGTGTATTCCAGAGAGTTGATTGAGATTTTATTCCGTTTGCCATATACCAAACGGCAAGTACTTATCGATGCAAAACTGGGTACTGCCAAAACGGTAGGAAATTACCTGAGCATGTTGGAAGAATATCAGTTTCTGACATCGGTAAAAGTAGGCAAAGAGAAATTGTACATCAATTCTAAACTATTAGCATTACTCGAAAACCACTAGAACATGGGCAAATACCCAAAAAGCTTTCTTATTGCAGATTTGATCACATTGGTTTTCCTGTCAATATTTCTATGCATTTTACCATCCAAACTGTTCAAATCGCCAACGTCATATGTTATTGAAGCGAGTGATGGAAACCTGTTAAGTGCCGCCATTGCAAGCGACGGACAATGGAGATTTCCGGTAGCCGATAGTGTACCGGTAAAATTTACAAATTGTATTGTTGCTTTTGAAGACAAACGCTTTTATAACCACATCGGCGTAGATTTCCGCGCAATGGCCAGAGCTATGCGCCAGAATTTAAAAGCAAAAAGTGTGGTAAGTGGCGGCAGCACGCTCAGTATGCAAGTCATTCGTCTCTCCAGGCGGCAACACCGCACGGTTTGGCAAAAACTACTGGAAATCCTACTGGCGTTTAGGTTGGAACTGCGCTATTCCAAAAACGAAATTATGGGTTTGTACGCTGCAAATGCGCCTTTCGGCAGCAATGTAGTTGGATTGGAAGCTGCAAGCTGGCGCTATTACGGGCGAAACCCAAACGGACTTTCATGGGGCGAAATGGCCACTCTAGCGGTTTTGCCGAATAGTCCGTCTCTGGTGCATCCCGGAAAAAACGCGGCCAAACTCACCCGAAAAAGAAATGATTTACTAGATAAACTGGCACGTCTTGGTTATATTGATCAGGCAACGGCGAATCTCTCCAAATTAGAGCCTTTGCCCGGTAAACCCATTCCGTTGCCACAAAATGCACCACATTTGTTGAACCGTTTTAAGCAAGAACGTACCGCACTTCATATCCAAAATACTAGAATTGTATCTACGTTAAATGAAGATCTCCAGATCAAAATGAATGCGGTATTAAAACGATACAACAACCGCTACAGATCCAATGACATCAACAACATCTCGGCATTGGTTCTGGATGTTAAATCTGGTGAAGTGGTGAGTTATATCGGCAATATTTATCAACCGGAAAATTCATCGCTAGAAAGCCATGTTGATATGATAAAGGCACCGCGAAGTCCGGGAAGTACATTGAAACCTTTATTGTACGCGAGTATGCTTACAGATGGTTATATTCTGCCACACACACTTATTCCGGATATTCCAACACAAATTGCGGGTTATTCGCCTCAGAATTATGATTTGGGTTACGATGGCGCAATTGCTGCTGACAAAGCCCTTAGTCGTTCGTTAAATATTCCGGCGGTTAAAATGCTGCAACAGTATAAATACCAGCGTTTCTACGATAAGCTGAAAAAGATAGGCATTTCAACATTGAATCAACCCGCAGATCATTACGGCCTTTCGCTTATTCTGGGTGGAAGTGAGGTTACGATGTGGGATTTGGCCAACACCTATATGGGCTTGGCGCGTACACTGAACAATTTTAACCGGTACCGCGGTTTATACAATCCGGCAGATTATGACAAAGCAACGTATATCAAAACGGATAAAGAAAAAAATGAAAATCTGGAACGTAATGCACAACTGGATCACGGTGCAATCTGGGCAACGTTTAATGCAATGGAAGAAGTTATGCGCCCCGGCGATGAAGGTTTATGGGAACAGTTTTCTTCTTCGCAGCGTGTAGCCTGGAAAACCGGCACAAGTTTCGGCTTTCGCGATGCTTGGGCAGTTGGTTTAACCCCCAATTATGTAGTTTGTGTTTGGGTGGGCAACGCAGATGGCGAAGGGCGCCCAGGTTTGGTTGGTATAGAAGCCGCGGCGCCGGTAATGTTTGATCTTTTTAGGTTATTGCCTAACGGAAAATGGTTCGAGATGCCGAAAACCAAATTGCGCGCCATGAAGGTTTGCCGGCAAAGCGGTTATAAAGCAGGTGAATATTGTACGGATATTGCGGAAGAAATGATTCCGCCAGGCGGAGAAAAAACTGCTGTTTGCCCATATCACAAACGCATTCACCTGGATCATACTGGCAGTTATCGTGTAACCGATCAATGCGAAGATGTGATGAATATGAAGCACAAAAACTGGTTTATTCTGCCTCCGGCTATGGAGTATTATTACAAGATAAAAAACAGCGATTACCGCTCTTTGCCTCCATTTAAACTGGGCTGTGAAGTATCAGGCGGAATGGGTGTGATGGAATTGATTTACCCAAAAAATGGCGCAATTGTATATATTCCTTTAGAGCTTGATGGTAGTCGCGGGAAAGTCGTACTGAATGCAGCACACCGCAATCCGCAAGCAAAAATTTATTGGCATATAGACAATGAATTTATCGCCACTACGCAGAATTACCACCAATTGGCCATTAGTCCGAAGCCGGGCAAACACATCCTTACTTTAGTAGATGAAGATGGTGAACGCCTTACTCAGGTTTTCACTATTCTGGATAAAAAATAAATGGTATACCGCACGATGGAACAACACGCTGCGCAGAAAAAATTAATGTTTGGGGTAAACTAAGCGGTTGTTTTTAACTGTTTGTGAACGCGCTCTGCAAGGTCATAAATATCAAATGGCTTGGCAATAAAATCTTCAGCATTTGCTGCTGCTTTCATTTTCTCAACATTAGAATTTGCGGTCATCATAATTACCGGAACATGTGCCGTTTTAGTATCGGCTTTTAAGCGTGTGCACACATCAATTCCGTTTCCATCAGGTAACATTACATCCAATAAAAATAAGTTTGGAACAGACGTTTCCAAAGCGGCTAAAAAAACAGAAACATTTGGAAAGGTTTGAATCTCCAATTGTTCTTCTTCCAAAACCATTTGGATCACTTCCCTAATTTCATCATTATCTTCAAGTACGAATACCGTGTTGGCCATTTATATATTGTTTTTTTACCAGTTTGTTTCGAGTTCAAAACGATTAAAACCCGATATGGTTTGCAAATATGTAAAAAACATTGAAATCAATACTAAATAAGTAAAATTTTGTTCTTAAAAGCTTGTGAAATTTCCATTTCCGTATTGATGACATCTATATTTCTCCATTAGTTTTTCAATAAAGAACCTTGATTTCGCCATTTTGGACACACAAAAACGCTTTTGAGATCCACCTGCCGTTTTCAAACACTCCACCTTTGTTCTATAAAGAATCCTGATGAAATCGATATTCACTACCGGAGCTTCATCTGGTTTGGGAAAAGCAACTGCAAAATTATTCCAACAAAAGGTTGGAGAGTACTCGCCACCATGCTTAAGTCAGCACTGGAAGAAGACCTGGCTAAACTTCAAAACGTTGAACTTTTTAATCTGGATGTTACCAACAGAGTTGAACTGGCAACGCTGGTAGCACAAATTACAAAGAAAAAACATATTGATGCTGTTTTAACAATGCGGATTATGGTTTGATTGGCGCGCATTGCATTGATGAACAGATTTTCAATCAGATCAACACCAATTTTATCGGTATTTTGCCTGTAATTACAGCGTTTATTCCCTATTTTAAGCAACAGAAGCTGGACTTTTCTCACCACAACGTCTGTTTGCGCTTTTTCATCCCATCCGCTTTCGCCTGTGTATAATGCTACAATATGGGCTTTAGAAGGTTTGAGCGAAAGTTTGTTTTATGATCTTGCCCAATTTAACATTGGTATTAATTTTCAAGGAAAAACCAGTCAAAAAATCCGGATATGGAAGAAATCAAAACCTGCTCAATGAACATCAGGTCGCAATATCATCAACTTGAATACAGCACCACAACAGCGAATGGACTGTTGAAGACGATGCACTGGCTTTTTTAACGGATGCCGGGTTGGTTGGGCAATTACCAAGGCGCAACAACAACGCTGGCCGAAAAATGGGAACAGCAATTCAGAACTGGAACATACACTTGGCGAATGCGTCTGGTGGCTTACAGTTTTTGCCGAACGAATGAACATTGACATTCAAACTTCAACAAAAAATTTTTTAACCACAACGGAACAGATGCTAAAATAAAAGTAGCTATACGCCTTTTTCAACGTGTTCTTTATAGACTACAGAAATTTTCTTGCTGGGATGGCTTTCTTTTGGAGAAAGTTGATAAAACAGTATCCAATACGTCAGAATCATGATCATCATCCCCACGAGCGCCTGAATAATATCTTTCTTTTTCATAGGCGCTCAATTGAACAAATATGATGCCGCGTAAGGGAAATCTGCTTATATTTTTGATAAAATAATCTAAAATTGGAAACGTTCCCATTTTATCTGAACGCATCAACAGATCATACACAAGTACAAATCTTCAATAACTTGTACTGGCGTATGAAATGCTTTGCTGAGTGGAAACTTACCAAGTTCAGAAATCAGAAGGCAGGCAGGTTATAAAAATCAAACCCATTTTTCTGCCGCATCTAAAAAACGATACGGTTTCTCTCCTTCTGGGCTTAAACAAGGGAATTAATTTCCTCTCGTAAATTTAATTTGTCAAAAATATAAACGATAAAATAAAAAATGCCTCTGCCTTTTTAATTCGGAAACGGGCATTTTGGTCTAAAAACTTCTAGCGGATGTAATGCCCGGGTACCCAATGTCTGCCGCCATAAGGACCAACATTATAATACCCGCGTTGCCATCTTGCGCGGGGCTCGCGCGTGTGCACCACGCAGGCGCTTAAATTCATCACGAGAACGATAAGAAGCAATGCATTAACAATCTTTTTCATAACCATTTTTCTTTAAGTGAAACTTAATTAAAGTTTAAAGTGTGTATTTGGTTATGACGAGTGCAAACCCGAATAGTTTAATGCCATGCTTGTTTACAACCATTGCATAAAAGAATTTTCAAAAAAAAGGACCGGTTGCAACTACAACCGATCCCTATTCTGGGATATAAATTGTTGACTAATCGTTATGGCCAGCGCTGCTTTCAAAACCAAATAAAGCCAACCGCACAGGGCGTGATGAAACTTTATGTTTGGTAATCTGACTAAAATCGGTCAGGTTAATCTGGTAAACTTCAGCACTTGCTGGTACTGCGATATAGGCAAATCGCGCAGAGGCTTCTAACACTGGTTTATAGGTATCCGTAGCAGTTACGCTGGAAATCACTGTTCCTTCCTTCTTTAACTTCCCGGTGGTCAAGTCGTAAATTCTCAACTTGCCATCCAAAGTTAGTATAAGAAGATTCTTACCTGCATAATCTACTTTGCATTGAAAGGCGTCTGCTCCGGAATAAATCGGTGTAATTGAATTGTTGTTCACATCAATCATATACGCGCCTTTCGTTGCTACATATCCTATAAATTTTTTGGCAGATTCTGCATAGTAAATACTCGCCAGACGAAAAGCGCCGAAACCTTCAGGATTTTGAATAACTTTTTGCTCGCCATTAGATTTTACCACTAAAACTCCTCCGGCTGTTGCCGAAGCGTTTGTAAAACCGCCAAAAACTGCATGCTCTCCATCACTCGCATTGCCGTGAATGGCACCAAAATCTACTTTAGAATCTTGTACGCGGTTTCCATTTTTGTCTATAATGATGACTTTGGTTGGCGATACACCCGATGCTGTTGTTGTGGTAACCGCAATTGTACCATTATCGAAATTTGCCATTGCGCCATGATGCGGCAATAAACCTGCATTAATGGTTTTAAATTTTGCTCCGGTAATGTTAAAATCTGCTTCTTTACCCAGGCTCAATGTACCATCACTATCGTTAAAAATTAACGACTCGTCATTTACACTTTTAAAATGTGTAGGTTTTAATCCAGTTGCTGTAATTGATGCCCATTTCGGTGTACCGTTTACATCGATATGGTCATCATGAGAAATTAGGCCACTGTCAAAAACCTCTACCAGGTTTTGATTTTGATATAAAACTGCTGCATACCGTTTGCGCGCAGTTCCGTACAGGTTAGCCAGCGGATATTTGGCGTTAAACGTAGTTACCGTTGCTGTAAGCGGATCAATTTGTGTTAATGCCGTACTCAATTCATCTGCTACTAAAACACGCAAATACTTAAATTCTTTAGTTCCGGTGGCAACTTCTTCTGGTGCCGTTTCTGTGTTGTCTTTTTTACATGCCGAAATGGATGTAGCCAATAGTGCAATTAATGCGATTTTCGAAAGGTGTTTTCTTGTAAACATATTAAGGATTTTGTAATGATTAGGAATATTTATTTGATCATTTTTTTGATCAGTAATGCAAGTACCACCAATACGGCGGCGGTTACAATCGGCCAGATAAACAGGCTAATTTTTGGTTGCAACAAATAAATCAGCATTATATTATTTTAATGCTTATGCCTCTTAGCGTTTGCCAACCTGCTTTATCGGTTACTCGAATCATAAAATGATAATCTCCGGGATCAACGTTTGCCGGTACTTGAATCTGCTCATTTACGGTATATGTAGTGTTACCAGCCGGAATGGCTATAGTTCTGATTAATACAAAAGGATTTACAGGCATTTTTACAGCATCACTACTGCAATTGCTGACTTCTGTACTGTGCGAATGCTGATCAAAATTGTGGTGAATGTCAATACTGGATGAACCCAACTCTACATTATCACTAAATGTTGCACTAAACGTAAAGGTTTGCCCGCGTGTAATTGTACTGCATTGATTGGGAAAACTGGTAGCGGTCACATTAATCTCCGGATAAATGGTGTCTACTTCCACATTGTCTTTGCTGCAACCGAGAACAAAACCGAGTGCCAGCACAGGAAAAATAAATCTGATTTTTTTCATATTGTACTTGATGTTTTGCGAAAGAAATTTCGCGCTGTTATTTATTGTGGATCTGCAATGGTGAAATCTTCGCGAATGTTGAGTTGCGATCCGTTTTCGTCGGTAACCATGAAGTAGAAATCGTACAAACCAATCGGCGCTTCGCTTGGAATGGTAAGGTGTTTATGCACATTGGCATTTTTTAATCCGGTATAATCCGGCCAGTTCAGCTCCAGATTCCATACCCGACTGTAACTTTGCGAACTTTTTTGTGCAATGCGCAATTGCACCGTGCGGATGGTGCTTACGGCTACCACATTGGCATTAAAGTGAAAATCTTGTCCACGGCGGCCAATTTTACTGTTTGCTGAACCAATTTCGATATTATCGGCAGTTGGCGACAACGTCTTAACTTCGTCTGTTTCTTTTTTACAAGCTGTAAATGCTGTGCCGAAAATTGCCAGCATAAAGATGATCTTTCTGATTTTCATCGTAATTGTTTTTGATATGTAACTTATTTTGATTTTTTTAACATGAGGGGAATGCTGAGCGTCAGAACAAAATTCCGTCCGGCTTCAGGCAACTGAATCAGTCGGTAAAAACTGGTATGGTTTAAATAGCGTGTATCAAAAAGATTTTGAACCTGCAGCCGAAAGTTCAGCACTTGTTCACCTAAATTTAGCGTTGTGCCACTCTGCAAATTAATTACGCTATAGCCACTGGTTTTTTGTTCTGGAGGCACAATATTATTTTGACTTGCCGTAAGGCGATAATCAACCGAGAGAAAGGTGTTTCTAATTGTTTTGCCCAGATCTTTATGATAGGAAAGATTAAACAAAACCGATGGCGGAGGTGAAAAAGGCAGCACGTATCCTTTTTTTTCTCCAGACAATTGTCTTGCATACAAATATTCTGCAAGCATTTCTGTGCTCAAATGCTTTGCAAAATTCCATTTTAAATCCAGCTCCGCGCCATAACGCATCACTTTACTTTGAGCATACTCGAAAACCTGGTTTCCGGCACCATAGTCATAATCGTGATACGCCGTAGGATTGAGGTAAATATAGTTGGGAAAATAATTGTAAAAAGGCGTAAAGTTAACCGACCATTTTTCCGCTTTCCAGCCTAAACCAAAATCCACCTGATAAGAAACTTCGGGCGCAAGATTCGGGTTACCTTTTTCGTAGCTGAAATAATGATAGTTCACCCCATTTGCACCAAGTTCTTTGGCAATCGGCATTCTAAAACTTTTGCCTATATTACATTTAAGAGAGAATTGCTCATCGTTAAAATTCATCCCTAAGGCATAAACAAAGCTGTTAAAGTTGCGTGTCAAAGCTTCAGCACGTATCAAATTTTGATTGCTTTGATTTCCGACTGAACCAATTGGTGTGGCAAACCAATCGCGGTACTGATCAATATCAACCTGACCATAATCATAGCGAACCGCAGCATGGAAAAGGATCTTTTCAGTTACGGTATACTTGTCATAAATGAATAATCCTGTTGCCGCTTGCCTGAATGCCGGAACCAGAAAGCTCCATCCATCGACCGAATTTTTCTGATATTCTGCATTTAAACCTACATTTAACTGATGTCCATTCCATCGAAGCTCATCTTTTACATTTGCAGAGTATACATATTTATCAAACTGGCGTTCTAAGTTGGAAGGTGTGGTTTGACTTGCCGGATAAATTGGCGGCATATACCCATGATTAACGTATGCGCTAAATTCTTCCCGAAAATTATGCTGAAAGCCTAAATCAACTTTTAAACGGTGTTCTGCAAAGCGGATTTCATTTTTACTAATGAGCTTAAAATGATCGACTTGTTGACTTGGCATCTGAATATCTCTTGATGAGGCATCGTGCAGAAACTCATTTACCCTTCTCGGCTCCAAACCATGTGCGTTGGCAAAAAAACCACCTTTGCTCGCCACATTGCTTACGTATAAAACAGAACGAAAATTGTTGCCAATATAGCCTGTAGTCAAATGCAAATCTGTTTCGCGCCCAGCGGTATTTCTCAAATAACCATCCTTTAATGCAACGGCATAATCGTACACATAAATGGTATCCGTAGGTACGCGATAATCGCCGTAATTCTGATAAGTAACCCGACTGTCGAAAAACCAGTGATCAGAGCGACCAAACACATTTACAGAAGTTCCATATGCGGCATTGTTGCTTTTGCCCGTCAGATCTATATTTGCGCCAATGGTATTTGCCGTCGGAACCAATGGTGGTTTGATGTCTATAACACCTGCAATTGCATCAGAACCATATACAAATGACGCTGCGCCTTTAACAATTTCGACATCGCCTGTCGCATATTGATCCAGTTCCAATCCATGATCAGCGCCCCATTGCTGCCCTTCATGTTTCATGCCTTTATCGGCCACCACAACACGGTTAAATCCCATTCCACGAATGAGCGGTTTTGATTGCCCGCTGCCAATACCGATTGTTTTTACACCGGGCAAACGTTCCAGAGATTTCATCAGGCTACCGCCCAGATTTGTAAGAATGAAATCCCGTTTTACGGCTTCAACATTAAGTGCTTCAGTTTTTCTGCGGTTTTCCGCGCCGTTGTCATTAATGAAAACTTCATCTAGCTGAAGGGCTTTCCGATGCAGAACAATATTCAAATCAACTTTATTTTGCTGCACAAAGAGCGTTTGTTCTTTGGACATATAACCTTGAAAACTAATCTTGAGCTGGTATGTACCAGACGCAACACTAAAAACGAAACGGCCATTTCTATCGGTTTTGACAGACGAGATTTCACCTGAAAGTTTCAGTTCTGCACCTTGCAGATCATTTCCTGATCCATCAGTTACTTTTCCTGACAGTTCAAAATTTTGGGCAAAAAGATGTGAACAGAACATGATGCTGAAAAACAGCAAATACATTTTCTTCATTACGCACAGTTGCGAACGCCATTTATGCTATACCGTGTACAGCTTTATGGCCATTAAAAATTAATTGAATAGAGTCCCGTTTTAAGGGAGAAACAGAGGTACAACTATGCTATAGCCGGCGGCCCTTTATTGCTGAAACAGAGAATAAGCGTTAAAGAATGACCAATGATGTAAAATCCAGATGCATCCGCTTGATAAGTGGATACGGAAAGGTCTAAACTTGTTGCCTCTGCGCAAAGTGCAAAGGTTTTATGGTGTAGAAAATGATCACAGGTTTTGCAGTGCGCAGATTTGCCAATCGTTGTTTTGCCATGCGCTTCGGTATGACTGCCCGATCCGTTGTGGTGATGGAGGTATTGAATATTTACTGCACACAAAAAAGACAATAGCAGTATCATAGCCAATATTCTACTTACAAGTGTATACAATAAATTCTCCTTATCTTTCAAAACGCAACAAAATTGCATTAATTAATTCTGGTATGCAAGCTGAATTGTAAATTTTGTCGTGTTTTATTGATAACGAAGATTGTTTAAGAAAAAAAACAGCACACAATGCATTGATTACAAGACACTAACAAAGAATACTAACTTAAAAACACTTAGCAATTCAATTCTTAAGATTCGGTACATTCGTATTTTAATGGGAGATTTTTACCTTCGCAGCATGTATTCAAAACTATTTTTTTTGGCGGCAATGGTAATTTCTTGTTTTACACTCAAGGCGCAAAGCATTAGTGAACAACTTAAAAATTTGCCTTCAGGGCGCACCAATCAGCAGGTTACTTTTAAATACGATAATCAATCCAGCTACATTCCATATTCGTTGATTAAAGGGAAATTTAGTGGCCCGGTTTTTACCATTATTGCTGGGATTCATGGTTTTGAATATCCGCCGATTGTTGCAGTACAGGAAATTCTTAAAACCGTTGATGCAGAAAAACTGCACGGAACTTTAATCCTTGTACCGGTTGCAAATGTGGCATCATTTTATGGCCGCAGTCCGTTTATAAATCCTTTAGACGGCAAAAACCTGAATAATGCATTTCCGGGCACTGCAAATGGCAGCATGACCGAGCAAATTGCAAATTGGATTAGTACGGAAATCATTCCAAATTCTGATGTTTTTCTGGATATCCATGCTGGAGATGCCAGTGAAGATTTAATGCCTTTTGTGTGTTACTATAACCATACGGCGTTCCCGGCGCAAACCCAAAAATCACAGCAGCTCGCAGAACAATCCGGTTTCAATCACATTGTTTCTTATCCATACACCTTGAAACCTACCGACGCTGCAAAATACGCCTTTAAACAAGCGGTTCAGGTAGGCAAAACTGGTTTGAGTATTGAAGCGGGCAAACTTGGAAATGTGCAATATACGCAGGTTGCAAAAATTGTGCAGGCGGTACGTAATATGCTGTCTTTTATGGATATGTACGAGAAAAAACCATCATCGGTGATTAAACAAAAATTGGTTTACTTAAACAACCAGGAATATGTGAAGGCAACCGAACAGGGCATATTTAGCAGTAAACTGAAAAGCGGACAACAAGTACAAAAAGGTGCAATTATTGGTGAAATCAGAAACGAATTTGGAGAAATAAAGTCAACTTTAACCTGCCCGGTTAGTGGCACCATTCTATATAAAATTGGTACGCCTCCGGTAAATATCGGCGAAACTGTTTTTTGTATCGGTTACTAGAATTCGCAAAAAACTGACGGTTATTTCAGTTCATTAAACCAAAATAGCTATTGTCTGGTTTTTGGTTTAGTGAGCGTATTTAACGTAATTCACTTGTTAACTGCGGGCGTATAATATTGATTTATGTGCACGGTGTAGTTTGCAATCGAGATATTGACATTGCCTAAAATTAATGGCGCATCAATAAGCCATTTTTCTGGAATCCATCTGCCTGTTCAATGCGTTGACCATCAACTTCACCATCTACGGGGTAAATGGCCACAAAAATTACAAGTTTGTAGCCGTATTCGTATTAAACTCTGCCGCCAATATATCTTCCTTTCTAAGTATAAACCCATCTTCAACAATTGGTGCCAACGTAAATAGTGTTTGTGATCAGGAAAAATCGGGTTTGTGCACAGAATATACGGTATTGGTTTTTGGAAAAAATGAACATACGCTCATTCATACTAACTTTGTTGGCAAAGAGGAAACTGTAATTTGAATCCGTTTGGCAGGTCGTCAAATCAGAACTGTCTACCAAATCTGCTTTAGCAGTGTCCTATGTTTGCAGTCCGAAAGTATGAGAAAGATGAATTGCATTTATCTGCAAATTATTTTGGAGATCTGGTTAAAAAAGAAACCGGCAGATCTGCACAAAAATATATTCAGGAGAAGTTAATTAATTGTGCCAAAAACAAAATTGATGAGATTTCTGGCAAATCTATAAGTGAAATTGCTTACGCATTGGGTTTCAAATACCCGCAGCATTTTACCCGTTTATTTAAACAAAAAACCTGCATAACGCCAAATGAATACCGCAGTTTAAACTGATTTTTTATAACAAAGTGATGTAGCTTTGAAACCTATAAAGCTCTAAATCTATGTGCGGTTAGATTATTTTGTTCGTGACAAATTCATTAGCTTACACCCATGGAATCTAAATACTGGCCGGCAATTACAACTGCGTATGCGGGTTTTAATGCGAGAGAAATTGATACTGTTTTTTCTGTTATGAACAGAAATATACATTGGCCAAAGGCTTTTGAAGGCGGGTACGTAATTGGCCTTGATGCCGTACGCGCATATTGGACTAAACAGTGGAGTGAAATTAATCCGAAAGTAACGCCTGTTGCACTTAATGAACGTACCGACGGAAAAATTGAGATTCTTATCGATCAATTGGTTAAAGATCTGGATGGTAATATTCTCTTTGACGGACAAACAAAACACGTTTACATTTTTGAAAACGATCGCATTTCACGTATGGATATTGAAAATATTTAGACTAAAATTTGGATAGATCTAAGGCAATTGCATTTTTGATTTTATTGCCTGAGGCACAACCAACTGCACTAGAAAGAATAAAAAACTTATCTGCCAGTTGAACGTTATCTTCTTCAATTGATAAATTTAATTCATCGTTTTACACTCCAACCAACTCAAGACGAATACTTAAATACCGGAAAACTAAACATACTGGCTTAAAAAAAATAGCCTAACTAATATAAACGCTACTTAATGAACGCCCTCAAAACAAAAGACATCTGTAAAATCATGCAACTAAAAACACACGGTTATTATGCGCTTCTTATTTTCTGGTGGGCAATCTTAACAAGGCAATCTATCTAAATCCATCATCAAATCCTACCCTATGTCTTCCAATCTAAAAAAATTTCTCTTTCGGTCTGTTCTCGTATTACTGTTTATCCATCTGGCCTATTTTATTTACGGCTACATCCATTTTAACGGCGTCAAAAACATCAATATTTACACAGAATTTTACCGGTTTAAATTTTATGATGAAGTGTCTATTTCACATTTTTTCGTAACGGGCCTGTATTTACTTGTTGTATTGATTTTATTGATCCGAAACCATTCCAAAGTACGTTACAGCGCTAAAACATTACTTAGTCTTGGCTCGATATTGCTATTTATAGTGTGTTTATCGCTTAGTTTTTTCATCAGCTACAGCTTCGGCATGAATGCCAGATTGAAAACAGAATTGCCAGAAAAAACGTTCAATGCCGATAAAAGCTTGCTCAATGTTCTGAATCCTTTTTTATATCCTCAAGGCGCATATAATTCAGAAAAGTTATTCAAAATTACGAATATTCTGTACCCAAAACCTTATCCGGTAATGGAGCAACAGGATACTTTATATTATGACCAAAACAATCCGGAATCTTTAAACTTGCACACCGTTTATTACGGCATTGATACGTTAAAACTGCTTACATCGAATTACGAAAAACTCAAAAAATCTGCAGACGCAGTCACTGACGTTTTGGGTTTTGGGAAAGCAGAACTGGCGAAACGCACAATTTCAATAAAATCCATAAAAGACAGTACCGAAATAATTTACAAAGGCCAGGAAGTGAATCCTCAATACGATGAAACAGTATGTATTTTTCTGGAAAACAATAACCTGATCAGTGCAATAAACGGTTTAAGCATTAAAGATCAGGAACGGCAAAATGCGGTTAAGCGGTATCAATTGCTGTATGCTGCAAAGCCCGACTCCTTACTTCTCGCTTTCAAACAGTTAGACACTTTACTTAAAAAGTATCATGTAGAATCGGCGATAAAACCAGAAGAACTTACGAAAGATGCGGTTCGCATCCGAAATCAGGAGCAACAGGCGCTGGATGAAATCAGAAATTCGTTTGACAGAAATAAATTGGTTGAACAAATAACAACGTTGGATAGATTGTTTTATGAGCCTAATTTTTTCCATCCATCAATCCGGATGATTTCTGTTTGCGTACTTTTTGCCACCTGGATTTTTGGTTTTTTAATTTTTTTGCTCGCAAATTACAAAAGAAAACCAAAGCTTTAGAGCAGTTCCCTAACGGATTTTAATCCCTCAGTTTCAAACACAAAACGACCAGGTTTAGTGGAAACCTGGTCGTAAAATATTTACTTCGCCAAAAAATCCAGCACAATTTTATTAAACACTTCTGGTTTTTTCTGCGGCAAATAATGATCTGCGCCGGGCACAATATTCAGCTCGGATGTTTTGATATGAGCATGAATGAGCGCCGTATGGCTTTTCTTGATAACATCAAATTCTCCGGCAATGATTAATGTAGGAACCTTAATTGCATCCAATTCGGTTGGCTGGATGTGAGGTTCTTCTAACACCAATTTTGTAAGACGCAATTGATTTTGAGATTCCGCATCGCGATAGGCCATCAAACTATCCCTACGTTTTTCGAATATTTGAATAATTTCTTCTTTTACAGCGCCCGGCCCGGGAAAAAGATTTGCCCCCATCAAAACCATTTTGTTAATTTTTTCGGGATGTTTTAGTGCAAATGTAATTGCCGTATTTCCTCCATCACTCCAACCGAGTAAGTTGGCCGTTTTAAGTCTGAGTGAATCCATCAAAATGAATAAATCATCTGCAAAACGTGCATAAGTATAAGGATTGATTTCGTTATTGATGCTGTTGCCATGTCCCCGCGTATCTATAGCGATAACCTTATACTGCTCGGATAGTGGTGCAATCTGGTTCCTGAAAGAATTTATAGATTCATTATTTCCATGAAGAAGAATTAACGGTTGCCCCTTTCCATAAGTTTCGTAATAAATTTCTCCGTCAGAAACCGGAATACGCTTGCCTTTGGAATTCCCGTATTGCAAAGGAGAAAATTCGGCATCATTGTCCGTTAACTCCTGAGGAGATTCACTTTCTTCTTTATTTTCACTATCCTTCGCATTTTTAAAGACCGATGCTTCTATTCCAACAAGCAGTTGTGAATTGGATACTTTTTGCCACAATGCTTCACTTTTCATCCGATAGAAACTAGAGCGCAACGGACTTGGAAATGATGGAATATAAAATGCTTGCATGCTCGTATCGCCGGGCAGCGCCTGTGTATCTACAACTGCCAGAGAAACGGCAATTTCTTTTCTGCCCTTTAGCTGTATCTGGTATTTGCGCAGGTCTATGCTTTCTATAGCTGGCATGCCCAGGGCTGATGAACCTGCAATGTCGAATATCAGATCGCGGTTTAGTAAAGATCGATCGGGAAATCCGTCTTTCACATCATAAATATTTAGTCTCAGCTTTAATGCGGCAAAATGTCTTCTATTAATCCTTAAATTTAATTTCCTCAGGTAAATATCGCGGTCTACCTTCAAAATTATGGCCTGTTCTCTTCCCTTTTCGTCACTGTATTTTGGTATCGTTTTATACATCGCTGGAAAGAAAATAAGCTGAGCAGACCAGCGTCCGTAACTTTTGATTTTTCCTGGTTTTGCATGTATTCCAACCGTTTTAAGCATGTGAGGAAGTTCTTTCAGCAAGATAATTTTATCTGCATGCAAAAAATTATTAAAGCTCATTTTAACGGTCTCATATCCAACAGATGAAAAAACAATAGAATCTGCGTCTGAGATTTCGGCGTCGCGATAAGACAGCTTATAATGCCCCAAAGAATCGGAAACGGTACCAATTGCTTTATTTTTTATTCCAATACTAACATAGGGAACCGATAACCGAGATGTTTCGTTGATTACTTTTCCTGTGTGATTTTGAATTTGTGCCGTTGCTTTTCGATTAAAAAATAAAAATAGGGAAAGCATGCACAGAATAATTTTATATGCACGAATAGAAAATTTGGGGAAGTTTCGCATAGTATAGGGTTATTTGCGATGAAGATGCAATTTTAACGTGTATGGTTGCACAGCTAAGCTGTTTTTCCAGAATTTGCATAAAATGTTTGAGCGAAAATTTCGATTTACACGTCAGAAAACAATTTTGATCTTAGATGATTTTACCGAAAACTAGTTATGAATCCAATAGTATTTTAACTTAAATCAAGCGGATGTAAGCTATAACCATCATCATCAACCTATAAAATAATGGAAGAAATACTTCGATTCATTAAAAACTATATTGTAAATAATACAGTTCTTATGATTATTGAATTATATGAACATAGGAATTATTGCGCACTTAAAACATCCCATTAGAAAGCCATACATGGGAGGGCTGGAAGCATTTACTTACGAAGTAACTAAACGACTTATCAAAAGAGGTCACCAGGTTACATTATATGCGAGCGAATTGTCTGATCCAGACTTGAATGTAAAGGTTATTTTAAGTGATGTAGATTACGACCGCGAAACTTTTAGCCGATTTCGTTCTCACGAAATGTGCGAAGATTTTATCTCTACACACCATGCGTATCTTGAACTGATGCAAGACATTGATAGTTCTAAACATGATGTTATTTTTAACAACAGTTTAAATTATGTCCCTGTGACGATGTCTACAGTCACCCGTACCCCAATGGTCACGGTTTTGCACACGCCACCCATTTTCGAGATGAAAAGGGCAATGTCACAAGAACGAAAAACGGGAAAAATTAGATATGTCAGTGTATCTAAGCCCAATGCTTTAGCTTGGGAGCCGTTTTTAAATACCTGCGAGGTCATAAGCAATGGTGTCGATATGGAGGATTGGCAATACTATGATAAACCAGATGGTAATTACGTTATTTGGTTCGGAAGAATACATCCGGACAAAGGTACACATCTGGCTATCCAGGCAGCTAGACTTGCAGGATATCCGATCAAACTTGCAGGAAGTATAGCGGATTTTAATTACTATGAAACCTATGTAAAACCCCTTCTGAATTCTGATGTAGAGCTTTTGGGCAATTGTAGTCACGATGAATTGAATCATCAGATTGGAAATGCACGTTGTTCAGTAATCACTCCTTGCTGGGAAGAACCATTTGGGTTGGTCGTGGCAGAAAGCCTCGCCTGTGGTACGCCAGTTGCTGGGCTTTCCCGTGGGGCACTACCCTATCTGGTCACTAATGGAACAGGTTGCCTGACAAACAGCAATGACCCGGCGGAACTTGCTGCGTGTATTGCCGGTGCAGTGAAGATGAGCCGTGCCGAATGCCGCCGCCATGCGGAAGAAAGCCTGGATATTGAACGCATGATCGATGCTTATGAAGCGCTGTTATGCGACTCGGTAAGTTGCTTAGCCTGATATGGAGATTGCCTTTTACGTTCATCACCATGGCGCAGGCCACTTCATGAGATCCCTGGCCATTGCTACCGGTCTTAAAGGCTGCCAGGTCACTTTTTTAGGAAGTGGATTACATAAATACAAATCACAAATACCAGATTGGATCCAGGTTATTGAGCTGCCTATCGATACCCCTACAGAAGCGGATAAAGATATTCCCAATCCCGGTTTAGAAGGTCTTCATTATGCACCGCTAAATATTTCCGGGCAATTAAAAAGAGTGGCTCTAATCACCAACTTTTTTGCGAGCCGTAAGGAGATATTGCTCGTCGTGGATGTTTCAGTTGAGATTGCAATGCTTGCCCGACTCTGCGGCGTGGCAACAATTGTAGTCAGGCAGCATGGGGAACGCAATGATATGCCCCACCGAATTTGTTATCGAAATACAGTTGGCCTACTTGCTCCATATCACGAACGCATGGCAGGGCCAGGTCCTGAATGGATCGAAAAAAAAACCTTTTATACTGGCGGCTTTAGCCGATTTAATCTCCGTAAGGATTCCAGTAATCCCGATCAGCGGCAAGTAGCGGTCCTCATCGGTAGCGGTGGTACCAGTATCAATCAAAGTTTCTTAAAAAAACTTTCCGTCCAATGCCCGTCCTGGACTTTCCACGTGATTGGAGATATTGATATAAAAATTAACCCCTCCAACCTACATTTTCATGGGAGAATAAATGACCCTAGTCCTTTATTAAACCGCTGTTGCATTGTTATTGGCAATGCCGGGCATAATACTGTGATGGAATGTGCATCATTGGATAAACGTTTCATTGCCATTTCCGAGGAACGCCCCTTTAATGAACAATTTCATAAGGCACAAATTATTGAAGCGATGTCACTGGCTGTACATATTCGTGCTTCTCAGATCGCAGAATTCGACTGGGAGGAAATATTAGAGAAATTACTGACCACCCGCCCCGATTGGAACGGATTTATGCGCAGCGACGCAGCGCAAAGAGCAGCAAACTACCTTATAAATAGCCATAGAAAACTGTTTTCAGCGGATTAAGTAGCTTTCAATGCCTGCTGAATTTCCTGTTCTGATGGCATGCGAAGGAGTTCCAGGTGCAGCCTCGTCCAACTAATCATACCCCTTTGTTGAAATTTTTTGAGCCATCCCTCCATTGGCCACATCCCCCACTTTTCGCGGAATGTTTTTGCATTACTGATGATGTCTATCAAATGGTTAATTGGTGGATCATAACTTGGATGGTATTGGTGAAAAGCCATAGCATTAACGGTCTTCATCTCAACACCGGATGATCTTGCAGAAAATGCAAAATCGGTGTCTTCTGCACCATACCCCGTAAAAAATTCATCAAATCCACCAATCCGGTTAAAAACAGTTTTACTGCACGCAAAATTGATTGACCAGAAAAGCGCATATGGGTATTGATCAATCCCCTCCCTTACCGGATCTGGCATACTATATTCCACCATTTTTTCAAAAACGTCGATTTTTTCCATCGCATGAGCAGAAAGGTAACGTACTTTACCTGAAAACAGTAGGTCATCCTGGTTGAAAGCTTTGCGATAGACGCAAAGAAAATCTATCGCCGGAATACAATCTGCATCAAGAAATATCACCTGTTCAAAACGCGCTGATTTTATGGCCAAATTACGCGCAGCTGCTAAGGGCAGCTTGTGCCCACTATGCAATACATGTGCATGAACAGGAAAAGTTGTAGTAGGAAGAGAATATGGTACTTCGTTCATATGGATGACAATAAGCTGTGCAGGTTTTGTTGTGCAACGCTCAAGCCCCCTGATCATATTAAGAAGCGCAGCACGCCGGTTTTTAACGATGGTAACCACTGAAATATTCATATTACAACCAACCTTCCTGGCACCTAAAAAGTTTTGGGCAAAATGACCATTGAGTTGAAAATTCTGCACAACCCTACACCAATCAGCAAGAAGTTCTTTAGTTATTTCAGGCCATGCTGACCGCAAATTTTATTGTAAGGCTTTAGCATTACAGCTTCTTATAAACAAATAAAGCATCGATGACTTTCTTTTTTTTCTCAACGGAGAGCGTACTAAACCGTATTTTGTTGAAGGGATTTTAGGAAAATTTTTATAAGCGCTAAGTAAATCATTAACCTATCTTGGAAATGCTAACCACCAAACTTAAAAAGTATTTTCTCAAAAATGAGTAAATACGATTGACCACCAACCGATAGAAATTTAAGTAGAAGTAGACAGGATTGAAAAATAATTATTAATCAAACACTAAAAAAGCAATCGTGATGTTTCAAAATTTTCAACGTACTCTTCTATGTTAATTTCCTTCGGAAACTAATGCATCCAATTCCGGCTAAAACGACTGCAATCAATGGAATATAATCATCAATAGGACATTGCCTGATACTGTAACTGGCTAAAAAGCCATTAAGATTATACTCACCGGCATTATTCGGGTTGGGATTTGGAGCCGTTGCTGCCCCTGCTTTTCTTTGCGCCCAGCATACGGTTCCGGGCGAAGTCGTATTGCCTAGAAAAGCAGCATATTGCGTAGAGGTCGATGCTCCAGTTGGACATGTAGTGTTGTAGCTAACATTGCTAAAAAAACGTGTAGGTGTTCCTGTTGAACCTGTTTCCTTTTGATAAAACATCTGCGGAGAAGAAACGCCAAGAGTAACATAACACCCTACAGATTGAGCACAGGTACTAACTGCCGAACATACCACGAGTATGAACAGCGCAAATAAATGACCGGGGATAGACATGGTGTCAAATGTACACTTTTTAGCCAATCTGTATGACGAAGCATACATCATTATAATGTATTTTTTCGGTTAAGCCGAAGGCTAGTCGTGTCAATTTGCTAGAGCATTAAATCAATTTAATTTCATTTTGATTAAAAGATTTCATCAAACGAAGCAGCACGTCACTTTTAAAGGCTGCCTCTACATAAATATTATTGATCCAAACCAATATCTTTAATTCCACACTGTCTGCACCAATATTATTGACCAATATTTCAGGTTGCAAATTTGTGACCACATGTTCAGAGCCTTTAATCGTGTCCATAATTATTTTCTGAAGCTGATCAATATCCGTAGCAGAACTCGTTTTAATCAACAGTTCAGATTTCAAGTAATCATTGCTTAAAGTCCAGTTGACGAGTCTTCCGGAAAGGAGATCACCATTTGGGATGATAACCTCTGAGCCCTGAGGAGTCAGTAATTTACTGGAGCGGATCCCAATATCCTGAACCTTGCCTTTTTTATCTGCCAATTCTACATAATCACCAATCCTGAAAGGTTTTTCAAAAATCAGAATTATTCCCGAAACGAAATTGTTCACTATATTTTGCATTCCCAGACCAATACCAACACCCAGTGCCCCCAAAACAACGGTCAACTTGTCCATGGGTAGTCCTGACGCGGTAAATGCAAGCAGTAAGCCAATGACAATGATAATTAATCTGAAAAGCGCTACTTTTGAACCTTTATGATCGCTGGCTCCATCGAAACTAACCCTTTGCTCTCCGAAAAAAACCGGCACGTGCTTTTGCAGTTTATTAGAAACGTAAATGATGGCCACAAAAAACAGCACGTTTCCAAGCGAGAAATGAATGCTTCCGAAATTACGTTGTTTTGAAAGTATTGCATTGAGCAGATCACTTACTCCTGCGGTTACACTCAAATTGATAAATAACACCATTACCCAAAGTAAAAAGCAGAGGTAGGTCAATAGTTTTTTCAGTTTTGATTTTAAAGCCTGGGGATTGATACGGGAAAACAGGCCTTTATTGCAGGAACTGATTTTGATTTGCAATTCAAATGCATCAAGGATAATCTGAACAAATACAGCAAGCCCGATAATTTGCGTGAGGCTAATGATCCCTGCCATTCCAAATGTCTTTGCAAGACTGATTCTCCCAAATATATTTAAGAGTATTGCAACCGCATTAAGCAACACCAATAAGCTGATCACCAATTTAAAAAACCTTTTTGGGAATTGCTGAATTTTAACTTTCCGGTATATCCTTATGCCTAAAATGAGGAAAAATAAGTGAATACCCAGTAAAAATAGTCGTGGTAATAAGCCCTGACTGATTAGTCCAGATGAAAACACGAGGATAAAAAAGCCTGCAAGGAGCGTTAACCACAAGTGCAAAGCCTCTCTGGACAATATTTTCCTTAAATGTATAGTGATCAATACAACTTGCAACAATTGAATCAGTTCAATATAAATTGACGGGGCATCTGATAAGAAGGCAGGAAAGATGCTTAACAGCACGATGGTGCTGGCCATAAAAGGAAAGGCGCGCAAATAATCGAATTTCATCTCCCCTATTTTCCGTTTCACAGACAAACGCTGGGCGGTTCTAAAATTGCGGTGAACCCAGATGAAAAAAGCCAATATGACAAGTAAAACAAGAATGGTCATATCCAGAGATGAACCAAGATAATATAGCATAATTTCTGTCTGACCAACAAACGTATCTGATAATCTGTTCCCGATTTGTTTCAGATCGAATAACCTCCAGGGAGCCGCCCAAAGATATGGCACCTCCTTGTTGGCTGCAATTTTTCCAGAACGATCCAGTTGTTCATCGAGTCTAACCTGAAGGTCATTGACCGCAATAGTCATCGCAGAATTGTCGGCAAGAAGCGCACTTACCAAAGACAAGTTTTTGCCCGTAACTTCCCCAGCATTCTGTAAGCGAATTTTTATCTGATCCAACTGAGGCTTGTACAGAGATTTTTGTGAATTTCCGTCGGCTGTTTGCAGAAGTGAATCAGCACTCAAGTCTACAACTTTTTGAGACATTCTCTGAAGCTCAGATGTGTATTTCATTAATCTCGAAGATACTGAAGTGAGTTCCGTTAAAATATCTTTGAGGATGAGTTTATAGCTAAGTAAGCTTCTGTTCTCAGTATTATCTTTGCCAGTATCTAAATCCCTTTTTACAGAAGCAATGCTGGATTTGAGTGTATTTAAGCGTTCTTGTATCTCTGCAGCGTTATAACCTTTTTTATTGGCAGCATTAATTTCGGTAATAGCAGCCTGGGCGGTTTGAATTCGAAAAAGTAAAGTATCAGGAATAACCTGAACGGAATCGACTTGATTTTTTAGGGAATCCTGCGCTCGTGAGGTTAATGCGAAAAATAGAACAAAAAAGAAAATAAGGCTAAGGAGATTATTGTTGGGGATAAATTGGCGCATAGGTGAATGATAAATAAGTTCATATCTTAAATCAGACCATATCCATAAACACACATAAACGAAATCAGAACTTCGTTATATTTTTATTTTCTCAGAGGTCTGAATAATGTTCAACAACTATTATCCATACAAAGTTTACCAAACGCTCAGTTTGGAATATTTGGGTTTTAAAGAATTCTTTAAGCCCGAACATAATTTTACGCACAGTGACTACTCCCTGGTTGGTAAATAGTTCTGAATCAATTGGCCCATCCGTGCCGTGCTTTCTTTTTACAGTAAAAAACTGTGCTGCTCATTTTGAGAATTATAATTTAAGGTGTAATCCTTTGATACGCATTATTTATGCTTTTATTTGCGAGATGTATAATAAAGCCTTAAATTCTATTGGTGTTTTTTCGCCGTGGGAAAAGACACTATTCGAGCAGAAAACGACTATACGAAATGTCATTAAAAATGAGATCCTGCTTCAAAAAGGTGAGGTTTGCTCAAAAATATACTTCTGTTTGCGCGGTTCACTGTTGCAAAGTGATCCGCACGATGATTTCAATCCGACTATAATAGATCTTCATCTGGAAAACGAATGGATAGTAAACCAATCCAGCTTCGTAGGCCGGCAGCCCTCTAGTTATACAATTTCTGCTTATACAGACGGAGTACTACTCGAACTGAGTATTGAATCTATACATGAGTTAATTAGTAAATCAACATCATTCCTTCAACTCAACAGAGTCTTTGAAAAAAGCCTCTCAAGAGTAGCGTTTTTTGACAACTCTTACACTCCACTAGAGAAATATCAATCTATTTTGAATACCAGACCACAATTGATTCAGGTATTTCCATTAAAAATAATCGCTTCATATTTAAAAATAACGCCTGAAACATTAAGCAGGGTTCGGGAAAAAATCATTCGTCGATAGGTTATTACTTGATTGGAATCAAGTTGCATTTTCAACAGTCCTAACTACCTTTGTTAATAAAATTTTATTATGACGACTAAAATAAGCGCAATACGTCCGTTTGTCGGAGCAAAAGATTTCGACGTTTCCAGGGATTTTTACCTATACCTGGGTTTTTCCGAAATATCTTTAGATTTAAAATTGTCTCTTTTTCAAAATGGTAACATAGGATTTTATCTGCAGGATGCTTTTGTAAAGGAATGGCTGGATAACACGATGTTATTTTTCGAGGTAGAGGATTTGGAACAGAGTTATCATCATCTAAATAATTTAAACTTTACAGATAAATTTCCAGGAACCAGGTTGAGTAAAATAGTACAAAATGATTGGGGCAGAGAGTGCTTCGTACACGATCCGTCTGGTATTTTATTACATTTCGGGGAGTTTCATAAACGATGATGAACTTTATCAGAAAACAGTGACTGAATAATGTTTTTGAATTAAATTTCTACATAAAAATGTATACTTCTATCATAAGTTTCATTTATGTACATTGGAAACGAGCCAATAGCTATCGATATAACCGTTTTGTAAATTAAACACAATGATTCATTAAAAGAATTTGGCATTGCCATTGAAGGTTTATACGTCCTTTATTATTTTTATTTGATTTGAGCACATTAATGTTTTCAGAAGAAGATAGATTTTGCGCCATTGTTGAAAACCGATGCTAATTCCCTATGGGCTGTCTAAATAAATTATGATATATTTAAAAAACTACATCCCACATGAAAACCAAAATCTTAATTGCACTCAATCTATTGCTGCTCATGAGCTGTTCCTCTAACTCCCAGGACTTATCAACCGTTGATTTTTCCAATGACGGCGCAGCCTATCTGAATAATCTTGACCCCTCCAGAAAAGAAGAACAAAAAGGCCACTATGAGGCAGTGATTCATGGAGAGAAGGCAGATTTTAAACTTATTGATAATGGGGAAAGGGTGATCAACTACCTTTTCATTGGACAAAAGAGCTTAGGCAGGATTAACTTCGCAGGGCTAGCGATAAAGGAAAACACGGGCGCAACTATGAGCGTCTATCAGGATAAAATCGCATTTATGAGGCTTCAGTTAAAAAACGAAGACAGTTTTCAGCTGCTGGATATCCTGAAAAAAAAACTCGGCAGTCCTTCGGAAATTATTAGCAGTAAAGACAACCATTATGATGCGAACGATAAATCGCAACAGTTATTGCTGGAAAAGCTACCTAAAGAAACCAAAAAAACTAAGGATGATCTACTCGACGAATATTACCTTAGCTATCCTGAAAATTTTATCTGGAATAGAGGTGAAATAATTTATCAACTAACTCTTATACCATCCGGTAATATGGTCGACAATCAGCTTGTTATCATCTCAAAAAAAGCATTTAAGGATAAGATTATTATTGGTTACCATAATCCTGATCAAGATCCTATCTTGAAAAAATATGTGAAATAATTGAAAATCAGCTTCAATGGGATGAGTTTCGGAAGTCAGCATCTTAATGATGTACTTGGCCGAAGCGAGCGATCAGGTATATACGGAATTTACTCATTGGATAATTTACATGGTGAAATGGCTCCTAATCGATAGAAATAAGTAATTCCAGAATGGACAAGTCAGTTCCACGAGCAAAACATTTGGTGTAGTTTTTATTTTTATTACTGAAGATCAAGTAGTTTGATACTTTTATTTATAAATACTTAGCCAAGTAATATTGAATTTGCCGATCAGAACTAGACATCTTAATAATTCAATTCAAAATGAGGTTAGCAGGTCTCTTGTTCCTGTAAGGATTAACCGCTTCCAAAGCATTTAGCTGCGGCGGCACTAATGATAGGTGTTGAGGAACCCGAAGAAAACAGAGCATTCAGTCAATATTTAACATACCATAAAATTCAACAACGACCAATATTAATTATATCATGATCTTCTTGTTTTTATCGCTGAGTATGTTGATCAACCACTACCCTATATCCTACAAATGTAATAACCGCGATTGTCGCACCTATAATTATTGCTGCTTTAAATACCATGCTTCGTAAACAGGTTAAAGATCGAAATTGTTTGGGATGTGTCTTGATTAATCCAGCATTCCGATATTTTAGGGGCGAAGTATTCGGTAAAGAGAACCTGGTTCATCAAGCCGTTTTCCAGAGTATGATGTCTATAAAATCATAATGATGAAATAAATCCGTTCTCTTTCCGCCGGTTTGTCTGCAATGGACTTCCTAATTCCGCTCTAACTTATGTTAACCGCTTAGCAAGATAAATTACATTTAGCCGATTTAATGTGTTTTGAGTCTTTTTCAGAATATAGTTAAATCCCTGATCATGTTTGTGATCTATTAACTTTAATGATACAACACTTCAAACTCCTTCATTAATAAATTTTAATGCTCTTTGGAGATGTGCATCTACTACTCCACTCCAATCTTTGGCCGAGGCTTTAAAATAGATATCCGGTTTAATGCCAATACGCTGAGTTTCTCGACCATCCGGATAAAAAATGCCATTGCCGGTGAAGCTAAAACGATACCCTCCGGGTAGGATTAATCTTTTAACATCACCATCAGCGCCTGCTGTTTGACTTCCTATTACTGTGGTATTGGCACTGAATTGACGTAACATCATAGAAAACCATTCGCCCATGCTTTGAGTATTTTCATCGGTCAGAATTACTATTTTCCCTGGATACAAATCACCCAATGGTTTTGTGCCATCCTTAGCAACATACATATAGTTTTCAATACCTTCTTTATGTACAAAAGCGCCAGGATTTTGCAAATCTGCAGCATAATAACGGGCAAAAGCAAATGGAGCCTTACCCAATACCAAGGGTAAATAGTAACCAAACAAACCCGGTGACTGAGGATATTTTCTCATATCAAAAATAATTGCCTTTTTATTTTTCAGTTCAGCTGAATATCTGCTGAGGTCTGTCTCTTTCGGCAGGTCTTTATCAAAAAAATTGCCCGCCCGGAATATGACAATATCTTCAGCAATATCCTCTCTGCCTTTTATGCTTCTCTCTTCCACTCTTTTTTGAAGGATATTTTCCTCAATAATTTTGCTATTTAGTTTGTTGCGGCGATCTAACAAAACCAGTTTAAGGTTTACGTTGGCTCCATCTCTCCTCACCTTTAAATTGACAACTTCACTTGGCAAATTACTAAAGGCAAATGTATCACCCCTGTCGTTATTGGAGGTACTCAATTCTCTGTACATTACAGCCTCATTAGATGCCGGAAGCAACGCACCTCTATCTTTCAGCCACCTTTCCGTTTTTATTCCGTTTATGGAAATAATCTCATCACCTACTTTCAAAGTGCTTTTTTCGGCCAAAGAATCAGTTAAGAATTTTTTGATTACGATGCCCTTTGCCTCCGCCTTGTAATCAAAAGGCGGATAATATCTGACCTTAAAAATATCGTTGATCATCTTTAAATTACCAACCTCCATCAATTCTCCTGCATGGGTATCATTGATGGCTACGGCCAACATCAGGATACTTTTCTCGTATCCGGTTTTGTCATTAATCGTCCTGAAAACAGGCACCATTACCTTCAGAAACCCTTTCCAATCCTTATCCATTACATATTTATAAGGGAAAAGATATTCTATAGCATTCCAGGCCTTTGCCAAGGCAAGCAAATTCATTTTCTCATCATTGAAAACATAATCAGGATAAGGAGCCTCATTTGGAAGATCATTTTCATACCACAGCGAAGGAATATACTGATGTTGGCGGCTCAGATTGACCTGGTTAGACAGAAGTGTCAATTGTCGTCTCAAAACAGAAGTATACCTCTTGTCTTTTATCCAGTGGTAGTCAACATTTTTTAACAGGTACTGAATGTTGTTAGATTTATAGCAGTCGTATCCTTGTAGCTGCGCCGTGAGCGTAGATTCAACCGGGCCTATCATCGCTGACATCAACTGATTGAATTGCTTATCATCAGCAATTTTAACAGAATCAATCATTGCTAAGAACACATTATCTGCATCAAACTTACCCGTTATGCTTTTTTGAGATTTGTATTTAACCATCCCCCATATCTGGATAAATTGCTTTATATTCTCATTTTGGGTCTTTATATTTTGCGCTTGTGTCTTCACATCAATGATGGTGAACAGTAAGGAAACAAGTAAGGTGTAGTTTCTAATAGTTTTCATTGTTTTTTCCTTTTAACTCTTCAAATGTGCATGAAAGGCGTTTCAGAATAAAAAGCGATTGACCAACGCCAATTTTTTGTTGACAAGTAGGAATTATGCATCAAATCAATCTCATCTATGCTTTAACCTAACTTATCAGTATAATTGACCGTTTAGTGTATTTATTTTCCTGCGAATTTTAAATTAACATAATTTTAAAGCATGAATAAACGACTATTTTTCTATCTGCATATTGGTTATTGGATATTGGTACTGATGCAAGTGTTGCTGGTAGCGCTAGGTACCGGAGTTTTGGGTACGCATTTTGATTGGCGGCTCTTTCTCTCCATTGTATTACCGGTTAAGGCTTTACAAATTGCCTGTTCAGTGTTATTCTTTTACATAAACTACCTTTTACTGATCCCATATGTATTAAAAAAGGGAACCATTCTTAACTATATACTTTCATTGGTTGGTAGTATCATATTATTCAGCCCGCTCTATTATTTAATGGAACAAATCGTGTATCCTTTAATAGGCTGGAAAAGTTATGACATGGATCTGGACTTCTCTTTTGCTTTCATCGTTACTCTGGGTTCTAATTTTCTGAATATATTTCTGGGTCTATTGCTGAGTTACCTAATGGATTGGCGAACCATCCGTACCGAAAAAGAAGTTGTAGAAAAGGAACAACTAAAAACAGAACTGGCCTTTTTAAAATCGCAGGTAAACCCACATTATCTATTCAACACTATAAACGACATCTATTCGCTTTCCCAACAGCAGTCTAAAGAAGCACCGGAAGCTCTGCTCAAGCTCTCCGAACTGCTGCGCTATATGTTAAGGGAAAGTGATGACCACTATGTACCATTGATCAATGAAATAGATTACCTGAACACGGTAATGGATCTACAAAAAATCGGACAAAAAGGCAATTCATATATCAATTTCAAAGTGGTGGGTAAAGTAGAACATCAGAAGATTGCTCCACTTATTCTGATCAATTTTATAGAAAATGCATTTAAGCATGGTATTTTTAAAAATAGTGAAGAGCCCATTCAAATTTTAATCACTATTGATAAGCAGGCTTTTCATTTGCATCTTAGCAATAAGATCAATGTTGTCAAGAAAGACAGAACAGGCGGAATAGGCCTGGTTAATGTTAAAAGGCGGTTGGCACTGATCTATCCGAACCGCCATAAGCTCTTAATTGACCGGAAAGGTGATACTTTTATTGTTGACTTAAAAATTGACCTATATGATTAGATGCATTGTTGTAGACGACAAACCCTTAGCCATTGATGTTTTAGAAAATTATATTTCTAAAGTTCCATTTCTGAGTTTAACTTTTACGACCATTAACCCTTTAGATGCCTTAAACAAGGTAAGTGAGGGTGAAGTAGATCTGGTTTTCCTTGACATACAAATGCCCGAGCTCAGTGGTCTACAGTTCATGAAAATCGTAAAGGGGAAATGTCTGGTTATTTTAACGACCGCTTACGCTGAGTATGCGCTGGAAGGTTTTGAGAATGACGCTGTAGATTATTTATTAAAGCCCGTTTCATTTGAACGTTTTTATAAAGCAATAGAAAAAGCCCAGCTGATATTGAAAGGACTGGAGAAGATAGCCAAACCAAACACCGCAATAATCCACGGAAGGGAAAATGAAGTCTCACATATCTTCGTAAAAACCGAATACAAACTGGTTAGGGTTAACATAGCTGATATTTTATATATTGAGAGTTTGCAGAACTACGTGATGATTTATACATCCAAAGAAAAGATCACAAGCCTGCAAACCATGAAAAAAACCGAAGAGCAGTTACCTGGCGGTCAGTTTATCCGAATCCATAAGTCTTTTATTGTTGCAATTAACAAGATTACCAGTATCGAAAGAAACCGGATAAGCATTTGCGATAAATCAATTGCGTTGGGAGACGTTTACCGCGAGGCATTTTACAAAGCGATAGCGAATACTTAGCATTTTATTATACATCCGAAGCTGTATATTAACTCGATATTTTTGAATTACATACAACAAAAGTTCCTAAACCGTACGAGATACGTAAACCAACAACATCTGCTTAATTTATATAATTTTGAAAAGCCAAAATATAAATGCCGGTTTTCCCGGCTTAGGATCAATTAATTGAGATGAGTTCATTCTTATTCATATTGGAAGTTTTTTTCTTGGGTTTCTTATTCCTTTTACCCCACCAGATCAAAAACCCTGAAATAGGTAAAGACGCACTAATCAAAGCACCCAAAAAGGCCAAAAATTGAGTGCCAAGTCCGTATAACCTGCCAGTATGCAATTCAAGATTGGAATTTCGCCACTTCATGCCAAGCGTTTTCTTTTCGTGAGGTAAGGCATCTATCAGCGTCCCGGTTCTTCCATCATAAAAATAATAGCTAACCCCACGCCAAACATCTTTATTGTGTTCAATCTGCACAAATGATGTGGATAACTTATTTTTTTCATTTGGAATGCCCATGCCTATTTCTACCCAATCTCCTTTTAATTGTTTGAATAAATCATAATGGATCAAATCAATTTTATTCAGTGTAGAATCGCTGGTATTAATTTGGGGTAAGCTACGCGTAAATCCTGACTTTTCCTTATCGCCCAGCAAACGATAAATCCCTGTTTCCCACCATTTAAACGACCAAACCAAGCCAGTTATCGCAATAATAATGACTACAGGCAAAACATAAAATCCTAAACTGTTATGTAAGTCGTAATTTATTCTTTTCCACTTTGCATTCCATTTTATACCAATACTCTTTTTAAACTGTTTGTAATTCTTAGGTACCCAAAGTATAAAGCCAGTAATTAGCATAATTAAGTACAATAAAATGCATATGCCTACAAAAGGACTACCAATTGGTTTTACCAATAACAATTGTCTGTGAAGCTGCTCTACAACATTAAAAAATTCATACCGAACATCAATAACGCCAAGTACCTGCCCGGTATATTGATTTATGTATACCTGATCGAGGTATTCAAACTGACTAAAATACCAAAGATTGATTTTTTTCCTCTCATTAACCTTAAAGCCTGAGAACACATAACTTTTATCATCTGAGCTGATTTTAACGTTGTTTAGTTCTTTTCCTCTACCTACAGCTCCCTTCGCATTGACTAGTAATTCAGAAACCGGCCTCGCAGGGCCGGTTTTCTGAACGTAAACCATATCATGGTGCAGCTGATTAAAGATTTCTTCATCAAATACATAAATGCATCCGGTTAACGAAACAATAAGTACAACAAGCCCGGTTACAAGACCAATCCACAGGTGAAGCCACCCTGCTACTTTCTTAAATCTGCTTTTTGCCATTAGAAAGAATATCCAATTGTTAACATATAATTTTCTGGCTGTCCTGGAAACAAACGAAGATAGTCGTAACCACCAACCCAATGTTTCTTATTGCCAATATTATTTGCATTTAACTGTAATTGTAACTTGCCTATATTATAGAATAATGCCGCATTAAATAAAGTGAACGAAGGAATAGTGATCTGATCTTGCGGTGAAAATCTCACATCATAAATTAGATTACGTTTATCCATATAGTTCATACCAAGGGCAATACCAAAGCCCTTCACTGCACCATTGATAAAATTGTACCTTGTCCAAAGATTGGCAGTATTTTTTGGTGAATTTGGTTTTTGGATACCAATTTCCCCAATTGTTCCACTCTCTAGTATTTTTGCGCTGTTATAAGAATATGAAGCGATTACATTCCAGTTGGGCATAATTTTTCCTGTCACATCAAGCTCAAATCCGCGCGATTGTTCATTGCCGATTTGTCTTAAAACATCTACCACGCCTGGCGTTGCGTACAATGCTCCGGTTTGTTTGATTTGATACACTGCTGCGCTAACACTTAGTTGATCTCTAAACCAGCTTGTTTTAGTTCCAAACTCGATCATATTACTTTTCAATGGATCGAACGGGCCACCAGCATTAGGATTAGAAATAGTTGACGAGGTTTGTGGGTTATAGCCTTCTACATAACTGCCATAAAAATTAATATTGGAATTGATGCTGTAGACCATCCCTAAGCGTGGTAACCAGGCATGAGAATTTGCTTTTGCTTCCGTTTGCGTTTTGTAGTTAGCGAAATCAGTGTAGTATTCATAACGAATACCGGCTAAAATTTGCAATCTGCCAATTTTAAGCTGATCCTGTACATAACCGGAATTTAGATAATAATAAGTTGGTGCTACTACCGATGGAGTGAAAAAAAGCTTGCTGTCATCCTGCATTCTTTGCGAAGAAAGTGGATCATTTAAGTTAAAGTGAGGTACATTCGGTACGGGATTTCCCGCAGCATCTAACAAATATCTTGACTTATTTGCCGGAACATAGCTGGCAATGGAACCGTTGTTAGCGGCATTACGATAGCCAGTAGCAGTAAGTTGTGATCCTCCAACAGGAGTTTTTTCACTTCCAAAATCGTAACCTGCAACAATTTTATGCTCAACAATACCAGTCTTTGGAGTATAATTAATATAGCCAGAGAAATTATCAATAAAACGCTTGCGTTTTCTGATTTGAACATTCATCCCTGCCAAATTGTTAATGGTTGTGCCATTTCCATCTAGTGCATAAGCATTCGATGTTCGATGTTCATTTAAATCTTCTGAGTAACCTGTTTTCAAATAAGAGGCATTTAAACTCAGGTTATCCGCTATTTTATGGGTCACCGAAATTGTAGCATTATAAGTAAGCTCATTTAAATAATCGTTTGTAGTATTTAATGATAAGGATTGCGGGGTAGAATTCAAATCGAAGCTACCGAATATTGGCTGTCCACGATCAAGCCGGCTTTTAGAATCGGTATAAACCAAATCAAAATTGATTCTTGTTTTATCAGATGGAACAAAAGTTAAAGATGGTGCGATAACGAAATTTCTATCGAACATTAAATCCCTAAAAGTTTCGGCATTTTCATAACCTAAGTTTAGTCGATATAACAAGGTACTGTCTTTTGTTGCAGGCCCGGTAAAATCAGCTAATCCTCTTAAAGTATTGAAACTACCCATTGTCATGCTTACCGATCGGCGGGTTTCATCTAATGGCTTCTTAGTTACTCTGTTTACTACCCCACCAGGACTCGCGTTTCCGAATAGTGCAGATGACGGACCTTTTAAAACCTCTACCCTTTCTAAGTAGTTGGCCAGTGATTGTTTCCAAAATCCAGTACTTGTTCTCAAGCCGTTCAGTAATTGGGTGTTGCTTTGTCCATTCACTCGAAAGCCTCTAATGGTTAAATCATCATAAAAGCTAAACTGGTTAACACCACTAAAATTTTTCACCACCTCCCCAACACGCATCAATCCTTGATCGGCGATCAATTCCTTACTGGCGTAAGATATGGATTGTGGAATATCTTTTAATTCATTCTCGATCTTACCAATAAAACTAGCCTTAGTTTTATAACTCTTTTCTTTACGCCCGGTAATTTCTACCTGTTGAAGCGCGTCAGTTGATTCTTCCAGCACGAAGTTTTCCTGAACGGCGCCAGCATTAAGTTCCAGGCTTTTTACCATTTCCTTAAAGCCAACAAAATTAACGTGTAATACTATTTTTCCAGGATTGACCTGAATTTTATAAGCGCCCTTATTATTAGTAGAAGCTATTGCGTTCGTGCCTTCCGCACTAATCGTAGCGCCTGGAATGGTTTTTCCTTGAATATCTTTTACAGTACCCTGCAGCATAATTTTTTGCTGCGCGGTAGCGCTGAGACAAATAAATCCAATTAGATTGATCAAAATCGACCACTTAGTAAAGCTTATTTTCATACAATAGGGTTAATGATTATTTAGAATAATTTAATAGAGCAGCAAAACTAGAGCAAGTTTTTAATTAAAACAACTTATTTGTATTAATTCCAAATAAATATTATAAGAGTCATATTCAGTACAGCATGGATTATAAAGACTGGCAACAGTATAATTATTGAGGGATAAAATAGCAGTACGAGAACCTGCTATCGATAGAGATGGTGGCAAAGATGGCAAGGGCATTCGAGGTAACGGTGATTTTTTTTATTGGAGAGGGCGAGAACGCATTCTACGAAAAGGAAACCGTGGAACGCATCAACGACATACAGAAGATGGATGCAGATACACAGTCAGTCCCGAAGTTGCCGGATTGAACAAGGGATGGATTTCTTGACTGCACGCGCAATGCGGGTACTCAAGTCCAAAGGAAATTTATCCAACTCTTATCCAAAAGAATGGGTATTTATTCTTAGACCTGGTTGATACCAGGTTTACACCAACATTACCCTTTGTTTACCCCTTGTTTACCTATTGGTTACATAAGGGGTAATGAATAGGTAATAAAAAGGTTAACAAAGGGTAACCAACTAGCCTTTTTTTGGTTAATCTGGGTGATTTCCAGTTTTTTCGGGAATCAACTCATCGCAGCACATTTTAGAAATCACAGGTTCTTAAAACAATAAGCCATACGCGCATTACGAAAATATAAATAATTAAATATCAAACAGTTAAAGACATATCTCCATAACACTCTTCCATTATGTTTAACTTCCCCGGTTAAGAAATCGTGCCGGAATCGCCACGCTCGAAACACGTATACCAACAATAGAGAAAATAAAAACAACTCTGAGATTCAGTTCGATATTCTATTAATTCCCAATTTGACCGGATCATAAAACCTTGCGCCGTAATCATACTGTTCCCAATCTAGCGCAAGTCTTTGGGCTTCCGGCCTAAGCCAAGACCTGACTTGTACTTTTGTTAGATCAAAAATCAAACTTTATTAATTCTTTCCCTTCTTCACAACCTATTACACTACTGTACAAACATTTAGTAAGTTTGAGTAAGCACGCGAGTCAGAATATCAACAGTCCTCGGCACCGAGACTTGCATTTGTACGAGCTAGTAATGTATTATTTAAGCACAAGTCAGCCAACACACTAGCCCTCATTACTAAGACTTGCGCTAGTAGGGGTAAATAATGTGGAGTTGAAATTGTTCTGTGTACACTTTTAAAAGCATCTATCTTTTATCTAAAAAGCAAAAACAAACCCAATAAAAAACCTGTTAATCAGAAACTTGCAGCAAATCTATTGTTTCGTCTATAAAATTTAATGTGCTGTTTTTATAGTTCTCAAAATTGTATTTTTTTTCTATTTGTTCTTTCTTTGCCCTTAACATATCTAGAGATCTTTCCTTAGTTTCTTTAGAGATAAAATTTATAAATTTATCAACAATTTGTAGTGCATTTAGCCGTGACTCATATTCCTGTCCGCAAATAATCTCAATTATGGATTCGAAATAAGGTTTGACATCTAAATCATATAAAGCATATACCAATGTTGCATTATTGTTATAAAGCATGGGATCGTTTATTTTTTTTAAAATATGAGGTATAGCATCGTTAAAGGTTAGATCTGAAAATAAAAGCGCAATTCTATTCCTCAAATTAGTATCGTCTACAACGTTGAAAATATGAATTAATTCATATTTATCTGCCAGAGACAATTTAGTGACATCAAGGGTGTCAAAAATTCGATAAAGTTCGTTTTCCATTATTATTAATTTAAAGGGCTAGCGCTGGTACCCACCAATACTCTGCAATAATCGTCAGAATTATTGCTCCCGCTGTAGCTCCAACAACTACTTTCTTTGTAGTCGGACTTACCTTCGGAAGTTGAAACAATAATTATATGGAGAATGCCTTCTCATACCTTCAGCCAGCGGATCTATCACATTCCACCTTCCAATCACCGGATCATAGAACCTCGCGCCGTAACCGAAGCTTTGCTGAGCTTATGAGTACCGCTAAAGGACATTATCTAAACAACGAATAATCATACTGCTCACCTAACTCACTTTGCAGCTCCTTACCGTTGTACAAATACTTATTTTCTGGTGAACCAATTGCTCCGACAGATCTGCGCATTCCAAAAGCGTAATAGTCATCTTGCTGTAGCCTCCGCACAGCACCGTTGTAAATATCGAAAGTATAGCGTGCATTTCCAAGATGATCACTTAGGTTGTAGTGGTAGCTGTATTCATTGCTTCCGTTTCTTTGCGCAATGCCTTCTTCGGCGTGGATGATGTCGATAGCATTGTTTTCGTATTCAATGCCTCCAAGATAATCGCGTATGGTGGTTACGCCATTGACAGTGGCGGTTTTCTTTAGTTTCTGTACTGCAGCATCAAAGAAGTATTCGTTTTACTGGCGCTAGCTGGTAGGTTTAGATAATTGTAGGTTAATGCCATGCCATTACGACCATCGGTTGTGGCATTTCCATTGGCATCGTATCCGTAAGCGCCGGTAAGCCCTGAAACAGAATTCAATCGGTTACCGCTGTAGCTGTAATCTCTTGCAGTACCATCCCGGTTTAGGTTGGTAATATTGCCCATAACATCATAAGCCAGGACTTCACTCATTTGTCCGTCGGTTTTTGATGCGGTATTTAATCGGTTGAGTTTATCGTATGCGTAGTTAAATATGTTTGCCGGTGGCAATAACCTTAAAAAAAACGAGCCCTAAAAACAGGACTCGTTTGAAATTTATAATTGTTTTCAGATGCGGCATGCGTAACGCCAGCTGAGGGGCAACAAAATTTTAGAATACTTATTTTATTTAACTAACCTATATAGATTTTTATGTATCTCAATTTTATCCTTTGAAATAGGGAGATTAAGATTTAGCACCAGAAGACTTGTTATCACAAATTTTTGCCCATTATTAAGATAAATAACGGAGTGATTATATTCATCCCAAGGTAAAACACCCGCTCTATTTGCTGAAAAGTTATAAGACATAAAACGATCGACATGCTTAATCTCTTCAATATTAAATCTAAAAGTTCGTTCGTTATTTTCAATGGTGACTTCTCCCTCATTATATTTATAAGTAAAAGTATACCCTCTGTTAGCCATATAATAATTTAAATGAATGATTATTGAAGGGCCACAAAATAAAGCAAACATTCCAACGGAAATCCAAATAAATACGTCTATCTTTTGATTTGTTTTTATCGACATTACAAAAACAAAACCTATCGCTAAAAACAATAAAAACAAAATAGATCCCCCATTTTTAATATGGCTTTTAAAGTTTATCTCAAATTTTTCGCCCATTTTATCTCCCTCCCATCGTAGCATTAACGATTGATTGAACAAAATTACTCCATTGCCCATTTAAAGTCATAATTGTTTTTTTTGAGGTGTCATATGCTACTTCCTGAGCAGCTGCAGCTAATCCTACGGTGAAACCTGCAGGTCCACCAGCAACAGCACCTACATACATTGAAGTACCAAAACCCGCTGAATGATAACTGAATCTACCCCAGCTAGTCCCTTCCACATCATTCCAAGTTTGATATCCCTCGTAAGCTATAAGCGCTCCAGAAATAAAAGTTACTCCTTTACCAATTGTAGATCCTGCACGAGTGAGATTACTGATTGGTGTAGATATTGAAGTCATACTCATATCGCCAAATAAAGAAAGATTTCTACCAGATAAAAGATAATTTCCAGAAGTACCTGCCCTGTATCCTTGACTAAACATCGATGCACTATGGAGATCTCCTGAGATTTCTAATGCACCACCTAAATATTCTGCCCATTGGTTTCCAGTTTGTACATTGCCCATTAATTTATCAAAACTATTTTTAAAAGAATTAACGTTCCGATTAAAGGGATTAATTGTTTTTTTTGGGGGTTCTGGTTTTTCCTTCCCTTCATTTTTTCCAAATCCATATTTTTTTTGTACTTCATCCCAAGAAACTTCTTCATCTTCATCTTCATATCTTCCTTCATCCCAATTGTATACTGGCATCATCCCATCTAGGTCAATAAACCGAAGAGGATTATTCAAAACATAATTGTACGGATTCTCTGACTCGTACACCTCCGCCAGCGGATCAACCACATTGCACCTTGCTATTACCGGATCATAGAACCTCGCGCCGTAACCGAAGCTTTGCTGAGCTCATGAGTACCGCTAAAGGACATTACCTAAACAACGAATAATCATACTGCTCACCTAACTCACTTTGCAGCTCCTTACCGTTGTACAAATACTTATTTTCTGGTGAACCAATTGCTCCGACAGACTTCCGCACTCCAAAAGCGTAATAGTCGTCTTGCTGTAGCCTCCGCACAGCACCGTTGTAAATATCGAAAGTATAGCGCACATTTCCAAGGTGGTCTGCCAGGTTATAATGGTAGGTATAAACGCCACTATTGTTTTGTGCTAGACCTTCTTCGGTTTGGATGACGTCTATTGTATTATTATTGTATTCAATGCCACCAAGATAATCGCGTACGGTGGTTACGCAATTTACGGTGGCTGTTTTTTTCATTTTCTGCCCGGAAGCATCATATGTGTAAACCTAAAGACGTTCCGGTTTTGCTGGCTGTAGCGGGCAGATTCAGGTAATTGTAGATTAATGCCATTCCGTTTCGGCCATCAGTTGTGGCATTCCCATTGGCATTGTATCCGTAAACGCCGGTAAGATCCGTGACAGAGTTTAAGTGGTTATCGGTATAATGGTAGGTTTTTGCTCCGGCACCGTCGCGGTTTAGATTGGCAATGTTACCCATCACATCGTATGCCAGAACTTCACTCATCTGTCCGTCGGTTTTTGATGCGGAGCTTAAGCGGTTCAGTTTATCGTATCCGTAGTTAAAGACGTTTGCTGTTGGCGCAGCAGTATTTGCCCAATCCCATGATTGTTTTACAATGTTGCCGTTGTAAACATTAGCGCTTTGGGAAGTATTCCCTGCAGATAGCCCATACAACCAGCCCGAAATCATCAGGGCGCTTTTCTTTGCACTTGATGAACTTAGGGTGGTAGCCGAAAAAGGCAACCAAGGTTTAGCCTGAAGTATGGAAGAAGATAACCTGCTGACGCAGCGTTTCAACAAAGGCACAAAGATTACCCAGCTCGCCAAACCACATTCCAGAACATACGGGGCAATCAAAGCAAGGCTAATTGAACTAGAACTCCTGCAGAAACAACAAAGCCCACCCAGTTTAAAACTGCTGGGCTTACACAGTATTTTCAATTATTCTTACTATTCTTTTCTTAGATATACTAGATTTTCGTTTTTTAAATCAGACAAAGGCGTTTCAATAAACTTACAAACTTCCTCTATTTCCTTGAACTTTACATCTGCCAATACTTCAGCAGATACACTACTCAAACTTTCATAATCCGTATCAACAGGCTTTCTATCCAAATAATAAATAAGTTTTAACTTTTTTAGTCCATCGTTATCAAAAGAAACAGCTCTTATTTCACGATATATTTCCCCTAATAAGGCTCTTTGAATTGACAATTTTAATATGGATTTTAATTCAGTTTCCAGCATTTTAACTTAATTTGAAGGTTTAGCAGGAACAATATGGGCTCCTGTCTTACTAGTTATTACAATACCATTTGTTGTCGGGGTGGAAACCCCCGTTTGCGGATCAACATAGTTACCTATTGTTTTACCAAAATTAACTCTAGTTTTCACGGCATCTATCCCTTGAATTAAGGTTACATTCCTTGAATGAAAGTCTTTTAACAATCCTTGAGCATCAGTGATGAGAATACTTTTACCTGATGTATAATTATTATGACCAATCATATGCTTCCCCTGTTTTCCTGGATTTATAGACTGTGATATACCATTGGTAGTACCCTCAACAGCACCTACCATCCCATGTGCAAATGCTGTAAAAGCCATTGCAACATTCATTGGATTACTCCATTGTGCTTTTACTTCTTCCCAAACAACAGATTGAAAACTCCGAGTGCCGTAAATGTATTCTATAGACGCAGATTTTACTTTTTCAGAGCTAAGTGAATTAAATCCAGCCTTGTCTAAAACTGAACCATCTATTGTTTCCTTGAATTCAGATCGCCAGTAATTATTCCAGCCTTGCGAATCTGACTGACCTGTATTAGGCCCACTGGTCGCTTTGGCATTTTCTGTGAATTTCTTTACTCTTTCCCAAGGAACTTCATAAACATCGTTCCTCCCATCATCGGTATTTATGATGGTCTGACCTAAAGGATTTACATACCTTGTATTAACCGATCTACCATCAGGATCAGTATTCGAAAGCGGATTATTAAGTACATAATTGTATGGTGAGAATGGCTGATAGCTCTCCGCCAACGGATCCACTACATTCCATCTGCCAATCACCGGGTCATAGAACCTTGCGCCGTAACCGAAGCTTTGCTGAGCTCATGAGTACCGCTAAACAATGTTAAGTAAATGACGAATAATCATACTGCTCGCCTAACTCACTCTGCAGCTCCTTACCGTTGTACAAATACTTGTTTTCTGGTGAACCAATTGCTCCGACAGATCTGCGCAATCCAAAGGCGTAATAGTCATCCTGCTGTAGCCTCCGCACATCACCGTTGTAAATATCGAAAGTATAGCGCACATTTCCAAGGTGGTCGGCCAGGTTATAGTGGTAAGTATAAGTTTCACTATTGTTTTGTGCAAGGCCTTCTTCGGTGTGGATAATATCAATGGTATTGTTTTCGTATTCAATGCCTCCAAGATAATCACGTACGGTGGTTACGCCCTTTACCGTCGCGGTTTTCTTTAGTTTCTGCCCGGAAGCATCGTATGTGTAAGCTAAAGACGTTCCGGTTTTGCTGGCTGTAGCGGGCAGATTCAGGTTATTGTAGGTTAATGCCATGCCATTACGACCATCGGTTGTGGCATTTCCATTGGCATCGTATCCGTAAGCGCCGGTAAGCCCTGAAACAGAATTCAATCGGTTACCGCTGTAGCTGTAATCTCTTGCAGTACCATCCCGGTTTAGGTTGGTAATATTGCCCATCACATCATATGCGAGGACTTCACTCATCTGTCCATCGCTTTTTGATGCGGTATTTAAACGGTTCAATTTATCTTATCCGTAGTTAAATACGTTTGCTGTTGGCACAGCGGTATTTGCCCAATCCCAGGATTGTTTTACAATATTGCCATTGTAAACATTAGCGCTTTGGTCAATATAATCCAGTTTCAGACTGAACTGATTACTATTGTTGCTGGTCATCCAGCCACGTTCATTGTAGGCAAAACTGGTACTTTGTGCATCGTTAGCTAGTTTCTTCTCTTTTAACTAATGCGCCTAATGTCTAAAACGAACCGAGCCCTAATAAATCAGGGCTCAGTTAATGTTTAATATGTTCACACGCAACACGCGTGCATCAGCTGTGGATGAAAAGAATATTTTTACTGAATAATTAATTTTGTTTTTTTAAAATCTCCAAGATTTGAAGCCTTCCTCTAATTTTAATTGAATCATTCGTAAAGCTCTTCTCTCTTAAAAAGTCCGAAAGATAGACAGCTTTATCATTTCTAAATAAAATTGGAATTTTCGCATCTGCTTTATTTTTCAGCAAGTAAGCAACGACATCATAATTATCATGCAATGCAGCTTGACTAAGAGCTGTCTGATTAAATTCTGAAATGTAATTCACATCTGCCCCATTCTCTACCAAAAATTGAACTTTTTTAATTGGTGATACAATCTTATTAACACTGCTTGATGCTACCATTAGCGGAGAGACACGGCTCAAATTATCATCCCGCCGTCTGCCCTTTTCAATATCGTTAACGTTTGCATGAAATTGAACAAGCAAACGTAAAAATCTAGTATTATCATCTAGATCTCCATTTACAGCGGCAGCAGCAATAATTGCACTAGAGCCGTCATAATTATCGTGAATATTTGGATTAGCACCCAATTCTAGAAGTTTTCTACAAGAACTAAATTGTTGATTTAACACCGTTAGCATTAACAATGTTTTTCCATAAGTAGGCTCTTGAGAATTTAGATCAAACTTCTCATACTTCACTAGATGCTCCGCTTTAGAAAGATTTTCCGCAGATATGGCCTGAGCCAGTTTCCAAATTGGTGTTTTTTTGAATAATCTATAGTCATCACCCAGAAATTTGATATCATTTTCGTTTTTCGATGCATGGTTGCATGAAAGTAAAAAAATAATTATCAAAAGAACTTTACCATTTTTCATTTTTTATTAAGGTAGATGTAAAAGAAAATTTATAATACTATGTCCGTTTTTTAAAGCTGTATTAGACCAACCATTTACATTATGTCGTGTTCCATTCGCATTCGGCAGCGGTGTTACGTCTTGTAAATAATTTAATGGATCGGTCCTCATAATATATGCATCAATATTAGAGCTAGGATTTTTCTCTCCAGCGTATTTTTTAATCGTTTTATCGCTTAATCCTGCAGGATTAAACGTAATTGCATCTCGACCAGTCGCGTAGGCGTTTAGAGCAGCTTCTCCCCCACCAAGTGAATGTCCAGTAAAGGTTAACTCAGAATCTCCAAGTGTATTACTTATTTGAATTGCATTTGCTGAGGCCTGTGCATATTGTGAAGACGTACCCATAGGCTGTGAAATATCTGCTATAACATCACCTTTTTTATCGTTAGTTCCTGCTGTAGCGTAAACGTATTCAATTTCACCTATTTTATCTCCACTAGTTATTTTCCTTTCGTATAGTTTTGACAATAGACCATTATCTACATTGGTATATTCTACACCTATTATTTTCGAGGAGGCTTTCCACCCGCCAGTCAGTATATCATCGCTCTGGTCTCCATAAACATGTGCTGCAATAGCGGCTGCTTCTCTAGGAGTTGGTTTATTGGGCATCATCCCATCTGGATCGACGAACCTAATAGGATTGTTGAAAGTATAATTATATGGACTGTGTCGTCTCATCTTCTCCGCCAGCGGATCAACCACATTCCATCTGCCAATCACCGGATCATAGAACCTCGCGCCGTAATCATATTGCTCTCCCAACTCACTTTGTAACTCTTTGCCGTTGTACAGATACTTGTTTTCTGGTGAACCAATTGAGCCAACAGATCTGCGCATTCCAAAAGCATAGTAGTCATCTTGCTGTAGCCTCCGCACAGCACCGCCGTAAATATCGAAAGTATAACGCACATTTCCAAGATGATCACTTAGGTTGTAATGGTAGCTGTATTCATTACTTCCGTTTCTCTGTGCAATACCTTCTTCGGTGTGGATGATGTCTATTATATTATTATTGTATTCAATACCAGCAACATAATCGCGAACAGCGGTTATCCCATCTACTATTGCAGTTTTTTTGAGTTTTTGCCCTGCAGCATCGTAGGTGTAAACTAAAGAAGTATTCGTTTTATTGGCGGTAGCTGGTAGGTTCAGGTAATTGTAGGTTAATACCATTCCATTGCGGCCATCTGTTGTGGCATTTCCATTGGCATCGTAAGCGTATGCGCCGGTAAGATCCGTTACAGAGTTTAATCGGTTACCGCTGTAATTGTACGTTTTTGCTCCGGCACCGTCGCGGTTTAGATTGGCAATGTTGCCCATCACATCGTATGCCAGAACTTCACTCATCTGTCCGTCGTTTTTTGATGCGGAGCTTAAGCGGTTCAGTTTATCGTATCCGTAGTTAAAGACATTTGCTGTTGGCGCAGCCGTATTTGCCCAATCCCATGATTGTTTTACAATGTTGCCGTTGTATACGTTGGCGCTTTGGTCTATATAATCCAGTTTCATACTGAACTGGTGGCTGCTGCTATTGGTCATCCAACCGCGTTCATTATAAGCGAAGCTCGTACTTTGCGCGTCATTATGTAGTTTTTTTTCCTTTAACTGGCCAAGCTCATTATAGATGAAATGGTTTATGGCTACTTCTTCTCCAGCATTTATTTTTTCAAATGTAGCCAGCTTACGCCCTGCATGGTCATATTCGTAGCGGTTGGCAATAGTGGTTGTTGCACCATTGGCTACGTGCGTACGTACACTATTGGTCAACTCACCAACAAAACTGTAGCTGTTGTCTATTACGTCTGTGCCGCCCAGATGATTGCTGCTTTTGCTTTGAATGACGCGGCCCTCTTTATCGTAGTAATTTACGGTTAGCAGCGTGGTGGCTGTACCCAAAACTTTAACTTTTGTTCCGGTTAAAAGTCCGGTGGTGCGCTCTTCTCCTACTTGTCCTGATGCTGTTCCGGTGAAGGTATTGCCAGGGAAATTGTAGGTGTCGTAGTAGTTGTAGGTATAATAATCGCCTATACTGCCCTGAGGAATGGCGTTATTGGTATAGCCGGTGTTGGTATCGCTGGTATTGCGGCTTTCATAAGTTGCTGCTGCATTGGCCAGGGCTTGAAAGCCTTCCCTAAAATTAGTGTTGGCTTGCCCATTATGCTGATCATCTATATAAAGTCCGGTCATTACAATACGTCCAAAAGCATCGTATTTGGTAAAATTCCATTCCTGTGGACTGCGTTCGCGCTGAACGGCATCCTGAGTCATCACCAACTGATCGAGCTTGTTGTATACCATAAACTCCCATCCTTTTCCCGGTATTTTCTTTTCGGCTAAGCGTTTACGGCCATCATAGTGGTATCCATAAATGAAATAACCGAAATTAGTATCGGCTTCGGTAAAACTGTTTAAGGTGGCCTGACCGTTTTCATTTACTGCCGGCGGCAATACATAACGCAGGTTGCCCAAATCATCATAAACATAATAGGTACTTAGGCTTTTATTCTCGTTTTCCCAGATTCGCTTTAACACTACGCGACCATCAAAGTCTTTAAATTCTTCTGTAGTTCCGTTTTTACCGCTTGTCCAGTTTTCATCTTTTGAAACAGTTTTGTATAGTTTCCCTGCTGCATAATAACTGGCAGAAGCGCCATTGCCGTTGATGGTCCAGAGTTTAACTTCATTTGCGGTATTGGTTCCGTATTCCATTTTTACCGTATGCCCGGCTGTACTGCCTGCAACAGGTTGCCATGCATCACCTGGTGCACCTTGTTCAAGCAATCTATTCAAAGGACTCGCTTCAAATACCGTTTTTGAGAAAGGGCTCGCAGTTGGCATAATTCCACTTGGCGGTTGATTATAATAAGCGGCCTGTCCGCCCTGGCTGATGGCATCTGCACGGTAAGCGCCATTGTTGTTCCAAACGGTATAGGGCAAATACTTTTTGTCTTCGCGCCCATAGGCGTCATATGCTACAGGACTTACGATATCGTGCCCGGGTAAACCGCCATTTACTGCAACGGTTTGCAATGGACGGCCCAATCCATCAATGTATTGGATCACCTGATTTTCTTCGCACATGCCGAGTACAGTTGCGACATTTCCTTCGGTTATGCCTCCTCTTTTAAAAGTGCGGGTGAGCACATAGTTTTGGTTTGTGCTCGGCGATGAATTTTGCGGGCGGCATTCCAGGTAGCTAATACCCGTTGTAAAAATGCGCACGTTGTTGCCTGCGGGAATGTGAAAACCGTCTTTAAGTGTAACACTTTGTCCGGCACTAATTGTCGTTTGCCCGGTGTAACTAGATAGTTCCAGCTGGGCATTGGCTTGCTTAAGCAGGCCGGTAAAAAATAAAATGGATAATATATAATTGAATGTTTTTTTCATGATGCGTACACTTTGAATACGGGTTTTATTTCCCTTAAATCTGAATACTTTTGCTCGCTAAACTGCGGCTTAATCCAGCCTCTGCGGAGGATTAGACCACTTAATTTGAATTGATCGTTTAAATTCATATTAATCTGGTATGACTTGGTTTGGCGTAGGTACGCTGACGTAATTGCTGCCAGATAATGGAATGGTATAGTAATAATTGTTGCTTTCGGTTGTACGGAGCAAAACTCCCCTGAAATTGTAATAGTAACCGGATACACTGGTAACCTTATTGCCTACAAAAATTTCGCTTACATTACCGGTGGTGTTGTGTGTGCTTTGCGATGTATTTTGCGATGTGGTAGTCGTGGTGGTGGTTTCAACATTCCTGGTTTTGGTTTCCATTGCTGCAGTAAAACCAATTGAAACATTCATCCGATTGGTACAGGCCGCATCAGAATAAAAGCGGATATATACATCGGCTGTATTGGTGGTAACTGCGTCGTAGTTATTTAGACCAGTAACCGTACTGCCAGCAGGATTAATCAGTTCTACCCTGGCATATACTGTGCAGGTTCCCTGGAGGTTGGCATAATTTTGTCCGTTGGCATTGATGTCGTTCTGAGCTTTGGCATCCGCGTCGGCCTGACTGATGGTTGAAGTGTATCTTCCGGCAGGAACTACATATTGTACACTGCTGCCTCCGGTTCCTGAGGTACAATTGTTTTTACTGAATGTCTGGCTGTGTACAGTATTGTAAAATATGGTCTGACTGGCTGCCTCAGGCATGTAATTGTAAGAGAAATTCTTTAGGATGTTACCTTCATCATCTTTAATAAATTGCAGTCTTTTAAATTCGTCATACACAAAAAAATTGGTGTTGCCTTTGGCATCGGTTATACTGCTAACTCCGGTTGATGGCAAATAGCTGTAGGTGATCATTTGTGCATCTGCCGGATAAATCCGGATCTGATCGTAAGCAGAACCTCCCGTTAATGCCAGGCTATTGCCTGTGTATGCTTCAGATTTGATTTTCCAGGTGTTTCCTTCCAGGTAACGGTAGCTGATGATGTAATTTCTGCCGTTCGGCTTGTTCCAGTTTACGGTATATGCGCCTCCGCTTCCTTTTAAGCCGGTGTAGGCAGGCCCGCTGTTGTTGCTGTCTTCAAAGTCTTCGAGGTAAAATTCGTTGTTTGTTGCATTTTTGCATTCGGCAATTGGATACTTAAAGTTATATGCCCATTTGTAACCGGTTGGTATGCCATCTGCTTGTCTAACGTTAAGGACATTACCGTACTGATCATAACCATCAAATATTGACCGGTTTTCGTAATGACTATCATAGCTGTAATTTGTTTTCGCACTCCCCACAGGGCTTTGTCCTAAATTTGCATTTGAAAATTTAAATTGGTTTAGGTTAAGGTCTGGAGAAACATTTAAGCTATAAGTCTTATCCAACAAACCCATTCCAGACACACCATATTCATATATTTCACCTCCGGTTACCCAACTTCCATTCGGTTTACTCAAATACTCTACTCGTTCAACCGGATAAGATACCTGATGATTGTTACGCATCTGGTCAATAAACGTTGTTCCTGCAAGGTAGTCATCAGCATAATTGGTCAAGGATGTTTTGGTGTATCCCTGGCTGTCTGTAGAAGAAACTCTCGTGGTTTGGATATGTACAGGGTTATCATAGAAATAGTCTACGGTATTTATAGCCGGATTTTGGCCATTCTGATCGAAATTGGTGTTGATCTCCTGGTCTAAGTGCAACCAGGATTGATAGAGGTGATAGGTACCTACTTTGAAACGCGCAGGCATTGTATGTGCACCCATAACCAGTTCAGTATAAATATATCCGGCTTTTAGTCCACGCACAAAAGCCTCATTTGGCCCATTGCCAATTTCCATTTTGTATTTTTTTTCATTGATGGATATTGGAAAATAAGAGTTGTCTGAACTTTTGTATTTATAGGTTGTCGTTTTAAGTGGCAAACCGTTTAACCAGTCGTTGTTAAAAACAGGTGGTAGTGGGAACGTGGAAGTGTATCCCTCACCAAAGCGATTTCCATTTGTCTCAAACTCATTAGATACGTATCCGTTTTGCTTATTATCTTCATACACATTTACATTTGAGTATATCACGTTGCCACCTTGCACAGATCCTAATGGCGCAACACTATTGGCCTGCTGAGCGCGAAAAATACAGTCAATGATCAATTCAGGATTGATTTTATAATCCCGTTTAAAGTGGGTAAACATATACTGAGGCTCAAACATGGCTACACCACTGGATTGTGCAGAATTATCGGTTTTTACGTATTCAAAATTTTTGACTTTTGTTGGTCCGCTTAAACTGTAATCGGATATGGATTTTACGCGTAGTCCGCCTGCGGGTCTGTTCTCGGCAACATCAACTCTGATGCTTCGGTCCCAAAAAATACTTAAAGCGCCAATTGCATAAGCTTCAGTCGTATTATTGGTAATGGTTATGATATAGGTACCCGGTTCAAAAGAAATTGCTGGTCGCACAAAGGAAACCACGCCATTGCTGTTTCCGGTAAAAGTGTGCAGAAAATTGTTCGGTCCGGTAACGCGTATGGTGGTGAAACCATTTTCACCTACACCTCCGTTATTCCCTGTCCCGGCCATAGACTCCCATCTTCCTGAAAAATTAGTTGCACCTTCCGGAATGGTAAATGTAGTACTGACGGTTTGGTTTAAGCTCGCCCCTAAACCTGCACCTTCTTTTATAATTGTATATTCTTGCCGGTTTACAAAGGTGCTGTTACTCTCAAAATCGAAAACAGTTTGCCCGCCTGTTGGATAGGTAATTTTCTCCATTACTCCGGCTTTCATAAAACCAATATCCGGATCGCGGTCTGCACCGGTATCAAAGCTATTGAGTGGGTCTTTAGGCAACAGGTTTACATTGGCTTTATAGCCGTTGTAATACCCCCAATGGTCCTGATTGGCAGAAAACCTCGGCGGCAATACAGTACTGTTGTAGGTAAATACATAGGGTTGCCGGCCGCTTTCCTTAACTTTCAGTAGTTTTAACCTGAAGTCTTCAGCGTTTGCACTGTTGGCTGCAGCCGAATAAAAATAATCATGGAAAAGGTCAAATTGTTTGATTTTTTGGTTGTAGCCGTTAAATATTAGAATCTGATTTAATTTTTCGTTTCCGGGCACATCTAAACGGCTACCTGTGTCGTAAACAAAATCAATATGTTCGCGGGATATTTCATTCACAATGCTGGAAATTCTTAAACCGGAAACCAAAGAGGTACTGGTGGTGAGGCAATCGGGAATATCCAAACAGGAAACATCTTGCGGCTGGCCAATATCCATTCTTTTGTATCTGGTTATGGAGGATGGGTTTGTGATGTTATATTGTTTTGAGGTATAGTAAAACCGGATTTCTTCGGCATTTGGTGTAACAATACGGGATAAGTAATAGGAAGTGCTGCTGATGGTATTGATATTGCCGACGGTACCGCCGCAACCAATAGAAGTTGTTAAGGTAGTCTCCATGTTGTTGAAATAGAACTTATTGCCTTTTTCGTCTGTGATAACAAAAGCTATTAGCGTGTATCCATCAAGCGTATATTCAATTTTTATATTCTGATACGGCATGGTATGAATGTTCCGATCCTGATCAAAGAAGAATTTTCCGCTCTTGCCAGGAATGCTGTAGGAGAATAAATCGGGTTGTGTATCTATCGTTCCATCAGCAGAACGGCTTAGGTACTGATAAGTACTGTTCGAGAGAAAATTGGAGTCTCCATCCCAGTCTTCCTGGATATCTCCGGTTTGTGGCGTGCGTGAGGTTGAGCCTGCATTCAGCCAACCATCCGGACCAAAATCATTACCACCATGTGTGATGACATTGATTACGCCACCAAAGTTCAGCGCCCAGTTTAAGCCAACATTGCTGGCAAGCTCATCCACCTTTACACCAGCGGCGTGATAATCCAGAGAAACCGGAACATCTACTGTTTTTAAGCCGAAATTAAAAAGGGGTATCGAAATGCCTGGTATTCCGGTATGCAATCCTACCGGGATATCCCCGAATTTACCCAATGCTGTTGCTTCTGGTGAATGTGGCAGCAGTGGTGCCTGTGCGGGAACTGACTGAGAAAAACTTAATTTAGATAAGAAAATACTGACTAAAAGAAAATAGACAGCGACCACCCAATGTGGCTTAAATAAGAGTCGCATTTGTTGTTAATTAATGTATTAATTTTTAAATTGTATTGGATTTTAATTGCAGCATTCAGATCACGGCATTAGCAAATGTTAAAGTTTTTAATCTCTTTAATACAGGGATAGCGGGCATAAACCTTTTTAATTCTGAATATTGTTCAGGCATACAAACCTGCCTGAATTATTTATTTTTGTTGGCTAAGTTGGTTTCTTTAAGTGCTGTAAGTTCCTTCTTCATCTCAATCAAGTACAGCGTCAGCTCTTCTATTTTCTTCTGCTGCATTTTTACCATTTCGCCTAATTCCAGGCCATTGCTTTCTACTTCTTTAGCACTTGGCATATCGGGCAAATGTTTATGCGTGCTGATGTAAACTTCCAAATCGGAAAGGTTTGTTTTCTTATAATTTTTTTCAAAAACATAATCCGGCCAATGCTCGCTATCAACTTTAATTTCACGGGCGCGGATGTTGCCATTTACCGAGAGTTTATCGGACGGGGTCATAGTTCCGATGCCTACATTTCCATCCGATAAGATGGTGACCCGACTATCAGACAGCTTCACACTCTCCGGAGAATCGGAATTTTCGAGTGCGATATGAAATTTCCCACGGGCAGATCCGGCAACGCTTTCATATATTATTGCCCCTTTTTGATAGTCGGTGGTTTGAGTATAATCGCCAAACTTGATCATTCCGTAGTTTCCCACTGTATGAAAATCAGACCGGATAGAGAAAAGAGGCGTGGTTGTGGTATTTATTGAGCTAAAAACATCTAGATTTCCGACTGGGTTTAACGTTCCTATACCAACATTTCCAGTGCTCTCCAGTTTATTCTGAGCTTTTACTATTGAGCTGCACACCAGCATTGAAATAATAATTAATCTAACTTTATTTTTTATCATTTTTCGTTTTAATAAGCGTTAAAATTTGTTCTATTTGCTGTTCATATTTTCGATCGCGTTCTAATTCACGCAGTTGCAGCGCTTCGTTTTCTTTATCTTTAGCGATTAGATGTAAGGTTAATTCTTCTATTTTTTTAAGTAATAACTTATTCATTTCGCCCAAAGCAATGCCATTATCTGCGACCTCTTTAGCACTTGGCATCTCTGGCAAATGTTTGTGCAGTTTAATGAAAGTTTCAATTTCCGCCAATGGAGTGATCTTATAATTAGGCTCAAAAACATAATCCGGCCAATGCTCGCTATCAACTTTAATTTCACGGGCGCGGATGTTGCCATTTACCGAGAGTTTATCGCTGGGTGTTGCTGTGCCTATCCCTACATTACCACTAGAATTCCAAATCCCTCCGGGCAAACCAATGTTGGCTTTTCCGTAGCCCCCATCATAACCCAATTCAATGGTTCCATTGCCAGAGCGAATAAAATCTACTCGATAGTCTGAATCGTGAAAACCAATAGTTGTGAAATTAGCAGCGCTTAGCAAAAGTGTTGTACGGTCTGACCAATCGCTACCCTGAGGCGATGAATCTTCCAGAATGTTACCTATACTAAGATGTCCATCCGTATTTGTCGGTCGTGCATTTTGACCTAAAACAGTTGCGCCGCCAACAACACGGAGTCTTGCAGTAGCATTTTCAGTACCTATACCCACATTTCCATCGCCTTGCACAGCGAACCGGGGATACCAGGTATTATTCCCATAATTCACGCCCACTACAAATTTGTCTTCGGGCTGTAAATCATCTCCAATGTTAAATCGAAATTGAGTTTGGTTTTCGGCTACATTGTAACGGCCAATAAAGCAATCGTCAGAATTTCCTAAAAAGAAAATTTTGGATCCGTAACCCAGAGCAGAATGCGATCCTGCGCCAATGCTGAGATTTCCGTTAACAGTTTGATCTTGTGCCAGTGCATTTTCTGTCACGATAAGGGCAGCAAACGCACCCAGACAGCAGATTAATTTTGATTTAGTATTCATGTTTGTTTGGTAATAATATTTAGAAAGTATTGCTCATTTGGAACATCGGCAGGTACATCGCGATAAGAATTATGCCCACTGCAAGGCCAAGAAAGATGATGATTAATGGTTCCAGCAAACCACTGATGGCATTGGTTTTATATTCTACTTCTTCGGTATACTGATCTGCAAGCTGCTCAAAAAAATATTCCAGGCGGTTTACTTCTTCGGCAATGCGAATCATTTGAATAAATTTTACGGGATAAAAATCATGTTTGGCCAATGTGCTGGATAAGCTGCTGCCCAGTAAAATATCTTTTTCTGCCTGCAAGAGCGATTCTTCTATCGGGTAAAAAGTAATCATGAGCCTGACCATTTCCAAGGCATGCAGCAAAGGTGTATTTGTTCCGGTTAAGAGCCTCATGGTATTGGCAAAACGTGCCAAATAAATCTTTTTTAGAATATCACCTACCAGCGGTATACGCAGAACGAATAGCGCAGCATATTTTTTAAACCATAAGGTTTTGCGGAGAACCAGATAGGCCACTACACTTGCAATTATAATCAGCAAGATGACATATATGTACCGGTCAAACCAGTTTGAAAAACTTACAATGAGCGCTGTGATATAGGGCAGCTTGCCGCCAAAACGTTTAAAAACATCGGCAAACATGGGTACCACAAACTTAATCATGAAAAAAATTGCCCCAAATGAAGTACTCATCACCAAAACCGGGTACGTGATTGCGCCAATAATTTTGCGCCGCTGGCTAATTTTAGCTTTATAGTATTTAGCCAATTCGGCTAATATTTCTCCCAGACGCCCGGTTTCTTCGCCAATTTTTATGCTGTAATATTCGTAGCGGCTAAATTTCTCTTGTCCTTCTAAAGTTTCGGATAACGATTTTCCCGAAATAATATGATTTCGGATTTCAGAAAACAAGGTTTCATCTTTTTTCGAGGTAAAGGAGTTTACGGTTAAATCGAGGGCTGTTTTGATATCGATACCTGAACGAATCAAAGTGCCTAATTCATTGTAAAAACTTTCTTTCTTTTTATCCGGCAATTGTCCATTGCCAAAAGAAATGTCCCGATTCATAAAATCAAGTACACTCCCTTGTTTGGTTTTGGCAGTAACTGACCGTTTTGGTTTGTATTTAGAAATATCTACTGATGCCATAATTATCTGAATAAATCCTGAGCACTATATCTTTTGGTCATGCGCATAGGAACACGTGTATTGCTGTCAAGCTGTACAGAGAAATCGACCTGATCTACGGTATCCATTTCCGAAACTTCTTTTTGCTCAAAATGAAACTGCAGATTTGTTGTTTTCAAGAAAAAAGTATCTGTATGCTGCTCACCTAAATCCCTTAAAATATACTCTTCGTTAAATTGATAGGTTATTGTTGTATCCTTATTCAAAACTTCAAATCCTTGTGCAGTGCGTATCAGATATTTGCCCTTCGATAAATCATGAATCATAGCATGCTTTAGTCCGAAAACGGCATCATTAGCTTCATTCTTATCTCTGAAATTGCGATAATATGCAGAAATCAAATCATAGGCACTATAGCAGATGACCATACAAATGGCTGAGAGCAGCATCGCAATGGTAATTTCCATAAGTGTATACGCGGTAATCCTATTGTTCTGCATTGGCGTTTTGTTGAATTAAACATTGTACACTTCCAAGTGACCTGCCCTGCTGACTGGCTTTTATTTTTATTTTTTTTAATCCATTAACGGCGTTTTCATCGTCTTCAATTTGATAATCAACACTGTCAATACTGATGGAATTTTCCTTAACATAACCAAGGGTGCGTATTTCATCTGCGAGAACTTCCATTTGGTTTTGTGCTTTGACTTTTGTGTAAGATGTGCTACTGCCAATTACATTGGAAAACAAACCCATTGCGACAGAAAAAATCACCATGATAATAACCATAGCTATCAACACTTCAATGAGTGTTGAGCTTTCTATTTTTTCACGCATTACTTTAGCCATGTTAAAAGTTTTTTCTCCTTACTGTTGCCAGTGAAAATTCTGGAGCTCAGGTAATATTTACTCCGAGCCGGCCGGCTTATTTTAGCGTCCACAAGGAAATTTTCGTAGAGCGTACCCTTTCTTTGCAGCAAAAAACGGTTACAGGAAACTTTGCCCTGGATCGTAAAATCACTAGCCATTTTTATAATTCCGGAACAATAGATTTCTCCTTTTACAATAGATTTTTCGCCAATATCTACCTGAGTCTGTAACGATGACCTATTGGCTTCATAACTGAGTATAACACCTTCTAAGGTGCTTGTATTTCCAAGTACAATTTTGGCTTGCCCAATCAATTTCTCTGCACTGATCAATACCAGCGCCGATGGATAATTTAATTTAACTTGATTGCCTACTACGATTGAATCTTTGGCAAAGACCTGGCAATTGCCTTGAAAACCACTTTCAATTTTTACTGTAGAGGCAAAAATCATCACCTGATCCAATTTGGCATTCTTGCTGATGGTTAGTGCGCTATCGCATTGGATAATGATGTTGCCTTCCAATTCCGCGTCTACAACGGTGCCTTTAGCCAGTCTTATAATTTGTGTAGAATCCAGGAAACTGTTTTTTATCCCTTTGGCATTTACTGCGCTTAACCTTCCGGCTCCTTGTTCAAAATAAGCAGATAAAGGTTTTAAAAAGTCGTCTTCTAAACCTTTAAGCTGGCGCTTACTGTCACTGGTTTTTCCAAAAACCATTTCATCGCCGGTATAGGGTTTTCCGTCCACATAAGATTTTCGCATCCCAGATTTTGGCACTTCCACATTTCCCCGGATCCGTGTATCCCCGCTTACTGACAATGGCCGATCTTCATCGCTCAGGTATAAAGCAAGCGCATCTTGCTCAGTGTTGACGGCCAGGAGACCAGCTTGCTTCAAGGTATCTTGCTGAATAAAAGCCTTTACCGTTGCCAGATCATACAAACCCCATTGCTTTTTCGATACGTATACACTGTCGGTTTGATCGCCGTATAAGTCAATTCCATTATTCAAAAAAGATTGCGTGGCGTTATCTGTAAGCAGAAGGTTCCAACCAGATTTTAAATTGTTTTGAAGCCGGGCCATCCGCAATTCTTTTAAATAGCTGGCGCGATAATGTGCAGCAAGCATAATTACAGATGCCGATATAATGGCAATGAAAAATGCAACAACAATAGAGAAATAAAGCGCACCTGCTTTAACCATCTTAACGTTTGCTTATCTGTTTTTTCAACTGCTCAATTTCTTTACCTTGCTGAATAAGATGCAGCGTGAGTTCCTCTACTTTTTTCAGCAAAAGTTTATTCATCTCGCCAAGTGCAATACCATTGGTTTCTACCTCTGCAGCCGATGGCATTTCGGGCAAATGGCCATTTTGCTTGATTTGTTTTTCTATATCAGCAAGGCTTGGAAGTGCATATTCCGGTTTAAAGACATAATCTGGCCAGCCAGTAGATCTCACCTGGATTTCAGAGGCACCTATTTTTCCGTTAACAGATAATCTTTCCTGAGGATTAGATGTGCCGATGCCGACATTTCCATTTCCGTGTATCCACATTAAATTTTGAAGATTACTATTGTTGTCAAAATTGTAAAAGGAAAAACCACCATTGGCCCCGGGACCTTGATTTGAAATAAAATCAGTTTCGCCACCACCGCCACTGCGATTCCAGCCTATCAATAGTTTTCCACTTCCGGCTAAGTAACTTAAATTGCCTAAGGTTCCATTGATATCTAAATTGCCTCCTCCTAATAAAAAATCGCCATTTACTTCTAATCTGCTTAGAGGATTAGAAGTGCCAATACCAAAGCGGTCACCTTTCAAAGTCATATAGGTTTGGTCTTTCGTACCCCATGATTGAATTTCATTATAAGGATCTCTCTTCCACCAGGTTCTCGCATCTACTCCGGGATTAAGAAAAGAAATGTCTATTGCTATCCCATCATATAATGACGTAGACCACCAATTGTTCCCCGGAGAGTCGCGGTACAACCATAGTTTTCGAATAAAAGTATTTCCTGTTATGCCTTGCTTGGAGTCAATCTCAACGAAATCGCCTTGCGCATATCCCAAAACCTGTGCATTTCCTTTCCTTATAAACAATAAGCAAAAGCTTAACGATAAACCTAAAACATATAAATTCTTCATAGTATTCGGTTTTCTAATTTTCTTCATTCGATTTTCTTTCAAGATGATCCATGCGTTGTATCAGCGATTCAATTTGCTTTTCCTTTTCAATCAGGTGAAGCGTTAATTCTTCGATTTTCTTTTGCTGAAGTTTAAGCATATTGCCTATTTCCAGGCCTTTACTTTCTATCTCTTTAGCTGATGGCATTTCTGGCAAATGACCAGTAAGTTTGATCTGCTTTTCGGTATTGGAAAGACTTAATAGCGTATATTCAGGTTCAAAAACATAATCTGGCCAGCCAGTAGAACGCACCTGGATTTCCCTCGCTCCGATATTCCCATCTACGGAAAGTTTCTCTTTTGGTGTAGTGGTTCCAATACCAACGTTCCCATTAGCGGCAATCCGGATTCTTTCATTTTCACCAGAATACATTGCCAAACCTGTGCTATTACTATGAACATCTTCTGCAACACTTGATATACCTGACCATTTGTTTTCTCCTATATATCCAGAATAGAATTTAATTCCATTAATATCGCCAATATTAAATGCGTTGGTATGAGCAGTAATTAGCCAGCCATTATTTGGTGTTTGTACATCTAACATTCCTACAGGCGTTTTTGTCCCAATTCCGAAGCGATCATTATTCAAGGTCATGTACGTATTATCGCCGGTTCCCCAGGATTGAATTTCATTCCAGGGATCTCGTTTCCACCAGGTTTTGGCATTTACTCCGGGAGTCAAAAAAGAAACATCTACCCCTATACCATCATACAATGACGAAGTAGACCATTGATTTCCGGGATTTTCTCGGTACAACCATAGTTTTCTCATAAAAATATTTCCGGTTGCTCCCTGCTTGGAATCAATCTCAACAAAGTCACCTTTTTCGAATGGTAAAACCTGGGCATTTCCATTATACTTGAATAGGAAACAAAAGCTTAGTGACAAGCCCAAAACATATAACTTCTTCATAGTATTCGGTTTTCTAATTTTCTTTATTCGATTTTCTTTCAAGATGATCCATGCGTTGTATCAGGGATTTTATTTGTTTATCTTTTTCGATTAAATGAAGTGTCAGCTCTTCTACTTTCTTAAGTAAAAGTTTGTTCATTTCTCCAAGAGCTACACCATTGGTTTCTACATCTTTTGCAGATGGTATTTCTGAAAGATGTCCGCTAAGTTTTATCTGTTGTTCAATTTCTGGAAGAGAGGGCAATTGATAATCTGCTTTGAAAACATAATCCGGCCAGCCATCTGATCGAATCTGAATTTCAGTTGCACCAATTTTTCCGTTTACAGATAGCCGCTCTTGCGGGCTCGAGGTTCCGATTCCTATTCTGGCTGCATCCAAGACCAAAGGCTGATTTCCCCCTCCTGAGCTTAGAATCACCGGATAATCGTTGTTTAAAAAAGGAAAATCTGCAATGGTTGTAGTTATTCTAAAAACACGGGCATCACCGCTACCGGTTCGCGCCGGATAAATATTAGAATTTCCATATACGGTTAAAGGAGCATCGGGAACAGTTGTACCGATTCCAACTTTTCCACCTAGAGGAGAAATCAATAAGTCACCTCCCCAAGCAGTCAGGTTGTAATTGTGCGTACCAATTACTGCCTTACCACCGAAACCGGTACCAATTACCAAGCGGTCGGTAGTATTGTCGGCTCCGCCAAAATCTGCGGCGATCCATCCAGTGTTCGGTTGTGCGTCCAAACCAGAAGTATAGGCATTAAACGAACTTCTGCTGTTGGTATAAGCTCCGGCATTGCCCACACGTATACCGCCATTATTTTCTATAGCCGTCACGTTTCCAATTCGCGTTCCGCCGGTAAAATCTCCTCCATAATTTAGTGAAAGTACATTACCGCCATCATGTACGATGGCACGACCACCCGAGCCACGCGGTGGGTAAGAAAGGAATACGTCAGCCGCACCATTAAACTCAAATTTGGGTTCTTGGGCATGTACCGCCGCACTAAATATGAATAAGAAAAAGAAACAAGTAAAAAACTTATTGATTGTCATATATTTTTGTCTATTAAAACACTAACTACTTATTGTTTATTTCTAACTTGCGCTCGATCGCTTTGAGTCTATCTTCCTGTTCCTGACTAATTTTTTGTTGCTTTTTCAGTTCCTTATCTTTCTCAATTAAATGCAACGTCAACTCTTCTACTTTCTTAAGTAAAAGCTTGTTCATTTCTCCAAGAGCTACACCATTGGTTTCTACATCTTTTGCAGATGGTATTTCTGAAAGATGTCCGCTAAGTTTTATCTGTTGTTCAATTTCTGGAAGAGAGGGCAATTGATAATCTGCTTTGAAAACATAATCCGGCCAGCCATCTGATCGAACCTGAATTTCAGATGCACCAATTTTTCCTGCTACTGAAAGTTTTTCGGCGGGCGTAGTGGTACCAATACCGACGTTACCTGCATTCAAATAACTTACTTGTTCATTTACACCGTTGGCCAACTGGATTACGGGCGTACCGCCTGAATTTCCATTGGTAATTCTCAGTCCTAAAGAAAAACGGTGTGTTGCCCAGCCATCATTCAAATCAACGATGTCTCCGTCATCGGCCAGTTTAATTCCGCCGCCCGTTGCATTGCCGGTTGATACGATCAAACTGCCGGTTGTACGAATGTCGCCGTCGGTTACGTCCAGTTTATATTGCGGATTCGTCGTGCCGATTCCGACAGATCCGCCCATTAAATAACTGTTGCCCAAAACATTGAGGTAGACGCGTCTTTCGCCTTGATGGCTTACTGAAAAGCCACGTTCATAAGCCGCCTGGTTGGTAAACCATTCCAATACACCATCTTGTGGCGAATACAGTTTCTTATCGGCAGAGTTGTAATCAAAACCAATACCTCCGCCTTTTATCGTTAGTTTTTGATCCGGTGTAAGTGTGCCTATTCCGACGTTTGCGCTTTCCGGAAAAACGTTCTGGGCTTGCGAAAACAGCGGAATTAACAATGCTATGGCCACAATTAAATTTTTCGTCATATTACTTCAGTTGCTTTTGAATGTTTTCTAAAAGTTGCTGTTGCTTACTCAGTGTCGACTTCATTAGGTTTAACTCCTCTTGCTGACTATTAAGTTGTTTGTCTTTAAGTATGAGATGCAGCGTCAATTCTTCAATTTTTTTAAGCAGAAGCTTATTAATTTCGCCAAGTGCAATACCATTAGTTTCTACCTCTGCAGCCGATGGCATTTCGGGCAAATGGCCATTTTGCTTGATTTGTTTTTCTATATCAGCAAGGCTTAGAAGTGCATATTCCGGTTTAAAGACATAATCTGGCCAGTTTGCCGATTCTACTCTAACTTCTCTAGCTCGAATTTTACCTTCGACATTTAACTTTTCGGTAAGACTGGTAGTTCCGATGCCAACATTGCCTGTTGCAACTAAACCTGCGTCGACATATAATTTATTGAAATAGTTATTGGGACCACCACCATATTGCAGCGGGCTTCGTGCAGAATTCTCTCCGGAGCTTTCCAGATAAAGAATATTGGAACCATCAGCAGCCAACCTAAATTGTGGTCCACCACTGCCGTAGCGATGAAAGGCTAATGTTGGAGATGAATTGCTGACTGTTTGGTTGTTATTTACGATTTCGATGCTATTAGTAGTTAACGCAGCATTGGTCCAGCTATACCCACCCATATTTGGATTTCCGTAGCTAAACCAACCTTGCCCATCTACAATCGCTTTTCCATAGGTTTGTAACAAGACCTTAGACCACTCTTGGCTTGCGTTATCATTGGTTTTACGAAAAAATAGATTTTGGTCAAAAAAACTTCCCGAAAACTGCATGGCGTAATTATTTACTGTATTGCTATGCCTTACATCGAGCAAGTGCCACCAACTTGCGGCTCCCCCGGGATAATTAGTTGGATTGGAGGTTTCGAAAAAGCCAGACTTTGCGCCTGCATTTCCTTGCAAACTTGCGTTGTCTCTTACTTCGGTTTGCGCTAAAGAAAGTAGTGGAGATAGGAGGATTAGAATGGTTAATGTAGATGTTTTAGTCATCTTATTTCAGTTTATTTAATATTTCAATTAATAACTTGCCCTGTTTTTCGAGTGCATAATTCAGGCTTTTTATCTCTTTGTCTTTTTGAATCAGGTGTAAGGTCAGCTCTTCAATTTTCTGTTGTTGTAGTTTCAACATCTCGCCTACAGCAAGGCCATTGGTTTCAACTTCTTTGGCAGATGGCATTTCAGGTAAGTGACCGTTTGCTCTAATCTGTTTTTCAATTTCCGAAAGCGAGGGCAAATGATATTCTGGCTTAAAAACATAATCTGGCCAGCCGTCTGATCGAACCTGGATTTCAGATGCACCAATTTTCCCTGCTACTGAAAGTTTTTCTGTTGGACTTGTTGTACCAATTCCAACATCACTCATCAGCAAGATCTTATTGCCTCCATTAGACCTGATGATCATTCCAGCTTCATCACCATTTGACTCGATGAGTCCGTTTGAACCTTCAGACCATATCCGGATATTGTCCCAGTTTGCAGCTTGATTGTCTTTGTTGTACACCTGCAAAACCCCGTTGATATCCAGTTTGGTCTGGGGAGCATCTGTACCGATGCCTAAATTTCCTGCGCCCATCCAGGACATAATGGTCTTCGGTCCATTTTTGTAGGCGCCTAAAACAAGATAAGGATTTGTAGTAGTGCTGACATAGTTAAAATGGAATTCATCTTCCGTACTTGAAGCATTTTCACTAAATTTACCTTTAAACAGAATAGTTGCAAGCCCCCCGTTTGCGTTCGGTGCAAATCTTAAGGTAGGTCTGTTCTCTTCGATCTGTAATCCATTTCCACCAAAAAAGAAATTCGGAGTAAGTATTCCGATGCCTGCGTTTCCGTCATTTGGAAAGGTGTTTTGAGCTGCAGCAAATTTACTTATCAGTAGTGTTGCGATTAATATAGATTGTAGTTTCATTATCGAGGTTTGGTTTCTTGTTCATCCTTCTTTTTATCTTTTTTGACCAAAAATTTAGGTATCCATTTTTTGAACCTCGAAGGTTTTTGTTGCACCAGGATCCCATTTTTATATTGGAATACTTGTATACTGTCTTTAGCAAAGTACCTTGTAATTTTACCACTTAATTGACCATTGATATATCTTCCTTTCTCCATTACATAACCAGAGTCTGAGTATTTTTCAAAAGCCCCTTGTAAAATGCCTTTTTTAAAATGTACAACTTTTGACAAGTGACCATTTTCGAACCAGTTGCTCCATAAGCCATCTTTAAGCCCCATTTTAAAGTTCCCTTGCTCTTTCAGGTTTTTGGTGAGAAAGTATTCGTTATATAATCCGTTCAATAACTTTCCACTAAAGCCACCTTGCGTACTTCGGATTTGATTTCCACTGTACCAGTAATAAATTCGTTCTACATTCGCCTGAGGCTTTTTTTGATCTGTAGATTGAATATGAAAGACTGCCTTATGATCTTCATAGTTTATGGTATGACTGTATTCAGAAATATCAAAAATTTGTTTTTGCGCTGACGCCGAGAACACACTTATGAATAAAAAGCAAATGACTGTTAATCGTGTTGAAAGCAACATTATTTATTTATTGTTAGGTTTTTGGATATACCCTGATAGCTAATTTTTACAGAATCGCCCAGGTATTTGATAAATTTTACGCCCGCTTTGTTTTCGCCTTCGCTCATCATGAACTCTTTCCCTTCAATGCTAATAATTGCGATTGGCCTTTTTTGTGCCGAATTAATGATGTTACCCAAATAATGAATGTTGGCGAAATTCGCCGTAGGTTTAGGTAAAATAACGGGCTGATGAATATTTTGCGTAGCTAATGGTTTAATGTTAAGATCCGTTTCTACATGATCTATTCCACCAAATGGATCTCCATAATTTAAATTAACGGAAACGGTATCCAAAGTGTGGTCTTCACCTTTGAAGTATGCCTCCTTTACATAATTACTTGTTGGCATAGGAGAATCTTCTTCTGAAATACTGGCGAATACACGGTAAAATATAATACCCCATATGCCGAGTACGCAGATGGACAATATTATAATGGTACTTTTATTTTTACTCATGCCTATTGCAATGTGAAACTTCTGAATGGACTGAATTCGCCAACGTTACCACCTTTGTCTATTGCACGAACACGCCACAATATCGTTTCTCCAGAATTCCCAAGGCTGAATGATGCTTCTAAGGATGTTGTACTTAATGGATAAGTATTATTAAAAACGGATCCATCATTTTTATAGATATACAATTCATAACGATCTGCATCGCTTACCTTATTCCACAACAACCGAACGGGTTTGGCAACAGATTGCTGATCCGTTGGTAAGCTTAAAACTACCGCAGCAGGCGGAGTTGCATCGTAAGTGAAGGATCTTACGGTGCTCCATTTCGAAGTTTCCGTTGCATTTTCTGCTCTTACCCGAAACTGATAAGTCCCTTCTGCTGTTAACTTTTGTATAAAACTCAAATTATCGGTAGCAATATTGATGGTAAGGTTGGCTTCATCTAAAAAGTTATTATTATCTATTTGGAGCCTGTAACTCGTAGCCCCAAAAAGCCTTTGCCATTCAAATGTCCAATCGGCGGATGCAGAATAATTTCCATTTGCTGGCGATTTTAAGGTAACGATCTGATCTGTCAGCGCTGAGGGATAAATAGTGAAACTTCTCTTAACATATGCGGTGGCACTGCTTCCATTTTCAGCGCGAACACGCCATTCATACTTTCCCGGATCGAGGGTAAAAGCAAATTTATCTGTAGTGACGGTAGTATCAAGCGCCACAATTGAAACGCTATCAAAACTAGGCGATACCACTTCGAGTTTATATTTAAGCGCATCGTCCAGTTTATTCCACCAGAAAGTTTGCAGATAGGTACTCGTTTCCAAACGATCTCCAGGAGCAATGATGGCTATCGTCTGGTCTTTTATTGAAGGTTCAATAAACTCGCTGCAACCGAAATGACAGATTAAAGAGAACAGTAAGGCGATCTTAAGTATTGATGTGTTGCGCGTCATATAATGGCAAAATATTGTAATATAAAAGTGTTAACTTATCTTAATCTTCTAGTTTCTTGCAAGCACTTTAGATCATACATTTTAGCAAACAGGTGATTTTCGGAGATTAAAATATCATCCGGCGCAAACATTGTTTTTGCACAAAAAATAACCTTTCCTGTTTAAAATGCACAGACATAAAACAGCATGCACTTCGACCTCTTTAGATGATCAAAATATACTGCAAAAAAATGGGGATGTTGTTTGGTTTTACGACTAAATCAAGGCGCCTGAACAGACCAGGTCTTTAAATAAAAGATATCGGGAGCAAGCGTTAGAAATAGACATTATCATAATTAGTTTTTTTACAAATATCTAATTTAATGGTTAAAAGGCAAAGGATTTTAACACTTTTGTTCGCATATTTTGGGTTTGATAAATAGGTTCACCGAACTCAATAAAAAAGCAGATTCTCTTCGCTCACCAATATGATAACTTGTAATAAAAGCTTTTGTATTTTAAAAACCAAGTCCCGTCATTGCTATAAAACGCCAATCAGCCGAGACGAACAAATTAAAACTTGGCTCACTTATTTGCATCAAATTTCAAGAGCAGGCCATTTAAAACATTAACCTCATCTGCTCTTGCAAGATCATTATGAATCTCATCGACGAAATTGATCACGAGGTCATATTCTCCAGATCCAGAAATCCGCCCTCGTTTAATTATTTTATCGATTTCTTTCAATTTTACCTCTTCAACGGATCCAAAATCAAGCGTCAAAACGTAAGCCTGTAATTCCAGAACCATCGATAATGGCATATGCCTTGAAATTTGCTCATCAATATCTGCACTCATGGCTTTAATTAATTTATTATTACGGTTAGCATAAGCTTCATTAATAAGCATATTGCACTCAACGAAAGATGATTGCATTTGTATAGGAAAGCCACCCTTTTCAATCATAAACTGATTAAACAAAAGGCATTTATTTTTCAGTTTTTCTAATTCTTTATTCATCGTTGTAACTGAATAGGTTTAGGCTCAGGTTTTTTTTAAGTGCATCCGTAGCCATCCCATCAGGGTCTATCATTAATATTGGATTATTCATCGTATAAATTAATGCTGTTATTTGTGCAATCCCTCTTCGGTTTAAGTAAAATCTACGGTTCCTTCCGGTTTGTATTCTATTCCATCAATATAATTGCGCAAACTGCCATTTCTGTTTTTGCGGAGGTTTCATCCGGTAGCATCATATATTTGGATAAAATTGATTTCGGCATCATCCGATATGAATCGACGAACCTAAAAGGATTGTTGAAAGTATAATTATATAGACTGTATTGTCTCATCTTCTGAGTGTGCGGATCCATCAAATTCCATCTTCCTATTACAGGATTAGAACCTTGCGCCGTAATTATATTGGCTCAATTCATCTGTAATTTACAACTTACAAATTAGTTTACATCTGAATATGAACAGTCTTCCTCATTGCCACGTGGAAAATATGGTTTTCCTCGAAGTTTATAACTGATAACCTTACTTTCCTCTGGTAGTAACCGTCTAATTCTAAGAGAGTAGCCAGATGAATCCTTATGAACAAAGCCTTTCAAAAATTTAATAAAGTCAAGTTTGACTGTATCATTGAAAGAAGCAACATTTATAGTTTTAATCTTTTCCGAAGTTTTTTGAAGAACAACATTTTCTTCAAAAAAAGTTTGTTCGAGTCCCTTAGGAATTTTAAATAGATAATTTGGCTTCAAACATGCATATTCATCAAGTTCACCGTCAAAAGTTCCAGTGATCTGTTTAGGTTCTTGAAAAGAATAAAAATAAACATTATTCGTTGAGTCAACTATAAAGTTATATCTTCCAAACTTTACTTCAGGTGGTAATAAAACAACCCCGTCAGATCTGGTATGGATTGCTTTGTATACGCTATCTTGTTTGGAAATTATATACTCAAACTTAGACTCATTTCTACATGAGGTAAAAAAAAATGCATACGTATATAAAAATATGCAAAACATTTTTTTTAAATTATTTATTTTCTTTAACATCTTGGTTATACGATCTTATGAATTTTGTTGTGCTTTTTATTACATCCATTTGCAAACTAAAATTCAAAAATGCACCTGATTTCCCATTCGATAAATTTTTGTGATCAATTTGTCCGCTATTTGTTATTGCTTCTAATTTTTGTGCATAATCTTTTGTGCCAGGCTGGATAGTTCCTTTATTCAACTCTTGTCTTAATTCTCTAAGTCTATTTTGGTCTGGAAAAGCATGTACGAACGATTCATGTCCTAATGTAGAAATAGTTTTTTCCAAGCCTTGACCTTTTTTAAGCCAAATTTGCTCTACGACTTTTCCTCTTGCATCATATTTATTGTCATTTCCACCAAAGCCATCTTCATTCAATTCATTTCCATCGGATTTATTCGTGGTTGTGCGCCCCAATACTGTGGCTCCATTTCCTGTCCCTAAATTGTCCGAAGAGCCTAATGCTAAAAGATCATTTGCAAACTCACCGTCTTTTTTTGCAACAAATAAATGACTTTTCTTTCCAATTGTAATATTTAGAGATTGGCCTTTCTTAAGATAACTTGAGATAAAAGCCAATCCATTTTTTGTTTTCAAAAATTCAAGTAGTGCCTGTTTATGCTCATCATCAGTGAGATTATTAATATCGACGTCTCTTCCATCAGGATCTATTAATGACGAAGGAAGATTCAAAGAATATGTGTAAGATGTAACTCCATAATACTTTTCCGCCTTTGGATCCACCACATTCCATCTGCCAATCACCGGGTCATAGAACCTTGCGCCATAACCGAAGCTTTGCTGAGCTCATGAGTACCGCTAAACAATGTTAAGTAAATGACGAATAATCATACTGATCTCCCAGCTCTTCTTGCAACTCCTTGCCGTTGTAAAGGTACTTATTTACAAGAGAACTTGGGGAACCTTTCTTGCGCATTCCAAAGGCATAGTAGTCGTCTCGCTGAATGACTTCCAATTGGTTGTTATTGGCCGGATTAAAATAAAACGTGGCCCGCACATTCCCTAAATGGTCACTCAGATTGTAACGGTAGCTGCATTCATTACTGCCATTATTCTGTGCGATTCCTTCTTCGGTTTGAATAAAATCTATTGTTCCTTCTGGTTTGTATTCTATCCCATCAATATAATTGCGCACGCTATTATTGCTGTTTTTCCGCAGCTTTCTTCCGGTAGCATCATAAGTATAGTTCAAATTGATGCTGGAGATGCGTTTAGGCAAGTTCAGTTGATTGTATTCAACATTAAAGTGCAAACGTCCGTCTACTATCGCATTGCCATTGGCGTCATATTCATAGCCGTCGGTTACATTACCAACATACCACAATTGGTTGCCGTTTGGATAATCGTACCAGTTTGGATTGCCTCCATCTCTCGCCAGGGTTTCAATATTGTCCATTACATCATAGGTCAACTCTTCACTCATGCTCACGCCGGTACTAGCGCCTTTTGTCAAACGGTTAAACCTTACTTTTTTATGCAATAAAGTTCTCTTATATTTTCATTGTAACAACGGTTGGATATGAGTAATACATTAAACACCGGAAGCAAGATTGTCACGCTAAGAAAGGCAAAAGACTGGTCGCAGGGCGACCTTGCCCAACAGATTGGGGCATCCCGTGAAATCATCGGAAAGTACGAACGCAACGAGAACCTGCCATCGATAGAGATGGTGGCAAAGATGGCAAGGGCATTCGAGGTAACGGTGGATTTTTTAATTGGAGAGGGCGAGAACGCATCCTACGAAAAGGAAACCGTGGAACGCATCAACGACATACAGAAGATGGATGCAGATACACAGTCAGGCCTGTTCAACGTAATCGACACCTACATACAGAACTTCAAGACCAAAAAGGCATTCGCCAAATAACTCAAAAAAGCCCAGCAGTTTCTAAACTGCCGGGCTTTGACGTACACAACTCGCTTGAACGACCGTCCTCATCTGCCAAACGAGGTATGCTCATTTACATACTCAATGAATTTTCGTTCTGAAGTCACGAATACACTTGTGTTTGCAAACTCTGCATCCCCATTATAAAGTTTAACACTTTTTTCTCCAGCATTTAATCTTATCAACTGACCTTCCGTAATTCCCAAAGGTATATAACCATAAAACTCGCCATACCCATTTTCTAACCTATAGGGATACAGCCATTTTGGATCTGGAATGCTAAAGGCTTCTTTACTCGATTTGATAACTTTAAACTTGATTACACCAAAAGCACGATCTGTCGATTTATTATAGGAAATTATACGTCCGGTGAAATCGATACTGTTTTTTTCTAAAATAATTTCAGCTGGCTTTTTCTCATCCTTGCTTTTATAATACCACAAAATAACGAGAAGAGATAAAACCAACGTCAAAAAAAAAGCTTTTTTTAATCCCATTTTACTTTACTTAAATTGTCTAGAAATATATCCTGCAATTGCTGAGGGTTGAGGGGCAACAGCATTCATAATTCGATCTCCAATGCTTCTTTGAGCTGTTGGCTTAACATCATTTAACAGCACCGATTTACCCTCCCGTAAATCAACAGAGCCAAAATTCCCTGACGCACCGACACCAACGTTCACACCAATTGAAATGCCTTTCCAACCAGGAGCGGAAAAATCTTCTGTTGAAGAAAACGCAGAGAGAGATAAACCTCCACCAAAGCCGCCTTTTATATCAGCAGAAACTCCTACAGAATAAGAAGAACCAGCAAATGTTGTAGGGTCATATGTATCACTAGTATTATACCCTACGAAAAAGCTACCGCCAACACCTGCTGCAAAACTTGCCTGCGCCCCTAGCTTCATACCACCATCTACACCAGCATAAACATAGTTATAACCACCAAATTCACTACTTGTAAATTGTGCTGTGGTTAAATTAACCCGGTAATCAACTCCTGCTATAAATCCAAAACCGGCACTAGCCTGTATAGTTGAACCAAGCACAAATTTATTTGGATCTATACCCGACAACCCCAAATCTAAGTTCTGATTAGAGCCAAGAGCAAAAGGAACGTTATAGTGTTGATCTGCACCGTCTGTCTTAATTCTAATCTCCTTATCATCTGTACCCTTGAATATGATATCAGGCGGAGCAGCATACATTCCGTCAACATCTATGAAACGAATGGGATTATTAAGGATATAGCTGTAAGGACTAAACCTCCTTGATGTTTCAGAAAGTGGATCTATGGTGTTGAAACGCCCTATCACCGGGTCATAGAACCTCGCGCCGTAATCATACTGATCACCCAGCTCCTCTTGCAACTCCTTGCCGTTGTAAAGGTACTTATTTACAGTAGAACTTGGAGAACCCTTCTTGCGCATTCCAAAAGCATAGTAGTCGTCTCGCTGAATGACTTCCAATTGGTTGTTATTGGCCGGATTAAAATAAAACGTGGCCCGTACATTCCCTAAATGATCACTCAGGTTATAGCGGTAACTGTATTCATTACTGCCATTATTCTGTGCGATTCCTTCTTCGGTTTGAATAAAATCTATTGTTCCTTCTGGTTTGTATTCTATCCCATCAATATAATTGCGCAGGCTATTATTGCTGTTTTTCCGCAGCTTTCTTCCGGTAGCATCATAAGTATAGTTTAAATTGATGTTGGAGATGCGTTTAGGCAGGTTCAACTGATTGTATTCAATATTGTAATGTAAACGCCCGTCTACTATCGCATTGCCATTGGCATCATATTCGTAAGCGTCAGTTACATAACCAACATACCACAATTTGTTGCCGTTCGGATAATCGTACCAGTTTGGATTGCCGCCATCTCTGGCCAGTGTTTCAATATTGCCCATTACATCATAAGTGAGTCTTCACTCATGCTCACGCCAGTACTACTGCCTTTTGTCAAACGGTTAAGTTTATCATAAGTGTAGGTGAATACGTTAGGGAACGTATTTCCGGTTCCCCAGTATTGGTTGGAAATATTACCGTTGTAATTGGGGTTAGTTCCGTCCTGATATTTCAGCTCCATACTGAACTCGTTGCTGGTACTTTTGGTGAGCCAGCTGCGTTCATTGTAGGCGTAGCTGGTGGTTTGCGCATCGTTATGTAGTTTCTTTTCCTTTAACTGATGCGTAAAATGCTCAAAACCAAACCGAGCTCTGAAAAATCAGGGCTCGGTTTAAGTTCAAAAATTTTGTTAACACGCAGCACGCGTGCGCCAGCGAGGGAAAACGAAGCCCAAAGTTAGGCTTCGTTTGGTTATAATCATGAGTACAGCTACGCGCCAAAATGCGCAAGCTGACGATAAGCCATCAAAAAAAATGAAATTAGGTCAACTTCGCACTATTTAAAATGATGGTACCAATTACCATTAGAATCCCTATCGACTGTTTCTTGTGATTCAAAGTCTATTTGAACAAAAGGTATTGCTTGTTCAGGATATTTGTGTCTACATAGTGTGTCTTCAAGCTTGATCATTATTTCATAATTTAACTTAAGTTCTGATTTTATTTTGTCCGATTCTACGCAAATCCAAATTACTAAATTCTTTGGATCTATATCGTAGGCACCATACCAGTCAATCCAAAATTTTTCCCGACATACAGGTATAATAATAAGTTTCATATCCTCTACAATATCAAGAATTTTTCTTTTAAGCGACAATGGAGAATAGAAAAGCTTTGAGATATTAATCATAATTCTACTTTATATGAGTTATTATATTTACTCCGTTTTGTTCGAGTATTGGTTTTTCAATAGTCATCCAGATACTGGTTGGCCTCGGTCCCAATGATGTTGTAATAAAATTAACTTCCCCTCTAGCACCTTCTGCAAAACTTCTTGATAAACTATTCCAGATTGGGTTTGAAATCGATCGTGACAAATATGGACTAATTGCATTCATTATTCTACCTCTTGTTGTCATTTCGAGGGTTTTCATTCCGTTAGATTTTGCAAATTCCAATGCAGCGTCTTTTGCAATATTACCGCCAGACCAAAATACTCTTCCTCCAGCATTCGTAGCCGTGAGTGCCGCCCCTGTCTTCACCAAGCTTATAATACCACCAGTTGCTAAATCTATAATCCAGTTTGCATCTTGAAGTGGAATACCTCCTAATACTTTTCCACTAAAAGGATCTATCTCAGCACCCGTGTAATACCTTTTTACAAACAGATTACTTGCATCAGTATTTAACCGATCAGGATAGCCCATAAAGAGGTTTCCTGTTTGGTTTCTATAGTTAAGTCGAACTTCAGCGAGAACGGCATTGTACGCTTTCAATGCTCTAGCTTCCCCTTTATTTGCACTTACTGTTATGTCGTCTAATCCAATTTGATCTTTCTTCGTATTAAAATTATTCCAAACTTCAGGTGTAACGTTATTAACTTTAACCGTATCTAATCCTAACGGATCAATTGTATTTATTGGATTGCTCAGAACATAGTTGTATCCTGTGGTTGAATAGTGATTTTCTGCTAAACCGTCTACCACATTCCATCTTCCAATTACCGGGTCATAGAACCTAGCCCCGTAATCATACTGAAGCTATTTCAAAGTCCAATTTTCTATTTTACCTTTTGGTGAGAATATGAGTTGATTAGATTGTTTTATTTCATATAAAGGACTATTGGATTCACTTCCGTCTTTGTCGCAAAAATGATTAATTTTGTAATTAATGACTAGATCTAATTTCCCGTCATTATTCAAATCTATATTATTTACATTTAAAGTTCCAAATTTATATTGGTCACAATCTGTACTTTTATAAATATTTTTCAAGAAAATCGGCGAAAATTGATCTTTTGAAAAATTGTAAATAGATAGCTCTATATTACCTCTAAAATTTCGCATTGTCATAATTTGAACACCTCTATCTAAGGCTGAAGTTTTAATTAGATAATAATCATCTATGTTTATGTAGCTTAATGTTTTAGTAGAATGATTCACTACTACTAGAAACTTAGAGCTTAAAACTTTCGCTGTAGTTTTGCTTAAAATCACTGTAATCAAGTCAGCACTCCCGTAGTTTTTTATATATATTCCCTGCTTCATGATTACAGTATCAATGTTACTAGCCTTTATTGGATCTTCATTACTTGATAAATATTTAGCAAATAATTCTTTATACGTTTTACTATCTTTTATAAGCTTTTTTTGATTAAAAACAGAATCATAGATATTAATATGACTCTGTCCTTTAACAGAAGATATTATATTAACTAAGATTGCGAGTATTATATATTTCATTTCTTCTTTTCCTTTTTATAATAATTTTCCGAAGTTCCATCAAATGCACTATTTAATAACTCTAATACTTCTTCTAAATAATTTGGATTACCGCCGCCATTATAACGTTTTGTAGCTGCATCCCAATTTTTCCCTCTCCATGTAACGTTATATCCTATTACCTTTCCCTTCTTATCTTTAATTGCAGTAGTTTGTAACCCTTTGGTATATAATATACGAATACCCGCATGTAGACTTTGATTAGGTGTAGCACTTTTTCCTTTTTCTAGGCCAAAAGCCTTCTTACTATCACTCCAATCAGTTTGACCGGAAGTTGTGGTAACATTTGACTGCATAATATCGCTTTTACCTTTTTGTCCATATTTTCCTTCGAGTGTACCACCATTTGTTTCTTCAATAGTTATTGCTTTTACTAAAGTCGGATCCAAATCTGACGGTCTATCTCCAGTAAGTGACAATCCTCCCGGTGTCTTAGGAAGTTGGTCATCAGATAAATTATTGAAAAGAAATGTTTGTGCAGCAATATTATAATCATATTTCTGAAAAACTGGACTTTCATATCCTTTAATTATTTTCGGCATGGACGCTTCAACGTAAGAGCCATTAACATCAACAAATGTTTGAAATTGTGTACTAGATGCCGTTCTACTCACCTCTTGACCTTTAGAATTGAAGTACACTATATCATTACCATCTGGATCTATAAAGATTATTGGATTATTGACAGCATATACATAAGGTGTTACGTTTGGGTATTTTTCTGCTTTATTATCAATCACATTCCATCTTCCAATAACCGGATCATAAAACCTTGCCCCGTAATCGTACTGATCACCCAGCTCTTCTTGCAATTCCTTGCCGTTATAAAGATACTTATTTACAGTAGAATTTGGAGAGCCTTTTTTGCGCATTCCAAAGGCATAGTAGTCGTCGCGTTGTAAAACTTCTAATTGGTTGCTTATCGGGTTAATATAAAACGTGGCCCGTACATTCCCCAAATGATCACTCAGGTTATAGCGGTAACTGTATTCATTGTTGCCGTTGTTTTGTGCAATACCTTCTTCTGTTTGAATGAAATCTATTGTTCCTTCAGGTTTGTATTCTATACCATCAATATAATTGCGCAAACTGCCGTTGTTGTTTTTGCGCAGCTTTCTTCCGTTAGCATCATAGGTATAGTTCAAATTGATGTTGGAGATGCGTTTGGGCAGGTTCAATTGATTGTATTCAACATCAAAATGCAAACGCCCATCTACGATTGCATTGCCATTCGCATCGTATTCGTATGCGTCAGTTACATAACCAACATACCACAATTGGTTGCCGTGCGGATAATCGTACCAGTTCGGGTTTCCTCCATCTCTCGCCAGTGTTTCAATATTTCCCATCACATCATAGGTCATCTCCTCACTCATGGCTACGCCTGTACTGCTGCCTTTTGTCAATCGGTTGAGTTTGTCATAGGTATAGGTAAAAACGTTGGGGAAATTATTTCCGCTTCCCCAATACTGGTTGGAAATATTACCATTGTAACTCGGAGAAGTTCCATCCTGGTATTTCAACTCCATACTGAACTCGTTGCTGGTACTTTTGGTCAACCATCCCCTTTCGTTGTAGGCAAAACTGGTGCTTTTGTGCATCGTTATGCAGTTTCTCTTCCTTTAACTGATGCGTAAAATGCTCAAAACCAAACCGAGTCCTGATTTTTCAGGGCTCGGTTTAAGTTCAAAAATTTTGTTCACACGCGGCACGCGTGCGCCAGCGAGGGGAACTGGGCAAGATTGTAGAAACATCGGGCAATATCATCGGCCGTTATGAAAGGGATGAGGTTAAACCCTCTATAGAAGTTGTAATCCGTATGGCTGATGCCCTTGAAGTATCGCTTGATTATCTCGTTGGCAAAACCGATATGGAACTTGACAGCTCCACCCTTAACAGAATACAGGAAGTATCAAAACTGCCTGAAGAAGATAAAAAACAGGTATTCCTGGTAATTGATGCACTAATCAGGGACTTTAAGGCCAAAAAAGCCTATGCAGGATAACAACCGCCACCTGGAAATTCTCCAGGCGCTGGCCAATGGCACCTACCCCGTAACAGGAGAAGTGTTCCCTGCAGACAGCCCGTACAACCAGCCCGAAATCATAAGGGCGCTTTTCTTCGCAATTAACCAACTTGAAGTTCTGGCTAAACAAGGCAACAAAGGTTTAGCATGGAATGAACAAGAAGATAACCTGCTCTCGCAACGTTTTAACGAAGGCATCAAGATTACCCAACTCGCTAAACTCCATTCTCGGACCTACGGAGCCATCAAAGCAAGGCTCATCAAACTTGGAGTCCTATAGAAATAACAAAGCCCGACAATTTTTAAACTGCTGGGCTTTGATTTATCTATTTTAGAATATTTTCAGCATTAAGTAAACTATCTGCCGTAATTTTAGAAATAGACCGGGCGTAATGCCCAATTTGATAAGTATAAATAATAGTTGGACTTTCGACTTTTTCCGGATAATTGTACTGTATCTCTAACAGTCGCTCTTTACCATTTTCATTGTGAAGCTTAAATACGTCCAATTCACCTTCAATATTACACCCAGAAAAAGTGATTGCTTTCCTCTTGTGACCAACATTTTTTTCATTTCCTGACCAGCCGATAAAGTTTTCACTTCTTTCTTTTATACTCCAATTAACGGGGAGAAGAGCAATACCCAATTCCTTCCTTTTATTATTATAGGACGGTCCATACTTATTTTGGCATTCCTTAACAATAATTGAATAAACAATAAAACATATATAAGCCAGTATAGAAATAGATACTATTCCAATATATAGATTAATAACATATTTTCTATTCATAAACTATCTTTTAGGAAGCATATTGGAAATAACCCTGCCATTAGACGAAACAAAAATAACCTTTGATCCATTTAACACACCACTTGCATTAATAGCTTTATTTGCTAAACCAGGTCCGACACTAGTTGGCACTCCTCCAAAACCTAGGGCTCTTACAAGACTAGGCGCCCATCCTCCAATATTCGTAGCTAATGTTGATAAACTAGCCAATGCTCCAAATGGCGCGGCAGCACCTCCAACACTTAAAGAAAGAGCTGATGTCCCTTCTTTATTTACGTATGAATTAAATTGCATCCCGTGATCGTTTCTGAAATTTTCTAATGATTTACTAACGGTATTTAGTGCTGATAGATCCCCTTTGGAATCTGATCTACTGACAGTAGTTGCCCCATTATTTACCGTAGACACTTTATCTCCATCAACTGTAGTTACGCTGGTCTTGGTTGTCACGTCCCCATATACAGTAGCCTCAGTATTACTATTTGAAATTATATTTGTTGAAGACATAACACTTTTTGTAGTAATACTACCTGTTTCTGTTTGAACAACTGTTGTGGTAGTTGTGGTCTGAGTTACATGAAGCTTATGATTTTTGTCTTCCGTACTGGTTACTGTCGTATTCACTCTCTTTTGCGGATCTTCTGCCTCCATCCCATCGGGATCGATAAACCGTACAGGGTTATTAAGCGCATAAACATAAGGGCTTGTCTTCCTGTCCTTCTCTGCTAAAGGATCAATCACATTCCACCTGCCGATTATTGGGTCATAGAACCTTGCACCGTAATCGTACTGGTCACCCAGCTCTTCTTGCAACTCCTTGCCATTGTAAAGATACTTATTTACAGTAGAATTTGGAGAACCTTTCTTACGCATTCCAAAGGCATAGTAGTCGTCGCGCTGTAAAACTTCTAATTGGTTGGTTGTTGGATTAATATAAAAGCTTGTTCTAACATTACCTACCCTTCGGCAAGCTCAGGACACGATATGGTCACTTAAGTTATAGTGGTAACTGTATTCATTGTTGCCATTGTTTTGTGCAATACCTTCTTCGGTTTGAATGAAATCTATTGTTCCTTCTGGTTTGTATTCTATACCATCAATATAATTGCGCAGGCTATTATTGCTGTTTTTGCGCAGTTTTCTGCCGCTAGCATCATAAGTATAGTTTAAATTGATATTGGAGATGCGTTTAGGTAGGTTTAATTGATTGTATTCAACATTAAAATGCAATCGCCCGTCTACTATCGCATTTCCATTGGCATCATATTCGTAGGCGTCGGTTACATTACCAACATACACAATTTGTTCCCGTTCGGATAATCGTACCAGTTCGGGTTTCCTCCATCTCTCGCCAGGGTGTCGATATTGCCCATTACATCATAGGTCAGCTCTTCACTCATGCTCACGCCTGTACTGCTGCCTTTTGTCAAACGGTTGAGTTTGTCATACGTGTAAGTAAAAACATTAGGGAAATTATTTCCGGTTCCCCAATACTGGTTGGATATATTGCTATTGTAACTCGGAGAAGTTCCATGCTGGTATTTCAGCTCCATGCTGAACTCGTTGCTGGTACTTTTGGTTAGCCAACCCCGTTCATTATAGGCAAAACTGGTGCTTTGTGCATCGTTATGGCAGTTTCTTTTCCTTTAACTGATGCCTGAAATACTCAAAACCAAATCGAGCCCTGAAAAACCAGGACTCGATTGTTGTTAATAGACATATTCACACGCAGCACGCGTGCGCCAGCTTTGGCACTATCGGGGTTCTTTTTTTCGGAATATTTTTATCAATAAACAAATGCAAAAGACAAAAAGAGTTGCCATCACAAAAGCACTACTTTCAATCCTGGCTAAATCTCCTGATAGTCCTTTTTTAAATATTTTAAATAGAGGGATATCTCCACTAAAAAAAAATGGGCGATTTCAAAAAAAAGATAATTCAAAATAAGCCTAAGTTTTACTCCTATTTTTTTTCCAAACAAAATTATCATTAGCACCGAGGTTATTGTACTAATTAATACGCCTAAGAACATAGAGATTGGAGCCATTCCGGTTGCGCCATCACTAAAATCTGAGCTGAGAAAAATTATAAAATAAAATAAAATGGCGCAAACGTATTGCAGGACAATAAGAATTACTGAATAGTCTGTTAATCTATTGCTGAACCCATCCATTGCCATTCCATTTATATGTTCCCTCACTTAATTTGCTAATATCATTAAAAAATGTAAAAATGCTATGCGATGCCTCCCTACTATCTTCATAATAATTAGAATCTGAAATCCCTTTTTGTCTTTCATTTGCCAACCATCCAAAGCCATCAGAATCTTTTCTTCCGTTTTTATTCTTATGAAGAAATTGCATAGTTTTTATATCTGGGTCAGCCTCAAGACTTCCAGCTTGAAAAGGATCAAAATCGGCTACGAGTGTTATTTTTAATTGAGTTTGCAATTCTTTAGGTAAGGAGCCTATATATTCTTTCAACGCTTCAACATACCCTTTTCCATACGCACCACCCATACTGTGTGTAATTATTTTTATCGTTTCAATAATATTTCCTTGTTTGTCTTTTGCCAAATTTGCTACTATTGTCGCAGCATCTCTCTTTCCTTGACCAAAACCATCCATAACTCTACCAGAAGCTGTATTAACTCCTATCGGATTATCAGAAGCAAGGCCAAACCAGCCTCCCATAGCTCCATCCCTATAAATAGATTTGTTATCTCTTAATTGCGTCATTACTGCACCATCAAACGATTTCCCACCCCTATTCCAATAATCATTAGACCCTCTCCAATTGTAGCTATTCGTTCCTTTTCGCCAACTTTCATAGCTGTAGCCCCCTCTCCAAAATGGTTTCCATTAATAAAAATCACTACATTTCCGTCGGGATCTATAGCATTACTAGGTTGGTTTAATGCGTATACATATGGAGAAGTTGCAAAATATAGTTCAGATTTATTATCATTTTTATTCCACCTGCCAATCACCGGGTCATAGAACCTCGCGCCGTAATCATATTGGCTTAAAACTGTATTGCATCTTATATTAAATTAAGTAACCGTAAATGTATAATTATAGGCAATATATTAAGGACTATTAAAACAGTAATCCATAAAACATGAATTATTCCAGACTTTTTCAACAAATAACTTATTACTATATTTAGAAGAATATAATAGATTATAGTACTTATATAAATAAATCCGATAACAAATACACCTAGGCCTACGTCAGGTTTTGAAGCGTAATAAAAAAACAATACTATACTTACAAATATTTCCCCTAATGTAACTAATCGTAAAAATTTTAGTATTTTATTTAAATTCATTATTTATTCCACAGTTACTTTTACGCCTTTACTTCTAAAATATTCCGCGATCTCATCCAAATTTGTTCCTATTGAATGGCCTTCTAAATAATCTCCTTCATGGGTTTTATTTCCATATTTATTCTCAACACCGTTAATCCAAGAAAAACTTGTTTTTCCTTTTAATGGAGATAAAAAATTCCCTCTAGATGCGACTCTATCTTTTGATGAGGATATCTGCGTTCCTTTAATGCTTGATGGATGATTAAAGTCAGCAGGTTGATGAGGTTCAAGGTAAACCATCTCCTGAAGAACTCTTCTCGCAATAGCCATATTAAGTGCTTTTATAGTGGCGTGCTCCGCTGTCATGTCATTACTAAACGACCATCCTAGGATTTTCCTATCAGCAAGATCAATTAAATTAGTAAGATATAGCCATCCTGATCCAGTTTTGATGTAGGTAATATCACCAACCCATTTTTGAGATAGACCGTCTGTAGAAAAATCTCTGCAAGGAGGTTTTCAGCAAGTTTGAATTTATGTTTAGAATCTGTGGTTACCTTAAATTGCTTCCGAATCTTACTGCGCAGATTTAATTTCCTCATCAACCTGGCAACATAAGAACGTGATATCCTATAGTTTTTCTTGTTCAGTTCTAAGGCAATTCGAGGACTACCATGATTACTATCCTGGTGCGCTTCTTTTACCAGTAAAATCAATTCCTCTGTTTTCTTATCCCTATTGCTTTTTGATCTAGAAATCCACTTATAAAACGAACTACTACTGGTATTTATAATCTTGCACATCTTCTCAACCGAGAACAAGTTCATATACATCTTTATGAACTCATACTTTCTCAGTCGCCCTTGGAAAAGACGGTTACTGCCTTTTCTAAGATCATATTTTCCAATTCAGCATCCTTCAATTGCTTTTTTAAGATTCTGATCTCTTGCTCTTCAGCTGTCAGTTTATTATCTAATGGCAAAACTGTCCCTCCATTAAATCTTGGATCCTGACGCCATTTACTTAATCTACTGGGTGCTAAATCTAATTCTTTTGCTGCTTCTGTAACCGAATCCTTTAAATAGGATAACTCTACTGCCATTTTTTTAAATGACTCATCAAATACTCTTGCCATGTTTTAACAAATTTAATTCTATTTCTTAAATCTGCCTCCACTCAAGGGTACCAACTCCAACGAGAACCTGCCATTATTTTATTTTTATACGATACATAAGTTGTCTATATTTGATTATTACTAGTTTATAACTCATAAAAAAGAGGTATTTATGGCTTTTGCAGATAGATTGGCGTATGCCCGCAAACAGAAAAAGATAAAACAGGCTGACCTGGGAAAGATCATAGGGACTTCCGGTGACATCATTGGAAAGTATGAGCGTGGAGAGAATGTGCCATCCATTGACGTGGCCGCAAAGATAGCCGATGCCCTGGCCGTTACCCTTGATTATCTCGTAAAGGATGGCCAGTACGAGCAGATAGACAACGATACGCTCAAACGCCTGAAAGAGGTACAGGGACTGGACGAGGAGAACCGCTCGCACGTATTTGCAACAATAGATGCATTCATCAAGGCCGCAAAGCTAAAAAGCATAGCCGCAATGTAAAACAGCAATTCAATATGAGAACTTTATTTATTTTCATCCTATCATTCTCAACATCTATCGTAATGGCACAAAGCAGCAACGACAGTCTATATAGAGCTGTTGTAAAAAACGACACCAATCTATCGAAGCAATTCATAAAAAAAGGTGCCAACGTAAATTATGTAAAACAACAAGGCTGGATGAAAGTGAGCCCGTTAATCACAGCTGTAAATAATAAAAGCTTTTCCCTAGTGAAAATCCTAATCGACAACAACGCCGATGTAAATTGGAAAGATGGGTTTCAAACGACCGCCCTAATGTATGCAGCCTCAAATGGTCTTGAAGATATTGTCAGACTATTATTAGAAAAAGGTGCTGATGCAATGATTAAAGACAACCAAGGAAATGATGCTTTGTCGGCCGCCAAAGAGTCAAAAAACATTAAGGTAGTTGAGTTAATAACTCAGGCGCAGAAAAAATTAAAATAGCTTTAGCTTATTTGATAGAACCATACAGATTATGCTTGCCAAAATATAAGGCAAATAAATAAGTGCAAATAAATTGAACTGTAAATGTAATTCGGTAAAAACCTCTAAAAAGCTTTTCCCATCATTCTTTAAAAAATAAATAACTAAAGGAAGTAACACGTACACAACTACGGTAGTTGCAATTAGTGAGGCATTACTCCCTTTACCTTTAAGTATAATAAATATCACAAATCCAATTAACGGGAAGAGCAGAAATAAGCAAATTGCTCTTACGATTATGCTTGTGATAATCACACTGCCTGGATTACCTTGAATAAAATTTACTAAAAAATTTATTAAAAAATCTGTAAAGACTAGAAATAGTGTGTATATCATCAAGCTCTTTACCATCCGAGTTTCCAATAGGTTTTCTGTAACTTAAAAAAGTTGGTTACTTTGCCTGAACCGTGGTTATATCTGTCCTGAGCATTTGATATGTTACCCTCAAAACGTAAGGTTGGCGTTACTCCAAAACTATACAAACCCTGTCCTTTTGCCATTTTACTTAGAGTTGAAATTGTTGCCGTTGTCTGTTTATCATAAATTGGCTGAGCCACGTTAAACTGCTCATTATATAAAGTTGCTGCATCCCAATCGGCTGATGCTTTCCCTTTCATAACAGGCCCATTATATAAACCTTTAAGGTCATCAAATACATCATTAAAAATCGCTTTATTACCTGCGTTTCCAAACTTCACAACATCATCACCAACCCACCAAGCGACACTAGCATTATCAAGGTTTGACATTTGACCAGCTACAATATAGGCAGCGCCAGGCCAATTGTTATCAAATCCTTTTGCATCAATTTTGCCAGCATACCAACCATAGAAATCTTTACGTTGTGTTATCGTCTGGTAATCATCGTAGCGATTAGACTGAAGATTTGTAGAATTTGCTTTATCCCAAATTGCTGTTTTGTTTTCCCGGTCAGATTTAAGCCAATGACCATCACTACCGTCTAACTTACCATTTGGATTATCTTTTCTATAAGCTTCCTCGTCATCATATTCCTTAAAGAACATCCCATCTGGATCGATAAATCTTATTGGATTGTTCCGTGCATAATTATAAGGTGACCAACCTCTATCCTGCTCCGCCAACGGATCCACGACATTCCATCTACCAATCACCGGATCATAGAACCTTGCGCCATAATCATATTGATCACCCAGCTCTTCTTGCAACTCCTTGCCGTTGTAAAGGTACTTATTTACAATTGAACTTGGAGAACCCTTTTTACGCATTCCAAAGGCATAGTAGTCGTCTCGCTGAATGACTTCCAATTGGTTGTTATTGGCCGGATTAAAATAAAACGTGGCCCGTACATTCCCTAAATGGTCACTCAGATTGTAACGGTAGCTGTATTCATTGTTGCCGCTGTTTTGTGCAATACCTTCTTCTGTTTGAATAAAATCTATTGTTCCTTCAGGTTTGTATTCTATACCATCAATATAATTGCGCAAACTGCCATTGTTATTTTTGCGCAGCTTTCTTCCTGTAGCATCATAGGTATAGTTTAAATTGATGTTGGAGATGCGTTTGGGCAGGTTCAATTGATTGTATTCAATATTATAATGCAAACGCCCATCTACGATTGCATTGCCATTCGCATCATATTCGTATGCATCGGTTACATTACCAACATACCACAATTGGTTGCCGTGCGGATAATCGTACCAGTTCGGGTTTCCTCCGTCTCTCGCCAGGGTTTCGATATTGCCCATCACATCATAGGTCAGCTCTTCACTCATGCTTATGCCAGTACTGCTGCCTTTTGTCAATCGGTTGAGTTTGTCATAGGTATAGGTAAAAACGTTGGGGAAATTATTTCTGCTTCCCCAATACTGGTTGGAAATATTACCATTGTAACTCGGAGAGGTTCCATCGTGGTATTTCAGCTCCATGCTGAATTCATTGCTGATGCTTTTGGTTAACCAACCCCGTTCATTGTAAGCAAAACTGGTGCTTTGTGCATCGTTATGCAGTTTCTTTTCCTTTAACTGGCCAAGCTCATTATATACATAGTGGTTCAGCGCAATCTCTGCCTGACTATTGATGCGTTCAAAAGTCGCTAGTTTTCTGCCCTGATGATCATATTCATAACGGTTGGATACCGTAAGGGCGGTACTGTTGTTTACGCGATGTAAACGCGTGCTGCTGGAAATGCTTCCGTCAAAGTTGTAACTGTTGGTGATTTCATCATAATCGCCTGCTTTGGGCTGACCATCCAAATAATGCTGTGTATAGGTTTTAACTACACGGCCATATTTATCGTAGTAAAAAACTGTCCAAAGGAAATGATCGGTATCGATTACACGAACTTTCGTGGCGGTGAGCAGACCTTTAGTCATTTGGCTGTATTCGCCGGCATGATTGTAAGGCAGTCCAGGCAATTCATAGTTGTCGTAATAATTCACTACATCTACCCGCATATTGGCTACATTGCTTGGGGCGCTTGCATTGTCATAGCCTTCCAGGTTGTTTGTACCATAAAAGGGTGTATCCCATTGTGGCTCGAGGCCATTTACCGTGGTTTGTACATTTTCACGGGTGTCCGTATGACCAGATTCTACCCCACTCATGATTACCCGTCCAAAAGCATCGTATTTAACAAAGCTTCGCTGTGCCAGCTGGCGTTGTACACCGTCACGCGTGAAAACAACCTGATCAAGCTTGTTATAAATCAACTCTTCCCAGTCTTTACCCGGTATTTTCTTTTCGATTACCCGTTTGCGGCCATCGTAGTGATAGGCATAAATAAAATCGAGGAAGATCTTATCACTTTCATTAAAACTGTTGATTTCATAACCGCTATCGGCATCTGTACCTGGGTTCACAGCCGGTGGCAATACATAACGCAGGTTGCTCAGATCATCGTACACATAATAGGTACTGAGGCTTTTGTTTTCATTTTCCCAGATTCGCTTCAATACCACTCGGCCATCAAAGTCTTTAAATTCTTCGGTGGTTCCGCTCTTCCCGCTGGTCCAGTTTTCATCTTTTGAAACAGTTTTGTAGAGTTTGCCAGCCGCGTAAAAGCCCGCAGAAGCGCCATTGCCGCTAACCGTCCATAATTTAACATCATTTGCAGTATTGGTTCCGTATTCCATTTTTACCGTATGGCCGGCTGTGCTGCCTGCAACAGGCTGCCATGCATCGCCTGGTGCGCCTTGTTCCAATACGCGGTTAAGTGGGCTGGCCTCAAAAATGGTCTGGGAGAAAGGTGTAGAAGTTGCTTTGATGTTACCCGGAGGGCCAAGGTAATAGCCCGCCTGGCCACCACCAGTTATGGCATCTGCACGGTAAGTGCCGTTGTTGTTCCAAACGGTATACGGCAAATACTTTTTGTCTTCACGGCCATAGGCATCATAGGCTACTGGGGTTACGATGTCGTGCCCGGCTAAACCGCCATTAAGGGCAACGGTTTGCAAAGGTCGGCCGAGCCCGTCAAAGTATTGGATGACCTGGTTTTCTTCACACATGCCCAGAATAGTGCCGACATTCTGTCGGGAAATGCCTGCTTTTTTGAAGGTTCTCGTGAGCACATAGTTCTGGTTGCTGCTGGGTACGGAAACTTGCGGAAGACAGTTTTTATAAGAAACTCCTGTTGTAAAAATGCGCACATTGTTTCCGGCCGTAATATGAAAACCATCTTTAAGTGTAATACTATTGTAAGCGCTGATTTCAGTTTGTCCGGTATAGCTATTGAGTTCCAGTTGGGCTTTAGACTGCAGTGCTCCCAGTGCCAGCAAAGCTGGCAATATTAATTTTTTTAGATGTCTTTTCATCGGAGCGTTAGTTTTTATAGTGATACTGGTTTTCTTTTACAATGTTTCCGTCCTGATCTTTAATCCATTTCAAACGGCCAAAATCGTCGTACTCATAATACGTGGTCATCCCTTTGGGATCGGTTTGACTGGTCATGCCGACTAAAGGCTTGTAGGTGTAGGTCGTGATTTGAGCATTTTTTAACGCTGGAGCACTGCGCAAAGTGTTACCGATAGACATGATCTGCGTATCTGTAGGTACAGAATTGGATAGGTTTAAAACTGCTGCCGAGCCTCCAAGTACACTTTCAACGGTGGCGTAGTCTGTGTTTTTGATTTCAGCAATGGGGTAAGTATTATTGTAAGACCATATATAACTGATTTTGATACTTTTTTTGTCTGTAATCTGAAGTACATTGCCTCTGGCATCGTACAGGTCATAAGTAGCTCTCTGTTTATATCGATCATCTAATTTAAATGGGCTATATAATGTACTTGAGAAAGCATCCCATTCAATAGGTTCGACAATTTCTAAATTGTTTTGTGTAGAGATTAATCCATCGGCTCTATAAACATTGTAGGTTCCCCCTGTAACTTTAACAGATCCTGCCTCAATAAGATTAACAACTTCTTTGGGGTTTAAGTATTCATTATATCCTATGATCGTACTACTTATATTTCCTTTGCTATCAGTTTTAGAAATTTTATCTGGCTGAAGCTGTTTAGCAGGATTATTATAGGTATTGTTTTGTTCGGTACTGACAGTGATATTGAGATTATTTAAATCTCGACTGAAATGCCGTTCTTTGGATAAAAGTGCTCTGCCGGTATATAATGTTTTTGATAATCGGGCATATCCCGCATAATTCTTCATGGCTAATGTCGCGTCTATTGACGGATCTAAAATATTAACCAGATTTTGGGTAAACAGTTTACCTATAAATATTCCAAGCGGATGTTTATACCGTTCATATTCATATTCATCTTTTTCTATCCATTGAAAGCCATTTTTATATGCATAAACTGTTTTGGACGTCAATATTCCACTATCCCATTCATTATCTACCGGTAAGCTGATTTGTGTTAAGTCTATCCGTGTTGGAAGAAAAATAGTCGAATTATAATCATACGTGTACACTGTTTTACCCGTTTGCATTCCACCTTCTTCTTGATATTCTGTAACAGTGCTGTACAGTACTGGTGTACCAGATGTAAAAGTCATTTCGTCCATCGGTTTTGGAGTGAATGTGCGTTTGCGTTCTGTAAACTCATAGCCAAAAGGTATGTTGGTATTTCCCAGTATTGTAATGGACGGTTGCTCATACATAAATGTCGACGAAGTATCATTCACACTTTTCACCAATCCAAAACCATTCTCGTCATCTCCATATTTATAAATTTTCCTAAAGGCTGGTGTAGGTATCTCAGTATTGGTATAATATTGAATTTCTTTTACTCTAAGTCCGCTTGCTATCTTAGCGATACCTGTGTTCAGGTCTTTGTATCGATTAACTTCGTAGTTAAACGTAGTCGCACCTCCGCTGGGATAAGTGATCTTTTTTAGAATAGCAGTTTGTACATTTTCTTCGTCATATACGCTCCACTCAGGCGATACCTGAACTCCACCGATACTAACCCTCCATGTTTGTGAAGGTGTATAATCATAGTCAGCAGTTAGAAAGGAGGATCGTCCAACCGCATGCCAATAAGGGCCTTGTATAACGTCAATATCCTGCATGGTAATGGCACTAAAAAAACCGGAAGAGGAATAATTAAAAGTCAATGCGCCTCTTCCATAATAACCCCATGGATCTGCTCTTCTTGAAGTAGACACGACATTATTTGATTTATACTCAAAACTGTATTTTTCTAAGGCTGTACCCGTATTTCCCTTCACACCAACGGCATCTAATCGCAATTGTTTTAGGTTATAGGGACTAACCTCGCTTCCAAAATCGCCGTATGTAAACTGAATATGTTTAATTTTTTGACCTGAAAGATCTCTAACTACAATAGAATCCAATTGTTTTTGATTGTTGTTATGTATGTAAAAATTAACCCTTACGTTTCTTCCTGTAATTTGCTTTACATAAAGCATTTGAGCAATTGAATTCGATATAATACTTTCTTTGGTTTGTTGATTATATATGTTATCAGGTTCTTTCTCTATGCCATACTGTTTTGCCAAATAAAGTCCACTGTAATCATTTGAAATATTGTACATATAAACACGTGGATAAACGTATCCGTAGTCTGGGGCATAACTATCTCTTTGTTCAAATTTTACGGCTCCCTCTCCGGTATTCGAATTATCGAATACCTCTATTCTTTCATCCACAAGTTCTGTAATTTTAGAGATAGGTTCATGATATTGGAATTTTAGCGTATCTCTTTTACTAGGTGATATAATTTCTGTACATTTCCAGGCAATAACAGCCGATCGAAGAACACTATATGTAATTGACTCAGAGGCTGAGATATTATCTAAGCTTTTACCGAACCGGTACTGTGTCTGATCATCATCGGTGACTGTGAAAAGACTGGAACTCCCACTTACCGATATTGGATCATACGGAATCGTGAGGACATCATTAAGAGATCTCATATAAAATTTACCACTTTTAGCCAAAAGACTGTAGTAAAACTCGTCAGGATCCTCGTCAAAAAATCCTTGACTCCAATTATGAAGGTAATCCAAAGAATTATTTCCTTTATTCGCATTCTGTAAATACCCAGTATTTGCAAAATCATTATTACCATTTACAGTTCGACTAATTTGTGGCAAACCACTCAGCTGCCAACCCAAGCCTACCCAGGTAGCCTCTTCATTTACTTTTATTCCACCTGCATGATAGTTTAAAACCAAAGGTAGTGTCAATTCACCAACTTTTAATTCGTATATGGGAATACTTATATTGGGTACTCCGGTACTATAATCAACGGGAAAGTTGATATACTTTGCCAAGCCAGAGGCTTCTGGTGTATTGGGCAAAATTCGCTCATTTTGCGCATAAGTTAAATAAGTTGAAAATATAAGGACTACCGTAAATTGGACAATCTTAGTTGCAAACTGCGAACGCATAAATATTAGTTTGATAAGTTGAAATTTGGAAAATTTTAAATTATGGAGTCATAAGAATACTAACCATGAACTTGGCTGATATTATCACATTTTGTAAGAATACTCTGAAATCCAGTCCATGTAATTCAATCTCATAGACATTGAATAAAGTTTCTTTTTTAGGACTACTGAATACTGAACCGCAGACTTATGGGTATTAAATCGCCAACGGTGGCGGCTTTTAAACAATTAACAATAGCTATCCGAGAGATACTATAGTTTACGTCCAAAGAAATAAAGTTGTAAAACTGTTTTTTAGTCAAACGGATAAATTGACTAAGAACTTTGCAATGGTTTGGCGTTAATTTTTTCATCATGTAAATAATTTGCAGTTATTTATTTTAGGGATGATGAATGCTCGAATATAAACCTAATTTTTGAGAAACAAAACATTCTCAAAAAGAATATTTACATAATCATTAAAACTGCAAATTTAAACAAAAAAAGAGGTGATTTTATATGAAAATTTTAGTAATCCAATCCCCTTAAACTGAGCTCTGCACTAAGTTGATCATTTGTTTTACGCTGTCCATTGTCACTAATTTCAGAAATGGAAAGTTTGGAAATCCTTCCAATACCTTCGCTTTTTGAAAGTGTATCCAGAAGGCGTACAAGATTGGCATACTTGCCTTTTAAATTAAACTGCGATTCGAAAGAACCTTTAACCAAGGTAGTGGAATCTACTTCTGCTGTAGATTCTAGTTTCTTAGGTTTAAAACTAATCTCTACGTTATTGGCCATCGCCATAGCCGATATGGATTGCCAGATCCGGCTTTCTCGATCTTCTTTCCTTGTGCGGTATTTTTTTAGGATTTGCTGGTAAAATTTATGCTTCTGCTCTACCTGGCTCAATACACTTTCTGAAACGGTTTCGGTTTTTGGATTGGCCAACTGACGGTTTGTGGTATATGCAGAAATTGCAGCTTTGAATGAACACAAATAGGCAATATACAGTATTGCTAATGCCGCTACAACTAAGATTATACGTTTTCTTTTAATATCCAGAGTCTGCCACATGGTTTAATATTTTATCGAAATGTTAAATACGTAAAAGTCTGACTGGCTATCCTCTTCATAGCTTACCAATTCAACACTTTTAATCCATTTTTTTTCTTTTAACAGGAAAATCCAATTGTTAACGGCAGCGAGGTTACTCGTTTCGCCTTGAATGCTGAGGTTGGGTTGGCGCGTCTCTACGTCTTTTGGATTTTTAAAATCATTAAACAGTAATCTCTTTAACCTAATCTGTCGGGGCATTGTGCGTCCAATCTGATCGATAAGCAGGCCGTAGTTATAGCCTCCATTCCAATTGAAGCGTTTCAGTATGTTCTCGTTTTCTGCAATGTTTTTTTTGAATAAATCAAGCTCTTCTGTATTTGAAGCTATATTTCCGGCCGATTCGCTTAGACGTGCATTTTCTGCATTGTAATGTGAGAATAAAAGAAAACTAATCAGCAGTGCGGCAAATAAGCCACCCAGATAAAATATGCCTATTTTCTTTATTTTCCATTGTTCGATGAAATTTTCTAAAGCGCGATCTATCTCAGAGTGAGGTACATTAATTTTGATCAGGCGGTTATACAAAAAGAGCTGGAAAGCATTTGCATAGGCAACCACATCATTTTCCGGCATTTCCGTCCCTGCCAAAGTGTATGCTTTATTCACCACTTCGCCGCTTTGGTATCGGTAACCAGCAAATTGCTGATTTTCGGTATAGGTGAATATATGCCTGTCTATCGGGTTATCGCCATTTGAAAAAGACAGAAGTTCATGGATATTTGAAACCGCCAGACCACCAAACGTAAGGTTGAGTATATTTAACCCTGCACGAAGAAAAATTCCAACAATGTCATCCACAAGACCACAACGTGCAATACTCATGGTTAAATGATTGTCAATCAGTGTCTCCTGAATATAAAATTCCTTTTCTTCAACCGATGGAAAAGCTTCTTTAATATAGTTTAGGTTAGCGTTCTCCTTTAAAATGATGCTTTTATGGATGATGCCTTTACCCGAAATGCTCAGGGCAACCGGAAACTTCTTCGGGATTTTTTGCAAGATGGTTGGCAGAGTGCCTTCAGAAAACCCCTTTTCGGTAAGCTGCAACTGCTTTTTATGCTGACTCAGAATGACGTAGTTGCACTTGTAGAGTTGATCTGATAAAATCTGCAATTCCAAACCTAAGATATTTTCGAAGAGTTCCAATTGCATTAGTAAAGGATTGTCGGTTTAATAAATACCAATGTGACCACCTTATTATTTGTTTTTTCCCGGCTGCTGAATAACCATTTGAGAACAGGGATACGAGACAAAATCGGGATTCCCGATCCATTTTCACTTGTCTCGGTTCGCTCAATACCTCCAAGAACAATCATATCTTCATTTCTTGCCCGGATAATCGAACTAAATTTACTGGTAGACTTTGGTGGGGGTGCATTTTCCGGAGGAGTGCCAATAAAATCTGATATATTGACTTTAATATTTAAAGTGACCTGATCGTCTCCCGATACAACCGGACGAATATCAATTTCAAGATTCGCATTTACCTCAGTAAATTGTTCTGTGACTACAGTTTGAGAGTTTAAAGATGAAATTACATTTTGTGTTCGCTGACTATAGTACCTGGAACTTCCAATACTGAGATTGGCTGAATGTCCATTTAACGTTGATAATTTAGGAACAGACCGAATGTCTACATTGCTATTGGTTTCAAGTGCGCTTAAACCAACATAAAAATTAGGCGTAACGCGCCCCAGATTTATAGAATTGTTACTCCCTAGTTTCGAGAGAAATTTGTTGATTGAATTTGCGCCAAAAGTATAATCAATACCAGGCAAAATGGTACCACCGGTCTTAACGCTATCAGATACACCTGCTGTAATTCCCGTTTTTACGGTTTTGCCTTTGCGCACGTCAACCAATGTTACTTCTATCAAAACCATTGGAACTACCCGGTCAATCTGTTTTATGTACGCTTCAATTTCAGAAATCTGAGGTGCAGAACCAGAAAGCAGGATCGTATTTTGTTCCCTGAATTCTTTTATTTCCACTCCTTTTTTCCATTCATTCGGAATCATCATCTGGATAGTATCCAGCGAGCGGTGCTGCAATTGAATGATTTTGTTGGTGCGTAAACCTTCAAGTTTCCGATCGCCAATTAAATATACCGGACCGTCCTTTTTGTAGGTATATTCTGTACCCTGAAATAGCGAGCGTAAAAAAGTATCAAAGTCAACATTATTAATTCTGGTACTTACTGAACCTTTGATTTCCGAGTAAATAAAATAGTTTGCATTAACTTCATTGGAAGCTGATTTTACCAAATCTATAATTGGAGTATTCAATGCATCAACCGATAAATAGCGGTTTCCTGCAGCATCTTTCCGACCTGTAACATTAAAATTGCCTGCCGACGCGCCTCCTTGTTGACTCGGCTTACTATTTCGCTTCACAGCAGTCGCATGATCACTGTTTACATACAACTCTTCGCCTTCGCCCAAAGCCTGAAAAATAAAGACCCCATCATTGGTTTTATTTAATTTTAACTCATTTGCATAGGCCATTTTCTCCAATGCAACTTCGAATGGTGCAGCTGCAATAAAAGCGCTAACCTTTTTAGTTAATAAATTGACGGGCACCACAACATTCTTGCCCGACAATTGACTAATCTTTTTGGTTACCTGACCAAGGGTATCATTGTTCAATTCAAAACCCAAATAATCGTTTGAGGCGGTGTAGGTAACCCGAAAGTCCTTGGGCTGAACGACTACACGTGGCGGTGCCGCTTTTGTGACAGACATGATCGAACCGATCATGTTGATATCAACTCCATATTCTTTGGCTATAAATAGAAGAATATTAAGCGCAGTCTCATTTCTAAAATTGGTATATACCTTAAAATTTAACTGAGAATCAATATTTATATTCAGATTATTGGCCTGTGCTAAGGCCCTTAAAAATTCCTGTGCCGATGCGCCCGCCATAGAAAGCTGAACTGTTTGATTTAATCCGGGAACCATCACAGCAAGATTGTGTAACCGTTCATCTATCCGGTTTATACGGTCATTATCTGCGTTGTTTTGTGACTGGGCTAAAGCTATACCTGTAAAAAACAACATGCAGAGCGCAATAAGCGTAGAAAAGGTAAATGTCTTTTTCATTTAGATGGACAAAAGTAATGGGTAAATCTCTTCCAGGGCCGTTTCACCCTGAGCAAAAAGCGAAAAGGCATTTCCAGAGAGGGTATTAATATTTTTTTCTTTCAGAATAGGATCGATGGCCATATTGCCGATTCGGATTTCTTGCGCCAGGTCTGCATCAATCGGCACAACCTCATAAACGGCTTTACGCCCTTTGTAACCCGTGTAGTAACACTGTTCACAACCTTTTGGTATGCAATGTGTTTTTACAGAAAATGGAGCTTTAAAATGGCGGGGATACCGATGCGTATCGAAATCGGCTTCCTCTTTGCAAAATGGACACAAAAGACGGACAAGTCGCTGCGCTATTGAAGTATTTAAAGTGTTGGCCAATAAAAACGCCGGGATTCCCATATCGATTAGCCTTGAAACCGTACCCCATGCAGAATTGGTGTGAATAGTAGATAAGACCAGGTGCCCCGTTAGTGCTGCCCGGATGGCCATGTTTGCGGTATCCGGATCACGAATCTCTCCAACCATAATCACGTCCGGATCCTGACGCAGGAAAGTACGTAATGTTGATGCAAATCCCAACCCGATGCTTTCTTTAAGCTGAACCTGATTTACACCTTCAAGAGTGTATTCAATCGGGTCTTCAATTGTTAAAATATTTCGGGTACTTTTATTTAACAACTTTAACGTTGCATACAAGGTTGTTGTTTTTCCTGAACCTGTAGGACCACTGATTAAGATAATACCGTTTGGCCTTTGTACGCCTTGCAGATAATTTTCCAAATCCTGTTCAGCAAGTCCCAAAACATTTAAATCTATATCTGTGCTGCTGTTGTTGAGTAAACGCAACACTACTTTTTCGCCATATAAGGTTGGTAGTACGGATACGCGTATATCAAATGGCACCTGCGTTCTTGGCCGGTACTGAATTCTTCCATCCTGAGGCAAACGCTTTTCGGCGATATCCAGGTTGGCCATAATTTTGATTTTGTTGATCAGCGACGGATATTCTTCTTTAGACACTTCATACCGTTCAATCATCATTCCGTCAATCCGGATTCGTACCCTTGATTTTTTCTCGAAAGTTTCAATATGAATATCGCTGCTCTTGAGTTTTCTGGCCTCTTCAATAAGGGTTTTTAAAAAATCTCCTTCTGCTGAAATCCGTGAAACGGAAGAACTTTGTGTTTCGCGCTGTCCATCGTTCAAATAATGTTTGGATAGCATTTTATTGATCTCGCCATCGGCTATGCTTACCAGGTGAATCTGCAAATCCAGAATAACTTCCAGCTCTTCGGCCAAAGATGTGGCATCTACAGAATCTGCACAATATAAATACAGTTTACTTCCATCCTTTTTGTATGGAAATACCCGGTATTGCAAAGCAACATCTTTGGCAATAAGGTTCTGACTATCGGCTCCCAATTCTTCTATCATCATAATACATGGCTCTGCACCCGCTCTGTTATTTGCTCCAGAAAATTTAAACCGAAAGTATCTGAAATCATGATGATTAACATGATCAGTGCCTGATGACCCGCGAGCGGTATTTTTTTATTATCGGTCAATTTTATAAGAGAGAACATGGTGCTGGTAAGAATTACTATAACTAAACTAAAAACATAAAAAATCAAAAACTCAACAAAGGGGAAGTAAACGGTGATGGATAGTAAGAACAGTAAATCGCCCAGACCAAAATATCCTTTAAAAATGTTTGTAAGCCTTCTGTTTTTTAAGGAAATATACAGATTGAGTAAGACTACCTGCAAAAGAACAAAAAGCCCATTTTGCCACAGCTGATCGAAGGTTATATGCCAACCATTTTTTTCTGAAGACCACATTGCCAGGCCACAAAATAATGCAGGGAATAACCACCAGTACACACCTCTATATTTATAATCCTGATAAACAATAAAAGCAAGTACAAAATTTATGCTTGCAATCAGATAAAACATTAGTCGGCAACTACTTCTTTAAGGTTTTTGTCCTGATCAATCTGCCAAACATTAAAGGTACCGTTTCCGTTAAAATCGGCTACGGCGGTAGCTTTTGCTGTAAATGTATTATTTGAGGCTGCCGTGATTTCTATTTTATAATTTGCTTTTCCATCCTGTCCGTCTGTAGTCAGTTTTTCCTGAATAAAGCCAATTTCATTTACATCGCTGGAGTATTTTGAATGTTCATAAAAATAGCTTTGTTCCAGTTTAGCCAGATGTTCCAGTTGTAGTTTGGCTTCGGTTGTTTTGGCTTTAGTTATTAATGGCATAAGGTTCGGTAAAGCAAGCAACACCAGAATTCCGATAATAACCAATACAATGAGAATCTCGGTCAGCGTGTAAGCGGTGAGTTTGGCGTTAATTTTTTTATTCATGATGTATTTCGTTTGTTTGGCAAAAAACACGCTAAAATACAGATAATATATAGGGTATAAACAAAAAGTAAATATCAAATGCATCCCAGCAGAAACTTGCGCCCGCTAATATGCGGAGAATTATACATTTTTTAGTTTTTTTTCTGAGTATTTATGTCTTTTACACACAATCATAGAGGTGGTCTATTTCCTTGAGTATTAAATGGTGTTAAGCATCTTAGATATTCTATACATTAATAAACAATTATAGATTATCTGCATATTTGTGATGTTAATTATTTAGAAGGAAATTCCATTTATTTTGAGCTAGTTATATCCCAAGTTAAAAATATTGAAATGAAAACGAACTAAAACAAAACGAGTCCTGAAAAATATCAGGACTCGTTTGATGTTTATAGCTGTGAGAACACGCGGCGCGCGTGCGCCAGCGGAGGGTTCATTGAGCTTCTACCGTAGTTTTTACTTCTCATTCAAATTCAGGATATACAAAATCGTATTCCCCTGTTTGTATTCTGTAGACTAGGCTATCAGGACTTATAACAATTCCGATTTCTGCTTTTCGGTTTTCTCCTTCCAATTTCCCTACTCGGGTAAAAGCATTATCATTAACCCGCCATACGTACCACTTATGAGATATTTTAATTTGCTCTCCTGGCTTTGAGCCATAATCATTTGTATCTCTAAATAAAATACTTGTTGTGTTTCCTGTCTCGCCAATATTTCCAACACTTTCCCAATAGCCCATTTTAAGCCCAAGCTTTGTAACACAATGGGCATAAAACTCTACTTCCCCCTCTACGATTTCTGATAAGGCAGGGTTAGCATTTAATGGATATTTTTTCTTAAATACCCTGATTACATCGCTGTTCAATTGAGTAAGGTCGCTAATGATGTACTGAAAATACCTTTTGTTGTCGCCGTCTATCTTAACTGAAAAGACATCGCCTATTTTTGTGTTTACTCTTGCCATTATTTGATACCGTATTGCCACCAGTTCTTTGGGGCGATTGAATTTATTTTGTTCAGCAACAAACCACCATTCTTTTGTAAGCCGAATTGATTGATTAAAGTTTGTTCCCAAACTCTGGCTCCGGTTCTTGATAAACCTGTTGCACCATCTACTACACGATATTGTAAAAGTGATTTGGCTGTTCCAGAATTTAAATGTTCTGCAAATCTAACGGCTGCGTCTCTTTCAGTAATACCAACATACCTTACAACACCAGCTTTATCAATTCCTTGATATACCAAATTTGTCCCTCCCTCAACTGCCGAAATAGCTGCTGGAGTCTTAACAAGACTATAAATACCTCCTACTGCTAAATCTATAATCCAGTTTGCATCTTGAAGTGGAATACCTCCTAATACTTTTCCACTAAAAGGATCTATCTCAGCACCCGTGTAATACCTTTTCAAAAAAAGATCGGTTGCATCGGATTGAAGTCGATCCGGATATTCTCCAAACAAGCTTCCTGTCTGGTTTCGGTAATTACTCTTTACCTCAGAATAAACGGCATTATAAGCACTTAACGCCCTCGCTTCTCCTCGGTTAGCTCCAATAGTAACATCATCTAATCCAATTTGATCATTTTTAGTATTAAAATTATGCCAAACTTCTGGCGTAACATTATTAACTTTTACAGTATCTAAACCTAACGGATCAATCGTATTAATTGGGTTATTTAAAACGTAATTATATCCAGTTATTGAATAATGGTTTTCGGCTAGACCATCCACCACATTCCATCTAGCTATCACCGGGTCATAGAACCTTGCGCCGTAATCATATTGATCACCCAGCTCCTCTTGCAACTCCTTGCCGTTATAAAGGTACTTATTTACAAGAGAACTTGGAGAACCCTTCTTCCGCATACCAAAGGCATAGTAACCGAGGCTGTGCCGAGCTCATGAATACCGAAAAAACAATACATAACAGATGAATAATCGTCTCGCTGAATGACTTCCAATTGGTTGTTATTGGCCGGATTGAAATAAAACGTGGCCCGTACATTCCCTAAATGATCACTCAGGTTGTAGCGGTAACTGTATTCATTACTTCCATTATTCTGTGCGATTCCTTCTTCGGTTTGAATAAAATCTATTGTTCCTTCTGGTTTGTATTCTATCCCATCAATATAATTGCGCAGGCTATTATTGCTGTTTTTCCGCAGCTTTCTTCCGGTAGCATCATAGGTATAGTTCAAATTGATGTTGGAGATGCGTTTAGGCAAGTTCAGTTGATTGTATTCAACATTAAAGTGCAAACGTCCGTCTACTATCGCATTTCCATTGGCGTCATATTCATAGCCGTCGGTTACATAACCAACATACCACAATTGGTTACCGTTCGGGTAATCGTACCAGTTTGGATTGCCGCCATCTCTCGCCAGGGTTTCAATATTGCCCATTACATCATAAGTGAGTTCTTCACTCATACTCACCCCAGTACTACTGCCTTTTGTCAAACGGTTAAGTTTGTCATATTGATAGGTGAATACGTTAGGGAACGTATTTCCGGTTCCCCAGTATTGGTTGGATATGTTACCGTTGTAATTGGGGTTAGTTCCGTCCTGATATTTCAGCTCCATACTGAACTCGTTGCTGGTACTTTTGGTTAACCACCCCCTTTCATTGTAAGCGTAACTGGTGGTTTGCGCATCGTTATGCAACTTCTTTTCTTTCAATTGCCCCAGCTCATTATATACATAATGGTTTAAGGCTATTTTTGCCTGGGTATTGATGTTTCCAGATGACCTTAAACAGTAACGGAGTCCTAAAAAATCAGGACTCCGTTACTGTTTAATATGTTCACTTACGGCACTAGTGTAGCAGCGAGAACGGAATTAACCAAAATAGATGAAGACAGGTAGTGCAAATACTGAAATAGATAAGATTACCAAATACCAATATCTTTTGCTCCAAGAAATAAAAAAAAAGGTGATAAAATACTAATAATTAATCCCCCAGACGGAATCAAAATGACAGCGCGACCAATGATTCTTAATGGCCATTGTTCACCTCCTGTGGTCAAAATACCTGAAGAAATAATCAATATTATTGACGTAGGTATAGTGAAAGCGATCCATAATGCAACCAATTTAAGTGGATTGTTAAATAACTTAATCATTTTTATAAATATTACCATTAATTACCTTGTAAGTTCCTGCAGGTAATTGATTCACCTTATCTAAAAAATCGAATATTGAATGTCCCTTGTCTTTACTTTTATCTGTAATAACTTCAGCTCCGCTCATTTCTTTGAAGGGACTTCCAAGTAATTTGTTATTAGCAACTCCGTCATTATCATTAGCAATTTGAAATGTTTTTACTCCTTCAATGGCTTTTTGTTTGCCAGACTGAAATGCAGCAAAATCTGCTTCAAAGGCAATGTCTACACCAGAAATGTTATTTTTCTTAATATAATCTAATAAGCCAGCAATATAACCTTTACCATATGCCCCTCCCATACTATGTGTAATAACTTTTATTGATTCTGTGATGTTCCCCTGTTTGTCCCTAGATAAATTAGCAATAATCATTCCAGCATCACTTAATGCCTGATAATAACCTGCTTGAGTTCTATTTTCAATTGTTAGATTAGATCCTCCAAAAATTGTTCCCCACAAGCCAAATTTACTTCCCCCTCCAGTTATAGTATTAAAAAAGCCGCCATTACTACCATCTCTATAAATTGCATTATGATCTCCAAGCCTATCCATAACCTTTATATCAAAGGCACCATTATTTTTACTTCTCCAATAATTATAAGTACCTCGCCAATTGTCACCGCCATTTTGATAACCTGAAGCGCCGTCTCCCGTATGCTGCCCATTAATAAAAATTACTAGATTCCCGTCAGGGTCAATAGCATTGACTGGCGTGTTTAGAGCATAAACATAAGGAGAATGACTAAAATACAGCTCGGCTTTCTTGTCCACCACATTCCACCTCCCTATCACCGGGTCATAGAACCTTGCCCCGTAATCATATTGATCACCCAGCTCTTCTTGCAACTCCTTGCCGTTATAAAGGTACTTATTTACAGTAGAATTTGGAGAGCCTTTCTTGCGCATACCAAAGGCACAGTAAACGACTTTGCCTAGCTCACGAATACCGATAAAAAATAAACAACAGATGAATCATAGGTCAAATTTTCACTCATTTGCCTATCGCTTTTTGATGCTGAACTAAAGCTGTTGAATTTGCCATACGCGTCGTTGAAAATATTGGTTGTTGGGAATGACATAAAACCAAACGAGCCCCGAAAAATCTCAGGACTCGTTTGGTGTTTAATAGTTGTGTTCACACGTGGCACGCGTACGCCAGCGACGGAACACGACATCTAATGAATTCTTTAATTTTCGGTTACAAAACCAGATGTCCACTCATCTTTATCTAATTTGTAGGCTGAAATTTCAAAGCCTTCTGGAAAATCTTTAAAGCCTTCTAGTCTTATAGAACGGGAAAGTGCTTCTTCAGCTTTTTCTCTTGTACTGTAAGCACCAATTAATTTTACATCTTCACCATCCTCAAGGTTTTCATTAACATGTGTATGCCACAATAAATAAACTATTTCAATAATCATAATTACAATATTATTAAATCAATTACCTCTATCACCTCTTTTTTTTAGTTTATTATATTCTGAGCCGGGGCCTGTACCACTCCAACCACCTTCGCCATATTGTCCATCTAAAACCCTTTTTGCAAAACCACTTCCAGATTCGCCCGGTTTAGGCTTGAGCCCACGAGCCCATGAAGGAACATCAGAAGATTTCTCTTTGCCACTTTTCTTAGAAGATTTGGTATGTGAAATTCGTTCCTCCCACTTCTCAGCCCTTTTTTTATCATAGAAATATTCAATAGTTGCGTCGCCAATTACGTAGGCGGAATAAGCTGTCAACGCAATTGCACCAATAGTTTTTGAAAAAGGCTCTGGATTTGCGCCCTCAACTCCCCATAATGTTCCAGTACGGAGAGACAAGCCAAGCCCAACGGCAGCCCAAGCTGAACTTGATTTCTTTGCCGTTACTCAAACCGTGTTTAAAAATATTGGATTGGGATCATAGTTCAATGGGTTTAATTGTTGGCCAATTAGGTTGTTGTAATCGATCCCCTCCATCTCTGTGCCTATTTTTCCCCTGCCAGTTGTGGGATCCTTATCGTACTTGTTCCGATCTACAACGTGATATACTGAATTGTCTCCGTCATCGGTATGTTTTATTATCTTACCTTGCTCATCAACTACGGTAGACCTGAGGCCAAACGGTTCACTATCTACCCACATTCCATCCGGATCAATGTAATTTACAGGGTTGTTCAGCACATAATTATATGGAGAGACGTCATCGTAATCTTCACCAAACGGATCCACCACATTCCATCTCGCTATCACAGGATCGTAGAACCTTGCGCGCCATAATCATACTGATCACCCAGCTCTTCTTGCAACTCCTTGCCGTTATAAAGGTACTTATTTACAGTAGAACTTGGAGAACCCTTTTTGCGCATTCCAAAGGCATAGTAACCGAGGCTGTGCCGAGCTCATGAATACCGAAAAAACAATACATAACAGATGAATAGTCGTCTCGCTGAATGACTTCCAATTGGTTGTTATTGGCCGGATTAAAATAAAACGTGGCTCGCACATTCCCCACCCTTCGGCAAGCTCAGGACAGGATATGATCACTCAGGTTATAGCGGTAACTGTATTCATTACTGCCATTATTCTGTGCGATTCCTTCTTCGGTTTGAATAAAATCTATTGTTCCTTCTGGTTTGTATTCTATTCCATCAATATAATTGCGCAGGCTATTATTGTTGTTCTTGCGGAGCTTTCTTCCGGTAGCATCATAAGTATAGTTTAAATTGATACTGGGTACAGCTTTGGGCAAGTTCAAATGACTGCATTCTACATTGTAAAGCAAGCACCCGTCTACTATCGCGTTACCGTTGGCATCATATTAGTAAACTCCTATTTCTGACAAAGGCGTTCATACGTGATACCAAATCCGGTAAAGCCTATTCAGGATAACAACCGGAATATAGAGATTCTCCAGGTGCTAGCCATAAGCACAGATGCTAAGGGAAAAAGGTATAATACAGGGTATGTCGCGAAAAGGAAATTGTTACGATTATGCTATAATCGAGAACTTCTTCGGAATTATTAAATCCGAGATGTCTAACTTAAAAAACACAACTCAGTTGATGAACTTAAAAAGGACATAACCGAATATAATCAACACTATAAAAAGATAAAATCGAACTCAATTTAAACGGAATGAGCCCGATAAAATACCGGGCTCTTGAGCCTGTTTAATTGTTAACTAGGTCCAACTGAAAGTAACGCTAAAAATCATAGAAACTGATAACAAACAGAATGCATATTGGCAAAACCTCGACCTGTACAACGGCATCCAAACGGAGCAACTGATTGAGAAAGTTTGCGAAATATTGGACATCAGCACAAATGAAACGAACACAACGATAGGTAACCAGACCAGCGAGTTATAAAGATACTGGGCGCAAAGACTGGAGGATATGAAGCCCGAAGTAACCAGAAAAAAGGGAGCTGAGTGAACCGCCTGTAAAAAGCGAAAAGTATCACAAAATGACTTAGCTTAACAGCTGGACGTACAGGCTCCAGTAATAAGAAGATACGAACGTGGGGAAGTAAAACCGTCTATTAGAATGGCAGCTAGAATGGCCGATGGCTTAGGTGTATCACTCGATTACCTCACAGGGCTTTCCGACTAGGAACTCGACCAAGATTTGTTTAAGCAGATTATCGAACTTCAAGCTCAAAAGGCAGAAGATAGAACACATATTTTACAAGCCCTTGGCTCACTTATACGGGAGGCTAAGAGTAGGCTAACTTTTGGGTAGCATAAAAAAGCCCGGCAATTTTTAGACTGCCAGGCTTTGACCATCTTTTATATTAATGTCGTAGCGAGACGCTAAGACCAGAAAGAACTAAAGCCACTATGGAATCTTAAGAAATAAAGTATCAGGCTTTTGTTTCATAAAATTGGTGTTTTTAAGCACAAGTTTTAAACTATCATTTTTAATTGAAAAAAACATTAGAGAATCATACCTATCATATTGTTTTAAAGTTAATTCCTGGCCATTATATATTTTCCTAACCTGTATCCCACTTTGTACGGTAGCATTTCCATTGATTCGATACAAAATAATTTTATATGGCTTTCCCTCAACATTAATCACTTTCAATTTATCATTACTGACTTCAAATAAATCAAAAGTTAAAAACAGATATCCAATATACACTAAAGAGGCTATTACTATAGCCAGAATAGTGATTTTTATAATCCTACTAATATTTTTTATCATAATAATTAAAGCCTGATTTAATCCATTTTTGATCTCTTGGGTCATCTCCATAAGGTGGCAACATGTGTCTTGAAGTGGTAGACCCACCATAGGGAGTGTTGGTGGTAGTAGTCATATATTTTTGCCACTGTGGTAAAGATGTTCCTGCAGCTATTTGTGCCTTGCCTGCTTGAATTAGTAATGTTTCTGAGGGTAAACCATAGGCTTTGCCAACTGCACCATAGTGGTGATTACCAAAATCCTGAGATTCCATGGTTTTTCCTTCAAAAGAAAAAGTTGTTTTACCATCATTACCTAAACCAATTATATGATCCTTATCATTTTTATAGTCCCAATCTCCATGATTTTTTACTAGATTTTTGAATGTCCAAGGGCTCCAAATACCTTCAGCAGTTTTAATATTTTTATCTAACAAGTTTGAGTACACCTTGTCCATGCTGATATTCCCTCCTAGCTCGCCGATTTTTTCACCACCGGCGCCAGTATTTTTAGCACTATAAGTCTTATTTATATCAGCCTCCGTTTTAGCTTTTTCATGAACATAAACTCCTTTATCTCCATCATTAACATTTTTTAATACAGTGCCGTATTTATCTAAATGAACTGATTCAGGGCCCATCCCATCAGGATCTATAAACCTTATCGGATTATTGAATCCATAATTATAAGGAGAATGTCTCCGCATCAGTTCCGCCAGCGGATCCACCACATTCCACCTCCCTATCACCGGGTCATAGAACCTTGCCCCGTAATCATATTGATCACCCAGCTCTTCTTGCAACTCCTTGCCGTTATAAAGGTACTTATTTACAAGAGAACTTGGAGAACCTTTCTTGCGCATTCCAAAGGCATAGTAGTCGTCTCGCTGAATGACTTCCAATTGGTTGTTATTGGCCGGATTGAAATAAAACGTGGCCCGTACATTCCCTAAATGATCACTCAGGTTATAGCGGTAACTGTATTCGTTACTGCCATTGTTCTGTGCGATTCCTTCTTCGGTTTGAATAAAATCTATTGTTCCTTCTGGTTTATATTCTATTCCATCAATATAATTGCGCAAACTACCATTGTTGTTTTTCCGCAGCTTTCTTCCGGTAGCATCGTAAGTATAAGCTAAATTGATTCCTGATACGGATTTTGGCAGATTCAAATGATTAAATTCAACTGTTTTTCTTAAACGCCCATCGACTACAGCATTACCATTACCGTCATATTCGTAGCCGTCACTGATATAGGCAACATACCATAACTGATTACCGTTTGGATAATCGTACCAGTTTGGATTGCCGCCATCTCTCGCCAGTGTTTCAATATTGCCCATTACATCATAAGTGAGTTCTTCACTCATACTCACGCCAGTACTAGCACCTTTTGTCAAACGGTTGAGTTTATCATAAGTGTACGTGAATACGTTAGGGAACGTATTTCCGGTTCCCCAATATTGGTTGGAAATATTACCGTTGTAACTGGGCATAGTACCATCCTGGTATTTCAGCTCCATACTGAACTCGTTGCTGGTACTTTTGGTGAGCCAGCTGCGTTCATTGTAGGCGTAGCTGGTGGTTTGCGCATCGTTATGTAGTTTCTTTTCCTTTAACTGATGCGTAAAATGCTCAAAACCAAACCGAGCTCTGAAAAATCAGGGCTCGGTTTAAGTTCAAAAATTTTGTTAACACGCAGCACGCGTGCGCCAGCGAGGGAAAACGAAGCCCAAAGTTAGGCTTCGTTTGGTTATAATCATGAGTACAGCTACGCGCCAAAATGCGCAAGCTGACGATAAGCCATCAAAAAAAATGAAATTAGGTCAACTTCGCACTATTTAAAATGATGGTACCAATTACCATTAGAATCCCTATCGACTGTTTCTTGTGATTCAAAGTCTATTTGAACAAAAGGTATTGCTTGTTCAGGATATTTGTGTCTACATAGTGTGTCTTCAAGCTTGATCATTATTTCATAATTTAACTTAAGTTCTGATTTTATTTTGTCCGATTCTACGCAAATCCAAATTACTAAATTCTTTGGATCTATATCGTAGGCACCATACCAGTCAATCCAAAATTTTTCCCGACATACAGGTATAATAATAAGTTTCATATCCTCTACAATATCAAGAATTTTTCTTTTAAGCGACAATGGAGAATAGAAAAGCTTTGAGATATTAATCATAATTCTACTTTATATGAGTTATTATATTTACTCCGTTTTGTTCGAGTATTGGTTTTTCAATAGTCATCCAGATACTGGTTGGCCTCGGTCCCAATGATGTTGTAATAAAATTAACTTCCCCTCTAGCACCTTCTGCAAAACTTCTTGATAAACTATTCCAGATTGGGTTTGAAATCGATCGTGACAAATATGGACTAATTGCATTCATTATTCTACCTCTTGTTGTCATTTCGAGGGTTTTCATTCCGTTAGATTTTGCAAATTCCAATGCAGCGTCTTTTGCAATATTACCGCCAGACCAAAATACTCTTCCTCCAGCATTCGTAGCCGTGAGTGCCGCCCCTGTCTTCACCAAGCTTATAATACCACCAGTTGCTAAATCTATAATCCAGTTTGCATCTTGAAGTGGAATACCTCCTAATACTTTTCCACTAAAAGGATCTATCTCAGCACCCGTGTAATACCTTTTTACAAACAGATTACTTGCATCAGTATTTAACCGATCAGGATAGCCCATAAAGAGGTTTCCTGTTTGGTTTCTATAGTTAAGTCGAACTTCAGCGAGAACGGCATTGTACGCTTTCAATGCTCTAGCTTCCCCTTTATTTGCACTTACTGTTATGTCGTCTAATCCAATTTGATCTTTCTTCGTATTAAAATTATTCCAAACTTCAGGTGTAACGTTATTAACTTTAACCGTATCTAATCCTAACGGATCAATTGTATTTATTGGATTGCTCAGAACATAGTTGTATCCTGTGGTTGAGTAGTGATTTTCTGCTAAACCGTCTACCACATTCCACCTCGCTATCACAGGATCATAGAACCTCGCCCCATAATCATATTGATCTCCCAGCTCTTCTTGCAACTCCTTGCCGTTATAAAGGTACTTATTTACAAGAGAACTTGGAGAACCCTTTTTACGCATACCAAAGGCATAGTAACCGAGGCTGTGCCGAGCTCATGAATACCGAAAAAACAATACATAACAGATGAATAGTCGTCTCGATGAATGACTTCCAATTGGTTGTTATTGGCGGATTGAAATAAAACGTGGCTCGCACATTTCCCACCCTTCGGCAAGCTCAGGACAAGATATGATCACTCAGGTTGTAGCGGTAACTGTATTCATTACTGCCATTGTTCTGTGCAATGCCTTCTTCGGTTTGAATAAAATCTATTGTTCCTTCTGGTTTGTATTCTATTCCATCAATATAATTGCGCAAACTGCCATTGTTGTTCTTGCGGAGCTTTCTTCCGGTAGCATCATAAGTATAGTTTAAATTGATGTTGGAGATGCGTTTAGGCAAGTTCAGTTGATTGTATTCAACATTAAAATGCAAACGTCCGTCTACTATCGCATTGCCATTGGCGTCATATTCATAAACTCCTGTTTCTGGCAAGCGCATTCTTACGTGATACCAAAATCGGTAAAGCCTATTCAGGATAACAATCGGCACATAAAACCCCTAAAGCGATGGCACTCGTATGGGAGAAGTATTCCCGGCCGATAGCCCGTACAACCAGCCCGAAATTATCAGAGGCCTGTTCTTTGCTCTCAATGAACTTAGGGCGGTAGCCGAAAAAGGCAATCAGGGACTGCAATGGAGTGAAGAAGAAGATAACCTGCTCACGCAACGCTTTGCAGAAGGCACTAACATTACCGAACTTACCAAATTACACTACAGATGTGATCGGTAATTAAAAATACAGGATTTTTCGTAACCAAGAATACAGGGAAATTGGCAAGAATGATGTCGAGAAATTGGTAAGAATAAATACATAGTTCACCTTTTGGGGCGAAGCCCCAAAAGATTAGAACACCTTTGTCTTTCACCACAAAATACAAGGGATTCAATGAACTATTATTTAAACAAACTTATGATCTATCATGAAGTCCACCAAATGGAAAGAGCTGGTTTTTCCATTCAGAAGATTGCCGAGCACCTGGTTATGGACTGGCGTACCGTCAAACGGCTATTACTGCTGAGTGAAGAAGCTTACCTTGAACAGTTGGAAGCGCCACTTGGCAGAAAATGTTCCCTGGATGCGTATGAGGAGTTCGTCCGGGAAAAGCTAATTCTGTATCCAGCTACCTCTGCCGCCCAGATGCATGACTGGTTGAAGGAGCACAATCTAAATTTCCCAAGTGTTAGCCCAAAGACCGCCTTCAACTTTGTGCGTTCTGTCAGGAACAAGTACAACCTTCCAAAGACTGAACCTCAAAGAGATTATTCCTCTGTTCCGGAACTGCCCTATGGTCAGCAGGCACAGGTCGACTTTGGTTTCTACAATATGTCAACCACTCAGGGCAGAACCAAAAAAGTCCAGTTCTTTACTTTTGTACTGGCGCGGTCCCGTTACAAATATATTTATTTCAGTGATACCCCTTTCACCACCGAATCGGTTATAAATGCTCATGAAAAAGCTTTTCAGTTCATTGGAGGGCAACCACTGGAGATCGTTTATGATCAGGATCGGCTTTTTATAGTTTCAGAAAACCTGGGTGATATCATTATGACCGCTGGTTTCCGTGCGTATGTCCGCTCATCCGGCTTTACCACCCACTTCTGCAGAAAGGCCGATCCTGAAAGCAAAGGCAAAGTAGAAAACGTAGTCAAGTATGTAAAACAGAACTTTCTTTACAACCGCTCTTTCAGAGATATGGAAACATTGAATTCCGATGCGCTGGCATGGCTATCCAGAACGGCAAACCTAATGCAACATGGCACAACCAAACTTATTCCACTGGAGGAATTCATAATTGAGCAAGCTTTTTTAACCCCCTGGCAACCAACTCAAACCAGGCCAATAGAATATCCTGCCTATACCGTTCACAAGGACAATAAGATCTCCTATAAAAGCAATGTTTACAGTGTTCCATTGGGGACTTATAAAAAATCAAAAACAGTATTGGTCAAAGTTACCTATGAGCAGATAATTATCATGGACCACAGCCTTACCGAAATATGCAGGCACGAGCTCTCCAGGCTAAAAGGACAGAAAATCCTTTCAAGAGACCATGGGCGGGATAAAGAAACCGCTATCGTGGAAATGATGGAGGACTTCTGTGATCTTATGGAAAACAAACTCAAAGCAATAAACTGGCTTAGTCAGATCAGAAACCATAAGCCACGTTATATACGGGATCAGATCCAGTTGTTAAGGTCCACAGTAGTTGGTCTGGATCCTGTGATTGCCTCACGTGCATTGGATTATGCATGCAGCCATAACATTGTGAGCGCAACAGACTTTAAGGCAATTGTAAAGAGTATGCTCCGGGAGTACAAATCTGAAGATGCATCTGAGGTAAAAATAATCCAGCTCAACCCATTGAGTGGGGAAAGCCGCAGAAATGCGGACACCGTTCCTCAACAGAGTGATCTGGATGATTACGATGAAATATTTAATCAAAAATAACAAAAGCGGAGTCATTTGATATGGCTCCGTAACTAAAAAAGCAAAAAACATGGAAGTACAGAAACAGGAGATCAGACAGCTTTGCAGCAAGTTTATGCTGACTGGCATGGGTGCAAGTCTGGAGGGCATCGTAAATGATGCCGAAAAAAATGGGATTGGTTTTATGGAGTTCGCTTTGCGTCTATTGAAGAGCGAAGTGGAGCACCGTCAACAAAAAGATGAAGCCAAGCGGATGAAGGCAGCAGGGTTGCCCAGAAGCAGTGATCTTGAACATTACGATCCGGAAAAAAATGGGCTTAGAACCGAAAGGCTAGCACAACTCAGAGAGCTAAACTGGATGGATCAATTGTTCAATATGGTATTAATGGGGCCATCAGGAACAGGGAAGACACATTTGGCAGCGGGATTGTGCCGGGATGCAGTCAAAGCGGGCTACAAGGCCTATTTCAGGTCAATGGATGAGATTATAAATACGCTCAGAACAAAGGACTTTGTAAAATCTCAAATGCTTGAATACAACAAATTGGCTAAAGCCAATATGCTCGTGTTGGATGACATTATGCTTTTTCCACTGGAAAAAAATATGGCAGTGGCTTTTTTTAACTTTATAAACCACATTTATGAGTCCACTTCAATCGTGGTTACAACCAATAAAAAACCAACCGAATGGGCCAAAATGTTAGAGGATGAAGTTATTGCGACCGCGCTGCTAGACAGGTTACTTTTTAAGTGTGAAGTGGTGAATCTAACAGGTGATAGTTTCAGGCTTCAGAACCGTCAAACTTTTTTTGAATCGTAAAAATATTAACCTACTTTTGAACGGACTCTGTATTTATTAGTGCCATTTTCTCTGCACCATTCTTGCCAAAAATACTGTATTCCTAATTACCAAAAACTCTACATTCCTTATTACCGACTACATACAGAACTTATGGAGCAATTAATGCAAGGCTCCTCAAACTTGGATTACTATAGAAATGACAAAACCCAACAGTTTTTAAACTGTCAAGCTTTGTTATTTCAGCGCATTTTGGTCTTAGCGATACGCTAAGACCAAATGAAGCGGGACAGTTTTAAATAACTATAAATTTTTTTGCAATAATCTTTATTAAACTACCAGTTGAGATAGTTTTTATCACATAACAACGTAACTCAATTTCGTTTATCAAGCCATTCCATTTCTTATATAAATCCGAAACATCTGTGCTTTCACTGTCAATAAAAGCACAATCTATACATTCAACTGCTTCTATACCCAAGTTCATATTAAAATTTATCCAATATACATCTTCAAAAACAAGGGTACAAATGCCTTTATCTACCAAATCTATTTTAAATAAGACCGTGTCACTCTTGCCTGGCTTGGCCCTATCTATCTCAATATTTCTAATTTCTGAATTATGCCAAGAATATTCTTCAAATTCCATAGTAATTTTTATTGTGATTTAGGCCATCTAGTAATGTCAAATATATGTTCTTTCCCTCCATCTAAATGAAAATGACTTATTTGAGGCCCTTTTGTATTAACTGGGGTTGGAGGATCTATTCTTAATTTTTCTACAAATTTTCCATTCTCTATTGACCCATAGCTTGAACTCCTATATGGATTTTGAACTAATCCCTCAGGAATGTTTGCTCCTTTCGGCAATACAACTCCCTCTTGTGTAACTGTAAACACACTTTTTTCTGCTTGAACAGTAGTACTTGAAAACAAACCTTTTACCAAGGGGGCTACTTTAGCAAACAAATACTCACCTGCAAAACCATAAACTACATTTTTAGCAACAGCTAAACTAGTAGATGGTTGCGACATATCTTGATAGTCAATACTTTTTGCAGCTTCCCTTTCTCCATAAGCTGATGCTCTTGCTGCTGTTTCTTCTTTTGTACTCGCTTCGCCTTGGCTTATTTTTGGACGATCAAAGTTGTTTGCTACTAATTCTGCCGTGCTCTTAGCATCTGTATACTTAACTACATCCTTCCCAGGCAATATCTCTCGCCCTACTTCTTTACCAGTCAATCTATTTTTGTAAATGATATCATCTGGCATCATCCCGTCAGGATCTGTAAAACGCATCGGGTTTCCAAATGCGTAATTGTAAGGGCTGAACCTCCGCATCTTTTCAGAAAGTGGGTCAACAGTACTGAAACGCCCTATCACCGGGTCATAGAACCTCGCGCCGTAATCATACTGATCTCCCAGCTCTTCTTGCAACTCCTTGCCGTTATAAAGGTACTTATTTACAATTGAACTTGGAGAACCCTTTTTACGCATTCCAAAGGCATAGTAGTCGTCTCGCTGAATGACTTCCAATTGGTTGTTATTGGCCGGATTAAAATAAAACGTGGCCCGTACATTCCCTAAATGGTCACTCAGATTGTAACGGTAGCTGTATTCATTACTGCCATTGTTCTGTGCGATTCCTTCTTCGGTCTGAATAAAATCTATTGTTCCTTCTGGTTTGTATTCTATTCCATCAATATAATTGCGCAGGCTATTATTGTTGTTCTTGCGGAGCTTTCTTCCGGTAGCATCATAAGTATAGTTTAAATTGATGTTGGAGATCCGTTTAGGCAAGTTCAGTTGATTGTATTCAACATTAAAATGTAAACGTCCGTCTACTGTCGCATTGCCATTGGCATCATATTCATAGCCGTCGGTTACATTACCAACATACCACAATTGGTTACCGTTCGGGTAATCGTACCAGTTTGGATTGCCGCCATCTCTCGCCAGGGTTTCAATATTGCCCATTACATCATAAGTGAGTTATTCACTCATGCTCACGCCAGTACTAGCACCTTTTGTCAAACGGTTGAGTTTGTCATATTGATAGGTGAATACATTAGGGAACGTATTTCCGGCTCCCCAGTATTGATTGGAAATATTACCGTTGTAACTGGGCGTAGTACCGTCCTGATATTTCAGCTCCATACTGAACTCGTTGCTGGTACTCTTGGTTAACCACCCCCTTTCATTGTAAGCGTAGCTAGTGGTCTGCGCATCGTTATGCAGTTTTTTTCGTTTAACTGATGCGTGAAATGTTAGAAACCGAGCTCTGAAAAATCAGGACTCGGTTGTTGTCTAATAGTTATGTTCATACGTGGCACGCGTGTGCTAGCTGGAGATTATTTTACGTTGTACTTTTTTCTCCACTCTATTAAATACAACAATCTATCCAATATATCTTGACAGGCATCATTTTCATTAGCAAACTCTTTTACATCATGTTCTTTTCCTCGTTCATCATATTCAAACGTAAGCCATTTGTTTTTGGAATAGAGAAGTATAGTTCTCATGGGTAACAAAGTGCCATCAAGCGAATAATCTTTTGGATTTACATTTAACAAATCCAACGTCGATTTCAAAGTCTCTATATTCATTATAAAAAATATTATACTAATCTAAGGGATAATTACTTCAGGGACAATTTCAGGTAAAGGTTCAATATATCCTTCACTTATCAACCTACCGGCAGGTAATGAAGATTTGAATTGGATACCTCCTGTAGATTGACCATTTGCACCTGAAATAGGCCCTCCTCTAACATTAAAAGGTTTAACAACTCTCCATGCTTCGTATACTTTTGTATCAGTTCCCTCCAATAAAAATCTTTGAGATATTGGGGTTCCCTGTGGAGAAAAATATTCAGAGGTAGGTCTTGTACCACCAAATCGATCAATAATCATTCCTTCTTGAATTTCACCTGTGGGACCTAGACCAACAAAACCGTCATTTGCCGGAAATTTTGAAGAGGTTAATGACCCTCTCGCAAGTAATGGATTATAATCCTCATTTAAAGAGACTTTTTCCTTTTCAACTTTTGGATCTAAACTTGGTGTCGAATAAACCCCTCCATCAAATGCCAAATTCCCAAGCCCTAAACCTATTTTTGCAGCCCTATATTCAACATTCATAGAACTGCTCAAGTCAGAATAAGATTTTTCTGAATAATTTTGATCAATACCTTTTTGAAAAAACCTATCAAGCTCCCCTGTTTGGACAACATATTGTAAATTCTGATAACCATCATAGTAGTAATCATCTGGAGGTACTGGCATCATGCCGTCCGGATCCACAAATCTAACGGGGTTGTTGAAACCATAGTTGTAAACAGAATACCTCCTCATCTGCTCCGCCAACGGATCCACCACATTCCACCTGCCTATTACCGGATCATAGAACCTGGCGCCGTAATCATATTGATCACCCAGCTCTTCTTGCAACTCCTTGCCGTTATAAAGGTACTTATTTACAATTGAACTTGGAGAACCCTTTTTGCGCATTCCAAAAGCATAGTAGTCGTCGCGCTGAATGACTTCCAATTGGTTGTTATTGGCCGGATTGAAATAAAACGTGGCTCGCACATTTCCCAAATGATCACTCAGGTTGTAGCGGTAACTGTATTCGTTATTGCTGTTGTTTTGTGCGATTCCTTCTTCGGTTTGAATAAAATCTATTGTTCCTTCTGGTTTGTATTCTATCCCATCAATATAATTGCGCAGGCTATTATTGCTGTTTTTCCGCAGCTTTCTTCCGGTAGCATCATAAGTATAGTTTAAATTGATGTTGGAGATCCGTTTAGGCAAGTTCAGTTGATTGTATTCAACATTAAAATGCAAACGTCCGTCTACTATCGCATTGCCATTGGCATCATATTCATAGCCGTCGGTTACATTACCAACATACCACAATTGGTTACCATTTGGATAATCGTACCAGTTTGGATTGCCGCCATCTCTCGCCAGTGTTTCAATATTGCCCATTACATCATAAGTGAGTTCTTCACTCATGCTCACGCCGGTACTAGCACCTTTTGTCAAACGGTTGAGTTTGTCATATTGATAGGTGAATACGTTAGGGAACGTATTTCCGGTTCCCCAGTATTGGTTGGAAATATTACCGTTGTAACTGGGCGTAGTACCGTCCTGGTATTTCAGCTCCATACTGAACTCGTTGCTGGTACTTTTGGTTAACCACCCCCTTTCATTGTAAGCGTAACTGGTGGTTTGTGCATCGTTATGCAACTTCTTTTCTTTCAATTGCCCCAGCTCATTATATACATAATGGTTCAACGCAATCTCCGCCTGACTATTGATGCGCTCAAAAGTCGCCAGCTTCCTCCCCTGGTGATCATATTCGTAACGGTTGGCAACCGTAAGTGTGGTGCTGTTGTTTACTTTGTGCAAACGAGTAGAATAGGAAACACTGCCATCAAAGTTGTAGCTGTTGGTGATTTCATCATAATTGCCTTCTTTTGGCTGACCTTCCAGATAATGCTGTCTGTAGATTTTAACTACCCTGCCTTCTTTATCATAGTAATTTACCGTCCACAGGAAATGATCGGTATCGATTACCCGAACTTTCGTGGCCGTAAGTAAACCTTTGGTCATCTGGCTGTGTTCACTTGCATAATTGTAGGGCAAGCCTGGCAGTTCATAGTTGTCGTAATAATTTACCACATCTACCCGCATATTGGCTACATTGCTCGGGGCGCTTACATTGTCATAACCTTCAAGATTGTTTGCACCATAAAAGGGGGTATCCCATTGTGGCTCAAGATTATTTACTGTTCCCTGTACATTTGCACGTGTATCGGTATGGCCTGACTCTACCCCGCTCATCGTTACCCGTCCAAATGCATCGTATTTGATAAAACTGCGGTGCGATTGCTGGCGTTGTAAACCGTCTCGCGTGAAAATAACATGATCGAGCTTGTTGTAAATCAGCTCTTCCCAGTCTTTACCCGGTATTTTCTTTTCAACTACTCGCTTCCTTCCGTCATAATGGTAAGCATAAATAAAATCCAGGAAGATCTTATCAGTTTCTTTAAAACTGTTTATTTCATAGCCGCTATCCGCATCTGTACCCGGATTCACAGCAGGTGGAAGCACATAACGCAGGTTGCCAAAATCGTCATATACGTAATAGGTGCTTAAACTTTTGCCTTCATTTTCCCAAATGCGTTTTAATACTACGCGGCCATCAAAGTCTTTAAACTCTTCGGTGGTTCCGGTTTTTCCGGAGGTCCAGTTTTCATCTTTGGAAACCGTTTTATACAATTTACCTGCGCCATAGAAACTGGCTGTAGCACCATCGGCAGTTACTGTCCATAGTTTTACCTCATCGGCCGTATTGGTTCCGTATTCCATTTTTACCGTATGCCCGGTTGTGCTGCCTGCAACAGGTTGCCATGCATCGCCTGGTGCGCCTTGTTCCAATACGCGGTTGAGTGGGCTGGCCTCAAATATGGTTTGTGAGAAAGGTGTAGAAGTTGCTTTGATGTTACCCGGAGGGCCAAGATAATAGCCTGCCTGGCCACCACCAGTTATGGCATCTGCACGGTAAGCGCCATTATTGTTCCAAACGGTATATGGCAAATACTTTTTGTCTTCACGGCCAAAAGCATCATATGCTACAGGACTTACAATATCGTGCCCGGGTAAACCGCCATTTACAGCAACGGTTTGCAGCGGTCGGCCAAGTCCATCAATATATTGGATTACCAGGTTTTCTTCACACATGCCAAATGTATTGCCAACATTTGTGGAGGTTACATCTGGCCTTCTAAATGTACGTGTGAGGATATAGTTCTGGTTGCTGCTTGCCGCAGAAACCTGCGGAAGACAGTTTTGATAACTGACACCTGTAGTAAAAATCCGAACATTACTTCCCGCAGGGATATGAAATGGTGCTTTGAGCGTTATGCTGTACTGCGCACTGATTTGAGGTTCCCCGTTGTAGGTATTCAGCTCCAGCTGGGCGTTGGCATTAAACGCGGACAAAACCAAAAGTACCGGCGAAAAAAGTTTTTTAAAATATGTATTCATGAGCGCGCTAGTTTTTATAGTGATACTGGTTTTCCTTTACAATATTTCCATTCTGATCTTTGATCCATTTTAAACGGCCAAAATCATCGTATTCGTAATAGGTGGTCATACCTTTGGGGTCGGTTTGACTTGTCATGCCGACTAAAGGTTTGTAGGTGTAGGTGGTGATTTGAGCATTGATTGGCAGGATTTGGACATTATCTATCCAACAATCAATACTTTGAAAACTAAATGCATTGGATCCACTAATGACAGCCTTACAAATCAACCAACCGGTATGATCAGATTTTGATACAACTGTAAAACCACTAGGTACTCCAGAGACGAAGTCTTTATAATGCATGTAAACTACATATGTTTTTGATGGATCCAAATCCATCTTATTGATACTACCGCTACCATTGGGTGGTAATGAAAGATATCTGTTTCCATTTGATTCAGTCATCACTGTTCCACTATAACTCCAGCCCCCATTTCCTTCATGCTCAAAGCCTGTAAAAGCAATATCGTTTATATTTGCGTTGTTAGCGTATCCCATCAAATAGTGTTTTTTGGAGTCCCAAATAAAACTTTGCTTTATCCCACCTTTCGCAGTAAGTTGTAACACATTCCCTTTTGAATCGTAATGATCAAAAGCAATATGTTCTTTATACCTTCGATCCTTATTAAATAATTCGAAATAAGTAGAAGATTCAACGAAATCGGTAATAGGGATATCAGTTTCGACCTCATACACTTTGTCGCAAACGATTTGATCTTCAATAATCTTAAACTCTTTGATCTGCCCACCAAGTAACTTTTTAGTACCATTATTTTCGAGATAATTCAGTGATTCTACGGGCTCTGAAATGATATTTTTATTTTTTAAAGTTAAAATTTCGATTGGTAGCGGAGTGCTGATAGAATAATCATGAGGATAAATAAATTTAGTCACATTGTGGACATCAGAACTATTCTCATCTATGATTTCCACCGGTTTCATATGGCCTGTTGAGGCATAATTATAACTAGTTTTACTAGTCTGTTCATTATTTACATCGTGATAATACTTAGTAGTTACGCTTGTTAACACATTCGCATAATTTACAATAACTTCGTATTTGCTGTAAAGAAGTATTTCCCCTATTGAACCATGTACAAGTCCAAATACTTTTTTATTACCCTTCCATGCAGCAGCAGAATATATGGCATATGTATTCGTTATTTCCTTTTTAGCTTGCCCTATCTCATCAAAATAAATCTGTTTGATTAGCTTTCCCCTATTCCAATCATAATCCGGATTTGGAGGATATGGCAATGTATTTGGCATCAAATGATAACTATTTTTGTATTCTAAGTATACTGGATCATTAATATAGTATTGGTCGTCAAACCAATTTATTTTTGAACTATGATAAATTCCATATTCAACATCCGATGTTTGGTTGTAAACTGCTGGCATACTATAGATGTATTTTATAGTACCATTATCTGTCAAACCTTCATTTCGCTCCGTAACAATCGTATAACCTACATAACTGCCGTTGCTATTTCCTAGAGCCACCTGAGAGCTGTTATAGAAAAAAAACTCAGCTAAGGTTTTACCTGCGAAGACGGGCATTGCGATTATCCTTCCTGAAGAAATTCCTTCAGAATCGTGATATGCATAATTTGTAATTTTGCTCGGTTCGTTCGCATCAGAAGACACATAATTCTTGACACTTTTTATCCTTATTCCGCCCCCGTTATAAACACAGCCGTCAAAAAGAAATTGATTGGATTCAAATTCAAAATCAGAATGCCCGCCCGTTGGGTAAATTATACTCGTCAGCGACCCAACTTTAATTTTTAATATGTCAACCATTCGATTTGCCCCCGGCAACACTGAATTATCATTATAAGGATATACATTGCAGATTGGGTATACCCTAAACCTTTCGTTTCCTAAATATTTTGGATAGATAAATAATGTCGGAAATAAGTTTTGGTTGGAAGAAGCCCCATTGAAGTATCCCCAAATATCTTGTTGGTATGAGAAGCGGTTTGGAAGGGGTGCACTTTCATCATAAATAAATAAATGGGGGTTTTGAACACCATTTTCAGATATTTCCTGAAGCCTATCCAGCCGAAGTCTTCGATAATATGAAGGATGCTCTGAACCGGTCAAAGGAACGAATACGTTACTCATTCCATTCAATGGTTCTGCTAGCGGACTTTGAAAATAATCATATGTCAAATTAAACCCTTTGATCATCTGACCAGTTGTCCTTTCAATAACTTGTATACTTGTTATAGCAAAAGAGGGGAGCTCAGTATCTTTTCGGAGCTCTGAAGCAATAAAATTAACAGTTTCATCTTCTGTTTCAATCTTGGTCAATCTTTTTTTTGATGTAGATTTGTTCCTACCGCTATTATCGGCAATAACAGTATTATAAGTTGATCCATTTATCCACTTGCCCGTAACACCTGTAGAGTTTGGCCGATCGAATTGGTCAAGAGACTCATCGGCATAAGTGAATTTTATTTCCTCATGAGTTGGGGAGATAATCTGAGAAACATACCAACTTGAATTGTAACGCGTTATTGCAGTCATTTCCGTCCTTTCAGGAAAGTTACCATTCCCATCGGGTGATGAACTTTTAGGGTATTGAACTGATGCTGTAATACGTTCCAATCTTTCAACTTGATCGAAAATATAACGGGTTCCATCATTATCAGTTATCTCGAAAGCTACGATTTCGCCTTCGGAATTTAATTTATGTGATATATTGATGTCTTGGTATGGTAACATCAAAATCTTTTGAATATTCCCATCCACATCAAATACAAATTTCCCCGACTTTCCCAAGATTGAAAAGTAAAATACATCAGGTTCTAAGTCATTTCTGCCATCTAATAAAAAAGACCCATAATTAGCCTTAATGTTTCTAATAGAATTGTAAACGTAGCTGGCGTCGGTATTAGAATCATCAAAGTCTTTTAAAAGTCCATATTTTCCGGACCAAAACCTTCCTAAGCGTGGGTGTTCCGAACTTGGAGTTGTATCAAACGGCCTGTCCTGTCTTCCTGTTATTTCCCCCCCTTTGTTATAGTCATCGGGAATGTCTTTAACTGCTCTTGTGATTACAAAAGTAGCGTTTAATGACCAATTTAACCCAACATTTGAGGCCTCTTCCTCGACTTTGACTCCTACAGCATTATAAGAAAGGCCAATTGGCAAATTAAATGTCTTTAAGCCAATTGACCATATTGGCAAATCTATCTGTGGAGTTCCGGTATAGCGACTGATTGGCCTATCAACGTTGTTTACCAACGATGCGGCGTCAGGAGTTGGCGGCATATTAACCGTTTGAGCCTGAGTTCTAACGAACAATATGAACGTCATTGCGATTATAAGTTTAATTATCTTATACATTTTTGTAAATTTAAATTCGAGTTATTGCTAATAGTCTTTGAGTGATTGTAGGACATCATTCACATGTATGTGATTAAAAAATACGGATCTCAACACTCGCTTGCATTTATTATTTTATTCTACACTATGGTTAAAAAGTATTTGTTCAGACAAATGCATAGTGGACTAACGATTGAAATCTGCTGTTTTGTTAAATGGATTTCAAATAAGATCTTTAACTTCAAAGACCACATTTCCTCTAAGAAGTGCGTTTATTTATTCTATTGCCTTCAACCTTTTACTTATCTCTATCAAATAAAGCGTCAGCTCTTCGATCTTTTTTTGCTGCATTTTCAACATCTCTCCTACATCCAAACCAGAAGTTTCAACTGTTTTTGCGTTGGGCATATCGGGTAAATGTTTATGCTGCTTTATATAAATTTCGACATCAGACAATGATTTCATTTGATAATCAGGTTCAAAAACATAGTCTGGCCAACCATCACTACGCACTTGAATTTCAGTAGCGCCAATTTTTCCGTTCACAGACAACTGCTCTTTAGGTGTTGAGGTACCTAAACCCATCATGCCGGAGTTTGTAAGTGTGAAGTCTGATGCATATATGCCCTGGCTATTTCCGGGTGTAACCTGTATGTAATCCAATGACAGATTGGCAATGCCGGATTGAAAATTTAGCCCCCGAAATTCAATGCCGCTAACATTATTGGGAATGTTAACCGGAAGGGTGATAAACTCCCAGGTATTGGCCTGTTTAAACATATTCGGTTTTACCCAAAGTCGTGCGTATATGGAGCCACCCTGTGAGGAAACCACATCGATAAAGATTACACCGGCAGATGAACTGTTGTCTGATACTTTTAATCTGAATGACACGTTGTGATTGCCGCCCGGTAATTCAGCGTACGGACCAAACCACATGGTTTCTGAAGGTGTGCTGGCCGACCTGAATATGCACGAACCTCCATTAGCCGAAGCATCGGCAACAACCTGATTGTTTGGAGCGAGAACAGCAATGCTTTGTGTTTCATCAAAAAAATACGAGGCACTTGGAAATTGAGCTCTTGCTATTAGCGTACTGCATATAATGAGCATGCCGATTAGCTTTATTTTATTTTTCATTTTTTTCTATATGCTTTTTTAGATTTTCTACGTCCTGTCTCAATTGTGAGAGTGCATCTTTCTGTTGTTTAAGCTCATGGTCTTTTTCAATCAGATGTAAGGTTAATTCCTCCACTTTCCTGAGCAGTTGTTTGTTCATTTCCCCTAAGGCAAATCCATTCTTTTCAACTTCAATGGCACCCGGCATATCGGGAAGATGTTTGTGTTGCTTGATGTAGGTTTCCAGATCCGTTAATGAAGTGATTTTATAATCAGCTTCAAAAACATAATCCGGCCAATCTTTTGCCCGTACCTGAATTTCACTGGCGCCTATTGTTCCGTTAACCGAAAGTTTTTCTTTTGGTGAATTTGTACCAATCCCCACATTGCCGCTAGCATTCCAGATGCCGCCGGGCAAACCAATATTGGCTTTACCCCAACCGCCGTCATAGCCCAGATCAATGGTGCCATTTCCTGAACGGATAAAATCTACGCGCATACCAGAATCATGAAAGGCGATGGTAGAATAATCGAGCGCACTCAATACCATTGTACTTTGATCCATCCAGGTTGTCGTGGTTGGATTGGAATTTTCCAAAACATTACCCAAACTGAGGTGGCCATCTACCTGTGTCCCGGGCGTATTCTGTCCTAAAACTACTGCGCCACCAACCAGTCTGAGTTTGGCATCTGCATTTGCAGTCCCAATGCCAATATTCCCCTTATTGATTACAAACCAATTGTTTAGAAAGGTGAGCTCCGGGCGACCAGATATACTCGGTGAAAGTTTAAGAATTTGCTCTTCCTGATCGCTATTATTTGTGCCTACAATGTCCAGATCAATGGCATTGCCGCGGTCAACGGTTTTAAATTTCCAGCGGTATGTATTTTCGTAATTGGCCGATAGAATCAGGTTAGTAGAATTTGGACTAGCCCCATAAATATGCACTTGGTTCTCATTAAAAGAATTGGTATTAACGCCCAAACCATGCGTAATAAAGTGGCCACCAGAAAACAAACGATTTCCCACAACTTCCAGCCTAAGGTTAAAATCTTCAAGTCCGTTATTCGTGTCGTGAAAATCGAGGTATCTGCCCAATTCGGTTACCCCATCGCCCCCAATGGTTACACTCTTGCCCCAGTTTTGGGCGTCACTTTTAGTATAGATGGCCATTAAGGCCATGCAACCTAGTAATTTTAGCTTCATAAATAATTGGTGTTTAGTTAATTTTATTGCTTAGAATTTCTACTTTTTGATTTAAGGTTTTATTCTCCTTCTTTATCTCAATCAAATACAGCGTGAGTTCTTCAATTTTCTTTAAAAGCATCTTGTTCATTTCTCCAAGTTGCAAACCTTCTGTTTCTACCGTTTTAGCCGAAGGCATTTCCGGCAAATGTTTGTGCTTTTTGATATACTGTTCTACCGTAGAAAGTGATGGAATTGAATAGTCTTCATTAAAAACATAATCCGGCCAGTTTTGACTGTCTACTTTGATTTCGCGTGCGCGGATGTTGCCGTTTACGGAGAGTTTGTCAGATGGTGAAGTTGTGCCAATACCTACGTTTCCATTTCCGGTAATCCGCATCCGTTCCACGGGTAAGTAACTGAGATCATTGGCAACTCCCGGACCTAATCCAACATGAAAGCTTAAATTTTCTGTTCCCCAGGTTCCTCCGGAAAATGAACCTCTAATGGTGGCTGTTCTTCTTGGCCCCTGATCTGATGGATAATTATCGAATGTACTCCAGAAATCTATATAAGACGGTACACTTGTATTTGAACCAGACATCCCTTTGGGTTGAATCATCAGTTGAACCAGGTTATTCTCTGAACTGACATGTAATGGCGCTAATGGATTCAAGGTTCCTATTCCGACATTTCCGGAATTCTCGAGTTTATTTTGAGCAAAGGTAAAACCCGTGGATGCGAGTACCGCAAAAAGCGTTAATTTGTAATTATTTTTTATCATTTGATTTGAGTTTATTGATTTCGGTCACAATTGTTTTAATCTTTTCAGCTTGTTCTTCATATTTTTTATCACGAGATTCTTCGTTTTGGAGAAGTGTTTTGATTTCTTTATCCTTCTCAATCAGGTGCAACGTCAACTCTTCAATCTTTTGCTGTTGCAGTTTAACGAGCTCGCCTAACGAAGCGCCGTTGCTTTCGATCTCTTTAGCACTCGGCATATCGGGTAAATGTTTGTGTTGCTTGATATAGGTTTCAAGATCGGCTAATGGTGTGATTTTATAGTTTTCTTCAAAAACATAGTCCGGCCAGTTTTGACTGTCTACTTTGATTTCGCGTGCGCGGATGTTGCCGTTTACGGAAAGTTTATCGCTTGGTGCATTGGTCCCGATTCCTAGATTTCCGCGGATGTAGGTATTCCCGCTTCCCCCCTCTATAGAAAGGAGCGGATTGAAGTTTGTTGACCAGAAAGTAAACTGGCGGCTTTCATGCATATGTATGCCGAAACCGGACCGATTGATTCCACTGGTATTGGGTGCGGTTTTGATGATTCCATCGTCCCAGTGGGTATTTAAATCACGGTAAAATATAACCTTAGGCCATTCGAATTGCTCATTTGACGTAAAATCACCCAATGCCTGCTGGGCTTTGCCTGATGTTACAAATGCTGCCAATATGGCCAGCAATGCGCTAGTTTTCTTGAAATTCATATTTTAAATTTGTTTGATTATATCGGGCCTAAAACATTTATTTGTTTTTTTCCAGTTGTTCAACGCGCTCAAGCAATTGTTTAAAAGCTTCGCTTTGGCTATTGATTTGTTTATCCTTTTCAATCAGATGCAACGTCAACTCTTCAATCTTTTGCTGTTGCAGTTTAACGAGCTCGCCTAACGAAGCGCCGTTGCTTTCGATCTCTTTAGCACTCGGCATATCGGGTAAATGTTTGTGTTGCTTGATGTAGGTTTCAAGATCTGCTAATGGAGTGATTTTATAGTTTTCTTCAAAAACATAATCCGGCCAGTTCTCGCTGTCTACTTTGATTTCGCGTGCGCGGATGTTGCCGTTTACAGAGAGTTTATCTTTGGGTGTAGAAGTACCGATTCCTATATCTCCATTAGCTGCAATAGCTAAACCTGAAGTCACTTCATTGTTGGCAAAATATACCATTCCATTTCTGCTCGTGACAAGTGCTGTACCGTTAACATCTTTTCCGGTCACATATAGTTCGCCGGCCCAGATATCTAATTTGGATCTTGGTGAGGTGGTTCCAATACCCATATTACCATTACTCTTGATTGCCAATGCAGTTTGCTTATCATTTACATCCTGACTAGGACCATGCACATTGAAATTCAAACCAATATTTTTAATTCCTGGATAGCCTGTTCCGGGATAAATACCACAACAAACCCATTCTGGAACCGCCTCTATAGATGCACCAAAATAATTAGGTAAAATGTCTCTGAAGCCTGTGAATTGAATTCCCTTTACACCATTACCACTTTCATAGTTGCCCATGGTAATCATCTCATCGCCCGCAATCTGAAATTTACTAATGGGTTCTTCGATCCCTAGGCCCATAAGTCCATAACGACTTATATTCAAATAGGGAATACCCTGAGTAAATACCCTTACGCCTGAAAAGGATGAAAAATAGCCCGTAGGTGGATCTGAGGGCGCTTCGTTATACCAACCTAGTCCATAATGGGAAACACTTTTTCCTTTGTACATAAAAGCATCTGTAGGAGATGGAGAAATTCCAGGAACATTTGAATTTGCAATAGTTTGTGATTGAACCTTGCTCTTCAAAAAGATTACGCAAACGGTAAGAATAAATAAGTATTTTCTCATTGTTTTAATTTTTTTAATTCAGATGATAGCATGTTGATTTTCTTTTCTTGCTCTATCAGGTGAAGCGTGAGTTCTTCGAGCTTTTTAAGTAAGATTTTATTCAGTTCACCCAATTGAATTCCTTCATTTTCTACTGTTTGTGCATTGGGTATTTCAGGGAGATGTCTATGGATTTTAACGTATTGTTCTATCTCTGCCAAAGGCATAATTTTATAATCCGTTTCAAAAACATAATCCGGCCAGTTGTCACTTTCAACTTTAATTTCTTTTGCGCGGATGTTGCCATTCACTGAAAGTCGTTCACGCGGTTTTGTTGTGCCAATACCAATATTACCAAGAGGTGTACCATCTGTTTTCGTGGCCAGTATTGTGTTTCCGTCTTGTGATTTTAAAATATCAAGGTCGCCTCCAGCTGCATTTGTTCCTATACCGTTACCATATTGATATACACTGCGTAGTGTCCAATTTCTAGCACCTGTAACACCAGAAACATCTAGTGATTTAATGCCTACTACATTTCGTTCTGGGAGTGTATTTTCATCCAGAACAACCATAAAATTTCCATTTACCACCAGTTTTTCGCTTGGTGAAATCAATCCCACACCAACATTACCTAAAGATTTACCATCTGTTTTTGTGGCAAGAATCGTATTTCCGTCTTGCGATTTTAAAATATCTAAATCGCCGCCAGGTGCGTTGGCTCCTACACCGTTACCATATTGATAAACGCTGCGTAATGCCCAGTTTCGAGCTCCAGAAATACCGGAATATTCCAGAGATTTAATGCTGACCACATTCCGTTCTGGGAGAATGCTTTCATCTAAAACAACCTTTAAAGTCCCGTTTACCACCAACTTTTCTTTTGGATTAATCGTACCAATCCCGACATTTCCCCGTATATAGGTATTGCCACTTCCCCCCTCTATAGAAAGAAGCGGATTGAAGTTTGTAGACCAGAAAGAGAACTGACGGCTCTCATGCATATGTATTCCAAAACCTCCACGGCTTATTCCACCGGTGTTGGGCGCGGTTTTGATAATTCCGTCATCCCAATTGGCATTGAGATCACGGTAAAATATCACCTTAGGCCATTCAAATTGATCAGCGGACGTAAAATCGCCCAAAACCTGTTGCGCCTGAGCGCCAAGAGTCAATGCTGTGAGCGCTACAAAAAATGCAGCTGTTGTTTTTTTATTCATCTGAAAAGAAATATCACCGAATTCCATTTGATGTAGAATCGAGCTTAGTTTGTTGGTTGGGAATAAACACACGTATAGAAACCGACTAAACAGCTGGTTTCATTCGTTTGCAATAATTATGCATTCAGCTTAACTGAATACTATTCGGGATGATTTAGGCAATAAAGCCCAGGGGATAGACCAATTTTATGCAATAAATGACTTAAACTTTGCGCTTAAGCAAATGCCTTGAATTTATGGTTAAAAATCGAATTGAAATCGTAAAATATGTGGAGGATGAGAGGTTGGTGAGGCGCTAATGGAATCATTTGTTTGTTTTAAATTATGCTGCAAATTAAATAAGTATTTTATAGTTTCAAAATAAAATTTCTCACGTTAGTCTCTGGTTACTGCAATGCTATTCTTACGCCAGGCATCATCAACGACAGTTTGAATTAGGAAATTTGATATGATGCTGATGACGTTCCACGGGTTTTCCGACTGTTTCCTAATGATGCCAAAACGGACCTTGTCTTTGACATTAGAAGACTAAAATGCATACTCAAATTGCTAGAAACACCCGGAAGCATACTGTCAGTTATTGCAGTTGACCATGCATTTAAAATTCACTTCGGATCACCAGACTTAAGTTCTTTGTAATTAAGTGTATTGATCTGTTCAAATGTACAGCCAGATGATCTTATTTTGCTCATGCTAATAGTCGTATTTTCCATCTTCGGGATTATATATCTCCCAAAAATAGAATTGCAGCCATAGCATTTACTGATGGTTCGGACTGGTCAACTTGGTCCGAAATCCGGTAGTCAGTTTAAACCGAAACAGGATGGCAAACACTTCTAATTTATACTATGAACCCTATGTTCCAGAATTCAGCAGGGAACATTTTCTACTAGAAAAAAACAAATCTTCAGCCAAACAATTCTGAAAAATGGGTAAGTCTTTTCCTGATAAATTCCAAAATTCAGTTTTAAAATCCAAAAACCTGAACTACTTTTATATTACAGCATTTGCAATAGAAAGATAAAAAAACCGGCGAGTAATCAGGTGAATATAGAACCTAAAGTCCATTAAATATTGATTAAACATATGCTTTCGAACTATGTTCGAATCCCAGCGGGATCACGAAATCTAAATCAAAAACCCTAATAACCTACAAGTAAAACGTTTCAAGGTTTTTGTTTTTTTTACGGAAATGACATTTAGGCATCGTTTAAATGTATTGTAATATTACTGGTCCATTTGAATTAACTTTTCATAATGAATAAGATTTTGAGTTATAAGTATCTATTTTGTTAACCAAACATTTTATAGAAAGCATAAACGTTGTGTAATGTGCCGGATATATAAATGACCGATTTAAATAAATCAATAATGAAAATAGAAGAGCGATGTGCGATCTGCTTCCATCTATACACATAAACAAGTGTATGTAAAACTGTATGGAGAGAAACAGAAACGCCTTGTAATTAATTGAATTACAAGGCGTTAAAATCTTAAAAGTACCCAGAAGCAGATTCGAACTGCCACGCCGTTGCCAGCGCCACCCCCTCAAGATGGTGCGTCTACCAATTTCGCCACCTGGGTTTATGCTGCAAATATAGATTAATTTTGGATTTTGTAAAACGAATTTTAAACTTCTGTTTCCAAACCATCGAAGGCGAGAAACACATTTTCTGGCAAATCTTTTTCTACCTCTTCATGTAAACCCAAAGTATGGCTAATGTGGGTAAGATAAGTACGTTCCGCTCCTATCTTTTTAGACAATTCGATAGCTTCTGCTAAAGTAAGGTGTGAGATATGAGATTCTTTCTGCAATGCATTTAATACCAAAATTTTCGTTCCTTTAATCCTTTCAAAAGATTCATTAGAAATGGTTTTTGCATCCGTAATGTAGGTAAAATCGCCAATGCGATAACCCGTAATGGGCAGCAAATGGTGCATCACTTCAAAAGGCAAAATTTCTGTTTTGCCGATAGCAATTTCTTCGCCATTGTGTATGGTGTGCAGGTTAATTTTGGGCAAACCGAAATATTTGGTATCCGCAAAAATGTAATAAAACTCTCGCTTTAGTGCAGTTTGTACACGTTCTGTAGCATAAACATCAATCACTTTATTTTGAAGATAATTAAATGGGCGAATATCGTCTAAACCGGCGATATGGTCTTTATGTTCATGTGTAAAAAGCACCGCATCGAGATTTTTCACCTTTGCGCGTAACATTTGATAGCGAAAATCCGGACCACTATCTACAACCAAGGTTTTATCTTCTGTTTCAATTAAAACCGAAGTGCGTAAACGATTATTTTTCGGATCGGAAGAATTACATACTGCGCATGGGCAAGAGATTACTGGAACGCCCTGAGAAGTACCGGTACCTAAAAATGTGATTTTCATGTGCTAAAAAATTCCTTTCTGCATAACGATAAATAGGTAGTGTACATCAAAATAATTCCATTTGTTTTAATGAGTGATAAAACTGCCGTTGTTTCTCTTCAAAAAGATTTTCATCGGCATTTGTTTGCTTAATCAGTGCAATCAATGCACCAATTTTACCTTCCAGATTGGAAAATTTATTGACTACAATAACTTTATTGTGCTCCAGTAAACAAGATCCTGTTCTGAAATTTCCTTTTTCATAACGCACCTTAAATCCCATAGTTAAAAGCAACTGCTCCAGTTTTTCTAATGAATGGTTGGTAATTGGTAAAGACATTGAAACAAACTTAGAGAAATCCGCGCAGCATTCATAAAACGCCGCATGGTTTTTGGATGATTTGTTGAATTTTAACGCTAAATTACCATTGAATCGCTTTGCATTAAAACAAAAAAGTTCAGTTAATGCATGAAGTGAACCCCAAAAGTTTTTGTCCAACTTTTGGGGTTCACACCAAAGCAACTGAACCTTTCTTGTTTTCGAGTATTGATTATCTTAAATCTACCACTTCTACGCCAGGATATTTTTTTGCATCGAAAGTAAATGTCGTTTCCGGCACTTTTACATTTGGCAAAAAGATTTTCACTTTGTAGGTGTATTTGTTTCCGTTCTTATCAAACAAAACAACATTTGAGATTTGTTTCGCTGTTTTATCTATGCTTAGACGTACTTTGAAGATCGACTTTTTAGTATCAATAGGTGTTAAATCTATCATTTGATAAGTTTTTGCGCCTACTTTTTGCTCGCCAGTATATAGGTATTTGTAGCCACTCTCGTAAACCGTAAAAATTTTAGCAGGGTTAATCGCATCACTACTGTTGTCTACATTACTTACCTGAACTTCTTTATCGTCTTTCAAGTAAGTCCATTGGCTTTTCCCATCGCTAATCAGCTCTTGATTGGTCATTGCCACCTTATATTTATTGGAGTTTGCTTTTACATAAAGTGTACCTTGCTGCACTTCTTTTACATCTGCTTTTGGGTTTTCCAGCGTAAAAGTAAAATCAGTTTTCACTACAGTATAGGATTTGTATTTCTTGCTCACCTCCGCTAAAATCGCCTTTGCTTTTGCATCTGTTTGGGCGTAGGTAACTGTTGCACTTGCTACAAAAACCAAAAACGCCGATAGTATTTTCTTCATCTTATCTTTTAATTTGAACTAAAGGTATAGAGTAATTTTTATGCATTTAGTTTAATTACTCCTTGTTGTTCATATTATTCAAGAACTGTTCCAAAGAATATTCATCAGGATACAATACCTCGCGCGCTTTGCTTCCTTCAAACGGCCCAACAATACCTGCAGCTTCCAACTGATCTATAATTCTACCCGCACGGTTGTAACCCAATTTCAGCTTACGCTGGATTAAAGATGTAGAACCTTGCTGATGCATCACAATTAATCTGGCTGCATCTTCAAAAAACTTATCGCGCTCATTCGGGTCGAAATCGAGTTTAGAACCTTCGCCGGCTTCATCTACGTATTCTGGCAACTGATAAGCTTCTGAATAACCACGCTGATTTCCGATATAATCAGAAATGCGGTCTACTTCAGGCGTATCTACAAATGCACACTGAAGGCGAATTAAATCACTTCCGGTAGCCAGAAGCATATCTCCCCTACCAATTAACTGATCGGCGCCGCCACCATCCAAAATGGTTCTCGAATCTATTTTTGATAAAACCCTGAATGCCAAACGCGCCGGGAAATTCGCTTTAATAGTACCTGTAATAATATTTACAGAAGGCCTTTGAGTTGCCAATACCAGGTGAATACCAATGGCACGTGCCAACTGCGCCAAACGGGCAATTGGTGTTTCTACCTCTTTACCGGCCGTCATCATTAAATCGGCAAATTCATCTACAACCAATACAATAAAAGGCAGAAAACGGTGACCGTTATTTGGATTCAGCTTACGCTTGATAAATTTATCGTTATACTCTCTCAAATTCCTAACCTGAGCATCTTTCAACAAATCATAACGCTGATCCATCTCAATACAAAGAGAATTTAAAGTATTAATTACTTTTTTAGTATCGGTAATAATGGCATCGGCTTCGCCCGGAAGCTTCGCCAAAAAGTGCCGTTCAATTTTATTGAATAAAGTGAGTTCTACCTTTTTCGGATCTACCAAAACAAATTTCAGCTCTGCCGGATGTTTGCTATACAACAGCGAAACCAGAATGGCATTAATTCCTACAGATTTACCCTGACCCGTTGCACCTGCAACCAGTAAATGTGGCATTTTGGCCAAATCGGCGATATATACTTCGTTGCTAATGGTTTTCCCTAACGCAATTGGTAAATCCATGGTTGTCTGGCTCCATTTTTCGGTACCCAGCACGCTGCGCATGGCCACCATTTCCGGATGTTGGTTTGGCACCTCAATACCAATGGTCCCTTTTCCAGGCATTGGAGCAATAATCCTGATTCCTAAAGCCGCAAGTGAAAGGGCAATATCGTCTTCCAGATTTTTAATTTTAGAGATACGAACACCCGGCGCCGGGATAATTTCATATAATGTTACGGTTGGGCCAATCGTTGCTTTGATCTTATCAATTTCAATATTATAGTGATTAAGCGTTTCTACGATTTTGTTTTTATTGGCCTCAAGCTCCTCTGCATTTACAGATATTTTATTAGAACCGTAATTTTCAAGCAAATCTAAATGTGGTTTTTTATATCCGGACAAGTCTAATGTTGGGTCATATTTACCAAATTGCTCAATCAAATCGTCAGATTTGATTTCTTCTTCACTTTTGGCAACGGTAAAAGCAGGTTCTGGTTTTTCTTCAATTTCTGCTTCATTTTCAATAACCAAAGGCATGCTTACAGGTGCTGGCGGTGGCGTTGGTGGTGCAACTGGAAGATTGGTTTCCATGGGTGATAAAACCACAGAAGTTGGAATTTCTTCAGCCTGTTCTTCTTTTTCTTCAAAACGATTTGGTTTTAAAACCACATTCTGAGGTTTACGTTCGTTATTAAGATTGGATTTTTCCCGCACGGGAAACTCTACGGGCTCTGATCGCTGTTCTCGTACCAATTCTACATTCCCGGTCATTTCAGGTTCAACAAATTGTTCCTTCTTCTTTTTCTCCGGAAATTTGAAATCGATATTATACGCAATAATCAAAATGGTTAAACCAGCAAAAGCGATCAGTCCGGCAACACCAGCTGCACCAATCTGCGCAGAAAGCAATTTATTGCTCCAATACCCAAATTCGCCTTCAACATAATGAGGAGATTCTGCCCAGAAACCATGTGCAAAGCCCAAAGTGAGCGAAATATAAAGTAAAAAGAAAAAGCTATAACCAAGCGTTTTGGAAATAGATAAGATTCTAACTTTAAACAATAAACGGTAACCGATAATGAAGAAAGCGAGTACAAACAGAAACGATGCTACGCCAAACCATTCGTAAATAAACTGATGAGAAAGCAATGCGCCAAATTTACCCAACCAGTTTTGTACAATTGGAATGGTTACGCCAGAATCTTTAAGTTCTTCTGATGTTTTAAAAAGATTGCCCCATCCACCATTGGCATCAATTACATAACTCTGATCGTCTTGCCAGGTAAATAAATACGATGTAAAAGCAATTAAAAAATATAAAGAAAGAATAACGAAAAACAGACCAATTATCTTGATTGCGCGCCCATCCTGAAGGTCAAAACTTGGCAAAAAATCGATTTTCTCCCGCTGCTTCCGCCCAAAATTAACCTTCCCCGAAGTGCCATCAGCATTTTTTTCTCTAAACGTATTGGCTTTAAACTGGTTACCCCTTACCGACATTTTTTATCCTAAAAATTTAACAATGAACAAATATAAAATATATCCTTGTATCTGTTGTGAGTTTTATTTTATGCGAGATGTTTTGAAAACAAAACGCTTATTGGAATGCAAATTACCCTTAAAATTACAAACCTTAAAAAAAGAAGCAGATTAAACCTTGGCTAAAGTAAACAGTCTATTTATTATCAACACATTGTTGATGCGTTTTTCAAATGAAACGGATTTTGTTTTAGGTTTTAATCCCATTTTGCCCGGATCGGCAAAATGGGATTTTTTATTGTCTGCTATTTTTTGCTAATTTGAATTGATTTTAGACCAAACAATATGGAGATTGCTCAGCTCGAAGAACAAATAGAAGCCGGAAATTTACAGGCAGTTAAGGAAATCCTAATTCAGCAACCTAACCTTGCCAATAAAAATACTTCGCACGGAATATCGCCGCTTCTTTTGGCTTGTTATTACAAAAAACAGGATATTGCCAACCTGATAACTGAATTTACTTCGGATCTGACACTCTTCGAAGCTTGTGCAGTGGGTAAGTTTGATACCGCTAGTGCCATTATTTTTCAGCAACCACAAAAGGTTAATCAATATTCTGAAGATGGTTTTACACCTTTAGGTTTGAGTTGTTATTTCGGGCACGAAGATTTAGCTAAGTTTCTGGTACTTAAAGGAGCCGATGTTAATCTGGCGTCAAAAAACGGATTCAATGTTTTTCCAATTCATTCTGCCGTTGCGGCCAACAACTACAACATTACTAAAATTCTGTTAGACAGCGGCGCGTATCCCAATGTTTGCCAGAAAGCCGGACTTGCACCATTGCATACCGCAGCGCAATTGGGCAACATAGAGTTAATTATTCTGTTACTAGAGCATGGTGCGGAAGTTACGCTCAGAATGGAAGGCGGAAAATTGCCTGCAGATTTGGCTGCAGAGCGGGGATTTCAGGAAATTGCTCAGATATTGAGAGATGATGATTAACCAATTTCAGAATAATTGATCGGCTTTTAAATAAAATTTATTCCCAAACTTTTGATTTTATCCTTTTCATATAATTGCGGATATCCAGAACAATAGCAGCAAGAAAATAGAAAAGAATCGGAAAGCCGACCGCCAGAAATGAAGAATAAATAAAAAACAAGCGTACTTTTGCTGTACTCATATTCAGTTTGTTGGCTAAATATGTAGAAACGCCAAAACTCTGCTGTTCAAAATAAGTAACAATTCTTTGAAACATTTTCGGTTGGTTTTATAATCTCAGACAACAACAATTTCTTTGCCAATCCGGATCTAGCATTTGTTTTTTAAATGTAACGAAAATATTTTTCATTTCTTACGTCAAATTATTGCACAAAAAACACCTTGATACCTAAATTCAACTTTCTTCTCTCTTCAACAACTTAACGCCAATCCCGCAAGAAAGACATTTTTTAACTGTGCAATATTCACTTTTAAGTTGTAAAATACCTTGAGAAACCGCTGCATTTTCTACAAAAATACCTGCGCTTTTATATTGTTTGATGATTGCATTATCTTCTGGCGGAAGTAATTCCAACAAATGAAGTGCACGATCTGTATATTGCGGATTTGAAGTTTCGCGGCCGTAAGCGAATAAAAATACAACCACGGTATTTAATAAGATATTATTAATTGAGGCACGCCCAAGCTGTATATTAACTGTCGAACTTTCTTTTTTAAAATGGTAATGCGACTGCCAGAATTCATTTACAGGTAGATTTTCAAACAAATTCCTCAATTGTTTCAGATCTGAAATACCTAGCACTTTAGAAAACAAATGATTGGACTGAAGGATAAGTGCCGCAAACTGAGCCAAACGCAAGGTTGGAAAATTTTGTGGCCGCATACGCAGAAATTTCCATGATGAGACTGTCAAAGGTTTTAGTCTGTATTTCTTCCGGAGAAAATCAAATTCTGTACGCAAATCATTCGGGTATTTTTCAGCAAATTGCTCATTTAAAAAACCCGCTGCGCCGAAAACCAACGCTTCGATCTGTAAGGCAGCATCTTTATGTTTTGCATATATGCCTTGTTGAACAGTTTTGGCCAGCAATTCAAAAGGCAATGCATTTACCTTAAAACCGAAATTTCGTGCTAATAATTGATAAAAAGTTTCATCCCAATTGCCATTCAGTTGAGCCAAAACTTCTGTTACGGCTTTGGTTTTAACTTCTAAACGTTCAATTAATGTCCTTGAAAGAAACGTTTTTATCGTTATTTCATCTACACAGGCAATTTGATTGATACATGGAAACTCTTTCAGATTGAAATAAAGTTTTTCAAAGCGATCCAACAGCACGGGCGAAACTCTGGCTTTTAAAACCAAAACCGGTAGCATTGTACCATCACTGCGATTAATTTCGCTATCGTGATAATATACAACATGCAGAATTACATTATTGTAAGCATCATCTTGTTGATGGTTATGTTTATTCCAGTCTGAAGATTTGATATGAATTTCAACATTTCCTGCCCAAGTGGTTTCGCCAATTTTAATCTTCGCGCCGGTAAAATCCGGTCCTGCATTTTTATTTAGCCACCCGGGATGAAAAATTTTTAACTCCTCGCCGGTTTCGGAATATAAATTCAACTGATCAAACGAGCGAAACTGCCAGACATAATGCAAAAACTCTTCCGGAAAATCCATAACCACTACAATTAAATTGCTTAAAAACCGGAGGTTGAATCGCGGTCGTTAATTCAGATATTTTTGGGGATGGATGTGTTTTTGAGTCAAAACAGGTAATTATTATCTTCGCCAAAGCGAACGAAAAACATACAGAGACCCAGCAATTTGATTTAAAATCAGGCCATTTCCGGATATTGAAAATTGCCTGATTTTACGAATGACAAGATAGATAATCGTTGTCAAAAGTTATATATGTTTTTACTAAAAAACCAGAAAAATAAACCTGACTTTTGGTCTGATTGCGTTAAACCAATTCTGCAGCTAAGAGTATTTGTTCCATTTCCTGCTGCAATTTTAACGCCTCTTCCCTTGCCTTTTCTGCAAAATCTTCGCCCTTACTGGCGTAAATAATTCCTCTGGATGAATTGATAAGCAAGCCACAAGTACTATTTAATCCGTATTTGCACACTTCCTGTAAGTCTCCGCCTTGCGCACCTACACCCGGAACCAATAGAAAATGATCTGGAGCAAGTTTACGAACATCAGCAAAAGCTGCTCCACGGGTTGCACCAACCACATACATCATTTGCTCATCGCTGGCCCAGTTTTGTGAGGTTTTAAGTACTTTCTCGTAAAGCTTTTCTCCAGAAACTTCCTGAAGTTGGAAATCTGAATGGCCACTATTAGAGGTTAATGCCAAAAGAATCACCCATTTATCTTTAAAATTAAGAAACGGTGTAACTGAATCGCTTCCCATATATGGCGCAACGGTAACAGAATCAAAACTCATTTCTGATGAATCTGCATTAAAAAAAGTTTCGGCATACATTAAAGAGGTATTGCCGATATCGCCTCGTTTGGCATCGGCAATGGTAAATATATCTTTAGGTATATATTTCCAGGTTTCAATCAGGTTTCCCCAACCTTGTTTACCATAACATTCATAAAAAGCAGTATTGGGTTTGTATGCAACACAAAGATCTTTTGTCGCATCAATAATCTGTTTATTAAACTCAAGGATGGGATTTTCGTATTTCAACAGGTGCTTTGGAATCTTATCCAGTGAAGAATCTAATCCAACACATAAAAAAGATCGTTTCTTTTGTATCTGCTCAAAAAGTTGCTGCTTAGTCATATATGGCCTTATTTCCTGCAAATATGAAGATTTTTCATCTTCTGAGAAGATAAATAAATACCAACAGTAATTATTTTTTTAAACATTTTAAACTTTCTCTTGCAGTTTACGTTTCAAATACATAGAATTGCAACATAATTTCTCAACCGTTTATCTGAATATCCCAGAAAAATTTTATCAAGATTTGTTTTTTGTTACTGTTTTTTAAAAAACCCTAAGGTCTTTTTATTCAGCTTATAAACATTTATGAAGCTATTTTGAGTAGAAAAAATTGTGAGCAACTCAATACAGTTTTATAGCACTATAAAAGAACTTATACACAATGAAACCGCCAGGCTTGTACTTTAAGCTTGTGCAGCTTATAACCCGCTGTGGTTATAATTAATTAAAAATTTCTTGAAACATATATATTTAGAATGTTTAGCAAAACAGAATTAAATGAGAAGCTTACACCTGAGTTACGTGAGCTTGCTAAAACCTATGGCATAGAAGGTGCCGAATCCCTAAGAAAAATTGACCTTGTTGAAGTGCTTCTTCATCAGCAAGAAATGATAAAAGCCGCACAGGGTGGAGATGAGAGTAGCGAGAAACCTGCTGCTGCACCTGCTCCAAAATCAAGAGCAACAAAAACACCAAAGGTTGTTGAAGCAGAAAAACCTGCTGAAGCTGAAGTTGAAAAACCGGCAAAAAAACGCACCAGAATCCATAAAGACGAGGTTGTTGCCCTAGAGAAAAAACCTTCGGTAACGCTTTTTGACGAACCCGTTGCGAAACCACAACCTGCAGAACCTGAAGCAGCAGAAGTAAGCAAACCCATTTCTGCATTGATTGAAGAAACGGCAGAAGTATTGCCTGCAGCGCCAAAACAACCACGCGAAAAGCAAAAAGAAGACAATCGCCAACAGAAACAACCTCATGGAGGCAACCACAATAAAAATGAGAACAGTTATTCAAACCTTGATTTTGATAATGTAATTACCAACGAAGGCGTTTTAGAAATTATGCCCGATGGCTATGGTTTCCTGCGCTCTGCCGATTACAACTACTTAACTTCTCCTGATGATATTTACGTTTCTCAATCTCAAATAAAACTTTTCGGACTCAAAACCGGAGATACTGTTAAAGGCAGTATCCGCCCGCCAAAAGAAGGTGAAAAATATTTCCCTTTAGTGCGTGTAGAAACCATCAATGGAAGAATCCCTGCAGAAGTACGCGACCGCGTTCCTTTTGATTACTTAACACCACTTTTCCCAACTGAACGTTTAAATCTCTTTACGGACAACAACAACTATTCTACCCGTATTATGGATTTGTTTACGCCAATTGGTAAAGGACAACGTGGTTTAATTGTGGCGCAACCTAAAACCGGTAAAACCAACTTGCTTAAAGAAGTTGCAAATGCAATTGCCAAAAACCACCCGGAAGTTTATCTGATTATTTTGTTAATTGATGAACGCCCGGAAGAGGTTACTGATATGGCCCGCAGTGTACGCGCAGAAGTAATTGCTTCTACATTTGATGAACCTGCAGAACGCCATGTAAAAATTGCAAACATTGTATTAGAGAAATCTAAACGTTTGGTAGAAAGTGGCCACGATGTTGTCATCTTATTAGATTCCATTACCCGTTTGGCGCGTGCATACAACACCACTGCACCAGCTTCTGGTAAAATCCTCTCAGGTGGTGTAGATGCAAATGCTTTACATAAGCCAAAACGTTTCTTTGGTGCTGCACGTAACATTGAGAACGGTGGTTCATTAACCATTCTGGCAACTGCACTTACCGATACAGGTTCTAAAATGGACGAAGTGATTTTTGAAGAATTTAAAGGTACCGGTAACATGGAACTTCAGTTGGATCGTAAGTTATCGAACAAACGTATCTTCCCTGCCATTGACATTACGGCTTCGAGCACACGTAGAGATGATCTGTTACATGACAGAGATACGCTGCAACGTGTTTGGATTTTGCGCAACCACCTTGCAGATATGAATAGCCAGGAAGCAATGGAATTTGTTCAGTCTCAGATCAAAGGAACTAAGAGCAACGAAGAATTCTTAATTTCTATGAACAGCTAGACGAGTTTTACGTTTGGGGTTTGTACTTTAGCGGTTCAAACCCCATGCGTTAAACGATAAAACCATGTTAAAAAAATATATTCCCAATGCGATTACCTGTGCAAATCTTTTTTCTGGTTGTATAGGAGTCGTTTTTGCTTTTAAAGGAGAATTGCAGCTTGCAGCCTTCTTTGTGATCACTTCTGGTTTTTTTGATTTTTTTGACGGCATGGCAGCCAGAACGTTGAATGTTAAATCTAACATTGGAAAAGATTTGGATTCACTTGCAGATATGGTAAGCTTCGGGTTATTTCCGGGTGTTATTATGTTTAAGCTCCTGCAACAAAGCGATTATTCTTCAGAATACCTTCCCTATCTTGCTTTCATCATCACCGTATTTTCTGCATTGCGTTTGGCAAAATTCAACAATGACGAAAGGCAAACCGAGGATTTTATTGGTTTAAATACCCCAATGAATACTTTATTCATCAGTTCGCTGCCTTACGTTGCAGTGAGTCATCCGGAAATTATCGGTTCTACTTTGCTTCTCTTGGGTATTATTGCATTATGCAGTTTTTTACTGGTTAGCGAAATCAGAATCTTTTCAATGAAGTTTAAAGATAAAAGCTGGACAAACAATAAAGTGAAATTTATTTTTCTGATGGTTTCTGCACTGCTAATCGTTTTTCTGAAATTTGTTGCCATTCCATTTGTGCTGGCACTTTATCTGATCGCTTCTTTTATCCACTTTAAAGACCGCACCTAAGAAGCCTGTTTTTCCAGTTCAAGCTGTAACACTCTTAATTGTTCAAAAACCCCGTCGAGCTGAAATTTTAATTCATTTAGCTTAGCCGAAAGGTTTTGAACTGATGGTTGATCGGCCACTTCAAGCTCTATCGCTAATACAGATTCAGAAAGGTCTGTTCGGCCAATATATCCAAAAACTGGTTTTATTTTATGTGCAAATGTTGCAGCTTTGCTCCAATTGCAAGTAATAATAGCTTCATCCAGTTCCTGAATATAGCAGGGCGTGCGCGCAATAAAAGTGTTAAAAACTTCCAAAAGGCTTTTCGGCTCATTTCCTACCATTGCAATCAGGTAAGACAAATCTAAGGGATGGACCTTATTTTTTTGCTCCATAATCAAAACTAAGCAATCACAAACGGATTACCTCCAATTCATCATTAATATTTTCTAAAATCTGATCAATCGTTTGTTTTAGTACCGGATGTACCATATTAGGAGCAATTTCTGAAAGTGGCCGCATCACAAATTTTCTGTTGTGCATATGCGGATGCGGAATGTGAAGTTTATTTGTTACATCAATAATTTCGTTTCCAAAAAGCACAATATCAATATCAATAAGCCTTTCTCCCCAGCGTTCTTTTCTAATTCTACCCAATTCCTGTTCAATATCTAAAGCTGTTTGAAGCAAATCCAATGCACTCAATGGTGTTTTAAGTGCAACCGCTTGGTTTAGAAATGCAGGTTGATCGGTTTTCCCCCAGGCAGCAGTTTCATAAAGCGATGATTTTGCAGTAATCTCTCCCGCTCTTTTTTCTAAAAGCGTTACTGCCAGATGCAGGTTTGCTGCTCTATCGCCCAAATTTCCCCCCAGTAACAAATAAGCTGTTGTAAACTCTAAAGCCATATTAGCGTCGTGTATTTTTATATATTTACAAAACAAAATTAAAACATTTAAATGAGAGATTTTTTCAAGTATTTATTTGCTTCAATGCTGGGCTTTTTCCTGTCTATACTCCTGTTCGGCTTCGTGTGTTTTCTAATTATTATGGCATTAATTGCATCTGTAGATTCGGATAAAACAGTTGCTGTGAATAGCAATTCTGTTCTTTTCTTGAATCTGGATCAAGCGATTAAAGAGCGTACACCAAAAAGAAGCTTTGCCAATTTACCTATTATCGGGTCTGATGAGAATGACGGAATTGGTTTGAACGATTTATTGAAATCCATTCAAAATGCCAAAACCGACGACAATATCAAATGCATTTATTTAAGTGTTACCAGCCCCAATGCCGGTTTCGCAACTTTAAGAGAAGTTAGAAATGCACTAATCGATTTTAAGAAATCACATAAAAAGATCATTGCTTACAGCGAGGTTTATACGCAGGGTGCATATTACCTGGCATCTGCAGCAGATGAAATTTACTTAAATCCTGAAGGTGCCTTAGAATTTAAAGGCTTCAGTTCTGAACTTACTTTTTTTAAAGGTACTTTGGAAAAAGTGGGTGTAGAAATGCAGGTTATCCGGGTTGGAAATTACAAAAGTGCAGTTGAACCGTATATTCTAGATAAGATGAGCGATTATAACCGCAAACAGGTTACGGCTTATGTTGGCGGTTTATACAATACTTTTTTAACAGATATTGCGCAAAGCCGGGGTATACGGAAAGATAGTTTGTATAATATTGCGGATAAATACAAAATCCGTACGCCGCAAGATGCTGTAAATTATAAAATGATTGACGGCATAAAATACAAAGACGAAATTTTGGATGTTTTGAAAAAAATATCCGGAAAATCAAAAAAACAGAATATCAGTTCTGTTAATATTAATGATTATGCATCAAACAACAGCAGCAATAAAAGCTCCGCATCAGATCAGATTGCAATTATTTATGCAAATGGAGACATTGCCGGAGGTGAAGGTTCAGACAATCAAATCGGATCAGAAAGAATATCAAGAGCTATCCGTAAAGCAAGATTGGATGATGATATTAAAGCGATCGTTTTACGTGTAAATTCTCCGGGCGGAAGCGCATTAGCTTCTGATGTAATTTGGAGAGAGGTTGTACTCACTAAAAAAGTAAAACCTGTAATCGCATCGTTTGGTGATGTGGCCGCATCTGGCGGATATTATATCGGCTGTGCTGCCGACAGTATTTTTGTTCAACCCAACACAATTACCGGATCTATTGGTGTTTTTGGTATCATCCCGAATTTCCAGAACCTACTTACCAATAAACTTGGTGTAACCTTTGATGGCGTTAAAACCGGCCAATATGCAGATATTATGGCCTCCAATCGCCCAATGACAGAAGGCGAAAGATTCATCATCCAAAATGACCTGAATCGGGTATATGATGGTTTTATTTCGCGCGTGGCAGATGGCCGTAAAAAAAGTAAAGCCTATATTGATAGTATTGGCGGTGGCCATGTCTGGATTGGAACAGACGCCGTACAAATTGGGCTTGCCGATAGAATTGGAAGTTTTAACGATGCCGTTAAAGCAGCAGCTAAAAAAGCGAAGGTTAAAGATTACAAAATCGTAGAATATCCGGATGTGATTGATCCGCTGAAGTCTTTATTACAAGATGGAACAGATCGCGTAAAAACCTATTACACCAAACAAGAACTGGGTGAAAATTACAACTTGTATCAACAAATGAAAAAGGTGGTTTCATCTTCCGGAATTCAAGCCAGAATGCCTTTTGAAGCCGTAATTAAATAAAAAAACCTTTAAAACAAAAAGCCCCAAACTTAGCTTGATTTGCTAATCTGGGGCTTTTTTCATTAAATTCAGGTTACAAACCGCTCAGCACTTTCCATTCTGGATGAAGGGTTAAATATGTATTTACGATAGATACGTTTTTCGGATGAACGGTTAATGCGATGCTCTTCCCTTTTAGAAATTCAAAGCTAATCCCGTCAGATTTTGAATCATACACCAAAACGGTATCCTTATTTTCATTAATGTACAATGCGGCTTTAGACATTCCAGGAAATTTATTTTGTGTATCTTCAAAATTCTTACCAATGGCAAAACCATCCTGGGTTTTGAATTTGCTGGAATTTATGCGGATTTGTTTAACGTCTTTTACACGCATAGAGGTATCGCGGTAAGCAGAATAAATGGCCAATTCTGATGGATGCCCGGCGGTAGAATCTTTCTGATACCAGATGCCCCAGGCTTTGCCCATTGCAGCATCTCCAGCTTGTGGTTTTCCAAGTTTCTGCCCTACGGTCTCCATATCTGCACCCAATGAAATTTCTCCAACAGAAATTCCCGGAACCACTAAATACCGTTCATCGCCAATTTTACCTGGCCCGGATTCAATACTGGCAATAGAATCTACCTTATCTTAAACGCGTTTGGGATATTTACAGGCTGCAAGTGCTAAACCCGAAATCAGAAGGATGACTTTCGCTTTCATAAATTAGGCAACAATTCATGATCAGCTTATGTTTTAAAAGAATTATCCGATAAAAAATCGTTCCGGTTTTCCTAATTTTACAGCCTTATGGACAATAAAACCATCGCACGCACTTTACGTTTGCTTTCCCAGTTAATGGAATTGCATAACGAAAATCCCTTCAAAATAAAATCTATTGCAAATGCCTATTTTAAGATAGATAAATTGCCGTTTTCTTTGAAAGATAAACCGCTTGAAGAACTGGATAAAATTGACGGAATTGGGAAAAGTCTTGCGGCAAAAGTTGCCGAATTGCTCCAAACCGGCGAGTTAAAAGAGCTGAATGAAATTATTTCGGCTACGCCGGAAGGTGTGGTAGAAATGCTGGGCATTAAAGGAATTGGGCCAAAAAAAATCGCCATAATCTGGCATACACTCGCCATAGAAACGGTTGGAGAATTGTATTATGCCTGCAATGAAAACCGATTGATTGAAGCCAAAGGTTTTGGATTGAAAACTCAGGAAGAGATCAAAAATGCAATTGAATTTAAACTGGCAGCAAATGGGCGTTTTCTTTTTGCACAGGTTGAGGGTTATGCAAAAGTTTTGTTTACACAGCTATCAGAATGGCTAAAACAAAACGATCCGGAAACTTTGCTGGCATTTGCCGGACAGTTTAGGCGTTGTTGCGAAATTATTGACGATCTGGAATTTGTACTGGCAACAGACATTCAATCTACGCAACTTTTAGCCTTTAGCAACCTTACTTTAATTGAAGGTGAAAATGCTCTTTTTGCTACAACAGAAGCTGGTCTTAAAATTAAAATCCACCTGAGTTCCAAAACAGATTTTTATAAAAACTGGTTTATACACACCGGCGCGGAAACACATGTTGCAAAAGTTTTGGATTTAACGAGCAACGGCCCTTTCCCTTCTGAAGAAGATATTTACACGCAGGCCGGATTGGCATTTATCCAGCCAGAACTTCGTGAGGATTTTGATGAAATTGAGCTCGCCAAAACAAACAATTTGCCTGTGTTAATTGAATACCAAGATCTAAAAGGCAGTTTGCACAACCATTCTACTTGGTCTGATGGTGTACACACACTTGAGCAAATGGCCGTTTATTGCAAAGAAAATTTAGGATTAGAATATTTTGGTATTTGCGACCACTCTAAAACGGCCGTATATGCAAAAGGATTAAGCGAAGAAAGAGTTGTTGCACAACACCTCGAAATTGAGCAACTGAACCAAAAACTGGCGCCGTTTAAAATTTTTAAAGGCATCGAAAGTGATATTTTGAGCGACGGTTCATTGGATTACCCGGATGAAATTCTAAAAACTTTTGATTTTGTAGTTGCTTCAGTACACAGCAATTTGCGCATGGACGAAGAAAAAGCCACAACAAGGTTAATTAAAGCAATTGAAAACCCATATACAACTATCTTGGGCCATCCAACCGGAAGATTATTGTTAAGCCGAGCAGGTTATCCGATAGATTATAAAAAAGTAATTGATGCCTGTGCTGCCAACAAAGTTGTAATCGAGATCAATGCGAATCCTTTGCGTTTAGATCTAGACTGGCGCTGGCACCGTTATGCATTAAACAAAGGCGTTTTACTCTCTATAAATCCTGATGCACACCGCACAGAAGGGTTTCATGATATGCATTACGGCATTTTAGTTGCCCGTAAAGGAGGTTTAAGTGCCGATAAATGTTTAAATGCTTTTTCACTTGAAGAAATTAGCAAATACTTTGAGGGGAAAAGAATTAGTGATTAGTGAAAATAATCGATAAAAAGATTGGTTTTCATTTTTTTGGTTCTTTTGCCTTTAAGCTTAGCTTTTCCACCAAATAAAAAAGTCAATCTATTTAATATCTTTGCCTCATGATAAGTGAACTAGCAAACACCATATTTGAACAATCCATTGCAGACTACCACAAGTTTGATGAGATAGACCATCCTGTTGAAAATCCTTTCAATCCGGAAAGTCTGGAACATTTACTTTACGTAAAGAACTGGATTGATACCGCTCAATGGCATATGGAAGATGTAGTTCGGAATCCTCAGATTGATCCTGTAGAAGGTTTGAGCTGGAAACGTAGAATTGATGCGCAAAACCAGGTTCGTACAGATATGGTAGAATTTATTGACAGCTACTTCTTAAATCTTTATAAAGAAGTTCAGCCAATTCCCGGCGCTAAAATTAATTCTGAAAGCCCGGCTTGGGCAATAGACCGTTTGTCTATTTTGGCTTTGAAAATTTTCCATATGCATGAAGAAGCTACACGCGAAAGCGCCAGTGCAGAACACAGAGCTTTATGCCAAGGAAAACTAGATATTTTACGCGCTCAAAAAGCCGATCTTTCTAAAAGTATTGATGAGTTGTTGGCAGATATAGAATCCGGAACAAAATACATGAAGGTGTACAAACAAATGAAAATGTATAACGATCCGAATTTAAACCCGGTATTGTACAATAAAGCGTAATGTTTAAATCGCCTTTGCGAAGCACGAAGCAATCTTAACAATTTCTCTTTAAGATTGCTTCATGCCCAGAAATAACGACCACTTTAAAAAAATGGCATCGACTCAAAAAATCATTGTTTTACGTTTTTCTGCCATGGGCGATGTGGCAATGGTGGCTTCTGTTTTAAAAGAATTTTCTGAACAAAACCCAACAGTAGACATTATCCTAGTAAGCCGACTGGCATTTAAGCCATTTTTTGATGAAATCTCGAAAATTCAGTTTCATGCTATTGAACCAAAAACACAACATAAAGGCTTTTTTGGCTTGTATAAGTTGTTTAAAGAACTTAAAACGTTAAAGCCAGATGCAATTGCAGACCTGCACGATAATTTGAGAAGCAGAGTTTTATCTACATTTTTCAGATTTTCCGGTATCAATATAAAACGTATAGATAAAGGCAGAGCCGAGAAAAAGGCGCTTACCAGAGCAGTAAACAAAATATTTAAACCGTTAAAACAAACGATAGAGCGTTATGCAGATGTTTTCAGGCAGTTGGGTTTCACAGTAAAGTTATCACACCAACTGAAACCAGACAGACATAAACTGCCTGAAAAAGTAGCCGATTTTTTCGCAAATACAACGAAGAAAAAAATTGGCATCTCCCCTTTTGCGCAGCACGAATACAAAGTTTATCCTTTAGATAAAATGGAGCAGGTTATTGCCGAATTGAGCAAAACTTCTGATCTGTTTATTTTTGGCGGCGGAAAATCAGAAAGAAACATTGCAGAACAGTGGGCAAAAAACTATTCAAACACCTACAACCTGATTGGAAATTTCAATTTGACTGAAGAACTTGCGGTCATTTCAAACCTTGATCTGATGTTAACAATGGATTCTTCTGGCATGCACATGGCATCTTTAATGGGTATTCGGGCGGTTTCTATTTGGGGGCCAACGCATCCTTTTGCAGGTTTTCTGGGTTATGGACAATCAGAATTGGATTGCATCCAAATTGATCATCCGGAAAGGCCAAATTCTATCTATGGAAACAAACCTTGCCTTTGCGGTGTTGAAAGTTGTATGAATTTGATCTCTCCTGAAACAGTTTCCGATAAAATAAAAAACACAATCAATGCCTAAATATTTACTGCTGGTTAGACACGGAAAATCTGACTGGAGCCATGCAAACTTAACAGATTTTGATCGGCCGTTAAATAAACGTGGCAAGGAAAATGCGCCGGAAATGGCAGAACGACTTCTACAGCGTAAAATCGTGCTGGATTTGATTGTGAGTAGTCCGGCTAAACGCGCAAAATCTACAGCAAAAGTCTTTGCCAAAGCTTTTGGTTTTGATGCCATTACTTTAGATGAAAGAATTTATGAAGCACATGCTGCAACTTTGCTGAATGTTATTAATGGTTTTGACGATAAAGCCGACGCCATAGCGGTTTTTGGACACAATCCGGGTTTTACAGATTTGGCGAATGATTTAAGTGACGCAGACCTATACAATATTCCAACAGCAGGAATGGCGTACATTAAATTTGAATTTGACAGCTGGAAAATGCTCAGCCGTGGAACGGGAACACTGGTGTTTTTTGACTACCCAAAAAATACCGACGAAATGTAGGTTTTTAAGTGCTGAAAAGCAGAAAATTACGGTAATAAACCTGATTGAAACGGCATTTCGCTTCCTCAGCGGAATACAGTGTAAAGCGGGATTGTAGCTCCCGAAAAGTACAGAACCTTCGTTTTCAAAAAAAAATGTACAATCTATAGAAATTCAAATATTTAATTATCTTTGAACATTAAAAAATACGAAGTCTGACAATAGACATTTCGGTGAATTCATAACTTAAACTCTGCTGGTTATTTCATAATTCATATTGTCAGTCCATTAATCCATTAAATTTATCTTTACATGAGTTTTGATTATAACACTACGCGCAGCCATCTGATTTTATCTGAATATGGCCGCAACGTTCAAAATATGGTGAAGTACATTTGCGAGTTACCAACCATTGAAGAACGCAATAAATATGCCCAGGCAGTAATAGACCTGATGGGTTTCTTGCAACCGCATTTGCGCGATGTTGCAGATTTTAAACATAAACTTTGGGACCACTTACATATTATTTCCGGATACCAGATTGATGTAGACAGCCCTTACCCTAAACCTTTACCAGAAAATGCATTTATAAAACCGGCGCATATTGGTTATCCACAACAACGCATAACGTATAAACACTATGGCAAAGCGGTTGAAGGATTGATTGAAAAGGCGATGCGGGAAGAAAATCCGGAACATAAAAAAGCAATGGTTCAAAGTATTGCAAACTTTATGAAGATGGCATATGTTACCTGGAATAAGGATAATGTTTCTGATGAGACGATTTTGAAAGATTTACATGATTTATCTGGCGGTTTACTCCGTTTAGAAGACAATGTAAATTTGGCGAAAGTTGAGTTTAGACAGCAGAATCCGCGCCAAAACAACAACAACAATCGCGGCCGCAATAACAACAACAACGGTAAAAACCGCCAGAATAACAATAACAACAACAACAACCGTCAACGCAATAACAACAATAAACCAAAGTATTAACCGGTTTAAGAATACACTGTTTTGCTAAGCTTGTCTAAGCATTAAACGTAGAAAAAATTGTCATGCAGAGCTTGTCGATACCTCGGCACCAACTCAGACTGATATTTAACTAAAACAATATATGAACGCATTTGAAATTACAGGCGGAATTAAATTAAAGGGAGAAATTACCCCTCAGGGTGCAAAAAACGAAGCGTTACAAATTCTTTCTGCAGTTTTATTAACTGAAGAAAAAGTAACCATTAGCAACATCCCCGACATCAAAGATGTTAATAAACTAATTGAATTATTAGGCGATTTAGGTGTTATTGTTGAACGCTTGAATAAAGATACGTATAGCTTTGAAGCGAAAGACATTAACCTTGATTTTTTCCAATCGGATGTGTTTAAAGCAAAAGGCGGAGGTTTACGCGGCTCTATTATGATTGTTGGGCCACTATTGGCTCGTTTTGGTAAAGCAGCCATACCAAAACCCGGAGGTGATAAAATTGGCCGTCGCCGTTTAGATACACACTTTATCGGTTTTGAAAAACTGGGGGCAAAGTTTGTTTACGACAGTAAAAAAGCATTTTTTAATGTTGATGCAACGAATTTAGAAGGTGCATATATTTTGCTCGATGAAGCTTCTGTTACCGGAACAGCAAACATTGTTATGGCAGCAGTACTGGCAAAAGGAATAACGACCATTTACAATGCAGCGTGCGAGCCTTATTTGCAACAGCTTTGCAAAATGTTAAACCGCATGGGTGCAAAAATTTCTGGTATTGGTTCTAATTTGCTTACTATTGAAGGTGTGACCAAATTAGGCGGTACGGAACACCGCATGTTGCCAGATATGATTGAAATTGGTTCTTTCATCGGAATGGCCGCGATGACGGAGTCTGAAATTACCATTAAAGATGTGTGCTATGATGAACTGGGCGTTATACCAGAAGTATTCAAAAAACTCGGCATTAAACTGGAACGCAGAGGTGATGATATTTTTGTACCTGCCCAAAAACATTATGAAATTGATACATTTATAGATGGATCAATATTGACCATTGCTGATGCGCCGTGGCCAGGTTTTACGCCAGATTTATTGAGCATTGTTTTAGTTGTGGCAACACAGGCTAAAGGAAATGTTTTAATTCATCAAAAAATGTTTGAAAGCCGTTTATTCTTTGTAGATAAATTGATTGATATGGGGGCGCAGATTATTCTTTGCGATCCGCACCGTGCAACGGTTAACGGTATCGACAAAAAATACAAACTACGCGGAATCAGCATGACTTCTCCAGATATTAGAGCAGGTGTATCTTTACTTATCGCAGCTTTATCGGCAGAAGGAAAATCTACCATTTACAATATAGAGCAAATTGAGCGCGGCTATCAAGATATTGATACGCGTTTACGTGCTTTGGGTGCGCAAATTAAGCGTGTAAATGCTGATGCGCCGAGTCATTAAGATTGGAGCAGAAAAACCAAAGCTTAAAGCTAAATAGCATAAAGCAAAAAACGCCTGAGTAAAATTTACTCAGGCGTTTTTGCTTTCGTTATATTGTCACAACGTGTCTCCACGGGCGGGACTGCTTTTAACCAGATATTGCATTTATAATATCGTATTGCGTTATAATTTCAATTTTTCCGGTTTCATCTTCAACCAATACAGCAGAATTTTCTTTATTAATCATCGACGAAATTTTATCGATTGAGGTTTTCAGGTCTACAAAAGGAAAAGTTGCTGTCATAATTTCCGAAACTGGAGCAGATTTTAATCCCGGATTTTCCAGTAATGCAGTTAAAATATCACTTTCTGCAATTTTGCCAACGATCATCCCTTGCTGAGTAACCGGAATCTGAGAAATATTCATCGATTTGATGGTATTGATCGCTTCAAGAACAGATTTTTCCGCATCAAGCGTTACAATTTCAGTTTGTTCTTTTTTAGATAAAATAGATTGTGCAGTCAGTTTTTCATCTTGTAAAAAGCCACGTTCGCGCAACCAATCTTCGTTATACATTTTACCCATATACCGACTGCCATGATCATGAAATATAATAACCACTACATCATCTTCTTTTAGCTGATCTTTAATCTGAAGTAAACCAGCGAGTGCAGCACCTGCAGAATTGCCCACAAAAATACCTTCTTTGCGTGCAATATCACGTGTCATCAATGCCGCATCTTTATCGGTTACTTTTTCAAAAAGATCAATTACATCGAAATTAACGTTTGCAGGTAAAAAATCTTCTCCGATACCTTCGGTGATGTAAGGATAAATTTCATCCTTATCAAAAATGCCGGTCTCTTTATATTTTTTAAAAACAGATCCATAGGTATCAATTCCCCAGACTTTTATATTTGGATTTTTCTCTTTCAGGTATTTTCCCGTTCCCGAAATTGTTCCACCGGTACCTACACCTACAACCAAATGCGTAATTTTGCCTTCCGTTTGTTCCCAGATTTCGGGCCCGGTTTGCTCATAATGCGCTTTAGAATTGGATAAGTTATCGTATTGATTTGGTTTCCATGAGTTGGGTACTTCGCGCTCTAAACGAGAAGAAACAGAATAATAAGAACGTGGATCTTCTGGTTCTACATTTGTTGGGCATACAATTACTTCTGCGCCAAAAGCACGCAAAGCATCAACTTTTTCTTTTGATTGCTTATCTGTTGTTGTAAAAATACATTTGTAGCCTTTGATAATCGCTGCCATTGCCAGGCCCATTCCGGTATTGCCAGATGTTCCTTCAATTATGGTACCGCCCGGTTTCAGTTTCCCGCTTAGTTCGGCATCTTCAATCATCTTGACTGCCATACGGTCTTTAATGGAATTGCCCGGATTGGTTGTCTCTATTTTGGCCAGTATTGTTGCAGGAATTCCTTTAGTTATTGTATTTAATTTAACCAGCGGAGTATTCCCGATTGTTTCTAAAATATTATTGTACCACATAAAACAAAGTTAAGTAAAGGCATCAAGTGTTTTAAAAAAACCGCTTAAATTAGAATATTATATTTTCGTAAACACAATAATAAAATTATATTTCATATACTACAAAAAACATAGACATAATAGGTTGATTATTTTGCCCATTCCGAATGTGATCAAATTCAGAACAGCAGAAATTACAAAATTTTATAGATTTTTCCGGGCAAAGCAACAATAATACCCTGCATTTCCAGATTCAAAAGTACGATGGCAATTTTGCTGGCCTGTATATTTATACGAATAGAAAGTTCATCTACATGAAGCTGGCCGTTACTTAGAACTTGTATAATTTTCCCTTCATTTTCTGTTAAATTGAGCGGCATTACCATCTGTTTTGCTGGTTTTACAGGTACATCATCCCAGCCGAGATAATAAATCAGATCCTGAGCATTGTTAATTAAACCTGCCCGATTGGTTTTAATCAGAAAGTTACAGCCTTCAGAATATTGATCGGAAGTTCTTCCCGGAAAAGCGTATACATCGCGATTATAAGAATTCGCAATTTCTGCGGTAATTAGCGCGCCACCTTTAATTGATGCTTCTACAACGATTGTTGCATGTGCAAGGCCAGCAATTATGCGGTTCCTTTGCGGAAAATTTTGCCTGTCTGGATTTGTTCCTGTCGGAAACTCCGTGAGCAAACCACCATTTAAAACCATTTTCTGAGACACCGATTTGTGCGACGCAGGATAAAGCCGGTCCAGGCCATGACCAAGTACACCAACGGTGGCAACTTGTTTGCTCAAACACTCCTTGTGTGCTGTAACATCTATTCCATATGCCAAACCGCTTACAACCAGCACATCGTAATTCATAAAGGTCTCTATCATTTGCTGGCAAAGCAGTTTACCGTAAGCGGTAGCATTTCTGGTGCCTACAATGCTGATAATGCGGTGGTGGTTTAGATCTGCATTGCCTTTATAATACAGTAAAATGGGGGCATCAGCACAAGTTTTTAACCTTTTTGGATAAGCGTCATCCGTGAAAAAAAGCAACTGAATGCCATGTTTCTCAATAAAATTAAGTTCTGCTGCAGCCCTGATTTGCGCTTTGCCAGAGCGGATATTTTCTGCAGTTGCCTGCCCAACTCCGGGAATTTGCATCAATTGTTTAATACTTGCCTTAAAAACGGCTTCTGCACTGCCACAATAAGCGAGTAAATTTTTAGCCGTTACAGGGCCAACAGATTTTATACAGGTTAAGGCAATATTGCAGAGGGCATCCATAATTTTTAAGCTTTAGTAAAATAAACTCGGGATGATTTACTTTACGGCAGACCACTTAAAAATCGATATCAATCAGGCTTTTAATGGGAATATGCACATTGTTTTTTAACTGGATAAAACGATCGGTAACTGCCCAAACTGTGGTATCCACTTTTTTCGGCCCGATGGTTGTATTAAATGTGATGGTGGCTTTAGACTTGAATTCATTTCCTAGACGTTGCGCTTCATCCAATTTGGCCTTTAATTCCACAGCATGATCTTCTTTTGCGGTAATGATATTCAGGTACCCGATTTGTTCCTTTTCTACGATTTCAATTGTCATAATATATCTACTCGGTTAATTCTTAAACAAGCTTATTAAAATTTTGTAAAAAAAACAATCAAAAAAACATCATTTTGTGTAATAATTAAGATAAAAAAAGCCGATTTTCGTTCGAAAACCGGCTCTAGTTGATTAGTTTATTGTAATTATTTCAGAACAAGCTTTTTAGACTCTATCATTCCTTTAAATTCATGATCCAATTCTGTAATCGGGGCAGAAAATCTTCCAGAAACAGAGCCAGATGTACTACTTAAAATATTGTTATTCTTGATATTAGATAAAAATGAATGATTAGCAGAATAATAAAGCGCCTGATTAAGCATTTTCTCTGCCGGATCTCCAAAATCCTTAGATAAATCATCAACGATATCTTTATCTACAGTCATTCCGCTAAAATAATCGCCCTGATCCAACTGATTTCTGGTTTGGAACTGAGGAATATACAAATCGTATTTATCAATATGAATACCGAAGAAACCTACTGGCTTGCCATAGGTTGTTTTTCCAATCAATTTTACATCCATTACAGGTTTCAAATTATTGATCAGCAACTCACTTGCTGAAGCCGTTCCGCTGCTCACTAAAAAGTAAACTCGTGTCAAAGCATTCAAACTTCCTTTTTTAGCAAAATACTCTACGTTTCCGGCGGCCATAGTGGGCTTATAAGAATAATCGAAATAAGAATACAAACGGGTTACACCATCTGTTCCTTTGGCGTAGAATTTCTGGTTTTGTAAAATAGTTGCCAAACCATCCTGCATAGTTTTTGTCCAATATGTAGTGTACATCAACTTTCCATTTTGTGACGATGGAGCGATTAGGTTGGTCAGGTTTTCTGATGTTGCCACAGAACCACCGCCGTTGTAACGCAAATCTACTACCAATTCGGTTACACCGTCTGAAGCAAATTTAGAAAAAGCAGCATCCAGAAATGTAGATGCATTGGTAGTAAAACTATTAAATACCAAATAGCCTACTTTTTTGCCGCCAACAGTATACGTATTGGTGTATAACACCGGATTGATTGTGTACGTGCCTCTAATAATTGTTACATCTTGCCTGCTTTTGTCTGGTTTTTCTACAGTCATTGAAATACTGGCGTTAGTGCCAAAAATTGCACTGTTCAGATCAGCTGTTGTTGTATTGGATACCGCTTTTCCATTTATATTGATAATAGCGTAACCACGTTTCAGATCAACTTTTGTAGCTGGAGACGAGGCATAAACATATTTCACACGCAGTGTATCCTGATAAAAATTTGCAGAAAAACCATAATCGCCTCCGGTGCCTCCTAATTGCGTAGCAACAGACCCCTCATCTATGAAAGAATATTTATCTTTCCCTCCGGTGCTTGGCAAAGCTTTCAGCGCAGATAGAATGGCATTATTAGAACTATACTGGCGCGGGTTAAAAGCCGCGTATGTGGGCATTCCAACATTCCAAAAGTAGGTTTGCTGTGCGTACAGGTAAATAGAATCTTTAGTCAGCTCTTCTCTCGTACCGGAAGTTCCCTGTTCAACAGATTGAGCAGGTTCTGCAGTATTTTTCTTGCAGGCTGTTCCAAAAGCAATAACTACAAAAAACGCGAGGATAAAGGTTTTCTGGCAGGTAAAGTTTTTCACCATATAAAATCAATTGTAAATTTTTAGTGACTCAATATACGGCAAATTTAGAAGTTTGGATATTTCTTCATCATTTTTTTTTGCGCCTACCAATAATGCATCGTTTACAGTTAAAGAATTGGTGCTAAGCAGATTTTGTATGACTTCGGGTTTTGTCAAATTTAGCTCACGTGTAAAAAATACCTGAAGATATTTTTCCAGTCCATTCCACTCTGTTTGTCTGATTTTATTTAACTGCATTTCCGGGTCTGCATCTGTAAGCAAAATAATCTTTTTGCGGTCTACAACCAACGATTGCAAAAAATCGAGTATTTTCTGAAACAGTAAAAGTTTTAGTGGCAAACGTGCATTCTGATGTAAACGATCAAAATTTTCTACATATTTCTGCGGAATATTAAACTGCGCTGCTGTTTTAGAGAATACCGAATCAGGGCCATTTTGCTCATATTCGGTACGCATAAAATCCAACAATTGTTGGGCGTTAAGCTGCTCAGAATATTCTATAAACTGAGCAAATAGATAATACACCTGAAGCAGATAATCTTTCTCTGGAAACAATACATCGTCCAGATCAAAAAAGACGATTTGTTTATCGCTTGCAAATTCGAAATTATCCATACTAAATGCTAAAAAGTTTTAAATTTTCTGCTGAAGTTCCCAGCTTAAAAACCCCATTTAATTCTGGAGTAATCAAATGCTCATCAACATTTTGCGTGGCGAAAAGCAAATCGCCATGAATAAAAACAGCAAAATCTGTTGTAGTTTGTGCAGAAACGTCTATATAATTTTTCAATATTTCTGCTTCTGGCAATAACACCTGGATATCATATTCGCTAAACAAAACAGCACTTTTAGCCATCGGCTCAAACTCAAATGTGTTCAGCGGAATAATGCAGTCTATAGATTCTGTGATGCAAAAATTTAGAAAAATATGTGCAATACTATCTTTATTAAAAGCACCGAAAGAAGCAAAAGTATAGTGTTCTGTGTGGATACTTGGCACATCTCCATAATCGCCCATTACGACAAAATGATTTGGAAATGCTTTTAAAAGCTTGAGTGCTTTGGCATGATTTGCGCCGGTAATTAATATTTTCAAAAGTAAATTATTGAATGGATAAATACTGATTTGTAAACTGTAGAGCGTTTAAACAATAAGACCATCTTTCATACTCACAATGCGATCACTTGTTTTTGCCAAATGCTCATTATGCGTAACAATCACAAAAGTTTGCTGAAAATTGTCCCTCAAGCTTAGAAATAACTGATGTAAGGCGGCCGCATTTTCAGAATCGAGATTTCCAGATGGTTCATCGGCCAACACGATAGATGGATTATTAATTAATGCACGGGCAATTGCGATACGCTGTTGTTCTCCTCCCGATAATTGATTGGGTTTGTGCTGCGCACGATCTGCCAGTCCGAACATATCGAGCAATTCAAGCGCTCTGGCTTCTGCTTTCTTTTTGTTGGTTTTGGCAATAAAAGCCGGAATACAGATATTCTCTACTGCATTAAATTCTGGCAATAAGTGATGAAACTGAAAAACAAAGCCAATGTTTTGATTGCGAAAAGTGCTTAAAAAATCGCCAGTAAGTTTGCTAATTGCCGAACCCTTCAACTCTACAACACCTTGGTCTGGTTTATCCAATGTACCCAGAATATGAAGCAGCGTACTTTTTCCGGCGCCAGACGGGCCGATAATGCTTACGATCTCCCCTTTCTGAACGTCAAAATTTACACCTTTTAAAATCTCCAGTTTTCCGTAAGATTTTCTAATATCTGTCGCTTTTAGCATGCTTCAAATTTAATAAAAAAGCTTAAAGGAGAAAGCTTAAAGACTAAAGTCACAAGCTCAAAGATGAGCGGTTTATAATAAGAAATAAAAAATATTAGACATGATTATAAAATTAATGGAAAAATTTAGGATCAACATCAAGCAATCGCTTATAGAGAATAGCCGAAATGCTGCTTCCAAAGCGAAGGCTTTAAACTCTAAGCTTTAGTCTTTTCGGTTTGGTCTTTTATCTTCGGACTTTCCTTTTTAAGCTTAATTCAAAAATATTTTGGAAATATGAATTTCTTATTTAACTTTGAAAAACAAAGTACTTTTAAAATGAGCACTCCAGAAGAACAATTAGATGCGTTGAAAGACATCAGGCAAATGATGGACAGATCGTCCAGATTTATTTCCCTTAGCGGCTTATCAGGCGTATTTGCCGGATCAATCGCTTTAATCGGATCTTACTTTGCTCATGATGAAATAGAAAAATTTATAGCCAAACGTGGCTATAGTTACGGCATTACAGGCGAAATAGACCTTGAATTTAACCTGATCAAACTTGCATTGATTGTATTGGTGGTTGCTCTGGCTGGCGGAATTTTATTTACCTACAGAAAAAGTCAGCGGAATAATTTGCCCATTTGGGATAAAACCTCGAAAGCTCTGCTGATAAACCTTGCCATTCCTTTAGTTGCCGGCGGTTTATTTATTATTGCCTTGCTGCTTAACCACGAAAACACGTATAGCATCATCGCCCCTACTTCGCTAATTTTTTATGGTCTGGCATTAATTAACGCCAGTAAATATACCTTTAGCGATATCCGTTATCTGGGCTTTATGGAAGTAATTCTCGGTTTAGTCTGTATGTTTTTTCCCGGTTTCGGTTTGATCTTTTGGGCAGTTGGTTTCGGCCTTTTGCATATTGTGTATGGTTTAATGATGTATTTTAAGTACGAACGATAGAGACAAACACAGAGAATTGAGCACAGAAGTTTCGGTGCATAGAAAGAGAAAAAGATGAAAAACCCAATTGCAGATTTAAACAAGATATTTGACAGCCGGATTAGACTTGGGGTGATGTCTGTTTTGATCGTGAATAAAGAAATTGGCTTTAATGATCTGAAACAAATGCTCGAACTAACAGACGGTAACCTTGCCTCTCACCTAAACACCTTAGAACAGGCAGAATTTATTAAGGTACACAAAGGTTTTATCGGCCGCAAAACCAGCACCACTTACACCATTACTGAAATGGGAAAACAAGCATTTAAAGATCATTTAGACGCGCTTGAAAAAATGATCAAAAAACTCTAATATTTTTTTAGCCCTATACTTTGAAATTCAAAGCACTTTTAAAATGAAAACAAAAGAACCTCAAATGATCGCTTTCGGTAAAAAAACCGCTCTATTTTCTGCCATAATTGGCAGTGGCATTTTACTCTCTTTTTTGATAAGCAAGGCCGATTTTCTTGTAGGTGTTGGACTGGTTTATCTCTGTATTGCAGCCATTTTTAATTTGATTATCCTTTTAGCCATAACCATAGAATTTTTTCGATATCCAACTTTTTGGAAAAATTTCCTGACCGCCATTGCCTGTATTCTGGGCAATATCCCATTCAGTTTTCTTTGCTGTTCACTTGCGATTAAAGCTTTCTAATACTTTTCTGCACATAAAACCAATATTCTAAATAACCTTAAAAATGAAAAATAAATCTAACCTCATTCTCGGTGCTATACTTATCGGCGGACTGCTTTTCAGTTGTTTTTTCTGGAGTGATCGATTGGCGCTTAACCTACTCTTATATAGTGTATTCATTATGTTTATCGTATACCTAACAGGCGATCGTAAAACAAATCCAAAATTCAAATTATTTGGATGTGCCCATATTCTGGCTGCAATTTTAGTAGTTGTCAACAATTCTGACCTTTCGCTGGTCGCTTATTATATCAGCTTTTTATTATTTATCGGCTTTAGCCGACATCATCAACTCAAATCTGTATTTGCGGCGGCCTTATCTGTTCTGATCCAGTTTATTACGGTTCCTGTCGGTTTATACAGAATTGTATCGAAAGCCACAATCGGCAACTACAGTTTACGGCCAGTGTTAAGACCAATAAAATATGTTGTTCTGCCCTTTTTCATTTTTATGGTTTTCTTCGCAATTTACTGTGCCTCGAATGATGTTTTTGCTCATTTTGCCGACTTACTTGGAGAAAATCTGTCTACCTTTTTCAAAAAAACCTTCTCCTTTATTTTTGACGACATTAGTCTTCCGCGGTTTTTCCATTTCTGTTTTGGAATTTTAATTACTGCGGGATTAACCATCGGATTTGAAGAAGACCAAATAGAAAAAATAGAATCTGCTTTACCAGAAGAGCTATTTCGCAAAGGTCCAAAAAGCCCGAAAAGGAATATCTTAACCGAGCTTGTTCATGTTTTCTTTGGCAGCCTGATGGATAAGAAACTTGCTTTGAAAACCGAATACATCATCGGTTTAATTTCTTTCGCGGCATTAAACTTTTTGTTGCTCGGCCTAAACCTAATTGATATTACAACATTGTGGTTTGGCTATAAACCGACCGGAAATTTTTCTGCAGATTTACACAAGGGAACAGAATCGCTTATCTTCAGTATTGTACTAGCCATGATGATTATCCTGTATTTTTTCAGGGGAAATCTAAATTTTTATTACAAAAGAAAACCACTTCAATATCTCGCCTACCTGTGGATTATCCAAAATCTGATCTTAATTGTGTCGGTTTTGCTCCGCGATAGTTTTTACATAGAATTTTATGGTTTAACCCATAAAAGAATTGGCGTTTTGGTGTTTGCAATATTGTGCATCATCGGTTTAGGAACAGTATATTTCAAGGTGGCGAAGCAAAAAACCTTGTTTTATTTACTGAAACTTAATGGTAGTATTTGGTTTGTGTTGCTGCTTGGGTTCAGCACCATCAATTGGGATATTTTTATTACGAGGTACAATCTGGCATACAGCAACCAGATTAGCTTAGATGTAGATTATTTGCTTTCACTCTCAGATAAAACACTTCCCTTACTTGATAAAAACCGAGCGAAAATTCATACTAAAAACTTCAATATCAATTCACATGAAGTAGTTGCAACACCATTTAGTGATGCTATATATCTTCGCCAACTGGACCAAAGAATTAAATTTTTAAAGGAACGGTATGAAAACGTAAGCTGGCTTTCATGGAACTGGCCAGACTACAAGGCTGCAGAATATTTTGGATTCAGCGAGAGATCTGATAACATCAAGATAAAACTATAAAAAAGAAAGTGTTATCTATCAATTGGCAATTGTTTCGGTTGGTGAAGACACCAACGAATAAGGCAAAAGAGAGTCAATTAAAAAATTTTTTATGGATTTATTTCGGATTAAATTTTTAACCATGCTAATTATTCTTGCATTCATCGCTTTACTTCCGCTGATGCTCATCGCAATTGTGAGAATAACAAAACTAAAACTGCATTTAAAACGCATTCTAATGATTTTGTTAAGTGTGATGCAATTGACCATTTTTTGTACAATATATATGGCGTTTTATCCTACTGATTCCTTTTTTTTCGACGAGTATTTAAATGTTGTAGGAAAACCGATTCCGGATTCCGCACGAGTTATTGCCAAATCGGCTAGTTATCCTGATTTTCAGGGTGCATACAATTCCATTTCACTATTTAGACTTTCAGATTATGATTACGATAAACTATTGCAGGAAATCTACCGAAATAAAAATTTCAAGAAGGCCGACGTAATCTACTCTGAAACTTACTACGATGTTTTCCACTCTTATAAAAACCTAACGAAAATCGACTGGTTTGCTCGCCGGAATGCCAGATTGGACATGCAATATCATTTAATCGGATTCTTAAAAGATCAAAAAACAATTATTATTTACTGCATAAACAATTAAAACATCATTTATTTATCGGTCGGTGTCTCACCGACCGATAATTAATTCAGAAATCATGAAAAATCAAAAAAAAATTCATCCATCAAAAATAAGAATCATCATTATCTTATCTATAACGGCAGTAATATTGGCAATTCCTTTAATCGCTATGCAATTCACAAATGAAGTCAATTGGACAGCTTCCGACTTTATTGTTGCAGCCATACTTTTATTAAGTACTGGTTTAGCCATAGAACTCGTTATCAGAAATCTAAAAACTGGCCTGCTAAGAACGGTCATTTTAATTGTCGTTCTGCTAATGCTGTTTTTGGTTTGGGCAGAACTTGCGGTTGGTATATTTGGAACTCCTTTTGCCGGAAGCTAGAGAATTGAACATTGTCAGAAATTACGGACAAAAAGATCAGAGCAGGCAAAATTTAGAATTTGCATCAGCTTAAAAAACTTTTGCTTTTAGAAGTTGAAAAGTTAACAATTAAAATTTGAGAAAGTGATTAAAACCTATCGCTATACTGAAATCTTAAAATCAAACGCTTGTCCGTAATTTCCCGTTTAACATAAAAGCTTCATTTTCTGAAAAAAAATCGGGATTTTATATTTGTTTAAAGGCTTTGAAATTGTAGCTTTGGGCAAATTTTGTAGCAAATGAATATTCACGAATACCAGGGTAAACAAATATTAAAAAGTTTCGGTGTTAACGTTCAAGAAGGAATTGTTGCCGATACTCCAGAGCAAGCTGTTGAGGCTGCAAAGCAATTGAAAATTGATTATAACTCTGATTGGGTTGTAATTAAAGCGCAAATCCACGCTGGTGGTCGCGGTAAAGGCGGTGGCGTTAAATTGGCCAAAAACCTAGAGGAAGTTCAACAACGCGCAACCGATATTATCGGAATGCAGTTGGTAACCCCTCAAACCGGTCCAGAAGGTAAAAAAGTGAACAAAGTTTTGGTTGCTCAGGATGTTTATTATCCAGGTCCGACAGAAACTAAGGAATTTTATATTTCTGTATTGTTAGATCGTGCAAAAGGCCGTAACATCATCATGTACAGTACCGAAGGTGGTATGGACATTGAAGAGGTTGCAGAACACACGCCACACTTAATCTTCAAAGAAGAAATTGATCCTAAAGTTGGTTTACAAGGTTTCCAGGCACGTAAAATTGCCTTTAACTTAGGTGTTAGCGGAAATGCATTTAAAGAAATGGTGAAATTTGTAAGCGCTTTATATAAAGCTTACGAAGCAACAGATTCTTCAATGTTCGAAATTAACCCGGTTTTAAAAACATCTGACGATAAAGTGATTGCTGTTGATGCTAAAGTAAATTTGGATGAAAACGGATTATTCCGTCATGCAGATTACGCAGCAATGCGCGATGTAACTGAAGAAGATCCGATGGAAGTTGAAGCAAGTTCATCTAACTTAAACTTCGTTAACCTTGATGGTAACGTAGGTTGTATGGTGAATGGTGCTGGTTTGGCAATGGCAACAATGGACATCATTAAACTTGCAGGTGGCGAGCCAGCGAATTTCCTTGATGTAGGCGGAACCGCAAATGCTCAGACTGTAAAAGCAGCTTTCAACATTATCCTTAAAGATCCAAATGTAAAAGCAATTCTAATCAACATTTTTGGTGGTATTGTTCGTTGCGACCGTGTTGCTCAAGGTGTAATTGATGCATATCAGGAAATTGGAAATATTCCAGTTCCAATTATCTGCCGTTTGCAAGGTACAAATGCTGAAGAAGCTAAAAAATTGATTGATGAATCTGGACTTAAAGTATACTCTGCAATTGCTTTGAAAGAAGCTGCTGATTTAGTTACTAAAGTTTTGGAAGAACAAGCATAAGCTAAAAGTCAAAAGACTAAAGTTTAAAGCACAGTTTTAAAATATAAACCTTTCAGTGAAAACTGGAAGGTTTTTTTATTCCCATTGTTTTTTCCAAAACCATTGGAAAAATCGTTATCTCGACTATACGCAGGAGAATGGAGAGATCTATCTGGACAGTTTTTTTTGAAAATCAAGGTTCTGTACATTTCGGTTCCGAAAGTCCTGCTATCTCTTCAAGTCCTCACTCATGCTTCGTTCCGGGCTTTCCGCTCTATCAGGTTTATTGTGGAAGAACATTACTACTGGCCGCGAAAAAAACTGCAAGTAAGAGATTAAATGCCTCGAAATTCAAGAATATCGCCAGGCTGACAATCCAAAACCGAACAAATTAACTCTAGTGTTTCTAAACGAATAGCTTTGGCTTTACCGGTTTTTAAGATCGATAAATTAGACATCGTAATACCTACACGCTCACTCAATTCGGTGAGCGACATTTTTCGTCTGGCGAGCATTACATCTAAGTTTATTATTATTGGCATTATAATCGGTAAAGTTAAAAATGTTTTAGTGTTGAATACTTAAATTGTTAAATCGTTTTCTTGTTTAAGTTCAATGCCTTTTTTAAATACAAAAGCAATGGTTAAAAGTGTAATACCGAATATCAGCAACCAAAACTCAAAAACAACAGATTCAGCTATACGACCAAGGTATTCAACAGAGATTGGGTTTTCGCCCATATTCGCCATCACATTATAGCTGTACAGCAAAAAAGGGATAGAAATACAATACCAGCCCATTAAAAACAATCTCCTGATATTTTCCTCACTAAATACATTGCCTTGCTCTACCTGATTAATAAAACGATACAAATAAATAAAAAACCGAAGTCCGAAAAATGCAATCGTCATAATCAAAACAAACTGTATAAAATACATAGAAGTCTCCTCGCTGATATTTTGATTAGCGCTATTCCATCCATCTGTAAAACCTTGCTGAGCATCTTTTAAACCGAACAAGATTGCAATGCATAAAACTGCCAGATAACCAATTTTAATTAAGGTAATTTGATTTTTTATTTTCATATCATATGATTAAATCGCGCTCTGGCTTCATTTATAAGCTGATCGAAAAGCGCTGTAAAACAATAAAAGAATTAAACTGATCAGAAGTAAATAAAGTCTGTATTTCAAAAACTATAAGTCAATACCAGCTGAACGGAACTAAATTTGAGCTTCAAAAAATAATAGATCAGATATTGAACAGATTGGACCGCTGGGCTGAAGTATACCTAAATATGCGTGGAACATTACTTTGTACGTAAATTCACTTATTTGCCTTTCTTTTACGCTGATCAAAGAATCCAACGTTGTCTGCCTTCCAACAAATTCAGTATTGATCCGGTACATCAGAGGTTTAACCTCCGTATCAATAATCTTTCCGTAATGGTAAAAATCATCATCGCCATAAATTTTAAAAAATTCCCTTTTTATGACTACAAGAATAACAATAATGGCAACAGCCGAGATTTGTAAAAACTTCATTCCGCTAAATTTCATGGCTACAGGAGATTTGGATGGATTATGTTGGATGCGTAAGTTACTTTCCCTGACAAGGACAAAAATACCTTTGCGAGCGTCGAAATCGTTGTATGTCCTAACATTAAGATAAATACTTTTGCAAAAAGTGCTTTCAATATTGAACAGGTAATTTGTCAGACCTTGCACGCTACTCATAAATTTTACACAACATGAGAATGTGTGGTAAAGTGAAAAAGAAGAGAGTGAGAGAAACGTCATAATTATTCCATTATTTACAGCTCAAACATACATACTTATTTACCAAAATTCAAAATATTTTTATTGTAAATCAATAATAATTAATTCTTATTCAATAAACAAAAACAATCCTGACAATTGCTTGTTGTAAATATAATTGGAATGATTTTTGTAGTAAGTAAAACTGTTAAAAAGTTGTGCAAACACTAACATTTTCAGCATTTTATCCTTTTGGATTGGCATACAATTTCGTAACTTTGCACACTTCAATAATTAAAGAGCACACAAAACGTATAAATGAGACAACTCAAGATAACGCAATCCATTACCAACCGTGAAAGTCAATCATTAGATAAATATCTGCACGAAATTGGTAAAGTAGATTTAATAACAGCAGAAGAGGAAGTAATTCTAGCAAGAAAGATTCGCGAAGGTGATCAAGCTGCGTTAGAGCGATTAACTAAAACCAACTTACGTTTCGTGGTATCTGTTGCAAAGCAATACCAAAACCAGGGCTTAACTTTAGGAGATTTAATCAACGAAGGAAATTTAGGTTTAATTAAAGCGGCAAAACGTTTTGATGAGACTAAAGGTTTCAAGTTCATTTCATATGCAGTATGGTGGATTCGTCAATCTATTCTTCAGGCTATTGCAGAGCAAAGCCGTATTGTTCGTTTACCTCTAAACCAGGTAGGTTCATTAAGTAAAATCAGTAAAGCTTTTTCTAAGCTTGAACAGGAATATGAGCGCGAGCCTTCTCCAGAAGAATTGGCAGACATTTTAGAAACTACTGTTGATAAGATTTCAGACACACTGAGCAACTCAGGCCGCCATGTTTCTATGGATGCACCATTTGTTCAGGGTGAAGAAAATACGCTCTTAGATGTATTGGAAAACCATGAACCAAACACAGATAGTTCACTGATTAATGAATCTTTATCTGAAGAGATTAAAAGATCTTTATCAACTTTAACAGAACGTGAAAGAGAAATCATCGTATTGTTTTTCGGATTAGGTTCTAATCACCCACTTTCATTAGAAGAAATCGGTGAAAAATTTAATTTGACACGCGAGCGTGTAAGACAGATTAAGGACAAAGCTTTACAACGTTTACGTCATACGTCAAGAAGCAAAATCCTGAAATCTTACTTAGGCTAGTAATCATTTATGCATAATCTGCATAAATTGAATAAAAAAGAAAATGAACAAAAAAAGATCGGCATGTGTCGATCTTTTTTTGTTCATTTAAGTTTCTTTGAAAAAGAGGTGTTATTTCCCCACTCGTTATAAATGAGCGGGAGAAAGGGATCTTAAAACAAGAGATGTTTAACAGTCAATCCGTTATTGATCAACTGTTTCAAAGAATCAATTCCAATTCTCAAATGTGTTTCAACGTATTTTTCAGTAACAGAACTGTCGCTTTCAGCAGTTTTTACGCCTTCTGGAATCATTGGTTGATCTGAAACCAACAGCAAAGCCCCAGCAGGAATTTTATTCGCAAAAGAAGTAGTAAAGATCGTTGCCGTTTCCATATCTACAGCCATTGCTCTAAGTGTCTTTAAATATTTTTTAAAGTCTTTATCGTGTTCCCAAACTCTGCGATTGGTGGTGTAACATGTTCCGGTCCAGTAATCTCGTCCATGATCACGAATTGTGGTTGATATTGCTTTCTGCAAAGCAAATGCGGGTAATGCGGGCACTTCTGCAGGTAAATAATCGTTAGAAGTTCCTTCTCCCCTAATCGCCGCTATTGGCAGAATTAAATCGCCCAGTTGATTTTTTTTCTTCAAACCACCGCATTTTCCTAAAAACAAAACTGCTTTTGGTTTAATGGCGGTTAATAAATCCATCATGGTTGCAGCCAGCGGACTTCCCATTCCGAAATTTATAATGGTAATGCCATTAGCTGTTACACTTTGCATCGGTTTATCCAATCCCATAATCGGGGCATTATCATTCCACTCAGAAAACATTGTCACATATTTGCTGAAATTCGTTAGCAGGATATAATCTCCGAACTGATCCAATGGTCTGCCAGTATATCTGGGCAACCAGTTTTTAACGATCTCGTCTTTAGATTTCAATCCGGTTTTTACCGGCGATTCTACTTCTTTAACCTTTTTGACTTTATCTGCGATATTCTCGTCTTTTTTTACCTCTTTTTCTTCGTTCATATCAATAAGTTTAGCGCCGGGCGTTTGTTGCCGGGCGTATTTACAAAAAATCCCCCCGCTTTCGCGAGAGGATTGAAATTTTTATGCAGCTTGCAACTTCTTAAAATCGGCCTTTTCAAATTTCTCAATCGCGTAATCGAGCGTGATGTGTAACTGCTTGACGTTTTCCTGTGTCGGGATATCAAACATCGCATCGAGCATAATCGCCTCACAAATGGATCTTAAACCACGCGCACCAAGTTTGTATTCCATCGCTTTATCCACAACAAAATCCAAAACATCGTCTTCGAAAATCAATTCCACATCTTCATAAGAAAATAACTTCGCGTATTGTTTAACCAATGAGTTTTTCGGACCGGTTAAAATATTGCGCAACGTTTCTTTATCCAACGGATTTAAGTGAGAAAGTACCGGAATACGTCCGATTAACTCTGGAATTAAACCGAAAGATTTTAAATCCTGTGGAGTGATGTATTTGTATAGGTTTTTAAGATCCAATACGGTTTCATCTTTTTTCACCTTATATCCCACAGCTTGTGTACGCAAACGGTTTGCGATTTTACGTTCAATACCGTCAAATGCACCACCGCAGATGAAAAGGATATTATTCGTATTTACCGGGATCATTTTCTGATCAGGATGTTTACGTCCTCCCTGAGGCGGAACGTTAACGATAGTACCTTCAAGTATTTTTAACAAAGCCTGTTGTACACCTTCACCAGACACATCGCGGGTAATAGAAGGGTTGTCGCTTTTGCGCGCCACCTTATCTACCTCATCAATATATACAATACCGCGTTCTGCTGCAGCCACATCATAATCTGCAGCCTGAAGCAAACGTGTAAGAATACTTTCTACATCTTCTCCAACATAACCTGCTTCTGTCAATACAGTTGCGTCACAAATACAAAAAGGAACGTGTAAAATTTTGGCAATGGTTTTAGCCAAAAGGGTTTTTCCCGTTCCGGTTTCGCCAACCAACATGATGTTTGATTTTTCAATCTCTACTTCGTCTTTATCTATTTTCTGATTCAAACGTTTGTAGTGATTGTACACCGCTACTGATAATACTTTTTTGGCATCGTCCTGCCCGATCACATATTGATCCAAATGGTTTTTAATCTCCAATGGTTTCAATAATGTAATTGCTGTCTGGATGTTCTTGGTATTTTTTGTACCCAATTCCTGCGCCAGCAACTGACTGGCCTGAGTTACACATTTATCGCAGATAAATGCATCCATGCCTTCAATAAGCATTAGCGTTTCATGCTTGCCAGAATGGCAGAATGAGCAGCGTGATTCTTTATTTTGTTTCGCCATCTTTTTTTGCGTTTCTCGATAAAACTTCATCAACCATACCAAATCCTTTAGCTTCATCAGCTGTCATCCAGTAATCGCGATCCGAAGCTTTCTCTACCCATTCATATGTTTGGCCAGAGTGCTCTGCAATAATATCGTATAATTCTTTTTTCAATTTCAACATCTCTCTCAAGTTGATTTCCATATCTGAAGCAACACCTTGAGCGCCTCCTGAAGGTTGGTGAATCATTACTCTTGAGTGTGGCAACGCAGCGCGTTTACCTTTAGCACCTGCAACCAATAATACCGCACCCATTGACGCAGCCATACCGGTACAAATAGTTGCAACATCTGGCTGAATGTATTGCATGGTATCATAAATACCTAAACCTGCATAAACAGAACCGCCCGGAGAGTTGATGTAAATCTGAATATCTCTATCGGCATCTGTAGACTGTAAAAACAGCAATTGTGCCTGAATGATATTCGCATTTTGATCATGAATTGCATCACCTAAAAAGATAATACGATCCATCATCAACCTCGAAAAAACGTCCATTTGTGCAACGTTTAATTGACGCTCTTCAATAATGTAAGGCGTCATATTTTGAGGATTTAAGTTTGCTTGCGCAATAAATTTATCTACATGTAAGCCGCCAATTCCTTGATGTTTAACGGCAAATTTTCTGAATTCTTGTGAATCTATGGTCATAATCGTGTATTGCGTTTAGTGATCGGCGTTCTGCGTTGAATAACGAAGCGCCAAACCAGATTATAATTTTAATAAATATTTCCTGAAGTTGGTTAATTTCCGTGCCAATTTATCTAATTCTTCGAGATATTCATATAGTTCTTCGCTGGAAATATATTTTCTTCGTTCCAGAACGACAAGAATATTCGCATTCTCGAAAGCAGAACGATGTGCAATATTCAGATAATGAGCGAATTCCTTAGTGGAACTGGAGCCTGAGCCTTCGGCGATATTGTTGGATATGCTAAGAGCAGCCCATTGAGCTGCTCTGCAAATCTATACTTTTTATCAACTGACAAACGGTCAGCTATATCTAGTAATCGGTCTGTTATCGATATAGATAACTGCCAAACTTCTAACGATTGGAATTTGAATTGTGCCATTACTCAATATAAGCAATAGAACAATCTGTTTAAACGCCTTTCGCCAAACGCTTTACGCTTCTTTCTTCGTCAATTCTGTAAACTTGTCGTAGGCAATTTCTTTTTGCTCTAATGTAGCTACAGATTTGATTTGCTCAAAAGTTTTCAATGCTTTAACCTCTTCAAAAACCTGGTTTGCATTCTCTTTTTGTTGAAGAAACTGAACCGCATATTGTGCCAATTGATCTTCCGGAAGCGGACTTGGGCTATACATTCTGAATTGCATATCCAATTTTGCTTTCGCCGCCTGAACTACATCTTCATATTTAATTTCGATGTTATTGTCTTTAATGATTTTGTTTTCGATCAAAGTCCATTTCAGGTTTTTAGCAAAATCGTTGTAACCTTCAGCCAATTCTTCGTCCGTAAGTTTTTCATTTGTTGCTTTTAACCAACGACGCAAAAATTCGTCTGGCAATTCGAAATCGTATTTTGCAAGAAATTGCTCATAAATATCGTTTGATAATTTACGATCTGCATCTTGAGTAAACATGCTTTCAATTTCTTCGGTAATTTTTGCACGGAAACCCGCTTCGTCTGTAACCGTTCCTTCTCCGAATAACTTATCAAAAAATTCTTGGTTCAAGTCTGACTCTTCTAAACGGTTGATATTTTTTACCGTTAATTTGAAATCAGATTTCAAATCTGCTGCATCTTCTTCAGAAATGTTTAGTGCTTTTGCAATTACTGCTGCATCTTCTAAAGCTTTTTGAATATCGATTACAACTTCATCGTCTTTTTTAACACCAGTTAATGACTTTAAAACTTTTTTGTCTTTAACCTGATCTAAACGTAAAGTTGCTGTATTGGTAATTCCTCCTTCAAACACAGAACCATCTGCAGCCAATTGAGTAAACTCGGCATAAAGAACATCATCCGCAGCAGAAACTTCCGGATTAGTCATTTTACCATAACTGCGGCGGATATTTTTGATACGGCTTTCTAAAGTTTCCGCATCTGCTTTTACCACATATTGGGTAAACTTATCTTTTGAAGTCAATTCTACATCAAACGCCGGAGCAAAACCCAATTCGTAATCAAATTCAAACTCGTCAGTATTGTCCCATTTGAATTCTTTCTCATCGTCGGTTTTAGGTAATGGTTGCCCTAAAATCTCCAATTTCTCATCTGCAATGTATTTGCTTAAAGTATCGTTCAACAGGTTGTTAATCTCATCAACCAAAATACTTTTACCATACATTCTTTTGATGTGACCAGCAGGCACCATTCCTTTACGGAAACCTGGTAAAGTTGCTTTTTTTGCTTGCTCTTTAATGGCTTTATCAACTCTTTCAGTATAATCTGCAGGAGCGATTTTGATTTTTACAACAGCATTTAAATTGCCGGTTTTTTCCTGTGTAATATTCATTATTATTCGATATAAGTATTGAGATGTGAGATCTGAGAATAACCTCAAGCTACATCAAAATTATGTGTTTATTATTTCTTAACGTTTCCTGTTTAAAAACAAAACCGTTCCGATTAGTATCGGAACGGCCTTTGTCTTTTTGTGCGGAAGAAGGGACTCGAACCCCCACGCCGTGAAGCGCCAGATCCTAAGTCTGGTGCGGCTACCAATTACGCCACTTCCGCAGTTAGGAGTTATTAAGGACTGCAAAGATAGAAATTAGAATTAAAAATCAAAAAACACTTAAAAGTTTTTTATCACATTTTTGTTCGTAACAAGCTAAGTGGCTCATTATGAAAAAGAATAATTGCTCTGAAGTATTAAAAGGTGGTTAATTCTGTGGACATCGATTGACTTTTCTCTAAATATTTAATAAGATTGATTGCTTCGTTGTGCTTCCTAGCAATAACGATTAAAAAAACAATAAGTTTTAAGAGGCAATGCAGCTAAAAAGCAAAAGCCGTTCTGAATGTATTCAAAACGGCTTTGTGCGGAAGAAGGGACTCGAACCCCCACGCCGTGAAGCGCCAGATCCTAAGTCTGGTGCGGCTACCAATTACGCCACTTCCGCATTAGGAGTTGCAAGGATAGAGATTTGATTTGAATTTCTAAAGTTTCTGCACCACTTTTTCTGTAAAAAAAAGATAAGTGGCTCATTATGAAAAATAAATAATTCTATTGAAAAAACTCAAACTACTAGTTTACTTCATTTTCAGACTAAAATGGAACTACCGCTCTCTAACAGCCGTCACTTCAATTAAATCCGGGCCGCCTTCAAGCGGATAGCCAGCTACTTTTGTTCCTTTTATGGTTACGTTTTTATCCAGATATTTATCCAAAACAATGTCTGCACTTTTTAAGGCATAACTTTTTCCTTCACTTTTTATCTGGTGTGTACCGTATTGAAACGTGGTGATACCCAATTTTTCGAGTTTTCCGGTTACAGAAACGGTGCTTTCACCAGAACCAGACTTCATGCTGCTACAACCCGCAAGCGCGCCTACAAACAGACTTAAAAACAATAATTTTCTCATAAATGACCATACGGATTTAACGATGATAATGCTACAAATAACAATAAACTATTCGTAAAGTTCTTTCTGAAACTCAAAAAAATACTGTACTGCTTTTACCAAACGACTTCCATACCAACTGAACATTTCGCCATCAACGAGTTTAACTTTGGCAGAGGGAATCGCTGTAGAAATCTCCTGAATATGTTTTTCTCCGAAGGGATAAGGTTCTGAGGACAGCAAAATCAATTCGGGATTTAACTCCTTCAGTGCCGCAAGAGTAATTTGCGGATATCGATCAAGCTGAATTACATTTTGCATACCATTGCTGAGCAAAACATCATTGATAAAAGTATTTTGCCCTGCAGCCATAAAAGGTTTTTTCCAGATTAAATAGGCTACTTTTTTATCAATCTGATGCTGGGCGGCCAGTGTTCTTAAATCTGAAAATCCAGCCGAAATTAAATGATTCAGATATGCAGCTTCCGGATCCCGGTTAACTAACTCCCCTATTTGACTGATGGTTTTCATGGCATCATCCAGCGTAAAAATATCGCTCATCCAAACCGGAAATGCCGCTGCAAGTTCTTCAATATCGCTTTGCGTATTTTCTTCTTTATTCCCGATGATGAGATCTGGATTCAAATCTTTGATAAGATCAATATTCAGTTTTTTTGTTCCGCCAACTTTTGTGCGTGTTGCAAACTTATCTATTGGATGGATACAAAACTTTGTTAAACCCACGATTTCCTGATCGAGACCTAAATCAAACAACAACTCTGTTTGCGAAGGAACGATAGAAACAATGCGCTTGGGCGGAAAATTGACGTAAATCTCATTTCCCAGCTGATCTGTAAAAGATTTTTGCATGGGCTAAAGATAGAAAACAAACCAGAAATCCCTTTGCTCAGAATTTGTTATTGCACCACTGCCAAGTCTTCTTTCACAACGCCATCTGCAATATTCAAAATCCGGCTGCCATATTGCGCATTTTTTTCTGAATGTGTTACCTGAATAATGGTAATGCCATCTTCTTTATTTAGTTTTTGAAAAAGTTCCATAATTTCTTCTGCCTGTGCAGACTGAAGATTCCCGGTGGGTTCATCTGCGAGAATAATTGATGGCTGCGCAGCCAATGCGCGCGCAATGCCAACAAGCTGTTGTTGGCCGCCCGAAAGCTGATTTGGAAACAAATCTTTCTTGGCCACTATATTAAACCGATCAAGCAAATCTGCAATTCTACTGGCCCGTTCGCCTGATGGCACTTTTTTATACAGTAAAGGCGCTTCTATATTTTCATACACTGTCATTTCGTCAATCAAATGATAAGCCTGAAAAACAAAACCAATATGGTTGCGGTAAAGCTCTATTCGCTTCCGTTCATTTAATTGGGTAACATCTTCGTCTAAAAAATGATACGTACCATAAGTAGGTTCTTCTAACATCCCGATGATATTTAACAAAGTTGATTTTCCAGCTCCCGATGGGCCCATGATGGAAACAAATTCCCCTTGTTTAATTTCTGTAGTCACCAGGCGAAGTACATAATTTTTTACGCCCTTGTTTGCATAGTATTTTTCAATGTTGTTGAGTTGTATCATTGTTTAGGATAAAGTGTTTTTTAGTTAGCAAATCGTAAATAGCAAGTATAAGGTTAGATGTTATGGCCTAAAGTAAGGTCTGGTTGATCTTTCTTTTTACGTGTTACTTTTCTATTATTCTCTCTAAGGACTATTCCTTATTCATATTTGAGTGCATTTACAGGATCTGCAACAGCTGCTTTCCGCGCCTGAATGCTTACCGTTAATACCGCTATAATTACAGAAACAATTGTAGCCAGCAAAAATGGAAAAATAGGCATATCAATTCGGTAGGCAAAACCTTGCAACCATTTTTTGACCAAAATATAGGCGATTGGCCAGCTGATAATATTTGCAGTAATGACCAGAATTAAGAAAGATCTATTTAAAAGATTGATAATCTGAAAATCAGACGCACCCAAAACCTTGCGTACCGCAACTTCTTTTGTACGGCGTTTGGCCACAAAAGTAGAAAGCGCAAACAAACCCAACAGAGATAAAGAAATAGATACGGTACTGAAAAGCACAATCATTCTGATAAAACGATCGTTTGCTTCCATCACTTTCCAAAATGCATCATCCATAGAAGTGTAAGCCATCGGAAATTCTGGATAAGATAAATTCCATTCTGCCTTTATTTTCTTCAAGATGGCTTCACTGTTATCAGAATCAAACTTAACCATTACATTATTGGTCATGCTGGTGCCACCAAGTTTGGTTACTTTGTACATTGTAGGCAGCACAGCTTTATCAAAACCTTCGTTATGGTAATCTTTAATTACGCCAACAACTTGAAAAGTATATTTTTCTTCCCTTCCTGCAAGGTCAAACATTTTGCCGATAGGTTGTTTATCCAATAATTTCGCGGCAGATTCATTTAGGATTACGGCATTTACGGTATCTTGTTTATACGCACGAGAGAAAAGTCTGCCACTCACTAACTTTGCGCCAAGGGTTTGCAAGGCGTCCATAGAAATGGTTACGGTGTTTAATGGGATGGTATGCCCGTTGTATGCGATATCTGAATTGTTGTTAAATACATTCCCAAGTAATTGCGTTGTAGTGGCAACAGATTTCACCCCCGGAATGCGCCGGAGACGATCTGCGAATTTCTCATTGTAATTGGTTCTGATATTAATCAGATTGGCGCGCTCAAATCCGAGGTCTTTTTCCATCATAAATCGCGTTTGCCTATGCATAATTCCAATTGCAATCATAAACGTTACCGAAATGATAAACTGAAAAACCACAAGTGTATTTCGCAAGGCTATGCCACGTAAGCCACTTTCATAATTGCCTTTAAGTACCGAAACAGGATTATATTTAGAAACCATCCATGCCGGATAAAAACCTGCAAGTAAGGTTACAATTAAAAACAACCCAAACAGTTGCATTAAAATACTGAGCAATTGCGTATTGTGCCAGAAACTAAGTGTTACATTGAAATTCTGATTAAAAAAAGGCAAAGCCATTTCTATAAAAACAATAGACAAAAAAAGTGCTGTAATGCTTTGCAAGGCAGACTCCATTAAAAATTGTGCAAGCAGCTGCCTTTTGTAAGAGCCCAAAACTTTGCGTACGCCAACTTCTTTTGCACGTTGTACAGATTGCGCTGTTGCGAGATTAACAAAATTGATGATGGAAACCAGCAACAGGAAAATAGAAATACCAATAATAGGTTTTAATTTTTCAAACCAACTCATTTCAAAAGGTGGATTTCCATGAACATCGGCTATTGAAAGCGCTTTAAGTCCGGGTTTATTGCCATCTTTATAATATGTATCGTATTCTATTTTCCGTTTTACAAAAGATTCCTTCTTAAACTGTACGTATGTTTTCTGCAATGATGTATTAAACAATGCAGAATCCGTTCCACTTTGCACCTTAGCATAAACTTCACAGTAATGGTGATTTGATGGCTCAGTTGGATCAGTATCTTGCCAACCTGTACGCATAATTGCACTGAAAACTAAAGTTTGCGGACTTTTCGGTTCTTCTACTACGCCACGAACGGTAAACATCTCTCCGGGATCATCTTTCCAAACAATAACCTTCATTGTTTTGCCCAATACTTTCGTGGTACCAAAGAGTTGAATCGCAACACTTTCTTTCAATACGATAGATTTTGGCATTATAAGTGCTGTTTCTGCATTTCCCTGAATAAATTTGAATGGAAAAACCTTGAAAAAACTGCTATCGGCATCACGAATACCTTTTATCATTACAGCGTCCGCATGGTCTATTTTGACCGAATAACCGGCGTTAAAATCCCAAATCTGATCTACCTTTGTTACGGCCTGCGCTTGCGGTATATTTTGCCGAATGAGGGCAGCCATCCTGCTGTCGTTACTGGATTGCCAATGTTCTTTATTATCTGGTGTAAAAAAGCTATGCCTTTCTCTAATCTGATAGATATTTTTTAGTTCCGCCGACCATTTATCATAACTTTCTTCGTGGTTTATATACAACAGCATCAACACAAATGCTGTTAAACCTAATGCCAAACCACCAATATTGATTGCTGCATATATTTTATTTTTCCAGAGGTTTCGCCAGGCGATTTTTAGATTGAGTTTGAACATTATAGGGATGTATTTAGTAGTAACGGTAGTAAGTATCAAAACTTAGTATTTATTGATCTTTTAGGTAAGTCTTATTCATATTTTAGCGCATCAATTGTATTGGCAACAGCTGCTTTATAAGATCGTAAACTTACAGTGATTAGCGTAATACACATGGAGATGAACATCGCAAAAGCAAAAGGCCAAATGCTGATCTCAATCCGATAGGCAAAACCCGAGAGCCATTTAGAAACGAACAGATAAGCTAGCGGCCATGCAACTAAATTGGCAATAAATACCATCAACAAAAATGAACCGTTAAGCATTTTCACAAGTTCTATTGTTGATGCACCTAAAACTTTCCTGATGGCAACTTCGCGCGTTCTTTGTGTGGCCACGAAAGAAATTAAGCCGAATAAACCGATAAAGGAAATGAAAATAATAACCCCGGCAAAAACTTTAAATAGCGTGCCCAAAATTTTCTCGCCCTGATAATAATTGTTGATATCTTCATTCAAAAAAGATTCGTTATAGACATATTCCGGAAAGGTTTTCTGCCAAATTTGTTCTACAGTTTTCATTGTTGATAACATCTGTTTAGAATTTAATTTAATGGCTGCATAAAAAAAGCGTGGTTTAAGTGCGCCAACCAAAATTGGATCGATATTTTCATGAAGGCTCTTATTTTTAAAATCCTGGATTACACCTACAATCGGCGCTTTCATTCCTCCCATAGAAATCATTTTACCAATCGCTTCATTCGGATTTCTCACATTCAGCTTTTTTAGCAATGTTTCATTTACCAGGTATTCATTTATTGTATCAGATTTAACAAGATTACGACCGGCAACCAGCTTTAAATCAAAAGTTTTCAAATAATCTTCATCGGCATTTTTGGTATTTACCTGAAAACTAACGGTTTCGCTATTGTTAAATGTAAACGTATTTCCATTGTTATTTTGCGAAGATGGTGCGGTTCTGCAAAAACTCACTTGTTCTACTCCAGCAACTTGTTTCAGTTGGGTCTTAAATGTAGAAAAACGGTGGATGGTTAAACTATCATTCGGTAAATCAACCATTGCAATTGCAGTTGGATTAAAACCTAAGGGTTGTTCGCGGATGTATTTCATTTGCTGAAGAATGACAAGTGTGCCGATAATGAGTACCGCAGTAATGGCAAACTGTGCTACAACCAAGATTTTTCTTAATCCTAAACCTCCTGTATTTGCTGCAATTTTATTTTTAATGGCTAATGCCGGATTGAAACCTGACATAACCACGGCTGGATAAAAACCGGCCAGCACGCTCACAAAAATGACTAAACACAACATGAAAACTAGAATAACCGGATGCTGGAAAATACTGAATGATATTTTAGAGCTGAACAGATTTTGCATAGCAGGAAGCGCCATTTCTGTTAAAACACTTCCAACCAAAAGTGAGATAAAAACAATAGTAAATGTTTCGGTTAGGAATTGTACAATCAATTGCCCTCTCTGGCTACCCATAACTTTACGCACGCCAACTTCTTTACTCCGACTTACAGCCTGCGCTGTTGCCAGATTAATGAAATTTATGGATGCCACTACCATAAGGAAAAAACCGATTACCACCAATCCATACAATTGCTTTTTAGGCATTATCCGACCGGAAAAATTACCGAACTTTTCATTATAATGGATGTCATTTAGAGGCTGCAGAAGATGGCTTTCCTTGCCTGGTGCCTTCTCTACATAATATTTCTTATTAAACGATTTCAATGGGCCATTGAGCGTCTCTATCGTGATATTCGGTTTCAATTTAACATAGGCTTCTGAACTTGAACTCACAGAACCCCAATTTTTCGCTTCCCTATCTTTGAAAGATTTGTAAGGAAACATGATTTTCATTTGTACCGAATTATTTTCCGGAATATCATCAATAACCCCACCAATTGTATAGTTGATATTTCCTTCAAAATTGATGGTTTTTCCAAGCGCTGCTTTCCAATCGCCAAAAAATTTGTTGGCCATTTCTTTAGAAATTACAGCATGACTTGGATCGGACAAAGAATTATAACTGCCAGACAGCCATTTGTAGTTAAAAATTTCAAAAAAATCGGGTTCAACGTAAAAAACATCTTCAATGCTTTTAAGCTTTTCTTTCCCGGAAGGATCTGTAATTTTGATCAGTCCTGCGGTATTTTCTATCGCAGAAATTTTTTCGATATAGGGCGAAAAATCATCGCGCATTGCTGGTGCAAGTGGCAATGGAACGCCTTGAGAGTAAAACCGGTTTCCATCGGCATAATCCCAAATGGACACTATCCGATAAATTCTGTTTTTATCTTTAAATCCCTTATCGAAACTCATTTGGTAACGAATGAAAATAAAAATCAGAATGCAGCTTGCCATCCCGATGGATAAACCGAGAATATTGATTAACGTGTAACCTTTGTTTTTCCAAAGGTTTCGCCAGGCGATTTTCAGATTAAGCTTAAACATGTTTTCGTATTAGCAAATTTGGATTCTGAATTAAAGTTATCAAAACTCTAAAACCGTGTCCGTTTTGTTTGATTTATTCTGGCATATGCCAAATTAATACCAATGAAAAATAAATTTATAAATCACTGCTTTTCAATACTTTAATATATATAGAACAAAATTTATGTCCGTTTATGAACAGCTACTGTTCACTTATGGACGGCAGCTTTGCAAAACCTCAGAGATAACAGAGTGACGCACAGAGAAATCTACTTCAAGGTTTTGTATGTGTTTTTTTTGGTTTAGCGCAAGGCCTTATCACGAAAAAAGAATCACCGTGATTGATTACACTGATGTTTTCATTTTTCAGATTGATTTTTTTACCGATCAGTTTTTCTTGCTATTACCTTTAGGTCTTTAAACTTTCAGCTTTTTTCGCCAAACGCTACACGCCCTCCGCTCCTCTGCTCTATTCGTACTTCAGTGCATCCGCAGCATTCGCTTTTGCGACGTTAAACGTTTGCAGGCTCACAGTGACAATGGCAATGAATATTGATGTTAAAAGCGCAAACAAAAACGGCCACACACTGATGCTGATTTTATAATCGTATTTCTCCAACCATCTGCTGATTAATATATAGGCAACAGGAATGGCAATGATGTTGGCGATGATAACCAATTTCATAAAATCTTTATTCAGCAACATTAAAATATCGGATAAATTTGCACCCAAAACTTTCCGGATACTAATTTCTTTACTTCGTTGTTCTGCCATGTAAAGTGCCAATCCCAGCAAGCCCAAACAGGATATAAAGATGGCAAATCCACCAAAAACATTCGATAGAACGCTTAGTAGCTTTTCTGTTTGTATTTTTTCTTCCATCCCATCACTCACGAGTTTTATTTCTACCGGATATGCCGGATTAATGCGCTGGCTAATTTGTTTAATCATTTCGATTGATGCACTTAATGATTGTTTCGGACTTAATTTCAACAGTAAAGACTGGCTCTGTTTGATATTATAATAATAAACCGTTGGCGATACTTTTGATCCGAGCGATTCATTGAAAAAGTCTTTAACAACGCCAACAATCTTTAGCGGACCTTCATTTCCCCAAAAAATTGCTGCTCCAACCGGATTTTTTAATCCCATCAACTTAACAGCTTCCTCATTTAACAGCAGAGATGTAGACGTATCAGAAGGAAACTTTGGCGAGAAATCCCGTCCGGTTAAAATTTTCACGCCTGTTGTATGTGCGAAGTTAAAACCGATACTTCGGTAACTGACTATTGAAACATCATTCTTTGGTTTACCTGGCCAGGAGAAATCGCTGGTAATGTTGCCATCAAAAGTAAACGAACCAGCATATTCAGTTGCAGATTCTACTGCTCCACTTCGTTTAAGTTCATTTTTAAGGATTTCCAGTTTGCCTGGTTTCAACAATTCGCCTTCCAAATCAATCTGTGCCAAAGCAGCAACATCAAAACCCAACGGTTTATCGCGCATAAACTGAATTTGTTTATAGATAATTACGGCAGAAATGATCATACAAATGGATAATCCGAATTGCAATACGACAAGGACTTTCCGGATAGACAGTGAACCTGAAGAGCCTTTAAAGCCCTTTAATACCTTAATAGGAATAAAAGAAGACAGGTAAAATGCAGGATAACTTCCCGCAAGTAATCCGGACACGATTGCTAAACCTAATAGCGCAGTCCAAACTGTCGCCGAACTGTAGTTTATTTTTATTTCTATATCGAGCAGATGATTGAAATAAGGCAACAACATTTCAGAAAGCGTAAATCCAATTACTATTGCAACCAGCGAGAGCATTATAGATTCGATCATAAACTGTCCCATAATGGTACTTCTGGAAGAGCCTAAAGCTTTACGTACACCAACTTCCCGTGCACGTTTTTCTGAACGCGCGGTAGATAAGTTCATGTAATTGATACAGGCAATGAACAATACGCAAAAGGCCAAAAAGAGAAATAATTTGACCTGATCTATGCGTCCGCCCACAGATTTTCCATTTCTAAATTCCTGATATAAATGCATCTTCGATATCGGAAAAAGAAAAGGCTGATAAGTCATATCCGCCAGATTTGGCGCTTTATTAACTATAAACTTTTGTAGGAGCTGATTTGTATTTTCGAGAGAGGCGCCTTCGTTTAACTCAAAATACGTCATGCAGGTTATTGCGCCCCAACCGTTTTGGCGGTCGTCAGGATTCAGCTGATCAAAAAAAGACCAAGGGTGCAAAACCTCAAATTGTATGGTTTGATTTTTGGGCAAATCTTCAATCACCGCACTCACTTTAAGTTCATTTCTGCCATCGTAAGTAATCCGCTGACCTATGGGATTCTCCCGACCGAACAACTTTTTAGCTGTAGTTTCATTAATCACCACCGCTCCCGGTTCGTTTAAAGCGCTATTTGCATTTCCGTAAATAAAATGATAATCAAATATTTTCAGGAAGGTGGGATCTACATAAGACGGTATAAGCTTAAAATGATCTTCACCATGGCTATACAGTTTCGGATTTTTATTAAAGGATACCCGCGCGCTGCGTTTTATTTCCGGCAATTCTGCTGATGCCGCAGCAGACAAGCGGTTTGGCAATGCGAAAGTGGTACTGAGTTTGCCATTAACACTTAAATTTAAAGCGGCTTGATAAATTCTATCGACGTTTTTGAACTGCCGGTCATAGCTCCATTCATAGCTTACATATAGCAACAACATTAAACAGCAAGCCATTCCAATGGCCAGGCCGCCGAGGTTTATGAGCGTGAAACCTTTATTCCGCCAGAGATTTCGCAAAGCGATTTTTAAATTGAGTTTGAACATGGTTTAGTATTTTGGTGGCAAGTATTACGTGGCAAGTATCAAGACCAGATAACTTGTTGATTATTTAGTTTTTTTTCTGAGCAATCCATTTTTCTTTATGATTTTTTCTTTGCGCTATTAGCTTTCTGCTCTTTACTCATATTTCAGTGCATCTATTGGATTTGATTTTGCCACTTTAACAGATTGAACACTTACGGTGAGGATGGCAATTACAACCGATAAAATTACTGCAATGGCAAAAGGCAAAACCGAAATGGACACCCGATATTCATAAGCAGACAACCATCGGTCTATAATAATATAAGCCAGCGGAAAGGCAATTACATTGGCAATAGCCACCAGTTTGATGAAATCTTTATTCAAAAGTGTTAAGATGTTTGCAGTAGTTGCGCCCAACACTTTACGGATACTGATTTCCTTTTTTCGTTGTTCTGCCATAAATAACGCCAGCCCCAATAAACCCAAACAGGAAATGAAGATGGCGAAACTGCCGAACCAATTGGAAAGTGTGCCTAATAGTTGTTCATTTTTAAATTTTAATGCAAAACTTTCATCTACATATTTCCGGTCAACCGGAAAATTCGGTTCAATTTCTTCTACAATCTGATCAATTTTCGATAACGAACTTCCTGCGTTTGCAGAAGGATTTAAACGTATAATAACAATTTCTGCCCCGCTGTAGTTAATTGGATAGAAAAACATAGGTGCTACTTTCTGATAAGCCGATTCTACAACAAAATCTTTCATCACGCCAACTACTTTCCAATCTTTTTCATTCCATTTGACTATTTTACCAACAGGCTCTTTTAAACCCATCATTTTAACGGCCGATTCATTCAACATAATGGTATTCGTGTCGTTCTTATATCGGGCAGAAAAATCGCGACCAGCAACCAATTCAGTGCCGATAGATTGAATAAAATCATAGCCAATTCCGCGTTGGTTAAACAGAATATCTTGCTTTGGATCTTTACCCGGCCAGCTTACATCCATTGTATTATTGCCACCTTCGCTTATGTCAAGACTAAAAAACGATACTGAAGTTGCCGCTCCAGATTTTAACAACTTGTCTTTAAGCAATTCCAGCTTATTTATATTGCGCAAATTTCCTTGTACTGCCAGCTGAAGTAAGTTCTTTTTATCGTAACCAATTGGTTTCTTTTTGATGAAGTCGAGCTGTTGGTAAATCACGAAAGTGCAGATAATGAGACATACGGCAAATACAAATTGCGTTACAACCAAAACTTTCCGGATTGATACGCTTGAGCCAATTTTCATGTTGACACCTTTAAGAACTTTCACTGGCTCAAATGACGAGAGATAAATGGCCGGATAACTTCCGGCAATTAACCCGGTAAATATCATTAAGCTCAAAAGCGTTGTCCAGAATTTCCAGTCGTGATATTGAATAGCCAATTCAATGCCCAGCAAATTATTGAAGTAAGGTAAACTGACTTCTGCAAGTACGAAAGCAAGAATTGTACTGAGTAGCGACAGAATTAATGATTCTAAAAGAAATTGCCCTACCAGAGATTTTCTTGAAGAACCAATTGCTTTACGCACGCCAACTTCCTTGCCTCTTTTTTCTGAGCTTGCAGTAGAAAGGTTCATGAAATTTACACAGGCAATTAACAGTATACAAATGGCCAGTAAAAGAAAAATCTTTAACTGGTCAATCTTGCCACCAACAGATTTACCATTTTCAAAATCATCATACAGATGCCATTTATCCAGAGGAAATAATAATGCTTCACTTATACCGCCGCTTTGGTTGCGTTTGTAAATGTTTTTTATTGCAACATTTGCCTGTACAAAAGCCGCTGTATTATTCAACTGTACAATTGTGAGGCACATGTTATTGCCCCAATTCGGATCGCGGGCCCATGATTCGCGTTTTTCAAACAATGCCCAAGGCATCACATAATCAAACTGAAGTGTGCTATTTGGCGGAACATCTTCTATAATTGCTTCTACTTTTAATACATCGATATTGTCTATTTTTACCATTTTATTGATTGGATCTTCCGTTCCAAATAATTTCTCAGCGAAGGTTTTGGTGAGGATGATGGTATTTACTTCTTTCAGTGCCGCATCTGGATTACCTTTCAGAAATTTATAATCCAGAATCTTCAGGAAATTCGGATCGGTAAAAATGCCTCTTTGCTTAAATTTACGTTCGCCATTGGCGATCAAATTCGGACGCGGATAAGTTGAATGCGATGAATATTTGATACCAGGAATTTTTTCCTGAATTTCTTTTGCCATCACGTTTGGAGTCCACGGCCAACTGAATATTTTTCCGCTCGATGGCGTATTTTGATAAACTACATAGTTTTTTTCATGATTGGCGAACTGTTTATCGTAGCCCCATTCATAAGTAACATACAACAGCAGCACCATACAACTGGCCAGTCCGATGGCCAATCCACCAACATTTATAAAGGTGAAACGCTTATTCCGCCAGAGATTCCGTAAAGCGATTTTGAGGTTTAATTTGAACATGGTTTAATATTTTGGTAACACGTATTCAGTATCAAGACCAAATGGCTTGTTGATTAATTTTCAGTTTTTTTTGTATAATATATTTTTGATTTTAGGTTGCGCTTTCGCCACTACTCATATTTCAGTGCATCAACCGGACTCGCATTTACCGCTTTATTGGCTTGCAGGCTTACAGTTAAAATGGTTATAAAAAGCGTAGTAAAAACGCTGATGATAAAAGGCGAAAAGGGCAAGTCAATTCTATAGGCGAAAGTATCCAGCCATCGCTTGGTTAAAATGTAAGCTAAAGGCCAGGCAATAGCGTTGGCAACAAGTACCATCACAAAAAATGAGCTGTTTAGAAGTTTAAGGATCTGAAGGTCACTGGCTCCAAGTATTTTTCGAACGGCAATTTCTTTTACTCTGCTATTGGTTAAATACTTCGCAAAGGCAAATAATCCCAATATTGCAATAAAAATGGTGAGCATTGCGGCAGCAAAAAATACCGACTGAAGTTTTTCTTGATTTCTAAATAATTTGCCGTATAAATCGTCCAAAAATTCATATCTAAAATCATCGCCATCTAATTTATTAATACCAGACCATTCTTTTTTCAAAGCTTTTAAAGCAGTTCCCATTTTTTGCTGGTCAATATTTAATAAAATTGCCGTACGCTTCATTTCATTGCCGCAAGGATTATTCATCACATAAAGCGTTGGTTCTACAGCTTTTTCAAAACCCAGTGTTTTAAAATCTTTAATTACGCCCACCACAGTGTATTCCAAATTTTTACAGCCTCTGATTTTTTTACCTACCGGATTAGTGAGTCCATATTTTTTTACCGCGGTTTCATTTAAAATTGCTGAACGCGCAGTATCAATATTGAATTTTTTAGAAAAGGTTCGCCCTTCTTTTACCTGTATTCCAAGAGTTTCAAAATAATCATAATCTACATCTATAAAACTCAGTTCATTTGCTTTCCCATCAATGGTATAGCTGGATTTTTCTGTTGGCGAACCATCCGGAATGGAGTTGGCTACCGTGGCCGACTTTATTCCATCAATCTTGAGCATTTGATCTCGCAAGGATTGGAATTTATCGGCTTTGGAGAAAATCATGATGTTGCGGATGTATACAACCTGTTCTGTTTTGAAACCAATATCTTCACTCCGCATGTATTTTAACTGCGAATTGATAATGAGCAAGCCGATTATAAATACCACGGCTACAACAAATTGCGTAATTAAAAGTCCGTTGCGCAACCAATGTGTTTGTTTACTGGTTTGGAAATTTCCTTTAAGTACCAGTGCAGGTTTAAACCCTGATAATACCAATGCCGGATAAAAACCAGAAATAAAACTGATGACAATCAAGATCGCGGGCAATTGCCAATATAAAGAAAGCCCTGCAGACCAAAGCGAAAGCGTTACCCCAAAAACCTGATTAAAACGCGGCAAAACCAGCTCGGAAAGGATAAGTGCCAGAATTAAACCAAAAAGACATTGTAGAAAAATTTCTGCTAAAAATTGAAAAGCCAGCTGAAACCGGTAAGCGCCCATAACTTTTTTTACGCCTACTTCACGTGCGCGTTTTGCTGCTTGTGCAATACTGAGATTGGTAAAGTTTATGCAGGCAATAATTAATATTGCGCCACCTAAAACAGATAAAGCAAGCAGCAACCTATAGTTGGCATTATTCCCGGCTTTTGGATTAAGGTGTTGATTTTTAAGTGCGTCTAAAAAGATACTTGTGGTTTTGTAATATTCATCTTGTGGATTTTCTCCGCTTTGCAGCAATTCCTTTTTGTAAAGCGTATTAATTTTATTCTCCAACGTGGCAATATTTGTTCCGGGTTTTACTTGTATGTACGTATAATAATTGTTGCCATTATAATCTTCGCCGTCTCCGAGTTTTGCAAAAAGCGACACCGCATCAAATTCTATTGTAGAATGCGGGTTAGACTGAATTACATTGTGTACCTTACCTTGCATACCAGCAGCTTTAGAGCCCAGCGTAATCAATTCTTCGCCACTATTTTTCTTAGCCGGAAACAGTGTTTGATAATGCTGTGCATTTAAATAAAACAAAGCATCTGTACCTTCCGGTTTTCTTAATAAACCATTTGCGGGCTTCAGATCAAACATTTTTGCGGCATTATAATCAATCATTAAACATTTTTTAAGAAAGGTAGCATTATCGTCTTTCCGAACCGGGATCTCAAAAAAGCTGTATTTCATTAAGCCGACAGAACGTACTTCCGGAATATTTTTTTGAATTGCCTGCCCAAATGGCGCTGCAGTATAATTTGTTTTCTGATCTTTTAATGTTCTGCCAACAATGTAAATTTCATTGTAGTTCGGGTTTGTTTTATCATAACCGGTTTCATAATTGTAATACAAAACAACCAATATAAAAGCAGCGAGTGCCACAGATAAACCTCCAATATTAATGGCCGTAATTCCCCGGTTTCTCCAAAGGTTTCGCAAAGCGATTTTTAAATTCAGTTTAAACATGGGTATGAGCTTTTAGTAAAAGGTAGAGTATTAAGTAACAGGCTATTTTAGTTTTACACTTTAGGCTTCGATATTTTCGGTCAGATCAATTCTTCGTTTCGGCTTTTATTAATCTTTTCAGAAATTACATGGCCATCTTTTAAATTGATAATCCGGTTAGAAAAACTTGCATCGTGACTGGAGTGTGTTACCATTACTATTGTGGTTCCGGTTTCATTCAGTTCGCAAAGCAGTTCCATTACTTCATTACCGTGCGAACTGTCTAGATTTCCGGTAGGTTCATCGGCTAAAATCAATTTCGGTTTGGTAACCAAAGCGCGAGCAACAGCAACGCGTTGTTGCTGACCGCCAGACAATTGCTGAGGAAAGTGCCCGCTTCGATTTACAATATTCATGCGTTCAATAATTTCATTTACCAGTCGCTTGCGCTCACCAGCGGCAACCTTATTGTAAATTAACGGCAACTCTATATTTTCAAAAACCGTTAATTCATCAATTAAATTAAAATTTTGAAACACAAAGCCCATATTCCTTTTTCTGAAATTAGATCGTTCGCGGTCGTTCAAAGTAAGCAGTTCTGTTTCCATAAATTTATAGCTGCCACTTTCGGGTTTATCCAGCAAACCCATTACATTTAACAGCGTTGATTTGCCGCAGCCAGAAGGCCCCATTATAGAAACAAATTCTCCCTCTTTAACGTGTAAGTTGATACCATTCAACGCTGTAGTTTCAATCTCTTCAGTTTTATAAACCTTTTCTAATTTTTCGATCTTAATCATAAAGCCTTTTATTTTGCTGTAAGCTGGATATTTGTTTTTTGCCCTTTTTTCAATTCTATTTCAAATTCTTTTATCCCCAACTTTTTATGGTAAAGTTTAAAGGTATATAAGCCGGGTTCAAGCTGTATTTCTGTGGTTTCTGAACGGAGTGGAACACTAAATTTTAATTTCCCTTCTTGTATCAGTTCTACTTTTTCGAGAAGTGATTTTTCATCAGTTGGTGTAAATTTGGCTAGTGCTTTAGTTAGCGTTTCATCTTTAGCAGATTTTGCCCAAATGTTCATTTCGTAAGTAATGCCATTTTTTTTGTCTTGCCAGTTGGCTTCTTTTTTAAAAATGCCTTGCGCCTGTACGGTGTATAAGCAACAGGCAAATGCGAGCGTAATGAGTATTTTTTTCATATTTTTTATTTGCTGATTTCTACTTGGTCATATTGAGTAAACTGATCATAAGAAGATGTTATTACTTCCTCGCCTTTTTGCAAACCTTCTATTATTTCATAATAAAGATAGTTTTTGCGGCCAATTTTTACGTTTCTTTTAGTGGCTTTACCATTTGTGATTACAAAAACCCAAGAGCCACCGGTACTTTGAAAAAATTGTCCTTGTGCAAGCAATAAAGATTTGCTGTTGTCTGATAAGGTCAGTTTTGTTTGAAGCGATAAACCTCTGCGCAAGCCTTCTGGCGCGACATCTTTAAAGGTCATTTCTACTTGGAACTGACCGCTGGTTACCTCTGGAATTACTTTGCTAACCATTAATGTGAACGTTTTCCCATTAAACTCGCAAGTTGCCGTTTGCCCTTCTTTTACGCGATTAATATAATATTCATCTACGCCGGCCTGTAATTTATATCCTTGCAAAAGATCAATTTTGCCAATCATTTCATTAGAGGTATAAGATTTTCCAATTACCGGATCGTATGACGAAAGTTTTCCGGATACAGGTGCTTTTATGGTCATATTGGCGATATTCTGACGAATCATGTTCAAACTTTCATTCATTTGCGCCATAGATTGATCAATTTGTTGCAGCTGCATTTTGCGGCTTTGGTTTTCCTGCAAAACGGCCTGTTTTACAATTTTAAGTTTGCCCTGGTAATATTCGTAGTCTTGCGCAGATTTATTAAACTCTTGAAGCGTAATTACTTTTTTCGCAAACAAAGAACTGTCTAACCGATATTGACGCACCGCCGTACGTAAACTATTCTCTACATCTAGAACATCTTGATTGAGCACACGCTGATTTTGTTCTAAATCTAAGCGCGATTTCCGCAATTGATTGATTTGTTCTGTGGCTGCAGTTTGACTGGAGGTATAACTTAACATTGCATTAGAATTTGCAATGCGCAACAAAGGTTTCCCTTTTACAACAGATGCGCCATTTTCTGTAAAAATCTCTGCAACGGTACCACCTTCTGAGGAACTTACAATTACAGATGTAAGTGGAACAACACTGGAGTTTAACAATACGACATCTTCAAAATCTCCGTACTCTACTTTGCTGATGGTTAATTTATCTGCATCTGCGCGGTAAACTTTATTTAATGAGAGCGTATACCCATAAATTACAACAGCTACAAATACAACGGCACCTGCCATTATTAGCATGGTTTTTAATGTAAACCTTTTCTTCTCAATTTTTTTATCCATTGTTCGGGTAATCAATTTTATTGCTCAATATCCAAGCTTGTGCCAAAGCGTTAAATTATTTTAATTTACTGATTAACAATATTTTAAAATAATTTCAATTCATTACATGTTCATTTTCGAACAGTTTATGTGCGGCAACGAACAGTTTCATTATTTTAGTGCGGTGAAAGGACCTCACCCCTTCATTCCCTCTCCTTAAAGAGAGGGGGTTGGGAGCAGAAAAAACTAGATGCTTAGCTGCGAAGAGGTTAAAACCGCAACATGCTATTTCACTCTCTTCAAGGAGAGGGATAGCAAAAGAGAACAAATACCACTCACTTTGATAGAGTGAGGTTTTAAAATACAAATTATGTTAAACGCAACCGTTTTAATTATTGATGACGATGACGATATTTTGCTCAGCGCACGCCTATTTCTTAAACAACAGGTAAAAGAAGTTGTACTCTGCAAATCGCCGAAAGAGATCAATGTTTTATTAAGTAAACATGAAGTCGATATTATCCTGTTGGATATGAATTACCAAAAAGGTGCGAGCGATGGTAGAGAAGGTTTATATTGGCTGGAGCATATTTTATCTGTAGATAAAGATTATGTAGTAATTTTAATGACAGCCTTTGGCAATGTCGAACTGGCTGTGAAAGCCATTAAAAATGGCGCGACAGATTTTATTCTCAAACCCTGGGAAAATGAAAAACTATTCGCTACCCTATCATCTGCAACTAAACTTAGAGAATCTACCCGCAAAGTTAAAAAGCTCGAAAAAATTCATTCTTCGTTACAGAAAGATATAGAGCGCGGATTTGATCATATTATTGGCCAGGCCGCCGGGATCAAACAACTGCAAAACACACTCCTGAAAGTATCTCCCACCGATGCCAATGTGTTGATTCTGGGCGAAAACGGGACAGGAAAACAGGTTTTTGCCTATGAAATACATCGCCATTCCCAACGGCGCAATCAGGTTTTTATGCATGTAGATTTAGGCTCTTTAAACGAAAACTTATTTGAAAGTGAACTTTTTGGTTATGCAAAAGGCGCATTTACAGATGCGAAAGACGATAAACCCGGCCGTTTTGAACTCGCCGAAGGCGGCACGATCTTTCTGGATGAGATTGGCAACCTTAGTCTTCCGTTACAGGCAAAGTTGCTTAGTGTTTTACAAAACCGAACGGTAACCCGACTGGGCGAAAGCAAAGAGCGTAAAATTAATGTGCGCTTAATAACAGCAACCAATATGCCTTTAAATGAAATGGTAGCGAAAAATACCTTCCGGCAGGATTTACTATTCAGGATTAATACGGTAGAATTGATGTTGCCACCACTAAGGCAACGCGGCGAAGATATTCTTTTGCTTGCCGATCATTTTATGCAAAATTTCAGTAACAAATACCACAAAGAAATTAAGCGCATTCATCCAAAGGCAGCACAAGTATTGTTGAACTACAAATGGCCCGGAAACGTTCGCGAATTGCAACACGTATTGGAACGTGCTGTAATTATGGCCGATGGAACTGAAATTGGCGAAGAAGATTTGCAATTAAGTCCGCAACGCTTCAGTGCCTCAAATGCAGTACCCGATGAAATGGCATTAGAAGATATGGAAAAACTGATGGTACAGAAAGCCATAGATAAGCACAAAGGCAATATATCCCGCGCAGCGGCAGAACTCGGTTTAACCCGCGCAGCATTATACCGTAGAATTGAAAAATTCGGAATATAATTTAAGGAGTGAAAAGCGCGAAATAAAACCTTCGATAACCCTACCAAATAAACCAATGATCTAAAAAATGTTCTATAAACGTTTTACATTTCGATTGATATCTCGTTTGCTCATCATTAACCTAATGGGCTACCTGTTGTTTTATCTCATTACCCGCACAGCACTTTGGTTTACAATAGCCGGTGTCGGATTTATTTTTATTGCCTTAATTATCTCGTTGTATTTGTACATCAACGAAATCCGATCAGATATTAAGCGATTTATTCTTGCCGTAAAAACCAGAGATCATACCCTAAATTTTAAAAATAAAGCAACGCAAGGAAGTTTCCCCGAACTTTATGAATCTTTTGGCGATATCTTACATGTACACAAACAAATCCGTATGGAACAAGAAGCCATGTTCCAACTGATTAAAACCATTTTAGAGCAAGTTCCGGTAGGTGTAATTGTTGTAAATGCATTGGCAAATGAAAAAGTAAACCAAGAAATTGTCTTTTTTAATCAGGCCGCATCCAACTTGCTTTCTGTGCCGGCTTACAAATATTGGCACCGTTTAAAAGAACATTTGAATGATTTTGCTGTAGCAACAGAACAAATTGCGCAAGGCGGAAAACGTTTTTTGGAGTTGAAAATCCAAGATAAACTTACACAGCTTTCTACAGAAGTTATTCCACTTAATTTATATGGAAACAATTATACGATCATCAGTTTTCAAAACATTAAAGACGAAATTGAGCAGAAAGAAACCGAAGCCTGGAATCGTTTAATCGGTGTAATTTCTCATGAAATCTTAAATTCTATCACACCAATCAGCTCATTGTCTGACACAATTAACGGAATGGTTAGCGATAAGGAAAACCTGACTTCAGAAGATATGGACGATCTTAAAATGGCTTTGCAAACCATTAAAAGGCGTTCAGCTGGTTTACTGGATTTTGTGAAAGACTATCGCCTCATTGCAGAACTTCCCACGCCAGATTTGGAAGCGCACACTATCGGCGAAATTTTAAAACACATAAAAGTACTCATGCAGCCTTTTGCTTCAGGTAGAAACATTGTACTTGATGTAGAGCAGACTTTATCCAAAATCACCTTGCAGTTAGATCTTAAATTGGTAGAGCAGGTATTAATTAACCTGATAACGAACAGTATTTATGCTGTAGAATTTACCGAAAATCCACATATCAAAATCAGTTATCGGTTAGAAAACAACAAGCTTTACATTGATGTAGCAGACAACGGAAAAGGAATTGAAGGTGCAGATATTGAGAAAATCTTCGTCCCTTTTTACACCACCCGGAAAAACGGTTCCGGAATTGGACTCACCATAAGCCGCAATATTATGAAGATGCACCGGGGAAGTCTGGAAGTGATTTCCACTCCACAACTTGGCTCAACTTTTTCGCTCATATTTAACTACCAATAAGATTTTAAATGTAAACACCTTCATCAAAGGAGAATGAGGCTGCTAAATCGGCTAAAACCAAAAAATTCAAACAAAAACGGTCTTATATGCTTTTTATTATGTGGATACATCAAAAAGAAGCATGAAGACAGTTATACTATCGAATAGACTCCCCGTCAAAATTATAGAAGAAAACAACGAATACACTTTCATTCCAAGCGAGGGCGGCCTGGCAACAGGTTTGGCAGACGTGTATAAAAACGGCAATTCCATTTGGGTCGGCTGGCCTGGAATCGATGTTCCGGAAGATCGCCAGGAAGAAGTAATTGAAAAATTGCGTGCATTAAATTTATTTCCTGTTTTTCTAACTCAAGACGAGATCAATCTATATTATGAAGGTTTTTCTAACGAAGTTTTATGGCCTGTTTTTCATTATCTGGTTACTTATGCCCATTATGAACAAAGCTACTGGGATTGTTACCAGGCGGTCAACAAAAAATTTGCTGAAAGCGCACTAAAAGTTCTGGATAAAAATGACCGGATCTGGATTCAGGATTATCAACTTTTGCTGCTTCCCGGCATCCTCAGAGAACGTCTACCGAAATCTACCATCGGCTTTTTTCAGCATATTCCTTTTCCTTCGTACGAAATCTTCAGGCTTATCCCCTGGCGCGAAGAATTGCTTAAAGGTTTAACCGGTGCAGATTTAATCGGCTTTCATACCTATGACGATGTAAGGCATTTTCTAAGTACCGCAACGCGGATTCTACCCATCAATTCCACATCCAATGTTTTAAATGGAGAAGATCATCAGATTGTAGTCGAAGCGTTTCCTATGGGAATTGATTTCGAGAAGTTCGCCAGTCTAACAACTACAGACGAAGTAAAAAAAGAAATCGATTTTTTCCGATCCGGAAAAGAAGACATGAAAATTATCTTATCGATTGACCGGCTCGACTACAGTAAAGGCATTTTGGAAAGGTTAAAAGCTCTGGAATTGCTTCTGCAAATTCATCCGGAATATATCGGTAAAATTGAATTGTTTATGATCGTTGTGCCATCAAGAGACAGTGTGCCGCAATACCGCGATCTCCGCGAACAGATCGACCAGTTTGTCGGTAATCTGAATGCCAGATATCGTTCCATCAACTGGATTCCGGTAAATTATTTCTATAGATCGTTTCCGATAGAAGTTTTATCGGCATTATATTCATCAGCAGATATTTGTCTGGTTACACCAATGCGAGATGGAATGAATCTCGTTAGCAAAGAATATGTAGCCAGCAGAAACCACAATGACGGGGTATTGATTTTGAGCGAAATGGCTGGCGCTTCAAAAGAACTTACGGACGCGCTTGTCGTAAATCCCAACAACCTTGGCGATATTATGGAAGCCATTGTGACGGCATTGAAAATGCCAAAAGAAGAACAAATACAGCGTATGACAGCCATGCGCGCAATAGTTGAAAAATTCAATGTAAAACATTGGGTACAAAATTTTATATTAAGATTGGAAGAAGTGAAGGATTCTCAAAAGTCATTACTGACTAAACATGCCGTAAACGCAATTAACCAGGTTATTGCTGAGCAGTACAACAACTCGAAAAACAGAACGCTATTTTTAGATTATGACGGAACGCTTGTTGGTTTCTCCGGAAACATAGACGATGCCTCTCCCGATCAGGAATTGTATGACCTGATTACTAAACTTACTGAAGATACCGCGAACACAATTGTAATCATTAGCGGACGCAGACATGAAACATTAGAAAAGTGGTTTGGACACCTGAAAGTGGATTTAATTGCCGAACACGGCGCATGGCAAAAGTCTTTTGGCGATAAATGGAATTCACTTCCGCTACTTACAGATCAATGGAAGCAGGAAATAAAGGCTTTGCTAGAAACGTATACAGATAGAACGCCAGGTTCATTTATTGAGGAAAAAAGTTACTCGCTGGTTTGGCATTACCGCAAAGCGGATGAAGGTTTGGGCGATTTAAGAGCCAATGAAATTATTAGTCATTTAAAAATTCTGGCAGCTGATAAAGGCTTACAACTGATGCCCGGAAACAAAGTAATTGAGTTTAAAAACGTTGAAGTAAATAAAGGTAAAGCCGCGTTAAACTGGCTTTATGGAAAGGAAACAGATTTTATTATGGCGCTTGGCGATGATGTAACGGATGAAGACATTTTTAGGGCTTTGCCCGATGATGCGATTACCGTGAAAGTAGGTGCCAATATTTCTGAAGCCAAATACTACCTGAACGATTTTGTAGAGGTAAGAAAACTACTTTGGAGTCTGGTAAAAGAAGAATTTGCATCGAAAATATAAAGTCGAACTGACATTCATCAACAAAAAGGATTTATCGCAATGCGATGGATCCTTTTTCATTTAAATACTAATTTATTAATAGTCAATATTATACGATTATAATATTTTAAAGCTACCAAACTGTTTAAATAAAAACACAAATTAACGTCACATCGTATGATTTACCAGTCTATTTAAGTTAAATTTTGTAATATATTTGCGCAAATTTTTTAAAAACTTAATAATGAAATCAAAATTAACATTCTTAATTCTGCTTACTGCAGCCTTTACCTCATGCAAAAAAACAACTAACGTTGATGTTACACTAAACACAAGCGGAAAACTGACTTACAGATTGCTGGATGATTCCGGAAAGGGTTTACCAAATGTTAAATTGTCACTCTATGATCGCCAGGACTTATATTATTCAAACACAAACGTTCTTTTAGACGCTCGGGTTACTGATGCAAATGGCCAGGTAGACTTCGGAGATCTAAATCCAAGGAACTACCAGGTTATTTCAGATTCGGCAAAAGTGAATAATATCACTTATGTTGTACAGGAGTATGTACAGGTAACTACGGGTTCAGTTAAAAACAAAGAAACTAAAGTGACTGATCATTCAGGAACAGTTACAATAACCATTAAATCGTACAACAATAATCAATCATTAAAAAATATTGGTGTAATGATTATTCCTACGAATAGATATAATTATAACAACAACACTGCAGCAAACTTAAAGGTAGCTGATTTCACTGGCGTAACAAACGATTTGGGAGTCGCTTCATTTAAAATTCCGGCAGTTAAACAATATTCTGTTTATCTGTATAATACTGTTACAAACGCATCTTATGGTACATACTATAATGGTATAACCGTACAAAAAGATGGCGTATTTAATACCACCTCTTACATATATTAGGAATTAAATTGATAGGGTGAATAAACTCCACCCGTTCGAAAAAAAAATCCAATAAAGCTGACAATTAAAACAGCTTCATTGGATTTTTTATGTAAGGTCTGGCTATCAAAATGTGTTCTAACAAGTAAAGTTAGAATCGGCCGCAAATGAAATACATTCATCCAACCATTCCAAATATTCTACAAAAACACAGGCTTATCTAGCTTAATTGCGATTCTATAGGCAGCATTCATCAACCCCACATGGCTATATGCCTGAGGAAAATTTCCCCACTGACTACCGGTTTTTGCATCTACATCTTCACTAAAAAGCATCAGGTGGTTGCAATATTTAATGATGTTTTCAAATTCTTTAACGGCATCGTCCACACGGCCAACACAAGCCAAAGCTTCAACATACCAGAAAGCGCAAATTAAGAAGGTCGTTTTTGGTTTTCCGAAATCATCTGCGTGCAGATAACGGTAAAATAAACCATCTTCTGTTTTCAATTCGGCTTCCAGGGCTTTTAAATGATCTTTTGCTTTTTCAGAAGCTGGATCAAGGTAATTCATTACAATAAGCTGTAAGGTACTCGCATCTAAATGGTCGCTGCCAACAGCGTTGGTATAAACCTTTCTGATGGGATCATAACAGGCTTCTATATGTGCTGATGCTTTCTCGATCAATACGGTTGCACGTTCTTCAAAATCTGCATTGCCAATGGTTTTAGCCATTTTTAATGCAGCTTGTGCGCCTGCCCACTGGAATAAATTGCTGTAACAATGTACGTTTGCAATGTTTCTAAATTCCCAGATTCCGGCGTCTTTCTCATCAATGGTACGTTCAATTTTAGACAATACGCTTTCCAGCCATTTTACAGAGTCACTACGTTCAGAAAAAACAAAACGGTGGTCGGTATATAAAGGAAGCATAGAAATTAAAACCTGCCCATAAATATCATTTTGAATGTGTTCATATGCCTGATTGCCTACACGAATGGGTTGCTCGCCAAGGTAACCATCCAAGTGATCGAGTGTTCGCTCCGTGATTTCGCGCTCTCCGCCAATTCCATACAATGGTTGGTAACGGGTATCTTCTGCCAAAGAAATATCAGAAAGATAGTTGAAATATTTTTCCATTTCCTCAAAGTGCCCGATATGGTTTAGCGAAGTCAGCACATAGAAAGAATCGCGAAGCCAGCAATAGCGGTAATCCCAATTTCTGGTACTTCCCGGAGATTCTGGCAAACTGGTGGTACTTGCGGCAATAAATGCACCAGTATCTTCATACTGATGAATCTTCAAAACCAGTGCCGAGCGGATCACAAAGGGCTGAAAAAAACCTGCAATAGACGAGTGTTTAATCCAAACTCTCCAGTAACTGATTGTTTCGCGCAGGAAATTCTCTGACGTGCTAACTAACGGCGCTTCCAGGTTGTGCCCGTAAGTCATAACCAGATATTTTGCTTCGTTCAGAACAAAAGCTTTTTCATCAATAATGTAATTTATGGATGCGTTTGTGGTTAACCGTACATTTTCATCACAACCCATATAATCGATATGATTACTGCCCGGAATGGCATGCATTTTACCTTTTCCGTAGTCACACACCGGATCGCATTTTATGGTAATACGTGGGTTTCCTGTTATAGGCTCTATTTTACGGATGAGCATCAGCGGTTTAAAATAACGTTCATACAAATGAAAACGCGGCGCGAAATCAGTTACTCGGTAAGTCCCGTCTTCTGCTGTAATTTCTGTACGCAATACATTTGTATTTTCAATATAATATTGATGCGAGGTGTATTCGCCCTGAGGAAGGATCGAAAACTCGCCACCTTTATTTTTATCCAGCATGCTGCCAAATAAAAAAGGGCTATCAAAACGTGGCCAACAAAGCCAAGAGATATCAGTATTTTTGTTTACATGTGCTAAAAACGAACAGTTTCCTATAATTCCGGTTTGGTATAAGTGTTTATCGGCCATATTTGTGAATTGTTTAGGGATTAACAGTTCAGCACAAAAAATGTTGGAGGAATTTGATTTTAGTTGCTATAAGGGAGATGTGAGATTCGATTTTGAAAAATTTGTTAGGAAATATGGTCATCTGAGCGGACCGCAGCGAATCGATTCCCAAGAAATCTACGCATAAAAAAACCAGACTGAAACACTCAATCTGGCTTAATAAATACAATTATATCTTTTAAATTACGGTGCCACTAGGTAAAGTTGCGCCTTTTTTAATCACGACAATACCATCTTTAACGGCGTATAATTCATAATCGCCATCTTCTAAATGCGGACCGCCATTAATTTTTACATCGTTTCCAATGCGGCAGTTTTTATCAATGATTGCGTTATTGATGTAACAACGGTCGCCAATGCCAATTAAAGAGTTTCCGGCATCGGTTTCTTCCTGAATTTCTTCAAGAGTTTGATACCTGTCGCTTCCCATAATATATGCATTGCTGATTACTGTATCGCGGCCAATTCTGGAACGAATACCCAAAACAGCGTGCTCTACTTTACTGGCCTGAATGATACAACCTTCTGCAATGATGGTTTTGGACAGCGTAGTACCAGCAATTTTTGATGGCGGTAGCATGCGCGAGCGCGTAAAAATGGTGTGCGCGGAATCGAACATGTTGAACTTTGGCAATTCATCTGTAAGTCCAAGGTTGGCTTCAAAGAATGATGAAATATTACCAATATCTGTCCAATATCCTTCGTATTGAAAACTTAAAACCCGACTATCGTTAATCGCCCTTGGCAAAATTTCTTTACCAAAATCTTTTTCTTCAGGATTATCGTTTAGAATATTGATTAGGTATTGGCGGTTAAACACATAAATCCCCATCGAAGCAAGGAAGTTGCGGCCTTCGCCTTGCATTTCTTCGCCGGTATCCGATATCCAGTCTTCTAAACCTGTTTTTGGTTTTTCTATAAAAGAGGTGATTAAGTTTTCTTCATCGGCTTTAAGGATTCCGAAATCTGTAGCATCTTTCGCCGTAACAGGAATGGTTGCAATAGTAACTTCTGCTTCTGCTTCAATGTGTTTTTCAATCATATCTTTAAAATCCATCTGGTAAAGCTGATCTCCGGAAAGGATTAAAATATAATCAAACTCGTGCGAAACGATGTGGTGCATACATTGGCGAACGGCATCTGCAGTACCTTGAAACCATGCCGAATTTTGAACAGTTTGCTCTGCCGCCAAAATATCTACGAAAGCCGTACTGAAATGACTAAAGTGATAGGTGTTTTTAATGTGTTTATTGAGTGATGCTGAATTGAACTGGGTTAATACAAACATGCGGTGTATTCCAGAGTTCAAACAATTTGAAATTGGAATATCTACAAGACGGTATTTCCCTGCAATTGGAACTGCCGGCTTAGAGCGTGTTTGGGTGAGTGGCGATAATCTCGATCCCTGGCCGCCGCCAAGAATAACGCCTAAAACTTTGTCGGTCATGTGTTTAAAGCTATTTTAATATTTGGTATAATTGTATATAGTTCAGCGCTGCTCTGTCCCAGGAGTGATCAATTTTCATCATGGTTTTTCGTATCGCTTTAAATCTTTTTTTATCCTTATACAGTTCAATTGCACGGTTTATGGATTGGGTTACATCCCAAACGCTGGTTTGATCGTGGCAAATTCCAAATCCATCATCTCCAATATCAACAACTGTATCTTTTAATCCGCCAATGCGCCGCACAATTGGTACTGTTCCATATCTCAATGCATATAATTGATTAAGCCCGCATGGTTCTACTCTGGATGGCATAAGCAAAAAATCTGCGCCGGCATAAATTTCATGAGATACTTTTTCATTATAACCAATATAACAGTTATACTTTCCGTAAAAGTAATCTTTCAATTGATTTAGCCTACCCTCTACCCAATCTTCGCCAGAACCTAAAACCAACACATTAATCTCGTCTCCGTGGTGATGTAAAGCGGTATGGAAAATATCAGGCAGCAAATCTGCTCCTTTTTCATCAACCAAACGCCCGATAAATGTGAACAATGGTTTAGAATCATCTAACTGGAAAACATCGCAAAGCGCCTTTTTGTTTGCTGCTTTCCCACTTTCTACCGTACGCAAATTGTAACCTTTATTCAATAATGGGTCGGTTTGCGGATTCCAGACTTCAGAATCTATACCGTTAAGAATTCCCACACATTTACCGCGCTCTTGCCTCAACAACCCATCTAAGCCACGTGCATTGTACATCATTTCTTCCAGATAACTCGGCGAAACAGTTGTTACCCGCCAGGCACATTTTATTGCTGCAGCTAATGGATTGATATCATTATTCCATTCCAGCAATCCCGATTTCCATAAATCGAACGCAGGCAAATAGTACAATTTATTCCAGCCAAACTGGCCCTGGTATTGTGCATTATGTATCGTTAATACGGTTGGTACATCGCTAATCGATTGATATTTTACAGAATTGGAAACCATGAATGGAACTAAGCCAGTATGATGATCATGACAGTGGATTACATCCGGCCGATGTTCCCACTGAACAATCCAATCCAGAACAGCGATTTGAAAAGCAATAAACCTTTCTGTATCGTCATGATAGCCATAAACATTTGGCCGATCTGTCAATCCCTGAATATCTACCGCATAAAGATCAAAGCCAAGTTTATTGGTTTTTTCTTTTAGTACGCGATAAGGAAAATGATGATTGCCGTAATTTGCCCAAGCATCATAGGCGATCTCGAACTCATTTTCGGCCAGAAATTTGGTATGGTAAGCCGGAACCACTACTTTGGCAATGTGACCCAACTTATTTTGATATTTTGGTAAAGCCCCAACTACATCTGCTAAACCACCAACCTTAGCAAAAGGGTAACACTCGGCACTGATATGAATTATTTCCATGGCATATTTGGAGTAGATAACTGACTTTAGTCAGCAATTGTTTTCATCATTGCAAATAATACAATTTTCGGACGAAAACCGCATTTTTCGACTTATTTTTTTCTTTATTTTTATCAGAAATACGCTCAAAATATCTCCCGCAGATTTAAGGTAAGTTGCGCAAGGAAAAACTCCGATATTTTTTGCCAACTTAATGTGTAACTCTGCGATGATGCGTAAAATCAGCAGGAAAATCTTTTGCATAAAAAAAGGGATAATCTTTTTACAGAAATCCCTTTTCGCAATCGATTATTTTAAAATTTTATATTACCTGGTATAATTTGGCGCTTCTTTAGTGATCGTAATATCATGAGGATGACTTTCGCGCATACCAGCTGCAGTAATTTGTACAAACTGCGCCTCTTGTAAGGTTTCAATATTTGCAGCTCCGCAATAGCCCATACTTGCACGTAAACCGCCAATGTATTGATACATAACTTCAGCTAAAGTTCCTTTAAATGGCACGCGGCCAACAATTCCTTCCGGAACTAGTTTTTTAATATCGTCTTCAACATCTTGGAAATAACGATCTTTAGATCCTTTTTCCATAGCTTCGATTGAACCCATTCCGCGATAAGATTTAAACTTACGTCCTTCGTAAATGATGGTTTCGCCCGGAGATTCTTCTACTCCTGCGAATAACGAACCTGCCATTACAGTACTTGCACCTGATGCAATTGCTTTGGCAATATCGCCGGTATGTTTAATTCCGCCATCTGCAATTACCGGTACACCAGTTCCTTTTAATGCTTTTGCACATTCAAAAACGGCATACAACTGAGGAACACCAACGCCTGCAATAATACGTGTTGTACAAATTGAACCCGGCCCAATACCAACTTTAACCGCGTCTGCTCCGGCCTCAGCCAAAAATTTTGCAGCAGCTCCGGTAGCAATATTTCCTACAATTACCTGCAGTTCGGGATATTTTGCTTTTACTTCTTTTAACTTATCTACAACGCCTTTAGAATGGCCGTGAGCAGTATCAATTGTAATTACATCTACACCGGCAGCAACTAAAGCATCTACACGTTGTAAAGTATCTGCAGTTACACCAACGGCTGCACCAACGCGCAAACGGCCGCGTTCATCTTTACAAGCTGCAGGGTAATTTTTAACTTTTGAAATGTCTTTGAAGGTGATTAAACCACTTAAATAACCGTCTTTAGTTACTACAGGTAATTTCTCAATTTTATGGTTTTGAAGAATTTCTTCTGCTTGTATAAGGTTCGTACCTTCCGGTGCAGTAATTAGGTTTTCTTTTGTCATCACCTCCGCAATAGGGCGTGCCATATCTTTCTGGAAGCGCAAATCGCGATTGGTAATAATACCAACCAACTTATTGTCGCTACTTACAACCGGGATACCACCAATCTTATGTTCTTTCATAATTTTGAAAGCATCGGCAACAACAGCTGTTTCCAATAAAGTTACCGGATCCTGGATCATTCCACTTTCCGACCTTTTTACTTTACGTACTTCGTTGGCTTGTCTTTCAATGGTCATGTTTTTGTGTAACATACCAATACCCCCATTTTGGGCAATAGCAATAGCCAATTCAGCTTCTGTAACGGTATCCATTGCTGCAGAGATCAAGGGAACGTTAAGTTTAATTTTTTTCGTTAAAAAAGTGGTTGTATTTACATCACGAGGTAGAATTTCAGAATATGCGGGTACCAAAAGTACGTCATCATATGTTAAACCTGTTGCAATAAATTTTGTGGAATCGAGTTGCATAGAAAATAAATTAGGATTTATTATATGCGGGGCAAAGATACGTAAATTTATTTAATTTGAAAATGAAGCTGCAATTTATGGTCCTATTACACTAAATATTAAGATTGGTTGACAAAGGGATTTTACGATACAATAATTCAACTTCGATCTAGAATAATGATTGAATTACGATCAATGGAATTGCAATCGTTTTTGAAGGATCTGGAACGTTGATTTTCTCAAATTAAAATTGAATATTGAAACCTTATTAATTAAATTATTTGGTGGATACGTATATTTTCGAAAGTACAATGCTATTTTTTCTTAAAACGATCAAATTCCGTAAGTTGGGGTCACAATAAATAAAAAGGTGGAATTACTCTGCCAAATGTAATCCTTAAAAAAGTGTAATCTTAAAACTGTAAACTTTAAAACAATGATCAGTGAAAACCAATATTTTGACGGACAGGTAAAATCTCTCGGATATGAAAACCCAGAAGGCCGTTCTACTGTAGGCGTAATTTTACCAGGTGAATATCAGTTTGGCACAGCCGAAAAAGAAATTATGCATGTAGTAGAAGGTGAACTTTCGGTATTGTTACCTGAAACCAGAGAATGGAAAAATTTCGCGTCAAATAGTGCTTTTGAAGTACCCGCAAATTCATCTTTTAAAATAAAAGCCGCAACACCAACAGCCTATCTATGCCAATATAGAAAATAAAAAAGGGGAGCAAGTACTCCCCTTTTTTATGAACAAATCTAAAGCAGGTTTATTTTTTACCGACCACAACCTCTGTAAACTCTTCAACAGTAAGGTATTTATTGGCAAGCGCCAACAATTCATCTGCGGTAATGGACTTTACTTTGGCAATGTACTTTTCGTAGTAATCATAGTCTAAGCCAGAAAAATGAATATTCTTGAATTTATCGGCATGAGAAAAAATATTTTCTAAGCTACCCAACATAGAACCCAACATATAATTACGCACCAAATCCAATTCCTCCTCACCTATTTTTTCCGTTTTAAGAATTTCAATTTCTTTATAGATTTCCGTTAAGGCACTGGCGCAAACATCAGTACCAACTTCTGTAGCTATAAAGAAATAACCAGCATCCTGTAAAGAAGAAATTCCTGATCCAATTCCATAGGTATAACCTTTATCCTCGCGAATATTCGCCATTAACCTAGATCCGAAATATCCACCTAAAACGGTATTCAAAATCTGTAAACCCGGAAAATCTTCATGTTTGCGATTGATTGCAATTTTACCTAAACGAATTGCCGACTGTAAAGCATCGGGTTTTTCGGTGTAAATTTTCTTTGCAGTATTGCCATTAAAACTGAAATTATTTCTGTTGGCATTTCCATTTGCCCACTCCCGTCCAAACGTAGTATCGAGCAATGTCAAACTTTCATCTTCAAATTTCCCTGATACAACAATAGTACAATTATTGGGGGTAAATGAGGCATGAAAATAATCAAGCAAATCATCGCGTTTAAGGGCATCATAGTGACTCGCCTGAATGTCTACGCCATAAGCGGTATCTCCAAAAAGCGCATGTGAAAATTCTTTTCTCGCAAGAACATCATTTTTTTGCAAATTTACCTGTAGCTTCTGTTTTTGGTTTTTTATATAGATGTCCAGCTCAGACTGCGGAAATTCACTATTAGTCAACACATCTTTAACAATTGGTAAAACCGATGCCAAATGTTTGTTTAAGGTGTATAAGGTTACACCGGTTTGGTCTTGAGTGTAATCTGTTTGAAAGAACGCACCATAAAAATCAATCTGTTCTGCAATTTCTTTTGCCGAGCGGTTTGACGTTCCGTTATTTAGTAAACTGCTCACTGCAATGGCTTGAAGTGGTTTTTGCAAATCCCAGTTTACGTTATTGAAAATAAACTCAATTCTGACCAAATCCTGCTCACCAGAATACAACGTGTAAACTGGCACACCATTGCTTAATTTTTCAGTTTTAGGTTGTATAAATTGTATGGCCGAAACCTGTTTAAAAGCAGGCGCCTGTTGTCTGTTAAGCATATTCTTCTGTTAAATAATATAGGGTTGAGGATTGATTGTGGTTGAAAGTATTTTCTGCGATACGTTGTATATCTTGTGCAGAAACTTTCAAAAATTCTTCCGTTTCCTGATTAAGTAAATCTGCATCGCCAAGCAATTCATAATACGCCAGATTCATAGCCTTATCCAGTAAACTCATCTCAGAAAAAACCAAAATAGACTCTACTTTATTTTTTACTTTAGTAAGCTCCTGATCAGAAATCAATTCGTTTTTGAGCTTTTCCAGCTCTAGCCAGACTGCCTTTTCAGCATCTTCTATTGCAATTCCTTCAATTAACTTTCCTTCTATAATAAACAATCCCGGATCTATACTGCTTGAAATATACGCGTTGATATCACTAAACAATTTCTGCTCTTTTAACAAACTATTGTATAAACGCGATGATTGTCCGCGCGAAAGAATATCAGAAAGTAAATCAAATGCATAATAATCTTTACTAGATCTTCCTGGCATTTTAAAAGCAGTGTAAAATGCATTAAGCGGAACATTTGAATGAACGGTTTCTCGGCGTTCTTCTGTCTGCGGATCTTCCTGAATTAAATCGCGAACGTATTTTTCTCCTGCCGGGATTGGTTCAAACCATTTCTCGGCAAGCAATTTAACATCCTCAGTTTTAACATTTCCGCCTACAACCATAATCGCATTTTGCGGATTGTAATGTTTCTGGAAAAAAGCTTTAACATCTTCCATTTTGGCATTTTCTATATGCGAAAGCTCCTTACCAATAGTTGCCCATTGATACGCATGTTTTTTATAAGCCAAAGGGCGCAACTTTAACCAAACATCGCCATATGGCTGATTCAGGTAACGCTGCTTAAATTCCTCGCAAACTACATTACGTTGTGTATCTAAACTTTTTTCAGAAAAAGCAAGACTCAACATTCGGTCACTTTCCAGCCAAAAGGCCGTTTCCAGATTTTCTGAAGGTAAAGTGATGTAATAGTTGGTAATGTCGTTACTGGTGAAAGCATTATTTTCGCCACCAACCCGCTGAAGAGGTTCGTCATAACTCGGAATATTTACGGACCCACCAAACATCAGATGTTCAAATAAATGCGCAAAACCGGTTTGCTCCGGATTTTCATCACGCGCACCAACATCATATAAAATATTTAAAACTGCCATAGGCGTTGTGGCATCTTCATGCACCAAAACACGCAATCCATTGGCAAGTGTAAAACGATTAAAATCTACCATATCAATTTTTAGAATGGTAAATATATCAAAAATGATTCCACCTCTTCAGATGAATTTGGCGATTGCACTTTTTTCTATCGCTTTACTTTTTTTTTTGACAAAGCATAAACCCGATATCGTTTACCTTCATTCCCTTTTAGCTATATTTGCAACATGAATACAGCCGATTTACTACAACGGGCATTACATTTCGATTTTCTAAGCCTTGAAGAAGGCGTTCATTTATACCACAATGCAGATACGGCTTCGCTAATGTTTGTGGCCAATGAACTGAGAAAAATTCAGGTTCCGAGCGGGAAAGTAACCTGGCAGATAGACCGTAATGTAAACACCACTAACGTGTGCATTGCCAACTGTAAATTCTGTAATTTTTTTAGACGGCCTGGCCACGACGATAGTTATATTACCGATATTGAAACCTATAAGGTAAAAATTGAGGAAACCTTTAGGCTTGGCGGAGATCAGCTGCTTTTGCAAGGCGGCCATCACCCGGATTTGGGTTTGGCTTTTTATGCAGATTTGTTCAAAAAGTTAAAAGACCTTTATCCATCGCTGAAACTTCACGCATTAGGTCCGCCAGAAATTGCACACGTTGCAAAACTTGAAGGCATTAGCCATACAGAAGTTTTAAGAACACTTAAAGATTCTGGAATGGATTCTTTGCCTGGCGCAGGTGCAGAAATCCTGAATGATCGGGTTAGACGACTAATTTCTAAAGGAAAATGTGGCGGACAGGAATGGTTGGATGTTATGCGTGCTGCCCACCAGTTGGACATTACAACTTCTGCAACCATGATGTTTGGACACGTAGAAACCATTGAAGAACGTTTTGAGCATTTGGTTTGGGTGCGCCAGGTTCAAAGTGAAAAACCTGCAGATGCTAACGGTTTTCTTGCTTTTATTCCGTGGCCTTTCCAGGATGACGGAACTTTACTGAAACGTTTACGCGGAATTAGCAACAATGTAACTGCTGATGAATACATCAGAATGATTGCATTGAGCAGAATTATGCTACCAAATGTGAAAAACATACAAGCCAGCTGGTTAACCGTAGGAAAAGCAACCGCACAGTTGTGTTTACATGCCGGGGCAAATGATTTCGGATCAATTATGATTGAAGAAAACGTGGTTTCTGCAGCTGGTGCACCACATCGTTTTACTGCAAGTGGCATTCAGAAATCTATCCGCGAAGCGGGTTTTGAGCCTCAATTGCGCGGCCAAAAATACAATTACAGAGATTTACCAGAACAATTAGAAGAACAAGTGATTACTTACTAAGTCTGGCGAATAAACCATAAAAACACGAAAGGCTTCAATATGATTGAAGCCTTTTTTGCGTTAAGGGCATTTTTTCTACATAAAAGGGAAACAGAACTCCCACTCTGTTTCCCAACCTTAAACTAAACATTACCTAATGAATGCTTCCCTTTTTATTAAGCTAATTTTTTAACCGGAATAAAAAGATTGGCAATTTTTTTAACATCAGAACCAGTCAAAAACTCATCAAAAGATTCTGCCGCAGCAGTTTGTGTAACAGCAGTACCGTTAATTCCGGTAATCTGAATACCTGCTTGTGTTGTATTTTGTTCACCTGCATAAACTGCATCTACTGCAGATACACCAGTATCATTTCCATTCGCAGTATACGCAATCCAAGGTTTTAAAGCACCTGCGCCTGTTACGTTTGCCGCAACCATTTGGCGGATGTGCGAAGCATGACGCGCTTCTACCGAGTGAATTTGTAAAGCTGTAGTCAATACCGCATTTCCCTTTAAAATTGGCGCTTGACCTTTATAAGCACGCACACCTGTATCTTCGAAAGCTAAAGCAACTTTCAAGAAAGTTTGATAGTTGGTAAACACGTCTGCAAATCCACCACCGGCAGTAAAGTCGAAATCTGAGTAAACGTACTGATCTGCACCAGTGATCTGCAAAGCACCTTTTAACAAGTCTACGTGTGCACGCTCATGATCTCTGATCGTAGTTATCGCGGCACGTGGAGCACCTGTAGGAATGTAGGTCGCATTGGCAACCGATAAGGCATGGTTGTAGTAGTTGTATTCCAAATACTCTAAAGCCAGGGCAAAGTTTAATACATCTGTAACGCTACTTGGATTGGTTTGTCCGTAAGCTTTTTGAAACATAGAACCTAAAGCAAGCGGTAAAGCAGCTAAAGAAATTTTCTTTCCTACGTTGAAAAAATCTTTCATTGCCTTACGGCGCGGGCTTAATCTTTCATAGATCTCGCCATCAACTTTTTCTATTTCGTCTAATATATTTAAGATATTCATGATCGTAGATTTTAAAGATTAAAGGTTAATTACGTTAATTTTAGTTTTGATGTATTTACCTGCAGCAGCCAATACCTTATCTGGAGTCAATGCCCCATCAAGTCCGCCAGCAACATTTGCACCCAAAGCGGTAAGTGTGGTTAAATCTGCAAATGATCCGTTTGAAATAATATCGCGGATGTAAGCAGCGTGACGCGCCTCTACCGAGACAATTTTACCTGCAAGCACCAAATAGTCTGTAGTAGTTATACGCACACCAGCACCGTTATATGCTGCCACACCTAAATCTTCAAATGTCATTGCTGCAGATAAAACACTGCTTGCGCTGGTAAAATCAATCGAAGAAAAATCTACCTCTAAACTTCCGATTGCTGCTGTACTCAATGCATTTTTGAAAAATTCACGGTGTGCAATTTCGTGGAACTGAATATCTTGGAAATATGCTTTTTGCGCTGTTGTAAAGCTTGAAGGCGGAGCCGATGCTACCTTAACATAAAATGCAGCTTCAAGTTGTTCTAATGCATAAGCATAATTTAATACACCAATATCATTTTTAAAATCTAAAGTTGCGCCGGTTGAAGTATCCGGATAGCCGCGGTCTTTTTTACAGCCTGCCGCTACTAATGCCATACCTGCAGCACTTACACCTGCATATTGAAGGAATGACCGTCTTCCTAATGAGCCGTTCAAGAAACTGGTTTCTTGTAGTTCACTTTGTGGTTCTAGTTCGTTATTTTTCATAAGTTCACTAATTATTAGGGTTTTTGATTCGTTTGATGATACATACGTGACATTTCTGATGCTGGTTTTTTGGTTTCTAATTTTTTTTTGTTTGGGTATTTTAATACATTCACCATAAATACACATGAACACACTTAAAGCCATCATCGTAGACGACGAAGAATTCGCACGTTCGTCACTGTTTTTTTTGCTTCAGCAGAACTGTCCTGAAGTAGAAATTACGGGCATTGCGCGCTCCGTTGCCGAAGCCAAAGAAATCATGTCTAATCATAGCATAAACCTTCTTTTTTTGGATATTGCCATGCCTGGCGGAAACGGTTTTGAGCTAATTCCTGATGCCCAAAAAAGCAAAGCAGCCGTAATTTTTACCACCGCTTATGACCAGTATGCACTCAAGGCAATTAAGGCAAATGCACTCGATTATTTGCTTAAACCGATTGATATTGATGAGCTGAAAATTGCTGTAGAAAAGGTAGCTGAGCACCTCAAACTTTTCCACAACCTACAAGAATCAGACGATAGAATGCACAATCTTGCTTCCAGTTTGAACAATAGATCTGAAATTAGAAAGCTTACTTTGCCCTACGGGCAAGGTTTTAAAATGATTGATGTAGACGATATAATTTACATTGAAGCCGATAGCAATTACTCTGTTGTACACCTTAACAGCTCTGAAAAAATAACCGTTTCTAAGGTGCTTAGAGAGTTTGAAGAACTGCTGCCTACAGAGCAATTTGTGCGCATCCATAAATCAAACATCATTAATCTGAACCATTTAAAAGAATACAATTCTAAGAACGGCTTGCTTGCGTTACTTAATAACGGAGAAAGCATTAACATTTCCAGAAGACGCGCAAGTGATTTTTTTGAGAAAATAAAATCTTTTACAAAAACCAATAGTGATCACTAAGTTAAATAACGCAAATACCCAAACGCATTTTTGGCCCGGTGCGCGGAAAGTGCTGCATGCGGTATCTCTTTTGTTTGCGCTGTTGCTCGTTCAGCTTTCTATTTCACAAAAAGTATCGGCTCAAACAACATATTTGCCGCATTACACTTCAAAGAATGGACTGGCCAGCAACAATTGTTATTACATTTTACAAGACAAAAAAGGCTTTATCTGGATTGCAACAGACAATGGTGTAAGCCGCTTTGATGGCACAAATTTCCAGAATTTCACGATTGAAGATGGACTTCCGGATACGCAGATTCTGCAAATGGCCGAAGATGAAAAAGGCCGGATTTGGTTTTTTGCTCTAAACGGGCAAATAAGCTATTTAAAAGATGGCAAATATTACAACCGGAACAACAACGATTTACTAAAAAAGCTCAATTTCAATATTGTTTTCACCTCATTTTTGCAAGATACGAAAGGCAGAATTTGGCTGGGCACCAACTCCAATCTAATTGTCTGCTGGAACGGAAAATCGATACAAAAATACACGTCAAAATCTGTAAACGATAAGTTTACCAATGCATTTATACATGAAGACGAGCAAGGCGAAGTTTTTGCGTACAGCGATGGAAGTGTTCAAAAGTTTGACGGAAAAGGCTTCAATCTTATAACGCCATCGGTGCAGCCAATTTCTTACATGACGGCTAAAAACATCCAGGACCATTCGCTGATTTACCTCGATAAAGACGGCATGAAGGAGTTAAAGAACGGCCTGGTAAAATTGTTGATTCCCATTCCGCAAAATTTGCTCAAAAACATGTCTGGCTATTTTTATTATAACCAATTGAGTAAAGAAGTGTGGCTATCAAATGCAAATGGTGCTTTTGCACTTAATAAAAGTGGCAAAACAGTACAATACCTTCAAGATATACCGGTAAATCAAATCATTAAAGACAGCAACCAGAATATTTGGTTTGCCACCAATCAGGGCATTTTTATGCTCCCGAATATGAACAACCGCTTGTCTATTATCGATGCAGAGTCTGGGTTGAGCAGCAATGTTATTAAAAGCATTACTAAAGATTCTAAGAACAGACTTTGGCTGGGTACGGACGATGCAGTAATCGATATTCTTTCGTTAAAAAATTACCAGGTAGAAGAAGTTGGATTAGACGATTTTAAAAAATATAAAACGATTAAACAGATTGCTTTTGATAAAAAAACGCAATCCATCTATTTCGCATCAGATTACGGAATGGGTGTGTTTAACGACATCTATCACGACATTAATAGCATCAAATATCTTAAAGAAGCCAACAATTCGATGTTTGTGATGAAGCACTTTAGCCTCAGCGAAAACAACAATCATCTCGCTCTTGCGCTTTCATCCGGCGTGGTTTTTTTGGCCGATCGCGTTAACCGCTTTGAATTTAACTCCTTAAAATACCGGGAAAAAGAAGATTTTTTTAAAGATCGCTCCTATCATGTATTTTATGATAAAGATGGAAATTTGTGGTTTTCTAACATTAATGGATTATCTCAGTTTAGCAATGGCAAACTGATCAAACATTATGAAAACCATCCATTGCTCACCAAAAGAATTAACGACATACAACAACTGAACGATGGAACTTTAATTTTAGCTACCGATGGTTATGGATTAATATTTTATAAAGACCAGAAAATTATCCGGCAGATTACCCAACAAGACGGTTTAACCAACAACATCTGCACAAAAATTTTTGTAAAAAATAAAGAAATCTGGGTAATTACGAACAAAGGTGTAAATAAGATTAATGACTTTCCTCAAAATCCGGTTGTAGCCAATTTCGATTATGGAAAAGATCTGTTGGGCGATGAAATCAATAGTCTTTTTATTGATGACAATACCGCATATTTCGCCACCAATAAAGGTTTAATTCTGTTTAAGTACAACAGCGAAACCATTAACCGCATCCCGCCAAAAGTTTACATCACTTCTATTTTTCGCGACCAGGAGCGGCTTCCGCTTAGCGATAGCAAATTTACTTTTGAATCTGGTGCAAATACCATTCTATTTACGTTTAGTGCAGTAGATTTTACCACTAGCGATATTAGTTACCGTTACCGGTTAAGCACCAAATCTGGATGGGTAGAAACCAAAACACGCCGTTTGGATTTTTCTTCCTTACAACCTGGTGATTACATCCTGGAAGTAAGTGCGAAAAGTCAAAACGGATCATGGGGAATCCCGGCAAAAGTAAATTTCATTATAGAAAAACATTTCTGGCAAAGTGTGTGGTTTATTGCGTTCATCATTATCCTCTCTGCCGTTGTATTCTATCAAATTACCGTAAACATTACACGCAAACAAAAAGATAAAGAGCAACAGCAGTTGCTGTTAAAAAACAAGGTTCTGATGTTGGAGCAACAAGCTTTGCAGGCTATGATGAACCCACATTTTGTATTCAACGTAATGAATTCCATCCAACATTACATCAATACACAAAATACGGCATCGGCCAATAAAGTACTTACGGGATTTGCGCGCCTTATCCGTAAAAATCTTGAAATTTGTACCAAAAGTTATATCACGCTTGAAGAAGAAATTGAATATTTGAATTTGTATCTCAAACTGGAAAAAAACAGATTTGGGGACAAATTGGAGTATAGCTTTAATATTGACGATAATATTGATCTTGAAGAAGCACAAATTCCTTCCATGTTGCTTCAACCGTATGTGGAGAATGCGATTTGGCACGGTATAATGCCTAAAGAAAGTGGCGGAAACATTCAGATTAACATTAAACAGATAGACGATTTTTACCTGAACATTGAAATTATTGATGATGGTATCGGGATTGATAATTCTTTACGCGATAAAAAAGAAACACATATCAGCAAAGGAATGCAATTAACCAAAGAACGGTTAAACCTTTTAGGACAAATTGGAGCAAAACCTATACACCTTTCTGTGAAACAAAACATCAAAATTGGAACCACCGTATTCATTTCAATCCCACTTAAATAGGCATTTTACCGTTTACTCAATTATTGATACCACTCACTAAATAGGATTGAACGAGACGATGGATTAGCGTTAAACTTGTATTGTAAATAAACGATAGTGTTTATCAAATCGTTCTTATAGAATTGATATAGATATTTAATAACCTAACCTAAAACTATATCTTAATTCAGGTTTCATTTGTGTGTTGAAAGCGGTCTTGTTTGCTAAAAGCGAGACCGCTTTTTTTGTACAAAAACTTTACTTTTGTATCATGTCCGAAATCAACCTGACCAAACACATAGAAGCATTAATCTTCTCTTCTGCTCAAAGTATTTCCCTGCAAGAAATTATCTTAGCCTTAAATGCTGTAATGGAAGCAAACTTTACAGAAGCTGATATTTTTGAGCATATTGAGCACATAAGACACAGTTATAATGAAAATGCTCACTCTATACTACAACTCGTGCATCTCAATAATGGTTATCAGTTTCTGACCAAACAAGAATATCACGAAACTATAAACCAACTGCAACTTCACCGATCTAAGAAAAAATTAAGTCAGGCAGCAATGGAAACCTTAGCCATTATTGCATATCGTCAACCCATTACCAAGCTAGAAATTGAACAAATAAGAGGTGTAAATTCTGACTACTCTGTGCAACGTTTGCTGGAAAAAGAATTGATTGTTATGGAAGGAAAAGCAGAAACACCCGGCCGGCCGATTTTGTATTGTACCAGCCCAATGTTTATGGATTATTTTGGCTTAAATAACATCTCGCAGCTGCCACAGCTTAAAGACATTGCCCGCGAGGAAAATAGCGTTGGCGAAACCGTAGAGTAACAAATTTTAATTTCTTTGAAGCCAGTTTGTTATTAAAAAAAAGTTTTTTGTATTTTTAAACTATAAAAGCAATTTTTATTTTTGTGTAATGAAAACTCCAAAGAAATCCCCAGTAAAACCGACTACCAAAAAAGAGGTAGAAGATAATGATGATTTTGATGATGATGCCGACGTACAGCCTTCTAAAAAATCACGCGATGACGATGACGACGATTTCGACGGTCCGCTTGACGACCTAGATAATTTTGATTACGATGATGACGATGATGATTATTAATCATTAAAATTCTTATATATTTGAAAAGCATCCGCCATTTGGCCGGATGCTTTTTACTTTTACAATCCATTCATGCAAGTTATACACGTAAGTAATTCCTCTCACAAAACAGACTTCCTTAACGTAGCTAAAAAAATATATCAAGGCGACGAAAACTGGATTTGTCCACTAGATGTCGAAGTTGAAAATATATTTAATCCCTCGAAAAATAATTTCTTTAACCACGGTAAATGTACCAGGTGGATACTGAAAGATCAATCCGGGAAGTTAATTGGCCGGGTTGCTGCATTTATAAATGAAAAGAAAGCCTACAATTATGATCAGCCCACCGGTGGAATGGGATTTTTTGAATGTATTGATGACCAAAAAGCAGCATTTTTATTGTTCGACACAGCAAAAAACTGGTTGATTGAAAACGGAATGAAAGCGATGGACGGGCCCATTAATTTTGGTGAAAATGATACTTTTTGGGGATTATTGGTTGAAGGTTTCACGCCCCCATCTTTTGGGATGAATTATCATCACCCTTACTACAAGGCTTTTTTTGAAAGTTACGGTTTCGAGACACTATATGAACAGATTACCAATCACCTTGCTGTAAAAAAACCATTTCCAGAGCGTTTTACTAAAATTGCTACCTGGGTAGCTCAAAAACCTGGCTATACGTTCGAATACTTCTCTACGGCAAATACCGACAAATATATTTCCGATTTAATGGAGATTTATAACGACGGCTGGCAGGATTTTGAAAACTTTGTGCAAATTAAGAAAGAAACTCTGCAGGAAAGTTTCAACAGCATGAAACCCATAATGGATGAAAAATTGATCTGGTTTGCCTATGTAAATGGCGAACCTGCTTCTTTCGTAGTGATCATACCTGATGCCAACCAAATGATTAAAGGCTTAAACGGAAAGCTCGGTCTCATTGAAAAATTACGCTTTGCTTATCGCCGTTGGGTTGGTGTCACACGCATGCGCGCGGTTGTAATGGGCACAAAACAAAAATTTCAGAAGCACGGATTAGAGTCAGCTTTGTTTATTAAACTGAAGGAATATGTTTTGCCAAAAAATCAATACGAAGAATTGGAATTGAGCTGGGTTGGCGACTTTAACGATAAAATGCTGGCCATTCACGAAGCAACAGGTGCAGTTTTTGGTAAACGTCATCTCACAATGAGAAAAATATTCTAATTATATCTGCAATATCCAATCGTACTTGCGCTCGTTTACAACGAGCGCAAAAATAGCTCAGCGATTATTCAAATACAACCGTCAATTTCAACACTTAGCTGAGTTTCGTTTAAAACGAAATATATTTCCCCACTCGTTATAAACGAGCGGGAGCAAGTTTTTAAAGACCAAGTTTATCGTACAAATCGATAACTTTTTTTCTAAGCTTATTAATTTCCTCGTCTTTAGTAGCAAGCTGTTCTGTAAGGGCTTTAATCTGATCAGCGCCTGATATAGAAACAGTTAGTTTTCCGGTAAGCAATTGCGTTACCGGTACGTGGAAGACTTTAGATATTTGAAACAAACGCGAAACGTTTAGGTCGGTTTGGCCCGTTTCAATTTTACAAAATGCTGGAGTGGAGATCTCTAATAACCTCGCAGCATCTGCCTGACTAATTCCAAGTGAGATTCTACACTTTTTGATATTATCTCCAATACTTCTCATCAATTATTGCGGTAGTGATGCAGCCAATTCTGGCAGATCAAAACCTGCATAGTTTCCGGAACTCATCATTAATAAGTTACTGTTTTTATAATTCATGCTTATTAAAAATGCTTTGAGTTTAGCTGCATCATCAAAGAATTTCAGATTAGGGTTGGCAAAAGCCTGTTGAACATCATCTTCAGAAAAAGCTTCCATTCTTTTTTGTTCAAAAGATTTCCGGTCTATAAAAACAATTGCAACATCTGCTTTATCCATCGCGCCCGCATATTCGTTCAAGAAATTTTTATTCAAACTACTAAAGGTATGCAGCTCAATACAGGCCACCAATTTACGAGCGGTAAATTGAGCTTTTACAGCATCGATAGTTGCTTTAAGCTTAGATGGAGAGTGCGCAAAATCTTTATAGACATTCGTTGAGGCATTTGCAGAAATTACTTCTAAACGTTTCGCCGCACCCGTAAAACTAGCTATTGCTTCATCAAACTGTTGCGCAGTAATTTTCAATTCCGCACAAACCAGTTTTGCTGCATTAAGATTCATTAAATTATGATCACCAAAAATTTTCAACGCCGTACGTTCAGGCAATAAATAAGTTATACCCTGTTCTATTTCATGATCAGGAATAGCGTAGCCAATTTTGCGAACCTGTGCCTCAGATTTTTCAACAAGCGCATTCAGGTCATCATCGGCCTGGCAGTAAATTAGTGTACCATCAGTCTGTACGGTATCAATAAATTTATCAAACTGTAAAACATACTCTGCATATGTCGGAAAAACATTAATGTGATCCCAGGCAATTCCACTAATAACCGCAACATTTGCTTTATATAGGTGAAATTTCGGCCTACGGTCAATCGGCGAAGCTAGATATTCATCTCCTTCAATAATCATTACCGGTGCCTCTTGGGTTATTTTAACCATCGTTTCAAAACCTGCAAGTTGCGCGCCAACCAGGTAATCGAAATCTTGATTATAATAATTAAGCACATGTAGAATCATACTGGTAATTGTTGTTTTACCATGACTTCCGCCAATTACCACGCGAAGTTTATCTTTACTCTGCTCGTAAATATATTCTGGATACGAGTATATTTTAAGCCCAAGTTCTTGTGCTTTCAACAATTCTGGATTGTCTATTCTGGCGTGCATGCCCAAAATTACCGCATCAAGGTTTTTGGAAATTCGGTTTTCATCCCAGCCCATTTCTTTAGGCAGCAAACCATATTTTTCCAATCTTGATTTTGCCGGTTCAAAAATCACATCATCTGAACCCGTAATCTGATAGCCTTTTTTATGCAAGGCAATTGCCATATTGTGCATGGCACTGCCGCCAATTGCTATAAAATGTATACGCATTTATTTTATTTTAGGTTCCTTTTACCTTTCAACTTACGCCTTTATCCTTTTTTTTCAAACTGTGCGGCAACCCAATCTCCGTTTTGTTTATGGTCAAGATAATGGATTCCATATTTGGCGCATTCTTCTGTAATCATTTCCAGATCTGGTGTAAGGTAAAAACCACTGAAAAATATTTTTCCACTTTGTTTTAGTACTTCCGCATAGCGATGAATCTGATCCAATAGAATATTTCTATTGATGTTGGCAAAAATCACATCATACTTTTCATCCGGAATTACTTCTTTACTTCCGCATAAAGCCGTTAAATTGCCAACATGGTTTAGCGCAGCATTTTCGAGTGTACTTTCGTAACATACGTCGTCATAATCAATGGCGACAAGCTTTTTTGCACCCAGTTTTGCAGCCAAAATTGCCAGAATTGCAGTACCGCAACCCATATCCAGCACGTCTTTGTCTTTCAAATCTGCAGCTAGAATGTATTGCATCATCATGGTTGTAGTTTGATGGTGACCAGTACCGAAAGACATTTTTGGGTCGATCACAATCTCGTATGGATACGATGGTTGCGCCTCATGAAAGGTTGCGCGTACGTAACAAACGTCATCGATAATGAGTGGCGAAAAATTCTTTTCCCATTCTGCATTCCAGTTTTCGTCGGCAACATCTTCTAAATGATAAGTTGCCTTAAATTCTTCTGCATGGCCGAGCAATAAATCTTTCAATTGTTGCTCATCAAAATTCTCTTTAATGACAAAAGCCGTAAAACCGCTTTCATTTTCTTCAAAAGTATCAAAACCAAGATCAGCAAGATCACTGATGAGTAGATCTTGCTGATAATCTTCGATATGCTCGAAGCTAATAATTACTTTTGTATATTGCATTAGCTGTTAAAAGCTTTGATAATGTCTACAAAATCGCGTGATTTTAACGAAGCACCGCCAATTAAGCCGCCATCAATATCTTTCTGTGCAAATAAACTTGCTGCATTACCTGGATTACAGCTTCCGCCATAAAGGATTGTGGTATCATCAGCAATATTGAAACCGTATTTTGCATCAATTTCACTTCTGATAAATGCATGAATATCTTGTGCTTGTTCTGGCGTTGCAGTTAATCCTGTTCCAATTGCCCAAACTGGTTCATAAGCAATCACAACTTTTTTGAAATCTTCTTCGCTCAGGTTAAATAAACCCTCAACAAGTTGTCTTTTGATCACTTCAAAATAGCTTCCGTTATTTCTTTCATCTAAAGTTTCGCCAATGCAGAAAATTGGTTTTAAATCATTTGTGAGTGCTGTAATGGTTTTTGCTGCCAATAATTGATCGCTTTCTGCAAAATATTGTCTACGTTCTGAGTGACCTAGAATTACATATTCTACACCAACAGATTTTACCATCTTTGCTGAGATTTCGCCAGTGTATGCACCACTTTCTTTATCGTGGATATTCTGAGCACCGATTTTCACATCTGCACCACCCAGTTTTACCAAGCTGTTCAAATGAACGAATGGTGAGCAAATTACAGCAAGCTGATCGCCTTTGCGTTCATCTTTAACCATATTTACAATTTCACTAAACAATGAAATGCCTTCATTGTAATCCAAATTCATTTTCCAGTTACCGGCAACGATTTTTTTTCTCATCTTATTATTTAATATTTACGCCAGATGTTTTTATGATCTGACAGGGTTGATATAAATTCGGTTTAAAATCTTCTATATTTTTCTGTACTTGTGAATATAGACTTTATTATATTTTTTTCGGTTTCGTCAAGATCCAATCCGCGCCTTTCGAAAACTTTTGCCGTTGTTTCAAACATTTTATCTAAAGCATAGGTGTCAAATCCTTGTGCGCCGCCCCAGGCAAAATCCGGAATAAAGTTACCTGGAAAACCGCCACCAAATACATTTGCACTTACACCGGTTACCGTTCCGGTATTGAACATGGTATTGATTCCGCATTTGGAATGATCGGCCATAATTAAACCGCAGAACTGCAATCCCGTATTACGGAAATGTTCATTTTCATAATCCCAAAGTTTAACCTCGGCATAATTGTTTTTAAGGTTAGAGTTGTTACTGTCTGCGCCAATATTGCACCATTGGCCCATTACAGAATTTCCGAGATAACCTTCATGTCCTTTGGATGAAAAACCCCAGATTACGGCATTATTAATTTCTCCGCCAACCCTTGAAAATGGACCAATTGTAGTGTTGGGATAAATTTTTGCACCCATTTTTACTGAAGAACCTTCGCACAGCGCAAATGAACCACGAATGGCACACGATTCCCAAACTTCGGCATTTTTACCTAAATAGATCGGCCCTTGCAAACTGTTAAATATAGAGCATTCTGCTTTTGCACCTTCTTCAGCAAAAATATTATCGCCTAAAAAAGTGTTTGTAGAACTTAATGCTGCAGATGTACGCCCTTTAGTTAGCAACTCAAAATCGCTTTTTAAAGCAATACCATTGCGCATAAAAATATGCTCAGGATATTCTATTCTGATAAAATCAGCAGAATAAATAACGGGTTTTAGCTGATTAATTTCGTTTAAACGAATTGGATTTGAAGATTTGAAAGCAATTGTGATTTCATTTGAACGAAGTGCTTCACCGTCATTAAGCTGATGAATGGCATCCAGCAGTTGCTGATCCGGGCAAATAGATCCATTGATACACAATTCTGCATTATTTTTTGATGGGAACTTTACCGATAAATAATCCTGCGTCAGATAACCAAAATCTGCATGAAGGTATTTACCCCACTTTTCAGCAATTGTTAAGATACCAATGCGTAAATCGGCCACAGGCCTGGTAAAGGTAAGCGGGCGTAATGTTGCCCAGCTAGAATCATCAAAAAGATTGATTGTCATAAGCAACAAAAATAAAAAAAGTCCCGATGCTTTTGGCAAAGGGACTTCAAAAAATGCTTTTTTACGGCTAAATTATTTCTTAGCGTAACGGTTTTTGAATTTATCGATACGTCCTGCTGTATCAACCAATTTCATTTTACCTGTATAAAAAGGGTGTGAAGTGTGAGAAATCTCTAATTTATAAAGAGGATACTCATTACCATCTTCCCATTGAATCGTTTCTTTAGTATCTACACAAGATTTTGTTAAAAAAGCATACTCGTTAGACATATCTTTGAAAACAACTGGTCTGTAGCTAGTAGGATGCAGATCTTTTTTCATTATTATATATTTTTAAATTCTTCCTTTATTTTTAAGGATGCAAATGTATTGAAATACTTTTGGATTAACAAGTTAGTTATCTGTTTTTTTTCAAATAAAAGCCGTCGATTTGAGATCGACGGCCTAACAACAAAACAAATATATGATTTAGTCTGGAATGATTGCCGATTAATATTCTTCGGCCAATACATTAAAGAAATTGCGAATGGGCTGAAACTGCGGATGTAACGAAACGACATCTCCAAAAACCAATAAGGCCGGTGCAGATATTTTCTTGTCTTTTACAATTTCTGCAATGGTATCTACAATGCCTACTTCTATCCTTTCTTGTGGTGTAGATCCGTTTTGAATAACGGCAACCGGCATTAAATTTTTATTCTCTGCCTGAAAAATTGCAGCAATTTCCTGTACTTTTTCAATACCGTTGAGCACTACAATAGTTGCCTTTGTTTTCGCAGCTATGTATAAGTCTTCAGAAATCAAACCTTTAGAATTTGTTCCGGTAACAGCCCAAAAACTTTCGCTCAGATCTTTATAAATCATCGGGATTTTCTGCAAACTTGGGGCGCCTGTTGCGCTGGAAATGCCGGGAATTATTTCTGTAGGGATACTGTACAATTCTGCTGCATCAATTTCTTCATAACCTTTAGCAAAAAAGAAAGGATCGCCGCTTTTTAAACGTACAACATGGCCATAATTTAAGGCATAATCTACAATCAACTTATTAACAGCATCTTGAGAAAAAGACTCATCATCAGTGCGTTTCCCAACATATACTTTTGGAATATCACATGGCGCATGATTCAATAAAGCTTCATTAACATTGGCATCATACAATACAACATCTGCAGTTTTTAATGCCTTCACCCCTTTTAAACTGAACAAATCCGGATCTCCTGGCCCAGCGCCAATTAATGTAATCCGTGGTTCTATTTCTGATTTCTTTACTTTATTTAAAATCATATCACAATAGTCAAATCTTTCTCAAACCTGTTAATTACTACAAATATATAAAGTCTATAGAATTTATAGTAATTTATTTTGTTTTTTTTATTTCACAATTAAACAACTGACAATTAAGATCTTAAAACCGGTTATTTATCCTCTTTACGAAACACCGCCAAACCTGCGCTCAAAATCTTTATATCCGATGATTACATTAACCCAAAAACTTATAACCTTATTGAAAAACCTAGTTCCAGATGTATTTATTGGCAAGGCTAAACTTTCGATTGTACTTTCTGGTTGTATCTATATGGAAAGAAATAAAAAGATTATCGGTCTTTGCGGCAGCCTAAGAAAAGGCTCTTTGAACGCAATGTTATTAAAAACAGCAGGTAAATTATTGCCAGATAGTGTGGATTTTGAGATTCTGGATTACGCAGACATTCCGGTATATAACGCCGATTATGATACACCAGCGGCAACTGAGCGCCCCTTACCTGTAAATAATTTCAGAAATGCCCTTGCAACGGCAGATGCTTTTTTAATAGCGTCTCCAGAATACAATTATTCTATTCCGGGCGGACTAAAAAACGCCATTGATTGGGCCAGCCGTGGTAAAGATTCTCCTTTAATGCACAAGCCTGTTGCCATAATGGGCGCCACACAGGGAATGTGGGGAACCGTAAGAATGCAAACGGCCTTTTTACCTGTTTTTACTTTTTTAAATATGAACCCCGTACTACAACCGGAAGTTTTGATTGCCCAGGCGCAAGATAAATTCGGTGAAAATGGGGAGCTCACAGATGCGCAGACTGTTGAAATTATACAAAACAAACTGAATAATTTAATTAAAGCCTGTGAGGTATAAACCTTATGTTACTCATTATTTTTTCGTTAAATATCAGGTGAACTACCTGATAAACCTGACAGTCAATATGCCAAAAAGGCCACAAAAATATCTGACATTTATACAAAAAAAGTCAGATTGTCAATCTGTCAGTTCATAAAAATTAATCACTTGATTAAATTTCTGTCACCACAAAATAATATTGATTTAACATGAATTTTATATTTATTTAACACATAACAAGTTAGCCAAAATCTGATTTTTTGATGACGATAGACCTGTTTTCTGGCACATACATTGACTTTTAGGGTCACATAGTCAGACACTAAAATAATATGTCAGGCTGTATAATTAACAAATAAATATATAATAAAATGAAAAAACTATTATTATCATTAGTAGCAGTTGCAGGTTTAATCTACAGTGCAAATGCACAAACAGAAAAAGGAAAATTCATCTTAGGTGGTAACGTTGGTTTCAACTCAACAAAAGTAAGCGGCGCGCCAAAGTCTGACGTAAGCTTCAGTGTTGTACCACAGGTTGGATATTTTGTAGGGAACAACTTCGCAATCGGTACAGGTGTAGGTTACACTTATGATAAACAAGTAAGCGATAACAACTTAAATCAGGCTTTTCAGGTTTCCCCTTTCGGCCGTTACTATGTAAACCTTTCTGATCAGTTTAAATTCTTTGGTCAATTATCTGTACCAATGGCATTCGGAAACAACAAAGTTGTTGATGCACAAGGCGAAACTGGTGCAAAAGTTGGTTCAACTACAAGCATTGGTGTAAATGTTGCACCTGGTTTTGCATTTTTCCCAACCAAAAGAATTGGTATCGAAGTATCAGTTAATGGTTTAGGATATGAAAACTACCAAGTGAAAAACGAAGCTACAGGTGCAAAAGTAACTTCTAATTCATTCGGTTTAGAAGCGAACACTTTCGCGCCTAAATTGGGTGTAATGTTCCACTTCTAGTTTTTGAGTTTTGTATACAACAAAACTTAAAAATCTACTTAACTTTTTTTTAGAAAATGCCCCGTATAATCCGGGGCATTTTTGTTTATTTCTTTTCTCTGATGGCTTTAAATTCAGAACCTTTTTTCCATTTCGGAAAACCAGATTCGTTACTCAGGCGGAAGCCTAAATCAAAAAGCAAACGTTCATCTTCGATAATACCAGACAGATCCCAAGTTTTGGCGTCGAAATTATCCTGAGGCGAATGGTACCTGTTTTTTGTAAAATCTGCTACTTGTTTCAAACCCCATTCTCGCCCATTTTTAACATTATCTACTCCAGAACCAGTAAATAAAGATGGTACGCCAACTTTTGCGAGGTTAAAATGATCTGAACGATAATACAAACCTGAAGATGGAACAGGATCTGGAACGATAACCCGGTTTTGTTTTCTGGCAGATTCTGCTGCATAATCTTCCAGCTCAGATTGGCCAAAACCATAAATTACAATGTCTTTCGTTTTACCGGCAATGCCCATCATATCCATATTGATATTGGCAACCGTTTTATTTAAAGGGAAAACGGGATTTTTTGCATAAAACTCAGAACCCAATAATCCTTGTTCCTCTCCGGTATAAGAAATAAACAAAATTGATCTTTTCGGCACTGCCGATAGTTTTTTGAAAGCGGAGGCAATTTCCAGCAATGAAGCAACTCCTGTTGCATTATCTACAGCGCCGTTATAAATAGAATCGCCTTTAATTTTCTCGCCAATACCCAAATGATCCCAATGTGCAGAATAAATAATGGCTTCATCCTTCTTGTCGGTTCCGGATAACTTGGCCAGCACATTATAACTTACAGAAGTTTTGACGGTATTTTCAATCGATAAACTTGTACTTAAATTCAGTTTTACAGGTTTGAAACCTTTCTTCAAGGCCGCTGCAGATAATGATTCAAAAGATTGGCCGGCCAGCTTGAAAATTTCTTTTGCCTTTGGCAATGAAATCCATCCTTCTATTGTGGTTCTGTTCATTCCATTTTCTGGCGATTGCAATTGCAGTTTAGATTTAGACCAACCGCTTCTCACTACACTCCAAGGATAAGCTGCAGGTTCTGTATCGTGTACAATCAAAACGCCGGCAGCACCTTGTCTTGATGCTTCCTCAAATTTGTAGGTCCAACGGCCGTAATAGGTCATGTTTTTTCCTTTAAACAAAGTAGAATCTGAAAATCCAGGATCATTAATTAAAACCACGACAGTTTTACCTTTAACATCTAATCCAGCATAATCATTCCATCCATATTCCGGAGCGACAATCCCATAACCAGCAAATACAATCGGCGAGTTTTCAAGTTTTACCTGCTGCTGCACATGTCTGGATCCGGCAACGAAATCGTTTAGATAATCTAAAGAAACTACACCAGAATTGCTTTTAATAAACATTTTAGCTTCAGGGAGAGATTTAATCTCGACCATAGGAACTTCCTGAAAAAAACTTCCGCCATTGGCCGGTTCTAAACCGAGTTTTTGAAATTCGGTTTTCAGGTAATTGATGGTTGTAGTTTCACCTTTTGTAAAGGGTTTTCTTCCTTCAAAATCATCAGAAGCAATGGAAGCCATATATTTCGTTAAACTGGAATCGTTTATGACCTTTATAGCTGTAGAATCTGCCGAAACATCAGTTTGCCCGCTTCTGGATTGACAAGCCGCTGCACCAACACAAGCTAAAGCCATCATTCCGATTATTTTCTTCATAAGAAATTATTTTTTTTCGGAAAATACAAACAAAACGGCATATACGATCTCATTAGCTTTTAATGAGTTTGATTTTTTTTAATTGTTGACCGTTTCTGGTAATAATCACTACATATACACCTGTAGACAGCTGCGAAAGATCAAAGCGGTTTGTGCTATTGGCCACTACTTGTTCAAAAACTTTTTGCCCCAGCATGTTAACAACAGAAAGCGAGTAATCCGAAAATGATCCGCTTAAAACGGTCAAAAAATCCGAAACGGGATTTGGATAGATTGAAAATTCATCCTCTTGCAAAAATACAACAGAAACGAGATCGCTTATAACGCGACCAAAAGTTGTTTCGTAGGTTACCCGATAATATTGAATGCCTTTTTTAGGATTCGCATCTAAAATACTATACTGCAACTGGTTTCCAACAACAGTAGTTTGTTGCAAGGCTGTAAAGGTATTTACGGCAGTTAATTTTTCCCAAATGATGTTTTTAAGATCTGCGGTTGTACCAATATTCAGATCCAAACGTACCTGGTTATTTTCGGTTATGGAGGCAAAAAACTGCCTGGTATAACAAGAAACGCCTTGTTGTGTATAATTAATGGTATAACTTTTTAAGCCTGAAAAATCTACGCCGTTGGCGCCAACAGCAAAAAATTGACCAGACAATTGGTCTGCATTTAGCCGTAATATTGTATCTGCTGTAGTGGCCAATGCCTGCAATTTATTGTCTACAATACCATAAAGCGTATAATCTTTTGCCCCATCTTGTTTATTCCAATACAGAAACGCACCATGGGTACAGGCATAGCCAACTTTTAGGGTTCGTGCTTTGGAAACAATAAAACTCTGACTGAGGTACATCTGCCCGGCTATTTCCATTTTAAGCAGCGCACGAGAAAAAACTTCAGGCACATTCCAGAGATAAAAACCTGTTGATAGATTAATTTGTGCATTGATCAATTGCCAGTTTACACCACCATCAAAACTTACAGATAAACTGCCTTGACTGGCAGAAAGCGTATTCTTCCAACGGATATAATTCCCTTCATCTGCATAAAACCCTTCTTCCTGAACGGGGCTGGAAAATTGAAACTGATTTTTGAGTTTATAACTGTATGCCAGAGCAAAACGCTGTTGGTTACCTTGTGTTATACCCGCACCATTAACCTGAACCTGAAAAATACCAGAAGATGGATTTTCTATTGAAACCTGTTGTACATTATTCAAAAGATCTACTTTACGTTCGGCATTTTTAACCAAAGAATCTGCGTGCGGAAAGCTGCTCAATACCCAAGGTAAAAAAGAACTTCCAGATGCATCTTGAACTTGTAATGGCAAATGATTAATTAAGCTCGCCGTAGCATTAATTTCTGCCGGAGGATCATTCCACGCAACGGTTACTTTAATTTCGGCTACATTATCCGGAACAGATAAAGCCACAGACTTCACTTCATCTTTATTTACATCATAAACTGCTGCCCGGTTTTCGTCAATTGTTTTTAAAGATTGCGTAATGTTTACCTTACCATATCCATAAATATAATCTGGCCCAGGCCTGCCCAAATCGTCTGCAGCATTAATCATAACTGCTTTTACCAAAGCCGCCGAAGGCGCAACGTTAAATTTCTGGCGGTACATCTGTTCAAGTAAAACAACAGATCCACTTGTAATGGCCGCAGAGCCAGAAGTTCCATCTTGCCCAAGCGCAACCAGTTCTGGTTTTATGCGCCCATCATAAGCCGGTCCTCTGCTGCTCAAATCTTCAGAAACGTTTTCTCTGTTAATACCTCCAATAACCAATAAGTTTTTGGCTTGTTTAAAATTTCCTGTCAAGTTTGCTTGAGCAGCCAATCCCTGATATACACCAGCAGAAGGTGTACTTGTACCAACATTACCGGCAGAAAAAACATGCACCAAAGTATCGGCATCGTATATTTGCCTGTCGTAAGCAGCAGCTTCAATTCCATATACATTTTCTATTGTTGTGCCGTAAGAGTGATTTTGTATCTGAATATTCCGGGCGCTCAACGTAGCAATATCATCCGGCATAATGTTACTAAAAGACGACGACGACAATTTTGCAGAGGGTGCTACACCTAATCCGCGGAGAAAAGAATTTCCACTGCCTACAGCTAAGGTTGCCATTGTTGTTGCATGTGCGGTTACTGTATTGCTTGCGGCAGCATTTGGGAGGTTTTTTCCCAGTAAATCCAGATCTAGCTCATCAAATAAATCTTCTTTTATAGATAAATTTACACCGGTACCATCAATTCCTGAGTAAAGGTTTCTAGCCTCAGAAACTTCGTTCACGGCAAGGTCTATACCATTTATTACAACTTCGGTTTTGGCTTTCGGCGCCTGAAGATCAACGTACACAACTTCTTCGTTTTCAAGCAATTTTTGCAAATTTTTTGGCGCAACTATAACCGTTGCAATCTTCTGTAGAGTGTCTACAGAGGTTAGCACCAAAGTTTGCCGAAGTTCGGCGCTGGCTTCCCATTGTTTAAATGCAATCCGCAAAGCGAGCTCTTTTTTTGATGTAGGGTTTCGCTCGTAACTCTTCATCAATTCATCGCTTAATTTCCAAAGGTTATTGGCGGCAAAAGTTACATAACTTGCTGTTGGTAAATCTTGAAGATTTGCACCATCTACGACATAATACGTAGGCGCTAACACTTTTAGCGGGCGGATTTTTTGCAACTGAGCGGTGCTAAGTGATGTATTTGTCCGGATTAGAACCTTTAGTGGTTTATCTGCAACAGTTGTTAAATTCTGGTTTAAATATTTTTCTATGTTTTTTTCTACACGAAGGGGCTTGGTTTGTGCCAGCAATGTTGTGTTAATAGAAAAATATAATATATTTAATACTACAAATAAGACTTTCAAAATATATTTATGTATAAAATTATGTTTACATATTTATTTTTCATTACTTTAGATTTGACATTGGTAATGTACAAAAAACTAACCTATTTCAAATAAACAAAAAATTAAAACTATGAAACAAGCAAAACTTGTGTTTTTCGGCGTGGGATGCGCCTTAATTTTATGTATTTTTTCATGTAGAAAAAATAATACAGACACACCACCAGAAAACACAGACATTCCGGCAAGCGTTCTTGCTCAGATCAGCAACCTTGGCTTTAGCACAAATCAAGTGGTAAAAACTTCTGGAGGCTATTTAGTAGAAGGTGATATTCTATTAACCAATGCGAATTTAAGCGAAACTTTTACCGGTGCAAACTTAAATATTGCAGAAACAGAACAGTACCGAACCACAAATTTGGTAAAATCGCTTCCAAGAGTGATAACCATCTCTGTTACAAATTTATCAAGCGCATATGAAACGGCGGTAAACAATGCAATTGTGCGCTACAATGCTTTGGGTTTAAGACTAATTTTTCAGCGCGCTGCAAGCGGTGCAACTGGTAATATTGATATTCAAGGTTTTAACGAAGGTGTGGGAAGCGATGGATTTATTACACTTGGATCTGCAGGTTTCCCAACCTCTTCCGGAAACCCGTATAATAAAATCTTAATGAATACAAACTCGGCAGCTTATGGCTCAAATCCCAACGTGTTGTATTTAACATCTGTACTTCAGCATGAAATTGGCCACTGTATTGGTCTCCGCCATACCGATTATATGAACCGCGCATTTAGCTGTGGCGCAGCTGGCGCTGGCAATGAAGGTGCATCTTCTTACGGTGCAATTTTAATTCCGGGTACACCATCTACGCCAGATGCAGCATCATACATGCTGGCTTGCTCAAATGGTGGCGACCGTACATTCAATGCAAATGACATCATTGCATTAAACTATCTGTACAAATAAAAACAAACAAAATCATCCCTAAGTAAATTGCCATGTCACAAAAAAGCGTAGATCAAAGTCTACGCTTTTTTTATGCTTTGAATTTTTTAAATATGCTTACAAAGCATAATAGAATAATTGATATGTAAAAAATTAGCATCAGTAGCTAAATAAAAAATTTCCAATGCTGTCTCTAAACCACAAAAAGGTGCAAAGTAAAATTTGCACCTTTTTGTGGTAAACGGGTTTTAGCATTATTTTGTTAACAAACCATCAAAAGTTATGGCGGCATAATATAACGCGCCTAAAGTCGGCCCGCCAGCATATTGGATATAGTTTTTATTAAAGATATTCGTTCCTCCAATTTTCACCAATGCTTTTGCTTGTGGAATCCGATAACTAATCTGCGCATCTACAGTGTTAAAAGATGGGACGGTTGCAGTAACTAGCGGACTTTCCCACTGGAAAGCTTCTTGCCATTTCCAAACAATATTGAACCCGAAATTCGGTAGGATTTCTCTGTTTCCGAAAGAAAGGTTGGTGGTCCATTCTGGTGTATTAAATCCGGTCACAAAAACATCTTGCGTACTGTTCGTTTTCATTTTATTGAAACTGGTATTTCCTGAAAAAGTGTACTTCTGATAGAAATTGTAAGTAAAACCTAATGCAGAACCAAAATTGGTGTATTTGTTTTTCGCATTTGTATACACGCGGTACCGATCCTGACTGCTGTCGCGGTTTGCATCCAACATAGCCAAAACTGCAGCATCCGATCCAACTGTGGCATTTTTCGGAACATCAACTTGTACCTGCCCTAAAAATCCGTCGTAAGTGTTTGTATAGGCGTCAATATCCAATACGACTTTATTGTCTGCTAGTATGCTTTTGTAACCAATCTCGAATGAATTGATTTTTTCTGGCCGGGCTGGCGTTAAATTGGCCACTTCAAGTAAATTCCGGTTGGCCAAAGCGGCTTCATTTCTGGTTGCGCCGGCGGCAACAGCCGCATTTACTGCCGAATTAAATGCTACACCAGACGATCGTGTATAACTATTTTCGAGGTACCCTAATCCTTCATTAATGTAAGGTAAACTGCCTACGCGTTTAACACGCCCATTGTTTACGTAAGATAATGCCTCAAATATGCCCGGAAAGCGATAACCTTGCTGATAGGTTACTCTGAAATTATTGTGTTCATCGGGCGAGTATACCGCAGCCACACGCGGTGTAAACTTTGGATCAAATTCGGGATTATAATCCCAGCGAAGCGACCCAAAGAGCTTCAGTTTCTCTTCAAAGAAAGTTTTGGTTACCTGCGCAAATGCGCCCACTTTCTTATAATGGATTTTATTGCCGAATGTGCCATCAGGAAGTTGTTTGTTCCGATCGGCAATTGGCCGACTAAAATCAACAAAGCTGTTTCCATCCGGGATAATTTCATATAAACGTGCATCGCCACCTACCAATAAATCAAAAATCTTGACCGTTTTAGACAAATCCCATTGGCCTTCTGCATGGTACATATTACTTTTTTGAACCAATGCCGCACCACCGGTTAACGGCGCATCCGGAATCTGAGCAGATCTAATGTCCCAGTTATTAGTTGTAATAATTTGTTGCTTTAAAGCTTCAAACGCAGCAGTTCCGGGTTCGGCGCGGCCAGCATCTGCAATTTGGCGGGCATATGCGGTTGCTGCAGCCAGATTGGTATTATTCAACGTTCCGCCGTTTGAAGATGCGTAACTATTCAGCGCATTTTTAAACTTTGTACCCCATGCACTTCCAGAATTTGTACCGGTTCCATCGCCGTATAAATCCAGGTTATCCGCCAGTGGCTTAACGTTAAAAGAATTTCCGGAATCTTCCAGAGAAACATACGTGCGTACCAAAAAATTGCTACCCTTGAGTTCCAGTTTGTGATTTTGCACAATTACATTATCGAGCTGAATTTTATTTCCCCGTTGGAAAACGCCATCCATTTTTCCAATGCGATATGCGTAAGACAATTCTGCATGTTCCGTTACCCTATAATGAACCGCTGCATCAAACTTCAGGTTATCTACGTTCGGACTTACCAAATCCTTTTCGTAATAACCCGTACGGGCGACGTTGAGTGTCTGATTGGCCTGTCCGTTTATCGTTAATCCACTAATAGATACCGTATTGCTTCCGGAAAGCACATCGTCGCCATATTTATTCCAGGCATCGTAGGCAACATTATTGGCTCCATTTAAGGCCGGAAAACTTGGGTTTGCAGATTTTAAATTATTCGGATTCTGATCTAATCTTGTATCAGACAACCAATCGGTTCCCTTTAAATAACTGATATTTACTTTAAAAGCCCATTTATCATTGAAAGCTTTTGCATATCGGATTGCGGTTTCTGTAAGGTTGCTTAAATCTCTTCCGGTACCGCCGAGATGATTAATTCCAGATTTCTGGTAAAAACTTAAACCCTGATATTGAAAAGGACTTTTTGTGATTAGATTTGACATTCCGTTTATTGCATTCATGCCATACAAGGCAGAGGCAGCACCCGGAGTAATCTCTACACTTGCGATATCAAGTTCAGTTGGCCCGATTGCGTTTCCAAGTGGTACGCCTAAAGTGGCGGCTTGCATATCCACGCCATCAACCAGTTGCATAAAACGGTAATTACTTGGAATATTGAATCCGCGTGTGTTCGGAATTTTGAAGGTAAGGCTTGATGTAGTCATTTGTACGCCTTTCACATTTTCCAATGCATCATAAAAACTTGGTGCCGGCGATTCGCGGATGGCACGAATATCTAGCTTTTCTATTGCTACAGGCGATTTCAGAATGCTTTCTTCAACACGTGATGCAGTTACTACAACCTCCCCGCCCAGAACGGTTTGCGTAACCAGTGCGATTGTAAGGTTAGAATTTGGGCCGGTAACTTCAAATTCCTGAGTTTTGAAACCGATTGAAGATACCGAAATTTTGAATGGATATTTGGCTTTTGTACGCAGCACAAATTTACCTTGCTGATCGGAAGAGGTTCCAGAAATGGTTCCCTTTACCAAAATCGTAACACCGGGAATGGGTTCTTTATTTTCCTGATCGATAATTTGACCAGAAATTTCAATCAAGTTGTTTCCCTGCGCAAAAGCAAAATAGGGAAGAAAAAATAAAACAGTTAAAAAAGTAGTTTTAATCGCATAAAGCTTGGTTTTCATATGAAGTTTTGGGGCGTTATTGTGGTTCAATTATTGGATTATTCCTCGTTCGGGAAAACAGATTAGGTGCATGCGAAAATCCACAACAGCGCCTTAAAAATAAGTTTTTCATGTTTTGATTAGTTTAATTATATAATTTCTATAGAAATAGTAGACAAATATATTAAAAAAATAGATTATACAAATCTTTCCTACTGATAACCCGATATTTATCTACAGATAAGTGCTTACATTCATTTTATCTCCTGGCAGATCTCAATCAATACACCGTTTGCTTCTTTGGGATGAACAAAGCAAACCATTTTATTATCAGCGCCTTTTTTAGGCTGATCATTTAACAACTGAAATCCCTCGTTTTTAAGTCGCTCCATTTCCGCGAGAATATCATCTACCAAAAAAGCGATGTGGTGTATTCCCTCTCCTTTTCGATCAATAAATTTTGAGATGGTACTTTCAGGTGCAGAAGCTTCTAAAAGTTCTATTTTATTTTCTCCCGTTTTAAGAAAGGCTGTGGTAACCATTTCTGAGGCAACAGTTTCTGTTTTATAGCAATCGGTATTCAACAGTTTTTCGTAGATTTTGACCGCAGAATCCAGATTCTTAACTGCGATACCGATATGTTCTATCTTATTCATAGGAAATCAAAAAAATATGTAAATTTCAAAACGTTATGTGAATGTAAAAATGCACAAACTCCCTATAGCCTCATAGCTATTAATTATAATTGTTAGAAAAGATTTTTCGTATCTTTGTGATAAAATTAACAGAATAAGATGAAACAGCCGATATATTTAGATAATAATGCGACCACACCTCTTGACCCTAGAGTGCTGGAAGCAATGCTACCTTTTTTTACCGAGAAATTCGGAAATGCCGCAAGCAGAAACCACGCTTTCGGTTGGGTTGCAGAAGAAGGTGTTGATTATGCACGTGAGCAGGTGGCCAAATTGATCGGCTGTACAGAAAAAGAAATTATTTTTACCTCTGGAGCAACTGAGGCCGATAACTTGGCAATTAAAGGTGTTTTCGAGATGTATAAAGATAAAGGTAACCACATTATCACAGCGGTTACTGAACATAAAGCCGTATTGGATACCTGCAAACATTTAGAAAAAAATGGTGCACGTGTAACTTACCTTGCGGTTAAAGAAGATGGATTGATTGATTTGGCTGAACTTGAAGCTGCAATGACTCCTGAAACGATTTTGGTATCTATCATGTACGGAAATAACGAAATTGGTGTAATTCAACCAGTTAAAGAAATTTCAGCAATTGCCCATAAATTTGGTGCGTTGTTTATGACAGATGCAACTCAAGCTGTAGGAAAAATTCCCGTTGATGTAAATGCTGACGGCATTGATTTAATGGCTTTTTCTGCACATAAAATGTACGGACCAAAAGGTGTTGGCGCGCTATACGTTCGCCGTAAAAACCCAAGAGTTAAAGTTACAGCACAAATGGACGGCGGTGGCCACGAACGCGGAATGCGTTCTGGAACTTTAAACGTACCAGGAATTGTTGGTTTAGGTAAAGCTTGTGAGTTGTGCCGTTTAGAAATGGAAAGCGAAGCTAAACGTTTATCTGCTTTACGTGATCGTTTAGAATCTACCTTAAATAAAATGGAAGAAAGTTACGTAAATGGAAACGTAGAACACCGTTTGCCACACGTAGCCAATATTTCTTTCAAATATGTTGAAGGGGAAGGTTTAATGATGGCGATGAGCGATTTAGCTGTTTCTTCTGGCTCCGCATGTACTTCTGCTTCTTTAGAACCTTCGTATGTATTGAAAAGCTTAGGTCTTTCTGATGATTTGGCACACTCTTCTATCCGTTATGGTTTAGGAAGATTTACTACTGAAGAAGATATCGATCATGCAATTGAGATTACTCAAAAAGCGGTTAATCACCTGAGAGAACTTTCTCCACTTTGGGAAATGTTTAAAGAAGGTGTAGACTTGAGCAAAATTGAGTGGGCAGAACACTAAGAAAGTTGGAAGCTTAAAGGTTTAAAGTGAAAAGCTTAATACCCAAAAGCAATCCGCATAGTAGAAAAATGAATTAAAAAATAAATCCGTAAGGATAAAAAAATAGAAATTATGGCATATTCAGATAAAGTAATAGATCATTATAGTAACCCACGTAACGTAGGTACTTTAAATAAAGACAGCAAAGCTGTTGGTACAGGTTTAGTAGGTGCACCAGAATGTGGAGACGTTATGCGACTTCAGATTGAAGTTGGCGACGATAATGTGATTACCGATGCTAAATTTAAAACTTTTGGTTGCGGTTCTGCAATTGCTTCTTCTTCGTTGGCTACAGAATGGTTAAAAGGAAAAACAATTGATGAGGCATTGGCAATTGACAATATGGATATTGTTGAAGAATTGGCTTTACCACCGGTAAAAATTCACTGTTCTGTGTTGGCAGAAGATGCGATCAAATCTGCGATTAATGACTATCGCGTAAAAAATGGTTTGGAAGCAATTGTGTTAGAGAAATCTCACCATTAGTAGCAAAGAAAGAGCATTAAATATCAGTATACCTTCATACACGATACCTGATGCTCAATACTTGATATTCGTTACTAAGTATTAATACGAAAAGAAATGATTACAATAACCGATAAAGCAAAAGATAAAATAGATCACTTAATGCAGGATTCTGAATTGGGTTCTGACTATTTTTTACGCGTATCTGTAAAAGGTGGCGGATGTTCTGGTTTATCTTACAATCTGGATTTTGATAATGAATCTAAATCCGGAGATCAGTTCTTCGAAGACAGAGGAATTAAAATTGCATTGGATATGAAATCCTTCCTATACCTTGCTGGTACAGAATTGGATTTTTCTGACGGATTAAACGGAAAAGGATTTAACTTTATTAACCCTAACGCCAGCCGGACATGTGGCTGTGGAGAAAGTTTCTCTGTTTAAAAACCGATAAACAATATAATAATATTATAGCCTCATAAGAGATTTTCTTGTGAGGCTATTTTTATAAGTTCTGCTACGTTTTTTACTTTGAATTTCTGTAGTAGATGTTTCCTATGTGTTTCTACAGTTAACTTACTCAAGAAAAGTTCATCGGCAATTACCTGCGTAGTTTTACCTAGCGCCACAAGTTCCAGAATTTCCTTTTCCCGTTTAGTCAGTCTGATTGTATCACGCTCCTCTTCCAGCCTGGCGCTAAAAATAATTTTTTTTACTTCCTCGCTAAAAGTGATGTTGCCTTGTAATGCCTCGCCGATACAAATCAGCAACTCATCTACTGCAGTATTTTTTAACAGATAACCGCTGGCGCCATTGTCAATCATTTTCATAATTATACTGCGCTCGTTGTGGTTACTTAATGCCAATACGGAAGTTTTTGCAGACCGTTTTTTAATTTCTTTACATAATTCTATACCGCCAATATCTGGCAGACTGATATCCAGCAGCACAACATCTGTTGGTGTAGATTTTAAAAATTCAAGAAAATCATTTCCCGATATAAAACTGCCAATAACCTCTACACGCTCTTTATTTTTTAAAATATTCTGCAATCCTTCAATAACCACGGGATGATCGTCAACAATTGCAATTCTGACTTTAGGTTGTAACATTAAGTTCTATATTGATATTTGTACCACGCTGTTCTGTATTGGAAATGACCTCAAAAGTTCCGTCTAAATAGTCAACACGGTTTCTGATATTAATCAATCCCATTCCCATTTTGTTTTTTAAATCGCCAGCATCAAACCCTATGCCATCATCTTCAATCGTAATTAAAAACGAACCGTTCTCTTCGCTACATTGCAGCAAAACGTGCCGAGCAAACGCATGGCGAACAACATTGCTTAACAACTCTTGTACAATACGGTAAATGGAAATTTGCGCCCGCATATTCATTTTTTTCAAATCGCCGTATGTTTGCAGTTTAATATCCAGATCATTGGCCTGCATAGAATTGCAGAGATCGCGCAGCGAAGTTTCCAGTCCGAATTTCAACAAGGTTTCTGGCATCATATTATGTGCTATACGCCGTAGTTCCGTCACCGACGTATCCAGCTGATCAATAATTGGATACAAACCCAATTGCTGGTTTTCCTGTTCATTAACAGCAAAATCAGAAAGATTTAACTTGATTCCAGCCAGCATTCCGCCCAACCCGTCATGTAAATCACGTGCAACACGTTTACGTTCTTCTTCCTGCCCTTCTAACATCGCTTGTGCAATTTTTATTTGTTGCTGCTGTTCAATATCTTTTAATTCTTGTTGATGACTCAATTCCTTTTGTTTCGCCTGGCGTTTCCCATTGCGATAAGTAAGCCAAATGACAACTGAGATGGCCAGAAGCAGAAGACTGCTTACGCCAAAAAGCAAGCCCAATAAACGATTATTACTCGCTTCTGCTTTTATACGCGCATTAGCGGCATTAAGTGTACTGATTTTCTGCTGATTTTCGACATTTCGGTATTTAACTTCAAGCGCGTTGATGTCATTTTTAAGCTGACTGTTATTCATGCTATCTGCCATTTCACTATACCGCTCCAACCATTGGTAACCCGTTTTATAATTACCAACCGCACTATACAACTTTGCCCATTCTAAATACACCCATTTTCTATTGTTTGAGGTGGCCATGTAGCCAGAATCTGCAGAGACCTCTCTGATGATTTTCATCGCCTCCGGATATTTCTTCAGTTTTTTTAACACAGAAAATTTTTGAATTTTCAGCGTTTGAAATAAGTAATCCTTATTCTGTGCTTTGGCAATTTGTGAACCTTCATCATAACTTTTTAACGCTTGTTCGTATTGATTGGATTCCTCAAAATAGTTTCCTTCCGTCCAGTAATAATCTGGCCATAATGATGAAGATGGATAATTTTTCAATTTTGCTTTGGCCTTATCCAGCAAAAGTTTCGCCGGAGAAAGTTCTTGCTGGTAGATGTAATTGGCTGCACCTAATATATAAGTGTTAAGCAAAATGGTGGATTTGGTGATGCGCCCTTCCAGCAGTTTTATCGCCAATATATAATACGTCTCTGCTTTTTGATATTGATCGTTATTCGTAAATATTTTACCCATTTGCGAGTAATACTTCGCCAGTGTCATCGTATCCCGGCCAAGTTTTGCCAATGGAATAACTTTGTTAAGCAAAATTTGAATAACCGCTTTATCATTGTCTTTTTGCTGCTCCAGAATTGCAGAATTATACCAAAGTTTAGAGCGGAATATATAAGCTTCGGCTGTTTTAAAAAAAGCCAGTTTCTTATCGCCTTCTACAATTGCGTGTAAACTCCGTTTCGGATCTGCATCCAGATATAAATTAGATTCGAAAAAGTATGATTTCCCATCAATAAAAGGATATTTTACCGATAGCTTTTTACCTTGATTAAAGAATTGTTCGGCCTTTTTAAAATCATCCTGCACCGACCAGTAGTGCGACAATTTAAAATCAATCATAGATCGGGTACTATCTGAAAGCGGTTTCTGCAACAACCGAGTTAAACTGTCTGCATATTCTTCAGAATTGAGTGGAAGCTGAGCAAAACCATTGTAAAAAACAAAAAGGAGAAAAAAAAGCGGGATGAAACGTTTTATCATAGTACAATATTATAGTTCTGTGTGTTATTGCAGCACAGACTGGAAAAAATACCCGAAAACAGGTAGTTTTTATTTTTTCTTTAAAGAGCGTAAATTACGATGGCTTTTTCGTATTCCTGCTTAAAGTTTGATTTTTAAGCGGCTATTGCTTTTTTAAACCAAAAAGCACTATAATTGTTAATTAAAACGAACGAACCTAAATACGAGCATGCCATTAATTAATGAATTTTCTACCGTTCCTTCTTTATTAAGGAATGTTGTAAAAAACATCCATAAGCCTCAAGATACCTTCCTAATCGCTAAACAAGGCAACGACTGGACTGAGATTTCTTATGAAGATACCTTGAAACGTGCGGATGCAGTGTCGGCATTTTTCTTAGAGAAAGGCGTGCAAAAAGGCGATCGACTTGGATTAATGATTGAAAATTCACCAGAATATGTGTATTACGACCAGGGAATACAGCAAATTGGCGCGGTAAATTGTTCAATTTATCCAACCCTATCCGAACAGGAAGTTGCGTACATTATTAATGATTCTGGTATTAAAGCTATTCTGGTTGGCAACAATTTTCTGTACCGCAAAGTATTGAAAATCGCTTCAAACTGTAAAGCATTAAGCATCATTATTCCAGCTTTCAAGGAGTATGAGAAGGTAACTGTTCCGGAAGATGTACATGCAGAAATCATCAGCTTTGCTGATATTTTATCGCTAAAACATCAGCTAACTGCTGCAGAGAAAGCTGAAATTGATCAATGTAGAAGTGCAATAGATCCGCATGATGTATCTTCTTTAATTTATACATCAGGAACTATGGGCACACCGAAAGGTGTAATGCTTACCCACCATAATTTTGTTAAAAACGTAGAAGTATGTTTGCAACAAATCCCGGTAATTGATGAAACTGAAACCTTTTTATCATTTTTACCGCTGTCTCACGTTTTTGAACGCACCGCTACCTACCATGTGTGTTGTGCACAAGGGTGTAAAATTGCTTTCGCTCAAAGTTTAGAGCTTCTGGCGAAGAATATGGGCGAAGTTAAGCCAACAGTTATGAACTGTGTGCCTCGGTTACTAGAAAGGATACACGATAAAGCAATAAAATCTGGCACATCTGCAGGTGGTACGAAAGCGAAAATTTTTAACTGGGCTTTAGAAACCGGAAAAAAATATCGTGAAGCCAAAGAAGCAGGGAAAAACCCAGGGTTAATACTTTCTGCCAAAAAAGCTATGGCCGAGAAACTGGTGTTCAGCAAAATCAAAGAAAAAACCGGCGGAAGATTAAAATTTATGATTTCTGGAGGCGCAGCGTTACCTAAAAATGTAGGCGAGTTTTTTGGCGATCTGGGCATTAAAATTCTTGAAGGTTTTGGCTTAACAGAAACTTCTCCTGTAATGGCGGTAACAGAATTTCATCGTCAGATTTACGGAACTGTAGGTCGCGTGATACCGGGCATTGAAGTTGGGATTCAGAATGTTGAAAGCAAAACAATCATTAATATCCAAAACCACGATACGTTTAATGAAGGTTTTGAATGTGCAGAAGGCGAAATTATTGTTCGCGGTCATTGCGTGATGAAAGGTTATTTTAATAAACCGGCCGAAACTGCAGAAGCAATTGATAAAGATATGTGGTTCCATACGGGTGATATTGGCCGTTTCTACAAAGGAAACCTGCAGATTACTGATCGATTGAAAAATATGATCGTAAATGCATACGGCAAAAATGTGTATCCAACGCCTGTTGAAAACATTTATTTAAAAAGCCCTAAAATTGATCAATTGTTTTTAATCGGCGATAAGCGAGAATTTATTACAGCGATTATCATCCCGAACCGGGAAACATTGGAAGAAACCTTTAAGCTGAAACCGTCTTTCTTTGAAGATGAAAATCCGTTTATAGACGAAAAGGAAATTATCGACTGGATGGCGCTAGATATCAAAAAAATCTCTAATGAACTGGCAAAATTTGAGCGCATTAAAAATTTCAAAATCAAACGAAATCCATTTAATATTGATGAGGGCGAGATTACGCCAACATTGAAAGTAAAACGTAGGATTGTGGAGAAAAAATATGCAGAAGCCATTGGCCAGATGTACCAGGAAGGTGTAGAAGCAGATTAACTTCAACTTGCCCAATTATTAAGAAAACGTTTTAAGCATTGGCCTTTGTTTTTGATCCATCAACTTCGGATTGAGACATTGGTATTTGCTGATCAAATGATATTACGTCGATAAAAAAGGATCGCCTTAAATTCATAACGTTTACGAAATTCATTACTTTTGCAAAAAATACCTAAAATGAGTGTAGGATTATCAGAACAAGAAATATTACGACGTGAGTCGTTAAAACAGTTGCGCGATTTGGGAATAGACCCTTATCCGGCAGAAGCATATGAAATAAATGCTTATGCTGCAGATATCAATGAAAACTACGAAAAAGATAAAACTGCCTATAAAACCATCAGCATTGCTGGAAGATTAATGACCCGTAGAATTATGGGAAGTGCATCTTTTGCAGAGCTGCAGGATTCTACAGGCCGTGTTCAATTGTACCTGAAGCGTGATGATCTTTGTCCTGGAGAAGATAAGACCTTATACAATACCGTATTTAAGAAACTTTTAGATCTTGGTGATTACATTGGTGTTAAAGGATATGTATTTACAACCCAAACTGGAGAAATTTCTGTGCACGTAACGGAATTTACCGTTCTGGCGAAATCACTAAAACCGCTACCTGTAGTTAAACGCGATGATGATGGCAATATTTACGATGGTTTTACCGATCCGGAGTTGCGTTACAGAATGCGTTATGTAGATTTAACGGTAAACCCAGATTATAAACAAATCTTTATCAAACGCAGTAAAGTGATTAACACTATGCGTAATTATTTTGATGAACAAGGTTGGATGGAAGTAGAAACACCAATTTTACAACCCATTCATGGTGGTGCAGCTGCTCGTCCTTTCGCTACACATCACAACACTTTAGACATGCCGCTTTATCTGCGTATTGCAAATGAGCTGTATTTGAAACGTTTGATTGTTGCTGGTTTTGATGGTGTTTACGAGTTTGGTAAAATGTTCCGTAACGAAGGTATGGACCGTACACATAACCCGGAATATACTTCAATGGAAATCTATGTTGCCTACAAAGATTATGTGTGGATGATGGCAATGGTAGAAGAATGTTTAGAAAAAGTAGCTGTGGCAACAAATGGATCAGCAGTAGTTAAAGTTGGCCAGAACGACATTAACTTTGAAGGCCCATACGAAAAACTGACGATGTACGGATCTATCCAGAAATATACCGGAATAGATGTTTCTGCAATGACTGAGGAAGAACTTACGCAAACGTGTAAAGAATTAGGCATTGAAACAGATTCTACAATGGGCAGAGGTAAATTGGTTGATGAAATTTTCAGCGCAAAAGTTGAAGCCAACCTGATTCAGCCTACTTTTATTACCGATTACCCGATTGAAATGACGCCGCTTGCAAAAAAACACCGCAGTGTAGAAGGCTTGGTAGAGCGTTTTGAAATTTTTGTAAATGGTAAAGAAATCGGAAATGCATATTCAGAATTAAATGATCCGATTGATCAGAAAGAACGTTTTGTGGATCAATTGAAACTTGCTGATCGCGGAGATGCAGAAGCAATGGCAATGGATGACGATTTCATCAGAGCTTTGGAATACGGAATGCCTCCTACCTCTGGTTTAGGTTTCGGTATTGACCGGATTGTAATGTTAATGACTAACCAAAGCACCATACAAGAAGTTCTTTTCTTCCCGCAAATGCGCCCTGAAAAGAAAAAAGTTGAGCTAACTGCAGAAGAAGCAGAATTGTTTGCATTGGTAAAAGAAGGCGAAGAATTTCCCCTTGCTGAAGTAAAAGCAAAACTTAATGAATGGAGCAACAAAAAATGGGATACGACATTAAAAGCGTTAACCGGCAAAGGAATTTTAAAAGTTTCTAAAACCGATGATGGTTTATTTTTATCACAAAAATAGTTAAACAGCAATTGGCAATATGCCGCTTCTGATCTTAACAATAACATAACAAAAACTTAAAAGGCTTGCTGACAAATCATTAGCAAGCCTTTTTTATATTTACAGCAATCGATTAATTTAAATCATTGCGATATGAATACATCAAGTTTAGAAATCAACGAAAGCGAATACTGCATCAAACTGAGCAAAGATGCATTTGATTTAACTTTGGTACGCCAGTTAATCAAAAGAATCCAGGCTGAGGCGCTTTTTTTCAGTCGTAAACAAGCTGAAGAAGAAGATTTGATCAGCAGAAGAATGCAAAGAGAAGAAATGGAAGGATATGATTATTTGGGGGATAAATAACCCACAAATAATCATATGCTCTTTTAATCAATCTCCAATTCTCCCTCAATAGAATCGTCCATCGTTTTTCCGGTAATCACCGAAGCAGCCATTTTAAGAAAAGCAACTGCTGTTCCATGTTTATTGTCCCAATAATAACCTTCAGAAGGCACAACTTTAATTAAAGTTATATTCGGGTCTTCCTTTCCACCCTGAAACCATGTTTGAATTAAAGGGTTCCACAATTCGTCAATCTTCGCCTGATCTCTGGATATTTCAGAAATTCCATAAATATTTACAAAACCAGCATGTGCGGAGGCCTGAAATAGTATATGTGTAAAAGGATCTGAAGCAATCTCTTCGTTTTTGTGGCTGTCTTTCATGCTCATGAACCAGATATTGCCTTCGTCATCTACTTGCTGAATCGCCATTGGGCGGATGGAAAGTGGCACTCCGGTTTTAATATTGGTACAGAAAAAACAACTCTCTGCTTTCTCAGCCAATGTTTTCAACTTGGATATAGCTTCTTGTCCGCCTAAATCTTTAATATTTTCTTCCTGGGTGTTGTTTGTACTTCCCGCTTGTGATGTTTCCATAGGTATAGATTTTCTATAGACTACAATAAAAAATCGACTTTGGTTTTTTGTCGAATCAATTTAGTGATACAAATAAACTATAGAAAATCAAAACGAAAAGACTTAAACCTCCTCTACCGAAAGTACTTTTTTAGCAAGTTTACCAACGGTTAGACCTTGTACAATTATAGAAAATACGACTACAAAATACGTTATGCCTACCAGTAAAGGTTTGTATGGCCCTTCATCCATAGAGAGCACCAATGCAATAGAAACACCGCCACGCAAACCGCCCCAAACCAACACTTTAATGGTACCGCTACTAAATTTATTTCTGAAGGGGATAAGCACTACCGGAATGTAAATAGATAAAAAGCGAGAGAAAAGCACAATAACAATACAGCACAAACCAATCAACCAATAATCGGTAATATTGTGTATAATGAGCAATTCGAAACCAATAAACAGGAATAATATTGCATTTAAAATCTCATCAATAAGTTCCCAGAATTTGTTCAGATAATCTTTAGTTATGGTGCTCATTGCGGTTCTTTTTCCATAATTACCAATAACAATTCCGGCGGCAACCATTGTTAGCGGACCAGAAATATGAATAGAGTGCGCGATAAGATAACCGCCCATTACTACCGATAAAGTAATCAATACAGAAACTTTATAATCGTCTATTTTACGCATGGCGTTTGATGCGCCCAAACCCAGTACGGTGCCGAGAATAAATCCGCCGATGGCTTCTTTAATCAACAACCAGGAGATATTTGTAAAACTCAGATCAATTTCACTTCCCTGTGCCAATTGCAGAATAACGGCAAAAATAACTACAGCTACACCATCGTTAAAAAGCGATTCGCCGGCAACTTTGGTTTCGAGTGATTTTCTTACCTTGGCCTCTTTGAGTACACCCATTACCGCAATTGGATCTGTTGGAGAAATTAAAGCACCAAAAAGCAAACTGTAAATAAATGGAATTTTAAAACCAAGAAGCGGACTGATATAAAAAACCAGCGCGCCAACCGCAAATGTAGAAATGACCACGCTTACAGTAGAGAAAATAATTACCGGTGCGCGTTGCTCCCGCAAATCGACCAGGTTGATGTGTATCGCACCCGCAAAGAGCAGAAAATTTAACATTGCTCCCATCAGCACTTCTGTAAAATCTACATCTTGTAAAAGCGTAGAAAAGTGATCAAATGTTTTCGGGAATAAACTACCAGTTAATACCAGCACGATTGAGCTGAGCATAGCGATAATCATAATACCAATTGTGGATGGTAGTTTTAGATAACGAAGATTAAGGTACGAAAAGAATGATGCTAAGACAATGAGTACTGAAAAGGAGTAATATAATTCCATATGATATTTGTAACGGATTGGTCAATCCCCAAAATATCAAAAATTTTAGACTAATCTAAATTTTATTTTCGATTCTGACTGAAATTTACGGTTTAGGTATGAAAAAAAGGCAACTTTTCCATTAGGAAAAATTGCCTTTAAGAATATAATATATATTTAGTTATTGTGGATTCTGAATAATTAGTCCGTCACCAATATTAATTTCTTCCTGAGGGATAAGAAACTGCCATCTTAAATCTCCGGCAGCCACTTGCAACAATCCGTTACTCACGGTACCGCTATGGTTGCCTCCAGTTCTGTCTAAAGCCAGATTAAGACGTTTGAGATCATAAAAACGGAAACCTTCCCCCCACAATTCTACTCTTCGTTGTATCATGATCTCATCAATTAGTGCATCGCCGGTTTTGGTAGAAAGTACATATGAAGGATCGCGGTTAACCGCTAAAGGATACAAAGCGCTGGCTGCAGCCGTAAAACTTCCACTTCTGGCCAATGCCTCTGCTTCAATCAGGTACATTTCTGCAGCGCGCATGTAAGGGACATCGCCGATACTTAAATTTGTATCTCCAACCCTAAACTTATTGCTCATATATGGATACCTGGATCCAGATGCCGGAACAGGAAAAGAAGCTGTGTTTGTTCCCGTCGGATCCCACAAACCTTTACGAACATCAGTACTTGTAATCCGATTATACAATACTGAAAAAATTGATTTCGGGCTTGTACGAATGGCTGTCGAATTGTAGTTGGAAGACATATAAGCGAAAAACGAATAGAAATAATTGGTTTGATCAGAAGTAATCCGCGAAGCCCACATCCATTCGGGATTGCTGTAATCGTTAAATCCAGCTTTATATTGTGTATTGGTCATTAATGTGAATCCTTGTCGGGCTTCTTGTGCAAATTTGGCTGCATCTGCCCAGTTTTGTTGTGTAAGTGCAATCCTTGCTTTTATACCTTTTGCAACATTAATATTGAAGTGCGATTTGTTTGCCCTGTTGTAACTGGCGAGCAGGCCAATTGCCTGATCAATATCAGTGTTAATTTGAGTGTAAACCTGTGCCACGGTATTGCGAGGGGTTTTCGACGTAGTGGGCACGGTCACCAATGGAACGCCCAAACCAGAATTTGCTCCTCCTGCAACAAACCTTGCTCCGTATAATTGCACCATTTGGAAGTATGCCCAGGCGCGGTAGGTCAAAGCCTCACCTTTAATCGCATTTTTATCGGCAACACTTCCGGCAGCATTGTCAATATTGGCAATGATCATATTGGCATTACCAATAATAACGTAGTAGAAAGAATAGTTATATTCTGAAATACTGCTATTGGGATTGGTATGTGCCAGCCATTGATAATCACTTCTCAACCATGAATTGGCGGTGGTATTCATCACCATATCTTCACTTAAAATATCCATGTAAAGCATATTTCCACTTTGGCCACCTTGAGATTGCGTGCTAAATATCTGCGAATACATGATCCTGTGGATTCCGTTTACAGCCGCCCAGGCATTTGCAGTTGTACTAAAGGCATCGCCCGTGGCCACCTGATTGGTTGGACGGGTTTCTAAATATTCTTTTTTACAAGCACTAGCCAATACCAATGGAATAAGTGCAAGCATTAAATTCTTTATCGTATTTTTCATCACTTTATTATTAAATATTAACCCAATTTCTAGAATGTGGCACTTAATCCAACGGAGAAGATTTTATTGTAGTTGTATGAATTGGCTGTGGTACCACTAAATGACCCAGTAACATTCATACCCCTTCTTGCACTCGCCAAAGCAAGATTCTCAGCACTCACAAAAATGCTGGCGTTCTTCGCGTTGATTTTGCTTAGCCAAGCCTGAGGTATATTGTAGCTTAGATTTACTGCATTCACTTGCAAGAAACTGGCATTGGTTAAAAATCTGGTCGATGTCGCTGCACCAAAATTGGTTACTTGACCAACATCCATGCGTGGTACATTTGTGATATCACCAGGATTTTGCCAGCGCGACAGAATGTCCGTTGATAGCGCAGTACCATAATTTCCACTATGCATTAACGAAGCATACGAACCATCATAAACTTTACCGCCAACCTGGAAAGTAAATTGAACCCCCAGAGAGAAATTCTTGTAACTGAAAGAGTGGTTCATAGAACCTGCAATATCTGGAATTGCAGATACTCCATTGTAACGCCTGTTGGCTTCTGCAATAGCAGTTGTAACTGTATCTTGACCAATAATCCGGGCATTTGTTGTGATGGCATTTGTTTTATATAATGCCGCTCCTGTCTGTGCATCCACCCCGTAATAATCAATAAGGTAAAAATCATAAACAGAATGGCCAACACTATACGCTTTTGTTCCATCAATGATTAAAGGAATCAATTCAGGCATTTTGGTGACTTCATTTTTTATTTTGGTTAGGTTGAGGCTTACACGGTAGTTAAAATCTCTTGATTTTACAGCGTGTGCATTAATATTGATTTCGAAACCTTTATTATACATAGAACCAATGTTGGTTGGAACGGTATAATTGTTACTTCCGGTTGTACCACCAGCAGAGAGTGCGATTGGAACGTCAAATATTAAACCATCAGTTACCCGGTGAAAATATTCGGCACTACCGCCAATTCTACCTTTTAATAAACTAAAATCAATACCAATGTCGAAATTTTTAGAAGTCTCCCAGGTCAATTCTTCGTTTGCCAAAGTATTCTGAGTAAATCCTGGCTCTGCCGCATTATTCCGGCCCAACAGATAAAGTGCCTGATAAGGATAATTTCCTAAACCATCTGCATTCCCCAATACACCGTAAGAACTTCTGATTTTCAACTGATCTACCCATTTGACTTTAAAAAAAGACTCCTGGCTGATGTTCCATCCTAAACCTACAGAGTAGAAGTTATCCCAGCGTACTGCCGGGGCAAATTTTGAGTTTCCATCTCTTCTTAAACTTGCACTCAATAAGTATTTCTGATCGTAGTTGTAGTTTAAACGAGAGAAGAAACTTTCTACCGTTGCATTGTTTTCCAAAGAACTGGAAGTGGTAATCGTCGAAAAATTCGGAAGTTCGGTAATTCCCTGAATGATGATTCCTGTCTTAGCACCAGATAAGGAATTGTATCTGTAGCTAAAATTTTCATGGCCGAGTAGAGCGTCAAGGTGGTTTTTGCCGAAATCTTTACTGTATTCCAATAACTGATTGAAGGTTAAATTGGTTGTCCGGTAAAAATCATGGTAAGCACGACCAGCTGGTGCGCCATCACCCAATGTTGGGTTATCAAATGTACGTTGATGCTCATCTTGAATATCAAATGATAAATTGGTGGTAAACTTCAAGCCTTTGTAAAGATTAATGGCTACATATCCTCTACTGTTGATTGCTGCGCGGGTTAAACCTTGACTATCCTGAAGGTTTTCAAAAATTGTGTGTCTTCCTTGCGAGAATGGCCGCCCACTACCAAAATCATAAACCGGTTGTCCGTTTTCATCCAAAACCATTTCGCCAGCGGCATTATGTAAATGAACCGGATAAATCGGAGCAATATACCTCGAAATGTAAAAAGGATTGATAAATGAAGAGCCACCGGTGCCAACATTATCGAATTGCGAATCCGTATAATTTCCAGACAGGTTGAACCCAGTTTTAAACCAATCCATGGGTTGGGTATTGAGGTTTATACGCGCATTGTAGCGTTTCAGGCTAGATTTGACCAGATAACCTTCTTCATTAGTGTAACCAAATGAACCAAAATAGTCCGTTTTCTCATTGGCGCCAGAATAGGTCATACTATAATTTTGTCTTTTCTTTCCGCCTTGCGCTGCCTGATCAGCCCAATCCAGATCATCTGGATACAGAAGGCGCGCATTGGGATTAATCTGTCCGTCCAATCCTACAATCTGGTTATCAGCTACGTTGAAAGGATTGTAGCCCAAGAGTGTTTTAACACTAGAGTAATTGGTGCCATTATAGCTGGGAATTGTTCCAGATGCAATTCCGTTTGCGGTAGCCATTGGAATCCGGGCTGAACCATACGTTAAGCTGTTTCGGTAACCTTCCCAAATTAAAGGATAATATTGATACGCATCTACGCGATCGTATTCTGGTAAACCGCGTTCTATCCAACCATTTGTGGCCTTAAAAGAAACAGTTGGTTTTCCAACTTTACCTTTCTTTGTCGTAATCTGCACAACGCCGTTACCCGCTCTTGAACCATACAAAGCAGTTGTTGCCGCATCTTTAAGAAGAGATACTGATTCTACGTCATCTGGATTAAGATTAGAAATTTCGCCATCATAAACTGCTCCATCTACTACTATTAATGCACTGGAACTTGCATTGATAGATCCAAAACCACGGATACGGATACCCGGACTTGATCCCGGCGCGCCTCCAGCAATAGTTGTTGAAACACCCGGTCCAGAGCCTACTACAGAACTCAAAACATTCGTTATCGGACGCTTCTCGAAATCTTTAGCATTCACAGCAACTGTAGACCCGGTAAATACTTTCTTATTTGTGGTTCCATAAGATACGACCAAGACTTCATCCAGCTGATTTGAATCTTCTTCTAAAGCTACATTAATGGTATTTTGAGTGGCAGTTATTTCGCGGTTGCTATACCCTACGAAAGACAGAACCAATACCGCCGGATTTGCAGATGTCTTGATGGTGAATTTTCCATTTGCATCGGTAACCGTAGAAATATTGGTGCCTTTAATTTTGATGCTGGCTCCGGGAATGGGCAATCCATCGCTTTTTGACGTAATTGTTCCTGTAATTGTTCGGTCTTGAGCCATTGCGGTTACGGCAATTAACATCAATACGAACAAATTCTGTAGAATTTTCTTCATTTTGATAAGTTTGGGTTAGTATTATTAGTTTTATAACCAAATATATCTCTAATAGTGTACAAAATACACCAATAAATGTAATAAAATCAATATGAAACAATAAAAAGATACGAAAACATATAGTTAAAAACTATAAACTATAGAAATAATCAAATCAATAATAAAAATGATAAATTAATTGACAAATATTAAAGGTAAAACAACAAAATAATGCCAAAAACAAAAAAAAGCTTACCAAAATTAACTGATAAGCTTTTAAATTCGTAAAAATTTTACTTTTTAGCGGTAACGGACCTGCTGTTGTTTATCCATCATCCCCATCTGTGCCTTCATTTGTTTAATCTGGTCGGCTAATAATTTATTTTTATCGGCTTTTTTAGCTTCTGATAAATACATTTCTGCTTCTCGTTTGTTGCGTTTTGCCATCGCTATACCAGCCAGACTCAATTTTGCTAACGCAATGTTATGATCCATTTGCATACCTAAAGCAAGTGATTTTTTAAAATATTTTTCGCTTTGCATAGGTGCTCTTCTACTCTCTATAAGTCCGATTAGCAAATTATAATATCCGTGCTGTGCTTTTATTAGCTGTTTTTCATAATTTGTAATGCGCTTCAAAAACATCTCAGCCTTAGGCATATTGTCTTTACGTAAATACCATTGCGCCAAAAGCATATTCTCATTAAAGAAAAAAGTAACCAGCACCAATAAACTTAACAATACTGCTAAAATACCCCAAGGCCAGAAACCGAAAACAAATAAAGCAACTGCGCCACCCAATAAAGCAAACCCCGCAATTAATCTGATAATATTTGGCATAAATTAAATTCTAAATTTTATTTTTTTTGCAAATATCGTTTTTAAATGGCAGAAATTAGATTTTAAAACAATAATTTCATTAAAAATTTACACGATACCATCACATGAAATTCATACTATCCGCAACACTAATTTTATTTTCTATGCATCTTTCTGCCCAAGAGCTGAATAAAAAAACGCACGATAAAGTTCATGACAAGGAAATACTGATCAATATTTGTGACCGCAAAGGACTAACCTCTTTTCCGGAGTTTAAAGAAATGTATGATCCGCTTTATGCGTCTTATGAACCAGATTCTAAAATCCTAACGCAATTGAAGACGCGATTTAATGATAAAACCGTAAAAATTGTTTTCGGCTCGTGGTGCAGCGATAGCAAAGTAAATGTGCCACATTTCTTTAAAATTTTAGATGCACTGAATGTTGACGAGAAGAAGATTATCTTAATCGCTGTTGATGGCAATAAAAAAGCCGAAAGCGATATTATAGACTCGTTGAATATTACATTGGTACCAACCTTTATTATTTACGATAAAAAAGGTGTAGAACTGGGCAGAATTACTGAAGGCCCAAAAACAACTCTTGAAGGAGATTTGTTGGAGATTTTAAATAAGCAGAACTAATCCATTAATTTTTAGCAAATATATGTCTCCAGCATTAGAAGCGAGTTGGCTCGCCGTTTTAGAACAGGAATTTGAAAAAGATTACATGAAGGGCTTAAAATCCTTCTTACAGCAGGAAAAAGAAAAAGGCGCAACCATTTACCCAAAAGGAGCTGACATTTTTAATGCATTAAATACAACACCTTTTAATCGGGTTAAGGTGGTCATTTTAGGCCAGGATCCTTATCATGGTGCAGGCCAGGCACACGGGCTTTCATTTTCTGTACAACGCGGTATTCCCATTCCACCTTCTTTAAAAAATATCTATAAAGAATTGGAAACTGATATTGAAGGATTTCAAATTCCTCGGCATGGCCATTTAACATATTGGGCAGAACAAGGTGTATTGCTCCTTAATGCCACTTTGACGGTTAGAGCAAGCGAGGCTGCATCACATCAGAACCAGGGCTGGGAAATTTTTACAGATGAGATCATTAAAGCTTTGTCTGATAAACGAGATCATATCGTTTTCCTTCTTTGGGGAAAGTATGCACAAGCGAAGGCTGCCCTTATAGATCAAAAAAAACATTATATTTTAACGGCTCCGCATCCGTCGCCATTTTCAGCATATACTGGCTTCCTAGGCTCTAAACATTTTTCCAAAACCAATCAGCTGCTTATACAGAGTAATCAAAAACCGATAGATTGGAGATTGACGGACTGATGAACGTCTACTTTATTAGTGGTTTGGGCGCGGATAGGCGGATATTTTCGAATATAAATCTTCGGCCGGATCTCAAAATTATTCACGTTAACTGGATTGCTTTTGGAAAAAAAGAATCTTTAGAAAAATATGCCGCCCGATTGAGTTTGCAAATAGATACCAGTATCTCTTTTGCACTTGTTGGCGTTTCTTTCGGAGGAATCATTGCTGTAGAATTGGCAAAACTTCTAAAACCATCAGCAACGGTGATCATTTCAAGCTCTGTTAAAAGGACGGAATTGCCACTTACTTATTGATTAGCATGCCTGCCTAGTGTATTGAGTATCATTCCTACAGGTTTATTAAAATTTTGGAACAAATTTACTCAGAATTACTTTTTTGGTGTGACGACTAAGGAAGACAAACAGCTCCTCGCGAAGATTATTGAAGACACAGATCCAAGTTTTCTGAAACCTGCTATCAAATCAATCTTGACGTGGAAAAATAAAATTCGCCCGAAAGATCTGATTCAAATCCATGGTTCAAAAGACAGAATTTTGTACTCAAAAAATGCGTCACCGAATTACATTATTCAGAACGGCACACATTTCATGGTGTATCAAAATGCTTCAGAAATCTCCGAAATACTGAATAAGCATCTTTTGTGAGATATTCCGGACGTGTTTGGGAAAGAAAAGATGCATTACGCATTCACTCAAACCTCTGCTTCAGTGCGCAATGACGATTTATTTGACATTCTAAACATCCAAAGTGTCATTGCGAGGAAGCAAGACCTGCTCCGACTTTTCCGGCCTCCATATACGCGAACAAATTAGTACTCTAACGGAACAATAGGTTCTTTCTTTGTCGTAGACATAATCATCATCGTCTGGAAAGTTTTCACCACAGAAATCTTGCTGATTTTGTCCATAATCAAACGCTCATACGCTTTAATGTCTTTAACATACACCTTCAGCAGAAAATCTGCCTGACCAGTTACATGATGACATTCTGTAATTTCTTTAATCTGGTTCACCTCATCCAAAAAAATCTGAATGGTATTGTTTTTATGAAAGTCTAGCTGGATTTGTATAAACGTTTTAATACCTAAACCCAGTTTTTCTTCATCAACTAATGCATGATAACTTTTAATATATCCTGCCATTTCCAGTTTACGTACGCGCTCTAACGTAGGTGCTGGCGACAAGCCGATTTCCTGAGAAAGCAATAAGTTGGTAATTCTACCATTCTCTTGTAGAATCTTTAAGATCTTAAAATCAATTTTATCTAATTCTGATGCCATATAGGTTCAAAGGTATTGAGACACAAACATAGCCAAATTAAATTCTAAATTTTAACATAATTTATCATATAAATTTTAAATTAAAATTTTTAGATTTACCTAAAAATATAATTAGATAAATATAAATGCAAAGTTTCACTGAGGAAAATTATCTGAAAACAATCTATCATCTCGCTGAAAGGGCAAATAACGTTCAAACAAATGCAATTGCAGAAAAAATGCAAACAAAACCTGCATCCGTTACAGATATGATTAAAAAGTTAGCAGAAAAGGGTTTAGTAGACTATGTTAAATATCAAGGCGTAAGTTTAACAGAAGATGGCCGTCTGGCAGCAATAGATATAGTTAGGAAACATCGCCTTTGGGAAGTATTTCTGGTTGATAAACTAAACTTCAAATGGGACGAAGTGCACGACGTAGCCGAGGAATTGGAACACATAAAATCAGTAAACTTAATTGAGCGCCTGGATGAATTTCTTGGTTTTCCAAAATCCGATCCTCATGGCGATCCCATTCCGGATAAAAACGGACGCTTTGCCAAAACTCAATTTACTAAACTTATAGAATTGAATATCGGCGATACCGGAACAATCACTGGGGTGAGCCAACACACCTCGCCATTTTTAAAACACCTGGAAAAACTGGGGCTTACCTTGGGTAAACAAATACAAGTTAATGATGTTACCGATTTTGACGGTTCTGTTGAGCTTATGGTCGATAACAAGCAAATTAACATCAGTAGAGAAGTAGCAAAACACATATTAATAAGCGACAATGGCAAAATCTGAATCTCTCAGTGAAGTTCACCAAAGCATCAATACAGATAAGCGTAAAGGCTGGCGCAGAATTTTAGCATTTTTAGGGCCAGCGTATTTAATTAGCGTTGGTTATATGGATCCTGGAAACTGGGCAACAGATTTAGCAGGTGGAAGTAAATTTGGCTATCAGCTCATTTGGGTGTTACTCATGTCCAATTTAATTGCCCTACTTCTACAATCGCTCAGTGCAAGATTGGGAATAGTTCGCGGGCTGGATCTTGCGCAAGCTTCTAAACAAGCATACCCGCGTTGGGCAAATATTCCATTATTCGGATTGGCGCAAACTGCCATTATTGCTTGCGATCTGGCAGAAATTATTGGAATGGCCATTGGTCTTCAGCTTCTATTCAAACTGCCTTTGATTTGGGGAATCTCTATCACCATTTTCGACACCATTTTGTTACTTTTTCTACTGAATAAGGGCATGCGCGCAATGGAAAGTTTTATCGTATCGATGGTTTTTATCGTCGGACTTTCCTTTTTGGCAGAAATGGTTATTGTAGAGCCTTCATTAAAAGAAATTGCAAAGGGTTTTGAGCCTTCAGTTCTTGGCGGCGACGCACTTTATATCGCCATTGGTATTATTGGTGCTACGGTAATGCCGCACAATCTTTATCTCCATTCTTCACTTGTACAAACCCGGAAAATTGAGCGCACAAATAAAGGAATCAAAGAAGCATTAAAATTTAACTTAATTGATACAACTGTTGCGCTAAACCTGGCGTTCTTCGTTAACGCGGCAATTCTGATTCTAGCCGCAGCAGCCTTTTATAAAAATGGTTTACATGAGGTTGCAGAAATTCAAGATGCTCATAAACTGCTCTCCAATATCTTCGGAAATATTGCTCCTACCCTTTTTGCAATCGCCTTGATTGCCGCCGGACAAAGCTCTACCGTTACTGGTACATTGGCCGGGCAAATCGTAATGGAAGGGCATATTAATTTGCGTATTCAACCTTGGTTAAGAAGGTTAATCACCAGATTGCTGGCCATCATACCTGCCTTCTTCACGATTCTGCACTACGGAGACGATGCCTTGGGCGGATTGCTCGTTTTAAGTCAGGTTGTTTTAAGTTTACAACTTGGTTTTGCAATTATTCCGCTTATTCACTTCACATCAGACAAAAATCTGATGAAAGATTTCGCCATTAAACCTTGGGTAAAAGTATTGGCATGGACAAGCGCAATTGTAATTATCGCATTAAATGTGAAGTTGGTTACAGAAGAAATCAGCGGTTGGACACAAGGCGTAAATTCCTGGTGGATTTATGTATTCATTTACCCGGTGGTTTTACTAACTTCCTTGCTTTTGCTCTATATTTTTCTACATCCTTTGCTGGATAAAAACAATCGATCAAAATCATTGATTCCGCATGGCGATGCATTACAAATCGACAATATCGGGAAGATAAACTATCAGCGGATTGGAATTGCGGTAGATTTTTCAAAAAATGACCGCAATACGATTAGGCATGCGCTGATTCAAGGTGGAAAGGATGCGCACTATTTTCTCATTCACGTTGTGGAAACTGCCGCGGCAAGATATCATGGCGATATTGTAATGGATCATGAAACCAAAAGAGATGCAGAAAACCTTGAAAAATACAAGCAAAACTTAAGCGATCTTGGCTATGATTCTACATCTTTCATTGGTTTCGGAGGAACATCCGGCGCCATTGCAGAAATTTGTAATAAAAATGATTTAGAACTTCTGGTAATGGGCGCACACGGACACCGCGGGTTAAAAGACCTTATTTTCGGAACAACCGTTGATGCCGTTCGGCACAAAGTAACGATTCCGGTTTTGATTATTCGGTAACTATTTCCCTATGGCTTTCATCACTTTTTTGATGCCGCCATCACCAGAATTGTAGACTAAAAGTTTACCTGCATCAGAATACAGATACATAGCCGGGTACATAGAAGGAAGAAATGTTGGGATAAAGATTTTCTTCTTGTCTTGCAAAATGGTAACATTTGGTTTGGAATCTAAACCTTTTGCATAGGTATTAAAAAACTGAGGAATAATAAATGCTTCATCCAGCGTAACCATATAAATATTAACATCTTTAAATTGTGCGTAATTTGCATTAAGCTGTTTTGTTTCACGCTGGCAATGCTCGCAAGTACAATCAAATAGAATAAAAAGATTTTTTTTTCCAGGCTTCAGATCTTTGTTGGTCAAAGCTTTACCATCAAGTTTATAAAAGGTAAATTGCGGAAGTAGTGCAGGTTGTTGTGCCTTGACTTGAATGGCGAAAGCCAAAATCAAAATGACCAAAAAGTTACGTGTTTTCATCTGATGTATTTTTTGATCTAAAATAAATGAATAAATAGCATTGATGCAATTATTAATAAGCTTTTACAAACAGATGAACATTCAGTTTGTTAACTATTTCACACATTTAATTGGATTAGGAAACATATAACGCCAAATTTTAAGATATTTGCAACCCGGCTATTTAAGCCGAAAATAACGGGAGACTAAAAATCTCCAAAAACAATACAAAATTGAAAAACGACATCAACATAAAAAATAAAAGAGCTTATTTCGATTACAACTTACTAGATAAATATGTAGCAGGAATAGCTTTGTTAGGTACAGAAATTAAAGCAATAAGACAGGGAAAAACAAACATGACAGATGCTTTCTGCATGTTTATAGGCGATAATTTATATGTAAGAAATCTTCATATCTCCGAATACAGCCACAGTTCCTTTTATAACCACGATATAAAGCGAGACCGGGTTTTGCTGCTTCAGAAAAAAGAAATCCGCAAGCTTAAAGTAAAAGGTGAAGAAAAAGGATACACTATTGTACCGCTTCGAATTTTTATTAACGAAAGAGGATTTGCAAAGATGGAAATTGCCCTTGCTCAAGGGAAAAAAGAATTTGATAAACGCGACAGTATTAAAGAAAGAGACAGTAAGAGAGAGCTCGATAGAGCAATGAAAAGATAAGCAATTGCTTAACGACTGTTCTTTTTGCCACAGAAATACGGAACAAAAGGAAAACAGTTTAACAGATGGATTCACACTCTTGCTAACCCCAACGCGTGGCGTCGCAATGACGGATTAACAAGCACCTTTAAATTATGCTTGCGATTTCTGAAGGCTAACTGCAGTTTCTCCGAGCCTCAGCGGCGGTGAGCTGAAGATATATAGATTAGATCTCTCCCTGCGATTGAGATGACGAGCGGACTGGAACGTTGATGGGTTTTACCAACAACACAAAAAAAACCTAGAAAACTACGGGATTCATTCTCAGTCAGCAAAACACATTACTCGTTACCAAGCCTGATCACCAACCAACGGAACAAACCTAAAAGTATCCAGCACAATCTTATCAAATTCTGTATCACTAATGCGAATTACCGTGACCATTTTCTGCGTTTTTTCATCGCCTACCGGAATCACTAAAATACCGCCAATTTTAAGCTGTTTTAATAAAATTTCGGGAACCATAGGTGCACCTGCAGTAACAATAATCTTATCGTAAGGTGCGTGTTCTGCAATGCCTTTTGAACCATCGCCACAGAAAAAATGAGGTTGATAACCCATTCCCGGAAGTACCTGAATGGTTCTGTTATAGATATTTTCCTGGCGTTCTATTGTAAAAACCTTTGCTCCAAGCTCCATCAATATACATGTTTGATAACCCGAACCTGTACCAATTTCGAGAACTTTATCGCCTTTTTTAATGTGCAACAATTCACTCTGATAGGCAACTGTATACGGCTGAGAAATGGTTTGCCCATCCCCTATCGGGAAAGCAATATCTTTATACGCCTGGTTCCAGAAGGTTTCATCAAAAAAGAAGTGGCGTGGAACTTTGCCGATTGCTTTAAGTACAGCTGCATCTTCGATTCCGCGAGATTCTAACAATTGTACCAGCTTTTTTCGCGCTCCACGTTCTCGGTAATTATCAACAAATTTGTAGGCCATGAGCTGTCAAAATTAACCTTTTTAAATGGTCTTTCAAGTTAAAAAGTCCGGCAAAAAGTTAAGTAACAGAAAATCAAAACCAAAAATGATTTTAGTAAGGATCTACATCAATTTGTGTAAGTACACTTTTAAAATCCTTATTTGCGCTAAATTCTGTCAGTGTTTCACGCAGTGCATCTTTAACTTTTTGTATGGCAGTGTGCTTATCTGCTTTAATAATAATCTGTTGAATATATAAATTGCGTACACGACTAACCAAAGGTTGCTCCGGACCAAGTACCCGGTTCCCGAATTTTGCCTTTAACGTATTTGCAAGGGTATTTGCAGCATATTCCAATACATTGGCATCTTTATGTTTAACTGCCAAAAATATCATCCGTGAAAATGGTGGATAAAGGAAATTTTCTCGCTCAACAATTTCATCATTATACATCCCCAGATAATCATTTTCTACCACCTGCTTTATAATACGATGACCGGCATCATACGTCTGGATGCATACCTTACCCTGATCGGCACGTCTACCGGCTCTTCCGGCAACCTGAGCAAGCAACTGGAAACTTCTTTCATAAGCCCTAAAATCCGGATAGCCCAATAAAGTGTCGGCATTGATAATTCCAATGAGACTTAAATTATCAAAATCAAGGCCTTTGGCCACCATTTGCGTACCGATTAAAATATCGGTTTTTTTCTCTTGAAAATCGGTCAGGATTTGCTGCAAACCATTTTTACTTCGTGTGCTGTCCATATCCAAACGTGCGATGGTTACATCAGGATAAAGCAACTTCAGTTCCTCTTCTATACGTTCTGTACCAAAACCTTTTTGCTCTACATGGACAGAGCCACAAGCCGGGCAAATATTTACACTACTTTGGTGGTAGCCGCAGTAATGGCAATGCAACTTACCGCTGCTTTTATGAAAAGTTAAACTAACATCGCAATTGACACATTTTGGTGTGTATCCGCAGGTTGCGCAAATCAAAATAGTGGCATAACCCCGCCTGTTCTGGAACAAAACAATCTGCTCTTTTTTGGCTAAAGCAAGGTCCATATCTTTCATTAGTACGCTCGAAAAATAAGAAACCATCGTTTTCTTTTGGTTCTCTTCTGCTATGCTTACCACTTGTTGGTTCGGGAGTTGTACACCCCCAAAGCGCTCGCCAAGTTCTACCAGCGTATATTTACCTTGTAAGGCATTGTAATAACTTTCTAAGGATGGCGTTGCAGAACCTAAAACCACTTTTGCATGGTGCAAATGTGCAAGGTAAATAGCAGCGTCTCTGGCTTGGTAACGCGGCGCCGGATCGTATTGTTTGTAAGATGGCTCGTGCTCTTCATCTACCACAATCAGTTTTAAATTCTGAAAAGGTAAAAACACAGCGGAACGCGCACCAAGAACGACTTTAAATGCCCCGGTTCGCACTTTATTCCAGATTTCTACACGTTCATTATTATTGAATTTTGAGTGATATACACCAATGCTATTGCCGAAGTATTTTTTAATTCGTTCTACTATTTGCGTAGTAAGCGCAATTTCTGGCAGCAGAAACAAAACCTGCCCGTCTGATTTTCGGATCACGTCTTCAATCAGTTTGATATAAATCTGCGTTTTACCAGATGCAGTAACGCCGTGCAGCAAAACCACATCTTTAGTATTAAACCCATCATTAATCTGCTCGAAAGCTTTTTGCTGTGCATTACTCAATACAAAATTTGCATCGAAATGATCTTCATTATCTGCAAGCCTACTGACTGGTTTTTTAATTAAATTGAAAATATCTTTTTCCGTAAGCGATTTCAGTGCCGCGGCATTTGCATTGCTCTCATCCAGCAATTGTTCTTTTGAAATTGGTGTCCCCTTTTTTTGTAATTTAAGGTAAGCCAATAAAATATCGAGCTGTTTTGGCGCCCTTTCCAGAATGGCAAAAAGTTGTTTAAGGTTTTCTTCATCGGAATAAAATTCGTTCAGAACCACAAACGATTTTAGCAAAGGTTTATATTTCTGAACCACTTCTTCTGCGACGAGAATTAATTCTTTTTCGAGCAGATGATTAATTATTGGATAAACCGTCTTTTGACCTAAGAGCTTGGAAACATCGTTAACGGTTAATTTTTGTTGTTTCCTTAACGCCGAAATGATGATTTCTTCTTTTTCTGAGAGATCGAAAACTTCGTCTGTTTCTTCCCGAAGCATCAGAATCGTTTCACTGGCGAGTTTTAAACTTGCGGGCAAAGCGGCAGACATTACATCGCCTTCATTGCACATGTAATATTGGGTCATCCATGACCAAAATTTCAACTGATGCGGTGTTACAACCGGTTCGTCGTCAACAATATCTATAATATATTTCGCCTCATACGCTTTAGGCGGAAGATTCCCAATGCTCGAAATTAATGCGGCATAAATACGGTGTTTACCAAACTGAACCACCACACGTTTACCAATCCCCACAAAATCATTCAGTTCAAAGGGAATACGATAGGTATAGTTTTTCGCCAGAGATAAAGGCAAAATCACTTCCACAAAAAGTGTTTCTCTTTCTGTAAAAATATCGTTTTCGTAAAATTCCATTATTTATCTTTAAAAGCCGCAAAAAACAACATTATCCAGCCAAGCACAAACAATAATCCACCTATTGGTGTAATCGGACCAATAAATTGTGTAAAATTTAAGTTCGAAATACTTCTTGTAGCCAAGAGGAATAATGATCCGGAAAACAGAATAATCCCGAAGGTGAAACAGAAATACGCAATGTTAATCAGCTTGTTTCTATAACGCGCAAACGTAGACAGGTAAAGTAATGCAAATGTATGATAAAACTGGTAATCAACTCCTTTCTGCCAAATCTCTAATGACGGGGCATCAATTAAATTTTTAAGACCATGCGCGCCAAATGCGCCCAATAAAACAGCAACGGCACCAAAAAAAGAAGCAGTAAGGATGATACGTTTATTCATATGTTTCTGCATAAAGCATGGCTAAATTAATAAATTGACAAAGAACTTCTCGCTAAATGATTGTAATAAATTAAATTTGTTTTAAATACAGATGAAAAGGATAATCATTTTAGTTGCGGTTTTGTTTGTGGGTTTAGCACTCATGACCTATTTATATTTTTCGAAACTCGGACTGGATAAGAATGCGAAAGACCTGGCTTTACAATCGGCCACTAACAATGCTGCATTGGTTTTTTCTTTTCAAAACGATAAAGGCTTCTATAGTATAATTGAAGGACAGCAATTGTTGCAGCAAGCTATCGGGGCGGATAAAATGCAGCTTTTAGAACAACTCAAAAACAATTTAATCAGCAACCCGGCTATAAACAGTTTTATACAAGACCAGCAAATTTACATCAGCGTTCTGCCCGATTCTAATAAACAGCTTAATTTTTTGGTTACGGTACAGATAAAGGCGGATAAAAAACCCGATCAGCTTTACGAAGCTTTGAAAAACAAACAGCTTAAAAAGATTGACGCCCAAACCTTTTCAGTTAATCTTAACGATAGCACAAAAATGTTTATTGGTGTGCAAAATCAGGTTTTTACGGTATCTAGCTCGCTTAAACTTATTCAAAATGCAAATGTACGTTTAAGCGAAAATCCATTTACGGAATATATTAAAGAAAACAGCGGCCAAACTAAAAATGTATTGGCCAATGTGTACATTAACTTTAACCATGCACCACTTTTACTAAAAAATATTATCGTTTCTAACCTAAATGGCGAGCTTGCTGTATTCAACAAACAAAATAGTTTCGCCACTTTGAACTATAATTTTAGCAAAGAAAAAATTCTTTTTAACGGCAGTAGCTTATTGGCTGCGCCAGATAATTTCTTGAAATTATTTGAAAAAAGCCCTGCCCAAACAACAAGCATACAAAATATTCTTCCAGAAAATACGGCCAACTACGTGATGTATGCGTATGACAATTATACGAACTGGCTTAAAACATTAAAAGACTGGCAACAGTTAACGCAAGAAATCAAAAAGACAGATGTGACTATCAACGGAATTAAAAGAGATTACCGGATAGATCTGAATGCAATATTCCCTGTTTTTGCTAAAAACCAATTTATTGTTTTTCAGTTAAGTACAACAGAAAAACTTGGCGCAATTGATCTTACAAATGGAGAAAAAGTTAAACAATTGTTATTGGATATTAGTGGAGATTATAGTGATGAAATCAAAATTTTTAAATCATCTAACATTCTAAACGCCTATTTCGGCGAGCCTTTTAAAAAATTTGCACGCCCATATTACACCATTATAGATAATCACTTGGTAGTTGCCAACAATGCCAGCACAATACAATCTTTTTTAAACAGCTATCGCAGCAACCGTTTACTGATCCAGACGCCAGAATATCAAGACGCCATGAATCAAGTGTCTACCACATCTAACGTCAGTTTTTACATCAACACCAAAAATTCTAAAGATATTTTTAGAAACCATATTTTGCTGCGTTATTATAAACATTTACGGGCAGATAGTGGCTTAAAAAGTTTTGATACATTTTATTACCAAATGAGTTCAGACCAGAATAAATTTATCACTAACTTGCTTTTAAACAAATATTTAAAACCAAAAACACCAGACTCTACAAGCAACCGTTAAAATTGTACGCCCACACTGCAACTACATGAAGAAACTCTTACCCGCTGTAATTTTATTATTATCAGTTTTTGGCACACGCGCTCAGCAATATGCCCTTTTCGGAACAAAAACTATGTTTGACGCATTCGAAAATCCATCGCAAAAATCTTTCACTCTGGATTCATCCAGAAAGTTTTCTTCTAATTTTTTCCTTCCGTACTTTGGCATAAATGGCGCAAATAAAGGTGCATCAGAAGATATGATTAGAATCCTGAGTCAGCAAGGTGTGCTAGACACGCGAGGCTTGCCAATAGGAACTGGAGATATAAACCGTTTTTTTCTGAATACAAATGTTTATGTTGCTGCATTTCGGATTTTTCAATCCTATAAATACCAAAAGGAAATTGGTTTTGCATGGCAAATCCGTGGTGATTCGCAGATTGATTATACCAACGAAACATTGGCTCTTTTCGATTCATTTGAGAGATTTAACGACAACCAGCAATACAACGATATCTTTAATACCAAAGGTTACGAACAAACCTATCATCAATTTAGTTTTACCTACCGCGAAAACTACAATAAACGACTGGCATTTGGTCTAAAAGCGAGTATTTTGAGTGGAATCTTGTACAACAAACTCAACATCACAGATTCTTATTTTTACCGGAACGAAGAACAAAATGCATTGCTTATCGGCCTTGCCGGTACGTATTCGGCAAGTTTTAGAGAAGGCAATGAAATTGACCAAAGTACACTGATTCCAAACTTCAAAAATCCCGGACTATCATTTGGTTTCGGGACCAATTACACAACTAAAAAAGGATTGTTTCTGATGGCCAATGTTAAAGATCTCGGTTTTATCTGGTGGCGAAACAATACCACGCAAACCGTCATCAACCAAACCAAAGAAATCTCAGAACTGGAAAACAACCAGGGCAACACAAATAAGGAAATACGAGATTTCTTTCTGACTGCGCAACAGCCCAAAAATTTTCTGGCGGCCACCAATGCGAAATTAGATGTTTATGCCTCTAAAAGTTACGGAAATTATAAACCTGCATTGGCAATTTCTAAAAACCTGTTCTACAAAGGTGGAGACATTGCTTTTGTAAATACCTTTAACTTCAACAACTTTTCTGTAAGTGCTACGCCGCTTTACAACTTCCTGAATGTTTTTATGCTCGGTGCGCAAGCGAAATACCAAACACCAAATTTTGAAATATTTATGGGAAGTGATAACCTGGTTGCGACTTCTTACCAAACCGTTGGACTGATCAAAAATAGTGGCAGCACCGGAACCGGAAGTGGCGCCAATGGAGCATCATTTTATATGGGCGTAGGGATTAAATTCGGGAACGTGGTAAACCATCCACAATTTAGTGATGTAATGCCTGGAATTAACGACCAGCAAAGCGGAAGTTTCTTTAAAAATCTCTTTTCAATTTTTAAGAAAAAGTAAAGTTATACTTTCTTTTTTGCTTGGGTAACCACAAAATCTTTTAGGTAAAAAGGTTCAAAGTATGCAACATCTACAAAATCATTTTCCCTGAAAGCAGCGAAAGCCAGTGCAGACATATATTTTGCCGAATTAAAATTATTGAGATCAAAAATGGCATGTTGATGCTGAATTGCAGCCTGGCATTTTGCCGCACCATCACCCAAAAATACGATAGAATTTGCTTCTAAAAATTCGGCAAAACTTCTTTCCTCAATAATCTCTGCAGCAGTTGGTAAAATATTCTCTATAGAAGGTTTAAACAAAGCGGTATATACTTCCATTCTACGCGCATCAATCATCGGGCAGATTAAACCAGAAAAATCAGGATTTTCAAAAGCAAATCCCGCAGCCATCATTCTTAAGGTTTCAACAGCAATTAAAGGAATGCCCAATGCATAAGCCAAACCTTTAGCCGTAGAAACACCAATACGCAAACCTGTGTAAGAACCCGGCCCTTTACTTACCGATATGGCATCTAAATCGCTAAAGTTTACCTTGCACGAAGCAAGCAATTCTTCAATAAATAAAGTTAAACGGCTGGCATGTAAATTCTGCCCATGTTCTTCTTTTACTGCGAGAGTATTTCCATCAATTGATAATGCAACCGAACACACGGCAGTTGCGCTTTCTATCTGAAGTATTTTAGCCATGCGGCAAAGATAAGCGAAAAGCTGAAAGGTAAAAGAAAGGCAAAAATCAAATTTTAACTAATTCACAAATGAACCATTGCCCATAAACGAAATGCGTTAAGGCACCGGATCATGACCGTGTTTGCCCCAGGGATGGCAACGGCCAATACGTTTTAGCGCCATCCAACCGCCTTTAAACGGGCCATATTTGCGGATTGCTTCTATTCCATACTGAGAACAGGTTGGCGTAAAACGGCAGTTTGCTCCAAGCATTGGCGAAATGGCATATTGGTAAACCTTTATAAGGGCTAAAAAAAACCAGCTAAATACTTTGTTGATGATTTTCATCTGGCTTATGTAAGTCTTTAAAACGTTTAAAAACGCCCAATAATTTTTTCTCCAGAAACGCAAATGGATACTTGTCTTTTCCAACAAACTGAATGGCAAATAAAAGCAAACCTTTATCTGTTGGCAATGCCTTATAAAAAGCTTCTTGTTTATGCAGGCGATATGCCTCTTTGATCCGTCTTTTGAGTAAATTACGGTCTACAGCCCTTTTATAGCGTTTCTTTGGTACGTTGATAACGACCTGAACGGGAACATCCATCGTTTCATCAACGAAAATGTAAGAAATACGAAAAGGATATAATAAAAAAGAAGAACCGTTTTTGAACAGCAGACCCAAATGTTTCTTGCTGCATAACCGTTCTTCTTTTCGAAATGTGTACATATTTTTGATTGATATTTGCAGATTTTGATCTGCCGATCCCGGAAAACCGGAAAGCAATCAAAAATTATGCTTTATGCTTGCGCTCGTCAGAAACTGTTAATCTTTTTCTTCCTTTAGCACGACGTGATGCTAATACCCGTCTGCCGTTAGCTGTTGCCATTCTTTCGCGGAAGCCGTGTTTATTTCTTCTCTTTCTTTGCGAAGGTTGGAATGTTCTTTTCATGACTGTATATTATCTGTTGTAATTTTTAAATTAAGAGGTGCAAATATAAAGCGATTTTTATATAAATGCAAATCCCTTTTGATTTTATTTTCAAATGAAAAGCAAATTTAGCAATTCTTTTGAAAATTCAATCCCGCCCCCGCTTTTGCTGCCAGAAAAAGGCAGCATCCCGCTACGGTCGGGTTTAGTAAATTCGGTGCAGAATACAATTAAAGCCAGTTTTAAAACCCAATATCTATTCCACTCTCCTACTAAAACCTACAGGCATTATTTTTTTCCACATCCATTAAAAAGATGTTTATCTAACGTTTTTACAAAAAAATAAAACCTTATAAACCCAAAGCAGCTTTCAATTTGGTGTATCCGGTTTTACTTACCGGCAACCAGATATCTGATTTAAGCAATACGATATAACTATCTTTTTCTTTCAATTCTATTTTGGTTACTTGCGCAAGATTAATGATATAAGATCGATGTATCCGTATAAAAAGTGCCGGATCTAAAGTCTGCTCAAAATAAGACATTGTTTTATTTTTATAGAAAGAACCATCAACCGTGTTCAGTTTTACATAATCATCATCGGCCTCAAGATAATTAATATCTACCGTTGGAATAATTTTAATTACACCATCCTTTTTAACAACAACACGGTTATTTTGCGCCGGACTTAATGCCGCAGCTTCCAAAACAGCCTCTGTATTATCTGTCTGTTTTAAACGGGCTGGAAGTTTCTCCATAGCTGCATCAAAACGGCTCTTATCAATTGGTTTAAGCAAATAATCTACAGCATTTACTTCAAAAGCTTTAATTGCAAACTCATCAAAAGCAGTTGTGAATATAACGGCAGGTTTGTTTTCTACCAGTTCGAGCATTTCAAATCCGGTAATTTTTGGCATCTGAATATCCAAAAATATCAAATCTGGTTTATGTAAAGCAATTGCTTTTAAACCTTCAAAACCATCCGGACATTCTGCTACAACTTCAATCTCAGGATGATCAGACAGATAAAACTTTACAATATCGCGGGCAAGTGGTTCATCGTCAATTAGAATCGTTCTGATCATTTTTCTGTGGGATTTTTAGCGTTGTAATATATACATTATTTGCCTCAATTTCGGTCTGCAACAACTGCGGATTGGCAAACAATAAGTATAATCTACGCTTAATTGCGGTTAAGCCAAATCCGGTTCCGCCGGTTGCTTTCATTTCCGGATCAAAAGGGTTCTGAACACGCAATTGCAAAATATGCTGATCATGCGTTACATCAACCCGGATGGTTATTGCAGAAGAAGTATTGTATAAACCAAATTTAATGGCATTTTCTACAATAGGTTGCAATAAGGTTCCAGGCAAACACATTTTGTGTGTCTCTTCATCTACATTTACTTCAATATTTAAACGGTGGCTAAAGCGCACTTTTTCAATATCTAAATACAACTGAATGTATTCCATTTCTTCTTCAACACTTACCCACAATTCGTCATCGCGTTTTAGTGTTCCGCGTAAAAAAGACGCCAGTTTAGTAATCATTACGCCGGCTTCTTTGGGGTTTACCATTGTTAAAGCAAAAACAGAATTTAAACTGTTAAACAAAAAATGAGGCTGCAACTGGTGCCTCAATTTGTTCAGCTCTGCTTCTTTTGCCAGATTTTGGGTAGTAAGCAAACGCTCTTGCGCTTCAGATTGCTCTTCTAACTTGTACCACAACATATTCGCTACACCACACCATACCAAGCACATAAAAGTTAGCAATACCCGAAATGAAAAAGAAAACTGATAAAAATCCAGGTAATTGGAAAAATCTGTAAAAAGCCACAACAATACGTATCTTGCCACATACACGGCAACAGCAGTTAAGGCAGCTGCAACCACTGTAACATATAAAAATCGTTCTTTTTTGGGTTGATAATATCCCAGCATATTGCTTAAACTGATACAGGCAAGTGCCAATAAAACATTGCTTATTGTGCTATCTGCAAAAGAAATTACCCACGAAAATTTTATTCCGTAATGCAAGCCCAAAGCACACAAAACCAGCCACGCCACAATAATAAGCGCAGCTGATTTTTGTATTTTCGGTATAGATAAAGGTCTAACGGTCAAAGCCTTTTTGTTTTGGTTAAAAAGATAGTTTAGTTACAAAGCCTTATACTTTGTTTTGAGTTTTTTAGGCAGAAATCCAGAATGATTTAGAAACTTTTAATCTCTATACCGCCAAACATTGCGGTTCCATCCAATACCAATGTTTTCTGTATTTCTTCTACTTGTATGTATTGCGCACGTTTATCTTCTACGCTTCCAAACAATGCGGTAACATTTGACTTTATCGCCCAATTTTGCGGAACAATTAGTTTTATACCACCAAAAACTGCGGTAATATCAAGCGTTACAGTATTTTCAAATTCGGTTTGAGTTAAGTTGATGTCGGCACCGCCAAAAACAGCGGTAACATCTCCCCCTTTAAAATTTTTAGAATATATAGTTTGGTGACTTCCACCAAAAACAGACATTACATCCAACACATCATTACTTCCATTTTCGGCATCACTTTGTGCGCTTTCAAAATCAAATTTCTTTTTATATTTCTGCTTATTTTTTCTGTTTAAGCTAGATGATTTTGGTCTTACAATTAAAAAGAAACCAATAATGACCAGTGCAAAACCTGCAGCATATTTAGACAAATCTACATCCAAATCTAAACGGTTAAGCGTGCCGTAAATACCCAGCAGCAGTAAAATCAGCCAGCCTATACCTCTAAATTGTTTTCGCGCGCCTACAAAGAGCCCCAAAAGAATCATCAGTGTAGACCAACTAAAAATCCAGCCTGGTATACGTAATCCTAAATTATTGAGTAAAAACCCAACGCCCATGAGCAAGATGATTACACCTCCCCAAACCCGGCCTGAGTTTTTTATATTGTTATCGTAATTTTCCATGTGTGTATTAACTTACGCTTCAAAAGTATTTATTAAAATGAAAATGACTAATAGCTAAAGTCTGATAAAAGGAAAAACCACGGTAAACGGCGTAATTTTATCGGTGAAAATTATTTTAAATTCTGAGGAGATGAAGCCCACGTTTATTTATGGGTTGGTATGCTTACCAAAAGAAACTATAACCAGGCAAAAAATCTGTCGGTGAGACACCGACCGATAGATGATATATTGCCTATAGGTTGGTGATCCAACCAACCGAAACTATACCAGTCAGAAAACCTGTCGGTGAGATACCTGCCGATATATGATATTTTACTTATCGGTTGCTTTCCCCACCAAACAAAACTATAAACAGTCATAAAACCTGTCGGTAAAACACCGACCGATAGATGATATTTTACTTATCGGTTGCTTTCCCCACCAAACAAAACTATAAACAGTCATAAAACCTGTCGGTAAAACACCGACCGATAGATGATATTTTACTTATCGGTTGCTGTCCCCACCAACCGAAACTATAACCAGTCAGAAAATCAATCAATGAAACACCGGCCGATAGATGATATTTTACTTATCGGTTGCTGTCCCCACCAACCGAAACTATAACCAGTCAGAAAATCAATCAATGAAACACCGGCCGATAGATGATATTTTGCCTATAGGTTGGTGTCCCCACCAACCGAAACTATAACCAATAATAAAATCAATCAATGAGACACCGGCCGATAGATGATATTTTACTTATCGGTTGCTGTCCCCACCAACCGAAACTATAACCAGTCAGAAAATCAATCAATGAAACACCGGCCGATAGATGATATTTTGCCTATAGGTTGGTGTCCCCACCAACAGAAACTATAACCAATCATAAAATCAATCAATGAGACACCGGCCGATAGATGATATTTTATTTATCGGTTGCTGTCCCCACCAACCGAAACTATAACCAATCATAAAATCAATCAATGAGACACCGGCCGAAAGATGATATTTTGCCTATAGGTTGGTGTCCCCACCAACAGAAAATATAAACAGTTAAAAAATCAATCAATTAGACACCGGCCGATAGATGATATTTTACTTATCGGTTGCTTTCCCCACCAAACAAAACTATAAACAGTCATAAAACCTGTCGGTAAAACACCGACCGATAGATGATATTTTACTTATCGGTTGCTGTCCCCACCAACCGAAACTATAACCAGTCAGAAAATCAATCAATGAAACACCGGCCGATAGATGATATTTTACTTATCGGTTGCTGTCCCCACCAACCGAAACTATAACCAGTCAGAAAATCAATCAATGAAACACCGGCCGATAGATGATATTTTGCCTATAGGTTGGTGTCCCCACCAACCGAAACTATAACCAATAATAAAATCAATCAATGAAACACCGGCCGATAGATGATATTTTACTTATCGGTTGCTGTCCCCACCAACCGAAACTATAACCAGTCAGAAAATCAATCAATGAAACACCGGCCGATAGATGATATTTTGCCTATAGGTTGGTGTCCCCACCAACAGAAACTATAACCAATCATAAAATCAATCAATGAGACACCGGCCGATAGATGATATTTTACTTATCGGTTGCTGTCCCCACCAACAGAAACTATAAACAGTTAAAAAATCAATCAATTAGACACCGGCCGATAGATGATATTTTACTTATCGGTTGCTTTCCCCACCAACCGAAACTATAACCAGTCAGAAAATCAATCAATGAGACACCGGCCGAAAGATGATATATTGCCTATCGGTTGCTGTCCCCACCAACAGAAACTATAAACAGTTAAAAAATCAATCAATGAGACACCGGCCGAAAGATGATATATTGCTTATCGGTTGCTTTCCCCACCAACCGAAACTATAACCAGTCAGAAAATCAATCAATGAAACACCGGCCGATAGATGATATTTTACTTATCGGTTGGTGTCCCCACCAACCGAAACTATAAACAGTTTAAAAATCAATCAATGAGACACCGACCGATAGATGCTATTTTGCCTATCGGTTGGTGTCCCCACCAACCGACACTATAACCAATCAAAAAATCAATCAATGAGACACCGACCGATAGATGCTATTTTGCCTATCGGTTGGTGTCCCCACCAACCGACACTATAACCAATCAAAAAATCAATCAATGAGACACCGGCCGATAAATAATATTATTTTATATCTTAAGCACATGAAATTCTTACTCACGCTAATTTTACTCGCCTTTTATAGTGCTACAATTGCTCAAGATTTAACAAATCATTACAAAATTTACGATGTAAAAAAACGATCCATTGTTTCTCTTAACGAACTCATCTCAGCTATGGATAAAACAGATGTGCTATTCTTTGGCGAAGACCACAACGATTCTATTGCACACGTTCTGCAAAACGAACTGTTCAAGGCAATGAGTGAAAAATACTCAATGGCCCTAAGCATGGAAATGTTTACAACGGATACGCAACCCATTATTAACGAATATCTGGATGGACTGATTTCTGAAAAAAACTTTATAAAAGAGGCACGCGCATGGCCAAATTACAAAGATTACCGCCCGCTTGTAGAATATGCAAAAACACATCAACTGGAAGTGATCGGAGCAAATGCGGCCACACGCTACAGTAATGCTGTTACACTAAACGGCTTGGAAAGTCTAAAAAATTTCCCCAAAGTTTCATTAAGCTTTTTGCCTCCATTACCTATTGATACAGCTATCGGACGTTATAATGAAAAATTTAACGAAGCCATGGGCGGACACGGAACGGGAAGCATGAAGATTTACCAAACTCAAAACCTTTGGGATGCCACAATGGCCTGGTTTATCGCATCTTTTCTAAAAAACCATAAAGACACAAAAATTTTGCAACTTAACGGGCGTTTTCATAGCGATGAAAAATTAGGAACTTTGGCTAAATTGCAGAAATACAATCCGAAGCTGAAGATTTTGAATATTTCTGCTTTTTCTGATGAAGGTTTTGAAAATCCAGAATGGAAAAAATTTGAAAGTCTGGGCGACTATATTATTATAACCAATCCTTTAATTAAAAGAAGTTATTAGCAAAGAAAAGCCGCAAGCGGGATGTGACTTGCGGCTGATCATTTTTAAGCTTTCGCTTTGAGCAAATCTCTGATTTCTGTTAACAGAACCTCTTCTTTTGTTGGTGCAGCAGGTGCAGCAGGTGCCGCTTCCTGTTTCCGCTTTAATGCGTTAATTCCTTTAACCATTAAAAAGATGATAAAAGCTAAAATAAAGAAATTGATCACTTCTGTAGCAAAATTTCCCCAGGCAAATACAGGCCCGATTTTTTTAGCTTCTTCCAGAGAAAGGTTTGGATTTGCGGAATAGGCTTCACTTACTTTCGCATTCAAAGGCACATAAAAGTTTACAAAACCCTTATCGCCAATCAGCAAGCTAATAGGCGGCATAATTAAATCGTTTACCAACGATTGTACAATTTTGCCAAATGCGCCTCCGATGATCACACCGACAGCTAAGTCCACTACGTTACCCTTAATGGCAAACTCTTTAAATTCTTTTACAAATCCCATAAATTTTTCATTTTTCGATGATATATTTATAAAAGTAGCAAACATATTTTTGATTGCAAATGTTTAGGGAATAATTTAAAAACCCGCCAAATAGACTACAATTGGATTTATTGGAAAAATATCTGCGATCAATTGTTTATTTTTGTCGCCAATCTTTATGAAATACTATGCTGAAGCAACATCTACAACAAAAATTACTACAAAAACTATCACCACAGCAAATACAGTTTATCAAATTGCTGCAGGTGCCAACTGTTGCTTTAGATACGCGTATTAAAGAAGAACTGGAAGAAAATCCGGCGCTCGAAGATCCAAGTTTGATGACTCAGGAAGAACCTAAAAGCGAATATGACGATCTAAACGAAGGCCCGGAAGAGTATGAACAATCTCAGGAAGAAAGCATGGACGAATTTAATGTTGATGACTATCTTCAGGATGATAATTCTAACGACTACAGCACCAATTATAATAATGGCGATGATGATGAAGAAAAGAAAGAAACGCCAATTGCAATAGAAAGTACTTTTTTTGAAAGCTTACAGGAACAACTGGATCTGGTTCCTCTATCGGATCAGGATTTTGTTGTTGGTAAACAGATCATCGGCAGTTTAGATGATGATGGATACCTGCGCAGACCTTTAAGTTCTATGATTGATGATCTGGCTTTCTCGCAAAACGTTATGGTCGAGGAAGAAGATGTTCTGGAAATGTTAAAGCTCATCCAAAGTTTTGATCCTCCGGGCATTGGCGCACGCGATTTAAAAGAGTGTTTGCTTATCCAGTTAAAAAGAAAAGACCAAAGCAACCCAACCATTATTAAAGCGATAAATGTTGTAGAAAACTACCTTGATGAGTTTACACGCAAACATTATGATAAGCTGGAGAAAAGTTTAAATCTGAATAGTGAAGATTTGCGCGAAGTAGTGAATGAAATATTACGCTTAAACCCGAAACCTGGCGATGCCAATCAGGTTACAACCAAGCAAATGCAGATCATTCCTGATTTTCACATCAGCAACAACGATGGAATTTTGGTTTTAACGCTCAACTCAAAAAATGCACCAGAGCTTAAAATCAGTCGTTCTTACCAGGAAATGTTTGATCATTACGATAAAGCTTCTGCACGCGATAAAAAACTAAAAGAAGCTGTTCAGTTTGTTAAACAAAAACTAGATTCTGCCAAATGGTTTATTGATGCCATTAAACAGCGCCAGCAAACGCTTTTAAAAACCATGAATGCTATTATGCATTATCAGTACGAGTATTTCTTAACGGCTGATGAGCGTAAAATGCGCCCAATGATTTTGAAAGATATTGCAGACAAAATTGATATGGATATTTCTACAGTTTCGAGGGTTGCAAATTCAAAATATGTACAAACAGAATTTGGAACGTTCCTGTTAAAATCTTTTTTCTCTGAAGCCATCCAAACCGAAACCGGCGAAGAAGTTTCGAACAAAGAAGTGAAAAAAATTCTGGAAGATTGTATCGGAAATGAGGATAAACGCAAACCACTCGCCGATGAAAAGCTGACCGAAATTCTGAAAGAAAGAGGTTACAATATTGCCCGCAGAACTGTAGCGAAATACCGCGAACAAATGAATATCCCGGTTGCACGGTTAAGAAAAGAACTTTAAGATCTTGTGTTGGCGGCACCATTGTACCGCCAACACAAAAATAAATACCTTGCACAAGTAAAACCTTATTTGTGTCCACTCTAAATCTTTATCTGTATTTAGATCCTGCCGGGAAGAAAATGCTCCCTAATTTTTTTCATCTGATGCTTCAGAAATTTTCTACCACATTTTAATATAAGAAGGCACTTTGTAAATGTTGTTCAATAGAATGCCCAACACAATTTCGTGGCTTCCATTACTTACTTTACTCAATGCCGAAGTGGTAAAATCATAAGAGTACGTCAGATTAACAGTTTTACCAACATTAAAACCAACCATTCCTGAAAAAGAATCATCTTTACGATAACTTCCGCCAATCCACATGCGGTCTTTAAATGCAATTTTCATGTTCAAATCGAAGGATACCGGAACAGGATCTACGTATTTTACCATAACCGAAGGAATGGCCGAAATTTCATCATCGAAAAAGAATTTGTATCCTGCCGTAGCAAAAAAGTGTGGCACCTCACTCCCCGGATTAGACAAATTTGCGTCTGAGAAACTCAGTTTTTGAGGTAAAATTTGCTGCACAGATAATCCGGCAAACAGCCTGGCTCCATACAACCACAAACCAACGCTTAAATCAGGTTTTACCTGCCTTACAATCAAAGATGCCAATGCCGGATCATTAGGATTATCAAAGGTTAGCGCACTGCCATCCAAAGAAATACTGGAAAGTCCGGCTGCAATACCTGCGGATAAATTAAAGTTGTTACTTAATTGCAAATGATAGGCGTAGGTAAGATTTGCGTCCATCCTGGAAACCGGACCGGTTTTATCCAATACTGCAGTTACGCCCATACCGTGGTGTGCCGGAGATGCGGTATAATTTTGCGTATAATTCCGATCCATCGGATTTCCGGTTTGTTCTGGGAACGACGTCAGTGCATTGCTCCACAACTGTTGATCGCCAAGTGCCCAGTTTGCAGAAACAAAAGAGGTTGTAGGCGATTCATTTATACCCGCCCATTGCTTGCGGTAGCCGGCTTTAAAATCGAGATAATTTTCAATACCCGATAATGCTGGATTTAACAAATATTGGTTAAAAATGTATTGCGTATACTGTGGTTTTTGTTGTGCCCACGCATAATTTGAGATAATTAACACTAATATTAGAAAGTATTTTTTCAATTTATCTGATTATGGTTAAAGGTCCGGAAATGATTTTTCGCCCATTCCGGGGATTTATAATATAATAATATACGCCAACAGGCAGCAACTCATTATTGTAAGTTCCATCAAAAGGCACGGCATAACCTGTACTGGCAAAAACACGGCTACCATTTCTATTGAATACCTCAATGGTCGCATTCGGATAAGATTCTAAATACTTTATATTCCACACATCATTCACATTATCACCATTTGGTGAAAATGAATTTGGTGGATTTAACGATTGTAAGACCTTAATTAATACCTTTGAACTTGCTGTACACAAACCCGGATTACCAGTGACTGTTAGTGTATATTCTGTATCCTGATCTGGTGAGGCCACCGGGCTCATAATATTATCTGCACTCAAGCCAGTAGCTGGCGTCCATTTATATGTTAAACCTGGGCCAGTTACCTGTGTCGGAATCTTAATTTCCCCGCCTGCTAAAATATATAATGTTGAGCCTAAATCTGCTGTGGGCGACTGAAAAACTTCTACACTAGAAGTGATACTAGAACTGCAACCGTCTGCAGCCAGAAAAGTATAGGTAATTGCATGATGGCCTGCTCCGGCAACTTTTGGATTGAAATTTCCATCGGCAGATACACCGCTGCCATCACTACTATATGTTCCGATGCCAGAAATACCACTTGTCTCTGCTGCCTGAGTAAGCATAAAACTGCCTTCATTTTCACAAACCGAAGGAATTTCTGCAAAGGAAAGCACAGGAACCGGCAACAAAGTAATTGTTTTGGTTACTTCTTTTGTACAAGCAATATTATCGCCCGTGTAGCCAACAATCCGGATGGTATATGTTCTGGAACTATTTCCACCAAAAGGCGCATAGTTTAGTTCAATCTTATCTGTTGTATTCGGATATTGGATGGTTTTACTAATCTCAGAAGGTGCACCTGCGTAATCTCCGTAAATTTCGATTTTTATCACTCTGCCTACCGAAGCCGTAAATCCGTTGGTGATCACTACCGGCGAATTGCTACACAACTGACCAACGTTATCGATCGTAAAATCTGCAACATCAATTTTCCCGTTCACGGTGAAACTTTTCTCTACGGTGTTAGCGCAGCCGTTTTCATTTTTTATGGTAAGCCGAACGGTATATTCTCCCGGATTTATGTATTTGTGTTTTGCATCCTTATCTGTAGATGTATTTGGATTAGTGGCTGTTGCATACCGATCGCCAAAATCCCAGGCAAACGTAAATGTTCCGCTAGCTCCGGCAGCATCTGTAGATGTATTAACGAAAGTGGCAACAGGATCTTCAGAACAGATATCGGGCACAGTAAAATCTGGTGTCGGCAAATTGGTTATTTTAATGGTTTGCGTTGCCGAAACTGCAGAACAATCTCCATCTGAATAGACCGTTAAACTTACCTGGTAATCACCAGTTGCCAGATAACTATGCGTAAAAGGGAAACCGTCGGTTTTATCGATAGAAGTATTATCGCCAAAATCCCAATGCCATTTGGTTATTTTTGCTGTAGAAACTTTTGTAGTACTAATGGTAGATTCATTGGTAAAGATAATCGCGCTGCCAATACAACCAATAGCAGGCGCAGCAAACAATGCAACCGGTATTGGGTTAACAATTATTTGTTTAGATACAACATCTGAATAACAACCCGCGCTTGATTTAACCATCAGTTTCACTGTATATACACCATCTGCCTGGTAGGTATGTTTAGGATTTTTTTCAGTTGATGGTGTAGTTCCATCGCCGAAATCCCATTGCCATTTTTCAATAACCGTCCCTACAGAGTTTGTTGTACTTTCATCTGTAAAAGATGTTTCTGTCCCAAGACAAGGATTTTGAACCGTAGCAATTTTGGCTTGTGGCAAATCATAAATATTGAACGTATACGATGCAGTAACTTCTCCGCTGGCACAGGCGGCGCCACCGGTGGTGTGCATTACAGCGGTAATACGATGAGTACCAACTAAAGAAAAAATTTTCTCAAATGGAGACTTGTAAGTATATAATGTTTGGTCGCCAACCGTTTTACTCGAAAGCAATACCGAAGGGTTTTGTGTAATTACGGCTTCATTGTCTACCTGCCATTTGATGTAATCTACCAGATACGGCAAAGTAATATTAAAACTCAGATTTTCATTCAAACATCCATCCTGACTTTCTTCACTGGTTGAAGAATTTAATATAGTCAGGTAATTGTTAGAAGTCAGATTGGTGCCAGCAGAATAAGCATAAGATTCGGTCTGTCCGTATCCATAAGCAATCACATTAAAACCCTCATCGGCACTTAAGGTCAGGCTTAGTGCAGAGATTTGGATTTGAGCATATGCGTAAGCCGGATTTCCGACCAACGGTGTCCAGGTTGCAGGCGGGACAACGCCATTAATTTTAAAACTGCCGGTTTTGCTGGTTTTCATCAAAACATTGAGGTATTTTTCCCTAATCCTTTCCTGATCGGAAGAAAACACGGTAATGTTGTTGATGTTAAATTCAATCGAATTTAGGATAACCATATCCGGATCTCCGTTTGTACTCATTCCACCAGATAAATTGGAACAACTTACGGAGTACATGTATTGGCTTAAAATAAAATTCTGATCACTGGTTACGTAACTTCCTGTAGTTAAACGCGGCGAAGTATAAAACTCACCTTTTTGCAAAGTGGCAACCAGGTTTCCATCGTGATAAATGTGGCTGTTATTTGTTACGGCTACGGCGCGATAAAAGTAAGCCTGACTGTTAAAGGGCACAATTCCATAGGTTTTACCCAAACTGGAAAGGCTGTACAATTGCTGGAAAAGCGGATCGGAACCAGAAGGCCGATTACACTCTCCGATGGTCATATTTGAACTTCCGGAGAAAGCAGCAAATCGTTTGCAAGATGAATTTTCAGAATTGGTTTCAATAAATACTCCCGTGAGGTCACTCCCATCGGTTGCTAAATATTCGTAAACGTCGCCTTTTTTAGGAAGTACGATATCAATTGTTCCACCACTTTTTTCATGAAGAATTAAATTGGTATCGTCTTCTGCGGCAACTACCGAAAGAAAGTTGGCGCCCGTAGAGCTGGTTTGCGTGTAATTAACCGAGTAATAGCTTTGTCCTAGTGTTTCAAAAGGCAAGATTAAGGAAGCCGCAGATCGGTTTCCAGCGTAAATGTGTGCGTAAGCAGAAACTTTTTCTTTCCCTTCGGGAACAACAATATGAATACCTCTGGAGGTTAGCGTTTTATTGCGATCACTAACATCAATGTAAGCGTTACTTCGCTGAACAGGAATTCCAACCGCGGTATTTGCGGCGACAGCAACAATGCCAGAGTCAAAGGTTCCACAGGTTACCTGAACCTGGGTATCGTATTTTGAGGTTACAAAAACTACAATTTCTGCAAGTGTGGTATTTGAACTAGGCACATGTGTTGGAAAAACCGACCAAAAATCTGTGCCTTCATTGGATACATTCTGACCAAAAACCTGCCCCCAAAACGAGAGCAATAAGAGGAAAACTAATAATCCAATCTTATTCATTACACTGAATTGCTTGCTTGAGGTTTGTGCTTTGGTTTACAATTGAATGCAATATACCACAAATCAAATAGAAGCAAAACAAGTCTAAGAAAATTAACATTATTTACCGAAAATGTATAATTTCCAGAAATATTGTCACGTTATAATCTGATATTCACGATGCTATTCAGGATCAATTTTCTCCTGGTAATTTTTGGCTTGCTTATCTGCTTCAGGGTCATTTTCCGATTTAGGTTCCAGATTTTCATCTAAACGTTCATTCCATTGATCCAAGCCATCAACAGGTTTCGGCTGCGCCGCTGTCGTCTCTTTTTCAGGTGTGTTATCCGCTTTCATATTTCGTTTTTGTAAAACAACATTACCCTGCAAAAAATGTTTGCCAGACTTAATTCAGTTAAAATTTCAAACTATGTAAATTGATTTTTGTGTTCCATTAATTACACTGCAATGATCAATTTTTGAAGGGGTTTAGAAACCATAGTGTACATTTAGGCGTTTCTAAAATAAAAGATATTATGGCAACTGCACAGCAAATTAAAGCGGCGTATATCGATTACGTACTCACCAATAATGAACAACCTAAATCGGTCTATAGCTTTGTTAAAAAGCTTAAAATAGCAGAAGCTGAATTTTACCAGTTTTATGCTTCATTTGAAAGTATCGAAAAAAACATTTGGTTTGAACTGACATTTGAAACCATTACTAAAATTAAAGAACAGGAAGTTTGGCAGCAGTACACCTCCAGAGAACGTGCGCTATCTTTCTTTTACAGCTATGTAGAAAACCTGAAAAGTCAGCGCAGTTTTGTCGTTTATAGTTTAAAAAAGAACACCGGCAAGTTTGCAACACCCGAAGTTTTATCTGGCGTGAAGCCCATTTTTGAACATTTCGCAGAAGAACTTATTGGCGAAGGTCTAGAAAGTGGAGAACTTGCAGAACGCCGCTTTTTCAGTAAGCGTTACAAAGATGCTTTATGGATACAATTTGCTTTTATACTGAATTTCTGGATTCACGATGATAGTGATGGCTTTGAAAAAACCGACGAAGCAATTGAAAAAGGAATTAATGTCACCTTCGATTTATTTCAGCATTCTCCGATCGATAACCTGATCGATTACGGAAAATTCTTATCAAGAAATGGCAAGTTTAAGGAAAACATGGGATTTAAAAATTAATGAAAACACAAAAAAGCATTCCTACAACCAAAGTAGAACGTTCGGCGAAATTCGTCAAAACCGGATTTCAGATTGGTGGCAATTACATTAAGCATTATTCTAAAAAAATTTTCAATCCAGAGCTAGACCGCACCGAGCTGAATGAGGACAATGCAACAGATATTTACAATTCTTTGAGCGAATTAAAAGGCAGCGCATTAAAGATTGCTCAAATGCTGAGTATGGATAAAAATATTCTGCCTAAATCTTACGTCGATAAATTTACGCAATCCCAATACAATGCGCCGCCACTTTCGGGTCCGTTAATTGTGCGCACTTTTACCAAGATTTTCGGCAAATCTCCAGAACAGATTTACGATAAATTTGACCTTAATTCTACAAATGCGGCGTCTATTGGCCAAGTGCATCAAGCAATGCTTAATGGACAAAAACTTGCAGTAAAAATTCAATATCCGGGTGTTGGCGATAGTATTTCTTCTGATTTAAAACTGGTTAAACCTTTCGCTTTCCGTTTGCTGGGCATGTCTGAGCGCGAATTGAATATTTACATTGCCGAAGTAGAAGAGCGTTTACTCGAAGAAACCGATTATGAATTAGAAGTTAAACGCTCAATTGAGTTTTCTGAAGCATGTAAAAACCTCGAAAATGTGGTTTTCCCGGAATACTTCCCGGCATTATCCGGAAAACGAATTATTACCATGAGCTGGATTGATGGCTTACACCTGAAAGAGTTTCTTAAAACCAATCCTTCTCAAACATTAAGAAATAAAATTGGCCAGGCACTCTGGGATTTTTATAATTTCCAACAACACCATTTACGGGCTGTACATGCAGACCCGCATCCGGGTAATTTCTTAATTACGGAAAATGAAAAACTTGGTGTAATTGATTTCGGATGTATTAAAGAAATGCCAGACGATTTTTATGTTCCTTTTTTCTCGCTCATTTCCACAGATGTTATTCGCGATAAAATAAAAACCATCCAGGCATTCAGGCAGTTGGATATGATTCATCAAGACGATACTCCTAAGCAGATTGAGTTTTATTACAGTGCTTATCTGGAAATGATTGAATTGTTTGCCAAACCTTACCTGGGTACAGAATTTGATTTTAGCGAAAATGATTTTTTTGAACGTTTATACCACTACGGAGAAAAAATTGCCAAAATGCCCGAATTTAAACAAGCCAGAGGTGTTAAACATTTTATTTATGTTAACCGAACCAATTTTGGTTTATACACCATTTTGCATGAGCTTAAAGCGACCGTGCGCACGGATACTTATAAACCAACACTGTAAAATCAGGCATTGCGTTTTACAGTATCAATCATATCATCCAAATCAAATGGTTTCTCAATATAATCGTCTGCTTTGCAGTTTTCTGCTTCTTCTGGCAGTTGTGAAGATGTAGAAGTTAAAACGGCAGAAACATCTTCCGTTTCCGGATCAGATTTAAGTTCGTTAATTATTTCTGATCCTTTTTTCTTCCCTTTAATGTGGTCATCAATCACCACAACATCCGGATCAATTTCTTCGATGTTATCGATTGGCTCAGTTGTTAACGACGCCGTAACATCAAACCCCTCTTCATCCAATACGTGATCCATAATATCGAGGATATCTTTATTATCCTGAATGAGCACAACCTTTTTCTTCATATACTGCAACCAAAAATTTCTTCTAAAGATAATAAAAAGCAACAATTCATTTAATGCTGATCACAGAAATTTAAGTCATAATAATATGAACCCTTTTTGGTCTTCAATAAATGCCTGTTCGTCGATTATAATTTGCCAGATGTATAAAAGGACAGAAAAGCCTGCAACGTTTTTATCATCGTTGCGTCTTATCATCAAAACAAAAACAATTAGAAAAAACATTTGCACCCAATATCTAAATCAAAATATTATGAAAACCTCGATCAAAACCCTTATCGCTTCTTCATTAACAGCAATCGTATTGTCTACCTCTATTTTTGCCGCAAACGCGTCGGCATTTGAGAAAACTATGACAAAGGAAAGTCCGGCAAAAAACTTCAAAAGAGTTTCTGTAAAAGGAAATGTAGAAGTTACTTTAGTGCAACGCAGTTACGAAGGTGTTTCTTATGCTGATGACAATATCGGAACAGCAAAAATTGTTCAGGACGGAGACGCGTTAAAAATCAATGCCGCAGATAATACACCAGTAAAACTGATTGTTTATGTAAATGATCTTTTCAGGATTCAGGCAACAGACAATGCGGTAGTTAAAACCGAAGGAAAATTGACCACAAAATTTCTTCAAATCTTTTTAAGCGGCAATGCACGCGCAGATATCTACACCAGCACAGAAAGTTTATATACTGTAATTAAAGATCTGGCTGATCTTAAACTTAGCGGATCTACCGATAGCCATACGCTAGTGATGACAAAAACGCCGAAATTAACAATTGATCGTTTTGCAGCTTTAAAAACCAACATCAGTGCGATTGACACCTTCGCAGTTGGAACAGAAGTGGCTATGTATTAACCATAGGGATAAACAATACACAAAGAAAAAAGTTCTTCTGATGGCTTCAGAAGAACTTTTTTTGGTTAAACACTGGCAACATCTGCTTGGATATATTCTTCATATCCGGTATCTTCTGTTTCTATATCATCTGTATACCGAATGCCAACGCGCAAAGCTTTAAGACCAGAAACGCCTTGCAATTCATCTAATTCCAACTGTTCCAGATCGTCTTTCAAAAAACCCTGATCTTGCATGTATTTTATGTATTCGATATATTCTTTTGCTTCTTCTGCATTAAAATATACCATTGCAATTTTATTTGGTTGGGTTAAACGCTCTGAAGTATTTTTGATCAACACTTTATCAATTCGTTTTTTAACAACTTCGTATCGAATATTGTAAGCGCCTTCAACATCAAACCGGCGTTCATCGTTCCGGAAACTGATGTCAATGGCATTAGAATGGATAAAAACCAATTGAGTAGTTTGCAACGGCCGCGGCATCTCTCCGATTAAACCTTTAGATAAACGTGCAATTTCTACCATTGAAGTAAGTTGCCAAAGGCGAATATTTTTTAAATAAAGCAGATCGAAAGGTTTGTTAGGCGCAATTTCCTGGCCTATATAGATATCGTATTCTACACCATCTGTACGGAATTTAGCAAAATAACAAGGATACGATTTCTGCAGGTTTTGTTGTGCAGTTTCCAGGTATTGGCTCACTTCTGTATTGATCAATTGCATAGAAATTTCAAGTTGCCTTCTATTTGCAAAACCATCGCCACTTTCTGGCACCATCACTTTTAAAAACGTATCAATCAATGCTGCAGTTTGCGGATTGTTATTTTTAACAATGGCAAGGTAAGGATAAACCTCATTCTCCAAAAATTCGTTTATAGAACTTTCCTCATTGGAAGAGGCAAAAGAACCAATACGCTTAATCCAATCTTTACAGTTAAAAAGTAGTTTATCTGTAAGTTCTAAACTCACTTCTTTACGTAAAGCGGTTAAAGTTGAAATTAATCTGTTTAACTGCACCTCAAGATCATCTTTAAGTGCTTTATTTCTTTCGGTGGTCGAATTGCGGATATCAATTGCACCGAACAAGGGAAACATATGTTTAAAGGTTACCGTTTCAATATCTTTTATTTTGTGTGCACCTTTGTTTTTTTGAAGATAATGCCAAACGGCTTCATTAAATTTCCATTGTACAGACGGTTGCAGCGCCGTAAATTTATCCATCAGTACTTCGTCCATTTTGGCGTCAAATTCTTCTATACTATATTGAAAAAGCTGGCCGATTAATGGCATTGCGGGCCGCAATCTGGATAATAAGCGATCGTCTACCAATACTTCATCATTAGAATACACTTCCAGAACGCCAGCAAGCTGTGTATTGTAATACACCGGTAATACCGAGTAAGAATGTACGCCAGCATCGCGCAGCACTTTTAAAAAGGCATCATTATCAGAGTGGCTGTCTTTTATTGCGCTTACAAATATGGGCCGCGGGTTTTCTTTATACTTATCTACCAAAGCGTAAAATACTTCCTCTTCCATATTGGAAGCTTTTGCCGAATTGATCAGAATACTTTGCGAAAACTCTTTATTGTCAAAAACCAGTTTTTTGTTAACCGTAAGAAAAGGCAATAAACCGAACTGCAAGACACTATTTCCTGCAAGCGTTCTTAACGCCTGAATAACGTGCGTGTACGCTTCAGTTTGGTAATTGTGGTTTACCAAAGCATCGCGGATTCCATCAATCGCATGCTGAAAAGTAACATCGGTAATAGAAATTACACTGAAACCTTCAAACTGAAATTTATTTAAGGGCAATACGCGACTGAGGTAATCCAACTCGCAATCGTCTTGAAAATGTTTTCCGAGTTCTTCGAAATTAATTTCGGGCAAATCGCCTTCATGTATAATGTCTACGAAACGCGTATCGGTTTCGATATTGTAATATTGCAGCAGATTTGTTTCTGTATTCAGATGAGCGTAAATAATATCATTCTTCAATACGGAAGCGAAATTATAGAAACGCTTTAAAATTAAACTGTAGATATATTTTAGTTGCCTTTTTTCTAAAGGTTCGCCAGATTTATCTACTTTATTTTTGGGATCGTGATCTTTAAAAAATTTATAAAATGCATCTGTACTGAAAAATATTTCGTCAGGAATTGGTGTACTCAAAGCCCAAAACATATCTTCCTCATTAGCCATCAATGGTGTTAAAATGGTGAAAATAAGTTCTAAGGTATCTTTATGGCTGGCCAGATCCTGAGTGCTCAAGCTCCCGGCAAGCGCACCGTTTCTTTCTATTTTTTCTAGCAAAAACCTGTAAAATTCAGACTTTACCGATTTTTCTGTCTTCAATCGTCCTTTCAAATACTCCACAAGAGGGCGAAAAGACAGGCCGGATTTTACCTGGCAATGCATACATTCATTTTTGTGTATCTGTATTACATTGGTATTCATGGGCACAATTACTTAGCGTAAAATTTTGTATAATGTTAGTTTCTAAACTGTTGCAAAGGTAAATAGCTTTACATACATTATTAGTCTTATAAACGTAATTGTTGACAAAATAGATGTTTATTTGCCAACACTTAATACCTGAAGTTAAAAGCGATGTACGGATACCATCCATCTACAGAGTGACCCATTACAACCTGGAAAACCGTTAAAGATGCCGGCGCGAAATAAGCGCCTGCACCAACGCCGTGATGCCAAACCTGAGAAACTTCTCCTCTTTTCCAAACGCGGCCAATATCATAAAAACCAAGCAATCCAATTTGGCCGGGCAATACATAACTGACCAAATCGCCAAGTTTAGCCCGCAATTCAAGGTTGTTGTAGAAGACATGATCGCCGGCATAGCGGAATTGCCTGTAACCAAGCATATTTCCTTGTCCGCCCAAATATTGCGCCTGGTAAAATGCAGGTTTGCCCACGGTTACACCGCCACCAAAGCGATCGGCAAGGATGAAGGCTTTCCTCGCATCTAAATTTTTATACAGCGCAATATTGGCATTAAACTGGCCGAAAGAATTAGAATATTTATTTACACCTTTATAACCTACCAGCTTAAAATCTATGTAACTGCCCAGTGTTGGAAGCAGGTCATTATCTCTTGTATTATTGGTAAACTGTACAATTGCACCGGCAAACATCTTTTCATTCTGTATGGTTAGACTGTCTGGCGAGTTTAGTCTGGATGTATTCTCTATAAAACGTCCGGTATTATCACTGGCATCTAACTTGTAATATTGAAAGGCTGGCCCGACGCTAAAGCTTGATTTTGGCCTTCTCCAGCGAATAGCTGCATTTACATTGTACAAATTAAAGCGTGTACGGTAGTAACGGATATCATCGCCATGTTCATCAAAATGCGTTTCATTACCCATACCGAAAAAATTCTGGGTATTGTTTGGTGCGTAAGCATCAGCATGCAACAACAAATCACCTTTGCCTAAAGCTTTAATCCACTCGCCATTGTATTTAAAACGAAAAGCATCTGTAGAAAATGCATGCAGAAAAGAAACGGACTGCGAATTACCATAAGGTTGTTTTCTGAAACCCGGATTGGTTTGACTAAACATCAACCCCAATAACAATCCATCATCGGTATTGTATCCTGCATTAGGTAAAACCAGTCTTCTTCGATATAAATCTTTTGGAATGTGCGTAAAATTGGCCGTATCGTTAGATAGAATTTTGCTTACACGGTTTTGAGCTTCTCCATCATAAGTGGCTTTATCTTTTCTCGCGTACAACCTAACCAGGCCATTACTGTTTTTAAAATTGAAAGCTTTTTTTCCCTTCCCGCCAATGAGGCGCAGTTTAATACGCGATGTTTTATTATCAAGCAGCAAACTGTCGTTCCCGTTATGCATATATACTCTAATCTCTTTGGTTACTTTCGGATCAAATTTGCGGTTAAACAATTCCTCTTTAATATGGCCTTCTTTAGAGATCTTATGAATTTTAATAACCAATCCTTTTTCCGGCGTATCCATAATCTGGATGCGTTCGTTCTTATTGGTCACTTCTACATCCACAATGCGGTTAAAGAATGTATAATATTGATCCATCAGCTTCGGAAGTGCAACAATCCGATCTTTCATTTGGGCCAGAATTTCATCGTGGTGAAGCGAATAACTTGGCTCAGGCAGCGTTTTGAGTGCTTTTTCGAAAACCTCGTCGGTATATAAGGCACAAAAATCTTTTACAATCTGATCCCACTCCGGTTTATCAATATTGGCTGTCCACCGACTGGTGAGTTCTCTTCCCTCCCAAAAAAACCAGTTGATGTTTTTTAATTCTCGTTCATAACCTTGCATCATCGGCAACATAGAAGAGTTTTGTGCATAACGCTGAAGCAGGCCATCTGAACGGAAGAAAACCTGATCCCGATCTCGTGGGATTGGAATGTAATGTGTTCCGCCATCTTTCTTAATCTTTTTCCAGCGCCATTGGTCTTCGTGCCGATCCCAATCGCCCAAAAAAGCATCAAAAGCGCGTGCCCTCACCCACGCCGGTCCATCAAGTGTATTGTCATTATCTTCTGTTAATTTCTTATCCATTTTTGGCGAATTATCTGTTTCGCCATCGGGTTCTCTTTCTTCAAAAAGGCAAAGCGTATTGGCAAATGCCGGTTCAAACTCGCCAAGATTATCATCGGGAGAAACCCAGCCAATAATTGGATTGGTATGTGGAATACCACCGGCATCAGCCAATATTGGAACTGCAAGTGCTGAAAACGGATGTTGGGAAGACATATTATCTTTAATCACATCTTTGGCAAAAGTTTCTCTAAGTTTTGCCGGAAGCAACACCTCCGGATATTTTTCTACACTGCGCAGCACATATTCTTTGCCATTTTTATCTTCTAAACGCAAGGAATGAGACTGATTGCCGCCGCCGCGTTTGGTTGCTTTTAGACCTCCAAACATTTGTGAAATACGCAGTACCGGCACTTTGGTTTTTTCTGCATATTCTTTGCGATAATTTTCGCCAAAAATATAACGATGGAATTTACCAACACTATCATAAGCGGGTTTGACGCTAACCACCATACTATCTACCAAAATCGGTTTTAACTTATTGCGTTCTTTCCAACTCGGTTTTTCAAACTTTTTGGTGTAAGAATATACCATTTTTACACCGGTATCTGCATAAACATAATATTCATAACGCATATCATCGTTCATGAGCTGATCGGCAACAACATAACCTTGCTGCATTTCCTGAAATAAAGATGTTTTGCCTTTTTTGTTGGGCGAAACTTTAGATCCGGAACCACTTACAACCTGCAGTTGTTTGCCTTTAATTAATTGTAAACCATGCTCATGACCGGCTACATAGGTGATATTTGGATAGTCGCCAAAAACACCAGTTACCGAGCGGATCATATCTTTATATGCGGGATGGTTTAAATCTTCCGGACTTAGTAAAGTTGACCTCAATAAAGGGTAAACCGATCCAAGTACAGGTAAGGGAATGTATAGATTTTTATTTAGCGCAGTTAAAGGAAACAAATGATTGCGCAAATTAAAATATCCGCCATGCGGCCCGTAACTCTGAAATGGATGGTGCGATGCCAAAAGAATAACTTTGTCTTTATTTCGGGCAAGCAAATCTTCCATTCTTACAATTACATCGTCTTTGGTACGGCAATCGCAATCTGCATCTGTGTTTTGCTTATTGTAAGGAAAAAGCCACCATTCACTATCGTAAACAATTACGGTGAGTTTATCGCTCAGATTTATAGCAACAGGATCCGGACATCCATTCGCCGGAAGCAGTTTAAGCATGGCATCATTTTGCGATTCTAAAAACGACCATTGTGCTTTTATTTTTGCAAGTCCGTCTGGACCGGATTTATCCCAATCGTGGTTTCCTGGAATAAAATATACCGCTGCTCCCGCATTTCGCATCGGCTCGAACTGAGAACGCAGAATTTTTTTTGTGTCTTCTTCTTCGGCACTTCCCGGAAGTCCCATTCCGGTAGGATAAATATTATCACCAAGGTAAAATACAGTTGTCTTTTTTGGCAGAATCTGCTTTGCTGCATTTTTCAGATCGTTCATTTGCCCGGCATTCATCTCTCCGGCATCGCCGAACAGAATCACGCGGTACTTTACATCACTCTGGGCAAATAACGCAATAGAAAACAGTGAGAAAAAAAAAGAAAGAGTAAAGGTTTTTATCATATTAAAGCGTTTTTCAAACGGTATTTATTTATCATTTTGCACTGAACATTAGTACATTGCCAGCACTTAATGTGCCGCCTTCGTTAGAAATATAGAGATGGTTATCAGAATCAAAAGCAATGCCTTCAGGTTGGTTAAAATGTGCGGCCGTTAAGGGATAAACACCTTTAACTTTAAAATCTGCATTGGCAACTACCAGTAATTTATTGATGGACGATAAAATGTACCACTCTTTTGTTCTGGTATTTTTGGTAAGCGCCGAAGGGCGAAATTTAAGTTTAGAATCGCCACTTAAACGCGCAATTTCTTTTGAAGAAAGATCGATTTCCCCGGCCGGCACCAATTCATCATCCACGGTAAAATCAAATGCATAAATTCTTGTGCGTTCTGCTTTAATGTCTTCTTTACGTTCTTTTGTCAGCACATAAATTTTATTGTTTTTGTCATCTGCGGCAATACCTTCATATTCGGCTTTGGGGAGTAAATCTTTAATTTTTACTACATTTTCGGTTTTCTCTTCGCCAATATCTTTTACGGGAAACATAAAAATATCGCCATTGCTTTTCAATACCAAAATCCGGTCTTTAATTATGGCGAGATCTTCATAATCTCCTTTGGGCCCGAATTTTGTAAATGCTGCGTTTTCATCTTTTAATCCGAAATGAAAGAGATCTCCGTCTTCATCTTGAATGGCGAATGTTTCTTTTGGATTTCCATTTTGAAAAGCAATTCCAGAGATTTCAAATAGACTTTGCGGCATATCATACTTTACCGGATGTTCCAGATCATATGGAAAATCTGCATTGGTGTTTTCTTCAACGTTTTTTCCGCCAGAGCCGCGATCGATGCATCCGGAAATTGCCGAAGCTACACATACTACGAAAACGGCTTTATAGATATTGATTTTAATGTTTTTCATGTTAACCGAATTTAAGCATTTAAATAATCATAAATGGCTTTTTGAGATTGAACTCTTTGTGCTGTAACTTGCTTTGGTATGTTATTCATTTTATCGTCTATCCAAACAGCCTGCACATTATCTTGCTGCTGAAGATGAAGCAAATGCAAAATTTCTTCTTTGATTTTATCGTCATAAACCGGGAAACATACTTCAATTCTGCGGTAAATATTGCGGTTCATCCAATCTGCGGAGCCGAGAAATACATCCTTTTCTCCTGCATTGTGAAAAACAAAAATCCGCCCATGTTCCAGATATCGATCTACAATACGGGTTACGTTTATTTTGCTACTCATACCTGCAACGCCCGGAATAATTCGGCATATGCTGCGCACAATCATATCAACTTTTACGCCTGCTTCTGACGCTTCATACAATTTATTGATCAATACTTTCTCTTCTAAATTGTTCATTTTTATGGTTATAGCGGCTTCTTTGCCGGCTTTTGCGTGCTCAATCTCCCGATCTATCAGCGCAATAAATTTATCCTGAAGGTTAAATTGAGCAACCAAAAGATGCTCAAAGCGAATTTGATCTTTTGATGAAGGCTTGGTCCGTTTTGACAGAAAAATAAATAGCAGTTCTACTTCGCGCAAAATGGCTTTATTGGCGGTCATCAATACATGATCGGTATAAAATGCAGCCGTACTTTCATTAAAATTCCCGGTAGCAAGCAACCCAGAATAATGCATTCTGCCCTCAATATTGCGTTTAACGAGCGCTACTTTAGCATGAACTTTTAAAGCGGTTACACTGTAAATAATATCTACGCCAACGGCTTTCATTTTTTTTGCCCATTTTATATTATTGGCCTCATCAAAACGGGCTTTCAATTCTACCAGAACCGTTACTTTTTTACCGTTTTTTGCTGCGCTGATCAAAGCATTCACAATTTTAGAATCGCTGGCTACGCGATACAAAGTGATGTAAATTTCTTTCACCGATGCATCTATTGCAGCTTCGTTAAAAAAACGGAGTACACTGTCGTAGCTGTTATATGGTGTATGTACGATGAGATCACGTTGCGAAATTTCGTTCGTTAACGTACCTTTTAAATCGTCAATATTGCAGAGTTTTGGCCAGTTTACGTTGGATAGCTGACTGTTGCGAACCGGAAAAGCCATCAAATCTTTAAGGTTATGGTATTGACCACCTTGCACCATATTGGCGCGCTTTAGATTAAAGAGTTTTTTAAGCAAATCCAAAACCTGAACCGGAATGCCCGGCTGATGCAGAAAACGTGTAGCCAAACCCAAATCGCGTTTGAGCAATTGCGCTTCCAGTTGGTCTGATAAACTCCCAGAATACTCATCTTTCAGATCAATTTCTGCATCTCGGGTAATTTTAAAACTAAAACAGCCCAGGATTTCGCTGTTGGGAAAAATATGATCGAGGTGAAACCGAATAATATCGTCCAGAAAAACGATTGTTGTGATTTCTTGTTCAATTTTTAGGAATCTTGGCAATTGATCTGAAGGAATATTAAGTACAACGGCTTTGGTTTCTTCACTTTCTTTCAGCGTGATCAGAAAATACAACTCGTTATTTTCCGGAAAAAATTCTGTATCCGCTTCTACATAAACCGGCTGCAAAAAAGCCATCACCTGACTCAAAAAATATCGACTTACTGTTTGTAGAATTTCTGGTGGAAAAGTATGACCATAAAGCAAATGAATATCATTTTCTTTTAAAGCCGGAATAATATCCAGTTGCAAAACTTTTCCAAACTGCTCTTGCTGTGCAGAAATCAAAGTATTTGCCGATTTAAGCAAAGCTTCATCAATTTGTATATCGTTATCTTCCTGATTGCTCAATTTCTCTAAAGCAAGCAAAACCGGCATACGCACGCGGTAAAACTCATCCAGATTAGAAGAAAAAATTGACAGAAATTTAATCCTTTCCAATAATGGGACAGTAGCGCGTGCGGCTTCTGTTAAAATCCTTTCGTTAAACTTTAACCAGCTTAAATCGCGGTTAAAAAATGAAGTTTCAATCATGTTTGCTTTTTAAAATTTACCGTAAACGGCGTAGGCAATTACAAAGGCAAAAACAGCAACAATTAAACCCCACATAAAAATATTGTAGGCCAAACGGATTAATTTGTACTTTCGGCCTAAAACCACACCTTGCGAATACACATCGGTAATGAGCGTACCATACAAAAATTCTTTATCGTTCATCACTTTAGACATTCCGTTTGAATACTCCGGAAGCGACATTTTATAAAAATTACCGAAGAAAAGCAGGTTTACTTTTTTCTGTTCAAGATCATTAGTAGTAAATTCTCCTTTTGAAATGGATGGCCGCGTAGACAGAATAGATACCACAACGCAGGTTAAACTGACCATGAGTAAAATGAATGTTGGTATAATGAGGTAGTCCTGATTGTCCAGACGCCGAAGCAATAAACTCACAATCAGCGAAAGCATAATGGAATTTACCGTAATCAAAATGTGCGCTTTATTATCGGCCATATCACTCAAACGCTGGTTATTGGCAGAGGTAATTCTAAACATGGTTTCAATTCCTTTATCCGGGCGCTCTCCTTTTGATTTTTTTTCCTCTTTCTTAAAAACAAGTGGTGTAGGTTTTTTAATTTCCGCTTGTTCTGTCTTAATCAATTCCTGCACAGGAAGTTTTGCCTTCAGCTTTTCTATATTTTTTTGTTTTTGATCACTCAGCAACAGAATGGCATAATCGGTATGGTAGTGATGAGACTCCATAAACTGAATATCTTTTTCTCTCCATTCCAATTTACTGAGGTTCTTTTTATACAGCAATTCTACTTCTTGATGCATTAGTTTGGCATTTTTACGGTAATCTGTCAAGCCTAAATGAAATAAATCTGCATCACAGATAATTTTGTCTACCTGCGTTTTTGGATGCTGCGGAATTTGGGTGCTTAATATGGCATTTTTTACCGTCTGGCGTGTTTCCTCGTCAATATGTATACTGGCCAGAAATTCATCTGCAATTTGTGCGCCTTTAAGCTCATGCTGTTGTACATTCTCAAAATAACCGGTATCATGAAAATAAGCCGCAGCAACTACGGTAAAATAGTCTTTATCATTGAGCTGATAGTGGTTTCCAATTTGTTTTGCTGCATCAACAACCAACTGCGTATGTGCAAAATTGTGGTAAACTAAGCGAGGGTCATGATGGGTTTGGAAGTATTGATTTACGTATTGCTCTACATCTTCCTGTAGTTGTTTGTAATTCATGTGCGGACGATCGGATTTAAAGGCATCTTGCACCCAAAAATCGGGCTGCAATGCGCGGATAAAAATAAGCTAATTTTTGATGAAAATGTTTGGCACAAAAAAAATTATACTCGCCCAAAAAGCAGAGTTTAGCTTTATCCATAACTGCAATTTGACAAAATCTATGCATTTACCTCATGGCACAAAAAAAAAGCAGAAATTGCTGATTGTTAATTTTTGAAATTCTTTAGCTACCCATTATGTAAAACCGATTGTAACATCTGTAACACCTGTAACGCTTAACAGGAATCCAGGGCAACAATGTTTTGAATAAAAACCCCCTCTGCGTTCTGCTTGTTTCAGGATTTTTGCATTTGGGACAAGCCGGGCAAGTTAATACCGAAGGCTTAGTTAGTTCTTGAGTACTCATATGGGATGTTGTGGTTTGGTCATACAAATTTATAGATTTAAACTTTATTATTGTAATATTCTGAATACAAAAAACATACTCAGATTATTTGTAAGCCTATTACAGACTATTTATAAAATGGGTTTATGGTTTACCGTATATTTTTGTGTTTTTTTTGCCCATGGGAATAGGATATCGACTTAGTTTATTCAGCCATAAAACAATTTTGTACAATCATTATTTGGACTCACATACAAATTCGTTCTTACCCCCCGAAGTTCTAAAGAAACCAGTCAAAAAAACTGTATAATCAACTGCTTGATATTCATTAATGAATAGATATTTCAATTATTTCATAAAATACCATAGCCTCGCAAAAGATGCATAACTCTTTTTTTCAAGCAGAAATACATGCGCTACGGTTGCCATCCAAAACAACTTAATGGAAAATAATGCTCTGAAAATGAGTTTATAGCCCGTTATTTGTTTTTTTAGTGAAAAACTTTTTCTGATTTTGAAAGCAAATTTGTAACATTGCACTCGCAAAAAGCACCAATGCTTTTTCGGGGCCTATAGCTCAGTTGGTTAGAGTAGAAGACTCATAATCTTTTGGTCGCTGGTTCGAGCCCAGCTGGGCCCACAAACGGTCTTCATAATATTATTATGGAGGCCGTTTTTATTTTAGGCCTTGATTAAAGCTGTAAAGACTTGTTTTGATTAGAGCCATGTTGGAGTTCACCACACCAGGCGAACCTAAGGTCTATTGTTCATATAAGTTAGTTTTTGTTGAAGACCATTAATTTATACAATTAATATTTCGAGATAAGTTTTTTAATATTTTGTAAATGTTTTGTTCTGAACTACTATAGTTTATAAACCAACTAAATTCGCTCCCTGTAATCCTTTGGCGTTACGCCAAGCAATTTTTTTACATAGCGAGTAAAGAACGAACGGCTCGAAAAGTCCATCTCACTGGCAATTTCCGAGATATTAAGATTTTTGTTCTGTAATAGGATAATGATACGCTCTTTTGCGTTACGCTGTATCCATTCAGATGCAGTTATTCTGGTATTGACTTTGCAAATGTAATTTAAGTATTTGGGTGTAATATTTAGCTTATCACTATAGAACCGTACTTCCCTTTGTTTCATGCAATGTTCCTGTACCAATTGTATAAAGCGTTCGTAGAGGGTTCCACTTTGCAAACTTCGTTTTCTTCTGTCGAGTTCGTCTTCGAAAATGTGCCACATTTCTAAAAGAAAAAGTTGCATCTGAAGTTTGAGGGCTTCCTCGAAAAATCGATGGTTTGTTTCCTGGGACATATCGTATAGCAATCTGAAATTTTTCAGGATTTTCTCCTTGTCGTTTTTGTCCGGATGCAGAATTGGATATTCCTTGGAATGTATAATGCTGTCGATACTCGCCGTTGCACTCGGCAAATTTGCCGTAAGCAGATGGCTATCGACAAACAAAATCGTACCCTTAAAACTTTTTGAAAAAGACAAGTCCGAAATTTTAATGCCAGCCAACCAAAAGATAAACTCACCTTTTTTACTTTGATATTGCTTGCCATTAAAGACAAATTCCATGCCCCCACTCTGACAATAAATATGCGTATGAAAACGGATGTTAAAATCCACTGGAAACTCACTTCCTGATACCACTTTGCAGAGCATCACTTTTTGATTTGCGACCATATTACATAAAAATAGAATAACCAATTAACAATAAGTAATATTTGACATTTATTGCGAAATAAATGTAACATAACACTTTTTATAACCCTTTATCTTTGATCACATAAAAATTAAGGGTATGAACACAGAGGATATTTTTGAACGGTTACGCAATGGGGGAACTATTTTGCCAGACGATCCAAATGCTTATCAAATGATGGAAGCTTCTTTTGCAACAAAAAAGCTTTTGTACCAAATGAATAATGCAAGCGAGCCAGAAGAAATCCGAAGTTTGCTAAGCCAGATTATTGGTTCACAAATTGACCAAACTGTTAATGTATTTACACCTTTGCATATCAATTATGGAAAGCATATTAAAATTGGTAAAAATGTATTCATCAATTTTGATTGCGTGTTTTTGGACCTGGGTGGAATTACTATTGAGGATGATGTATTTATTGCGCCAAAAGTAAGCCTATTATCCGAAGGACATCCAACTTCGATCGAAGACCGGCATTCGTTGATTACCAAAGCTATCCACATCAAAAAAAATGCTTGGCTTGGTGCGGGAGCAACCATACTTCCAGGTGTAACCATTGGAGAAAATGCCGTCGTGGCAGCTGGAGCAGTTGTTTCAAAAGACGTTGCTCCAAATACAATTGTCGGTGGGGTTCCGGCAAAATTCATTAAAAACATTTAAGTATGAAATAGCTACGTTAAGAAATGTACAAACACAAATGAAGATACATGGCATATTGCATACGACCATCGAAAATAATAAATATCTACAGATGAAAAAATCAATTCTTATGGTGCTAACTGTAATGCTTACTTCTGGTTCCATAATCGCACAATCAAGATCAAATTCGGTACAAATAAGCGGAATATCCGGAAAAAACTATACTACATTTAAGGTGAGTGACAAGGTAACCATGTATGCAGTCAAGTTCAAGAACCAATACCATATGGTAGTTGCGGGGAATCTTTTTATACCCAATAACTTAAATCGAAAAACAAAGAATCCTGCAATTATTGTCGGTCACCCGATGGGGGCAGTAAAGGAACAAAGTGCCGATGTATATGCCTCAACCATGGCAGACAGAGGATTTATCACCTTAGCAATCGACCTGTCATTTTGGGGTGAAAGCAAAGGCGAACCACGTAATGCAGTCTTACCGGATGTTTATGCGGAGGATTTTAGTGCAGCCGTCGATTTTTTGGGCACTCGCCCATTTGTTGACAAAAATAACATCGGTGTGATTGGCGTTTGTGGCAGTGGAAGTTTTGTGATAAGTGCTGCAAAGATTGACCCCAGGATGAAAGCTATTGCAACGGTGAGCATGTACGATATGGGATCGGCCAACCGCGATGCGCTGAACCATTCACAAACGCTGGAACAGCGCAAGCAGATCATTGCTGAGGCTGCTGAACAGCGATATGCAGAATTTACAGGTGGTAAAATTAAATATACTGGAGGAACGGTTCTACAGTTAGAGGCGAACACCCACCCGATCCAACGTGAGTTTTTTGATTTTTACAGAACTCCCCGTGGAGAGTTTACCCCAAAAGGGGCATCCAAAGAAACTACAACAAAACCCACCCTAAGCAGTAACACTAAGTTTATGAATTTCTATCCTTTCAATGATATCGAAACAATTTCTCCGCGTCCCATGCTTTTCATTACTGGAGATCAGGCGCATTCAAAATCATTTAGTGAAGATGCTTACAAAAGAGCAGCAATGCCGAAAGAGCTGATTTATGTGAAAGGTGCAGGCCATGTGGACCTTTACGATAAGACTGACCTCATACCATTTGATAAACTGAGACATTCTTCAAAATCCACTTAAGATAAAATGGGATGAAAAATTTACTAATCAGCCTGATCCTATTTGCCAATTTAATGTTGGCTTTGGCCAGCTGTGATAAAAAGAAGGAGCTTAAGACAACCGAGGAAAATGGGAATTTGAGTATAGCCACTAATCCCACAGGAAGCAAGATGAAGATAACAATAGGTTCTGCGGTTTTTACAACCACGCTTTATGATAGCCCCTTCGGTAACCGCTTTAAGAGCAAGACTGCCACTTACCATTAATATGGAGGATTTGAATGCAAACGAGAAATTCTATTATCTTCCTACAACCTTACCAACCGGCGCATCTATAGGGGGCAATATACAGGCGGGAGACCTGATGTTGTATGGAAACAATTGTCTGGTACTTTTCTACAAGGGATTTAACACCTCGTACAGTTATACCAGATTGGGATTTGTCGATAATCCTGCGGGGCTTGCTGTTGCATTGGGGACTGGAAATGTAAAGGTGAAATTTGAGACTAATTAAAACGAAATCGTGATGAAAAATAGTTTAAGAGTTACTTCACTATTGATAGTATTCTTAGTGATCATACTATCGTGCAGCAATCAAAATCAGAAAAAAATGAATGTCATCAAAAAAGAATTAACGGAAATTTTCCCAAAGGGAAAAAAGGGTTCGGGTGAAACATTCACAGGGAATGCTTATCCAACTGGCTTGGTAGAGTCAGATAGCATTTACAATACAGTGGTAGGCAATGTATACTTCGAGCCTGGCGCAAGAAGTAATTGGCACAGTCATCCTGCGGGTCAGATTTTAATCATAACTGACGGAATCGGGTATCACCAGATCGAAGTAAAATCGATTGAAATGCTCAAAAAAGGAAGCGTTGTAAAATGTCCGCCGAATGTTCGCCACTGGCACGGAGCGAGTGCCGATGTAGGTCTGCAGCAAATATACATCGTTCCCAATACCGAAAAAGGGATTGTAAACTGGAACGAAGCCGTAACGGATGAAGTGTATAAAGGCGGCAAGTAGGTTTAAAGATTAAACTTATATAAAAGCAATTATGGAAAAATAATATTAAGGATTAACTCAGTACTGTAGTTTATTGTGCTACTACATGAACCGGTCGTTCATTTAACGGAAAAACCGGTTATGCTGTTTCAATTAATTCTGTTGGTATATACAGAAATGGTTGCCGCCAGAGACGATCAAAAAATAAGTCCGGAAAATTGGTTAAAGAACTTATAAAGGGACTGGAGAAAGACCAATATACCATTCGTATGGGTACTACAAAATTGATCTTTGTATTGAACCGGTTTTTGCCTAAATTGGCAATGGGGATTGATTAATCCAACACAATCAGCAGTAATATTAAAATGAAAGCATATACCATCAATAAATATGGCAAAAAAGAAACATTAAACCTTGCTGATGTACTAGTGCCACAGGTAAAAGACAAAGATGTGTTGATAGAGATACATGCGGCAGGCTTAAATCTTTTAGATGCTAAAATAAAATCTGGGGAGTTTAAACTGATCTTACCCTATAAGCTTCCATTGGTATTGGGACACGATGTTGCAGGTGTGGTAACCAAGATCGGGAAAAATGTGAAAAAATTCAAGGTCGGCGACGAGGTTTATTCACGTCCTGCAGATTTTAACATAGGTACATTTGCAGAATTTATTGCGATAGACGAAAAGGACGTAGCCTTTAAACCCAAAAACCTGACCATGGAAGAGGCGGCATCCGTTCCATTGGTAGCACTTACCGCTTGGCAGGCATTGGTAGAAAAAGCAAATCTCACAACAGGACAAAAGGTATTTATTCAGGCAGGTTCGGGCGGTGTGGGTACCATTGCCATCCAGTTGGCAAAACATCTGGGTGCAACAGTTGCCACTACTGCCAGCGAAAAAAGTTTTGCCTTGCTTAAAAACCTCGGTGCCGATGTTTTAATTGATTATAAAACACAGGATTTTGAAGACATACTAAACGATTACGACGCAGTATTGAACAGTCAGGACAAGAAAACGCTTGAAAAGTCAATACGTATCCTCAAGCCTGGAGGAAAAGCCATTTCCATTTCTGGTCCACCAACTCCAACTTTCGCCAAAGAAGCGGGTTTGCCGTGGTTTTTAAAGACCATCCTTATGCTTATCAGCAGCGGTATCCGTAAGAAAGCAAAAAAACAAAATGTTGATTATACTTTCTTATTTATGAGGGCACAGGGTGAGCAGTTAGCTGAAATCACTAGGCTTATAGAAGAAGGTACTATCAAACCGATTATAGACCAGGTATTTCCATTTGAGCAAAGCAACGAGGCATTGGTCTATGTGGAGGGTGGGCATGCAAAAGGGAAAGTAGTGGTAAAAGTGAAATAAAGTTATTCGTTTTCATCAAATATCTATTCCTCAAAAATTTTCGAAAAACTGCCAGATTCAATCAATTCGCCCACAAAATGGTTTACATTACACAGGATTAAAAAATCAGACCGTTTTAAAGCAGCTATCAAAAAGCCAAACTCTTTAATATTTGCGCATTATACCAAAGTGCCGGTAATTTCTACATCTGCAAATGAATTACTGGATTCTATTGGAGAAATATTCGATCGGTTTTGGCCAGGGTTTAACGGTTAATTCCTGCAATTCATAGCCAATTTGATGGAAGATCAGCTGGTTTTGCATTGATTAAAAATCGGCTCTCTCCATCGTTCGCGGTTACTCTAGAAGTATCGTTGACGCTTAGTGTAACACTCGGATGCGTAGTGCCGGATTGTTTGTGCATCATGCTGCCGATAGAATTTCTAGATTGCTTTTTGCTAATCGAAATGTTAAATAAAATTCAATCCTGGTGATCGAAACGGGAAAATTTTAGGGTTCACCAAATCTTCATATAATATTTATACTTTCATACCTGAGAGCATTAATTTAGATTTGGGGATGAGGTTGTAAAACTTTGCCCCCTCTTTTTTGTTAAGATGATTTGAACAGCAAAACTTGTTGTATAAAATGCCCAAAACGCTTATACCATGAAACCTTTACTCGTTAATTTTACCTTTGCGATGCTTGCAACGTTAAGCCTCTTTCTGGTTGCCAGAACTTTTACGATGCCAATTTTATGGTTTTTAATAGGATTGAGTGTTTGGACACTTTTTATCTGGAATTATTTCAGGGCGCACCAAAAAGCAAACCGCAGAAAGCATATGGAAAGGCTATTTAGTTTGCATTGGAGAAACCGCAGAAATTTCTCTTAACATGCTATATTAACGAACATTTACCCATTCTGGTAATGGAAGCTCAAGATTTACTTTCACACGCTCTAAAGCAACAAAAGTTTTGTAGCGTTTACATTTTCGTTTTCAAAAAACAGTTCTTGCGTAAGCGCCTCGTACTCTACCATTGTAGCTACATTGATAATTAATACAAAATCTATATCGCCGGTTACGTAATAACATTGTTGAACCTGTTTGCAGCGCGAAAACTTCTGTTTAGCGTGTATGGTGAGTTCTTTTCTATCGTTCTGCATTTCTACTTCAACCACAATGGTAATGGGACATCCAATAAGGCTGGGATCAATGACGGAAACATCGGATTTGATTACACCATTTTCATGCATACGCTTTATGCGCCGCTGAACCGCTGCGGCAGAGAGGTTTACCATTTCGCCAATTTTACGTTGTGGCGTTAAATTATCTTTTTGAATGATCCGGAGAATTTCCAGATCAAACCGATCCAATCCATTCATATTTCGATGAAACAAAATTGCATAATGATCCTCAAAATAGAGTAAAAAACTTATGCGCTTTTAAATAAAATTGCACTTATGGAAAGCATCGCAATAAAATCGAATCAAGCAAATCTGTGGAAAGGTTTTAACTTGGCAATACTTGCCGCGTTATTATGGGGTATTTCTGGCGCATTTGTTCAGTTTTTGGTTAAACATCGTGGCATTAATATAGAATGGCTGGTTACTGTACGTTTATTGTTATCCGGATCGCTGCTTTTAGTTGTAGCAATCTTTCAGCGAAAACAGGATATCTGGGCAATCTGGAAAAACACAAAAGACGTTCTTCAACTGCTCATTTACGGTTTATTAGGCATGCTTGCCGTTCAATATACTTACTTTGTAGCCATCAAATATTCTAATGCCGCAACGGCAACTGTATTGCAATATGCAGGCCCTGTACTGATTATGATTTATCTGGCTGCAAAAAATAAATCCTGGCCAGATCGTTTTGGTTTTCTGGCAATTCTTTTTGCGCTTAGCGGCACATTTTTATTGGTTACTCACGGCAATTTTGGTAGTTTGGCTATCTCGCAACGTGCTTTAATATGGGGTTTAGCTTCTGCAGCAGCACTTGCATTTTACAGTTTGTATCCGGCAAAATTGCTTCAAAAATATTCTTCCATCACGGTAATGGCTTGGAGTATGCTCATTGCCGGCTTACTCTTTAGCTTTGTGCGTGCACCTTGGCAGTTTGAAGGTACGTTTGATACGCAAGCGCTATTTTCCATCTTTTTTATTATCATACTGGGCAGCGTTGTTGCTTTCTCTGCTTATCTCAACTCTGTTAAAATTATTGGTGCACAAACTACCAGTTTGCTGGCTTCTGCAGAGCCACTTTCTGCTGCATTTATTTCAGTTTTTTGGTTAAATGTTTCTTTCGGAGCGATGGATTGGATTGGCGGCACATTAATTTTGTCTACGATATTTCTACTGTCTTTCCAACAAAATGGGAAACAAATCAGCGGACATTAAATTTTTAATCGGGGCCATTTTTTTCTTACAAAACTTTAAATGTACGTCAATAACGATGGTTTTTCCATTCGTTTAGCATAAATAACTACTAACTCTATGGATTTAATATTATTAATAATATATTTGCCTTTACGATGTTGGATTTTTTTAAAATTGCATGTCGATATAGTCATGTGGCCGAGTGGTTTAGGTACAGGTCTGCAAAACCTTTTACGATGGTTCGAATCCATCCATGACGTCTAAAACACCTCATTTTGGGGTGTTTTTTTTCTTTCCTATCATTGCGAGTTTTCTTTCCTTCCCGTCATTGCGAGGAGGAACAAAGCGGCAATCTTTCCAACTCTAAATGCAAAACAGATTGCTTCACGCCTACGCACTAAACCTACACTTCGGTTCGTAATAACGAGGTTATCTTATTTCGTCTCGTCATTGCGAGGAGGAACAAAGCGGCAATCTTTCCAACTCTAAATGCAAAACAGATTGCTTCACGCCTACGCTAAATCCACGCTTCTGTTCGCAATGACGGGTTATCTTATTTCATCTCGTCATTGCGAGGAGGAACAAAGCGGCAATCTTTCCAACTCTAAATACAAAACAGATTGCTTCACGCTTTCGCACCAAACCTACACTTCTGTTCGCAATGACGGGTTATCTTATTTCATCTCGTCATTGCGAGGAGGAACGGCGCGGCAATCTTTCCAGCTGTAAATGCAAAACAGATTGCTTCACGCCTACGCACTAAACCTACACTTCGGTTCGTAATAACGGTTTTTGAATTTTAGCATTAAAAACCAACAGCTTTATAAACAGCGCAGGCCGGCAAAATTTGCCGGCCTGCGCTTATTTCGATTAAAGATTTTATGACTTCTTTTTTGCCATGTCAATCATCATCGAAAGTTCGTCAACTGCGGCTTCGTTACTTCCGTCAAAACCCGTTAGTTTAAAGCGGATTTCGCCAGCACCATCAATTACAAATTTTGCAGGGATTCCGTTCACTTTGTAACTGCTCACTACTTTATTTACTTTAGTTTCTTTGTCTTTAATATCCATTAAAACCTGAAAATCATATTTCATGCTTTTAATGTAATCGCTCGCATCTTGCAATGGTGTTGTTGAGCGCTCCCAAGTGTGAATAAACAAAAACTTAACATTTGGATCGGCCTTGAATTTATTTTCAGCCATTTGCATAGCTGGGAATGATGCTTTGCATGGTCCGCACCAGGTTGCCCAAAAATCCAGGATGACAATTTTTCCTTTATAATCTGCAAGGCTAACCGTTTTGCCTTCTATATCCATCAAGGTAAATTCAGGTGCTTTCTCGCTAACCATATCTTTTGTAAGTTGTTTGCTTAGGTTATCCAGATAACTTTTACGCGTTGCCGCAGCATATTCTTCGTATCCGGCTTCGCTCCCTTTCACTTTTACGTATAAAGTTTTAAAATCTTCGGCCATTTTTGGCGTCGCTTTTCCGGCTTTCACCACTTCTTCCAATTTATCATATGCTTCCTGATTTTTATTTAAGCCCATTAAAATCTGCGCGTAGCGATAATTTAAACCCGGACTCAAACCTTCAGCTTTCTGATAAGCCATTTCTGAATATTTTAAGGCTTCTGAATATTTCTTCTGTTCAAACAAAATGTTTGCATATGTACTGGTTAAACCCGGATAACCTGAAGCCGAGAATTTCGCCCAGTTTTCATTTCCTTTTTTTCCATCGATATAAGAAAAAGCATTTTCCATCGCTTTTTTAGCGTAAATTTCTGCATTTGCTAAATCTCCATTTTTGTAAAAAGCATTGCTGATTCCAGAGTATGCATTTCCTTTCCAAAAATCTACTTCGAGCATATTTGCGTAAGCATTTGCTTTGGCAACATTTTTTTCTGCAGCGAACTTACAGGCTATGTTTGCACGTACGTAATCGTAAGCCAAACGATCGTCTACATTCACATTCTCATATTTTTCTGGCGGAAACTTTTTGATCCATCCTTTATAAGCCGCTTCGGTTTCGGCAGCTGATTTCAGTTCAGAAAATTTTTGCCACTCTGCAGCTCTCGCCTGTGTACCTAAAGGAAAGCGCTCCACAATGTCTTTGTACAATTGTTCAGATTGTTTGGTATTGCCAATTCTGTAGTAATAATTGGCTGCCGTGATTACCTGTTTTTCTGTTTTAGCAGACGAAAGTTGTTCCAGCTTTGCTCTTAATATTTTTTTATCTGACGAATCTTTAGAAGCCACCAATCGGTTTAAATATTGAATGGTAGTATCTGCCGTTTTTTTATCTTGCGCCTGCGCGGTATTTAGAGCTGCAACCGCGAGGATTGCTAAGCCTGCATTTTTTAAAAATTTCATATTGCTTTTCATGTTTTGTTTTTTAATATCCTGGATTTTGGGTCAGTTTGTTATTTAGCAGAATCTGAGCATCCGGAATCGGATACAATTGTGCGGTGGTTTTATAGGTAGATCTTATTGGCGCCAAGACAGCATCGGCTGTTCCGGTTCGTTTTAAATCGAACCATCGGTTTCCAAATTCACCAAAAAGCTCCAATTTTCTTTCCTTAGCAATTGCATTTAGTAGTGTTGCTTGCGTAGTTGCAGAAGTGTTTGCCAATCCGGCTCTTGCTCTTACCACATTTACATCACTCTGTGCGCCACTAATATTGGATTGCTGTGCCCGTGCTTCCGCGCGGATCAAATATTGCTCGGCCAGACGGAAAAGCACTGTATATTCATTTCCCGCCGATGCGGCTGTAGCGTTTTGAACTTTGTATTTATTGATGCGATAGTATTTAACAGTACTAAAAGTTGTAGAATCTACCCAAGATGTTTTCCGGTTGTCATTCAGTTCAAATCCTTTCGTAAAATCGCTCAGAAGGACATAAGTTGGCGGTGCTACATTGTTTGCAGAACTGGTTGTACGATAAGTAGTGAATGCCGAAGCCCCATAAAGCGTTGCAAGTTGCAAAATGGTTTCTGAGCTGGTGTTCACAAATGTATTCGCCAATGTAGCCAATGCGTACGTACCAGAATTGATGATTTTGCTGGATTCAATTTCTGCGTTTACGTAATCTTTATTGTACAAATAAACTTTTGCCAGAAGTGCTGTGGCAGCCCATTTATTTGCGCGCACTTTTAAACTTGCAGTGCCTGCATAATCTGTAGGCAACAGGTTTTGTGCTTCTTTTAGCTCACTAATGATGAATGCATTCACTTCGGCAGCTGATGAACGTGGCACAAAAGCATTGTTTAATTCTACCGGATCAGAAGTAATTGGTACGCCACCAAGAAAATTCACCATATTAAAGTACATCAGTGATCTAAAAAATTTCGCTTCTCCAATCAGTTGATTTTTTGTTGGTGTAGTAATTGCAGCAGAAGTGTTAACGCCGTTAATAATCAAATTACATTCTCTGATTACCTGATATGGATAGTTCCAGACGTAATTCTGAACATATGAATTGGTTGTTACAACTGCGTTTTGCGAAAACTGAAGTTGCTCTGCTGAACCTGTAGGCATTTGCAGTTCATCTGCAGATAAACCGCCCAACCAGGTTGTATATTGCAAAGCATTAACCGTTGGGAAATAAGAATATAACGCAAGTGTAGCACTTGTTGCAGAATTATCGCTATTAAAAGCATCTTCTTTAGAAATCAGGTTGGTGGCCAGATCTACATCTACAAACTTTTTGCAGGCCGAAAGCGTGGTCGCAAACAACACCAAAACCAATATTTTTTTGAAAAACATATCTTTAATTTTCATGAGTACAGAATTAAAATGAACAGTTTAAACCAAATACAATTGTTCTAACCTGAGGAGCGGCAATGTATTGCCCGGTTCCTAAAGCCTGGCCTGTACCAGGTAATGTTGTATCCGGATCATATACATATTTCTGTTTTGCCCAGGTATACAGGTTTTGCCCCTGCACGTAAATACTTAAATTGGACAATTTTAGTCGGCTAACCCATTCTTTCGGGAATGTGTAATTCAAACTCACCGTTTTCAATTTGAGATAGGATGCATCGCCCCAATTCACATCCGATGAAGGTAAATTAGAGTAAGAATTATCAAATGTTGTAGACGCAGCAGGAAATAAACCTGTACTGCCAACCTGTGTCCACCGGTCTAAAAATGCAGTAGCCTGATTGGTATAATCTGCACCAATTGCCGAATAAGACATGGTTGGATATAAAATTCCGTAACGATGATTGTACTGAAACATGAAATCAAGCGCGAAACCTTTATAACTGATGCTGTTGTTCAAACCTCCAAAATATGGATGACCGTAATAAGCAACATACCTGTCGTTAGCAAAGCTGATGGAACCATCGCCATTAAAATCCTGATAGGTTGGCAAGCCGGTTGTGGGATTTACTCCGGTATATTTGTAAAACTTTCTGATGTCTGTTGGCTGACCAATAACATAAGTACTGGCGTAAGAGGTATTGGCCAGATTTTCGAACTCGAGCAATTTGTTTCTGCTGATGGTTAAATTTAGATTGGTTGTCCACCTGAAATCGCCAGAAGCAATATTTATCGTATTCAATTCAAATTCAAAACCTTTGGTTTGCACGGTGGCATCCATATTTGCAGTGTAGGCGGTACTTCCGGTTTGTCCGGGGATTGTTATATAGTTAAGCAAATTCCCTACCCTGTTTCGGTAATAATCTGCTTTAAACAAGATTCGATCTTGAAGAAAACCCAACTCCAATGCGATATCCAGTTTTTGATTGGTTTCCCATTTCAGGTCTTTATTTTCAATATTTGAAGGGATAATCACATTGCTTCCGTTGTAGGTATAGGCAGAACCACCTGCACTATAAAGTGCGAGGTATTGATAATTTGGAATCTGATCATTTCCGGTAATTCCGTAGCTGGCACGAAGTTTACCAAAACTCAGGAAAGATAAATCTTTCATAAATTCTTCCTGCGTAAAAATCCACGAAGCACCAACAGCGCCAAAATTCCCGAATTTATTGTTGCTACCGAAACGTGATGAACCATCTCTTCTGAACGTTCCATCAACAATATATTTTCCTTTCCAGTTGTAATTTAAACGCCCGAAAACCGCATTATATCGATAAACGGTATTTGCATTGGCACTTGTTGTTACCGCAGATGCGCCCACTAACGAATACAAAAGCGCTTCGTTATTATAACCCGTACCGGTTAAATAAATCCCGGTTGCTTTTGTTTGCTGGAAAGTTGTACCAATTAACGCCTCCAGGTTTCCTTCGCCAAGTTTGGTTGTGTATATCGCCTGCGGTTCAATAATATAGTTGTTGTTGTCGTTATCTGTATACCTCAAGGTACTAATTTGGGAGGTTGCAGGATTCTGCGAGCTTGCCGGATTGATTTGCTGTTGTTTCAATCGTGTTGTACTGTAACCCAAATTTGCTTTAACAATCAATCCATCTATAATCCTGTAGGAAAGATTTAGGTTAGAAATTAAATTGTTGGTTTCGGCTAAAGTAGTTTTCGGTGCATAAGAAAGCGGACTTGTAGATGTCCAGTTAACGCTTCCATTGCTGTTATACAAGGGATAATTGGGCGCTAAAGCATACAAAGTACTCAAATCTGTATTTGGCAGCAGGTTTTTCATATAGGCGTAATTCACCGAGCCATCAATACTAAATTTTCCGTCTTTGCTTTTATGACCAGCATTTAAACGACTGGAAAAAGTGGTCGCATTATATTCATCTCCGTAAACTGTTCCTTGTTTGCGGTAGGTTGACGAAAAGAGAAAAGAATTTTGTGCATCGCCGCCAGAAACAGATCCTGTTGCATTGGTCATATGGCCAGTATGGCCGATGAAATATTTCTGCCAATCTGTATAGGCGTTTTGATCCCAAACGGTTAAATCAAGCGCATTCGCAGCTGTTGGTGTTACACCAGATTTTGCAAATGCAGCTTTCCGCATAGCCAGATATTCCTGAGTATTCATCATCGGAATATAATTTGCAACATTAGAAACGCCGGTATTCAGATTAAAGTTGTAGCTGGTTTTACCACGACTTCCTTTTTTTGTAGTGATCAACACCACTCCGTTAGAACCGCGTGAGCCATAAATTGCTGTCGCATCTGCATCTTTCAAAATGTCTATCCGTTCAATATCTTCAGGAGCGATAACACTAAAAGGACTTACCGGCCCATTGGCACCACTTACGCCATTGGCATTCAAATTATCTGATGCGGGCTGCGCACCATTAAACAAAGTAAACGGAACACCATCTATAATATATAAAGGGATAAAACCTGCACCCGATAAACCGGAATACGCACCGCGGATATTCATTCGTACACCAGAACCTGGTAATCCGTTATCTTGCGTAATCTGTACGCCAGAAATACGCCCTTGCATTGCCAAAAGCGGATTTTCTATCGTTTGTTTTCCAATTTCTTCTGCTGTGATAGAACTGATTGATCCGGTACTGTTTCTTTTTGTTGTACTGCCGTAGCCAATTACCTGAACCTGATCTAGTGCAGACGCCGAAAGACTTAGCTTAATATCCAACATGCTTGCTGTAGCACTTTGTAAAATACCTTCATTAACCTTGAATTCTTTGGTTTCATAACCAATAAAAGAAATCACCAGCGTTTCGCCTGCATTTACATCTAAAGCAAAAGCGCCGTTAGCGCCTGTTAAAGCGTATTTTTTGGTTCCTTTGACAATAACGGTTGCACCAGAAAGTGGCAAACCGTTTTCATCCAAAATACGGCCGTTGAAACGTGCAACAGTAAATAAATCTGTCAGTTTATCTAAAAATCCCTTTTCGGTTTTTTTAATCAGAACCGTTTTTTCTTCTATTGTATAGGTTAATGCGCGGTTTTTCAGGCAAAAATCAATTACAGAAGATAGTGGAGCATTTTTAAAATTTACATTAATCGTTGTGGCATCATTTAACGTATTTGTGGTGTACAATACCCGATAATTGGTTTGTTTTTCTACCTCGCGGAAAATTCTTTCAATAGTCACATTTTTTGCCGAAAAAGTGATTTGCTGAGAAAAACTGCGGGCACTCACATGCATGAAAAAAGTAATCATGATGATGGCGGTGAGTTTCATGATAAGGAAAATTTTTGACGGACGGCACAGGCGTAGCCTTCCTTGATAAAGAGGATTAAAAATCATACTTTCGTTTGTTTGGGTTAATGCGTAATGGATCTCGGAAATTCGTTTTTAAAGGGTTAACTCAGATAATTTCCACGGAAGTGCTGGTAACACTTTCGTGGTTTTTTTCTTGTAAACCGCTCTCCTTTTTATCGCTCTGGGGGTAGTCTTCTTTTCATTCTGTTAGTTTAAGTTGTTGATTGTATTTGCATTTCAGGCTGGTTAGGCCATTAGTTTACTGTAATTGTTTTTCCATTAATGGTAAATTGAATGTTGGCGGTTTTTTCCAACATATTTAACACTTTGGAGATGTGGTCAAATCTGGATACTGAGCCTGTAAAAGCAGGAATTTTATCTTTCGGCAATTGATTGATAAAGGTTACGCCATACCATCTGGATAGTTTTCGCAAAATGCTGGGCAGTTCTTCATTTTTAAAACGGAACTCTCCATTTTTCCAATCAACGGCCAAATTCGGATCTATATCACTCACATGAATTCCACTTTTACTTACCATTGCATTTTGGCCTGGTTTTATGGTTATCTCTGTATTTCCACTTGTAACTTTAACTGCGCCTTCTAATAACGTTGTATTCGCGGCAGCTTCATCAACGTAGCTGTTTACATTAAAATGTGTGCCCAAAACTTCAATTTCCTGGTTAATCGTCTGCACCATAAACGGATGTTTTTTATCTTTTGCGACTTCAAAATATGCTTCACCACTCAATTGTACATGACGTTGCAAACCATTAAACTGGCTCGGAAAGGTTAAAGACGAACTTGAATTTAACCAAACCTGTGTACCATCAGGCAAGTTTACCTGATATTGCCCGCCTTGCGGCGTTTCTAATCTATTTAGGCCGCTTAACTTTCCGGCATTTTGCGCTATGGCAAAAGTTAGTATGCCATTCGCCTCTTTTTTGGCTATTATTCCATCAATTTGTACAGCGCTTCCATTTTTTTGTTCGTCCAGATTAATTCTTTTTCCACTATTGGTAATAAATATTGCAGAATTTTTGCCCGGAGCCACATCATTGGCAAACCTTACGGCTTGTTTCTCTCCATTCAGTTTCACTTTGTAAACGGCAATTAGCACTATAGCAATAATTACCGCAGCCGCTACAGTTACAATTGTCCACAACCGTTTAACGTTGTTTTGTCTTCCATTTGTTGTAGCAACATTATCTTTTTCGGCCAATATCCTGGCCTTTAATTGTGCACCAAACACCATTTTTTCGGTTTCTGGCAATGTCCATTCATGCGCTGCCAATTCCTTCGCAACAAAGGCTTCAACCATAAAGGTTTCTTTAGCCGTAGCTTTTCCTTCCTGGTACTTCTTTAATAATTGTTTGAGTTGTTCTGTATTCACGGGTAGTTACAGGAAGGATAGAATTCTCCCTATACTAGTTAGTTCCAAAAAAATGAAAATGGTGGTAGATTTATTTTATAAAAAAATCTGATTTTATTTAAAGCGGTCAAAAAAGCTTAAAACAAAGAGTATTGGAAGCCCGGAAAGGTTTTCAGAAAGGATTTTTAGTGCATTGCTGATCTGTTTTTTAACGGTTCCTTCGGCAATATCCAATTGTTCAGCAATTTGGCGGTAAGACATTTGCTCATCGCGGCTCAAAAGATAAACCTCGCGCATTTTTTTTGGCATTTTGGCGATTGCTTTGTCTACCTGACGCTGCAAATCGGCAAACGAGATGTGTTCTTCAATATTCTGACTAAAATCTTCCAGTTGATCATTAAGTTTTTCTTCAAAATTTTCTGTCTGAATATTTCTTTCAATAAATCTTAAACTCAGGTTTCTGGTACTACCAATCAAATATGCCTGAAGGTTTGTTTTGATTTGTAACGCTTCGCGCTTTTTCCATAGCGAAATAAAAATCTCCTGTACAATATCCGCAGCTTCTTCTTCCGATTTTGTTAATCTTACTGCATAAGAAGCCATTTTTTCCCAAAACCTATTGTAAATTTCGGCAAATGCATCTTCATTCCCTTGTTTTAACAAGGCGATAAGTGCACTTTCGGAAAGCTGATCTGGCGACAACATCGTTTATTCGTGCACGAATATAATAAAAGCGATGAAACAGCATGTTTTATAAACAATATAATGAATAGTATATTTTAGTGCTTTTACATAGATGGAAAAAGATTTTGCAAAAAAAAGCCGCTGAAATAATTCCAGCGGCTTTAAATTTCGTTTTTGTCTGAAGACTAATGTCCTGAATGGCCATCTGCACCGTGTGCGTGGCCATGAGACAATTCATCCTGGGTAGCTTCACGAACATTTAAAATGTTACCGCTAAACAACAGGTTTTTACCTGCCATAGGATGGTTTAAATCTACAGCAACTGTTTCATCATGAACTGCAGTTACGCCAGCTCTGAATTGGTTACCATTGTTATCTTGTAATGGAATAACGTCTCCAACATTTGGAACTTCACCACCGGCATCTGTAAACATCGATTTTGGAAGATCTGCGAATGCACCCGGATCAATTTCTCCATATCCATCAGCTGCAGATAATTCAAAACTATAATCATCGCCAGTTTTTAAACCAGCCAGGTGCTCTTCAAATTTTGGCAACATCATGCCTACGCCATATAAAAACACTAAAGGATTTTGTTCATCCGCTTTTTCTACAAAAACTTGTTGTCCTTCTTCATTTGTAGTGTGCAACTCGTATGTTAATGCAACTACTGAATTTGATGAAATGTTCATTTAAATTGATTTATTGTAAATATTCTAATGCTTCCTCAACAGTGTTAACCGGCAACTGGCATACTTTATTTCGGCAAATATAAACTTTTGTTTCATTGCTCTGCTTACCTTTTAACAGCGGCAAGTTACTTTTTGTTCCGCCTAAAGTAATTTTATTAGGAATATAGTGCGTACTTAATGATAATTTGACAGCATCTGCTTCTACACCAGTAATGGCAATTTCGTTTAGTCCGTAAATTTCATTCAGCAATTGAATGCTCCAGTTTGAATAAGCAGAGCCATAACTCGCGATTTTTGGCTGAACGGCAGCAAGCATATCCGCAGCTTTTTGTTCATAATTTTCTATATCGAATAGCAATCCAAGTGTTTTTAGGTTTTGAGCCATTACCGAATTTGATGCCGGAATTACGTTATCTGTAACCTCATGTTTTCTGGCAATCAACTGTTCGCTTTTCTGCGAGGTATAGAAAAACATCGGCGATGCCGGATCACTGAAGTTCGTTATTACATACGCTGAAAGAGATTTCGCCTCGTTAAGCCATTGTTCATCAAAATCGTATTGATATAAGGCAATTAAAGCTTCAATCATAAATGCATAATCATCCAGAAATGCGGCAATAGACACTTTGCCATCTTTGCAATTGCGGTATAAGCCTCCACTTTCAGACTTCAGATTTTCTAAAATATACGTAGCGGTTTTTCTGGCCCGTTCGTAATACGGCTGGTGATTCAAAATCTGGGCGGTATCTGCAAGTGCTTTAATCATCATAGCGTTCCATGCTGTGAGGCATTTATCGTCTAAACCTGGCCTGACACGCTTTGCGCGGTATGCAAGCAGTTTTGCTTTTCCTTCTTCAACTTTATCAAACAGCTGCGCTTTATTTATCTTATATTTTAGAATCAAATCATCATTATTCAAGGTTTGCCGAAGAATGTTGGTTTGTTCTTCCTCCCAATTGCCATCTTCACTAACATTAAAATAATCGGCTAAAAGTAAAGCATCATCACCCAAAACAAGATCAAACTCGGCCTTATCCCAAACATAAAATTTGCCTTCAATACCTTCGCTATCTGCATCTAAGGCAGAGTAAAACAAACCTTCCGGAGATGACATTTCTCTTTCTGCCCACTCAATACACGAAATGGCAACTTTTTTAAAGGATTCGAATTTGGTACATTGATAAGCTTCGGCGTACAGACCAATCAGCTGTGCATTATCGTACAGCATTTTCTCAAAATGTGGAATGTGCCACTTATCATCTACAGAATATCTTGCAAAACCGCCACCAATCTGATCGTAAATACCACCACGCCACATTTCCTCCAGTGTATGACAAACAGCGGTAAACGCAGATTCATCATCTTTCAGAAAACCGTAACGCAAAAGAAACAGCCAATTGTTCGGCAGCGGAAATTTAGGTGCGCGGTTGTACCCGCCAAAGGCGATATCAAAATGACGTTTCCAGGGCGCTGTAATTTCTTCTAAATCTGTTTGCGTATATGCTTGTACTCTTTCGACATGGATAATTTTCTCGCTGTCTTTAATACCTTCGGTTAACCGATTTGCATACTGCAAAGCCTTTTCCGGCTCATTGCGCCATAACTCGGCAACATTTTCAAGAATATTGATCCAATCACTCTTCCGAAAATAAGTGCCGCCATAAATTGGCCGTTGATCTGGCAGGCAAATACAATTGAGTGGCCAACCTCCGCTACCGGTCATCAACTGTATCGCATACATATAAATCTGATCAATATCTGGTCTTTCCTCCCGATCAACCTTAATACATACAAAATGTTGATTCATCACTTCGGCAACTTCATGATTTTCAAAACTTTCGCGCTCCATAACATGACACCAATGGCAGGCAGAATAACCAATGCTCACCAAAATCAATTTGTTTTCTATTTTGGCTTTTTCCAAAGCTTCATTGCCCCATTCATACCAATGAACTGGATTATACGCGTGCTGAAGTAAATATGGCGAAGATGCTTTGATTAAATTATTAGGTTCTGATTGTGGATTTGACATGATTTAGGCAATAAATTTGATGACCGTAAAGCTATTAATTATCTACAAAGCTGTTTCTATTTAGTTTTTGTTTTTATATTTTAGTGAGATATGTAACTCGATACCGAATTCCCCCACAAGATGTATTCCTCACGATTAAAAACCGCATTATCCAGTCTCGTTTACGGTTTTTCGTAAGGCGAATTCAGAATTACTGGAATCATATTGGCAAATTGGAAAACTTATTGTTGAAGATGAACAAGATGGAAAGCTTCGGGCAGATTACGGTAAAGAAACCTTAAAAAAAATTATCTGAACAGCTCACGCTTGAATTTGGAAAAGGTTTTGATTACACGAACCTTACCAATATTAGAAAATTTTACTTGGCGTTCCCAATTCTTGACGCATTGCGTCAAGAATTGAGTTGGACACATTATAGATTGCTTTCCAGATTAGATACAGAAGAAAAACGTCTTTTTTATATGAACCAGCGATATCTTCCAGTTGGAACAGTCGCGAGTTACAAAGGCAAATTAATACCATGTCATTTGAAAGGACTTTGGTCAATAATGGCAACGAAGATTCAAAAAACATACAAGATTACATAAAGTACCCATTTATCTCTGTGTTTTGGGACAAATCATAAAAACACTGAAAAAAAGTATTAGAATCTGCGATTATAAATCATATCCAAAATTTTTTACTGGAATTGGGGAAAGGTTTTGCTTTCGTTGCGCGCCAGCAACATATTATAACAGATACCGCTGATTTTTTACATCGATCTTGTCTTTTATAATTATATTTTAAAATGTTTTGTAATTATGAATCTGAAAACAACAAGTTTAAACCATCAGGATATTGGCCAGATTGATATGTATGTTAGGATATATGATGACATGAAACGTGCATCGGATGGCAATCCACCAAGGCTTGCTATTGTGCTCAGAAAAAGACGAAAAAATCGTCAAATATTCGGTATTGAATGATAAAAATCATTTATTTGCGAGCAAATATCTTGTGCATTTACCAAAAGAAGAAAAACTAAAAGCAATTATTGATCGGGATCGGCAGCGTTTTGAATTGGATCAACAGTAACGGATTAACCTTTCCATTAACTTCTAAAATATGAAAATTACCCATACAGAAATATACCGTTTCAGCATCCCCATGGAGCCATTTGTAATTGCCACCGGAACCATGCATTTTGCACAAAACGTATTGATTAGGATTTTTACCGATCAAGGTATTCACGGTGTAGGCGAATGTTCTGCTTTTCCGATGATTGTGGGCGAAACACAAGAAACCTGTATTGCAATGGCTAAAGACTTTGCTGCGATTTTAAAAGGCAAAAACCCGCTCGAAATTCCAGAACGCATGAACGATCTATTGGGTTATGCCGATCACAACAGCACCATTAAAAGTGCATTTGATATGACTTTATTTGATATTGCTGCCAAAGAAGCCAACCTGCCCTTGTATAAATTTCTGGGAGGACACAAACGTTCCATTGAAACCGATATGACCATTGGCATTGATACGCCTGAAGGTATGGCGGCAAGTGCATTGAAATATAAAAATCTGGGTTGCAGAATCCTAAAAATTAAACTTGGGAAAAAAGTTCAGGACGATATTGAGCGCGTAAAACAGATCAGAACAGCCGTGGGTGAAGAATTGACAGTACGTTTAGATGCAAACCAGGGCTGGACTTTTGATGATGCGCTTTTTGCTTTGGGAGAACTGGAGAAATACAATATCGAATTTTGCGAACAACCCATGCGCACCTGGTTTGATGATAAACTACCAGAATTGAATATCAATTCGCCGATTAAACTTATGGCAGATGAAAGCTGCTATAATCACCACGATGCCCGAAAACTAATAAACAGCCAATCTACCACTTACCTGAACATTAAATTTTCTAAATCGGGGGGAATTTTAGAAGCTCAGAAAATCCATGAAGAAGCTTTACAAAAAGGCGTAAAATGTATGATTGGAAGTATGCTGGAAAGCCGTTTGGCCCTTACCGCAAACCTGCATTTTGCACTGGCCAGCCCCAATGTAGAGTTTTTCGATTTAGACACTGCTCTTTTGGGGCATTTAGTTGATCCTGTAGTTGGTGGATTAACCTATAACGGATATTTTCTGGATGTACCCGACGAAATTGGAATTGGTGCAGAAGCTGACGAATTTTTCTTAGAAAAATGTGAGCATTGGTTGGTTTAGGGAATTGGTGCTATTGTTCATTTGTTCACTAGTGCATTAGTTTAAGCGTCATAAACTGGGCTGACTATTTATTTAAATGCAAGCACGCATTTTCATAACAATTGTTTTGTGCAATTAGCAATTCTCTGCATGCAAACCAATTCCCTGATGAACCAATGAACCAAAAAACTACTGAACCTTCATCTTCACCAGATCTGTACTATCGCCACTGAAGGCATTAAAATCTACTACATGACCAATGCCGTTAATCTTCGCCTTATCAGAGTGTTGCCAGAATTTCCAGCGACTATCGTTCATTCGTAGTTTCGGTTGGTAATAATGTGCAATCCATAAAGGGAACTCATTGAAATCATCCGACAGGTAATCTTCATAAAATTTCAATCCGGTATAAATGATGGGCCTAACTTTGGTTTTCGTTTCCACGTAGTACAGAAAATCAGAGAGTTCTGCGCGCATTTTCGCAGGTGAAACACCATCAAGCGTTTCAATGTCTACTACCGGAGGCAAATCTCCACGTTCAATATGCACAACCTGTAAAAAAAACTTTGCCTGCGCTTTCCCATCTTTTTTAGGTCGAAAAAAATGGTATGCGCCACACAATATTCCAACTTTAGGTGCTTCGCGCCAATTGCGCTGAAAATATGGATCTACCGATAAAAGTCCTTCTGTAGCTTTAATAAAAGCAAAACGCACGCGCACTTCATCTTCTTCCATATCGCGCACTTTCTGCCAGTTTATTTTACCTTGATAATAGGAAACGTCAATGCCATGCACGGTATATTTTTTGGGAATTTTAATATTGAAACTTTCATACGTCCTGTAATTCGGATCTTGACCTATATCTTTTATCCAACGCCATGTACCAACAAAACCTTTTAAAATATACCCGTAATACAAAGGCGAAAGTAAAACCAACAAAAGGCCTGCAATTGCAATTTTTACAGGTGTTGATAATCCTTTTTTACTTGCAGAAGCCGCCGGTTTACGCACAGAGGGCTTTTTTGCAGCGGGTTTGCGTTGAACGGTTTTTCTGGTAGATGAGGTTTTCTTTTCTGGCGGCATTCTGCTGCAAATTTGAGAAAAAAAACTGGTTTGGCCTTTTCGTCTTTAAAAATTAAACACATGAAATTTTGTTGATTACTTATCCGAAAGTTACTCGCAGATTGCTAATTTTGACGCATTCAAGCCTCCCATGTTTAAAACCATCCTTTACACCTATAAATCATCTTTTAGCGGCCTTAGTCGCGAAACCTGGTTACTCAGCATCGTAATGATGTTTAACAGATGTGGCAGTATGGCCGTTCCATTCATGGGTTTGTATGTAACGCAAAGCCTGCACCGTTCAGAAATGGATGCCGGTTTAATTATTACATTATTCGGGATTGGTTCTATACTTGGTTCTGCAACAGGCGGCAAACTAACAGATATTATCGGTTTCAGACCGGTTCAGATTTTTTCTTCCATAATCGGTGGTTTGTTGTTCATGCTCTTTTCTACTATCGGTCATTTTTCTACACTTTGCGTTTTGGCGGTGGTAATCAGCTTTTTTTCTGAAGCTTTCAGGCCGGCAAATTTTACTGCTGTAGCATCTTATGCATTAGCCGGAACCACTACGCGGTCTTATTCCTTAAATAGATTGGCCACCAATATTGGTTGGTCTGTAGGTATTAGTCTTGCTGGTTTGGTTGCATCCATCAACTATAAATTATTGTTTATTGTAGAAGGCAGCGTTAGCATTTTAGTAGGTGTATCTATTTTGTTTTTTCTGCCAAAGGCGAAAGACTTTATCAAACAAGCTAAAGAAAACCGAACCCGACAAAATGTTATTAAGCCGTGGCAAGATCTCTTTTACGTAAAATTCATTCTTTTAACCACAGTTTTTATAACCTCTGCATTTCTGATGTTCAGAGTTGTGCCGGTTTTTTTCAAAGAACAATGGCATATTAATGAGCTTGAAATTGGTGTTATTATGGGAATTAATGGTGCAGTAATTGCACTTTTTGAAATGGTTTTGATTAACAAAATAGAAAAGAAACGCTCACCAATGTTTTTCATCATTGTGGGGGCAGCTTTTTTTGCCTTGTCTTATCTTATATTAAGTATTCCGATGTTTTTTCATGTTGGGATGGCGGTACTCACGGTAGTGGTTTTTACCGTTGGAGAAATGTTTGTACTGCCTTTCATCAACACTGTTGTAATTAATAGAAGCAACACATTTAACCGCGGGCTTTACGCCGCAGGTTATACATTAAGCTGGTCTTTTGCACAAGTTGTTGGTCCGCTTGCAGGTTTTGCAGTTGCTAGGCAATTTGGCTACAATTGGCTTTGGGCGGGTTTGGCAGCGATTCTATTTCTCTGTGCGTATGGCTTTTTCATTCTTGGCAAAAGTTATGTGGAAAATGCTATAGAAATAGAAAAAGAGGCAATTGCATAAATCAAATCCATAATCCGGAGAAGATATAGAACTTTAAAACCAAATCTTTGGATTTCAAAGTACTACGCCAATCGGAAAAAACTTGAATAACAAATTGCCTCTTTGGGTAAAATTTATCTTGCTTTTTGTGGCTTTACACCTTCATTGGTAATCTTTACCGGAAGGATATTGCCTTTTTCATCAAAATACATTTCATCAATACAGGTTTCCCGGTGATTTCCGTCGGTTTCTGTTAGCGGACGACGGTGGTATACAATATAATATTTACCTTTTTTCTGATTAATGAAAAGCGAATGGTGGCCGGCACCTCTGGCAATACTAGCATCTTGTTCTAAAATTTTGCCTACACGTTTAAATGGCCCGAAAGGCGAATCGCTAACAGCATAAGCCACACAATAATCAGGGCCTGTCCAACCGCCTTCACTCCACATAAAGTAGTATTTTCCATCGCGCATAAACATATACGGTCCTTCTACATAATGCTCAGGGGTAATTTCTTTAAAAGTTGTGCCATCTTCAAATGGAATAAATCCAGTAAAATCATTATTCAGTTTCGCGATGTTACAATGCCCCCAGCCGCCATAAATTAAATAATATTGGCCGTCTTTGTCTTTAAATACAAACTGGTCAATCGGTTGCGCACCATTGTAAAATTTATCTACCAATGGTTTCCCCAAATGATCCTTAAAAGGGCCTTCGGGTTTATCGGCTACAGCAACCCCAATACCACCAACTTCATTATCACTTTGAATATCATTTGCGCCGAAAAACAAGTAATATTTTTTATCTTTTTCTACAATTGCGGGCGCCCACAAAGCTTTATTCGCCCATTTTACATTTGCAGTATCCAACACATGGCTGTGCTTTTTCCAATTGGTTAAATCTTTTGATGAAAAAGCATCCATAAAAACCTGCTCTTTATATTTAGCAGAATACGTTGGATAAACCCAATATTGCTTGTTAAAAACCGCCGCTTCCGGATCGGCATACCAACCTGGAAATATTGGATTTCCTGATTGTTTAATCGTTTTAGTGCTTTGCCCGAAAGAAACTAAACCCGATAGAAGTAAAAGAGAGGTGATTGCATGTTTCATGGGCACAATTTAACAAAAATATATGCGTATCAAAATTGCGGTCTTTATTTAATATGTAGAAAATCAGTTGCAATGCCAGTCGGTAACAGCTGCCCCGCCCCCGTTTCAAATCCGCGCCCAATGAAAAATTGGGCTTACGGGTTTTCCACTTCGATCGGGTTTATTTGGGCAGGGCAAATCCCTCCGATGAAAGCAGAACCGCCATTCTTAAGCCCGACAGAGCGGAGTAGCCTACAGTGTAGCGCAGCGAAACACGGACTATGAGCGATGGCGTGAATACAGGTAATAGAAGTCGAATCCATTCATTTTCACAAAAAAAATCCCTGCTAAAACATTCATTTCAGCAGGGATTTTTATAATCTTTGCGGCACTTATTTATTCAGTTCTGCAAAATACTTATGAAATAATGGAAGTGTTTCAATTCCTTTATAATAATTGTACACATCGTATTTTTCATTTGGCGAGTGCAAAGCATCGCTATCTAAACCGAAGCCAAAAAGCACCGATTTAATGCCCAATACATCTTCAAACAATGCTACAATTGGGATACTGCCGCCGCCACGTGTTGGAATGGCTTGTTTGCCAAAACTATCTTCAATGGCTCTTTCTGCTGCTTTGTAAGCAATACTATCTGTTGGTGTAACTACCGGCTCGCCACCGTGGTGAGGTGTAACTTTTACTTTTACATTTTTTGGCGCAATGCTTTCAAAATGCTTTGTAAAAATTTCCGAAATCTCTTCAGAACTTTGGTGCGGAACCAAACGCATAGATATTTTTGCATTGGCTTTGCTTGGCAATACGGTTTTGGCACCTTCTCCAATGTAACCACTCCAGATTCCGTTTACTTCCAGCGTTGGACGTGTACCTGTGCGCTCTAAAGTAGAATATCCTTTCTCGCCCCAAACCTCATCAATGTTTAAGTCTTTTTTATATTCCTCTTCATCATAAGGTGCAGAGTTTAGCGCTTTTTTCTCTTCATCACTGAGTTCTACAACTTTATCATAAAAAGCCGGAATGGTAATGTGGTTATTCTCATCGTGCAAAGAAGCAATCATTTTGCAAAGAATAGTTGCCGGATTGGCTACTGCGCCACCATAAACACCAGAGTGCAAATCACGGTTTGGACCAGTTACTTCAACTTCCATGTACGCTAAACCACGCAAACCTGTTTCGATTGATGGATTTTCCATGCTAATCATAGAGGTATCAGAAATCAGCACAACATCTGCTTTTAAACGGTCGGCATTTTCATTAACAAAAATACCAAGATTTGCAGACCCCACTTCTTCTTCACCTTCTATCATGAACTTTACGTTACAAGCTAAAGTATTGGTTTCCATCATCAATTCAAATGCCTTTACATGCATGTAAAACTGGCCTTTATCATCACAAGCGCCGCGGGCGTATATTTTACCATCGCGCAGGGTTGGTTCAAAAGGTGGAGTATGCCAAAGTTCTAATGGATCTGCCGGCTGCACATCGTAATGTCCATATATTAATACTGTAGGCAACGCTGCATCAATAATTTTTTCTCCGTAAACAATTGGATAACCCGCTGTAGGGCAAATTTCTACATTCTCTGCACCCGCTTCTTTTAGTTTCTGGGCCACATAATCTGCAGTTTTCAGCACATCATCTTTATATTTCGGATCGGCGCTTACCGAAGGGAAACGCAACAATTCAAACAACTCATCTAAAAAACGTTGCTTGTGTGTTTCCACATAATTTTTAATCTCTTGCATAACAAAATGAATTTGGGCAAATATAGGCTTTACCAAATAAAGCGCCTAGAAATTGTACGGAATCTGTTTTTAGATGCACTAAAGTTAAACCGGTGTAACTTTTTTAAGGTGTAGAAATACTTAAATACTCCTACTAAGAATGTAACGTCGTGTTTTAAAAAAAATCTTTTATCAGAATCCAATATCAATCAATTTTTAGCGCTAAAAATTCTTAAAAAAAAGCATTCAAAAGCATTAGAACTTTATTTTTTTGTAAATTGCGCTGAATTATAATTATACTTAAAAATCAATACGGGCAAGTCGACAATGAAAATAAGTTCAATAGTATATCTGTTATTGCTGTTGTCCGTTTTTTCATATTCTGAAACTTTTGCACAAAATGCAGTGAGCTGTCCGGAAGCTGCGAAATTCTACTCTAAAGACAGTATTAACATTGTAACTTTTGGTGCAAGTACAGTTGAAGGTGTTGGAGGGGTAAATTTTCAAAGCTTTTTGAAGGATGATTTTACCAACTGCTATACCGGCAAAATTGTAGATATTACAAACCACGGAATTGGTGGCCAGACAACAAAACAAGGTCTATTAAGAATTGATGCTGCAATTGCCGGCAGAACGGGCTTTATTGTGATTAATATGGGCATTAACGATGCCAATGCGCTCGCATTGAACCGGGTTGGCTCACTTGCAGAAACAGAAGCCAATATGCGCTTGCTTATTACAACCAGCCTGAAACAAAAGCTTATTCCAATTATCTGCACCTTGCAGAATGTAGATGACAGAACGGACCGCAGATTGGTTGCAGTAAATTCTACGATAAGAAGTATCAATGCAATTTACAGAAGATTGGCCACGGAGTACAAGCTGTATCTTGCAGATATCAATTCGATTATGCGCCGAGATTTTTCTTTATATCAAGACAGTTACCATCCCAATGCACGTGGTTACAGACTGATCAGTTACATTATTTTCGATACCATTAACAAAGCCATATTCGATAACTTTTTGATGTTTGTCGTATCGCAAAACTATCCAAACCCCGCCTCTACCGTAACTTATTTAGATATTGTAATGCCTGCTGCAGATAAAATCAACATCCAGATTTTTGATATGATGGGTCGTTTGGTCAAAACTGTGGTAAATGAATACCTCAATACCGGAAAACATACTTTAGAGATCAATACGCAATCGTATCCGCCAGGCGTTTATTTTTTCCGCGTAAGTTCTGACTCTGGTTTATATTCTTCAGCGAAAAAATTTATTGTGTCCCGTTAAGGTTATTCAGCCGCAGCTCTGGCGCGAATTTCGGTGCAAATACTAGTCGATATTTTTACATCTGCGTTTCGCTTTTCCAAACATTTTGACGCTTATTTCTCCACAAACGCCTCAAAAAATTGAGGGAATTCTTATTTTTGAACTTTAAAAAACAGGAGCCAATTTGGATTATTTAGAAGGATTAAACCCACAACAAAGAGCAGCAGTAGAGAATACTAAAGGACCGGTAATGATTGTTGCTGGTGCCGGATCGGGCAAAACCCGGGTAATCACCTATCGTGTAGCACACCTGATGCAAACAGGTGTAGATCCCTTCAATATTTTGGTGTTGACCTTTACCAATAAAGCCGCCAAAGAAATGCGCGAGCGTATTATGAAGGTGGTTGGCCCCGAAGCCAAAAACATTTGGATGGGTACTTTTCACTCTGTGTTTGCCAAAATTTTACGTGTTGAGGCCGAAAAAATTGGTTATCCAAGCAACTTTACCATTTACGATACAGACGACAGCAAAAGCGTAATCCGCAGTATTTTGAAAGAAATGCAGCTGGATGATAAATTATATGCGCCAAACTTTGTCTACAATAGAATATCATCGGCAAAAAACAACTTGATTTCGGTTTCAGAATACTTGAAAAATGACCAGATACAAGCAGAAGATATTCAAAATAAACGCCCGATGCTCGGCCAGATTTATGAAACGTATTCTAAACGATGTTTCAGAGCTGGCGCCATGGATTTTGACGATTTACTATTCAAAACCAATGTCCTGCTGAAAAACCATCCGGATGTATTGAATAAATATCAGCAAAAATTCAAATATCAGATGGTTGATGAGTACCAGGATACTAACTTTTCGCAGTATACAATTGTCAAAAAATTAGCTGCAGCTTATCAGAATATTTGTGTTGTAGGTGATGATGCACAAAGTATTTATGCTTTTCGAGGCGCAAATATTCAGAACATCCTGAACTTTGAACGGGATTATCCAGATCTGAAAGTCTACAAACTGGAGCAAAACTATCGCTCTACTCAGAATATCGTTGAGGTTGCAAATAGTATTATTGCCAACAACAAAAATCAGCTGGAAAAAAATGTCTTTTCAGACAATGAACCCGGTGACAGAATCAAAGTTTCGCGCGCTTTTACTGACAATGAAGAAGGTAAATTGGTTGCAGAATCTATTGCTGCAGAGCGCAGCTTAAAAGGTTACAATTACAATGATTTCGCCATTCTTTACCGTACAAATGCACAAAGCAGGGCAATGGAAGAATCTTTGCGCAAGCTTAATGTTCCTTATAAAATCTACGGCGGACTGTCTTTTTACCAACGTAAAGAGATTAAAGATTTGATTGCCTACTTCCGCCTCACATTTAATCCGAATGATGAAGAAGCAGTAAAACGTGTAATCAACTATCCGAAACGCGGAATTGGTGATACTTCAATCGATAAAATCATTGTAGCGGCAGATCAGCATGATAAAACCATGTGGGATGTTATATCTAACGCTTCTAGGTATGTAGACGGGCGTTTGGCCAATCAATTGAATGATTTTGCCATGATGATTCAGGGTTTTGCTGCCGAAGCTAAAAAACTTGATGCTTATGAAACGGCTTTATTCATTTCGCAGCACTCTGGCATTTTAAAAGAATTGTATAATGACGACAGCGTTGAAGGACGTGCGCGTTATGAAAATATTCAGGAACTTTTAAACGGTATTAAAGAGTTCGCTGAGCGCGAAGATATTGAAGAACGCGGTTTAGATGTCTTTATGCAAGATGTGGCTTTGCTCACAAATGACGATAAAGACGGCGACAAAAACAAAGACACGGTTTCGTTGATGACGATTCACTCGGCAAAAGGTTTGGAATTTAAAAATGTTTATGTTGTTGGTCTGGAAGAAAACCTTTTCCCTTCTCAGCTTTCTGTAAACTCCAGAACAGAATTGGAAGAAGAACGCCGTTTGTTTTATGTAGCAATTACCCGCGCAGAGAAAAAACTGACGCTTACTTACGCTACATCGAGATACAGATGGGGAACACTTACCAATTGCGAACCGAGCCGTTTTATTAATGAAATTAGTGCCAAATATCTTGAACTGGACGTTAAACCAGCGAAAAGTGGATTCTTGGAAGGAAGTTTTGATGATGAACGCAAAACCTGGACTTCGCAACCACGCGATTTTTTCAGCAAACCGAAACCTGCTAGTACATCTTCTGCTCCGCCAGTAAGACCAAAAACTACATCAATACTTCCAAAAGCACACATACCAACACCCGGTTTTGCACCTTCGCAACCACAGGAATTTCAGAACGGAATGGATGTAGAGCATGAAAAGTTTGGTTTCGGGAAAATTATCAGTTTAGAAGGCAACCTGCCAGATGTTAAAGCAACAGTATTTTTTCAGGGCTTGGGCAATAAACAGCTCTTACTGAAATTCGCAAAGCTGATGATTGTGAAACATTAATTATTATTTATCCTCATTTCGCGGAGGAACGATGGGTTTCCGACTGATCGTCATTGCGAGGAGGAACGACGAAGCAATCTTTCCAATTAAATTAAGAAAACGGGAAAGATTGCGTCACGCCACCACGCCTCCCTACCGCTCCGTTCGCAACGACGGGTTTTCAAGAATCGTCCTTTCGAACGCCTTTTTCAGTTGGAGAAAACTACTAAAAAAATAGCTTACGCGCTGCTCCAATACAAAAAAATCAAACTTCCTGAACCTAAAACTGCGCCAGTTTTGCTTTTTGATTTTTACAAATCCGACACATAAAAAAGACTTCAAATTCGTCGGTTAAAACCATCGAATAAAAAATATCAATATTGAAAACCTTAATTTTTATCCTTATAATTGGGGTCGGTTTCTCCGATTACAAACCATGCAACTTACCCGACTGGAAATCAAAGGCTTCAAGAGCTTTGGCGACAAAGTAACCATCAATTTTAATGAGGGTGTTACGGCTATTGTTGGTCCTAATGGTTGTGGAAAATCGAATGTAATTGATGCCATGCGCTGGGTTTTGGGCGAGCAAAGTACTAAAGCCCTGCGTTCTGAAAAAATGGAAAACATCATTTTTAATGGTACAAAAAACCGAAAGCAGGCGCAACTTGCAGAAGTTTCTTTAAGCTTTGACAATACCAAAAACATTCTTCCAACGGCATATTCTCAGGTTACGGTTACCCGAAAACTTTATAGAAATGGCGATAGCGAATATCGATTAAATGATGTGCAATGCCGTTTAAAAGACATTACCGATTTGTTTCTGGATACCGGAATCGGCTCTGACAGTTATTCGATCATCGAATTGAAGATGGTTGATGAAATTATCAATAACAAAGAACACAGCAGACGTTCTTTATTTGAAGAAGCTTCGGGAATTTCAAAATACAAACTCCGCAAAAAACAGACTTTTAATAAATTAAAAGATACTGAAGGCGATTTAGAACGTGTAGAGGATTTGCTTTTTGAGATTGAAAAAAACTTAAAAACCCTTGAAAATCAAGCCAAAAAGGCCGAACGTTATTATAAATTAAAAGAACAATACCGCGAACTAAGTGTACAATTGGCTACACATAGAATTGCTTTTTTTAGAACAGACTTAAATGCGCTGGATGCGCAGGAACAAAATCAGCAGGTTTCCAGAACAGAACTAAACGCAAAAATTGACCAGCAAGAGGCTGAACTGCAAAAGCTGAAACTGGGAAGTATTAACCAGGAAAAAAACCTTTCTGTACAGCAAAAAGCAACCAATGAACTGGTTTCAAAAATCCGCGCTTATGAAAGCGAAAAGAAAGTAAAAAATGAGCAAATGCGTTTTTTACAGGAGAAAGAAAATCGCTTGTCGGGCGAGCTTGAAAAAGATAAAAACCAAGCCAATCACATTAAATACAATATTAAACGTTTAAACGAGGAAGTTTTAACAGAAACAGAAGTCTTTAACCGGTTGGAATCTGATTTAAAACAGCTAAAATCGGCATTGGATGTGCTTCGCGAGCAACAACAGGCCGAAAAAAACCGTACCGACAACCTTTTAAGGTCTGTAAATGAAATGCAAAGTCAGGTTTATCAGTCGCAAAAAGAGATTGATATTTTCAATATTCAAAAAGATGCATTGGTACAGGAAAGCAACAGAAATGTTGACGATACCGAGACCAAAACACTTGAACTGAAATCTTTTGACCATGCATTGGCCGAACTCGATATTCAGATTCGCGAAAAACAATCTACTGTAAAACAACTTACAGAAGAGGAGGAAAATCTTAAGGAAAAACGAGTGGTTTCTGAAACCAATTTATCCGCCACTAAAGAGAAATTAATGGCCGAAAACCGGAAAAAAGATGCCAAACAAAATGAATATAACCTTACAAAATCACTTGTAGATAGTTTGGAAGGTTTCCCGGAATCGATCCGTTTTCTAAAGAAAAACAATGCATTTGCGAAAAGTGCTTTATTGCTTTCTGATATCTTATTCTGTAACGAAGATTTCCGAATTGCGATAGAAAACTACCTGGAACCGGTGATGAACCACTATGTAGTTGAAAAATATGCAGATGCTGTGCAGGCCGTTAACTTATTGACTGATGCAAGTCGTGGCCGCGCAAATTTTTTTATTCTGGAAAACATCCCACAAAATACGCCCACTATTGTTGCGCAAGAAGGTTTAATTTCTGCCTTGTCCGTAATTGAGGTAGATAAAAAATATCAGCACTTATGTAATTTGCTGCTTCAAAAAGTTTTTATTGCAGATCAGGATCAAGAGCATATTTTTAAAGCGCCAATTGAAGGCAATTTAACCGTTTTAGCTAAAAACGGTAAATATGCGCAGGGCAAATTTACACTTGCCGGAGGTTCTGTTGGCCTTTTTGAAGGAAAAAGAATTGGTCGCGCCAAGAACCTGGAAAATCTCGCGAAAGAAATTAAAAAGGCTGATGCATTGATTGCGGAGTATAATCTGGCTATTAATGCCGAAACAGAAGCCATTTTATCCTTTAAAGAAGCTTCTAAAATCAGTCAAATCAATACTTTTCAGCAGGAGTTGAATCGCCTAAATAACGAACATATTTCTGTGCAAACACGTAGAGATCAATATCAGGAATTTATTACAACGAGCGAAAACAGAAAAAGCGATATCGCACAAAAAATTGTATCGATTGAAAAAAATCTTTCAGAAAAGCTTCCGGCATTGGTTGAATTGCAGAAAAAACAACAACAAGCACATGTTGACCTGCAAGAACAACAATTCAATTACCAGGAAATTGCCGATCAGGTTACCGAATTTGCCGGAAAATATAATCAGGACAATATTCGTTTTCACCAGCAGCAAAATAAAATGTCGAGTTTAGAAAAAGACCTCGATTATCGCTTTGTGCAGGAAGAAGCGTTGAACAAACGTATTGTCCAAAATGAGAAGGAATTGCAGGAAACTCTGGCACAAATTACCGCAACTTTACAACACACAGATCTGAGCGACGATACACTTCTGGATATGTACCAACAAAGAGAAGAAATGGAAAAGGGTTTGGCAGAAGCCGAACAAGACTATTTTTCTGTAAAAGGTAATATCAATGAAGTGGAAACGAACCTGAGTACTATCCGGAAAAACCGGGAGGAAACCGATTTTCTGCTTACAGAAATAAAAGACAAAAAAAATGCATTAAAAATTGATCTTAATGCATTAAAAGAACGTTTGGCGGTTGAATTTAACATCGATATAAACGATCTTTTAGAAACTGAAACCGAAATTGAAGTGCTGGAAAGTGAATTTGATTTGCGCCAGAAAGTAGAAAAAATGAAACGCCAGATGGATGAATTTGGCGCCATCAATTCTATGGCTATGGAAGCTTACAAAGAAATGGAAGAGCGTTACGTTTTTATCCAAAACCAGAAAAAAGATCTTCAGGCAGCTAAAACCGACCTTTTACAAACCATTAAAGAAATAGACGATACCGCTAAAGACAAATTTATGCAGGCTTTTACGCAAGCCAGAGCGCATTTTATTGTGGTATTCCGCTCTTTATTTAATGAAGAAGACAGTTGTGATTTGATTCTTTCTGATACGACAAACCCGCTTGAAGCAGATATTGATATTGTAGCCAGACCAAAAGGAAAAAGGCCGTTATCCATAAACCAATTATCGGGAGGCGAAAAAACGCTAACAGCCACAGCCCTTCTATTCTCACTTTACCTCTTAAAACCTGCGCCATTCTGTATTTTTGATGAGGTTGACGCGCCTTTGGACGATACCAATATTGATAAATTCAATAATATCATCCGTAAATTTTCAGACCAATCGCAGTTTATTATTGTATCACATAATAAAAGAACCATTGCCAGTACAGACATTATTTATGGCGTAACCATGGTAGAACAAGGTGTTTCGCGCGTGGTTGCTGTAGACTTGCGCGAGGTAGCTGCTTAAAACGCGTAAAGCACAAACTTGAAGCACATTGTACCTTTCCACTAAAAACAATAACTTTAAACTTAAATATCGCCAACCATGAAAATCCTTTATATAATGCCCTTAGCACTTATGCTAAGCTGTTGTTCTTCTGTTAAAGAGCAAAAAACATCTTCAGGAAAACCAGACACCCAACTGCTTAAAGATGTAGAGATTTTATCTTCTGATGCGTATGAAGGCCGGAAAACAGGAACAAAAGGTGCAGAAATGGCCCGTGCCTATATTATTGAGCGCTTCCAGAAACTGGGATTAAAATCTTATCCTCAACACGTGAATTATGCTCAAGAATTTACATTCAATTCCAGAGCCGGTGCAAAAGTGAATGGTACAAATGTAATTGGCTATATTCCAGGAAAAAGCAATAACGTGATTGTAGTTTCTGCGCATTATGATCATTTGGGAATTGTTAAAAACAAGATTTTTAACGGTGCAGATGATAACGCCTCCGGAACTGCCGGATTGCTTAAAATCGCTGCTTATTTTGCGAAGAACAAACCAAATAACACCATTATTTTCGCCTCTTTTGATGCCGAAGAAATGGGACTTCAGGGAGCAAAAGCTTTTGTTGCAAATCCGCCTGTGGCCGTAAACACCATTGCAATTGACCTGAATATGGATATGATTAGCCATAGCGATAAAAACGAACTTTACATCTGCGGAACCTTTAAATATCCGGATTTAAAAAAGTATATAGACACCACAAAAACCAATATAAAAGTTCGCCTTGGACATGATGATCCCAAACTTGGCCACGATGACTGGACAAATCAAAGCGATCAAGGTGCATTTAATGCTAAAAATATTCCGTTTTTATATTTCGGCGTAGAAGACCATAAAGATTACCACAAAGAAACTGACGAATATGCAACAATTACCAAACAGTTTTTTAGCGATGCCGCCGAAACTGTTTTAGAGGTTGTAAAAAATATTGACCATCAATCTGGGTTACAATCGCTGTTGAAAGATAAAATGCTGATGCGCGATGCACCAACCCGTACAAAAGAAAAATTTTAACCTAAAAAAAAGGGCTTAAGTACGTACTCGAGCCCTTTTTTAATTTACTTTAAAAATTACTGCGGTACGTAAACCACAAACTTCGTATCGAAAAATTCCTCGTCAAAATAATTTGAAAGTGGATACAATTCGGCTTTAAGTTTAGATTCTTTAATTTCTTCAGATAAATTGCCCCCTTTCAAATATAAAATCCCGTTGCGCAATGCATTGATAGATTCTTTTTTGAATTTACCCTGTATCCAGGGATAAAATTCGCCTAGGCGCGTTACCGCACGGGAAATCACGAAGTTAAATTTTTCTTTAATCTGCTCGGCACGCAAATGATCCGCACGCAGATTATCCAAACCCAATGCAGAAGCTACTTCTTTAACAACTTTTATTTTTTTACCGATAGAATCTACCAAATAGAACTGTGTTTCAGGAAACAATATTGCTAATGGAATACCTGGAAAACCGCCTCCAGTGCCAACATCCAAAACAGATTCTCCACTTTTGAACTGGCAGATTTTCGCTATGCCCAGAGAATGCAACACATGCCGCTCATACAACTCTTCAATATCCTTTCGGGAAATTACGTTGATTTGCGCATTCCAATAACTATACAAGTCAAAAAGCTGCGAAAACTGTTCGATTTGTTTTTCCGTTAAATCTGGAAAGTATTTTAAAATAATATCAGGTTTAATGTCTGCCATAATTGTTGTCGTTATTTCCACTTCACTTTTTTCTTTCCAAACTGCGCCAATACTCCATTTAACAGCAGGAAAACAAACAAAAGTATATCTAAAATTGGGAACCACCAACGCAGTTCTCTGTAATTTAATCGGCTTAATAGTTTAGGATATACAAAACTTCTGATGAGCAGGCTCAGGAATAAAATTCCACCGGCTACATATCGTGCTTCATTGCTTAAAAACATACATCCGGCGAAGGCTACATAAAATAAAAACTGAAATGCAACCTGCACACTTAAAATAAACCGGTGTTTCGCCTTGTAAAATTTACCCGCACCAAAATGACGGCGTTTTTGTCTTAAATAACCCGCCCAACTGCCATTGGGTTCGCTCCATACATGGCTATCGCGATGAATACGGATTTCTGTATTTGACGCAGTTGCATGCGCATTTACAAACAAATCATCATCGCCAGAAGGAATATGCATGTGTGCAGCAAATCCTTTATTCTTAAAAAATAACGATTTTTTGTAGGCCATGTTTCGGCCAACGCCCATATAAGGCATCCCTTTAATGGCGTAAGAGAGGTAGTTAACTGCGGTAAAAAAAGTTTCAAACCGAATTAAAACATTCAATAAACTTTTTCTTTTAAAATATGGCGAGTAACCCAAAACAATCTCTGTAGAGCCATCTTCCGGCTGTTGCATATCCATCAACCAGTTTTCGGTAGCAGGCATACAATCGGCATCGGTAAACACCAACCAGTCGTATTTGGCAGCCTTAATACCCATTGTAACGGCAAATTTTTTGCCGGCAATAAATTTATCGTTATCCGGAACGGTTACAATTTTAAGTCGGTTGTTTTGTTTGGCCAATTCTTCTAAAAACTGCGCTGAACCATCCCATGAACGATCATTTACCACAATAACTTCAAATTCTGTGTATTTCTGATTTAAAATACAGTTTAAATATTGTTGAAGATTTACAATTTCGTTACGTGCACAAACAATAACACTAACGGGTTTTCGTTCCGTTAATGGCATGTCTTCAATAGGTGCTTTAGCCAGTTTTAAATGTACAAACAGCACGAAATACAGTTGAACAATAAGGCAAAAGGCAAAAAACGAGAGTAAAGAAATCTCCAGTAGGGTTAAGATCACAATGGTATAATAAATAGCCGCAAATTTCTGATTTTTAATCAATAATCACGTTTTATGTTGATAAAAATTTAAACAAAAATATACCCTCATTTTTTGCTATTTTTGGCAGATTTTTGACTAATAAAAAACACCATATGAAATTTAATTTGCAGGCTAATGACCCGCTTTCAAAAGCACGGGCGGGAACAATAACTACTGCACACGGCGAAATTCAGACGCCAATTTTCATGCCTGTTGGTACGGCCGGAACAGTTAAAGCCGTACACCAAAGAGAATTGAAACAAGATATTGATGCTCAGATTATCTTGGGCAATACTTACCATTTATACCTCAGACCAGGATTAGATACACTTGAAAAGGCGGGCGGATTACACAAATTTATTGGATGGGACAGGCCAATCCTGACCGATAGCGGAGGTTATCAGGTTTATTCTTTAAGCAAAGTACGTAAGATTAAAGAAGAAGGTGTGACCTTCAATTCTCATATTGATGGTTCAAAACACTTGTTTACGCCAGAATATGCAATGGATATCCAACGCACCATTGGCGCCGATATTATTATGGCTTTTGATGAATGCACGCCCTATCCATGCGACTATACTTATGCTGCAGAATCCGTAAAGATGACGCACCGCTGGTTAAAACGCTGCTGCACACATTTTGATAATACTACGCCAAAATATGGCTTCGATCAAACTTTATTTCCAATTGTACAGGGTTCGGTTTATAAAGATTTGCGGATAAAATCTGCCGAATTTATTGCCAGCATGGGCCGCGATGGAAATGCCATTGGTGGATTATCTGTAGGCGAGCCTGCAGAAGAAATGTACGCCATGACTGAAGTTGTTTGCGACATTTTACCTTCCGATAAACCTCGTTATTTGATGGGCGTTGGAACGCCAGTAAATATTTTGGAGAATATTGCACTTGGTGTGGATATGTTTGATTGCGTAATGCCAACCAGAAACGCCAGAAACGGAATGCTGTTTACACGACACGGCATCATCAATATCCGGAATAAAAAATGGGAAAATGACTTCACTCCCTTAGATGCGGAAAGCGATTTACATGTAGATCAGGTAACTACGCGTGCCTATTTACGCCATTTAGTGCACAGTAAGGAAATGTTGGGCGCACAAATTGCAACCTTGCATAATCTACACTTCTATTTATGGCTGGTAAAACAGGCGAGAGAAAAAATTCTGAGTGGAGAATTTTATGAATGGAAAAACAAAATGGTTAAAATACTAGGCACAAAGCTCTAATATGAACATTATAAAGGGAAGAGTTAAAATCATCGATCGATATATTATCGGAAAGTATCTGGGTACATTTATTTATACGCTTGGCATTTTCGTGATTATTATTGTCGTTTTCGATTTATCTGAAAAGATGGATGATTTTATGAAAAGCGGATTGAGTTTTTGGGGCATTTTAAGCAAGTATTACGCTGGCTCCATCCCTTTTTATGTAAACATGCTCTCCCCTTTAATCAATTTTATTGCGGTTATTTTCTTCACCGCAAAAATGGCCGATCAAACAGAGATTGTTCCCATTTTGAGTGGTGGAGTAAGTTTTAACCGCTTCCTTTTCCCTTACTTTATTTCGGCATCCATAATATTTTCTGCCAATCTGGTGTCAAACTTGTATGTGTTGCCTCATACAAATACCTTAAAAAACAGTTTCGAAAATACGTACGTAAAACGAAATGACCCGTCTACAAAGACGAACATCCACATGAAACTGGATGAGCATACTTACATTTACATCGAAAGTTTCGATAACAAAACCAACTACGGTTACCGCTTTTCTCTGGATAATTTTAACGGAGATCAGTTGACGAAAAAGATTATTGCAGACAACATCAAGTGGGATTCGCTAAAGCGGAAATGGCAGTTAAACAACTATTCTATCCGGAAGATTGACGGATTAAAAGAAACCATGATTTATGGAAACGGCAAATTAAAAGATACCATCTTAGATATGCGCCCCGATGATTTTTCTGCTTACGACAACGTGGTTCAAAACCTGACCACGCATGAGCTTTCTGAGAAAATTAAAAAAGAAAAAACCCGCGGAACAGGTATCATGAACGATTTACTGATTGAGCAATATAAACGCTATGTAAATCCGCTCTCGGCTTTTGTACTTACATTGATAGGTGTTGCCTTATCGTCAAGAAAAGTGCGCGGAGGCGTAGGCGTTTCGCTTGGTATCGGAATCTTCATCAGCTTCACTTACATCGTCTTCAACCAGTTCACTCAGATGTTCTCTACCAAAGGCGGATTAACGCCTTTTATTGCAGTGATGATGCCAACTGTGTTCTTTACTTTACTTGGCTTATATTTGCTTAAAAAAGCACCGAAATAACAATGCCCAACCTTCGTAAAGATTTAATTATACTGCACCTTACAATTTTGGTTTGGGGCTTTACCGGCGTGCTCGGGAAACTGATTTCTATTGACGCCGTACCGATGGTTTGGTACCGGGTTTTAATTGCGTCGATAACCCTTTTCCTTTGGTTTATTATATCCAAAACCAACATCAGGGTAAGTAAGAAACAGTTCATTCAATTTATACTTACCGGAGGCATTGTAGCTATCCATTGGGTTTTGTTTTTTCATGCAATTAAAGTTTCTACGGTATCGGTTGCGCTGGTATGCCTGTCATCTTTTACGCTGTTTACAGCCATACTGGAACCGTTAATCAAAAAGCAAAAAATACAACCCGGAGACATTCTGATTGGCTTATTTATCATCCTTGGAATTTACCTTATTTTTAAGTTCGAAAGCCAATATACATGGGGGATTATATTTGGTTTATCTGCTGCTGTTGCATCAAGTTTATTCGCTACTATAAACTCTACTCTTATACAAAAAAGCAGTGCCGCAATCATTGGTTTTTACGAATTAGTTGGCGCACTCTTCTGGATTACCATATATCGTTTATTTGACGGAAGCTTGTTAAATACCGAATTTAATCTCAGTACAAATGATTGGATTTACCTGGCAATTTTAGGCACCATTTGCACATCTGCCGCTTACGTTGCAGGCGTTGCTGTAATGAAAAATTTATCAGCTTTTAGGGTTGCCTTGGCAACCAATCTGGAGCCAGTTTACGGCATCATTCTAGCCTACTTATTTTTCAAAACAAACGAGCAAATGACCGGTGGATTTTATACCGGTGCCTCCATTGTTCTTGCAGCAGTTTTCTTGTATCCAATCTATAAAAAAAGGCAATCTAAAAGCTAAAAAATTCCTTCCATTTTACGCGATTAAAAACATCTGATTTCAACCAACGACTCGGTTGTTTACACACGAATTTTTTATCGGAAAACCTCACGAAAATCTGAACCTGAACAAGGCTAAAAACCCAAAGAGACAGAACCCAAAAAAGAAGCGTATTTTAAGTTTATTATCGTGCTCAAAACAAGCATGTACCGGCGATTAATCCTGAGAATATCAACATGCGTTAAACGTCAATAGAAGCATTAAAAAATAAGCGGCCTCGTTGTGAAAATTCCGCACAAAAACGAACATTCTTTTTACTTAACTTAATTAAAGAAAAGTAAGGACTTCAATTTCAAACCATCAAATTCGTCCATTTGATAGCGTTTTACTGTTCTACAATAAATCTTCCAATCCGGCTTAAAAAATCGACTCAAAAACTTAAAAATCAATAAATTAGATATCATTTTAAAATATTTGATTATAGCGGTTTTTTTGAATTGAAATTTTCAAATATTGGATTCTCGTGCGGTTAGCAGACATATCTTAGGGTAAAAAACACCTAAAAAAATGCAATATTTTATACAATTTTCTAAAAATGAAGCCATCATTTAATGAAAAAATCCACCGCAAACCGATTACTTTCAAGCAATTCTGTGGCAAAGTATACCAATGTATTCACCACTTTCAATTTGTAAAGCCTGGTAAATCGAGCTCGACAGCTAGGTGTTTGCTCCGAAATAGAATAAAATCGAGACTCGCAAATACAGGCCAAATTGGCAGTATCCAAAAATAAAATAATCAATTTTAATCGGGCGGAGGTCGACTTTAAAGTAAAAGAGGTATAAGTCTACATCAGAAATTCACGTCAAATCTAAGGGGAAAAAAATGGCTTTTCTACTAAAAAAAACCTAAAATATACAGTCTTATTGGTTTTAAAGTTGGGTAGAATCTTGCCAAAATCCTGTAGTAATCTCGAGTAATCTGGTGCATTTTCCGTGCCTTATTTCAACACCACATAATTTAAAATGTATGGCTGAAGAGATTCTCTCGGGCATACATTTCTAGTTTTTTGAAATTCTATCGGACTTATTTATCGATTAATAAGTGTATATTATGCCGTTATTTAAACGAATTCAAGAAACACAAAATTCAACGCTAACAAAACTACTAAATTCAGTTGAAAGAATTTAAAAAAGAATTATATTCAAACCGAATAAAATAGCATAACTAACTAATAATGAAATAAAATACAAACAACATATAAACAAAGAGTACAAAAAAACAAAAGAATAAAAATTCCATAAAACTAAATATTTTAGCATTTAATCTATATGATTTTAAAAACAAACATAAAAACTCTTAAAATCAAATACTTAACACCATTCATATTAACTATTATTTCACATTCTGTTTTTGGGCAAATCTTCAGCACTGCACAAAACCCACTTAGTGTAAAATGGAGAGAAGTTAGCGCAAATGGTTTTAGAATCATTTACCCTACAGAATTGGAAGCTGAGGCGCAAAGAATGGCCAATACCCTACCCCTTATCTATCCTAAAGTAGGCAAGGGGTTTCACCTCAGAACAACGTCTATTCCTCTGCTGTTGCAGAACCGCGGAACCATCGCAAATGGCTTTGTTCAACTTGCACCAAAGAAGTCTGAATTTTATGCAACACCGCCGCAGTACTTTGATAGTCAAGACTGGTTGAACAACCTTGCCGTGCATGAACTTAGGCACATTGCCCAGTTTGACAAGTTGACAGGATCTCAGAAAAAACCTTTTCCAGAACTTGTTTACTTCGCCTACTTTGGTGCAGCCATACCCATTTGGTTTTTTGAAGGCGATGCGGTAGTAAATGAAACCGCACTCACCTATTCTGGGCGTGGCCGGCAACCAAACTGGATCATGCCATATCGGGCTTCAGTTTTGGACGGCAAAAAACTGAGTTACAGCAAAGCGTATTTTGGCTCCAATAAAGACGTTACGCCAGGTTATTACCAAACCGGATTTTTGATGGCTGCAAAACTCAGATCGGAATATGGAACGTTCATTTCAGACAGCATCTTAGGAGATATCAGAAAACGTCCAATCAGGCTTTATCCCTTCGCTAACAGTTTAAAGAAATTCACCAATCAGAGTACCCGAAAATTGTTTCTTTCTACACAAGATGAGGTCACCAAAAAATGGAAAGAACAAGCAGAAAATACACAAGGAAAAGACTATCCAATTTTAAACCAAAAATCAACTTACGAAACGAATTATTACTTGCCAGTTTATCTCGATAAAAACAACATTCTGGCACTTAAAGAAAGTAAGGCCGAAGCAAGGCACTTTGTCTGGATTGATGAAGAAAAAAACGAACATAAATTATTTGGAATTGGATACCAGGAACAGCCGTGGTTTAGCTACAAAAACGGACTGCTGGTTTGGGACGAAATCCGGTACGACCCGCGGTATAAACAGAGAAGCTATAGTGTAATTTGCAGCTACGATTTTAAGACTAAAAAACATAAAACACTGAGCAGCAAGAGTAGGCTCTTCTCCCCCACTCTTTCTGACGATGCCAGCAAAATTGTAGCCGTTCAGGCTGACCTGAGTAATCAGTTCAATTTGGTAGAGATTGATGCAACTACGGGTCGCATCATCACCACATATCAAAACCCCGATAAAAGAATTTTACAAACTCCAGCTTTTGACAAAACAGGGCGCGAAATAACCTATATTAGTTTAACTGAAAAAGGTAAGTCGCTGGAGGTGTTAAGCGGCGCAACAAGAACTACTTTAATTGCCGATAGCAGGCAGCAGTTAAGTCGGCCGGTATTTGTTGGCAGTTCGATTTTTTTCAATGCACATTTTAATGGCATTGACAATATTTACAGCATCGACACAGCATCAAAAAAAATTGCTGCAATCACCAATTCAAAATATGGCGCATTTAATACCGGCACTATTGAAAACAAGGAAATTCTTTTTAATGATTATCAGCCGACAGGCTATGGAATTGCCAAAACACTGCTTCAGGAAAATCAGATTGGCGATGATCATTTCGTAGATTTTACATCTGCAGCAGAAGCACAAGAAGCGGTAGGAAATGTTTTTGAAAATATCCCAGACAGCAGTTATGTTTCGAAGCCTTACCACACCGGATTAAACCTCTTCAGTTTTCACAGCATTATCCCATCAATTGATGATGAATACACGTTTGGCCTTGAGCTTCAATCCAACAATTTACTTAATACGATGGACTTTTACACGGGTGCAAAATACCATCGAGATTTGAAAAGATTTGAATATACCGCAGACCTTAGTTATAAGACACTTTTCCCAGTCTTTAGTATACTTTACCGCAACAGACCGAGAAGATCGTTCTATCGCTACAAAAACGCCATCTATCAGGGAGATTGGAGAGAGAACTACATGAAGCTTAACGCATCCATTCCAATTTCCTTTAATTTGCGAAACGAAACCTATGCCATTAGCCTGAATACAGCCACCAGTTATACGCAACGTTACATGCCAGAAAATTTGCCCGCAACGTTTATCCGTGAGGTAAAATTTCCGCTAGAATACAGCGCAACATTTAACCATAGTGTGCGCACAACAGAACGCGATATTGCACCGCGCTGGGCTCAGATTTTTAGATTCACGTATAACCATCAACCTTTCGATCGAAATTTGAAAGGAGAAATTCTTGCACTGGAAAGTTTTCTTTATTTCCCTGGTTTTGCGAAGAACCATTCTTTCTTAGCAAGCTTCAATTACCAAACTGCAACTGGCGCAAATCAATACGCAACAGAAATTTCTACGGTTTACGGGTACAACAATATTCTGGCAAAAAGTAAACTCCAGAATACTTTGCTTTTCAATTATCGGTTTCCTTTTGCTTTTCCAGATTGGGAGCTTGGACCTTTTGCATATATCCGGAAGTTTAGAGGTGGCGTATTTACACACTATGAAAATATTGGCGCTGAAAACAATTTATCAGAACCCAAAACCTACGGATTAGAATTAAATACGAGTTTAAACATTTTGAGGTATCAGCCTGTTGTAGACCTTGGGATTCGTTTGGTATTTGTAAATAAAATATACAATCAAAATCCGATATTAGAATATTCTTTCACTTATAGCTTTTAAACCAAAGCCGATAGAAAAAAAAACATGAGCACAAAAACCATTTTTATTATCGTTTTGACGGCACTATTAACCATTTTCCTTACGGTTAATACAGATGCTGTAGATTTTAATTTTCTATTTACCACACTACCTGTATCCAAATTACTGGTCATTGGGATTTGTATTTTTATTGGTTTTATTATCGGTTTTATCGCCGGGCGGCCAAGAAAAACCGTGAGCAGTTATGATGCGGAGATCGAGAAGAATTATCCGGCAACAGATAAGAAAACCTTGAGCGATGAGGATAGAGATTACATTAGCTAAGTAATCTGCTAACAGAAAATTCTTTCTGTTCATACAAATTTAGATTACATCGTTGACTTTATAATCCGGCATGGCCGGATTTTTTTTTATAAGAAACCTGTTGAAAGCTCTAATTTAATGCTGTCATAATTTCTCCGTACAACAATCCGCTTCCTCCACCGTAGTGCTGAATGATTTTTACATTCGGCCGAACTGCAGTTAATGCATTACGAAGCGCCTGTTCACTTTCCTTGTTAATCCCGTTGCCTAAAAGCACCAAATCTATTGCCTGGCTTTTAATAGCATCAATGGCTTCCTGATCGCTGCACACACAAATACCTTTCCACTCCGGCCGGTTATTTAGCAAACGGTTCATTACAACTGTAATTTCGGTATCGCGCCCGATGTAAAGTATATTGATTTGCATAACTTTATCCTTAAAAAAACTTATTGAATTTACCCAAACAAGCATTGCCCGGCAAATTCAATAAGCAATCGTTTTAAATATTTAATCCAATTCCATTGGTACATCCATCAACAACACTTCTGCATCTGCAGAATTTGCTTTAAAAGAAATGCTGTCTGTATCCCAGATTCCAATAGCATCGCGGGTGTTTAAAGTTTGCCCGTTTATAATTACTTCGCCACCTATAACGAAAGCATAAACACCATTACCGGCTTTTTTAATTTTGTACTGTGTTTCAAAACCTTCATCAAATTTTCCGATAGAAAACCAGGCATCCTGATGAATCCATACATTATCATCATTGGAATCAGGAGATAAAATCTGTTGAAAATTATTGTGGCGGTCGGCAACATTTAGGGCTCTCTGATCGTATCTTGGTGTAACATTTTTCTTGTTCGGGAACAACCAGATTTGCAATAGATTTAACTGAACATCTGCTTCGGCGTTATATTCACTGTGGCTTACACCTGTTCCGGCGCTCATCACCTGGATTTCACCATTTTTAATCACTGCAGAATTGCCCATACTGTCTTTGTGCGCAATTGCACCTGCTAAAGGAATAGTAATGATCTCCATATTATCATGAGGGTGTGCACCAAAACCCATACCTCCGTCAATTAAATCGTCATTCAAAACCCTAAGTACGCCAAAATGCATTCTTTCGGGATTGTAATAATTGGCAAAACTGAATGAGTGGTGTGCATTTAACCAACCATGGTTGGCCTGACCTCTGGTGTTTGCGTTGTGCAAAATGAACTGTGACATAAATTTCCTTTCTTATTTATACCACAAATTTACGTGCATGTAATTGCGTGCACATTGACCTAAGATAAGTAATATCTCTAATCCAGAAATTGTATTGGTCTGCTATTTGCTGCAAAAGCATATCATACCTATTAAAACGCAACTCTATGAAACGTGGCTTCGTTATTTTCTGGATGCTGTACATGTTATTTTTCGCTGTACCTTTTCCAATAATTCTGTATTACAATATTAATCAGGCAGATGACATTCAGGCTCTACAAGAGAAATTGCCAGCATTTGCACTGCTTCTTTTATCGGTTTCTATCGTTTTCTGGTTAATTCTATTGACCGGTTACTTCAAAAAATGGATTCTGGCAACCTTCATCATGAAGCAAAATATTGCCAAAATATTGGAACAGGGACAGAAACGACAGGCGAAAATTATCCACGCAACTGAAATTCCCGACAAAACCAAACCATCAAACATTTATGAACTTACGCTTGAATTTAAGAACCTCGTTGACGAGAAGATTCTGCATAAATTAATTGTAAAAGATTCAAAACCATTTGAAAGGCGTTTTGAACCCGGAAAAACTGTAGAAATTTTCATTTCTTCAAATCTGGACAAGCAACCATATATTGCCATGGCAGACTCGAAAACTAGCATTCGCAGAACCTATGTTGTGCTTATCTTTTTGGGTTGGCTTTCGCTTTGTTTCGCGATAGCAGCTTATTACGTCTATGCGTACAAATCAGAAAGTTTGGGTTACGGATGGCGCTTTTTAAGCCTCGGTCATCCACTGCTCGTTTGTCCGGCTACATTATTGTTGTACAAAGCGATTATTAATTTATTGTTCCGAAAATTTGGCGGATTGGCAAAAGCGCCAAAAATTAAATTTAAGGGCCGCAGAACGCAAGCTAAACTATTGGCAACAAACCAGACCGGTACGTTTATTAATGAACAGCCTATGATTCGTTTCGAATTGGAATACACAGACGATTCTGGAAAAATTTACCGGCAAAGCCTGAAGAAAATTGTAAACTTACTTGATCTCGATAGTACAAAACAGGAAACCGTAGATATTTTTTACCTGAAGGATGATCCCCAACAAATTGCCTTCACCAACGATTTGAATGATGTAATATGAAAACACACAAGATATACGCGTCCATTTTTGCTTTTTGCCTAATGGTCTCTGCCTGCACTCAGGTAAGCAAGAGTATAAAGGAAACTTTTATCACAACTGATAGTGCTGCAAAGCAGCAATCTGAAAAAACAGAAAGCACAACACAAGTGGTTACAGAAACCATCGTAGAGACACATGCTACAATGAACCACGAGCAACCTATTCATTTGCTTCAGCAACCAAATCAATTGCGTGCGGCAGAGCAAGATTTAAGGCAACTGCCGCAATACAAAAACAAAGAGATTTTCATTTACGAAACAATCCATTTCTATGACAACGGAAGAATTCATGTTACTCTACGCCATCCAACAAACACAAAGTATATTGACAGTTATGAATATGCTGACGGCAAATGGTCTGCACCCAAACCGAAACAAATGTCGGTACGCGATGAAATTGACCGCAAATTGATTTCGCTAGATCAACTGCATTTTATCGACGCAGCAAAAGTGGCAGCCATTTACAATCAGAAATCAAGCGAAGTAGAAGGCGCCAAACCGGCTACAAGCATTTATACATTTGTTCGTGATGGTAATTTTAAATGGTATCCGCGCAGCATTTCGGGCAGCCGCGAGCGTTACTCCATTGAATTTAATATGGATGGAAGTTTAAAAAGTTTTACTCAAGATTAGTTTTGATTGATTTGTTTAATTATTCGCCTATTTGAAAGCTAATTATAAGACGTAAAATTCCGGATTTTTACCTGAAAAAATTTTCCGGGCCAACGGCTTTCCCTTCGCCAGCATTTACACTATAATTCAATTCTAGCGTATAACCGCCACCGCCTTCCAGAAACAAAAGCTCAAATGGATGATAACCTTTTTTCAAGGCAATTTGTGCCGATTTTTCTATTGCAAAATGCATTCCATCATTATCTACCAATAGTTTATCGTGCATTTTTAGCACACTGCCGTCATCAGAGCGTAGATAAAAAGAGTATATTCCATCTTCTGGCGCATAAAAATATCCCTGATGTTTAGTAGCAAAACTTGGCGCGGTATCTTTTACCGGAATTTCTATAGCAGACGTTAATCCACTAAAAGTTTTATCCGCTTCGTTAATTAAAGCAACTTTACTATACGCTTTTGGATAATAAATAAAATTCAAACCCTTTTTAAGCGCTTTAACCTGAACACCTTCCTTAAAAGGTGTTTTTTTATAATTAATGGTAAATACATCTCCATGTTTGTTGCTTTTTGAGAAAATTGCGGCTTTGATTTGTTGGCTTTTCAAAATGGGCAGTGTGCCGGTATATGCTTCGGAATGGATGGTAGGATTGCTTCCATCTGTTGTATAGCGAATTAAAGTGCCAGACAATGGATTTTGAATCTTCAACTCCGCTTTATTCACAAATACATTATTTTCTGTAAAACCAGCCAAATCCGGAAAACGATAATTGATCTGTTGAACATCAAGCAATGCATACTGCTGGTTTACACGTTTTTCAAAATCCTTGAAATCTGTTTTTGTTCCCCATAAAACTTCTGCCATAGCAAACAAACGCGGAAAAAGCATATACTCTAAGCGTTGTTCTGATGGAATAGATTCAGTCCAAATGTTTGCCTGGCCGCCAAGTACATATTTCTGTTCTTCTGGAGAAAGATTAAAACCAACCGGATCGAAACCATAAACCTTTTTCAATGAATGCGCATCTTGTTGTGCATCAAAATAGCAAAATTCGCCAGGCGTCATAATTAAATCATTGTGTTTTTCTGCGGCGTGTTTTGGTGCAGTTGGAATCCAGGTTCTCCAATACATCATTGTTGCGGTGGGCGAAACGCCTCCGTCTAAAATTTCATCCCAACCGATTAGTTTTTTCCCGATACGGTTAAAATATTTTTCCATGCGTTTCACAAAATAGCTCTGAATTTCATCAATACTTTTTAGACCCTCACGTTTCATGAGTTCTTCGCATGCCGGAATATTCTTCCAACTGCTTTTTTCAACTTCATCGGCACCTAAATGAATATATTTTGACGGAAATAAATCTGCAATTTCTTTAAAAACATTCTCTGCAAAATCAAAAGTTGTTTCTTTACACGGGCAAATCGGGTCGGTAAAATTTTTGCCCTGTTGGATTTCTCCTGTCGAAGTAAGCCACGGAAATTGTTTAGTTGCAGCTTGCATGTGCCCCGGCATATCAATCTCCGGAATAATTTCTATTCCTTTGGTTTGCGCATAGCGGATAAATGCCTTAACTTCTTCCTGAGTATAAAAACCTCCATACATTTTTTCGCCGTTGATGGTTTTAAAATGTTTCTCCGGAAGGTTAAAATCCGGATTTGTTTCTGCCTTTTTAAGACACATAGAGTCTTGATTATTCAATTTCCGCCAGGCACCAATTTCAGTGAGTTCCGGATATTTCTTGATTTCTATTCTCCACCCCTGATCGTCTGATAAATGCCAATGAAATTTATTGAATTTGTATTGCGCCATACGATCAATGAATTTATGAAGATAATCCATATCGAAAAAATGTCTGGATACATCCAAGTGAACGCCACGCCACGCAAATTTCGGCGCATCGCTAATGTCAGCAGCTTGAATAGTTAAAGGTTTCATTGGCTTAAATACCGATTCGCCAGCAAGCTGCTTCAACGTTGATACGGCCCAAAAAGCGCCCAATTTATCGTTTGCATACACAACAATAGTTTTATCATCTACATGCAGTCTGTACGCTTCAGGTTTTAATGTCTTATCTCTTAAAAACGAAATTTTGTTACTGGTTTTAGCGCGTTCACGTGATTTTTTTAGTTGATTCAATTCCTGAAATGCAATTGAAAATGTGCTATCGGTATTCGCTATAATCGATGTACTTTCAGACAAAATAAAAGTTCCCTGACGTGGCGTGAGCTTTTGTGGTTGCGGGATAATTGAGATTACTTGCTGACTAAACACAGTATGGGATGCACATAAGATTAATGCAGCGGTTACGGCTTTAAAGCGATAGATCTTTTTCATGAATAGAGTTGGTTCGTTGCTAATGCGTTGTAAACTTATTCATTTCGGCCTGTGTTTTCAAACCGGAAGCCAGAATAATTCTTGCTGATTTAAGAACATCGACGCAGATTTCTTATCTCGCACAGTGTTCTCATCTTAACAAAAACGCAATATCCAGGCTGATCTGTAGAAGAAATAAAAAAATAAAAGTCCGAAGTATAGCATACTTCAGACTTTCATCAATTCTTTTGAGAAGAACTTATTTAAGCCAGTGCCTGTTCTATATCTGCAAGAATATCGTTAATATGTTCTAAACCAATAGAAAGACGAATTGATCCTTGCTCAATCCCAACTTCATTGCGTTGTTCTTCTGTAAGTTTGCTATGTGTGCTGGTTGCCGGGTGTGTAGCAATTGAACGCGTATCGGCAAGATTTGCAGAAATCGAAAACAACTGCAAGCGATCTAAAAATGTACGTGCAGCATCAATTCCTCCATCAATAACCACTGTTACAATTCCACCACCTTGTTTCATTTGCTTTTTTGCAATTGCATGTTGTGGATGCGAAGGCAGAAATGGGTATTTGACAAGCTTAATTTTTGGATGTTTTTCCAAAAATTCCGCAACTTTCAAGGCACTTTCGCAATGGCGATCCATACGTACGGCTAATGTTTCCAAACTTTTTGATAAAATCCAGGCATTAAATGGCGATAACGCTGGTCCGCTGTGGCGTGCAAAACCGACAACTTCAGCAATCAGATCTTTACTTCCTAAAATAATTCCACCTAAAACACGCCCCTGTCCGTCTATATATTTTGTAGCGGAATGAATGGAAATATGTGCACCAAGTTTAATGGGTTGTTGTAAATAAGGAGTGGCAAAACAGTTGTCTACCACCAATAACTGATTGTGCTTTTTCGCTAAATTGCCCAAAAATTCCAAATCAATAATATCAATTCCTGGATTTGAAGGCGTTTCTACAAAAATCATTTTCGTATTAGGCTTAATCAACCCTTCCCAATCTTGTGGTTTATCCAAATCAGCATAATCAAAAGTGACGCCCCATTTAGAAAATACATTTGTTAGAAGCTGGTGTGTAGAGCCAAAAACCGATCTGCTGGAAACTATATGATCGCCTGCTTTTAAAAACGCACCAAAAGTGGTAAAAATAGCGGCCATTCCGGTTGCGGTGGCAAAGCCATCTTCTGCACCTTCTAAAAGGCACATTTTTTCTATAAATTCTGATGTATTTGGATTTGAATAACGGCTATACACATTTCCTTCTTTCTCATTGGCAAACAAAGCCCGCATTTCTTCTGCATCATCAAATTTATAACTCGATGTAAGATAAATTGGAGCAGAATGCTCTTTGTGTAAACTGCGTTCTGTTTGGGTGCGTATTGCTATAGTTTCAAAATTTTCGGATTTCATTGTTGTGAGTATCAAGATTGGAATATCAAGTATCAAGATTAGCGTATCGAGCATTAAGAACTTCATCTTGCTACTCGATAGTTCCTATTTACTACTATTTATATTATATGTAAAGTTAATTGTTGCCGATCGGCCCAAAATGTTGGAAACCGAGCAATATTTATCGAATGTCATAGATAAAGCACGCTCAACTTTAGCGGGGTTTAAATTGCCTGTCAAATCAAAATGAATATTAATTACATCAAAAATTGGCGGCATTGCTTCCTCCTTTCGCGAGGCATTAATCGCGATTTTAATGTCGTCTAACGGTTCTTTCTGTTTGCTTAAAACATTTACCATATCAATTCCGCTGCAACCGCCTAAACCTACAAGCAGCATTTCCATGGGCCTGAAACCTTTTCCTTCGCCACCTATGGCCGCTTTCGCATCCAATTCTACAGTGAAACCACTTTCATTTTCTGCCTCAAAATTAAATTTACCGCTTTTACGGATCAAATTAATGTTCATATTATTCGTATTGAGTATCAGGTAGCGAGTATCAAATATCCAGACGCAATTACTTTAGTCTTTCAGCTTTAACTTTACCTTTTTTAAATATTGTAATAAACTAAATTGTCTTTTTCCAGTTCTGGCAGTTTAACGGCGTGGTTAAACAATGCAAATACAGAAGAGCCACTTCCACTCATGAGTGAAAACACAGCGCCTGCATCGTATAAACTGGTTTTTATTTGATGAATTTCGGGATATTTTACGAAAACAGAATTTTCGAAATCGTTGATAACCTTATTTTTCCATGTTGTTGCTGGCAAATGTAAGATTTCTTTCAGGCTTTGCAAAGGCTTTTGCGGTTTTACATGCGCGTAAGCATCAGCTGTGCTTACATGGACTGGCGGTTTTACCAAAACCTTATAATACATTGACAAATCTATCACGTATTCTTCAAACTCATCTCCTTTATTAAATGCATAAACCGGTTTGTTTTGGATGAAAAATGCGCAATCTGCGCCGAGATGGCGAGCATATTCTTCCATTCGTGCATCAGAAATACCGAGATTGAATTTCGAGTTGAGCAATTTAATCAGAAAAGCACAATCTGCAGAACCGCCGCCAAGACCGGCGCCAACCGGAATGTTTTTCAACAGATGAATTTCTTGCGGCGGAAGATTAAAATCATTTTTCAATAAATTATATGCACGGATACATAAATTATCATTTGAATCGCCAGGGATTTCGATTCCGTGAATTTTGCAAGAAGTTGCCTCGGCATCTACAATTTCTACAGAATCGTAGATATTGATCGGAAAAAATACAGTTTCGAGGTTGTGATAACCATCAGCACGTTTTTCGGTGATGTTGAGCCCTAAATTTATTTTTGCGTTTGGAAAGGATAACATTGTAGTGTGTAATCGGTGGTCTTAAATTTTGAGCCTAAATTGCCAAAAACACAAAAGGCTCGGTCTACAAACATACAAAAGTGTTTTTATCGAAATCAAATTCTCCTTGTTTATGCTTTACTTTGAAGCGCAACTTCAGAAGATTTATTCATGTTTGTTCCCGTCTTGTGCTTTTACGCTTCGCTTCGTCATGAAAACTTCCTCGCTGCAGGGTAACGCTGCAGCCGGGGCTATGAACGTAACTTCTGCAACTATTGACATTTTACCCATCCAGCCTAAACCTGATTGAAATGGAAAGCCCGCAAGCGAGGAACGAGTGCGGACTTGAAATGAAAAGCAGGATTTCAGAACCTATTGATGCTGAACCCTAAGTTTTCAAAAAATCATTCTAATGTTAGTAAACATCTGGTGTGCATAAAAAAGAACATTACCAAATAATAAAATTTCGATATTTGTAGATTATGAAACAATATTTAGATTTAATGCAGCATGTGCTGGATAATGGCACACAAAAACATGACCGTACCGGAACAGGCACCATTAGTGTTTTCGGTCATCAAATGCGTTTTAACCTTCAGGAAGGTTTTCCGATGGTTACCACCAAAAAGCTGCATTTAAAATCAATAATTCATGAGCTGATCTGGTTTCTGACAGGCGATACCAACATCAAATACCTTAAAGATAATGGTGTACGCATTTGGGATGAATGGGCAGATGCCGATGGCAACCTCGGCCCGGTTTATGGTTCGCAATGGAGAAGCTGGCCTACCCCCGACGGTAAACACATTGACCAGATTACCAATATTATTAACACGATAAAAAACAATCCCGATTCAAGACGGATTATTGTATCGGCATGGAATGTTGCCGAAATTGAGCATATGGCTTTGCCACCTTGCCATGCCTTTTTTCAGTTTTATGTTGCCGACGGGAAACTAAGCTGTCAGCTCTATCAGCGCAGTGCGGATATTTTTCTTGGTGTTCCTTTCAATATTGCTTCTTACGCTTTATTGACGATGATGGTTGCACAAGTTTGCGGCTTACAACCCGGCGATTTTATTCATACTTTGGGCGATGCGCATTTATATAACAACCATATTGAACAAGCCAACCTTCAGTTGAGCCGTGCGCCAAAACCAATGCCTGTAATGAAAATTAACCCCGATGTAAAAAGTATCTTCGACTTTAAGTTTGAAGATTTCACATTAGAAAATTACGAAGCGCATCCACATATTAAAGCTGCAGTGGCAGTTTAACCCAAATCCCTAAAATACAGCTAAAAGCGCGAGGGAATACCTTAAACTTAAACAGAGCAAACTGGTATAATAGGTATATTAATGTATATTTGTATATGGACACATTTGTAATTAGCGTACCTGAACAAAAAACAAGCTTAGTTAAGAAGTTTCTTAAGGAAATGGGCGTAATCATTACCCCAGATACAACGAATCTTCCAAATGCGAAAACTTTGGCTTCAATGGAAAAAACGAGCAAAGGTAAAGGCTTAACTAAAACAGAAAGTCACGATGATTTAATGGAAAAACTAAACCGCTAATTATGTATGAAGTTTCGTTTTCTACACAGTTTAAAAAAGATTATAAACGATGTGTAAAACGAAACTATGAAATTTCTGCTTTAGAAACGGCTTTGAAACTTTTAAGAGAAACTGGAACACTACCAAATATATATAAACCTCATTTACTTAGTGGAAACTATTCTGGTTTCTGGGAATGCCATATCAAAAGCGATTGGTTATTGATATGGCTGCAAGAAGAGGAAACTAAGAGAATTTTTATCTCGACAGACTAGGAACCCATTCAGATTTATTCTAGAAATATGACATTATCGATTGCCGTCGCGGTGGGCGAAAACTTTGCAATAGGCAAAAACAATCAGCTGTTGTGGCACATGCCGGCAGACTTAAAATTCTTTAAACAAACCACGTCTGGGCATAGTGTTATTATGGGACGCAAAACTTTTGATTCTGTGGGACGGCCTTTACCAAACCGGCGGAATATTGTAGTTACCAGAGATCAAAACTTAAGCATTGAGAACGTCGAAGTTGTACATAGCCTGGATGCAGCGCTAAACTTGACCAAAAATGAAGAAAAGGTTTTTATTGTAGGTGGCGCAGAAATTTACCGTCAGGCTTTACCCAAAACAGATCTTCTGTATTTAACCACCATTCATCATAATTTCGATGCAGATACCTTCTTTCCAGCTTTTAACAGAGCGGAATGGGAAACGATCAGCGTAGAAGCACATCAGGCAGACGAAAAGAACAAATACGATTATACTTTCGAAGTTTTGAAAAGAATTGATTTGTAAAAATCGAAATTGATCTGTTGATCACCTTATAAGAATTTGCTCAATCCATTTATTACAGATTGGCTTTTGCTGACCTAAACAGAACCACAAGTTTTGCAAATTAAACCCGATATACGTGGAAAGCCCAAACTTTTCTGTTTGGCTTGTAACATTAGTGGGACGGAACCCCAGCCAAAGCCTACTGTTTTTCATTTTCCATTCTGTTTTTAAGGCTAAACAGGCAGATGGAAAGAGATTCTGTACAAACCGCGCAAACTTTACTCTGTAATAAAAATTTATCTTAATAAATTATCAATTAAGGGGTTCTATAATTTAAAAATTTAATTAGATTTGCCGACTTGTTAAAAAACAGCGAAAGACAAATTATTTTAAACAAAAAATGCAAGGAAAAGGTTTTATTAAGTTTATAGCGATAGTATTGGCTGTCGTTTGTGCGTATGCACTTTCTTTCACTCTGGTTGCATCCAAGGTGGAAAAAGACGCAAAAAACTCTGCGAAAGGTGATTTAGCCAAAGAAAAGGCTTACTTAGATTCTATGGGCACTGTAGAAGTTTACCCACTTTTGGGTTTCACTTACGATGCCGTTAAATCAAAAGAAATTAATTTAGGTCTTGACTTAAAAGGCGGTATGAACGTAACGATGGAAATATCGTTATCAGAATTGGTGAAATCATTGGCTGGAAATCCAACGGATGCCAATTTCAATCAAGCTGTTCAAAATGCGCAAACCCAATTAAATGCCGGCGGTAAAGATTACATCAAATTATTTGTTAACGAATTTGAGAAATTAAGCCCTGGAGTAAAACTTGCAGACTATTTTTCTAATCAGGATAACGCATCTCAATTAAAAGCAAATGCAAGCAACGGCGACGTTCAAAACTTCTTGGAAAAAGAAGCTACAAGCGCAATTGACCGTTCATTCTTTATTTTACGTTCTCGTATTGATGGTTTCGGAGTTGTAAGTCCGAACATGCAAAAGCAAGAGGGTAGCAACCGTATTTTAATTGAAATGCCGGGTGTACAAGATAAAGAGCGTGTTTCTAAATTGCTTCAAGGTTCTGCAGAATTGCAGTTCTGGCAAGTATATCAGGTACAGGAAGTGTACCCATTGTTAGAAAACATCAACAAAACTTTAGCAGCTACTTTAAAAACAGCTAAACCTGCTGTTGCAACAACAGCTACCGATACAACGGCTAAAGCCGTTTCTGGCAGCAAGCTTGCTAGTTTAGAGAAAAGTGCAACTAAAGATACTGCAGCTAAAGACAGTAAACTTGCCGGTTTAGGTAAGAAAGATTCTACTGCTTTGCAGGCAGAATTTACGAAAAGCAATCCATTGTATAGTGTATTGAGTTTGCCAATTTACCAAGGTGAAAACGGTCAGCAACAATTAATGCCAGGTGCAGTTGTGGGTTTGGCTATGCAAAAAGATACTGCAAAAGTAAATGCATATTTCAAATTGCCTGAAGTTGCTGCTGCAATTCCATCGACAATGAAATTTATGTGGAGTGTTAAACCTAGGGAAGGTTCTAAAGTATTCGAGCTTTATGCAATTAAAGCAACGAGTGCAGATGGTAAACCAGATTTAGGTGGTGATGCAATCAGCGATTCTCGTGCAGATTTCGATCAACACAACAAACCAGAAGTAACCATGTACATGACCAGCGAAGGTGCTGCGAAATGGAAAAAAATAACTGCTGAAGCTTCTGCTGATGCGACGAATAAAAAAGCAATTGCAATTGTTTTAGATAACCAGGTGTATTCTGCACCAACAGTACAGAATGAAATTCCTAACGGTATTTCTTCTATCTCTGGTAGCTTTACACAAGAAGACACTAAAGATTTAGCGAACATTTTAAAAGCGGGTAAATTGCCTGCGCCAGCACGTATTGCCGGAAGTTACATTGTTGGCCCTACTTTGGGTGCGCAAGCCATTCATGATGGTTTAATCTCTTTTGTAATTGCCTTTATCGTGATCTTGGTTTTCATGGCCTTGTATTACCACCGTGCAGGTTGGGTTGCCAACTTCGCTTTATTGCTAAACTTGTTTTTCATCATCGGTATCTTAGTTTCATTGGGCGCGGTATTAACGTTACCTGGTATTGCTGGTATCGTGTTAACGATTGGTTTATCGGTAGATGCAAACATTCTGATTTTTGAGCGTGTACGTGAAGAACTTGCGCATGGTAGAACGACTGCTGCCGCAATTAAAGAAGGTTTTAAACATGCTATGCCTTCAATCATTGACTCTAACGTTACGTTGTTCATTTTAGGTGCAATCCTTTACTTCTTTGGTAGCGGCCCGGTTCAAGGTTTCGCAACTACTTTATGTATTGGTATCCTATCTTCATTATTTGCAGCTGTTGCTATATCGAGAGTTGTTTTCGAATCAATGTTGAACCGTAAAGTAGAGATCAGTTTTGACAATAGCTTAACGCGTAATGCATTCAAAAACCTTGCATTCAACTTTGTTGGTCGCCGTAAAATCTATTACATTATCTCTACCGTAATCATAGTTGCCGGTATTGGAATGTATTTCAAAAACGGTGGTTTAAACTTAGGTGTAGACTTTAAAGGTGGAAGAACTTTCCTTGTACATTTTGATAAAGGTGTGAATACTGAAGATTTAAAATCTCAGTTGAGCCCTGCATTTGGAAATGAAACACCAGAGGTGAAAACTGCAGGTGAAGACAGTCAGGTTAAAATTACTACTACTTTCCATATCGAAGATCAAAACCCTGCTACAGATAAAGTTGTAGAAGATGCGTTGAAATCAGGTTTAAACACAACAGGTTCTAAATACGAGATTGTAAGCTCGCAAAAGGTAACACCAATTATTGCAAGTGATATTGTGAACGGTGCATTTTACGCGGTTTTAGTATCGTGCTTGTTTATGTTTATCTACATTGTGGTTCGATTCAAAAAATGGCAATATGGCTTGGGTGCGGTTATCGCACTATTCCACGACGTTTTGATGGTATTGTCATTCTACACTATTCTGGATGGAATTATGCCTTTCTCTTTAGAGATTGGACAAGATTTTATCGCAGCGATTTTAACTGTTATGGGTTATACAATGACAGAAACTGTAGTTGTATTTGACCGTATCCGTGAGCGTTTAAGAGAAGCTGGTAAAGAAGAATTACATGGCGAAGAACGCAATCACTTAATTAACTTCGCATTGAACAGTACATTAAGCCGTACCATCTTAACTTCATTAACCGTATTCTTCGTATTGTTGGTGATCTTTATTTTCGGTGGTGATAGCATTCGTGGATTTATTTTCGCCTTGTTAATCGGCCGTATCATTGGTACTTACTCTTCATTATGTATCTCTACTCCTATCGTAATTGATTTGGGAAGTGCAGAAGAGAAGAAAAAATAATTAAATCCAATACGGATTTTAAAAAGCGTTTCGGTTTTGCCGAAACGCTTTTTTGTTTGCGGGCTTATTCACAATCCATGTATAAAATGATTGCCCTCACCATTTAGTACAATCTTATTTCTGAACGCGATTAAAGGCCTAAATGGGCAAAAAATAAACCATTTCCGCATCATTTTGTTACATTTGCACAAGATAAAACCCAAGAATAATGGATTTACAACTTCCCAAAAGTGAATACCCGAGAGTCGTGATTGTTGGTGGTGGTTTCGGCGGTATTGAGCTAGCTAAAAGATTAAAAAATAAACCGTTCCAGGTGGTCATGTTGGATAAACACAACTACCACACATTTCAGCCCCTACTATATCAGGTCGCAACGGGAGGTTTGGAACCAGATTCCATTGCATTCCCACTTCGTAAAATATTTAAAGGCCAGGAAAATTTTATTTTCCGCGTAACCAAGGTAACGAAAGTCGTTGCTGAGGGTAATTATGTCGTAACTGATATTGGCAAGATCAGTTATGACCATCTGGTTATTGCAACCGGTTCTACCAGTAATTTCTTCGGAAATACAGAAATTGAAGCCAATGCAATGCCAATGAAATCTATCCCTGAAGCGTTGGATTTGAGAAGTTTAATCCTCCAGAATTTCGAAAAATCACTGATCGAAAAAGATGCAAATAAGAAAAGTGCATTGCTAAACTTTGTGGTAGTAGGCGGTGGACCAACTGGTGTGGAAACAGCAGGTGCAATCGCTGAACTAAAAAAACATGTGATCCCAAACGATTATAAGGAACTAGACCTCAGTCGGGTAAATATTTATCTGGTGGAAGGCGCTCCAAATTTACTTGGACCAATGTCACCACAAGCACAAAAGAAGGCGAAAGATTTTCTGATCAAGATGGGTGTAAAGGTTATGAATAACGTAATGGTTTCCAGCTATGACGGGATGACTTTGACAATTAAGGATCAGGAACCAATCCTGACTTCTTCTGTAATCTGGAGTGCTGGAGTTATGGGCGAGGTTTTACCTGGCTTGGATGCTGCAGAAATGGCTCGTGGAGGCCGCCTAAAAGCTGACGAACATAACAGAGTTGTAGGTTACCAAAATATTTATGCCATTGGCGACGTGGCAGCAATTATTACGGAAGAGACACCAAACGGTCATCCTGGGGTTGCTCCTGCTGCAATTCAACAGGGCCATCAACTTGCAAAAAATCTTATACTTATGGCTGAAAATAAGCCTTTGGAAAAATTCAAATATTTCGACAAAGGATCTATGGCCACAGTCGGTAGAAATAAAGCTGTTGTTGATGTCGGCAAAATACGCTTTCAAGGTGTATTTGCCTGGTTTACCTGGATGTTTGTGCACTTAATGACTTTAGTGGGTTTCAGAAACAAAATTATTGTTTTCGTAAACTGGATCTGGAGTTACTTCAGTTATGACCGAGGTGCACGTTTAATTATCCGCTCTTTTGCTAATGACAGAAGCATAGATTACCGCACAGACGTACCCAATAAAGAGACCAAAGGATAATCTCCTCTTTTAAAACATAAGCAACAGTTCTATACTGTTGCTTTTTTTTAAAGGATTTTTAGCACTTTGCAAGCAAAGACCAATCTATGAGCCAATCGGAAATTAAATTAGTAGAGTGCCCACGCGATGCAATGCAAGGCATTCACCATTTTATTGACACAGATTTAAAAGTAAAATATCTGAATCTATTGCTTCAGGTTGGATTCGATACACTTGATTTTGGAAGTTTTGTTTCGCCAAAAGCCATACCACAAATGGCAGATACCGTGCAAGTACTCTCTAAACTTGAGCCGAGCCAAACCAAATTGCTTGCCATTGTAGCCAATACCAGAGGCGCTAACGATGCTGCTCAATTTGATGAAATTACTTATCTGGGTTTTCCTTTTTCTATTTCAGAAACCTTCCAGCAGCGCAATACAAACGCCAGTATTGCAAAATCATTAACCACTGTTGATGAGATGCTGAACGTTTGTTCTATAAGAAATAAAACGGCAGTTGTATATCTATCAATGGGTTTTGGAAATCCATATGGCGATGAATGGAATTATGAAATTGTAGAGAAATGGGCAGATGAATTGGTCAGTAAAGGTGTTCAGATTTTATCATTGGCAGATACTGTTGGTGTATCTACGCCTGAAAAAATAACCACAATACTTCCTAAATTGATTGCCCGATTCGGGAAGACAGAAATTGGTATTCACCTGCATTCTACTCCGGAGCAACGTTTAGAAAAAATAGAAGCAGCGTACAATGCTGGCGTAAAAAGAATTGATTCTGCACTAAAAGGTTTCGGTGGTTGCCCGATGGCTGCAGATGAACTCACTGGCAATATTGCTACGGAAAATGTAATATCTTTTTTAGAAGCCAAAGGAGAAAGTCTCAATTTTGATATGGATAAATGGCAGGAAGCCATTATTTTGTCTGGGCGAATATTTGTATGAGCACACTCAGAACCGTCATTGCGATTCAGGAAGCAGTCCTACTACTTTAGGTTAGAAACAAACCTACAAACGCTTCAGATCACATTACAAAAACCTCCATTTCGAGGCACCAATTAAACCCGTTTTACCATTTTATAATGTAAAATACCCGCCTCTTCAAATTGTTCGCCTTCAGATACAAAACCAAACTTGGCATATAAACTTGTTGCGGCCAGCTGAGAATTTAAGTATATGTAATGCGCATCTTCCGGCAAATCAGACAATGCTTCTGCGATAAGTGCTCTGCCAACACCTGCGCCTCTAAAATCTTTTAACACAGCGAAACGTTCTAATTTATAACCCAAATCGGTTTTACGCCACCTGCATGCACCACAAGGCTGGCCATTTTGTGTAGCTAAAAAATGTACCGATTCATCCTCATGCTCCCACTCCAGCTCTGGCGGACAGTCTTGTTCATCCACAAAAACGATCTTTCTAATAGCAAAAACTTTATCCAAATCTTCTGGATGAATTACTTTCTGAACTTGAAGACTCATGATTTCTGGTGTTTAAAATGTTTATTTGTTTTTAATTTCATTTCATTAAGCTGAGTGGCTACATCGATAGAGTGAGAACAGTGAATATCGGCTTCTTTCTTCGCCAATGTCGCCAATGTAACATAGAACTTGTGCAATTGATCCAGGTCTTTTTCTGTAAGATCCTCTATATCAACCATCCTGTTGCTTGCTTTTTCATGCGCAGCAATCAATTCATTTAGCTTTAGTTGAATGGCTTTGCCATCTTTATTCTGGGCTTTTTGAATCAGAAAAACCATTAAAAAGGTAATAATGGTGGTTCCGGTATTAATTACCAGTTGCCACGTTTCTGAATACTTAAAAATTGGGCCGCTGATTGCCCAAACAACCACGATTAGCGTAGCAGATATAAATGCAACTGAACTTCCAGTAAATTTTGTCGCTGCATTCGAAAACCGTTCGAAGAAGTTGTTTTTCTTGCTTTCTTTTTTAGACTTTAACATCACATATTGTTTGCTTAAAGATACTAGAAAAACAAAAAAAAGCGCCATAAGTTTTGAACCTTATGGCGCCTTTAAATTTTAAGTTGTAAGGAGATTTTCTATTGCTGAGGGTTGTATCAGCGGTATAAATCTTTTTGTGATTACAATTTATCGTTTACGTTGATACAATTTAAATCCTCAAATGCAGTAGTTAAACGCTTAACAAAAGCTTCTTCGCCTTTGCGCAACCAAACACGTGGATCGTAGAATTTCTTATTCGGTTTATCATCACCCTCTGGGTTACCAATCTGGCCTTGAAGAAATGCTTCGTTCTTTTTATAATATTCTAAAATACCTTCCCAGAATGCCCATTGCATATCAGTATCAATATTCATTTTAATTGCACCGTAAGAAATCGCTTCTCTGATTTCTTCCTGAGAAGAACCAGAACCACCATGAAACACAAAGTTGATTGGTTTTTCTGCAGTTAATGCGAATTTTTCTTTAATAAAATCTTGAGAATTTTTCAAAATTACAGGCTGTAACTTAACATTACCTGGTTTGTAAACACCGTGTACATTACCGAAAGCCGCAGCAACGGTAAAACGAGGAGAAACTTTGCTTAATTCTTCGTAAGCATAAGCCACTTCGCTAGGTTGAGTATACAATTTAGAACTGTCTACGTCGCTATTGTCTACACCATCTTCCTCTCCACCAGTAACGCCTAATTCAATCTCAATCGTCATGTCCATTTTGGCCATACGCTCAAGGTATTTTGCAGAAATTTCCATGTTTTCTTCAATTGGTTCTTCAGAAAGATCCAACATATGTGAAGAGAATAACGGTTTTCCGGTTTCAGCAAAGAATTTTTCTCCGTGGTCTAAAAGGCCATCAATCCAAGGCAATAATTTTTTTGCAGCGTGGTCTGTATGCAAAACCACAGCAACACCATAATGTTCTGCCAATAAATGTACATGCTTAGCTGCCGATACAGCACCTAAAATGCATGCTTGTAATTTGTCATTATCTAATGATTTGCCAGCATAGAACTGCGCACCGCCATTAGACAATTGAATCATAACAGGCGAATTTACTGCCTTCGCTGTCTCCATAACCGCATTTACCGTGTTGGTTCCGGTGATGTTAACTGCTGGTAGTGCAAACTGGTGTTTCTTTGCCTGTTCAAACAATTCCTGAACGGCATCTCCATAAATTACGCCTTTGTAGCCTTTTAAACTCATTTCTTGTTAATTTTATTAAGTCCGAAGTTATAAAAAAAAATAACATTACAAGCTTTTCTAACAACAGAATTATTGCCATAAAACTAAAATAGAGGCCCTTTAGTGTAAAAAACACAATATACATCGTGTACTATTTACACTAAATAGATGTAGTTGACTTAAATATTTTTTCGTTTCTTTGCATTCCCGATTCTTTAAAAAATTATATGGCTTGGTTTAAGAGAGAAAAAAAAGGTATCATTACCACAACAGAAGAGAAAAAAGAAGCCCCTGATGGCTTGTGGAATAAGTGCCCAAATTGTAAAAAACCCCTACATCAGGCAGAGTTGCAAGAGAACAAATATGTTTGCCACTACTGCGACTACCACTTAAGGGTAGGCTCTAGAGAATATTTTGAAGTTCTATTTGACAACAACCAGTTTAAAGAGCTTTTTGCTGATTTAACTTCTGGCGATCCATTAAACTTCAACGATAACAAACCTTACACAGACCGGATTAAAGAAAGCCAGGCTAAAACAGGCCTGAAAGATGCAATCCGTGCAGCTACCGGAAAAATTGACGGACAAGATATTGTGATTGCTTGTATGGATTTCGCATTTATTGGTGGCTCTATGGGTTCTGTTGTTGGTGAAAAAATTGCCCGATCTATAGATTATAGCATAAAGCATAAAACGCCATTTCTGATGATTTCAAAATCAGGCGGTGCACGTATGATGGAAGCTGCATTTTCATTAATGCAAATGGCTAAAACATCAGCTAAACTTGCCTTGTTAAGTCAAGCCAAAGTTCCTTACATTTCCTTATTAACCGACCCAACAACGGGTGGCGTTACGGCATCTTACGCGATGCTTGGCGATATCAATATTGCAGAACCAGGCGCTTTAATCGGCTTTGCTGGCCCAAGAGTAATTAAAGAAACGATTAAAAAAGATCTTCCAAAGGGATTCCAAACTTCAGAATTTGTTTTGGAACATGGCTTTCTGGATTTCATTGTAGATAGAAGAGCCATGAAAGCAAAATTGGCAGCATTTATAAAAATGATGAATAATTAAATTTTATTGTTTCACTTTGTCATTCGTTCATTGGTTCATTAGAGCCAATGAACTTTTTTTTGACCAATACTGAGATAGATCATTGGTCATTGGTTCACTAGTCATTAGTACAGTTCGCATATAAACCTAAATAAATTGTTTTGTGATTAATTTTTAGATAGTTCATTTATGCAGTTCGCTGATAGATTTCAATTATTCTTGTTGACTTTTTTGAATTTAACGATCGAAACAATTTTCCAAATGAACTAATATCCCAAATGAACACGTGAACCAATGCACTCTCCTTGCAACATTTCTATTAACATCCTTTCAGCCCTATCCTATTTGTTAAATTCGCGTAATTAACAAATTGGAACTTATGAAGAAAAACTTACTTATTTCCTCACTTTTATTGTTTACAAGTTCAATTGCCTTCGCTCAAGATAAAAAGGTGATTGATAATATTGTAAAAGAGGTAAATGAAAATTCGCAGCTTGAAAAGCTTGCACACGAGCTTTTAGATGTTGTTGGACCGAGATTAGTGGGCTCGCCACAAATGAAGCAAGCCAATGACTGGGCTGTGAAAAAATATAGTGATTGGGGCATCTCTGCCAAAAATGAAAAATGGGGCGAGTGGCGTGGCTGGCAACGCGGCGTAACACATATTGATTTAACCAGCCCGCGTTTGCGTACGCTAGAAGGCACACAATTGGCTTGGAGTCCGTCAACTAATGGAAAAGCCATAAATGCCGAGGCCATTATACTTCCAGAAATTATCGACTCCGTTTCCTTTCAAAAATGGTTACCAAATGTTAAAGGCAAACTTGTTCTGATCTCTCAAAATCAAATTTCTGGTCGACCGGAAAAAAATTGGGAGGAATTTGCAACAAAAGATCTTTTCGATAAATATAAAAGAGAAAAAACCGAAGCTGGCAAAGCCTGGGCCGCTTCTATTTCTAAAACTGGCCTCAGTGCGAAAAATCTGGCTTTGGCAATAGAAAATGCGGGCGCCGCAGGAGTAATCATCAACAATTGGTCTCAAGGCTTTGGTGTAGATAAAATTTTTGGTGCCAACACCACTAAAATCCCGACTTTGGATTTATCTGTAGAAGATTATGGGTTGGTTTACCGTTTGGCAAAATACGGTTCAAAACCGATGTTAAAAATAGAATCAGAATCTAAAGAATTGGGCGTTGTTCCCACATTCAATACCATTGCAGAGATTAAAGGCAAACAGAAACCAAATGAATATGTAATGCTTTCTGCACATTTTGACTCTTGGGATGGTGCAAGTGGTGCTACAGATAATGGTTCTGGAACGATTATGATGATGGAAGCGATGCGGATTTTGAAGAAAATTTATCCAAATCCAAAAAGAACCATTTTGGTTGGCCATTGGGGAAGTGAAGAGCAGGGCCTGAATGGGTCACGCGCGTTTGTTGAAGATCATCCAGAAATTGTAAGCAACTTGCAGGCTTTATTTAACCAGGATAATGGTACTGGAAGAGTAGTAAACATAGGCGGACAAGGTTTCGCGAAATCGAAAGATTACATCACACGCTGGTTAAATGCGGTACCAGATACAATTAAAAATCAGATTAAAACCAGTTTTCCGGGAATGCCGGGGGCCGGAGGTTCTGATTTTGCCTCGTTTGTTGCTGCAGGCGCACTTGGCTATTCTCTAAGTTCCACAAGCTGGGATTATGGAACATATACCTGGCATACCAACCGCGATAGTTACGACAAATTGGTTTTTGATGAAATTAAAAGTAACGTAATTTTAGCGGCGATTATGGTTTATATGGCTTGTGAAGATCCAGAAAAAACATCGACAGAAAAAGCGACTGATTTGCCGGTAAATGAACGCACAGGTAAACAGGCAACGTGGCCTGTTCAATCAAAATCAAACAGAAAAGGCGGTTTGTAATCCGATATTTAACATTTTTATAAGAGCATTTGGAAACAGATGCTCTTTTTTCATGCAATTGAATGCTGAAAAACTGAATATGCCAGCAAAGGCTACTTCATCGTTTTTCCTCGCAATAATGATTTTGCGATATCTCTACTCCTCTTTCTTTTGAAACTTGTAAAATAAGTAGCCCAAAAATGGGAGAATTAAAATACTTCCCAATAACAAAGCTAAACCTAAACTGTAAATTGTTTTCGGCGGACCAACTGTTTCTAATAAAGATATGGTTTCACCATTTTTAAGGCGGATAAAATTAGGGAAATGGGCATAACTGATTGCAACAAGGATCATGGTAACCTGAAAACCTGCTAGAACACGCAAGATTTTCGTTTTGCCTTTGACCAGCAAATACCACAACAAAATAAGAGACAGACTGGCGAGTACAATAGCGGTTAAACCAACCGTATTTTTAAATACCCAATCAATTAAAGGAATTTGATCCGTTTGCGCAGCAATGAAAACCATCGCTCCAAAAAGTACCGCTGCCACATTCATAAATTCGGCTTTTTTAATAAAACGGCGTTTGTCCGCGTCTTCGCTGGTTTCGCCAATTAGATAAATGGCTGCAAGAAAACCGCAGAGCGCTACCGTAAACAAACCCACAGAAATTGAAAACCAATTTAACCAACTAAATACATAAGCAGATAAAAAATCTGTGCTTTGCGGATCGATATGCCCCGAAAGTACACTTCCGGCAATAATACCCAAGAACAAAGGTGTTATGAAACTCGAATACACAAAAATTTTATTGTAAACCTCCTGCATATTGTCTTTAACCGCATCGTAATGGCGGAATACAAACGCCGTGCCTCTGGCAATAATACCAATCAGCATGATGAGCAACGGAATATGCAAATAAACCGACATTGTGGTGTAAATATGCGGAAATCCAACAAAAAGAATCACAATTGCAATGATTAGCCACATGTGGTTGGCTTCCCAAACCGGTCCAATGGCCTGATACATGGTTTTTCGGGTTTTGCTCCTATTTTTTGAGGAGGTAAATAACTCGATAATTCCCGCACCAAAATCTGCTCCACCAAGTAGAAAATAAAGCAAAATGCCCAAACACAAAAAGATAATGACTACATATTCCATATTTAAGATTCTTGAACAGTGTTTGAAGATTTATCGTACAATACAGGTACCATCTTAATTTGCCGGTAAAGTAGAAAAGTCACAATAACACTTAAAGACAAATAGATTGCTGTGAAAATATAGAATGAGTACGCAATACCGGGCATAGGCGTAACCGCGTCTTTTGTGCGCATTACACCATAAATAATCCAGGGTTGCCGACCAATTTCTGTAACCATCCAACCGGCTTCCAATGCAACATATCCTAACGGAATGGCCAGAACAAACAGTTTCAGCAACCAACGTTTATCGGCAATGTCCTTCTTGCGAATAATGGTCACGAAGTACAAAATGGAAATTAACATGAGTAAAGTTCCCAATCCAACCATTACCTGAAAAGAATAGTGGGTAATAGCTACTGGTGGATGTTCATCTGCCGGAATTTGATCCAGTCCTTTAACTTCTGCCTTGAAGTTTCCGTGCGCCAGAAAACTTAACGCCCCCGGAATTTTTATTGCTCCGCTAACCGTTTGGTCTTGTTCATTAACAATACCGCCAATTAACAGTGGCGCAGGTTTTTCAGTTTTATAAAGTGCCTCCATAGCCGCCAGTTTTGCGGGCTGCCTTTTTGCAACGTCTTTCGCAGATAAATCGCCGCTTAAAGGCTGTAACAAAGCACCAATACAGGCAAATATTGCTGCAATTTTGAACGCTTTTAGGTGAAAAGCCTTGTTTCTGTTGCGTAGAATCATTAATGCATGCACACCAGCAACAGCAAAACCAGTGGCTGTAAATGCCGCAAGGCACATATGTAAAGCCTGAGAAAACCACGCCTTATTAAACATTGCCTGAATGGGATCGATATTTAGATATTGGCCATTTACAAAATCAAAACCGGCCGGGCTATTCATCCATGCATTTGCCGCAACAACGAGGATACCAGATGCAAGGCCACTTACACCAACAACTACACCGGTAAACCAATGAAACCATTTATTCAGCTTGTTCCAGCCATAAAGAAAAAATCCCAGTGCGATCGCTTCGATGAAAAAAGCGGTTCCTTCCAACGAAAAAGGCATCCCAAAAATTGGCCCTGCGTGATCCATAAATTTAGGCCAAAGTAGGCCCAACTCAAATGATAGCATTGTGCCAGAAACGGCGCCCGTGGCAAAAAAAATGGCAACACCTTTACTCCACGCTTTTGTAAGGTCTTTATAGATCTCATTCTTGGTATGTAACCACTTGTAATGCGACACGGCCATAAAAAATGGCATAACCATGCCTATACAAGAAAAAATAATGTGGAACCCCAGTGATAAGGCCATTTGAGACCTCGCGGCGATAAAATCATCCATAAGATGTAGATTTTGATTTGTAACAAATATAGTTCATAAAGGATGAAGGGCAGAACGATTTTATGCAATGCGCAACATTATTTCAAATATAGAATGTTTACAAATTGATTTTTGTTTACGGATTTTCAGCAGGTTTTAGAAAAATTTCATTATTAAAATAAAATCGATGAGACCTATAACTAGATTTCGTAAAACGATAAACAGGCTCATTTAATGTTTAAGGCGTATTTACGAAATCGATTAAGTGAAAAAACGGCATCTGTTATATCAAAATAACCACCTGATTTATTACCTTGTTCATCAACTGAAGCAATTAACAACCTGGTCAACATCTGTTTAATTGTCATCCCAAGTTGACACATCCCCATACTACGTTCTGAATTTTTAATATCGTGATATTATCTGGCAAGTATTCTTAAATTCTTTACCTGGTTTTTAACCCAGGTAAAACTATCTATATACTGTTAATTTAATTTCCTACCAATGAAAAAACAAAAACTATTATGGCAAAGATTGTTTCTACTTGTATTTGCCGCCACACTGCTAAGTGCATGTAAAAAAAACGAAGCAAGTCCGCAGGTTGCTGGGGGGCCAAGTCCGAGCGACCTTGAAAACGGCAAGGAAGCCTTTGGAATGGTTGTTAAAGATTCCTCAATTTTATTAAACGCATCATCGCTTGCCTTACTTACAAAAGTTGATTCTAATGAACTGATTTTTTCTTCAAAACCTGATCAGGCAGATAGTATGTCGACTAATTTTATCATCACAAGCAGCATTATTGAAGATAAAGCACCTCAGGGATTACTTTTATACTCACTAGGAACTTTTGAAGATGCACAAGGTTACCACGTTACGGTTAGGAAAGCTGACCTTGGCGAGTACATTCTTTATGCAAATGTTTCCGGAAAGATAGACCTTCAACCGCAGGCTAGTTCTGTAGCTGTACAATCTGGAGAAAAAACACTTTCCTTTCCAAAAACAACGATGGTTAATGCAGGAAATACGATTAGTGGGTTTGACATTGCCTTAAACCAGAATCTTCCATTCATTGGCGTTGGCAATACGGGCGCATATTTAGGGCTTGACTTACTGGCGACACCATCGTTTACATATAACATCAGCATTCGATGGGGTCAGGTATCGGTATCTCTCGGTGGAGGGGTTGAACTCAAACGTCTGAAAACGACACTATATACATCCGTGGGCCTACCAACATTTACACTGGGTGGAGATGCGATTCCAATTCCGTTTGCTGTAATTCCAATCGGACCAATATTAATCACGCCATATGTAAGCGTATTGCCTTACATCAGCGGGTCTGCTAAAGGAGAGGCAGTATTTAGTCTAACGTCAACCGGCAACTTTCAGGCAAACGTAAGTAAAGCACTATTTTCAAACTTTAGTGCTTCAGCGAATGGTAACTTCAGTGTACAGGCTCCGGTAGTTGAACGCCTTGCCGCTCCGGTTAAAATAGATGCAGGTGTGCAGTTTACAATTGGTATCGGTGCTTATGGTAAAGTTATCTACAGCCAGGTACAGGCAAAGATCGGCCCGAATGCAACCTTTACGCCAAACTTCCTAAATAAAACAATTGAATATGATTACGGAGTTGATGCAAATATCACCGCATCGGCCGGGGCTAGCGCATTAGGATTTAGCATTTTCAATTTCCAGCAGGTTTTATTAAACAAGGAATTTTTCAGCAATTCAGGATCAGTCCCAATGCCGATTATCGGTTAAAAGTTCACACTTAACATTTACAGGCAGAAATATTTGGTTATCCACCAATGTGTTTCTGCCTGTTTGTATTACTCATCCTGCATAACGAAAAACCTATATTCTATAAACATTAATAAATATTTAACTAAAGCATGAAAACAATTACAAAATGAAAAACAAATCTCAACTACTAAGAAAACTGTTATTGACAATTTTTATAGGGGCTACGTTACTCAGCTCATGTAAAAAAGATAATGCCCAATCGTTAACTGCCGACCCTGCTGCACATGCAATTGCCAAAGGGGGTAAAGAAGCATTTGGCATGATTGTCAAAGACTCATCTATACTACTATCCAACCAATCTCTTGCGCTTTTAAGTAAAATAGAATCAAACGAATTGCTATTTAGCAGTAAACCAGCTCAAGCAGATAGCATGAGAGAAAAGTTTATCGTTACCAGTGGTGTAATTGCCGATAAAGCTCCGGAGGGGCTTTTGCTGACCTCCTTAGGCACTTACGAAGATGGAAAAGGTTTCCACGTTAAAGTTAAGAAAGCCGAATTGTCAGATTACATTATCTATGCCAACATTAGTGGAACAATTGCTTTTAAGCCAAAAAGCGAAACAGATGTAATTCAATCTGGAGGAGAAACTTTATCCGCACCAAAATTAATGGCTACAACGGGGAATACCATTACCGGATTCGACATCATTGTTAATCAAAACTTTCCATTTGTTGGTGTCGGGAATACCGGTGGATACTTAGGACTGGATTTAGTTGCTACACCTTCGTTTACCTACAACATCGTTGCTGCAAGTGGTCGCTTTGAAATGAGTTTGGCCGGTAATCTGGATATCAAAAAATTAAAAACGAGTTTATATGCCTCCGTTGGTCCTCCAACTTTTACATTTGGAGATGTACCCATCCCATTTGCCGTTATTCCTATTGGACCTATATTGATTACACCTTATATTAGCATAGGCCCATATCTGGAAGGAACAATTAAGGCCGAAACCATCGTAAGCGTAACCTCACGTGGGAATATTAACCTGAGCACCTATAAAACTGGTTTAACTGACTTTGGAGGTACGGCTGATATTACTTATGAAGTAGATCCGCCGGTGGTAGAGCGTTTGGGTTTGCCGATTACGGTTGAGGCGGGCTTGCAAGCTACAATTGGAATTGGAGCTTATGGAAAATTGGTTTATACACAATTACAAGGCAGAGTCGGGCCAAAAGCAACAGTTACACCAAATTTTCTGACTAATGCAGTGGATTATAATTATGATGTAACAGCTAAGGTCGTTGCATCTGCTGGCGCGAGCGTAATTGGATTCCAGTTTTTCCAGTATCAGAAAACTTTATACGAACAAACATTCTACAGCGATTCTGGCTCCGTGCCATTCACATCACTTGGATTGTAAGATTAAACCGGAAGCATTGTTTTTATACAAACTTCCGGTTTAGTTTTATACACCTTTTAATTCATCAAAAGCGGCACCTAAGCTCCGTTGAATACCATCGCCTTTCCATTCTGGTGCATTTGGAATTGTAGTTGTTTTTAAAATATCTTCTTTGCTTTTCCCTGCCTTGATCTCATCACCAACAAAAGCCATCAGGTTTTGCAGATAATTTTGGTAAGCTTTAACATCTTCTTTAGTTCCGGTTACCTTTTCCGGATCTAAACTGTGGCCCCAAATAAATAAAGTATCCTTATCAAAATGGTTCACAATTTTGTCCAAAGCAGTTATCCAGTTTCCAATATGCGCGCCATTTTCGCGGTCTATGTAAGGAAATTTTCGATTGAAAACCAAATCCCCTACGTGTGCAATATTTGCATTTTCAAAATGGTAGACGGCATCGCCGTTGGTATGCCCTGACCCATAATAAGATGCAGTAATTTGCTCGCCGCCAACTTGGGCTTTCCATCCCGTTCCAAAAGTCGTATCAGGCAACAATTGTGTATCTAAATTTCCAGCGTTTTCAGCTGTACGTTTTTGGTTTATCAATGAGTTTTGATGGGCAACAACTTTATCCGCCAAACCTTTGAAAGCAATATTACCCGCGGTATGATCGCCATGATGGTGTGTATTAATCAAATATTTGAAAGGTTTTTCTCCCAACTTTTTCAGCTCTTCAATGACATGTGCGGCTGAAGCCGGAAATTGAGCATCAACGACGACAAAACCATTTGAAGAATTTAACCAGGCAATGGTTCCGCCTTGCTCGGTAAATATCCCTAGGTTATTTCTTAAAGGCTTAAAATTATATGCTCTGAATGAATTTGTTGACGCCAGTGCACCGCTTTTATAAACAGATAACATGGCCATTGCCAACGCAGATTGTTTGATAAAATTTCTTCTTTCCATATGCTTACAATATAAAAAACCACGGCATTTGCCGTGGTTTAAATTTAATGATTTCTGTTGAAAATAGAATCTGTTAGATTCCAGAGCCTGGCGTTGGACCTGGCTCGTGGCCCGGACCAAGCGGATTGTTTTTCCTGTCTTTATCTTTATTGAAAAGATTTGTCGTTATTTTCGAAGATTTATTATTGTCTAGTGAATCGTGTTCACGCACATCTTCTACTTCTTTATCTAGTAAGTCGTTCTCAACAACTTTGCCTTTTTCTTTTTTATCTTCCATAACTATAATGAATTGATGTTATGTAAAGAACACGCTGTTTTTCATTTTGTTTTCAGGAAAATAAAGCCAGAAGTTTTAACTTAAAAACCTGCACCCGGCAAATGCCCAAACTGATGTATACAACCAAAAGAATGAAATCTGCGTTTATGCACCTTATTAAAATGTCCGGATGAATCTATGCAAAATGAGCCGATAGCCAGATTATAGCCATGTTTTTTTACCAATGAAAGCTCGCCTCCCTGAGCGGCCATTGGTTCCAGATTTGGATTGGTGTTGATGTTGGTTTCCATAACGATATAAATTGGTTCGAAACGCCGCATAACGGAATTTCTGGTTAGAAAAAACAAATCTTAAATTGATCTTTTGTTACACAAAAAATCGAAATCAAATACGGAGATGAATTTTGCTAAACCTTATCTCTTGAGAAAACTATAAGGTTGTATGGCGTAAATCGCTGATCGAACAAAATAGTAAAATGGATTTATTTTGTTGAATTATATATTGTTATGTTAAATATAAATCTTATTTATGACTTCTGCAAGGGGAATTTTTTCGGCGAGAAGCAAATAGATTAATGAATTTAATGGGATGGATTCTGAAAGAGCGAAGAACTTCTGATTTTTTCTTTTCTAAACCCGATGGCAGCGGAAGCCCCGGCTTTTTTACCGGGCTACAGCGAATAGCGGGACTGCTTTTCCCGAAGCATCACACACTTTGCTTTTCACAAAAAAAGCCACGTTATACACTAACGCGGCTTTGTTATTTGGTATTTTATGTTAGGCTAAAGCATTTTGCTTTACGACCATTTTTACTTTTTCTATAACGTAATCCAGATCTTCTTTCGTGGTGTATTTGCTGAATGAGAAACGCACTGATGGACGATTCGGATCTGCCTGAATGCCGTTTAGAACATGCGAGCCAATATTTGAACCAGATGAGCAAGCACTACCGCCTGATGCGCAGATTCCGTTTATATCCAGATTGAACAACAACATATCTGCCATATCCATTTCAGGAAATGAAACATTCAAAACCGTGTACAAACTTTTATCTGCATCTGTTTCTCCATTAAATCCAATACCCGGAATTTCAGCAAGCAACTGTGTTTTTAGATAATCTTTAAGCTCTTGTATATAGGTTTGGTGCTGTGGCATTTCTGCATACGCAATTTCTAAGGCTTTGGCCAAACCAACTATTCCGTACACATTTTCTGTACCGCCGCGCATGTTCCGTTCTTGTGCGCCGCCATAAATCATCGGTGGAATTTTGATATTGCTGTTCACATACAAAAAGCCAACGCCTTTTGGCCCGTGCAATTTGTGTGCTGCACAAACGATAAAATGCGCTTTAAGCTGACGAACATCATGCGGATAATGACCCATTGTTTGTACCGTATCTGCATGATAAATGGCATTATATTTCTCGCAGATATCGCCAATGCGCATCATATCAGAAAGTGTACCCAATTCGTTATTCGCATGCATTAAGGAAACAAAAGTACGCTCGTTATTCTGCAACAATTCTTCTAAATGTGCGTAATCTATATTTCCTTTACCGTCTATATTCACGAAACTGAGTTTATCAATTTCGCCGTTTTTTAGCATGGTATTTAGCGTATGTTCTACCGCGTGGTGTTCAATTTTTGACGTAATGGCGTGCTTAATTCCGTAAGCAGAAATGCCACAACGAATAGCTGTATTGTCTGCTTCTGTACCGCCTGAAGTAAAAAAAACTTCTGAAGGCGATGCATTTAGCAAACCCGCTACTGTTTTGCGTGCTTTCTCTACCAATGTTCTTACCTCGCGGCCAAGGGCGTGAATGGCAGAGGGATTGCCAAAATAATTCTCCATTACATTGGTCATTTCTGCAATGACTTCCTTATCTAATGGCGTTGTTGCCGCGTTATCTAAATAGACCCTTTTCATATTGTATATTTAACCTTTAAAGGCTGAGATTCATTCTTATGTTGTGCAACCTAAGGGATAATTATAGGTGCAATATTTCTTTAATGTCCGAAATGATTTTATTTGCCAGATTTTCTGCAATGGTTTCATTTTCGGCTTCGCTGTAAATGCGTATAATGGGTTCTGTATTTGATCTGCGTAAATGTACCCAGGTTTTATCAAATTCGATTTTTAAACCATCTATCGTACTGTAAGGCTGTTTTTTATATTTTTCTTCTACCTGTTTCAATAAATTATCAATATCCATTTCTGGTGTAAGGGTAATTTTATTTTTAGAAATGTGATACGAGGGATAACTGCTTCTTAACAAAGAAATAGATTTACCAAATTTGGCCAGATGTGTAAGGAAAAGTGCAATTCCAACCAATGCATCCCGACCGTAATGTGATTCGGGATAAATAATTCCTCCATTACCTTCGCCACCAATAACGGCATTGGTTTCTTTCATTTTGTTCACCACATTTACTTCGCCAACTGCAGAAGCATTATATTCTGATCCAGCCTTTTCGGTCACATCGCGTAGTGCGCGTGTTGAAGAAAGATTGGAAACCGTATTCCCTGGTGTATTTTTTAAAATATAATCTGCAACGGCAACCAAGGTGTATTCTTCGCCAAACATACTTCCATCTTCATTTACGAAACAAAGACGATCTACATCCGGATCTACAACAATGCCTAAATCGGCATTTTGTTTCTGTACTTCCTTAGAGATTTCTGTCAGATTTTCAGGAAGCGGCTCTGGATTGTGTGGAAACTGCCCGTTTGGCTCGCAATACAATTCTACAACCCTACTTACACCCAAACCCTTTAATAACGCCGGGATAAAAATGCCGCCTGTAGAATTTACACAATCAATAACTACTTTGAAATTGGCTTTCCTGATAGCTTCAACATCAACCAAGGGCAAAGCAAGTACTTTATCTATATGTTTTTGCAGATAAGAATCATTTTGAATTACCTTGCCGAGTTTGTCCACCTCTGCAAAATCAAAATCAGCGGCTTCAGCCAAATCAAGCACTTCTTTACCATCTGCATCGCTAATAAACTCTCCGCTTGCATTCAGTAATTTTAGTGCATTCCATTGTTTTGGATTGTGGCTTGCCGTTAAAATAATTCCGCCTCCGGCAGTTTCATCCGGCACGGCAATTTCTACAGTTGGTGTTGTAGACAAACCCAAATCGATAACTTGTATACCTAAACCTTGCAATGTGCCTATAACAAGATTGTTTACCATTTCTCCAGAAATGCGGGCATCTCTGCCCAAAACGATCTTTTTGTTTCCGGTTTTACGCACAACCCAACTTCCAAAAGCGGCTGTAAACTTCACAATATCAATTGGCGTAAGCCCTTCTCCGGCCCTCCCGCCAATGGTTCCTCTAATTCCTGAAATCGATTTTATTAAACTCACTTGGTGTATTTTGTTGAGTCCCAAAAATAAGAAAAAAAACAAGATCGGCACTATTCTACACGCAGGCCGAACTCATAATTTACATTGTTTTTATATCTACATATACGGTATAGATACTGGAAATTAGGCCCTGCATAACAAACAAACGTATGACTATTTTTTCTATCACAATCTTCGTATATGTATAAAAATATCGTCGTCAAGGTTAATTGCGTTTAACATTGACTGATTGCATACAAATGCACAACGAAAATACTTTTTAATTTTTATGCAATACTGTTGCATAAAACAGTTGTTTAGGCGAATCTTGCCGTTTCAAAATCCTATATTTGCACCTTCCCAAAACAAAACGGCTTTTTTATGCAGCGCAAATGGTTTCAATATTGGTTCAATTCTCCGTATTACCACATTCTTTACCAACAACGGAATGATGCAGAAGCAGAATTTTTTATTGATCAGTTAACCGGTTACTTAAAACCTGCACCAGGTTCAAAGATGCTGGATATAGCTTGCGGGAAAGGCCGCCATTCCATTTACCTGAACAAAAAAGGTTTTGATGTTACAGGTATAGATCTTTCTAACCAAAGCATTAAATACGCCAAACAGTTTGAAAATAACAATTTGCATTTTTTAGTGCATGACATGCGCAGGTTGTTTTACATCAACTATTTTGATGTTGCGTTAAACTTATTTACCAGTTTTGGATATTTTGATACAGAAAAAGAACACGTTAATGCCTTAAAAACATTTAGAAAATGTTTGAAGCCTGATGGTGTACTTGTTCTGGATTATTTTAATACCACCAAAATTATTGGCAAACTGAACTCTTGCGAGGTAAAATCGCTTGATGGAATTGCTTTTAATATCTCCAAAAGTGTTGTTGATGGAAAAATCATCAAGAAAATCAATTTTGAGGACAAACAAAAGGTGTACAACTTTGAGGAACGCGTACAAGCTTTCAGTTTTGAAGATTTTACGCGAATGCTGGACCTTGCCGGAATGCGCATTGAAAAAACATTTGGCAGTTACGCTCTGGAAAATTTTGATCAGGAAACATCAGACCGGTTAATCTTAATCTGCAAAAAAGCATAATGCAAGAGATTTTACAATTTGATACAGAATGGTTTTTAAACATTCACCGCGGCCTTTCAAATGGCTTTTTTGATTGGTTTATGCCTTTAATGCGCAACCGTTTTTTTTGGTCGCCGTTGTATCTTTTCATTATTATTTTCTGTATTAAACAATATAAAAAACAAGGGTATTACATCATTGCGATGATTTTGTTTACGTTTGCCATGGGCGATATCATTTCATCAAGAATAGTAAAACCCTGGGTTTCGCGCGTGCGGCCTTGCAACGATTTATCGCTTGCCGATGAAATTATTCACCGCGTTCCTTGTGGCAGCGGTTTAAGTTTTCCATCCTCACATGCTACAAATCACTTCGCAATTGCGGTATTTCTGATTTGCGTATTTTATAGTCGCTGGAAACCCATCCTGCCAATTGGTTTATTCTGGGCCTTTATCATCAGCTTTGCGCAAGTATATGTTGGTGTGCATTATCCAATTGATGTAACAACCGGTGCGTTGCTGGGCATTACGATCGGCTTTTTATGTTCTAAGATTTTTAAAAAACTACAACCTGATTTTTAAATTATGGAAATCTGGAAACTTTGTGTACTCTTCTTTTGTGCTTTTTTAGGCGGATCGGCAATCTTTTTGGTGAAAAGCGATAAATCGAAATTGCTCAAACTCATTCTTTCTTTCAGCGGCGCTTATTTGTTTGCAATTACGGTATTACACCTAATTCCAGATGCATACAGTGGTCCGGATAAGTGGCAAATTGGTGTATTTATCCTTATCGGTTTTCTATTGCAGGTTTTTCTGGAACAATTTTCTGAAGGTGTTGAACACGGACACATCCACAAACACCACGACGGACATGTTTTCCCATTCGGGATTATGATTAGCCTGTGTTTACATGCTTTTTTAGAAGGAATGCCATTGGCGAAAGAACAACACAATGAACTGATTTTCGGAATCGCGCTTCACCATATTCCAGCGGCTTTTGCTTTGGCAAGTATTTTAATGCAAAATCATTTCGGCAAATCGAGCATTTTCTTCTATCTGATCATTTTTGCGGTGATGGCGCCTTTGGGTTTTTATGTCAGTTTAGGATTAAGCAACGGAAGTATTGGCGGTATTGAAGCATATTTCAACAAAATAATGGGCATTGTAATTGGTATATTTTTGCACATTTCTACTACAATTCTTTTTGAATCCAGTGCCGATCATAAAATAAATACGCGGAAAATGCTTGCGGTTTTACTTGGTATTGGTGTCGCTTTAATTGGCTTTTTTGCAGGAGGACATTAATACTGGGTACCAAAAAACTGGAGTCTATTTATCCTTAACTTTCTTTTTCCCGAAACCCCAAGGGCAATGCCGGCATTTATTTTTACAACAATAGCCACGCTTTCGGTGATAGGCTTCTGTAAAAACCATTAACCCATCTTCGTTAAAATAAAAGTCTTCTCCTTCTTTAAGCATGTAGCGCTTTGATCAATAAACGAATGTTTTACAACTAATAAAAAAATCAAAGTCAGATTAAGTGTAAACGCGTGTAGTTCCCGCAATTCAATCTTAAATTAATTCAATATTTTAACTTCCAGTTTGCCTTCAAAATGGGCTTTTAACTGTTTTCCATCGCCGTGCAAAGTCCAGACTTGTTTTGGTTGCACCTGAGCTATAGTTTCCAGAATAGCGTTCCAATCTGCATGATCAGAAATATACAATGCAATTCCATTTTTTTCCTGAAGGTTTTTCCAGCCTGATGCAAATGCGCGAACTACATTTATTGCTCTGTAATAGCTGTGAAAAACCATTGGAGGAACAATATATACTTGATTCTGAGAGTTGTTTTTCATCACCTTACGGTCGTAAACCTGATATTTCCCAAGTTTAATACCGAAAGACTCATAAATTTTTACAAAAGGTAAAATACTGTGGTGAACCATAATATTCCTTTCAGAACAATGCAGGTTAATCAAATCTATTACCCGCTGGCTTTTACCCAGCGCATAAGCGCCCAGCATAATATTGGCAGAAGTATCGTTCAGTTTTTTGATTTCATCGGCAGCATCCGGATGTTTTGTTTCCGGATCAGCAAAGGTACTTTCTGTAATAAAAACATCTGCCTGTACAAATTCAAAAGCTTCACATGTATTATCCGCCTCAATTTTATAATCGCCGGTGTAGAGGTATTTTATGCCTTTATATTCCATTAAAACTTGTGCAGAACCTAAAATATGCCCTGCAGAATAAAATATTATGGCAACATCTTTTATTTTAAATGTTTCGTGATAATTTTTGGTATGAAAATCTTCAGCAGCAAATTTGCGGTAGCGATGTTCCATAAATGCTTTTGTAGCTGGTGTACAATATACATTTTGGCTTCCGCCAACAGCGTGATCGCCATGTGCATGAGAAACCACAGATTCTTTAACGGGTTGCTGTGCATCAAGATAAAAATCGCCGTAAATACAGTAAAGTCCGTTTGGTGTTATCGTGATAAAATCTTCTAAAATCATGAATTGGTATGTAAAATCCGGAAAAACCGAATGTGGAGATTGTATTAAAGTTTTGCCGCGGCTGTCAGAAATTTATGATGCAGATCCATAACTTGGGCGATAATAGAATGTGCTTCGTCATTAAGTACAAAATGATTGGCCAATTTTACTTTTTCTTCATCGCTCCATTGTTTGGTTATCCGTGCCTGCACTTGTTCTGCGGTTACCTGATCTCTTTGCATTACGCGCTTCAATTTAACTTCAAGCGGCGCAGTTACCAAAATAGTGGTATCGCACATTTTGTAAGATCCGCTTTCAAACAAAAGCGCAGCTTCTTTCAGAGTGTAGGGAACATCTTCAATAATCTGAGCTTCCCAAAAATCAAAAGCCCGAAAAACAGCCGGATGTACCAAAGCATTTAATTTAGCGAGCTTCGCTTCATCATTAAATACTATTCCGGCGATGTGTTTGTTATTTAGTTTTCCATCGTAGAAATAACTCTCGGTTCCAAACTCGGCTTTAATGCCCGCAATCAGCGTTTCATCGTCAACCATTACGTTTTTGGCTTCGGCATCAGCATAAAAAACAGGAATCCCCAACACTTCAAAAACTTTGCAAATGGTGGTTTTTCCACTGCCAATTCCGCCTGTAATTCCAACTTTATACATAATTTATTTCTCGACTACGAAATCTACCTTAGATGGCGAAACGTTAACCAATTTACAGTAATCCGGAAATTCAGAGATCTTTACGGTGAATTGTTTGTGATGAGATATTGCCCATTCATCAGCATCTACTGTGGCAGTGATAAAATTTTCATCAACCTGAGTGTAAAATCCTAACGCCACCAGGAAAGTAACTTTTACCTTTTTAGGGTATAATTTAATATCGTTATAGTTGTGATTATTGATCACTTTTAACGGAACTTCTACCGTTTTTTCGGTAAACTCATCAACCGGCAATTTAACTTCTACTGTTGAGGGAAAGATACTCACATTTTTGTGTGCACTATGCTGCAAAGCAATGCGTACAGTTGTAGTAGATTGAAGTTTATCTAGCCGAAGCGTATCTGTAGGCCAAAAAGTTATTTTAGATAATTCCTCTGCTGGCCCTGCCACTTTGATGTATTTAGGCCGTAAAATAATTTCGCTGGCAATGCCGAACTGTTTTGGAAATTTTAAATCTTGCTGCAATTTGATCGGAACCCTCTTGACCGTTCTTTTGGTAAAATCGAAATAAAGCGTGTCTGGACGCACGGAAATTACCTTTTGCGAACTTTCCAGCTGCCTGTTGATCGTATATAGCTGATCTGAAAACGTCACAAACTCTTTGGTATTAAGCTGACTTAAACTGATGGATACCGACGGCGGACTAATCCGCAACCTTGCAAAAAGCAATTGCCAGCCGGTTCCCTCTACCTGTAAATCTACCGTATCAGATTGTAATGGATAAAATGCGCGTTTGGTTGGGCTGTTTTTAAACACCAACACTGTTTTTGCATTGTATACATATTTGTTGTTCAATGCCATAAATAACCAGGCACCAACTGCAAGCAGTAAGCAAGCAAACAAGGTAAAAACGCGCCTTCTTTCTATTTTAGTTAATCGTATAAACGGCATGACATTTAAGCGGGTTATTGCTGGATAAGACCTTTAGTGGTTAAGCAACAACACGGCCAAAAGTAACAAAACTTAACAGTCGCGCAAAACGCAATCATTATTAATGCACACTTAATCTATTTATTAAAACTTAATTATAAATTAAAAAGTACTTTCGGAAAAAATTTTTATGAAAAAATCATTAACGCTATTCTTAGTATTTCTTTCTGCAATTGCCATTGCCCAAAAACGACAGAATGTGTATTTCATTAAAAATGAAATCCCAACGGGTAATCAGAAAACAGCAGATTACAGGCGAGTTATACAAGAGCCGGATTCTGGTTCAACTTTATACAATGTATATGAGTTTTACCCGGATAATACCGAGAAAACAATTGGTTTTGTTTCGATTTTTGAACCTATGCTGGTTTACGAAGGAAGAAAACAATCGTTCAATAAAAAAGGAACCTTGATTGCCGATTGCAACTACGAAAATGGAAAATTAAGCGGAAAAGCGGTTTACTTTTACGAAAATGGGAAACCTAGAGCCGAGTTTTTCCACGAACCATCAATTGCTGCAAAAGGAGTTGCGGGAATCGCTTCTGCCAGGCTAATCAATGCTTACGATTCACTTGGAAACCAAACCGTAAAAGATGGTACTGGAAAAATTTCTGTCAAAGAAAAATATTCAAACGAAGAGGGCAGCTATGTAAACGGATATAAAGATGGAAACTGGACCGGAGAACTCAACGGAAACCGATACGAAGAAAAATTTTCTGAAGGAAAAATGGTTTCAGGAACAGCTTATCTGAGTGACGGGAACACAAAAAATTATACAGTTAGTGATGAGCTTCCGAGTTTTCCGAATGGCCTTGCACAGTTTTACAAATATTTGGGGAAAAACTATAGATTCCCGACAGAAGCCTTTCGTGCTGGTATTAGCGGAAAACTATACATTACTTTTGTGGTTGAAAAAGATGGCAGACTTAGTGATTACGATTTTAAAAATGATTTGGGTTATGGAACGCGGCAAGAAGCAATCCGCGTGCTGGATCAATCGCCAAGATGGCATCCGGGTACGCAACATGGAATCCCGGTTCGGGTAAAATACAACATCAATATCAATCTTTCCAGATAAAAAAATGCCGGTTTCATTAACTGAAACCGGCATTTGGTAATATTTTATTCTACTACGCTTTTGGTGCAGCTGCTTTTGTTGCATCTAAAGAGATTGCAGATTTATCGAAACGGATTTTAACACCGCCTTCAACTTCAATCAGGAAAGTAGTATCGTTCATATCGATAATACGGCCATGAATACCTGCTGTAGTTACAATTTTATCTCCTTTTTTCAATTCTTCAACCAATTTTTTGTGGTCTTTTGCTTTTTTAAGCTGTGGTCTGATCATGAAAAAGTAGAAAACCAAGCCAATTGCCGCCATAACGATCAATTGTCTGTAATCCATTCCTCCACCGGCTTGCAAAATTACTGTTAATGCCATTTCTTGTGTATTTGTTTTTTTGAATAATTAGTTAAAAAATAGATCCTTACTTTGTTTCCAATACCTCGCCAACAAGGTGTACAGATGTAGTCGTCGGATTTGCGTTAGAGGTTATGGTTACAACTTTATCTTGCATACCCATTTTGCCTTCACTGCTAAAGATTACTTTTATCGAAGCTTCTGCTCCTGGTTTAATCGGCTCTTTTGGTGGTTCAGGAACTGTACAACCGCACGTTGCAGTAGCATTGCTGATTACTAAAGGTGATTTTCCTGTATTTTTAAACTTAAATTCGTGCTGAACTTTTTCGCCTTGTTTAATTTTTCCGAAATCGAAAATATCGCGTTCAAAAACAATTGCAGGCGCATCTGCAGAAGCAACTGCTGTTGTTGCATCGCTCGCTTCAGTAGTTGCGGTATTCGCATTTCTACATGCGGCGAAAGAAAGTGTGGCAATAGCCAGAATAAGTATCTTTTTCATATTACTCTTCAATTAATCCGCGGCCAATCTTTTTAATGGTTTTGTTCTTTTTAAGATCGCCCAAAATTTTGTCCAAAATACCATTAATAAATAAATTACTTTTCGGTGTACTGTAATCTTTTGACAATTCAAGATATTCGTTAATGGTAACTTTTACCGGAATAGAAGGAAAATTTAAAAGTTCACAGATGGCCATTTTCATTAAAATGGTATCCATAAGTGCAATCCTTTCAGATTCCCAGTTTTTGGTACGATCGGCAATCATTTCCTGATATTTAGCATCATTTTGCAGGGTATGTAAAAACAAATCCTGAACAAATTTACTGTCTTCGCTCCAATCTGCGCTAATCTCAGTAAGCTTGTTTTTGAAAGGATCATCAAACGTAAAATTCTTCAGTGTTTTTGCCACCATGCCTTTCATCACTTCGTGATCTACCTGCCAGTTGATAAACTTTTCTTCAAAAACCTGAATTATCGCTTGGTTTTTAAGAATAATTTTGCGAAAAATATATTTGATGATGTCTTTAGAGGATTCTAGTGTTTCGTTAGGATCGGCTAAATATTCTGCATACTCCTTTGATGAGCGCAATGCATTGAAAATGGTTTTTCTGATTTCCGGATCAAAACCCCAATCTACCTTATATTTTTTCATTGCAGACACATAATCCGGGTTTTGCTGAAGCATAACGCTGAACTTGTTGTGCAATAATTTCATATTGGGATTTAGATCTTCGGCTGTTTTGATGTGCTTGTTTGCACGTTCTGCGGCGTCATTTGCGGTAAACTCTGTAACTTCTACCATAAGTGAAAGCATCCAGATGTACATTTCATAAACGCTATCAATACTTTGCATCAAAATTTTAAGATCGCCTTTGATGTCTTTTTTGTCTGCCATGTGCCAAGCAAAAATATTTTGCAAAGCTTTGATTCTTAAGTGCCTTCTGTTTAACATGAATGTAAGAACGAGTTGGTTTTTAAACCGGGGTTAATAATTAATTTAATATGTTGATTTGATTTTTTTAATGTCTTCGATGCGTTTTTCGGCAATTTGGTTGGCAGCGGCATTTGTAGAAATGTTTTCTGATTTACTTAATCTGATTACATTTCTGGTGGCATCATAAATATTTTCTGTTAATTGAACGGTTCTTTTTTTGCCATAACCTGTAAGCTCAGAATAACAGGCAATTAAACCGCCTGCATTAATCAGGTAATCTGGTGCAAATAAAATTCCTTTATTCAATAACAATTCACTATCGGCAATTTCGTCTTTTAACTGATTGTTTGCAGAGCCGGCAATGATTGCAAACTTCATTTTTTCGATGGTTTTGTTGTTCACCGTTGCGCCCATAGCACAAGGTGCATATACATCTGCATCGATCCCGAAAATTTTATCGGCGTCAATTGGTTTTGCTTTGTACTTACGCGCTACGTAAGTCAGTTGCTCTTGGTTAATATCGCTTATCAGCACCTCGGCATTTTCTTTTCTGAGCAAAGCCACCAGGTGTTCTCCAACATTCCCGATACCTTGAACAACAATTGTTCTGCCGGCAAGCATATCTGTTCCAAAAACTTCTTTAATACTGGCTTTAATTCCTAAATATACACCTTGAGCAGTTACCGGAGCGGGATTACCTGCACCACCCATAGATTCCGGAACACCGGTTACATGATTGGTTTCCATACGGATATATTCCATATCGCGTACGTTAGTACCCATTTCTTCAGCAGTAATAAATTCGCCGTTTAGGTTTTTAATAAACCGGCCATAACTGCGCATTAAAGTTTCTGTTTTGTCTTTTCTGGAATCGCCAATGATTACGCCTTTACCGCCTCCAATATTCAATCCTGTTATTGCAGCTTTATAGGTCATTCCTCGTGATAAACGAAGTGCATCTTCCAGGGCTTCGCCTTCTGTAGCGTAGCTCCACATCCGTGTTCCGCCCAATGCTGGCCCTAAAGTAGTATCGTGAATGGCAATTATGGCTTTTAATCCAGTATCTGCATCATTACAAAAAACCAGTTTCTTGTGCCCGTAAGCACTTAATTGATCTAATATGGATGTTTCGATAGGAGAATTTGCTGGCATAATGTACGTACGGCTAACCTGCTGCAAAATTAAAATAAAAAACCATTATTACACGCATTTAACGAAACTATAACAAATTTACTTGGCCTTTGCTTAATTTTGATCTAAGTTTGCCCGGCATGAAACACTTAAAACATCTCAACAAGTATTTCCTAAAATATAAATGGTGGATAATTCCCGGAATTTTCTTCGTCGTAATTTCTAATATTTTTGGGGTTGTTCCTGCTCAGGTGGTTCGCTTTGCATTTGATCTCATTACAGAAAACATTCAGGTTTTTCAGCTTTTTGAAGGTTTTGACCGCCAGCAAGTTATATATGATATTTTTAGTGTAAGCCTCTTGTATTTTGGCGCGCTAATTATTGCTTTGTATATCCTCCGTGGTTTGTTTCTTTTTTTCATGCGCCAAACCATTATTTTAATGTCGCGCCATATCGAGTTCGATATGAAAAACGAAATTTATGAACATTATCAAAAACTGAGCTTAGGTTTTTATAGAAGAAACAATACAGGCGATTTAATGAACCGTGCTACAGAAGATGTAAATCGGGTAAGAATGTATGTTGGTCCTGCAATTATGTATACGGCAAATACCTTCGTACTCTCTATTCTCATCATCTACTCGATGTTTGATGTAAACCGTACACTTGCCATTTATTGCCTTTCTCCACTCCCTTTTTTGGTCATCATTATATATTATGTAAACACGCTGATCTTCAAAAAAAGTGGAAAAATACAAGAACGGCTATCTACGCTTTCTTCTTTTGTTCAGGAGAGATTTTCTGGCATCCGAATCATAAAATCTTACGTTCGCGAAGATTATACCAGAGCATTATTCCAGACACAAAGCAATGAGTACAAACGAGAATCAATGGGTTTGGTACAAGTATCGGCTTTATTTTTTCCAACCATGCTCTTGCTTATTGGTTTAAGTACAATTCTTACGATATATATTGGTGGCATTCAGGTTATAAACGGCAGCATTACAGCTGGCAGTATTGCAGAATTTATCATCTATATCAATCAGCTTACTTTTCCGGTAAGCATGTTGGGTTGGGTAACTTCGCTTATCCAGCGGGCGGCGGCTTCGCAAAAACGCATTAACGAGTTTTTACAAATTCCTCCGGATATTCAATCTCAAAACAATCGAATAGAAGAAATTCATGGAGAGATTCATTTCAAAAATGTGAGTTTTACCTATGCGGATACCGGAATAAAGGCATTGAAAAATGTCGATTTCAAAATCAATAGCGGAGAATTTGTAGCCATTATTGGCAAAACCGGTTCTGGAAAATCGACTATTGCCAACCTGATTATGCGCATGTATGATGTTGAACAGGGAAATATTTTGGTAGATGGCAAAAATCTGAGCGATTTGAATCTGCAAGGTTACAGAAGTCAAGTTGGCTTTGTTCCGCAAGAAGTTTTTCTTTTTTCGGATACGATTAAAAACAACATTGCTTTTGGTTTAGATACTGCAACAGACGAAGAAGTATATGAAGCGGCAAAAAATGCCTCTGTTTATAGCAATATCATCGATTTTGACGGGAAGTTTGAAACCATGCTTGGCGAAAGAGGCATTACCTTATCTGGCGGACAAAAACAACGTGTATCAATCGCGCGTGCGCTGATTAAATCGCCTAAAATTTTAATTTTCGACGATTGCCTCTCTGCTGTTGATACGCGTACAGAAGAAGAGATCTTGCAAAATCTGGGTAAGATTATGCATGGAAAAACCAGTATTCTAATTGCGCATCGAATTTCTACAATAAAAAATGCCGATAAAATTCTGGTTCTGGATGATGGCATTATTGTAGAACAAGGTACACACAACGAGCTTTTGGCGTTAAACGGAGCGTATACAGAGCTTTACAACAACCAGTTATTGGAAGAAGAAAGCCAAACAATTTAAAATCTATCAAAATAGTATTTTGAACTTTAAATATTTGCTTTATATTTACCGCAACCAAAAACCACATCAATACCAACCATGGGAGATTTTGACAACAAGGAAAGAGAAGAAGTTTTTTCAAAGAAAGTAAGAGCAGGTAAGAGAACATATTTCTTCGACGTGAAGGCCACTCGCTCAGGTGATTATTACCTTACAGTAACAGAAAGTAAAAAAAGATTAGAAGACGGTGTTTTCGTTAAACATAAAATCTTTTTATACAAAGAAGACTTTGAAAAATTTGCCGAAGGTTTAAATGAAACTGTTGATTACATCAAATCTCACCAAGACGTGGTAGAAAAACGCTATGAATACTCTGAAAATGGAGAGCAGGTAGCAAGATCGAATGACGATTTTTCTTTTTAAGTTATATAATTCAATAAAGCCTTTGAGAAAGTCAAAGGCTTTTTTATTGAACTAATATTTTAGAAATTAAATTACGCAGAATTACATTCCTGCCATACTTGCTGCCATAAGCATAAAGAGCAAAAAGTAACTCACAATGGTAACAATTGTTAAAATTCCGAAGAATTTAAAAAGGGATTTTACATTACTCATAGAATCGTTCAACTCTTCCTGATCGCCGAATAATATACCTTGACGGCCTTTATTGGCAAACCTCATCAGCATTAAACTTGGGTAGAAAAAAATCAAGGCTAAAACAATATAAAATATTGTAATTCCAATTGCGCCAAAGCCAGCAACCGGCCCAAGTTGTTTGGTTAACTCTGGCTGTGCCTGCATTGCAGCACCGATCCCGAAAGATCCAATAATCAGAAAAGCCGAAAAAACAAATCCTATAACAGACATAAACCTTGCCCATTTCGTTGCATCGTAAATGTAACTGCGCATTTCTTCTGTTACCACCAATTTAACCTCTTGCGCTTCCTGAAATCCTGATTCTTCCATATATCAACATTAATTTTTGGTTAAACATAGATAAAATATCCATTCGCTGCAAACCGAAGAGTTTAAATAAAGATTATAAAAGCTTATCTTTGCCCGATTTTTAGGCGGAATACAAGTGTTTCCTGCAGATATAAGACAAACGATTTAAGACGATTATAAATGGCATTACAATGTGGTATTGTTGGCTTACCAAATGTGGGTAAATCAACGCTTTTTAACTGTTTATCAAATGCAAAAGCACAGGCGGCAAATTTTCCGTTCTGTACAATTGAACCTAACGTAGGTGTAATAACCGTGCCGGATGATCGGTTAACTAAACTTGCAGAATTGGTAAAACCAAATAAGGTACAGCCCAATACAATTGAGATTGTTGATATTGCTGGTTTGGTTAAAGGCGCATCGAAAGGTGAAGGTTTAGGCAACCAGTTTTTGGGAAATATCCGTGCAACAAATGCAATCATCCATGTTTTGCGTTGTTTTGACGATGGCAACGTTATACACGTTGATGGTTCTGTTGATCCGATTAGAGATCGCGAAATTATTGACACCGAACTCCAGCTTAAAGATTTGGATACCGTTGATAAACGGATCCAGAAGGTAGAAAAAATGGCAAAAACCGGTGGGGATAAAGATGCAAAACGTACTTATGAAATATTGAGCATTGTAAAAACACATCTCGAAAGCGGAAAATCTGTACGTACTGCCGCACTTCCTCAGGATGATTTCGACTTTATTGTTGATTTGGGCTTACTTACACAAAAACCAGTAATGTACGTATGTAACGTAGATGAAGCTTCTGTAGTGAACGGCAACAAATATGTTGATTTGGTAAAAGCAAACGTAGCCGATGAAAATGCCGAGGTATTGGTTATCTCTGCAAAAATTGAATCAGAAATTGCAGAATTGGAAAGTTATGAAGAACGCCAAGAGTTTTTAGCCGATCTTGGACTTGAAGAATCCGGTGTAAATAAATTAATCCGGGCAGCATATAAATTATTGAATCTATACACGTACTTCACCGCCGGTGTGCAAGAGGTACGCGCATGGACAATAACCAAAGGATTTACAGCACCACAAGCTGCAGGTGTAATTCATACCGATTTCGAAAAAGGCTTTATCCGTGCCGAAGTGATCAAATACGTAGATTTTGTAACACTGGGTTCAGAGAATGCATGTAAAGAAGCCGGAAAACTTGGTGTTGAAGGTAAAACCTATGTCGTTGAAGATGGAGACATTATGCACTTCAGATTTAACGTATAAGTAAAAATATTTTCATATGAAAGCTGCCCAAACCGGCAGCTTTTTTTATGCACAAAAAATCAAATAAGCGAAAACTTACAGAAATAAGACGATCTAATTAAACTCTTCCTTAGTGTTGCGTGTTTGCATTAAACGTTTTAAAAACTTTAAGTTATGGAAAAAAGAACCTTAGGAAAATCTGACCTGAGCGTGGCACCAATTGTTTTTGGTGGCAATGTTTTTGGCTGGACGATAAATGAACAACAATCTCATGATATTTTAGACCAGTTTGTTGCTGATGGATTTAACTTTATAGATACCGCAGATGTATACTCAAGATGGAAAGAAGGAAATCAGGGTGGGGAATCTGAGACAATTATTGGCAACTGGCTTAAAAAAAGGAATAAGCGCCATGATGTTGTCATCGCTACAAAAGTTGGCTCTGATATGGGCAGCGGCAAATCGCTTAAAAAAGATTACATAATCAATGAGGTTGAACATTCATTGAGCCGGTTAAAAACAGATTATATTGATTTATATTTTTCTCATTTTGATGACGAATCCACACCTGTAGAAGAAACACTCTCTGCTTATGAAACTTTAGTTAAAGAAGGAAAAGTACGGTGGATTGGTGCGTCAAACTTTTCTGCATCACGTTTAAAAGAATCTTTGCTTGCTTCCGCACAAAATAACCTACCGAAATACCAGGTGTATCAACCAGGATATAATCTGTTCGATCGGGAAGAATTTGAATCCGAACACGAAAAAATTTGCCTCGAAGAAGGTATGGGCGTTGTGTCTTATTATTCACTGGCCAGTGGTTTCTTAACAGGCAAATACCGCAGCGAGGAAGATTTGAAAAAAAGTGCAAGAGGCGGAGGTGTTAAAAAGTATATGAACGAACGTGGATTTAGAATTTTAAATGCTTTAGAAGAAGTTGCCGAAGCGCATAATGTTGCACTGGCATCTGTTGCTTTATCTTGGTTAATCCATCATCCATCCATCACTGCGCCAATTGCCAGTGTTACCGGATTAGAGCAACTCAAATCTTTTACAGAGGCGGCAAATCTGCAATTGGCACCGGCAGATATTTCTTTACTGAATAAAGCCAGTATCTATTAAAATTATCTGTTATATTTAAGTGCCCGATAAAAACTTTTTATCGGGCATTTTGTATATCAACAGAACAAAATCACTATGAAAGACATTAAACTATCTTTTCTGCCAAAACTTGCCCTTGTACTGTTCTGTTTGATCAGTTTAACGTACATTGCCGTACTCGGCCAATCGTTGTTGGCACCGCTCCTGTTTTCTTTTCTAATGGCAATTTTGCTGCTGCCTGCGGCGAATTTCATGGAAAGAAAATGTAGGTTTAAAAGGAGTTTATCTACAATTTTTTCAGTTGTGCTGATGATTTTTGTAATTGGCAGCATTGTCTATTTTTTCGGCAATCAATTAAGCGATCTCTGGTCAGACTGGCCATTGTTAAAAGAAAAAGCGAATGTATCTTATCACGATTTGCAGGCTTGGATTTCGCATACCTTTGGTGTTAATACCCATAAACAGCTGGCTTACCTGAACGACAGTACAGAGAAAGCTCTGGCAACAAGCGCTACTATTGTTGCTACTACTTTAGCTACATTATCTTCTACACTCCTATTTTTGAGTTTTACTTTACTTTTTACGTTTTTTATACTCAATTATCGTCGTGTATTGTTTACTTTTTTAACCTCAGTTTTTAAAGAAGAACATAAAGAAAAGGTTGCGGAAATTGCCAGCCAGATTCAATACATCATCAAAAAATATATCATTGGTTTGTTTTTACAGATGCTGATTGTAACGCTATTGATGATCACGATACTGAGTATACTCGGCGTCAAATATGCCGTTTTGTTGGGGTTAGTTACCGGAATTTTCAATGTGGTGCCTTATTTGGGCATATTTTTCGCACTGATAATCAGTTGCTTAATCACCTTTGCAACCGCAGGTGCAGCAAAAGTTTTGCTTATTTTAGTTGTGTTTGTAGCTGTGCACGCTGTAGATGGAAATATCCTTATGCCACTTGTGGTAGGTTCAAAAGTAAAAATCAATGCGCTTATTGCATTTATCGGCATTGTAGTGGGCGAAATGATATGGGGAATTTCGGGCATGTTTCTATGCATTCCTTACCTGGCCATTTTAAAAATTATTTTCGACCGGATTGATGCTTTGCAGCCCTGGGGAATTTTAATGGGAGAAGAACATAAACCAGTGAAGAAAAAACGCGTTTACCACATCACAAAAAAGATTAAACTGGAAGAAAAAGATTAAAGGCCAAAAACCAATCGCCCATATTTTAAATACTTCTGCAAGTCTATTAAACTTGTCCTTTATTGTTCTTATATCGCTTAAAAAGTTAAATGTAAACGATGATTCTTTAATTGACGAATTTGCACTTGCTGCCGCAATTTTATTCATGGGCAGCTGTCTGCTCTCGTTCTTTTCCATGCAGCACGAAAAACCAGGTAGTAAAAGATTGGAAAAATAGCCGGTATTATTTCTTTTCGGGATTGGTTGTGCTTTTTGTTGCAACTATATTAATTGCCTTAAACCTGATAAATAAAAAATACACTTCATTTTCATTCCATTTATTTTCCATAACGTTGAAAATTGATTTCATAGTTTTAGATATTTGTACACAAACCTTTTATTATGCCAAACAATCCAATTCCTGCAAGCGCAAATAATCCAGCTGATGCATTTTTAAGACTGCTTACCGTTTTAGATACGCTGAGAACGCAATGTCCGTGGGATAAAAAACAAACTATGGAAACGCTTAGGCACTTAACCATTGAAGAAACTTACGAGCTTTCTGACGCCATTTTAGACGGCGACATTGAAGAAATCAGAAAGGAGCTCGGCGATGTCATGATGCATCTGGTTTTTTACTCCAGGATTGCTTCAGAAAATGGTGATTTCAACATTACAGATGTATTAAATGGTGTTTGCGATAAACTCGTAAACCGCCATCCGCACATTTATGGTGATGTTGAGGTCCGGGATGAAGAAGATGTAAAACGAAACTGGGAACAGATTAAGCTTAAAGAAGGCAATAAATCTGTTTTAGCGGGTGTTCCTGCATCGTTACCAGCATTGGTTAAAGCCGCTCGCATTCAGGAAAAAGCACGCGGAGTGGGTTTCGATTGGGAAAATAAAAGCCAGGTTTGGGAAAAAGTTGAAGAAGAATTACAAGAATTTAAAGCTGAATTTAATGCAAATGATAGCGATTTTGATGCAGAACGCGCAGAAGCAGAATTTGGCGATGTTTTATTTTCATTGATAAATTACGCACGTTTTATCAATATTAACCCTGAAAATGCGCTGGAGAAAACCAATAAAAAATTCATAAAACGCTTTCAATATCTGGAAAACAAAGCAAATGAAAATGGCAAAGCACTTTCTGATATGACACTTGCAGAAATGGACGTATACTGGAACCAAGCCAAGAAACTTTAAAATCGCAAATTTAATATAAATTTTGCGAATGAGATCGCAAAATTTATATTAAATTTGCGATTATGGTAAACAGAATTTTATCAAAGTGGATTGTTTCCAATCTGCAAGACCGCAAATCAATCATGATACTTGGTCCGCGCCACAGCAAATTTCTAGCAATTTTAATACTCCAGTAACCATTTGGAATGGCGACGACGCCGATATTCGTACTTGGTTAATCGACCCAAATTCAACACTGCTCAGATCATTATTGGGTGCAACCAAAACGCTGATTATTGATGAGGCGCAACGAATTCAGAACATTGGTTTACTTATAAAAATTATCGTTGACCAAATCCCTGAGATTAAAGTAATTGCCACGGGATCATCGTCATTTGAATTGGCAAATCAAATTAATGAGCCTTTAACCGGCCGTAAATGGGAGTATAATTTATTGCCCTTTTCTTTTCAAGAAATGGTGAATACGCACGGGTTTTTAACAGAAACCCGCCTGGTTAATCAAAGGTTAATTTATGGCTATTATCCAGAAGTGGTAAACAATTTAGGTCATGAAGAAATTAGACTAAAGCAACTTGCAAATAGCTACTTATATAAAGATATTTTAGCATGGGATAAAATTCAGAAACCAGATAAAATGGAAAAATTAGTACAGGCACTTGCTTTTCAGGTTGGCAGTGAAGTATCTTATCATGAACTCGGACAAATTACAGGACTGGATAATCAAACTACGGAAAAGTATATCGATTTGTTAGAAAAAGCTTTCATTATTTTCAGGTTAAATTCTTTAAGCCGAAATCTTCGAAATGAATTAAAAAAAAGTAGAAAAATCTATTTCTATGACAATGGAATTCGTAATGCGGTCATTAACCAATTTAGTCCGGCAACATTGAGACAAGACATCGGGCAATTATGGGAGAATTTTGTGATTAGTGAGCGACAAAAGATGCTTGCCTACGAGCAAATCAATTGCAATAAGTATTTTTGGCGTACACACGCTCAGCAAGAAATAGATTACATCGAGGAAAAAAACGGAATAATGACCGCCTACGAAATTAAATGGAATGCGAAGACCAAGGTAAAATTTCCGAAAAGTTTTTTAGAAGCCTATGAAAATGTCCAAACTAAAGTCATTTCTCCGGAGACTTTTACAGAATTTTTGTTAATGCCAAATCAATAAAATTCCCCATCAACATAAAACCATTTTCCGTTTTCCTTCCGGAAATTTGACCTTTCGTGAAGAACTTCCAAGTTAAAATTTCTGCCCAGGTAATACGCCTTAAATTCCACCACAGTTTCAACAGCAAATACAATTTCTAATTTTACCCATTTGGTATTTTTTGCGCTTTTCAGATAAGCTTTTTTACTGTTTCCGTTTCTTTTTAAAGGATCTGTGGTTTCATAAAGATAATCTGCCTGCTGCTTAACAAAAGCGCTGTAACGCGAGCGCATTAGCGCTTCTGCTGTTGGTGCATATTCTTTATTGAGGTGATAAGGGGCACAACAACCTGCATAAGGTTTTCCGCTTCCGCAGGCACAATCCATTTTGATCAGTTTTAAATTTATTTAAAATAATAAGATGCGTTCATTTTCGCATTAGGTTCAAAATTATCGTAAATCATTTTAATCCCATCTGTAAAACGATAACTATTTTCAATTTTTGATTTCAAACCGTTAATTGCCAAACATTCATCCTTACTGAAATAAAAACTATGCTGATTTAGAAAAGCCATCACGCGGTTGTATTTGCTTCTATCTTTAGGTTCAGAAATACTAAGCACTTCCAGTTCTTTAATTTTTTCCAAAATCGCCGAATGGTTTACCTGGTCTTTTAATTCGGGTATTAAGTTGATCATTCCATCTTCAGAAAGGACAACCAGCACAATGCCCGCTTTTTTTTCCATATGTTCATAATACCGTAAAGCCGAATTGAATCGCGCACCGCGCGATGAATCTCCGTAATGATTGGCAATTCCATCCAATATTACACCAATGCCGTAACAAATACTATTGGTGTCTAACAAAATTGCACCATCAATTGAACTTAGTTGCCCAACCAAGGTTTTATTCAGTTGAATAGGTTTTATCTTGAAAGATTGTTTGCTCAGGCGTTCTGCTTCTTGCTCTGCTGCAGATGAAATGGCCAGAATAGTGCCGTGTTTTTGTTTAGTTGCTTCTAATGTAATCTCCCAAAGAGCATGAATCCTTTCACGTGCAATCTCCGGAAAGGTTCTGGAAATAGTAGAATAAAAGCGCTCTTTGTTGATTTGTTCGTTGTATAAACTTGGCGTACGAAAGGCTACAGAAATTAATATTTTCCCGTTATGCAGTGCCTCCCAATGAAAGTGTTTGGTGAAATGAATAACAAATAAAGACTCGTTATGTGCATTGTATTTGCCCACCAATCTGCCCAGTCCGTAAATAAATACCGAATCTGAAATGAGCCAGTGTTTATGATCGGCCAGTTCCAGAAATTTACGTACTTTTCTAAAATCTGTAATATGAATGGGCTCTTCTAAAGCCATTGCAAGTTTCACATTTGGATGATCTCGGTGGGCAACAATCATTTTCCCTAATCCTTCTTCGCCTTCATATTTAAGAGAAGAAATGCTATTGCAGGCTTCATATAAAACATGTAGATTGTGCGCATTTCTACCAGCAAGAGAAATGGTGGTCATAAAATTATGGGCCGCAGTATTCACCAGTTCATCTCTACCTTTAGATAATATGTTAAACTCGAATTGTGATTTGGCTTTTAGCGCATTGTTGCTGGCATCAAGATAGGTTTGAATAATGCTTTCAATAAAAGAACGGCTTGTTTTAAAACCATCTACGGTTGATTTCTGGCTTTGGCTCAAAGTATAAAAGCCATTCATCACCTTTTTATTCAGCTCGGTAATTACAAAAACAAGATAGCCATTGATCCGCGCTGGTGATGATACAAAAGTTTCTACCAACAGATTTTTTGGTTGCTTGCGTAAGGTTCTCTGAATTTCTGCTAAAACAGAATTGCCTAGTGTTTCTAAAATATCCGATTCTGTATCTACACCTGCCCATTCATCAATTATTTTCAGGTAACTTTCTACAGTTTTATTGATGTGTAAAAAATGAAGCGGACAATAACCGCAATCCTCACATTCCAGATTAACAAATGCGCCTTTTGAAGACGGATCAATATTTACCCCTAAAATGAAAACCTTAGGCATTAACCTTTCATCTAATGAATTGAAAAGTTCTTCTGCCGCCACCTGAAGTGAAATCTGACAATGCAACTGCTGCGCCCACATTAAATTATCGTAATTTTCCATACGTTATTTTAAATCTAATTAGGTACAGTTTTTACATCGTTCTTTTTCTTCAAATATATTAAAAGCGTAGCCAGCAGATTGTTAATAAAAAGTTAATGCGTTTTAAATTTTATCTGGATTGGCTTAAACCAATGCATAAAGCATCATTTATGTATCTTTGCTTAGATTTTTTATTTTGAGATACTTTTTTCACATCGCCTATCAAGGTCAGCATTACAATGGCTGGCAAAAACATCCAAGTGCCATTAGTGTTCAAGGCACGCTGGAGCAGGTTCTACAGCAAATTCTTAAAGTACCAACGCCAATTAATGGTTGCGGGCGCACAGATGCACATGTACATGCCAGCCAGTTTTTCTTCCATGCGGATATTGAGCAGGATTTTGATTTTGATCTCGCTTTCAGAATGAATAAAGCTTTGCCCCAAAACATCGCAATTTTTGACATCATTAAAATGGATGGCCAGCAACACGCCCGTTTTGAAGCTGTTCAACGCCAGTATGATTATTTCTTACATACTTACAAAGATCCTTTTTTAAGTACGCAAAGTTCTTTATACCTCAATGCAGATCTGAATCTATCCCAAATGAAGGCTGTTGTTGCCCTCCTGCCGAAATACAAAGATTACCGCGCCTTTTGTACTCAGCCAAATAAATATGAACATACTATTTGCAACGTGATGGAAGCAGGTTTGTTTGTAAATGCAAAAGCAGACCGCATTCGTTTTCACATTGCCAGTAATCGTTTTTTAAGCAAAATGATTCGCATTTTGATGGGCAAAATCTTAAAAGTTGGCAAAGGCGAAATGAGTGTTGATGAATTTGAAAATTTGCTGATTACTTTAGAAACGCCTAAAACTTTAGATCCGGCGCACGCTACAGGTCTATACCTTTCTAAAGTCAGTTATCCATATCTTAACCTTGCCCCGCGTACAGAGTTTCTTACAGCTATGCAAGGAACCAACTGGCTGGAGGTTTAGTTACTTAAACCGAATGGCTTTTAATGGAGAAACTTTGCTGATAAGTAACGATGGAATAATCAAAACAATTAAGCACAAAATGGCCGTTGTAAGATTTAGGAAAATAACATCAGTTGCATGAAATTCTACCGGTGCATAAGCCAGAAAGTAAGAAGACTGATCGAGCTTAAAAATATGTGTTTGCTGTTGCAGAAAACCCAACCCCAAACCAAGAATATTCCCCAATAGCAGGCCAATTCCAATTAGATACGCGGCATTATAGAGGAAAATTTTCATAATGCTCCAGTTGTTTGCACCAAATGATTTAAGCATTCCGATCATATTGGTACGCTCAAGAATCATAATTAGCAATGCAGTAATCATATTAATTACACCAACAATCAACATTAAAATTAAAATTACGCGGGTATTTACATCCAGCAAACCTAGCCAGGTAAATATATTCGGGAAGTTCTCTTTAATAGAATATGAACGCAGGTTTCTGGGCAGGTTTTCAAAAATACCCTGTGCTACGGCGTCCAGTTTACTAAAATCTTTAATGCGGATTTCAATCCCGCCAACTTCCCCGTTTTCCCACTTATTAAGTCTTTTAACAATGTTGATATTGCCCAGCACAAAACCTTTATCAATATCTTCAACACCAATAGAATACACGCCAACAATTTTAAATTTCCGTGGCCTCAGTTGATTTTGTACAAAGTACATGATAAAATCGTCGCCGCTTTTCAGCTTTAATCTTTTGGCAGTATAATCAGAAATCAACAATTCTTGCATTGCGGCAGTACTATCGGCAAAGTTTATTACCCGGCCATTCAGTAAATGTTTACGGATATAATCCCACCGGTAATCTTTATCCACACCTTTAAAATTAATTCCCTCAATTTCTTTATTAGCAGAAAGTATGGCTGGTTTTGTAGCAAAAGGATAGAAATACGCTACGTTTTTATTGCTTCGAAGTTGCTTTCTGGTTTCTTCATCCAAACGGAAAGGTGTATGCTCAAATGAATTATTCAGATCGTATCGGGTAATTTGAACATCGCCCAGATAACCGCGTACTTTGTCCTGAATTTCAGTTTTAAAACCTTTGATGATGGCCACGCTCAAAATCATTACCGCAAGACTGAGCATAACCCCTGCAATGGCAATCCGTACAATGAGCTTAGAGAATGTACGTTCTGATTTTATGGCTACCCGCCGGGCGATGAAATATTCGAAGTTCAATTTGATAATTTTACTAACTTAGCAAAAATGCTTAATTCTATTTAATTAAAGGCATTCTTCTATAAATTAATCCATTTGTTCAAGAAATTTGTTGTTGAAACCGGAAATCAATTCACAGATAAATGATAGAAAACACATGAAAAGATATACAAGTTTTGTTTTGATGAGCTTAATTGCATTTACCGCCTGCGGGCAAGTGCCAAAAGCAAATGATGATAACGAAAAGGCGAATACAACCCCACATTCAACCCACACATCTGACAACAACGTACCCGCAGTTGGTGCCATCCGTACGGGTGCAGAGCAAACGGAAAAATACCTGCCATTACTGAAAGGAAAACGCATAGGTATGGTTGTAAATCCAACATCTATTATTGGCAAAGAAACAACGGTAGATAGTTTGCTAAAACGCGGCGTTAAAATCCAGAAAATTTTTGGACCAGAACATGGCTTTCGCGGCAATGCAAGTGCCGGCGTAGATGTTGATGACGCTGTTGATACCAAAACCGGTATAAAAGCCATTTCATTATATGGCAAACACAGCACGCCTACTGCAGAAGACCTGGCAGATATAGACGTTATGATATTTGATATTCAGGATGTTGGCGTAAGATTCTATACTTATATTAACACGCTGCAACACGTAATGGAGGCTTGTGCATTAAATAAGAAAGAGGTGTTAATTCTGGATCGCCCGAACCCCAATGGATATTTAATAGACGGACCAATATTAGATCCTAAATATAAATCGGGTATTGGTATTCAGCCTATTCCTATTGCGCATGGTTTAACCGTTGGTGAATATGCACAAATGCTAAACGGCGAAGGCTGGTTGAAAGACAAAATAAAATGCAAAATAACGGTGATCAAAAATGCAAACTACAACCATGATATGGAGTATGAGTTGCCTGTAAAACCATCACCTAACCTAAATACACAGCAAGCCATATTGCTTTATCCAACAACTTGCTTGTTTGAAGGAACTTACCTAAACCACGGACGTGGCACCTTATTTCCATTTACAATTGTTGGTGCGCCTTATCTAAAGGGTAAATTCGATTTCAGTTTTACGCCGAAAAGTATAAAAGGCATGTCAGAAACGCCATTGTTTCAAAATCAGGTTTGTTACGGACTGGATTTGCGAACATATGATGTGGCAAAACTGCGTGAATCCAGACAACTCAATCTAAGTTGGTTATTAGAACTTTATCAGGCCTCGCCGAAAAAAGAAGACTTTTTCAACACCAAACTGAGTAAAGAAATGGGGGTAATAGAAAGATTAGTTGGTGTAGCAGATTTCAGGCAACAAGTAATTGATGGAAAATCTGAAGCTGAAATTAGAGCAAGCTGGGCGCCAGGATTAGAATCCTATAAAAAAAGGCGTAAAAAATATTTATTGTATCCATAAACAATGTGGTAAAAGTAGTGTTGTATAAACAGGATTAAAAAACAGTGGGGCAATGGACAAACGTTCGTTGCTTCACCTTTTTAGAAAGGAATACAATCATGACTGGACCAAAAGAAAAAAGCGATAAACCCGGAAGTAATTACGAAGAAGAAGTGCCGAAAGGACGAGAACCGGTAGACCATAAAACGGTTAGAAAACCCAACGACAGTTTACCCAATAAAGCGCCTAAAACAAAAGAGCCGGCAAAACAACGGGAGCAAGAAGAACAACCGGTACAACCTATCAAGAAAGCACCCAGCAAAGATCAATAACCGATGTAAGTCATCGGTTTTTTTATGTGTTGATTTTTAAGGCGAAATAAAAGGTAGAACCTTTCCCCTCTTCACTATTTAGCCAGATTCTACCGCCTTCTTGTTTAATAATTTCTGCAGAAATGAATAAACCGAGGCCAAGGCCAGAATACGTATGTTGCAGGTTTCCGCTTACGCGATAAAACTGATCGAAAACAAAAGGTTGAGATTCTGTATCAATACCAACACCAAAATCCTGTACACTCAAAATCACCTCATCATTAATTACAACGGCATTAACTATAATGGGATTGGCATCTATTGAGTATTTTATTGCATTAGACAAAAAGTTAATCAAAACCTGGCCAATTCGCTCTTTATCGTAAAATAACGTGGCGCCGGTTTGCAAACTGGCCATAATTTCATGCTGCGAGGTTGTGTGTTGAATGACTTCAATAATTTCTCCGATAAGTTCATCAAATTCAAAATGTATAGGAGAAAATGCCATCCTTCCGGATTGAATTTTGGTTACATCAAGCAAATCGCCAATCAGGGTTGTCAACCGGTTAATCTGAAGATCCATTTTCTTGACCATATCTGCCTTACCTGCGTCGCCATCATTTCTAATCATCCGCTCCAAAACCTGCGCATATGCCTTAATACTGGTTACGGGTGTTTTAAGTTCATGACTGGCAATACCAAGGAAATTGTCTTTTTGTTTCTGCAACATGACCTGGTTGGTTACATCCATTGCGGCATGCAAAATTGCATAAACTTCGCCCTGTGCATTTCTTAAAGGCTTATAGGTAAAATTAAACCAGGAAGTTTTAAGCTTACCATCTACCAGCAATTCTGCCGATTGTTGATCGGCATGATAGGCTTTACCAGAGCGAAAGACTTCTTTAAGAATATCTATAAATGGTTGCTCCACCAACTCTGGAATTGCCTTTTCCATTGGATGACCAATTACTTCTGTACCGCGACCCCAAAATTTTAACATTTCTGCGTTGGCAAGTTTTATTATGATATCTTCTGTTTCATAGTAGGCCGTTGCAATAGGCATTTCGAGTAAAAGATTTTTAAATCGATCTTCGCTTTTAACGATTTCCTGCCTTGAGTTTACTTGTGGCGTTACTTCGCTTGCTACAATCATAATTCCGCTAACCTGGCCATTTTTATCGCGTAATGGATCGTAAACAAAGTTGAAATAGTAGTCGCTCAACAAGCCTTGATGTTCCAGTTTTGCGAGTGCTTCTGAATCGTAATGCGCAATACCAGTTTCGTAAACCTGGTGAAGAATACCTGGAAAAGACTGACCTACAATTTCCGGCAATGCTTCTAAAAGTGGCATTCCAAGTACCGAAGTTGTTTTGCCCCACACGCGCAAAAGCTCATCATTGGCTTGTTCAATTTTTAATTCGGGACCGCGCAAAATGCCAATGGCAATAGGTGCACCTTGAATCATCTGACGGAAAAGCTCTTCACTTTCTTCAATCTGAAGCCGTGTGTTCACCAAATCCGTCACATCAGTTGCATTATTTAAAATTGCCCAAACTTCGCCTTGCGCATTTTTAAGTGGTTTATATGTAAAATCGAAATAGTAATTGACCAGCACACCATCTTTGCTTAAAGTCACCGCATCTTCTTTGGCTTCATAGGCTTTGCCCGTGGTAAAAACTTGGTTTAAAATTTCCAGAAATGGCTGCCCGTCCAGTTCAGGTACGGCTTCTGCCAATGGCAAGCCAATTACGGACGCATCTTTTCCCCATGCAGAAAGAATTGCACGGTTGGCTACCTGGACAATCATCTCTTTACCCACGTATAAAGCGATGGGCATTGGTGATTCTTCTATAACGATATTAAAGATTTCGGTAGACTCAAAGTTCGCGGTATTCTGCATAATTAAACAAATATAAAAGCTTATTTAGCGCTAGCACGTAAAAATGAGAGCAAAATTTTTTCGTCTGCTTCTAATCCAGTATTTTCAATTTTTTTGGATTTATTCATCTTTTTAAGGTACTTCTCCAAATCGTTATTTTCGTAAGCTGTGATCAGTAAAGGATATACGTAAGAACTTTTACAAACGGCTCTGGTATTGCCCAGTTTTTTTGCTACGCAATCTAAAACCTGTACAACCATTTTTTTTGTATTTAATGCCACTCCTTCGTCTACACTGCAATTTGCAAACTGCCTTAGTGCTTCCAAAGTCCCACCCCATGTCCGGAAATCTTTTGCGGTAAAATCGCTTCCGGTTATTTCTTTAATATACTGGTTAATTTTTCCGGAATCTACTCCTGTATGGTTTTTTCCATCGGTATAAAACTGAAACAATTCCTGCCCCGGAATGTCTCGGCATTTTTTTATTAAACGGGCTAAAGACCTGTCGTTCAACTGAACACTTTGTTTAACGCCTTTTTTGCCGATAAAATCCATTTTTATCTTGCTGCCTTCAATTTTAACATGTTTATCCCTTAAGGTTGTTAAGCCGAAAGAGCCATATAATTGTTTGTAATTCTCGTTACCTACGCGGATGAGTGTTTTCTGAAGTACATCAACGCAAATGGCCAGAACCTTACGTTCGTCCATTTCTTTTCGTTTTAAATCTTTCAGTAAATTTTTCCTCGCTTGTGGCAAAACCTGGCCAAATTCAAATAAACGGAAATATTTATCTTCTGATCGTCTGCTTACCCATTTCGGATGATATTTGTATTGTTTTCTACCGGCAGCATCTATTCCGGTAACTTGTAAATAAGCATTGGGTTTTGTAGCAATCCAAACATCTTGCCAAGCAGGTGGGATAACCAGCGATTTGATTCGTAAAAGCTGCTTTTCATCTTTTACTTTTTCGCCGCTTTTATCTACATAAATAAACTTTCCAGGCTTCCCATTTCTATAAATACCTGGCATAGAATCGGTAACATATACCAATCCGCTGGCCTTTACAACCTCTTTCCCCTGTACCATTTTAACCTATAAGGATGATTTATTTTTAGTTATTTTGTAAAACACAAATGCGTTTAAACGCGTTGTTTTTTTATCGTTTAGAAACTAACATAATTATATGAAAATAGTTTTCATGGGTACGCCTGATTTTGCCGTGGCCAGTTTAGATGCTTTGATTAAAGCAAATTTTGATGTTGTCGCTGTAGTAACTGCACCGGATAAACCTGCCGGCCGCGGACAGAAACTGAATGAGAGCGCAGTTAAAAAATACGCTGTAGAGCATGAAATTCCGGTATTACAACCTGAGAAACTTAAAAACCCAGAATTCCTGGAAACGCTCAAATCTTACCACGCAGATGTACAAGTAGTGGTTGCATTTAGAATGCTGCCAGAATTGGTCTGGAACATGCCACCAAAGGGCACGATAAATCTCCATGGCTCTTTATTGCCGCAATATCGCGGTGCGGCACCAATTAACCATGCCATTATTAATGGGGAAAAAGAAAGCGGTGTAACTACTTTTTTTCTGACACATGAAATCGATACCGGCAATATTATTCTAAGTGAAACAGTAGCCATAGGCGATGATGAATCTGCCGGCGAATTACACGATAAGTTAATGAATGTTGGTGCGCAGCTGATTGTAACCACCTTGAAAGCTGTAGAAACTGGTATTGTAAATGAGCAGCCGCAGCCGATGAACGATACACTTAAACATGCTCCAAAAATATTTAAAGAAGATTGCAAACTGGATTGGAACCAGTCTGTCCAAACCGTTTACAACAAAATAAGAGGTTTAAGTCCGTACCCTACTGCTTTTACCACGCTGAATGAAAAAATACTGAAGATTTTTGCCGCAGAAATAGAAAATAAAGAACCTGCAATTACACCGGGTGCTTTTTTAACTGATGGAAAAACCTATTTAAAATTTGCAACCAAAGACGGTTTTTTAAAACTGACAGATATCCAGTACGAAGGGAAAAAGAGAATGTCTGTAGAAGATTTTTTACGGGGCGTGCGTTTATAAACCACCCCCGCAAAAATTACTTGTAACGTTAAAATCTATTTAGTTTCTCGCTCAAAAACTTAGAAATTTCATTGAAGTACCGTTTACGGCCATATCCCATAATCCATTGAATACCTTGGGTAGCATTTGTAATGAAAACTTCTTCTGCTTCTTTCAAAATCTCCGGACTAATCTGCGCTTCTATCAGCGGAATATCGTTCATTTTAGCCAATTGCATCACAGCAGTACGCATTACGCCGCTTACACAGCCTTCTGTTAATGCTGGCGTGTATACTTTTTTGTCGTAAACCACGAAAACATTCGCACTAATGCTTTCGCATAAAAAGCCATTTTGATTTAAAATCATGGCTTCATCTAACCGGTTCTGGCTTTTGAAAAGCCCTGCCATGACATAAAGTAACGCGTTAGAAGTTTTATAGTTGGCCAATTTATTGATAGGTTTGGTCATCTCATCAAACACATCTATAATTAATCCTTTACTATTCAGATCATATTGGTTGCTTTTTAACGGAATACCTTCAAGTGTATAGCCTGCTTTATTAATTTCTGGCGTATATACTCCGGAACCTTCGCGGTAAACCGATAACCTGAAACGCACATTTCCATTCCAGCGGTTGCGTTTATTCAGATCGGCAGTTTTCTGCCTTAAAAAATAATCGTCCATTAACGCATGTCCGTCAATTTTTAAAGCTTTCATACCAGCAATTAAGCGATCGGCATGTAAATCTGCAAACTGTAATTTATGGTTTATCATCCGCATACTTTCAAAAAGACCATCGCCGAATTTAAAACCCCGGTTAGACGCCGGGAGCAGAGGCGATTCTACCGCATGAAACTCATCATTAAACAAAAGAAATTGTTGAGACATAGATTAAACGGTAGCGGTATAATTTTGCCATTTTGTTAATGCAGCTTTAAAATCTTCGGGCAATGGAGATTCAAAGTGCATGTATTCTTTGCTCGTAGGATGGATAAAACCAAGCGTTTGCGCATGTAACGCCTGCCTTGGCAACAATTCAAAACAATTGTCTACAAACTGTTTGTATTTATTAAAGGTAGTTCCTTTTAGAATTTTGTCTCCTCCGTACATGGCATCGTTAAAAAGTGGATGGCCAATGTGTTGCATGTGCGCACGGATTTGATGTGTGCGACCGGTTTCCAGCTGGCAGCTAATTAAGGTTACATAACCCAATCGTTCTAAAACGGTATAATGTGTTACAGACCATTTTCCTTTCTCTTCATCATCATAAACATCCATTATGCGCCTGTCTTTCGCACTGCGTCCAATGTATCCGCTTACCGTACCTCCGTCTTCAATATCGCCCCAAACCAAAGCAATGTATTTACGGGTGATGCTGTGGTCAAAAAATTGTTTTGCCAAATGGGTAATAGATTTCTCGTTTTTGCTGATGAGCAACAAACCAGACGTGTCTTTATCGATACGGTGAACCAAACCTGGCCTACCGTCATTTCCGGGCAACTGTGGCAATTGCTCAAAATGGAAAGCCAATGCATTTACCAAAGTACCGGTATAGTTGTTAAACCCAGGATGCACCACCATTCCGGCTACTTTATTTACCACCAGCAAATCATTGTCTTCGTATACAATATCCAGCGGGATATCTTCAGGATAAACCTCGGTATCGCGCGGCGGATGAGGCAAAACCACAGAAATTTCATCAAATGGTTTAACCTTATAACTTGGTTTAATTTGTTTTTGGTTTACCAGTACATTACCGGCATCAATTGCATTTTGAATGCGGTTGCGCGAGGCATTTTCTACCCGAACCATCAGAAACTTATCAATACGGAGTAATGACTGCCCCTTATCTACAACGATCCTTAAATGTTCATACAATTCCTGCTCTTCCGATTCCTGCAATTCAACCACATTTTCCATGCTGCAAAAATAAACTTTTAGATGTATGTTTTGTTGTCATTTTAAATTACCAGGCAACGATTTATTTATATTCTTTAATCCAACATCTAACTTCTATGAGAAATCAAAGGATCTTAAACACCACACTGACGATCAGCATGTTGACATTAGCGAATGGTGTAATGGCACAAACCGATGTAGGTGCATTATTCAAATCCGGGCCGCAAGATGCCACAAAATTAATCAATGCCTACTTTGATCCTTTGTATAAAGGACTTGGCGTCGGCCTTTCAGATGGCTGGACCAATACGGCAAAATCCAAAGGTTTTCTGCGTTTTGAGGTTCGCGTTTCTGCAGGAACGGCATTTGTACCACAAGGCAACCGTTCTTATGATGTAAATACATTGGGTTTGCAAAATATACGGCCGGCAACAGGCTCTGGCTCTGTTGGACCAACCGCTTTTGGCAACGATACAGAAGGCGCGCGCATGCAAGTATATACAAGTAATGGCTTACCTACTACAACATTTTTTAACTTACCACAAGGTTTAGGTTTTCATGTTGTGCCTTCTGCCCAAATACAGGCAACACTTGGCTTACCCAAAAATATAGATATTACCTTAAGGGCAATGCCGAAGATAAAACTAGGAAGCGATCTTGGCGATTTATCCATGATTGGTGTTGGTGCTAAAGTAGAAATTTTGCCACTCATTTTAGGTGCTACAGAAAAATTGGTGCCGGTTGATATTGCCATTGCCGGTGGTTTTACACAATATAAATACCATTTACCGATCAATATTGATAATGCTGCAAACTCCGATCAACGTATTAGCGCCAAATTTAATGGAGTAAATGTTGATGCAATTGTATCTAAACAAATTGCTTTTTTTACACCTTTTGCAAGTATTGGCTATCAAAATGCACAAACCGATCTACGCGCATTGGGCACTTACAGATTTGATACCGGTAACGGAACCTCCGCAACGTACATAGATCCAATTTCGGTAAAACAAACCGACGTAGATGGCGTACGCGCCAGTATTGGTTTCCAGCTAAAATTTGGTTTTTTTAAATTTTATAGTTCATATACCGCAGCGAAATACAATCTGGTAAACGCTGGTATTGCCTTTGGCACCGGACAATAAGTTTTACTATTTACCAGTTTTTATCAAGTGTTTTTTATTTTTGGATGTGTTTACAAATTTAAATAGTGCTGTTGAGCAACTTATCATTTCGCCCTTTTCAAACCTATTCGTAAAACGGGATGATACTATAGATCCGTTTATTTCTGGCAATAAATGGCGAAAGTTGAAGTATCTTCTGGCAGCTGCCAATGCACAGAAAAAAACACATCTGGTTACATTTGGCGGTGCATATTCCAATCACGTACTTGCTACTGCGGCGGCGGCCAGTAAAAGCGGTTTGCGTGCAACAGCTTTTATACGTGGCGAAAGCGTTGTAAATGAAATGTTAAGCATGTGCAGCATTTTTGGAATGGAACTGATTTTTGTTGATCGGGACAGCTATCGCGATAAACATGCACTTTATAACAATCGTTTCGGCAAATATCCGGATACTTTTTTTATTGATGAAGGTGGCGCATCTTTTGAAGCTACAGTTGGTTGTGCAGAAATTATAGAAGAATTGCCAGAGGTATTTGATCACATCTTTTGCGCAGCCGGAACCGGTACAACTGCCGCAGGTTTATTGGCTGGCATACGTACCCAGCGATTGTCAACAAAATTGCACGTTGTGCCTGTATTAAAAGGTGGTTCTTTTATTGGCGAAGAAATAGAAAAGTATTTGCCTTTAGGCGACGATATTGAACTGCACCTGGATTATCATTTCGGAGGATATGCAAAAACAACTCAAGAGCTGATTGCTTTTATAAAAAACTTTGCTAAAACCACCGGAGTCCTAATTGATCCGGTATATACAGCGAAAATGTTTTATGCCATTTCAGACCTGCAAGTGCAAAAAATTCTAAAACCAGATGCTAAAATTCTGGCAATACATACCGGCGGCTTAATGGGAATTTTAGGGATGAAAGAAAAGTTTGCCCAGATTTAAGGTATGCGGCAAATAACATTGCGGCATACCTTAAATTGGATAATTAAGGATTCATAACTTTAATCAAATCATTTGTAACCCGAAAATTTGGTGTAATAATGTTATTGTCATTGAATGAAGAAAGCGGTGCATCGCGATCAATTGCATAACTAAATACGCCACCTTTCCGACTTCCTGTGGGCTGCCATCTTGCATAATCATACGCTCTTCCCGTTCCGTTTTGCGGATAAGTCACATCATTCCAATAATTGCTAGGGTAGCCGTTTTCTTCATAAAAAGAAAAGCCGATTAAGAACTGATCAGCCCTGATGTAAGGCGCAAATGTTGCCCAGGTGGTTTGCAGCGAAGATACATTTCTTCCGTAAGCTTGTAAAAATACATAATTAAGCTCTGTATTAATTTGCCTAAACAGATTATTGGTACCACTTTGGTTGGTATCAAAAGTTAATAGTTTACTTGTGCCAGATTTTGGCCCAAGGTATTTTGACAATTCGTGATATACGCCGGCCAAGTCCTGCAATTCTGTTCCTGTAACCTGCCGTTCAATATCAATATCAAATCCATCGAAATTGTATTCGGCTACGCGGGCCAAAATGGCTTGTGCCGTTGCTGCATAACCTGCAGAATCGCTGGTTGCGCCTTCCAACAAACCTATACTTCCGGTATAAATTACTTTGGTCCCTTTGGCATGTAATGCCGGAATATATTCATTTTTTAAGGCTGTCCAGTACGGCGAATTACCTGGCGTATATGCCGTAAATACAATTGCAATATCCAAACTATCAGGCAATTCAGACATAATAGGGTCGTTTGCATTTCCAGAAACCGTTCTATCCCGCCAGGTGCGGTAAAAACCTACCGAAAGTTGATGTGGTGTATTTTTATATGCAACTAACTGTGCATTCGTTGCCGCTATTGCACCGTTTAAAGGCAAACTTTCTGAAGTTTCTGACTTTTTGCAGCCAAGTTGTGCGCAGGCCATTACAAACATGCACGATAGAAGGATAAGTATTCTTGTATTGATATTTTTCATTTGAGTAGATAAATTTTTGGTTGATGGGATTATAGCCTGAACAGGCGTTTGCCCAAACACACATCATTTTCCCCTATTAACTGTGCGCATTGAAATTGAGCAAACAAAAAATTTATTTAAGCATAAGTTTCTGAATTTAATATCCAACATTTATAATTTTTTGGGGATGTAAGCCTCATGCGCATAAATGATGCTGCGCACCATTAGCGATCATGATTTGCAAAGCGCAGAATTGTACTTCTTAGACTTTGTTTTTGGGATGAACAAATCCGAAGTTAGCAACTGGGTACAATTCAATACCTATTGATCAAACCGATAAACCAATTTTTGATATTGTTAAGCTAGGAATATTCGACTAAGCAGAATTAAGCTATATATTCAAAATATTAAATTAAAAAGTATGTACAAATTTTATCCCGTATTTTGCTTTTATTGAGTTTATATTACTTTTGATGGATTAACAACAAACATGAATCGGGATTTTAGTTCGATCAGTCCTTCGGCGAAGGCTCTTTTATTAACAAAAGCGTTAACCAATATTCCGTTTATGGCAGATGCTGCCCGGATAATATTTGGCGAAATTGATCTGAAAAATGAGCCATTTGATGAGTTGTTTCTAAAACGTCTGATCCATTTTGAAAGCCGATATCTATCGCTCGATAGTGTTTTATTTGCTTCAGGAAGCCTGAATATTCTTGAAATATCCTCTGGTTTCTCTTTCCGCGGACTTAACATGGCCATAAATAATCCGAATATTTTTTACCTCGACACCGATCTTCCACCCGTAATTGCCGATAAAAGCCATTTAATCCAAAACTTCATCCAACAGGAACATCTTCATCTTAAAGGTATACTTGAAACACAAGCTTTAAATGCATTGGATAAAAATGCTTTTGCTGAAGCGGTGCGTTTAATGCCCGCCGGACGCTTGAGCATTATTAACGAAGGTTTACTGATGTACTTAAATCTGGAAGAAAAAAAGGAGCTGTGCGCAATTATTCATCAGGAATTGAAGCAAAGAAATGGCTATTGGATTACAGCGGACATTTACATAAAGAAAGAGATTTACGAAAGCCGGATTCCCGACAGTTTTAACCAATTCCTGGCCAATCATCACGTTGAAGAAAATAAATTTGACAGTTTTGAAGCAGCTGAACAGTTCTTTCTTGAACAAGGTTTTAAACTGGTAACCAAAGCAACATCGGTTTGGCACCAGCTGTCGTCTTTAAAGTATGTGCATCCAGAAATGCTGAAAAAGTGGATGAAACAAATTCAAAGTACTGGGAAAGTTAGAGAAACCTGGGCACTAAAAGCCATTTAAAAACCAGATTAAATTTCTTTGATCCCACATTTGAGTTTAATGAAAAGCACTTTGTTACGCTTGGAGAAGCTGCAAAACAAGGAAATTAACCAGGCTTTCCATTGGTTGAACCTCTGGCAATTACCTGCGGTTCAATGACGATGTGGCGAATCTGTTCATATGGCTTTTCACTTGTAATCATATTCATAAACATTTCGGCACAGGCCTCGCCAATTTGGGCCGGAAATTGGTTTATCGTAGATAAATCTGGTGTAATGTGCTCGGCGAAGGCTTCATTTGCGAAACCAATCACGGCAATTTCTGGCGGCAATTTTTTTAATTCGCGTAATTTTTTAATGGCGCCAAGCGCTGTAAAATCATCGGCGGCAACAATGGCATCTACTTCTGGATTATTTTTCAGAAGTTTTTCAGTTTGATGCATACCATCTTCAATAGAAAGACCTTCAAAAACAACACAATCTTGATTTAAAACTAAATGGTTGTTCAGCAAAGCGTCTTTAAATCCGCGTAAACGTTCGGCAAAAACCCGGATCTGGTTTTTGGTGGTTAACAAGGCAATATTTTTGTAACCTCTATTTATTAAATGCTCTGCAGCCAGATAACCAGCACTGTAATCGTTCAACGTAACGGTTGGCGCTTGTAACGTTTGGTTAATACGATCGAACAAGATTAATGGTTTTTGCGCATCAATCACTTCCTGAAAATGTGCAACATCATCGGTTTGTAATGACATAGAAGCCATAATTCCGTCTACTTGCGCCTCCATAAGTGTCTTTACTCCATTAATTTCATTTTCTAACAATTCTTTAGATTGATATAGAATTATCCGATAACCGTTAATTTTCAATGTTTCTTCAATACTGTGAATAATGGATGCAAAGAAGTGCGCCTCTACCGACGGAACAATAACACCAATGGTATATGTTTTACCAGATTTTAACGCAGACGCCAGTTTATTCGGACTATAATTTAATCTTTTTGCGGCTTCAAAAACTGCGCTGCGTGTGGCCGCGCTTATGGCCGGAAAACCACTTAACGCACGGGAAACTGTAGAAACAGTAACATTAAGTTCTTGCGCAATATCATATATGGTAGTTTTTTTCTTCAAGAAGCGACGGTTATGAGCTGCAATAATATAAAAATCATCCGGTGATTTTTATCCTGCCGGATGATTTTTAATTCACTAAATATACCTGTTGATAAGATTTTCTAAATATTCCTGTTTCCCGCTCATTACAGCTGGCTCACCTTTTTCCGCTGCGTAATTGCGAAGATCTTCTAAACTAAGTTTCCCTTGTTCAAATTCGGCACCTTTTCCGGTGTCGAAAGAAGCATATCTATCCGTTCTTATCTTTTTGTAATCAGACTGCTGCAGAATAGCATCGGCAGTAATTAAGGCACGTGCAAAAATATCCATCCCACCAATGTGGGCATAAAACAAATCTGCCGGATCTGTAGAATTTCTTCTGATTTTGGCATCAAAATTTACGCCTCCGCCTTTAAATCCGCCGCCTTCAAGTATAATCAACATGGTTTCTGTAAGTTCATTAATATCATTCGGGAACTGATCTGTATCCCATCCGTTTTGATAATCTCCTCTGTTTGCATCAATAGAACCCAGTAACCCGTTATCTACTGCCACCTGCAGTTCATGCTGAAACGTATGGCCGGCTAAAGTGGCGTGGTTTACTTCCAGGTTAAGTTTAAAATCATCTAACAAGTCAAATTGTTGCAAAAACCCTTTAACTGTTGCGGCATCATAATCATACTGGTGTTTTGTAGGTTCGCAAGGTTTTGGTTCAATGAAAAAAGTACCTTTAAAGCCTTGTTTGCGGGCGTAATCTTTTGCAGTGTGCAGAAACTTGGCCAAATGCTCTTGTTCGCGTTTCATGTTTGTATTGAGCAAACTCATATAGCCTTCTCGTCCACCCCAGAAAACATAATTTTCTCCACCAAGTGCAATTGTTGCATCAAGCGCAGCTTTAACTTGTGCCGCACCGTGCGCCAATACATGAAAATCTGGATTTGTGGCCGCACCATTCATATACCGTTTATGGCTAAAAAGATTGGCAGTACCCCAAAGCAATTTAATTCCACTTTCAGCCTGCTTCTGTTGGGCATATGCAACCAGTGTTGCCAATCTTTTTTCATTTTCATGAATATCATCTGTATAATCCACCACATCCACATCATGAAAACAATAGTAAGGCAACTGCATTTTGCTCATAAATTCAAATGCAGCATCCATTTTATCTTTTGCGCGTTCTACGGCATCTTTTTTTTCATCCCAAGGGAAAACATGCGTTGCGCCGCCAAAAGGGTCGCTTCCATTTGCATTAAAAGAATGCCAGTACGCACAGGCAAATTTAAAATGTTCTTTCATGGTTTTTCCGGCCACAATTTTCTCTGCATCATACCAGCGAAAAGCCAGCGGATTATCGCTTTTTATTCCTTCATACTGGATTTGATCAATTCCTTTAAAAAATTCTGTTGTACCTGTGGTTACTTTTGTCATGGTTTTAGCTTAATTCATTTAACAATATTTTTTTCCAATCCTGGTATATTTCTTCATAGCCGGTTCCGGTTTTTGGTTCCAGTTCAGCGCGTTTTTCGTGGCTAGAGAAAGCCTCTTCGGCATTTTTAAAAATACCAGAACCAATGCCGGCACCAATTGCTGCTCCAATACTGCCATCGTTGTCATACAATTCTACTGGCACACCTGTTACATCAACAAAAGTCTGCGCAAACACATCACTCAAAAACAAATTGGCTTTTCCGGCCCGGATTACTTTCGGTTCAATTCCATTTTCGCGCATAATATCCAGTCCGTAGCGAAAAGAAAATGCAATTCCCTCTTGTATGGCTCTAAAAATTTCTGGCTGATGATGTACATTCAAATCTATACCGAGCAATTGCGCACCGGTAAACCGGTTGTTTAACATGCGTTCTGCGCCATTCCCAAAAGGCAGCACTTTTAATCCTTTACTGCCATAAACTGTTTTTGCAGAAAGTTGATTAATTTCTTGATAAGACAAATTTGGCGCAAAGTTATTTTTGGCCCATCTGTACATGCTGCCGGTTCCGTTTATGCACAAGAGTACGCCGGTATATGGATTTTTTTCTGTATAGTTGACGTGTGCAAAGGTATTTACGCGCGATTGCGGATCGCATAGCAGCGTATTGCCCACACCGTAAATTACGCCAGATGTTCCGGCGGTTGCTGCCACTTCACCTGGTTTTAACACATTTAAAGAAAGTGCGTTATTGGGCTGATCGCCAGATTTATATGCGATTGGAATACCAGGATTTAAACCTAAAGCATTGGCAACCGTTGACTTCAGTTCTCCGTGAACAGAAAACAAAGGTCTGATTTCGGGAATGTGCGCGGTATCCAATCCATAATAATTCATTACATCTTCAGAAATTGTATTGCTTTTGAAATCCCAGAAAATACCTTCAGAAAGTGCTGAAATACTCGTGGTGACAGATCCGCTCAGTTTCATTGCAATAAAATCGCCAGGAAGCATTATTTTATCAATTTTTCGGTACACGTCTGGCTCATTCTGTTTTACCCAAGCCAGTTTAGATGCAGTGAAATTGCCCGGAGAATTGAGTAAATGCGACAGACATTTCTGCGCTCCAATTTGTTCAAATGCCTGCTGTCCAATATTCACCGCACGGCTATCACACCAGATAATGCTATCGCGCAGTGGATGCTGATTTTGATCTACCACAACCAATCCATGCATTTGATACGAAATTCCAATTGCACAAATATCTTTGGGATCAAACTTACCAGATGCATTTAATTTTAAAATGGCTTGTTGTGCCGAGTGCCACCAATCTTCTGGCGATTGTTCTGCCCAACCACTTTTCAATGATTTTATTTCCGCTTCCCGATCGGGATAATGTGCTGTAGCCACACTTTTTTGCGTACTGACATCTACAACTGCAACTTTAATGGAGGATGTACCAACATCTATTCCTAATAAATACATAAAATGAAGTAAAAAATATTTGGTTATGCAAACGGTTGCATAAATATAGTTCTTAATTCAAAAAGGCCAAATTTCTTTTCATTTTTTTTGATAAAAAAACAGAAAGTAAATAATAGCAAAGCCAGCATCAGAAATTTTCTGATGGCCAAACGTAATTTTTTAGGATTATTTACTTTCTAAAACCGACAAAATATTACCTGCAGGATCTTTAAACCACGCGATATTTGGGCCTTGATCGCCGCGAGATATGCCTTTCTCATCAGTTTTGATATACTCGCTATTGTATTGCTCAAACTTAATTCCTTTAGTAATCAATTCGTTTACCGTGTTTTCAATGTTTTCTACATGAAAGTTGAAAACTGTAAAGGTAGCCGCGATGTGGTCTGGTTTTGGATAAATCATCAAAATTACGCCATTGGCGAAATGAATTTGCAAAATACCCATCGGATCATCTTGCACATTTAAACCCAATATACGGCCATAAAAATCTTTAGCCTGCCGAATATCATCAACAGAATACGAGCTGAATACTTTTGATTCGTTTAACATAACGTTTTTGATTTAAGAATGAATTTATGATTTCCAAATGCCCAAAAGCCTGCGTGCAACTACAATTTCGGCAATATGGTATGCATTGTGATCGGCAATTTGCAGGGCTTCGCGCAAAATAGTTTGTCCGCTGCCATGCGGAATTTCTGCATAAAGATCAGAAGTTTCCAAGAGATGAATAAATGCTGCTCGATCCTGATCAATCACTTTTAAGGTTTTTTCCCAGGTTTCCTGATTTTCTGGGGCAAGCTCTTTTGGCCAATATCCTTCCGGCCATTCTGGCGACTGGTGATTTCCGTCTTTACTAAACTCAAGCATATCCCACTGTGCAATACGAATGTGTTCTGCCAATTGCCAGATGCTGTATGGCAAATTGTGAACCTGTTGCCCAACCTGTTCCAATGTTAAACCTCTTACGGCCTCATTAAAACCTACGTGCGCACCGCCACCATTTAGTAATTTCTTTAATTCGGCAATCAATAATTCTGCGGATGTTTTCATAGCTTGATTTTAAATCGTTTTAGATTAAACACTTCAATTGCTGTTAAGTTTGCTAACCCTGATGCAGCTTTATCGATATTTCTATTACTTTTGGGCATGAAATACACTGATGAATTTCCAATTTTAAAAGAATATACCTACCTCAATACCGCAAGTTCCGGACTGTTATCCAATACGATAGCGAAATGGAGAACTGCACATGATGCAGAATTTCTAAATCAAGCCAGTATCTTCCGTTTAGATTGCGCTCAGCAAATTCAACAAACAAGAATCAATATTTCGTCATTATTTAATGTAAAAATTCAAAACACGTTTCTTGTGCCCAACTTTTCTTTTGGGTTTAATGCCTTACTTAACGGACTTGAAGAAAACCATCGTTTTTTAATTCTTAAAGAAGATTATCCGTCACTTAGTTTTCCTATTACCAGTATGGGATTGAATTTTAAGGAGATTGATATTGATGAACAATTGGAAACCAATATCATTTCGGCCATTGAAACATACAAACCGACTATTTTTGCTTTCAGCATGGTTCAATACATCAGTGGAATACGGATTAGCCCGGCTTTTATTCAACAACTGAAAACCAGTTTCCCAGAATTACTGCTCATTGCAGATGGTACACAGCTTATTGGTACTTGCCCTTTTGATTTTGAAAAAAGTGGTTTAGATGCATTGGTTGGCAGCAGCTATAAATGGTTGCTTGGTGGTTACGGAAACGGCTATGTTTTTATATCAGACAGCATTAGAAATTACCTTTATACTAACCAGAAAAATAATGCTTTGCCTTCTGCACCATTTTTAGCTGGTCGCGAATTTTTATCGCTTTGCTTTGAACCCGGACACATGGATACCTTAAATTATGGTACTTTAAACCAAAGTTTGAATTACCTAAATGCGATTGGACTGGATAAAATTGAAGCACATACGCAAGAGATTTCCAAAACGGCGAGAATTGCGCTTAATGATAGAGGATATATTGCGGATTATGTATTGAAGCGCGATGCACATTCTGCGATCATGGGCATTAGGCTAAATCAGGAAATGGTGGAAAAAATCCAACGCGCCAAAATTTTAGATACTCCGAGAGGAGAATTTAGACGTTTTTCTTTCCATTTCTACAATACAGATACAGACGTACAGAAATTGATTGATGTTTTGGACGGGAAGTGCTAATTTATTGCACCTCCCAAATGGCATCTACGAAATAATTGCGGCGATCAAAAAAATGCCGTGCTGGCTTAAAGCCCGATTTTTGGGCCAGCGCATCAATATCTGACAGATCATACTTTTGCGATATTTCCATGAATATATATTCATTCGCAGCAAAATGCAACACTTCGCCAGAAATTATTACGGTCTGCTGTTTTAAACTGATGAGGTAACTTTTGCAAGCACCAGAAGCCGGATCGTAAGTCGCGTAATGTTCAAAATGTTCCAGTTCAAAATTGGCTTCCAGTTCGCGGTTCATGCGCTGCAACAAATTGAGGTTAAATGCACGAGTAATTCCTCTCTGATCGTTGTATGCATTCAAAATTTGTTGTGGATTTTTCTTCAGATCGAAACCTACAATAAGCGTATCGTTAACAGATAAAGCAGCCCGCAACTGTTCGCAAAAGACTTCGGCTTCTGCCACAGTCATATTTCCAATATTTGCGCCCATAAACAACACTACTTTACGGCGGTTAGATCGCAGGTTGGCTTGTTCCAGCATATCAAAGTAATCGCCGTTCAGGCCAAAAATATCCAGTTCTGGCAGTTGTTTTGGCAAAGTAACTTCTAAATCTGAAATAACATGTGCAGAAATATCGATCGGTAAATACGTAAATTGAACTTTTTTTTCTAGCAGTGCTTTTAGCAAATGAACAGATTTTGTTGCGTCGCCCGCGCCAAGCTCAATCAGATCAAATGCATCGCCATTGGCTGCAATAACTTCTGCAATATGACCGGCTTGATTTTGCATAATTTCCATTTCGCAGTTGGTTAGGTAATATTCTTCCATATCCATAATCTGCTGAAAAATCTGATCGCCTTTTTCGTCATAAAAATACTTAGACTGCATTGTTTTTGGCGTAGCGCGCAACCCCTGCAAGGTATCTTCCAGAAATTTTGTTTTGTTATCTGCCGGCGTTTCTGTAATTAAGGTGCTCATCTTGTTTTGTTATTTAGCGAGGCGTATGCCTGTATATTGCCATCTAAGTTGTGGATGGAAAAAATTTCTGTATGTTTTGCGGCTGTGTCCTGCGGACGTTGCAACAGAAGCACCGCGCAGTACTTTTTGGTTGACCATAAATTTTCCGTTGTACTCGCCAATGGCACCGGGCGCTTTGTTAAAACCCGGATAAGGTAAATAAGCACTTTCCGTCCACTCCCATCGTTCACCCCAATTAAAGCGTTCTGCCGAAACCTCCCACTCAAACTCTGTAGGCAAACGCATGCCTTTCCACGAGGCAAATGCATACGCTTCGTAATAGCTGATGTGCGTAAGCGCTTGCTCTGGCGCCACAGGCTGCAAACCGGCAAAAGTGTATTGGTACCATTGATTATCAATTTTATACCAATACATAGGCGCAGCAATCTGATTTTCATTTACCCAACTCCAACCTTCAGAATGCCAAAGGCTAAAATCGCGGTAACCGCCATCTTCAATAAACGCGACGAATTCTGCATTGCTTACCAAAGAAGCGGAAATTGAAAATGCATGTAGATAAACTTTATGCCTGTTTAATTCATTATCGAAACAAAAATCTTTGCCGTTATAACCAATTTCATAAATGCCCTCATCAACCGCAATCATTGTTTTTTCCTGGTCTTCAGTTTTTTTATTTTCCGCAAATGATGCATCGTATGCAGGAAAAAGTGGATTATTGCCGAGAATATATTTTATATCAGTTAACAACAATTCCTGATGTTGTTGTTCGTGATTGAAACCAAGAACTAAAAGTTCGCGCACATCATCAACCGGTTCTTCTTCCAGAAATGCGAGCATTGCTGCATCAACATACGCACGGTATTGGTAAATTTCATTTACACTGGGACGGCTTAAATTGCCCCGATCTGTGCGGATTACGCGATTGCCTACCGCTTCATAATAGCTGTTGAAAACGTAACTGTAATCTGCGTTGTACACCTGATATTCAAATGCGTAAGGTTGCAAAATAAAAGTTTCAAAAAACCAGGTGGTGTGCCCTAAATGCCATTTCGGCGGACTTACATCTACGACCGGCTGCACAACATAGTCTTCGGTTTGTAAAGGAGCGCAAATTTCTTCAGAATGTTTTCTTATTGTTTTGTATTGTTGTGCGAGATTCATCAGTTCTGATCTAGATGGTTCTTAAGTTCTGTGATGGTATTAACATTTAGTTCTTTTGATTGTTTTCGGCGCATCATTAATGCATATGCATTATTAAAACCGATTGGCAACAACCATTTGATTTTGAACTTATTGCGAAATTCCTGAGATACATACCTGTACGTTTTATTTTTATCGTGCGCTAAAGTAGCGGATAATTTCGGATTGGGTTTTAGCAACACCAATAAGCCGGTTCCCGTATATTCAGGATAAAAATCAATCTGATCGTTCACTAAAGCATCAAAACAAATTTTGGTGCCGCCGAGCCCGGTTTTTGTAGATACCTGATAATCTGAGTTGCCCAAAATCAACATTTTATATATTTCTGCAAGGATGTATTGTTCGCCAAAAATCTTTGAACCAATGCGTACAATTGCGCCTTTACCATTTTTACTGGCTTTGTACAATCCTGTATTTTTTAGAAATTCCATGGCAACACGCTCTGGATTTTGGTGAAGATAATCTGTACGATAATTCAAATCTGTCATTATTGAATCGGTAATTTTTCCGGCCAGCTGATTCAGAATACCTTCCAGCTTCGGGAATCTTTTAAGACTTGCTTCGCGAACAATTGGTGCAGCATAATACGGAGGAAAAATACCTTTATCATCTTTTAAAATTGTAAGATCGAAAGCTTTTAAGCGGCCATCTGTAGAATACCCGCTGATTACGTCTAGCTTTTTTAAGTATGCTGCTTTATACATCACGGCATCGCTGATTACGATGGTTTTAATTTTTAATCCGTAAACGGATTTTAATCCCAAATCTCCATCTTGTCTACCCATAAATTCTGGTGTAAAACCGGCAGTAAGACCAGAATGGTAAGCTGCAGGAATGAGATAAAACCCACCAAACACCAATAATGTAACAGGTAACGCAAATAGTATTTTTCTAAGCTTTTTGAAATCCATTTTCTGAATAAAACCCAAAAGCGCATCGAGAATTACGGCCAACAATGCCGCCGGAATTGCACCGGCCAAAATCATATTGGTATTATTGAGTGAAATGCCACCGAAAATAAATTCGCCTAAACCACCCGCAGCAATGTAAGATGCCAGTGTTGCAACGCCTACATTAATTACTGTTGCTGTTCTTATACCGGCCAATAAAACCGGCATAGCAATGGGTATTTCAACCTTTAACAATACCTGCCAACGGTTCATTCCCAATGCTTTTGCAGCTTCAATAATGGTTGGATCTATCCCGGTTATACCCGTAAACGTATTGCGGATAATGGGCAACAACGCATAAATTAGTAATGCAACTATTGCGGGTTTAGCGCCAATGCCCAACACCGGAATCATAAAGCCTAGTAATGCAATACTCGGAATGGTTTGTAATACACCAGCAAAACCAAGTACAACGCCAGCCAGTTTTTTACGGCGGGCAATTAAAATACCTAAAGGCAAACCAATGGCCACAGCAAAAAGCAGCGAAATAAAAGTAAGCCCGATATGCTGTAAAGTTTGATTGATCAGCTTATCAGACTGGCTTTCCATAAAAGCCCACAAAGATTGGCTGCTCTCATTCATCTTTCATCTGGGTTTGATAAGTGTTAAAGGCATTTGCAATGGTAGAAAATGAGATCATTCGTTTTGCACCAAAAGCATCAACTGCGGTAAGTTCGGGGTTTTGAGATGCTCTCAATTGCTCCAATACATCCCAAACACTGTCTTCGCCCCCTAAGCTTATTTCAGTATAATTATGATGTGCCGGCACTTCTAAAAACGGCCAGATATCCGCAAGGCGGATAATTTTAAATTCAAGCGATAAACGCTGATTGTCTAAAAACTGCCGCGCAAAATCATTTTCTGGTTGGTACAGCAGCTCTTTTGGCGTACCAATTTGTACAACCTGGCCTTTATCCATTAAGCAAATCCTATCGGCAAGTTCAAAAGCTTCCTGAACATCATGCGTAACCATTACAATGGTTTTCTGTCTCAATTCCTCCAAAGCTTTAAATTCTGCATGAATATTAGCGCGCGTAACATTATCGAGTGCGCCAAAGGGTTCATCCATTAAAAGTATTGGCGGATTCACCATCAACGCTCTGGCCAATCCAACGCGTTGTTGTTGCCCGCCGCTTAATTGGTTTGGATAAAGTGTAAGGTAATTTTCTGGAAGGCGTAACTTGTGCATCAACTCGTGGGTTCTGTTGGCAATTTTCGTTTTCTCCCATTTGTAAAGCTTCGCTACCGCGGCAATATTTTCTGCAATGTTGTAATGAGGAAACAAACCCACGCCCTGCATTACGTAACCAATCGCTTTGCGCAATTCGTATACATTTCGGGTATTGGTATTTTCCCCATCGATATAAATTTCCCCTTTATCTGCTTCGATAAGTTTGTTAATCATTTTTAAGGTTGTGGTTTTACCGCATCCGCTGGTGCCAAGTAAAGCAAGTGTTTCGCCACGGCCAACCGTAAACGAAACGTTGTTTACTGCTTTAATTTGTCCAAAATGTTTAGAAACTTCTTCAAGTTGAATCATAAATTAATCTTCGATTGACATGAACAAATTGTTCAGCGATTCGGAAAATGTAGGATGAGCAAAAACGCAATACCGAATCCGATCGTAAGTGATACCACCTTCCATTGCCATTTGTAAAACTGACATCACCTCTCCGCCTTCGGCAGCAAGAACCGCAGCGCCCAGTATTTTTTTGCTTTCGGGATCTACAATCGCCTTCATTAAGCCTTTTGTTTCGCCTGTTTCAATACCTCTGGCTACATTTTCCATCGGTAAAACAGCTACTTTATATTTTATTTTCTGCGCTTTAGCTTCGGTTTCAGACAGACCAATTCTGCCCAATTGCGGATCGGTAAACATACAATATGGAACCGGCCGATCATGAATAGAATAATTTTTACCTTCTATCAAATTTCTGTATACAATAGTATAGTCGTTGTAAGCAATATGGGTAAAAGCTGGGCCACCTTTAACATCGCCCAATGCATAAATGCCTTTTACATTTGTTTCCAACCGGTCATTTACCAAAACATGTCCGTGATCATCGGTCTTAACGCCGCAGTTCTGCAATCCCAAATGCGCTGTTTGCGGTTTTCGGCCAACGGCAAGCAGAATATGACTGGCTTGTATCTCAGTTGTTTTCTCTTTCGAGGTGTATTCCAGACTCAGTTTATGATCACCTGATTGCTTTACACTTTTGATCTCTACACCCGTCAGGATTTCTATTTTTTCTTCTTTTAGAATATCGGTTAAAGATGCGGAAACATCTTCATCTTCTTTCGCAACAATGCGCGATGATTTTTCGAGAATACTAACCTGACTTCCAAAGCGGCTAAACATTTGACCAAATTCCAATCCGATGTAATTGCCGCCAACAACTAGCAAATGTTTAGGTACTTCGTTAAGTTCCAGAATGCTGGTAGATGTTAAATAGTTGATTTTTTCGATACCTTCTATTTCAGGAATTATTGTTTCTGCTCCTGTATTGATGAAAATCAGATCTGCACTCAGTTGGGTTTCTGCCCCCTCTTCATCCACAACCAACAGTTCCTTTTTCCCGCTGAAGCTGGCCGTTCCCATATAAACGTGCAAACCTTTGGTTTCTTTCAAACCCTTTTCTGCCGAGGCTCTAAATTTTTCTACGATATCATCTTTACGTTTTTTTATTTTTTTGAAATTGATCCGAATCTGGTCTACTTCTATGCCCAAATCTGCAGAATTTGCGGCTTGATATGCTTTGCGCGCAGCAGCAATCATGGTTTTGGTGGGCGTACAACCATCATTAATGCAAGTGCCTCCAATCTGACGTTTTTCTATAATAGCGGTTTTTTTCCCGGACTCGGCAAGTTTTTTTGCCAAAGGAACGCCAGCCTGGCCTGCTCCAATAATTACCGCATCATAATGTTTCATTGTTTTGTTTTTTCTGGTGAATGATTGCCAATCAAAAGCCTGTAAAATGGCTTTTTAATTGATACAGAAATAACCAGAATTTGCAATCAATGTTTTGAAATATTCAGCATCTGTCTACAACAGCCAAACTCAGAATTGCTAAAAAATAACTGCATTAAGCAAGTATACCAAACTCCAAAACAAGATGTATCAAAGGAATTACAATATTGATATAGCCAAAATAACCAACCAAATTACACTAAAAGCTGAGCCGAAATAAACCATTTGCATATTGCTTTTTAGGTTTTTCTTAATCAGTGCAGAATATAGTAACCATCCAACAAAAGCAACAAAATACAGAGGTGCAGCAAATAATAACATAATATTTTTTTTTACAAGATACAAAAAAAGGGCAAACAAATTCATGTTTACCCTCAGTCGTTTCAGGCTACGCACCGCAACCAAAACCTACTTATACTTATAGAAATAGACTCTAATATTTTAGAACAGTGCAAAATTATCTTTTTTTGTCGCTTATGTATATGGGTACATTTTTTTGGTCTTGATAAAAGTCAAAACCAACTGTTTTTTGCCTCAAAAGGACTAATTTGGGCATAAAGCGCTATTGACAAAGAAAAGTAGATAGGTAACTGTCCTAAAACTAAAAAAAGCGGAGAATTGTTAAGCAAAATTGATTTTTCCTGTCTTAGAAAATATCGGTTATCCGTAATCATTGGAATAAAAAAGAATATTTTAGATTCAACCTCAACATCGATGTACCGGGTTGATTTACATAAGATTACATTTCTACAATTTTTAACAAAATCATATTTTCAATATGCGCAACCAGATTAGAAAATCGAGTTTGATAAAGCTTTTATAAATTGTGATATTGGATCAAATCTGAACAGAATTTGCGCTTTGCCACTACCAATTCCATTTTAAAATAAGCGGAGCTATGTTCTGAATACCCTTTTTAGCTGGATATAACCATTCCACCAATTGCCGGTGCGCGTCCATTTGGGACCTCAAATATTTGTGTTCTCAAACCCACAAATATATTGTACAGTATAGAATTGTTTACACAAAAAAACTGCGTTTTACTATAACCATAAGACAGACAAAATGCTTAGGGACAACATCTGAATTTTCGGGAATGCAAAACACTCAGAATATACCATTACAAGACAAGTTATTACGCTCGATTAAAATATTATCCAGAAAACAAAGAGATTCATTAAAGCCTAAATACAGTAAAAAAAGTGAAATATAGCTTTAAACAGTTTAAACCTATATTTTACCCTTGATCAGTACAAAAACCGCTTAAATTTTAAAATTAGGGCAATTTTATTAAATTTGATTTATACCAAATCCGAGTTTATGTATCAATTAAACATACCCGCAAATCAAGTTAAGGCCTCTTTAAGTAAACATGTTTTGGCTGATGGATTCGACCTCACCTATGATATCGAAAAAAGTAACGGTGCATATATTTACGATTCTAAATACAACCGTACTTTGCTTGATTTCTTTACCTGTTTCGCGTCGGTTCCATTGGGCTACAATCATCCGAAAATGATCAACGATGAAGGATTTAAAAAAAACCTACTCTTGGCGGCAATGGCAAATCCATCAAACTCTGATGTATATACCCAACAATATGCTCAGTTTGTAGATAACTTTGCAAATTTTGGTATGCCAGATTATATGCAACATGCATTCTTTATTGCTGGTGGAACCCTCGCAATAGAAAATGCATTGAAAGTAGCGATGGATTGGAAAGTGCAGAAAAACTTTGAAAAAGGATATACAGAAGAAAAAGGTTTTAAAGTATTGCATTTTGAAAAAGCCTTTCACGGTCGTTCGGGTTATACGCTTAGTTTAACCAATACTTCGCCAGACAAAACAAAATGGTTTGCAAAATTTGATTGGCCGAGAGTAAGCGTTCCGAGGATAAAATTTCCGTTGGAAGGAGAAAATCTGAGTGAAGCAATCTCTACAGAAGAAATTTCTATCGCGCAGGTTAAACAGGCTTTTGCTGAGCATAAAGATGATATTTGCGCCATAATTATTGAGCCGATACAATCTGAAGGTGGCGACAATCATTTAAGGGAAGAGTTTTTAATCCAGCTGAAATCTATTGCAGATGAGAATGATGCTTTTTTAATTTATGATGAAGTACAAACGGGAGTTGGCTTAACCGGAAAATTTTGGTGTCATCAGCATTTTAGTGAAAAAGCTCGCCCAGATATTTTGGCTTTTGGAAAGAAAATGCAAGTTTGTGGCATTCTGGTTGGTGATAAAGTGAATCAAATTGAAAAAAATGTATTTAAAGTTCCCAGCAGAATCAACTCTACCTGGGGAGGAAATTTAGTGGATATGGTTCGTGCAACACAGATTCTGCAGATTATTGAAGAAGATGCCCTTTGCCAAAATGCCGCACAGGTTGGCCAATACCTGCAAGACAATCTGCACCAACTGAGTTTGCGGTTTGATCAAATGACCAATGTACGCGGAAGAGGACTTCTCTGTTCGTTTGATTTCCCTACAACGCAGATGCGCAATGCATTTATAGACAAAGGCTTATCAGAAAACGTAATGTTTTTAGGCTGTGGCGCCCACACAATACGTTTCCGCCCAGCGCTTTGTATAGAACAAAAACATATTGACGAGGGATTGACGGTTATGGAAAAAATATTGCCTTTATTGTAGGCATGAATAAAAAACCTGTCTTCTATATTGGTCTTGTGGCAGTTTTAGTGCTAGTATTTTTTATGATCAGAAGTTCTTTCAATCAAACGTCTGTAAGCGATATGAAAGCTGGTTTTAAAGAGGTAGCAAAATACCGCAATGCCAATAATACTGGCCCGGTACAAAGAATTTATATAGTAACCGTTAAAGATTCTGTTTGGCCGGAAATTGAAGCTTATGGCAATTTAATGCCGCATACAAAATATGGAAATACAAAAGTCTATTTCTTTATGGAAGGAAAAAGCGTACCTACCAATTTACAGCCCGGTGATGTAAATTTCGATCCGAGCTTCAATTCATCCTGCATTGCCTTGTATGAAAAAAGTGCGATGAGTCAGGTTGCCTTTAATAAAAAAGTCTTCGCAAGCCGTTAGTTCATTTTCTCTAGACTTCCAGAATTGTTCATTAGTTCATTAGGGAATTGGTTCATTATTTCAAAACTGGTGAAAAAATGTTCTTTTGTCATTAGTGAAGAGCAAATGAACTAATGACAAATGAACCAATTTACGAATGAATCAATAATTAATTAAACAAATGCTGAAAATCCGGTAATCGCCCTTCCAACTATTAGTGTATTGATTTCTTTAGTACCCTCATAAGAATAAATGGCTTCTGCGTCTGCAACAAAACGCGCTACATTGTATTCCAATAATATACCGTTTCCACCCATTACTTCTCTTGCTTTGCTCACCACATCGCGCGTGCGTAAAGAGCAAAATACCTTAGCTAAAGATGCGTGTTCGTCTTTCAATAAGCCCTGATCCTGTAATTGCGATAAACGATAACAAAGCGTTTGCATTGCGGTTAAATTGGATAACATCTCTACCAAATGATTTTGAATCAATTGGAAAGAAGCAATTGGTTTGCCGAATTGTTTGCGTGTACGCGTATAATCCAATGCATTTTCATAAGCGCCACGCGCGCAGCCAACCGCTTGCCAGGCAACACCAGCTCTTGTCATTTGCAATACCTTGGCAGTATCTTTAAATGAATTAGCATTTTGCAATCGGTCTGATTCTTCAATTTCACAGTTCGTTAAGGTAATCAAACCATTTTGAACAATTCTGAGCGCCATTTTATCTTCCATTTTCTCTACAGCAAAACCCGGATTGTCTTTTTTAACGATAAATCCTTTCACTTCGTTACTGTCTTCATCGCGTGCCCAAATCACGAGAATATCTGCGAAAGTGGCATTTCCAATCCACTTTTTCTGTCCGTTCAATATCCACTTATCGCCTATCTTTTTACAGGTAGTTGTTAATCCCCCGGCAGCAGCAGATCCTACTTCAGGTTCTGTTAAGCCAAAAGCACCAATAATTTTAAATTGTTGCATTAAAGGCAGCCATTGTTGTTTCTGTTCTTCAGATCCGCAAATGTAAATAGACCCCATGGCCAAACCGCTTTGAACACCAAAAAAGGTAGACAAAGATGTATCTATTCTCGCCATTTCCATAGCTAAAATCCCTTCCATCAAATTTGATTTACCCGGACAACCATAACCTTTATAGGTTAATCCGCAGATGTTCAATTCAGCAAGTTTAGGAATAATCTCGAAGGGAAATTCTGCCCGGTTCCAATAGTGATTGACGATTGGCTTCACCTCTTTTTCTAAGAAAGCACGTACTTTAAGCTGAAGATCACGATCTTCTTCACTTAACGCCTCATCACCAAGATGATAAAAATCCCCTTCTATCGGAGGAAGCTCTTTCTTTTTACCTGATCCGCCCATCATTTTCATCATTCCGTTGATTTGCTTTTCATCCAGATTAGAAATGGTTTCAACCATCTTAGGAAGATCAACCTTTTTAGACAGGGCTTCTAACTTATCAAAATCTACATGTTTAAATAAGTTGTATGCATTTTTAAGAGAAGAAAATATACTCGCCATTATTATTCGTTTGGAGAGTAACAAATCAGGCGTGTTTTTGTTCGTTTTACGTATTCAGGCAATTAACCGATTCTGAGTACTCAAAACACCTGGATTAAATTTGCTTCGATAATAAAAACGGAGAAAACAAAACGAAAACACTCAGGCGTCTTAGACGATTGATATAATTTCGCCATCTAAAACGCCTAACATGCATTTACTGTTTACAATACGAAGATTGTATTCAAAATATTCAGGCTACAAGCTGAATTAACGAAGATCAAATAAACTGTCTACACCCAGCAATTTCCGTGAGGTAAAACCTTCACCATATTTTGCACCGATGCTTTTACCAAATTCGCGCGATCTCCCAATCACAGATTCAAAAAATTCTGGCGAAGAGATATAGGTTTGCTGCCCTTCTACATCTGGATTATAGAACTGAGTTCTATACGCTTTTATGGATGCAATTTTAGTTTCCATGTGATCTGTAATGTCTACAATTATATCTGGCTTAATGTAAGAATCCTGAATAAACTGCAACAGCAATCGCGGACGATGGGCTTGCTGAATTTCTCCATTTACTTCCGTTACAATTTTGGGTAAACCAGATAAAAAAACAGAATCATTTACCAGATCGCCTGCCCTACCATGATCTGGATGTCGATCATAAAGCGCGTTACTTAGAATAATTTCTGGTTGATATTTACGAATAGCCTTAATCACTGCGAGGCGATGTTGTTCGTCATTTTGGAAAAAGCCATCTCTCATGCCTAAGTTTTCACGGGCAGACAAACCTAAAATTGTCGCGGCATCTGCGGCTTCAACATCGCGGGTTTCCGCTGTACCTCTCGTACCCAGTTCGCCACGCGTGAGATCTACAATTCCAACCCTTTTACCTTGAGCAATATGTTTCAAAATTGTTCCTGAACAACAAAGCTCAGCATCGTCGGGATGAACCGCGATCACTAAAATATCTAATTTCATTTGTGTTTATTGTGCATGTTCATTCAGCAAACGCTGAATGTTTTTTTTGATTCTGGAATTTAGAGGTTTGGTAAAAGGATAAAAGAAATCCTGAAGTTCGCCTTTTCTGTTGAGCAGATATTTGTGAAAATTCCATTTGGGTTTGGAATTGAGTTTTCCATTTTGCTTTTTCTCGCTCAAAAACTGATATAATGGATGCGTATGTGCACCGCGGACCATAATTTTTCCAAAAACCGGAAATTCTACGCCGTAATTGATTTCGCAGAACTGCTGAATATCAGAACCTTCCAGCGGTTCCTGTTTTCCAAAGTCGTTACTTGGAAAACCCAAAATTTCGAAATCCGGATGGTTAATTTCCTCTTTCAATTGCTGCAATTCTTTCAGTTGCGGTGTAAAACCACATTCTGAAGCTGTATTAACAATTAATAAAACTTTATTTCTGTATGCCGACAAAGGCTGCTCCTCTCCATTTACTTTTTTTACTTTAAACGGATAGATGTTAGGAATCGTTTCCTGCATTTTTATTGGTAATATCCCGAAGTACGGATAATGGATTCTATGTCCCTATCCTGATTCGGATCGTAAGTACTTTTTAAATTATGGCCTACAACACGTGCAACAATCTGTAAAGAGAAGGCTGTGAAACCCCCTTTAGTTTGTTTAACGATATCATATGTGGTACGTCCAACCTCGCGGTCAATCAATTTTGTTAATATTTGACCTTGTGTAATGGTCAGTTCTTTAATTTCGCGGTTAAACATGTCTTTAATTTCGCGATCACATTCTTTAACCAATGCTTTTTGTTGTTTCTTTTCTGGTGTCAATGCTAAATCCTGCTCCAATTTTTCATATCTACGTTTGGCAAATAAAGCATAAGGCATAACTTTTAAAACATTATAGCGCAAACGGTTAAATGCTGCTCTTTCTGCAGGCGATTTGAATAAGTGTGGTGCATTAATGGTAACATCGCTCAGCTGCATCCAAGGAATCATTTCACCGTGATCATTTGTTGAAGCAACTCGAATGGTATCCGCCTTTCCCAGTTTAGGAAAAACAGGGCCAACAACTTCCTGTGATTTTGCTTTTACTGCAAAAATCATTACAATACACAGAAAAAAGAGCCCTTTAATTTTCATAAATTTATAATTTACAAAGTTAGGTGTTAATTCATATATTAGTCATTCAACAAATCTAATATAGGTTTAATTACGACAAAACACGCAATTTTTTACGCAAAAAAAACAAATGAAAACAGAGTTAGTGATTGATTTAGAGGCGGAAAAGCAGGAAATACTGAAACGATACCGGGCTTTATTGCGGGCCAGCAAATCGACCTTGCAGAAAGGCGATAAAAAAGAAATTCGTAAAGCATTTGACATGGCTTTGGAAAGCCATAAAGATATGCGCCGCAAGTCCGGCGAACCGTATATATACCATCCCATTGCCGTTGCACAAATTGCTGCAGAAGAAATTGGTTTGGGCACAACCTCAATTGTGTGTGCATTGCTTCATGATGTTGTAGAAGATACTGACATTACTTTAGAAGATATAGAACGCGAATTTGGCAAAAAAACTGCCAAAATTATTGATGGATTAACTAAAATTTCTGGTGTTTTTGACACCAACAGTTCACTTCAGGCAGAAAATTTCAGAAAAATGCTACTTACCCTGGCAGATGATGTTAGGGTAATTTTGATTAAACTGGCCGATCGTTTACACAATATGCGGACGATGGATTTTATGCCGCGCCACAAACAATTGAAAATCGCCTCAGAAACGATTTATCTTTACGCTCCGCTGGCTCATAGATTGGGTTTATATGCAATAAAATCAGAATTGGAAGATCTTTCTATGAAATATCTGGAACCCGATACCTATAAATTTATTGCAAAAAAACTAAATGAGAAAAAGGCAGAGCGGAATTTGTTTATCAAAAAATTTGTAGAACCTATAGACGAAATTGTTCATGAGCAAGGTTTGGTTGCTGATGTGTATGGCCGGCCAAAATCCATCCATTCCATCTGGAACAAAATGAAAAAGAAAAATATTCCTTTTGAAGAGGTGTACGATCTTTTTGCCATCCGGATTATTCTGGACAGTCCTCCTGAAAATGAAAAAGCAGATTGTTGGAAAGCTTACTCTATTGTAACGGATTTATACCGACCAAATCCCGATCGTTTACGGGATTGGGTTTCATCACCAAAAGGTAACGGCTATGAGAGTTTACATACCACCGTGATGGGCCCGCGCGGACAATGGGTAGAAGTACAAATCCGTACGCAAAGGATGAATGAAATTGCAGAAAAAGGTTTCGCTGCGCATTGGAAATACAAAGAATCGAGCAACGATAATGGTCTGGATCAATGGATACACAAAGTGCGCGATATGCTGAACAATCCGGAAGCCAACGCATTGGATTTTCTGGACGATTTTAAAATGAACCTTTTCTCTGATGAGATTTTCATTTTCACACCAAAAGGTGCGCTTATACAATTGCCTTTGGGCGCTACTGCTTTAGATTTTGCTTTCGAAATTCATACAGATGTTGGGGCCACCTGTATTGGTGCGAAAGTAAACCACAAACTGGTACCAATTTCATACAAACTTCAAAACGGCGATCAGGTAGAAATCATCACCTCTAACAAACAAACGCCTAAAGAAGATTGGTTAAATATTGTCGTTACGGCGAAAGCCAAATCAAAAATTAAATCGTCTTTAAAAGAAGAAAAGAGAAAAATAGCCGAAACTGGCAAAGAGATTTTAGAGCGTAAGCTTAAATCGCTAAAAATTACATACAACACCGATAATCTGAACAAAATTAGCTACTATTTCAAGCTGCCTTCTACACAAGAACTCTTCATCAACGTTGCACTTGGCAAAATTGAGCTAAAGGATATTAAAGAATATTTATCTGCAGAGAAAGAAGTAGAAAACAGAGTTCTCGAACGTCCGGATAATTCTGTAGACGGAATCAAAAGCAAAATTAAAGGTTCCGAATCGGATATTTTGCTGATTGGAGAAGATATGCAGAAAATTGATTACACGCTGGCCGCATGCTGTAATCCAATTCCTGGCGATGATGTTTTCGGTTTTATCACAGTTAGCGACGGCATAAAAATTCACCGTACAAATTGTCCTAACGCCACGCAATTAATGGCCAATTATGGTTATCGCGTAGTGAAGGCAAAATGGAACAAACAAAAAGAACTGACTTTCTTAACCGGTCTCCGCATAGTAGGTATTGACGATGTTGGATTGATAAACAACCTTACAAAGGTAATTTCTAATGATTTTAAAGTGAATATGCGGTCAATCACTGTAGATACAAACGAAGGAATTTTTGAAGGTTCTATCATGATATTTGTAAATGACACGGAACACTTAGAAAATCTGGTCAACAATTTACTAAAAGTTCGGGGCGTAACCGGTGTTACCCGTTTTGATGCATAAAGTAGTCGGAAACTCCATAATCCGAAGTCGGACCTCAGGATTTCAAGCTTAATACGTAAGCGATTAAGCATCGTAGTTCTGACTTCCAACTTCAGACTTTCCGACTTATTACAACATTTAAACAATTGAACAGTATAAGAATCAAACAATTTACATACCTTTGAAAGGAGTTTAAAAGCTATGTCAGAACAAAAAACAAATGAGCTCGTCCGCAAGATTTTTGAAGCTTATTTAGAAAATAAAAACCTCAGAAAAACACCGGAGCGTTTCGCAATTTTGGAAGAAATATATTCAAGGAATGATCACTTTGATGTGGAAACCTTATATATCCATATGAAAAACCAAAAATATCGTGTAAGTAGAGCAACCGTATACAATACGTTAGAGCTACTGGTATCTTGCGATTTGGTTACCAAACACCAGTTTGGAAAAAATATGGCGCAATTTGAAAAGTCTTACGGTTACCGCCAACACGATCACGTGATCTGTATAGAGTGTGGTAAAGTGGTAGAATTTTGCGATCCGCGCATTCACCAAATCCAAACAATGGTTGGCGATTTACTGAAATTCGATATCAAACACCATTCTTTAAACCTTTACGGTTTCTGCTCAGATTGCAGCGTTGCCCGTAAAGTACACGAAAGTGCAGCACAAAAGCTAGAAGCAAATTAAATCTATAACAATAAAACCAGCCAATTTTTTAATAATGACGCAAGTAGATGTACTTCTCGGCCTGCAATGGGGCGATGAAGGAAAGGGAAAAATCGTTGATGTTCTGAGTCCAAAATATGACCTTATTGCCCGTTTTCAAGGTGGCCCGAATGCTGGTCACACTTTAGAATTTGACGGCAAAAAATTTGTATTAAATACTATTCCATCGGGAATTTTTAATGAAAAAACCATGAACCTTATCGGTAATGGTGTAGTAATAGATCCCATTATTTTAAAACGAGAGCTAGACAATCTTAAAAATGCCGGGCACGATCCAATTGCTGCCGGCAAACTCGTTATTGCCCGCAAAGCACACCTTATTTTGCCTACACATCAATTGCTTGATGCTGCAAATGAGGCCAGAATGGGTAAAAATAAAATTGGTTCTACTTTAAAAGGTATCGGACCAACTTATATGGACAAAACTGGCCGTAATGGCTTACGTGTTGGCGACACTACACTTCCGGATTTTAAGGAACGTTACGCTAAATTGGTAGAAAAACACACTGAAATTCTTTCTCATTACGAGTTTGAATATGATCTTTCTGAAAAGGAAGCTGCATTTTTTGAAGCCATTGAATTTATTAAAACCATCCCACACGTAGATAGCGAGCATTTCGTAAACGGATATTTAAAAGAAGGCAAAAAAGTACTGGCAGAAGGTGCGCAAGGTACATTGTTAGATGTAGATTTTGGATCTTATCCTTTTGTGACTTCAAGCAATACGACAACTGCCGGCGCCTGCACAGGTTTAGGCATTGCCCCAAATAAAGTTGGTGCAGTTTATGGTATTTTCAAAGCTTATTGCACACGTGTTGGTGGCGGACCTTTCCCAACAGAACTAGACGATGAAACTGGTGAAACTTTACGTAAAGTTGGACACGAATTTGGTGCAACAACTGGCCGTGCCCGTCGTACCGGATGGATTGATCTTCCAGCATTGAAATATGCCATTATGTTAAATGGTGTTACAGAATTAATTATGATGAAAGCAGATGTTCTTGATGCATTTGACACCATAAACGTTTGTACGCATTACGAATATGATGGAGAAACTATCGATTATATGCCTTACGACATTATTTCAATCCAGCCAAAACCGGTTTTAAAATCGTTTGAAGGTTGGAATACAGATGTAACAAAAATTACTGGTGTAGATCAGATTCCGGCAAAACTGCAAGAATATATCGAGTATCTGGAGCAAGAATTGGAAGTTCCAATCCGTTTCCTCTCTGTAGGACCAGATCGTGCACAAACTCTAGAATTGAATTAATTTAAGTGTGTTTACATGCATAATCAAGTGAAAAAGCAATCCAATTTGGGTTGCTTTTTTTTTGTGATCAGAATTTCTTAGGTTAAAATTTGAAAAACAAAAGTAATGGAAATGTGAAATGGTAGTCCCGCAATGTTGTAAGCGCCGGAAAAAACCGGCGGGTTTCCGCGTATGTCGGGGTTAAATGACTTCACTTCTTACTAAAAACAAAAGAAGCACTGCAAAGCTTCTACGTTTTGACTTTCGTATGAGCTAAGCTTTATTTACATTTGCAGCCTCTTGGAAAAACCAGCATCAATACAGACATTTAAAAAGCAGGCTATAGCTTGGGCAAATCAATTTGAAGTCTGCTGCATTTTAGATTCTAACAGTTATAACGATCCATATTCCAGTTATGATTATTTGATTGCAGCTGGCGTATCTGCAGAGCTCCGCAGCAATTCCGGCCGTGCTTTTGAAGAGCTCAAAGCTTTTTATCATGCGCAGCAAACCTGGATTTTTGGCTTTATGGGTTACGACCTGAAAAATGAAACAGAAGCACTCACCTCCGGAAATCGGGATCACCTCAACTTTCCAGATCTCTATTTTTTTTCGCCTAAATATGTTATTGCGATCAAAAATGATGAAGTAAACATCCTGAAGGGAAATAATTCCATTTTGGACGAAATCAGATCAACAAAAATTCAACAAGTTGAAGAACACAAACCGGTTAATGTACAGCAGCGATTATCCAAAACCAATTATATAAACTGTGTTAATCAACTCAAGGCCCATATTTTAAAAGGGGATATTTATGAAGTAAATTTCTGCCAGGAGTTTTTTGCAGAGCACGCAAACATCAATCCATTGGCCACTTATGAAGCTTTAAATGCGCTTTCCCCTACGCCATTTTCGGGATATTTTAAAATTAACCACAAATACATACTCTCGGCCACACCAGAACGGTTTATTTGTAAAAGAGGAGAAAAGTTAATTTCGCAACCCATCAAGGGAACAATTAAACGAGGTTATAACGCAAAAGACGATGAGCGTGTAAAAGAAGAACTTAGAAATGATCCAAAAGAGCAGTCAGAAAATGTAATGATTGTAGATTTGGTTCGCCACGATTTAACAAAATCCGCCCTGAAAGGCACCGTAAAAGTAGACGAACTTTTTGGCGTATATAGTTTCCCTCAGGTGCATCAACTTATTTCTACGGTTTCCTGTACAATCAATCCCGAAATTCATTTCATAGATGCTATAAAAAATTGTTTTCCTATGGGTTCAATGACTGGCGCGCCAAAATTACGGGCAATGCAGTTAATTGAAGAATATGAAGCCAGCAAACGAGGTGTGTATTCCGGCTCTTTTGGGTGCATCACTCCGGAGGGAGATTTCGATTTCAATGTAATTATCAGAAGTATTTTATATAATGAACATGCAAAATACTTGTCGTTTCAGGTAGGTGGAGCAATAACATATGCTTGCGACGCAGAGAAAGAATATGATGAATGTTTGGTTAAAGCGAGTGCAATTATGCAAGTGTTAGCTCATTAATAAAAACTTCTGTGCGCATAGATAGTTTTCCAAAAATGCTACTATAGTTGATACGAAGTAATGACCATTTGTTTAAGTTTTCTATTTCCTGGTAAATAGAAAAGGTGTAAAGCTTTTGCATAATGCATAACTTTACACCTCTGAACCACAAACCTAAACCTTACTTTTTATAGTATTGTGTTGCTTCTGGTAAATATTTCTGTATTTGAGCAATTCGGGTAGCATCACTCGGGTGTGTACTTAAAAACTCTGCTGGTTTTTGTGCACCTGCAGATGCAGAAGCCATTCTATTCCAGAAATTTACTGATGTTGCAGGATCATAACCAGCCATTGCCATAAAAATCAAACCCAATCGATCGGCTTCCAATTCTTGGTTGCGACTAAATTTTAGCATCGCAACTGGACTTCCAACACCGTAAAGCGTGTTAAACACCCCTTGCGCTTTTGGATTTTTGGATAATGCAACACCGCCGGCTGCGCCAATACCTTGAGCAACCATTTCTTGCGACATGCGCTCTGCGGAGTGACCGGCGATAGCATGTGCAATTTCGTGCCCCATCACAGTGGCTAAACCTGCATCATCTTGGGTTACAGGCAAAATTCCGGTGTACACTACAATTTTCCCTCCTGGCATACACCAGGCATTTTTTTCATTATTTTGAACCACGTTAACTTCCCATTGGTAATCCGCAATCAGATTTGCATAATTGTTTTGGTTCATATAAGATTTTACCGCTGTGATCAATCTGCTTCCAATCGTTTTAACCTTTAATGCCTGAGCATTTGATGCAGGCAAAACAGCCGTTTTATTTTCTGTTAAAAAGGTATCATACGCCTGAAAAGCCATGGGCAAAACCTGATCATTGCTAACCAAATCCAGTCGGCTTCTGCCTGTTAAGGGAACAGTAGAGCATGAATTAAACAGTAAAACAGCGGCTAAACTGGCTGTAAAAAGAACCTTTTTCATATAAAATTAATTAATAGATTAGTAATCGGTATATCAAACTGAAGAGTAAACAGCGTACAGAAAGATATGTTTTTAGATGTGTTATTTTACTGCGTTTTGTCTTTGCGTTTAAACAGATAGACTTTAGATTCTTTGCCTTTTAGCAAACGTTCCAGGTTTTTCTGATGCGTCACTAAAATTAAAACACATACACACATGCCGTACAATACTTCTGATTTTATGGAAGAATGAAAGATGAAAACGATGCTGAGTGGAAAAGTGAAACCTGCGCAAATAGAACTGAGCGACACATATTTGGTAATGAGTAACACGACTACAAAGACCAGTACACAAAGCATGGAGGCTGGGAAGTTAACGGCCAAAATCATCCCAAACAGCGTTGCAACGCCTTTCCCGCCTCTAAAGCCGGCAAATACCGGAAAAAGATGGCCCATTACTGCTGTTACGCCCAGAGCCAGCTCATAATTTACAAATTGTGCAGAATTCTGTGGGCCGGTGACAGATAATCCAATAAAGGCAGCCAGAGTTGTGGCTGTATATCCTTTGGCAATATCAATAACCATTACAGTTATTCCGGCTTTCTTACCCAAGACCCTAAAGGTGTTGGTTGCGCCGGCATTTCCGCTACCGTATTCTCTTACATCAATACCGTAAAAAGCCTGGCCAAGCCAAACGGCCGTTGGAATTGATCCAAAAAGGTAAGCGAGCAGTAAAGCGCTTAAAGAATAAACCGTGACCATAGCCTACAATGATACAAAAAATAAGCTTTCATTTTTAAGAGAAAATTCAGTTAGAATGCTTTTAAGCTCATATCTAAGCTTTTAACAGAGTGGGTTAAGGCACCCATAGATATAAAGTCTACCCCGCAAGCAGCATATTCTGCAACATTTTCTTCCGTAATTCCGCCTGATGCTTCTGTAAGAAATCTCCCAGCAATCAGTTGTATTGCCTCGCGAAGCATTGGAAAACTAAAGTTATCCAGCATAATGCGGTCTACACCTCCGATTTCGAGTACTTGATTAAGTTCTTTCAGATTTCTAACTTCTATTTCAATCTGAAGATTTTTATTTTGAACGGCAAGATATTTTTGCGCCGAAAGAATGGCATTCGCAATTCCTCCCGCATAATCAACATGGTTATCTTTAATCAAAATCATGTCATACAACCCAATACGATGATTTACACCTCCACCAATTCTTACGGCCCATTTTTCAAGATAACGTAAACCAGGTGTTGTTTTTCTGGTATCAAGTATCTGTGTTTTATAGCCGGACAACTGAGCAACAATATAATTGGTTTTTGTCGCAATTCCACTCATCCTTTGCATACAATTTAGCACCAAGCGTTCTGCAATTAAAATAGAATGTGTAGAACCTGAAACTTTCAGTGCAACGTCCCCTATTTTCACGGCTGTTCCATCTGAAAGTAATACGTCTACCACAAGGTTTTCATCCACAACTTTAAAAATTTCAATCGCCAGCTCTACACCGGCAAGGATTCCATCTTCTTTAATGATGAGTTGTGCTTTTCCTTTCGTATCGGCCGGAATTGTAGATAATGAGGTGTGATCACCATCGCCTAGATCCTCGGCAAGGGCATTTTTTATAAATTGATCTATAAGTTCTATGTTCAAAACGGCATGAATTTGCTCCAAAAATAACAATTATTTACGAGCTGACAATTGTATTGTACCATAAGGCAAATCTATATCGGTTTACTCTTTAGCGTTTTCTATCCGAAGTTCCGTAATCTGGAAAAGATTGTTGTTTTTTTTCATCGTAATGGAAACACGAAAAGTCTCTTTAGCCGTGCTCATTAACACAACCCCAAAACGATAATTGGGATTGGCATTTATTTTATGAAAAATACTGGTTTTAATTGGTGGATGTTTAACAAAAAAATCTCTCAAAATTTGTTCTCCTTGTGCCTTTGAGTAGACATCTTCTTCGTCAATAATGATCAGTTCTATAGATGACGAAAAGTTTTTGGCAATTTCTTTTGCATTTCCTGCACGAAAATAAGAGGATAAATCATCGATAATATCGGCCTGAAAGGCTTTATACGGAAGAATCGACGAAAAACTGACAACAAGTAGAAATAGGCTACGGATCATTTTTGCTTTTTAACAAACAATCACCAACACAAATTATGCCATTAGGTTATCAAAAAAAGGAAATCTTAATTTGTATAAACTTCAATTCGCCTATATTTGCTTAATCGATGAACAGAACAGGCAAAATCCCAAAAATGTTTTGGCTGTTTGAATAAATTTAGTTTTACAACATGATAAACGATAAAAAAGTAGCACTCCTAATTTTAGATGGCTGGGGTTATGGTAAACAGGATCAGTCTGATGCCGCCTTTGCAGCAAATACACCTTTTTTCGATTCCCTATTGGAAAAATATCCAAACTCAAAATTGGAAGCATCTGGAGAAGCTGTGGGTTTACCTGCCGGACAGATGGGAAACTCTGAAGTGGGCCACATGAATTTGGGCGCCGGACGCGTCGTTTATCAGGAACTTGGCCGGATCAATAAAGCAATTACCGATAGAGAATTGCACCGCAATCCAATCTTATTAAATGCATTTGATTACGCCAAAAAGAACAACAAATCCGTACATTTTATTGGTTTAGTTTCTAACGGTGGCGTTCATGCACATATTGAACATTTAAAAGCATTATGCGATGCAGCGAATGAAGCAGAAGTTTCCAACTCCTACATTCACGCTTTTTTAGATGGCCGTGATACCGATCCAAATTCTGGGTTGGGTTTCATCACCGATCTACAAAATCACCTTCAGCATTCTACTACAAAACTGGCTACTTTGGTTGGCCGTTATTATGCAATGGACAGGGATAACCGTTGGGAACGTGTTAAACAGGCATACGATGTTATGGTAAAAGCTGTTGGAGAAAAAACAACTGATCCAATTGCAGCCATTCAAAAATCTTACGATGAGGGTATAACAGATGAATTTTTAAATCCTGTTGTTGTAACCGATGGCAACGGCGAGCCAATTGCTACCATACAGCCTGATGATGTAGTGATTTGTTTTAATTTCCGTACCGACAGAGGCCGTGAAATAACAACTGCTTTGACCCAAAAAGATTTCCCTGAACAAGACATGCATAAATTGCCTTTGTACTACGTTACAATGACTACTTATGATGAAAATTTTGAAAAAGTTAATGTAATTTTCACTAAAGACGATTTAACACAAACCTTAGGCGAAGTTCTTGCTGCAAATAATAAAAATCAGATCCGCATTGCAGAAACAGAAAAATACCCTCATGTAACTTTCTTTTTCTCCGGAGGCCGCGAAGCGGAATTTGCGAATGAAAAACGCATTTTAATTCCTTCTCCAAAAGTTGCAACTTATGATTTGCAACCGGAAATGAGTGCACAGGGAATTACAGATGCAATTACCGCCGAGATGGAAACCGGTTGGGCAGATTTTATTTGTTTAAATTTTGCAAACCCAGACATGGTGGGCCATACTGGCGTTTTTTCTGCGGTGATAAAAGCGGTAGAAACTGCAGACAGATGTGCTGAAACTGTTGTAACCAAAGGTTTGGAAAACGGATATTCTTTTATCCTTCTTGCAGATCATGGAAACTCTGAATATATGGTTAATGGTGATGGTTCTGCCAATACAGCCCACACCACCAATCTGGTTCCTTGCATTTTGATTGATAAAGATTATTCTTCAATCGCAGACGGAAAACTAGGCGATATTGCACCTACCGTTCTCAAATTGCTTGGCGTTGCTATCCCTGAAGAAATGACTGGAAACATTTTGGTATAATGTGTAAAAAACCAATTTTGTTTTTGTGTATTGCCCTGATTGCTGCGTCTTGTACGCCTAATCCGGGCAATAACAAGTCTGCTGAAAAACCTGCGTATTTTAATGTTAAAGCTTACTTTGACCAACAAAGCCGCGCATTAAACAAACGAAAAGTTAGTGTAGTGAAAATTGTATCTGTGAATGGTTCTACAGAGAAAAAAGAACTGGTTGTACAGGATTGGACAAAAGAATTAAGTGCATTCTCCAACAACGACATCAACAAAACCGCCTGGCAAGGAGAATTTTCAGTTACAAAAACGGATTCTACAATAGTATATCGCACCAAGAATATTAAAATTCCAGTTCGCGAGCTTCTTGTGCATGTAAACAACGATACCGTAGATCGGATTCAATTGATTATCCAGAATAAAAATTTGCTTTATACTTCCACAGATACATTGAGTTATACATCCGGAAAATTTTACCGCATTAAGAAACAACAGAATATATGGTTGTTAAAACCGCGAGAATATGTTATTTCTGCAGAAATCAAGTGATAAAAAAAACTCCCGAATAATTTCGGGAGTTTTTTTATTTTAAAGTAGCAATCTGCGCTTTATCGTAGGTTATCCAATCGATAATATCTTTTCGCACCGGCTGCAAGGTTAGTAATTTCTGGAAATCAGCTATTGAATTGTTAAACAAGGCGATGCAGGCAGTTCTTTCCGCACCTTTTTTTGCCTTATACGACTTAAATATTGCGTAATCTTTGTAGGCTAAACCTCTGTTTTGAAGCATCTGAGTATCTTCATCTCCACTTATTTCAATCGCTTTGGTAAAATCTTTAATTGCCGAAGTATAAAAATTTTCGCGCATATCACTTAAAGATTCTTTAGGGTCATTTGCCACATTTAATCTGGCTTTTCCTCTGTAATAATATGCTGAAACTTCATTTGGAGTGAGAGAAATCAACCTGGTATAGGTACTGATACATTTTTCAAAATCGCCATTCTGGAAATAAGAGTAGCCCAACATTTTCAAAACTTTAGCATCGTCACGAGTTTTTGCATCAGCTTTTTCTAATTGGGTCACGGCAGTTTTATAATCTCCTTTCATCATCGCCGCCATGCTCTTATCATAGTTGTTTTGAGCAAAACTTCCGGTAGATGAAAAAATGATTAATCCTAAAATGGATTTTTTAAAATAGTTCATGTATGAATATTAAGTTTTAACAAATCTAATACATCAATTGGATTTTCATGCATTTTGATATAAAAAAGTCAGAATCCGTTTACAATTTAGGCGATATGAGCGTTTAATGCATACGAAATCAATAGCTAAAACGTAAATACATCAAAGTTATGATGCGGCATTAAAAATAAATTCTTTCTGCCGTTTTAACATAAGGTTTATATTATTTTCATTTTGGCACAAGAGTTGAATTTATTACCTTAATTATAATTTAAACAATGTGTGTACGATAATACTGCCAGTTTGTCGTTAGAGAAAATGTGATAATGAGTAAACAAGATATATTTGATTTCAATTCTGCAATGCCAATTATAAACGAGGATACTGAATTTTTTCCATTGATGTCTCAACAAGATGAGGACGAAATGAACAATGAAGAAACGCCCGAAATTTTGGCCATCCTGCCTTTGCGAAATACCGTTTTATTCCCCGGCGTAGTCATCCCAATTACCGTTGGACGGGATAAATCAATCAAACTGATCAAAGAAGCTTACAAAGGCAATAAGATTATTGGCGTAGTTTCTCAGAGAGATGTGTCTATAGAAGATCCAACTTTTGAGCAATTAAACCCCGTTGGAACCATTGCAAACATCGTTAAGTTGTTGCAAATGCCCGATGGAAATACAACGGTGATCATCCAAGGGAAGCAACGTTTTAGTTTAGTAGAAGAAGTTCAGAACGAACCTTATATTAAAGCAATTGTTAAAAAATTCGAGGAACAAAAACACAAGACAGATAAGGATTTTAAAACCCTGATCGCGTCTATACGCGAAATGTCTGCACAGATTATTCAGCTTTCGCCAAACATCCCTACGGAGGCAAGTATTGCGCTAAAAAACATTGAAAGCAATTCATTTTTGATCAATTTTATTTCTTCAAATATGAATGCCGAAATGGCCGATAAGCAAAAAATCCTGGAAATGGACAGTTTGCCCGATCGAGCACAGAAAGTAATGGAACTTTTGATGGTCGAGTTGCAAATGCTTGAATTGAGAAATCAAATTCAATCTAAGGTTCGTACCGATTTGGATAAACAACAACGCGATTATTTCCTGAATCAACAATTAAAAACCATTCAGGAAGAATTGGGTGGAAGCTCTGCAGATTTAGAATTCGATGCTTTACAGGAAAAAGCAAAAAAGAAAAAATGGTCTAAAGAAGTTGCTGCACACTTTGATAAGGAATTGGATAAACTTGGAAGAATGAACCCGGCGGCGCCAGATTATTCCGTACAATTAAACTACCTGGAATTATTGCTGGATTTGCCCTGGAGTGAATTTACTAAAGATAATTTTGATCTGAAACGTGCACAACGCATCTTAGATAAAGACCATTTCGGATTAGAAAAAGTGAAACAACGTATTATTGAGTATCTGGCCGTTTTAAAATTAAAACGCGATATGAAGGCACCGATTTTATGTTTGGTTGGCCCTCCGGGCGTAGGAAAAACCTCATTAGGAAAATCTATCGCGAAGGCGCTGGGTCGTAAATATGTGCGTATGGCTTTAGGTGGAATTCGTGATGAGGCCGAAATCCGTGGTCATCGGAAAACCTATATTGGAGCTATGCCTGGCAGAATTATTTCATCAATTAAAAAAGCTGGCGCAGATAATCCGGTTTTTGTACTCGATGAAATTGATAAAGTTGGCACAGACCATCGCGGCGATCCTTCTTCAGCATTGCTTGAAGTTTTAGATCCTGAGCAAAACAATGCATTTTATGATCATTATGTAGAGATGGATTATGATTTGTCTAACATTTTGTTTATTGCCACAGCAAACTCATTAAGCACCATACAACCCGCTTTGTTGGATCGGATGGAAATTATCGAGGTAAATGGCTACACCATTGAAGAAAAAATCGAAATTGCCAAAAAATACCTCCTTCCTAAACAAAAGGAAAATCATGGTTTACAGAATAAAGACATCAATCTTAAACCTTCTATCATTGAAAAAGTGATTGAAGATTATACCAGAGAATCTGGAGTGCGTGGTTTAGAAAAACGTATAGGATCATTGGTGCGCGGTGTGGCTACAAAATTGGCAATGGAAGAACCATACGATGTAACAATGAGTACGGAAGATGTAGAACGCATTCTGGGTGCACCGGTTTACGATAAAGATTTGTATGAAGGCAATGAAGTTGCAGGTGTAGTAACAGGTTTGGCGTGGACCAGCGTTGGTGGTGATATTCTCTTTATTGAAGCCAGTTTAAGTCCGGGAAAAGGTAAATTAACCTTAACTGGTAATTTGGGCGATGTAATGAAAGAATCGGCAGTAATTGCGTTGGCGTACTTACGTGCACATGCCGCTGAGTTTGGAATTGATTACTCTTTGTTTGATAACTGGGATGTACACGTACACGTACCTGCGGGTGCAACACCAAAAGACGGCCCTTCTGCAGGTGTAACAATGTTAACTGCATTAACTTCTGCATTTACACAACGTAAAGTGAAACAACACCTTGCCATGACCGGAGAGATTACTTTAAGAGGAAAAGTTTTACCCGTTGGCGGTATCAAAGAAAAAATTCTGGCTGCGAAACGCGCAAATATCAAAGAAATTATTTTGTGTAAAAGCAACCGTAAGGATATTTTAGAAATTAAAGAGAGCTACATAAAAGACCTTAATTTCCATTATGTTTCTGAAATGAGCGAAGTAATTGATTTGGCATTGACCAAAAACAAAGTAAAAAAACCATTAGATTTAACAATTAAAGCGACATCAATCGTCAACTAATTTGTAATTTTTTGGTTTGTAGCCAAATAATTCAATTAGTATAAATACTTTTACAGCCTGGGCATTTGCTCAGGCTTTTTTTATGAAAATTTCCTTTTCCAGTTTACTCGTTTGTTTCCTGTTAGTTTGTGCATCACCAGCTTTTAGCCAATCGTTCAAAAATGAATTTGGCTTTAAAACAGAAAACGATGCCTATTTAGCCACTTTAAACGATCGATATTATACCAACGGTTTGTTCATTTATTTTCGCAGGGCGATAGATCCTTCAAAACTGAATGAAAATATAGAGAAGAAAACCTATGAAATTTCTGTTGGTCAAAAAATGTACACACCTTATTGGGGCAATGTGCCAAAAAGAGAAGACCAAGACAGACCGTTTGCCGGTTATCTCTATGCCGGAGGAGCATATTCAGTCTTTTTTAAAAATGAAAGCGTACTGAAAACAAGCGTAGAAATTGGAACAGTTGGGCCAAATTCATTGGCACAAGATGCACAGAAGTTATTGCACACTACTGTTGGTTTTTACACACCCGCAGGTTGGGAATACCAAATCAAGAACGAGCTGGCACTAAACTTATCTGCCAACTACAGCAAACTTTTAGTTCGCACTAACGATCCTATTTTAGACGTTAGTGCCCAAGGTTACGCAAATTTAGGCACAACATTTTCTGGTTTGGGTACTTCTTTATTATTTAGGGTCGGAAATATAAATCAGCTGTTCAATAGCGCTTACCACAATGCTGTAATCGGCGAAGCCAAAACAAAAAAAATAAACAAGAATGAGTTTTTCGTTTACATAAAACCTCAGCTTAATTACGTCGCTTATGATGCAACCATTCAGGGAAGTTTATTCAACAACAATAGTCCGGTTACTTACGGCGTAAAACCAATTGTTTTTGAACAACAATTTGGCGTAAATTTTAGTTCAAACCGATTCACTGCAGATTTCAACGTGATCTTTAAAACCAAAGAAGTTAAAAGTATCGCCCAAGCGCAAAATTATGGAGGATTGAGTTTATATTACAGATTTGGAAGATAAATTATAAACAAGAGAGGGAGCGAATAAATCGCTCCCTCTCTCATTTAATTGGTCAATTTAACAGCATTTAAGCTGAGATAAGAATCCATGTATACCTTAACTTCTTCTTTCTTTTGCGCATCATCAATCAAATCATAAAGTGGTGTTAAGCCATCAGTTAAAGCACCTGTAAATCTGGCCTTATCTTCGGTCGTAGTCGCAACCCAATTGTTAAGATTTAAGATTACCTTATCATTAATTTTTTCTGTTTTTAGTTTAGTAATGTCGCCACCTATAGAGCTGTAATAGATTTCCGCCGCAGCGTTTGCATTCAAATTACGTAGATTCGCCTCATCCAAATACCCACTGAATAAACCGAAAGTCTTCGCCAGTGCATATCGCACACCTTCCATCACGGTTGCTTCCTTATCTAAACCAGCAGAACCATCGGCCTGATACACAACATCAAACTTAGATCCGATACTTAAACCTGTCAAAATATGCGTACCATATTTTTTAATCAGAGCTTCAGCATTCAGCGTAAGTAAATCCTGCTTAAAACCTGTAGTTAAATAGCTGTTTATTCTCTGATCGTAATAAAACCTATATCTTTTCCTAATCATATAATATGAATAATAGCCATAAACATATTTGGAAGCTGTTGTGGTTGATTCGGGAAAAGCTTTGATCATGGTATAACCGAAAGCACGTTGTCCTTTTGTAGAATTAATTCTGTTGGACAATTTCTCAGAAAGATCTACAGCATTATTACCAAGAATAGTAATTGTGGAAGATTCTGTTCCGCGCGCCAAATCTATTAAACCAGGTCTGGCAGCTGCATAAGCAGCCATATCTACAACCCCAGCACGTGTAGAAGATTCAGAATTGAACTGATCTGTGACATCATATCCGTAACCCAAAAAATTATACTTTTCTGAAGCTGCATACAAGGGCATTGATTCCTGCGTTTCTCCTTTTACCCTCAGTTTAATATCCGTGGATAAAATTTCTTCAGGTTCTAAAATTTCTGAACTTTCTTTTTTGCAGGAAGCGAGAATGGCGAGCATCGCCAGCGCTAAAATTGTTTTTTTCATTTGATTAGTTATTTGTGTGTTCTGCAAAATATAAATGTTAAAGCCAACAACCTAAAGTTTTAGGACTTAAATTGCAACAAAACTACTGCAGATAAAAAAACACGCTTAATACCCTAAATATCAACTTTTTTTCTATTCTGTTTCTTCTCTGACTTTGAAGCTTTATTACTCAAACGTTTTTCAACAACAGCTTTCGGAATTTTTGTCGGTTTCCTTTTCTTTTGTATCTCAAGCGAAGTTTTCAACAGGATTAAAAGTTTAGCAATCGCTTTTTCTTTGTTTAGCAGCTGACTGCGTTCCTCCTGAACAACCACATGAAGCAAACCTTCTCCATCCAAACGATTTTCCAATTTGCTTTTAGACAAGGTTTTTTCATCCTCAGTAAAAAATGTGGCCAAATCATAATTAAAAATCAATTCCACTTTTGTGGATACCTTATTTACATTTTGACCGCCTTTGCCTCCACTTCTGGACGTCTTAAACACAACAACTTTTAAAATTTCTGATCTGGATGGTAGCATTTTGTAAAAATAAAAAGAATACAAAGCTAAAAAATTCAGGTATTCTTTACCGATTTTTTACCTTTGCATCAGAATGAAAAAGAACTTGGTTATAGCTATAGACGGCTACTCATCTTGCGGAAAAAGCACTTTGGCAAAAGCCTTAGCTAAAAAATTAGGTTTTATTTATATTGATAGTGGCGCAATGTATCGTGCAGTAACGCTCTATTTTCTTCGAAATAAAATAAATGTTGCAGATGATGCTCAGGTTATTGATGCTTTACAGCACATCGAACTCAATTTTCATTCTCGTGATTATGAATCGCACATTACACTCAATGGCGAAGAAGTATCTGATGAAATCCGCCTGATGCCCGTTTCTGAAAATGTAAGCGAAGTTTCTGCACACAAACTCGTTCGGCACGAAATGGTAAAACAGCAGCAAAGAATGGGCAAATCCAAAAATATTGTAATGGATGGCCGCGATATTGGTACAACAGTTTTTCCAGATGCTCCGGTAAAATTTTTTATGACAGCCGATCCAAAAATAAGAGCAGAACGCAGGTTTAAAGAATTGGAAAGTAAAGGCAATAATACAACCACCTTAGAAGAAGTTTTTGAAAATCTGGCTCATCGTGATTATGCCGATACCACACGTAAAGAAAGTCCGTTGGTACGAGCAGAAGACGCCATTATTTTAGATAACACCGATCTTACACAAGAAGAACAATTGAATTTCGCATTAGACCACGCGAAACCATTTATAAACGGATAATATAACTTGCCTTTAGCTTAAAGAAAATTGTGCGCTTGGCTTAATTTCCGATCGCCTTTTTCTTTCTCGATTTATTTTTTCGGTTCTAAATAACTGCTTTAATCTCTACAAGCATTCCTTCCACTCTCCCATCAATTTCTTATATTAGCGATTCAACCGAATCTACAATATGAAAATCTACCTATTTCTAGCCATATTCCTTTTAAGCTGTTCAACTTCTGTTTCTGCACAAACTGGATGGATTAAACTTTTTAATGGCAAAGATCTTAAAGACTGGAACATTAAAATTTCTAAACATGAATATAACGACAATTATGCCAATACTTTCCGTGTAAAAGATGGCTTATTGCAAGTTGGGTATGAAGGTTACTCAGATTTTGACCAACAATACGGACATATTTTCTACAAAAAACCATTTTCTGCTTATGTATTGAAAGTTACTTACCGTTTTGTTGGCGAACAAGCTAAAGGCGGCGAAGGCTGGGCATTGAGAAACAGCGGGGCAATGTTACACTGCCAGGCACCCGAAACAATGCTAAAAGATCAGGATTTTCCGATTTCTATTGAAGGCCAAATTCTGGGTGGCGATGGCGAACACATCAGGCCAACCAGCAATGTTTGTACGCCAGGCACTGAAATCGTTTATCAGGGAAAATTATTTACGCCACATTGCCTAGATTCGAAATCAAAAACCTACAATGGCGATCAATGGGTAACAGCAGAATTTGTAGTCTTGCAGGATTCAGTGATTAAACATGTGATTGATGGCGAAGTTGTATTGGAATATACGAAACCACGCATTGGCGGCGGAAATGTATCCAACTCTGATCCAACAATTAAAACGGACGGTAAAGCACTTAAATCCGGATACATTGCGTTACAAAGCGAAAGCCATCCGATCGAATTTAAAGATGTTCAATTGTATAACCTGGAGCCATATATGGGCGACAAAGCAAAGCTGGAAGCTGTTTTGACAAAAATACTAAAATAGTTTACCGTCTAAGTGAAGGCGGCATATATTTTGTTTGCCCTATGGAGCGCGTAGACCGCGAGAAAAACAGATCAGGAAAACCATATCTGAATGCCGGGCAGCAAAAGGAAGAATACCTCGAATCTGCATTTTATGACATCTGGCTGGGCAAAAACAAATCGGTGAAACTAATTGCGCATGAAGGCAAAAAACTGGCAAAATACAAAAGCTGTTTATCTTGTGGTTTTAAAACCTTTACATTTCCTCGCATCAAAGTGATAACCAAAGCAACATACAAAAGAGCGGGAAATGGTAAAGAAATTCAGAATTGTAAAACTGCGGAACCGAACATTTTTTGAGAGAAGTTGCAATTCCTGTCTGGATTGCAAGTAGTTCAGATTCTTCTTCGTCAGGCAGCGGAAGTTCCTCATCGTCATCATCATCAAGCGATTGGGGCGGCGGAAGCAGTAGCGGAGGCGGCGATGGCGGAAGCTGGTAGTTTGCAGACTTGTAATTTATGCGGATCAATTTTAACCTATTTCTCTTTTTTACCAATGCAATTCCTAATTTTGGCACATTAAATGTTATTTGCATCGCATAAAATTGATGCACTCATTTCCGTTACACAAATGGAACACATACAAAACCTATGATCAGATTCTTAATCCTTTCTATTGCGCTTTTCTTTACTGCCGGCATAGCCAACGCTCAAATTATGTACAAGGTTACCGCCGATAAACTGAACGTTAGAGAAACCGATAAAACCGGAAGTAAAATTATAGGCTTTATCCCGCAAGGCGAAAATGTTGCTGTACTCGATTCTACAAATAAAGATTTTTTTAAAGTGAAAGTCACCAACGGCGAAGGTTATGTAAGCAGTTCATTTTTGGTACGCGTTACTCCAGTTGCAGCAAAACCAGCCGCAAAAACAGTTGCAGCGGTTGAACCTAAAGTAATGCAAGACAATTCCAGCCTGATCTTTTTTGTTGCCATAGCTTTAATTGTTGGCTTAATCATTTTCTTGATTTTCAAATTTGTTTCTTCCAATCGCCTGCTTATTGCGTTTTGCACTTTTGTAGTATTGATTTTAGGTTATTTCTGTTACATCACTTTTGTGCAGAAAAAAATAATTAGCGGCGTTTACCGCGGCGATCAGGGCGCGCAATTCAAATCTTTTGATTTTAAATCTAAAGATTCCGTAACCGTAACAGACAGCTATACCGATTCCTTATTTACTTCACATTATACAATTGATGGTGATTTAATTAAACTTTACCAGGAACAAAATTCTATTCTCCTGGTAATCCGCGATGAAAATACTCTGGTTGGAGAAGGTTTTACAAAAGGCACGTTTAAGAAATAAAAAGTATATTTCCTGTATTTGCTATTGTGAAAGTATAACTCGAAATTCCTGACAATAATGCGGAGTCTATACTGGAACTTCTGAATAACGTTCCTAATGTTAATGCCAAGGCAATTACTGGAAAGCTTTGTTACTGTCTGAAATTAGAGAAGCAGTGGAAGAAATAAACCTCATCAAAATGAAAAAAAACAAAGTCGCAGCGCCGGAGATTTTTTATATGCATTATGAGTTAGAACTATACCAGTATTTGAACGTCAAGCTAAACGCTTATTAAAAAATGCATTTCTACAAATGGAAATCCGGACGCTTGGACAAAAAACAGGTAAAAATCCAGAGTTTCGGAAATATCGCTATACAGTTCGTATTGCCATCACTTCAAAAAAGGCAAGAGAAAATCTGGCGGAGCTTGAATTATTACCAATTTTGTAGTTACCCAATCTGTCGTCTATTTGCATTCTTTTATGACTAATCTGAGAGTGATAATATTAGTGATAAAGAACTTTGTGAACTGCTGAGCTAAGTCTCCCCATAGATCCGATAAATTGGCGTTGTACGCAGTGAAGTTAAGAACTTAACAAGAAGCACCATCGCGCCAAATCAATTCCAGACTTTGTTTTCTAAACCGGATTGAGTGGAATAGCCCGCAGCGCAGCGAGGACTATAAGCGAAAGCCGGACTGCTGTTTCGGAAGAACTTGTGGCGTTCATTTTCAAATATTTAATGCGCAGGTTATACATTTTTGTTCATGAAAACAGCGAATAGCTTTTGAAAATTCTGGCCAGAAAACAAAACACATTTTATCTTGATAATTCATTTTAATGGCTTTAAATTCTAAACACCTTAAAATCAGCCAGATTTATTAAAAAAAACTTTTCCATAATTAAAAAAAGTATTACCTTTGCAGTCCCTAAATAGGGAAAAAAGGAGATAATTAATTAATGGCTAAAAAACAAGTAGCAGAAAAAGAATTAGCAGCTAAAACAGCTGAACTTCAGGGAGAAGGCGGACGCCTTACTGAAAAAGAAACTATTGAATCAGAAGCTGATTCAGTATCGATCGAATCGATCAAATCATCATTAGCAACACCAACAGAAGATTTTGATTGGGATGCAGACGAAAAAGTTTTCGGTAATTACAATGACGCAGACCGTAAAAAGTTTGAAGATATGTATGCTGGAACATTCAACCAAATCACTAAAGGTGAAATCATTAGCGGTATTGTTGTATCTATCAACAATAAAGATGTTGTATTAAACGTAGGTTTCAAATCTGACGGTTTAGTATCTACTTCTGAGTTCCGTGATACTCCAGATTTAAAAATCGGTGATTCAGTTGATGTTTTTGTTGAAGCACCTGAAGATGCTAACGGTCAGTTGATTCTTTCTCGCAAAAGAGCTAAAACCCAAAGATCATGGGAAGCGATTAACGAGGCGCTTGAGAACGATCAGATCATCAATGGTTTCGTTAAGAGCCGTACTAAAGGTGGTTTAATTGTGGATATCATGGGTGTTGAGGCTTTCTTGCCAGGATCACAAATCGATATCAAACCAATCCGCGATTACGATGTATACGTTGGAAAAACAATGGAATTTAAAGTGGTTAAAATTAACCATGAATTTAAAAACGTTGTAGTTTCTCATAAAGTATTGATTGAAGACGATTTAGAATCACAAAAAGTTGAAATCGTTTCTAAATTAGAAAAAGGACAAGTATTAGAAGGTACTGTTAAAAACATTACTGATTTCGGTGTATTCATCGATTTGGGTGGTGTTGATGGTTTACTTCACATTACAGATATTTCATGGGGTCGTATCGAGCATCCGAAAGAAGTATTGGCATTGGATCAAAAAATCAACGTGGTTGTTTTGGATTTCGATGACGAGAAAAAACGTATTGCTTTGGGCTTAAAACAATTGACTCCACACCCTTGGGAGAATTTAAGCACTGACATTCAGGTTGGTTCTAAAGTAAAAGGAAAAATCGTAACTGTTGCAGATTACGGTGCTTTCTTAGAAATCATCCCTGGTGTTGAAGGTTTGATCCACGTTTCAGAAATGAGCTGGTCACAAAACTTGAGAAATCCTCAGGAATTCTTGAAAGTAAGTGATGAAATCGAAGCTGAAGTTTTAACTTTAGACAGAGACGAGCGCAAAATGAGCTTGGGTATCAAACAATTGTCTAACGATCCTTGGCAGGAAGTTGCTGCTAAATTCCCAGTTGGAAGCAAGCATCAAGCTGTTGTTAAAAACATGACTAACTTCGGTGTATTTGTTGAAATCGAAGAAGGAATTGATGGATTAATCCACATCTCTGACCTTTCTTGGTCTAAAAAAATCAACCACCCTAATGAATTCACTAAAGTTGGTGATGTATTAGACGTAGTTGTTTTAGAACTTGATGTTGACAACCGTAAATTAAGCCTAGGTCACAAACAATTGGAAGAAAACCCTTGGGATACTTTCGAAACGATCTTTACTTTAGATTCAATTCACCAAGGTACTGTTGTTAAAGTAACGGATAAAGGTGCTGTTATCGCTTTACCTTACGGTGTTGAAGGTTTCGTACCTACAAAACATATGGTGAAAGAAGATGGTACTTCTGTTAAAGCTGAAGAAACCAACGATTTCAAAATCATTGAATTTAACAAAGAAGCAAAACGTATCGTAGTATCACACGCCCGTATTTGGGAAGAAGCTAAAGCTGAAGTTGCTGCTGAAGAGCGCGCAACAAAGAAAAAAGAAGCTAAAGCTGCTGTAACTGCGGTTAAAAAAGTTAAAGATTCTGTAGAGAAATCTACTTTAGGAGACTTAGACGTATTGGCTCAATTGAAATCGCAATTAGAAGGCGAAGAAAGCAAAGCTAAAAAAGGCTAGTTCTTTTTAACTGATAAATTAATCCCGATAGCGCAAGTTATCGGGATTTTTTTTGCAATTATTTTTGCCACGGAAACACGGAAAACACAGAGTGTATGCCATATTCCGTCATGGCGGGAAGGCTTTTTCAGCCAACGAAGCAATCTGATACCAACCATATAGAAATTTAAGAATACTGAAGAAATAGAAAACACTTACATTTCTTAAATCTCTTACATGGTTAAAATTTTTATTTTTGCTCGCGATTATTTTTCTCACGGAAACACTGAATACACAAAGCACACTCCATAAACCGTTATTGCGAAAAGGCTTTTTCAGCCGGCGAAGCAATCTGATTAGTATGGATACAGCGATCGTTTTAGATTCCTTTTTCGCGCCTTCCGCATTGACATTAACTTACGAATCTGATTAAACAAAGCTTTTTCTGTACTTTTGAAAAGCATAACCTAGCATTTTAGCATGAGAAAAATTGTCTTTTTATTTTTAATTATAATTTCCTACAAACTTTCGGCACAGGAAGTTAATATTATCCCGCAGCCAGCTTATGTAAAAGTTGATTCGAATAAAAAACCTTTTTCAATAGATGCTAAAACACAAATCGTAATTGTCGATTCTTCATTATACAATTCCGCAAACTTTCTTAATGATTATTTTCAAAAATATTATAATCTCAAACTGAATATAACCAACGTAACACCCACAAAAAACTTTATTAATTTAATTTTAAACACCAGAATTAGCGAATTTGAAAACGCTTATCTCCTTAATACTTTAGATAACGGAATTGTTATCGCAGGCACATCGCAAGCAGGAATATTTTACGGTGTTCAGTCCTTAATCCAATTATTACCAACTGATAATAAAACTTCGATTAACATATCATCCATTAACATAATAGACCATCCCCGCTTCGATTATCGTGGAATGCACCTTGATGTGAGTAGGCATTTTTTTGATGCTGCCTTCGTAAAAAAATACATTGATTATCTGGCTATGCATAAAATGAATTATTTTCATTGGCACTTAACCGACGATCATGGCTGGAGAATTGAAATCAAAAAATATCCTAAACTTACCGAAATCGGTGCCTGGCGCGATGGAAGTATTATCGGTTTATGGCCCGGTAAAGGAAATGAAAACATCAAATATCAAGTATTACCGAATGAGATCAAGATAACGCCGCAAAACGCAAAAGTCAAAACCGATGGCGTAAAACACGGCGGATATTATACACAAGAAGAAATTAAAGATGTAGTAGACTATGCTGCTAAACGGTATATCACGATTATTCCAGAAATTGAAATGCCAGCACACAGCATGGCCTTGTTGGCTGCTTATCCAGAATTAGGAACAGAACCCAACAAGAAATATGAGGTGGCCCAAACCTGGGGAATGATGAACAAATACAACAATGTGCTACAAGCATCAGATACAACGTTTAAGTTTCTCGAAAATATCTTAACCGAGGTGATGGATTTATTTCCATCTCAATATATCCACATCGGTGGAGACGAAGCATCGAAAGTCTGGTGGAAACAATCTGCCGTTTCACAGGCATTTATGAAACAAAACGGTTTGAAAACCGAAAGTGAACTGCAGAGTTATTTTATCCGTAGAATGGAGAAATTTGTGAACAGCAAAGGAAAAACCATTATAGGTTGGAATGAAATCTTACAGGGTGGCCTCGCACCAAATGCAATTGTAATGAGTTGGCAAGGTGAAAAAGGCGGAATTGAAGCTGCTAAACAACAGCACAAAGCCATTATGACGCCTGAAAACAAAATGTACTTTAACCACGGTCAGTTTGTGAAAGAAGATAGTTTAACGGCAAGCACGCCTTCTTTGCTGGTTAATGTTTACAATTATGAACCTGTACCTGCGGAATTGACATTGGAACAAACGAAATACATATGGGGCGCACAAGGTTGCTTGTGGACAGAATACATCACCAATCCGCAGAAAGTGGAATATATGTTATTTCCTCGTCTGGATGCATTGAGCGAGATTTTATGGAGCCCGAAAGAAAAACGAAACTATCCGGATTTCAAAAAAAGATTAAAAAACCAATTTAAAAGGTATGATCTAATGGGCATTACCTACAGCAAAAGGTATCTCACAGAAGATTTTTAACCTTAGAAAATCAATGGATTAATTTCAAATGTGCCTGTTGTTGAAATGCGCCCGGCGTAGTGCCAACAATTTTCTTAAATGCACGGATAAAGTAATTAGAATCGCTGAAACCGAGTTCGTAACTGATTGAGGCAACTTTCGCGCCTGGCTGCACCAATAAAGTTTTTGCTTTGTTAATTTTTTCCTTCAGAATGAAATCATTCGGACTTATGCCCAGCTCGCGCTTAAATAATCGGTAAAATGTTGCTTTACTCATGCAAGCTTTATCACTAAGTGTATTGATATTAATTTTTTCTCCAAGATTGGCTTTAATATAGCCCATAACGAATGCCAAAGGATTTTGATTTAAGTTATACCCTTGATCATTCACCATTTTAAGGTTTTGCGTTTGCATGATTCGGACCAAAAGTTCTTTCAGCGTTAAATCTGCCAGTACATCTTTTTCGCGCGAGTTTTCTGAACAGATTTTAATCACTTTATTAATTAGGTACGCAATTTCTTCATTGTTGTAAAAATGATATTCATCGTAATTCAACAACCATTTTTCCTTACTTCCTTCTTTCGGAAAAAATTCATTGAGATAATTGATTGTTTTACCAATCTGATCTTGATCTATTGCCAGTGCAATACATTGAGTTGGATTTACATTTGTTGCTTCCGGAAAATCAATTTTCATCGTTACCGATGGCGGAACAATTACGGTTTGGCCGGGTATGTAATCAAAACCTTTCTTATCAAAAAGATGCATCACCTTTTTCCCTCTAAGCATACTTGTGATCACAAAATCATTAAAGGTTAAAGGAACCTTATACGTTTCTGTATAGGTTTCGAAAACTTTTAATTCGCACCGCTCCAATGTATAAGAAGTACGGTTTTCAACAAGTGTTTGTAAAGTTGCCGAATTGCTGAGATTCAGCTTTTTTAAAGTATGCTGCATAGTAAGGTAAGATAGTGAAATTGTGTGATAACTAACGTCACATTTACGTAGAACAGCACACATAGTGAAACAAAAATGCTATCATTTGAAACAATATCACTACCTAAACGAAAGCTTTTGGAAGTAGGTTTGTATTAACCAAATCTTATAATCATGGAAAATACAGTTAAGAAACCTGAGTTTAAGCCGCATTATGACAACTATATTGGCGGCAAGTTTACACCTCCGGTTCAGGGAAAATATTTTGATAACATCTCTCCTATTGATGGCAAAGTTTTTACAAAAGCTGCGCATTCAAGCAAAGAAGATTTAGAACTTGCGGTTAATGCAGCATCAGAAGCGTTCAAAACCTGGAGTAAAACGTCTTCGACAGAAAGAAGTATCATTCTGAACAGAATCGCACAGCGGATGGAAGATAACCTTGAATATCTTGCAACGGTTGAAACGATAGACAATGGAAAAGCCATCCGTGAAACACTGGCAGCAGATTTACCGCTTGGTATAGACCATTTCAGGTATTTTGCAGGTGTAATCCGGGCAGAAGAAGGTTCACTTTCAGAACTCGACCAAAATACCGTTTCATTAATTGTACATGAACCTATTGGTGTAGTGGCCCAAATTATTCCTTGGAATTTCCCTTTACTAATGGGCATCTGGAAACTTGCTCCTGCATTGGCCGCTGGAAATTGTGTGGTTTTAAAACCAGCTGAAAGTACGCCAATTTCAATTATGGTATTGATGGAGCTGATTGGCGATTTGTTGCCTCCAGGTGTTGTTAACGTAGTAAATGGATTTGGTGCAGAACTTGGCCGTGCTTTAGTAACCAATCCTAAAGTTGCCAAAGCAGCATTCACCGGATCTACACCAACCGGCCGTTTGGTTATGCAATATGCCACAGAAAATATCATTCCGGTAACACTAGAATTGGGAGGAAAATCTCCTAATGTGTTCTTTAGTTCTGTTATGGATGAAGATGATGCATTTTTAGACAAAGCCATTGAAGGCGCTGTACTCTTTGCACTGAATCAAGGTGAAATTTGTACCTGTCCATCACGCCTGTTGGTACAGGAAAATATTTATGATAAATTTATTGCAAAAGTTATAGAACGTACCGAAGCCATTAAGATTGGTAGTCCGCTGGATAAAACCGTAATGATGGGCGCACAGGCATCAAAAATTCAATACGAAAAAATTGCTGCATACATTAAATTGGGTAAAGAAGAAGGCGCAGACTTATTGACCGGTGGTGATGTAAATGAATTGCCAGGCGAATTGGGTGGTGGTTACTATATTAAACCGACCATATTTAAAGGCCACAATAAAATGCGGATTTTCCAGGAGGAGATTTTCGGACCTGTACTCGCTGTAACCACGTTTAAAACGGTAGAAGAAGCCATAGAAATTGCGAATGACACATTATATGGTCTAGGTGCAGGCGTTTGGACGCGTGACGCGCATGAATTGTATCAGGTACCACGTGCAATTCAAGCTGGCCGGGTTTGGGTAAATCAATACCATTCTTATCCTGCAGGTGCGCCATTTGGTGGTTACAAACAATCTGGTGTGGGTAGAGAAAACCATAAAATGATGCTTGGACATTACCGCCAGACCAAGAACATGCTAATTTCTTATGACAAAAATAAACTGGGCTTTTTTTAATAGACACCCAATCGACTAAAAATCTTTCTGGCTTATTTTCATTCATAATAATTTCATATTATCTTTTAAGATCAAGGATTGAATAAACTTCACCTTTTAATTAAGGCAGTTCTGCATTTAGAACTGCCTTAACGTTAAATCCCAAAACTATGATTGCACGAATAGACAGTACTGAAGTAGCAAAAGAACTCATTGCAACTTTAAAAAAACAACATGGCGAGCTGATGTTCTATCAGGCAGGAGGATGCTGCGAAGGCACACAACCTCAATGCTTTGAAAAAGGTGGCTACTATCTACGCATGAATGATGTTTGCATTGGCGAAGTGGAAGGTTGTGAGTTTTGGGTAGACCGCGACTTATTTGAATACTGGAAATTTTCGCACTTCACATTAGACGTGCTGGATGGCTTTGGTGTTGGTGGTTTTTCGTTAGAAACTCCATTACACAAAACATTTAAAATTCATTACCGCTTGTTTTCGGCAGAAGAGCTGGAAAATTTATCTCCTGTAAAAACTGCAGAATGATCGTTTTTTTATTTTTTCTAAATATAACCCGATGAATTGATTTTTCCGGATTTCATATCCGACCATACACTCAAAAATAAAAGCCTACTAAGAACAACAACTTTTCTTCCGCCTTTTAAAAAATTAATGCAATCTTTGCCTTAAGATCCGATTATCATGCGCAGAGTTTTAGCCGCTATTTGTACTTTAATCACACTTTTTGCATTTAAAGAAACCCTCTATATCTTTAATACGGCCGATGCAGATGTTGTAAAACAACGCCCTCAGCTTATATTAACCGCCTTAAGCATTTCCATTCCATTATTGGTGTTAAGTTTTTGGTTATGGATTCCTAAACGGAAAAATCAAGAATAAAATTTCGTTTTCAATTCTGGTGTTGGTACCCAGCAAGTTTCCTGCCGCCCCCACCATTTGTATCTATTTTTGGCGATTATGTTATATACCCAATCCCGTAAAAATTTCGGAACAATGATTAAGCTATATAAAAGCGGCCATAAACCATTCAATCTTCTTGCAATACGCAAAGCAGCAGTTGATTTAGTATATAATAAGCCATTTTCCAGCAAAACAACAGAGTTTGAATTGCCAATTTCGATATCAAACTGCGGCAACAATTTACGGACATAATCTCCTTGCAACGCAGAAAAACGAAAGTAATCCCTCTTTTCGTGTGTAAGAACAAACTGCACAGAAGCATTACAAAGATTGCAAACGCCATCAAAAAATATCACAGGGTGAGTAGGCATATTCAAAATTACATTTTTTTTTCGTTTTCAATTCGTAAAGCCAATTTCAGCCGTTAACCATACAAAGTCTGGTCGTTAAAATCCATTGATATAATAGTCTGGATTATTTTTAAAAAGTTTTCTATGTTGTAGCTGAACATTTTACCCAAACATTGCTAAACAAATCCCTTGTGGTTTTCCCAGCTTAAAACATTTTTATATATTTGTCCAATCCTTCGCCAATGCAAAAGAAAACACTTCTTGACGGACAAAAAATTCAGATTACAATTAAGAGGCTTTGCCATCAATTAATTGAAAACCACGACGATTTCTCGAATACCGTTTTAATAGGTATCCAGCCGCGGGGTATATTTTTTGCCGATCGCATCCATCAAGAGCTTCAATCCATTTTAAAAAACAAGAAAATTTTAAAAGGAAACCTCGACATTACTTTCTTTAGAGACGATTTCCGCCGAAAAGACAGTATTGTAACTGCAAACAGCAATTCTATCGATTTTATTATAGAAGGCAAAAAAGTAATCCTGATTGATGATGTACTTTGGACCGGTAGAACCATTAGAGCAGCAATGGATGCATTGTTGGCCTATGGCCGCCCTGAAAAAGTAGAACTGATGGTTTTAATTGACCGCCGTTTTAGCAGACATTTGCCAATTGAACCAGATTATATCGGCCATCAGGTAGATAGTTTGGATTCGCAACAAGTAAAAGTAACGTGGACAAGCGAAGGAGGAGAAGATAAAGTAACCTTATTATCAGAAAAGCAATAATATAAAATGGCAGCAGACACCTTATCAACCCGACATCTTTTAGGCATTAAAGACATCAATCGGAATGATATCGAATTAATTTTCGAAACTGCAGATAATTTCAAAGAAGTGATTAACAGACCGATCAAAAAGGTGCCTTCACTTCGTGATATTACTATTGCCAATATTTTCTTTGAAAACTCTACGCGTACAAAACTCTCTTTCGAACTGGCAGAGAAGCGCCTTTCGGCAGATGTCGTGAATTTCGCTGCATCTTCTTCATCTGTTAGTAAAGGAGAAACGCTTATCGATACGGTAAACAATATCCTTTCAATGAAAGTAGATATGGTTGTCATGCGTCATCCATATGCCGGCGCTGGCCAATTTCTTAGCAAACATGTTAAAGCGCAAATTGTAAATGCAGGCGATGGCGCACATGAGCACCCAACGCAGGCTTTATTAGATGCTTTTTCGATTCGCCAGAAATTAGGTGATGTAACCGGGAAAAAAGTGGTGATTGTTGGTGATATTTTACATTCGCGCGTAGCCATTTCCAATATTTTATGCTTGCAGCGTTTAGGCGCAGAAGTCATGGTTTGCGGGCCAACAACGCTTATACCAAAACACATTCACCAATTGGGTGTCAAAGTTGAACACAACTTGATTAAAGCGCTAAACTGGTGTGATGTTGCCAACATGTTGCGCATCCAACTGGAACGCCAGGACATTAAGTATTTCCCTTCTCAACGGGAATATGCAATGATGTATGGGTTAAACAAACAAATTCTGGATAATCTGGACAAAGAAATTGTTGTAATGCACCCTGGGCCAATCAATCGCGGTGTGGAGATTACAAGCGACGTTGCCGATAGCAAACAATCTATCATCCTTGAGCAGGTAGAGAATGGTGTTGCTGTAAGAATGGCAGTTCTCTATCTTCTGGCAAGTAAAGGGTAATTTGGTTCATTGGTCATTGGTTCATTAGTTCATTGGTCGTTAGTCATGAGTCATTGGTTCAATAGTTGATTAGTTTATTTGTACAAGCACTACAATCTTAGGGATATACGAATTCCAGGAAAAACTTTTGATTTTGTTAGTGAGTTTTACGTCTGTATTTGAGCTTTTCTTTTCTTTAAACTTCATGCTTACTTAACGAAGGAATGAATAAAAATTTGAATTTTCGAATAAACTAACCGCGTCGGATTCCCAATGAACAAATGAGCTACTAAACGAATGAACTAACCTCTTCGCATTCCCAATGAACAAATGAACGAATGAACTAACCGAATGAACCAGCACCCTTTTTTCCACATTCGTTCTACGCGGTATACCAATTCAAAAATACCTTCGTTAATTTGTGTTATTAACAGATGTTAATTACTTATGTTGATAAGCTATGATACTATTTCTAATTTAGTACCAACCATATTTGAAACCGATGCATAAAAAACACTTACTAATTCCGCTTTTGATGGCGGGAAGCCTAAGCACATACGCACAGGTTAGCCCCGTGCAAACCTTAAACAAAAATTACCAAACCGGACTTGAACTTCTGGACAAGGAAAAATACACCGCGGCAGCGCAGCAATTTAAAATTGTTGAACAACTCCGGTATAAACCTTCTACTCAACAGGAAAGCAATGCAGAACTTTCTACCTTAAAGGAAAATGCTAAATTCTACGCAGCTGTTTGCGCTTTGGAGTTGAGTAATAGCGATGCAGAAAGTCTTTTTCAATCGTTCATTCGCGATTATCCTTTAAATCCCAATACCAAACTGGCGTATTTTTATGTTGGTAAAACCTACTTCAATCAAAAAAATTATAAAAAAGCCTTAGAGTGGTTTGAAAAAACAGATCCGTCTACACTTTCAAGTAAACAACGCAACGAATATCAGTTTAAGCAAGGCTATGCTTATTTCATGCAGCAAGATTATGAAAAGGCCGAGCCATTATTTGAAGCGGTAAAAAAGGAAGAAGGGCAATTTCAGGAAAGCGCAACTTATTATTTCGCTTACATCAATTACCTAAACAAAGAGTATAAAACGGCTTTGGCAAATTTTGAAAAGCTAAAAGGCTCTCCAACGTATGAGGCCAGTTATCCATATTACATCACATCTATGTATTACCTGGATGAACGTTATGACGATGTAATCTCATACGCTTTGCCAATAATGCAAAAAACCAAACAACAGTTTGAAGCCGAAATGTTAAGCTTGGTTGCCGCATCTTACTTTGCAAAATCGGAATTTAAAAATGCCGAAAAATATTTTACAGAGTTTTATGCAAAAGATAAAAACGATACCAAAAACAATTTATTCATTTATCAGTATGGATATTCGTTGTTTCAAAATAAAAAGTACAAAGAATCTGTAACCGTTTTAGAAAAACTGAATACAGACGATGTGTATTTGCAAAACGGTATGTACACGCTGGGAAAAGCATTTATCCAACTTGGCGATAAACAAAAAGCGCAAAGTGCATTCTTCAGAGCATCGCGTTTGGTATTTGATAAAAACATTCAGGAAGAAGCTTGGTTAAGTTATGCCAAACTGAGTTATGAATTGGATTTTCATCAACAAGCATTGGAAGCTACTCAAGGTTTTATCAAACAGTTTCCGAAATCAAGAAAAATGAATGAGGCCAAAACCCTTTTGGGCGAGGTTTTATTAACCACCAAAAATTACCAGGCAGCGGTTGATATCCTGGAACCTATTCCGGATAAAACCTTAGAAGCAAGAGAAGCTTATCAGAAAGTTACGTACTTCCGCGGACTCGAATTTTACAACGAGCGTGCTTTTCCTAATGCGCTCTCTATGTTTTTGCGTTCAGAAAAATTTCCCGAAGACAATGAGATACACGCTTTAAGTACGTATTGGAAAGCTGAAGCCATGTATGAATTGCGCAAATTTGGAGAAGCTGTAAGCACATTTGAAAAATTCCTTAAAATGCCAGATGCAGATAAAACAGGCGTTTATAATTTTGCAAAATATGCCCTTGCCTACTCTGCTTTTGAAGATGAAAAATACGGAAAGGCAGCAACCTATTTCGAACGCTTTTTAGCCGGAAATGATAAAGATCAAAAAACGATTGATGATGCAACAATCCGTCTGGCCGATTCTTACTTTGTAAATAAGAGCTACGGAAATGCGATGACGAATTACAATAAAATCATCGCCAGAAAAAATAGCTCAGAAGATTATGCCGTATTCCAAAAAGGAATGATCCAGGGATTGGAAAGTCAGTATGATGCGAAAATTTCTACCATGCAGTCTTTGTTGCAGCAGTTCCCGAACTCTAACTATGCGGATGATGCAGGTTTTGAAACCGCTTATACGTATTTTACAAAAGGAGATTTGGAAAAATCTAAAACAGATCTCGTAGCATTGGTGGCCAAATATCCGCACAGCAGTTATATACCAAAAGCTTTAGTTACTATTGGTTTGGTTCAATACAACCAAGATCAAGATGAACAAGCTTTAGAATCTTTCAAAAAAGTAATTCGCGATTATCCAAGTGCCGATGAAGCCAAACAAGCTTTGGAATCTATCAAAAATATTTATGTAGATAAAGGTGATGCAAATTCATTTATGAGTTATGCCGCCACAACACCTCTAGGCAATTATTCTAATGCAGAGCAAGATAATATTGTTTTTGCGGCAGCCAATACTTTGTATTTGAGAGGAGATTTTAACGGTGCTTTTGCAGCTGTAAATGCATATTTCGATAAATTCCCGAAAGCAATACACACTAAAGAAGCCAAATTTATCCGTGCAGAATCTTTGGTTAAACTGAAACGTCCGGACGAAGCCATTCCGGATTATGAAGCCATTCTTAACGATTGGACAAGTGATTATACCGAACGTTCATTGTTAAGCATTTCTCAGCTTTATCTTGATCAGCAAAAATACAATGAAGCAATTGTATATCTGAAAAGGTTAGAAACAACAACGGATTATAAAGCGCATTATAGTTTTGCAATTAACAATTTATTGAAAGCCTACACCGCATTAAATATGCCGGATGATATGCTGAAATATGCTAAATTGACTAAGGAATCTGAAAAAGCTTCTGAAGAAGAAAAAAACAGTTCGGGTTTATTTGCCGGTAAAGCGTATTTGATTAAAGGCGATACCACAACTGCAGTCAAAGAATTTAAAAACGTTGTTGCAAGTACCAAAACTATAGCCGCAGCAGAAGCGAAGTACAATCTTGCTTTTCTGGAATATAAAAAACGGGATTACAAAACATCGACCAAAACCTGTTTCGATTTAATCAATAACATGGCTTCTTATGATTATTGGGTAGCTAAAGCCTTTATTCTCCTATCGGATAATTATGTGGCCTTGAAAGATAACTTGCAGGCAAAAAGTACACTTCTCAGTATTATTGACAACTATGACGGAAAGGATGACATTATCCCAACGGCAAAAGAAAAATTAGAAAAACTAAACCAGAAGAAGTAAGAAAAACATGAAGTCGAATAAATATATATACAGCGCGCTACTTTTTTTATCCTTTGGTTTAGCCAAAGTACAAGCTCAGGAAGTTAAAAAAACTGAGGAAAAAGAAAAGTCGACCGTAAGCGAAGAAATTGAAGTTGTTCGTCCGTACAAACCAATATTGGCAGAAGCGGTGAAATTAAGAAGAAGCCCAAACCTGGACGACGTAAAAACTTACAAAGCAAAATTAAACTACAGCATTACTGATCGTAAGCTGGAACTGAACAGCGATATTCAAAAGTTGCAGGCACAGGCTTTAACTCATGAAAAACAAGACTCGCTAATCAACAACTATGTTAAAGGTGGCGTAGGTTCTATGGGAACTTTACTTGGCGAAGTATACATTAACAATGGCCGCGACGAAGGTTTGCAATTGGGTGGATATTTCAGACATTTCAGTCAGGAAGGGAAACTAAACAAGCAAAATAACAATACACAACAGTTAAGTTTATTTGGCCGCAGCATTCTGCAAGAAAATACAGTAAGTGGAAGAATTAACTTCGACCGTCAGGGAACGTATTTTTACGGTATTGACGATACGCGCCCAACTTTAAATCCAAATCCGCAAAGACAAACATTAACGATGTTTGAAGCTGAAGGAGAATTGGTTAAAAACTTCACTGAAGATCCGGATGCATTGAGTTATGCACTTAAAGCAAATGGATATGTTTGGGGCGACCGTTACAATGCAAAAGAAAATTACGTCACGTTAAATGGCTATCTGAATAAACGCATCAGCTCATTCAATCTTGGTTTGGCTGCAGCCGCAGAATTTGGAAATACTAAAGACTCTTTAACCAGTGTAGCCAACAATCTTTTGCGTGTAAATCCGTACATCCGTCTTCAAGTAAAAGGCGCAAAAATTACCGCTGGCGTAAACTTAGTTCAGGAGTTTGGCGCATACAGCAGTACCCGTCTTTTCCCGGCAATTACAGCAGATTTCACGTTGATTCCGGATTATCTTCAGATCTTTGGTGAAGTTAAAGGTGATGTAAACCGAAATTCATTGAAAGGTTTTACGGATGAAAATCCTTGGTTAAACAGCAACATTCTGGTTAAAAATACGATTGAAAGATTGAGCTTTAGCGGTGGTATTAAAGGAACCGGCGGACCAGGATTTGGTTATAAAGCTCGTTTTTATGTAAAGCAATTTGACGATATGCCTTTATTCGTTAACAACTTTACTGATTTCAATAAATTTGATGTGATTTACGATTTCGGAAAAACCAAACTTACTGGCTTGGAAGGCGAAATTACCGTTCAGGTAAGTGATGCATTAAAATGGACCGGAAGACTAAACTTAGACGACTGGAAACCTGCATCTGAAACCTACAGTTGGTTTAAACCGGGATTGAAAGTAAGCTCTAATTTCTTGTATACGTACAATAAAAAATTGAGCTTCAATGCTGCTGTTGTTATTCAAGATAATGTTAAAGCGAAAGTATATACTTCAGCTCCGGTTAATCCGTCGCAATACGTAATTCCAAATACCGCTATAGAATCTATTGTTACGGTTAAAGGTTTTGTAGATTTAGGCGTAGGTGCAGATTACAGAATCAACAACAAATTTTCTGTATTTGCCAAAGCTAATAATTTGCTAAATTCTAACTACAGCAGATATTTATATTATCAGGTAAACGGATTTAACATCTTCGGTGGATTGAGTTATTCGTTCTAAACCAACCTAAAATTATCAAGCCGCAGTTCACTAATGAACTGCGGCTTTTTTTGTTTACTGCTTTTAACGTCTGAGCGTGTTGTAAGAAACCGATATTCTTATACTTCAAAATAACTGTTACTTTAAATTCTGCTGATCATAAAAAAATAATTTTCGGAGTTCCTTGTACGAGGTACTATCGAGCACGTGCGTTACTTTTTTGCTATTTTTACCACCAACTAATTGTGCCAATGTAACATCCAGCTGGTCTATCAGTGTATTACTCAACAACCAGTTCATGGGCAAGTTTTCGCTGTTAAGCGAAATAAATTCGCCATTTAATATGCGTACCTGATTCTTTAAATCGTCTTGAGCAATACGTCCTCTACCAATACGTGTATTGTAAATTGTCCCAATAATTTCTGTAATTTCATTAAACTTTGTTACACTTTTGATTGTACTATCGCCACTAAAGTTAAACTGCAGAACGTAAGGTTTCACCTTGTATTTTTCGAGTTTTAAGGCTTTCAAAACCTGCGTAAGTGTTTCAGAACCTTTATTTTCGTAATAACCGCCATCAACAAAATGTCGTTTAAAAATACTGTCTTTAGTGCCGTCTTTAAATCTGAAAGCGGCTGCCGGTGAAATTAACGGGAAGCGATCGCTCAGGTTTATTGCAGAACTGTAGCGCAAATTTAATCCGCTGCGCAGATATAAATCTCTTGAAGTGGCGAGTGGCAAACCTTCAAGATTAACATTACTCCAAACATTCTGTATGCCGGTTTCAACTTCTGTTGTATTCATAAAAATAGCAGCAGAAGGCGCAGTAAATGTTTTACTGAAAGAAGATTCCATAAGATTCTGGTCGTTTCCATAGGCGTTTCCCCAACCTGCTTCAAAACTTTTTTCAAGTGCAATTGCCCTGTCTGCTCTTTGTATTGGAAATGGAATAAAATAATTAAGTATTTCTCCAAAAACGAGTTTTGCCGTTAATGCCGATAAAAAATCTGTTTTAAAAAATTCTTTTGAAGCAGAAATCCATGCATTCCTTTCTGATGGATTGTGTGCTGCGCGCAAAGTTTGCGCATTAAAAAAATTGCTACCTAAAGTTCCGCCAGAAACGCTGCTGTATGCATAAATATAATTTTTAAGTTCTGGAAATTTGGCCTGCAAACGGGCAAGTAACATACCGGTAAAAGCGCCGGTTCTGAGCGCGCCGCCTTCTGCGGAAACGAAAATTACGGGCACACGCTTCCCAGAATCAACCCGATAATATTTTTTACCCACCGTATCGGCTTCCAAACGCTTATACCAACGATCAAAATGATCATTCAAGGTACTGCGCGGATCATTTGATGCCAAACACGATGCAATTTTCTGTCTATAAATTGTCCTAACGGGATGATCCTGATTGATGATAGAACAAATGGACAACCAAACGATCAAGGTAAAACGAACAGGAAAAGGCTGCGCTTTATCTAAAAAGCTGAGAAAAACATACACAATTTGCCAACAGGCGAAACTTAAACAAATAATTGCTGTTGCACCAATCTGTCCATACCACGAAATTGGGAAGAAAATCCCTACTGATAAAATAAGCATTCCGGCAAGAATAGTCAGCACCAACAATTGTTTAATAAGCCGGCGATAAAATCTGAAATTAACCTTAAACATCCACGTTTTTGGATTTCCCTTTTTACAAATCGGATTTTCTGGGAAAGGCGAAAAATACCTCGAACTGGGTAAAATCATCCCGTTAGGTAACATACGGTTTCTCGGTAAATCTTTCCCTTTGTATTCATCGGCAGGATCTGGTAAATCTACCCGTACATCGTTAAAAATTCCATACAATTTACTCGCCCATCTCCCCTCCTGAACGGAAAGCCTTAACCAACGCAGGCGTTTAAATTTCTTACTCCATTTGATGATTAAACCACCGGGATATAAAAACCAGATGATTCCGAAAGTAGAAGCAATTAGAAATAGAACCACACAAGTACCGCGGATAATTTTCTGAAAATTATACAAATTATCGGCGTTGCTGATCTCGCCAAAATTGATAAAACACGTATTTATAAAGGCTAAAAACATTAATCCCAACGGAAAAAAAAGTGCAAACCTGGAAATATAGAATTGATATTTTTTCCGGCATTCTACACGTTCTGGTTCTAAAGATCTGCCAGAATTATCTGATAAATAAGAAAGTACTTTGGTACTAAATTCTGAAGAAATACACCAAAACATTAAGGCGATAAACAAAGCCAACAGAGTCCAGAAATGATCAAAATCTGCAGCGTATTCTGTAACTACAAGCAATACATCTCTGCCCTGTTCTACCAATAAAAATGCGACAATGGCCAACAAATCGAACAGCAACATTACCCAAAGGCCACTAAGAATTTTAAATAAATCGCGGAGTTTATTGATATTTCGGTTAAACAAATTCATGTATAAAATTTAGGTTTAAAAGCGTTTAGAAGATCTTTCAAATTTAAAAAGCAGCAATTCCCTAATGATAATCAATATGTTAAATATAAGATAAATATTTGTTGATGTAAATTACAGGTCGGCAGCGCCGAAGGCAGAATTATTTTATATTTGAGTAAACAGACATCCTATGAAAACTTTAACAACCGAACAAAAAAACACACTGTTACAAACCCTTCGGCTTCGTTTTGAAAAAAACACGAGCCGACATGAAGGCTTAGATTGGGAAAAAGTGAAAGTTAAATTAGAGAACAATCCGGGCAAACTTTGGTCGCTTAATGAAATGGAAAGAACAGATGGCGAACCCGATATTGTTGCATACAATTCTGATAACGATGTATTTACATTTTTTGATTGTTCGGCAGAAAGTCCAAAAGGACGCAGAAGTTTGTGTTACGATCGGGAAGCTTTAGAATCCAGAAAAGAATTTAAGCCAGAAAACAGCGTAGTAGAAATAGCGGCAGAAATGGGCGTAAATTTGTTAACAGAAGCAGATTACCGGTATTTACAACAACTTGGAAAATTTGATTTAAAAACCTCCAGCTGGATCAATACACCAGACGAAATCAGAAAACTTGGCGGTGCATTATTTTGCGACCGCCGATACAATACGGTTTTTGTGTACCACAATGGCGCATCTTCCTATTATGCCGCACGCGCGTTTAGAGCTGCTTTACATGTTTAGAAAATAGATTAAGCTTCAGATGAACTTATGAGCACATAAACTACTGAACAAAAAAATCAATAGTTCACATATTTAGAACTGAAACTGCCATCGGCATACAAATCTACAAGTCCGTAGCCTGGCGCAGTTTCTCTACGGTTGCCTTCCCACCACGCGCCAGATACTGCACCGTTGCATAAGTAATTCACATTATTGTACACCACCTGATCTTGCATATGCAAATGGCCGCTTAAACAAAGTTTCACATTTTTATGGTGATAAAATAAATTGATGATTTTAGCGGTATCAGTATGCATATCGCCGCCCAACATTTCCCATCGGTTTACAATATTATCTTCAATCATGAGTAAAGCGGTAAGAATCGGGATGTGCGACATGACCATCACGGGCATATCTTTTGGTGTATGCTCTAGCGTTGTTTTAAGCCAGTTAAATTGCTCATCGCCCAATTTCCCAATGTACCAGGTTTGGTCAATATCCAGGTGTACGCTATCCAGTATAATAAATTTCCATCCTTTCTGCTCAAAACTGTAGTAAGGTGTATTGAGTTTCAACTTATTCATACTGTAACGTTTGCCGTAAAAAGTATCGGTTTTAGTATTTTCATTCCACCAGATATCATGATTACCGAGACAATATTGTATAGGCAAACTGCATTCGTTTTGGATAATTTTATTCCAGAGGTTCCATTGTTTATCTATTGCACTTAGATTTTCTTTATTCATATCGAACACAATATCGCCTCCGTTAAGGATTAAATCGACTTTTGGATTTTGCTGTTGCACGTGATGAAGGCACCGCACCAATTTATCGGGTGCACCAAATTCGTCTTTCAAATGTACATCAGTGAGGTGCGCAACCCGGAGCACAGGTTTTTCTGGTGCAGTTGGGAGGGCCTGTGCCAATGTTGGCAATAACAATAAACTGCCCAAACCTTTTAATGCTGATCGTCTTTCCATGGTTTGTTTCCAAAGAAAGCCTCAGTGCATTAATTTGAGGTTAAGCAAAGATGAAATCATAGGTTGAAAGTATGGAGTTGGTAGACCGAGGTCCGAAGATTGTTTCTTTTAGCTATTCTCTGACAAACCTGTTAAAGGCTCCTTTAGACTTCCATTAATCCCTTTGCTTCCATTCGCAATGACGATTTATGCGAGATAACGTGATTTCGAGAACGTATGAAGAAGAAATCTTTCCTGCCCAAAGCATTTACTACAAACTCAGCTGATCAGCCACTCAAAAATTTTCCAAAACACAAAATGGTTTTTATCTTTATGGAAATGCAACATACTTTTCATCCTGTTTCCAAAAAACAATTATCTCTAAGCCATGAAAATACTCAAATTACACCTCGCCTTGTTTCTTATTCCATTTGCATTTGCTTGTAATTCATCTGATAAAAAAACAGAAAATGCTAAAAAAGATTCTGTGTTAACTAAAATCTGTTATGCTGCATCTTTTGAAAAAGACAGTGCCGGAATGATTATAACCACTTTGGCATCTGGCAAAATTGAAGGTTCTTTATTGATTAAATATGCGTCAAAACCAGAAAACAACGGTTTAATAAAAGGTAAATTTAGTGGAGATACCTTATATGTAGATTACCGCTTTAACACAGGGGGCGATAAAACTAAAGTATTTACCAATCCACTGGCTTTTTTAAAAAAAGATGGAAAACTAATTATGGGCGTTGGTCAAATCGAAACCACACTTGGCCGTTCTTACTTTGTAAAAGGAAAACCCATTAATTACGAAGCCGGGAAATTTACTTTTGTAGAGGTGCCGTGTAAGTAGGGTTTATTGCCCCATCTGCAAAGATCGTTCAAACAAAGGAAGCCTAAAAGAATAAGCAAATGACAAATGCGTCAATGAACGATTTATCCACATCATTTTTCCAAAAAAAATGCATTTTTGTGCTTTATTAGTTTATTCAGAAAAATTAAATACTTTTTCTGAACAAAAGCATTAATTTTACCAGAATGGATATTTTAGCTTATGCCTTAGAATTTCTTCAACAGCGGAAAACCGTTGCCGTAAAAGGCTTGGGTGCATTCCATAAAAAGAAGTTTCCGGGTCGGTATGATAAGGAAACGAAATCATTTCTTCCTCCGGGATATACTTTGCAGTTTTCTGCTGAAGCAAGAGAAGATGATGGATTGATCGATTTTATTGTCGAGAAAAGAAATGTATCCAAAGAAACGGCCACATATTTTGTAACACAATTTGTAGAAGCTACGCATGAAATGCTCGAAACCGAGCATGAAGTAGAATATGAAGATTTTGGCCGTTTGTTTTTTACCGAACATGAAGGTTTAAGCTTTGAGCCTGCACAAAATATTACATACGGTTCTGAGTTTTATGGTTTTCCAGCAGTTAAAGATTTAGTTTTTTTACCAGAGAAACCTGCAAATGACGAGCTAAAACATACAGAAGTTGCAGAAGCGCCAAGTCATTTCCTGAATAATGAAACAACCCAGGATGTGGCACAACAGCCCGAAATTGAAACGATAGAACTGGATGAAGTACGCGATGATCTGACCAAAACACTCGGCAACCCAGAACAGAAATCGAATAACATGGATGAGAATTCATCTAAGCCTGAAAAAACTGTAGAGCCAGATGAAGAGGGAAATATGCAATCAGAAGAAACTGTTGATGAAACTCCTCAAGCCGATCTTCAGGAAGGAGTTGTAGAAACAGTTTCTGGTCCAGAATCTATTGTCGAAGAAAATGAGGTACATTCCGGCGATGAGCCAGAATCAGAACTGCCAAAAACGTACCATCAGTTAGAAGAACAAAATATAGAAGAGGTTACCGAAGCACCAGATTTTATCCAGGAACAACATGCAGAGCATCCAAACCGTTTTGGGCATACACCAGAACCTGAAGAAAAACGCACAGTGGTTAACCGTGATGATTTTAGGTTATCGGATGAAAAGGTAACAGAATCGCCAGCATTTATTCAGCAACAACATGCGGAGCATCCACACCGTTTCGGACATAGGCCAGAGCCGGAAGAACGCCGTACAATTGTTAACCGCGATGAACTGGTAGAGGATGAACACTTAACACAGTCGCCCGCATTCATTAAAAAGCAGCACGCTGAACATCCGAACCGTTTTGGACATGATCCGATGTTGGATGAGCCGGCAGAAACAGAAAAAAAATCGGTTTGGCCTAAAATATTTATAGCCATTGGATTACTCCTGGTTATTGGTGCCATAATTTTTCTGGTAAAACCTGATCTTTTCAAACGTTCTGATATTGAGGATATTCCAGAAATGGGCGCCATGCAAACACCTGTTGAAAAAGAAGATCCCTTAAAACTGAAATTAGATTCAATTGCGAAAACCGATAGTATACTAAAAGCCAATCAGGTTCAAAAAACGAAGGCACCAATACAAGATACGGTTAAAACGAGCGTTAACGTTAGTAAAACAGACGCACCTAAACAATATGATATTATTATTGCTTCCTATAAATTTGAAAAAGATGCACAAGAACACATTGCCAAACTGAAATTGAAAGGCATTGATGCACATATTGCAAGAATCTCCGGGTTGCGCAAAAGCATAGGAATCGGCCCTTATACCGATCAGAATGAAGCCTTAAAACAAATGGAAATTCTGCAGAAAAAATTTAAAGGAAAAGGATACTACGTAAAACAAATAAACACACCATAAATGATTACTTTATTAACTATTCAGGACACTGCACAAACCTTACAAGACACTACCGCGGCGGCAAATCCTACATTGAGCCAACCCGCTCCAGAATTACATTTTATTGATTTGCTTTTTAAAGGTGGCTGGGTAATGATCCCATTGGCTTTCCTTGCATTTCTAGCATTGGTCATTTTTGTTGAGCGTTATTTAACCATAAAAAAAGCAACCAAAGAAGAAGCCAACCTGATGGTTCAAATCAGACAATATATTCATTCCGGAAATCTGGATGGCGCGATGGCATTATTAAGAAACAACAATTCGCCACTTTCGCGCATGCTTCAAAAAGGACTAAAACGTATTGGTCGCCCAATTAAAGATATTGAAGGCGCTATAGAAAACGTAGGTAAACTAGAAGTTTCTAAACTGGAAAAAAATATCAGTATTTTAGGTATTGTTGCGGGTATTGCACCCATGTTGGGTTTCGTAGGAACCATTGTTGGGGTAATTACCATCTTCCATCAGGTTTCTATTAAAGGCGCAATTGAAATTGGAACCATTTCTGGTGGTTTGTACACTAAAATGATTACTTCTGCTACAGGTTTAATTATCGGTATTATCGCTTATGTTTTGTACCATATTTTAAATATCATGGTAGAAAAAATTATCCTGAAAATGGAAACCGATGCAATTGATTTTATTGACTTACTAGAAGAACCAGGTAAATAATGAATTTACGAAAAAGATCAAAAGGAAGCGTAGAAGTACATACATCGGCATTAAATGATATTATGTTCTTCCTGATGCTGTTTTTCTTATTGGCGTCTGCCGTTGTAAACCCGCAGGTGGTGAAATTACTTTTACCTACATCTTCTAGCGGACAACAATCTACAGCGAAAAAGGCAGTTACCGTGAGTATTGACGAAAATCTGAATTATTACGTGGATAAAAAAGCTACGCCGGCAGATGGTTTGCAACCTGCAATTGAAGTTTATCAGAAAGCAGCACCAGATTTAACCATCATTTTATATGTAGCAAAAAATGTTCCTGCAGAAAATATTATGGTCGCATATGACGTAGCAAACAAATTGAAATTGAAACTTGTTTTAGCTGTTGAGCCGAAAAAATAATGACCCACAAAGAAGAAAATAATTATCCAAAAGCAATTGCCATAGCCTCAGGGATTATGGTGGCCTTGCTGGCGATTAGTTTTTTGATCGTGATCAATTCTTTTCAGCCAGCCGAAGATCTAGGCATGGGCGGCATGGTGGTGAATTATGGTACTTCTGAAACCGGAATGGGCGATGATTATACCAGCATTGAAGAACCATCTGCAGATCCGAATGCCAACAATAAAGCGCCAGAAAAAGTAACCGAGGAACAGCAGGTAACTAAAACGACCAATTCTGAATCGAGTGATAAAGAAATACAAACACAAAATACCGAAGATGCACTTGCGGTAAATACCAAGCCGCAAAAAGCAACTACAACTACGCCCACAACTTCTACTGAAGAGAAACCGGCCAAACCGGTAATCAATCAAAATGCCTTGTATAAAGGCAAGAAAAGTACAGGTCAGGGCGGCGGAGATGGAACGGGAAATGAAGCCGGAAATCAGGGTTCCAAAAATGGAGATCCTTTAGCCAATAATTATGGAGAAGGTGGTTCCGGATTTGGAAATAAACCGATCGAATTGAGGCGCTTTTCTAATCTCGTTATCCCGAAAGATGATGGTCAAAAAACCGGAAAAATCGCCATTAGAATTTATTTTAACAAAAATGGAGACATTACCCGTGCCAATCAAGAACTGAAAGGCTCTACAATCACGGACACAGACTTAGTTAACAAATGTATACAGTCTGTTTTAAATTCGTCATTAAGTAAAAGTGATGTTGGCGGAGATAACCAGACTGGTGTTGTAGTTTTCAACTTCAAGGTGAAATAGAACTATAAAACAAAAACAGCCGATCAACCAACGATCGGCTGTTTTTGTTTAGAGACTTTTAATTATCGAATAACCTACCCACAATTTCTGCTAAATCATTTTGCTCATTTGCTTTTTTTGAACAAAAGATCCGAGACTTTCTCTCGAAAAAAATACCTATAATTAACTATGGTTAAAACGCGCAAAGAGGAATAATTAAATCTTTCTTCGCAACCATCTTTCAGAATTTAAGCTCGGTTTCTTTCAGCTTAATAAAGTATTCTATCGATCAGTTAGATAGATAAATCATTGCGCAATAAATACAATTCTCCTCAACATTTTTTGAAAAAAGTTCTTCGTTGGAAAAAAATACGAAATGATTATTTCGCGAAATAAATCAAAAGAAACAATATAACACATTGATAATTAACACTTTTTGTGACTTAAAAATTACAACAATAAAAATCAATCTTGGCATATTTGGGCAGTAACCAATAAAAAACCTTTCTTGTGAATCATAAAAACAGAGGGCAGATCATGTTTCAAATTCTGTTTAATACAAGTCAGTAAAAATTCGGTTAGCATTATAAATTTCGCTCAAAAAAATTAAAGCCGTAACCCAGCTATTACCGAATGTAAAAGAAACTAAAGATGATTTTGGAAACCGATAATTTCCATCCCTTCAAAAAACCTGTCGATGGCGTATATCCGGATTATTCCTGGCAGCCCTATACATCCAATGGACTGAGATCGCCTAAGCACACTGTAATTCCCATCCAGCCCGGTTTATCAGAACTCACCGGACCTTCTTTTAATCCTGAAAAACAAAAAATCATAACTGATTTAACGGAGGGTTTTAAAGGACACCCGCTTGGTGAAAAAATACTGATTTATGGTACCGTAACAGACGAAGACCAGAAACCAGTTCCAAATACACTTATAGAAATCTGGCAAGCCAATGCTGCCGGCCGTTATCTACATAAAAACGATCAGCACAATGCACCGCTTGATCCTAATTTTACTGGCCTCGGCTGTTTTTATACTGATGAATCTGGAAGGTATGAGTTTAAAACCATTAAACCTGGTGCTTATCCCTGGGGAAATCATTACAATGCCTGGAGACCGCAACACATCCATTTCTCGTTATTCGGGCCGGCAATCTCCACTCGCCTAATTACTCAGATGTATTTTCCGGGAGATCCCTTGCTGTCTATTGATCCTATTTTTAACAGCATCCGCAACGAAAATGCGAGGCAAAGAATGGTTTCTACCTTAAATATTGCTTCTTCATTACCCTTTGAAATGCTTGCTTATGAATTTAATCTCGTACTGCGCGGGCGCGAAAAAAGCTACTTTGAAAATGGAGACTAAGCAGAAAAACTTCTTACTTACGCCTCAACAAACTGTTGGGCCGTACTACAGCATCGGCTTAGCACCATTGTACAAAGATCAATTGTTTAGCGAAGCGAAAGAAACGAAACACATTCGCATTTCGGGTAAAATATTAGATGGAAAAAGTTCACCTATTCCCGATGCTGTAATAGAAATCTGGCAAGCAGATGAAGCTGGAAATTACCTGAATACCGATGAAGGGTTTGCCCGCATTTCTGTCAATCAAAATGGCCAATTCTCTTTTACTACCATAAAACCAGGTGCCGAGCGAAATGCAGATTCATCTAAACAGGCTCCTCACTTAAACGTTACGATTTTTATGCGCGGCGCACTTAAAAGCCTGAAAACTAGAATTTATTTTGAAGATGAGATGGAACTGAATCAAGCAGATCGAGTATTAAAGGAGGTCTCAGAACAGCGCAAACACACCCTGATTGCCAGTCTGCAAAGTGCAAAAAATTACCAGATTAATCTGGTTATTCAGGGCGAAAACGAAACGGTTTTTTTTGAATACTAGCATGATACATTCCCTAACAGATCCAATATTTACAACAGCTTTTTCAAATTCAATATTTACTTCTGAGGCAACTGTTAACGCCATGAAGCGTTTTGAAATGGCGCTAATAAGTGCTTTGGGACAACATAATTTCTTGACAAAAAATGATGCAGATCAACTTATTAAACTCATCGCATCAGCGGATATACCTGCAACAGAAATAGTTAAACGAGTTGCAATTGCCGGCAACGCATCTATACCTTTCGTGAAACTCTTAACGGCATCTGTAGAAATCGAAAACAAAAATTTAAGCCGGTGGGTACATTTCGGCGCAACCAGTCAGGATTTAATAGACAGTGTTTTGATGGGCCAGTTAAAGTTAATTTATCTTCAGTTAACGCCTAAAACTTTAACGCTTGCAGGTCTGTTGGCCAAATTGGCCGATGAACATCGAAATACGGCAATGATGGGTCGCACACTTTTGCAACAAGCAAAACCAATAACCTTTGGTTACAAAGTTTCGACTTGGTTAAATGAATTACTGGAAGTAAAAAAAGACATAGATTACCTATGCTTAGAAGGTTTTCCAATACAATTTGGTGGCGCTGTAGGAACATTATCTGCATATGGAAACCAAGGCGATGCTATAATGTGTGCGCTTGCAGCAGAACTGCAATTGACTGAAGCAGACATGCCTTGGCATACACAGCGAACGCCCCTACTTAGAATTGCTCAAAACCTAAATCATTTGTGCACAATACTGGGCAAAATGGCGAAAGATATTATTCTACTGATGCAGACTGAAGTTGCCGAAGTGAGCGAAGGAAAAGCGAGCGGAAAAGGTGGATCATCGGCTATGCCCCACAAACAAAATCCGGTTTCATCACTTTTCCTGGTTGCCATTGCTAAAAAATCAATCGGATTGGTTTCTTCCTTCCAGCAAACCTGTATTCAAGAACATGAACGCGCAGCAGGCAACTGGCAAAGTGAATGGAATCTAATGCCAGAACTTGCCGCCTTAGCTTTATCAGCAGTTGAACATGCGACAGACTTGATCGAAAATCTGAATGTGAACAAAGTAAAAATGCAGGCAAATATAGAACAGACAATGGGATTGATTTTTTCAGAAGAACTCGCCGCTGCATTGTCTGAAACGATGGGAAAAACCGAAGCAACTCGACTTGTAAAGTTGGCATGTGAAGACACTTTGAACCATGATATTCCCCTTCGAGAAAGCATCCTTAAATATATCACTTCGGAAAGTTTAGAACGGGATGCCATTTTCAACATCTACAAAACTACCGGACTTTCAGAGTATTACGTGACCAAAACTTTAAAAAAATATAACAACTATGTCAAGCAAAAAAGTTAATGGCCATGTATGCCACTATGAGTTAACCGGTTTTGTTCATAATCCGGTAATTGTTTTTTCGCATTCCTTGGGTACAGATTCAAGCATTTGGAACGCCCAGATTGATGACTTAAAAGATGATTATTGTACTTTAACTTATGATACCCGCGGCCATGGTCAAAGCGAAACTACTAGCGGTACAAACATTGAGCAATTGGGGAAAGATGTGGTTGAACTTTTGAAATCTCTGCAAATTGATCAGGCATTTTTTGTAGGCATATCTATGGGCGGCTTAATTGGTCAATGGCTCGCTGCACATCAACCTGCAAGGTTTCCTAAAGTCATCATCGCAAACACTTCGGCAAAAATAGGCAAAGCATCAATGTGGAACGATCGCGCTGATTTTATTGCGAAGGAGGGTATGTCAAATATGATTGCAGATACAATAGGCAGGTCTTTTACCGATAAGTTTCTAAAAAGTTCACCAGAAAGAATTAAAGAAATCGAGGCAGTTTTACTCAAAACGAATCCTCAAGGTTACGCGGAGAGTTGCCGTGCAATTGGTGCTGCAGACTTTAGATCATTGTTAAAAGACATATCTATTCCAATTATGGTTGTTGCCGGCGACCAAGATGAATCTACTACTGTAAACGATGCAATTTCAGTAAAAAATGAGCTTCCTAATGCTGAACTTACTATTTTATCTGCCTCGCATTTGTCAAATATAGAAGACGCAAAAGGCTTCAATCAGGTCATCAGAAATTTTTTCAGTGAATGATGAATGCGGACGAAACTTATTTAAATGGAATTAAACAACGTAAGAAAGTATTGGGGGAAGAGCATGTAGAAAATGCCGAATCGACTAAAAACGCATTCAATGCGGATTTTCAGCATTTCATTACCAAGTATGCCTGGGGAGAAGTTTGGACGAGGCCAGGTCTCAACTTACGTGAACGAAGTTTCATTACACTTTCTATGTTGATTGCACTTAATCGCGAACACGAATTTCGGATGCATGTACGTGCTGCAATTAATAATGGTGTAGTCGTATCCGAAATCAAAGAAATTATTTTACAAGCTGGTTTATATTGTGGTTTACCTGCCGCAAATGCAGCATATAAAATTGCAGAAGAAGTTTTTGACGAGTTAGAAATTGTGTATAAAGATGAAAACCCATAAAACAAAAGTTGGAATTATTGGTGCCGGCCCATCTGGTTTACTCCTATCGCACCTGCTCCATCGGCAAGGTATAGCTAATATTATTATAGAACGACAAAGCCGTAAACATGTTGAAGGACGGTTACGTGCCGGTTTGCTGGAAGAAGCCACAATGGATTTGTTGACGAAAATTGGCGCCGACCAAAACATTAAACAACATGGTTTGCAACACGAAGGTATAATCCTCAGCTGTAACGAGCAACGTATTCGCATTCCGCTCTATAACCTGACGGGGAAAAAGGTCATCATTTACGGACAGCAAGAAATGGTAAAAGACCTTATTGCGAAAAGCACTGCTGAAAATTATTCATTATTTTTTTTAGCAGAAGCAAGTAGAATTGAGTTTTCTACGACAGCAAAAAGTGCAGAAATTTATTTTGATCTGGATGGCGAACAACAGAAAATTGAATGCGATTTTATTGCTGGTTGTGATGGCTTCCATGGTATTTCTAAGAAAAATATACCGCAAGAAATCACTACGATACATGAGAAACATTATCCCTTTAGTTGGTTGGGGATTTTGGCTGATGCAGCTCCGGCAACAGACGAACTGATTTATGCCTGGCATCCACGTGGATTTGCGATGCACAGCATGCGCAGCGAAAGAATAAGCCGATTGTATCTCCAGGTACCGAATGACGAAGAACTCGAAAACTGGCCAGATCATCGGATTTGGCAAGAACTGAACATTCGATTGGCTACCCCGGGATGGCAACTGAACACAGGACCAATTCTGGAAAAAACTATAACGCCAATGCGCAGCTACATGTTTGCGCCTGTACAATACAAAAAGTTGTTTTTAGCTGGAGATGCAGCACATATCGTCCCGCCTACAGGTGCAAAAGGCTTAAATCTCGCAGCTGCAGATGCCGAAAGTCTTTTCTACGCCTTTCAAGATTTTTACCTCAATGGAAACTCAAGAAAGCTGAACAGCTATTCTGAAACGGTAATTAACAGAGCCTGGCGCGTTCAGGATTTTTCAAACTTAATGACAGAATTACTCCATCTAAATCCAAATGAAGATGAGTTTTTTCAAAAACTGCAGCAATCAAAAATAAACTATCTCGCAAATTCAGAGGCTGCACAATATTCATTGGCCGAAAATTATACCGGCAAAATTTACAGGTCATAATTATGAAAGCAAAACCAATCATTACAGCAGAACAAGCTGCTGATTTAGTTAAAGAGGGAGATACGTTGCTGCAAGGCGGTTTTGGAATGACCGGAAATCCCGTGCACTTAATGCACGCACTTGCAGATAAAGGCACGCAAAACATCACTTTTATTGGAAACAACGTTGGCGAAGTTAATTTAGGCGGCGGGCGTCTGCTCAGAAACGGACAAATTAAAAAGATGATCGGTTCTTTTTTTACAAGCAACCCTGAAGCAGTGAAAGCTGCGCAAGACGGAGAAGTAGACTATCAGATTATTCCTCAAGGTACGTTGGCAGAAGCCATTCGCGCCGGTGGAGCAGGTATTGGTGGTTTTTATACGCCCACCGCCGCAGGAACCGAAATTGCAGAAGATGCCGAAATGAAAAACATTAACGGTACAGACCAGGTTTTTGTGCCCTCAATCCGAGGCAATATTGCTTTTATACGTGCATGGAAAGCAGACGAAGCCGGAAATTTGGTCTATCGGATGACGGAGCAAAATTTTAACAAGGTGATGGCTACAGCTGCAGATTTAGTTGTAGTAGAAGCTGAAGAAATCGTGCCAATTGGTGCAATTCCACCAGATCAGGTGCATACGCCGGGCTGTTATGTAGATTATTTGGTTCAGGCCACTCTGACCAGTGCAGATTTAGGGAGTTCCGCGAAAATAGATCAAGATAAAAAACCTGATGAACTCCGTTTAAATATGGCAAAAAGAGCTTTGGCAGAAATTAAGAATGGAGATGTAGTGAATTTGGGCGTTGGCATACCAACATTGGTTGCCGATCTCATTCCAGCTGAAATGCCCATCACTTTACATACTGAAAATGGAATGTTAGGTGTTGGCCCGGCTCCAAAAAACGAAGCCAGTGCAATGCATTTCCCGGTAAATGCCGGTAAAATACCAGTGACGGCTTTGCCCGGAAGCAGTTATTTTGACAGTTCAGATTCTTTTGCCATGATCAGAGGTAAACATATTGATGTGGCCATAATGGGTGGTTTAGAGGTTGATGAACGAGCAAATCTCGCCAACTGGGCTGTTCCGGGCCAACCTTTACTGGGCGTTGGTGGGGCAATGGATCTCGCCTCTGGCGCGAAAAAACTCATTATTCTAATGATGCATAACGATAAACATGGCAATTCAAAAGTTGTAGCAAAATGTTCACTGCCATTAACAGCCGTTGGTACCGTTGACATGATTATAACAGACAAAGGTGTCTTTGAATTTATAAATGGAAATTTAACACTTACTGAGCTAATGCCTGGTACATCGCTTGAAAAAATCAGGGCCATTACCTCAGCAAATTTCGACGAAAAATTAAAGAAATGAACTACGACGCATATATAATTGATGGAATACGCACCCCGATTGGGAATTTCGGTGGGACGCTATCTGGCATTCGGGCAGATGACCTTGCTGCTTTGGTGATAGAAGACCTTCTAAAAAGAAATCCGGATATTCCAAAATCGGCTATAGACGATGTGATACTGGGTTGCCACAATCAAGCCGGAGAAGACAACCGGAATGTTGCGCGCATGGCGTTGTTATTAGCGGGTTTGCCCGTAACTGTGCCCGGAGAAACCGTAAACCGACTTTGTTCTTCAGGCATGTCTGCTATTATTCAGGCTGCACGTGCCGCATCAGCGGGAGATGGAAAACTTTTCATTGCCGGTGGTGTAGAACACATGACCAGAGCGCCCCTCGTCGTCTCTAAACCTTCTAAAGGTTTCGGTACAGATTCCAAAATGGAAGATTCTAGCTTTGGCTGGCGGTTTGTAAATCCCAAAATGAAGGCGAAGTATGGTGTAGATTCTATGGGGATAACAGCAGAAAACCTTGCAGAACGCTATCAGATATCGCGCGAAGATCAGGATCTTTTTGCTTTTTATTCGCAACAGAAGGCAGCTGCTGCACAGCAAAACGGGCGATTAGATGAGGAAATTATTCCCGTAAAAATCGCACAGAGAAAAGGCGAGCCAATTATCGTATCTAAAGATGAATTTATAAAAAGGCAAACCACCTTAGAAGGTCTTTTAAAACTGAAACCTGCATTTTTAAATGACGGAACAGTTACTGCCGGCAATGCTTCTGGTTTAAATGATGGTGCAGCGGCAACATTAATCGCATCTGCAGAAGCAGTTAAAGAATATAATTTAAAACCACTAGCTAAAATTTTAGCTAGTGCAATAGTTGGTGTAGAGCCACGTATCATGGGCATTGGCCCCGTACCCGCTACAGAAAAGGTGCTGGAGAAATCCGGATTAACTCTGGAACAAATGGATATTATTGAACTGAACGAAGCATTTGCAGCACAAAGTTTAGCATGTATACGTGCATTGGGTTTGGCAGATAACGATCCACGAATAAATATAAATGGCGGAGCAATTGCCTTGGGTCATCCATTAGGTATGAGCGGAACGAGAATTGTCTATAGCGCTGCATTAGAACTCAAAAAAAGGAACAAAAGATACGCTTTGGTAACCATGTGTGTTGGCGTTGGACAAGGATATGCTGTGATATTAGAAAGTGTTTAAAAATGCCAGCTTTCTCAGACAAAACCATATACTACATGTCTTTAAATATCAAAGTAATCTCTGTATTTTTTTGAATGCGCCAACAGAAGGGAGAAACATTCCTCAATCTAGCAAACCATTGTTTCTCCCAATCCCTATATTTGCGTCATCATGATGACATACCAACAAACGCTTGATTTTTTGTACAGCAAACTGCCTATGTTCACACGCATTGGTGCAGCTGCATTTAAAAAAGACCTGACCAATACAGTAGTGCTTTGCGCGGCATTAAACAACCCGCAAGATCGTTTCAAAACCATACACGTAGCAGGTACAAATGGTAAGGGTTCCACTTCTCATATGTTGGCCGCTGTATTTCAGGAACAGGGCTACAAAACCGGCTTATATACTTCTCCACATTTAAAAGATTTTCGCGAACGCATTCGTATAAACGGAAAAATGATGGAACAGGCAGATGTGATTACTTTTGTGGATAAGCAACGCCAGCTTATGGAAGAAATTGAACCATCATTTTTTGAAGTGACAGTTGCAATGGCTTTTGATTATTTCGCCAAACATGAAGTTGATGTTGCTATTATTGAGGTCGGTTTGGGTGGAAGACTGGATTCTACCAATATTATTTCGCCAGAACTTTCGGTTATTACCAATATCAGTTTAGACCATACCAATATGTTGGGCAATACTTTGGCAGAAATTGCGGCAGAAAAAGCTGGCATCATCAAACAAAATATCCCTGTAGTTATTGGTGAAAAACAAGCAGAATCTGCACCGGTATTTATCAACAAAGCCAAAGTACAAAATGCACCGATTTTCTTCGCCGATCAGATTTTGAGTATCGGAAACATTCAGCTTAAAAACAGTATGATGCATTGTTCCATTTATCGGGACGGTGAATTGGTGTATGAGCATTTAAAAAGCGATTTGACAGGCATTTATCAGCAGAAAAATATACTCACCGTTTTAGAAGCAATTTCAGTAATTAATGAATCCGATTTATTTAAAATCGACAAGGAAACTGTATTTCGTGCATTGGCTCATGTAAAGGAAATCACAGGTCTTCAAGGCCGTTGGCAAACCTTACAAGAACAACCTTTGGTTATTTGTGATACTGGTCACAATGAAGCCGGCATTGCAGAAGTTGTTAAAAATATAGCGCAAACGCAACATCAGAATCTACATATTGTCTTTGGAATGGTTAAGGATAAAGACATCAGCAAGGTGTTATCTTTCTTGCCCAAACTCGCTACTTACTACTTCTGTAAACCAGATTTAGAACGTGGATTGGAAGCAGAAGAATTACAAATTCAGGCACAATACTTTGGACTTAAAGGTAATACCTATCCTTCAGTAGTTGAAGCGAAAAGATCGGCAATCCAATCTGCACATCCGGATGATCTGATTTTTATTGGCGGAAGTACCTTTGTAGTAGCAGAAGCGCTATAAAATCTTTACAGAAAGTTCAAAATATGTTCATATGAAAATCCTTACTTTAGCCCTTTAACTTAATAATAATGAAGAAAATTTCTCTATTACTCTATTCTATCTCTCTCTTTTGCATCTCCATAACATCTGCGCAAACCAAAAAAGCAACAACAATTGCAGCGAAAACTTTTCCGGCAGAAGTAGCCAGACCAAAACTGGTTGTAGGTTTAGTTGTAGACCAGATGCGCTGGGATTACTTGTATAGATTTTATAGCCGTTATACCAATGGAGGTTTTAAAAGATTAATTAACGAGGGATTTTCTGTAGAAAATACTTTCATTCCATATACACCAACATATACGGCTTGTGGCCACACTTGTATTTATACAGGTTCTGTGCCTGCTGTTCATGGAATTATCGGAAATGACTGGTATGATCCTCAGTTAAAAAAGAACATGTATTGCACAGAAGACAGCACGGTTTCTACTGTAGGCAGTACACCATCTGCCGAGGGCAATATGTCGCCAAAAAATATGCTTACCAATACCATTACTGACGAGTTGCGCCTGGCAACCAATTTTAAAGGAAAAGTTATTGGCATTTCTTTAAAAGACAGAGGTTCTATTTTACCTGCCGGCCATGCGGCAAATGGTGCATATTGGTACCAAGGCAGCACAGGAAACTGGATTACCAGTACGTATTACATGAATGAAGTACCTACGTGGATAGCAGATTACAACAAATTAAAACTTGCCAATAAGTTTTATGCAAAAAACTGGGAAACACTTTATCCAATAAATACCTATGTAAACAGCGCAAAAGATGAAAATGCTTACGAAGGTAAAAACAGCACTTTCCCGCATCAATTGGTTCAAAACATTGGTAAAAATTATGATGCAATCAGATCAACGCCTTATGGAAATACCATCACTTTAGACTTAGCCAAATTGGCTATCTTATCCGAAGATTTAGGTAAAGACAACATTACAGATTTTCTTGCTGTAAGCTGCTCTTCTACAGATTACGTTGGCCATGCGTACGGACCAAATTCTATCGAAGCCGAAGACACGTATTTGCGTTTGGATAAAGATTTGGAAGAATTTTTCAATTATCTGGACAAACAAGTTGGTAAAGGAAATTACACAATCTTTTTAACGGCAGATCACGGCGCAGCACATGTTCCTGGTTTTATGGCAGAAAACAAATTGCCTGCAGGTGTAGTAAGCGACAGAGATGTGGCCGCTAAATTGAATACGTATTTAAACGATAGGTTTAAAGTAAATAATATTGTTCTAAAATCAATGAACAACCAAATTATCTTCGATCATGCGAAAACCGATAACGGAAATGTAAGTTTCGATGTGATCAAAGCTGCATCGGTAGAATTTTTGAAAACTTTAGATGGTTTTCAGAATGCAGTAGACATTTCAAAAATTTCACAAAGCACCATGCAGGAAATCCAGAAAAAAATGATTACTAACGGATACAATGCGCGCAGAAGCGGAGATATTTATTACGTACTTGATCCAAACTGGTTTAACGGTGGCAGTACCGGAACAACACACGGGAACTGGAACCCTTATGATTCTCACATTCCCTTGGTATTTATGGGTTGGGGAATTAAATCTGGCGCAACGAATAAAACCCATTATATGACAGATATTGCACCTACAATTGCTGCACTTCTGCACATTCAAATGCCAAATGGTTGTGTTGGCGAGCCAATTACAGAGGTCACCAATAAATAACAGAAGAACATTCTTATATTTTATTTCAGAAGGTCAGCTTTATGAGCTGGCCTTTTTTGTTTCAAAATATTAAAAGCGCATTAACCGTTATATTTCTATGGGTTATACCAAAACCCGTAACGGTTTAGGGTCTTTTCTAGCGCACACCGTTATTTTCTTACATTTGTACACACCAAGTATGTACATATGCAATCAGCAGATATCTATAAACCTAAACATAAAATACGCTTTGTTACCGCTGCCTCACTTTTTGACGGACATGATGCCACCATTAATATTATGCGCCGCATTTTACAATCATCGGGTGCAGAAGTCATCCATCTGGGGCACAACCGTTCTGTTGATGAAGTGGTAAATTGCGCCATACAAGAAGATGTTCAGGGTATTGCAATGACATCTTATCAGGGTGGGCATATTGAGTATTTTAAATACATGTATGATTTATTACAAGAGCGTGGATCTGGACACATCAAAATTTTTGCCGGTGGTGGTGGCGTAATTCTTCCGGCAGAAATTGAGGAATTGGAAGCCTACGGAATTACAAAAATTTATTCTCCGGATGATGGTCGTAAAATGGGCCTTCAGGGAATGATTAACCATATGCTTGCCCAAACGGATTTTATCACCAAAGCAGAAATCACAACAGAGTTACAAGACATCCCAAAGAGAGAAATAAAAGCCATTGCCAGTGCAATAACAGTTGCAGAAAATGATCCCGAAAAAGCACAGTCTTTTGTCAATCAGCTTAAACAATTGTCTGCCAATAACAATGCGCCAATACTTGGTATTACCGGAACCGGCGGTGCCGGAAAATCTTCTTTAGTTGATGAACTTGTACGCCGCTTTTTAATAGAAGTGAAAGACAAAACCCTCGCCATTATCTCTGTAGATCCATCTAAACGCAAAACTGGTGGTGCACTTCTTGGCGATCGTATCCGGATGAATGCCATTAACAATCCCCGCGTTTATATGCGCTCATTAGCTACGCGCCAGGCCAATCTTGCTTTATCCAAAAACGTGCAAGAAAGTATAGATATCTGCAAAGCCGCTGGTTATGATTTAATTATTGTAGAAACCTCCGGAATTGGCCAGTCTGATACAGAAATCACCGAACATTGCGATGTATCTCTATATGTAATGACACCAGAATTTGGTGCAGCAACTCAATTAGAAAAGATTGATATGCTCGATTTTGCCGATCTGGTTGCCATTAACAAATTTGATAAACGCGGTGCTTTAGATGCGCTGCGTGATGTACGTAAACAATACAAACGCAACCACAATATATTTGATGCCGCTGATGAAGATATTCCCGTTTACGGTACAATGGCTTCACAATTTAATGATCCTGGCATGAACAATCTTTTTGCTGCACTTCTGCAACAAATTAAGATTAAAACCAATGTAGATTTTCAGGCAGATATGCTTGTTACCGCTGCACAATCAGAAAAAACATACATCATTCCACCAGATCGGATTCGTTATCTCGCAGAGATTGCAGAAGCCAGCCAATCTTACAACGAATGGGTTGCAACACAATCTGCAATAGCGCGCAAAATGTATCAACTTAAAGGTGTTATAGATCTTTCTGAAGAAAATCCGGTATTGAATATTGGCGCCGGACTGGAAAATGCTTATCAGCATTTTGAAGAGAAATTAGATGGCACCTGTAAAAAACTATTGCGCGAATGGCCAGAAACCAAACATGCCTATTCACAGGATTATTTTATTTATAAAGTTAGAGATAAAGAAATTAAACAGCCTTTATTTTCAGAATCGCTGTCTAAACTTCACATTCCGAAAGTTTCTCTACCACGATATGAAGATTGGGGCGATATTTTGAAATGGTTACTCACAGAAAATTTACCCGGAGAGTTTCCTTATGCTGCCGGTGTTTTCCCTTTAAAACGAGAAGGCGAAGATCCAACGCGTATGTTTGCAGGTGAAGGCGGACCAGAACGCACAAACAAACGCTTTCATTACGTTTCTCTAGGTCAGCCTGCACACCGTTTATCTACCGCTTTCGATTCTGTTACACTGTACGGAGAAGACCCACATATTCGTCCGGATATTTATGGGAAAATTGGCAATTCTGGTGTTAGTATTGCTACGCTTGATGATGCGAAAAAACTGTATTCTGGCTTTGATCTTTGTGCCGCATCAACCTCCGTTTCGATGACCATTAACGGCCCCGCGCCAATGCTCCTCGGCTTCTTTATGAACGCAGCAATTGATCAGCAATGCGAGAAATATATTAAAGAGCAAGGAATGGAAGATGAAATTCAGGCAAAAATAGACGAAATCTTCAAATCAAATGGAACCAAACGGCCAGTTTACAAAGGCAGTCTTCCTGAAGGAAACAACGGTTTAGGTTTGATGCTTTTGGGTTTAACCGGCGATCAGGTTTTGGCGCCCGAAATTTATCAGCAAATAAAAAAACACGCCATCAGTGCTGTTCGTGGTACCGTTCAGGCAGATATCCTTAAAGAAGACCAGGCACAAAATACGTGCATTTTTTCTACTGAATTTGCTCTGCGAATGATGGGCGATATTCAAAAGTATTTTATAGATGAAAAAGTGCGCAACTTTTATTCTGTATCCATTTCTGGATATCACATTGCAGAAGCCGGCGCAAATCCAATTTCGCAACTGGCTTTTACACTGAGTAACGGTTTTACTTTTGTTGAATATTATTTAAGCAGAGGCATGCATATTGATGATTTTGCACCTAATCTGTCCTTCTTCTTCTCTAACGGTATCGATCCCGAATACGCTGTGATTGGTAGAGTAGCGCGCCGGATTTGGGCAAAAGCAATCAAAAATAAATACAAAGGGAACGATCGTTCTCAAAAACTGAAATACCATATCCAAACTTCCGGCCGATCGCTCCATGCACAGGAAATTGACTTTAATGATATTCGTACTACTTTGCAGGCACTTTACGCCATTTATGACAATTGCAATTCCTTGCATACAAATGCATATGATGAGGCCATTACAACGCCAACAGAAGAATCTGTACGCAGAGCAATGGCAATACAACTGATCATCAACCGCGAGTTGGGATTGGCCAAAAATGAAAATCCTTTACAAGGCGCTTTCATAATTGAAGAGTTGACAAATTTGGTAGAAGAAGCCGTTTTACAGGAATTTAAACGCATTAACGACCGAGGAGGTGTTTTAGGTGCAATGGAAACCATGTATCAACGTGGAAAAATACAAGAAGAAAGTTTGTATTATGAGACATTAAAACATACCGGCGAATTTCCAATTATTGGTGTAAATACTTTCCTAAGTAAAAGTGGTTCGCCAACGCTTACGCCGGGCGAAGTCATCCGTGCTACCGAAACTGAAAAACAAGATCAGATCGCTACATTGAAAAATTTTCAGTTTCATAATCGCGAAATTACCGAATCATTGTTGGCAGAACTTCAAAGAGCAGCAATAGCCGGCGAAAATATCTTTGAGCAATTAATGGAAGTTTGCAAACATTGTTCACTAGGCCAGATTAGTAGAGCTTTATACGAAGTTGGAGGGCAATACCGCAGAAATATGTAAACCATTTAATGAGACTGAACATAAAAAAAAGTGATCACGATTATATTATTTAGAATAATTATAAATAAATTAGTCGCCGATCAATACTTTCAGCTATGTCATCCATAATATATATTACCGCAGAAGAAGCCGTAAAAAATGTGCAATCGGGAAACAGGGTATTTCTACATGGAAGTGCAGCCTCCCCGGTGCACATTATCCATGCGTTACAAGCACGCTACCGCGAAATCCAAAATGTAGAGCTTGTAAGTATTACGAGCTTGGGCGATGTTGATTTTTACGACGAAAAATATAAAGGGAGTTTTTTTGTAAACTCTCTTTTTGTATCTGCCAATACCAGAAAAGTGGCCAATAGCGACCAGGGAGATTACGTTCCTGTTTTTCTAAGCCAGATTCCACAATTGTTTAAAACCAATATCTTGCCCATTGATGTTGCAATTATACAAGTTTCTCCGCCAGATAAACACGGTTACTGCTCATTAGGAACTTCTGTAGATATTGCCAGGGCAGCTGTAGAAATGGCAACGCGCGTAATTGCACAGGTAAACCCAAAAATGCCACGTACGCATGGCGATAGCTTTATTCATACCAAAGAAATTGATTGTTTAGTTTGGCATGAGGCAGAACTTCCAGAGGTGAATTATGAATCTGGTGCTACAGATGCTATACGCCAAATTGGTGTCAATATTGCCGAATTAATAGATGACGGTGCCACCTTACAACTTGGAATCGGAACCATTCCTGATCAGGTTCTAAAAAACCTAAGCAACCACAGAAATTTAGGTTTGCATACAGAAATGTTGTCTGATGTGTAATTCCATTGATAGAAAGTGGTGCAATAAACAATAGTTTAAAAAAAATAAATCGAGGTAAATCTGTAACCAGTTTTATGGCGGGTACGCGAAGATTATATGATTTTGTAGATGATAATCCAGAAATGGAGGTACTGGACATTGCATATGTAAACGACACCAGTATTATCCGGAAAAATAAAGATATGATTGCCATAAACAGTGCGATTGAAATTGACTTAACAGGTCAGGTTTGTGCAGATTCTATTGGTATTTATCAATATTCTGGTATTGGCGGACAAATGGATTTTATGCGCGGCGCATCCTTATCCAAAGGTGGAAAGCCAATTATTGCCTTGCCTTCTGTTACCAACAAAGGCATTTCGAGAATTACACCATTTTTGAAAGAAGGTGCCGGAGTAGTAACTACCCGCGGCCATGTACATTGGATTATTACAGAATATGGACGTGTAAATCTATTCGGATTAAATCTTAAACAAAGAGGAAAAGCGTTAATTAGCATTGCACATCCCGATCACAGAGAAAGTTTAGAGCGTGCATTTCACAATCGGTATAAGTAAGAAACGTTTTTCACCTCATTTATGAACACGCTTTGTAAAATCATTTGTAAATTCCATGAAAATGATTTTACACAAATGAAGGTTTTATTCTTTTCCATAATTCTATGTCTTTACCTCATTTCTCCGCAACAAACCGTTGCACAAATTACTGAGCCCAAACAAAACACAACTTCTGCATTTGTTTTGGTTTTGGGTGTTGCACAAGATGGCGGATTTCCGCATATGGGCTGTGAGAAGATTTGCTGTACGAAAGCCTGGGAAAATGTTTCTGCGCGGCGAAATGTTGTTTCATTAGCGCTTGTTGATCCAAAAACGAAAAAATGGTGGTTATTTGAAGCTACTCCCGACATAAAACAACAACTAAAAAACTTCCGGCAGGAAACACATGGCTTATATGCATATTTACCGGAGGGAATTTTTATTACACATGCACATATTGGCCACTATACGGGTTTAATGCAATTTGGACGGGAGGTAATGGCAACAAAAGAACTGAAAGTATATGCCTTACCAAAGTTGTGTAAATTTCTATCCACAAATGGGCCATGGAGTCAATTGGTCGATTTAAAGAATATTAACCTTCAGGAAATCAATACAACAAAAAGTGTCAAATTAGGTTTAAACCGCGTTGAAGTCTTTACTGTCCCACACCGCGATGAATTCTCAGAAACTGCTGGATTTAAAATTACGACACCAGGTAAAAAATACCTTTTTATTCCTGATGTAGATAAGTGGAGCAAATGGAATAGGGATATTATTTCGATGGTGAAAAATGTTGATATCGCTTTTCTGGATGCAACCTTTTACCAAAATGGCGAATTAGGAAACAGGCCAATGGAAGAAATACCTCATCCATTTGTTGAAGAAACCACAGCGCTATTTGCAAAAGAACCTAAAGAGCTAAAAGCTAAAATCCATTTTATACACTTCAACCACACTAATCCTCTAATGTGGGATCCGGACAAACAAAAAGAGCTTTTAAAAGAAGCATTTAATTTTGCGAAGGAGCTGTCGATCTACTAAAAAGCCCCATTGCGTTATGCAACAGGGCTTGAATATGATCAGGTGCGGGTTTTATCCTGCAATCCAGCTGAATTTGTAATCTATTGTTGGATTTTTCATACGCTCCGCAACACGTAATAAACGAGCTGGTAAATTCATCACATAATCACGTGCCTTTTCACCTGCTTCATTCAAATCGCGCATACCTTCAAGTTTCCAGTCTACAATTAACTCCTGAAGAATATCTACGTAATCAACCGCTGTATACACACCTAAACGTTGTGCTGCATCGGTAAAATGTCCAAAAGTTTGGCCAATTTTCAAACCGACTTCTCTTAAAAAGTGTGCGGGCATCACAATTTTCTTACGCATCATATCTTCAAAAGCAATCATAGCTTCGCTCGGATCAACTTCGAAAATACGGTTCATAAAATCTTTATATGCTTTAGCATGTCTTGCTTCGTCAGAAGCAATAACACCGCACATCTTCGACAATAATGTATCGCCACTTTTCTTCGCTAAAGAAGCTACGCGTCTGTGTGAGATATTTGTGGCCAACTCCTGAAAACTGGTGTAAATAAAATTTCTATAAGGATCGTGACCAGTGCCGATGTCGAAACCATCTGCTATAAGATATTGGGTTGAAATTTCCATTTGACGCATATCTACACGACCTGAAAGATAAAGATACTTGTTCAGAAGATCACCATGGCGATTTTCCTCACCTGTCCAATGCCTGTTCCAAGTCATCCAACCGCCATCCTCAGCCATACTTGGTCCTTCAACCATTGCCAACCAAGATTCATAAGTGGGTAACGCCTCCTCTGTAATAGTATCGCCAATTAATACAGCAACCAAATCATAAGGAAGTTCTTTTGCATTATCTCTTAACGAACGAATATCCTGATAAAAGTTTTCACTGGTAGAATCAGGCAAAAAATCTGAAGGCTGCCAAATGGTATCAATAGGTTTCAAGTAGGTATCCATCATATCGAGCATGTATTTCTCGATATGCAACATCACTTCCCCTCTTTTCTGTGCAAAAAAACTCATTATTTGTTTATATATTAATCTATCAAAGATAACCAAATAATATCGCAAACCACGGTATATTGAGAGATTTAGCGTAGAATCAATTTAAAAAATGATATATTTTATATTAAAAGAAAAACCAAGAGGTTGTAAATACGATATAACTGATTAATTTCCCATCAAAACAAGAAACTTAAGTTTTATGGGGAATTGGAATGGGCAAACGTTTACTTTTCTTGTTTTTATCTATTGAGGGATGAGGAGTGATATAAAACAAGAAAACCCTGTAGTGTTTACTACAAGGTTTCTTTAAGGTTCGGCACCGACCTACTCTCCCACGTGTTACCGCAGTACCATCGGCTCTGGTGGGCTTAACTTCTCTGTTCGGAATGGGAAGAGGTGGACACCACCGATATAGGCACCTGAATATTTTTATTAAAGGTTGAGGGTTACAAGATTGAAGGAGGGAAGGTATTACCTTCTGCCTGTTCATCTTTTAGCCTTCCAGCCTTAAATGACATATTATTGAAAGAAGTTAAGCTCGAAGAGCAAACAACGTTATGTTGCTTTTGAAAGCTTCGGGTGATTAGTACTACTCGACTGTGCTGTCGCCAGCTTTACATCTATAGCCTATCAACGTAGTAGTCTGCTACGGCCCTATATGGAATTCTCATCTCGTGGCTAGTTTCGCACTTAGATGCTTTCAGCGCTTATCTATTCCCAGCGTAGCTACTCTGCAATGCCCCTGGCGGAACAACAGATTCACTAGAGGCTAGTCCAACCCGGTCCTCTCGTACTAAGGTCAGCCCCACTCAAAATTCCTACGCCCACAACAGATAGGGACCGAACTGTCTCGCGACGTTCTGAACCCAGCTCGCGTGCCACTTTAATCGGCGAACAGCCGAACCCTTGGGACCTTCTCCAGCCCCAGGATGTGACGAGCCGACATCGAGGTGCCAAACCTCCCCGTCGATATGAGCTCTTGGGGGAGATCAGCCTGTTATCCCCAGCGTACCTTTTATCCTTTGAGCGATGGCCCTTCCATGCAGAACCACCGGATCACTATATCCGTCTTTCGACCCTGATCGACCTGTATGTCTCACAGTCAAGCAAGCTTATGCTATTGCACTCCGCGTACGGTTACCAAGCGTACTGAGCTTACCTTTGAAAGCCTCCGTTACCTTTTTGGAGGCGACCACCCCAGTCAAACTACCCATCAAACAATGTCCTCCAACTTGTGGAGTTAGACACCGAATACAGAAAGGGTGGTATTTCAACGTTGGCTCCACGACGCCTAGCGACGCCGCTTCAAAGCCTCCCACCTATCCTACACATCCTGTACCCAATGTCAATGTTAAATTGTAGTGAAGGTGCATGGGGTCTTTCCGTCCCGTTGCGGGTACCCGGCGTCTTCACCGGGACCACAATTTCACCGAGCTCATGGCTGAGACAGCGCCCAGATCGTTACACCATTCGTGCAGGTCGGAACTTACCCGACAAGGAATTTCGCTACCTTAGGACCGTTATAGTTACGGCCGCCGTTTACTGGGGCTTCGATTCAATGCTTCGCCTTGCGACTGACATCCCCTCTTAACCTTCCAGCACCGGGCAGGTGTCAGGCCTTATACTTCATCTTTCGATTTTGCAAAGCCATGTGTTTTTGTTAAACAGTCGCCTGGGCCTTTTCACTGCGGCTGCCATTGCTGACAGCGCCCCTTCTCCCGAAGTTACAGGGCCATTTTGCCGAGTTCCTTAGCCATGATTCACTCGAGCACCTTAGAATCCTCTTCCCGGATACCTGTGTCGGTTTGCGGTACGGGTTTTTATAACCTGAAGCTTAGCGGTTTTTCTTGGAAGTCTGATTACCTGCGCTATCCACTTACCCGAAGGCTTGCGGTACTATCGACTTTCAGCTAGATCGGCGGATTTGCCTACCGTTCTAATACCTACTGTCTTTAACGATCTATTCCGTCAGATCGCGGCAGTGTCACTACTCCGTCCCCACATCGCAGTTATAAAAAGTACTGGAATATTAACCAGTTGTCCATCGAATTTCCCCTTCGGGTTCTCCTTAGGTCCCGACTAACCCTGATCCGATTAGCGTTGATCAGGAAACCTTATCCTTTCGGTGGGCGGGTTTCTCGCCCGCCTTATCGTTACTTATGCCTACATTTGCTTTTCTATACGCTCCAGCACCCATTACCAGATACCTTCGCTGCATATAGAATGCTCCCCTACCGATATATTTCAATCCCATAGCTTCGGTGTACAATTTAATGCCCGTTTATTATCCATGCCCGGCCGCTCGACTAGTGAGCTGTTACGCACTCTTTAAATGAATGGCTGCTTCCAAGCCAACATCCTAGCTGTCTGTGCAACCGGACCTCGTTAGTTCAACTTAACTGTAACTTGGGGACCTTAGCTGATGGTCTGGGTTCTTTCCCTCTCGGCGCGTGACCTTAGCACCCCGCGCCTCACTGCAGATCATATTTCATAGCATTCGGAGTTTGTCTGGATTTGGTAGGATTTGACTCCCCCGCACCCAATCAGTAGCTCTACCTCTATGAAACTTAATATCCACGCTGTTCCTAAAAACATTTCGGGGAGTACGAGCTATTTCCCAGTTTGATTAGCCTTTCACCCCTACCCACAGATCATCCGGAAACTTTTCAACGTTTATCGGTTCGGTCCTCCAGTACGTGTTACCGCACCTTCAACCTGTCCATGGGTAGATCACAAGGTTTCGCGTCTACCCCCTCTGACTATGCGCCCTATTCAGACTCGCTTTCGCTTCGGATCCGTGCCTTAAACACTTAACCTTGCCAGAGAGGAGTAACTCGTAGGCTCATTATGCAAAAGGCACGCCGTCACTGGACTTGCCAGCTCCGACCGCTTGTAAGTACACGGTTTCAGGTTCTATTTCACTCCCCTGTTCGGGGTTCTTTTCACCTTTCCCTCACGGTACTGGTTCACTATCGGTCTCTCGGGAGTATTTAGCCTTACCGGATGGTGCCGGCAGATTCCCACAAGGCGTCTCCGACCTCGCGGTACTCAGGATACTGTTAGGTCAATGGTACTTACGTGTACAGGGCTATCACCTTGTTTCGCCGGGATTCCCATCCCGTTCCACTTCATTACATTGTAACCACATCACAGTCCTACAACCCCACACATGCCGTAACATGGATGGTTTGGGCTCTTTCCCTTTCGCTCGCCACTACTCAGGAAATCATTGTTATTTTCTCTTCCTCTGCTTACTTAGATGTTTCAGTTCGGCAGGTTTGCTCATTATTGTGACTGGTCTTCAACCAGCCGGGTTGCCCCATTCGGAAATCCCCGGATCAGTTCATATTTGCAGATCCCCAGGGCTTATCGCAGCTTATCACGTCCTTCATCGCCTCCGAGAGCCAAGGCATCCCCCGTGTACTCTTTCTTACTTTCTTCTACTTATACGCCTTTTGCGCCGTATAGTATGCTTTTTTTGCTCTTGTTATGATGTCTCATACCAAACCTCGAGTTACCTCTTAGTCGGGTGAGCACAAACACAACAGTCGCCTATTGTTGTTTGCTCTTCTTTTTAACTTCTTCCAATATGTCAAAGAACTTTACTGAATCTGAAGGTGAAGGGTATAAAGGTATAGGGTGTCATGTGCCCTAACCTAAGCCTTATTTCAGCTTCGTTAGTAAAAAACTGCGGGCTCGAACCGTTTCTATGTGCCCCTATGGCGTTTTCTTCTTGTTTACTTAATGTCAATGTATATTACCAATCCTGATAACCTTTTTTTGTTTTGAAAGCTTTATGCTTTCTTCTTTAAGCGTATAGCTCAAATGTGGAGAATAACGGAGTCGAACCGTTGACCTCCTGCGTGCAAGGCAGGCGCTCTAGCCAGCTGAGCTAATTCCCCGAAAGATTCTGTAGTCCCGTCCAGATTTGAACTGGAGACCCCTACATTATCAGTGTAGTGCTCTAACCAGGCTGAGCTACGGGACTGTAATAAGTAACAGTAGTTATTCGGCAGTATATAGTAGATTGTATATTACCGCTACCGCTTCCTTGTTTCCTGCTAATCTTAATATCATCCTTGTATCTTAACCACAATAGTTCTCTACAATTGATTCATTAATCTTTTGGGTATTTCTTCTTTTTGTCTTTTTTTAAGAGTATCATGTTGCACAGTGGGTAGTCAACCCTGCTCCAGAAAGGAGGTATTCCAGCCGCACCTTCCGGTACGGCTACCTTGTTACGACTTAGCCCCAGTTACCGGTTTTACCCTAGGACGCTCCTTGCGGTTACATACTTTAGGTACCCCCAGCTTCCATGGCTTGACGGGCGGTGTGTACAAGGCCCGGGAACGTATTCACCGCGTCATTGCTGATACGCGATTACTAGCGAATCCAACTTCATGGGGTCGAGTTGCAGACCCCAATCCGAACTGTGAATGGCTTTATGAGATTCGCATACTGTTGCCAGCTAGCTGCCCTCTGTACCATCCATTGTAGCACGTGTGTAGCCCCGGACGTAAGGGCCATGATGACTTGACGTCGTCCCCTCCTTCCTCTCTGTTTGCACAGGCAGTCTGTTTAGAGTCCCCACCATTACATGCTGGCAACTAAACATAGGGGTTGCGCTCGTTGCGGGACTTAACCCAACACCTCACGGCACGAGCTGACGACAGCCATGCAGCACCTAGTTTCGTGTGATTGCTCACTTATTTATCTCTAAATAATTCACTAACTTTCAAGCCCGGGTAAGGTTCCTCGCGTATCATCGAATTAAACCACATGCTCCTCCGCTTGTGCGGGCCCCCGTCAATTCCTTTGAGTTTCACCCTTGCGGGCGTACTCCCCAGGTGGAACACTTAACGCTTTCGCTTAGCCGCTGACTGTGTATCGCCAACAGCGAGTGTTCATCGTTTAGGGCGTGGACTACCAGGGTATCTAATCCTGTTTGATCCCCACGCTTTCGTGCCTCAGCGTCAATTAAACCATAGTAAGCTGCCTTCGCAATCGGTGTTCTGAGACATATCTATGCATTTCACCGCTACTTGTCTCATTCCGCCTACCTCTAGTTCATTCAAGCCCATCAGTATCAAAGGCACTGCGATAGTTGAGCTACCGTCTTTCACCTCTGACTTAACAGGCCGCCTACGCACCCTTTAAACCCAATAAATCCGGATAACGCTTGGATCCTCCGTATTACCGCGGCTGCTGGCACGGAGTTAGCCGATCCTTATTCTTACGGTACATTCAGGCTGGTATACATACCAGTGGTTATTCCCGTACAAAAGCAGTTTACAACCCATAGGGCAGTCTTCCTGCACGCGGCATGGCTGGTTCAGGGTTGCCCCCATTGACCAATATTCCTTACTGCTGCCTCCCGTAGGAGTCTGGTCCGTGTCTCAGTACCAGTGTGGGGGATTCTCCTCTCAGAGCCCCTAGCCATCGTCGCCTTGGTGGGCCGTTACCCCGCCAACTAGCTAATGGCACGCATGCCCATCTTTATCCTATAAATATTTGATCATGAAACAATGCTGTTCTGTGATTTTATGCGGTGTTAATCCGGATTTCTCCGGGCTATCCCCCTGATAAAGGTAGGTTGCATACGCGTTACGCACCCGTGCGCCGGTCTCAAGAAAGCAAGCTTCCTCTACCCCTCGACTTGCATGTATTAGGCCTGCCGCTAGCGTTCATCCTGAGCCAGGATCAAACTCTCCATTGTAAAATGTTCTTTTTGATTCTGACCAGTTTTAACTATCGTTAAAAATAGTCTTCTTTTTTTAATTTTGTCTGTCAGGTTTTGACTTGAAAATTCAGTTGAGGTATTCTGTACTTGAATACGTACTTCTTTACCCCACTGCGCTACATTGACATCTCTTTTAAGAACTTATTGATCTTCTAAACCTCACGGCCGATCTTTTTGTATATCTTCTGGTTTGTATCTCTTAAAGGTCTTTTTCATCCCTCAATCCACACCAACCATTCAATTCTTTTTTTATCTCCTTCCCGACATCCGCCGTTCCGGTTTCCCTTTCGTTTCCGTTTGGGATTGCAAAGGTAGGAAACTTTTTGTTATTCGCAAGAAAAATATTTTTTATTTTTTTTCCCTAACTCTTTTCGTTGTATTTCAGTTAATCCTTTAATATAACGTCTTCCTATCCTCTTTTCAATTCTTTGCCTTATCTCTTCTCTTTCTCCCTCACCGGCATCCCCTTCCTTCCGAAGCGGAGTGCAAAGGTAGAAAAAAATTATACCCACGCAAATACAATAAACACTATTTCTTTTATCAATCGCTTAAAACCCTGTTTACCAATGAGAAAAATTTAAACGTCTTTCAAAACAATTCGAGCAACTTAAGTGTTTGACGCCCGCACGCGCTTCTAATCAATCTATCAAGAGGATTTCAAAGCGCATGAGCTATCTCAGATGACAAATGTTTTTTCTCACCATATAGACATATAGGACATGAAGACCTTTTCCCCGTTTTTAACAGGCGCATTAGCTATCTAAGTTGGCAAATATTTTTTCTAACCATATAGACATATAGGAGATGAAGACCTTTTCCCCGTTTGTAACAGGTACATTAGCTATCTCAGACGGCAAATGTTTTTTCTAACCATATAGACATATAGGAGATGAAGACCTTTTCCCCGTTTGTAACGAAAATTTCAGACTGTTTGAGGGGGCAAATAATACTTTACCATATAGACATAGAGAATACGAAGGCCTTAAGCCATGCTAAGCCCTTGAGATTATTGCTCATTGATAGATATAAGGCCCCTTCACGGATTCCCGTTTGCTGAGAAACCCGCATCACAAGTTTTTCGGTTTACAATACTCTATCTTCCTTCCAAACTTTAATAGAACAATTTTAAGCCGGGAGTTTTGTTTCTTTTGCGGTCAAAAGAAAAATAACCACTCCTGAAATAAAGTGCATGAAATCGCTGAATATCAGCGGGCGCAATTCATATCCCTTATCATTACGATACCTCATAGTTTACCAAATACAAAACAGCCAATTCCTTTACCCTTTGTTGGCCTCTTCTTTACCTATCCTTCGCTTATTCTTTACCTCCGCTTTACCCAATAGGTAAACAACAGGTAACCAACAGGTAAACGAGGGGTTAACCTGGGGTTAACTTGGTACCTACCTGACCTGTAAAAAACTAGACTAAGACCAACATGATTTATAATGCTGATTCAATCCCCTGAGAGAACGTAAAATTGAAATGTATATCTCTTATTGTGATTAGAAAGTAAGTTAACATATTGTATATTATAGAAAGCATGGCTGACACAACAGCACATTTAATGTTAAAAATTGTTAATCGTTCTATCGGACTGAAAGGCTTTACATAGCTTAGCGCAGAATTGTTTTTATTGAAGTTATCGTATTATTAATTATCTTTGCAGAATGTTTAAAGTTAAACACTTAATTATTTTAGTTTTTGTTGCCGCTATTGGTATGGCGGGTTGTAAAAGCCGGTTTGAAAAACTACGGGCGAGCAACGATGTTAAGAAGAAATACCAGGAGGCTATACGTTTATATAATAAAAGAGATTACAGTAAAGCATTAGTTTTATTTGAAGATCTTTCGCAAAAATACCGTGGACGTGCAGAGGCCGAAGATTTGAACTACTATTACTCTTATACATTATATAGATTAAGTGATTACACCACTGCGAGGTATCAGTTTAAAAGCTTTGCAGAAACCTATCCGGCAAGTAAAAATGCCGAAGAAGCGAGGTATATGAGTGCCTATTGTTACTATCTTGAAGCACCTACATTTTCACTAGATCAAGAGAATACGTACAAAGCAATTGATGCATTGCAATTGTTTATTAACTTATACCCTACAAGTGAAAGAGCAACTGCAGCGTCTAAATATATTGCAGATTTACGTAACAGACTGGAAGATAAAGCTTTTGAGAATGCAAAAATGTATTTAACAACCGGTCCTAGTAACGTAGACAATTATAGAGCTGCAGTAATTGCACTCAAAAATGCACAGCGCGATTTCCCAGACATTAAGTATGCTGAAGAAATGGACTTTTTAATGATCAAAGCGCAATATCTATATGCTAAAAATAGTTATACTGTGCGCCAGGAAGATCGTTACAACGAAGCAATTGCGCTGTATGATGAATTTACAGATAACCATCCAGACAGCAAGTTTTCAAGAGACGCAAAACAACTGAAAGATGATAGTGAAACTGGTATTCAAACGGTGAAGCTTGAATTACAGAATTACGCAAAAGAGGAAAAGAAATATAAAGAAATGTTAATCAGAACGGGAAGAATTAAAGATACTACCGCTTTGAAAACAGATATCAAAGACAATAAAAACAATTAATACATGAATACTAACAAACCTGCAATTCCAAATACTACGGTAACCAGAAACGTACGTGATTTAGACAGAACAACTGACAACATCTATGAATCGTTGGTGGTAATTGCTAAACGTGCTAATCAGATTTCAAACAACATGAAAGAAGAATTGCATGGCAAACTGGCTGAATTTGCTTCAAGCAACGATAACCTGGAAGAGATCTTCGAAAATCGCGAGCAAATCGAAATCAGTAAACACTATGAGCGTATGCCGAAACCTGTTTTAGTTGCTATGGATGAATTCCTTAACGAAAAGGTTTACCATAGAAACCCAGCAAAAGAACAAAAGTAATTAGCGAAGGGTAAAGAGCATGGCGCTATTCATCGGCATATTTATGCTCTAAGCCTCATGCCCATATTCCATGCTAAACAACAAAAATATCATCCTTGGCGTTTGCGGTAGCATAGCTGCATATAAGTCTGCTTTTTTAGTCAGGCTTTTAGTTAAAGCTGGTGCAAACGTTAAGGTTATTCTCACTTCTGATGGCGCAAATTTCATTACGCCACTTACCCTTGCTACGCTTTCTAAACACCCGGTTTATACGCAATACTTTGAAGAAGAAACCGGCGTATGGAGCAATCATGTAGAACTTGGTTTATGGGCAGACTTTGTAATCATCGCCCCTATTAGTGCAAATACCCTTGCAAAACTTGCTAACGGAATTTGTGATAACCTGCTTACTGCTGTTTACCTCTCTGCGAAATGCCCCGTTTACATTGCTCCAGCTATGGATTTAGATATGTGGAAACACACCAGCACACAGCAAAATCTAAATCAGATCAAAACATACGGAAATACAGTTATTGCGCCCAATAAAGGAGAACTTGCCAGCGGTTTATTTGGAGAAGGCCGAATGGCAGAACCTGAAGAAATTGTATCTTTTCTGGAAATCTCTATTCAAAATAAATTGCCCTTATTTGGGAAAAATGCACTCGTAACGGCCGGACCAACTTACGAAGCTTTAGACCCTGTACGGTTTATTGGCAACCATTCATCAGGAAAAATGGGCTTTGCCATTGCAGATGAACTTGCCGCATTAGGCGCTGAAGTTACTCTAATTGCTGGACCAACTGCACAAAAATCAATTGAAAAGATCGACAGAATTGATGTTGTAAGCGCTCAAGAGATGTTAGAAGCTTGCGAAAAATACTTTTCCAATAGTGAAATAACCGTAATGTGTGCAGCGGTTGCAGATTATAAGCCGAAACAGATTGCCGAACAAAAAATAAAAAAACAAGAGGCCGTTTTAACTATAGACCTCGAAAAAACAACCGATATCCTTGCTCGGTTGGGAAAGCTAAAAACGGACAAACAAACATTGGTTGGTTTTGCGTTAGAAACCAATGATGAAGAAAACTACGCAAAAGGGAAACTTCAAAAGAAAAACCTGGATCTGGTTGTTTTAAATTCGCTAAACGATAAAGGCGCAGGTTTTAAATCTGATACCAATAAAATTACTATTTTTAACAAGGCACTGGAGCGTGAAACTTTCGAGCTAAAGACAAAAACTGAAGTAGCGAAAGACATTTGCAAAGCCATCTTAAAAATCCTAAAATGATCAAAAAGCTCTTATTCACATTGATAACACTATTGGCCTTTGATAAAATTCAGGCGCAGGAACTGAACGCCAGAGTAACCTTGCTGGCACCTCAGGTTTCAAATATGAGTAAGGCTGTACTTGATGGTTTACAGAAAAATATTCGCGATTTCCTAAACAACAATAAGTTCGGAAACGAAACTTATAAAACACAGGAACGTATAGATTGCAGCTTCGTAATTACAATTAATGCTTGGGACGGAGGCTCTGGTTACATTGCGGAAGCACAAATTCAAAGCAGCAGACCTGTTTACAACAGTTCTTACAACAGTACGCTGCTAAACATGAGCGATAAGAATTTTGATTTTGCGTACAATGATGGTTCAACAATTGATTTTTCAGATCAGAATTACATCTCGAACCTGAGCGCGCTCCTCACCTATTATGCTTACACCATAATCGGTTTGGATAAAGACAGTTTCAGTAAAATGGGCGGAACACCGTTTTTCCGTAAAGCCCAAAATATGATCAACCTTGCACAGGCATCGGGCAACACGGGCTGGAAAGCTGCCGATGGTTTACGCAATCGGTTCTGGTTTAACGAAAATACACTTAACCCAATCTTCAATCCGTTAAGAAACTTTATCTATTATTATCACCTCGATGGATTGGATCAACTTACGGATAAAGACAAAGGTCTCGATCAAATTGTTTCTGCTTTAGGAGACTTGCAACAAATGGACAAGCAAAAATTGGGTTCAATTTTTCCAAACGTATATTTTGCCGCTAAGGCTGAAGAAATTACGAACGTGCTGGCCAAACTTAATACGCAAAGTAAAGTTAAAGCGTATAACATGCTTGCCGAAATCGACCCAGCCAATATCGGTAAATACGAAGGTTTGAAAAAATAACAAAATCCCTCTGGGAAATTTTAAATTACAAAGACCTACAATTGCTTTACCTTATTTAATCGTCTATCCGTAGAAACCTTTCCAACTTGCGTGGTTTTCCATTGCTCAAATCCTCTGTAATTCAAGTTTCAAGCCAAGTATTCTAAAAATCTTTCTGATAAACGGTGCAACATTTGGCACCCTTACACGTCTATCTTAAAAATAAATAACAAATCATTTTGATAATACGAATTTATTCGTACATTTGAATACGAAATAATTCGTAGAATAAAATTATGACGACTAACAACAGCAAACCCACTGAGGGAGAAATGGAAATTCTGCAAGTGCTTTGGACCAATGGGAAAGCAACCGTGCGCGAAGTGCACGAAGCGTTGAATAAAAAAGATTCTGGCTATACCACAACTTTAAAATTGATGCAGATTATGCATGAAAAAGGTATGGTTGAACGCAATACGAACCAGAAAACACACATTTATACTGCTTTGGTAAATCGCGACAAAACAGAAAAACAACTGGTCAATAAAATGATTGATAACGTTTTTAACGGTTCTGCTGCACGTTTGGTTATGCAGGCCCTGGGCAATCACAAAGCCGACTCGGAAGAAATTGAAGAGATTAAAAAGTATTTGGATAGTTTAAAGTAGAACAGCAAAAAATTAATGCATACAGGCCGAAAGCCTAATAAAAATTCAAAAAGATTATGGAAAATCTAATACAACAACTTATTAAAGCTTTTGGCTGGAGCATTATTAACTCGCTTTGGCAAAGCGCAATTGTATATGGCGTTTTGTTTATTGTTCTATTTGGTTTTCCAAAAGTTGCAGCCCGCCATAAACACAACCTTGCGTTTATGTCAATCGTGCTAATGTTCATCAGCTTTGCTTACAATTTTGCACATCAAATGATATTAAACAGACCGCAAAATTATCCTACAACACAAACGCACACAGCACAGGTTTATCCTTATATCAGTCAAATTCCAGAAAGTTTCGCCAGCAAAGCCGAACAGTATTTTCCGGTTGTAGTGTTGTTTTATGGAATTGGAATCCTGCTTCAGTTGTTTGTGATTTCTAAAGGTTATCGCCAGTTGGCAACTTTCAAAAGCAATGGATTAAGCGAAGTTCCGGCCAATTGGCAGAAGATTTTTCAGAAAGTTTCGCTGCGCCTAAATCTGAAAAGGAAAATACGATTCCATTTATCTAACTTGATTAACGTTCCCTTGGTAATTGGTTATTTGAAACCAATAGTACTTTTTCCCCTTGCGGTGGTTAATCAGTTGGATGAAGATCAGGTTGAAGCCGTTTTAATCCACGAGCTTTCTCACATCAGGAGAAATGATTTTTTCTTAAATCTGATTAAAACCGCAATAGAAACCATTCTCTTTTTTAATCCTTTTGTTTGGATGGCGGGCAAATTCATACACATAGAGCGCGAGCATGCATGTGATGACTTGGTATTGAAACTTACCGGCCAACCACTTAATTATGCGCACGCCCTGCTAAAATTAGAATTAATTAAAGATAAAGCCAGTCCGGCGTTTGCACTTGCTGCAACCGGTAAAACCCAAAACCTGTATCAACGCATTAAAAGAATAACCAATATGAAAACAAACTATTTGAACGCAAAACAGCAAATGGCCGCCTTAACGCTTGGTGTTGCATGTGTATGTTCCATTGCATGGATCAATCCAGATAAAAAAACAGGCTCCGATCATAAAACAACCATTTTGCAAACTGAAAACATCCGCTCGGTTGGCCACCAGAACAATCACGCAAATATGTATTCAGACACAACGAGAAAATCGAAAACAAAAATCATTTGTATTGATAAAAATGGAAAAAAGACAGAATACAATTCCATAAAAGATTTACCAGATAGCCTTAAAGACAATTTTCTGTATGTAGAAGGGCTAGACAAAAATAAAATCCTTAAGCTTAATACCGGCAAAAATTACTATTACGCAGATTCTGCTGATTACGCCTCTATTTATAAAGAATTTGCATCGCCAGAAGCACAAGCGAAATGGAAAAAATTTGGTGAAGATATTGCCAAACAATATGCATCGCCAGAAGCGCAAGCGAAGTGGAAAAAATTTGGTGAAGATATCGCCAAACAATATGCATCACCAGAAGCGCAAGCTAAATGGGAAAAATTTGGTGAAGATATCGCCAAACAATATTCATCGCCAGAAGCACAAGCGAAATGGAAAAAATTTGGTGAAGATATCGCCAAGCAATATGCATCGCCAGAAGCGCAAGCCAAATGGGAAAAATTAGGTAAAGATATTAGCGAACAAGTAAAAACACCAGAATTTAGAGCACAATTGGAGCGTATTACCTCCGATGCTTTGAAAGGTGTTGACATAGAAAAACTGTCATCTTTGAAATCAATTCAAATTGATTCACTAAGCGGCAGTCACAAATTGTTGTCTCCGAATGGTTCAATTTTGATTATAGATTCCAAATCGAATAAAATAAAACAGACAGAAGAATATAAAAAATTGAAAGAAAAATTTGATCACGATGTTCTGGAACTGAAAGAAAAAGTTGAATTAAAAGAGCAAAAAGAAAAAAAACAGAAAGACGGCGCTTTTAATTTTACTCCGGTAGAAGGTATAATAGACAATCTTCTTTTAGCAAATGGCAAAATAAAATTGGTAAAAAAGAATATACAACCAATAAACTATACACATGCCGTAATTAAATATTATGGTGATAATCTCTCTCAGCCAGATAAAAAATTAGGAATTGTGCCCGCCAATTAGTTAATATCTTGAATTGGGAATATCTTTTCTGAAAACATAACATTAAAATAAAAGCAACGCAGACGTTGCTTTTATTTTTTCCAGCGTATAATCCGGTCATTTCTGCTATTTTAGCCACAAATTGAATTATGCGCTTTATCGTCCTCCTATTTTCGGCAATACTTTTTACGATACACTTATCGGGCTTTGCCCAAACGAAAACCGTAAGTAACAGTTTCTATCTGGGCCGAAGAATAAAATGCGAACCTATCGGGAATCAAGCTTTACGATTTTCTGCCGAACTTAAATCAACTTCTGTCGATACCAATAGAAATTTTACGCTGCAGGTTAGACAAGTAGAAAATGATGACACTTGGCTAAGCAATAAAACAAGAAGAAACCTCCTTCCCGACACCAACTGGCACGTCAGCACGATAGAAAGTGAGATCAATTCTAAAACGAAAGAATTTTGGCTAAATATTAAAGTTGAGGGCAATGGCGATTTTTATATCGATAATGTTCGTTTTCAAATCAAGAATAAAGGAGGAATCTGGCACGACATAGACATTCCAAATGGTGATTTTGAGCAGTCTGAAAACAATTTACTCAAAGGCTTTATTCGATATGATCACCTTCCGGATGGTGTTAGTACAAAGCTCGTTAACCGAGCAGATACGTCAGGCCACGCACTTAAAATTGCGGCGACGCAAAGCAGTATTGTCTGGAAAACCTTCTATGGTAACAATGCAAAAAGCGGCCGTTACATAGCTGTAAATGGCATTAAACTATATATTGAACAGTATGGGGAAGGCGAACCTGTATTGCTTCTGCATGGAAACGGGCAATCTATTGCAGATTTTTCTAAACAGATTCCTGATTTAGCAAAACAGTATCGTGTAATTGCCGTAGATACAAGGGCACATGGAAAAAGTGGCGATTCTGACAATGAAAAACTAAGCTATGATCTTTTTGCCGAAGGCCTGAAAATTTTGCTAGACAGTTTACACATTCCGAAAGCACATATTGTTGGCTGGAGCGATGGTGGCAATACAGGGCTAACTATGGCGATAAAATATCCTGAATACGTAAACAAACTTATGATTATGGGCGCAAATCTAAATCCAACATCAGAAGCGGTAGAACGTTCTATGCTGGAAACAGTAGCGAAAGATCTTAAAAAACTGAGCGTTAGAAAAGATGCAGAATCTAAAAGAGTAACAAAATTGCTTGCCATGCTGCTGTCGGCTCCAAACATTTCTACAGCAAATTTGCACCAGATACAAGCAAAAACTTTAGTGATGGCAGGAGAAAAAGACATCATAAAACCGGCGCATACCAAATTGATTGCAGAAAACATTAAAGATGCTAAACTGCTAATCTTTGACCATGCAACACATTTGGCGCCCACAGAAATACCCAACATTTTCAATCAGGCCGTTTTACAATTTTTAAATTTTTAAAAACCAGTAATGGTGTAAATTTTGTTTCCCTTACTAAGCATTTCTTTTTTAATTTCGCATTAGCATGTTACAGAAACTTTCCATTCGCAATTACGCATTAATAGATAGCCTAGATATTGAATTTGATAGCGGTCTAAATATAATAACGGGTGAAACCGGTGCTGGTAAATCTATCATTTTAGGTGCTTTATCGCTTATTTTAGGTCAACGTGCGGAAAGTAAATACTTTTTCAATCAAGATAAAAAGTGTGTAATTGAAGGAAATTTCGCCTTGGCGGATGAAAACCTGAAAGAAACTTTCGAAGAATTTGATCTCGATTTTTCTAACGAAACCATTTTACGAAGGGAGATTTCTATTGATGGCAAAACCAGATCTTTTATCAATGACACGCCGGTAAATTTATCTGTATTAAAAAAAATCGGAGAAAAACTCATTGATATACATTCACAACATGCTACACAAGAAATAAACGATCCGGATTTTCAGCTTCTGATTGTTGATGCACTTGCCAATCACCACGCTTTATTAGTAGAATATAAATCTGGATTTAAGAAACTTAAACAAGAATCTGCACTGCTAAAAAAACGGATTCAAGATGCAGATGAGGCCCGAAACAAACAAGATTATGAACAATTTTTGTTTAACGAATTGGATCAGGCCGATTTAAAAGCCGGCGAGCAAGAGGAACTGGAACAAGAACTGGAAAAGCTAAAACATGCCGAAGCAATAAAACGTGCTTTGGTTACCGCAGCAGCGATATTAACGGATGGCGAACCAAATGGTTTGGCTATGCTGAAAGAAGCGCAACTGCAATTACAAGGAATAGAAAAGTTTGACCAGGCAATACAATCACTGTACGATCGGTTAAAATCATCAATTATCGAAATTAAAGACATTGCTGATGAAGTTTCGGTTTTAGAAGCAGATACTTTGCATAGTGCAGAACGTTTGGATACCATTAATCAGCGTTTAGATTTGTTTTACACCTTACAACAAAAACATCGCGTAGCAGACAATACCGAATTAATTGCCTTAAAACAACAGCTTGAAGACAACTTAAACCAACTGCTATCGTCTGATGAACATATAGAGCAGTTGCGAAAAAAGATTGATGCGTTGCGGAAAGACCTGGAAAAAATGGCAACTCAATTAAGTGCCAACCGGAAAAAAGCGATTAAAACGGTTGAAGCGCAAACTGCAATTACACTTAAACAAGTTGGTATGCCAAATGCCAAATTGGTTTTAGCGCAACAAATCCTTTCAGAACTGCATAAAGATGGTGTTGATGAAATTACGCTGCTCTTTACAGCAAACCTTGGACAGGCGCCTGCGCCGGTAAACAAAGTTGCATCAGGCGGTGAACTGTCCAGACTAATGTTGTCTATCAAAACACTTTTGGCTAAACATACTTCGCTTCCTACCATTATTTTTGATGAAATTGACACCGGTATTTCTGGTGAAACCGCATTAAAAGTAGGTGAAGTGATTGACGAACTCGGAAAAAATATGCAAGTGATGTCTATAACACATTTGCCTCAAATTGCTGCGAAAGGCCACTCCCACTACTTCGTATATAAAAACGATCATCAAGGCAAAACCACTACCGGGATCAAAAAACTCGCCGAAAATGAACGTGTAGCGGCCATCGCAGAAATGTTGAGCGGCAAAAATCCGGGTGTTTCTGCTCTGGAAAATGCAAAAGAATTATTGCGCCCGTAACTTTATCGAGATAGATTTTATTTTTTCAAACTAAAAAATTAGTTTAGCAAAATGAAATCCTTATTCTTATTTGTATTTTGCTTACTTGCGGCCAAGTTATGCTTTAGTCAGCAAAACTTCACACTCAGTGGAATCGTTAAAGATCAAAAAGGCGAGCCGTTACCCGGTGCTGGCGTTTATGTAAGTGGCTACAAAATTGCAACTGCAACGGACAATAATGGCCATTATACGCTGAGTTTAAAACCTGGAAATTATGATATTCTGGTTCAGATTATTGGATTTAAGGCATCGAATAAAAATGTTTTAATTGTCGATAAAAATGTTGAGCAACATATTGTTCTGGAAGAAAGTATAACGCAGCTTAGTGAAGTAACGATTAAACCAGATCCCGACAGACAGTATTATATTGATATTTTTAAGAATATGTTTATCGGTCAGACCGTTAATGCGGAGGCTTGCAAAATCATCAATCCAGAAATATTACGCGTTAACTTTGATAAAAAAGAGCGTGTGCTTACAGTAAGTACAGATCAATTCCTAATCATTGAAAATAAGGCTTTGGGTTATAGAATCAAGTATTTGATTAATGCATTTGAGTACGATTACAGTACCCGGATTGTTTATTATGAAGGTTACCCAACATATGAAGATTTAAAAGGCTCAACTGCCAGAAAACAAAAATGGGCAAAAAAACGGCTAATCGCCTATCGTGGCTCTCCGCAGCATTTCTTCAAAAGCATTTTTGATGGTACAAGCAATGCCGAGGGTTTTGAAATTTTTAAATTAATCAGAACAGATAATACCAACAGACCATCAGACAGCCTGATAAACGCCAATATTAAAAGACTTACCGCTGGTACGCCTAATTTCGTAAAAGATATTAAAGCTGGCGATTCTCTGAACAAATGGGTGCGCTTACGTAAAGAACCTAAAAAAATAGCGATTTTAAATCAGGCAAAAATACTTACAGATACTCTGGTAAAACCTTTCAACTCTGCCATAAAATCAATCAATTTTACTGATGTTCTTTATGTGGTATATAAGAACGAAACAGAATCTCCGGAGTTCACCAATCGGATAGGTATGTCTGTTTCGCGGCCAATGAGTTTAGAAAATACGCAGGTTTCTTTAATCAACTTGCAGGTTGCGCCTGTATATTTTTTCCGGAATGGAGGCATTTACAATCCAAAATCTATGTTGTATGAAGGATATTGGGCTTGGGAAAAAATTGCCGACAGCGTTCCAATGGATTATCAAATGACCGAAAAATAGCCTATAAAAACAGATATGTTAAATTTGTTAAAAAGCAATTTTGCCCTTATAAAATATTGCGTCATTTGCATACATTCGTGTTCATGATTAAAAGCTTTTTCGTTGCGGTTTTATTGTTCTTCACAGGCTTACAACTCTCTGCCCAAAATACTTTTACAATAAGCGGGCAAGTGCGAGATGATAAAGGCGGACTACCCGGCGCAAGCATCTATTTAAGTGGTTATAAAATTGCTACCGTTGCCGATAACGATGGCCGGTTTAGGCTCTTAAATTTAAAACCTGGCAGTTACGATATTTTGGTGCAAATGGTTGGCTATTTGCCCTATTCAAAAAGCGTAATTGTTTCAGATAAATCTGTGGAGGTAAATCTAATCTTAAAAGAAAATGTCGCTCAGCTAGAGGAAGTTGTCATACGTGCTGATCCGAACCGGCAAAAATACATCAATCAGTTTAAAGATTTTTTTATCGGTAAAACGCCAAATGCGGCGCAATGTAAAATACTGAATCCACAGGTTTTAAATGTCGATTACGATGCCACAAACAGCACGCTAACAGTCTCTACTACAGAATTTCTAATTGTAGAAAACAAGGCGCTTGGCTATCGGTTAAAATATATGCTCGATCATTTTGAATACAACTCCAGAACGCGCATTATCTATTATTCCGGGCATCCATTTTTCGAAGAATTAAAAGCCTCTGCAGCAAAAAAGAGAAAATATATTGCTGCACGAGAAGTTGCTTACTATGGTTCTGCACAACATTTCTTCCGTTCGTTATATAACAATAAAACAAAAGAAGAGGGTTTTATCATCAATAAAATGGTAAAAATGCCCAATCCAAACCGCTATCCGGATTATGTGATCAATACAAACCTGATGAACATTAAAAATGCGGCAGAGAAAACCGGGATTAGACAAAACGCAGGAAAAGTTGATGTTGGCTTGCTTGAATTTTGGACCAAGCAACAGGAAATGCCAAAAACAATTGATAAATTTTCCAGAGCTGAAGTACTGCCTGATACGCTGGTTCATTATTTTAACGAGAACTTAAAATGGATCAATTATACCGATGCATTAATTGTACAATATACCAAAGAGCAAGAATCTCTTGCGTATTCTAAAACCGGGTTTTGGATTTTCCGTCCCTTGGATGTTCCCGAAAATGAACTTTCCATTGCAAATTTAACACAAGGCCCTGTACGTTTTTATGAAAACGGCGGCATTTACGATTCCAGATCTCTGCTTTACGAAGGGTTTTGGGCTTACGAAAAAATTGCCGATATGGTTCCGATGGATTATATTCCCTTAGCCAAAAAATCAATCCCTTAGTTTCTCTCCACATCATATAATTTTACTAATTTTTTTAGTATTTTTATGCTATGGTTTCGGGAGATGAACAACATTATTTTAAAGGTCGTGGTGCACAAGTTAATCCGCACAATAAATTTTTGAAAGATGTGTATGTAAAAGCACATGATGAAGGTATTGACGATTGGGAAGAAATTGACCGCAAAACATCGTTTATTTTCGAGCATTCAAGAACGATTGTAAACAAAGTGGATAGTCCCGATGTGGGCATGGCTTATTCTCTTAATCCATATCAAGGTTGTGAACACGGCTGCACGTATTGTTATGCAAGAAATTCTCACCAGTATTGGGGATATAGTGCCGGACTTGAGTTTGAGCGCAAAATAATTGTGAAAAAAGATGCTCCTATCCTGTTCAAGAAATTTCTGGAGAAAAAAGGCTGGGATGCAACAACCATTTCTCTATCAGGAAATACAGATTGTTACCAACCCGCAGAACGCAAATACAAACTCACCCGCCAATTATTAGAAATTGCATTAGAGTATAAACAACCTATCGGGATGATTACCAAAAATTCGCTAATCCTTCGCGATTCGGATTTGCTTGCAAAAATGGCAAAACAAAAACTCTGCCTGGTTTATGTTTCTATAAATAGCCTGAATGAAGATTTACGTCAAAAAATGGAACCTAGAACAACTACTGCCAAACAAAGATTAAAAGTTGTTGAGCAACTCTCTGCATTGGGTATTCCCGTGGGTGTACTGGTTGCGCCACTCATTCCGGGTTTAAGTGACCATGAAATCCCATCTATTTTAAAGGCTGTAGCGAATGCCGGAGCTACCAATGCTGGATATACAATTGTTCGTCTAAATGGTGCTGTGGGTCAAATTTTTGAAGACTGGCTAAAAAAGAACTTTCCAGATCGTGCAGATAAGGTTTGGCATATGATACAAAGCTGCCACGGTGGCAATGTAAATGATAGTAGATTTGGCGATCGCATGCGTGGCGACGGAAATATTGCAAAAATGATTCGTGATAATTTTCGTTTGCATTGCAGATTAAATGGTTTAAACAAACAAACTATTGAGCTAGACCATAGTTTGTTTCAAATTCCTGGATCGCAGATGAGTTTATTCTGATTTTCTGCAGGTATTAATCGTTTCTAAATAGAGACAATTAAAACGGGTTAATTAAAGTTTGTTAGCTTTAGTTAACCCGTTTTCTATAACCGTTTATTTCTGAATTTAATATGCGCCCAACTCTGCAAGCGATGCATATTGTGAACCATCGTAACCAGTTTTGGCAATAATTTTAATGTATCTGCCGGATTTTGAAGAACTGAAGTTAATGTATTGTGGCCCGTTGGCATTCGCTGCGATAAAATTACCCGCAGAAACAAAACTGACTCCATCACTGCTCAATTGTATTTCAAAATTTTTAATCGCACGCTGCAAACCAGACCGTTGTGTTAAGCTAACGCCTTGCATCGTTTTTATAGCCTGCATATCGATAGTAATTTCATGAGGATAGGAAGTTGCGTTTGCTGTCCAGCGTGAGTGCCAGTACGTAGATGTATTTCCATCAATCAAAGCTGTGGCACGCCCATTTGTTGTGCCTTCGCCAGATGTTTCTTCAGAACTGAATGATTTTATCGTCCAGCCCGTTTTACTAAATTCAGTTCGTGTAGAAAAATTTAAAACCGGAATGTTATTTACAAATTCGTAATTGTAACTGCTTTGGCTTATGGTACCGTTTTCATGTACCGCGCGTAATCTTAATTCATAAGGGCTACCATCTTTATATTGAAATTCTGATATGGGCATCTCCACATAAAAACTATCCAGTCCAATTGTTTTAGATTCCCAGGTTACGGCATTATAATCTCGATTAACACCTGTTCCTTCATTGTTCACGTTTGGATCATTATAATACAATATGCTGTTCACTTTTACATTTGTAGTGAATCTGCCCGATAGAACTATTGCTTGTTTGGAAGATGAGTATTCTGCGTGGATGGCTTTGATGGCTGCTGTGGCGCTGCTATAATATGTTTTGGTGTCGTTATTAAAAATTTGATTTGCATTTAAGGTTGCAGCGTCAGCAGCTGTGAGAAAAGTTGGTGATTTGCCTAAAGTGCCATTGCCCGCCCACATCAAAGCCATTCCTTTGAGGGGATCATTATTCTCTGAAACCTTCTGACAGTTGTGCGGTAAATTTAAACCATGTCCTAACTCATGTACCAGTCCCCCAAACCACACACTAAACCGGTTTCCAACGGCATCTGTTTTGCCTAAATTGGCAATATCCATTTCTTCGTAATCGAGTGCAAAACACCATCTGCCAAGTCCGTAAAAAGGCCCTCCACTCGGCGTTCCACTAGCCAGAATCTCGTATCTTGGTAAGATTACAAGTGTATGTTCACTCGTTTTTTGGCTTGGATTTGCTGTAAAATATGCATTAATTTCTGCAGTAACATTACCTGAGCCGCTTGAATATGAATAATCTGCTTTTCCCTTGGTACCATAAATGGTGATGATTTTAACAGAAGTTTTGCCGGCATTGGTAAACATTCCAAAAGTTTTGTCTGCATAACCATTTAGTGCCATCTGCTCTTTATACCAGTTCTGTGTCCATAACATCAACTCACTTAAACGTTTTTGATAATTTGCAACAGTATCTACATCATTCGGTACAAAGTAAACCAGATTTAGGTTTCTATTTTTATCTGATGTAAATATGCCGGGAGTTGGACCTGAAATTCCGGAAGCAGCCCCCAGTGCATTGCTTTGTATGCTTAATGCATTTTCGGTTTGTTCTTCTTTTTTACAAGCGCTGAAGGCAAGTGTTGCCATCAGCATACTAAAAATAAATTTTTTGTTCATTGGTTGAGTTTTTAGGTTTTCGGCAATAGCCAATAAAATTGTAATGACTGAGATTAATTCCCGACCCAAAATACAAGCTCAAAAAAACTAAGGCAATAAAAAAAGCAGCACAAACGTTTGCCTAATCTACTAGATATCAACAGTTTTTACAAATTATGGGAAATGCGATGTAAATTTTATCTGCTTAAATAAAAAAGACTTACAAACACAAATCGTTAATGTCAATAGAAACAGACCAACTAAGAAAATTTAGTGTAGGCACAAACGATTGCGCTAAAATAGTAGCTAGAGGAAATGGCTTCGATGAAACCGTCTGAAATGGTACGCGAAAATTGAAATGCAAAACAAAAAACTCCCGGTTTTCACCGGGAGTTTTCAATATTTATTTTTTTGAAGAATCTTCTTTTTTTGGTTCTTCCTTCGGTTTTTCACCTTTTTTATGGAGAACAGAAACTTCTTCTTTTTCTTTATCATAGTCGATTTCAAGTACATCGCCTTCTGCAAGTTCTCCTTTTAGAATTTCTTCTGCAATTGGATCTTCCAGATATTTTTGAATCGCTCTTTTAAGTGGTCTGGCACCAAAATTACTATCGAAACCTTTTTCTGCAATGTATTCTTTAGCATTTTCAGTTAAGGTAATTTCATAACCTAAAGTGTGTACACGACCGAATAACGCTTTCAACTCAATATCGATAATCCTAAAGATTTCCTGTTTACCCAAACTGTTGAATACCACAACATCATCAACACGGTTTAAAAATTCTGGTGCAAAAGCACGTTTTAATGCGCTTTCTATTACACCGCGACTGTGTTGCTCTGCTTGATTGGTCTTTGCTGCAGTAGAGAAACCTACACCCTGACCAAAATCTTTCAATTGGCGTGCACCAATATTAGATGTCATGATGATGATGGTATTTCTAAAATCAACCTTACGTCCTAAGCTATCGGTAAGCTGCCCCTCATCCAAAACCTGAAGTAAGATATTGAATACATCAGGATGCGCTTTTTCGATCTCATCCAATAGAATTACCGCATAAGGTTTTCTTCTTACTTTTTCAGTAAGCTGGCCACCTTCTTCATAACCAACATATCCCGGAGGCGCGCCCACTAAACGTGAAACCGCAAATTTCTCCATATACTCACTCATGTCAATCTGAATCAAAGCATCATCACTATCAAACATGAAACGTGCAAGTTCTTTAGCCAACTCTGTTTTACCAACACCAGTTGGACCCAGGAAAATAAATGAACCAATTGGTTTTTTAGGATCTTTTAAACCTGCTCTAGTACGCTGAATGGCTTTAGTCAGTTTTTTTATGGCGTCATCCTGTCCGATAATTTTTTCTGCAACTTTATCGTACATATTCAGCAATTTCTGACTATCGCTTTGGCCAACACGTTGTACCGGAATTCCCGTCATCATGGCAACAACTTCAGCAACATTGTCTTCAGAAACCTCATAACGTTTTGTTTTGGTTTCTGCTTCCCATTCTGCTTTAGCTTTATCCAATTCTTCGATCAGGTTTTTCTCTGTATCACGAAGTTTTGCTGCTTCTTCGTATTTCTGGCTGCGTACCACTTTGTTTTTCTCCAGCTTGATATCTTCAATTTTTGCTTCGATATCAATAATGTTCTGTGGAACATGGATATTGGTTAAGTGTACACGAGAACCCGCTTCATCTAAAGCATCAATTGCTTTATCTGGCAAGAAACGATCAGAAATATATCTCGATGTTAAGGTAACACAAGCTTCAATTGCCTCTTGTGTATACGTAACACCATGGTGTTCTTCGTATTTATCCTTAATGCGACTTAAAATTTCGATGGTTTCATCTGGTGTTGCCGGCTCTACCATTACTTTTTGGAAACGACGGTCTAACGCACCATCTTTCTCAATATACTGGCGGTATTCATCTAAAGTTGTTGCACCAATACATTGAATTTCTCCTCTAGCCAATGCCGGTTTGAACATGTTTGATGCATCTAAAGAACCAGATGCGCCGCCTGCACCAACAATAGTATGAATTTCATCAATAAATAAAATTACATCTGTTGACTTTTCAAGCTCATTCATTACCGCTTTCATACGCTCTTCAAACTGACCGCGGTATTTAGTACCTGCAACCAGCGAAGCCAAATCAAGCGTAACCACGCGTTTGTTAAACAATACACGAGATACTTTGCGTTGCACAATACGAAGTGCCAAACCTTCTGCAATTGCAGATTTACCTACGCCTGGCTCACCAATTAAAATCGGATTGTTTTTCTTTCTTCTGGATAAAATCTGAGAAACGCGTTCAATTTCTTTTTCACGGCCAACAATTGGATCTAAACGGCCTTCTTCTGCAGCTTTGGTTAAATCGCGACCGAAATTATCCAGTACTGGTGTTTTGGATTTGATATCCGAAACCTTTTTCGGTGTACTGAAACTTTCCTCTTCGCGATAATCGTCATCGCCACCTGTAGAAGCGCTATTTGAAATATCGTCTCTGAAACCGTTTTTATTTACTTCAACCTCTTGCTTAAAAACATCATATGTAACGCCATATTGCAACAAAATCTGTGAGGCAATATTGTCGTCATCTCTCAATACAGAAAGCAACAGATGCTCCGTACCAATTAAATCGCTTTTAAATATTTTTGCTTCTAAATAAGTGATTTTTAAAACTTTTTCTGCCTGTTTGGTTAAAGGAATATTGCCTAAGTTAACCGTTACACTGGATGTGCCACGAACGGCATCTTCAATAGAACGGCGCAATTTACTTGTATCTACTCCAAGCGAGCGTAAAATTTTGATGGCCATACCATCGCCTTCGCGGATGAGGCCTAATAATAAATGCTCGGTACCGATGTAATCGTGCCCTAAACGGAGAGCTTCCTCTCTACTAAAAGAGATTACATCTTTTACCTGCGGTGAAAATTTTGCTTCCATAATACCTTTCTTAACAGCTACGTCCCTAAACTATAAAATAAATTATAAAAAGCGTCCGTACCATTTCGTTTATTTTATCAACAATTGCGCCATATAGGTGAACAATATACTCCATGTTATATTCCGCAAACTAATTTATGCTTACAGTTGTACCAGTTGTGATTCACTAATAAACCCATATATCTATCTACGTAATATATACCACGCAGAATTTAGAGACAGTTTATGTTATTAAGACCTCAAAACAGATATTTTGTCGGTTTTTTGTAAGTATTTTTTTGCCCTGAACGACTGACAAATTGTAACTTTTTCTTGAAGCAATTTACAAGTTTTGACAGAAAAACAAAAAGAACGTGACACCATTTTAGAAATTAACAAACTCTAGACAGTCGATTCATTTACCTTGTATCCGTTTAACCCTGTAAACTTTACTTTTGTTTTGCAATAGCTGTCACAACAGAGATACATTTCTGCTGAAAACTATTCTAGGAAATCGAAATAACTTGCTTAAACTTATTAAGCATTCTCTGCTTTCTACAGAATTTATTTGGCTACACTGTACCGCGTGAAGCGTTGCCAAAACTCATTAGTGGTATCAGAAATATTGCTGCGAATTTTGTTTTCCAGGTTTTATGTTTTGGCCATGCTGGCAATGAAAATCCACATACCAATATTACCAAAGGAGAAATGAAAGATGCCGAATGGAACCACCATTTGAAAAACGTGGTGGAAAAAATTTTCTTTAGGCGGAACAATTTCTGAAGAACATGGAAGTGGACCTATACAATGCGAATATCTTCCGATAAAATACAGCGAAACACATATCCATATAATGGAAAGCATTAAACAGGTTTTTAATCCCAACGGTATCCTTAAATCCTGATTTTTTAACCATCAATAGTGGTGGCTACTTTTTTCTTTCTGCTTAACGTTGCGCCAGCGCTGGCTGTAACAACAAGTGCAACCGCAAGCCACTCGCCTACCGTTAGTTTTTCGTGCAGAAAAACCAATCCGCAAAGTGCCGCTGCCGCAGGTTCTACACTCATTAAAATACTGAATGTTTTGGCCGGTATTTTTTTAAGGGCATTAATTTCTAATGTAAATGGTATTGCGCTGGAGAGTAAAGCCAAAACCATTCCCGACAGGAAAAGCTGTGGGGTAATATTTTGTATAATTCCATCTGCCAGTGCAAACGGAATAACCAAAACTGAAGCGAACAGCATGCCAACAGTAACAGCTTTGTTTCCATCCATAATTTGCGAAATTTTTCCGCCCATTATAATATATGCTGCCCAAAGTGCGCCAGCAAGTAAAGCCAGTAAAACACCAACAATATCGATTCCATTTCCACTCCACGGTGCAATTAACACGATACCCAAAGCGGCTAAAAGTGCCCAGATAAAATCAAGCAATCGTTTTGATCCGGTTAAAGCAAGAACCAGCGGACCGATAAACTCTAAAGTTACGCCCAACCCAAGCGGGATTCTTTTTATGGCCATATAAAATACCAGATTCATTGCTCCCAGCGCCATTCCATACATGGCAACCATTTTCCATTGTTGTTTGCTTAGGTTGCGAAGATTTGGACGATTAACAATACAAAGAATTACCGCAGACAATACAATTCTTAAAGAAGAAGTTGCTGCCGCACCCAAAACCGGAAAAATGCCTTTGGCAATAGCTGCACCACCTTGAACACTAATAATGGCCAGCAATACGCCCGGCACTGCTGGTATATTTAATCCTGTTTTATTCTTCATCACCCTGAGTAAAATTGCTCGCAAAAGTAATGCTTTTGTTACTATAATACCATCCGTTTGATCTCCAAAAGCAATTTATTTTCTGCTTCAAAAATCCTCAACTCCAAAAACTGCGTATGTACTGTAAATCGGAAATAATTGTTTGAAATGTACGCCCTTTATAGAAACTTTTTTATCGTTTCCCTGCTCTTATCTGTTTTCATAGGTCGTATTGCTTTATCTGTTGTCTTTTCTGATCAAAACCCCATTAAAAAAGTTAAGATTTCTAACATTCAGAAATCGGTTCCGATGGAAACTGATGATGATGATGAGTTGGAAAAGTTAAAGTATGAAGATCTTGAAATGCCAATGCTTTTCAAAAACAATTTCATTTTTTCTTCACTATTAAAGGCAGTAACCTCCAGAGAATCTTTTAAAGCCTTAGATTGTCATCTGCCTACCTTAGAATATCCGCCAAAATAGCCTGAGCTATTTTACATTTTCTTTTATTAAAAACTTCAAAAACCCTATTATGATTAAAGCACAACACTTAATCGTGGTGGCCTTATGCGCCATTATGATGCCCCTTTTTTTGGTATCTTGTAAGAAAGACCGCAACAACATGGACAATGAAATTCTTGTTCCTGGTCCAGATTTAAACCTTTACGCCCTTACAGCAGATAATAAATTGTTACTCATAAATGCGAAAAACCCAAATACCGTAAGCAGCCAGATTTCTATATCCGGACTTCAGACTGGCGAAAGCATTCTAGGCATAGATTTCAGACCAGCTACAGGTCAATTGTATGGCATTGGAAGTACGAGCCGTCTGTACGTTATCGATCAGAAAACTGGTATAGCGCGTGCGGTTTCCTCTACTCCGTTTACCCCGGCACTTACCGGCACTTCGGTTGGTTTTGATTTTAACCCAACTGTAGATCGGATTAGGGTCGTTACATCGAGCGGGCAAAATTTACGCCTAAATCCAGAAACCGGAACCGTTGCCGCTACAGATGGTGTAATTAATGCTGTTGCCAATGCAAAAGTTTCTTCAGTTGCCTACACGCAAAACAGAGCTGGTGCAAGCATAACAACATTATATGATATCGATGTTAACAACGATAAATTGCATAAACAAGATCCGCCAAATGATGGAAAACTTGTTGAAGTAGGAAGCCTTGGTGTAGATGCGGAGGAAGTTGGTGGTTTTGATATTAATCCTGATGGTACCGCAGCAATTGCTGCCATTTCTGTTGGTGGAAAATCTGGTTTATATACAATTGACTTAAACTCAGGAAAAGCGTCAAAAATTTCAAATATTGATTTGGCCATTTCTGGAATTGCCATTCCTACAGAAGCTGTTGCATATGCAGTATCTAACAACAATGAACTGTTAATTTTTAATCCACTGGCCAGTAATCCAACTATCGTTACCAAAGCGATTACGGGTATTCAAACCGGAGAATCTATTTTAGGTATAGACATGCGTCCTTTAAACGGCCAATTGTATGCTTTAGGTAGTAGCAGCAGGGTATATAGCATTAATGCATCATCTGGTGTGGCAGCTGCAGTTGGTACTTCACCTTTAACCACTTTACTTTCAGGTACTCAATTCGGCTTTGATTTTAATCCGACGGTTGATCGTATTCGTATTGTAAGTAACCTTGGCCAAAACCTACGTTTTAATCCAAATGATGGATCTGTTACCGTAGATGGAAATATTACCATGACAAATGTTGCCATTTCTGGTGCAGCATATACCAATAATTTTGCAGGCGCAAGCACTACCGTTCTTTATGATATCGATTCGCAAACAGATAGATTATACAAACAAGATCCACCAAATGCAGGTACTTTGGTAGATGTTGGTCCATTGGGTGTAAATGTTGAGGCCAGTAATGGTTTTGATATTGGCGGGACGAGCGGAGTTGCTTACGGATTATTTACCGTAGGTGGCACACAACGTTTGTATACGGTTAACTTAACCACAGGCGCAGCAACTGCACTTGGCACGTTATCTACTGCCTCGAGAGGATTTGCAATTGGAATTGGTTTCTAACAATTCAATTCCTTAAAAAAATGCTAAAATTCAAAAGCCTTTCAATCCTGAAAGGCTTTTTCATTAAACTAACATTTACGGTAAATTGATCCCGAATGTTTGAAAATAGTATTTTTATTGTGTTCAAATAAGCCTTCCATATCTTATGAGGCTAAAGTGATAATTAAATTAAAACTGCATTAAAAATAGCCGAAAGCGGCATTTTATGAAACTAAGACAACGTTATTTTTCTAAAATCTTGCTGACCTTCATGTTTCAAAAACAAATACATTGGCTCGTCAAGGTTGGTGTATGCCCGTTGCAGCAAACCAGAAAATTTATCAATATCTACGCTTGGCTTTAAAATAATAGTTAAAGCTTCTGCATTTCCTCTAACCTCAATAATTTCTGCCGGATAGAGCTCTTTTAATTCATGTGGAAATTCCATACGTATGAAACCTTTTATAAGCAATTTGGTTTGCTTTCACTTCATATTTTAATGATGAAGATTTCTTGTTAAACAAAAGCGGCCATATCATCAATAGACAATATGGCCGCTGTTTAGTCCCAAAACGCTATAAACTTATTTCGCGCTGTTTTTCTTGTCAGTAACTTCAGTTCTGATTTCTTGAGCTAAAACTTTAAGATCTTGCATTGCTTTACGTACACGTGTACCTGCAGCAGCGTTACCAGCATCATAAAATTTAGCAACATCAGCTTCAACTGAAGCGATAATTTCTTTTACTTTTTCAAATTTTTCCATAATTGTTTTTATTGAGGCTGGTTTAATCCGGCCATTTGTTCTAAAATCAAATGATTCGTTAACATTAACGAGCCGCGAAAATAATAATTGTTCTTAAACGGCCAAACTTTGTAGAGAAGATTTTTTTCCTTTCATGTATTAAAATGTGCCAATACAGACAAATTCAGCTTAATTTCATCAATTTTCCAATCTCCAGCTCTCTCCTGTCGGGATAAAACCCAGACCATGAACAAATTCATGAGGAGGATCATCTGCCCTAAACTGTATCGGCAAATGCCATTGTGAATAATTGCGATTTTAAATAAAAACACTGCACATTTGTTCATTCATAATTCAAGACTGTGATGATCGGATTTTTTCAAAGCACCTGGCCCTGGTATTTTTCAGGTTTTATGATCGTAGTGATCATGTTAATATTAATTCTTTCTGGAAAAACTTTTGGTTTTTCTTCTAATCTGCGCACCATTTGTACGATTGTTGGCGCAGGAAAACACACTGATTTTTTTAAATTCGACTGGAAAGCACAACGTTGGAATCTATTGTTTCTATTGGGATCAATTATCGGCGGTTTCATCGCTACACAATTCCTCAACAATCCCGAACCTTTGCAGCTTGCAGAATCAACCATCCGCGATTTACAAAAATTGAACATCAAATTTGATGGAAATCTTAATCCCGATCAACTTTTTTCATTGCATGCGTTAACACAATCGAAAAATATTTTGATTCTTTTTATTGGCGGCTTATTGGTAGGTTTTGGTTCCCGTTATGCTGGCGGATGCACGTCTGGTCATGCCATTTCCGGACTATCAAATTTGCAAATACCATCTCTTATAGCTGTAATCGGATTTTTTATCGGCGGATTGATGATGACTTATTTATTTATGCCCTTTATTTTTTAACTAATGAAAGCTATTAAGTTTATCCTTACCGGCATTTTATTCGGAATTGTAATGACAAAATCTGAGGCCGTTTCCTGGTACAGGATCCAGGAAATGTTTCGCTTCCAATCTTTTCATATGTATGGCATCATCGGCACCGCTGTGCTATTGGGAATATTAGCTGTTTATCTGATAAAAAAATTAAAGATCAAAGACATTCACGGTGCGCCGATTCCTTTTGAAGCAAAAACAAAATCGTATCCAAGGTACATTATTGGCGGTATTATTTTTGGATTGGGTTGGGCTTTAACCGGCGCATGCCCTGGCCCAATGTTCGTAAACATTGGCAACGGTTACCCCGCAATGGCTTTGGTTATTTTAGGTGCTTTGTTCGGTACTTATTTGTACGGCGCAATCAAAAACAAACTTCCACATTAAAAAGAATTTTGGGTAAAAAATCGACTTATGGTTTCAAATGATTAAAGCACGATAAATAATTTTTAAAAATTCTAAAACCTTATACACTAAAATATGTTGCTAAGTCAATTGTTTATATTTGGTTAATAGCAATTTACACTAGTAAGGCCCGCTGGGATGCGGGCCTTTTTTATTAGTCAAAACATGGTTATTTTCCTATTCGGTTTATCTTTTTCCAAGATATTTATATCCTTTACATAAATACACGTAAAATTTCCTTACCGCTTTACCCCTGTTTTTTATTAAAATAGGTTTTAGCTGTGTCACCGATTTAAAATATGGCTTAACCTCTGTTGGTGTGTCTGGTTTTTTCTCATCGTTTTTGAATCTTGGATCAGAATCTATGTACAATGCGGTTTTTCCATTCAAAGCATTCAAGTCGGTTCCAATAAAATCATATTGAAGCGCCGCTTTACCAATCACATTTTCGCTGTAAATAAATGTATTGCTATATAAATTCAATTCTGAACTTGTTTTATAACCATCGGCAGAAAAAATAAAATCTGCATGGTAACGCTTTTTTAAGTCGGTGGCTTTTACTGAAAGTTCTTTCCAACCGAACCAAGTATCGTCTGATTGAATTGGCACAAGATAAAAAAGTATCTGAACCAGTAGCGCAAGGTGAATAAAACAAGAAATGTAGAGCTGGATTTTAATCCATTTTACTGAAATCAGCTTTGCTGCAATTATAATTCCGCTAACGTAAGCGGGCATCATCCAATTGATTTTGATCCAGTAAATTGGAGAAATAAACAGAAAAAAAGCAAATATTGGCAGAAAGAAACAAAGTAAAAACAATTCTTCGTTTGTAAGCAAAGGCAGTTTTCTCTTTGCAGACTTTAGCAAACGCACCACCGCATACAACACCACAACAAATAGCACCGGAGTGAGCAATGCCAACTGATGCCCCAAAAGACCGGCAATGAATTTTGGATTAAAATGTAAGCCCGATGCATTATTTAAACGCTGTGTACCTTGAAAAGTAAAAGAAGCAAAATGGTTTGCAACATTCCAGATCATTACCGGACTGGCAACAAGCAACATAAGTGTATAACTTAAATACGGCCAGAAAGAGGTCAATACATTGCGTTTAGATTTTGCAAAAATTAGAAATATAAACGAGCCAAAAGGCAAAAAAACCGCGGTGTATTTACTGTCAAAAGCCAATCCCATTAAAATTCCGGCAATGATCCAAAACTTATTTTTGTTTTTAAAAATGGCCTCATACAAAGCGATTAATGAGAGTGTCCAAAAGAACAGCAAGGGCGTATCTGGCGTAGAAATAAGCGACAATATACTTACCATTAAAGTACTCAAAAACAGAATAATGGCTTTTTCAGCATCGTATTTTGGCAAAAGCCGAATAGCAAGTTGGTAGAACGCAATACTGGTAAAAATGGTAAGAAAAGTATTGGCCAGTTTTATAGCAATTACGTTATCGCCAAAAATCAAAGTGAAGAGTTTTAATACATACGCAATCATTGGCGGATGATCAAAATACGAAAGTGCCAAATGCCGAGAATAAAAATAGTAATAGGCATCTTGTGGCATTGGGCCCATTATAAAAACAGAAATTATGCGGATTAAAAGAATTGTGAAAAGCACACAAGCAGAAACCTTAAACAGTAAATTACGCTTTGCGCAGATTTGAAAAACCATTAAACTTTGGCAAATAAGTAAACACTAAAGTGAACTCGCTGCACATCATGTTTAAAAGGAAAAGCACATTTGCCGTAACACCTTACTTCGGATACGGATTTTGCTGATACTTATTTTTCTTTATTGGGATTAAAGACGTTCGACAAAAAGGGAATACCAAGGTAAACATTTTTTGATTAAGCCACATGAGACATATTTTCTGATTGTTAATTTTGCAATCTATCCAAGGAGTAATCTTATCTTCTTCTATCGCAAACCAGAGTTGGATATTTCAATCTGAAATTTCTTACCAACGCTAACCATCTTCAGGATTTCTACAGATTTCGATATTAATTTTGGCCGTCATAAGTTGGTTGATAAAACCGATAAATCCCAAAAATGACGATTAAAGAAAAGGCTGCTCACATATTCAGCAATAGATTTAGCCCGGTTGTATTGGCCGTAATTTTACTGTGCATAACCTCATTGCTCACCAGAATTTTATTGATGGTTTACAGCGCATGTTCAGTAGATTGGTCTATTTTCAACATTCTCAAAATATTTCTGGTTGGTTTACTTTACGATCTCTCTGCGGCTTCTTTCGCCATTATACCTTTGGTTATCTATCTGTGGATATTGTCTTCAAAATGGTATTCGTCTGAAACTTCTAAAATATTGCTGTTTATCTACTTCTTCATCGTAGTATTTACACTGATGTTTAACATCGTATCCGAATGGTTTTTTTGGCAAGAATTTTCAGTGCGTTACAATTTTATTGCGGTAGATTATCTGGTATATACCACAGAAGTTATCGGCAATATCCGCCAATCCTATCCAATTAACACCATTTTGTGTGCGCTTATTTTATGTTCTGCAGTTGTGGTTTATGTTTTGCGAAAAGAAATTGTACGCTCTACACCTAACAAAATGCGTTTTGCAAGCAGAAGTAAAATTGCTGTTTTATTGTTGTGCCTGCCTGTATTGGTTTATTTTGGCGTAAACCACAAGTGGAAATACCACAGCAACAATCAATATGTAGATGAATTGTCTGGAAACGGTATGTACGATTTTGGCTTCGCTTTTTGGAACAACCAGCTGGACTACAAAGCATTTTATAAAACGCTGCCCGTAAGTAGAATTTCGGCCATTATTCATCGCCTTTTGGCTACAAATACCGATAAAAGTACAACAACCCGAAAAATAACTTCAGCAGCTGCAGAACGGAAAATGAATGTTGTTTTGATTAGTGTAGAAAGTCTGAGTGCAGAGTTTCTAGGTTCATTTGGGAATACACAGCATCTTACACCAAACCTGGATAGTTTGGCTGCACAAGGTTTGCTTTTCACCAATCTTTATGCCTCCGGAACAAGAACAGTACGTGGTTTAGAAGCACTTTCGCTATGCATACCGCCTACTCCCGGCCAATCTATTGTGAAGCGGCCAGACAATAAAAACCTGTTTACTTTAGGCAGTGTTTTTCATTCTAAAGGATATAACAGTAGATTTATTTACGGCGGATATGGTTATTTCGATAACATGAATGAGTTTTTTTCTAACAATGGCTACGAGGTTACAGACCGCAGCGCGCTGAAAGATTCTGAAATTCATTATTCAAATATCTGGGGCGTAGCCGATGAAGATTTGTTTACTTTATCGTTAAGAGAACTGGATCAAGACTATAAAAATAGCAAACCTTTTTTCGCGCACATTATGACGGTTTCCAATCACCGCCCTTATACTTACCCCGAAGGAAGGATTGATATTCCTTCGCATACAAGCAGAGAAGGTGCGGTAAAATATACAGATTACGCCATTGGCAAGTTTATAACAGAGGCTAAACAAAAACCCTGGTTTTCCAATACTTTATTTGTGATTGTTGCAGATCATTGCGCATCAAGCGCTGGCAAGGTAGAGTTACCGGTAGATAAATACCACATACCAATGATATTCTATAGTCCGGGGAACATCGCTCCTGCAAAATTTAATCGCTTAACTGCACAAATTGATGCCGGACCAACTATATTAAGTTATCTGGGATTTTCTTACACCAGTAAATTCTTTGGCCAGGATGTATTTAACATGAAAGAAGGTGCAGAACGTGCATTTATAAGCACTTACCAAAGTTTAGGTTACCTAAAAAATGGAAAACTGATGATTTTAGATCCGAATAAAAAAACTGCAACTTTTAAGCCCGATTTTAGCAATGGCAGTGCGGTATCAATTGCACAGGATCAACCTTTAATTGATGAAGCGATTGCCAATTATCAAATGGCTTCTTACATGTACCAAAAGGGATTATATAGTTTTCAACGGTAACAAAACCGAAAAGCAACTGAAAGATAGATTTCGTGAATACCAATTAAATAAAAAATCATCCGGCAGAGAAAACAATACCGGATGATTTAGAAAAATTAACCACCAAGTGCCCTGAATAAACCAATCAGTGCACCATAAGATTCACGTTTTAAATCTACTTGTTCCATTTCAGCATTCAGAACGCTGCCTTGTGCAACAATTACTTCCAAATAACTGGCGTAACCGGCTAAATACAAATCGTTGGCAGTAGACACTGCAGTTTTTAATTCTGTTACCTCACGGGATTTAAACTGATATGCCGATTTTAGATTTTCTAAAGCACCAAGTTGCGATGACACTTCAGAATACCCATTAATAATGCTTTTCTGATAGTCGTAAAACGCAGACTGCTGCGCTGAATTGGCCAGCAACTGGCTGTTTTTTAGTGCTGCGCGATTTAATATTGGAGCCGTTAAACCACCCAAGAAACCTGCCGCGAGTGAACCTGGTGAAAATAACAATGGTAATTTGAATGCATTGTAACCCGCATATGCATCTAAGGTTAACGATGGAAAAAATGCTTTTCTCGCCGCAGAAACATCTGCTTTAGTTGCTTTCAAAGCCAATTCGGCTTCCTGAATATCGGGTCTGCTTAAAAGAACTTTGGTCGGAATACCTGCATAAATTTTCTCAGGCAATTTTTTCGTAATTGCTGTAGTATCACGCTCAAGCGTACCGGGATATTGCCCCAAAAGTGCATTCAGATCATTTTCTATTTTAATAATTGCCTTTCGAATCTGAAACTGTTTGGCTTCTGTAGCAATTCTTTGTGCCTTAAACTGACTTACAGCTAAAGCCGTAGCCCTGCCACCTGTCATTTGTGCTTCAACAATTTCCAATCCATGGTTTTGAACTTTTATATTCCTTTCTACAATCTCAAGTTTTTTATCCAACGCAACCAGTTCAAAATAAAGCTCTGCTACCTGGCATACCAATTGAGTCTGATACCATTTTAAACCTTTGGCGCTGGCCAGATAACGATTATATGCTGCTTCTTTTCTTTTGGACAACTTGCCCCAGATATCGATTTCCCAGGAACTTCTAAAGCCAGCAAAATAATCCGGCGTAGGGTTTGGAATTAACTGATTGCTGTTCAGGTTGGTGGAGAAATTGGTATCATAATTTCCAACACCATTCATGGTATATTTCCCAAATCGATCCAATCCTCCCGAAATATTCGCTTGCAAAGATGGATAAAGCATGGCTTTGCTAAGTTTTAAATTGGCGCCGGCAACCAATACGCGTTGCATTCCGGATTTCAAATCAAGGTTGTTTTTAAGTGCCGTATCAATTAGTTTTTCAAGATCGTTTTGAGTGAATATTGCTTTCCAGCTAAGTGCTTCCACTGGTGCATCATCAAGTCTGCTGAAACTATCCGGCATTTTCTTTAATGCTGGCAGAGCGGCTTGTTTTACGGAACCACAAGAACTGAGGTAAAACAAACTCCAGACAAACAAAAACGTATATATATAATTTATTTTAGTTGGTTTCATGTGAAGTGTTTGTGTTAAGGATTAACTTTTTTTGTTCTTGTTTAGCTTTTCCTGCAGCAAAAACTGCATACAAGCCGGGGATTAAAACCACACCGAAAAGTGTTCCGATGAGCATTCCGCCAACGGCAGTCATCCCGATTGAGCGGTTACCAACTGCGCCGGCTCCGGTTGCAATACACAAAGGAATTAATCCGGCAACAAAAGCAAAAGAAGTCATTAAAATTGGGCGTAAACGAGACACCGCACCGGCCAGTGCTGCATCAATTACAGAAGAGCCAGACTTCCTTTTCTGTTCTGCAAATTCAATAATCAGGATAGCATTTTTACCAAGCAAGCCAATTAACATGACCAATGCAACCTGTGCATAAATGTTGTTTTCCAGGCCCGCCAGTTTAAGCGTAAAAAATGCTCCGGCAATCCCGGCAGGAAGTGAAAGTAAAACCGGCAATGGCAAAAGAAAACTTTCGTATTGCGCAGCGAGAAGCAAATACACAAAGATTAAACAAATAATAAAAATGTAGATCGCCTGGTTTCCACTCAGGATTTGTTCGCGGGTCATTCCAGACCATTCTATACTGAAACCTCGCGGCAGCTTTTCCTGAGCTGTTTTTTCTACCGTTGCAATGGCATCACTACTGCTAAAACCTGCAGATGCATCTCCGTTAATCATTGCAGAAGGATACATATTGTATCGGTTAATCTGCTCTGGCCCATACACCCTTTCTAAAGAAATGAAGGTAGAATACGGAATCATTTCGCCGCGATCGTTTTTTACATACAAGCTTAAAAGATCCGTTGGTTTGCCTCGATATTGCGGATAGGCTTGCATCATTACTTTATACATTTGGCCAAAACGAATGAAGTTTGTTGCATAATAACTTCCCACCAAAGTTTGAAGCGTACTCATCGCGTTGTCAATTGTTACTCCTTTTTGTGCAGCCATATCCTGATCAATATGAATCATATATTGCGGAAAATTCGGATCAAAACTGGTAAATGCTCCCGAAATCGCAGGGCTTTTACGCAATTCAGCGAGAAAATCATTGGTAATTTTGGCTGTTTTACTTAAATCTTCACTTTTGTTTTTATCGAGTAAGCGCAACTCAAAACCGCTGGCATTTCCAAAACCCGGTACGGTTGGTGGTGAGAAAAATTCTATTGAAGCATCGCTGATGCCTCTGGTTTTACGCTTAAGCTCGGCAATCAGTTCGTCTACGCTTTCCGTTCTGGATTCCCAGGCTTCGAGATTAATCATCCCCATACCGTAAGATGCGCCGGTAATATCGCTCATTAAGCTGTAGCCTGCCAAAGTACTCACGTTTTCTACGGCTGGCAAACCTTTGGTTGCCGCTTCAATCTGGTCGAGAACTTTTTCTGTACGCTCTACTGTAGAGCCTGGCGGCGTGGTTACGTTTACGTAAATCATTCCCTGATCTTCTGTAGGAATAAAACCTGAAGGCAAAATACTGACGCCTAACCACGTAGCCAGTATAAAAAACAACAAAATACCTAAAGTAACCGGCTTCCTGCCAATAACATAACGTACCAGTTTTGCAAATTTGCCTTCAGTTCGCTCATAACCTTTGTTAAAGCTGTTAAAAAAGCGCTGCATCAGGTTTGCTTTCTTTTTACTGGTATCACTATGTTTTAACATTAAAGCGCAAAGTGCAGGGGTTAAGGTTAGCGCATTTATCCCGGAAATAACAATGGAAATGGCCAATGTAAGTGAAAACTGGCGGTAAAAAACGCCCACCGGACCAGATAAAAATGCGACAGGAACAAATACAGCAGACATTACAAGCGTAATGGCAATAATAGCTCCGCTGATCTCCTTCATGGCAGCAATTGTTGCTTCCATTGGTGGCAGATGTTCTTCAGACATTTTTACGTGCACGGCCTCAACTACAACAATGGCATTATCTACCACAATTCCAATAGCCAAAACAAGTGCAAAAAGCGTGAGAATATTAATGGAAAAGCCCATAATCTGTAGAAAAGCCAACGTGCTAACCAATGCCACAGGTACGGCCAAAGCCGGAATTAAGGTACTTTTGAAATCTTGTAGAAAAATAAAAACGACAATAAACACGAGGATAAATGCTTCTATCAATGTGCGCAGCACCTCGTGAATACTGGCATCAAGAAAACGCGATACATCATACGCGTAATTGTATTGCATACCCGGCGGAAAGCTTGTGGCTTTCAGCTCTTTCATTTTAGTTTTGATGTTGTCAATAACCTCGCTGGCGTTAGAACCTGGGCGTTGTTTAATCATAATAGATGCAGAGGGGCTGCCATCGGTTTTAGAAACCATATCATAACTTACTGTTCCAAATTCCAGATCGGCAACATCTTTTAAGCGTACCAGGGCTCCGTCGCGATCGGCTTTGAGCACCAGGTTTTCATATTCTTCTTTGCTGTTGAATTTACCCGTGTACTTTAAAACGTATTGTTTTACCTCGTGGCCTTTGCCAGAATTTTCTCCGGCCACGCCAGGCGCTGCTTCTATATTTTGTTTGCGCATTACATTGATAATTTCTTCAGAAGAAATATCATAAGACAACATCCGATCTGGTTTTAACCAAACCCGCATGGAGTAATCGCGCGCGCCCATGATTTCTACAAAACCTACACCATCTATACGTTTAAGTTCTTGCAGCACATTAATATCGGCAAAATTGTAAATGAACTCTTCGTTCATGTCTTTATCAGTACTGGTTACATTCAGATACAAAAGCATACTGTTTACTTCCTTCTCCGTTGTAACGCCGGCTTTAATTACTTCTTCGGGCAATTCATCCAAAACTGTTGTTACACGGTTCTGTACATTTACTGCTGCCTGATCGGGATCAGTACCTACGTTAAAAAACACCTGAATTAACGTTACGCCATTGTTACTGCTTACAGAGTTCATGTACGTCATTCCGGGTACACCATTAATCGCGCGCTCCAGCGGGGTTGCAACAGCTTTTGCACAAACCTCTGCATTGGCGCCATTGTAATTTGCCGTAACTACAACTGATGGTGGAACGATATCCGGAAATTGGGTTATTGGCAATTTAAATAGGGCGAGTACGCCCAATAAAATCAATATGAGAGAGATGACCAGCGAAAGCACAGGTCTTCTTATAAAGGTTTCTACCATTTTTTTGAGATAAAAACAAAAGCCATTCGACGGGAAATCACCCGCGAATCTTATTTGTCGAAAAATGAAATACTAAACTATTTTTTGGCCAGGAGATCTTTCATTGAGGTATAAACCGGTTTGATCATTGCACCATCACGAATATTCTGTACGCCCTCATATACTATAGTTTCTCCGGGTTTTAAACCAGATTGACACACATAATATCCTGGAAGCTGCATCTTTGGCACAAAACTTTTCATCTTGACCATACTGTCTTTCCCAACTACAAATACATAGTTTTTATCCTGTATTTCGAATACGGATTTCTGAGGGATGAGCAAACCGCCTTTAATTTGAGATCTTAGGCGGACTTTGCCCGATACACCGTGTTTAAGAATATGATTGGGGTTTTCAAAAATTGCACGAAACGCGATAGAACCTGTATTTCCAGAAAATGCACTTTCATGTGTTTGTATTTTACCTTTTAAGGGATAAAGACTTCCGTCCGAAAGAATAAGTGAAGTTTCTTTGTTGAGTTCAAAACGCCCCTTGCCATTCCGTACAAACTGAAGATATTCATTTTCTGAAACATCGAAATAAGCATACATTTGGCGCGTATCTGAAAGTGTTGTCAATAAGGCACCTTCATCTACTAAACTACCCGCTTTAAACGGAAGCCTGTCTATCGTCCCGTCAAATGGCGAACGTACCCGCGCATACGATAGTTTTTGATTCGCATCATCAATCATGGCTTTTGCGGTTTTGATATTTGCTTCTGCTTCTTTAAGTCTCGCTTCTCCTAATGAAAGCTCCGTTGCGGAAATCACTTTCTTTTCAACCAGGGTTTTAATTCTGCCCAGCTCTACCGTGGCTATGCTTGCCGCAGATTGTGCGCTGGCCAGATTGGCTTTTGCTTTATTCAGCGCAATTACATATTCTCTATCATTAAGTTGGAAAAGAAGCTGACCTTTTTTTACCTTTTGACCTTCATCTACCAAAACCTGATCGATAAAACCATGTGTACGGGAGCGCAATTCTATATTTTTAATGGCTTGAATATCGGCCACGTAATCTACAGCCAAAGAAGTATCCTGTACCTCAAGTTTCAGAACCGGGATTTCTGCAATATCATTATCTTTTTTCCTGGTTTCGCCAACTGAGCAAGATTGCAAAGCAGCTGCAAGGACTGGTATAACCATCCATTTTATTTTCATGTGTATCTAGTGTATGTTTATGCAGCAAAACTCCTGTAGTTTGGGAAATGCTGCCTTTAAGTTTTCAAAAAATTTGCATAGAGAAACATCAACCCGTTCAGGATGTCAGTTTAATTGTTCAGAAAGTTGAAAACTACGTTTAGAAGTATGTTAAACGATACAGAAAAGAATATACACGGGAACGAAAATATGGAGTTTTATAACCAGAAACATCGGCCAAAACCAGATTAAGCCTGGCTGTTAATTTCTTTTGATAGAGATGAAAATCAACACTGGAATCATTAAGGTGTTTGTGTTTTTTCTGGTATTTGGCAACTTTGGCTTTAACAGCTGTTTCAGGAAAAAAATGGATGGTATCTCCAACTTTGTTCTGTATAGAATTTCCATCAAATGATGCGAAGATTTCCTCAGAAAAGTCATCAGAAAAACTTAAGGCAATAGAAAGCAACGAAAACATACCAAGTGCCACAAGCACAAAAAGCTTGAGCGCAGTAAATTTTACTTGCTTATTTTGAAATTTATTTGCCATTAACCTACCCTGTTGGCACAAATATAACATTTACAGATGTCTCGAGGGTTTTTGAGATGTAACAGAATTGAAACTTTTACGAAAAAGAAGCCTGGTCTCCCTCAAATAATATTCTTCTACAACCTGAAAACGAGTCATTTTGCAATTATTTCAGTTGTATAAAAAACGCCTAAACCTGTGGGGTCACCTATGAGTTCAAGCGAAAAAAAACACTTTTCAATTGGTAAAGCGGCCTTAATAAAATTGATATCGGATTTCTAATTACCTGAATCACCTACCGTAAGAATTACCGCAACTTTTCACACATTTGCCGGCGCGGTTACTTTTCTATTATTTATGGTACTGATTTTTCAAGTACTTGCAGAACCTACACTGCCAGTTCCATAACGTCGCATAATAATGCAGACTTCATTTCCGCTTACTACTTGTTAATAGTTCTACCAGTTAAGAAACAGATATTTCTTATACTAAAAAAGCGCGTACCAGGCATTTGCCGACACGCGCTTTTTTTGAGCGTTTAATTAAATTATTTTACACCAATAATGGTTACGTTATCTAAACGCAAACCTAAGGTATTGGCTGCTGCCGAACCGAAAAATTCGATTGTATTGTCGCCAGTTACCGCAATGTCACTTAACTCCACTACAGAGAATTTATTATTGTCTGCATTTGTCAATTGACGACTAGGCACTGTAATAGCAACACCGTTTACCTTAACCGTAATTACATTTACATTGGTTACAGAACTTGCAGATGAAGCGTTTGGAGCAAGCTCGTATTTTAGCTTAATTTTAGTATATCCGGAAATTTTGATACCTGAAATAACCATTGATGCATCTTTAGTTGCAGGGAACCAAGCGTGAATATTATCTGGATAAGCGCTAATTGTTCTCAAATCTGTTGTTCCGTAGCTATCGCTGAAAGTGAAAGAAGAATTTGCCCAACCTGTATATGCATTTACTTTAGGTTTATTTGTCGCTGCACCCACACCGAAAGTTTCCGTGAATAATGTTTCTTCTGTACCTGTAACCGGAGGCGTAGTCGTGTCTTTATCCTGATCTACTACGTAAGAACCAGAAGGAACATCAGTCCAGTTGGTAATTGTAGCTGTAATGGCAACAGCAACCGGTGTTCCGGCAACGCCATTTCTCAATTCAACTTCGTAAGTATATTTTTTACCTGCTTCAAATTTTGTACCTGCAGCAAGGCTCAATTTGAATTTTGATCCTGGTAAAGTAAAGTTTACCGCAGCTGTACTAGCATCTGCAGTTGGCACAACAATCGCTTCTGCAGTTATTGTTGTACTCGAGTTTACTTTAGCATTTAGATCTGCAACTTGAGAGGCATTGCTTAAAACACCTGTTGCCAAATCGAAATCTGCTTTAGTGTTTAAGCCAGAAATTGTTGCAGCCAAACCGGTTAAGTCTGTAACGCCAGTTCCTTTTTTAACTGTAAATTCTACTTTAGACAATTGGTGAGAAAATACAAGACTTGCTACAGAGCTGGTTTTACTTAAACCTGTTGCGTTGTTTGCATACAAAAGATCAATTGCAGCCTGGTTGCTTTGGTTGTTTACATCAACTGCATACGTATTTGTGGTTAAAGTGCTTTTTAATGGATAATAAGCAATAAAATCTACAGTTTTACCATCTTCAGGGAAATAAATGGTTTGATCTGTTGCTGATGGATTGAAAGTTCCGTCGCCAGTAGTTTTATATGCTTTGTTTGCAGCCAATACATTACTTAAAGCTGTACCGGTTTTCATGAATACACCAATCTGATCGTTTGCTTCCCAAGCGTCGTTAACGGCTTTGGTTTTGATCTGTCCATTAATACTTGCAGAGAAATTTACTGCTGTACCATTAACTGGTTGTGTTGGTTGAGGAGTTTTGTCTTTTTTACAAGCGCTGCTCATTACAAACATGGTAAGTGCAGTTGCTAAGAAAATGTTCTGATTTTTCATTTTATTTTAAAAGGGTTAATTTATTTTATTTCCAGATAGATGTATCGATTGTTGCTTTAGCAGCATTAGAGATTTTAGGGAAGAATGTATAACCAGTTTCTTTTTCAAGATCGCTTACATTCATTCTATATGTATTGTATGATGAAGATGAAGGAATTACGATGTTGTCGATTTTGAAACCGATAGTATAGTATACATTTCCTTTTTTCATCGCTAAAGCTTTGTAGTAGTATTTAGGAATTGCAGAACCTTTAGAATACGTAATGTTTTCGTCGGTTTTAGTTTTAATCGCTGCACCAGTTACTACATATAAGGTATCGCTTTGGGCCATCCATGTTCTAACTTGTTGCTCAAGATTATTCCAGATGCCCTGGTTCATTGATGAAACCTGAGCCGTCATATTTGAATAATAAAAAGTTGTTGCATTCAAATCTCGGCTTGCAGTTCTGTCTCCACTTGGAATCTGGTGACCGCGGTCATAACCATTTCCGAAAGAGCTGCTCAGGTTTACTTGTGCATCCTGAGAAATTCTTGGATCGAAAGCCCATGCGTCAGAACGACCTGAACTACCAATATAAGATGCATGTAATGGATACGCTACCCAATAAGCCATTTTATATTTTTTATCGTATAACATGGCGTAATTTCTTACACCTGTACGGCCAGGAAAATCATGCGCTACATAAACAGTATTTTCGTCTGTAGTTACAATTGGCGTTTCCATATAACCAGAAGTTACTGGCGGAATCGTTACCGTTTCTCCATCAACCACATAGGAACCAGACGGAACTTCATTCCAGTTGGTCACAACAGCTTTAAGTGATAATGCTGTACCAACAGCTCCTGTTCCTTCGCCTTTTAACTCAATTTCGTAGCTGTATTTTTTACCTTGCTCAAATTTGGTATCGGCAGGCATTGTCCATGTGAAGGTTTTTCCACCTACAGCGAAAACAACTTTCTGTGCAGATGCTGTTGCCGAAGGAACTAAAATAGCTTCAGAAACGGTAACGCCGCTTTTTACTGATGTTCTGGCCTGGATATCTGCAGTCTGTGCTTTCGCAGTTAATGCCCCTGTAGCCAAATCAAAATCTGCAGTAGTTGTAGAAGCAGAAAAAGTTGTAGTTAAACCGTCCAAATTGGTTACACCAGTACCATTTTTAACCGTTAATTCTACTTTAGACAATTGGTGTGTAAATACCAAATTAGCGTTTGAACTGTTTTTGCTCAAGTTAAGCGCATTGTTTGCATACAATAAATCAATTGCACTTTGAACAGTTTGGTTACTTACATCAACCGAATACGTGTTTGCAGTAAGAGAAACTTTGTAAGGATAATAGGCAACAAAATCAACTGTACTGCCATCTTCTGGATAGTAAATGGTTTGATCTGTTGCATTTGCTTTGAACTGGCCATCGCCAGAAGTTGTGTATTGTTTATTGTCTGAAAGGATATTGGCTAAACCCGTTCCTTTTTTCATAAATACACCAATGTTGTCATTCGCATCCCAGCTGTTGTCAGCTGCTTTTGTTCTTACCTGTCCGTTGATAGACGAAGTAAATTGTACAGCGGTACGGCTTTCGTTAATTACTTCTGGCTTCTTGTCTTTACGGCAGGCCGTGCCGAAAAGTAAGAGCAGCGCAATGCTCGTTAAATGTAGATTTTTGTTCATATGATTTTTTAAAATTGTTTCGATTTAGGTTTTACCGCGCAGAGGAAATGCGGCAATTCGACTTGAGTGAGCGTATTTTTTTGTCCATTAATGATTAGTAAAAGAATCTAAGCTATTGCTGCCGTAAATTCCGGATACAAAGAAACGGCGCGGCACGTAAGCTTTTTGTTAACAATCGGACAAGCTTAGGTTAAGATTTGCAGTGCTTTACCAAAAAATCGTAAAGAAACCATAACATGAAAAATTTCGCTTCGGCAAAATTATCTGGTATGATAAACGCGCGAATTTTTGAAGACAATGGCATAAAACGCAACCTAAAAAAAATCAAACATCTATTTACCAAACAATTGGAAAACAAAAATTATTAAAACAGCACAAAGCTAAATCTACAATTACAAGCAAGAAGAGGAGTTTTGGTATGTAAATCTTTTCCACACAACCGTTCTGTATTCGTTGGTTTATCCAGCCAAACGTTTCTGCATAGATTTCTTAGTCGGTTGATTTTGAGTATTTTTGTATTGCCAAACGCCCGATATGAAGTCTGCTCTACAACACTTTGCTAAATTTTCTTTCTTCCTTTTGATGGTCTCTGTTCATTTTTCCTGTAAAAAAGAAACCAGTATTGCGGCCAAAGAAAAAGTAAATAAAATGGTACTGGTTTACATGGAAGCCAATAACGATTTACGTTATGACGCCTTAAACAGCATAAACAATATGGAAAAAGGCGCACAAAACATTGATGGTGTTTTATTGGTGTACATTAAAACCAGCAGCATACGTTCTTACCTGTTAAAAATTAAATATGATGTGGATGATAACCGGATTGTGAGCGATACTGTAAAAACCTTCGAGGCCAGTAATCCATCAGACGTTCAGTTTATGAAAGATGTGATCAGTTATGCGCAAACAGAATATCCTGCAAACAGTTATGGACTGGTTTTATGGTCGCACGCCACATCGTGGGCACCACCAAACAACTCTGGCGTCACCACAAAATCTTTCGGGCGCGATAATGGCAAGGAAATGGACATCATTGATATGAAAAATGCGCTTTCAGATTCTTTTGAATACATCATTTTCGATGCCTGTTCTATGGGTGGCGTAGAAGTTTTATATGAATTTAAAGATAAGGCAAAATACATCATCGCCTCGCCGGCAGAAACCATTTCAGAAAGTTTTCCTTACGATAAAATTGCGCCACTGCTTTTTAAAACATCGCCCGAAAACCTGAAACAAATTGCAGAAACCTACTACAACCATTATAATGCTTACACAGACGACAGGCAGTCTGCAACCGTCGTTTTAATCAACACTTCAGAAATGGTTCTATTGGCGAATCAAATGAAAAATCTAATATCAAAAACCAAGAAATTTGGTGATGATTTTTCTAAAACGGGAATCCAACGGTTAGATTTTACATCAAATTTCCCTGTTGCAGTGTATGATTTCGGAGATTTTCTTTCGCATAATTTTACGACAGCAGATTTGCCAGACATACAAGCGCAACTTCAAAAAACAATACTTTATCAAAAAGCTACTGCAAAGTTTTTGGGCGTGCCGATTTTAACTTTTTATGGTTTGACATGTTACATTCCTAATCAAACAGATCCCAATTTAACCTATTATAAAAGACTGGCCTGGTATCCAAACAGTGGATTTAATATCCTTTTTGGGCAATAGATATTTTTGCCGAGCAAAGAAAATTACTCAGCAACCTTTTTTAGGTATAGATTGCTGAGCAAAATTTTAAATCAGCAGCAATAGATTAAGGTTTTTTAAACTTGATTACTTCTACTTTAATGGTGAAATCATCTGTGGTTTTGTGGTTTACCTGTCGGTTTAAGTCAGAAAAAACTACTGCATCTGCCCCGATTTCTTTTGCTTTCTCGATTACGCTGGCACGTGCGCGCTCCTGTCCATTTTGCGATGAACCTGTTGTAATGTTCATGTGACCGATAACTTCGAAGGGCGCTTTAATGTCGCCGGTTGAATAAAAAGTCTGAACTTTTGTTGTTGCACTATACGTAGTTCCGAAGTAAGCAGGACTGGACAAGATACACGAGGACAGGCATACAGCGATGCCCGTCGCGTAAATTAGATTGGTTAATTTCATAAGATATTTCAATTGTGTGTTCAGCAATTTAATCAGAAGTTTTGCAAGTTCAATGCAATTGCATCTGTAACATTTTGGTTCTGCATCTCTTTTATATGCTTATACTTTCTATAACCAGAAGTTCATCGCGCAGATTGAAGCGTTTTAATTTTTAATCTGTTCTTAAAACTTTTTGCTTTTTCTGCGGTTTTATCAGCCGATACCTGGCCAAATAAAGTGTAATTATTTGCTTTTTTCTGAAAGTAAAAAAATGTCTGACAATTGCGTATCGATATAAATTCTGCAGATCAATGAATTTGGAACAAAAAGAAAAATCTGGAAAGCAACGCGGCAGTTTCAAGGCAAAAATGACCCTGGTAATTGCGCTGCTACTCTTGCTCGGCGCAGAAGCATTTTTTGCTTATCGCTTGCACGTCCTCTCTAATCATCAGGAAAACTTAAAAGAAGATTATTCCGAAATCAACAACATTACGTACGGTTTATTTTCTGTGCAACAATGGAAAGATAATGTTGCGCGGATTGTCCATCATCAGGTAAGCGGTTTAAAAATGACCAGGAAGCAAAAGAAAGTGCTTCAAACAGAAGTTGAACAGGTTTTACTTGCGCTGATCAATAAAGCAGAAGCTTTGGTCAATAAGCCAAAAAAAACCATCAGCGGAAAAATCCAGAAATTTGCTATCCGTAATTTTGTAAATTCTGACAGCATACGTGCACAGGTTCCGGAATTTGCACATAAAATTATTGCAGAAGTAGATAAACCAACTCATAAAAAACAACTTGGCAGAATGGCTATTGGCCAATTTAATGAACTTGCTAAGGAAGAAAGCCAGGATAGTGTATTCCTTGCCAACCAGGCAGCCGTAAAAACCATGTATCAGAAATACAAAGTAAATTCTACGCCTGCATTAAACAAAAAACTTCAGGCGGCACTTTCTCAGATACGTTCAGAAACCTATGCCTATTCATTTGGTATGCTTGCTTGTATTCTTACTGTTCTTACATTCTGGTGGCTGTTGCGAAAACGCAGCGATTTGCATACCGTACTTTTTATCATGTCTTTGCTCTTTGCTTTTATTCTTCTGGCCGTTGGGCTTACCGCTTCAATGATTGAAGTGGATGCCAGAATCCGTTCTCTGGATTTTGTTTTGCTGGGCGAGCACGTTGTCTTTAGCGATCAGGTGTTATTTTTTCAAAGCAAAAGTATTATGGATGTAGTGCATGTGCTGCTTAGCCAAAGCGGAATAGATTCCATTTTGGTTGGCGTCCTCATTCTGGCTTTCAGTATTCTTTTTCCGGTGGTTAAACTCACCTCAACCGGTATTCACCTTTTGGGCAGCCGGCGTTTGGCAGAAAATGGAATCATTAAATATTTCGCTTTTCAATCTGGCAAATGGAGTATGGCAGATGTTATTGTAATTGCAATTTTAATGGCTTATATCGGTTTAAATGGTTTGCTGGAAGGGCAACTTCAGGCGCTTAATATAAAAAATGATACCTTAACCATCCTCACCACAAATAACACCGCGCTGCAACCGGGTTACATTATATTTATTGGTTTTGTACTCTATGGACTGGTACTTTCTACCATTCTAAAAGCCATCACACCGCATGATGCACATTAATACAAAAGCCAAACCACAACAAAACGATTGATCTATGTCTACAAGTAATACAATCCCAGAGAATAAGCAAACCGGCAAAAATCGTTTTGCCACAATTGCACTTATTACAGGTTTATCTGTTTTACTGCTCGGCGCAGCCTATTTTGGTTTTCGCTTTCAACAACTTTCCATAGAGCAGAAAAGTGTTAAAGAAGATTATAGCCTCTCTAATAACATTACGTTTGGTATTTTCTCTGTAGACCGCTGGGGAGAAAAAATTGCTTCAGTTGTTGATCGGCGGGTAAAAGGTTTCAACCTTACAAAACAACAAAAGGCTGATATGCAGAATGAAGTTGAAAAACAGCTCCATAATCTGATTAATAAAGCCGTTAAAGAAGTAACGAAACCGCAAAAAAGCCTAGGCGGGAAATTAAAAAAACTTGCCTTTAACAGTTTTGTAGATGTTGATGAAGTTCATGCCCAAGTTCCAACTTTTGCACGTACTATTGTGGTTAAAATGACCAGCAGACAAAGCTTGGAAAGAATTAAAGGTATTGCCACCAGTAAAATGGATGAACTGGAAGCCCAAACCTATGATAACAGCGACACCACAATTACTACTGTAGAGCGTAATATTTATAAAAAATACCATGTAAATAACAAACAAGCTTTTGAAAACAACATCAATTCCCGCCTTGCCGAAATTAAAAAAGAATCTGTTCGCTTTGTTCTTGCCATGTTTGCATGCGTTGCAATTGCCATTGTATTGTGGCTGCTGCTTCGCAACAAAACACAGTTGCATGGTGTCTTGTTTGTAATGTCATTGTTGTTTGCTTTTGTGTTGCTTTGTGTTGGCATTTCATCACCAATTATTGAAGTAGATGCGCGAATACAAACATTAGAGTTTTCTCTATTGGGCGATAAGCTGGCGTTTGACAATCAGGTTCTTTTTTTTCAAAGCAAAAGTATTCTGGGAATTATTAAAAGTTTGATCGAACAACCTAAACCAGATGCAGTTCTTATTGGCGTATTGTTGCTGCTGTTTGTCATTTTGCTGCCCATGTTACGCCTAATTGCACGCGGGCTGCATGTATCCTGCAGTCATCTTTTCAACAACCCGAAAATATTGAGATTTTTAGCTTTTGATTTAGGAAAGTGGGATATGGCAGACGTAATGGTTGTAGGCATCGCAATGACCTATATCGGACTAAATGGTATTTTGAAAAGCCAGCTTTCTGGATTAAACATCCAAAACGATACGCTCAAAACCGTAACCGCCAACAACTCTGCACTGCAACTCGGTTTTTTTGTTTTTGTAGGATATGTAGTTTATGCAGCCCTGCTTACATTAATTTTAAAACGCATTGACAAATTAAATGGCCCGTGCTAATAGTCTTTCTTTGGAGCTGAATTATTTACCAAAAAGAAAAACAAGCTTATCCAATAAAGCACTTTTTAATCAGCCCGTTGTTTCTATCTTTGTAACCCTACTGGAAATAAAAATTGCTGCGCAAGCAGATAGAACATCAATATAACATGTCAGACGAGAAAATAATTTTTTCAATGGCGGGTGTAAATAAGATTTACCCACCGCAAAAACAAGTTTTAAAGAATATATACCTTTCATTTTTCTACGGAGCCAAAATTGGCGTAATCGGTCTAAATGGTTCCGGTAAATCTTCTTTATTAAAAATCATTGCCGGCTTAGACAAATCTTATCAAGGCGAGGTTGTATTTTCTCCCGGATATTCTGTGGGTTATCTGGCTCAGGAACCTGAACTAGATCCGGAAAAAACAGTACGCGAAGTGGTAGAAGAAGGCGTTGCTGAAATTACAGCAGTACTTAAAGAATACGAAGAAATAAACGAAAAATTCGGTTTGCCAGAAGTATACGAAGATGCAGATGCAATGGATAAACTTCTTGCGCGCCAAGGCGAACTTCAGGATAAAATAGACGCCACTGGTGCCTGGGAAATCGACAACAAACTGGAACGCGCAATGGATGCATTACGCTGCCCTGATCCGGAAACTAAAATTGCTGTACTTTCTGGTGGTGAACGCCGCAGAGTTGCCATGTGCCGTTTGTTGCTTCAACATCCTGATGTACTCCTGCTGGATGAGCCTACCAACCACTTGGATGCAGAAAGTATTGATTGGTTAGAACAGTTTTTACAGAATTACGAAGGAACGGTAATTGCCGTAACCCACGATAGATATTTCTTAGATAATGTTGCCGGATGGATTCTGGAACTCGACCGCGGAGAAGGTATTCCTTGGAAAGGAAATTACAGCAGCTGGCTAGATCAGAAAGCAAAACGTTTATCCCAGGAAGAAAAGACGGAAAGCAAACGCCAAAAAACCTTGGAGCGCGAGTTGGAATGGGTAAAAATGGCGCCAAAGGCCCGTCATGCAAAATCTAAGGCACGTTTAAGCAATTATGAAAAACTGGCTTCAGAAGATTCAAAAGAACGAGAAGACAAACTGGAATTGTTTATCCCACCAGGGCCACGTTTGGGTAATGTAGTCATTGAAGCTACAAACGTGACCAAATCTTATGGCGATAAAGTATTATTCGATAATCTTACTTTCGCCTTGCCTCCGGCTGGTATCGTTGGAATTATTGGCCCCAATGGAGCTGGTAAAACAACGCTTTTCAGATTAATTACCGGACAGGAAGAACCTGATGCAGGAACTTTCCGCGTAGGTGAAACTGTAGAATTAGGTTATGTAGATCAAATGCACAATGACCTCGATGCTGGTAAAACGGTATACGAAAATATTACCGACGGATTGGATAACATTCAACTGGGCAACAAAGCAGTAAATGGACGTGCATATGTATCGAAATTTAACTTCAATGGCGGCGATCAGCAGAAAAAAGTAGGAATTTTATCTGGTGGAGAAAGAAACCGCGTGCACTTGGCCATCACTTTGAAAAAAGGTGCTAACGTATTACTTCTAGATGAGCCAACCAATGATATTGACGTAAATACTTTACGGGCTTTGGAAGAGGCCTTAGAAAATTTTGGCGGTTGCGCAGTAGTAATTAGTCACGATAGATGGTTCTTAGATCGTATCTGTACGCATATTCTGGCATTTGAGGGCAATTCTGAAGTTTATTTCTTCGAAGGAAATTACTCTGATTATGAAGAAAACCGCAAGAAAAGATTGGGCGATGTTGCACCAAAACGCATCAGATACAAAAAACTGGGATAAATTCCAGTAATAGAAAAAACCTGTCAAGATTTCTAAATGGTGATATATCTTGACAGGTTTTTTTATGATGTGATTTTTTCCGCAGGTGTTATTAAATAGATTTTATTCAGCGTCCTTCAATTACCACTCTAGCCGCTACCTCTTCTTTGGATTTTCTTTTTCCCCGAAAGAAAAAATACATATTCAGGAATAACATCACGCCCAGATAAATTGCAAAACCACCAATTTTCACGCCCAGAATTTCAACAAGTGTTTGGTAAGAATTTGTGTAAGACACGATCCTCATTATCAATAATGCAAATCCAATATTGAGCAGATAAAATCCTGTTTCAAATAATTTGTTTGTCGCAAATGCAATTTCTTCACGTCCTTTAAAAATATCCAACATGTAAATTTTACTGTTTTTAAATAATGTATTAGACACGTAAAAAGTCAATAATACTGCGATAGGAAGATAAATGGCATAACCGATCAGAATTTTTGAAGTTTCCATAATGATGAAATTTAAGTTGAAATTAAATGAATTTATGAATGGTTTTTGTAAGCAAATAAATGTTCAGATAATGAAGAAAACATAGAATGGCCAAAATCCAGGCTACCTTTATGGCCAATGTTTCTACCAATTGTTGTACAGATAGAATAGTTTCCCATTGTATAAATGTCATCGTTCCATATCCAATATTTACCAAATAATAACCCACCAAAAGAATCTTATTAATGTGTTCACATAAATCTTTACGATCTGGTATAAGTGCGGCAACATATATATTACCGTTCTTATAGCAAAGCTGCCCAACCACCAAAATGACTACAACAATCAATAGTGTAAATAAGCTATAACCAAGTACATTGAAATTCATAATAAGTAACATAATGACTGTTTTTTCTCTATTAAACCCCATATTACTGATGAGATTACTACTATTCAATTACCAATCAGTAATAATTATTTTTTCAGTAAATAATGAAACATTATTTCAAATTTTTTACCTTTCAAAGTCCCGGTTCAATTTCTCTTTTTTAAATTTTGTTTCACAGAGTAAAGCTAAAGAATAATTATTTAATTTTCAAAAAATACTGAAAGTTTAACTTAAAAAATTATGGCTATATAACTATAGCCATAATTCCCTACAATACTTTTTTTATAACTTCATCGGTAACTTTTTCCATCACTTTGTAACCTTTCAGATTTGGATGTACACCGTCTACAGTCCATTCGGCTTTCTGTCCATTTCGCTCGTCCTTTAATGGCGTGAAATAATCCAGAATGGTAAACTTATTCGCTTTTGCATAAGTTTCAATTTCATTATTTAATGCGATAATACTTTCTGCAGCTTTAACTTTATTCCACGGATATTCATAAATAGGAAGGTATTTGCAAAGAATAACTTTTATACCGTTTAAATTTGCCAGTTCTGCCATGGAGCGAATATTATCCATGATGACTTTATTGTCAACATGGCCTTTGCTTCCGGCTAAATCATTACTTCCAGCAAGAATAATTACTGCTTTCGGTTGCAAGTCAATTACATCTTGACGAAAACGAATTAACAATTGCGGTGAAATTTGCCCAGAAATTCCTCTGTCGATATAACCCTTTCCTTCAAAATATGTTGGATCTTTCTCTTTCCAAAATTCAAAAATAGAGCTGCCTAAAAACACCACACGCTTCTCCCCTTTTTTCGGTAAGCCGAGTTCAAGATTTTGTTGTTGATATTTGTATAATGCAGCCCAGTCATCAGAATAATCTTCTTTGGTGGCTTTCTTTTGGGAATAACAGCTCGAAGTAAAAACCAGCAAGCTTATTAATAGAATATTGAATTTCATTAAACTAATATTTTACAGGACTTTATTTTTTTTCTTCCCGCGGACCTCTTTTAAAAATAACCAAACCATTCAGAAAATTTCTCAAAATCTGATCTCCGCATGGTTTGAAATTTTCGTGATCATCATTTCTGAAAATGTCCCCAAGTTCAGCTTTAGTAACCTTAAAACCAACTAAATCACAAATATGGATAATGTCTTCTGTTTTTAGAGATAATGCTACTCTTAGTTTCTTTAATATGTCGTTGTTGCTCATTTTGGTTTAATTATTGGAACAGATATGTGTTGTTAAGCATTTTAATTTATTCTGTTTAAGCATTTGTTTTATCAGCTCGCTATAGCAAGTTTCAGTTTTTTGCCCTTTATTTTTTCGCCACTAAGTGTATTTAAAAGTTCCTCAACTTTGTCGCGTTTTACGGCAATATAACTGGTACTGTCTTTTACTTCTATTAAGCCCAAATCTTCTTTGCCTAATCCGCCTTTCTGTAAAAATAACCCCACAATATCAATTTTATTGATTTTGTCCTTTTTACCGTAAGAAAGATAGAGTGTTTGCCATTCACTGGCCTTCGGCAGCTTGTAATTTTCTTTAAGATTTTCGGTTTCCACATCTTCCGGTAAATACTTGTATTGCTCTTCATCGGTCATCACCAGATATGCAGTACCGGTAGCATTCATTCTAGCGGTGCGGCCATTTCTATGAATATAAGCGTCTTCTGTATATGGTAATTGATAATGAACAATGTTTTCTACTTCCGGAATATCTAAACCTCTCGCAGCCAAATCTGTAGTAATTAAAATTCTATGGCTTCCATTTCTAAATTTAAGTAAAGACTTTTCCCGTTCAAACTGCTCCATGCCGCCATGAAAAACGTCGTGTTCTAAGCCCTGTTCAAATAATAAATCGCTAATGCGGTCTACAGTTTCTCTATGGTTGCAAAAAACGAGCGTGTTTTTCCCGCCAATTTTACTGAGTAAATTAAAAAGAACTTCTAATTTATCTGCTGCTGGCGCGATGACTTTCTTTATGGTTAACGCAGGTTTTAGTGGATTATCATTTGAAAAATCTATTGAAAATGCATCTTGCAATTGAACAAATGGTGGAATATCATTCATTGCTGTTGCCGAAGTTAAAATGCGACGGTTCAACGATTTTAAAAAACCTATGATGTATGACATATCGGCCTCGAAACCAAATTCGAGCGATTTATCAAATTCATCTAACACCAAGGTTTCTATTCCTGATTCATCAAAATTACGGTGCTCCATATGATAAGCAATACGCCCCGGAGTACCTACCAATACAGCAGGTGGATTTGCAAGGTTGTTCTTTTCGATACGAACCGCGTGCCCGCCATAGCAACAATTTATTTTGTATGGCGTTCCCATCTGTTTAAAAACCTGCTCAATTTGTAAAGCCAGCTCTCTTGAAGGAACCAAAACAAGCGCTTGCACACCTTTGGCTTCGGGCTTCAAAGTACCCAGCAACGGAAGTAAAAATGCCAGCGTTTTGCCAGAACCCGTTGGCGCAATAAGTTTTATGTTATTGTATTTGCCTGCTGCAGAAAGTGCAGCCTGCTGCATTGGGTTAAGTGCGGTTATATTAAGCTTTTTCAGAGCATTTTCAATCATCCTGCAAAGATAATCAATTCGCCCTGCCTTAGGTTAAGATTTAAAAAAACGCTTCTGAAATCGTTTAAGAGAAGATAGATTAAGCCGATTTTCCAACATCATTAACATTTTTCCACGCTTAGTAATTGATGTACTCACTTTCTCATTTAATGCGTCTACTGATGAAATAACACGATCTGCTAAATCTTCGGCTATTTTATTCGCCCTACTCATTTGCAAAAGTTGAAATTCTTGGATCAATTCAGTTTTCATAACAATTTATTTTAGTCTGTAAATGATATATAATTACAACGACTGTATTTTATAATTGTTTCGAGAATACACGATCAAAACAACATATTATGATTAACTTGTTGATAACTAATATTTTGTTAGCAATTAAACAATAAAAGTTTAACATGCTTTTAATTCTTAGCCCTTATTTTTATAAAAACGTGATTACCATTTGTTAACCTCAAAGAACAAAATTGTATGACCTGGAAAAAATTCAGCGGAGAAGTAATTCACTCGTCCATTCTGGAAGAAGTAGAACAAGCCATCATCAGAGAAACCGATAACGGCTACAAGCTTAAAGTTTGCATTGGCACAGACTCTCAGGTTAAAGGTGCTTTAACCGATTTTGCAACAGTAATTGTGCTGCTTAGAGAGCATCATGGCGGCTTTATGTACATTCATCAGGAGAAAAGTAGTCAGCAATTGAGCATAAAGGAAAGAATGCTTACCGAAGTGCAAAAATCTATTGAAACCGCCTATTCTATTTGTGATTTACTGGATATTTATGATGTTGCTCTGGAAGTACACGCTGACATTAACACAAATCCATCGTTTAAATCGAATAAGGCACTTAACGATGCAATGGGTTATATCTTAAGCATGGGATTTATTTTCAAAGCAAAACCAGAAGCTTTTGCAAGTTCTACCTGTGCAGATAAAATGGTGCATTAAGCGTAAATTAATTTCTTGATCTGCCGTTTATCCTGCTGATTGAGTTCGGCTTATGGGGATTTCGTGCCAAAAATTGAAGTAATATACGTCGTCCGTGTTTACAACGATTATTTTGATGCCAATCTCCAACCTTCAAACTTTTTAAAATTCCCGCAGATTCCTTCCGGATATTCGCGGTTTAAATTGCAACATTTTTTTCGCAAGCATTCCGACATCGAACTTCCGACTTCAGCCTTTCAATTTTTTCTCAACAAAACCCTAATTTCGCTGTTCCTAATAAAAAAAACACCGTGAAAACTTATCGACTTGAATTTTCTCAGAAACTCCCGATTAGCCTACAACAAGCATGGGACTTCTTCTCTTCACCATTAAACTTGCAAGAAATTACGCCAAAGGATATGACTTTCGACGTAACATCACCGATAACAGCTGAAGACAAAATGTTTCCGGGCATGATTATTACCTACAAAGTGGCTCCTTTATACGGAATAAAATTAAACTGGGTTACCGAAATTACACATGTAAAGGATCAAGAATATTTTATAGACGAACAGCGTTTTGGGCCTTTCGCATTCTGGCATCACTATCATCATTTTGATGAAATTCAGGGTGGCGTAATCATGAAAGATATACTACATTATGCTATTGGATGGGGGCCAATCGGTAAAATAGCCAATGGTTTGATCGTTAAAAATAAAGTCAAAGACATTTTTAGCTTTCGTTTCACCAAAGTCGAAGAAATATTTGGCAAAATACGTTAAATCCAATCCTGCAGTTGAACAATAACTTACTACCAGTTATCTGTAGAAATTACTTTTTGAGTAACTTTCTTGGTAACAGGTACTGTTTTTTTTGCTAAAAACTCTTTAAAGTCTTTGGCAATAGCTTCAGATTTTTCATAGGCTGATGAAATGATTGCCTTCCATTCTCCAGAATTGAGCTTGCCCGGATTTGTTTCCAGGGGCGTTCCGATAGATGTAGAAGCAACATAATTTCCGTAACGATCGCGCTGATAAGGTATAAAAAGAAAATCCGTGAGCCAAAACCGGTATTTTCCCGCTTTAACTTCAAACTGAAAGTGATAAGTAATTTCTCCTATCGGGCGATTTGCAATAAGCACAGATTTATCTAAAACAGACTTTCCTTCAGCATTTAACTCAGCATCGTTAACAATTATAGATTTAAAGTTTTTTTTATATTTCAACTCAACAAAAGAAGATGCTTTCTTCAATAAAGAATCTGCACTCGCTTTTTGTCCTTCTATCATTTCATAGTAGATGTACTTTCCACGATCATCAAGTGGAAATTCTTTCTGCTGGGCAAAAAGTTTCGAAGTAAAAAGTAGCAGAAATGCTAGGATGAATACTTTCATAAAACAAGTTAACTGTAATTTTGGTAACTAAGGTATAAAACTAAAAATAGCCGCCAAACTTTTAATCTGGCGGCTATTAAATGATATGCAGTTTTTAGAAAGCGTAAACAGCTGCTAAAGAAAACTGACCGGCATTAGGCGCTGTCAATCCTGTTTTATTTAGGAATGGTTTGTCATTATTGTGATCCAGTCTCACCTCAGGAATAAAGGTTAAGCCACCAGATTTTACATTAGCTGTAAGTGTTACTGCTGTGTACTTTGTGCCTGCTACAGTTCCAACATCTTTCGTCTTAAAATATTCGCCACGCAAGCCTAAAGTAACTGCACTCGCAACGGCAACTTGAGGATATAGTGCTACACCAGCATAACCACCGCCATCGTCATTCGTATCATAATTGGCAGCATTTAAACCCAATTTAAACTTCTCTGTAATCTGATAGGTTGTAGTTAGATCCTCTATAGTCCCATAACCATATCCTCCAGCACCAGAAAGTACATTCAGGTAAGCAGTCCAACCTTCAACAGGAGATACCATCAATTGCCCACCAACCGCCGAGACACCTCTTGTGGCAGAATACACATTCCAATCGTTAAACAAACCTGCCATTAAACTTACTTTATCAGAGAATTTATAGGTGGCTTTAATACCTGCATTCTGGAATGGGCCGGAAGTAAAAAGATACGATGTTGAATAGTTGAAATTACCAACCGGTGAAATCACTTCATAACCCACAAAAGTTCCCATATAACCAGCTGTCATCGAAAACTGATCCGTAAAATCGTAGTTCACATAGAGGTTCTGTATATGAAAACTATTAGTAGTTTCGCTATACGTATTATCCGCGCTTGGAATAGATTGGCTTTGACCTCTCGGTCCGAAAGAAAGTTCTCCAACAAACGAAGCCTTACCCGTTTTTTTCTTTAAAACCAAATCAATCATCCCTAACGATACCGAGTTATGATCGGTTGCGAACGATGTCTTAATATTTCCCGGCTGTTTAGCGAAGTCATATTTGTAATAAGTATCCACCGATCCTGAAAATTCAAGTGGTGTAGAAGCCTCTTGGGCCAGGGCACACGTAGTGCTCGCTATAGTAAATATAGCAGACAATAATTTCTTCATGTTGAGCTGTTTAAGGTTTAGATGAGCGGCTTATCCGATTAAAGGATCGGTTCAGTTAGCGGTGCATGTGTTTCGATATAGGTCAGTTTTTCTTCAACCAACAAGGTTCCCTGGCTATATTTTTCGTTGTGCTGAGATTGGTCAAGTCCTAGCTCTTCTTCTTCTTCAGAAACGCGGATTGGTTGGATCAGGTTAATGAATTTGAAAATTACGAATGATACTACAAAACTGAATAAAATTACAATGACAGCACCTTTTACCTGAGTTAAAAAGAAGTCTGTACCACCATATAGAAGTCCGTCTGCACCCAAGCTGTTTACTGTTTTAGTAGCAAAAACTCCGGTTAAAATCATACCAACAATACCTCCAACACCATGGCAAGGGAATACATCTAAAGTATCATCTAAACTTGTTTTTTGTTTCCACGAAACAACAAGATTAGAAACAACAGCAGCAATTACGCCAATAAATAAACTTGATGGAATGCTCACAAAACCTGCACCTGGCGTAATGGCTACTAAACCTACAACCGCACCAATACAGAAACCCAAAACGGAAGGTTTTTTACCTCTTGCTACGTCAAAAAACATCCAGGATAAACCTGCAGCACCGGCAGCTGTATTGGTTGTCAGAAAAGCAGAAACCGCTAATGAACCTGCACTTAACGCAGAGCCAGCGTTAAAACCGAACCATCCAAACCAAAGTAAACCTGTACCAATTAATACATAAGGGATATTTGCCGGTGGAACTTCTTTATGTTCTAAGTGAGATTTTCTACGTTTCAATACCAATGCTCCAGCTAAAGCCGCCATACCTGCAGAAATGTGCACCACGGTTCCGCCCGCGAAATCCAGGACTCCCATTTTTAACAAGAAGCCTTCTGGCGACCATGTCCAATGTGCCAGTGGAGAATACACGAAAATGGCAAATAATACAATAAACAGAATGTATGATGTAAAACGGATACGTTCCGCAACGGCACCTACAACCAAACCTGGAGTAATGATCGCAAACATTAACTGAAATACCGCGAAGAGTGACAATGGAATGGTTCCCCATGCCGGGCCAGAATTTACACCTTGAAAAAACAAGAATGTAGACGGATTCCCGATAAAACCGCCTATACTATCTCCAAAAGCAAGACTAAAGCCAACTACTGTCCACAGTACGGTAATAACACCTGCTGCTACCACACTTTTAATCATAGTAGACAGGACGTTTTTACGATGAACCATACCTCCATAAAAGAATGCCAATCCTGGTGTCATTAAAAACACCAATGCTGCAGATATTAATACAAATGCAATATCTGCAGAGTTGTACTTCCCTTCATCAAAATTGGGAAGTAAAGGAATAAATAACGAAGCGATTGCAACAATCATCAAAATCGCGAAAGGTGCAAATTGTTTGATAGAGAATTTACCCATAATTTTTAGTTTATTGTTTTGTTTAGATTAAATAGTTGATTTTTCTTAAATAATTTTTATAAAAATATACATTTTAAGCGTTTTCAATCTTAAAAATTAAAAAATTATAACCAAAACGCATAATTTTTATAAAACAAATCAAAAAAATAAGCCAAAATTAAAATAAACAAAAAATCGGGCATCTAAATAACATTGTTTTTACAAATCCCAAAATGAGACAATAATGCTATTTAGAAAGAAAACACTCAAAATAAAACCTTTAGGAATTCAGAAAATACCTAAAGACCAAAAAATCCCGTAAAAATTACGGGATTGATGAAAAAATTTTAAACGTTTTATAAAAAATTACTGAAAATATGCAGAACCCTGAACAACACCTCTTCTTTCTATTTCTTTATCCATATAAGACTGAATTGCCGATTTTTTCAATCCCCAGTTTGGTCCGATTAACATATCCCAATCAGAAATTCCAAATAATCGCTGAACTACAATATCCGGGCGCAATAAAGGAAGCATTTCACAAAGTAATGCAGTATAATCCTCTAAAGAAAATAGCGGGAATGGATCTTTTCTGTATTTTGAACCCATTATCGAACCTTCCACAATGTGTAAATGATGGAATTTGACAAACTTGATTTGCGGGAAACGATTAATTTCATGAATATAGGCGTACATCTGTTCGCGCGTTTCCCAAGGAAAACCAAAAATAGTATGCACACACAAATCGAGCTTACTGTTTTCAACCAATTTAACGGCATCAACAAATTCGCCATGACTGCATCCGCGGTTAATTTTCAGTAAAGTATCATCATAAATAGATTCCATACCCATTTCCAAATCAACATCGAACCGATCGGTATAACTTTCCAATAAAGCAATCTTTTCAGCATCAATACAATCCGGGCGCGTACCAACAGCAAAACCAACAATATCTTCTGTATTTACAGACAAAGCTTCATCATACATCATTTTCAAATAATGCACCGGCGCATAGGTATTGGTATTGGGCTGGAAATAAACAATAAATTTATCCGCACGATAAAGGTTTTTCCCACGTTCCATACCCGCCATCAATTGTTCACGTATGGTTGGCAATTTTCTGGAAAGCTCCGGCGTAAAAGAATCTACATTACAATATGTACAACCACCAAAACCTTTACTCCCATCTCTGTTAGGGCATGTAAAACCTCCATCCACAATTACTTTAAACACCCTTTGCCCATTGTATTTCTCGCGCAAATGTGTTCCGTAGTTGTTGTATCCCTTAATACCATAATCAACCTGTGTTCCCATAGCCGCAAAAATACACAATTAGTTGCAACATATTAATATAGCCTTTCAAGATGACAGTAATTGGTTTTTGGCAAAGCACAACCTTGCATTTCATCGGTTACGGCAGTCCCGTCATTTACTCATACGCCTTCAGGCCTTATCCACAAGGCCGGTATCCGCAATACCGGGTTTAGAAAGCAAGTTTCCTGCAGCGATATACGTGATTAAACCCGAACGGCGCGAAAATACTTTTTGAACAAAAAAAGCCCTGAATTTTTTATCCGGGGCTTCAAAAACAAAAAGATTGAAGCAAGTGCGGGGCGGCAGAAACCGAAACGCACTGCTATTGCTTTTCAAATAGAATTATTGAGCCTGATCTTTCGGCTTACTTAAATAATATACAGGGATACCAACCAACATAATAGCTACACCCCAACCGCAGGTACTGGTTTTAAACACCAACAAACCTACACAAATAGCCGCGGCTACCAGAACATAAAATGCGGGCAAAACCGGATAACCGAAAGCTTTATACGGACGGTCCGCATCCGGCATTCTTTTACGTAAAATGAAGATACCTACAATCGTAAGTATGTAGAAAATCATTACAATAATGATTACGAAATCAAGAAGATCGCCATATTTTCCGGTTAAACATAAGGCAGATGCCCAAATGCATTGCGCCCACAAGGCCCAGCTTGGCACACTAGATTTATTTAAGAAAGCTGCTTTTTTAAAAAAGAGGCCATCTTTTGCCATAGTATAATATACCCGTGCACCAGCCATAATTAAACCATTGTTGCAGGCAAACGTAGAAATCATAATCATAACGGCAATAATATAAGTGCCCACTCCTCCAAAAATGGGTTGTGCTGCTGCAACTGCCACCCGATCTTTAGCTGCTGTAGCAATTTCTTGCAAAGGCAAAACAGATAAATACATCAGATTGGCCAGTATATATATAAGGCTTACGATAAACGTGCCTAGAAAAAGACTCAAGCCAACATTCCGCTGAGGGTTTTTGATTTCGCCGGCAATAAATGTTACGCCACTCCAGGCATCACTACTGAAAAGCGATCCAACCATTGAAGCTGCAATTCCAGATAATAAGGCAGTGCCAGCAACATTTACCCAGCTTCCAGATTTTACGTCAAATGAGCGCGTAGACCAGGCATCGGCCCAATTGGCATTCCAGATTTCTGCCTTCGCAGCCAGTGTAAAACCAAAAATAATCAGTCCGAATAAAGACAGTATTTTAATAATCGTAAGTATGGTTTGAAGGATTTTACTATCCTTAACACCTTTACTATTAATGTAGGTAAGCAAAACAATTGTAGCGATAGAAACTAGTTGTGCAGCATTAAGCTGAAAACCACTGATACTGAACACTATATTTTCATCGCTTAACGGCGAATATAAATAGGCTGCAAATTTCGAAAAGGCAACACCAACTGCCGCAATAGTTCCGGTTTGGATCACCGCGAAAAAACTCCATCCAAACAAAAATGCAACCAATTTATTATAGGCCTCTTTAAGATAAACGTATTGTCCGCCGGCTTTAGGAAACATGGCGCTTAACTCGCCATAACTTACAGCTGCAATAACTGTGACAATAGCCGTGAGTGCCCAAATTAAAATAACCCACCCAGCAGAGCCCACCTGCCTGGTAATGTCTGCGCTTACAATAAAAATACCAGAGCCAATCATCGAACCGACAACCAGCATGGTACCATCAAAAAGGCCAAGCGCTCGTTTAAACGTTTGGTCTTGTGCTTCTTTCTCCATAGTTAGTTTTGTTTGTTGGCTAATTTATTTAAAAAAATAAATGGATTGGAATTTCGAGTGTATTATTTTACTATATAAAATATCCTACAAACGGAAATTAAAATTTAATTGCAAGAAAATAAAATTGTTATATTGGTAAATCTAATCAGAAAAATTGTACATCATACGCGTTACGTAAGCGAGAACAACAATCTATAACCAAATATAAATTATGAACTTTCTACACAACAATCTTATTTATTGCATTCCCATACTCGGACTTGTGGGAATTTTTGTAATGTTAGCAAAAAGTGCATGGGTAAATCGACAGGATGCCGGAGATAGAAACATGCAAGAACTGGCCGGCTACATTGCCGACGGTGCTATGGCCTTTTTACGTGCAGAATGGAAAGTATTGAGCATTTTCGCCGTTTTCGTAGCCGCTTTACTCGCATATTCGGGCACAGTTACCGAAATTAATGGAATAGAATTGCACTCTAGCTGGATCATTTCCATTGCCTTTATCATTGGTGCGGTTTTTTCGGCAACCGCTGGCTACATTGGCATGAAAGCAGCAACAAAAGCAAATGTACGAACTACGCAAGCCGCACGAACGAGCTTAAAACAAGCATTAAAAGTTTCTTTTACTGGCGGAACGGTTATGGGACTGGGCGTTGCCGGACTTGCTGTACTAGGGCTTGGCGGCTTATTTATTGTTTTTTTACAAATTTTTTATGTTACGAATTCAAATAGTTCAGAAATGCGAACTGCAATTGAAGTGCTTACGGGGTTTTCGCTTGGTGCAGAATCCATTGCGCTTTTTGCTCGTGTTGGCGGTGGTATCTACACCAAAGCGGCAGATGTTGGTGCAGATTTGGTTGGAAAAGTTGAAGCAGGCATTCCGGAAGATGACGTTAGAAATCCTGCAACAATTGCAGATAATGTTGGCGACAATGTTGGCGATGTTGCCGGTATGGGTGCAGATCTCTTTGGGTCTTACGTAGCAACAATACTCGCCACAATGGTTTTAGGCCAAGAGATATCGGTTACAGATAAATTTGGAGGGATGTCTCCAATTTTATTGCCAATGGTGATCTGCGGACTGGGCATTATCTTTTCCATTATCGGAACCTGGTTTGTAACCATTAAAGATGAAAAATCAAACGTTCAGAACGCACTTAATCTAGGCAACTGGTCATCCATACTGATTACTGCAGTAGCCTCATTTTTTATTGTTAAATGGATGCTTCCACAAACACTTAGTTTGCGTGGATATGAATTTTCTAGCATAAATGTTTTTTATGCCATATTGGTTGGCTTAGTGGTAGGCACAATTATGAGTGTGGTAACGGAGTATTTCACAGCAATGGGAAAAGCCCCTGTAAATTCTATTATTCAACAATCTTCAACCGGCCATGCAACAAATATTATTGCCGGTTTATCTGTAGGAATGAAATCGACTGTGATTCCAATTTTGGTTTTGGCCGGCGGAATCATGGCATCTTACCATTTCGCAGGCCTATATGGCGTTGCAATAGCCGCAGCCGGGATGATGGCCACAACAGCGATGCAACTGGCTATTGACGCTTTTGGCCCAATTGCCGATAATGCCGGCGGAATTGCAGAAATGAGCCAGCTACCACCTGAAGTACGAGAACGCACCGACAACCTTGATGCTGTTGGCAATACGACTGCTGCAACCGGAAAAGGATTTGCAATTGCATCTGCAGCCTTAACTTCATTGGCTTTATTCGCGGCTTTTGTGGGTATTGCAGGTATTACGGCAATAGATATTTACAAAGCTCCGGTGTTAGCTGGTTTATTTATTGGTGGCATGATTCCATTTATCTTTTCTGCACTTTGTATACAAGCAGTTGGAAAAGCAGCAATGGACATGGTGCAAGAGGTACGCAGACAATTTCGGGACATTCCCGGAATTATGGAATATAAGGCAAAACCTGAATATGAAAAATGTGTAGCCATCTCAACTAAAGCATCAATCCGGGAAATGATGTTGCCAGGCGCCATCGCTATTATCACCCCTCTTATTATTGGTTTTACGTTCGGTCCGGAGGTTTTAGGCGGCATGCTGGCCGGTGTTACCGTAACTGGCGTATTGATGGGCATTTTCCAAAGCAATGCTGGCGGCGCCTGGGATAATGCAAAAAAGTCTTTCGAACAAGGCGTAAACATTAATGGCGAGATGTACTATAAAAAATCAGAACCACATAAAGCTTCTGTTACCGGAGATACTGTTGGCGATCCATTTAAAGATACATCAGGTCCTTCCATGAATATATTAATCAAATTGATGTCTATTGTTTCACTTGTAATCGCACCTTACATTGCAGTAAAGGCAATTTCGGGCACAGAAAACTCAGAAGTTAGGAAAGAAATCAGGATTGAGAAAAAAATAGACGAATCCGGCAGGGCAATTACAGACACATTGATCAATTCTACGCAAACCATTAAGCATTAGTTGTAAAATCATAGATATAATAAAGCTAAAAGGGGTAAATGAAAGAGTTGCTTTTTACTTTTTGCTAATTTTTATTTAGGTTTACGGTTTATTATTTTATAAAAAATCAACAAACATAAAAGACTAAACAAATTATGAATTTAAAAAAGCCTATTGATGTGCTTATAGCAGAATCTGCTGAAAGTGGAGAGGGCACGCTAAAACGCACGTTAAGCAGCACAAGTCTTGTTGCTCTGGGTATTGGAGCTATTATTGGCGCAGGTTTATTCTCTTTAACTGGTATTGCCGCTGCAGACCATGCCGGCCCTGCCGTAACATTGTCATTTGTGCTGGCTGCCGTAGGATGTGCTTTTGCAGGTTTATGTTATGCAGAATTTGCATCAATGATTCCGGTTGCAGGTAGTGCATACACGTATTCTTATGCAACTATGGGCGAGTTTATGGCCTGGGTTATTGGATGGGATCTGGTACTGGAGTATGCACTTGGTGCAGCTACGGTAGGTGTTTCATGGTCTGGATATTTTAATAAGCTGCTCCATGAATTTGGAATGGAGATGCCCCTGTATTTAACCAAGTCTTTCGCAGAAGTTGATGGCGGCGGGATAAATCTTCCGGCAGTAGTAATCGTTTCGCTACTCTCGTTAATGCTTATTCGCGGCACAAAGGAATCTGCCAGTTTAAATAATATCCTGGTAATCGTAAAAGTTGCTGTGGTAATTATTTTCATTGCTTTAGGATGGAAATTTATCAATCCGGCAAACCACACACCATATATCCCTGCAAACACAGGTGTTAAAGGAGAATTTGGAATATCTGGTATTGCAGCAGGTGCCGCTTTGGTATTCTTCGCCTTTATCGGATTTGATGCCGTTTCTACCGCTGCTCAGGAAGCAAAGAACCCGCAGAAAGGCATGCCAATCGGTATTTTAGGTTCATTAGTGGTATGTACTATTTTATATGTGCTCTTTGCACACGTTATGACAGGTTTAGTACCGTATAGTGTATTTAAAGGTGATGCATCTCCGGCAGCTACAGCGTTCAAGGTTACAGGTTACAACTGGTTGCAAATGGGACTTATCATCGCCATTTTAGCCGGATATACTTCGGTAATTTTAGTGATGTTAATGGGCCAATCAAGGGTTTTCTATACCATGTCTAAAGATGGCTTATTACCAAAATTCTTTAGTAACATCCACTCTAAATTCAGAACACCTTTTAAAACCAACATCTTCTTCATGATTTTTGTGAGCATTTTCGCTGGTTTTGTTCCAGTAACAGATTTAGGTCATATGGTATCTATCGGTACTTTATTTGCTTTCTCGCTGGTTTGTATCGGCGTAATGTTGCTGCGTAAAACAGATCCGGATAGGCCTCGTCCATTCAAAACACCTTTGGTTCCTTTTGTTCCAATTATGGGTATTATTGTTTGCGTTTATCTGATGTCCTCATTACCACTTGAAGCATGGATTCGTTTAGCCATCTGGATGGCTCTAGGTATAGCAATTTATTTCTTTTACGGAAAAGGAAACTCAGTTCTACGGAACAAAGGAAAAGTTGTTCCTCCGGTAGATCCTCCTAAACCAGAATTATAGAAAAATAATTAATACATAAAACACCGCACTTGCGGTGTTTTTTTTTGGATTACGTTGTAAACGAAATATATTTGCCGAAAATCAGATATGGATAAGGACAATCGAAAGATTCTTTTTAAGTATACGCTGTTGTTCAGCTTTTTGATGCTCACGCTACAGTCTGTAGCTCAGCGAACCATTAATGATATTATGGATTCCACTACGGTTAACCATTTACTTATCATTTCCAAAAAATATGGTGCCTTATCTTTTAGTGGATACTTACAACCGCAATTCCAGGCCGCTCAAACCAATGGTACCCTTGCAGAATATCAGGGTGGTAATTTTGGCGAATATACCAACAACCGTTTCAGGCTTAGACGAGGCCGACTACGTGCAGATTATATGCTGCTTACCGATGAAGGTGATCCTTCCACTTATTTCGTCCTCCAATTTGACGGAACTGAACAAGGCGTAGCCATTCGTGATTTTTGGGGTCGTTACTATGAAAATAAATGGAAAATCCTTTCTGTAACACTTGGTTTATCAGGCAGGCCATTTGGGAATGAACTGCAACTTTCCTCATCTGTTCGTGAAGCTCCTGAAAGAGGCAGAATGTCACAGATACTGATGAAAACCGAACGAGACCTCGGCGTAACCTTTACACTAAATCCGCGCTGGAAAAACGCTAAACTTAAAAATATTTCTTTGGACCTGGGGATTTACAATGGACAGGGTTTAGCCGGATCCGGAGAATTTGATAATAGTAAAGATTTTATCTTCCGCCTGAACCACAAACAGGTTAAAATCAAAAATATGAACCTGACAATCGCAGGTGGCATCAGCACCCTGCAGGGCGGATTAAATCACCGCCTTCCGGTAAGTTATAAAATGGATCAGTTAAATGGCACCTGGCAGATGAAACGAGATTCATCTGTTGCAAATATCAATCAAGTTGCACCACGGCGGTATTACGGAGCAGATATTCAATTGGCAACGAATCAAAAAAGCTGGAAATCAGAATTGCGTGCAGAAGTTATCTCAGGCCTGCAAACCGGTACAGCGCTAACGTCTACTACACCAGGCTCTTACCCTACAGATAGCAAAGCACTTCCTTTACCCTATTATACCAGAAATTTTAATGGTGCGTACTTTACATTTGTGCAAACTTTAAACAGTACCGATAACCAGCTGATTTTGAAATATGACTGGTACGATCCAAATACAAAAGTCAAAGGACAGGAGGTTTCTGAGACCAATGGTTTGTCTGCTGCCGACGTTCGTTTTGACACAATTGGATTTGGTTTTCTACATCACTTTAATACACATTTTAAAGCTGTCTTGTATTATGACGTAATTCGGAATGAATCTACCGCAATTGAGGAATATACCAGCAACAGGAAAGACAATGTTCTAACCTTACGCACTCAATTCTATTTTTAGTTTTGCCAATATTGATCAAATGATCCGCTATTTTCCTTAAATTAAACTACTTTTGATTTAAAATCCACGGTTATGAAATTCGACTTCATGAAGTTTAACCTCAGTCAGATTCTATCTACGACAATGGTATTATTCGCAATCATCGATATTCTAGGTGCAATACCCGTGGTAATAGAATTGCGTAGAAAAGCCGGACACATACAATCCGAAAAAGCTTCATTGGTTGCAGCAGGATTAATGATTCTATTTTTATTCCTCGGAGAATCTTTACTTAAAGTGATTGGTCTGGATGTGGAGTCTTTCGCCATTGCCGGTTCTTTTGTGATCTTCTTTATTGCGATGGAAATGGTTCTCGGACTTACCATTTTTAAAGAAGAAGCTCCAGAAACCGTATCCATTGTTCCTCTTGCTTTTCCTTTAATTGCCGGAGCAGGAACCATGACAACGTTATTGTCCCTCAAAACGGAGTACGCAACACAAAATATCTTGGTCGGTATTGTACTGAATATGCTTTTTGTTTATTTTGTTCTGAAGAACACCAACAGACTGGAAAAATTGTTTGGAAAATCTGGACTGAACATTTTGCGGAAAGCATTTGGTGTTATTCTATTGGCTATTGCAATTAAACTGTTCAGAAACAATACCGGACTTTAAAAGCTTTATTCCTTTATTGGTTCATCTGTCCTTAATCATTTGTCATTTGCAGAACGGATGAATAAATTGCCCTTCCCCATACTATAATTGTAACATTTAGTAGCAGGTACCGTCTAATCAACAAAGTGCCATGAACAAGTTCGAAGAATATACGGCCATTATCGGGTTGCTAGCTGTTTTAATTGAAGGCACCAAATATTTCTTAAAAAAAGTCAGGGCTTGGTTTAAGCATGTCTAAATCTTAATTAAACGCGCAACAAACATCGTATCTGCCAGATTATGATATCCTTTAATCAGTTCCATTTTTTCCAATTTTAAAGGCAGGTTCTCGCACATAAATTCTACAACCTGTTCGTTTTCTTCTGCAAATGCAGAGCAAGTGATATAAATAAGTGGTTTACCTTCTTTTAGATGCTTTACAACATTTTGTACAATACCTTTTTGTATGGTAGAAAACTGATTGATTTTCCGCTCCTGAAAAAAAGTGAGCATTTCTGGTGTACGTCCCCAGGTTCCGGAACCGGTACACGGTGCATCTACCAGAATCCCATCGAAAGCATAATGATGCAATACCTGATCGTTATTCTGCAACAAATCCAGTTCTTTCTTCTGATATTTCTTTATCCCGGCCAGGCGAAATCTTTCGTCCAGGTTGTTCAACACACTTTCGCGTAAATCGCTTACCAAAATATCAATTGCAGGCTCTAAACTATGCAACAAAAGGGTTTTGCCGCCACTTGCAGCACAGCAATCCCACCATTTATCCCATTTATTCGGCTCAAAAAAATTGCCTGTATATTGCGAACTGAGGTCTTGCACCTGATAACTTCCCTCAGGCAAGATATTTTCAAGCTTGGTGCCGTTGGGTAAAGCCAATGTCGTATCAGATATTTTTTTCACCGCAACACCAGCAGCTTCAAGCGCGCCGGATATTTTTGCATTTATTCCTTCCGGTATACGAATAAACAGGTCTGGTTGCCGAAAGAATGAAGCCAGAAAACCAGTCTGATCCAGATCAGCAGAAAGGTGTGAATGCAAAGGAAACACATCTTCCAATAAAAATTCCGGATATTTATCTTTGACTAAGACCAGTTTTTCTTCCAAAGGCAAAGCTATAGAGGAAATAAAATCAGGCAGGTTTTTCTCTACAATTAAACTTGTGGTGCCGTGACATAAAAAATCAGCTACGCTTAATCTTTGTTCACGATCAATTTCTTTTAAAGCATTCCCTAATCTAAAATAACTGTATACATAACGGGTTGCCCATCTTCTATCTGATGATCCCATTTGTTTGTGCTGCTTAAAATATGCGGGTAAAAACCGGTGCAAAGGAAAAGCGCCATCATAACTGGCCAGAATTTGTTCAAAAGATTTTAACTGATGTTCTACTCTCATTCGGGAATTTAAAAAAGGTTACTGGACAATTTCAAGCGCAAAGTTTTTGTACTTTAACAACCACAAACTGGTGTTAATATAGCCCAATTTTTCATCATATATAAAAGCAAAATTGTTGTGCAAGCCCTTATATTTTTCTTTGGTTAAGTATTCACGATAATCTTCGCCATAAGTAGAAAGCAATTTCCCAAAGTAATAACCAATATCAAAACCCTTAAATGCATATTCGCCGGGCTCAAAGCCATAGCGTTGGCGGTATCGCTTAATAAAATTCACCGTACCAGTGTTTTTATAATCAATTTTGTACGATGAACTGATGATGGTATTCAATGCTTGCAGCTTATCTGTCGGGTAATTTTGTTTAATCCAGTTGGGATGACCGAAAAGACTCAAGTTGTAATTTGTCTTAATTTTATACAGTTTATCGATTGTTGGCGCAACAAAAGCACGGTCTGACGAAGTTAGAATAACCACGTAAGATTTTCCTTTCACCAGCTTGGTTTCGAACGTAAAAGCCGAAGCATACTCCTGGAAAGCAAATTTTGATTGTGATAGAAAATAACTGCGTAAAGGCGCAGCAAACTGCTCATCTTCTGTCTTCTTTGGATTGATCAATACCACAATGGTATTTTCTGCATTAAAATTTTTGGTGATGTAAGTTGCAATACGTTGGCTGTGCAGCGTAATATTATTGACAATAGAAATCAGATTTGGGTTATTAAAATCTGATGGTTCTGATGCTGCAAGCGGAGAAACAACGAGTTGATCGCTTTCTTTTGCATAAGGCGTAATGTACTTTAAACCATCAGGAAAAACCGGACCAACAATAAGATTGCTTTGTTTAAATTTCTCATTTTTATATAAAGAAGCAATATGGGTATTGTCATCTTGTGTATCAAAAACGTTTAAATTAAAACTTAAACCAGATGCGGCCGCAGAATCCAATCCGAGTTTAAAACCCTGATAAAAGTCAATCGGCATGGCATATTTCTCAATTTCAGATTTTGTAGCTGTTTTAAGATTTAACTGATCAAGCCTGAAAGGAACAAGCAAAGAAACATTGGCTTTAGAAAATTTCTTAATTGCTTTTTTATCGCCTGTTTTCTCTTTGTCTTCCTTTTTCGGTTCATTTGGTTTTGGCGTTCTCACCTTTGGCGAGCAGCCAGCAAAAAACAAAGCAAAGGCAATAAAAATCCAATTTTCTTTTTTAAACATGGTAGGTCATTTAACAAAATATGCTAGCAAAGTTTATTCCACCTTGCTAGCATGTTTATATTTATTTGGCGGCTTTCAAAATCAGAAAACCATTTGGTCGTATAAATTGCTTATTCCCACTCAATAGTTGCTGGCGGTTTAGAGCTGATATCGTATACTACGCGGTTAATTCCTTTTACTTTATTGATGATATCGTTAGAGATTTTAGCCAGAACATCGTATGGAAGGTGACACCAATCTGCTGTCATTCCATCAAGTGATTCTACTGCACGAAGCGCAATTACATTTTCATATGTACGCTCATCGCCCATTACACCAACAGATCTTACCGGAAGAAAAATTGCGCCCGCCTGCCAGATTTTATCGTATAAGCCTGCTTCTTTTAGATTGCTGATATAAATGTGATCGGCTTCCTGAAGGATAGCCACTTTTTCTGGTGTAACTTCTCCAATAATTCGAATACCCAAACCCGGGCCCGGAAAAGGATGACGTCCTAAAATAAACGATTCTAATCCAAGCGCTGTTCCAACTCTTCTTACTTCATCTTTAAATAAAGTTTTAAGTGGCTCCACAACTTTTAACTTCATAAAATCCGGCAAACCGCCAACATTATGGTGAGATTTGATTGTTGCCGATGGACCTTTAACTGAAACGGATTCGATGATATCAGGATAAATAGTGCCTTGTGCCAACCATTTTACATCCTGAATCAAGTGCGATTCTTCATCAAAAACCTCGATAAATACGCGGCCGATGATTTTACGTTTTTGCTCCGGATCTTCTACTCCAGCCAACTGACCGAGAAATTTATCTTTTGCATCAACACCTTTAATGTTTAATCCAAAATCTTTGTATTGTTCTAAAACACTTGCATATTCATCTTTACGAAGCAAACCGTTGTCTACAAAAATACAGTGTAAATTTTTACCGATAGCTTTATGCAACAACACTGCAGCAACGCTGCTGTCTACACCGCCAGAAAGCGCCAGAACAACTTTATCATCACCTAACTGCGCTTGTAATTCTGCAATTGTAGTTTCAACAAAAGCAGAAGATGTCCAATCCTGGTTGCAGCCGCAAATATCTACAAGGAAGTTTTCCAATAATATTTTGCCATCAATGCTGTGTGTAACCTCTGGGTGAAACTGGATAGCGTAAGTATCTGAATCTTTAATGTGGTATGCAGCAACTTTCACGCTGTCTGTACTTGCAATCAATTCAAAATCTGCAGGAATATCTGTAATGGTATCGCCATGGCTCATCCAAACCTGCGAATCAATATTGATTCCTTTGAAGAGTTTATTTTCCTGGTTAACAAAATTCAGTTTTGCACGTCCGTATTCACGTGTAGAGGATGCTTGTACAGCGCCGCCCGAATGTTGAGCGATATACTGCGCGCCATAACAAACTGCCAATAAAGGATATTTAAGATGGTATTTTGATAAATCAATTTGAGGTGCATCTTCCTGGCGAACAGAAAAAGGACTTCCAGAAAAAATTACACCTTTAACATCAGGAGTAATTTCCGGCAAATTGTTATATGGATATATTTCACAGTAAATATTTAGTTCGCGAACTCTTCTGGCAATGAGTTGTGTAAATTGCGAACCAAAATCGACGATAATGATTTTTTCTTGCATCCGCAAAGCTACCAATTAGATATGAGATTTAAGACGATAGATTTGAGATTTTTAAAGCTAAAATTAGCATTCAGAGACCAGAACCTCGAAGCTAAATTATATTTAAAATACTAAGCATATACCATTGAAGTTTACATATGCAAAATACAAATGTACCAATGACTACTCAACCAGCAAACAACAACCTTTAAGACAACAACTTAACTTCTACACCAAACTTTCGTAAAAAATCTACCCCTTCATCACTTGCCAAGCCTTTGTATGCGGCATAAGACTTAGAATAATATACCAGTTTAATACCTGAAGAGAGAATTAAACGTGCGCAGGCGATGCACGGAGACAACGTAGTGTACAGCGTGCAACCTTCTATTTTAGAACCGTTTTTTGAGGCATACAAAATGGCATTTTCTTCTGCGTGTAACGCAAGTGAACAACTGCCTTTACTATCGCGGGCACAACCATGTTCTGGCCATTCTTCATCACAATTGTGTGTTCCGGCGGGTGGGCCGTTGTAGCCGATGGAAATGATGCGTGTATCTTTTGTCAGTACCGCACCAACATGTGCACGAACGCAATGCGATCTGGCGGCTAAATCTGTAGCCAGATTCATAAAAATGGTATCAAAACTAGGTTTCTCTGTCATGTAAAATAAAAAAGCCACAAAGACTGATCTTTGTGGCTGCAAAATTAGTTTTTTTAAAGATTAATGCCCGCCTTCGGCTTCGATATTTTCTACGTCAATTCCTTGTTTTTTCAATTCACCACTTACTTTCCATGCGAAGAAAATTAAATAGGCAAATCCGATTACCGGAACAATGTATGAATTGTGGATGCCTGCACTATCTGCAAGTTCGCCTTGAATTGGCGGAATAATGGAACCACCCAAAATCATCATAATCAGGAATGATGAACCTTGAGAAGTATATTTTCCCAATCCGGTAATAGACAAAGCAAAAATAGACGGCCACATAATTGAGCAACACAAACCGCCACTCACGAATGCAAAAATAGCCACATGGCCAGTTGTAAACAAACCTGTAAGCATCGCGATGGCGCCTACCGTACCAAAAATAGCTAAAGTTTTAGCTGGTTTTTCCTGGCCGATGAAAAAGGCCACAACCATTAATGCAATGCAAATTGCATACACATATAAGTTGCCCACATCTGTACCAGTTGCGTGATTAACCAACAGAATGACGCCAAATGCGATAAAAGGAACAATTACTGTAAGAATATTTTTAGCCGTTTTAGACAGGTTAAATGCACTTACTGCGCCAGTCCATCGGCCAATCATCATACTTCCCCAGTAAAGAGAAATATAAGGTTTAATGTCTTTATCGGCCAAACCTCCAAAATCTTTGAGTTTTAGCAAAGCACCAAGGTTACTTTGAATGGTAACTTCTGTTCCTACATACATGAAAATGGCCAGCATACCCAATACCAATTGTGGGTATTGCATTGCACCCCAACCAGCGGCATCATCTTTTTTGGCCAGATAAGCGAAAAACAAACCGCCTAGAATAATCACTAAAGAGGAATACACGAAAATGGATGAACTGATGCCGGTAAGATTAGACAACGGACCTGCTGCGGCAACCATTAAGAAACCAACAATCATAACAATTAGAGATGATGTTGGCTTTGTGCTGGCCTCAATCTTTTCATTGCTGGTTACATCTGGCAATTTAGAAATCCAGAAAAATATCGCCACTGCGATAAATAAACCCGCAAGAATATAATACAGGTTATTGATAGATGAAATTTCTACAACTTTGGCTACGGCATCGTTTGCGGTACCAAACAATACCACACTCACAATAACCGGCCCCATCAAGCCTCCAAAATTGTTTACACCACCGGCAAAATTAAGCCTGTGCGAACCACTTTCTGCAGGCCCGAGTGCCACAACAAATGGATTTGCGGCAGTTTGCTGCAGAGAGAATCCAAGGGCAATAACAAAGAAGGAGAAAAGAATAAAAATAAATGAACCTGAATGAACAGCCGGAATCATTAAAAGCGCGCCTGCCGCAGATACGACTAAGCCCACTATAATACCATTTTTGTAACCTATCTTATTCAGGATATCTACTTTACTGGCTTGAGAAGCGAAATAAAGGATTAGAGAACCGATAAAATATCCACCATAAAAGGTAAAATCGATCAGTTGGGATTCAAATTGGGTCAGGTTAAAATGCGTTTTACAAAATGGAATGAAAATACCATTTGATGCCGCAACGAATCCCCAAAAAAAGAATACTGTAATAATGGTATACAATGCTGTACCATAATTTTTCTTAGTATCTGTTGTCATTCTATGTATCTGGTTTTATTTTTTTGTGGGCTAAACTTAATTAAAAAAAATGAACTTGATGCAACTTTTACTTAATGCAAACAACAAAAATAAATGTGCCATGTTAAGGTTTAAAATTGCATATTCGCATATCATTAAACAATACAATGCATGTTTGAAGCCATTATATTAGGGATAGGGGCAGGGATTATTTCATCGTTTTTAACAGGTCCGGTATTTTTTGCAATGATCAAAACCAGTATAGAACGTGGCTTTATGGCCGGGTTTTCTTTGGCCATTGGTGTAATTATAAGTGACGTAATTCTGATCAGTATCGTTTTATTCGGAAGTCAGTTTTTCGAATACAAGTCAGAGTTTGATAAATATGTGGGCACTATTGGTGGCGCCTTTTTATTAGCTGTCGGGATTTACTATCTCCTATCCAAAATCAGTATACATTACGAAACCAACAAGCTTAAAAAAATTAACCGGAGCAATTATATACTGAAAGGTTTTTTAATGTGTATCCTCACGCCTTCTACGCTAATGTTCTGGATTATTGTAAGCGGAATTATTTCTGTAAAACTTAATAATATGCTGAATGAAAAACTGGTGTGCTTTGTAATTGCCATGGCCACACAACTCAGTATAGACGGTGCCAAAAGTTTCTATTCCAGCAAACTCCGCTACAAAATAAAGGAAGACAATCTAAAAACGCTTAATAAAGTTGCCGGTGTAGTCATCATCTTCTTCGCGATATGGCTCATTGTTAAAACTTACCTTAAATTTTACGCTTAAGCGGAAAGCGTGGGGCGAAAAGCGGAAAGCAACAAAACCAATTTTAGCAAAGCACATTTTTCTGTGCCACAACGTTAAAGCAAAATACAGTTTTTAGTAACTAGCCCCGGTTGAAGCGATACCCTGCAGCGAGGAGGCACGACGATGTGAAGCGTATAGCGAAAAAAGGGAACCAACTTTGTCAATTGAACTGCTTTTGCGCTTCTAGAACAAGCGCTAACTTCTAAATATTCTATTTTCTCCTCCAAAGTCAACGTCCTTCGAAGATTCAGTTAGAAGTTTCAGAACTGAGCCCGAGACATCTTAACCTTTAACAAAAACAGCCATAACCTTCAGGTTACAGCTGTTTTCTATAGCGATGAGAGAAATTTCAATAGTAAAATTTTCTACAGCTTAATAAGCCCTTTGGTTGTTGCCTTCTTTCCAGTTGATGAAAGCTTTGTTAACCACTTTGTTTCCGCCTGGTGTTGGATATTTACCAGAAAAATACCAATCCCCTTTATTTTTCGGACAAGCGATATGCAAGTTCTCTAAACTTTGGTAAATGACTTCTACTTCTGCAACCGTACCTTTTGGTGTGATAATCTGTGCAATTTTAGCCGAAATTTCTTCAGGCGTAAACGGTGCATAAATCTCTTTCACGTGGTTGATAATTTCTTCTTTTGGCAAAGCCAGAGAAGCCAGACATTTTTCGTAAACATCTTCAATTACCTGCCACATGCCACGCTCAGTAAGCAATTGTATGGCCGCATCAAAAGCAACAAACTGCCCCATTCTGCTCATGTCAATTCCGTAGCAATCCGGATAGCGGATTTGCGGAGCTGAAGAAACAATAATGATTTTTTTAGGATGCAAACGATCCACGATTTTGATGATACTTTGTTTTAAAGTTGTACCACGAACAATAGAATCATCAATGGCTACAATGGTATCTTTATGGTTGTTGATGATGCCGTACGTGGTATCATACACATGGGCAACCATTTCACCTCTATCTGCATCTTGCGTAATAAAAGTTCTGAGCTTGACGTCTTTTATCGCCAGCTTTTCTACACGCGGAGACAGTGAAAGTAATTCATCTAACTGCTCATCATTAAGCTGTTCTTTATTGTGCAATAAAGTTTGTTTCTGATGGTTGCGCACATATTGCTGTACACCATCTACCATCCCAAAAAAGGCAACTTCTGCAGTATTCGGAATAAAAGAGAAAACTGTATTTTTAAGGTCATAGTTAACCGTTTTCAGAATCTTATCGCTTAACAATCGGCCCAATTGCTTACGCTCGCGGTAAATTTCTACATCGCTCCCTTTAGAGAAATAAATGCGCTCAAATGAACAAGACAATCTTTCTGTAGGCTCGCGGAACTGCTCCATACTTACCTCACCATTTTTCTTGATGATTAAAGCATGACCAGGATCGATTTCCTTCACGTCTTTAAACTGAATGTTAAAGGCTGTTTGTAAAGCAGGTCGCTCTGAAGCCGCAACTACAATCTCGTCATCATAATAATAATATGCCGGACGAATACCTGCCGGATCTCTCATGATAAAAGAATCGCCGTTTCCAACCATTCCGCAAATAGAATAACCTCCATCCCAAGTTTTTGCCGAACGGCGAAGGATGTTTGCAATATCTAAATGATCGGAAATTTTATGTGTGATGGCAACATTGTCGTGGCCTTCTTTTTTGTATTTATCAAACAAATCCTGATTTTCATCATCTAAAAAGTGTCCAATTTTCTCTAAAACCGTAACGGTATCTGCTTTTTCTTTCGGATGTTGCCCCAATTCGTACAACTGCTCTAAAAGCTCGTCTACATTGGTCATGTTGAAGTTACCGGCAATAACCAGGTTACGGGTCATCCAGTTGTTCTGACGTAAAAAAGGATGGCAATTCTCAATGCTGTTTTTTCCGTGTGTACCATAACGCAAATGGCCCAATAAAACTTCGCCAATAAAGCTGACGTTGTTTTTGAGCCATTCCGTATCCTGCATTAGTTCAGGCGTATTCTCTTGAATATCGACAAACTTATTCTGTACATATTCAAAAATATCTGCAACTGCATTTGATGCCATACTTCGATACCTGCTGATGTACCTGCTGCCAGGTTTCATGTCTAATTTAATGGTTGCAATACCTGCGCCATCCTGGCCGCGGTTGTGTTGCTTTTCCATTAAAAGGTATAACTTGTTTAGGCCGTAAAGGGCAGTACCGTATTTCTGCTGGTAGTAAGAAAGTGGTTTTAACAGTCGAATAAACGCGATGCCGCATTCGTGTTTTATCTGATCACTCATTGTGTGGATTTGAAGGTGCAAAGTTATCCTTTTAACCTATCACAACCTAAACAAAAATGTTTTCTTTTTAAATTGATGAGGTTTGTTTGACAGATACAGAAGATCATATATCGAATGGTACCATATAAGATTCAATTCTTACGCCTACAATCTCCCATAACATCGATGTCCGCAAACTTAAACCGAGAGCATTAACAATTAAAAAACAGTACTTTACCGTGCTCTTCACATTTTTTCGAAAAGTATTTTATAGGCTTGGGATAAAATAGCCCTCACTTCTGTATATATACAGTTAATACGCCTTTTGCAGGGGTTTCAGTCGGGCATTTGACGGTGTTCTGACATTATGACCCGAATAAATACCGCTTTTTCTCAGAATCGATTAAGCTTTGGCTAAAAATACATATCAAAAAAAAAGCGACGGTTATGCAGTCGCTTTTTTTGTATTCGGTTGATTTCATTATAAATGATGAACTACCCAAGCTTCTCAGCGCATAGCTTCTCGCCGAAAAAGATGGATGCCTGAGCATCGAAGGCAGCAGGTTCTCCACTGGTATAAAATGATCTTGCACCATTTCGGACAAGGTTCTGCTCAATTTCCGGATGACGTTTTAAATAGTCCTGCAAACTCCTCGCAACAATTTCTCCCTGGCTAAGTATTTCAATATAATCCGGGAAGATTGTTTTCAATTTAGGCAACAATAATGGATAGTGCGTGCAAGCGAGCAGTACACAATCTATATCAGTTGATTGAGACAGTAGTGCATCACAATATTCCTGTATAAAAAAATCTGCGCCTCGTTGCATGTGCTGGTTATTTTCGATTAATGGAACCCACATTGGGCAACTCTGCTGGAACACCTTTATTTCAGGAAAAAACTTTTGGATTTCAAGAAGGTAAGATTGTGAATTTACGGTTCCGCGCGTACCCATTATGCCTATCGTTTTACTGCGGGTGTATTGATCAATCACCTCTGCAGTTGGCCTTATAACACCTAAAACACGCTTATCCGGATACTTTGCAGGCAAATCTTTCTGCTGAATGGTTCTTAGTGCTTTGGCAGAAGCAGTATTGCAAGCCAATATGACCAAATTACAACCTTTGCTAAAAAGCCATTCCACGCACTCCAAAGTATATTTATAAATGGTATCGAAAGAATGATCGCCATATGGCGATCTGGCATTATCGCCAAGATAAATATAATCGTATTCAGGCAATACATCGGCAATAGACCTAAAAACGGTTAATCCTCCGTAACCCGAATCAAAAATACCAATTGGTGCATTTTTTGACATATCTTTTTTTGTGAATGGTAAAGGTAACAAACTGCTTAAAGTAAAACAGGGTAAAAGCAAAAAGCGAAATTGAGTACACTCAACTTCGCTTTTTTATTAATCTGGAAAAATATAAAATTTTCCGGAATTATTTTTTAGGTGCTGCTGCAGCTGGTTTAGCGGCAGTTGCAGAAATACCCAATTTAGTTTTTACTGCTGCAGTAAGATCATCTCCACCATCCCAGAAAACTAAGTTATTTCCACCTTGTCCGTTTGCGATATCAAAAACATAAGCCAACCCTTTTTCTTTAGCTACAGCAGAAATTGCTGTTGCAACTTTAGTTTGGATAGGTTGGAACAATTCGCCTTGTTTAGTACCGATATCCTGAGATGCTTTAGTACGTGCATCATTGATGCGTTTTTCAAGATCTTGTAATTCAAGACCTGCAGCTTGCAATTCTTTACCTACCTGGTCTTTGTTGGCTTCACTTAGCGTTTTTTGTTTTGCTTCAGCTGCCGACATTTTAGTTTGGTATTCTTTGATCATGCCATCAATCTCAGTTTGTTTTTGTTTTTGCAAAGTCTCTAAAGTACCTTGAGCTGTTTTGGCTTCAGGAAGGTTTGCAAATACTTCTTCAGAATTAATGTGCCCGATTTTTTGTTGTGCACTTGCCATATTCACTGTAAACAATAACCCCGCTGCTACAAAGAATACGTTAATTAACTTTCTCATCTTCTGTTCTACTTTTATTTTTTTATTGTGTTTTCTTAATTTCGTGGCCGAATATAATTAATTATTTGCATTTGAAGGCTTATAACCTAATTTTACAATAACGTCATTACTAAGGTCGTAACTACTGCTGGCGTAGATCATCATTGTTGCTTCGCTGCTTTTATCGAAAATGAAATCCAGATATTTTGCTTTTGCAATCTGTTTAACGGCATCAGCAACTTTATCCTGAATAGGTTTCAACAATCTGCTACGGCTTTGGAAAAGTTCTCCATCAGGGCCAAATTTCTGACGCTGAAATTCTTTTGCTTGTTTTTCTTTTTCGATAATATCGTTTTCGCGGCGTTTGCGCATATCGTCAGTTAATAAAACCTGATCTGCCTGATAAGCTTTATACATGCGGTCAATTTCAGAAAAATTCTGATCAACCTGTTGTTGCCATTGTTTAGATGCAACATCCAATTGGCTTAATGCCGATTTATACTCTGGCAATTGTTTCAGAATATATTCGGTATCGATGTAAGCAAACTTCTGGGCAAATGCACCAAAGCCTGAACAAAGTAAGAATGCGATAAAAATGTACTTTTTCATTTGAGTGTGTATTTAATGATAGCTAACCTAAGCTTTGTTAAAACTCTACTTGGGTTGTTTTATTGCATAATTAATTATTTTTTTACTCTTTATCAATTAAAATCCACCTAATTGTTGTGCGATACTGAAGTGGAACTGTCCTTTATTCGCATCTGGTAATCCTGGGATGGCATCAAAACCATAACCATAATCAATACCCAGTAAACCAAATATCGGAAGGTAAATTCTTGCGCCCACACCAACAGATCTTCTAATGTTGAATGGATTGTAATCGCTGAATTTATTCCATGTGTTACCACCTTCAGCAAATACAAGTGCAAATGCTGTTGCCTGCTGACTGGAAATTACCGGATAACGAGCCTCTAAAACATATTTAGTATAAATCGGGCTACCAGAGTTTTGAGCAATAGTTGCATTTGATCCTGCCGGGATAACCGTATTGTTTGAATAACCACGCATAGCGATCAATTCTGACCCTTGCAAATAATCATATCCCTGCATACCATCACCACCAAGTTTGAAACGCTCAAAAGCAGATTGACCAACGGCACTATTGTAGATACCTAAGAAACCAAATTGAGCCTGTGCTTTAATAACCAGATTACCTGCTACACGTTGGTAAAACTGAGAATCAAATTTCCATTTATGGTATTCCGTGAATTTGTATTTCTGTTTATCAGATGCTGTTGCATAGTTCGTTTTGTTCAACAAAGAGAAAGGAGGCGTAGCCTGAATGGTGAAACGAATGAATGAACCTGATTTAGGATAAATCGGTGAATCTCTCGAATCCCGGCTTAACTCCTGTGAAAGATTTAAGTTATAAGATGTACCAGAACTAAATAAATAACCTGTGTAATTGTTTAGAATATATTGTTGTAAGTTGATGGCATGTGTTAACTGGAAATAGTTATCTGGCCAGTTCAATCTTCTACCCAAACTAACGGTTACACCATTCAAACGAATTTTCTGATAAGATGCACTGCTTGCATCATAACCGTTTGTTTGCAACGATGTAAATGCACTTACTCCAAAACTTACCGGTTTCTCTCCACCAAACCAAGGTTGCGAGAAAGAGAAGCTGTAAGACTGATAATATTTACCATTGGTTTGTCCACGCAAACTCAATCTTTGTCCGTCGCCTTTCGGAAGCGGTTTGTATGCTTTCAGATTAAATAAATTACGAAGCGAGAAGTTGTTAAAAGTCAAACCTAATGTACCGATAATACGGCCACCGCCAAAACCACCAGATAACTCTACCTGGTCGGAAGGTTTTTCTTCTACTCTGTATTCAATATCTACCGTTCCGTCTGCCGCATTAGGGCGAGGTGTAGGAACAGTTTTAGATTCGTCAAAATTACCCAATTGACCAATCTCTCTGATGGTACGGATCAAATCACTTTTACTAAACTTCTGTCCTGGTTTAGTACGGATTTCGCGCATTACAACTTTATCATTGGTAATCGTATTTCCAACCAGGGTGATTCTGTTGTTGGTGTATTGCGGACCTTCATACATTCTCAACTCTACATCAACTGTATCGCCATAAATGCGGGTTTGAACGGGATCAATGTTAAAGGTCAGGTATCCATTATCGGTGTATAAGCTGTTGATGTCTCCACCGTTTTCGCCACCACCATTTAATTTTTTACCTAAGCGCTCTTCACTAAAAATATCACCTTTTTCAATAGTCAGTACTTTACTCAGAACACTATCCGGATAGATGGCATTACCTGCCCATGTAATATTACCGAAGTAATATTTTTTACCTTCAAAAAGATCAATTTTAATGTTTACTTTTTTATCGTTGTGCTGATAAACTGAATCTTTAATAATTTCAGCATCGCGGTAACCTTTTTCATGCATTTTGGCTACCATCTTTACTTTATTTTCTTCGTATTTTTCTTTAGAGAATTTTCCTGAACCCCACAAACGCCACCAGGCAAATTGTTTTGGGCTTTTCAAAAACTTTCTCAGTTTTTTCGCTTTAAAATCTTTGTTTCCTGTAAAATCAATGTGCTGTACTTTTACCCGGTTCCCCCGGTCTATGTTCACCACCAACACCACTGTATTTTCCTCGTTTGCATCTTTACGGGTAGTGTAATCAATTTTGGTAAAGAAATATCCTTTATCCAGCATAAATTTGCGGATTACCGCAGAAGTTGTATTGTACAGGTTTTCGTTTACAATTCCTTTCTTATCGGTAAGCTTTTCCATAATTGAAGTTCGCTGAGATTTACCGATCCCTTTAAGTTCAATTCCACTTAAACGCGGACGTTCTACTACTTCAATTTCAAAGAAAACTGAGTCTTGTACAAATTTGGTGATGTTAAGCTTTACATCATCAAACAAGCCTTGCCCCCACAATGCTTTAATCGCATCAGAAGTTACATCGCCAGGTAGCGTAATCTTATCTCCCTTAATTAATTTTGATACCGTAACCAATGCCTCTTTATCCAGATACTGGGTTCCGGAAACCGTTGTACCACCAATGATATATTCTCTTGGACTAAAATAATCGAGATCTAAACCTCCAACTTTTAAAGATGGTGTTGCCTGCGGTTGGCCCTGCTGAGGGCGAAGAATCTGGGCAAAGGCCGGAGTAGTAAAAACTAGTAGGATTAAAACTTGAAATATTCTTTTCATTAAAATAATTTGTTCAGTAATAACCAGAGATTAAAAGCATAACAGCGCGTAAATTTTGTACCGTAGTTTGGTTTTCTAATTCTGGTTTATCTATCTTATAAAGTGGTGCTAAGTTAGTTTAAAGGCTTGTTAAAAAGTGTTAAAAGAAAAATTAGTTTAATTGCTCACTAATTTTACCAAAGCGGCGCTCACGTTTTTGGTAGTCTACAATTGCCTCAAAAAGATCTTCCTGTCTAAAATCCGGCCAAAGCACATCGGTAAAATAAAACTCTGTATAGGCCATTTGCCAAAGCAGATAATTGCTTATTCTATGCTCTCCACTGGTGCGGATCATCAACTCCGGATCAGGAATATTTACGGTGGTTAATTTGGATGAAAAAAGGTGTTCATCAATATCAGAAATTTGCAGTTCGCCATCTTTTACACTTTGCGCGATTTTACGTGCGGCCTCAACAATTTCCCATTTTGCACTATAGCTTAATGCCAGCGTTAACGTACATTTATCGTTATGTGCCGTTTTTTCCATTGCCTCATTCAGATCCGAAATGCATTGTTGCGGCAAAGAGGCAATATCTCCAATAGCGTTAAGCTTAATCTTATTTTTGTTTAATGTGGCTGTTTCCTGGTTTATTGTAGAAATCAATATTTGCATCAACGCATCTACTTCTTCTTTCGGCCTATTCCAGTTTTCCGTTGAAAACGCGTATAAAGTCAAATATTCGATACCAATATCTACGCAGCCTTCAACAATGTCTTTCACTGAAAGTACGCCTTGCTCATGCCCAAAAACACGCACTTTACCTTGTCCTTTTGCCCAACGACCGTTACCATCCATGATAACAGCAACGTGTTTTGGCAAACGACTTATATCTATCAATTCTTTAAATCCCATTAATTATTTCAAAATCAGCTTAAAAAGAGTAGCATTTTGAGGTTACAAAGGTAAAAGATATGCCAACACTAACAAATAGATAAGTATCCCTTTTTCTAAAATCTCCTCTTTGTGTGCCGGCGACACCTATTTTGTTGAGTGAAGGATCTGATAAATTATAAGGATTTTGTTGGTTTCCAATCACTACAGGTACATCCGGGTACTTTCCGCTTACATCATCCAGATAATCTGTCATCGGTGTTCGGTACCCAATTTCGGTAAAAACACACCAGGTATCTTTATAGTTATACCGGATTCCAATTCCATAAGGAATGGTTAAAACAGCATTTTTATATCCGCTTTCCTGCCCTTCTGTAGCCATCCGGTCTAAGCGGTACGTTTCTCCATCCCAGGTAAATGTGGGTTTAAAAACCAATAATCCGGCACCTGCGAAAAGATAAGGACTTAAGAACCGGTTTCCACCGCCAAGTTTAAAATCAAACAGGTTCAAATCCAGCAAAGCACTAAATTCATTGAGAGAAGTTTTAAATGCTAAATTCCGTTCTACAAATTGCGCGTTACTTGATTGTGAATCTTTGGCCTGGATTCGTCCGTAGGTATAGTTAACTCTCAGTCCTAAATATTGATTGAAATTGCGTTTTGCATACAACCCTGCAGAAATGCCACTGATAGACAAAGGGTTATTTTGATTCAGATCGCCCATATACCCTGCCGCCCCTCCGGATAAACCCAATTCCCATGTGGCTTCTTGTGCACGTGCATAAGCAGTAGACATGATTATGGTAAACAAAATTAGGAGAAGCTTGTTGGGCGCCATATTTAGTAATTACGGGTATCTATCCCCCATAATAATTTATTCCTTAACGTGTTTAAATACGTTTCATTGTTAAGGCGGATCAGATTTACACAAAAATCTGCTTTTTTGATGGTAATTTTTACCGATCGTTCTACAGTAACGGTTCTGCTATCGCAAGAAACCAGAAATTTAGATTCGCGGGCTTCTACCTCGAACGATAGCGAGTATTGATCCGGGACGATTACCGGTCTTACATTTAAGTTATGTGGTGCAATTGGCGTAATTACAAAATTCTGCGAATCGGGATAAATTATAGGGCCACCGCAACTTAAAGAATATGCTGTAGAACCTGTTGGTGTGGCAATAATTAAACCATCTGCCCAATAAGAGTTGATAAACTCATTATTCATAGATGCATGAATAATCATCATAGCCGAGTTATCTCTTCTATGAATAGTAATGTCATTCAGGGCAAAATTTTCTTCCCCAAACAATCCATTTTCAGATTCCAGAGTAAGTAAAGATCTTGAGTCGAGAGAGTACTCTCCATTTACCAGGGCTTTCAATGCTGATTCTATAGCGGTCTTATTGATACTCGCCAAAAAGCCCAAACGTCCAAAATTGATTCCAATAACCGGAATGCCAGAATTTCTAATGAGCGAAAGTGTATCCAGAAGTGTACCATCGCCACCCAAACTCAGCAATACATCTGCCTGTTTAGTAAGTTCTTTATGGTTGTGAAAAACGAGCGTATTTTCTGGAAGTCTGATTTTTCCACCTAAAGAGTTTTTAAATTTTGAATACACAACCGGTTGGATATTCAGATTGCTCAAATGGTTAAATACTTCCTGCACATGAGGCAAAACCGTATCGTTAAAATCGCGTCCGTAAATTGCAATTCTCATTACTGCAGTTTAAACATTAAGATAGTTCATTAAAGAATCGTACCGGTCTTGAGACCCACTATCAACCTGAGTGTTGTTGTATACTTCTTTAACTTCATAGTTATACCGTTCAAAAGATGCAACCAGTGCACTAATTTCGGTTTTATTGATTTTCAGGGTAACTTCAAGGCGTGTAGAATCTTCGAATGAATTTACATACGAAGAAAGGATTTGGGCATTATCGGCTTCTACTACCTGTGCAATATGTGCGAGTGAATTGTCTCTGTTGCTAATTTCCAAAACGATGATTCCTCCCGGTTCATGCACTGCATACTGTTCTGCAACAGCATGCATAATCTCGTTGGTAGAAATAATGCCCAGATATTTCCTGTTTTGATCCAATACTGGGAGGGCCGTTAATTTTAAATGATCCATGATTTTGATCACATCATACGTATGTGCGTCACTCAGAATGAAAACATTTAAAAGGCCAGAAGCAATATTTTTAATTAAAACATTATGATCGCGGATATTAAGAAGTTCATCTTCATTTACCATACCTAAAAGCGCAGCGTCGCTTACTACGGGCATATGCTTTAGCTTGTATTCATTCAAGCGGTCTAAAGCTTTCTGCACCGTATCATCGGGCTTCAGTTCGGTTATGCCATATGATATGATTTCTTGTGCAAACATTATTTTAATAAAATCCGATCTAAAAATTTCTGCAACAAACTATTAAACAATTCGGGATGCTCCATCATTGGTGCATGCCCGCACTGGTCTACCCAATTGAGTTCTGAATTGGGTAGCAATTCATGAAATTCTTCTGCAACTTCTGGCGGCGTAACCTTATCATTTTTACCCCAGATCAATGATACCGGGATGGTAATTTTGGATAAGTCTTTGGCCATGTTATGCCGAATTGCAGATTTTGCCATAGTAAGAATACGAATTACTTTTGAACGATCGTTAACCGTAGCAAAAACATCATCAACCAGTTCTTTAGTGGCTGTTGCAGGGTCATAAAACGTAAACTCTACTTTTTCTTTTATGTAATCGTAACTTTCGCGGCGCGGAAAAGAACCACCGAAAGCATTTTCGTATAAACCAGAACTTCCGGTAAGTACCAGCGCTTTCACAAATTCCTGATGCGCTACTGTAAATACCAAACCCACGTGCCCGCCTAATGAGTTGCCAACAAGCACAACCTGATTTAAGGCTTTAAATTTTAAAAAGCGATGAATATATCTGGATAATGCTTTAACGCCTAAGGTTAAAATTGGCAATTCATATATTGGTAAAATGGGTACCACAACGTGATAACGATCTTTAAACTCGTCTAAAACAGGCTCCCAGTTACTCAATTCACCCATAAGGCCATGCAGCAATACCAGCGTTTCGCCTTTTCCAGCTTCTATGTATTTAAATCCTTCTTCTTCAGTTATCTGGTAATTCATATGTTCTAAGGTGGTATTCTGCTACTAAGTTAGTAGAGTAAAATTAAATTTCTGCATTTATATGCCATTTTTATGAAATAAAATGCGAAACGGTATAAAAACAGTGTTTGGATCATTTAAAGCCATATTTTGGAATAAAAATTTCAAATCCAGTTGATTAAAAATAGATCTACGCCAATTTTTCCTTTACCAGTTCAGCGATTAATTTCCCATCGGCTTTTCCGGCTAATGCTTTGTTCGCCAAGCCCATAACCTTGCCCATATCTTTAACCGAAGTTGCACCAGATTGTTTGATCACATCTTCAATTATTGAGGTAACTTCCTCGCGATCCAGTTGTTTAGGTAAAAACTGATTAATTACATCAATTTCTTCTTGCTCTACCTGAAACAAATCTTCGCGATTTTGTTGCTTGTAAATGTCTGCAGATTCTCGGCGTTGTTTAATTAACTTCTGAAGGATTTTCAATTCACCTTCTTCTGTAAGTTCTTCGCTCGCACCTTTTTCAGTTTTCGCCAATAATATCGCAGCTTTAATTGCGCGCAATCCGCGAAGCTGAGCATCGTTTTTAGCCAACATGGCTTTTTTTATTTCCTGATCTATTGTTGTTGATATCATTCTTCAGTTTGTTAAATGGTTCATTTGTTCAATAGTTTATTAGTTCAATTGCCGACTAATAATGTTGCCTTCTGAACTAATGTCTAATGAACAAATTACTAATGAATTAATTTCTTTTTACAATTGTCGCTGTAGCTTGTGCACTTGGCATAATCAGCATATCGTTTATGTTTACGTGTTTTGGCCGGCTAACAACATACCAAATTGCGTCGGCAATGTCATCAGCGATAAGGGGTTCTAAACCATCGTATACTTTTTTGGCTTTATCTTCATCGCCTTTGAAACGTACAACCGAAAATTCGGTTTCAACCATTCCCGGATTAATGGCCGTTACTTTGATGCCGTGCGGCAACAAATCTATGCGCATTCCTTTATTTAATGCATCAACAGCATGTTTACTTGCACAATATACATTCCCATTCGGGTAAACTTCTTTTCCGGCAATAGAACCGATATTTACAATATGGCCCGATTGATGAGGAATCATCCAGTTGGAAACAATTTTGGTTACGTACAGTAAGCCTTTCACATTGGTATCAATCATAGTGTCCCAATCGTCTGTATTTCCCTGATCGATTGGATCTAAACCCTGACTTAAACCTGCATTATTAATCAATACATCTACCTTTTTCCAGGTATCTGGTAAGGCTTCAAGCGCTTCATTCAAGGTTTGTTTTTCGCGTACATCAGCAATTACCTGCTGAATACTGATGGCGTATTTATCTTCAAGATGGTGTGCAAGCTTTGCTAAGCGATCTGCTCTTCTGGCCAACAGTACCAATTGATAGCCTTGTTGGGCAAATATATGTGCACAGGCCTCTCCAATACCTGAAGTTGCGCCAGTAATCAATGCAATTTTAGACATTTTTATGAATTTTGGGTTCGGAATGATGCTTCAGTTGATCTGCGCCATCCAAAACAAAGGTAAGTTTTTTTTGCGCTTGGCGGTTATTGAAAAATTAAACTGAAAGTGAGCTGACGCAGTTTTAACTGATCGATTGGATTTGCATAGGCTGTATTGTCATGCTGCAAAAGATCACTTGTGGAGTACGACAATTTGATTTCCGGCGACATTTTAAAGTATTCGAAATAGAAGTCGAAACCAATTCCGGTTTCATAAGAAAAATACTTCCGGTCATTTTTAAGCAGCTTATTTATAGCGGTTTCACCTTCATCAAAAGTCTTCTTTTTGGAGGCAATATCCATTGAATATTTTGCGCCGCCAAGCCAGTATGCTCTAAAATTATTCAAACGGTTAGATTTAATTTTAATGCCTAAGGGAAATTCAAACATGGTTGCCTGAACTTTTTTATCTATAGAAGTTTGATAACTTTTGGTTTGTCCGTTGGGTAGAGTTATAGATGGAAGCGTTTCATAATCATAACGCACTACCCTATCGCTAAAAATTAATGACGGCGTTGCCCGGATATCAAAATTATCGCTAAGTCTTCTGTTCATTACAAAACCAAGTCCAAAACCCTGAGACGGAACGCTGGAAATTGCATTCAGTTTCGGAGTAACTTGCGTACCATCTACAGGATCATAAAAAACATCGCGCCAATTGGTGTTCTTTAGAATTTTATACTCTGCAGAGATGTATTGAAAATTAAAGCCCCAAGTCCAATCTTCATCGTCTACACCGCCACCCCAATTTTGGGAAAAGGCAGATACAGTAAAAATGACAGATAATACAAGTGTGAGGCTTAATTTTTTTATCATTTGGTGCCGGTGTATATCGAACTAATTCCAAACGTAAGAATTCTATGTTTGGTACTTTTGAAACCGATTTTTTCCATCAGCACAGTAAAATCTTTTCCGTCTGGAAAGGCCGCAACAGATTCTGGCAAATACGTATATGCGCGGTTGTCTTTGGAAAATAATTTCCCAAATGATGGAAGAATATGCTTGAAATAGAAGTTATACAATTGTTTAACCGGGAATTTTCGAGGTTTAGAAAATTCAAGAATTACCATTTTGCCTCCGGGTTTTAGCACACGGTACATATCTGATAATCCTTTTTCAAGATTTTCAAAATTCCGGACGCCGTATGCACAAGTAATGGCATCAAACGTACTTTCCTCAAAATGCAAGCCTTCAGAATCGCCTACCTGAACCGAAAAAACATCGTTTAAACTGCGCTCATTAATCTTCTTTTTGGCAACATCTAACATACCTTCAGAGATATCTACGCCAATTACTTTCTCCGGATGCAGTTTTTTAATGGCCTCAAAAGCAAAATCTCCGGTTCCGGTAGCTACATCTAATAAGATTCTGGGATGAATAGAAACCAACTCTTTAATTGCCATTTTACGCCAGATGACGTCAATACCCAATGAAAGAAAATGATTTAAAAAATCATATGTGCCCGAAATATTATTGAACATATTTGCAACCTGTTCTTTCTTTGTTGCATCTGCAACCTGATATGGAGTGATATTCTGATTCATGATATGGGCAAAGATAGATAAAAAGTCGGAGGTCTTTACTCGGAAGTCGGAAGACTTGGCGCAAAGTATTCAGTCCATTGTCAAAAATTAAAACGATAAAAGACCAACAATCTGGACTTCCGTCTTCCGACTTCCGACTTCGGACTCAAAACCCTACCTTTGCAACATGGTTATCAAAACGGCAACATTTGTTTGCAGCAACACCCAAGTATCGGCTTTGCCCGAACCATTAATGCCCGAATATGCATTTATCGGACGTTCTAATGTGGGTAAATCTTCTCTAATTAACATGTTGGTTAATCAGCATGGTTTGGCTAAAACATCTCAAAGGCCAGGTAAAACTCAACTGATCAATCACTTCTTAATCAATGAAAGCTGGTATATTGTCGATTTGCCTGGCTACGGTTATGCTAAAGTTTCTAAAACAAGCAGAGAGAAATGGGAAAAATTTATTCGGGCTTATATCACCAAAAGAGAAAGTTTACAATGTGTTTTTGTGCTGATTGATAGCCGACTTGAACCGCAGCAAATTGATTTAGAATTTTGTTACTGGCTTGGCGAAAAGCAAATTCCATTTTCATTAATTTTCACTAAAGCAGATAAACAGGGCATGACAACTACGCAGAAAAATGTCGCTGCCTTTAAGAAAAAATTAGGTCAGTGGTTTGAAGAAATTCCGGCTACGTTTATCAGTTCGGCAGAAAAAGCAGTTGGAAAAGATGAAGTACTGCAATTCATCCACGAAGTAAATAAAGATTTTGTTCGTCCTGCCGATTACAAAAAATTCAGTTAAAAAACAGCTACAGACATTAGTTCATAAAATGAAAAAATACTTTTCACTCGTATTATTTGCGCATTCGGTTTTTGCACTTCCTTTCGCTATGATTGGATTTTTCCTGGGTGTAACTACTACAGATAACCCATTTTCGTGGTATAAACTTATATTGGTTTTGTTGTGTATGGTTTTCGCCAGAAATTCAGCTATGGCGTTTAACCGTTATCTGGATCGAAATATTGATGCCAAAAACCCTCGAACGAAAATGCGCGATATCCCTGCGGGCAAAGTTTCGGCTAAAGAAGCATTAACTTTTGTGATTATCAATTGCCTTCTTTTTGCCACAACAACGTATTTTATCAATCCACTGTGTTTTTACTTATCGCCAGTTGCGCTTTTTGTGGTTTTATTTTACAGTTATACAAAAAGGTTTACGGCACTTTGCCATTTGGTTTTAGGTTTGGGTTTATCGCTTGCGCCGATTGGTGCTTATATTGCCGTAACCGGGCAATTTGCGCTTGTTCCTGTATTGTACTCTTTTACCGTGTTGTTTTGGGTTAGCGGTTTCGATATTATTTATGCACTACAAGATGAGGATTTTGATCGCGAAGAAAAACTTCATTCTATCCCATCTGCCCTTGGCATAAAAAATGCATTAAATGTTTCTGTTTTATTGCACCTATTATCGGCACTCTGTGTAATTCTACCGGTCTTTTTTACATCTTTTAGCTGGGTATATTACGTAGGTATTGTGTTTTTCTGTACCATGTTGATTTATCAACATTTATTGGTAAAACCCAATGACATCAGCAGAGTAAACAGAGCGTTCCAAACCTTAAACGGTTATGCATCTGTGGTCTTCGCCTTGTGTTTTTTAATTGACGCTTACCTTAGACATAAATAAAGGATTGATTTTTGAATGTTCAAAAATTGATTCAAAGAAACATTAATTTCCTCAATAACAAAACATGATTCTAAATAAGAAACCAAGAACATTTATCCCAGCAGATTTGACGATAACCTGGGAAAGTTTATCTCCGTTATTTGCAGAACTTCAGAATAGAGAAATCAACAGTAAAGATGATTTAGAGCGTTGGTTAAAAGACCGTTCTGAGCTTGAAGCTGCGCTGGAAGAAGATTTCGCATGGCGATACATTAAAATGAGTTGCGATACGGCAAATGAAAAACTGGTAGAAAATTTCCAGTATTTCGCAACAGAAATTGAGCCTAAAATTTCGCCCTTATCTAACGCGTTGAACGAAAAATTTGTTGCCAGTCCATTTATGGATGATCTGGATAAAGAAAAATACTTCGTATACAGCAGAGCGATTAAAAAAGCGCTGGAAATTTACCGGGATGAAAACATTGAATTGTTTACTCAGCTACAGGTAAAACAACAAAAATATCAGGGTATAACCGGCGCAATGAGCGTAACCCTTAACGGGCAGGAATACACGCTTGAACAAGCTTCGATTTTTGTAAAAGACCTGAATCGGGAAGTACGTGAAAATGCCTGGAAAACCATTCAGCAACGCCGTTTGGTCGATAAAGACGATTTGAATATCTTGTTCGATGAGTTGATAAAACTCAGAAATCAGGTTGCATTAAATGCAGGTTTCGAGAATTACCGAGATTACATGTTTCAGGCTTTGGGCCGTTTTGATTATTCGCCGCAAGACTGTTATGATTTTGCCAATGCGATAGAAAAAGAAATTGTTCCGATCTTAAAAGAACAGGCTGAAAAAAGACGTGAAGCATTACAGCTTGAAGTATTAAAACCCTGGGATCTTGAAGTAAGTGTTAGTGGAAAAGCTGCTTTAAAACCTTTCAATAACGGAGCAGAACTTATTGATAAAAGTATTGCCTGCTTTAATGCGATTGATCCTGCGTTGGGCGAAAAACTTGCAACGATGAAAGAGAATAACCTATTCGATGTAGAAAGCCGTAAGGGCAAAGCACCGGGCGGTTACAATTATCCGCTTGCAGAAACTGGTGCACCTTTTATTTTCATGAATTCGGCAAATTCTTTACGTGATTTGACTACAATGGTACACGAAGGTGGACATGCCATTCATACATTTTTAACGGCCAACCTGGAATTAAATGATTTCAAACACTGCCCTTCTGAAGTTGCAGAATTGGCTTCTATGAGTATGGAATTAATTTCTATGGACAACTGGGACGTTTATTTTAGTGATGCTGAAGAACTTAAACGTGCAAAAAAAGAACAGCTTGCCGATGTACTTAAAACTTTACCCTGGGTGGCTGTAATTGATCAGTTTCAACATTGGATTTATACCAATCCGGAGCATACAGCTGCAGATCGTGAGGAAACTTTTAAACAGATTTACAACAGGTTTGGAGCAGGTTTTGCCAATTGGGAAGAACTTGATCATGAATTTGGAAATGTATGGCAAAAACAACTTCACCTTTTTGAAGTTCCTTTTTATTACATCGAATATGCAATTGCACAATTGGGTGCCATTGCCGTTTGGAAAAATTATAAAGAAAATCCTAAAAAAGCGCTAGAGCAATACCTGGCAGCATTATCTTTAGGATATACGCAACCAATGGACAAAATCTATGAAACCGCCGGAATCAAATTTGATTTTAGCGAAGAATATGTGAAAGAGCTCGCGAGTTTTGTAAAAGATGAATTGGAAAAGTTAAACTAAACGAATACCACACCAAATTAAAAATGGCTGCAAATGAAAATTTGCAGCCATTTTTTGTGCACTGATTTTTTATCGCCCGATGTTAAACTAAGTTAAAAAAGATATGCACTATTTGGTTTTCAGTAGTTTAGTGAAAGGGTTTTATCTATAACCGCTCAAGACTCTTACTACTGAAATGAAAAATCTATCTGCTCTGTTATCTTGTTTTTCTATCTTTTATCTTCAGCCTGGATACAGCCAGTCTTACAATCGTTTACTCGGATTAGTCAATAATGAAAACGGAATGCCCTTAAGTGCCACAATTAAAATCATCGGCGCCTCGGATTCTTCTTTCATTAATCAAACGCGTACAGACAGTATCGGCAGGTTTGAATTTAGTTCGATTCCTTATAAATCTATTCTCATTGAAATTAGTGCTTTGGGATATCAGAAAGTACGCAAAAATCTGGAGCTAAGCGAGAACAGAATCACGTTTATTCTTCTGGAAGAAATCAATCAACTCAGGAGCGTGCAGATCTCCACAAAGAAACCCTTTATTGAGCGAAGTGGTGGAAAAATAACGATGAATATAGAAAACAGCGCAATTGCGGCCGGCAATTCGGCTTTTGATCTGCTGGCTAAAATGCCAGGTGTTACGATTGCCCAAAACGGCTCAATTAATGTAAATGGAAAATCTGGCGTACAAGTACTTATTGATGGAAAATCTACCTATCTATCTGCAGAACAACTTTCAAAAAGATTAAAGTCGCTAAACAGTAGTGAAATTAAACTGATCGAACTTAGCAGCAATCCATCTGCGAGGTTTGACGCCGAAGGCACTGCAGGTCTCATTAACATCAAACTTAAAAAGAATGAGAACTCCGGCACAAACGGAACACTCGAAGCGAGTTATGGTTACGGCAAGAACGCGAAAAGTGATTTCGGAATTTCATTAAATCACCGAACGGATAAGTTGAATATATATGGGCAGCTTTCCAATAATTATACAAAGCAAGATGAGAACTTAAGCGTTAGCCGCATTTCGGAAGGTGCCTCATCATCAACATACTTTCAGCAGGAAAATGCACAAACCAGAACCGTTCATAATTACAATTATAAAGTTGGATTAGACTTTTTATTCAATCCAAAAAACACTTTAGGTTTTTTAACTTCAGGCTATTCAAATAGTGGTCATGACATTTCTAACGGCCGTACAGATATTGGCTCCACATTTAATACGATCGATTCTACGGTTTTTGCGGATAATCCAACTACAAGCCTGTACAGAAATCAATCCTACAACCTCAATTATAAATCAGCAATTGATACTTCAGGACAGGAATTTACTTTTGATTTAGACTTCGTACGCTACCGCAGTGAGGAAAATATCGTTTACAACAATAACTTTGCAGATGTTTCAGGAAATACTTACCGGATGCAAAACTTCCGAAATACTACGCCGACAAACATTAAAATTTGGACGGCAAAAGCCGATTATACTCTACCATTTTCTCAAAAAGGAAGTTTGGATTTCGGTTTAAAAAGCAGTTGGGTGCGTTCAGATAATAATTTTATTTTCGAAAATGCTGTCGGCAGCGAATGGTTAAATGATCTAACACGAAGCAACCAGTTTGTATATACCGAAAACATAAACGCCGCGTACGGAATATTCAAGTATCATCCTGGCGCAACAAATATTGAGCTTGGTTTAAGACTCAAGCAAACCAATTCTACCGGCAATTCCATTACCGATAACCGCGTGGTAAAACAAGGATATTGGAATCTATTCCCCAATATTTCTGTAAGTCAGGTCCTATCGTATAATCATGATCTCAGTTTTTCCTACAGCCGCAGAATCAACAGACCCGATTACAAATCTTTAAATCCATTTTTATATTTTGTTGATTTGTACACCTTTGTACAGGGAAACCCTTTTCTCAACCCAGAATACAGCCATAACTTCGATCTGTCTTATCAATACAAAAAAAAGTTTAATGCCAGTTTTAGCTACAGCAGAACCAATAATTTAATTATGGATGTTTTTTTAGAAGACGTAAAAAGCAATGCATTATACCAGACGATTCAAAATCTTAATTTTCAAAACGCTTATTCATTAACACTTTCCTACCCTGTTTCTATCGGAAAATTCTGGTCGATGGACTATTCCCTCATTTCAACATACAATAAGGTGAATGCCGCAGACCTCGGCGGGTTCCCTTACAACAGAGGAAAGTTGAATTTCCAATTCAATAGTACGCAAGTTATCGCCCTTAATGCGTCAACAGATATTGAATTATCTGGTGATTACCAGTCTGATCAGATTTACGGTACTTATGCCATCAAACCATATTATGGAATGGATCTCGGAATCAAAAAAACTTTTTTATCGAAAAAGCTGACTTTAAAATTGGCGCTGACTGATGTTTTAGACACGCGCAAAGCAAGAATTAGCAGTGCCCTTAACAACCTGAATTATAATCTGAATCAGAAATTAGAAACCCGGGTATTTAGGCTTACCCTCAATTACAACTTGGGAAGCACAACAGTTAAAGCAAGCAGAACACGTACAACCGGCGCCACAGATGCAGAATCGAGAGTGCGGCAATAATTAGTTAGACTACTGTTTCTCGTTTTCTGATTCTTAAAATAACCCCCATGATCAAGAGTGATAACACAATCATAATCAAATAACTATAACTCAAATTCGCTTCGTCTTTGGCTGGCACAACATTTACAATGATGTAACTCAAAAAAGAAACAATCACATAAGTAATTCCACCCGTTAATCCTCCTGCGATACCTGCATTGTTCGGGAATTTACTTAAACAAAATGTGAAGTAATTATTGAACGTAAAACCTGCGCAAACATGGATGATAAAAGCGAAGAAAATCATTGAGTAAAGGTTACTAATTAAGCTTAAACTCAAAATCATCAGTACAACAAAACCCAATTGTGTAACTGCGTTAATGGTTAAGCGTTTAAAAAATGGCCGATTAATGGTTGCTTTACCGATAAATCCACCCACCATCCAGGCAAATCCCAACACCAATGAGCTGTATCCGGCAATTACCGGCGACATGTGTAAATGGTGTTCAATAATAAACGGTCCTGTCATATTGTATACCATTACCATACAATACGCCAAACCAAGCATTACAATTCCCAAAGTAAAACTTGGCGTCTTAATCATATCTAAATAAATTATGCCGATTTTTTTCAGCTGAAAATCAGTAAAATGTTTCAGGCTCTCTCCGCTGAAAAAGTATTCCAGAAATGCAAATACAACGGCAAAGCCTGCCAGAAAATAAAAATTGGACTCCCAGCCAAAAAGGCTTTGCAAATATCCGCCAACGAATGGCGCCACAATTGGCCCTGTAGACCAAATGATGGAAAATAAGCTCAGGTAATGCTTTAGTTGGTCACCTTGGTAAACATCAACAAAAAAGGCTCGTTTTGCCACAATAATTGCACCTACAGTTACACCGTGAATCACGCGCATCAAATAAATTAGATAAATATTATGCGTTGTAGCAATAACCACACTTGCTGCTGCAAAAATCAATATGGAATAAAAACTGATTTTATATCGCCCAAAGCTGTCTAATAAACTGCCAATAAACAATTGAGAAACGCCATAACTGATGAGGAAAATGCTCAGCGTTAACTGAACCTGAACATTAGAAACCTGAAGTTCACTTGCCATGCTTGGCAGTGATGGGATGTAAACATCTGTAGCAAACCCAGAAAGCGGTAATAATGCAAATGCTAACCATGTTGCAATCTGTTGATTTTCGGGTTTTAAATAATTTATCTGCGGACGAATAACGTTCATTATTTTGTGTTTATATTCAAATCAAACATCCTAACAAATCATTTCAGTATGATTCGCTGTAAGAATGGCGTAAAAGTACACCATTGCACAGAGATAAAATTATTAGAATCAAATAAAGGATTATGTTGAGCAAACATTTCTGATTTTTGACGCTTTACCGATAAATGCTTTATTTTTGTAGCGTTTTTCGGTTTAAAATTGGCTTTAATGAAATTAATATATTGCTTTAAACGTTTTTAACTGATATTTTTTTAAGTTTGAAGAATACAACAAGCAAACAAATGTTCGAAAAGCTATTCAGAAAGAAGTCCATTTCTAAGATATTACAGGATGCAGCAAAGGGATATGGCGACCATGAAAGTTCTCTACACAAAACATTAGGCGTCAGAGATCTCACCGCTTTTGGAATAGCAGCGATTATTGGCGCTGGGATTTTCAGTACCATTGGTAAGGCCAGTGCAGACGGAGGTCCGGCGGTAATTTTTCTTTTTATCTTCACCGCTGTTGCTTGTAGTTTCGCTGCCTTTGCATATGCAGAATTTGCCTCTATGGTACCTGTTTCTGGTAGTGCTTACACCTATTCCTATGTGGCCTTTGGGGAATTAATTGCCTGGATTATTGGCTGGTCGCTCATTATGGAATATTCAATTGGAAATATTACCGTAGCCATTTCCTGGTCTGATTATTTTACAGGCTTACTCACCACAATAAAAATTCCTTTTTTAGGCATTAACGGTATCCATATTCCAGATTGGATGACGATGGATTATCTAAGTGCGTACAATGGTCATGAGCATGCACAGGCTTTGCTTGCAGCAGGTAAGAAACTAGCAGATTTAGATGCTGCAACAGCTATTGCTAATAATGCATGGTTAACTGCACCAACTTTAGGCGGTTTCCACTTTGTTGCAGATATTCCGGCTTTGGGTATTATCATCTTAATTACCTGGCTAATTTACCGCGGTATGAAAGAAAGTCGAAACGCGAGCAATGCTATGGTTGTGGTGAAACTTGCGGTAATTTTATTGGTTTTAGCTGTCGGAGTTTTTTATGTGGATACCAAAAACTGGAATCCCTTTGCACCTAACGGAATTTCTGGCGTCTTAAAAGGTGTTTCTGCAGTGTTTTTTGCATACATCGGCTTCGATGCCATTTCTACAACTGCAGAAGAGTGCCGCAATCCACAACGCGATTTACCACGCGGAATGATGTGGGCAATCATTATTTGCACCATTTTGTATGTGGCAATTGCACTTGTTTTAACCGGAATTGTAAAGTCTGATACGTTAGCGGTGGGCGATCCTTTAGCTTTTGTTTTTGATCAAATTGATTTAAAACTGATGAGCGGCATTATTGCTGTTAGTGCTGTATTTGCGATGGCTAGCGTTTTACTGGTTTTCCAGATGGGGCAACCCAGAATCTGGATGAGTATGAGTCGTGATGGTTTGTTACCGAAATCTTTCTCCAAAATACACCCAAAATATAAGACGCCTTCTTTCGCAACAATTGTTGTGGGTTTTGTAGTGGCGGTTCCATCGTTATTTATGAATCTGACCATTGTTACAGATTTATGTTCCATAGGTACCTTATTTGCTTTTGTTTTGGTTTGTGCAGGCGTTTTAGTGTTGCAAAACCGACCGGATGTACAACGTGGCAAATTTAAAATCCCTTACTTAAACAGTAAGTTTATAGTTCCTATTGGCTTTATAGCAGCACTTGTTTTTGCTTTTACTCAATATGGAAAAGAAACGAGTGCATTTTTCCTAAACACACCAAAAACCATTCAGACAGTGAGCTTTGTTACTTCTTTAAATGGTGATGAACTAAAAATTGTTAAAGAAGAAATCATTAAACATGCGGCGCCACAATTAAACCTCACAGATAAAGTAGATGCTGAATCTTATCTAAGTGCGCTACCCGGCGATCGATATGAACAGTTTATCGCATCATCCAGAGTTTCCATTGAAAAAAAATACGAAAGTGGCTGGAGTCTTTTTAAACATAAAATTCCGATGTGGATATTCCTGATTATCTGTGTGGTAATCTGCTATTACTGTATAACAAAAAATCTCTCTATCATCCCGGTTTTGGGATTGATTAGCTGCTTATATATGATGTGCGAACTTGGCATATCAAATTGGATTGGCTTCGGAATTTGGTTGGTAATCGGCTTAGTTGTTTATTTTGCCTACGGTTACAAGAACAGTAAACTGGCCAATGCCGAGATTTAAAAAATACTTGTCAACACAATCCTACTGGAGTTCATTCTCTAATGGTTGGTGTCCCTACCGACCAGCACATACTTACCTAAACCTGATTTCGGTCGGTGAAGACACCAATCGATAGAGGTTTCCTACTGATTGGTGTCCCCACCGACGAGCACATACTTACCTATACCAGATTTCGGTCGGTGAAGACACCAACCGATAGAGGTTTCCTACTGGTTGGTGTCCCCACCGACCAGCACATACTTACCTATACCAGATTTCGATTGATGAAGACACCAACAGATAGAGGTTTCCTACTGGTAGGTGTCCCCACCGACGAGCACATACTTACCTATACCAGATTTCGGTCGGTGAAGACACCAACCGATAGAGGTTTCCTACTGGTTGGTGTCCCCACCGACCAGCACATACTTACCTATACCAGATTTCGATTGATGAAGACACCAACAGATAGAGGTTTCCTACTGGTAGGTGTCCCCACCGACCAGCACATACTTACCTATACCAGATTTCGGTTGATGAAGACACCAACAGATAGAGGTTTCCTACTGGTAGGTGTCCCCACCGACCAGCACATACTTACCTATACCAGATTTCGATTGATGAAGACACCAACAGATAGAGGTTTCCTACTGGTAGGTGTCCCCACCGACCAGCACATACTTACCTATACCAGATTTCGGTCGGTGAAGGAACCAACCGATAGAGGTTTCCTACTGGTTGGTGTCCCCACCGACCAGCACATACTTACCTATACCAGATTTCGATTGATGAAGACACCAACAGATAGAGGTTTCCTACTGGTAGGTGTCCCCAACGACCAGCACATACTTACCTATACCAGATTTCGATTGATGAAGACACCAACAGATAGAGGTTTCCTACTGGTAGGTGTCCCCAACGACCAGCACATACTTACCTACACCAGATTCGGTAGCTGTGGACACCAACCGATAGAGGTTTCCTACTGGTTGGTGTCCCCAACGACAAGCACATACTTTTTCTACTGGTTGGTGTCCTCACCGACCAGCACATACTTACCTATACCAGATTCGGTCGGTGAGGACACCAACCGATAGAGGTTTCCTACTGGTTGGTGTCTCCACCGACCAGCACATACTTACCTATACCAGATTTCGGTTGATGAAGATACCAACCGATAGAGGTTTCCTACTGGTAGGTGTTCCCACCCACCAGCACATACTTACCTATACCAGATTCGGTCGGTGAAGACACCAACCGATAGAGGTTTCCTACTGATTGGTGTCCTCACCGACCAGCATATACTTACCTATGCCAGATTTCGGTCGGTGAAGACACCAACAGATAGAGGTTTCCTACTGGTTGGTGTCCCCACCGACCAGCACATACTTACTTATGCCAGATTTCGGTCGGTGAAGACACCAACAGATAGAGGTGTCCTACTGGTTGGTGTCCTCACCGACCAGCATATACTTACCTATACCAGATCTCGGTCGGTGAAGACACCAACCGATAGAGGTTTCCTACTGGTAGGTGTTCCCACCCACCAGCACATACTTACCTATACCAGATCTCGGTCGGTGAAGACACCAACCGATAGAGGTTTCCTATTGGTACGTGTTCCCACCCACCAGCACATACTTACCTATACCAGATTCGGTCGGTGAGGACACCAACCGATAGAGGTTTCCTACTGGTTGGTGTCTCCACCGACCAGCACATACTTACCTATACCAGATTTCGGTTGATAAAGATACCAACCGATAGAGGTTTCCTACTGGTTGGTGTTCCCACCCACCAGCACATACTTACCTATACCAGATTTCGGTTGATAAAGATACCAACCGATAGAGGTTTCCTACTGGTTGGTGTTCCCACCCACCAGCACATACTTACCTATACCAGATTTCGGTCGGTGAAGACACCAACCGATAGAGGTTTCCTACTGATTGGTGTCCTCACCGACCAGCATATACTTACCTATGCCAGATTTCGGTCGGTGAAGACACCAACCGATAGAGGTTTCCTACTGATTGGTGTCCTCACCGACCAGCATATACTTACCTATGCCAGATTTCGGTCGGTGAAGACACCAACAGATAGAGGTTTCCTACTGGTTGGTGTCCCCACCGACCAGCACATACTTACCTATGCCAGATTTCGGTCGGTGAAGACACCAACAGATAGAGGTTTCCTACTGGCTGGTGTCCCCACCCACCAGCACATACTTACTTATACCAGATTTCGGTCGGTGAAGACACCAACCCGATAGAGGTTTCCTACTGGTAGGTGTCCGCACCACCAATAGGCTAAACACAAATAAATCTTGATGCGATAGAAGAACTACTTTGATTTTATAAAAGGAACTGCACTTAGGAACAGCAATCCTACAACCGACAGGTAAAGGCCGACGTTGCCAACAGGCAAATGCATTACTTTACTCGTTGGGCCAGCCAGAAAAAACAAAACTGCAACCAGAATTAGAATATTCTTAAGCATTTAAACGGCTAACCTATGAAGTTCAATATCATCAGGAGTAACAAAGATCAAAGGAACTTTTTCGACATCTACATAACTACTGTCTAATCCAAAACTTCTTTCCTCAGATAAACTCAAGCGTTTAAGAACAAAATAATAATCCATAATTGTGCGTTCATACAAACTCAGCTTGGTAAATTTAGAAAGGTGCTTTTCCAATAAGACGAATCTGAAATCTCCTGCTATTTTATGTTTATTTAGGGAAGTATACTGACTTGTAATATCCACTTCTCCATTTTTAACCAATTCTTCAACAACCTTTCTATACAGCAAATTAACACGTTGTTCTACTCTAAAACCGAGTTTGAAATCGATGCGAATGAGTTTGCCGGGAATCAAAAATTCAACTTTATAATCCATAGTATATGGCTCGTCCATAACATCTACGTGCACCAGCCAATATACATCAGCCCGTTTTGGTTCTTTTTGTATAATGGAATAGATAATTTTAGATTCTATTTCCGTTTTAAAATTTGCACTGGTAAGATAAACGAGTTGAGATGAATATTTCGGAACACTTTCATCATTGCTCAGTTCACTTAGAATTTGATAGTAATCCTCTATTTCAACATATTTTACAAATCTGTTTTTTATCTTCCGGGCTACAAACCAGCTCCACATAATGGTAAACAATAACGAACCAATCATTACAGTTACCCATCCGCCATGCAAAAATTTAGTTAAATTACTAATTAAGAAAGTGCCTTCAATAACTACGTACGTTAAGAAAAATGTGGCGATAATATATTTTGGCAATCTCCTGCTTCGTAAGTAAAAACTCACTAGAATGGTGGTCATCAGCATTGCGATGGTGATAGACAAACCATAAGCCGCATCCATCTTTTCAGATTTTTCAAACAGGAAAACAATCCCGCAGCAGCCAATCCACAGCATCCAGTTTATTGAAGGGACGTACAGCTGACCTTTTGAAACCGATGGATAAACGATACGTATTTTCGGCCAGAGGTTTAACCTCACCGCCTCGGCAATTAATGTAAAAGACCCGCTGATCAAAGCCTGACTTGCAATTACGGCCGCCATTGTTGCCAGAATTACCATCGTAATCTGAAACTGATCAGGTACAATCTGGAAAAATGGATTCATTTTTGCACCCGGCACATAGGTGCTGCTATTTTGCAAAATCCAAACGCCTTGTCCCAGATAATTCAGAATTAAGGTAAGCTTTACAAAAATCCAACTTGTGCGAATGTTATTTCTACCGCAATGACCTAAATCAGAATATAAAGCTTCTGCCCCGGTTGTACACAAGAACACACCTCCAAGGATTAAAAAGGCAAGATTATTTGTTGTCAGTAGATGGATGGCATAATAAGGATTGAAAGCTTTTAATATGCTAAAATCTTTAATAATAAAAGAAACACCGAGTACACCGAGAACGGCAAACCAGACAAACATAACCGGGCCAAAAAGCTTCCCTACCAGATTAGTACCAAACTGTTGGATAATAAACAGAACCGTGAGGATGGTTATCACAATAGGTATAACAGGTACATCGAATTTTTTCGTTAAACCCTCAATTGCAGAAGTAACCGTGATACTGGGCGTGATGATCCCGTCGGCCAATAAAGCACAGCCTCCGATAATTGCAGGCAACACCAACCATTTGGCTTTTTTACGTACTAAAGAAAATAAAGAGAATATTCCGCCCTCTCCTTTATTATCGGCACGAAGGGTAATAATTACATACTTTACGGTAGTTTGGAGTGTGAGTGTCCAAATGATACAGGAAAGTACTCCAAGAACATTTAATGGATTGATATTCTGATGTCCACCTAAAATAGTGGTGAATATCGCATTTAACGTGTACAATGGTGATGTTCCAATATCTCCGAACACTATACCTAAACTGATGAGAACTCCGCTTGCTGTTAATGCATTAACATTTTTATGACTTGACACTTCTTAATGTTTTAGTGCGGCAAAAGTAAACAACTATAACAAATTAACAACCAAATTATTGTGTTTTTTAGCACAGTTATTGTTTAAACCTGTATTGTTAAATTGTGTTAAAATATGGCTTTTAAACAAAATGTTTAATTTCTTTGTTTTAAATTAATACATTTGTTTACGAATTTGATGAAACTTTACGCTAAAATAACGTTCCTCACAAAACTTTGCTGCATCTTGTGCATGGTTTTTTTGTGCGGGGTTAATTTTGCTTCAGCTCAGCAATCAGATAGCATTCGAATCAGTCTGAAAAACAGGACAAAAAAAACCAGCAAAGTTTCAGACATTAAAGCCAATATTCAACCTTATAAACCTTTTTATTTTTCGGGTGCAGGTTCAAATTTATTTGGCACTCCTACAACTTCAACAAAAACTGGAGGAGTAAGTATTAATAAAGACAAGTTGCTTACCGTTTTAAAGATTTACCCAAATCCTGTTGAAGACCAGTTAAACGTTACACTAAATATCGGTAAAGATGGTACGCAAACCACTATTAAAATTATTGATCTTTTAGGTAATGAAGTAGTCACTTTAGCAAATGAACGCCTAAACGCTGGCGAGCAAACTAGAAACTTCACCATTCCCAGTCGGTTAAACCCTGGCATCTATTTTCTGCGCATTGTAGCAGGTGGCGAAAGCCAAGTAAAACGCATATCGGTTTTATAACACCAATATCTTTTCTATTTTTGATTCGATGCAGCTTTCGGGCTCGCTTTATTGTGTCATTTCCATATTCGAAAACAGATGAAAATTATAGCTATTGGCCGCAATTATGCGGAACATGCAAAAGAATTAAACAACCCTATACCAACTCTTCCGGTAATATTTATGAAACCGGATACAGCGGTTTTAAAAGACAACAAACCATTTTATTTACCAGAGTTTTCTAAAGATGTTCACTTTGAATGCGAAGTTGTTCTGAAAATTTGCAAAGAAGGTAAACATATTGCAGAGAAGTTCGCATCAAATTATTTTGATGAAATTGGTTTGGGCATAGACTTTACTGCCCGCGATATCCAAAGTAAACACAAGGAAAAAGGACTTCCCTGGGAACTTGCCAAAAGTTTTGACAACTCTGCACCAATAAGCCTATTTCAGCCTAAAACCGATTTTGAAAACCTTTACAATCTGAATTTCGAATTGAAAGTAAATGGAGAAACCCGGCAGAATGGGAATACTAAGGATTTACTCTTCTCGTTCGAGAAGATAATAAGTTTTGTATCTCAGTACATTACACTTAAAAAAGGCGATCTCATTTTTACCGGAACACCGGAAGGTGTTGGAAAAACAGAGCAAGGCGATAAAATTGAAGCTTGGCTTGAAGGAAAACAACTCTTAAATTTTGATGTTAAATAGCGAATGATTAAATCCTCAATCCTGACTTTTTTTAGAATCTCCCTATCCGTTTTTTTGCTTTTCTGTTTTAACAAAAGCTTTAGTCAGCAGATATTCAGTAAAAATAAATACCCGATAACCGATTTCAGGCAGCCTTTAGATATTACACCTCCTGCCCTTGCCGGTTCTTTCGGCGAAATCCGCGCCAACCATTTCCACTCTGGTGTAGATTTTAGAACAAACCAACGGGAAGGCTATCCGGTGTATGCGGTTGCAGATGGCTATATTTCCAGATTAAGAGTTCAGAATAGCGGATTTGGACAGGCGCTTTACATCAATCATCCAAATGGCTTTACGACAGTATATGGACATCTTCAGCGTTTCGCGCCGAAAATTGCCAGAATTGTAAAAGATCTGGAATACGAAAAAAAATCATTTGAGATTGATGAATTTCCTGATGCCACACTTATTCCGGTACACAAAGGTGATATTATTGCTTGGTCTGGAAACCGTGGAAGTTCTGGAGGGCCGCATTTGCATTTCGAAATCCGCGATACCAAAACCGAAGAAACTATAAATCCACAGTTTTTTGGTATCAATATTCCAGATAATATTCCGCCGGTAATTCACGGCTTGTATGTATATCGCCTAAATGGCAAAACATTTAATGAGTTTACGCAGAAAGATGCCATCCCAATTTCTGGTGCAAACGGCCAATACAAAACGAATGCCCCTTTGAGCTTAACTGGAGAAGTGGGTTTTGGAATTGTAACTACAGATCGTCATAATGGAATGTCTGGCACCAATGGTGTTTATTCTATTCAGCTTGAACTGGATGGCAAAGTGATTTTTACCTCTGCGCTGGAACGTTTTGCTTTTGAGAACAGTAAAGCCATCAATTCACACATCGATTATCCAGCCTACCTGAACACGAAAAGAAGTATACAGAAAAGTTTTGTTGATCCCGGAAATCCACTTCAGATTTATAGCAATCTGATTAATAATGGTAGAGTTACGTTTAATGATGGCGCCAAACATGAGCTGCGTTATATCATAACCGATGCAAAAGGCAACTCGTCTGTTTTGCCTTTCACTGTAAATGCGGGTTCTGCAGCGGTTGTTGCGCCGGTTGCCGCACCAGCGGGAACAATTTTTTCCTACAATCAGGTAAACGAATACAATACACCAGATATAAAAGTAATTTTCCCGAAAGGCACACTTTACAACGATTTAGTTTTTAACTATAAAAAATTACCTAAACCAAGTGGCAATGCCTGGTCTGAAATACATCAGCTTCAAAACCGATATACTCCTTTACATGTAGGTTTCAATTTATGGATTAAAGCGGATAACCTCCCTGAAAATTTGCGCAGTAAAGCCGTTATAGTAAGCACCGGCGGATCTAATCAGGGTGGCATTTACGAAGATGGTTATGTAAAAGCCACACCGAAAAATTTTGGGAGTTTTTACATCGCAACAGACACAGTTTCGCCAAGGATTGTACCTTTAAATGTTACCGAAGGTAAAAGCATGAAAGGCATTTCTAAAATGACTTTCCGGATTAGCGATAATCTATCAGGAATTAAAAGCTTTAACGGTTACGTAGACGGACAATGGGTACTGATGGAATTTGATACCAAAACTGCTACGCTATGGCATAGTTTTGATGAACGCACCACTTCAGGAAAACATACATTAGAGCTTATTGTGGCAGATGCAAAAGACAACGCCAAACGTTTCAAAATTAATTTTTACCGGTAAACCGTTTCATTGTTTGTAAAACTTTCCATTGTCATATTTTAAACAAGCTTAAACAGTATTACAACCGAACTGTTTAAATTGCACATTCAGTGTTAACATACAAAAAAATTCAATCCTAATACATATGGCCGAATTAAAAGAAGGTGATCAGGCACCTGCAATTCAATCAAAAGACCAAAACGGCAGTGAAATTTCGCTAAGCGACTATAGCGGAAAAACCGTAGTACTTTATTTTTACCCGAAAGACGATACGCCAGGTTGTACAGCCGAGGCCTGCGATTTTCGAGACAATTACCAGGGCTTGCAGGCTCAGGATATTGTGGTTTTAGGCGTAAGCGTAGATGATGAAAAATCGCATCAAAAATTCATTACTAAACACAGCTTGCCTTTTACATTGCTTGCAGATACCGATCAAAAAATCGTAAATGATTACGGTGTATGGGCAGAAAAAAACATGTATGGAAAAAAATATATGGGCACTGTGCGCACTACATTCATCATTAATGGAGAAGGTAAAATTGCGCACATTATCAAAAAAGTAGACACAAAAAATGCTACTCAACAAGTACTCGATTTAATCAACAAGTAATTATGATATAGCAAGTAAAATATTAACTTTGCTATGTAACAACAACCTCGTATTTTAATGAAACATACAATTAAAGAGCTAGAAGATATTGCCTCGCAAATCAGACGAGATATCGTAAGAATGGTTCACGGATGCCAATCTGGTCACCCAGGCGGTTCATTAGGTTGCGCCGATTTTTTTACTGCCTTATATTTTGAGGTTTTAAATCACAACAAAGAATTTAGTATGGATGGCGTTGGAGAAGATTTATTCTTTCTTTCTAATGGCCACATTTCGCCAGTATGGTATAGCACGCTTGCACACTCAGGTTATTTTGACAAAAGTGAATTGGCTACCTTCCGTAAGTTGGATTCCAGATTACAAGGACACCCAACCACGCATGAGCATTTACCAGGAATCCGTATAGCTTCTGGCTCGTTAGGCCAAGGTATGTCTGTAGCAATTGGTGCAGCATTAACCAAAAAGCTTAACGGCGATAAATCTTTCGTATTCTCTTTGCATGGCGATGGCGAACTACAGGAAGGTCAAAACTGGGAAGCGGCAATGTTTGCGCCTTTCCACAAAGTAGATCATTTGATTTGTACCGTTGATTACAATGGTCAACAAATTGACGGACCTACAAACAAGGTTTTGTCTTTAGATAGTTTGCAGGATAAATTTGAAGCTTTTGGATGGCACGTAATCAATACTGATGGTAACGATATGCAAGCCATTGTAGAGGGTTTACATTATGCGAAAACTTTAGCTGGCAAAGGTAAACCAATCTTGAATTTAATGAGCACACAAATGGGTGCTGGTGTAGATTATATGATGGGTTCCCACAAATGGCACGGTACAGCACCTAATGATGAGCAACTTGCAGCCGCATTGGCACAATTGCCAGAAACATTGGGCGACTATTAATCCTCTAAAAGGGGAAATTAAAATTTTAAATTTCACATTAACAAAAAAGCCCCTTTAGGGGTTTGGGGTTATGAAAACCTGCGAAGCAAGCTTGAACACCCTCAAATAAAAACATTAAAGACGTGAAAAAATACACATATACAGAAAAAAAAGATACACGTTCAGGATTTGGCGCCGGCTTACATGAAGCAGGAAAAAAGAATGAAAACGTTGTAGCCTTATGTGCTGATTTGGTTGGCTCGCTTAAAATGGATGCCTTCATTAAGGATTTTCCCGAACGCTTTACACAAGTAGGTATTGCCGAAGCAAATATGATTGGTATTGCAGCAGGTATGACCATTGGTGGAAAAATTCCTTTCACCGGAACTTTCGCCAACTTCTCTACTGGTCGTGTTTACGATCAAATCCGCCAATCGGTTGCCTATTCAAATAAAAACGTAAAAATCTGTGCTTCACACGCGGGCTTGACTTTAGGCGAAGATGGTGCAACACACCAAATTTTGGAAGATATTGGTTTAATGAAAATGTTGCCTGGCATGGTCGTAATCAATCCTTGCGATTACAATCAAACTAAAGCAGCTACTTTGGCCATTGCAGAATATGAAGGTCCGGTTTATTTACGTTTCGGCCGTCCGGTTATTCCTGTATTTACAGATCCGGATCAGAAGTTTGAAATTGGAAAAGCATGGATGGTAAATGAAGGTACTGACGTAACCATTATCGCTACAGGCCACATGGTTTGGAAAGCAATCGAAGCTGGTGAAAAACTTGCTGAATTGGGAATTGATGCCGAAATTATAAATATCCACACCATTAAACCTTTGGATGACGAAGCGATCTTAAAATCGGTAAAGAAAACAGGTTGTGTGGTAACTTGCGAAGAGCACAATAAATTTGGTGGTTTAGGCGAAAGTGTTGCACGGTTATTGACAACAGAGTTGCCAACTCCACAAGAATTTGTAGCTACAAATGATACTTTCGGAGAAAGCGGAACACCTGATCAACTCATGTCAAAATACGGTTTGGATGCAGTAAACATTGTTGAAGCTGCACAAAAAGTAATTGGCAGAAAGAAAGCATAAAATAAATAAGTACAGAGGCACAAAAATCACGAAGATGCGTCTTGGTGGTTTTTGTGCCTTTTGTATTTTAACTATTAACGGAAAGCCTATTGGTATAACTATTCCAACCGGCCATTAAAAAATCTCGATGAAACAAGTAGAAGATTCAGAAATTCTGGAAAAGTTTGCCGTCGAGAGTACGCGTAACGAGGCTTTTAATCTGCTTTTAAAAAAATATCAGCAGAAAATTTACTGGCACATCAGAAGATTGGTACTGAACCATGACGACTGTGATGACCTCATTCAGGAAGTGTTTGTTAAAGTGTGGAAAAACCTGGATAAATTCAGAAGCGATTCCCAATTGTACACTTGGATTTATCGCATTGCCACGAATGAAGCCATCACCTTTCTCAACAAACAAAAACAGCGAAACAACACACCTTTGGATGAAGTTTCATCAGAGCTCGCTGAAAATCTGGTAGCTTCATCTTATTTTAACGGAGATAAGCTTGAGCTTAAACTCCAGAAAGCGATATTAACGCTACCTGAGAAACAACGCATTATTTTCAACATGAAATATTTTGACGATATGAAATATGATGAAATATCTGAGGTTTTAGGCACGTCTGTTGGCGCTTTAAAAGCTTCATTTCACATCGCGGCAAAAAAAATAGAAGCTTTTATTACAAATGATGAAATTGACTATTAAACCTTTTTCTATTAATTGTATCATATATCTGTGATGAATGAAAATTTAGTAAATAACGATTGGATAAACGATGCACCCGTACTTGCATCAATGAAAAAGCGCAATCCTTTTGTCGTTCCCGATGCCTATTTTGAAAGTAGTAGCGCAGATATTCATTCTTCAGTTTTTCTTGAACAGTTAAAAGAAAAAACCAAGAGAGAACATTTTGACATTCCAGAAAATTATTTTGAAGAGTTAACGGAGCGTATTCTTATTCAAATTTCTCTTTTGGAAAAACGCAACGCTCAGCAAGCTTTCGGTTTACCTGAGCATTATTTTGATACTTTACAAAGCAGAATCCAGGCAAAAATTGCAGCAGAAACACCAAAATCAGAAGCGAAAGTAGTAAAACTATGGAGCAGTAGAATGATTAAGTTTGCCAGCGCAGCTTGTTTTTTAATTATAGCATCTTTCGGTGTATTCTTTTATCAGAACAATTCATCGACGGTGCCTAACGTTGCGGAAAGGGTCGATTTAGGTAATGAACAAATACTGTATGATATTGATGAAGGTATGATTATCGAACATCTTGAAGCACAGCAAACCACAACAAATACAAATAAAATTTCTGCCTCAGATACAGAAATGGAAAACTACATCCTGAGTAATTTCTCTTCTAACGATTTGTCTCAGGCTTTAAATAACTAAAAAAATGAAAAACTTATTTCTCGCACTTTTAATTCTGCTACTGCCATCAGTAGTTTTGGCCCAACGCCCAAAGGCAGAAGAAATTGAATCTTTTAAAATTGCGTATTTCACTCAGAAACTTGATCTTTCTCCGGAGGAAGCTAAAATATTCTGGCCAATCTACAACGATATGCAGGCTGAACATCAAAGTTTACGCAAAGAACGTGCGCAGAAAATGATCTCATTCCGAAAAGTGGCCGAGATCGATAATTTGACAGATGCTCAGGTGCAAAGCCTGATTACCAGTGAATTTGACATCAGACAGAAAGACCTTAATCTTGAAAAAAAATATTATTATAAATTAAAATCGGCACTGCCGATAAAAGTTGTCGGCAAGTACTATCGGGCAGAGGAAGCTTTTAAAAGGGAACTCCTGAACCGATATAGAAAGCAGTAAAAAAAGATCAGCAAATATGCTGGTCTTTTTTTTTGCAATTATTCAACTGGCTTTGGATTTGTCTACCAAAAGTTTTGCCTTATTTTGTCATGATTACCAGTCCACAAAACAGTCTAAAAATGAACCAGATAACCTGAAAGGATAATGTTTTTTTATTTTTTCGATATTAAGAAATTGTGATTCTAATTTAAAACTAATATTTTAGCAAAGTCATCCTCAATTAATTAAAAAGTTTAAACTTTTTTAATATGTATACATGCATAGCAATTGATGATGATTTCTCTTCATTGGAAATTTTAAAGGATTATATCAGCTTAACGCCTGATCTTAAACTCCTCAAAACGTTTACAAATCCGCTTACAGCTTTAAAAGAAATCCAAAAACTGGATCATATAGACATTGTCTTTGTTGACATAGAAATGCCTGAAGCAAATGGCATGGAAATTTCTGCGCAGTTCAGAAAAAAAGTCTCCAAACTGATCTTAATAACCAGCTTTAAAAACCAACTGAAAACCCCTATAGATGCCGATGGTTACCTGCTTAAACCCTTTCCTTTTTCCAAATTTACCAATACACTGCAAAAAATAGTTGGTGTAGAAAATAAATTGCACCTTGTAGAAGACGACAAGTCTAGATATCTGATTGTAAAACAGGCAAAAGCGAAACGCAAAGTTTCCAGAATCCGCTACCGCGAAATCATGTACATTGAGGGTTTCGGCAATTATATTAAAATACATACTCAGGCGGAAAGTATACAGGTTTACGATACCCTTCAACGTTTGCAGGTTTTAGCAGAAAACAATGGTTTTATTCGCTGCCATCATTCATTTATTGTAGCAGAAGATTTGATTATTGAAGTACAATCGAAACATATTGTACTGAAAGAAGGCTATAAAATTCCAATCGGTAGAAACTACAAAAACTATTTTTTGGAGAAAATTTATAAAAACGAACTTTCGGAAATATGATTTGAGCTGCTTTGCGTATTTTTGCGCCATGCTTACTCAACGTCAATTATTTCTACAACATAATGCACAAACTTCACCAGAACCACTTTTGCTCGAATTTGTTCGGGCAAAAGGTGTTTACATTTTTGATTCATCCGGCAAAAAACATCTTGATCTAATTGCTGGTATTGGCGTAAGCAATGTTGGACACTGCCATCCATTGGTGGTAAAAGCCATACAGAAACAGGCAGAAACCTACATGCATCTAATGGTTTACGGCGAATATGTCCAAAGTCCGCAGGTTAATTTTGCTAAGGCTTTAGCTGATATTTTACCGCCATCTTTAAGCTGTACGTATTTTCTGAACTCTGGAACTGAAGCTGTAGAAGGTGCCATGAAACTGGCCAAGCGTTACACCGGCAGAAAAGGATTTATTGCCTGTAAAAATGCGTATCACGGCAGTACGCAAGGTGCAGAAAGCTTAATGGAAAGCGACTTCTACTCATCTGGATATGGCCCATTTCTACCGAATGTTGATTTCATAGCACACAACAACATTAGTGATTTGGAAAAGATTACTACCAAAATTGCCGCTGTTTTTATCGAACCCATCCAGGGAGAAGCCGGAATCCGTGTTGCCGATATAGGCTATATGAAAGCGCTCCGCGCTAAATGTTCAGAAACGGGAACTTTACTAATTTTTGATGAAATACAATCTGGCTTTGGAAGAAGCGGCAAAATGTTTGCCTTTCAACATTTTGACATCATTCCGGACGTATTGTTACTGGCAAAAGGCATTGGCGGTGGCATGCCTATCGGTGCTTTTATCAGTTCACTAGAAATTATGTCGGTACTCTCCCATTCTCCAATTCTTGGTCATATGACAACCTTTGGCGGCCATCCGGTATGCTGTGCTGCAGGTCTCGCCACTTTGAGAACTTTAGTAGATCAGAACATTGTAGAACAGGTTGAAGAGAAAGGACAATTGTTTAAAAAACTGCTCCAACATCCGGCAATTAAAGAAATCCGTGGTAAAGGACTAATGCTGGCGGTTGAATTTGAAAGTTTTGAAATCAACAAAAAAATAATAGATGCCTGTATTTTAGATGGCGTATTGTCCGACTGGTTTTTACATTGCAGCAATTCTATGCGAATTGCACCGCCTTTAATCATCAGCAACGAAGAAATTGAAGAAGCCTGTTCTATTGTCTTAAAAAATATTAATTTAGTAATGAAAGCAGCCGAAGACATAAAGTAAATTTGTACTGCTTAAAACAAATCCTGACTACCCGATACTCAAAACCGGAACTAAAATGAACGTACTTATTGTTGAAGATGAAAAAAGCCTGGCTTTAGAAATGGATGAATTTCTGAGCAAAGAAGGGTTTATTGTAGAGCACGCCTGGAAAAAATCATCGGCAGAAGAAAAAATTTTTGTTAACAATTATGATTTTATCCTCCTTGATCTGGGATTGCCTGATGGCGATGGATTTGACGTTCTAAAACAGCTTAAACGTTTGGAAAATCGTGATGATGCCGTTATTATCTTAACCGCCAGAAGTACTGTTGATGACCGTATAAAAGGTTTGGATGAAGGTGCTGACGATTATTTACCAAAACCATTTTCATTAAATGAATTGCTGGCCAGGATGCACGCCATTATCCGGCGGAAACACAAACTGGATAAAAATGAAATCAGCATCCATAACTTTCTACTAAATATTCAAAACAGAACAGTTTCATTTGGAGATGAGCGGTTAAACCTAACCAAAAAAGAATTTGAAATTTTCAATTATCTGGTTTTGAATAAAAACCGGGTGGTATCTCGTATGAGTTTGACAGAACACGTCTGGGGCGATATTTTAGAAGTCAATTCTGACTCTAACTTTGTTGATGTACATGTTAAAAACCTTCGGAAAAAGCTTGCTTTGGTAAATCAGATTGATTGGTTTGAAACCGTACGTAGTATTGGTTATCGTATTAATTGCTAGTTGTTCGTTTTCATATTACCGGCATGAAATTACAGGTCAAATTTTCTCTTTACAATGCCATCACAAAGATTACCATCATTGTAGTTTTAGGCGCAATTATTCTTTTTTCACTAAACCGACTGGCTTACAATCAACTGGATAGCAGGATTTTAAAGAAAAAAAGCAAAATCATTGAAAGCCTGAATAATAAAGAGATTGACAGCTTACTGAATAATGAAGAATCCTTTACGGATTACAATATTCTTAAAGAAGAATTTATTATCCTAACCGACATTCCAGACAATCAACCCGACTCGACCTTGTCAATAAATACTGAAAGGCGGGAAATTGAAGGCGACATAGAATTTTACCGAATTCTAAATTATAAGTTTAAATACCACACAAATTGGTACAATTTGGAAATCGGCGAAACCATGACGGCCTTAGAGTCTATTAAAAACTCTATTCGTTTCTATATGTTGGTGGTTCTTGTTGTTGCTTTGTTTTTTACACTCATTGCCGATTTTACCTTTTCTACTTTTTTGCTGCGCCCCTTTTATCAGATAATTGATAAAAAACTCAACAAAGTTGATGATCCCAGTCATTTTGATTACGAAAATATTCCCACCAACACAGACGATTTCAGGCTTTTAGACAACAGTATCAATCTGCTCATGCGCAAAATTAATACGCTTTTCACACTGGAAAAGCAGTTTATTGCCAACGTTTCTCATGAGTTGCTTACGCCAATTTCTATACTGAGTACGCGTTTTGAAAATATGTTGAATACACCGGAAATACCGGCAGATCACGAAAATAAAATATACGCATCTTTAAAAACATTAAACCGTTTAAAACTGATCATCAACAGCTTGCTATTGATATCAAAAGTTGAAAACAATCAATATCTCAAAACCGAAGAAATAAATCTAAACCAGGAATTGAGCGATATCTACGAAGATTTGGAAGATCGTATATTGGATAAAAACATTCGTTACGAAACCAAAATAGATGGCGATTTTTATTTTAAAGGAAACCAAGCGCTGATCCACACACTTTTGGTTAACATCGTTAACAACGCTATAAAGTACAATGTTGAAAATGGATTAATTAAGGTGAATGGCCAATATTCACATCACGATTATATACTAACCATTTCAGATAGCGGTACTGGCATGAGCAAAGCACTGGTGGAAAATGCTTTCGATCGTTTTAAACGCGGAAATACGGAAGAAAGCGGTTTTGGACTTGGCTTAGCAATAGTACAGAGTATCGCAAAATTTCATGAAATAGAGATCGGCATTAAATCCGAAATAAACGAAGGAACACATGTTTCATTAACCTTCCAATCAAAGTAAGTTTTTCTGGTTATTTAACGAACAGAGAAAACAAATTTGCGGGATCTTACACGCATTGAAGGATTTAACTTCGGCAAAGCCATTCCTTTTTGTAGATTTGTAAACCCATGTTTGAGCCGTCTTTGTATAGAAAAATAACTCGTCTTGTATCTTTGCTATCGTTTCTGACGGCATTTGTTGCCAACGCACAAACGGTAGTAAGTATACAGGATTCCGTTCCCCAACACATTTTCACCTTTAAGGAAATTGAAATTTTAGAAGATCCGTCTGGGAAACTGTCGTTTGATGAAGTCAAGAGCAAAAAACTAGCAGGACGATTTAAAGCAAGTTTAAAAAGTACGCCTCAAACAACTCTGTTGGATAAAACATATTGGTTTAAAATTCGGATACAACCAAATCCCGAAGCACAAAAAACGTTTTTGCTTGAGTTTTTTGATCAGACGATAGACCAAATCAGCGCTTATGTTCCTCAAAAAGACGGCAGATATAAAATCGAGCAGCTGGGTGATTCAAATCCATTCAGGCATCGGCTGATCAACCACAAAAACTTCGAAATTCCGCTGGAGAACCATTCGAAAGATACACAGATTTTCTACTTCAAAATAAAGTCTTCGCAAATATCAGACGTAATCATCGTACTGCGCAGCACTGAATGGTTTATTGCCTATGCATTGAATGAATACTTCTATTTCGGAATTTTCTATGGAATGATTCTCGTATTTAGCTTTTATAACCTACTTATGTTTCTGGCCATCAGGCAAAAACAATATTTGTATTACGTACTGTATAATTTGAGTTTAGGTTTTTTTGAGATGAGTTCTGATGGGATTGCCTATCAATATCTCTGGCCAAATGCGCCAGGCTGGAACCAGGTTTCTTATGCCTTTGCGCTTTGTGCAACCAGCATCTTTGCTCTTTTATTTACCAAAGAACTGTTATTTGTGAAGGCAAAAGCACCAAAGCTCAATCAATTAATTGCTGGTATAATTGTTTTACGGCTTTTATTTTTTGTGTACAGTTATTTCCTGGATCAAACCTTATTCAGCTATAAATTTATCGAAGCCATTCCGCTATCTGTTGCTTTTTTTACGGGAATCTATATTTACAAAAATGGGTATCAGCCTGCACGTTTTTTTGTATTGGGCTACAGCTTTCTCTTTTTAGGTTTCACACTAAAATTTCTCATTATGCTCGGCATATCATGGTTAAATTTTGGCGTAGTGAGTTATTATAGTTTAAGTTTCTGTTTTGTGTTGGAAATGGTTTTTTTATCGCTTGCCATTGGCGATAAGGTCCGGATTCTAAAAATAAAAAAAGATAAGGCTCAGCATAAAATGATCCGGCAGATGGCGCTGAATGCCAAGCTCAAAGATACGCTAAATCAGGAGCTGGAAAGTAAGGTAGAGGAACGTACGCGAGAGGTTTACCACAAATCCTTAATCATTGAGAGCAAAAACCACGCACTGGAAGAAGCAAATGCATTACTTCAACAGCAGGCTGAAGAAATTTCAAGAATGAATGTTTTGCTTGAGCAGGACAATGAAGAACTGCAAACGAGTGTAGAACGGGTAAGTCTTGATCGCGTAATGAATACGGAAGTAGATTTTGAAGAGTTTAGCAGAATTTATCCGGACAAAGAAAGTTGTTATAACTTTTTAGCCGATTTAAAATGGGCAAAAGGTTATCAATGCAAGAAATGCAACAATGCACATTATTTTAGCGGGCATATTTTAAATAGCCGGCGTTGCAGCAAATGTGGCTATGAGGAATCTGTGACCACATACACCATCTTCCACGGCACAAGGATTCCGATTAATAAGGCCTTTTATATGATTTTTCTGATTTATTCATCTAAAGGAAAAATTTCATCTCATAAATTATCGGAATTACTTTCTATTCGCCAGAGTACTTGCTGGACCTTCGGAAGCCGCATAAAAAAAGTAATGGAAGACCGGAAAAAAGTGCTCAAGAAAAGTGGAAAAAATGGATGGAGCCAGCTTGTAATCGAATCTTAGCACTGCAATAAAGTATTTTTTGTTTTTTATCCAATCAAAATTGATCGGTATTTAAGCGTATCATTTTCATACCGCCCAACTATTCCATTTGTGCGATTAATCGCTGATTATCAACAGTAAAACCCTGAATAAGACTACGGTATTCAAGCGTATCGAAAACAACACAAACACCTGCTTATCAATGATTTACGTTTAATTTTTTGCGTAAAAAACTTGTAAATAAGGTTAATTCGGTGTTAACTTTACACCATATTATTTAACAGAGCAAAAATTATGAGAAAAAAGTTTACATTGCTTATGGCGTGTATTCTTGGCTGTATCTCTTTGGGTATGGCACAGAATATAACCATAAAGGGACAGGTAAAAGACCAGCAAGGATTATCCCTTCCAGGCGTTTCTGTAAAAGTAAAAGGAACTAACCAAGGCGCCTCCACTTCAGACAACGGTACTTTCACCATCAACGCGGCAAAAGATGCGATTTTAGAATTTTCTTTCATTGGCTTCAAATCTTTGGAAGAGCCGGTGAATAACAGAACAACAATAAATATTACCTTATCAGATGACAATCAGCAACTCAATGAAGTTGTCGTTATCGGTTATGGAACCACGACCAAAAAAGATTTGACAACTGCGGTGGTTTCTGTTTCTTCGAAAGATTTGGAAAACCAACCGATCACCAATCCGCTGCAAGCCGTACAAGGCCGTGCTGCAGGTGTTCAGGTAAGTTCACAATCTGGTAAGCCAGGCTCTGGGGTTTCTATTAGTATCAGGGGAAATACGTCCATCACGGCTTCTAATAGCCCGTTATACGTAATTGACGGCGTAACCTCCCGCGATGCAAGCTTTCTGAATGCGAATGATATTGAATCGATGACTATTTTGAAAGATGCTTCAGCAGCCGCCATTTATGGATCAAGCGGTGCAAATGGTGTTGTTTTGATCACGACAAAAAAAGGTTCTGCCGGCAAACTTAAAGTAGGATTTAATGCATTTACTGGCTTCTCAAATTTCTGGCAGACACAAGACGTGCTTAATAGCGAGCAATACGTAGCTCTGATGCGGGAGTTGGGTTACACTACTTTTGGAGGGAACAACAATACCGACTGGCAGAAGGAAACTTTTGGTACAGGAACGCAAAATCAATATCAGGTTTCTTTATCTGGTGGTGTGAAAGGTGGTCAGTACTATTTCTCTACAGGTTATCAGCAAGACAAAGGTGTAGTTGCGCCTGCAAAACTAGACCGTTTAACAACGAATTTTAATGGATCTCAAAACATAACACCTTGGTTAAAAATTACCGGAAATGCTGTTTTGACTTCCAGCAATTCTATCGACGTTGGCGACAACAGCAGTGTTTCTCGCGGAGGTGTAATTCTTGGTGCATTAACAACACCGCCAACGATAGGAATTTTCGAACCAAACGGACAATATACAACAATCCCTAACGCGGGCGGTTGGGATAATCCACTTGCGTTAGCATTTGGCTCTAACAATAAAAACAGGAACTTTAGATTTATTGGTGCATTCGGTGCACAGTTGAACTTCACAAAAGATCTTTACCTGAAATCTACAATCAGTACCAACGCAAACCGCAATTTCTATCGTTATTTTACTGACAATTTCTTAACTACTTACGGACGTCAGGAACGTGGCGTTTACCGCGATAATACCACACTAGACCGTGTTTGGTTAAATGAAAACATCTTGAATTACACAAAAAATGTGGGTAAAAATGCTTTCACTGCAACAGGCGGATACACCATCCAATCTTCAGATTACCAGTATAACAACAATGAACTAACCCGGTTTTACGACACTTCCGGTAATGCCATTTCTCCTTCAGTTGCATTAACCATTCCGCAGCGCGCGCAATGGACCAAGCAATCTTATCTGGCAAGAATTACTTATGCGTACGACAGTAAATACCTCTTCAGTTCGAACTTCAGAGCCGACGGATCATCCCGTTTTGCAGAATCAAATCGCTTCGGATACTTCCCTTCCTTCTCTGCAGGCTGGAGAATTTCGGGTGAAAACTTCATGAAAGACAGCAAAGTCATCAATGATTTAAAACTTCGCGGAAGCTGGGGTAAAGTTGGTAATGATGAAGGAATTGGAGATTACGCGTATATGAAGCTCTATAGCGTAAATGCGCAGGGCGAATATAATCTTCAGAACCCAGCAAACAACGACCTTTCATGGGAAAAAACAACGCAAACAAATATTGGTATAGATTTAAGTATGTTCAACAGCAGAATCACATTTACTGCCGATGCGTACCTGAAAAAAACCAACGACTTGTTGATTAACGTTCAGCTTCCACCTTCTTCAGGTTTTGGAAGTCAGGCTTACAATGTTGGCGCCATGGAAAATAAAGGTTTGGAATTTGTATTGTCGACAAAAAACTTCGATCATGAGAAATTCAAATGGAGTACAGATATGAACTTCTCTTTAAATAGAAATAAAGTAACAGATTTGGGCAGCACCACCCAGTCGCTGGATTTCGCGACAATTTACGAACGTGATGCTGCTGTAAGAATTGTAACCGGCCAGCCATTGGGAAGTTTTTACGGATATGTTTTTACAGGCGTAAATCCACAAACCGGCGCTGCACAATATGCAGACATTAACGGAAATGGAGTTACTGGTTCTGCAGATCCTGGCGATCGTACATTTATCGGTTCGGCACAACCAAAATTCATTTACGGAGTAACCAACAACCTGACTTACGGAAACTGGGGATTAAATATCTTTTTCCAGGGTGTTCAAGGGAGCCAATTGTTTAATGCATCAAGAATCGACCTTGAAGGTATGTTCGACTCTAAAAATCAGTCTGCAGCAGTTCTAGACAGATGGACCACTCCTGGTCAGATTACGAGTGTACCAAAGGCATTGAGAAGCAGTTCTGAAAACTCATTAACATCAAGCCGTTTTGTAGAAAATGCATCTTATTTACGCTTAAAAACGGCAACATTATCTTACAGTTTCGGGTCTTCAGCACTTGAAAAATTAAGAATGAGCAAATTAACAATCTTCGCAACCGGCTACAATTTATTAACCTTCACCAAATATTCGGGTTTAGATCCTGAAGTAAATGTAAACTCGGCAAATGGCCCGTCTATGGGTGTAGATTATGGAACCTATCCACAATCAAGAAGTTTATTATTCGGTGTTAATGTTGGATTTTAAGAAAAACAAAGATGAAATTAAAGATATACACACTCGCAGCGGTGGCCGCAATGGCCATTACTTTACAAACCGGATGTAAAAAGGATTTTCTGGATAAACAACCTTTTAATCAGGTTACAAGCGATGTTGCTTTTACTACAGCAGCTGGAGCCGAAAAATTACTTGCAGGTACTTACGGTGGCATGTACAACGATTATCATATCTGGGATTATATGATTAACGGAGATGTAACTGCAGATAATGCTTATGCAGGCGGAGACAATCCGGCAAACATTCAGATCGATTTGTTCACTACAAATTCTACAAACAGTAATGTGAGCAGAGACTGGAGCGGATTATATTCAAATATTAAAAATGCCAATGAGGTATTGGAAAATGTACCAAATATCCAAGACGCAGCCTTAGATGCAAACGGAAGAAGAAACCAGATTTTAGGCGAAGCTTCCGCAATGCGCGCGTACTTTTATTTCCATCTGGTACGTTTATGGGGTGGCGTTCCTTTGGTACTCAAATCGCCAACAACGCTTGAAGAAATGCAGAAACCGCGTTCATCTGTTGATGAGGTTTATGCACAGATAATCAAAGATCTTGAATTTGCGCTGGCAAATGTGAGAACTTCTGCTCCGAATAAAGGATTAATTACTAAGGGAATTGTGAATGCTTTGCTCGCTAAAGTTTACGCTTCCAAACCTACACCAGATTGGGCAAAAGTGCAGCAATATGCAGATGCGACAATTTCTGGCGGATATAGTCTTTTGGGTTCATTCGATCAATTGTTTGATGGCAATCACAAAAACAACAGCGAATCGATCTGGGAAATGCAATATGACGGTTATGGCGGCCCTACCGGACGTGGAAACTGGATGCCAAGTGTAATTGTAGGAACAGGCTGGAAACGTTTTTGTACGCCAAGCAATGATCTTGTTGCAGCTTACGATGCACAAGGTGATTTAATCCGTAAAAATTCAAGTGTTACATTTAAGAATGCAAGTACTGAAGGCTGGTCAGATGATTACTGGCCAAAATCAAGTTTTCCTTATATCAATAAATACAGAAATGACGACTTAACAAATTCTTATATTATTCGGTTGGCTGATATTATTTTGTTGAAAGCAGAAGCACTAAATGAATTGAGTGCTTCCGGATGGTCTGCATCAGCACCTTTGGTTAATCAAATCCGAAACCGCGTAAACCTGGGTTCAACCACTGCAACCAGCCAGGCCACGATGAGACTTGCAATTGAAAATGAGCGCCGTTTAGAACTCGCTTTTGAAGGGCACAGGTGGTTTGATTTACTGAGAACCAACAGAGCTATTGCAGTTATGAATGCGCAGACAAATGGAAGTGGCGCTCCATTAAACTATAATGTTACGGCTGCAAAGCTACTTTTCCCAATTCCGCAGACAGAATTGGATCGAAACCCGAACATTCGTTAATATTCATCCAAAACAAAGGCGGCGCTTGTCGCCTTTGTTTTATACCTTTTTTTTATGCAACTCAAAAAACCGTTCGTGACGCTTCTCGCTGTGGCCGGAATTTTAAGCGCACAAGCGCAAAACCAAGCCAAAATTGATGCCCTTCTATCTAAGATGACCCTGGAAGAAAAAGTTGGTCAAATGGCGCAAATAACACTGGATGTAATTGGTAAAGGGAAAAACCGTTTCGAAAGCGACGAGCCTTTCACACTTGACCAGGCAGAAATGCAGAAAGCATTGATCAAATACCATGTGGGTTCTGTATTAAACACTTCAAACAACCGTGCAAGAACTCCCCAGGTCTGGTATAAAATTATAAGCGACATTCAGAATGTAGCCATCAAGCAAGGAAAAAACAAAATTCCTGTTATTTATGGTGTGGATGAAGTTCATGGAGCAACGTACACTGCAGGCGCAACCATGTTTCCGCAGCAAATTGGCCAGGCTGCAACATTTAACCGAGCACTGGTAAAAGAGGGTGCTTCCATTACAGCGTATGAAACACGCGCAAGTTCTATTCCATGGAATTTTTCGCCCATTCTTGATTTAGGTGCAGACCCGCGTTTTCCGCGGCAGTGGGAAAGTTTCGGAGAAGATCCATATCTGATTACGGAACTCGGGGTACAGGCTGTAAAAGGCGCAGAAGGCGATAATAATAAAGTTTCAAACCCATATAAGGTTGCAACCTCACTAAAACATTTTTTGGGTTACCAGGTTCCCACTACGGGTAAAGACAGAACGCCCGCTTTCATCTCTGACCAGGCGCTCCGCGAATATCATTTGCCACCTTTTAAAGCTGCGGTAGAAGCCGGTGCACATACAGTGATGATTAATTCAGGAATTATTAATGGCGTTCCTGTGCATTCAAATTACAACATCATTACCAAACTGCTTAAAGAAGAATTGGGTTTTAAAGGTTTGGTAGTTACGGATTGGGGAGATATTGAAAATCTTTTCAAAAGAGACCATATTGCAAAAGATGACAAGGAAGCTATTATGATTGCCATTAATGCCGGAATAGATATGAGCATGATCGCCTATAATTATGAGGTGTTCTGCGATAATCTTGTGGCACTGGTAAAAGAAGGCAAAGTGAAACAAGAGCGTATTGATGATGCGGTGAAAAGAATATTATCAGTCAAATTTGCACTCGGTTTATTTGAAAAACCAACAACAAATCCAAAAGACTATCCAAAATTTGGCGGAAAAGAATTTCAAAATGCAGCTTATCGTGCCGCTCTGGAATCCATTACTTTATTGAAAAACGACAATAATATACTTCCCTTAAAAAAAGGAATGAAATTGCTGGTGACTGGCCCGAACGCCAATTCAATGCGTACGCTAAATGGAGCGTGGACGTATAGCTGGCAAGGCGAAAAGGTAGAGGAATTTGCTAAAGATTATAATACAATTGTTGAAGCCCTTCAAAAGAAAAACGGAGTTTCGAATGTGACTTTTGTACCTGGAGTAAGCTATAAGATGGATGGAAAATATTTCGAAGATTTTGAAGATAAACTCGAAGAAACAATTGCTGCAGCTAAAAATGCAGATGTTGTGATCTTATGTTTGGGCGAAAATACGTATACCGAATCTCCGGGTAACCTGAGCGACCTTTACATATCGGACAACCAAACAGAACTTGCGAAAAGAATTGCCGCCACAGGTAAACCTGTTGTTCTGATACTAAATGAAGGACGCCCAAGAATTATCAGCAAATTTGAGAAAAAGATGACTGCTGTTGTGCAGACTTATCTTCCGGGAAATTATGGAGCAGATGCCTTGGTTGAAATCTTGTTTGGAGATGAAAATCCATCAGGAAAATTGCCTTACACCTATCCGCAGTTTCCAAATGCTTTATTCACATATTACCATAAACCATCAGAAGCCCGTGAAACCGTAGAAGGTGTTTACAATTACGATTCGGATTACAATCCGCAATATGTTTTCGGACATGGAATGAGTTACACCACATTCAAATACAGCAACTTAAAACTGAACAGCAATACGTTGAAAAACGGTGAGACTTTAAAAATATCTATTGACGTTACCAACACAGGAAAAATAGCGGGAAAAGAATCTGTACTTGTGTACACTTCAGATTTGGTAGCAAGCATTATCACGCCAGATGTAAAGCGTTTACGTCGATTTGACAAGATTTCACTTAAACCTGGCGAAACCCAAACCTTAAATTTTATGCTTAAAGCCGAAGATCTTTCTGTAGTTAACCTCGATGGAAAAAAAACAACTGAAAATGGTGAATTTAAAATTCAGGTTGGAGATCAAAAAATAAATTTTAATTACACAAATTAATATCCTGAAGGCCAGTTTTATCGGTCCTTAATTATAGTTTAACTATGAAAATTATACATAAAATTACGTTTGGCACTGCATTGCTTTTATCGGCTTGTGCAAGTAAAAAAACAATCCATACTCAAAATAGTGGAGCATCAGCTCCAAGTGAAGTTGCTTTTTGGCTTACCACCGGGGATCAATCGGCTTTGCTTACCAAACAAAATGTAGCATTGAATTTTTCTCCGGCACCAAATACATTTCCTACAATAGAGATAGATGCAAAAACCACATACCAGTCAATTGATGGTTTTGGTTATACGCTCACCGGAGGAAGTGCTACGCTGATTAATGCTTTACCTGTTTCGGAACAGGATCAGTTATTAAATGAACTTTTTTCCCTTAAAGAAAATGCAATTGGTGTAAGTTATATACGTGTTACAATTGGGGGATCTGACTTAAGTGCAGAACCGTTTACGTACAATGATTTACCGGAAGGAGAAAAAGACGAAAAGCTTAGCCGTTTTTCAATAGCAAAAGAACAGGCGGATCTGATTCCTGTCTTAAAAAAGATTGTTGCAATAAACCCTAAAATCAAGTTTTTAGGATCTCCGTGGACAGCTCCTACCTGGATGAAAACCAATAATAGCTTTAAAGGTGGAAGCCTGAAACCAGAATATTATCAGGTTTATGCCAGTTATTTGGTTAAATATATTCAGGCGATGAAAAAAGAAGGGATTGTGATTGATGCGATAACGCCACAAAACGAGCCTTTACATCCGGGTAATAACCCAAGCATGTATATGGAAGCTGCAGATCAGAGTGTATTTATTAAAACAGCTTTAGGTCCGGCATTTAAAAAAGCGGGCATTGAAACAAAAATTATTGTTTATGACCATAATGCTGATCGGCCAGATTACCCTTTAACCATTTTAAATGATCCTGACACAAAAAAATATGTTGATGGTTCTGCTTTCCATCTTTATGCTGGTAATATTTCGGCTTTGTCTCAGGTTCATGATGCACATCCGGATAAAAACGTTTACTTCACTGAGCAATGGGTTGGTGGGCCAGGTAACTTTGCAGAAGATTTAAAATGGCACGTGTCTACGCTTATAGTTGGCGCTACGAGAAACTGGAGTCGCAATGTATTGGAATGGAATTTGGCGGCAGATTCAAATTACGGTCCGCATACCGATCAAGGTGGCTGTACATCGTGTTTAGGTGCCATTACTATTGCGCCAAAGGTGAATCGGAATGTTGCCTTTTTTATCATCGGCCACGCATCAAAATTCGTTCGCCCGGGTTCTGTACGTATTGCGTCAAACATTACCAATAACCTGCAAAATGTAGCTTTTAAAACTCCTGAAGGCAAATTTGTTCTTATTGTTTGCAATGGAAATAATAACAACACGGTTTTTAACATTAAATACAATGGAAAACAAGTTTCTACATCTTTGCCAAAAGGTGCGGTAGGAACTTATGTATGGTAAGGTTTAAGTTTAATTGTTGGTTGGCCTCGCATTGCGGGGCTTTCCTGTTTCTGAGGGATTTTTGGCAAGGCCTTTGCTAAATACAACTAAATACATACTTATGAAAAATACAATAACCATACTTTCACTTGCAATGGTTGCGCTAAGTGCTTGTACTAGTGAAAATAAAGACAAAACTCAATTGGACTCTGCATATACTTCAATGAAAAGCATTTCTAACCGAACGCAGTGTTACAGCTACATTAAAAACAGAGATACCGCAAACCTGAAAATTGACTTTGATGGTGATAAATTTACGGGTGTGCTGAATTATAATTTATTTGAGAAAGATAAAAATGCAGGTACAATTGCAGGTATTGTTAAAGGCGATACTTTACTTGCCGATTATACCTTTAATGCAGAAGGAACAACATCTGTAAGAGAAGTTGCCTGGATTACAAAAGGCGACAGCTTACAAGAAGGTTACGGCGATGTTGAAGACTTAAAAGGCAAAGCTGTTTTCAAAAACTATGCGAAACTGAGGTTTGATAAATCTCTTATTTTTGAAAAAACAGATTGCAAATAGCGCCTATTTTAAAGATTTTCAAAACGCTCCCAAAAACCATCAACCGGGAGTTTAGCAAAAATATTTACGGGTTCTTTTTTTACAGGATGTAAAAACTGAAGTCTTCTTGCGTGGAGGCAAATACTTCCTTTTCTGCTTCCGCGCGGATAACCATATTTATTGTCGCCAACAATTGGGCAGCCCATACTAGAAAGCTGTACTCTGATTTGATGTGATCTGCCTGTTAACGGATCAACTTCGAGTAGAAAAAAATCTCCAACTTGTCCAATTAAACGATAGGAAAGTTCTGCACGCTGGCTACCTGTAACTTCAGTTTTGTAATGTGTAACCAGGTTTTTTTGAGGGTTTTTCACCAACCAGTGTACTAGGGTACCAGAATGCTTTTCAGGTTTGTTTCTAACAACTGCCCAGTACGTCTTTTTAACCTCACGGTTTTTGAAAGCCGCATTCATCCGTTCTAAAGCCTTACTGGTTTTGGCAAAGAGTATTACGCCACTTACCGGTCTGTCCAATCTGTGTACTACGCCTAGAAACGCACCATTTGGTTTTTCATACTTTTTAGCGATGTACTTTTTAACTTGTTCATCCAAAGGTTCATCTCCGGTTTCATCCACCTGCACAATATCTCCGGCCCGTTTATTAATAGCTATAAGATGGTTGTCTTCAAAAAGTACGTCTTTATCAGTAATTGGCATTATATCCTCCGCCCCCAAAAGGTGAATTTATTTTCTACAGAACAGATCAATTCATTAATAACTGATCTGCCTTTTTTGTCTTGTAATATTGTTTTTCCGGCCAGATGATGGCTGTATTAATACTGCTCTTTTTCATTTGGAAAGTCATTGGCTTTAACATCGCGAATATAAGCTTGCGCAGCGCCATAGATTTCTTCGTAAAGATTTACATACTGGCGTAAAAAACGAGGTTTAAATCCTTTAGTTAATCCAATCATATCGTTTACCACCAATACTTGCCCGTCGCAATGCTGACCTGCGCCAATTCCGATAGTTGGAATACTCAGACTTTCTGTTGCCACTTTGCCTAATGCTGCAGGTATTTTCTCTAGCACAATAGCAAAACAACCTGCGGCCTGCAAAGCAAGCACATCCGTTTTCAATTTATTGGCTTCAGCATCTTCTTTTGCTCTTACAGTGTAGGTACCAAATTTATAGATAGATTGAGGAGTTAAACCCAAGTGCCCCATTACCGGAATGCCCGCTGCAATGATGCGTTGTACAGATTCTACAATTTCTTCTCCGCCTTCAAGTTTTACGCCATGTGCGCCAGATTCTTTCATAATCCGGATGGCAGAATTTAACGCTTCTTTAGAATTTCCCTGGTAAGATCCAAAAGGTAAATCAACAACCACAAAAGCGCGTTTTACAGCTCTGATTACTGAAGATGCATGATAAATCATTTGATCTAAAGTAATTGGCAAAGTGGTTTCATGGCCAGCCATTACGTTTGAAGCCGAATCTCCAACCAGTAATACATCTAAACCGGCATCATCCAGAATAGTTGCCATAGAATAATCATAAGCAGTTAACATGGAAATTTTTTCTCCACGTTGCTTCATAGCCTGCAAAATGTGCGTAGTAACCCGCTTTATTTCTTTATGTACCGACATTATAATTGTTTTGTGGTTCCAAAAGTATCGTTTTTTATTGAAATAAGGTTAAAGGGGAAAGACTAAACTGCAGACATGTTGATACTTTTACAGTCATAAGTAAATTCCCAGATTGACGCTGATTATAGGTTTCTTCTTATAACATTTCCTAATTGAAACAAGACTTTGTGTTGACGGCATTTCCAGATTTTTATCCTAAATCTGCTCTCCTTTCTAATGCCTCCTCATGTTTCGCCTATCTGTTTGTTCTTATTTCATTTTTCTCTTTATTTTTCGAATCTAAAAATCTATCTTTGTACCCCGAAATGGAAGGGATTAGTTCATCAATTTTTGCACCCTGCAAAATCGGCTTTAATGCCGAAAGCCACCCTTTTTTCAACTCTTTTTTAAATAAAAATCCATATTGTATTTATCATGACTAACTACACCAAGTTACCTGCAATTCTATTACTTGCCGATGGCACTGTATTTTACGGAAAAGCTGCCGGAAAAATAGGGACAACAACCGGCGAAATTTGTTTCAATACAGGAATGACAGGTTACCAAGAGATTTTTACCGATCCGAGTTATTTCGGCCAGATTATGGTAACCACAAATTCCCATATTGGTAATTATGGTATCCACACAGACGAGGTTGAATCGGATTCAATAAAAATTGCTGGTTTGGTTTGCAAAAACTACAACATTGTTTACAGCCGTAAAGAAGCAAAAGAATCTATTCAGGATTATTTTCAAAACGATAATCTGGTTGCCATTTCGGATATTGATACCCGTGCGTTGGTAAGACACATTAGAGACAAAGGCGCGATGAATGCCATTATCTCTTCTGAAATTACTGATCTTGAAGAGTTGAAACAAAAACTTGCAGATGTTCCATCAATGGAAGGTTTGGAGCTTTCATCAAAAGTAAGCACTAAAGAACCTTATTTTTATGGAAACCCTGAGGCATCTTTAAAAGTTGCAGCATTAGATTTAGGCATCAAGAAAAATATTTTGCGCAACTTTGAAAACCGCGATATTTATGTTCAGGTTTTCCCTGCAAAAACCACGTTTGCAGAAATGGAAAAATTTAATCCAAATGGCTATTTCATTTCTAACGGCCCTGGCGATCCATCGGTAATGCCTTATGCAGTAGAAACCATTAAAGAAATTTTAGCTGCAGACAAACCGCTATTCGGTATTTGTTTGGGGCATCAACTATTGGCAGAGGCAAATGGTATTGGTACAATGAAAATGTTTAATGGCCACCGTGGTTTAAACCATCCGGTTAAAAACATCATCAAAAACCATTGCGAAGTAACCTCTCAGAATCATGGATTTGGTGTGATTCCGGACGAAGTAAAAAATTCAGAAAAGGTAGAAATCACCCACATCAACCTAAATGATCAATCTATTGAAGGTATCCGTGTAAAAGGTAAAAAAGCTTTCTCTGTACAATATCACCCAGAGTCTTCTCCGGGCCCGCATGATTCTCGTTATCTTTTTGATGATTTCGTAGATGTAATCACCGGAAAACTGAGCTGGTAAATCATACCGTTCAACAGAACGTTTAACTCGATATCAAATCTGCGGATGAGTGGTAAAATTTGCTACTGGTTCGCAGATTTTGTTTAGTATCACTTTCCAGAATAAAAAACATCATCTTACCGACATTTTCGAGGTATCGTGTGTAAATTCATTTTCTATTCATTCTAAGCTTCATACATTCGCAACATGGAAACAAGAAAAGCCATTATCCGCGTAAACAACCTGGTTAAAAATTACGAAGATTTTAACGCTGTTCAAGGCATAAGTTTCGATGTTTTTGAACATGAAATTTTCGGATTACTTGGTCCGAACGGTGCGGGTAAAACCACTACACTGGAAATTATTGAAACTCTTAGGGATAAAACCTCTGGAGAAATTGTTGTAGATGGATTTTCTGTTGATAAAAATGCGCACGAAATTAAGCAGATAATCGGCGTTCAGCTGCAGGCTGCAGGTTATTATCCAAACCTAAACCTGATTGAACTGATTGAACTTTTTGCCGGCTTATATGGCGCGAATATCAAACCAATGGAAATGTTGGAGAAGGTAAATCTTCAAGATAAAGCAAAAGCAAAATACAAAGCTTTATCTGGCGGACAAAAACAGCGTTTTTCTATTGCGACGACTTTGATTAACCAACCAAAAATTATTTTCCTTGACGAGCCGACAACAGGCTTAGATCCTCAGGCAAGACGTAATTTATGGAATTTGATTACTGAAATTCGCAACAATGGAACTACAGTAGTTATAACCACGCATTATATGGACGAGGCCGAACAATTGTGCGATCGGGTAGCTTTTGTTGAGCGGGGAAAAATTATCGCACTGGATACGCCCGATAAACTAATTGATAATCTCGTTGAAAGTGGTTTCGAGCGAAAAAAGGAAGTTAAAAAGGCCAATCTGGAAGATGTTTTTATCCACTTAACAGGCAAAGAGTGGAGGGAATAAACCCCGGCCCCCTCAAGGTGGAGCAATAAGCATAGTGGTAAAGCAGGATTATTGAAAAATATTATATAATACAAATCGAATAGATCAAATAGCATGGACGATAGAAAGGAAAAGTCTCCTTTAGGGGATTTAGGAGTGAAAAATTCAGCTTCGCCCGAAAAAAACAGAGGTTACAGCAACACAAAAGCTACTCTTGCTTTAGCTAAAGCAAGCTTTCGCTCTATAATGCGTAGTCCATCGGCAGTTGTATTTACGCTTGCTTTTCCACTTATCTTCATTTTAGTTTTCGGTTTTCTTGGCGGCGGTGGTACTCGAATAGATGTAGGTATTACACCTGGTTCTGATGTAAACAATCCAATTACAGCCTCAATGGAAAATACCGGAATGATTCGTTTGGTAAAAGATAAATCGGCAGAAGATTTTGCTAAACTGCTTGAGAAAGGCAATGTTGACGCCATGATTGATATCCAACGGAAAAACAGTTCTCAAGCGTATTCTGTAAAAGTTGTTTATACTTCTGCATCGAGAGATAAAGGCGGCATTCTGAAATCCGTTTTAAACAACCTTTTTTATGATAAAACCCTTAAACCCTCTGTTGCGGAAATTAGAGAAAGTACGGTAGAAGGCCGTCAATATAAAACTATCGATTTTATTTTACCCGGACAATTGGGCTTCTCTTTACTAAGCACTGGTGTTTTCGGTACTGCATTTGTGTTTTTGAGTTTGCGCCAAACGCTGGTTATTAAACGTTTTTTTGCTACGCCAGTAAGGCGCTCAAGCATTGTAATTGGCGAAGGTATTGCCAGAATAGGCTTTGCATTAATTGGAGCACTATTTATCATTTTATTGGGTCATTTTTTCTTTCATTTCACGCTGGTTCATGGAGCGCTCACGGTGCTGAATATGTTAATTTTAGCTACTATCGGGATTATCGTTTTTATGGGCTTTGGCTTTATCATTTCAGGTATTGCAAAAAATGAAAGTATGGTTCCCCCAATTTCTAATATTGTTACCTTACCACAATTCCTCTTATCAGGAACATTTTTTTCTATTGAAGCTTTTCCAACCTGGTTACAACCTATTAGTCGGGCGCTCCCACTCACCTACCTAAATGATGCGATGCGAAAAGTAGCTTTTGAAGGGATGGGTTTATGGGATGTTAAATTTCAAATTATGATTTTACTGCTTTGGGGAATTGGTATTTACGCCGTAGCTGTTAAGGTTTTCAAATGGGAATAAATTAAAATAATAGAGATCAAAAAACGATCTCTATTATTTTGTCTAATTTTTTAATATCGGTACGGTATTATAAATATCAAAACGATATTAGTATATTTGAGAATGTTATGGGAAATCGACCTTAATGATATTGAAGAATTTGATTCACAAATAGACCGGCTTTATGAGAAAAAGGCTCGGATTGCCGCTTCGCGTCCATTACCCAGCAGTTCATTAAATCGTATAAAAGACGACTTAGCACTCGAATGGACATACAACTCAAACAGTATTGAAGGCAATACACTTAGTTTAAGGGAAACCCAGCTCGTACTTCAAGAAGGTATAACCATTAAAGGAAAATCTTTAAGAGAACATTTCGAAGCCTACAATCACGAAAAGGCAATTAATTATTTATATGGTCTGGTAAATGAAAGTTATACTTTGCGCAGCATAGATATTTTGTCGCTGCATGGTCTAGTACTTCGCAGTATTGAAGATGATTTTGCTGGGAGAATCCGTAATGGCGGTGTACGAATTGTTGGCGCAAACTTCACACCTCCAAATGCCAATAAAGTTTCTGACTTCTTAGACGATCTGATTCAGTTTACCAACGAAAATCTTTTAGGTTTAAATGAAGTTGTTTTGGCAACGGTATTTCATCACCGCCTGGTTTGGATTCATCCTTTCTTTGATGGAAACGGCAGAACAGTGCGTTTAGCGATGAATCTTTTACTTATGAGAAAAGGGTTTCCTCCAGCCATTATTTTAAAGAACGACAGGAAAAAATATTACGAGGCTTTAAACCAGGCCAACAAAGGCAGCTATAAAAAACTCTGTCTGTTAATGATTCAGGCACTTGAACGTTCGTTAAATATTTACATTGCTGCACTTCCGGGAAATGACTATACAGATTATGAGCCCATTGTAAATATTGTTCAGGAACCAGAAATACCTTACGGGCAAGAATACATTAGTCTTTTGGCAAGGCAAGGCAAAATAGACGCATATAAAGAAGGGAAAGACTGGCTGACCACAAAATCTGCGGTCCAGGATTACATTCAAAACAGGAAGCGGAAACGTTAACGATTTTTAACATCTCAAACTGGATGAATCCAGTATTTTTGCACTATAGAAATGAAAAGAATACTGATCATCATATTATCATCTGTAATGTATACGGCATCTTTTGGTCAGTATAAATTTTTGGCACCAAATGCTTCAAACCAATATGATGCAAAAGTTTTTGTGAATGATTACGACAAAAACATTTGCAGCGGGAAAGGAACGATAATCATATACGATAAAGTCACAAACCACGAAGTGCAAAGTTTCCATTCAGAAAACCTGATTTTTACTTTAAATGAAAAGCAGAATGGAAAACTGGGCTGGCTGGAGCTTGGGAAATATCAAAGTCCGATGATTTTTGGCGACTTTGATTTTGATGGTAATGAAGACATCGCTGTGCGCAATGGAACCAATAGTGAAAGTAATAGTCCAGCTTATGATATATACCTGTATAAATCTGCAGATAATTTTGTTTTAGATCCTCAGCTTACCAAATTGGCGCGTACCTATATGGGTATGTTTTTGGTTGATAAAGCAAACAAACAGCTTTCAGTGGAACAAGAAGTGGGTTGTTGCGTTCACAAAACAATTCACTTCCAATTGGATGATAAACTACAATGGATAGAAGTTTCGTCGGTTATTGAAGATTTAAGCGTTACAGATTACGTTACCGTAATTACGCAAGCCATTGTAGACGGAAAAATAAAGAGAACAGTAGAAAAATTTAAAACCAAGGATTATTACAAAAAATAATTCCTTGATTTTAATATATTTTAAAGTGCAGCTTTTACCAGGAAAGGTAAAATCTCTTTCTGAAAACTTACAAAATTTTTGCGTACGTCAGAATCGCTTACCGAGGTAAAAGCAAAAGAAAACACAATACTTTTACTTGCTTTAAGCAAAAATGCTAAACCTTCTCTTCTGGCCGGATTATTTTTAAAGTTATCGAGTTCCAAATACGCAGCCAGCAATAAAGCTTCTAACTGGTCTGAAAGGTGTTTTAGAAACTCTTGAGAATTGGCATTTTCACGCACAAAATCCCAACCAATAAATTCATTGCAAGCGGTAAAAGACAATCGGCTGGTTTTCATCACCAATGCTTTCAGATACTCTTCTTCAGAAGAATAGCTTACTTTGTTGTGCAGGATTTCATTTAAGTTTTGATCCAGATAATCCATCAGAATGCTATCTAAAACCTGCTCTTTACTTTCGAAATACTTATAGATTGTTGCCTTGGCAATACGCGCTTTTTTGGCAATCTCATTAACACTTGTTTTGTGGTAACCATATTTTCTAAAAAGCTCTTTAGCCGCTTTTTTAACGGTTTCCTTAATTTTGTCTGCTTCCATTGCTAGTTAATTACTCGTAAATTATTTCCTGCAATTGTTACAGTATATTGTCTTAGCGATCGTGTTGCGGGTGCTTTAACCGGACTTCCATCCTCGAGCAAGAATTTCGCTCCAGAACAAGGATCGGTTGCGGTAATCGTCGGGTTGTCTAATGTTACCGCACAACGTTGATCCGGATTTACAGTACTGCACCGATCGAAAGCTACATAACTATTATCGGTTCGCCTGTAAAGCACTAAACCTGCAATCCCATAACCATCAATTGTTACTGCGCCGCCGGCACTGCTTAATCTGCTTAATCGCGGATCTGTGAGTGGCATGGTGAAGTTAACGGCAATATCGGGTACAAAATTATCGCCTTTTCCACAACCCGAAAAGAGCATTGTTGCCAACAGAAGACCGTATAAATACTTCATATTAAATTAATGCAGATTTGTATTGTTTAAGAAAACGGACATCATTTTCAGAGAACAATCGCAAATCTTTAATTTCATATTTCAAATTCGCAATCCGTTCTATTCCCATACCGAAAGCAAATCCGCTATATTTTTTTGAATCTATACCACAGTTTTCCAAAACATTAGGATCTACCATTCCGCAGCCTAAAATTTCTACCCAACCACTGTATTTACACAATTGGCAACCTGCACCTTTACAAATGGTACAAGAAATATCCATTTCTGCAGAAGGTTCTGTAAAGGGGAAATATGAAGGACGGAAACGCACTTTAGTTCCTTCGCCATATAATTCCTGAACGAAATAAAATAAAGTCTGTTTTAAATCTGCGAAAGAAACGTTTTCATCTACATACAAACCTTCTATCTGGTGAAAAAAACAGTGTGCACGTGCAGAAATGGCTTCGTTTCTATACACCCGGCCCGGCATAATTGCCCGAAACGGCGGTTGCCCCTGCTCCATCATTCTGACCTGTACAGATGAAGTATGTGTACGCAAAGCGATATCTCCTTTTTCGCCACCTTTTTTGATAAAGAAAGTATCTTGCATATCTCTTGCCGGATGTTCTTCCGGAAAATTCAACGCAGAGAAATTATGCCAATCGTCTTCGATTTCAGGGCCTTCGGCAACAGTAAATCCAAGCTTTGCAAAAATTTCTACAATTTCTCTTCTCACTAAAGCTAATGGATGGCGCGAGCCAACTTCAAAGCCTTCGCCAGGCAAACTTAAATCAAGCCTTAAATTTTCGGCTTTGCCTGCATTTTGTTCTGTGGTGTCTTTTAAGGTTTGATATCTAGATTCGGCAAGTTGTTTAAATTCATTCAATACCTTTCCTAACGATCTTTTTTCTTCTACAGAAACCGTTTTAAACTCATCAAAAACATCTTTTATAATGCCTTTTGTGCCTAAAAATTTGATCCGGAATTGTTCAAGTTCATCTGCTTTGTCTGTTACAAATGCATTGATCTCTTCTGTGTATTGTGTTATTTTATCCTGTAACATGGCTTCAAATATCGGTTTTTTTTTGGTATTTTTTTAGTCAATCGGGTTCAAAAAACGACCTGTAATTCATTATTACAAGAAAATGAACTAAGCGCAAAAAAAATGCATGTCAAAAAAAATCCCATTCAAAAAAGAACGGGATTAAAATATTTTTTTGTCAGATTAAATTACACCAAGTGCTTGACCAACTTTAGTAAAAGCAGCAATAGCCTTATCCAGGTGATGCTGTTCATGCGCGGCAGACAATTGAACGCGGATACGTGCTTTGCCTTGTGGTACAACCGGATAAAAGAAACCGATTACATAAATGCCTTCATCCAGCATTTTTGCGGCAAACTCTTGCGCAATTTTAGCATCGTACAACATTACCGGCACGATTGGATGAAAACCAGGTTTAATATCAAAACCAGCTTCAGTCATTTTTTCTCTAAAATATTTGGTATTGCTTTCCAACTTATCCCGCAAGGCAGTAGTTTCGCTCAGCATATCCAAAACTGCAATTGATGCACCAGCAATAGATGGCGCCAATGTATTGGAGAATAAATATGGGCGAGAGCGTTGGCGCAACATATCAATAATTTCTTTTTTCCCCGAAGTAAAACCGCCAGATGCACCACCTAAAGCTTTGCCTAAAGTTCCGGTAATAATATCTACACGATCAATTACATTAAAATGTTCATGTGTCCCCCTGCCGGTTTTTCCGATAAAACCAGAGCAATGCGATTCATCAATCATTACTAATGCTTCATATTTATCAGCCAGATCGCAAATTTTATCTAAAGGAGCAACAGATCCATCCATAGAGAATGCGCCATCTGTTACGATAATGCGGTGCCTGCAACCTGCAGCAGCAATAAGTTGCTTTTCCAGATCTTCCATGTCGCTGTTTTTATAGCGAAAGCGTTGTGCTTTGCATAAACGTACACCATCAATAATTGATGCATGATTTAATTCGTCAGAAATAATGGCATCTTCAGCATTAAATAGAGGCTCAAAAACACCGCCATTTGCATCAAATGCAGCGGCATATAAAATGGTATCTTCCGTACCTAAAAAGGTAGAAATTTTAGCTTCAAGTTCTTTGTGTACATCTTGTGTACCACAAATAAAGCGTACAGAAGACATTCCGTAACCGTGTTCATCAATGGCTTTTTTGGCCGCTTCAATAACTTTTGGATGCGATGAAAGACCGAGATAGTTATTTGCACAGAAATTGATTACTTCTGCGCCACTACTCACTTTAATATCTGCGCCTTGCGGAGTTACGATAATCCGTTCGCGTTTAAATAATCCGGCTTGCTCTATTTCTTCAAGTTCTTTTTGAAGTACAGGTTTTAGGGTTTTATACATTGTCTTTTTATGGTTGATATTGGCATTCAAAGTTATAAAAAAATGCATATTCTCCTAGTCTGGAGGCGCCAATCGCGGCAAAGTTACAGGCCATTTCATTGCGTTGTAGAAAACAATGGATTGTTTTTTATGCCTTTGAATAATATTTTTTGGATTGCTAAAACTTTAGTGCCTCTGCAGGTGTATATGATAAATAATCTATAATTTTAGATTTCCCACTTAAACTATGTTAAAAACCTATACGCTTATCTTTTTCTGCGCACTCGCTAACCTTGCTTTTTCGCAACAGTTTACAGTAAACGGAACCATTAAAGATACCGATGGACAAGCCATTCCGTTTGTATCGGTTTACATTAAAAACACTACTAAAGGCACATCCGCTAACGTAGATGGCAAGTACGTTTTTAAACTAGATAAGGGCAGTTATACGCTTAATTTCAGGGCAATTGGATATAAACAGCAAGATCAGAATATAGAGGTTACAGGCAACAGTAATGTAAATGTAACCTTACAAGCAGAAAGTTATACGTTGGGCAATGTAACCATCCGAGCAAATGCAGAAGACCCGGCATATGAAATTATCAGAAATACCATCAAAAAGCGTAAAACACATCTCGATGAAATTAAAGCATACAGTTGCAATGTTTATATAAAAGGCGCGCAACGTTTAAATGGTGCACCGAAACGTTTTTTTGGAAGAGATATTCAAAAAGTTCTGGAGTTGGACACCAATCGTCACGGAATTATTTACTTATCAGAATCTGAAAGTAAATTTTATTTCCGGGAACCGGATGATATTCATGAAGAAATGATTTCTTCTAAAGTTGCCGGCCGTAACAATGCTTTCAGCTTTAACAAAGCTTCAGATCTGATTATCAATTTCTATCAGAATTTGCTATTGGAAAACAAATTAAGTTCGCGTGGTTTTGTATCGCCGATTGCAGATAACGCACTTTTCTATTATCGATATAAACTGATTGGACAAACGCAGGAAAACGGCACCACAATTTATAAGATTCAAGTGATTCCGCGCAGGGAAAATGATCCGGTTTTCAGAGGCAACATCTATATTATGGAAGAAGGCTACAGACTCTACAATACAGATGTATATTTAACTAAACAAGCCGGCATTAATTTTATTGATACCTTAAACATTAACCAACAATTTACTGAGGTAGAAAAGACTTATATGCCAACCAACATCAATTTTCAGTTTAACGGAAATGTATTGGGCTTCAAATTTTCGGGATATTTTTTGGGCGTATACAGCAATTATGACATCAATCCAAATTTTGAAAAAGGTTTTTTTAATGGCGAGTTGTTGCGCGTAACAGAAATGGTGAACAAAAAAGATTCACTTTATTGGAAAAATAACCGCCCAATTCCATTAACATTAGATGAACGCCTGAACTACGTTAGAAAAGACAGTATTGCCAAACGTAAAGAATCTAAGCACTATCTGGATTCTTTAGAAAAGGAGAACAATAAATTTACCATCGGAAAACTCTTGCTGCGCGGCTATAGTGTAAACAATCGTTTTAATAAAAAATATTACAGTTTCGATCCCATTTTGGGCGGCATTTTATACAACACAGTAGAAGGTTTTGCTTTTAAATATGGTTTAACATATAAGCGGGATTTTGAAAACAACGTGAGTTACTCTATCCGGCCAGAGTTGCGCTATGGATTTGCCAATCAAAAATTAACCGGAAGTTTAACCGGTAAATACCTTTATGATCCGAAAAAACGTGCAAGTGTTGGCGTAGCTTTTGGAAATGGAATTTTTGATTTAAACAACCTTGGCTCTATGACTTTGCTGGGCAATTCTTTAAACTCTTTGCTTTATGAAAAGAACTTCTCTAAATTTTATGAAAAAGCATTTGTAGATCTGGAAACTTCTCGCGAACTGGCAAACGGTTTACAAGGAAATCTGAGCCTGAATTACAGTCGGAATACCTATTTAACCAACAGTTCTGATTTTAAATTTTTCGACGATAAAAATCGGGTTTTCAGCTCCAACAATCCATTTTCACCAGATGCAGAGACACCACTTTTCCCAACTTACAATTCCCTTAGCGCAACTGCAAGCGTAACCTATACCATTCACCAAGAGTTTATTACGCGTCCTGATGGCAAGTTTTATACTGAATCCAAATATCCTAAAGTTACTTTGCTCTACAAAAAGGGATTTGATAAAATTTTAGGAAGTGATGTAGATTACGATTTTGTAAAAGTTGAGCTGATGCAAGACCGTTTTAGCTTTGGTTTGTGGGGTTACACTTCTGCAATGATTGGCGCAGGAAAATTCCTCAATAACAGCAAAATGTATTACCTGGATTACAAACATTTTGAAGGAAACATTTCCAAAATTTTTCCGCCAAATCTAAAACGCTTCCAGTTTCTGGATTTTTATCAGTTCAGTACCAACAAGCAATATATAGAAGCGCACCTGGAGCACAATTTCTCTGGCTTTTTCACCAATAAAATTCCATTGTTAAGAAAGCTCAAGTTAGAAGAGTATCTGGGCGGAAGTTTCTTAACGCAACCGGATAAGAAAAATTATAAAGAAGTATACTTTGGTTTGCAACGTCTAATTTTCAGAGTTGGTTATGGCTTTGCTTACGATGGAAATAAGAAAATTGCACAAGGCATTAGAATGAGCTATGGTTTTTAAAAATGTGGCGTTTTAATTTGCAAAAGCCAATTTATTTTCGTTCACTGAAACTTTTTACTATATTTCATGACGACGATTTGACACGAACGAATGAGGATATTTTTAAAGCTGCTTTTTTTGGCTTTTCTGGGGGGATTTAACACTTACGCACAACAATTTACAGTTACGGGCAAAATTACAGATGGCAAAAACAATGTTATTCCATTTGTAAGTTTGTATGTAAACTCTACAACTAAAGGTACGTCTTCTAATGTAGAGGGCAGTTATAGGATTAATCTCCCGAAAGGAAAATCTGATTTATTATTTACGGCAATTGGTTTTGAAGAAAAACTGGTTACGGTAAACCTGAGCAAAGATACCACCTTAAATCTCAGTTTAACGCCTAAGGTGTTTATGCTGAATGAAGTTACTGTTGGCCGGCGAAAATCCAGCGATCCTGCAGATGAGATTATCAGAAAAGTGATCGAAAACCGTAAAGACTATCTGGACGAGGTAGATGCATTTACCTGTGAAGTATATACCAAAGCTATGCAAAAGTTGCTCTCTTCTCCGCGTCGTTTTTTTGGTAGAGATGTTGCTAAAATACTGGATCTGGACGAAAAAGGACAAGGTATAATCTACTTATCAGAAACAGAATCCAAACTCGATTTCCAGAGGGAAAATAAAATTAAAGAGGTAATGGTTTCCTCAAAAATTGCCGGAAACGACAATGGATTCAGTTTTAACAAAGCATCTGATCTTACCATCAATTTTTACAAAAATGTCGTTTTAGAAGATAAACTAAATGTACGGGGTTTTGTGTCGCCAATTGCGGACAATGCTTTTTCTTACTATCGTTTTAAATTGATCGGTACCAGCCAATCCGGAAACCAAATCATCAGCAAAATACAGGTTACACCGAAACGAGAAAATGATCCGGCATTTACCGGCGAAATTTATGTGATAAACGATACGTGGCGATTAAATTCCGTAAATCTTTATCTAACCAAAAAATCGGGAATAGAATTTATTGATACATTAAACATCAAACAACAACTGGTAGATGTGAATGATGTTTATGTGCCTTCATCTGTTCAGTTTGATATTAAAGGAAAAGTTTTCGGGTTTAAATTTTCTGGCTATGTGGTTGGCGTGTATAAAAACTACGATGTAAAACCCGTTTTCAACAAACGCTTTTTCACTAATGAAATTTTAAAGATCAATGCATCTTCAAACAAACGCGATTCTTTGTATTGGGCCAAATCCAGGCCGGTTCCTTTAACGCGCGAAGAAAGCATCAACTACATTAAAAAGGACAGTGTAAGTCAATATAAATCGTCAAAAAAATATCTCGACTCAGTAGATAATATCAAAAACAAGTTTAATCTGGCGCAAATACTAATTACACCTTACATTTTCTACAAGAGTTATAATAAAAAAAGTATCACTTACGATCCTTTGGCGGCCAGCGTTTTTTACAATACTGTAGAAGGTGTGGCTTTAAAATATGGCGTTACGGTACGGCAGGGTTTTGATGATGGACGATATTATTCTGTGAGGCCGGAAGCCCGTTATGGTTTTTCAAACAAACATTTTAATGGAAGCATTAACGCTAAATATTTTTATGATCCTATTCGGAACGGATTAATCTCTGTAGGTTTTGGTAGCGAAGTGGCCAATTTAAGCCCGCTGCGCAACACCAATCTCTTCCGAAACAGCTTAAATGCTTTACTTTTTGGCAAAAATTTCTCTAAATTTTATGAAAGAAGGTACTTAAATGTGCAAATCAGCAGGGAATTTGCGCCAAGTTTTGAAGTTAAGATCACAGCAGATTACGCAGAGCGCGAAGCTTTGCTAAACTCCAGTTATGAAACTTTCAGAAAAACAAATGAGTTTACGTCAAACGATCCATTTAACCCAACAGATGATCAGAGTTATCTTTTCCCAAAACATACTGGTTTCGTATTGACTGGAATGCTGGCGTACACCATTGCTCAGAAATACATTACACGCCCCGACGGCCGCTTTTATATAGAAAGCAAATTTCCCAGAATAGAATTTAACTATAAAAAAGGAATCCCGAATGTATTCAACTCTGACGTCAATTACGATTTCATTTCGGCAGAAATTTTCCAGAAAGATGTACACTGGCTGCTGATGGGAAAATCCTCATTATTAATTGGTGCCGGAAAATTCCTGAACACCAAACAACTGTATTATCCGGACTGGAAACATTTCAGAGCAAACCGATCTTTGATATTTGATGCAGATGTACGCAATTTTCATTTTCTTGATTTTTATCTGTTCAGTACCACGAAGCAATATTTCGAAGCCCATTTCCAACATAATTTTGGTTCTTTCTTTATCAGCAAAATCCCACTTTTGCGGAACTTAAAACTCGAAGAAATTATTGGCGGCGCGTATTTATCATCGCCAGAAAAAAGAAATTACAGCGAATATTATTTCGGGTTTAAACGGTTAAATTTCCGGATAGATTATGGTTATGCTTTTGATGCCAATAAACGGATAAAACAAGGTTTCAAAATCTCTTACGGCTTTAATTAATTGCACTTTTACCGATAAAAGTATTTGCTTATCTTTGCAACGCTTTAAACGCCGTTTGCAGCGGTATCAGCGCAGATTATGAAATATCAAACACTTCTTTATTATTGCTATAGTCACATAGCAGACGGCGAACAATTCGCCGCAGATCATCTTAAATTTTGTAAATCACTAGGTTTAGTTGGCCGCATTATTGTTGCCGATGAAGGTTTAAACGGTACCGTTTCCGGAACGCCAGAAGCTTGTGAAGCATACATGAACGCCATACATGCAGATGAACGTTTTGCCAAAACAGAGTTTAAAATAGACAATGTTGAAGAACCTTCTTTTATTAAAATGCATTGCCGCTATAAATCAGAAATTGTTCATTCTGGTTTGCGCGATACATCGATCATCAATCCAAATGAAAAAACCGGTAAACATTTGGAACCTGTAGACTTTATGGCGATGAAAGATGATGAAGATGTAATCATTTTAGATGTACGTTCAAATTACGAACACAACCTCGGAAAGTTTAAAAATGCAGTGACTTTAGATATTGAAAATTTCAGGGATTTCCCCGAAAAAATCAATGAACTGGCGCAATATAAAGACAAAAAGATCCTTACGTATTGCACCGGCGGTATTAAGTGCGAAAAAGCATCTGCATTGTTGTTGCACCATGGTTTTAACGATGTTTACCAATTGCACGGTGGCATTATTAAATACGGTAAAGAAGCTGGTGGTAAAGATTTTGAAGGCAAATGTTATGTTTTTGACAACCGGATTGCGGTAGATGTTAATGCAGTAAATCCAACAGTGGTTTCGGTTTGTTACAATTGCGGTAAAACCACGCCAAAAATGATTAACTGTGCAAATCCGGAATGTAATGAGCACATTACGCAGTGCGATGAATGCGGCGATCAGTTGCAAGGTTGTTGCTCTGAAGCTTGCACTACAAACCCACGTAAAAGACCTTATGACGGTACTGGTTACTATGTAAAAGTGCCACAACCAATTGGCAAACAGGTAGAATTGTCCAAATAAAATTTTTAAAGAATCCGCAAATCATGCGGATTTTTTTTTGCCCTAAAACCGTATGATTGTGCCAGGTCACCGATTGGATTTTTTTTAGTTATTTTGCAACAGTCAAATCCGTCCCTTTTATGCCAAATATCAAGAAGCTTTTTATCTTAATTCTAGTATTTATTTCTGTAAAGCTTCATGCCCTTGATATAAAAAGTATTGGTGTTCCTTATATAGAAAACCATTCTAAATCTACTTATGCTGCCGGAAACCAGAATTGGAGCATTACCAAAGATAAAAATGGCTTAATGTATTTTGGCAATAACGATGGCTTGCTGGTTTTTGATGGTAAGTATTGGCAAAAACATCAGATGCCAAACCGGCAAATTGTTCGGGCGGTGGCAGCAGATGGAAAAGGTAAAATCTACGCAGGTGGTTTTGGCGAATTTGGATATTGGGCCGTTAAAAACAATAAACTTAAATACCATTCTTTAGTTGGGCAACTGCCAAAAGGGACATCGGTTACAGACGAGATCTGGAAAATTTATGTAGACAAAGACCGCGTAATTTTTCAATCTTTTTCCAAAATCATCATTCTTAAAAACAATAAGATTGAAGTGGTAAAATCGCCGTCGTCTTTTTTGTTTCTACACAAAGTGAACAACCGGTTTATTATTGAAGTGCTGGAAAAAGGCCTTTTTGAATTGATTGGAAATAAGTTGGTTCATTTGCAAAGCAGTGAAAAACTTGGCAAAGAAGGCGTACTTTCTATTTTGCCGTATAAAAATAACGGCTTTTTGATTGGCACCAGCAAAAATGGTTTATTTACTTATAACGGTGGGGATTTTATTCCGCTAAACTCTGCTGCAAATGGCTTTTTAAAAACCTACCAGTTAAATAATGGTGTTCGTTTAGGGAAATATTACGCCTTCGGAACCATCCTGAACGGATTGATTATTATCGATGAAAATGGAGGCGTTGTACAGCGCATCAATAAATCAAGCGGTTTGCAAAACAATACTGTACTAAGTATTTATGCAGATAACGATCAAAACCTTTGGACTGGACTTGATAATGGAATAGACCGGATTGAGCTGAACTCACCTTTGTATTTTTATTTCGATAAAACCGGCCTTTTCGGAACAGTTTACAGCAGTATAATTTTTAATAATAAAATTTATCTGGGTACAAACCAGGGATTATTTTACAGCGACTGGTCTACAGATAAGGAACTGCTGCCCTTTAATTTCCGTTTAATCCCCAACTCGCAGGGACAGGTCTGGGATTTATCGGTAATTGATGATGAGTTGATTTGCGGGCACAACAGCGGAACATTTAAAGTAATTGGCGATCGCATTGAAAAAATTTCTGCTTATGGCGGAGGATGGACGATAAAAAAACTCAACACAAACCCCAATTTCTATATTCAAGGCAATTATAACGGCGTTTCTTTATTTAGTAAACCTGCCGGAAGTTCTCTTAAACTTATTTCTAAAATTACCGGTTTTGATGCGCCCTCTCGCTACGTAGAGCAAGACAGCAAAGGCGATATTTGGGCCAGCCACGCATATAAAGGTTTATACAAACTTATTTTAAGTCCGGATTATAAAAGAGTAATCAACAAAAAATATTTTGATGAAAAGAATGGTTTGCCCGGAAATTACAACATCAATATTTTCAATCTCGAAAATCGAATTGTTTTTTCATCCGATAGTGGATTTTATACTTATGACGAGTTCAGCAACAAGTTTTCCAAATACGAGGTTTTAAACAAAAACCTGGGTTCTTTTTCAACCTCAAATAAAATTATTAAAGCCGGCGAACGGAAATATTGGTTTATTAACCACGGAAAAACTGCGTTGGTTGATTTTGCTGAAGCCGGAAAAATTGAAATTGACTCCAATCAGTTTAGTTTGATGGACGGCCGAATGGTGCAGTATTATGAAAACATCAGTCGCATTAACAATTCTATTTATCTGATTAGTATTGATGACGGCTTCGTTATTTACAATACGTTACAGAACAAACAACTTGCAAAAATTGTCCTTCCAAGCGTTCTGATTCGCCATATTGATGACATTACCGACAAATTTCATGTTATCAGTGAGGTTGGAAATGGCGATGCAGCAGTAGAGATTATCAACAGCAGAAACAATATTCGCATTTCTTATTCCCTGCCCTATTATCGGCAATCTAAAATCAAATACCAGTTTTACATGGAAGGTTATTCTAAAGAATGGTCAGACTGGAATTTTGCTACGCAGAAAGATTTTACGAACCTGAGCAGTGGAACCTACACATTTAAGGTGCGCGCAAAGCTGGATGATAGTACCGTAACAGAAATCAGCAATTTCGAATTTACCATCCTTCGCCCTTGGTATCTGAGCAACTGGGCTATATTCTTTTACCTGATTGCATTGGCAATTGTACTTATTTTAGGCAAAAAAATATACGAACGCAAACTGGAGACAGATCGTTTAAAAATCAGCAAACGCTTGCAGACAGAACAGGAAGAAATTATCAAGCTGGAAACCGAAGCAAATGAAAAACAGATTATCCGCTTGAGAACTGAAAAGTTACAGGCAGAACTGGCCTCAAAAAACCGGGAACTTGCCAACTCTGCAATGACTCTGGTTTACAAAAATGAATTGCTGCAAAAATTAAGCGATGAGATTACAAAACTGAAAGATGAGACTGGCAAAAAACTTTCAGAAGACCAAACACGCAAAATTCAGAAAGTAATTAACGATGGCATGAATGATGAACGCGATTGGAATCTTTTTGAAAACAGTTTCAATGAAGCACATGAAAGTTTCTTTAAAAAACTAAAAGCACAACATCCGGATCTGGTTCCGAACGACCTGAAATTATGTGCCTATCTACGAATGAACATGAGCAGTAAAGAGATGTCTTCCTTATTAAATATCACACTTCGGGGGGTCGAAATCCGCCGTTACAGATTGCGCAAAAAATTAGGTGTTCCACATGATAAAAACCTCACAGAGTTCTTAATGGAGCTTTAAGGTACTACATCATTACCTCTCATAAGCCAATTTTGAGACCCTACAAAAAGCTTAGTGTAAAAATCACACTTTGATGTAGTTGTTCTATTGTTCCTTTTACATAAAAACTGTGTTTTTGGGCTGATTTCGCATTTGGTATTGTTACTCACTAAACAATTTTTGGCTATTTGATGTATTAAAGTTGAGGTGTTTACACTTGCACAAACCAAAAAACAAACCCAATTTTAATCAACAATTAAACTAAATTTATAATAATAGCATGAAAAGAATCTTTACAAGAATTTCTGTTCTCGCTGCATTTTGTTTGCTAACAATTAACGTAGCAATTGCGCAAAACATTACTGTAAAAGGTAAGGTGGTAGACGGTGGAGACAAATCCACGTTACCGGGCGTAACTATCCTGGTTAAAGGAACTCAAAATGGGACGCAAACAGATGCAAATGGTAATTACTCCATTAGCGCACCGGCAAATGCCACCCTCGTTTTTAACTTTATTGGTTATACAGCGCAAGAGCAGCCTGTAAACAACCGCACTACACTAGACGTATCATTAGCATCAGAAACCCAACAATTAGAGCAGGTTGTGGTAGTTGGATATGGTACGCAAAGAAAAATTGATGTAACAGGATCTGTAGCATCTGTAAAAGGTGAAGACATATCCAAACAAGCATCTGTTAATCCGGTTGGTGCATTACAAGGTAAAGTTGCTGGTGTATCTATTACCAACGTTGGTACACCTGGTGGATCACCAACCATTACTATTCGCGGTACGGGAACCATTTATGGAAATACCGGGCCTCTATATGTTGTGGATGGTGTGTGGTATGACGACATTAACTTCCTGAATCCTGCCGATATTGCAAACATCAGTATTTTAAAAGATGCTTCAAGTCAGTCAATTTACGGTATCCGCGCAGCAAATGGTGTGGTATTAGTAACTACTGTAAAAGGGAAAAAAGGTAATGCAGTAATTAATTATAACGGAACTGTAGGTTTTCAAAAGATTACCAACCAGGTAGAAATGGCTAATGCTACAGAATATGCAACAGCTGTTAATGAAGCATACAGCTTACAGGTCCCTGCAGTTGCGCCACTTTTTGCCAATACAAATCTTGGTGAAGGTACAAACTGGTATGACGTAATTTTAAGAGAAGCCTTAGTAACCAATCATCAGCTTTCTATTAGTGGAGGTACAGAAAAATCGACCTACAACTTATCATTAGGATATCTTAATCAGGATGGTATTGTAAAACGCAACAATTATAAAAGATATACTGCTCGTTTATCTAATGATTTCCAAATTCTAGAGCCGTTAAAAGTTGGGTATAATGTTACGGCTACCTCAAGCAAATCAAACGACGCGCCTACTTCCATATTCAGAGCCTTATATGCAGCATCTCCTGTAGTGCCTGTTTTTAATGCAGACGGAAGTTACGGGGATCCAAATGCATTTAATCTGGGTAATGGTAGCAACATGAATCCTCAGGCTACTTTAGATTTCTTCAATCAAAATACGACCAGATATAAAGTGACCGGAAACGTTTTTGCTGAATTGAAATTTTTAAAAGATTTTACTTTCAAAACCAGTTTCGGTGGTGATTTTGCTCAGGAAGAAGTTCGCGGTTATGTACCCGTTTATAAAGCGAGTAATACACAGCAAAACACAAACAGTCGCCTGGATGTAGACCGTGTAGAAAACAGAAACTGGATCATTGAAAATACTTTGACATATGATAAAAAATGGAATGATCACAGTTTAACAGTTTTGGTAGGGCAAACAGCTCAGCGCAACAAGATGTATACCTTGAATGCGTACGCTCTTAATGTTCCGTATACAACAGATGGAGATTTATATCTAAGTTTAGGTGATGGTGCAACCAGAAGTATTGAAGACTCTGGTACGTTATCAACTTTCTCTTCTTATTTCGCCAGAGTAAATTATAGCTTCAAAAACAGATATCTATTGAATGCTTCATTCAGAAGAGATGGCGCTTCACAGTTCTTCGGTTCTAACAACCTTTGGGGTAATTTCCCATCAATTGGTGGTGGCTGGGTAATCAGCAACGAAGAATTTATGAAAAACCAAAAAATCTTCAGCAATTTGAAGTTGAGAGCAAGTTGGGGTAAAGTAGGTAATGCAGGTGTTCCTTTAAATCCTTCTACTCAAATCGTTTCGCAAACACCAGGATTAATTGCTATAATTGGTGGCGTTCCGGTTACAGGCGCAAATATTACCACTCTTGTACCGCCTACTCTTTTCTGGGAAAGAAGTGCAGGTACTGATCTAGGTTTGGAAATGGGCTTTCTGAATAATAAATTAACTATCGAAGCCGATTTCTACAACAAGAAGACAGAACAAGCAATTTTTGACATTCCAATTCTTGGAAGTCTGGGTACATCAAACAGTAAAATTATCGCCAATCAGGCAGATATTCAAAACAGAGGTTTTGAATTTATGGCAACTTGGGCAGATCGTTCAGAAAGCGGATTCTCCTACTCAATCAGTGGAAACGTAGGTATAAACAACAACAAAGTTTTAAACGTTACTTCAGGTTCTAACCCAATTTACACGGGTGGTGCTGGTTTAACTAGTGGATATTTGGCAACTCGTACAGTTATTGATCGCCCTATCGGAGAGTTTTTTGGTTACCAAGTTGTTGGTGTTTTTCAAACAGATGCAGAAGCAAGTGCATGGCCAGGTTTCAAAAAAGGTGATTTTAAATATGCCGATATTAACGGAGATGGTGTAATTGACTTAAAAGACCGTGTAGTACTTGGAAATCCAAATCCTAAGTTCACTTATGGTGTGAATACCAATTTTGCTTACAAAAACTTCGATTTGACCTTAGACATTCAAGGTGTGGCTGATGTTGACGTATTCAATGCCAATTTGGCCAATCGTTTCGGAAACGAAAACTACACTAAAGATTTCATTAATAACCGCTGGACAGGTGCTGGAACTTCTAATACCTATGCATCAGCTAATTTGGCTGGAGGCTTAAATAATGCCCCTAACTCATTTTATGTTGAAAAAGGAGATTACATCCGTTTAAGAAATATCCAGCTTGGATATACTTTGCCTCAAGCTGTAAGTGCAAAAATGAAGCTTCAAAGACTTAGGTTTTTCGTAAATGCTCAAAATGCAATTAACCTCTTCGGCTATAAAGGTTTCAGTCCGGAAGTTGGTGGAACACCAACGAATGCAGGTATAGATACCAATGTTTATCCGCTCTTTGCAACTTATAACTTCGGCGTTAACGTAACTTTCTAATCGACATCACAATGAAAAAAAATATAAACATACAGTCTTGCGTTATCGCTGCGGCAATGGGTGCAATGCTTTTTACTGCATCTTGTAAAAAAGACTTTTTGAATGTTCCCCCTCAAGGGCAACAACCATCCGCTACGTTCTGGAAAACGCCTGATGATGCGCTTAAAGGCGTAAACTCTATTTATGCACAATTAAGAAGCTGGGATAATATTGCTTTTAATGCTATTGCTATTGAAAGTACAGGATCTGATGAAGCTGATAAAGGCAGTACACCTACAGATGCAACTTTCTTTAATCTGTTCGATCAGTTTACAGTAACCTCTACACAAGGCAGTCTTCAAGGTTTCTGGACCGGTCAATACCAAAACATTAACCTTTGCAATCAGGTTTTGACAAATGTTCCAAACATTACAATGGACGAATCGTTAAAAGCGAGATACCTTGCTGAGGCTAAATTTGTACGTGCTTATTCTTACTTCAGACTGGTAAGAGCATATGGAAATGTACCGCTTCGATTAACTGTTCCTGCTGATAATAGCGAATACAACATTCCACAATCAGACAAAACAGCTGTTTACGCGCAAATTGAAAAGGATTTGACAGAAGCTGCAGCTGTTTTACCGCAAACTTATGCTGCAGCTGATGTTGGCAGAGCAACCAAAGGTGCTGCATTAGGAATGAAGGCTAAAGTAGCAATGTATCAGAAAAAATGGGCAGATGTTTTATCTCTAACCAATCAGGTTATGGGTATGGGTTATAGCTTATTTCCAGATTTTGAAAAAGGTTTCCGTGTAGAAAATGAGAACAGCGTTGAATCTCTTTTTGAAGTTCAGGCAGCGTTAATTCCAAACAATGCTGCTGCATCCAATTCACAATATAGCCAGGTGCAAGGTGTTGCTGGTGTAATGGGATGGGGTTTTAATACTCCATCTGCAGAATTAGCTGCTGCTTTTGAAACTGGAGACCCCAGAAGAGACGCAACAATTCTTTTCAGAGGCGAAACAACTCCTCAAAATGATGTTGTGCCAACAACAGTTCCTAATGAGCGCTATAATCAAAAATCATATGTGCCTTTCAATACCAGAGTTTCTGGATTTAATGAAGGTGCACAACAAAATTTTAGAGTTTTGAGATTTGCTGATATTCTTTTAATGAATGCCGAAGCTGCAAATGAATTGGGTAACCCAACTCAAGCCTTAACCTCTTTAAATCGGGTTAGAGCACGTGCAAGAGGTACAAATACAACAATATTACCAGATGTAACAACAACAGCTCAGGCAGCTCTACGTACAGCAATTTACAAAGAAAGACAAGTAGAATTGGCAATGGAAAATGACCGTTACTTCGATGTAATCCGCCAGGGAAGAGCGCTTGAGGTTTTCGGACCTAAAGGCTGGAAAGCGAATAAAAATGAAGTTTGGCCGATTCCTCAAACAGAAATCGACCTGAGCGGAGGTTTGCTTAAACAAAATCCAGGTTACTAAAAACAATTAATAATGGCTGCTGCGACCAGCAGCCATTAAATTTATCATTGGGTTTATCTATTAGAACCCTTGAAGCTTCTTTCTTCTCCACAATGTAGAAAGAAGCTTTCAAAACCATCCTTTCATAAGCGCACTCGCAAAGATCACTATGAAAAAACTTTTCCTTACTGCTACCGGAATTTCACTATTTTTTTTTTCCTGTAAAGAAAATAAAACAACGGAAAATACATCCGCACCGGCGAAAATCGAAATCCAAAAAGGTTTATCAGATGAGCAATTGCTTGATCTTGTTCAGAAACAAACTTTCCAGTATTTCTGGGATGGTGCAGAACCTACTTCGGGTGCTGCACGCGAACGCTTTCATTCTGATAATGTTTACCCGGAAAATGATAAAAATACAGTTGCAACAGGCGCAACCGGGTTTGGATTAATGGCCATCATCAGCGCAATAGATCGTGGATATGTAAGTAAAGAAGATGGACTCAAAAGACTAAATAAAATTCTTGACTTTTTGGCGCGTGCCGATCGTTTTCATGGTGCTTGGCCGCATTGGTTTTACGGAGAAACCGGAAAAGTACGCCCTTTCGGACAAAAAGACAATGGTGGAGATTTAGTCGAAACTTCATTTGTTGCACAATCGCTGATTTGCATCAACGAATATTATAAAAATGGCAGTGCAGAAGAAAAAGCACTTGCAAAAAAAGCAGACGATCTTTGGAAAGGAATCGATTTCAGCTGGTATCAAAATGGTCAGGATGTATTGTTCTGGCATTGGTCTCCAGAATATAAATGGGAAATGAATTTTGCCGTAAAAGGCTATAATGAATGTTTAATTATGTATGTTTTGGCTGCATCGTCACCAACGCATACCGTGCCGGCATCGGTGTACCGCAATGGTTGGGCACGCAACGGCGCAATTAAAACCAGCTATGAAGTGTATGGTCATCCGTTTACTTTGGATTATCAAGGTCAGAAAAACAGTATTGGTCCGCTATTCTGGGCACACTATTCCTATCTGGGTTTAAATCCGAAAGGACTTAAAGACCGTTATGCCGATTACTGGCAAAATAACGTCAATCAAACTTTAGCTACACGCGATTACTGCGTGGCCAATCCGAAGAAATTTAAAGGTTATGCCGAAAACTGTTGGGGCTTAACCGCCAGCTATTCTGTAAAGGGATATGCGGCACACAACATTAACGAAGACCTTGGTGTCATCTCCCCTACCGCAGCAATTTCATCTATTCCATATACCCCACAAGAATCTATCAAAGTAATCAGGCATTTGTATGAAGACCTTGGGGATAAAGTTTGGGGCGAATATGGTTTTTATGATGCCTTCTCCGAAACAGACAACTGGTATCCTAAACGATATCTAGGAATAGACCAGGGACCAATGGTGGTCATGTTAGAAAACTATCGCTCAGGTTTACTTTGGAAACTGTTTATGGGCAATCCTGATGTGCAACGCGGCCTTCAAAAATTAGATTTTCAAATCAGCAAATAATATAAATGTCTTAGCCATTGAATAATTACATCTAAAATCTAAAACCATGAAAAAAGTAATTTTAATTCTAACGGCACTTATCGGATCTGTTATTCTAAACTCCGGTTTTACAAGTGTACACAACAATACAAGTACCGCTAAATTTTCAAAATTTGCCAATGTAAATGTTACGGCAAGCAACAGCACCAGCGATGGTGTTTATGTGGTGCTAACCAACACCACATCTGGCGGTAGTTATAGCTTTTTCGTTCCACCAAATACAGCAAGTGGAACGGTTATCGGACAGATTCCAGAAAACAATGACATCTATAGCGCTCAGTTGACCTCTACTGGCCGCGCCCACGATATGTGGATTTATTGGGAACACAGAACACAGGTTTCTAGCTTTACTGTAACCGGCATGGCGCTGGGCTGCAACAGTTGTGCCCGTATAGACATCTTTAATTAATCATTTAACGATTCAATGGCTAAGCATTTATTCAAAATACTTTTATTTTTCTTCTTTTTCTGTTGGATTGAGCAACTAGCTGCCCAACAAAAAACTTATTGCAATCCCATTAATATAGATTACGGATATACACCTTTCCCAAGTTTTGCAGAATGGGGGAAACACCGTGCCACTGCCGATCCGGTAATCGTAAACTACAAAGGCGATTTTTACCTTTTTAGCACCAACCAGTGGGGCTACTGGCAAAGCAGCGATATGCTGAACTGGAAATTTAATGAAAAGAAATTCCTTCGTCCGTGGAATAAAGTTATGGATGAACTTTGTGCGCCTGGTGTTGGCATTATTGGCGATACGCTTGTTGTTTTTGGCAGTACATATTCTAAAAATTTCACTCTTTGGGGAAGCACAGACCCAAAAAACAACAAATGGTTTCCATTGGTAGACTCGCTCGAAATTGGTGGCTGGGATCCCGCTTTTTTTACAGATGACGACGGGCGTTTTTACATGTACAATGGCAGCAGCAATAAATATCCGGTTTATGGAGTAGAGCTAGATCGGAAAACCTTTAAACCAATTGGTACGCGCGTACCGATGTATTTATTAGAAGACTGGCGTTACGGCTGGCAACGCTTCGGCGAAAATATGGACAATACTTTTCTCGATCCATTTATTGAAGGTGCCTGGATGACCAAACACAACGGAAAATATTATTTCCAATATGGCGCTCCCGGAACCGAATTTAGTGGTTATGCAGATGGTGTTGTTGTAGGCTCAAATCCATTGTTTGAAAATAGTCCGGCAACGCCTCAGTCTGATCCTTTAAGTTTCAAAGCAGGTGGATTTTCCAGAGGCGCAGGTCACGGTGCTACTTTTGAAGACAATGCGAAAAATTACTGGCACGTTTCTACAAGCATTATTTGCGTAAAAAATACCTGGGAACGCCGTATTGGCATCTGGCCATCGGGATTTGACCAGGATGACGTAATGTGGTGCAACACTGCCTTCGGCGATTATCCTTTGTATTTACCTTCTGAGCGAAAAGCCAATGGCCCCGCGGGCCCCGGGTGGATGTTGCTAAACTACAAAACGCCAGTTACCGTTTCATCAACTTTGGGCACTTTTCAACCAAACTATGCTGTTGATGAAAGCATTAAATCTTATTGGAGCGCAAAAACGGCCAATAAAGGAGAATGGATTCAGAGCGATTTGGGCGAAATCTCTACGGTACATGCAATACAAATTAATTACGCCGATCAGGATGCAGAATTTATGGGAAAACAAATCGGAATTTTCCACCAGTATCAGATTTTCACTTCAACAGATGGGAAAAAGTGGTCGCTTCTTGTGGATAAAAGCAAAAACAAAACCGATGTACCGCACGATTATATCGAGCTTGAAAAACCTGTTCAAACCCGTTTTATTAAAATGGTGAACATCCACATGCCAACCGGAAAATTTGCCATCAGCGGACTCCGGGTATTTGGTTTCGGCAAAGGCGAAAAACCGCAGCAAGTTAAAAACCTGATTGTGTTGAGAACAGAAAAAGACAAGCGCAGCGCATACATCAAATGGCAACCTGTAAATAATGCTTACGCCTATAACCTTTATTATGGCACCGCGCCAGATAAATTGTACAACAGCATCATGATACACGATGTAAATGAATATTGGTTTAAAGCAATGGACAGCCAAAAAACCTATTATTTCTCAATAGAGGCCATCAATCAGAATGGAACATCAACAAAAACAGCGGTAAAAAAAGTAGATTAAAAAAGAATAAACACATATATAATGAAAAGAAGAGCGCGTATAGCATGCAGTCTGATGGTCTTAATGGCCTTAGGCGCATCTGCACAAACGAAGAAAGCCGTTTCTGCTGAAGAAGCAAAAATGAACACTTTTATCAGCAACCTGATGGCAAAAATGACGGTTGATGAAAAAATCGGGCAGCTAAATTTGCCAAGTTCGGGTGATATTACCACCGGGCAGGCAAACAGTTCTGATATCGGAAGTAAAATTAAATCTGGCCAGGTTGGCGGATTATTCAATATTAAAGGTGTCGAAAAAATCAGAGCGGTACAGAAAGTTGCTGTAGAAAACAGTCGGATGAAAATTCCATTGCTTTTTGGTATGGACGTGATTCATGGCTACAATACCGTTTTTCCAATTCCTTTAGGAATGAGCGCGACATGGAATATGGATGCTGTGCAGAAATCTGCGCGTGTTGCTGCCATTGAAGCAAGTGCAAGTGGTATCAACTGGACTTTCTCACCTATGGTAGATGTATCCAGAGATCCGCGCTGGGGCCGCATTTCTGAAGGAAATGGCGAAGATCCTTATTTGGGTTCGCAAATTGCAAAAGCAATGGTTATTGGTTACCAGGGTAAACTTCAGGCCAATAACGAAATTTTAGCTTGTGTAAAACATTACGCTTTATACGGTGCTGCAGAAGCCGGCCGCGATTACAATACAACCGATATGAGCCGCGTAAAAATGTATAATGAATATTTGCCGCCATATAAAGCAGCCGTTGATGCAGGTGCTGCGAGTATTATGGCTTCTTTTAATGAAGTAGACGGAATCCCTGCTACAGGAAGCAAATGGTTAATGACCGAGGTTTTGCGTAACCAGTGGGGCTTTAAAGGTTTCGTGGTGACCGATTATACCGGAATACCGGAAATGATTGCGCACGGAATGGGCGATTTGCAAACAGTTTCTGCCCTGGCACTTCATGCAGGTGTAGATATGGATATGGTTGGCGAAGGTTTTCTGGGTACATTGAAAAAATCTCTTGCAGAGAAAAAAGTGTCTATTAATGAAATCAACCGCGCATGCCGATTGGTATTGCAAGCAAAATATAAACTTGGTTTATTCACCGATCCGTATAAGTTTTGCAATACAGAACGCGCAGAAAAAGAAGTTTTCAACGCAGAAAATCGCGATATCGCACGTAAAATTTCAGCAGAAAGTTTCGTTCTGTTAAAAAATAACAATCAGGTTTTACCATTAAAAAAATCTGGAACAATTGGTTTGGTTGGTCCATTGGCAGACAATACGGCCAACATGTACGGAACCTGGAGTGTTGCTGCCTTGTTCGATAAATCGGTTACGGTACTTCAGGGTTTAAAAAACGCTGTAGGCAACAATGCAAAAATTATCACCGCCAGAGGTGCTAATTTCCTGGCAGATTCTGTAATGGAACACCGCTATGTTAATGTGCACAATCCAACTTATGTACGCGATCCGAGATCGGAAGCGGAAATGATTAAAGAAGCTTTGGAAGTAGCCAAAAAATCAGATGTGATTGTTGCGGCCGTTGGAGAAGGTTCTGAATTTACCGGAGAAAGCAGCAGTGTAACCGACATTCAGATTCCGGAAACACAGAAAAACCTATTAAAAGCTTTAGCTAAGACTGGCAAACCTGTTGTTTTGGTATTGTTTACTGGTAGACCATTGGCTTTAAACTGGGAAAAAGAAAACCTTCCATCAATCCTGAACGTATGGTTTCCGGGTAGCGAAGCAGGAAATTCTATTGCCGATGTACTTTTTGGCGATGTAAATCCATCCGGAAAACTAAGTGCAACTTTCCCTCAAAATGTTGGTCAGGTTCCAATCTATTACGCACACAAAAATACTGGCCGTCCATTAGCAGAAGGAAAATGGTTCGAGAAATTCCGTTCTAATTATTTAGATGTGAGCAATGAACCCTTATATCCATTCGGATATGGTTTAAGTTATACCACATTTGATTACAGCGCGGTTAAATTAAGTGCAAACACGTTATCAAAAGGAAAAACAATTACGGCATCTGTAACTTTAACGAATAGCGGTAAATATGAAGGGAAAGAAGTGGTTCAATTTTATATTCAGGATTTGGTAGGAAGCATTACACGCCCGGTAAAAGAACTTAAAGGTTTCCAAAAAGTTAACCTAAAGGCTGGCGAAAGCAAAGAAATCACCTTTAAAATTTCTGAAGAAGATTTAAAATTCTACAACTCCGATTTGAAATTTGCAGCCGAGCCTGGCGATTTCAAAGTATATATCGGCACAAATTCACACGATGTAAAGGAAGCTTCTTTTACTTTAAAATAGCTCAGTTAGATTAATGTACGCCCCAGTCTGTTGAAAAATAGCTGGGGTTTTTTATTTTTGTTGCATGAAGAAAATTTTTCTTACCATACAAATTCTATTTTTCGCTTTAATTATCAAGGCTCAGGATTTAAAAAAATACGATAGAGGCAGTTTTATTAAGGGCAAAGACTCCATCAGCTATCGAATATTGTTTCCCGAAAACTTTAAACCAACAGAAAAATATCCCATTATTTTTGTGCTTCACGGACGTGGAGAAAGCGGAAATGACAATGAGAAACAATTAACACATGGCGCCAATCTGTTCCTGAAAGCCGATATACGCAAAAACTTTCCTGCTATTATCGTGTTCCCGCAATGCAGTGTAGATAGTTATTGGGCAAATGTAAACATCAGCACCAATGCGAACGGAAAACGTAATTTCAGTTTTGTTGAAGGTGGAGAACCAACCAAAGCTATGCATGCGTTGCTGGGTATGGTAAAAGACATGCTAAAGAAACCATACATCAACAAACATCAGGTGTATGTAGGCGGTTTATCTATGGGCGGTATGGGTACATATGAATTGTTGCGCCGGAAGCGCCGTACCTTTGCGGCGGCATTTGCCATTTGCGGCGGAGACAATACCAACAACATCAGAAAATATAAGCAAACACCTTTATGGATTTTCCACGGCGCAAAAGATGACATCGTGGATCCGGCCTATTCAATGGCTGTTGCAGAGCGATTAAGAAATGTAGGCAAAGAAGTAAAACTGACCATTTACCCTAAAGACAACCACAACAGCTGGGACAGCGCATTCGCCGAGCCACAATTATTGCCCTGGTTATTTTCGCACCAGAAGTAAGGGCATAAAACACAAAAAAGCTCCGAAAAAATATTTTTTCGGAGCTTTTTCTATTTTAGAATTCGCCAAAAATTACTCGGCCATATTGTGGTAAACCGCCTGCACATCATCGTCCTCTTCCAGTTTATCAATTAATTTCATTACATCAGCTGCCTGCTCTTCTGTTACCTCGTGGTGAGATAAAGCAATACGCTCCAATTTTGAACTTTTTAACTCTATGCCTTTCTCTTCCAAAGCTTTTTGTAAAGAACCAAAGTTTTCGAATGCACCTTGTGCTACCGCAATATCATTTCCTTCTTCATCAGCCTCTACGTAAAGTTCTTCTAAACCAGCATCAATTAATTCGAACTCCAATTCTTCCAGGTCTAAACCTTCAGCCGGCACAAAGCGGAAAATAGATTTACGGTTAAAAACAAAATCCAAAGATCCGGTTTTACCTAGAGAACCATCTGTTTTATTAAAATAGCTACGTACATTGGCTACCGTGCGGTTGGTGTTATCTGTTGCAGTTTCAATTAAAACGGCAACACCATGCGGTGCATAACCTTCGTAAACAATTTCCTCGTAATTGGCCATAGATTTATCAGAAGCACGTTTAATTGCCGCCTCTACCCTATCTTTAGGCATATTTACGGCTTTCGCATTTTGCATCGCTGTACGCAAACGCGAGTTGGTTTCTGGGTGAGGCCCCGATTCCTTAACAGCCATTACAATATCTTTACCAATACGCGTAAACTGAACCGCCATTTTGGCCCAACGCTTAAATTTTCTTTCTTTTCTAAATTCGAATGCTCTTCCCATTGTGTAGTATTGAGATATCAGATTTCCGATCTCAGACTTTAAGTCTTCAACCTTCCAACCGTTTACTTTATATTATTTTGTTTTAAATTTAAAATATTTGCTCCAAGATCTAGTGCTCAAGCATGGCGCTTCGAGCTTTCCCCTTTCAGCTTTAACCTTTTACCTTATTTTTTTAAATTATTTAACATGTCTATTGTCAGTTTCGATAAATCGAACTCCGGTTTCCATCCCCAGTCTTTTGTGGCAACACTATCGTCAATAGAGCGAGGCCAGCTGTTCGCAATTTGCTGTCGCGGATCATTTTCTGCGTAAGATAAGGTAAATCCCGGAATATGTTTTCTGATTTCTGCTGCAAGAATTTCTGGAGTGAAACTTACACCACCGAAATTGTAACTGCTACGCACCGAAATCTGATCGGCAGGCGCATCCATCAATTCTATTGTACCGCGAATAGCATCTTCCATATACATCATAGGCAACTCTGTAGCTGCATTAAGGAAACTCTGGTAGCTACCTTTTTTCAGTGCTTCATGAAAGATGTGGATGGCATAATCTGTTGTTCCTCCGCCTGGTGCCGCTTTCCAGCTAATTAATCCCGGATAACGGATACTACGCACATCTAAGCCATACTTCTGATGATAATATTCGCACCAACGCTCTCCGGCAAGTTTACTGATTCCATAAACCGTATTCGGGTCCATTGTGCAAAATTGTGGCGTCTGATCTTTAGGAGAATTTGGTCCAAAAACGGCTATAGAACTTGGCCAATACACTTTCGCTGTTTTAAACTCAAGTGCCAGATCCAGAACATTTAACAAACCATTCATATTCAAATCCCAGGCCAGCTTAGGATTTTGTTCGCCTGTGGCAGATAATAATGCAGCCAGAAGATAAACTTGTGTAGGCTTATATTTCTGAAAAATGCCCTTTACCATTTCTTTGTCCAGAACATTCACAAATTCAAAAGGTGCTGAATTTTTGATGTCATAATCGGGTCTGCGGATATCACAAGCCACCACATGATCATCGCCATATATTTTACGCAACATGGTTACCAACTCGGTACCAATCTGGCCGTTTGAGCCCAAAACAATTATATTTTCCTGCATAGTTTTTCTAGAGATTTCGCAAAGGTAAAAAAATGACCTAAAAGCCTGTAAAATATTTACACTAAGTGCTTCGCTTTTATGGGCCTTATGTTTTGATATAAGCCATTCGGGCCGTAAAAAACAATCACAACAAGAATATAAATTGAAAATCGGACGGAAATAAATATTACATTTACTATACTTGTTACAACCAAAACAATGAGTCTCCAAGAGCCTGCACATTTTCAGCATCTAACTGAGCGCCTAAAATCTGGCGATACGCAAGCTTATGAAAATATTTACCAGCATTTCAGTAAAGAATTAATTATTGCAGCATACAAAAAAACCGGCGATAAAATCACAGCTGAAGAAATTGTACAGAACATTTTCATCTCCCTTTGGGAGAAACGCGCAAACCTTAATATAGACAATATACAGGCTTATTTATTTGGTGCGTTAAAATTGAGTGTCATTAACCACATTAGAAGTTTGGTGGTGCAACATAAATACATGGAATACAAATCTATGTATTACACTGAAAACGATGACGATACGCGCAACCAGGTAGAACTGCATGATCTGTCTAACATTATTGAAAAAGGCATTAAATCGCTGCCAGAAAAAACACAGGAAATTTTTAGATTGAGCCGTTACGAGCATCAATCTACCAAAGACATTTCTAACGAACTCAATATTTCTGAAAAGGCGGTAGAGTACCATATCACCAGATCCATTAAACGGATTAAAGAATACATCAAAAATTTCTACATTTTTTTGTAACTGAAACCCAATCACTTACATTTTATTTCAATTTATTTCGAAATAGCTTTAGGGATTGCGCTTAGATAGGTTACTTGTAGATATAAACCAAATATTATGATGAACCAAAAAGCCTTTTTAGACTTGCTTAACCGCTACACGGATGGGAAATGCACAGAGAGTGAACGGCTTTGGGTAGACAAGTGGTACCACAATATCAATCAAAAAAATATTCAGGATTTATCGGAAGAAGAAATCAACGAAATGCAACGAAACATTTCGAAGAATTTATATTCATTGCCGCAGCCTAAAAAGTTGAAGTTAATATCAATGAAGTTTGCCATTGCAGCTTCGGTTACCGCAGCTTTTGTTTTGGGCAGTTTGTATTTTTACAATTATAATGGAGCACTTCAGGCCTACAAAAGCGAGAATAGCGATGCTGTTTTACTTTCGGCAGCGAATGATACTGAAGAGAATATTTCGGTTTATTTGAGCGATAGCAGTAAGGTTACACTTTCGCCGCATGCGAATATTGTGTATCCAAAAACGTTCTCATCAAATAAAAGAACGGTTTATCTTGAGGGTGATGCCTTCTTTGCGGTAACTAAAAATCATAAAAAACCTTTTTTGGTTTATAATGAAAATATTGTGGTTAAAGTTCTGGGAACCAGCTTTTTTGTAAAAGCACCAGAGAAAAACCAACCAGCACAAGTATCTGTGCGTACGGGAAAAGTACAGGTTAATGAAAACTGTAAAGCTTCACTTTTTGCAGTGGCTAAAGAAAAATCTGCAAAACCTATTTTGCTTACACCAAACCAAAAAGGAGTTTTTACACAACATCAATTAAAGAAAACTTTGGTTGAGAAACCTATTCCGTTGTCTGTAGCGTATGATTTGCCAAACAAAAGCGATTACAATTACCGCGAAGAAACGTTAAAAAACATTTTTAATAAACTGGCTAAAGATTACGGAATTAGTATTCAATCCAATAACAACGAAATTTTAAGTTACACATTCACCGGCGATTTAAACGGGAAAGAGCTTTACGAGCAGCTTGATCTGGTTTGCGGGTCAATATCCAGCAAATATTCAATACAGGGAACTTCAATTGTAGTTTCCAATAAAAACTAACCAAATAAAATAATATGAGAAAAACTTTTATCCAACCAAGCCCGTAGCGGCACAAACCAGCACATCCATAAAAAAACAAACCGACAATGGGGGTTGTCGGCATGTTGAATACATTTAGAATGTATACTGGAAATTCTATGTCCAATAAATCCAATCATTTAATGAACAATAACCAAATTTATGAAAAAAAATCAACTTATTTCGCTCGCTCTTTTTGCAATGAGAAATTCGATTTACCAAATATTAGCCATTACTATATTCAGCTGTGCCGCATTAGCTAAAAATGTTGACGCACAAGAGTTTCTGAATAAACAAATTTCTCTGAAGGCCGAGCAAACCGACATTAAAACCATTATTGAAAAAACCGAATTACTGGCCAATGTAAAGTTCGTTTACAGTCCGCAGTTAATTAACTCTAACCGCAAGGTTTCGGTTAATGTGGTAAACCAAAAATTAAGATATTTTCTTGAAAATTCTTTGAAAAAGTACGATGTAGGTTACCGCATTGTGAAAGACCAGATTTTACTATACTCTATACCAGCAAACAACAATCTGGAATTACTGAAAGCTTTCGACGGAACAGTTACCGGAACAGTTACAGACAGTAAAGGCGAAGCTTTGCCAGGTGTATCGGTTACCGTAAAAGGCAAAACAATTGGTACAACTACAGATATTAACGGAAAGTTTGCTTTAAAAGGTTTAACTGTAGATAGCCGCGTTCTTGTGGTGCGTTATGTAGGTTTTATCTCTAAAGAAGTTACTTTATCTCCGGGCAATGCCGATGAAAACCTTTCAATCAGTTTATCAGAGGATAATCTTCAGTTGGAAAGTGTAATGGTAACTGGTGGCAATCCAAAGAAAAAGTTGGAAAGCAGTGTGGCTTTAACTTCTGTAAGCAATAAAGACATTACCAACAGAGCACCTTTAAACAGTACAGATTTATTAAAAGCTATACCAGGTTTAACCGTTGAAAGTACGGGTGGTGATGGTCCGGGTAACGTATGGGTAAGGGGATTTCCGCAACAAGGTGGTTATATCTTCTTAGGTATCCAGGAAGATGGTTTGCCTTTGTTGCCTACAGGTTTCAATACCAACCCATCTATCGATCAGTATTATAAAACGGATTTAACAATCCAGAATATTGAAGCCGTACGTGGTGGTAATGCATCTATTATTCAAGCGAACACGCCTGGTGCAGTGGTAAACAACATCAGTTACGTAGGCGCAGATAAACCTTATGGTTCATTCAAATTCACTACTGGTTTTTCTCAAGGATTGTACCGTGTAGACGGAAACACCGGTGGAAAAATCAGCGAGCATGTTAAATACAACATCGGAGGATTTTACCGTACAGATAATGGCGTTGTAGATCAAGGTTTTAATCCGGCCAATCAAGGTGGTCAGATTAAAGGAAACATGACCTTCAATTTCAAAAACAATAAAGGTTTCATCCGCGTGTATGGTAAATACCTGAATGATAAAGTACAGTTTTTATTAACCAGTTATTATCCATATGATGGTACCGGAAAACCAAGAACGTATCGCGATTACGATATGGCTACACAATCTATCATTCCGCAACAAACAGAATGGAGTTATAACGATCCGGCAACAGGTGTTCACAACTTCAGTTTAACGGATGGTATCCATACTAAACTGGGATCAGGTGGTTTTCAATTCAATTACTTAACCGATAGCGGTTGGCAGATTGTTAACAATTTCCGTTACCAAAATACACACACCAACAGTACATATACTGCGCCTGCAGGTATTACGGCAAGAACTGCAGCTACGCCTTATTATTATCCGGGAGGAGCCGTTGCACCTTTTGTTGCCGGCGATTACGTAATCACTTCAAATGCAAACGGACAAATCAATAGCGACGTTCAGATTGTAGATTACCTGGATTTGAAAAAAACGGTTAAAAACCACAGTTTAAGCATTGGTGCAGGTATACACCAGTATAACCGTGACGATTTGCGCTACGCTTTCCGTTCTTTCACAGAATTTAAGGAACATCCAAGTATTATCCTTCAATCTCCAACAGCGTTAGAGCGTACAGTTCAAACCAAAAACACCTTTATTGGCGACACCAGAACACTTTCTGCTTATGCTGGCGATGAAGTAAAACTTTCAGAAAAATGGCGTTTAGATATTGGTGCGCGTATTGACAACCAAAACGTTAAAGGCGAAAGACCATATTATGCACTTAACACAAACGGAACGGTAAATATTGCAGCGGCTGCAACACCGAATATTTTGGGTTACACCAGCTACAATGAAACCTTAACCAACTGGGCTGCATCAATTGGTGCCAACTACAAAATCAGTTCTACATCAAGCATGTTTGCGCGTGCAACCAAAGCCTATAATGCACCAAATATCGGCGATTACAATGCTTCTGCATACAATGCTGCAAACATTAAAAAACGCCCGGTTTATTTAGGAGAAATTGGCTTCAAATATGCGAAAAACAACCTTGCAATTTTTGCTTCAGGAAGTTACTCTGCAATTAAGAACACTTCACTGACCATCAACGTACCAACTGTAGCTGCTGGTCAGCAAGCACTTGTTGCTTTCGGTTCTACACGTACCTGGAGTGCAGAGTATGAAATTTCTTACAAAGTTGCTAAACCATTAAGTTTAAGATTAACCGGAACTTTACAAGATTCTAAATACACAGATTACGAAGCAAATACCAGTGGAAATGCTGCCGTAGCTGCAGAATTTGGAAACCGCATATACAGCTTTACCGGCAACAGAACAGAACGTGTACCGGTATTAAATACTGAGCTTGGTGCAAACTACGATTATAAAAACTTCAACCTGTATATCGCTGCAAATTATGTAGGCAGCCGTTTTACTTCGCCTAGCGAAAGTTACGAATTACCAGCTTACGTAGTAATGAAAGCAGGTGCAGGTTACAACTTTACTAAAAAAGTATCAATAAGATTTTGGGCAGACAACTTGTTAAATGCACGAGTGTTGACAGAAGGCGATGTTAGAGGAGACCAATTCCGGAATTTCTCAACCATTGCTCCTGGCACATTAATGATTGGCAGAACTTTACTTCAACGTACTTTCTGGGGATCATTAGCTTATTCATTTTAACAGCAGAGCCGGGGGAATTTACCTCCGGCTTTTTAATTCAACAAATATCATGACAACAAGAAGATCTTTTTTGCAACAAGCAGGTTTGGCCACTGCCGCCGCTTTTATCGCCCCATCAGCAATTGCCTCAGCTTTGGCACAGAAAGCCAAAATTTCTCAGATTGGTATTGGCTTATTTACCTTGCGTGAACAGCTTACAGCGGATGTAAAAGCAACTATAGAACATGTGGCCAAAATCGGTTACAACCAGGTAGAAACTTATTACGGTTATCCGGGTAAATACGAAGTGAAAGGTTTTTGGGGTTTAGAAGCCAAAGATTTTAATACACTACTTAAAAACAACAACCTTACATCTCCAAGCGGACATTACAATACAACAGAATTTTTATCAACCGGTGATGATAAAATACTGAAAACACACATAGAAGTAGCCAGCAGCGTAGGACAAAAATTCTTCGTTATCCCGGCTTTACCTACAGATGTAAGAACAAACGGAACAATAGACGATTATAAAAAAATGGCAGAACGTTTCAATGTTGCGGCAGAACTTTGCCACAAAAACGGATTGAAACTTGCCTATCACAATCATAATTTTGAATTTAAAGATCAGGGCAATGGCGCAACCGGTTATAGCGTACTCCTTAAAGAAACTGATCCGAAACGGGTGGGTTTTGAGCTGGATATTTTTTGGGCGGTAAATGCAGGCCTTGATCCGGTAGAGATGTTTAACAAAAACCCAGGGCGTTACAATATGTTCCATGTTAAAGATATGGACAAAACCGATAAAGCTGTTTTTACAGAAGTTGGTTCTGGCCGGATTGATTTTAAACAAATTTTTGCCGCTGCAAAAACTGCCGGTTTAGACTACATTTTTACAGAGCAGGATCTGATTAGAAAAGACCCATATACCAGTATTAAAGAAAGCTACGATTACGTCAAAAACAACCTGATCTAACCAAAGGTCATTAAAAAAAGAAGCCAAACATTATTTATTAGTAAATACAACATTCATATATACTAAATGTATAATATACACGAAGTGATTTGAGCAAAAATATGGCTGGTAAATCCATTTAGAAACCCGAAAATAGTTTTATTTAGAACAATTCTATCCAGTAACAATCGCATTGCATACCAGTAAATTAAATGTAAAAATTTGAGGTTTCCGTTATATTTTTTCTAATATTACTCATTCAACACAGATATAACCAATATATAAAACCACAAACACGATGCACAGAAGAGAAGCACTGAGAAACGTTGCATTTTTACTTGGGGGAGCAATCTCTGCGAGTACCATGGGCGTTTTATTTGAAAGTTTTACCCTCCCAGAAAACGAGAAGAATTTCGTATCGTTTTCAGTAAACGATGAAAAGATTTTTGCTGAATTTGCCGATATTATTGTGCCAACAACAAAATCTTCTGCTGGAGCAAAAGCGGCCGGTTTAGGCAAATTCATCCCGATGATGATGAAAGACTGCTACCCCGCAAAAATGCAAACATCATTCGCTAAAGGGTTTAAAGAACTTCAGGATAAATCCATGAAAGATTTTGGCAAAAACTATCTTGCCTTAACCGTTGCGCAAAAAACACAGTTGATGGTCGACCTTAGGTTGATGGCAATTGCACAAAAAGAAACCCCTTCTGAAGAAAACAAAGACTTGATTTATTTCTTCGTTACAGCAAGGGATTTGACCCTTTTAGGTTATTATTCTTCAGAAATTGGCTGTACAAAAGCCCGTGAGTATGTTTTGGTTCCCGGACGATACGACGGAAATGCTAAGCTAAAACCAGGTCAAAAATCCTGGGCAACCTAATTTCTAACCAAAAAACAAAACATCATGAATTTAAATACAAATCTAAAGGCAGAAAATACTTACGATGCTATTGTTATAGGGTCGGGGATTAGTGGCGGCTGGGCAGCAAAAGAACTTACAGAAAAAGGTCTTCGTGTACTGATGCTAGAGCGTGGTATGAACATAGAGCACATTACAGGTTATGAAACTGCAATGAAAAGCCCCTGGGAATTTAAACATGCAGGCCGATTAACCGAAGAACAAAAACGCACACACCCGGTACAGATTCGCGATTATCCTTATCAGGAAGCAAATGAAAAATGGTGGGTAAACGATTTGGAATGCCCGTATACAGAAGATAAACGTTTTGACTGGTACCGTGGTTTCCACGTTGGTGGTAAATCCTTAATGTGGGGCCGCCAGAGCTACCGTTTAAGCGATCACAATTTCGAAGACAATTTAAAAGACGGTCACGGAAGTGACTGGCCAATACGTTATAAAGAACTTTCACCATGGTATGACTATGCAGAAAAATTTGCAGGCATCAGCGGTTCGAAAGAAAACTGGCCACTTTGTCCGGATGGAGAATTCTTACCTCCAATGGATCTTAACATCGTAGAAAAATCGGTTAAAAAAAGAATCGAAGATCATTATAAAAGAGAACGCATCATGATGATAGGTAGGGTTGCTAACCTTACTGTTCCGCACAAAGGAAGGGGCAATTGCCAATACCGTAACTTGTGTAGCCGTGGTTGTCCTTTTGGTGCTTATTTCAGTACACAATCTTCTACCCTACCGGCAGCAATGGCAACCAACCGTTTAACGGTCAGACCATATTCTATCGTAAATCACATTATTCACGATAAGGATACCAAGAAAGCCAAAGGTGTAATGGTGATTGATGCACAAACCAACGAAACGATGGAGTTTTATGCGAAAATCGTTTTCGTAAATGGTTCTACATTGGGTTCAACTTTCATTTTACTAAATTCTACTTCAGAAGCCCATCCAAACGGCCTGGGTAATGCCAGCGGACAATTGGGTCACAATTTGATGGATCACCACTTCCGTTGTGGCGCATCAGGAGAAGCAGAAGGCTTTGATGATAAGTACACTTATGGTCGCCGTGCAAATGGAATTTACATCCCTAGATATCAGAATGTAGGAAACGACAAACGTGATTACTTACGTGGTTTCGGTTATCAGGGCGGTGCCAGCAGATCTAACTGGCAAAGTGATGTAGCCGAACTTTCTTTCGGTTCTGGTTTGAAAGAAAAAATGACTAAACCAGGAAAATGGACCATGGGATTAGGTGGTTTTGGAGAGATGTTGCCTTATTACGAAAACAAAGTCTACATCGATAAAACCAAAAAAGACAAATGGGGCCAGCCTGTACTTGCAATTGATTGCGAATACAAAGAAAACGAGAAAAAAATGCGTGTAGATATGATGAATGATGCAGCCGAAATGTTAGAAAAGGCCGGCATGAAAAACATCAAAACCTACGATAATGACTGCTATCCTGGTATGGCGATCCATGAAATGGGAACAGCCAGAATGGGTAATGATCCAAAAACTTCTGTACTGAACAAATGGAATCAAATGCACGAAGTAAGCAACGTATTTGTAACAGACGGATCTTGTATGCCATCGATCGCTTGCCAAAACCCATCGTTAACTTTTATGGCGCTTACCGCACGTGCGGCAGATTACGCTGTGAAAGAATTGAAAAAGAACAATATTTAATCAAATAGGGATTAGTGCAAAGGTTTAAAGTATGAGGGCAACCTTATACCTTAAACCTTTTGCCTTAAAACCTTGAACCGTATGAACAGAAAACTAAGAATGGGCATGATTGGCGGTGGTAAAGATGCATTTATCGGAGCCGTTCACCGCTTGGCCGCCAATATGGATGGCCTGATAGAACTTGTTGCTGGTGCACTAAGCGTAAACCCAGAAACTGCCATAGAATCCGGAAAAATATTGTTTTTGGATGAAGAACGCACTTACCTCAATTATGAGGAGATGCTCAAAAAAGAAAGCGAACTTCCGGAAGATAAAAGAATTGATTTCGTAACCATTGTAACGCCAAACTTTGCCCACTTCGCACCGGCAATGCTTGCTTTAGATTACGGCTTTAACGTAGTTATTGAAAAACCAATTACCCTTACTTTAGAAGAAGCCAAAGCGCTTAAACAAAAAGTAGATGAAACTGGGCTTACATTGTGTTTAACACATACATATTCTGGTTATCCGATGGTTAAGCAGGCACGCCAGATGGTAAAAGATGGTGCGCTGGGTAAAATCAGAAAAATAATGGTAGAATATCCGCAAGGCTGGTTAAGCACGCTTTCTGAAAGAGAAGGCAATGCACAGGCCGCGTGGCGTACAGATCCAAAAAAATCTGGTAAAAGTGGTTCAATGGGCGATATTGGTACACATGCCGCTCAACTTGCCGAATATATTTCTGGTTTAAACATCTCCAAAATCTGTGCAGATCTAAATATTGTTGTAGAAGGCCGACAGATTGATGATGACGGAAATGTTTTACTAAAATTTGATAACGGCGCAAATGGTGTACTCATTGCTACGCAAATTGCTGCCGGAGAAGAAAATGCACTCAAAATAAAAGTATATGGAGAAAAAGGTGGCTTAGAATGGCACCAGATGGAACCAAATACCTTAATTGTTAAATGGCAATCAGAACCTGCACAAATTTATCGTGCCGGTAACGGCTATCTGAGCACAGCTGCATCGCACAATACGCGTACACCCGGCGGCCACCCGGAAGGTTACTTAGAAGCATTCGCAAACATTTACCGCAACTTCACCTTAACCGTAAGTGCCAAATTAAACGGGGAAACACCGAGTGCAGAAATGCTTGATTTTCCAAATGTGAATGACGGAATACGCGGTATGGCTTTCATAGAAAATGCTGTTGCATCTAGCCAATCGTCAGAAAAATGGTTGGATTTTAAAATTTAACAACTATGACAACGATCAAAGGACCTGCAGTATTTCTGGCGCAATTCATCAGCGATGAAGCGCCTTTTAACTCGCTGGAAAATATATGTGAATGGGCAGTAAGTTTGGGCTTTAAAGGTTTCCAGTTGCCTACGCTAGACAAGAGATTTATCGATCTTCAAAAAGCTGCAGAAAGCAAAACCTATGCAGACGAGTTAAAAGGAAAAATTGCCGGTTATGGTTTAGAAATTACCGAACTCTCTACGCATTTGCAAGGCCAACTGGTAGCTGTACACCCGGCATACGATGATCTTTTCGATGCTTTTGCGCCGAAAGAATTGCACAAAAACCCGAAGGCACGTACAGAATGGGCTGTACAACAACTTAAATATGCAGCAAAAGCCTCAGAAAACTTAGGTTTAAATGCACATGCAACTTTCAGCGGATCTTTGCTTTGGCAATATTTTCATCCTTGGCCACAACGCCCACAAGGATTGGTAGAAGAAGGTTTTGCAGAACTTGCGAAACGCTGGACGCCAATTCTGAATGCTTTTGATGAAAGCGGTGTAGATGTTTGCTACGAAATTCATCCAGGTGAAGACCTTTTTGATGGCGAAACGTATGAGATGTTTTTGGCCGCAGCCAATAATCATCCACGTGCATGTTTATTGTATGATCCATCCCATTTTGTACTTCAACAACTGGATTACATCCAATACATAGATTTTTATCACGAACGGATAAAAGCATTCCATGTAAAAGATGCAGAATTTAATCCAACCGGTAAACAAGGTACTTTTGGTGGTTACCAAAGCTGGGCAAATCGTGCCGGAAGATATCGTTCACCAGGTGACGGACAGGTTGATTTTAAAACTATTTTCAGTAAATTGGCTCAATATGACTTTAAAGGTTGGGCAGTTATGGAATGGGAATGTTGTATTAAAAACCAGGAAGATGGTGCCAGAGAAGGTGCCGAATTTATAAAAAACCACATCATCAAAGTAACCGATAAAGCCTTTGATGATTTTGCTGCATCGGGCAGCGATAGCGCTTTCAATAAAAGAATATTAGGATTAGACAGTTAAACGGAAAATTTGAAAGCCTCAAACAGTAAAATGTATGTGGCGTAGTCATCTCCATAAACAACAACACACATGAAAAGAACATTTTTAGTATTAGGTGCCGTAGTCATATTTATGGCATCATTCTCTAAAGCTGATTTAGGCAAAGAGAAAATTTTAACAGGAACGGCAACGGTGAAAGTGCACGAATTTCAAATGAGCGCAGGTGAAAAGTTAATTAACAAATCTGACTGTATTGGATGCCACAATAAGGTGAACAAAATCATCGGCCCATCGTACATGGATATCGCAAAAAAATATCCTGCAACAGAAAAAAACATCAATACCCTTGCAGATAAAATCATCAAAGGTGGTACAGGCGTATGGGGCCAAATGCCAATGACAGCGCATCCAACTGTTAAAAAAGACGATGCAAAGCTGATGGTGAAGTATATTTTATCACTCAAGAAAAAATAATCTCCTATCGAAATTATAATCCCTTCTAACTAATATGAAAACAGAGCAAGAAAATAAAACCGCGACTAACCGACGCGATTTTATCAAAACCAGCGCTATTGCTGCGGCTGCATTTATGATTGTACCCAGACATGTTTTGGGCGGACCAGGCTTTCTGGCGCCAAGCGATCGTTTACTTATTGCCAGTATTGGCGTTGGCGGTAAAGGCCAAAGTGATATTGATATGTTTGCAAAAAGTGGCAAAGCCGATATTGCATTCTTGTGCGATGTAGACTCGCGCCGCGCAGCAAATAGCGTGAAAGCATTTCCAAAAGCAAAATATTACAAAGACTGGCGCGAAATGCTGGATAAAGAGCATAAAAATTTTGATGCTGTTTCTGTTTCAACACCAGATCATAACCACGCAATCCAAACGCTTGCAGCAATGCAATTGGGTAAACACGTCTATGTTCAAAAACCACTTACTCACGATATTTATGAGGCCCGCATTTTAACAGCAGCCGCAAAAAAATATAAAGTGGTTACACAAATGGGCAATCAGGGCGCGTCTAATGATGGCCCACGCCAGATGAAAGAGTGGTATGATGCCGGATTAATTGGCGATGTACATACTGTTTACGCATGGACAAACCGCCCGGTGTGGCCTCAGGGAATTCCATGGCCAACGCAAAAAGCAGAAATCCCTAAAGAATTGGATTGGAACCTTTGGTTAGGAACTGCGCCTGAACAGACCTATGTAGATAAATTGGTACCTTTTAACTGGCGCGGATGGTGGGATTACGGAACCGGGGCACTTGGCGATATGGGCTGTCACTTAATTGAAGCACCTTTCAGCGTTTTAAATCTTAAATACGCAAAAGAAGTTGAAGCCAGTGTTGGTTCTGTATATGTTGACGAGTTTAAACGTGGATATTTCCCAGAAAGTTGCCCGCCTTCAAGTCACGTAACATTAAAATTCCCTAAAACCGATAAAACACAAGGAGATGTAACGTTACATTGGATGGACGGAGGTATACAGCCAGAACGCCCGGAAGAACTGGAAGCCAATGAAACATTTGGTGATGGTGGTAACGGTACCTTATTTATCGGAACAAAAGGTAAAATGATGAGCGAAACCTACAGCGCAAATCCAAAATTATTGCCTTTAAGCCGCAATAAAGACATCAAAGTTCCTGAAAAACTTGCCCGCGTTAAAGATGGTGCAAATGGCCACTACCGCCAATGGGTAGAAGCGGCAATTGCAGGTTATGGCAAACAACCCGTAAGTTCGCCTTTCGAAATTGCTGGTCCGTTAACAGAAGCGTTATTAATGGCAAATCTGGCCATCAGAAGTTTCGATATTCAGAAAAGCACAAACGGAAAAACCAGCTATCCTGGCCGCTATATGAAAATGCTTTGGGATAACGACAACATGAAGATCACCAACTTTGATGAAGCCAACCAGTTTGTTAAACGCGAATACCGCAAAGGCTGGAACAATTTAACTCTATAAAAAATCATTAACCCCAATCTGAAACAGTTTGGGGTTTAACCTTTACCACATGAAAAAAATATTGCTTTCTGCATGCTTCGTAATTGCAGTTACACAGATCACAAATGCCCAGAAAGGTTTCAAACCTTTGTTTGATGGCAAAACAACTAAAGGCTGGCACACGTACAATAAAACAACGGTTGGCAGCGCATGGCAGGCACAAGATGGTGCTTTACACCTTGATCCGAAAGCCAAAGGAAAAGATGGCGGTGGCGATTTGGTTACCGATAAAGAATACACCAATTTCCATTTGAAATACGAATGGAAAGTTGCACCAAAAGCCAATAGCGGTTTAATTTTTTACGTGCACGAAGAGCCAAAATACCATGCTACCTATTCAACAGGGTTGGAAATGCAGGTTTTGGACAATGATGGCCATCCCGATGGAAAAATTACAAAACACCGTGCAGGCGATTTGTACGACTTAATTAAAAGTACTTCTGAACCAGTAAAACCGGTTGGCGAGTGGAATAAAGCAGAAATCATCAGCTCAAACGGCAAATTAACTTTAATTCTAAACGGAGTTAAAGTAGTGGAAACCACCTTGTGGGATGATAACTGGAAAAAACTTGTTGCCGGAAGCAAATTTGCAACATGGGAAAACTGGGGAACGTTCAAAACCGGAAAAATTGCACTTCAGGATCACGGAGATGAGGTTTGGTACAAAAACCTAAGCATAAAAGAACTGTAAAAAAGGGTGAAAGGTGTAAGGTAAAAGGATAAAGATTTTTCTTTCGATTTACCTTATGCCTTCAACCTTTTACCTTTAATAACCATATATAAACCAAATGAATACCATTACTCGCTTCAAACTATCTACCATGATGTTCCTCGAATTTTTTATTTGGGGTGCCTGGTTCGTTACCTTAGGAACATTTCTCGACAAAAACCTGCATGCTACAGGCGCAGAAACCGGATCAGTGTTTTCAACACAATCCTGGGGCGCTATTATTGCACCGTTTATCATCGGCCTTATCGCCGATAGGTATTTCAATGCCGAAAAAATATTAGGCGTATTGCACATCATCGGTGCAATTTTAATGTACCAGATGTACAACGCCACAGATGTAAGCGTTTTTTATCCTTATGTTCTTGGATATATGATCCTTTTTATGCCAACATTGGCTTTAGTAAATTCGGTTTCGTTTAACCAAATGGTAGATCCTGAAAAAGAGTTCGCAAATATTCGTGTATTTGGTACCATCGGATGGATTATTGCAGGTTTATTAATCAGCTATGCTTTCCATTGGGATTCTCCTGAAGGCATTCAGGCTGGTTTACTTAAAAGCACTTTCCTAATGGCAGGTATCGTTTCTTTCATTTTAGGATTATTTAGCTTTACGTTACCTGCAACGCCTCCAAAAGTGGCTAAAGGCGAAAAAATTAAGGTTAGTGATATTCTTGGTTTAGATGCAATTAAATTATTGAAAGACAAAAACTTTGCAATTTTCTTCATCTCTTCTATTCTTATTTGTATTCCATTGGCTTTTTATTATCAAAATGCCGGATTATTTTTAGCAGATATCAAAGTAGAAAATCCAACAGGAAAAATGGCAATCGGACAGGTTTCAGAGGCTTTGTTTTTATTGGCAATTCCCGTTTTCTTTTCTAAATACGGTTTCAAAAAAACCATTTTGGTTGGTATGCTTGCCTGGGCAATCCGCTACGTTTTATTTGCTTTCGGTAATGCCGGAGATTTAAGTTTTATGCTCATTATCGGGATCGCGCTACACGGCGTTTGTTATGATTTCTTTTTTGTATCTGGCCAGATTTATACAAACTCAAAAGCCGGAGAGAAATTTAAAAGCGCTGCCCAAGGTTTAATCACTTTGGCAACTTATGGTGTTGGTATGTTAATTGGGTTTAAAGTAGCCGGATTAATTACCGATATGTACAAAGCTGGCGGTTTTACCGATTGGAAAATGGTTTGGATTATCCCGGCAGGAATTGCAGCGGCCGTATTCTTACTATTTACTTTGTTATTTAACGATAAAAATAAATCTGAAGTAGAAGCTCAAACCGTTTAATTATGTCCTCTAACTTAAACAGACGCAGCGCTCTAAAAAATATTATAGCAGGAACTGCAGCCATTGGCGTTTCTGCAAACCTATCTGCCCTCGCCATGAACAATCCTGATGACAAACAAAACACTGCTCTAAAAGGCAATATTAAGCACTCTGTTTGCAGATGGTGTTTTGGCGATATGGAAGTTGATGCCCTTTGCGCCGAAGCAAAAAAAATGGGCATAACCGGTATTGATCTCGTTGGACCAAAAGATTGGCCTACACTCAAAAAACACGGTTTGTTATCTACCATGTGTAACGGTGCAGAAATTAATCTGGTAGACGGCTTTAATGATAAAAAATTTCACGACACTTTGGTTAAACAGTATGCTGAAATGATCCCTAAAGTGGCGGAAGCCGGATACACCAATTTAATCTGTTTCAGTGGAAACAGACGCAATAAAACTGATGAAGAAGGCTGGACAAACTGCGTAGAAGGTTTAAAAAAGCTAATTCCGCTTGCAGAAAAACATAAAGTTGTTCTGGTGATGGAATTGCTAAACAGTAAAGTAAACCATCCGGATTACCAATGTGACCATACCGCCTGGGGCGCAGAATTGTGCAAAAGGTTGGGGTCTGAAAACTTTAAACTGCTGTATGATATTTATCACATGCAGATTGATGAAGGCAACGTAATCAGTACCATTAAAGAAAATCATCAGTATATTGCGCATTACCATACAGCGGGCGTACCCGGAAGAAACGAAATAGACGATTCCCAGGAACTGTACTACCCTGCCATTATGAAAGCTATTGTCAAAACCGGCTTTAAAGGTTTTGTTGCACAAGAATTTACACCAAAAAACACCGATAAACTGGCCTCACTTAAAAAAGCCATTTCTATTTGTGATGTATAAAATTTTAACATATGAGAAGAAGAGATTTTATTGTAAGCGGTAGCGCGGTATTGGCAGCTGCCTTTCTGGCGCCGAAAATGGTATTCGCCGCAGACTCAAAAGCAGTTGGTCTGCAATTGTATTCCTTACGGGATGAACTTCCGAAAGATGTAAAAGGCACCATTGAAAAAGTTGCAAAAGCAGGTTTTAAAGAGGTTGAAACTTATGGTTTCTCTATTAAAAACCAATTCTGGGGAATGACACCGGCAGAGTTTAAAAAATTATTGGATGCCAATGGTTTAAAATCTCCAAGTGGCCACTTTTCATTGGGTTCTTATCTGACAGATGGAAATACAGCCGAATTGAAAGCTTCAATCGCCGCAGCAAAAATTCTGAAAAGCGAATATGTAACTATTCCGTGGTTAGACGAAAGCCTCCGCAAAAGCGCTGAAGGTTACAAAAAAATCGCTGCCAAAATGAATGAAGCCGGAAGAATGTGTAAAGCTGCAGGTTTAAAACTGGCTTACCACAACCACAATTTCGAATTTGAAAAATTTGGAGAAGTTACCGGTTATGATATTTTGCTAAAAGAAACCGATAAAGCACTTGTAGATTTTGAATTGGATTTATACTGGGCAGTACGTTCAGGAAATGACCCGATTAAATTATTTAAAGCACATCCTGGCCGTTTTACCATGTGGCATGTTAAAGATATGGACAAAGCCAAGCCTGCATTAAATGCAGAAGTAGGAACCGGTTCTATTGATTTTAAAGCAATTTTTGCGCAAGCGAAACTTTCTGGAATGAAACACTTTTTTGTAGAACACGAAACCAATTACAAGCCAAATCCAATGGCATCTGTAGCGGCAAGTTGTGCATACATTAAAAAATCAATTCTTTAGAATGAATTGATTCTGCATCTGGAAACAAAATTTCTGGATCTTGATAAATTTTGAAAAAAAATCCAACGGAAAAACACCGTTGGATTTTTTTAATTGAGTTGACCGGCAAGTACGCAGGTATTTTTAAAACTTTTCCGTTTACCGTCCAGGTAAAAAACATCGAAAACAACAACATAAATACCAATTTTCTGGCGTTGGCCGCCATCATTTAATCCGTCCCAAACTAAACTCCCGACCGTGCTTACGGTTTGGTTTTGAATCAGCCTTCGCACCAATTTTCCTTTATCTGTAAATACTTGCACCGTGGCTAAACTGGCCTGTGTATTTAATTGATAGTTCAGCCTCAACAAATCTTCATAACCATCGCCATCTGGCGAAAATGTTTTAGAAGACAAAGCCACAAATTCATCACCGTTGGTTGCTCCCTGAGAGTTTTTATAAGTTGGTGTTGCAAAACCTGCACTCGCCGCTGCAGATCTGAAATTTCCGGTGGCATTGGCATCTTTTGTAAAGGAAATCCGCTCAAGCGATATGCCATCAACATCTCGAACAACTGCTGTATGCATATCTTCAGTATAATCAAAACGATCAATTTGTATGGTGTCGTTTAGTAAAAAAACCGTTCCACGATCATTGTTGTAGGCGGGCAAACTCCCCAGCTCAATTATCCTTTGCGGATATGGAACGTCGTAATTGCTTTGAATATTAAGAGAATTGGTTGTAAGCACCCAATATGAACCGGGCTGAATTATCAATTGATCTGCGGAGATCACTTTAATATTTGCCAGAACACCACTAGAATTCAGGTGCGCAATCTGCAAGTCTCTCAAATCTCTAACGGCATTGCTATTGTTGTAAATTTCTACAAAATCGACTCCATCTGGTTTGGGATTAAATAAAATCTCAGAAATCAGAATATCTCCTGCACCAATTTTCTCCGCCAGAAAAACATCAACTTTGCTTTCGTCAATACGATTGCCCGCACAATCGCTTAAATTATTTAATGTTATTGTATAATCAATCCCGCGAACAATCGGAGTTGCTAAGGTTAAAATTACGGTGGTAAACACAGGTTGTACAGCAACAATCCGCTGCAAAGTCATAGCGTTATTGTTAAACGAATAACTGGCAGCCTGAACGGCAGATAAACTGTCCAGACCTTTAGAAAACTCCAGAACGATTGTAATGGAGTCTTGTAAAGTATACCGAACAAGTTTAGGATTTGAATTACTCAACTGACTGCGATAAACAGAGTTTTCTCTTCCGGGCGTTGCACCAGCATCATCTATGCTGGCCTGCCAATTCTGAATCCCTGAACAAATATTCTCCGGATCAATTAATTCCAGACTAAAACCTCCCTCATCTTTAGTACCGTCTTTATACCAGCTCTGGAGATACGCAACCTGATCAATCACAATATTTGCAGAATCTGTAAGTGTAATCACATCACCGCCGTTATTTAAACTTGGCCAAGGCATTAACCCGATTGTTTTTCCAAAAGATTTAAACAAACTCGTATCTGCACGGGCACACAAAATAACATATTGGTTTGGTGCAATGGTATCTAAACCAAAAGTTGCAGTAGAGGTTTGATCAAAGTACTTCCATCCTTCTGTAATCAGATATTCGTCTGTTGTATTCCAAAGTTCTACAAATTCTTCTGCAGGTATATTCTGATTGCCTGTAGGATTGGCAAATATCTCGTTTATCACGATATCTCCAGGTTGTCTTAAATAGGGCTTAATAAATAAAAAATCGAGACGGCTATTCGGAAAAATGATGTTCCCACTTAAATCTGCTATCATATTTACTTGTAAAAAATAATTTCCAGAAGGCAAATCGTTGGTAAAAGCTAATCTGTACACGTTATTTTTTGCAGTAGATTGCACATTTATCGGCGAGCCAAAACCACCAGAAAGCATGTAGGCAAAAGATTGTAAAGCCGATACAGAATCTATTGCTTCAGAAAAAGTAAGATCGAATGCATTTGCACTGACTGTTTTTACGGAAACAAGCGAAGGTGGTATGCTATCGGGAACTAGATCGTCAACAATAAAATCATCAAAAATAAATTGGTTGTACCTCGATGCTGTTGCATAGCGGCAATACACACCAAAATAGTTTGTCGCATTGTGTGTAACGTCATTTACCTCACCTTCAAGTATAAAATTCTCTCCTCCAGAAACATCAGAAAATACCTGCCAATTGCCATCAGTATCGCGGGTAACTTTTATCCGCGCAGAAAATACGCTTGTACTTGTTCTTGTTTTAGGGTTTCCGGTTATAATCCGCGAGGTTGAAGTTCCATTTTGCCGGTACAAATGAATCCCATCTGTAGATCCTGTTTCGCCAATCTGGATAAAATATCCGTTTAAACTAGCCGTCAGATCGGCATTATTGGAAACCAAATAAATCCTTGGATAGTTTGTTGTTGTTGGATCAAAATTTAATCTTACAAAAAACGACCAGCTTACATTTGAAGCGAGTGTATTTGCCGTTGATAAGCTAAAGATTTGCGAAGCCAGTTGCGGCCCACGGCTCTGTAATTGGTTTTCTGTATTGATTTCGAAGTAACCTACATCGCCCTGCCAAACAGGGTTTCTGGTAAAATCACCGTCGTCAAAATGTTCTATAATTTGGGAAAATGCAATATTGCGGATCAAGAATAGGGATATAACCAAAAAAATTTTCATATTTGGACTTATATCATTAAACAATTAAATATAAATAATTAAAATTCAAAATGAAAGTAGCAGTTGTAGGTGCAACCGGTTTGGTTGGCACCGTTATGTTAAAAGTATTGGAAGAAAGAAATTTCCCTTTAACAGAGTTAATTCCCGTAGCATCTGAAAAGAGTGTTGGTAAGGAAATTACTTTTAAGGGTAAGAAGTTCCCAATCGTTAGCATGGATACTGCAATTGGTATGAAACCAGATATTGCTTTGTTTTCTGCCGGAGGAAGTACTTCTTTGGAGCATGCTCCGCGTTTTAAAGAAGCCGGAACAACAGTAATTGACAATTCATCTGCATGGCGTATGGATCCGGCAATCAAACTGGTCGTGCCTGAAGTAAATGCTCATGAACTTTCTATCGACAATAAAATTATTGCCAATCCAAATTGTTCAACCATTCAAATGGTAGTGGTTTTAAAACCATTGCACGATAAATACAAAATTAAACGTGTTGTTGTTTCTACCTATCAATCCGTAACCGGAACTGGTGTTAAAGCTGTAGATCAATTGATGAACGAGCGCAATGGCGTAGATGGACCGAAAGCATATCCATATGAAATTGATTTAAACGTTTTGCCACATATTGATGTGTTCATGGATAATGGTTACACCAAAGAAGAAATGAAAATGGTGAAAGAAACCAACAAAATCATGAGCGATGACAGCATTAAAGTAACCGCAACTACAGTACGTATTCCGGTTATGGGCGGTCACTCAGAATCTGTAAACATAGAATTTGAAAATGATTTTGATCTTGCAGAAGTGCGTAGCATTTTGGAAAAAGCACCTGGCGTTATTGTTGTTGATGACGTTGCCAATCTGAAATATCCAATGCCAAAAGATGCACATGAAAAAGATGAAGTTTTTGTTGGCAGAATCCGTAGAGATGAATCCGCACCAAAAGCACTTAATCTTTGGATTGTAGCAGATAACCTGCGTAAAGGCGCAGCAACAAATGCAGTTCAAATTGCTGAATATCTTTTGCAGAAAGAATTGGTATAAAAGCATTATAAATAACTTTAGCCCCGTTAAATTTAAGATTTTACGGGGCTTTTTTTGTCGATAAATTTCAACTTCATAACGTAAAACGACGCATATATACATGATAAAACCGTCAGATTACATATAAAAACGAGATTATAATCTCTAAATTATATATAAAAATGAGAATACAATCTCCAAATTATATGTAAATTTTAGATTTAAGAATTCTATTGCTATCTTTGATTATCACACATCGATATGATAATCAGAACATTAAAAGCACATATTGAATCTAAATTTTTCAAAGGAAAATCTGTGATCGTCACTGGAGCAAGGCAAGTGGGAAAATCGACACTTTTCAAGGAAATTGTTAAAGAAAGTGGTCAGGAATATGTGATTCTCAATTGCGATGAAGCACAAGTCAGATCAACTTTGGAAGATATCAGCGTAGAACGTCTAAAATCTATAACCGGCCAGAACAAGTTCATTTTAATTGATGAAGCACAGCGTGTAAAAAATATCGGACTAACTTTAAAGCTGATTGTAGACAATATAGAAGGTGTTCAATTATTGGTTACGGGCTCATCAAGTTTAGATTTGGCCGCAGGTATTAAAGAGCCGCTTACGGGAAGGAAATTTGAATACAACCTTTTCCCGCTTTCTTTCTCTGAATTAGCAGGAAGTTCAAATTTATTAACAGAAGAACAATCGTTAGAGAAAAGATTAATTTATGGAAGCTATCCAGATGCAATTAATTTTCCAGGCGAAGAAAAAGATGTGTTGCTGAATCTGAGCGACAGCTATCTCTTTAAAGATATTCTGGCGCTAACCAATATTCGCAAACCCGTACAATTGGAAAAATTGGTTCAGGCTCTGGCCTTGCAAATTGGGAACGAAATTTCTTACCAGGAATTGGGACAAATTATCGAAGCAGATAAACAAACTGTAGAACGCTATATTGATCTGCTTGAGCAGTGTTTCGTTATTTTTAGACTAAGCGCCTACAGTGGAAATGTGAGAAACGAAATTAAAAAGAGTAAAAAAATCTACTTCTACGATACTGGAATCCGCAATGCGATTATCCAAAATTTTACCACACTAGCCTTACGTCAGGATGCAGGGCAGCTTTTTGAAAATTATATTATTGCCGAATACATCAAGGCAAATAACAATAAACGGAATGGAGCAAAATACTACTTCTGGAGAAGTTTTCAACAACAGGAAATTGATCTGATAGAAGTTAAAGACGGAAAATTAAATGCCATAGAAATAAAATGGAACGAAAACAAAAAAGTTAGATTCCCGAAAACATTTACAGATAATTACAACGTTAATGAAACAACAGTTGTTAATAAAAAGAATTACAGTTCATTTTTAATGTGAACCAGCATATAAACAATACATGAAAAGAATAGCCTTTTACGCTTCATTATTTATACTTCTCCCCTTTTTTGGTGTTTCACAAACTAAAATCCAGAATGTAGAACGTGCATTTAACAACCTTTTAAATGATGAGCAGGCAAAACACGCCACCACTTCGCTTTGCGTAATGGACGCCAAAACCGGCAAAATACTTTTTGCCAAAAATGAGCAGGTCGGTCTGGCAACTGCCTCAACATTAAAAACCATAACTGCAGCTACGGCATTTAGTATTTTAGGTGCTGATTTCAGATATCAAACCACTTTGGGATATTCAGGAAATATTTTGCCCGATGGAACCTTACAAGGAGATTTAATTATTGTTGGCAGCGGCGATCCAACGTTGGGTTCCCCGCGTTATCAAAACATGGAAAAGGCGGTTTTAAATCAATGGACTGACGCCATTAAAGCGGCCGGAATTAAAAAAATTGACGGCAAAGTTATTGGTGATGATCGCGTTTTCGGTACCCAAACAACACCTGAAGGATGGACCTGGCAAGATATTGGCAATTATTATGGTGCCGGAACTTCTGGATTAGCCTGGCGCGAAAATCAATTCGATATTCTTCTCCAACCAGGAAACGCTACATCGCAAAAAGCTCGTGTAACCGGAACCGTTCCAACGATGCCTTACCTCAAAATTGTAAATGAACTTAAAACTGGCGCCTCTGGTACTGGCGATAGAACTTATGCCTTCTTGCCCCCATATAGCAACGTAGCATATTTGCGTGGAAGTTGGGGTTTAGGAATCGGAAAGTCTGGAATTTCTGCAGCATTACCAGATCCGGCTTTTGATTGTGCTTTCCGCTTACAAGATACACTAAACAAACTGGGCATAACAACAAACAAACCTGCTACAACGGCGCGTTTAATGGAGTTAAATTCTGAGCTTGTGCCCGCTCTTTCCAAAAACCTAAATACCATCACTTCGCCATCGCTAAGTGAAATTGTCAATTGGTTTATGAAAAAAAGCATTAATCTTTACGGAGAAACTTTATTAAAAACAATCGCGCTTAAAAGTGGGAAAGAAGCAACCACGTCAAAAGGTGCAGAAACAGAAATCAATTTCTGGACAAATAAAGGCATCGAAAAATCTGCTTTAAACATCATTGATGGCAGCGGACTTTCGCCTGCTGATCGCGTTACTACGTCGGCGATGGCAAACGTACTTTTTCAAATCCAGCAAGAAAGCTGGTTTCCGGATTATAAAAAGGCACTTCCTTTACGAAATGGAATGACACTGAAAAGTGGAACCATTAACGATGTTTCGGCTTTCGCCGGATACCATACCGATGCCGCCGGAAATAAATATATTATTGTCATCAACATCAATAACTACAGTGGAAGTGGAATTAACCAAAAACTGTTTAAAGTTTTGGATGAGTTGAAATAGGAATACTACCGAACCGAAGGCTTATTTATTTAGACATCTGTTATTACCTTCGTCATTTCGAGAAGGAATGACAAAACAATCTATTCCGGTTTGTCTTAGAAAACAAAAAATACACAAAAAAGAGAACGGATTATAGAAAGCTGATTCAAACAAAAAGCTTTCCGACTTTCAATCACAGAACTTCTTTCTAAATATCAGCCATGAGATAATCAGGTTCAATGGAATTAAATAAAGTCCAAAACCAAACATGATCAACAGGTAAAAACATATAAAAATTGAAAAACTCCAAATCAAAAAGCTTTTGATTTGTTGGCCGCTAATTAAAATTATCGCTCTAAATAAGAGTATTGCAGACAATACAAAAACTACTAAACAAATCGATATTCTCATCGGGAACCTAACCAATATCCAAACAATTTCTGGCAGCAAAAGGATAAAATAATTCAGACTGAAACCTAAAAACAATTTCGTCTTGGTTAAAGGAAAATTATGAAGAAAACTAAGGTACTTCAAATTAAAAACCCTTTCCTGATAAATGAGGATAATATGTGCAAGGGCAATACAAGCTGTTACAAGCATCAGAAAACGACTGTCTTCTTTAAGATCGGCAAATACAAAGAGAATACTCGCCATCAACAACCAAGAGAAACCTTTGGTTAAAGAATAGGCCAGCTTTAAGCGGTGGAAAACCTCGTAACTAAATAAAAAGAAAACAGGTTTCCGCCAGCTTTTGCTCAGCTTCGAAATCCAACTTACCGCATCCGTTTCAATTAATGAGGTATTTGTACGTTGATATTGATGCGCAACAAATGCAATTAAAATCAGTTGAAATCCTACAATGATTATCGAAATCAGGTAATAACCGAAAACCAGACCGATAATTATTGCATACAAGGTGTAGGCTAAAACCGGTATAAAAACGTAAAACTGAACGAAAAACCAATGCAAAAATTGTCGGTTTTTGCTTAGAGAATTGAAACTGTAACGTAAGAAATGCTGTGGCTGCAAGTTAATCTGTTGACGGATAAACTGCCAGGTTTTATAAGCGTACAGCAGAGAAACCAGCAAGTAAAAAACCAAAATCAAGGGATTGCTGACCAAGCTTACGGTGAAGAAAAACTGCCAAAAATCGATCTGATCTAGCGGAACTGCACCCAGCGTATTAATGAAGAGGCAATAACTCACCAACATTACAAAGCCAAACAGCAACATACCAGAGTGCGTGCGGTAAAATCCATCGACGAAAATCTTTTTGAGAACACGTGCAGATGCTCTTGCCATTACCTTACCATTTTTAGTTCGTTGTTTTCAATCAGGAGCAACTTAGATTCTGGCAAATTCTGCACTTGAATTTCCTGGTGAGAGGATAGAATAAAGCTTGTTCCATTTTCCTGATAAGCTTTATTGATCCATTTGTAAAGGACAGATAACGATTCTACATCGAGCGCGTTCAACGGTTCATCAAGCAAAGTCAATTTCGGATGGCCAATAAAAGCCAGCACCAAAGATAATTTCTTTAACATTCCGCTGGAATACGTACCAACAGGCTGGTTAATATACGTATGCATTCCCATTTCTTTAATCCGCAAATCTTCCTGTTTAGCTGGTGCATGTTTGGCTTCAGCAAACATTTTGACCATTTCCATACCGGTTAAAAATTCAGGAAACATCGGTTCGGCGGCGGCAAAATTAACCTGTTTCAGATAGTCTGCATGCTGCTTTTTTAAGTCTTTATCTAAAACGGATATGTTGCCTTTAAAAGAAATAATTCCGCCAATAGATTTTAGAAATGTACTTTTCCCGGTGCCATTGCGGCCTTGAAGCCAATAAATTCCCTTCGGTAGAAGAAGATTTTCTATCTTTAAAACTAGATTTCCATTATAGGATTTCTTAAAATGGCTCAGTTGCAACATAATAATATTTTGCTTTTGATCATTTTTACCCAGCAAAGTTACAGCTGCCTAATAATATGAAAATTACGCTACGCCCTTTTGAAACAGATGATGTATATGCTTTGGTAAACAATGCCAACAACATCAATATTGCCAATAACCTCACCAATAAATTTCCCTTTCCATACCTGCAAAAAGATGGCGAGGCATTTATCGAATTTTGTAACAGTAAAATGCCCATTGAAGTTAAAGCGATTGTATCAGATGGAGACGTAATTGGTTCAATCGGGATACATCCTTTACAAGATATTTACAGTAAAAGTGCCGAAATGGGTTATTGGATTGGCGAACCTTTTTGGGGTAAAGGTTTGGTTGTACAAGCAGTTAAGCAAATGTTGGTTTATGGATTTGAAACTTTTGATATTGACCGCGTTTTTGCCAGAACTACGCATCTGAATATTGCTTCTCAACGGGTTTTGCTGAAATCGGGGTTTGTATTTGAAGCAGAATTTAAGGCAACCATTTTTAAAAACAACCGGTATTTTGATGAACGTGTTTATGGTTACAGAAAATCACAGCCAGAAACAGAAACGCAGTTTTAGTGTTAATATGAACATGACTACAGAAACAGCAGGAGAAAACCAACACGAACTTGCCTTTGGCGATCATGTACATATTGTTGATCCTGCTTTTTTTATACCGCAATTAAATACCTATCGTAAAATCTGGATTTATCTGCCTAAGAGTTACAATAAAACAGACCAGAAATATCCTGTAATTTATATGCACGATGGGCAAAACCTGTTTCATGCCCAGCCACCACGCAATAACGAATGGGCCGTAGACTCTATTTTGGATACAGAAATACGTGAAGGTGCAAAAGATACTATTCTTGTTGGAATTGATCATGATGAAGACTCCCGGATGTGCGAATACAATCCTTACGACAGTTCTTACGGAATTGGGACAGGCCAGCAATACGTCGATTTTTTGGTGAACACGTTAAAACCTTTCATTGACCAAAACTACCGTACACTGCCCGATGCCAATAATACATGTGTTGCGGGCGCATCTATGGGTGGCTTAATTTCTATGTTTGCAATTGCAAAATACCCAGAAATATTTGGTTCGGCGGGGGTTTTTAGTCCGGCTTTTTGGATTGCGCCAACTATCTATTCCGATATTGAACGTCTGAAATCCGCATTAAATAATCATCGTATATTTTTCCTTTCAGGCGAAAAAGAAGGCGTAGAAATGCTCCAAAACACAAAAAAAGCATTTGAGATTTTAAATCCGGATGGTACAAACCCTAACATCGTTTTTGTAACCACAGAAGATGGCAAACACAACGAACGGTTTTGGAGCAGAGCGTTTAAAACCTTTTTCAATTTTATTGCAAAATAGCCGAGCAATTTAGTTGCGCTACAAATTAACCTTCGAAGAATTAAGACTAAAGGTTTTAATGTTGCACCACAAACCTAACGGTACTAAACCCGATTGCCGTGAAGACCGGTTTTTTCCACCAGGCGAAACAAAAAACGGGACTACATTTGCCTAAGCAGCACGGCTTTTGCTTTTCAAAAAACAGATGTATTAACTCAACATTACCTGAAAATTAAAAGACATCATAAACATAACATTAAGCGCTCAATCTCTTTATTTATTTAAAAATTATACTAACTTTGATGTTGCGCTTAGTAATTGTACTTTATACACTAAGCAGAGTTAAAAATCAACAAAAAATCAAATTAAAAATGAGCATAATCGTAAATGTCCATGCCAGACAAATCCTCGATTCGAGAGGAAATCCAACAGTAGAAGTAGAAGTAGTTACAGAAGCAGGGGCTTTGGGCCGTGCTGCAGTACCAAGTGGTGCATCTACCGGGCAATATGAAGCTGTTGAATTACGTGACGGAGATAAATCTACATACTTAGGTAAAGGTGTTTTAAAAGCGGTTGAAAACGTAAATACTAAAATTGCTGATGCATTAAGAGGTGTTGATGTTTTTGAACAAAATGCGATTGATAAAATAATGTTGGCACTTGATGGTACCGAAAACAAAGGTAACCTAGGCGCAAATGCTATTTTAGGTGTTTCTCTGGCTGTAGCAAAAGCGGCTGCTGATGAACTTGGCCAACCTTTATACCGTTATATTGGTGGTGTTAACGCAAATACTTTACCAATCCCAATGATGAATATCATTAATGGTGGTTCTCACTCTGATGCGCCTATCGCATTTCAAGAGTTTATGATCATGCCAGTTGGTGCACCTTCTTTCTCTGAAGCTTTACGTTGGGGAACTGAAGTTTTCCATAACTTGAAAAAAATTCTTCACGATAGAGGTTTATCTACTGCCGTAGGTGATGAAGGTGGTTTTGCACCAACTTTTGATGGTACTGAAGATGCAATTGAAACGGTATTAAAAGCTATTGAAACTGCAGGTTACAAACCAGGTTCTGACATTTGCTTAGCTTTAGATTGTGCTTCTTCTGAGTTCTATAAAGACGGAAAATACGATTATACTAAATTTGAAGGTGCTACAGGTGTAATTCGTTCTAGCGAAGAGCAAGCACAATATCTGGCAGACCTTTCTGCAAAATATCCAATCATTTCTATTGAAGATGGTATGGATGAAAACGATTGGACAGGTTGGAAAAGCTTAACAGATAAAGTTGGCGATCACGTTCAGTTGGTTGGTGATGATTTATTTGTAACCAATGTTACACGTTTACAACGTGGAATTGATGAAGATACTGCAAACTCTATCTTGGTAAAAGTAAACCAAATTGGTTCTTTAACTGAAACCATCAATGCAGTAACTTTAGCTCAAAACAGCGGTTATACTTCTGTTATGAGTCACCGTTCTGGAGAAACTGAAGATGTAACGATTGCGGATTTAGCAGTTGCTTTAAACTGTGGTCAAATCAAAACTGGTTCTGCTTCTCGTTCTGACAGGATTGCAAAATATAACCAATTGTTACGTATTGAAGAAGAATTGGGAGAAAATGCACGTTTCATCGGCAAAAACTTCAAATACGCGAAAAAATAATAAAAACGTTTAAACGTTTTGTAAACGCCCATCTGAGTTTCGGATGGGCGTTTTATTTTGAAAAGGATTTTATATTTGTTTTTGGGCGATTAAAAGCAAACCCTCACTCCTTTCTTCCATTACGGGCTTAGTCATGCACTTTTGATACTCATCCTAATTATTGATTTTCGGATCAGTTTTAAAGCAAATATTGTCGGAAGCGTAACCGGCTAAATCGCTAACCAGAGGAATGTAAATACGTGATTCAGGTTAATTTTTAAACTAAATCATTTCAAAGTTTGTAAAACCAGTATTAAAGGGCAAAAAAAGTCAATACTGTTGTTGACACAACCGGATTTGACAAACAAATAAAGGTGTTGAAAACCTTGTTTTTGTGGTTGGCAATTCTTAAATTGTATTAACCAAAATATAAAAATCATGAAACTCCTCAAGAACATCCAAAACTGGGGCGATCGTCATCACCCTAAATGGCTCGATTATTTTAGAATATTACTTGGTATCATTTTAATCTGGAAAGGAATTGCATTTGCAACCAACCTTCAGGCTTTTGATGATCTGATGCGCGGTGCTATGATTGGTACGGCCGTATCTATTAGTTTAATTGCCCATCTTATTATTATTATGCACTTAATTGGCGGTGCAGCTTTGATTTTGGGTACAAACACCCGTTTCTTTTGCCTGGTTAACTTGCCCATATTAATTGGAGCCGTTTTCTTTGTCAATTTATCGCCAAATATCTTCAGACCGTATTCTGAGCTTTGGTTATCTATCGTTGTTCTTGCAGGTTTGCTGTGTTTTTTTGTTGAAGGAAATGGAATCATTTCTGTAGAAAGGCGCAACAGCAACGTTTTAACATAAAATAAAAACGGTGTTCATGTACAAGTGAACACCGTTTCTTTATTCAGGTTTCTTTAAAACCATCTTATCATTATAAAATATCTATACCTTTTTCATCAAAGGTTTCGAAAATCTGAGCGTTAACCATACTACGGGTTAAATCTGCTTTAGAAATGTCTTTACACCAGAAATAGATATTTACATTACTGTTTAATTTACTTACCGGCGTAACCATAATTACCGGTTCCTTGTTTATGAAAACGTTACTGTTTTCTGCAATAATATCGCGGATTAAACTCACAACTTCTGAGGGGTTAAAAGGTTTTGCAATAGACAGAGAAATATCTATGCGCATTTGGTTGTTGCTTAACGTCCAATTGATGATATTGTTGGATAAAATTGAACCATTTGGGATGATAATCTCGGCACCTTCATCGCTTAATAATGTACTGGACCGTACGCCAATTTCTTTTACTCTTCCTTTTTTACTGCTTAGTTCTACAACATCGCCAATGCGGATGGTTTTATCGAAAATGAGGATAATTCCGGATACAAAATTGCTGACGATATTTTGTAAACCCAAACCAATACCTACACCAAGTGCGCCCAGAATAACGGTAATTTTATCAATTGGAAGTCCGGATGCTGCAACGGCAATCAGAAAACCCGAAATAAGCAAAACCAGCCGCGTTACCAGTAATTTAGAGCGTTCTCCTTTATTATCTTCTAAAGTATCATCGCCAGTATCGCCAAAGAAGTATGCGATATATTTCTGAAGGAAATTTGCGGTCCAGATAATGCCTAAGAAAAGTACGATGCCACCAAGCGTGAACGAAAAGCTCCCGATGACCCTCTTTTCCGTAAGGACTTCCATAATCGCTTCATAGATTCCATTAAAGATATTTAGGTTGGTGGTGAAAATTACAAACCAGATAAGAGTTGCACCAACTCCCGTTAATCGGTTTAAACCCGCTGTTACCGCGTGCCATTCAAAGTATTCTGGGTATCCTTTTCGTATTCTGCTACTCTTCATCTGCAAAAGAAACGCTTCTACCAGTATTTTGGCCAAAATGGTTAACGAAATGGCATTAAGCAATGCACTTACACCTGTAGAATAAAAAATCTGAGTGAGCGTAAACCTGCCGAACAGATTGCAGAAAATGGCAAGAAAGGAAAAAAACGTATAGATAACTCCTGTTGTTACAATTACTTTATAGCGTTTCGCTTTTTCATCGAGCACTTTCCACAAAACAAGTCCGTAGGTTGTTGATAATACGCTTAAAACCAATAATAGCCAGCGCTGATAACGTGGCGACATGCCCATTAATCTTAAAAAAACCGGCGCGAGCAGTAAAATGGCAAAAACACACCAATAGTAAAATAATTTGCTCGGAAGCTTTTTCCAGAAAAACCATGTAAGCAATAGGGAGAGAAATATCTCTACAATTTCTATATATAATGCCGGTGCACGAAGGTCAAAAATGGGCGCCAGCGTAAACAACATAATAAAGGTGATTAGGAATGGCCGCGGACTTAAAAACCTAAACTCATCAAGAATATCTAAACGGCCCCGGTTTTTCAGACTTCGGTAATTGTAAATTACCCAAAAGAAAAAAACAGCACAGGTAAAAAGCAAAAGTGCCCGGCTACTCCTGGTATACACAAAATAGTAAGCAGAAATTTGTTGTTCGCCATTGATAAATTTCCTAAAACCTACGCTTTTATTGGCTTTACTGTTAGCGGTTTCCCATATATAGCGGCGTTCTTTACCAAAAGCGCGTATACTTACGGCATCAAGCTGGCTATCCGTAATGTATATCAGCTCTTTAATGTTGATTAAATTTGAAGACGTACGCGCCTGTAAATTGTTTATTGTTTGTGTGGTTACTTTCAATAAACTATCCATGACCAAATGCTTTTTCTGCAAGTCTTTAAACTCATTTGTAAACATAGAACGGATAGATGGCGAGGTGAAAATTTTAACAATCACACTATCTTTTGCTAAGCCAAGTATTTCAGTTTTTAGTGCCCTGAGTTCTTTTTCATATTGATCCAGATCGGCCAGGCAATCTACGTTATTGGTACTCAGCTCGCTTAGAAGAGTTTCATCCATTTGCAGGTTCTGCAAATTTGGAATGCGATCTGCTGCCGTTAAACGGCTTTTTAATAAAGCCAACGCGGCTTCATCTTGAGTTAGATGCGCAGCAATTGAAGGCAACTTTTTAAACGATGAAACGGTTACTGGCACTTTGTTTACTGCTTCAAATACCTTTTCCAAATGTGTTAAATAATCTCCTTTGGTCAGCACGGCAGAATCTGTAAGTATCGTCAGGTCCTGCCCTGTAGTTTTCTTTTGTGCAAGTGCTGTGTAGCAGAAAGTGCATATTGTTAAACAAATTACGGCCATGCAAGCCCACATCTTCAAATGTGCTTTTCTTTTCATTAGTTTAATATGGTATGGATCAATTTATAGAGTACGAACGCACTTACTTTAGGTTTCAAAAATAAGCATAAGAAACACTAAACCGGAACCTAAAACTGAATTTGCGGCACATAAAATACCGGCTTAATTTCCAGCGCGCTTAAGCAGCTTAAACATAACTCCATTTGTCCATCCGAAACCATCTTGTAACGGATATTCGCCGCCTCCGCCCAACTCATTACTTTGGGTAACATCGTACTTTTCCATCATTTTTCCGGTTTGTTCAAAAACTCTGGTGTTCAGTTTCATCCATCGTGTAGCAACGTCATTTGATAAGGCGTTATAACCATATTTCTGTAGCCCTGCAATACTCATCCATTGTAAAGGTGCCCAAGCATTCGGATTGTCCCATTGCTGGCCAGATTTAACTAGCGTGGTAATTAAACCGCCGCCTTTTAAAAAACTACTTTTTAGTTTTTGTGCTACAGCAGCAGCTTGTGTTTTTGTAGCGATACCGAAAAATAAAGGAGCAACCGCAGCAAGTGTTTGTTGTGTGCTAAGTTTTTTTGTTTTCCAGTTGTAATCTGTAAAAAATTTTTGTTCCGAATTCCAACAGTATTTTAAGATCGCCGCTTTTCTTTTTTCAGCTTTGGTGTTGTAAAGTGTCGCATTGTTTGTTTCACCTTTCTGCGTATAAGCTTGTGCAATTGTACATTCGAGGTGATACATTAAACCATTCAAATCAACCGGAACTAAGTCTGTTGTGATAATGGTTTTAAAATTTTGTCCATCTGCAAACCAACGCGTACTAAAATCCCAGCCAGATTCTGCTGCGGAGCGCACATTTCGGTAAAAAACTGATTTATCTTGTTTGCTTTCTTTTGAAGCTTTCACATCTTCTGCGTAAGATTCCTCTCTTGGATAATCGCCTGCATCCCAATATCGGTTTAAAACGGTACCATCACTCAACTTAACCACGTGGTTTTTCGCACCGCCGTTTTTAACGCTTTCAAGCCCTTTCATCCAGAATGCATATTCTTTAAGCAACACATCCTGATAATCTTTCACTTTCACTTTAGGATCGGCTTCTGCCAGTAATGCAACCATCATAGAAAAAAACGGCGGTTGCGAACGTGTAAGGTAGTAGCTTCTGTTCCCATTGGGGATAAAACCGTAAGTGCGAATTAGAAAAGCAAAATTATCTACCATATCTTTGATGATATCTGCTTTCCCCGCCTCCTTTAAACCCAGCATCGTAAAATAAGAATCCCAGTAATAAATTTCTCTGAAACGCCCGCCAGGTACGATATATGGTTTTGGCAAAGGCAGTAATGAAGTTCCTTTAACCGTGTCTGGTTGGCGTTTAAGCACTGTCCATAAAGTATCCAAATGTTTTTCAATTCCGGCAGAAACATCAGATCTGTATAAATCTGTATGGTTTTGCGGGGCCTCGAAATTCTCTTCTACAAATGTTTTCAGACTAAAATTTGCTTTTGCTTTCTCTGCTTGATAGGCTGCCATAATATCCTTTGCAGATTTTTTTGGTGTGGCATCTACAAATGTTTTTCCATCCGGAAAAATACCCGAAAGTTGAACGGATTCAAATAAACCCGGATAAAGTTGCCGCGGACTTTCTACCTCTTGCGCAAAAACGCTGAAAGAAATTACCCAGAGAAAAACAATAAAGTACTTTTTCATAACACACTGATTTATGGAATTTTGGCAATTTGGATAACTCATCGGCAGCTGCCGCAAAATATTACAACAAATCTTTAAGCACAATCCATACGTTTTCTGCGAGGATTTTATCGCCTTCAGCAGTCGGATGTATACCATCTTCCTGATTTAATTTCGGGATTCCGCCAACTTTATCCAATAGAAATGGGATTAAAGCCATATGGTTTTTTTCAGCCAAAGCCGGAAAAATATTTTTAAAATCTGTAGTATATTTTTTGCCCATACTTGGTGGCATTTGCATACCGGCAATAACGAGTTTGGCTTGTGGATATTTTTGTTTCACGCGATCGATAATATCCTGAAGGTTCTTTGTGGTTTGTGCCACCGGAAGTCCGCGTAACCCATCATTAGATCCCAGTTCCAGCACAAAAATATCTATCGGCTGTTTCAGCAACCAATCAATGCGACCTTTGCCACCTGCAGATGTTTCTCCGCTTAAACCGCCATTAATTACATTATAAGGCAGATTTAAAGAATCAATTTTATTTTGAATTAACGCCGGATAAGCTTCTGTTGGGTCTAATCCATAACCGGCGGTTAAGCTTGTACCAAAAAAAAGAATGTTTTTAGATTTAGCCTTTTTTGGCTGCTGTTTTTGGTCAGCTGAATCTAAAGTTTTTTGCTCTTGATTCTCACTTTGTCCATTTCCACAAGCTGAGAAGAGCAGAGCCAAAACAAACAGCCCCAATAATCGTTTTCGTAACATAAATTAAAATTCTGTCTCTAAATTTATAACCACTACATAACAGGCGCGGCCAAATTATGTTTTGAATAGTCTACATGCAAATCCTCAAACAAAAATCATTTTGGAAAGTATCCTAAACCTTAGAAATGTAAGCAAAATTTACCAAAGTGCCCAGCGCGAGCTTCGGGTTTTAAATAACATTAATTTCAGTATTTCTGCAGGAGATTCTGTCGCAATTACCGGCCCATCGGGAAGCGGCAAAACCACTTTATTGGGATTATGTGCCGGCTTGGATGGTGCAAGTGAAGGCAGTGTAGAATTAAACGGAATTGCACTCGAAAAACTAAGTGAGGATGAAAGAGCTTCCGTAAGAAATCAAAATATCGGGTTCATTTTTCAAAATTTTCAATTGCTGCCCACGCTTACCGCTTTAGAAAATGTAATGGTACCCATGGAGTTAAGAGGTGCTAAAAACATCCGTTCACATGCTATGGAACTGCTTGAAAAAGTTGGTCTTTCCGATCGTGCGCAGCACTACCCTATTCAACTTTCTGGCGGTGAGCAGCAGCGTGTTTCTTTAGCGCGGGCTTTTTCTAATACGCCGCAAATCTTATTTGCCGATGAACCTACCGGAAACCTGGATGCTGAAACCAGTGAAAAAATTATTAAACTTTTATTTGATTTGAACCGCGATGCCGGTACAACACTCGTAATTGTAACACACGATCTGGATTTGGCTGCTAAAACCGGAAGAACAATTAAAATAAAAGGTGGCGCTCTACTTTCTGATGAAATTAAACAACATGGATAAATCGCTTTCTTCTTCCTCTATCCGCCTTTCGTGGTTGTTTAAAATGGCTTGGCGCGATAGCCGTAAAAACCGGTCGCGTTTGTTTCTGTTTATTTCTTCTATTGTGCTCGGCATTGCAGCACTTGTTGCAGTCTATTCTTTTAAAGATAATTTACAAAATGATATAGAACGCCAGGCGAAAGAACTTACCGGTGCAGATTTGATTCTCGATAGTAAAAAAGGAATCAGTAAATCAATGCAAAAGTTGATAGACAGTATTGGCGATGAACGTTCTCAGGAAAAAACTTTCGCGTCTATGTTGTATTTCGAAAAAAATGGCGGAAGTCGTTTGGTACAAATGAAAGCGCTTGAAGGCGCTTATCCGTATTACGGCATTATAGAAACCCAACCTGCTGAAGCTGCAAAAACCTTTCAACAAGATAAAAATGCCCTGGTAGATAAAACATTGATGTTGCAATTTGGTGCTAACGTTGGCGACTCAATTAAGGTTGGAGATTTGAAATTCAGAATTAGTGGAGAACTGATCAAAGCACCCGGACAAACCGGTATTGCATCAAGCGTAGCGCCTATAGTTTATATTCCTTTCAGTTATCTGGAAAAAACCAATCTAATTAAAAATGGCAGCCGGATTAACAACAAGTTTTATTATAAATTTAATAACCCTGAAAAGGCTGAGCCTTTGGTTAAAAAACTGGAAACAAGGTTAGAAAAAGAAGGTTTTGATGCGGAAACGGTAGAATCCAGAAAAGAACAAACCGGCCGAGCATTTAAAGATGTAAACCGGTTTCTGGCACTTTCTGGTTTTATTGCATTACTATTGGGCTGTATTGGCGTGGGCAGCGCGGTGTATGTTTACATACAGGAAAAATTAGCCACTGTTGCCACTTTAAGGTGTTTAGGTTTAAAAGCCCGACATGCATTTTTTATTTATTTGGTTCAGATTTTTTTTATCGGCTTAATTGCAGCATTACTCGGAACCATACTGGGCACCTTAATTCAGTTTCTGATTCCAATGGTATTAAAAGATTTTCTTCCGGTAGAAATTACTATGCAAATTTCGTGGCCAGCAGTTTTGCAAGGCATAATTCTGGGTATTGTAATTTCTCTTTTATTTGCATTGCCGGCTTTACTTCGGGTACGTAAAATCTCTCCGCTAAATGCAATACGCGCTTCCTTTGATCAGCAACCTACTCAGAAAGCTGATCCGCTGCAATGGTTGGTTAATTTACTCATTGCAGTTTTTGTGTTTGCCTTTACCTATCTGCAAATGAAAAACTGGCTGTATACATTAATGTTTACAGCGGGCATTGGCATAGCATTTTTGCTGCTCATTATCTTATCAAAAGTGTTAATGTTTGCTGTGAAGAAGTTGTTGCCAGCGTCTTCTGCATATGTATTGCGACAAGGTTTTGCCAATCTTTACCGCCCTAACAATCAAACCTTAATGTTAACCATTTCTATCGGTTTGTCTACGGCTTTTATCTGTACATTATTTTTCGTACAATCTATATTGCTTAGTCGGGTTACTTTATCATCGGGCAGTAATCAGCCGAATATGGTGATGTTCGATATTCAGAATACACAAAAACATGGCTTGGATAGTTTAACAAAATCTTTCAAACTTCCGTTAATGAACCGCGTTCCGGTAGTAACCATGCGTATTGAAGAAATTAATGGGAAAAAAGCTGGAGCAGACAGCACTAAAAACCGCGCATTCCGGAACGAAATTCGTGCAACTTATCAGGATTCTTTAACCGCGGCCGAGAAAATTACCAAAGGAAAATGGATAGGAAAAGTTAATCCTGAAGAAACCATTTACATTTCTCTTGATCAAAATTTCGCCGATCGCATTGGTGTTGGCCTGAACGATAAAATCTTATTTAATGTACAGGGAATGCTAATTCCAACAGTTGTTGGCAGTTTAAGAGAAGTAAACTGGACAACTTTACAAACCAATTTCAGAGTTGTTTTCCCTGCTGGCGTGTTAGAAGAAGCACCCCAATTTCATGTGTTAATGACCAGAACACCATCAAGTGAAGTATCGGCACGCTTTCAGGGAGAAGTGGTTCAAAAATTCCCCAATGTTTCTGTAATAGATTTGGATCTTGTATTAAAGTTATTGGATGAGCTGCTGGGGAAAATTGGTTTTGTGATCCAATTTATGGCAGGTTTTAGTATGTTAACCGGTTGGGTAGTTTTAGTTTCTGCAGTTTTGAGCAGCAAAAACCAACGCATTAAAGAAAGTATTTTATTGCGTACAATGGGCGCCAGCCGGAAACAAATCCTGAGTATTAATGCAGTTGAATATTTCTTCCTGGGCGCATTTTCTGCTGCTGCCGGAATGATTTTGGCACTTGCAGGAAGCTGGGCATTGGCCAAATTCAGTTTTGATGCAACGTTTATTCCGCCGGCTGGCGCAACTTTTTTGCTTTTCGGCTCTGTAATTTTGCTGGTTGTAATTACCGGCATACTTAGCAGCAGAAATATTCTAAATCAGCCGCCACTAAAAATTCTACGCAATGAAGGATAAAAAATTTCAGGAGATGTAACCCACTGGCTGCATAACCTGAAATTGCAAATATTGATTAAAAATCATTGATCGGGGTTTAGGTAAAATAGCGATGAAAACCTATCTTGCATTTTTCTTCGGATAACTTTATGATAAGATTAAACAGCGAAACACCAAACGACGTACTTCAGGAAGTAAAAATCGGCGACATGGTTACAGACACATTCAGCAAAACCGGAATGGTAGAAAGTATTGAAGTAGATGACGATGGACTGTACAAACTGTATATTTTTAACCTCGTTACCGGAAGAACCATCACGATAAAAAAATAACCTGCTGTATGTCTTTACTTATCCTGCTTTTATCTATCGTGCTTTTGTTTATCATGATTTTGAAAAAAATCAGCCCCATGATTGCCTTGTTAAGCGTAGCCATTATTGCAGGTTTACTGCTGGGCATGCCCGCAAAAAAAGTAATGGATGCTATTTCTAACGGCATTGGAAGCACTTTAGGCAGCATGGTAATGGTGCTCGCATTGGGCGCAATGATGGGAAAATTAATTGAAGACAGTGGCTCTGCAAAAAAAATCGTTTTTATCTTAATTAAAGCTTTCGGAAAGAAAAACATACAATGGGCGGTGTTGCTGACGGGTTTAATGGTGGGCATCCCGCTATTTTATAACGCTGGTTTTGTTGTTCTTATTCCTTTGGTATTTGCCATTTCTGCCGCCACCGGATTATCAAAACTGTACATTGGTTTGCCAATGGCAACGGCATTATCTGTAACACATGGTTTTTTGCCTCCACATCCTGGACCCGTTGCATTGGCAGGAATTTTTCATGCCGATCTCGGAAAAACGCTTATCTACGGATTGGGTTTAACCGTTCCAATTGCCGTCATTGCCGGAATTTATTTTCCGAGGATGATTACCACAAAACTCCAAACCACCAATATTCAGGAATTTGCTTTGGAAGAAACTGATGATTTGCCTTCTGGACCGAAAAGTTTCTTTATGGCTTTACTCCCAATTTTACTGATTATAGGCGGAACAATTGGCAACGGAATACAAGCTGAATACGCAGGGAAAGCAATTTTTACTTTTCTGGCCGATCCTACTGCCGCGCTATTGATTTCGGTAGTCTTAACCTTATTTATTCAAAAAGGCACAATAGAAAAAGCAATGGACTCTTGCACAGAAGGTGTAAAAAGCATTGCCATGATTGTATTGATTATTGCTGCCGGTGGCGCATTTAAACAGGTGCTCATTGACAGTGGAATGGGTGAAACGGTGAAAGAAGTAACCGGAAACTTAAATCTTTCTCCGCTACTGCTTGCCTGGTTAATAACCGCTTCTTTAAGAGTTACATTAGGTTCTGCAACAGTTGCCGCGTTAACCGCTTCTGGCATGGTACTTCCTTTAATTGGCCCGGCTGCACCTGCAGAATTAATGGTTTTATCGGTTGGTGCCGGAAGTTTAATGTTCTCACATGTTAACGATACCGGTTTCTGGATGTTTAAAGAATACTTCAGCTTAACGCTAAAACAAACTTTCGGCACCTGGACCGCCATGGAAAGCATGGTTTCTATTTTAGGTTTATTGGGCGTTTTACTTCTAAACCAATTTGTTTAACAAGCCAAGTTAACGCATAGCCGTTTTCATATCGGAAAAAAGAGATTCTCGGCATTAGATAAAAATACAACCCAGGTTTTCTACAGCGCATATGTGCATAAAATAGGTTCGGTTTTATTTCTGCTTCGCTTACCTTTAGCAGCATTATGGCAGAACCACTTAAAAATCTTTATTCGGTAGTTTTCTACGATAAACTGAGCAACGCACTTTTGGAAGTACTTCCAGATTTTGATAGGCAACGATTTTTAGCTGGCATTTTCTCTGATGAATTTCCACAAATGGAACTTAAAGAAAGAATGCGCCATACAACGGTTGTATTACATCAATTTCTACCCGAAGATTTTTCTAAAGCCATCCAAATTATTTATCAGACAATTGACGTGCTAAGGCAGAGAGCAATTGGCGAAGACGGATTAGCCTTTATGTTTTTTGCAGATTATATAGAAACCTACGGTTTAAATGATTTTGAAACAGCCATTGAAGCGATAGAATTTATTACACAGTTTGTAAGTTGCGAATTTGCCGTGCGGCCTTTTTTGCTTAAATACGGAGAACAAATGCTCGCCGAAATGCTGAAATGGTCTACACACGCCAATCATAAAGTGAGGCGTTTAGCCAGTGAAGGTTCGAGGCCACGCTTGCCTTGGGCAATGGGAATTCCTCACCTTAAAGAAAATCCGGAAGTTGTTCTACCGATTTTAGAGAACCTAAAGAACGATTCTTCAGAATGGGTGCGCCGCAGCGTAGCGAACAATTTGAATGATATTGCCAAATCTCATCCCAATGTGGTTATTGATACCGCAAAGCGATGGAAAAACATTAGTGCAGAAACTGATGCCATCATTAAACATGGCAGCCGTACGCTTTTGAAACAAGGACATCCGGAAATTCTCCAATATTATGGTTTAAACCACCACGAAGTTGGTGTTTCTAATGTTATAATCCACAACCCTGAAATAAGAATTGGAGATAGCCTTGAATTTTCATTCTCATTGGCCAATCTGAAAAACATGGATCAAAAAATACGTTTGGAATATGCCATTTATTACAAAAAACAAAATGGTCAGAACACCAGAAAAGTATATAAAATATCAGAAAGAATTTATCCCGCAGGTGCGGAAATTATCATCACCAGAAAACAAAAATTTATACCCGTTACCACGCGGGTTTTTCACTCCGGCGAACACCATTTGGCCATAACCGTAAACGGTGCTGAAAAAGAAAAACACAATTTTGATTTAATCTTTTAAGCGAAAACGTTCATTACCTGATCCAGAAAATCAATCTGCCTCTCATTAATATACTTTTTAGCGTCGGCATATTTGAACCATTCGGCTTGGTCAATTTCCGGGAAAATTTGATTTTTACCAGACCGTGGTGGCCATTCTATCTGGAAAGTGTTGCTTTTGATGTTTGCCGCATCAAGATCTGCTTGCAAAGCCCAGCAAAATACTTTTTTGCCTCCTTTTTGAACGATGGGTTTCAATTCAAAAAAGTCTCCATTAATCTCTACGCCGGTTTCTTCAGCAAACTCTCGCCTGGCGGCCAGCAATGGCAATTCCTGATCGTCAATTTCGCCTTTGGGAACTGTCCAGAAACCTTCATTTTTCCTGGCAAAAAACGGGCCTCCGGGATGAACCAGAAAAAAGGCAATCTGACCATTAACTTTCTTAAACAACAATATACCGGCACTGCGTTTCATTTCTCGTAAAATTGTTTTTAAACCAGAAAACCACCGTTCCTGGTGGTTTTCAATTATATATTTGAGTTAAATTGTCTTGTTTTAAATCTGCAAATTAACTCTGCAAACGGGTATTGATTTTAAAGCAAACCATACAAGCCACTTGCATAAATGCGTAATGACGGCGAAACACTCTTCATCTTTTCAGGCGAGGGTCCCTTAACTTTGTAAGCTTCCGGATGAAGCTCTAACCCTTGATTGTCAACTTCCTCAATCTGTCTTTCACCTTTTAGATTGGTCATGTGTTCTTCGCTTATATTTAATGGAGCCATGTTATTGTGTTTTATATTGTCATAACATGAATCTCAACAATAAGTTTTGCGCACAGACCAATTTTTATTTCAATTTCTTACGAATTGACAATCTTTAAACAAATAACCTATGCACCGATTAAAATTACCGGTAATTGTGCAAGCCATACTGCATATTTTACTCTTTTTCTAAACTCGAAATCCAGTTTTCAGTAGCAGAAACCTCAATCGGTGTTGCACCGGCAACAATTTTTAAAATCCCTCCTGCATTAATCAACTCTTGCGTAATATAATTCTTATTGTAAGATTTGCCATTTAATGAAACAGACTGAATGTAGATATTTTTACGGCCAAAATTTTCTACTTCTACCTTAAAGGTTTTCCCTTTGGGTAAATTATACGTAACCGCCGGGAACAATGGAACGTTCAAATAATAAATTGGCCAACCTACGCAAGCAGGAGAAAAACCGCTTGCTGTAAATACATACCATGCACTCATTGCGCCGGCATCATCATCCATTGTACGTAAAAAAGCCTGTGGTTTATTCTGGTAAATTTTGCCAATGTAAGACCCAATTCCGCGGCTGTTGTCATTAAAATAATTTTGAATAACCGTATCTGCAGCCAGCGCATGCATCCAATATTGAGATTTATAACCTGCTTTGGTTACATTATACATTAACGGAACCTGTAAATCGGGTTCATTTGCATGGTTGTATAAATCGCGGTTAAAAAATTCATCCAGCTTGGCCAGATACGCAGATTCGCCACCATCCAATTCCATCAAACCTTTAAAATCATAAGGCACAAACCAACGGTATTGCCAAATTGTTCCCTGGTACAAACCGCGCGCCTGCATGCGGTCAACATCGCCTTTGCTTAAGTCTTTAAAATCTTTATTCCAATAAGTTTTATATTTAAGCGCTTTGTTTAGATACTGGGCAGATTTTTCTTTGTTTTTCAGAATCTTAAAAATTTCTGATAAAGCCCAATTGTCATAGCTGGATTCAAGCGCTTTATCTGGAGATTTGTAATCAAGTCCGTCAACTTCTTTAACAAGCGAATCCGCAATTTTTTTAAAGTCGACCGGATAACCTTTTCTATACGCATCCAATAAAACTACAATAGCGTGTTCAGACCGTACGGTATTTGATGGTTCTGTTTGTGTCGCATAATCTTTTTTACCGGAGTTATACAAATCTGCAATAGAGGATACAATACCTGGATAACGATCTTGTGCAATTAAGGAAAGTAAAGGCAATTGCGTGCGGTAATTGTCCCAAATGGCCCAACCGTTATAACGGATTTGTTTATCTTTTTGCTCTTCACCTTTGGTATTTCTGTACGTACCGTCTTTCTCCGAAATTACATAGGGCGATTGCATTGTGCGATACAATAAAGAATAAAAAAGTTTTGCACTTTCTGCATCACCGCTCACCGCAATCCTGGATAAATTTGTATTCCAATCGTTATTACTTTGCTTGCGAATCTGATCAAAAGTGGATTTGTTAAGGGCCGCTTTCGCCGCGGCTGCACTTACTGATGAGAAAGCAATATTAACTTCTGCAGATGAAGTTTCGTTTTTTAGAACAGCAATTAATTGATGCGTAGACGCCACATTGATTTTGCTTACATGCTCAATTTCAAAAGCATAAAACAATTTGTATTTCCCTACATTACATGTAGTTTTAGACGTAATCCATCCGCTTACCACATGTCCATCTATTTGATGTTCTTCGGCAACAAAAGCGCCATTAAAGGCATAAGATAAATCTATAAAAAGGCCTTTTTCTCCTGCCGGAAAGGTATATCGTTCTTTACCGGCATTTCCCAATACACTAATTTCTGCTTTAATTTTATTCTCGAATCCAACGGTATAATATCCCGGACTGGCTTGTTCAGTTTGTTTAATCAATTCTGTTTCTGAAGGATTATTGCCCAGAAAAGGTTTGATAAAAATATTTCCACCAGAACCCTGGCAACCTACACCTTCAAAGCGGTTATGTGTAAAACCTTCAAATTTTTTAGCGAGAAATTCATAACCTGTATGCGTTTTAGGATACGTTTGCGGACCAATACTGAGCATGCTAAAAGGATAAGAAGCCGCCGGCGACATTTGTCCGTGGTCTCCTGACGATCCCAGAAATACATTAACCTGATCTACCGGACGAATATTTCCAGCAACAGAATAATTGGCTTTCTCTTGAGCTAAAACGTTTAAATGAAAAATTAATAAAATGGATAAGACCGGAGTAAAAAATTTCATGAATGTGTTTGGATTGATTTATTCGACCAAAAATAGCGTTTTAAGATTAAGTTGATATTATGTTTTCAGTTCGTTACAAAAGGGCAAAAAAAAACCATCCCGATTCGGAATGGCTTTTAACAACTTTAGTTTAAAATTATTTAATGTTTACCGGAACGGAAATTTTATCCCATTCTAAAGTAAATCCAGCTTTGGTAATTTTGTAAACCAAACGCTCTTGTGTAGCTTTTAAAGCTTTAGTTTTTACTTCAACACGTAAAGCATCTTTTGCTTCTTCATATTTGTAAGCGCCCCATTGTTTTGGTTCTTTGTTGAAGATGGCTGTCCATGTCCCGCTTTCTTTCGGGATCAGGAAAAAGCTGTATTTACCTGCAGCCAAAGTTTTACCCTCAACCATAATGTCTTTGTCGGTTTCGAAAGTTGTTGCCTCATTTGCGCCTGCACGCCAAACTTTGTCATAAGCTTCTAAACCACCCCAAATTTTACGGCCTTTAACAGATGGACTGCTGTAAGCAATTGTAATGTTGGCATCTTTAATTTTACCTGTAACGGTTTCTGCCGGACTTGGTTTTGGCTGAGCATCTTGCGCCATTGCACCAGCCGAAACTGTGATTGCCGTAACCAGCAATGCGATAGATTTAATCATTCTTTTCATAGTACTATATATTTGTTTTTTGTTGTTTAGATTTTACGAATGTATGCGTTTGGTAGGATAAAACCATAATCCTAATGTCGAAAATAGAATTACTGCAATGGCACCTACAACATTTAACCAAAGGAATGAAACTACATCAAATCCATAAACGGCAATCACCGTAACCTCTGATAAAATTGCTGAAATAAATACGACTGGCCCGCTAACTCTTTTCACATAAAACGCGACCAGAAAAATACCCAAAATAGGGCCATAAAATATTGAACCCAAAACATTTACCGCTTCTATCAAAGAACCCATTTGCGTTGCAAACATGGCAACAGCAATAGAAAATATACCCCAAGCTAAGGTATGTAATCTACTATATTTAAGCTCCAGTGTATCATCCAACTCTTTTTTTATAAAGAGCAAATGAATGTCTTTTAATGAGCAGGCAGCTTGTGAATTTAATGCAGCAGAGATAGAACCCCAACTGGCCAGAAATATAACCGCAAATAACATCCCGATTAAACCAACTGGCAGTGTATTTTTTACGAAATACAGAAAAATGTAGTTGGTATCGGTTTTCTCTGCATTCAGATTGGTTTTGTTAATTGCATCTTCTACATTGCTGTGCAATTGTTTCACCGCTTGTTGCGTAGCATTAAATGCTTTAACGGTTTCTTCTAAATGTGGCGCATGTGCGTTTTTCTGTTGCAGAATTAATCTGGATTGTTGATTAAAAGTATTTTGGAGTTGCTGGTGTTCTTTCTCAAAAGCAGAAGCCTGTTCTGGCTGTGTTTCTTTTAAATACTGGTAGGCGCGTTCATTAAAGTAAATTGGTGCCGGTTTAAGGGAGAAAAAAGCAAAAAGCAGTGCACCAATTAAAAGGATTCCAAACTGCATTGGGATTTTAACCAATCCATTAAGCAACAAACCCATTTTTGCATTGCTATTGTCTTTCGCCGTAATGTAACGCCCAACCTGACTTTGATCTGTACCAAAATACGATAAGGACAGAAAAAAACCGCCAATTAAGCCACTCCAGATATTGTATTTGTCTTTCCAATCAAAATGGGTAGTAATAACATTAAGTTTACCCGACTTTCCGGCAAGGAAAAGTGCATCCTTAAAACCAATATTTCCGGGCATGTTCTGCACCAGTAAATATCCGGCGAAAGCCATCGTTCCTAAGATAATGATAAACTGCAGTTTCTGTGTATGTGCAATTGCCTTAGCGCCGCCTACGTAGGTGTAGATCAGTAAAATTCCTCCCGTAAGGATATTGGTAAGATAAATATTCCAGTTCAAAACACTTGCCAGAATAATACTCGGCGCGTAAATACTGATTCCTGTAGATAAACCACGCGAGAACAAAAACAGCAATGCAGTTAAAACCCTTGTTTTCTTGTCAAAACGTTGTTCTAAATATTGGTAGGCCGTATATACATTTAAACGCTGGAAAATAGGAATAAACGTAATACAGATTACAATCATGGCAAGCGGCAATCCAAAGTAATATTGTACAAACCGCATTCCATCGGTGTAGGCTTGGCCGGGTGCAGACAAAAAAGTAATGGCACTGGCTTGTGTTGCCATAATGCCGAGCAAAACAATATACCAGGGCATTTGGTTATCGGCCTTTAAATAAGAAGCGTTACTTTTCTGCCCGCGGCCAATAAAAACGCCGTACACGACTACTGCAAGCAGTGTTGCGATGAGTACAATCCAATCTGTATTGCTCATGCCCAGAATTTAGTAAACAAATAGTAAAATATAATCTGGAATAGCAATGCTAAAGCCAGTAAAACATACCAGGTTTTCCAGTTTTTCATTTTACACCAGCAGAAATAAAATTAAAAAACAAGCGTGCAGCGCCAACATTTGCTGCCGGAAGTTGTCTGAAAAATGCCAGTGGCGAATAAATAAAATTTCCTTTACCAACTTTAGCGTATAAAGTAGAACCTTGCAAGGGTTCTTCGTCTGTATCGTGCATTTCGAAAAGTGGTTCGTATTGTTTATCCCAACGATCCGCAAAGTATGCGCCACGCTCTTGCACCCAACCTTTAAAATCCTCGGCAGTAATTTTATTTGGATAATTCATTAGTCTCGAATCCGGAAGAAGTATTTTAACCGCTGCATTTTCTTCGGTTACGCGTTTGTTGGCAATGCTAAATGGATACGGACCAAAATCCTGCAATACCATATCTTGTAAGGTATTGTATTGCATAACAATTGTACCACCTTTTTCCATGTATTGACGCAATGCATCTTCCCAAACTTTTATTCTTTTTTCGGTATTAATTACCCGAACGCCAGTAACAATTGCATCATAAGTAGCCAATTTTTCAGCATCAAGAATATCGCCTTCATCCAATACATCAACCTGCAAACCTGCTTCGCGTAAAAATTCCGGAATTAAATCTCCTGCGCCTTGCAGGTAGCCAATTTTCTTTGCTGTTACTTTAATGTCGTCACTTTTAAGTACAAAGGTTGTGGCCGGTACAAAATATTGTAAACTCGGCACATGCGGATATTGTATCAATACCTGTTTCTTGTTGAAAACCTGTCCCCCAAAATTGACCTCTGCATCCATCTTAATTCTGTCAGTATTGATTTTCGTCAAATCATTTTTCTGAATCTCTGCATCAGAATTTATGTTCTGTTCCTTTGAAAGCGCCAGATTATTGCTGTTTACAGTCTGATTGTTGTATCGAATTGAAGATTTCCCATCCGTTAAATTAACACCGCTATTTGATTTATAATTTAGCGTTGCTTGCAAGTTTGATCCATTTTTGGCGAAATAAGTTGGTTGCGTAAACCTAACTTCTACTGCAGGCACAATTCTTAAACCCTCTACAACATCTCCACGTACCGGATCTAACTTTTTGTACGAAAGTGGAAGCTTAACACTAAAACTTTCTCCGGAGATTTTTAACGTTAACCGTACAAACAGAGGCGATTCAGCTTCTGGTAAACCGATTAAAGTATCATTCGGTACACTGTACATTGCTGCATTTTTCGCGGGTTTAGCCAACCAATATGGTTCTGTAAGTAAGGCATCGGCCGGAATGGAAAGCGCTTTTTCTATTGTAATTAAAGAATCTGCAGCAAGTAATCTATTTGCTGTTTCGGGTTTCCCTAACCAATCTATATTTTCGATTACAACAGGTTGAGTACTGCGCGAAATTACATTTAGTCTGAAATTGAGATGCTCGCCTGCAACGGCTTCTGGTTTGCTGGTAACTACCTCGCCCATAAAACCAGAACAACCTAAAATAATATCGTCTATCTCTTGAAGTTTATCTTGACGCAAGTCCATATCTTTCAATTTTTGGATTTTCTTGCGGATGGCAATCAGTTCGGGTAAGCTTTTGTTTGGTTGAACAAAGTTGAATTTGGAAATAACCAAATCCAATGCCGCATCAATCTCCTTCATTCCTTTATCGCTCCAGCTTTTTGCTAAACCATCAAATATTCCGTTTTTAGCCTGATCGCCCGCTACGTGAACAAAATATTCTGACCGAATCCCCGCAACAGACTGTGTGCCTGCACCCTGACTTTTGTGTAAACTGCGACTTAAACCCGCAAGCTCGCCATATCCCATTCCAATTTGCGGATCGTATTGCCCAACGGTAACTTTTAGCTGATTTTCTGATGTAGTATTTACGCTACCAAAACGGAAAGTATTCCATAACAAGCGTTTTGGCTGCCATACAGAAACGTATTTGAGTTGATTTGGAAACTTTTTCGGATCGGCTGCTGCTTTAAAAGCTAATTCTGCAACTACCGCAGATGCTGCATGTTGCCCATGCCCGGCAGCAGCAGTTGGCGGGAAACGGCAAATAATGACATCTGGTCTAAACTTACGGATTACCCAAACTACATCTGCGGTAATACTGTCGGCATCCCATTGTTTAAACGTGTCTTTAGTATTTTTTGAAAAACCAAAATCTATTGCGCGGGTAAAAAATTGCTTTGCACCATCAAGTTTACGCGCTTCAAGCAATTCATGTGTGCGGATTAATCCCAGCGCCGCACCCTGTTCTGTACCTAAAAGATTTTGGCCCCCATCCCCTCTTGTTAGCGATAAATAAGCCGTTTCTACATCTTGCTCGTTTACCAACCAAGAAAGCAAACCCGTATTTTCATCGTCGGGATGTGCTGCCAAATACAACACTTTTGGCATATGTTTGAGCATTTTAAGCGCTCTGTAAATTTCTGAAGATTTTGCTGGGCGTACCTGTTGTGCAGAACAGAATCCGGCCACAGCCAACACCAATCCTATAGTTGTTAGCGATTTTAACATGTCATTTGTTTTGTGCACTCAAATATGCTAAATCGCTTTCATTTGTCAGTCTAGGAAACGAAAAAGGTACAATATCCATACAGATTACTGATAAAAGGGTCGATTTCAATATCAGTTAAATCTGTCGTTGTAAACTCTCAATTTTTTCCATTCTAATCTTTTTTTGCATCAATTTTAGTTCAAAGAATCGTTATTATTATCCTTAATATTGCCTTAAAATTTCAGCTATGGACGGATCGGTGCTCATTATTGACGATGAGAAGAAAATTTGCAGTTTACTTTCCAGAATTATTGAACTTGAAGGTTTTAAAACCTTGCAGGCGAATACCGGCAAAGAAGGAATGAAATTGCTTAGTGCAAACGATGTTCGTATCGTTATTAGCGACGTTAAACTGCCTGATGTTAATGGAGTAGAACTGGTAAAAGAAATAAAATTATTAAAACCCTACGTAGAAATTATTAACCTTACCGCTTACGGAACCATATCTGACGGCGTTTTGGCCATAAAAAATGGTGCATTTGACTATTTGGTAAAAGGCGATGATAATGATAAAATTATCCCTTTACTGTACAAAGCAATGGAAAAATCTATTCTGCGCCAACTTAAGTCCGCCACAGAAAATCATCAATCAACGAAGCATCGTTTTGAGACAATAATTGGTGAATCAAAAATTTTAAAACTGGCAATTGAACTTGCTAGAAAGGTAAGCAAATCAGATGCAACTGTACTTCTTCTGGGCGAAACAGGAACAGGAAAGGAAGTTTTTGCGCAATCTATACATGCAGAAAGTACACGTTCTGGCAAACCTTTCGTGGCATTGAATTGCAGCGGATTTAGTCCGGATTTACTGGAAAGTGAACTGTTTGGTTACAAAGCGGGCGCTTTTACCGGAGCAAATAAAGACAAAAAAGGATTGCTTGAAGAAGCCAACGGCGGAACTTTATTTCTGGATGAAATTGGAGAAATGAATTTAGACCTTCAGGCAAAACTGCTACGTGTACTCGAAAACCAGAATTTCATTAAAATTGGCGACACCATTTCTCGCCAGGTAAATGTTCGTATTCTGGCTGCAACCAATAAAGACTTGAAAACAGATGCAGAACAAGGAAAATTTAGATCAGATCTGTATTATCGTTTGTCCGTTTTCACGATCAATCTTCCGCCACTGCGAGAAAGAAAAACCGATATTCCGCAACTTGCCAGATATTATTTGAAAACATTTGCACAAAAAATGAATTATCCAGAAGTTAATCTGGATGAAGATTTACTGGATATATTGGTTGCTTACGATTGGAAAGGCAACATCCGCGAGTTAAAAAATGTGATAGAAAGATTGATTATTTTATCCGATGATGGCCGGTTATCTCGCGCTGCACTGCCACCGGAAATTTTTGAATCTACAACGGTGCCCAACAATTTCAGTTTGCAACAAATTGAAAAACAACATATCCAGAAAATGCTGCTATACACGCACGGAAACAAAACAGAAACGTCCAGACTGTTAGGTATTGGATTAACCACTTTATACCGCAAAATAGAAGAATATCAAATAAAAGACGTATAAAGCTTTACCTTTACAGCGTTATAATAACCAAATTACTTAGCTGATTCATGTATATTTTATGAGAAAACACGCACTTACATTTCTAATTACCTGCATTACCATTGCCGCTTATGCACAAGAAAATTATTGGCAACAAAACCTGTCATACAAAATTGATGTACAATTAAACGATTCTGATAAAACTTTAAAAGGGTATGAGCAGATTGTGTACAAGAACAACTCGCCTTCTACCTTAAATTTTATCTGGTTCCACATTTGGCCAAATGCATATAAAAACGAAAGCACTGCACTTTTTCAACAAATCAAAAATGATGAATCGAGAAAGAAAAAACTGCAAAAAGTTTCTTACGGTGCTATAGAGGGATTGAATTTTAAAATAAATGGCCAATCTGCAAAAGTTGAGGCACACAGCAATCCTCAATACATAGACATTGTAAAAGTTTTGCTTCCAAAACCTTTAAATCCTGGCGATTCCATTAATATTTCTACAGATTTCAATGTGAAATTGCCGAGTTATTTTTCTCGTTCTGGTTATGCCGATACTGAATTTATGGTTACACAATGGTATCCTAAACCTGCCGTTTTTGATAAAGATGGATGGCATGAATTTCCATATCTGGATATGGGCGAATTTTATAGCGAATATGCCAACTATCAGGTAAATATTACTTTGCCTTCTACTTATGTTGTAGCCGCAACTGGCGTACTGCAGAATGCTGATGAACTTGAATCTTATAAAAGCATCGGTACAAAAAATGCAGCTAACCGCAACAATAAACCAGCCTTATATGTAGCTAAAGAAAAAGGCAATAAAACATTGAGCTATGCAATTCAGAACGTGCCCGATTTTGCCTGGTTTGCAGATAAAGATCTCGTTATTCAATACGATACCATTAAATTGGAGTCGGGAAAAGTAATTGATGCTTTTAGTTATTACCACAATAAACCCAATACGCTTTGGGCAAAAAGTATAGATTATATCAAAGACGCCACCAAAAGATATAGCAAATGGATTGGCGAATATGAATATCCCGTTGTGCAGGCTATTGAAGGACCGAAAAACAATTCGAGCGGCGGAATGGAATATCCTACCGTTACTTTGATAACCAGTCCGGATGCAAAAGCAGAAACACTAGATGCCGTGATTACGCACGAAGTTGGCCACAATTGGTTTATGAGCATGTTGGGCAGTAACGAGCGCATGCACACCTGGCAAGATGAAGGTTTAAACAGTTATTTCCAGTTTAGATATGAGGCAGAAAAATATAAAAGCAATTCTATTTTTGGGGATAAAATACCTGAAAGTATAAAAGCTTTGCCAGCAGATCAGTTTCAGGCAAAAGTTTACAATGCCCTTTCTGGTGTACCAATGCAATCTGCAATTGAAACACCTGCGGCCGATTTTAAAACTTCTGATGAATACGGATTGATTTCTTATGCCAAAACAGCATTGTGGTTATATATTTTGGAAGATGCCGTTGGACGAGAAAAGATTGACAAGGCTTTTCAGTATTATTTTCAAACCTGGAAAAACAAACATCCAACGCCCGCAGATTTAAAAGCCTCTTTTGAGCAATCATTAGGTACAAACCTCGATAAATATTTCGACTTACTTCAACATCAGGGAAGTTTTAAATAATGGCGATTTAATTCAAAAAATAAGTGCTCTTGTCTACAGACAGAGCGCTTATTTTTTTGGACCTAAACTCAGCAAAAACCTATTATGCAATATATGGTTCCATTTCTTTATCGATGCTTTTACGCAATTCCATCAATTTAATGGCATATCCATGCATGGCAACTTCAGCATCCGTTTTAGGCTTAAACGCCGGAATGGGTTTTGGTTGTCCATCATCATCTACAGCAACAAAAACGATAATACAATGCGTATTTTTTACAAAATCGGCAGCACCAACAGGTTTTGAATAGGCGTCTACAGCAATGTGCATACTGGTTTTACCGGTGTAAATAATTTTGGCTTCCATTTTTACCAAATGGCCAATATGAACAGGATGAAAAAAGCGGATGCCACCAACATAAACTGTTACGCAGTATGATTGACTCCATTGCAATGCGCAGGCAAAAGCCGCCTGATCTATCCATTTCATCATCATTCCGCCGTGAACTTTACCTCCGTAGTTTACATCAGAAGGTTCACTTAAAAATTGAAGTTCGATGTGATTTTTGGTCCTTGCCATGTTTTGTTTGTTTAAGTTTTTTAAAATTTTAACTGCAAAGGGAGATTAAAAGCAAAGAAAAGTGTTTCGTCTAAATTATATGTTTCCAGAATGTAAAAGACTTGCCGCAGCCTGCAAAAGTTAAATTTTCCATCTGCCTAGAATTGGTCTATAACTGCAAAGAACATCAGGAAATGCTTCATGATGTTCTTTGCAAAAAAATAAGTTTATAAAAATCAATTACTTAGCCATTACACTTATGGCATAACCGCCACCAGGTGCGCAATATTGAGTCAACTTACTTTTTTTAGTTACTTCTATTTTACGGATAACATAGGCCTTAGGGTTTTTCTCGTAATGCGCATCTTTTGCATCGGCATAAATTGTGGCTACATATTTTTTACCCGCATCCAGAAAGCTGAAGTCAATTTTAGAAGTGCGACCATTTTCATCACAGGTACTTCCAATAAACCAATTGTCTTTTCCTTTTGCCTTGCGTGCATACGTGATGTAATCTCCCGGTTCAGCTTCCAATACTTTAGTATCGTCCCAATCTACAGCAACATCTTTAATAAATTGAAATGCATCCATGTACTTATTGTACGTTTCTGGTAAATCTGCTGCCATTTGCAGCGGACTATACATTGTTACATATAAAGCTAACTGGCGTGCAAGTGTACTGTGTACAAAAGAATTATTTTCTGGATTATATGCACTTACTTTGGTTTCAAAAATTCCAGGTGTGTAATCCATTGGTCCGCCTATTAAGCGTGTAAAAGGCAAAATGGTCGTATGATCGGCATTATTACCACCAAATGCCTCATATTCTGTACCGCGTGCAGATTCATTTCCAATCAAATTTGGATACGTTCTGGCCAAACCCGTTGGGCGAACCGCCTCATGCGCATTTACCATAATTTTATAATCGGCAGCTTTCTGTACAGCGTACAAATAATGATTGTTTAACCACTGACCATAATGGTGTTCGCCACGTGGAATCATATTGCCCACATAACCACTCTTCACAGCATCATAACCATTGGCTTTCATAAATTTGTAGGCTGTATCCAAATGCCTTTCGTAGTTGCGCACGGATGATGACGTTTCGTGGTGCATAATCATTTTCACATTTTTACTTGCCGCATAGCGATGCAATTCCTGAACGTCAAAATCGGGATATGGTGTAATAAAGTCGAAAACAAAATCTTTGGTTTTACCAAACCAATCTTCCCATCCTTCATTCCATCCTTCTACCAAAACAGCATCTAATCCATTTTTAGCCGCAAAATCAATATATTCTTTCACGTGTGCGGTATTTGCAGCGTGTTTTCCATTGGGTTTTGTTTTTGAATAATCGGTAACGCCAAGTTGCACACTGGTTAAATCGTTATAAGCCCAGGTACTTTTACCGGTAATCATTTCCCACCAAACGCCGACATATTTTATTGGCTTAATCCAGGAAACATCTTTGAATTTTGTTGGTTCGTTTAAGTTGTAAGTTAGTTTAGATGTTAAAATATCGCCAGCTTTATCGCTCACAATAATGGTACGCCAAGGCGAAACGCAAGGTGCCTGCAAATAACCTTTATCGCCGATTGCGTCTGGCGTTAACCACGATTCTAAAACCATATTTTTATCATCCAGATTTAGCGACATTAACGAATAATTGATCAACGCTGCTTCATGGATATTGATATAAAGGCCATCTTTGCTTTTCATCATCAAAGGCGTTTGCAATCCGGTTGGCGAAAATGTTGTTTGCGATGCATTTGGGGTTACAGCATCTTTCATTTTAGCCCGTACTTCTGATAAATTTGAGGTTACCGTACTGTATTCCTGTGTATCATAATCACCAGGCAACCAGAATGCTTTATGATCTCCGGCCAGCGCAAATTGTGTTTTCTCTTCTTTGATCACAAAATAATCCAGATTTTTCTGCTCCGGAAACTCATATCTAAAACCCAAACCATCGTTAAATACGCGCATGCGAACAATGATAAATCGGTTGGTTTCTTTTTGCGTAAGCGTAATCGCCAATTCATTGTAATGGTTAACAATTTCTTTTACCTCGCCCCAAACAGGTTTCCAGGTTTCATTAAAAGTAGACGTTTTCGTATCTGTGATGGAAAAACTATTCATTAAAGATTTACCTTCTTTTAGTTCTAAACCCAGTTTACTGGCTTTAATTACATCTTTACCTTTATACTTTAAAGTGTACGTTGGCACGCCACCTTCAGCCAAAGAAAAATTAGCGACTATATTCGCATCAGGCGATTTTAATTCCTGTCCGGAAACGTTCCCGGAAAATAGAAAAAGGCAAATAATCGCTAAAAATTTGGAGAGGCTAATCGCTTTGTTGTTTTTATTTTTATTCACTTTGTATTTCATTTATTTTTTATTCTATTTTGATCGTGCTGTCATTGCGAAGCTGATTTTTCATCAGCTGAAGCAATCCCATTTGTATATACCTATTCAATATGATTGCTTGGTTCCTCGCAATGACGAATTCTTTCTTTTTAGTTAATTTTCCTAATCCAATAACAAAGTGTCATCTTCATCTGTGAGACTCAGTTGAATACTATCGCTACCTGCAATGCCTTCTATAGAACCTCTAATGTGCGTTGCATTTAGTAATACTTTTTCCAATTGTTTTTCTCTCGCTTTCCATAAGCGTTCCATTGCATCACGCTCGCGTTGAATGGAAAGTTTCATGCTCATAAAACCTTCTCTAATTGCTTTCCATTGTTCTGAAAATTCTGCACCGGTTAAATAATCGTATAACATATGCATTTTATCGCCCCGGTTTTCCTGAGATTTCATTGCACTGGATAAGCGCAAAATCCCATCACGAAGCACGTATGCAACAGCATTTACTTCTTCGAAAGAGCAAATCCAGACACCATCACGCTGACCGAAACAGTCCATACCTTTCGGGTAACATTGACTTACAATAACGGCAACATCTACGCCCATGCTGCGCATGTCTTTTTTTAGCTTTTCAATCCAGTCGCCACCAAAATCTTTAGTTCTTTTACTCTCATAAATGATTTTACCACATTCTTGTCCAAATTGGTTGCGAACAACTTGCACACAATCTGCACCTCTAACACCTTTTCCTACTTCTTCAATCAAATCAAAAGGGAAATTGCTGCGCAACAACTCTTCCAGAATAAGTTCTTGCACTTCGCCTTGCAATTGCATACTGCCTTGCTCCGCTTTGCGCTTCATTTCTTCGGCAAGTTTTTTCTGGTCGTCTAATTGTTTTTCGAGTTCTTTCAACCTAAGCTGATGTTCGGTTTCTTTTATGCTATTTTTTTCGGCTTCCTGCTTGCGGATTTGCTCCACAAGTTCGTTTCTCTGTTCCTGAATTTTGCGTTGAAAAGCCAATTCCATTTCTTCTTCTTTAAGCTTTAAACTTTGTTCGCGTTTTAAAAATTCCAGTTCTTTTTCACGCGCCAGTCTTAGCTTTTCCGCATTTTCTATGGCATTTCCCTCCAGCATTTGCAGCTTGGTTTCAAAATCTGCCGAAATACTTTTCCGAAGATTTTCTTCCAGATTTTCTTTCAGTTTATTCTTTTCATCCGCCAGCTTAAGATCAAAGTTTTTTTGCTGCTGTTGTTTGTCCAGTTCTAAAGTGGCCAGCTTACGTTGAAATTCTTCATCCTTCTGTTTGGTGAAGCTTAACATCTTCTCACGCAGCTCTTTCTTATAATCTTCGGCCATGGCTTCCTCCATTGGGAAAACATGTGCACAGTTCGGGCATTTAATTTCAGTAGGCATAATTTATTATTCAGAATGGGCGACTGCCGATTTTTACAAAGATATTAAAGCTTTTCAGCTTTGCGTACACGAGTTTTGCACTAAGGTGTTATAAAACTTTTGAGCGGATTTCGTTTCCCTGAGCTAAAATTTTACTTACCGGGCATTTCTGTGCAATATCTTCCAAACGTTCTTTTTGCTCTACAGTTAAACTTCCGGTGCAAACAATTTGTTCAAAAAAAACCAGCTCACCATTTTCTGTATCTGTATTGACTTCTACTTCGATCTGATCAACCGGCCATTCTTTACGATCGGCATACATTCTAAGTGTAATCGCCACGCACGATGCCAATGAAGCCATTAACAAACCTTTTGGAGCAAAGCCCTGGTGTGTACCGCCAAGCTCTATAGGTTCATCTACGATAATTTCATGCGAACCGTTTGTAACTGAACACGCGTAATGTTCTTTTTTGATTGTTGCCTTAACCATATTCTTTGATTTTGGCTTTAAACTTAACAAATATTACGCCTACCAGCGATCGGTTTTTCATTTTCTCAAACATTCTTTTAGGAGTTTTGTTCCTTTTTAAAAACAGATTGCTATGAATTACAGAAAGTTAATAGAAAAATGCATAACGCATAAATCAGATAAAAATAATGCCCAGATTGCCATTGCATTGGTTGCGGGTTTAGCAGCAGGCGCTGTAATAAGCGTATTGTTCGCACCAGACAGCGGAGCTGGAACACGTGGAAAAATCGCCTCAGGTGCAAAAAATCTTCGGTATGGATTTCAAGACAAGTACAACCTTTTAAAAGAAAAGGTCTTTGGTGTAGAAGCGATTGAAGAAGATATCGTTGCACAAGAAGTTCCTCATTTTAAACATCAGACAAAGGCGAAACGCAAATCCAACATCAAAGAGATTCTGGAAAATGCGCATGAAGACCCTCAGGTACAGGAAGGTCAGGGATAAATGAAGAATTACAATCCTCAGGTTGGAAATTTATATTCCAACCTGAGGATCAACGCACCGGCTGCACATCAACAAATACTCGATGTTGACAATGTTTCTGCACTTGTAAACAGAAATTCTCTGCTTTTTTAGCGAAGTTTCGACTTTTTTTTAAAATCACGATAATAAATCTGGATAGAATTGATTTTTTCGTGATTTTTGATGCAAAAGCGAAACATGTTATACATCCTTTCCAAAATCCTTCTCTTTCTTACAAAACCCCTGATTTGGTTTTTTTGTATTGCAGCAATTGCATTGTTCAATAAAAATAAAAGGATATCTAAACAATTGTGGATTTTGGCCACGCTGATGCTTTATTTTTTTAGCAACGTATTTATTGTTGGCAAAATCATGAATACTTATGAAGCCGGTTATCCCAAAAACCAAAACTATGATGTAGGTATTGTACTCGGTGGTTTTTCAGGCTTCAATAAAAGAAATCAATCGATAGAATTTGGTGGCGCCGGCGATCGGCTTTTCCAGGCAATTAAGCTTTACAAAAAAGGAAAAATAAAGTATTTTTTGTTGAGCAGCGGAAATGCGAACCTGATAGATAACGCAATTAAAGAAGCAGAACTGGCAAAGGTTTATTTAAAGGGACTTGGTATTCCGGATTCTTCAATATGGATAGAAAATCAAAGCAGAAACACGATAGAAAATGCCAAATTCAGTTTAGCTTTGGTTCATCAAAAACGGCCAGAAGGAAAAATATTGGTCATTACAAGCGCGTGGCATATACCACGTACAAAAATGATTTTCAATCGCTTTGCAACACAACCTATAGCTTATTATCCTACAGGATTCTCTTCTGGAATAGAATATGATTTCGGAGACATCGTAATCCCAAACGCGTCTGCGCTCGGCACCTGGGATATATTAATCAAAGAATGGATTGGATTAGTTGTAGACCGGTTTAGGAACTAGCAGTTTTGGTTCATTGGCCATTTGTTCATTAGTCATTGGTCTAATGGCGTTAATGACCAATTCACTAATGAGTAATGAACAAATGGCAAATATTTATCCTTCAATAGCTTTCCAAAGCATATCTTTCAATTCAGTAATTCCTTTTTCAGCAACAGATGAGATGAATATGGAAGGAATTTCAGGAAGATCTTTTTTCATTTCATCCATGAGTTCTTCATCAAGCATGTCTGATTTTGTGATGGCCAAAACATGTGGTTTTTGCATCAACTCTGGATTGTAAGACAGCAATTCACTTTTTAGGATTTCATATTCTTCTTTGATGGTTCTGCTTGTATCGGCAGGCACCATAAATAATAGTACGGAGTTCCGCTCGATATGACGAAGGAAGCGATAACCCAAACCTTTACCTTTTGAGGCACCTTCAATAATTCCGGGAATATCGGCCATGACGAAAGACCGGTTATTGCGATAGCTTACGATACCTAAATTGGGCACAATTGTAGTAAAAGGATAATCGGCAATTTCTGGCTTCGCCGCAGAAACTACAGATAACAAAGTAGATTTACCAGCATTTGGGAAGCCTACCAAACCTACATCTGCCAATACCTTTAGTTCAAGAATGTTCCAAACTTCTGTACCCGATTCTCCGGGTTGTGCAAAGCGAGGGGTTTGCTGCGTTGGCGTTTTAAAATGTGCATTGCCCAAGCCGCCACGTCCACCAGCAGTAAGAATTTTTGTTTCGCCATCTTTAGTAATTTCGAACAAAACTTCTCCGGTTTCTGCATCTTTAGCAATGGTACCCAAAGGAACTTCCAGAATTTCATCCCTTCCCTGGCGACCAGATTTATGAGAACTACCTCCGGCAAGGCCGTCTTCGGCAATAATATGTTTGCGGTACTTTAAGTGTAATAAAGTCCAGATGTGTGTACTTCCTTTAACGATGATATGGCCCCCACGACCGCCATCTCCGCCATCAGGACCGCCCATAGAGGTTAAAACATCTCGATGCAAATGTGCAGAACCCGCACCGCCCTTGCCGGAACGGCAACAAATTTTAACATAATCTACAAAATTCGATCCTTGTGACATATACTTACACGTTAAATAAAAAAAGGCGGAAAAAATAAATCCTTCCGCCATTTACTATAATTTTTATATTTTAGAATTTATCGATAACAGCGCAAAGGTTGCTAAATATCGTTTCTATTTCTCCTATTCCATCAACTTTGTTCAACTTACCTTGCTCCTCATAATAAGGTAAAACATGGATGGTTTTATCAAAGTATTCTGCAATACGTTTTTTCAATTTCTCGGCATCATCATCGGGTCTGCCGCTAGTTTTATGGCGCTCTGCAATCCGTTTAGAAAGCTCTTCCTGATTTACATTTAAAGCAATTACGCCGGAAATTTTGCTGCCTTTACGTTCTAAAAACAAGTCAAGTTCCTGAGCCTGAGGAACTGTACGCGGAAAACCATCAAATACAAATCCTTTAGCATCCGGATTTTTATCTACCTCTTCTTCCAACATCGCAATTGTAATCGCATCCGGCACCAATTCGCCATCAGCCAACAATTGACTCACTTTCTGTCCTAATTCGGTTTGATTTTTTACGTGTGCACGAAATAAATCGCCAGTTGAAACATGTACCAACTGATATTTTGCAATCAGCTTTTCAGATTGGGTGCCTTTACCCGCACCAGGAGGGCCAAACAGAACTAAATTAAGCATTCAAATTGTTTAGGTTGTCTTCAAAAATTCAAAAAGCCATATTTCTGTGGCTTTGGTAAAATTAGAAAGCAAATTATCTAATCAGAATTAAATAATATCTCCTTTCGAGGCTGCAAATATATAATTATTAATTTAGATGGAATTGAAAATTGATATTTTTATTTAAAAACTAGGTGACTTTTAAGTCTTTACAACTGCTTTTGAAAGATCATAAACAAATGCTTAACAGATACAGAATTTTCTTTTAGCGAAACGTTGTTTTAACAAACCGCTTTAACGATATAGAGAAAATATTTTATGTTCCTTTCCAACCTAAACGGATTTATCACCGATAAACAAGGCTTATTTCCGATTCTAAAATCGTTCTAAAAAGTTGCAGATCTGGGAAAGCCTTAAACTGAAAAAGCTTCAGATCTCTCTAAAGCTTTTAAAGTGCACTCGTAGGGATTCGAACCCCAAACCTTCTCATCCGTAGTGAGATGCTCTATCCAATTGAGCTACGAATGCAATTTTCGTATCGTTAACGAATTGCAAAATTTAAACAGCTTTCAATGAAGCTGTAACGTTAACCAAAAAAGCTTCAGATTTCTCTAAAGCTTTTCTTGTGCACTTGTAGGGATTCGAACCCCAAACCTTCTCATCCGTAGTGAGATGCTCTATCCAATTGAGCTACAAATGCATTTCCGTATCGTTAACGGACTGCAAAGGTATAAATCGAGTTTTAATTTTCCAACTATTTCAAACAAAAAAGAGAAAGAAAATTAAAACTTAATTGCATTAACTTTTTAAAGTTTTATTAATTGCTTCAAAATCAGGAAGATCTTTTGCATCTTCCAAAACCTCAGCGTAAGCAATTTTACCTTCTTCATCAATTACAAATGCTGCACGTTTAGAAACACCTTTTAACCCAAAAGCAAATTCTTCGTAAAAAGCGCCAAAAGCAGCAGAAACTTCTTTATTGAAATCAGAAAGCAATGGAAACTGATAAGCCTGTTCTGCCTTAAATTTAGCCAAAGAAAAAGGTGAATCTACAGAAATACCCAAAACCTGAGCATCAATACCTTCATAATAAGAAAAATTATCTCTCATGGTACACAGTTGTTCTGTGCAAGTTCCGGTGAAAGCCATCGGAAAAAAATGAATGATTACTTTTTTACCTTTAAAAGCAGATAAAGAAATTTCAGTTAATTCCGAACTGTATAGTGTAAAGTCTGGGGCGGTTTCGCCAATTTGTAGTGCCATTTTCTATATTTATTTAAAATTTGTTTTTGGGGATATTAATTTTTGCTTGTGTTTAATGCAATTGCTATTCAACAACATTCTCTGAATTAATTTAGTTTGAATGAACATTTTATTTAATTTGTTTATTCAGGATTGCCAATCCTTCTTCAAAACTGTGCGGGCGGTAACCCAATTCAATAATCGCTTTATCTAAACTGAAACCTGTGCGCCGCGGGCGTTTTGCCGTTTGGTTTAAACTTGCCGAACTGATCTCTGCAATCGGCGATTGATCAAGCTTCCAGAAACTGGCAACTTTACGCACCAATTCAGATACACTCATATAATCTTTACCAGAGATGTGATAAAAACCTTGCGCTTGTTTTTCTACGGCCAACAAACATGCCTCTGCAAGATCTTCTGCTAAGGTTGGCATGCGCCATTGATCGTTTACAACCTGGATTGCACTTCCGCTTTCCAAAGCATTTTTTGCCCAAAGCACAATATTGCTTCGGCTCATATCTGTAATTACGCCATAAACCAGAATCGTTCTGATGATTGCCCAATTGCCTTCAAAAGACTTGACTAAATCTTCTGCCAGTACTTTAGTTTCACCATAATAACTAATGGGATTTACAGCATCTTCTTCAGCATATGGACCGTCTTCTCCATCAAAAACAAAATCAGTACTGAGATGAATAAAGTGAATAGTATAGATTTTACAGATTTTAAGCAATAATGCAACGGCATCTACATTGAGTTGATGCGCGGTTTCTTTGTCGGCTTCGCAAGCATCAACATTGGTTAGTGCAGCTGTGTGTATAATTGCATCTGGTTTATACAATTCAAGAAGATAACGAACACGGTTTTCATCCAGAATATCCATAGATTCATATACATAACCTTCCTTAATTGGATAACGGTTTGCGCCTTTTGATGTTGCAATAAGGTTTGCCCGACCTTCTGCAACAATTTTCTCGGTTAATTTCTGCCCTAAGAGGCCGTTACTGCCCGTGGTTAAAATCGTTTTCATACCTCAGATTATGCGTCTAAAATATCTAATAAATCTCTGTTGAAAAAATTTATAATATATATTTAAAATATAGCAATAATAACTTAACTTTGCCAACCGAATTGAGGCCCCTTAAACCAGCTTTAATTCATTGACTGTAATAAATTTACCCACAACAGATATGCCTAACTTAGGAAAAATAGCACAAATTATTGGCCCAGTGGTTGACGTTAGCTTTGCTGATGATGCCCATCTACCTAAAATTTTTGATGCATTAGAGATCAAGAAAGAAAACGGACAGAAGATCGTTTTAGAGGTTCAACAGCACTTAGGTGAAGACCGTGTACGTGCAATTGCGATGGACTCTACAGATGGTTTGGTGCGTGGAATGCAAGTAGTTGATACAGGTTCTGCGATTAAAATGCCAACAGGCGATCAAATCAAAGGCCGTTTATTTAACGTAGTTGGTGAAGCCATTGATGGTATCAATGCTGTAGACAACAGTAACGGTAATCCAATCCACGCTGTGCCGCCTAGGTTTGAAGATCTATCAACAGAAACTGAAGTACTTTTTACAGGTATCAAAGTTATCGATTTATTAGAACCTTATGCAAAAGGCGGTAAAATCGGTTTGTTTGGTGGTGCAGGTGTAGGTAAAACAGTATTGATTATGGAGTTGGTAAACAACATCGCAAAAGCTTACGCAGGTTTATCTGTATTTGCGGGTGTTGGTGAGCGTACTCGTGAGGGTAACGATTTGCTTCGTGAGTTTATCGAATCTGGCGTTATTAACTACGGTGACGATTTCTTGCACTCTATGGAAAAAGGAGGCTGGGATCTTAACGCTGTAGATACTGAAAAATTAAAAGAAAGTAAAGCAACTTTGGTGTTCGGTCAAATGAACGAGCCTCCTGGTGCACGTGCACGTGTTGCATTATCAGGTTTAACTGTTGCAGAATATTTCCGTGACGGTGATGGCGAAGGCGCAGGAAAAGATATTCTTTTCTTCGTGGATAACATTTTCCGTTTCACACAGGCAGGTTCTGAGGTATCGGCTCTTTTAGGCCGTATGCCATCTGCGGTAGGTTACCAACCAACATTGGCTACAGAAATGGGATTAATGCAAGAGCGTATTACATCTACTAAACGTGGTTCAATTACTTCTGTACAGGCGGTTTATGTACCTGCGGATGATTTAACTGACCCGGCTCCGGCAACAACATTTGCCCACTTAGATGCAACAACAGTATTGTCTCGTAAAATTTCTGAGCTTGGTATTTATCCTGCAGTAGATCCATTGGATTCTACTTCACGTATCCTTTCTCCTGCAGTTTTAGGCGATGAGCATTACAATACGGCACAACGTGTTAAAGAAATTTTACAACGTTATAAAGAACTACAGGATATTATCGCAATCTTAGGTATGGACGAATTATCTGAAGAAGATAAATTAACTGTACACAGAGCGCGTCGTGTTCAACGTTTCTTATCTCAACCTTTCCACGTAGCTGAGCAATTTACAGGCTTAAAAGGTGTTTTGGTTGACATTAAAGATACCATCAAAGCATTTAACATGATTATGGATGGCGAAGTTGATGAATATCCGGAAGCTGCATTTAACCTGGTTGGTAGCATAGAAGATGCTATCGAAAAAGGTAAAAAATTATTGGCAGAAGCGAACTAAGAAACGCGGTAAGCATGAAGTGTTAAGCGTTTAAATGCGCTACGCCCCACGCTCAACGCCAAACTGAAAAAAGATGAATTTAGAAATATTAACTCCAGATAAAAAAGTTTACGAAGGCGAAGTAATTGCGGTTACTGTACCTGGTACTTTAGGTTCTTTTCAAATTTTGAAAGACCATGCACCAATTATCTCTACTTTAGAAGATGGAGAAGTTATTATAAAAGCCAACAAAACCGATGAAGAGCGTTTCTTTATTAAAGGCGGTGTTGTAGAGGTGATCCACAACAAAATTGTGGTACTTGCTGAAGGAACTGCCTAAATACCGGCACCCAGTATTAAAAACCGTTGCAAACAAATTGCAACGGTTTTTTTATGTCCGGATAATTCCAATGGTGTCTGCGAAAAAACCTTAAACCTTCCTCAAATTTTAAAATACTATCCATCCTTTATATGCCAAATCTTTTCGGTCTATTGTTGTGGCATCTATGCGCCTGTTCTCCGTAATATTTTTACAAATTTTTTCTGCCTTAAACTGGTTTTACGCCGAAAATTGCGCGAAATACAATGCAAGCATAATATACAGACCGTATACCGATTTGATATTCGGTATATTTCATTCCGTATTAAATCACTAATCGACACCGCATGCAGAACTTTATTCCAAATAAGAACTACTAATTAGAATAATGTTTGTATTTTCTTTTTTTGTTAAATTCCTTGCATATTTCTGAACCAAAAACTAAATTGGTTTTATAAACAACAAGGAAAGATAATGACTTCAAATCACGACATAAACTATATAAATTTTCGAGCTCAAAAAGCTTCGGATTTTATAGTTGCTGTCGCATCACCAATTCTGCTCTTGCTAAACATTTTGTTGGGTAAAAAGCAGGCGCGGTATAAATAGATTCGATCATAAAAATACTTAAAGCGTCCTGACTAAAACAGGGCGCTTTTTTTAGATAAAAAAAACGTGTATTATGAAATACTACAATTCTAATACGATCATTTACCTTAACGGAAGGTTTGAGAATGCAGCGCACAGCAGTACAGATTTGTACGGCCAATCGCTACATTACGGCATTGGAGCGTTTGAAGGGATAAGGGCTTACAAAACCCATAATGGCAACAGAATTTTTAAAGTTGCTGATCACATCAATCGCCTTGAACGTTCGTGCATGCTGGCAAACATTCCTTTTCCATGGGATAAACAAGAACTGATTGCGGCTTGCTATCAGCTGTTAAAACTCAACAAATTAAAAGACGCCTATATCCGTCCCCTGGTATTTTGTGCGCCAAACATGAAGTTAAATCAACCCCTTGGCTCATCAATTATGATTTGTGCATGGGAATGGGAGGCATATTCTGGTACGCGTTTATTGAATTTAACACTTTCAGAATATGAGCGCCCTAATCCGAAATCTATCCCGATGGAAGCAAAATTAAGCGGTGGATACATCAATTCTATATTGGCAACAACGGCTGCAAATAAAGCGGGTTTTGATGATGCAATTTTGTTGGATATGAACGGTTTTGTAGCCGAGGCATCAGGCGCAAATATTTTTATTGAACAAAATGGCAAGTTATTTACACCCTTAACAGGAAATATTCTACCAGGCATCACCAGAGCAACGGTTAAAGAACTTTGCAACGTATTGGATATAGAGTGTATTGAAAAAAACATTACTGTTGATGATCTTAAAAATGCCGATAGTGCATTTTTATGTGGTACGGCTACAGAAATTGCGGGTATTGCATCTGTTGATGATGTTGTTTTCCGCCCATTGTGGAGAGAAACAATTGGATACACCATTCAGCGTGCCTACAAAAACCTGGTATTGGAGAAAGTAAACTTTGAAGTTATCATTTAATAAAATCCGGTCATGACAGAAACCATCAATCAATTTCCCAAAGCCTACTGGGCAATAGATGCGGCTACCAAAGCATTGGATTTTGATATGGCTTCAGATGTGCGTACAGGTTCGCTACTCAAAACACTAGCAAGCAGTAAACCTTCAGGACGTTTTTTGGAACTTGGCACAGGAACGGGCCTTTCAACATCATGGATTCTTGAAGGTATGGATGAAAATTCTACACTAGTTTCTATCGATCATGACGATACTTTACTTCAAGTAGCCCAAAATGAAATCGGCACAGACACTCGGTTGACTCTGCTTTCTACAGACGGTGAAAAGTGGATTACAGAAAATAAAAACGAAAAGTTCGACTATATTTTTGCCGATACATGGCATGGAAAATACCTGCTGTTAGATGAAGTATTGCAAATGTTGAACCCTGGCGCATTCTATATTATAGATGATATGGAGCCACAGCCCAATTGGCCGGACGGCCACGATAAAAAGGCTGAAAAACTGATAAACGATTTAAGTACGCGTGCAGATCTGAATACAACCAAACAGGTTTGGGCCAGCGGAATTGTAATCGGCGTTAAAATTAAATAACAATAGTTCTTTGCTTTTTATGATTAGTTAGTATGTTTGTGATTCAGTCTTCGATATGAATTTATACACAAACATGATTAGCAACATTATTATTGTCATTTCCAAACCGGGAGGTGGATATCGTTGCGTATAAGTTAAAATATACCATACCGAAACCGCCTTCCAAAAAAAGGCGGTTTTTTTTATGCCTTAAATTTAATTAACAAAACAACCTAATAAAACAATGAGCGAATTAAACAAGTACAGTAAAACATTTACACAAGATCCAACACAACCTGCGGCACAGGCTATGCTTTACGGAATCGGCTTAACCGATGCTGATATGGCAAAAGCACAAGTCGGTATTGCAAGCATGGGTTATGATGGCAACACCTGCAATATGCATTTAAACGACTTAGCAAAAGATGTTAAAAAAGGGGTTTGGAATAATGATTTAGTGGGCTTGGTTTTTAATACAATTGGAGTGAGTGATGGTATGAGCAACGGAACCGATGGTATGCGTTACTCATTGGTAAGTCGCGATGTAATTGCAGACAGCATAGAAACCATTTGCGGTGGCCAATATTATGATGGCATAATTTCCATTCCGGGTTGCGACAAAAACATGCCAGGTGCAATTATGGCAATGGCTCGTTTAAATCGTCCGTCAATTATGATATACGGAGGTACAATTGCTCCCGGGCATTACAAAGGCGAAGAATTAAACATTGTATCTGCTTTTGAAGCCTTAGGTCAGCGAATTTGTGGCAATTTATCTGAAGAGGATTATCAGGGCATTATCAAACACACCTGCCCCGGAGCCGGAGCTTGTGGCGGTATGTACACAGCAAATACTATGGCATCGGCAATCGAAGCCTTAGGTATGAGTTTGCCTTACTCCTCTTCTAACCCCGCGGTGAGTCCGGAGAAAAAACAAGAATGTCTTGATGCCGGAAAATACATCAAGATATTGTTGGAAAAAGACATTAAACCATCTGATATCATGACAAGGAAAGCATTTGAAAATGCGATTCGTTCAATCATCATATTAGGAGGAAGTACAAATGCTGTATTACACTTTATTGCAATGGGAAAAGCAATTGGCGTAGAAATTACACAAGACGATTTCCAGAAAATGAGTGATGTTACACCAGTATTAGCCGATTTTAAACCAAGTGGAAAATACCTGATGCAAGATTTGCATCAATATGGCGGTATCCCTGCAGTATTAAAATATTTGTTAAACGAAGGTCTTCTTCATGGCGATTGTTTAACCGTAACGGGAAAAACAATGGCAGAGAATTTAGCTGATGTAAAATCTATTATGGATTATGATCAGAAAATCGTTCAAAAACTAAGCGAACCGATTAAACCAACCGGACACTTACAAATTTTATACGGAAACCTTGCAGAAAAAGGTTCTGTGGCAAAAATTAGCGGTAAAGAAGGCGAAAAGTTTGAAGGCCCCGCAAGAGTTTTTGACGGCGAACATGATCTAATTGCCGGCCTATCCAGCGGACGTGTAAAACCAGGCGATGTAATTGTAATAAAAAACTCTGGTCCGGTAGGCGCACCCGGAATGCCAGAAATGCTTAAACCAACATCCGCAATTATTGGTGCCGGTTTAGGGAAATCTGTTGCTCTCATTACCGATGGCCGTTTTTCTGGCGGAACCCACGGTTTTGTAGTTGGGCACATCACGCCAGAAGCGTATAAAGGCGGATTAATTGGTCTTGTAGAAGATGACGATCAGATCCTCATAGATGCCGTAAACAACATCATCAGCTTGCAAGTAAGTGAAGATGTGATCGTAGAGCGAAGAAATAAATATGTACAACCTGCGCTAAAAGTAACCAAAGGTGTATTATATAAATACGCAAAAACAGTTTCTGATGCAGCCGGTGGTTGTGTAACCGACGAATAAGCAATGCACTTCAGGTTTGTGGATACAGACCAGCCCCTACAGTCATCCCTTCTGACTATAAATTAATTTAAAACATACACTATGCACACGATCAGAAGCATTGAAAGTAGAATTTATACTATTAGGGGTGAAAGAGTCATGTTAGATTTTGATCTGGCATCGCTTTATGAAGTAGAAACAAGAGTATTGAACCAGGCAGTTAAACGCAACATTAAACGTTTCCCTGAAGATTTTATGTTTCAACTTACAAAAGAGGAGTTTGAAAGATTAAAATTTCAAATCGATAATATCGATGCCGGTTCGTCAAAAATTCTGACAACGCACCACCCCAACTTGATATCACAAACTGTGATATCAAGTTGGGGTGGTGCTAGAAAAATGCCCTACGCATTTACCGAACAAGGTATTGCAATGCTTAGTGGAGTTTTAAAAAGTGAAAAGGCAATTACAATGAATATTGCCATAATGAGGGCTTTTGTTGATGTACGCAGGATTCTGCTGAAGCAAAGCAACATTAATGAACAATTGACAGAGATTAAAGCACGCATAGGAGAACACGACGTTCAGTTAAATGAACTTTACGATGCAATGGAAAATCTTTTAGACGAAAAAATTGCTCAAATAAAGTGGAAAGACAGAGAGAGAATTGGCTTTAAAATAAAAGAATAAAGAACCGCAAAAAAATAACTATGGAAACTGCACAAGATACAATTCAAACGGAGGCACAGGCAGAAACCTCCAAAACATTATTCAAAGGAACGGGTTCGCAAGTTCTGTTGAATGGTTTAATTGAGGAAGGCGTAACCACCATCTTCGGCTATCCAGGCGGTGCAATCATGCCTATTTATGATGCACTATATGATTATGCTGATCAATTGGAACACATTTTGGTTCGCCACGAACAAGGCGGAATCCATGCAGCGCAAGGTTTTGCAAGAGCCAGCGGCAAAGTTGGTGTATGTTTTGCGACCAGCGGTCCAGGTGCTACCAACTTGGTGACAGGCTTGGCCGATGCACAAATTGATAGTACGCCTCTTGTTTGCATTACCGGACAGGTATTTGCACACTTATTAGGAACCGATGCTTTTCAAGAAACTGATGTCATTAACATCACTACGCCAGTTACTAAGTGGAATTATCAGGTAACAGATGCCAAAGAAATACCAGAAGTACTTGCTAAAGCATTCTATATTGCCAAAAGTGGTAGACCAGGACCTGTTTTAATTGATATCACTAAAAATGCACAATTACAGGTCGAAGAATTTCCGGCTTATGAAAAATGTAACCACATCCGCAGTTACAGACCTAAGCCGAAAGTACGCGCAGAATTTATCGAGCAGGCTGCATCATTAATTAATGATGCAAAAAAACCTTTTGTGCTTTTTGGACAAGGTGTAGTATTGGGAAAAGCCGAAGAGGAATTTAAAAATTTCATAGACAAAACAGGTATTCCTGCTGCATGGACCATTATGGGCGAAGGTGCAATTCCGACAGATCACCCCTTAAACGTTGGTATGTTGGGTATGCACGGAAATTATGGTCCAAACGTATTAACCAACGAAGCAGATGTAATTATTGCTATCGGAATGCGTTTTGACGACCGCGTTACCGGAAGATTAGACAAATATGCCAAACAAGCTAAAATTGTTCATTTAGATATCGACCCGGCAGAAATTGATAAAAACGTAAAGGCTGACGTTGGCGTTTGGGGCGATTGTAAAGAAACGCTTCCACTATTAACCAAATTGGTGAATGAAAACCAACACCAGGAATGGTTGGCTAAATTTCGTTCGTACAATCAGGAAGAAATCGATCAGGTGATTACACCAGAGCTTTATCCTGACGGAGAGGAAATGACTATGGGTGAAGTGATGCGCAACATAAATGAAATTTGTGGTGGTGATGCCATTATTGTTACAGATGTTGGCCAACATCAAATGGTGGCTTGCCGTTATGCAAAATTTAACAATACCCGCAGCAACATTACCTCTGGCGGCTTAGGAACAATGGGTTTCGGTTTGCCTGCAGCTATCGGCGCTAAGTATGGCTCTCCAGATAAAACTGTTATTGCTATTATTGGTGATGGTGGTTTCCAGATGACACCGCAAGAATTGGGTACAATTATGCAATTTGGCGCTGCCGTAAAAATCTTGATTTTAAATAACCGCTTCTTGGGGATGGTTCGCCAATGGCAACAACTTTTTCATGATAAACGATACTCTTTTGTGAACATCACCAGTCCGGATTTCGTTGCATTAGCCAAATCTTACTATATAGAAGCACAGAAAGTAGACGAAAGACAAAATCTAAAAACAGCGCTGGAAACAATGATCAACCACGATGGAGCTTATCTTTTAGAAGTAATGGTGGGCCGCGAAAACAATGTTTTCCCCATGGTACCACAAGGAAGCAGCGTAAGTGAAATTAGACTTAAATAAGTCAGATCCGGGCACAACCAACACTAAAAAGAAATATCATGAGCACTGAAAATACATTAGAATATAAAATAGATAAGGCCGATCTGGACGGTAAACAAGAATATACAATAACTGTATACGCTGAAAACCGCATCGGGCTATTGAATAGAATTGCAATTATTTTTTCTAAAAGAAAAATTAATATCGAAAGCCTGAACACCTCTCCTTCTGAGATTGATGGCATTCACCGTTTCAACATTGTAATTACCGAAAGTTATGATGTGGTGCGCAAACTTGCACGCCAGATTGAAAAACAGGTTGAAGTACTTAAAGTATATTTCAATACGAACGACGAAATTATCTGGCAGGAACTGGCTTTATATAAAGTATCTACAGATGAAATTGCCGAGAGAGTTACCGTTGAACGTTTGTTAAGACAGTTCGGTGCAAGTGCAGTTGTGATTCGTAAAGATTATACCGTATTCGCAGTTACCGGCCACCGTGAAGAAACCGATGCTTTGGTAAAAGCACTTGAACCTTATGAGTTGATTGAATTTGTTCGCTCTGCAAGAGTTGCGATTATTAAAGATAGCGCTGGTTTCCATGAAAAACTTAAAGAATTTGAAGCTTTTGAACCAGGAGAGGAATTAATCGAGAACGAATTTCTGGACAAAGGAGAAAAAATTTTTACAATGTAAAGTACTATTGGTTGATGAATATGAAATGTAACCAGCTAATACCAACTTTGAGAATGTTCGATTACGCTAAAGCAATCGAATTTTACGTAGATTTTTTGGGATTCAAAATCGATTGGAAGCATCAATTTGAAGAAAACACGCCGATTTATTTGCAAATATCTCTTGATGGTATAAAGCTACATTTGAGCGAACACCATGGCGATTGTTCTCCTGGTGCACACGTACACATCAATTGCAACGGTTTAAAGGATTTTCATAAATCAATTACAGACAAAAGGTATAAATACAATAGGCCAGGTTTGGAAAAGACCTTTTACGGAACATGGGCTGTAACCGTAAATGACCCATTCTTCAATAAGATTACCTTTAATGAAAATCTTAGTGAAACAGATATAGAGGCTTGATTCGCACAGAAAACTGCTTCTAAAAAAAGAAAATATATAACTGATAATAAAACTAGAAAATTAACCACAGAAACAATGGCAAATTATTTTAACACATTACCTCTTAGAGAACAACTGGACCAATTGGGCGTTTGCGATTTCATGGACAATACAGAATTTGTTGATGGCGTTAGCGCTTTAAAAGGCAAGAAACTGGTAATTGTAGGATGCGGCGCGCAGGGATTGAATCAAGGTTTAAATTTAAGAGATAGTGGCTTAGATATCTCTTATGCATTACGTAAAGAAGCTATTGAAGGCAAAAGAGATTCCTGGAAAAATGCTACAGATAATAATTTTAAAGTTGGTACTTATGATGAGCTAATCCCAACTGCCGATGTCGTAATTAACCTCACTCCAGATAAACAACATACAGCTGTTGTAAATGCAGTTATGCCTTTAATGAAACAAGGTTCAACATTGTTGTACTCGCACGGCTTTAACATTGTAGAAGAAGGGATGCAAATCCGTAAAGATATCACCGTAATTATGGTGGCACCAAAATGTCCTGGTAGTGAAGTACGTGCAGAATATGTGCGTGGCTTTGGTGTACCAACACTTATTGCTGTTCACCCGGTTAACGATCCTGAAGGTAAAGGTTTAGAGCAAGCTAAAGCATATTGCGTAGGTACTGGCGGCCACAGAGCTGGTGTACTGAAATCTTCTTTCGTTGCCGAAGTAAAATCTGATTTGATGGGCGAGCAAACCATTCTTTGTGGTTTATTGCAAACAGGTTCTATCCTTTCTTTCGATAAAATGATTGAAAAAGGAATTGATGCGGGTTACGCATCAAAACTTGTTCAATATGGTGTTGAGGTAATTACAGAAGCTTTAAAACATGGTGGTGTTACCGGCATGATGGATAGATTGAGCAACCCTGCGAAAATCAAAGCTTTTGAAATTTCTGAAGACCTGAAAATAATTATGCGTCCGTTGTTCCAAAAACATCAGGATGATATCATGAGCGGAGAATTTAGCAAAACCATGATGGAAGATTGGGCAAATGGCGATAAAAACCTTTTGGCCTGGAGAGCAGAAACCGGAGAAACTGCTTTTGAGAAAACACCCGCCGGAGATGTAAAAATTGAAGAACAAGAGTACTTCGACAACTATTTACTAATGGTTGCTTTTGTACGTGCAGGTGTGGAATTGGCTTTTGAAACCATGGTACAAGCGGGTATCAAACCAGAATCTGCATATTATGAATCCTTGCACGAAACACCTCTGATTGCAAATACAATTGCCCGTAAAAAATTGTTCGAAATGAACCGTGTAATTTCTGATACTGCAGAGTACGGCTGTTACCTTTTCGATCAGGCTTGTAAACCACTTCTTGGCGATTTTATGAAATCTGTTGATACTGATTTAGTAGGCAAAAACTTTAACGAAGGTAAAGATGCTGGTGTAGACAACAGAACCTTAATTGATGTAAACGAGGCAATTCGTACACATCCAGTAGAAGTTATTGGCCATAAATTGCGTAAAGCGATGACTGCAATGAAATCGATTAAAACTGCTTAATACTAACAATTAAATCCCGGAGATTTTTTCTCCGGGATTTGAAACTAACTTAACATAAAAAGATGTCAAAAACATTAGTAGAAAAAATTTGGGATGCACATGTTGTAAAGAGCGAAGAAGGCTTTCCTGATATTTTATACATCGACACGCATTTAATTCATGAAGTTACATCGCCGCAGGCATTTGATGGACTTCGCAAACGTGGTATTCCGGTTTTCAGACCACAACAAACTGTTGCTACAGCAGACCACAACGTTCCTACTTTAAATCAGCTTCTGCCGATTAAAGAAGAACTCTCTCGTTATCAGGTAGATATGTTAACGAAAAACTGTGCAGAATTTGGTATAGAATTGTATGGTTTAGGTCATCCTTATCAAGGTATTGTACATGTAATTGGTCCGGAGTTGGGCATTACGCTTCCGGGCAAAACTATGGTATGCGGAGATAGCCATACCTCTACTCACGGCGCATTTGGAGCCATTGCCTTTGGTATTGGAACCTCGCAGGTAGAACAGGTTTTCGCAACGCAATGTTTATTGCAGCAAAAACCAAAAACCATGAAAATTGAAGTAAACGGAACGCTGAGTAAAGGCGTTACGGCAAAAGATATCATCCTATACATCATCGCAAAAATTTCTGCTGCTGGTGGTACAGGTTATTTTATTGAATATGCAGGTTCTGCAATAGAATCTTTAAGCATGGAAGCGCGAATGACCATTTGCAATATGAGTATTGAAATGGGCGCAAGAGGCGGATTAATTGCACCAGATCAAATCACTTTCGATTATGTTAAAGGTAGAACATTTGCACCGAAAGGTGAAGAATGGGATAAATCTCTTGCCTACTGGAAAACACTATACAGTGATGCTGATGCAAAATTTGATCGCGTACTTACTTTTGAGGCCGCAGATATTGCACCAATGATTACTTATGGTACAAACCCAGGAATGGGGATGGGCATTAAAGAACTTATTCCATCAACTAAAGCACAACCAGAAACCGAGCAATTGTCTTACCAGAAGGCCCTGAATTATATGGGGTTTGAGGATGATGCTTCACTGATTGGCAAACCTGTTGATTATGTATTCATTGGCAGTTGTACCAACTCCAGAATTGAAGATCTACGCGAAGTTGCAGAATTTGTAAAAGGTAAACGCAAAGCGGATAATGTTACCGTTTGGATTGTACCTGGCTCTAAACAAGTAGAACAGCAAGCAAAACTGGAAGGTTTGGATCAGATCTTTGAAAGTGCAGGTTTCCAGCTCCGCGAGCCCGGTTGCAGTGCATGTTTAGGAATGAATGAAGATAAAATTCCGGCAGGAAAATATTGTGTGTCTACATCAAACAGAAACTTTGAAGGCAGACAAGGGCCAAATGCCAGAACTTTATTGGTAAGTCCGCTTACAGCAGCAGCAGCAGCCGTAACCGGAAAAATTACCGACGTAAGAGAATTGCTTGAAGAAGCTTAATTGTAATAAAAAAAAAACATAATTGAAAATGATTTTAGAAGTAGCTGTATTAAACGTTAAAAAAGGTTTGTCAACAGAGTTTGAACAGGCATTTAATACGGCACGACAAATCATTTCATCAATGGATGGATACATTTCGCATCAGCTTCAAAAATGCATTGAAGAAGAGGACAAATATATTTTGCTGGTAAACTGGGAAACACTGGAGGCACATACTGAAGGTTTTCGCAATTCGGCAGAATATCAGGATTGGAAAAAACTATTGCATCATTTCTATAATCCTTTCCCAACAGTTGAACATTACGAACGGGTACAGGAATTTGGAAATATGATGAAATAAACAAAAGGAGGAAAGATTATGCCAGAGATATTTTGGGACAATAATGTATATGACGATAAACACCGCTTCGTATCAGATTATGGAGCAGATGTACTGCAATGGTTAGCGCCGCAAAATGGAGAAAACATTTTGGATGTAGGTTGCGGAACAGGCGATCTGGCCAGCCAAATTGCAGAACTGGGCGCATCGGTAAAAGGCATAGATGCATCTGCCGAAATGATCAGCTCGGCAAAGCAAAAATTCCCTTTGCTTAGTTTCGAACAAAAAGATGCAACCGCTTTAGAATTTGATTCAGAATTTGATGCTGTGTTTAGCAATGCAACATTCCACTGGATTGAAAACCAACAAGATTTGCTGGAAGGTGTTTATAGAAGTTTAAAAACCGGAGGCCGTTTAGTGGCAGAATTTGGTGGAAAAGACAATATTAAATCCATTACAGAAGCAATATCTGAGGCAGCGAAAAGCATTGGTGTTCAACATCGCGTAATCTCCAATTTTTGGTTTTTCCCATCGGTAAGCCATTACGCTGTTTTACTTGAAGCAGCACGTTTTGAAGTGGAACAAATTTGGTTATTTGATCGTCCAACAACATTAAAAGGCGAAAACGGAATGTATGAGTGGATCAATCAGTTTGCACAACATGCGTTTAAAAACCTCACTGAAGAAGAAGCTGAACAAGTAAAAAATCTTGCTGTAGATTTGTTGAAACCGACCCTTTTTAAAGATGGAAACTGGACTGCAGATTACAGAAGATTGAGAATTAAAGCGGTGAAGAAAAGCTAATTTGAGATTGAACGTAGAGATATGCGACGTTAGGTTTCAATTCCAAAAACTTGATACCTCATACTTGCTACCAAACGCACACAAAAAATATTAAAATGAAAAAATTTGAGACTTTAACATCATCGGTTGTACCATTGCCGATTGAAAATATAGATACCGACCAGATTATACCTGCTCGTTTTTTAAAAGCAACCACGCGTGATGGTTTTGGCGAAAACCTGTTTCGGGATTGGCGTTATAATAGCGACAATACACCAAAAACAGATTTTGTACTTAACAACCCGACGTATAGTGGAAAAGTATTGGTTGCCGGAAAAAATTTCGGTTGCGGCAGTAGCCGTGAGCATGCTGCCTGGGCCATTCAAGATGCGGGTTTTGATACCGTAATCAGCAGTTTTTTTGCCGATATTTTTAAAGGAAATGCATTGAACAATGGCCTTTTACCCATTCAGGTAAGTGATGAATTTTTGGCTCAAATTTTTAAAGCGGTAGAATTAGATCCCGATACACCTTTAAAAATTGATCTGGAAAACCAAACGGTAACCATTATTGCAACAGATGCGAAAGCAGAATTTGAAATTAATCCATATAAAAAATCGTGTCTGATTAATGGTTACGATGATATTGATTTTATTTTGAATCAGAAAAACCTGATTGAAAAATTTGAACAGGCACGTTAATCCTATTGATAAAAAATAGCAGAAAATGACAGACAACAGCCAAAATAAAAATACGCCAAACCAAACATTAGACGATGTAACGTTGGTGTCTATTTCTGGTTTAAGTTTGCATTACCGTCAAAAAAAGGTGTTGCAAAACTTGAATTGGAAAATTTGCCGTGGCGATAGTTGGCTGTTGGGTGGTGCCAGTGGAAGCGGCAAAACTGCATTGGCGAAAGCCATTACCGGTGAAGAGAAATATCAAGGTATAATTGATATCCGCTTTTGTACTGAAAGTAACTTACCTGCACAATGTTTGTTTGTATCTAGCTGGTATCAGTTTAAAAACCTGGAAGGCGATGCCAATTTTTATTATCAGCAACGTTACAACCATAAACAACAGAAAGATACACTTACTGTACAAGCAGAACTCGAAAAATACGGCGCTGCGCATCAGCTGGATATTAAAGATCTGGAGTATATTTTAGAAGCTTTAAACTTCTCTGCCTTTCGCCATGCTCAGTTAATTGAACTGTCTAGCGGAGAGCATAAAAAATTACAGCTTGTTGAAGCCATTTGGTTAAAACCTCAGTTGTTGATCATTGATCAACCTTACACCGGTTTGGATGCAACTTCAAGAAGAAATCTTAATGATCTTCTGGATGATCTTTGTAGTGCCGGCGTAACCTTGGTTTTGATTTGTAATGATGATGAATTGCCCATCAACATCAACCGCTTTGCGATGATAGAAAATGGACAAATCCACGAAAAAAGTTCTTTTGAAAGCACCTCTGTTTTGCCGCATAAAATTCTTGGCGTATTACCAGATTTTCTGATGCAATCTCCTGCATATACATCGAAAGAAATTGTACGCATGGAAAATGTAAACATCAGTTACGGAGATAATCAAGTATTGAAAAACGTAAACTGGGAAATTATAGCCGGTGAAAAATGGCTTTTGCAGGGCCATAACGGTTCTGGTAAATCAACTTTGTTGAGCTTAATTAACGGCGATCATCCGCAGGCATACGCGAATGAGATTTATTTATTCGGCAATAAACGCGGATCGGGAGAAAGCATCTGGGACATTAAAAAAAGGATTGGTTTAATCTCACCAGAATTTCACTGGTATTTTGATCGCAATGCAACCGTTTGGGAAAGCGTTGCCTCTGGATTTTACGATTCTGTAGGGCTTTTTCAGCAATTGCCCTATTCAAAAAAAATCCAGGTAGATGAACTGCTGGAGTATTTTGAACTAACAACAGAGAAAAACGAGTTGTTAAATTCTCTGCCCTTAGGTAAACAGCGTTTGGCTTTATTGGCCAGAACCATCATCAAAAACCCAGAATTATTGGTTTTAGATGAACCTTGCCAGGGTTTGGATTTGCAACAAACACAACATTTTAATCAATTAATAAATGAGCTGAGTAAAAATGGAATGACCATAATTTATGTTGGGCATTTCGAAACTCAACTTCCTACCTGTATAGAAAAAAGAATTTTATTAGAAAAAGGCGAAGTGAAAGTCGTCGAAAACATACTAGAAAGCGTTTAATAATGAAGAAGAACATTTTAGTAATACCTGGAGATGGTATTGGCCCGGAAGTGACCGCCTGGGGGAAAGCAGCCTTAGAACAGATTGCATCAGCATTTGGCCACGAATTTACGTTTGATGAAGCTTTAATGGGGCACGTTGCCATTGAAGCAACTGGAAATCCGCTTCCGGATGAAACACTGGAAAAAGCAAAGAAAAGTGACGCCATTTTATTCGGCGCAGTTGGACACGCTAAGTACGATAATGACCCGAGTTTAAAAGTAAGACCAGAACAAGGTTTATTAAAAATCCGTAAAGAATTAGGTCTTTTTGCCAATCTCCGCCCGATATTACTATTTGATGAACTTCTTCAGGCATCAAGCATTAAACCAGAAATTTTGCAGGGAACAGATATTTTGTTTTTCCGCGAGTTGACAGGCGATGTCTATTTTGGCGAAAAAACCCGCTCCGAGGATCGCAATACTGCTTCTGATTTGATGATTTATCACCGTTACGAAGTGGAGCGAATTGCTCATAAAGCTTTTCAGGCTGCACAGCAAAGAAGTAAAAAATTATGTTCTGTAGATAAAGCAAACGTGCTGGAAAGTTCTCGTTTATGGCGCGAAACAGTACAGGAAATCGCCAAACAATATCCGGAAGTAGAAACAGAACACATGTTTATTGACAATGCAGCCATGCAGTTAATCAAAAATCCGAAGAAATTTGATGTGGTATTAACCGCCAATCTATTCGGCGATATTTTAACCGATGAAGCATCGCAAATTGCCGGTTCTATGGGCATGCTTGCTTCTGCATCAGTTGGCGACTTAACAGGTTTTTATGAACCAATACACGGTTCTGCACATGATATTGCAGGTAAAGATCTGGCCAATCCGCTCGCCTCTATCCTATCCTCAGCTTTGCTTTTGGAAATTGGTTTCGGCTTAAAAGAAGAAGCCAAACTGTTGGTTGATACGATAGACCAGGTATTAAAAGAAGGATACAGAACCAATGACATTGCCGATCAAAATACCAATAGATTCAACGTTTTGGGCACTGCAGAAATGGGCAAACTGGTGTTAAAATTCTTATCTCAAAAATTAGTAAACTCCTAAACACAAGATTATGATTCACGATCCGAACAAAGTTTATATTTTCGACACGACATTGCGTGACGGAGAACAGGTACCAGGTTGCCAGTTAGATACAAACCAAAAAGTAGAAATCGCTAAATCACTTGAACTTTTAGGTGTAGATGTCATTGAAGCCGGATTTCCGGTTTCTAGTCCCGGCGATTTTAATAGCGTAATTGAACTGTCTAAAGCAGTAAATGATCCGATTATCTGTGCACTTACCCGTGCCAACAGAAATGATATCGATGTGGCTGCAGATGCCTTGCGGTATGCTAAACGCCCGCGTATCCACACCGGAATTGGTTCGTCAGATTTCCACATCAAACATAAATTCAACAGTACCCGCGATGAAATCCTGGAACGTGCAGTTGATGCTGTAAAATATGCAAAGAAATATGTAGAAGACGTAGAGTTTTATGCTGAAGATGCCGGCAGAGCCGATATTGAATTTCTTGCAAAAATGATTCAGGCTGTAATTGCTGCTGGTGCAACCGTGGTTAATATTCCAGATACAAATGGATATTGCCTTCCGGATCAATACGGTTCTAAAATCTTATTTCTTAAAGAAAATGTAAGCAATATCGATCAGGCCATTATTTCTGTTCATTGCCACAACGATTTGGGTTTGGCCACAGCAAATTCTATTGCAGGTTTGCAAAATGGTGCCCGCCAGGTAGAATGTACCATTAATGGGATTGGTGAGCGCGCCGGAAATACTTCTATGGAAGAAGTGGTCATGATTTTGAAAACGCATAAAGTATTGGGTTTAAACACTCAGATTGATGCTACCCAGTTTTATGACATTAGCCATATGGTTCGCAACCAGATGAATATGCCTGTACAACCAAACAAAGCAATTGTAGGTGGAAATGCATTTTCTCACAGTTCTGGTATTCACCAGGATGGTTTCTTAAAAAACCGCGAGAATTATGAAATCATCAAACCTGAAGATGTTGGTTTTCCTGATGCTACAATTGTATTAACCGCTAGAAGTGGCCGCCATGCATTGAAACATCATTTAGACCGCATTGGCCACAAATTGGAGAAAGAAGAATTAGACATTGTTTACAAACAATTCCTGGTTCTTGCCGATAGTAAACAAGGAATCAATGACGAAGATTTAAAACAGCTGGTTGCTATGCATCTGGCGTAAGAGCGGAGAGCGAAAAGCAAAGAGCGGTTTACATTCTTACCCTGCAATCTAAACCTGATAGCAGTGAAAATCTCCCGATTTTTCATCGGGGGGATTGTAACGAATATCAGGGCTGCAGCCACCGAAAAGCACCGAACATTGCTTTTCTAAATAATACAGGTAAAACAAAGCCTGTTACGAAAACTTGACATTAAAAAAAATGAATAACACCTTAAAAAACACTTTCGATTTTGAAAGCGCTTTTAAAACCTTGGCAGGCGTTGTAAAACGTACTCCACTTGAATTTAATGCAGGACTATCGTTAAAATATAATGCGAATATTTATCTTAAAAGAGAGGATTTACAAATTGTACGTTCGTACAAATTACGCGGTGCCTACAATAAAATTAGCGCTTTAAATAAAGAAGCATTAAGAAATGGAATCGTATGTGCAAGCGCTGGCAATCATGCGCAGGGTGTGGCCTATTCCTGCAAAAAGTTAAACATTAAAGGCGTAATCTTTATGCCTGAGATCACACCTAAACAAAAGATTAAACAAGTAACCATGTTTGGTGGCGACAATATCGAAATTGTTTTGGTAGGTGATACTTTTGACGATTGTTTAAAAGAGGCTTTGATTTACTGCGAGGAAAAATCATCTACGTTTATCCCTCCTTTTGATGATGAAAAGGTAATTGAAGGCCAGGCAACAGTTGCAATGGAAGTTTACGAGGATTTGCCAGATATAGACGCCATTGTTGTACCTGTTGGCGGCGGTGGCTTGGCTGCCGGCGTTAGTGCATATTTACAAACGGTTAAACCAGAAGTCAAGATTTTTGGTGTAGAACCTATGGGCGCTCCATCTTTAAGCGAAGCTTTGAAAAATGGTGGCCCAATAACTGTTGAGAATATTGAACGTTTTGTAGATGGCGCAGCGGTAAAAAGAATGGGCTGGATTACGTATCAATATTGTAAAGAACTGTTGAGTTCTACGTATTTAATACCGGAAGGACAAATCTGCACCACAATTCTGAAACTCTACAACGAAGATGCTATTGTGGTAGAACCTGCAGGCGCATTGTCTGTATCGGCTTTAGAGCAAATTAAAGATCAGATTGTTGGCAAAACCGTGGTTTGCATCATTAGTGGCGGCAATAACGATATTGAGCGCATGCAAGAGATTAAAGAAAAATCGCTCTTGTTTGAAGGTCTAAAACATTATTTCATAGTGCGCTTTCCACAACGCCCCGGAGCGTTAAAACTTTTTGTAAACGAGGTTTTGGGTCCGCATGATGATATTACCCGTTTCGAATTTATCAAAAAAACAAATAAAGAAAATGGTCCTGCTTTGGTTGGTATAGAGCTCACCAATAAAGACGATTATGCAGGGATTTTAAAACGCCTTAAGGAATTTAAGTTTGATGTAATTGAACTGAACCAGGATCAGACTTTATTTGAATACTTGGTTTAAGGTTTTAACAACGGAGCACACAGAATATTGACGGAAAACATTCAATACACTTACTATTGTTGCGTTGAGCTTGTTGAAGTGTTTCAATAAGCTCAACATAACGGAATCAATAAAAAATGAACTACAAAGAATTAACCAACAAAACCTTAATTGCCGACAACGACATGGATTGGGAAGATCTTGGCGATGGCGTAAAACGAAAGATTATGGCTTATGATGATAATCTTATGCTGGTTAAAGTTCATTTTAACAAAGGTGCTATAGGTACAATACACAATCACCCACATTTACAAATGAGCTATGTTGCAGAAGGCAGTTTTGAAGTAACAATGGGCGATGATAAAAAAGTATTAACCAAAGGCGATGTTTTCTTTGCTCCTACTCTGGTTTTCCATGGTGTGGTGTGTTTGGAAGAAGGTCTATTAATCGATGTTTTTAACCCGCACCGCAAAGATTTTATATAAGAAAAGTCCACTGTCAGGAGATTGAAAGTCCAAAGTGTTGATGTTTAAAAATAATGCTTCGAGCCTTTGCGGTAAATTTAGCTAAAATCTAATTGAAAGTCAACCTAACACTTTTATAACCTAAACCTTCAATAATAGGTTTTAAAACATTTAAAGCATTGGTTTTGGTTTGCGCCAGAATATCCGATTTTTTTACTTCTGCAGTGATTTGTTTTTCTGCCGCTTTATATGCTTCATCAACTAATCCTGCTTCGCGAAAAAAAGCCATCTTCGTATCGTAAACACGCGATTTTTTATGGTCAATTTTTACATAACAAATTTCTGGCTGTGGTAAATTTACTACAGCAGTGTCGGCATCTATCTCAATATCATCTCGCGTAATTTTGGTCAGATCGATACAACCTACAGCATCAGCCTTAATGATCAGTAAAACGCTTGCTTCGGGCAAAAAATCGGTTTTATTCTTATGTTCTAGAACATCACTTAGCTGATATCTGACCAATTCTAATTTGCCAATGGCTTCAATTTTCTCCACTAATATCTGATGTTTGCTTTCTACAGATGTATTGATGCTAAATTTTTTTGAAAAGAAAAAGTAAGCAGCAACAATTAAAATAAGCCAAGGCAGAATCCGGAAAAATACTCTCATAGCGTTTAAAAAAGGTTTTTATCAGTGTATGGAATTTATTACACAAATATTAATCCACAAAGAAGTCATATTGCCATTTTTTGGCAACAGTTTTGTATTAAGGCTGATAACACACAAATAAAACTAATCATCATGAAAAAACTTACTATCCTAATGCTTTGCATTGCCACACTAGGTTTAGCCTCTTGCAAGAAAGACACAATTGTTCAGAACATTCCAAACAGAACTATTATCACCTACATCAATCCCAGCAACTGGACTGCAGATGTGGACGGTATAACACTTTATTCAATAATTAATATCTCTGATGTACTTGACGGCGCAACATTTGAAGATGACGGAATATTAGTCTACATCTCGAGAGGAGATAACGATACTTACGAACAAATCCCGAACGTATACAACCTTGATTCTTATAGTTATTTGGTAGACAAGCAAAGTAAGACGTTAGAAATTGACCTGCAAAGATCAGATAAATCATCCTATCCATTAACACCAACTACCAGAACCCGCGTAAAAATTGTTTTGGTAAGATCTCAGCAATAAAATTGACTCCTAATAAGGATAAGTTTTGGTTAAGATATAAAGCGACTTTATTAGGTAAGCAAGTCTGGCTAACGTTTGGTTTTTTCTAAGAATTAGAAAACTTACTGTAGCCGGATTTTACAAAAAGTTATAAGTACACTTATAACTTTTTGTAAAAAACTAGAAATTGCAACTATAATTGCAGATGATCAACCTGCATTAAAACTCCAAGAAATGATTAATACTAATTTGAACGTGATCATTTTTTTTCAGTTCGCCACGATTCAGTTGTAAAGCCCGGATATTAACACCATTCCTTTCTAACAACAGTTCGTCATAAAAGCCTTTATAATACACATCTCTCACCTCGAACCTTCTACTTCTCCAGCTTCCATTAATTTCGGCCCATTCGGGGTAAAAAACTACAGATTCCTTGCTGGTTTTCAATCCAATTTTTTCTGCATCGGCTTTGCTTAATAAAACGGCATTTCCTAAAATTTGAGCAGTATAAATGTGCTTCGGTTTTTGATAAATATCGGATGGTTTTCCGGTCTGTAAAAGTTCGCCATTTTTGAGGATCAGTAACTGATCGGCCAGAAACAAACCATCTGCGGGATCATGCGATACTAAAATCACTGTAACACCAGTTTCTGCAGCAATACGTTTAATATCGGCACGCAACTGATTTTTTAACAGCGCATCAACCTGACTAAAAGGCTCGTCTAATAACAATACCTGTGTATCTGCAATCATCGCCTTTGCTATGGCTACACGTTGTTGTTCGCCACCGCTTAATTCAATAATCTTTTTGTTTTGCAGGTGAGAAATACGCAAATGTTCCATCATACGGATCGTTTTCTCTGCCTTACTTTTCAAATCGGTATTGGACAATTGTGAAGCGATATTATCGTACACTTTGGCATAAATATTCAGCGAAAAGTCCTGAGTAACCATTTTCATCTGCTTGTGGCCGGGAATCAGTTGTTCATCCGGACCTTTAACCCTTTGATCTTCGAAAAAGATTTCGCCTTCATCAGTTTTTAACAACCCGTAAATGGATTTCAGCAAGGTTGATTTCCCACTTCCGCTTTCGCCAATTATAGCCACTACATCGCCTCTTTTAATGTCGAAACTTACATTTTTAATGCCGCCGGCCTGTTCTGCCAGATATTGTTTGGTTAAATTTTTAACGCTGATTAGGATATTGCTCACGTGGTAAAGATAGTGAATAAGCTTATAGCAGAAAGACTAAAGCTGAAAGCAAAATTACAAGGGTATAGTAAATACAGCGCCGAACTTTTAATAAGCACTGAACAAAAAATCCTGTCTCGCCTAACCGAAACAGGATCTGTTTATTTGTGTGCTGTCGTAATCAAATCCCCTTTAAGGATTTAGGGGTATTAATTTAATCCGAACGTTACACCGAAACTCATATTTTTCAAACCTGCTTGTGCCGGAGTAGTAAACATATCGTTGAAATAGTATTTGGTGAATAAACCAAAGCCGCCATAACCCAATCTGAAAGTACCACCGTATCTAACCGATTGAAAATGGTAATTGTCATATTGTTTTTCTTTACCACGTTCATCGCTAATTTGTTTAATTTTCCCGTTTAACAAAAAGCTAACTTCTGGCCCCAGAATAAAATAAAATCTTTTTCCTCTGTTGTTTTCTTTTGTACGGATTTCAAAATTTAATGGAATATGCACATAACTGCTAGAGAATCTGTTTTTTGAAAAGATTATCGGCTCATCAATGTATGATAAAGTTGGTGAGTTTTTCTGAATGGTAATGTTATCGCGCAAACGAATCAACGTCCAGTCAAATCCACCGGCAACATATACCTTAAAATTTGAGTTAAACCGGTAACCGAACTGAAGAATATCAAAAGAAAATGTGCTGGTTTTACCGCCTTTATAATCTAGAAAATCGTTATTTGGAGACAAGTTAAAGCTTCCGTTATCAATCAATCTGGAGAAGCCTAAATCAATCCGCGTAAAAGTAATACCGCCTATAAAACGGCCTTTATTGGCATTGGCAATCTTCGCAGAATCCTGTTCCTTTTTGCCACGGTTTATTTTCATGGTAAAAGAAAAACCTTTTGTTTTTTTATGCATTGTAGAATCTACTGTAGACGAATCTGTTTGTGCAGAAACTTTTGAAGCCATAGCACCGGCAAGTCCACTTACCATTAGTGCTGTTAAAATTAAGCGTTTCATATGTGTTGTATTGGTGTGTTGTTAATGAATGAATTTTTATCTATAACCTGACCGAATAAGCTATTCAATCTATTTTTTATTTCGTTTTCCGAATTTAAACGGCCCAATATTGATAGATGCAATAGATGAATCATCATCATCCGTTCTAAACTGAATGATTTTTTCTTTTCGTTTATCTACGGTATTCACGATAAAGTTTACTACATCGCCAACATTTCTAATTGATTTATTTTCTGGTTCAGGATTCGTGGTTACCACAACATCTGTTTTTAAAACCGCCGGATTTGCCGCAATCACCGTTCCTGGTTGTTGTTGTATAATCTCCTCTATTTTTTGATTCAAATCTTTCTTAGAGTCATCAACCTTTGCAAATACGGGTTCTTGCTTCTGTGCGTTTGATTCTGCAATTTCCACTTTTTGCGTGGGCGTTTCGGTTACACTTTTAACAGACGAAGATTTTGCAACAACCCCTTTGGTTTCTTTCTGAGCAACAAACACTGGCTCAACCTGGTCTACAATTGTAGTTCTAGCAGGCTCAATTGTTTTTTGCGATATGGTTTCTCTTGGTAAAATTTGTTCTGTAGGTTTTGCAGCTGCAACCTTTGGCTGTTGTTCTGCTTGCCGATACATTAGCATGCTTACTGTTGCAAGTACAATTAGTGCAGCTGCAGCCATCCAATAAACAGGCATTATCCTTTTTTTCTTTGCGTCAATTCCGCTTTCAATGTCGTTCCATAGATCTCGCGAAGGTTTAACTTCAGCGCCATCAAAGGCATCTTTAAACAGTTGATCAAAATCTTTATCCTGTATAGGTTGCATATCCAAAGCCCTCCATTTTTGTAATTTCTTCTTTTAATATTGTTCTGGCTCTAGAGAGCTGAGATTTGCTCGCGCCTTCCGTAATGCCTAAAGTTTCTGCAATTTCTCTGTGCGAATAACCTTCAATTACATACATATTAAAAACCATTCTATAACCATCTGCCAGTTTTTGGATCACTTTCATCAAATCCTGCATACCTAAACTGCTAAAATCAAAACCTGTTGAGGGTTGTTCATATGCTTCATCAATATCCACTACACTTAAACTTCTAAGGTTTTTTCGGTAGCTTTCAATAGCTGTATTCACCATCACTCTTCTAATCCAACCTTCGAAAGAGCCATCGCCCCTATATTCACTAATTTTTCCGAAAACTTTAATGTAGCCCATTTGCAATACATCTTCAGCTTCCATTTTATCTCTGGCATAGCGCATGCACACGGCGAGCATTTTCGATGCAGTTTGCCTGTACAGCAATTCCTGCATCTTTCTGTCGCCAGCTTTGCAGCCTTCTAACAAGTCGTTTATCGTATAGGTTCGCGTCAATTTCATTGTGTGTTTGTAGAGAGAAGATGATGGTTTGCCAGCAATGGTTGCAAGCATAATTAAAAAAATTAAACTAAACGCAAAAAAGGTCACTAAATATTGATTATCAACGCGTTACTTTTTTTGCTTTTTAGCAAAATATTTATTTGAAAATAAACGGTCGGTATTTCATCGTGAAGTTCAGCCCCGCTATACGCTACAAAGCCTTGCCTCGTTCCTCAACTTCGGCTTTTACACTTCTATCGGGTTTATAGTTAACGGTGAGTGCAACAATAAACCCCGCTATCTGTAACAGAAATAGCGGGGTTTTTAAAATTTTCAATCTTAATTTGGTTCTACTTATCTGCCTTTCTTACCTTAAACAATTTAAAATCCTGTTTATAGGTTAAGAAAAACGAATGGTTAAATTGCAACTGTTTATCTGTATTGTCTAAATCTACGTGAGGTTCAAAACGTACATCAAGGTAAAGATGTGGCAACAATTCTTGTTGGTAAGCATAACGAAGCGCAACGATGTTCCGGCCGCTTTGTTTTAGTCCGTTTGTATATAGGTTGCTGGAAACCGATTCATAAAGTGGCATACCTTTTATTGAGATAAAATTATTGCCTTTCCAATAGGTAGCTACTAAACTTCCCCATTTACTAACTACACCTGCATTTAGCCACAAGCCGAAACCACCTTCATAAGCACGCCTTTTATCCGGAGAAAAATCTTTATATGCAGCTACATAGTTATCGGTATATATTTCCTTAACATTAGCGCCAATTTTTTTGTGCAGTTTAAATCCGGCAGCACCATTAAACATGGTTGTAATCGGAATTTCTTTCAGAATATCAATTTGCCCGCCTTGGTGGAAAACCAAGAATTGAGCGGGAACACTAAATTTCCAGCCGTTATTTTCTGCTAAAGTTGTTTCGGTAGATAACCCACCAATAATCTCTTCTTTGGCGGCCTCGCCTGTGTAAATCATCTTTTGCCAGGCAATCCATGCATCCAGGTTAAACTTTTTACGTTCAACCAGCAACTGCGTTCCATATTCTATCGGATTGGTTATTGTACGTTCAAAATCATACAATGGCTCGATATATTTATGCTGAATACCGCCTTCCAGGCTTCCGAAAATTAATGTTAAATTTCTCTTGTGGTATTTTAAGCTGAATAATGGTTTCGCATCGGTTATTCCATTTCGGCCAAAATCTTTACGGATAAATGCACCGGCTGTAATCGCTAAATTGGGATGTGCGTAATACACCAACTGAGGTTGCAACTGTGTACCATAAAGTGTATAACCATCATGAAAATCATTGGTGTACTCGTAATTACGTACATAATTGAAATTGTAAAAATTGAAATGAACTTCGTTGGTTAAACTGCTATCGGGACGAATACGGTTTTCTATCGCCGTTTGATCAAATTGCGCAGACACTGCAAATGAAACACAAAGTAGCGTTATTGAAAGTAAGGTTTTCTTCAAACCTGAATTTGTAAACATGGGTTTTATCTTTATCGCCCAAATTTAAAATAGTTTTTGGTTAAAATATGAAGTTAATGCAATCAAGTGTTAAAAGCGAACCCCATTTTACCGAAAGGAAACAAAGAAGACAAACTGATCTAAGCCTTGTTTAAAGGATATAGACATTTACGTTCATGTAATTTGAAATGTCTTGTGTAGTTAAAATTTATCTCGGTATTTCTCTGTGAAAACTTAATTTAGTCTATGGTTGCGTGATAAGTAATTTTATATTTAATTTAAAATCATATAAGACATCTAAGATCATGCGAGATAAAATGCACTAAAATGTGTTACATGGTTAATTTCCCTCAGTGTTTCTTTGTGAAATCTCCGCGTGCTTTGTGGTTAAAAATTATTCGCCGCGCTTCTTTCTATAGTTTTTATACAGCTTAACCGCAATCATAATCGCCATTGCTACGCCCATAATACCAACCAATCCCCAGATCCAGTTTAATGCGCTTTTAAGAATCACAACGAAAACAATAGCGATCATAAAAATTGTCGCCAACTCACGCCATAAACGCAATTGAAAACTGGTCATTTTGAATTGATTGTTCCGTAGCTGCGCCACAATATTTTGGCAGATAAAATGATAAATAAGTAACCCAACTACGAAGGCCAATTTTACCAGCATCCAATCCGTTTGCAACAGACCAGGATTTAAGCTAAGCATGGCAGCGCCAGCCAAAACAGAGATAATCATCGCCGGAGTCGCAATAATATTCCAAAGCGTGGCTTCCATTTTAATAAACTGTTTTTGAAGGATAGTTTTCTCGGGTTCCGCTTTTTCGTTCGCTTCTGTATGGTAAATAAACAAGCTTAGAATATAAAACAAACCAGCCATCCAGCTTATCACAAATACAATGTGAACAGCTTTAAAATAAGCGTAGTAAGGCAGTAAAGTTTCTATCATTTCATTATTCTTGATTGCACCTACAAAAATGGTTGAGCGGAATGATGCACGGTAAGAATTTCAATCGTGTCTATTTGCCTATTATAATGATAGACAATTCTAAAATTCCCTTCGATAAGTTCGCGGATTGAGTCTTCTCCTCTTTCAGGAACCACCCAACTTAATTCTGGCATTTCTGCTAAAACTTTAGCCTTGTTGAATAGCTTTTTGATTAGCACCGATGTATAGTGTGCTGAATATTGACTATGAAAATTTGCGATGTTATTTAAGTCGTCAATGCCCAATTCACTCCATACTATTTTAGCCATTTATCCAGTTTTTGCTCGGCTTGTTCTTCTGTATAAACCTTGCCTTCTGTAACCTGTCGCATCGCCGAATCGATTTTCTGAAGCAACATTATTCGTTCCATAAATTCGTCGGCAGAAAACTCATCAGGCATTTCACGTAGCGTATCCAAAACTTCAGTCTTTTTCATAACAAACTAATTTTAAACAAGATAACAAAAACCGGATAAAATATCGATTGTCACTAATATCTAAATTCCTTTACAACATCAATTGCATATTTTACATTATCAAACGGAATATCTGGCATAATGCCATGGCCAAGGTTAAAAATAAAACCTTCTGTACCGCGCATACGCTCAAATAATTTATGAATTTGCGCTTTAATTACGGGCTTATCTGCGTATAAAATATGTGGATCGAGATTACCCTGAACCGCGATGCCTGCTGGTAATGCATTTTTGATATTTAATAAATCTGCATTCCAATCTACAGAAATTACGTCTGGTTTTGCCTCTGCCATCATTGGTGCAAATACGGAACTTCCTTTGCAGAAAGAAATAACAGGAATATCTTTTCTGTTTAACTTAGAAATGATTTCTTGAATGTAGCGGTGCGAAAATTCCTGATAATCGTTCCATGACAATGCCAAAGCCCAGCTGTCAAAAATTTGTATTGCATTTACGCCAGCTGCTATTTGTAAGTTCAGATAATCTGCTGTTACATGTGCAATTTTGGCCAACAAACGATGCGCAAGTTCTGGTTGGTTGTGCAACATCAGTTTTGTGAGTTTGAAATCTTTAGACGATCCACCTTCTACCAAATAACTCATTACGGTAAATGGTGCGCCAGCGAAACCGATTAACGGAATTTTACCGTTTAAACGTTGCTGAATAACTTTTATAGCATCTGCTACGTACTGAAGTTCCGATAAACAATCTACATTCAAAGCATCTACATCTGCTGCTGTACGAACGGGATTGGCAAATTTTGGTCCAACACCTTGGGTAAAACTTAAATCGCCGCCCATTGCTTCGCCAGTAACCAATATATCCGAGAATAGAATTGCAGCGTCAATATCTAGTAAATCTACAGGTAACATGGTTACATCTGCAGCGATTTCTGGAGTCTTACACATCTCCAGGAATGAATATTTGTTTTTAATTTCCCAATACTGAGGCATAAAACGCCCTGCCTGGCGCATCATCCATACAGGTGGACGTTCGGTTTGCTTTGAAAATGCTGCGTCTAAAAATAAATGATTGGTCATGTTGTAATCTGTTATTTGCCGTGTTGTTTTTTATATCAATTGATCTTTCCTTAAATGCTCAAAAACTTCTAAAACCCCAACAACCTGTGCAGGTTCTTTTAAATATTCTTCGAGATTAAAAAATTTAACTGCTTCTATTTCATTGCTTGGATGGATTTCCTGATCGAGATCATATAAAAAACAATCCTGTTCCATCACAATATTTTTTTCCTCGCCATAAGCAGGTGCAGATACATGTATATAAAACTGAAGTTTATGCACATCTAGCTCAATATTCAGTTCTTCCTGTATTTCCCTTTGGATAGATTGAATGGATGTTTCACCAGCATCAACCTTGCCACCAGGTAAATACCAGGCCTGCTTATTCCGACTAAATGCCAAAAGTAACTTGTTTTTCTGAATAACAACTAAACCGGCGGTGGCCAATTTTACTAAATCTACATTCATGTGTTAATATCTATCTTCAACTGTGGTCAAAAATCAGTCTTTTATAAACAAAAAAACGAAGCACCTGCTTTATAAAAGAGATTCTTCGTTCTTATGCGTAGCAAAACGCTTATATTTTTTCGATCTGTTTTTCCAGTTTCGCCACAATGTCTTTAGACCGTTCTGTTTCAGAAAGCTCTTTAGCCAATTTTGTATATGCCGCAGCACGTTCTTTATCTTTTTTTCGCAAAGCGAGATTAGCCAAATGAATCAACACAAAAGATTTTTGGTTTTTTCCACCCACAGAAAAACGACTCGCAATCTGAAAATGATATTCTGCCTTATCCCAGTTTTCATCCTTTAAAGCGATGTTACCTTGCATAAACTCATAATAACCCCGCCGACTTTTCGCAAGCCTTTCCGGACTTTTAACTTCATCAAGCAAAGCTCTTGCTTTTACAAATTCATTGTTTTTGAAATGTTTTGAAGCCATTAAAACCGAACTGTGTTTAAAGTGGCTCCAAATTACAAATGCAAGCAAAAAAGCAGCTAATGCTGCCAATTGATACTGATCGTAATACAAACAAACCAGAGCGGCCAAAATAAAAACGGCCATTAAAGCAAATCTGCCTTTGTTATTGTACATTAATGAATATCTGTGAATTTATAGCCCACACCACGGATAGAGTGGAAATAAACTGGATTTTTCTGATCTGGCTCAAAATATTTACGGAACGTTAGAATGAAGTTATCAATTGTTCTTGTTGATGGATAAACATCATAATTCCAAACCGTTTCTAAAATTTGCTCTCGAGAAACGGCATCATTTTTACGCTCGATAAGCAACTTCAATAACATGGTTTCTTTTTTGGTTAATGGCGTAATGGTGCCATCATCATGTTTAAGCTCAAATGAGTTGAAATAAATGGTTTTATCGCCAATTTTATAAGAATTTAATTCTTTTAAATCGTCTGATTTTAAACTGCGTTTAACCAAAATACCAACACGAAGGATCAATTCTTCCAGGTTAAAAGGCTTAACTAAATAATCATCAGCTCCTTTTTTCAAACCTAGAACACGGTCTTCAGAGGTGTTTTTTGCAGTTAAAAATAATATCGGAACTTCTGTATTCTCTAAACGAATGGTTTCACAAACCTGGAACCCATCCATTTCCGGGAGCATTACATCCAATACAACCAGGTTAAAACGTTCTTCTTTAAATACTTTTAATGCGGTTTTGCCATCTTTTACGGCGTGAACTTTATAACCTTCAAGTTCGAGGTTTAATTTAATGGCATCTAACAAGTGATCCTCGTCTTCAACCAATAGAATTCTTAATTTTTGTGACATAATTGAGATTAACTAAATGTTACTTCAAAAATACTTCCTTTCGGCTGATTGTCTTTCACTATAATATCAGCGTCATGGTTTTGTAATACCTCTTTCACAATAAACAAGCCTAAACCTGTCCCCTTCGCTTTTCTGACATTCTCATTACCAACCCGGTAAAACTTATCAAATATCAACATTTTTTCTGTATCTGAAATACCCGGACCTTGATCTGCCACGCGCAGCATAATATGCCCTCCAACATCACTTAAACTCACATTGATCTCGTCGCAAGGGTCTGAATATTTCACCGCATTTTCGATCAGATTGGTGACTACAGAAGACAATGCAAATTTGTCACCCATGATCTGCAAATTTGGCTGAATTTTAGCATTTATAATCTGTTCGCATCCACATGAATGCACCTGTAAACGATCTGTAATTTTATACACCAATTCAGACAGATTAAAATCTTCTTTAGGAAAACTGTAAGAACGGTTTTCTATTTTAGTTGCCAGCAACATATTCTCTACCAAATCATCCAAACGCTCAATATCTTTCAATGAATTGTTTAGTAGCGATGTTTGTCTGGCTTTGTCCAAATCACGTTTTACAATCGTTTGTATCGAAAGTTTAATTGCAGCCAAAGGCGATTTCAATTCATGTGTAATGGACATCAGAAAGTTTTGCTGTTGTTCTCTTAACTTATCTTCTCTTTTTAAAGATTGATGCAGAAAATATCCGCCAATACTTAATAGAAACAAAAACACAGATCCTTCGCCCATAATCATCGTCATACGGCTGGGTTGCAAACGCACAACCAAAGTTCCCCATGAAATGAGCTGAATTAATGCATAAAGCAATAATGCGTAAAATATGATAATTGATTTCTTCATTCCTTCAGTTGGATTACACAGATTATATTTTCTGATACTTTGTAGTTAAACAAAAGCCTTACTTTTTAAACACTAAATCTAAAGCTTCAAATATAGCGCGTTTGGCTTTTTCCAATTCAATTTTTGTATGCGCTGCCGAAACGAAGCCAACTTCATAACCTGAAGGGCCTAAATAAATCCCTCGGTTTAAAAGTTCGCGGTGCATGATTTTAAATTTCTCCATACTTCCGGCATCAATATCATCAGCCGATTGGATTTTATCTTTATCAGTGAAAGCAAACCAGAAGATCGATCCAACGGTAAATACTTTGAATTTGTAATTTCTGGCAGTTGCAAAACGTTGAATACTGCCTACAAATTCTTGTGCTTTGGCATTTAGATCTTTGTAAAAGCCAGATTTATTTAATTCTGTCAAAGTAGCAATACCTGCCGCCATAGCAACTGGATTCCCGGAAAGTGTGCCGGCCTGATAAACACCTCCATCAGGTGAGATATGTGCCATAATTTCTGACGATGCGCCATACATTCCAACAGGCAAACCTCCACCTATAATTTTACCATACGTAACAATATCTGGTGTAATGCCATAATATGCCGCAGCACCTTCAAAACCCACGCGGAAACCAGTTATTACTTCGTCGAAAATCAATAATGCGCCGTTATCGGTACAAATTTTACGCAAGAAATGAATATAGGCTTCATCTTGCATAATTAAACCGTTATTCGCCGGTATACCTTCTATAATAACTGCAGCAACCTGGTCTTTAAACTGAGCAAATGCTTGTTCTATCGCAGCAGTATCGTTCAATGGAATTACAACCGTCTCTTCTGCAAAAGATTTTGGTACACCGGCAGATGAAGTTTCTCCGAAAGTAACCAAACCAGAACCTGCTTTTACCAAAAGTGAATCGCTATGGCCGTGGTAACAACCTTCAAATTTTATGATCTTATCTCTTCCGGTAAAACCACGTGCCAAACGAATGGCAGACATTACGGCTTCCGTTCCGGAACTGGTAAAACGTATTTTTTCTACAAAACGGTTGTTTTTGATAATGAGTTCTGCCAATTCATTTTCCAGAGCTGTAGGTGCGCCAAAACTCATTCCGTTTTGCATAACCTCAGTAACTTTCTCGCGAATTTTTGGGTTGTTGTGACCTAAAATTAATGGACCCCAACTGCCACAGAAATCTATGAATTGATTGCCATCTGCATCCCAAATGTAACATCCATCGCCTTTTTCAATGAACAATGGTGTTCCATAAACAGATTTGAATGCCCTAACCGGTGAATTTACGCCTCCGGGAAAATAGGTTTTAGATTTCTCATAAAGTTCTGCCGATTTTACTCTCGAAATATCAGGTTTACTCCCGGTATTTACAGGAATATCGGCTTCGTTGCCTGAAAACATTTTTTTTATTGAATCTAACATCTTTTTAAGGTTAAAGATTGAAAGGTATAAGGTAGAAGGTTTTGGGTATATCGCCCATAATCAAAAACCATCAACCTTTCCACTCTTTATATTTTGTAGGAATTAAAATGGATTATTAAGGAGTAGATTGTGGGCATGTAAACCCTCAAGCTTAAAACCTTTGGTCTTCCAACTTACATCCAGTTGTTATTTAAAATATCTTTAATATGGTAAGTGGTAATAATACTTGCCCCTGCTCTGGCAAAAGCATGCATGGTTTCCATAACCACTTTTTGTTCATCTATCCAACCGCGTTCTGCGGCTGCTTTCACCATGGAGTATTCTCCAGAAACATTGTAAACCGCAACAGGAAGTGTGGTTTCTTGTTTCAAGCGCTGAATAATATCCAGATAGGCCAAACCTGGTTTCACCATTAATACGTCTGCACCTTCTTGCTCATCCAACATTGCTTCGCGTAAGGCTTCTGTTGGGTTTCTGAAATCCATTTGGTATGCTTTACGGTCGCCTTTACTTGGTGCGCAATCGGCAGCTTCTCTAAAAGGACCGTAATAGGCAGAGGCGAATTTTGTGGCATGGCTCATAATGGCTGCATTCATAAAACCATTATCATCTAACAGATTACGCATTGCTTCAATTCGTCCATCCATCATATCTGATGGTGCAAACATGTCTGCTCCGGCTTCTGCATGTGCCAAAGCCATTTTCGCAATTACATCTACCGTTTTATCATTCTGCACGTAATCATTTTCCATAATTCCGCAATGGCCATGTGTAGTATAAGAGCACACGCAAACATCCGTAATAATATAAAGATCTTCGCCAAATTGCTTTTTTAGTTCTCTTACAGCTGTTGGCACCAGAGAATGATTGTGGTAAGCGGACTTGGCATCTTCAGATTTTTCATCACCAACGCCAAACAACATCACCTTATTTAAGCCTTTTTTTAAACCAGCTTCAACATCTTTTACCAGTGTATCTACAGAAAAGTGATCTACTCCGGGCATTGCATCAATCGCATGTGTAACATTGGTGCCTGGAACCACAAAATATGGGTAAACAAACATATCTTTCGATAGTCGGGTTTCGGCTACCATCTCTCTAACTAAAGGATTTTTCCTTAATCTACGTGGACGATGTAACATTTTATTTTTATCAAGTATTTAGAATCAAAACTTAAATACTAAGATTTAAGCCTTGATGATTCAATTATTTTTGCATTAAAAATTTCTTTTCCCAAGCAAACGAAAAGCATTGCTTCTAACTGCGCAATGGAGAATCGATTTTGCTTCTCGCTTTAGTCTTTGAGCTTTATCCTTTAAGTACTTTATGCTTCGGGAATTTTATCTGATTTCTATTCCAAAAACTGCTTCGGTAAGCCCGATTTCGTCAGGTGAATATGGCAATGCATATTTCACACCCATTTCATCAAACTTTTTACCTGTAGAATTACCAATTGCTATAACCTGTTGGCCTGGCTCTAATAAATTATCGATAAAATATGCATCGACGTTAGACGGACTGGTAAAGATTAATACATCTGCAAAACTTTGGTCGATATTTTCTTCTGTTACGGTTTCGTAAATAGGAAGGTCAATAATTTTAGCATCCGCCGGAAGTGATTTTTGAATAGTTTGTAAAGAATCTTGTGCACGCGGGAAAAGCACATTTTTTTCTGATACCAAAGCGGCAAAATCTTCGGCTACTTCGGTAATATCGCCACTGGCGCCTACAAAATCGGCATAATGACCGTGTTTGCGCAATGCATCTTCAGAACCGCGCCCAACAACTCCAAATTTGGTTTTCTTAGGTAAAAGTGGTTTAAGATTAAAAAAGTAATCTACACTATTGCGACTGCTGAAGAAAACCCAATCAATATTTTTAAGGATAAACTGATCTAAAACAGTAACAATTGGAAAAGTTCTGATGAGCGAGCGGCCTTCTATTTTAATTCCTTTACTCTCCAGTGCTTTGCGAAAGTAACTGTGTTCACCAATTTCACGTGAGATAAAAACTTTTGAAGGTTTTTTCCTTTCTGGATTAAATTTTTCTACGATTTTTTCGGCCAGTCCTTCGGTTGTTTCCGAACGAAGAAATAAACGTTCTGGAAAATCTTCGGCAGTTTCTGCTTTGGATGTCCAAACTTCAAAAGAGCCATTTTCTTTTTTACAGTAACACCCTAATGGCATGTGGCAGCCACCTTCAAAAAGGTTTAAAACTTTACGTTCCACACCTACTTCTTCGGCTGTTGCCGGATCATGAAGTTGTTGAAGCAAATCAAAGAGTTCTGTATCATTTTCACGAATTTGAATGGCCAGTGCACCTTGAGCTGGAGCCGGAACAAATTCTGTAGGTTCTAATTCTTCTACATGCAAATCGCTAACATCCAACCCTAAGCGTTTAATACCGGCTTTGGCCAACATAATCGCATCGTAATCTTCGTCTCTTAGTTTTTGTATCCGCGTAGGTACATTTCCGCGCAAATCATCCACTTCCAAATCAGAACGCAAACCTAAAAGCTGCGCTTTTCTTCTATTAGATGAAGTGCCCACCATAGCGCCTTTTTTTAAAGAGAGTTTCTGAGAAATATCTACACAATCTTTTAAAATAAGTAGATATTCAGTGGCTTCTTCTCTGGCCGGAATGGCTGCAATTGTTAAACCTGCGGGATGCGTAGTGGGAAGATCTTTTAAGCAATGTACCGCCAAATCAATTGTTCCGGCTAAAAGTTCTTCTTCCAGTTCTTTGGTAAAAAAGCCTTTGCCTTCAAGTTTATCCAATCTTAAATTCAGGATTTTATCACCTTGTGTTTTGATGATTTTGATTTCTGCTTCTGCTCCAATTGCCGCCAATTCACTTTGTATGTGATTGGCCTGCCATAATGCGAGTTCGCTGCCGCGGGTTCCGATGGTTAATTTCTTCACTATTAAACTTTAATGTCTTGCAAATTTAAGGTAAATAGTGCTTTATCTTACAAAATGTTTAAAAATGAGACTTTAGCGTTACACTAAACTTGAAGTATGAAGAAGTGATGACGGGTTTAGAAGATTTTTGATTTGAAATACTGAAGCAACAAACTAAACCCGATTGTAGAGAAGTCGTTTCTTCACGACTGAAAGAAAAAGCGGGACTAATGGAACCGAAACGCACAAAAATTGCTTTCCAAAAAATATTTTTAGAATTGATATTGAGCGAGAAAACGAAAAAATTTTAAGGCTGATTGACCAAAATTTCTTTGGCCATAACCATAGGAACGCTGATACATTTTTTCTCCATATAGTTCATTACACGTTCCAGAATTTCGCGAGATGCCTCGTCCATCTGACTGATTTCATCCGCAAACACGCCATTCAAAGCCGTATTTTTAATTTCCTTAATTTTTCTTGGAACTTCTTGCATCGCCAACTCAATACGGCGTTGTTTTAACACATAAAAGAACTCACTGATGTTGTTGCCAATAATTTCTTCTGCATGCACCAATTCTTTATAACGCTCTTGGATGTTTTTACGTGCTACTTCTTTTAAAGATTCTACTTCAATGTAATGAACAGGATTATTGTGGATAACTGCCGAATCTACATCATTTGGAATGGCAAGATCTACAATTACTTTTTTGCCGGTTTCGCCATTTAGCAATTTAGCGTACAGTTCTTCATTGATAATAGCTTCTGTAGAACCCGTACAGGTAATGATCACATCGAAACCTTCTGTGAAGTTCTGTAAAGCATCAAGGTGGTACGCATTACCGTTCAATTCTTCAGCCAGAGTCTCTGCCTTAGCTAAAGTACGATTGAAGACAGAAAAGTTGGAGTATTTATGTTTATTGAGGTATTTTGCAATATTTTGATTGGTTTCGCCAGCGCCAATAATCAACACGCGAGAGTTGCCACACATGTTTAATTCTTTAAGCTTGCGGTATGCAAGTGAAACTACAGAAACCGGATTTTTAGAGATATTGGTGTGTGTATAAACTTCTTTTGCTGTTTTTACAACACGATCCATAATCATGCGGAGATAATCGCCTGTGAAACCTGCATCTCTGCAACTTTCATAAGCCCGGCGTATTTGTGCAAGAATTTCTTTCTCGCCCACAACCAAACTTTCTAAAGAACAAGACGTTCTTAACAAATGATTAAAAGCTTCTTCGTTTTCGTAAACGGAAACATTATCGATAAAGCGTTCGAGAAATTCTTCTGGTAAACCCATATCCAAAACCCTCAAAAATTTAGTTACAAATTCTTTATCGGTTTTTTCCTTGGTTAAGAATACAAATTCTACACGGTTGCAGGTACCTACGTAAAATATCTCGCTAACAGGAAGCTGCGTACGAATATTCTGTAGTCTGCTTTCCAAACTCTGATCGCAAATTACTAACTTACCGATAGACTGTAAATCTATGTGATGATGCGTAAAAGCTATTATCTTTAAATATTCCAAGTGCTCCGTTTATTAACTATTGTCGGGATACAAAAGTAATACGGTTGAGGTATGCCTACGTCATTAATCTGTAATTTACATCAATTTAGAACGACTCTAAATAATTAACAAAATTTAACGCTTTGAACAACAATGAACAACACAAAACTTTATACTTTTTTCCGTTGGATGTATGCAATTTTCTACATCGCGGCAGGCGCTAATCATTTTATCTCTTCTGAGGCTTATCTTGCAATTATGCCGCCTTATCTGCCCCTCCCAATAACGCTGATTTATATTTCTGGTGTGGCAGAAATTGGATTGGGTGTACTTTCTCTATTTTCTCCCACTCAAAAAATTGCAAATCTCTTGATCATACTAATGCTTATTGCTTTTTTGCCCGCCCACATTTACATGATTCAATCCGCACCTTTTATGTTGGGCACCGTAAAAGTTACACTCCTGATTGCATGGGCACGGATTCCGCTTCAGTTTTTACTGATCTTTTGGGCTTGGTTTTATATCCACAAAAATCAGAACAGAGCTTAATTCGTTGCGTATTACCAGAAGCCAGTTCTACACATTCACAAACCATGGAGACAACAAAATCACTTTTATGAGGTTTATAATTTATATCAATACCTAAAACATTATGATTACAAAAAACGATTTTAGCCTTAGCGGTTCTGATGGAAAATTAATTATTGGCGATATTACGTTTGAAGACAAAAACCCAAATACACCAATTGTACTTTTTGTACATGGATTTAAAGGCTTTAAAGATTGGGGCGCACACAACCTTGTTGCGCGTTATTTTGCCAGCAATGGCTATCGTTATATGAAATTTAACTTCTCTTATAGTGGCGTGCCAGCAGACGATCCAAAAGATGTAACGGATCTTGAAGCATTTGCCAGCAATACCGTTTCCAAAGAACTTTTTGATTTAACAGCAGTTCTGGATTTTATTGAAAAAGCTTACGGAAAAGAAACGGAAATAACGCTGATTGGCCACAGCAGAGGCGGCGCTGTAAGCATCATCGAAGCGGCCAATGATGCGCGTATCAATAAAATTATAACCTGGAGCGCAATAACAGATTTTGATAGTTTATGGAAAAAAGAACAGGAAGCAGAATGGTTAAAAACCGGAAAAATTTATGTAACCAATGCACGCACTAAAGAACAGATGCCGTTAAATAAAACGTTGTTAGAAGATTTACAGCAAAATCCGGATACGTTAAATATTATCGAGGCCGCTAAAAAAGTGAATATTCCCTGGTTAATTATTCATGGTGATGACGATGTAAATGTGCCTTTTGAAAAAGCACAGGATTTAGCAGGTGCCAATCCGAGCAGCAGAATTATTAAAATTGAAGGCGCAAACCATGTTTATGGTGCATCACACCCATACGAAAGTGAAACTTTGCCACCGCAACTATTTAAAGTTTGCGAAAAATGTTTACAGTTTTTAGGCGAATAATCATATTGATTTCTAAACCATATAAGATATATAAGAACATTTGAAATGAAACCTTTTAAGGTGTTCTTATATGTCTTATACGGAAAATTAATTACCGAGTGCTTCCGCTCGTTTATAACAAGTGGATAATGAGCTGATTGTTTTGAACGATCATTACACAAAATTGTACCGTAACTTTTTTTCGATGCAATCGAAAATCTATTTAGGCACCCGTTAAAAACGAGCGCAAGTCTCTGAGCAAAAATTTTAGAGAAATGCCTAGCTGCACATTTGCGTTTAAAAGTTGATGCAATTTTTTAGGCATCTTTCAAACAATTTGATCTTAGTTGTTTTAGATGGTAAATGGATTATGCAAGGCATTTATTAGCAGCTTAGATATCTACTATCCGCGAACAAGCGCACTAGTCATTTCCTCTGCCAACAAAATTTCGCATATCACTTCCGCTTGGGCTTTGGAAAATTTCTAAATCGAAATAAGGCACTGCAGCTAGTAAATGATCAAAAATATCTGCAGCAACTTCTTCAAATTTTTTCAATCCTTTTTCTTTAGAAAACACATAAATTTCTACAGGCAATCCACTTTCTGTGGCCTGTAACTGACGTACCATAAATGTCAGATTGGTATTGATATGCGGATTGTTCGCCAGATATTTCTCGGCATAAACCCTAAAGGTTCCAATATTGGTAATGTGCTGCCCATTTACCAGATTATTTGGATTAACCGTATTTTCTGCATTAAACTTTATAATTTCCTGCTGCGTTTGCGTCAAATAATCCCTCAGAAAATCAATTGTTTTTAATCGCTCTATTAATTCTTCATTACAAAATTTAATGCTTGAAATTTTAATGTTTATATGCCTTTTAATTCTCCTCCCCTCACTTTCTTCCATTGCACGCCAGTTTTTAAACGATTCGCTTACAATTGCATAACTGGGTACAATGGTGACGGTTTTATCCCAATTACGGACTTTAATTGTTGTAAGGTTAATTTCCATTACCTCGCCATCGGCACCATATTTTTCTACCGTAATCCAATCGCCAACCCGAACCAAATCTATCGCACTCATTTGAACTGAGGCTACGAAACCCAAAATCGGATCTCTGAAAACAAGAATTAAAACAGCTGTAACCGCACCGAAACCACCAAATACGTATAAAGGAGATTCGCCTAAAATGATAGAGAGAATTAAAACGAAACCAATAACGTAAATAACAATTTTAGCAACCTGTTTATAACTTCTAACTGGTTTATCTGAATATTTTCGGGAAGATTCCATAATGGAAACCACTGCATTTAAAAAAGCATTTATGGCCAGCATTACCGCCAGAACCATATAAATCTTCGCAAATATTAAAGCATAAAAAAGACCACGGTTAAAATCTATGAAAACATATGGAACAACATTATAGAGCACATATGCTACAAAAATCAACGCAAAAGCCCGGAAAACCCTAAACTCAAACAGCGCTTTTTGCCAGTCTGGTTTGGTTTTTGCACTTTTAACCGCTCCAATAAAAGCCAAACGTGTAATAAACAACGTGATGTATAAGAAGAGTACAACGCCGGTTAAACCCAGAGAAAAATAGGTATAAACCAGTTCGTTACCATCAAGACCTTGCCGATTGAGTGCAGCTCTCAATTCACTAAATATGGATTCAAACTCCAATAGATTCATCGGGGTAATTTAAGAATTTCCGGATGGGTTTATGCGTTAGTGGTAAAATGTTTCACAGAGCAGTTTTACTGGCCTTTTTCAAACCAATTTCCATCTTCCTTAATGATGTCAATTAACTCATCCAAAGCGAAAGCTGTAGTCACATTCTTTTTCACAACATCCTGACCGCGATATAAGGTAATTTTATCAGGTCCGGTACCAACGTAGCCGTAATCGGCATCGGCCATTTCACCAGGCCCATTTACAATACAACCCATAATTCCAATTTTGAGCCCTTTTAAATGATCGGTTCTGGAACGGATTAATTGCGTGGTTTCTTGTAAATCAAAAAGTGTTCTGCCACAACTCGGACAAGAGATGTATTCTGTTTTACTAATTCTTGTTCGTGTAGCTTGTAAAAGCCCAAAACTGGTGGAATTGATCAGGCTAAGATTTTGATCTTGTGCATCAATCCAGACGCCATCACCAAACCCATCGGTCAGTAGTGCACCCAAATCTGTCGCTGCATATAACATCAAATGATCTGCATCCATAGCTGGATAACTTCTTTTAATAATTACCGGAAGCTGAATGTTTTTCTCTAGAAGTGCAATAAAAAACGAACGTTGTGCAGCCATTCCATGTATTTGAGCAGTTTTAAGAATTAAAACAATGGTTTCATTTAACTCTTCACTTTCTATCTCTTCAATTTGCTGCGCATCAATCTCTACAAAATTCAATTGCGCATCTTTAACCTCTGCAAGTTTAAATTCTTCGAAAGAAAATAAAGGATGACAATTGTTTTGATCCGTTAACTGTTTCCAGGTAGCAAAATTATAAACTTGTTTCAAATTGCCTGGAAAAGAAAATGACGGCAATTGGTTACCCAGATAAACCAAATCGCAAGCCTGATCTGCAAGATTGTATTTATCCAGCATAGCGTTGTAATTGTATCCAACAGCATTTAAAAAATAGGGATCTTTCAGATTTTCTTTTGAAACATCGACCATCACCACGGGATGATGATGACCTCCAATATGTTGTACAGATTGTGCAATTCTACGCGTGTATGCATATGGAGAATACGTTGCCGATGTCGTTTTATTTGCATTTTTTAACGTGCCGAAGTTTTCAGTATGTTGTGATTGCGCTGTTGTGATTTTTCCTCTTGAAGTGTAACGATCTGCTAAAGCCTTGGCAACAGGCGCTTCAAATTCGGGATCTTCTGTTAGAGAAACGCGAATGGTATCGCCCAATCCATCTTCCAGTAAGGTACCAATACCAACTGCAGATTTAATTCTTCCATCCTCGCCATCTCCGGCTTCGGTAACACCAAGGTGCAAAGGATAATTCATTCCTTCTTTCACCATCGTTTCTACCAAAAGACGGTAAGCTTGCACCATCACCTGTGTATTGCTGGCTTTCATAGAAATTACCAGGTTATAATAATTTTCAGCTTCGCACATGCGGATAAATTCCATTGCAGATTCTACCATTCCGCGTGGTGTATCGCCATAATGGCTCATAATCCGATCGGATAAAGAACCATGATTGGTTCCAATACGCATGGCGGTTCCATATTCTTTACAAATGTTGATTAACGGAATAAATTTTTTGTTAATCCGCTCCAACTCTGCATCGTAAGCCGCTTGTGTATAATCTATATTTTCGAATTTCTTTTTATCGGCATAATTGCCAGGATTTACCCGAACTTTTTCTACAATCCGTGCGGCCATTTCGGCAGCATTTGGTGTAAAATGAATATCGGCAATAAGTGGAACATCGTATCCGCGATAGCGCAATTCTTTTTTAATATTCGCCAGGTTTTCTGCTTCTTTAATACTTGGAGCAGTGATGCGCACATACTCGCAACCAGATTCTACCATCCTGATGGTTTGCTCTACCGTTGCAAGCGTGTTCATGGTATCTGTAGTGGTCATCGATTGAATCCGGATTGGATTGTGGCCACCAAGTGCGATATCGCCGATTTTTACTTCGCGCGTTAAGAACCTCGAATATTCCGTTAAACTGTTGCAATATCCGCCACTTAATTCTTGCTTTACCGATAAATTTTCCATGCAGTGCAAAGATATAGATAGAAATTTGAATGAGAGAATTTTGTATAAGAGAATGACTTAAAACCTATATCAACCGATCTTTAACTACCAGTGTATTTACTGCAATATCATGCCAACACTGATTTTTGCGGTTTAAAAAACTATATAAATACCCGAAAAACACCGGAATTACCGAAAGAATTTTAGAAAAATTACGTGCGAATGCACGCGCTACAGAAATTCGGCTACCTTCTAAATCCGTTACTTTGATGTTGAGCAATCTTTTCCCAGCAGTTGCTTGTTTTACCGAAGCTTCGGCAATGCTTCCATAAATCAATTTGGCAATAAAAACCAAGGGAAAAGGAACTAAAAAGGCCATAATCCTTTCGTTTTTGGTTTCGATAAAGATGTAGCTGGTTAAAATTAGTATACTGTAGATAATGACGATAAAAAAATGATCTATTACTGAAGCGAGTAAACGTTGATCAAAAGCTGCAAAATATTGCGGCGCGGTTTTCTGGAAGTTAAAACCAAGAAGCTCACGCAGTTCTGCAACGGCGTGAGCTTCTTTATAATCGTCCATTTCTGGTGTTCGCACAAAGGTGTTTGGTTTTACATCCAAACTTTTTAATTCTTCAAGTAAATATGGCCCTTGGGGTTTTCCATTAACAACAATTGTATATTTCTGTTGGCGATTCATTAGTAACGTTTGACTTCGAAATTGCTTAGTCCGCCGTCTAAATTAATGAAAATTTTCTTAGTTGAAGATTGGTAATTGGCCGTTTCGTACACGCCATCGCTTAGTTTATTAAATCCATCAAAATCTTTGGCAGAAAGCCCTGTTTTTGTTTTTATTCTGCAACCAGAACCTTCAGGTATTTTAATTTTAACATCGGCAATGCCCGATTTTACCACGACATCTGTAATGGGCAACTGACTGCCGATTTTAATATCAAGCGAAGCTGCGCCACCATCAAAACGAAAAGCACGAACTTTGAACGGTGAAAAATCCATATTGGCTTCTCCGGCACCCAGTTTCATTACAATATCCCAGGTTGCGGTTTTATTCAACTGAAAGTTTACATGATTGCCATCATCTCCAAAATTCCATTTCTGCTTTTTACTGTTCATTTTGAAATTCAGAATGGAAGCACTATCGGTAACTTGCTTAGAAAGTGAAAAAGAACTTTTGCCTTTTTTTACATCTGCATTAAACAACCTGTCAGTTCCTTCCTCATTCAGATTAAAAGAAATTCCGCCACCGCTGATATTTAGAATGGTTTTCTTTAAAGTATCCGAGGCATCAATAGTTTCAAATAAATTTGCTCTTACAGAAGAATCGCGGTCTTGATCATCATCATCATTACCATCGTCATCAATATTAATGTCGATGTCGTTTTTAAATTTATGTCCCCACCAACCGCGTTCTGGTTCTTGCTGACCTTTAACAAAAAGAAAAGCCAATGATACCACAAGTACGCCAATTGCAATCATACTTCCGGTTTGCGAGTTGTTTCGGTTAAACAATATGTTTATCCCGGCAATGATTAGGAAAATTGGCCAGAAACTCCAAACGTTTCGCCAGTAGAAATCGATAATTCCAAAGTTTTCCAGTAAGAGCACACCGCCTATAAAGAGCAGAATAATGCCCCAGATTAATCTATCTAGTTTCATAATTTTAGGCTTGAGGGTTAATGGTTGAATTGTTTTCGTCTTTCGGGCTTTCTGTAACGGGCGTTACAACTGCATCAGAAAAATCGGCTTTTTTCTTTGCTTCTTCTTCTGCCTGTTGGTTTTGAAATGCCGCCCAGTCATTTTTACGTTTAGATTTTGAAATGATGCTAATCCCCAAAGCAATGAAAACCAATGGCCACATAAACTTGAAAAGATTTCTGAAATTGAACCAATATGGCACAATATCCAGCTCGCGCATCAAGAAAAAGCTTCCAACAACGAGTAATATAAGGCCGGCTATTGTTCTGCCTGTATCATTTGATTTGTTAAATTTTCCAAAATCTGCCTGCGTTTCAAATGGCGTTTTAGGCACATCGTTTACTGGCTGTGTCCAATTTTGGTTGCCAGAAGAAGCCGACCCTGAAAACGGTGCTCCATTACCTGAATTTGGGTTGGTTGTATTTTCTCTAAAAAAGTCATTGAATTTAGAGAATCTTGCTGTAGGATCTTGATTTACCGGAACAATAATCCACATAATAATATAAGCGATCAAACCACCGCCTGCCATGAAGATGGTTGATAAAGCGAATAACAATCTTACTATGGTCACTTCTACTTGCATGTATTCTGCAAGTCCAGAAGCTACTCCAGCAATCATCTTATCGTGTTCGTTTCTAAAAAGCTTCTTTTCCATAATGCTGTTAATTTGTGTGTCTAAAAATTGAGCGGTGTAATGTGCACTTCATCTACGTTTACGCCTTTACTTAAGTTTAAAATGGTAAACAGAGTTTCTGCTATGTCTTCTGGTTGTACAAATTTTTCATCCGGAATTGTGGTACCTTCCCAGGACGCTGTTTTTGTAGAACCGGGTAAAAATGCAGTCACTTTTATGTTAAATGGTGCCAATTCTTGCCGCAATACAGAGTTAAGACTTAACATCGCTGCTTTTGTTACACTATAACTACCGGCATTTTTTACAGGTGCATTGCTGGCTACAGAACAGATATTAAAAATGTGCCCATGCTGTTGTGTGCGCATCATCCGACCAAAGAATTTGGATAGATAATAGCTTGCATTTACATTCAGGTTTTGTTGAAACTCGAAAGTTTCATCTTCCTCATCCATCAAATTACCTGGAAAAAAAGCGCCAACATTGTTCACCAAGATATCTACTGTTGTAAAAACCTTTTCAAGTTCATTCGCAAAATTGTAAACTTGAGTTTTGTTGCTACAATCTGCAGCATAAATAAACGCTTTGCCACCGCGGGCTCCCAACTCTTCTTTAAGTGCCTGAAGATCTGCAAAATTTCTAGCAACTAAAGCCAGTTCATAGCCTTTTTCAGATAGTTTTAAAGCAATTGCACGTCCAATTCCTTTGGTGGCGCCGGTAATTACTGCCCTCATTTTTTATGGATTAATTTTTGTAGGCAAAAAACCATATTTATATTCAAAACCACGAATATTTTTGTAAATATCAAAGGGCGACAACTTTTTTATCGTTTCTTTGTAGTATTATAAACTGAAGCATTTAAATTAAGCATAAAGACATACGGAATGAACTTTACCAATTTCGGCAGATATATACTGCTACTTAAATCTGTATTTAGAAAGCCGGAAAAATTTAAGATTTACTTTAAGGAAATTGCCAAGCAAATGGACTACGTTGGAGTAGGCTCATTAGGTTTAATTGCCATTATTTCTACTTTTATCGGTGCCGTGATGACACTGCAAATTGCTTTCCAGCTGGTGAGTGATTTTATTCCAAAAACCATTATTGGTTCTGTAAACCGAGACTCCAGTATTCTCGAACTGAGCCCAACCATTAGTGCCATTGTTTTGGCCGGCAAAATTGGATCTGCCATTTCTTCAGAAATTGGTACCATGCGTGTTTCTGAACAAATTGACGCATTGGAAATTATGGGGATTAATGCACCCGGATATCTAATTTTACCAAAGGTTATTTCGGGTATCACAATGGTGCCACTTTTGGTGATCATTTCTATGTTTCTAAGCATTTCTGGTGGTTATTTAGGCGGTTCGTTATCTGGCGCAGTAACGCCAAATGAATACATTCAGGGCATCACTACAGATTTTAATCCATATACGGTTGTTGTTGCATTGGTTAAAGCATTTGTATTTGGTTTTATCATTACAACTGTACCTGCTTACGAAGGTTTTTATGTTAAAGGCGGTGCGCTGGAGGTTTCTCAAGCCAGTACCAGAGCGGTTGTAATTAGTTGTATTTCCATTTTAGCTTGCGATTATATCGTAACCCAATTGTTGTTGTAATGATAGAAATTAAAGATATAGTAAAATCTTTCTCCGGAAATGAAGTACTTAAAGGCATTTCTGGTGTATTTGAAGAAGGTGTTACCAATTTGATTATTGGAGGTTCTGGCTCTGGAAAAACAACGTTACTTAAATGTATGGTTGGCTTACACCAGCCAGATTCTGGCTCGGTACTTTATGACGGGCGCGATTTTACACCTATGACGTACGAAGAACGCATAGAGGTAAGGAAAGAAATTGGTATGCTTTTCCAGGGATCGGCACTATTTGACAGCATGACGGTCGAAGATAATATTATGTTTCCACTGAATATGTTTACCGAGCAAAGCCGCAAGGAAAAATTAGAAAGGGTAAATTTTTGTTTGGAAAGAGTAAATCTGGAAGGAAAAAATAAACTCTTCCCGGCAGAGTTATCTGGTGGAATGAAAAAACGTGTAGGAATTGCGCGTGCCATTGCCATGAATCCAAAATATCTTTTTTGCGATGAACCCAACTCTGGCTTAGACCCAAAAACGTCCATTGTAATTGATGAACTGATCAAAGAAATTACCGAAGAATATAAAACCACAACTATTGTTGTTACCCACGATATGAACTCTGTAATGGGTATTGGAGATTATATTTTGTTTTTACATGAAGGCAAAAAATTCTGGGAAGGCAGCAATAAAGAAATTGCACATACAGATGTTAAAGAGCTGAATGACTTTGTGTTTGCCAGTCGTTTCATGAAAGCTGCGAAGGATAAATTCTAGAAATATTCGCTATATTTGGGTATGACAAGGGCTACAAAAAATATTATGGATAAATTGGATTCATTACCCGAAGATAAACTTGCGGAAGTTGAAGATTTTGTAGATTTTTTGAAAGCCAGATACGAAAGGAAATCTTATACAACACCTTTAGAGCAAACCCAAATTGCTAAAGAACCGAAAAGTTTATATGGTGCTGCAAAGGATACTGTTCTTTATATTTCTGATGATTTCAACGAACCTTTGGATGATTTAAAAGACTACATGTAATGCGTTTTCTTTTAGATACCCATATATTTCTCTTTATGATTAAGGGAGAAAACGCTATCAGTGCCGAAACAATCGAAATTATAAACTCCACGCAACATCAAAAATTTTTCAGCATTGCGAGTATCTGGGAAATTGCAATAAAGATAAGTATCGGAAAACTGAAAATTATTGTTGATGCTGTTTACAGCCTGCTGGATGAATATGGAATTGAAATTATTATGCCCAACCAAAAGCATCTTAAAACTTACTTAACACTCCCATTTTTACATAAAGATCCGTTTGATCGATTGATTATTGCGCAGGCACTTGCAGAAAACCTCACTTTAATAACCGATGATCAGCAGATCACACATTACCCCAATTTAAAGTTATTGAATACATGATACAATTATTGACACCCACGCACTGGAAAGATTATGAACTGATTGACTGTGGGGATTTTGAAAAACTGGAACGTTTTGGTACTGCGATATTAATCCGTCCGGAACCCCAGGCCGTTTGGAAGAAAACCCTTTCTGAGCAGGAATGGAAAAAACAAGCAAATATTACTTTCAAAGGCCGTTCTGCCACCTCTGGCGAATGGGTAAAGAAAAACCCAGCCATACAAGATCGTTGGCATGTAGAATATAAAAACAATGAAGTTTCAATTAAACTGCGTTTAGGTTTAACTTCATTCAAACATGTTGGTGTTTTCCCGGAACAAGCCGTAAACTGGGATTATATTTCTTCATCCATCAAAAAATTCAAAACGCCTCAACCAAAAGTATTAAATCTATTTGCCTACACCGGTGCAGCTTCTTTGATTGCTAATGCAGCAGGCGCAGAAACTACGCATGTAGATTCCATTAAACAAGTGGTAACCTGGGCAAATGAAAACCAGGAATTATCGGGTTTAAAGAACACGCGCTGGATGGTTGAAGATGCCTTGAAATTTGTTAAAAAAGAACTAAAGCGCGGTAAAAAATACAATGGAATAATTCTCGATCCACCAGCGTATGGCCACGGTCCAAATGGTGAAAAATGGAAACTGGAAGACCATATCCAGGAAATGATGCAAGATGTGGTACAACTTTTAGATGAGAAAGAACATTTCTTAATCCTAAATACGTATTCATTAGGCTTTTCATCCGTTATAGTTGAAAACCTAATCCGAACTTCATTTCCGCAAGTTAAAAATTTAGAAACCGGCGAATTGTATTTACAAGCCACTGCAGGAATTAAACTGCCTTTAGGTGTTTTTGGAAAATTCTGCAATGTGTAAATGTGGATTAAATTATTTTGACATACAACTTTAACCTTTTACTTTCATCCCTTTCAGATTCTGAACAATCTGTATATACTTAATACTTATAAAATCTATGAAATTCCCTCACCTGGCAGGCACCGTAATTTTGGGCTTTGCAGCCATCAGCTTATTTGCCAATTGCAACAACACAGAAGGCAAAGGCGGCGTTGGCAAAATCTTTTCTTCATCAACAGATACTACGAAGAAAAAAACAGACTCTACAGAGAATGTGATGAAACCTGTTGATCCTAAACTGTACGATTCCTTAGTTTTAAAACTTGCCAATGGCGATACTACCGGAAAATGGCCAGTAAAAAAACAACCTTATCCTTTGGCAGGCGCAATTTTGCCTTTCAAAAGAATTGTGGTTTATTACGGAAATTTACACTCGAAAAAAATGGGTGCATTGGGTGAATATGCGCCAAAAGAAATGTGGCAACGCTTAAATGCTGAAGTAAAGCATTGGGAAAAAGTAGACCCATCCACTCCAGTTCAACCAGGCTTACATTACATTGCAGCTGTAGCCAGCGGAACGCCTGGAAAAGACGGAAAATACATCAATAGAATGGGCAACAAACAGATTGATTCTGTACTGAAAATTGCCAAAATGCAACCCAATACGATCGTATTTTTAGATCTTCAGGTGGCATTAAGTAATATTAAGGCAGAATTGCCGTATATAGAAAAATACCTTCAATTGCCATACGTACATTTAGGTATCGATCCTGAATTTTCTATGAAAGATGGTTCACTTCCCGGCAAACGTATTGGAACGTATGATGCAGCGGATATCAACTACGTTTCGGGATACCTTGCAGATATTGTAAAAAAATACAACCTGCCGCCAAAAGTTTTTACCGTTCACCGCTTTACCCGCAAAATGGTAACCAACTACCAAAGCATTAAATTGCGCCCTGAAGTGCAAATTGTTATGCATATGGATGGTTGGGGCGAACCAGAACTTAAGAAAGGTACTTACCGCCATTTCATATACGGAGAACCGGTACAGTTTACGGGTTTCAAACTTTTTTACAAAAATGATATTAAGAAAGCACCAAACAGAATGATGACACCTGAAGAACTTATTAAACTTACTCCGAAGCCAATCTACATTCAGTATCAATAATCTTTAAAGCCCGATTTTTTCGGGCTTTTTCATTCTCTCAATTATTAACGCTATGAAAAAATTAACTTCCCTCATGCTCTTGTTGTGCGCGATTACTTTACACACGTATGCACAAAAACTAAAAACAAGTCAATCTTTAAATGCTGCCCTGGAGAAAGCTAAGGCAACACAAAAGCCTGTTTTACTAATCGTTGACTACCCGATTTCATCCAATGCAAAAAATAGCAATCCTTATAATTTTAAATCTGCTATTGAAAACGAGGCTGTAATTACACGCTTTAATGAAGCATTAGTGATGTATAAAACAGCAACAACTGATACTTCAGTATTTTCGATACTGAGAACCGCTTCAATAAAATCATTTCCAGCATATATTTTTCTTCGGGCTGATAAAGAAGTTTTTTTCAAAGATCTTGGTAACTCAAGCGCAGATAAAAGGTACTTTGATATGTTGAACGCTGCCTTGCAAGCTTATAAAAATCCCACTTTATCTGAGTTAACAAAAATTTACGAAGCCGATAAATCGGATAATAACACCCTAAAAGCTCTAATAGATGCCAGAAAAAGAACAGGCATTGTAAATAATGCGGAACTCATTGAGCAATATGCTTCGAACTTGAAGGTCTCAGAACTGAGCAATTACCAAACCGTTCTATATATCTTGGAAGCGGGGCCTTTCTTAGACGGCCAAGCGTATAAACTTGCTTATACCAACCGAAAAATTGTAGATAGCATTTACCGAACCGAGCCTGCTCAGAAACGTTCAAGATTTAACAATGCGATGATTTCGAATACGATGATTGATGCTGCCGCGAAGAAAAATAGCAAGAGAGCATTTGCAGGAGCAAATTTTGCACGAAGCTCATGGACAAAAGATTATCGTTCAGGCGAAAGAGCCTACAATAACCAAATGCTGTGGTATTATTTAGCAGTAAAAGATACGGCGAGTTACCTCAGAACTGCAGCATATTTTATTGATGGATATTATATGAACGTAAGTGCAGATACCATAAAAAAAATAGAACAGCGTGCTATGGATGCTCAAATGAAAAATATGTCGCCATCAAGAAATTACGTATCAAAGGCCAAAATGGATAGTATTCTAAAATCACAGAATCCGGCAAAATCTGTGAGTATGGTTTCCACATCTGGTCCATCAAGTATAAATTATGCGAATGAACTAAACAACGCCGCATGGAAGTTCTATGAAATCAAAACGGCCAATGTAAACTATCTTACAAAAGCCATGCTTTGGAGTAGACGATCAATTCAATTGAGTCCGCTTGCGGGATATTATGATACTTTAGCGCATATTTTATACCGCCTGGGATATTTTGAGGAAGCTGTAAAAACAGAACAACTCGCCATTGAAAAGGCGAAAGCAGAGAAAGTGAATTCAGATATATTTGAAGTAGAATTAAGAAAAATCAGGAATAAACAATTGTAAAGTTCAATTCTGTTTACCTAATAATTGCATTAAATAATATAAGCTTTAATATAAATTTAAGTTCCAGATGTCCATACAAAATATGGGCATTTTTATTTGAGATTACGACTATAATTTATTAAACCAGCTTTAATCGAACATAACACACCTCTTTTAAAAACATTTCAATTTCACGATTTAGCAAGGCGTCCAAATGCGTTTTCATCGTCATTGCAGAATTGATTTTATTCTTATCGAAAAAATATTTTTTTTACGAATTTATGCAATCTGTTTTTTTGTAACGATAAAATTACTATTTTAAAAAAAGTTTAGAGAGACTTAAACGCTTCAGGAATAAAGTAATAGAATGGTATTTATTTTCTTGATTTTTACAGCCTTTTCTGAAAATTGGAACAGTTTTTATATAGGTCAATTAGATGCAGATAGCAATATTTGGCGGAGGTTGTTTTTGGTGCACCGAAGCCGTTTTTCAAACATTAGTGGGCGTAATTCGGGTTACTTCGGGTTATATGGGCGGAACGCTGAAACATCCAACGTATATGGAAATATGCAACGGCGATACAGGGCATGCGGAGGTCATACGCATTGAATTTGATCCGAAAATCATCACGTTCGAGGAACTGTTGCTTATTTTCTTTAAAACACATACGCCAACCACTTTAAACCGCCAGGGAAATGATGTTGGCAGCCAATATCGATCAATTATTTTTTATACAAATGAAGAACAGCTTGAGCTGATCGGAAAAATGATTGCAAGCTTAACCCGCGAAAAAGTATTTGAAGAAAAAATTGTAACGGAAGTTTTGCCTGCCGGCGATTTTTACGAAGCTGAAGATTACCATCAAGATTATTATTTAAGCAATAAATCCAAGCCGTACTGCGCTTTCGTTATTCAACCAAAGCTGAATAAATTCGCCAAAGACTTCCAAAACAAAATAAGACCAGAATTTCTGGAATAATTATTCCAGAAACGTAAGTAAAGCATGCTGACTTGCAGTATGTATATCTCTCCAAACGCGGTTGATCTCCGTTTCTTTTTGTGCCGCAGCCAAACCACAATACGGAAAAAGTGCGTCTGAAGCCTCGCGACATTTGTGAGCCAAATATCTGCTGATTTTACTCACCGCTAATCGTCTTTTTTCTGAAATGAAGTTCTGACTTTGAAGTTCCTCCCACGATGCATCAAAAGCTTCATAAAATGTATTTTTATTATTCTCTATCTCCTTTTTCCATTTTGACAGTTCTGCATTAAAATAAGCAATTTGCGCCTCGCTATACCGCCCAATACCAGAACGAGATGTGAATTGAGTTTCTACAAGGGCAATAAAATGATTGGCCATCCCTAAGCTATTTACAGCTAAAGTTGTTTCTGCAAGTTGAAGGAAAGGATAGTCAAAACCTGCGCTTTCTATTTGAATGGCATCATTTATTACAAATGCTCTGTTGGCTGGCACCATTAAGTGTTCAACTTTAAAAGCATGACTGCCTGTTGCCACCAAACCAAAATAAGACCAGCCAGAGATAATTTCCACCTCGTCTTTATGGAGAATGAATGATTTAACAAGTGGTTTTCCTTCTTTATCCAGCAAATCTTCTCCCTTCGTTGTTTTTACAACACAGTTCGCAGTAAACACTGTGGCGTGTAAAGCGCCACTCGCATATTTCCAAAAACCGTCCAAAATGTAACCATCATCTGTTGCAACTGCGGTGCCGCCTACAGCACCACTTCCTGCAAAACAAACTTCTGGATTAGAAAATATCTCTTTTGCCAATTGTTGATCCAGAAAACCCGCAAACCAGCCTGCGCCAGCACATAACGTGACTGTCCATCCTAAACTTCCATCCAACTCTGCAAGCTCTTCTTCCAGTCTCAATATTTCGGGCAGTTTCATTCCTGCACCTCCATACACTTCCGGAACGAACAGTTTAAACCATTGTTTTTGATAGGCTATTTTCAATATTTCGGGATGCAAAGCGCCCATTTCTTCAGAAAGAGCAGACAGCGCCGTAATTTTTTCCTTCCAATTTATATCCACACTCTCCTTCATTTATGCTATATTTTCTACTTTCCTGCTTCCAGCAATCTTTTTCCAATCCATAAATCCGAAAACAGCTACCAAGAATAAAAAAGTTGTAAGACAGCCCATTAATGGCAATTTTTTATGGAATAATAAGGGAATTGCTACAATGTTGGAAATATTTAAAAATATCCAATTTTCAATTTTTCTTTTCGCCAAAAGCCACATTCCGGCCCAAGCCGTGGCAGATACAAAGGCATCTAAAATGGGAACATCAGAATCTGTATGGTTTCTCAATCCAAAATAGAAAAAGGTAAAACCAATTATTGATATTGAACAGGCTATAATCAATTCTCGATTTGTACTCCATGCAACTTGTTTTTCGGCATCTTGTTTACGCTTTTTCCAGATCATCCATCCGTAAATACTCATAACCAAATAATAAATATTTAGTAGTGTTTCTGCATATAATTTGCTTTGATACATTAGAAACATTGTCAACATAACTGAAATTATCCCGGCAGGATATAGCCAAATGCTGTTTCTTTTGGCCAGTAAAACTTCTGAAACGCCAAATCCCACAGCAAACCATTCTACAATTGAGGTTTGTAAAATTTGCTCTCTAAAAAGCCGAAACCATTCTTGGAAATCCATATTTAAAAAAATTGCAAACTGCACCATAAATGCTGAACCAAATGTGCAGGTTCACAGAATAAATTGATGTAGTGTAATTAAAATCAACTGCTTTCTGGGGCTAAACAGCCATGTTGTAACCTCTTCCCTACGCCGGCATTACCCGAATCAGGTGCATTGAAAAGTGAACTTTTCGTTTACTCTTCAAATGGGTATAATCTCAGCAAGTGACGGCAACAGAATTTGCCAATCAGCAAGCACCCCTTTGAGCACCGCAAATATAGTTTTTAAATTGAAATTGAGCTATGATTTTCGATGTAGAATTTCCTACAGAGGAGATTGCTTTCCCGAAAAGTCGGGATGGGTTGTGGTTCCTCTTCGCAAAAAGCGGGTGACAAATTAGGCATTGCCACGGAAACACAGAATTTGGGAAAACGCTGCAAAACATTTCTGTGTCCTCCGTGCTTCCGTGGCAAGTTAATTTAGTGAGCGCGTGAAGAAATATTTAATGTAAAGAGATATTTGCCACGGAAACACAGAATTTGGGAAAACGCTTCAAAAACATTTCCGTGCGCTCCGTGCTTCCGTGGCAAGTTGGTTTAGTGAGCGCGTGAAGCAATATTTAATGTAAAGAGATATTTGCCACGGAAACACAGAATTTGGGAAAACGCTGCAAAAACATTTTCGTGCGCTCCGTGCTTCCGTGGCAAGTTGGTTTAGTGAGCGCGTGAAGAAATATTTAATGTAAAGAGATATTTGCCACGGAAACACAGAATTTGGGAAAACGCTGCAGAAACATTTCCGTGCGCTCCGTGCTTCCGTGGCAAGTTGGTTTAGTGAGCGCGTGAAGAAATCCTTTATGCAAAGAGATATTTGCCACGGAAACACAGAATTTGGGAAAACGCTGCAAAACATTTCTGTGTCCTCCGTGCTTCCGTGGCAAGTTAATTTAGTGAGCGCGTGAAGAATATTTAATGTAAAGAGATATTTGCCACGGAAACACAGAATTTGGGAAAACGCTTCAAAAACATTTCCGTGCGCTCCGTGCTTCCGTGGCAAGTTGGTTTAGTGAGCGCGTGAAGCAATATTTAATGTAAAGAGATATTTGCCACGGAAACACAGAATTTGGGAAAACGCTGCAAAAACATTTTCGTGCGCTCCGTGCTTCCGTGGCAAGTTGGTTTAGTGAGCGCGTGAAGAAATATTTAATGTAAAGAGATATTTGCCACGGAAACACAGAATTTGGGAAAACGCTGCAGAAACATTTCCGTGCGCTCCGTGCTTCCGTGGCAATTTGGTTTAGTGAGCGCGTGAAGCAATACTTAATACAAAGAGATATTTGCCACGGAAACACAGAATTTGGGAAAACGCTGCAGAAACATTTACGTGCGCTCCGTGCTTCTGTGGCAAGTTGGTTTAGTGAGCGCGTGAAGAAATCCTTTATGCAAAGAGATATTTGCCACGGAAACACAGAATTTGGGAAAACGCTGCAAAACATTTCTGTGTCCTCCGTGCTTCCGTGGCAATTTGGTTTAGTGAGCGCGTGAAGCAATATTTAATGTAAAGAGATATTTGCCACGGAAACACAGAATTTGGGAAAACGCTGCAAAACATTTCCGTGCGCTCCGTGCTTCCGTGGCAATTTGGTTTAGTGAGCGCGTGAAGCAATACTTAATACAAAGAGATATTTGCCACGGAAACACAGAATTTGGGAAAACGCTGCAGAAACATTTACGTGCGCTCCGTGCTTCCGTGGCAAGTTGGTTTAGTGAGCGCGTGAAGAAATCCTTTATGCAAAGAGATATTTGCCACGGAAACACAGAATTTGGGAAAACGCTGCAAAACATTTCTGTGTCCTCCGTGCTTCCGTGGCAAGTTAATTTAGTGAGCGCGTGAAGAAATATTTAATGTAAAGAGATATTTGCCACGGAAACACAGAATTTGGGAAAACGCTTCAAAAACATTTCCGTGCGCTCCGTGTTTCCGTGGCGATTTGGTTTAGTGAGCACACGAAGCAATATTTCAGGCAAAATGGATTGCTTCGTCGTTCCTCCTCGCAACGATGATTAATTTTAGTTTTATACTCAACTCATTAAAATAAACCCAATTGGATATCGTCTGGATTGGTAATTTCTAAATCTATTTTTTTAGATGCTTTATCTTCCGTTGGTGTTTTATTGGTTTCAGTCTCTTTTTGTTTTGGTTTCGCATCGCTGTTGCCAGACCATTTTGGTTTCTCAACTGGTTTTTCAGGCGTTTCTGGCTTCGGCGTTTCTATTTCAGTTTCAACGGTGGTTTGTTCCTCGGCGGTTTCGCTTTCATCTGCCGCATTTGGTTCAGCCGCAACCTGATCTTCGCCTCCACCATTATCTCCACCATTGTCTTCTCCGCCTTCATCCTCATCCTCTCCTATATGCGTTTCTTCAGTTTTTTCTTCTTCAGGTTCTTCTAAAATAACTTTCTGAACATCATGCGGAGATAAGCGATTTCCATTTGCTTTTAAGCCTTTGATATCTATCATCTCGGACAGAACAGATTCTACCGTTTCCGGAATTTGCGTTTTGCCTTTTAACACATCCACTACAACCTTCGCTGCGGCGTTAGCGGTTAAAAATAATAATCTCGACTTTGGTTCTTCACTGATAAAGCTTACTTTCTTGCCAACAGATTGTGTTTCAAAAGCAAATCGTTTCACGAAATAATTCTGTGCCTTTCCATCAAAGTGAACAGCAGAGAATATCTTTTCCGGATCAAATTTCTGAATCAGCAGCAAACCGTCGTCAAAATGGTTGCTTAGTTCAAATGAACTCAACTCGTAGAAACCATCCTTATGCACCTGAAGGATTTTGTCGTCTCCATCAAATTCACCTAGATACTGGCCTCTTCCATCAACATTTAAACGTTTCAACAAATCATCATACCAGATTTTTAAACCCGAAAGTGTAGAAACCCCTTTACTTTTCAGGATAATTTTCTTTACGGGATATTTTGAAACAATATTTCCCTGAGATCCTCTTCCTTTAATTGCTACTTCTGCAAGATCGAGATCAAACTGAAGTTTACGCAGTTTAGAATGCGGCTTTAGTGCAATGTTTACGACTTCTGCCTCGCCATTAGGGTTTGGTGTAAAATATAGGACTTTAGAACCTTTAGAGCCTTTAGTCAGGTCATATTCTTTATCGCGCGTTACGCCAACTACTGCAAAACGTTTCACATAAGCGGTACCGCTGGCGCCGTCTTTATAAATCATATTATAAATGGTGCGCTCGTCTCCTTTTTTAAATACCTGGGCATGAATAATGCCTTTGCCAACGAAGGTTTTATCGGCAACTTTAGTGATGATACATTTTCCGTCTTCACGAAAAACAATAACTTCATCAATATCTGAGCAATCTGCAACAAACTCATCTTTACGCAATCCGGAGCCAATAAAACCATCGGCACGGTTCATAAAGAGTTTTACATTTGCAAGCGCAACTTTAGCTGCTTCTACCCGATCGAACAAACGGATTTCCGTTCTGCGCTCACGGCCTTTGCCATATTTATCTTTAATTTTCTGATACCAGGCAATGGCGTAATCTGTAAGATGTTTCAAATGGTTTTTTACCACTTTGATATCATCTTCCAGCGCTTTCATCTGCTCATCGGCCTTCTTCACATCAAAGCGCGTGATGCTACTCATCGGTTTATCGATCAGTTTTTTAAAATCCTCCGGTGTAATATCGCGATAAAGCGTTGGTTTAAATGGATCGAACAACAGATGTAAAACCTCTACAACGGTGTCAAAATTACTGGAATTTTCGTATTCAGGATTTTTATACATTCCTTCCTGAATAAATATCTTCAATAAAGAACTGAAGAAAATCTTTTCCTGCAATTCATGCAATCTGATTTCCAGCTCTAGTTTTAAGAGGCTTTTGGTGTGTTTTGTATTTTCAATCAAGATATCATTCACACTCATAAAGTGTGGTTTATCTTGTTTGATGATACAGGTATTTGGCGATATGGACACTTCGCAAGCTGTAAATGCATATAAAGCATCAATGGTTACATCGGGCGAAATGCCTGGTGCAAGATGCACTACAATTTCTACGTTGGCGGCAGTATTGTCTTCAATTTTTTTGATTTTGATTTTGCCCTTATCATTTGCAGACAAGATGCTATCAATTACAGAACCGGTAGTTGTGCTGAAAGGCACTTCTGTAATGACCAGTGTTTTTTTATCTTTCTCGGTTATTTTGGCACGCACACGGATTTTCCCTCCGCGTTGTCCTTCATTATAGGCAGAAAAATCGGCCATTCCGCCGGTAAAAAAGTCTGGAAGAATATTCGGTCTAACACCTTTTAGTGCTTCTATAGAGGCATCCAGCAATTCTATAAAATTGTGTGGCATTACTTTGGTCGCCAAACCCACGGCAATACCTTCTGCACCCTGTGCAAGCAATAGAGGAAATTTAACCGGTAAAGTAATCGGTTCATTATTACGCCCGTCGTAACTGAGTTGCCAATCTGTTGTATCCGGGTTGAAAACGACTTCATTGGCAAATTTAGATAAACGCGCTTCAATATACCGCGGTGCTGCAGCGCTATCTCCGGTAACCGGATCGCCCCAGTTTCCCTGCATATCAATTAACAGGTCTTTCTGGCCAATCTGAACCATTGCATCGCCAATAGACGCATCGCCATGCGGATGGTATTTCATTGTATTGCCAATAACGTTCGCCGCTTTATTAAAACGCCCGTCATCCATTTCTTTAAGTGAATGCATAATCCGGCGTTGCACCGGCTTTAACCCATCATTAATATGGGGAACTGCCCGATCCAGGATTACATAAGAAGCATAATCGAGGAACCAGTTTTCGTATAAACCGTTAATTGGGGTTATGGTATGTTTTTGTTCTCCGTGTATGTTCTGGTCTAATTCTTCACTCATTAAAATATCGCATTATTGATGATTGTAAATATAAGGTATCATTGAATTTTGTTAAAAAGAAGTTATACACACCAACTTTGAATTAACTTATTCAGTTCCAACCAAAATCCCGGAAACATTCCAGGCACTAAAGCTGGAACCTTCTCTTTTACCCAGAGGGATAGTAATTTTTATGGTATGTTTTCCGGCTTTAAGATCGCCAAAGTTAATAAAATTTGGATTGGTAACTGTACCCGGACACCAATTGGAGCGACTTAAATCTGACGATGATAACCCGCTTTCAAAATTACCAGATGCCGGGTTAGACAAACGATATGTACCACAATCTTGCCGCCATGGCGTAAAAGCAAAAACCTTTTCTCCCATCTAGCCAGATGGTATTTTCTTTTGGCACAAATTCATCGCCTCCACCCCAGCCACCGTGGCCGGTTGTAATATAACGCAGCTTTGCATCTTTCAGGTCTTGATCTAAGGTAAACGAAACCTCTAAGCCTTTATCGTTGCTAAACATAGTGCCGTATTCTTGTCCAGCCATTTCCATTACATTGGTAGAGTTGAATAAGGAGATGACTTTTTTAGATACAGGTTTTTCCCTGCCTGCGTTATGCACCGTAATGTTGAGCGACACTTTGTGCCCGCCCTTATCATAATTGCCAATAAACACAGCAACCCAAACCTCTTTGCCATTTAAGGCCGGATAGAGCTCTGAAATATCCTGACGGTAATAAACTTTCTCTGCCCAGGTTTTATCTTTAAGTTTTAACGTATTGTATTTGCCCACGCCAAAAGGGGTAAAAAAACGCATCAGTTCTATAACCGGACGATAGTTTTCTGTAGCCACAACACCTTGGTATATTGTGCCATTTCCGTTTTCGTATAATGGCAAAACTTTCACATTCTTTTTAAGCGCATCAAGTAAAGAAATGGATTCATCAGTAGGAATTACAAATACGGAACCTGTACGGTCATATGCATCGCCATTTGATTGTTCTGTAAGATCTACAAAAACATTTGCTACATTTTGGAGCTTAGGGAAAGAAATTTTTCTGGCGATAATTGTTCCGCCGGCAAACCGGCAAATACTGTCTGTAGAAACAGGTTTATCGACAAAGTTGATGATTTCGTTATTAAAAATTTTAAGTGTTGTAAATCTGCTTTTCCAAAGCAAATCTTTATATGTAAGTGCATCTGTACTTACAGAAACGAGGTTTTGAACATCAGGCTGACTCGCTTTTTTTATCACTTCTATATTAGTGGCCGTAACTGCACTGTTGCCGTTGCGTACTTGCTCTAGTACCAAACCCAAAGTTTGGCCCAGCGCAGTTGGCGCGGCTGTAATTCGGGCATCGGTTGTATACCAGAAATCAATGCGGTTAGAGTTTACAACTGTACTTGCTTTTTTACAGATGTAGCCCAGAATAATTTTAGTTTCATTGCTCTGCTCAAACTGCTGTTGGGTTAATGCCAAACTATCAACCGTAGCAATTTGTTGTACTTCATCTAAATTTGCCACCTGAAAAAGCACGTTAGAAGGTTTTACAATGAGCGTTTGCTCAAAAGGAAACTTTGCTTTACCATTCAGGATACTTGTTGTTGTAATCCGGTTTTGCTTAGGTGTTACCAGTACAATTGTTTTGTTTTCTTCATCAATCGCTTTACCATTGGAAGAACGGCTGTACGTAATTTTATACGTATTAGCGGGGCTTAATGGTTTTTGTGCAATCGCCAAAAAACTGCAAAAAAGAATGGGTAAAAACAGGTAAAGTGATTTCATATCCGGATCAAAACCCAAATATATATAATCTGCGGTCTTAACCTTCCAAACGTTCTTCAACAAAAGCGAAAGGCAATAAACTCTTTACACTCTTTACTTTTAAAATTTCTCCATTTAAACAATAAAAAATTACCTCGATTGGCGATTGCTGTTTGCGTTCGAATTCGACCATCACCTGTAAACAACCTCCGCAAGAGGTTACCGGTTTTAAAATTTCAAAAGTATCTGTCTGCGCGGTAATGGCCATACTTTCAATTATAGCATCAGGCATTGCAGAAGCAATAGAAAATAAAGCCACGCGTTCTGCACATAAACCAGATGGATAAGCTACATTTTCCTGGTTACTTCCCAAAACAACAGCACCAGATTTGAGTCGTATTGCTGTTCCTACTTTAAACTTTGAATATGGCGAAAAAGAAGTAGCAAGTGCTTTTTCTGCCTGTACACACAGTTCTTTATCTGCTACATTCAGCTCTTCAATTCCATTAAACTGCTCGAAATTTATATTAATATTTAGGGTTTTCATTGTATTGATTTTAAGTCCGCCTTGTTAAATTTTTATAGCGGACGAACAATTTAATCTAATTTTTGTATTAATTACTAAAAATCGCTTGTTAAATAAATTTTTTAATGGCATGCTTTTAGCAATTATCATCACACCAAACACGCTTAGCTTTGAATAAATACGTACGCAAAAGTTTAAAAATTCTACTTTGGGTTATCGCCTCTATCATTATTTTGGTTGTTGGTCTCGCCCTTTCGCTCAATGTTCCTGCTGTTCAAAACTTCGTAAAGGACAAAGCAATTACCTGGTTAAAGAAAAAAACAAAAACAGAAATCAGTCTGGAAAGTATTAAAATTGCTTTGCCTAAAGATGTGGTGTTGAATAAACTCTACATTCAGGATTTAAAAGGCGACACTTTATTATACGCCGGTAAGTTTTCTGCCAACATTGGAATTTTTGCTTTATTGAGCAACAAAGTAGAACTAAATAACCTGGAACTGAAAACTGTAAGGGCAAATGTAAAACGGATTAATCCAGATACTGCCTTTAATTTTTCTTTTCTTGTTGATGCCTTTGCAAGCGAACAATCTAAACCTGAAGAAAAGGTAAAGGAAGATACCACATCTACACTCAAATTTTCTATTGATAAAATTGCTTTCGAAGATATTGGCTTAACCTATCGCGATGATGTAGCCGGAAATGATGTCAAACTTTATCTTGGCGCATTTGAAACCCGCTTAAAAGATTTCGATTTAGCCAACCAACATTATGTAATTAAAACGCTAACGCTAGAAAACACATCGCTTCGTTATCTGCAACAAAAACCGCTTACACAATTGGTACAACACATTAATAACAGTGTAGACAGTACTGAAAAGGAAACGGGCAAATTACCGCTGGTAGAAATACAGGATTTCACTTTCAACAACGTTAAGGTAGATTACAACGATCAGATTACGACGACTAAAGCCATTGCAAATGTTGCAGATTTAGGTTTAAAAAACTTAAAAGTAGATTTAACTAATAGCAAATATGATGTTGAAGATGCTCATTTAAACAAAACCAATATCTTATTTGCGTTTAAACCAGCGCCTGCAAACGATCTTTCGAAAGTGAAAGATACGGTAGTTGCTCAAACATCGCCTTTGGCTTTAACGATTAAAAATATCAGTCTGGCCGATAATTCTGTACAGTTTGATAATCTGGGTGCAAAACCCGTTGCAAAAGGAATGGATTTTAACCACTTAAAAATGACCGGACTGAGTATCGGAGCGAGCGACATTAGTTACAGCGCCGCCGGAATTAAAGCCAAAGTTAAAAACGGTTCGTTAAAAGAAAAAAGTGGTTTTGCGTTAAATGAATTAAGGGGAAATGCCGAGTATTCTGATAAATTAATTAAACTGAGCAATTTTGTACTTAAAACGCCGAATACAACTATTGAAAATGAAACTGAACTGAATTTTACTTCTATGGATGATTTAACCAAACATCCGGAACGAGTAAAAATGAAGTTGAGTTTAAAGAATACAAACATCGGGTTGAAAGATGCTGGTTATTTTAGTGATGCTTTGCCGGCAAACTATCGAAACGAAAAAATTAAAATTAATGCCGAAGTAAACGGTTATATGAATAACCTGAATATACCGCGTTTGCAGATTTCCGGCTTAAAAAACACCCAAATTGATATTAACGGAAACGTACGCGGATTGCCCGATGTGAACAAAACTTTTCTGGATCTGAATATTAAAAAACTATATGTAACCAAAAGTGATATTTTGGTTGCTGCACCAAAAAACACTATCCCCAAGAACATTACTTTACCAAATGTGATTAATGCCAAAGGTAATTTTAAAGGTTCTATGACAGATTTTAACACCAATCTGAACGTGCAAACCGATATGGGATCTGCAGTTCTGGTGGCTTCGATGAACGGCCCAAAAGGGCGCGAAAATTACAAAGCGAATATTGCGTTGAATAATTTCAATGTGGGCCGTTTGATACAAATGCAGCCTACTTTGGGCAGAATAACAGTTAAAGCAAATGTGAGCGGAACGGGCCTCGATCCGAAAAAAATAAATGCAAAGTTTAATGCACAACTGGTAAGTGCGTACTACAATAAATATACGTACCGAAATTTACTGCTAGCCGGAACATACAGCAACCAAAAAGTGACTATTAAAAGCAGTATGCCAGACAGTAATGCGAACTTTAATTTAACGGCAAATGCCAACCTTGCAGGAAAATATCCGGCAGTAAAGGCAAATCTGGATTTGAAACAAATTAACCTTCAGGCCTTGAATTTTAGTCCGACGGTATTAAGTGCTGCCGGTTTGATTAAAGTAGACCTTGCAACTGCAGATGCAGATTATCTGAATGGATCTGTAGATATTACAGGTTTACAGTTGGTAAAAGACCAGCAACGCATAAATGTAGATACCATCGCTGTGCGTGCAAAATCCACAGAAACAGAAAATGAGCTGACCTTAAAGTCGGAAATTTTATCGGCTAAAGTAGATGGCAAATATCAGCTCAGCAACATCAGCAGTGCGATTATCAATGAAATCAACAAATATTATGCTTTTGGCGAGGTTAAAAAAGTTCCGGATCAGCGGATGCGTTTTTTCGTACGCGTTTACGATTCTAAATTGTTAAAACAATTTGTACCAGAACTCACAGTATTTAAACAATCGCAGTTTTACGGTTTAATTGACACCCAGAAAGACAGTTTGCAGATTAAAGGAAACTTCCCTCAGATTGTTTACGGCGAAATTAAAGTTGACAGCACGGTGCTGAACATCAACAATGATAACAATAAACTCGATTATAAATTAACCGTTGGCAGCGTAAAGAACCCATCTATTGCACTTTTTAACACAGAATTAAGTGGCGCCGCAGCAGACAATAATCTTGGTGTAAATATCTTTCTAAGAGATAGGCAATTGAAAGATAAATATGTGATTGGCGGTAATTTCCAATCTATTAATAAAGACTTCAAGTTTAATCTCGATCCGCAAAAACTATTACTCGATTATCAAAAATGGGTAGTCTCGCCTGAAAACTATATCCAGTTTGGGCAATCTGGTATTTTGGTTAATCAGTTTCAGATCAGCAACAGCGGACAATCCTTATCTATAAATAGCAATCCAACTGAGCCAAACGCGCCTATGGCAGTGGAGTTTAAGGATTTTCAGCTAGAAACCTTAACAAAATTTGCCGAAACCGATACGACTTTAGTTGGCGGTAGATTAAATGGAACAGCAAACGTAAAAGACTTGGCTACTACACCAAAATTTGAAGCCAACTTAACGATTGATCAATTGAGGTACCAGAAAGACCAGCTGGGTACTTTACGTGTTGCTGTAAACAACAATACAGAAAATGCTTTTGAAGTAAATGTTGCGCTTTCTGGTGTACATGAATTGCGCGCAAACGGCTTTTATTATACGGCACCTCAAAGTGCCATAGATTTAACGGTAAACATAGATAAGATTGATTTGAAAAGCATGGAAAGTTTATCTGGCGGACAAATCAAAAACGGTACAGGGAACATTAGCGGTGCATTTTCTATCAAAGGAACGCCAACAGCACCAAAGGTTCTTGGCGAGTTACAATTTAACAACGCTGGGTTTAACGTTGCTTATGTAAATTCTTACTTCAGAATGCCTAATGAAAAGATCACTTTTGATGATCAGGGTATCGGTTTTAACAATTTCAACATTATTGATTCTTTAAATCAGAAGATGACTATCAATGGCAAAATTGCTACAACAGATTTCAAAAACTACGGCTTTGGACTGGATGTAAAAATGAATAATTTCCGATTGATCAATTCCACTTCTGCAGATAATGACATGATTTATGGAACGGTATTCATTACCAGCGATATAAAGGTACGCGGAGATTTGAATCAGCCCGATGTAAATATGAATGTGAAGGTAAACAAAGGCACAAAATTCTTTTTCGCTATGCCATCTACCGATCCATCTATTATAGATCAGGAAGGAATTGTGCAGTTTATTGATGCAGATGCGCCACCTTTTAATGGCCAAAAAGCATTAAAAGTAGACAGCGTAAGCAAATCGCCAATTAAAGGAATCAACCTTGTTGCCGCATTGTCAATAGATCCTGAGGCAGAATTAAATGTTGTGGTAGATCCATCGAACGGAGATGCACTAAATATTAAAGGTGAGGCAGATTTAAACGCAACAATGGATCCAAGCGGCAAAATTAGTTTAACCGGCCGTTATGAAGTAATTGATGGTTCGTACAATTTATCTGTTGGTCCATTGGGTAAAAAAGCATTTAAACTGGTAAAAGGCAGTACGATTGTATGGACGGGCGAACCAACATCGGCAAATGTAAACCTGTCGGCTTTGTATGAAGTAAACGCTGCACCTATCGATTTAATTAACGAGCCAGATAACATTCAGGCAAAAACGAAATTGCCGTTCCAGGTATATTTAATGATGAAAGGTGAATTATTAAAACCAATTATCTCTTTCAAACTAGACTTACCAGAAAATGAACGCGGAGCATTAAACGGAACCGTTTATACAAAATTAATAAATGTGAACCGAGATGAAAACGAGTTGAACAAACAGGTTTTTGCCCTTTTGGCATTGAACAGGTTTATCGCCAATAATCCATTTGAAAGTTTAGCCGGTGGCGGCGGTGGCGTTTCTACCTTGGCCAGATCTAGTGTGAGTAAATTGCTAACAGAACAGTTAAACAACCTGGCTTCAGATCTTATTCAAGGTGTTGAGTTAAACTTCGGTGTAAACTCATCAGAAGATTATTCTACCGGATCATTGCAACAGAAAACAGACTTAGAAGTAGGCTTATCGAAGAAACTACTTAACGATCGGTTAACGGTAACTGTAGGCAGTTCTTTTGCTTTAGAAGGACCACAGGCTCCGGGAGAAAAATCGACTGACATTGGTGGAAATGTGAATGTAGAATATGCGCTATCTGCAGACGGAAGATACAGACTGCGCGCATACCGCCGCAACCAGAACGATGTTATTGTACAAGGCCAGATTATTGAAACCGGATTGGGTTTCACGCTCGTGGTAGATTACAATAAATTTAGAGAGATATTCCAGAAAAAACGCAACAGAAGACAAAGTAAAATTGAACAGAAACCAAAAGATGAAAGAACTAACTAGACCATTTTTATTAATACTGGCCTGCTTAGTTTGGGCTGCATGTAGCTCTACCAAATCGTTAAAGCCGGGCCAACATTTATATACCGGTGCAGAAGTAAAAATTAATCCAGATTCATCTGCCAAAATTGAAGAGGAGAAACAAGTAAAGAGCGACCTCGAAAGTAAAACACGGCCGCGCCCCAACTCTTCTATTTTAGGCATAAAGTATAAACTGGGCATTTATAACCTTGCAGGCGAACCTAAAAAACCAAAAGGTTTTAGAAACTGGTTGCGCCGCCAGGGGGAAGCTCCGGTATTGCTTAGCGAAGTAAAACTGAAATACAACAATGACGTTATGACCAGCTATTTAATTAGTCAGGGTTATTTACAAGCGTTAGTTACCGGCGATACTGTGGTGAAGGATAAAAAAGGGAAAGCGGTATATACCGCAGAAACCGGAAACCGATATAAAATTAATCAGGTTACTTTTCCGCCAGATAGTGGTGTTTTGACTAAAATCATCAATCAGAATAAAGACAAATCTTTATTGAAAGTTGGTAAATATTATGATTTGGAAACCTATAAAAATGAACGGATCAGAATAGACAACGATTTAAAAGAACAAGGTTATTTCTACTTTAGTCCGGATTATCTGATTATGCAGATAGACAGTACAATTGGTAAAAACCTGGTGAATATTAACGTTAAAGTGAAAGATATTGCACCTGATGCGGGATTAAAACCTTACGCCATCAGAAATATCAATATTTTTCCAAATTATAGCTTGCGCCGCGATTCTACTTTGAGAAAATTGAAACCTGCGGAATATCACGACTTTAGTATTTATGATGATAGAAATACCTTTAAACCGCGTTTGTTCGATCGTTTGGTTTTCTTTCAGAAAAACGAACTTTATAATAGAAAAGACCACAACCAATCTTTAAACAGAATGGTAAATGTGGGTGCTTTCAAAGATGTCCGCGTTGAGTTTCTTCCGATAGACAGTTTTAAAAACGACCAATTGGATTTGAACATTTACCTCAGTCCATTAAAGAAAAATTCATTAAGCTTTTCAGTTACCGGAACCAGTAAATCAAACAACTTTGTAGGTTCTGAAGTAAAGGTTACGCAAACTACCAGAAATTTATTCAGAGGCGCAGAACAATTGGATGTGAGTGTAAGTGGCGGTTTCGAAACGCAGGTTCGCGGTACATCACTTGGCAGAAACTCGATTTCTTTTACTTCAGAAGCAAAATTGACTTTTCCACGTTTTATTGTTCCATTCTACAAACCGAATAGCACCAATGCATTTATTCCTAAAACCATTGCATCGGCTTCATACCAATTATTGAACCGAGGCGGAGATTACACCTTGCATGCTATCAAAGGTGAGTTTGGCTATAACTTTAAAGAAAATCAATACAAGGAGCATAACTTAAATCCCATTTCAGTAAGCTACATTTCTACAAGTTTTCCAAGCAATGATGCTAGAGACAGCTTATTCGAAGTTAATCCGTTACTAAGAAGTACGCTAGAAAACCAGTTCATCATCGGTAGCAATTACAATTTCACGTATACCAATCAAATGGAAACCAACCGTCGAAATAATATGTATTTCTTCGGCGGATTGGAAACCGGCGGTAACGTTTGGGGTTTGTTTACACCAGAAAATAATCTCGGACAAAAAACTTTATTCAATACACCTATTACACAATTCATCAGGGCTGAGGCAGATTTCAGAGATTTTTATAAAATTAACCGAAACCTGATTTGGGCAAACCGCTTAAATGTAGGTTATGGGTATGCTTATGGCAACAGTACTTCCTTACCATTTGTAAGACAATTTTTCGCTGGCGGAAGTAATGATATCCGTGCATTTCCGGCACGTACTTTAGGCCCGGGAACGTATAAAGTACCTGATGACGCAATCTTTGCCGATCAAGGTGGAGACATCAAATTAATGCTAAACTCTGAATTAAGATTCAAACTCGTAAGCGTTTTACAAGGCGCAGTTTTTGTAGATGCCGGTAATATCTGGCTAAGGAAAGAAGATGTAGGTGAACCTGGCACAACAAATACCGGCCGACCTGGTTCTGGCTTCAAATTAAATGAAGCTTTCAGTCAGCTTGCTGTTGGTACAGGCGCGGGTTTACGTGTAGATGCAACTATTTTTGTGATTCGTTTAGACGTTGCTTTCCCTGTTCGCAAACCTTACATGCCAGAAGGGCAACGCTGGGTATTTAACCAGATTGATTTTGGTAGCAGCAGTTGGAGAAGAGAAAACATAATCTATAATATTGGCATAGGATATCCATTTTAATTATGAAGTTGTTAACCAAGATCAAAAAGTTTTTTATTGCACTTTACCATTTGTTTGTAGCTGCCGGAAAAGGTTTTGTAGAAGATCGTGTAACCAAATTAAGTGCTGCACTGGCCTATTACACCATTTTTTCGCTAACACCACTCATCATTATTATTCTTTCGTCGGCCACGCTATTTTTTGGCGACAGGATGGAAACCCGAGCCAAGTTTTTTATCGAAGTTACAGAACTTGTAGGCGAAAAAGCAGCGATGCAAATTCAGCAATTTGTAGACAATGCGAATAAAACCGGTCAATCAACCATTGGTTTAATTATTGGTATTGCCACCTTAATTGTTGGTGCCACGGCAATTTTTATAGAAATTCAGGACAGTATTAACCTAATCTGGAAGGTGAAAGCGCGGCCTAAAAAAGGCTGGTTAAAGATGATCACCAATCGCCTGCTGTCTTTTTCGCTAATTGTTTCCATGGGTTTCCTATTACTTGTATCATTAGTCGTGAACAGTGTAGTTGTTGGTTTGGGCGATAAGCTGGTTTCGCTGCTTTCTGAAAGTAAAATAGATGAAGTGGTTCCTGTTGCCAACGATACAATGGCTTTGCTCATTCAGATTTTAAATAACGTAATTACGCTTGCAGCGGTAACTTCTGTATTTACGATAATTTTTAAAGTACTGCCAGATGTAAACATCAAGTGGAAATCGGCCATTATTGGCGCATTATTTACCGCTGTATTGTTTAGTTTGGGTAAATACATCATTGGAATTTACATAGAAAAAGGCAATCCGGGTTCTGCTTTTGGAGCGGCCAGTTCAATTATTGTTATTCTTCTGTGGATTTACTACACCTCTATAATTCTATACTTTGGTGCAGAATTTACGCAGGCTTATGCCGAGAAATATGACGGTGGAATTTCGCCAAGTAAGTACGCCGTTCATACTCAGATTACCATTGTGGAAAAGAAAGTGGATGTTTTACCGCCACAGCACCCGGATGAAACTGTAGATTCTAAAGACGATAAAGAATAAATCAAAAGATGTGGTTTAGCTAAAGCTAAGCCACATCTTCTATAACTTTTGGATCTTCTTTAATTTCGTCTTTCTCAATACGAAGATTTCTGATGATATGTTGCTGACGGTCTGGAGTATTTTTCCCCATATAATATTCCAGCAAACTTTTAATTGTCTGATCTTTCAAAATTACCGGATCAAGGCGAATATCTTTTCCGATAAACAAACCAAATTCATCCGGAGAAATTTCTCCCAAACCCTTAAAACGTGTAATCTCTGGTTTGCCGCCCAATTTGGCAATTGCATTTCTACGTTCTTCATCGCTATAGCAATAAATGGTTTCCTTTTTGTTCCGAACGCGAAATAAAGGCGTTTGAAGAATATAAACATGGCCAGCTTTTACCAAATCCGGAAAAAACTGAAGGAAGAAAGTCATCATCAATAAACGGATGTGCATGCCATCTACATCGGCATCTGTTGCAATTACAATATTGTTGTAATGCAAACCTTCTAGACCATCTTCAATATTTAAAGCATGTTGCAGAAGGTTAAACTCTTCATTTTCATACACTACTTTTTTAGTCAGTTCGTAACAGTTTAAAGGTTTTCCTTTCAAACTAAAAACGGCCTGCGTATCTACATCTCTCGATTTTGTGATTGATCCTGAAGCAGAATCACCTTCGGTGATGAACAACGTAGTTTCATATCTTTTCTCGTGTGTGCTGTTGAAATGCACTTTGCAATCGCGCAGTTTTTTATTGTGTAACGAAGCTTTCTTTGCCCGGTCATTCGCCAGTTTCTTAATTCCGGCAATATCTTTACGTTCGCGTTCGGATTGTAAAATTCGTTTCAAAAGCGCATCTGCAACATCAGAATGTTTGTGCAAATAATCGTCTAATTCTTTTTTAACAAAATCATTTACAAAAGTTCGTACAGATGGTCCATCCGGCCCGATGTTCAAAGAACCCAATTTGGTTTTGGTTTGTGATTCAAAAACCGGTTCTTGTACACGAATAGAAACTGCGGCAATAATTGACGAGCGGATATCTGCCGCGTCATATTCTTTTTTATAAAACTCTCTGACAGTTTTTACAACTGCTTCGCGAAAAGCCGCCTGGTGTGTTCCGCCTTGAGTAGTGTGCTGGCCGTTTACAAAAGAGTGGTAATCTTCTCCGTACTGCTGTCCGTGCGTCATTGCAATCTCAATATCATTTCCTTTCAGGTGAATAATCGGATAACGGATTTCTTCAGGTTTATTGAATTTGGAAAGCAGATCGTATAAACCGCGTTCAGAAAAATATTTTTGATTGTTAAAGTTGATGGTTAATCCGGTGTTCAGGAAAACATAATTCCACACCATGCTTTCTACAAAATCCGGAATGTAATGGTAATTACGGAAAATACTTTCATCTGGATAAAAGGTGATTGCCGTTCCGTTACGTTGCGTAGTATCTATAATGGGTTGCTCAGTAACAATTTCTCCTTTAGAAAATTCTACTTTTTTCGATTTTCCATCCCGATAGGATTGTACAGTAAAACTGGTTGATAAAGCATTTACAGCTTTTGTACCCACACCATTTAAACCTACAGATTTTTGAAAGGCATTACTGTCATACTTACCACCGGTATTGATTTTGCTTACACAATCTATTACTTTACCTAAGGGGATTCCACGCCCGTAATCGCGAACATTAATTTTCTGTTCAGACATGGTAATTTCGATGGTTTTGCCGGTTCCCATTACAAACTCATCGATAGAGTTATCTACAATTTCCTTCAACAAAACATAAATACCATCGTCTTGAGCAGAACCATCGCCAAGTTTACCAATGTACATACCTGGGCGTAACCTGATGTGTTCCTTCCAATCCAGCGATCGAATACTGTCGTCGTTATAAACTACTTCTGCCATAAAATCTATCTAATTTACATATTGAAGTATTAACTGAAGGATGACGGAGCAATCCCCGTTTCAATATGATCATTTTAAAAGAGATGAGGTTGTAAAGATGCTGTTTGCACAAACCTTTCATAAACCTGCAAATTTTATACAATAATAGATTTAATCTGCGAGGCTGTCAAATATAAATTTCCACAGGTTTAGCGTACTTTGACTTATTTAAACCTAAAGCTGTACGCAGTTATTTTGTTTACCCAGCTAAGTTTGTGCCACAGAAATGGAAGGGCAATATGTATATGTTTTCTCCCTAATCGCTACTTTTCCTTATCTTGCCCCATATTCGTCTCAAATGCAGGAAAAGAAGAAACTTTCACTATTTGATCTTTCAATGATAGTAGTGAGTTTAGTGATAGGTATGGGCATTTTCCGTACACCAGTTAACGTTGCCGCAAAAGCACAAATTCCCGAATTATTTTACCTTGCCTGGATTATTGGCGGTTTTGTAGCGTTTTGTGGCGCACTTACATATGCAGAAATTGGCTCCAGATATCCGGTAACTGGCGGTTATTACAAAATATTTTCTGCAGGCTATCATCCTTCTATTGCCTTCGCTATTAATTGTATTGTGATCATTTCGAGTGCGGCATCTGTCGCAGCGATTTCCATCATTGGTGCAGAATATGTAAGCAAAATTATTTTGCCTTCAAATATGCAAACCGAGGTTTATCGCGTTGCAATTGCCATAAGCACTATTTTGGTTTTTTATGCCATTAATTTACTGGGTTTAAAAGCAAGTTCTAAAACACAGAATGTACTTACCATTATAAAAATTGCAATGGTATTGGTATTAATCTGCGCCATATTTTTCGGTGCGAAAGAAGAAAATACACTCCCGGTATTTAGTACCATCAATCATCAGGCACCAAACTGGTCTGATTACGGAAAAGCAATGGGTTTGTGTTTAATTGCCGTATCATTTTCTTTTGCTGGTTACGCACAAACCATCAACTTTGGTGGCGAAGTAAAAGATCCTAAAAGGGTAATTCCGCGTTCCATAATTATCGGCTTAACCGTTATTGTGGTGCTGTACCTGGCGCTGAATTATGCCTATGTTAAGGTAATTGGATTTGAAGAACTTAAAACGGCAGAAAGCATCGCTGCAATTCTAGCATCTAAAATATTTGGCCCTGCCGGTTACAATATGTTGTCAATCATCATTTTCTGTTCAGTGATGGGTTATGTAAATGTAAACCTGCTGAGCAACCCAAGAGCGATGTTCGCCATGGGCGAAGAAGGTGCGCTTCCGAAGATATTCAGCAGAATGAATAAAAAAACTGAAGTCATGACGCTCAGTTTAACCGTATTTACGCTGGTTGCTGTTGTGATTATTTTTTACGCCAAAACCTTTGATAAAATACTGAATTACACTATTTTTCTGGAAAGTATCAGTATGGCGAGTTCTGCTGCTACAATATTTATCCTCCGCAAAAAAACGGCTCATCTCGATAAAGAAACCATTTATACTGTTCCTTTATATCCGGTTTTACCGATTATATTTATCGCCGCTTATACATTTGTCGCTTTCAGTATTTATGCAGATGATCCGAATGCTGCTTTAAACGGACTTTATATTTTCATCGGGTTTTTAGTCATCTATTTTATCCGTAAAGCGTTTACTAAAAAGACTGCAAATTGACATGAATAAAACGCTCTCAGGAAAACAAGAAATCGCTTACGCAGCAGGAATGATGGGTTGGAGTATTATGACCAATACCATTATTGTAATGCTGCCATATTTTTACTTGCCGCCAATCAATTCTGGATTACCGGCTTTAGTACCGCAACTCATTTTTCTTGGCGTTTTTAATTTATTATCCATTATTGCCGCTTCCGGAAGATTGGTTGACGCTTTATTTGATCCATTTATTGCTTCAAAAAGCGATGCCAGCACCAATAAAAACGGCCGGCGAATGCCTTTCATGAAATGGGCAATTTTCCCGGCAATGCTTTTCTGCGGACTGGTATTTTACCCACTTCAAAAAACAGAAAGTTTACACAACGCCTGGTGGCTAACCATTACCCTCTGTCTATTTTTTGTATCGGTAACCAGTTATATTATTCCCTATAACGCGCTTTTGGCAGAAGTGACACATACGCCGCAACAAAAGGTAAAACTCTCCAGTTATCAGCAGATCGGTTTTGTATTGGGCATAATTTTATCAGCTTGTATCAACAATTTCGCAGATCTTATTCAGCATAGTTTTAATGTTGTAAACCGCAGTGAAGCCATTCAATTTTCTATTTGGGCTTTGTGTGCTTTTTCTGGGATGGTTATGTTATTGCCAATCTTGTTCATCCGCGAGAAAGATTTTTCTATCGCAAAACCCACGCACGTTCCACTTTGGCCAGCAATTAAAAACACCTTTAAAAACAGTAATTTTAAATATTATTTAATTTCTGACTTCGCTTTCTACACGGCACTCAGCATTATTTCTAGCGGACTACTTTACTTTTGCAGCGTTTTACTAGGTTTGCCAGAATCTGAAGGTGGAAAATTTATGGGTGCAATGGTACTTACCAGTTTGCTGTTTTATCCAATAGTTACTTTAGGTTCTGCACGTTTCGGGAAGAAACCTTTCGTATTATTTGCCTTTTTTATCTTGTGCCTAATATTTGTTACAATATTTTTCCTCGGCAAATTGCCTATGGGCCCTTACGCTCAAATTTATCTTTTGGTTATATCGGCTTCATTTCCACTGGCAGCGCTTGGCATTTTGCCCACGGCGATATTGGCAGATATTGCGCAGAAAGACACACAGGAAAGCGGTGAAAACCACGAGGGAATGTTCTTTGCCGTAAAATATCTTTTCGTTAAACTGGGCCAGACTTTGGGGATTGCAGTTTTCGCCATGCTTACCATTTATGGTAAAGATCCTGGAAATGATTTTGGTTTGCGCCTAAATGGAATTGTTGGTTTTGTGCTTTGCTTAGTTGCCCTTATCTGTTTCAGCAAGTTTAAAGAAGAACGCTAATTTTCTAAGAAATTTTATTCTTCTAAACCTATGCCCCAAATGTATGGTTACTATTTGTGATGCGGATGATGTACGCACAACACAAATAACAGTCAGATGGATAATTTAGCTTTTGATTTTTTCGTAAATACGGAAAGTAAGACCATTATTGTAAAACGAACATTTCATGCTTCTTTAGAAAATGTATGGCGAGCCTGGACGACGGCCGAAATACTCGATAAATGGTGGGCACCAGATCCTTATCGTGCAGAAACAAAACACTTAGATTTTAAAAATGGTGGTTATTGGCTTTATGCAATGGTTTCACCACAAGGCAAAAAACATTGGTCTAAAACGGTGTTTGGAGAGATAGAAACTTTAAAAAGTTTTTCTACACAGGATGTTTTTTGTGATGAAGGCGGAACGCCGATCGTAGAAATGCCTCAATCTTTTTGGAAAATTGCTTTTATCCCTGAAAGGGAAAATGTATTGGTAGATATTTCTATCACGTTCGAAACACTTGAAGCGCTGGAGCAAACCATGTTAATGGGCTTTCGCGAAGGTTTCACCGCCGGATTAAACAACCTGGAAAAACTTTTATCCGCCAGCAAAATAGTATAAAAAGAAAACGCATGAAACAGGAGCGAATTTCGTTTCCTGTCCATGCGTTTTAAATGGGTTAACGGGTTTGTTTAATAACCCGGACTTTGTTTCAATGTTCCGTTGCTCCGGTCAATTTGATCTTGCGGAAGCGGGAAATATTCATCTCTTGTTTCAAATGTAATTCCTTTCAGGTAATTGAAGTAACCGCCTTCAAAAGCGAAATAGCTTTCTAAAGTTTGTTTTGCAATTCCCCAACGCACCAAATCAAAAAAGCGGTGTCCTTCCATTGCAAGTTCCAGTCTGCGTTCAAAACGAACGGCATTTCTGGCATATGCTGCTGTAGGGAAAGCTGGGTACGGGCTAACTTTATATGCCGCAGCCGCAGCACCATTAATAGTAGATGGGGTAATTTTAGCTGCGCGATTACGTACAGCATTTACTAAGGTAAGTGCACGTGCCAAATCGCCTGTTTCTACCGCACATTCTGCTGCCATCAGATAAATATCACCCAAACGAATTAAATTTACATTTAAACCTGTAACATTCGTCATTCCTGGAGCCGTTCCGGTGCCAAGCTGTGCAGCTTCAATAGAATTTTTCACGGCAACAAAAGGGCCGCCGTTACTTGCATCTCTAATCCAGCTGTCGCCAGCCATAAGTCCCCAATCGCGATATGGAACGCCACGTCTCCCAATTGTTGATTCAATTCTTGGATCAAGCGCAAGTGTTCTATCTACCTGATAATTTGTTTTTGCGGCACCAGTTAAGTTCAAATCAGAAATGTATGGATTTGTACGGTAACTGCCGTCTAACAAAGGTAAGCCAGCAGCATCAACTTTAAAAGCATTTGCCAAATCAATCGTTGGCTGGAAGAAACCGCAACAGTTAATTGGCGTTACACTTCCGTAAGGAAAGTTTAACATGTCGCCTACGTTTCCGTTATCGCCACCAGTACCATCGGTACCAACAGAGTGTTGCACAGCAACTATAGCCTCTGGCCCGTCCTCTTTAGTAATGTCAAAATTATCGGTATAAGGTATTGTTGTTAAGTCTGGTTTCGCTAAAATAACCGCGTTAAGCTGTGCATAAGCTTCTGTATATTTCTTTTGATACAACAAAACTTTACCTAAATACGCCTGTGCAGCATATTTATCCATACGGCCTTTTTGGTTTTTAGGTTTGGTAGTACTTAGGTTCGCAACTGCAAACTGAAGATCTTCTACAATATTTGGGTAGATATCTTTATCGTTTGCTACAAATGTTCCGCTGGTTGCCTCTGTAACATAAGGCACAACTTTAAATACGCGAACCAGAAAAAAGTAATAATGTGCTCTTAACAATCTGGCTTCTGCCTGAATTTCTTTAGCACGTGCATCTGCAAATTTGGTTGTTCCTTTTCCGGCTTGCAAATCGGCAAGAATTTTCAAGGTATTGTTACAGCGCTGAACACCTTCAAAACAACGATCCCAAAGGTTAGAAATATTGTCATTTGTACTGGTTGGAGAATGTTGCTCAATCGCATTCATTGGCGGCTGATCTCCGGTACTGCTACCTTTGTGGGCATTATCAGACGCTACTTCTCCAAACAACCATTGGCTTGGCGCTGCACCATAATTTCCCCAGGTACCATTTACGTTGCCATTTAACAAACCGTATGCACCTACAAGTAAACCTTCAACACCATCTTGCGTGGTCAGTTGCTCGGCAGTCAGTTCCCCTTGCGGGTTTACAGATAAAAATTCCTTTTTGCAGGAAAACGTACTGCAAATTAATACGGAAAAGAGAATATATTTTATGTATTTCATATTGTTATCGTTTAATTAAAATCCTACGTTAATGCCGAATAAAAACTGACGAGGAGAAGGATAAACACCTTGATCAACACCTGGAGCAGTAAATGTGTCGGTAATCTGACTTACTTCCGGATCTAAACCGGTGTATTTCGTAACCGTGAATAAATTGCTCGCCGCTACGTATACTCTGAATCTGCTGATGCCAGATTTAGCGCCGAAAACTTTATCCGTAGGAATATTGTAACCCAATTGAATATTTTTCAATCTGAGGAAACTTCCATTCTGGATGTAATAGCTTGAGGAAGCAAATTCTACATCTGATGCACCTGCATAAGCAGAAGGAATGGTACTTGTTGGGTTACTTGGGCTCCACGCATTTAACAATCTGGTACTTTTTGCACCGTCAAATGATGGGAAATCTGTGAAATAACGTGTAGCTTCAAAAATATCATTGCCTTGAACACCATAAAAGAATGCTGAAATATCAAAGTTTTTATAAGATGCGTTCAGGTTGATGCCGTATGTAAAATCCGGATTTGGATCTCCAATGATTGTACGATCTTTAGGGTCAATAACGCCATCGCCATTAACATCGCGATATTTCAAACCACCCACACGTGCACCTGAATACGATGGACTGCTTTGAATGTCTGCTGCACTTTGGTAAATACCGGCAGTTTCATATCCATAAAAAGATCCGAATGCAGCGCCTTGTTGCAATACGCTGGTTTGTAAACTGCGGTAATTGCCATAAACCTGATTGAAAATTCCTGGCGCTAAACGGTCAATTGTATTTTTGTTTTTAGAAAAGTTAAGTCCGATATCAAATTTGAAAGGCGCTTCTACAGTTCTTCCGTAGTGATAAGCTACGTTAAACTCTACCCCTTTGTTACTCATATCGCCAATATTTACAAATGGTGCACTACCTAAACCCACCACGCTTGATGGCAACGGAAGGTTGTACAACATATCTGTTGTTTTTTTATTGTACCAATCAACAGATCCATCAAAAGCACCACTCAAAATGGTGAAGTCTATACCCACGTTAAGCGCTTTTAAAGATTCCCATTTAACATCTGCATTCTGATATGCATTTTGCCAAACACCTGTCGTTAAAGCATTTCCTCCACCAACGGCATATGCGGCATTGATAATAGAACTTTGGTATCTATTGATGTATTGATATGGCGGTATACGCTGATTTCCGGTTTGTCCGTAACCTACACGAAGTTTCAAATCAGAAATCCATTTTACGCTTTTAAGAAATTCTTCTTCAGAAATACGCCATGCTGCACTTCCTGCCGGATAAATACCATATTTATTAGACGGACCAAAGTTAGATGAACCATCTCTACGAATGGTGAAACTAGCCAGATAACGATCATTAAATGAATAATCAACCTTGCCAAAAAGTGAGAATAATGATCCTCTTGAACCCGTACTGGAGTTACTGATGTTTGATGATCCTGTTGGCAGATAATAATAATCCATATCGCCCAAAAGGAAGAAATCATTACGTGCAGCATTTAACTGTCTTGATCTGGAACGAATGGCTTCTGTACCCAACAACACATTTAATTTATGTTTCTCTGCAAAAGTTGCACTGTAGTTTAAGGTGTTCGTCCAGGTCCATTCTGTATTGTAACCTTGATATTCACTTAAACTGTTAGAGTTATTTCCTTCAGAAAATTCAAGGTTTGGATAACGCATAGACAATCCGTTATAGTTTTCATAACGAATACCCAAATTGGTTTTCAACACCAAACCTGGCAAAATATCGCCTTCACCAAAAATATTACCGAAAAAGAAATTGTTTTTGTTTACGTTGTCTTTTGCACGGTATAAAACAGCCATCGGATTTTCAGCATTTCCCAGCTGGCTACCACGGCTACCAGCAAAGTTGCCGTTAATATCATATACCGGGATTATTGTTGGAATACGATAAGCCCAACCCAAAGCACTTCCCTGATCCTGATAACTTCCTGGCGTATTCGGGTTTACCCCAAAACCATAACCTTCAGAATAACTGTACTGTGCATTCTCTCCAAAACGTACTTTTTTATTAAAAGCAGAGATTGTAGTGTTCGATCTGAAATTGTAACGTTTGAATCCAGTATATTCTATCGTTCCTTTTTGGTTTAAATATCCTGCAGACAATGCATATGTAGCATTTTCGCCACCACCAGTTGCACTTAACTGGTAGTTTTGTACTGGCGCGGCACTGGTAATTTCATCAAACCAATTTGTTCCGGCTTTGTTTGCACGTGTAATCTGATAGAAAAGAGCCGGATCACGACTGTAGTTGTATCTGGCCGGATCTGCATCTGCTGCAGTAACATCTTGCCCTAAAGCAGAACCTGCAACTAGATACTCAGGAAGCACCGGTGTAGTTCCAGAACCATAGTTTCTTCCGCCAGCGATAGGTTTACCGGCATTGGTATAACTATCAAACACATATTGTGCATATTGCTGTGGATTCAGCATTTGCGGAAAACTGTTTTTACGTGGAACCTGTGTTCCATAATAAGAATCGATACTGATTTTTGGCGCCCCGGTTGTACCTTTTTTAGTGGTGATAATTACTACACCATTATTTGCTCTTGAGCCGTAAATAGATGCCGAAGATGCATCTTTCAAAACCTGTAGACTTTCTATGTCATTCTGGTTTAACCAAGATAGTTTGCCTTCAAAAGGAACACCATCAATTACATAAAGCGGTTCGTTATTATTGATGGTACTTGTACCCCGAATCCGAATTTGTGGCGTAGAACCTGGCGCACCATCATTAATAATCTGCACACCAGTTGCTTTACCTTGCAAAGCTTCTACAGCGCTGGCTGCAGGCTGTGCTTTTAGTAAGCCCATATCTACAACCGCCACAGCACCTGTTAAATCTTTTTTCCGTTGTGCGGAATATCCGGTTACTACAACTTCATTCAAATTGTTGTCTTCTGCCTGTAGTACAATAGACAGGTTGGTTTGGCTGCCAACAGGTACTTCTTTGGTTACATAGCCTACAAAGGAAACCAGTAAAACATCGGTTGTTTTCACAGATAATGTGAAATTTCCGTTTGGATCGGTAGACGTACCGCCTGCTGCATTTTTAATTTTAATAGTTGCCCCGATAATAGGTTGTTTATCGTCACTACCGATAATCTTTCCTGTTATTTTGGTTTGAGCTGCAGCAGCAAAAGCAAACAGCATACCCAGGCACAAGAGGAGATAACCCCTCCCGAAAGAAGATAAATTTTGTCTCATAAATTAAGAAATGGTTAGTTAGAAATTAGTGTAGCAGCTGTGTAAACTGCCCTTCAAATGTTTGTTTGGGTTTAGATCATACCAATAACTAAACGGGTATACAATCCATTAATTTGTTTGTCGGTAAAATTGGGATGCGAAAAACTGAAACACTGATTTCGTTGAAAACTGGGAGTTAGCCTACGGTGGTTCTGTAGAGTGATTTTCATAATCGGGAAATAGTAAATTGGTTAGATTTAGTTAATTACATTTTAAACTTACAGAATTAAAAAATAAAGTCCTACATAAATTAAAAAATAAATTCTGTTGTTAAAATGTTTTACGAACCCGGATTGACCAATAAAAAAAGCATACGACTTCTTAAAAAGACAGGATTTTAAGCTTTCAATTATTAAGTGTACCTTTGCTGCCGAAGCAGGAATATGGGCTTTGTATTTTGAGGAACATCGTTCTTCTGAAATACAGCATTCGCTCTCTCCGCAAGCTAGCCCTTCATCCTTTTGATTGTTCCGGCTTCTTCAAAAAAATAGAAAATACACATGTTATTTAAAGAATTAAACCTCATTGAGCCAATTTTAAAGGCCCTTGAGACAGAAGGTTATACGCAACCAACCCCTATCCAGGAGCAGTCTATTCCTACAATTTTGAAAGGAACAGATTTGTTAGGCTGTGCACAAACCGGAACCGGAAAAACAGCAGCATTTGCAATCCCAATGTTGCAATTGCTGCATCAAAAACACATCAATACTAAAGCAACCAAAAACATCAAAGCCTTGGTGCTTACACCTACCCGCGAGCTTGCCATACAAATTGAGGAAAGTTTTAAAGCTTATGGCCGCAATTTGAATTTAAGACATTTGGTAATTTTTGGCGGAGTAGGCCAACAGGCACAAACTGATGCCTTAAAAAAAGGTGTTGATATTTTGGTGGCTACGCCAGGTCGTTTACTGGATTTGATGAATCAGGGTTTTATCAGTCTGAATACGATTGAACTTTTTGTTTTGGATGAAGCCGACCGTATGTTGGATATGGGTTTTATCCACGATGTGAAAAAAGTGGTAGCCAAATTACCATCAAAACGCCAGACTTTATTTTTCTCGGCCACAATGCCAGATGAAATTCAAAAACTGGCCAATACCATTTTATCAAACCCAACAAAGGTAGAGGTAACGCCAATTTCATCTACAGCAGAAACCATTAATCAATCGGTGTATTTTGTAGATAAACCAGACAAGAAAAAACTCTTGATCCACTTATTAAGCAACGCCGATATTGAAACAGCATTGGTATTTACCCGTACTAAACATGGTGCAGACCGGATTGCAAAAGATCTTGGCCACGCTGGCATTAAAGCGGCTGCCATTCATGGAAATAAATCTCAAAATGCACGTCAGCGCGCGCTAACAGAATTTAAAGAGAAAAAGATACGCGTTTTGGTTGCTACAGATATTGCAGCCCGCGGTATTGATATTGAACAACTGGCCTATGTTTTCAATTATGAATTGCCAAACATACCAGAAAGTTATGTACACAGAATTGGCCGTACCGGAAGAGCTGGTGCAAACGGTAGTGCGATTTCTTTTTGCGATGCAGAAGAAAACGATTATTTGCTTGATATTCAGAAACTGATTAAAATGACGCTTCCAATTGTTGAAGATCATCCTTATCCGTTAAGCTGGCAAAATATGCTGGCCAAAAACCAGATCAAACGCAAACCACAAGCTGCATCGAAAGGTGGTGGCGGCAAAAAAAGTGGTGATGGCAATATGAGTGGAAAACCGCGAAATGCAAGCAACAACAGAAGATTTGGTGGCAACAGACGCAAGCCGAAAGCGTAGAAGGGAAAGCGAATAGCCGAAGGCATACTGATCGTGGGATAAATCGGACTGAATGGCAGTGAAGGATACTACCTTGAAACGTGGACACGTGAGCGGGGTCTCGTTTCCGGGCTATTTGGTGAACTTTGTAATAAATATTGATTGCTTATATGTGTTGGGGCAAACCAGGTCATAGCAGCGCGACGAACTGGAGAAAAGCAAGTGTCACACGACAGGGAGAAAGATGTACCGATCAGGTGCACATCTATCAGGCTAAAATAGGGTGCCTTGAAAAATTGAGCATTAACGGGCTCCGCGGGCTTTCATCTTCCGAATGGTGCACCGGCTTCGGCGTGAGCCAGATATCGCTTTGCTCCGGGCCATTAAATTCTACAAAATAGAGGTAATGGTTCCCGTTAAGCAGTTTGGTTTAAACTTGTGGCCTCTAAAGAATTCGTTTGATAGTAGTCAACGGCGATTATCAATCTGGAAATGGTATAAAGTATATACAAGCAGGGTATATTATCACAATATGTGATAGTAGATTTATATTCGTTCCTGTAGACGGGGGACGTACCCCAATGGACATTTGTAATACAGGCCTTGTGTATATTCATTCTTTTAACCTTGAATGGATTATAAAATAATAGAAGTTGTAACATAAGAAATTATATCCTGCAATTACTACATAAATTTTTTTAACATTAGTGGTATCAGATATTCTGAATCTTTTTTAAGTAATCACTATTCTCTACTGTGTATTTCGGAAATACTATCCATCCCTTTACGTTCCAAACTGTTCAGTAGGCACTATGGATTTATAGTCTGAGGCTTACCGCATAGATCCTCTCAGAGATCATCAGATTCATGCTACCCATCTATTACCACTTACTAAGTAATCCTGAAGAAAGGCTCCTTTTGCTTCGCAAAAGCCCTTACGAGCTACCAAAGGCACTCTAAGAATAGCACTTAGAAAATAGATTAGCTGTCCGAGTTTGATTTTTCTTTTAACGCGGTTTTTCCTCCACCCAGAATCGATTTCGTTCATCAAACAACAGCTTGTTCCAGAATACGTCTGGATAGGCTTAAACCCGCTTAAAATCAACCGATTCAACAGTTTTTAGCGAAAATCAGTGCCAGTTTGCGCCGTTAGATGTGGCCAGTTTGCAAAAAAAGCAGTAGCCAGTTTTGGAATAATCTACAATTAATATTCTTTGCATATTTTTCTTCATAAATCATGTAACATTCAGGTTTCCCTGCAGCAATTTACAACAATTTGGAATATTATCGTAAATAAAATTAGATAATAACTAGTTTTTTTTTATTACTATATTCTTACAAGCTCGTTGAATGTTTAAATTTGCTTGTCCTAGAAAAAAAGGTACCTTTACAAGGCAGTTTTTTAAGAGCCAATCGGAATAAAAAATCTTTAATCTACTTTTACAACTTCAAATGATTGTAGGTTTAGTTACTGGATGTCAATCATTTGAAGTTGTAAAATCTTATGCCTTTAAACTTTTCTCCGTCCACACTCATTTTAACCCGCAACTTTATGAATCTAAAAACTTTTGATGCATCATCATTAACACCGACAGAAATGCAAGGTTTTTTGCACTATGCCATTGCACCTCGTCCGATATGTTTTGCGTCTACTATTAATAAAGACGGAGAGGTTAACTTAAGTCCGTTTAGCTTTTTTAATGTGTTTAGTATAAATCCACCCATATGCGTTTTCTCGCCCACTAGTAGGGAGCGGGATAATACATTTAAGCATACGCTTGAAAATGTATTGGAAATACCTGAATGTGTAATTAATATTGTGGACTATAAAATGGTTCAACAAACCTATTTAACTAGCAAAGAACACCCAAAAGGGGTAAATGAATTTCAGAAAGCAGGATTCAGTGAACTAGCTTCAGAAACAGTGAAACCACCCAGGGTAGCGGAATCTACCGTTCAGTTGGAATGTGCAGTAAATGATGTGATGTCGTTGGGAAAAAAAGGAGGTGCAGGCAATTTAGTTATTGCAGAGGTTAAACGGATTCATATTAATGAAGATATTTTGGATGCGAATGGCAAAATAGATGCTCATAAAATTGATTTGGTGGCACGTTTAGGGGGGGACTGGTATTGTCGGGTAACTGGCGATAATCTGTTTAAAATTACTAAACCAAAAGATAATACAGGATTAGGGATCGGTGTAGATGTTTTTCCTGAAAGGGTTAAGAACTCTAAAATATTATCCGGGAATAATTTAGGGGTATTGGGACTTATTAAAGCTTTACCATCTGTCGAAGAGATAGAAGCCTTCAGAAAGACAGAGGAGATAATGGAAATACTTAATGGTAGCATTGACAGTGATATCCTAACCCAACAACTATATTTAAAAGCAAAGCATTTACTGGAAACCGGTCGTGTACTAGATGCATGTAAAGTATTATTGATGTAGACTTATCAGATATTGATTTTTAGGAGATTGGATTGGTTAGTTTTATCGCCGGGGTGAAATTATCAACAATAATTCCGCTGAAAACGATGGTTTGATGTGATGGTGCACTTTCTTTGTTGCATTCCAAAGAAAGAAGTGCCCACTGTAGTCCCGTGGGCAAGTACTTTGCATGGGGCTATTTAAAAGCTTCCAGGTCATTTTCAAATCAAGTTTCAAGCATTTCGGCTCGATGCACTTACATAGCTCGTAAAGGTTAGCAATTAGATGGCAGTGGGTTTTCTGAATGCTATTGAATAATTTATATAGTATAGTGTATAAACCGTCCTAACCCTTAAAAATATGCCTGAGGCACAATACGAGGTTATCATCATATTCGCCAAACAATCTTGCTGACTTTATTAATAGATTTTTCATAATATATCCCGCTTTAAGCAATCTTTAATGGCTGAATCTTAAAACCGTTTATATTTAAAAAGAATCCTCTTCCCCCTATTATCCCGTTTCTAAACATATTCCATAGCAGGGATGAACCTAAACTAGCAAGTTCTGAATTGATAAATAAATCATGCTTTTCAAAGGGCTTCGAGCAGTGAACAGCTTGGCGTATTTTCTTCACTTTCTGACCTCGATAGCAAGCCCTTAAATTCGTCTGTAATGAAAGGCTAGCTTTCAACTGTATTGAACTTTTGAGAATTAGCTTGCTTGATCTCGACAACGGTTGATAAAATTACCTGCCCTGTAAATTGGCTGTACCGATTAGGTAATATCTGTTAAATATCGGGGAAAAACATTCTGTTTAATAATACACTACAAATCTAAATGACGGATTTTTCGAGATTTCAGTCTTTATTGCACCTTGTAATTTGCGCCTTGCAGAACCAATGACTAATGGCCATTACACCAATGACGAAAAAAAATCCGGATTGATCTCAATCCGGATTTTTTGTTTTTAAACGACTACGTTTATAATTTTTCCTTTAACAAAAATGACCTTCTTAGGTGTTTTTCCTTCGAGGTATTTCTGAAACTGTTCATCCGAAAATACGATTTCTTCAGCCTCTTTCTGATCAAGCGTTAAAGCGAGATTAATATTCATCTTCATTTTTCCATTGATGGAAACAGGGTACGCAAATGCATCTTCTACCAGATATTCCGGATTGAAAACCGGGAAATCCGCATAAGATAAAGTGCCAGAAGCATTGCCAAGCAATACCCAAAGTTCTTCACAGATGTGTGGTGCATATGGCGATAAAATGATAACCATATCATTTAACACCTGACGATTTTTGCTTTTTAGCTCTGTAAGCTCATTTACCGCAATCATAAAGCTGGAAACTGATGTATTGAATGAGAAACGTTCGATATCATCCTGCACTTTTTTAATGATTTTATGTAAGGTTTTCAGTTCTGCCTTAGTTGGCTCTGAATCTGTAACCTGGAAAGTTAAAGCCTCATCGTGGAATAAACGCCAGAATTTACGCAAGAATTTGAAAACACCTTCAATACCATTTGTATTCCAAGGTTTACTTTGCTCAAGCGGACCTAAAAACATTTCATACATCCGTAAGGTATCGGCACCATAACGCTCAATCAAATCATCCGGGTTTACGACATTGAATTTAGATTTAGACATTTTTTCGACCTCTACGCCACAAACGTATTTTCCGCCTTCAAGAATAAATTCTGCATTTGCATACTCTTCTCTCCATGCTTTAAACTTAGTCAGATCAAGCGTATCGTTTTCAACAATATTAACATCAACATGCAATGCAGATGTTTTATAATCTTTCCTTAATCCGGCAGAAACAAAGGTATTTGTAGGTTTTCCATCAGCATCATTAATTCTGTAAACAAAATTACTTCTGCCCTGAATCATTCCCTGATTAATCAATTTTTTGAAAGGTTCTTCTTCTTTAGTGTAACCTAAATCTTTCAGAAATTTATTCCAGAAACGACTGTACAGTAAATGACCAGTAGCGTGCTCAGAACCACCGATATATAAATCTACCGATTTCCAATAATCGACAGCATCTTCAGAAGCAAAAGCGTCATTATTCTGCGCATCCATATAACGGAACCAATACCAACTGCTACCGGCCCAACCTGGCATGGTACTCAATTCATATTCATATTGATCTTCATATTTCCAACCTTCTGCCCTTCCCAATGGCGGTTCGCCGGTTTCTGTAGGTAAATACTTATCAATTTCTGGCAATATTAATGGCAACTCTTCTGGTTGGATCAAATAAGGCAGGCCATCTTTAAAATAAACCGGAATCGGTTCGCCCCAATATCTCTGACGACCAAAAATTGCATCGCGCTGGCGGAAATTTACTTTCGCTTTACCCGCTTTATTTTCTTCAAGCCAAGAGTTCAGAAGAGCTACAGCTTCTGGATAAGTTAAGCCATTGATGAAACCAGAATTGATATAAGTTCCTTCTTTAGTTGGATCTGCTTGTGTGTCAATATCTTTCTGTGCATCCAGAATCTGTACAATCGGCAGGCTAAAGTGCGTTGCGAAAAGCCAGTCGCGTTGATCGCCACTTGGCACGCCCATAACGGCACCTGTTCCATATCCTGCCAAAACGTAATCTGCAATCCAAAGCGGAACACGCTCGCCACTTACCGGATTGATCACATATGTTCCTGTGAAAGCGCCTGAAACAGTTTTAGTATCCGCCATGCGGTCAAGTTCAGATTTCTTTTTGGTTTGAAGAATGTAGTTTTCTATATCTGCTTTCTGCACGTCTGTAGTCAATTCGGCAACCCATTCATGCTCTGGCGCCAATACCAAATAAGAAACACCAAAAATGGTATCTACACGTGTGGTAAACACTTCAATTTGTTTATCGCTGCCTTCCACCTGGAATTTTACTGAAGCACCTACACTTTTGCCAATCCAGTTGCGTTGCATTTCTTTCAAAGGTTCTGGCCAGTCTATCGCGTCTAATCCTTGAAGCAAACGATCGGCGTAAGCAGTGATACGCATACTCCACTGCATCATTTTTTTCTGTTCTACCGGAAAACCGCCACGTTCAGAAAAACCATCTTTAACTTCGTCATTAGCCAAAACAGTTCCCAATGCCGGGCACCAGTTTACTGTGCTTTCCTTTAAATAAGTTAAACGGTATTTTAACAGTTCTTCTTGTCTTTCCTCATCCGTAAATGTTGCCCAATCGGTTGGCAAAAAGCTTTTTGTATCTTCATCACAAACGGCCTTAACATCGGCTGTGCCAGAAGCGTTAAATTTTTCAAGAAGTGTTGTGATATCTTCTGCGCGATCGTTTTCCAGGTTATACCAGGAATTAAACAATTGCATAAAAATCCACTGCGTCCATTTATAAAATGACGGCTCGCTTGTTCTTACCTCGCGGCTCCAATCAAAAGAAAAACCAATCTGATCTAACTGCCGGCGATAGGTTGCAATATTCGCTTCGGTTGTAATTGCAGGATGCTGGCCAGTTTGAATGGCATATTGCTCTGCAGGCAATCCGAATGAATCGTATCCCATTGGATGCAAAACGTTAAAACCTTTTAAACGTTTATATCTGGAAAAAATATCTGAAGCAATGTATCCCAGTGGATGCCCTACGTGCAAACCTGCTCCCGAAGGATAAGGAAACATATCCAGCACATAATATTTAGGTTTATCAGAATTGCTCTCGGCTTTAAATGTTTGATTGTCGGCCCAGAATTTCTGCCACTTTTGTTCTATTTCTTTGAATTGATAATCCATTGCAGGTTCTATTTTTTTAAAGTGACGAAAATAAGGAAATTAAGGGGTTTAGGAAAACTAAATCGCGCTATTAGGCGATGTTAACCTAAACGCGTTCTTTTGTTCCTTGATTTTTAAAATGGAGACTCTGCCGAATAAAAAAACACCATTGCACAAAGCAATAGTGTTTAAAAAGTTAAGATTAATGAAGTTTAACGACTTAAATAATACACCTTAACAATGTTGGTTTTATCAATTTTTGCCGTAAACTGGAAATTGGTATCCGATAAACTATTAACGGTACAGTACGATGCGCCTTCTGGAAAAACCATCGAAAACTGATTGTCTAGTGTAGTTTCGTATGTTCCGATAGTTCTTTGGTTGGTTAAACCCAACTCTACCTGATCATCATCATTAGATTTAAAATCGATATAATCTGAATTGGCGTAATTAAAGGTTCCATTTGCAGAAGACGAGGTGTTTCCGCTCACTTCAATTTTGTTTACGATCCATTTGCCTACAATACGCGCTTTTAATGATGTGGTGTCTTTCTTACAGGAAAGGAGGCTTGCCGTGACCAGCACAAACAAGCTTAAAAATGTAATTTGTTTTTTCATGGGTGAGGTTTCTAGGTTTGATTACTATGATTAACGCGGTTTGGTCAATTTTCGTACCGTGTTTTTTACATGGTCTCAATAATTTCAAAGCCATTAGCGTCGTTAAATCAACAGCTAGCCCATTTAGCCACGTTTAAATTTGTGGTTTATCAGGTATAATTTATATTTTCGCAAAACAAATGATAAAAAGTATGGAAGAATTCGAAGTAAGTGATGCGTCCAAGAAAACCAAAACAATCTATATTTCTACAATATTTAGTATAGCATTGGTTTTATTGATGCTGGGCCTACTTGGACTGGTACTTGTGCACGCAAAAAACCTTTCTAACTACGTTAAAGAAAATATTGTACTGAATATTATTGTTGATGAAGGTGCAAAAGAAGCTGATGTACTGGCTTTCCAGAAAGAATTAAATGCAAACCCTGCAGTAAAGCAAACGCAATATGTAAATAAAGAACTTGCAGCCAGAAACCTGACTCAGGATTTGGGCGAAGACTTTGTGAACTTCTTGGGTTATAATCCGCTTACGTCTACTTTCGATATTTACCTTAAAGCTGATTATGCAAATACCAAAAGTATTGAAGGTTTAAAAAACAGTATTTCTAAAAATCCAGTAGTAAAAGAAGTGGTGTACCAAAGTTCATTAATTGACATGGTAAACAAAAACATTAACACCATTGGTTTGGTTATTATGGCTTTTGCAGCGGTTTTACTTGTAATTGCACTTGCTTTAATTAACAATACCATTCGCCTGGCCATTTACTCGCAACGCTTTTTAATTAAAAGTATGCAGTTAGTAGGTGCAACGAAAAATTTTATCAGACGTCCTTTCTTATGGTTTGCGGCCTTACATGGTTTAATTGCTGCTTTTATCGCGATAATTATTCTTTTGGCGACTTTGATTTATGCCAGAAAAGAAGTTCCTGAAATCATCATTCTAAACAATTACAAAGAGTTTGGATTGGTTTTCTTCAGTCTAATTATCATCGGGATTTTTATTACCGGCATTAGTACCTGGTTTGCAGTTAGCAGATATTTACGTTTAAAATCTTATCACCTTTACAGATAATGACAGAAAAAAAAACAAGTCCGGTTACAAAGGACTCAAAAAGCGAATTGGTTTTCAGCAAGAAAAACTACCAGTTATTATTGATCAGCATGGCAATTGTAGTTGTTGGATTCATTTTAATGATGGGCACAACGGATATTTATGATGTACGTAAAACCCTTATTGCACCTTTAGTAGTATTGTTCGGTTTTTCATTCGGCATTTATGCCATACTAAAGAAATAAGTTTTTAAAAAAATACTTTGAAAGCGCTTGATTTATTAATGAGGCGCTTTCTGCATACCACAAAGATCCGTCCTTCAAACACATGAACTACATCGAATCCATTATCCTTGCCATTATAGAAGGACTTACAGAATTTCTTCCCGTATCCAGTACAGGCCACATGATTATCGCCTCATCGTTTATGGGTATTGCTGCCGATCCATTTGTGAAACTTTTTACCATTGCCATCCAGCTTGGCGCCATCCTGTCTGTTGTGGTATTGTATTTCAAACGATTCTTTAAAAGCTTTAATTTTTATTTAAAACTTTTGGTTGCCTTTATTCCGGCAGCGGTTTTTGGTTTGCTGTTAAGCGATAAAATTGATGAATTGCTGGAAAGCCCAATGGCTGTAGGTATTTCTCTATTGGTTGGAGGTGTAATCTTACTTTTTGTAGATAAATGGTTTAATAAACCCACCATCAACGATGAAGAAAATGTAAACTATCTTACTGCATTAAAAATTGGTTTCTTTCAATGTATTGCGATGATTCCGGGTGTTTCTCGTTCCGGAGCCACAATTGTTGGTGGTATGAGCCAGAAACTAAGCAGAAAAGTAGCTGCAGAATTTTCGTTTTTTCTTGCTGTTCCAACCATGTTTGCTGCAACGGCAAAAAAGTTATATGATTTCTATAAAGAAGGACATACCATCACTTCAGAACAGATCAATATTTTAATTGTTGGTAATGTAATTGCTTTTATTGTGGCACTTCTGGCCATAAAAAGCTTTATTGGATATTTGAATAAACATGGTTTCAGAGTTTTTGGCTGGTATAGAATCCTTGCCGGATTGATCATCATTATCTTATTGCTTTCCGGGCGCAGCATGCAAATCATTTAATCCCTATCTTTGCAAAAAAAAAGATTAAAGATTTGTGAGTACAGAAAATTCAAAATACAAGGAGTTCAATTTTGCAGAAGGTGAACTCCTTCTAATTAATAAACCATATAAATGGACCTCTTTTGATGTTGTTGGCAAAATACGCAACTCATTAAAACCACTTAAATTAAAGGTTGGCCACGCAGGCACGCTTGATCCGTTGGCTACCGGTTTACTGATTATCTGTACCGGCAAACTTACCAAACAAATCGATACCTTCCAGGCAGAAGAAAAAGAATATACCGGAACAATGGTTCTTGGTGCAACAACGCCATCTTTTGACATGGAAACAGAAGTTGACCAGACTTTTGACATTTCCAACATCAGCGATGAACAAATTTATGCTGCTCGACTGCCCTTTATTGGCGATATAGAACAGTATCCACCGGCACACTCTGCCGTAAAAATTAATGGAGAACGGCTTTATGTAAAAGCCAGACTTGGCGAAGAAGTAGAATTGCGCAAACGTTTCGTAAATGTTCCAGAATTTGAAATTACGCGGATTGCCTTACCAGAAATTGACTTCAGGATTGTATGCAGCAAAGGAACCTACATTCGCTCGCTCATTTCAGATTTCGGCAAGCAACTTAACAACGGCGCTTATTTATCTAAACTTACGCGTACGCGCAGCGGAAACTTTTTGCTCTCAGATGCGTTTGAGGTATTAGATCTTGTTCAGTATATTCGTAACAAGAAAGAAGAAGTCAAACCCGAAGTATGAACAGACATTTCCAGAACAAAAACACCCGTTTTATAAAAGAAATATTTTTAATAATTGCCGGGGTAACATCAGCTTGTTTTGGCCTTAAAAGTTTCTTAATGCCCAGCCATTTTATAGATGGAGGCGTAACCGGTATTTCACTTCTGGTAAGTACCTTAACCGGGCTAAAATTATCTTACCTAATTGTTTTAATCAATATTCCATTCGTAATTCTCGGTTTCAGACAAATTGGTAAAGGCTTTGCAGTTAAAACAGCAATTGCCATTGCGGCACTTTCTGTTGCACTAATTGTTATCCCTTTTCAACCCATTACACACGATAAATTACTGATTGCCGTTTTTGGTGGTTTATTTCTTGGCGGTGGTATCGGTTTAGCCATGCGCGGTGGCTGCGTAATAGATGGCACAGAAGTTCTGGCACTTTACATCAGTAAAAACAGCATTTTAACGGTAGGCAATATCATCCTCATTTTAAACATCATCATATTTGCCTTCGCTGCATATTTCCTCAACATAGAAACAGCGATGTATGCAATACTCACTTATTTATCCGCTTCGGCAACGATAGATTTTATTGTTAATGGTATAGAACAATACACCGGCGTAACCATTATTTCTGAGCGTAAAGAAGCGATAAAAGGTTATATTATTAACGAAATGAAACGCGGCGTAACTGTATACAAAGGCGAAGGCGGTTATGGCGAAAAGAAAGATATCGATATTTTATTTACCGTTGTAACCAAACTGGAGATGTCTAAACTACAAACCATGATTAGGCAAATTGATCCCGACGCTTTTGTCATTCAACAACAAATTGCAGATTTAAAAGGTGGTGTGGTTAAGCGCCATGCTTTACATTAACTAGATAATTAACTATTGGGCGTGCCCCCAAGCAAAGCAAGGGGCCGGGCTGTACGCTATATCTCCGTGAAAAACGGAGTATGCCGCTTCCATCCCTCACGCAGAAAACCCAATTCAAAATAAAATTCAACTTTGAAAATATACAACAACCTTTCAGAATTTGAGAAATTAACAAATGCCATAGTCACCATCGGCACTTTTGATGGCGTACACTACGGGCATCAGAAAATCATCAAACAACTGGTAGAACGCGCAAAGGCAGATCAGGGTGAAAGTGTAATCCTAACATTTTTTCCGCATCCGCGGATGATTATCGATCCGGAAAACCAGGATTTAAAACTCATCAACACCATCCAGGAGAAAGCGGAAATTCTTAAGAATCTCGGTGTAGATCATTTGATTATTACACCGTTTACCCGCGATTTTTCTAACCAAAGTGCCGAAGATTATATCAAAAACATCTTGGTTAATTGTATTGGTACCAAACACATCATTATTGGCTACGATCACCGTTTCGGCAAAGACCGCGCAGGCAATCTAAGCGATCTTAAACAAGCAGGCACGCAATATGGATTTTCTGTAGAAGAAATTATGGAACAAGACATTCATGATGTAGCCGTAAGCTCAACAAAAATCAGAGAATCTTTGCTACAAGGAGATGTTGCACTTGCAGAAGAATATCTGGGTTATCCATTTTCTATTTTTGGCCGCGTAATTAAAGGCGATAAAATTGGCCGGACAATTGGTTTCCCTACCGCAAATATCTTTGTAGAAGAAACCTACAAACTTATTCCGGGCGATGGGATTTATGCTGTTACAGTAGAAATTGGCTCAGAAGTAACAGCTAAAAACCTAAATTCTATAAGTGACAAGACTGAACTTCCGCCTTCGGCCTCCGGACTTCGAACTTATAAAGGAATGGCGTATATAGGCCAAAGACCAACTATTAACGGAATGACCAGAAATATAGAAGTGAATATTTTTGATTTTAATGAAGAAATTTATGGTCAGGATATAAAAATGAATTTTTTAAGCTTCTTGCGCCACGATGTTAAATTCACTGGATTAGAAGCGTTGAAACAACAGCTCCATCAAGATAAACTAGATACACTCGCATTTTTCGACTCCGTCATGTAAAGGTGTTTATTGCAATTTTGCCTTCAGAAAAAGCCTCATTTTCGCTATATTGCGGCAATGAGGCTTTTTTTTATCTTCTCTTTTTTGCTAATTTGCTTAGGTTCGCCAGGTTTTAAAAACCTGCGCACAGCTGTTCCGCCAGCAAACTGGACGCAGAAAAAATCTGTCGTTTTCCAAAAAAAGGCATCACATTTCAAAATAATATCAATCGAAGAACAAGAATCTGTAGAACGAGAATTTACCACACATCGTTTATTTAAAATTACGGCGCCAACCATTCTTTTTTTTGTTCTAGTTGGTCTGTTGTTGAGATTTGGTTCTATTGCAGCTAAAAATTTCATCCCTTCATTTCAATCGCCCTGCATATCTTTATTTAAAATACTTTATCCAAAACATTTTTTCCGGTAATTAAATTTTAATTCTAAATATCACCGGTATATAGTATAAAGTTTGCCAGTCAAACCCCACATATCTTACCGGATTTTACGTTTTTTGATTTTTTATCATTGTAGACACATGATTCATTTACCCGATTTAATTGCCGATTTAGGACTGATCCTTGCTGCCGCCGGAATTACCACTTTATTATTTAAAAGAATTAAACAGCCTTTGGTACTAGGCTATATTTTAGCTGGCTTGATGGTTGGCCCGCACATTAATTTATTGCCCACCGTTACCGATCAAAAAAGCATCACCATTTGGGCAGAGATTGGCGTAATATTTCTGCTTTTTAGCCTTGGTTTAGAGTTTTCTTTCAAGAAGCTGGTTAAAGTGGGCGGCTCATCTTCTATTACTGCCGTTGTAGAAGTTCTTTTTATGTTGTTAATTGGATATGCTGCCGGTAAAATTATGGGCTGGAAAACGATGGACAGTATTTTTTTGGGCGGAATTTTATCTGTATCCTCTACAACAATTATTATCCGTGCATTTGAAGAGTTGGGCGTAAAACATAAAAAATTTGCCGGACTTGTTTTTGGTGTGCTCATTGTAGAAGATTTGGTTGCCATTTTGTTGCTCGTATTGTTATCTACACTTGCTGTTAGTCAGCAGTTTGCTGGTTCAGAAATGTTGGTTTCAATACTTAAATTAGCCTTTTTCTTAGTTCTATGGTTTTTGGGAGGCATTTTCCTCATTCCTACATTTCTAAAAAAGACCAGGAAATTAATGAATGACGAAACCATGCTGATTGTATCTCTGGCTTTATGTTTAATTATGGTTTTGCTGGCGGTAAAAGTTGGCTTTTCGCCGGCTTTGGGCGCATTTATTATGGGATCGATATTAGCAGAAACTACTCAAGCCGAAAAAATTGAACACCTCACAAAATCTGTTAAAGACCTTTTTGCCGCAGTATTTTTTGTTTCTGTGGGTATGCTGATAGATCCCAAAGTACTGGTAGATTATGCTTTACCAATACTGGTTGTTACATTGGCTACCATTCTGGGGAAATTAATAAGTTCTACACTTGGCGCATTATTATCTGGTCAACCGCTTAAAACCTCGGTTCAGGCAGGAATGAGTCTGGCGCAAATCGGCGAATTTTCTTTCATTATTGCCACACTTGGACTTACGCTAAAAGTAACCAGCGAATTCTTATATCCAATTGCCGTTGCAGCTTCGGCAATCACTACATTTACAACGCCTTACCTAATTAAATCATCAGAAGGTTTTTATAATTTTCTAACCCGCATCCTCCCAAAAAAATGGCTGGATGGCATACAACGTTACAGCTCAAGCACCGCCGGAATTACAACATTAAGCGACTGGAAAATCTTATTGCGCTCGTACATTTTCAATACCATTATCCATTCGGTTATTATTATTGCAATTGTGTTTTTAACGGCAAGGTATTTACAGCCTTTTATGGTAAAAAACATAGCCAATACAATCATATCTACCCTTTTCAGCGTAGGATTGTCTTTCGTAATTATGTCGCCATTTTTATGGGCACTTTCTATCCGAAGAATACAAAAAACCGCATATTCGCATTTGTGGCTAAATAAAAAGTTTACGCGTGGACCACTAATTGCCATAGAAACCTTCCGTATTGCATTGGGTATTTTCTTTGTTGGATTTCTGATGTATGAGTTCTTTGATACCTGGATTGCTGCCGGAATTGCCTTGGCATTAATCATTTTAGGTATGTTCGTTTTCTCGCGTAGGCTGCAGTCGTTTTACGATAAACTGGAACGCCGTTTTATGCTGAATCTGAATGCACGTGAAAATCAAAAACCCGACATTTTACCTTGGGATACACATTTAACCGAATTGAAAGTTTCGCCAGAATCGCCGGTAATTGGCAAAACACTTACCGAATTGATGATCCGCGAAAAATATGGTGTTAACATCGCTTTAATTGAGCGCGGACGCCTCAATATTCCAACCCCCGGACGAGATGAACGACTCTATCCAAACGATAAATTATTATTGGTTGGCGCCGATGATCAGTTGGCTTTGGTGAAAGATCTTCTCGAAATTGATATCCCCGAAACCGATCAGGAATCTAATTTCCCCGATAAGGAAATGACGCTCCAGAAAGTTGTTGTGAATACAGAATCGCCAGTTTTTGGGCTAAGTATTCGAAATGCAGGAATCCGCGAAAAAGCCCAGGCACTAATCGTTGGTATAGAACGTGGAAGCGAACGGATATTAAATCCTTCATCAGAATTTGTATTTGATAACGGCGATGTGATCTGGATTGTGGGTAACAATAAAAAAATTAAGGAAGTTATTTAACATTCAAATATTTCAACGCTTTTGAAGCTCTAGAAGACGGATTTACTGCTGCAACGCATTCTTCCGTCTCTTTTCCTTATCTTCGTTTATACACCATCCCATGAAAGTAGACAGAGAAAAAAGTGAATTTCTTGACGAGATGATTGAGCAATGGCAAGATCAGGGCCTAATTACTGAAGAAACCGGTCATAAACTTCGTAAAAGTTACGAAGCCAAAAATTTTGATTGGTTACGGCTGGCACAATATGCTTTCTGGGTGGCACTCGCCTGCGGAGTAATTGCTTTGGGCTCTTTACTCATAGACAATACAATTCTTGATTACCTTAAAAATCTGTACAACACACCAAATATTGTAATTTCAATCCTATCTGCAGGCATTGCCGCTTGGCTTTATATTCTGGGTTTTAAGCGAAAGAAAACAAAAAGCCAGCTAAAATTCAGTAACGAAGCAATTATATTTTCCGCCATTTTACTTACGGCAAATGCAGTAGCTTACTTCGGTAAATCCGTAGATAACGGATCAGGCAATTTCACTATTCTTATCCTCATTTCGGTTTTTATATATGGTGCCTTGGGTTATATTTTCCGTTCAAGGTTAATCTGGATTTTTGCGCTTCTTTCATTAGGTGCCTGGTTCGGAACAGAAACCGGATATTTAAGTCGATGGAATTATTATTTTCTGGGCATGAACTACCCTTTACGCTTTGTGGCCTTTGGTGCAATACTCACTGCTTTTTCTTTTTTGATTAAAAGATTCCAATCTACCGAGTTGTTTTTTCAGGTAACGTACATAGCAGGCATGGTTTACCTTTTTATTTCTTTGTGGGGATTGTCTGTCTTCGGAAATTTCGCCAGCCTGGAAGAATGGTACACTGTGCGCCAGTTGAGTTTATTTTACTGGGCTTTCATTTCTGCCGGAATTTGTGTGCTCAGTACCTGGATTGGATTGAAGTACCGCGATGATATTGCCCGTGAGTTTGGAATTACTTTCCTCTTCATCAACTTATATACCCGTTATTTTGAATATTTCTGGGACAGCTGGCATAAAGCACTCTTCTTCTCTGTACTTGCAGCATCTTTCTGGTTAATTGGACGCAAAGCGGAAAAAATCTGGAATGTAGAGTTTTTGAAATAGAAGATTAATGACAAGTGAACTCTTCCATATAAAAATCTCGATTGGCATGTTTCAAAATTAAAACGAGCACGATCAAATTTCCATTTCCCAACAATAAAATCTGGGCTTTAAAACACAATCAGTAATTGCTTAACAATAAGGTAAGCTGCCAATACGAATAGAAATATTGCGATTGATTTATTAATAAGATGACTGCTCAAAGCAAATTTTTCTTGAATGTACTTTGCAAAATGACCGTATAGATAAAGTGCGAGTGCAGAGCCAACACCAGAACCCAAACTAAAAATTACGAGCGAAAGGTAATCTGTGCTGATCCAATCATGCAGAATTACATAATTGCCAAAAAACAACCAAAAAGGGATTTGAACAGGGTTTAAAACACCAAGAATTAATCCATAAAGTACACTTCCACTGCGTTTATCTTCTTTATCACTTGTTTTTGGTGCTTTCTTGCGGTTTATCCAGGTAATTGTCCCCATTACTAAAAACATCACGATCATAAAAGCATCTACCAAAGTACCCAAACGCACCTCGCTTACAGCTTCGTTTGGATTGATATCGCTCATTGCCCAACGTGCAAAGCGCATCATCCCAAAGGTAAAACAAACTTCAACACAAGAAAAAGACAAAATGAAATACCAAACCTGCCGCATCCCTTTGTTGATGGCAAGTTTGGCAACAGTTAAATTGATATTACCTGGTGGTATGTAACCAAGAGCATTGAGTGCAACACCAATGAAAAACGTTAGAAAAAGCATTGGCCGAAATTATGGATTAATATTCAAATGCGTGGCCAAATATTTTCCTGTATAAGAAGTTTTTTCTTTTAAGAGATCTTCTGGCGTTCCTTCAAAAACCACTTCTCCACCTCCATCTCCACCTTCCGGACCAATATCAATTACCCAATCCGCACATTTAATCATATCCATATTGTGTTCAATAACCAGAATAGTATTTCCCTGTTCAATAAGTGTATTTAAAGCTTTGAGCAGTTTTTTAATATCGTGGAAGTGAAGTCCGGTGGTAGGTTCATCAAAAATAAACATGGTTTTACTGGCGTTGTTACCTTTAATCAAGAAAGACGCCAGCTTGATTCTTTGCGCTTCGCCACCAGAAAGTGTATTGGATGATTGGCCAAGATGTACATATCCTAAACCAACATCAACCAAAGGCATTAATTTATTTAAGATCTTTTGCTCGCCGGCGAAAAATTCTACAGATTCATCAATCGTCATCTCCAGAATATCTGAAACATTTTTGTCTCTGTAAGTGACATCCAAAACTTGTTGTTTAAAGCGTTTACCTCCACAAGCTTCGCAAGGAAGGTAAATATCTGCCATAAACTGCATCTCGATTTTTACTTCACCTTCTCCCTGACAAACATCGCACCTGCCACCTTCTACGTTAAAAGAAAATGCTGCTGGTTTTAATCCTGCTGCTTTTGCTGCGGCTTGCGAAGAAAATAAACTACGAATATCGTCCCAGGCTTTTACATAAGTAACCGGATTAGAACGGCTGGAACGGCCAATTGGATTCTGATCTACCAACTCTACTGCCGTAATCTGATCGTAATTTCCGAAAATACCATCGTAAGCACCTGTCTGCTCTCCAGAATAATTTCCGATTGCCTTTTGTAGCGCCGGGTAAAGAATTTTCTTCACTAAACTGGTTTTTCCTGATCCGGAAACGCCACTTACCGCAGTGAAAACACCCAGGGGAAATTTTACATCTATATTTTTTAAATTATTCTCGCGTGCACCTTTAATTAAAACATGGTCTTTCCATTTACGGCGATGACCTGGAATACTGATCTTTTCTGCGCCGGAAAGATATCGCCCGGTTAAACTGTTTTTATCTTCAATAATCTCATCGAACGTTCCGCTAAAAACCAGATTACCGCCTTGTGTTCCCGCTTCCGGGCCAATGTCAATAATATAATCTGCTGCACGCATCATTTCTTCTTCATGTTCTACAACCAAAACGGTATTTCCGACGTTCCGCAAAGAGATCAATACTTCTATAAGTTTATTGGTGTCGCGCGGATGCAAGCCAATACTGGGTTCATCCAAAACATAAATGGAACCAACTAAACTACTGCCCAAAGAGGTGGCAAGGTTAATACGTTGAGATTCTCCACCTGATAGTGTATTAGACAAACGATTTAAGGTCAGGTAACCCAAACCAACGTTGTTTAAATACAGGAAACGGTTCCTGATCTCGGCAAGCAATCTTTTGGCTATTTTACGGTCGTTTTCAGATAAATCTAATCCATCGAAAAAGTCCAACGCCTTTGCTAAAGGCATTAAAACAACATCAATGATAGATTTTTCATTAATTTTAACGTAAGATGCATCTTTACGCAATCTAGAACCTTTACAATCCGGGCAGGTTGTTTTTCCGCGGTAGCGAGAAAGCATTACGCGGTATTGAATTTTATAGGTCTGTTCTTCAAGTTCCTTGAAAAACTGATCTAAACCGACAAAATGTTTATTTCCGGTCCACAATAAACGTTGTTCTTTTTCTTTTAACTGACCAAATGAGCGGTGAATTGGGAAATCGAATTTCGGCGCTGCTTTTATAAAATTCTGCAACCAAACGCCCATTTTTTCGCCACGCCATGGTGCGATAGCATTGTCATAAACGCTTTTACTTTTATCTGGAACAACCAAATCCTCATCAATACCGATTACATTTCCATAACCTTCGCAGCGTTTACATGCACCGTATGGATTATTGAACGAGAAAAAATTTGGCGTAGGTTCTTCAAAACGGATTCCGTCCAACTCAAAACGATCACTAAAGTGTTTTACATTACCTTCTATATCTACGTAACAATCTCCTTTGCCTTCAAAAAATGCAGTTTGAACAGAATCGGCCAGGCGGTTCAACGTTTCTTCTTCCCCATTGGTGACAATCCGATCGATCAGGATTTGAACAGTTTTATCATCGGTAAGCTCCTGATCTTTGAAATCTTTATCGTCTAATACAGATTCAATTTTTTCAATCTTCCCATTGATCAGTACGCGCAAGAAACCTTTCTGAAGCAAAATCGCCAGCTCTTCTTTTATCGTTCTGTTATTGTGTGGAAACAGCGGGCAATAAATTGTTGCTGTGGTATCGTCCGGAAAACTGTTCACATAGTCTACTACTGTACTCACTGAATCTTTCTTGACTTCTTGTCCGGAAACCGGAGAAATTGTTTTTCCGATTCTGGAAAAAAGCAGTTTCAGGTAATCATAAATTTCTGTTGAAGTACCAACAGTTGAGCGCGGATTTGAGGTGATAACTTTTTGCTCTATCGCAATTGCGGGTGCTATACCCTTAATGTAGTCTACGTCTGGTTTATTCATTCTACCCATAAACTGACGTGCATAGGCAGATAAGCTTTCCACATATCGGCGTTGCCCTTCAGCATACAAAGTATCAAAAGCCAAAGAGGATTTTCCCGAACCAGACATTCCTGTAACTACAACCAGTTTATTTTTCGGGATGGCAACATCTATGTTTTTCAGGTTATGAACACGGGCACCTTTAATAATAATGTTTTTATGCGGATCTTTTTCGGCTTCTTTTTTGCTCATGAATAATCAAAGTTTTAAACTATAACCCATCAATTTATGATCGGGTTTTTAAAACATACAAAAATAGGGTACTGAGATGGTTAATTTATTTTTTAACATTTTATTTTTTGTTTTTTGATAAAAAAATAACTTTCTTTGGATAATAACGGTCTCAGAACCAAACTAACACATCAAAAAAGCATAGGAGAAACGCTATAGAAATTAAACTTCTACAAATTAATTTTTAGCAAATAGTACGGGATTTAGTGTAGGCATACCTATGAATTTACAATCACATAACGATCAGGATCTGGTTAAATTATATATAACCGGAAACGAGAATGGATTGCAGGAACTTTTAAGGCGACATAAAAGTAAAATCTATACTTCTATATATTTATTGGTTAAAGACCAGTATTTGGCAGAAGACATTTTTCAAGACGCTTTTATAAAAGTTATCAATACGCTGCGATCAGGACGATACAATGAAGAAGGCAAGTTTTTGCCTTGGGTAATGCGTATTGCTCATAATTTAGTGATCGATTATTTCCGTAGGGAAAAACGAACACCGATTATCACCAGTGCAGATGGCATGGACGTTTTTAATATGTTGCATTTTTACGACGAAAGTGCAGAGGAAAAAATGTTGCGCGATCAAACGCATAAAGACCTTAAAGCAATGATCCATTTGTTACCGGATGAGCAGAAAGAAGTTTTGCTGATGCGCCATTATGCTGATCTAAGTTTTAAAGAGATTGCAGATTTGACTGAAGTGAGCATCAATACTGCTTTAGGCAGAATGCGGTATGCATTGAGTAACCTCCGTAAGATGCTCAAGACAAAGGAGATGATCCCTAGAGAGTAGCGTATTTGTTACAAAAATTATTTGACTGGTTGAAATAAAGCCTCTGAACAATCGTTAAGTTTATAAAACTTTTAACAATTTACAGTGCTTATGACAAAAACCTCTACATCAAAATCATCTTTAAACCTACCTATCCAAAACATGTTTCAATCTACTACTGATCATGAATCTGATGCGGAGCTAGACTTGTTCTACGATCAAATAAAATGCACGTTAGACAGGCTTGTAAAAAATCCTAGTGATGAAACCATTACGAAGATTTTAAATTACAGCAAAAACAGGTAGCCAAAAATCATAGAGCTGCTTCAATAATTGAAGCAGCTTTTTTTTGCTTTACACTTTCGACAGATTACCTCCGACAGACTAACGTTTACGTAATGTCATATTTAAACAATCTACACTGCATTGTTCTTCACACAAAAAGGTAATTAGGCGAATTACCGTCAGTCAATAATTTGATTTAAAATATAAGGCGGCAGAATCAGCTTATACTTTCTGGAATATGAAGTCGCCATAAATTTTGATCAATCAATTTGCATTGACTCTTCATCAAACTAAATCTGTTAAAAAAGCAGTAACTTTGCATAGTGTATAAAAAACACTAAGGTTAAACATGGAAAAGAAATTTTTGCCACTTACATTGGGTGGTTTGGGGATTGGTATTACGGAATTTGTAATGATGGGTTTGCTGCCCGATATCGCTAAAGATCTGCATGTCAGCATTCCCAAAGCTGGCCACCTAATTTCAGCTTATGCTTTGGGCGTTGTAATCGGTGCACCGCTTTTGATTATGATTGCCGGAAAATACCCACCTAAAAAAATTTTAATTGCATTGATGATTATGTTTACAGCCTTCAATGCATTCTCTGCCTTTGCACCTACCTTTAATACATTATTTATCGCGAGATTGTTATCCGGTCTTCCGCACGGAGCATTTTTTGGTGTAGGCTCTGTAGTAGCCAGCCGAATAGCAAAGCAAGGGAAAGCTGCCCAGGCAGTCTCTTTAATGTTTATGGGCTTAACACTTGCGAATATACTTGGTGTGCCCCTTGGAACCTTCATTGGTCATAATTTCTCATGGAGAATTTCATTCGCTGTCGTAGTTTTTGTAGGCTTAATCACCTTGTTGGGACTCAAACTGTGGTTGCCAACATTACAAGCTACCGAGAACAGAGACTTAAAATCTGAGCTTGGTTTCTTCAAAAAACGCGACGCATGGATTATTGTTGCTATGATTTCTATCGGCACAGGCGGATTATTTACCTGGTACAGTTATATTGCGCCTTTGATGACTGAAGTAGCGCACTTTTCATCAAACAATGTAACCTATATATTGATGCTTGCAGGATTAGGCATGATGCTTGGCAATTTTATTGGTGGCAAACTCGCTGATAAATACTCGCCAGCAAAAGCTTCAGCAGCCTTACTTATTGCAATGGTTGTTGTTTTAGTTATCGTACACTTTGTATCATCCAATCAGATTCTTTCTTTAGTGATGACATTTATTACCGGAGCAGTCGCGTTTTCTCTGGCTTCTCCAATCCAGATGCTGATGATCCAATCTGCCAAAGGCTCAGAAATGCTGGCTGCATCTGCAAGTCAGGCCAGTTTTAATATTGGCAATGCTCTGGGCGCTTATTTTGGTGGCTTACCTTTGGTATATGGCTACGGTTACACTGCACCCGCCTATGTTGGTGCAGCAATGGCTTTTATCGGTGCATTATTTGCATTTTGGTTAATCTGGAACAATCGCTTTGCGCCCGTTGAAGAAAAATCTGCTGCAGATAAAAGCAACTACGTAGTTATGCATTAATATAAAATCCTCGCTTATTTCAATTTGAGCTAAGCGAGGCTAGATCTCTATCCATCGAAATGATCGTTTAAAACAACTAAAGCTGTTAAAACGAGTACAAGGTTCTCCCGCTCGTTTATAACGAGTGGGGAAATAGTTTAGCGTTTTTAACGTGTTTTTGAAGCTATTCGATAAAATTGAAGAGTTATTTACACACTCGTTATAAACGAGTGCCAGTATAAGCAATGGTGTAAAGGCAACTCAATACTTAAAATACATTTTGCTTCTTTATATTTGCACATGCTTAAAAAGGAACGGTATAAGCTTTTCGTAGAACACTTTTCGGCCAAACAACCCGATGCGGAAACAGAATTACATTACAACAATCCATATCAGTTATTGGTGGCTGTAATTCTCTCTGCACAATGCACAGATAAGCGTGTAAATATGGTTACACCGGCTTTATTTCAACGTTTTCCAAATGCTAAGGCACTTTCAGAAGTTACACCCGATATTGTTTTTGATTACATCAGAAGCATCAGTTATCCCAACAACAAGGCAAAACATCTGGTTGGCATGGCCAATATGTTGCTAAACGATTTCAATGACGAAGTACCATCGGATATAGATGACTTGCAGAAAATGCCAGGCGTAGGGCGCAAAACCGCAAATGTAATAGCCTCCGTAATATACAACGCGCCGGCAATGGCGGTAGATACACATGTTTTTCGCGTAGCGAATCGTTTGGGTTTAACCAACGGAAAAACACCACTGGCAGTTGAAAAAGATTTGGTAAAACATTTACCGAAAGACGATATACACATTGCACATCATTGGTTGATACTACACGGGCGATATGTTTGCCTGGCCAGAAGCCCAAAGTGTGCCGTTTGTGAAATTACATATATGTGCAGATATTTTGAACGCCAGAATGTACTACATTTAAAACAAAACCAGGAATCTTAAAATATTTTTATTTTACTATTGACTTTAGCTAAAAAACGCTTAACTTAGCTAAATATTTTAGTAAATAAGATTTAGACATTTGCCTATATATTCTTACATTTACGGATCAGAACATACAACAACATGAGCGCAAACGCAGATAAATTAAAAGCACTACAACTCACATTAGATAAGTTAGAAAAATCTTACGGTAAAGGTACCATAATGAAACTTGGCGATACTGCGGTTGAGCCTTTAGAGTTTATTTCTACAGGTTCTATTAGTTTAGATATTGCATTAGGCATTGGCGGTATTCCAAAAGGAAGGATTATCGAAATCTATGGCCCGGAGTCGTCTGGTAAAACGACCTTAGCGACCCATATCATTGCAGAAGCACAAAAGAAAGGCGGCATTGCTGCATTTATTGATGCAGAACATGCTTTTGATCAATTCTACGCAAAAAAACTAGGTGTAGATACCGATAACTTATTGATTTCACAACCAGATAATGGTGAGCAAGCTTTAGAAATTGCAGACAATTTGATCCGCTCTGGCGCTATTGATGTAATTGTAATTGACTCTGTTGCCGCATTGGTACCAAAAAGTGAAATTGAAGGCGAAATGGGCGAAAGTAAAATGGGTTTACATGCCCGTTTAATGAGTCAAGCTTTACGTAAATTAACCGGAACAATTGCTAAAACGGGTTGTTGCTGTATTTTCATTAACCAATTACGTGAAAAAATTGGCGTGATGTTCGGTAACCCGGAAACAACAACTGGTGGTAATGCATTAAAATTTTATGCTTCTGTACGTTTAGATATCCGCCGTACTTCTCAAATTAAAGATTCTGACGAAGTATCTGGTAACCGAGTTAAAGTAAAAATCGTTAAAAATAAAGTTGCTCCTCCTTTCCGTATTGCAGAATTTGATGTTATGTTTGGTGAAGGAATTTCTAAAAACGGAGAAATCATTGACTTAGGTGTAGATTTTGGTATCATCAAAAAAGCTGGATCCTGGTTTTCTTATGGAGATACGAAGTTGGGGCAAGGTAGAGATGCGGTTAAACAATTGTTAATGGATAACCCGGAACTGGCTGAAGAATTGGAAACTAAAATCAAAAGAGAAGTTTCCGGAGAGCAATTGGAAGAGAAATAATTCTAATAAAAATATTTATAAATAATGGCTGTCTGGGAAAAACCAAACAGCCATTATCATTTTATCTTTTTTAGTTGCCTTGTGTAAACACAGCATTAAAATCTTTGGTCACATAGACAATTACCAGCAAAGCCGCGATCAGTAAAGCACCAAGAACCAAAACGCCCCAACTGCCTTTAAGTTTGTTTTTATCCTTACGGATTAACCAATATAAAATTCCGATTAATGGAAATGCACATACAATCCAAAAAATCAACGATGCTCCTGTCATAACTATTTAATTTATTTGCCGGGTATTTTGCCGGCGCTATATTGTATTATCGGAATTACCCGCCTTATAATTAAAATTCCATTCTGGCCAAAGGCGCAATCTCCTGCCCTACAAAATCGCCAGCTAAAAATTTCTGGTAACCCGCTATTGCAATCATTCCGGCATTATCTGTACAATACTGGAAAGCAGGAATGTATACGTTCCAACCCAACTCAACCGCCAACTCTTGCAAAGTATTCCTCAAACCAGAATTTGCAGAAACACCACCTGCAATGGCAATTTCTTTAATTCCATACTGCTTAGCCGCTTTTTTCACTTTATTCATCAAAATCTGAATAATGCTATGTTGTACAGACGCGCAAATATCATCCAAATTTTCGGCAATAAAATCGGGGTTTTCTTTTTCTTGCTTTCTAATGAAATATAGAATGGAGGTTTTGAAACCACTGAAACTGAAATTGAGTTCAGGAATTTGTGGTTCTGCGAATTTAAAAGCATTCGGATTACCACTTTTTGCATGTTTATCAATCAACGGGCCGCCTGGATACGGTAAGCTTAAAATCTTTGCCGTTTTATCGAAGGCCTCACCTGCTGCGTCATCTAAGGTTTCACCAACAATTTCCATGTCGAAATAACTTTTAACCAAAACAATTTGTGTGTGGCCACCAGATACCGTTAAGCATAAAAAAGGAAAATTCGGTTTTGGCTCGTCGATAAAGTGGGCTAAAATATGAGCATGCATATGATTAACCGAAATAAGCGGTAAATTAAGGGCGAGTGCAAAAGATTTAGCAAAAGAAACGCCAACCAGAAGCGAGCCCAACAAACCTGGTCCCTGCGTAAATGCAACAGCATTAATGTCCTTTTTACTGACTTGCGCAAGCTTCAATGCTTCTTCTACAGCAGGAACGATATTTTGCTGATGTACCCTTGAAGCCAATTCAGGGATTACACCACCATAATTTTGATGAATTGTTTGGTTTGCAATAACATTGGCAGTAATTTTGCCGTTGTTACAAATGGCAACAGACGTGTCATCACAGGAGGATTCAATAGCTAGTATAACAGACAAATTATTAACATTTAGAATACAAAATTATTAAAAAACTATTTAAAATACTCCTTTGGATAATTGCATCAGTAATTTTGTTGCTCGCACTTGTTGTCTTTTCCCTAAAATTTAAGCCTGTTCAAACTTTTGTTGCACGTAAAGCGGCCGCTTATCTCTCTAAAGAGCTGAATACAACAATTGCCATTAAGAGTGTCTATATCGTGCCTTTCAAATCTGTTGTGCTTGAAGATTTACTCATTCTTGATAAACAAAAAGATACCTTATTGAATACGCCGAAGTTTATGGTCGATATCAATAAGTTCTCCCTCAAAGAAAAAATCATAGACATCAATACCGTACAAATTAATAACGGACGTTTTTTTCTTAAAGATTTATCTGCAAAGGAATCCAATCTCGATTTCATCATCGACTATTTTGATTCAGGAGAAAGTAAGCCAAAAGACCCGAACAAAAAACCGTTTAAAGTCTCGCTTGGCCGCTTAATCTTGAACAAATTCGCATTCAAATACAAAAACTACACAGCAAAAGATACCGTACAGGGTAAAAGTGTAAATTTTGATAATGTGGACGTTAAAGAACTTAGTGGAATTTTTGAAGGTCTCGATTTAGATAATCACCTCCTTAAAACGAATATTAAAAACCTAACGTTTAGAGAACGAAGCGGCTTTTATCTAAAAAATCTTAGTGCCATAACTACGGTAGACAGCAATGCTATTGAGCTTAAAAATTTACTGCTCGTAACCAACCAAAGCAAGCTCACAAATTATTATCAAATGAAATTCAGCAGTTTTAAGGATTTCAATAACTATTTTGATAAAATAAGAATGAAGGCTGTTTTTAAAGAAAGTCATATCGCTTCAAGAGATGTTGCGTTTTTTGCGCCAGATCTTGAAGGGATAAAGTTAAATTTAGATGTAGACGGCCAGATAACAGGTTTGGTAACCAATCTTAAAGCCAAAAAACTTTCTGTACGTGCCGGAAAAGCAACATATATTAAAGGCGATTTTGTGATTAAAGGTCTTCCGAAATGGAAAGAAACCTTTATGGATTTGAATATTGAACTGGCGGGAACAAATAAAAAAGACTTGGAAGAGGTTCTTTCGGGCATTAGCGGCTCCAAAAAAGAAATGATTCCGGCTATTGTAAACAAATTCGGCAACATTAATTTTAACGGAAGTTTTACCGGTTTTCAAAATGATTTTATCGCCTACGGTGAATTTAAAACCAAACTGGGTCGTATCGTTTCTGATGTAAACATGAAAATTGATCGCCAGAATGTGCCGTCTTACACTGGTAGCGTAAAAACCTACGATTTCGATTTGGGAAATCTTATCGATGAAAAAAGTCTTGGCCGCATCACCTCATCTTTAAATGTAAAAGGGCGAGGTACAGAACTGAAAAACCTTTCCGAAAACCTCAACGGCGATATTGCTTACATCGATTTTAACAATTATCGTTATCGGAATGTGAAGGTTGACGGAACATTTGACAAAAAATATTTTGACGGAAAACTCAGCATTAATGACCGGAATGTGAAGCTGATTTTCGACGGTGGAGTCAATCTTAATCCAAAATTACCAGTATTTAATTTCACTGCAACCATTACCAAAGCAAAACTCAAAGCGCTGAAATTAGCTGCAGACTCTATGATGGTTGATGCCAAATTCAGCACCAATTTCTCTGGCACCAATTTAAACAATATTGAAGGTAAGTTACTTGTACAAGAGATTGAACTGCGAAACCCACAGGGCATTTTCCACGTAGATTCTGTAGAACTTGTTGCCAATGGAACAGGCGTAAACCGAAACTTAAACATCAAATCAGACGTATTAGATGCGAGTATTAAAGGAGAGTATGACCTGAATACCATCGTATCTTATTACAAAGCTATCGCGAAGACGTATATTCCATCGCTAAAAACCAAAATCTTTAAATTCAACAACCAGATATTCCAATTCAGGTTACTTATTAAGAAATTTGATGCTTTGGCCCAATTTATTGCGCCTGGATTGGAAGTTGAAGAAGGTGCGACTTTGATTGGCGATTTTGATTCACGAAATAATGTGGCTACGCTGAGTGGTTTTATGAAAAAGCTAAAGTATAATGGGATTGTGGTAAACAACATTATATTAGATGAAAACACCACTGATGCGCAACTGCAGCTTATTGTAACCTCTGATCGCGTTCAGATTAATGACAGTCTTTTTATTAAAGATGTGAATATTTCTAATATACTGAGAAACGATAGTTTGGCTTTCAACGTAAAAATGTCTAATTCTGACGATGCCAATCAACTGGATTTGAACGGATTGGTAGAATTTACGAAAAATACAGATACCGTAGCGCGGCTGAGTGTTCTTCCATCGATATTAAAAATTAACAGTGAAGAATGGCGAATACAGGAGAAAGTACGTATAGTGCTTAACAATGGAAAAACGGAAATCACCAATTTTGACTTGAGCAACGGAAATCAGTTGATTACTATAGATGGCTTAATTTCTGACGATCCTAAAGACTTGCTAAAGGTTGGTTTCAAAGATTTTAACCTCAAAACCTTAAATCCTTTCACTAAAGGCTTTGGGGTAAAACTGGGCGGATCAACAAACGGTAAAGCAGAATTGTATGGCATTTTAAAAGGCCCAAGAGTAAAAGACGATTTAAAAATTGACTCTTTAAATTTTAATGATATTTATATTGGTACGCTTGTAGATACTTCTTCCTATAATCAGGCAAAAAACCGCGTAAACGTATATACACGGGTAAATGCGTACGGATCTGAAACCTTTAAAGTGACCGGGCATTTGGATTTAAAGGAAAAACTGATTGATCTTGGTATTAAAATGGACGATAGTAAACTCACCATCTTAGAACCTTTTGTGAAGGACCTGGTCTCTAATCTGGATGGGAATATTTCATCAGACATTACTGTTAAGGGAAGTTTTGACAAACCTGAAATTAACGGAACAATAGCTTTGGATAAAGCAAAACTGATGGTAAACTATTTAAAAACAACTTACGTAATCAGCGATGAGGTTCAGGTAAAAAATAGCGTAATTGAACTGGATAATTTTAAACTTCAGGATTTGGAAGAGCATGAAGGGATTGCAAATGGTTCTGTCGACTTAAATAACATCAATAACCCAGACATTAATGTTAAGCTGGAAGCCAAAAACCTGATGGCACTGAACACAACATCTAAAGACAATTCGGTATATTTTGGTAAAGCCTACGGATCCGGCGTCTTCAATTTTAACGGTCCAACCAATAAAATGAAGATCGATATTAAGGCAAAAACTGAAAAAGGTACAGTTTTCAATCTTCCTTTAAATAGTTCTGAAACCGTTTCTGATAATGATTATATTAATTTTATCAGTAGAGATTCTGCTCAGGTGGTCAAAAAAACAACCAATTTTGACGGCCTTACATTAACCTTCAAACTCACGATTGATCCGAATACTACTGCAAATATTTATACCACATTAGGAAACCTAAGTGGAAAAGGAAATGCAGATCTGAACTTAAATATTAATAGCCTGGGTGATTTTGAAATGTCTGGCGATTATATTATTGAGTCAGGAAGTTTTGATTTTACTGCACAGGAAGTCATCAATAAGAAATTTGATATCCGCCAGGGTGGAACCATCAGGTGGACAGGAAACCCAACGGCAGCACAGATTAACCTGAAAGCCGTTTATGCATTGAGGGCAAATCTTAGCGACTTATTTAAAGCCGCGAACCGTGATGCAAGTAGCAATGCCAACCAACGTGTGAATACGGAAGTAGAAATGGGCTTATCGGGCTTACTTTTACAACCGGATATTAAACTGGATATTTTCTTTCCCGCACAACCAGCAATTAAAGAAGAACTTCAAACTTACCTGAGCGACCAGAACAACCTGAATCTTCAGGCCTTCAGTTTAATTATCAGAAGAAGTTTTGCCCCCGGTAATGGAGGAGAATCTATCGGAAACCAATTGAGTTCTACTGCAACCAGTACAGCTACAGAACTTGTATTTAACCAGTTTAACAATGTACTTTCTTCGTTAAACCTCAACTTCGTGGATTTAAACGTTCGCTCGCTGAGTGAGGCCAACGCTTCTTTTAAGTTCTTTAATAACCGTTTAATTGTGAATGCGGGTATTGTAGACCGGAACAGTATAAATGATTTGTCTATTATAGATTTTTCCAAAAACAATGTGGGCAGTGAGGTAGAAGCACTTTTCCTCATTAGGCGCGATGGCAGCCTTACCGGTAAAATAGCCAACAAACCACCAACACAACAAAGTATTTTTCTGAATAGCGGAATTAGTCCGACTGCAAATGTAACCTCGTTCGGTTTAGTGTATACGCAACAATTTGATACGTTTAAAGAGTTTATACAGAAAATTACAGGCTCTTACCGCAGAAACTTAAAACGGAAACAAGCTGAAGCGCCGGTAAAAACAAATAAATCGATCAGTAAGGAAACAATTATCAACCAAAGTAAAGGAAACCCACATAGATAAGCGGAAAGACTAAAGCATAAAGCTAAATTGGTCTGAAGCATAAACATTTTCTAACTTGATATAATATATGTAAATAAAAAAAGCTCCATTTCTGAGGAAATGGAGCTTTTTTTATGTTTGTTCTGTATTAACCTTTCATAATGGAATGACCCATTTTATCTCTTTTGGTTTTCAGATAACGCTCATTATGTATGTTGCTTTCTATTTCAATCGGGATGTTTTCGATTACTTCTAAACCGTAGCCAATTAAACCGGCACGTTTTGTTGGATTATTACTCATTAAACGCATTTTTGTTACGCCTTCTGATCTTAGAATCTGCGCGCCAACACCATAATCACGCTCATCGCCTTTAAAACCCAATTTAATATTGGCTTCTACCGTATCAAAGCCCGCATCTTGAAGATTGTAAGAACGCAGTTTATTAATCAGTCCAATTCCTCTCCCCTCCTGGTTCATATAAACAACTATACCTTTACCCTCTTTTTCTATCATTTCTAAGGCTTTGTGCAATTGCGGACCACAATCACAACGACAAGAGCCAAATATATCTCCGGTTACGCAAGAACTGTGTACCCGTGCTAAAATAGGTTCATCCGGCCCCCATTCACCTTTAGAAATGGCTAAATGCGTCGCATTATTGTCCATTTGAGTGTAAGCTGTCATTTTGAAATCGCCAAATGTTGTAGGCAAATCAATTGTTACTTCCTGTTTAATCAAACTATCAACTTTTAAACGATAGGCAATTAAATCCTCTATAGAAATAATTTTAAGCTGATGTTGTTCTGCAATTTTAAACAAATCTGGCAGACGCGCCATTTCGCCATCTTCTTTTAAGATTTCTACCAGTAAACCTGCGGGTTTCATGCCGGCCAAACGGGCAAGATCTACCGCAGCTTCTGTATGACCTGCGCGGCGGATTACACCACCATCTTTTGCTATTAGGGGAAAAATATGGCCTGGTCTGCCCAATTCATCAGGATCTGTTTTCGGATTTACCAAAGCAAGCATGGTTTTTGAACGGTCGCTCGCAGAAATACCTGTTGTACAACCGTGACCCGTTAAATCTACAGATACCGTAAAATTGGTTTCGTAGGCTGCCGTATTTTTCCCAACCATTAAGTTCAGGTTTAACTCGCGGCAACGCTCTTCTGTTAAAGGTGCACAAATCAATCCACGGCCATATGTGGCCATAAAATTGATGACTTCTGGCGTAGCATTTTCTGCAGCGGTTAGAAAATCACCTTCATTTTCTCTATTTTCATCGTCTACTACTATAATTACTTTACCAGCTTTTATATCTGCAATAGCTTCTTCTATGGTATTTAATGTTTGCATTTTATTTTGCGTAATACAAATTGATCTGTCTGTTTCTTTCGTTAATCAATAAGTTTGTTTAACAAATGTACGGCTATTTATGCATTAAGAATTTCGCCAAATATCATTTATACGTAAATGATTACTTATCTGCTTTTTTAAACACCCGCAGAACAAGTTGCTTATAATAATTAACATCGAATAGAGCCGAATCTACGGTGGCTTTATATGTCAGGAATGCAGCCAAAGGCGACAATACGATTACCGCAATCCACATGGCCACAATCGGATTCAGGTTGCCCTGTCTGGCCGATTTCTCTGCAACTGTCGTGATGATGTGGTAAATTAAAAAGAAAGAGATCGCAATTACAACAGGAAGCCCCATGCCGCCTTTACGAATGATAGCACCAAGTGGCGCACCGATAAAGAACAACAATATACAAGATGCAGCTAAAGTGAATTTACGTTGGTATTCTATAGTTGCAAAAATAATTTCTCCGTTTAAATCGCTTTGGCGCGGTTTCCAGTTCGGCACATGTTGCATCATTACTGCAACAACACTTGCCGCATTCTGAATGCTGTTTTTTCTCGATCCGTTGGGGATATTTTTTAAAATATTATCGTCAATTTTCTTAACCGGAACTTTTACTTTCGTATAGCCCTTGTATGCATTAAACTGGCGGAAGTTGCTTTCAAAATAAGTATTCACTTGTCTTCCGAAAGTATCGAGCTGTTTCGTAAGTGAATCCCGCTTGCGTACAATCCCTTTCAAATTCAACATTGGTGTACTGTTGCTGAAGGCATTTTCATCGGTTTTATTTCCCTGAAAAGAGGAAAGATCGAAACGGGGTTCGGTCTCCTTAAAACGGCTTCTGATTAAAACCTGACGCTGGTTGTACACGCCGCTGTTGCTGGCTTGTTCTTCATACTGTACACCATCTTTAAGTTTAAGCACCAGGAATTGACCATCACTGGTTTTTTCCATTGTTCCTTCACGGGCTTTTACAATTTTCGGGATTCCGTTGGTGCCTTTATGGTCGTAAATCATAATACCGAAAAGGTTTCCGCTGGCGTCTTTATCGTCTACACGAATGGCGTATCCCGGAATACTATTGTTAAATACACCAGGTTTAATTAAAAAGGATAGTTTTTTATTCCGCATGTCGTACAAAAGAGAATTGAATTTCAAATTCGCTTTAGGCAACATATAATTGGAGAAAAGAAAGGAACTTATGGTGAGTATTAGAATAACCACCATTAAGGGTCGCATGGCTTTTTGCAAGGAAATCCCCGCAGATTTGATGGCTACAAGTTCATAATTTTCGCCCAGCGTTCCGAACGTCATGATTGAAGACAGCAATACGGACAAAGGCAAAGCCATTGATACGTTTGCTGCAGATGCATAGGCCATCAGCTCCAGAATGGTATACCATTCAAAGCCTTTACCAATCAAATCATCGATCCATTTAAATAGGAAGAACATCAAGAGGATAAACATCACCACAAAAAAAGTGGCAATGAAAGGCCTGATGAATGCCTGTACCAAAAGAAGATGTATTTTTTTCACTTTACAAAGATAGGCAAAGCAAAGGACAATATTAGGCGCCCAATACGCTGATCAGGTAGTCGATCTGGTTATCCCAGATGAGTTTTTTCTCGGCTAAATTCTCTTCTGTAGAAAAATCTGTAATGGAAAGGGCAACGTCATTGGTTAGCTCATCCTGAACAATTTCCATTTCAAAATAGCACTGCGGCTCGTCGTCAAGCCACTTAAATTTGACCAATTTGTTTTCTTTAATAGAAATTAGTTTTGCTTTTTGCTGTTCATCATCCCAGGTGAATGTGTACATCTGATCGCGGAACACCACATCATCTGCAAACCATTGTGACAGGCCATTTGGCTCACTGATAAAGCTATACAGGATTCGCGGCGACGATCTAACCTCGTATTCTAGCGTAAATTTTTTCTTTTCTGCCATGTTCATTCATTACCCGAAACAATCCCCGGTGTATTTTTTTTATTTTATTTTTCTAAAGAAAGGAATTTAATTCTATATTTGCAACTCCAAAAAATAACCACAGGAAATATTTGATAATATAACAAATATTTTCAAACCCGGCGGGGTAGCTCAGATGGTTAGAGCGCAGGATTCATAACCCTGAGGTCGGCAGTTCGATCCTGCTCCCCGCTACCATAAGGAAACAACATATCTTTGTTGTTTCCTTATTTTTTGACAATAAAAATCTATTAGTCAAAGCTTTAAGCTTCAACCATTATCAGTTCGAAAATCACTTCTAAAGTCCTTAGACTTAAAACAAGAATAGTCTAAAAACCATCATTGAAAGTCTTCGATGCAGATTTTGACTTGTTCGAAGTATCTTTCGGGATATTGCAAATTCTTCCATCTTGATTTTCGGAATAATTCTTAGAAATTAGATATAAGAAATCCAAAATAATGCCAGCTTCACTGTCATCTACATTGATGCCATTCCTGGCTAGAACAACAATAGCCCGTTTAACGGAGATCTTACGCTCGGTGAAATTCATTATTATCAGCTTTTGAGTTCAGAAATTAATATTTTTGATAATGCACTGTCCACTTTGAGAGAAATTTCCCCAGTTTGAAAGTTAACAGTATTTAATGGCAGAAAATTTAGCAAGTGCCTCCTATCCGCTATATCGAAAGTGTCATACTTTCTAAAAACCCTTACAATTTCTCCGTGATCCAATTTCCTCTGAAGGTCAATATTATTCAGTTTGTCAATATTATCCCCTAATTCTTTTTTAATGCAAGAAGTCCTTATTAGGAACTCATTTTTAAACTCGCTATAATCATCAAACTTAAGCATATCCTCTACGAACAAATTGCGGGCTTTAGAGAGTGTATTTTGATGATGGGCAAACTGCCTCAACAACTCTCTTCTCTCTCTTACATATTCTGCTTTGTTTGTCCTTAAATTAGAATCGTCCAAAACAAGATCAAAAAGTTCTATCGCTCCTGGAGAAAGTAAAAGCTTTTGCAATTCTCTCTCATAACTAAAGTTCAATAGCACCGCACTTATTCGATTATTACATCCCTTGTAGCAATGATAATATGGGTACTTACTTTTTGAGCCACCTGAATAGCTACCTGTAAGCTTTTTATCACATAATGGACATTTTAAAAAGCCTCTGAGGAAAAATGTAGATCTAAGCAACTCTCTCTTGGTTGAAACTTTTCTTCTAGTATTAATAATATTTTGCACTTCGTTAAAAATAGACACAGAAACTAAGGCATTATGACATCCTTTAACAACCTGCCAATCAGAATCATTAAGTTTCACCGGAATCAAACCACAGTAAACCGGGTTGCGGATTAGCTTTGAAAAGTTAGATTTTGAGCACAGCAAGCCCTTATCCAAAGCCATCCTCCAAACATCTGACATCCGATAAATATTCTTTTGTAGCTGATGAAATATCCATTTTATGATTCGTGCTTCGGGTTGCTTTGGCTCTATACTTTTTTTGCCATTCGAATCGGTTAAATTTACGAAACCTATCGGAGCCTTATTTGGATGCCTGCCCATCTGTCTTGCACGGCGCATTCCATTTGCAGTATTTAGGGCACGACGCGTATTTTCAGCTTCTGGTACCGAAAGGTAAACGGCGAGCATGATTATGCTTTCAGGTACCTCAAGGTCAATTGGCTGATCTATAGCTATAGTGTATGCATTATTTTTCCGAAGAATGCCAATCATCTCGAAGGCATTATGTATGTTTCTGCTGAATCTATCCCACTTAATAAATAAAATATTTTTTTCCTCTTTCTTAGGCTTTCTTTTTATAGCTGTAATAAGTTTTTTCCATTCTGGCCGATTGAAATTTTTAGCAGAATAGTCCTCTCTATAAATATCTTCAACAATAATATCGTGCGACGCACAATACTTCAACAATCTATCTTCTTGGTCGGGCAAAGAATAGCCCTTTCTTTTTTGTTCGTCTGTGCTTACACGGACATACAGATAAGCTGATTTCATAGATTTAACCATTTAAATTTCAGTATCTAACGAAAAACTATTACTAAAGGATATTCAAAATCAAAGAGGGATGAGTTTCATAAGGTGTTTTTTATCGGAGATTTCCTAAAAAGTGTAATTGCTGAAAATTATTACAACAATTCTGTGATCTGATTGACTCTCCAGATCAATAGTTTTCAGCACGTCGAGATTATGCTAAGTTCTGTCTTTAGAGGTGCCATAAAGTACTGAATTGTCCTAAGAGTTTTGATGGCCTCTATTGTTCATTTGAAAGGGAATAAAGGTTTGAAATTAATATGATTATATTAGCTACAAAATATTTAAAACCAAATCTAAATTATAATAATATGCTCAACGCCTCAAGAGTCAAAAATTTTATAACATTGTTGGATACCATTCCCATTATGTTTTTTACAAGCCATTTCAGTTCGTCGATAACGATCTCCAACAAATAACCGATGGATAGTGATATTTCCTACAGTAAAAGCTTTCCCGAGGATACTTGGGGCTCAACTTTCCACGAAATCTCATGCCTTTCAACTGGTGCCAATATTTTTGCATGCCATACCGACATCTCAGATGTGGAAAAAATCGCTACAGAACTCTCCACGATCGTACAGGATCAATCCTGGATTTTGGGTCTAGACCATCGTGCCAAAAGGGCATATGAAACTACCGCAGCTGAAACTGCAAAGTCCTTGGTTAAGGTTTTTCAGACAACGCTTTCACCTGAAAACAAAGTGGCGAGTGAGTTTGGGGAGCTGATGGTTTCAATGGGCTCTTCGAAAGCTCTTGAAGTGGTTTTCAAGCATAAATGCATTCCACTCGCTGAAATCTGGAAGCCCAAAATACTGGGGAACGAAGGCTTTGACTTTCATACCGTATGTCCAGGCAAGATGATTAATTTCGGAGAGGCGAAATTTTCCGCAACAGCAAACCCTTACGGAGGACTATCTGGAGGTAAAACAGGAGCTGGTGGTCAAGCGGATGGTTTTATCCAAAAGCAAAAACACCTCATGGACGGCATGCATTTGGGACAACTTGCGGGAGAGGATGCAACGCTGAATTTGGATAACGATCTATTTGGAGTGGTGCTCGCATTCTCCATCAATTCTACGAATCCGTTGGCCATATTCAAAAATGCATTAGAGCAATCCACTACTTATGAGCATTTAAAGAAAGCAAAGAATATTTACGTTGTAGGCGTCAGTTATGAACTTAAAGCAGATTAAAGATACGAAAGATCCGTACGGTGATTTAGCTAAGCTACTGGACATCATACACCGCCAAGGACCTGATAATCCGGCTATACTGGAAGAACTGAGTTATTACAAGGAATTCCATCTTGCCGTTTTTCATGAGTTTGAGGAAAAGATCATCTCTGCGCTGGGGCTCTTTTATAAAATAAAAACCGCTAATAATCTTTATTCATTTCTAATGCAGGGATTCGGACAGGAACATCTCGAAGATCACGGGGCGCTCCTGACACCTGTTCAGGCAAGTATCCGCCGGGCGATAGATGATAAACAGTACATCTCGATCTCGGCTCCGACGAGTGCTGGAAAATCCTATTCCATACGCGATTTCCTTGCAGAGGGAGAGGGCGATGCAGTGGTAGTTGTTCCTTCCAGGGCATTGATTGCTGAATACATCAATTCGATGACCAGAAAGTTTGAGGATAACAAAGGTGTAATGATTTCCTCATTTGTTGACCTGGTCTTTAATGCTCGTAAACTCAGGCGTATTTTTGTGCTTACTCCTGAACGTTCCAAAGATCTTTACAAGTTCAAGGACAGGTTGAATATCGAAACCTTCTTTTTCGATGAAGCCCAGATTTCTGAGGAAAACAGCCGGGGCATCACCTTTGATGTATCAGTCAGAAGGGTAAAGAAGCACTTTCCGGATGCGAAGATCATATTTGCACATCCGTTTATAGATAATCCAGAGGCCCAGTTTTCCAAGCATCAGTTTTCAAGTGAACTTAGTTATGGACATTCCTATACCCATGGTTCTGTGGGCAAATTATGTATTGTAAAAAAAGATGAGACCTATTATTACTTTTCACCTTACATTGAAGGGGGGTACAAAAAGGTTAACTATATAAAATTCGACGGTGATTTTCGGAGTTTTGCAATGAACGGCCTCCACACCATTCTCGTGTACGTTTCTAAAAACTCAATTTACAATGGAACTTTCAGAAACGGTTTTGAGGGCTTTATTCAAAACCTACCACCGGTAACGAACAAAAAAGCACTGGAGATAATTGAAAACATACGTCATATCGTTGGCGCGGACAAGCCTGGGCATGTATCCTCTATGGTGGAACTGCTCAAAAAAGGAGTTGTTATCCACCATGGTTCCATCCCCCTTGAAGTTCGGTTCCTGATAGAGGACTTTATCCGTGGTAAACACTCTTCTCTATGCTTTGCAACTAGTACACTTGCCCAGGGGATCAATATGCCATTTGACATTGTATGGCTAGAAAACAACAGATTTGAGGGAAATGCCAGTGAACGAGCACTTGCATTCAAAAATCTGATTGGAAGGGCTGGCAGACTCACCGAAGCAAAAATATTCGACTACGGTTATGTGTTTACAAATGGCGCCAAACTCTTTTCGGAACGCATCAAAACCCCATTCATGCTTAGTGAACAGTCAGTCATAGAAAATCCTCCTAGAGGCACACATGAGAACGATCTAAAAGAACTGATTGAAGCAATCCAGAACAACACATTTGATGACGAAAAGAACATACCGATGTCAAAAGTCCAACGTCTATCGCATCCCCTTGTACTCGATTATTCAAAAAATTTTCTCGATATTTTTTATAGGGTTTCCGACGATTTGAGGGAAAGTATCGGAGGGCTCTCCAATAAAGGCAATCGGGATAATGCCAAGATATCCCTTAGGCAGATTTACGAAGCTTCTCTCGGAAGAGAGCTTTTTAAAGGTGAAGAGAACGTCTTCAACCAGGCCATAGATATTTTCTTCCATGCAGCACAGGGACGATCCTTTAGCGAAATTGTCGGTCTAAGGTATAGTTCAATAACCAATAGGGACAATCCCATGGCAACCAATGCAAACTTCTCACAACCTGCACATAAACTACCTGATAGCAGTCTGGAAAAAGCATATAGCCTATTTCCTATTGGAACATTGAATGCAGCAGTAAGTTACGACTCCATCGTATACGACACTTATGACTATATGGACCAGGTAATCTCATTTTCTCTTTCGGATACCCTGATCGCAGCATTTGAAATCTACCGGGAGAAGACTGAAGATGAAAGGGCTAATGACATCATAGAACTGCTGAGATATAACACCAATAACAAAAAACATATTCTGCTATTGAGGTATGGATTCACTCAGGAGATCATAAAGGAGATTGCTGAACATGTTGAAAAAATAGATGAAGACAGAATAGTCTTTTTACCTTCAATAAAGAACACCCCAGAATTCGTTCGTAAGATGGTTGATTGGTATCTACCAGATTAACGGCAAATTAGAGATCACAAAAATATGTAATCTAAGAGCCTTTAAATACAACAATAAGCCCGCTTACCTGATTCAATTTTAATGGACACTTATACACTATGCAGGCTGACGTTAAACAATAATTTGGCTCTTTAAAACATATTGAATGAAACCAAAATCCTACTCGCTATTCGAAGCCTATCATTATCTCAAGAGATATCAACTCTCTGATAGCCTGTATCTCATTGGAGCAGTCAATGCTGCTTTAAAGTATGGACCTAAACATCTGATAACAGATAATCTTCCCGATGAGGTTTTAACGTGGCTAGGAAGAACAACGCAGGAACACCTTCGATTCAACATTTACACGGGTGCAACACGGCTTGCAAGATTATTGCTATTATCAGGGGCCAACGATTATAAGGGTAGTCCCTTGTCCCTTCTTGATAATTCATTGCCAAGCGCTATTGACGTAGCAGGGTTTCTATACGACCCGGAACTCGAAACTCAGTTGAATAATGCATCATCAAACTTAACCAACAATATTTTAGGGAGAATAGGACAAATACAATTCCCGCTACAAGGTAACAGGCTTTCACTTTTAGGGAGGGCAATGTTACTATTTGAGACCTTACCTGTTCAGATAGAAGGACAATACAATATTGACTATCAGCTAAAAACATACTTTGGGATGAGTGTTATGGAATTTTTGGCTACAGGACTTGCGTTGTGGATCAAATGCGACGGATCTATTGATTATAACCTTGACGTGGATGTCCGGCTTAACCGGTATGTGAACGATAATACACAGGCAGCATTTTTGAAACTGTCCTCAGGCACTCAGGTAGACTACAGAAAAATCATACGGGGGGGAGCAATGGAAGGTTCCGAATAAGCTTTACGATATCTATTTTATGGAGCCACTCATCCAGTTACCCGCAATTAAGGTCGAGGTTTCCTCAAAACTAAAGTCAGGTAGTTACGTTGTTCCGCAGCCAAAATATCTTTTGGACCGGACCAGTACGGGCATATTTTATCTATTAGCGGATAAGGAACAGCAATTGGCGGCAGCAAGTGGGCAAACTAAGAAAAACCCATTCAGGGTTTATTTTGGTGAAGTTTACCGTACCTATGTCAGAACGCAGCTTTGTCAGGCCAAGTCAAATACCATCCTTATTGATCTGGATGAAGATTTCGACAACAAAAATGGAGGAAAACTACCGGATTTTGCAGTTATCCAAGGGAATATTTGTGTAATTATCGAAGTGAAGACTTCTTTGCTCACCTTAAAATCGAGGGCTTTTTTTGAAGAATCACAAATGGAAGTGGAAATCAGAACAGGAAGTTTCAAGAAAGCGGTCACCCAGTTGCACGATTTCCGAAGCCGCATATTGCTTAAGAAAACCGGAGATCATAGATTTGCCCCAATCAGCGAAGTGATAAGTATTTTGGCAGGATATGAAGACATTTTTGTTTTAAATTCCTACTTACTGCCAATGCTTGAAGTTCAATATGGACCTATGACGAAAAATCTTCAACTGGCCTGTATTTCTGACATTGATGCAATTGGGAGTCTTTTGTCAGAAGGAAAACCACTCGGGGAATTATTGAAGAAAAAAGTGGGCAACACTGAAGAAAGGAAATGGATGCTTGACCAGTATCTTAGGCATCACATTCAGCAGGAAAACCCGGTGCTTAAACAGGCCTTTGATTCCTTGCTGACAAGATTTGGTGTAGACGGACTCGAATAATGGTTTGCAAATGGAGCAAAGCATTTTAAGATGGATTGAAATTGCTTTTAATCTCCTCCCTTATTTTTATTAACTTTTTTCAAAACCTGCTTTTCTTCCCGAAGCCTCCTTTTTTCCATCATTTCCAGCTCTTTAAGTTCCAACTTCTTCCAGTCCAGTGATTGCTTGGCAGAAAATTTCCATTGATCCAATAGCACTTTTTGGGCATTCTTATCCAGATCTGCCTGTGCCTTGATTTTTGCCAGTTGTAGCTTGAAATATCCCCTAATAGCAGCCAGGGATAGTGTGGTCAGTACGACGATTATGGACTGAAGACTTGCCTCCAAATGAAAACCATTTAGTTCCTGATACTGCTCATCTGTTTCTATATCATGATCGTTAAGGTAAATGTATAAGTCCTTTAATTGTTCTTGGGAGGCTTCAATTCTAATTTCCATTAATCAATTTATTTAGGTTTTTAAAGATTTGTTTTTGATCCAGTAAGGGGTGTTGATTCATAAACTGATAAAAAATCGCCGACTGTTTCAGGGAAAATTCCCGGTTATCCAATTCATTGTAGTCGGTAATAAGGAATGTAGAGTTTTTGGTAATTAGGAATACAGTATTTTTGGCAAGAATGGTGCAGAGAAAATGGCACTAATAAATACAGAGTCCGTTCAAAAGTAGGTTAATATTTTTACGATTCAAAAAAAGTTTGACGGTTCTGAAGCCTGAAACTATCACCTGTTAGATTCACCACTTCACACTTAAAAAGTAACCTGTCTAGCAGCGCGGTCGCAATAACTTCATCCTCTAACATTTTGGCCCATTCGGTTGGTTTTTTATTGGTTGTAACCACGATTGAAGTGGACTCATAAATGTGGTTTATAAAGTTAAAAAAAGCCACTGCCATATTTTTTTCCAGTGGAAAAAGCATAATGTCATCCAACACGAGCATATTGGCTTTAGCCAATTTGTTGTATTCAAGCATTTGAGATTTTACAAAGTCCTTTGTTCTGAGCGTATTTATAATCTCATCCATTGACCTGAAATAGGCCTTGTAGCCCGCTTTGACTGCATCCCGGCACAATCCCGCTGCCAAATGTGTCTTCCCTGTTCCTGATGGCCCCATTAATACCATATTGAACAATTGATCCATCCAGTTTAGCTCTCTGAGTTGTGCTAGCCTTTCGGTTCTAAGCCCATTTTTTTCCGGATCGTAATGTTCAAGATCACTGCTTCTGGGCAACCCTGCTGCCTTCATCCGCTTGGCTTCATCTTTTTGTTGACGGTGCTCCACTTCGCTCTTCAATAGACGCAAAGCGAACTCCATAAAACCAATCCCATTTTTTTCGGCATCATTTACGATGCCCTCCAGACTTGCACCCATGCCAGTCAGCATAAACTTGCTGCAAAGCTGTCTGATCTCCTGTTTCTGTACTTCCATGTTTTTTGCTTTTTTAGTTACGGAGCCATATCAAATGACTCCGCTTTTGTTATTTTTGATTAAATATTTCATCGTAATCATCCAGATCACTCTGTTGAGGAACGGTGTCCGCATTTCTGCGGCTTTCCCCACTCAATGGGTTGAGCTGGATTATTTTTACCTCAGATGCATCTTCAGATTTGTACTCCCGGAGCATACTCTTTACAATTGCCTTAAAGTCTGTTGCGCTCACAATGTTATGGCTGCATGCATAATCCAATGCACGTGAGGCAATCACAGGATCCAGACCAACTACTGTGGACCTTAACAACTGGATCTGATCCCGTATATAACGTGGCTTATGGTTTCTGATCTGACTAAGCCAGTTTATTGCTTTGAGTTTGTTTTCCATAAGATCACAGAAGTCCTCCATCATTTCCACGATAGCGGTTTCTTTATCCCGCCCATGGTCTCTTGAAAGGATTTTCTGTCCTTTTAGCCTGGAGAGCTCGTGCCTGCATATTTCGGTAAGGCTGTGGTCCATGATAATTATCTGCTCATAGGTAACTTTGACCAATACTGTTTTTGATTTTTTATAAGTCCCCAATGGAACACTGTAAACATTGCTTTTATAGGAGATCTTATTGTCCTTGTGAACGGTATAGGCAGGATATTCTATTGGCCTGGTTTGAGTTGGTTGCCAGGGGGTTAAAAAAGCTTGCTCAATTATGAATTCCTCCAGTGGAATAAGTTTGGTTGTGCCATGTTGCATTAGGTTTGCCGTTCTGGATAGCCATGCCAGCGCATCGGAATTCAATGTTTCCATATCTCTGAAAGAGCGGTTGTAAAGAAAGTTCTGTTTTACATACTTGACTACGTTTTCTACTTTGCCTTTGCTTTCAGGATCGGCCTTTCTGCAGAAGTGGGTGGTAAAGCCGGATGAGCGGACATACGCACGGAAACCAGCGGTCATAATGATATCACCCAGGTTTTCTGAAACTATAAAAAGCCGATCCTGATCATAAACGATCTCCAGTGGTTGCCCTCCAATGAACTGAAAAGCTTTTTCATGAGCATTTATAACCGATTCGGTGGTGAAAGGGGTATCACTGAAATAAATATATTTGTAACGGGACCGCGCCAGTACAAAAGTAAAGAACTGGACTTTTTTGGTTCTGCCCTGAGTGGTTGACATATTGTAGAAACCAAAGTCGACCTGTGCCTGCTGACCATAGGGCAGTTCCGGAACAGAGGAATAATCTCTTTGAGGTTCAGTCTTTGGAAGGTTGTACTTGTTCCTGACAGAACGCACAAAGTTGAAGGCGGTCTTTGGGCTAACACTTGGGAAATTTAGATTGTGCTCCTTCAACCAGTCATGCATCTGGGCGGCAGAGGTAGCTGGATACAGAATTAGCTTTTCCCGGACGAACTCCTCATACGCATCCAGGGAACATTTTCTGCCAAGTGGCGCTTCCAACTGTTCAAGGTAAGCTTCTTCACTCAGCAGTAATAGCCGTTTGACGGTACGCCAGTCCATAACCAGGTGCTCGGCAATCTTCTGAATGGAAAAACCAGCTCTTTCCATTTGGTGGACTTCATGATAGATCATAAGTTTGTTTAAATAATAGTTCATTGAATCCCTTGTATTTTGTGGTGAAAGACAAAGGTGTTCTAATCTTTTGGGGCTTCGCCCCAAAAGGTGAACTATGTATTTATTCTTACCAATTTCTCGACATCATTCTTGCCAATTTCCCTGTATTCTTGGTTACGAAAAATCCTGTATTTTTAATTACCGATCACATTCATCAAAGATAAAAGAAAGACGGTTGTTCTCAACTAGGATTTTTCGGTGCTTGACAAAGCTGCATTTGATAAAGATCTCATGTCCCTGGGTAGAACTAAAATCGATGTAACATAGAAATTCCTTGAAATCCTCAAATGTGGTATGCAACCATTTGCGAACCTCGGCGATTTCAAAAAGTTCACGTGGATCCCGGTTATAACCATGTACGACAAGGCTGATCTTACCTACGAGAGATTGGCTTTCAAGATTATGTTCTTTCTGCATATAAGCTAAAAAATCCCTAAATAGAGTATTTTTTCCAGGGGCATTGATTTCTTTTGGCGAAATGGTTAGGCTTATATTTCCATCTTCCATCAGAAAGTTGAATTGCCTCGGTCTGAATGATGTAGATGCATAAGTCTCCCAGGCCTGTTCAGCTACAGATCTTTCCATTTTATCGAGGCTTCTGGTATCTAGGTTTATCGAGCGCAAAAACACCCAACTGAACCAATACGGAAATCCGCAGGTTGTATAATCCTTCGGAACAGAGGTCCACTTCTTACATAAACCAATATCATAGTAGCTGCAATTAACATGGTGACAGTTTGATAGCAGATTATCATGGTGTCGAGTAAGGAGCTGGTGGGTGGTTCCAACCACTTTGATAATTTCCTTGAGATAGTTATCATAACCCATTCCGGCAGGACTTAGGACATTGCGGTAATCCTCACCTACTGCTAGGATTGAATCCCTTCCCAAGCGGTTGCTAAACCTGAAATGAATGGCCATAGGTTGAAAATCGGATAGCAATTTTCGCTTGTTCTCTTGATCATGGTTGATGAGATTGTATATTAATGAACGATCTGTCTCTAAGCTTTTAATGAATTTCTTCGCATGCAATGCCAATGGAAAATGAAACTCACCTTTATCTAATACTTCTGAGTCTATCAGTTCAGAGAGGTTATGATGGGCAAAGACCTTAACGGGCAACTTCCCAAGGAGAACATAATCCATTAAACTTCCCTCCCAGTTACCGATTTCGCCTCTGATGCTATCTAGAATCCGTTCAAAGTTTTCCTGAATCGTATAGCTATCATAGTCGGCAAACCTGTAGTTGGTCAATGAAATGACATTACAGAACATGCTAAGGGGTTCCGTAGTAAAAAAAGCGAGTTGTATGGCAAGAGGTATAAGATCATAAGCTCTCTTTTTCCCTATTCGTTTTACCAGAAACTTATAAAGCCTCCGGTAACAGGTCCTGGAGGGATCCATTATCCAATCATAACAATCTTGGTAATTGGGCGATTGTGTGGTTCCCTTGTATTGAAATATTGTTGTAGCATCTTCCAAAAGATCATTCAACGAAAAAATTGATGAGGAAGGTGTATCGTTCTTTACGGTTCCTAGCCATAAGCGGTCATGCACCCAAAAAAATTCAACTTTATGGGTTGTAAACTTAAAGTTCTGCTGAAAATCCGGTGGAAGACTGATATTGGCAATAGGAAAACTTTTCACCTCACTATCCCTGATCAGCGCACGAAGGTAATTCAGGTTATCAAATTCCAGCCAACATAGATAATATAAAAAAGGATAATGAAGGGTCTGCATGTAATGGTGCATCTCGTGGTCGATCACATCCCTGAGTTCCTGATTGTGCTGTATCTCTAGATCAATCAGGGCACCCAAAAGTTCGGTTTTTGCATATTTTGAACCATCTGCGGCAATAAGTTTTTCATTGATCTCAGCCTCTCCCTCTGCAGTGGCAACAGATGTATTATTGATTGAGATTACCCTAAGTGCGGTATCCACATAGGAAAAAAATTGTTTCGTCATAAATTCAAAAAACCTCATAAATGATACCCCCAATATCATCTCCAAATAATATAAAATTCAGTGTGCCTTGAGGATTTGACTAGCCCTGAAAATTTGATAAAGGGTTAATATTAAATAAAATTACGATTAAATAGCAGTTGATTTAATCTGGCTATTATGTTTTCTTCTATAATTGGGCATTTCGCTAAAATTGGTTCTTCCCCACCCTTAGCGAAAATACCTGAAATGACCAGATATGCGTGACTCGAATAGCCACCGCATGCATGTTTTTATTTAGCATTACTTTTCTCAAAGAATAATGTGTAATATTTTTTTTTTAAACAAGGAAAAGATAGAATGGATATTGGTCCTTTTTTATACGCTTTTTTCCCGATGTATCTTTTTCAGGATACCACCATTTCTAAAGGTAATATTTGCCAAATTTTAAAAACTAATCCTATATTGATTCAAATTAAGCTCTAATAATATGTTAAACAGTCGTACTTTTCTGAAATATGACGAAATTTTTCAGGAAGAATTTGTTGATGAATTAGGTTCTCTGTTCAATGGAATCGACACCACATTTGCATTGGGTATTATGCAACATCTGAATTTTCATGAAAACCGATATAAAACTACTGAGGGTTGCATATATTTCTTGCGTGAAAATTGGTTCTCTCATGCAAATGCCGAAGTCTTTCTAGCAGTTACAGAACGAATTGATCACTACAAAAATGTACATCCCACATCGGAAATTGTGATATTTAATGCTCCAAGTAATTTGTCATTTTTTGAATCGCTACTCAGACATTTACAAACTGAACCAGTCATACTCGATGTCCCCTTGACAAATGCGCAAAAAGAAATAGCACTTTTAAAAGCCTATCTGCTGATCAATTCAGGAAAAGCAAGGCCTACTGGATTTGAGCAAATTCGCGAACTGCACCCTGGGGAAGAGATCTTTTGGCAAATGTTTGCTCAACCATTTCAATATGCTGACTTAGTGAATAGAGATCTACTTGAACTCTGGCAAATCGAAACCTTTAAGGCCATTAAATTATTCGAATATTTAGAAAAAGATGTTCAAACAGCAGTAGTTTTAAATGCCTTTTTGGCTAATTTCAACTGCAATTCCTGGAGAACTTACCTTAAAGCTAGTGCAGGTATGGCTATTGCTACCCTTGATACGCCTAACCTAAAGGGGAATAACTTCATTGAGGTTGATCCTGAACTTCCTTTCTATAATATTGCTATTCAAATTTTAGGGGAGATAGGCATTGTCCCAATTGATGCTGCAATTGAAATGGATTATCTCTATTTGAGAAATAGACCGATCTACCGGACAGGAGAAGGTAAATTTCAAGTTATATATAAAAGATTCTTTATCGAAAAGATATTCCGTTCGCTATATTTTCAGCTTAGCGGGATCAATCAAGAACTTGGGGCAATGACTGCTGCAACCTTTAGAAACAAAATCTACACGAGCGGATTCTCTGAAAATACCTTATTGTATACTGTTTTAAATAAAATATTTGAAGGACAAAACGTGCGTCTTGAAGGAAGTGTTGTTGAAGCTGCTGCGCCACAATTTGGTGCTTCAGATTACCTTGCATCTGCTTTTGGGAATGTCTTTATTTTTGAATCAAAGGACATATTAATAAAAAAAGAAGTTAAGGACAAACTATTCATGCCTGAGCTGAGGGACGAATTGCGTTCAAAGTTTTACAAGGATGGAAATAGTGATAAGGCGGTGCTCCAACTTGCAAAAAATGTTAAAAAAGTACTAGAGGGCAAGTATGAAAGTTTCGGATTTGCAGCCGGGAAGTATCGGCTGATATATCCCGTAATTGTAGTGCATTCAGATGCTTTTAATACCCTTGCATTAAATCAGCTTTTATTCCAATGGTTCAAAGAGGCATGTTTTGAGGCCAAACTAAGCAAAAGCCAGCTATTCAAAGTCCGTCCCGCTGTTCTCGTAGATATAAGTACACTTACTTATTTTCACCAGCAATTAGGAAAAAGAGGCACGAACTTAAATACAGTCATAGACCTTTATCTAGAGCATGTGAAAATGAAATACGATCAATCCGGAATGCTGCAATTACGTTCGCTGGAACAAATGATGCCATTTTCCGCGTTCTTAAATCAGTATATCCGAAGCACAACGCGTGTTAGAACCTCAAAGTGGTTGATCGATATTATACAGCCTGTTATGCTTCCTTAATTGAAAGAATTGACTTAGTTATGAAAGGCTGCAAATTACATTTTAAAATAACTCTTGATCAGCTTGATGAAATCAGGTCCTGGCTTGTTGAAGAAGAAAAAGCTTCGGGAGAAGGTTTTTTATGTAACTGGTCCTCCATTGCACAATCTTACCAGGATAAAAAACTTGGTATACTGACAATGAATAAACAGGCCATTGGTTTCATCACATGGTTTGAATGGGAAAAGGTTGCCAGAATTCAATTAGCAGAAATAAGACTTGGGTATCGACGGAATGGTTACGGGAAATATATTGCTGAAGAATTATTTTTCAGATTAGAAAGAATCGGGATTAAGGTGGTGGATCTTCATTGTCAACCAGCATCTTCTGAAAAAATTTGGAAGCGTTTGGGGTTTAAAAGGTTTCCAGAAGTCAAAGATTTTGAACGGGAAAATTCTACTAAGGGGCGTTACCTGTATAAGATTTTGGTTCCGCATCTCAAGCCAACGAGATATCGAGCTTCGCGGGAAGCTGTCAAGTTGTGGTACTCAGAACCTCATATTGTAAGGATAAGAGCGGCAGATTTGATCTGGCATCCCAAATTCGAAAAAGGCACAAGAAATTTGATAAAGCCAATTATCCATCCGGCGAAACGCGATTGGCAGATTAGTTGGGATAAACTGACAGAGATTTCAAGAACAGATAAAATCAAATACTTTAGCAGGAACGAAATTGACTTTGGTAACTTTATATTCATTAACACTCTACCGCTGTCTTAACGCGTGAAATCCGAAAAAATACGGGCACGAGCTTATTGTTCAAAGTTTATTTGGATTTCATATTAAATTTAATGCCAATCAGTCTTCAAATCAATGTGGATGTTAATAGAAAGTTCGCCAACTGCTTCTCCATTTGTAACACGTTTACTTCAGGCATATTCCCTCTTGATCAGCTCGCAGAGTAAAGTTCTCTTTGGAAATCAGGGAGCCATAATAAATTGAATTGAAGCATTCTGGCTTAAGACTGGCAATAAAATTTTCTTGTCCTTTGTAATCCAAACCATTTAATACGATGCGGAGGCAACTCTCTATTAATCATTTGAAAACTCATGTGAGCCGGGATGACACCGAATGCATTTAGAAACCTTAATTAAATTTTCAAATTCAGTTTGTAACTTCCTATCAAGAAAGAAAAAATGCCGAAGTAATGTATAAATCAGACCTACGCGAACTTATCTAGTCGAAAATTATAAACTCGTACCTTCTCCACTATCAGACAATTGAGATGATTACTTAAACTGCCCAAATTGGGTTAATTATTTTGGTTTATCAATTTAAACCAAAATGATTAATCCAAGACGATCGCTGCCGCTTGAATCGATCTACTTCCACTTAGCAGTGAGTATAATTGTCTCGTTGTGAGGCTTGTTTTCCTCAGGCATCTTGTCAATTTTGATCACTACGGGCAGGTCGGCAGACAACCCTGCTAATACACATCCTCCTTGGGGCAAGATAGAGAGACTGTCAAACGAGATCTTGTCAAGGTAAGAAACTGTACGGGCAATGGCCTCAATATCCTTGTTATTGATAAGCCTATGCAAAAGATAATTGTGGAGCTGCGAAATAATTGTATCTGAGATGTCATAGGGCCTTTGGCTCGAAATGGTTAAAAAAACACCAAATTTACGGCCTTCCTTGATAATTTCTTCAAACGTTTCCAAACGATAGTCCTTCCATGTTTCGCTTTCCCTGATAGAGTTTCGGGAGAGAATATTATGTGCTTCATCGACGATAATGTTCAAGTATTTCTCTCTTTTAAGATTTTTGAACTTGTAATACTCATAGTAATATTTGCAGATTACCAACGGGATAATTTTTTTCATCTCGACATTGACATCGTTGAGATTGATGATGATCAGTGGCCTGCCATTATTGATTACCTTATCATCGTTTACTACTGCGAAAACTTTCGTTATCTCATTGAACTTAGCTTCTAAGCGATTATACAATGGACCTATATGCTCTTTGGAATAGTATCCCTTACCTATCACATCAAAGTAGTTAAGAATAATCTGCATCCGAATCCTAGTGAACGCATTGAGTTTTGTAACATCGACGGTAATAAGAAATACGATTTCCCTTAATTTCTCAAGAAAAGAAGTAGCATCTGCATTGTGGTCAATTTTTTCTAGCACAAGTTGGGTTCCATATTTAACAACCAATCCACTCTTCAGTCGATTCCTGACATCCCTGATATTTGGAAACAATGTTCCAGAGGAAACACTCAGTTTTAAAAGTTCATCCAAAAAATAGATATGGAAATCCTTATCAAGTGATTTGGATCCTTGGGTTAATACTGTGGCAATCGAAGCAAAAATCAGGTTTCTTATTCCGTCTTCCGAAGAAGAATTAGTGACTAGACTTTTTTTGGTAAGACAGCTATTCAAAAATGGTTTCTGCGTTTGATCAGTTGCCTTTAGCAGAATAGACCAAAAGGTCAAGTCATTTATTTCACTTTCTGGAATAGGAAAACGGTCTCCGTCGCTTTTTGAGGTGGAAAGAAAAAATCTAGTTTTAAGCTCCTTATCAATGATAATATTATCATTGTCACCCTTGACGGCATATTCACCATTAAAATCAATAAGCACGAACTTCGCATTCTCCTTGAACCTGTCATGCGACTTATACTTAGATAGCAATTGGTGGTAAAGTTTAGATAGCGAATAGGATTTCCCGCTTCCTGTATTTCCAAAGATACCTATATGACTGGCAAATAGCTTATCCACCCCAATTTCAATCTTTGTGTTGGTTTCGTTTAACAAAGAACCCAAGAGGATCTTATCATCTTCTGGCTTGGCGAAACTGTGTATGCAATCAAACTCCCGATTGTCGAGCAGGTAGCAATCATTGTCTATCAGAGGTAGTTCTTTCAATCCTTGCCGGAAAACGGATTTTTCCACATAACCGACCAATATCACATTCAGAAAGCGCTTAATCTTGTTCCTATTATTGAAATAATTGTTATCCTCGATATCCTTGTCCTCAGAAATGAATTCTCCTTCAATCTTTCCTATTATTTCATTATATCCCTTTGCGATTTTCACATAAGAACCGACCGAAACGTTCTTTACAACTTTTCCGTCAAAAAGTAGGTGAGGTGCATTTTTATTCTTATCGACCTTAACTAAGATGTTCTTTCCCTTTACCTCACTCACTGCCCCAATCCTAAGGATCGAATCTGCCGTAAAATGATCCTTACTGCGCTCGTTCTCCATTCTCGGCCTCCTTTGTTTCTGGTGTTGGTGCGTCCTCTTTTGAAACTGTGCTTGCTGAATGTTCAAATTGATTAGCCAGCGGTTGGAAGATTGACTCCACCACCTTTTTGAAATCATAACCAACGAACTCAGTGAACAGATTTTTATATTTGAGTTTTGGAAAGAGTTTTTCCAACTGCGATTTATCCTGATCGTTGAAACTGAATGCGACAACAAGGAGTGTTGGATTGGAATTCAGTGCTCGGTAGGTAATCTGACGGATATGTTCATCGGCAAACGAAAATCCAGTCACAAACAGAACCGAATTTTCTCTTTCAAGGATATTGGAATACATGCGCATCTGCTCATAATACTCCAACCTAAGCGTAGTGTTCTCGAACTTTTCTTTGGTAGGATTGATCATAACCAATTTATCGTACTCGACAGAAAAAGTTGTCAGTGCTGCATTTTCACCCCTTACCAGCGCCATCGCCTGTGTTTCGGTCTTGAGCTCGTCATAAGTCTTCAGTGTCCATTCCCCTCCTATATCTTTGGTAAGGGCACTGAGGTACTCTTCCGGAAAAGTGATATTATTTAGGGCCTTCATAGCCGTAAGACTGGAATTGTACCTGATCTCGCCCTCTATTGATTTGTCCCATGTTAATGACCCATGTAGCTTGAAAAGGTTGAAAAGCGGAAGCTCAGAACTGATATTGTACTGTGAACTGCTCTTATAGAACGATTTCTGATAGTTCGATGTGTTGAAGGTAGGAACAAACTTGCCCGAAAAACCATCGTTGAACTCTAGCCCCAAATTATCAAGCCAGACGTCGATGAATATATCCATATTCGTGGTAAAAAGATTGATCTCTTTTGGCAGCAACTTGTTCCTTCGTTTAAGCAGTAAAATATTTAGAGATTGTAGAAACCTAGAATAATTGTCATTGGTTTCAGTGAAAACTGAAACCTTTCCCTCTTCTAGGGTAAAAGTATCATCGACTAGTTTCAAATTTCCCTTGATGCATTTCTGAAAGTACCAATTTTTGATGGAGACATCCAATATCCTGAACCAGGCTTCCTTTTTATTTGCATCTGTCTCTCCGTCGAGGAAAGTCAACAATTCTTCGATATTCTTCAAGGTCTCGAGATAATTCCTTGAAGCGCCAGAACCAATCAAAAAATTGAAATGGCTGCTCTCTATTATTTTTAATATTCTTTCGTTATCCATGAGTGCGTTTAATAAAAATATCGGAATTGTAAAGACAAGTCTACAATTCCTTTTTTGGATTCTTAAAGCTAAGAATTTTAAGGAAATAAATTAATCACCCAAATAAAACGCACGTCTGCTGATCAAACGAAGGAAAGTATGCCTACTGTCATAGTCCAAACCATTATATAATAAGGGATAAAATTTGATCGAAATTTAAGCGACGACCAAAATGCTTATTCTATTTAGCAAGAATTGGAAGCCGTTGAAAAAATCAACTTAACTGGATCTCTTTTGAGCAAATCACTAAATGAAAGCCCAGCAATATTTCAGACTAAATTTATTTCAGGTAAGGTGGAGGCAATCTAATCTATTTCATCTAGTGAACCATAGAATACCATCTCTTGTTTAAATTTATTCAGTTTTTTCTCGCTTCTACACATCGTAAATTTAACTACGGATACAAATTTTCTTTACCATATTTTTCATAGTAAGCCTCTACCCTGTGAATCGTGTCTTCAAAGTCGGTATAGAAGTTAGATCGACGTATGGTCGACTCTACCAAACCAGCGAAAGAGGCATAATCTAGATCTAAATCTGGTATGCCTCTTTTCTTTTTAAGGATAATCTGCTGAAAATGAGCGACATAAAAAACACAAAATTTATTTCACAAGTTCGAACCTTATCAATTTTTTTTTTCATAAGTTATACCCCTAGGGAAGAGGATTTGTTGCTTAGTATGATAATCGCCTGAAACCCCACTTTAAAGGCAACTCAAGGGCATATTCTACCGCTAATTTAGTGCATTTCAGAATGTTCAAACTTTTACTAAACAGGGTAACCAATGTGCGTTCAATTTCAGACTTCTCTAAAGCTTACTTTTAATAGCTTTTCCTTTAAAGTATCTGATCCAGTTCCTCTTCGATATACTTTTCCTTGAGCTTGTTTATCTTCCGGTTGATTTCACTGTGCTGATTTTCAGGTTCCATCAAATCATCCTTTCTATTTTCTGAAAGTTGATTAAAAGTAGCTGCGACCTGCGCTATTAGTAAATCAAGATAAGTTCGAACCCCGTATCAAGGACAAACTCCTTTTCCCGGCAAACGCATTATCTGTGATGTCAAAACTGGTAAAGCATATTTGCAAATCTTAAGTATTTTTTCCCCATAGGTGTACTCAAGTCCAAAGAAAATTTATTCAACTCTTGTTCAAAAGAATGGGTGTTTATTCTTAGACCTGATTGATACCAGGTTTACACCAACATTACCCTTTGTTTACCCCTTGGTTACCTATTGGTTACCTAAGGGGTAATAAATAGGTAATAAAAAGGTTAACAAGGGGTAACCAACTAGTCTTTTTTGGGTCAATCTGGGTGGTTTACAGTTTTTTCGGACATCGACTCATCGCAGCACATTTTAAAAATCATAAGTTCTCATAACAATAAGCCATACGCTTGCAAATACAACACAAACAACTCAATATCAATCATTTATATAATATGCATTAACACACCTCTATTGTATTTAACTTCCTCTTTTAAGAAATCGTGCCGAAATCGCAACGCTCAAAACACACATACGAACCATAGAGAAGATAAAACAATTCTGAGAAGCAGTTGGATGAGCGCAATTCGATTATGTTTCCAAAAACAAGGAACTTTAAAAAGTATTGTTGTGGCGTTTATCTGAAGAAAGAACTTCGCTAAAAAAACTTACATACGAACAGGCAGAACTTTTGGAGATCATGCGGAAGTTTACCGCGCCGTAGTGGCTTTACTTGCTTCTGGAATTTATTAGCTTAACATGCATAGTTCTATCAACAGCAGCATATTTTGTGGGCTTAATGTACAATGTGATCATGTTGCGTGAAAAAATTAATGAAGCCATATCTTTCTTACTTAAACAAAGTTATCAAAGCCTTAAATCTTAGCCTTACAATGTTGTCGCGAAATAAACTTCAAACATATAAATATTGGTTAATTGCCCAGATTTTCCTAAATTACATTAAGTTCTCTGTATGTAAACCGACTAACCATGTAGACATACAAAAAGGATTTTTACAGAAATCCGCAGCAATACAAATTCCCATCCCGAAGAAAAATCCCTTGCATTAGAAGTTATTAGACTTTTAGATAATTTGTTATGAACCGAATGTCTGCACTTCAATACGGGATTATATTCTTGTGTTTTGTGATGAATATGTGTGATGGAATGGATGTAATGGCCGTTTCTTACACAGCAAAAGAAATTTCTACAGAGTGGGGTGTTTCGCCCAAAACTTTTGGACTGGTTTTTAGCGCCGGTTTAATTGGCATGGGATTGGGCGCATTAATACTTGCACCACTTGCCGATCGTGCAGGGCGAAAAGCGCTAATTTTAATCAGCCTGAGTATGATGGGAATTACCAGTTTATTAACCAGTCTGGTAGATTCTATGGCTATTCTTATTGCTGCACGTGTACTTACCGGCCTTGGTTTGGGTTGTCTACTGGCTTGTATCAATGTACTTGCCGCCGAATATTCTTCTGCTAAAAATCGAAATTTTTGGGTAAGTTTTGTTGGATCGGGTTACCCTGCCGGAGCAATGCTTTCTGGTTTTTTTGCAGATTACGTAATTATAGAATATGGTTGGCGTGCATTTTATGTTGTTGTTGGTGTTTTGACGCTTTTAGTTGTTCCGCTGGTGATGATTTTCATCAGAGAATCTTTCGATTTTCTATTGAAGAAGCAACCAAAAAATGCATTAGAACGGTTAAATAAAATCTATAGATCTATGCATGTTGAAGAGCTAAAAGCGCTTCCGCCGCAAAACAAAGTAAAATCAAAATCGTCTATCCTGAATTTATTTTCAAAGGGATTAAAACGCTCTACCATTATTATGTGGGCTGCATTTTTCTGTTGTTTTGGCTCTTTTTATTTTTTAACAAGCTGGATTCCCAAACTGGCTTCAGACTTCGGGTTTTCTGATGTCCTGGCCATTTACGCCGGTCTAATCTTTAGTCTTGGTTCTATGTTGGGTGTACTGTCTCAAGGCTATTTATCTACCAAATTGGGTATAAAGGGAGTAATTGGTTTTTACTTAATTGTGGGCGGAGTACTCATGTCTTTATTTGGTTTATTTACCAACCAGGTACTCTTGCTTTGCCTGTTTGCCTGCATTGGTTTTGGCATTCAGGGTGGTTTAATAGGTTTATATGCAATTTCTGTAAATGTGTATCCTCCAACTATTCGCAGTACTGGTATTGGTTGGGCAATTGGTATGGGTAGGTTTGGTGCTATTTTAGGTCCAATTGCTGGCGGAATATTCATTTCTCATGGTTTTCTACAGAGCTGAATTTCTTGTTGTTCGCTATTCCATGCATACTTGCCGGAGCGATTATTTTCTTTGTAAAACTGGAGTAAACCTTACATCTATTTTTCTCTAAAAATTCAAATAGCCGCAGCATCCGCCGCGGCTATTTGAATAATATAAACTAAGTTTTTTGAATAGAATTTTCTACAGTTCAAACTTCGCTTTTTAATTTCACCTTTGTGTAAACTTGCTGTTAAAGGATTAACATCCGGGTCTAAAAAATCTTCTGTTGTACCGAAATCCTTTAAGATGTTATTTTACTTTGAGTGCTTTACCGGCGATATCTTCCCAACGATAGTAATGAAAAGTTTTATCATCACTCATGACTACAAATAAACCGTGCTTAAAAGTTTTGTTTAAAGGTACATTCACAACATCAGAACCATCACTTTGGTGTGCCTGCACGTTAACTACTTTGAGCAATTTATGTTCAAAAGGATTTGCTTTACTCCCCTCCCGACTAAACACCTGGAAACGATCTGCGCCCTGATCTGACACCGTAATATAACCTGTTTTATCCGACAGTTTATAAATTGCAATCCCTTCATGATCGGCAGCAAAACCGGTAGTTGCGAATAAGGCAAGTTGCTGATCGCCTTTCTCCGGATCTGCATAATACTGCCGAACGCCAACTTGCTCATCAGAATAATAGATAAAACCCAGTTCATTGTCTACAGCGATAGATTCAATTTCTTTTTTACCGCTAAACGTTCCGAATTTACGCACCAATGTGGCTTTTACATTTCCGGTTCCATCATCTTCCAATAAATATTGCCACAAATAACCGCCATTCGTTGGTCCGTTTTTACGGCCTGCAATTGCATACATTTTACCGTTTTTTGCAGTGTAGATGGAAATACCCATCAAATCGCGAAATTCATTTCCGGTTTCTCCCACAAAAATTTCTATTCCTCCGCCATCAACAGGTTTCATATCAGGCAGAGAAAAAATACGCAACTTATGCGTCATCCGTTCTGTAGCAAGGGCAATATCTGTAGGTTTGCCATTTAGTTTTAAACCATAAGCAAGGTCTACATTATTTGGGCGTTTTAAACCGCGTACTACTTTATCCTGAACAATTTTTCCATCCAGATCAAAAACATATAAAGCACCATCTGCATCTTTATCCGTTCCGATAACCAGACTTTTCTCCGGATTGGCTTTGTTTACCCAAATTGCAGGATCATCTGTATCGTATTTTACCGGTTCAGTAATGATTACCGGTTTCACTTTTGAGGTATCTGTTTTGGGATTGCACACGCTGTTTAAAGCAAGTAAAGCCCAGGAAACTGTACTGATTATATTCATTTATATCTATAAAATTTAAAGTTTAATACCATAAGCACCCACATAGGATGCTGGCTCTGGTGATACATATGTGATTCCATTGGCCGTAGTTAAACCTGCTTTGTGGTGGCGACTAAATGTAGTAATGCCTTTGGTTAATGCAGGTGAATTGCCCTGAAGGTGAAAATCCCAGTTGGTGCTAAAATCTGCATTGTTTACGCTGGTACTTACCGGATAGTTTACAAATTTCGGATCATTTTCTGCAGCAGTTTTTCCACGCGTATCATTGGTACCGCCAACAACATCATTGCTACCAACCTGAAACTGGTTTACCGTAGTTTGATCGTATCCGTAATACCAGTTGTTGCTGTACACAGAACGGGTATCTTCTGGTTTTTTTGGATCGCGTTTTACACCGAAACGGGTATTCGCAAATAAATTATTGTACAAATCTGCACGTACCGTAGATTCTAACCATACAGAACCACCTTTCGCAGTTGGCCTTCTCCAACCGGTGTTGATCATGGTATTGTTGTAAGCAATAATGTAAGCCTGCGGACTGCGATCTCCGGCATTTGATAATTTCAGTGCGTTTGTATTGGCAGAATACACTAAATTATAGGCAACATCTGCAAGGCAGCCAGATTTAAAGTTCATGGCTTCGCCGCCGGTTACGCCTGTTGTATAAAAAAGATTGTTGGCAAAAATGATTTTCCCACCTTCAATATAGGTACAGTCTTCCTGAAAATTCCGGATGATGCTGTTTTGAACAATGAGTTTACCATTTACGTTAGAAAACCATAAAGCAGGCAGGTTTTCGCCGGCAACGGCTTTGTACAAACCCATTTTTACCGATGTTGAGGCATCTGAAGTAGTAGAACCTCCGTACTCCAAGATTGTATGATCCAAAACCAATTCTGTACAAGTTGGACCAGCAAGAATACCGCCCCACATTTTACCAAATTTTTTGGTTGTAGTTTTATACAAATCGTTTACGGTAAATCTAACGGGGTTATCAACCGTACCTAGAGAATATAAATTACCTTTTACCACAATTTCCGGTTTTGCGGTAGTATCCATTAAAACGGTTACGCCTTCTTCTATCGTTAAAGATTTCCCTTCCGGGATAACAATATCTCCTTTAATCTCGTGTACACTTCCTTTTGCCCAAATACCGGAAACCTCGCCAATTGCAGATCCGCTTGCAGATGTCGTATCTACACTGATGTTCGCTTTTTCACATGCTGCGCATGCAACAGCCACAAAGGCCAAAGCTAAAAGTTGTTTTAATTTCATCGTTTTATAATTGAAAAATGCGTTAATATTTAGTTGAATTTGTATCTCAATCCAAGTAAGTAACTTTGGTAATAGTAATCTGAACGGATTAAAGTGCGCCCATTGGAAACCAAATTTTCATTGATCTTCAAATTCTCGTTATTGGTACCTTTAATAAACAATTTGGTTGGTGTATTTAAAATGTTTCCGGCTTTGACAAATACACTTAAACCGCTCTTGAAACGTTTCTCTGCAGAAACATCTACTTGCACGAAACCTTCTTGCCACAAATCGTTATTTAAGAATTGAGAAACAGTGTTAATCCTCGGACCTGTATATGCACCGGCAATTTGTGCGTCCCAACCTTTTTTAGTGTCTTTAAACAATAAAGATAAATTGGCAATATGTTCTGACTGGCCATACAAAGGACGAGACTGATCTACAGAAAAAGCTTCGATATCGCCTGTTGTGGCATTAATTCTTCTTGAAGTTTTTGGCGTAGTAATGCGCGAGTGTGTGTAAGTATAATTTGCTTTGAATCCCAGTTTGCTGATGAATTTGATGTAGTCAATTTCGGCACCGTAGTTTTTGGCTGTCCCGAAATTACCCGGACTATAATAAATATCTTGTCCGCGTACCGCATCTGCCTGAAAAGTATATTCAATCGGGTCTTTTATACGTTTGTAAAATGCGCCCACCAACAATTGTTCAGAAGCACCCGGAAAAAGCTCGTAACGCAAATCATAATTATCTGCCAATGCGCGTTTTAAATTTGGATTTCCGCGTTCCTGATATTCTTCATTTACAATTTTCGAAGGCACAATTTCATAAAAACCTGGGCGGTTTAGTGCTTTGTAATAAGAAGTGTGCAATTGTGCTTTATCTGTTAGATGGTATTTAATAGTAGCACTTGGCAATACATCTGTATAAATCTGGCTTCCGGCAGGGTTAGTTTCTCCTGCAGCAAAAAGTAAATTATATCCTTGGTTGGTATGCTCTACACGCACGCCGCCCAATACTTCAAACTTATCGTTATTGTATTTCAACATTCCGTAACCTGCGCCAATTTTCTCACTTGCATCGTAAGTTAAGGGATTACTTACTGCACCTGTTGGGTTGGTAACCATCAAATTGAGATCGCTGTAGTTGTTAAAGTTTACGCCATACAATAAACCTGCATTGGCAGCAGTTGGCGCCAAAGTATAATTGTTGTAGAAACTGCTTCTTTGTTTATCGCGGTACAAACCACCAACCATTACATCTAAATTTTCTGAACCTTGAAATATTTTGTAGGTTAAATCTAAATATCCGGCTTTATCTTCATCTGTATTGCGCTCCCAACGGCGTTGTACCGGAGAAGTGTTTACCAAAGATGTACGTTTGCTTACAAAGTTCTGCTCAACGCCGTTTAAACTAATGGTGGTATTGTCTGGCACTTCGTTCTTTGCCGAAGAATATACTGCAGACCATTGCACTTTAAACTTATTGTCGAAGAATTTGTGCTCTCCATTCAATGTGCTGTTGTAAATCTGCTGTTCGGTTAAACGGCTACGCGTTGTATAACTCAATTCTGCATTTCCTTTTGCCGGATCGTACACGCCGTTGTAACTGGTGCTTACCGCATCGCGCAATTGCTCATTTTTTAGATTTACATATACATTGTATAAACTGATTTTGTTGTTTTGATCAAAAACGTAGTCAATTTTACCGTGTAAACCCAAACGTTTTTGCTGCTCAGAATATTCGCGATAGCTTTTGCTGGTAATTACAGCATAAGCATCTGTACCTGTAACTGAAGAGTTGTAAAATGTACTGTTGCTGCCGCGATAAGTATTCTGATAACTGCCGGCAAGAATAACGCCAAGCTTATCATTCAGAAAGCGCTGACCGATAGACAGACTGCCAACTACATTTGGTGCTGGTTTTTTTGATGTGTAATCTAAAGTTCCTTTGGTAAAATCGGCTTGTGTAGCATTGTAATTTCGGCCATTAAGTTCATAAGGCGATTTACTGTTGATACCTGACGAATTGAAGCTGGTAAAATTACGGTCGAAAAACATTTGATTGTAACCGCTGGCCAGGTTCGCATTAATCTGCAAACGAGAGGGTGCGTTTTTCATAACCATATTTACAGCGCCACCTACCGCATCTCCTTCTAAATTTGGTGTGAGGGTTTTGTAAACTTCTAAACGGTCTAATAAATCTGAAGGAAACAAATCTAAAGGCACGTAACGGTATTTATTATCCGGACTCGGAATTTTCACACCGTTAACCAACGTGTAGTTGTAACGTTTATCCATACCTCTTAAAATGGCATATTGCCCGTCTCCATTGCTGTTCCGTTCTATAGATACGCCAGATACGCGTTGCAAAACATTGGCAACAGTTAAATCCGGAGAAACCTCAATGGCTTTACCAGAAACGATATTCATAATCTGTGTGGCATTCTGCTCAATCCGGCGCGCATCGCGATCGTTTGAACCACTTGCTGTAGCGCGTGTTACAACCTCGCCAAGGTCATTTGAAGCACTTTCCATGTAAATTTTAACATGTGGTGTATCTTCTTTTAAGATGGTGATAGTTTGTACAACAGTTTGGTACGTAATATACGTTACGCGAATGGTTGCTGTACCCGGTGTAACATCCTTAAACTCGAAAGAACCGTCTAAGCCGGTATTGGCTGTTTTGCCAGATTTTTCTAAAATTACCGTTGCACCAACAAGGGCTTCACCCGATTGTTTATCGTACACGTGGCCTTTTAATTTTGTTGCATTTGCTATAGATACACAAAACAAAAGGGGCAATAGGATTTGTAAAATTTTGTTCATTGATGTTCATTTGATTTGACGGCTCAAAGATGTATAGCATTTAGAAAATGTGTAGTTACAGAAAAGCAACAGCGTTACAACACCCGTAAATTAAAAGGCAACACAACAACATAAAAAACTAATAATCAATTAATTATTTAATTTAAAAACCGCCATTACGTTTTTATTACCGTTACATTAAGAAAATGTTAAGCGTATTTCATGATTTTCTAATGTGTACATTCAACTGGCAAAAACCATTACAAATGTTTACAGAGATTGTATAAAAGCAGACAAATTATCGCCCTGCGGGATGTTTAGTTTTTTGCGCAGGCGGTATCTGGAAACCCGCAAACTATCTGTTGAAATATCCAGCAACGTAGCAATATCAGCAGAATCTAAATTCATTTTAAGCAAGGCTACCAAACGCAAATCTGTTGAGGTAAGTTCTGTGCTGTATTGCTTTAAACTGTCAAAAAATTGCTGATGCACCTGTTCAAATGCCTGGGTAAATTCGCGCCAGTGTTGCTCATGATTAAAACTTTCGTTTATCTCCGTTATAATCTGTTGCATTTGTTTTTTCTGATCGCGTTTTTCATCTTTCACCATCGCCTGTAAAGTACTGCGCAGTTGTTCCAGAAACTGATTGTTTTTAATCAGATTTAAAGTATGCGTAGAAAGCTCTTTACTTTTAAGTTCGAGCTCTTGTTTAAGGCCTTCTTCCTGAAGTTGCTGGTTTTTAAGCTCAAGTTGAACTAGATTATGCTCAACTTCTTTCTGTTTGGCCAGAATATTCTGATCTTTAATTTTAAGGCGATAACGACTAAGGACAACGATACCCAAAACCACGAGTAAGACTGCAATGATTACAACGCCAATTGCAACTATCGCATTCATTTTGCGTACATTATTCAATCGGTCTATTTCTGCGCTTTTCTTATTTATATCATACAATACCTGTAGAAAAGCAGTTTGATCTACACCTTCTTTAGAATACGCTTCTAATGAAAATTTCCGGCTGGCCTCTGCATAATGGTAAGCACTATCCATCTGATTTAAAAGCCCGTACGCTTTTCCTAAGTCTTTTGCACATGCAGCAAGCTGATATAAATTATCTGTTTGCCTGGCCATTGCCATTGCCCGCCGCGATAAAACAATACTTTCTGGATAACGACCAGTTTTGCGCAGAATATCGCCCAGATTATTAACCACTTCTATTGCACCAATTTCGTTGTTCTCTGTCTTATATAACGCCAGAGATTTATTAAAGGCAACGTAAGCAGAATCATATCGCTCCAGATCTTCATAAATACTACCCAAATTTTCGTAAATTTTTGCAGCGCCCTGAGGAAAACTGGCTTCCGTATATTTCTTTAACGCCTGTTTCTGGTAATAAAATGCGCTATCATAACGGTGGCTTTTTTCATACAAATGGCCTATTCCGCCAAGAATACTGGCCTCGCCTTTTAAATTTCTGGTCTGCTTATAGAGTGCCAGCGCTTTGTTATACGCTTGATGTGCTTCTTTAGATTGTTTATTGTAGTACAATAAAATACCCATCTGCCCCATATTTTCAGCCAGAAGATTGGCATCACCAATGGAGGTAAACAACTGATCAGACTGCAGGTAAAATTCCATAGCTTGGGCATAATAGCCCTGGTTATAGCAAATTTGCCCCATTTGCTGTAAAAATTTGCCTTGAGCTGGCAAATCATTTTTTTCTACAGCCTTTGCGTGCAGTTCCTTAAGTGCAACCAGAGAAGAGTTGGGTTGTTTATGCCCCAGTAAACTGGCAGATTTCAATTCTGGTGTCTGCGCATATGCCGGCATCCAAAATAAAGCAGCTAAAAGTATGATTGTAAAGCGATTGAACATGCCAGCGGCGACTTGTTATTAGAACTAGCCGCCGCAAAAGAACTGTTTTATTGTTAACTAATTGTTAACTTAAATACATGATGACTTATCGCATAAAGAAGCAGATTTTAAATGGTAGGAATTAAAGTACCTTAACCAATTCCGGATCGCTTACCACAATTTCTGGTTTGCCTTTAAAATCAATTACTGTTCCTTCAATTGCAAGTGTTTTTCCATCAAGATCTGCCGCTTTTTCTTTTGCCGTTCCTTTTAAAGCCAACGTAAACAACTGATCAGGATAGGCCGCACCAATACTTACCAATACCATACTGCCAATATCTTTAGTACCATACACTTTTCCTTGTACTGAAACTTGTTTGCCAATAAAACTATTGATTTCGCTAATATTGATGGCTACACTTTTCGTTTCTGTTTGGTTAGCCAGATCCCTTTCTTTCACTTGTACATTTTTCAAAATGCGGTTAAGTTCTCCCGATAAACGAATCCCTGCCTGGTTAATGCGTTTCTGAATGGTTTGAATATATTTTTGATAGTACGCTTCGTCTATTTCTTGTCCGGATTTAATTTCACCGTACAAAACCGAGCTAATTTGGTAGCTCTCCCAAATCCAATCCATTGGCGTGCTATTTTGCCAGCGTTTTATTTCTTTTGCACTCGCCTGATCGTACTTCAAGGGAATTTCTGCTTCATTGATACCTTCGTGATCAATCAATCTGCTGTCCCATAAACTGTGTAAATTTGTGCCTTTTCCGTCAAAACGAAGTTGAATGGTATTGCCACCTTTATCTTCCTTACCACTTACATGCATCGGTTGGTGTGCATCTCCAATTAAATGAATAAGGTATTTTAAATCTTCATTTTTATCGGCCTGTGAACGGTTTTTATCCTGAAGTTTTGCTTCTGTAATCAGTATTGCGCCGTATACATTGTCTGCACCTTGCGCTTTTACAGCGGCAACAAACTGATCGTGATTTAATCCCAAAGGGAGATTAATATAATGCCACGGCGCACTTTTGCTATCTCGATTTTCATCTGCCCAGGTACTTACCGCAGCCATATTTTGGCCTTGAAGCAATATAGAAACTGTTTTGGCAATACCAGCATCCAAATGTTTTTCTGCGATGGTTGCAACGGCACGATGGCCTTTAAATCCCCAGGAAATTAATACGACAGACAGTACAAGAAAACATGGGATGAGGATGATTTTTTTCATGGCGCGAATATACTTTCCGCATGTTAAATTACCAGATGCATATTTGTAAAAAGAATGTGCTACTGCATTACGTTCACCTTAAAACGAAACTCTACCTGTACGTTTACCGGTACTCCGTTAACTTTTACGGGCAACCAATCCGCTGGCAGTTGGCTAAATAAATCCAAAACTGCGTTGTCCATATTATACCCCATTGGCTGAACAATTTTACGATCGATCATTTTTCCCTCTTTGGTAACTATTCCTGATAAAATCAGAAGACTATTTTTTTTTGCCATTTTAAACGCATCACTAAGCCGAATGTTTTTGCTGAACACCGAAAAGATTACCGGATAACCGCCAACCATTATCGGTTCTTGCTCGGTTTCTGTTTTTTCTTTCCCATCATCGGATAAAATATATACTTTATAAAATAGTTTACCCTGTTGATAATGGATTACTTCGCCGGTATCAAAATTTATTTGTTGTACCAGTTTATTTTCATCAAAAGCCTGCCAAATACCACTACGTAAATTGTTGCTGTATTGCCCGGTTAGCACAGAGCGCTCAATTACCCGTTTATATTCTCCTTGTTTTATATTTTCATCTGACTGAAGCACGGTGTAATTTTCTTTTATAGTGAAGCCATTGAATTTTTTGCTGGTTCTCACTTTTTTCAAGTCCTGTGCCTGCAGCAAAAAACTACAGAAAATTAAGCAGAGGAATACGGAAAGCCTTTTCATAAGAAGCGTTTTAGATTAATGAAAGTAACTTTTTTTTATCAAACGGGAAGTTAATTTAATAATATTTTCAACACCGAGAACCGGCTGTATTCCACTCATTATCATATTGATTATTATTTTTTCTGCAACGAAGGAAATTGATGTAGCGTTTTTCTGAATGCTTTCGTATCAACTAAAAAATTAAAGCTTTATGAAACGATCATTGCTAATCTTCTTCGCCGTTACGGCACTGGTGTATAGCGCCTGCAAAAAAAATAATGACGGCCCCGGCGAATTGTATGGAAGCTGGAAACTAACGGAAACACTTGCCGATCCTGGAAATGGCAGCGGAAAATACGTAAAAGTTAAGGAACGCAGAATTCTGAAATTTGAACGCTCTGGAAACTTAACCGGAGATATTTTAAGTCCGTTTACGAAGTATAAAGTACTGGATAGTACACGTTTGGAATTGAGCGCAGATAAAATACAAGCTGTAATTTTTTATTATAAAGTAACACAAAAAACACTAACCATTAACCCGCAATGCATTGAAGGCTGCGGATTGCGTTTTATACGAGAGGATTAAACCAAGTGGAAATAGCGGAAGATCAAAGCAAAGTAAGTTTACTTTGTTTTGATTGTTAAAGAATTTTTGGAATTTTTAGGAGAATCGCATTTGCAGAAGCTATTTATAAATATACCTACGCAAAACAACAGCGCTGCCAACAGATATATACTCCGAATCTGCTTCAACATAATTAATTTTACTCCGTATACACGCATATTTTTTTTATTAAAAGAGAAATAAATCTTTAACCTTCTATTTTTCTGTAAAATCTTAAAAAAAGAGCATCCAACATAAATATTGAGGAAACAAATTTGTCACAAAAGGATTTATTTACAAACCAAAAACAATTTGAACAGCAGAATAACTAGGCATAAAATCAAAATTGCTTTAAAAAACAGCTTATATATACGAAAGGTTAAACGAACTCAGACTGCACTCTATTAGAGATTCCGGTTTTGTGCGGTAGCCAATTGCATTTGTTTCTGAACATTTACAACTAAATCCTGAATATCAAAAGGTTTTGCAATAAATCCGTCTGCATTACATTTTGTCAGCATTTCTGCTGGTTTTGCATGTGCGCTCATCATAAGCACTGGCACGCGATTCTTCAGGCCTCCGTTTTTCAACTTCCCACAAACGTCAAAGCCATTGCCGTCGGGCAGCATTACATCAAGTAAAAAAAGATCTGCACTGCGTGTTGGATACGCTGCCATAAAGGTTTGAATATCAGAAAACCCTTCTACTTCATAGTTTTCATCCTCCAAGATTAATTGGATAACTTCCCGAATAGAAGAATCATCTTCCAAAACAATTACTTTTTTTCCCATTTTTTAATTTTCTGATGTTTCCTTTTTAACCGATCTATATCACCTTTCATATTAAACAACCTGAAGATGAATGTTTTGTTTTGTGCGTGTTGTAATAAATCCTAACAATTTACGGTGTTGCAAACTTTTACCAACTCCAAACAGCCAAATACATAAAAGCCACCAATATTCAATGATACGGGTGGCCTTTAACATTATGATATATTACAATGCTTTATGCGCGTCTCTTAATGCTTTAATTGCATCATGACTTGCATTAATCCCATCTTGTTGTTTTAACAAAACAGCTCTAACTTCTTCGCCAAGTTCGTTTTCCTGAAGTGCATCTCTATATGCTTTTTTAATGGCATCTTCTCCACGTTCGCATTCTGCAAGAATACTGTGGCGATCATCTCCGCCGAAAGTTGCTTTGATATCAATCCATGCTCTGTGTAAACTGCCTAAAATGGTATTTCCGGTATCAGGCTGGTCGCCAGATCTTCCTACCAAAGCGGCAAGTTCAGTTACATTTTTACGGCTATCAGAAGATAACTTATCAAACGTAGCTTTTAAGTCAATATTTTCTTCTTTTAAATCGGCAGCAGCTTTATCAAATCCATCAGCTCTGTCATTATTAATCTGTATCAGGTCATTTAATATACCAACTTTTTTTTCTTGATTTTCCATGTTTTTATATATGTAGTTTACTAGACAACATGTTTTTCTGCTACAAGGTTTTGCTTATTTTAAAAGTTTTAGGCAGAGGCCAAAATCTTTTAAAACGTAGCCGATACAAGAATATTTCATACAAAAAAGCACCTGAATAGGTGTATATAATCACTTCTCCAGGTGCTTTTTAAAAATACTAAAAGTTATTTTTTGGCTGGCGCAAGTAAACCCGGATACAATATTCCGTCGGTTTTCATATTCAGGTTTAGAATTTTGGAAATTAAGGGTGCAATATCTTCCTGCCCCATAAGCGGAATCACTGTTCCGGCTTTTATTCCATTCCCAAAGGCTACAAAACCGGTTTGAATTTCTTTAAAATCTGTTGGCAGATAGCCGTGCGTACCACCTTTTGCAGGCGCAAGTAAATCGCCTGTTGCCGATGCGCCGAAACAAAATCCTTGATTGGCGGCCAAAGCCATTGATGCAGTAGGATCGCCCTGTGCTTTTGCTATGGCATCTTTATCCAATATGTGGAACATGCGTTGCATACCTTCCGGCAGTTCTGCGAAAGCTTTTTTGATTTTATCTAATGATAATTTATCTTTCGGATCTCGCAAATGTAAAAAAGAAGAACCTCCACTTTGTTGAAAATAAGCTTTCCAGCCTTCTTTATTGGCATCATCATATAAACCCAATTTGCTTAGAATCACATTTGGTTTGAACTGTGTATGAATATCTACAAAACCATGATCACCGGTTATAATAAATGTCGTGTTTCTGGCAATTCCGGCAGCTTCTGCAGCATCTAAAATGGTTTTGATGGCCACATCTGCACCAGCAACGGCAGAACGCACTTTGTTTCCATCGCGGCCTTCTTCATGTTCAAAATGATCTGTAAGCGCAATATGCACCGCCAGAAACGCGGGTTTGTAGCGTTTTAGAATATATGCAGCCATTCTTGATTTATTCTGATCGCTGGTAAAATAATCAATGCTTGCACCATATTCTCCAAACTTTCCTATGGCATTATCTTCTACTTCCTGAAAAAGCGATTTCGGATTGGACTCTTGAAACATAGCTTTAATTTCATCGGCTTTTTCGCCTTTACCTTGTGGAAGAATAACATATTCAGGCAAATTGTAATCAATAGGCGCACCAACAGTTACAGGCCAGCTTACACCGGCGGTTTTTAAACCTGCTTCTTTTGCTGCTGTCCATATGGTTGGCACTTTTACATCTTTATAAAACCAGAACCACTTGCCAGAAATACCCAAAGGCTCTACAGGTGTATTGTAGTAAATACCATGTTTTGCAGGCAAAACTCCACTTACAATTGTGGTATGTGATGGATAAGTTACCGTTGGAAAGCTGCCACGAACACCTTCTGCATACGAGCCTTTTTGCATGCCCTGCCGTACGTTAACCATTCCCCATTGCGGATCGAGGTAAAATTCTGGTCGTAAACCATCCACACTAATCAGCACAACGTGGTTCTCTTGGGCGTTTGCATCCCCAAAAGAAAGGCAAAACAAACCCATTAAGGCAAATATCTTCTTCATCTTTTTTTGATGCGAAGGTATTTACAGCACATGCCTTTAAGGTTTTCTGCATGTTAAGAAAATATAAAGGCAAGTAAAAATTTGGTTGGAATTGCCAGGATTTCGGGCATAAAAAAACGGTGTTTATCACAAAATAAACACCGCTCTCTATAAATTATTTTTGCTTACAACACAATACTATCTACCGCTTTATCTAAAGCTGTTGCCTGCAAATCCGGAACAGCAAAACCTTCTGCAGTTACTACAGTTACATCTGTAATACCGATAAAACCCAAAATGGTTTTTACGTAAGGTGTAACAAAATCATAAGCTGCAGCAGGACCAGAACTGTAAACGCCACCAGTTGCAACAGCGATATATGCTTTTTTACCTGTTAATAAACCTACCGGACCTTCTGAAGTATATTTGAACGTGATACCAGCACGTGCGATATGATCAAACCATGATTTCAGAACAGATGGAATTGAGAAATTGTACATTGGCGCACCAATAACCAAAACATCTGCGTCCATAATCTGACGAATGGCTTCGCTAGAATGTTTGATCGCTTCTTTGTTTGCTTCTGTATGTTGTTCAATCGGCGTAAAAAATGCATTCAAATGAGCTTCTTCAAGATGCGGAAATGGAGATTTTGTCAAATCCTTGGTTTCTACAGCTGCTGCAGGATCCTGCTCCTTTAGCTTATCTATAATCGCATTTGCCAGTTTAATACTGTTTGATGCTTCGCCACGCGGGCTTGAAATGATATTTAATATTTTGGACATCGTTTTAAATTTTATGTTTGCTAAGGTATAAGCTTATTTTTTTCACCAGATTGATCTATGTTAATAAAACGCATGCCTACAAGTACAATTACCTGATGTTAAAACTTAATATGCATTAACCATTCTTTATCAATATGATGTGCTATCTTTAAAAGATATGTACTGGTATGAAGAAGACATTAAACAGCTGGAGCGCACACAACTCAAAAACAGGCACAATCCCGGAATCGTGTTTTACGGCAGTTCATCCATCCGGCTTTGGACAAGCTTACAAGAAGATTTTAAAGAAAAAAAGGTAACCAATCTGGGTTTTGGCGGCTCTACGCTTGCTGCCTGTGTTTGGTTTTTTGAACGGATTATGACGGATCTTTATCCGGAAAAATTAATCATTTATGCCGGAGATAATGATTTGGGCGATGGCAGAAACCCTGAAGAAATTTTTATCTTTTTTCAGCAACTGATGGTTAAAGTGAATCAAAAATATGAACACCTCCCCTGCTACTTTATTTCGTTGAAACCGAGTTTGGTACGCTGGCACATGGCAGATCAGTTTAAATACACCAATAACCTGATTGAAAGTGAAATTATCCGGCTGAATGGTAACTGGAAATTTATAGATGTATTTTCAAAAATGCTGGACAAATCCCGCATGCCAAATCCCTCATATTATGGAGAAGATGGTTTACATTTAAGTGCAGAAGGATACCGCCTTTGGGCAGAAATTGTGTCGCAAAAAATAGGGAATCATTAATCTTTTATTAATGCATAGATAACATCCGCTCATTAATTTCCAAAAAAGATCTGCCGGCATGAACAGGGAATATCACAAATGGTTCAGTACTACTTTACAGCGGGATATGGAATTGCTGGTTTTTGGCCACGATGGCCGCGCAGTTTTATTTTTTCCAACACGTATGGCTCGCTTTTTTGACTATGAAAACTGGGGCATTATCCAATCTTTGAGCACGCAAATTGAAGCCGGAGACATTCAGGTTTTTTGTGTAGACAGTATAGATGGCGAGAGCTTTTACAACGAATCGGTTTTTCCGTCGGTTAGAATAAACCGTCATTTGCAATATGAAAAATACATTCTGGATGAAGTAATCCCGTTAATCAAACGCATGAACCCGAATGATTATATTGAAACTGCCGGCTGCAGCATGGGCGCTTACCATGCCATTAACATCGCTTTGCGCCATCCATGGCAATTCAAAAAAGCAGTTGGCATTAGCGGGCGATATGATTTAACAAATGCGCAGGGCGATTTTAAAGATCTGTTAAATGGTTTTCGAAATGATGAAGTGTATTTTAATATGCCCGCACAATTTATGGCCAATTTAGACGACAACAGTTTTTTAGAAGCTCTAAAAAAAATGGAAATTATTTTGGCTGTAGGTGAAACTGATCCTTTCCTGCATGTTAATCAACAGCTAAGTCATATTTTGTGGTCTAAGCAAATCCCTAACCATTTCTACACGTGGGAAAGCAATGCCCACAGGCCACATTACTGGCGAAAAATGGCACCATTGTATATTTAAGCGCAACAATTGCAATCTGTAATAACCAGTCCTAATTACAGAATGCAGATTAACAATAACTTAACAAATACAGAACATTGAATGCACCTCTTTTGCGGTAATTTAGGCTGGCGGATATCGTGATCCGGCCCATAACAAATACCGTATGTCATCTCTTTGTACCACCCTTCCCTTTTTAGGGAATATAGATCTAAGCACGCCTTTATTAATTGTTTTTTTGGTTTGCATTGTTGCAGTAGTTGGTTTTGAATTTGTAAATGGTTTTCATGATACTGCTAACGCTGTAGCAACCGTTATCTATACTAAAGCGCTAAAACCAATTGTTGCCATTCCATGGTCAGGTTTCTGGAATTTTATGGGCGTATTTACTGGCGGTATTGCGGTTGCCATGGGCATTCTTAAACTCGTACCGCTTGATGCTTTAATGAGCTTACCTATTGGCGTTGGCGCTTGTATGGTTTTAGCTGTTCTCCTCGCCTCGATTGCATGGAATTTAGGTACCTGGTACTTTGGTATCCCATGTTCCAGCTCGCATACTATGATTGGTGCAATGATTGGCGCCGGACTTGCATTTACCTGGTACTACGGTGGCAAAGGTGTAAACTGGGGCAAAGCTGAAGAAATTGGACTCTCTTTAATCCTTTCGCCAATTATTGGTTTCGGATTGGCCGTTGCACTAATGTATTTCTTAAAACACATTGTAAAATACCACGCTTTATTTCACATACCACAAGGCGAAAATGATCGGCCGCCATTGTTAATCCGTGGTTTACTGATATTGACTTGTACCTTGGTCAGTTTTTTTCACGGCAGTAACGACGGACAAAAAGGTGTTGGTTTAATGATGCTGATTCTGATTGCTTTTTTACCGGCAAGATTTGCCTTAAATCATTCCATCCCGAATGAAACGGTAACCAAAGATTTGTATCAGGTTGAGCAGGTGATTAAAAAAACGAATTTCACATCCGGAAGCCAACATTTAGATGTTAATATGCTGCTACAAAAAATAGATAAAGCACGATACCACCTGGCATTAAAAAGCGATCAGGATAAAGAAAATACCTACGCCTTCCGTAAACAAATTGAAGAAATTACAAAAGATGTTAAAGCATTAAAAACTGAACCTTCTGCTAAATTCAGCAAGGCCGATGAAAAAATCCTTTCCGATGGTGTAAACAATTTATCTAAACTGGTAGAATTTGCGCCAATTTGGGTAATCTTAACGATTTCTGTAGCCTTAGGTTTGGGCACTATGATTGGTTGGAAAAGAATTGTTGTAACTATAGGCGAAAAAATAGGAAATGAACATTTAAATTATGCACAGGGTGCAACTTCAGAAATTGTTGCTGCATCTACAATCGGTTTAAGTACAGCTTTCGGATTGCCGGTAAGTACAACGCATGTTTTATCCAGCGGAATTGCCGGTGCAATGGTGGCATCAGGAGGTACAAAAAACCTGAACAACAATACATTAAAAAACATTGGCCTGGCCTGGGTTCTGACCTTACCAGTATCTATTGCACTTTCTATTGCATTGTTTATGTTTTTTCACCTATTCATTTAATCTATTCGCTAAATTTACCTTATTTACCAGGAAATGAAACAGATACTCGTTGCAACAGATTTTTCAATAAGCGCCGGCAATGCATTTGCTTACGCGCTTGCAATGGCTAAAATCCTTAAAATGGAAGTTGTGGCCATTCATGCCATCCATCCAACAGAAGGCATAAACAACAGTACATACAATGCCATTTTCATTGAGTCTTATTATGACAACAAAAAAGCCGCTTTAGAACAGTGGGCGAAGAATATACAAACGCAACAAAATCTGGACGACATTCATGTACATACGTTATGTGATGTTGGTTTCCTTAAAAATGTTATTGCCAAATACACTGCAGAAAATTCTGTAGAATTGCTGGTTATGGGACTTACAGGATCTACCGGTATTACTGGAATTGTTGGCAGTAACTCCAGTATGGCCGTTACCAAATTGAGGATGCCTACGTTGTTTGTGCCGCTGGGCAGCAGTTTTACGGTTGCACCAATTATTACACTCGCTACAGATTATGAGACCAAATTGTCGCATAGCGATGTTAATGCATTAAAGGAATTGCTGATGGCTGTAGAAACCAAAAAAATGCAGGTACTTTATGTGGCAGAAAAATCGGATGAAATCCACATTCAAACCGGAGAAAAAAGGATACGGGAATTGTTGCCCAATGCAGAATTGGAATTTAATTACATCCGCGCAAATAGTACACCAAATGGTATTATAGATTTCATCAACAACAACCATACAGATATTTTATGCTTGGTAAAACACCAGCACAATATATTATATCGTTTATTTACCAGCAGCACGGTAAACCATGTTATGAATAAAACGGTAAAAGCAATTTTGGTTTTACACGAGTAAAAAAACATAAATGTGCCGCAACACCTAAACAGAGTTGTGGCACATCAATACGTTCTTGGTTGGTTTTTTAGAAGAATCTTCTATTTGGCATCGTCAACACCTTGCTGACCGTTCTTAAATTCCTTTACGCCTTTCCCAAGCCCTTTCATCAATTCCGGAATTTTCTTTCCTCCAAACAGCAAAAGAACTGCCACCACCAATATAATTACTTCCGGGCCACCAAGTAAGGCAGCAATTGTTGTGTTTACCATTTCGATTCTAATTTTACTTAAACTTACGCATAATACTGAGATTTGGTTTTAGCCAACAAAGTTGTTGCATCAAAAGCGGCTACATTAAAAGTAGATTTGGTTAAGTATTAATCATCTAAAATGGTCAATTTTGTTTAATGCTAAGTGCTGTTCCAGTAATTTTTAACGATATTGTTTTATGCCCAACACCATGCCATTACGTTTTAAAAGCATTGCAGATTTCCATCGCTTTAGGGGTTTACCTAAACCTGCCCATCCGCTGATTAGCGTTTTTAACGTAGAGCAGATTAAATACCTGCAACTTGATGAACCTGTTAGCCTAATGTTCGATTTTTATGCAATTGCCTTAAAAAGACATTTTAATATCAAGATGAAATATGGTCAGCAATCTTACGATTTTGATGAGGGATTAATGACGTTCATGTCTCCAGGGCAGATTTTCGGAATAGAATTTAATCCGGCAGAACGTTTGAAACAATCCGGTTGGATGTTATTTATCCATCCAGATTTTTTGTGGAATACGGCGCTGGCTACACAAATCAAAAAGTATGAATATTTTGATTATGCTGTAAATGAAGCACTTCATTTATCCGAAAAGGAAGAAGAAACCATTATTTCATTGATGCAAAACATTGATCAGGAATACCGTTCTAATATGGATACATTTAGTCAAAGTGTAATTATCGCGCAGATAGAACTTCTGCTCACCTATTCAGAAAGGTTTTACCACCGCCAGTTTATTACCCGTAAAATAAGCAACCATCAAATTTTGCATCGATTGGAAAAACTGCTTTCCGATCATTTTAGTCAAATCACTTTAACTGCTGAGGGTTTGCCAACGGTACAACAAGTTGCCAATCAATTGAACGTTTCGCCCAATTATCTGAGTGGTTTACTTAAAATGCTTACAGGTAAAAGTACACAACAGCACATACACGATAAACTGATTGAAACGGCCAAACAACAACTTAGTTCAACCAGTTTATCGGTTAGCGAAATTGCGTATCAACTGGGTTTTGAACATCCTCAATCTTTCAGTAAACTATTCAAGACTAAAACAAATCTATCTCCTATAGATTTCAGGGAATCTTTTGGTTGATTTATTGGCGGACGAAAAGGTACTCAATGCCATTAAAATAAAATCTCCCCGATTATAAAGATGAGATAAAACGCGTAAAAACCTCAACAAAATATACTCAAATTATAGTATTGTAAATACAAAAACACGGCCTTAACTTTGTTATTACTAGTCAATTATTTCGTTCTCGTTATGGCAACAAATAACAACATTGGGCTCATCATCGTATTCCTTTTGGTGATGTTTATCTTTCGCCCAAAAAATAATGATCAATTTGCCGCAAGTGATTTAAACGGAACCTGGCGTCGGAGCGATGGTTTAATGCTGAATATTCTTGGCATTGGTACTATTGTGGAAGGCGGAGATGCCATTTTATCAGCGGTAAATGATGATGAAGGAAAAAATACTTCTGCAATAATCTTCAAACTCAAAAACCTGAAACACCAAAGCGGAAACCTCTGGAAAGGAAATTCTATTGAAGCAAAAGAAGGCAAGCAAAAAGAAACTGTATTCTTTGAGATGAGTGAAGATAGAAAGTCTTTCAAATCTCAGGGTTATACCTATAAAAAGAAAAGCATCTGATCATGTTTCTGCGGTTTATCTGTTTAGGATTTTGACAGGTAAAAGGCATAAAAACGAAAAAAGCTACTCAAATGAGTAGCTTTTTTCGTTTGGCGGAAAGCGAGGGATTCGAACCCCCGGACCTGTTACAGTCAACAGTTTTCAAGACTGCCGCATTCGACCACTCTGCCAGCTTTCCGGAGGCAAAAGTAGTAATGTGGCGGCAATAACCAAACTTTAATTTGCTTTAAAACCATATTCTCTTCCAACTCATAGATTGTCAGGCAGAAAAAATTCTACAAACGGATTCATTTTTGTCAAACTTTAGATTTTTGGTCAAGAAATCGGTATGGTTTCAGTTTCCCCAGCCAAACTTTAAACGGGCAAGTCCGCTTGCGTTGCTTGTCGTTAACATGATATTTGCGCCTTCTCCGCTTTTAATCTGCATACTGTAGCTGTCGCCATCTCGCAAACCTGGCCAATAAACACTTGAAATCTGACTGTTCCGGAAAACATTTGTGGATCCTACAATATAAGCGATTTCGTTATCGCTGGCTGCACTTCCGCCATAATTTTTTCCGGTTGTCATGGCAGCACCAAACTCTGTAACCACAGTTCTGGAAGCATAAGCGCCAAAACGTACACGCCAATTGGTTTCCCATTCTGTTTGTGTACGCGTATTCCAAAAGGCATAATTGTGAAGCGCCAGCAAACAACCATCAAAACGTTTATCTGCACCCACACCAGTCACATCTTCAGAATATCCGGTTCCACCTAGTAAAATCCGGCCTTTTGGTATGCCAGGAAATTTAATTAAAAACTGTACATACACATCAGACAGTTCTGAAAGTGTGTAACCATAAGGCTCATTAAATACTTCAAAATAAACGTTAGATTGGTTTCCATATTTATCCGTCAAGATTTTCCACATTTGCCAGAAAGCCGCGAGATCATCAATTTTTCCATCTTTTTTAGATGTCCCTTCCCAACAAGCCAGAATGACTTTGAGGTTTTTTGCCAATGCCTGATCAATCACCGCCTGATAACTGTTCCACCAGGATTCTGTTACACTTGGCGGGTTTACAGGCAAACGAACCGCGTTTACGCCTTTCATATTTGCTAAAAAACCGCTGTAAATGGCATTCGCTTTCGCAGCGGCGGCGGTATAATCATCGCCGGCGGTTAAACCCGACGGAATTACCCATCCATCTACAAAATTATCCCGTGCATCTGCCCAGTTTACTCCAGAAATGGCTACGGGTTGCACAACCGGATCTGTTGATGCTGGTGTAATTTCTTGCGCTGTTTTACTACAACCAAAATATACAAGGGCCAGCAAAGCCGCTACAAAAATTTGAATACGCTTCATTTGCATTTCTTTTCATCGACATACAGAATCGTTAAATTCCTTTTACCTGTATACAAAAACACCGGAACGATTTCCCGCTCCGGTGTTGATTGATTATTTTTTTATTTCTGTTACCTGATCCAGAATAGCTTTGTCTAAACTGGTTAAAATGTTTTGATCATTTTTAATCAATTCCAAAACCACCACTTCATTTTCGCCTTTGCGTAACCATTCTGCCGGAAGGTATAAGGTTTGTTGCGGGCCAATACTCCAATATTTACCCAAATTGTGGCCATTTACCCAAACCATTCCTTTGCCCCATTTACGCATATCCAAATAAGTGTCTTTTGCATCAGAAAGTGTAAATTTCCCACTTTTCAATACTGGTCCATCCAAATTATTTGAGGTATTTACAAGCTGTTCTTTTTTAACAGCAGTAAACGGAAGCGAAAACATTGTCCAGTTTTTCAATGCTTTGCCATCAAAATGCACGGCGCCCAATATTCCTTTTTTGTTGTGTAATAAATTTGGGCCGAAATTGATTCTGCCCATGTTTTCAACAAAAATATCAAGCGTTGCTTCTCCTGCCGGGACGTTTACAGTCAAATTGTCCTGACCAAGCCTGCGATCCAAAACACCTTGTTTCTTCCCGTTGATATATACAATACCATAATCGCGCAGACTATCAATTTTAAGGATTGCCTTTTTGCCGCCACTAATTTTTGTTCGGTAAAGCACGTAACCGTAAGCTTGGTTTAAATCTTCAAAACTTAGTGGATCGATGTTCTTTTTTCCGTTGCCAAGATGCGACATTACTGCTGCCGATTGGTTTAACGTTATTGCAGGCAATATTGCAGATGGTTTTGCTGCAGGTACTTCCGGAAGGTTTTGCCCTGCCGGAAGGTATTTTTGAATAACCGACCTGAAAGCCATAAACTTTTCTGTTGCATTACCTGCTTCATCAAGAGGTGCATTGTAATCGTAACTGCTGGTTTGTGGTTCAAAAGGAATGCTATCTCTAAAATTTGCGCCGTTCATAAAATCGCGGGTACTGCCGCCGTGAAACATATACATGTTAATGGAAATTCCTGCTGCTAAAACCAAATCCAATTTACCTGTATATTGTGCAGACGGAACTTTGTGATGTGGCGTTCCCCACCAATCAAACCATGCAGGATACCATTCTGCAATAAAAAATGGCCCTTTTCCTTCGTTTAAATTTTTAATAATAGACTTAACTTTGGCCGGGTTGTCTTGTCCGTTTATCGCAGGCATTAATCCTTTAAGGTGTCCTTTTTCTATATCTTTTTCCGGATCGCAAGTGTAGAGTAATCCATCAAAACCAGCATCTACAAACATCTTCCTATTGGTTTCCAAATACGCTTTATCCTTGCCGTAAGATCCATATTCATTTTCTACCTGCACCATAATGACATTGCCGCCGTGGTTTACCTGCAATGGCGCAAGTTGTTTACCCACTTCATTAATGTATTTGCGGTATTCATCCAGATATTGTTTTTCCTCGCTCCGTACGACTAAACCTTTTTCATTTTGCAACCAATATGGATAACCGCCAAATTCCCATTCTGCACAAACGTACGGGCTTGGGCGAAGAACCACCCAAAGGCCTTCTTCTTTGGCAATGCGCACAAACTCTGCAATGTCATTATTTCCTGAAAAATCAAATTTACCTTTCTCTGGCTCGTGTACATTCCAGAAAACATAAGTACCAATGGTATTTAAACCCATTGCTTTTGCCATTTGCATGCGGTGGCGCCAGGCCTCGCGCGGAACACGCGGATAATGCAATTCGCCTGAGATGATTTGAAAAGGCTTTCCATCCAATAAAAAGGTGCTGTCGCCTAATGCAAAAGTATGTTCTCCGCTGCTTTTATTTTTACAGGCAGAAAAAGTGATAAGTAAAATAACGGCTACTGAAAAAAGGTTTCTGTATAATTTCATTTGGAGTTTTGATTTTAATAGGTTTTTGTAAGGCTGTTAATTCAGATCGGCAATAATGGTTGTAACCGATTCTTCAGGCAGGATCAATTCAGAAAGTTTAGCTACAGATGGGGTAAGTGATGCAGTTGCTGATGTGGTATACAGCTGAACCTGATTTTTTACCGCTTCTAAACCTTCCAGAACAAAATTTGCTTTTGTTTTTCGATAGTTAACCACTACCGTGATGATTTTCTTTTTGTGAACATAACTGCTCACATACAAATCCTGATCATTTACTGCATTGACTTTTAAACGTTTACTACCTTCAGGAATAAATCTGCTGTAATTTCCAAAAGCCCAAAGCAATTTACTTTCATATACTTCGCCATCTTTCTGGTTGTCATCAATATACACCAAGCCATCTTTATAATCGCCGGAAGAAATGGCCAGCCACCATTGCCAGGAAGTTGCATTGGCATAAGTAATATCATGATGAATTAACTTTGCGATGAACAGTGCAGTAACCATACCCAAATCGCGGCCGCCGCCTTGAAGTAAACTATCGCCCAATACACAATACTCAGACATCCAGAAACGTAAATCTTTAACTTTAGAAACTTCTGATGCTACAGATTGGCGAATATTGATGGCTCTTGCTTCCGGACTTGTCGTAAAATAACTGTGGCCAGAAATGCTGTGGTCTACATTGCTTAGATTTCCGATGTAGCCTGCAGAGGTTGGATTGAAGAAATAGGAAACCTGCTGGCTTTTTGAACTGTCTTTATGTGTGCTCAAATAATCTAACTGCCCAGCTTCTGCAATCTGAATTTTGGTTTTAAGGTTTTGGGTTTTAAGTGTCTGACTTAAATTTTTTACCAGTGCAGAAATCTGTTCGTTATCATAAGGACAGCCTTCCTGATTGCCTTCATTCCATTTCCACTGCGGCTCATTTATCGGACTTAAATATTCGAGCTCTACGCCCGATTTATTTTTTATGATTTGAATGGTTTTCGCCAGATCATTAGAAAAACCCTGTACTTTACTAAAGTCCAGATTCCCTTTCCCATCAGACGAAAATGCTTTATTGTTGAGCGTAAAATTAACATGCGGACTATTTACAAAACCGAGAAAATGTTTAACACCACGGCTTTTAGCCGCATTAAAAAACCACATCTGGCCAGGCATTGCGCGCTCATCATACTGTCCGTTTAGTTTTAAAAAAGATTGTTGTCTGCGCCATTCACTTTTAATGCCACTTTCTTTTCCTTGTTCGCTGCTACCGCCGCCAATACTAAAGCGCCAGAAATTTAAGCCGATACCGATCGGTTTTCCATCTTTATCTAGTTTTTTACTAAAAAGGAGATCGGCCATTTTATTGCGTTTTGCATCTGGCCAAAGGCCTGCAAACTGGCATGTCCAAGCATCAGAAGCACCAAATCCTTCGATCGTTTGCATCGGATTTTTCAGATCTATTGTAACTTTTACCGTTTGGCTTTCTTGTGCATTTAGCGCAGTTGCGCTGCAAAAAGAGAGCAGAACAAGTACCTTTAATGCCCGCGAGAATGTATTCATATCTGTTTAAACTTTAAAAGCGGAGGTAGAAAATGCTACCTCCGAAATGAGATTAATATCCTGTATTTTGCTCTAGCTTGCCACCAGAAGCCAAAATTTCTGACCGAGGGATAGGCAACCAATAATGTTTGGTTTGGAATAAGCGGCCATCAAGTGCAACTTTGGCTTCGTATGTAAAGTTGTTTCCGGTTTTGGTAATGATTACACCTCCGGCTGCTTTATTTTCAGTAACATCGGCAATTTTCCAACGGCGTACATCATAGAAACGATGCTCTTCAAAAGCCAGTTCTACTCTGCGCTCGTAACGGATTGCATCGCGCATTTGCGACTGACTTAAACCTGTAGCAAGCGCTGGCATGTTTACATCTGGCCTTGCACGCACTAAATTTACTGCTGCTCTTGCCGTTAAAGTTGAACCTGCAGGTACCGCATCCGGCCCATAGGCTTCATTTGCCGCTTCGGCAAAGTTTAATAAAACCTCTGCATAACGCATGTAAATCCACGGTTGCAATCCGGCAACATCCCAAGGGTTATCTATCGGATTGGCATCATCCATAAATTTCTTCATGTAATAGCCCGTTTTGGTCGTATTCCAGTTGGAATTTCCGTCTTTACTGTCTTTTCCTCCCGGGATAAATGTTTCGATATTGCGGTCTCTGTATGCAACGCCATTGTACAAAACAGTAAATCCGAATCGCGGATCGCGGTTTACATAAGGTTTTGTGGCATCATAACCAGAAGTTGGATCGGTGATGGCCTTTCCATTATTCATTTCATAATCATCAACCAGATTCTGCAATGGTGTGTTTCCGGCCCAACCGCCATAACCGTTTGGTCCGTTTGCAATTTCCATACAAACATGACGTGCACCAATAGCAAATAACCTTTCGAAAATCATCTCGTTGGTTTCATTGGTGGTAAACAGTTTATTGTATCCGCCGGTGTAAATACCATATTTGTTTAAACTGATTACGGCTTGCGCTGCAGTTGCGGCATCGGCCCAGGTACCTGTTGCATAAAGCGGACTCGCAGAATACAAAGCCAATCTTGCTTTTAATGCCAATGCTGCACCTTTTGTAGCACGACCTAAAAGCCAGGTACCACTATTATTTAGCGGAAGTAAATTGGCGGCATCTGTTAGTTGTGCCAAAGTATAATCTACACTTTCTTTTAATGTTGCGCGTTTGAAGAGCGATTCATCTTGTAAATTATCGGTTAACTGAGTGACTTTATCGTTGATTAGTACCACGCGGCCATAATTGCGAATAAGATCGTGGTAGCGGTAAGCGCGGATAAATTTCAGTTCGCCTTCAATCAGTTTTTTATGTCCGGCACTCATATTCAGATTCGGAAGAATACTTAATGCATAATTGCACTCGCGGATGCCACGATAGCTTCTCGCCCAGAAAGAACCTGTACTGCCCAGGTTATCCGGAGAAATCTGACCGCGTTGTATCAACCAGCTTCCGTCATCATTATTGTAAATAGATTCATCAGTATAAGAACTCATCATACTGTATTCAAAAGCACGGCCAAAACCAGGGTTTGAACCTTCGGCTTCTTTGTCTTGGAGTTTGGGCCCAATGTAGCGGTTAAGTACATAAGCTTCGTAAATGGTGGTATCACTTTCTACCGCAGTTGTAGAAATCCGATCGGTGGGTTCTACATCCAAAAAATCCTTTTTGCAGGATGAAAATATCATGGCTGCACCAAGTGTTATATATAAAGGTTTTAAAAATCTTTTCATTGGGTTAAAATTTAACGTTCGCGCCTATATTGATAATTCTTTGTTGCGGATAAAATTGGCCGCTGCTGCTATCACCTTCCGGATCGTAATCTTTTACTTTGGTAATGGTAAACAGGTTAAATGCGTTTGCATATAATCTTAAACCCGAAATTTTAATCTTTGAAAGCAATTCTTTCTTAAAATTATAACCCAGTTCTACGTTTTTCAATCTGAGGAAAGAAGCATCGTTTAACCAGAATGTACTGTTGTATGCACCACCGCTAATGGCATTTGATGCACGCTCGCTTACTCTTGGAAATGTGCCCGCATTGTTTGTCGGACTAAATCTGTTATCTGCCCAGGTGCTGTAAAAGTTACCTACGCTTCCGGATTCCGGAAGAACATACTGGCTTACTTTTGCCTGCCCGGCAAAAAGAACGGATACATCAAACTGTTTATATGCGGCGTTTAAACTAAATCCGTAAGTAATTTGCGGGATATTGCCATATTTTGTACGGGTCTGATCTTTATAATCAATTACACCATCGCCGTTATAATCCAGATATTTTAAATCGCCAACTTTTGCGCCGGTAACATGTGGATAAGCATCCAACTCTTGTTGTGTACGGAAAATTCCGATTGAATTATACAATTGATAAGTGCCTAAAGGCCCGCCGGTAATGCGTTGATAATCTAATGTACCAATGGCTTCATCTACATAAACAATTTTACTTTTTGCATAAGTGATATTTCCTGAAGCGCCCCAGCTAAAATTCTCCCCTGCGTGGCTGTAACCTAAAGTACCTTCAAAGCCTGCGCTGTTGATACGTCCGATATTTTCTGCCGGTACCAATGGATCTGATCCATATGGATTTACAATACCCGATGTTGCCGGAATAGATGCATTTCTGGTCATCAGGATATCGCTGCGTTTTTGCTGGAAGTAAATCGCCTCAAAAGTGAAGTTTTTAAGGAAGGTTGCATTAATACCCAAATCCAGTTTTTTTGCTGCTTCCCAGGTAATGTTTGGATTGGCCAGTTTAACCAGATTTAAGTTCGGCTGGATAATATTTGCTCCGCTACCTGGATTACTGCCTACAAAACCATTATTTACCAGAGTATAATTGTCAAAATACTGGAAAGCATTAATTAAATCGCTACCCAACGATCCGTATGAAGCTCTGATTTTTAAATCGTCAAAAAACTTCACATTATCGCCAAACCATCTTTCTTTACTGATTCTCCATGCTGCTGAAGCAGATGGGAAATATCCGAAACGTACACTTGCCGGGAAAAGCGATGAACCATCTGCACGCAACTGACCTTCAAAAATATATCGCTCATCAAAGTTGTAGTTCAATTTTGCCAAATAACTCCTACGGGTATAATTTGTGCTGTAACCAGAATTTCTGTAATCTGTAGCTGCAGTTCCACCTTGTGAAAGCTCTGGCAACGTTGTGGCAATAAAATTGAAACGTTGTGCATCAAAAAATTCGTATTTATTTGAACTTTGCTCATAACCTACAAATGCATTGATACTGTGTTTGCCAAAACGTTTATCGTAGTTCAGTTTAATATTGGTTGTAAGTAAACTTTGATTGCTGTGCGATTCATATAACGTTGCTTTGCCATTACTACCGCCAACAATTACCGCATTGTATGCTCCAGAGACCTGATCGTAATTGTACAAATTGTATGGTTTACTGAAGTTTTTGCTAAACGCGAAAGTTTTATCAACAGAGAAAAATCCATCAAGCGATAAACCATCAACACCCGGAATCTGATAACTTCCCCTCAAAATGGCATTTAAAACCTGTGTTGGGTTTTTTACGGTTCCGCCTGCATCTGTAACCTGAACTGCCGGGTTGCTGTTCTCAATTCCGGTTGTTGGCAAACCATTAGGATAAAATGCAGAAACAATTGGTTTTGCACGATATATTGATCTGAAAATGCCGCCGGCACCCGCCTGAGGAAATGTTCTGTCTTCTTCCCTACCGGATAATGCCAAACCAACTTTTAAACGCTTTGAAATGTTCGCATCAATATTGGAGCGGAAATTATACTGATTGTATTTAGTTGCTCCATTTTTGTAAATCGCATCCTGATAAAGCTTTCCGATAGACACAAAATATTTGACATCTTCGGTTCCGCCATTAATGGATAAACTGTGTTGATTCTGAAGTGCTGTGCTTTTTAGCGTTTCTTTAATCCAATCGGTATTTGGGTACAATAACGGATCAGACCCATCTCTGAATTTTTGGATTTGCGCCGAAGTATATGCTTGGTTTAAACCGCCTGCAGGATTAGAATCGAAATTAATTTCGTTCATAATCTCTGCATATGTTGCTGCATCTGCCATTTTCGGCAAACGGGTTGGCGAGCTGAAACCTTGATTAAAACTGTAACTGATGGTTGGTTTGCCCAACTTCCCTTTCTTAGTTGTAATCAAAATTACACCATTGGCCGCGCGGTTACCGTAAATTGCTGCAGAAGCATCTTTTAATACAGAAATACTTTCCACATCATTTGGATCTATACGTTCCAAACCGCCAAGCTGCCCCGGAATACCATCTACAACAATCAATGCACTATTGTTCGTGTTGGTAGACATTCCGCGAATTAAAATTCCTGAACCATCATAACCAGGCTCGCCACCACGGTTGTTAATAACTACACCAGAGAAACGACCAGCTAATGAATTGGATAAATTCGGCTGCGGGCTTTTCACTAAATCTGCACCCTTAACCTGCGATACAGAACCTGCCAGTGTGGCTTTTTTTTGTGTTCCATATCCTACAACAACCAATTCATCCAGCGATTTTGAATCAGAACTCAATTTAATGTTAATGGTATTTTTGCCGTCGGTAGCCATTTCTGAAGTATTGTAGCCTATATAACTGAAGACTAAAACCGAATTTCCATTTGGCGCTTTTATGCTGTATTTTCCTTTTGCATCTGTTACCGTAACGCGGTTTGTACCTTTTACCGTAACACTAACGCCCGGAATAGGACCGCCGGTTTCGTCTGTAACGGTACCCGTAACAGTAACGTCTTGTGCTAAACGGATGGTTGGGAATGAATTTGAGACTTCATTTGCCCTGGCATTTTGCGCACACAGTACGAAAGCATTGGCGAGTGTTAACACCACCAGGCCACGCTTCGCCTGAACACAAAATGACATTGAAGCATTCTGTAAAACTTTTCTCATTGTTGATTTAATTTGGTTAATATTCATTGCTTAACTCCAGACGGGAAGGCAAATTGAATGGTTCAATTGTGGCCGCGCAGAAAGAGATAGCAAACGCTAAATTGAGTGAAATGTATGGGAAATTAAAGGGGCAAATAGCCAATATTAGAGGGGTAAACAAACATTTTTACATACAGAAACCGTGTTTAAAAGCAATTTATACTGTTTTTAATTTTCCAGCTCCTAATATGTACTAAACCTTAACTTTCTTAATTTCCGGATCTAGTGTATGCTTGTGTAAAAAGGTTATCCTGTATTTTTTAATATAATCTGATGGGTTCATTTCAAACACTTTGAAAAACTGTTCTCTAAAGTATTTGATGTCATTCATCCCTACCATGTACATGGTTTGTAGAATCGTGTTATCGGTATTGATGAAAATTTCTGCGGCTTTACGTAAGCGGATGAAACGGATAAAACTGTTAGACGAATGACCGGAAATGGATTTAATTTTATTGAACAGATTGGACCTGGACATGCCAATCTGATCGGCCAGAATTTTGATGTTAAAATTCGGATCTTCTATATTTTCTTCTACAACGCGAATGCAGTTCAGCAGAAAATCTTTATACTCTGGCGATATTTTCGCCTTACTTGGGTTTAGTGTAATCTCGCCATAGAAATATTTCTGCAAGCTGTTTTTACTTTTCAGAATACTCGCAATACGCGCAACCAGCAGTTCTTTATCAAAAGGTTTACTAATGTAATCGTCTGCACCGCTTTCTATTCCCTTTAATTTTATTTCTGCCGATGTACTCGCCGTAAGCAGCACAATCGGGATGTGGCAAAGTGCGGGATCATCTTTTACCAAACTGCACAATTCAATTCCGCCCATACGCTGCATCATTACATCGCTGATAACTACATCTGGCAACAACTCGCGGATAATCACCAAACCTTCCTCACCATCTGCTGCAGATAAAATTTCATATTTATCCAGAAATACTTCGGTTAAATAATCACTGATTTCCTGATTGTCATCAATAATTAAAATTGTTTTCTTTTCCGAATTGAGAATAGTTTCCAGCGGTTTACTCTTTTTAGCATCGCGTTTTTTCGGGATGGGTTGTTCATCAAAAAGTTCTTCTAAAAATACAGAACTCCGCTCCGGATCCTGGATAATCTGCCCGGATTTAATATGCTCCATACCTTTGAGAAGCTTGATTTGAAAAGCGGAACCGCCAGAAAGTGCAGGTTTACACTCAATTGAACCGCCATGCATTTCGATAAAATTTTTTACCAGATATAAGCCGATACCGAAACCTCCGCCAGAAACTTTACTTAAATCTGTACCTTGATAAAACCGGTTAAAGATCTTTTCTCTGGCATCATCCGGAATACCGCAGCCATTATCTGTAATATTAATTTCTACCTGATGCTTATGCTCGGTAATCTCAAAAGTAATTTTTCCGCCATTTGGCGTAAATTTGAATGCGTTTGAAAGCAGGTTGAAAATGGATATTTCGAGCTTCTCGCGGTCGGCATATATATCTAAAGATTCATCCGGCGCAATAAAATCGTATTCAATATTTTTTGTTCTGGCCTGGTGACTAAAACACAGAAATACTTCTTTACATAAATTAATCACATTTAAACTGCCGGCTTTTAAAGTATCTGCCTGTACATCCGCTTTGCGGAACAACAACAACTGATCTACCAGGCTAAGCAACCTTTTGGCATTTCTATATACTATATGTAAACTGCTGGTATCTATATTTTTATCGTTCTCATACAACAATTCTTTTACCGGATTGATAATGAGCGTTAGCGGCGTTCTGAATTCATGCGAAATATTGGTAAAAAACGAAAGTTTTTTCTCATTTAGTTCTTTCTCTTTTTCGCTTTCCAGGTTTGCAATCTGCACCTTGTATTGCAAGGCTTTTTGCTTGTCTCGATAAAGAACAAATACATAAATGGCAGCAACCGTAGAAATGGTATACATTAAATATGCCCACCAGGTTAAATACCATGGCGGACGAATTATGATGGTAATTTTTCTGCCTTTACTATTCCAAAGTCCGTCATTGTTAGATGCTTTTACCCAAAACTCGTACGTGCCGGGGTTTAAGTTGGTGTATGTTGCTTTGCGTTGCCGGCCAACATAGTTCCATTTTTTATCAAAACCCACCAATTTATAGGCGTATTGATTTTTCCACGAATAGGTATAGTTAAGGCCAACAAATTCTATTGAAAATACACTTTCATCATACCGTAAATGCACATTTTGTGCGGTATTCAGGTTTTCCGTTAACGGACTGTTTTTACCCGCAGTGATAGATTTGTTAAACAATTGAAAATCGGTAAGGTAAACCGGGGGCGCAAGCGGATTAAATTTTATAGATTTTGGATTAAAGGAGAGGTAACCTTTAGCGCCTGCCAAAAAAATCTGGTTCTCAAACTTGCATATCGCAGCGTTTACGAACAATCCATCTGCCTCATCAAAATTCCTGACTTGTTTATTTACCGGATTAAAAACCGAAGCTCCGGTTTCTGTTCTTACCCAAAGATTGCCAGAAAAATCTTCGGTTATTTCATTAAAAACATTACTTGCAAAGCCATTTCTTCTGGTAAAAATCTCGAAATTATTGTTTTCCGCATGGTATTGGTTTAAACCGTCTGGTGTACATACCCAAATGCGCTGTTTGCTGTCTACAAAAATATCGCGGATAATGTTGCTGCTTAAACCGGAGTTATTTCGATCTGTTGCTTGTATAGATTGGAAGCGATTTGTTTTCCGGTCGAAAATATTGATGCCGCCGCCGTATGTACCGATCCAGATTTTTCCATCCGGCGCTTTCGCCAAACAATACGCGTGGTTATTGCTTATGGAATTTGGATTATTACTTTGGTTGTAATAATGTGCAAAGCGATTGGTATTGCTGTCGTAAATTTTTAAACCTGCGTCTGTAGCCAGCATATAAATACTTGGATCAACTTCCAGAATATCCCGAAAAACATCTTCGTTAAATAAACTTCCGATGGCAGAATGGTGATAATGATGTGAAAAAGTATTGTTTTGAGGATTGTACCGGTCAAATCCATTTTCTGTTAATATCCAGAGTACGCCTTTTCCATCAAAATAAAGTTTATTAATATCATTACTGGTCAAGCTATTTTGGTTGGCTGTTTTGGTAAATTTTGTTTGTTTGCCGGTTTTCTGTTCTATTTTAAACAGACCATTATTGGTGGCAATCCAGACAAATTGATCGTCAGCAACCACGCTTTTTACTTCGCGGGCGGCAAGGTTAAGTGCAGACAACTGAAATTTGTATTGCTTACGGTCTATTTTTTGAAGGCCATTTCTGGAGTTGACCCAAACAATTCCGTTTTTATCCTGATAAGAATCGCCGAAGGCGTAATTTTGTATACCATTTAATTTCTCCCAGCTCTGTTCTTTTAGGTTATACCAGAAAAAACCATTGTTTCCTCCAATAAGAAACCTATCAGAATTTACTTGCATAATGCTAAAAACTGCAGTGTTCTCGCGATCAGGAATAAGAACTTTTGTAAATGTTTCGCGTTGTGGATCGAATTTAAACAAACCACTCCAATACGTTCCAACCCAAATATTACCATCACTTCCATATTCTAGTGCCCAAACATCGTTTGGATTTTTAGCATTTGCAGGATGTGCCTGCTGAAAATTTTCAAAACGTTTAGATTGGTAGTCGAATTTATTTAAACCACCACTCCAGTTCCCCAACCAAAGGTTTCCGGATTGATCTTCTACAATAGAATTAACAGATTTACCTACCATTGCGGTTTTAGATTTTGCATTGGGGCGGTAAACGTCAAAGTACTTTTGTTTAGTCAAATATTCATTAAAACCATCATCTGTACCCACCCAAATGCGCCCTTTAGAGTCGCAATACAAAGACCATACTTTGTTATTGCTTAAAGAACGAGGATTTTTATCGGCGTGGTAAAAGCGCGTAACGGTTTCAGAAAGTGGATCAAAAAGATTTAATCCATCCATTGTCGCAATCCAGATTTTCCCCGATCGATCTTGCATCAATGCATTTATATAATTGTTAGTAATCGAGCTGCTATCGCCCGGAACATTTACAAAGGTCTTGAAACTATACCCATCAAATCGGCACAAGCCATTTTCTGTACCAACCCAAATGAAACCGCGTTTATCTTGTATGGTACTGGTGGTATTTTTAGACGGCAAACCTTCATTTATGGTGTAGGTTTTGAAACCGAAATTTGGCGTAACTGCCCACTGTTCATCAAACTGTTGCGCCTTCCCTATCGAAACCAAAATGGTTAAAAGGAGAATACACCAAAAGAATCTGATTGGGAACATGAATTAGTTATTATTTGGTTATGTACAACACTTTGTTAGTTGAAGCATTGTTTCGCTAAGATAACGGATTTCTGGTGCTTGCTGATAGGAATTTCTGATTTTAATATCTCCTGACGATACAGATTATACAAATGCGCATTACACCAGTAATTTATCTTTCGCGTTAAACAAAACTAAGTATTAAACGTCATTTCAACAATTAATAATTTTGAACAGAATTTTTTTCAACAGAGTGACAGTTTTGCCTGTATGGCAAAGCATGCTTCAGGAAGCATCAAAACCCTGTTAAACAAAAAAAAGAGAACGTCTGCGGGACATCCTCTTTATTGATTTATAAATAAAATAGGCGTGTAGTTGTAGACCGAAAAGATCAGATCTGGTTAGATCATTTTCGACTTTCTGCACTATTTTTTCGCAGTTTTAGGGCCGAGTGTTAAAAACATCCGTTTCCCTTCCAACTTAGGTAAAAGTTCAACCTTTCCTACTTCTTCTAATGCCTGTGCAAATTTTAACAGTAAAATTTCTCCCCGCTCTTTATACACAATTGCACGTCCTTTGAAATGTACAAACGCACGCACTTTTTCGCCGCTTTTTAAGAAATCAATTGCATGCTTCAACTTAAACTGAAAATCATGATCATCGGTATTCGGGCCAAATCTAATGTCTTTAATAACGGTCTGTTTGGCTTTTGCCTTAATTTCCTTTTGTTTTTTTTTCTGTTCGTAAAGAAATTTGCTGTAATCTACAACTCTGCAAACCGGCGGTTGTGCATTTGGCGAAATCTCTACAAGGTCGAGTCCTTGTTCTGCAGCCAATTCTAAGGCTTTTGTTAAAGGATAAACGTCTGACTCTACGTTTTCCCCAACGATACGTACCTCTGGCGAGATAATAAATTCGTTGATTTTGTGTTCTGCTTCTTTTTTCTTGAAGGGCATCCGTGGCCCTCTATAAAATCCTGCTCTTTTTAATGCCAAATTTGATAAAATTTTAGTGAATGATAAATGGACTGATTGTCCGTTAATTAACGATAACTTCTAATATAAGCAATTTTATCGCGTTTTGTTCAATTAAATTGCATGATGACTTTAATGTTAGATTTAATTTAAGTTTAACTCGGAGCTATTTCTTACTTTCCCAATTGCGGATAAAGGCAGCAATCTGGTTGACCATATCGGCAAGATTCTTTGGTTCTAAATGATGAAAAGCGTGGTCGGCACCTTTAAAAACAACTAAGTTGTGGAATGCCACCATCAGCCAATATCTCCGAAAGTTCTTTTGATTGTGCAAGTGGAACAACTTCACCTATATTGCCATGCACGATCAACGTCGCTACGCCTCTTTTTTTCGCATATGTTAATGGAGAATATTTAATGCCGTAACGGAACAAGGTATTGCGGCCTGCAGAGTCTTTTAGTCCGAAAGTGTCTTTGATCTTGGATTGGCAAAGATGATAGGATTCTCTGGCTTAAAAGTCTTATAAAGTGATATCAGAAACCCTGGCGCTTCCACTCTGAAGAGTTTGTTCATATCTGTTGGACCAAAGATGTCTACTACATAGTTCATGCGTGATGAATAATTGACAAGTGCTGCATTCACACTAAAATCCGTAAAATTTCTACCAAAAGTGGATTACTCAGGTTCAGGCGCTGACTTCGGAGCGGTACTTTTAAGTACAGTAGTGCCAAGTAATCCAGCAATTATAGAAGCAATGAGTATTCCGTATTTAGCCTTTTCTACGAAAGCATCATCTGTGAAAGCCAAACCACTGATAAACATAGACATGGTAAAACCAATACCACCGAGAAAAGCGACTCCGATGATATGTTTCCAGGTAGCGCCATTCGGGAGCGTTGCAAACCCAAAATAAACCATAAAAAAGGTAAACAACAAGATACCGATAAATTTTCCAAGAACTAGACCTAAGGTTACGCCAAGTGATACCGGATTCATCAGTGCAGAAAAAAAATCTGCCCCGATAACAATTCCAGAATTAGATAAAGCAAAAAGAGGCATTACCAGAAATGCAACCCAAGGATGTAAGCTATGTTCTATTTTTTGTAAAGGCGTTTCTGCCGCATCACTTAAAATTTTAACCTGTTGTAAAGTGCGGTGTTGTTGTGGAGTTTTAAGCGAACTGCTACTTGGTTTTTCGTTTTCAAAATCTACGATAAGCTTTTTCACTTTATCCGAATAAAATAATTCATCCACACGTGTCTTTGCTGGGATTGTAAAAGCCACCAATACCCCGGCTATAGTTGCATGAACTCCAGAAAAAAGGAAACCCGCCCATACACAGATTCCAAGTATAAGATAGAAAATTGTACTGCGTATGCCCAGAAGATTACCAATCAATAAAATGACCAGAAAAATACCCGCTATAGCCAATGCCATGAAGTTGACACTTGCCGTATAAAAAAAAGCGATCACCAATACGGCTCCGAGGTCGTCTGCGACAGCCAATGCCGACAGAAACACTTTTACGGATGAGGGAATGTGTTTCCCTGCCATAGACAAAAGCGCCAGGGCAAAAGCAATATCGGTTGCCATTGGGATTCCCCAACCATTAACAGAATCGTGACCAATATTTAGAATGAGGTAAATTGCTGCAGGAACAAGCATTCCGCCCAGTGCGGCTGTCATTGGCAAGATTGATTTTTTGAATGAAGAAAGTTCGCCATCCATAAATTCTCTTTTTAATTCCAAACCAATCACAAAGAAAAACAAGGCCATTAAGCCATCGTTAATCCAGATATGCAATGGATGATCCAGTATATGTTCTCCAAAACCAACAGAAAGCTTGGTTTCCCACAGATGATGAAAAGCATCAACATAACTGGAGTTTGCCCAAACTATTGCCACAACAACACTAATTAGCAGAACAATTCCACTCGTATATTCAAGATGGATAAACCGGTTTACTGGTGCAATAATTTTCTCAATGGGAGTCTTTTTCGGTGTAATCATTAGTCGGTATTTGCAATTTTTTTAAAGGTAATCATTTCGTTTAATGCCTCCAGATAAATGTAGGATTTGATTTAAACAGCCTGTATCATTCTATTTGTTTAAAATGCAATCTTTAAGTTATCAAAGCTACGAGCAAGTACTAAATACGGATCAAAATTTCGCTATCTATCGAAATATGTTATTATAAAATATAAAAATGCCTGAAAAGTCAACAAAATCCCACATTCTGAATAACACTACCATTTTAGAGACTTTTTTGCCGAATTTTTTCTATATTAGAAACATTCAAGCACCAATAAACCAGAATGTTATGAAAAATATCCTACTATTCCTGCTTGTAAGTCTTTTTTCGGCTATCGCGATATTCATTTCCACAAAATTAGCAGATCCGGAGTTGGGCTATGCAACTGCAGCCATCTTTTGGGGATTTTATATTTGGCTCACTTTGGCAAAAGGTTTGGGAACACGTACGAGTTCTTAAATTCGCTGTTTCTAGCGCTAAATCAAACAGGATATTCCCAACAATTATTTATCATATAAATTTGGAAAACTTCTTCTAAAGTTATACTTTTTGGCCTTAAATGAATCATCCCACATTTGGCTAAATCGGAAATCTTATATGAGAATAATCCTTTTTTTTATTGCTCTTTGTGCGGGTAATTTCTTAAGCAACGCGCAACCTATTATACGCGTTGATAAAAGCAATTATAAAAACGTTGCTAATAAGGCTTTTTTCTGGAAAGACAAACGCAAGAATGCTTCATTTGATCAACTTGTAACATTTCCTGCAGATTCTTTTCAGCTTGGGCGGTCAGAAATCTTTAATGGCGGAATTGTTGGAGATGTCTGGTGGATGAAACTCAGATTTCAACAACCCGCTGAAGTGATTCCAATTCTTCTTATCGATTATACAAATATTGATACCATTGATGTCTTTTATACCTCAAAAGCAGGCAAAACTGTTCATATACAATCTGGTATGTATGCATCAGATGCCAATACACTTGGTCCCAGTACAGGTTACTCTTTTGGCCTGGGAAATGTTATAGAAAATGATGGAGTACATGAGGTTTATGTACGCCTTCGTGCAGTAAATACATTAATTGTTCCAGTAAAACTATTAACCGGCAGAAATCTAAACAATCGTGTTTTAAAAGACAATACGCCCCAACTTATTTTTGTAGGCATCACCTTCATGATGTTAATTTTTCATTTACTGATGTGGATATTCACCAGAAGTCGGCTATTTGGATTTTATATTGGCAGGATAATCTTATTGTATTATATAGGAATGGTGCTTTATCTTCAGGGTTTTGGATTGCTTCTCGGTCAGGATATAGGTCGCTTTATATTGCGTTATGCACATTCGTTTCTTTCTTTAGGATTTATATCCTCAATTTTATTCAGCAATCACTTTTTAAAAGTACACCGGCATTTAAAAAATGTTTACCTGGTTTCGAAAATCCTAATCGGTTTTTGGAGCCTGGTGTTGATTATGTCTATTGCCTTTAATCTCAGTTTCACCAACCAGGCAACACTTGGTCTGTCATTTTTAACTTCTGTATTGATTTTTTACAGTAGTTTTAAAATTATCATTTCTTTGGGATATGGAAAACGTGTACCCGGGATACGACTCTTTGTTATTGGATGGATTCCTGTTGCCGTATTATCCATTTATATTGTTTGCTGTCTTCAAAATTGGCTCAACCTAGAGGACCACTCTTTTGATCTCCTTACAATAGCTTGTTTAATCGAAGGCGCAATAATTAGCATTGGCCTTTTTGGACAACGGTTAAGGTTGCTTACGCGGCACAATGCCCACGTACGCCACCAGGGTAAAATGTTTTTTGACCAGGCAAAAAGCTATCAGGAAGAGTTAAGTAAAAAACAGGTAGTTTCCCGTTCTTCGGGTTTGAAAGATTTGGTACAGTTGGCACATGAAGCAGATCCATCATTCATGACCAGATTTTCTGAGGTCGAAAATGATTTCATGCAGGAGATCCTTTCCAGAGATCCTGGCCTGCTTCAACCTGAACGAGAACTTTGCGCTTATATGCGACTGGGTTTTGAAACTAAAGAAATTGCACGTGTAACCAAACTAAGTGTTCGTGCTGTTGAAAGCCGGAAATATCGGGTAAGAAAAAAACTCGGCTTAAGCTCAGATACCAACATGTACCTATGGATTTTGGAACTTGCAAAAGATATAAAATCTGACTCTCCAAAATAATTTCTGTTAACCGGCATTTTTTACCGCACTGCAAAACAATATTTAAAACACTACAAAACAAGATGTTAATACACCTGCGTAGAATTGCGTAGATGCATAAGTTGTCAAACATTGTGGGTTTACCTAGTTTCGCATCAAAGCAACAAGAGTCTTAGGGATGTGACTCGAACACGAAATTATTATATGATAATTCAGTGGCTTTTACTTTAGCCATGCCGCATGCTCTTTCTAAATAGGGGATGATTTATAAACGACTTGACGGCATGGCTTTTTTCTCTTTCATCTTTTAAAAGTGTATTTCTTTTGAAAGAGAAGATAAGCATGATAACTCTACAAAAAACACGAACAAGCTAAATATGCATAAGGCATTGGGCTGCTAAATGATAAAGGGAAAGAATTAACGGAAATAGCAAATGAAAAAACCCAAACTAGCGTCATCGGTGGTCATCATCAAACTCCAGGAGTTTTTTATCGGTAGAGATGCAGATACTATTTGTGCTGATCTTGGAATTAGTACTATAGAACTGCACGCATTGATAAGAGAATACGGGGAAATTGCAAGTGAGCTGATTGAATTAAAAGATGAAAACGAAAAGCTTAGAACAATGTTTACAAATTTAAGCCTGGTAAATCAGAGTTTAAGGTCTTCTCTAGACAGCGTTACCCGAACTAACCCGGCCATGTTCGATTTCCTGATTAAAAAGCGTCTTAAGTGTAACTAAAATATGCATAAGAAAATCCTCATTATTGAGAATGATCGATTTATATTGGAAGCTTTAGAATTAACTCTCGCACATGAAGGATATAAAACCCAATCAGTTCAACATCTGGATACACTAAAGTTTGTAGATTGGACAGCTATTGAGCTCATCTTGATTGACCACTCACTAGATGCGTACAATGGTCATATCTTATGCTCAAAACTCAAAAATCAAGCGATTTCTAAACATATCCCGGTGATACTTTTGTCTACTCATCCCTATCTTCAAAAAATAAGTCACGATGCCGGTGCAGATGACTATTTGGAGAAACCTTTTGACATTGGAAAACTCTTGCGGATAGTTTCTAACTGCTTTCCGCGAGAAGTGGAATAAAGCAATGTATGAGCAATCTAATTATAACGCGAATACCACCCACCTATGTATAAATAAAAATCCCCTAAAAATTAGGGGATTTTTGTGGTTATCAGAACGTCATCTTATCCAAAAAAGGTTCTACGTGAATTAACGCATCCTTAATTCTAAGGTTTGAGGCCAGTAATTGATCTTTTACGCGATGAGCAACCTCATGTCCTTCAAAAACATTAATATTCCCATCAACCTCAATGTGCATATCCACATAATAATCTAGCCCCATTTTTCTAACGTAACATTTTTCAACACGTTTAACGGCTGGGTTTACAGAAGCAATTTCAGTAATTCTTAAAATCAATTCATCACTCGGTGCGCCATCCATAATCTCTGAAAAGGCTGGACGGATAATTTTAAATGCGTTGTACACAATAAATAAGCACGCAAATAAAGCCGCCCAATCATCTGCTCCTTCATACCCTTTACCAAAAATTAAAGCTATACTAATACCTATTAACGCAGCTACCGAGGTAATTGCATCACTTCTATGGTGGTAAGCATCAGCTTTTACCGCATTACTGTCTATTCTTTTCCCGACAGAAAAAACATACCTAAATAAAATTTCTTTCGTCAGGATTACAATTATCAAAACCGTGAGCGTGAAAGCTTTTGGAGATTCATGCGGTGTTCTGATATAACCAATGGCTTGATAAGATATCAGTCCAGCAGCAGCCAAAAGAAAAATACCAATTAATATTGCGGCTACCGGCTCGGCTTTGCCATGCCCATAAGGATGGCCTTTATCTGCCGGTCTTTGCGCATATTTTAACGCAAGCCACAAAAAGCCAGAACTGATCACATCTGCACAGGATTCTGTAGCATCTGCAATCAATGCATAAGAATGTCCAAAATGCCCGAAAATTCCTTTTACAAAAATGAGAATAATACTGATTCCGATACCGAGCTGGGTGGTTCTGAGCGCTTCTTCTGAGGCCGTTTTATTTAATGATCCCATAAGCTAATGTTTTAAATTTAATTATTCTTCTCCGCTATTCTTTAGCTTCATTAATACGGCATATGCATTTTTCACCACTATTTTTCCCAATTCCTGATTAGATGTAATGGCAGTGAAACCATCAAGCGATAAACCAGGCGTTATATTAACCATCTTAAACTGATCTGCACCGACACTTGAAAATACATAAAATTTATTTTCCCATTTCACGATTGCATCATCAGGAACGGCTAAAGCATCATTCTGACTGGATTGTATTTCGGCGTTTAAAAAAGTACCTGGTAACAAACCTTTATCAAAGTTTTCTAAATCGCAATGGACACTTGTTGTTCTGTCGTTTTCGATATTCGGTGTAATGAGGTGGATGGTAGCCGCATATTTTTTATCCGGATTTGAACTCGTACTGCACAATATTTTCTGACCAATTTTAAGGTTTGCGGCATCGCCCTCAAATACAGTCAAGCTTACATGCAAAGCCTTAGGATTAATCACCTCAAATAGAACATCTGCAGCAGCTACATATTTCCCAGTATTGATGTTGACTTTAGAAACATAGCCAGAAATGGGTGCATATACCCGAATAGTGCGGGAAATGTTGCGTTCATTTAAACCTGCCGGGTTAATGGAAATTAGACGCAGCTTTTCTGCAAGCGCACCAATCATAACTTTTTGGTTATTAAACTCGCTTTCTGTTTGTTGGAAAATTTTATCGCTCGTGGCTTTGGTTTGATTAAGCCCTTTCTGCCTGATATAATCTGCCTCATAGAATTTCAGTTTATTCTTTGCGGTAAGATAATCCTGTTGTAACTGAATGTACTGCTGATCTTCTACTAAAGCTAAGACGCTGCCTTTATTCACGAACATTCCGGGCATTATAGCCATTTTAGAAACATAACCGCCCATAGGCACACTTACAGCAAAAATGTTTTCTGGTGGTACATCTACAACACCATTAACCTTTATAGTGGCATGAATTGGCTTTTTTGCGGCAATTCCCAACGCTATGCCTGCATTTTTAATTTGTGCAGCAGTTAGATGAACTTCATCCACCGGCACAGCTACGTGTTCCGTTTTCGGTTTTTGATCTTGTTTAACATCTTCCTTACAAGAAAAAAGCAAAATGGAAAGTGCCACTGCAAGACTTAAATTTATCGTTATTTTCATTATTTTATTATTTGATGGCATTCAATCGTTCAATTTCAAATATAGATTCATTCAGTTGTTGTAGAGTATCAAAGTATTCGCTCTTCAGCTGAATAGACTGGTTCATTAAGATTACCCAATCGAGGTAGCCAATTTCGCCGGCATTCAATTTTAAGGTCGATGTTTTAATGATATCTTCTGCATTTGGCAACAGCAGGCTGTGGTACTTCTGGATCAGCTTTTGGTATTGTTTGTACCTGGCAGAAGCATTTTCCATCTCTAAATTCAACTCTTTTTTGGTAAGCTCCAACTCGCGTTCTTTTTGCAGTTTTAAAATACCTGCGGCTTTGATCCGTGATTTTTGAGCGCCAAAAAATACGGGGATCCCGATTCCAATTGACACGGACGAAAAACGATTGCCGCCGCCAAAATACTGGTTAACGCCAGATCCGTTAGTTTGATAACCAATGATGCTGGAATTGTTATAACCCAGATTAAGGGAGGGCAAGAGTTTGCTGCTTTCCAGTGCTTTTTGCTCGCCAGCTAAAACGAGTTCCTGCTCGCGGAGTTTAATCAGCGGATGATCGCTTGTAGTATTTCCTAACGAAAGTTCTGATGCATATTCTGATGTGCCAAAAGGAACAAATTTCGCCCCACTGTTCAACAATAGATTGAACCTGTTAAGCGCCATTTCATAATCTGTTTCCAGCAATTGCAGTTGGTTGCTGATTTGATGTTTCTGGTTGTCTGCAGTGCGCAACTCCAAAACATCCACATCACCAGATTTAAACCGCTGATTAGATTTATCCAGAAAGGCCGAATACAGGCTATCTGCTTCTAAAAGCAAGCGTCGTTTTTCGGACAAAATCATCAAATGGTAGTAAGCAGATTTAACTTGCATCCGGATCTGCAATTGCCGGTCTTCTAACTTGCTTTCGCTAATGCGGATATTGCTTTTGTAAATGGCCGATTGGCGTACATAAACGGTCGGAAAATCAAGCGTTTGCCCAATTGAAATCTTATTATCATTTGCCAGACTGTTAAACTTTCCATATTCAAAACTAACTTCTGTTTTCGCAACGTCAAAAGCCGAATCTTTGATTTTCTGGTTGTAAAGCACATCGTTTTCTGCAATCTGAACGCTTAAATTATGTTTTAAGGCAGAATCCAAAGCGGCTTTAAGTGTTATTTTTTCCTGAGATTGAACAGATGTCTGTGCAGCAAAAAAACAAATTACGAGTGCAAGAAAAGCTTTCTTCTGACGGAAATATCCGAAACCTTTCTCAAAGAGAATGTATAACATCGGGAGTACAAAAAGTGTTAATAAAGTGGAGATAATTAATCCGCCGATAACCACCGTTGCAAGCGGTTTTTGAACAGCACCGCCGGCACCTGTGCTAATCGCCATTGGGATAAAACCCAACGATGGTACCAGCGCAGTCATCATTACAGCGCGCAGCTTCGATTTTGTGGCGTGAATGACAATGCGTTTAACATCTGTCCAGCCTTCCTTTTTTAATCTGTTAAATTCTGAAACCAGAAGGATTCCGTTTAAAACGGCTACACCGAACAAAGCGATGAAACCAACACCTGCAGATATACTAAAAGGAAGATCGCGTATCCAAAGGGCAAATATGCCGCCCGTTGCAGAAAGTGGAATGGCGGTATAAATCAATAAACCCTGTTTTACAGAACTGAATGCGAAATACAACAGTAAAAAAATCAATAGCAATGCAATGGGCACCACAATGGCCAGCCTTGATTTTGCTGCAGTCATATTTTCAAAAGAACCGCCATAAGTAATGGTATAACCTTTAGATAATTTCAGATCTTTACCAACTTTGGCCTGCAGCTCTTCTACTATAGATTGCACATCGCGGTCTTTAACATTAAATCCTACAATGATCCGTCTGCGTGTATTTTCCCGTTGAATTTGGTTTACGCCTTCAACTTCGCTAATCTCTGCAACCATACTTAATGGGATTTGAATTCCAGCCGGCGTTGCCACCATCAGGTTTTGAACATCGTGAATATTTTTTCTTGCACCAGATGCCAAACGGACCACCATATCGAACCGTTTCTCTCCTTCATATACCTGACCTGCAACCTGGCCGGCGAAAGCCGTATTTACTACTCGGTTAATGTCATTAACATTTAAGCCGTACTTCGCCATTCCCTGCCGGTTGTATTGAATTACCACTTGCGGCATTCCGGTTACTTGTTCTTCATATACTGCGATTGCTCCTTTTACAGTACCTATTATTGTGCCTAAACGATGTGCATAGTTTGCAAGCGTGTCCAGATCTTCGCCAAAAATTTTACATACAATATCTTGTCGCGCACCGGTCATCAATTCATTAAAGCGCATTTGCACAGGAAACTGAAAACCAACTGTAATCCCCGGAATTACTTCGAGCGCCTTTGTCATTTTGGCGCTAAGATCTGGAAAGGTTGTAGCCGAAGTCCAGTCTTTCTTATCCTTCAAGATAACCATCATATCACCTGCTTCAAAAGGCATTGGATCTGTAGGAATTTCAGCACTTCCGATTTTGGTAACCACTTTTTGCACTTCAGGGAATTGCTCAAGCAAAATTTTAGATGCTTTTTGCGTATTGTCTATCGTATTGTTCAGATTGCTACCGGTAAGTAAACGCGTTTCTACCGCAAAATCGCCTTCTTCCAACTGCGGAATAAACTCCCCGCCTAAAGTTCCCATAATAAATATGGCAATTGCAAATAAAGAAAGGGTAACCGCCAATATCGTTTTCGGAAATTTGAGCACTTTACTTAAAATAGGCTGATAACGGCGTTCAAGCCATATCATCAATCGGTCTGTAAGGTTTTGCTTATGAGAAATCTTTTTATTTAAACACAGTGCAGACATCATCGGCACATAAGTGATTGAAAGGATAAAAGCACCAAGAATGGCAAATGCAATAGTAAAAGCCATGGGTTTAAACATTTTACCTTCAATGCCTTCTAAAGATAAAATTGGCAAATACACGATAAGAATGATAATCTGACTGAATACCGCCGATTTTATCATCGAGCCAGATGATTTCTCTACCTCATCATCCATCTGGTTTTGATTTATTTTGTTAACGGATCTAAAGTTCTTTGAATGAGAAAACCGATGTAAAATGGCTTCGACAACAATTACGGAGCCATCTACTATAAGACCGAAATCTATTGCGCCAAGCGACATCAGATTTCCGCCCACACCAAATTGATTCATTAAAATGATTGCGAAAAGCATAGAAAGGGGAATAACCGACGACACGATTAATCCTGCACGCAGGTTTCCCAAGAAGAAAACCAAAACAAAAATAACAATCAATGCGCCTTCCATTAAATTGGTTTCTACCGTATGGATCGCATTGTCTACCATCTTTGTACGATCGAGAAAAGGTTCAATTACAACACCCTGAGGCAGCATTTTTTGAATTTCTGCAACCTTATCTTTAACTCGTTTTACTACAACAGAAGAATTTTCGCCTTTCAGCATCATCACAACTGCACCGGCAACTTCGCCTTTATCGTTATACGTCATTGCACCATATCTAATGGCAGAACCATAACCCACCTCGGCAACCTGGCTCATAAGCACCGGCATTCCATTGGAGAGCGTTTTCACTACAATGTTTCGGATGTCATCCAAACTCTTGGTTAGTCCTTCACTTCTGATGTACAAAACCGTTGGCCCTTTCTCTATGTAAGCACCGCCTGTATTTTCATTGTTTTTTTCGAGTGCATCGAAAATATCAGAAATACTTAGACCGTAGGATTTCAATTGATCTTGCCGAACTGCAATTTCGTATTGTTTTAATTTCCCACCGAAACTGGACACTTCTGCAATTCCGGGTGTACCCATTAACTGCCGGCGCACTACCCAATCTTGCAAGGTTCGCAGTGCCGTAGCATCATACTTCCCTTCGTAACCTTTTTCGGCACGCACTACATACTGGTAAATTTCGCCCAAACCGGTAGATACCGGAGCCATTTGCGGCGCACCAATTCCTTGAGGAATATCCTGTTGAACTTGTTGCAAGCGCTCAGCAATTTGTTGCCGCGCCCAATACACGTCTGTTTCTTCGTTAAAAACAATAGTTACGAGTGAAAGCCCAAATCTGGAAAAACTTCTGATTTGTTTAAGCCCGGAAATATTGCTGCAGGCCTGCTCAATGGGAAAGGTGATTAAACGTTCAATATCTGGCGCGCCCAACGATGGGGAAACCGTTATTACCTGTACCTGATTGTCTGTAATATCGGGCAAGGCATCAATAGGCAATTTTGTAACCTCGAATGCTCCCCATATCATGAGGGCAAATACGAACAAGGCTACAATCAGCTTATTCCGGATGGAAAAGCCGATTATCTTATTCAGCATAAAAATAATTTTAGGATTAAAAGAATACAAGGCCGACCAAAAATTCTGGCGGCCAAAAAGAATGTTTCAGGTAGTCTGCATTAAGCGATTGGAGGTCTGAACAAACTGCCGAAAGCAGGTTCTGAAAAGGCAAAATAATATTTAAAGGGAGAACGGGTATACAAATCCCGGTATTCAGCATCCTGCAAAACCACTCTGCTTTGAGGAATGGCTAATGAAAGTGAATGGCTACCATCAATTTTTTTAAACGGCAGTTTCATGTCTTCATCCTGGTCATTGTCATCAATATCTTTGCCGAGATAGTGCATTTCCAGAAAATCTAAAACACCCACATTAGAATTTATCTTATGGTGATGCAGAAAATGAGAGATCAGTCTGGGTGCTTTAAGCAGCTCGCCAAATGATGCATTTAAGATCAAAATAGGAAACAGAAAAACCAGACAGATTTTTTTCACGCCACAAATATAGCCCTTGAGGGCCTGATTTCCAATCGGGATAAATATTATGTCTGTTACATGTATTTGTAAATCGCAGAAAAATCTTTGTTGTGGTTAATGTAATGTTGAAGTTTGTATTGCGATTAATTTATCTATAAGATTTTGGAGTCAATAGTCACCTTCCAACCCAGATGACGATGATCCGGCATTCTGATAAGCATAACGGGATGTTGCTGGAAAAAGTGTCTTACACGGTAAACCTATGCTCTTTTCATATCCATGAGATAAAATAGAACTGAAATTGGCCGGTGCAAAAACACCGGCTTTGGTTTCTACTTAATTCGGGCTGACTTTTCGTTTTGGTTTTCTGCTATTCATCAGTAAAAAACCCCCAAAAGCAGCTGTTAAGGCGATGCCTTCCGCCAGTAACATCCGTTTGTTCTTTTTTAAGCCAGAGTACAAACTAATTGCAGCCAAAGTGCCTAGCGCAATTACTTCTACGTCAGATTTATTTACTTTACCACTTGTTGGTTTTTCGGCTAAAACGGTTTTCAAACCATTGTCTATCTTAACCAGGTTCTCACCAAGCCTTTTTGCTAAAACGTAGTAAGAAACGCCTAATATACGCTTGGCTAACATCCAACTTCCAGTTTCAACAAAATCTCTTTTCCGTTCTTCATTTACAGGTATGCGTATTTTCATATCGATATTCTATAGGTTAAATGGCCGTTTTATTTGTAAAATCCCGCCTATAAAAACCAACACAAGCCAAAACAAATGGTTTAACGTTTTTTAAAAAAAGAGCTTTTATGCCTCAAACCGTAAATTATTTCCCGCGACCGTACATTTGCGTAAGCAATTTAAAATGGCTAAAGTTTTCTTCCGTCAATTCTTTTTTCAGCAAACGCCATGTCCAGTTTCCGGAAGCTTCTCCCGGAATATTCATTCTACTTTCCGCGCCCTTTGCCAAAATATCCTGCATTTGTATAATGGCAACTTTTGCACTAGAGGCCAGGCACAGTCTGATCATCTCTAAAGCTGCATTGCCAGAATTAATCTCTTTACCCGTGTATAAAGAAAACCGCTTTTTGCTTTCATCGTCTGCTTCGGTATCGAACCAACCTTTTACAGTATTGTTGTCGTGCGTGCCGGCGTAAACAAAATTGTTGCTAAATGAATCGGCATGAAGAACATGTTCTGAAGATACCATATCATCACCAAAAGCGAATTGCAAAACCTTCATTCCCGGCAAATTGTATTTTTTCATCGTTTTACGGACATCTGCCGTAATTTCTCCAAGATCTTCTGCAATAAGATTAAAGTGTGGAAGTTTCCTGTTCAATTCTTCAAAAAAAGAATCTCCGGGACCAGGCTGCCATTCGCCATCTGTGGCATCTTTATCATTGGCATTTACCTGATAGTAGCCCAGAAAAGCGCGGAAATGATCAAGACGAAGCTCATCAAAAAGGCGAAGATTGTGTTGTATTCTTTCTATCCACCATTGGTAGGAATCGCTGGCTAATCTTGTCCAATTGTACACCGGCATTCCCCAAAGCTGTCCTTTCTCATTAAAATAATCTGGCGGAACGCCGGCAATATATGCAGGTTTCAAATCTTGATCAAGCTTAAAATATTCGGGTTTACACCAAACTTCGACGGCATCTTGATCGATATAAAACGGTAAATCGCCAATAATTTTAATGCCTTTTTGATTGGCATATTTTTTTAATGAAAACCATTGCCGATAAAAGATAAACTGTTGCCAGCTGTAACGGTCAATATCTTGTTGATGCAGGTTATTGAATTTCAGCAAAGCCGATGGATTTCTGGTTTTAAATTCTTCTGGCCAATCTATCCAACGTTTTCCCTCATAATGTTCTTTTAATGCAGACCATAAGCTAAAATCCTGAAGCCAAAATTTTTCATTTTCGACGAAAAGCCGATATTCCTGATGCAGATTGTGGTTTTTATCCAATTTTAAAAATTGAAGATAGGCACGGTTTAAAACAGATGTTTTCCATTTTTCTGCCTGCTCCAAATCAACCATTTTGCCGGTATTTACAGTTGTTTCTACATCTTCAACCGTCAGCAAATTATCCTCTATTAACAAAGTAGGCGAAATGAGCAAAATATTTCCTGCGAAAGCAGAGTTACCAGAATAGGGTGAGTAACCCAACGCACGTTGAACAGGTGTAATGGGCAAGATTTGCCAGTAGGATTGTTCTGTACGAGCCAGAAAATCTACGAAATCAAAAGCTTCTTTGCCCATATCGCCAATTGGAAACTGGCCGGGCAAACTGCTCAAATGTAGCAGAACACCAGATTTTCTGTCTGGATGAGCTTCTTGTAACAGAAAAACACCGAACGGCGCATTTTTAAAAAGTGTATTAAGTTTTAATCCCTGCTGTAAAATATCCTGATGTCCCTCTTCATCGTGAATCAAATCTTTCCAACCTTTAGGTACTTCGAGTGGTAAAATAATATGCGTATCGGCCCAATCTACATCTTGGGAAAATTCTAAGTTTTCCAAAAAAGCTGCCATACCCAAAGGAACCACAACCAACATATATTGATCCTGAAAATGGCGCAGAAATGCAAGCACCTGAGCAGCAAATTTCCCTTCTACTTTTAAAGGCAAATACTCGCCATTGGCAAATAACTCTGCATAGTCTCTTCTAATTCCGAGTATTTTTTGCGTCAGCCACATTTTGATTTCACCATTTTCACGTGATTTCCAAAGTACCGGAAAGCTTGCATTTTCTTCTTCAATATGTTGCAGCATCTCTCCCCTTTTTTCAAAGTCTACAAGTCTGCGGTTATCGGGATCAACGAAACTGAGGTCGAAAATTTCTGTTCCCTGGTAAAAATCAGGTATGCCGGGGCACGTTGCTTTTAGCAAAAGCTGATGAAGTGAATTTAAAATGGAGAAGTCTTTGATACGTTTTGAAATTCTGGCGATTGGATGTTCATCCGCATTGGCATCATCCAGTAAACGAATTGCAAATTCTTTTATAATTTGCTCATATTCTACATCCGGATCAGACCACTCAGAACGCTTTTTACCTTCCCGAAGAGCTTTTTCCATGAAATTACCTAATCTTGCCGGCAAATTTTCCATGTCCTGTTTTTCAAATGGCATACCGCCAATTGCCGCTTGCAGCAACAGGTAAAAATCATTAAGGTGAATGCTTTGGTAGCTTTTATTATTCGCGTACCACTCGTCAATTGCATTCAGTGCTTCCATCCAAAATTGCGGAACATCGCTCAACGCGTTCAGTTTTGCGCGTACATCTTCGCCTTTTTTGGTATCGTGTGTAGACGTCGCGTTCATTGCTAAAGGCGCAAATTGTGCACGTGCAATCATTTGCGTGTGAAACTGCGCTATTTCAATACCAAAAGCTTCGGCATCATCACCTACTTCTGTATGGCCAATGAAACGGTTGTAACTGTACATAAGCGTATCTTCCACACCTTTAGCCATAACCGGACCGCTAAACTGCATTAATCTTTGGAAGAAATCTGATAATTTTTGGCAATCAGACGAAGTTGCATTTTCGGGGAAATCGAAAAACAAAGATTTCCAAAAACCGATTGATGTACCCGGATTTGCAGAAAAATTCATGCCCTGCAGCAGCTTTTCTACTTCGGTTTTTGCATTGCCCTTCAATGGAAATACAACGTCATAGAATCTATAAACCGGCATAGCAACAAGTAATTCTGCAATAGCATTTTTAATTTCGTTTTTTTGCATTTCTGCAACAGCCGGAAAATTACACGCGATTAATCTTTCTGCCAGATTCTCTTGCTCGCCATTCATCTGATCGCTCAGTATCCGTTGTTTTTTCTCTATTTTCTTTTCTTCGGCCTGCTGACGTTTTCCAGTAAAATCATGATATGCACGATCAAAATCGGGCAAACTTTTTTTACGCGTCATCACGTTATTTACCATCGCCAGAAACTCGTACCCTGTACTGCCTTCAATAGGCCAATAGCGGGGAATTTCTTCATTTCCGGCCAGAATTTTTTCTACAACTATGTAAATATCTGTGCCGACGCTTTTTCTCAGATGGCTTAAATAATCGGTCGGACTAGCCAATCCATCTACATGATCAATTCGCAAACCCTGAAAAATCCCTCGGGTTACCAATTCAAAAATGTATTGATGATATGATGCATACACATCTGGCAATTGAATATTTAAACAAATTAACCCGTTAACTGTAAAAAAACGCCGGTAATTGATTCTGTTTTCTGTTTCCTTCCAATGGCAAAGCCGATAATGTTGTGCGGTTGCAATTCGCCTGATTAATTCTGGATTGGCATTTATTTCATCTAAATTTTCATCCGCTTTTATCGATTCCTGATTTACTGGCCAGCATGTATTTCCATCAAAAAGAACATGTTTATTTTCCGAAATGCGGATGTTTACTGCGCCGCAATCAATTGCTTCGTCTAATGATGTACCCAAAAAAGGCACCATTAATTTTTCTCCCGGTTGCAAGTCTATATCGAAATAACGCTTGTAAGGCGATGATGCACCATTCTCTAAAACATCCATCAACCAATGATTATCCGGATGAAAAGCCATGTGATTGGGAACAATATCCTGCAACCAGGAAATATTGTGGGCTTTCAGGGCATCAGACAGATTAATCAGCTCTTCTTCTGTGCCAATCTCTGGATTGATTTTTAAAGGATTTGTACCATCATAACCGTGATTACTTCCCGGAACGGCGGCAAATATCGGCGAAGCATATACGGTATCTATACCCAATTCTGAAAGATAGGGCACAATTTGTTGCGCGTCTGAAAAAGTAAATTGTTTATTAAATTGAAGGCGGTACGTAGCGAGGGGATTAAATTTTGGCATGACTGAATACAATAAAACTTTCTGCAGGTAAGTAAATGGAATGATTTGTTATTGGATTTTGTTCTGAGTAACTGACCAGAATATCTAGCGGGCCTACAACATCCGGACGTGCAATTTCATGATCCTGACTGGAAAAATTAAACCAAATAAACACTTCCTGATCCGCATTCCATCTTCTCAGCAACAAGACAGATGCATCAGAAGGCCAAATCTTTACTTCAAGTGAATTGCGGTTTAATGTGTGGAGAACTGTATTTTCTTTGCGCAGTTGAATCAGCTTTTTATAGAAATCAAACATTTCCACATGTTCTGGCTTTTTCAGTTTCGTCCAATCCAATTTTGCAGAATTAAAAGTTCCATCGCTCTGCGGATCTGGCATTTCATCTTGGGCAAAGGCAGCAAATTCAGTTTTGCGTCCTTTTCTAACGGCTTCTATCAAATCCGGATCGGAATAACTGACGAAAAAAGGAAATGGATTGGTTTCTGCATATTCTTCGCCCATAAAAATTAAGGGCAAATACGGGCTCAACAAAACCGCTGCCGCCATAAGTTGTTGCTGAGATTTACGCACCAATACACTGCTGCGTTCACCTTTCATTCTATTGCCTACCTGATCGTGATTTTGCGAAAAAACCACAAACTGATCTCCGGTATTTTCATTTGCAGATCTTCCAAAATTTCTGTTTCGGTGTTTGGAAAATTGCCCGTTGTAAACGTATGCATTTTGATAAGCGCGCGCTAAATCTGCAACGCCATCAAAATCTTCGTAATATCCATGTTTTTGCTGTCCGGTCGAAACACGCAAAGCATGATGAAATTCATCTATCCATTGTGCATGCATACCATAACCACCTTTTTCTATCGGATTGATAAAACGGTTGTCGTTCAAATCCAACTCTGCAATCAGGTGATATTTCCTTTGCGTTTGTTCTGCAAGTTGATCAACTAAAATGCGAAGTTCCTCAAGAAAATGTTTCGCACTAAAATCCTTAATGGCATGTACAGCATCGAGCCTTAAACCATCAATATGAAAATCGCGAAGCCACATTAATGCATTTTCGAGGTAAAAATTACGTACACCGTCTGCTCCAGAATCGTCAAAATTAATAGCATCGCCCCAAGGCGTGTGGTACTTTTCGGTAAAAAACGGGCCAAAATCTGTCAGATGGTTTCCTTCCGGGCCGATATGATTGTAAACCACATCTAAAATTACTGCAAGTCCTTTTTGATGACAGACATTTATAAATTCCTGAAATTCTTGCGGACCGCCGTAACTATTTTGAACAGCAAAAGGAAAAACGCCATCATAACCCCAGTTTCGGTTCCCTGAAAATTGAGCAACTGGCATTATTTCTATTGCAGTAATACCCAATTCTACCAAATAATCCAACTTGCTCTGCAAACTTTGGAAAGTACCTTCTGCAGTAAATGCAGCCACATGAATTTCGTAAAAGATTAAATCCTGGCGGTCTATTCCTTTCCAGTCTTGATCTGACCATTGATAAGTTTGAAGATCAAAAGCTGTAGAATTGTGGGCAATTCCATTTTTTTGATATACCGAAGCGGGATCTGCGCGTTGAACAAAATTTTGGTCTTTCAGTTGAATTTCGAAACAATATTCATCTCCGGGTTTAATTTCCTGTGTACTTAAAAACCAATATCCGTAAGGTTTGCTTTCCAGTGCGATGGCATTTGAATTTCCGAAAAGCAGCTGTACTCCAATTGCATTTGGCGCCCAAAGCCAGATTTCTGCTTGTGCATTTGTAAAATTTAAGCCAATACGGCGTTTGTTTATTTCCGGCGTAAACACGTCGTTCATAGTTCTTTTGATTTTAAGTCGATCATCGATTCCCGGATAAGTTTATATGCAGATTCGGCGTCCATTTTGTCCAGTATCTGAAGTTCTTTTCCGGCTTGCTCATTATAACTGATAAAAAATTGTTGAATTTGCTGCAAACAACCTTCTGGCAAATGCTGCAGTTCTTCTACGTTTGCATAGAGTTGCGAAATCTCCGGAACAGCAAAAAACCGATCGTTACGCATTTTTGCGCCATCGCGTTCTTGCTGTAAAATGCTAACGCCTCCAATTAAGCGTGCATTTATTCGGCAACCGGTAAAAGTTGGAAACTCTGAAATAACCATTACATCAATGGGGTCGCCATCTCCACCGCAAGTTCCAGGTATAAAACCAAAATCGTATGGAAAACCTAAACCAAGTGGCATAATTTTATTTAAGCGAAAGCTTTTGGTTTCGGGTTCCCAATCAAACTTCTGTCTGCTTCCCCCTGGTGTTTCAATCACCACATCCAAAATTCTCTCCATAATTACCCTATAATTTTCTTGCCGATTGCCTTCTGTGGTGCAACCATTTCCCGGACAACTTCACCATGTGTACGCACTAAAATTTCTGAAAAAACACGAATGCGCTCACTGAAAATATTTAGAGCGTGTTTCTCATCAAACTTTGGCTGTTCTGAAGGGTCTTTGGCTGAAAAGCAAACAAAACTTCGCAGTGCAAGCATTAAACCCTCATGCTCTTCATATAAACGCCGTTTAATTTCTTGCTCAATAGCCTGTGCCAAATGTTCCATAGTGTATTTTTCTAAACAACATCTTTATAAAATAAATGTTTTAACAGATGAGACCGCGCTTTCTGATCCCAAAATTTAAAATCTAGCCAACAAAAAAAGCGTTCTGTTAGAGCAGAACGCCTTAAAGTTTTAATACCGACTAATTATTCTGCCGCCGCTTGTTCGTTCACCAGTCCTTCTGCAATTTCCGTTAAAGCTACATCGGTTTGTTTTTCATTTTCTAAGGTTTGAGACAACAAAGCTTCTACATCAGAATGTCCCATATTTTCTGCAAATACGCGTAAGGTACCATATGTTGCAATTTCATAATGTTCAACTTTTTGAGCCGCCAGAATCAATCCTGCATCGCGGATCATAGTTCCTTTATCTGTTTCTTCAATAATTCCGTTAGCTTCTTCCAGCAAACCTGCCATTGCATCGCATTTTTTACCTGATGCTTTTTCATCCAACAGGGCAAAAATTTTATCAAGTGTTTCTATGTGCTGCTTGGTTTCTTCAGTATGTTTTTCAAATGCAGCGGCCAATTCCGGACTCGTTGCCGCTTTTTGCATCTTCGGCAAAGCTTTAGCCAGATGATTCTCTGCCCAATAAATATCTTTTAATTCATCTACAAAAAATTTATGAAATTCTGAATCTTCCATTTTACCTGTTTTTCCAACAGGTTTCGAGGTATTTTTTTTCTTAGTTGCCATGTTATTATAGGTTATATATGGAAAGAACCCGATTTTTGCCCTATTGGTTTGATCAGAAAGTGGATGAATAGCAGAAAGGGTATAAAAACACCCATTAATGTATTTAATACGGAAGTCCAAACAAACTTTTGCGACGAAGTAGCGTTAGCCGTAATGTCTTAGAAAACATCAGCTAAAACACGAATACTCATGTATGCCATCACTGCAACCATAGAAATACCTAAAGCTGTCAACCATTTGGGGTGTTGATAATCTCCTACAATTTTTGGTTGATACGCAGCAAATAAAATAGTGGTTAAGGTGATCGGGAGAATGAACCCATTAACCGCGCCGGCTGCAATAAGTAAACGAACAGGTTTGCCAACTACAATAAATACAAGCAGGGAAATCAGAATAAAGCCAATTGTAATTTTATTCTCAAATGCAATAATTTTCAGACTAAAGGACTTGACAAAAGAAACCGAGGTATAGGCAGAACCAATAACAGAAGTAATTGCTGCAGAGAACATAACCAAACCGAACAAGCGATAACCGAGATTACCTGCAGCGAGTTGAAAAACTGATGCTGTGGGATTTGTAACATCAATTTTTAATCCGTTCGCGATAATACCCAACGAAGCTAAAAACAAAAATACGCGAACTATAGATGCGGCAGAAATTCCCACAACCGCGCTGGTTGTAACTTGTTTTAATGCAGTTTTGCCCTTTACACCAGCATCAAGCAATCGATGTCCGCCAGAAAAAGTGATATATCCGCCAACCGTTCCGCCTACAAGTGTAATAATGGTAACCAGATCAATTTTTATTGGCGCAATGGTACGCAATGCCGCTTCTGCAACAGGCGGAGCGGTAACTATAGCAATATAAATGATTACAAAAATCATGATGAAACCCATCAATTGTGCAAAACGATCCATCGCTTTGCCGGCTTCTTTAATCAAGAAAATGCAAATGGCCAAAAGTGCTGAAGCAATTGCACCATACAGCACAGGAATACCGAAAAGTGCATTTAATCCCAAACCTGCACCAGCAATGTTGCCAATGTTAAAGGCGAGGCCGCCCAAAACAATTAAAACAGAAATAAACGATCCTAAACCCGGAATCAATTGATTGGCAATATCTTGTGCACGCTTTTCTGAAATACAGATTACGCGCCAGATGTTGAGCTGCACTACAATATCAATTAAAATAGAAATCAGAATGACGAAGCCAAAACTAGCACCCAATGATTGTGTAAATACCGTAGTTTGCGTTAAAAAACCGGGGCCAATTGCAGATGTAGCCATTAAAAATGCCGCGCCCAGCAGTACTGTCCATTTATTTTTTATCTCCATATGTTCATTTTGGCGCTTGTAATAAAATGCTTTCCTCTTTTAATTGATGGTGTATTTTTTCTGCAAAAGCAACTGCGTGTGGATTGTCTCCATGTAGGCAGATTGTTTCTGCTTTAATGGAAACATCCAAGCCATCTAAACTTTTTACTTTGCCTTCTTTTACCATTTTCAACACTTGATTAATGGATTGAAGTTCATCTTTAATCATCGCACCCGCTTCTGTTCTGGGTGTAAGGTTTCCATCTTTAGTGTAGGTTCTATCTGCAAAAACTTCGCTGCAATAACGTAAGCCAAGCTGTTTTGCGGCATCAATCAATTTGCTTCCGGATAGTCCGTAGATAATCAGTTCTTCATCTATTTTTAAAATTGCACTGGCAATGGCTAAAGCAAGTTTTTCATTTTTTGCAGCCATATTATATAACGCACCATGTGGTTTAACATGTTTTAAACGTGCGCCTTCGCTCTTTGTAAAAGCCCAAAGTGCACCAATTTGATACGTTACCAGATCGAAAACCTCTGTTGCAGAAAGCTGCATTTCACGCCGTCCGAAGCCTTGCAAATCATCAAAACCCGGATGCGCACCAATAGATAAATTATACGAAAGCGCTTTTTGAACAGTTTGCCGCATGGTAGAACCATCTCCGGCATGGAAACCACAGGCAATATTAACTGAAGTAATAAAAGGCATCATGGCTTCATCATTTCCGAGTGTATATGCACCGAAACTTTCGCCCATATCGCAGTTTAAGTCTATTGAAAATTTATGCTCCATTGAGGTCAAATTTAAGTTGAAGAGTTTGTTTTAATTTGTTGATTTCCTGTTCTCGTTCTATTAAAAGTTGGCGCGCCTCTTCTTCTGATACCATTTCGAATCGAAATTCTTTTCCGGCTTGCGCCTGTGCCAGAACGGAAAAATCTACCGAAGCCACCTGCAAAATACGTGGGTAACCGCCGGTTGTTTGATGATCGGCCATTAAGAGAATCAAATGCCCATCGTTGCTCACCTGAACCGTTCCGAAAGTCACGGCAGACGACAACAATTCTTTTGGATTACTTCTTTCTAAACGATAGCTGTTAAGCCGATATCCCATACGATCAGAATCTGAACCGATTGAAAAATTTGTTGATGAAATCTCTGCCAAACTTTTCTCTGTAAACCAATCAAATTCTGGCCCTTTTATTACCCGAATACAATTTTGTTTAAGATCTGGATAAATTGCATTGCCTAAATACCAATTTTCTTTTTCGGGCATTTTAAATGTGACGTCTTTAATCGGAATGATATCGTTTTTATGTAAACGCCGGCCTTTCCATCCCCCAAAAGCCGCTTTCAAATAGGTTGATTTGCTGCCGATAACATCGCTTATATCAAAACCTGACGAAAAACAGATGTATGTCCGGCAACCCAAAACTGCTTTTCCAAATTGTAGAACATCGCCTTCTTTAACACTCAAAGGCGACCACATTTTGACAGGTAAACCATTCAGTTTTGGAGAAAGGTTTCCGCCGGTTAAACTGATGCTTGTTGCTGTTCTGAATTTTATTTCCGGACCCAACAATGTACATTCCAAACCCGCTTCATTTTCGGCATTTCCAATCAGAAGATTGCCCAAACGTAATGCCAGAACATCCATTGCACCAGAACAAATAATTCCCGCTTTGCGGAAACCAAACCGCCCCAAATCTTGGATGGTTGTTAATAATCCTGTTTTTATGATTTCAATAGCCATGTTCTCCATTTTGTTTTTCAAAATCCAAAGCGCTTATAGCTTTAAAACGTATCCGGTTTCCGGCTTTTAACAATGTTGGATTTTTTGCTTCAATATCGAATAGCGACAGCGGCGTTCTGCCGATAATCTGCCATCCGCCGGGCGTTTCAATCGGATAAATTCCAGTTTGTTTGCCAGCAATACCAACAGATCCGGCTGCGATTTGGCCGCGTGGCTTTTCTTTCCTTGGTGCAGCAATGCGCTCATCCATACCACCGAGGTAAGGAAAACCTGGTGCAAAACCAATCATATAAACCACATATTCTGGTTTGGTATGTATGCTGATAATTTCTTCTGGCAACAAGCCGGTTTGCGCAGAAATAAAATCCAAATCGGGCCCATATTCGCCACCGTATACTACCGGAATGTCAATTACCGCAGGCACCTCAGAAACTTTACTTTCAATGTATTTCAACTCGCTATTCAGGTATTCTGTAAGTTGATTAAAACCAATAAGTAGTGGATTGAAAAAGATGGTAATAGAACTAAAAGCCGGAACATATTCTATTAGACCTTTAAAAGGGTGATCTTCCAGATAGTGGCCAATTGCATTTAATTTTGATAGGATTTTTGGATCGATTGTTTCTTCTAACTGAATCAGCAATGCAGAATCGCCGAGCGGCAAAAATGTATACTCTGTTTGTGGATAGGAAATCATTACCGCTAAAATGTTGATTTGGAATCGTATTAAACAAACTTATCGAAATTGTTGCTCATGCCCTAATAATTTAGGCACTTAACGCCATCTTTTGTAGGCTTTCATTTCATAAGTTTGCAATATGATCAAACACAGTTTTAAATTCTATTTGTTCTCCCTTTGTTTATGCTCAGTTTTTACTGCTTTTGCCGGTGATCCGGTAATTCAAAAAGGCGTTTCTAAAGAACTTGCTGTTTACCGTAAAAGTGTGCTGAGCAATCTGAATTATGAGTTGAAAATGGATATTCCGGCAGAAAAAACGGGTTCTATAATTGCTTCAGAAAATCTTCATTTTGATTTAACGTCTACCAATTCTGCGCTCCAGCTCGATTTTAGAGAAGACGGAAGTAAGATTAAAGCGGTTTTTTCTAACGGAAAGCAGATTCCTATTGTGTTTAAAGATGAACACCTGATTTTAGAAAAAAAGCACCTTTTAAAAGGTGCTAATACTATCCATATAGATTTTATTGCAGGCGAATCTGCGCTGAACAGGAACGCAGATTACCTGTATGCACTTTTTGTTCCGGACCGGGCCAGAACTGTTTTCCCTTGTTTTGATCAACCAGATTTGAAGGCAACTTATAACCTGACTTTAATTTTACCTGAAAGTTGGAAAGCCATTGCAAATGCCGCAGTGCAGGAAAAACAAAGTACAGGCGGTCGCACTACATATATTTTTAAAACATCAAACCTGATCAGTACCTATCTTTTTTCTTTTGCTGCCGGAAAATTTGAGGAAAAAACAGATAAAGTATCAAACATGGATGCGCAGTTTTTGTATCGCGAAACTGACCAGGCAAAAATTGAAACCAGCATGGCTGAGATTTTTAAAATCCATACCAAATCTTTAAACTTTTTTGAACAGTGGACAGGAATTTCTTATCCTTTCCAAAAATTCGGCTTTGTGGCCATTCCGGATTTTCAGTTTGGCGGAATGGAACATGTAGGCGCAATTGATTATAAATCTTCATCGATTTTCCTTGATCCAAGCGCCACAAAGGACCAGCTAAACAGCAGAGCAAATTTAATTGCACACGAAACTGCGCATATGTGGTTTGGTGATATGGTAACTATGCAATGGTTTGATGATGTGTGGATGAAAGAGGTTTTCGCCAATTTTATGGCCGATAAAAGCAATGAGGAAGCAGATAAAAACGACAATTTCGATCTTAAATTTTTGGATCACTTCCCGGCTGCATACAGCGTAGACAGAACAACAGGATCAAATCCAATCCGCCAGCAACTCGATAATCTTCAGGATGCCGGAACGATGTATGGAAATATCATTTACCATAAAGCGCCAATTATGATGCGCCAACTGGAACTTTTGATGGGTAAAGAAAAATTTAGACAAGGAATACAAGCCTATTTGAAAAAATTTGCCAATACAAATGCAACCTGGCCACAATTGATTGAAGTTTTATCGGACTTTACCACTGCCGATCTTAAAAAATGGAATAAAGTCTGGGTGAATGAAACGGGCAGACCAATTGTAAATTACAGTTCTAAAATTAAAGACGGAAAAATTGAAGAAATCAGTATCAATCAAAATCCAGAATACGGTAAAGGAAGTATCTGGCCGCAATTTTTTGAACTCAGTTTATTTTATCCAGACCATGTAAAACAAATTGATGTGAATTTTAATGCTGCAAAAGTTAGCATTCCGGAGGCAAAAGGTTTGGAAAAACCGCTTTTCATCTTATTCAATTCCAAAGGTCATGGTTATGGATTATGGCCGGTTGATGTAGATATGCTGTCAAAATTATTTGAGATTGAAAAACCTTTAATGCGCGCTTCTGCATATGTTTCTTTGTACGAAAACATGTTGAATTCGCGGACCATAAAACCAAAAGATTTGCTGCTTTTATTTGCAAGAGGATTAAATCAGGAACAGGAAGAACTAAACCTTAAAACCATGAGTGGTTATATTTCTTCCATTTACTGGACTTTCTTATCGGCTGAAGAGCGCGGGCAAATTTCAGAATTACTGGAAAAATCTACATGGAATGCGGGTAACCGCCAAACCTTACCCAATAATAAGAAAATACTGTTTAAATTGTATCTGGATATTTTTTCATCCAAATCTGCCAGAGAAACTTTATATGAAATCTGGGCAAAACAAATACCTCCGGCAGGCGTAAAATTAACGGAAGATGATTATACGACTATGGCATTTGCACTTGCTCTACGCGATGATAGCGATGTAGAAATTTTAAATAAACAGCTGGCAAGAATTATCAATCCAGACAGACGCATGCGCTTTGAGTTTATGATGCCCGCACTTTCCGGAAATGTAGATACCAGAGATGCGTTTTTTAAAAGTCTGGAGCAAAAGGCTAATCGGCAGAAAGAAGCAAATGTAACGTCTGCATTGTATTATTTACACCATCCGTTAAGGCAGTCAAGTTCTATAAAATATCTGGCAAAAAGTCTTGATTTACTTTCGGAAATTCAACGCACGGGCGATATTTTTTTCCCGCAGAATTGGTTGTCGGCAACATTCGGGAACTATCAATCGCCAGAAGCCGAAAAAATTGTACACGATTTTTTAACCAGCCATGCAGATTATAACAATAAATTAAGACTAAAAATTCTGCAAAGTGCTGATAACCTGTTCCGCGCAAATAAACTGATTAAAAACGAATAAAATTACCAAATGCACAAAACACAAAACCGTAATGCATTCATTATGAATGATATAATAAAAAAATGTAATTTTTGAAAAAATTTTGTTACACAAAATAAAAATCTGATTAAAAAAATCAGGATATTTGTTTTTATTAAGAATGTAGAAAACTGATATGCAAATGAAAATTTGCGGTTAAGTTCACATCAGTTAGGCTTTATAACTAATCATTAACTAACTAAATACTTTAAAATTCATCTTGTATATCGTTCTGTCCGAGATACAACATCTTAGCATTTTCAAAATTGATTAAACGTATTTTTCATCCCGTTCGTTTATGAGCATTGCCAAAGTATTCCCTAACCGGCGAATTTCCTGGTCATTTCTGACCAATCCTGTTTTTGTTGTTTCTATTTATGTGTTACTTGCACTAATAGTGGGCTTAAAACAATATGTACACCACAGCTACAACAATTACTCCATTTTCAAATACGTTTATTATCATACTATTGATACCTTAAACCTGTATTCTGCTTATCCGGAATATAACGACAGCAACCATTACGGCCCGGTTTTTTCTCTTGTTATTGCACCATTTGCATTGCTTCCAGATGGTTTGGGCATGATTTTATGGAACCTGGTAAATGTTTCTGTACTCTTATGGGGCATTTACAGTTTACCAATTTCTACGCTAAACCGATCAGTAATTGCGTGGATTTGTCTTCATGAGACGCTTACGGCACTATTTAGCTTTCAATTTAACATTGCCCTTACCGGGATGATTTTGCTGAGTTTCTCTTATATTGTAAAGCAAAAGGAAATCAAATCTGCTTGGGTCATTGCATTGGGCACTTGTATCAAATTATATGGCATCGTCGGACTCGCATTTTTCTTTTTCAGTAAACAGAAGCTGAAATTTATCCTTGCCGGAATATTCGCCTTAGCGATATGTTTAGCCCTTCCAATGCTGCTTTCGTCGCCTGATTTCATTCTTCAATCTTATCAGGATTGGTTTCATTCTCTTTCAGAAAAAAATGCGTTGAATGCCTCGCTTACTTCCCTTCAGGATATTTCTGTTATGGGCATTACAAGGCGCATAACTCAAAATATACACTTGCCCAACTGGCCATTTTTATTGGTTGGCTTGCTGCTTTTTTCTTTGCCATATCTGAGAACAGCACAATTTCAATTTGTGGCATTTCGTTTATTATTGCTCGCATCAACGTTAATTCTTACGGTTATTTTTAGCAGTGGCTCAGAATCTCCAACCTATATCATTGCTTTTGCCGGAGTTGCAATTTGGTTTATTACACAACAAAAACCCATCGCCAACTGGCAAATCGCATTGTTCGTTTTTGCCTTTCTATTAACAAGTTTATCCCCAACAGATTTGTTTCCAAAATCATTCAGAAATTTCGTTCACCTCTATTCGCTAAAGGCTTTGCCTTGCGTATTGATTTGGTTGGCGATTATTTATCAGATGATGACAGAAGATTTTAAACAATACACCATTGCCACAAATGACTAAACTGGTTTCTATAGTAATTCCCGCTTATAACGAAGCAGATAATATTTTTGTCATTCTCGAAAGTATAAAAGCCGTTTTTGCACAACTACCTTATCGTTACGAAATTATTCTGGTTGACGATGGCAGTGCAGACCACACGCTTTCGAACATAAAAAATATTGCAGACGTATCAGAAAACGTTTATTTCCTTGAATTTTCTAAAAATTTTGGACATCAGCTCGCTGTAAAAGCCGGAATGGACTACGCGTATGGAGATTGCGTAATTTCTATGGACTGTGATATGCAGCATCCGCCAGAACTTATTCCGGATATGATTGCTAAATGGGAAGCCGGTTATGAGGTTGTGTATACGGTGCGCGAAGAAGACAAAAGACTTTCTAAAGGGAAACGGAGTTCTTCTGGCCTGTTTTATAAGCTATTAAACTGGCTGTCTGATATTGATCTTGAACCCGGAGCAGCAGATTTCCGTCTCCTCGATCAGAAAGTAGTAAATGTGTTTAGGAATTTCCATGAAAACGAACCTTTTCTTCGTGGTTTGGTTAAGTGGCTGGGTTTTAAACAATATGCGATTAAGTATTTCCCTGCTGAACGTTTTTCTGGCAAAAGCAAATACACCGTTAAAAAAATGATGCGTTTGGCCATGCACGGTGTAACATCTTTTAGTATTAAACCATTGTACTCTGCAGTTTATCTCGGTTTTATATTTTCATTCGCCTCTTTATTGTATGTACCTTACGTAATTTATTCATTTGTAAATAATGTTGAAGTGTCTGGTTGGGCTTCTGTAATTATGACTATTGTTTTTTTTGGCGGTTTACAACTCATCATTCTCGGAATAATTGGTATCTATGTAGGGAAAATGTTTATGCAATCTAAAAACCGCCCGAATTACATTATCCGTTCAACCAACATCCATACAAAATAGTGGTACTTTTAAGTTTCGATATAGAAGAATTTGACATGCCTTTCGAGTATCAGAAAGACATTACTTTTGACGACCAGATTTCCATTTCGCGAGCCGGAACGATAGCAATTTTAGATATTTTAGATCGTTTCTCTGTAAAAGCGACATTCTTTTGTACAGTAACTTTTGCAGAGCAAATTCCTGACCTCATTAAACGAATTGTGGATGCAGGACATGAATTGGCTTCTCATGGTTATTACCATTCTGATTTTGAACCTGAGCATTTATTAAGTTCTAAACTAAAATTAGAAGAATTATCCGGGCAGGAAATAATTGGTTATCGCATGGCGAGAATGATGCCGGTTGATGAAAAAGAAATTGCAAAAGCAGGTTACAGATATAACAGCTCGATCAATCCCACCTATCTTCCTGGCAGATACAACAATTTTCACGTATCCAGAACGTATTTTTATAAAGAAAATGTATTGCAAATCCCTGCATCAGTAAGTCCGGCGATACGATTTCCGTTATTCTGGTTGTCATTTCATAATCTGCCACTTTCTATCTACAAAAAACTGGCATCGTGGACCTATAAAAAAGATAGATATCTGAACATATATTTCCATCCATGGGAATTTACAGATCTTGATGACGAAGACCGCTTTGGCTTTCCGGCTTACGTTCGTAAAAATACCGGCAATAAAATGATTGAAAGGATGAGCAATTTAATCGCCTGGATGAAAGCTAAAAACTACCCCTTTCAAACAATTAAAGATTTTACCGACGATAAATAACTATTTATAGGTTTCAGCAAGTTTTAATGCATTGTAGGCATTTACAACTCCTCCGCTAACACAAATTTCTGAAAATAACGCGCGTACATTCTCATCGCGATCATTTTTATATTTAATTTTATGATTAACCTTCGTCACAGATTTAATTAGAATTTCGCGGACTTGCGTCGGCGTTAGATTCGGATAGTAGCTCAAAATTAACGCAGCCAAACCAGATACAACCGGTGAAGCCATGCTTGTTCCATCTAAACTTTCATATTTATTTCCCGGAACAGTTGAGTTAATCATAAAACCAGGTGCAAAAACATCTACTGTATGTTTCCCGTAGTTGGAAAAATCTGCCTTTAAATTATCGTCATCCTTATATGCGCTTGCACCTACTTCAATCCAGTTGCTGGCATGTGGAAGATCAAATTTTACAGAATCAATTGGCTTAGCTTTAACAACAGTATTTCTTGAAACCGGTGGACGCATGCCCATACCGTTTTGTGCAACAGCTTTCGGTGGAACAAAATCCGGTTTAAGCGGATCTTTATGTTTTGCAGCGTACGCTTTAGCCTCTGGCCCTTCAAAATATTTGTTTGGGTAATTGTCTATTAAGTCATTGTTTTGGTTATCGTTACCTGCAGCATGCACCAACAAAACACCTTTACTTTCGGCATATTTAACAGCGCTGTCCACAACTTTTTTATTCCATTTATATGCTTTACCAAAACTCATATTTATTACACGTGCACCGTTGTCTACCGCATAGCGGATTCCGTTAGCGACGTCTTTGTCGCGTTCATCACCTGTCGGCACCACCCGAATTGCCATAATACTTACATGGTTTGCAACACCGAAAATACCAATTTCGTTTTTCCGATCTGCCGCAATAATTCCAGATACATGTGTACCATGCTCTGCGTCTGGCCCTTCTACATCAGCATTTCCATAATTTCGCTGATAAGGATTTTTATAGTCATCGCCAACCAACTCTGCTCGCACATCATATTTAAGGTTCAAGTTATATTTAAGCATATCATTATATTGCTTGTAACCGTCCTTAATGGTTTTATAAAATTTCTCAAAGCTTCCTTCGTCACGCGAACCTCTACGGATAATGGTTTTAACGTATTCCTCATTTTCGTCGTCAGCTTTGTACTTTTCGATATCCTCCAGCGAAGGAATTGGCTTATGGTTCCGTCTAGCAGTTGAATCAATTACCTTATTGATGATTTCTAAAACGCGGAAAGTCTCGCTGGCATCGTTGTATTTTTTCCCAAAATCGCCATACATTTTTTTATAGTAAGCAAATTCATCTTTTTGAGCGCTATCTAAAGGCGTTAAATTTGTTGTAGATTGATACTTTGGAATATAAATTTTCAACAACCGCACCAGTTCTAGATTATCATATTGAAGATTTCCTTTTTCAGATCCAATAAAGTTCCAGCCATGTATGTCATCAATATAGCCGTTGCTATCGTCATCTATACCATTTCCGGGAATTTCTCTTTGATTTGTCCAAAGATTTGCTTTCAGGTCTTCATGATTGATATCAACACCACCATCAATCACAGCAACGATAATGCGTGCTTTAGGTTTTTTATCTTTTAATAATTCACGGTATGCTTTTTCTGTACTTATCCCAAAATAACCACTTTCAGCAAGGTCTAAATTGAACCAATTTTTAGGCAACTCAATTTTTTTACTCTGCGCTTGAGCAAAAACTTGTAGAAAGATAAATGCAATAAATAAATACCGCCAACTGGAATTGATCTCTAACATAGTGTGTTTATGTGCAAATGCAATAATACGGTTTTCTTATATTTTGTATGGATGATTTAAGAATTTTTAACGAAAAGATATTTCTTCTTATGCTGTAAAATACAGCAGCAGAACAATGATATGAGAGCGGATAGTGATTAAATAGGGGTAAACATGCAGGTTTTACTTTTCTTGTTTTTATCTATTGAGGGATGAGGAGTGATATAAAACAAGAAAACCCTGTAGTGTTTACTACAAGGTTTCTTTAAGGTTCGGCACCGACCTACTCTCCCACGTGTTACCGCAGTACCATCGGCTCTGGTGGGCTTAACTTCTCTGTTCGGAATGGGAAGAGGTGGACACCACCGATATAGGCACCTGAATATTTTTATTAAAGGTTGAGGGTTACAAGATTGAAGGAGGGAAGGTATTACCTTCTGCCTGTTCATCTTTTAGCCTTCCAGCCTTAAATGACATATTATTGAAAGAAGTTAAGCTCGAAGAGCAAACAACGTTATGTTGCTTTTGAAAGCTTCGGGTGATTAGTACTACTCGACTGTGCTGTCGCCAGCTTTACATCTATAGCCTATCAACGTAGTAGTCTGCTACGGCCCTATATGGAATTCTCATCTCGTGGCTAGTTTCGCACTTAGATGCTTTCAGCGCTTATCTATTCCCAGCGTAGCTACTCTGCAATGCCCCTGGCGGAACAACAGATTCACTAGAGGCTAGTCCAACCCGGTCCTCTCGTACTAAGGTCAGCCCCACTCAAAATTCCTACGCCCACAACAGATAGGGACCGAACTGTCTCGCGACGTTCTGAACCCAGCTCGCGTGCCACTTTAATCGGCGAACAGCCGAACCCTTGGGACCTTCTCCAGCCCCAGGATGTGACGAGCCGACATCGAGGTGCCAAACCTCCCCGTCGATATGAGCTCTTGGGGGAGATCAGCCTGTTATCCCCAGCGTACCTTTTATCCTTTGAGCGATGGCCCTTCCATGCAGAACCACCGGATCACTATATCCGTCTTTCGACCCTGATCGACCTGTATGTCTCACAGTCAAGCAAGCTTATGCTATTGCACTCCGCGTACGGTTACCAAGCGTACTGAGCTTACCTTTGAAAGCCTCCGTTACCTTTTTGGAGGCGACCACCCCAGTCAAACTACCCATCAAACAATGTCCTCCAACTTGTGGAGTTAGACACCGAATACAGAAAGGGTGGTATTTCAACGTTGGCTCCACGACGCCTAGCGACGCCGCTTCAAAGCCTCCCACCTATCCTACACATCCTGTACCCAATGTCAATGTTAAATTGTAGTGAAGGTGCATGGGGTCTTTCCGTCCCGTTGCGGGTACCCGGCGTCTTCACCGGGACCACAATTTCACCGAGCTCATGGCTGAGACAGCGCCCAGATCGTTACACCATTCGTGCAGGTCGGAACTTACCCGACAAGGAATTTCGCTACCTTAGGACCGTTATAGTTACGGCCGCCGTTTACTGGGGCTTCGATTCAATGCTTCGCCTTGCGACTGACATCCCCTCTTAACCTTCCAGCACCGGGCAGGTGTCAGGCCTTATACTTCATCTTTCGATTTTGCAAAGCCATGTGTTTTTGTTAAACAGTCGCCTGGGCCTTTTCACTGCGGCTGCCATTGCTGACAGCGCCCCTTCTCCCGAAGTTACAGGGCCATTTTGCCGAGTTCCTTAGCCATGATTCACTCGAGCACCTTAGAATCCTCTTCCCGGATACCTGTGTCGGTTTGCGGTACGGGTTTTTATAACCTGAAGCTTAGCGGTTTTTCTTGGAAGTCTGATTACCTGCGCTATCCACTTACCCGAAGGCTTGCGGTACTATCGACTTTCAGCTAGATCGGCGGATTTGCCTACCGTTCTAATACCTACTGTCTTTAACGATCTATTCCGTCAGATCGCGGCAGTGTCACTACTCCGTCCCCACATCGCAGTTATAAAAAGTACTGGAATATTAACCAGTTGTCCATCGAATTTCCCCTTCGGGTTCTCCTTAGGTCCCGACTAACCCTGATCCGATTAGCGTTGATCAGGAAACCTTATCCTTTCGGTGGGCGGGTTTCTCGCCCGCCTTATCGTTACTTATGCCTACATTTGCTTTTCTATACGCTCCAGCACCCATTACCAGATACCTTCGCTGCATATAGAATGCTCCCCTACCGATATATTTCAATCCCATAGCTTCGGTGTACAATTTAATGCCCGTTTATTATCCATGCCCGGCCGCTCGACTAGTGAGCTGTTACGCACTCTTTAAATGAATGGCTGCTTCCAAGCCAACATCCTAGCTGTCTGTGCAACCGGACCTCGTTAGTTCAACTTAACTGTAACTTGGGGACCTTAGCTGATGGTCTGGGTTCTTTCCCTCTCGGCGCGTGACCTTAGCACCCCGCGCCTCACTGCAGATCATATTTCATAGCATTCGGAGTTTGTCTGGATTTGGTAGGATTTGACTCCCCCGCACCCAATCAGTAGCTCTACCTCTATGAAACTTAATATCCACGCTGTTCCTAAAAACATTTCGGGGAGTACGAGCTATTTCCCAGTTTGATTAGCCTTTCACCCCTACCCACAGATCATCCGGAAACTTTTCAACGTTTATCGGTTCGGTCCTCCAGTACGTGTTACCGCACCTTCAACCTGTCCATGGGTAGATCACAAGGTTTCGCGTCTACCCCCTCTGACTATGCGCCCTATTCAGACTCGCTTTCGCTTCGGATCCGTGCCTTAAACACTTAACCTTGCCAGAGAGGAGTAACTCGTAGGCTCATTATGCAAAAGGCACGCCGTCACTGGACTTGCCAGCTCCGACCGCTTGTAAGTACACGGTTTCAGGTTCTATTTCACTCCCCTGTTCGGGGTTCTTTTCACCTTTCCCTCACGGTACTGGTTCACTATCGGTCTCTCGGGAGTATTTAGCCTTACCGGATGGTGCCGGCAGATTCCCACAAGGCGTCTCCGACCTCGCGGTACTCAGGATACTGTTAGGTCAATGGTACTTACGTGTACAGGGCTATCACCTTGTTTCGCCGGGATTCCCATCCCGTTCCACTTCATTACATTGTAACCACATCACAGTCCTACAACCCCACACATGCCGTAACATGGATGGTTTGGGCTCTTTCCCTTTCGCTCGCCACTACTCAGGAAATCATTGTTATTTTCTCTTCCTCTGCTTACTTAGATGTTTCAGTTCGGCAGGTTTGCTCATTATTGTGACTGGTCTTCAACCAGCCGGGTTGCCCCATTCGGAAATCCCCGGATCAGTTCATATTTGCAGATCCCCAGGGCTTATCGCAGCTTATCACGTCCTTCATCGCCTCCGAGAGCCAAGGCATCCCCCGTGTACTCTTTCTTACTTTCTTCTACTTATACGCCTTTTGCGCCGTATAGTATGCTTTTTTTGCTCTTGTTATGATGTCTCATACCAAACCTCGAGTTACCTCTTAGTCGGGTGAGCACAAACACAACAGTCGCCTATTGTTGTTTGCTCTTCTTTTTAACTTCTTCCAATATGTCAAAGAACTTTACTGAATCTGAAGGTGAAGGGTATAAAGGTATAGGGTGTCATGTGCCCTAACCTAAGCCTTATTTCAGCTTCGTTAGTAAAAAACTGCGGGCTCGAACCGTTTCTATGTGCCCCTATGGCGTTTTCTTCTTGTTTACTTAATGTCAATGTATATTACCAATCCTGATAACCTTTTTTTGTTTTGAAAGCTTTATGCTTTCTTCTTTAAGCGTATAGCTCAAATGTGGAGAATAACGGAGTCGAACCGTTGACCTCCTGCGTGCAAGGCAGGCGCTCTAGCCAGCTGAGCTAATTCCCCGAAAGATTCTGTAGTCCCGTCCAGATTTGAACTGGAGACCCCTACATTATCAGTGTAGTGCTCTAACCAGGCTGAGCTACGGGACTGTAATAAGTAACAGTAGTTATTCGGCAGTATATAGTAGATTGTATATTACCGCTACCGCTTCCTTGTTTCCTGCTAATCTTAATATCATCCTTGTATCTTAACCACAATAGTTCTCTACAATTGATTCATTAATCTTTTGGGTATTTCTTCTTTTTGTCTTTTTTTAAGAGTATCATGTTGCACAGTGGGTAGTCAACCCTGCTCCAGAAAGGAGGTATTCCAGCCGCACCTTCCGGTACGGCTACCTTGTTACGACTTAGCCCCAGTTACCGGTTTTACCCTAGGACGCTCCTTGCGGTTACATACTTTAGGTACCCCCAGCTTCCATGGCTTGACGGGCGGTGTGTACAAGGCCCGGGAACGTATTCACCGCGTCATTGCTGATACGCGATTACTAGCGAATCCAACTTCATGGGGTCGAGTTGCAGACCCCAATCCGAACTGTGAATGGCTTTATGAGATTCGCATACTGTTGCCAGCTAGCTGCCCTCTGTACCATCCATTGTAGCACGTGTGTAGCCCCGGACGTAAGGGCCATGATGACTTGACGTCGTCCCCTCCTTCCTCTCTGTTTGCACAGGCAGTCTGTTTAGAGTCCCCACCATTACATGCTGGCAACTAAACATAGGGGTTGCGCTCGTTGCGGGACTTAACCCAACACCTCACGGCACGAGCTGACGACAGCCATGCAGCACCTAGTTTCGTGTGATTGCTCACTTATTTATCTCTAAATAATTCACTAACTTTCAAGCCCGGGTAAGGTTCCTCGCGTATCATCGAATTAAACCACATGCTCCTCCGCTTGTGCGGGCCCCCGTCAATTCCTTTGAGTTTCACCCTTGCGGGCGTACTCCCCAGGTGGAACACTTAACGCTTTCGCTTAGCCGCTGACTGTGTATCGCCAACAGCGAGTGTTCATCGTTTAGGGCGTGGACTACCAGGGTATCTAATCCTGTTTGATCCCCACGCTTTCGTGCCTCAGCGTCAATTAAACCATAGTAAGCTGCCTTCGCAATCGGTGTTCTGAGACATATCTATGCATTTCACCGCTACTTGTCTCATTCCGCCTACCTCTAGTTCATTCAAGCCCATCAGTATCAAAGGCACTGCGATAGTTGAGCTACCGTCTTTCACCTCTGACTTAACAGGCCGCCTACGCACCCTTTAAACCCAATAAATCCGGATAACGCTTGGATCCTCCGTATTACCGCGGCTGCTGGCACGGAGTTAGCCGATCCTTATTCTTACGGTACATTCAGGCTGGTATACATACCAGTGGTTATTCCCGTACAAAAGCAGTTTACAACCCATAGGGCAGTCTTCCTGCACGCGGCATGGCTGGTTCAGGGTTGCCCCCATTGACCAATATTCCTTACTGCTGCCTCCCGTAGGAGTCTGGTCCGTGTCTCAGTACCAGTGTGGGGGATTCTCCTCTCAGAGCCCCTAGCCATCGTCGCCTTGGTGGGCCGTTACCCCGCCAACTAGCTAATGGCACGCATGCCCATCTTTATCCTATAAATATTTGATCATGAAACAATGCTGTTCTGTGATTTTATGCGGTGTTAATCCGGATTTCTCCGGGCTATCCCCCTGATAAAGGTAGGTTGCATACGCGTTACGCACCCGTGCGCCGGTCTCAAGAAAGCAAGCTTCCTCTACCCCTCGACTTGCATGTATTAGGCCTGCCGCTAGCGTTCATCCTGAGCCAGGATCAAACTCTCCATTGTAAAATGTTCTTTTTGATTCTGACCAGTTTTAACTATCGTTAAAAATAGTCTTCTTTTTTAATTTTGTCTGTCAGGTTTTGACTTGAAAATTCAGTTGAGGTATTCTGTACTTGAATACGTACTTCTTTACCCCACTGCGCTACATTGACATCTCTTTTAAGAACTTATTGATCTTCTAAACCTCACGGCCGATCTTTTTGTATATCTTCTGGTTTGTATCTCTTAAAGGTCTTTTTCATCCTTCAATCCACACCAACCATTCAATTCTTTTTTTATCTCCTTCCCGACATCCGCCGTTCCGGTTTCCCTTTCGTTTCCGTTTGGGATTGCAAAGGTAGGAAACTTTTTGTTATTCGCAAGAAAAATATTTTTATTTTTTTTCTCTAACTCTTTTCGTTGTATTTCAGTTAATCCTTTAATATAACGTCTTCCTATCCTCTTTTCAATTCTTTGCCTTATCTCTTCTCTTTCTCCCTCACCGGCATCCCCTTCCTTCCGAAGCGGAGTGCAAAGGTAGAAAAAAATTATACCCGCGCAAATACAATAAACACTATTTCTTTTATTAATCGCTTAAAACCCTGTTTACCAATGAGAAAAATTTAAACCAAAAACCAAACTTTTATTAAGTTAGAGTGTATACGATGTTTACGCGCGTTTCTAATCAATCTATCAAGAGGATTTCAAAGCGCATTAGCTATCTCAGATGGCAAATGTTTCTTCTCACCATATAGACATATAGGACATGAAGACCTTTTCCCCGTTTTTGACAGGCACATTAGCTATCTAAGTTGGTAAATATTTTTTTCTCACCATATAGACATATAGGAGATGAAGACCTTTTCCCCGTTTGTAACAGGTACAATAGCTATCTCAGACGGCAAATGTTTTTTCTAACCATATAGACATATAGGAGATGAAGACCTTTTCCCCGTTTGTAACGAAAATTTCAGACTGTTTGAGGGGGCAAATAATATTTTACCATATAGACATATAGAATACGAAGACCTTTTGCTTTACTAAACAATTGCAGTCGTTTTAAGGAAGCTTTAAAGAGTTTATTGATGGTATTTTTCTTCCATTAGTTTTCCAATTAAAAAGTTACTACCCCAATCAGTAAAAAGCGAGCGCGAGCAATTCTCTTTACCAAACACAAAACAGCCAATTCCTTTACCCTTTGTTGGCCTCTTCTTTACCTATCCTTCGCTTATTCTTTACCTCCGCTTTACCCAATAGGTAAACAACAGGTAACCAACAGGTAAACGAGGGGTTAACCTGGGGTTAACTTGGTACCTACCTGACCTATTTGAGACACGATCATTATTTCTTCATTGGGTCAAAACGAAAAGGATAAATTAAGGAGAAACAAGCAAAAAAACTCAATACTGCCCTGTACTCAGCAAAACCAAAGTACATGCTTCAACAGGCTCGATACCGTTTTGATCCAGCAACTTTTCAAGTTCATAGTTCTCTGTACCTGGATTAAAAATTACACGTTTAGGTTTGGTCTGTAAAATATAATCGTGGTATTGAGGTTGAAGTGCTGGTCCGATATATAATGTTATAGTATCAATATCCTGATGAATAACACCCGGCTTTTCAATTTCTACTCCTGCTACCTCTCCCTTTTTAATTCCAACATTTACAATTTCGTGTTGAAACCGTTTCAGCATATGCGCTGCTTTATATGAATATCGATTGGCATCTGGCGATGCACCAATAATTAATGTCTTTTTCATCTTCTTAAATGTATTTTAAAACTTAGACAACAAAGAAATTTGGCCGGCATGATATGCATGGTGCTGAACTAATCCGTTCAATAATTCTGCATAACTTACTGCAGAGCCCGGAGACAAATTTGACTCATCTACAGTTTTATCGTCCCAAAGTTTTGGATCAAATCCCTCACATACCCGGATCAATTCCTCATTTGCTACCCTAAAATCGAAAATAATTTGTTCCCAACCCGCAGCACTTTTGGTTTCTGGTAAGGGCCAATCGCCAAGATCAGGTTCTGTAGCAGACTTCCCGATTAATCTGGCAGTAACTTCTTCCGTCCAAGAGGTTAAATGCAAAACAATTTCGGCAACAGAATGCGCACCGGGTATGAAATGGGTAAATGCTTTAGATGGATCTACATTATTCAAGATTTGCATGGCATGGTTACCATGCCATGCATCCCCATTAAAAGCTTTCTGAAGTTCATGTATTAGACTAAGCATAATTGAACAACAACTCGCCGAACGTAAAGTTTGTTACAACAATTTAGTTATTGCATTTGCACAATTTACACCATCAATAGCCGCAGAAACAATTCCACCGGCATATCCTGCACCTTCCGCACAAGGAAATAATCCCCGAACCTGAGGATGTTGATAGGTTTCTTTATCCCGCGGAATGCGTACTGGCGATGACGTTCTACTTTCTACACCAACCAAAATGGCCTCATTTGTATAATAACCTTTAATTTTTTTTCCGAAAGCAGGCAATGCTGCCCGCAAACTTTGAGAAACAAAATCGGGAAGAATATTATCAAGCATCGCACTTTTGGTTCCCGGTAGGTATGAATTTTTTGGCAAATCTATAGACAATCGGTTGTTCACAAAATCCACCATCCGCTGTGCGGGCGCAACCAAATTTCCACCGCCAGATTCAAAAGCTATTTTTTCTATCGAGGATTGAAAATTTAACATCCGAAGCGGATCATAGCCTTGAACATCGTCTAATGTGACCTGAACAACTGTTCCTGAATTGGCGTAAGGATTATTTCTTTTGGAAGGTGACCATCCATTTACAACAATTTCGTTTTCGCCGGTAGCACATGGTGCTATAATACCGCCCGGACACATACAAAAAGAAAATACGCCTCGCGGACCAACTTGTTCGACCAAACTGTAATATGCAGGAGGTAAAAACTCCGATCTAATATCACAATGGTATTGCGCGGCATCTATAATTTGCTGTGGATGCTCAATCCGAACACCTAAAGCGAAAGGCTTGGCCTCTATCAGAATGTTCTTTTTATGCAAAAGTTCATAAATATCTCTTGCAGAATGACCAGTGGCAAGGATTACCTGATCGGCCATTAGTTTTTCTTCGAAATTGATTTCAATACCTTTTACTTTCCCAAACTCTACAAATAAATCTGTCATTTGGCTATCAAAACGTACTTCACCTCCGGCATTTAAAATTGTTTCTCTAATTCCGGTGATGATGTGCGGCAACTTATTTGTTCCAATATGTGGGCGAGCATCAATCAGAATATCCTTTTCCGCACCGTGATCTACAAAAACCTGCAATACTTTATTTATATCGCCACGTTTGTTTGATCGGGTATATAATTTTCCATCAGAATACGTTCCGGCGCCACCTTCTCCATAGCAATAATTGGATTCGGTATTGACCAAACCTTGCTTATTAATGGCGGCCAAATCTCGTCGGCGCTGCTTAACATCTTTGCCCCGCTCAATTACGATCGGCTTTAAGCCATTTTCTATACATTGAAGTGCTGCAAACAATCCGGCGGGGCCGGCACCAATAATTAAAACTGGTTTCGCATCTCCCACATTTGGGTAGTGTACAATATGTACATCCGGCGAAGGAATTTCATCTATGTATGTTCTAACCTGAAGCCTGAAAATAACTTTGCGCGAGCGTGCATCAATGGATCTTTTAAGAATTTCATATCCTTTTACCCGGTTTAGATTAATGTTTAAACCTTCAGAAAGTTTCTGTTTTATGACGTCTTCTTGCTCAACCTGATGTGGGAGCAATGTAATTTCGATATCTTTTTGCATGAGACTGTCGGGTTTTTATCCCGAATGGCTACAAAGATAAAGCAAATTTTCAATTGCGAAAAACCTCAATTTTGTCGGTCTGATAATATTCTGGCAGGTTGTTTCCATAATTCATGTACAAATGTCAGCTTTTATCGCTCTGCTGTAACAAAGGAATAGATTTTGATATCTAATTTGTAAATTGACCTATTCAATTGAAAAATAAGACAAAATCTATAAACATGAAAAGATTAGTATTTGGACTAATTGCTGCTGTTATTGCAGTAAGCACTTTAAGTTCATGCGGTTACAACAGCATTGTTAAACTGGATGAAAATGTTAAATCAAAATGGGGAACGGTTCAAACGCAATATCAACGCCGTGCAGATTTAATCCCCAACCTGGTTGCAACCGTAAAAGGTGCAGCAAAATTTGAACAGGGAACTTTAACTGCTGTAACCGAGGCCAGGGCAAAAGCTACGCAAATGACCGTTAAGGCAGATGACCTTACGCCAGAAAATATTCAAAAATTCCAGGCTGCTCAAGGGCAATTAAGCCAGGCGCTCGGCAAACTTTTATCTATTACAGAGAATTATCCGGAATTGCGGGCAACGCAACAATTTAGCGATCTTTCTGCGCAACTGGAAAGCACAGAAAACAGAATTACTGTGGCCAGAAAAGATTTTAATGACGCTGTACAAGAATACAACAGCAAAATCAGAACATTCCCGAACAATATGACATCTGGCATGTTCGGTTTTAAACCGAAAGGATATTTCGAAGCCGATGCAACAGCAAAAGACGCTCCGAAAGTAGAGTTTTAATTTCCATCACCTTAAGTAAGGGTAATCCATGTTAATATTTTAACATGGATTACCCTTTTTAATTTCAATTCATAAAATGTCAATATTCTCAGAAATTGAACAGGACAAAATCGCGGCAGCCATATCTCTGGCAGAAAAAACAACATCTGGAGAAATCAGAATTGCCATAGATAAACATTGCGAAGGCGATGCTTTTGAAAAAGCAGTAGAATATTTCGGAAAGCTGGAGATGCACAATACCGCTTTACGCAATGGTGTATTAATTTACCTTGCGCATATAGATCATAAATTTGCCATTGTTGGCGATAGCGGGATCAATAAAGTTGTACCAAACGACTTTTGGGATACCGCAAAGATTGCTATGGCTGCTCACTTTGCCAAAGGCGATTTGGCAGATGGCCTTGTAGCCGGAATTTCTTTAGCAGGCGAACAACTGGCTTCATTTTTTCCGCCACAAGCTGGCGATATTAATGAACTTCCAAATGATATTGTATACCTGGACCGAAAGGACAATAAATAATCTGAACATTATATTCGGATTGTGCCATATTTTGTTGGCATTGCGATATAAAATCCATCCGAAAACCAGATCTCATTCAAAATGAAAAAAATATTTTTAATATCCTTTCTAGGTTTACTCAGCTGTTTTGCCTTTGCGCAGGATTTTCCGGAGAAACCAACAACACTTGTAAATGATTATGCCGGTGCACTATCGGAAAGTCAACGCCAAGCACTTGAACAAAAATTGGTTGCTTTTGACGACAGCTCTTCAACCCAAATTGCCATTGCCATATTAAAATCTGTTGGTGATTATGACATTAATGAATATGCTGTAGAATTGGGCCGAAAATGGGGCGTTGGCCAAAATGGCAAAAACAACGGAATCATCATCGTGGTAGCCATTGGCGATCGTAAAATCTCTATCCAAACTGGCTACGGACTTGAAGGCGCATTACCTGATGTTTATGCTCGCCGCATTATTGATGGTGATGTGAAACCGAATTTTAAAGCCGGCAATTATTACCAGGGTTTGGACGATGCCACAACTTCTATTATTCAATACACCAAAGGCGAATATAAAAATGATAAAGTGCGCAATAAAGCGCAAAAAAGTGGCGGTGGTGGCAGCGTGGCCATTATTGTTATTATTGTTATCATCATTATCATCATCCTTAGAAAAGGTGGTGGCGGCGGTAGCCAGATTATTGGAGGCAGAGGTGCATCTAACGCTTTATTCTGGGCGATGCTATTTGGTGGAAGTGGCGGCGGAGGAAGAGGCGGAAATAGTGGCTGGGGCGGAGGTTCATCTGGCGGAGGCGGCGGTTTTGGCGGTTTCGGTGGTGGAAGTTTTGGTGGAGGCGGATCTAGCGGAAGCTGGTAAAGTTTGCCATCCATTCAAGACTTCATTGTTGATTAATTTTGAATTAAAATTAAACGCTCGACTAGGATGAAAAGATTTTGACAAAAAGATCAAAATTCACTGTCCGATCTTTAATTTTAACTTTCTGATTCAGAATGTAAACTAAAAACATGTATAGAAAAGATTTAATAACAGCAGAGATCCAAAAACTTGCAGAGGTATTATCTAAAATTATGGGTTTGAAGCTGGAAGGAAAATTTAATGAGGCCAGCATTTTGTTCAACAACACTATGGAGTCTGGCTTTGGGTTACCTCTTGACATTCTGCACACACAGGAATTATCAATCTTTGAAAGCTGGCTAAAAGAAAGTGATCTTCCACCAGAAAAGCTCGATTCTTTAAGTGAATTTCTGTATTACGAACTTGGTGTGGGTCCAGAACGGAATGTCGTTGTTGCACCAAAGCTAAATGTAGTATACAATTACTTGTCTGATGAACATAAAACTGTGCACCTGGTGAATCTGCATCGTCAAAAAACCATACAGCAATATTTATAAAAAACACATCGCCCTGCGATAAAATAAATTAAACATGATTATAGAAAAGTGGCAAAGATTAGCCTCTAAATATTTGGTTCGGGAGAAATGGGCAACATTACGTGTTGATGAAGTTAAACTTCCGGATGGTGTAATTAAAGATGATTATTATGTGCTGGAGTATCCAAATTGGGTAAATGCCATTGCCATTACCGAAGAAGGTAAAATCATTATGGTGCGCCAATATCGCCACGCCGGAGATATTGTATCTCTTGAAGTGCCCGGTGGTGTAATTGATGGAGATGAAAAACCTGAATTTGCAGTAAAACGCGAGCTACTGGAAGAAACTGGTTACAGTTTTAAAACCTGTAAGCAAATAGCAGAGCTGTATCCTAACCCGGCGACAGGCAATAACCGTACCTTCACATTTTTCTTAACCGGAGGCGTTAAAACACACGATCAACATTTAGATGAACACGAGATTCTAAATGTTGAGGAATATACCATAGCAGAAGTAAAGCAACTTTTGGCAGAAAATAAAATTGCACAGGCGCTTCATGTTGCGGCATTGCATTATGGTTTGGCAGAGGTAGAGAAACTGGGTTAAGATCTCTTTTGCTATTCCAGTAAACTAAAAAAGTCTCGTTAATCGAGACTTTTTTAGTTTATAACAAGCTTAATTAAGATTTTAGCTCATTTTTAATTTCTTCTGGATATCCTGTACGTAAGCTTTAAATTTCTTGTCAGTATCAATCAAATCTTCAACTGTTTGGCAAGCATAAATAACGGTACTATGATCACGGCCACCAAAAAATGCACCGATAGTTTTTAGTGATGATTTTGTATGGCTTTTAGACAAATACATGGAAATTTGACGAGCCTGAACAATTTCGCGTTTGCGGGTCTGCGATTTTACCATGTCTACAGGCACTTCAAAATACTCACAAACCAATTTCTGGATGTACTCCATTGAAATTTCTTTAGAAGTATTTTTAATAAAATTCTTCAACATTTGTTTAGCCAGATTTAGATCAATCTCTTTTTTATTCAATGTAGCTTGCGCCAGCAAAGAAACCATTGCACCTTCCAGTTCACGTACATTATTGTCAATATTGTGGGCTACGTATTCTACAACTTCTCCAGGCAATTCAATACCATCGGCATACATTTTTTTGCGTAAAATAGCAATACGGGTTTCCAGATCAGGGATTTGCAAATCTGCAGATAAGCCCCATTTGAAACGACTCAGCAAACGCTCTTCTAAGCCCGCTAAATCTTTTGGTGCTTTGTCTGATGTTAATATGACCTGTTTGCCAGATTGATGCAAGTGATTGAAAATATGGAAGAAGATATCCTGTGTTTTTTCTTTTCCTGCGAAATTGTGAACATCGTCCATAATGATGACATCCATAGCCTGATAAAAATTCACGAAATCGTTAATCGTGTTGTTTTTAAGGGAATCTACAAATTGCTGGCAGAATTTCTCGCAACTTACGTAAATCACCAATTTATCGGGCATACTGCGTTTGATCTCATTTCCGATAGCTTGAGCAAGGTGAGTTTTTCCTAATCCAACGCCACCATAAATCATAAGTGGGTTAAACGAGGTACCACCAGGTTTTGCAGCAACAGCGTAACCAGCAGAACGTGCCAAACGGTTACAATCGCCCTCAATGTAATTTTCAAAGGTATAATTACCATTTAATTGAGGGTCAACATTTAATTTCTTTAATCCTGGGATAATAAATGGGTTTTTAATGTCCTTATTAATTGCCACCGGGATGGGCATAGATTGTACCTTCGCTTCAGCTCCATTTCCATTTGAAGGCATATTGGTTGTATAGGGATTTCCACTGTTGGATGATTTATCCACAACAATGTTATATTCCAAGCGGCCATCTTCTCCTAGTTGCTTTTTTACTGTTTTGCGTAGCAACCCTACATAATGTTCTTCAAGCCATTCGTAAAAGAACAAACTCGGTACCTGTATGGTTAAAACCTTGCCTTCCAATTTTAGTGCGGTAATTGGCTCGAACCAAGTTTTGAAGCTTTGGGTCGGGATATTATCCTTAATAATTTGAAGACAGTTATTCCACACTTCTGTACAAGTTTTTTCCATTGCGATTTCTATAATTTATTGATTTACAATACCGATATGAGTTAACGGAGTGCTCCGTTTCGGGACTTCGAATTTGAGGAAAATTATCAACATTCTAAACAAAAATCTCAAATAATTCGTAACCCGTTGATAAGGAATATAGTAGCAAGGTTAACCTCAATTTTTTATGTGGATAACTATTTATTAACATCCGTTTTCCACATTTACCCCCTTTTTATGCATTCTACACCAGTTTTTCCAAATCGCCCATTAAAAAGCAATTTTTAAGCCAGTGTTGCGCAATCGCTGTGTTTCAGATTTCATATGCATAAAAAAATCCCTTACCCCACTGATTATCAAACATATGTTTTTTGAATAAAATCGAAACCCTTCCCGCACTCTTTAAAATCGTCGAAACTCCTACACTTCTATCGCCCTATACTCCAACCAGTTGTAACAAGATACAAATCTTTTAGTATTCTCCAAATACCAGACGAAGTCGATCCGCAATTTCACCAAGGGTGGCGTAACATTCTACTGCATCAACTATAAATGGCATTACATTAGAATCCGTTCTTGCGGCGTGCTCTAAACTTGTTAGTGCATTTTCAACGGCTTCTTTATCGCGTTGATGTTTGAGTTCATTCAATTTATCCGTTTGAATTTTGCGTATAGAATCGTCTACATTAAATACCTCTGTATCGTTATTCTCTTCCTGAACAAACTTATTTACGCCCACAAGAATCCGCGATTTATTTTCCAGATCATTCTGATATTGATAAGCCGACGCAGCTATTTCATCTTGCATATATCCATTTTCAATGGCTTGCACCGATCCGCCCATTGCATCAATTTTATCGATATATAGCCAGGCTGCATTTTCGATTTCATCTGTCAGGTTTTCTACGAAAAAAGAACCAGCCAAAGGATCTACGGTATCTACCACTCCACTTTCAAATGCAATAATTTGCTGCGTACGCAAGGCAATTTTTGCCGCAGACTCTGTTGGTAAAGAAAGTGCTTCATCGTAACCATTGGTATGTAATGATTGTGTTCCGCCCAGCACAGCTGCCATTGCCTGGTTGCTTACACGAATGATATTATTCATAGGCTGTTGTGCAGTTAAGGTAGAACCTCCGGTTTGTGTATGGAAACGCAACATTTGTGCTTTAGGATCTGTTGCGCCCAGCTGTTGGGTAATTTTAGCCCACATACGCCGCGCAGCTCTGAATTTGGCAATCTCTTCAAAAAAATTATTGTGGCAATTGAAAAAGAATGAAAGCCGTTTGGCAAATACATCTATATTCAAGTTTTTGCTCAAAGCCGCCTGCAAATATGCTTTACCGTTAGCCAGCGTAAATGCCAATTCCTGAACTGCTGTAGAACCTGCTTCACGAATGTGGTATCCAGAAATGGAAATGGTATTCCATTTTGGAATTTCCAAACTGCAATATTCAAAAATATCGGTTATTAGCCGCATTGATGCCTTTGGCGGATAAATATAGGTTCCGCGGGCAGCGTACTCTTTAAGAATATCGTTCTGTATCGTTCCAGAAATTTGTTTTAAATCTGCACCTTGCTTTTTAGCCAAAGCAATATACATGGCAAGTAAAATAGAGGCTGTAGCATTTATCGTCATAGAAGTAGTAATTTTTTCAAGAGATATTCCCTCAAAAAGCACTTCCATGTCTTTTAAAGAATCTATTGCCACACCAACTTTTCCAACTTCTCCATCTGCCATTTCGTGATCAGAATCGTAACCAATCTGCGTAGGCAAATCAAACGCAACAGAAAGTCCCATTGTGCCCTGACTTAACAAATAATGATAACGTTTATTGGATTCTTCGGCCGTAGAAAAACCGGCATACTGGCGCATCGTCCATAAGCGCCCGCGATACATATCTTTTTGTATGCCGCGCGTAAACGGGAACTCGCCGGGTTTTTCTGTTATCGGCTTTGCCGATGTATAAATTTCTTTTATTTCTATTCCAGAACTTGTACTGTGTTTTTTGGCGGTCATAACGTTTTATATGTGGCAGATGAAAGTCGTTGTTCAATTTCATCAATATGCGATATTAACGTTTTAAAACAAAGCCTGAATATCTTTTTTCACCAACTCCATCGTTAAATCGTATGGATTATCATTTATCGATGCCATATGCTGAAGAATCAGCTTACTTAAATCAACTCCGTTTGCTTCAGCCGGCAAACTTTGTGCGGCATTGTTTACCATGGCAATGGTATCTTCTTTTAACTTTCTGACCACAGCCCACGTTTCACTGCCAACATACAATTGTTGCGTAATATTATGCTGATATTCTGTACGAATTTCTTGAATAACGGCGGCCTGCAACACAGAAAGTTTAATGCCTTGCTGGTGCAAACGCAGCAGTAGATTTGCCGGATTTAAGCGATCTATAAACAAAATTAATCGTTCATGCGCCTGTAACCGCAAAGGCAGCAATTCTTTTTTATTCTGATTGAGGAATTCTAATTTCCGGAGACTAAAAAAATGTTGAAGATCTTTATTGATAACGAAATAAATGGCAATTAAGGCAGCAAATAAGCCTAAAAATAAAATTACGACCTCGGTAATAACCTGTTGGATGTTCATATATTTTGTTTAAGTAAGGTAATTTTGTATCCCCCAAAAAACAAAAATGTGTATTATTATTTATATTTGTGATAGTTAAAATTTAAAATCATGAGTACAACAGTTGAAACATCATTTGCTCCAGTAAGTTTTTCGGAAGGTGCCTCAAGAGAGCTGCATAAATTAAGAGATCAGCAAGAGATTGGCGAAGATTACGGCCTAAGGGTTGGTGTTGAAGGCGGCGGTTGTGCAGGTATGAATTATATTCTTGGGTTTGATCAGAAAAAAGATGGTGATCAGGAATTTTTCATCGAGGGCATTAAAGTTTTCATGAATAAAGCACACCAAATGTACCTTATGGGCATGATGATTGATTGGCAAGACGGCTTAAATTCTCGTGGTTTCACTTTCATCAATCCAAATGCAACCAGCACTTGCGGTTGCGGAACCAGTTTCTCGGCATAAAATCTAGATTACTCTATAAAACATTAAACGTTTCTGATATTTTCAGGAACGTTTTTTTTTGCAGACTAAAAAAAAGTACTTTCCAGTCATTTCATTCTTGTTTTTACCAAGATGTTCAGGTATTTTAGCTTAGCTTACTAAAAAAATCCGGCCTTTGATGGAAAACAATCCGAAAACTTTAAAAAAATGTTCGGAAGCCTGCATTTATGGGCAATTGGCATTGGATTGGTTGCTAGTGGCGAATATTTTGGGTGGAATTATGGATGAAGCGTTGCAGGTACGACAGTTATAAAAACACGAAAATGAGAACTTCTTCAACCGAAAAATAATGAGTTACCAGTATACCATTTCCAGTTTCACATATCAATTTGAAGACCTCAAAACCTTATTGGCCAAAGCAAGTCCCTTTCGGTCTGGCGATGCATTGGCAGGACTGGCCGCACAAAGTTATGAAGAACGCATAGCTGCACAAATTGCATTGGCTGATGTTCCGCTTAAAGATTTTTTAAATGATCTGGTGGTTCCGTACGAAGAAGACGAAGTAAGTCGTTTGATTGTAGATTCCCACAGTGCAAACGCTTTTTTTAAAATAAAACATCTGACTGTTGGCAGTTTCCGCGACTGGCTTCTCAGTGATGAGGCAGATACAGAAACATTAGCGCTGGTTGCAAGCGGACTTACGCCAGAAATGGTTGCTGCAGTTTCTAAAATTATGCGCAATCAGGATCTTATTTTGGTAGCGAAAAAATGTAGCACAATTACAAAATTTAGAAATACACTGGGCTTAAAAGGCCATATGAGTGTACGCTTACAACCCAACCACCCTACAGATGACGCAAAAGGAATTGCAGCCAGCATTATAGACGGATTATTGTATGGAAGCGGAGATGCCGTTATTGGAATTAATCCCGTTACCGACGACCCGAACAATACCGGCCGACTTCTACATATGCTCGATGAATTGATTCACAATCTTTCTATTCCAACGCAAAGCTGTGTACTAAGTCATTTAACCACTACATTAAATCTGATCGAAAAAAACGTACCTGTTGATTTGATTTTTCAATCCATCGCCGGTACAGAAAAAGCAAACAAAAGTTTTGGCATTGACATGAAATTACTGGATGAAGCCTATGCTGCCGGAAGCACGTTAAATCGTGGAAGCATTGGCCAAAACTTCATGTATTTCGAAACCGGCCAGGGAAGCGCTCTTTCGGCAAATGCACACCACGGCGTTGATCAGCAAACTTGTGAAACCCGTGCTTATGCGCTTGCCAGAAAATACAAGCCTTTCATGGTAAATTCTGTTGTTGGTTTTATTGGGCCAGAATATCTTTTTGATGGCAAACAAATAACGCGCGCTGGCTTGGAAGATCATTTTTGTGCAAAGCTGATGGGCATCCCAATGGGAATGGATATTTGCTACACCAACCATGCGCAGGCCGATCAGGATGATATGGACAACTTGCTCACTTTATTGGGCGTAGCCGGAATTAATTTTATAATGGGCGTGCCAGGAGCTGATGACATTATGCTCAATTATCAATCTACATCCTTTCACGATGCTTTGTATCTCCGCCAAGTACTGCAGCTAAAACCTGCACCAGAATTTTCTATCTGGATGGAACAACAAGGTTTGATGGATCAAACTTTAAACAGGATTAGGAATCCATCGTTAACTGCAGAGCTCAAACAATATTTATTCCAACAACATGGCTGATTTACAAAAAACCGATGATTGGGCAATACTAAAGCAACTTACAGATGCTCGCGTAGCTTTAGGTAGAACTGGCGTTTCTTTGCCCACAAAGGCACTTCTGGAATTTAAACTTGCGCATGCACATGCTAAAGATGCGGTCTATTCTGTACAAAGTAGCCAAGCAATTGCAGATTCGCTGGAAGCAAAATCTCAAGCCTATTTATCGGTTACAAGCCAGGCAAGCACCAGAGATGTGTATTTGCAAAGACCAGATTTAGGAAGAAGATTACATCCAGAATCTGTTAGGTTACTAACCGAACTGCATTGTCGCCCATCAAACATATGTATTGTGTTGGCCGATGGCCTTTCGGCAATTGGAATAAATACATATATCTCAGAAATTTTATCGATTCTAATCCCTCAGATTAAACAATCTGGTTTTTCTTTAAGTCCTGTTGTACTGGCAGAACAGGCACGTGTTGCGCTTGGCGATGAAATTGGTTCCTTGCTGAACGCAGATCTTACCATACTATTTATTGGTGAAAGACCAGGGCTTACAGCTGCAGATAGTGTAGGTTGTTATATCACATACAAACCTATTATCGGCACCACTGACGAATCCAGGAATTGTGTAAGTAACATTAGAAGCAAAGGTTTAGACATTCATCAAGCCGTAGAAAAAATCATGTATCTAACGCGTCAATCCTTTAATCTGAAACTCAGCGGTGTTAAACTTAAAGATTTGTCTGCCGTTAAATGTATAGAAAAAGAAAACCGTCTGTAACAAATTGGCAAGTGCTGTTGTCTTAATCCGAAAACCGCCAGAGGTTTACTATCTTGCTGCTAAATGAACTATACAGAAAACATCAGACTTGCGCTTGAATCTATAAAAAGCAACAGACTTCGTACTATGCTTACTGCGCTTATCATTGCAATTGGTTTGATGGCTTTAGTTGGTATTTTAACTACGCTAGATGCGGTTAAAAAAAGTATGACAGATGCCTTTAGCAGCATGGGCGCGAATGCATTTACGATCAGAAATCGGGGTACAGGAATACGTATTGGCTCTGGAAAGCGACCAAAACCTTTTGAATCTATCCGATATGAAGATGCTGTAAAATTTAAGGAAAACCTGAATGCACCCGGTACTGTTGCGGTGAGCGTGGTAGCCAGTGGAGCATCTACTGTAAAATACGGCAGTACCAAAACCAATCCCAACATCAGTGTACAAGGCATAGACGAGAATGGTTTAGGTGCACAAGGACTAAATCTATCTGATGGAAGAAACTTTAGCAAATCTGAAATTCAAAGTGGCAACAATGTCTGTATTGTTGGTGGCGAAGTAGTGAGCAAACTTTTTAAAGATGAAGAACCCTTAGAAAAACTGATTAACGTTGGGAACAACCGCTTCAGAATTATTGGTGTTTTAGCCAAAAAAGGATCAAGTATTGGTTTTAGTGGAGATAGAGCTGTATATGTTCCGTTAATTAAGGCAAAACAAATCAATTCAAATGCAAATCCTTCTTATACCATTACCGTTTCTGTTCAGGACAACAATATGATGGATAATGTAATTGGAGAGTCTACATCATTATTCAGAAACATCAGAAAAGTAAAAGTTACACAACCCAATAATTTCGAGATTACCAAAAGTGATGCTGTTGCACAAACCTTGTTTGAACAGCTTGCGGCTGTAGCTATCGGCGGTATTTTAATCGGGATTATTACTTTAATTGGTGCGTCGATTGGTTTGATGAATATTATGCTGGTTTCAGTAACAGAACGGACGCGCGAAATTGGTATCCGTAAAGCTATCGGTGCAAATCCTTCAGTTATTCGCCGACAGTTTTTAATTGAAGCCGTAGTGATTTGTTTGATGGGCGGTGCTTTAGGAATTTTTCTGGGTATAGTACTTGGAAACATCATTTCTTTGGCCATGGGCGGCGCATTTATTATCCCTTGGTTATTTATTATTCTTGGCTTTATCCTTTGCGTGCTGGTTGGTATAGGATCTGGATATTACCCTGCAAAAAAAGCCTCTAAGCTTGATCCGGTAGAAGCCTTACGATACGAGTAATTTGTAGATTGGATAGTAAAAAAGATTAGATAATTGTGTTGTACAATTGATGCTGACTAAGCAGTTGCTGCATTAAAGGCGTAGACAAGCTATTTTCCAGCGCAGCTGCGTGTTTCAGGTGATGCATATCTGTACCGATAAAATCTACCATATGGCTTTCTGCCATTTCTTCAGCCACACGTTTTGCACCAGAACCATAATATCCCGTTAAGGCAATAGAATTTAACTGCAACAAACAACCTGTTTCTTTAATCTGCTGGTAATATTCCATCGAGCTGTAGTAATATGGATAACGCTCGGGATGTGCCAATACAGGCTGATAACCGGCGTCTTGTATTTTCCGGATAAAATCAAATAGGTTTTGTGGTGCATTTACAAAAGAAAGTTCAAACAAAAGATAGTTTTTGCCAAATGTGAGCACTTCTTTCTCTCGCACTTTTTTTTCTAAAGTTTCATCTAAATAATATTCTGCGGCGGCATTCACTTCCAAATCAATTTCTGCATCCAGCAAACCTTTACGCAAAACATCTAATGCACGGTTTATGGTATCCGGTGTATTGCGAAAAAAATCGGCCATTACGTGCGGTGTTGCAAAAAGACGTTCAAAACCCAGCGCCCTAAAGCGTTTTGCAAGCAAAATAGAATCGTTTAAGTTTTGTGCGCCATCATCAATTCCCGGCAGAATATGCGAGTGCATATCTGTTTTTATAACAGAGTAATCAAATTCGGGGGCTATCTTTTTCTTTTTGAATAATCCGAACATAAGATGCGTATTATTGGCCAATTTCTTTCGGCAAATTTTCGGCTTCTGCCGATATTGCCAGTTTTGATGAATAGATTTTTTTTAGCAGTGTATTAAAATCTGCACTCAGATCAAACTGAAGATCTTCATGCAGTTTCTTAAATTTAGTCATCGTTACCTTTGCTGTTTTTATATAATATGCATAAAACAAAAAAAGGTAATCGCGGTAACCAAAAATAGAACGTTTATACTCTACCGGAATGGCATTAAGCACAAATATTTTAAGTTCTACTTCTCCAAGCGGATCTTTGGTAACCTTATAAAAATGATTTACAGATGTGATCATTTTCCGCACAATAGCCAGTGCTTCCTTTGCATTAAGCGTTTTTAATGCAGAAATCTGATCTCTTACATCGGATTTTATCTGTTCTTTCCGATCGTCCAAATCACTTTCATCTTCAAGCAATTTAAAATGAAGGTGTTCTGTGAGCACTTTATCTTTGGCAATCAGGCGCAATAATAATTTATCCTTCTCTTTCGGAGGTAAATCTGTAATTGCCGATTTTAAGTTTTTATGCTCTGAAAGTTTCATTTAAAATGGATTTGCTTTGATGTATTGTTCCCACTCCCAGGCAGATCGCATCATTTCATTGATATCCAGTTCTGCTTTCCATCCCAATTCTGTATTGGATTTTGCTACATCACCATAAATCTGAACAATATCGCCAACGCGGCGCGGTCCAATTTTGTAATCTAACTTCGCTCCGGTCGATTGCTCAAAAGCTTTAATAATTTCTAAAACTGATGATCCTTTCCCAGTGCCGATATTAAATACATCGTAATTTGAAGTCGATTTTCCTTCTTCCAATCTTTTTATTGCTGCAACGTGCGCTTTAGCCAGATCTACAACATGGATATAATCGCGGATTGCTGATCCGTCTGGCGTTTCATAATCATCACCGTAAACAGTAATTGGGCCACGTTTTCCGATGGCAGATTGTGTGATAAAAGGAACCAGGTTTGCAGGAACTCCATTTGGCAATTCGCCAATTAATGCAGTTTTGTGCGCGCCTACCGGATTGAAATAACGCAAAGCGATCACATTCAGATCTGGCGTTACCGCAGCAGTGTCGGCTAAAATCTCTTCAGCAATTTGTTTGGTATTGCCATAAGGCGATTCGGCTTTCTTTACCGGCGCAGCTTCTGTTACCGGAAGCTGATCTGGCTGGCCATAAACCGTACAAGAAGAAGAGAAAACAAAATCAATTTTACGGTTAAATGCCGTTAAGAGGTTTATTAAACCATAAAAATTGTTTTTATAATATTTTAGCGGTTTTTCTACCGATTCGCCAACAGCTTTAGATGCAGCAAAATGAATAATCCCGGTAACATCCGGATTTGCATCTGCAAAATCCTGAACAGACTGTTCATCTTGTAAATCAATCTCCACAAAATCAAACCATTTATCGGTGATGGTGTGCAGCTGATCTATAATTTTGACGTTAGAGTTGGAAAGGTTATCAACAATTACAACCTCGTAACCTGCATTGTGCAGCTCAACTACGGTATGCGAACCTATGTATCCGGTTCCGCCGGTAACTAAAATTTTGCTCATCTTATCGGTTATATGTGGTAAAATCTTTATGTTCTATTTTTGATAATGCCTCTGCAGAAAGTGATTTGAAATATTCATAAGTAATTTTTAATCCTGCTGCGCGCCCAACTTTTGGTGCCCAACCCAACAATTCCTGTGCTTTTGTAATATCTGGCCGGCGCTGTTTTGGATCATCCTGAGGAAGTTCTTTGTATACAATTTTTTGTGAAGTACCTGTAAGCTTAATAATCTCTTCACAGAATTGTTTGATGGTAATTTCATCCGGATTGCCAATATTCACCGGACTTGCATAATCGCTCATCAACAAACGGTAAATCCCTTCAATCAAATCGTCTACATAACAAAATGAACGCGTTTGGCTGCCATCGCCGAAAACGGTTAAGTCTTCACCGCGCAAAGCCTGACCAATAAAGGCAGGCAATACTCGTCCGTCATTCAATCGCATTCTTGGTCCGTAGGTATTAAATATACGTACAATGCGGGTTTCTACTCCGTGAAAAGTATGGTAAGCCATGGTAATCGCTTCCTGAAAACGTTTTGCTTCGTCATAAACACCACGCGGACCAACCGGATTTACATTTCCCCAATATTCTTCGGGCTGTGGATTTACATTCGGATCTCCGTAGACTTCAGATGTAGATGCGATGAGCATTCTGGCACCTTTATTTCTGGCTAATCCCAACAAGTTGTGTGTGCCTAAAGAACCTACTTTTAGTGTTTGAATTGGGATTTTAAGATAATCTATCGGACTGGCAGGCGAAGCAAAATGTAAAATATAATCTAATTTGCCCGGAACATGAACAAACTTGGACACATCATGATTGTAAAACTCAAAATTTTCCAGTTTGAAAAGATGTTCAATATTGGCTAAATCTCCGGTAATCAGATTATCCATTCCAATTACATGGTAGTCTTCCTTGATAAAACGATCGCAAAGATGCGAGCCTAAAAAACCTGCTGCACCGGTAATTAATATCCTTTTTCTTCCCATTTTAATCTATCAACTTTCTTCCAATACTGTTGTAATAATATCCAAGGTCTATCATTTTCTGCAGATCGTAAAGATTACGTCCATCAAAAATGACCTTATTTTTCAGAATTTTATCAATTTTATCGAAATCGGGATTGCGGAAAACCGACCATTCTGTTGCGATCAGGAGCGCATCTGCATTTTCTAACGCCTCATACTGGTTTTTCGCATAGTTAACGTTATCGCCAATTAAGGCTTTAACATTTTCCATTGCCTCAGGATCAAAAACAGTTACAGTTGCTCCGTGTTTAAGCAAATTGTCAATAATATATAAAGCTGGCGCTTCGCGGATATCATCCGTTTCTGGTTTAAAAGCCAAACCCCAAAGGGCAAAATGTTTGCCTTTTAAATTGTATTTATAGTATTTAGAAACTTTATCAACCAGAATGGTTTTCTGTTTTTCATTGACTTCCATCACCGATTTTAGAATCTGGAAATCATACGCATAATCATCAGAAGATTTCACCAAAGCCTGTACATCTTTCGGGAAACAAGAACCTCCGTAACCCACACCCGGAAACAAGAATCTTTTGCCAATACGGTCATCAGATCCAATTCCTCTACGTACCGCATCAACATCTGCACCTACAAGTTCGCAAAGGTTGGCAATTTCATTCATAAAGGTAATTTTTGTAGCCAGAAATGAATTAGCTGCATATTTTGTGAGTTCAGAAGAACGCTCATCCATAAACAGAATCGGGTTTCCCTGGCGCACATAAGGGCCATACAATTCGCCCATTATTTTTTTAGCTTTTTCGCTTCTTGTGCCCAACACCACACGGTCTGGTTTCATAAAATCATCAACAGCAACACCTTCGCGCAAAAACTCCGGGTTAGAAACCACATCAACCTCTACAGTTGTGTTTTCTGTAAACACGGCTTTAACCTTGTCTGCAGTACCTACCGGAACAGTAGATTTGTTGACGATAATTTTATATTCCGTAATCAGTTTTGAAATGTCTTTTGCAGCGCCCAAAATGTAAGAAAGGTCTGCTGCGCCATCTCCACCCGGAGGCGTTGGCAAAGCCATAAAAATGATTTGCGATTCCTTAACTGCATCAGCAAGTTTAGTTGTAAAAACAAGTCTTCCCTGCTCAATATTTCGGTGAAAAAGAAGGTCTAATCCCGGTTCATAAATCGGCACTTCACCATTCTGCATTTTATTAACTTTTGCCTCATTAATATCTACACATATCACATCGTTTCCTGTTTCGGCTAAACAGGTTCCGGTAACCAAACCTACATATCCGGTACCAATAACGGCTATCTTCATATATTTTTAAGCTTTTTAAATATATTCGTTTTATCTTGGTCACGAAGATAGGAATTTACGTCAATGCTTTTACTTTACATTTCAGGAATTAGGCTCTACAATTTTATAATTTGGATATTTTCTTTTTTTAATAAAAAAGCGAAACTGTTCTGTGACGGCCGGAAAGACATTTTTGAAACGATTGCAAAGGCAATTAACCGAAACGATAAACACGTTTGGTTTCATTTTGCATCATTGGGCGAATTTGAACAAGGCCGACCTGTTCTGGAAAGGCTGAAAGCACAACATCCGGAAAAAAAAATCATCGTTACTTTTTTCTCTCCTTCGGGATATGAAATTCGTAAAAATTATGCACTGGCGGATGTTTTTTACCTCCCAATGGATTCTGCACGGAATGCAGCAACCTTTCTGGATCTGATAAATCCAGAACTGGTTATTTTTACGAAGTACGAATTTTGGTATTTCTATTTCAGAGAGCTTAAAAAAAGGCAAATTCCTTTATATGTAATCTCCGGAATTTTTAGACCAAAGCAGGCTTTCTTTAAATGGTATGGGCAGTTTTACAGAAATATTTTGCACTGCGTAACCCATTTTTTTGTTCAAAATACAGAAAGCAAAACGCTGTTAAATGCGATTGGCATTTCTGAGGTAAGCATTAGCGGAGATACCCGTTTTGACCGCGTGTACGAAAATGCAATGGCGCCGCGCAGCATAGCTGAAATTGAAGCTTTTGTTGGAACGCGCAATTGCCTGGTGTGCGGCAGTACCTGGCCGGATGATGAAAAGATTTTAACAGTGCTTCCTGCACAATTTCCGGAATGGAAATTTATTATTGCGCCACATGAAATTCATGGCACGCATATTTCAGAAATAGAAAAACTCTTCCCTAAAGCGGTAAGATTTTCTGACTGGAAAGTAAAACCAGAACCAAGTAGCGATCAAAACATCTTGATTATTGATAACATCGGTATGTTATCTGCATTGTACAGCTACGGAAAAGTCGCTTATATTGGCGGCGGTTTCGGGACCGGAATACACAACACTTTAGAGGCTGCAGCCTTTGGTTTGCCTGTTATTTTTGGGCCGAATTATGATAAATTTCAAGAAGCTAAAGATTTGCTGCAAGTTGGCGCTGCAAAAAGTATTTCGTCTGCTGATGAATTACTTGAGGCATTTAGATATTTTATCTCGAATGATGCCAGCAGTAAAGCAAGAGATTATGTTGAGGAAAAAAAAGGTGCTACAGATATGATTTTGAAAGAGATTGAATAGAGTGAGTGGCAAGTAGTCAGCACCAGGTTGTTGGTAAAAAAAGCGAGTAATCAGTACGAAATTTGCAGAATAAAATAGCGGCAATGTACTTTTGATAAAATCCCCGCCTCAACGCTAACCCTTACCTGTCAATTGCTCTGCGTTTCACGCTAACCGCTCTCCGCTAAATCTTATCTACGCGTACCCAATCCATTCCGGCAGCAACTGCAGAATCTACACCGGGCTGGCCATCTTCAAAAACCAGACATTTTGATGGATCTACACCTAATTTTTCTGCGGCAGCTAAAAAAGGATCGGGAAAAGGTTTTCCGCGCTCAGTTTCTCCGGCACAAACCAAAACTTCTACAAATGGTAAAAGTCCGAGTAAGTTAAGCGTTCTTTCTACACTTGGTCTTCCGCTTCCAGAAACTACTGCTATACGTACTTTACCCGCATGTTGTTTTAAATGCTGAGCTACAAATTCAATTGGCTGCGTTTGATCAATATAATCTTCGAAAAAAGCAGCATATTTTTCGGCCACAAATGTATCCGGAAAACTTACACCATAACGCTTACCAATTTCTTGCACAACCACTGCAGTGGGCCAACCGGCAAGTTCATCAATAATTGCAGTATCTAAATCCACACCATAGCGATTTGCTACAGTTTGGTATGATAGCTTGTGCAAGCCCATGTTATCCGCAAGCGTTCCGTCGCAATCGTACAAAAATGCTTCGTAATTGCGATTGGTGCGTTCGGTTAACAGGTTAAGCTTTTCTATTTCGGTTTTCATATTAATTTATTCAAAGTTGTGATGCTGCTTTGTACAACATCGTCAATAGACTGAGATCCATCGATATTAAAACTATCTGTTTCTTGCGTGGTAGGCTCTTCTAAAGTATCAAATTGGCTTCTCAATAAAGTTGGTGGCATAAAGTGTCCTTTTCGCTTTTCAAGCCGATCGATAATGTCTGCGAAGGAAGATTTTAGATATAGAAATTTTGTTTCTCCGGATATTTCTTTCCGAAGCATATCGCGATATATTTTCTTCAGCGCAGAACAAGCTACAACAACTGTTTTTTCTGCTTTAAGATGTTCAGAAACCATATGCCCTACATTTTCGAGCCATGGGAAACGATCTTCGTCTGTGAGAGGAATACCGGAACTCATTTTCTGAATATTGGTTTGAGGATGAAAATCGTCTGCATCCATAAATTCTGCGTCCAGTTGCTCAGCAATTTTTTCACCAATTACCGTTTTTCCGCTTCCGGAAACACCCATTACTATAATGCAGGTTCTTTGTTTCATCCTTTTATCATTCCTTCCAATGCTTCAATAAATAATGGATTATCATTTAAACTTTCTACCAATTGTACGTGTTCTCCGCCCAATTCTCTAAACTCTTCGTGGTATTCTACAGTAATTTCATAGAGCGTTTCCAGGCAATCGGCTACAAAAGCCGGACTAAATACCAATAAGCGTTTTTTACCTTCTCCCGCCAGTTTTTTCAATACATCTGTAGTATAAGGTTGCACCCAAGGTTCTTTACCCAAACGGGATTGGAAACAAACCGTATATTGTTCTCGTGTTAAGTTCAATTCTTTTGCAATTAACCTTGCAGTATCATGTCCTTGTGCAGAATAACAAAATTTGTTGGTATCATTGAGCGTCTGGCAACAATCTGCACTTTTTAAACAGTAACTGCCGGTATGGTCACACTTCAACAGCTGGCGTTCTGGCAGTCCGTGGAAACTAAATAAAACATGATCAAAACTTGCAATATTATATTTTCTCGCATTTTCAGCGAAAATTTTAATCATCAATTCATTATCATGAAAAGAGTTAACGAAGGAAATTGGAGGTACAGTTGGCCATTTACCTACCAATTCCATAACGAGCTGAATTACCGATCCCGTACTCGCAGAAGCATATTGTGGGAAAAGCGGAATAACCTGAATACTTTCTACTAAACCCGCTTTTAAGTTTGCTAAAGCTGCTGAAACGGAAGGATTTTGATAACGCATGGCCAACTCAACATGGTATTCATCGCCAAGTTTTTCCTGCAACATTTTGGCTTGTAGCTTACTGTAATGAAGTAAAGGAGAACCGTTCTCATCCCAGATTTCTGAGTAAAGTTTAGCGGTTTTCGGACTACGAAAAGGTACAATTGCACCTTTTACCAATAGGGTTCTATTAAATTTTGGAATATCGATTACCCGCTCATCCATCAAAAACTGATCTAAATATTTCTTTACATCCGGTACAGATGGACTATCTGGTGTTCCTAAATTTACCAGTAAAATTCCCTTTTTGCTCATTTAAAATATTCTATTTTATGCGACAAATATCGCCTTTTTATTGTTTTATACCTATCTGAAAAATGTGACACAGAACATTTTTTGGTCAAATTTCCATCACGTTTGTGGCTTCTAATTACGCCCTAAACGGTATCAGACGCTATTTTGTTTTATACAGTTGCCACCAAGGCAAATGTGGCTGTTCATGATGCTCTAAATGATAACCAAAAAAGTAGCAACTCAAGAAAGCAAACAGATGATTTCTCTTTTGCGTATTAGAATGGTGCGCATTGTTATGCTCTCCTTTATGTGGCAAATATGTACCGAAATAAAACAACTGAAAAGTAGACAGCAGTGCAGGCAACACCCAAAATAAAAGTAAATTGATTTCGCTAACCCAAATTTTTAACAGGTTATAAGCTACAGCCATAATTATAATTTGGACGATGCTTACATAGTTGCGCATAAAGCGGAAATACCACTTCCAGAAACCACCTTCAGCATAATCCGGATCTTCATGTGTATGCACATGTTTATGGTGTTGATGGTGTTTCCGATAGAGATGTTTGTACGAGAAACCTGCGTAAAGGAAAACTGCTATGTAGCCGAAACTGGTATTTAGTTTTTTATTTGAGGAAATGGTGCCATGCATAGCATCGTGCGCGGTAATAAACAAACCGGTAAACAAATGCATTTGCACGATAATGAAAAAGTACACCAGTGGATTTGCAAAAGAAAAATCCCAGCGCAAAAGGAAATATAGCAGTGAAAACCAACAGCAAATAACTGTGCAGGCTACTAAAACTCCGGTATGGTGCTGTTTAATTTTCAATTGGCGGTTTTTCTGCAAGTTCGTTCCATAAACATAATATGGCAAAGATTGGTTGAATAAAAACCGAAATTACTTAGTATTGTTCTAATGCTGCTTTTACTTTTTCCATTAACCACATTGGTGTAGATGTCGCACCGCAAATGCCCACACGATCATTTTCGATAAACCAGTTTTTATCCAGCTCTTCTACATTGGAAATGAAATAAGAATTATGGTTATGCTTTTTGCATACATCGTACAAAACTTTCCCATTGGAAGATTTTTTCCCTGAAACAAAAATTATTTTATCATAATGCGCTACAAATTCTTCCAGTTCTTCGTAGCGGTTAGAAACCTGCCTGCAAATGGTGTCGTTTGCTTTTACCTCATATCCCCTACCAATAAGTTGATCCTTTATGTGATAAAATTTATCGGTACTTTTTGTGGTTTGACTGTAGAGCGTAAATTTAGCGGGCAATTCTACGTTATCCAGTTCTGCCAGATCCTGAAAAACTATTGCCTTTCCATCTGTTTGTCCTTGCAAACCAATTACCTCTGCATGACCGTGCTTACCAAAAATGAGCACTTGTTCTTCATCGTCATGAGAATTTTTAATGCGGTTTTGCAATTTTAGTACAACCGGACACGATGCATCAATAAGCGTTAAGTTATTCTCAAGTGCCAATTGATAAGTTGATGGTGCTTCGCCATGCGCACGGATTAAAACTTTTTCATTTTTTAGTCCTTTTAGCACGTCATGATCTATGATCTTTAATCCTCTATTGGTTAATCGTTCTACCTCTTCATCATTATGAACAATATCGCCAAGGCAATACAAGTATCCTTCCTGATCCAGAATATCTTCTGCCATTTCTATCGCGTAAACTACGCCGAAACAAAATCCTGATGATTTATCGATACTGACTTTTAGATTGTAACTCATTTGATTGCAAAATTAAGCAAAATTATCTGATCAGGTGGTCATATATAAGCCAACAAAAAACAGGAACTGCGCAATGAACATGGTTGGGCCAATATATTTTTGTTGTTTTAGGTCTAGTGCATAGTAAAACTTCAGCAAAATAACGGAGACCATTAACCAGGCAATAAAATTCTGGACCGGAATTTCATGCCAGTCCCACTGCCAGTAATTGAATTTCATGGCTACAGGTTCCAGAAAAAAATCGAAAATAACCAACATTACCGCGCCAAGTAACGAGGCCAAAATGCTATTGCGAATTTTAAGGGCTTTCATTGTTTGCCCTACACTAAATATCAATATTACCCAGTTTACGCCCATCAACAACGGAACTGCGGCAATTTTATATCCAAGTGTATTCCCATAATAATAACTGCCAAAAATTTTACCTGTGTGCACGCCCAAAACCTCAACGAGAAATCCGCATAAGAAAACGCCTGAAACAAAAAGGAGTAATCGTTTTACGTTACCGTTGTAAGCAAAAATGATTATTGCAAACATGAGCAACAAATGAAAAGGCACAAGTTTAATAAAATAAGGCTGACTTACCGGCAGTAAAAAGCCAATTAGGCCTACCAGATGAAAGATGATGATGACCGTTACGCTGGCATATTTTATCCTTAGGTCGTTTTGATCGTTCTGCCCTTCCATGTATTGGATTTGAATAGGTGTTTTTGTATAGAAATTATTGAAATCAACAGAAAAAAGAACATTTGTAACGGATGCAAAACGAGGTTTACAATTACGTTTTGACCAGATAAATATGAAATCATCATTCTGCTAAATATGATTAACATTATGGGCAAAACAAGTAGGTTTAAATCAAAATTAAATATCAAAACTACAGGTCCCACAATAACCAAAAGCTGGTAAATTAACAATATAAATATATTATTGCCAAAGCCTGCTAATAAATTCTTGGCAAAACCCTGCACGCTTTCACTTAGATTATGGTACATCCTGCAATGTATCAATCCGTTGCCCAGAAGCGCTTCGCTATTGTATTTTTCTTGTTTTACAATTTTCATGATCTCAATATCTTCTACAATATGGCCTTTTACCCTCTCATGCCATTGGTGTAAACGGTACTGGTTTGCGCTGAAAAACATGCACTGCCCGCTTGCAGCAGAAAAGGCCGGATTTTTAGAAATTCTAACCAACCGAAGTGGCAATAAATTAAGCAAAATAAAATGCATAAGTGGCACGGTTAGTTTTTCACCAAAGCCCAACATCTTCTGATTGGTAAAGATACTCAGCAAAGATAAATTTCCGGCTTCCATACGCTGAATCATTGCATTAATGAGGCCACGTTCTATTGTTTCATCAGCGTCTACAAAAAAGAAATACATTCCACTTGCAAGTAAAGACAATTGATGACAGGCGAAATTTTTACCGAGCCAGCCAGAAGGCAGCTCTGCGCCTTTTACAATTTTAAACTGTGGATGTTGATTGCAGAAACTGGCAACAAGTTCAAAAGTATTGTCTTCGCTATTGTCATCGAGGATAATTACTTCATATTCTTTATAGTCCTGATTGAGAATAGATTGTAATAAAGGCAAAATGTTATTTCGCTCATTTCTTGCCGGAATCAAGATGGAGACACGATCGTGGTAATGTTTCACCACTCTCGGTAATTTTGGGTTAGAAAGAAAATTAAAAACCGTTACCGAAAACCTAATAACCAGAAATATCAGTACCGTGTAGATGAAAATCGTCATTTAATAAGTTGATTCTGTGTAACAAGCGATTGCTGATAATGTTTATTGTAAGCTGCATTAAGTATTCTTAAATTGAGATATGCAGAATGTTCAGTTGATAAATAACTGTAGATAGATGGCTTTCTATTAGAGAAATAATCTATAAAATTTGCTATAAACAGCGTTTGAGGTTTTATCGCGCATTTTTCAATAATTTTTGCAACACCTTGTTCAAAAACGATTTCTGCCTGATGGTTAGATTTAAGTTTTCCTTGCGGGAAAATCACAACCATATTGTTCGGATTGCTTAGCAAAGCTGCTGCATATTCTATTGTTTTTAAAATATCTTTACCTTTACTTTGAGGTGCAAAAGCACCAAGGTATTTCAAAAACCCTACATTTTGATAGTTTTCTGTATTGACTAAAATGTGAAAATGCTTTCTAAACGATAGTTTATTGAGCTGAAAGAGAATGAAACCATCCCACCAGCTAAAATGGTTGGCAAGCACCAATAAACCAGCTTTCTGATCTACATCAATTCGATTGAAATGCAGGGCTTTAAAATCTCTTTTCAGGATGAATGAGATATACCATGAAAAAAAACTAAAAATAAATGAGTTTTGCCGCGGATGGTACATGGGTGAAAGTTGCGAAAAATTGCCCTGATTTGCAACAAAGCACGAAAGAAATACGGTTTGCTATCGTTACAGAACATACCGATAGTAAAAAGAAATGCATAGAACAACTTATAAAGCCCAAGCGGCGGTGAGCTGAAAAACACAACCCATAAGAAGCAAACATTTGCCACGGAAGAAGGGAAGAAAAGGAAAATTATTGGAGAGATTGCTTCACGCCAATCATACAATCAACGCTTCAGTTCGCAATGACGAGACGTAGATAAACGCAGAAACACAAATGGAAGATCAAGACTTTACTCATTTGCATTTAACGCTTTCTAAAGCCAAACCATTGTCTCTACGTTCTGCTTTTACCGGCCTAGCTATTTTTTGGATTATACTGATCTTGCCTAACCACAAACTTTCATAAAAAAATAGCAGCCGGCAGTTTTTGGTTCTTTTTGCTGTCAAAAAGAACGAGCCCAAGCGGCGGTGAGCTGAAAAACACAAACCATAAAGATACAAACATTTGCCACGGAAGAAGGGGAAATTGTTGGAGAGATTGCTTCACGCAAACACACGAAAAGCCTGGCTTCAGTTCGCAATGACGAGACGTAGATAAACGCAGAGACACAAATGGAAGATCAATACTTTACTCATTTGCATTTAACGCTTTCTAAAGCCAAACCACTGTCTCTACGTTCTGCTTTTACCGGCCTAGCTATTTTTTGGATTACACTGATCTTGCCCAACCACAAACTTTCATAAAAAAATAGCAGCCGGCAGTTTTTGGTTCTTTTTGCTGTCAAAAAGATCGAGTTCAAGCGGCGGTGAGCTGAAAAACACGACCCATAAAGACGCAAACATTTGCCACGGAAGAAGGGGAAAATTGTTGGAGAGATTGCTTCACGCCAATCATACAACCAACGCTTCAGTTCGCAATGACGAGACGTAGATAAACGCAGAAACACAAATGGAAGATCAAGACTTTACTCATTTGCATTTAACGCTTTCTAAAGCCAAACCACTGTCTCTACGTTCTGCTCTTACCGGCCTAGCTATTTTTTGGATTACACTGATCTTGCCCAACCACAAACTTTCATAAAAAAATAGCAGCCGGCAGTTTTTGGTTCTTTTTGCTGTCAAAAAGAACGAGCCCAAGCGGCGGTGAGCTGAAAAACACAAACCATAAAAACGCAACATTTGCCACGGAAGAAGGGGAAATTGTTGGAGAGATTGCTTCACGCCAATCATACAACCAACGCTTCAGTTCGCAATGACGAAACGTAGATAAACGCAGAAACAAAAACGAAAAATCAAGACTTTATTCATTTGCATCTAGCGCTTTCTAAAGCCAAACCACTGTCTCTACGTTCTGCTTTTACCAGCCTAGCTATTTTTTGGATTACACTGATCTTGCACAACCACAAACTTTCATAAAAAATAGCAGCCGGCAGTTTTTGGTTCTTTTTACTGTCAAAAAGATCGAGCCCAAGCGGCGGTGAGCTGAAAAACACAAACCATAAAGACGCAAACATTTGCCATGGAAGAAGGGGAAATTGTTGGAGAGATTGCTTCACGCCAATCATACCACCAACGCTTCAGTTCGCAATGACGAGACGTGGATAAACGCAGATAGTAAAAAATGTGTCGAATAGATTGCTTCACGCCAATCATACCACCAACGCTTCAGTTCGCATGATGGGGTGTAAAAAGAAATAAACCTTAAGAAATATACACGCGATCTTCTTCGCCATCAACATCCATAACCACATCTACATGTTCTTTTAGAATTGTAGCGAGCTCAAGTCCGACAAAATCTGTAGCGATTGGGAAAATTTTATGACTTCGATCTACCAAAACCACAGTTCTGATTTTTTTGTGCGGTGTATTTAAGAAAACGCCTAATCCATAAGCCAGCGTTTTGCCACTATTTAAAACATCATCTACGATAATGATCACTTTATTTTTCCAATGGCTTTCATCAAGATTTGTAGTTGCAACCAGTTTACTGCTCTCTTTTTGCAAATCAACACGTAGAAGTGTAATTTTCATTCCAGAGATTTTTTTCAGTACTTTTTCTAATCTAATGGCCAGTTTATATCCCCTATCCCAAATGCCCGCTAGTACAATTTCTTTCTCGTTCAGATTATCTTCCAGAATTTGATAAGCGATACGATCTATCTTTTGTTGAATTTGCTTTTTATTTAATATCAGTAATTGTGAATCGGCCATGGTATTAAAGGTTGAATACAAAAAGAACGATTTTAAGGGTGATAATCAAACTATTTGAAAAAAAATTTAAAGCTATTGCAACGTTTTGAAATTTGTAGCGTCTAATTTAGAAAGGTTGAAAAGAGATTTTTTACAATTGCTTAAAAGCCGATCAAAATTTAAAACCAAACCTAAACCAAATGAAAAAAACATTTCACGCGATTATCTTACTTATGTTGACTATTGGCGTACTTAGCGTAAGCGCGCAAAGCAGTAAGAATTTCACAGTAAAATCATTTAACACCATTTCTGTTAGCAGTGGAATAGATTTATACCTTACTCAGGGCAGCTCAGAAAGTGTAAATATCAAAACAGATGCAGAAACTATGGCTTCTGTTGTTGTTGAACAGGAAGGTCAAAGCATTAGAATTAAATTCAAAGATGGTTTTAGCTGGAGTCGTGCCTTTAAGAATCGATCGATTAAAGCCTATGTAAATGTTAAGAGTTTAAGTGGATTAAATGCCTCTGGAGGTTCTGATGTGTATGGTCAAAACCCAATCAAAACAGATAAGCTGACCATTAATTCTTCTGGTGGTTCTGATTTGAAGCTTGATTTGATTTGTGGAGACCTGTCTATCTCTTCCAGCGGTGGCAGCGACCTTGACTTAAGTGGTAGAGTTCAGAACCTGGTTATTCATTCAAGTGGTGGCAGCGATGTTGATGCATTTAACCTGGTAGCACAATATGCAAAAGTAGAAAGTTCTGGTGGCTCTGATGTAAATGTTAATGTAGAAAAAGGAATTGAAGCAGGTGCAAGTGGTGGCAGTGACATCACATACAAAGGAAGCGCAGGCTTACGTAAGACCTCGAATTCTAAAAGTGGCAGTGTGAGACATTCAGATTAAAAAATTCTAAAAAATCCTTTTAGTAATAAGCCTGACTATAATTGGTCGGGCTTGTTGCGTTTACAGCACTACATATCTTTAGCGCTCACGAATCATATCAAACTCAACATCAAAAAGCTTTATGCAAATCTTCATCCATTCTTCATAATTGATTGCCAATTTTAATCAACTGAAAAAGTCAGTTTTTCTATCCCCAAACCCGCTCTATCCGTCATAATGATCCGGCATTGCTTTTCTATTTCCAAATTATTAAAAATCAATAACCATTACATTAATTTAACATTAAAGTTAATTTATATTTAACATTTAATTAACAATATCGATGTTGTTTTGTAACAAACAAATCAACAGAAATGAAAACACGTGTACTATTACTATTTAGTATTCTAACACTGTTCTTTGCTACAGCTGAGGCGCAAGTGACCACGGCAAGCATTAACGGAAAAGTAAAAGATGCCAAAGGCATTATTCCAGGAGCAACCATTGTTATGGTGCATGTGCCTACCGGAACAGTTTCTAAGGTATCTTCTAACGAAAATGGTTTATACCGCATTGGAAACTTAAACCCTGGCGGGCCGTACAAAGTCACCGTATCTTACGTAGGTTACAGTCCACTCGTTAAAGAAAACATTTATTTAACATTAGGTAACGATGTACGATTAGATCTTGATATTGAGGAACAAGGCAACCAACTTGCAGAAGTAAGTGTAAAAGGCCAGAAAGGCGGCACAAAGTCTGGCGCAGGAACCAGCATTAATGAGGCACAAATTAAAGCGCTTCCAACGCTTAACCGCAGTTTACAAGATGTAACCCGCGTTACACCACAAGGTAGTAAAGACAATACTTTTGGTGGTACAAACTTTAGGTACAATAACGTAACCATTGATGGTGCAATCAATAATGATGCAATCGGGTTTAGTCCGTCATTGGGCGGACAAAGCGGAAGTTCAGGTATGCCGGGCAGCAGTACACGTACCAATCCGGTTTCTTTAGATGCCATTCAGGATGTAACTGTTTTACTTTCTCCTTACGATGTTAAAGTCGGGAACTTTTTAGGCGGAAGTATCAATGCCGTAACGCGCAGCGGAACAAATGATGTTACCGGATCTGTTTACGGATATGGACGCAACGCTTCATTAATTGGCCGCAATAAAACTGGTGATAACTCAAAATTGCCATCATCATTCCATGATTATCAGACAGGTTTCCGCGTTGGTTTCCCAATTATTAAAGACAAATTGTTTTTCTTCACCAATGAAGAAATCACGCGTAGGCAAGATCCTGTAATTTTGGGTGCAGGTTCATCAGACATGACATTGTTAACAGCAGCGCAGGCACAACAGATTTCTGACTACATGAAATCTAATTATGGTGTAGATGCTGGTGCTTATGGCAATTACAACATCTATTCTCAATCGAACAAATTTTTCAATCGTTTAGATTGGAATATTAATGAAAACAATCAGTTAACTATCCGGAATAATACCATTATTTCTAAAGCGACAAACTTAGAGCGCGATCAATCTAACTTTCGTTTTGGAAGTATAGATTTTCAGCAAAATAACAACCAATCATCTACTGTTGCAGATTTAAAAACACGTTTCGGAAACTCGGCTACAAACAATTTGATTCTCGGATATTCTAGCGTTCACGATTACCGCAATCCGCTATCCAATCCGGCTTTGCCGCAAATTGAAATTGCATCAAATGGTGGAACAATCTTTTTAGGTACAGATCGCGAGGCGAGTATCTTCAATATGAAGCAAAACACGTTCGAGTTTACAGACAATTACGTATTCAGCAAAGGAAACCACACATTTACGATAGGTACGCACAACGAGTTTTATAAAATTAATTACGGTTTTGTAAACTCATGGAATGGACGTGTAGCATATAGCAGCATTGCAGATTTTCTGGCCAACAAACCAAACCGTGTTCGCGCCAGCTACAACTATGACAACAACAGCCGCGATTATATTCTTGATAACCCAACTGCAGCATTTAACGTAAACATGTACAGCGTGTACGGACAAGATGAAATTCGAATCGGCGATCGTTTAAAATTAACGCCGGGTTTACGTTTCGATATGGCAAACCTTCCGGATATGCCAACGTTAAGTTCAAAAACGACAAACTCGCCAGTTGATCCGAACTATGGCACAACGTATACATATACACAACCATCGGCAATAACAGGCAAATTCCTGAACAAAATTCAAGTTTCTCCACGTATTGGTTTCAATTTTGATGCCCTTGGAGATCAAAGTTTAATTGTACGCGGTGGAACCGGATTTTTTACCAGTCGGATTCCTTTCGCCTGGATTGGTTATGCTTATTATAATAATGGGGTTAACTACGGTGCATTTGACAGAAGTTACAACAATACCACAACCTCTCAGGTTGCAGGTACAGACCCAATAAGAGATGCACTTACCGGAAACGGAGAAGCTGGATATGTGAGCAGACAAAATGTAAATGTGAACGATGCTTCTGGTGCAACACAAGTAGATTTGGTTGATAACAATTTTAAAATGCCAAAAGCCTGGAGAAGCAATCTTGCTTTCGATTATAAAACTGCAGATCAATGGAAATTTACGATTGAAGGGATTTACAGTAAAGTCATTAAAGACATCCAGTTTCAGCAAATTAATTACGTAGATAATCCAACTTATATGGTTTATGAAACGCAGAAACAACAACCCATTTATTCTGGCGCAAAAATTAATCCATTATATACCAATGCGTATTTATTATCGAACACGGATAAAGGTTATAAATACAGCTTAACTGCACAAGTCAATAAATCATTCCCAATGGGATTAGATTTGATGGTCGGTTATACTTATGGCCAATCGAAAGATATCTCTAACGGTATCCGAAATTCAATGGAATCTAACTGGCAGTTGAATCAAAGTTTAAGTCCGAATAATGCAAGTTTGGCTTATTCTAACTTTGATATCCGCAACCGAATTGTATCTACAGCGAATTACAGAATTGATTGGGCTAAAAACGGCAAATATGTATCGAGCTTCTCATTGTTCTTTAGCGGACAATCAGGATCTCCATATTCATTAGGTTTGGTAAATACAAGAATCAACGGAACCGGACAAACAGTAAGTTTATTGTATATCCCGGCAGTTGGTGAAACCACTAAGTTTTTCCCAACTACAACCGCAGGTATTGCACAGGCGGCAGCATTTGATGCTTACATAAATGGCGATAAATATTTGAGCACCCGCCGCGGACAGTTTACAGAACGCAACGGTGCACGTACACCGTGGAATGTACAAGCAGATTTCCGCTTTGCACAAGATATTCAGGTAGCAAAAGGCAAGCATCCACATGTTTTAACCTTAACTTATGATATTGTGAATTTAACTAATCTGGTAAACAAAAACTGGGGCGTACAATATTTCTCTCCAAATACGTTCAACTCAATGGCCAGTGTAGGTGTAAAAGTTGCAACTCCAGGAACAGCAACAACTTACCCGGTGTATTCATTTAGCCAAAGTGATGTAACCTCTTATTCAAAAGATTTCTTTGGATCACGTTACCAAATGCAACTGGGCTTGAGATACAGTTTCTAAACATTAACAAAACACGTTTTTAAGGCCTTTCTCAATATTTGAGAAAGGCCTTTTTATTTGGCGACGCATGACAATAACATGACACAACCTTAACTTTAACAATATATTCGCCTTTTAATTTTGTGGTATAACAAACCAAAAGCGATGATTAAACGAATTAAAAAACTACCTTATTTTTTTATTCCCCAATTGTGTTTACTGGTCGCCGCAATTGTTTTAATCTTGATGTTTAACAAAACTGAAAGCTTTGTTTTACTAAATGCTTATCATCCAAAATTTCTGGACAGTGCATTTAAAGGAATTACTTTTCTAGGCGATGGAACAGGTACATTACTTTTGATTGCGGCATTTATCCTGGCTAAAAAAAAGAAAAAAGCCATGACCTTAACTTTAGCCTACGCCTATTCAGGTATCTTATGCCAAGTGCTTAAACAATTTTTCCATTCACCGCGGCCTAAATATTTTTTTGAACAAACTGCTTTTCAATACAATCATTTTGTAGATGGTGTAAACTTATACAACCACAACTCTTTTCCTTCTGGCCATACAGCAACAATATTTGCGTTATCAACAGTTTTAGTGTTGGTTTTTAAGAAAAACAAAATCTCTATTCCTTGCGTAATTCTAGCGCTGCTGGTGGGTTATTCCAGAATTTACCTTGCACAACATTTCCTTGTGGACGTAGTTGCAGGCGCTACATTGGGTGTTAGTTGTGCATTAATCAGCTACAGACAAGTGTATATTCAAAAAATGTTCAGATCGGCGAAGGTTTCCAAACGGTATAAAAGGTTTATGAAACTCCGTGCAAAAAACGCAGTAAGCCTTGGGTAACAGGGAGTTTTTACCCAAATCTCTTTGGGTTTTTATCGCCATTGTTAGCACAATAAAACTGATAGTTGCCGTCTCTATTGATTTCGGAAATGATGAAGTTTATTATTGGACTTATGCACTAAACCTGAAGTGGAACTATTTTGATCATCCTCCGTTTATTGCCTGGCTAATTCGCTTCAGTACTTTAAATCTATCGCTGCACAATGAGATTGCCGTACGTTTTGGTGCGATTCTGTCTTCTTCAATCTGCACCATTTTGGTTTTTCAAATCGGCAGTTTCTTATCCGGCAACAAACTGGCCTGGTATGCAGTTTTTTTATACACCGCATCTCTCTATTGCAGCATAATTTCCGGAACATTTATTTTGCCCGATAGTCCGCAAATGGTCTTCTGGCTCTGGGGCTTTTTCTTGCTGTTAAAAATTAATCGGCAGCCTCATTTCACCACTTGGTGCTGGTTTGGTTTGGCTTGCGGTTTATGTATGTTATGCAAAATACATGGTGTTTTTCTGTGGTTTGGCGCATTGTTGGTCACATTGCCAAAAATTAAACAAACGCTTTCTCGAAAAGGAATTTATGTCTCAGCAGGAATTACTTTGTTGCTTTTTTCGCCGGTAATTTTCTGGAATTTCAACAATCATTTTATTACATATACCTATCACAGTAAGCGCGTTAGTTTTGTACGTTCAGGAATTAATCCAATTTCTTTTTTTAGAGAAATTAGTGGCGAGTTTCTTTATAACAATCCAATTGTATTTTGCTTAGCCTGGTGGGCAGTATTCTCTTGCATCACGAAAAAACAAAAAAGACTAAAAACTGAACACCGTGTTATTTTATGCTGTTCTATTCCATTAATTGCTACACTCATTACTTTCGCCCTTTTCCGCGATACTTTACCGCATTGGTCTGGCCCGGCTTACAGTTTGCTCATTTTTCTTGCAGCGATAAAACTGGAAGAAATGGAAAACCAATTCAAGGCGAAACGACTGGCATTTTCTGCATTGGCATTGGTATTTTTCATCATTGTGATTGGCCTAAATGCTGTGCATTTTTATCCAGGAAGTTTAGCACCAGAAAAAGACAATTTACATTTTGGTGCCGGCGATCCAACTTTAGATTTGTACGGCTGGCCAGAAACCGGTGAAATTGTAAAAAGGCAACACCTTAAAGATGGAAATCAATTTTCAGATATTGTTGTAATAGACAAATGGTTTCCTGCTGCACATCTCGATTTTTATGTTTGCCCTAATGCGCATCTGTATACATTTGGCATCGGAGAAATATTTGATTTACATGAATATTATTGGAGCAATAACAACAAAAAAGCTTTATTAAAAGGCGACAATGCATATTACATTGTTCCGTCTAATCTCTTCAATGCAGATGTTTTGGCAACAATACAATCTAAATTCAAAAGCTGTTCATTAGCACGCATCACACCTATTTACAGAAATGGGAGAAAATGCAAAAACGTGTTGATTTACAAACTTTATGATCGAAAGTAAATATTCAGAATTGAAATGGTTAAATGTGTTCAATCATTTTAAAACACTCACAAACAATGCACTTGCAAAATAAATTCAATTTCGCTGCAACATAAAAAAATATATCGCGTCTTATGAGCAACTAATAAAACATCTCCTATCTAAGCATCAGCTCAAATTCATGAAAACCAAAATCTACGCACTTCTCTCATTCTTCAGCTTACTTCTACTATTTCCCTTTTTTGTAAACGCCCAAGACGATAGCGGCGCCATTAGCGGAAAAATTACAGACTCGCTAAGTAAAGAACCACTTGAGTTTATTACTGTTGCGCTAAAAAAAGATAACCAGGTTATTAAAACCGTTGTAACACCTCAAAACGGCCAATTTTCCTTACTTAAAATTCCACATGGGAAATATACACTTACGGCAATCGCCGTGGGATATACGGCAAAAAATATTCCGATAGAAATTTCTGCGAAAAACCCGGCCTTTAATACAGGAACAATTGCTTTGCATTCGCAAGTGAATACGCTGAGTGAAGTTTCTGTAAACGCAATGCGCCCGGTTATCGTTCAGGAATCTGACCGAATCAGTTACGATATACAAGCCGATCCGGAAAGCAAATCATTAACTGCGTTGGATATGATGCGTAAAGTTCCTTTGCTTTCTTTAGATGCAGACGACAATATTAAACTGAAAGGCAGCGGCAATTACAAAATATTGATCAATGGAAAACCTTCCGGAATGATTGCGAGCAGCCCGAAAGATGTATTGCGCAGTATGCCTGCTTCATCCATTCAAAAAATTGAAGTCATTACCACTCCGCCGGCAAAATACGATAGTGAAGGCCTTGCCGGAATTATCAATATCATCACCAATAAAAAAATAGACAATGGGTATAACGGAAGTTTAACCATGCGCCATCAATTTCCAATTGGCGGACCAAGTATTGGCGGTTTCTTTACCATTAAACAAGGAAAACTCGGTATAACAGCTTATGGCGGAACAGGTTTTTTTAGTTCTCCTGAAACAGAAAATACCAATTCCAGAATCTCCACAGGTGCCAATCCTTCAGAATTACTTGTGCTCGGTAAAAGAAAATTCAACAACAATTATCGTTATGGCGGCGCAGAAATCAGTTATGAAATTGATAGTCTGAACCTCATCACTGCAGAATTCAATCCTTACAGCGGCTACAATAAATCCAATACCAGCCAAATGTTCAGACTAAACAGCGCCGGGCAACAAAGCAATTACGATTTGTTTGGCAACAATAGATTTGAATGGAAAGGTTTAGACATGACGTTAAATTATCAGCTTGGTTTTAAAAGCAGTAAAGAAAGACTCCTTACTTTTTCATACAAGTATAATGATGGCAGTAATCCGCAATTGAACGATTTGCGTTTTGAAAACCGCCAGAATTTTACCGATCCCAATTACATTCAGCAAAATGACAGCAAAGCACGCGAACAAACCATACAGGTAGATTATGTGCACCCGCTTAAAAACCTAAATATAGAAGGCGGTATTAAAGGAATTTTACGCGCCAACGATAGTAATTTTGAATACAGTGCTTTTAATGCATCAACGAACGATTACCAGATTGATCCATTACGTACAAACCGTTTTAACAACGATCAAAATGTAATTGGCGCATACAATTCTTACAATTTAAAATTAAAAAGCTGGGGTTTTAAAGCTGGCGTACGTGCAGAAAAAACTTTTGTACGTGCAGATTTCATTAGCTCCGGTTCTAATGTAAAATCAGATTATTTCAATGTAATTCCATCGGTATCATTAAGCAAGAAATTTGAAAACCAAAGCAGTTTAAGTTTGGGTTTTACGCAGCGTATCCAACGCCCAGGAATTGACAACTTAAATCCTTTTGTAGACCGTTCTATTCCTAATTTCGAATCGACAGGTAATCCTGATCTTGAAGCGGTATTGAGCAACAATTTTGAATTGAATTACAGTAGGTTTAAAAAAGGATCAATCAATATCGGTTTGAGTTATAATTTCGCGAACAATACCGTTCAAAATATTTCTGTGTATAATGAAGTAGATAAAATTACCCGAACTACTTTTGCCAACATTGGACGCGATAAAAGCTTGGTAAGTAACTTAAATATAAACTATCCGATAACGGCAAAATGGAACGCAAGCCTGAGTGGAAATATTGGCTACACCTGGTTGCAGGGCACCATTAATGGTGTACTTACATCAAATAAAGGCTTTATGGGCTACGCCTATATAAATACCAATTACAAATTCGAAAAAGAGTGGAAAGTAAATGCAAGTGCGAGTTATAGTGCTGCAGATGTTTTATTGCAAGGCCGCTCCGGCGAGTATTTTTATATGTCATTTGGTGGAAGCAAAGCGATTGTTAAAGACAAACTTACGCTATCTGCAAACGTGAATAATCCATTCGCCAAATACAGATATTACAGAACCTATACTGAAGGATCGAACTTTACGCAACGTTACAACAGCGCAAATTACAACCGATCTGTAAGTTTAAGCCTGAACTGGAAATTCGGAAAACTAAAAGATTCGATTAAGAAAAGCCAAAGAAGCATCAATAATGATGATGTGAAAAGCAGCGGCGGCCAATCGGGAAGTTAGAGAAACAGAAACTTTTCCACGTTGATTCTTTTCTGATAGTTCATTTATTTGCGGAAATCTGCGGGCGAAAATACCATTTCTCTTCTCGCAGATTCCCGCAAATTCAATATGCTAAAACGTATCTGTGCATCGAAATGTTAAGCTATCCAAAAACCATCCATCTGTAAAAACTTTCTTTCTTAACTTTAACACAAAGTTGGAATTTTACATTTGCGCTTTAGAAATTATACAGAATGCGCATAAAATTCCTAGTTTATTTTGGTTTAACTTTGCTTTTTACAGCCCGAAGGCAAATGGTATTTGCACAGGCAGATACAACACAGCACATCAATACATCGAGAATAAATTCTCCTGAACAACAGAAAAAACCTTATCTGATATTGATTTCTGCAGATGGTTTTAGGCATGATTATGCCAGGAAATACCACGCAGATCAATTACTGAAACTGAGTGAGAATGGTGTACAGGCGCAAGCGATGATTCCGAGTTATCCATCGGTAACATTTCCAAACCATTACACAATTGTTACGGGCATGTATCCTTCGCACCACGGTTTGGTCAACAATAACTTTTTGGATGAGCAAGAAAACCAGCGTTACTCAATGGGCGCAAAAGATAAAGTTAGAGACGGCAAATGGTACGGCGGAACACCTTTATGGGTATTGGCAGAACAACACCAAATGTTGGCTGCTTCTATGTTTTGGGTAGGTTCTGAAGCCGAAATTAAAGGCTTTCGCCCAACGTATTATTACAATTATTCTGAGCAGATTTCTTACGGAAAAAGAATCCAGATTGTGAAAGATTGGCTAAACCTGCCGAAAGAAAAAAGACCACACTTAATTACCTTTTATCTTTCAGAACCTGACCACGCCGGACACAGTTTTGGCCCCGATGCACCGGAAACTGAAAGAGCGGTAAAACTGGTAGATTCAGTGATTTTTGAATTGACTAAAGCCGTAAAAGAAACTAAACTTCCGGTTAATTTTGTTTTTGTAGCCGATCACGGTATGACGGCTGTAGACCGCGAACATCCGATTGCGACACCGAATGCGATTGATACTGCAAAATACATCATCGCCGCTTCTGGTACACTGATGGATGTTCATGCAAAAAATAAAGCAGATATATTGCCTTTGTATGAAGAATTGAAAAAAGACGAAAAAGACTACAAAGTTTACCTGAAAACCAATATGCCTGCGCATTTTCATTATAATGCAACAGATGATCGCATGAATAGAATTGGCGATATTTTACTGGTACCGGAATGGCCTAAAGTTTTCTCAAACAGAAAACCAGGAATTGGCCATCACGGATTTGATCCTTCAGTTGTAAAAGATATGAATGCAACATTTTTGGCTTGGGGGCCGGCATTTAAAACACATCAGAAAATACCAGCTTTTGAGAATGTTAATGTATATCCGCTGGTTGCTGATATTCTCGGACTGACTGATGAAGAAAGTATTGACGGAAAGCACGAAGTGCTGGCGCCGATATTGAAAAAATAATCGAAAATGTAAAAGGCCACAGAAATGTGGCCTTTTTAATGTCTAAAATACGGAGGAACGGATTTTCAAATGACTGAATGTTGGTATAGTTTGGGGATGATGATTAAAACGAATTAGGCATTGTTTACCTCGAAACCGCGGTAAGACAACATTTCTGCATTGTGCGATACAGTAAGGTTAAGCTTCATTCTCTCTATAATTTCTTTGGCATAAGCAATGTTGCGGTGAATGTCATTCATGCCTCGAATTTCGATTCCGCGCGCCATTAACTTAAATTTGCTGGGTTCAAACTTGTCTATAAATAGTTGCAAGTCTGTACTAATCTTGGTTGGATTATTTTCCATATTAGATCGTTCTTTGTTATGCTGCAAAGCAAAACAAAACGTTTTAACTTAAATGCCAGATCATGTTAAGTTATCAAGAAATGTGCAAAACGGCAGAGCCATTAATGAAACAAAAAAACGTTAAAAAGCTTTCTCGCCTGTCTCCAGATCTTCCAGCTTTTTAACAACAACCTCCAAACTTTTTCTAATAGTTGCCTGCACCAAAAAATCTTCCAAAACAATATTTCCCAAACGCTCGCGATTTCTCCAAAGAGAAATAAACACATCAGATAGAAGATCATACACATGCCTTTCAGACTTTGTAAGCTTATACGCGCAACTGGCCATTTTTTCCCAATAGCGTTCGTAAATTTCTTCAAAAGCAGACTCCTCTCCTTTTTTCAGCAAAAGAATTAATTCAGGATCTAAATGTTTGTCTTTAGCAGCCATCTAATGCATTATTTCAACTTGCTGTGCCGGCGACCATATGCAAAGTAAAAAGCAATACCGATTGCCATCCAGATAAACAGTCTGATCCAACTTTCTAGTGGCAAACCTGTCATCAGAAAAACGCAGACGCCAATACCTAAAATCGGTACAAAAGGTACACCCGGAACTTTAAAAGGACGCGCAAGTTCTGGCTTTTTGTACCTCAAAATAATTACACCTAATGCAACTAAAGAAAAAGCAAAGAGTGTACCGATGCTCACCATGTGGCCCAAATCGGAAATTGGCACGAAACCCGCTAATGCGCTAACAAAAACCAAGAAGAATAAATTGCTTTTATAGGGTGTTTTGAACTTGGAATGAATATCGCTAAAAAATGCAGGCAATAATCCATCTTTAGACATGCTGTAAAATACCCGCGATTGTCCCATTAGCATCACTAAAATTACCGACGTGTAACCGGCAAGAATGGCAATAATTAACGCGCTATTCAAAAAACTGTATCCGGTTACAGCAAATGCTGTTGCAGCCGGACTTGCATCGCCTTTAAACGCTGTGTAAGGAACAAGACCAGTCATCACATGGGCAAATACAACGTATAGTAACGTTGCCACCAATAACGAACCGATAATCCCGATTGGCATATCGCGTTGCGGTCTTTTTGCTTCCTGCGCAGCAGTAGAAACGGCATCAAAACCAATAAAGCCAAAGAATACAACAGCGGCTCCACGAACAATACCGGACCAACCAAAATGGCCAAACTCTCCGGTGTTTTCCGGGATAAAGGGATTATAATTTGAAGGATTAATGAACGACCAGCCAAGGGCGATAAACAATAAAATTACACTGATCTTCACTATCACTAGAATAGTATTTAAACCTGATGATTCTTTTGTTCCTTTAGCTAAAATTAAGGAGAGTAAACTTACAATAATAACCGCTGGAAGGTTAATTATACCAACCTGGGCCATTGTCCCATCAGCAAGTTTTACCGCGTCAAATGGCGAAGCCGTTAATTCTGGAGGCAAATGAATGTGAAACTGTGCGAGTAATTTATTGGCATAACTAGACCAGCTTACGGCAACTGTGGCCGAAGCGAGTGCATATTCCAAAACCAAATCCCAACCAATAATCCAGGCCATAAATTCGCCTAAAGTGGCATATGTATATGTATAAGCAGAACCGGCAACCGGAATCATGGAGGCAAATTCTGCATAACATAAGGCACAAAAAGCGCAGGCTACCGCAGCAAGTGTAAACGATAAAATTACCGCCGGACCAGCATTTTCTGAAGCGACAATACCTGTTAAGGAAAATATACCGGCCCCAACAATTGCGCCTATACCCAATGCAACAAGTTGTATTGGGCCAAGACTGCGTTTCAAGGAGCCATTTTGTGTAGATTGCTGTTCTTCTATCAGCGATGAAATTGATTTTTTATTAAACATGTATTCTGTATTTTCTGATTATCCGTTAATGCGGATTACCAACCTTTTATTGCACTTCCTTTAAATGCTTCTTTTGCCGCTTGTTCTACCTCTGCAGATTGATACGCTTTCACAAATTTCTTCACCTTCTCTTCGTTTTTATTGTCTTCTCTCGCAACAATTGCATTTACATAAGGAGAATTTGCATCTTCTACAAAAAGACCATCGCGTGTAGAAATTAGACCTACCGGAGCCGCAAAAGTATTGTTGATTACCGCAATAGTTACATTTGCATCATCTAAAGCTCTTGGTAATTGTGGCGCTTCCAGCTCCAGAATTTTCAGTTTTTTAGGGTTTTCTACCACGTCATTTAGTGTTGGCAATAAACCTACATCTGCTTTAAGTTTTATTAAACCGGCAGATTGCAGCAACAGTAACGAACGTCCGCTGTTGGTTGGATCGTTAGGAATAATTATGGTACTCTCTGCTTTCAGCTCATCTAGTTTTTTAATTTTTTTAGAGTACGCTGCAATTGGGTAAACAAATGTATTGCCTACAATGGCAAATTTGTAACCGCGTTGTTTCGCCTGAACATCCAGATAAGGTTTATTTTGAAAAGCGTTTACATCAATATCGCCCTGACTTAAAGATTCATTTGGCATCACATAATCACTAAACTGGACAAGTTTTACCTCGAGGTTGTATTTCTCTTTTGCAACGCGTTGGGCAACCTGTGCAACAGTATATTCCGGACCTGTTTCTACGCCAACTAATAAATGGTTTGGATCATTTTTACGATCGTTTCCGCAAGCGCCAATCAACATGGCTATAGCCAAAATCACCGTGCTCAGCATTATTGTATTTTTCATTTTCATTATTTTTTATGTTATTTTCTGTGGTCGTAGTGTTTTGATAATCGATCGCCGATAAACTGAATCAGAAAAACAATCATTACCAACAGCACCAAAACCGTATTCATGACTAAACCATCATAACCAATATATCCGTATTGATATCCGATTTGGCCAAGTCCGCCAGCACCAACTGCGCCGCCCATTGCAGAATAGCCAACCAAAGTAATTAGCGTAATAGAAGCGCTATTCACAATTGCAGGTAAAGCTTCTGGCAAGAGTACTTTAAGAATTATTTGCATAGGTTTTGCACCAAGTGCACGTGCGGCTTCGATTAACCCGTGCGGAATTTCGAGCAGGCTATTTTCTACCATTCGCGCAATAAATGGCGCCGCGCCAATACTTAATGGAACCAAAGCTGCTTTTACACCTATTGATGTACCTACAATGGCGCGCGTAAAAGGAATCATCCAGACAATTAGAATAATAAACGGAATAGATCTGAAAATATTAACCAATACAGATAAAACCCGATTGGCTGTTCGGTGTGCTAAAATCTCTCCTTTACGGGTAATGAAAAGCAGCACACCGGTTGGCAGCCCCAATATGAAACCGAACAAGCCGGCAAAAACAGTCATCACCAAAGTTTCCAACGTGCCGTAGAGCAATAAATTAATCATAGAATTAGACATAACCCAAAACCTCCGTTTTTATATGATGGTTTTTATAATAGGTAAGCGCTTGTTCATGCGCCTGTGCGCTTCCCTCCGCCCTGAGCAAAATTGTTCCGTACTGAACTGAACCTGCATTTTCCAGCTGTGCAGACAAGATGTGATTTGTAATGCCATACAGTCTGGTCACTTCAGATAGTGCAGCAGCACCTGCAGAATCTCCATTAAAATTGAGCTGCAATAACGGATTTTCACCTTCTGATTTGAGCTTTATACGGTATTCTTCCGGAAGAGAAACCTGGATAGACGATGCGATAAACTTCTGTGCAAGTGCAGTTTTGGGGTGACTAAAAATATCGGCTACACTGCCTTGTTCAATCAGTTTACCATTGCTAATAATGGCCACTTCATCGCAAATAGATTTAACTACATGCATTTCATGTGTAATCAGTAAAATGGTAATTCCGAAACGTTCGTTTACGGCTTTTAGCAAATTGAGTATAGACGTGGTCGTTTCTGGATCAAGTGCACTTGTGGCTTCATCGCAAAGCAACACTTTCGGACGCACAGCCAGAGTTCTGGCGATGGCTACACGTTGCTTTTGCCCGCCAGAAAGGCTTGCAGGATAATCGTTTTGTTTGGCTTCTAAATCTACAAATTGCAGTAACTCTGAAACCCTTTCCTTAATTTTTGATTTTGGTGTACCAGCTAGTTCAAGCGGAAAAGCAATGTTATCAGAAACCGTTCTGGATGATAACAGATTAAAATGTTGGAAAATCATCCCAATCTGCCGTCTGGCAATTGCCAATTCTGTTCTGGTTAACTTCAAAAGGTTTTGTCCATCAATAATTACCTCGCCAGAAGTTGGTATTTCTAATAAATTCGCACAGCGGATTAAAGTACTTTTGCCTGCTCCTGATGCACCAATTACGCCTGTGATCTGACCTTGCTTTACATGGAGCGAAATATCAGAAAGTGCAGTAACCTGCTTGCTCCCTTCCCCAAAAGTTTTCGTAATGTTTTGTAGTCTGATCATCTTTAATTCATTTCTTTTACCAGTTAAAAATTTTTACGTCTTGAACGTGCTGGCAAAGAATCGGCAAATATATACAATCCCTACAGGAAAAGTAGTCTTAATCTTGTAAGATATTCGTTTTTGCGTACTCTGGTTACTTTATTTGCAAAGTTTCAACAGATAAAAAAAGTTGAAATGCCATTACAATGCCCACATGCTACATTTCTGCCAGTTAAAAACTAAGCGACGAAATTCATCGCCGCTTAGCAGTTGGTTTGGTGGTATTAGTCTAGTTAATGGTTACGAGAAATATTTTAATAAAACTAAGCAGACCGCAAAATCGATTCAAAATCCTGCTGACGTGCATATTGCTGAATTACAGCAAGTACTTGATCAATTTCATGTTCGGTATTGTATCGGCTAAAAGAAAACCGAATGGTATTGCGTTTATTTTGTGCTTGCAATGCAGAAATTACATGAGAGAGGCCATTACCAGAGCAAGCGCTTCCGCCAGAAGCATAAATATCGGAGAGATCTAAATGCTGTAGTAAATTGCCATTACTTACCCCATCCGGTACCGAAATACTCAATACTGTAGAAAGACTTTTATCTATCTCAGCAGAATTTCCATTAAATGAAAATTCACCGTAAGCAGATAAACCGGCAATTAATTTTGCTTTCAAATGTTTTAAATGCTGTTCGTATTCATCCAATTTCAAATACGCTTCCTGAAAAGCAGCAGCCATCCCCAAAATTCCGGCTACATTTTCCGTTCCGGCGCGTTTCCCATTTTCCTGAGCGCCGCCGGTTATTAAGGTTGTTAATTGCTTTGGCAATCGGCTATACAAAAAACCTGTTCCTTTTGGGCCGTGAAATTTATGTGCCGAGCCGACCAGAAAATCTGGTGTCATTTGCCTTACATCATACCTAAAATGCCCCATAGTTTGAATGGTATCGCAATGGAAAACCGCGCCGTAATGTTCTGCCAGGTCGGCTATTTCATAAATTGGATTGAGGTTTGCAATTTCATTATTACCATGCATCAGCGAAATCAGCACTTGCTCTGCTTGTGCATCCAGCAAACGATCCAGTTCTTTTAAAGACAGATTTCCCTTTTCATCATTGGATAAAAAAACGAGTTTAATTAACCCATCGCGTTCGGCTCTTTTTAATGTATTTAAAACCGCATGATGCTCTAAGCGCGAAGTAATAACCACTCTTATTTTTTGCGTATAAATTGCAGAAAGTATGGCCATATTGTCTGCTTCGGTACCGCCAGAGGTGAAAAAAATATGTTCTGGAGATGTATTCAACCAATCGGCAATTTGACTTCTGGATTGTTCAATTGCTTGCCGCGCATGCCTTCCTGCGGCATGTGCAGATGATGGATTTGCAAATTCGTGAAAAAAGTAAGGTTTCATTTCTGCAAACACTTCTGCAGATAATGGCGTTGTAGCCGCATTGTCCAAATATATGCTCATTGCTTAAACTTTAGTGCAAACACTTACGCAGAAACAGCTTCCTCTCTTATCTATCCCATTTTCAGGGAAGGATTTAGCACCTTATTTGGCAACAGGTTGCTTAGACGTCAACGGGCCTTTCCCTCAGTCTTTCTGGATAAGTATGTATAACAAGCGTAAAATTAAAAAATTAAACTACTATTCCTATAGATTTTATATGTTAAATTTTACTTTTGGATTTTAGGAATTACAAATTCGGCCTTTGAACAACCGTGAAGACGGTTTTACGTTTTAATAATGTCCAATACAATTTCCGCAACTGCGGATAAAAATCTGATATACAGCATGAATCAACATTTTATATCGAGCTATTCCAGGCATTCTGACGACTATGAAAAATATCGGCCGGGATATCCCGAAGCAATCCTGACTTATCTGGAGCAAAACATTTCGTTAAACCGAGAAAAATCGATTGCTGATGTAGGCTCCGGAACGGGAATTTTTACCGAACTTTTGTTAAAGAAAAATTACCGGGTAACGGCGATAGAGCCAAATGCAGAAATGCGGGCAAAAGCCGAGAATAAACTTGCTTCTTACACCGGCTTAACAAGCGTTAATGCAAGTGCAGAGCAAACAACACTGGCAGATAATAGTGTAGATTTAATTGCTGTTGCACAATCTTTTCATTGGTTTCATCCGGAGCAAACGCGGCAAGAATTTAAAAGAATTGCAAAGCCTGGCGCACACCTTTTACTCATTTGGAATATCTTGCAACAGAGAAGTTCATTTTTACAAGATTATCAGCGTTTAAAAGATAAATACACCAGCAAAAAACCTTATCAGGAGAAAATAAACATTTCGGTGATCGACCAGTTTTTGGATCCTAAACTACGGATTGAACAAGAGGTTTACCACAGCAGGCAACTGGATAAAGATGGATTACTGGGTTATTTTAGATCAGCATCTTACGCTCCGCTGCAAGGAGACGAAGATTACCCAACGCTGGTTCAGGAACTGGAAGAAATTTTTGAACGCCACCAGCGCAATGGCTTTGTAAAACTGGAATATGATGCTAAATTATTTCTGGCGCCGCTGTTATAACCTCTGGTATTTTTAACCAATAAAGCCGGACAACCTTAAAAGGTTGCCCGGCTTTTATATTTCCAAACAATTTTAGATACCTAATCTGGCCTTTCGTTGTTGTAAATCTGCGTTACTTCATCAGTTGATAAAGCTTTATTGTAAAAGCGGATATCATCTAACGCACCTCTGAAATACGCGGCACCAGAATAATAAAACGGACTGCTGCTATCTGTAAAATTCAAGATCGCTTTTGGCAGAATCTGCCCGATGGCTAAATTCACCGGCGTTTCTAATGCGAAAGCAGAACCCGCTGCAGTTTCTGTACGGGTTTGAACGCCATCTACATAAAATGTTATCGCACCGTTTCCGGCGGTTACTACTGCATGGTGCCATTCGCCAACCACCATTTTACCTGGATTGCTATCGCGATCGTAAGTTGCAGCATTTGTCTTCAATGTCATAAATAAAAAATTATCCGCCTGAAGCTGAAATTTGAATCCATTCCATTTGTTTAAAGAAAGCATATAATTATCGGCTGCAGAGGATTTGGGTTTAACCCACAAACTAATACTCAATACTGCCGGATTAAGCGCTGGGCTATAAGGCACTTCTACATATGCGCCATTATCAAAGTCGTAAGCATTACCAGATTGCCCGAAACGATCTGTTGTGGCAACAGGCAATACGCCACCATCAGAATGGTTGGTTTCGGTTCCAATAATTCCACTCATTAATGTACCATTATGGCCATTTACTGTTGCATCTTTTGCATTTCCGTTAAATAACCATTTGGCTACTAAACTTTCTGGTGCAACTTCTTGTATCTCTCTTTCGTCAAATGCAAGCGCTGCGCGCCTTAAACTTGCAATGGCATTATTAACTTCTGCTTGTGTAAATTGCCCGGAAGTAACTGTTGTAGCTAAATCTATTGCAGTTTTCAAATCTACTCTTGCTTGGCGCGGAAACTGACCAATGTCATTTCCTTCTGCACTGTTCTGATAAACGGTATTGACAGAATCTACCAACTGGCTTAAAGAAGTTTTGTTTGAACCGTAATCTGGTTGTATTTCATTGTTTTTGCAAGCCGCAAATGCAATAAGTGCAACCACGATGAGAAAATATTTAACTACTGTTTTGTTTTCTTTTTTCTTCATGATCCAATTTGCATTAAAGTTTATTATTGGAATTTAATTCCGTTTGTGGTATCGGGAAAAATCTGTTATTGGTAAAATTAAAGTTTGGTGCGCCTGGCCGTATCGCAGTTTCTGCGTAGGTTTGTCCATAGCGCATTACATCGAAAAAGCGTTGAAATTCTAGTGCTAGTTCTGATCGGCGTTCGCGGCGAATTAAATCGCGCAATTGAGTCTGATCGGTAACCGTAATTGCAGGCAACAATCCGGCAGGTGCCGTACCACTATAATTGTTTCTTGCACGTGTTCTTACCGTATTCAAAGGAATCAAAGCGGCTGCGCCCTGGCCAGATTCATTTAAAGCTTCAGCTTTCACCAATAAAAGGTCGGCCAGGCGAATTGCTTCGTAATTTAAACTTCCATCGTTCTTCGTTGTTGTGGGCACTTCACTGGTAGATTGAACATGTTTTTTTGATAAATAACCGGTTGTAGACCATGAGGCATCAAAAGTATTATCGAAATATGCATCACCAGCTTTGGCAATCGTCAAATTTAAGCGCGGGTCATTACTTTCAAAATTATCTACCAAACTTTGTGTTGGATAATATACCCCGGCACCATTCAAAGCACGTGGTGCAAACCAATAATTTAGTGAATTGCCCTGCAACGGTTGCGCGCCCCGGATATGCCAAACAGTAAAAATAACCTCACTATTGGTTTTGGCTGAGGCATTAAAGTTGTCTATGTAATTTGCTGTTAGCGAATAACCCAAAGCTTCTACCTGTTGTACATATTGAACTGCCTCTGTATATTTTTTCTGAAAAAGCGATGCTTTTGCCAAAAGTGCCAGCGCGGCACCTTTTGTTGCTCTGCCGTTATCGGACGCATCTGTCCATCGCTCTGGCAACGCTGTTGCAGCTTCGGTAAGGTCTTTTTCTATTTGAGTGTAAACCTGCGCCTGTGTTGATGCAGCCAAACCAGCCTCTGCAGAGGTGGTCACGGCAAGCCGCAATGGTATATTTCCATAGAAATTCGTTAATATAAAATAATAATATGCCCGAAGAAATTTCGCCTGTCCTAAAATCTGTGTGCGCACAGCTTCGGTTACATTGGCATTGCTTTCTGTTAAGCCATCTGTTATTACATTACATCGATTAATCCCATCATAATACCGACTCCAAAGAGATTGTACCGCAGCATTTCCGGGCAAAACATTGTATAAATCTATTGCAGTGTAATCTGCCTGTTCTCCGGCATTGCCTCCAATAATTACATCATCTGTTGCTACATCTCCAAGTACCCAAAGTGGATTTGCAGCGCCATCTGTAAAGGTAAGTGGAATATAGGCCGCATTTACGGCTGTTTCTGCAGTTGCATCGTTACTAAACAAATCTTCATTAGAATAATAACCTAGGGCAGGCTGATCCAGAAATTTTTTGCAACTACTGGCCGATACAATGCAAATCAGCGCGAATAATATATAATGTTTTTTCATCAGATTAGAAGTTTAGGTTTAAACCAAGTGTGTATACCCTTGCAGATGGATATGTTCCCCAATCTATACCAACTGCTCTTACGCCATCGCCCTGGCTATTGCTGCTGGTATAGATCTCCGGATCTAAACCTGTGTATTTGGTAAACGTTAATAAATTTTGGCCACTTGCATACACACGCATAGAAGCAATTTTTAGCGCAGTGAGCACCTTAGGACTAAACGTATATCCGATTTGGACATTTTTTAGCCTCAGGTAAGAACCATCTTCAAGAAAACGGGTAGATGGTCTTTTGTTGTTGGTAGATGAAGCAGAGCTCCACGTTAACCTCGGAAACTGATTTGTGCTGCCTTCGCCATTCCAACTTCCAGTAGCAACCCGTTCGGTGATGTTGAATGCGCGATAGAACCCTTCACTATCTGTTGCGATCTGATTGTATAATTTATTTCCATAAGCACCTTGAAAAAATATGCTTAAATCAAATTGTTTCCATTTTAGGTTTCCGGTAAACCCATAAGTAAATTTAGGTATTGGGCTGCCTGCAAATTCGCGGTCATTTTCATCAATCACACCGTCGCCGTTGGTATCTTTATATTTTACATCTCCCGGCTGTATACCTTCGCCCTGGTAAGCGCTGGTAAAAATCTCTAAATCATTCTGAAATATACCTTCCATTGGCAAAAGGTAGAATGATCCAATTGGTTGCCCAACGGCTGTACGTGTAGCGTAATATTCATTGTCGATTCTTCCACCTACAATTGGAGAACCCGCAAGTGAAAGTACCTCATTTTTTAATGTGGCAATATTGCCACTTACGTCAAAACTCCAGTCTTCAGAAATGTTTCCACGATAAGAAAGTTGAAGTTCTAATCCTTTGTTCCGTACTTTACCGGCGTTGATATATGGACTTGCACCACCGCCTGCACTTGGTGGAAGCGGATTCGCAAAAAGAATATTAGAATTGTCTCTGATAAAGTAATCGGCAGTTAATTGAAGCCTGTCGTTAAAAAAACCTACATCTAAACCAAAATTGGTTTGTGTACTTGTTTCCCAGGTAATGTTGCTATTTCCTCTGGAGGTAAGTGAATTTCCGATTACAGATGTACCGCCGAAAGGATAAAAACCTACAAAAGAATTTAATGTTGTGTATGCATAATTGCTGATTTCCTGATTACCGGTTTGCCCGATACTTGCTCTAAGTTTTAGCATCGATAAATCCTTGAAGCCTTTTAAAAATTCTTCCTGATCCAGGCGCCAGCCAATAGAACCCGAATAAAAATTGCCGTATCTATTTTCTGGATTTAACCTAGATGATCCATCCCGGCGAACAGTAAAACTGGCCAGATATTTATCGGCATATTGATAATCGGCACGGCCGAAAAGTGAAAATAATGCCCATCTCGATTCATTTTCTCCATTCTGCTGAACGCCAATTCCGTTATCGAGATATTGAAAATCTGGGGATTGATTTGGAAAAATAGAACGCGAGGCAGATAAACCATTGGTACGGCTTTGAATTGCTTCTGTTCCGGCAAGAAGATTCAGACTTTGTTTTTCGCCAAGTTTAAGGTTATACGTTAATGTGTTGGTCCAGTTGTAATCAAATTGATTGGCATTTGATCTGGCCAAACTTCCTGGTGAATTGAGCGATCTGTCGCTTCCCCATATGGCAAAAAATTGCTTGAAATCTGTGATCACCAGGTTTCCACCTAACGTAGTACGAAATTTTAAGGCATCAGTAATTTTAGCTTCTACATACGCACTTCCCAATACACTGTAAGCACTATAATTCCGATCAAAGTTATCTGCATAACCAACCGGATTTAATCCATCACCGAAAAATGCGGTATTAGAAGGTAAATCTACATAATCTCCGTTTGCCTGATAAACCGGCGTTGCAGGTGTGCGGAAAAGAGCATAACGCATAACACTGGCGCCTTGGTTTCCATCTCCAAAACCATCACCTGAGGCGCCAACCTGGCGGGTTTTTGAATAGGAAAGGTTTAAGTTTACACCAGTAGAAAATATTTTTGAAAGCTTGGAATTTACCGCCGTACGCAAGTTAAAACGATCATAACCACTATTATTAATTAAACCATCTTGTTTAAAATAGTTTGCAGAAACCATATAATCGCTGGTTTCAGTACCACCATTTACAGAAATATTGGTATTGTTTATTATTGCTGGCTTTAGTATTTCTTCTTGCCAGTTAACATCTGGTAAGGTTGAAGCAAGGTCGGCAGGGATTTGCGTTCTGCCATCCGCAGCTGCGGCAATATTGTACGCAGTAACATATTGTTGAGTATTGGCCATATCGATCAAATCTCCATGTACCTGCACACCAGTATATTGATTGAGGCTTAATTTGGCACGGCCTGACTTTCCTTTTTTTGTGGTTACCACCACTACTCCGTTTGATGCCCGCGCGCCATAAATTGAAGCCGATGATGCATCTTTTAAAACCGTAATGCTTTCTATATCATTTGGCGAAATTTGGTTGATACCCGTTGTGCTGGGTACACCATCTATTACGTATAATGGGTTGTTGTTGTTGATTGTACCCACACCACGGATGCGTACTGCAATCCCTTCGCCCGGCGCTCCTGTGGCCTGCGTGACCGATACGCCGGCCGCCTTGCCTTGTAATACCTGATCAACTCCGCCAACTGGCATATTGTCTATATCTGATGCCCGAATCTGTGAAACAGAGCCTGTTAAGTCTTTTTTCTGTTGTGTAGAATAACCTGTAATGACTACATCATCCAATCTTTGACTGGAGGGCACAATACTTACCGTTATATCTCTTTGGGTACCTGGGCGAACAGTTGTTGTGGTATAGCCCACAAACATTACACGGATAGAAGCGGTCGCATTCGGTAATTTAATACTAAACCGACCAACACTGTCAGTAGTAGCTTTCGCCTGCCCACCAACAACCAAAATTGCTGCACCTGGCACAGGCAAACCTTTCTCGTCCTTTACCAGACCTTTTAGCAATAGGCCGGTGCTATCTGACGAAGATTTTGAAGAATTTAAGGGACTTTTACCTGCTGGTGCCGGTGTTGCCGTTTCTGCAGGAAGTTTTGAGGGAGAATTGGGTGCGTTCTGTGGAACGGGATTGGGGTTACTTTGTGGTGGCGGACTGGGCTTTAATGGATTAACTGGCCTTCGAACACTGTCGGGCTGCTCAGTCTGTCGCTTTACAGTATCTGGAACAGTTTGGCCCTGGACATTTGCCGCCAGGAGAAGCATTGCTAAGAAAAAAAATTTCCTTGGTAACGGTAACTTCATAGGGTACGATAAAAATGATGGTAAGTACAATACAAAAATCACCAACTAAATGTTTTGTTGAAGTTGATATTTTTCCGTGTAAGCCATTCGGATAACTTTAACTGTGGAAAATATCTCTTTTTCTATAGTAAATACATTTTAATCGTTTACAATCCCAATATATTCAGGTAAAAAGCTAACCACCTAATCATTTGCTACTTATCTTCTAAAAACAAGTAAATAAGCTTAGCCTAAACTCTATTTTTACGCAGCTTTCAAATTAGAAATTGACATGAATTTTATCGTTAAGTTTTGCAGTATGTGCGATCAGCTTACCATCTACCCAAATGCAAAGCTTACTCTGTAAACCCGGTTTTTCGGTATCCCAATCTTTTTTCCAAATCAAATCTATATCGTGATTGTGGTAACGCAAATTACCGAGGTAAAAATAGTCCCACTTATCTTCAGGCAATAAAGGTGCAACAGAAAACCCATTCTCATGTATCGCTTTAAATCCCAGTAAATCTTCGATAATAATATCTGGGAAAGTGGAGTGAAAATAATCAGATTCTCCACCAAAGGTTTTACCATTGCTAGGAATATACCATTCGCCAATATTAGGCTGAGCACCGTGTAATTTGGCCAACTGATCAATATATTGATACAAAAGATCTTTCTCTGCTTTGCTGCTGTTTTTCTTATAGTTTCGTAAATAATTTGCGTAACCTTTATACACAACAGAGTTTTCGAAAGGCCAGCCACGGCCGTTCCAGGCATAAGCTTTTTCATTATAATAAGGATGTTGGCGTTCAGCAGTAGTCATACCAGCATTATTCCTGAAACCCTTCTCTGAAGCAAACATGGCCCAAGCACTTTCATATTTTTGATACTCATTTATTGGCACCATATTGAAATACCAAGGCGTAAAACCAACAGACTCGCGCACGCGGGCTTCAAAATCTTTTGCACCATATTCGTTATCGCCCGCACTGTAGGTATTAAAAAAATGGTCTTCCGAGTTCCACAGTACATTCAATGTTTTCAATTGAACCGCTTTTGCGCGTTTTGCATAAGTCTCAGATTTTTGTTTTCCATCAGGTTCTAAATGATATAAATCAGAAAGCGCTTGTAAATTGCCGTAAGCGTAACTATTTACTGAAGGGCGAACAAGATAAAAATCCGGATAACCCTTTCGAAAAGCTTTCTCATATTCTTTAGCCTGAGCACTTGCTGCCGCATTTCCTGTGGTTTCCCAACCAAGATAATATTTCTTCCAATTGTTTTCAGTATACAAACTATATGCGCCACTGCTATTGATTAATCCCATCACAGCTGATAAGCTAAATTCCATGCCATCATACAAATCCAGAATTTTATACATACCAGCAGTTTTTGCAGTGGGTATATGTACGGTAAACAAACTGTCCCAAACCTGCTGATGTTTTTCCATATAGGGTAACATCTTTTGCGTCCATTTCCTATCGGGATGAACTTTTAGAAAAGCATCTATTCCATCAATCATCCAGCTGGAAAAATGATGACTTTCTGGTCTGCTTAAATAAGTTAAGAAGTTGCCATTCTCTCTTTGTTGTAGTTTGGATGCCGAACCACGCATAAAATAATCGGCATATGATTTTAGAAATTTATCGTCTCTCAACCAACGAACATCATAAAATTGTTGTCCGGCCGGGCAAGTAATTGCGCCACTTAAAGATCCCCATGGTTTCACTCCGAAAAACTCCGTCACTACCCAATACTTCTTATTGTCATAAGGATCTTCATATTCTTTAAGGTGTTTACTCATCATCCACCAACGGTAATTGTACACTTTATTAATTTGATGATCTGAAGTGCTAAACAAAGGCACATTGTTTAACAGGAAACTTTTATTGTTGCTGCCGTTAAACGGGCCATCTGGCTCTGGCCTGTTTTTGTATGCATTAAATTCATCTATCTGACCAGAAAACTGCTGCCGGGCATTTTCCTGTAAACGATTAAGTTCTGTAGTGTATGCCTGATTTTTCCTGCCCGCACAAGAGGTAAATACAATGAAACAAAGTAGAAAAAACCCGAAGTTTAATTTGGTTATAGAAATGTTGATCATATAAGATTTCTGATTGATAAATGGTTTTAGTTTATCAATTAGAATACTTAAAACTAAAAAAATTATGATGAACTGCAAAGGAAGCGAGCGCAGGTTTCTCACACTTCAAAACATAGATTTCTCACTTCCTTCGAAATGACGACATAGTATGATCTTTGTTATACACGTATTTTTATTATTATGATCAGGCACCACGGAGCGGTTTATCTACCCTACCTGAGAAAATAGCTGAGAAATTTAAACCCAAACGTTTTCATTTTATTTTACAATCACACCTTTCGCTCCGTGTTTGTTTCCAATATCAATAAGATGATCCATTTGACTATAAAATAAACCAAGTACAACCAATAAGAATGCAAGGATAATTAATATCCATTTTAAAATATGGCTCATATTAAAATCGGACTGAAAATTAAAAATGGGAACTGAAAATGATTTGGACTAAACTACATGTTTTGCTTAGAATTTTGTCAATTGCATAAAAACTCAATTCGCTCAATATCAGAAGTGTAAAGATTTTTATATTCACTTTCAATCGGCAAATAAATGCCCTAAACCTATTTTTACTACCTTTAGGCAATGAAAAAGTTCATCCCAATTTGTATTGCAATTGCATTTTTATCCTGCAAAACGGAAAAGAAAACCGAAAAAGTAACAGATAGTTTGAGCAATCAAATTGCTTTAAACAGGCTAGATTCTGCTAAATTGTTATTGGATTACGCGAACAGTACTGTTGCCAGCGGAATTACACATAAAATGGCTCCAGAAAAAGTGACGATGAAAGTTAGGCAGATAATGGCCAGTTATAAAGCTTTGTATAAAACCTTGCCACCGGCAGATACGCTTGAGCTATTCAATTATCGAATAAAAAAAATTCAGGAGCTTGTAGAGTTGCAGAAAAAGCAGTCGAAATAACTACAACAGCGTTTTGTTTATAGTAAAATATTGACGTACAAAACTGTAGAACGCGCACTTTTCAGTAGGTTAGTTTGCTTTTCAGCAGTTTTATCAATAAATTGTCAATACTTCAAACGTTGAATTTAAACATATGATCTATAAAGCGTCTCTCGATAAAACGGCTAAAATCATCACATTAGCTGTAACTTTTCTTTTTGCAGCAATCATCTGCTGGAAATTTATAGACAGCAAAAGCCACTATTCAAATTTTCAAATTCCTATAGTTGTTGGTTTAATCTCAATATATGCAGGCGCCTACATTTTTCGCCCTGTACATTACGAACTTACACAAACTGCACTGCTCATCCGCCGCCCTGTGGTTAATGTAACCATCAACCCCCAGCAAATTAAAAGAGCAACGGTTTTAGACCGCAAAACGATGGGATGGGTAATGCGGACTTTTGGCGTAGGCGGACTTTTCGGTTTTTATGGATACTTCACAAATGCAAAATTTGGCCAAATGACCTGGTACGCCACGAGAAAAGATCAGGTGGTGTTGATTGAAACATTTCAGGGAAAAAAAATTGTAGTCAGCCCGGATAATCCGGATCAATTCTTAAAAGCACTGGAACATATTTCACATCTAAAACAGTAGCGCGCCAACAATAAAAAAATCCTTCGTTCGTCCTAAATCTCGTATAGCATAACAATTAAGCTACATCTCGTTCTAAGTTATCCAAAACATCATGAATCTCAGTCCAGTGACTGATCCCTTGGTGATGATCTTTGTTTACATTGTGAAAAGCGGTAAACATTAATGCTTTTCCTTTACAAACATCGAGGTTTTTACAATGGTCATCAATCAGATAATCTGTATCGATGATACTTTTATCACCACAAAAAATAATATTGTGTCAAGAAATAAATGGAAAATGCTCTGCAAGACACTATCTTTTTTCAAATAATGAAACCGGAACGATAAACACATCGTATTTTTCCATCAAAATTTTAACAGCTTCTACAGCACCATCCATTAATGCGGTGATGATAAACCAGGCACAAAAAACAATTCACTTTCATCATCAGAAAAAATAAATACTGTAGAACCGTTTTACGTTTGCCCGGTTACAGACATTGATGTATTGTGACTGAAACGACACCAGAAAACCCTTTGTTGCAGGCCTATCAGAAATTGGGCATTGAAGTTGTTTAGCATGTATTCACTTTTTAACCCTATAAAATCTTATGACTACAGATTTGACTTTACTGCATCAGTTGCTAAAACAACAGGGAAAAACCGGTATAACAGATGTAAACCCTGAAACTGAAAGTTTGGAGTATGATGCGCATACGGTTGTGCTAAATGGTTACCAGGCTAAATACCGGAAAGCAAAAATAACGCCCACCAAAACTGGCCAGTTTGTAACCATTTGGAAACGAAGTGCACAAGGTATAACAGAACCTTGTAGTGTACACGACGCAACAGAATTTTACGTTATTGCGGCGCGCAAAGAAGATCAGTTGGGTTTCTTTATCTTTCCATCAGATATTCTTCATCAACAGAAAATTCTTTCTGATGAAAAACGGGATGGCAAACGCGGAATAAGAGTTTATCCACCTTGGGATAATGCACCAAACAAACAAGCACAGAAAATTCAGCAATGGCAAGTGCAATATTTTTCTCTATATTTGCAGCCAACAAGTATTTAAGCATGTAAGATTCAATTTCTTTTCGATTTTAAAGAAGGCAAACCCAACGGTTAAGCCTATTCCATTCATCTTTAAAGAAAGAAATTATGCTTCTTGTACAAAATCTCCAATATATACTTCCAAATAAAGAGGTGTTGATGAGTAACATCAGCCTCAGTATACATAAAAACGAAAAAATTGCTTTAATCGGCCATAATGGTTCCGGAAAATCTACGCTACTAAAATTGCTGGCCGGAAAACTGATGTTAACAGATGGCGAAATTAAGCTGAATGCAAATCCATATTACATTCCTCAAATATTTGGTCAATACAACCATCTAAGCGTTGCCGAAGCTTTAAATGTTGCTGAGAAAATTAATGCGCTGCACCAAATATTGGAAGGTAATGCAAATGAGACAAATATGGATTCCGTTGGTGACGATTGGTCTATTGAAGAACGTTGCCGCGAAGCTTTAGACCAATGGGACTTACATAGTATATCATTAAATAACAAAATGGCCAATTTAAGCGGCGGACAAAAAACCAAGGTTTTTCTGGCGGGCTTAGATATACATAAACCAGAATTGGTTTTAATGGATGAGCCAAGCAATCACTTAGACAATGCATCACGCAAATTGCTTTATCAATGGATTGATTCCTGTAAATGCAGTTTGCTGATTGTAAGTCATGATCGATATTTGCTTAATTTATTTCCAAAAATCCATGAACTTACATCTGCCGGAATTTTAGTGTATGGCGGCAATTATGATTTCTACCAGGAACAAAAAAGCCTCGCCAGGCAAGCTTTAAACCAAGATATACACAGCAAAGAAAAAGCACTTAAAAAGGCCAAAGAGAAAGAAAGAGAAACTGCAGAAAGGCAACAACGGCTTGATGCGCGTGGCAAGAAAAAACAAGAAAAAGCGGGTGTAGCACGTATTATGATTAATACTTTAAGAAATAATGCAGAAAATAGCACATCAAAACTAAAAGGCATCCACACGGAGAAAATTGAAAACCTAACTGCGGGATTAACCGATTTGAGAGCATCAATCCCTGATGCAGACCAAATGAAATTTGGTTTTAATCCACCTTCATTACACCGTGGCAAAATTGTAGTTAAATTGTCTGAAGTTAATTTCAGCTATAATGAAATAAAACTATGGACTGAAAACATCAACCAAATTATTTACAGCGGAAGCCGTTTAACCTTGAAGGGAAACAACGGATCGGGAAAAACCACTTTGATTAAACTTATTTTGGGCGATTTGCCTGTAGAATCTGGTGAAATTTTCCGTGCTACACAAAAAGCAATTTATATCGATCAGGAATATTCATTTATTAATAATGAACTCAGTGTTTATGAGCAGGCGCAGAAATTTAATGCCGCCGGATTGTTTGAACATGAAATCAAAACGAGGTTAAACCGGTTTTTATTTGGAAAAGAAGATTGGGATAAACCTTGCAACGCATTAAGTGGAGGCGAGAAAATGCGTCTCTCTCTTTGTTGTTTAACCATTGCCGAACAAACACCAGATATTTTGATTCTGGATGAACCGACCAACAATTTAGACATTCAGAATATTGAAATCCTCACTGCTGCAATTAACGAATATCAGGGAACTTTAATCGTTGTTTCTCATGACATTCAGTTCCTTTCAGAAATCAACATAGAATCAGAAATTTGGATTGGTTGACAAATAATAATGCATAGACTACTTCTCATCCGACAGAAACAACAGATGAGAAGTAATTTGTTTTATTTTAATGCGCCAGAAATTCCTGATGCCAGCTTCTTCGCCTTTAAATACCCTTGAATGGAATTGTCTTTTTTGTCGAACACCAATTTTAATTTGCCGGGGCTGGCATTAAAATGCAGTTTATCTTTAGTGTTTAACAGCAAAATCAGATCTACATCTTGGTTTAACGAAATTTTAGCCGGCCATTCTTTATCCAGATAATTTTTTAGCTGTGGCAATTTCTCTTTTGAATAACTGGCCTCAAAAGTATATTGCTCCGTATTATCTATTGTGGCTAAAGAAAGATGCCCGCTTTTTGAGTTGCATCCAAAAGTGATGGCATTTAGTAAAATAAGAAACGTATAAAAAATTGTTTTCATAATCGTAAAGTTTTAAGTTTAGTTTCCACCGGCGCGGTTTTTAATATCGTCTGTTGCGGTATCTCTGCTCCGAGCCGACTTTACATTCTGATTTCCGAAAGCATAACTGATACTAACATTTCCTCGTCTGCTCGTGTATCGGTTAGCGACTGTCATATTCAAATTTTGGTACACCAATTTCCCTTCCCATCTATTGGTTAAAAAGATGTCGTCCATGCTCAATCTAAATTTTAATTTTTTATCCAGCATTGTTTTCTGCACGCCCGCATTTAGCGCATATTGCGTAATTGTAGTTTGCTCTACACCATTTATGCGCGGACTATTAAGCCAGAAACTTACTTCCAAACTAAAGTTGGCCGGCAGGCTAATGTTGTTGTTTACATAAATATTAAAAGCAACTTTACCTGCGCTATAGGCTGCACCTTCAAGGTTTCCGTCATTAAATTTACTGTAATACACACTTGCATTGTTCTGCATATTCCACCACTTGGCAAATTTTACAGGAACGTATAAACTGGCAGAATAGGTTTGCGCACGTCCAAGATTTTCGCGGATAACGCGAATGATTCGTGTAACATCATCTTGCTGACTAATCTGCGTAATCATATCGCGTGTATCGGAATAATTCAGCGTAAGGGATGCTTCTTTAAAACTATAACCTATTTCAAAATTGTCTGTAAATTGTGGTTTCAGATATGGATTTCCCTGATCTACAGCCAATGGATCCATATAAAAAACAAATGGATTGAGCTGCTGATAATTTGGCCGATCTACACGTCTGCCATACGAATACCGAATATTTTGATCTTTACTAATTTTCTGATTGATAAAAATGGTTGGAAACAACGAAAGATAATTTCGGTCAACTTCTTTATTATCGGTTACAGAATTTCCGTTAGAATGTGTGTGTTCTGCACGCAAACCCAATTGCAATTGCCATTTCTCCCACTCTTGCGAGTAGTTTACATAAGCCGCATTAATATTTTCTTTGTACACAAAGTAATTGGATTTGCCCAAATCATTTTGCCAGGCGCCATTTAAAAATTGCTCTGATAAGAAATCATTATTGGTAACAACATAACTGATTTTTAAGCCCGCTTCCATTTTTGATTTCTCTGTAAATGGCAAAGTGAAGTCTGTTTTTGCGGCATAAACGTTAATTTTTGCCTCGGTGTTGTTGCGCAAACTGGTATTGTTGGTAGAATTACCCGCACTATTCAGGTAATTTGCTAGAAATAATTCATCTCTTTTATTGCTAAATCCAGAATAATCAGCGTCAAAAGTTAGGCTTTTTCCTTTTTTATCATAATCGTGTTTGATGTTGAAGTTTGCAGTGAGGTTGCCAACAGGCGATACAGAACCTGCATCCTGAACAATGGCGCTAGAAGCTGATGAACCATTTTGCACTTCGTTAATATTGGTTCTACTGGTATTGGTCAGATTGGTTTTTACGGTATTGGCATCAATCATTACACCGAAAACAGTTTTTTCTGAAGCATAGTAATCGGCTCCGATTTTTCCTTGAAAACCATTCCCACGACTGTAACGATCAAAGTTCTGATTCAGCGTACTGTTTATTCCCGCAGATGCGGTTGTCCGGTCTACTACAATATTATTAAAATTTGCTTTATTCGCGAACGCAGCATTTCCAAAAATATTCCACTTCCCTTCGCGATGGTTCAGGTTAAGATTAAAACCTGTGCGGTTTACATTTCTTGGCGAGTTCGGCATAAATGCTTGTCCGCCGTTATAGGTAATTACGCCATTTGTTCCGAACGATTTATTTCTTTTCAATTTGATATTGATGATTCCGGCATTTCCAGATGCATCATATTTAGAAGATGGATTGGTAATTAATTCTATCGATGCAATCTGATCGCTGGTCATATTGCTCAATAAAGTTGTCACATCAGCGCCAGAAAGGAAATTTGTTTTGCCATCAATCATTACCGTAATCCCGGATTTGTTGTTCAGCCGGATTTGATCACTTTGGCGGTCAATCTGCACGCCCGGAGCTTTTTCAAGCAGTTCTAATGCAGTGCTGCCTGTAGCCAAAACGCTATTTTCTACGTTCAGAACGGTCTTATCAATCTGGTGTTCTATATAAGGTTTTTTGGCTTGTACATTTACTTCTTTCAAATCTTGAACAGCGGCTTGAATGGCAATTGCATCCAAAATGGTATCATCTTGTATTTTAAAAGGAGCGGTCAATTTCGTTGCGAAGCCAACCATAGAAATTTTCAGACGATAATCGCCCTGCGTAATTTTGGCGAAGCTGAAATTTCCATCTACATCTGCAGCCGTTTTATGTAAAGTAACCGAATCTGTGTTGTACAGCAATTGCACAATTGCAAATGGTACCGGTTGATGTTTTTCATCAACAATTTTTGAGGATAATTTACCTGTTTTTTGAGCAAAAGTATTCCCCCACGCTAAAAAGCATGCCATTAGCACTAAGAAGATTTTCATGTTTTTTTAATTTAGAGTTTCGGAAAAAACAGTACTGATTGTTTTCCGGATTTGCGTATGATTAGTGGTTTTGATTATTTTCTTCGGGATGATCCAACTCGTACTTGCATTTCAAACCATCATCAGTCATAATCCAGATACTGGAATCTTCACTGTATCTTTCGTTATTGTTGCAACTCCAACCATAGTAATTGCTGATGTAACGATAAGAATCTTGTTTTAAAATCAGCTTTGTACCAACCGGAACTTTTAATGTTATCCAGACTTCCTGATTTCGCCAATTTGTTCCTCTGCGAAGTTGAAACCGTGGACTAAACAACAACAATGAATCTTTTACCGCATAATTATAACTGATATTCTGAGCATTTTGCAATGCCATTTGATAGGTTTTTCCTTGCGATTCATACGTTTGTGTGATGGATGTACCTCCGTCACTTTTCTGAATATTAATACGTGCATAAGTAGGCGTACGAAATGGATGATCTTCAAAATCATCTACAACAATCTGGTTTTTAAAATCGCTGTCTATATGGTATGCAACACTATCTTCTTTGCTAAAAAATTTACTTTTATCAATATCTATGATATACGTTTTGCCTGGTTTAAGCTCTGAAGTTTGTGTCAGCTCTGCATGCTCTTTAAATTCGGTTGATATTTTTGCCGCCTTATATCCGGTGATCGATACACCTACCAGCCAAATAATTAATAATGCAAATGAGAATACTTTATTAATGGCTTGTTTATTAAATGCCACGCGGATAGAAAATAAAACCAAAGCCAGCACAGGTATAAAGAGAACCAAAAATGCGCCGAACATTAAAATTCCTCTATTGCTATCGCTGAGGATATTTAATGGAAAAGATTCGTACACAGTAGAATCTACAAAACCCATAAATGCAGCGTAAGAAATGAGCAACCCCAACAAAATCATTATGCCCATAATTACGATAAAACCTGCTACTGCTTTAAAAATAACTTTACCTGTACCGCCGATAAACTGCGCTAACCATTCAAAAAATTCGCCAATAAAAATCCCAAACCGGGCAAATAAGGGTTGTGCACTTCTGTTTACTTCCGAAAGACGTTCTTTTACCGCCTGAAGTTCTTCATAAAGGTTTTTCTGAAAGCCATGTAAGTTTGCGGGTTCGCCTTTCATTTCCATTTTTTCTACACGTGATTTTGCTTTGGGCATAATAATCCACAAAAGTGCGTAGACTAAAAATCCAGACCCGCCAAGAAAAATGCTCAATATTGCAATAAGTCTAACCCATTTTGCTTCGATATTAATGTAATGGCCTATACCGGCACAAATACCAGCAACCACGCGCTCGTCCATATCGCGGTACAATTTTTTCTCTGCCGGCTGAAATGAAGCATGCGCTTGATCAAAAGTTTCTTCAGCTCCTTCTTCTGCAGTATCAAAATCCTGAACTCTGCCCATTTGTGCAATAACAAAATTTACATTTGCAGAGTCTACTACTTGTTTTTTCTGTTCTTCCAATTGCTCAGTAAGCAATTCTGCAATCCGGTTTTCTATATCAGTTACAATTTCAAAATCGTCTGCGTGGTTAGCAAAATATTGTTTCACCTCTATAAGGTAAATTTTTAAGAGTTCGTAGGCACTTTCCTCAATATGGATGATGGTATTGCCTATATTTATGATGATGGTCTTTTCCATTTCTTTAGTTTTATGCGTTGGTACCTTTTTGCGATACGCCAACGGCGTAAGCCAGTTCTTGCCAGGTTTGATCTAATTGAGCCAATATTTCCTTACCAACCTCGGTAAGAGAATAATATTTACGGGGCGGGCCTGAGGTAGATTCTACCCAGTTGTAGCTTAACAAACCATTGTTTTTAAGCCTGGTTAATAATGGATACAATGTACCTTCAACCACCAGCAATTTTGCCGTCCTTAATTCGGCAATAATATCAGAGGCATAAATCTCTCCCCTGGCGATGATGGACAATACACAGTATTCCAGAATTCCCTTCCGCATTTGTGTTTGCGTGTTTTCTGCTATCATATTACAAAGATATATGCTTTATAATGTACTATGCAATACATAGTACTAAAATAATTCAAAACAAACATGTAAACAACTAATAATCAATTGAATAATTTTTCGTCAAAAAATTTTAATCTGTGATTTTTGAATATTTACGCTCTAAAAGGTGTAGATATCTTTAAATAATTGCTTAATAATTTTGGTACTTTTGCCAATAAATTATTCATTTTATGAAAAAATCTTTAGCCAGTATTGTGGCCGAGGCGAACCAGAGTGATAAGGGTTCGTTGAAAAGAACACTTGGTCCGGTTAACCTGATTTTGATCGGAATTGGTCTAACTTTGGGCGCTGGTTTGTTTTCTATTACCGGATTGGCGGCTGCAAATCATTCTGGTCCTGCGGTAACGCTTTCATTTGTTATTGCGGCTTTAGGTTGTGGTTTTGCAGCACTTTGTTACGCCGAATTCGCATCTATGATTCCGGTTTCCGGAAGTGCGTACACCTATTCTTATGCAACGATGGGCGAACTTTTTGCCTGGATAATTGGTTGGGATTTGGTACTGGAATATTCAGTTGGTTGCGCAACAGTTGCCATCAGCTGGTCGCAATATCTCACAAAATTTTTAGCCAACTACAATATTTTTCTGCCCGCGCAACTTACACTTTCTCCGTTTGAACATGCGAAACTTGCAGATGGCACTACCGTAAGCGGCATTATAAATATACCAGCAGCATTGATTGTGGTTTTAATGACCGCAATCTTAATTAGAGGTACAAAAGGCTCGGCCATTGTTAACGGCATTATTGTTTTCTTAAAGGTTGGCGTGGTTTTGGTTTTTATCGCTTTAGGTTGGAAATATATTGATCCGGCAAATTACCACCCTTACATTCCGGAGAATACCGGAACCTTTGGTCAGTTTGGATGGAGCGGCGTTTTACGTGGCGCGGGATTGGTATTTTTTGTTTTTATCGGATTTGATGCGGTTGCCGCTTCTGCCCAGGAAACCAAAAACCCTGCGCGCGATTTGCCCATCGGTATTATTGGCTCGCTTGTCGTTTGTACAGTTTTATTCGGATTGTTTGGCCATGTTATGACCGGATTGGCGAATTATCGCGAATTTACGAATAGCGGTGCTCCGGTTGCGATTGCCATTGCCAAAACACCTTATGGTTGGTTAAGTCAGGCTATTATTTTAGCCATTTTAGTGGGTTACACATCAGTAATACTAATCGATTTAATGGCACAGTCCAGAATGTTTTACTCGATTAGCCGTGATGGGTTATTGCCGAAAATGTTTTCTGATGTTCATCCTAAATATAAAACGCCATGGAAATCTAATGTATTACTGTGCCTTTTCATTGGCCTTTTTGCTGCATTTGTACCGATGAATGTTGTTGGAGAAATGACTAGCATTGGTACATTACTTGCTTTCTTGATGGTTTGCGTAGGCATTTTAATCTTACGCAAAACTGATCCAGAGGCCAAACGACCATTCAAAGTTCCATTGGTTCCCCTAATTCCGATCCTAGGTATTTTGACCTGTATTGCCATGATGGTTTTCTTACCTTGGGAAACCTGGTTGCGTTTAGCAATATGGTTAATCATTGGACTGGCGATTTACTTTTTTTACGGAAAAAAGCACAGCAAAATCAGAAAAGAAGCAACTCCGCTATAGCATTCACAAAATTGATTATCAACAAGATACAAAAGGGTGTCGATAGAAAAGAACACCCTTTTGTACGTGTATACACACCGTATAAATACGTTTACACTTGTATATCTATCAGTTATTTAACATAAAAATGTAAGTTATCCACAATTTCACATTTTTTAATTGGTTTGGCTTGGGATTTGCCCAAATCTATGCGGACGTATAAAAAATTTTCTTATGATTATTAAATTAGACAGCACCGCCTTTAGAATTGACCGCACCAAAACTGAAACCGTTAAAAAAAGCGCAACTCCTTTAACCAGAGCACAATGGATTAACGCAGATAGGATTGTTATGGCAGCAATGTTTGTTGCAACGATAATCGGTGCAATTTTATTCTAACCGGATGATTACTCAAAAATCTTCTGAAATCATTTCTCGATTTAACATTACAGCTGCCATTGTTCCTGACGCAGCGACTGCAGATAATCCGCGGTAAGGAAGTGTACAATCTCCTGCAGCATAAACACCTTTGCTCGTTGTTTCATGTTGTGCATCAACTTCTATCAACCCATTCTCATTTAACGTACAACCTAACTGACTATAAAGCATTTGGTTTTGTTCCATTTTTGGCTTCGCATAGACCGCAACCCATTCAATGCGTTTTCCATTGCGAAACAAAACCGCTTTCAGTTTTCCATATTCATGTTCAAACTCAATAATCTCATCTTCAATAACCTGAATACCTTTCGATTCCAACTTTAGTTTTTGTTCTGCTGTAAAATCTGCTGGACCGTTTGTTATTATGCTTAAATCTTTGTTCCAATGGCTGATCATTTTTGCCATTTCAAAAGCCATTTCACCGTTCATAAACAAGGCAACTTTTTCTCCACTTACTTCATATCCGTGGCAATATGGACAGTGAATAATTGAAATGGCCCAGCAATTTACAAAACCTTTTATGTCAGGTAAAACATCTCTCATTCCTGTTGCCAAAATTACCCGCCTTGAAGAAAATACGTCTCCGTTTTTTAGCTGTACAATAAAATCTTGGCCGTTTTTTTTGGCAGACACCACGGTATCATTTACGAGCTGAACTGTTGGATATTTAAGCACTTCTACCCGTGCCTTTTCAGCAATCTGTGCAGGTGTATCTCCATCGTGTGTTAAAAAATTATGCGAATGCGGTGTTTGCGCATTGCAAGGTTGGTTGGCATCTACAATGAGTACTTTGCGGAGCGAGCGGCCTAGCGCCAGACCAGCAGACAATCCAGCGTAGCTTCCACCAACAATAATGATATCAAAATCCATAACGTTTAATTTTTCTACAAAAAAACAGAACAAATTTATCAAACGCAACATCATTGCATTTAATGAATGTCATTTTTGGTAGATACTTGCTTTGATGAAATGCCCGTAATAATATTGCTTTTTGATCAGGCTGTATTTATTTGTTAGAAAATACGGTACTAAATCAATTAGCTCTGTAGCTTCGACATTTCCCATCCATTTAAAAAATTTATACATAGATTTTAGCAGCAGCAATTTCCACCATTTACCGTAGCGCTTATCTAAGCAGAAATCTACGTGAAACCAGAGTCCGGTTGGCTCTAATAGTGCGTTTAAATGGTTGAAAACAGTTTCTACTCGTTTTTTGTTGAAATTATCAAAAAGAAAAGGTGTAAGTATGACATCAAATTTTTCTGTTGCCTGAAAATCTTCAATTCCAATGCTTAAAAAAGAAACCAGGTTCAACCCGGATTTTCGCTTTTTAGAAAGTTGAATCATTTGATCTGAAATTTCGATGTAGGTAATTTTTAAACCTGAAGGGCGGATTTTAGCAATTTCTTCCAAAATCCATCCGGTGCCACCGCCAACAATTAGAATATGGGCATTTTCTGGAATAATGTGCAATTGGTTGATTTGTGCATTTACTTGTGCTTTAAAATACACCAGCCGACTAAGCGCATCATAAGATTTCGCAATTTTATCGTAGTTATTCAGCATTTTTCTAGCAATTAAATTTACATCAGACAAACTGCATACCGGTAATTCCGCATATTGCTTTGAATAAAATCAAACCATCAATCACCATAAGATAATATAGTATATTCTGACGGCGATGCATGGAATATGCAATATAAATGGTTAAAATAAACGGCAAAACATTAAACAATACTTGCGGAAGTCCGAAGCCCTTAAAATAAGCAAATACAGCAAGCGAACACAAACCTACAATCAACAGTGGAATCAGGATATTGAAAATTGTTCTTCTCAATCCATATCGTACCACAAAAGTGCGGAGGTGCTTATTTGCATCTGTAGGGTAATCTTTAATGTCAAAAATAATGGCATTAACAGTGCAGAACATCCAGTTTTTTATGAAGAGCCAAGTCCACAGTACAGAATCGTGGTAACCAATGCCGGTTTCTATTTTCAGCATAATTAGCGGCAATACATTTGCACAACACGCCCAAACAAAACCAATTACAAAAGCTTTAAACCAGCCCGTGTTGCGCAAGTTGAATTTCAGAAATGATTTAGGCAATAAACCATAATATAGTGCGCCAGCAATAATAATGATGATAATTGCAACCCAATAGCTTATTGGGAGATGTAATATATTACTAAAATTATGATAAAGCAGATTGACTGCCAACGCAAAACACGCAATACACAGTACAGCCTGACTAATATTGATAAAGTTTTTATGCTTATAGTACCAGCGGTTTCGCGGATTTGTGGATGCGGGATTGTTAGAAACCTTGTGGTACGCGTAAGTATAATAAATGGTTGGCGCAAGAAAAAGAAGGAGGTAATAATTGAGCGAATTGTAAGGTAAACGCAATTGCTGTGTAGCTTCTACAGTAAGTGCAACCGCCAAAATCCCCACAAAGTAGTTCCCAAAGAATATAAACCTGATAATTTTACCGAGCATTTATGGTTGATTTTCCTTTGGCAATTTCGCATATAAAATTGAAATCGAGAAAAGTAATATCTGCTGAATTTTTATTTTTAAATAGATACGAAAACAGAAAACTGCGTAAACAAAAAAACCTTTTATTTTTCAATAAAAGGTTTTTTGTGGGAAATGAGGGATTCGAACCCCCGACCCCCTCGGTGTAAACGAGATGCTCTGAACCAGCTGAGCTAATTTCCCTGGGGTAAAAGTATTTCAAAATTCCAATCAACATCAGTTGAAAGGTTGGTGGGAAATGAGGGATTCGAACCCCCGACCCTCTCGGTGTAAACGAGATGCTCTGAACCAGCTGAGCTAATTTCCCCTTCCTTCGTTTGGGAATGCAAATATAGCGCTATAAAACTGTTCTCCAAATCTTTTTTTATTTTTTTTAGCTCAATAAAGTTTCCAGGATTTTATGCGACTGCACTTCGCCAAAAGACGCCGTATGTAAGGTGTAGAATACCAATATCTTATCTAAAAGGAACCGACGTTGAATATTGCTTAATTTTATTTCAGAAATTTTTTCTAGCGGAGAATTAAAGAGTGAAATAAAGCATAAAGCATCGTCTAAGCGCAAAAAATTTGCGTGTACAGGCTGCCTTGAAAGAAACTCACCTTCTTGCAAATCGAAGAAAATCTGATCAGATCTTCGCTGTTCATTAGGCGAAAAACCTAGAAAACGGGTAAGTTTTAACAAAAAAGACAAATGAAAATTAGGATAAACATCTTGATGTTCATCAAACCAGGCAATTGAATTGTAGATATAATCAAACAGACCTTCATCAGTAGATTGCTGCCGGATGCTTTTATACAGTACTTCATTCAGAAAAATTACGATACTGCTTTTCACCACATCGTACGGAATGCTTTTAAAAACGGGCGTCTGTCGCAGCTCAGAAACCCGCTGTATACTGCTATTGGTTTTATGATAAACCACCATATCCAACAGGTGTAAAGATTGCAGCATGTTCATTTTGATTTTTGCCTTTGGCTTCTTCACGCCATTTATCAGATAAGATTGCATTCCAAACTTATCCGTAAAGACCTGAACCACCACACTACTTTCGCTGTAATTTGTAGTTTTTAAAACAATTCCCCTAACCTTGTGCAACATGCAATCTTTTTTTGATCAAAATTACTGTATTTATCTAAATTATGCTCAAACGGCACATTTCAGAATTTTAATAAAAACAACACGTTAACGCAGTTAAATTAAGCTGTATAGGAATAGATTTAGAGATAACCAGAAAAAAATGAATTGCTTTTTAGAAAGCTTGAAATATATTTTTGCTATCCTTCTGTAACTTTGCTTTCATCCTCTTCTGGCACTTCTACTGTCGGATCGGTCAAAATTTCAGCATTGCCATCAGCATCTTTTTTTGCAAAAATAATGGGATATAAAAACCAGAACGCGCCAATAATTAAAAGGGCACCAGCCAGCATTTGAAGATAAATTGCTCCTTTAACGTGACTATTATCCAATACTTTATATGCAACAAAACATAATATTCCGGCAATGATCACAATCACAGCGTTCTGTAACTTTAACAGCCTAATCATGGGTTCTTTCTTTTTAATGAGATGATATGAAATAAAACAAAGATAAGTCCGATTAGTTCTAACAGACCACAAAAATAAAAGCTGTACAAAACGAAATCTCTGTTGGCTGGATTTATGAGTGCGACTACGGGCAAGGCAATTACAGCAATAACCATCATGGCAAGCCCGCTATTAAATATTTTCATCCTAAAGTATTTACATCAAAACTACCAAATTTGGACGAAAAACTTTAACTTTGCAACCTTAATTTTTTTGAAGGTACTTGATTGATGTATAGGGAATTTAAACAATTGGATCTTGCGAAAATAGGGCAAGAAATACTGGATTTTTGGAAAGAAGAAAATATCTTTGAAAAGAGCATTTCCTCTCGTCCAAAGTCAAATCCGTTTACTTTTTATGAAGGGCCGCCGTCTGCAAATGGAATGCCAGGCATACACCATGTAATGGCGCGTGCTATCAAAGATATTTTTTGCCGATATAAAACAATTAAAGGTTTTCAGGTTAAAAGAAAAGCAGGCTGGGATACGCATGGTTTACCTGTTGAATTGGGTACTGAGAAAGAGCTCGGTATTACCAAAGATGACATTGGCAAAACCATTTCCATTGAGGACTATAATGAAGCCTGTAAAAAGACCGTAATGCGCTACACAGATGTGTGGAACGATCTGACAGAAAAAATGGGCTATTGGGTAGATATGGACGATCCATACATTACCTACAAATCGAAATACATGGAATCGGTTTGGTGGTTATTGAAACAAATTTACGATAAAGGCCTTATTTACAAAGGTTACACCATCCAACCTTATTCTCCAAAAGCCGGAACAGGTTTAAGTTCTCATGAAGTGAACCAACCAGGCGCATACAGAGATGTGACCGATACAACAATTGTTGCCCAGTTTAAAGCATTGCCATCAAGTCTTCCGTCATTTTTAGATTCTTTCGGAGAGATCTATCTATTGGCATGGACTACAACACCATGGACTTTACCTTCCAATACTGCGTTAACTGTTGGTCCGAAAATCGATTACGTTTTAGTTAAAACCTTCAATCAATATACTTTTTTGCCAACAAATGTAATTCTGGCGAAAAACCTGGTTGGAAAACAATTCAGCAAAATATTTTTTGAAAGCAGCGAAGCTGAAGACTTTACAAATTTCAAATCCGGAGATAAAAAGATTCCTTACCAGATTCTTGCAGAATGTAAAGGAACGGATTTGGTTGAAATCAGATACGAGCAACTTCTGACTTATGCTTTACCTTATCAAAACCCAGAAAATGCATTCCGTGTAATCTCTGGAGATTTTGTAACCACCGAAGATGGTACTGGTATTGTGCATACAGCGCCAACTTTTGGTGCCGATGATGCGAAAGTTTCTAAAGAAGCTGTACCAGAAATCCCTCCAATGTTGGTTTTAGACGACAATGACATTCCGGTTCCACTGGTAGATTTACAAGGCAAATTTACAAAACATGTTGGCCCTTTTGCTGGTAAATATGTTAAAAACGAATATTATGCTGCTGGCGAAGCTCCAGAAAAATCTGTAGATGTAGAAATTGCAATCCTTCTTAAAGAAGAAAATAAAGCTTTTAAAGTTGAAAAATATGTTCACAGTTATCCGCACAGCTGGAGAACAGATGAACCACTTTTATATTATCCTTTAGATTCTTGGTTCATCAAAGTAACGGATGTTAAAGACAGAATGTTCGATTTGAATGAAACCATCAACTGGAAACCAAAATCTACAGGCGAAGGTCGATTCGGAAACTGGCTTAAAAATGCGAACGACTGGAATTTATCCCGCTCAAGATATTGGGGTATTCCTCTACCAATCTGGAGAACGGAAGATAAAAAAGAAGAAGTTTTAATCGGGTCTGTTGAGGAATTGTATTATGGTATAGAAAAATCTATCGCCGCTGGCTTCCAGAAAGAAAATCCATTTAAAGGATTTGAAATCGGGAATATGTCTGAAGAAAATTACGATCTGATTGATCTGCACAAAAATGTTGTAGATGAAATTACGCTTGTTTCTCCTTCAGGCAAACCAATGCGCCGCGAAAGCGATTTGATTGATGTTTGGTTTGATTCTGGATCTATGCCTTATGCACAATGGCATTACCCGTTTGAAAACAAAGACACTATCGATCAAAACCAGGATTTCCCTGCAGATTTTATTGCTGAAGGTGTAGACCAAACCCGCGGTTGGTTTTATACGTTACACGCCATCTCTACACTTGTGTTTGACAAGGTTGCATACAAAAATGTCGTGTCTAACGGTTTGGTGCTGGATAAAAACGGCCAGAAAATGTCTAAACGTTTAGGCAATGCTGCAGATCCGTTCCAAACAATAAATGAATATGGTGCCGATGCTACACGTTGGTACATGATTTCCAATGCCAATCCTTGGGACAATCTAAAGTTCGATATTGAGGGAATTGCTGAAGTTCGTCGGAAATTCTTCGGTACACTGTACAATACTTATGCGTTTTTTGCGCTATATGCCAATATCGATAAATTCGAAATTGATAAAAATAATCTGAGCAAAGTTGAAGACAGATCCGAATTAGACCGCTGGATTTTATCTTTGTTGCAAAACCTGATTAACGAAGTTGATGAGGCTTACAACACATACGAGCCAACAAAAGCAACGCGTATTATCCAATCATTTGTAGACGAACACCTAAGCAACTGGTATATTCGTTTAAGCCGCCGCCGTTTCTGGAAAGGCGAAATGACAGATGATAAACGTGCCGCATATGAAACGCTTTATACGTGTTTAGAAACCTTAGCACAGCTGATGAGTCCGGTGGCGCCTTTCTTTGCAGATTGGTTGTACAAAAACCTGACGGTTACAGATCAGCACGCAGAACAATCTGTTCATTTAACCTTATGGCAAGATGCGGATAGCAACTTAATTGATAACGATTTGAATGAAAGGATGCTTTACGCACAAAATATTTCTTCAATGGTATTGTCATTGCGTAAAAAATCTGGCATCAATGTTCGTCAGCCATTAGAAAAAATTCTAATCCCGACGTTAAATGCAGAATTTGAACAGAAAATCGCTAAAGTTGCAGATTACATTCTTTCTGAAACCAATGTTAAACACATTGAATTTATTACGGATACGCTAGGCATCGTTAAGAAAAAACTTAAACCAAATTTTAAGTCGTTAGGCAAAAAAGTTGGTAAAGACATGAGTCTGGTAAAAGATGCACTGGAAAAAGCAAATCAGGAAGACATCCAGCATTTAGAAACCGAAGGTTCTATTGCAGTTACCGGAAGCAATGATGCGATTTATACGATTGAGCTAAACACTGATGTAGAAGTTTTTGCAGAAGACATTCCGGGATGGCAGGTTACAAATCTTGGCAATTTAACCGTAGCCTTAGATGTAACGATAACAGAAGCACTAAAACAAGAAGGAATCTCGCGTGAGCTGGTAAATCGGATTCAGAATTTACGTAAAGAACTTAATTTTGAAGTAACCGACAGGATTAAAGTTTCATTACAAAATGATATCTTGGTAGCAGATGCTTACGCTGCCAACAAGGCCTACATTTGCGCGGAGATATTGGCTGATCAATTTGAATTAACAGAAGCTATAGAAAATGCAAACAAAATTGTTATTGACGATGTTGAGTTAAGCATTTTAGTGGAAAAAATATAAAGAATCCATACATTAGAAAATTAGATAAATAAAATGGAAAACAGCAATAAAACACGCTACTCAGACAGTGAACTTCAAGAATTCAAAGATTTAATCCTAGATAAATTACGCATGGCAAAAGAGGAGCTTAATGCTTTAACAGCATCTTTAAGCAACCCTAATGCAAACGGAACTGAAGATACTTCTGGTGCATACAAAACATTGGAAGATGGTTCTGCAACGATGGAAAAAGAACAAATTAATCAGTTGGCAGCCCGTCAAAAGAAATTTATTGACAATCTTGAAAATGCATTGGTGCGGATTGAAAATAAAACTTATGGCATTTGTCGTGAAACCGGAAAACTGATTCAAAAAGAACGTTTACGTGCAGTACCACATGCAACATTAAGCATGGAAGCAAAATTAAAGCAAGGTTAATGAAAGGCTATACAAAACCTTTACTTCTAATATTTTTGGTTTTACTGGCCGATCAGGTCTTGAAAACCTGGATTAAAACACACATGTACATTGGCCAGGAATTTAATATTCTGGGCAAATGGTTTATTATCCATTTTACAGAAAACAATGGAATGGCCTTTGGTATGGAATTTGGCGGGGAGTTTGGAAAACTTGCCTTATCCCTCTTCAGAATTGTTGCCGTTGGCGGAATTGGTTACGGTTTACATTATCTGATAAAAAATAAATACCATCGGGGTTTAATCCTTAACGTTGCGCTTATATTTTCTGGCGCTCTAGGTAATATTATCGATTCTGTTTTTTATGGAAAAATTTATGGATACGAAAACTGGTTTCATGGTCGTGTAGTTGACATGTTGTATTTTCCAATCGCTGAAGGACATTTCCCAACTTGGTTACCAATTTGGGGTGGAGAAGAATTTGTCTTCTTCAGACCAGTTTTTAACCTGGCTGATGCCGCAATATCCGTTGGCGTTATTCTAATATTAATCTTCCAAAAAAACTACTTTAAGGAAGATGTAAAAGATGAAGTAAGCATAAACAGCGAAATTGTAGAAGATTAGCTTAAACCAGTTAAGTCATTAAAACCTCATTTCCTTTCGGGAAGTGAGGTTTTTTTATGAATTCGTTATCTTCTTTCTGCTTAATAGAAAAAAGGTAAACCAACTAATATTAACCGATGATCAATTTTCAAGACATCACATATTTACGTACAGGAAACGAAAGGCAAAAACTCACTTATAATTTGCTTAAGAAGCACAGAATGATGGATGTATTGGAGCAATATGATCCTATTCTCGTTGGCACCATCCCGATTGAGATCGACCTTGAAAACAGCGACCTTGATATTATTTGTTATGTCACCGATCAGGAGAAGTTTTCAGCGATCCTGAAACAAAATTTCTCTCATTTAGATCTTTTTAAACTTGATCATATTGAAAGGCTTGATGCTGTTAAGGCTAATTTCATGATCGATGGGCAGGAATTTGAAATTTTTGGACAAGCGATTCCAACAACAGAACAAAATGGCTACAGACATATGGTGATTGAATATCAATTATTAAATCAAAAAGGCACTGAATTTCGCCATAAAATTATTGAACTTAAAAGATCAGGGTATAAAACAGAGCCCGCATTTGCCAGGCTACTTGGCCTTATTGGTAATCCTTACGAGGTACTGTTATCTCTGCCGTAATAGCGTGACGATAGATAAAATTTCGCAATACGTTCTTCGCCAATATTGCTGATTGTTGAAAACGATTGGATAATGCGGGGATGGATATTAAAATTGCGAAATTCACTTGCGCCCGTTTCTAACGAGAGCAAACATAGCATCGCAATTGTATTGCGAAAAAATAACACCAACAAAGTTTGTACATAAAAAAACCCCGACTAATGCCGAGGTCTTGTTTTTATTTGATTGGAGATTATACACCTAATAATAATCTAGCAGGATCTTCCAATAATTGTTTTACACGAACGAGGAAACTTACAGATTCACGTCCGTCAATGATTCTGTGATCATATGATAATGCAAGATACATCATCGGACGAATTACAACTTCTCCTTTTTCAGCAATTGGACGCTCAACGATGTTGTGCATACCTAAAATTGCAGATTGAGGTGCATTAATAATCGGCGTAGACATCATAGATCCGAATACACCACCATTTGTAATTGTAAATGTACCACCTGTCATTTCTTCAAGAGTTAATTTACCATCACGTGCTTTTAAAGCCAAAGCCAAAACAGATTTTTCAATTTCGGCTAAGCTCATGCTTTCAGCATTGCGAATAACCGGAACAACCAAACCTTTTGGAGCAGAAACTGCGATAGAAATATCTGCAAAGTTATTGTAAACAAGTTCTTCGCCTTCTATACGTGCATTTACCGCAGGAAAATCTTTTAAGGCTTCAGTAACCGCTTTAGTGAAGAAACTCATAAAACCTAAACCAACACCATGTTTTTCTTTGAAAGAATCCTTGTATTTGGCTCTCAAATCCATGATTGGTTTCATATTAACTTCATTAAATGTGGTTAACATAGCTGTTTCGTTTTTAACAGCAACCAAACGTTTTGCGACTGTCTTTCTTAATGGAGACATTTTTTCGCGACGCTCAGAACGTGGACCTGCAGGCACAGCTGGTGCAGCTGGAGCTGCTTTTGGTGAATCTTCTTTAGTAGCTTTTCCAGATTCTGCTTTTAACGCATCTTCTTTGGTAATACGACCATCAACACCTGTACCTTTTACAGCTCCGGCGTCAACGCCTTTTTCGGCAAGAATTTTACCTGCTGCAGGTGAAGGTGTTCCGGTAGCATAAGAATCTTTTGAAGATGCTTCTGCTTTCGGTGCTTCAGCAACTGGTGCAGCAGCTGCAGCCTCTTCTTTCGGTGCTTCTGCTTTTGGTGCAGCAGCACCGCCATCTTCAATCTGACAAACCACCGCGCCAATGGCTAAAGTATCACCTTCAGCGGCAATAGTTTTTAAAGTTCCTGCTTGTTCTGCTGTTAACTCAAAAGTTGCTTTGTCTGATTCTAACTCAGCAATAACTTCATCCATTTCAACAAAATCGCCATCGTTTTTTAACCATTGGGATAAAACAACTTCGGTTATAGATTCTCCAACCGCCGGAACTTTTATTTCTAAACTCATAATATTTGTAACGTTATGTTTTTTTGTCGTTATATGCGTATGGTCAGGTTATTTTTTGAGATTATTCCCCAACCATAAACCTGACCATATTAAATTTTAATCTACTTGGACTAATTTTTTGGTTGCTTTCTTTGCAATTTCTTTCACCTCTTCGGTTACAGCTGTATCGAAAGCTTTAGCTAAAATATAAGCCTGTTGTGTGGCATGCTGTTTTGCAAAACCTGTTGCCGTACTGCTGCTTTCTTTTCTCGAAATTACATCAATACCTTTCAACGCAGTTTTGTACAATCTGCGGAATAAATATGGCCATGCACCCATATTCTCAGGTTCTTCCTGCACCCAGAAAATATCTTTTGCATTTTTATATTTCTTTTGAATAGCTTCCATTTGATCGATAGGTGTTGGATAAAGTTGCTCTACCCGCACTACTGCAACATTTGTATTTTTGTCTGCCTGCTGTTTTTCAAGTAACTCATAATAAATTTTTCCACTACAGAAAACAACACGTGTTACATCAGCTACCTTTACATTTTCATCGTCAATCACCTCTTTAAAACCGCCTTCTGTAAAATCTTCCAGTTTAGATACGCACATTGGGTGGCGTAATAAACTTTTCGGTGAAAAGACAACCAATGGTTTACGGAAATCGCGTTTAAACTGGCGACGCAAAACATGGAAAAAGTTTGCTGGTGTAGTACAATTTGCGATTTGCATGTTATAATCTGCACAAAGTTCCATGAAACGCTCAATACGTGCTGACGAATGTTCAGGACCCTGGCCTTCGTAACCATGAGGCAACAGCATAACCAAACCATTTTCGCGCTGCCACTTCGTTTCCGCACTAGCAATATACTGATCTACAACAATTTGAGCACCGTTAAAGAAATCGCCAAATTGAGCTTCCCAAATGGTTAATGCATTAGGATTTGCCATTGCATATCCATACTCAAAACCTAAAACACCATATTCTGACAAATGTGAATTGTAAATATCGAAAGGCGCTTGTTGGTCTGAAATATTTGCCAACGGTACATATTCTTCTTCGCTATCTTCAAGCGTCAATACCGCATGGCGATGGGAAAACGTACCGCGTTCTACATCTTGTCCGCTTAAACGAACGCGTTTCCCTTCAGATAATAATGTTCCATAAGCCAATTGTTCGCCCATAGCCCAATCGAAAACATTGGTATCATTTACCATTTTCCGACGTTCGTCAAACAATTTCTCAATTTTTTTGAAGAATTTTTTATTTGATGGAAGCGTAGTAATGCGTTTGCCAATCTCAAGTAAAGTCGATTTTTTAACTGCCGTAACTGGCGAGGTTTCAAAATCTTTTGGAGTAGCCATACGCAAATCTGCCCATGCACCACCAAATTTAACCTCACTATTTGGCGCTACATATTCTTTAGCTTCATTTAGGCGTTCTTGTAAAATCCCTCTGAATTCTTTTTCCATTTCTTTTGCCAAACCAGCTTCCAATTTACCTTCTTCGGTCAATTGTTTCACATAGATTTCTCTCGGATTTGGGTGTTTTTCAATGGTTTTATATAGCAATGGCTGAGTGAATTTTGGCTCATCAGATTCATTGTGTCCAAAACGGCGATAGCACAGAATATCAATAAAAACATCGTTACGGTATTTCTGACGATATTCCATTGCCAGATTAATTGCATATACTAAAGCTTCAGGGTCATCACCATTTACGTGAAATACCGGCGATAATGTTACTTTGGCAATATCTGTACAATAAGTACTTGTACGGGCATCTTTATAATTGGTTGTAAAACCAATTTGGTTATTAATAACCAAATGAATGGTTCCGCCGGTTTTGTAACCTTCAAGTCCAGCCATTTGAATCACTTCGTAAACAATTCCTTGTCCGGCAACAGATGCATCCCCGTGAATCAATATTGGTGCTAAACGACTATTATCACCTGCGTATTTAAAATCAATTTTTGAACGGCTCATGCCTTCAACCACTCCATCAACCGTTTCTAAGTGTGATGGATTTGGACATAAGCTCAAGTGTACATTTTTACCGGAATTGGTGGTAACATCTGTAGAATACCCTAAGTGATATTTAACATCTCCTCCGTAAGGTGTATCTGCATTGTAACTTTTGCCTTCAAACTCAGCAAAAATATCTTTATATGTTTTTTGCATGATGTTGGCCAACACGTTTAGTCTTCCGCGGTGCGCCATACCAATTACAAATTCTTCAATTCCTAGTTCCGCTCCTTTTTCGATAACAGAATCTAAAGCCGGAATTAGTGCTTCTGCACCTTCTAAAGAAAAACGTTTTTGACCTAAAAATTTGGTACCTAAAAAGTTTTCGAAACTTACTGCTTCATTTAATTTTTTAAGGATACGTTTTTTCTCATCAATAGAAAAGCTTGCTTTGTTGCGTGCGCTTTCCATTTTTTGTTGAATCCAGTTTAAAACCTCCGGTGTACGCAAAAACTTAAATTCTGCACCAATAGAACCTGTATAGGTAAGTTTTAAAACTTCAACAATATCTTTCAGTTTTGCTGCACCAATGCCAATCTCAACGCCGGCATTAAATACAGTTTCCAAATCAGAATCAGACAAACCGAAATTAGACAATTCTAAAGTTGGTAAATGTTTGCGGCGTTCCCGCACAGGATTTGTGTGCGTAAACAAATGGCCACGCGTACGGTAGCCATCAATTAAATTCAATACATTTACTTCTTTCAGAAACTGTTCCGGAGTTTCTACTGAGGCTGCAGGAGCTTCAGAATTTCTTCCAAAATCAAAACCTTCAAAAAATTTCTGCCAGCCAAATTCTACTGACTCAGGATCTTGTTGATACGACTGATATAATGACTCTATATATTCGGCGTTCGCGCCATTGAGATAAGATAATCTATCCATTATTAACTTTTTACTATACAAAATTAGGTTTTTACCTTGTAAAAAAGGCAAAAATTTCGATTAAAATATGAATGAACTTATTTAAAATTTTGGATCGAGTGGATGATGAAAATGGGGATGATCACGAGTACATTTCAGATATTGGAAATGTGCAGCTAATTCGATATTCAAACATTCAAAATTTATTCACACAGCAATCCTCACAATTATGATGCCCAGGTTGTTGCATAGTTGCCTTTCGGATCTAAATTTTTAATATTTTTATCCAGATCAAAAACACTTTTTGATTTTTGATCATTTCCAACTCCTGCAACATTTGCCCAGTTGCCCCAATTGCTTGCGGGATTGTAATCTATTAATTTCTCTTCAAAATATGCGGCGCCAAAAACCCAACTTACTTCCAGATTGTTAATCAGATATAAAGCCGCAGTTTGTCTGGCAATATTAGAAATGTAACCGGTTTGATTCAGCTCATTCATCACTGCATCAACAACGGCAAAACCAGTTTGGGCATTTTTCCACTTCGCGAAGTTTTCGTCCTGGTGCGCTACATCTACTATTCCCTGGCTTCCGAAACCATCGGGATCGAAAAAAATATTTCCATATTTTTTAAACATAAAACGGAAGTAATCTCTCCACAATAAACCCAGCAATACATGGTTGTACATGGCTTTCGCATTTGGAGTAGATTCCATCTTTTTGATTTCCCAGTATACTTTTCTGGGTGATAAGCTACCCATTGCCAGCCACGCAGAAAGCTTGGATGCCAGAATTAAATTTTTAGTTGTGGCCGCTTGTTGCATGGCTGCAATTACTTTTTGCAAATGCGCTAAACCTTCCGCTTCGCCCCCAAAAAATTCAAAATCCGAGCGTTTATCCTGCTCCGGGTGTTCTAAACCAAAATCTTCGAGAGAAATAAGGTTGCCCCAGTCAATTACCTCTGCTACATTTACCCGATCGGGTGCGGCAAAGCAAGGTTTAATAATAGAATCGCGCTCTATTTTTTTCTTGAATTGATTAAAGGCATCAGGAATATCTTTAATCGGAAAAGGTAAATCTTCCTTATTATATAAGGTATGACCTATAAAATGTTTTAGATTAATGCGGAGTTTCCACAATGCATTTTCGACCAGCGAAGAGATATGAGTTTCTTCTTTCGCTACTTCGCGATGGTGGTAAACTTCGGTAATTTCATATTCTTCTACCAATGCCGGAATAATTTCCTCTGGTTGGCCATTGGCGATCAATAAATTCCCGCCAATTTGCTTTAAAGAATTGCGCAAAGATTCTACGCTTTCGAAAATAAATTTGGTCCGGATATTACCGGTTTTTAGTGTTCCATATTTTGTATCTCCAAAAATCCGCGGATCAAGTATATAAACCGGAAGAATAGAATCCGATTTCAAAATTGCCTCCACAAGCATTTCATTGTCATGCAAACGGAGATCATTTCTAAACCAGACTAAAATTTTTTTGGACATCTTTTATGGAAAAAAGCGTAAATAACACCAACACAAATCTATCTTAATTTTTCTAAGGCATCAAAAACAGCACTCTTTCTTTACATACAGGCAACAAAAAAGCGAATAATTTATGGAAATGCATGAAACATTCCATCTACTTGTGAAATGAATATTCATTTATCTAGTATAAGAAAATAATATGAAAACACTAATTTGCGCATTACTCTTTCCATTTACCTTATTTGCACAGCAGCAAATAAAATCTAAAGCGAGTTTACAACAGGTTACCGTTTACAATAGCGGCGCTCAACTTTCACACAGTGGAAAAGTTGCGTTACCAAGCGGTACTTCTGAAGTTGTTATCGAGAACATTGCCGGACAAGTAAATGAAAGCTCTATACAAGTGAGCGTTTCTGCAGGTGTAACCATTCTGGCTGTGCAGTTTAACCGCGATTTCTTAACCAAAGAGGACTTGAACCCCGCGATAATAAAGTTAAACGATAGTGTAAAACGCGTGTTAAATGCTCTTATCAAAACCAAAAATGCAAAAACAATTGAAGAGCAGACTTTAGCTTTATTGGATGAAAACCGAAAATCTGGAGGAACGACAACGGGAACCAGCGTTGTAGAACTGGCCAAATTGACTGATTATTACCGAACAAAGAATGTAGAAGTACGCAACGCGATTGCTTCACTTACAGAAACTGAAGAAAAACAAAACCTGAAGCTGGCTGGGCTAAACAATCAGATTGCAGAGCTTCGTAACAATCCAAATCAACAATTGGGACAATTGGTACTTCAACTCATGTCTAAAGAAAAAACAGATGTCAGTTACAATATTTCTTATGTTACGTCCGCAGCAAACTGGACTGCAAGTTACGATGTCAAAGCGGCAAATATTTCTACGCCGCTGGCTTTTGTATACAAAGCAGCGATTAAGCAAAATACCGGATTAGACTGGAAAAAAGTCAAACTTTCCCTTTCTACAGGAAATCCGAGTTATGACATTTCAGTTCCAACCTTGAACCCTTGGTTTGTTTCCAGCAACCCAAAGGTTCGGAATGAGTTACAAGGCCGGGTTGCTGGTTTACAAATTTCAGAAAGTGCACAGGCTCTAAATGAAGTGGTTGTTGTAGGTTACTCCAGCGCCAAGGCTAAAATTGCGGCACCATCTACCGTAAACAATTATACATCGGTAAATGAAAGTCAGTTGGGCGTAACTTTTGACATAGACATTCCATATGACATCAATAGCGACAATAAACCACATACCATTGCCTTCAAAGAATATTCTGTTCCGGCGAAATACAAGTATTACATCGCACCAAAATTAAGCTCAGATGCATATTTGCTTGCAGATGTTACCGATTGGGAAAAGCTAAACCTGCAAGCCGGAAATGCAAATATCATTTTTGAAGGCACCTATACAGGAAAATCTTATATCAATCCGACAAATACATCAGATACATTGAGTCTAAGTTTGGGTAAAGACAGAAAAATTATTGTAACCAAAGAGAAACAGGAAGATTTCAGCAGTACTAAGTTTATTGGCACCAATAAAAAACAGATTTTTACCTATTTGATAAAAATTAGAAACACAAAAAAGGAAGCTATAGAAGTAACTTTGAAAGATCAGTATCCTTTATCTACAGCCAGCGATATCGAAATTGAGTTGCTTGATCACAGTGGTGCAGAAATTAACAAAGAATTAGCGATGTTAATCTGGCAAATTAAATTGGCACCAAATGAAACAAAAACCATTAAACTGAGCTATTCGGTTAAATCTCCAAAAAACAAACCGCTCGCGGGATTGTAGATTTTAAAACCCTTTACCGCCTTCTGTGTTTGTAAAATATGGCGAAGAAAATTCTGATTAGTGGTGCCACCGGTTTGGTTGGCACCGCAATTAAAAAGCGTTTACTGGAGAAAGGATTTCTGGTAAATGTCTTATCCAGGACTCCAAGTAACGCGCCCAATACCTTTACTTGGGATGTATATAAACAGAATATAGATGAACATTGTGTAGATGAAGTTGATGCGGTTATTCACTTAGCTGGTGAGCCCGTAGCAGATAAAAAATGGACAAATGAACGTAAAAAGCAGATTATAGATAGCCGGGTAAAATCTACAGAACTCTTGCTCAAAGCCATCGCTACCAATCCAAAAAACCAGATTAAATCTTTTATTTCCGCTTCTGCCGTCGGTTTTTATGGCGATTGCGTTGATGAAATTTTAACTGAAGAAAGCAATAAGGGTTTCGGCTTTCTTGCCGATTGTTGTCAGCTTTGGGAAGATGCCGCAGATCAAGCCAAAAAATTAAGTTTACGTGTAGTGAAACTGAGAACCGGAATTGTGTTGAGCAATGATGGTGGCGCTTTGCCGCAGCTAGATAAACCAGTGCGCTTATTTGCAGGTGCTGCATTGGGCACCGGCAAACAGTGGACACCTTGGCTACATCTTAATGATATGGTAGAGATGTACATTCATGCCATCGAAAATACTAAAATGGAAGGCGAGTACAACGCCTGTGCACCTTTCCCGGTAACAAATGAAGGTTTAACCAAAGCTATAGCCAAACATCTACATCGGCCGTTTTGGCCCGTAAAAGTTCCAAAAAAGGCAATTGAACTGTTGCTGGGCGAACGTGCTGAGGCTGTTTTAATGAGCAATAATACCTCTGCTCAAAAGATTCTTGATGCAGGTTTTAAATTTCAGTTTACACATCTCGACGATGCTCTAATGCATCTCTACAAAAAATAGATGTACTTTAGCCGATGCTTTATATTGTAATCAATGGATAAAAAAATTAGTATTTTCTGGTTCCGCCGCGATTTAAGAATTGAAGACAACGCTGGTCTTTACCATGCTTTGAAGTCTGAAAATCCAGTCTTGCCACTTTTCATTTTTGATCGGAATATTTTAGATAAATTGCCCAAAGATGATGCACGGGTTACATTCATTTACGAAACAATTCAAACCCTAAAAGAAAAGTTTCGCAAGTTAGGCTCAGATGTGTTAATTAAATATGGAAAACCCGAAAAAATCTGGCAAGAAATCTTAAAAGAATATCAGGTAGAAGCAGTTTTTACCAATCACGATTATGAACCTTACGGACGAGAGCGCGATGATGCCATGTCCGAATTTTTAAGTAGTGAACGCATCACATTCAAAACATTTAAAGATCAGGTGATCTTTGAAAAAGGAGAAATTTTAAAAGCCGATAAAACTCCTTATACGGTTTTCACTCCATTTTACAAACAATGGCATGCAAAACTGAACGACTTTTACCTTAAACCTTATCCAACAAAAAAATACATAAAGAATATTTTCCAAACAAAACACCTTCCCTGCCCTACTTTAAAAGAAATGCATTTCGAAAACAGTGCGGTAGATTTTCCGAAAATAAGCTACAAAAGCAAATTGGACAACTATGCTAAAGAACGTGATTTTCCTGCATTAGACAGCACCACACACATTGGCTTACATTTAAGATTTGGAACATTAAGCGTCAGAAAAGCCGCAGCAGATGCCATTGAAAATAAAAGTTTGGTTTGGCTTTCAGAATTGGCCTGGCGAGAGTTTTACATGACCATTATCTGGCATTTTCCTTATGCCGCTTTCGATTCATTTAAAAAACAGTACGATAAAATTAAGTGGAGAAATAATGAAGATGAATTTAAGGCCTGGTGTAAGGGCGAAACTGGGTATCCAATTGTAGATGCAGGCATGCGCCAGCTGAATGAAACCGGATGGATGCACAACCGTGTGAGGATGGTGGTAGCAAGTTTTTTAAGCAAACATTTACTGATTGATTGGCGTTGGGGGGAAGCATATTTTGCCGAAAAATTATTGGACTATGAAATGGCCAGTAATGTGGGCGGATGGCAATGGGCAGCCGGTTCTGGTAATGATGCTGCTCCATATTTTAGGGTTTTTAACCCCGAACTACAGACCAAAAAATTTGACCCAAAGTTTGAATATATTAAAAAGTGGGTACCAGAATTTGGCACAAAAAAATATGCCCAACCAATAGTTGAGCATACTTTTGCAAGAGAAAGGGTTTTAAAAGTTTTTAAAGAAGCGTTGGCTTAGTTGGTAACGCTTACAATTTCAATATCAAAATCTAAAACTGCATTCGCAGGAACCACAGTAGCGCCTGTAGTAGAATTTACAGAACCGCCAGTTCCATACCCCAAATCTGATGGAATAAAAATTCTAAACTTTGCTCCGGCTTTGTAATTTGGTATAATTTTTTGCCAGCCAACAATAACGCTTGCTAACGTTGTAGAATATGTTCCATCAGTGCTAGAATCAAATACAGTTCCATCTAAAAATCTAGCAGTATATTTATAAACCACTGTACTGGATTGAGTAATCACGTCTGCACCTGTACCTGGGGTATTATTAATATAGTAAATTCTCGAAGCATCTTTTACTGCGGATAAACCTTTTGATGTTAAATAGGTTTGAATTCGCTGATCATCAATTTGCCACTGTTTGTTGGTGCTATATGTAGTCACGTAAGTATCCAAAACTGCATTTGATGGAATGTTGTAGGTTGTACTTCCATTTTTTCCAAAAGCCAGATACGAAGGAATAAGCATTCTCACTTTTGCGCCATGGCGCTGCCCTGCAAATGCAGAAGCCCAGGCTTCGTTGTAATAAGAACCCAGATAACCGAAATAAGTACCTAAATTAGAATATGAAGGTGTTGTATAGTAAGTAACTCCGTCTTCCATTCCAACCATTGTATAGGTAAAAAGTACAGAATCACGGTTAACCAATAAATCGCCTGTGCCTTGTTCTAATACTTGATAATAAGCACCGCTCGCATCCTTCGTCATCGTTAAATTGTTCTTCGCGATGTAAGCTTGTATTTTACCATCGTCTACACTTTCAATAGTTTCATATTCCTTTTTACAGGAATTGAATAAAGTAGCCGAAATCAGAAGTGAAAATAAAGCTAGAGTATAGTTTTTCATTATAAATTATTGTGTTTGAGTCTACAATGGCAATTTCAAACAACGCCACAGTTCGCAAAAATAAGCTTTTAATACGGATGCTACAATTTTTAACCTATTTTAACACATGCTTTTTGAGCGTGTAAGGGCGAAAAACCAAAAATCCCAAAACGCGTAGTTTTGGGACAGTAAAATTCTTTTTTATTGTGTATTGCTTAATTTGATTGTGAAATCGAGAACGGAATTTTCCGGAATACTTCCTATTGCTCTACTTCCATAACCAAGGTTAGGTGGAACAATTAATCTGATCTCACCGCCTTTCTGGATTTTCGGTATTCCAATTCTCCAACCTTCGATCAAATCGGCCAGGTTAAATGTCTGCGATTTCCCTCCTCCATTATCAAATACATTACCGTTCAATAACCGGCCTTCATAAGTAATGGTGATTTTCGTATTTGCAGGATAAGTAAAGTTTCCTGATCCAGGATTAACAATCTGATAATACAATCCCGAATTGTCTTTAACTGCGTTGATATTATTGTTGGCAATAAAATCAGTAATTTCTTTTTCGGGGTCGCTGTCTTTTTTACATGAAGAAAAAATAGTGACGAATAATAAAATGGCGGATAGATATTTGAAATTAGTCATCCCCAAAAATACTTTTTCTTTACTTTTCACCAAATAGAAAAGGTTTAAAGTAACGAAATTAAATTTTCGCCTCTTTAAACCTTTAGCTATGTAAAATCAGGTTGTTTTTACAACAAAATTCTACTGAATTTTAAAAAATAAATTTATTTGCTTCGATTAGCTTTTGAGCAACGCGTTGTCTGGCATCTTTAACGTTAAAAGGTTCAACTTTAGTAAACCTACGTAATCCAACCAGCATCATCCGTTGTTCATCGCCATCTGCGAAAGCCCAAAGTGCTTCTTTACCAGCTTTGTTAACGGCGTCTACAGTCTCAACCAAATAAATCCTTAACAAATCAAGTTGCGTTGCCGTAGCTTCTTCTCCTTTTAGACTGACCAATTTCTCCGTTCTCAATAAGGCAGATTCAAGTACATAAACATAACCGGCCATATCGGCGATGTTCATCAGAATTTCCTGCTCTTTACTTAATGTCATCATCAGTTTCTGAACCGCAGCGCCAGCAACCATCAAAGTTGCTTTTTTTAAGTTCGCGAGCACTTTTTTCTCGGCAACAAATAATGTAGTGTCTTCTTCGCCAAAATCCGGAATACTCATTAACTCCGCCGCAACAGCTGTTGCAGGAGTCATCAGATCCAATTCGCCTTTCATGGCGCGTTTTAGCATCATATCTACTGTTAGCAAACGGTTAATTTCGTTTGTTCCTTCAAAAATCCGGTTAATTCTGGCATCTCTGTATGCACGATCCATTGGTGCATCTGCACTAAATCCCATCCCGCCGTAAATTTGCACACCTTCATCAACTGTATAATCCAATACTTCTGAACCCCAGACTTTCAAAATTGCACATTCAACTGCAAATTGCTCAACAGATTTTAACCTTGCTTTTCCAGATTCCATTCCGCCGGCCACTAAAGCGTCATACGTATCGTCGATGTTTTGTCCGGCGCGATAATTTGCAGCATCTACTGCGTAAATTTTAGAGGCCATTTCGGCAATTTTATACCGGATTGCGCCATACTTTGAAATTGGACGATCGAACTGAATTCGCTCATTAGAATAATTAATCGCGGTATTTAACGTTGCTTTTGATGCGCCAATTGCAGCCGCAGATAGTTTTATACGACCAATATTGAGAATATTAACCGCGATTTTAAATCCATTTTCACGATCGCTCAGCATATTTTCTACAGGAACTGTACAATCATTGAAGAAAACTTGCCGTGTTGACGATCCCTTGATTCCCATTTTATGTTCTTCAGGATTCATGGTAATCCCACCAAATTCTTTTTCTACAATAAATGCTGTTAGGTTTTTATCGTCATCGATCTTTGCGAAAACGATAAATACATCTGCAAAACCGCCATTTGTAATCCACATTTTTTGCCCGTTAATGATGTAATGTTTTCCATCATCGCTTAGCTTAGCTTTTGTTTTTCCAGAATTTGCATCAGACCCGGAGTTTGGTTCTGTAAGGCAATACGCGGCTTTCCATTCTCCTGAACCTAATTTGGGAATATATTTAGCTTTCTGTTCTTCATTTCCATAATATAAAATTGGCAAGGTTCCGATTCCGGTATGTGCAGAAAGTGCAACGGCAAAAGAATGGCCAGCACCTATAACATCAGCAACCAGCATTGAGGTATTGAAGTTTTTTCCAAAACCTCCATATTCCTCCGGTACAGAAACACCAAGAATACCCAATTCGCCAGCTTTGGTTAGAAGTGTTGGCATTAATTCCGGATCTTCCTGTTTGTCTATTTTATCTAAATTCGGATAAACTTCAGCTTCAAGAAAATCACGGCATGTTTGCGCAATCATTTGTTGTTCTTCGTCAAATTCTTCAGGAATAAATACATCCTGGTAAACGGTTTCTTTGATTAAAAATTCGCCGCCTTTAATTGTGTTTTTTTCAGTTGTTTCCATTCTTCTAAGATTTGAGAAATGAGATTTGAGACATGCTCAAATTCAAATCATAATACTTTTATTTTTAGATCCCAATTTGCCGTACATGCTATATTTATTTCAGCATCTTTTACGCCGAAGCCGTTTTGCAATTAAGATCCTGAATTGATTCAGGGTGATGGTTGGTTAACGCATGAGGGTTAATACGGTCGTCATTGCGAGGCACGAAGCAATCTTTCTAGCAAAATAGATTGCTTCGTACCTCAGAATGACGATAGGCCGAATACTTACAGCAATTCAAAAATCCCGGCTGCGCCCTGGCCTGTTCCTACGCACATGGTAACCATACCATATTTTTTATTTTGCCTTTTAAGCTCATTCATCATTTGTACAGAAAGTTTCGCGCCTGTGCAACCTAAAGGATGACCTAATGCTATTGCTCCACCATTTACGTTGATGATCTCCGGATTTAGATCAAGCGTTCTGATAATCGCCAGCGATTGTGAAGCGAAAGCCTCATTTAATTCTATCAGGTCAATATCATCTTGTTTCAAACCAGCTTGTTTTAAAGCTTTTGGAATCGCTTCTATCGGACCAATTCCCATAATCCGCGGCGGTACGCCGGCAACCCCATAACTTACCAATCTGGCAATAGGTTCTGCATTCAGCTCTTTCATTTTCTTTTCAGAAACCACCAAAACAAAGGCTGCACCGTCTGATGTTTGTGAAGAATTTCCGGCAGTAACACTTCCAACAGCATCAAATACCGGTTTTAATTTTGCCAGTTTATCAAGCGTGGTATCAGCACGTGGCCCTTCATCTGTATTTACAACATAAGAGCGGGTTTTCTTTTTCAGGTTTGCATCAAGATAGTTTTCATTTACAGTAATGGGCAAAACGCCATCTTTTAAATGACCGTTTTTAATTGCATGAATGGCTTTTTCGTGCGATTTTAATGAAAAAGCATCCTGATCTTCTCTACTCACATTGTATTCTTTAGCTACTGCTTCTGCGGTTAAACCCATTCCCCAATACCAATCCGGATTGTTTTTCGCCACTTCGGCATTTGGCACCAGTTTCCATCCGCCAAAAGGCATTCCGCTCATCACTTCAACACCGCCAGCGATAATACAATCTGCCATTCCGGCTTTTATTTTTGCAACTGCTGTAGCAATAGTATCCAAACCAGATGCGCAGTAACGATTTACCGTAACACCCGGAACTTTGTCTGTATCCAAGCCCATTAATGAAATCATCCGGGCAATGTTTAAACCCTGTTCTGCTTCTGGTGTGGCATTGCCTACAATAACATCATCAATCTGTTCTTTATCTAAATTCGGAACCGATGCCACCAATGCTCTAATCACTTCTGCAGCTAAATCATCAGCTCTAGTAAAACGGAATACACCGCGTGGCGCTTTGCCAACTGCAGTACGGTATCCGGCTATAATGTATGCTTCCATTGTTTTAAGATTTCTTAAGGCCTAAGGCCAATATTATCGTTTTAAACTTTCGCATCGTCATGCTGATTTTTTTCAGCATCTCTCAGTGTAAGCGCTTATGTAAGATGCTTGCTACCTTGAAATGACGATTACGTTAATTCCTCAAAGGTTTTCCTTTGGTGATGATTGATTGAATCCGTTCTAAAGATTTCCGTTCTCCGGCTAATGACAAGAAAGCTTCTCTCTCCAGATCAAGCAGATATTGCTCACTTACTTCTGTTGGGTAAGACAAATCACCGCCGCACATCACATAACCCAATTTTTCAGAAATTTTCTTATCGTGCTCTGAAATGAAATGACCTGCGTACATGCTATTTGCACCTGCATAAACAATTCCCAGACCTTGTTTTCCCAATACTTTAATATCTGTACGTTGAACAGGCTTAGTGTAACCCGCATCAGCCAATTCGATTGCTTTCGCTTTGGCATCAGCCAATAAACGATTGCGATTCATTGAAATAGAAAATTTATCTTTTTGGAGATAACCCAATTCAAAAGCTTCGTATCCAGAGGTGGAAACTTTCGCCATTCCGATTGTCAGAAACCGTTCTTTGAGTGCGTTCTGTACAATCTGATCATCTTTAAATTCATCCGAAGCACGCAAAGCAAATTCCTTTGTTCCGCCGCCACCCGGAATTACGCCCACACCAAACTCAACCAATCCCATGTAGGTTTCTGCCGAAAGCTGAACGTGATCTGCATGTAAACTAAACTCGCAGCCGCCACCTAGTGTTAGGTTATGCGGTGCAACAACTACTGGAATAGAAGAATAGCGAATACGCATTGATGTGTTTTGGAACATGCGAATAGCCATATTCAACTCATCCCATTCTTGTTCTACCGCCATCATAAAAATCATCCCGACATTGGCACCGGCAGAAAAATTTGCACCATCGTTTCCGATTACCAATCCACGGTAATCTTTTTCGGCCATATCTATCGCTTTGTTAATCCCCGAAATAACATCACCGCCAATGGTATTCATTTTGGTGTGAAACTCAACATTAAGTATACCATCACCAAGATCAATGATAGATACACCAGAATTTTTCCAAAGGGTTTTGTTTTCGCGAATGTTATCCAGAATGATAAATTCATCTGTTCCGGGAAGTGCCTTGTATGATTTTGAAGGAATATCGTAATATTTCTTAACGCCATCTTCTACTTTATAGAATGAAGTGTTGCCGGCAGCAAGCATTTCCAGAACCCAGTCTGCGGCTTTATTGCCATATTTCACCATTCCTTCTATTGCTTCTGCAACACCAACTGCATCCCAAAGTTCAAATGGCCCAAGTTCCCAACCAAAACCAGCACGAAGTGCATCATCTATCCGATACAATTCATCAGAAATTTCCGGAATCCGATCTGATACATATTCAAATAATCCGAAAGAAGAATGGCGAAACAATTCTCCGGCTTTATCTTTTCCCTTCGCAAAAACCTTCATTCTTTCGCGAAGATTTTCAATAGGTTTAGTTTGTTCTAGAGTTGCAGATTTAACTTTTTGCTGAGGCTTGTATTCCAGCGTTTTTAAATCCAAAGCCAGAATTTCTGTTTTTCCTTCTGGTGTTTTGGTTTTCTTGTAAAAACCTTGTTTTGTTTTATCGCCAAGCCATTTATTGGCTTCCATTTTCTGAACGTAATCCGGAAGTTGAAACAAATCGTGTGCTTTATCATCCGGACAGTTGTCGTACAAACCTTTGGCAACTTTAATCATGGTATCCAAGCCGACAACATCTGATGTTCTGAAAGTTGCAGATTTTGGCCTACCTAAAGCTGGGCCAGTAAATTTATCTACTTCTTCTACAGTCAGATCCAGTTTTTCAACCAGATGAAGGAGCGCCATCATCGAATAAACCCCTACGCGGTTTGCAATAAACGCTGGAGTATCTTTACATAAAACGGTGGTTTTACCTAAAAATTTATCACCGTAATGCATTAGAAAATCAACAATTTCTGGTTGTGTATGCGGCGTTGGAATAATCTCCAGTAACTTTAAATAACGAGGTGGATTAAAAAAGTGCGTCCCACAGAAATGTGCTTTAAAGTCTTCGCTCCGGCCTTCGGCCATCAAATGAATCGGAATACCTGATGTATTTGATGTAATAAGTGTTCCAGGTTTTCTAAATTGTTCTACCTGTTCAAAAACAGTCTTCTTAACGTCCAGATTTTCAACAACCACTTCTATTACCCAATCAAATCCAGAAATTTTCGACATATCATCATCGAAGTTTCCGGTTTTAATTTTATTCACAACCTTTTTAGAATATACCGGCGAAGGATTACTCTTAATGGCGGTTTGCAAAGCGGTGTTAACAATACGGTTTTTTACCGATGGATGATCTAACGACAATCCTTTTGCCTGTTCATCGGGTGCGAGTTCTTTGGGCGCAATATCTAAAAGCAAGACCTCTACACCAATATTGGCGAAGTGACATGCAATACGCGAACCCATAATTCCCGAACCCAAAACAGCAACTTTATTAATGCTTCGTTTCATCAGAATATATTTTTCGTTTTAAGTGATGTAAGGACACTTATACTTGGTTTTTAAAAGTCCTTACTGTAACCTCATATTAATCGATGGTATACGCCATCGTTACATCATTCAGCTTAATTAACAGCCCAATAAATGTTTCTTTTTCTTTTTTGGTAAAATGCTCATCAAGGTATTCATTGAATTTACGAACTACGCCTTTTGCCAATTGTTTTTTTTCTTTTCCAAAATCGCTTAGAAAAACCTTCACAGATCTTTTGTCACCAACAGAAGTCTGCCTGTAAATCAGGCTCATTTCTTCCATATTATTTAACATTCGGGATAAACTTGTTGCTTTAACACCGAGAAGTCCGGCCAGGTTTGAAACAGCCGTCCCTTCTTCATCATCTATGTTAATCAGCATATAACCTATGGCTTGGGTAATCCCAAAACTTGAGGCCATTTGGTTGTATTTATTAAAAATATTTTGCCAGGCGAATTTGATATGATAATCTAGGGTCTGATGTTTCATTTGGCTAAAATTATTATGCTTGCATAACAAAGCTAATGAATGTATTTTGTTAATGCAAGCAGAAATTTCAAAAAATTGTCAATTATTTCCGCCTTTTGATAAATGGCAACATCAACACATTTTGCACTCTATATTACATTTTTGAACAAAAAAAAGCGCCCAGATCGTAATCTGGGCGCTTCCATACTTTTTTATATTTCTATTAATATAAAGTGAACTCTACACGACGGTTTTTCTGACGGCCAGCTGCAGTTTTATTTGTTGCAATTGGTTGTCCCATTCCATAACCTGTAGCTTCAATTCTTGATGCATTTGCACCTTGAGAAACTAAATATGCTTTAACCGATTCTGCTCTTTCTTTAGATAAACGCAGATTCAATTCTTTTGAGCCTGTGTTATCTGTGTGACCAGCCAATTTCAAGCTAAAGTTTTTCTGAATCAATAACGCAGCAACACGGTTAAGTGATGTAAATGATTTTGAACGGATAGTTGCTTTGCCTAAATCAAACTCAAGATTTTTAATGGCTTCGTTTACAACTTTACGATCTTCGTCTGTGATGATTACTTTTTCTACAACTGGTGCAGGTACTTTTAATGGACAGCCAGAACCGTCTACAACTGTTCCTGCTGGTGTACCCGGACATTTATCTAATTTATCTGCAACCCCATCTCCATCTGTATCTTTCAACAAATCAGACATTTCTTCACGCAATTTCGCATTTTCTGCTTTTTGAGCGTCAAGATCAGATTTTAAAGCATCAGCTGTTTGTCTTGCTTTAACGGCTTCGTCATACGTCAAGGCAACTGGATTGTGGTAAGCCAATTGTTTACCTTTACCCAAAGCAAATTCTAAACCAGCATATGCGTAATTGAATTTATCGTTACCTGCTTTGTAATAACCATCAAGGTTATCTCCATCTACGTAATTAATAGTCCAACCCAAATCAAAGTTTACCGCATCGGTAATTTTGAATTTCGCACCTAAACCTACAGGAATTACCAATTCGCTAATGTTATTTCCATTGCCAAACGGCGCAGTACCGGCAGCAGTAGTAATGGTTGGTTTATAACCGGCCAAACCCGCACCCGCAGAAGCATAAATCTGAAGAACGTTTTCTTTTTTAAACATGTCTATATTAAACATATTCACAACAGCACTTAAAGTTGCTGAGTAAGACAACTGCGTGTCATATGCGCGAACGGGTGAACTGCTTACCAGGCCACTTTCATAAGGCTCTGAATTGTCTCCCTTAAGTTTTCCACGCACTCCGTCTAAACGAAGAGAGAAATAAGGTGTAAATTGCTTTTTAACGTACAAACCATAACCAAAACCAGCTTTATTGTTACTGAAATCGTTTTTTCCACCCAGAGGAGAAACCGCAGTCATTGCTCCGGCATTAACACCTATAGACCAGGTACGGAAAGTTGTGGATGATGTTGTTGGTGTGGATTCCTGTGCCTGTGCAACTGAACCCATTAAAATACCAGCGAGAACAGCCGGAATTGCTCCTAATAGTTTTGTTTTCATACTTTTTAGATTAACAGAATAAGCGTTTAGCCTATTAAGACAATGCGCATACCAAAATTGTTTATTCTAAAAAATATTTATTAACAATTAATACCCAATGGCCTGATCGTCGCCTCTTGGATCTGCTCCACCTTGATAAAAACCCCACTTTGTCCGGAGTATGGCGTCTACCCTTCCAATAGCAGATCTGTTTTTGATTTTATATCCTTTAACTTCCAGCTTATGCAGTGTTATTGTGTCAATTGCGTCCTTTTCCACATACACTTCGTCTGGCAACCACTGGTGATGAAACTTTTTGGCGGCAACCGCCTGCTGCATACCCATATCAAAATCAATTACGTTGATAATGGTTTGAAAAACAGAAGTGATAATTGTTGATCCGCCGGGTGTACCAACAACCATAAACAACTTACCATCTTTTTCCACAATTGTTGGCGTCATAGAACTGAGCATCCTTTTATTCGGCGCAATTGCATTAGCTTCTCCGCCTACTAAACCATACATATTTGGGGCACCGGGTTTTACAGAAAAATCATCCATTTCATTGTTCAGTAAAAAGCCTGCGCCTTTTACGGCAACTAACGAACCATAGGATCCATTTAGCGTCGTCGTTATCGAAACTGCATTGCCCGATTTATCTACTATAGAAAAATGAGTAGTCTCTTCATGCTCTTTGCCTTTGATATCTCCGGCAAGAACTGCACTGCTTGGCGTTGCCCGCGCAAAGCTGAAATTCCCCATTCGTTGTTTGTTGTAACTCGGATTGAGCAATTCATTTTGTGGAACATTATAGAAATCAGGATCGCCAAGGTGAGTTGCCCGATCGGCATATACACGACGCTCTGCTTCTACTATTACCTGGATAGTAGAATCTGTATTGTAGCCCCAGCGTTTTAACGGGTAAGGTTCTACAGATTGTAACAATTGGATTAAAGCAATTCCTCCGCTTGATGTTGGTGGCATTGTGATCATTTTATATCCACGGTAGTTGCCCGTAACAGGCGGACGCCACTTTGCATGATAATTAGAAAGGTCTTCTTTTGTGATCAATCCCTTTCCGCGTTTCATTTCAGCAATAATAGCATCAGCCACTGTACCTTCGTAAAAACCAGCTCGGCCTTTTTCTTGAATATTTTTTAGTGTGTTGGCAAGTTCTTTTTGAACCAGTAAATCATTTGCTGCCCAAGTGTGTTCCAGATTTACAAAGGCGGTTCCGTCAGGATTAAAATCCATGAATTTACGGTGTAGACTATTTAATTCTGCAGCCTGGCGAGCGGTAATTTTGAAACCATTTTCTGCCAGTTCTATAGCTGGCTGCAATACATCAGACCATTTTAGTTTACCATATTTTTTGTGCGCCTCTACCATTCCATCAACACTTCCCGGAACGCCTGCGGCGAGATGCCCATAAAGACTTTTATCAACAATCGGGTTGCCCAAAGTATCTAAATACATATCTCTTGATGATGCTTGTGCAGCTTTCTCTCTGTAATCGAGTGTATTTATTTCGCCGGAGGCAGCCCGATAAACCATAAAACCACCACCGCCAATATTGCCCGCATTTGGGTATACTACCGCTAAAGCAAATTGTACAGCTACAGCAGCATCTATCGCGTTGCCGCCTTTTTTAAGAATATTTATACCAACCTGTGATGCTTCAGGATGGGCAGAAACAACCATCCCATTTCTATATTCGCCACTATTATTTTTACCCAATTGCCCGCTGGCACAACCTGCAAAGATTACCGCCGACAAAAGGTAAACAGATATTTTTCTAAACTTATTCAGTGGCTTTATAGTTTTCGGCATCCTTATAGATTTTTTCTATGATTTCGTTATTTTTCTCTAAAATTATCTTACGTTTCAAACTGAGTTTTGGAGTAAGTTCTCCTCCATCAATACTCCATTCTTTTGGTAAAAGTGCGAAACGTTTTACCTGTTCCCATTTGCCAAATTCGGTACTTGCTGCACGGATAACTTCATCAAACTTTGCTAAAACCTGATCATTTTTTATCAGCTCTTCGTTGCTTGATGATGAGATTCCTTTTTTGGCCGCCCAACTTTTCAGTGTCTCGAAATTCGGAACAATTAGCGCTGATGGAAATTTTCGATTTTCACCCAAAATCATAATCTGTTCTATAAAGATAGATTCCTTGTATTTATTTTCCAAAATTTGCGGAGCTACATACTTACCTCCGGCAGTTTTGAACATTTCTTTCTTCCGATCAGTTATGCGTAAAAACCGATTATCTACCAGTTCACCAATATCTCCGGTATGGAACCATCCATCTTTATCAATCGCTTCTGCTGTTAAATCCGGGCGGTTATAATATCCTTTCATTACTTGATGCCCGCGCGTCAATACTTCTCCATCCTGAGCAATTTTCACTTCAGCTCCTTCTATTACTTCTCCAACGGTGCCAAACATCGTACCTCCAAAATGGTTAACCGTAATTACGGGAGAAGTTTCTGTTAAACCATAACCTTCAAAAACCGGCATTCCCGCTGCCCAAAATATTCTGGCCAAACGTGGATTTAGTGCTGCACCTCCGGATACGATTACAACAATTTCACCGCCAAGTGCTTCTTGCCATTTTTTAAAGACAAGCTTGCGGGCTATGCCGAGCTTAAAATTGTACCACCAACCGGCATCTGTTGTATACTTCTCTGCAAGCGCTACAGACCAAAAGAAAATTGCTTTTTTAACACCGGTAAGTGCTTTGCCTTTTTCCATAATCTTATCATACACTTTCTCCAGCAAACGCGGAACTGTAGAAAAAGCATTTGGTTTAACAGATTGTATATCGGCAACAATAGTATCCATACTTTCTGCATAGTACACCGCAGTTCGATTGAAGAGATACAGATAAATAATCATCCTTTCGAAAATATGCGATAAAGGCAAGAAACTTAAACCTTTTGCCAGTCCTTCCGGAATAACAACGGATGATTTTACAAAATTACAAACGAGATTATTGTGGGTTAACATTACGCCTTTAGGTGTACCTGTTGTGCCAGACGTATATATTAAGGTAAGGATATCATCTGGCTGCACTTCATTTCGTAAAGCATCAAGATTAATGTCTGTAGCACCTTTCCCTAGTTCTACCAACTTCAACCAATGTTCTATACCAGCGATTTCATTAAATGAATAAATCTTGATTTCTGAGTTTACCTTTTCTGCACAAGGTTTGATTTTTTTATACAACTCCTCATCGGCTACGAATATGAAAGATATATCCGCGTCTTTAAGAATGAACTCTATATCATGCTCAGCAAGTGTTGGATATAGAGGGATTTGATACGCACCAATCTGGCTGATTGCAAAATCTGAAATGTTCCATTCTGGCCTATTGTGCGACATTACGCCAACACGACTTTCTCTTGCAACACCAGATTTGATTAATCCACGACTTAAATTATCAACAGCTTCACAAAATGCTTCTGTACTATAATTTATCCACTTTCCATTCACCTTTCCGTTGATGAATTGTTGTTGTGGGCGTTCCATGCTATATTTTAAGAGGTCAAAAACCCTTTTAATTTCTGCAGCCATAAGATTAGATATATTTGGTTAAGTTAAAAAAACAAACCTAAAGATTTGAGATTTATACGGCTTAAATCAAATATTTTTACCGTTTTTTTTCTCCTCAAACTTCTCCAGACTTATTGATGGGAATAAACTTACCAATAACAACATTACTATGCAAGCATTGTTTTTTACGTCCTGTTACTTTTATGTAAAAAACATCTTCGGCATTATAGTTGCTTAGGAGGTAATAATTTTAAAAACATTAAAAATCTTATTATGAAAAAATCATTCCTTAAAATTTTTGGTTGCGTGGCATTATTCGCATTGAGCACAACTGCTGTTAAGGCACAGAATTATAAAACTGCGCTTGGCCTTGGCTTAGATTTTGGCGATGGAACTACGTTAGTTGGCCCATCTGTTAAACACTTTTTTACCGCAAATGATGCTGGACAAGCAGAGGTTTTATTTGGCTCTCACCTAACTACCATTAATGCTTTTTATCAATATCATGGCAACATTAAAGGCGCTTCTGGTCTAAAATGGTTTGTTGGTGGTGGTCCATCATTAAACTTCTTTAGCTTTAACGGATACAACAACACCACTTTCGCTTTAAAACCAATGACTGGTTTAGATTTTAAAATCCCTGGTGCGCCAATTGCATTTGCGTTTGATTGGAGACCAACCATCTATATTGGCGATAATGACAGCGATTTTGCTGCTGGTCGTTTCGGTTTCGGATTCAAATTCACACTATAATTCAAAAATTTATAGCATAAAAAATCCCGAAAGATATATCTTTCGGGATTTTTTATGGCTCAGTTTTTTCAATTATTTACCAGTCCATTTTGCAAAAACTGCTTTTTGTGCTGCTGTTGCATTTTCATTTATGGCAACCTTTAATCTTACGTTCGGGTTTTCTTTCAAAGTTAAATTGATTTCCTTTTCCAATCCATCGCGTTTGATTTTTAATTTTAGCACATCGCCAATATTTTTCTGTGCAACTAAGGGCAAGGTTTCCAGTGATAATACCGGGCTTTTTAAACGAATGTTTGTCAACGCATCATTCACCGTAACACCATCTAAAGAAAGAATTTCATCATTCACATTTAAACCAGCAACCCAAGCCGCAGAATTTCTTAAAATTGAGCTTACAGAAATTGTTCCGTTGTTTGTTAGCTGCCCGTTTACACCGCTTACAGGTTTACCCGGAGTAGCATTCTCGGTTACTACGTTGACACCAGCATAGGCGAAATATTTTTCGTATTCAACATCATGCACACCATTAACGTATTTTGCCCAGAAATCAGTAAAACTGATTCCAGAAACCTTCTCAACCATCGCTTTAAATTCTGCATCAGTATATCCGCGTTTTAAGGTTTTACATTGCAGATACATTGCTTTCATTACATCATCCAAACTTTTCATGCCTTTTGTAGCATTGATAATTTCCAGATCCATCAAAATTCCAACAACCTCTCCTTTATTATAATAGGAAATGGAATTATTTTTTGAATTTTCATTAGGTCGGTAACCAATAATCCAGGCATCATAACTTGCTGAAGCAGCAGACTGGTATTTAGCTCCGGGTGTATTTACAACCGTTCCGATTGCACCAGCAAGATCATTTACAAAAATATTGGCATCATTAAAGCCCGCTCTGTGCATGTATTTATTTTCATAATAAGAAGTAAAACCTTCTGCAACCCATAAGTTTGTGGTGTAATTTTCATTATCATAATCAAATGGGCCTAAAGCTACCGGACGCAATCGTTTCACATTCCATAAGTGATGATATTCATGTGCAACCAATGCCAAAAAGCCCTTATAACCACTCTCCGTATTATAAGCATTTCTTGAAGCGCCTAAAGTTGTAGAGTTTAAATGTTCTAAACCGCCGCCTCCACGATTAAAGTTGTGTACAATAAATACGTAGTGTTTGTTCGGATTCTCACCATAAACTGCTGTTGGCTCTTCAACAATCTTGGCCATATCCACTTTTAATTTTTCTTTATCGTAATTGCCACCGCCGTACATGGCAACTTCATGCCGTACGCCAGCCGCCATAAATTCAAAAACATCTTGATTACCAACCTCAATCGGGCTATCATACAGAATATCAAAATCTGTTGCCTGGTAGGTAAACGGTTTGCCAGCTACAGGTGTTAAACCTGTAGAAACTTTACTCCATGTACTGAAAGGAATTATTTTTACCGTACTTGGCGATTTGATCATCCCATCGGGATGCATAAAAATGCCTGTTGGCGAAAGAAATGCATGTGATTCATCAATAAAAGGGGTACGTACAGAGATTTCAAAAGCATAAACCCGATAGTTTATTTTAACGCTAGCCGCCTTATTGGTAAAAATTCTCCAGGCATTTTTTCTAACTTTTTCTACACGCAGGGTTTTGCCCGATGCAGTTGCTTTAAATTCTTCAACACTTTTTTCAAATTCACGTATCAAATAAGAGCCCGGTGTCCAAACCGGCATTTTCACATCTACATATTCCTTTGTTAATCCAGAAATATCCATTTGCACCTCGGCGTAATGTGCCTGTGGTTCTGTAAATGATACCTCAAATCCTATTTTTACCTGAGATTTTGCCGCCATAACCGCTGTTAGTAATACAACTAAACTTAAAATTGCTTTTTTATTAAACATACTTGAGTTGTTTTGCCACAAAAATATATTTAATCGGGTCGGATAAAAATTAAATTCAAAAAAATGGCTGTAAAATAGTTGTGAGCAAGGGTAACTTCTGCATATTGCCAGTGATTGATAACAAACTTCTGACATTGTAACATTCAGTAAGATGTGCTGTAACATCCTTAATACAACGGTTTAACGACAATAGAATTGAATATTTTTACAAACTATTCGGAAAATCTAATCAAAACTATTACAACGGATAGTTATTCCCTGACACATGAAAAAAAGGTATATCGTATACATTGTGCTTGCCCTTGGCCTGGCATATCTTGTTTATTACAGAATCAGCGAAAATAAAAAGGTATCTGGCAACGGCGGTGGCGCTGCATCTGGCAAAGGTGGAAAAGACAATAAAGGTGGTTCTGCAATGGTTGTAGACGGCATTGTTGTTAAGTCAACCAGGTTCGATACAAACCTCGAAATAAGTGGTGCAATTGAAGCAAATGAATCTGTAGTACTGCGCAGCGAGGTTTCTGGTTTGGTTACAGGCATTTTCTTTAAAGAAGGGTCTACGGTGAGCAAAGGCAGTACACTCGTGAAGGTGAACGACAGAGATATACAGGCACAATTGGAAGATGCTTTGACCAAACAAAAATTATCATCTACTAATGAAAGTCGTGCAAAACAATTGTTGGCAAAAGGCGCGATCAGTCAGGAAGAATATGATATCGCACTTGCAGATCTGAAATCTTTACAGGCACAATCTCAATTAATCCGCGCTCAATTGGCGAAAACTACCATCCGTGCACCATTTTCTGGGCGTGTTGGTTTACGCAGCATTTCTGAGGGCACTTATTTAACTCCAAATACCGTAATTGCCAACGTGGTGAGTACCAATCCGGTCAAAATCACGTTTTCTATCCCTGAAAAGTATGCCGGACAAGTAAAAATAGGTTCAGAAATTTCGTTTACGACGGATGGTTCTGCTAAAATAAACATTGGCAAAGTATATGCGATTGAACCTGGAATAAATACAGCAACCCGCACATTACAAATTCGTGCGCTTGCGCCAAACGAAAATCAATCGCTTTTACCGGGTGCTTTCGCCACCATAAAACTGGCTTTAAGTAGTGTAGAGGATGCAATTCTTGTTCCTAATGAAGCTATTGTTCCGGTATTGAAGGGCAAAATGGTATACATCCAGAAGAATGGAAAAGCGGAAGAAGTTATGGTCCAGGCGGGAACGCGAACGGATGAAAACATCGTGATTACATCCGGACTAAAAATTGGCGATACCGTTTTAACATCGGGTTCTATGTCGCTAAAAAAAGGTAGTCCGGTTAAAGTACAATTGGATAAAGACTAATTATGAGCATTTCAACCACGAGTATAAAACGGCCGGTTTTAGCCATTGTAATGAACCTGCTCATCGTTCTTTTCGGGATTATTGGCTATAATTTTCTGGGTGTGCGGGAATATCCTTCTATCGACCCGACAGTTGTTTCTGTACGTACATCTTATCCCGGTGCAAATGCGGATATTATCGAATCTCAGATTACAGAACCACTCGAAAAATCGATAAATGCAATAGATGGAATCCGAAATATTTCTTCATCCAGCAATCAAGGTGCAAGCAATATTACCATAGAATTTAACCTCGATAAAAATATTGAAGAAGCTGCGAACGATGTGCGTGATAAAGTTTCTCAAGCCGCGCGTACGCTTCCGCGGGATATTGATGGTTTGCCAATTGTAAGCAAAGCCGATGCAAACTCTGATGCCATTTTATCGATGACAATTCAAAGCGATAAGCGCAATACAATGCAGCTATCTGACTTTGCAGAAAATGTAATTGCAGATAGGATACAAACAATTCCGGGTGTGAGCAGTGTACAGATTCAGGGACAAAGAAAGTATTCTATGCGCATTTGGATGGATCCGAATAAATTAAGTGCATATGGTTTAACAGCACAAGATATTGTTACCGCTTTAGACAATGAAAACGTAGAACTTCCATCGGGAAAAATAACCGGCGAAACAACAGAACTTACGGTTAAAACACTAGGAAAATTATCCAGCGAAGATGAATTTAACAATCTGATTCTTAAAACCGACAGCAACCAGGTTGTGAAGCTGAAAGATGTTGGTTATGCCGTAATCGGTTCAGAAAATGAAGAAACAGTGTTGCGCGAATCTGGAAAACCGATGGTTGCCGTAGCAATTATCCCTCAGCCAGGCGCAAACTATCTTGATATTAGTAAAGAATTTTACAACAGGTTTGACAAACTGAAAGCCGATATGCCCAAAGACATCCAGTTAAAAGTTGCTTTGGACAATACTTTATTTATAAAACGATCTGTAACCGAAGTGGCTGAAACGATAGGCCTTTCTTTAGTATTGGTAATTTTAATTATTTACCTCTTTTTTAGAGATTGGGCAATCGCTTTCAGGCCGTTAATTGATATTCCGGTTTCTTTGGTTTTTACGTTTTTTATTATGTATGCCTTTGGTTTCTCTATTAATGTGCTCAGTTTACTAGCAATTGTATTGGCCACAGGATTGGTTGTTGATGATGGAATTGTAGTGACCGAAAATATTTTCAAAAAAGTAGAAGAAGGAATGACACCTTTTGAAGCGGCAATTAAAGGTTCAAACGAAATCTTTTTCGCCGTTATTTCCATTTCTATTACATTGGCAGCAGTATTTTTGCCCGTTATCTTTTTACAAGGCTTTGTTGGCCGTTTATTCCGCGAGTTTGGGATTGTAATTGGCGCAGCCGTTCTAATTTCTGCATTTGTATCGTTAACACTTACGCCGATGTTAAATGCATATCTGATGAAAAAAGGCGGACACAAACCTTCCAAATTCTACAATTGGACAGAACCTTATTTCGTAAAACTGAACGATTCTTACGCAGAAAACCTCAATAAATTTCTTCAAAAACGCTGGCTCTCCATTCCGATTATTGTGGTTTGTATGGGCTTGATTTTCTTATTCTGGAAGCTTTTACCTAAAGAAACCGCACCTTACGATGACAGAAGTGCAATAAATATAAATGCAACGCTGCCAGAAGGAACTTCGTTTACATCAACCGATAAATTTATAATGAAGTTGAATCAATTGGTTATTGATTCTGTTCCCGAGAAAAATGTGAATATCACTATTACTTCGCCAAGTTTTGGCGGTTCAGGATCAGTAAATTCTGGTTTGGTCAGAATGGGACTTGTAGAACCCGATCAGCGCGAGCGGTCTCAAAAAGAAATTGCAGACGCCTTAACAAAAATTACAAAAAAGTATACCGAAGCAAAAACCATTGTGAGCCAACAACCAACAATATCTGTTGGGCGGCGCGGTGGTTTACCAATTAGTTATATTATACAGGCACAGAATTTTGAAAAACTGCGCGAAAAAGTTCCTTTGTTTATGGATGAGGTGGCAAAAGATCCAACCTTTACGGTATCGGATGTCAACCTGAAATTCAATAAACCAGAAATCAATTTGACCATCGATCGCGAAAAAGCAAAAAATCTCGGTGTGTCTATCGCAGATATTGCCCAAACCTTAAATCTAGGTTTAAGCGGTCAACGTTTTGCCTATTTCTTTATGAATGGAAAACAATATCAGGTAATTGGACAGTTTGACCGAAGCGATCGAAAAGCGCCGCTTGATTTAAGTTCGGCTTATGTACGAAATAACAAAGGCGAATTGATTCAGCTGGATAATGTGGTTACAGCAAAAGAAGAAAGCAGCCCGCCGCAGTTATACAGAAACAACCGTTTTATCGCGGCAACTGTATCTGCCGGATTGGCGCCAGGTAAAAGTATTGGTGAGGGTATAGACGCGATGGATGCGATTTCTAAAAAAGTTCTTGATGAAACTTTTTCAACAGATTTAAGTGGCGAATCGAGAGATTTCAAAGAAAGTTCTTCCAATACGTTTTTCGCTTTTGGTTTGGCACTTTTACTGGTTTATCTTATTCTTTCCGCTCAGTTTGAAAGTTTTAAAGACCCTATTATCATCATATTAACTGTACCGATGGCTGTTGCAGGTGCATTTTTATCGTTATGGTTGTGTGGCCAAAGCTGGAATATTTTCAGTCAGATTGGAACCATTATGCTTATTGGATTGGTAACGAAAAACGGCATTTTGATTGTAGAATTTGCCAACCAGTTAAAAGAAAAAGGCATTGCAATTCCCGAAGCAATCCGCGAAGCCTCTGTTTCCCGTTTGCGTCCAATTTTAATGACGAGTTTGGCTATCGCGATTGGCGCCCTACCAATTGCACTGGCGTTGGGTGCTGCAGCAAAAAGTAGAATGAGTATGGGAACCGTAATCGTCGGCGGAACATTGTTTTCGTTAATCTTAACCCTATTTGTTATTCCTGCAATTTACTCATACTGGGCTAAACCTTACAAGCCAAATGCACAATTGAAAGATGCCGCACGTTTTGAGAAAGAAGCCATGGAAAACGCTGAATAAAATGGAAATGAAATTTAAAATATTCCTGCTGCTTTGCTTGTCGGCATTAAGCGTATCGGCACAAGAACGCCTGGATTTACGAGAGGCAATTGGCCTAGCATTGAAAAACAACTACGACATCAAAATCAGCAAAAACAACACCAAAATTGCAGAGAACAATGCTAATATTGGCAATGCAGGCATGCTTCCGGTTTTAGAAGGAAACTACTCTTACGGAGGCAGCCGACAGAATACGAGACAAACGCCCGCTATTGGCGATGATCGCGTAATCCGCGGAGCGCGAAGCAACAACCAGAGTTACGGGGTAGACCTGAATTGGACAATCTTTGACGGTTTTAGCATGTTTGCAAATTATGACAGATTGCAGGAATTACAAAAACAGGGCGAAGTAAATGCCCAACTTGCGATTATGACAACCGTTTCTGATGTTATTGCCGCCTATTATGATGTTGTACGCCAACAACAATTGCTTATCGCCGCAGATAGTGCAATGGATGTCTCCGTACTGCGAACAACCATTGCAAAAACAAAGCTTCAGCTGGGAAAAGGTTCTAAACTTGATGTACTAACCGCGCAAGTTGATTACAATACCGATACATCAAACTTTCTCCAGGTAAAAAATTCATTGCAAGTTGCAAAAGTTCGCCTTAACCAGCTAATGGTCAGAGACATTGGCATCCCTTTTTCAGTGAGCGAAGTGTTGGATGTAAATACAGGTTTGCTGCTTACAGAATTGACAGATTTGGCTCAAAAACAAAATCCAAATGTACAGAATGCATTCATCAATCAAAAAGTGGCGCAGCTCAATTTAAAATCGGTTAAAGGCGCAAGATATCCGTCTGTAAGCCTCAATTCTGGTTACAGTAGATCAAATAGTACAACACCTACTGGTTTCAATCAGAAATATTCTGCAAATGGATTTACCTATGGAGTAACAGCAAGCTTAAATATATTTAACGGTTTTTTACAACGCCAGCAAGAACGCAATGCGAAGGTTGATATTGATAATGCAACGTTAAACCTGAGTAAAACTAAGCTGGATGTTAACGCACAGCTGCTCACTGCTTATCAAAACTATGCAACTTATCTTGATTTGGTAAAGCTTGAGCAAAGGAATGTAGATATTGCAAATGACAACCTCGATATAACCCTGGCTAAGTACAAATTGGGCAGCATTGCACCCTTAGAACTTAGAGAAGCACAACGTAATGCAATTGATGCACAAAATCGATTTATCGAGATGAAATACCAAGCTAAACTGTCTGAAATTATGTTAAAAGAAATCAGTGGTACTATAAATTTATCCAATTAATTTTTATATTTAAAGCCATGATATTAGTTGCAGATAGTGGCTCATCAAAAACGGATTGGATGGGTTATCACAATGGAGAAACCCTTACTTTTAATACGCCAGGCATAAACCCATATTTTTTAAGTGAGCAGGATATTAGTAAACTGATTTCTAAAAATGAAACGATTTTGCAATATGCAGATGAGGTAAAAGAAATTTATTTTTTTGGTGCAGGTTGTTCATCTCCAGACAAACATGAGGTTGTATCAAACGGTTTATCTGCAATTTTTAAAAATGCTTTCATTTCTGTAGATCACGATCTTTTAGGTTCTGTATATGCAACATGTGGTAACGCAGAAGGTTTAAACTGTATATTGGGCACGGGTTCCAACATCTGTTACTTTGACGGAAAGAAAATTCACGATGGCCATCATGGTTTGGGATATGTGCTGGGCGATGAAGGTTCTGGCACCTTTTTCGGTAAAAAAGTACTGCTAAGCTACCTGTATAAAAAAATGCCGTCTGATTTGGCTTCAGAATTTAAGAAAGCCTACCCATCAGAAAAGGAATCCATCATCACGAACGTTTACCAGAAACCTTTCCCCAACATTTATTTAGCGGGTTTTAGCCGATTTATGGCCAACCACAAATCTCACCCTTTTATTCAGGAAATACTGACCAAAGGTTTTCAGGAATTTATAGATACCAACGTAAAAGATTATCCAAGATATACCGATGTTCCCTGCCATTTCGTAGGCTCAATTGCATATTATTATCAGGAAGAATTGCGTACGGTATTGGCGGCAAATGGAATCCAAGCCGGAAAAATTCTCCAAAAGCCTATAGAAGACCTTTTTAAATACATCATTCAAAAAGAAAATATTGAAAATACGTCAGTTTGATATATTTAACTGAGGTGTAAATTTATTGTTAAAATATTCTTAAGATTGTAAACTTTACCACATCCTTTTTGTTGTAAATTTTAACAGCATATAATTGCACGCGAATATGAAGAAAATACTGGTAGTTGACGATGATATTGAGGTTTTAGAAACCATACAATTGATATTGGAAATTGGGGGATTTAAGGTTTCTGCCTTGAATGATGGTGAAGAAGTATTTAACCGTATAGAAAATTTTCATCCCGATTTAATTTTATTGGATATTTCTCTAGGCCATATTGATGGCAGAGTACTTTGCGAACAGCTAAAATCCATAGAAAGCACCGCAAAAATTCCAATTCTTTTAATCTCCGGCTTATATGATCCGAAAGATTTTACAACATTGAACTACGGACAAGACGATTTTCTTTCTAAACCATTCCAAATGGATGTACTGTTAAAGAAAATTACAAAAATACTTTCTCTGGAAGAAGATAAACCCAGCTTTTTGGTTAACTAACTAAAACTTAAAGCATATAAAGCCAGAATTAACATTCTGGCTTTTTCTTTTTCCCAATTTTCTTAAAAGCACCAACAATTCTGTCAATTTGTCAAACAAAAGCAATTGGAACGCACCTTGTTAAGACTATACCGGATTAAACATTTTTATATATGAGCATACAGGAAAAGGGAAATATCTCCATACACACCGAAAATATCTTCCCGATAATTAAGAAGTTTTTATACTCAGACAACGAAATTTTTCTTCGTGAGTTGGTTTCAAACGCAGTTGATGCCGTACAGAAAATCAAAAGATTAGGATCTCTGGGTCAATTTAATGGAGAGGTTGGAAATCCACTCGTTCAGGTATCTGTTGACAAAGAGGCAAAAACCATCACCATTAGTGATAATGGTTTAGGGATGACTGCCGAAGAAATTAAAAAATACATCAACCAGGTTGCGTTTTCCGGAGCGAGTGAATTTGTTGAGAAATTTAAAGATGCGAAAGATGCAAATGAGATTATCGGTAAATTTGGATTAGGTTTCTATTCTGCATTTATGGTTGCAGATCTTGTGGAAATTCAAACCTTATCTTATCAGGATGGTTCTGAGCCTGCAAGATGGGTTTGCGATGGCAGTACAACGTTTGAAATTACTGAAGGAACAAGAACTACCCGCGGTACAGATATCATTTTACATGTAAATAAAGATTCTGAAGAATTTTTAGAAGAAAGTAAACTGCAAGGCATCTTAGATAAATACGCGAAATTTTTACCCGTACCAATTAAGTTTGGTGTCAAAAACGAGAGTATTGAAGATGGTGAAGATGAAGAAGGCAAGAAAAAATATAAAGATGTTGAGGTAGATAATATTATCAATACCACACATCCGATCTGGACTAAAGCGCCTGCAGAATTGTCAGACGAGGATTATTTGAATTTTTACAGAGAACTGTACCCTTTTAGTGAAGAACCCTTATTTTGGATTCACCTAAATGTAGATTATCCATTTAATTTAACCGGTGTTTTATATTTCCCGAAATTGAAAAACGATTTCGAGATGCAACGCAACAAAATTAAATTGTTTTCCCGTCAGGTATTTATTACAGACGAAGTTAAAGACATTGTACCAGAATTTTTAATGCTGTTGCATGGCGTTATCGATTCACCGGATATTCCACTTAACGTATCTAGAAGCTTCTTGCAAGCCGATAGTAACGTTAAAAAAATCAATAACTACATTACTAAAAAAGTTGCAGATAAATTGGCCGAATTGTTTAATAAAGACAGAAAAGCTTTTGAAGACAAATGGAAAGATATTGGCTTATTTGTAAAATACGGTATGATTAGCGAAGAGAAGTTTTACGACAAAGCAAAAGACTTTGCCCTTGTTGGAAATACTAAAAATGAGCTTTTTACTTTAACCGAATACAAAGACAAAGTATCGCCAGTTCAAACCGACAAAAATGGAAACGTAGTCTATATCTATACGAATGATGTTGCTAAACAAGATGCATTCATTCAATCTGCGAATAAAAAGGATTATGATGTTTTGGTTTTAGACTCGCCAATTGACAATCACTTTATTAACCAATTGGAACAGAAACTTGAAAAAACAACAATTAAACGTGTTGATTCTAGTGTTGTAGATAAGCTCATTGAAAAAGAAGAGCAAAATGAGCATATTCTAAATGATGAGCAGGTAAAAGAAGTAACCGGAATTTTCGAAAAAGCGATAACTAAAGCTGGAATGCAGGTCGAGGTTGTAGCACTTCACCCCGAAGAATTACCTGTTACCATTACCATGGACGAGTTTATGCGTAGGATGAAAGAAATGGCCGCAATGGGTGGCGGAATGGGTTTTTATGGCCAAATGCCAGATAACTATAAAGTTGCCATTAATGGAAACCACAAACTGATCAGTAAGATCTTAAAAGCTGATGAAGCCGAACAAGCTACATTGGCGAAGCAAGCTGTTGATTTAGCACTATTGGCGCAAGGTATGCTTACTGGTGCAGAGCTAACTGCATTTGTAAGCAGAAGTGTAGAACTAATTTAACTTTAGATTTCCCCTTCGCAATTGTTGAAGGGGAAAATAAATAAAAATGCTTTATAACAAGAAAGCCTTCAATTTAAAAATTGAAGGCTTTCTTTATATTGGGTTAGAAAGATGTCTTATGCTTCAGTTTCCTTTTGGTCAACTTTGAAATAATCTTTGTGCTCTTCAATCAATTTTGCAATTGTTGCCGCTTTAGTATCTGTGATTTTAAATTCAAAATCAGGTTCTTGATTTTTCTTACTGCGAACCATTTTCTCTGTATAAAAACGATATTCCAGTCCATTGGTTAATAATCCATATTTCGCTTTAGTTTTGCGGAAATATTTTGATAAACGAGAATCATGAATATCCAATTTATCATCGTGGTGTTTGCATTCTACCAGGATAGTTGGCTCACCATCTTTCATAATGGTATAATCTACTTTCTTGCTTTTCTTCACACCAAAATCTAAAACTGCCTCAGTTTGAACTTCAGATGGGTCGAATCCTAGAATCTGGATAAATGGCATTACCAACGCATTACGGGTCAAATCTTCAGACTGAACCTGTGGAAGCATCTTTTTAATTCTGGCGGCGAACTGGCCGATTTCATCTTTAAGTTCCATATCTAAAAATATTTAGTTAACGTTATACTGACTGAAAACTGTATTTGCTGTAGAGATGATCTGATCTAAACCTCTTTTATCGAAGAAGTTCCGATTTAATAATGCTACCATATAAGATAATTTATTGATATCGGCAGCATTCATAGTGTATTTGAAATTTCTTAAACCATCTTGAATGGCTTTTTGAACATAATTACGCACGATAAGAAAAGATTTTCTGAAGGCAAATTCCCCTTCCATCTGGTTCACTCCAAGCGAACCGACATTCAGGTTTTTGTATTCCATCTGCATTTTCTTATAGAAATCGGCATCAATATCACTGGCTTGATAAACACCATTTTGATAAATTTTATTCAAAAGATATTCGTAATCGTTGAGCTTCATCGTCAGGTAATTTTTAGTTGGTGTAGAGAGTTTTTGTTTTTCGTTCCGTAAATTTTAAACCCTCATTTGTATGGCCTGTTTTGCTTTTTCCAGGCTACACAAATCGGGGCAGGTAGATGTTTTCATCAAACTATTGTCGTAACAATAAGACTTGATTATTTGTTTTTGGCAAACAGTATAAAGATTGAAAAAGAAACGGAATTCCGTGATTTTTTTACACGAACACCCACGTTTTATTACACGAAACCACAATTTTAGTAGATGAAAATCTACCAAAAACATTTTTTTGTAGACGGTAACTCAAGTCATTCTTTTTATTTAACTTGCGTCAATTCATTCCAAACACACTTATCAATATAAAAACATGAATTTAAAATGCGTTGTTATCGATGACGAGCAACATGCAATCGAAGTATTGACGGATCACATTTCAGAGATGCCGGGACTTACTATTTTTAAAACATTTACCAGTCCGGTACAAGCGCTTACAGAAATTAGTATTGAAGACGAGATTGACATCCTGTTTATGGACATTGATATGCCTGGAATAAATGGATTGGAATTAGCCAAAAACATTCGCGAAAAAGCAAAATATCTTGTATTTACGACTGCACATCCCGACTATGCGCTACAGGCATTTGACGTACAGTCTGACCAGTATCTTCTAAAACCAATTTCATTTGCGAAATTTGCTTTAGGAATAGACAGAATTCTAAAAAAGGAGGCGGCAGCGGCTTCTGCTCCTAAAGAGACCGAACAGATTTCGGCACTTTATATTAAGGGAGATCATAAGTACGCATTTTCAAACATTGCAATTGATGAAATACTTTACATCAAAGCATTGCAGAATTATATTCAGATTATTACTAAGAGCGAAACCCACACTACATATCTTACCTTGAAAGAAATTGAAAAGGCTTTAGAAAACCATCAATTTATTCGGGTAAATAAATCTAACATTGTTGCTAAATCAGCAATCAAAAAGGTAGATGGAAATATTATCCGGCTTAATAATAATGAAATGATACAAATTGGTGAAGGTTACAAAGATGCATTCTTCACATATGTACAAGGTAGTTTACTGAAATCTAGTCGAGGACAGTAGAGCAAAAATTACATACCAGTAAGTACTAGAGATGTTCCTTGTGGAAGCCCTGTCTCATTGCCTAATTGAAAAATATCAACGAAATTCTGGTTGCTTGTAGTTTTATAAACGAAAACGGTTTTTTTTGTCAATTTAGCTCTCATGATATATAAATTTAAATGTCTTTTGTACTTATTCTGATTATTGATTTGTTGACCAAAGTTGCATAGATTTTACTATCGCAGATATTTTTTTACACCAAACAGGGCTTTTTAGCAGACAAATCTTTAATTTGATTTGTAAAATAAAAAAAATGATTCTTTCTAAATTTTATAACAAGTATAAAATACATCTTTTCACATGGTGTATTTTTATAATCTACGAAGTAGTTATTGTTGGTTTTATGGACAATAACTTCAATAAACCTATAAGCTACATCGTACCCTACATCATGAATATTTGTGTTTTTTATGTTCATGCTTTTTTATTCCGTAAAACCTTGAAAAAGAGATTTTCTATAGGTAGAACGCTGTTGATTACCATTATCACTATATGTGAAATACTCGGTTATATTCTGCTTTTTCTGTTTATACGATATGCTTTGAATCTTTTGTTTCCGCTTACAGTAACTCGTGTTACTTTGAATCTCGAATTTGTTTTCGCCTGTATTTACAGAGCGCTGTATTTCATCGGTTTCTCTACAGGTTACGTTTATATTATTAAATCATTTGAAGAAAGAAAAAAGATAGAAGAACTTGAACGTCAGGGACTTGTTACCCAATTAGAAAAACAGGCATTGGAAAATGATCTGGTTGAATCGCAAAACAATTATCTGCGCAGCCAAATTAATCCCCATTTCTTATTTAACACGTTGAATTTTATCTATAATGATGCCAGAAAGAAGGCTCCAATGGCTGCGGATGCCATTATGAATCTTTCTGAGATGATGCGATATGCCTTAAAACGACCTGAAGCGGCAGAAATGGTGCCTTTAAGTGAAGAAGTTGAACAAATTGAACACTTGATAAACCTCCATCGCCTAAGGACAGGTAATACTATTAATATGAAACTAACTGTTAATGGAGACCTATTTGGTGTGCGCTTTCCTCCTTTAATCTTACTGACACTGGTTGAAAATATGTTTAAACATGGAAATATATCTCATTCTGCTCAAGAAGCGTTAGTAAAAATAACTTATACAGGCAGCAATCTTAATGTTTACACCATTAACATGGTCAATGAAGTTGCAAGTAAAAGCACCGACAGTCATCATGTCGGCATCGAAAATGTATCAAAACGACTGCATACATTTTATGGTGATGATGCAACCTTCGATTATTTTAAAGATCCCTCCAACCGTTACATTACAGAAATTAAAGTACAGATTAACAACCCATTATTAAATTTAAACCGTTAACAAACCCGTAGCTTTCTTGCGCTGAAGATCTTTAAAAATAAAATAATAGATAATCATTTCATGTGTACGCTGGTTGCTGTTAAACAGGCGGTTTATATGCATATGGATTAAATCTCCAAATAACCTGGACCGGCGGTCTTCACTGCACATTTGCAATGCTTGGTAAAAAGATTGAAAGAAAGGAACAATGGCCTTACGCTGATCTTCATTTAATATTAGATCTTCAAACTTTGCAAACTCCACGTATTCTATATTGAGTTTCTTAAAGTCAGCAGGTTCTAAATGGTGTTCTTTATTAAAATTATCGGAAATTTTTCCTATTAATTTAATTAAAGAATCAACCTGAAAAATCTTTGACTTGATAATTTGTAGAACAAGCACACGGCAAATACTGTATTTTTGAAAATCATTTGCACCGGTTTGCAGTAAGGTTAAAACGAAGTTGCTATCGTAGCTAAAATGACCTTCAAGAAACTCAATCAAATCTGCACCATACCGCTCGATTTCTCTTTTGTACGTTCGAATTTGTATATCAGAGATCAAACCTTTCTCAATATTTCCGGAAAGGTTTTTCAATAAAGATTGGGTCAATTTTTGTACAACACTCAAATCTTTCACCAGAATCCTGAATCGCAGATGATTCCCGTTTTCATTATAACGAATAAAAAACCACTTTTCAATATGTGGTGTCTCTTCCTGTAAAAACAAAGCAATTCGTTCTATCAAAATTTGATCTGCGCGATGTTGATGGCAAAATATCTCAAAGTATATCCATTCTGAACCAGGCAGAAAACTGCGTTTAACGGAGATTGTATTTTCATCCTTTCTGGCAGCTTTAAAAATCTGTTGGTTATGATTTAAGTTCAGGATAAACTGAGAAAGATATTGTGCATCATGTTCATCAATAACTAAACTTTTCTCTGGCATCACAACTTCCTCTAACAGCATCTCCCCTTTTTTGCTCAGAAATTCAAGAAAACACCGCATATCCCATTCACTTTTTTGATTAAAACATAATGTTTGATCACCGTTTCCGGTTTTAAAATACTGGCTCACTCCTATTTCATTTAGCTTTTGCATACACATCTCCAATTCAAGCTCTTTAGATTTTGGAGCAAGAAAATCAACTTTTCTAATTTTCCACTTTTGAAAGTTTAGAATGATGTTGTGAAATTGCAAACGCGGATAATAATCCAAATCCTCAAAAACCGTATCTAATGAAAACGAAAGAGCAGTTTGTAATTCCTGATGCTGTAAATCGCACAGCAACCTAAACACCGATAAATCCGAACGGGTATAATTATATGCAGATGCCATGCGCGGAACCAATCTTTTGTTTAGCTTTTTAGAACGCAAAACAATTCTACCGTTCACTACGGAAACCAGAATATCCTCAAATGAAAGTGGATTTTCTGAAGTATCTAAATTCAGGATAGACAACTGGTGGGCATAAATGTTTTTTCTTCTGTTGACATTGTCAACAGAATTTTCGACCATATAGGCAACATCAAAAAAGAATACATCCGGATTCGCGTCACTTTCAAACCGCGCATTCTCTTTGCAATACTGTTCTACAGCTTGGCTGGCCAAACTGAAACGCCCCATCAAACTATTTGCTGTTGCCCCGCCTATCGATTCAATTTTAATGCAATCGTCAATAACAGACATTAGCATATTGAACGTATTGGGCAAGGCCACCTCAGTTGGCTGAAAATTCAGTGGCAGTTTATTTAAATGAATTGTTTCGTCACGTTTAAACGAGGCATGGTTTAGATGATCCTTAAGAATCGACTTTAAATCAAGCTGATTTTTTTTCGGTTGTTTCTCTATAAATTGTTGCACAAAATCTCCACCAGAACCAGCTTGTTCCAAATTTTCATAACCGACGCCCAACTCAGGATCTAAAGCAACCAGCAATGGAACTTCTTGTTGTTCAAACTTACTTGTAAATTTATCAGCAAATGTTTTTAAGCCTTTACGTTCGGCTTTTGGCAAAAAACCGTGCATAATTGAAATTAATGCAGGTATATGCTGAAGAAGTTTTTGGTTAATTTGCCCCGACAAAAAAGAACGTTCGGAAATGTAATACTTATTGTTGAAGGAAGTTTGCGCTGCTCCAATTCTTGTAAAATAATCTTCTCCGATAATATTGGGATCAGATTCTGTGAAGAGCATTTGCAACTCATGCATATCGGTCAGCAATGCATATAAATCTTCCAATTCATCATTCGGAATTTCTAATATTTCGATCAGCGAGGCAATTGGAATCGGTGAGCTGCACACTTTCAATATTTGATCTACCTGTTCGTGGAAACCGATCTCAGAAAGCTCGAACATTCCATTTGCGCAGGAAATGTATCTGATGTTGTCGCCAACATAATAAAAACTGGTATTGCTAAAAAGAACTGAATTGTTGGCTATAGCCTTACTGAAATCAAAAACAATATCATTTTTGTAAGGCCAATCTGCGAAAGTATGTTCTATTTGTTCTTTTTTAATCCTGACCTCTGATTCCGCGTTTGAAAATGTATTTTCGATCAAACCAAAACTGGCAAATGTGCCGTAAGGTGTTGCGCGGTATTTTGCGCGATTGAAATATTTCCAGATGGTGAAGGAAACCTTGCTATCCAAACCATCTAATTCTTCTGCAGACACATCTTTAATGGTTTCATAAAAGGCAGAAGATGAAATTGCTATAGCAGCTTTCAGTTCGTCCCAACAATCTTTTAATGCTGCATGAACAGGAAACTTTGGTGTACGGAATAATACGGTTGGGTGAATGCTCAGTTTCATAGATCGAATAATTGCTGAAAATTACAAAGATATATGATAAAAGCAGAGGTAAGGAAAACAAATAGGGCCGCTTCAATGCTTGAAGTGGCCCTTATACATTTGGTTAGTTGATTTGTTATTATTTTTTGGTGACTTTAAACTCTGTACGTCTGTTTTTCGCACGCCCTTCTGGGTTGTCTTTTTTCCTTTTACCTTTTCCAATGCTGTTTGGTGCAATTGGCATAGATTCGCCATAACCTTTTGACGTCATTCTAGATGCAGCAATTCCTTTGCTTACCAGATAATCTACGCAAGATTGCGCACGTCTGTTAGAAAGATCCAAATTGTATTCATCTGTACCAATATCATCGGTATGGGCACCAAGTTCTATTTCCATTTCAGGATTATCTTCCATAATTGGAATCAACGCATCGAGAATTTTTTTAGATGGCTCTGTAAGTTCCGCGCTGTTAAATTCGTAGTAAACATTATCCAGCGCAATTGGAATACCCAATTTAAACGGACTTAAACAATAATCTTTGTCGATTAAAGTATCGGCTTTTGCCATCTCTTCATAGGCATATGTTTTTGTGATAGAGAAGAAATTGTCTTTGGCTAGCAACAACTTAACCGGCCTTCTTGAATCCACTTTAAACATATATTTTCCATTGACGCCTGTAGTCATTTTTTGAATACCTTCTGCAGTTGTAAGTGTAACTTTCACGCTGTCTAATGGTGCTTTTGTTTTACAATTAAGTACTGTACCAGAAATGGTAAAAAACTCTTTCTTAACAGAAAACACTTCTAAACAGCAAGATGATTCGCGATCTGAACTAATGTAACCTGTATTTCCCCAACTATCTGTTGGTGTAAAGTAAACATCATCTTTAGAAGAATTGAATGGATAACCCATATTTTTGGGTTTTGTCCAGTCAACCAAATCACCTTCAGATTCAAAAAAATCCAGTCCGCCTAATCCTATTCTTCCGTCTGTACTAAACAACAATTTTTTAGTTGCCGTATTGTAGTAAGGTGCGCGTTCATCGTCTTCAGTGTTGATGGTAGAACCCATATTCACGGCTTCGCCTAAAGATCCGTCTTCACGGATTACGCAAAACCACAAATCATATTTTCCATATCCACCTTCTCGGTCAGAAGAGAAAAGAAGGTATTTTCCATCGGCTGTAACAAAAGGTTGAGTCGCATTAAAATCTTTACTGTTTACCTGCAAACCCAACAACTGTGGTGCAGACCAGCCCTCCCCCATACGTTTTGAACTGTAAATGCCGTATTTTTCTTTCTCTTTCCAGGCAGTAAAATAAACTGTCGTTCCGCTTGGATTGAAACTTAAAGCAGCAATTTCCATATCTTTCGGCAAACCAAAATCTATTTTCCTCACTACAACTTCTGGCAAAGTAAGACTTCCGTTCGCTACGTAAATATTATTTATGAAGGGATTTGCTTTAGTTGCGACTTGTATTTGACCAGTTTCTGTAGATACAACATCTTTTTTACCGGCAACATTTACTGGCCTGGACGAAGTGAAATAAAGCTCGTACTTAAATTTCACTGGCGCGTAGTTAGAACCAAGTCCATTAATGCCCATTGGTACTTTTTTAACTTGCACCATTCGCGAGTATCGCATTTCTTCCAGAGCAAATTTAGATGAAGCAACTTCTTTCTTAGCATCTGTTACCAAACTATCTCCCGGGTTCGCAGCAATAAAGCGTTCAAATGCATCGATAGCTTGATTGTATTTTTTATTGGCTCTTAAAGCTTCTGCATAATAGAACAAAGATTTGTAATAACGCGTATTGCCAAATGCTGCTGCTATTTTATAATACCGTTCGGCATCATAGAATTCGCGGTACAATCTGCTGGATTCGGCAAGGTTGTACACGGCTTCTTCATAATCGTCTTCGAGTTTTTTGGTATCTCCAACAGATTTTCTTTCTTTTCCATAAGGTAGAATGGCTTGCGCAGTATCCGCGGTAATCTTCAGCGCTTTTTTATAAAAAGTTGCCGCAGCATAGTAATCTTTATTTTCGAAATACGTATCTGCAACCCTCTTATAATTCGCTACGTATTGAGCTTGTGCGAAGCTGGCGGATATGAGCAATAAAAAAAGTAAAATTCTTCTCATTTTGAATGTTAATTATAAGCGTGGACAAAAGAAGTTCGGGCCAATGATTCCGTTACGACCAATCAGTGAAATGGATAGTTCCAAGCCTCCATTGCTGTTTGATGCACGATTGAAAGTTGAGGTGTTGACATCATAACTTAATCCAAAAACCATGTTTTTAAGTTGAAGACCTACAAAGGCTATTGCAGCATCTTTAACCCGGTAATTACCACCAAAAAGGATGTTTGAGGATGGATTAACATTAAGCTGAGCATAGGCTCCAACAGAAATCTCGCGGGTATTTCCCTGGTACATCACCAAGGCGTTGGGAACAATATCCAGCAATTCTGATGCACGAACTCTTGCACCACCATGACCGGTTATACGAACCGGGATTTTAGAATTTGTTCCGGAAAAGCGATCGTTAGGGCGATTCAAATGTGCTGCACTTGCACCCAAGAAAACGTTTACTGCCTGATCGGGATTTCCATCAAAGTACATGATTCCGGCATTTACATCTGGCACTAGTGTAGATTGGCCAGAAAATGTTTCATTGCTCATTAAACCACCGTTGTAACCCGTAAGTGGATCAAACTGATTGCCAAAACGAGCGGATGAAAGGTCGAAACTACGGTTTATGATACCTGCCTGTAAACCAAAACTCAAGGTTTGCAAACCAGTAGATCCGAAACGAAGTCTGTACGATCCGGAAACCAAAGCCGTAAGGTAATTGAAATTCAAATCACCCGCTCGTTGGTTCAAAATAGTTGCACCAAAGGCGAAGTTTTTCTTCGGTGCAACATCAAATGAAGCGCCTCCTGTTAAGAAGGAATTATTTAAGGCGCTCCATTGTTGTTTAATATTTAAAGATGCACGATAATCACCATCAATTACACCCGTTAACGCAGGATTAAGCCACAGCGGATATGCGTAATATTGGGAGAAGTGTGGGTCTGTTTGTGCATTTACCTTCCCCGAATAAATTAACGCTACTAATACAGCAACAAATATTTTTATTGATGATGTTAATTTCATGGTATTTGATTTTATCTGTTTACTAATTAATCGGTTCATATTATCGTAGGAGTGTTATTGTACCTTTTTTCATCGTACTTGTTCCATCGTTAAATTGTATTTCTACCATGTACACGTATACTCCGATTGGCTGATTTACGCCTTTATATGTTCCATCCCAACCTCTGGTTACATTATCAGATTGGAAAATCAATTGGCCCCATTGTGTGTATACATTCATACGTGCACTTTGGATTGTATTTCCATAGATCAGGAAGAAATCATTCTTGCCATCGTTGTTTGGTGTAAATGCATTTGGAATATATACTTCGTTACCCAAAGGATTTTGTGCTTTTCCAACAACCGGATTAGAGTTTGCACTGCGTTGGCAATCTAACTGACCTTTTGCACGGGCAATTAAGGTTACCGATTGATCTGGTTTAAGACCTATTACGGTGTAACTTGTTCCTGTTGGGCCATTTGTAGGTGCTATCCAGGTTAATCCATTATCTAAAGAAACTTCATAAGCTGTAGCGCCGGCTACTGCTGGCCATGCAAACGTTACACTGTTAGACGTTGTGGTTTGCACTGCAACAATTGGCGCAGAAAGAATTGGCAATACGGTGATGGTAACCTGAGTTCTCGTTGGACTTGCACAACCGCCTACCGCTACACTTTCTACAAAATAACTTCTGGTTGATGTTAACACTGGTGTTCTAAAGGTTATACCTTCTGCCAATACTGTACTTGATGTATTTGAATCGTACCATCTGTAAATTAAGCCCGTAACCGGATTATTAACCGTTAATACAGCTGTACTGCCTGCACAAAGGATTCCGTTATCAGGAGTTGCCGATGCCGGAGCTACAGGAACCGGAAGTGCAATTACATTTAATGCGGTTCTGACTGTTGAGATACAAGATCCTGAAGCGGCTTCTACATAATAAGTAATATTTGCAGTTACAGCTGGCGTGGTAAATGTACTTCCACTACCTACCGGGGTTCCGCCCATTGCCGTGGTATACCAGTTGTATGTTGCTGTGCCCACTGCGTTGGTAACTGAAAGTATCGCTGCATTTCCAGTACATACATTTACAGTTGATGATGCAACAGTTGGTGTTTGCGGACGTGCATTTACGGTTACGGTTACCATTACTCGGCCACCTGCGTTGTTACATCCTCCTGTTCCAACTGCCAATACATAGTAAGTAGTATTGGTGGTTAATACCGGAGTAGTAAAACTTGTACCAGTGAATAATAAATTGCCAGCAACAGCTGCATTATACCATTCATATGTTACGCCTGTTTGCGCATTGCTGATGTTTAGTGTTGTTGCATCGCCAGAGCAAATATTTGTTCCTACGGATGCTACTACCGGATTTATCGGTGCCGGATTAACTGTTATGGCAACAACTTTTGCTGAAGCGGCATTGCTTTCACATCTATTGTCTCCTCTAACGGTTACGTAGTATGTGGTATTTGCATTTAGTGCTGGCGTAATGAACACATTTCCGGTAAAGACAACTGTACTTAATGAAGCATCGCTGTACCAGGTAAATACTGGATTAGTTACAGTTGTGCTGCTTGCCGTTAAGGTAACTGTACTGTTTGCACATGTAGTTGTACCCCCTGTCACCGTAACATCTGTTGCAGAAGCAATTGGATTTACGATCACTGTAACTTGTTTAGCATCCGCGGCACTATTTTCACATCTGTTTGTACCTTTTACAGTAACATAATACGTAGTTGTTGTAGTAAGCGTTGGCGTAGTAAATGTTGGGCCAACAAATGCTACACTTGTTAATGATGCATCACTGTACCAAGTGAATACCGGCGCTGTAACAGTGGTTGAACTTGCTGAAATTACTGCGGTACCTGTGTTACAGATTACTGGCGGTGTAGACAAGTTAATGTCTGCAGCGGTTGCTACCGGATTTACAGTTACCGTAACTGCTCTCGCGGTTGCTGCAGAACTTTCACATCTGTTGTCACCTTTTACAGTAACATAATATGTAGTTGTTGCAGTTAATACAGGTGTTGTGAATGATGTGCCAGTATGAACCGGAGTTGTTAATTGAGCATCACTGTACCAGGTAAATATTGGATTGGTAACAGTTGTACTAGTAGCGGTTAATATTGTGGTGTTCCCTGCACAAACGGTTGCGTCAGTAGCGGTAACATCATCGGCAGTAGCTACCGGATTTACAACTACATTAACAGATTTTGCTGTTGCTGCAGAGTTTTCACATTTGTTATCGCCTTTAACAGTAACATAATAAGTTGCATTTGCATTCAATACCGGAGTGGTAAATGTTGCGCCAACGAAGGCCACATTTGTTAATGCTGCATCTGTATACCAAGTGAACACCGGATTTGTAACAGTAGTAGAGCTTGCTGTAAGCACCGCAGCTGTACCTCCACAAATACTTGTAGAGCTGTTTACAATAATATCTGCGGCTACCGCAATTGGGTTTACTACAATGGTTACCTGTTTTGCATCGGCAACGCCATTGGCACATTTATTTGTTCCTTGAACGGTTACATAATAAGTGGTTGTAGCAGTTAAAGTTGGCGTGGTAAATATCGGGCCAACAAATGCTACACTGGTTAGTGATGCATCGTTGTACCAGGTAAATACCGGAGCAGTAACCGTTGTAGAACTTGCAGAAATAACTGCTGCACCTGTTCCACACACTACACTTGGTGTTGTTAAAGTAATATCTGCAGCGGTTGCTGATGGATTTACCGTAACCGTAACCACTTTGGCAGTTAATGCAGAATTATCGCATTTGTTATCGCCTTTAACGGTCACATAATATTTGGTTGTTGCAGAAAGTGCACCAGTATTAAATGATGAGCCACTGAAAACAAATGTTGTTAAAGTGGCATCGCTATACCAGGTAAATACCGGATTGGTCACTGTTGTACTAGTGGCAACCAAAGTTGTTCCAGAACCGGCGCAAACTGTAGCATCAGCTACGTTGATGTCCGCATCCGTAGAAACCGGTTTTACTGTAATCGTAATTACTCTTGCTGTACCTTTTGCATTTTCACACTTATTATCGCCTTTAACAGTCACATAATAAGTTGTGGTTGTATTTAAAGCTGGTGTTGTGAAAACAGCTCCGATGAAACTGATATTCGTTAGATCAGCATCAGAATACCAGGTAAATACCGGATTGGTAACTGTTGGAGATGTTGCTGTTAATACTGTACCAGAACCTGCACAAGCTTCTGTTCCTCCGCTCAGAATAATATCTGTTGTGGTAGCCAGAGGATTTACAGTTACGGTGACTGTTTTAGCATCAGCAGCTGCATTTTCACATCTGTTGGCTCCTTTTACGGTTACATAGAAAGTAGTTGTAGCAGTCAATCCACTAACGTTGAAGATTGGACCTACAAAAGCTACACTAGTTAATGAAGCATCATTGTACCACGTAAATACGGGTTGAGTTACCGTAAGGCTCGATGCTGTTAACAATACACTGCTTCCCGAACAAATTTGTGCATCGGCAACTGTAATATCAGCAGCAGTAGCAAATTCATTAACTGTTACCGTAATTGATTTAGGCGTTGCTGTACTTTCGCATTTATTGTCTCCTCTTACCGTAACATAATACGTTGTTGTGGCATTAAGAACCGGCGTTTGGAAATTGGCGCCTGTGAAAACTGGTGGAGTGGATAAATTTGCATCAGTGTACCAGTTGAACACAGGATTAATTACTGTTGCTGTTGATGCCGACAATAAAGTCTGCGAACCTCTGCAAATGGTCGTCAAGCCGCTTAGTGAAACATCTGCATCAGTTGCACTCGGATTAACCGTGATGGTTACCGTACGTGCATCTGCAGCTGCGTTTTCACATTTATTGTCGCCTTTAACGGTAACGTAGAAAGTTGTTGTTGCTGTAAGCGATGCAATGTTAAATGTTGCACCTGTGAAAGCTAAATCTGTACGAGCGGCATCTCTGTACCACATGAATACCGGATTAGTTACCGTTGTGCTGGTTGCGGTAAGGCTTACGGCGTTACCAGAACAGATTGTACCCGTACCAGAAACACTAAGATCTGCGGCGGTTGCTGTCGGATTAACCATAATGGTTGCACTTGCAGCGGTTCCCGGAAGATTCGCACATTTATTTGATCCGCTTACAGTAACATAATATGTAGTAGTTGCATTAAGCGTTGGTGTAGTGAAACTTGCACCTGTAAAAGCTACAGATGTTAAAGCTGCATCATTGTACCAGGTAAAAACAGGATCTGTTACTGTTGTTGTGCTAGCCGTTAAGGTGGCTACTCCAGGTGCACAAATTGATGTTGCACCTGCTACAGTAATGTCTACAGCTACTGAAGGTGGAAGTACTATTATGGAAACAAGTGTACGTGCTGGATTTGAACACGAAGTCGCATTTACAGCCTCAACATAATAATTGTATATACCCGGTGCAAGAGATGCCGAAGTGGTTAGGCTGCTGTTATTGTTTACCAGCATGTTACCGCCAGTTGCCGCATCATACCAATTGTTGGTTACACCTGCAACTGCCTGAACGCTTAACGTAACCGGGCTGTTGATACAGGTTGTTGCTGGATTTGTAGTAGCCGGAATTGGTGCTGCTGGCGGAGATAATACCGTTACAACAACGTCAGTTCCTAATGTTTCGCAACCTTCAAAACTCGCAGTTACAGAATAAGTATAAGTTCCGGCAGCTAGTGTAGGATCGGTAGCGAAAGTCACGCCGTCTTTACCTGTTTGATAAGTTGTTCCTAAATACCATTTGTACGTTACGCCTGTCCTAGGATTTTGTACACTTAAATTCGTAGAAGAACCCTGACAAACAGATGCTGTTGCCGAGTTAACAACCGGTTTAGTAATTACACGCTGTGCATAATCAAAATTTACCGATGTTAATGCGCCCAATAAACCAGAGTTTAATCTCAATTCAACACCATCGAATCTATTCGTTGGCACATAGGTTAGGATGGCAGAATTGGCCGATCCCAATAAGTTCAATGTGATTAATGGATTGGATATAGAAACTGCATCGCCATTGCTGGTTGTGCCTTGATAAGTAGTAACCGTTAAGTTTTGTAATAACGCTACCGAAAGAAGCACAGCTGGATTGGTGATTTTGATCCTTAATGTATCGCCAACGCTAGACAGTGCAGTAAAGCCTACACGATGGTAAACAGATGATCCCAATAGGCCAACAGGAATAACCAGACTTGATCCGGTATTGATGTCGTTATCTACCGCAAGACCTGTATTGAATACGCCGCCCGCCACAACTATACCGTTGATACCGCTGGCCGCATCAATTGTTGCTGCACCGCAAGGTGTTGGCACCGGACCGCCGTTAGGCACTACAGTTACCGTAACAGAAGCTCTGCTTGTTGCAGTACAACCGCCTGGCACATTCGCTTCAACATAGTAAGTTGTTGTAGTGGTTAATGGTGGTGTAATAAAGTTTTCACCTGTAAATAATAGCGTTCCATTTGTTGGAGCATCGTACCAGGTAATTACTGCGCCTGCAGTATTAGATGTTGCTTGTAAAGTTGCAACAGAACCTGAGGTGATCGTAATGGCCGGCGGCGTTAAAATCGGAACACCGATTGCGCCTACAGTAATTGTTGCTTCTGTTCTTGTAGATTCAATACCACAAGCATTAACCGCCGCTACAAAATAACTTCTTGCGCCAGTGATTACCGGCGTAGTAAATGATGTTCCTACAAACAGAATATCTGTAGATGTTGCAGACTCGTACCAGTTATAGGTATTTCCGGCTGTCGGATTGCTTACCTGTAAAGTAACCGCGGTATTCGGGCAAGTCGTAACGTTTGATGAAAGTAAAGTCGGTGGAACTGCTGCCGGACTTGTAGTCACATTTACTGCAGTTCTATAACTCACACAACCTGTTGGAGAAACCGCTGCTACGAAGAACCTGGTATCTCCTGTTAATACCGGAGTGGTGAAGGTTATGCCATCTTTTCCGGTTTGATAAGCACCGGCAGCATCGTACCATCTGTATGTAAGTCCAGATGATGGATTGCTTACTTGTAATAGTGCTGTTGAGCCAACACAAGCCGTAACATTTGGAGATACTACAGTTGGCGCCACCAAAATACGTTGTGCATAATTGAAATCAATTGATGTTAAGGCACCTACAACACCTGAATTTAACCTCACTTCAACTCCATCAAATGGCGCTGTTGGAACATATGTGATTAAGGCTTGTGAGCTACCACTCAACAATTGAATATTTAAGGTATTGTTATTTAAAAATCTTGAATCTCCATTGCTGGCAGATCCTGCGTATGTAGTGATTTGTGCACTTCCTAATAAATCCAGAGATAATAATTTACCTGGAGCAGATACCAATACACGTACAGTATCGCCTACTTTAGATAGTGAACCAAAACCTACACGTTGATAAACGGATGCATTTAGTAACCCAACCGGAATGACTAATGAAGACGCAGTTTGCGTATCATTATCAATGGCCAAAGTTTGGTTATATACGCCGCCCAATACTGCAATACCGGTTACACCACTGGTTTGTGTTGTTGCCGCTTCGCAAGGTACCGGATTTGGCGATCCATTGCCATCAACAGTGATTGTAATTTGTACTCTGCTTGAAGAAGCACATCCATTCGTAGAAACTGCTTCAACATAATAGCTTGTTGTTGCCAATAAAGGAGGTGTAACATAAGTTGCGCCTACAAAGATTGGTGAAGTTGCATCTGCAGTAGCATACCAGTTAAAAGTGTTAGTTGCATCTGCAGAACTTGCGGTAATAATCGCGGTTTGACCAGGATTTACCGTTGAGGCATTTGCACTCACTGTTGGCAATGCCGGACGAGGATTTACCGTTATTGTCGCGGCTGTGCGTGTTGCACTTACACAGTTACCTTGCGCAGCTTCTACATAATAGGTTGCATTTGCATTAAGTGCCGGCGTAACAAATGCCGAACCTGTAAATAACAGGTTGCCGCTTGTAGCCGCATCATACCATCTGTAAGTTACTGCTGCGTCTGGATTTGCAACAGATAAAGTCGCAGTAGAACCAGAACAAACTGTTGGAATTGTTGCCAATACCGGTGTATTAAGCGCTGGCGTTACGGTAACTGTAACCGGGATTCTTGTTGGGTTCGGGCAGTTTGCTCTGCTTACTTCAATATAATAAGTTGTTGTAGTGGTTAAAGCTGGTGTAGTAAAAGTTCCGCCAGTAGCCACTTGATTTCCGCCAGTTGCAGCGTCATACCAGGTTAAAGATGTACCCGTAGTGGCTGTTGCAGCCAAACTGGCTGTACTTCCAGAACAAATGGTTTGGTTACCTGCAGTAATTGTCGGGTTTCTATAAAGTACAGTGGCACCGTAAACATCTAAACTTGTTAATGCACTTACAACCCCACCGAAGCTGATTTGAACTCGATCGTAAATACCTCCTGCGGCAACTGTTGCAGCGAAGCGGTTACCAGAAAGAAGTTGTAGGTTTAGCAATGATGAATTTAACTGAACAGTTCTGACAACTGTAGCACCGTTCATCACGTTTACAGTTACGTTGCTTAGTAAACCAACATCCGCTAAACCGCCTGGCAAAGCCAGATCTAAGCGAATACTATCTTCAACTGAACCTGCACTAGGGAAAATCAATTGTTGAAAACCAGTAGATCCTACACCAACTGCCAATGTAATTCTGGTGAAGTTGTTGGCATCGGCATCTGTAGAATTTCCTGCACCGGTAATTCCACACAGTAAACAAATCCCGGTTATTCCAGAGTTTTGTGCATTTGCTGCATTACAAGTTGGCCCACCACTATTTGGCAATACGGTAACTGTAACCGGAACCCGTGTAGCGCTTTTACAACCATTACTATTTGTAGTTTCTACATAATATGTTGTTGTAGCTGTTAAAGCCGGAGTTGTGAAAGATGCGCCTGTAGCAACCTGATTGCCTGCTGTTGCTGCATCAAACCAGGCAATTGTATTGCCTGTATCTGCTGTTGCTTGTAAAGTTGTCGTTTGACCTGAACTGATTACCTGGTTGTTTGTGGTAACTGTAGCAAGTGTTGCCGGAGGATTAACCGAAACATTCACCGCTGTTCTAGAACTTACAGCTGTTCCGGAAACCGCCTCAACATAAAATACTGTTGATGAAGTCACTGTAGGGGTGATAAATACGCCAGTATTACTGGTTGCCAAAGGCGTACTTCCTGTAGCTGCATACCAATTGTAGGTAACACCTGCCTGTAAATTACTTACAGATAGAGTTGCCGTACTGCCAGAACATACTGTTGCATTCGCAACAACCGGTGCACTTACATTTACCGTAATGCTATACGTTGTTGTGGCTTTATTTCCGGATGCATCTGTAGCAGTTACAGAAACCGCGAATGTACCACCAAGTGTTGGCGTTCCGGTAATTTCGCGAGTTGCAGTATTGAAATTTAATCCCGGAGGAAGACCTGTTGCCAGATAAGTATATGGTGCTGTACCACCTGTTACGGCTGGTAAAGTTTGCGTTGGATAGGTTACACCTACTGTACCATTTGGTAAAGTTGCAGAAGGCAATGTTAATACACCAATTACACGAAGTGCGTAATTGTTTGTTGCAGTTTTATTTTCTGCATCTGTTGCCGTTAATGTGATTGAATAATTACCAGCTTGAGTTGGCGTTCCAGAAACCTGTCTGGTTGCAGGATCAAAAATTAATCCGGCTGGAATGCCTGTTGCAGCATATGTATACGGACCAACACCACCAACTGCCGATGGCAAAGTTTGCGTTGCATATACAGTACCTTCAGTTCCATCTGGTAAAGTTGCGTTTGGTAAAGTTAAAGGATCAACCACCAAAATTGCGTAAGTGTTTGTCGCGGTTTTACCAGTAGCATCTGTCGCTGTAACCGTTACATTGTATGGGCCAGATTGAGTAGGCGTTCCTGAAATAGTACGAGTTGCCGGATCAAAAGTTAATCCCGGAGGAAGACCTGTTGCCGAATACGTATAAGGAGTTGTTCCGCCTACCGCAGATGGTATGGTTTGTGGCGTATATACCGTTCCTGTGATTCCATTTGCTAAAGTTGCAGCTGGTAATACCAATGGATCGGTTACGCGAATTGTAAAGTTAGATGTAATGGTATTGCCATTGGCATCGGTAACGGTTACCGGAATGGTATAATTTCCAATCTGAGTTGGCGTACCTGAAATTTCTCTTGTAGCCGGATTGAAGGTTAATCCCGGAGGAAGACCTATTGCTGAATATGTATATGGACCTGTTCCGCCAGTTGCAGCTGGAATACCATTCGTAGTATATGGTGTTCCGGTAACGCCGTCTGGCAATGCACCAGGTGATAATGCTAACGCAGGTGTTACAGTTAAGTTGAATACTGCTGTTGCCGTACAATTTCTGCTGTCTGTAACAACCACAGAGAAGCTGCCGTTACTTGTTGCTGTTGGTGTTCCGGTAATTAATCCAGAAGCCGACATGGTCAAACCAGCTGGCAATGCACTTCCTGCAGCAACTGCGTAAGTGAACGCTGGTGTGCCACCTGTAGCAACAGGCAATTGGCGACTGTATGCAGAAGCAAGAGTTGCATTTGTTAAAGTTGCACCGTTGAAAACGATTGCCGGATTTACCGTTACAGTAACCGGAACACGTGTTACATTACTACAAGTTCCTTTACTTACCTGAATATAATAAGTTGTTGTCGCTGTTAATGCTGGTGTAGTAAAGGTTAAACCACTACCAACCTGGTTGCCACCTGTAGGTGCGTCAAACCAGGTAAGTGTTGTGCCTCCATTTGCAGTTGCACTTAAAGTTGCAGGAACGCCAGAACATACTGTTTGCGCGCCGGCAGTTATTGTTGGATTTGGATAAACAACTGTTGCACCATAAACATCCAAGCTGCTCAGCGCAGAAACTACTGCTCCGAAGCTAACCCGAACGCTGGTGTAAGCACCACCTGCAACAACTGTTGCAGCGAAGCGGTTGCCTCCAAGTAAACTTAAATTTAAAACAGAACCACTGATTTGAACAGTTCTTACAACTGTTGTTCCATTTAATACGGTAACAGTAATATTGTTTAGCAAACCTACATCTGCAAGTCCGCTTGGTAATCCCAAATCTAAACGGATACTATCTGTAGCTACACCAGTGGTAGGGAAAATTAATTGTTGGAAACCTGTTGCACCCACACCTACAGCCAGATTAATTCTGGTGAAATTGCTGGCATCCGCATCGGTTGAGTTCCCTGCGCCTGTAATTCCGCACAATAAACATACACCGTTAATACCGCTTACCTGAGCGCTTGCTGCATTACAAGCTGCACCGCCACCTGGAGTTACATTTACTGTAACCGGAACGCGGGTAGCACTTTTACATCCGTTACTGCTTGTGGTCTCAATGTAGTAAGTTGTTGTAGCTGTTAAAGCAGGTGTAGTGAAACTACCTCCTGTTGCAACTTGAGTACCCCCGCTGGCCGCATCAAACCAGGCAATTGTATTGCCGGCATCTGCGGTTGCAGTTAACGTTGCAGTCTGACCAGAGCTGATGGTTTGGCTGTTTGTAGTTACAGTAGCAAGAGTTGCCGGTGGATTAACAGAAACATTTACCGAAGTTTTTGTACTTACGGCAGTTCCTGAAACGGCTTCTACATAAAATACTGTTGATGATGTTGCGGCCGGAGTCGTAAATACACCAGTTGTATTTGAAGCGATTGGCGTACTTCCGGTAGATCCGTATAAATTATAAGTGATGTTATCCTGTCTGTTGTTTACGGTTAAAGTTGCCGGGCTTCCTGAACAAACTGTAACAGAAGCTACAATTGGAGCCGTAACGGTTACTGTTAAAGGATAAATTGTTGTTGCGCTATTTCCATTTGCATCTCTGGCGGTAACTGAAATATTAAAGGTTCCACCTTGAGTTGGCGTTCCGCTGATGATCCGTGTTATAGGATCAAAAACAATTCCCGGAGGAAGATTTGTTGCAGCATATGTATAAGGTGCTGTTCCGCCACTTACCGCAGGTAAAGTTACTGGTGTGTACGTACTGTTCACAACTCCGTTAGGAAGCGTTTGTGTTGGTAAGCTTAATGTACCGGCAACTCTTAATGCATAGGTATTGCTAGCGGTTGCGCCTTGACTGTCTGTAACTGTAATTCCGATAGAATAATTACCCGCAGTTGTTGGTGTACCAGCAATTTGTCTGGTTGTTGCATCGTATGTAATTCCGGCAGGTAGGTTACTCGCTACATAGGTATATGGTCCTACGCCGCCAGTTGCAGCAGGAAGAGTTTGTGCAGCATAAACCACGTTCTCTGTACCACTTGGCAATGTAGTATTTGGCAATACCAGCGGATTATTAATTGTAATCGCGTAATTGGTGGTTACCGTTTTTCCATCTGCATCGCTAGCAGTTACCGCTACGGTATACGGACCGGCTACAGTTGGTGTTCCTGTAATGGCACGGGTTGTAGGATTAAATGTTAAACCCGGAGGCAATCCTGTAGCAGAATACGTGTAAGGTGTTGAACCTCCTGTTGCAGATGGGATAATTTGAGGCGTATATACTGTACCGGTAGTTCCATTTGCCAAAGTTGCCGATGGCAATAAAAATGGGTCAACAACTTTTATTGTATAATTGGAGGTAATAGAATTTCCGTTGGCATCAGTCACAGTAACCGGAATCGTGTAATTTCCAACCTGAGTCGGTGTACCTGTAATTTGTCTTGTAACCGGATCAAAAGATAATCCAGGAGGCAAGGCCTGAGCAAAATATGTATAAGGCCCGGTTCCGCCAGTTGCTGCCGGAATGGTTTGTGTAGGATAAACCACACCTGTTGTTCCTTCTGGAAGTGCAGCTGGTGTAAGTACCAATGCTGCAGTTACGGTTATGGTATATGCTGCCGTTGCGGTACAACCTTTCGTATCTGTAACCAGTACCGAGAAGGTATAAGTATTTGCAACAGTTGGCGTTCCAGAGAGTACACCAGAGGTGGAGAGCGTTAATCCGGCTGGCAAGGTACTTCCTGATGCCAAAGTATACGTATATCCTGGTGTACCACCTGTGGCAACGGCCAGTTGTTTAGAATAAATTGAAGCTACAGTAGCGTTAGTTAAAGTAGAACCGGTAAAAATGATCGCCGGATTTACCACAACATTAACCGGCACACGTACAGATTCTGACGTACACCCGATTTTTCTTGAAGCTACATAATAGGTTTTATTTGCAGTTAAAGCAGCTGTTTGATAAGCCGCATTATAAGCTGTTGTTGCCAGAGCAGTTCCGCCGTCGGATACATCATACCAAACCAATTGATTGGTAGATGCAGTTGTTGCAGTCAAACTTGCCGTTGTATTGTAACAGATATTGACAGTATTTGATGCCGGTGCAACGAAAGTTGGGAATGCAGAACTTCTTGTAATTCCGTAAACTTCTAAGGTTTGCGCAACATTTGCGCTCACCAAATTACTTAAAGTTAAACTCACTCGATCAAAAGCTACACCTGGTGCAATTGGAATTGTCGCAACCTGACCGCTATTCAGCAAACCAAGCAAATCTAGTCCAAGTATGCTTGAACCACTTATCGAATATACTTCGGCGGTCCCGTTAAAAGCCCGAAGTGTTAAATTACTTAATAAACCTACGTTTGCAACCGCTGGTGGTATCCTTAAACGAAGGTTAATATTATCTGCAGTGGCGGATAAGTTTGGATAATAAATATTAATGGTTTTAGATGCAGCTACACCAACTACTCCGGTACTTAAATTGTAAAAATTCGTTGGATCATTATCAATCAGGTTTTGAAAGTTATTGGTTTCGCTTGATCCAAGGTTCAAAGCATCAAGAGAAATTCCGGTAGCATCAAAATTGGCAAAAACATTTGCATCGCAATTGTCTGCACCGTCTATATGGAAAGCGTAATAAACTTCAGTTGTATTTACTGTACTCAGCAATAAAGCAAGTGTTCTATCAACAACAAAAACCCGATCGTAAGTTCTCGTCGGGGTAATTGCTACATAAGTGAAACCGTTTTTGTCTTTAACAAGCCGTATAGTTCCATTGCCATTATTGTTTGATGAATTGTCGAAACCGGTTGTTCCATCGTTTACGAGAACATCGGTTGTTCCATTTCTGGCCCCAACTGCTACTTGATGCGCCCCTAATGCAACGCCCTGGAGCAGATTCCCTAAAGTCCCTCCTAATGTTCCACCTAACAATGCATTCAGCAATTGCTGACTGGAATTTATCCTGATATAAGTGGTCTTATTTGCAGGAACTGCGGTTGGAAATTGTAAGGTGATGTCTCCGGTGTATGCCCCAAGACCGAGTGCTGCACCTCCGCTTGAGGATAGCGTAGCAAAAGTATTGTCATCTGTAGTAGCCGCATTACCTAAGTTCGCCACATGCGTTGGTGTTGTCGTTGTAGCGTTAGTAGCATAAACTTTAGTTTGTGCATACGAAAAAGAAGATAAGAGCGTTAATACAATGATGAGGGCAGCACAGTAGGTGTTGCTTAGAGATCGTTTGAGTGAACGAGAGGTAAAAGTTTTCATCATGTCAGCGTTAATTAGGGTGACTTATAGGCAGCTTGTTGCTTTGTACTATTATCCAATTAGATAATTATGACAAATCTACATTTACATCTAACCTGTCTTATATCCATTACTATTCATTATCGCCGCTGTTCGCCACGTTCATTTTGTTCATAGAATGGCTTTAGCTAAAAATGATTTCGGCAATTGTTAAATTTTAATGACATTAGCACAGTCTTCATCTATATAGTTTAATGAACGCTAACGAACTCCTTATTGAACTCAGGAAGTTTGTACTGATAAAATCGGGATTACGCAATATTGATCCGTCGCATTGTAAGGTTATTTCTGAGTATGTATTTAAAGAGACGAAAAATTATGTCAGCGAGACCACTATCAAACGCTTCTTTGGTTTTGCTAATACGCTGCATAAGTTCTCACTCTTCACTCTGAACAGCTTATCGCAATACATTGGTTTTGCGGATTGGGATTCCTTTTGTAAGGATAAAGAAACCCAGGTCATCTCGGCTTCCAGTGTCTGGCAAGATCTTCGCCTTAAAACCCACGCCATTACAGATGTTTCGCTTATAGCTAAAAAAAATAATTCCGGTGTGCCCTTCAATGCTACGGCAAACCGCTCTTTCTTCTATCCTGATTTTGATTATTTTTTAAGAAACGATTATCAATTTACGACCATTAGTACGCAACCTGGCAACGGAAAATCAATTCTGATTGCACACATGGTTGAGCATTTTTTTTATTCTGAAAACGCCGTTTATAAAAATGATATCGTTTTATTGATTAATGCAACCGTATTAAACTCGATGATCCAAAACGGATTAACGCTTAAAGATTGGTTTTTAAAAGAGTTTAAATTTGGAAGTTTAAGCGAACTCATTTCTTTTTTCAAGAAGAACCCCGAACAGCGCGAAGGCCGTTTTGTTGTCATTATTGATGGTATAGATGAAATACTGAATAAAACCTCTTATTTCAATACTTTTATAGATTTTCTGTACGGTATAGAAGAATCCAGTTTTATAAAAATTGTTTTGGGGTTAAGAACCATTACCTGGTCTAACATGCAACCTGTAATTAACGGTTCTGCATTTTTAGCAAATGCCTGGTACAAAGGTTTATTTTATGATTCAGATTCGCTTAGTAATGTTCCCTCATTAAATACAGAAGAAATTCTTCATACGCTCACAGTTATAGAAGGAAAAACCATTTGCGTTGAGGATATATCACCAGAACTGTTGGCGCAATTCAAATCGCCATTCTGGTTGCAGGTTTATTTCAAAATTAAAGATGAATATGAATCCTTAGAACTCAGCAATCCGCTGTTGTGTTACGAGCTTATTCATTATTTCCTTCAGAAGAAAATTTTCCAGTCTAAAAAAAGTACCGAAAAAATATCTATTCTTAAAAAAATCAGCAATCTGATTTTGGAGCGCAATAAGGATTTTAGAATTGACAAGGAAGAGATTCTGGATACGATCAATACCTACGGCTCTACTTACGATGATTTGGTACTGAATGGAATTATTGTTGAAGAAAAAACAATCAATACATCAATACCTAAAGAATATGTTCGTTTTCTGAATACTGATATTTATGCGTATTTCCTTTTTGTACAGATTACTGAAAAATTTGATTATCAGCCCTGCGAGGATTTCTTTCTGTACATATTACGCAAACTAGAAGACGATAAAACCCTGCGTGATACGATTTTAAATTGGTCTATACGTTATTGCATCAACAAAAACGAGGTTGCTGCACTTAAACATATTTTCAAACTTTCATTCTCTAATGAAGAGAAAAACAAATCGTTTGATTTTATCTGCAGCGTATCTAAATATGAACTGAACAGATCCGGCTCAAGCTTTAATAAACAATCTATAAATATGGATTTTATAGACATTATGGCTGGCGGCAGAACCATGAGTGGTTTGTATAAGGAAACCATACGCACCATTTCTGATCATGTACTGAATGAAGACATCCAGATCATGCTGCACATTATTGAAGCCAATATTTACCTGGTAGATATTGATAAAATTGCACTGGCCAATGTTATGCAAAACCTGAAACGTTCTTATAAACGTTTGGGCGAACTGTTCCCGATTAATCCTTACGATTTGTTGTTGTACTTCTATAACAACCTTACCAACAAACCTACAGAAAGTAAGGTACTTGATGATAAGATTATTAAACTTTGCCACGATATTGACAGAAGCAGACCGCTACGGAATGACGAGTTAAGCAGCCATGAAGTATTGTGTTACAGAATGGTTTTACAAACGCTTTTTTCTAAAAAAAATTACGCAGAATGCCACCGTTTTATTATGGCTGTTTTAAATAAATATCCTAACATTTTCTTTATCAGGCATTCGGTTTTCTCCCCATTCTTACTGATGCATCTGGCGCAAACCTACCTGAAATTAAACTACCTGAAAAAGGCATTACGCATTATCCAGTTTCTGGAAAAGATTATCAAAAGCGATTATACCTATCACACGCGTTTCGTACTGGCGGGATTAAGTTTACTAAAAGCGAATTTCTTCAATTACACACAAAATTACGGAGAAACCTTAAGGGAAGTAGAGGCTGGCTTAAGGATTTGCCGTGACGGTAATTTCAAATCGCTCGAAATTACCTTAACATTAATTAAAATTGAAGCCTTGAAGGCGAGTGAAACTTCTGAAGAAGTATCAACATCTATAAAAGATCTGCTGAGCTTTCTCAGCACCAATAAAATATCAATGCCAGATTATGCAAATTTAAGCGGACTGGAATTTGAGCATACGTTTAAAATATTAAAGTCATACCGCCGGCCCGCTTAAAAAATGCGATAAAGGCGATTATTTTATCAGATCGTACAATTCATCCAGTTTTGGAGAAAGTACAATTTCTATTCTTCTGTTTTTACTTCTTCCATCTGGGGTTGCGTTAGGACCTAAAGGCTGAAATTCTCCTTTTCCGGTTGCTGTCATCCTTACGCTTTCTACCTTCTCATTATCCGTTAAATAACGTACAACAGAGGTAGCTCTTAGTACACTCAGATCCCAATTGTCTTTAATTTGGCCAAGATTGTTTATTTTCTGATTGTCTGTATGGCCTTCTACTGCAATATTAATTTCTGGTTGTTGTTTTAAAACATTTGCCAATTGCGTTAGTGCCTGTTTTCCTTTTTCATCAATGATAATACTTCCGGAAGGGAACAAGAGTTTATCCGTTAATGATACATAAACTTTTCCGTTTTTTATTTCTACAGTTAAACCACTTTTGGTAAAACCTAGCAATGCCTGTTGTAATTTTTCTTTTAAAGAGTTGGTTGCTTCATCGCGTTTGCGCAACACTTCTTCAACCTCTTTTAGCCTTTTTTCTCTTGCGGCTAAATCGCCGGATAGTTTAGTAATTTCTGTTGATGAGTTGCTTTTCAACTTTTTATAGTTTGCATCTACTGTATTGTAACTGTTTTGAATATCACGTAGCTCCTCTCCCATCATCGCAGTATCTTTTTTCAGTTTCGCAACTTCTTTTTCCAGGTTTTCAATTTTAATTAAACCTTCGTTAAAAGCGGTATAAAGAGAATCTTTGGTGCCCAATAAGGCTTTGTACTTTTTTGGAGAAAGAACAACACAAGAGCTAAAAGCGGTAAGAAACAGCAAAACGGCAAAGCCTAAAAAGATATTTTTCATCATCTAAAATTTGTATGGTATATTAAAATCCGATAGACAAGGCTATGGATTGATTGCATTCCGTAAAAATGCGACTAAAGGTTGTACGGTTCTAAAAGAACTTATCAACTTATCCACCAGTGTAGATTTTAAAAAACTGGCGTCATCTATTTTCATTGTCGCTTCAAAACTTTTCAGTTTCAGAAATTCGATGTTCGGATCATCGGCATCGTAACCTTTCGGTGCAGTTTTAAGCGCGTTCTCTCTGCCAAGAACAAAGTTTTTCTTAAAAGCCTCCTGGTTGATCACTTCTTTAAAATCTCCGATATTATAGTCTATTTCCTGGCGGATGAGTTTTACATGTTCGGCTTCAGGCATCCAATATCCACCGGCAACAAAACTTTTTCCCGGTTGGATATGTACATAGTAACCTGGTTCATTACCGCCTTTACTTTTGCTCGAAAACCAAATGCCGTAATTGTTTTTATAAGGATCTTTATTTTTGCTGAACCGAACATCGCGATAAATGCGCAACAGGCATTTTTTGGGATCGAGCGTTGCCGGAATCAAAGGATCAACTTTTGCAAGTTCAGGAATTAATTCTGCAACAAGTTTCAGAATATCGGCTTTAGATTCTTCATAAGTATCTTTGTGTTCTGCAAACCATTCTCTATTGTTGTTCTCGGCAACGTCTTTTATAAATTGGAGTGTTTCTTTTTTTAGCATAATTAACGGGAATGATTGGCGCTGATGCGCGGCAATTATTGATCGTAATAGGGCTTATATTTTATATTTGGGGATAAAACATGAAGCAATATTATCCTGGAATAGCGATAATTAAATGGATATAGAATAAAACATCCGGTAAAAATGGCAATGAGGTAAGTCCAGAACGTATCGTCTGTAAGTGGCCCTACAGCAAAATACGTCAGAAAGCTTACGGTTAGCATTTCTGCAACATTCATTGCGTAACTTACGTACATGGCTGCATAAAAATAACCGGGTTCAATTTCTATACGCTGGCCGCAATGGCCGCAAATTTCTTTGGTATGCTGAATGTTAAAACCGTACATGCTACCTGTAAAAACATCACCTCGACGGCAATGCGGACATTTTGCATGTACAATTGCAGAAAACTTCGACGTTTTTCCAGTCATTAACTTAGTTCAAGTTGAAAGGATTTTTTTTCATGTTAAGCTGAATGTTCTTTTTACGGTATTTTTTATACCAGATAACTCCAACAATCATCGCCATTAAATATGGCACTGCAAGTAAATACAATACACCCGTATTTAAACCCGCAGAAACGGTGTTGCCATTTTTAACACCCTGTTCTGCATTAATGCTACACATAGCGCATTGTGCATAAACACTTGGCATTATGGCAAAGCTTAAAAGCACCAAGAATAATGTGAATACAATTTTCTTTTTCATAAGAAACAAATATAAGGATTTAACGCTCCGGGCGGTCTAAAAATTATGTCATAAAAAACCTTGAACAAGTACACAACCGTTCCAGGTTTGATCCAATCTGGAGATCAAAGACGAGTTGAACTATTTCAGTAGATTTAAATATGAAATACAAATTTACTGCAGCCTAAAAGATATTACAATTGAAGGGTCTTCAACATTGGTCATTTTCCCATAAAAGTCTATGAAAACGAAACCAGTTACAGATGAAATTTAGCTTTTTAAAAGCGCAAAATCCTTCAGAAACAAAAAACCCTCGAAATGAGGGTTTGAAAATGAGGTATTTCTAATTTAGTACACGTAGTAAGGTGAAACCATGAGATATACCACAACGCCGGTAACTGCCACATACAACCACAATGGGTACGTAATTCTGGCAATTTTACGGTGTGCATCAAAGCGCTCTGCCAATGCACGTACATAACTGATCATTACCAATGGAATAATTACGATTGAAAGCAGTATGTGTGTAATCAGAATAAAAAAGTAAACATATTTTAATGGCCCATCTCCGCCAAATTTTGTAGATGGCGTAGTCATATGATAAGCAATGTACATCAGTAAAAAGACTAAAGAACAACCGATGGCGATTTTCATCAGATTTTGATGTTGCTGTATTTTACCATTCTTGATTGCCCTTACAGCCAAAACAAGCAGAATAGCAGTTATTCCGTTTATCGTGGCATAAATTGGCGGTAACATTGCTAATGGCGTCGCGTTAGGTATTTTCACCACAAATAAAACCGCTACAGCTATTGGGATTACAATGGACAACAAAATAATCCAGACTTTATATTTTTTCTCTAATGGGCTTGAGTTGCTCATATTGAATGAAGTTCTAATATTGTGATAAATGGGCTTTAATTTTAGCGCCCGTCTTTGATGTTGCGCAAGTCTTCTGCAATTAAGACTTTAATCTCATCGTCTAGTTTAGCAACAGCCTCAGCATTGGTTGCTTCATAAAATCCGCGTATTCGGTGCTGATTGTCTAACAACAAAATCTGGTTTCCGTAAATAAACTTGCTTTGTTCACCTTTTACAGCCACAACATCTAAAAGCAATCCTTTACGTATAAAAGGATAACTCATCGCAGTATCTGCAGTAACCAAATCCCATTTTCCGGCTTTTGCCTTTTGTTGATCGGCGAAAGCTGAAATTTGAGCTAAACTGTCTTTTGGATCAATGTTTAAACTGATAAAATGGACCAATGCATTTTTCTTATAATATTCGGCCAAATCTGCAATGCTCGCATTTACTTGGGTAATCGGGCTTTTGGTATAAAACAAATTGATCACGATAATCTTACCTTGATAATTTTTCCAGGATAAACGATCGCCTTTCTGATTTACAAATTGTAAATCCGGAACCTGATGATAAATGGTATCGGGAATTTGTTTACCTCTAACTGTATGAGTGGTTTTAGCAACAAATTTTTCACCGAAAATCGGAAGAGACTTATACCGGTTTTTTGCAAACTTTGGCAATAAGTAGAAAAATAAAAATCCCGGTATAGCAAGTATGCATACCAGGATTGATACCTTTTTTATCGGGATTCGTTTCATTAATGGTTAATCATATTCAGGTTCAAATGTCCCCCTTCAATCAACATCAATACAATAAAGTAAATGATGAAGATAAATGACACCGTTAACGAAAGCTGTAAGCCCAGCTTCTCATATTTCAAGTGCATGAAATACGCAACGATATAAAATGCTTTTAATAAAGTTAATGCAATGTAAACGAAGTTACCTACACCGTGAGACATATAGCCATGTGGCAATACCCAAAGTGCGATAATAAACTCGACAACTGTGATCAGCAACAAGATGCCGAAAACCTGCCAAATTTTTCCTTTTGTTAGGCCCGCATGTTCTTCATGATCGTGCCCGTCTGTTGTATGTGTGTGATGTTCTGACATGACAATATTTTTATAAACTATAAATTAAACCAAATAGAAGAATGTAAATACAAACACCCATACTAAATCTACGAAGTGCCAGTATAAACCAACTTTTTCTACCATCAGATAATGACCTCTTTTCTCAAATGTACCATTGATGGTCATTATAAGGATGATGATATTGATGATAACACCACTGAATACGTGGAAACCGTGGAAACCAGTAATGGTGAAGAATAAGTTTGCAAATTGTTGCGCTGCAACTAATGATACCTCGCCATTGAAGAAGTGTTTCAATTCTTCTGCAGATGGGATATGTGCCCACCAGAAACCTTCGTGGTGTAAATGTGTCCACTCTAAAGCCTGACACCCTAAGAACATGAATCCACCGATGATGGTCGCAATCATCCAGCCAATAACTTCTTTTTTAGAACGTCTGTGACCAGCTTCTACGGCCAATACCATTGTAACAGAACTCATGATCAAGATAAAAGTCATGATACCCACGAAAACCAAAGGTGCGCCGCTGTCTACCACTCCAGGGATAGATTGGAAAACCAAATCCGGATCTGGCCAGGTTAATTTTGAGAAACGCTGTGCGCCATAGTAAATCAATAAAGATGAAAAGGTAAAAGCATCTCCTAAGAGAAAGAACCAAATCATGATTTTGCCATATTCTACCGACCAGGGCGAACGACCACCATTCCATGGTCCTGTTTTAACTTGATCTAATTGTGATACTGAATTCATTTGGAAAAAGTATAATAGTTTGTTAACAAATTTAACGGTTCAAAAGTAAAAAAACATACAGATATATCCATAATATATCTATAAAATGCCAAAAAATAGAAGCTACCTCCATACGGAACTGGCTTTTCGCCAATGGAATATTACGGTAGCTACCCACTAATCCGCTGATAATAAATCCTAAACCCGCAACAATGTGCAAAAGGTGTATACCAGAAACAATGTATATAAAAGAAATAGCGGCGTTGTTTCCAACAAGCGTAGCGCCTGTGCGCACCATACTTCCCCAGGCGTCAAACTGAATATAGGCAAAAATTAGCGCCAAAATCATTGTTACCCAGAGCAAGCTACGTTGCGTAGAAAATTGCAATTTCTTTAAAGCCCGACTGGCTAAAAATAAAGTTATACTGCTTAAAATAATAACAGCAGTACTGTACATAAAGGCATCTGGTAAAACCAGTCCATGACCTTTGCCTTTAGAGGCTGCGAATACCAAGTAGTAACTCGTAAATCCACCAAACATAATTGTTGACGAAACAACAAATAGCCAAACGATGAACTTTTTTGGTTTCGCATCAAACGTAGTAGGAATATTCTCCATTGTTAAAACCATAAAAATTATTTAGCGATAAAATCAAACAACAACACCAGCTGTACCAGTGGTATATAAAAAAACGAGCAGAACATAACTTTTCTGGCATCGGCAATTTCTTTGTTTTGTAACAGTTTAAGCCCCAACCAGGCGAAAACCAAACCGGCAATTATAGAGACTCCAGCAATGTAATAACCACCAAAACCGTAAATAGTTGGCAGAAGGCTCACAGGAATCAGAATCAACGTTCCAAGGAAGGTAAACGCCGCAGAAACGGTATCTCTCTTCTTTGACGGCAATAAGCGAAAGCCTGCTTTTTTGTAATCGTCATCCAAAACCCATGCAATGGCCCAAAAATGTGGGAACTGCCATACAAACTGTATGAAAAAAAGTACTACGGCAATCAGATAATCTACTTCATGAAAATATTCGGCTTTTAAGCTACCAAATGCAGCCATATAACCAATTAGTGGTGGTAATGCACCGGGAATCGCACCAACAAAAACAGCAATCGGACTTTTACGTTTCATAGGTGTATATGCAAAAGCATAGAGTAAAATTGAAAAAACAGAAAGCAATCCGGTTTCAAGGTTTAATTGTCCAAGCAACCAGGTTCCTAAAAAGCCCATAAAAATCCCCATAATCAAACCTTGTCCGGTCGTCATTCTGCCGGCAGGCATTGGTCTGTCTTTTGTACGCGCCATCAGCTTATCCAGATCTTTTTCAATAATCTCATTAAAACAGTTTGCAGCAGCAGTAACGAAAAAGCCACCAGCAATAAGGATGAACCAGTTTCCCCACTCAATCGATGGAATGTTACCCCGACCAATCTGCATCTTCTGTCCGATCAAAAAAGAGATCGACGCAGAAAACACCACCGTAAAGGTGAGTCTGAATTTGATGAGTTTTGAGAAATCCGAAAGATAGTTTTTCAAATCTGTATAATTATTGTTTATAAGTACGTGTGCGGTAAACCAGCAGGTACAGATAAAATTGTAAACTGAATAACACGGTCGAAAATAATATATGCGATGCTTGGGCAAGTGGCGGAAATGAAATATAGGCGAGTGCAAATCCACTAAGCAACTGAACAAACAAGGCTACTAGAATCGCCTGAGCAGTAATTAACGGCGCAGCTTTTCCACTGAACCGATCTATAACCATTTTATACACAATGCCGTTGGCAACAACTACAGCAATTGCCATGTCGCGGTGGTATGAAAAAATAGACCCAATTTTAGAAATCCAGAGATGCTTACTTCCGTCTCCCAAAGATTTCGCTATAAGATCTACTGCTTCCCGAACGTCAGTACCGATTACAATCTGTGCAATACTCAATAGTACAGTAAAGAACAGAAAACCTTTTAGCCACAAAATCCGATACATAATCACCGATGGTTCTTTATGCAATTGCTTAGCATAGTTGTAAGTGTAAATGGAAATTGCCAGCAACACAAGTGCTAAAAGCATGTGCACCGTAACAACCCATTGTGCAAGATTAGTAGAGACTACGATAGAACCTAACCAAGCCTGATAACCCACAACAAAAATATTCAATATGCTTAATACTACAATACGCTTTGCCGTTTTACGATAGGTAAATGAGTAAACCGCTGTAAGCAGTAAAAATATCCCTGCCAGTACGCCCGCTAAACGGTTCAAATATTCTGTCCAGGTTCTTGCCGGATTAAACTCTTCCGGAACGAGAATGCTTTTATCATGACGAATACTATCTGCCAATTCTGTTTTGCCCATCCGCTCCAACACTTTGGCAAAACGCTCATTCTTTTTTATCCGGCCGGCTACATATTTCTCTTTGTAGTTGGCAGGAAGCTGAGAAATATCAGTAGGTGGAACGTATTGATCGAAACACTTTGGCCAGTCCGGACAGCCCATACCAGACCCCGTACTTCTGACGATACCACCAGCTAAAACAACCAGTAATGTAACGATAATCGTTATAAAATTAATTCTGATAAATCTATTCTCTGATCTGCTGACCATATATTTTTTAAAAAGAGAAGGGGTATCGGATAAGCAGAAACTTAATCAGATACCCCTCCAAAATTATATTAAAGCTTAATGCTTAGCCTTTGTTCGCTTCTACAGGATTAGCAAGTTCCCACTGTTGCTGAATTTTCTCTGCTTCTTCATTTCCTTCAAAATCGTGAGGCAAGTTAGAACTCATGGTTTTTGAGAAAGGAACATCCTGAGGGATAAAATCAGCATCATGTCCTGGTTTGCTATAATCATATGGCCATCTGTAAACCGTAGGGATTTCTCCTGGCCAGTTTCCGTGGATGTGCTCAACTGGAGTTGTCCATTCCAAAGTATTAGATTCCCAAGGATTTTGAGTCGCTTTTTTACCTTTATAAATAGAGTAGAAAAAGTTAAACAAAAAGGCAATCTGTGCCAACGCAGCCATAATAGCAGCCCAGGTAACAAATACGTTTACTGTTAACCATTTTTTCATGAACTCAAACTCAGTGAAAGCATAATAACGACGAGGTACACCATCCAAACCTAAAAAGTGAAGCGGGAAGAACACCAGGTACGCTGCGATAAAAGTTAACCAGAAGTGTAAATAACCCAATTTAGCGTTCATCATTCTACCGAACATTTTAGGATACCAGTGGTAAACACCTGCAAGCATACCGAAGATAGCTGCAGATCCCATTACCAAGTGGAAGTGGGCAACTACGAAGTAAGTATCGTGTAAGTTAATATCCAATGATGCATTCCCTAAGAAGATACCGGTTAAACCACCAGAGATGAAGAAAGATACCAAACCGATAGCGAATAACATTGCTGGCGTAAAACGGATGTTACCTCTCCATAGAGTAGCCAGATAATTAAAGGTTTTTACTGCCGATGGAACCGCAATAATCAATGTGGTAATCATGAACACACCGCCAAGTAACGGGTTCATACCCGTAACAAACATGTGGTGACCCCATACAATGAACGAAAGAACAGTGATACCAATTAATGAATACACCATCGCATGGTAACCGAAGATTGGTTTACGTGCATTTACAGAAATTACTTCTGATGAAATACCCAACGCTGGCATAATTACAATGTATACCTCAGGGTGGCCCAGGAACCAGAATAAATGTTGCCACAAAATTGGCGAACCACCTTCATTTGGTAAAATATTGGTTCCCATAACAATATCAGACAAGTAGAAACTTGTACCGAAACTTCGGTCAAAGATCAATAACACAACTCCTGCTACCAATACCGGGAAAGATAATAATCCCAGAATAGCAGTCAAGAAGAAAGCCCAGATGGTTAAAGGCATTTTCCAAAGGTCCATACCTTTAGTACGCATGTTAAGGATTGTACTTACATAGTTGATACCGCCCATAATCTGAGAAGCAACGAACAACACCATACTCACCAACCAAAGCGTCATCCCCATTCCAGATCCCGGAATGGCTGTTGGAAGTGCAGAAAGTGGCGGATAAATTGTCCAACCTGCTGCTGCTGGTCCGGTTTGTACAAAGAATGAAGCCATCATAACTACACTCGCTGTAAAGAAGAACCAGTAAGAAAGCATATTTAGAAATGGCGAGGCCATATCTCTTGCGCCCAATTGCAATGGGATAAGTAAGTTACTAAATGTACCGCTCAATCCAGCTGTTAATACGAAGAATACCATAATGGTACCGTGTATGGTTACCAGTGCAAGGTAGAAATCAGATTTGATACGACCACCTTCAGCCCATTTTCCTAAAAATGTCTCAAGGAAAGGGAAAGATTTATCCGGCCATGCCAATTGAATACGGAATAAGATAGACAAAATCATCGCGATTACGGCCATAATAATACCCGTAACTAGAAATTGCTTCGCGATCATCTTGTGGTCCATACTGAAGATGTACTTTGAAATCAAAGTCTCCTTATGGTGTCCATGATCGTCGTGATCGTGTGTGTGGTTGTCTTGTAATGCTATTGTTGACATAATTCTTTTCGCTCTGCAGTAATATTATTTATTTAAAGCCACTTGGTTAGTTTTCGCAGCAGCTGAATCAGTTGCTGAAGAATCTGCTACAGACTTAACTGGCGCAGCAGGGGCACCTGGCAAATTAAATTCTTTTCTCAAATCGTCGTTCAAAAATGGTTTTTGTTCTGTCAACCATTCTTCGTATTCTTTCTCAGAAACAACACGTACTACTTTCTGCATGTTATAGTGACCAGATCCGCAAATCTTTGCGCAATAGAAAAGGAATGCGAAATTAGGATCATTCGTTTCCTCTTGCATCTGCTGAGTAGTTTTGGTTGGCGTAAACTCAAATACAGTCTGCATACCCGGTACAGTATTTAACTGAACCCTGAAATGCGGCATGTAAAAACTGTGAATAACGTCTTTACTATTTAAAAGCAATTTTACTGGTTTGTTTACAGGAATAACCATTTCATCAGCCATTAAATCATCACGTGACTTAAGATCTTTGAAATCGATACCCAATACGTTGCTTGCAGTCGTTAATTTATAATTTCTTTTACCTACAACACCATCAGCTCCCGGGTAACGGATGGTCCATTTGAACTGTTCTGAAGTTACTTCAACTTGCAAAGGTTTATTGTTTGGATCTTCTTCCTTAAAGAAAATTGATCTCCAGGTTAAGAAACCCATCAACACCAAAACAGTTAAAACCAACGCAGGAACAATTGTCCAGATCTTTTCAATTGTATTGTTGTGTGGATAGTAATATGCCTTTCTTTTTGCTGAATACTTATAGATATAAGCAAATCCGAATAATAAGATATGTGTTGCAATAAACACGATCGTAGTAATGATCAATGTTAAATTAAACATGTTATCTATACGTTCTCCATGAATCGAAGCCGCATCAGGCAATAACATAGCGCCATGCACCGTGTATTCCCAATATACACCATACAAACCCAAAACTAAGAACAATGCAAATAAACTTGCATGAACTCTGTTCCAGTTTATACCTACTGGTTTACCTTGTGCCTCACGGCTAAGTTCATAAACCCTGATTGATTTTCCGATAATGGAGATGAACAAACAAACAGCCAGGAAAATCAGTACATAAAAGATTACTGATTTGTAGACTTCACCCATATCAACTTTCGGTGCCGCTGCAGCTCCTGCTGCCGCATCTTGAGCAAATACACTCGTATGAGCAAAAACAGTTAATAGAACTGCTAAAGCTGCGGTCGTTTTATTCGTGATAAACTTTCTTAAACTCATTTTCTTAAAAGTAGTACTGATGTACTGCTAATTATTTTAAAAATTAAATATTCGCTATTTTAATCAACACTTAGAGTTGATGATGCAAACTTTCCTGTAAAAACGGATGGTTTTTTGCAACCAAAGGTTTTTTACTTAGCGATGTTAAAACGGTAAAGGTAAACAATCCTACGAAACCTAAGGCAGTACCAATCTCAATAACTCCAAAACCATTGTGTCCGTCTTCTACTGTACCTGGCATAATCATTTGGTAGTAATCTACCCAATGCCCCAACAATACCACTATAGCTACAAAAAATAGTTTTTTATCGCTGCGTTTGTTATCCCGATCCATCAGTAATAATACTGGTGCCAGGAAGTTCATTGCAAGATTTAAGAAAAACCAGAATTTGTAGTATTCAAAACGTTTATAGAAATATACCGTCTCCTCTGGCATGTTCGCATAATAGATCAACAAGAATTGAGCAAACCAAACGTAAGTCCAGAAAATAGAGAATCCAAATACCATCTGACCTAAGTTGTGCAAGTGGCTATTGCTAACCCATTGCATATACCCTGCTCTTCTTAATAAAATAACGATGATTGAAATTGCAGCTAAACTACTTACCCACATTGCAGCAAAGTTGTACCAACCGAACATTGTAGAGAACCAGTGTGCTTCTAATGACATCACCGTATCAAATGCAAAGATAGGTGTAGTAAAACCATAAATTACAAGGAAGATACAAGCGTTTTTAAAACTGCTTCTGTAAGAATTTAAACCACCTGCCAAATCTTCATTGTAGGATAGATTTACAAATTTAATAGCAAAGAAACTGTAGATTCCTAAGAAGATAACCATTCTACCTAAGAAGAACGGTACATTAAGGAAAACAGATTTACCGGCAATAATAGCATCATAATGCTCAGAGCCAGCTTCCGCTAAACCAGGTGTTGCCCAGTGTTTGTATAGAAACGGCGCACTAACCGTTTGACCGTGTTCTATAATGTCATGATGTAACAATAATCCAGAACCTGCGATTACGATTAAAATAACCGAAGCAATAGGTAATGTTCTAGCCATGGCTTGTGGTACACGCAAAATTGCTGCAGACCAACCTGCTTGTGCTACATATTGAACAGCCAGGAAAAATGATGCAGACATACATACGCATGCAAAATAATACCCCATAAGCAACAAGTTTGCAAAAGTGCGCTCTTGGTGCCCACTTACGAAACCATAAGCAATAGCAGCGATACCTAAAACGATACCAACCATACTTAAGGTCTTTACTTTACCTGTAAACTCAAACTGTTCACTAAAATTATAATTGTGAGTTCCCATTTATATTCTGCTTTACTTATTGTCCTTTTTGTAATTGTTGAACATACATCACCACTTTCCAACGATCTGTTGGCGAAATTTGTGAGGCATGCGAGCCCATGTTATTTACACCATATGTAATGGTGTGATAGATTTTACCGGCAGTAAGATCAGCCATGTTTCCACCTCTTGAAGATGCACCTGCGAAATAAGAAGGCACGCCACTAAATTTCTCAATTTTAACCAGGTGGCCTTGTCCATCTCCTTTATCACCATGACAAGGGCTGCAAAACACCTGAAAAAGATGTTTACCCTGTGCAAGGTTTACGGTATCAACAGGCAATGGATTAACCATGCTTACACCTGCCGCTTCATATCCTTCTTTTGTATTCGGATATTCATCATATTCTTTAAAACCTACAGGTTTCGTATGTGCTGGTGGCACTTGTGCAGTATGACCGTTAAAACTAGCCAGATCCGGATTCGTTGTCGAAAGTGGCTGATCAGGATTTGGAGCTAATGCATCATACATGTTTCTGGCATACTCCAGACCAGTACTGCGTTTATCTCTACAAGCCGTAAAACTAACTGCGAATGCAATAGCTAGAAACGCGGCAAAAACAAATTTTTTCTTATTCATAGCTAATGTACTTCCTTTCATTATACTTTACTTCTAAAGCACCAGCATCTTTTAATAAACCATCAATTACCGTATGCTCTGTATTGTCTTTTGCATCAATTGCAATTACAAAACGATCGTCTGTAGCACGTAGATCCATAACCCGTGGTGCGCGACCCGGGAAAAGGTGTGTTGATGCATAATAAGACAACACCATACCGAATGCACAGAACAATACTGTTAATTCGAACATTATCGGAATGAAATCCGGTAATGCAAATGATGGCTTACCACCAATATTCACTCTCCAGTCTATAACTGCACAATAGTAAATTAAAGAGAATGCAGCACAGGTACCGGTAATACCAAAGCAAAATGCAGCGATATCAATTCTTGATCTTTTAACTCCTAATTTGGCCTCTATTCCGTGTATAGGCATTGGGGTATATACATCATAAATACTGATGTTATTTTCCTGAAGCTTGTCGATGCCGTGCATCAACTCATCAGGATCGCCAAAGCTGCCTAAAATATATTTGATATTACTCATTGTTATATTTTTGCGTATTCTTCTTGTTTAACACTATCAAATTTTTCTAACGACTCGATATACTCGTTAACGTATTCCTTATTCTCGTGTCCTTCAGCAATAATTTTTTTCTTCGCTTGCTCAGACGCAGATTTCAAGATGATTTTCACCTCGGCAATTGCAATAGATGGCAATACACGTAAGAATAAAAGGAATAAAGTAAAGAACAACCCGATTGAACCAACAAAGACACTGATATCAACCCAAGTAGGATAAAACATTGCCCAACTTGATGGAATATAATCGCGGTGTAATGAGGTTACGATAATTACGAAACGTTCAAACCACATACCGATGTTTACAACAATAGATAAGATCCACGTTGCTTTGATGCTCAAACGAATTTTCTTGAACCACAACAACTGCGGTGAAATCACGTTACAAGTCATCATCATCCAGTATGACCACCAGTAAGGACCGGTAGAACGGTTGATAAATGCATATTGCTCATATTCAGAACCTGAATACCATGCAATGAAGAACTCAGTTAAATAAGCTACACCTACGATTGAACCTGTTAAGATGATGATCTTATTCATCGACTCAATGTGGAACATGGTGATGTAGTTCTCAAGTCCCAATACTTTGCGGGCAACCAACAAAAGTGTTAGTACCATTGCAAAACCTGAGAAAATCGCTCCGGCTACGAAGTAAGGAGGAAAGATTGTTGTGTGCCACCCCGGAATTACCGAAGTTGCAAAGTCCATAGATACAATCGTGTGTACCGAAAGTACCAGTGGAGTAGAGATACCTGCAAGAATTAAGGACACAGCCTCAAAACGTTGCCAGGTTTTTACACTACCAGACCATCCGAAAGAAAAGATTGAATATATTTTTCTACGCATACCTGTAGCGCGGTCACGGATGGTTGCAATATCCGGAAGCAGACCTGTATACCAGAATAATAAGGATACAGAGAAATACGTAGAGATTGCAAACATATCCCATACCAATGGTGAGTTAAAGTTTACCCAAAGTGAACCAAACTGATTTGGTAAAGGAAGTACCCAATACGCCAACCAGGGGCGGCCCATGTGTGATACAACATATGTTGCCGCACAAATAACCGCGAAAATAGTCATCGCCTCTGCTGAACGGTTAATGGAGTTACGCCAGTTTTGACGGAAGAGTAAAAGTACTGCAGAAATCAACGTTCCTGCGTGACCGATACCTACCCACCAAACGAAACCGGTAATATCCCAAGCCCATCCAACTGTTTTATTTAATCCCCATGCGCCAATACCATTCCAAAAGGTATAGCTCACAGCAACAACCCAAAGTAATGCACCCAATGAAGCTACGATGAAACCGATCCACCATGCCTTATTTGGCTTATTCTCTACCGGCATCAGGATATCATTCGTAATTTTTGCATACGTGATATCGTTTCCGGTAATTAAGGGTTCTCTAAGTATTGATTCGTTATGTCCTGACATAATTTGTATTTTCTTTATACCAAAGCTTACGCTTGTACTGTTGTGTCTGTGTTTCTAATCTTTGTCATATATCCAATACCTGGTTTCACATTGATTTCTTCAAGAACATAATAAATACGCTCTGAACGCAACGCTTTTGAAACTTCTGAATTTGGATCGTTTGCATCACCAAAGATGATTGCATTTGCTGAACAAGCTTCTTGACAAGCCATTTTGATATCGCCATCTTTCAATGGGCGTTTTTCCATTTTAGCTTCCAGTTTACCAGCCTGAATACGTTGTACACACATTGAGCATTTCTCCATAACACCACGTGAACGGGTAGTTACATCTGGATTCAATACCAATTGAGTAAATTCGTTGTTCAGATAGTTATCGAAACGTGAATCATTCCAGTAGTTGAACCAGTTGAAACGACGTACTTTATACGGACAGTTATTTGCGCAGTAACGTGTACCTACACAACGGTTGTACGCCATCTGGTTTAAACCTTCTGATGAGTGTACTGTTGCCAATACCGGACATACTGTTTCGCAAGGTGCGTGATCGCAATGTTGACACAACATTGGTTGATGCACAACAGATACGTGATCTAAGTCTGATAATTTTGCAATTTCTTTCTCTTTAGTCACATCTCCTTCTGGAGTTTCGTAGCTGTAATAACGATCAATACGAATCCAGTGCATTTCACGACGACGGCGGACCTCGTCACGGCCTACAACAGGAATGTTATTTTCTACGTTACATGCCACAATACAAGAACCGCAACCTGTACAAGCATTCAAATCGATTGCCATAACCCAGCTGTTTCCTGGTTTCTCATATTGATCCCAAAGATCATAATCCTTATGGTCACCTTTATGGTTTCCAGCCGATGGATTTTTAAGATATTCTTTGAACGATGCTTCTTTAATTACCGCACGACCTTCAAATGAATGGTGCGTTTGCGTTTGAGCAAGTTCGTATGTAGCACCTGTTGGTGTAATGGTTACTGTAGTTGCATACTGCATTGTTCCATTTACGAATGAAACAAACGGGAAAGCATTTTTTCCTACATTATCACCTGCTTTACCAACTTTGGTACGGCCATAACCTACAGCAATTGAAGCTGTACCTTGAGCCTGACCTGGTTGGATTAGCACAGGAAGATCAACTGAATATCCGTTACTTCCTTTTACAGTTACAACATCAAATTCGCTAACTTTTAAGCCTTCTGCAGTTTTAGGTGCAAGTGCAACATAGTTATCCCAGGTTACTTTAGAAACTGGATCTGGCAATTCCTGAAGGAATGCATTGTTGGCCAGTTTACCATCGCGCATCGGCACGTTTTCGTAAACCTGAAGTTGAATGTCTTTAGATAAAGCTTTGCTGCTATTCAAAATTGAAGCGGCAACTGCTGTTAATGATAAAGTAAAGCTATATGCAGCCGCAGGTTTTGCAGCAACTTTAACTACACCTTTATCTAAAACATCTTCCCAGTTCATGCCAATAGCCGGAAGCATTTTGCTTTCCCAGTTGCTGCGTACAAACTGATAATATTCTTTAACTGGCGCATCTGCCCAGGTTAATAAACTTTCTTCTGCCTGGCGGCTATTGAATACCGGGTGAATAGTTGGCTGAACGATAGAGTAATATCCTTCATAAGCATTTGCATCACCCCATGATTCTAAGTAGTTATGGTTAATGGCAACAGCATCACAAAGCGAAGCAGTTTCATCTGCACGATCTGAGAAAGATACCTTAGTGGTTACTTTTGCCAAAGCATCTTTAAATGCCTGAACATTTGCAAAATCATATGCAGGATTACTGTTCAAGAACAATACTGCTCCAACTTCACCTCTACTCATTTCTGCAACTAAGCCATTAAATTCGGCATCGTTACCTGCATATAAAAAACAAGGATTATCTAAATCGATTGTTGTACCATAACTGCTGATTGCTGCATTGATTGCATTTACCAAAATCTGTGTAGAAACATCATTTGATCCACAAACTACAAGCGCTTTACCTTTTGCCTGCAACAATTCTTTTGCGGCTAATTTAACTACCTTATCGGCAGTAGTGTTGTTACCTAGTGTAGCACCTGGTAAAGCAGCACCTGTAATGGCATTATATAAAGCGATCAAAACAGGTCCTTCTTCCGATAATTTAATTGGAATACGGGTATCTGCATTTGTACCGGTTAAGCTCATTCCACTTTCAAACTGAATGTGGCGGCTCATTTTTTTATTCTCTAATGATTTATAGTTACGGTTAGCGGTATATTGAGAAGTGTATTCCTCACCGCTAATCCAGGTACCTAAGAAATCTGCATTAATACTTACGATTAAGTCTGCTTTATCGAAGTTGTATTTTGGCAATACAGCTTTTCCGAAACTATTCTGGTTTGCCTGAATGATACCTGTATAAGATACTGCATCATACTGAACCAATTTAGCTGCCGGATATTTTGCTATAAATTGTGCAATTACTGCATTTGTAGACGGACTGTTTACTGTTGAAGCTACAATACGGATTTTTTTACCCGATGCTTGCGCTTTAGTTAAACCGTCTTTTACGAAAGCATCTAATTTAGCCCAGGTTGTTTCCTCGGCATTTCCATCTTTTACAAAAGCTGGCGCTTTTAGTTTAGATACATCGTATAAATCTAAAACTGAAGCCTGTGCTCTCGCATCCGTACCGCAGTTAAATTCACCTGCATTTGGATTTGGTTCAATTTTAATTGGACGACCTTCTCTTGTTTTTACTAAGATACTCTGTCCGTTAAAACTAGATGTATAATAGTTAGGTATCCCTGGAGTTACTTCTTCAGGTTTTACCAGATAAGGGATTGATTTTTTTAACGGTGTACTCTGGCAAGCCGCTAAAGTTACCGCACCTAAACCAAAACCTAGCGCCTTTAAAAAGTCGCGGCGTGGCGTTACGGTACTTAAACCTGCCTCATTTAAAACATCTTCTATTGGAAGTGGCTCAGCAAATTCGTTTTTGTTGTTTTTAACAAAATCGGGGGTATTGTTATACTCCTCTAAGCCTTTCCAGTATTTTTTATTGCTTTCCATTTAAGCTATATTACTGTTTATTCGAATGTTCTTACTAAACTCTACTCTATTAATAGTGGCATTTACCACACTCTAAACCACCCAACAATGCCGGGGTAATTTTCTCGCCTTTTTTAATCTTCTCGTGCGCTTCAATAACCTTAGCGTAGAAAGCATTATTTTTCTGACCAGAAATATCAGTCTCTTTGTGACAGTTGATACACCATTTCATAGTTAATGGAGAATATTGATAAATCTCTTCCATTGTATTAACCGGACCGTGACAAGCGAAACATACTGGCTCGTTTGGTTGTAAACCTTTTGCCTGGCGGATTGCATCTTCAGCAACCACAACGTGTTGTGAGTGATTGAAATAAGCGAAATCTGGCAAATTGTGTACACGCACCCATTCAATTGGTTTTGCTTTGCTCTCATCGTATTTCTGAGTTTCCGGATCGTAACCCAATGCATTATAGATTTTTTTGATCTCCGGAGAAATCTCACCATCATAATTATCTCTTGCCTGTACCGCTTTATGGCAGTTCATACAAACATTTAATGAAGGAATAGATGCATTTTTAGATTTGAATGCGCCTGAGTGACAGTATTGACAATCAATCTGATTAATACCAGCGTGCAACTCGTGAGAGAATTTAATTGGCTGAACTGGCTGATAACCGGTGTGAACACCTGTATTCCACATACTCATCCAACCCCATGATCCTAAAGAGATGATCAGACACAAAATAAAGAACATAACAAACTTCTTGTTCTTGAACATTTTGCGAACGCCAACTTTCAAAGGAACATCTTCTTCAATCTCAATACCTTGTTTTTGAAGAATTAAACGCTCAAGCAATTTACTTGCACGACCTAAGATAATCAAGATTACAATTGCGATCAGAACAATAGCAACAATACCTGCAATTGATAAACCTGAAGTTGTATCATCTTTCACAGCACCACCATTCGCATCTGCAGCTTTCTTAGGCTCACCTTCTTTAATGTAAGCTAAAATGCTTTTTACTTTTGCTTCGTCTAACTCAGGGAAAGAAGTCATCGCTACTTTACCATTGTCGTTAAACAATTTAACCGCTTCAGGATTTCCAGCAGCAACTAGACCTTGTGAATTTGGAATCCATTTTAAAAGGAATTCTTCAGAGTGACGATCACTCACTCCAGTTAAAGCCGGACCAACTAATTTTGCATCTAAGGCGTGGCATGAAGAACATTTAGCCTTGAAAAGTGTCCTTCCCTCTGCAGCATCTTGCGCACTTACGGTAGAAACCGCTATTACGGAAATGGCTGAAAACACGAATAACGACTTCCAAACGCTTTTTAAAATCATCGAGATATCTCTCATAATGAACACTTTATACTAATTTAATTTATTTTTTGTTGTGAAATTGATAATAGAACTGTGTAGGCCTATTCAAAACTTGAACAAAAGTATAACTTATTAATAAATCCCATGACATAATACTGACGTGAAATACAATTTATAATCATTCTAAACAAATGCGTTTCAAGCCTGTCAGGCAAGAAAAATGCCCATTTCCTGATTTTTCGGAAACGGGCATTTTTAAAATTCTCGAAGGTCTAAACCTAATATATAATTATTGTTTTAATATCCAAGCGAACATCAAAGGTGCTACAATCGTTGCATCACTTTCTACAATAAACTTAGGTGTATGTATATCTAATTTACCCCAGGTAATTTTTTCGTTTGGTACAGCGCCAGAATATGAACCGTAAGACGTGGTAGAATCTGAGATCTGACAAAAATAGCTCCAGAACGGAATGTTTTCCATTTCCATATCCTGATACAACATCGGAACAACGCAAATCGGGAAATCTCCGGCAATACCGCCACCAATCTGAAAAAATCCAATTCCTTTACCTTCGCTATTGGCAATATACCAGTTGGCCAACCAACCCATATACTCAATTCCGCTTTTCATTGTGGTAGCCTGAAGTTCACCTTTCATTACATAAGAGGCAAAAATATTACCCATAGTAGAATCTTCCCATCCCGGTACTACAATTGGCAAATTCTTCTCTGCTGCTGCCAACATCCATGAATTTTTTGGATCAATTTCATAATACTGTTCCAAATCTCCGCTTAAAAGCATTTTGTACATAAACTCATGTGGAAAATAACGCTCGCCGCTGCGGTCTGCATCTTTCCATATTTTATGGATGTGTTTTTGCAAACGACGGAAAGCTTCTTCTTCCGGAATACAAGTATCTGTAACACGATTATAATGATTCTCTAATAAATCCCATTCGTCCTGCGGACTCAGGTCACGATAATTAGGCACGCGTTTGTAATGAGAGTGCGCCACCAAATTCATAATATCTTCTTCAAGGTTTGCTCCTGTACAAGAAATAATTGACACTTTATCCTGACGAATCATTTCTGCAAGTGAAATACCCAATTCAGCTGTACTCATTGCACCGGCAAGGGTAATCATCATTTTACCACCTTCGTCCAAATGCGATTCATAACCTTTAGCCGCATCCATCATAGCTGCAGCATTGAAATGGAGATAATTGCGCTCCATAAACTGAGAAATTGGTCCTCTAGTATTGCTCATTTCCTTTTATATTGTTTGGCGCAAAAATAGCGGTTTTTTGTTTAACTCTACAAATTGCTGGCAATACTTCATCAGATATAAAAGCATAGACTTTTATAATTAAGACAATTATTCAATTTACCTATCATTAAATTTCCTTTTCTTTGCGGCATGAAACGTATTTCTCTTTTTCTTTTTCTTTGTACAATTTCGCTGACCGGACAGGCACAGATGAAATTGATCAGAAAAATGCTTTCAAACACGAAAGATACTACGCGTAAGGCCAGTTTCATGCCCATTCCCGTTTTTGGATATGCTCAAGAAACGGGTCTCGAATTGGGGGTCGGTGTTCTGTATTCTTTTTTTGTAGACCGGAAAGATACAACCAACCGGAGTTCTAATTTTTACGGTGCAGCTTCTTATTCTACTAAAAAAACATATAACCTGACGATTAAAGGCGATGCCTGGAGCAGGGGAAATCTGTATCACGCAATTACTGAAATTCGCTTTAGAAGAATGCCTTTTGATTTTTACGGGCTGGGCAATAACACATATAATGCCGATGAAGATCCCTTGGTACAAGAACAAATAAAACTTGCGTTCGATCTGGAAAAAACTTTTGTAAAAAATGCTTACTCCGGTATTTCCTTAGGTTTTGAGGATTACCAATTTGAAGACCGCACTGCAGGAGGAATTTTCGATCAAGACAATAGAATTTTAGGGAGAACCGGAGGAAACGTTATTTTGGTAGGGCTTTCCCAAAGTTATGATACACGTAACTCTAACAATTACCCGACTAAAGGTTTTTTTGGACGGGTTACATATCAGTATGCGCCTGATTTTTTCGGTGGAGATAATTTTAATGGAAGCCAGATTAAATTAAATTTAAGGAACTTCTGGACGGTTGGGCCAAAATTTGTTCTGGCTGCACAAGGCTTTTATTCTACCATACAAAGTAAAGATACCCCTTTTTACATGCTGCAACAATTGGGTAGTGATGCTTTGATGCGTGGTTATTATGCTGGTCGCTACCGTGATAAAAATTTATTGGCCGCACAGGCAGAACTTCGTTACCGCTACAACAATCGTTTTGGTGCAGTACTTTTTGCTGGCACAGGTACCGTTTGGGGACATTCGGCTTTCGCCATGGATACGTTTAAACCCAATTATGGCGCGGGTATCCGCTACTTTTTCGATCCGGCAAAGGGCTTAAGTGTTAGGTTAGATTATGGTATTGGTGAGAAAAGGGCAAATGAACCTCGTCAAAGTGGTGCATATATCAGTTTAGCTGAGGCGTTTTAGGTAGAATTTATGCAATATAATAGAAACTGCGACCGTTTATAACGAGCGCACAAGTAACTCTTCGATTGTATCGAAACCTAAATGTGCAGGTTTCTTTAATCTTCGTTTCAAACGATAAACTACTTTCCCACTCGGTATAAACGAGCGGGAGAAAACTATAAGGCTTGCGCCCGTTTATACCGAGCGCACAAATAACGCTTCGATTGTATCAAAACCTAAAAGTGCAGGTTTCTTTAATCCTCGTTTCAAACGATAAACTACTTTCCCACTCGTTATAAACGAGCAGGAGAAAACTATAAGGCTTGCGCCCGTTTATAACGAGCGCACAAGTAACTCTTCGATTGTATCGAAACCTAAATGTGCAGGTTTCTTTAATCCTCGTTTTTAACGATAAACTACTTTCCCACTCGGTATAAACGAGCGGGAGAAAAACTATAAGGCTTGCGCTCGTTTATACCGAGCGCACAAATAACTCTTCGATTGTATCGAAACCTAAAAGTACAAAATATTTAATCCTCGTTTTTAACGATAAACTACTTTCCCACTCGGTATAAACGAACGGGAAAGTAATTATGCTTGCGCGAAGTTTCTAATTATTCAAACTCCCTTTTATATTACCCTCAAACCGGATCAGATCGATAATACTTTTTCCAGTCTTTGGATCTACCTTTGTATTCACAACAATTTTATCAGCATTTGTAATTCCTTTATCCGTGGTCAGTTGCGCACGTCCAAGTAGCATGATTTGAGATTTATCTTTACTAAAACGAACGGTATCTGCACGATACTGAAAAACCTTACCCTGCTGTTCACCATCGTTAATTAAGCCAACTGTTTGCCTGGCAAAGTTGAAATTCATTTGATCTGCTTTGATAAGGTTCCCATTTTTGAGTAGGCTTGCCTTTTTGGCTACGATAGTACTGTCTGCTCGATCATATTCCACATACTCCGCTTTCAACAGTCCTGCGAAAAAATCGACGACAGCATTTTCCATATAAAACTTACTGCTTTGCTTATTTCCTTCCAAATGAGTATAAGAAATGATTTTAAACACCGCGACTTTAGATACTTTTGAAGTATCAATTTTATCTTGTACAAGGAATTCTGGTTTTTCTTCAGTTACTGTTAAAGGTTTTCCTTTGAAAGAAACCCCGACAGAGCTCTTATTTTGGAATCTGCTTTCGTCAATACTATTACTATTTTTAGAATTTGATGGCTCATTTACAAGTTCTCTTCCCAGATGTAGTTCGCCATTCAAAAACTTCTCTGTTTTCTGAGCATATACAATTTGTACACTAAACCACCAAACCAGCACAAAGCACAAAGGAAATGCCGCCCAATAACTCATTTTCTTGGATTTATTAGATTTATCATTAAACAACATTTTAATTCGATCTTTAATTGGACTCTTAACTAAATTATGGACGAAAGAAACTCCAGAAAGCTCAACAGCCAGCTTCAACAATAAATTAGCGTATTTCTGACTACCAAAATCAGCAGCCGTTTTTTCATCTGCTTCATACTCGTGAACCTGTTCCAAGGCACTGTCATAAAAGTAAATTACCGGACTAAACCACAATAAGATTTTCACCGGGAGCAAAATCAATTTGTCTAGAGAATGAAACTGTTCGGCATGTACTTTTTCATGCCTTATTAGGATCATAAGTTCATCTTTGGTTAAACTATTTTTATTGACAAATACATAACTGAAGAATGAGCAATTGGTAAAACCAGAAGTTTTATTTATTATTTTCAATCCGTCTATATTTTTACTGCTACCTATTAAGTAACTAAGTAAGCGAGAAAGCCTGAATAAAGCTATGGTAAGGAGAACGCAGGCAACAAAAGTGTAAACCCAAGTCAATATTGAAAACCAGTTAAATGATTCCGTTTTCTGCACCAATTGCTGAAAAACCTTTTTATCTAAAGGTTTAGTTGATTCATCTATCGCAATTGTTTTTTCTCTTTTTTCTACGACAATTGACTTAACATTAACCTCCCGATGAAGATTGATCTGCAATGCCGGAATTGTAAAACTTAGCAACAATGTGGCAAGCAAATAAAAACGGCTCACTTTAAAAAAAGTAAGTTTTCTAAGAAAAAGAAGATAAAATGCAAAAAAAACGGCATTGCAGATACTCACTTTAAGCAAATAGTTGATCCATTCCATAACTACTATTTTTGGTTAATTAATGCTTTTAATTCTTCGATATCTTTCTCGCTTAATTTTTCTTCGTTTACCATAAAAGATAACAGATCACTAGGCGAGTTATCGAAATAACCAGAAAACAACTTCGAGAAACTGGTTTTTGCATAATCTGCCTTGGCAACAGCCGGATAATATTCATACGTTTTTCCGTAAGCTTTATATGTTGCATAACCTTTTTTCACTAGCAGTCTAACGATCGAGGAAATCGTATTATAAGGTGGTTTGGGAATTTCTTCTAACTGTTCGATGATATCTTTAACAAATGCCTTTTCGAGCTTCCATAAAACCTGCATTATGCGTTCTTCTGACTTAGTTAATTCTTCCATACCCAAATGTATAACTTATTTTTCAGTTTTAAAACTAAAAAATAAGTTATAAAGTAAAGCATTTAAAATCAATGCATTTAAACTTATGGAGAAAAATTTATTACAGATTAAGATTGTCTAATGAATTAATATTGGAATAAATCGGATTAAGAACTAAGTTTAATCGGCTCAACCCGAACAAACTCCGATGAATTTCCGACTAATCTCCGATGATGCTCCGGTAGAATGCGCAACCTGCTAGATTCTTATCTCAGTCTTAAAGGAAATACAGCCCAAAAAATTTCCATGTGTTAGTAGAAATTGACAAGTGCATAAGTAGCACTTCCATTATAAAAGCTTTCGCAATAAAATATTCTTGCAAACAGCTTTCTATCTTCTTGCGCTCGTTTCTAATGCGTGCGTAAATAACGCTTCGATTGTATCAAAATCCAGCAGAGTAAAAACACTGCCGTAAACAAACTTCTAGCCCATTTCTCACAAACCAGCGGGAGAAACTACAGCTTTAATTTGAAATGCTGTTTAGCCTGACCTTTTCTAAAATAAACCAGGCCAATCCAGAAAAGATCAATTGTAACCGTTACCTGCGGATGGTTTTTAATTTCACTCCATGACGCCTTCCGATTTTTATTTGCATAAATGTGATCAAAAATCAAAAATGAGTTGACGTGTATTTTTGGCAAACACATTTCAAATTCACGAAATATATCAATCGCAGAGTTTTTAGCGTGGATGTAAAGCACGTCGAGTTTCGAAATGTTCGTTAAAGTACTCTCTAAAGTGTATCCATTTGGCAACTGTTGAACATTTTCAATTTTTAGAGATTGAAGATTTCTAGTGGCAATTTCGCGCAGTACTTCTTCGCTTTCTATCGCAACAACTTTTGATGATGGTTTTGCCGCAGCCAGATAAGCACTTGTAATTCCAAAATTAGATTGCATTTCAAATGTGGTTTCAGTTTGCGCTGCCCGAATAATGCGGAACAATAATTGATCTATTTTAGATGTATTCATTAGAAACCTGGACAAGCGCGATATCTTATAGTTTTTTTTGGGCGGAAATCCTGAATCAGGTAAAAAATCTTTCAATAGAATACCAGAATCGTCATTCAAAAGTTTTTTTCGTAGTGCTTCAATACTTTTATATTCAGGTTTATGGCTAAAATCGTAAATTACCTCATCGGCTAATGAATAAACAAATGGCGAATGTGTTCCATGTCTGTTGTTGGCAATTAACCGATGTTTTAAATAATCAGCAATAAATTGAAAATGCATTTTGCAAAAGTAAGCAAACCCGTTAAAGGAATACATTTTTATGGAGAATAACACAGAGATTGGTGCATTAGTTAGGTTATTGGATGATCCGGATGAAGAAGTATATCATCACGTAGAAAAAAAATTGCTGGAATATGGTGGAGAAGTAATTTCTTTTCTGGAAAATGCCTGGGAACAATCTTTTGATAGCTTATTGCAAGAGCGTATTGAAAATATTGTACACCAGATTCAATTCAACAATGTAAAAGAAGATTTAAAATTATGGTATCTGAGCGGTGCTTTTGATTTGCTTCAAGGCGCTATGATTATTAACAGATATCAATATCCAGACCTTGACGAGCAAAAAGTAATCAATCAAATTGAAGAAATAAAACGCGATATCTGGATGGGTTTACAGTATGAAATGAGTTCTGTAGAAAAGGTCAAACTGATTAACCATGTTTTATACCAACAACATGGTTTTGGCGGAAATACCAAAAACCACCACGATCCGCAAAACTCATATATCAGTCAGGTTTTAGAAAGTAAAAAAGGCAACCAGATTTCTTTGGCCATTATTTACTCTACACTTGCACAAAAACTGGATTTACCCATTTATGGTATCAATTTACCTCAGCATTTCATTTTAGGATATACGGATGAAAGTAAACAAGATCCAAATGATTATAGTGTTCTTTTTTACATCAATGCATTTAATCGCGGTAATATTTTTGGCAAACATGATGTGGATCAATTTCTTAGACAGCTCAATCTTGAAGCAATTCCAGAATATTATCGTCCATGTACCAATACAGATATTATTCGCCGTGTAATAAGAAATCTGGTTTCTGCGTACGAAAATGCAGGCGCAACAGATAAAGTTGCCGAACTGAACCTCCTTCAAGAAATTATTGCTTAAAATACACCCTTTCAAAATCATCAATCGTGCAGAAAATCATCCCACACTTTTCTATTTCAACCGTAATTGCTTTACTGTCTTTTATTTTAATTTTCGATACTCCTGCGCATGCACAACAAACTTCCAAACCAAATGTAATTGCCTATTATACAGGAAATGGAACCGAAATTGATAAATATCCGATAGAAAAATTGAGCCATTTGATTTACAGTTTCGGGCATTTAAAAGGTGATAGTATGTATATTCATACCGCAAAAGATTCTGCATTGATTGCTCAAATGGTTGGCCTGAAAAAGAGAAATCCTGAATTAAAAATTATGTTGGCCATGGGCGGCTGGAGCGCTTGCCCAAATTGTTCTGAGGTATTTAGCCGCGCGAAGGGGCGCGAAACCTTTGCCAAAACAACTAAAAGTTTACTTGATTTTTTTCATGCCGATGGGATTGATATCGATTGGGAATATCCTGCAGTTGAAGGTTATCCAGGCCATCTTTATACTGTAGAAGACAAATTCCATTTTACAGCTTTAATTAAAGAGTTGCGCAAAACGCTTGGTAAAAAAGCTGAAATTAGTTTTGCTGCAGGCGGAAGTAAAAACTGTATAGATTCTTGTTTTGAATGGAAAAAAGTTATGCCATTGGTAGATCGGGTTAACCTTATGAGCTACGATTTGGTCAATGGATATGCAACAATAAGCGGACATCATACACCTTTGTTCTCTACTCCTGAGCAAAAATTATCTGCAGATTATGCCATTAAAGAAATGATTGCATATGGTGTTCCAAAAGCTAAAATTGCTTTGGGTGCCGCATTTTACGCAAAGGTTTTCACCAACACTACTGAATCCAACAATGGACTTTATCAACCCACAAAATACTCTTACGGCACGTCATTTCGTAATTTCACAAAGGATTTTTCTACTGAAAAAGGCTTCAAATACTATTGGGATGATGTAGCCAAAGCACCATATTTTTATAATGCGGAAACCAAAACCATAGCATCTTTTGACGATGCCAAATCTCTTGCCTTCAAAACCAATTATGTAATTGATAATAAGCTAAATGGCATTATGTTTTGGGAATTAAATGATGATACGTATACAGATGGCCTTTTAGATGCTATTGATTTGACAATAAAAGCATCTAAAACATCAGATAAGTAGCAAAAATTTCTTTTTCCGCATGGATTAGAAGTTTTCTTTTTTCATCCAGGCACTTAACAAATTAAACCAATCTACATCAGAGGTTTTGTTTTTAAGTCCGAAACCATGTCCGCCATTTTCATACAAATACAATTCGGTAGCTACATTTTCTTTTTTAAGCGCATCATTAAACAAAATACTGTTTGCAACCGGAACAGTTTTATCGTCTTTGGCGTGCACCAAAAACGTTGGCGGTGTTTTTTTGGTAATATTTTGATTGGCCGAAAAATAATGTTTTAATGAATCTGAAGGATTTGGACCCAACAGGTTTTTCATGGTTCCGGTGTGCACAGATTCTTCGAAACTAATTACCGGATAAATCAATACACCAAAATCAGGTCTTAAACTAATTTTTTTCGATTCTGTAATTTTCACATCACTGTAATGGGTGAGTAAAGTAGACGCAAAATGCCCGCCGGCAGAAAAGCCCATTATGCCAATCTTGTTTGTTTTAATTCCATATTTCCGGGCATCTCTACGCACGAGATAAATAGCTTGCTGAGCATCTTGCAATAAAGCAAAAGTTTTATCTGCCATAATTTCATCGCTCGGCAACCTATATTTCAATACAAATGCTGCAACACCAATTTCATTAAAACGTTTGGCAACATTGTATCCCTCATGGTTAATTGCCAGAATGGAATATCCACCGCCCGGACAAATAATTACAGCTGTTCCGGTAGCTTTATCGGCTGGCGCCGGAAAATAGGTTAAGGTAGGGACAGTTACTTTTGAAATTCTTTCTACACCATCTCCACCAGTATCAGATTTCTCTTTATAGGTTTCAGAGGTTTTTGCACCTGGCACATCATTCGCGTACAAGGGGATGATTTGCTGCGCATTAGATTGTGATGCCATAAATAAAAAGAGAGAAAAAAGAATTGTCCTTACCATAATTTAAACTTAAAATTCCATTAAATATGCTTTTAAAAAATCGTTAATCTCGCCATTCAAAACTGCATCCGGATTAGATGTCTGGAAATTTGTGCGGTGATCTTTAACGCGACGATCATCCAAAACATAACTTCTAATTTGCGAACCCCACTCTATTTTCTTTTTAGAACCTTCTACCGCCGCAATGGCTTCATTGCGTTTGCGTTCTTCGATCTCATACAATTGCGATTTTAACAGGCGAATTGCATTTTCTTTATTTTGCAGCTGCGAGCGTGATTCTTGATTTTTGATTATAATACCCGATGGTTTGTGATACAAACGAACTGCTGTTTCAACTTTGTTTACATTTTGTCCGCCGGCACCGCCAGCTCTAAATGTCTCAAATTCAATGTCTCCGGGATTGATATCAATCTCGATACTGTCGTCAACAAGAGGATATACATAAACAGAAGCGAAAGAGGTGTGTCTGCGTGCGTTAGAATCAAATGGAGAAATTCGCACCAAACGATGAACACCGTTTTCGCCTTTCAGATATCCATAAGAAAATTCCCCGTCAAACTGAAGCGTTACGGTTTTAATACCGGCAACATCACCTTCCTGACTATCTTGTTCGGTAATCTTATATCCGTTTTTCTCGCCCCACATTAAATACATTCGCATCAGCATACTTGCCCAATCGCAACTTTCAGTACCACCGGCTCCTGCAGTAATTTGCATTACGGCAGAAAGCTGATCTTCTTTATTGCGCAGCATATTTTTAAGTTCAAGATCTACAACAGCTTGTTTACTGATCTCGAACTGATCTTCCATCTCTGCTTCCGAGGCATCTCCGGATTGAAAAAACTCATACAATACTACAGCATCTTCTACTGCACTATTGGTTTGTGTAAAACCATCAGTCCATTTCTTTTTGCTGCTAATTTGCGCGAGTATTTTTTCGGCTTTTTTTGGATCGTCCCAAAAATCGGGGGCCATGGTCAGTTTTTCTTCTTCCCGAATTTCATAAAGGAGCTCTTCAACGTCAAAGATACCTCCTCAGGGACTCTACTCTGTCCCTTAAATCCTGCAATTGCTCTTTGGTCATAAATGCAAATATATAGAATTTCGGCTTTTACTACGAATGTCTACATGGCTGCAGACTTATTTCTTTAATGCCATATAATCCAGCGTCAAATTGCTCAGCAGTTTAACTCCAAGAATGAAGCCACTTTCATCCAGGTAAAAATCCGGCGTATGGTGTGACGGAGCCTGAAGCGGATTTTGTTCTTTTGGCATTCCACCAAGAAAAACAAACAATCCCGGTACTTTTTCCTGAAAGAATGAGAAATCTTCAGCACCTGTAACCGGAGGTCTGAGTTTTACATGCGCTTTCCCAGCAGTTGCCTGCATACTTGGCAGCATTTTTTCTGTCAGCTGAACATTATTAAAAGTAACCGGGTAATGGTTGCTGTAGGGAATTTTAATTTCGGCAGTAGCGCCACCAGCTTCGGCAGTTTTAGTTACGATAGTTTTAATACGGTTGATGAACATTTTCTCATCTTCTGCACTAAAGTTGCGCACTGTACCAAGCATTTCAACTTTCTCAGGAATAATATTTGAGCGTACACCTCCAACAATGGAACCAATGGTAACCACGCCGGGATTTTCTGTAACATTCAGATTTCTGCTCACGATGGTTTGCAGATTATTAACAATTTGTGCGGAAATCACAATTGGATCTATACTGCTCCAGGGATATGCGCCGTGGGCCTGTTTTCCTTTGATGGTGATTTTCATATCATTTACAGCAGCCATTGTGCCGCCGGGTTTGTATGTCACATCGCCTGCTGCCGTCTGAGAATTAATGTGAAGGCCAAATATTGCATCAACTTTTGGATTTTCCAGCACCCCCTCTTTAATCATCAGTGCCGCTCCGCCCTCTTCTCCTTCTGGTGCGCCTTCTTCTGCGGGCTGAAAAATAAACTTTACTGTTCCCTGAATGTCTTTTTTCATCGAAGCCAACACTTCTGCCACCCCCATCAAGATGGCAACGTGACTATCATGGCCACAAGCATGCATGACACCTACCTCCTGTCCATTATATTGGGTTTTTACCTTAGATGCAAAAGGAACATCAACCCTTTCTGTGACGGGTAAACCATCCATATCTGCACGGAGTGCAACAACGGGCCCTGGTTTACCACCTTTCAATACACCTACCACTCCGGTTTTTGCGACTCCTGTTTGCACATCTATCCCCAATGACTGCAGGTGTTTGGTAATTATTCCTGCGGTACGAAATTCGTTATTTCCAAGCTCAGGATGTTCATGAAAATCTCGCCGCCAGGATATTACTTTCTGCTCTAAAGCATCGGCCTTTTTGGAAACTGAAGTTCTTAAATCAGATTTTTGTGCGAAAGATTGAAGCGCAATTATAGACAATAGCGAAAGGTAAATTTTCTTCATGTAGGTGAGTTTAGGTTGAGATGATTATAAAAATAGAAAATAAATTGCAATAACAGTTTGAGCAATCCAAATGGATTAACGAAACCAACTTTACTTTAATAATTTTTGAACATTAAAAAGACAGAAGTAAACGTTCCCTTTATTACTTTTACAAAAATTGAAAACTATGTTGCCTAAAATAAATTTCACAGAAACTGAAGCCTATAAGTATTTGGCTGACCATTTTATTGACATCAATCAGAAAAGTATTAAAGATTTATTTGCTGATGATGCGGACCGTTTCAATAAATTTTCGCTCATTTTCGAAGATATTCTACTGGATTACAGCAAAAACAGGATCAACGATGAAACGCTTGCTTTACTCATGCAACTTGCACGCGAGTGTAAATTGGATGAAGCGATAAAAGCAATGTACTCTGGCGATAAAATCAACGAAACTGAAGACCGCGCCGTACTTCATATTGCTTTACGTAACCTAAGTGGCACACCAATTTTTTCTGACGGAAAAGATGTTATGCCAGAAGTTAATGCTGTGTTGGCTAAAATGGAAAAATTCAGTAACGCCATTATCTCCGGAAGCTGGAAAGGTTACACCGGTAAAGCAATTACTGACGTAGTGAATATTGGTATCGGAGGATCAGATCTGGGTCCGGTGATGGTTACCGAGGCGTTAAAACACTATAAAAACCACCTGAATATCCATTTCGTATCCAATATTGACGGTACGCATATTGCGGAAACACTTAAAAATCTGGATGCCGAAACTACTTTATTTTTGGTCGCATCTAAAACCTTTACCACTCAGGAAACCATGACCAATGCACATTCTGCACGCACATGGTTTTTAGATAGTGGCGCTCAGGAAGCGGATATTGCAAAACACTTTGCTGCTTTATCTACAAATGCAAAAGATGTTTCTGCATTTGGAATTGATACAGAAAACATGTTTGAATTTTGGGATTGGGTAGGCGGCCGTTACTCGCTTTGGAGTGCAATTGGCTTATCTATTTCATTAAGCATCGGTTTCGATAATTTTAAACAATTGCTTGCCGGCGCACATGCAGCAGACAATCATTTCAAAACAGCAGAATTTGAAAGCAATATTCCGGTAATTTTGGGTTTACTTGGCGTTTGGTACATCAACTTTTACAATGCAGAAACGCAGGTGATTTTACCTTACGATCAATACATGCATCGCTTTGCGGCGTACTTTCAACAGGGCGATATGGAAAGTAACGGAAAACATGTAGACCGGAATGGCAATGAGGTAGATTATGAAACCGGACCAATCATTTGGGGTGAACCTGGTACAAATGGCCAACATGCCTTTTATCAGCTGATTCATCAAGGTACACGTATCATTCCGGCAGATTTCATCGCACCGGCACAAAGTTTAAATCCACTTGGCGATCATCATCCAATTTTATTGTCTAATTTCTTCGCACAAACGGAGGCTTTAATGAATGGTAAAACCGATGAAGAAGTAACCGCAGAACTGAAAAAAGACGGAAAATCTGATGAGGAAATTGCAACGCTAGCACCATTTAAAGTTTTCGAAGGCAACAGGCCAACCAATTCTATTTTACTTAAAAAGGTAACACCTTACACGTTGGGTAGTTTAGTAGCCATGTACGAGCATAAAATTTTTGTGCAAGGTATAATCTGGAACATCTTTAGTTTTGATCAATGGGGTGTAGAACTGGGCAAACAACTTGCAAAGAAAATCTTACCAGAATTGGAAGGAGATAACGATGTAACCAGTCATGATTCTTCTACCAACGGTTTAATTAACCAATACAAAAACTGGAGATAATCTTCAAAACACATAAAAAAACTCTTAGGCGAACGATTGTTCGCCTTTTTTGTAACATATTGTCTAATTTAGGAACTAATAAAATAGTTACTTTCAGACTAAATATTAACTATATCTTTTATTCAAAATGAAAAGAAAATTCCTTTTAACAATGGCCCTCTCCGGATTTTGTATCGGTACTTTTGCCCAGAAAGTACAATTTACAGAATACGATTTAGACAATGGTCTGCATGTAATTCTCCATCAAGATAAAAGCGCACCTGTTGTTGCGGTTTCTGTAATGTACCACGTAGGTTCTAAAAACGAAGAAACCCAACGCACCGGTTTTGCGCATTTCTTTGAGCACCTTCTTTTTGAAGGTACTGACAATATCAAAAAAGGGGAGTTCATGAAAATTGTGAGCAGCAACGGCGGACAAAACAATGCCAACACCTCGCAAGACAGAACCTTTTATTATGAGGTTTTCCCATCTAATCAATTGGAATTGGGTTTATGGCTGGAAAGCGAAAGAATGTTGCATCCTGTAATTAACCAACAAGGTGTAAAAACACAGAACGAAGTGGTTAAAGAAGAAAAAAGATTGCGTATAGACAATTCTCCTTACGGGAAATTTACCGAAAAAATATTTACCCACTTGTTTGATGGTCATCCGTATCGCTGGCAACCAATTGGTTCAATGGAACATTTAGATGCTGCAAAGCTGGAAGAGTTTATCGCTTTCTTTAAAAAATATTACGTACCAAATAATGCCGTATTAACCATCGCAGGTGATATTGATGTAAGTAAAACCAAAGGCCTGGTAAATTCTTATTTTTCTGAAGTGCCAAAAGGTGCGCCAGTTGAACACAAAAAATATGACCTTGCACCAATAACCAAAGAAGTTATTGACACCGCTTACGATGCAAATATTCAGATTCCGGCCATCTTTGCTGCTTATCGTGTTCCTGGTATGGAAAGCCGAGACAGTAAAGTTCTGGGCATGATCAGTACAATTTTGTCTGGTGGTGGCAGCTCCAGATTGAGTACCAAAATGGTTGATGAAAAGAAAACCGCACTTCAGGTGGCGGCATTCAACTATTCTCTTGAAGATTATGGCGCATATATCACTTTAGCACTTCCGAACAAAAACACTCCGTTAAATGATCTATTAACAGATATTGATGCAGAGGTTGTCCGTTTACAAACCGACCTGATTAGTGAAACAGAATACAAAAAACTGCAGAATCAATTCGAAAACAGTTATGTAAGTGCAAACAGTAAAATGTTGGGCGTGGCAGAAAATTTAGCTAATGGCTATACTTTCCATCATAAAGATACAGACGATATCAATAAAGAACTGGATGTAATAAAATCCATTACCCGCGAAGAAATAAGAGATGTTGCCAAAAAATATCTCAATAAAAATCAACGCGTGGTATTGTATTACTTACCAAAGAAATAACAACTGTTTGCATTCATATCAATTATCAACATCATGAAAAAATTATTTTTTATCGCTGCAGTTGCTTTATGTACCCAAAGTATCTCAGCACAAACCATAGATCGTACACATCAACCCAAACCCGGACCAGCGCCTGTAATCACCATTGGTGATCCTGTAATATATATGCTGGCCAATGGCATCACAGTTCTGGTTGTAGAAAACCATAAATTGCCAAAAGTATCTGCCAGTTATAGTATTGACGCGGGTCCAATTACCGAAGGCTCTAAAGCTGGTGTACTAAGTTTAATGGGCAGTATGTTAAATGAAGGTACAACCACCAAAACTAAAGCACAATTTGATGAAGCTGTAGACCAACTTGGCGCAGATGTTGGTGCATCTGCACGCGGCGGTTCTGCATCTGCTTTAACCAGATATTTTCCGCAGGCTTTCGCCTTAATGGCTGAAGCGATACGCAAACCGTCGTTCCCGGAAAGTTCATTTGAGAAATTAAAATCTCAAACTTTAACCGGACTGAAATCGAATGAGAAAAGTGCGAAAGCAATTTCTTCCCGCGTGGTTAATGCGCTTACGTATGGAATCAATCATCCATCAGGTGAGTTTACAACTGAGGCGTCTATCAACAGTATTACGTTGAATGATGTTAAAGCCATTTATCAAAAATACATCACACCGTCAAGAGGATATTTAACTTTTGTTGGTGATATTAAACCTGCAGATGCAAAAGCATTGGCAGAAAAAGCCTTCGGCGATTGGAAAGGAACAGCCTTAACATTGCCAACTTTGGCGAAGGTAAACAACCCAGCAAAAACTGAAGTTGATGTCGTAAACGTTAGCAACGCCGTACAATCAGAAATCACAGTAGTGAATCTGATTGATTTGCCCATGAGCAATCCAGATTATTTTGCGGTATTATTGGCCAATCAAATTTTAGGTGGTGGTTCTGATGGCAGATTATTCCTAAATCTGCGCGAAAAGCATGGTTTTACTTATGGCGCATATTCTAGCGCTGGTGCCGGGCGTTTTCAATCTACATTCTCTGCAACAGCAGCCGTTCGGAATGAGAAAGTGGATAGCGCAGTTGTTGAATTTCTAAACGAAATCAATAAAATCCGCACAGAAAAAGTAACTGCTGAAGAACTACAAAATGCGAAGAATCTATATAACGGATCTTTTGCACTGGGACTGGAAAATCCGGCACGAACGGCTTCTTTTGCCAGCAGCATTCTCATCAATGGTTTGCCTAAAGATTTCTACCGCACGTATCTTCAAAAAATTAATGCCGTAACAACGGATGACATTTTACGTGTAACCAAAAAATATTTCAATCATGACAATACGCGTGTTGTAGTTGTTGGAAATACCGATGCATTTACTGCCGGACTTAAAAAATCTGGTTTTAATGTTTTACCGTTCGACAATTATGCAAGTCCGGTAAAAGCAACCAGTACTTCTGCTGTACCAACTAAAACGGTGAATCAAATATTTACAGATTATATTACCGCACTTGGCGGAGAAGCTGCTTTGAAAAAAGTAAATTCTATAAACCAAACTGCAGAAGCTGAAGTACAAGGAGCAAAATTGGCGTTAAGCACCAAAAAACTGGCACCTAATTTAAGTAGCACAGAAGCGAGCATGATGGGACAGACCGTTATGAAGCAGGTATTTAATGGAACAACTGGTTACATGATGCAAGGCGGACAGAAAAAAGAACTTGGTGCAGATGATACCGCAGAGGCAAAAACAGAAAAAAGAATATTTAGTATTTTAGATTATGCTACTGATGGCACAAAAACGGAACTTGCCGGAACCACTACTTTAGGTACAGAACAAGCATATAAAGTTGTAGTAACACAAGTTAGCGGCAAGAAGAAAGTTCAATACTTCAGTGCCAGATCTGGTTTATTGCTTAAAGAGGAAAGAACAATGAATCAGCAAGGCACAGAAATCACTCAGATTTTCGAATTTGCAGATTATAAGAAAGTTGGTGACGTTATGTTTCCATTTGCTATAACGCAAACCATGCAAAGCCAAATGGGTTCTCAAACTTTAAATATCGTTGTTAAGGATATTAAAGTAAATTCTGAATTGAAAGCAACGGATTTTAATTAAAATCGACTAATTGCAATTAAAACCGCCATAACTTCTGTTGTGGCGGTTTTTTTTTATGGTGTGAGATGAGTGGAACCTCATCCTGCCGTAATTTGGATACAAAGCAGTAAATTTATGCTCCGGGCAAGAATCTCTTATGGAATTTAAAGAACCTCGGCATCTTTACTTTGTTATAAACAAAAAGCAACACGATGAAACATTTAAAATCTCTATTCAGCATAGCATTGATTCTGATTGCTGCGCATACTTTTGCACAAACAGATGTCCAAACTACTTCCAGAATTGTACAGGATAAACAGTATACTTTTGTTGCAAATTCTGCAATGCCTTTATCCAATAATGATGTTAGTGCTATTTTAAACCGAATGCCCGGATCAACCGGTGGTTCTGTAATCAATTTAAGCGGACAGCAATACGATCTTAAAGTAACCAAAGATAGTTTGGTTGCGTATCTACCATTTTACGGTCGGTCATTTAATGCGCCTTATAACCCATCAGAAGGTGGGATAAAATTTACCTCGAAAGATTTCACTTATAAAGAGTCAAAAAACAAAAAAGGAACATATACCATCCAGATGAATACTAAAGATCTGAAGCGCGAAAATTATATGCTTACGCTAACCATTACAACTACCGGTTATGCAACTTTAACTGCAAGCAGCGTAAATAAACAAGCGATTTTTTTTAATGGCTATCTGGATGAACCTGCCAAAAAAGACTAAATAAAAAACCCAGCTTAGGCTGGGTTTTTTATTTTATTTCCTGATTAACTGAATTTCAAAAAGATGTGGCCATTTTTTCCCGGTTACGAATAAACGTTTGCCGGCTTTATCGTAAGCAATTCCATTAAGAACGTTGTTTGCCCTTGCCTCTTCATTCTGGAAATAATTTTCGGGCAATAAACCTTTTAAATCAATCCGGCCTTCTACAGCTCCACTTTTAGGATCAATAATAACAATTGTATTGGTTGTGTAGATATTGGCGTAAATTTTACCCTCTATAATTTCCAGTTCATTCAGATTATCAATCTGACCTTTGTTATCGAAAACATCAATTGAACCGATTTTAGAATAGTTGTTTTTATCCAGAAAATAAATGGTGTTTGAACCATCTGTAGTTAGGATCTTTTCTCCATCAAAAGCCAGCCCCCAGCCTTCTCTGCCCACTGTATAGGGAAATTCCGATTGTTTCTTCAATGTATTTTTATCGTACACGAAACCTACCTTTTCTTTGTACGTAAGCTGAACAATTTTATCACCTACCACAGTCATTCCTTCTCCAAAATATTGTTTATCCAATTCCGTTTTCTGAAGAATTTTGCCAGTGTTCAACTCTACTTTTCTTAAACTGGAATGGCCATAATCGCCTGCACTTTCATATAAAAAACCATCGTGGTATTCTAAACCTTCTACATAAGAAGCGGTATCATGCGGAAGCGTTTTTATGATTTTGTAGGTATATTCTTCCGGGCTGTTTGCTGCAAGTACATTAATATTCGATGTAAGTTCATCTGCTTCTGCACCGGAGTAAATTCTGGCGGTAAGCAAATGGTTCCCAAGTTTCCAGCCATTTGTTTTTACTTCTATCGATGTTGTGTCGGTTGTAGAAGCAATTTTAGTGGTATCTATCAGGTAAACTACAGAATCTACTTTTTTTTCGCTACCAAACAGCAACTTGAGTTCAAAGGCTTTGCCTGACGAAATATTTTGTCCTATTAACGGCGAAATAAAGCTTCTGTACGTACTTGCTTTATCATCCTTACACGCAGCAATTGCGCTGATTACCAAAATTGGCAGAATGTATTTTATGGTTTTAATCTTGTGGCCAAAAAGCATCTTCTATGTGTTTTAATGTATATTGGTTTTCTTTATTAAATAATATGGAGACGATATCAAATCGGATTTCATTTTGATGATCCATCAATTCGATATAGGCAAGAGAAGCAATCTCCATCTGTTTTTGTTTGGCGAGGCTAACAAAATCTTCTGGCTCACCAAAAGCGCTGGAAGTCCTGCTTTTAACTTCAACGAAAATTATTTTCCGATCGATATAGGCAATCAGATCAATTTCTGCTTTTCCATGTACCCAGTTTTCATCCAGTATTTCATAACCCTGGTTTTCTAAATACAATCTGGCGATTTCTTCTCCTTTTTTACCCAATTCATTGTGTTGTGCCATCTTAAACTTCACTCAAAATGTCAATATCATGGAGAGGAAACACCGAATCTATTTTACGATAACGGATCCCAGAAATTTCGAAATCTCTCTTTCTACACCTTTAATTACGCCATAGCGTTGCATTAAAATCATCTGGTTATCGGCGTCTGTCTCTTCTTTAATCTCTTTGAGCAAATTAACCAAAATCTTATCTACTTTACGTTTTTTGAGGTGAAAAATACCGCCCAGAATTGTCGCTTTTAAATTCATGGTTTCATCTTTCACATAAATAAGGTGTTTATTTAGCCAGTTTTCGCTCAACGCATACGGCGATGTAGACAGCGTAATCGCCAGATCTGCAATATCACGATCCTGATGTTTAATGAAATGATTCGCTGTTGGCAATCGTCCGTTGTCAATCTCGCTTTTGTAATAGTCGATAATTTGTTTACAGATTTTATTTTCAAACTCTACATCGGCAAGATTTTGCATCACAAAAGAACCGATATACATATCATCTATTTTATCCCAGTTCACGAGCTCGTGGCCGTAAGCAAGTAGTAACCGGACGATTTCCTTTTCCTGATTCTCATCGGCTTCTACAGGCGCTGCTGTATGTCCGCCTGGCCCGGCTTGATCGTCCCACAAATCATCTGGCGGACCAAGTGGTTCTGGTGGTCCGCCACCGAATGCCGGATTGCCATAATTTGTTTTATTGTTATTGTCGTAGTTTTTTTTGCCTTTTGAGGCGCGCATTTTATTCAGTTCGGTTAATAAAATGCGTTCTTCAATTTCGAGCAAACTGCTGCTTTCACGTACAAAAACAGACGCTTTTATCGGATCTGGAATTTTAGAAATACTTTCAACAATATCGCGGATAATACCTGCACGTTTTATCGGATCTGTGCCGGCTTCTTTAAGTAGAACATTTGCTTTATACAGGATAAAATCTTTTCGGTTTTGCTCTATATACGATTTAAAAGCACCCGCACCTACATGGTGCATATACGAATCCGGATCATGACCATCGGGGAATGAAACAATTTTCACATTCAAACCTTCTTCCAGGATCATATCCAATCCGCGTAAAGAAGCTTTTATTCCGGCGGCATCTCCATCAAAAAGAATGGTTATATTTTGAGTAAAACGCCCGATAAGTTTGATCTGTTCTGTAGTTAAGGATGTTCCGGACGAAGCGACTACATTTTCTACGCCAGCCTGATGAACCGAAAGTACATCGGCATAACCTTCTGCGAGATAACAATTATCCAGATCGCGAATGGCTTTTTTAGCATGAAACAAACCGTATAAAACATTCGATTTGTGGTAGATTTCGCTCTCTGGTGAATTTACATATTTAGGAACATTTTTATCGGTTTTTAGTGTTCGCCCACCAAAACCGATCACTCTACCTGTAAAATTATGGATTGGAAACATTACACGCCCACGAAAACGGTCGTATATTTTTCCTTTTTCATTTTTGATGGATAGACCCGTTTTTTCCAGTAACTCTATTTTGTGCCCAGCATTTGTCGCACTATTGGTTAAAGCTTCCCAAATGTCGGGAGAGTATCCAACCTCAAATTTTTTAAGGATATCTTCCCGGAAACCACGTTCCTTGAAATAGCTGAGTCCAATTCCCTTCCCTTCGTCGGTCTCCCAAAGTTGTTTAACAAAAAATGTTGACGCAAACTGTGAAACAATATACAGGCTTTCTTTGGCATTTTGCGCTTCAGTATTTTGAGGAGAAAGTTCGGCTTCTTCTACTTCAATATTGTATTTATTGGCAAGGAATTTTAAAGCCTCCGGATAGGAATACTTTTCATGATCCATAATAAAGCGGACAGAATCTCCTCCTTTTCCACAGCCGAAACACTTGTAGATACCTTTTGTTACCGAAACGTGAAATGATGGCGTCTTTTCTCCATGGAAAGGACAATTGCCAATTAAGCTGGTACCGCGCTTTTTTAAATGCACAAAATCTCCCACTACCTCCTCAATCCGGGCGGTATCCATTATCTTATCTATCGTTTCGCGATTTATCATTCTTAATTTTCAATAGTATTTTCTTCTGTTCGCAATGACGACAGAGTACAAAATCCGTCATTGCGAGGAGGAACGACGAAGCAATCTCTCATGCCTGACTTTTTCACAAAGATTGCTTCACTCCAATCCTCAACCTAACGCTTCCGTTCGCAATGACGAATTTTTACTTTATTAAAGGCAATAAATGATCGGCAACCAATTTATTTCCATTCTCATTCAAATGTACCCGATCGCCAGTCAGTATTCCTTTTTCAACATCTGCGGTGTTGTTTTCATGTTCATAATCCGTAAAAATTTTTCGCAAGTCGCAAACAGGCAATTGATTTTTAGCAGCCAATTGTCTGATACCTTCTGCGTATTTATCGAGTTCAGCATCCAGATCATTTCCGCCGTTTTTCTTTTCACCAATAACCGAAGGGGTGCAAAGAATTACTTTACTTCCCACACCTTGAATTTTATTAATCATTGCCTGATAAAATTTCAGAAACTTATCATAATCTGTTCCGGTGTGCGAGGACTGTTTATGCCATACGTCGTTAATGCCAACATAAATAACCACAACATCCGGCTTTTTATTCAGTACATCATCTTCCATCCGTAAGTACAAATCATACACTTTGTTGCCGCCAATGCCGGCACCAGAAAACTCGTACTGTGTTGAATCTAAACTTTTCTTAATTAACGTAACGTATCCATTTTTGGAAACGCCTTGCTGAGTAATCGAATCGCCGAAAAATATAACGCGTTTTGGTTTATAACTCATCGACATTAAAAAAATTAAACATGGAATAAGAATTAAAAACTTTAGGGAAAACAAATTTTTCATTATTGAGATATTTAGGGTGTAGTTAAAGATAAAAAATTAACGCGACAACCTTATTTCCCTACCTGATAATCTTTATGTAGCACCATAAAACTGGCACGTTCTTCTTTTTTAAACGGTATATTCCAATTGCCTTGGTATGTGATCTTAGTTGGCAATTTGTCATCGCCAAAGTAACCCATTTCTATATTCATCTGCACATCAAAATCGAACAGCATATTGCTGTATTTCATATCTACGTACCGGCCAAGAATATTGAAATTTCTTTTGTCAAAAATGGTCACCAATTCTTTAATCATGATTCCGTCTTTGGTCCACTTACTTAAATCAGGTTTTACCAAAACTTTAAACCGATAAACCGGAATAGAATCCAGGTAGGTTCCTGAAGCAAAACTATAATCATAATACTGCCTCATATTAGCCGTAAAAATTTCTGTCTTACTTCCTATGAATGGAATCCCTTTTACAGGTCTGCCGGGATTAAAAATTAAGGTTTTCAGCTTGTCTTTATATCCTTCATTTGTTCCGCCGCCTTTACCGTTATCCATTGGGGCATTCGGCACAAAATCGGCACTGTAGGCGTTCATAAAAATATAATCAAACATTTCTACGGTGTACAGTTGGTACTTGCCATTCTTTTTAAACATCTTACCGGTATCTTGTTTAACCAGATATTCAATTTTATTGGGGCCACTGTTGCGGTGCCTAATTTTCCGGTAAATTTTTCCGCTTACTTTATTTTTTTTGTCGTATGTAAAAATGCGGTTCTCTGCAATAAAACTGTATCGTTTCATATCTCTAAAAGATTGATAAAACGACGTGTCGCTTATAATTTTATTGATAAAGGTTTCAACATTTAGTTTCTCGGCTTTAATATTTACGGTCGAGTCTAAAGTGATTGTTTTTAACGTATCGGGATTAAAACGTTCAATTTTTTGAGCATAGCCCTCAAAGAAAAAAAGAGCTAGAGAAATACAAATGATTATTTTTTTCATTTAAAACCGATAGACAAAGAAATGATGCAAATTGAATAATGCGCCAGACGATTGAACTTACATCTGGCGCGAAAATAGATTTAATTGCCCAGCTGTTTTAGTGCAATATAAGCCATTAAGCCTGTAGATATTTTTAAAGCATCTTCATCAATATCAAACTTTGGCGTGTGTACAGAGTATTGTGTATCCTTTGCTGCATTGCCGGTACCCAAACGGTAAAAACATGCATCTGTAACCTGAGAATAGAAAGAAAAATCTTCTGCAGCCATCCAAATATCCAGATCAACTACATTTTCTTTCCCAAGAAAATCTTCTGCAAAACTTCTGGCATTGGCGGTCAGTTTTTCTTCATTAATTAAAAACGGATAACCTTTATGAATATCGAAATGGCAACTTCCACCCATGCTTTCGGCGATACCTTCGGCCATTTTCTTCATGCGCAAATGTGCATCTGCACGCCATTCTTCATCTAATGTTCTAAATGTTCCTTCTATCTTAACTTCGTTCGGGATAATATTTGTAGCCCCGTTTGCATTCACTTTTCCAAAAGATAAAACAGACGGAATCCTTGGATCTGCATTGCGACTAACAATTTGTTGCAAAGCGATAATGATGTGCGATGCGATTACTACTGGATCTATATTTTGATGTGGTTGCGCACCATGGCCGCCTTTCCCGGTTACCGTTACATACAGTTCATCTGCAGATGCCATGTAAATGCCAGAGCGAAAACCAACTTTACCAGCATCGATCATTGGCATAACGTGTTGGCCAACGATGTATTGCGGTTTTGGATTTTCCAATACGCCTTCTTTTATCATAATACTTGCTCCACCCGGAATCAGTTCTTCTGCAGGTTGAAAAATCAACTTAATTGTTCCGCCAAACTCATCTTTCATCTGGTTTAAGATAAATGCCGTACCCAATAAAGAAGAGGTATGTACATCGTGCCCGCAGGCATGCATTACGCCCTGGTTTTTTGATCGGTAGGGTTTATCGCTATCTTCATGAATAGGTAAAGCATCCATATCGCCACGCAGAGCGATGATTTTATCCGAAGGCAAGTTTCCTTTAATTAAACCTACAACACCTGTATTGGCGCAACTGCTAAACTCTATACCCCATTTTTTTAATTTATCCTGTACAAATAACGACGTTTCAAATTCTTTAAAAGACAGTTCTGGATGCGCATGTAAATGCTGACGATAAGATACAATTTCATTAAATATCTCGGCAGCAAGTTCTTTGATTTTATTTTTGATCATTGGTTGTGGTATCTAAAATTGGTGCATTGATTTTTTCCCTGAAAATGAATAAGGTAGGAAAAGTTGGGCGAAGCTCGTTCATTAAACGTTGTGCTTCTATACGTGTACGAAAATCGCCCACGCGTACATAGTAATTGGGCTCCTTGTAAGTTATGTAAGAATTGAGTTTCGGGTAGCCCGACTTAAATCTTGCTTGCTGACTGAATACTTCGCGCCGGTCTGATCCATAAAAGATCTGAACACGGTAACCGAATGAAGATACAATGGGTTTATTGGATTTCACCTCGCCAGTTGAACGGTAAACTTCTATTCTTTTAGCGATCAAACTATCAATCAGCGGATCTTTGTTTACAATTACTTCTCCCTTTTGTGCGAAAGCAACCGCAGAAAAGAAGAAAGCCAGAATACAAGTAAATGTTATTTTCATGTGTTTTAAGATATCGGCACTATTCAACGAACCATCGTTTCTGCCATTCGGGAAAGGTGCTACAACAAAAATGCCGAACTTTCACAAAATTCGGCATTCTTTACGGGTTGTGCAAATGTCAATCATTCTTAATCTCAATCGGTAATTTATCCGGATTTAGATTTGTCGGCCAAATTGTGTGCACAACGAGGTGAATATCATCAGACTCATAGAAAATGATGTAATCTAATACAATTAAGCCTCTTATCTTTTCCATTGAAGTTTTTGTTCCTATTTCTGGAAACTTCTTAAGAAGTTTTTAATTCTTTCTGAAAAAGTTTATACAATTTTGCCGAATATTTTTTGCTTCCATTTCTGTTCGCATAAAACTCAAGAATTAAGTAAAGCCTAATTTTAGCTTTATGAGACTAAATTATTTTCTTAGCCATAAATCAATTTCATCATCGAGCATTGCCTGCTCCATAAACAAACCATTATTAATTTGTTCTTGGGATGAAGTGATTTCTACTTTCTGTTCGGGTGATAGATTTAAAATATTGCTTTTTAATTCCTGATTAATACTAGTAATACCAAATTCTTTTAGAACCTGTTTTACTATTAAACTTTTATCATCTGGAATTTTAATCAACAATGTTTCCATATATCAAAAACACTAAATTACAAGGAAAATGTGTATAATCAAACGGATCAAATTTCTCTATACAAAAAAGCCCTGGCAATTGCCAGGGCTTCGATATTATAGTAACTAATATAATCTTATTAACTCGCGCCGTGGCAGTTTTTATATTTTTTGCCACTACCGCACGGACAAGGCTCATTGCGGCCTATTGTTGCTTCTTTGCGAACAGGTTGCTGAGGAAGTGCTTCTCTTGTATCACCAAATTCAATTCCTGGTTCTTCGCGGCCAAATTCCTGTTTTGTAGTTTGCAATTTTGGTTGTTTAACCGGCGCCGGAGCTTCCCTTACTTGTTCAGGATCTTGCTGAACCGGAATTCCACCTTTATATAAGAAACTTACAACTTCTTTATTTACTGCATTCAACATGTTTTTAAACAAATTGAAAGCTTCCATTTTATAAATTACCAATGGATCTTTTTGCTCATAAACCGCATTCTGAACAGACTGTTTTAACTCGTCCATTTCGCGTAAATGCTCTTTCCAGCTTTCGTCAATTAAAGCTAAAACAATGGTTTTCTCGAAAGCGCGAACCACTTCTCTGCCTTTATTATCGATTGCCTTTTTAAGGTCTACCGCAACTTGTATACCGCGAATACCGTCTGTAAAAGGAACAACAATCTGTTCGATGTGTTGACCTCTTTCATCGTATACCTGGGTTAATACAGGTAAAGATTGTGCAATGATAGCTTCAGATTTACGGTTGTAAAAAGCTTCTGCCTCTTCAAACAAACGCTCTGTTAACTGAGTGATGTTTGTAGAAGAAAAATCTTTCTCGGTTATTGCTGTATCTACAGAAAAGTTTTTGATTACTTCCAGTTTGAAACCTTCGTAATTTGCTTCTTCTTTATATTCTGTAACGATATCTTCAGCAACATCAAAAACCATATTGTTCATGTCTACATCTAAACGCTCACCAAACAAGGCATTTTTACGTTTCGCATAAATAACAGTACGTTGAGAGTTCATTACATCATCGTATTCCAATAAACGTTTACGAATACCGAAGTTATTTTCTTCAACTTTTTTCTGTGCACGTTCAATAGATTTGGTAATCATAGAGTGCTGAATGACTTCGCCATCTTCGATTCCCATACGAACCATAATGCTTGCAATACGCTCAGAACCGAATAAACGCATTAGGTTATCTTCAAGTGAGACGAAAAACTGAGAAGAACCCGGATCGCCCTGACGACCTGCACGACCGCGTAACTGGCGATCGACACGACGAGATTCATGACGTTCTGTACCCACAATAGCCAAACCGCCTGCATCTTTTACGCCGGCACCCAATTTGATATCGGTACCACGACCTGCCATATTTGTTGCAATAGTTACTGTTCCGGCCTGACCAGCTTCGGCAACAATATCTGCCTCTTTCTGGTGCATCTTCGCATTTAACACGTTGTGTTTAATTCCGCGAAGTTTCAGCATACGGCTTAACAATTCAGAAATTTCTACAGAAGTTGTTCCCACCAAAACTGGGCGCCCAGCTTGGGTTAATTTTACAATTTCATCTGCAACGGCATTATATTTTTCGCGAACGGTACGATACACGTAATCTTGTTCGTCTTTTCTTGAAATTATTCTATTGGTTGGAATTTCTACAACGTCTAACTTATAAATAGACCAGAATTCTCCGGCTTCTGTAGTCGCTGTACCCGTCATACCGCAAAGTTTGTGGTACATACGGAAATAGTTTTGCAGCGTTACCGTTGCATAAGTTTGGGTAGCATCTTCTACTTTAACATTTTCTTTAGCCTCAATTGCCTGGTGTAAACCGTCTGAGTAACGACGGCCATCCATAATACGACCAGTTTGCTCATCAACAATTTTAATTTTGCCTTCGTCAATAATGTATTCAACATCAATTTCGAATAAAGTATAGGCTTTTAGCAATTGATTAACAGAGTGGATACGTTCTGCTTTTACAGAATAATCTCTCATTAATGCATCTTTGGTTCCAACTTTTTCTTCCATTGGAAGATCTGCTTTCTCCAATTCAGCAATTTCAGTACCTACATCCGGCAATACGAAAAATTGTGGATCTTCTCCCGATTGGGTAATCAATTCGATACCCTTTTCAGTTAGTTCAACCTGATTATTTTTTTCGTCTATATAGAAATAAAGTTCGGCATCTACCTTAGGCATGTTTTTAGATTGATCGGCCATGTAATGGTTTTCAACCTTTAATAACAATTGGCGAACGCCTTGCTCACTCAAGAATTTAATTAACGCTTTGTTTTTTGGCAAACCGCGGTATGCGCGTAATAAAGCCAATCCACCTTCGCCTTCTTCAGTTCCGTTGTTACCTGCATTGATGAGTTTTTTTGCATCATTCAATGCTTGAGTTACGTAAGCTTTTTGTGCATTTACCAAACGCTCGATACGTGGTTTCAGCTCATAAAACTCGTGTTGATCGCCGTGTGGAATAGGACCAGAAATAATTAATGGAGTACGGGCATCATCAATCAAAACAGAATCGACCTCATCTACCATCGCAAAATGTTGTTTACGCTGCACCAACTGATCTGGCGTTTGCGACATATTGTCACGCAGGTAATCGAAACCAAATTCATTATTGGTACCGTACGTTATATCTGCAGCATAAGCTTTTCTTCTCTCTTCAGAATTCGGTTCGTGCTTATCAATACAATCTACAGATAAACCATGAAATTCAAATAACGGACCGTTCCACTCACTATCCCTTCGCGCAAGGTAATCATTCACGGTAACGATGTGCACGCCTTGTCCGGCTAAAGCGTTCAAATATGCAGGCAAAGTACTTACAAGAGTTTTACCCTCACCCGTAGCCATCTCGGCAATTTTACCGCTGTGCAGAACAATACCACCAATTAACTGTACATCATAATGTACCATGTTCCACAGTACTTGCGTACCTGCGGCGTCCCAAGTATTTGCCCATTGTGCTTTATCGCCTACAATTTTCACATTGTTACGTCTGGCTGCATAATCGCGGTCAAATTGTGTTGCGGTTACTTCAAGAAATTCGTTTTCGCTTAATCTGCGCGAAGTTTCTTTGACTACAGCAAAAGCTTCAGGAAGCAATTCTAACAAAACCTTTTCAAGTTCCGCATCGCGTTCTTTACCTAAAGCATCTACCTGATCGTAAAGTGCCGTTTTTTGGTGAAGATCTAAATCTTCTGCTTCGGCATCAGATTTTAAAGCGGTAATTTTACCGTCAATATCACTTAGAAAAGCAGAAATCCGCCCTTTAAATTCAATTGTTTTTCCACGTAATTCATCATTACTAAGTGTAGAGAGCTTTGCGTAATGCTCATTTATTTTGCCAACCAGGGGCTGAATGGCTTTAATATCTCTTTCTGATTTACTTCCGAAAACCTTCGCTAAAAATCCTAACATTATATTTTAAATCGTATTTGTTATAAAAAAAACTGCTTGTTACAACAACCAAGCCATTGATTTGGCCAGGTCACTTTGGCAGTATGATGGGCTAAAATTAAGGATATATTTCATAATTGAATAGATATTAATAAGATAAAGATGATTTAATGTCTGATTGTGCAATTGATTGGAGACTTCCGGGCATTTAACGATACAATACGGCGCTGCATCGTCACATTACCGTTACTTTAAAGTGCGATATCTACTTTCATTTTACGAAACAAAACACCCCCTATTGCCATGGAAAGAAAAAACTTCATCCGCAGCCTTATGATTGGCGCGGTATCAACACCGGTACTTATTGATGCCTGCAAAAAAAGTAGTATTGAAGATGCAAGCGAATCCTCAGGTTCCGGAACGGCAGGAACAACAACAAGCACAAATGGAACTTGCACGGTTGCACCTACAGAAACGGAAGGGCCTTTTCCAACAAAATCTCCGGCTTCTTACGTAAGAAGCGACATTACAGACGGCCGCAGCGGCTATGCATTATCTATTAAAATTACAATCGGGAACATCAACAACAGTTGTGCTGCCCTTTCTGGTGCTATTGTAGATATTTGGCATTGTGATGCCGAAGGAAATTATTCTGAATACGGTGGTTCGGGTATGCAAAGTACCAACTATCAATCGGTACATTTTCTACGCGGCCGCCAAACCACAGACAGTAATGGGTTGGTGAGCTTCACTTCAATTTTTCCGGGTTGGTACAGTGGGCGGGCAACACACATACATGTGCATGTATACAACTCTTCCGGAACTTCGCTTAATGTAACGCAAATTGCATTTCCGGAAGGCAGTGGCACTTCATTGGCTCTAGTAAATGGTTATGCTAAAGGAATGACTGGCTACACGTATAATAATGCCGATAATATTTTTAGTGACGATACCACAGGTGTTGAAATTGCAACAGTAACCGGTTCACTTACTGCCGGTTTTCAACTTACCTTTAAATTAAATGTGAAAGCTTAAAAATATCCTTGTTGTTTATCTTACTTTTATCAGACGTTAACGCAGGTTAACGTCTTTTTTTATCTCTTTTATTATGGCAAAAAAAGTTATCATTTTATGTTACCGGAAGATAATCGACATAAATCATACATCCCTTTGGGATCAATATGTGCATGAAGATAGCTTTTCTGAATTTAGAATGCAGGCACAATTATTTAATCCAGAACAAAAATACAACTCGTTTTCAGACTTATTGATACACGTTCCGGGTGCCGACAAACTACACTTTTTGGTTAGTGCGGCAATAACCGGATACATGCAGCAATTAAAAGGAATTGTTCCAGATGTACTCGACAATCTTGGTCGGCGCTTTATCTCATTCGAAAATTTCAGGTTCGAAATCATCAATTCAGATCTGCGCGATATCCAAAAACATAAGATAGCCATCAACTTTTTTTCTAAACCATTCATTTGGCACGATACCGTTGATAATTATTTACTTGTATCACAAGAAAAGGGAGAATCCGAAACAGATTTTTTTACAAACCTGTTTCAACTACAACCTTATTTAAGCATTCATTCTCTAAAGCATATCGATTAAACATGGAACTCAATCCCGGACAAATTTACCTCGCCGATCAGCGCGGTATTATTGAAAACGCATCTGTTCAAAAACATTGTATTTTTAATTTTGAACGTTACCAAAATGAACACCGCGAACCTTCATCTGCGCTTTTCCTTTTTAACGATGAATTTATTGCTGGTGGAAAACTGAACTTTTTTCTGGCGAAGGAAAACTCCATCCAGATTTTCTTCCCGATTACAGGCGGTTTGGATATTCTGGTTAAAGAAGAAGAATATGCGGTAGAAACCGGACAGGTTCAGGTATTTATGGTAGAGAAAGGGGAAGTTTTGGAAATCAGCAATCCTTACCCAAAAGACACCGTGAACTACTTACAAATTGGATTAAAAACCGAAGCTTTTTTCTTTAAACAGAAAGAACCATTTAACTTCAATTTTGACGAAAAGCCCAACACATTGATCAATGTTATTGCCAGTTATAAACTTCCATTTTTCTTGAGCACAGGAAGATTTTCCGGCCGTACTGAAGTCAATTATTCTGTAAAAGACAATACGAACCGCATTTTCGCTTTTGTAATAGATGGCGCATTTGAAATTGAAGGAAGACTGCTACATGCCAGAGACGGATTGGCGCTTTGGGAAATCAATCAAGCCGAACTGGAAGCTTTAAGCAATAACGCTATTGTTGTTGTAATTGAGCACCCCTAACATTCCTGATTAGTAAGCAATTCTATTGTTTGAAAAAAGCCGGCACATTGATCAATAGTACCGGCTTTTTCTGATTTAAGAAGTTTTAAAAATAACCTCTGTGGCGCCATAACCAAATTTTTCTTTTTGTGCATCCATATAGGTTTTAACATGCGGATTCTGGCTAATCAACTTATGTATTTTATTTCTTAAAGTGCCGTTTCCGGAACCATGAATAAACGTCATTTTTTCAAAGTGGTGAACAATTGCGCCATCCATTGCGTGGTTAAAGGCAGCAATTTGAATGTTCAACATTTCATCTGGCTGAAGAAAATGATGATCGTCTCTCAATTTTTCAATATGTAAATCAATTTCCTTTGCTGGTGCGGGAACGGTCTTTTTTTCTTCCGCAGATTTAAAAAAACTTTCTTTCAACTTCTGTGCATCGATTTTAACTTCTGCCAATTCATCCAAACGAATTAACCAGCCTTTATTTTTCAATTGCGGCAATTCTTTTTGTTCGATACTAAAATCTTTCGCTCTAAATTTCTTCTGAATGACCAATGGATTAATGGGCTTAATATCAGCTTTGTTAAACACCAGGATTTGAAAAGTAAAATTTGGCCAAACGTCCAAATCTGCAAGCGAAGCAGAATACACCGATTCTGAGCTATGTGCCACAAGTATGCCGTTAAAAACACCGCTATATTTCTCTTTTCTTTCTGTGGTTATCGCAACCAAAATAGTGCTATTGGTATGGTTTTGCAGGTGAAAATGAACCACATTTCCGGCTTTTCCATCTGCAGCCACTGCAACATAAATACCATTTTCTACCTGGCTTAAAACAGGAACATACACTTTAGCCGGAGCGTCTTCTGCTTTTTGTGCATTATCCGGGCCATGTCCAAACACAGAAGTCAGATTAGTTATCGCAACCGGAATTTCAAAGCCATCTTCATCTGTTACGCCTAATGTCTGCGCATCAATTATTTTGGTTACATATCCTTCACGTTTTTCATCTACAAAACGTACAAAATCTCCAAGTTTGAATTTCATAACAATCAAATCCCCTTAAAGGGAACTTCTCCTTTCTATAGTTTCAGGCAAATTGCCCAAAACAGATAATACTATTTATCAATTACAATATGATTTTCCAACCCAGTTAATGGAGCCGGAAAAATTAATGCCGCGTATCGTGCCCGTGGTAAATACTCAGGTAACTTTCGTATCTCGAAATGGCAATTTCATCGGCTTCTACGGCTTCCATAACCGCACAACCTGGTTCATTTACATGGCGGCAATTGTTAAACCGGCAATCATGAGATTTCTTGAAAATTTCTGGAAAGAAATGCCCAAGCTCTTCTTTTTCAATATCAATAATACCAAGTTCTCGAATGCCAGGGCTGTCTACAATAAATCCACCTTGTGGCAATTCGAACATTTCTGCAAAGGTTGTAGTATGCTGGCCTTTATCGCTCCAATCTGAAACCTCTCCGGTTCGCAATTCCCTTCCCGGTAAAAGTGTATTAATTAAGCTGGATTTTCCAACGCCAGAATGCCCAGAAATAAGCGTAATCTTATCGGTAATCAGTTCCTGAATTAATGGAATATTAATCCCTTTTAATGCAGAGACTGCATAACAAGGGTAACCGATATTTTCATAAATATCTTTAAACTCCTGTAAAATCTCCAGTCCCTGCGTACTAAACAAATCCAACTTATTAAAAACCAAAACCGCAGGCACATCATAGGCTTCTGCAGTAACCAGAAAACGATCGATAAAGCCAAGTGATGTTCTGGGCGATGCAAGTGTAACCACCAGAATGGCCTGATCTAGATTGGCGGCCAGAATTTGAGCCTGTTTACTCAGGTTAATAGATTTACGGATAATATAGTTTTTCCGCGGCAGCAACTCATGAATAATCCCCTGAGAACTGCCTGGCTCCAAGTCAAAATTTACCCGATCGCCAACCGCAATAGGATTGGTGGTTTTAATGCCTTTAATTCTGAATTTTCCTACAATCCGGCAATCGTAACGTTCGCCATCATCAGCCAAAACGCTATACCAACTTCCGGTAGATTTTATAACTAAGCCTTGCATATTTGCAACAAAGGTATAAAAAGGATATAAGATGTTGGCCTTAAACCGCACAAGGCTCAAAATGATTTGAAAAGCAATGCCTGTAATTCATTTGGGAAAAGCCTTCCTGCTGTCTGCTTTACTCCATTACACTAACGTGCTCGCGGACATCAGGTTTATTCTGCACGTTTTGTGGTCGTATGTCTGTTACCTAATTAAAACAGAAAAATGCGGTTTTAGCATACGCTTAATCGTTTTATTAAAAAATTTCAAATAAAATTTAGAAAGCATTTGCATTTTAGAAAAATTAACTTCTATATTTACGGTGTACAAAGTACACCAAACGACATGAATTTTAATACTTCAATTATTACATCAATTATTATTACCACCGGTAGAAACCAGAGGGGCTAATTGCTGTGAATTGAAAAATGATAAAACAACAGAAAACGCCCCGATGAAAATCGGGGCGTTTTTTTTTAAACCCAAAAAACTATGAAAGTACTCAAATTCGGTGGCACATCCGTAGGTTCGGCCGAGAACATTAAAACACTTTTGCGCCTTGTAGGCGAAGAAAAACAACAAGAAAATCCGGTAGTTGTATTATCGGCTATGAGCGGAGTAACCAACTTACTTACCGATGCTGCTGAAAAAGCAGAACGTGGAGAAGCGTATGAAACGCACTTAAAAGACATTGAAGACAAACATTTTGCGGTAATCCGCTCGCTATTACCAGCGGCCGCACAAAATCCGGTATTTACCCGATTAAAAATTTTCTTCAATGAGCTGGAGGATCTTTTACAAGCTGTGGCAAACCTGCGCGAACTGAGCTTACAAACCAAAGATCAGATTATAAGCTATGGCGAGCGTTGTTCCACTTTTATGATTGCCCATATTGCTGCACAACAATTTTCTGAAGCAGTTTTTGTAAACGGCGCAGAACTGATTAAAACCGACAGCAATTTTGGCCAGGCAAAAGTAGATACAGAACTAACGGACATCCTGATTAAAGATTTCTATCAATCCAACAAAGGCAAAGTACTTTTTGTCACTGGCTTCATTGCCAGCAATGCCGCCGGCCGTGTAACCACTTTGGGCAGAGGCGGTTCAGATTATACTGCAGCCGTTTGGGGCGCAGCATTACAGGCCAGTGAAATCCAAATCTGGACAGATGTAAACGGAATGATGACAGCAGATCCGCGCATTGTGAAAAAAGCTTTTTCTCTATCTGAACTGAGTTATACCGAAGCAATGGAACTGAGTTATTTTGGAGCTAAAGTAATTTATCCGCCAACAATGATTCCGGCGTTTATGAAGAAAATTCCAATCGTTATCAAAAATACTTTTGAACCAGATTTCGCCGGAACGTATATTAAAAGCGATGTAAAATCGTCTCAAATGCCGATCAAAGGAATTTCTTCTATAGACCACATCAGCATTATAAACCTTTCCGGAAGCGGAATGGTAGGCAAAGCCGGTTTTAGCGGCCGACTGTTTTCACTTCTTTCACGCGAACAAATAAACGTTGTTTTGATTACGCAATCGTCATCAGAACACAGCATTACTTTTGCTGTTAAACCAACTGATGCCAGCCAAGCGATTGCCCTTATCAAAAAAGAATTTGAACTGGAGTTAGATGCCAACAAACTTGCATTGCCAGAAGTAGAAAACAACCTTTCGGTTTTGGCTATTGTTGGCGAAAACATGAAACATACACCCGGCATGAGTGGCAGATTATTTAATGCACTTGGCCGTAACGGTATCAATGTACGTGCAATTGCACAAGGCTCATCAGAATATAATATCTCGGTAATTATCAGCAAAGACGATTTATCGAAAGCTGTGAACGCTGTACATGATGCATTCTTTACAGACTTGAAGAGAACACTGAATATCTTTTGTTTAGGCACCGGAAATATCGGCAAAACGTTATTCAATCAACTAAAAGAACAAATGCCTTTTTTGGCAGAAAATAATGATTTACAGGTAAAAGTTACCGGCATTTGCAATACACGCAAAATGATCCTGAATGCCGATGGTTTATCATTAGAAAACTGGGAAAATGAACTAAATAGCGATGGTGAAAGCGCCAATCTTTCTGTATTTGTAGAAAAAATGAAAGCCTTGAATTTACCAAACGCGGTTTTTGTAGACAATACGGCGAGCGAAGCACCAATCTCTTTTTATCAGGGTATTTTTGAAAACAGCATTTCTATTGTAACCTGTAACAAAAAAGGAAATTCTGCAGATTACGCACAATACAGATCTTTTAAAGATACTGCCCGGAAATTTGGTGTAGATTTTTATTACGAAACCAATGTTGGGGCCGGTTTACCAATCATCCGTACATTAAAAGAACTGATGATGAGCGGAGATAAAGTTGCCAGCATTGAAGCCATCTTGTCTGGTACAATTTCTTACATCTTCAACAATTTTAAAGACAACGCTGGTTTTTATGAAACCGTTAAAGAAGCTCAGGAACTTGGTTATACAGAACCTGATCCACGTGACGATTTAAACGGAAAAGATTTTATGCGCAAGATGTTGATTTTGGCACGCGACGCCGGCTATCCTTTAGAAGCTGAAAACGTAAAGATTGACAACATTTTACCAGAAGCTTGTTTAAAAGCGGCAACCGTTGATGATTTTTATGCAGAACTGAAAGCCAATGCTCAATATTTTGAAGACTTGAAAAACCAAGCTGCAAGTGAGAAAAAAGTACTGCGTTATATTGGTAAACTGGAAAATGGAAATGTAGAAATCAGCCTGCAAATGGTAGATGACAGCCACCCGTTTTACATGCTTTCTGGAAGCGATAATATTATTTCTTTTACTACAGATCGTTATAAAAACCGCCCACTTGTAGTAAAAGGACCAGGCGCAGGTGCAGAAGTAACCGCAGCCGGCGTATTTGCAGATATTATTAATGTAGGCACATTGAGCTAAAAACCAATTAGAAAAATAGAATAGCGATAAGCCAAAAAATGAAAGACTATATAAAAGTTTTTGCCCCTGCCACCGTAGCAAATGTTGTTTGCGGATTTGATGTTCTGGGCTTCGCCGTAAATGAACCCGGCGATGAAGTTGAAATGCGTTTAACCAACACACCTGGTGTAACAATAAAAAGAATAACTGGCGATGAGGGCCGCTTACCATTGACTGCAGAAAAAAACACCGTTAGCGCAAGCGTACAACATTATTTAAAACACATAGACAGATTGGATATTGGTGTAGAAATTGAACTGCACAAAAAAATGCCCATTGGCAGCGGATTGGGTTCTAGCTCGGCAAGCACGGTTGCCGGTTTATACGCCATAAACAAATTAATGGGCAATTTACTTACCGCAAAAGAGTTGGTTCCATTCGCCATGAAGGGTGAAGAACTAGCCTGCGGTTATGGCCACGCAGATAATGTAGCGCCGGCAATTATGGGTGGTTTTGTATTGATTCGCAGTTATGATCCGCTAGATGTAATTTCATTACCAACACCAGATGGTATGTTCGCGGCAATTGTATATCCTGAAGTTGATGTACCCACAAAAGATGCCCGTCAAATGATCAGAAACAAAGTATTTCTTAAAGATGCGGTTACCCAATGGGGAAATGTTGCCGGCTTGGTAAGCGGTCTTTTCATGAACGATTTTGAACTGATTGGCAGAAGTATGAAAGATGTTTTGGTAGAACCCACACGCTCTATACTGATTCCGGGTTTTGAAGATCTGCGCAGTTTAGCCATGGAAAACGGAGCAATCGGATTCGGGATTTCTGGATCCGGCCCTTCTGTTTTTTCCCTTACAAAAGATGAAGACACCGCGAAAAAAATTACCAAAGCACAACAGCAATACCTCAATAAACTTAATATTAACAGCAAAGCTTTTGTTTCTTCTGTAAATGCCGAAGGGCCGAGAGAAATATAATAAGCCGGAAGTTAGAAGGTTAGACGGCCTCAACCTTCTAACTCCTACTTTCCACCTTTAAACCCTCCAAATGAAACTATATTCAACCAACAATAAAGATTTACGCGTTTCTTTTCAGGAAGCCGTATTTAACAGTATGCCGCAGGACAAAGGCTTATATATGCCGGTAGATGTGCCGCAATTAAATCCGGAATTTATCCAAAATATTGAGAAATACACGCTACCAGAAATTGCTTTTGAAATTGCCTCAACACTTTTGAAAGAAGAAATTCCCGCTGATGATTTAAAGGCATTGATTGATGACGCCATCAACTTTGATGCGCCCGCCGTGGCTTTAGATCAGAAAACATTTGTACTGGAATTATTCCACGGGCCATCACTGGCTTTCAAAGATTTTGGCGCACGTTTTATGAGCCGGATAATGGCTTATTTTCTTAAAGATGGCGAACAATTACTTGATGTTTTGGTAGCCACTTCTGGCGATACCGGCGGCGCGGTTGCTTTGGGTTTTCTCGGTGTGCCAAACACTCGCGTAACCATTCTGTATCCCGAAGGAAAAGTAAGCCCAATTCAGGAATTGCAACTTACAACAAACGGACAAAACATACGCGCAATTGAAGTAAACGGAACTTTTGACGATTGCCAGGCATTGGTGAAACAAGCGTTTGCCGATGCAGAATTAAATGAGAAATTCAGACTTACTTCGGCAAATTCCATCAATATCTCCAGATTGATTCCGCAAACGTTTTATTATTTCCACACTTATGCGCAATTGAAAAGAAGAGGTTTAGACAAAATTGTATTTTCTGTTCCAAGTGGAAATTTCGGAAATATTGGTGCAGGTTTGCTTGCGTATAAACTCGGCTTACCCGTACAACAGTTTATTGCCGCAACCAATGTAAATGATACCGTTCCGCGTTTTCTGGAAACTGGTGTTTACGATACCAAACCATCGGTACAAACCTATGCAAATGCAATGGACGTTGGCGCACCAAGCAACTGGGTTAGAATTATGGATTTATTTGGGCAAGAAGTAGCTGACCTGAAAAAAATCGTCACTGCATACCGCTTTAATGATGAAGAAACCCTTGACGCAATTAAAAAAATTGATCAGAAATTTAATTACGTTGCTTGTCCGCATACCGCAATTGCTTATTTAGCCGTAGAAAAATACCGCGAAGAAAACCCGCTAGACGATAGCGCAGCCGTATTTCTTTCTACTGCACATGCCTGCAAATTTCCGGATATTTTCCCGGCAGATATTGCGGCTAAAATAGAAATCCCAGAACAAGTAACGGCTTTGGAAAACCAACCAAAGCAAGCCGATCAATTGCATACAGATTTTGCCGGTTTTAAAGAATATCTACTTAAAAGATAACAACTTACCAAAACATAAACTTACAAAGGCCGATACATTATTTATCGGCCTTTTTAGTTTCCTCTTTCCCGATTTATGAGAAGGCGAAATCTTCCGAACAATAAAACCCTTGAAAAGACACACAGATACAAGTCTCATATTCAGGTTTTTGCATAAAAACAAGCAGACTATTAAGAAAAATTCTAAATAAGAACAAAAAGCGCTTATCTTTGCGCCAGAAATGAAAGCAGAAATTTGGGAACAGATCCGAAATGGCGATGCAAATGCCATGAAAGTCCTTTATCAGGATTCTTATCAGGATTTGTACGTTGCTGCTTTACGCATCCTTCCAGACCCCGACAAGGTTAAAGATTGTCTGCATGAAATCTTCTGTGAGGTATGGCAAAACCGCGAAAATCTAAGTCAGGTTGAACACATTAAAGCCTACTTAAAAACCTGTGTGCGCAACCGCGTTTTACGGGAAATTAAACTCGATCAAAATATTGATGCAATTGATGAACATGAAGAAGTATTTCAACTCAAAGAATATTCTTATGAACAACTTTTGATTGAGTCTCAGCAACTGCAGGAAGACAAAATCCGCATTTGGGACGCATTAAATAAACTTACGCCGATGCAGCGTGAAATTATGTCGTTAAAATTTTTTGAAGGTTTAAGCTACGATGCCATAGCACTTCAACTCGAAATCAAGCCGCGCACGGTTTACAACCACGTTTATTCCGCCATTAGCAGTTTACGCGCAGAACTGAAATAATCTTTTTTCAAAAAAAATCCAGAAATGTCTGGTAAAAATGTAAACGGTTTTACTCTATAAAGAAAGCCAGAAAAACATTATTTACCTATTAACCATTTTTGAATGAACTTTAGTTTGTATCAAGCGGAAGATTTTGCTTCCGATGAATCCTTCATTGCCTATTATCTCAGAACAGACGAATCGGCCATTCATTTCTGGGAAGACTGGATTAGCAGAAATCCGGAAAAGCTAGATGAAGTATTAAATGCAGAAAGATTGATTGACGCATTAACGCTTCGCTTGCCTACAGATGAATTTAATATAGAAAAAAATCGTTTCGAAGATTTCCTTTCGGTTAGCGCCGCGACCATTGAAGAAACGAAAATATCTCCGCAAAAATTCAACGGCAAAAGATTTGCATTGATTTTATCTATATTCTTTATAATAAGTATAGGGAGCATATTTATCTACAAACAAAGCAAAAATCCAAGCACCGTTCAATCTTATGTAACACGCTACAACGGACATCAAAAAATTTCGATTATTTGGTTATCAGACGGTTCAAAAATAACCCTGAATGCAAACAGTACTTTAACGTATCCAAAAAAATTTAGCGCACAAAAACGAGATGTTAAATTAAGTGGCGAAGCGTTTTTTGAAGTCGCGAAAGATAAATCGCGTCCATTCACCGTACAAGCAAATGGAACTAAAACAAGGGTTTTGGGCACAAAATTTAACGTTTCTGCATATCAGGACATGGATAAAATAAAGGTTGCCTTGCTTGAAGGAAACGTCGAGTTTTCGGCATCTAACCAGAATCAAAAAATGCTGCTAAAACCAAACGAAATGGCCGTATTTTCATCAAAATCAAAACGAATAGAGAAGACCCGCTTCGATAAAAACGACATTTTAGAATGGAAAAATGCGGTGATTGCTTTTCATAACGCATCATTTAAAGACATCCAAAGTACGTTTTTAAATGTATACGGCATCACTTTGCTGAATAAAACCGATGATACTCTTTGGAATTATACCGGCCGTTTTGAAAAAACAGATTACCTCACCGTCATAAAAAGCATTTGCTTTTCTAAGAATTTAACTTTTAATCAATTAGACCAAACAATAACCCTTATTTCCAAAAAATGAACAAACCTTACCCCTGTTGTCTACTCTTGCTAATCGTTACATTTTTTTTGCTCAGTGTACCCCAGGTTTATGCACAGCAAAGTATTGAAAATACAAAAATAAAACTCTCATCAAACGGAAAAACACTTTCTGAAGTGTTACAAAGTGTCGAAAAACAAAGTGGTTTTACGTTTAGTTACGATCAAAATGAGATTAACCTCAAACAAACAATCCGCGCCAACTCTACTTCTACGTTATCGGCTTTACTTGCCGCATTTAAAGAAGAATTGGGCTTAGAGCATAGCCTATCCGGCAAAGTAATTTCACTTAGGCAAGGCGCTAAACCTGTCCGGAAACAAAGCAGAACGATTTCTGGAAAAGTGACGGATCAAACCACAGGAGAATTTATCCCCGGTGCAAATGTTTTTATTAAAGGAACCAAACAAGGCGCTGTGACCAATTCGCAGGGTACTTTTGTATACACAGTTACTGCCGCAAATATTGATAAAACGGTATTGATGGTCAGTTACATTGGTATGAAAAGTAAGGAAGTTATACTGGGCAAAGACGTGTTTTTTAGCGTAGAACTGGAGAATGAATCTTTCGGAATGGATGAAGTGGTAGTTACAGGTTCTTACACCAAAGATAAACGCCGCGAAGAAGTGGTTGGAAGTATTGCACAGATCAGTGCAGAACGGCTCCAAACCGACAGACCTATAGAAAGTTTTGATAAAATGCTTGAAGGAATGGTTGCCGGGGTATATGTAGAAACCACTACAGAACTGAATACGCCTGTAAAAGTGAATATCCGCGGACAAGGGTCGCTTCCGTCTTACGGAACCACGATGCGTACAACTTCATCTCAACCTTTATACGTTATTGATGGATTGCCTGTTTATGAACAGCAACCCGGTAATGAATCTTCAGCATTCACCACCGATAGCTATTTGAATCCATTGTCAAACATCAACCCAGATGATATTAAAAGTATTTCGATTCTTAAAGATGCTACAGCTTCTGCTTTATACGGTGCCAATGCCGCGAATGGCGTAATTATCATTACCACAAAAGCAGGTAAAGCAGATCGAACCCGTTTTAATTTCAATTATGATACTGGCGTATCCAGCTTCATTAATGAATATAAATGGCTAAGCGGACCGCAATATTACAGTTTGCTGCGCGAAGCTTATATTAACGATGGAAGGTCTGTTGCAGATGCATCGTCGCTTGCCGGCAGCAAAACGAATGACGTAAATTGGTTTGATTTAACCAATCGCAATGCCGTTTACCACAATGCAGGTTTACAGGTTGAAGGTGGAAATGAAAATACGACTTTCCGCTTTAGTGGCGGTTACAGAAATCAACAGGCCAATTCATACGGGAATGATCTGGAAAAAGTGTATCTGAGATTGCGCGTTGACCATAAAGTTGCAGAAAAATTTAGCATTGGTTTTAACCTGAGCTCTACGCTTACGCAACAAAATGCATTGTCAAATTATGGATCGGTTATTTTGCCGCCCAATCAATTGCCATATAATGCAGATGGATCTTACGCCAAATTTCAAGGTGTTCCAAATCCGTTAGCAGTGTTGGCACAAAATGAAAACAGTACTAAAGGCGTAGATTTACAGGCCATTGCCAATGCAAGTTATCGCGTAAGCAAATCCATTCTCTTCTCCGGAACATTGGGCGCAAACGCATATCAAACCAAACAGACACGATACAATTCTGGCTTAAATTCTACAGGAGAAACGCAAGGCGGATCACTTCGAATCTATGATCGAAACCGCTTGGGTTATACAGGTTTTCTACAGGGAACTTACGATAAAACTTTTGCAGATATCCATACCGTAAACTTCCTGATTGGTACACAGGTAGAAAATGAACAGGTAGATTTACTTTTAGGGCAAGGTACAGGTTTTACATTTGACCGTTTAAGAACGCTTAGTTCTGCAACCACCAGATCTTCTTCATCCTCAAATACATCAAATGCTACGGTATCTTATTACTCGCAATTGGGTTATGATATTAAGAAAAAATACTTCGCCAATTTTAATGCAAGGATTGATAAATCGTCCATTTTTGGTGGCGATAAACAAGTATCGTTAAATGGATCTGCAGGTTTAGCCTGGATCATTTCAAAAGAAAATTTCCTTGCAGGGAACAAGTTCCTGACTTTTTTACGTCTTCGTTCTACATTTGGTTCAACCGGAAACTCACGTATTGGGAATTATTCTGCCAGAGGATTATACAACTTCGGCACAAATGGAACCTATGATGGCAATATTGTTTCTTATCCTGCATCTACCGCAGCACCAAATCCGGATTTAGGTTGGGAAAAGAATTACAAGCTCAATTTCGGGCTCGATTTTACCTTGTTAAACAAAGTTCAGGTTACCGCCGAATACTATAACAACACGATTACTGATATGATTTCAAGTGTTGATGTTGCACAGGAAACGGGCTTCAGCCAGATATCTGCAAATACCAGTAAAATGCGCAACAATGGTTTTGAACTGAGTATCAATACAGATGTTTTTGATCGGAAGGAATTCAACTGGAACATTGCGTTTAATTTCGGTATCAACCACAATAAACTGCTTGCTTACAATAACAACTACGGCGCATTATATGGCTATCGAGATTATGCTTATGCATTTAAAGTAGGCAATAGCAGTACAGCAATTTATGGTTATGAATCTGCCGGTGTAAATCCAGATACCGGAATTGAAATGTTTTACGGTCCGAACCGCCAATTGCTTACGGCCTCGCAAATAAATGCTTTGCCAATAAGCAACAGCCAGGTTTTGGGCGAGCGCTTGCCAGATTTTCAAGGTGGATTGGTGAACCGTTTCACGTATAAAAATTTCACGTTAACTTTCAATATTTTGTACAGCTATGGCGCAGATGCCATTTTTAGCAATGCAGATGAATCTGACGGGCGAAATTTACAACACAGAAATCAAAGTGTAAACTTGCTCGACAGATGGCAAAGACCCGGTGATATAACTGAAATTCCAAAACTAAGCATTACACCATCTTTAATTAGCAATTCTTCCAGATATGTATACGATGTCAGCTATCTCAAACTATCTAATGTATCCGTCGGCTATACGTTTAAAGACAGTGTGATCAAAAAACTGCACCTCAGCCGATTAAGCCTGTTCGCCAATGGCACCAATTTATTTTATTTATACAACGATGCGGGTACAAAAGGCCGGAACGGAATCGCCGAAAAACGATTCGTTTATCCAGAATCAATGGCTTTAACTGCAGGTATTAAAATTGGCTTATAACATTATCAAAATGAAAAAAATTATATATTCCCTTTTGGTCATTATCGCATTCAGTTCTTGTGAAAAAATCCTGGATAAAGACCCAACCGATCAGCTTTCTATAGAAGATTTGTTCAAAGATGTTGCCGGAAGCAAAACAGCTTTAGCAGGTGCTTACAGCAATCTGCTTAGTACAGATCATTACCAAACTAAAACCATGATTTTCCCGGAACTTTTGGCCGGAAACCTGAAGTATAGCAAAGAAAGCGCTATTATTCTGAGCGATGTGTACAACGCCATACAAAACCCGACAGAATCTTCAATGAGCGATACCTACACAAAGCTTTACAGTGAGTTAAACAATGTGAATAATGTGATAAAGTATACACCGCAGGCATCTGGTTCAGAAACCGACCGGATTAAAATTGTTGCAGAAGCAAAATCAATTCGTGCATTGATTCATTTCGATTTGATACGCATTTTTGCCCGGCCTTACAATTACCAATCTGGCAACGCTTTACCTGGCATTGCATTGGTGTTGCAACCGCAATTGTATTCTGATGCCGCACCACAACGTGCAACAATTGAAGAATGCTATCAAACCATTATCACAGATTTAACAGATGCGATTAATGCATTTGATGATACAGAAGCACCAGCTTTAACCAGTACGTACAAACAACATTTTTTTACCAAAAGCTCGGCACAAGCACTTTTGGCAAAAGTGTATTTGTATGCCAACAAATGGGATCAGGCATTTTTATTGTCAGATGCCTTAATCAAATCTGGCAAATACACTTTATTAAGCAATGCAAATTATGTTGCCAGCTGGACTGGAAAAATACCATCTTCAGAATCTATTTTAGAGTTGGCTATTGAAACTACTTTTAGTGGCAACAGTTTGGGAACCTATTACGATGTGAGCAATACCTCATACAGGCAGTTTGCTGCAACAAATGATATCCTGAGCTTATACAACACATCCGATGTTAGAAGCAGAGCTTCACTATTTAATCTTTTGACAATAAGCGGTACAAATTATTATTTCACCAAGAAATATGCAACCGGAGGCACATCGGCAACGCCGGTAAAAATTCTGCGTTTATCAGAACTTTACCTGATCCGCGCAGAGGCAGCTGTAGAAAAAACACTAACAGATTTCACGCAAGCTAATGCAGATCTGAATACCATCCGCAAACGTGCAGATGCATCTGCTACAACACTTAACCTGACAAATAAAACAGATCTCATCAATTCCATTTTATTGGAAAGACGGAAAGAACTGGCTTTTGAAGGCAATCTGCTGTTTGATTTGACCAGGCGCAAAAAAGACGTAGAACGTGTAGACGTAACCAGTTCGGTTAAAAACTTTACCGCTACAGATTATCGATTGGTAATGCCTATTCCAATTGCCACCATGAACGTAAATAACAAAATGATCCAAAACGAAGGTTATTAATCCAATCCTAAATGAAAAAAATTCTTATCCCAATATTTTTGCTGATCATTTCCTTTTCAGCGTGTAAAAAAGATCAGCCTGCAGATAAAGCAGATTTGTATCCAGAACAACCTCTGTCTACTCCATCTTCATCTGTAATGTCGGTTTTTCATCAGCCAAGTGCATATTATCAAATGTTTGTGTACCGATATGAACCTTCCACACTTTCGTGGACAAGTAGAATTGCCGGGCATTTTTCTACAATATCACTTACAGATGCAAGTTATTTAGGGTTTACAAATCCATATGTGGTAGATAGCGGTGTACCAATGTTTGACATGGTTAGGTTGTACAGCAGCTTTACGAATACAACAAATATTAAAACAGCAAAAATCAATGCAGATCAGGTATTGCAGTTCTTCCCGGATTATGAAGGCGCAAAAACCGGTGTTGTAAAAGTAAAAACACAAGATGTAATTTTAACAAAATCTGATGGAGGAACATTCAAAATCGGATTGAGCGGAAATGGCACCTATAACGAAACTACAAAACTGATTGACCTCAGTATTACATTTAACGAAACGGCTATTGGTGGCACCACGCGTACTTTTCAGTACAAGTTAAGCCCAACGGCACTTTCACTTTAGTATGAAAAGAATCTTTTACGTTGCTGTAGTATGTACAGCTTTTGTATGCACTACAGCTTTTTTGCAGAGCGATGAATATTCTATTGCACAACTGCGTGAACTATACAGTGGAGACGAATCTAAATGGCCAAAACCAGACTTGGACGACGAGGCAAAACCAGGCTTTAAAGATATTGGTTACCTCGGCCGGCCGGATTATCCTTCAGAAAATCCATATTCTGCAGAAAAAGAAAAACTGGGCAAATTACTTTTTTTCGATCCGCGTATGTCGGTTTCAAAACAAATTGCCTGCGCTTCCTGTCATGATCCGGAATTGGGTTGGGGCGATGGCCGTCGTGTAGCGTATGGCCACGCTAGGCAAAATGGAAAAAGAAATGCGATGACCATTTTGAATACAGCATTTTACGATAAGCTCTTTTGGGATGGCCGCGCAGCAAGCTTAGAAAATCAGGCAATTTTTCCTGTTCAGGATAAAGTAGAAATGAACCACAACCTTAAAGCAATGGTTAAAAACATTTCGAAAATAAAAGGTTACAGGCCTTTGTTTGAAAAAGCTTTCGGGTCAAAAGACATCAGTTTAGATAAAATACAACAAGCTATTGCAACTTTTGAGCGTGGGATTGTAAGTACAAACTCTCGTTTTGACGCTTTTGTAAAAGGTAAAAAAGATGCATTAAAAGACCAGGAAGTTTTGGGTTTGCACCTCTTCCGTACCAAAGCACGCTGCATCAATTGCCACAATACACCATTATTTAGCGACAATAAATTCCATAACGACGGGCAAACACTCTACGGCTCAAAAATGCAAGATTTTGGTCGTTATGCCCTTACCGGAAAACTGGAAGATATCGGAAAATTCAGAACACCTTCTTTACGAGAGACCAGTATCACTGGTCCATGGATGCACCATGGAAACTTCCCTTCGTTGAAAGATGTAATCGAATTTTACAACCTTGGCAATCCGGTTACTATTCAAAGAAATGTTAAAATTGTAGATTCATTAAATGTTCCGAAATCGGCGATATTAAAAAAATTAAATTTATCTCTAACAGAACAAGATGCACTTGAGGCCTTTCTCAAATCAATAAGCACGCGTGTAAATAAAATTATTCCACCTGTTTTGCCAGAATAATAGAAAGCCGTACCGAATTAATTTGTTACGGCTTTTATATATTATTTCCCTTCACGATAATCAGAAGGTGTTTTTCCTAAAGCAAGTTTAAAAATTTTATTGAAGTAGGTTACATTATTAAAACCACATTGAAAGCAAACTTCTGCAATGGTTTTATCTTCATGCAAACGCAAGCAAGCTTTTTGTACCCTGTAATTATTCAGAAACCGCGTAAAAGTGGTATTGGTTGTCTTCTTAAAATAGTTACAAAATGAAGGCACAGAGATATTGAATAACGCTGCAACTTCACGTATATCAATTTCGCGATGGTAGTTTTCTTCTACAAAAGTAAAGAGTTTCTGCAGGCGACTCCGATATCGGTTTGCAGCTTCTTTTTTAAAATGATCTTTATTTAAGTACTCATATTCTTCCGTTTGCGCAAGTTGATTTAAAACTTTAACCAAACCCAGATACTTATCTAATGGTGCAAAATGAGCCATTTTAAACAGCGCCAGTGTAATGTTTCTTTTTACGCTGCCAGAAAATTTAATTCCGTGTTTGGATTTTTCTATTAAACCTGCCAATGCTTTCATTTCTGGAAAATCCGTTAGCCATTGTTCCATAATTTCTGGCTTAATCTGAATACTGACATGTTCTTGCTCAGCAGTTTCAGCTTGAACAGTAGTATGCGGTACATTAGAACCAATTAATACAAGATCGCCATCTATAAACGTACTTTCGTGATTGCCGACTCGCCTGGTTCCAGCTCCTGACCGTACACACAACAGTTCGATTTCCGGATGAAAATGAAAGGGATATTCCTGGCCGCCTTCAAACTTATCTCTATGAACAAATCTGAAAGAAGAACCCTCATCGGGTTTCACAATTTCGTATTGAATCCTCATTGTTAATCAAAAAATTAGAAGTCTATTAATGATAAAAAAGATTAATAAAGTATAATAAATAATGAATGAAGGATGATCTAACTTAATAAAGAAACTACATTTTTGTTTATAAAAAAACTTTTAACCGAATATTTTTTTAATCGTCAGATGGGATTACTTTTTAAAAATTCTCAGTTCAAATGATTTTCGCTCTTCAGAGATCATGATTTAAACTGTAAATCCCTGGTCATTGATCAGGAGGCAATAAGTAGGAACAGGCATCTGCATAAACCAATATCAACCGTACACTTTAAGTCATCAAAAAAATGTATTCAGCTAATTCTTGGATAAATTCCGGTTGGATGAGTCTGCACATTGTTGTGTGTACGCAAAAGATTAATCCATGCTAACCAATAACACGATTAAATATGAGAACATTTCCGACAAAATCCAACTTGTGCGTACCATTGCGTATGTATTGGCCACATGTAAGCAGAGTATTTGCATTATTTACCACACTATTTTTGCTGTTTACATCCCCGGTTTTTGCGCAAACTATAGTAAAGGGTATTGTGTACGATGACACAAAAATCCCCCTCACTGGTGCAACCATACAAGTTGTAGGCGCAGCAACCAAAGCACAAACCGATGCAGAAGGAAAATTCAGTATTAGCGTAGCGTCTCCTGCTACAGCAAAGCTGATTTTCACTTTCGTAGGCTTTGAATCACAAACTGTTAGTGTAAACAACCAAACCACAATTACGGTAACCATGAAAACTACAAACGATCTTGAGGCCGTTACGGTAATTGGATATGCATCTGTCAAGAAAAATGATTTAACAGGAGCCGCAGTTACCGTTTCTGCAAAAGATTTTAATAAAGGCCCGCTAAATGCTCCAGACCAATTGATTCAAGGCAAAGTTGCAGGCGTTCAAATGATCAATAATAGCGGACAACCGGGCGGTGCATCTACAGTTAGAATACGCGGAAATTCAGCTATTACCGGAACCGGACAACCTTTATATGTTGTTGATGGAGTGGCATTAGACGGCCGTTCAGCGAGGCCATCCAGTAGTGCGGGTATTGGAACAGCTCCCGATGGAAATCCATTAAACTTTATCAATCCTGCAGATATCGAAACAATGGAAATTCTGAAAGATGCGTCGGCTACTGCCATTTACGGATCGCGGGCGGCCTACGGCGTAGTTTTAATTACAACAAAACGTGGAAAATCCGGAGAGACCAAAGTAGATATTGGTGCATCTACAGGCATAAGCAATATTGCAAGAAAGATTGATGTTTTGACCGGAGATGAATACAGAAATGCTTTAAGCCGTTATAACCTGACATCAGGAAACTTTGGCAATAGTGTAGATGCATTAGATGCAATAACACGTACGGCATACAATCAAAATTATTCTGTAGGCATAAGCGGAGGAAACAACGGAAATACTTTTCGTGCATCTCTGGGCTACCAGAATCAACAAGGAATTATTAAAACCTCCGATTTTAAAAAATACAGCGCTGCTTTTAATGGCAATTTTAAATTCCTTGAAAGCAAAAAACTTGGATTGGATGTAAATATGATCAGCAACCAGTATTTAGAAAATATCGCTCCAATTACCACCGATGCTGGTTTTACAGGCAGTTTGATCAGTCAGGCTTTGGCATGGAACCCAACGCAATCTTTTTACAATGCAGATGGAAGTTTATTTATAGATAACGGATCAACTATTGTAAATCCATTGGCCGCTTTGGCCGCAAACAGCGATAAAGCAAAAGTAACCACCATATTGGGAAGCGTTTCTCCTTACTATAAAATCACTCCCTGGCTTGAGTACCGCATGTTAGCCAGCGTAAACTACAGTGCCGGTCTTAGAAGATCTTCTACACGTAGTTTTTTAAACATTAGTGGTATAATGGCCACAAATGATTTTCTGGGTGGCTATGCCAGTTTTTCTAATACTGAGCTGATTACGCAACAGTTTACCAATACTTTAACCTTTAATAAAGAAATCGTTTCTAAATTAAACCTGAATGCAGTGTTAGGTTATGAATACTCAAATTTCATTAACAAAGGAACAACCAATACCGCCAGGGGTTTTGGAAATATTTCTGCAGATTATACAGACGCTTTTCAAACTACCGCGCCTGCAAACAGAACTTTTTCAGCATTTAACAATCCAACTACTGAACTTCAATCTTATTTTGCCCGCGCAATTTTAAGTTACGACAGCAAATACATCCTTACCGCAACTTTTAGAGCGGATGGTTCGACCAAGTTTGGTGCCGCTAACCGTTATGGCTATTTCCCTTCATTCGCTGCTGCGTGGAATATTAAAAGCGAGAAATTTCTGGCCGATACCCGCTGGCTCGATGTACTGAAGCTTCGTGCAGGTTATGGTAAAACCGGAAATCAGGATTTCCCTTCCGGATCATCGCAACAGCGGTATGATTTCGGCAATACAAATGGTCAACCTACTTTGATTTCGATCAATAATGCAAACCCGAATCTGAAGTGGCAGTCTGATGAACAAACCAATATTGGTGCAGATTTTGGTTTATTTGGCAACCGTTTAACAGGTTCGGTAGATTATTTCTACAAGAAAACCAACGATTTATTATTCCCGCAAATTGCATTTGTACCATCTGTTCCTGGAGCAGTTCCAACATGGGTTAACCTGCAAGGACAAATTATAAACAAAGGTCTGGAGTTAAATTTAAACGGTACTTTAATTAGCCAGGAAAACCTGAGTTGGTCTGTAGGTGGAAATGCCACGTTTATTAAAAACACTGTTCAAAATGTACCTCAAACCATTAGAACGGGTTCTTTAAATGGACAGGGTTTAAGTGGCGTAACGATGGAGGTGATTCAGAACGGTCTTCCGTTGTTTGCAATGGTAACCAGACAATATAATGGTTTAAGCAGCGATGGTTTCTCTACATATACAGCAGATGGTTTCACGAATTACTATGTCGGAAATCCAAATCCAAATGTAATTATGGGGTTTACAACGACACTTACATATAAAAAACTCTCATTTACTGCGAATTTTAATGGCGCATTCGGACAAGACATTTACAACAACACGGCAAACTCAGTATTGGCCATTTCTAACTTAGGCACAAGAAATATTGCTTCGTCTTTGGTGAATCAAAACATACAGGAAGCCCTCGCTAATCCAATTACGGCTTCTTCCAGATATATAGAAAAAGGTGATTACGTAAAACTGGCTAATGCAACCATCAACTATAACTTTGGTAATATCGGCAAATCCATCAAATCGCTTAATGTGTATGTGAACGGACAAAACCTATTCGTGATCACGAAGTACACAGGTTTTGATCCCGAAGTAAATGTAAATAAAAGTGTAAGTGGCGTTCCATCTGCAGGAATAGATTATACTGCTTATCCAACAGCCAGAACATTCAACTTCGGTGTAAATTTTTCTCTTTAACCTTAACTTAACTGACATGAAAACTAAATATATAATTGGCTTGATCACGCTTATGTTTTCCGCTTCTTCCTGTACCAAGCTTGATGAAAATCTGAATGGCCAGATCGGAAATTCGGGAATCAGTTCCAACAATGTAACCAGTTTGGTTGCGGCAAGTTACGCATCAATGGTTGGCCCTTATCAAGGTCCTTACAATTGGCAGGCTCTGCAGCAGGTTACATCAGATGAAACCATTGTACCAACAAGAGGTGGCGATTGGGATGATAATGGCGCATGGCGCGCATTGTTTTTACATCGATGGGCGCCAGATCACGCCAGAATATCAGATGTATTTCGCGATTTGAATAGCATCACCTACGTAACTACAAATGCTCTAGGCTATAATCCATCAGCATCACAAGCCGCACAGCTTCGGTTTTTAAGAGCATTCGCACAATTTTCAATATTAGATGGCTGGGGCAAAGTTCCATATCGTGTATTTGGTGAAGATCTTACTCAGCCGTCAAACGTACGTTCTGCAAGTGAAGCGATCACTTTTCTGACTACTGAGCTTACAACAATAATTCCTAACCTGCCGGATGGACCCGCAAATGTGGCAAATAAAAATGCGGCAAGAACATTGCTGATGAAGCTTTACCTGAATAAAGGTGTATTTTTAAACCGCAGCAATCCAACATTTGATCCCGCAGATATGGCCAATGTTATTACGCTTGCCAATCAGATCGGCTTATCCGGTTATACCTTAACACCAAACTATTTCGATAATTTTGCTCCTGCAAATGCGACGCTTTCTACAGAGAACATCTTTACTGCTCAAAATACCGGTGGCGTAGCCGGAAGTGATATTTTTAGTCTGTATTCTACCACGTTACACTACAACCAAAATCCGAGTGGTAATAATGGCTTTTGTACGCTATCGGATATGTACAATAAATTCGAAGCTTCAGATACGCGCCGTGGAATGAGTTATGCCGGCCAAACGAATATCAATGGCTTGCGTATCGGTTTTCTCGTTGGCCAGCAGGTTAATCAAAATGGTGTTGCACTTAAAGACCGTAGAGGCAACAATTTGGCTTTTACACCTGAAGTAAGCATTATCGAAAGAGATCAGAATCACCTGGAAGTTGCCGGCATTCGCGTGTTTAAATATCCGGTTGATATTGCCAACCTGGGTTCAAGACAAATGGAGAATGATTGGGTATATTTTCGCTACGCAGATGTATTGTTGATGAAAGCAGAAGCGCAATTGAGAACTTCACAAAACGCCGAAGCTTTAACCGTAGTAAACAGTATCAGAACTGTACGCGGTGCATCAGCTTTGACCAGCTTAACTCTGGATATTTTACTGGATGAGCGTGCAAGAGAATTGTACTGGGAAGGCTTTAGAAGACAAGACTTAATCCGCTTTGGGAAATTCCTTCAGGCCAGACAGGAAAAAGGTGTAGATGATCCGAAATATCTTTTATTTCCAATTCCGGATAATCAGATTGCAAATCCGAATTTGCCACAAAATCCGGGTTATTAAATCCAGGTTTTTCTGTGAATAATAATATTGTCTGTATGTTCCTACTCTTTGAAGAGGTGGAGCGTACAGACATTTTTTTGGTATTTTGCGGAAGTAAAGAGCTTTTGTAATGGCTTCACAGATTATTGATAGTCTTGAAATTGTTGTGATGAGCGCGCTGCATATTCATTGTCTGAAAGTGAGTACGCTTTCTACTTCATTATCTGAGCATAATTCCTCCCCCTGCCCCCTCAAGAGGGGGATAAAGAGTATAGAAAACAAAAATTCAAAAATTTGAGTGGTTTAATAACATGTATCCCCCGCCCGCGGGGGAATTAAAGGTGGTGGAAAACTGCGATAATTTTAATTCCTCCCCCTTACCCCCTCAAAAGGGGGATAAAGAGTATAGAAAACAAAAATTCAAAAATTTGAGTGGTTTAATAACATCTATCCCCCGCCCGCGGGGGAATTAAAGGGGGTGGAAAACTGCGATAATTTTAATTCCTCCCCCTTACCCCCTCAAAAGGGGGATAAAGAGTATAGAAAACAAAAATTCAAAAATTTGAGTGGTTTAATAACATCTATCCCCCGCCCGCGGGGGAATTAAAGGGGGTGGAAAACTGCGATAATTTTAATTCCTCCCCCTTACCCCCTCAAAAGGGGGATAAAGAGTATAGAAAACAAAAATTCAAAAATTTGAGTGGTTTAATAACATCTATCCCCCGCCCGCGGGGGAATTAAAGGGGGTGGAAAACTGCGATAATTTTAATTCCTCCCCCTTACCCCCTCAAAAGGGGGATAAAGAGTATAGAAAACAAAAATTCAAAAATTTGAGTGGTTTAATAACATCTATCCCCCGCCCGCGGGGGAATTAAAGGGGGGTGGAAAACTGCGATAATTTTAATTCCGCCCCTTGCCCCCTCAAAAGGGGGATAAAGAGTATAGAAAACAAAAATTCAAAAATTTGAGTGGTTTAATAACATCTATCCCCCGCTCGCGGGGGAATTAAAGGGGGTGGAAAACTACGATAATTTTAATTCCTCCCCCTTACCCCCTCAAAAGGGGGATAAAGAGTATAGAAAACAAAAATTAAAAATACGAGTGGTTTAGCAACATGTATTCCCCGCTCGCGGGGGAATTAAAGGGGTGGAAAACTGCGATAATTTTAATTCCTCCCCCTGCCCCCTCAAAAGCGGGATAAAGAGTATAGAAAACCGAAAAAATCAAAAATTTGAGTGGTTTAGCAACATGTATCCCCCGCGAGCGGGGGAATTAAAGGTGGTGGAAAACTGCGATAATTTTAATTCCTCCCCCTGCCCCCTCAAGATGGGGATAAAGAGTATAGAAAACAAAAATTCAAAAATTTGAGTGGTTTAGCAACATGTATCCCCCGCTCGCGGGGGAATTAAAGGGGGTGGAAAACTGCGATAATTTTAATTCCTCCCCCTTGCCCCTCAAAAGCGGGATAAAGAGTATAGAAAACCGAAAAATTCAAAAATTTGAGTGGTTTAGCAACATGTATCCCCCGCTCGCGGGGGAATTAAAGGGGGTGGAAAACTGCGATAATTTTAATTCCTCCCCCTTGCCCCTCAAGAGTGGGACAAAGAGTGTAGAAAACCGAAAAATTTAAAACTTTGAGGGGTTTAGCAACATGTATCCCCCGCCCGCGGGGGAAGTAAAGGGGGTGGAAAACCTTAACGACTATAAGTCCTCCCCCTGTCCCTCCAAAGGAGGATACAAAACGCGGAAAAATATCAAAATTTAAAACTTTGAGGGGTTTAGCAACATGTATCCCCCGCCCGCGGGGGAAGTAAAGGGGGTGGAAAACCTTAACGACTATAAGTCCTCCCCCTGTCCCTCCAAAGGAGGATACAAAACGCAGAAATATTGCACAATTACAGACGTTAACAAGATGAAGTTGAAACCCAAAAAAGGGGATCAGAAAAATCTGATCCCCTTTTTTTTATTTTGCGGCATGCGCTTTAAGCGTTTGAATTTCGCGCTTCAGCGCATCAATTTGCACTTGCTGTTCTTTAATGCTGCCGACCAATAAAGGAATTAATTTTTCGTAATCCACTTTCGTAATTGTAGCAGAATTTTGGGCATTTTTACCTGCCGGATATGTTTTTGCAGTTACCGTTATCACTTCCGGTGCAGCCGACTTCGCTTCCATGCCCACAAACCCAAATTGTGGTTGATCAGAAATTTTTAACTTCTGTGCCCAGGCCTTATCGTAGTTAAAGCTTACCGGCTGAAGTTTAGATACCACTTCTAATGCGTTATCTACCGGTTTTACATTTTGCTGCACAACTTCTTGTGCATGGATGGTTAATGTCGCAGCCACCAAAAGGACTACAAATGAAATTGCTCGTTTCATATTAGTATTTATTTAGAATGTACAAATGAATTTACATTGCGGTGCGCAATGGATAGATAAGAAATTGCCTTATGCGCCAGAAGGCGGCGGTGTCAATACCTCTGGGAAATAATTTAAACGGAACGACCGGCCTAGCGGGATGATTTTTTTCTCTGCGACATTAAAAACCACATTCTGCAATTGAAAAAAGGAATGATCGGTAAAAAACTCGTTTTCGACCTTTTTTTCTTCCTTTTCTGCTGCATCACTATTGACCGATGAAAGCTCGGTATTTGTGATGGATGATTTTAAATACGAAAGTACATTTCCCACTTTCACAAGCAAAGCAAGTGAAAGAAAAATGATTAGCAGATATTTAAAATTAACCCGTGTCATGTTTACAAATATAGCACCTATAGCTATATAACAAATAAAGTATCGTTAAAGTTCTGTAAGAATTATTCATATGCTACTACTACAAGGGTTTAACATCGTCTTATTTTAATAGACTTTATCCGGTCATTCAAGAGAATTTAATCTAAATTATAGCACAATCCGTCCGCACATTAAGCAAATCAGTGTATTATTTTTAATCAAAAAAAGCAGTTTATATATGTTTGATTCATAATAAATGAACAGATAAAAAAACTGCTATGGAAACAAAAAAAATATTGCCAAAACTCGTATTTATTTTAGTAATCGTCGGGTTTTCTATAGGTGTACATGCACAACAAAATGAAACCATCAAGCTATCTGGAGTAGTTGTGGATTCTGTAAGCAATTTTTCTTTACCAAATGCCGGACTGATTTTAGAAAACGACTCAGACGGAAGTAAACAAACAACTACAACGAATGTAGCCGGAAATTTCGTTTTTACAACAAAACCTGGTGACTATACTTTGCTTGTAAAATATGTAGGTTATAAAGAATATCATCGAAAAAATATACATGTTACTACCTCCGATATCAGCATCAATCCGATAAAACTCTCTTTGGAATTGAATAATCTAAAAACGGTAAATATCCAATCGAAAAAGCCGCTTATTACAATGACCTTAGATAAGGTTACAATGAATATCTCTGAGAGCTCGTTATCTGCAGGAACTACAGCACTTGAAATACTTCGGCAGGCGCCAGGCGTACAACTCGCCGAGTCTGGAAATGTTTCCCTGAACTCAAAAAATGTTACGGTTCAGATAGATGGAAGACAAAGCTATCTCAGCGGAGAGGAATTGAAGAATTGGCTTAGCTCGCAACCGAGTAATGCAATTGATAAAATAGAGCTTATCAGTAATCCTTCGGCGAAATACGATGCTGCATCATCGGCTATCATCAATATAAAAACCACGAAGATGTTAAATTATGGTTCGAATGGAAGTTTTACGCTTGGCGCTGGTTCTGGAAAATTTGGCCGAGGCAATTCAGGTGTAAACCTTAACTACCGGAAAGAAAAAATCAATATATATGGAAGTTACAATTTCATGGGTTTAAAACAATTTTCATCACTGGTAAACAATAGAATCCTTCAAAACAATAATCAGGTAACTTTTTTAAATGAAGATCAGTATTCAGAAAAAGGAATGAATGTAAACACAGTAAAAGCCGGCGCCGATTATGATATCAACTCTAAAAACAGCATTGGCATATTGCTAAGGGGGAATTTTACCAACCGAAACAGACAGGATGAATCTACAACACCTATTGGTCTGGTAAACCAGTCTGTTGATTCAACTATATTAACGAATATCAACGGAAACTCCTCATGGGTAAGTCCATCAGCCAATTTGTTTTATAAGTTCAATGATCTTTCAAAAAAACAATTGCTCACTGTAAATGGCGATTTCTATCGATACGGAAAAACTTCTAACAATATTTATACAAATAATTATTTTGGAAATCAGAATCAGTTTTTACATTCCGGAACGCAAATCAGGGACAACTCTCCAGGTTATATCAGCATAAAATCTATAACAGCTGATTATGAGAAAAAGGTTAAACTCGGTACACTATCTGCAGGACTAAAAAGCGCATTTACAACCACAAATAACGATGTGACCTGGGAGAATTTCGACAACAAAAGTTGGAACGTTGATCAAAGCAAAACAAACCATTTCATTTATGATGAAAACATCAGTGCAGCTTATGTTGGATTAAGCCGGCAAATGAAAAAAATTGGCATGCAGCTGATGTTAAGGGGAGAACAAACTAATGTTACGGGGAATTCGATTACTATGAATACTGAATTTAATAAGAACTATTTCCAGCTGTTCCCGAGTATAGCTTTTCAATATACAAAATCACCCACAAATCAATTTTCACTGAGCTATAGAAAGAGCATAGAAAGACCTTTATATCAATATGTTAATCCATTCCTGATTTTCCAAAGCACTTACAATTACTTTCAGGGTAATCCCAATCTGAATCCAATGACAAAACATGAGCTTCAATTCTCATGGTCATATAAACAAACTGTATTTACTTCACTGAGCTACAATTATATAAAAGATTTTTATGGAACGTTTTATAAGCAAGATCCGGTAACAAAAGGCATCGTTAGCTATTTTGATAATTACAGCAATGCTCAGTCATTAAACCTGAATATTGCAGTGAGCAAAATGATAAAGAAATGGTGGGGATTTAGTGGAAATTTTGCAAGCAGCTACTTTAAAGGATCCTATCCAAACATTGTAACACGCAAATCTACACCCAGTTTAAATTTAACAGCAACGAACGGGATAATACTTGGAAAGGGCTGGAGTGCAGATGTGATGTCGCTTTACTCATTGCCATATTCTGATGGGTTCTACGACTACAAAAGCAATTTTTTGCTAAATGCTGGAATCACAAAAGTGCTGAATAGTAACTCCAGTATAAAACTTACATCAAGCGATGTTTTTAAAAGCTATAAGATGTACTATACCGCTCAATACAGCAATATCAATTTACAGAATATTGCGCGATATGACACCCGATCGCTTACACTTACTTACACACAAAGATTTGGAAATGCGCGTGTAAAGAAACAGGTTGATAGAAAACTATCTATCGATAAGGAAGAAAAAAGGATTGGGCAGTAACCGTTTAAAGCAGAAAGCAATGTTAACGATAAAAAATATTACTAAGCAATATGCAGGGCATAAAGCCTTAGATAATGTAAGCTTCAATGTTCCTCCAAAAGAAATATTCGGTTTACTTGGCCCAAATGGGGCAGGCAAAACAACTCTGCTGAGGATCATAAACCAGATTATACCATCAGACGCTGGGATGATAACGATTAACGAAGAACAACTCCAGGAGAAACATATACGCTCCATAGGATATTTACCTGAAGAACGGGGTCTTTATAAGAAAATGGGTGTAGAAGAACAACTTTTGTATTTGTGCCGGTTGAGAGGCACAAGACAGTCCGACGCTAAAAACCAGTTGGATTACTGGCTTGACAAACTGATGATTAGTCATTTAAAACAAAAAAAACTGGAACAACTTTCTAAAGGGATGCAGCAAAAAGTACAGTTTATTGCAGCAGTTCTTCATCAGCCAAAGCTGATTATTCTTGACGAACCTTTTACAGGCCTGGATCCTGTAGCATCAGAATTGATGAAAGAAAATATTCTCGAATTGAATAAAAGTGGTGCAACCGTTATTTTATCTACACACAGAATGGAAACTGTGGAAGAACTATGCTGTACTGTTGTGTTAATTAACAAATCAGCAAAAATACTTGAAGGAAATGTAAATGAAATCAGGGAAGCTTTCAAAAATGCAACATACGCTATTCAATATCGTGGCATTTCAAAAGGTTTTAGAGCCAATAAAGGAATATATATCCTGTCAGAACACTTTAATAATGATACAAAAAGCTTTACAATGACCATAAAAGACGGATATACTGCAGATCAGTTTCTTAGAGATACCCTACATCAAAACATTGAGGTGGTAAGTTTCAACGAAGTCATTCCGTCTATGAATGAAATCTTCATCAACACAGTCAACCTAACGAACTAAAATATGAAAAAGCTGGCGCTAATTATATCCAGAGAATATATAACCAGAGTTCGGAAACAATCTTACTTGATTACCACCTTACTTTCTCCATTACTAATTTATACTTTATTCATTGGTGCGGAAAAATTAAATAACAATCAGAAAAACGACATAAAAAAGATACTGGTAGTTGAGCAAAAAGGAGATTTATTTTTAGATTTTGGTAATGTAAATGGGATTTCTTCTGAATACACTTCTAAAAGTATAAACCGGGTTAGCAAAATCCTGGAAAATAATCCAAATATGCTCGCCATATATATTCCGTCAGACTTTAGAGAAAAACAGGCGATAGAGATATATGCTGCGAAGGCAATTGATCAGAAACTGCTTTACTTAATCGAAAACCGGCTTCAGCAACAATATCTTAAGTATTTATTGAAGGATGTTGGTGCAATGCAGGCAAATTATGAGATCGCTGTGAGGAAAAACATAATCGGATCAGACAATTCAACAGAGAATATGAAATCACGGGGCATCTTAGGAATTCTGTTGGCTACACTCATCTATTTATCCATATTTCTTTATAGCAACCAGGTAATGAAAGGAATAGTGGAGGAGAAATCAAACAGAATTGCAGAGATCATTATCTCTTCGGTAAAACCTTTTGAACTCATACTTGGAAAAGTAATTGGTGTGGGCCTGGTTGGCCTGAGTCAATTTACCTTATGGATTGCTTGCGGACTGCTCTGTATGCTGGTTTTTCAGGTCGATCAAATTAATTTTAATATTTTTTCTGATCTCCATCTCTATTACAATACAACTATGATGCTAGTCATATTTATAGCCTATTTTATTGGAGGATACTTATTATATAGCGCTTTATTCGCCGCCATTGCATCATCAGTTGATAGTGAATCAGAATCACAGCAGTATATTTTGCCTGTAACTGCACCATTGATATTTACTATAATGATTGCTCAGAATGTCATCCTGCAAGATCCAAATGGCAGTATAGCATATTGGTTATCTGTTTTACCCTTTACCTCTCCAATAGCAGTGATGGTTCGTTTACCATTTGGCATACCGATAGCAGATATTGTTTTATCTCTCGGCACTCTAGCGGCAACATTTGCCTCGCTCATCTGGCTTGGATCAGAGATCTATAAAAAAAGGATTTTAACTTATGAGAAATCATTTGGATTTAAAGATTTTTTAATGCGTATCAATAGACATAACCGAATTAAGAAAACACCTTAACCCTACTTTAATTAACGCTCATGAACACCATATTTATTAACCCTGTCCGGCAATCTAAAGAGCCCAAAATGCGTCTACTCGAATGACTACAGCTGGATTGAACGACTGAAGAAGAAATGTATACAAAGGGTACACCGTAAAAACTGCAGGTAAACGGTTATCATTCACCACTTTTTTTTAATAATAAACGACTAAAAACACAATTAATACAAGGCTTAAAAACCTGTAAATGGGATCACTTTATCTAAATTTTAACATTATGAAACAAAAATTAAACAACAAAAAACTAAACATTGACCGGAAAACTGTAGCCAAACTGGATCAAAATGAAATGGCAAGTCTGAATGGCGGACAGAATGAAATGGCTGTAACCACAGCAGACATTCCAACAAGTATCGACTCTCCACAGACCACGACTTTTGTACCAACATGGACAACTTTACCAGCACCAACAGCATAAAACAATGAAAAGAAGAAAACCACTGCAACTTGATAAGAAAGTTATCATCGGTTTATCCCATGATAATCAAAAAAGAATTGTTGGAGGGCAACAACAGATCAACGAAGGTTTATTTACCACATCTTTCTTTGATTGTACTAACGTATTGTGCTGCGAGCCAGGCCCAACAACCTCTAAAACAATTATTGATCCTACTCAACAACTGTAACCACAATTTACTAAGCAAAACATCACGAGCGGATGCCGAAAAGCTCAAACAGAGTAGGCCTGTAAAAAAACTAAAACTAAAAACATGAAACCAGTTAAAAACAACAAACTAAACATCGACAGAAAAACCATCGCTAAACTAGACCAAAGCGCAATGGCAAGCTTAAACGGCGGAGGAGCAGCAGCAGAACAGGAATTGGATAACGCCGGAACAACTGCAACTTTCTGGACGGTAACCTCTCTGATACCAACCACACAAACGACAACTGCAACAACTGTAACCACAGTTTACTAAACAAAACATCATGAGCGGATGCCGAAAAGCTCAAACAGAGTAGGCTTTTTAAATCTAAAACCAAAAACATGAAACCAGTTAAAAACAACAAATTAAACATCGACAGAAAAACCATCGCTAAACTAGACCAAAGCGCAATGGCAAGCTTAAACGGCGGAGGAGCAGCAGCAGAACAAGAAGTGGATAACGCCGGTACAACTGCAACTTTCTGGACGGTAACCTCTCTGATACCAACCACACAAACGACAACTGCAACAACTGTAACCACAGTTTACTAAACAAAACATCACGAGCGGATGCCGAAAAGCTCAAACAGAGTAGGCTTTTAAAAATCTAAAACCAAAAACATGAAACCAGTTAAAAACAACAAATTAAACATCGACAGAAAAACCATCGCTAAACTAGACCAAAGCGCAATGGCAAGCTTAAACGGCGGAGGAGCAGCAGCAGAACAGGAAGTGGATAATGCCGGTACAACTGCAACTTTCTGGACGGTTACCTCCCTGATACCAACCACACAAACGACAACTGCAACAACTGTAACCACAATTTACTAAGCAAAACATCACGAGCGGATGCCGAAAAGCTCAAACAGAGTAGGCCTGTAAAAATCTAAAACAAAAACATGAAACCAGTTAAAAACAACAAACTAAACATCGACAGAAAAACCATCGCTAAACTAGACCAAAGTGCAATGGCAAGCTTAAACGGCGGAGGAGCAGCAGCAGAACAGGAATTGGATAACGCCGGTACAACTGCAACTTTCTGGACGGTTACCTCCCTGATACCAACCACACAAACGACAACTGCAACAACTGTAACCACAGTTTACTAAACAAAACATCATGAGCGGATGCCGAAAAGCTCAAACAGAGTAGGCCTGTAAAAAATCTAAAACCAAAAACATGAAACCAGTTAAAAACAACAAATTAAACATCGACAGAAAAACCATCGCTAAACTAGACCAAAGCGCAATGGCAAGCTTAAACGGCGGAGGAGCAGCAGCAGAACAGGAAGTGGATAATGCCGGTACAACTGCAACTTTCTGGACGGTAACCTCTCTGATACCAACCACACAAACGACAACTGCAACAACTGTAACCACAGTTTACTAAACAAAACATCATGAGCGGATGCCGAAAAGCTCAAACAGAGTAGGCTTTTAAAAATCTAAAACCAAAAACATGAAACCAGTTAAAAACAACAAACTAAACATCGACAGAAAAACCATCGCTAAACTAGACCAAAGTGCAATGGCAAGCTTAAACGGCGGAGGAGCAGCAGCAGAACAAGAAGTGGATAACGCCGGTACAACTGCAACTTTCTGGACGGTTACCTCCCTGATACCAACCACACAAACGACAACTGCAACAACTGTAACCACAGTTTACTAAACAAAACATCACGAGCGGATGCCGAAAAGCTCAAACAGAGTAGGCCTGTAAAAATCTAAAACCAAAAACATGAAACCAGTTAAAAACAACAAACTAAACATCGACAGAAAAACCATCGCTAAACTAGACCAAAGCGCAATGGCAAGCTTAAACGGCGGAGGAGCAGCAGCAGAACAGGAAGTGGATAATGCCGGTACAACTGCAACTTTCTGGACGGTAACCTCTCTGATACCAACCACACAAACGACAACTGCAACAACTGTAACCACAGTTTACTAAACAAAACATCACGAGCGGATGCCGAAAAGCTCAAACAGAGTAGGCCTGTAAAAAATCTAAAACCAAAAACATGAAACCAGTTAAAAACAACAAACTAAACATCGACAGAAAAACCATCGCTAAACTAGACCAAAGCGCAATGGCAAGCTTAAACGGCGGAGGAGCAGCAGCAGAACAGGAAGTGGATAATGCCGGTACAACTGCAACTTTCTGGACGGTTACCTCCCTGATACCAACCACACAAACGACAACTGCAACAACTGTAACCACAGTTTACTAAACAAAACATCACGAGCGGATGCCGAAAAGCTCAAACAGAGTAGGCCTGTAAAAAATCTAAAACCAAAAACATGAAACCAGTTAAAAACAACAAACTAAACATCGACAGAAAAACCATCGCTAAACTAGACCAAAGTGCAATGGCAAGCTTAAACGGCGGAGGAGCGGCAGCAGAACAGGAAGTGGATAATGCCGGTACAACTGCAACTTTCTGGACGGTAACCTCCCTGATACCAACCACACAAACGACAACTGCAACAACTGTAACCACAGTTTACTAAACAAAACATCATGAGCGGATGCCGAAAAGCTCAAACAGAGTAGGCCTGTAAAAAATCTAAAACCAAAAACATGAAACCAGTTAAAAACAACAAACTAAACATCGACAGAAAAACCATCGCTAAACTAGACCAAAGTGCAATGGCAAGCTTAAACGGCGGAGGAGCGGCAGCAGAACAGGAAGTGGATAATGCCGGTACAACTGCAACTTTCTGGACGGTAACCTCCCTGATACCAACCACACAAACGACAACTGCAACAACTGTAACCACAGTTTACTAAACAAAACATCATGAGCGGATGCCGAAAAGCTCAAACAGAGTAGGCCTGTAAAAAATCTAAAACCAAAAACATGAAACCAGTTAAAAACAACAAACTAAACATCGACAGAAAAACCATCGCTAAACTAGACCAAAGCGCAATGGCAAGCTTAAACGGCGGAGGAGCAGCAGCAGAACAGGAAGTGGATAATGCCGGTACAACTGCAACTTTCTGGACGGTTACCTCCCTGATACCAACCACACAAACGACAACTGCAACAACTGTAACCACAGTTTACTAAACAAAACATCATGAGCGGATGCCGAAAAGCTCAAACAGAGTAGGCCTGTAAAAATCTAAAACCAAAAACATGAAACCAGTTAAAAACAACAAACTAAACATCGACAGAAAAACCATCGCTAAACTAGACCAAAGTGCAATGGCAAGCTTAAACGGCGGAGGAGCAGCAGCAGAACAGGAAGTGGATAATGCCGGTACAACTGCAACTTTCTGGACGGTTACCTCCCTGATACCAACCACACAAACGACAACTGCAACAACTGTAACCACAGTTTACTAAACAAAACATCATGAGCGGATGCCGAAAAGCTCAAACAGAGTAGGCCTGTAAAAATCTAAAACCAAAAACATGAAACCAGTTAAAAACAACAAACTAAACATCGACAGAAAAACCATCGCTAAACTAGACCAAAGTGCAATGGCAAGCTTAAACGGCGGAGGAGCAGCAGCAGAACAGGAAGTGGATAATGCCGGTACAACTGCAACTTTCTGGACGGTAACCTCTCTGATACCAACCACACAAACGACAACTGCAACAACTGTAACCACAGTTTACTAAGCAAAACATCACGAGCGGATGCCGAAAAGCTCAAACAGAGTAGGCTTTTAAAAATCTAAAACCAAAAACATGAAACCAGTTAAAAACAACAAATTAAACATCGACAGAAAAACCATCGCTAAACTAGACCAAAGCGCAATGGCAAGCTTAAACGGCGGAGGAGCAGCAGCAGAACAGGAATTGGATAATGCCGGTACAACTGCAACTTTCTGGACGGTTACCTCCCTGATACCAACCACACAAACGACAACTGCAACAACTGTAACCACAGTTTACTAAACAAAACATCATGAGCGGATGCCGAAAAGCTCAAACAGAGTAGGCTTTTTAAAATCTAAAACCAAAAACATGAAACCAGTTAAAAACAACAAATTAAACATCGACAGAAAAACCATCGCTAAACTAGACCAAAGTGCAATGGCAAGCTTAAACGGCGGAGGAGCAGCAGCAGACTCACAATTAGGCCAGGGTGAATCATCTGATACCTTCTGGACATTGACCTCTCTGGTACCAACCATTGAACCATCAACCACCATAACCGCGACTTTAATCCGGTAAATGCTTTCACAGTCTGCTATAATAATAAAACAACCCAGAAAAAACGGATGAAAATTCAAGCTAAAATCTTGAAATCAATCGTCAAAATAACAAAAGTGCTAATGCTCTTTTAAAATAAAATAACCCGTAATAAATTTAATCCATCGTAGGGAAACCTACAATTACAAGCCAGTATCCACCTCTAGCAAATAGTACAGAAACCAATACGAACGAAGTACATAATTAGTGTATATTCTGCCCATAACAGTAAACTTAATTTTTGGAATTTAAACAAAAATAGAAAAGGGATATTTGGCCTAACGCAAGTATCCCTTTTCCTATTCAGAGAAACTAAAAGAATAATAAACTTCTGTTTTAAGATCTTCCTATTACGCAAAAGATAAGCCAGATATTTGGCATCAGGACAATAACAGGCATTCGTCCCATGCCGTTCCTGTTTCTAAATTACGGTTTAAGTAGCTAAGAAGTACCATGCCTGTTCCGGTGATTCCATTCAGCAATCCGGTTACCTCCCCCCAACCCTTATTTTCTCCCAGGTAAAACTCAAAACCAGCAGTTTCTCCAACCAGCTTCGACATCCAGTAGTCAAGTTCCTGTTCAAAAATTGTATGCGGCAATATCTTACATATCTTCAGGTACAAATATGCAATTCCACTCGAGCCATGGCAAAATCCGGCATCTGTAATTTTCTGTTCATCAACTATTCGCCTCCCCACAATTTGATGTAGAATCCTGATCACCTGTTTCTCCTTTTCCTGATTCTGTAAAGCTTTTGAAATTTTAAGCAAAATGAGAGAGATAGCCAAATCGCCATAACACCAGCTTTGCATTGCCGGGGGATGAACGACTTCACTACCATAAAAGCGAGACTGAATTTTTGTTGGAAAAAATGAGCCTGTTTCGCTATGCGGATTCATATTATTCTGGTAGAATCTGAATCCCTTTTCCATCAGTTCAATACAAAGATCCTTACAAATGTTTTTTTCATAACACTTCAATACAAATGCCAAGATGCCCGCAACACCATGAGCAAATCCAAAATCTATAATATGCTCCTGATAATTAAACTGATCATATCTCTCCCATTTTACTTCACCATTTTCAAAAATTCCGTTGCTGTACAGCGCCTTGAGTAAAATTTCAACAGATTCATATTTTTGACGTTTCATTAAGTATAACCCTACGCCAATGGCACCATGCAAAAGATCATAATGTTGGGCATCTATAAAACGGTTATATTCATTTAATAAAAGCGGATCTATTTCAGTACAAGTTTCGTAATAGTAAGCATCCGGATAACGGATGTACGACAAAAACCAACCCCATCCTGCCAGTCCTGAAGCAAGCGAAGCAGGAAGTGCAGTTGCTTGTTCAACAGATTTATAGGTGTATTCGATTGCTTTTGAGCAGATCTTTTTTGACTCAGCTGCTGGATTTAACCGATCATTTTCATAAAAAAATAACGCTAATCCCGACGTGCCCGAGATTAGCGATAAGTTATGTACAAAGTCTTTACTTTTTATTTTATGATAAAGGAATAGGTTGATACTTTTTAGTTTTTCCTGTATAAACACATTCAAGTCTTGAGGCCCGCACATCTATGATTGAAATAGCAGGTTGAATAGGCTAGCTTCTTTATATAAAATATTAACCAACCCAGATACCGGATATAAAATTTGCCCTTGGGTAGAAATAATTTCAGATAATTTCTGATCAATTTTTATCTCCACGGTTCCATATTTTTCACCGTGTTTCGGAATTCTCAGTCCTTGAACTTCTCCTGTTATTTTTTCTAACCCACCGAATTCTTGTCCGGATAATGAAATCATTACTTTTTGTCCGAGTTTCACTTTACAGTAGGCGGATAGTGGAACGAAGGCACTCACATCAAGGTTAGTCTTCAGGGGGGTAACAGCCATCATTTGAGTTCCTGCTACAATCTTTTCACCAGTATAAATTTGTTTGAGGTAAACAACTTTACCTGAAGTATTGGCGAGGATCGTCTGCGCGTTGTTTCCAGTATATAATGTATCGCCAGGCTTAACAAGGTCACCATTTTTTTTAAAAACATTGGCGATAACAATATCTTCATTTGTAGTAACCAACTGCCCTGCCTCTATCGGTTTCAATGTAGTAAAACCGTTAATGGTTTCAGGAATTTTAATATACCAGGCTAAAAATCCCAATGAAATGATGAGTGCGAGTAATATCGTATTGCCCAAAATGACGATTTTGGATGGCCCAGTTCCTAGTAATTGATTTACTTCTCCGTCATTCAAAAGATTGTGCTCCTCTGCTTTATCTGTATATTGTTCCATATTATGTTCCTAATTCTAATTGGTTTTTGATTAATGTAAAATAAAGTCCCTTTTTTAAAACCAGCTCCTCATGTGTACCCTCTTCTGCAATTCTTCCCTCTTCCAGAACAACAATTTTATCTGCATTTTTCACTGTACTTAACCGATGAGCAATTGTCAGTACCGTTCTGCCTTTAAATGCATGCTCAAGCCTTTCCATAATCACTTTTTCATTGTTGGCATCTAATGCGCTGGTGGCTTCATCAAAAAACAAGAATGACGGATTTTTATATAAGGATCTTGCAATTAATAACCGTTGTTTTTGTCCGGTACTTAAGCCATATCCATTCGGTCCGATTTTCGTTTCCATAGCTAAAGGCAGTTTACTTACAAAATCGTCAATATTGGCAATTTTTAAACACTCCAGAAGCCTGGTTTTATCCGGCACCTCCTCGCCTACTGCAATATTATTTACAATACTATCTGAGAAAACATAACCTTCCTGCATAACTGATCCAACCTGATTTCTCCAGTTGTAATGAGATACATCGCCAATGGAATTTGCCCCAATAAGGATTTCCCCTTCGTCTGGTTCATAAAATTTAAGTAAAAGCTTTAAAAGCGTGGTTTTTCCACTTCCGCTCGATCCAACAATTGCAGTTACCTTATTTCGTGGTACGGTTAAATTGATGTCCTTTAAAATCAATTTGTTTCTCGAACTTTTTTCATAAGAAAAAGAAACATTTTTGAGTTCCATATCTCCAGCTTCGGGAACATCAAGATGAACTACATCTGTCCGCTCCTCATCTGGCTTTTGATGTATTTCGTTAATTCGCGCAACACTGATTTTAGCATCCTGGTAAGATTGGAAGAACTCTAAAAGTTGTGCAACCGGACTATTCAACTGGCCGTTTATGTAAGAAATAGACAGCATCATCCCCAAACTGATATCACCTTGTAACACCAGCTTTGCAGATAAAAAGGTAATAAAGATATTTTTAAGCTCATTGATTAGTGATGAACCTGCTGTTTGGCTTTGTCTTAAAGACAAACCTTTTAAGTTTACTTTGAATAGCTTTATCTGAATGTGTTCCCACTGCCACCGTTTTTTGCGTTCAGCATTGTGAAGTTTAATCTCTTGCATCCCATAAATCAATTCCAGGTTTTTCTCCTGATTGACTGATAATTGAGAAAAGCGTTTATAATCCAGCTCAGCACGTTTCTTCATGAATATTGAAATCCAAATGAAATAAAATGCACTTCCAAAGAGAAATACTACAAAAATCATTACGTTATAGTAGGCCAGTACACCACCAAACACGATGATGTTAATACAGGAAAACAAAATATTTAACGAACCTGTGGTTAAAAAAGATTCTACCCGTTGATGATCTGCAATTCGTTGTAAAATATCGCCGGTTAATTTGGTATCAAAAAAGCCCAGGGGAAGTTTCATCAGTTTGATGAAAAAATCTGAGATCAGCCTGATATTTATCCGGGCGCTTACATGTAAAAGAATATAGGCCCTGATAAATTCGACACTGGTTCGCCCGATAAAGAGAACCAGTTGTGCAATTAAAATAAGATTTATAAAATTGAGGTTATTCTGTTTGATCCCAACGTCTACAATACTTTGCGTTAAAAATGGGATAACCAGCTGTAAAGCGCTACCCACGATAAGTCCGAGAAAAACCTGAAATAGCATTTTTTTGTACGGAACCAGATACTTCAACAGAACGCCAAGGCCCTTTCTGGGGCTCTTGGCTTGTTCATCTTCTTCAGATTCAAAAAAATCTGAAGTGGGTTCAATGGCCATCACAATTCCAGATTTTCCATCTGTAGACCAGTTTTTCATGAACTCCTGTTTAGAGTAAGTAATCAATCCATATGCAGGATCAGAAACATATACCACGTCTTTTTTAATCTTATACACTACAACAAAATGTTTTTGTCGCCAATAAGCAATACATGGAAATAAATCTTCGGTTTGTATTTCTTCAAACTCAATCTTTGCTCCAATAGTTCGGAATCCAATATTTTCTGCAGCAGCACTTATACTTAACAAAGTACTGCCTGCCCTGTTGGTTTGGCACAATTGCCTTAAATATTCCAGGGAAAAGGATTTTCCATAATATTGTGCTATGATCTTGAGGCAGCTGGGCCCGCAATCCATTTCGTCATGTTGTTTATAAGAGGGAAATTTCTTCAACATTATATTTAGTTTAAGCCTGTTATTTGTAGCTGCTGTTTCTTTTTTATTTGAGCAATTTGCGATTGATAATATTTTGCCATAATATCATATACAATCAATTCATGGACACGCGCATCGGCGATGAATAATCTATTTAATAACATGTGCAGGTAAGCGCCAAGTAAATCCGATAAAGGCACCTTCAGCTGTCTTTTTTCTTTAAGTGCCAAAATTTGTTTGGTAATTGTTGCAGAAGCTGCCGATCTGTTTTCTATTATTTTGAACAGCGGCATAAATGTTTCTGTATTTGCATTGGTTTTATCCATCATCATGGCAATCATTGGCCGATGGTCTGCATACTTTTTGTTGATCTGAAGTTTGAGATTTTTGTCCATATTAAATTCCAAAGCAAAACCCGTTTTGATTACATTCAGAAGTTCGCTTTTTTCTTCTAATGAAAGGGCAAAATCATCTAACAAGGCATCAGCAGATTTCAATCCCCATAACCATCTGATATCTTCCCTTGCATCGCCCTGAGTTTCCTCCAAAAAGCCAAGCAATGCTTCGCTGTCTGCACAAAAAAGAGATTCGGCCAGTTCAATACTGTTTTTTCCATAACGTTCTATTTCTCTTTGATAAGAATCAATCTGAGATTTCCAGATCAAACCTTGTACCTGAAGGTGCGCAGTGAACTGATTTATGATATTCATACAGGTACCGATGTTTTCGATATCTGTTAAATGAAAACGAACCCTCAAATGGAAATGCGGATCATTGTATCGGATAAAAAACCATTTATCGATCAGATCTAGTTTTTTCAATTCGGATACAATCTGAGCAATATTTTCTTCCAGTATTTTATCAGCAGATTTTGGACCGCAGTAAAGTTTGAAATAAACCCATTCAGAACCAGGGCCAAAGCGGCGTATACCATCTCCTTCTTCATCGTCTTTAAATTTTTCGGAAAGCGGAAGATCGTAAACCGGATTTTTATTAATTAAAGTAGCGATAAATTGGTTGGTTACTGCTTCTCCGCCATTCGTACAAATTGATGATTTTTCGCCAAAGAGGAATTCCTTTAAAATAATATTTGACCTGTTCTCTATTGTTTTAAGCCAGCTTCTAATGCTTTGGGTATTCTCAAAATCAATTAGCAATTCATTGTCGCCATCTGCAAGGCATACATATCGGGGCATCGTCCATTTACCGAGGAACGATTGAATTTCTTCCTGCAACTGATCATCTTTCGCTGCTAATAAGCCTTTAAATTCATTTTTGGTCAGTTGCCATTGTGCAGGTGCCAGAATTAAGTTTTTATAGCGCATTCTGGGTAAAAATGAATATTGCGAGGCCATTGAACCCCAGGTAAATTTAAAGCCGGCGCGAATGTCTTGTGTTTGTAAATCGCACAGAAACTGATAAACAGGAAGCGCCTTGTAACTGAAGTTATGGGCTGTACTTAAACGGGGAATGATTTCTTTGCCCAATTTTTTAGAAAAAAGAATGATCTTATTGTGGCGCACTCCAATCATTAGATCTGAAGCATCAATCTGCTGTTCTGCAGGTAAGGATGACTTGCCTAAGTAAGGAATCTCATAGTCTCTGAAAACAGTATGCAGCATAATATTCCCTATTCTGTTTTCCGGCAGATGTATAATTTCGGCAAAAACGACCTCTTTATTAAGCTCTTGTTCACGCTGAGTAATATCCATTACTACTTTATGAATTTCCTGATCTGCGTGAGTAAACCTGCCCAATAAGTTTGCGCCGCTGGATCCGCCGATAGTTTCTACCATAACCAGATCATCTTCATTATTTACCAACTTAAATAGTATAGATACCGATGGTGGCGTATTTTTCCAGTTTGGTTCAAAATTGTTAAAGTCTTCCTCTGTGAATACAGCTTCAAAATTTCCGTCCGAACTTACTTTTTTCAACTTATTAAATAAAAGCCTCGAAGTTTTATCAAACGGAATTGGCTGTCCGCCAGAAGTTCCACGTCTGGGTAAAACAATACCTTCAATAAGCGGTGAAATATTTTGATTGCTATTTTCCAGGTAACCAATTCCAGTTTCGGTATCCAAAACATCTAACATTGGCATTAACTGATCTTCATATCGCTCATAGAAGCGTTTTGCGAAGGAGGTTAAATTACTTTGTCTTACTTCAGGGTAAAGTGCATTTGCAAGAGCGAAAGCCTCGGCTAAACTTTCCTGAACAGCTTCATTTACACGATCTGCAGATACTGCTTTACTCATATCGGTCTGAAACAATTTACTCTCATCAAAAGCGACACCTAAGCTGCTGATCAAGCTTGTCAGTTCGCGGTAAGCGGAGATGGGGTTCCGAACTTCACTGTCAAGGTTCGCTAAACGTTGTCTGATTTCTTCAACAGTTTCAATAATATTGTTTAGCGCGTCGCTTTCATGTTCCGCAGATATTTTGTGCAGGATTGTTAAAATTTGGTGTATAAACTCCGGGCCGGTCACTGCAGGTTCCAATTCGCTAACCAAAACCTGAGCGGTAATCAATTCATCGATAAAGAATATAGCATCTTCCAAACTGATTTCATCATTCACCAACGCAGAAGCAAGATCTAACAGTGATTTTCCGTTAGCACTTAGTGCAACAATTTGCTGTATATATTCCGAATTATTTACTGCGCTTATTCTATAAGAACGGCTTCCATTCTGATATTTATATTCGACATAACGTATCTCATCAGTGATGGAATAGATACTTGAATTTGGAAAGTACTGAAGCCATGGTTTAATTTCGGGTCTGTTCGCAAGATCCTGTGCCATTGCACATAGATAATGCATATCTAAACGCGTATGTCTGCCAAAATGTTCCTGATCAAAAGAGACTTCAGTTGGCTGATTGCTCCATGAGGTTATAGAACAACCTGAAAACAGACCAAATGGTGTAGATCTTGAACTCATTCTGCTGATGTATTTTACCAGAGAATTGGTTACTCTAATGATATCTTTTTGTTCTTTTATTTCGTTATGCTTTAAGCGTAAACACTCTCTGTGAAGTACTGGAGAAGCCAGGTAGATCGCTTCCAGAAAAGCTTCATCATTCAGAAAATGATGAATATCGTTTACCTTATTTAAATTTTTGAAAGCGTAACGTGGAGTTCGCAAGATTAATTTTGGATGGAACTCGTATGGGAAGTCCTTTTTATCATTTTTCATATCTTTTCGAATTGTATGATCAATGATAAAAAGGAATCTTTAGTACTCCGAATTGGTTACACCAATTTGAGTTTAGTAGGTACGGATTTAAAAAATATCTTTACCCTTCAGGTTTATCCGTTCTATAAAATTAGGTTTGTAGGTAACACCTATTGGAATTTTACCAGATACATTTCTCAGGCGAACCTGGTTACCTTCTACCATTTCTATATTATTAATTGAAATAATATATGAATTGTGTACCCGCACAAACAGACGCTCAGGTAGTATTTCTTCAAGATATTTCATATTCATCAATGCCATCACACATTCACCTTTCAGATAAATCCCGACGTAATTTTTCATCCCTTCTACATAATCAATATCATCAAAATTTATTTTGATCAATTTGCCCTTTTGCTCTGTTTTTACGAAAATGAAATTTTCTTCTGCACTGGTTTGCAATTGCTTGGCTGAACTTATCAATGCAGACGCCTTTTGCACGCTCTTTAAAAATCTGGAAAAGGCAATCGGCTTTAAAAGAAAGTCAACAACGTCATTCTCAAAACCTTCAAGTGCAAATTCGCCATGCGCGCTGGTAAAAATAATTTGCTGCTTATTCGCAATTGCGCGTGTAAAATCTATGCCCGATATTTCGGGCATATTAATATCAGAAAAAACAAGATCTACCTTTTTTTGGCCCAATACTGTTAAGGCTTCAAGCGGACTTGTAGTGGCATGAACCAACTCCAGTAATGGTATTTTTTCTATATATGTTTTGAGCAGATCTATAGCATGCTGCTCATCATCCAATATTAAACATTTAATCATAACCCTTTAATAAATAATTTTACATTGTACCAGGTAGGTTCATTCTCAATTTCAAGCAAATAATCTTCTTTATACAAAAAATCTAATCTTTTCTTCAGGCTGGAAAGACCTATACCTGTAGAGTGAACCCTAAAACCTACAGCCTTCTTATTACGGATTTCAAAATATATACCTTCTTTGGTTGTTTTCAGGTCAATTCGTATCGGGTTATCCGGATCAGTCGAATCTCCATATTTGAATGCATTTTCAACAAAAGTGATCAGAACATGAGGGATAAGCAGGTGCTCGCTTTCCGTTTCAAAGTTTTTATTAAAAACAAAGTTTAGTTTACCACTAAAACGCAGGTTGTTTATTTTAATAAGATTTTCAATATGTTCCACCTCCAGTTCAAGCGGAACTTTTTCACCATCTGTTTTTAATGAATATCTTAAAATATCGGTTAATATCATAAGTCCTTCTGCCAGATTATCATCTAAGGCGAGTGTTTTGGTATAGAAAAAACTTAATGTATTGTATAAAAAATGCGGACTCAGTTGTTCCTTCAGAAACTGGTTTTCAATTTCCAAACGCTGCTGTTCCAAAACAGCAATATTTCTATTCTTCTTTATACTGTCTACCGCGAACCAAAAACCCAGTGCGTAGATAAAGTATTCAAAGAATACATATAGGCAAAAATTAAAAAAAGCCGGGTGCAGAAAAGAATCAAACGGTTTTTTTAGAATGTTTAAGTCAGATACGCCTTTGGAAAGGTATCTGAAAAAGCAAAATAACAACAGGGATAAAAAGAAATACAGGATGCCGAACATCCGCTTTTTTTTATCCCTGAATGAGGGAATAACCCAATAAACTAAAGCATAAAATAATGCAACGGCCATCAAATGGCCGATCAGCAAATCTTTAAACTGAAATCTTGCCTTAAAAGTAAAATAATACATAATGATTGCATAGGATATATAAAGTGTCCAGCAAGCAATATGTATTATTACGTTTTTGTATTTACGAAATTTTGTCAATTACATTGGTATTAAAGAGAAATTATCCCTCCGGTTAATATTGTTTCTAATGTTACTCCTGTAGTTCTGGATTCTGTATTTGCAGTTGTTGTACGAAGAATATCCTCTCCCCCACCGATAATACTGCTCATACCTTGTTGATCCAATAATACGATCGTTTTTTTGTTAAAAAATAATTTCTTTGTTGGCTGAGTGTTAATTGTTTTTTTCATGTCGTTTGTTTTTTTATAAAGGTAATTTCTTTCATTACATCACCCTCATATTTTACACCGATTGGCAAATTGTATGTACAGTTTTAAAAAAACAAGAGATGTAAGCCCGTTTTTAGACCTGTACACTTTTCAGTTTCAATAGATGTAAAAGAGGCTTTCCCCGAGAAAAGCCTCTTTCTTTAACTAAAGATTTCAATATAGATAATCATTTCGCTGATAGAAAATAAATCAAAACATTTTAGCTGATTACCTTCATTTTTCTAGAACACCCAGATTGGGAATAAGGAATTTTTTTCTAAGTGTGTGAGATACGAAAAAATAAACCAATACATACTGTCACAGCAAGACGTTTGTTGCCACATTGTGGTGCAAATAGCTAAGCCGTGTGCCGTTGTTGTGAATAATTAAAAAATTGCTTTTGCAATCCGTTTGGTTTGTTCGGGTTTGCCCATTGTATAAAAGTGTAAAACCGGAACGCCAAAATCCATCAGTTCTTTACACTGTTTAATCATAAACTCCGTTCCAACTTCACGAATATCGGCAGCTGTTTTTGCATGCTCAACAGCGTCACTCAAATCATCAGGAATATCGATATGGAAAATTTTCGGCAAAGCAACCAACTGTTTCGCGGTACTGATTGGCTTTAGTCCTGGAATGATAGGAACATGAATATCATTTTCGCGGCATTTTCGTACAAAATCAAAATATTTCTGATTGTCAAAAAACATCTGCGTTACGATAAACTCTGCGCCCATATCTACTTTCTTTTTCAAATACTTAAAATCGGCGTTTAGGTTCGGTGCTTCAAAATGTTTTTCAGGATATCCGGCAACGCCGATACAGAAATCACTTCTAAACGTCTCTACATCTTCATGCAAAAATTTACCTTCATTATGATTTTTAATGTGTTCAATCAACTCCGTTGCGTAGCAATGGCCGCCTTTGGTTGGTATAAAAGCGGCATCGGCCTGGCGTGCATCTCCACGTAAAGCCAACACATTATCTATGCCCAGAAACTGAAGATCAATAAGCGCATTCTCCGTCTCTTCTTTGGTAAATCCACCGCAAATTAAATGCGGAACAGCATCAATTTTATATTTATGAATAATTGCTGCACAAATTGCAATTGTTCCGGGGCGCTTACGATACGATACTTTTTGCAATAATCCATTCTCTTGTTCCTTGTAGATATAATCTTCGCGAAGCGAAGTGACATCTATAAAAGGTGGTTCAAACTCCAGCAGAGGATCAATTGCATCGTAAACCCATTGTATACTTTGGCCTTTAATTGGTGGTAAAAGCTCAAAAGAGAACAAGGTTTTACCTTTCGCATTATTAATATGGTCTGTAATTTTCATAGTCAAAGCCTAAAAGGGGCTTGGGTATTTAGTGTATCAATATAGTGGAAAAATTTTTTTCCTTTTGTTTTAATAGGCCAGATTCGGGCTTAACCAACGTTCAACTTCTTCAACTGGCATATTTTTTCGGATGGCATAATCTTCGATCTGATCTTTGGTAATTTTGCCCAAACCGAAGTAACGCGATTGCGGATGAGCAAAATAAAATCCGCTTACTGCCGCCGTTGGATACATCGCATAACTTTCTGTTAAACGTAAACCAATTTTTGCCTCAGCATCTAAGAGCTCAAATAAAGTACCTTTTTCTGTGTGTTCCGGGCAGGCTGGATAACCGGGTGCTGGTCTGATGCCTGCATATTCCTCTTTAATCAGTTCCTGGTTGCTCAGATTTTCATCTTGAGCATAACCCCAAAATTCTTTCCGAACACGCTCATGCATACGCTCTGCAAAGGCTTCTGCCAAACGATCGGCAAGCGCCTTAACCATAATGCTGTTGTAATCGTCATGGTTGGCTTCAAATGCATTCACCAATTCATCAATTCCAATTCCGGTAGTTACGGCAAAACCGCCAAAATAATCTTGTATTCCACTTTCTTTTGGCGCGATGAAATCAGACAATGCGTAATAAGGTTGCCCATCTACTTTTTCGGCCTGCTGGCGAAGCGTATGAATAGTTTGGTGTCGGATGCCGGAAGTCGGAAGTCCGGCGCCTGTCAGCAAAGTTCCATCCTCAGTCTCTTGACTTCGGACTTCCAGAACAATATCATCGCCAACAGAATTTGCGGGCCAAAAACCAATTACACCTCTTGCAGTAAGTAATTTTTCATCTACAATCCTATTCAGCAAAACCTGTGCATCATCAAATAGTTTCCGGGCTTCATCACCAACATTCTTATCGTCGAAGATTTTCGGATAACTTCCGCGTAGCTCCCAGGTATGAAAAAACGGCGTCCAATCTATATATGGCACCAATTCCTCCAGCGGATACTCATCAAAAACCCGTGTACCTGTAAATACCGGAACCGGAAGATTCTGATCAAACTCTATCTTAAATTTATTGTTGCGTGCTTCTTCAAGTGTTTTAAATCGCTTATCAGAACGTTTATTCAAATGGGCTTCACGTGCTTTATCGTATTCTGCTTTTATGCCGTCAATATAATCGCCGCGAGTTTCCGGATTCATCAACGTGCTGCAAACCGTTACACTTCTTGAGGCATCTAAAACATGTATCGCCGGACCAGAATAATTTGGTGCAACTTTAACTGCTGCATGAATGCGTGATGTTGTGGCACCACCTAAAATTAATGGAATCGTGAAATTCTCGCGCTCCATCTCTTTTGCAAAATGGACCATTTCATCCAGTGATGGTGTAATTAATCCGCTTAATCCAATAATATCTGCATTAATTTCTTTGGCTTTTTTAATGATATCCTGAGCAGGCACCATTACGCCCATATCTACAATTTCGAAATTATTACAAGCCAGCACTACGCCTACGATGTTTTTGCCGATATCATGAACATCGCCTTTAACCGTGGCCATCAATACTTTTCCGGCCGACGAGTTTTGGTTCTGATCCGGGTTATCCAGCTTTTCCTGCTCAATAAAAGGTAATAAATAAGCAACGGCTTTTTTCATTACGCGGGCAGATTTTACCACCTGTGGAAGAAACATTTTACCTGCGCCAAAAAGATCGCCTACAATATTCATTCCATCCATCAAAGGGCCTTCAATCACCTGAATCGGGCGGGCATATTTTTGTCTGGCTTCTTCAACGTCATCGTCCAGATATTCAATCAAGCCCTTAACAAGGGAATGAGACAAACGTTCTTCTACTGTTCCTTTACGCCATTCTTCATTTTTAACAATTTCTTTGCCTTTAGATTTTACGGTTTCTGCAAATTCTACAAGGCGTTCTGTTGCGTCATCCCTTCTGTTTAGCAGCACATCTTCTACGCGCTCTAAAAGTTCTGGCGGTATTTCCTGGTAAACTTCAAGCATCCCGGCATTTACAATGCCCATATCCATACCGGCCTGGATGGCGTGGTATAAAAATGCAGAGTGCATGGCTTCTCGAACCACATTATTTCCTCGGAAAGAAAATGAAATATTGGAAACACCACCACTTACCTTGGCATAAGGTAAATTCTGTTTGATCCAACGTGTGGCATTAATGAAATCAACAGCGTAATTATTGTGTTCTTCTAAACCAGTAGCTACAGTAAGAATATTCGGATCAAAGATGATGTCTTGCGGAGGAAAACCAACGCCATCAACCAGGATATCGTAACTGCGTTTACAGATTTCTATTCTTCTTTCATAATTATCGGCCTGGCCTTTTTCATCGAATGCCATTACGACAACGGCTGCACCGTAAGTTAAAATCTTACGCGCACTTTCAATAAATTTCTCTTCCCCTTCTTTAAGTGAAATAGAATTTACAATTCCTTTGCCTTGCAAACATTTTAATCCGGCTTCGATTACACTCCATTTTGAAGAATCGACCATGATGGGCAATTTGGCAATATCAGGTTCTGATGCAATGAGGTTTAAAAACTTGGTCATTGCTGCTTCAGAATCCAACATACCTTCATCCATGTTCACGTCAATCACTTGCGCACCACCTTCTACCTGCTGACGGGCAACCGCAAGTGCAGCTTCATAATCGCCGCTTAAAATCAATTTAGAAAACTTCGGAGAACCCGTAATATTGGTTCTTTCGCCAACATTTACGAAAATGCTTTCTGGCGTAATGGTTACGGGTTCTAATCCGCTTAACCGCATATTAGGCAGAGCCGATGGAATTTTACGAGGTTCTGCTTTACGTGCATTTGCCGCAATACAGCCAATATGATCCGGCGTTGTACCACAACAGCCCCCTACAATATTTACAAATCCAGATGCGATAAAATCATCTACCAAATGTGCAGTTTCATGCGGTTGCTCGTCATATGCCCCAAACTCATTTGGTAAACCGGCATTTGGATAAGCAGAAACATAACATCCGGCTTTTGCCGCAAGTTCTTCAATATGCGGCCGCATTTCTTTTGCACCTAAAGCACAGTTAAAACCAATACTTAATGGTTTTGCGTGCATAACAGAATTCAGAAAAGCTTCGGCAGTTTGCCCGGAAAGGGTTCTGCCAGAGGCATCTGTAATGGTACCGGAAATCATAATTTCCAGTTTACGGCCAATCACAGCCTCGTATTGTTTAATTGCCGCAATGGCAACTTTTGCATTTAAGGTATCAAAAATGGTTTCTATAAGCAAAACATCAGAACCGCCATCTACCAATCCGCGAACCTGTTCATAATAAGCATCAAACAGTTCGTCGTAACTAATGGCACGGAATCCGGGATCATTAACATCAGGAGAAAGAGAAAGTGTACGGTTTGTTGGCCCAACTGCACCTGCAACAAAACATACCCGATCTGGATTTTGCTGCATAAATTCTAACGTTGCTTCTTTTGCAATACGTGCGCCTTCATAACTCAGTTCATAACTAAGTGCCTCCATCTGGTAATCGGCCATAGAAATACGCTGTGTACTAAACGTATTGGTTTCGATAATATCTGCACCACTTTGCAAATATTCCAGGTGGATTTGTTTAATCACATCCGGGCGTGTAATGTTAAGCAAATCGTTATTGCCTTTCACATCACTGGGATGATCTTTAAAACGCTCCCCTCTAAAATCCTCTTCTGTTAAGCTGTATCGCTGGATCATTGTGCCCATTGCACCATCAATCACCAGAATACGCTTTTCTAATTCTTCTCTTATACTCATTTGTTCGTAGTAGTAAGTAGCGAGTATCAAGTACCAAGATTTTCTTGATTTATTAATACAGGCGTTCGGACGATAGCAATCAAGACAAGCTCATCAAACTTGATACTTGATATTAATACCCGATACTTAAAAAGGCTTATTTAAAAAGTTGGTACACGATTGTACTCCTAAACTTATCTGTTCCCGTATTAAAAACCGAGATAGAATTTAGCACCTTGTTGGCACAGGTTGCTAAGACTTCGTTGGGTCTAATCCCTCCGTCTTTCTTAATAAGCATACAAAAATGCAACAAAGCTACATCATTTCCAAAATTTATCACCCCCATGCCAAATAAAATTACACAGCAGCCATACATTCCTTCATTCATCAATATATTATTCTGAACAAAAAATTGACCCTTGTAAAAAAATACTGACACATAAACACAAATCTTGATACTCTATATTTTAAAACTAACTTAGTAGTATATCTTAAATAAACACGCATATGAAAAAACTAATCATTGGATTATTCCTTCTTTACGGAGGATTTTCCGCCTACGGCCAAATTAACGTAGAAGAACCTGAGTACATTGGCGAAGCCGTTTATGTATCGCCAGAGAACGCTGTTACACCTTTAGAAAAAGAAGCCGTAAAAGTACAGGCCAAAGCTGGTGCATCATTATTGATTACTGGAATTGGAAAGGTAAAATCGAAAATGGTCATAGAGGGCAATTCTTCTCCTGTAAAGTTACCGGCAGTAGCGCCGCTAACGTTTATTGTGAAAAGCTTCGATAATAAATCAGACCCTTTATCCATTATCAGCATTGTGAAGTTTGAAGCAACGAGCAGACAACGAAAATCTGAACTCAGTTCTGTCGGAACATTCTCCGGAGCTTCAACAAACAACCAAAATTATATCCCATATAAGTCCAAAAAGTATAAAGAAAGTTCATATCAGTTAAATATTCCTGGTTTAGATCCGGGAGAATATGGAATCATCGTTTCAAACCCAAATGCACTTGCGAACAGCAATACCATTGTGGCTTGTTTCGCAGTAGAATAATTGAAATGATTTTGCACAAAAAAAAGCGATATTCAATTGAATATCGCTTTTTTTATAGCTTTTAATATTGCTTATTTTCTTCCACCGAAAATCCTTAAAAGAGATAAGAACAAATTAATGAAAGTAATATATAGAGTAAGCGCTCCCATTATTGCAAGTTTTTTGCTGTCGTTAACACCAAAAGCATTGCCGTCTTCATCCAATCCTTCCCCTATTTTCTTTAGTTCCTGCACTTTATAAGCTGTCAGCGCGGTGAAAATTGCCACGCCGAAAAATCCCATAATATAGCCTAAAGTGGAGCTTCCTATAAACATGTTGATCACGCTAATAATGACCAAACCGATCACCCCAGCGAAAAGAATAGGGCCAAATTTACTTAAATCAGTATTAGTAGTATACCCCATAATTGCCATTACCGCAAATATTGCTGCAGCTGCTCCAAAACTTATCACTACCGATGGCAGAGAATAAGTCAACAAGATGAAGCTCAACATAATGCCAGTTAGCACAGAATAGAGAATAAACACGCCAATCAAAGATTGATAAGACATCGATTGCATCCTTGCGCCCATTAAAAATACAAGCCCCAGAGGTGCAAATATTGCTATATATCCCAATACTGTGAATCCTGCTTTACCCGTGTTGGGATTATAAGAAACGAGATAATCCATAACGGCAGGTGTACTCGCTATGAAATATGCCGCAAACGTCGAAATGACTAAAGCAACGAACATCCACGAGAATACATTTCCGAAAAAACGTTTTGAAGCAGATTTCCCCTGTACAAAAACGCTGTCTTTCTGATATTGATAATTTTGTTGTTCCATTGTATGTTGTGTATTTAATAATATAAAAATAATCTTTTAGTTTAACCTTTTTGTCAACTGCTCTTCAACTTTTTTAAAGAACTGCAAAGGTTTTAATGTTCTCCAGGGCATTTCATCAAAGGCACCACCGAAGTTAATATAGTAATCGATGTTGTTTTCCTTAAACTCGCGGATAACGTGCTCCTGAAAATTAACACCAACAATCCAGCCATCTTCAACTTCCTGAAACCATTCTTCATAATAACTGTCGTCAGAGGCGTGGAAATTCAGTACGTTTTCGCCAATCAGGATAAATTTTGTAATGCCTTCATCCATCATCAGCTCCAAAATATCTCTTTTTAATAGCATGATATCGTTGTTAATGGCATCATTCCATTCTCCAATCATTTCAATAATGGCGTAAGACCGATCATAATCGGTAAAAAGAACCTTTAAATAAAGTGTATTGGATCCAAATTCATCCCATTGGGGATGCAATAAGAAATTGTAAATCTGTTTATCGAAATACAACTCTGAATATTCTGTATTGTAAAAAGGAGAACGTTCATCTTCTGCTGAGATGTATTCATCTCTCCATTGGTAATAGGGTTCAATCTCGTGCATGAGTTATCTTTTGATTTCTGATCAACGGATTTAGATAGCCCGAAGCCGTAAATCTAAACTCGTGATCTATTTTAATGTGGTTCCTGCTGGCCGGCTTCTACCGCTTTACGTACACTTCCATAACGGTTTAACAACTCTGCGGCTTCGTTGTAAGCGATATTCAATTCATCGGCAACCATCTGTGTTCCGCGGTCAACCAGTTTATTATTGGTTAACTGCATATCCACCATTTTATTACCTACTACTCTACCCAGTTGAACCATTACGGTGGTACTCAGCATATTTAAAACCAATTTCTGCGCGGTACCCGATTTCATACGTGTAGAACCGGTTACAAACTCAGGGCCAACTACAACTTCTACAGGGAAATCAGATTCTGCAGCAATCGGTCCGCCCGTATTGCATACAATACAACCTGTTAAAACGCCAGCTTTGCGTGCCATTTGTAAGCCACCAACAACATAAGGTGTAGTACCAGATGCAGCTAAGCCCACCAAACAATCTGTCTCATTAATATTAAATTCTTGCAAATCATTCCAGGCTTGCTCCGCGTCATCTTCAGCAAACTCCACTGCCTTACGGATGGCACCATCTCCTCCGGCAATAATACCCACAACCCAATCAAACGGAACTCCATAAGTTGGCGGACATTCTGAAGCATCAACTACCCCCAAACGGCCGCTAGTACCTGCGCCGATATAGAATAAACGGCCGCCTTTTTTCATCCGTTCTGTTACGGCAACAGTAAGTTTCTCTATTTGAGGCAAAGATTTTTCTACGGCATATGCAACCGTTTTATCTTCATTATTAATGCCCTGCAAAACTTCCAATACCGACATCTGTTCGATGTGGCTGTAATTAGATTCCTGCTCGGTAACTCTGTTCATAAATTTAATTTTGATAAAAATCGGTAAATTCTTTCTAAAAATCTGAGTAAAATTTCAAAAATATACATTGATTCAAAGAAAGCAAAAAATACGAACCTCAATTTATACGTAAAATTGGAAACAAAACCATAGAAAATGGGGTTAAAAAATAGATCAAACCGCTAATTTTCATAAATTTGCGGTAACGCTATGAAAAAGAATACCCGATATAACCTGTTAATTGCCCTGACTTATTCCATCATACTTATTGTTGGGATGGTTTTAGGCATTAAATTCATTAAAGATCAAGGGTATGGTGTGCAAAAAAGTCCTCAACTGGCAACAAACAGCGATGAAAAGCTGAATGAAATTCTTCACATTATCAATAAAAATTATGTGGATGAAATCAATACCGATTCTTTGCATAATCTTTCTATTGACAGCGTTCTGCATCAGCTCGATCCACATAGTGTTTATTTGCCTCCAACCGATGCGCAGGATATGACAGATAATCTTGAAGGTAATTTCGAAGGTGTAGGTATTGAATACTATATGCTGAATGACACCATGATGGTTACCGGCCTAGTGAAAGACGGGCCAGCTTCTCAGGCAGGCATTAAACTTGGCGATAAAATTCTGGCAATAGACTCTACTTTTGTAAGCGGCAGAAAGCTGGAAAAAAGTCAGCTTAGCGGCCGTTTCAGAGGGAAATCGGGTACTGGAGTGGGTGTAACTTTGATTCATACAGGCAGTACACAACCACAAAGGCTAATGGTTACCCGCGGAAAGGTAAATGTAAGCAGCATTGATGCGACTTATATGATCAATAATGAAACGGGCTATATCCGGATCAGTAAGTTTGGCGCCAATACCGATGCTGATTTTGCAACAAGTGCCAATAACCTGAAGGCAAAAGGCATGAAAAAGTTGATCTTAGATTTACGGGATAATGGTGGCGGATATTTTACCGCAGCAACCGGATTGGCAGATCAGTTTTTACCAGAAAACAAGCTTATTGTGTTTACACAGGGTAAACACGAACCCAGAACGGATTACATGTCTACCGGTACCGGAACATTTCAAAACGGTAAACTGGCCATCCTCATTAATGAAAACACGGCTTCAGCCAGTGAAATTGTTGCTGGTGCGATACAAGATCTTGGTCGAGGCGTAATTATTGGTCGCCGTTCTTTCGGTAAAGGATTGGTACAGGAACAATTTGCTTTTGAAGATGGTTCTGCACTCAATTTAACCATTGCGAGGTATTATACGCCATCTGGAAAAAGCATTCAAAAATCTTACAAAAAAGGATACGATGCCTATAAACACGAGCTCGACGACCGAATGATGGATGGCGAATTGACTGGCGATCATACATCATTTCGAGATTCAGTAGAAAAGGCCGAAGGTGTTTCTACACCACTGGTAAAAAGAACCCGTCCAATTGGTGGTATACAGCCTGATATTTTTGTAAAATTAGATACAGCGGGTTACAATAAAACCTATAGCACTCTGGTAAGTAGAAAAATACTGTCGGATTATGTATTCAATATCCTGACCAATAAATACAATGCCGCATACGTAGAAGCGAACATCAATACGTTCAATTTCGGCGATAATGATTTTAAAGATTTTCTTGCCTTTATTCAGCGGAAAAATGTTCAGGTCGATCGCGCGCAACTGAACAACTCTAAAAATGTAATTTTGAATGACCTTAAAGCATTGCTTTGCAGATATTATATGGGTGATGTTGGTTATTACAGAGCGGCCAACCAAAATGACAATGTCGTAAAACAGGCTTTGGTTAGTTTACAATAATCGTTTTTCAAAACAATTTTACCTACATTATTTGTTTATGCAGTATTGATCACTGAACAAAATATTGTTCAACCTTAATCAGTACTGAATATGAAGATTATCATTGTTGGCGCCACCGGCACGTTGGGTAGCAAAATAGCCACTGCATTTGAGGCAAAAAACGAAATTATCCGCGTAGGCAATAGCCGTGGCGATTTTCAGGTTGATATCGCCAGCGAAACATCAATCCAAAAGATGTTTGAAAAAATTGGTCCTTTTGATGCCTTAATCAGTACAACTGGCAAAGCGCCCTTTGTACCTGTTCCGGAGATGACTTCAGCACAAATGCAATCGGGATTATTGAATAAACTGTTGGGCCAAATTAATCTGGTACTTATTGGACAGCACTTTATTCGTCCAAATGGCTCTTTCACATTAACATCTGGTATTCTGTCTGACCATCCGGTTTTTGCCGGAAGTGCATTAAGCACGGTAAATGGTGGAATCAATTCTTTTGTAAAGGCGGCAGCATTAGAACTTCAAAATCACGTCAGATTAAATGTTGTAAGCCCGAACGTTGTAGAAGACTCTCCGGCATATTTTGATTCCTTTCCGGGAGAAACTCCCGTATCCATGCAAAAAGTTGTTAAGGCATTTGAGAAAAGTGTTTTGGGAATTGTTAACGGTCAAATTATCCAGGTTTATTAATATGCTGGACACTGTACGCCTGCGCTTGCTGCCACTCACGCACAATCAATTACTCAAATTCATCCGGGATGACCACTCTCTTGAGTCAGAATTGCAATTAAAACCTTCCAAAGGAAATATATCACCGTCACTTCAACACGCTTTAGAAAGCAGCATTTTGCCAAATGTGTCCAATAAAGATAGAGATTATCTATATCATACCTTATGGATTATAATTTCTAAAGAGAACAATAGAATTGCCGGCGATATCTGTTTTGTCGGAGAACCAGATCCTGAAGGAGAAATTGAAATTGGTTACGGGATATATCCCGAATTTCGTGCCCGCGGATATATGACAGAAGCTGTTGCAGGTATTATTGAGTGGGCAAAAACACAGGAAAAAATTAAATCTATATTTGCGGCTACGGCTAAAGAAAATATTGCGTCTTACTCTATACTGGAAAAAAATAACTTTGTACATATCGGTGAGGTAGACGATATGTTAAGCTGGAAGTTGATATTAAAATAAAATGCGAACCAAAAAACCAGAATCCAGTTCGCAAAGTAATTTCACTAAAGCCTGATTTCAAATAAACTTAAACTAATGCCTTCATAATGTTTTGGCAGTCCTTCTGACTCATGAAGCGCTACAACACCAACATAATCGAATCCACAACCCGTATAATATTCCAATAGTTTTTGATTATCAGCCCAGGTGTCCATCCGTATAAATTTCAAATCTTTCTCTACAGTATAACCTTTCGCCCAGTTTATAATTTCTTTTACGAAGGCATAGCCACGAAAATCGGGGTGTGTTACAATTCTATGAATGTAAATAGAATCCTGATCGCGATCGCCCCAAATGAGTTTATCTTCAAAAGTAACCGCAAAAATACAGGCAACAACACCGTCAACCAGAACTTTATACTGTCGGTTTTCCGAAATTTCTGTCTCAACCAATTCTTTACTGAATCCTTGCCAGTGTTTGTTAAAGACTTTTTTTTGATGGACAATAGCCATATCATAAAAGTCGAAAATAAGATCGATGTCTGTAGAATTGCTGTTAACGACTTGAATGCTCATGCCTGAAGTATTTTGATGGAAATTCGACAAAGATACAACCTGCTTTATAGAATTTCTATGTCATTTCGATACGAAACGCAGTGCAGTTAGAAATCTAATAGCTTAATCTTGTAGATCTCTCGCTGCATTCGAGATGACGCGAAACCATTCCATTCGAATTGACGCGAAATCCAAACTTCCATCGCTAGATCTCAGAACCATTAGAAACTTTTTTTTAAGAGATTGCTTCACGCTACGACACCACCCAACCTTCAGTTCGCAATGACGGTTATCTAACCTAACGTCATTTCTATACGAAACGCAGTGAAGAGAGAAATCTAATCAACTTAATCTTATAGATCTCTCACTGGATTCGAGATGACGCGAAATCCGCAGGTAATAACATTAGCCTGGGTTTACGCTAAATGCCCAAACTTCCGTCATCGGACTACCGACGTCCGACTTCTCCCTACTTTTGTCTGAAGAAAATCTGGATTGGTGCGCCTGCGAAGTTGAAATTTTCTCTAAGCTTGTTCTCCAGAAATCGTTTATATGGATCTTTTATGTATTGAGGCAAATTACAAAAGAAGGCAAACATTGGAGATGTTCCATTGATTTGGGTAATGTACTTAATTTTAATGTGTTTACCCTTTAGCGCAGGTGGCGGATAGTTCTCAATTAACGGCAGCATGACGTCATTCAATTTAGAAGTCGGGATCTTCTTGCCTCTGTTTTCGAATACGGTTAATGCCTCTTCTATGGCCTTGAAAATACGTTGTTTATTTAAAACAGAAGTAAAGATAATTGGAACATCAGTAAATGGCTTTATACGTTCTTTGATTTCATCTTCAAAAACCTTCATGGTTTTAGTGTTTTTTTCAATTAAATCCCATTTATTCACCAAAATTACCACGCCTTTTTTGTTTTTTTCTGCAAGGTGGAAAATATTAATATCCTGACTTTCGATACCTTCAACTGCATCAATCATCAACACCACCACGTCTGCCTCTTCAAGGGCTTTGATGGTACGCATTACCGAATAAAACTCTATGTTTTCTTTTACTTTGGTTTTCTTACGTAAACCGGCAGTATCAATTAATGTAAATTCATGTCCAAACTGGTTGTAGTGAATTTTAATTGAATCGCGGGTCGTACCGGCAACATCGGTTACAATATTTCTGTCCTTACCAATTAAAGCATTAATTAATGATGATTTTCCTACGTTAGGCCGACCTACAATTGTAATTTTTGGCAATGAATTTTCTTCTTCCGGAACATCTTCAAAATGCTTAATCACTTCATCAAGTAAATCGCCGGTGCCAGAACCTGTCATAGAAGAAATGGCGTGCACTTCTCCTAAACCGAAGCTGTAGAAAACGCCTGTTTCATTATGTAAAGCTGTGTTATCTACTTTATTGGAAATTACAAATACCGGTTTTTTACTTCTGCGAAGTACTTTGGCAATTTCGTCATCCAAATCCGTTACACCAGTAGTTACATCCACCATAAATAAAACCACACTGGCCTCTTCAATGGCAATTAAAACCTGTTCGCGTATAGCGGCTTCAAAAACGTCATCAGAGCCAGACACGTAACCACCCGTATCAATAACGGTAAATTGTTTATCTGTCCACTCGCCAACACCATAGTGTCTATCGCGTGTTACGCCACTAAAATCGTCAACAATTGCCTTGCGGCTTTCTGTTAATCTATTAAAAAGGGTGCTTTTGCCCACGTTAGGCCTACCTACGATAGCTATAATATTACTCATGATATGTTATTGAAACGTTACAGTGAACGTTGTGTATGCTTATTTTGTCTGGCTGATGGTTTATAAATTTAAAGAGGAGACATGCTCAAAACTGAATCTGCCTAAACTTTAATCCTGACTATCAGTCATTAACCTTTTTTATAAAGGCCTGCAAAGGTAAGGTTATTTTTCGTAACCTCTAAACATTTAATTTTTATACTTTTTTAATAAACCTGCAATGACTTCTTCGGTTAATTCATGCTGTGTGAGCAATGGAAAACCTTCCCAACGTACAATTCCATTTGGATCAATCAATATTGCGTGAGGAATTCCTTTTACTTCCAGTTGATCCTTTACCGTCCCCTGCTGATCTATAGCTTCGAAATAACTGATTTTTGGATTGTCAAATGCTTTTACCTTTTCTGCATTTTCATCAGATAAACCGATTACAACCAGTTGATCTCCATATTTTTTCTGAAGTTCGTTTAGTGTTGGAATATACTTTCTGCAAGGGCCGCACCAGGTTGCCCAGAAATCAATGAGTACAAATTTGCCTTTTGTGTCAGGTTTTTCAGAAATCCATTGTTCAACAACCAAATCGGGTGCTTTTTCATTTAATATGGATTTGGCCCACAACTTTTTATTGTTGTTGGATTCTTGTGCAAAAGCCACCGTTGCACAGCAAAGAAGGATTAAAGTGAGTATTTTTTTCATACTTAAAGTTCGGAAAAATTAATTGTCGTAGCCAAAGCTTTTCAAATAATTCTTCTTACTTCTCCAGTCGGGAATCACCTTTACAAAAAGCTCCAGAAATACTTTATTGTCCAGAAACTTTTCAATCTGCAAGCGTGCTTCTGTTCCAACTTTTTTAAGCATAGTTCCATTTTTGCCGATTAAAATATTTTTTTGGGAGTCTCGCTCTACTACAATTTCTGCAGAAATGCGAATCATTAAACCGCCAGCTTTACCGCTACGCAATTCCTCTTCTTTAAAACTTTTAACGATGACTTCTGTACTATATGGAATTTCTTTTTGATAATTCAGGAAGATTTTCTCCCGGATAATTTCAGAAACAAAGAAACGTTCTGTACGATCTGTAAGATCTTCTTTATCGTAATACGCCGGATGTTCTGGCATCATACCCAGAATCTGATCCATTAATCCGGACAAATTATGATTATGTAATGCAGAAATGGCATAAATGGAAACTGGTTTTAAGCGTTCTTGCCAATACGCAATTTTTTCTTCCACCTTATCCTGATCTGCAGTGTCTATTTTATTAATAAGTACAATAGTTGGGATATTGTTGTTCAGCAATTTCTCCAAAACATCTTCCTCGTCATGCGTTTCATTTACATCAGTAACGAACAAAAGCACATCTGCATCGGTCAAAGATCCGTTTACAAAGCTCATCATACTTTCTTGCAAGCTGTATTTTGGTTTGATAATTCCGGGTGTATCAGAAAAAACGATCTGGTAATCTTCCTCATTTACGATACCGAGAATCCGGTGCCTGGTGGTTTGCGCCTTAGGCGTTATGATGCTAAGTCGTTCGCCCACAAGGGCATTCATCAATGTTGATTTACCTACATTGGGTTTACCAATAATACTTACAAAACCTGCTTTATGAGCCATCTAAATATTTTTTTAAAAAAATTTGCACTACAAAGAAACGAATTATATCTTTGCATTCCAATTCGGAAACGCTGTTAAGGATTTAACGAAGACAAAAACGGATTGTATAGAGTGCGGGGTGGAGCAGTTGGTAGCTCGTCGGGCTCATAACCCGAAGGTCGCACGTTCGAGTCGTGTCCCCGCTACCAAAAAGTTGAAAGACACTTTTAATTTAATGGCCCGTTCGTCTAGGGGTGAGGACGCCAGATTTTCATTCTGGAAACAGGGGTTCGATTCCCCTACGGGCTACAAATCCCGCTTTACTACTGTAGAGCGGGATTCTTAATTTAATGCCGTTCTTAAACTTGCCGTTAACAAGGCAATCCAAAAAACGGCCCGTTCGTCTAGGGGTTAGGACGTCAGATTTTCATTCTGGAAACAGGGGTTCGATTCCCCTACGGGCTACAAACACATTTTTCTTTTCAGAGCATCATTCCAAATGGTGAAATCTCAGCTCAATTGAAGAATGTTAAGGCATTACAGATGCTGTTGAACCTCAAAACCTAACTTCCCCCAGATACACACTATTTGCAGCTTTTTTCCTATCGTTGGCAATAAATGTGACATAAACATGCCCAACTTTCCCCTTCCCTACGCCACTAAGAATAAAATCAAAAGCACCGGCTATGCGTTCCGCACCATTTGTAACGCTATCGATTACCTGAACATCATTTTCATAACAAATGAGCAAAGCGAGTAAATCCGTAGCCTTCGCTTTATCCAACAGATTTGGCAACCAGGTAAAACGCAATCGATCTGCCTCTGACTGCTCCATTTTGAGTTCCAAAACGGGTGGCAGATCACCCTGGCTGATCACGATTTTTTGAAAATCTAACTTAAAATCGGGATAATCTCCCGTTACAGCACCTTTATTAAAAAAGTGCGCTGCATTCTGTGCAGAAAAAGTTTCTGTTTGATTCTGGAAAGTAATGGCAAAAAACGGACTTAAGGGATTGCGCCAGGCATTAAAAAATTTAAACCGCGCCCGGCTTGCCAGCTGTTTTACTGTTGGCTCTGTTTTGGTCGTTGCGGGCAGGCTACGTAAATAATTCCCATTCCTGTAACTCACACCAACAACTGAACCTACTTTACCAGAGAAAGCACCCATAATTCCATTTTTAATCCTTGCCATAACCTTAACATTTAAAAACTGAATTAAGTTATACATTATCAACCAATTAAAGTAAGTCCATTCGCTTTTCACCCGTACTTTTACCTGATTTCATACTGATTATCCCGATAGAGCTCCGATTAAGCTCCGGTGAAATGCCGGTTAAATTCAGTTTAAACTCTAACCGTCTTTACAAGTTGTTGCTAAATTATATATGTATTTAAATTTTCTTATTCCTGATGAGCGAGTCCACAAATAAACCGAAGACACAATTATCCAGCATGACGCGCGCTTAGGTATCAAGCACGGCAAAACCATTCGAAATATTTATCGACGGTTGCGACCCGGACTAAAAAAAATTAACTTTGGTTAGCAATCTCAATTTTATGGACCATTCCAGAGTGTACAAAATGTCTTTTGCCGGAGTTTATCCGCATTACATCAATAAAGCCGAAAAAAAAGGGCGCACCAAAGCTGAGGTAGACGAAATTATATTTTGGCTAACCGGCTACGATGAAATAAGCCTGAAGAAACTGATTGAGAATAAAACGGATTTTGAACACTTTTTCAGCGAGGCGCCGCTTCTCAACCCGAATGTTTCTAAAATCACCGGTGTCATTTGCGGCTATCGGGTAGAAGAAATTGAAGATAAGCTGATGCAAAAAGTTCGCTATTTAGACAAGCTCATTGACGAACTGGCTAAAGGCAAAACGATGGAAAAGATTTTGAGGAAGTAATAGAATCTTTCCAAAATCGAGGTATATTTGCACTGATTTATAGAGGTTCATCCCGATTTATGCTCAAAACCGAAAAACAAAATCTACTCGGCATTCAGAATTACGTACGCCATTTAAGTCAAAAATATTCGCCCAGTTTATTGGGCTATATTTATTCCGTTACGGGAGATAGGGAAAAGTCTGAAGAATATCTTGTGATGATATTGAGCCAGTTTGTGGTCGATTTTAATACCGATGTATTGAACAAAAACGTAACTTGGCTAAAATTAAGACAATACGCATGTAATTTTTTGTCGATGTCTGCGTTTGTTAGCCATACGCGTATTGAAGATAAAAACAAACAGTTAGAAACTGGCTTTCCAGAGAATGTTTACCTGAGTTTGCTGGATCAAAAACAAAAAGAGATTTTTTGTGCCATTTATTATCATGGAAAATCGATCAATGACCTTGCAACTGCGTTGCAAGAAAACGAGACTTTTATACGCAACCAATTCAAACTTTCATTAGATAAAATTAGGAACGCCCGTGGAAATTAGAGAAATCATAGAAAGTGGTCTTTTAGAAACCTATGTAATGGGTGTCGCGACTGATGAAGAGGCCGAACAGGTTTTATCTTACCAAAAGAAGTATGCAGAAGTCCGCACGGCTTTGTATCAGATTGAGCTGGATATGGAAAACTTTGCCCAGCTAAATGCCATTGAACCGCCCGCCGGTATGCTTGAAAAAATTGAAGATCATATTCACGAGATTCAACTGCGCGAAAACCGTACTCTGCGAAAACCAATATCTATAGATACTCCGGATGATGAGCGCAGAGAAAAGTCTAATCCATATATCGAAGTAGAATCTCAAAACAGCCACATGCGTATTCATAAGGCATGGCGTTGGGTATTTGCTGCTGTATTTGTTCTGGGAAAAATATTTTTGGGTTTTGCCATTTATTACTATCTGGAAAACAGACAAGCGAAGGAACAGATCCAGGAATTGAAAATGGAGATTAAACAGAACCAGATTCGATAATTGAAAAAATAAATCGACTGATTTATAGACACTTCAACAAATACTCCATACAGGCATTTGCAAAATAAATAAATAATAGTACCTTTGCACTCCTTCAGCAACACAAAATAACTGAAGTATAGAGTGCGGGGTGGAGCAGTTGGTAGCTCGTCGGGCTCATAACCCGAAGGTCGCACGTTCGAGTCGTGTCCCCGCTACCAAAAGAGTTGAAAGACACTCTGATTAAAAATGGCCCGTTCGTCTAGGGGTTAGGACGCCAGATTTTCATTCTGGAAACAGGGGTTCGATTCCCCTACGGGCTACTTAAGGAAACAACATAACACAGTTGTTTCCTTTTTTTATGCCCATAAATATCTACGGCACAAACAGTTAAACACAGCTTTGTTTTAGTTCGATTTTCTCCAATAAAAAACTATTGTAATTCTGTTCGTTTGATTAAAAGCATGCTCTAAATAACTTTAGGAGCCGTTTTTACTCAGTTCGATTTCCTCTTAACGATTACCCCGTTTCTGACTTTCCTCATTCCTATTGTAGGTTTTGGCAATTACATACAGAAAGTCCAGTATTACAGCAGCTTCCTCCTCACTAACCTGTATATCATTTTGGTCCAAAATTTCCACAGCCTTTTTAGGCGATATTCTTTTATCTATGAAATTCGGTGTTCTATAAATAGTATCTTCCATCTCAAACGGATATAGGGTTACTTCTTAAACAATAATATCTTCGATAGGGCTTCACCGAGCCCCAGGGAAACCCTGCCAGCATGGATATCGATTCCAACAGGGGGCATAAGGCTCACCAACTGCTTTTTGTCGGAAGCCTCCATATCAAGATAGCCTCGAAAAACATCAAGTGAGGACCTGTCCCAAAGTACAGACTGTCGATCCATGAACCTCAATTTCGCATTGAGGCTACCCAATTCTTTTTTTACCCCATCTGTCAGGGCCAAACATTCTTTCTTTATCTCCTTAAAATCATCAAACTTGAGCCTGTCAGCAACAAATAGTTTTCTTGCCTTTGAAAGCATCGCGTCCTGTTCATCGATTTGCTTGAGCAGTATCCTCCTACCCCTTAGACAGTCTACTCTCTGGGTCCCCACATTTATATCCTCCAGGACAAGGCTGAATAGTCCCAAGGCTTTTTTGGAAAGCACTAGTCCCTGCAGCCCGCTGTCGTAACTGTTATTGAGCAGTTCTGCATTGGCCCTTACCTTGCAGCTGCCCGAACAGTGGTAATAGGGATATCTCCTTGAAGAGCCCCGTGAAAAACTTCCGCGAAGCTTCCTGTTGCAGACTGGACAGAAAAGGTATCCCTTCAAAAAGAAGGTAGTCTTAAGCTCTTCTGTTTTACTGCTGGGTTTCCTATTCGTATTGATGATATTCTGTACCTCGAAAAAAAGGCTTTCGGAAATCAGGGGAACATGAAGCCCCTTGATCATTTGTATTTCCCCTGAACTCGTCTGTATTTTTACCAGGCCACAATAAACGGGGTTGCGTATCAGCTTTGCAAAGTATGAGCGTGAACAGTCCAATCCTCTGGCCTGGACCATCTTCCGAACCTCCTCGATCTTAAAAGAATTTTTGGCAAGCTGCTGGAAAACCCACCTTATGGCAGCAGCTTCTGGCTGTTTCTGGGCGATATATTTTTTACCATCCAACGCTGCCAGGTTGATATATCCTAACGGGGCCTTGTTTGGATACCTGCCGAGCAACTTTGCTCTTCGTATTCCATTTGCCGTATTCAATGCCCTCCTGGTATTCTCCGCTTCTGGGACGGACAGGTATACGGCGAGCATTACTGAGCTCTCAGGGATGGAGAAATCAATTGGCTGGTCGATCGCCATTGGCACAGTTTTGAATTTCCGTAGTAAGCCAATCATTTCATAGGCATATTCTATGTTACGGCTGAACCGGTCCCATTTAATAAAGAGTATATTTTTTTCAGTAGATTGATCACTCCTTATGGTGGCAACCATTTTTTTCCATTCCGGCCTATTGAAGTTCTTTGCGGAAAAATCTTCTCGATAGATTCCCTTTACCGCAATACCGTAATGATCACAGTGTCTTAATAGCTGATCCTCCTGCTCCGGAAGGGAATAGCCTTTTCTTTTTTGTTCATCCGTACTGACGCGAACATATAGATAAGCTGTTTTCATAGCATACTTTACTTGTCCATCTGATTCTCTAACGAAAAAAGATCTAGAAGTGTACAATTTGGATAAGGCAGCCAGTCAAATACATTCCTAAAAGAAGATTAGTAAGTAAAATTTATCAACATTATTTAATTCAGGCTGGCTTAAATTCTTTGCCGAATAGTTCTCATCACATCTGCCTTAATTTCAATAATATCACACTCAAAATATTTTATAGCTGACCCGCTTTTAAGGTAAGGAATAGCATCTTTTTGATCGTATGTGCTCAAACTGGCGTATAAAAGCTATCTCTTTACTCTAAAATACATAGAACTTATTTCAAGTCCATTTCTTTTTGAAAGAAAATAATTACATTGTTAAAGACTTACTTATGTCTTCTAAGAAAGTCTCTAACTAGGAAATAATTTATAAATTCATCCAGATAATTTAACACGAATACATTTGCCTAATTTACATGAATAACAAATAAAAATATGATAACATTTAGCTCATTTATTTATAAATCGAACAAGCACTAGTTAATGTCCCAAAAGAATAAAAGTAACATCTACAAATCAAAGCTAGGAATGCTTGTTCAAGGAAATTCCATTGAATTACTTGAGAACGACAAAGAAATTTCTGCATTAAAAGGTAAAGTAAATCTTATAGTAACCTCTCCTCCATTTCCTTTGAATAATAAAAAGCAATATGGGAATGAAAAAGGAGAAGAATATAAGGATTGGTTTTTAAAATTAGCTCCAATATTTTCTGATCTTTTGGCCGATGATGGTTCATTAGTTATAGAAATTGGTAATGCGTGGGAACCAGAAAGGCCTGTTCAATCCCTATTGCATTTAGAATGCCTTTTAGGAATGGTAAAACATCCTGAGGCTAACTTAAGATTAATCCAGGAATTTATCTGCTACAATCCTTCAAAGCTGCCTTCACCAGCTCAATGGGTAACCGTAAATAGATTCCGAACTGTAGATAGCTATACACACGTTTGGTGGATAGCTAAAAATGATTTTCCTAAAGCAGATAATAGCAAAGTATTACGTCCTTACAGTAAGAGTATGGAGCAGCTGCTTAAACGACAATCGTATAATTCAGGTAAACGACCATCAGAACATCAAATCAGCGAAGCAGGATTCTTAAAAGATAATGGCGGTAGTATTTCCCATAACTTTTTTGAAATGGAGGCTCTAGATGAAAAACGCGAAGTAAGATTACCGCATAGTGTATTGAGTTTTTCAAACACTAATTCTAATGATTATTTTCTTAAAACTTGCAGAGAGAAAGGAATTACACCGCATCCTGCAAGGATGTCTGGTGGATTGGTAAACTTCTTTATACAATTTCTGACAGATGAGGGCGACCTGATCTTGGATCCATTCTCGGGAAGTAATACTACTGGATATTGTGCTGAAAAATTAAACCGCAAATGGATATCATTTGAAGTTAAAGAGGATTATATAAAGCAAGCTGTTATCAGGTTTAGCGAACCCGATTTAAAATCTCAATTAAAAGCGTTGTAAAATTATGGAAAGCCTAAGAGACGAATTTGAAAAAATTGCCAAGACAGACATTTTTGAAGTTGCCAAAGATGCTAAGAATTTTGTAGGAAATCCCTTTAAAATAGACTATGACAAAACAAGTTTATTGACATGTGATGATTGGAAATATAAGGTTGGAGGCATTGCCCAGGGCTGTTTTCTTTTAGCATTTTATGAAAACGATTTTGGAGAAGAGATTGTAAATGAAGCATTACTATTAAGGGCATTGAGACCTACTGCTATTCCAAGCGATAATGGCGTGATCAGTTCGAGAATAGAATATTTTAAAGAAGAACTTAAAACAGCTGGGAAGAACAGGCAAATTGATCAATTCACCCGATTTGAATTTAGTTGCTCTGGTATGGAATGTTCTATACTTGGTACATTTTATAAAACATCGGGCGGAAAAGTGGAATTTGGCGCAGATCTGGAAAACTTTTATTCTCCGCACTTATACAAAGTGTACAAACCTTCGGGTAAATATCTTCAATATATTGTAAACCTACGGGATGATGATGGCCCATTAAAGCCCGATTCCAATTTTCAGATAGGAGAAGTCCGTTACAGTTCAAGCCGGAAAAATCATTCTGAAAATACGGGTACTGATGAAAAGGTTTACATGCATACTAAAGATATACTTGGGAAGAGAACAGCTTTGTTTGGCATGACCAGGACCGGTAAATCAAATACGGTTAAAAAGCTTATTGACGCTACTGTTAGCTTATCGTCTAAATCTAAAATGGATATTAAGACAGCAAATGAAAATTTGATAGAAAAGGCGAAACCTTTTACGACAAGCGAGATTCCAAAATATTCTGTCGGGCAAATAATATTTGATATTAATGGCGAGTATGCGAATAAAAATTTACAGGACGGGACCGCTATTTTCGAAAAATACTCTAGTAATACAAAACGCTATAGCATTCAAGATAAACAGGAAGACGGATTTGAAATAATGAAAGTAAACTTCTTTAGTGATGTACAAACAGGATTTGAATATATTCTTCAATTTTTATCTGAAGATAATAGTGATTATTTGACAGGGTTTAAAGTAATTGATTTTGCAAGACCGGAAGAAAATGATTTTAATGGCTGGAATAAATTCAATAAACACAAGTCAATATATTTCTGCTGCTTAGAGAAGGCAGGTTTTGACCTTCCGAAAGGTTTGACTGTAAAAATCAAATCAAATGCTGAAATCGATGCACTCATAAAGGAGAATGACGACAAATTTGACACATCTAAAGATTTTACGATTAGCGAAGCGTATTATTTTTGGGAAATAGTTTGGAAAAATAAAGATCATGAGTGTTTTGCTAAATTAAAAAAAGCTAATAAAGGAAAAGATTGGCTGACCGAAGAAATTCGTTCTTTGCTTGTAATGCTTTTTCAGAAGAAAGAAACTGGACAACAAGTAAGTGGATACCAAAAACTAAAAGTTGCGGCTAAATTACATACTAGCAAAACTAACTCCTCCTTTCAAATAGATATAGTAAATTCTTTGAGAAATGGAAAGATTGTGATTGTAGATTTATCCCAAGGGAACCCACAAGTACAAAGAATTTTTTCCGAAAAGATATGTCAGAGCATTTTTAGTAGCTCAATGAACAATTTCATAGACGCTCACCCCAACAATTTCATACAATTCTATTTTGAAGAAGCCCATAATCTCTTTCCTAAAAAGGACGACAAAGATCTGAGCCAGATCTACAATAGGATCGCTAAAGAAGGGGCCAAACTTAATTTAGGAATGGTGTACGCGACGCAGGAGGTAAGCTCGATCAGTTCAAACATTCTTAAAAATACACAAAACTGGTTCATAGCCCACTTAAACAATGAGGATGAAGTGAAAGAGCTACGTAAATTCTACGACTTCAGCGATTTTGCAGATGCTTTGATTAAGTTTAGTGCAAAGAATGATAAAGGATTTGTCCGGATGAAAACCTATTCCAATCCTTTTGTTGTTCCTGTACAAATAGGCCTTTTTAAATAACGGATTATGTCAAATGATCATGCAAATAGCAGTTTTGAACGGGGTAGCCTGATAGCTCATAGTTATATTATTAACGATGAAGAAGTAAAGCAATACCTGAACAGTTGCGAGATTCCTGTTGAGGCAGAAGACGTACATCTGAATGAAAGCCTTCAACATGATATTGTATATCCGGAAAAAAATACAATTGAATTTATTGTTGCTGTTGATGGAGAAAGTACAACCATCCCGGTAAAAAAGAGCTTTCCTTCTTCATTAATCACTTTCTTTCAATTTGGTTCTCTTCTTATAAAAGGCTCTGATCTGGATGAGATGGAAAAGAAGCCGTTTGTGTCTCCTTCTGATATCAATAAACTGAAGAAAATAGAACGTGAAAAGTTTGTGCTCCCCACAAAAAATGTTGCATTAAAAAAGGGGATTGATTTCAGAACCACAGTTAGAGAAGCTATTCACGAATTTTTCAAAAAAAAAACATTCAGGAACTACATCTATTCTTGAAACTTTATACTGGTTCCTATTTGAAAAATATAACCCTTCTTCAACAAAAAGTGATTATAAGCTTTCCCAGTGCCCCCATTGCGGAACAAATCATATTGTTTTAAATAAAGACAAAATAGACTTAAAAAATTATTCCTGGAATTGTACACATGATAAATGTGGTAAGGAAATACTAATTACTGATGTGTTCCGGCTGTTTGAGAAAGTTGATGACAATACAGGAGCGACTGGCATTATCACTTACCTGGAAAGCGTTACAGAAAGTTTTCTAACACTTCATTCGATTAAAAGATTATTGGAAATTGAAGATGGATTGGTAGATCGCTTTTTATTTGTAAAAGATGGACCTTTAAGTTTTGGCGGAGAAACTGCTAATATGCATAAACCCATGCAGGCATTGCTGACTCATCTTAATAAGACCAATAAGATCAACCTGGTTGGAGTTGAAACTTCCGGTGCTTTTGTAGATCATGCCAGGCAGATCAAAGACAAACTAAATCCTGGCCAGGTTTTTTTACTAAACAACGAGCATATCTACACTTATATACAAGTGGGCGACCACAAACAACAGCAGTATGGAAGTACATCATATTACAGTGGGAAATTTATTTATAAATCATTTGATGGAAGAGTGTATGTTTTAACATTACCTGTTGAGAACCACAACACATATTACAACCAGCCGGAATTAACTGATCTGAAAAATATCCAGGAAATACTCATGAATATTGATAAACTAAGATGTGATATATACGAAAATGCATTAATTCCTGTTGCTGTTGCCAATAAACTTATTTCATTAACGAATTATCCAAGTTCTAACATACTGGAGAAATTTGCTAAAAGATCTATAGGAAGATGATTAAGATAGAGAAACAAAAAGCCCCCGACTATCTAAGTTCTTCAATGATTAACCTGGCTGTTGAGAAGCTGGAAGAGTTCTTCGCATCTAAAAACAGAAGCCAAAAACGATATGACTGGCCTTTTAACAGAGAAATAGATAAGGAGCTTAAGAAATATCTGCATGAAGCATTCCATGGAAAATGTGGCTATTGTGAAACGAAAATTGAATATCCCGATCTTGGAGCGGTTGACAGGTACAGGCCCAATAATGGAGTAAGAGATCAAAATGAATATCACCAGGATTTATATTGGTGGCTAACATTTGAGTGGGACAACCTGGTTTATTCCTGTAAAGAATGTAACCAGTTTAAGGGAAATTATTTTCCAATAAAAGGAAGACGTGCATTGAATGAAAATGATGATTATGAAAGTGAACATCGAATGCTTTTGAACCCATACTTGGATGAACCTGAGAATCATTTAACATATGAATATACTGAGCATGGTCGTATTGATGCCTTAACAGAAGAAGGTAATCAAACAATTGAATTATTGCGCTTAAACAGAACTGACCTGATAGAAGGAAGGCAAAGAGCAAGAAGGGACCTATTAGATGAGGTAGAGTCTTTGATCAATGGAAGTCAGGTAAAAAATGAAACACTTAAAAGGCATCTTGCTAATATATATGAGCTGGAAGATCCTGGGATAGAATTTTTATCCTATAAAAAATGGGTGTTGCTTAATGAATTAGAGACGACACCTTTTTTAGGACAGATCTTGAATCTCGAAGATTACCAGCATGACGAGGACTGGATTGAAAAGATTGCAATTCCGGCAAAAGAAATGTTTTCAAAAAAAGATGTGCTGGTTAGCGATTATTTTCCAATTGAATACATTCACATCAAAAACTTTAAATCCATCGCTGATCTGAGAATTGATTTTAAAGAAGATGAATTAAATAAAAAATCATGGTTGTTCTTGCTTGGGGAAAATGGGGTTGGGAAAAGCTCAATTCTTCAGGCAATTGCAGTAGGGCTAAAGTTGGATAGAAAACTTATTAATGAAGATGCAATTCGTTCTCTTATTAAGAAACGAAAACAAACCTCTGAAATTCTAATCAAAGAAAGGAATAGTGATAATATTATCCATACTAAACTAGTCCGTAAGACTGGTACGGTAGAGCAATCAGGTAATTTTAATTCCTACTTAATTGGTTATGGTTCATTAAGGCTTTCTGTTGATGAGATTGAAAGTAGCTCTCCAAAAGACACCTCAAAAATGAGCTATCAAAATTTATTCAAGCCTACCAATGCTTTAAATGATGTAACCAAATGGTTGAGGTCAATACATAAAAACGATATTGATTTCTTTAATCGCATAGCTTTTTCTATTAAACAATTATTACCACACGATAAACCCGATACTGATCTTTCCATAAAGAATGGCGAAATAGTGCTAGGTGATTCTGAAACTTTATTTGCTGAATTAAGTGATGGTTATAAAAGTACTATTACTTTAGCTATTGATATCATGATGAAACTCTCTGATGCACAATCAGACATGGATAAAATGTCTGGAATTGTGTTAATTGATGAGTTGGGCAACCAGTTACACCCAAGGTGGCAAATGAGGATCGTAAAGCAATTGCGGAAGGTATTTCCTAATATTAACTTTATTATTTCTACTCACCATCCCCTCTGTTTAAGAGGTGCGGAAAGAGAAGAAATTTTACTGCTCAGGAATTTAGATAATGAGGTTGTTACCAATACTGAATTACCTGATCCTGCTTCTTTAAGGGTAGATCAAATCCTAGCTTCGGAGTTCTTTGGCTTAAGCAGCCTTGTTGACCCTGAGATAGAAGCCAGGTTTAACCGCTATTATGAACTGCTGGCTAAAAACGATAAAGCAACACAAGGTGAAAAGGCAGAAATTGATCAGTTGAAAGATTTTCTCAGGAATAAGAAACAGTTAGGAGTCTCCTTAAGGGAGGAGTTAATGTACACAGTAATAGATAAATTACTGGCTGAAAAAGTGGTTTTTAATAAACAATCTTTCGACCGTAACAGCCTAAAGGAAGAGGCTGTGCAAAGAGTAAAAGAAGTTTGGAAAAATCTAAATCTTGAGGCCGATGATTAACGTTAAAAGATCAGATTGCCCAGATATTCTTAAAATTGGCATAACTCCTGAAAGCGATGGCGAATGGGAAACTAAAGACGCCATTATTTATTTTCAGGATGTTGCCAATCACCCGGAGAAATATAAAAGAACAGGAAAAAGAGGAAAAAAAAGAGTTGAGCAGGGATATACCATATACTCTGATAAAAGTGTTAGAAAGCTACTTATAAAAATGTTTCATGGAAAGTGTTCCTACTGTGAAAGCAAGATCACAGCAATTTATAATGGTGATATAGAACATTTCAGGCCGAAAGGAGAAATTAAAGATGTTAATCCCTCCAAGCCTGGGTACTTTTGGCTAGCTTCAGAATGGGAAAATTTATTATTTGCCTGTCCATTCTGTAATCAAACGAATACACATGAGTTCAAAAATGGAAATAATATTGAAGAAGCAGTTTTTGGGAAACTGGATCAGTTTCCTTTAAATACAGAAACGCATCGTTTAAAATATACGCACGGTCTAATTTATTTTACAGATAGTGCAAGTTATAACCAAGCTTTTGAGCGTGAAGAATCCGAGAGGTTATTATTGAATCCTTGCAAGGATGATCATATTGAAAGATACTTCAAGTTTGATGATAATGGTGCCATTATTTCGAATGACGGGTTAACTGTTCTTGAAGAAAAAAAAGCCCGAACCTCAATCCTCACCTACGCGCTACACAGGTTACCACTAACATTAGCCCGGGAAGAAAAGATCTTACAAATAAAAGCTCAGATCCGCAGAGTGGAAATTGCCGTAAAAAACTATAATGACCATCTAGCTACAACTGACGAAAAAAGGATATGGTTTGAAGGGATTATGAGAGAAGAAATGAAAATACTGAGAAAATTTAAAGATGCTGATCAAGAATATTCAGGGCTAGCGAGATATATCATTGAAAAGTATTTTGATGAGGCAAATTTAATATGAAAGGAAGTTATCTGAATAAAATATTGTCTATAAATGCAAAACACGCCTTGTATAGAGAGGATGGAAAATGGTATCATAATCTCACCAAATTTCCGGGGGTATTATTTGATAAGAATGGCTATATAATATTTAATAATGAAGAGAGTTATATTAATAATCCTAAATTACAAGTAAAAAAAGATTTACATATAACGGATGGGATAGAAAGTCTTGCTAATTATGTGAAGTTTTCAAAAAGAGAAAGGGAATTAATCAACATTATTGACTTTGTAGCTGAGGATAATGAAGAGCATACAATTCGTGTTATAAGAGAAATTGAAATCATTCTTCGCAAAAGGAACTTAGTTGAGAAAATAAAAAAGCTCTACAATAGTACCTGTCAATTATGTGATACCCAAGTTGTAATTGGGGACAAAAAATATTACTCTGAAATTCATCACATTATTCCATTAGGGAAACCTCACAATGGAATTGATGCTCTAGAAAACATGGTATGTGTCTGCCCAAATTGTCACATAGAGTTAGACTTTAAAGCTATTCCATTAAATGAAAATATGTTCAAAGTAATTCGTCATACAATTTCTTCAAAAAGTATAAAATATCATAACTCGCTTTATAAGATAAAAAAGGATTCCAGTAAATAATACTATGAAAACAGATGAAATTATATCAAAACTAATAGGCAATCTGTTGGACATTCAAACAGGTGGAGAACATATTACCGTTGCTGAACTAAAAACAATTGATAAGCACGGATTGAACGAAACCATTGATATCAATACGGCTTTAGTTTCGCCAAGTCTAATTAGTAAAATAAAATCATCACATGTTAACCCTTATGTAAATCTGTCAGGAGCATACTATAGAGAAGATTATGAATATAAACCTTTATTCGCATTATACCTTTCAAAATCTTCAGGATTAAGTAAAGCAGAACCTTTGGTTGTTTCTTGGTGCTCTGGAAATCACACCACCTTCATGGTTGATCAGGGGTTTCTAAGTGCCTTTAAATTATCACCACGTTTATTGGACAGTGAAATTTTATGGGATGACTTGAAAGAACCAGAATACGATGTAGTAAAAGTCAAACCTCTTTCTGAATATGATTTCCCAACACATTCCGAAGCTTATGTAAAAGTCAATAAGGATTATTTGGAAACTTACTTAGCTTTCAGAAAGAAAGTTGCGGTACAGGTATTTACTATAAAAAGAGATATCGTAATAGACGAAGAAATCTCCACACTGCTTAAAAATAAAAAATACTTTATAGAAGAATTTAAGCAGTTCGAAATAAGGCTTACCAGATTTGACCACAAAGAGGATATAGCTCGCTTAGAAATAAATGGCTTCAAGGTTTTACTAGAAAATAGTGAGAATAATCAGGAAGAAGAAACAGTTATAGGGCATTATTGGAAAGGAATTGATGGGTTGGTAACAGAGTGGCGAGCAAGATACGAAATACCGTTTGAGTATGTATATGTTTCGGATAAAGTATTGGCAGTATATGAAGCAGACGAAGATTATGAAGTTCATCCTTTATCAGGGAGTGTCAACTATAGGAATCAATGGTCAGTAACACATTGTGATCGTGTTGGAAAAAATGCTATTAAAATTGAAATCAAAAAACTATACGAGGGTAATAGATATACGATAATTGACTATTGGAATAAATTTTCTATTCATCCATCCGAAATTATTGAAGGAGAGAATATTGCTGAAAAAGCAGAACGTCTAACTAGAAAGTTTTTTCTGTTCGGACGAATATTTACAGGTTTATTTAACCACTTATTCGAACTTAATTATTCGGCAAAAGACTTAATTGGTTTAGATGAAGAATATATTGAATATACAGGATGGTCAGAATTCCCCGAATTCAATGCTATTGCTCAACACGTAGATTTAAAATCTTTTTCCAAGGAGCAATTCATATCCCGATGTAAAAAGCTATATATTTTGTTAGGAGAAAATTTGAAAGAAAAACCTCTACGTAGAATAGTAGATATGTTGGGTTTCCCAGTTTCAGAAACTGAAAAATTAAGAAGTATAAAATTACTTGAATTGATTATAGCATATCTGAAAATGACAGACGAAAGTGGCTTACATCCTTTAGATAATAAAGAAACCATCGTAGAGAGAGTTTTAGAAATTAAAAAATTTAACGTATTAGTAGAGTTATCATCTGTGAATAGCATCAGACAGTTAGATGCTCATAAAACTAATGATTCAAAAACAAGACTTCATAAAGCGTTAGCGGATTTGGGAATACAGCCTAATGCCATTTCGAATAATTATGCGGACGCTATTTGGCAAGTTTACGACTGTGTTGATGAGATGTTTGTGGATTTGAATATGTTTCTTTCAAGTGCTTATAACTTAAAATAATTATCATGAAAAAGGTAGATATGATTCCTAATTATTACGCTTATACTTTAAAGACCAATGGAAGAGATCTATCCGAAGAACAAAGAATTCACTTTTTTAATTGCATCAATAAGATTTATCGCAATAATGATAAGTTTATATATCGTGGTGATAAAAAAGAAAAGCTATACCCAATTTATGGATTAGACAAAGAAAGTTCTGACGAACGATTTCGAGATACGTTATTCATTTTAGGAGCAAAAGCTAATATGTTTCTTACAAGACTGCCGGGTATGAACGAAATAAATATTGATGATGCAAACAGTAGTGTATTTAATATCATTTTCAAAATGATATCAAATTTGCTAAATAGAGAATTCCCTTTTGGATTAACTAGAAAATTTGTTGGTGAATTTAAAAAGAGAGAATCAGGAGTTATTGATTTTTTTGTAATCAATACAATGAAGATCAGTTTATTGATATTATATCCAATCTAACTACAAAACAGCAGATTATTGTACGGGATTATTATTTGGGTTTATTACATCATGTCAGTAAAAGTGAATATTATGCTTCTTCTTTTTTACTAAGTACAAGCATTGATTTTTCGCAAGCTTCTAAATTTGCATCAAGTAAAGAGGAAAAAGATAGTGAAAACCCTTTGATTATTTTTGGATGGGTGCCTTACAAATACGAAGGAGTATTAAGTGTTCCCGATTCCAGAATTCTAAGGAGGGATATTAATATGGAAGCTACTGATTTACCTATTTATGAAAAGAGTTTTTTCCCCTATCAAAAGGAAGTTACTTTAAAAGGAGGTTTATTACCACATTATCTTCTGGGTTATTTGCACAATAAAAGAAGTGAGAAAATATTTGAAATTAATCCAGCCTTATTCGATGTAAGTGATACGTGGAATGGCATAGAATTACCCGTTGATCAAAGCACATTTCATCAACGCATGCAAAATACTTTGTTTGGCCGGTACTTTACTCTTGAAAATGAAAGTAATCATTTTGGACAGATGAGAAAGCATTATTGACATTAGATTGATTTTCTTAAACTAAATGGTCGTCAACCTCTTATTTAGGTAACCACCTGCATAAGCTAAAGTGAAAATAAAAATTATAATTTTGTCGGTTACAAAAGTGGACGAAAATTTTATTCCCATTCAGTAAATCAGGTATAAATAAATAGTATTAAGAATTAAATCTTAGACCTCTAAAGCCTAAATCCCTTTGATTTATTCTTTGTCCTCAATGCAATATTCATTTTTGGTTCTAGCTCCCGTCGTATATTTTTGAGCAATGGATCCTGATTTAGGGATGCCAATCTCACTAAATCATCAAAAATTTGGTTCGACTTTAGTACTGTTCGGGCTACAAACCTGCTAAATAAATTTAGCAGGTTTTTTTTTGCGATTTTGTTTTAAAATCAATCCTTGCTCAAATGGGAAAATCAGTTTTTTACATACTTGACTATTCTGCACCCATCATTTTAAATCCAGGAGAATTTAATCATAAATATCCGATATATCAATGCAGACGTTTTACGGGAACATTTCAACAACGGTATAAAACTCAGATATTACCCTGATAACTATTTTCAGCAGAATCCTTACTTCACCGTCCGCATGCTTTGCTTAATTTTTTCACGGTGCTGCTCGCCCCAATTGCTCAGTTCATTGAGCACGCTTTTCAATGTCAGGCTGTAATCTGTCGCTTCATATAATATGGTAACCGGCGTTGTGGGATAAACATTGCGTTTAATAAAATCATTCAGTTCCAGATCTTTTAATTCATTGGCCAATACCTTGGGTGAAATGCCTTTTAACTCTTGCTGAATTTCATTAAAACGTTTAGACGAATGCATCAGGCTCAAAATTAAAGGTAGCTTCCATTTTCCATTTAACACGTACAAAGCATCCATAACATTCGCAAGTGAACTGTTGCATTCTTCTCTGCTGATCATGTTGGCCATCAAGGGATTTGTCATGCCCAAAGATACATACTTTCCTAAACGTAAGCGCTTTCCTTTAGGTAAGTACTATCCTTTTAATAGCTTAAGCAAGTACTTTTGTCCAAAGAATTTGTCTGCAAAACAGCGAAAAAATCGGTGACTGGAGATCGGAAATCATAAACCTGACCAAGTGCAGCAAATCCATTTAAAATGTAATTCAATTTATTATGAAACGTATACTTCATTTAATCTCTACCATTCAAGGCGCGCAATCTTATAGCCTGAAATTAGGAAATGCCATTGTCGAAAAAATTGTTGCACAGTATCCCGGCAGTACTGTTGTTGAGGTCGATCTGAATACTTTAGATCTACCCCATTTGAATCCGAAAATCCTTCAATCTATGTTTACGCCGGCGGATCAGCTTACTGATGAAACACGGGCTTCGCTAGCGTATTCAAATTTTGCTGTTCAGCAACTGCTGGATACCGACATCCTGGTCATTGGTGCGCCGCTATACAACTTAACGATTCCCAGCACCTTAAAATCATGGGCAGATCACGTCACGCGGGCGGGCATTACATTTGGCTATTCTGAAAAAGGACCTGTTGGAAAAGTTTTAGGGAAGAAAGTTTATGTAGCAATGTCTTCTGGTGGCATCTATTCTGAAGGTCCTACGAAAGAAAACGATTTTGTAGCACCATTTCTAAGAGCATTTTTAGGTTTATTGGGGATGACAGATGTTTCTGTTTTCCGTGCGGAAGGCGTAAAAGTACCTGGATTTATGGAAAATGCCTTACAAAAAGGAATCGACAGCATTTATATCGATTGATGATCAATCGCAGCAATCACTAACAATCAGAGCAAACGTTTTAAAACGTTTGCTCTTTAAGATAGGTGCTCAACTCCCATAAATTGCGCCCGAGCTATCTGTCTCTTTTAATTCAACCCGATCCAACTCTGGGATCAGCGGTTTAATTTTGTTCCATAACCACAACACCAGCATTTCTGCTGTTGGGTTTTCCAAACCTTCCACATTGTTTAAAAGCTGGTGATCAAGTTTATTCAGTATTGGATGAAGAATTGATTTCAAATCGCCGTAATCCATCACCCAACCTTCGGGCATTTTTAAATGACCTTTAAGGTAAATCCCCACATGATACGTATGTCCGTGCAGCTGTTTGCATCTATGCCCTTCTGGCACATTAGGCAAAAAATGTGCTGCATCAAAAGCAAATGTTTTATAAATGGTAACCATTAGAATTTTTCTCAAATATTGTCATTTCTAATTGGCCTGAATATGCATTTCATCAGCTTCAAAAATGATTGCGCTCAAATACGACTCTGCCTCCCAATACCGAACAAAAACTGCTTTATCCAGTTCTACAATAAATGGGATATTTCTTTTGTTACGACTTGACCTGAAATTAATTTGAGCCATACAAACAAGTAATATGAGCCGTAAACGAAACCAGAAAAATAACATTTTAAGCAATTTTGTACCCATAAAATAAGATCATTATGGAATCAATTAATAAAATATCATTAGGAAAAAACGGCCCGTTAGTATCTAAATTGGGTTTAGGCTGCATGCGTATGTCGCCGGTTTGGGGTAGCAAAGCTCAGGATGAAACAGAAAGCATTGCAACCATTCAGGAAGCCTTGGATAGGGGAATAAATTTCTTAAACACTGGCGATTTTTACGGAAGCGGCCACAATGAATTGCTCGTTGGAAAAGCTATAAAAGGCCGCAGAGATGACGCGTTCATCAGCGTGAAATTCGGTGCAATATTTTACGGAAGTGAATGGTTGGGGTTAGACCTCCGCCCTATTGCAATTAAAAATTTCATCAATTATTCACTGGTGCGTTTAGGAATAGACACAATAGATTTATATCAGCCTTGCAGAATGGACAACAGTGTACCTATTGAAGACATTATTGGTACCGTTGCAGATTTGATTAAAGAAGGAAAAGTACGCCATCTTGGTGTTTCTGAAATTACGGCCGATCAGCTCAAAAAAGCAAATGAAATTTATCCAGTTACGGCTTTAGAAATTGGTTATTCTTTAGCCGACAGACAGATTGAGCACGATTTGCTTCCTACGGCAAAAGCATTGGGCATTGGTGTTGTGGCGTTCGCGAATACGGCAGAAGGTTTATTAACCGGAAACATGACTGCTCCGTTAGCAGCAGACGATCACCTGAATCATTTTTCTCGTTTTCAGGGCGATAACCTGATACACAATTTACAAAAAGTAGACGTGCTGAAGCAACTGGCAAATGATAAAGGTTGTACACCAACACAAATAGCTATTGCATGGGTAAACGCGCAGGGCGAACACATTATGCCTTTGGTAAGTATGAGTCGCCGCTCCAGATTGCCAGAAAACCTGCAAGCCATGCACATCACCTTTAGTCCGGAAGAGTTGCAATTGCTAAACAGTACTTTTGCCGAAGGCGAAATATTGGGCGGTACATATCTTCAGCGTTAAGGCAGAATAGATTAAGCCTTTTGGTATCTTTACGCTATGACAAAACCGACTGAAATTTTTCCGGGAATGATCTTCTATTCTTATCTCGCTACAAAGCGGAAAGAGAAGGTTGCTTTTTCTGAACACAATACATTGGTATTGCAGGTTTCGGGGCGGTTTACTTTTGTTACCGCAAGCGGAAAATTTTCTATGACGCGTGGCGAGATGCTGCTAATCAGAAAAAACCAATTGGGCGAAATTACCAAAATACCATTACCCGATGAAGATTACCAAACCATAGTTATTAGTTTGAAAGAAGACTTGCTGAGAAAAATTGCCCTGGAAGAGCAGATTGAAATTGGCCAAAAATATACGGGCCAAGCCAACATTCTTATTCCCGGAAATGATTTTCTTCATGCCTTCTTTCAATCTATTGTTCCCTACATCCAGCATCCGAATGAAAAGCTCACAGAATCTTTAGGTATCCTAAAAGTGAAAGAAGCAGTGCAGTTGCTTATCCACGCCGTACCCGGAATTAAAGATTTTCTTTTCGATTTTTCTGCGCCCCATAAAATTGACCTTGAAAAGTTTATGCGGCAGAATTTCCACTTTAATGTACCTGTAGAGAAATTCGCACAATTTACTGGCCGAAGCCTCGCCGCATTTAAACGCGATTTCCAGAAGGCATTTGGTATGGCACCAAGGCATTGGCTACAAGAAAGAAGATTAGATGAAGCCCGCCATCTTATGGAAAATAAAAACAGGAAACCTTCTTCAATTTATTTAGACCTCGGCTTTGAAAGTCTCTCGCATTTCTCGCACGCATTTAAGAAAAAATTCGGCAAAGCTCCAACAGAATGGATCTTACAATCGGTCTAAGAAATCTGCATTTGAACTTTTTACGTTTTAATTCGCTGTGCACAATTCAGCCAAAAGCCATTACTAAAGTTTAAAAAAGAATTGCGTTTAAATCTTTAAAATGCATTATTTCAACATGTAAAACTCATGCCGATTGCATAATAACAGAAGTTTTTACCTCGTCTTTTTCTAAAAAATCGTAGGTTTGCGGCCAATTGTACAAATTGATCTGCGTGGAAAGCCGAAAATTAATTGGATATCTTCTTTTGATTGTTATACTATTCTCCAGTATAAAAAACGGCGCATTAATGAGTTTGTATACACTGGACAAAGCGACTTTCATTACCCTTTTTTGTGTAAACAAAGATAAGCCGCAGATGAAATGTAATGGGCAGTGTAAAGTAGCAAAAATGCGCGCAGACGAAGAAGAAAAAAAAGCTAAAGATTTATTGGGCTCTATTGAAGAACAGATTTTCCAGCTTTACACATCGCCATCTCTGGTTGGTGTTTCTGCCTCACCAATTCAACTTGTTTACAAGCCTTTTCTTACAGCATACATCAACAATTATTCTTTTCTATTTGCACCTGCTAAACGCAAACCGCCAAAACCTGCTTTAGCTTAAAACAAAAAATAACAGTCCGGAATACCTCCGGCTGATGTTCATCTTATTGCAAATAAAAAAACGAATGAAAACTTTAAAATTTTTAAGTGTGCTTCTATTGAGCATACTTGTTGCCTCGTGCAGCAAAGAAACGGCATCGCCAGAATCTACTGATGGCACAGAAAATCTATCGATGATCAAAACCATCAGTTCAGGAAATTATTCAATTGAACTTTTTTCTACTTCTGCTACCTTAAAGGTTGGTTACAATAAAATTTACCTTCGCCTTAAAGATGCGAGCGGAAATGCCATAAATAATGTGAATTTCAATTGGCAACCCATTATGCATATGACCGGCATGCAGCATTCTGCGCCTTATTCTGCCGTAAAAAAATCAACCAATACCGATGCACTTTATGAAGGTTATATTGTATTCCAAATGGCCGGAAACAGCACAGAATACTGGGATTTAACAATTAACTACTCGGTTAATAATGTGAACTATTCGGTTAGAGTTACGATAAATGTTACGTCGGCAACCACCCGAAAAGTGGAAAGTTTTACCGGTACAGATGGTGTAAGTTATGTGCTTGCGCTGGTTGATCCGGCAACGCCTGCGGTAGCGGTAAATGATATGTCAGCTTTGCTTTATAAGATGGATGCCGATATGATGAATTACAGCAGCGTATCGGGATATACGGTAGCAATTGATCCAAGAATGCCAAGTATGGGCAACCACAGTTCACCAAACAACGTAAATCTGGCTGGCACTGCAAGCGATATTTTTTACCGCGGAAAACTAAGCTTAACAATGACGGGCTACTGGAAAATAAACCTGCAGGTAATCAATGCATCGGGCACAACAATAAAAGGCGAACCGATTACCGGCACCACAGAAAGCAGCAGTATCTATTTTGAAGTGGAGTTTTAACATGCGGCTAAAAACAAATCTTCGGATTGGTCTATATCTTTTATTCGCATTGGTTTCTGCACAGGTTTCTGCGCAAAAAAAAGTGACCGATACGCTTACAAAGCAAAAAGATAAAGACAATAAACAACTGGAAGACGTCGTGATTATCGGTCAGGCTAAAAACGATAAAACAAAAGCTTTGTCTACTCTGGATAATTATCTGGAGCAGGCAGAGCATTTGAATATGGTTCGGCGTGGCGCATACGCCTGGGAACCGTTGCTTAATGGAATGAGCGGAGAACGGAGCGTAATTACGATTGAAGGCATGCGAATTTATAGCGCATGCACAGATAAAATGGATCCCGTAACCTCGTATGTAGAAATCAGCAATCTGGCGCGTGCAAAAATTAACAGCGGCCAGGCAAGCAACGCGAACGGCGCGGCCATTGCGGGCAGCATTGATTTAGAACGCTACAAAGGAAGTTTCAAAAATACTGGTTTTAATACGGCTGCATTTACGGGTTTTGAATCCGCAAATGCCCAACGCATAGCAGGCGCAGCATTCCATTACTCAAATGATAAAGTTTTTACTGATCTTGATTTCACGCTTCGCGATGCCGACAATTATAAAGCTGGTGGCGGACAAGAAATTTTATACTCGCAATTTACGAAGTATAATTTCTCTGCAACAACAGGCATTAAGGTAGCAGCAGATCAACATATAGAAGCATCGGTTATATTCGATCGTGCTGTAGATGTTGGTTATCCGGCTTTACCTATGGATGTCGCAAAAGCAGAAGCGCTCATCACTTCTCTTTTATACAATTGGAGTCCAAAAGCTGCTTTTTTTGATAAGTGGGAAAGTAAATTATACTACAATAACGTTAGCCACGTAATGGATGATAGCAAACGGCCAGATGTACCCATTAGAATGGATATGCCGGGCTGGAGCAGAACATCCGGACTGTATTCAAAGCTTGAAGGCAATACCGGAAACCATCAATGGATAATGAATCTTTCCGGGCATTACAATCAATCTTATGCCGATATGACCATGTATTCCAATAATCCGGCAGAGCCGGAAATGTTTATGCTTACCTGGCCAGATGTTGGCACTACTTTCGGTAATCTTTTCCTGTCGGATAGAATTTCAATTGGAAGCCATCAGGAATTGCTCCTGTCTGGCGGATTGGCTTTTCAGCACAATAATGTGCGCGATAAAACCGGACTAAGCAGTTTGCAGATTTTTTACCCGGAACTAAATCCTGAAAAATCTACATGGTTGCCAAATGCATCGATCGGGATGAATTCACATCACGAACATTGGTTGCATAATTTATCTCTTTCTTACAGTACACGGGCGCCCTCGGTGTCAGAAGCGTATGGTTTTTATTTGTTCAATAGTGCCGATCGTTTCGACTACATCGGAAATCCTTTACTGGGAAATGAACAATCGATACAATTCAGTGCATCGTCTGCATTTACCAGTAACCGGCTGACGATGAATTTTGGTGGCAATATATTCCACATATCAGAGTATATTATTGGTATTCCAAATCCAACACTTTCGCCAATGACAATCGGTGCAAATGGAATTAAAATTTACCAGCAACTGCCTTATGCCAACATCATTAATCTGAATGCATCTGCTACGTACCGATTAACAGAAAAGTTAGACTTAGATGGAAATTTAGCATACGGATATGGCCGAACAAATGATGGTGAAACCCTTCCTCAGATACGACCTATTGAGTTTAAAGCTGCTTTAAAATACCACAAAAACAGTTTTACAGCGGAGGCGAATCTGGAAGCCGCCACCAAAAAATCGAATTATAGTGCAAATTTTGGCGAATTGCCACTTGCTGGCTATACGATATTTGGAGTTGCAGCTGGTAAAGATTTTCAGATTAATAAAAGTGCATTTACAGTAAAAGCCGGCATTGAAAATATTCTGGATAAATACTACACAACCTTTTCTGATTGGAACCGTTTTCCAAGAATGGGGAGAAACTTTTTCATTAACCTGATTTATCAATTCAAATAGGTTTTACTGTTAGAATAAAATCCGGAAACCACATTATTGCCGTGGTTTCCGGATTATTTACTTCTAATCGATTGATATTTCTGCTGATGTCTTTTTGCCGTTAGATACAGACCATTTCTAAATTAGCATTAAATGCAGAGGCTATGTGCTATTGCAGTACTTTTGTATTAAACAAAACATAGCATGTCTAAAACAAAACTTACCATTAACAATAACGGATCTGTAAAGATTGAGGGCGATTTTGAAATTGTGGATAGAAGTGGCAACGAATATGGATTGCAAGGCCGTACTGTGCTTTCAATTTGCCGTTGTGGATTATCTAAAAACAAACCATTCTGCGATGGCGCACACAATGGTCATTTTGAGCATGAAGCGGTAGCTTTCGATCTGCCTCCAAAAAAAGTATAACTTATTTTAAAAAGCTGCTGCGTATTTATCTTACGCAGCTTTTTTTTGCTTTTCCCTTAAAACTGCTTTCTCCATTCGCAGCTCACGCATGCCAGCACGGCAAAATTTCCAATTCACACAGGCGCAAAATTTTACTTTGAAGATTCTACTCAGCAAACATCCCGGTTCCAAGATAATCGAGTTTGTTAAAATGTAAACCATTCTGTAATTTACGTATAGGCAAACAATAGAAAACCTCTAAAACGCGCTTATGTCATTATGTAAACAGCTTGCAAAACATTTTAAAGATGTATACTTCGGCGGGAACTGGACATCGGTAAACTTTAAAGACGTTCTTACAGATGTACGCTGGCAACAAGCTATTACACCGGTAAGCAACCTGAATACCATTGCAGATTTAACCTACCACACCAATTACTATGTGCAACCAGTTACGCAGGTTTTGCGCGGCAAGGAATTAATTGCCAGCGATCGGTTTAGTTTTGATACTCCAGAAATTACTTCGGATACCGAGTGGTCTACTTTACTCAGCCGTGTTTTTGAAGAAGCAGAAGAATTAAGCTGGGAAATTGAACAGATGGATGAAACATTACTGTTTAAAGATTTCACAGATCCAAAATACGGCAGTTACTACAGAAACTTATCTGGTGTAATTGAACATTGCCATTATCACCTGGGGCAAATTGTATTGATTAAAAAGATTTTGCAAGGGCAATAAAAAACGCCGGCCGAATTTCGGCCAGCGTTTCACTAATAGGGATAGCTTATTTCCAACCTCCGCCTAAATCGCGGTACACATTTATTGCTGCATTCAGCTGTGCTTTTTTCGTTTCTACTAAATCTAATTTTGATTCCAATGCATCTCTTTGTGTCATCAATACTTCCAGATAATCTGCGCGTGCAGATTTAAACAAATCGCCTGCAATCTCTGTAGATTTACTTAATGCATCTACCTGTTTAGATTTCAAATCGTAACTTTTATCCAGATTTCCAATGCTTGAAAGCTGATTGGAAACTTCCATATACGCATTTAAAATGGTGCGCTGATAATCATACATGGCTTGTATCTGCCGCGCATTCGCACTTATAAATTCAGCCTTAATTGCATTTCTGTTTACCAACGGACCAGCTAAATCTCCCGCTAAAGAATACAGCATAGATTCTGGCAATTTTACCAGATAAGTAGGTTTAAATGCCTGCAAACCAAATGCTGCGGTAATGTCTAACGATGGATAAAACTCTGCTCTGGCTACTTTTACATCTAATTTTGATGCTTCAAGTTCCAATTCGGCTTTTTTAATATCCGGGCGATTTGCCAAAAGCTGCGACGGAATGCCTGTACGTACAACAGCTGGTGTAAGTGCAAAGAAATTTCCTTTTTCTCTTGGGATTTCTTGTGGATAACGGCCAAGCAACAAATTGATTTTATTTTCTGCTTCAGTAATTTTCTGGCGGATATCAAACTCCAGACTTTGAGAATTTAATACCTCTGCACGGAATTTTTGCACCGCCAATTCGTTTACACGTGTTGCTTCTTTTTGAATCTTAATAATTTCAAGCGCGTTTTTTTGCAGTTCGATATTTTGTTGTACAATTTCTAACTGACTATCCAACGCAAGCAATTCATAATAAGAATTGGCCACTTCTGATACCAAATTGGTAAGTACAAAGTTTTTACCTTCTACAGTTGATAAATATCTCGTTATCGCTGCTTTTTTTGCATTACGCAGTTTCTTCCAAATATCTACTTCCCAATTGGCGTAAATTTGCCCGGTAAAATCTGTTAAAGCATCTGGTACTTCTTTGCCAGGTTCAATATCTGTAGACGCATCACCTGCACCCTGACTGGTGTAGCGACCAACTTTTTCTATTCCTGCACCAAGTCGCGCGCCAACAGTTGGTAACAAATCTCCCTTTCTTAAACGAATATCATTCCGGGCGATTTCAATTTCCTGTAAAGTACTCATCAACTCCTGATTGTTTTTCAAAGCCGTATCAATCAGGTTTTGCAAATGGCTATCTGTAAAGAAACTTTTCCATTGCAAACTTGCTGTATTGGTTGTATCTGCGGTATTGCTAAACATGCCAGGGATGGCGTTATTTTGCGTTGGCTGTGTAATTTCAGGAATTTTACAGGCCGCAAATGCCACCGCCATAAGTGCTAAGGCGGAGGCTTTATATCCGATATTTTTAAACATTATCTTCAATTTCTTCAGTTAACGGATGTTCTTCTTCAATTTTAATGAGCTTATGTCTGGCGGCTATGGTACCGAAAATGTAGTACAATCCTGGGATTACAACTACACCGAAAATGGTTCCGAAAAGCATACCACCTGCAGCAGCAGAGCCAATGGTGCGGTTACCAATTTTACCCGGACCGGTTGCAATCATCAAAGGAATTAATCCGGCGATGAAGGCAAAAGAAGTCATTAAAATTGGACGGAAACGTACTTTGGCACCTTCCATTGCAGCCTTAATTACACTTAAACCCTGACTATGCCTTTGCTGTGCAAACTCTACAATCAATACCGCATTTTTACCCAGCAAACCAATTAACATTACCATAGCAACCTGTGCATAAATGTTATTTTCCAGTCCGAGAACTTTCAGGAACAGAAAGGCTCCGAAAATACCTGCAGGCAAAGAAATGATTACCGAAAGCGGCAAAATGAAACTTTCATACTGTGCGGCCAATACCAGATATACGAAGGTTAAACAAATCAGGAAGATGTACAACGCGCCATTTCCGGTAGATACCTGATCTTTGGAAATACCTGCCCAATCTATACCAAAACCTCTTGGTAAGGTTTTATTTGCAACTTCTGTAATGGCTTTAATGGCCTCTCCAGAACTGTAACCCGGCGCCGATTGTCCGCTAATTTCTGCGGCATTATACATATTGTGTCTGGTAATTTCAGATAAACCATATACCCTTTCCATGCGCATAAAAGCAGAGAATGGGACCATTTCATCTCGATCGTTTTTAACAGACAGTTTTAGAATATCTTCTGGCAATGCACGGTATTGCGGCAAAGCCTGAACCATTACTTTATATTGCCTGTCGTATTTAATGAAGTTGGTTTCGTAATTACTTCCCACAAATGTGGATAAAGTATTCATTGCATTATCAATGGTTACACCTTTTTGCTGCGCAATGTCATTGTCAATATGCAGCATGTATTGCGGGAAACTTGCACTGTAGAAAGTAAATACCGACGACAATTCCGGGCGTTTATTCAGCTCACGAACAAAATCGCGGCTTACAATTTCCATCTTTTTATAATCGCCGCTACCTGCTTTATCCAGCAATCTCAATTCAAAACCACCTGCAGCACCATAACCCGGAACAGCTGGCGGCTGGAAAAATTCTATTGTTGCGCCAGGGATGGTTTTTGCTTTTTTCTCCAACTCATCAATTACATCCTGAGCAGAATTTTTACGTTCGCTCCAATCTTTCAGGTTAATTAAACACGTTCCGGAGTTTGCGCCTGTACCTTCCGTAAGAATTTCGTATCCGGCAAGTGAAGAAACCGATTTTACGCCTTCAATATCTTCAGACATTTTTTGCAATTGTTCTGAAATCTGATCTGTACGTTCTAAAGTTGATCCCGGAGGAGTTTGAATAATGGCATAAACCATTCCCTGATCTTCATTCGGGATAAAACCAGAAGGAACACTTCCATTCAACAACCAGATTCCGCCGCAAAATGCAGCCAAAACTCCAAATGTTAATGCGCGGCGACTTACAACTTTAGTCAGGATATTTTCATACCGGCCAGACAAACGTGCAAAAGCATTGTTAAATCCATCGAGCATTTTATCTACTGCCGATCTCTTTTTAGCCTTCCCGTGTTGGTTTTTCAACATAATGGCACACAATGCTGGTGTTAAAGTTAATGCCACAATACCCGAAAGGATAATCGCCGTAGCCATAGTTATAGAAAACTGTCTGTAAAATACGCCAACCGGACCAGACATAAACGCCACCGGAATAAATACAGAAGCCATTAAGAAAGTAATGGCGATAATTGCACCACTTATTTCTTTCATTGCTTCCTGCGTTGCTTTGAGTACAGACATCTTATGGTTTTCTTCTAGCTTCGCATGTACCGCTTCAATAACCACAATCGCATCATCTACCACCACACCAATGGCCATTACCAGCGCAAAAAGTGTAATTAAGTTAAGTGAGATGCCGAAAAACTGCATAAACATAAAAGTACCAATCAACGAAACCGGTACAGCAATAGCCGGAATAAGTGTTGAACGCCAATCGCCAAGGAAAAGAAATACAACTAAGCCCACCAAAATAAAGGCTTCTACCAGTGTATGGATAACCTTTTCTATAGATGCATCCAGAAATTTAGATACGTCATAACTGATTTCATAATCCATTCCTTTTGGAAAAGAACTCGCCTTAATCTCAGCCATTTTTGCTTTAACGTCTTTAATAACCTGGCTAGCATTACTCCCGTAAGATTGTTTGAGAACAATTGCTGCTGATGATCTTCCATTCAGGTGCGAGTACAAATCGTACATGGAACTTCCAAATTCAACATCTGCAACATCTTTAAGGTGAAGAATTTCGCCATCTGCACTTGCACGCAATACAATATTTTCATAACCTTCTTTAGTGCTGTAACGGCCCGGATATTTCAGAACATATTCAAAAGCCTGCGAACGTTTTCCAGAACTTTCGCCCGTTTTACCCGGAGAAGCTTCCAAACTTTGCTCATCAAGTGCTTTCATGACTTCATCAGCAGAAATTTTATACGCCTGCATACGATCTGGTTTCAACCAGATGCGCATTGCATACTCGCGGTTACCTAAAATATCTGCAAACCCAACTCCGTCAACACGTTTCAGTTCAGACAGCAAATTGATGTCGGCGAAATTGTAAAGAAAGTTTTCATTCATTTTAGGGTCCTTAGTATATAAGTTGATGTACATCAACATATTGGACTCCTCACGACTGATTTTAACACCTTCGCGCACAACTAGTGGCGGAAGTTTATTGGTAACCGCAGCTACGCGGTTCTGCACGTTTAAAGATGCCTGGTTCGGATCTGTTCCGAGATTAAAAATCACCTGAACACTGGCCTCGCCATCATTACCCGCATCAGAAGTAATATACTTCATTCCGGGTACACCATTTAAAGCGCGTTCTAACGGAATTACTACCGATTTGATAAGCAATTCGTTATTTGCACCAGGATACTCAGCCGTGATATTTACCTTAGGAGGCGATATAGACGGAAACTGTGTAACTGGTAAATAAGATATGGCCAAAACACCCAAAAACACTATAATAAGGGATATTACTATAGAAAGGACGGGCCGCTGTATGAATTTACTAAACATTGGATGTATTCTAAAAAATTAACTATTCTGCTTTCAATCTCAACTGGTTAAGCACCGCTTGTGGCTTCTGAAAGGTATATTTAACCTTATCATCGTCTTTAACTTTCTGCACACCTTCTAATAAAATTTTATCATTTACGCTAAGTCCTTCACTGACAATATATAAATCAGGTAAATCTCCGGTAACGGTAATGGCTTTAGAATGCACCACATTGTTTTTATCGACTACAAAAACATAGGTTTTATCCTGAATATCATAAGTTGCTTTTTGTGGAATTACGATTGCATTTTTTAATGGAACCACCATCTGTATTTTTCCGGTTTCTCCATTTCTAAGCAAGTTATCGGAATTGTTAAATCTTGCTCTAAAAGCGATGTTTCCGGTTTCATTATCAAACTCACTTTCTACAGTTTCTACTTTACCTTTAGATTTAAGCAGTTCGTTATTGGCTAAAAGTAAACTCACTTCTTGTTGTCCTTTAACTTTTGCCGCAGCCTGATAGTTCAGATATTCAGGTTCTGAAACATTGAAATAGGCGAAGATTTGTGCATTGTCTGAAAGGCTGGTCAACAGTGCGCCTTCATCTACTAAACTTCCTAGTTTTAATGGAATCCGATCTATCGTACCATCAAATGGTGCCCGGATTTCTGTAAAAGACAAGTGTAATTTCGCCAGCGAAGTTTCTGCATTTGCCGAAGCCAGTTTGGCTTTAGCCATTGCAAGCTCATTTTTAGAGACTACATTTTTATCAGATAAAAGCTTGGTATTTTGTAGTTCAATTTCTGCCGCAGTAGTCTCTGCCTGTGCTTTCTGCAATTCTGCCTGCAGCATTTTCGGCATAATACGAAACAAAACCTGACCGGCATGTACGCGCTGACCTTCATCAACGTAAATATTTTGCAGGTAACCTTTTTCCTGCGCACGGATTTCTATGTTACGCACAGATTTAATCTGCGAAACATATTCCTTAGTATAAGAAGTATCTATAGCAAGCGGAGCGGTTACACTGTAGGTAACTTCTTCCTCTTTCTCTTCTTTTTTGGAGGTACAACTTGCATGGCACAATACGGCACACACGCCCATGAGCATTACAATTTTCTTCATGATATCAATTGGTTTTAAGCGATTTATAATTTAAAAGAATCCTCGTAGAGAGGAAATAACTGGATGAATCTCAGCTCCAGAAAGCCAGCGAATGATAAAATACGCGTGTTCTGATTTAATGGAATTCTGCTGAACGTGATTTTCTCATATTCTCAACACACGCTGCAGAATATATTTGTCAGCGGTATTAAAATTCACATTTGCATAAACCGGTAACTGCTTTTTATTATTGCGGTTAAAACCGAGATAAATAGATGCATAAGCCAATGCAATACAATATTGAACAGCCAGAATGTGTTTTTTGATGAAATTTGATTCTTCAGTATTGTCTTCTTCTTCAATACGGAGCACATCTTCTTTCCTATCGTCAAAACTGTTGTTTTTTAATACAGAAAAATCATGATTGATGTGTGTCTGCTTTCTGGAACGTAAACGTTCTTCGCTTTCTGCACGCTGGATGGTTGCGTAATGAATATTCTTATGGCTTAATCCGTTAGCCAAAACATTTCCTTTTATAGAAAGGAAACAAAGCGACAAGAAAAACACAATTATGAACCTCATTTTATTTAAAAATCAATATCCGTGCAGATATTGGTATTTTCTACTATTTTTTAGTTGGAACTTGATCGGGACTTCCCTCCTTTTACTGGGTAATGTTGCCAAACTGCAACCTTATGTCCGATCAAATCTTCAATACCTTTTATCTTCTACAGGACAAATAAACTGCAGAAAGATGAATTAATTATGAATATTTGGGGGCAGGCAAAATTAGGAGAATGCAAATGATGAAAATAATGGCATATTACCGCACGTATTGTTATACTTTCTCTTTTGAGAATAGATTTATGAATTTGTGCCTGAATTACCCGCATCCGATGAAATGCGGGTAAACAGGGCTTGAATCAATATAAACTAACCAAATATTATATTGAGATAAGTAAAAAGTATAATAGCTAGATAATTATAATTATTTAGACTAATTATAAACAAAGAACGGAAGTGCAATCCTATATTCCAAATAATCTTAAAAATATTTTAGGAAATTGATTCGCGCCAGCTCAGAAAAACTGAATTGCAGTACACTAAAATATTAATACTTTCAAAGATTCTATTTTCTGTAGTTTGAAAAATCTGTATTGATCATAGTCTCGAACGCCAAATTTTGTTTGAATGCAACGCCAAAACAAATGCTTTAATATTATTGCATTTTCTACTATCTAAACCATTTTAGTTTTTAAATTTGAGGCTACATCTTTAAATAATCTTAATGAAAATCAATTACACATTATTGCTTTTGCTTTGTGGAACTTTTTCTGCTTATGCCCAAAAAGAAAAAGACTGGGCAAATATTAAAAGATATGAATCTGCAAACGAAAAGGTTGGACCATTTGCAGATTCGGCAAAAGGTGTAATCTACATGGGCGATTCCATTACAGATTTCTGGATAAAAGTTGACAGCACTTTCTGGGCTGGAAAACCTTACCTGGATCGTGGTATTAGCGGGCAAACCACTACACAAATGCTGGTTAGATTTCGTCAGGACGTCATTAATCTAAAACCAAAAGCAGTGGTAATTCTTGCTGGCATTAATGATATTGCAGAAAACAATGGTCCAATTAAAACCGAAGATATTTTTGGTAACATTAAATCGATGGCCATACTCGCTAAAGAGGCCAAAATTAAAGTGATATTATGTTCAGTGCTGCCTGCAAATAAGTTTCGCTGGCGACCAGAAATTAATCCGGTAGAAAAAATTGCGGCACTAAACGCTTTAATCCAAAACTACGCTAAAGAAAACAAAATTACTTACGTAGATTATTTTTCAAAAATGGCAGACGAGGAGAAAGGTTTATCTTTAGCATTGGCCAAAGATGGTGTACACCCTACTCTTGCGGGTTATCAAGTAATGGATACTTTGATTGAAAAAGCAATTCACGATACGCTTAAATAAACATCAACAATACTTTTCTCGAGCCATCTTAGCAGATGGCTTTTTTTATATCCAACCATTGGCTGATTTTTATCGATTCAATCGGGGCGTTCATAGAGCCTTAACATTTCTTAACAATTTGCGCTGATACCTTCATTCGATTTATCAAAAAACTAATGAGATATCTGAAATTTACTCCCTTTGCATTATTTATTGCTATTGTAACAGCGCTTTCTTCCTGCAAAAAAGACGACGACAGCACTACTACAACCACTACTACTGAAACATATTCAGATTTGGTTACCAATACACAGGATACTACTGTTACAAATGCGGTTACGATTTCGTATGCCAGTAATGTACCAACCGTTACGAATCCATACACCGCAAGTGGCGTTAGCATTACGACTTCTGAAGGTGTAGTAACAGTGACGTCTACAAGTACGACACCAATAAACTATGTAATAACGGGAAATGCCAGCAACGGGTGTGTAAAGATTAACAGTTCTACGCCTTTCGGTATTGTACTTAACGGAGCAGACATCATCAGCCAAAATGGACCGGCTTTAAATTTACAGTCCAGCCAGGCAAGTACAATTACACTAGTTTCCAATACCAATAACAGGTTAATTGATAATGCTACAAACTCGATTACTACCGAAAATGGAGCTTTATACAGCAACGGTAATATTGATATTAGCGGAAACGGACGGCTAATTTCTAACGGCAACTATGCTCATGCTTTTGCAAGTCGGGGTGGTATTGCCATAAAAGGCGGAATAATTTCTATAACTGGCGCGGTAACCGATGGAATACATGCGGCGAATTATTTTGAAATGCAGGGCGGTTCACTTTCTATCATTTCAGAAAGCAACGGAATAGGTGTTGAATCCGGATATATAAAAAACTCCAGTGGAACTTTAACAATAAGCAGTGTTAATGATGGAATTTTCACTTCATACGCAGGTACAGATGCAAATGTAGATCCAACTATTTATCTGAATGGTGGAATTACGACCATCACCACAACTGCTGATGCGGCAGTAGCCATGAAAAGTTCTGGCTCTGCGGTTATCAACAATACAAATGCAATACGCTTAACCACATCCGGCGTTGCCGCACCAGCTATGAGTATTAACAAAAACCTCACAATTACGAATGCAAATCTAACCATCAGTACAACAGGCACCGCTTTGTTGAATAGTACTTCAACTGCAATTACTGCTTCATCAGGAATGGTTGTAGGTGGCAACTACCAGCAAGATGCAGGTGCATTAACAATTAACAACACCGGAAGCGGAGCAAAAAGTTTAGATGTAAGTGGCACAACAACATTTAATGGTGGTACACTTACGGCAACTACCACTGGTGGTACCTTTACATCTGGCAGTTTGAATACAACGGCAAATGTGGTTGTAAGTGCGGGCAACCTAAGCGTAAACGGTGGTACGCTTTACCTCACAAGTTCCGGAATTGGCGCGAAGGGTTTGGTGGGCAACAGTGCTTTATCCATTTCAGGAAACAATACAATAGAAGCCATTACCTATGACGATGGTATAAGCGGCGCGACTGCTGTAAGTGTAGCCAACGGGAGTGTTTATTGCTACAGTACTGCCGGAAATGGAATTTACTCTGGAGGCACCTTATCTATTAGTGGTGGCCAAATCGTTTCAGCAGGTTATAATACTGCGAAAGGCGGATTATATAATAATGGTAATACATTTACTATTACAGGAGGGACAATAATGAGTGTTGGTGGTACATCCAGCAGCCCAACCGCAGCAACAAGTACACAACGCGCTGTGATACTAACAGGTGCGTCAGGATCTGATCAGTTGTTCCATGTAGAAACTGCAGCGGGCGCCGCATTGTTTACCTATAGAATGCCAAGAACGTATACTCAGTTGCAAATGCTTTTCAGTATGCCAGAACTTGCAGCAAACACAACTTATTCAATATATACCGGAGGAAGCGTTACTGGAGGTACAAACTTCCATAATTTCTATACTGGAGACACTTATACCAGAGGAACGTTATACACTACGTTTACTACAAATTCAATTTTAACTGCTGCGTCGCAGTAATTTTTATGTGCTTGATTTTTAAGGCATTCCGTACAAAAACAGAATGCCTTTTTTATTGACCATATTACCAGTTAAACTTTTTTGAAAAATCCAGTGTTCTGTAAATAAAGTTTATCATATGACCAAGAAAACCAGAACACCAAGGAAAAAGAAAAAGGCGGCCAAAAACAAATTGGGTGTCAAAAATTCACTGGTAAATAATATCAATGCTCGCAAGAAAAAAGGCATATCACGTAAAAAAAAGAAGAAAACAGTAAGTAAAAAATCTTACAAAAAAATGCAGCGAAACTGGAAATAACGCCAGTTCGATTCTTCGTTACAAACTCTATTCCCCGGCAAAATTTTCTTCAATTAATTGCAGAAAACTGAGAGAAAAAAACAGGAAATCTATAAAGGGAAAAACAACTATCTTTGCTGAAAATAAAAACGATGGCGATACTACACAAGAAAGAGGAAAAAATACAAGCTGTTTTGGGCAGATTGCCTCAAAAATATACAAATGATGAATTTGTAGAAATGTTTATCAAACTGTATTCAAAAGACTGGGGAAAAATTAAAACTGCTTATATTAAACAGTCTCAAGATAAAGAAGTTGGTACCGTGATTAGTATGCCTAAACCCGCAGACTATTTGAAACAGGTATTGAAAATTTATTTACAGAATACACCAGTAACTGCGGGAGAAGACACTAAAGTTGAGGAAGCAGAAGTAACTGTAGAAAAAAAAGCTGTAAAAAAAGCAAGCACAAAAAAAACTTCCGAGCCACTTGAAAAAAATGAGAGTGAAACAGTAGAAAAACCTGTGAAAAAGGCAACAGCTAAAAAGGTTAAAACTGAAGACAAGGGTATCAAAATAGAAAAACCTAAAGCCGCAGCAAAAAAAGCACCGGCAAAAAGTAAAAAAGATTAAAGTCTACACAATAAAACAATCTTTTGGTTGTTTATATATCTGAGAGCGTTAATTTAGATGACGGGGATAGGTCGGTATGATTTATCCCCGTTCTTTTTTAAGCAGATTTTGCGCTAGTAACAAATCCAAAAATAAATGCTTCAGCAAAATTTATATTTACTTCCCAATCATCCGGTAATAACGAACATAATCAACTTGCATCGTTTGTGGCCATATGCTTTCGTCAACACCTTTCGCACCGCCCCAATCTCCGCCTACAGCGACATTTAGCAGCAGATGAAATTTCTGGTCGAAAGGCCACTCTTTATAACTCTTTTTTTCGTTTATACATTCAAAAACCTGTTCATTATCGTAATAACCACGTATGGCATCTGGCGTCCAATCTACACGATACAAGTGAAAAGCACTGCTTGCACTTTCTATCACTTTAGTGGAAGTTTTTTGTGTATTTATTTTAAAATAATATGCCTCACTATGCGTAGAAAAATGCACCACGTTTTGATCGTAGCCCACATGTTCCATAATATCAATCTCGCCTGATTTTGGCCAGTCACCATATACTCGATCGGTAGGTAACATCCAAATTGCCGGCCAGGTACCGCGGCCGGATGGCAATTTCGCTCTAATTTCAAAACGTCCGTATAAAACATCCAGTTTTCCCCGCGTTACCAGTCGTGCAGAAGTAAATGCTTTTCCTTCTGTATTTTCTTTCTGCGCTGTAATGGTTAATAAACCGTTTGCGACACTTGCATTTGATAAACTATTGGTGTAATACTGCAACTCGTTATTTCCCCAACCGCTACCGCCAATATCGTACGTCCAGTTTCTGATAAGCGGAGCACCATTATTGTCAAATTCATCCCGCCAACTTGGTTTCTCCTCGAACTGATCAGTATGATTTTCTATGTTGGCTTTTGTCAGAGGAGAATCCTGAGTTTCTGGTAAAGCCCATCCGGCGTAGAAACCAATTAGCGGAAAAAACCATTTCAGCGGGGAAATTAGACTTAATATCATAGGGTGTAAATTTATAGGGTTGAATTGCCTGGCTAAAACAGAACAAAAACGACCACATTTTGGTTAGCAATGATTAAACGAATATACAATTTAAGCCGGTCGATTCTCTCATTGTAAACTACTTTCGGTCATCTAAAAATTTTAGGATCACGTTTTTGTAATCTTAAATCGAAATATTGGTATATCGGGAAAAACCGATATACATTTGTGCATGGATCAAGTAGAAATATTTAAAGCACTATCAAATAAGACCCGTTTACAAATCTTAAATTGGTTGAAATCTCCTGCAGAAAATTTTCCGGAACAGGCAAATCCCGACTTTGAAAACCTTGGGGTTTGTGTTGGTCAGATACAAATGAAAAGCGGTTTAACGCAGAGTACCATTTCCGAGTATCTTTCTATTCTTCAGCGCGCAGAGTTAATTACGGCTACGCGGATGGGACAATGGACATACTACAAAAGAAATGACCAAGGATTTGAAAAATTAAATACGATCATAAATACAGAATTATAAATTTAATAAAATGAGCACAGAAGTTTTATTCAGGCCTTTTAGCCTTAAATCACTAAATATTAAAAACAGGATTGTAATGGCACCCATGACGAGATCATTCTCTCCCGATGGTGTACCAACCGATGCAGTTGCAGCCTATTACAGTAAAAGAGCCGCGGGCGATGTGGGTCTTATCCTTTCAGAAGGAACAGTAATCGACAGGCCATCATCTTCAGCAGACCCGAATATTCCGCATTTCTACGGTACCGAAGCGTTGGCCGGCTGGAAAGGTGTGATTGAAGGCGTTCATCGGGCAGGTGGCCAAATGGGACCTCAAATCTGGCATCAGGGCATTATGGAAAATCATACATCTGGCTGGGTACCAAGCACACCTTTTGAAGGCCCTTCAAGTTTCAATAAACCGGGTTTTGAAAACGGTGTTCCGATGACAGATGCAGCAATTGCAGATACCATTACAGCTTTTGGCCAGGCTGCGGCAGATGCGAAAGCATTGGGTTTTGACACAGCCGAAATTCACGGCGCACACCAATATTTAATTGACCAGTTTTTCTGGGATGCAACCAATAACCGCACAGATATTTTTGGCGGGAAAACGCTTGCAGAACGTACACGCTTCGCTGTAGAAGTGATTAAAGAAGTACGCAAACGTGTTGGCGATGATTTTGCTTTAATTATTCGTTTATCGCAATTTAAACCTGCCGCTTACGATTTTAAACTGGCTAAAAATGAGCAGGAAATGGAACAATGGTTAACGCCATTGGCAGATGCAGGTATCGATATTTTCCATTGTTCACAACGCCGTTTCTGGGAACCAGAATTTGAAAATTCTGATTTAAATTTTGCCGGATGGGCAAAAAAAATAACCGGAAAAGCGACCATCACGGTAGGTTCTGTTGGCTTAAATGGCGATTTCTTTGGCGCATTTGCCGGACAAAGTTCTGAGCCAAGCTCATTAGATGAATTAACCAGAAGAATGGACCGAGGAGATTTTGATCTTGTGGCTGTTGGCCGCCCGTTACTGGCAGATCCTAACTGGGTTCAAAAAATTAAAAATAACCAAACTTCAGAACTAAAGGGCTTTTCTAAAGAAGCTTTGATGGATTTGGTATAAAATTTCAGCTACAACAAAGGTGCTTTAATTTAAAGCGCCTTTGTTGTAATCTGATTACCTGTTTCTATTAATTGCTGTCTTTTACCTAACTTAGAACATATAAACCGTATAAAAACATGTCCAACATTTCACTTATAATTGATGAACGGCCGGCAAATATTGGCAATTTTATGGTTGGCAGGCTTTTGCCCTTTAGAGACAAACGTACTGTTGGACCATTTGCTTTTATAGATCATATGGGGCCAGCAGCTTTAAATGATCACGAAAACCTTGATGTTCCGCCACATCCGCATATTGGTTTATCAACCTTAACTTTTTTATTTGAAGGCGAGATTACGCACAAAGACAGTCTTGGTTCTGATGTCGTAATTAAACCCGGGCAGGTAAACTGGATGACATCTGGCAGAGGAATTGTACATTCTGAACGTACGCCAGAATATCTTCGTCAATCTGATAAAATGTTACATGGTTTGCAGATTTGGGTTGCTTTACCTAAAGAACTGGAACAAATGGAACCCAACTTTTTCCATGCTGATGAACAAGATATTCCTGCCTGGAAAATCGGTGAAATTGATGTTAAACTCATTGCCGGAAAAGCATTTGATAGAGAATCTCCCGTTCCGGTTTACAGTCCGCTTTATTTCCTTGAATTGAAATCGTCAAGTAAACAAACCATTAATATAGGAGCAGATTTATTTGGGGAAAGTGCATTGTATATTTTAGAAGGCGCGATTGAAAGTGATGGGCATATTTATGAACCTAAACACATTTTGATTGCCAACGACACTAAATTGTGTGCATTTACGATGCATGAAAATACAACGGTTTACATTTTTGGTGGAGAAGCTTTTCCTGAAGAACGTTTTATTTACTGGAATTTTGTTTCGTCTGATAAACAACTGATTGAAGAGGCCAAAAAGAATTGGCAGGAACAGACTTTTAAACCTGTGCCTGGCGAAACGGATTTTGTTCCGCTACCAGAGCAAAGTAAATACGTTAAAAAATAAGAAAAGGGCAAATGGATAAACCATTTGCCCTTTTTTGACCCTTAAAATGATCAACACAAAATTTATTGCGCCAGTAATGCCATTTTTATTCTTTCGGCTGCATCAGCCAATTCTTCTTCGGTTGGACTAAGCTTTTCTTTACTAAAATTCATATCACTCACATTATTCATCGGTATAAGATGAATATGTGCATGTGCAACCTCAAGTCCGATTACTGAAACACCAACTTTTTTGCAGGGAAATGCTTCTTTTAAACCATTGGCAACAATTTTTGCAAACATCCAAAGACCTACATAAAGATCTTCTTCCATATCAAAAATATAATCCACTTCAATTTTCGGAATAACCAGAACGTGGCCAGCCGCAAGCGGTTGGATGTCTAAAAAAGCCAGATATTCTGTGGTTTCTGCAACCACATGTGCATTAATTTCTCCGGCAACAATTTTTGAAAATATAGTCATAAAAAAGGTAGAAGGTTAAAGGTATAAAGGTGATGGTTTTAATAGCGGAGTGAAGACTGTAAGCCTTAAATCCTCCGCTTCATACCTTATCTTGAAATTTCCAGAACTTCGAATTGCATTTTTCCTGCCGGAACTTCAATCTCCGCAAATTCGCCAACAGATTTACCCAACAAACCTTGAGCAATTGGAGATTTTACAGAAATTTTTCCGGTTTTTAAATCGGCTTCGCTTTCTGCAACCAATTGGTAAGTCATGGTCGCATTATTTTTTACGTTTTTAATCTTTACTATAGATAATGCCAAAACTTTGGTAACGTCTAACTTAGACTCATCAAGCAGGCGTGAATGGGCAAGTGTATCTTCAATTTTTGCAATTTTTGCTTCGTGCAAACCCTGCGCTTCTTTAGCGGCATCATATTCTGCATTCTCAGATAAATCGCCTTTATCTCGTGCTTCAGCAATTGCTTTCGCAATAGATGAACGTCCTTCGGTTTTTAAAAAATGTAATTCCTCCTTCAGTTTATCTAAACCTTCTTTAGTATAATAGGTAATCTCTGCCATAGCTCGTTTTCTTTCTTTAATCCTATAAAAAACAAACAAGACTATATAGTTGGTTTGCTACATAGTCTTGCTTCAATTATAACGAAGATAAAATGCGAAAATTACAAAAGCAAATAATTGAATAAATTTTGATCTTCGATTAACATATCCTAACATTTACCTCTCGTATCAATTTTGTTGTGGCTTGCCTTCTGGCGAACATTTCGATGCTTTATTTTTACTTTTATCCAAAATATCCTTCACAATGAAAAAATTATTAACCCTAACCCTGCTCGCTTTTTTAGTTACTGAGGGTATTTCAGCTCAAGAGCTGTACATGCCCAGAAATATTAAGGCAGCTTATTTAAAAGGTACGCGTGCCGCAAATGGAAACCCAGGTGCAAATTATTGGCAAAACCACGGCCGTTATACGATGGACATACAAGTTGATGCCGATACCAAAGTTGTAAGCGGAACGGAAGAAATCTTATACAGCAACAATAGTATGGACACGTTAAAAACACTTGCCATCCGTTTTGTAAATAACATTCATAAACCAACTTCGCCAAGAAGCGGTGCGGTAAGTGAAGGCTTCTTATCAACCGGACTTAAAATTTCAGCTTTCTCTATTGATGGAGAAAAGTATAAAGTGGACGCAAAAGATTGGGCAACGGTTGGCAACGTAAAACTGAATAAGCCCTTAAATCCAAAATCGAAAGTTACGGTAAAAATAGACTGGAGTTATCCCCTTTCAAAAGAAAGCGGACGGGAAGGACAGATTGATCCAAATTCCTTTTTTGTAGCTTATAGCTATCCACGCATTTCTGTTTATGACGACTACAATGGTTGGGATAGGATTCCACATACCGATAGAGGCGAGTTTTACAATGATTTTAATGATTACGTTTTTTCTATTAAAGCGCCCAAAAATTACGTAGTATATGCCACTGGTGATTTTTTAAATCCGGATGAAGTTTTGCAACCCGAAATTTCTGCCCGTTTAAAGAAATCTTACAATAGCGATGGCATTTTCCATATTGCTACAGAACAAGAATTGAAAGATGGTAAAGTGACGGCGCAAAAAGATTGGAACACCTGGAAATTTACCGCAAATCACATTACCGATGTAACTTTCGCACTAAGCAACCATTACATTTGGGATGGGGGAAGTGTAATTGTAGATTCGAAAACCGGCAGAAGAGCGAGTGCACAAGCGGCATACAACGGCAAAACTGGTCCAGATTTTGTCAACTCTGTGAAATACAATATCAATGCACTTTCATGGTTTTCTAACAATTGGCCGGGCATTCCTTATCCTTATGCAAAAACGATTGCTTTTCAGGGATTTGCCGATATGGAATATCCAATGATGGTGAACGATTCAAATTTTGATGATCCGGTTTTTGCACAATTGGTTCAGGATCATGAAGTGGCACATACTTATTTCCCCTTTTATATGGGCATTAATGAAACGCGTTACGCGTATATGGACGAAGGTTGGGCTACAACTTTTGAATATTTAATCGGCATTGCCGAGCACGGAAAACAGGCTGCAGATGATTTTTATAAAAAATTCAGAGTAGACCGTTACATTAACGATAAATCGGCAGAAGAAGATCAACCAGTAATTTCTATGTCCGATCAGGTATCTGGTTCCGGTTACGGCAACAACTCTTATGGAAAAGCTTCCTTATCTTACCTGGCTTTAAAAGATATGTTAGGCGATGAATTGTTTAAAAAAGCATTACACCATTATATGAATACCTGGAATGGTAAACACCCAATTCCGTGGGATTATTTTAATTCAATGAATACAGGATCGGGCCAAAACTTAAACTGGTTTTTCCAGAATTGGTTTTTCACCAACAATTATCTGGATTTGAAACTGGAAGGAATTAAAAAAGTGCCGGGAAAATCCTCTGTATCTATTTACAATACGGGCGGTTTTGCCATTCCGTTTGATGTAAAAATAGACTATGAAGATGGAAGCAGTTCTGTACAACATTTTACACCTGCAGTGTGGAAATCTGGTGCAAAACGAATTACACTGAACTTAAATGCAACAAAAGGAAAAAGCATTCAGAAAATAACTTTAGACAATGGAATTTTTATGGATGCAACACCTGAAGATAACAGTTGGATAAGCAGATAACCCATTTTACCGCTGGCAATACAATGGATATTGCCAGCGATAAATTTTAATTCTAAGTAATATTGTCAGAAAATATCTGATATGGCGTTGGCAATTAAAAAATCAAACGTTTTCTGCATTAAAACTCGCCAGATGTTTTACAGGGAAATTTAGTGAGTTGGCAATAAAACATTTTTTATTGGCTTCGTGATGAAGCGATTCTGCCAATTCAAATTGTGTTTTATCTGCGATTAAAACTTGGGGATGTAACATTACTTCTCTGAAACGGCCACTTCCATCGGCAGCCTCTTCCATAACACCAACAGCTTCGTCTTTATAATCGATTACAACAATTTCATGCTGTGAACACAAATGCAGAAACCACAACATGTGGCAGCTGGAAATTGATGCTAAAAGCAAATCCTCCGGATTGTGTTTAGTTTTATCGCCTAAAAAAGCAGAATCTGAAGACCCTGAAATATCAGCTTTCCCTTCTACAGAAACAACATAATCCCGATCGTAAGAACGGTAATCCATTGTACCAGAACCTTTGTTTCCTGTCCAGGTAATTGTTGCGGCGTATTGATGATCTTTTGGCATGATGTGATAAGTTAGAATTGTATAACAAGTTAATAAAACAGACCGATTGCAGAAAAATATTTTAACTCAATTGTTCTTGAAATTTCTTTAAACAAATCCAAAATGCAGAATTATCATCCACACAGAAATTATATTGCGGCTAATTTATCGGCAAGTACTTCCGAAATTTTTCGGTAAGAATCAAAAGTCCAACCGCCTACATGTGGCGTTAAAATTACCTTTTCATTTTCTCGCAATGTATTGTACCAAACTTGTTGGCCTAAAGCAGGGAATTTTTCTGTTTGCAATACATCCAAACCAGCACCCAAAATCTTTCCAGATTCCAAGGCACTCAGTACAGCTGTGGTATCTACAATTTCGCCACGCGCGGTATTGATAAAAAAAATGGGCTTTTTAAAATGGAAAAAATATTCTTCATTCACCATCTGGCGGGTTTCTGCTGTAAGGGGAATATGCAAACTCAATACATCACTGTGTTTAACAATTTCTTCCATACTAACTTCTCTCGCAAAAGCATCAGAAAAACCGGTTTTATATTTATCATACGCCATTACATCTACTTCAAAACCAGCCAGTTTCTTAGCGAAGCTTTGCCCCATAAATCCGTAGCCAATAATGCCAACTTTTTTTCCTTTTAATTCATAACCGCGGTTTCCTTCGCGATTCCAGACGCCGTTTCTGATTTCCATATCCGCCCTGCGGAAATTATTCATCAAAGCAAGTAGCAACCCGGTGGCATGTTCACCTACGGCATCGCAATTTCCTTCTGGTGCATTAATTAGTTGTATACCTTTTTCAAAAGCGATTTTGTCATCAATATTATCTAACCCGGCTCCTGCCCTGGCCACGAATTTTAAGTTGGGTGCAGCAGCAAATATTTCTTCGTCGATTCTGAATTTTGTCCGAACCGCAATACCTGTATATGCATTTATTTTTTCCAGAGTTTCTGCGCGGGTAATGTGTGGTTCATCGTGTACTTGGTAGCCCATAGCAATTGCCCGTTCTTTAAAGATCGGATGCAAATCATCCACAATTAAAATCTTCTTGCTCATGCAGGCAAATGTAACATTTTAGCCATTGACAAAATGTGATTTGGCGCGTAATTATTGGGAATAAGCTGATTTATAACGCTAAACTGACGTTACAAACTCACAAAAATTTTACTATAAAACCCCTGTAATAAAATAGTTACCACGCTCTAATTAAACTAAGTTGCCGTTACTTTGTCTCCCTTTACAAAAACACACACAAATAGATTTCTTAATGAAACAATTACAACGCAAAACAATACAGATTACCTTATTATTCTTATGCTTTTCACTAAGTGTATTCGCACAAAGTACCGGAAAAGCCAAAATTACCGGCGTTTTGAAAGATGCCACTACCCAAGAAACCATTCCATTTGCTTCTGCAGTATTAGTAAATAAAGCCACAAAAGCCAATGTTAAAATTGTACAGACTGATGTAAACGGTGCTTTTGTTATGACTAATGTTCCGGCCGGAACATTTACTTTTAAAATTAGCTATGTAGGATACCAAACCATGGTGCGCGATAATGTGGTAATCAGCGCAACAACAGGGACGCTTAATTTTGGCGACATAAAGATGAATCCTTCCAAAGGAAATATTCTAAGTGAGGTTACCGTAACGGCCCAAAAAGCACCAATGCAGTTGGGTATAGATAAAAAAGTATTTTCTGTAGACCAAAGTTTGGTAAGCGAAGGCGGATCTGCCGGTGATTTACTTCAGAATGTACCTTCTGTATCTACAGATATGGATGGTAATGTGAGTTTACGCGGATCTACCGGCGTTAAGGTTTTAATTGATGGAAAGCCATCGCTAATTGCCGGCGGAAACGTTGCACAAATTCTGCAGTCTATTCCTGCGAGTTCCATTGAAAGCGTTGAGGTAATTACCAATCCATCGGCTAAATATGACGCAGAGGGCCAATCTGGTATCATAAACATTGTATTGAAAAAGAATACCAAACTTGGTTTCAATGGCTCTGCAGCTGTAACAGCGGGTAACCGTGATAATTATAACGCAAATACAAACCTGAGTTTCCAAAATAGCAAGGTTAATATTTATGGAAATTACAGCTATCGTTATGGCAATAGAGTTGGCGGTGGTTTTCAAGACATTACGTACAAAGATGAGACAGATGGCACAGCTTTCGCCAACCAAACCACTACGCAAAATTCATTAGACAAAGGCCACAATGCCAAAGCAGGTTTAGATTACTATGTGAGTCCAAAAACCGTATTAAGCCTTTCAGGTGGTTTTAACTCCAGAACGAATGACCGCAATGAAACCATTAATATTTTGCAAAACGACATTAACCGAAATGCCAGAACGTATAGCAATAGATACAACACAACAGCTGGAGATGGCTCCAGCTACGATTTAAATCTGGATGTGACACAAAAATTCAAAAAACCAAAAGAAGAATTGTTGTTTAACTTTGGTTACTCACATGGAACAAATAACAGCGACCAGGAATACTACACTAATGTATATAATTCTTTTGGTCGTGCTGTAGATATTGATCAGAGTTTGCAACGCATCTGGAATACCGGAAACAATACAAACTACAATATCCAACTGGATTATGCTTTGCCTGTTGGCGAAACGGGTAAAATTGAAGCGGGTTACCGCAGCCAGATTAAACTGGGTAATAACAATCAATATGCAGATTCTGTGCTGAACGCCGGAAACCTGGTGATACAGAACAATAGCTTAAACAACGATTTTAACAATAAAGATCAGGTTCACGCTTTGTATTTGAATTACCAGAACCAGATTAAAAATTTTGGCTACCAGTTGGGTTTACGTGCCGAAGATGCAAGACTTGACACTTACCTTTTAGGTTATCAAAACAACGTATTAACAGAATCAAATGGAAATATCCATTACAAAAGATTGTATCCAAGCGTATTTTTAACACAAAAGTTTAAAGGCGAACAACAATTACAGGCTAGCTATACACGTCGCGTAAATCGTCCGCGCCCTTGGGATACAAACCCCTTTTTAGATGTATCTGATCCGTTAAACTACAGACAAGGTAATCCAAATCTATTGCCGGAAGATGTACACTCTTTTGAATTGGGTTATAGCAAATACTGGAAGAAAGTAACCTTAACATCTAGTTTGTACTTGCGTAAAACCAATGATGTTATTCAAAGAATTAGAAGCACACCAGAAAACGGTGTAATTACAACAACACCGCAAAACTTAACCAGTGCCATTAATAGTGGTCTTGAAGTTATTGGCCGTTTTGATCTTATAAAAGCGCTTAACTTTACCACCAACGTAAACGTTTATCAGGCAAAATATCAAGGTGATGCACGATATAATATTGAAACCACCAGTGGTTTCAGCTGGAATGCAAACGTAACCGGAAATTTAACAGTAGCTAAAAATGTTTCCGTACAGGTTAGAGGAGATTACCGCGCGCCAGAAGTGATGGCCCAAGGAAAACGCAATCCAATGTATGGCATTGATGGTGGTGCGAAATACGATTTCCCAAATAAAAAAGCTTCATTAAGTTTTAACGTGAGAGATATCTTTAACACCAGAAGATGGAGCATGATTACGGAAGACAATTCTACCATCGTTGATTTCTCCCGCCGTATGCAAGGTACAATGGGTAACCTGACTTTCTCTTACCGTTTCGGTAAAAACACTTTCAATTTTAGCAAGAAAAAGAAAGATGATCAACAAGACAGACAACCAGACGAAGGTTCGTTCTAAAAATAAATTAAAGGCATCTAATTCAGTTTAGATGCCTTTTTTATTTCGGACAAAAACATCTTTAGCCAATTTGCTTCTTATTTTTTTACCTTGCGGCATGGAAGACGAAAACCCCTGGCAAATTTTAGAAAGCGAACAGATCTACAAAAACAATTGGATTAACGTAACCGAACACCAAGTAATTAATCCTTCTGGTGGAAAAGGAATTTATGGCGAAGTGCATTTTAAAAACTATGCAATCGGCATCTTACCGCTCGATGAAAACCAGAATACCTGGCTGGTTGGACAATATCGTTTCCCACTTAAAGCTTACAGCTGGGAAATCCCGGAAGGTGGCGGACCGCTAAACCAACAACCTTTAGATAGCGCAAAACGAGAGCTTTTAGAAGAAACAGGAATGCGCGCAGAAAACTGGACAGAAATACAACGCATGCACCTTTCTAATTCTGTAAGTGATGAACTGGCCATTATTTATATTGCACGCAACTTGAGCTACGGAATTGCAATGCCCGAAGAAACCGAGCAACTTACCGTAAAAAAATGCCTTTCGATCAAGTTTATCAAATGGTAATCCATGGAGAAATTACAGATTCTATGACTGTAGCCGCTATTTTAAAAGCAAAACTGATGATTTTATCGGGTGATTTGTAATCCTTATCTTTGCGTGTTACAAAAAACCAATGAATAAAATTTTCGGCTATATCTTAACTCCGGTTTTCTATTTCTTTTTCGGATTATCGCTTTGTATTTTCCATCCAATACAATGGGTTTGTTATAAGTTTTTTGGCTATAAAGCACATAAAATTTCTGTAGACGCCCTGAATTTCTGTTTGACGTATTGCCAGTTATTTTTGATCAACAGCATTTCTTTTAAAAACAACTTTGATTTACCTACCAACCGGCCAATTATTTTTGTGGTTAACCATCAAAGTATGTACGATATTCCTTCTCTGATCTGGTTTTTAAGAAAGCACCACGCAAAATTTATTTCAAAAATAGAACTGACCAAAGGGATACCTTCAATTTCTATTAATCTGCGTTTAGGCGGCGGCGCAAACATCAACAGAAAAGACAACAAACAAGCCATTACCGAAATTATTAAACTGGGCCGGCGGATGAAAGAAAATAACTGGAGTACAGTTATTTTTCCGGAAGGAACAAGATCAAAAGACGGATTGGTAAAAACCTTTCAGTTTGGCGGTATTGCAACACTTTTAAAATCAGTTCCGAATGCGCTGATTGTTCCTATTGCGATAGAAAACTCATGGAAGATTGTTCGTCGCGGTATGTTTCCACTTTCTCCGGGAAATGCATTAAGGTGGACGGTTTTACCGCCAATTGAACCTGAAGGAAAAAATGCCAACGATATTACGCTAGAAGCGGAAAATGAAATCAGGAGATTGTTGGGGCAAGATAAAGATTTAACTTCATCAATTGCCCTTTAAGTTTTTTTAAATATTCTTATTGCCAATTACGCGGAAAAATTCATCCCGATAGGTATCTCCAACGGGAATAATTTTGCTTTGAATGGTAATCCGGCTACGCTCTATGCTTTCAATTTTATCAACTGCGATAATGTATGATTTATGCACGCGGATAAACTGGCCTTGTGGCAAAGCTTCTTCCATCTTTTTCATACTTTGAAGCGTAATTATACGTTCATCTTTCGTAAAAATGGAGATATAATCTTTCAGACCTTCTATATATAGAATATCATGAAGATATATTTTTTGGATCTTATGTTCTGTTTTAACAAAAATATAATCCTGTATTGGATTTGGATTGCCTGAAAAAGGTGCCGGCGTTACAATGGGTTGCGCAACACTTGCCTGAACTTCTGCTGGTTTAAACTGGTTATTTACCTTTTCTACGGCTTTATAAAACCGATCGAATGCAATGGGTTTAAGAAGATAATCAGACACATTCAGATCATAACTTTCTAATGCATATTGCGGATAAGCGGTAGTTAAAATGAAATGGCACTTATTTCCCGCTATTTTTAAAAACTGTATTCCAGTAAGCTCAGGCATTTGAATATCCAGAAAAACCAAATCAATACCGCCTGCCTGTACAATCTGTAAAGCTTCAATCGGATTTTCACATCTTTTCGCCAGGGTTAAAAAAGGAACTTTAGAAATATAATCCTCCAGAATATCGAGGGCTAATGGTTCATCGTCAACAACAATACAGTTCAGGTTCATTTTTAGTTTCTTAGGTTTAGGTTTTTAAAAGCGCGATTAGATGTCAATCATTAGTTCGCACGTGTAATGCGTAGCCGAATTTACAACATTTAATTTATATCTATCCGGATAAATCAATTGCAACCTGCGCTCTACGTTTACCAATCCAACTCCGCCTTGCGCATCTTTATTTTGCTGGTTTTTTTTATTGATTACACTAAAATGCAGAATTTTCTGGTTGGCAATAATATTAATACGAACCGGTTCTTGTGGATCTGTAACCACACCATGTTTAAATGCATTTTCGACAAAGGAAATCAGCATTAACGGCACAATTTTCTGATTGTCTATTTCGCCATTCAGACTCAGTTCTATATAAGCGCCATCTTTAAAGCGGATTTTTTGCAGCTCGATATAATTGGTCAGATATTCTACTTCTTTATTGAGCGCTACTGTTGGCGTATTGCTTTCATAAATCATGTACCGCATAATTTCCGAAAGTTTTAACACGGCATCTGCGGTTTTATCCGACTTCTGATAAGCCAATGAATAAATATTATTTAAGGAATTGAAGAGAAAATGGGGGTTTAACTGCGATTTTAAGAACTGCAATTCCATTTCTCGCCGTTCACTTTCCAGGTTGCGTTGTATCCTTTCGCTGTTAAACCAATCTACAATAAACTTTACAACAAAGCTGCACACCATAAAAAAGCCACAAACGAAAATCTGTGCAACATAATATTGAGACACACTAAAGCTGCGTTTCTGCCCTTCAAATTCGTATTGCATCATTGTATCCACATTTAAAACCGCAACGCCAGTTTTAATAAATGCAGTAGCGGCAATAAGCAGCAAAAAAGTGATCACATACAACCAGTACTTTTTTCGGCTTTTAATAAACTCCGGAATAAGAATGAGGTAATTGATGTAGAAAACTGAAATATTAATCACACTGAAAAGCCCGAAAGAAATCAGGTAATAGTTTTTTGGGCGAGCCTCTTTATTGAATATAAAATCTAAAATAATGAAGGCGAAAATAAATAACCAGTATAAACTGTGTAAAACTAAAGGGCCCCTGCTTTTTTTCATGCTCCAAAATAAACAAACTTTTAAGTTTTGGCCAATACAATCTACGAACGGGCATTTTTTTTCTACCAACCGCCCAATGCACAAAATTTATCGACGAACGGACAAATTTGGCGTTCATCTAGAATCTTGAACGCTTGGTATAATACATTTTCGCAGCTTGTTTTTCTTCCCTTTCTTTGAATCAACAAAAACGAAATATTATGAAAACTTCATCAGCAACAATCGCACTAAACAACACAGCACTAATGGTTGATGACCGTTTATCAACCTTAAGTTTCAACAATACGATTATGAAAAAGCTAAGTAACACTTCTCCATTTTTACTTTTATTATTGCCATTTTTTATGATGTTGGTATTTACTTTAACCGTAAATACACAAAACAATAACGATGAGGAATTGGTCGTAAAACCTGCAAAAACAACTACATCAATTGCAAAACAGGTTTCTGCAATTTTCCAATAAGCCATGCGCAATCTCGCTATTGAAACCGTTGGTCTGAACTTCAATTTCGGAAATCAAACCATCGTTAAGAATTTATCATTACAAGTTCCTACAGGAAGTATCTATGGATTTCTTGGGCCAAATGGCGCCGGAAAAACCACCACGATAAAAATCTTGCTCAATCTGCTTAAATCGCCGAACGATCAGGTTTTTATTTTTGGCAAAGAAATTAACCACAACCGTATTGCATCGTTAAGAAAAATCGGTGCATTGGTAGAGCAACCTGCAATTTATGCCCATTTAACCGGCCGCGAAAATTTAATAAACCGTTGCATTCTGCTTGGCATCAGCAAACAGAAAGCGACAGAAATGCTTGCTTTAGTTGGCTTAAGCGATTCTGCGAATAAAAAAACTGCTAAATATTCGCTGGGGATGAAACAACGTTTAGGAATTGCATTGGCGCTGGTTTCAGATCCGGAATTGCTGTTGCTTGATGAACCTACAAACGGATTAGACCCGAACGGAATTATTGAAATCCGAAACCTGATGATTGATCTAACCGCCAACCACAATAAAACAATTCTGGTATCCAGCCACTTGCTCGCAGAGATAGAAAGAACGTCCACGCATGTTGGCATTATCAATAAAGGGCAATTGCTGTTTCAGGGAACAATAGATGAACTTCAATTGCTAAACAAACCCCTACTTGAAATTGAAATTAATCGTACGGATGAAGCTGTTCTTTTTCTGAAAAACCAGCTAGTAGACATCATTTCCGTCAACCAAAAGAAAATTTCCATTCCATATACATCCGCTGAAAACAGCGGTAAACTGAATACCTTGCTTGTGCAAAATGGTTTTACAGTAAGCAGTCTTGCTATACAGCGAAAAGATCTGGAAAACCTATTTTTAGACATTACGAAACAAAACTAAATATGCGCTCTTTTTACATCTCTTTAGTTTCTGAATTTTATAAATCCCGTAAAACCCTCGCATTTTGGGCAGCAATTCTTTTGCCGCTAATTGTTTGTAGTTTAATCTCATTAGGGTTTTTCACCAATTCAGAAAAAATTCTAGCATACCATTATCCGCCAATGTTACTTTGGATCAGATATTGCAGCGCTTCTTTAGATTCTATGGGCATGTTGATTTTGCCTTTTTACGTCATCTTCATGACGTTTTCTGTAAATAATATCGAACATAAAAACGATACCTGGAAAACACTCTTCGCACAACCTTTACACAAATTTTCTATCTACGCTGCTAAATATGTTTATGCCGTTTTACTGGTTGCTATATGTTTGTTTTTATTTGCTGGCTTAACTTTTACCTACGGGCACCTGCTTCAGGTTTTGGTACCCAAATACAATCTAAATGAATACAATCCGTCCAAACTATTAGTCAATTCTTACGCTAAACTTTTCCTTTCGGCACTTGGAATACTATCCGTTCAATTTTTACTTAGTGTACTTTGGAGCGATTTTTTAAAGCCAATGGGAATAGGATTTGTAGGAACAATTATGGGCATAATAACGGCATCACTTCAATGGAAATACGCCTACCTTATTCCATACAGTTTGCCTGCACTTGCACTCAGAATTACTAAAGTAAAAAAAGGCGATCCATTTGATTTTCCCATTTTTACGTCAGAAATCTGGACAAGTTTAATCTACGCGGCAATCCTTTTTACACTTGGATATTTTATCGTTGCAAGAAAAAGCATCAAATAATCCTATCGGGATAAAATATTGCGCAAAAAGGAAGATGTAAAAATCTCATTGTAAACCGATATACAGATGTAATTCGCGTATTTTTAGGTAATTGACTAAACCACCTAAATTATGATGAAAAAATTTACACTAACAGCCGCCGTATTTGCGTTCTGTTTTTCTGCTTATGCCCAAGATGCACCAGATTTGGCTGCTGTACAAAAAATTAGAAAAGAAGGACTGGAAAATTCTAAGGTAATGGATATTGCATTTAACCTTACAGACGTTGCCGGCCCCAGGTTATCCAACTCACCAGGTTTAAAACGTGCGCAAGAATGGGCAAAAAAGCAGCTTATAGATTGGGGACTTAAAAATGTGCAGCTAGAAGCCTGGGGAAATTTTGGAAAAGGTTGGCAGATAGACAAATATTATGCAGCTACAACGCTTCCGTTTTACCACGCTATTATTGCATCGCCTAAAGCTTGGACACCGGGCACCAACGGACCGATAAAATCTGAAGTGATCTTAATTAAAGCCGATAGTGTTCCGGATTTGCTGAAATACAAAGGCAAACTTGCCGGCAAAATTATTATGCTAGACCAGGGAACGCCTCTAAACAGCGGTTTAAAACCAGATTTTACACGACATAGCGACAGTACCTTGAATGCAATGGCCGAAGCAAAGCCGATGGCAAACGGCAATCGCCCGCGGCCTGCCGGAGATAGAATAGCTCAAATGATGAAAATAAGAGAAACCAGAGCCGCAATGAGTAGTATGCTGCTTGAAGAAAAAGTAGGCCTGATCCTTACTTACGCACGCGGCGGTCAAGGTACTTTCTTTACAAGCAATGGCGCTTCTTACGCACTTGATGCGAAACCCGTTTCTCCTGAGCTTGAAGTTGCAGCAGAAGATTTTTTGCACATTCTGCGTTTATTACGCGCAGGGAAAAGTGTAGAAGTAGAAGCTGATATTAAAACCTCTTTCTACGATCAGGATCCTCAGGGTTATAATGTTATTGCAGAGATTCCGGGAACAGATAAAAAATTGAAAGACGAAGTGGTTATAATTGGAGGCCATTTTGATTCTTGGCATGCAGCAACAGGTGCTACGGATAATGCTGCAGGTTCTGCTGTAATGATGGAAGCTATGCGTATTTTAAAAGCAATAGATTTTAAACCAAAAAGAACCCTGCGTATTGCCCTTTGGAGTTCTGAAGAACAAGGGTTGTTTGGCTCAAAAAATTATGTACTAAAACATTTCGGCGATGCAAAAACAATGGCTTTAACTCCGGATCAGAAAAAAGTTTCTGCTTATTATAACTTAGATAACGGAACAGGAAAAATTCGTGGTGTTTATTTGCAGGGCAATGAAGCTGCTGGCCCGATTTTCCAAAGCTGGTTAACACCTTTTAATGATCTTGGCGCAAAAACCATCACCATTAACAATACCGGAGGCACAGATCATCAGTCTTTTGATGCGGTAGGCATTCCGGGTTTTCAATTCATTCAAGATCCAGCAGATTACAATACCAGAACACACCACAGCAATATGGACACTTATGATCGTCTGGTTGAAGATGATTTAAAACAAGCTGCAACCATTGTAGCCTCATTTGTGTACAACACTTCGCAGCGCGAAGCCCAAATTCCGAGAAAAGAGCTGCCAGCTGCACAACAGGCAAGGCCATAAAAAATGAAAGCCTGCTTTTTTGAATAGATGGTTCAAAAAGCAGGCTTTTCAAGTTGAGAGAGAGGCATTAAATATGTATATCTTTTGGCTATAGCGCCAGTATTTTCTGTTTAAAAGCCCAAACAATAAGTTGGTAAGAATTTCGCAAATCCAGTTTACGTACCATATTTCTCCTGTGGGTATTTACGGTGTGCTCACTTATAAAAAGCGTATCTCCGATTTCCTTACTGTTATATCCTAACGAAAGGAGTTGCACAATTTCAATTTCCCGGTCACTTATAGAATCGGAAACACCCTGTGGAATATCAAGTACCATTTTCAAATTTGTTTGAAGGTTAATTTTTCAATTTATCTGACTGTAAAACGATACAACCAGCATCTCTTTGTTTGATACTCAAAATTAGTATGCGTACTCATTTTTTGTTTTCAGCAATTCACCCTAATTAATAGGGTATTTTTACGGTATTGCTTTTTCGTAAATCACTTTGCATATCCCGAATTAATGTCGATTTTTATGGAAAAAATTCTATTCCCTATTCAACATGAAAGAAAATAAAGACACCACAGTATCCAAAGAAATTGCGGAGAAAATGGTTCAGGCATATGCCGAGGAAGAAAACGGTGTTGGTCTTAACCCAGCTTATACAAAATGCGCTTGGTTTCCCGCCGATCAGATAATTAAAATTGCAGAAAGCTTAAAAGAAAATAAAGCTGACGGATTGAGAATTTATTTCGCCAGATATCTAAGCGGTACAATTGAAGGATTACCTCAATCTTATGAAGGAAAAAACACCTTATTGCTTGTACAAACCAACCAGCTAAATGGAACTTCTACGGATAACCTCGACACCATAGAAAACAGAGCTACATTGTGCCCTGATGATTGTGACGGTACCGGATTGTAAATGATGATTAAAGTAGATCTGATCTCTTACATTGAACTGAGCTGCCTCGCCGTAGGTATTTATTGCCTCGCGCGAGATAAAAAGCAATTTTGGATATTAACCCTGTGTTTTCAGTTTATTGTAGCCCTTACAGAGCTGGTTGGTTCATATCTAACCTTTAGGTTTCATTTCAACCTTTGGATTTATAATTTTTTCGTTTTTTGCGAGCTTAATTATATAAGCTACGGCATGTACCAGTGTCTCAAAAAATACTCTAATCCTCAGGTTCTGATTTTTTCAGGCTTGGGGATTATTTATACATTTTATTTATACAACTTTTTTACAAAGGGCTTTGGTTCTATGCCAAATAACACTATAAATATTATGTCCGTTATTTTTACCATTTATGCTCTGTTGTATTATTATCGCCTGCTGAAAGATCCGGAGTTTGTGGAGATAAAATCTCATCCAGAATTTTGGTGGGTAACGGGTGCATTGTTTTATTATTTCGGCAGTACGGTTACCAATCTTTTCAAGCCTTATCTTCCAAAGAATTTCTCGTCATTCTATTTCCTCAATCATTTCAGGTATAGTATGTACGTTGTATTAAGTTTATTTTTATATTCCATCTGGAGCTATTCATTCATATGCAGAGCGAAGCAACGCAAATTATCTTCTTAGTTGCGGTAGCAACTCTCATTTTCCTGCTCATGCCATTGTCTTTGATTTTATATGTAAGATCATACATGAGAGATAAAAAGCAACACATTGCCGAAAAACAGCATATGCAGGAACGCTTTGATGCCGAAATATTGAAAACCCTGGTTGAGGTGCAAGACCAAACAATGCAAACCATCGCAACAGAATTGCACGATAATGTTGGCCAATTATTGAGTTTAACCACCCTGACGCTTAATTCTATCAACCTAGAAAACACAGATAAGGCTAGTAAAAAAATTGAAAATTCGCTTTCATTGGTCAATAAATCTATTAAAGAACTGCGTGAACTTGCTAAACTTTTACATGGCGAACAATTAATTGAAAATGGACTTGGCCATGCAATTGATCAGGAAATTAACTGGTTAAGCAAAGCCGGTGCTTATGAAATTACGATTAATAATCACCTGACAGAAATACTGGCAAATTCGCCAAATAAAGACTTAATCATCCTTCGATTGCTACAGGAAATCATCAACAACATTATAAAACATGCGCAGGCAACATCAATTCAGTTTGATGCTTATTTAAACAACGATGTACTTCATTTACAGGTGAAAGATAATGGAGTAGGCTTTAATGTAGAAGAAGCAGGCGCACGCAAATCAGGCATGGGACTGAATTCTATCCACAAAAGAGTTGAAATGATTAACGGTAAAATCCAACTCAACTCCTCTCCCGATTCAGGCACCACCACTTTAATTGAAATTCCTTATCCTTAATTTATGCAAAGTACCATTTCTATTGCGATTGTTGATGACCATACCCTTTTCAGATCCGGATTGGCAACCTTACTTGATGAATTTGATGAGATAGAGATTGAATTTGAGGCCATAAATGGTATTGATTTACAAGGAAAAATCAAATCAAATCCGGATGTGAAAGTTGTGTTAATGGATATTAACATGCCAAAAATGGATGGTTTTGCAGCAACAAAATGGTTAAAAACAAATTACCCGCACATTAATGTTCTGGCTTTAAGTATGCTTGAAGATGAAAGTGCAATTATTCAAATGCTTAAATCCGGCGCAAGCGGATATATGCTTAAAGAATCCACGCCCAGCGATTTGATGATTGCCATTAGAGCGGTAGCTGAAAAAGGATTTTACGTAAATGAACTGGTTTCCGGCCGATTGTTTGTCGCATTGAAAGAAGACGAGCAAAAACCAAATTTCACCGAAAAAGAGCTTACTTTTTTACAGTATTGCAGTTCAGAAATGACTTATAAAGAAATTGCAGATTTGATGCACATTAGTCCAAGAACCGTAGATAATTACCGTGAATCCTTATTTGCTAAACTCAATATCAAATCCAGAACCGGACTGGTTGTTTATGGAATTAAACATAAACTAATCTCAATATAAATTCCACACGTAAATTTTTGTTAAATAGTTTGCATAACTAACAAATTAGTTCTAACTTTAATATCAGACGATTATTCGTCCTGTCCTTATTATAGAATTATTATTATGGAAATTAAAGATTTAACCAAAGCCGAAGAGCAGATTATGCAGGTACTGTGGCAACTGGAGAAAGCATTTGTAAAAGATGTGATTGATGAGTTACCGCTTCCCAAACCGGCCTACAACACCGTATCTACCATTATTCGGATCTTGGAAACCAAAGGGTTTGTGGGCCATGAGGCTTTTGGTAAAGCGCACCAATACCATCCCCTCATCAGCAAGGAAGAATACAAACGCCACGCTACAGACAAACTTCTTGGAAATTACTTTGAGAACTCTGTAGAAAGTATGTTTTCATTTTTTGTAAAAGAAGAAAAGCTCGATCTGAGTGATGTGGATGAAATTTTGAAAATGATTGACAAAATTAAACACAAACCGAGATGAGTTTTGCGCACTACCTTTTACAGGCCAATTTATATATGCTGGTTTTTTATGGCTTTTATCAGTTTCTTTTATCAAAAGAGACCTGGTTTAAGTTAAACAGAACTTATTTATTGGCCACACTCATATTATCTTTTGCTATTCCGTTTCTACGTTTCGAATGGATAAGTGAGCACAAGGTAGGCAAGCAGGTTTATGGAAACATAAATTTGATTCTTGAACAGGTAAGTACTGTGCAACCAAAAATTAACGATATCACCTTTGGAGAGATTGTTGCAACGGTATATTTCTCCGGTGTAATAATCTCTCTATTTTTTCTGATTTACAGGCTCATTATCTTAAAAAAACGAACTCAAAAACCTACAAAAGGTGTAGCATTTTCATTCTTTTCGCTGAAACACGTTGATGAAAACTTACCTGGCAAAGAGACCATCAATAAACATGAAGAAGTACACATACAACAACTACACAGTTTTGACATTGCTCTTCTTGAACTTTTTATTTTGGTAAGCTGGTTTAATCCGATCATCTATTTATACAAAACTGCAATAAAGAATATTCACGAATATCTGGCTGACGAAGAAGCCGCAAAGTTTGAAGGCGATAAAAGAACTTACGCCCTTTTATTGCTTAGCAATGCTTTTAAACTTCAGCATCCTAATCTTGCAAATGGTTTTTTCAAAAAATCTATGATTAAAAAAAGGATTTATATGTTGCAGAAAGAACGCTCAAAAAAATCGGGTATTTTGAAATACGGCCTCGTAGCGCCGCTTTTTGCTGTGCTGATTATTCTTTCTTCTGCCACCATACGCAACAACAAAAAATTAATCGATATTACTGAGCGTATACCTCTGGAACAAAGTATGCTTACAGTAAAAGAAATTGTCCTTCCAGAAAGAATAAATTCCGCTAAGTTGACACCAATAGTGCATCATTCTGCGCATAGTTCAGACATCACGTTAGCAAAGCCAAAAAAATCTGCGGAAGAAGCAACAAAAGCATTTGCACTGCCAAAATCTGAGGATAAAACCGTTTTCGATTTTGTATCTATAGAAAAACAACCGGAATTTCCAGGTGGATTAAAACAATTCTACAAATACCTGGGCGGTAGTATCCGTTACCCTAAAGAAGCACAGGATCATAATATTCAGGGTAAAGTATTTCTTTCTTTCGTTGTGGAAAAAGATGGAAGCTTAACGGATATAAAGATTACGAGAGGCTTAGGTGGTGGAACAGACGAGGAAGCCATCCGGGTGTTGGAGGAAAGTCCGAAGTGGAACCCCGGTATACAAAATGGAAAAGCTGTAAGAGTGAAGTACAACATTAATGTGAACTTTACATTAAATGATGAACAACCGAATAAATCTGAATCCGGTAGCCATAAAGTAAATGATCTGCAGAAAACAGATTACATAATGCTCAAAACAAATGATGGTGGTATAAAATTTAAAGGTGCACTTAAAGACGGTCAGCAACCTTTGGTTGTAGTAGATGGAATTGTGCAGGAAAATAACCTGCTTGGTACGCTCAACCCAAAAGACATTGAAAGCATCAACGTACTTAAAAGCCCGAATGCAACAGCCCTGTATGGTAATAGAGGTGATAACGGGGTAATTCTTGTAACCACAAAGCGTAATTTCTTAAAACATAAAACATCAGAAAAGTAAAAGGCTTATGAAAAATCCCATTTTAACTGCAATCGCGATAAGCGTTACGATCACAAGCACTGCATTTGCCCAAACAGCAACGCTCGAAAAAAATAAATTACCTGTTAAAATCAGAGGTGAAGCAATAGATGGAAAACAACCCTTGGTTTATTTAGACGGTGTGAAACAAGAGTCTGGCGCATTGGCCATGATTGATCCAAATACGATTAAATCTGTATCAATTTTAAAAGATAGCCCGGCAACATCGCAATTTGGCGTTGAAGCATCAAATGGAGTCATTTTAATTCGCACAAAAGATACATCGCAATCTGATTCTAATTTTACCGCACCAATAGTAACACTTCCCGAAAATTATCCGCAGATTACCATAAATTCATCCGTAAAAAATGGAAATATTTCACTTACGAAACTGGTAAAATACGCTACAGAAATTAGCACGAATAAACCTGTATACGTTCTTGATGGAAAAATTATTGAGAATCCGGAGGGAACAATAATCGCTGCAGAGCGCGTTAATTCCATTTCTATATTGAAAGGAATTGATGCCAGCAAACTCTACGGCGAGACTGCCGCAAAGGGCGCGGTAATCATTTCAACAAAAGCATCCGGCACGCCAGAATAACCAATCATTAAAAAAAGGTGAAAAAGTGATTAACAGTTGCCTTTGCAGGTTTGCTATTGCCGTAAATGAGCAGCGATCTTATTTCAATTGGCCTAACTAAACTTTTTCAGTGTTTGATTCAAAACATCAAACATCAGAACTGGCATGCAAAAGCAAAATTGAAGGAAAGGTGTTCCTGAGTTGTCCAGTTGAAAAACGGGCAGATGAACCACATTTAGGTACTCGAAGGTTTAGTAAAGGAACCGATGTCGAAGCCAGACGCATATCAAAAGCCTCACAGAATGGAATCCGGAAGTAGTGAATGGACGGAGCGTTCTCATACAATACTGCCATCATATTCAATTTAGAGAAGAATAGCTTAAGTAAGAGTCACTTATAACACAAAACCCCAGCTACAATAGTCGGGGTTTTATGCGTTCTCTCCTGTCTCGGAGTACTAAAATTATAAAAATTTACGCAGACAAACAAGTTATACAGAATTAAATTTCATTTACTAATTGATATTCATATGCTAGCATAGGAAATTTAAGAAAATACAGAATTTTTGTTTGAATATTGATATTTCATTTCCCTTCGATTTCCTTCAGAAAATTTCATTCAAAATTAAAAGCATAAAAAAGCCTCCAATTAATGGAGGCTTAAGAAGCCCGAAATATGTTCGGGTTGCACAGTATTTTAAACGGTTTCTTCAGAAATAAACTTTGCAGATGCAAAATCACGATTCATACGCGCAATATTTTCAAGCGAAATTCCTTTAGGACATTCTGCCTCGCAAGCACCAGTGTTGGTACAGTTTCCGAAACCTTCAGCATCCATTTGTGCAACCATACTTTGTACCCTACGGTAACGTTCTGGTTGTCCTTGCGGCAATAATGCCAACTGAGAAATTTTTGCAGAAACAAATAACATTGCTGATGCATTTTTACACGTTGCAACACAAGCACCACAACCAATACAAGCTGCAGCTTCAAAAGCAGCATCCGCTTGTTTTTTTGGAATAGGAAGGTTATTAGCATCTTGTGCATTACCGGTATTCACAGAAATAAAGCCACCAGCAGCAATCACTCTATCAAATGCAGAACGGTCTACAGTTAAATCTTTAATTACCGGAAAAGCTGCCGCGCGCCAAGGTTCTACTACAATGGTATCTCCATCTTTAAAAGAACGCATATGCAACTGACAGGTTGTTACCAAATCTTTCGGTCCGTGCGGACGTCCATTAATGAACATTGAACACATACCGCAAATGCCTTCGCGACAATCGTGATCAAATACAATCGGTTCGTCACCTTTATTGATCAGCTGTTCGTTAAGCACATCGAACATCTCTAAGAAAGACATGTCAGGCGAAATATCTGACACCTTATAATCAACCAAAGTACCATTGGTTTTGTTATTTTTTTGACGCCAAATCTTTAGCGTTAAGTTCATATTTCCTGTACTCATGATATTGAGATTTTGAGTATCAAGTAGTAAATATCGAGTATCAAGTTTAAATTACTTGATACTTGATACCTGCTTCCTGCTACTATTTATAACTTCTTTGTGCTACTTTAATATTTTCAAACTTTAACTCTTCTTTATGAAGTTCGAAGTTTACGCCTTCTTTAAACTCCCAGGCAGCTACGTATGCGTAGTTTTCGTCGTCACGTAATGCTTCACCTTCTTCCGTCTGATATTCTTCGCGGAAGTGACCGCCACAACTTTCATTACGGTTTAAAGCATCGATACACATCAACTCTCCAAGTTCAATAAAATCGGCTACACGTCCGGCTTTCTCCAATTCTGTATTCAGTTCATCAACAGATCCTGGTACACGAACATCAGACCAAAACTCTTTTCTCAAAGCTCTGATTTCTTCAATCGCTTCTTTCAATCCAGCTTCGTTACGTGCCATTCCACATTTTTCCCACATAATATGGCCTAAACGTTTGTGGAAATGATCTACTGATTTGGTTCCTTTAATATTAATGAAAGTATCCAGAATTGCTCTTGCACTTTGTTCAGCTTCTACGAATGCCGGGTGATCTGTTGAAATTGCTTTTACTGAAATCTCTTTAGATAAATATGCACCAATTGTATAAGGAAGAACGAAATAACCATCTGCCAAACCTTGCATCAATGCAGATGCCCCTAAACGGTTTGCACCGTGATCAGAAAAGTTTGCTTCACCTGTACAGTATAAACCCGGTACAGAAGTCATCAGGTTATAATCTACCCATAAACCGCCCATAGTATAGTGAACTGCCGGATAAATACGCATCGGCGTTTCGTAAGGATTCTCGCCAGTAATCTGCGCATACATATCGAAAAGGTTTCCGTATTTTGCTTTAATTACTTCCGTTCCCAAACGCATACAGGTTTCTTTATCAGGGTTGTGATTACCTGCTTTGGCAGCTTCTATACGGCCATATCGTTCTGTATTTGCTTTGAAATCCAGATAAACAGCCAGCTTTGAAGTACCTACACCATAACCGGCATCGCAACGTTCTTTCGCCGCGCGAGATGCCACATCACGAGGAACTAAGTTACCAAAAGCAGGATAACGACGCTCTAAGTAATAATCTCTTTCATCTTCAGGAATTTCCGAAGCCTTACGTGTATCATCTTTCTTTTTAGGCACCCAGATTCGTCCATCGTTACGCAACGATTCAGACATCAGGGTTAATTTAGATTGGTGATCACCAGAAACCGGAATACAAGTTGGGTGAATTTGAGTATAACAAGGGTTTGCAAAATAAGCACCTTGTTTGTGTGCTTTCCATGCAGCGGTTACGTTACTACCCATTGCATTGGTAGAAAGGTAAAATACGTTTCCGTAACCACCAGTTCCCAAAACTACAGCATGACCGAAATGACGCTCAATTTCGCCTGTAAGTAAGTTACGGGCAATGATGCCACGTGCTTTGCCTTCTATTTTAACAACTTCCAGCATTTCATGGCGGGTGTACATTTCAACTTTACCCATACCAATTTGGCGTTCTAATGCAGAGTAAGCACCCAATAGCAATTGCTGACCGGTTTGACCCGCAGCATAAAATGTACGCTGAACTTGTGTACCACCGAATGAACGGTTATCTAATAAGCCACCATATTCACGCGCCAAAGGAACACCTTGAGCTACGCATTGATCTATGATATTGGCACTTACCTCAGCCAAACGATGCACATTGGCTTCGCGGGCACGGTAATCGCCACCTTTAATTGTATCGTAGAAAAGACGGTAAATACTATCACCATCATTCTGATAATTTTTTGCTGCATTAATACCACCTTGAGCCGCAATTGAGTGTGCTCTACGTGGAGAATCCTGGAAACAAAAACATTTTACTTTGTAACCCATTTCGGCTAAAGTTGCAGCTGCAGAAGCACCCGCTAAACCTGAACCTACAATAATAACTTCAATCGTTCTTTTGTTCGATGGATTAACCAAAGGCACAGAAGACTTATATTTAGTCCATTTGCTGGTTAATTCGCCTTCCGGAATATTTGAATTAATATCTGACATATCTCTTTTGTGCTAAAATTATTGAATAAGACCGAAATAAACCGCAATCGGCATTGCTGCAAACAGGATCGAAATGATAATCGAATACCATACGCCAGTACTTTTGATGATACCATTGTATTTTGAGTGGTTCCAACCTAAAGTTTGAAAAGCCGAAGCAAAACCGTGCAACAGGTGGTAGCATAAAGAAAACATAGCCAGGATATATACCGCAACTCTAACAGGATCCTGAAATTTATCCTTCATTACTGCATATAAATCTTCATGTCCATTTGCATCAACCGTTGGGATTCCTGTAAAGCGAGAAACTACCCAAAAATCTTTTAAGTGAACAACCAGGAAGATTAGCAATAATGTACCCAGTAAACCCATTGACCGGCTATACCATTTACTGTTTGCCTTACCGTCATTTACTGCATACTTTACAGGTCTGGCTTTTTGGTTTTGTAAAGTCAACCTCAAGGCCTGAAAAATGTGCGCAAGCAAACCGATAAATAATACGATCTCACCAGCTCTGATGATCCAGTTGGTGGCCATAAAATGCGCGCCAACATTAAACGTTAAACCTCCATCGTTGATGAAGATCAATGCGTTAATGCCGCAGTGCACAATTAAAAAAAGTACCAGGAACAATCCTGTGATACCCATGATGAATTTCTTCCCGATAGATGAAGAAAAAGCATTTCCGAAACCGCTCATTTGATTAGGATTTTTGTCTATTTTTCTGCAAAAGTATTTAATTATGAGTTTAATTTATAAACGATTATGACAAAACGACGATAAAGTATTTATTTAGAAACATTCTAAGACATATTCGTAAAAAAACGAAAGAAACGCTCTATCTTTTGGCTCGTATGTCAAACATCAGGTTTTTAAGGATATAGTGATTATATACTTAAATTATTTTAAAATTTTACCGTACTGAAAACAACTAATCTTTTCGTTATATTGCCATAACAAAGAATATCGTAATGAAAAGTAACCTTTTATTTATTTGCCTGCTTGCGCTGATTTTAACTTCCTGTAAACCGAAACCCGCCCAGTTCAACATCAAAGCCAGCAATATAGACAACAATGCGGTCTTGAGCGTTTTCGATGCAGTAACTGGTAAGCTTTACAAAGCAGAAAACATACACAATGGCGCACAGCTTTTTCATATTAACCTACCTAAGAAAGGTTATGCAAGTATGGAAATTGATGTACTCAATCGAAAAAGAAAATATTGGTTTTATCTTGATGAAGGCGATTATGAAATGAAAATTGATGGAAAGAAAACGGATTATCCAATAACTTCTGCATCTAGTGATTTGCAAAATGAGTTGATTAATTTTTATACCACAAGTGGCCGCAGAAAACAAATGATTGCAGATAGCCTGGAAGTTGCCACACAATTACTAGATACTGCAAACCCATTGAATGTAGATGCCCGGGCGCGCAATATGGAAAAGTGGCAAACAAAACTGGTTGATGCCGGAGTAGAAGCTGTAGAGAAATTTGCCATAAAGTACCCAAAATCTGAACTGAGTATTTTGTTAATGGAAGAAATAGGTGATATAGCCCAGAATCCTCAACGTTTTTCAAAAATTTTTAATGCACTTGATGCAAATGTGAGAGAAAGTAAACTAGGTGAAAAATTTAATATCCAACTGCAACGTGCTAACAAAATGGCCGTTGGAAGTATTATGCCGGCGATAGAAGGCAAAGATTTACAGGGAAAGAAATTTGACAAAAAAATTCTCAAAAAAACGAACCTGATTATTTGCTGGGCAGCGTACAGCGGCCAAAGCCGAAGAGATAATCTGGCCTTTGTTAAACTTTATGAGCGTTTCAAAAATGAAAACGTAGAGTTTATCAGCGTTTCTTTCGACAATTATGAAAGCTCATGGAAAAGCGGGATTGCAAAAAGTAAAATGAGCTGGCCACAATATTCTGACTTACTGGGTTCAAAATCTCCGAATGCAAAAAACCTAAGTAATTTTAACGCTTCTTATTACTTTATAATAGATCAATCCGGCAAAGTGCTTGCCAACAACATCAGCATGGATTTAGTTGCGCATGAGCTTGAAAAAGCAATCAAGAAGACTTCTTAAGGTTTTACTTGGACAAACGATTTAAACCATCGGTGCTGGAGGCATCTCCTGGTTTAATTAACAAGGCGCGTTCAAAACAACTTTTTGCTTCTGTTTTTCTTCCTGAAAATAGCAAAGACCAGCCCAACATGTGGTTCCCATCATAATCAAAAGGATAAAGGGTTACCACTTTTGCAAAATATTTTGCAGCAGCAGCATACTGCTTTCTATTGTAGATAATCACACCCGCCCAATAATTGGCTTGCGTATTCTGAGGATCAATTTTTAGAATATCGTTATACTGTGCCAATACTTTATCCCAACTGCTTAAAAGTGATAAGGGTTTAATTAAACCAAATTTTGCTTCTACAGCATTTGGGCGTATTCGGATTGCCCGAAAATAATAAGTCTGAGAAGAGGTATAATTTTTAGCCAAATAATACAACCAGCCAATTCTGAGATTGGTTTCATAATTATTTTCGGAGTAGAAAGGCATCACAAAACTGATCGCTTCAGCGTAATTTTTCTTGCCTTCTTCGTTATAACTGTTCTGAAAAGCTTTTTGCATAGCCGGATTTACTTGTCCACTTGCTTTAAAAGCTAACATTCCAAGAAAAGCAAACCATATAAATCGCTTTAAAAATTCCATGTAATACTTCCGTTAAATGAATGCTGTAAATAGTTAAATCTAAAAATATTATCTGATTTCCTTTCAAATGTATAATTCAGTCCGAATACCAGGTGCTCTTTTAACAAAAAATAACAGTTTGTCGCCGCTTTAAATCTAGTTTTATCAAAGCCGTTAAAAATATTTAAAGCATCGGCATCTGCATAATTATATTGATCTCCTAGTGTCGCCGATGTCTCAAGCCACAATTTATGCGCTGGCCGGAAACCAATAAGCTGATGATAAACAAAATTATCATTGCCAAGCACAGCTAGTAAAGACAACCTGCTGATGCTGTATAGGTTTAAATTATTCGTAATGTACTTCACGAATTTAAGATTATATTGTTTAGTGTCTTCTGTTCCGATTTGCGAAAGAATAAAATCTACCTGTACGTCGTAATTGCTTGCTGCGTATCTAAATCCTACCAAACCCGTATTGTTCTGAAAATCCTGGTTAAACAGGTTAGATTTCATATAATGATAGGCGCCAATTAAGTTTATTTTTCTAAAAGGCGTATAGTTTAATTTGGCGTAATATTCAGGTTGTCTGATATTGTCATTGCGAACAGGTTGCCGGTAATACACAAATGACTGCGACAAATTGAGCTTATAAAACAAACGTGTATTTACAAAAGCCCGGTTATAAGTAGAATTTCCACGCTCAAAAACATCGGTAAATTTCAAGCCAGATTCAAAACCTGCAGAAAGCATTTTAAATGAACTCGCCTTTTTCCCTTCAATATTTTTTTCTTCCAGATCTTTAGCCAGGTAAGCGGCATCTTCCAAGCGGTTCAGATATACATTACACAAATAGGTGTAATATAAAGCCGTTTGATTGAATCGATCGTCTTTTAAAATATGTGAATACTGTTTGAGTGCCGAACCATATTTTTGGCGAACAAAATAAGCATAGGCAAGGCGTAGCCGCAGCAAAGGAAAATCTTCGCCTTTGTCAATACTATTCTCTCCAAAAACAATAAGTGCTTTCCACTCGGCCGCATTGTATAATGCCAACGAAGTGCTATCTGTCTGTACGTAGTCAGATTGTGCTTGGCTGCTTTTCACAAAAACAACCAGTATACACATAATCAGGTAAGTACGGATTGCCATGTAAAACTTAATTTATCGCTTAAAATATCAAAACCTGTTATCCCCGAATCTGTAATATTAATCTCTGCCTGCAATGATGTTTTTTGCCGGTTAAATATTGATACACTGCTTTCCATATAAATTTTCGCCCCGTTATTTATGCCTTTAATCTGATTATGATATCTATTTTTCGTAAAAATATAGAAGGGCGAAAGCAAATCTTGAAGCCACAAACCAGGTTTAAAATCGCCGCCATCAATAGCGTACACATCTTCTACAGAATGACCAGAAAAAACTATTTTGTAAGCGGCTTTGTAAAACTTAAACAAAAATGATTTTTTACTTCCATAAAATCTGGTAAAGTAAAATACCGTTCCATTGTTTACAAAATACGCTATGCTTTGATTTTCGTGGCAGTAAAAATAAGTTGAGTTAAATTCATCGGTTCGTACTTCCCAGGTTTCACGTTTACTTTCGCCATCTGAAATTTCTGCTATATAACCCGGCAAAAAATGAAACGCATTTTTTAGATATGGATTAATTTCGGGCATTTGAATGCGTTGATTCTCTTTCGGGATTGTGAAAGATTGCAGTTGATTTGTATCTACACATACAAAATAAGCGAAAGGATAAGCCAGCGTTTTAGAGCCAACATACGGCGTAGCCTGCAGTTGAAAATGAATATGCGGTTCTGGTGATCGTCCGGAGTTTCCACAAAGGCCGATAATATCGCCTTGATGCACATAATCTCCGGTTTTTACTTTTGCAGAATTTTTCTTTAGATGGGAAACTTTACTGTATAGACCATCGCTGTGTTTAATGATGATGGTATTTCCCCAGTTTTCTTTCAGGTTTACCTGCCCTATTGCATTATCCTCAACATGTGTAATCACTTCTTCAACATACCCATCTGCTACTGCCAATACAGGTTTTGCAAAGCAGTAGTAATTTTCGGGTTTTATCCCCTCATCAGAATAGGTTTTCCCATCAAGGTCTTTCAATAAAAAATCTAAAGCCTGGTTCCATTCTCCGCGATGTGTTATCTCTCCGCCATAACCCTGAGAAACATCCCAAGTGCCCATAAAAGGCAAAGTGAGATTGATGTACCTAAATTCTTTTAGCCGTTCTTGTCCATTATGGTGTTGGTACAAATTAACTTCAGGCGCATAATTCTGAAAAGAGGTTAGCGTTAGTGTTCCTGTAGATTTACGCAGCATAAAAAAATACAGCAAACCAATTGTAGCGATGCAGAACGGAAGGGAAAAAACCGGAAGATTGTAAATACCTAAGAAACGGCTAATGCCATTAACCAATAAAAAAGTGAATGGAACAGTAGCAATTGCCCATGCATAAGAACGCCAGGACGGAACGAGAAAAAAACCGCCAATGGCGCAGCTTACCATCATAAAATTGGCGCCCAAATGGTAGTTACTAATCCCTTCGGGATAAATTCCGATGATGTGATTAAGCATACAGGCGCACACAAAACCAATCACAAGTAAACTAAATCCAATTCTGGAATGGATAAAAAAACCAACGCTAATAAGTAAACCTGCCAACACATTATCCTGAAAGAGCACTGCGCTTACCGATCTGAAAAACAAACTGAGGTATTTTAAACCATGAGCACTTAAAAAATAATCTGCACCATCAATAAATTGTGTATTTCTGGTGGTAAGTTCAAAAATAACGTAGCTGCTTTTTTGCATTAATCCCATTCCGGCATAACCGTTTACGGCAATCAATGCAATCCAGAACGTAAATACAAAAGGTATAGAAAGCGTGGGCAAAGCATATTTAGAAAGTAAAGTATGCAAATTAACGCTAATCACAACGCACAATAAAATGGCCGTGAATAACCAAAGCCAGAAGGCTGCGTTTAAATTGAAAAAGGTTCCGAAACCAATACCCAGCAATAATGCATTAAAACTAAATAATCCCGCTTTAATTTCTTCGCGACAAAAGCCAAGTGTGGTAAGCAAGATTAAAGAACTTAAAACACTAACAAGCCCTGCAATGCCAGCTACCGGACTAAAAAAAGACACGATTAACAATAAAACACCAAAAACTTTATTCTGAGAAAAGAATAAAATTGCATAGCTGTTTAGCGTTGCCAAAGTGTAGTATTTTATGGTTTTCTTCAAGTGCTTCAATCTCGTTTATAGCTGCTATTTTAGATGCTGAGGAATTTCTTCCATCATTTCGATGTACTCCAATGTTTCGCTTTTTCTAATCCGATGTACGGCTCCGTTTAAATCAATCATCACAACGGCTGGCCTTAGGTTAATAAATTGCATCCATTGGCTCATATTGTATGCACCAACTTTGTGTACAATAACACAATCGCCAACTTCTAAAAGGGGCAGATTTACCCGTTCCCGCACGACATCAATATTCATACAAAGTGGGCCGCAAAGAACCGTTTCTTCTGTATACTGACTGGCTTCTTGCGCTACGCTTATTTTGTGGTTGTACCAATTGGAAGTGAATAAGATATTTACACCGAAATCTACAATTGTAGCCCGGCGCCCGTCGGCCAGTCTTTTGTTCGCAATTACGCTCCCCAGCAGATAACCTGCATCATCTATTAGTGCTCTTCCACTTTCTAAAATAAGCAAGGGAAGTTCATTTTGTACAAATCCTGCCTCTAAAATAGTTGTCGTAATAACTTCAGCAAATTCATCAATAGATGGAACAGTATCTACGCCTGGTAAATACGCGCCCTTAATTGTATTTGTTGAAGGGAAACCGCCGCCCAAATCTAAATAATGGATAGGATTATTGAGTTCGCTTTTGCACCTGATGGCCAATACCGATAATTTAGCTGCAGCGACTGCATATGCTGATGTAGATAACATGAACGTTCCGATGTGACAGTGCAAGCCCACCAAATCTATCATCTTTGTAGAAACAGCTTTAGAAATTGCCGACCATGCCTGTCCATTTTCATAATTGAAACCAAAACGATCCCAGGATGGATACACGCCAATATCAAAATTTACTCGAATGGCAACTTTGGCTTTAATACCCAATTGATTGGCAACGCGGATGATTAAATACAATTCATCCAAATGATCTATATGAATTAAAGAATGTTGTGCAATGGCCAGATTAAGATCTTCTTCCTTTTTATCCGGGCCGTTGAAAATAATTTGGCTGCCTACAACACCATTCGCCAACGCTTTTTGATATTCAAAACCAGAAACCACTTCTGCCCAGCTCCCTTCCTGATGAAAAACCTTACAAACCGCATTGAGGTAGTTGGTTTTATAGCTCCACGCAAACTGAACTTTTGGGTATCTGGTTTTGAAAGACCTAACTGCCGATTGGTAATTTCTACGAATCTGACGCTCTGAAAGCACAAAAAGCGGAGAGCCAAAATCATTTTTCAGCTGCAAAACCGAAACATTATCGATCTCTTTTAAGGGATCAAGATCTTTCCGTGTACCGAATTTATTCATCAGTCCGGCGTTCATCTTACGTATCGTAGGTCTTTCGTATTTTTGTTTCATAAGGTTAAAACCTTTTCAGAGCGTTATTTAATTATCGTAAATTAATTTTATAGTTCGCCAAAGGCGGATAGTTTCTGGAAATCTTCAATATCTACAATATTATCCCAAGCATAGCGTACAAACATTTTTCCGGCAAAATATTGTTCAAAGGGCACTATTTCTTTGCCAAGAGCCATTGTAATCAATGCAAGTGGTTGGTTTTGCCCAGCGGCAACAGTTAAATAAATCCATGCCGGAAAACGTGGATTAATTTCCATAATAAACAGATCACCATTTTCCTGCTTCATAATTTCCAGTTCAAAACCACCTTTCCAGCTACTTGCTTTTGCAAAATCTTTCGCCAGCTGAACCAGTTTTTCATCCTCTATTGTTACGCCTGCCCAGGCTTTACCTTTATCGGTAATGTAAAGTTTACGCATAGGCACCACGCTTATTGCATTTCCTTTACCATCGCCAAGGCCGGCAATATTAATCTCAGTTCCTTTAATAAATTTCTGCCCAATAACCGGCAAACCCCAACTGGCGTGAATGTTATGAAACACACGCTTTGCATCGTGATAATTTTGAACAATATGTGCTTCATAAAAGCGCCCTTTTACCACCAAAGGAAAACCAAGTTCTTCTAATGTCTGATACAGATCCTCTTCATTGTATATAATTTTATCACTGGGTACATTAAATCCATTTGTATCGCCAAAACGCTTTAAATTCACTTTATCGCGCTGTTCTAATTGCTGGTGAGAAGGTAGAAAACTATATATACCCAATGCTTTTAACTCCTTTTCGATCTTGATAAAATTGAACAATTCTGCGTCAAAATTTGGGATAATGACATCAATCCCTTCAATTTCATCTATGTATTTTAAGCGGTCTATCAATGCATCCGTTCCTGCAGTGGGATAAGGAATTCTATATGTCTTATCAACTTGTGCGGGCAGATACACCGCTGCCTCCAATGTTTCATAGGCTAAGCCAATAATCTTTACATTTCCTTGTAATCCTTCCCTTAAAGCGCGTACTACAGCCAAACCCGGACCCGGATTGTCGTTCGCGTTTAGCCCGCTAACGGCAACCGTTAGTAAGCCAGACTTACTTTTATCAGAAAAAAAATGCATGATTAGTATTTATTATGGATTTAAGCTTAGCGCTCCAACAGGTTTGCTTCCTTAAGCTGCAACATATATTCCTGCCAGTCGCGGTCTAGCTGACAGCTATCTACTTCGTATTTATCTAAAATCCGCTTTTTAATAGAGGCTTCGCTTTCACCAAGTTTTAAGTAACCCAGAATCTCTGCAGCAATGGCATTACTACTAAAAGAATCGCCCGTAGCCGGATTAAAGATAAATCCGTTTTCACTGGTGGCTATGTTTGCTTTTAACTTCATAAATATGGAATACCCAAGATATTAAATGTTACTTTTCTGCTGATTGATAAAACTACTATACGCATCGCCAATAGGCAATTCTGCATTACTGAGGTTTACCTTTCTGTTATGTATAGATTTAATTTTATTTAGTGCAACAATGAAACTTCTGTGTACGCGGGCAAACTGATCTGAGGGAAGTTTTTCCAATACTTTTTTCATGGTCATTAATGTAAGTATCGGTTTTTCACTGGTATTGATGTAAATCTTCAGGTAATCGCCCATACTCTCAATATATTCCATTTCACGAAGCAGAATTTTAATCATTTTATATTCAGAATATACAAAGATACTTTCGTCATTTACCGATTCATGCGATGCATTTTTGTATTTATGAAAATCAATTGCTTTTTCTACCGCAGCGGTAAACCGCGAAAAATCGATTGGCTTAAGTAAATAGTCGATGGCTTGAAGTTCGTAACTTTCAAAAGCATAATTCCGGTAGGCCGTAGTAAAAATAATCATCGGACTATTGGTTAAACTGCGCACCAATTCTACACCGGTAATATCGGGCATATTTACATCAACGAAAAGTAGATCTACCGGGTTTTGCTTCAAATATTCGGCTCCGGATAGTGCATCTTCGAAAACGTGAATCAGCTGAAGCCCCGGAAATTTTGAAACATATGTTTTGATCAATTCTAGTGCTAATGGTTCATCATCAATAGCCACACATCTTAAAGCCATATTATCATTTTAGTTTTAGCAATTTACAGAAAGATTAACGGAAAACATGTCTCCATCTGTTCTTATGTCCAATTTGTTCTTATGGGGATACACATGCTCTAAGCGCTGTTTGGTATTTGAGATTCCAATCCCCCGGCGTTCTAAAGTAGATTTGTGCGAATATATCTTGTTCTGACAAAAAAACAACAGTTGATTTGGGCTAATACTTAAATTGATTTGAATAATCGTTTTTTCCTTTTTAGTAACGCCATATTTAAACGCATTTTCTATAAAAGTCATAAAAATAAGTGGCGCAATGCTTTTTCCATCCGGCTTACCCTGAACATTGAAATTGATTTCGGCATCAGCGCCCAAACGCAAACGTTGTAATTCGATATAATCGCGGATACAATCAATTTCATCTTTTAGCAAAACCGAATCCTGAGTAACATCGTCGGTTACATAGCGCATAATATTAGAAAGTTTCATAATACTTTCAGAAGTATGTTCACTGTTGATGACAGACTGGGTATAAATATTATTGAGCGTATTAAACAGAAAGTGAGGATTGATTTGTGCTTTAAGGAAAGACAGTTCAGCATGCACTTTTTCGGCTTCCGCTTTTACCACTTTAGATTCTGCAGTTTGCCAACGCTGTACTGTGCTGGTAGAAATACTCAAGCCAATAATCATCATAAAGATAAATAAACTGATTACATCAATATTTTCCGATTGATGCAAATCCAGAATACCTTTTTGTTTCTTCAGATTAGGATCTTGCATACGCAAATCCTGGTTGGGTAGCGGGCCAAAAGGCATGCCTGCAGCAGGCCCAACAATAGAATCTTTACCCGGCTGCAGTGATTGATTAAGGCCATTTGGCTGATTATCTTGCACACCACGCAAAGCAGCAATCACATTTTTATTATGCCCCAATAAATTATCATATGGCTGTGAATAATAGACAAAACTAAAAAGGCCCAAAATCAATGTTCCGTATAGAAGATATTTCTTTCTAAACATAAACTTTGGGACTAAAACCAAAGCATTTAGATAAAACATGAGCATATATGTTAAGCAAAAAAGCCAGTAATATGGCGATGCCAGAAGCAACAAGCTACTTTGCCCTGATTGCTCATTATTGATAAATACCAATGGAAAAGTAAGAAACAAAAGCCAACCAGCAATATGGATAATGAAAGTTGGTGTTTTAAAGCGTTGCATCCTGCAAATTAAGTGATTTTAGTAGTAGAGTTTATGTTTATTAAAAGTTACAAATAAATATATATCGCGAAAAATGTTAAACTTCTCAGTCTGAGCCTTAAAACAACATGATGACGACCGACAACTTTGCCGGATGTTTTTTTTAGTATACCAATGCCGCGCGTTTATCGTAATTGATTGCGATTTCATCATTCAGCTTCACCATAAATGTTTCTGTAGGATCTGACGCCGATTCATAACTCAAAATCAAAAAATTGCCTACCATTTCATGAAGTACCAGTTTTGAGCTGGTGTAGGTTAATGAAACTATATGCGCTGCTTTATTGGTCAAATCAGATTCACAGATATGAAATTCAGCCCAGTCAAACCGAATTGATTTTCCATCAGTAGTATGCAGTACAGGTGTTTTATGCTCCAAAGATTCTACACTGTCCACTACTGCATAATTTAGTTTTTGATGTAAAGATGCAGCTTCGGGATTTGCATTTACCATAGAAGAAAAAGTGTTTAAACGTTCATCGAGGTTAAATATTCTGGATTTTTTCTGAAATTCTTTGTACGAATCGTGGTAAATACGTCTTTCAAATTCAGTTTTGCACATAAAGTTGAAATATTGTTTTGTACTTAAGTTGATGTGAGCTAAAGCCATAATACCTGGTGTTTATTGCTGTTTCAAATATGATTACTTAAAAAAATTAAACTTATAGTGTATCGGTAAACGTTGATTTTCAATCGGCAAACCACAAATCTATTGGTGAATGATGAAAAAACGGTGAATACATTAAGTAAGCTAAAACGTAAAGCAGAGGCAATACGCGTCATCACCCATCAGAATTTTTAAACAAAAACGGAATATTAACATTATTTAACGTAAACAAAAACAGCTCCTGATTCCAGGAGCTGCTTAAAATACAAGTGAATTTTATTATTGGGCTTCCAATTCGCGATCCAAATGTTCGGTAACGCGTTGTATGGTATTGTCAATCGTATTGCTTAAAATGGTAAGGTATGAGCCTTTCTGCGCCTGATCCAGCGCATCTTTTAAACATGCTGCGCTGTTGTGGTTAATGATAATCTCTTTACCCGGATCAACTTCGTATATTCCTTTAAGCAACAGATCTGTGAGTTCCTGTTGTTCGCGGCCGCGCAGATACTTCTCCTGGCAGATGTAGATTTTATCAAACATTTCTGCCGCAATCCTTGCCGTTTCTACGATATCTTCATCGCGCCTGTCGCCCGTACCAGAAATAATACCTACATGTTCTGTTGCTTCTACAGATTTAAGATATTCTTTCACGCCGTTAAAACCATCAGGATTGTGGGCAAAATCTACCAATACTTTAAAATCTTTAAAACGGAAAACATTCATTCTGCCTGGTGTATGCGCAGCAGAAGGAATAAAAGTTTCAAGAGATAAACGAATATCTTCTGGTTTATATCCCCACAAATATGCAGCAAGCGTTGCTGCCAGCACATTCTGGATCATAAAACTTACAGAGCCACCAAACGTTAACGGAATGTGTGTGGCTTTATCTACTCTAAGTTTCCAATCTCCGGTTTTTATTGTGATGTAACCGTTCTCATAAATAGCCGCGATGCCGCCTTTTTTACAATGGTCTTTAATTACCGGATTACTTTCGTCCATACTGAAGTATGCAACGTTACATCTCGCATCTCTTGCAATTTTTACACAATAGGTATTGTCTGCGTTCAATACCGCCCAGCCTTTTCTGCGTACTGCACCAATTACAACAGATTTTACACGCGTTAAATCTTCCAGTGTATGAATATCAGAAATGCCCAGGTGATCTTCCTGAATATTGGTTACCACGCCGATATCGCAGGCATTAAAACCCAAACCAGAGCGTAATATTCCGCCACGCGCAGTTTCCAGTACCGCAAACTCTACAGTCGGATCTTTAAGTATAAACTCCGCACTTACCGGTCCAGTTGTATCGCCTTTCATCAACATCGTATTGTGTACGTAAACGCCATCGCTGGTGGTAAAACCAACACGTTTACCATTACTACGGATAATATGTGCAATAAGGCGTGTTGTAGTTGTTTTTCCATTGGTTCCGGTTACAGCAATAATCGGAATCTGAGAAAGTTTACCTTGCGGATACAACATATCTATTACAGATGCTGCAACGTTTCTGGGCAAGCCCTCGCTTGGTGCAAGATGCATTCTGAAACCCGGTGCTGCATTTACTTCCAAAACCACACCTCCATTTTCAGTTAATGGCTGAGTCAGGTTTTTCGCCATAATATCAATCCCGCAGATGTCCAATCCAATTACACGAGATATACGTTCACAGATAAAAATATTCTGTGGGTGTACAAGATCGGTAACATCTACAGATGTTCCGCCGGTACTTAAATTTGCGGTAGATTTCAGATAAACCGTTTCACCGTCTTGTGGTACGCTATCCAGCGTATACTCCAACTTGGCCAATAAATCAAGCGTATCGCGATCAACGGAAATTTCTGTAAGTACATTCTCATGCCCATAACCACGGCGCGGATCTTCGTTTTCCAGGTCAATCAATTCCTGAATCGTGTTTACGCCATTGCCTTTTACATGTGCAGGATTTCGCTGGGCTGCAGCCACCATTTTGTTGTTGATGACCAATACACGAAAATCATAACCAGTGATAAATTTTTCTATAATTACCCGCCTTGAATAACTTTTGGCGTATTCAAATGCTGAATACGATTCTTCCAATGTTTTAACATTAATAGTAGCGCCTTTACCATGATTTCCGTCTAATGGCTTAAACACCAAGGGGAAACCAACTTTCTGAACAGAAGTTTCAAGATCCTCCACGTTAGAAATGGTTACTCCAGATGCAACTGGTATTGCGGCTTCTGTAAGTAATCTTTTGGTTTCTTCTTTATTGCTGGCAATATCAACTGCGATAGAACTGGTGTGTTCTGTCATCGTTGCTCTGAAACGAACCTGATTTTTGCCGTAACCCAATTGTACCAACGAACTTTTGTTTAGTCTGATCCAGGGAATATTCCGGCTAACGGCTTCTTCTACAATAGAACCTGTACTTGGGCCGAGGCGTTCGAGCTCACGGATTTCCTTCATCTTTCTGATGTCGTGCTCCAAATCATACGCTCTGCCTTCTATTAAAGCTTCGGCGATTTTAACTGCTGCCTCTGCGGCATAAACACCTACCTTTTCTTCCAGGTAACTGAATACAACATTGTAAATGCCTTCGGTTTTAGTTTGCCTGGTGCGTCCAAAACCCGTTTCCATACCGGCTAGTGTTTGAATTTCAAGCGCAATATGCTCTATAACATGGCCCATCCATGTACCTTCTTTCACCCGCATAAAAAAGCCACCCTCAACACCTTTTGAACAGCGGTGACAAAACATACTCGGCAAAAGCGCCTCTATACGCGCACTAAATCCTTCAATCACATTGGTGGGTTTCTGCTCCAGATCTTCCAGATCAAGGCGCATTTGTATCAGTTTTTTACGGCTTATCGACCATATATTTGGCCCTCTAAGTACTTGTATTTTTGATATCTTCATTGTTAAAATATGTTCTGTATTGTCTTAACTAAACAAGCATTTTTGGCCCATTAAAAAACTTATTTTGGTATAGAATTGATGACTGTAAATTATGCAATATATTTATATTCTAATACTGCATTTAGCTTAATCATTTTTATAGCTTAATTGTTTGCTTTTGAGGATCTAATGAAAGAAAAAAACAGTTAATTCTGGTTTTTGTATGTCATTAAAATGAATATTAATGCCAAAATTGTCGTGTTTTTTATCTCAAGCTAATATATTTGGCTTTTTCCAACATTAAATAAACAAGAATGATTCCCAAGGGTAAACTCATCATCATTGGTGGCGCAATAAATACAGGCAGTTTTGCCGAAACACAATTCGGTTTAACAGACAACATGAATTTTTTTGAACGTGGTATTTTAAAGCGGATTACTACAGAATCAATTCAAGACACTGAATCGAGATTTGAAATCATAACTACTGCATCTCTGATGCCAGAGCGTGTAGGTGAAGAATACATTAAAGCATTTGCACAACTTGATGTGCACAACTTAGGTGTTTTAAATATCTCAAACAGAGAAGAAGCCAATGCCGATGAAAACTATGAACGCATTAAAGCTGCAGATGTAATTATGTTTACCGGCGGTGATCAGTTGCGCCTTTCCTCTATTTTCGGAGGAACAAAAATTCACCAGATCTTACTCGAAAAATATAAAACAGAACCCGTTGTTATTGCCGGAACATCTGCAGGTGCAGCGGCAAGTTCCAAAAATATGATTTACCAGGGAAGCAGTAAAGATGCTTTACTGAAAGGCGAAGTGAAAATTACAGGCGGACTTGGCTTTATTGACGATGTAATTGTTGATACACATTTTGTACAGCGCGGGCGTATTGGCCGATTGCTCTACGCAGCAGCAAGTAATCCTGGAAATTTGGGCATCGGACTTGGTGAAGATACCGGTTTATTTATTTCTGAAGGGCACCGTATGGAAGCGATTGGTTCTGGAATGGTTATTCTTGTTGATGGCCGACAAATGGCCGATACCAATTTAACAGATGTGGAAATGGGACAACCAGTTTCAATCAAAAATATGGTGGTACACGTAATGTGCGATGGCGATGTTTATGATTTGAGTGATCACAGCCTGAAAATCCATCACCCTAAAGTAAGCCCGATTGCCTAATCATAAACCTGAAGGTCTTTATCCATTTACAATATGAAACTGATTATCCACGGTGGTTTTTTTAGTGAATCCTCTACAAACCAAACAACAAAAAAGGCAAAACAGGATGCGCTATCCAGAATTGTTTCGCTCGGACATGAATATCTGAAAACGCATACTGCGCTTGAAACCGTTGTGTATACTGTTGCACTTCTTGAAGATGACCAACTTTTCAATGCCGGTATTGGCTCACAAATTCAAAGTGATGGAAAAATTCGCCTTAGTGCATCTTTAATGGATGGTAAAACGGAAAAGTTTAGTGGCGTTATCAATATCGAAGACGTTAAAAATCCAATTCAGATTGCTCATCAACTTTTGCCATTTGACGATCGGGTACTGAGCGGAGAGGGTGCTGAGGTTTTTGCCCGGAATCATGGCTTCGAGTATTTTAATCCGATAACAGAACAAAGACAAAGCGAATACGAAGCAAAACTAAATCAACAAAATAATAAAGGTACCGTTGGATGCGTAGCGCTTGATGCGGATGGGAACCTTGCAGCAGCTACCTCTACAGGAGGAAAGGGATTTGAAATTCCCTGTCGCGTGAGCGATTCTGCTACTGTTGCCGGCAATTATGCGAACCAGTATGCAGGTATTTCTTGCACCGGCGTTGGTGAAGATATTGTTAGTGGGGCACTTGCCTCAAAGATTGTTACACGCGTAACAGACGGGTTTTCTTTGAAAGATGCCTCTGATAAATCATTCAAAGAATTAAAAGCTTTTGATGGTTTTGCTGGTGTAGTTGGCATATCTGCAGCTGGCGAAATTTACCACTGCGATTCGCATCCCTACATGGTGTGGGCATCTTTTGATCTTAATTTACAGGTATTTAACTAAAATATCATTTAAAGTATTATTTTTGTTGCATGCGAAAAATAGTATTGGCAATAACCTGCCTGATTGCATCCCTTCAAACTAATGCTCAGAACATCATCAAATCTGATCTTCAGGAACCATCATCCGGAGGTAATGCAATCACTATAGCCATTTCTAAATTCGACCTCGCCGATGGCGATACTTTTTTTGATGAAGCCGAAGGTCTGGAACGCAAAGGTGATTATAACGAAGCTCTGACCCTTTTTGGTAAAGCAGCTTTCGAATATAATGCCATCAAAAACTTTAATCGCTATGGACAAGCCATCATCAAGATGAGCAACATGCATTATCAGCTCGGACGGTACACAGATGCGGAACAGATTTTACTCAATGTTGCTCTGAAAAACTATTCCAAACTCGGCAGTAAAAGCGGAATGATGAATACCTATAATTTACTCGGACGCGTATACCTGGCCAATAACCATTATACGCAGTCTATGTGGTTTTACACACAACAAGGCATTCTGGCTAAACAACTCAAACAAAATATACCTTATATAGAATCTATTTTGGGCATCGTACAGGTAAAAATCAGAAAAAAGGATTTTACCCTTGCATTGCGCGATCTGAAAACAGCGGAATGGTTGGCCAGTTCCATAAAATCTACACAGTACAAAGGCCAGATTAGGGACGCCCGCGAACTGATTTCAGAAAAAATGTCTGCAAAAAAACCACGCAGTTAATCTACTTTTCCTATTTAATTTTTCTGTAATTTTTTAACTGTATCGCAAAAGCACAAGTGATTAGGCAAAACAAATTCTTTACCATTGCGTTAGCATTAAAAAGAGTTAGAAATTAATAAAGCTTTTGCTAGCTTTGATACGTTTTAGACTAGAGACGGTAATAATGCTGTCTCTTTTTTGTTTTTTTGCTAAAATCGTATCATATTGGCTATATAGAATTGGAAATGGATTTTAAATCATTTAAAGAGATGTTAAAGAGAATATTTTTTATAATTTTTACCGCAGCTGTTCTGGCCTGCCATGCTTCGCCCAAAGAGCAGCCTATTGTTGAAGGCGTTACAAATGTTAAACCAGATGAGCAACAACAACTGGTAATCAGAGAGGTAGTGAACCTGATTGAGAGCTACAATTACAAAAAAATTCAGGTTAATGATTCTATTTCGTCTCTAATTTTAGACAAATACATAAAATCGCTAGATCAGGGAAAAAACTATTTTCTGGCATCAGATATTAAAGAGTTTGAAAAATACAGATACACTTTAGACGATGATTTTAAAAACGGCGATTTAAGTGCTCCATTCTATATCTATAATGTATATGCAAAGCGTTTAAATGAATATTTCACCTATTCTCTTGCGCAAATCAAAACCAAATTTGATTTCAACCAAAACGATACTTACGTATATGATCGGGAGAAAATGCCTTGGGCAGTATCAAGTACAGCATTAAATGATACCTGGAAAAAAAGAGTTAAATACGAGTTAATCAATCTGAACCTTGCAGGCACGGCGCAGGCAAAAAATGTTGAAACACTCACAAAAAGATATCAAAACCTGCAATCACAAACCTCAAAAACCAACAATCAGGACGTTTTCCAGATCTTGATGGATGCATTTACAGAATCAATAGATCCGCATACAAATTATTTCAATCCAACAAATGCCATCGCGTTTAATGAAGATATGTCGCGCTCTTTTGAAGGTATTGGTGCACGTTTACAACTAGAGAACGAGGTGGTTAAAATTGCCGAAATTATTGCTGGCGGTCCTGCATTCAAAGGAAAACAACTTGGCACGGGCGATAGAATTATTGCTGTTGCACAGGGTGAAGGTGAATTTGTAGATATCGTTGGTTGGAGATTAGATGCTACGGTATCGAAAATAAAAGGTCCGAAAGGAACAAAAGTACGTTTGAAAGTGATTCCTTCAGGAAAAGAAATGTCATCAAAACCAGTAATTATTGAATTGGTAAGAGACAAGATCGTTCTGGAAGAAACATCAGCAAAGAAAAAAGTTAAAACTGTAAACAGCAATGGCAAAACCTATAAAATGGGTATCATCACCTTGCCTGCTTTTTATGCAGATTTTAAAGCCGCAAATGCCGGCGATAAAAATTATAAAAGTACCACACGTGATGTGAGAAAACTGATCGACTCGCTGAAAACTTTTGATAAAGTTGACGGAATCATTATGGATTTACGTGGCAATGGCGGTGGTTCATTGGTTGAAGCCATTTCTTTAACCGGTTTATTTATTGACCGCGGACCAGTTGTACAGGTTAAGGATTTACGTGGCAAAATTGAGGTAGATGAAGATGAAAATGCCGGCGTTGCCTGGGATGGTCCATTTGGCGTAATGGTAGATCGCCTAAGTGCTTCTGCTTCAGAAATTTTTGCTGGTGCCATTCAGGATTATGGCCGTGGTATTATTATGGGTAGCCAGACTTATGGTAAAGGAACGGTACAATCTTCTATAGATTTGAATAAACTGGTTAATCCAAGTATGCTGCAACGTATTGCTGGTTTGGTGGCTAAAAATAAAACTGTAGGCACCTCGCCTAGCGCCACTAACGCTCAGGATATCAATCTCGGTCAGATTAACTTAACAATGGCTAAGTTTTATCGCGTTGCCGGAAGCAGTACACAACATAAAGGCGTATTGCCTGATGTGGTTTTCCCATCACTGTATCCAATGGATAAAATTGGTGAAGATACAGAGCCATCTGCCTTACCTTGGGACGTGATTCCAAGTTCTAACTTTAAAGCTGTAGCAAATTTAAGCGCTGTGAAAGCTGGCTTAATCAAAAATAGCGAACAACGCGTTGCCAGTTCTTTGGATTTCAAATACCTTAAAGAAGATATTGCCACTTTAAAGAAACGTGATGCTGAAGTATCGGTTACTTTAAACGAAGCTAAACTTAAAGGAGAGCGTGATGATCAGGAAGCAAAAACTCTTGCAAGAAAAAATGAACTAAGGGCTTTGCGTGGTTTACCAGCAATTAAAAAAGGTGATAAAGTAACCAAAGAAGACGATTTCGATTTTATTGAAGATGAATCGTTAAAAGTAATGGGCGACTTTATGCAACAATCCGGAAATTATGTAATGAACTTAGGTGTAGCCAAGTTCTAAGTATAAATAAAATTCATTTCACAAGCCTTCGGATATATCCGAAGGCTTTTTTTAATTCATTTTTTCCAAAAATAACCGTCAATCTGAGCCTGTCAAAGAGCAGCAAAACGTTTCAACACAAGAAAGCTTACCCTAGCATTCAAAGTATAAACCATAATTTTTCTCCGTGCTTTCTGTGTTTCCGTGGCAAAAAGCTTGTCCTAAACATTTAAAGTAACAAACTAAAATTCTTCTCCGTGCTTTCTGTGTTTCCCTAGCAAAAAGATTGTCCTAAACATTTAAAGTAACAAACTAAAATTCTTCTCCGTGCTTTCTGTGTTTCCGTGGCAAAAAGCTTGTCCTAAACATTTAAAGTAACAAACTAAAATTCTTCTCCGTGCTTTCTGTGTTTCCGTGGCAAAAAGCTTGTCCTAAACCTTTAAAGTCATAAACTACAATTCTTCTCCGTGCTTTCTGTGTTTCCCTAGCAAAAAGATTGTCCTAAACATTTAAAGTAACAAACTAAAATTCTTCTCCGTGCTTTCTGTGTTTCCGTGGCAAAAAGCTTGTCCTAAACGTTTAAAGTAACAAACTAAAATTCTTCTCCGTGCTTTCTGTGTTTCCCTAGCAAAAAGCTTGTCCTAAACATTTAAAGTAACAAACTAAAATTCTTCTCCGTGCTTTCTGTGTTTCCGTGGCAAAAAGCTTGTCCTAAACGTTTAAAGTAACAAACTAAAATTCTTCTCCGTGCTTTCTGTGTTTCCCTAGCAAAAAGCTTGTCCAAAACATTTAAAGTAACAAACTATAATTCTTCGCCGTGCTTTCTGTGTTTCCCTAGCAAAAAGCTTGTCCTAAACATTTAAAGTAACAAACTATAATTCTTCGCCGTGCTTTCTGTGTTTCCGTGGCAAAAAGCTTGTCCTAAACATTTAAAGTAACAAACTACAATTCTTCGCCGTGCTTTCTGTGTTTCCGTGGCAAAAAGCTTGTCCGTCAAAAACACAAAAGGCATAGTGCAGAAATTCTGCAAGCTATGCCTTTTTGTAAATTGTGATAAACGAAAATTACTTTCCTGAGTTTTGTCTGTTCATCTGCATGGCCATCATTTCTTTCATGGTTTTGTTCATACCTTCTGTACTTCCATCCAGAAAAATTACATTGCCCTCGCTATATTCTGCAAACTGTTTAATGGCTTCAGTCCACATGGTAAATAAAATAACAGAAGTATCCAGATTCGCTTGTTGCATTTCATGCGCTGCATTGGTCATACCTTTTGCCACTTCTTCTCTAAATAAGGCAATTCCCTGCCCACGCAATTGCGCCGCTTCGCGTTCTGCTGTAGCTGCAATTTTTATCGCATTACCATCTGCTTCTGCACCTTTTGTTTTGGTAATTAACAACGCCTGTCCTTCGTTTTCAGCGGCTGCTTTCAGGTTATTTGAAGCCACAACTCTGCTCATGGACCGCATAATTTCTTCATCAAAAGTGATATCATTTAATTGAAGATCCTGAAGGTGGTAACCCCATCCGTCTAATACCTGATCAATTTGTTCTTTTACGTGAAGTACGATTTCATTTCGCTGTGCCAATACGTTTGCTTGCTTTTGGGTCGCAACGTACGCACGGATAGAACCTTCAATGGTGCGGATTAATGCCTGCATTAAATTATTTGAGTCTACAAATTTAAAAGCAACATTTTTGATTGTCTCCTCTTCCTGGTTAATAACAGAATATAGAAGCATTGCCTTGAAATATACATTTGCCTGATCCTGCGTTACGGCTTGAAACGACAGTTCTACAGATCTGTTCTGAATAGAAATGCGCGAATATATTTGCTCAATTAAGGGAATTTTAAAATTTAATCCAGGTCTCAGTAAGCGCTGATATTTACCAAAAACAGTTACCACAGCAATTGTTCCTTGTTTAACGGTAACGAATGAGCTCAAAAGAATAATGACCCCAAGGAAAAGGAGAATGTAGATTGTATATTGCATAATTAGATTTTTTTATGAAGTTAGATAAAATTAATGCAACTCCATTAAGCTTTTCTTAGCTTTACCTACTAACTAATTTAACCGACATGAAAAGAAAACTCTTTTTGCCGGCAGCAGCGCTTTTATTACTTGCTGCATGCCAGAACAATACAAACCGCAAGGCTGGAGAAGGTGATCCCAGAACGGTATTTTTAGACACCGCCGGAATGGACTCTACAGTAAAACCTGGAGACAATTTCTTTCTATATGCCAATGGAAAATGGATTAAAAATACCGAAATCCCAAAAACAGAAACGGGTTGGGGTTCATTTTATACTTTATATAACGACAACCTTAAAAATTTAAAACAAATTTTGGAAGATGCTGCAAAAAGCAATGCATCAAAAGGAACAGCGGAGCAAAAAGTTGGCGATTTTTATGCCAGCGGAATGGACTCGCTGACTATAGAAAAGCTGGGAACAGAACCCATAAAACCACTACTATCTAAAATTGATCAGATTAAAACCGATCAGGATCTTTTGAAATTTATCGCTAACGGGTACAAAGATGCTGAAGGCGATTTACTAGGTTTCAGCGTAGAGCCAGACGATAAAAACAGCACGAAAAATGTACTGGTTTTTTCGCAATCGGGTTTAACACTTCCGGAAAGAAGTTATTACCTCGATCAGGACGAAAAAGCGAAGAAAATCAGAACAGAATATCTTAAATACATTACCAAAATATTTACGCTGGCTGGAGATTCTGTAAATGCCGCGAAATATGCCGATAACATTCTGAAACTTGAGACGGCTATTGCGCCGTCGCATTCTACACCAGTTGAATTGAGAGATCCACAAAAAAACTACAATAAATTTGCAGTAGCTGATTTCCAGAAACAAATACCTAATATTGATTTAAAATCTCTTCTGAATACATTGGGTGCCAGCACAGATACATTGTTGGTACGCCAACCCAAATATTATCAGGAATTGTCAAAACTGATCAAAAGCCAGACGATTGAGGCCTGGAAACAGAAACTTAAATTCGATGCATTAAGCAGTTCGGCAAATGCATTGACAAAAGCCTTCAGAAGTGCGCGTTTTAATTTTTTCAACAAAACCTTATATGGCCAACCTGCACAAACAGAACGTTGGAAATCTATGGTTAACAATGCAGACAATAACCTTGGAGATTTACTGGGCGAATTGTATGCGCAAAAATATTTCAAACCCGAGGCAAAACAACGTATGCTTAATCTGGTAAACAACCTGCAAAAAGTGTACGAAGAACGCATTAAAAAGCTCGATTGGATGAGTGCCGAAACCAAGAAAAAAGCACAGGAAAAATTAAATGCGTTCATCAAAAAAATCGGGTATACCGATAAATGGAAAAAATATGACGATGTCGAAATTAAAAAGAACACATATTTCGCCAATCTACAGTCGGCAGAGAAACATGCATATAAGGAAATGATGAGCAAACTTGGTAAAGATGTAGACAAAACCGAATGGTTTATGACACCGCCAACCGTAAATGCATACTACAACCCGGCTTTCAATGAAATTGTATTTCCTGCAGGTATCCTTCAGTTCCCGTTTTTTGATTTTAATGCCGATGATGCGATTAACTATGGCGCAATTGGTGCTGTAATTGGTCACGAAATGACACATGGTTTTGACGATCAAGGTCGTCAATACGATGCACAAGGAAACCTTAAAGAATGGTGGACAAAAGCCGATGGCGATAAGTTTAAAACCAAGGCAGACAAGGTAGCGAAATTCTATTCTGCATTCTCTTTATTTGATAACCAACACGTAAATGGAAATTTAACACTTGGTGAAAACTTAGCGGATATGGGTGGGTTAAATATCGCTTATGATGCATTTAAACTAACGAAACAAGGTAAAGGCGAAGAAAAAATTGATGGCTTTACGCCAGATCAGCGTTTTTTCCTAAGCTTTGCTCAGGTCTGGAGAATTAAAAACAGAGAAGAAGCCATGCGTGTACGCTTGAAAACAGATCCACACAGTCCGGAAATGTTCCGTGTAAATGGACCTGTTTATAATATGGAAGCTTTTTATAAAGCTTTTAACATCCCGGCTACAGCGAAAATGTATATTGCTCCTGCGGACAGACTTGGCGTCTGGTAACGCTAATCTTTCTCGAAAACGAATTGGAGGTTGTTCAGTCACATGAACAACCTCTTTTTTTATGGAGTAAAAACAAATAGTCGAAATCTATTGTATTAATCTTACAAATTTTTAAAATATGAACATCAAACGCACCTTCGGAACAATTCTCACAGTACTTGGAATTATTGGATTAATTTACGCAGGTTATGGATTTGTAAACCACAGCCAGAATACGCGTGGTTTACTGGTTTATGGAGTTATTGGCTTAATATTTTTTGTATCGGGTATTGGATTGGTAAAAAATACGAGAGACGAGAGCTGAAAATTTTCCTATCCGTTGGCTTATTGACCAATCGAAACCGAAAGAAACATATCAGAGTCGGTGAAGAATCTGTAGACCGATACACCGACCTATAAACGAGTTTTATCTATCGGCTGGTGTCTTCACCGACCGAAACATAAACATCAGAGTCGGTGAAGACACCGACCTGTAGACCGAATATGTTGTCTTATTAAAGATTATCTATCGGTTGGTGTCTTCGCTGACCGAAACATAAACATATCCAAGTTAGTGAAGAATCTGTAGACCGATACACCTACCTATAGACGAGTTTTATCTATAGGTTGGTGTCTTCGCCAACCGAAAACCACACATATCAGAGTCGGTGAAGACACCGACCTGTAGACCGAATATGTTGTTTATTAAAGATTTTATCTATCGTTTGGTATCTTCACCGACCGAAACCTAAAGATATCCGAGTTAGTAAAGAATCTGTAGACCGATACACCGACCTATAGACGAGTTTTATCTATCGGTTGGTGTCTTCGCCGACCGAAAACCAAACCTATCAGAGTCGTGAAGACACCGACCTGTAGACCGAATATGTTGCTTATTAAAGATTTTATCTATCGTTTAGTGTCTTCACCGACCGAAACCTAAAGATATCCGAGTTAGTAAAGAATCTGTAGACCGATACACCGACCTATAGACGAGTTTTATCTATCGGTTGGTGTCTTCACCGCCCGAAAACCAAACCTATCAGAGTCGGTGAAGACACCGACCTGTAGACCGAATATGTTGTCTTATTAAAGATTATCTATCGGTTGGTGTCTTCACTGACCGAAAACGACAGAAATATATCAGAGTTAGTGAAGAATCTGTATACCGATACACCGACCTGAAGACGAGTTTTATCTATCGGTTGGTGTCTTCACCAACTGAAAACCCAACCTATCAGAGTCGTGAAGACACCGACCTGTAGACCGAATATATTGTCTTAACCTAAGATTTTTACGATAAGTGTAAAATGAACATTTTCCTATCGGTTGGTGTCATCACCGACCGAAACCCAAACATATCAGAGTTAGTGAAGAATCTGTAGACCGAAACACCGATCTATAGACGAGTTTTATCTATCAGTTGGTGTCTTCACCAACTGAAAACCCAACCTATCAGAGTCGTGAAGACACCGACCTGTAGACCGAATATACTATCCTATCGGCTGGTGTCTTCACCGACCGAAACCCAAACATATCAGAGTTAGTGAAGAATCTGTAGACCGAAACACCGATCTATAGACGAGTTTTATCTATCAGTTGGTGTCTTCAACGACCGATATCCACAGAAATATATTAGAGTCGGTGAAGAATCTGTAGACCGAAACACCGACCTATAGACGAGTTTAATCTATCGGTTGGTGTCGTCACCGACCGATACCTACAAAGACATATCAGAGTCGGTGAAGACACCGACCTGTAGACCGAAAATACTATCCTATCGGTTGGTGTCATCACCGACCGAAACCCAAACATATCAGAGTTAGTGAAGAATCTGTAGACCGAAACACCGATCTATAGACGAGTTTTATCTATCAGTTGGTGTCTTCAACGACCGATACCCACAAAAACATATCAGAGTCGGTGAAGACACCGACCTGTAGACCGAATATACTATCCTATCGGTTGGTGTCATCACCGACCGAAACCCAAACATATCAGAGTTAGTGAAGAATCTGTAGACCGAAACACCGATCTATAGACGAGTTTTATCTATCGGTTGGTGTCTTCACCGACCGATACCTACAAAGACATATCAGAGTCGGTGAAGACACCGACCTGTAGACCGAATATATTGTCTTACCTTAAGATTTTTAAGATGAGTGTAAAACGCACCTTCGGATCAATTTTAACCATACTCGGTATAATCGGGTTAATTTACGCGGGTTATGGATTTATCCTATCAGTTGGTGTCCTCACCCACCGATACCTAAATCAGCGTATAAAATTCAGTATTCCTACGCCATAAATAAAAGTTTTGTATCTTGTTCACATCATCTCCGTTTAACAAAAAGTTTTTAATCATCCCATTTAGCATATATAAAATGGATGAACGTAAAAACAAACTGATTTGCAAAACATTACAATATAAAAGGTCAACGTTAGGCTACAGCCAACGAGATATGGCACTTAAGCTGAAAATTTCACAAAGTACCTACTCCAAAACCGAACGCAATATTAAAGCCGCGCCAGTAGAAAGGCTCATTCAAATCTCCATTGTATTGAATTTTTCTATTTCCGACTTATTAGAAAATCACCTTAAGGTATTACCTTCATCAGGGCACCGTCCTGCCTCGAAGTGCCTCCACTTCTGCATGTTTCCAGCGATAGACACACAATAAACAACTGCCTAAACGGCATCTCTTCACGCACCAATAGTGAACCTTTGTAAAACAATAAGTAACACTTTCTAAGGCATAACATAACGCAGGAGTTCCTAGCATAAAACAATAACATTTTAGCCGGAGCTTCATCGGAGTTTCACCGGACTTCAGTCGGAACTGCATCGGAACTGCATCGGAAAAATCAGAATAAACTCAGACCAATATCCGCTTTAACTTCAATATAAATCCGTTGAAATGTTCAGCCGAATAGATACACGTATAAAATACACTACCGCAAAAGCCGGATGCACATGATGCAAATAATCGTTAGAAAATTTTATACAGGAAGAAAATCTATTGACTGACTGGCCAACATTAAAGCAGAACGCTTGCCGACTACTTTTTACTTTTGCTTTTGATGATTAGAAACTGGCTATAGGCGACTACAGATCCGGCCAGGATAATGATACCCCCCGAAACCAGGTTGTCCGTATTCTGCTGAATGTAAAAAGCGGCAGCAAACACTAAAACCGCAGCAGCAATGCCAATAATATAATGAAGTATTAAGCTCGATTTCATATTAATCTTTTAAAGAAATTCTATTGTTTTCAAATTTAAGCTGATGCCCAGGAAAATCCTGATTGGTCAATTCTGCTATACGTTTAAATGCCCAATGTTGATTATCAATCTTCAACCGGTTTATTTTATCTTGCTTAACCGATACCACATCGGCATAAAGAAAATTGCCACTAGAATTTAATTTAACCTGCATTAGTGGTGCAAATCCATTCCATCCTTTTAAACTGAACATCCCGTATGTGCAGAAATTACCCAGACTGTAGGCAATAAATTTATTTTTATACACTTCTACTGCACGGCTTACATGTGGTCCGTGGCCAAGAACAATATCTGCGCCGGCATCAATTACGGCATGTGCAAATGCGTAAACATTGCCTCGGTTTTCTTTGTAAAAAATTTCATTTACACGCGGTACATGTTCAAATTTTGCGCCTTCGCCGCCGCCATGAAAAGAAACCATTACAATATCTACCTGTTTTTTCAATCTGGAAACCAAAGCTTTAGCACTATCAATTTTATTTATGGATACCGTATTTTCATTCGGTGCGAAAGCACAAAAGGCATAAGTGATGCTGTCTTTCTCGAAAATTTCGAAAGGTTTATTTAACTGTCCGGCGTAATGAATCTGTAACGAATCAAGTAATCTTGCTGTGTTTCTCCGCCCATTTGCATCAAAATCTCCAACATGGTTATTGGCAACGCTGAGCACATTAAAACCAGCTTTTTTATAGATAGCCGCATAACGATCGGGCATTCTAAACGCATAACAACTGTTTGGATTGATTCCATTACACTTGTTAGAATTGCCTGAATTGAGAAAACAACCTTCAAGATTTCCGAAAACAATGTCGCCTTTAAGCAAACTGTCAACAGCCTGAAAACTGTATATGGCATCGTCTGGTGGAAGATTTTGTTTAGATGGAAATGCAGAGCCAAGCATCATATCGCCAACAGCTACAATAGAAATTGTATCTTTTTTCTTCCTGGCTACCGTATCGCGCTGCGCAACAGAAACCGGTACCTGAGCTGTATTGTTGGTGCAGCTGAGAAAAATTGCAAATGCTATTGAAGAAAGGAGTACGATTTTTAAAAACTTCATGAATAAAATTATTGAGCGCCCGATTGCCTTGTATCTGGCATCTGAAACAGCTAAGCAAAGGAGGAGAAATTATTGGGAATAAAAAAATCCTCCAGAGTTTAATCGTGGAGGATCGTATAATTTGACGGGGAAGTTATGATCTACTCAATCGTAAATTCCTTTTTGAAAGATTCTAAAACTCGACCGCCTTTGTAGAAGTAACGGCTGTAATAGGGTTCGTTGAGGTTGCTGATCACGACACCGCGTGAGCTGGATGCATGCGCAAAACGATTGTCTCCTAGATAAATCCCAACGTGTGAAATACTTTTGCTTTTAATTTTGAAAAAAACCAAATCGCCTTCCTTTAAATCCTCTTTAGATAGCGGATCTACCATGCTGAAAATATCACGTGAATTCCTTCTGATGGTAGTGTTAAAAACTTTGTCGTAAATGGCTTTAGTGAATGCCGAACAATCGATCCCTTTTTTTGAACTTCCACCGTAGCTATACGGTGTTCCGATCCATTCATAAATGAATTTATACAACTTTAAGTTAGATGTTGCATCTACAGCAACACCCATAACTTGAGAAAAATACTGCGAAGCTAAGTTGTCAGGATCGTCTAATTCTTTACCAGATTCTTTTGTTTTTGTTTGCGCATATGTTGCAGAGACCGTGCAGATCGCGATTAGAGTAGAAAACAAAACTTTTTTAATCATGTTATACTGTTATGTTTGGGAATTCACTTACACATTAACGTAAACCACATGGGCTTATTGTTGGTTTCCAAAAGTATTAATTATGCAAATGTTATCCAAATGTAAACTGTTAAAAAGTTGAAGTTATTAACATTTTAACGGGTAAGGCTAAACTTGTTCACAAAATCAATTCAAAAATCTCATATAAAACATTACAAATTTCTGCTTTTTTGATCCAGTGCTTTATTGCTAACTTTGCGGCATGATTATCACAATTTTAAAATCGAAAATACATCGTGTACGCGTAACGCAGGCTGAGCTTAATTATGTGGGCAGTATTACGATTGATGAAGATTTAATGGATGCAGCCAATATTATTGCGAATGAAAAGGTTCAGATCGTCAATAATAATAATGGTGCACGCTTTGAAACCTACGTTATTAAAGGCGAACGCGGAACCGGGATGATATGCCTGAATGGTGCAACTGCCCGTTTGGCACAGTTGGGTGATGTATTAATTATTATGTCTTACGGCGCACTCCCAATTGCAGAAGCAAAACAATACAATCCGATCCTGGTATTCCCTGACGATAATAACCATTTGTTAAAATAAACCCTTGATATCAAGCTTTAAAAACGCGATAAAATACAGCTTACTCTTTTTATTGGGTATTGCCTTATTGTATTTCGCTTTTAAAGGTCAGAATTTACATCAGATTTGGCTGGAAATTAAAACAGCCAATATCTTTTGGGTTTGTTTATCTGCACTCGCCGTTTGGCTCGCTCATGTTATTCGTGCGCTGAGATGGCAAATGCTTTACCGACCTATACGTTATCGGGTAACTTTCTGGAATACGTATCACGCAGTAATGGTTGGTTATCTTGCCAATCTGGCGTTGCCTCGTTTTGGAGAAGTTGCGCGGTGCTCTATTATCCAAAAAACAGAAAAAGTACCCATCTTCGCCTCTATTGGTACCGTAATAACAGAAAGGTTATTTGACATTTTTGTATTGCTTATTACTGCCATTGGCCTGATCGTTTTTCAGCATTCTTTAGTTTCCGAATTTTTGCACGATGTTATTTTTATCCAGGTACGCAGCGAAATTTCTTCTGTAAGTTTTCTTTGGCTCATCATAACATTGGTATTAGTGGCCATTTTGGTACCTGCCTTGTTTTTATTGGTTCGAAAAAAATTTGGGAAGAAAGTACTAAGAATGCTGGTTGCACTGCGCCAGGGATTTAGCTCTTTCAAAAAACTAAACAACAAAAAAACATTCGTACTCTATACCCTACTTATCTGGGTGTTTTACTTCCTCTCTATGTATTTCGCATTTATGGCGATCCCCCCAACAGAACATCTTGGACTTTCTGCAGCCTTTACCTCAATTGTATTTTCGGGTTTTGCCATGGCCGCACCCGTTCAGGGCGGTATTGGCGTTTTTCACTGGATTGTTGCGCAAGGTTTAGTTCTTTTTGGCATTTCATTTAATGATGGCCTCGCATATGCAACCCTGATCCACTCTTCTCAGATTTTACTGATTTTGATTTTAGGAAGCCTGAGTTTATCGATTTCACTTAGCAAGCAAAACAATTCCTAAGCACAAAATATTGCTACACACCACCCTTTGTAAGTTTCGGTGGGTGATGACACCAACCGATAGGCACAATTCCTAAGCACAAAATATTGCTGCACACCACCCTTTGTAAGTTTCGGTGGGGGATGACAACAACCGATAAGGAACAACTCCTAAGCACACAATATTGCCGCACACCAACCTCTCTCCATGCACTTTTGTGATTAACCTCGTACTGTAGTGAAATAAAATTTACTTGTTATTCACAAAAAATACTATGGCTGCATAGTATTTTACATCAATAAATACTACATTTGATTAAAACCATTTATAATAATTGTTATGCATTTTGAATTAAGTGAAGAGCAACTCATGATCCAGCAAGCTGCGCGTGATTTTGCACAGCAGGAATTAAAACCCGGAGTAATTGAAAGAGATGAACACCAAAAGTTCCCTGCCGAGCAGGTTAAAAAATTAGGTGAACTTGGTTTTTTAGGAATGATGGTTGATCAGAAATATAATGGAAGCGGTTTAGATGCCATTTCTTATGTTCTGGTAATGGAAGAACTTTCTAAAATAGACGCATCTGCCTCGGTTGTCGTTTCCGTTAATAATTCTTTAGTTTGCTACGGATTGGAACATTTTGGTACAGAAGCCCAGAAAGAAAAGTATCTGAAACCACTTGCATCGGGTGAGGTTATTGGTGCTTTCTGTTTATCGGAACCAGAAGCTGGCTCAGACGCCACCTCTCAACATACAACTGCAGAAGACAAAGGAGATTATTATTTGTTAAACGGTACCAAAAACTGGATTACTAATGGCGGTACCGCGTCTACCTATCTGGTGATTGCACAAACTCATCCTGAATTAAAACACCGCGGCATTAATGCATTCATCGTAGAAAAAGGGACGCCTGGTTTCACCATCGGGCCAAAAGAAAATAAACTTGGTATACGCGGTTCTGACACGCACTCGCTTATGTTTAATGATGTTAAAGTACCAAAGGAAAATAGGATTGGTGAAGATGGATTCGGATTTAAATTCGCCATGAAGACGCTGGAAGGCGGCCGGATTGGTATTGCCGCGCAAGCTTTAGGAATTGCACAAGGCGCGTTTGAACTCGCTACGCAGTATGCAAAAGAAAGGAAATCTTTCGGAAAACCAATTTCGGATCACCAGGCTATCGCCTTTAAACTGGCCGATATGGCAACGCAAATTGAAGCTGCACGTTTACTCGTATACAAAGCTGCCTGGTTAAAAGACCAGGATTTACCATATACAGAGGCGGGTTCTATGGCAAAACTTTTCGCTTCAAAAGTTGCAATGGATGTAACTGTAGAAGCTGTTCAGGTACATGGCGGTTATGGCTTTGTTAAAGAATATCACGTAGAACGATTAATGCGCGATGCAAAAATCACCCAGATTTACGAAGGCACTTCTGAAATACAGAAAGTGGTGATTTCAAGAGAGATTTTACGCTAAAAATACCATTGTGCCCGCAGAAAGCGAGAAGCAATCTTTTTATAGTTGTTAAGATTGCTTCTCGTATAAGTTCACCGGATTTAAAATCCCGATCAGCACGAGTAATATCCTGGTTCTAATTATTTTTTTTCTCCGGCAAGAGAATTAAAAATTGCATTGATCAGCGCTACAATGATGGCCAGAAATGCTGCAGCCAAAAAGCCGGATGTATTAAAGGTCGTCATCATGCTATCTACAAGTAAAATCATCAATACCGTGATGATAAATGATACCAGACCTAAGGTTAAAAAATTGATTGGAAAGGTAAGCAGTCTCAAGATGAAACCAATTGTAGCATTTGCCAACGCAATTAAAATCGCGGCAATAATGGCATTACCGTAACCATCTATAGAAACGCCTGGCACCAGTTTAGCACCGATAAAAAAGGCCAGCCCCATAAGCAGGACTTCAATAATTAATCTCATAATGTGTAATTTAGTGGAATGAATAAAATTGTTTTGCTTCTATTTGCATGCATCTTGTTAATTTCTTGTTCACATACAAACAACGAACCGATTATTAAGTTTTCCGGAGATCAGCGTTCTGTAGTGATCAATAATATTGATGAAACCAGTTTGTACCAGGCAAAGAAAGCATTTGTGGAAAATCCGGACTCAAACGGTTTGATTGCTGTTTTTGAACAACCCGCCGAAATGGACAGTATACAAACAGAGCGAAAGGTTAATGGAAAAATAAAGTGGATTGATGATGCTTTGATTTTTACTCCTGATACCACATTTGTTACAGGAAAATCATATCTGATCGAAAACTATATCGGCGTAATGTTTGGCACAACAAAAAAATTACTCCAAAACGCAGTTAAACCGCAGTTAAACCCACAACGACAAATACTTACGCGATAAATATATGCGCAATAATTGACCAAAGGGCTTGATTTTGTCTAAAAAATTCTTACCTTTGTATCGTAATCGAAGAAAAGAGAAGGGGACATTGTCCCCTTTTTCTATGAAATCAGGTTAAATATGCAGGTAGAAAAGAGAGTAAAAGAACTCGTTCAGGAGAAAATAGCCGACAGACCAGAATTGTTTCTGGTTGATGTTAAAATGTTGCCAAACAACAAATTAATTATCCATGTAGATGGAGATGAAGGGATAAGTATTCAGGATTGTGTGGCCATTAGCAGACATGTGGGTTTCCATTTAGAAGAAGAAAATACCATTGAGCAGGCTTATAATTTAGAAGTAAGTTCGCCAGGAGTTGGAGAACCTTTAAAAATGGATCGCCAATATCAAAAAAACATTGGTAGAACCGTAGGTTTGAAAATGAAAGATGGAAGTAAGAAAGAAGGCAAACTTTTAGCTACCGCTGCAGACCAGATTACCATAGAAGAATCCGTTAAAGAAAAAGGTAAAAAAGCAACAACTGTAGAGAATGTAGTTTTGCTCAATGATATATTAGAAACAAGTGTGTTAATTTCATTTAAATAAAATGAGTACTACAACAATTAATTTGATCGACTCTTTTCAGGAGTTCAAAGATTTTAAAAATATCGATCGCCCTACGGTGATTAGCGTGTTGGAAGAAGTTTTCCGTAGCATGTTGCGTAAAAAATACGGAACAGATGAAAACTGTGACGTAATCGTGAACCCGGACAACGGGGATTTGGAAATCTGGAGAACGAGAAAAGTAATGGAGGATGGTTTTTCTGAAGATGATGATTTAGAGATCGAACTTGCTGAAGTACATCGATTTGATCCAAGCCTTGAAGTTGGCGACGATTACATTGAGCAAATTACCTTAGAAAGCTTTGGCCGCAGAGCGATTTTAGCTGCACGCCAAACATTGGTATCTAAAGTTTTGGAACTGGAGAAAGACGAAATTTTCAAAAAATACAAAGACCGTGTTGGTGAGTTGGTAACCGGAGAAGTGTACCAGGTTTGGAAAAAAGAAACTTTGGTTCTGGATGATGAAGGAAATGAACTTCTGATGCCTAAAACAGAGCAAATTCCTGCAGATTATTTCAAAAAAGGCGATTCTGTAAAAGCAGTAATCTCTAAAGTAGAAATGATTAATGCCAACCCTAAAATTATCATTTCCAGAACAGCACCAGAATTTTTGCAACGTTTGTTCGAACTTGAAGTTCCTGAAATTTTCGACGGTTTAATTACCATCAAGAAAATTGTACGCGAACCAGGAGAACGTGCCAAAGTTGCAGTAGAATCTTATGATGACCGGATTGATCCGGTAGGTGCATGTGTGGGTATGAAAGGATCACGTATTCATGGTATTGTACGCGAGCTGAAAAATGAAAATATCGATGTAATTAACTTTACAAACAATATTTCACTTTACATTACGCGTGCTTTAAGCCCTGCAAAAATTACCTCTATAAAATTGAATGACGATACCAAACATGCATCTGTTTACCTTAAACCAGATCAGGTATCATTAGCAATTGGCCGTGGCGGACACAACATTAAACTTGCCGGTAAATTAACCGGTTATGAAATTGATGTATACCGCGAAGCCGGAGAAGAAGATGAGGATGTAGATTTGGAAGAATTCTCAGATGAAATCGATAGCTGGATTATCGATGAATTTAAAGCAATCGGATGCGATACTGCTAAAAGTGTTTTAGCTTTAACCGTTGAAGATTTAGTAAAACGTACTGACTTAGAAGAAGAAACCATTAAAGAAGTGGTTCAAATTTTGCAGTCGGAATTTGAATAAGTGGTGTAATTTCCAAATAAACACTACTTTTGTATAACAATTAGAAAAAATAAAAGGAGCTAGATGTCAGACGACAAACCAATCATTTTAATTAAAGCTATTAAAGAACTTAATATAGGCATGGGTACGGCCGTTGAGTTTTTAAACAAAAAGGGCTTCACTGCGGAGAAAAGCCCGATGTTTAAACTTACGGGTGAGATGTATAATGCCTTGTTGAAAGAATATCAGGGAGATAAGATCGTAAGAGAAGAAGCCAAACAAATAGTGATTGGTAAGATACGTCGTGATGAACCTGAGACTGAAAAGCCAGTAGAAGCACCTAAAAAGAATACAGACTTTGAGAAAAATGAGGAAATTTTAATTAAAAATACCCAATCATTTGCTCCGCCGGTAGAAAAACCGAAAGTTGTAGAAACACCAAAGGTAGAAGCCCCAGCGCCAGAAGCGAAGGCTGAACCTGCAAAAACAAGTCCATCAGAGGAGAAGACCGAAGAAGCCGCATTGCCTGGCGTTAAGATTGTTGGAAAGATTGACTTAAACGATCTGAATTCCAAAAATCGACCAGTGAAAAAAGAAGAAACTCCAGCCGTTGTAGAAACAAAGGCACCTGAGGCACCAAAACCTGTTGAACCACCGAAAGTTGTAGAAACTCCGGTAGAGGTAAAAAAAGAAGAAGCACCTGTAGCAAAAGCTCCGGAAGTGCCAAAACCTGTTGAACAGCCTAAAGTAGTAACCCCAACGCCAAAAGTGGAAACACCTCCTACTCCGCCAAGCGAACCTGAAGTTATAAAAGCGCGTACCGTTAAATTATCGGGACCAAACATTGTAGGTAAAATTACTTTACCAACTACTCCAGACCGCAGAAATAATCCAGTTGCCTCTTCCAGTGATAGCGAAGCAGCAAAACGCAAACGCAAACGCAAGAAAACACCAGGAGGTGCACCAGGGCAACCTGGCCAGCATGGCAATCAAGGTGGACAAGGTGCTACCGGACAAAATCAGGGCGGACAAGGCGGAAACCCACAAGGCAACCGTCAACCTTATCAAGGTAACAGACCTGGCGGACAGCCTTATCAAGGCAATCGCCCGGCCGGACAAGGTGGTCAGCCTTATCAAGGCAACAGGAATAACAACAGACCTGGTTTCCAAAATAGAAATGCAAACCCTGGAGCACCTAAAGAGGAGCCTACAGAGAAAGAGATCCAAGATCAAATTAAGGCAACACTTGCACGTTTAAGCGGCGCAGGTAAGTCTGGGAAATTTGCTCAACGTGCTAAACTTCGTCGTCAGAAACGTGATGATGTTGCCTTATCTGCAGAAGAAGCAGCAAATGAGTTGGAATCTCAATCTAAAATATTAAAGGTAACAGAGTTTGTTACTGCAAATGAACTTGCCAATATGATGGACGTTCAGGTAACCAAAATTATTGGTACTTGTATGAGCTTAGGTATGTTCGTATCCATTAACCAACGTTTGGATGCAGAAACCTTAACTATTGTTGCTGATGAATTTGGTTATGAAATTCAGTTCGTAAAACCAGATGAAGACGAAGAAAATGTAATTGAGGAAGAAGATAACGAGGCCGATTTAATTGAAAGAGCCCCGGTTGTTACCATTATGGGTCACGTAGATCATGGTAAGACTTCCCTACTGGATTATATCCGTAAAGCAAATGTGGTTGCCGGAGAAGCCGGAGGTATTACGCAGCACATTGGTGCATATATGGTAACGACTTCATCAGGTAAAAAAGTAACCTTCCTGGATACTCCAGGTCACGAAGCCTTTACAGCGATGCGTGCACGTGGTGCCAAAGTTGCCGATATTGCAATTATTGTTATTGCTGCAGATGATGCGGTAATGCCACAAACCAAAGAGGCCATTAACCACGCACAAGCTGCTGGTGTACCATTGGTATTTGCTTTCACTAAGGTGGATAAGCCAGGCGCTAATGCAGATAAAGTTCGTGAACAATTGTCTACCATGAATATCCTGGTTGAAGATTGGGGTGGTAAATATCAATCGCAAGAAATCTCGAGCAAAAGCGGCTTAAATGTTGATTTGCTTTTAGATAAAGTATTATTGGAAGCGGAGTTACTAGAACTAAAAGCTAATCCAAATAAGAGAGCAACAGGCTCTGTAATTGAGTCTGCATTGGATAAAGGCCGTGGTATTGTTACTACAGTATTGGTTCAGGCAGGTACATTGAGAGTTGGTGATCCAATCTTAGCAGGTAGTTACAGCGGACGTGTTAAAGCGTTAACCAATGAGCGTGGTGCAAAGGTAGATTCTGCTGGTCCGTCACAACCTGTACAGGTTTTGGGTATGCAGGGTGCACCTACAGCCGGCGATCGTTTCAATGCACTTGAAAGTGAAAGTGAAGCACGTGATATTGCAAACAAACGTATGCAATTGCAACGTGAGCAAGGATTACGTACGCAAAAACACATTACGCTGGATGAAATTGGACGTCGTTTAGCAATTGGTAACTTTAAAGAGCTAAACATTATTGTTAAAGGTGATGTGGATGGTTCAATTGAGGCATTAGCCGATTCATTACTGAAACTTTCTACTGAGCAGATTCAAATCAACATCATCAGTAAAGGTGTAGGTCAGATTTCAGAGTCTGATGTATTGCTTGCTTCGGCATCTGATGCGATTATTATTGGTTTCCAGGTACGTCCGTCAACAGGCGCTCGTAAACTGGCAGAACAGGAACAAATTGACATCCGTTTATATTCTATTATCTACGATGCAATCAACGAGATTAAATCTGCGATGGAAGGTATGTTGGATCCTGAGTTTGAAGAAAAAATTGTTGCGAATGTTGAGATTCGTGAGACATTCAAAATCACCAAAGTGGGTACCATTGCAGGTTGTATGGTATTGGATGGTAAAATTACCAGAAACAGCAAAATCCGTATCGTTAGAGATGGTGTAGTGATTTATACAGGTGAACTTGCTTCATTAAAACGTTATAAAGATGATGTTAAAGAAGTATCTAAAGGTTACGAATGTGGTCTGAATATCCAGAATTTCAACAACATTGAAGTTGGTGATATTGTAGAAGCCTACGAACAAGTAGAAAAAGTACGCAAACTGTAAGTAAAACAGTTTAGAAATAATGTAAAGTCCCGGTGAAAGCCGGGACTTTTTTTTGTGCGGTTTTACACGTTTACCTAAGTCCCTTTTTATCGTATTTTTTAGGGTTATTTCTGAAAATTGACAACTATAGCTTATCATTTAAAGACTTTTCTGAGCTTTTCTTTGCAAAAAAAATAATCATGAAAATTAACACTAAAGTTAAAATATTAGGTTATTCGTTTCTAATCGGTACTGCACTAAGTGCTTGCAAGAAAAACGAAACCTTAGAAAGCTCGTTATTAAAAAATAATGGCAAAAATCTTGCATCCGCATCCGACGGAAAATGGGACTTACTCGGATACGGTTACGATGCTACCGGTGAATATGCCAATTCCAGTGCCGGCAAATTTAAGGTCATCAATATAGAATTGTTAAAGAGTACTTTCCCATCCCGTGTTGAGGAAGACAAATCAAGTACAAAAACTCAAGAAATTATCTCTGGAGAAAATGCAGTTACTTATCTGGATTCTCTAACCAACAAATTTGATAACACCCTTACTGTTCCAGATAAGAATAACGAAAAAACTCCGATGTTTACCCTGACAGTATCAAACAATTATGGAGGTGCAGATGCCTTTTCCTCAAAGTATGTATACAGCAGTTATTTCCTAAAGCTTCAACAAAAAAGAGTTAAGCTTAATGCAGACATTCAACTTTTAAGAAGTTATTTGGATGCTGACTTCGCCTACGACTTACAAACCAAAACAGCACAATATATCGTTCAACAATATGGAACACACGTTTTAACCGATATCGTTTTAGGTGCAAAGTTAAGTGCCTTATACCGTGGTGAAACATCGAAAACAGATCGTCGTTCAGCCGCTACAACCGGAGTTAAGTTCAACATTCTTGGTATATTTGGCATTGATACAAGGACGAGCTCAGGTTCTCAAGAAATTAATGAGAATACCAATCAATGGCTATCATTTAAAGCTATTGGCGGTGAGCCCTCTGCTAGCCTGTTTGGTACACTCCAAACTAATGTTATTTCTAGTCCTCCAATATCTACCACAGCATGGGAAAACAGTTCAACAATTGAAAATGCTGAGTTAATAGATATTTCTACGAACGGGATGATCCCAATTTATGATTTAATTGCAGATCAATCTAAAAGTACTGAGGTAAAAGCGTATGTTGCAACTTACATAACGAGCAAGCGACCAGTTCTACAAGTTTCTGCCCCTGCCAATGGTACTTTCATGAGAAATGAGAGCACAGGGCAAGTGTATATCGTTATGGACGGTAAATTAAGATATATCCAAAACCAAAGTATTCTTTATGGTTTATTTGAATTCAAAGAATCTATGCTAAGCCACTATAGTGCTGCGCAAATGGCAACGTATCCAATGGGTACACCCATTAGTCCAAGTAATGGATTGATCAACAATTCGCCCAGCGGAATCGTATATTTTAGAGAGCTTAATGTATTAAGACGAATACCGAATATGACTATAAAAGAAAGATATCACTTCAACTGGAACATCATACAAAATGTAAATAGCATTGCCGGTTATACCATTGGTGGAGATATGACAATGTAACCTAATTTTTTAAGATATTTTACTAAATTTTAAGTCCCGCAACGAAATGTTCGGGACTTTTTTAAGTTATTATCGTGCTTTATGCGCATCGCTGATGATATCCTGAAGAGATAGTTCATATAATTCCGAAACTTTTCTCAACTGAGAAAGTGCAAAATCAACTTGATTATCTTCCCATTTCCGATAGGCAACTCTACTAATTCCGATAACATTTGCTACATATTGTTGTGAGTAGCCGCACTTATTCCTATACTTTCTGAGTGTTAATCCTATATCTAACATTTTGAGGGCGCAATTTTATCATACACTTTATACATAAAAAGCATACAACTATAAGGTATTGAATTGATAATAAGGATGACCAAAAATATTAAATCATTTGTAATGCGAAATAGAATACTTATCAACATAATATTAGCAATATAACATCCACAAATATGACAATCTGTAGTTATCAGAGTTGATATTTTTAGTGGCTTTCTTTACAAAAAAAACTAATCATGAAAAAAAATCTACAAAAGAACATTTTGTACCTGATGTTAATATTAACTGCACTTGGAAGTGCGTGTAAGAAGATCGATGAGATTGGAGATGGAAAACTATCGTCTAACAAAAACAACTTAGCTATTCACGGAGACGGAAAATGGGATGTATTAGGATATGGATACGATATTACCGGCGACTATTTAGCCCTTGAAAGTATTTCCAAATCTACTATAATAGACATGACCCGGTTTGGACAAGACTATTTCAACAGAATCAATACGCCTACTTCCACTGCAGGTACACAGCATTATTATTATGGAGCAACGGCATATGATTACCTTCGTGACATAAATATAAAAAGATCGTTTACAGCTTCAGTAACCGGCGGTACAAAAGAACCTAAGGCAGATGGAGACTCTTACTTCACTGGATCTTTAACTTCGAAATCAGAAAATCAAAGTATTTATGACTTCAAAAGCAAATTCTCGTACGCCCATTTCGAAGAAGTATATCGAATTAAAAAAATTCAACTAACAGAAGATGTAAGCCTTGAGTTACTGAAAAACTATTTAACTCCAGAGTTTATTGCTAATATAAGCACCAAAACTCCTCAAGAATTAATCGCAATGTATGGAACGCACGTTTTATTAGATATTAGTCTGGGAGGCAGGTTAGCATTTGATTTTAACGGATCAATTGTAAGTGAAACTACCACGGAAAAAAAAGTAAGTACATCAGAGGGCGCACTTGGATTTTTTGTTAAAAAATTTGGAATAAATATATCTTCTAGCAAAACCACTGATGAAATGACAAAAGCTTTTAACGAAAGTAGAGAAAGAAGCTTTGGATTAAAATTTTTCGGAGGTACAAATTCAGGCAGAAGCGTTTCTTTTGATTCAAATGGATATACGTCTGAAAATGTAAATATCTCTGGATGGGAACAAAGCGTAAATGTCAACAATAGCGCGCTGGTAGATATAGAAAGAATGGCTCCTATTTACGATTTCATCTCAGATCCGGTAAAGAAAGAGCAAGTGAGAGTCGCTGTAGAACAATATATCAAGGATAGACAAATTAAAATGCTAGGAGAAATACCTGTATATTGTTTCTATAGCTCAAGAGACAATAATCACGTGTACACCGCAAACAAAAATGATTATCCTTATGAACAAAATGGCTTTCAAAACTTTGGAATCAGCTTTTACGCGTTTAGCACTCAAAAACCAGGTACACAGCCCGTACACGTATTTTACAACGAAAGAGGCAGAAATCACACTTATACCATAAATAGATATGACTATGCTTACGAGCAGAACGGATATAAATATCTGGGAGTAAATTTTTATGCCTATCCTTCTCAACTCAATGGGTCTCTTCCTGTTCACGTTTTTTATACAGGAGCCGGAGGCGGCGATCATGTATATACGATTAATAGATATGATTATGCTTACGAACAAAATGGTTTCAATTACCTTGGTGTAAACTTCTATGCGATACAGTAAGAAAAGTGTTTTTTTAATCCAAATTTGCAAAAAAGAATCACTTTTTGATGTATCGATCTAAATACCTAAATGCTCCAGTTTATGGAGCATTTTCAATTTAACACCACAATACCTACTTGCCGATTTACTTACTCAAAGATTGATGAACATTGTTGAAATAGTTCATGTTGCTATGAAACTGCAAGCATTATAAAAAGACATTATGATTTCATTTGAGAAAAAGAAATCATCAAGAAAATTTTAATGATCAGACTTTTTTCCTTATTACTGGTCTCTGCTATAACTTTCAGTGCCTACAAGAAGAATGAAATAACAGATGACGACAAAATGTTTGCGAACAGTAGCAGCTTAACTCTCCATGGAGATGGAATATGGGATGCGTTGGGTTACGGATATGACATTATGGGAGAACTGTATTCCACAGTTAACACTTTTGATGCACCTATTATCGATGTAAGTAGATTTAATACAGATTATCCGAATAGAATTACTACTCCTACATATACTTATGGACACACCGTAAAATAATGTAACCGCCGTGACTGAATAAATTATTTAAAGAAAAAAATCTACGTTCTAATTGCGGATGTAAGTGTTTTTCCTTTGCTATTCGTAAATTGTTGAAGATAATCAACCACAGTATAAGATTCTTTAATTAATTGGTCAATAGAAACCTCATACATCTCTGAAATTTTCTGTAACTGAGTTATCGAGAACTCAACACCATTATTTTCCCACTTACGGTAGGTAACACGACTAATATCCAAACAATTGGCAACATATTGTTGGGTATAACCAAACCTATCTCTATATTTTCTGAGGGTAATTCCAATATCTATCATTATTGAGGCGTTAATGGGTATCGAAAATAGTATTCCACACGCTTGACGTATACTAAAATAGTTTTTTCAGACAATGTGGATATACCAAATCTAATAAATAATCGACCATATTATTGTAACATTTTCAAGCATCATAATAACAGATAATAATACAATCATTTAAAAGATAATGATAATTCCTGCTTATCATTATTCACTTCATTATTCCGAAGATTTACAAAAAACTAATCATGAAAAAAAATCTAAAAAAGAACATTTTGTACCTGATGTTAATATTAACTGCACTTGGAAGTGCGTGTAAGAAGATCGATGAGATTGGAGATGGAAAACTATCGTCTAACAAAAACAACTTAGCTATTCACGGAGACGGAAAATGGGATGTATTAGGATATGGATACGATGTTACCGGCGACTATTTAGCCCTTGAAAGTATTTCCAAATCTACTATAATAGACATGACCCGGTTTGGACAAGACTATTTCAACAGAATCAATACGCCTACTTCCACTGCAGGTACACAGCATTATTATTATGGAGCAACGGCATATGATTACCTTCGTGACATAAATATAAAAAGATCGTTTACAGCTTCAGTAACCGGCGGTACAAAAGAACCTAAGGCAGATGGAGACTCTTACTTCACTGGATCTTTAACTTCGAAATCAGAAAATCAAAGTATTTATGACTTCAAAAGCAAATTCTCGTACGCCCATTTCGAAGAAGTATATCGAATTAAAAAAATTCAACTAACAGAAGATGTAAGCCTTGAGTTACTGAAAAACTATTTAACTCCAGAGTTTATTGCTAATATAAGCACCAAAACTCCTCAAGAATTAATCGCAATGTATGGAACGCACGTTTTATTAGATATTAGTCTGGGAGGCAGGTTAGCATTTGATTTTAACGGATCAATTGTAAGTGAAACTACCACGGAAAAAAAAGTAAGTACATCAGAGGGCGCACTTGGATTTTTTGTTAAGAAATTTGGAATAAATATATCTTCTAGCAAAACCACTGATGAAATGACAAAAGCTTTTAACGAAAGTAGAGAAAGAAGCTTTGGATTAAAATTTTTCGGAGGTACAAATTCAGGCAGAAGCGTTTCTTTTGATTCAAATGGATATACGTCTGAAAATGTAAATATCTCTGGATGGGAACAAAGCGTAAATGTCAACAATAGCGCGCTGGTAGATATAGAAAGAATGGCTCCTATTTACGATTTCATCTCAGATCCGGTAAAGAAAGAGCAAGTGAGAGTCGCTGTAGAACAATATATCAAGGATAGACAAATTAAAATGCTAGGAGAAGTTCCAGTTTTCGCCTATCGCAATGCTGTAAACGGGGATCGTTATTTCACACCAGAAGACAAACCTTATATAGGCAATGATCCCAATTTTAAAAAAGAAGGAATAGCTTTTTATGCATTCTCTAACCCTACAGAAGGCGCAGTACCTGTATTTGCCTATAGAAATCCAATAAACAGGGATAGATATTTTACGCCAGAAGACAAACCTTATATTGGCAACGATCCCAATTTCAGAAGAGAAGGAATAGCATTTTATGCCTTTCCATCCCCTAACGCTAAAGCAATTCCGGTTTATGCTTATAGAAACGCGATTAACGGAGATCGTTATTTTACCCCAGAAGATAAGCCATTCATTGGTAATGACCCTAGCTTTAGGAAGGAAGGAATTGCTTTTTATGCAGTTAAATAGTAATAAATTAGGTGGCAAAACACTACATATCATCCTGTAATATTTTACATACAAAAATGTTAAAAGAGTCCGAAGAACATCTTCGAGACTCTTTTTTTTTGATATTTGCGCATCAACCTATTTATTTAATGAACTCCGCACCCCCTATACCTCCTTTAAAGAAAAATTTTGATTTTGTTGACACGATAAGATGTATCTCTATGTTCGGGATTGTGTACGAACACTCTGCAGTGTTGTGGGGAATGCATTACACTAAAACATCCGATATTTGGCTACAAGTAATGGCAATGCAATTCTGGAAATTTGCTACCATCGCATTCTTCTTAATTGGTGGATTTTTAATTAATTATAAATTTACTGAATATACACCACTTCAATATCTCGGTAGAAGATTCAAGAACACGATTAAGCCTTGGCTATTTTGGATTGCCATATTAATTATCTTAAATCTTATTCATAACTGGGTTCTTCAGATGAAATCTGGCGATGACTTATTTGAAGGGAAAAATCCTGTTGCATATTTTGTTGAACAACTTCGATACATCCTTTTCGAAAGCAGTTTTTGGTTTATTTTAAATTTTTTGATTTGCATTAGCATATTATTGCTGTTCAAAAAGTATTTATATAAAATATGGTTTGGCCTAATTTTGGCTTGTATTTCATTAATTTATAGCTTAAACCTTTACCATGAATGGTTTGTTACGCATCATTCCGCTGCTTTATTTGGATTTGTATTTTACCTATGGCTTGGTGTTTATTTAAACCGTTACTATGAGCGCATCATGCAGTTTACGAGAGATATGAAATGGTCATGGATATTGATTACAAACATTGTATTTTTTGTTTTCTCTTGCCTGGAAGTTATCTATTTGGCAAAAAATGGATCAACTGACCAATACAACACGCTTAGAATTTCGAATATATTTTATTCTCTCAGCATGTTTTTATTACTATTAAAAATTGGCAGTATAAAATTTATTGACAAAGGCCTAAAACCAAGACAAACCACATTCGGAATATACCTTATTCATCAGATTTTGATCATCAGACTATTACCTGAAATTTTTAAATGGGGGCAATGGAATTTCACAACTTTTTCTGTAATTGAAAATATTCTTTACTCTATACTGCGTTTTTTAGTTGTGTATTTGATTGCGTTCATGGTTACTCGGCTATTAATTAAAACCAAGTTAAAATGGGTAGTTGGTGGAAGCTAAGTAAATGAAACGATTGGAAACTCGGCTGTTTCTTTTTTAAATAGGAAAATGAAGTAATTAAATAACCGTTCGGAAAAGAACCCAAATATTCTTCGCTGGTAAGGATAAGGGCTTAATTTTACAGTTTCTTCTAATTCAAATAATAATGGGAAAAGCCAGGTGCAGTATTCTGCAAATGTATGCTTATCTGTGACAAACATATTATAGCAACACATCGTATTCGTATTCTCGAAAAAGGCATCAAATTCTTGCTCTTTAATTTGGTCACCTTTCGTCACAACACTACGCATCAGATACCAATCTTCTCTGATATGATAATAAATATAATGCATCTTTACATTTGCCGGATAGCCGGGTTCCAAATATAGATGGGCTGGTTTGGGTACAATGATCCTGTTTTTTGTCAATTGATCTAGCAGCGCTTTCTTTAAGTCTTGCGTCCCGACATATATTAACTCATTTTCGTTAAATGGAGTCAAGTAAACATCCCTTGGATCCAGCGAAACTTTTTTATACAATAACTTATGTTTTATTCTAGTCTGCGTCATTGTAAAATATCTTCGGTAGTGGCATAAACCAATGAACTTGGTCTCTATCCGATCGAGATTTTTCCAAATCCAGTACATCGCAGTGAGTTCACTAAAAGTCTCATTTTTATTTGCGATGTGGTCTTCTCCTTCGTCATCAGAAGGCATTCTCATATCAATTCCTGAAAAAAGTTTCCCAACCTGAATTGGTTGTATAAATTCACTATCTGGAATATCAAACTCTTTATGATAGACTGAAAAAATTGTTAAATCTTTATTCACTGCTTAATTCTAATTTAGCCTTTGTCAACGCTGAGGCAATTACTTGATGCATATCATAATACCGATACTCCGCTAATCTTCCACCGAATATTACATTTTTATCTTGTGCTGCAAGCTGCTGATATTTTTTTAATAATGCCATGTTCTTTCCATCATTCACAGGATAATATGGCTCCCCCTTCGACGGGTTTTTTGAAGGATACTCTCTAGTAATTACTGTTTTAGGCTGCGTCCCAAATTCAAAATGCTTGTGTTCGTATACACGCGTGTAAGGGGTTTCTGCATCTGTAAAATTCACCACCGCATTTCCTTGAAAGTTTTCAACATCATGAATTTCAATTTCATAGTCTAGGCTCCTGTATTCCAAAACACCAAAACAGCGATCGAAATAATCATCAATTTTTCCTGTAAACACTAGCTTGTCTGCAAAAGCCGTCCAATAATCTTTCTTCTCGAAAAAATCCTCATTGAGTTTTACATCGCAACCAGCCAATAACCCGTCGATAATTTTATTATATCCTCCAATCGGGATTCCTTGGTATTTATCATTAAAATAATTATTGTCGTATGTAAACCTCACGGGAAGTCTCTTTATGATAAATGCTGGAAGTTCTGTTGCATTTTTCCCCCATTGTTTTTCGGTATAATGTTTAATGAGTTTTTCATAAATATCCGTTCCAACCAATTTCAAAGCCTGTTCTTCAAGATTTTTAGGTTCGTTGATTTTAAGATGTTCAACTTGTCTGGCAATTTCTGACCTGGCCTCTTCTGGTGATTTTGTACCCCATAATTTATAGAACGTATTCATATTAAACGGAAGGTTGTAGATCTCTCCTTTGTAATTGGCGATTGGAGAATTGGTATATCGATTGAATTCAGCAAATTGATTTACATAATCCCATAGAAACTTATCATTTGTATGGAAAATATGTGCCCCATACCAATGAACATTAATTTGTTCTATGTACTTACAGTGTATATTTCCTCCAGAATGATCTCGTTTATCTATAACTAAACATCGTTTACCAGATTTTGTCATCTCATGCGCAAATGTGGCACCAAAAAGCCCAGACCCAACAATTAAGTAATCATATTTACTTATATCCTTCATTGAAATTTACTTGTACTTCGTTTAATTAAAAAAGGTAACCTCAGAACACTTTAAAGCTTTGAAATAAATTGAGGCGCCAAAAAGCTATTTTTTTATTCCTGCAAAACTATTAATTTTTTACTTCTAAAAAGCTTGGTATATAGATTAAATTCCTCACTACAATTCAGTAATATTAGTTCAAGTATATCGTTAAATAACACTCAAAAAACCCTTTTAAAATAATTTATTAATTTCGTGTTAATGAGTAGTTCAGATAGTCCATTGATATCAATCGCGTTGTGTACCTATAATGGTGAAAGATATTTGATGCCTCAATTAAATAGCTTATTGAATCAATCCTACAAAAATATAGAAATTATAATTGTTGACGATGGATCCACAGACCGTACACGAGAGATAATTTCGGAATTCGCTCTCAAAAATTCATTAATACAAATTCATTTCAATACTGAAACTATTGGTTTCAATAAAAATTTTGAAAAGGCAATTCGCTTATCGAAGGGCGATTACATTTCCATATGTGACCAAGATGATGTATGGGATCTCAATAAAATTGAAGAACTGCTAGGCAATATTGGAAGCAAAGGCCTGATCTTTTCTAATTCTAGACTGATGAATGAAAATGGTGGTCAAACTGACAAATTATTTCTTGAAACTTCTCGATTTGTCATGCTTGACTATAAATCATTACTTATTAACAACTACGTTACTGGGCATTCAATATTAGTATCGAGACATCTTATGGAAAAGGCGCTCCCCTTTCCATCTCATGGCTATTATGACTGGTGGTTGGGATTTATAGCAACATATTACAATGAAATCATATATCTGGACAAACCATTGACCAATTATAGGATTCATCAAGGGTCGGTAATCCAACAAGAGATCAATGCTCACAATCCCGATCCCTTCGGTATTTCTATGATGAATTATAAATCTTCTACGCAACAATTAGAAAACTTTAAGCATTTCCTAAAAAAAAGTAATGAAGAAATTTTCGTAAAAAACCTCACTTCACTTTTTTCCCTTAAAACTAATTTTTTAGAAAAAACTTGGCTTTTGGTGTTTTTGTATTATAATTATAATATCTTATTTCCATTACACAAAAAACGAAAAGGTATCAGTTTAACTCGGTATAAATTTGTTAAAAAATACTTTAGTGATCTGCTTAAATGTAAGCAAAAGGCTTTAGGTTTTAATTAAATATGATTTCAGTAATTATAGCATCTGTAAGAGCAGATCATTTGGCACAAGTAGAAAAAAACCTAAGCACGACCATTGGCATTCCCTTTGAGATTATTAGTTTCGACAATAGCGAAGGAAAACTTGGTCTTTGCGATATCTACAATCGCGGAGCATCGAAAGCTAAATATGATGTTTTGTGTTTTATGCACGAAGATATTATCATCCATACCCCTAATTGGGGTGAAATTGTGCTAAATATCTTTAATACGGATAAAAAATTGGGATTAATTGGAATTGCTGGTAGTCAGTATAAATCACTTGCTCCTTCTGGCTGGCATTGTTATGAAATGGATGCACCAGAAATTATATATTATAATATTTTACAGAACTATAAATTCAAGGATCGACAAGCGTCGTTAGACTATTCAAATCCGACTCATACTAAGCTCGCAGAAGTTGTATGCATTGATGGAGTTTGGATGTGCTGCACGAAACAAGCGTACAATTCTTATCCCTTTGATGCTACGCTACTTAAAGGCTTTCATGGGTATGACTTAGATTTTGCCTTGGGTATTAAGCAAAATTATAAAGTTGGGGTAACGCTCGAAATACTCGTAGAACATTTTTCTGAAGGTAATTTTAACAAAATGTGGCTTAACGAAATTCTTAAAGTTCATGCAAAATGGAACAATTACTTACCAATTAATTTGTGCATGTTGAGTGATTCGAAAATTTTAAATGGAGAAAAGCGAGGTTTTAAAACAAATTTCAGAAGAATGTGGAATGAGGGTTTTACAATAAAGGAAATGTACAACGTGATTCAGAACAGTAAGGCTTCTCCAATAATGACGAAAAAACTCTACTATAAGTTGCTTTATCGTGTATTGAAATTTGTGCTTAAGCGCCGCGCAATTTCTTCATAAGTTTATTTCTTTCTCTCTTAGCTTTAAATAATCGATTCAAGTAAGAAAAATATCCTCTTTTTTTCCACTTATATTCATAATAGAACCGCTCCCTTGTTGTCATTTTCATTTGTTCATCCAACTCAAAAGTTGCCAGGGTCTTACTCTCAAGATGATTGACTACTGAAGTGGTTACCAGCGCATGTTTCAAATTGTGCTTTTCAAGTGTACTTGCGTAATCATTATCCGCATACCAAAAGGTAAATTTCTCGTCTAACAAACCTGTTTTTTGGAGCATGGTTCGCTTAAAAAATAAGCACCAACCAGCTATTTCTTTTCTTACCTCATAGCCGATACGAATGCCGCTATTTACTGAAATACCTACCTTAGGATGATGTATTGAACATATGGGGCTAGCACTAACAAGTGTGTTATCATCCTCAAACGCATTTAAAATTTGTGTAGCCCAATGTGGCTCGAACAACAAATCATTATTACAAATACATATGTACTGATTTTCTGTTAGATTAATCCCGATATTCATGAACTTATGATATCCAAATTTGGTGTTAGGATAAATGGTCTTGGTGCCCTCGTACTGAAATGGACTTAGGCTGTCATTCGATTCTATTATAATAATATTGAAATGAATTTTACTTGGATGTTCGGAATTTAATATAGATCGGACAGTTTGCTCAGTCATATTTTTCAGTAAATCATCTTTCGCAAAACTCAGAATTATGATGTCAATTTTTATGGGAGTTTTTGTAGTCGTCATGAATTTGAATTATTGTTTTGACAATTTAAGGCTATGTACAAAAATATTAATTTCAATACGAAGTATTTCATTAACAATACTTACAAGTTTAGCAAGCCTAATTATTTAAACTTTCTTTTAAGGTTTAGGGCCTTAAAAAAAGCTTTAAAAAAAATGGGCGCATCATCTATTTCTTCAAAGATACCCTTGAATGTTTTTAAATCGCGCAAAGGTATTTGCGCCATTATTTTTTTGTAACTGTTAATCCGTTCAAATTTGTTTTTTATAATCAGTTTTTCTTTTTGTTCCTTTTTTAAACCTGAACTTAAAAGATGTTTTCCAATGCGATCCCGCAGAAAAATTTCCGCCCGAATAATTTTAGACGACTGCTGTGTGGCACTTGCATTATGAATACGGACCAAGCCATAAGCTAACTCATCTTTTAAATAGCTAAAACGCATGTTTTGTAGCGCAGCTCTAAACCAAAAATCCCAATCTTCCAAATAATTCATTCCATCAGCAAAATAACCAATAATATTCAAGATATTTTTCCTGAAAAGTGGACTTTGAATTACAAGTAGATTTCGTTGTATTAAGCTTTCGATAATGGGATAACCAATTCCATCAACAATTGGCATTGAAGTTTTATTCGTAAGACCAAAATCCGTATAAAGAATTTGAAGATTGTTTTGATGAAAAAATTTGGTGGATGTTGTACTAATATCTACTTCCAGATGAGTTCGAAGAAATTCTACCTGAAGACCAATCTTGTCTGCTGAAATGAGGTCATCTGCATCCAGAAACTGAATATATTCACCACTTGCTAACGCTAAGCCGGAATTTCTTGCAGCGGAAACGCCTTGATTTTCTTTTTTAATATAAATGAATCGCTTATCATTTTTTACAAATGAATTAACGACTTCTTCTGTATTATCGGTCGAACCATCGTCTATAATTATTGCTTCCCAAAACTGGTAAGTTTGATCTTGTAAATAATTTAGAGTTTCAGCAATTAGGTGTCCATAATTGAAAGTGGGTATAATTATTGAAACCTTATTATCTTCCATTTACACTAATCATTAAAAGCCTGCATATCTATTAAACGTTTGTAAAAGCCATTATGCGACATTAGTTCGCTGTGCGTTCCACTTTCGACAACAGTACCTTTGTCTATAACCACAATTTCATCTGCATGTTGTATTGTGCTCAAGCGATGGGCAATAACTACCGATGTTCTATTTTTCATCAAATTGTTCAAAGCTTCCTGAACCAGTTTTTCAGATTCGGTATCTAATGCAGAAGTTGCTTCATCAAGCAACATGATTGGGGGATTTGCTAAAACTGCACGGGCAATACAAACCCGTTGTCTTTGTCCGCCGGAGAGTCGGTTTCCACGATCGCCGACAAATGACTCGTAGCCATTTTCCGTTTGTTCAATAAATTCGTGTGCGTTTGCAATTTTCGCGGCAGCAATCACCTCTTCCATTGTTGCATCTGGCCTACCGAAAGCGATATTGTTGAAAACGGTATCGTTAAAAAGAAAAGAATCTTGATTAACCGTTCCCATTTGTGCCCTCAGACTTTCCATAGTCAGGTTTCTGAAATCATACCCATCAATTTTAATTACGCCAGATTTTGGATCATGAAAACGCGGAATCAAATCCATCAATGTACTTTTACCTCCACCAGACTGCCCAACCAATGCAATCGTTTTACCTTTTTTTATGGTTAGATTAATGTTGTTGAGAATCGGTTTTTCGCCATAACTGAACGAAACGTTTTCGATGGTAATTGCTTCTTTAAAACCTTCAAAAATCTCGGCGTCGCTTTTATCGATCATGGCTGGCTTAGTATCAATCAGTTCCAAAACCCGTTCGCCTGCTGCAATACCGGAATGGATTCCACTAAATGAGTCTGTTAAAGCTTTCGCAGGACGCATCACCTGAGAAAAAATTGCGATATACGCGATAAAATCTGCTGCTGCCAAAGCATTGGTTTCTTTATTGATAATTAAAGAACCGCCGTACCATACTATAGTCGCAACCATTACAACGCCCAAAAACTCCGATACCGGCGAACCCAACTGCTGGCGCCTAACCATTTTCCGATTTAGATTAGAGTAAAAAATATTTTCCCGATCAAATTTATCTTTGATTCTTTCCGTTGAATTGAACGCTTTAATAATTTTAATTCCGCTAAGTGCTTCATCCAAGAAACCAATCATCTTCGCAAAAGACTCATGCGCTTCCTTGGCTTGCTGTTTAAGCCTCTTTACAATCTTACTGATAATAAATGCCGACACCGGAATTACCAAAAGTGAAAAGAAAGTAAGCTTGGCTGAGATATTGAAAAGCAGAACGATATATACGATTAATGTTACGGGTTCTTTAAAAACCACCTGTAAGGTATTGGTTACTGTAAATTGTACAACTTGAACGTCAGACGCAACCTTAGAGATAATATCGCCCTTTCTCTCATTGTTAAAAAAACCGACATGCATATTCATCACATTGTTAAAAACCGTTTTGCGAAGATTTAGCAATGTATGTACCCGCAGATCTTCCATGAAACGTTGGGAAAAATATTTAAAAAGATTGGATAATAACACTGAAATAATGATTACCATGCAAACGTAACCAAGCGTTTTGATTTCCCCGTTATTTGCAATAGACTCGTTTACAAGTCTCCTGAACTGCCCTAATATATCGAAAGACGACATCGCTTTGTCTGTAAGCGTTTCAGATTGGCCATCTTTTTTGGCGTTAAGCAAGGTTTCAAACAATGGAGAAAGCAATGCTAGATTTAATGTTCCGAATAGGATAGATAACAAAGTTGCAACCACATAAGGTATTGCAAATTTCTCAATAGGTTTTGCAAAAGATAGTAAACGAAAATAAATCTTCATTTTTATAAGATCGAAATAAGTGTAATGGAAAATGGATTAAGCATCGCCCATATTTTTTAAAGTTCAAAGGTACGGTTTTCCGTGATAACCAAATATCATCGAATTGGCGGTAATGCAACTAGCTTTTAAAAAGATGGATGTGTTTATATTTGATAGCCTAAGTTTTTAAATATTGGTTGCCAGTATTTAATATAATGATCCCAATCGTGGCATCCAAAGGGCACATTATCACCAGTAAAATCAGCTGCTTTTACTGCTGGCACTTCAAAGGCAAATTTTAAAGCTTCAGTATAATCGGGTATACTCAAAACTTCGCCGGATCGGTTTACCTCAATACTCCAAAAGACATCTTCATTAAATAGATGCGAATCTTGCGTCAGATAATGATCAATTGTAGTTTTCATGCGCTGAGCTATATTATAAAACTTCTTCGTTCTGCGCAAAGAAAACCCCCCATTTCCTACTCTATTCCGTTGCTGCCTTTGCAAATGCTTAGAACCGTCTGGGTTTTCATATTTTATTTCCAGACGTTCTTTAAAATTTGAGAACCACAGTTGAAACCTGTTCTTATGATATGTTTTTTTGATCCACGGGGCACCAATATAATCCCAGTTGCGCGCACACCACTTGTCAAGCTCATCTTTAAAAACAAAACAATCCAGCTGGTAGATCAGAATATACTCATATGTCAAAAACCTTTCATAAAAAACAGGAGATAACATCAATTCGTTATATCCTCGTATCCCTGAAAAAAATCTATCATCGAAACTTTCACTGTGCGACACAACATCTGTAAACTGCGCCGGCAACTGAAGATGCTCAGGTTTAACCACAATAATTGTATGGTTTGATAAAACCTTTATGCACTGAGCAAGGGAAATTATCTCATGTTCAGAAAAATCACTTTTATAAATAGGTATAATGATTGCCGTTTTTGCCAAAGTACTTTTTTCTTTTATTCTAACTAAACAGTTGCTGAGATCAATTTTTCATATAGCTGCATATATTGTTCTGCAGCAGAATCCCATGAAAATTTATTTGCCTGTGAAATTATCTTGGGAACACGATTATTTTCGTCAAAATCATTCATACCATTATTGAAAACCGATTGCATATGTTCAGGTTCGAAATTATCGAAATAATAGGCAGCATCTCCACCAACTTCCGGAAGTGAGGTAAAAGTTGATAGAAAAACAGGCTTTCCGAAGTGCATCGCCTCAATCACCGGCAATCCAAAACCTTCTGCGATGGAGGGAAAAACAAAAGCTTTACAGTTTTTATAATACCACGCTTTGTCATCGTCACTAACCGGCCCGGTGATATGCAGGCGATCTAAGCAATTATATTTAATTGCCTCTTCAATAATCTTTTGTTTGTGTGGAGTTTCAATGCCTGCAATTACAAGTTCAAAATCATTGCCCTTGAGTAATGCCGGAAGTAAGTGGAAACCTTTTTGAGGAGACAACAGTCCGATTGTAAATAGAAATTCTTTTTGGGGTTTAAGCTTTGGCACATGATTGTCAGAAACAACAAGTCTGTCTGCACCATTGTAGATAACGCCTACCTTACTCTTTGCTTCAGGGAAATAATGCACAACATCATTGGCAACGAACTGAGAAATGCATACAATTTCATCGCATTGAGCAATCAATTTACCCAGTTTTCTTAAATAGACCTGGATGCGATGGGGTTTGCTGATTTTCAGGTGAACTTTATTCATATCATGAATCGTCATGATTTTCTTTGCATTAACCTTCGAAGGACGTAATCTGCAGGTTTGGTCTGAAAGATGGACGACATCAAAATTATCTCTCGATTTGAAAAACAATCTATCTAATCTGGAGAGGTATACTATATCGACCAGGCCATTAAATAAATATTGAGTTTTTTTAAACAGGTAAAATTTTAAGTTAAACCTGGCATGGTTTCGTTTGATCAATGCATCTCCCAGCCCTTTCCCAAAAGAGAAATAACCACAATTAACCACTTTCATTGAATCGAACGTAACTAGAACCGATGGTTTTTTCATTTAATTTTTTAACAATAAATTTAAAAATAATCTTAGTTGCACACTTATACTATTACTTAATAATTTTATAGTTCCGGTATTCAAATAATCTCAAGCCGGTTAAATCTTCAATTTTCTGAAGCACCTTTCTTCTGAAATTCATTTTTGAGGTTTCCTTTGTCAGGTCTTTCTCAAATTTCCAGTTTGCAGCTTCAATACGCGGATGCATTACTTTTGGGTGTGTACCTTTAAAATGAACCAAACGGTCGGCGTTATGCATATCAAACGTTTCCTGAACTGGAAAATTCTCCTCAATCCATTCTTCTGTTTGATAAAACTGGTTGAAGTTGCGCACCTTGCCCTGTAAACCTTTCGGCGGTTTCACCCATCCATAATGATAGATATATGCATCGATCAGTTTTACCCTCAATTTCCGGTCGTTAATCCGAAAACCTTGCGCATCGCGATAGGAATGAATGCCCTTTAAATTTTTAAGGATCCGGATTTCCCGGCGGTACCAGCGACGGGATTCTGCAAGATAATCATAAGACGCATAGAAATGTTTATATTTCAGCAGCAAAGCCTCTACAGAACTGTTGTTCAGCTCCTGCTCCATTTCCTTCTTAATCAACGGCAAATAATCCTCATGAATGGCTTCATCACCCTGAATATAAATCATCCAATCGGTATCCGGAGCAATTTGTGCAATTGCTTTATTGGTTTCATCTGCAAAAACACGTCCGCCTTCGCGTATACTTTCGTCCCAAACTGTATTGATCACTCTGATTTTATCTGGCGCAATACTTCTGATTAGAGTTTCCGTCTCATCCGTAGAATTGCCTACAGCAACCACAAAATCATCGCAAAGCGGCAAAACAGAAAGAATGGCTTCTTGAACAGGATAATCATTTGCAATTGCATTTCTGATAAATGTAAAGCCGGTAACTTTCATATACTATACTCAGGATAATTAAAGAAGGATAAATTTGGTATTCACCTTTCGATTGAAAATAAATCTGTTTATTTGCTGCAAAGATAGTTTAATTGATGAATACGCATCTATCGATTTTAGAACAGATTCGGCTAGGTAATATAAAGGTTTTGGCAAGAGCATTGACACTTGTAGAAAATGACATTGCCCCGGCAAACCTGTTGCTTAGAGATTTGATTGCGCAAATAAATGTACCTGTAATTGGTATTACGGGGCCACCCGGAGCGGGAAAAAGTACGCTGGTAAATGCAATTGTAACTCATCTTTCTGCTTCTGGGAAGCGTATTGCTATTTTGGCGATAGATCCGACTTCGCCTTTTAATTATGGATCTTTGCTCGGTGATCGCATCAGAATGTCTGCGCAATTTAACAATGCAAATGTATACATCCGCTCTTTGGCCACACGTGGCGCGTTAGGCGGCATTTCTGTAAAAACCATGGAAATGGTGGATGTCCTGAAAGCCGCTGCTTTCGATTATGTTATAGTAGAAACCGTGGGCGTGGGGCAATCTGAAGTAGAAATTGCCGGACTTGCAGACAAAACGCTGGTGGTTCTCGTACCTGAAGCGGGAGATGAAATTCAACACATTAAATCTGGTTTAATGGAAATTGCTGATGCTTTTGTGGTGAATAAAGCCGATCGCGATGGTGCAGACCAATTTGCCAATAACCTGAATAAAATAGTACACTCTGGCCAGAAAAGCATTCCGGTATTCAAATCTGTTGCAGATAAAAATAGTGGCATTAAACCAATCTGCGATTGGATTGTGGCTACGCCCTCTACAAGCAGTCAGAAAAGGGTTTTACTCTACGCCGAAAAAGCCTGGAAAATTATTGAACACAAACGTATGCAAAACATCAACAAAAAAGACCTAATTGAGCAATTGCAAACTGCTTTACTTGATCCTGATTTTAATCTGTATCGCTTTGCTGATCAATTCAAATAAACAATTAATGCAAATTTATCTGTTCATCAGATCTTCAATTTCTTCGATCTCTAAAGGAATATCGCGCATCAGATCAATATTACCATCGGAAGTGATCAATATATTATTTTCCAGTCGAATGCCTAAACCTTCTTCAGAAATGTAAATTCCGGGCTCTATCGTTAGCACGTTCCCCACAGCAAAATCTGCATATCGATCTGCCAGATCATGAACATCAATGCCTAAATGGTGAGATGCGCCATGCATAAAGTACCGTTTATAAGCAGGCAATTGTCCGGGCTTAACTTTTGCTTCCTGAATAGAAAGTAACCCAAGGTTCACCAGCTGCTCTGACATGAGCTCGCCAACCTGCCCATTGTAATTTGCCCAGGATGTGCCCGTAACCATCAACTTCATTGCAGCTTTCATTACGTGCAGCACGGATTCGTAAACTGTCTTTTGTCGGGGAGAAAAGCGCCCGTTTACAGGAATTGACCTGCTCATATCGGCATTATAGTTGGCATACTCGGCACCGAAATCAAATAGGATCATGTCTCCATTTGTACAAATCTGATTATTGTCTGTATAATGAAGAATATTGGCATTTGAGCCGGAGGCGATGATTGGCGGATAGGAATGCCCGGTTGCACCCTGCCTTATAAACTCGTGAATGACTTCTGCCTCAATCTCATATTCTTTCACTCCGGGTTTGGTAAATTTAAGCACCCGCTCAAATGCACCTTTTGTAATTAAAGCTGCTTTAGATATCAATTCTATTTCAAAATCAGATTTTATTGTTCTTAATGCGCGCATTACCGGCGCAGATCTTTCAAGTTGGTGAAGTGGGTATTTCTGCTTTATCTGGTGAACAAACCGCAAATTTGCGTCTGGAACGTTCTGTGCATAATGTTCATTTTCGTTTGAATTTAGATACAGATATTTCGCGGAATAGATAATGCTGTGCAGAATCTGATCGAAATCCTCCAGCCAGTAAATACTTGAAATACCAGAAACCTCCCTGGCCTGCTCTTTAGAATATTTTTTTCCTTCCCAAACTTTCAGAAAATCGCTTGTCTGTCTTAAAAACAGGACTTCTTTGTACAAAGGATTAGGACAATCGGGATAGAGTAATAATATTGTTTGTTCCTGATCAATGCCACACAGGTAGAATAAATCGGCATTTTGTTTAAATGTGAAGGATTGATCGCCACTTCTGGTGAATTCATCATTCGACTTAAACACCGCTAAAGAACTGTCTTTAAGATGCTTGCAGAAATTTATTCTGTTTTCTATAAATAAAGCAGGCTGAATGGCGCTGTATCTCATAATTATTGTACATTTACTTGGGGAACGGTCAAATGTAATGAAATGAGCTATCGGTTTGAAGTTTGGAACGGAGTTTGTGTAAAAGTTTGAAAATTTAAAAATTTGTTTAATTTTGCGATTACTGAAAAATTAATCAATTAAATTGTTTAACCCTTAAAAAAGAAAAAAAAGATTATGAATTATTCTACATTAAAGAAAAGTCTTGCAGTTTCTTTAGTAGCATTAACGGGAGCCGCTTCTGTTGCTGTTGCTCAGGATGCTCCTGCAACGACTTCTTCTGCCAAGGTATTTGGTGGAAGAGGACAGTACAGAACTTGGTCAATTGGTGTTAACGCGGGTGTTTTGACTCCGGTAACAGTTCTTGGTGGTTCTAATGACTTTAACAAATGGGATGCTAACTTAGGTTACGGTTTAAACATCCGTAAACAATTAGGTCATTCTTTCGCTTTAGAATTAAACGGACTTCGTGGTAAAGTTTCTGGAACGAATGATGCATCTGTATTAGGTGCTGGTTCTACAAACAGAGAATTCGAAACTCAATTGCAATATGCTGTTGATTTACGTGGTGTTGTTAACGTAGGTTCTATTGATTTCTTACGTCGTGAGAACTCAGTAGGTTTCTTCGTAACAGCTGGTTACGGTTTCTTGGCTTACGCGCCTACTTTAACTGCTGCTAACGGTACTGTTACCGATTTCAAACAAGTTAAAGAAGCTAGAGGTGAAGATAGCTACATCAAATCTGTATACATTCCTGTTGGAGTTGGTGTTAAATTTAAAGTTTCAGAGCGTGTTAACTTTAACTTAGGTTACACTATGAACTTCATCGACGAAGATAACTTTGATGGTGTTTATGCAAAAGGAACTACTAAAGATAAATATTCTTACGGTTATGCTGGTTTAGAATTCTCTTTAGGTTCTTCAGCTAAACCTAGCTTAGAGTGGTCTAACCCATTGGCGATTATGTATGATGATTTGAAAGATCCATCTTTACGTCAAGAAGTTGATGCATTGAAAAATCGTGTTTCTAACGTAGAGAAATCTGTTGAAGATTTGAAAAAAGATACTGACGGTGACGGTGTTTCTGATCAATTCGACAAATGCCCAGGAACTCCTGCAGGTACTGCTGTTGATGGATCAGGATGTCCACTTCCTAAACCAGAAGCTGCAGCTGCTACAAGCAATGTAACTGGTTTCGAGAAAATCGGTTTCGATTTCAACTCATCTGTTTTGAAAACTGAATCTTATCCAACATTAGATAAATTATCTTCAGTGTTACGTGAAAACGGTGGTAAAGTAACTGTAAACGGTTACGCTTCTAGCGAAGGTACTGCTGCATATAACTTGAAGTTATCTAAAGACAGAGCTAACTCTGTTAAAACTTACTTAGTAAACTCTGGCGTAACTGCTAGTCAGGTTGCTACTAAAGGTTATGGCGAAGCTAACCCAATTGCTTCTAACGATACTGAAGAAGGTCGTATCCAAAACCGTCGTGTTGAAACTAGCAGAAACTAGTCTTCAATATCAAGCTTAAAAAAAGGGTTCCGAAATTCGGAGCCCTTTTTTTTTGATATATTTCTCCATCTGCACTAAAATTCAATTGGCTTTTAATAAGTTTGTACTATGTACTTCTTCAGAAAAAAAAATCCGGACAGGCCAAACAATATTAATCTAAAGATTATGCATTTCATTAATGCACTGGCCATTCTTATTTTCTGTGCAGGCATAATTTACAAGCTCATCCAGTGGCTTAGCAAATCATAGTAATCATGAAAAAAGTAATCAATACCACAAATGCACCTGCACCAATTGGTCCTTATAGCCAAGCTGTACAAGCAGGAAATTTTTTATTTATTTCCGGACAAATTGCCATCAATCCAGAAAATGGAGAGCTGAATTTGATAGACATTCAGGAAGAGACTCATCAGGTAATGCGCAATTTAAAAGCGGTTTTGCTTGAAGCGGGACTAACCTTCGATAATGTAGTGAAATCTACAATTTTTCTTAGCGACATGGGCACTTTTGCTCAGGTAAATGAAATATATGGCCAGTATTTCACAGCTGATTTTCCGGCAAGAGAAACGGTACAGGTATCGGTTTTACCGAAAAATGTAAATGTTGAGATTTCTGTTATTGCTGTGATTGCATAGCTTCATTATCTATATTTTATCAAACTCCGGATCATTCCGGAGTTTTCTATTTCCCGGCATTTTGCATAATTTTTAATGCACTGGATTAAAGCACTTGCCCTTTTGTCATTTGTTTTTGCTGCGGGTGATCATTATTTTTAGAACGTATTGCCTGCCTGAGAATTAAAAGAACGTTATTTTGGCCAATTCTATATTAGATACACCCGTTGAATTTATTAAAGGCGTTGGCCCAACAAAGGCAGATGTGCTTAAAAAAGACTTATGCCTTTTTACTTTTCAGGATATGCTTTCGCATTATCCGTTTCGGTATATAGACCGCACCAAATACTATAAAATCAATCAGCTTGATCCCGAATCTCAATACATTCAGATTATCGGAAGGATCATCAGTAAAAAGCAAATTGGCGACAAGCGCGCCAAAAGAATTGTTGCCATTTTTAAAGACGAAACGGGATTGATGGAGCTCGTTTGGTTTCAAAGCCTGAAATGGGTTGATGAAAATATCCAGGTTGGAATGGCTTATGTAGCTTTCGGAAAACCCAATCTTTTTAATGGTACGTTCAGCATTTCACATCCAGAAATGGAATTGTACCAAAACCGATCAACCGCCAGAGGAAACCTCACTTTGCAACCGGTTTACAACTCTACAGAAAAACTAAAAAAGTTCAATCTTGATTCTAAAGGGATTCAGAAATTGATTGCAGGTTTACTGGATCAAACCACTCTTCAAATAACAGAAACTCTGCCGCAATATCTACTGGATAAATATCTGCTTCCGGATCGGCGCACCGCATTACTGAATATCCATTTCCCTAAAAATCAAAAAGATTTAAGTGCTGCTGAAAGACGTCTCAAATTTGAAGAACTTTTTTTCATTCAGCTGCAGTTATTGAATAGCAAACAAGTTAGACAACTCAAATTTAAAGGTGTTGTTTTTGATAAAGTTGGTGAAAAAGTAAATCGCTTTTATAAGGAATTTTTACCATTTGAACTTACAAATGCGCAAAAGCGTGTGGTGAAGGAAATCAGAACAGATACACAGCGTGGCGTACAAATGAACCGACTTGTACAGGGTGATGTGGGCAGCGGAAAAACCGCCGTGGCGTTGATGAGCATGTTGCTGGCTGGCGATAATGGTTACCAGGCCTGCATGATGGCGCCAACAGAAATTCTTGCCCGCCAACATTACGCTTCTATCCGTGAATTGGTAACGGATGATTTGGTCAAAGTGGCTGTTCTAACCGGAAATACCAAAAAAAAAGAACGGCTCTTGATTCACGAACAACTGGAAAATGGTGAAATAAATATCCTCATTGGCACGCATGCATTGATTGAGGATAAAGTACAGTTTAAGCATCTTGGACTTGTGGTAATTGATGAACAACACCGCTTTGGTGTTGAACAAAGAGCAAAACTGTGGCGTAAAAGTATTGTTCCACCGCATATTTTAGTCATGACCGCTACGCCAATTCCGAGAACCTTAGCGATGACTTTATATGGTGATTTGGATGTTTCTATCATAGATGAATTGCCTGCGGGCCGTAAACCCATTGAAACACGCCATTTGTACGAAGGCCAGCGCATGCGTATGTTTGGATTGATGAAGCAAGAAATTGCCAAAGGCAGACAGGTTTATATTGTTTATCCTTTAATTAAAGAAAGTGAAAAACTGGATTTATTGCATCTTGAAGCAGGGATTGAACAACTCAGCTACCAGTTTAAACGGCCAGAATACCAGATGAGCATTGTACACGGCCAAATGCCCAATGCCGATAAGCAATTTGAAATGCAGCAGTTTATCGACGGCAAAAGCCAGATTATGGTGGCAACAACAGTAATTGAAGTTGGCGTAAATGTTCCAAATGCTTCGGTAATGATTATCGAAAACGCAGAGCGTTTTGGCTTATCACAACTGCACCAATTGCGCGGCCGCGTTGGCCGCGGTGCGGAACAATCTTTCTGTATTTTAATGAGCAGCAATAAATTAAGTAGAGAAGGAAAAATAAGACTGGAAACGATGGTTAGAACCAATAATGGATTTGAAATTTCCGAAATAGACCTTCAGCTCCGCGGTCCTGGCGATATTACCGGAACGCAGCAAAGTGGTGTTCTGGATCTTAAATTAGCAGATTTGGCTAAAGACCAGATCATTCTGGCAGAAGCCAGGAATACCGTTATAGAGATGTTTGCAGACGATCCTAAATTGGAAAAGCCAGAACATATACTCATAAAAAATTACCTGCAAAAACAAGAACGCGGAATATCCTTTGATAAGATTTCCTAAATCATAACTTCGCCATATTCCAATACCATTTTAATTCGATTGCGTTTTTTGATTCTCAAAGCTTAGTTTTGCATAAAAATTTTCTACGTGGCAGATTCAGACCCCAATTCGGTTTCTACGAAACCAGATCCTTACGCAGCATTGCGTTTCCCGGAATTCAGGTCCTTTTTAGGTATGCGATTCTTCTTTACACTGGCCTATCAAATGCAAGCCATTGTAATTGGTTACCACATTTATGATTTAACACACGATGCGCTAAAACTTGGTTTAGTTGGTTTATGCGAAGCTATCCCCGCAATTGGCATTGCGCTTTATGGTGGCTATATTGCCGATAAAAGCGAAAAGCGTGGTTTGTTAATTAAAATATTCTCAGGCGTGTGGATTTGTTCTGTACTGATGCTGTTGATTACCAGCAAATACCTCAACCTTAAAGAAGATACTATTGTATTAATTATGTACGGATTGGTATTCTGCATCGGGATTGCGCGTGGTTTTTTCGGTCCGGCTACGTTCTCTTTAATGGCTAAAATTATCCCGAAAGAGCTGTATCCAAATTCAAGTACATGGAACAGCAGCAGCTGGCAAATGGCAACTATCCTTGGGCCGGTGTTGGGTGGATTTATTAATGGCCTTTGGGGGATAACCGCAGCTTACAGCGTAATTGTGGTACTGGTTTCCATATCATTGATTTGCATTTTCACCTTCAAAAAGCATCCGGCAACTTTTGTTCCTACGCAAAATATAATGAAAAGTCTTAGTGAAGGAATTCGTTTTGTTTTCAAAACCAAAATGATGGTTTGGGCAATGAGTCTCGATTTGTTTTCGGTTTTTTTTGGCGGTGCCGTAGCGCTTTTGCCCATGTTCGCAAAAGATGTATTTCATATGGGCTCTATGGGTTTAGGGATTATGCGGGGCGCGGCTTCATCTGGCGCAGTAATTACCATGCTTGCAATGACACGCTTCTCGCCAATGAATAAACCTTGGCGCAATTTATTGATTGCCGTTACCGGATTTGGTTTAAGCATTATCTGCTATGGTTTATCTAAAAATTTCTACCTCACACTGTTTTTTCTTTTCCTGGAAGGATCGTTTGACAGTGTAAGCGTTATTATTCGTTCAACCATTATGCAGTTGCTTACGCCAGATGACATGCGCGGACGAGTTTCTGCAGTAAACAGTATGTTTATCGGTTCGTCTAATGAAATTGGAGAATTTGAATCGGGGTTGACAGCAAAGCTCATGCGATTGGTGCCCGCAGTCGTATTCGGAGGAAGTATGACGATCGGCATTGCCGCCTTAACCTGGTTTAAAACCAAATCGCTAACGAAATTGAGTTTGCAGGATATTAATGAGCAGACGGCTGCAAAAATGTAATAGGCTTAAGCCTATTACATTAAAATTTTTTATTCTTACCCCAGAATAAGTACACTATCGATCCTAAAAACGGTGCAGAAAGGATAATCAAAAACCACAAAACCTTCACCGCTGTACTCACGTTACTATTTCTTGCAATATGATAGAGCGACATTAAAATTAGCGTGAGCCAACATATTGCTGCAATGATAATGACAATAGCAATTTGATTGCTCCCGATGTTATTGGATTGTAAAAGCATATAGTAAAGATTAAACCTTAAGCTTCAACAATCCGCTCGCCAATTTGTTGGCGCCACATAGCTTGATAAAGGCCATTTTTGCCAATTAGTTCATCGTGCGTACCGGCTTCAATAATTTTTCCTTTCTCCAGTACAAAAATGCGGTCGGCATGTTTAATCGTAGATAAACGGTGCGCAATTAAGATTGTGATGTGATCTGTTAAATCAGAAACCGAACGGATGGTTTTGGTTATTTCTTCTTCCGTAATCGAATCGAGAGATGAGGTAGCTTCATCAAAAACCAGAATATCTGGATGACGCAGCAATGCACGTGCAATAGATAAACGCTGCTTCTCCCCGCCCGAAACTTTTACACCGCCTTCGCCAATTAAAGAATCCAAACCTTTATCTACACGAGACATCAGCGTTTGGCAAGCTGCTTGTTGGAGCACACGCAAACAATCTTCATCTGTAGCCGCCGGATTTACGAAAAGTAAATTCTCGCGGATGGTTCCGGAGAATAATTGCGTATCCTGTGTTACAAAACCAATTTTCTCGCGCAGCACATCTAAATCAATTTTATTGCTCGGAATGCCGTTGTATAAAATAGCGCCTTCTTTTGGCTGATACAAACCTACCAGTAATTTGACCAACGTGGTTTTGCCCGATCCGGAAGGGCCAACGAATGCAATGGTTTGTCCACTTTGCGTTTTGAATGAAATATCCTCCAAAGCATTGCGATTGGCGGTTTGATGTTTAAACAATACCTGGTCAAAAGTAAGATCTGTAATGTTCTGAATGGTTACCGGTGCACTTGGTTTCTGATCTATTGGCGTACTTAATATTTTTTTAAAGTTGCCTAAAGAAACTTCAGCCTCACGCCAGGTTAAAATCACGTTTCCAAGTTCCTGCAAAGGTCCAAACAAGAAGAACGAATAGAAAAGAAATGAGAAATATTGACCGGCGGAGATGGTGTTCTCGAAAATCAGTAGCAATAATACCAAAATCATTGTACTCCGAACCAGGTTTACAGTTGTACCCTGTACAAAGCTCATACTTCTTACATATTTCACTTTTTTCAGTTCCAGACCTAAAATCTTGTACGTGGTTTTATTCAGCCGTTCAATTTCCTGATCGGCCAGACCTAAACTTTTAACCAGTTCTATATTGCGCAAAGACTCTGTAGTTGAGCCAGCCAAAGCGGTGGTTTCGCCAACAATAGAGCGCTGAATAGTTTTAATTTTCCGGCTTAAAAACCAGCTCACAAAACTAATGATCGGAATGGCAGCGAAGTATACCAGCGTAACTTTATAACTCACAGAAAGAGAATATACGATTACGAAAACCATCCCAATAAGGCTTACAAAAAGAATGCTGATGAATGCTGTAATAAATTTCTCAGAATCCAGACGCACTTTCTGTAAAATGCCAAGTGTTTCTCCGCTTCGCTGATCTTCAAAAACCTGATAAGGCAATTTTAGTGAATGCTGTAATCCATCGGCATACATTTTGGCGCCAACTTTCTGAACAATTACACTGGTAAAATAATCCTGGAAGTTTTTCGCAATACGCGATACCATTGCCGCGCCAATAGCCAACCCGATTAAACCGAGCGATCCCCAGATGTAATCGTTTTTAGTAAGAGAGGCTTTTTTATTGATAAAACGGTCTAAAATCTGCCCGGTGATATACGGATCGAGAAGTGAGAAACCAATATTTATAGCCGCAAGCAGAAGCGCCAAGGCCACAATCCACTTGTGCTTTTTTAAGTAGTTTAATAATAATCCCATTAAGTTTTGTTGTTTGAAATACAAACATAAAAAAAAGGGAACGGATAAAATCCATTCCCCATTTTTATGACTTTATAACTAAAAAATTTAGTCTTGCGGTTAATTAAAATCCGTAACGTAATCCGATCTGGAATTGATAAGGATTTCCTGAAGGATTGACTACACCGGTATTGTTCACACGGTAAGAATATGATTTAGCCGTATTGTCAAAACCTGTAACAGCATAAAGCGCTTGCGTACCCAGTGTTTCATTCACACCCCATTTCTTGTTCAGCAAGTTACCCACGTTGAAAATATCTCCAGCAATTTCAATATTGTGTGTTTTATAGATTTTGATCTTCTTTGCAATACGCAAATCCACAATACCGAAGAAACGATTTACACCACCATTTCGTTCAGCAATTTGTCCTGAATATTTATTGATGTAATCTTTCAAACTCTGGCTGGCGTCCGGGTTATCCAATAAAGCCTGTAGACTTGTACGAATTGCCTGAGGAACGCTCGGGTTGGTTCTGTCAAAAACAAAAGCCAGATCATTTGTTGCCACAAAATCTCCATTGATGTTACCACCTGCCAATAAACTGTAACGTGTACCACCAATACCAGAATAACGCACACCTACGGTTATGCCATAAAATGTAGGCAATGTTCCGTAAATCACGATTTTATTGCGGAAGTGACCGTCTGAATAAGACATTTTACTCAAATCTCTCGGATCATCCGTCACTGGAAGAGATAATGTAGCAGTATTGGCTACGTTACCGTTGTAAGAAGTGTTGTCTTTAGTGTCATTCCATGTGTAACTTGCCGTAATTTCCCCATCCTTGAAATAATTCCAGGTTGCATCCAATACAACAGCAAACTGGTTCACTTTTCCTTTACTATTCATTTCCAAAACACGACCGAATTGATTGTTTAAACGACCCAATTTCCAGTCGGATGATCCGTTAGATGCATCAACTGTCGGAACATATACTCCGCGATTACCTTCATTTGGCAATGTGAAAAATGGATTGGCTACCATGTTTCTATCAATGTACATGTAGTTGTTTCTACCCAAAGTTGCATAACCGGTAATTCCTACTTTGAATTTATCGGTAATTAATTTACTGTAAGATAAGTTGGCTTTATATACCACCGGAACTTTAGCGTCTGATGCGTAGGTATTAATCGTTGGAACCTGTTGTGCAGCTAATGTTGGTGCTGATACCGATCCGTTTCTATAACCGACAAAATTTGGAACAGGAACATTTGGAGAAAACACGTCTACAGTTGCGAAATGCTTACCATCAAAAGTTAGATTATTGATGGTCATGTAGTTGTTGATATCCGAACCGAAAATTCCGGCTCCGAAACGCACAAAGTCCGTTCTGTTTTCATTAATATCCCAGTTAAACTGAATTCTTGGTTGTACTAAAAATTGTTTCAGTTCATTATCGGTTCTTACTCCAATAGCATCAAATAGCTGTTGATTTAAAGGTGATTTTGGATATGAACTATAGTCAACACGTAAACCCCCAACAAATTCTAAACCACTAGCCAGATTGGTTTGCATCTGGCCATATAATGCCGTATTCCAAATTCCTGCTTTAACTGTAGGATCGTCTACCAAAGGAACTTCGCGATAGAAACGATTTGGAATGAGGTTAGAAAAATTCTGTAAAGAACTGATCGCTGTTCCTGTATTTCTAAATTCGAAACGGCCGTTTACTTCACTTCCATAAAGAGATTTTGCATTGGTATACATCACATCAACACCAAATGTATATTTGATTTTATCGGTATTGTAATAGAAGTTATCTACCAATTGGAATACATTATTTGTAAATCCTTCCTGACCGAAACGATGACCACCGATCTGAATATCTGTTCCAACATTCGCTCCGGATGATAATGTTGATGGTACATTAAACACAACTGCTCTCGGAATTGCACCATTTAGCTCACTATTTTGAGTACTTGCCTGAAAGGTATATAAATGTTGAAATTTTACCTCATTCGTAATTTTACTACTAATGGTAGATCGTAAAGTAGCCAATAAACTATTGTCTACGTTTTTATCAGTACCATAACTTTCATAAAAGTTGATGGCAGTATTGTCTCCCAAACCTAAAGGATTACGGTCATTGGTATAATTATCCCGAATGGTTAATAAATTCCGGTCATTGATTTGCCAATCTAAGCGAGCAAATGCCGCATCTGAACCACGTTTTTTGTCAAATGTACCGTATTGTGGTGTATTTGCAACGCCGTATTTTGTACGTGCAATATCCAAAAACTGTGATAGTGTACTGTTTGTAATTCTAAATCTCGCTTCATCCGCTGCACCATTTACATCTGCAATGATTAAAGGACGCGCATCTCTCTGGTGATCCCATCCAACAAAATAGTGTAATTTGTCTTTAATGATTGGGCCGCCTAGAGTAAACCCGTACTGATAAGTAGAGAAGTCGTTATCACGTTTAACCCCTCTTATATCATAAGGCGATGAAAGCCAGTCTGCTCTTCCATACATAAAAGCACTTCCGGTAACTGTGTTTGTACCAGATTTGGTTACAGCAGTTACAGTACCGCCACCGGCTCTTCCTAAGGTAACATCGTATTGGTTGGTTACTACTTTAAACTCACGTACAGCTTCGATAGAAATAGAATATGGCGCACCACTTCTACTTGTTGTACTCCCTGCAGATGTTGGGTTTTTTGCGCTCATACCATCAATTGTATAATTTGTAGAAGAACCCAATTGTCCAGCAATACCACCACCACGGCTTAATGGAGAAAGATCCATCAAGTTAGAAAAGTTACGGCCATTTACCGGCAATTGATTCATGGTTTTGGCAGAGATCTCTGTAGAGGCACCAAAATTTTGTACCTTGTTTCTCAATCCGGAAGCTACAACCTGTACAGCTTCTAAGGTTTGAGAAGAAGTTTGCATATCTATGTTTACGCGTACAACATCACCAAGATTTAACATGTAACCTGTACGTACCTGCTCGCCAAAGCCAACATAAACTGCTTTAATTGTATAAGGCCCGCCCAAAGGAAGCTCTTTAAAAGTATATTCCCCTTTTGCATTTGTTGCTGTACGGGTAGTAAAACCAGTAGATTCATTCTTTACCTGAACAGAAACACCTGGTACGGGTTTCTTGGTTTCATCATTGATTACGCCAGAAATGGATGCTTGTGTGGTTTGAGAAAATACCGAATTGGTAAGTCCACAACACAGCAATAGAACTGCGATAAGTAGTCGTCTTAGCATGATTAGTTTTTGATTGTTTTCTGCAAGCAAAAGTCCAATCACAATATTAAATCAAGCAAAGCTTCAAGTTAACAATATATTAAACTGATGCTTATTTAGACGCTCTGATTCTCATTTCTTGTAAATTTTATGAAACATTTGATGATACAGCTTACGTTTTGAACAAAATAGCCAACTTTCAGATCTGCTAATGAAGGTTGGCTTTAAAAATTTAATGGAGGATTTATCCAATTCTAAAACCCATATCGCAAACCAATTTGAAATTGATACGGATTGCCTGTTGGATTTACAATACCGGTATTGTTTACCCGATAAGAGAATTCTTTTGTGGTATTGTTGAAACCGGTTACAGCGTATAAAGCCTGTGTGGTTAGTCTTTCATTCACACCCCAGTTTTTATTGAGCAAGTTGGCGACATTAAAAATATCGGCAGAAACCTCAATGTTATGTTTCTTGTTCAGATTAAGTTTTTTAGAAATCCGTAAATCAACCACACCGAAAAAATCATTTATACCGCCATTACGTTCAGCAACTTGTCCTTCATATTTAAGAATATAATCTTTTAAACTTTGGCTGGCATTTGGATTATCAAGTAACGCCTGCAATCCGTCGCGTACACTTTGCGGAACAGAAGGATCGTTACGGTCAAATATATAAGCCAAATCGTTTGATGTACTGAAATCCCCATTGGTATTTCCACCAGAAAGAAGAGAATAACGTGTACCGCCAATCCCAGAGTAACGTACACCAACTTTTATTCCATAAAATGTTGGCAAAGTTCCGTAAAGTACAATTTTAGTTCTGAACTGGTTATCAGAGTAACTCATTGTGCTTAAATCTCTGGGATCATCTATTACACTCAAAGAGTTGGTTGCAGAGTTGGCAACATTTCCATTAAATGAAGTATTGTCTTTCGTATCATTCCAGGTGAAACTTGCAGATAATTCTCCATCTTTAAAATATTGCCAGGTAGCATCCAATACAACCGCAAACTGATTCACTTTACCATCACTATTTAACTCCAGTACACGTCCAAATTGGTCGCTGATTCTACCTGTTTTCCAGTCGGCTACACCATTACTCTCATTTATTGATGGAACGTATACACCACGGTTTCCTTCCTGAGGCAAAGTAAAATATGGATCTACAGCCATATTCCGATCTACATACATATAATTATTGCGCCCTAACGTTACGTAACCTGTGAGCCCTACTTTAAACTTGTCTGTAATTAACTTACTGTACGAAAGGTTTGCTTTGTATACCACCGGGATTTTGGCATTTGCGGCATAGGTGTTAATGGTTGCAAGTTGAAATGCTTCAAGAGTCGGTGTCGCAATGGTTCCATTTCTGTAGCCAATGAAGTCTGGAGTAGGAACGTCTGCATTTACAACATCTACAGTACCGAATTTCGTACCATCAAAAGTTAAGTTATTTATGGTTACATAATTGTTCACATCAGAACTAAAAATACCAGCGCCCAAACGCAAGAAATCTGTATGGTTTTCATTAATATCCCAATTGAATTGAAGCCTTGGCTGAATCAGGAATTGCGTAAGTTTGTAATCTGTACGGACGCCTAATGCGTTGTACAAACTTTCATTAAAATCTGAGGAAGGATAAGCGCCATAATCTATACGCAAACCTCCTGTAAAATCTAAACCGGGTGCGATTTTGGTTTGCATTTGTCCATAAATTCCGGCATTCCATATACCTGCAATTACAGTAGGGTCAGCAACTAAAGGCACCTCGCGATAGAAACGATTGGGCGTCAGGTTTTCGAAATTTTGTAAAGCTGAAGTGGCACCGCCATCAGAACTGTTGTATTCGAATCTGCCATTAACCTCACTTCCATATAAAGATTTCGCATTTGTATACATTAGATCAATACCGAAAGTATATTTTACTTTATTTGTATTATAGTAGAAATTATCTACCAATTGGAATACATTATTAGTAAAACCCTCCTGCCCATAACGGTGACCGCCAATTTGGATTGCCGTAGAAGCCGTGCTACCATTTGAAAGCACAGAAGATACGTTGCTGACCACTGCTCGTGGAATTGAACTCTGCAACTGATCGCCTTGCGTGCTGGCCTGAAAGGTATAAAAATGTTGAACCTTTAGTTCATTAGTAACCTGACTATTGATTGTAGAACGGAGAGTGGCCAGCAAACTGTTGTCTACGTTTTTATCATTTCCATAACTTTCCAAAAAATTGATGGATGTACCATCTACCAAACCCATCGGATTTCTGTCGTTCGTGTAATTATCCCTAATGGTTAATAAATTTCGGTCATTAATTTGCCAATCGATACGTGCAAAAGCCGCATCAGATCCGCGCGTTTTATTGAACGTTCCATATTGCGGGGTATTGGCCACTCCATACTTTTCTTGAGCAATAGTTTGAAATTGGTTTAATGTTGCGTTGGTGATATTGTACCTCGATTCATCTGCAGCAGATTGTACGTCGGCAATGATAAGCGGTTGTGAATCGCGTTGATGATCCCATCCAACAAAAAAGTGCAGTTTATCTTTAATAATTGGCCCACCCAATGTAAAACCATATTGATAAGTAGAAAAGTCATTTTCGCGCACATTTCCTCTAATGTCATACGGACTGGAAAGCCAGCCGGCTCTGCCGTATGTAAAAGCGCTTCCGGTAATTTCATTGGTGCCAGATTTGGTTACTGCTGTAATGGCGCCGCCTCCAGAGCGGCCCAAAGAAACATCATATTGGTTGGTGACCACTTTAAATTCTCTAACTGTTTCTATCGATATAGAATAAGGTGCTCCACTTCTACTGGTGGAACTGCCTCCTGATGTTGGGTTTTTGGCCGTCATCCCATCAATCGTATAATTGGTTGAAGAAGCCAGCTGACCAGAAATACCGCCTCCGTTACTCAAGGGAGATAAATCCATCAAATTGGAGAAATTACGTCCATTTACCGGAAGTTGATTCATAGTTTTGGCCGAATTTCTGTAGATGCACCAAAATTATGCGTTTTATTTCGGAGGCCAGAGGCAACAACCTGAACAGCCTCTAGTGTTTGTGCTGCAACTTGCAGGTCGATATTTACACGGACTACGTCGCCGAGATTAAGCATATAACCCGTGCGCAATTGTTCACCATAACCAACGTAAAGTGCTTTAACAGAATATGGCCCACCCAGAGGAAGTTCTTTAAAGGTGTATTCGCCTTTGGCATTTGTTGCAGTTTTTGTGGTGAAACCGGTCGATTCATTTTTAACCTGTACGGATACTCCAGGAACGGCCTGTTTTGTTTCGTCACGAATTATACCAGAGATGGACGCCTGCGTGGTCTGGCCCAGAGCCAGATTGGGAATATAGCAGCCGAGCCATAAAATTCCCATTAATCGTAAAATTTTAAACATGATTTTTGTTGCAATCAACAACCGTCGACTGGATTTTGTACATGAAATTTGGTTCCTTAATGGGGCGAAACCATACGACATGTACCGTAAAGAATAAAACAATTATTTGGATTTGGTTATCCTAACAGGGAGTTACAATATTCTTCAGATCGAATTTAACAAACAAGAACCATCTTGGTAATTTTTTGTATTCGATCTAATATTCGAAAAATGTCGCTATTCTGAGATAAGCTGAAATAGACGAACCTTTCTGATCAAAATTGTTATTATAGTATTAACTAACTAAAACTGTCATGTTAAAAAACTGTTAAGTACGTCTAACACCTTTTAAATCATAAAAAAAGCCTGCCAAATTTCTTTGCGCAGGCTGAATTATTTTGGATAAATGTATTGTGGCTATTTCATCTCTGAAACATACTTGTCGCTAAATTTTTTATCAAGCTGTTTGTGCAGATTGTCCAGATTTATATCTCTTCCCTGAATAAAAGCTTGTTCAACTTTATTGGTTCGCATATCTAATGCATCGCCAGCAGAAATAAAGAATGTGGCATCCTTACCATTTTCAAGACTTCCTGTTGTTTTATCAACGCCCATAACTTTTGCCGCGTTTAGTGTTATTGTTGCGAGTGCTTTTTCCTTATCTAATCCCCAGGCGCTAACCGTTCCGGCCATAAAAGGCAGATTGCGTTGTTGCCAGTAGCCATCTATACTTAAAACCACATTTAAACCCGCATTGGCCAAAACCGCAGCATTTTTATAAGGCATATTCACATCATCATCGTTATTATTTGGCAAAGCATGAGGTTGTTTAACGACTAAGGCAATATTATTCTCTTTGAGAAAATCGACAACTAAATAGGCTTCATCTGCACCAGTAATAACCGGCGTGATGCCATATTTTTTGGCAAAATTTACCGCAGCAACAATATCCTTCTGGCTTTCTGCAGCGATAAACAATTTCTCATCGCCAGAAAAAACACGCCTCATAGCTTCAAAACGTGTATTAATAACTTCTGGCTTTCCCATTTCGGAATAAGCTTTTGCTTCTGCAAAAAAAGCATTTAATTTTGCGATTTCAGCTTGAGTGCGTTCCGCAAGTGCTTCTGGCGAGCTTTGAAAACGACCGCCGCCGCCAAATCCACCACGAAAGCGTGGTGTAACCGGCCAGGTCATATGCATGGCATCATCTGTTTTTAATGCTGCATCTTCCCAATTCCAGGCATCTAATTGCACAACTGAAGAACTTCCTGAAATGGCACCGCCTTGCGGCGTAGGTTGTGCCATCAAAACGCCGTTGCTTCTTAAAGTTGCCGGAACTTTAGAGTCTGTATTGTAAGCTACAATGGAGCGAATGTGAGAATTGTAATCGCCAATTTCACGAAAATCTAATGTAGCCTTTACAGCCTCTATTTCTGTTAAACCCAGATTCGTTGTCGCAGCAATAAAACCCGGATATATATGTTTTCCGTTGGCTTTAATTTGTACAACATCGCCCTGCGGAACCTGACCCGCAGCGCCCACCGAAATAATTTTCCCGTTGCTGAAAACGATTGTTCCATTTTCAATAATTGTTCCATTCCCTATATGGATTATGGCGCCGGTAACGGCAATGGTTTTAGACTGTTTTTTTGCAGGCGATATGTTGGCCTGTGCAAAGCAAATCAAACTGGATGCTGACAATGCTAAGCCTAAAAAAGTTGTTTTTATATTATTGTGCATGTTCTTTTTCGTTTAATTCTGCTGAGTAATTTTCTAAAGTTTCGCAATTGTATAAACGTGGCGCATCTCCCATAGGGCGTTGTGTACGGCCTCCTTTAGTTTTGCTTTCTAACATTTTTTGGATTAGACGCGCTTTTTCTGTTTGCTGTGATTTAATGGTTTGTGCATCTTTTTCAATATCCCAATAGGCGATACCATCTACAAAAGTTTTCTCCGCTTTAGCGTAAATGGAAAGTGGATTTGCAGACCAAACGACTACATCTGCGTCTTTACCTGGTTTTAAACTTCCAACTTTATCGTCTATATGAAGCATTCGCGCCGGGTTTAAAGTCACAAATTTCAATGCATCTTCTTCCGGAACGCCACCATACAAAACAGATTTGCCGGCTTCCTGATTCAAGTGACGGGCCATTTCTGCATCGTCAGAATTGAAAGCCGTTGTAACGCCTACATTATGCATAATTTTACCGTTGTACGGAATGGCTTCTGCAACTTCGTTTTTGTACGCCCACCAATCAGAAAAAGTTGATCCGGCAATGCCATGCGCTTTCATTTTATCTGCAACCTTATATCCTTCCAGAATATGTGTAAATGTGTTTATTTTGAAACCTAAGCTGTCTGCAACATGGATAAGCATATTAATTTCGCTCTGCACATAGGAGTGGCAGGTAATAAAACGTTTGTTGTTCAAAATTTCAACTATTGCATCCAACTCTAAATCTCTACGCACATTATTTCCTTTTACAGCAAGCGCTTTCTGGTATTCTTTTGCGCGGGTAAATTCATCAACAAAAGTTTGTTCAACGCCCATACGGGTTACCGGGAAACGTGCGCCGGTACCAAAATTACTTTGCTTCACATTTTCGCCTAAAGCAAATTTGATAAAGCCATCTGCGCCAGCAAATTTCAATTCTTCAGGAGATTTTCCCCAGCGTAATTTAATCAGCTGTGATTGTCCGCCGACAGGATTTGCTGAACCATGCAAAATATGCGATGTAGTTACACCACCTGCTAGCTGACGATAAATGTTTACATCTTCTGAGTTGATGATATCTGCAATTCTCACTTCTGCCGAAACAGATTGTGCACCTTCATTAATACCGCCAGAACCAGCAATGTGTGAATGCTCATCAATAATACCTGCAGTGATGTGTTTACCGGTTGCATCGATAACCCTTGCAGCGCCAGCAGATAAATTTTTACCTACAGCTTTAATTTTTCCGTTTTCCAGCAATACATCCGCGTTCTGCAGAATACCTTCTTTTTCATTCGTCCAAACAGTCGCATTTTTTAACAGTACAGATTCTTGCTTGGGTAGTACGGCAGAGCCGAAAGCAGAGAATGGGTAAATAACCGGACCAACTGCTAAAACAGGTTTAGGTTCATCGCGTTTAGGGGTTTCTTTTGCGGCTTCTTTATACGTCGCTGTAAAATGGCCTGCAGATCCATCTGCCAATGCAGATTCACCTTTAATTACAATTGGGTTTGCAGCTGTAATATATCCGCTTAAACGAACATCGCCTTTTGGATTCTTTTTCAGGTTAAAACTTATGCTTACCCAATCTCCATTTCTGGTAAAAGTTGCAGAAGTTTTAACGCTATCTGTTCCGGTTCTTTCGATAGCGGCAGTAGAACTGCCAGCGGTACCGGTAATTTTTAAAAGTAAAGCACCAACGCCGTCAACATTCAGATTGTAATTTCCACGTACATCGCTTACATCCATTTTATTAACCACGTAACGTTTTCCTTGTACCCAATTTTCGAAAATGATGTTTCCGTTTTTGAAAAGATTATCAGACGAGATTAAAAAGTTAGCTACTTTTCCTTTTTCCAGTGAACCTACTTTATCTGATATGCCTAAAATATTGGCCGGAATTTCGGTTACCGATTTCAATGCCTGTTTTTCGGATAATCCATTTTCAATTGCAGTGCGGATATTAGCCCAAAAATCGCGGCTATTATCCAAACCAAATGCCGTTAATGCGAAATTAACACCTGCTTTTTCCAATACCGAAGCATTTGTTGGTGCCAACTCCCAGCCTTTCATTTGAGCTAAACTAAGGTTTCTGGCTTCTGCCGGATCTTCAACATCATACGCTTTCGGAAAAGCCAATGGAATAATCAGAGTTGCACCCGTTGCTTTTACTTCATTAATACGCTGATATTCATCGCCTGTAGATTTGATAATATATTTTTTGCCAAATTCTTTACCAATTTTATCTGCCCGAAGTACATTTGCCCAACCATCTACTTCAAAAATCTGCGGCATAGTTTGCTGTTTTGCAAACTCTTGTAAAGAAATATTGTACTCGTCTTTTTGTTTGCCGTACCATTGCGAATCGAAATAAGTTTGGCGAAGCAAAGCGATTGATCCCATTAATGAAGTTGGATAATCGTTAGCAGAACTGCCCTTGCTAAAGGAATAATTTGCGCCGGTTTCATCTTTAAGAAAAACCGCATTGTCTGCATCTTCATTGAGCGTTACCGCTGCAGAAACACCACGTGCAATTCCATCTCTGCTAATCACATTTACACTTCCGAAACCTACTTTCCTAAGTTCATCTGCTTTCTTTGAATCAACAGTAAAAATGTTTTTCACATACGTTTCTGGTCGTATGGCTTCATTCCATCCATAAGCGCCTTTTTTTGTAGATACAAAAATCGACTGCCGGCCGCCACCAAAACCGCGTTGCTGCGCCGGTGCTTCTGTAATTCCGTAGCTGGTAAAAGCATCAACCATTGATGGATAAATGAATTTCCCTTTTAAATCTACAACAACATAACCTTTAGGTACGGCAATGCCCGCACCAACATTCTGAATGGTTTGTCCTTTAATTAAAAGCGTTGCATTGGTTAAAGTCTGACTGGCATTTACCACAATAGTTGCATTTGTAAACGCATACATTCCCGGCCGGGTATCAAAAGAGCCGTTTACAGGAAAAGTATTTTGTTGTGCAAAAAGAACGGTTGTGAAAAATACCTGCACAATGGCAAGTAAAATTTTCTTCATAACTGAGTTTAGGGGTTTATTTTGTTTAAAACTAATATAAATAAGTACGATTTGTTGTGGATAACCTATTTTTTACAATTATTGGCTATTTTTGGACGTTAGAAAATATTATTTATGAACGAAATTTTAAAAAGTGCGCACTCCGGGTGGCGCTACGTAGTTTTTATTCTGCTGATTATTGCTTTGATCAAGGCACTTTCTGGTTGGTTTGGAAGTAAAAACTATACAGAAGGCGATCGCAAGTTGAATCTTTTCACCTTAATTAGCGCACATATTCAACTGCTTATTGGCCTTGTACTTTATTTTACTGAAGGTTGGTACAGTTTAAGCAGCAAAGGTGCACCTGCAGTTCGTTACTTTAAAATGGAGCACATCAGTTTAATGATTGTTGCCATCATTCTGATTACTATTGGAAATTCAAAATCTAAAAAAGCCATTGAAGGCGTAGCCAAACACCGTACCATTGCAATCTTTTTTGGTTTGGCATTAATTATAATTATTGTAACCATCTTGTTGATGACCAAAAGTGTTCCGGGAAGAACATTTTTTGGTGTGTCCTAACACCATATTTTCAAATTGCAGCAGCACATGTGCTGCTGCAATTTTCTATCGGTTTTACCATCTTACTGGTTTTATACAGAACTCTACTCTGCATCTGGCAGAAAAATCCTAAAACTTACAGCAGTATAATATTTGCCTGTATCCATAGCTGCAATAATCCAAACGGCCTGTTTGCGACATTATCTGGCATTACAACACTCCCCTTCTTTATCAATCCGAAATTTTATTTCGTATAAAGATTAAAAATATTTTGCTTTTTTAAAATTCTTTATATTTTTGTGGCTCATGATCAGCAATATACATACATGGCTTTGGCGTCGTAATTCTCAATCGAATTGCGCTGGCTGCGTATGAAAAATATAGTTTATCAACCTAAACCTTATTAAAGAACCATTAAAGCCCGGCGTAGAACCACACGCCGGGTTTTTTATTGTACAAAATTTTAAAAGACGGTCAAAAACCAGAAAAGCAACATATCATGTTCAAGATTAATACAAAATACAAAAAGCTACTTGCAGATACCACCACTCCAGTGAGTATATATCTGCGCTTACGCGACGTTTATCCGAATAGCATATTGCTTGAAAGTTCGGATTACCACAGTCGCGAAAACTCTATGAGTTTTGTTTGCGCAGATCCGGTAGCGGGCATTGTTTTGAAAGGCACGCGCCTGGAAACCTATTTTCCGGATGGAACTGTAGAGTTTAAAGAAAGTAAAAACCTGATTGAAGAAATTACAGAATTTAAAGGGAAGTTTAAAGAAACAGAATTTCCAGAAATTAAATTCATTTCAAGCGGCTTGTTTGGCTATTTTACGTGGAATGCTGTACAACATTTTGAGGATATAAAGTTTGTTTCTGAAACACCAGAGGGAGAAGAAATTCCAGAAATGCAATATCATCTGTATCGATATATCATTGCAATAGATCATTTCAAAAACGAAATTACTTTATTCACAAATTCTTTTGAGGGTGAAGAAGAAAATGAACTGGATAAAATGGAATACCTGATCCAGAATAAAAATTACCCCGAATATAAATTTCAAACACGTGGAAAGGAAACTTCAAACCTAAGCGATCAGGGTTTTATGGATTTGGTAGAAAAACTTCAGAAACATATTTACCGGGGCGATGTTTTTCAGATTGTACCATCAAGAGCTTACAAACAGGCTTTCTCCGGAGATGAGTTTAACGTGTACCGTTGCCTCAGGTCTATCAATCCATCGCCATATTTATTTTATTTCGACTACGGGAATTTCAAATTGTTTGGCTCATCGCCGGAAGCTCAAATTACCATTAAAAACAATTCGGCTAATATTTTCCCGATTGCGGGTACATTCAAACGTAGTGGAAACGATATTGAAGACGCAGAACAGGCGCGTAAACTAGAGCAAGATCCGAAAGAAAGTGCAGAACATGTTATGCTGGTAGATTTGGCAAGAAACGATTTAAGCAGACATTGCAGCAATGTAGAAGTAAAGTCGTTCAAAGAAGTGCAGTATTACTCACATCTTATTCATTTGGTGAGTAAAGTAAGCGGCCATCTTCAAGAAAATGTTACTGCATTTAAAGTAGTTTCGGATACTTATCCCGCCGGAACTTTAAGTGGCGCACCAAAATATAAAGCAATGCAGCTTATTGATGAAAATGAAAAACTCGGCCGTAATTTTTATGCCGGAGCGATTGGCTTTATGGGATTTAACGAAGATTTTAACCACGCCATCATGATCCGTACTTTTATGAGCAAAAATAATGAATTGCATTATCGCGCAGGTGCTGGTATTGTTGCCGATTCTGTACCAGAGACAGAAATGCAAGAGGTAAATAATAAAATTGCTGCGCTGAGAAAAGCAATTGAAATGGCAGAAAGCATTTAAAGATTCAAAATGGAAAATAACGATAAAAAAACTGTTTTAGTTATCGACAATTACGACAGTTTCACCTATAATCTTGTTCACCTGATTAATGAAGTTGGATATGAAGCAGTGGTTTGGAGAAATGACAAGTTTAAGATTGAAGACGTTGCTCAATTTGACAAAATCTTACTTTCTCCCGGACCTGGCATTCCTGAAGAAGCAGGTTTATTGCTGGAGGTAATTAAAACCTACGCACCTACCAAAAGTATTTTTGGGGTTTGCCTCGGACAGCAAGCTATAGCCGAAGTATTTGGCGGCAATCTTCTAAATCTGGGAAGACCAATGCATGGCGTTGCAACACCCGTTACTGTTGTAGATGGTGATGAGTTTCTGTTTTGGGAATGCCCACAAACCATTAATGTTGGCCGTTACCACAGTTGGGTAGTGAGTAAAGAGAATTTCCCTACTTGTCTTAAAATTACCGCAAGAGACCACACCAGTGAAATTATGGCTTTAAGACATGAAACGTACGATGTACGCGGCGTACAGTTTCACCCTGAAAGTGTACTCACTGAGCATGGGAAACAAATGATGGAAAACTGGTTAACGAATTAGCATATGAACATTTTAGATAAAATTGTTGAACGCAAAAAGCAGGAAGTTGCAGATGCAAAAGCGATGATTTCGGTTTCCGAGCTCGAAAATGCAACTCACTTTAAACGCGAAACGTATTCTTTTAAAGATTTTCTTTTGGATGAAACCAGAACGGGTATTATTTCAGAGTTTAAAAGACGGTCACCTTCCAAAGGTTTAATTAACGGCACTGCAGATGTCTCGGAAGTAACTCAAGCCTATAATGCAGCGGGCGCATCTGCGCTTTCTGTGCTAACAGATGTCGACTTTTTTGGAGGTAAAACCGATGATATTCTCGCGGCAAGGGCAGCGAATGACATCCCGATTCTCCGCAAAGATTTTATGATTGATGAATACCAAATTCTCGAAGCAAAAGCCTGGGGTGCAGACATTATTTTATTAATTGCCGCAATTTTAACACCGCAGCAAATTAAACAATTTGGAAAATTTGCCCACAATCTCGGCCTGAATGTGCTGCTAGAGGTGCATAATCACGATGAATTAGAAAGAAGCATTTGTGGAGATTTAGATGCAATTGGCGTAAATAACCGCAACCTTGCAGATTTTACGGTAAACATCCAAACTTCTTTCGACCTCGTAAATGAAATACCCAGTGAATTTTTGAAAATTTCTGAAAGTGCTATTAGTGATCCGAAAATTATAAATCAATTGAAAGCTGCAGGTTTTAATGGTTTTTTAATTGGAGAAAACTTCATGAAAACAGAAAATCCTGGAGAAGCGATCCGTGATTTTGTACAGAAAATGAAATAATTTGTCTGTTTTTTAGACAGGTACATTTTTTCAACAATTATATAAAAAATACCCATAAACCAGTAGTACACTCTACTGGCTTATGGGTATTTTTGTTAAAAAGCCCTCTTTTGGCGCATTTTTGGCTCTTGCAGGTAGAAATTAAAACACATTATCTACCTATGAAAAACATTTCCAAAGCACTATCCTTAGCTTTAATTCTTAGTTTAACCTTTTTGTTTTCTTGCAAGAAAGACAATGATGAAACCCCATCGGGTTCTACCCATAAAGTGGTTTACAAAGCTGTCGGTTCTTCGGGTACAAATATCGGTGTAGCGGTAGTGAGTACCGGATTGGGTGCAACTGAAAGCTTTACAAGTCTAAGTGGCTCTACGTGGACAAGTCCTGAATACACCATTTCTTCTTCAGCAATTGTGCTTGGTGGTGCTGTAAATGCTACCGGACCAGATGCCAATTCTACGTTGACCATGCAAGTTTGGGTAGACGGCGTAATGAAAGCAGAAGGAAAATCGACTGGACAGATTCTGAGCGCAAGCACAACATTCTCTTTTCAGCAATAAAAATTATCTAAATTAGCAATTAAGGGCAGCAAAAAATCTGATGTAAATTGGGTTTTTTGATTGCCCTTTTTATTTTGGCGTTTTATACAGCTCAAAAAAATGCCCCAACTTATCGTCAGGGCATTACTTCTTTTTTCAAACAGGTTCTTTTTACGCGTAAATATCGTTCAGGATTTTCGCTAAACGAACGCCACCTTTAACCAATTGCTCATTTAATGTAGAGATCCAATCAAAATTGTAACGGTAACTTAATTTAGAATCGGGTTTGGTTGTTTCATATATTTTGTTGCAAACCAGATAAGATTCATAAACACAATCTTTCAACGATGTATTTTGCCAGTTATACAATTGAACTGCCGACGGATGATTGATGTATCTGGTATATTCCGTATAGCTCAATTGCTGATAATCGATTAACTGTTCATCCCAAACGCGGTGGATGTTAGATTTTTCATTAAACCACAAAACAGAAACACGGTTTCCGCCCAAATCTTCTTTTCTGGCGGTATGCATTGGCTGGTGTAAATCGCCAACCAGATGTACCAACATACGGATTGCCAGTTTTTTCTGATCAATTGGACTTGTTTTATCTTTCAATACCGCAACAAGATCTGGAATCTTGGAATATACATTTGGTCCTTTTTCTTTTTCGAGGAAATTGTACACGCCATCTTTGTTTAATCCTGCCGGAAGATTTACGAAGTGCCAGTTGTACATGTAGTTGTACGTAGAGTCCGATTTAATGAAATCGCCCCAGTTGGCAGACATCGCTAAAGATTCACTGCCTAAAATCCCTGCAATTGCTTTTCTGGTTTTGGCCTTTAAATAACTATCTGCTACTTCACCAACAATGCGGTGCCCAAGCATGCCCCACGCATTGGCGCGCATTGGCATATACAATAAGCAAGCGAGTATAAGTACAAGGATGGTTTTTGTACCATTTAATGTTTGTTTCATTTTAAAGTTCTTTTTGTACACAAGTTGTTTTTTCTTTCAGAATCATTTCAATCTGGCGCTGATCACTTAAACTTTCCAGCAGCAAGGTATCGGCGGTTAACTTTTTAATCAGGAAATTACGGTCGTAACGCCCAATGCGATAGCAGCCAGAAATTTTTTGTTTATAATTTTCGTGGGTAAAAGTCGCGCCAACAAATAAAGTATCGCCTTTTATAGCGTAAACGCCTTTAGCATATTCATTCCAAATCCCATTGTTGTAGCAAGAATCTTCATAGAAATTGACTTTGCTGTGCGTTACAAAATCTATGTAAACAGAATCGCATGAAAATTTAAAATGGTGTTGGGTGTAATTACTCAGCTTATAGCTAAACGCAACAGAATCTTCATTCCAAACGCCTTGTACAGCGTCTGAGCCTTTCCCTTGAACGTTCGGACTTGCCACACAAGCTGAAAAGAATAAGCTTGCAAAAAGAAAAAAATACGCAAGCTGTATTGCCGGATAGCGTTTCTGCATCAAGTGGTTTTTTATAACCGGTAAAGCATTGCTTTACCGGCTGTATTGTAAATTATTTTAAGCTGCCAACCATATCTTCTGGTCGTACCCACTCATCAAACTGAGCTTCTGTTAACAAACCAAGCTCAACCGCAGCGGCCTTAAGTGTTTTATTTTCTTTATGTGCTTTTTTAGCAATTTTGGCTGCATTTTCATAACCAACATGCGGATTTAAAGCTGTTACCAGCATCAATGAATTTTGAAGGTGTTTCTCAATTTCAGGTAAATTTGCAGTAATTCCTTCTGCACATTTATCATTAAATGAAACGCAAGCATCGCCAATTAAACGTGCAGATTGCAAAACGTTTGCGGCAATTAAAGGTTTGAAAACATTAAGTTCGAAGTGGCCTGTTGCACCGCCAATAGAAACTGCAACATCATTACCCATAACTTGTGCACAAACCATTGTTAAAGCTTCTGGTTGTGTCGGATTTACTTTGCCTGGCATAATTGATGATCCCGGTTCATTGTCTGGAATTACAATTTCTCCAATTCCGCAACGCGGGCCAGAACTTAACATACGAATATCATTTGCAACTTTCATCAACGCTACAGATGTACGTTTTAAAGCGCCAGAAAGTTCTACCATTGCATCATGTGCAGCAAGTGCCTCAAATTTATTCGGTGCAGTTACAAAAGGTAAACCAGTTAAATCGGCAATTTTTTGTGCTACGAGTACATCATAACCTTTCGGTGTATTTAAACCTGTTCCTACAGCTGTACCGCCAAGAGCAAGTTCTGCAACCATAACCAATGCATTTTTAATTGCACGGATACTGTTGTCAATTTGCTGAACATAACCGGAAAACTCTTGTCCGAGTGTTAATGGCGTTGCATCCATAAAATGCGTACGGCCGGTTTTTGTGATTCCAGAAAACTCCTGAACTTTTTTAGCCAGTGTATTTCTAAGTTTTTCCAACCCTGGAATGGTATTTTCTACGGTAAGTTTATATGCTGCAATGTGCATTGCAGTTGGATAAGTATCGTTAGACGATTGTGATTTATTTACATCATCATTTGGATGAAGAATTTTTTTATCATCAGAAAGCTGACCACCATTGATCACATGTGCGCGGTTCGCGATAACTTCATTACCGTTCATGTTGCTTTGTGTACCAGAACCGGTTTGCCAGATCACCAATGGAAATTCGCTGTCTAATTCTCCGGCAATAATTTCGTCGCAAGCTTTGGCAATCAATTCTGCTTTTTCTGCAGACAATACACCAAGTTCAGTATTGGCTAATGCAGCCGCTTTTTTAAGGTATCCAAAAGCATGAATAATTTCTTTTGGCATTGAACCTTCCGGCCCGATTTTAAAGTTATTGCGTGAGCGTTCGGTTTGTGCACCCCAGTATTTGTCGGCAGGCACCTGAACCTCACCCATGGTATCGTGTTCTATTCTGAAACTCATAATCATTTTGAATTTTTGTTAGGCAAATTTAGTTTTTTTGGCTTTAAAGCAAGGTATTATCTTCGATATTTAGACAGAGATGATATAATCCAGAAATCGGCGTTCTATCAAACTGTTGTCAGTATAATAATTGTTCGCTTCACACTTTCTAAACACAGGTAAGATTTCATTTCAAAAACCCTTTCTACAACAATTCGGTTAATATAACAACAGAACAATTATTCACTTAATCGTATTAAAATGGAAAATAGAAATAGTGCGCTCATCCAAACTTTATTAGATTGTGCATTGGCATGTGAACATTGTGCAACTTCTTGCTTAAAAGAAGAGGATTTGGAAATGATGATTAATTGCATTCGCCTGGATCGCGATTGTGCGGATATCTGCACCCAAGCGGCAAGATTGTTGCAACGCGACTCTGCGATTGCCCGTCAGTATTTATTATTGTGTGAAGAAATTTGCAGGCTATGTGCGGAGGAGTGTGGGCAACACGATCACGAACATTGCAGGCAATGTGCTATTGCTTGTGAAGAATGCGCCCAAGCTTGCCACGCCAATCATGAACCTATACAACAGGACTAAACAAAAAAGGCTTTCGATTTTGAAATCGAAAGCCTTTTCTTATTTGCTTTTCAGTTATTGTGCCGGGAAGCTAAAGTTAAATGTACCTTGTTCACTCACGCCTGAGATATACACATTACCATTTCTGGTTTGGGGCAATGCTTTCTGTATGTCAGACACTGAATTAACTGCTTGTCCGTTTACTTTTGTAATAATCAATCCTTTTTCTACACCAATATTATCAAAAGCTTTTCCGGTAGTTACAGAAGTTACCACAACACCACCGTTAATTCTGTATTTAGTTTTTTGAGCGGCGGTTGCCGGTGCAAATGTGGCCCCTAATTTCGAAACCTCTACGCTTTTTTCACTCGCCTTATTTGCTGTTAAACCTACACTTGCCTCGCCTTTTAAGGTTACGGTATAATCTTTTAAAGCTCCATCACGCAACACAGTAAGTTTAACTTTATCGCCAGGGTTTAAACGACCAACTCGTTCCTGCAAATCTGGAGAATCATTGATTACTACACCATCAACTTTTTTGATTACATCTCCTGATTTTATTCCTGCAGACGCAGCACCACCGCCATCAACAACATCATTCACATATAAACCACTAATTTCATTGGTTTTAATGCCTTCTGGTTTTTCATCAGCACTAAGCGGAACAAAATTTACACCGATATATCCACGTTTAACTGAGCCGTATTTCATAAAATCGTCTACAATTTTACGAGCCAGATTTACTGGAATTGCAAATCCATAACCTTGGTTGTATCCGCTTTGTGATGCAATCGCAGAATTGATACCAATTAATTCTCCACTGGCATTTACCAAAGCACCACCGCTATTCCCAGGGTTAATAGCAGCATCTGTTTGAATAAAAGATTCGATACTCGTATTCGCAGGTCGATCTGGTCTTTTACCTGTACGTTGGTATTCTCTATATTCTTCTTCAGTTATTTCATTGCCTTGTTGTTCGCGGCCAATAATACCAATACTTCTGTTTTTAGCACTAACAATACCTGCTGTAACTGTTGTATTCAGATCTAGCGGAAAACCTACTGCTAAAACCCATTCTCCAACCTGTACATTATCAGAATTTCCCATTTTTACTACCGGAAGGTTGTTCGCATTTACTTTAATTAGTGCTAAATCGGTATTTGGGTCGCGACCAATTACTTTCGCTTCAACTTTACGTCTGTCGGTTAAAACCACTTCCACTTTTTCGGCATTTTCTACCACGTGATTATTGGTTACGATGTAACCATCCTGACTAATAATTACTCCAGAACCTGAAGCTGCTCTTGGTTGACGTTGCATTTGACGACCGCCGCCGCCAAAGAAATCATCAAACATATCGAAAGGAGAAGATGAACCTCTACCGCCACTTGCCGCAGCATATGTTGTTTTAATGTGAACGACTCCCGGTGCAACTGCGGCGGCCGCCTGAGTGAAATCGGCAGTTCCTGCCGATGAAACTTTTAGTGGATTGTTGGCAAAATACAAATCTTGTTTTTCAGAAATTGTCCCGCCTACCTGGTTACGTTCAAAAAGTTTGTAACCTCCAACTGCAGCCGCACCACCTATAAATGCAGCTAAAACTGTAATTCCTAGTATCTTTTTCATTTGCTTATTAGATTAATAATTCTAAAAGATTGCAGAGCATTGTTTCCCTTTAAGCAGCATGCTCTTACTTTATTCGCCTGCTTAAATTTCTTTCGTTAGATTATTCAAATTTAATACCATAAGAACGATATTTGCATAATCGAAACATCATAATCGGTGTTAAAAAATGTTAAATTAACATTTTAATACCAGATCAATCGAATTGCGCATCTCAAATATTGTACATCAAAATGAAGAATAAATGAAAATCAATTTTTATAAATATCAAGGCGCCGGCAACGATTTTATTTTAATAGACCATACTGCATCTCCGATAAAAAATGTCGATAACGATTACATTGAGCAGCTTTGCCACCGTAGATTTGGTATTGGGGCAGATGGATTAATGTTTTTAACAAAGCACGCCGAGTACGATTTTGAAATGCATTATTTTAATGCGGATGGCAAGTTAGGAAGCATGTGCGGAAATGGTGGGCGTTGCATTGTGGCTTTCGCTAAACATCTGGGCATCATCACCAATGAAACAAACTTTTTGGCAGTTGATGGACCGCACTATGCCAGAATTTCAGAAAATGGAGATTGGGTTGATTTACAAATGATTGATGTAAATACCATAACACGGGATGTTGAAGCCTATATTTTAAATACAGGTTCTCCACATTATGTCGAGCTGAAAGAGGATTTGAAAAACCTCGATGTATTTCAGGAAGGGAAAAAAATCAGATACAACGAAACTTATAAAACCGAAGGCATTAATGTAAATTTTGTGGAAGATAAAGGCGATCATCTTTTTGTGCGTACCTATGAGCGCGGCGTAGAAGATGAAACTTATGCCTGTGGTACCGGCGTAACTGCGGTTGCAATGGCTATGGCAAAACACAAAAACCAAACGGGCCATATTAAAACCAATATTGAAGTCTTGGGTGGCAAAATCCGCGTAGAGTTTGACTATGATGGCACCACTTTTAACAACGTATTTTTATGTGGCCCGGCAAAACTGGTTTTTGAAGGTGATGTTGATCAACTGTAACACTAATTATACCCTTGCAAAAGGAATTTATATACCTGTTATTCTGCCTAAAGTTGAAAAAATAATACTTGCCTAAAAACCATACAATGAGTAGAAATAACAACATTATTATGTACCAAAAAACATCCTAATACTGTAACTTTTAACAGCATTTAACATCTGTCGCAATATAATTACAGATTACAACAACCTTAAAAAAACCAAATAAGTCATTTAATATCAAAGACTTAAACTCGAAAAAAGAACCTATTTCAGCAAAAATAAATCAATCGATTGATTAAATGACAGAATTTGGACAGATTTATTTTTTTTTAGGCTTTATTTTTGGGCGTTTTTAAAGTGAATCCAAGGTCAAAACCGTATCGCTTTCAACTTCCGGAATTAAAAAATTTAAACACACAGAATATCCATGAGAAAAGGAACAACTCTCCTCTTAAGTATAAGCATCGGGATGCTTTTAGCATCTTGCGGCAATAACGATGATGCGAAAAAATCTGCCGAAGCAGCAGCTGCACCACAAGCCTATCCGGTATTTACATTATCGGCTCAATCAACAACACTCGATTCTGACTATCCAGCAACAATTGAAGGCGTTCAAAATATTGATATTCGCCCAAAAATTGATGGTTTTGTAGAAAAGATATTTGTAGATGAAGGTGCGGTTGTAAAGAAAGGTCAGGTTTTATTTACAATAAATGCTCCACAGTACGAGCAGGAAGTAAGAACAGCAAGAGCAGCAATTAGCAGTGCAGAAGCAGATGTTAATGCGGCGCAGCTTCAGGTGGACAAAACCAAGCCTTTGGTTGATAAGGACATCATTAGCAAATACGAACTTCAATCTGCCCAGCTTACTTTACAAAGCAGAAAAGCTACACTGGCACAAGCCAAAGCCACTTTAGCAAATGCGCAGGTAAATTTAGGCTACACCACCATTTCTAGCCCGGTAAACGGCGTAATTGGTACTATTCCTTTTAAAACAGGTAGTTTGGTAAGCAGTACAAGTACTGAACCTTTAACTACTGTTTCTAATATTTCTAAGGTATTTGCCTACTTTTCTTTGAATGAAAAACAAATATTAGATTTTTCCAAAACATATAATGGAAAAACGCTGAGTCAGCAGATGAAAAATATACCACCGGTTAGCCTGGTATTGGCAGATGGAACTACTTACGCTGAAAACGGTAAGGTTGAATCTATCATCGGACAAATTAACACTAGCACTGGATCTATCAGCTTACGTGCAACGTTTCCAAATCCAATTGCTTTATTGAAAACCGGGGCGAGTGCATCTGTAAGAATTCCTCAGCACGTGGAAAATGCAATTTTAATTCCTCAGAAATCAACAATGGATGTGCAGGGGAAAAAGTTTGTATATGTATTGGGTGATTCTTCTAAAGTAATGAATACAGAAATAGAAGTGAATCAATTGGCCAAAGGCAAGTTTTACGTGGTAACCAAAGGATTAAAGGCAGGCGATAAAGTTGTTTTGGAAGGCTTTCAGTCATTAAGAGACAATACCAAGATTAAGCCTGAAGAAAAAAGTGCCGATTCGGTATATGCCGAATTAAAGAAATAATATCCGCTTACTTACCGATTAACAATCGGATGAATTAGAATATATGCTTAAGAAATTTATAGAGAGGCCGGTTTTATCTACGGTAATATCCATCATTATTGTAATTCTGGGGGTTTTAGGCTTAGCCACACTTCCGGTATCGCAATATCCCGAGATTGCTCCGCCTACCGTACAAGTATCTACATCTTACCAGGGCGCAAATGCCGATGTGGTAATGAATAGTGTAGTAGTTCCGCTTGAGGAGCAAATAAATGGTGTAGAAGATATGACATACATGACCTCTACAGCAAGTAATGACGGTTCTGCAACCATTACAATCAACTTTAAGTTGGGTACAAACCCGGATTTGGCTGCAGTAAACGTACAGAACAGGGTTGCACGTGCAACAAGTTTACTTCCTGCAGAGGTTACAAAATCTGGTGTAATCACAGCAAAAAGACAGGCAAGTAACGTATTGATTTTCGCTATTTACAGTGACAATAAATCTTTCGATCAAACTTTCCTTCAAAATTACGCCAACATCAACATCATTCCTCAAATTAAACGTATTAATGGTGTGGGTGATGCAAGTGCTTTCGGTACGCTGGATTACACCATGCGGATCTGGTTAAAACCAGATGTAATGGCAACTTACGGTTTGGTGCCGGAAGATGTGAACACTGCACTTGCTGAGCAAAACGTAGAAGCAGCTCCGGGCCAATTTGGTGAACTTGGAGACCAGGCTTTTCAATATACGCTAAAATATACAGGTCGTTTAAAAGACGAAACTGAATTTAGCAACATCATTATCCGTGCAAATGCAAACGGACAAACCTTGCGTCTAAAAGACGTTGCACGTATAGAACTGGGTGCACAAAGTTATGCCAGTAGTGTACGTTTTGATGGCAAAGCCGCATTGGGTATTGCCATTAACCAAACTGCCGGATCTAACGCAAAGGAAGTAATCGAAAACTCAATCAAAACCTTGGAAGAAGCACAAAAAACTTTCCCAAACGGCGTTCACTACGCTACATTGGTTGATGTGAATGATTTCCTTGATGCATCAATCGAAAAAGTAATTCACACCTTGGTAGAAGCGTTTATCCTCGTTTTCCTTGTAGTGTTCATTTTCCTTCAGGATTTCCGTTCTACCTTAATTCCAGCAATCAGTGTTCCGGTGGCTATTGTAGGTACTTTTTTCTTCCTTAGTCTTTTCGGTTTTACCATCAATTTATTAACTCTTTTCGCCCTCGTACTCGCCATTGGTATTGTGGTAGATGATGCGATTGTTGTGGTTGAGGCGGTGCACGCCAAGCTGGATGAAGGGTATACCGATGCTAAAAAAGCAACTATTGATGCGATGGACGAAATCAGCGGAGCAATTATATCGATTACGTTAGTCATGGCGGCTGTATTTATTCCGGTGAGTTTTATCTCCGGATCTTCTGGTGTATTCTATAAACAATTCGGTTTAACACTGGCTATTTCCATCATCCTTTCGGCCATTAACGCTTTAACATTAAGTCCTGCTTTGTGTGCATTGTTCCTTAAGCCACATGCAGACGACCATGAAAAATCTAAAAATTTCTTGCAACGTTTTTACGGTGCTTTTAATACAGCTTTCGATAGTGTAACTGCGAAATATAAAAAATCAGTTAGCTTTTTGTCTCGTGCAAAATGGATTGTTGGTGTTGCAATTGTGGTATTTACTGCCGTTTTGGTTTGGACAATGAGTACAACACCTAAAGGTTTTGTGCCCAATGAAGATTTAGGTACAATTATGTCTGACATTTCCTTGCCGGCTTCAACTTCACAGGAAGGGACAAATCTGGTAATTGCGCAAATTGACAGTATCGTACATACTATTCCGGAAATTAAAAACTCTCTTAGAGTTGTGGGGAGAAGTCTGATCAGTGGTTCTGGAAGTTCTTACGGAATGGTTATCGCAAGGTTACATCCATGGGATGAAAGAAAACGTGATGTTAAAGCCATCATCGGCGAGTTGTTTGCTAAAACAGCAAGCATTAAAGGTGCAAAAATCATCTTCTTTGCTCCACCAACCATTCAGGGTTTTGGTACAAGTGGAGGTTTTGAATTCCAGCTTCAGGATAAAACAGGTGGCGATATCAATAAATTCAACGATATCGGAAATTCCTTTCTTGCAGCGCTGAACAAGCGGCCTGAAATTCAATACGCTGCAACTTCATTTAATCCAAGCTTTCCTCAATATCAAATTGAGGTAAATGTTGCGAAAGTGAAACAGGCAGGTTTAACGGTAACGGATGTTCTGGGTGTTTTACAAGGTTATTATGGTGGTGTTTATGCATCTAACTTTAATAAATTCGGGAAACAATTCAGGGTAATGTATCAGGCCGACGCACAATTCAGAGCCAACGAACAAAGTTTAACAAGCATCTACGTGCGCAATTCGAGCGGTACAATGGCTCCGGTTTCTGAATTTATTAAGCTGACAAAAGTTTACGGACCTCAGGCAATCTCGCGTTTCAACTTATTTACTTCAATTTCTATTACTGGTAACCCGAATCCTGGATACAGCTCAGGAGATGCTTTAACCGCAGTACAAGAAGAAGCTGCGAAAACACTTCCGGCAGGTTATGGTTATGAATTCTCTGGATTATCCCGTGAGGAGATCAGCAGTGGTAGTCAAACCATTTTCATCTTTTTACTTTGCGTAATTTTTGTGTATTTCTTACTTGCCGCACAATATGAAAGTTATATCCTGCCTTTTGCAGTATTGATTTCACTACCTGTTGGTTTGGCCGGTGTATTTGTTTTTGACAAAATCTTCGGAATCGATAACAACATCTATACACAAATTACATTAATTATGCTTGTAGGTCTATTGGCCAAAAATGCAATTCTAATTGTAGAGTACGCAGTGGATAGACGTAGAAAAGGGATGAGTATTGTAAACTCGGCAATTGATGGTGCAACGGCACGTTTAAGACCGATTTTGATGACTTCTTTTGCATTTATCCTCGGATTATTGCCATTGATGTTATCCAGCGGCGTAGGTGCAGCCGGAAATAAATCAATTGGTACAGGTGCTGTTGGTGGTATGTTAATTGGAACAATTTTCGGAGTATTTGTGATCCCGGCGTTATTTATCATATTCCAAAGTTTACAGGAAAGAGTAAGTAATAAGTCTCCATTCAATGAAGGTGTAGACCACGAGCAAAGTGAAGAAGAATATAAATTGGCTACTACCAGCAAACATTAATTTAAAGAATATGAAATTCACATATAAGCATTCAATTTTTATCGGTGTAGCCATACTGAGTCTGAGCGCCTGTGTAACCCAAAAGTACACACGCCCGCAGCTTACTAAAGATGAATTATACCGTGGGCAAAATACGACTGATACAACAACCATGGCAGATTTGCCGTGGAAAAGTTTGTTTTCAGATACCACTTTACAAACCTTGATTCAGCAAGGCATAAATCAAAACCTGGATTTAAAACAGGCTATTGAGCGCATAAAAATTGCCGATGCAACGTTGAGACAAAGTAAAGCCGCTTTTTTACCGAGCTTACAAGGCGATTTATCGGTTACAGATGCAAAACAATCTGCGGCTGCATTAAATTTTCCGGCAGGAATTGGTATTAACCTGGAAACACAAACCTACAAAGCACAGTTAAGTACGGCGTGGGAAGCAGATATCTGGGGAAAATTAAGCAGCGCTAAAAGAGCTGCATATGCAACGTTATTACAAACAGATGCGGCAAAAAGAGCTGTTCAAACGCAATTAATTTCTTCAATTGCAAATGCCTATTACAATTTACTTGCTTTAGACAAGCAACTAAAAATTACAGAGCAAACAATAGAAATCAGAAAAAGTGACGTAGAAACCATGCGTGCATTAAAAGATGGTGCAATTGTAAATGGCGCAGCTGTTGTACAAAGCGAAGCCAATTTATATGCTGCAGAGGTTACCATTCCGGATTTAAAAAGAAGCATTAAAGAAGGCGAAAATGCATTGAATGTTTTATTGGCTCAAGCACCAGGAAGCATTAACAGAACAACATTGGATCAGCAAATTCCATACAGCGATTTAAAAACCGGTGTTTCTGCTCAGCTTTTGCAAAATCGTCCGGATGTAATTGCAGCAGAATTTGAATTCAGATCTGCATTTGAAAACACCAATCTTGCGAAAACATATTTTTATCCTTCGTTAACACTAACCGCCACAGGCGGACTTTCGACCTTGCAATTGAAAAACTTTTTCGACAATTCAATTTTCTACAATCTGATTGGCGGACTAACACAACCGATTTTTGCAAATGGCCAGAATAAAGCACGTTTGAGAACAGCACAAGCGACTCAGCAACAAACGTTCTTCGCTTTTCAGCAAACATTGCTTACCGGCGGACAAGAAGTTTCTAACGCTTTGTATGCCTATCAAACCGCAGAAGAAAAAGAAATCACTCGTGCGAAACAAATCGAATCGCTAACAAAAGCAGTAGATTTTACAAAAGAATTGTTGCGTTTTAGTTCTGCAACCAACTATACAGATGTTTTAACATCTGAGCAAAGTTTACTTACTGCGCAACTAAGTTCTATAAATGATCGTTTGCAGAAACTGCAATCCGTAGTTGAGCTTTACCGCGCTTTAGGTGGCGGCTGGAAATAACCCGGAAAAGCAATATTGCTAAAAAGGGCATCTTGATTAACTCAAGATGCCCTTTTTTATATCATCAAATTTCAGCTACTTTTTGTGTTTCTCATATTCTCGTCATTCTACATAAAAATGTGTTTTTCTAACCTGAAAGACACACTTTTTTTTGATGTGATACCAAAATATTGTATGTTTAAAGTTTTTTAAGCGACTAATTAAATAAAATTTTCATCATCTTCAATGTTACGCGTAGATAGCTCAAAACCTTGTAAAATTGTATACTCTTTGTGCAAACATGAGTATTTGGGCTATTTAATTGAACCTCATGTTGTTCAATTAAATCCGCATGGCGATTTCTCTTTCACCTACCAGCGTATTTTTACCAGCACAGCTGAAGAATTTAAATCTTGTTTAACGGATGTAGATTATAAACTGATTAAATTACTTGACGATATAGAGCAAGATGCATTAATCAAAAAACATTATAAGAAGCTGATCCGCCCTACAGAATTTTTCACAAAAATTTTCGATAGTAAATTTTATGAAACTGTAAGGCCAAAAATTGAAAAAAAACTAGGTGAAGCGCTGGAAATCATGAAAGTACATGATGAATTGTATTTGATGGATAAAGATGGCTGGCCGGTTGAGCGTAAAATTGAACTGGCCGATCAGCCTGCTTCTATCCTCTTTCATTTTAGACGTAATGAAATTGAAACACGCTATTTCCCAACCATAAAATATCAAAATCTGCGTATCGAATTTATGTTTAAAGATGCACAGATCATCAGCAATAAACCTGCATGGCTTTTATTAAATGATGTGTTGTATTTTTTTGATCAGGATATTGAAGGAAAAAAACTGCAACCCTTTTTAGCAAAAAGATACATTGCCATTCCAAAAGCAACAGAAGCCACTTATTTCGAAAAATTTGTAGCTCCGCTGATTGAAAAACACCATGTGTATGCTGAAGGATTTGAAATTAGAACAGAACAATTTGAAGCCATCCCGGTAATCAAGGTTTTGTACGTAGATGGTGGAATTTCTCAAATTCAGTTATACTTTAAATATGGCGAGTATACTTTCTCTGTAGAAAACGCACATAAAGTAACCGTTCGTTTAGAAAAAATTGGCGACGATTATATTTTCCACCGCATAAAACGATCTGCAGACTGGGAGAAAAAACAATTTAACCTTTTGCTTAGCTTGGGTTTGCGAAAAGCAAGTGCCTTATTCAGCAACCTGGAAGTTGCAAATGAAGAAGACAATCCAAGTTATGCGGCAATTAACTGGGTAAATGAACATATTGAAATTTTAAAAGCAGCTGATTTTGAAATTGAACAGGCAACCGGGCAGAAAAGATTTGTTTTAGGTGCCAGTAAAATAGATCTTGAAATTAAAGAAGGAAACGATTGGTTTGATATTCATGCCGTTGTTTGGTTTGGCAAATATCAAATCCCTTTCCTCTCTTTAAAACAACATATATTACACAAAAAGCGAGAATATTTACTTCCAGACGGTGAAGTGGCAATTATACCAGAAAAGTGGTTTACACAATATGGAAGTTTGTTTAGTCTTGCCGAAACCGGCGAAAACCTGAAACTTAAAAAACACCACATTGGTTTAATTAATGATTTGGCTGAAGACAGTTTGGCCAATGTTACGCTTGAGCGGAAGCTACAACGTTTATCCAATTTTGAGGATATTGCCGATACGCAAATGCCCGAACATTTTAAAGGCCATTTGCGCGATTATCAAAAAGCAGGCTACAATTGGTTCAGCTTTTTGCGCGAGTATAATTTTGGTGGCTGCCTTGCAGATGATATGGGTTTGGGTAAAACCATCCAGACACTGGCTATGTTGCAGAAAGCAAAGGAAGACGATCATTTGGCTGGTTCTCATACCACATCTTTAATCGTAATGCCAACATCGCTCATTTACAACTGGCTAACGGAAGCAAAGAAATTTACACCCAAGTTAAAGATACTGGCACATACCGGTTCTAACAGAAATAAAGATGTAGCCAACTTTGCCAATTATGATGTTATTGTAACTACGTATGGCGTTACCCGCGTAGATGTTGATGAGTTAAAGAGTTTCTATTTTAATTACATCATTCTGGATGAAAGCCAGAATATAAAAAATCCATCTTCAAAATCTTTCAAAGCGGTACGCAGTTTAAAATCGCGGCACAGACTAATTTTGAGTGGTACTCCTGTAGAAAACTCCGTAAGCGATCTTTGGTCGCAATTGACGTTTTTGAATCCGGGTTTATTGGGCACACAGGCTTTCTTTTACGAAGAATACGTTCAGGCAATTGAAAAAAAGAAAGATGAAGACAAAGCCAGAAAATTGCAGTCGCTCATCAAACCTTTCGTGTTAAGACGTACAAAAGAGCAGGTTGCGGCAGAATTGCCTCCAAAAACAGAGCAGGTAATTTATTGTGATATGAGCGAAGATCAGGCAGCATATTATGAAAAAACAAAATCTGCCTACCGGAACGATTTACTTCAAAGTATGGATGATGGTACTTTTGCTCAAAAACAAGTTCAGCTACTGCAAGGATTAACCGCATTAAGGCAGCTGGCCAATCATCCGTTAATGATTGATGGTTCTTACGTTTCAGACTCTGGCAAGTTTGAGAACGTGATCCACACATTAGATAACGTTTTAAAAGGCGGTCATAAAGTTTTGGTTTTCTCGCAGTTTGTAAAACACCTCGATATTTTTAAAAAACACTTTGAACGCGAAAATATTCCTTTCGCATATTTAGATGGTGGAACACGAAACCGCGGAGAAATTGTTTCTGAATTTCAGCAAAATACTGATCTCAAAGTATTTCTGATTTCTATTAAAGCTGGAGGTGTGGGTTTAAACCTTACGCAGGCAGATTATGTATTTATTCTTGATCCGTGGTGGAATCCGGCGGTAGAACAACAAGCTATTGACCGTACACACCGCATAGGCCAGGCAAAAAAGGTTTTCATTTACAAATTCATCGCTAAAGATACTGTAGAAGAAAAAATTCTTGCCCTGCAAAACAGAAAAAAATCTTTAGCCAGTTCTTTAATTACTACAGAAGAAAGTTTCTTTAAATCATTAAGTAAAGATGACATCCGCGAAATTCTAAATTAGGCGTCATGTAAATAATTGTTAATGTTAAAACTCTGAAGCCTAACTATTGTTAAACCTTTGGACAAAAAACATAAACATGGCAGCTCAAAAAATAGATATCGTTCTTAAAAACGTAAAAGACGCACTAAAATATCCAGAACTTTTTCAAAATGTTTCTGCATCAGAACGCTGGTTATCTGGCGCAACAGGAAGTTATTTACTTATTAAAGGTTTAACAGGCTTATTCCGCCACCCGGTAATTGGACTTACGGGAGCCGCAATTGGCGCCGGACTTCTATTTAGAGGAATTACAGGATATTGCCCTGTTAAAGATTTTGTTGAACAGGAAGAAGAAATCATTCCAGACGAAATCATTGTAAAAGAAACCTATGTAGTAGATGATTTGTCGTAATAAATTCAATACTAAATTTCCATTTGTTAAGAAACTGGTTAACTTTAAATGTTAAACCATTATTATGAGCAAGTACGCATTACTATTCATCCCTACTTTATTTGCAATGCAAACATTGGCACAGGATAAAAAAAATGATCCGGCAAAAGAAGCCGCAAAAACAGAGGTATGGGAACCCGTACCGAAAATTGTAACGCCGGGCAATTTACCGCAAGATGCACCTTCTGATGCAATTGTATTGTTTAACGGCCGGAATCTGGATGCATGGCACTCTGTAAAAGATGCTTCAAAACCTGCCGGCTGGACCATTGATGATGGTTTCTTCACGGTAAAAAAAGGAACTGGAAATATTGAAACCAATAAGAAATTTACCGATTACCAACTTCATTTGGAGTGGAGAATCCCAAGCAATATAACTGGCGAAAGTCAGGCACGTGGCAATAGCGGTGTGTTTTTGGCATCAACCGGTGGTGGCGATGATGGTTACGAAATCCAGATTATGGACAACTACAACAACAAAACCTACGTAAATGGCCAAACCGGAAGTGTATACAAACAAAGTATTCCCCTGGCAAACGCAAATAAAAAACCAGGTGAATGGCAGTATTACGATATTATCTGGAATGCGCCACGTTTTAATGAAGATGGAACAGTAAAGACGCCGGCAAATGTGACAGTATTTTTAAATGGTGTTTTGCTTCAAAATCACTACGTACTAAAAGGAGAAACCAGATGGATTGGTGCACCAGAGTACAAAAAACATGGAGAAGCATCTATAAAACTACAAGATCACGGAGATCCGAGTCCGCCGATTAGCTACAGAAATATCTGGGTTAGAGAATTATAATACTGAAACCTGCAGGCAACTGCAGGTTTTTTATTTTTTTGCACCTAAGTATTGGACAAATAACTCGCGTTTAATCATTTCCGCACCCAAACTCATTAAATGATCATTGGGCATTTGGCAATCAATTAAATCTACATTCAGTTCGCTTAAAAAAATCAGCGCAGCTTTAGATGCATTACTTACCTGGCTAAACATACTCTCGCCACAAAAAACATCGTTAACTTTTATTCCATATAAACCGCCAACCAGCGTTTTATCCATCCAGACTTCAACACTGTGGGCATAACCTTTTTGGTGTAATGCAACGTAAGCTTCCTGCATTTCAGTTGTAATCCACGTTCCCTCCTGTCCATTTCTTGGTGTTTCGGCACAATTGTAAATCACATCGGCAAAAGCCCGATCAATGGAGATTTCAAAAATTCCGGAAGCCATAACCTTTCTCATGCTTTTACTGATTTTTATCCTATCGGGATAAATTACGCAACGTTCATGTGGCGAATACCAAAGTATAGGCTCGCCTTCACTAAACCAGGGAAAAATTCCGTTCTGATAAGCTAAAAGCAAACGTTCCGTACTTAAATCGCCACCAATGGCCAACAAACCATCCTCTTCTGCAAGCGCAGGATCTGGAAAAATCAATTCATCATCGGGCAGTTGAAAAAACATGCACAAAAATAACAAGAAAACAAACATTAAACCCTTACGTTTTAAATATGTCAAAAAGCTTAAAATCATCCCACTATGAATGCAAATGACAATTTTTATAAAGTAAAGCATCTCTACAACCGTGCGGCCTTTGGCATTTCTTATGCCGAATTGAAAAAATTAAGCCACAAAAAACCCGAAAAAGTAATCGATACGCTTTTAAAAACGCCGAAAGAAAATGACGATCTTAAACAGGTAGACAATTTTGAATCTAAACGACAACTGTTGGTACAAGCTGGCCTGTATGCAAAAAAGGATCTTACAGAAGAGGAAAAGAAAACCAGGCAAGAAATTGTGCGGATGCAAAATGAAGTAAGCCGCGATTTGAATATTGCCTGGGTAGAACGGATGATTAACACGCCAACGCCCTTACGAGAGAAAATGACGCTGTTTTGGCATGGCCATTTTGCCTGCCGAAGCAACAACCCATATTTTGCACAACAGCTGAATAATATACAAAGGGCAAATGGACTTGGGAGTTTCAAAACTTTACTTCTTGAAGTATCTAAATCGCCTGCCATGTTGCAGTATCTGAATAACCAACAAAATAAAAAAGACCATCCAAATGAAAATTTTGCAAGAGAGTTGATGGAACTTTTTACGCTTGGCCGCGGCAATTATACCGAACAAGATGTTAAAGAATCTGCACGCGCATTTACGGGATGGATGTATGATAAAGATGGTTCTTTCATCTTCAGACAAAACCAACACGATACCGGAACTAAAACATTTTTCGGTAAAACCGGAAATCTTGATGGCGAAAACATTATTGATATTATTCTGGAAAAACCTGTGGCTGCCGAATTTATTTCGAGAAAAATTTATAAGTTTTTTGTAAACGATCAGGTAAATGAACAACATGTAAAGGAGTTGGCTGATCATTTCTACAACTCTAAATATGACATTACCGCATTGATGAAAAAACTTTTTAATGCCGATTGGTTTTACAGCACAGAAAATACAGGCAACAAAATTAAATCTCCGGCAGAATTTTTAGTGGGTTTAAGTCGAGAGTTTTTTGTCACCTACAACAAACCTCAGGTATTAATTCAATTGCAAAGCAGTTTGGGGCAATACCTGTTTAATCCGCCAAATGTTGCGGGCTGGCCTGGCGGGCAAAATTGGATAGACAGTTCCTCGCTTATGTTAAGAATGCGTATTCCATCGCTGGTTTTAAATGATGGCCAGATTGATTTCAGCGGCAAAGCCGATCCGGAAGATGAAGCGGTAATTGCACTCAATAAAAATGCGACAGCAAATGCCAATACTAAAGCAAAACCTAAATCTTTTGTTGATGCAAAGGCGGATTGGCCAAAATTTCTAGACACTTTTCCTAAAGATTTAAGCCCGGTAGCGCTTGCAGATTTCTTACTTCAGCCAAAAATAACTAACAAAATCACTTCATTGGTTAAAGACAATAAAGGTTTAAGAAATACTGCAGTAGAGATAACCAGCATGCCAGAATATCAGCTCTGTTAAGTTTTACAATCAACCAAAATTCGAGATGAACAGAAGAAATTTTTTAAGAAATACGGGTTTTGTAGCTGCCGGATCGTTATTTGTTCCTGCGTTTATGAAACCTTTGGAAGCGATGGCGCTTGATGAATTATCGCTTTATAAAAACCTTGTTGTGGTACAGCTTTCTGGGGGAAATGATGGCCTTAACACGGTAATTCCTTTCGGTAATGATATTTATTATCAGAAAAGAAAAAGTATTGCAATAAAACCCGAAGAAATTATAAAACTAAATGATATGCAGGGCCTAAATCCGAACATGGCTGCTTTGCAAGAAATTTATGATCAGGGATGGATGACAATCATTAACGACGTGGGTTATCCAAATCCAGACCGTTCACATTTCAGATCGATGGATATTTGGCAAACGGGTAGCGATAGCAGTCAGTTTCTTTCTACCGGTTGGATTGGCCGATATCTGGATAGCAATTGCCAAACCTGCAAGTTTCCATATACGGCAATTGAAGTAGACGATTCTTTATCACTGGCGCTGAAAGGGCAATCTAAAAAAGGCATCGCATTGAAAGATCCAGCGGCATTGTTCCGCAATACTAATGATCCATTTTTCAAATCCATGCTTCAAAATGATAAAGAACATCTGGATGAAGACAATTTGGGCTATTTATATAAAACGATGATTGAAACCTCCTCATCGGCTAGTTACATCCAAAATACCTCAAAAGTATACCAGTCAAAATTTACCTATCCAACAACCGGCTTTTCCAATCAGCTAAAAACGGTATCGAAATTTATTTCATCTGGATTAAAAACCCGCGTCTATTACGTTTCGTTAAGTGGATTTGATACACACGTAAACCAGATTGGACAACAAGGCAATTTACTTAAACAATATAGCGAAGGCATGGCTGCTTTTATCAAAGACCTGAAATCGAACAACAAACTTGATGATACACTGGTTATTACATTTTCTGAATTTGGCCGGCGTGTAGAACAAAATGCGAGTAATGGAACCGACCATGGCACAGCAAACAATATGTTTGTTTTTGGCGGAAGATTAAAAAAACAAGGCATTTTTAATGCCGCGCCTAATCTAACAGATCTTGATACTGGCGACTTAAAGTACCAGATTGATTTTAGAGAAGTTTATGGTACGATCCTCGATAAATGGCTTGATGTAAACAATGCAGATATCCTGAATAAAAAATTTAATTCACTGGATTTTATTTAACGGTTTTGTAATCAAGAGGCTGTTTCATCAATAATATTGATTGGATGTAATGGCCTCTTAACATTATATTTTAAAATCAAAAAGGCGGTTGCCGAAGGTTATCACCTATTTTCTTTTGAGAATGTATATTTTTTGCCCCGATGGTGTGGTATAAGCCTGAAAAAGTACGTAACCCTGAGCGGCCATTTTATTGACAAATTCAATTCCAGAGCTATATTCCAATTTTTTGCCATCCTCTGTTCGAACGAAGTTATCGCTTACTCTCTGGCCGAAATCCAGATTAATCCAGGCAGTTTTTGAAAATTGTGTAACAGCAGCTTCTACGTATTCTGTTTTAATATCTGCAAGTTTAAAACCACTAACGGTTTGCGCGCAAAGATTTTCTATAACGAACGCCCCAAGGACGATCATTAAAAAAATGATTTTTCTCATATCGGAATATATTAGTATTTGCCTAATATAGCAAGAAGCTCTAAACCTACAAAGACCCTTAAATCCATATATTGTAACATTTTTGGCCTGAGCCGATCTATAGTTAAATAACTGATATGAATTTTTTAGGCAACATTATCTGGATTATCTTCGGCGGCATTTTTATCTTTTTTGAATACATTATTGGAGGTTTAATCCTTTGTCTTACGGTTGTAGGCATTCCATTTGGCATTCAATGTTTCAAATTTGCAATAGTCGGACTTGCGCCTTTCGGTGTACGGATAACAGATACCTCTTCAAACACGGGTTGTCTTTCTACTGTGATGAATGTAATCTGGTTGTGCTGTGGTGGTTTCTGGATTGCTTTAACGCATTTCTTCTTCGGGATTTTACTTTGCATTACCATCATCGGGATTCCATTCGGCAGGCAGCATTTCAAATTAATGAACCTGGCTTTTACGCCTTTCGGGAAAACAATCAGCTAATAAAATCCGTTTATGCTGGCTTATAAAAGCAATGTTACCTTTTAGAAACACAAATTCAATTTGTATTTCCTAATTTAGCGGACTTGAAAAAGCATAAACAACATATTAAACAATATCTCTCAGCAATTATGCTGGTTGTTTTTGCTATTGCACTAACGCCTTGGAGTGTTTTACACCATCATGAGCCGCTTCCTGTTATAAAAAACGAAAAAAACTGCAAACACATTACTCATGTTAAAGCCAGTGCAGAAAATTGTTTAATCTGTAATGCAAGTTTTGAAAAGAATTACGTACAAACACATAATGTGTACAGGGTTTTTCTTTCAGCCAAGATATTTAATCCGACAGCGCCTGTTTTAAAAAGTTCTTTTGTTCAAATTAAGCGCTGTTTTCTCCGCGGGCCTCCTTTATCGTAATTATTCCTTATTCAGAAACGCCATAATTACGCGTAGTCTAATTTTTTATTTCTTATAAGATCCGGCAATTTGCATCAGCGCAAATGCACGGAAATTTACTATTTAACATTATAAATATGAAAAAATTACAGCTTATTGGCCTTGTAATTCTATATACTTTACTCAGCACAACTGCGTTTGCGAGCGTTTTAAAAGATATTAAAGGAAAGGTTATCGATGCCGCTACACAACAATCGCTCCCTGGAGCAACCATTTATATACCAGACTTAAAAGTTACTGCAGTAACCAACAATGATGGAGAATTTACATTGAACAATTTGCCATCGAAAGGATCTTACCTTATTGAAGTGCATTACGTTGGTTATAAAACTGCAACTAAAATTGTAAATCTGGCTGCTTCCGGAGCGTTGGATTTTGAACTGCAGCCAACTGCAATAGAAACCAGAGAGGTTGTAATTACCGGAAGTTTAATTAGCAGTACCAGCAAAAGAAACAGTGCATCTTCTGCAGTTGTAGGGAAAGATCAATTGTTGCAGCCTTCTACCAATTTGATTGATGCGTTGGCAAAAGTTGCAGGCGTATCGCAAATTACAACCGGACCATCCATTTCAAAACCCGTAATCAGGGGTTTGGGCTACAACCGTATTGTAACTTTAGACGATGGTATTAAACAACAAGGACAGCAATGGGGCGATGAGCACGGTATCGAAATTGATCAATTCAAATCAGACCGTGTAGAAATTTTACGCGGCGCGGCTTCGTTAATGTATGGCTCTGATGCACTTGGTGGTGTAATCAATTTACTTGAGCCAAGTACTGCACCAGAAGGCCAGGTAAACGGAGAGTTTATCAGCAATTATTCTACAAACAATGGCTTAACCGCAAATTCGTTGATGCTTACCGGAAACCAGAATGGTTTTGTTTGGAGAGCTCGTGGCACGTATAAAAATGCCTACTCATTTAAAACACCAACCGGTTATTTTCCAAATTCTGGTTTTAATGAAACCGATATAAGCGGAATGGTTGGATTAAACAAAAGCTGGGGTTATACTCACTTAAATGTATCTAGCTTTAGAAACAACATTGGTTTTTTTGAAGGAGATACAGATGATAATGGAAACTTTGTAAAAGAAGATGGATCTGCATTTATTACCGGCGATTATAAAAGCCGCGACTTGGCATATCCCCGTCAGGACATCAGACATTTCAAAATTGCATTAAACAATAACTTTATTTTAGGCAATGGAAATTTGAAGGCCGATTTCGGTTTTCAACAAAACCAGCGCAGAGAATTAGAAGATGGCCCTGATCCATCGTTATTTTTCGACCTGAAAACATATAATGCAGATTTGAAATATTACATCCACGAAACCAATGGATGGCAACCTGTTTTTGGTGTAAGTGCCGATGCTGGCAATAGCCAGAACAAAGGAACAGAATTTTTAGTTCCTGCTTATGATACTTACGGCGTTGGTGTATTTGCTTATGCAAAGAAAAACTGGGAAAACAGTACGTTTAGTGTTGGTGCAAGATACGATTACAGAAAGAATACAGGCAAACAATTGCTAGAAGATGGTGAGGAATTGTTCGCGCCATTTAAAAATAACTTTTCAAATGTAAGTGGAGCTTTGGGTTTTACGCATCAGTTTAGCGAGCAATGGAACTTTAAAGCAAACGCGGGTTCTGCATTCCGCGCGCCAAATCCGGCAGAACTTGGCTCAAACGGTGTTCATGAAGGTACTTTCCGTTATGAAGTTGGAAACCCAAATTTAAGTCCGGAGCGCAGTTACCAGGTAGATGCTTCATTAGAATATGAAGGAAAAATGGTAAGCGCAAGTGCAAGTATTTACAACAACTACATCCACAATTTTATTTACGCCTCCAACAATGGCGAAACCATTGATGTTGATGGAACAACTTTCCCAGTTTATCGTTACGGCCAGGTCAATGCCAATTTATATGGAGCAGAAGCTACATTGACCATTCATCCGGTACCATTCATTCACTTCGAAAATACTTTTGGCTACGTACATGCACAAAACACAACATTAAACAAGCCACTTGCATTTACACCTGCCGGAACTTTGAGAAACGAATTGCGTTTTGAACCTAAATTAAAAGGTACAAATGATGCGTATTTATCGGTTGGTATAAATTCTGCATTTAAACAAAGTAGAGTAGATCAAATTTTTGAAACACCAACAAGCGGTTATACGTTGTTGAATGCCGGTATTGGTGCAACCTTTAAATTCGGCAAACAGCCCGTACGTTTGTCCGTTTCGGCAAATAACTTATTGGATCAAAAATATTATGATGCTTTAAGCAGATTCAAACCAGGAAGATTTAGTTATGAAAATCCAGATTTGGGCGTATACAATCCAGGTAGAAACATCACATTTGGCTTATATATTCCATTTGCATTGGTTAAATAACATTTATTAAATCATAAAACAGGAGAAGAGGCTTTGGCCTCTTTTCTGTTTTTATACCCAAAGGTTTCCCAAAACTTTTACTGCGGTTATGCTTTTAAAATTAAATTGATTTAACAGGTTATTTAGATTAATTTTAAATAACTTTGCAACACACATCCCTACAATAAATTTCGAAACATTATTGAGGGAGAAATGCGTATCTATTCAAAAATTGTCGGTTCCGATAAATATATTTTCCAAATCACCACCAACGCAAAGTCCAATGATGAGGAATCATTTTATGAACAGCATTCTGAAAATGTAATTGACGGATATTGCAGTTTTAAAAGTCGGCAGTTTTACGGCAACGGATTTTGTATTGTTGAAACCAGCATGCAAACCCAAAAAAAGATTATCGATTGTTTTGCTGTGCATGGCGGGCATGTGATGCTTTCTTTCTTTTTTCAAGGGCATTCCCGTGTTATAGATTCGCAAAAACAAAACGATTTTATTTTGGATGAAGGTCTTATGCGTTGTCATTTTCAGCAAAACAGTTTAAACCAGATTGAAATGAGTGGCAATAGCAATGTGCGATACGTCTGTATCATTTTATCTAGAGACTTTTTTTTAAATGCTATTTATGGAAGAAATATTTTTAATGATCAGTTAAGCAGCTGCGTTCAAAATAACATACCATATCCTTTAAATAAATGTGGCTTGGCGATAAGTCCGGAGATGAATAGAATTTTATCCAGCCTTTGCGGAAACACTTACAGCGGGAAATACAAACGATACTTTACCGAGCTAAAAATCAAAGAACTTTTGTTTCTGTTTTACGAGCAGCAGGCCCGTAAAAACTCATCGGCGATGCCTTTTTTATACAAAGAAGAGTTGAGATATGCATAATCATTTAAAAATCAGATATTTGAATTTTAAATATATTTAAATTGTAACATATTTGAACCAAAACAGTGAAAATTATGTTCAATTAGGTTAAAATAATGAATCATTAAACTGCGTCATTGCTTCCGGATTATTGCCGATTTTAATTAAATTACGGTCAACACGATATGCTGCCATGGCTGTATCATCGCACGGCTCCATAAGATGTATAACTTCTTCTTTACTGATATTTGGATCTAGCCAAGAATCTATTTGCGAATCGCTCAAGATAATTGGTTGGCGAAACTTAGTATTGTGAATGTCGGCCATTAGCTCATTGGCAGGGCCAGTTATAATTGAGAATGATCTGATCCACTGGTTTGTTTCAGGGTTTTGATAGTTTGCGTAAATGCAAGCCAAATTAAAATAAGGCTGTTCTTTAGGGTGAATGAAGTATGGTAGTTTATCTTTGCCGACTTCCTTATATTCGTAAAAACCATCTACAGGTAAAATGCACCGCTTGGTCATGATGGATCCTTTAAAGGATGGCTTCTCAAAAATTGTTTCACCTTTCGCATTCAAAGTGTTATTGGATAATGCCAGCATTTCAGATAATGGCTTTTTCCAATTGGGCATTAGCCCCCACTTCATGGATATAGTTTGCTTATCACCATCTTTGTTATTTGCCAAAGTCCATAAATCAGGATGCGAAAATCCATTTGCATGGTAATATACTGGCTGACCTGGCAACTCTTCAAATAATGGAGCTTTATAATGCTTCACTAGTTCAGTGCCTTTAACTTTTTGCGATACACGATAACACATGTACGAAAGTATCAATTTACTTCAACAATCACCACTTCATCAAATCCTTTCTTAGAAATTACCAGATTGATCCTTTCTTTAAAATCGATAAAGTCATATATGGTATCTTGAATAGCTGAAGCGAATTCTTGTAAACAAGTATCGGTGCGCACCGTGATCATGATTGTTTCTTCATCCGTGTATTCAGCGCGGATGATCACATTGAACATTTCTTTCAATGTGACGTGGAAGTTTGATCTGGATAATACCTTGCTAATGTGAGGAAGAATATCTGGTAGCAAGGCTTTAAGTTCGGGACTATCTGTGGTAAAAAAATCTGCATCACGAATCATAGATCCAATAAAAACGCCCTCAATATGTACATAGTAAATACCTTCATCAATATGGATGATGCAATCCTGATCTATCTGGCATCCAAGTGGTTTTATATTGAAGTGAAAGCTGTACATGCACACATCAACATTTTTATGGTAAATTGGTTTTCTCCCACTCCTCAATAATATCTACCAAAGGATAAAGATCTCCATAGCAATAATCTGGATTAGGAATCTGGAGGCATACTCTCCAGCCAATATTATATTTAACAACCTGTCCCCAATAGAATTTCCCAACCATTAAGTGGTACGAGCTTCCACCGCCTCCGCTTGGAGTTGTTAATTCTACTTCAATGTCCCCGTCTGGAAAAGCACCAATGAATTTTATACATCTTGCCGCCATTACTCAAGGTGCTGGCAGATTTTTGCGAAAATCAGGTTATGAATATCGCTGCCGTCAAGCCGGTGATAAACTCCATCCCTTTTTTGTAGATAGCCCTTAAATGATTTGTTGATTGATACACGATAAAGAAAATCATCACCTTTCACGCCTTCAATAGATATAACATCCGGACCTATTTTAATATCTCTCTGTACTGTTGCTGCTTTAACTGTATTCATCTTTATTTACTTTTTGTTTTCGCTTGATAATAATCGATTACTTTTTGGGAAAAGCTTTCACCACGTTCCCGAAGCAATCTAGTTTCAACCTCCATCTGCATAAGTTTTTCTGCTAATGCTTTGTGATACGCTTTGATTCCTGATTGCGGGTCACGAATTGAGATATTTTCTAAAACAGTTCGGATATTGATATTTGTATCTCGGTGATTTGCATATTTAGCATAAAATTCTTCTGGTGTATACCAAGTATTAGTTAGTTTATTGTAGAGCCAGCAATTTGCCCGCTTTGCTTCTGCGACAATAGACATATTAGTAAATGTGCCCATTTGCTTGTCGTGAAAACTTTCCAAATGTGATCCGCCTGCGATTTTCATTATGCAAATTTTACTAATATTTTTAGCAAACGCAAAATCAGTTATTAACAAAAAAGCCCTCCGATCTGGAAGGCTACTTTTAAAATCTTATTAAATCAAAGTTTGCGTTGACTGATGGCCGCCACCGATCGGATTGTGGATACCAGGTATAATTGCCTTGAATGCTAAACCGGCCTAAGTCTATTCTGGCAGCGGGACCGAACCCCATAGCTCCTGTTTGCGGGTTATAATTTGCCGCGGCCTGTATCCTCAATCCAAAATCAGGCTGATCTTGTTGAACTGTTAATTGTTGAGCACCATTAACAGTAGTTCTTTTATCGTTGGAATAAATATCAATGTAACTCTTTTTAGCTCCTAAAAACCATTTCCGCTTCCAATATTGAACTATGTTCAGATCTGCGTTGTATGCAAAATCAAAATTACCGTGATCCATCGTATCTATCCCCGCCGGCGGAGTATACCGTAAATTCTTGATGAATTTATCCTGGTATTGAAAAGCCACTTGCCCATTTGTTAATATGATCTGTTTGGCTTTTAAATTTTCGGCTTTTAATGTTGCGTTGATAGATAAAAGACTTTCAATTTGTCGTTTTTGAATACCTAAAGCCAGAGCCGTTGTATCCATAATACCTTTACTGATTGCAACCTTATCAATATCTCCTACAGATACGATATTTTTAGCCGCTTCAATTGTCACGTGCTGCAAGCCATTCTTATCAACTTCCCTTGCAATTATTGATGCCTCAGTTTGAATGTCTTTCTTCACGCCTGAATTAAGCAATTCTTTATTATCAAATTGATGTTTAAAATATAAAGCAGTTCCGGCGGCCGCCACCGCAAAAAGCAGTAGAGATATGACTGCATAAATCTTCCAGTTTTTCATATTACTTTTGAATTATGTTTTTGGCCTCATCTGCGAAACTCTTTTTCGCGGCGCTGTCCGTGGCCTTTTTAATTTCATTAATTATTCCGTTTTTCACTAAAAGTGCAGTAGTCAAATCGTCCATCTGCCGGCTTTTGTTTGTAAGCTCAATGCGTAGTCGTTGATTTTCGGACTCACAGTTCTTGTTTACTTGAGATGAAGTATTTGCGAATTGATACACAAAAAACCAGGCAATGGAAATGGCCACCATCATAATATATACGGGTGGCGATTTCATCGCTTGGCTAAATGTTAATTTAGGTAGGTTTTGCATTATATGCTAAGTGCTTTTGAAGTTTCGCCACCAGGCATAATTTCACCATCCGGAACTAATCCGTTTTTCTTTTGAAAAGCAACTACTGCTGCCTGGGTCTTTGGCCCATAGATATTGTCCACTGAAAGATTCAATGCTTTTTGAATTTTACCCACGTAAGCATCTTTCATATATGGCGATTTTAATCGGTAGACAATGATTGGCGCTTTGGTTTGTACAAAAGCGTTTTCTGTGTATTGAACTCCTGGTAACAAAACTCCGTAGCTCCAACGGCGACCATCTACTTTACTTTGAATAACGCCATATTTCGTACTGTATGCCTCAACTGTTTTACCGTCTCCTTGAGATGCTGCAACGTGGCCTATTGAACTACCGGTAGGCAAACGCACAAGGATTGCTCCTGCAGTTCGGGCTGCTTGCTCTACCGAAATGATTATACCTAATTTTTGTGCATCAACACCAAAGTATCCGCTATATGCATCAGCTTTAGAGGCTTTTTTTACATCGTGAATATCGGTTCCATAAAGAAAACGGTAAACCTGGAAAACGCCATATGAAATAAGTTCAGCACAATCAAAAGCGCCAGCGTATTTCGCGTCGTCTTTGGGTGCCATCGCCCCGAAAACATAAGGCCGTCCGATGTATTTTTTTAGAAATGGGATTAAGTCTTTTCCTTCCATAACCCAAAAATACCCAACACTTTATATTGCATGGGGTATTTGTATTTACGAATGAACTTAGATAAGATTAGGCGCCGGAATATCTGTATACGCTATCTTCGTTCGGGTTGATATTGGCTATAGTGCCAGATCCTTCATCAGTAGTATAGAATGATCCGGATGAATTGGATGTAAATCCTGATGCTGTCGTTGTGTTTGCCGCGATGGTTGCTGTTCCCGTTTGCGTAATACCAGAATCACTGCCTGTAACTGCCACCAATATAGTTAAGTCACTTTTAACTGGGTGGTCCGCGACAATTGTAAACTCGGCGATATCTCCCGGCATACTTACCTGCTGAACCCGGATAAAGTTTATAGGCTTTGGTACTGTACATACACCAACTGTGTTTGCATTTAGTTGGCCTGCAGCATCGAAATTTGCATTGTCTAAATTCGCCATGTTTTCTGCGTCTGCCATGCTAACATTTGAAATGTATTTTCGAGAAAAACCAACTTGAGATCCAACTAATGATCCTGTGCAATTATTTCTTGTGAAAATTTTAGACCGAGTATACGGGTAAACTTTAGGACTTTGAATTGGCGGCTTGGGATTTCCTGCATTAGATTGTTTAATCTGTTCTCTGATTAATCTGGTTGCTAAATCAACAATCGGGTAATCAGATAATTGCATCTCATATGAAAATTCACTTATTACAAAGTATTGTTTAAAGCTTTCTATAGGTACCGTCCGATCAATACCAAGGCCAGAGTCAATGAGTTTAACAGAATCGCCAACAGTTAACTGAATGTTTCTTTGTTTGAAGTTTAAGCGATCAGGCGCAACTGTATATTTTGCTCTGTTGAAGTTATTCAGATTGAAATAATCCATACCAAAAGTTCCAAGATCATCCTCTGCTTCTGTTACAAAAACTTCCGGCATTTCCATGTCTACAATAATAAATATGTCGCCAACATCTGCAAAATTGATTTCCGAAGGCACTTTCATTGAACGCTCAGTCTCGACTTCTTTTAATACGAATTGCTTTGATATTGGTTCATATGAAGATATTTCTATTGTGTAACCGGCGAGCATTCCTGTTTGGAAAATAACTTTTGGAGTAACGCCAGGCAATAGCTGATCATTTACATTGAACGGGAGGTCTTGCGCCCAAAACGTAAACTCATCGCTAACGGCAGTAACTGTGGCCAAATATTTTGGATAAACATCATCAAAAGTAACGGTCTCCTCATTCAAAGGAAATCCACTGTTTAATAATTCTAAAGGTTCATCGCGCTGCAATGATGTGGCATAGTTTCGGTATCCATCAGGAAGATTTCTGCTGCCACCATAAACGAATAATCTGGTGATTGGCATCAAATCATCATCGTAAACTCTGGTCATGGAGTATAATCCGTTTCCTTTGCCATAACTAAAAATAAGACCGCTATCTTTAGACTTGCTGGTAAAATTCATTTTATTCCCTTCCATCCAGAACTCTGTCTTGAAAGCGCTTACCAATGTGGCAATTGCTTCAAGGCAGTTTTGATTGTCAAAGGACAGGTTTTGAAACTCAGTAGAATCAATAATTCCAATCTCCCATTTTCCCTTATTATCGCGATCAAGGTTAAGCAATAACAACCCAACAAAGGTTTCAAGGTTGCCGGTTACGGTAAAAGCCTTTTCTTTCAATTGATTATTCGCATTGAGGAAAAAGTATTTTACTCTCTTCATCTTGTAATGCTCAGCCTCAAATACGCACTGGTAATCATACCGCCTCTCGGCTTCTTTATTGATTGTCGGTAGTCTGGAAATAATGAAATACTTTGTGCCAAGTACCTCAATATGATCATCCCAATCTAAATCCATGGGGCTATTTGTGATTTGTGGAAAACTCACAGACACATAATCAATCCCGTTACGCTGCTTTTGTATGAAAGAAGCTATATCAGGATTGACACTTAAAATATCATTATTCCCTCTTTTGATCTGGAGCATGGTATTCTATAATATATTTCTTAAAAATAAACTAAATAGCACACCAATCTTTTTGTAACCAGCTTCGTTCGGATGAATTGTGTCAGCTAACCATTGTGGATAATTTGTAATACCTATCCCACTCAATCTAAAAGCATCAAACACAGGTATTGAAAATAAATTAGAAAGCTCTATAATAGCGTCGACAAATGGCTTTCTTAAATTCCAGACTTCCTCATTAGTTTTTCCGGCACTTGGACCCATCCCGTTATTCCCAAACAATGGAGTAATTGTAAATATAATAGAATAAGGATTATTGGTCTGTAAAGAGCTTAGCAATGTCCTATATGCACCGTAGAATGTAGTTATATCCGTATCTGATATATTCCCCAAAGGAACTTCATAGCCATAGTCGTTTGTACCTGCGAAAACTCCAATCACTTTTGCATTTTCAGAATTAACAGCGTCTAATCTATCAACTAAAGAAACTCCGCCGGACGGATTAGCACCGAATCCAGGAGTTACACATGACCCTGGCACGGCATTATTTTTATATACTATCCCTAACCTTTTTTGAATTTCCTTTTGATATTGATCTGCTGCAGTAATACTATCGCCAAAAAAGATACATTTATCATTATTATGGGTAAGCACGGTAGGTTCCGGCAAGGAATAAGTCGAGAAAGCATTGAGTTGATTGTAACCATTTAAGAAGGTGAATGAAGAAAAATTGTAATTTTTATTCGCCACTAATGGATTTAAAACAAAATAAACACGAAAATAATCAACATTTACGATTCCAATATTTGGTTTGATCAAATACTCAACATATGACCAATCTCCTATGACTTCCTTAATTTGCACTTCAAGAATGGCACCATTTTGGGTAAAATAACCTTTAGAAGTCAAATTAGCTTTAGTAAGCTCTAGTTCTTGATGATTTCCAATATCGTTAATATCTCGGTCAAAAAAATACAACAACAATTTTAAAGTTGTGCTTGTTGTAAACTCCGTGGTATCAATCCAAAAGCCCATAACTGAAGTTACAGTGTAGTCTACTTTTCCTGCTGTCATTAAGTCAAATTGGTTATAGCCTTCGTTTGATGTGTTGAAAACAAGCATTAATTGCTGTAGCGACGGACTTGTATTTTTATTTAAAGTTAAAGATGATCCTTCGGTTTTATGTATATTTGAGACATCGTTATTAAGGACATATAACCCATTTTTATCAGAGTTAGATGACATTTCTTGTCCCAGCGATCTAGTAGTAGTTATCCCGCCTTGTATTGATTCAGGGCTAAAAGCGACAATAAAAGGTTCAAAATTTGTTGCAACACTCCCATATTCTAATTGAATATTATCCTGTGTTTCCCCAGGGTTTTTAAGGTTTACAATAACATAGGCGCAATTAAAAGGTGTCCTAAATGAATGAGGATCACCAGCTTCGCCCAAACCTCCTAAATTATTAAAATTCATATCTCTGAATGCAATACGACTATATTCATTTCCCGAATATGTATAATTTGTATTAGAGCTAACCTTAATTGGGGTAGATACCCTACCTCCATCTAAATATATCAAATTGCCCGTACTTCCTTCGATTGCAGAATTATCGATATAACTTTGATAGTTTGCTAAATTTTTTCCTCCACCCACTATAGGTAGATCTTTCGTTTTGGTGTAATCCACTAAATCAATATCAGTTCCATTATATTCTGCAACCCAATTAGACCCATTGAATATTAACTTGGCGGCGATAACCGGTTTACCTTCTACGCTCGTAGGAATAGAAATTGGCTGGCCATTGGTTCCTAAAAATAAAGGGTATGTCACGCCCGGCTTTGCGTCGTAGCTTTGCGCGAGAACAGGAACGCCAGGATTTGTGTCTGGTAGTGCAAGACCTTTATAATCCCCTTTGATATCGCTAATTTCAAAAAGGTTCGTGTCACCATTAGCGGCAATTCCCAAAATCTTTGCGCCCGCGATGGAGGTTGCTGGTGCAATCTCGTCAATGGGTTGGTTTTCGTTATTCTCAGCCATTTTTATGCTACGTTTATTAAGTTGTTTGTTTTACTTGTGGTGATTGGCCTGCCTTCTTTTGTCGTTAAAAAGGCAAATGGTTTAAGCATGCTTGGGATTGGTTCATTAAAGGTGACGCTGTATTTCGCGCCGATCTTACTTGTGCCCGATATTGGCGAAAGCTTTGTGAACGAGTTCATTTTATTGTAATACACAAAAAAAGATCGGCCAAGATCACCAACGTACATTCGCTTTGTTCCAGGGGTCTTGATAAGGTTTAAGAAAGCGTTGTAATTACGCCAAAACTCATCCTCTGAATAAGCAACGATTGCCAGATTGAGTGTTATTTCCTTTTCCTTAAAAACCGGATTATCTAAATCCACATCTACACCGTTCTTGTCCGGCCATTCATACTTGTACGGATCCTTCATATCCGGAAGCTTCAAAAAATCAGCACTCCCCGATTCTACTAAAACCCCAATCGATTCAAGGTCTACTCCGCCTAATGTGTATTTATATGCCATTCGCCTAACACCACTTTACTGTTAAAAGCAAAGTTATTGGTAAGCGCCTCGCGTATACGATATTGACGCTTACCAAGCTCGCCAAATAAGCATTACGGAACCTTTGTCCCTGAAGCGCTCAATGCCGGATTATATGATCCGGTAGAAGACGTATTCTTTGCCACCTGGGCCACGGCCATCTCTATATTGGCGAGGCGATCAGTATTATTGGCCGTACGAAGGGTGTTGGCCTCTATCCTCAATAATGTATCGAGCTTACTTTGCGCTATCAAATAAAGATCACCGAGCGATTTACCACCACCCAAATTAAATGTTGCTGCTTCAACCTTTACTAATTGAAGACGTACCCCCGCAGTATAACCTGATAGGATGTTGATACTGTCCTGCGATGCTGCTGAATACGCTCCGGATAAAGAGTTTTTAGAACTATCTGTGCTCAAATCAATACCGGTTGCTTTACTAAGTGCTTCTAAATCCAGTTTAGCTTGTTCACTTGCTTTCAAATAAGATGCTCTAAGCGTTTCAATTTCATCACTGGTTAGCCCTCCTTCTGATAGATCGGCGAACTGAGTATAAAATGTTTGCAACTGTTTCCGGATCAATTCTCCCTTAAATCCATTCAATATGCTTTTTTGAATAGTAGTTTCGAACGTTTTACCGAAATCCTGTGTCCCATCAGTAAGGGTAGAAATGAAATCTTCCGCAATTTGATCAAGCGTAGTACCGGTATTTTCTGCGCGAAGATTATTCATCAACTGCTCAGCGGTTTCATTTGCCTTAATCAGATTGGTTACAATGGTCGCCGTGTTCGCGTCAAGTTTACCTTCATCCAAAAGGCGTTGGAGGGTGTTAAGGTCAGATGGAAGTTTCAGTGCATCAAACTTAGCCTGATTATCTCGAATGTATTTGTCTGCAAACAAACCTTTTATTCCAGTTCCATTGCCATTGTTGATATTTGTTAAAATTTCATCGAAATCTTTGTCACCAGTTAAAACATATCTTGAAGTTAGTTCACTCGCGTATTTAGCCTGATTTTCTCTGGCTTGTTTAATGGCGGCATCATAATTTTTAATACGTTCAATTCCGTAAACATCGTCAAGTAAAGCAACTTGTCTTTCTAGTGCTTTATTTAAGGCTTCAGTTTGCTTATTTTGCAAATCCCTTGCATAAGCTGCTTGCGCTTCTCTCTGCTCACTTCTATCGAATAGCTTAACAACACTTTGGAATATTGCCATTCCTGCGCTAAAAATTCCGAAGCCAGCAGTTAATTGTCCAGTAATACTGCCAGTACTTTGAGCGACCTTCAATTCAGAGAATCCCCTCCTAATATTCCCCACCTGACCGAGTACGCCGCCTAAAGTAGAGAGTACTTCTTTAAATGCGTCGTTGATGCCGGGTATTGAGCCGGCGATATCTTCGATTTGCTTTCCCAGGTCTGTAAGTGCTTTGCCAGAACCTTCTTTGATGGTATTTTCTACATCGTTGAAATACTTCTTTATTTTGGCAATTTCTTCCGGATCTACAATGGCTTTTGACTTAATATCTTTTGCCAATTGGGAACGGGCGGATTGTAATACAGCAAGGGCCTGTTTACGTGAAAGGCTTTCGATACCTTCAAATAATACCTGGTAGGAATCTAGTTTTTTTGCATTAGCATCGTCAAGCTCTTTCAGATCTTTTTCATAAACCTTTTTGCGCTGCGCCTGCTCTTGAGGATTATTTTCCAATGCTGCATAATCCCGGTTGTATGTCTCAATGAGAACAGCACGCTTTTGGGAATAATCCATGAATTCCTTTAGCAACTTATCAGTACGCTTTTGTTCTTCTTCTACGGCTATTTTAGTGGCTGCCTGGACAACTTCTAATTGCTTTCGGATGTATCCATCTTCATCGCCTCCTTTAGCTTTCGGGTCGGCATGCAGGTTGTATTCTAACCCAGCAAGATAACGTTCATAAGTTGTTTCAACATTGATCAGATCTTTATAACGTTCCTTTGCTTTAGCTAGTCCAAAAGCAGTTTTGTATTCCTCGAAATCTTCGTATAGCTTTTTCTGCTCGCTAATGGTAACCTTTAGTTTTTCAGATGCTTGTTTGTCTATTAATGCGTCTCTTTCACTACTACGGGAATAATCTAAATTACCGGTATCCACACGGAGACCTCTCGCCTTATTTTTCGGGTCGTTATTAAATTTAACAGCCTTTTCAGTTAGCTTTTTATACTTCGCGTCTACATCTGCCAGTTCCTGTTCATCATCGCTCAATTGCTTGTTACGGCCCTTTTTATTTAAGGCATCAATTTCAGCTTGTAGCGCACGTTGGGCCTGAACCTCTGGATAATCTGATCCTGGTTTTTTCAACCTCCCTTTAAGCGCTTCAATACGATTATATATATCACTTCCTACAATTGCTGACCCCGCTAATTTATTTAGTTCGGCAATCCGCTTCCTTATCTCCGTAACAGATTTCAAAGCATCATCTGAAATCTCTTTATTTGTCGATTTTTCCAATGATTTCGCAATAGCATAAGCCTGGCCTATCCTTTTACGCTGTTCAATGATTCCATTTGCTATTGCGGTATAAGTCTGAACGGTACCATCTTTGGTTTCTTTCAACGTTCCATCCGCCACCCCTTTCTTAAAATCATTCTGCGCTTTAACCGCACTCCGCATGGTAATCGTAAGCTGATCATATTTGGTTTTTAGATCGCCGACAGATTTTCCTTCAATAGAATATTTTTCTGCTTCTGATTGGGCATTTTCATTGTTCTTGCGAACATCTCGGAGATCATAAGCTCGCCTTTGATTGGCAAGTCCGGAATTCGAAAAGGTGAAGGCATACCTCACGTTTTCCATAAAGCTACCTCTTGTATATTGGGTTAATTCTTCTATAACCTGTCTTGCCCCGCGAATTATAGGCTCAAACAAATTCTCGCTTAATTTCGAACCTTCACCGGCAAACGACTGTAAATTGGTGTACAGTTTTCCCAATTCAGCATTTAAACCTTTGACTCCATCAGACGCTTTATCACCATAGGCCTTGTCTAATTCTGTAGCCAATTTTGGTAATAACTCGCTCGCTACAACCTGTCCGGTTTGAAGCATCTTATTTAATTCTGCTTCTGTAACTCCCATTGCCTTTGCGGCCAAAGCGAATGCCCCAGGAAGTCTTTCTGATAATTGACCGCGCAACTCTTCCGCTTGAACATTTCCCTTTGAAATCATCTGCTGCACCGCCAATAAAGATCCTTCCAATTGTTCATTTGACAATCCAAGAACTGCAGAAGCTTTAGTTACTGAGGTAAATATTTTTTCGGACTGCGCAAGATCAAAATTGGAAGCCCGCGCCGCTGCCGTAAATGCACGATAAGAATTGGCTATTGTGAAATATTGAAGGCCCAAATCATTTGCCAATTTTTTAAGCTCGGCAAGTTTATTGTTAGCTTCCCCTTCAGAGCCCAAAATATAACTAAGCGGCGTCTTTATCCGCTGGAAAGCTAACGTTTGGTTGAATACATATGTCAAAGCATTACCAATTGACAAATACGCAGAGGCAAAACCCAATAGATCCTGTGCAGCCGATTTTATCGCACCCCGATAATTCCCTACATTCCGCTGATGGTTTCCCATTTGCGCATCAAACTTCTTCAGCGCATCATTCAGCTCATTGTATTCTTTAATCTTCGCACGAAGTTCAGGAGTAAGTCGCTTAAAGCCATCAGCTGTAGATTTAATTTCTCTCCCAAGTGCTTGAAGCCTTTTTTGAGCCTCATTATATGACCCCGCAACCTCTTGCTCAGCTCGTCTGGCCGCCCGCGCAGCTTCTACTTCCTGCCTGCGCGCAAGATTCATGCGCGTAATCTCAGTGCGCAGATTTTGCTGATCTATTCGACCCTGAATAAGCGTAGCGGATAGCTGTTGCTGCGCTACTCTATTTCGTTCAATCTCGGTTCTATATTGCTGTTGGGCAATTTTACCTTGCTGAAGATCATTTTTCAACTGTTGCTCAACAGCTCTCAATCGTTCGAGCTCAGTTCTATTTGCCTGCTGCGCAACCCTGCCCTGTTCTAATTCTGCGCGATAGCGTGCTGATTCCTGACGAAGGCGCTCAGTTTCTTTTTGCGAATCAAGTAGCGATTGTTTTAAACCAATTTGCGCCTGCTGATATCCGGTTAGCGGTTTTGTGTCCATCCCCTTCGCCGCGACCACGCCCAGATCCGCAAGCACCTTTTTCAAATCTGCCGCGTTTCTTTTTGCCTCGGTAATATCAAGAGACGCTGTAAAATTCAATCCCCTATTGCTACTTACTTTTGCCATACGGCAAAAATACCGGGCGCGCGCCGGGGTAAATGTTGCGCGCGCTTACTTGGCGGGGATGGTAAGATAGGTAGGTTAACCTATAAAGATAAATATCCGGTTTTTCGTCCTCATTTTTGTCCAAAATCTAACAGAATTTTTATCGCTTTTTCTTCGAAATCACGCTAAAAGGTTGATAGTCTTGTAATATAATTGTAATATATTAGTTACAATAGAAAATTATATTTACAGCCTATTTAATTTTTTTTTTTGATTTAAGCGCATATGTATTGTACAATCACAACAATACACTAATCGCATCGCGATCGTTAAACATAGAGCAGAAAAACTACGTTAAAACAAAAAGTATAAGCAACAACAGAACGAGAAAGAATATCATCACAGGAAAAATAAGATAAAGCAGTATTACGGAGAGACAGACAAATAGCAGCATCAAGGATAAGGGAAAGACAGAAAAATGGTATAACTTTGGTTTATACCAATAGAATAAAACTAATACAAAATTGAGCAAAGAAGCTAAGAACCAGAAGCATTCTATTAAATACGTAAAATCTCAAAATACGGTTGCAATAGGTATCGATGGCGTATTTGGAGGAGTTCTTCCGACGTCAAATATAAGCATGAACTTTTACACTGAATCGGTAAATTTACCAGAGGAAGTTATTCTAAATGTTGATCCGGAAACTGGTAAGGTAATTGGCGAGGAAAAATCAAGAGGCAATTATGATTCGTATACAGTCAGGGAGATTGTTTCGTCAATAAATATTGACTTGCATACCGCCAAGAGTTTTTATGTTTGGTTAGGAAATAAGATTAAAGAGCTTGATAGTAGTCAAGACCAATAGTAGATAAACGGAATATTATGTACGCACCAATGATTAGTGCTGATGCTTTAGCAGCGGAAGCAACAAAACGACCTGTTCAATGCATTGTCAAACATACACCGTCGAAGGGCAGTACGTTAAAGCGATTTAACAAACCGACTACAAATATTAATAGGTTTGATATTAATTCACCAATAGTACAGAGATATAAGTCTAAACTAATTGATGTATTATTTGAAGCAGAGATGCAAAATTATCTCCAACCTGATGCAAATTGTATTCAAGCAATAATCAGGAGCTTCAAAATAGTTGATGATCAAAAGTTAGGTATTAAAAGTATATCTCCGATACAAGAGGGTGGGATTGCATTTGAAATGATGTACGTAAATAAATACATTCATTTACAATTTGATAACGAAGGAGATGCAGCATTGTATGTAGAAGAACCGGCTAAAAATCCAGAAGGCTGGGATCTTACATTCAGTCAATCACTAAAAAAATTGAAGGAGTTATTGTCTTAAATGTCGTGTCAGAGTTGTTTGGAATTAGGTATTCCTGAAACGCTTTGTATGGAGGGTAAGCCAATAGACGTGCCATTTGTTAATGGTGAATTAATTTACAGGAGACACAATGAGCTCTTAATAGGCAATCTTTTGGATTTAGATTTGAAGGTATTGGAAAGAATATTTCACCTAACTAATGACTCACACAATAGATCTTCTTTGTCTGTTGCAGAAGATGTACTGATTAATGAGGACGGCAAAATATTTGACGATCACGGAATTATTTCATTACCTATAAATGAAATATCAAAAAACATGAGGTTTAATTTTCAAAATGGAAAGCAGGATTCTGTTTGTAGATTAAGTGTCGTATATGATCCAAAAGAGTGTAACTACGCTCATTGTGAAATTCATTGTTTTATAGATGATGTTCGTCGAATTGAAGGTAAACCACCTAAAAGTGCAAAACCATTTTTTAGAAGAGAGCTTTTAAAAATAATGAATGTTATTAAACAGAAAAAAGCCAGCTAAAAAACTTTTTATCCATTTAAAAAATCCCCCGCCACAAGCGAGGGATTTTTTTTATACTAATCCGCGCCTAACCGCCACAAATCCTGCTAATCCGAGTACCATTACCACTATGTTTGAATCAAGTGGGCATTGTTGTATACTGTAATTAATTAGACGGCCATTTTGTATGTAGCTTCCTGAATTTGTATAACTGCCACTGCCTTTATATTGAACATAACATGATGTTGAAGGGGTTGTTGTGTTACCTTGATTAACTGCATGTGTCGTAGATCCTGCGACGCAATTTTCATAATAAAAGTAATCAACTGAATAATACCTTACGGGATTGGTATTTGCTCCTGGTTGTTGCATGTAATATACCTTCGCTTCTGTACCGCCGGCACTACCTGCCACTGGAACGTAACATCCGGTCTGAGAAAAACATGAAATAAAAGTACATGCCAGCACAAATAGCGTGGCCAATAACCGCAAAGAGATAGACATGCCAGCAAAGATACATAGTTATAAAACGGTGTATCAGAAAACATACAACCATTGGTTTTACACTCGTCTAATTCAAGAGTTATGAAAAGGCATTGATAGTTAAAATATCAAATGCCCTACTCAAATTTGTGTAATAAAACGTAGCCTTTTGTGTAAGCAGAAATTGGTTTCGTGTAAATTTATCCTATTTCAGATTCCGTGAACGATTAAATTACCTAACCGACAATTACCTTTGTATATTATTTATTCTACGAATGCGTCGTATATCAGAACAACATTTGTATAACAAATAATTTTATTTTAAACATTGTTCTAATAATGATGTTTGATTTTTTGATCTATCCCCTATCATGAATTTAATAATATCTACCTACAACAGGCTAGTTTTGAAAACTGGCTTTGCTGACCAGTATTCTAATCTCTTTAGACAGGTCAAACTAGTGGTTGCCATTCTATTCGGAATCGCAATTCTCATAGCGCTATCATATGAAGGCATTTTGGCTGAATCCATGAAAGAATTATTTATCAGATAAATTATAAGATTCTTCCTAATGAAATGCAGTATTGTTTTAACGGCAATTCTAGTAAGTATAAGTTTTCAGATCTGCTATAGCCAAGGATGCCTTATCGCAAAATATGATCAGTATGATAAAGTTTTCAATCGTCCAACTGCATCTGGCGCTACTACTTTTACACCCGGTAACGGATACAACTTTGTAAATTGGACAGGCACCTGCGGTCCGCATACGTATATACAAGTTTATGGAACTTCTTCGGGAAGTTGCACTGTTACTGATGGGCAGGTTACTAAAACCGGTTTATACTATGCAAGTGTATCAGCACCATTCACTCGTGCTTGTAATGTACCAATAGATGATCACATCTGGTGGTTTGCTTTATGCATTGGCATAGTTGGCTGTAATTTTACAAGAAGACGAATTTCAATTCAATAATTAGGCAAAGCGAAGCTACAGAATACTAAATTTTAAATGGTCTACTACGTTAATTTAAAAAAAGCGTATCAATATTTAGTGAACTATTTTATCCATTTCTTATATTGTAGGTTTTAAAACCAAAATATATGAGCTGGGAAATTATAGGCGGGATATGCGCTATTATTGGTATTGGCTATACGATCTATCAAGTGAATATTCAACCCAAACAAGATTTGGATGAAACCAGAATGGATATGCTTGGTCAGTTTATGACCTCTCAAAGATTAATCGATAATTTAATAGCTGATCTTAAATATTTTGCTTCCAAAGGCGATAACGGAAAAAGATCATATAATAGAGGCTTAACCATAGATAATTTTATCCATTACCTGGAGGATATGCGTGATCGCGAACTTTCTAAATCCACATATGATATGATCTCAAAAACACAATTCTCAAAACAGAACTACGAAACGTTTAATGTCAATATCCGGAATCAAATTAAAAGCTTAAATGAGTGCCAAACGTACTTTGACACTCATTTTAAATATTCCGACACTACTGGGTATTAAAATAGATCGACAGCATCTTTAGTTTCTAATACCGGTGCAACATCTTCTTCGTCTTCGCTATCAATTGCCGCCAAGTATAGCGTATAATTCTTCCAGCTGGTTTTCCAAAGAAGATCATCCAAATTCAAACCTCCTTTAAAGTAACGAACTGCGCTACCTATACCGCTGTGTGGGAGGCTATCAACTCGCTCCCGTCTAATGGACTTGCTTTTGGTTTTAGGATTTTTACTGAACCTTTCGCCAAGGCAATAGTATTCAAAAAAGACTGCATACCTATGTTTTCTAAAACAGGCTGTAAAGCATCAAATAAATCTTGGGATTCAAAATTGTCCTTAATGAAATTGATAAGCTCTTGGTCTGGTTCATCCCGATCATTTTGGATACCAGCTGCAATGATATATACTATGTCATTGATGTGTTTATAAATAAGTGGTAAAACTACTTCTGATATTGTCCCTTGAAATACTTCATCAGGCAAATCTATAGCTTTACCAGCAATTCGATACATGTTCCCTACAACACAAGGATTGATCGTGAACGTTCGTTCTGTTTCTTGCTTAATAATCGGTTTTTTTCTTAACCTATCCCAAATAGATCTTTTCGGAATGGGTACAGGTCTTTTAATGCTTACCGTGGTTGTATACACAGGTTTATCTGTTATTGTCTCAGTAATTGCATGTAAAATTTCGTTGTCTTGCATATGTGTTTTTAACTAAAAATCCCCCTAACTTGTAGAGGGATTTTGTTTAATTTTCAGTGGATTTGCGCTGAACGATTGGAATTTATTCTTCTGAAAGTGCGGCTTCCTCTTTTTTAACTTTAGTTTTTTTAAGCGATTTAACCTCGGGAACAGGTTCATCTGTTTGCTGGACTATTCCAGTTCCGTCATCGCCATGCCGTTTGGCAAACTCATCGCTAACCTCCGCAACATCCCCGGCTTTATGCTCTACCCCTGTAGCTTCTACAAAAAGGGCTCTGTTAAACTTAACCCACCTCATGATTACGAACCGCTTGAGTCAATAGCTGCACCAGCTGCCGTAAGAAATGTTTTATCATACACAAAATCTTCAGTATCACCAGCTTTTCGATAAGTGCCCAATGTTGCGGTTAACGCTAAACGCTGAGCATCCGTCTTTGTCAAGTTATTTGCATAACCTGTTTGGGTGTCAGTATTGAACATAGTGATTTGCGCTTTTCTACCATCTTTCATCGGTCTGCAAGTGATACGGAAAGCTAGATTAGCAATTTTCTCTTTTGCTTTAAACCTGGTAGTAGTTGTCGCCGCTGTATATTCAACATTGAATAAAGCCTGTTCCAATTCTGGGTTTTGCTCCAATACTGCCAAAACCAAAGTGTCACCTTCAGCCGGAGTGAAAAAATTAATAAAAGCCACGTCTTTGTCTTCCGGAACGATAGATGATTTTGTACCTTGATTTCTGGTAAATGTTACCGAGTCAGGCGCAATGTTTGGAATTTCTTTCCAAGTTTCCACAGTTCCGACTAAGGATGCCGGGGCGTATTCGATCTTTTCAATTCCGCCTACTACGAATGTTGCCATAATATTTGTTTTAATGCCTTTACCCTAAACGGTTGGAGGCGGTTTTTAAATGTTTTTATAATTCTCTTGTATGCTTTGGTATCTGAATCTGATGTTAGCGAAATAGCTTCCGTCGGTATCTTGCAAGATCAATGCCCCTTCCTCAACCCAAACTCTGAAAGTGCTTGCGTATACACCGTCAATCAATTTCGTTACTTGTTTCGCTAAAGTAGATAGGTATGCTTGGTCGGGCAACAGAACGGTCTTACCATTGATTGTTGATGGGATTGCAGGCGCATAACAATTAATATTTCCGAAACCAATTTGATCTTGTGTATAGGTTATGCCTAATGAGTTTACCACGATACCCTTTACAGTACTTGCTGTAGTTTTTACCGATGGGTCTACTCTACCTCCGGGTTCTAACAAAGTCGTTATTGCTGGAACATTAAGCAACCCACGCACATCGGCAACCAGATCAAAGCTATCTTTAGCCATTTTGCAATTCTTTTAAAAATTCTGGAGGCAATGTCCCTTCGGCCATTTTAATTACGTCATATCCTTTAGATTGCACGAATACACCATAATATTCACCGGCAACCACTACAAGACAAATTTCTTCTGTAGTTTCAGAAGCTACGGTTTTCAACAGTTCCCGCCCATGTGTTTGACCTACATCTCCTTTTCCGAAAGGGAAATAATCCTGTTTAACAACCTTTTTCACTACTAGCCCAACACCCATTGACGAACGGAGATTGTATGTAATATTGCCAAATCCCTCTCCTGAAAAAGGTGGCCCTTTAGGTTTAGCGATCTGAACATCAATTATTTTCTTGCCAGCTTCAAACAATGAGGTGCCCAAATCATCAAGCCAGTGTTGTACATCGCTATTGATAATTGTGTCAAGGTCTTTAAAATCAAAATCTGCTGTGATGGTGATCATACTTCTACCCACCCTCCTGATAATTGCCCAACAAAACGGTTTTTCACCGTACCAGAGTAAACTTCGTTACCTGCGTCATCGATCACTAACACATTAGCCCATAGATGAGGAACAGCATCTCCCTTACTTAATCGGATTTTCCCAACCTGCAAGATTTCAGTGCTATCTTCATTTTTCAGCATCTTGCTTCGGTCCGGATGAAACCTGCATGGTTGCTCAACTTCAACTCCGGGAATGCCTGGTACAGGATAACCTTCTGGTGTTTCGCCCGCCTCACCATCAAGTGTGCTCCATTTCAAAATATGCGGTCTTAAGCTTACCATATTTGTTTTTGGGTTACTTTTGGTTTTGCAATAGCAAATGGATCAGTCAGGTCCCACTTTCTCATAATTGCAGAGACGATGCTTTTAAGGTCGGAGGTGTACTTAATGCTAACATCATCCTCCCTCACCTCTGATACACTTATTGATTCCAAAAGAAGCTTTACATATACCAGATCAATCGCCTTTCCCATGGTTTTCGGATCATACCCAGCATCCTTTTCAAGGTTGCCCTCGAATAATGCAAGTTCAATCTTTGCCGAACTAAGTGAAAGGTTTTCAGCCTTGGTTTTTAACGCTTCTTTTAGGGTCATGTCTTACCTAATTGGATTATGATTCTACGATTAAGCCTTTAGCTAATAATTCTTTTAAGCGTTCGGCACCCAAATGAGTGACATCATCGCCTTCAGAATACTTTTTAGTAAAGTCTGATTTATCAGCGAAATCTTTACCTGGTGCAACTTCATAATCCGCATCTTCATCGAATTCATCCTCAATCAAGATTTTAGTAGTCACCGGGCGATCTGTTTTGCTCGAACGCTCATCAGCAAAAGACTTTAAATCTTCAAGGGCAGCGATAACAGCCTGATTGCTTTCCAAAACAGCTTGATTGCTATCAAGGATTGTTTGAACCCATTCCGGAGTTTCGCTCTCCTGCAAAGTGCCTTCGATATGTTTTGGCTGCTCATCACCGCCTTCAAACAAATTAGGCGTTACTATAGCCGCATAAATCTCATCAATCTGTTCAGCAGAAAACGCACGTTCATCTTTCCCCAATTCGGCTTTCACTTCTGCTTCGGTCTTACCGTCAGAGTGAAGCGGACCGTATTTTGCAACGGCCGCTTTTAAAGAGTTCTTGTTAAAGTTTTCCATTATGCTTGAATAACAGTTGTGTCTTGAAGATAAATCTCCTCAACGTTATTAATTACCGGAACAACACGAGCCTGCATTTTGGTAAACTCTGATACCTGCGGCTCATTATGGCGATACTTAGAAATCAAATAGTATTGATCCACCAATTGATAAGTTACGCCATCTACAGGATGGTTTTGTTCAGCAAGCTTTGCATAAACCATCAAACCAACTTGGCCTGCAGTGGTGTAAATGATTGTGCCTGGCTTCCAAGGTTTAACCGGAGTTCGTTTAGCGTTCTTTTCTTTACGAATAGTCCGATCAATGGCTACAAACGTAAAACCACCACGCTTTTTTGCTAATGCGTTTAACTGATCAATATCTGGTGCAGGAATGTTGCCTCCAACGAAGTTTTGACCAAAAGCATAAAGCTCTTTTGTTTGTGTTAAGTTAGAAATTGCATCAATTGTCGCCGAATCAGTATAGGCAACCTGAATTACACTACCATCATCTTTGGATTTCTGTACGATCTTTTTTACATCATCCCAAAATTTGTAGGTTGGGTCGGTTAATGCTTTTGTTACTCCAAACTTGTGGCTATCTAAATAACCATAATTCAAACGGATACCTTGGCCAACGTTCTCATCATCCGTTACCATTACGATACCGGTTGAAAAACCTTCAAGGAATGACGCTTCGTTTAGTTCGTAGCCACCACCTAATACTTTCTGGGTATCTTTGAACAATTCCGCAACAATTTGCGCGTCAGTTCCACCGCTGGCAATTAATGTATCCAATGCAGTCAACTGGGTTTCGTTTAACCAAAGCTTCATTGACATCTTTGCGATATCACCACCAGCTTTACCCATTGAATCACGCATTTTCAATGGATCATCACTATCCATGGCCACGTAATCCGCAGATACAAGGATGTTTTCCTGACTCAACGTCTCCCATTTACCAGATACAGAAAACTGAGGTTTCAACAACGTTCTGTGTAGGTAAGGTAATGGATTAGTTGTGTCATTAAGTTTTTTAGTGATACGGACTGTAACACCTGGGAGATACTTAGCTACCCATTGAATAAATGCTGATTGTTCCATCTTAGTCTGCTTGTTGGCCAATTAGAGGCATTGCTGTTTTTACTGCTGCCGCAACTGTTGCGAAATCGTAAGGACAGGCCTCTGGGTTAATAACTCCCTGCGTCAAAATAGCCGCAGATGCTTTTTTGGTAAGAATACTGGCGATCAAAACACCTACATAAGCATGACCATCTGGCAATGCGGCATAAGCTGTCGCACCTGCATTAACAGGCAACGGCTTGTATTCTTTTGTTGCTGTTTCCATAATAATGGGATGGCCAGCGTTAATTACTAAGGGCGCAAACCCTGTAACATCTAAGGCTTTTCCGCCTGGAACAGTGGCGAACACTTTTCTGATAGCGACATTGTCCTTCTCAGTGTTTACCTGCACACCATCATCTGTTAAATTGACTGTAGCCATTTGTTTATAAATTTTCCATTACTGCATCCAACTCCGTGTCGGTTGCTTCTTTTACTTTTTTGGTGCTGGCATTATTGCCACCTGCACCCCCGCCTGGTCTATCTCCGCCTAAACCGCCGTTAGCTTCGTCCTGAATAAAGCTTTTTGCATCTTCAGTAGCATCAGCCAGATAAGAATTAAAATCTTCATCATCTTTAAATGCCATCCGATCAAAATCTTTCAGCGCCTTTGTTTTAAAAGCTTCAGAAGTCCCCTCCAACGTTTTAGCGTATTGCTCCCTGCGGGTGTTGCCAACTTTCTCAGCGTTAATGGCTGCTAAACCCTGAGTTAATGAACCAATACTTGTAACCAATCCTTTTGCCCATTCAGGCATATCATCAGTTTTAGTTGGCTCCGCAGGTTTTACAGGGTTTGCCGGATTTGCTGGCTCATCAACTTTAGTAGGCTTTTTAACATCAGATACTTGGCGGCTTGCAACAGACTGAACGAAATCAGCTGTTGGTTTTGCTGCTGTAACTGCCGTGGTTAAATCCTCATCTGTTGATTCATCTGTTAGAGTATTTTGTCCGATCACTAAATCAGCCAGAGCCTCTAATTCTTTTGCATTAAAGCCCTTGTTTGCAAATGAGGTCTTTAACAATGCGATTAATTTTTGCTTCATGAGTTTTATACCCCGCGAAATCCTTGGTGGACGGGTTATATTGCGAAATTAGCCACACGACATGAGGTGTTAAAGTTGACGCGCTTACTAAAGGCGCGCAGTAATATTTCAAAAGTTTAAAATCTTGAATTCTAATATTATTGGTTATTTTGGTCGAAAAACAAATCTGTACTCAGAGAACCAATTAGTATAGACGCCGAGATGCAGAGGTCATTCTATTAAGATAATTCCAATTCTTGTTTAAAACACGTCTACGGGAAACCGTAATTTTAAATTAGATTTATGTTTCTACTTTGTAGAAGCATTTGAGCAGTTCTACGGTGATATTTATTCAAACATTTGAATGTTGTTTAAATAAAATACTGGATACAGGATATTAACTTGCTAAATTATAACGACATTTCAACAAAAAAAAACTAATCATTAAAAATGCAACACTCTCAAAAAGATTTCAGTCTTTACTGGAAAAAATTTGGTATCTGCTTCATCGCCTATCTTCTACTGTTCACGGCATGTAAGAAAAACTACAATTCTGAAGAAATCCAAAAAGGCCCAATACTTACCGAACTTGAATCCTGGTACCTCAAAAACAAAACTAGTGGTTTAGATAAGCAATTACCCGGTATCCAGCCCGATTGGGATCAGATGTCAACGATTCATGCTGGAAACAGCATTATCTATGAGATTGATGTTTTAAATCCAAACCATATCATCACAGCAGAGACAGAAATTGAAACATCGCAAATTGAAGAATATCAAAAGAGGAACCGATTTCGTCTGGTCATTGTGAAAAACATTGAAACTGGTAACATAACTGGCAATTTCATGAATTTGGTTTCTGATAGTCCCACTCAAGATTTCGCGAGCGTTCGCTACAAAAATGTAGGAAGCTTTTCCGGTATTGTCCAGTATTACCAATTGAATGGGAAATATAATGTAGGATGGCATTATAAACAAGGAAAAATAGACATCAAGTATACTCGGTATGAAATACCCACTCCAGGCTCTAAAGTGGCCGTAATGATTCCTTGCGGCAGTTCACCTCGTTATGCTACCTTTTGTTTTAGTGATGTGAATGGTGGAGCCGACATCTGTACCAATAGCATTGTGGGTTATGACATAAAGATGTGTGACATCCAGAGTTTTGAACCTGATTACGGCGAGAATACCAGTGGCGGTTATGAAGAAACAATACAAGATCCAGATCCAGTGCTAGATACAGACCCTTGTGTTGGCAAGACTAATGTGAAAAAGACAGCAATGAATACAAGGGTATCCATTGCTCTTGACTCTCTAAAGAAAATGATAAATGGTAGCAGTTTAGATCCAAATGCTTCTGAAAGTGGAACTGCATTTAAAAAAACTGGATTGGGTTCCGCGGATGGATATAGGGCGTCAAATATAACCACCGATGCGGGGACATCTTGGTTTGCACCGAGTTTCACTTGGAACATCACGGATGGTTTTACAATTGGCGAAGCCCACACCCATATGGATGGTACTGCTCCATCTCCTTCAGATATAATGCATATGGCTGCAGATTTGGCCAAGGTTCAAAGTAGTGGTGTTGGTATTGATTATTACAAAGCCAATGTTTCTACCACTGTTGTTACTCCCTGGGGAAACTTTGTGGTGACTGTAAAAAATTGGGATGGTTTTTTGGCCGAATATAATAGTTATCAAAACACTCCCAAATCGCAATATTTCGCAGCTTACGAAGCACTTGGCGGTGGAGGAAATCTTCCTACTGGCCTTAGATTTTTATTGAAATTTGGTGCTTTTTTAAACTTATATAAATCTGATCCCGGCTCTAACGACTACGAACCACTTGAAATGATAAATAACAATAGCGCTGTTGGTAAAAAACCTTGTAACAATTAAAAACTATGAAAACATTATTAATAATTCTATTTATTTCTGCCTCCAATTTATGTTATGCTCAACAGCATTTAAGTAAGGTTTCAAAGTTAAGTGAACCGCAAAAGGCAAAAGCTTTAACAGTAAATGAAGGTTTGACCTACGTCAAAGAAAACTTTAGTAGTCTGTCCATTCCAATTAAAATGGAAAATGTGTATTTGGTAGACAACATAGTTGTATCATTCCAAGATTATAAAGTCGCATACCCTGTAGATCTTAAAACAGTTCAAGACCGTTCTTATGACAAATCGGAATCATACTTTCAGAAAAAGATAAAATTCTCTGAGACAATCCAAAAATATAAATTCCAAGATTTTTTTATTGAAACGCATAGTAAAAATGACGAGGTGTATTACTGGTTCCGTTCTGAACAAAAAGATTTGAAGGGCGTTGAGGGCTGCGTTGCCTTTAAGCAAAAAGATGCTGAAAAAGCCAAAATGATTTTGGATAACCTGCTTAATAGTATTGAATTGAAATAAAGAAATTCATTCATTCAATTTCAAAAGTTCACTTTTGCATTTTTTAGGTGAAAATACCGAAACATTTATCTAATTTTTTAGTTTTTTTTAATCAGAGCGTTAATTTCAATACGGATACACTACTTCGGTTATGTATCCGTTCTTTATTAAAAAGCCTTCCATTTCTGCAAAGGTTTAAATATTCATTAGTAAACACTAGCTGTATAATTTCTGCCCGGCAACATAGTAAGACTTCCTACTGCCCTTCTTATCAATTAAAATCTCTTCCCCTTTTGCCGTTTCTTTAGTTTTGGGTAAATGAATTTTTAGGAAATCTTTATTCTCGCCGGTAATCCTATCTGGATCAACTTTACTGATATTATCAATCTCAGTGAGCAATACGCTATGGATTGATTTAACCAATTTCTTAACCTCTGCTACAGGTATTGCATTAGCCGTTGATAACGGAGATATACCGGCATGATAAAGTATTTCGTCGGCATAGGTGTTGCCAATTCCCCTGATTATCTTTTGGTCCAGCAATACAGTTTTGATATCCGTTTTCTTTTTGGACAAAACCCCAACAAACCAATCTGCTTCAACATCAAGTGCATCGATCACATCTGAAGGTTCAGGATCCAATGTTGGTGTTGCCGATTTTTGCCAATCGGTAAGATATAAGGTGTGACTTGGGAAGTCAAGTTGAATGATCGGGAATTTCACTTCCTCACCTGATGCAACCAATCTTATTTCGCCATGCAGCATTAAATGTAAGCCCAGCACGTGATCACCAATGTTTAAATGCAATTCTTTACCCACCCTAACAATTGATTTGACCTTGTGACCCACCAAAGCATCCTGCATTTCGCCTTCGGGCACATTGTTTTTGCGATCAACATGCAATGTCAAACCTTTAACGGTGTGGTTAACCAACTTGACTGATAGGTTCTTGGCCATTACGGCTAAATCTGGAAGTTCTGGCATAATCTCAAATATATCACAAAACCAAATGCCAAACATCAGTGTTTTATCAACATGGACGATAAAAGAAAACAAGATGGTCGTGATGATGCTAAAGTAGATTTGAACGATCCAAATGAAGTGAACTATGCAGCTCAACAGGCGGGCATTAGCTCTGATCAATACAAGGAATATGCTAAACGATGTGGCAGCTCATCTCGAAAGGCAATTGCCGATTATATTAAGCAAAATCATAAGTAGTATGCCACGACTTAAACAAATAGATATCAACCTAAATGGACTATCAAAACTACTTGGAGCGGAAGTGTACCAGGAATCGTCTGGGTTCATTTGCCTACTTCCTGATGATGTGCACGAAAGTGTTACTGGCCGGGGTGATTCGGTCGCGGAAGCTGTGAATGCTTGGGATGTTAATTTGAAAGCCCATTTACGTAATGCCAGCGAAGATGATCCGATAGTACAATATGTCAAATCAATAATTGCAAAGCCTGGTCAGGGCGAAGATGTATCCAGCGTAGTAAAAGGCAAAGTGAAGGTAGATATCGAAAAGACACGTGAGCAGAATATGCAGGACTTTGAAGCACAATTTTATCCTAGCTTGAAACAAAAGAAATAGTATTCGGTTGTATCATCACAACAATTATATTTGGTTAATTAATTTTAAAAGGCTGTCGTGAGATAGCCTTTTAGCGTATATGCTATTTGGCAGATAATATGCCACAAAGGTTTTGTATAACTAAAAAATAGCCGCCCTATTAAGAGTGGCCTAATCCAGTGCGCTACGTTTCATTCACGCATTTACTGCCATAAAGGCAATCTTCTTTCATTGAACTAACTGGGATTAGGCTTTCCTATTAATTTCCCATTTTATTAAAAAAATTAATGCAATCAAATGTACGGTTGATAAAAAAGCATAGCCTAAAGTGAGTTTAATATTTGCATCTAAACAATAACCTTTATACGCTATAAATCCGAAGAAGAAAACCAATACTGCACACATCAATATAACTTGCTTATTCATATCTCAAATATAATTAAAAGTTAACCATTTCCGCACTTCCAACAACTTGATAAGGCTTGTCATATTCCCACAAGCTAAGTGCACCTTTAACATTCAAAATTCGTTGATTATAAAGCACCGGATTAGCTAAAACCCAATTGTAAACCGGAACTTCAACTTCAATTCCCTTACGCAAATCAGTTGCGCTATGCTCTGCCCATATTGAGTCATGTCCTAATACGCAATCAACGATATCAACCTCGCCGATGATGGCAGATGTTAGACAATATTTAACCGCTGAAAGTATAATGTTCTTTGGATAGCTTTCCAAATTGTGCTTCGCAACAGCATCGAGTTGGTCTGTAGTCAATTGATTGGCCATGCTGTCGAACGCCAGCTTGCTGCTCGCATGAATATAAATCCTGCCCCTGTATTTTGTTGCCCAAGTGCGGTTTTCTATGTCTTTAATTCCCGAAGCTATTAAACTGGCCCACGGCTGTTTTATTGATAATGCTTTCATAAAAAATATTTTATAAGGTCACATTTCTAATTTATCGGCTTATTTGCCGATTTTCAGCTTTATCGGCTTATTACCCGATAATTTCTCATTAATCGCTTCCAAACGATCTGAGAGGGCAACATCTGCTTCTCTTTTGACTTCTGAATCGTCGAGCTGTTTCATGGTCGCCACAAGAGCAAACTGGATATCTTCTTTTTCTTTTTTGGATAAAAAATTCTTCATTCGTAGGTTAAAGTTGGATGTTAATTAAGTTTTTTCTGTGAGGTTTCCCGTAAAATCTTAGCTCCGGCTACCAGATCAAGAAATTCGGCTTCTGTTAACTCGATTTTTTTAATCTCATCTTCAGCATTTGCTTCATTTTCTGAACGAACGAAATCTACTTCGCCGCGTGTATTTGTTATTTTGTAGTATGTTGGCATGATTCATCAAATAAATTATCATTAGTGAAAAACATTTATTGGTGTATTCTCGTTTACGATTCATGACATTCAAAGCATTAATATTCGTTGGCGTCAGTATTGGCGTAGTTTCATTTTTTGGTATTCGTAAATTGATTTCAGATGACCAATCTGAAGTGCATGATGATCGGTTGTTTATTTAAGCGATAATCTAATGCTTTATTTCTTGCCTACTGCTCCCCATTCTTATCGGACATATCAAATTCTTTCGGATTATAGGCTGATCCATTAGCCTGTTTGCTTAATCTTGCCAATTCCTCTTGATCAATCATTCCCATGTTGGGCTTGTACTTGCCGGCCAAGGCAACTGCATCCTGCAAATTTTCTTTTAGTTCGTGCACCTGGCGCTGTAGTGCTATTGTTGTGTTCATTTTAATTAATGCTATTGTATCCGTTCATTACGGAGTTGTTTTCTTTTATGTGATGTTTTTCTCTTGTTGATATCAGTTGCTCGATCTCTTTAACCGTCTTGATGTCATTTGGTATTTCAACGATCTCAATTATTTCAAATGTCCAATCGGTGACTTTTGATGATCTGATTGCCAGATGAAATTTGCACGAACCATGTTGGAAGAAATGCTGATACCAACGGAGCGTAAATACCTGCGTGGTTTTTCCTATGTAGCACAATGATGTAATCTTATTGGTAATCTTGTAAATCACTGGAGAAGCCGTACCGCTTAATACCTCGTTCTGATTCCTTATATAAGCTTGGATTTGCCTATCTTCATCCTGACATTCATAAGAGCAGTAGGTTTGACCTTTATTACCACAATTATGGTCGTTGTACTTATCAATGACATAAAAAGTGTTATTGCATGATGGGCGCTTACATGTGTTCAATTCAAATAGCCTGCTGATGTGGCTGTCAGGTTTGATCTCGTCAATATTCAATAAGAATTCATTGCTATCCAAATCCTTTTGCAACACCCTTAAAGGAAATTGCTTGCCGTATTCAGCATCAATCAAAAGCTTTGCTTTTTTCTTATCATCAGCCACAACCTTGCCGCTGAAAATTGGCGGGAAAGTCCAATTACCGAAATAATCGTCCTTTCCTTTTTTACCTTTTATTTGATAGTAGAACTCTGCCATAATTGGTTGGGTTACTTCGCTCTCCTTCTCTTTAATTTGGCGTTGTGGGATAGGCGCTTGCGGTTGCTTTTGCCTTTGCGTTGCGACTTACCTGCCCACATTGGCGAAGCGAATTTGTTGAAGTTGTGTGTGACCTCATCGACTTTAGCATTGATGTTTTCAGATGCTTGAGTCTTACCAGACAATCCCATCATTGCTGCTACAAAGCCTAAGCCGAGCATGTTCCTAAATCCGAATTTCATATTGTTGTTTATTTTAAATCCCCATCAGGGGAATGAGTTTAATTAAATATTTGATATGCGCATGCGAAAATTATAGCCCAGATTATGCTGCTCACAGCAAATAGGGTTATCCAGGTTATTAGTTTGATGTTCATATTTTGTTTAACTTTTATATTGAATTATTTAAACAGAATGGGTTAGCCATGCTGCAATGATTATGCACACCCACCAAAGGATATGCTTTGCGTTTGTTGTGTTGGTGTTGGATTGGTGCATTATTCGGCTTCACTAACAGAGCATGAGATATTTTGAAACTCATCATTCCATTTGTAATCGGCTTCATCATCATGGTCATCCTTGATAGATTTGATACTCAAATCAAGCGCAACCTTTTTAACATCTTCGATTGTGTCAGCATCAACAGTAAATACTCCAGCGCCGATAATTCCACCAAATGTTTTGTAGGAATAACCTACTTCAAACTTCTTTTCCATAAAATATACTTTGTGCCTATCAGGCGATGTGTTAAAAAACAAGCAGGCTGGAGAACCACTTCCAACCTGCAACGCCAAGTCACACGTAATGTATCTTGACAAACCTAAACCTCAAACTAACCTGCCCAACTGGGCGAGTGTCTTGCCACCTCTGCACGGTAACCCGCTCGGTGGACTTTTTAATAACTAACCAGTCTATCTCCGGTCTGATAGTTAGTGGGGATAACCAACTCTCCAACTGGCGTTTGGTGCGGACTATTGGCACCCGATTAACAAAGTTCTTTGACTTTCACATTTAGCGGGTTGTACGCCGCTTTGTTAAACAATCAATTAAACATCGATACTACACTCGTCCAGTCCATGTTTTAAATGGTGGGGATTGAAGCATAGTTTCCGAAACTATTTACGCCGCATGAAAATGCGCTCACGTTTGTTTTACTTCAATCCTTTGCCCGCGAACAGACCCCGATTCGAACGGGGACGATACCTTTGTCTGAGTGTACTCTTAGACTTATTACTTCTGAAAGGATATCTCCCAACATTTTCACCAATCGCCTTTACGTAGATCCCAAGCTTCTCTGACTGTTGCATTACGCTTTGAATAGGAGGTATCACGTGTACTAACTCTAGCGTCTACCAATTCCGCCATCTGTTCAATGTGACCGTCTTTCCGGCCTGTCACGCGTGCTTATCGCGTTCGCATCGATTCTATTACGTTAGAATCGAGAACTAGCAATCGATGTCTTTCCATCAGTCACGATTACACATACTTGCCGGACTATTGTTTAGCCACTCCATTACTCGGTGTATGCTTCGAGGGCATTCGCTACAGCTCGCTATTGCCATTCACTTTATTTCAGCTGGGTAAAGAATATTTTAAACAAACCTTAACAACCCGGGGTCAACAGGACGATGTTCGTCGCCCATGCAGCAGGATTTAGCTGCCCTTCTTTGCTTTTTTGTTACATCAACTCTTTTCGAGTATTGTTAAGGTTATTTACAGGCTCTACCCTGCTCGCATTCGCAGCGCTACGAATGATAATATTATGATCTGTATTGTAATTATTCTTAATGTTAAACCGAGGCAACCTTTCGATATGCCCCGGTAATTAACGCTCTCAACGCACAAAGCACGAGCCTTGAAGGTGTCGTGCTTGCCAGTCTTCCGACTTGCTGATACAATTATACGAGTTATAATTGTTATAACAAAATGTTATATAAAATTATTTAATAATACTTAAAGTAGGTAACAATAGGTATTAAAATCAGTGTTGATAAAAAACTAAAAACTCTGAATAAAAAAAAATTAAATTGTAGCATGAAAAATTTAAATCAAATAACCGCAATTGAAGCGGCTAATATCGTCAATGATATGTCCAATCCATTCGGAAAAGAATTACATTTAGAAGATAGTATATCTGGGCAAATCGCAAAGAGTTCATTGACCATTTCTACTTACTACTTAACCAAGAACCATCAAAACATTTTGCCGAGTGGAATCTATTCTTCAGATTTGTTCAAGTTAACAACTTTAATGCATAGCGAATCGTCATTAAGATTGTTTGAAATTAGAGAGGTAGAAAAGAATAAATAAACATTCTTTTCTATTTAGTTGCGGAATTATTCTCAGCCCTCGCCGCCACTTCCTTCTCAATAGCTGCCATTTCTTCCTCAATGTTGTCGACCAGACCAAGTTTGGTAACGGCGGCTCTGGTGCTTAATAATCCAGCGCTCACCAAAGCGATGATGTTATTATATTCTTCAGTTTCATTGGATGGTAGATAAACCTGAAAGCGCGGAGATATATCTAAGCCTTGAGCGACTTTGATAGAAGTATTTATTTGGCATAGTGCAGCCTTTAAAAAGTTACAACGGCGCTGCACGCCCATACCCCAAGAGCCTGACTGTTTATTCATGGCCTTCAATGTAGCTGGAAGAAAACGAATTTTAATCCCAATAATCGGCAAATTACTTCCAATGCCCTCACCATCAAAAATGCTCATGTTTGGTGTATTGGTATCGTAGTAGATCCCATTGAGTAAATTCTCACGCTCCATCTTCAAAGATTCCGGAGTACCTGCAGCTTCAAGCATCTTTAAATCCCCGCCTTCAGTAACTTCAAATGTTTTACCTGTTTCTCCGCGCTTGCCCATGCCTAGCAAACCGCTTGCCACAAGTATCGGTGAACCTGTTGCTATATTCTGGTCCGCATGATCAGAATCCAATGTTTCTAAACGCTTACGTTTTTGGATGATATCCTGATACTCCAGTCGATCCTGGCTATAATACACAAATGAAGCTTTACCGTAATTCTGGGGAACATTGCCAGTTTGCTCCCAATCAGATCCATTATTAGTAAAGGTGATGTACGCGCCATTAATCCAGATGTCAAACATTTCGATGTCCTTATCTTCTTCATCCTTGATGATATATTCCCTGGTTAATGCGATTGCGTCACCAACGTTATTGGTAACAAGAAAAAGTTTATCGCCAGTTTCTTTACTTAGCAGCATCATGCGCATACGTTTCTTAAACGCTCCCAATGGTGCCCAATGGAACTGATCACAATCTTCGCTAAACCAAACTTCAGCACAACGCTTATACGTGCCCATCAATCTGACAACTGTCTTATCCAAATACTCAAGCTTGTTAGACTTGACTGTATGTTTGAACATATTGTAAAGCATCTCTTCTTGATCTGTTTCAGGCAAAGCATGGTAATCTACCGGGACACCTGCAGCCATCTGAGCAGCCCAATCAATAATGTTCTTTTCAATAGCCGATGGAATGCGCGTGACTTCCTCAAACTCCGTACGCATGATAGGCTCATTCTTGTCATCCACAAATCCGGTGTCTACCTTAATCTCCCGTTTTTTCCTTTCCTGCGGATTCATCACCTCATGATCTTCCGGCTGAATAGAAGGTATATCCTCGTCAGGTCGTGCCGTACGGATCTTTTCAATAAGTGTTTTTGGATCTGAAAGGAGGTTGGTAAGGGTAGATAATTCCATATACTACAAATTTAGCCTTGTAGGTTATGGCTGCCCTTAGTTTGGGTTTATTAAATGGAGTTGGTATATTAGGCTTTCAAATATTTAACCTCTCAAATGGAAACTATCAAAGACTTTTTTAAGGAATTAAAAGACCGTTTAACTAGCCCTTTAATTGGATCATTCATCATTGCATGGCTGTTGATAAACTGGCAGATACCACTCGTACTAATTTTTTATAAACAGTCCGAAATAAAACTTGAGTCTCAAAATTCTTTTATAGGGTTTATTAAATCGCAATATTCGTGGTGGACTTGTTTTGCATTTCCATTGTTAGTTGCATTATTTTACGTTTTTTTATACCCGTATATAAGAAACTGCATTGCAGAATATGTAGAGAAAAGAAAGATAAAAGGACAGGCGAATTTACTCAAAATCGCAAAAGCCGAGGGTTTTGTATCCATCGCTAGGCATCAGTTACTTCAAGGACAACTCAATGATAAAATAACCCAACTAACAACGTTTTATCAGGAGCAGACTAAAATTGAAACACAATATCTTGAGAAAGAAGCAAAAGTGGCCGAATTAGAGAGCCAGATCGGAACGTTAAGAGCTCAAATTGACCAACTAAGAAACCGTAACAATACAAGTATTCCAGATATCGTTTCCTCCTTTGAATTAAGCGGAAGGTTTCAAATTAAATCATTCTCAGATCCAACAGGGTCTAATATAATGTCTTTAAGTAATTGGCAAATAATTGATTTAAATACTATTAAAGTTAATGAAGAATTTAGATTTGATGGAACAAGTTTAAACCAGAACATAAAAACAGGAAATTATAAAATATTCAACATAGGCATTTCAATGAATAATGATTTAATGTTCCAAATGGAGGATATGAAGTCCCCACCACATAGCTTCCACATCACATTACGTAGAGGATCTAATTTGAATTACAACGGACTAATTAATTCTGAATTTCAGTTTGCTATTACTAAAGTTCTATGATGACACCTTTATAATACAACGAAGATATCGGTTACAAAAGAGTCTACCGCCAGTCAAACAAAAACTAGGAATGATGTTCAAAGATTTGATCGAGTTGTCAAACGATTCCCTTACATAACTTATACAGAAAATAAATCGTCTGAAGCTTTAGTCCAAATACCTGAAGATCATAAGACTACCTAATCCCACTTAACACTCCAAGACTTGATTTTTTCTTATTGATGTAAGCTAAATATTCAGCGGCAAAATTATGAGTTACCAAATATCGTTTACAATCGGATGCATGGCCAAACTCCTGGTAAGTGATTTTAGTTACCGGATCTTTTTTCGTAGACTTTAAAATGGTACCATCAGAATCCTCTTTAGTGTATTGGTAGTCAAATATTGACTTTTTACATTTTTTACTTATGCCAATGGTTATGCTAGTATTAGTGTTCCCAGCATAAATATCATTAATGAAGTTACCAGACTGCACCACGCTTGGATTCACCGATTGAATTTTGAGAACTGGTCGGTAGTCCTTCAACTCCTTCATAATATCAGTAAAGTAGTTCTCACCCTTCTCCTTTTTGGTATCTTCTTTAATTGATGTTCGATCACCACCAACAAACAATCCTGCAACTTCACCAAGAGGATAACGCTTAGTAAACTCTTTAGCTGCATGAACAACCCTATTCAATGGATCCTTCATGAAAATTTCATCGATCTGCTGCACATGTTTGCCTTTGATCTGCCAAACTGTCCAAGGAAGATATGGATGAACGTTTTCATCGCATGAAAGCCAGATAGGCAATGACTTATCCCATATCACATCATTAACATGAATTTCAGGTTTAAATTGCTTCCAAAATTCACCGCCAAAAGTAGCCTTGCCCCACTCGCCCAATACGTTTACCCGGTAAGAATTGTAATTCTTCAACCTCATTGCCTCGTAAGTCGCAATCAAGTTTTCATCTTTGAACCCATAGGCGCCACAGGGAGAGCCGGTAATCCAATAATTATCTTCGTACGTTGTTCTGATCAGGACAACCTTACCGCAAGTAGATATCTTAACAAAACTATTTTCAGATGGAAGCTTATGCTGTTTCATTTCAACGAACTCATAAGAATCCAATAGTTCAGTTTTTACCCAGCTTGTCTCATCAACCGGATTCCATGCAGCAAACACCTTTTGGCCCGAAATACCCCGAAGCGACATGTTAAACTGGTCGTATTCCGCCTGTTCAAAATGATCCAACTCATCAAGGAATAAATATTTGTATGATTCAATACCCTTAGCTTTACCTTCAGTATCTAGTCCTTTAAGCACAATCTCTGAAATTGTATCTAACTGATTCTCGCAAAGGTAACGGCGATCTTGTATATCAAAAGCAGCATCAAGTCTAGTTGTGGTGACACCGAGATTAAATGTCTTTTTGAGGGTTGTGGGGATAATTACAGATTCCTTACGATATGCAATGGTATTGCTGGCATTCACATAACATTCTTTTGCTAGAATTTGACATATAGAAGCTGTTTTTGCTGCTGACTTACCGCCATAAACTAAAATGGTTCTAATCGAATCATCTTTGATAAGATCATTTAGGATAAAGTAAAGTGGGTTAAACCATTTCTTGTCTAGCCTTAGCGCCATTACTCGTAAATTTCTTCTTCAGCATCTTTACCAATTTTTAAAGTATGCTTAGTTTCCTTCTTGTCGGCAAGACCTAAATCTCTCGCAATGATGTTAGCATTAAATGCACCAACAGCGGCGCCTTCAAACTTCTGAGCGTAACATCTAGCACGCGCCTGCGTTAAGACCCCCTTTAATTGGTCATGTTCTTCTTCACTTACTCCATCTAAAGCTTTATCATCTAGGTTTTTCGAAAGGTTTGTAAGGTACTTTTCTCCTAAATCATGGAAAGCACAAAAACCAATTTCAGAATAAGGTCTTGCTGTAGGCACTTTTATTATGGTTCCTGCTAAGTCTCCGCTTTTCACGGCTTCGGATTTGTACCAAGGATTATCATCAACCCATTGAAAGTATTGCTGCCACGCCAGTTCAAATTGCTTAGGATTAAATTTAAATGGCCTTCCTGGGCCTTTTCCTTTTGCCATCACTTACAGTGCTAATTGATATTGAGTATCGTCTTTATTGATTGAGAATGGCTTGAATGCTTCGACTATCGACATTACTTTTACTTTGAATGGCCTAACTACCCCGTTTGATTCGGGTTTAAGAAAAGGCTCCGCGTAAACTTTCAAGGCATTTATGGTTTCCGGATTGTTAACCTGTAAGCATCTTTGCATTTCATCGCGCACACCAACTGGAAGTTTGCCGCTGGCCTTGTCATCATCTTTTCTTCTCAAAAAGCTTAGAGGCTGGTATAGTTGATAAACCGAACCAATAAAAATAAGCTTTCGGATGTCTTTAGTCTCTTGGCTGAAATTCGCTTCAACGTATTCAAAAACTTTTTGCACTAAAGCAGGATCTTTCAAAGTCCTTCTAAATTGCGTTACAATTGTTCTTGCCTCATCCGGATTGGATTGAGAAAAAACTCTTCCTATGATTTCCTGTGAACTAAGCATGATGATCTGGATTATTCCCCTAGCGGGTATTTTACAAATATAAAATTAATTATAAATAATATAACATTTTGTTATAAAAATGATTAAAATTTTTTAATATCCTTTTGTGAGGGGTGGAAAGGTTGCGTAAGAGTGCAATACCATTTATCGCCGTGTGGGGTTTCAATAGCATGAGGACATGTAGAAAATGGTACATCACACTGGCATTGTTTAGGCCTATCTGTTGTATTTTTGGAAGTGTCCATTTGTTATAAGATTGATTAGTAATTTTTCTGGTTGATTAATTGGATTTGGTTTTCCTAGTTCTAAAATGTCTACTGTGCATTCTTCAGGCTTTCCGGTGGCCCACACTCTAACTACACACCAGACACGTCCCTTTGCGTCTTTGTACCAGTCGTATGGCTTTACTTCTTTTATTTCGTTTGATTTAGGCATTTTCTAGTTCCTCCCCTATTATGTAGTAAAACTCTTCCAATGAACGGCATATTTTGTAAGTGTGGCCAATTTTCTCGACTTTACCTTGCCATCTTTCCTGACCAGGTGATTGACTTCCGTATCCAGCTTTTAATTCGATCCAGATAACTTTTCCATCATTGCATAGGAAACACATATCAGCCACACCCTTCTTAACTCCTTTACTGGTATTTTGAGCGCCTTGAATCGCATTAACCGAATTATTATTGATTGCTATCAGTCTACCTCTAAAAGTTGGGTAACTGTGATTAAAATTCACTACGATTGATTCTTGTAGTTTTGCTTCTGGTGATTTTTTCATAACATCTGCTTTTTTATTTCTTCTAATTCTAATGCTATTTTTTCCAGTGCAGAGGGATACGAATCGCTTAATGATATTACATTAGCTTTAACCATAAGCTCATTGTATATTATTTTTGTAGCAATGTCTAATGCTTCATAATCTGTTAATGAAGGAAAATCTTCTTTGATTTCTTTTGCTTTCGTGAATGTTCTGATCATATTTTCTTTTTTTTAAATGAAGTGTACACCTGATATGCTTTGGTTAACCTTTTAAGCCAATATTTGTACACTTGTACATGCGTACACTTAGTTTTTCAAATTCTTATAGAAATATTAATAATGTAATTATTTAATAAATTGCGACTTAACTATCTTCTTATGTACACAATAAAATAAAGTGTTCAAGTGTTCAAGTGTTCAAATAGTGCTTTTAAGCATATTTCAATAGGCTTTTTTATTGTACACTTGTACACTTCTGTACACTTAGAATGGAATTACATCGCTAGGGGTGGATTCATTTTCTACTACCATAAAGAACCTCCCTCCTGATATTACCTGTACAAATCCAAGTTTCTTCAACATCTGTGTTAAGGTTTTGCTACCAACCCTCACGGAGCTACCGATTTTACTCTGTATGTATAAAAGAATATCTGTATTCGTCATTTTTTTAATACTCATAGAGTGATCATCTGGACCAGGAACCCTAAAGTATTTTTGTATAAGCTCTTTTTCTGTATAGATAACTTCAAATTGCTCAGTATTACTTCTGAGATATTTAATATCATCAGAATTTAGCTCCCAATTAAATCCAGACTTATAGAGATGATATGCTTCCATCAGAAGATCTATTTTATCAATTTTGTTATAGGCAGCGTGGTCAATCGATATCACCTCTATAGGCAGAAACCTTCTGTTACCTGTGGGATCATCCAACAGCTCTAACTCGTTTGTACTACCACATAAAACAGCTAACCTTCGTAGCGTAACGTTTCCCCTGCCGTAAGGCTCTCGTAGTGAAAAGTAATCAGCGGATGTAATGTTTTTCATTTTCTGATTATCCTTTTTACTCTTACCAGCCATTTCGTCGTCAAATACAACAAGTTTTTGACACATCAAAATTTCATCGTCCTTGCCTTTGTCAAGCTTACTATTTGAAAAGTATTTACTGTGGAGATCTCTCGGCAATAATCTTCTAAACCATTCGGTTTTACCAGTATTTTGTTTCTCGCCGGCAAGTATCAACATTAAAGGAGAGTGCTGCCCATGTATAGCCGATACCATCCCAACCAGCCATTTTGTAATAAATTTTTCAGCGTAGTCTGGGTTAAGTGTTTCAATTGTTTTGGCTAATGCGGTAATCGTGCCTGATGGAGTTCTGCCTTCATACGACCTGAACCATTCAATAAAAGGATTAAATTTTGGCGTGTTGTTAGAAAGTATAATTCTCTCAAAAAGTGAGTAATCAAGTTTTTCTATTACTTTTTTTGCTCCAATAAACAACGAGTTAAACTCCATAGGATATTGTGGCACTCCATCGTTTTCTATAAGCCTGGTTATTTCATTATATTTAAGCTTGGTATTATACTGCAACCACCTTTCGCACTCCTCAACTATAGATCCGCCATCCTCTATTTCAACCTTATTATCTATTGCCTGGGTAATGATATCGATGGTGTCATCCTTAGAAACGCCTTCAAACTCCTCTATATTCCTTGCAATGGCATCAGCTTTCAGTCCAGACTTTTTTAATGTAGTCGTGGTTTTTATGATTTCCTGAGTAAATACCGAATAGGTTTGAATATTGTTAAGCTTCGCAAAATAATATATCGTAGCTATTGAAGCGCGCTTTTCCTTTGCAGCCGTTTCGGTTTTGCAAATAGCAGCGTAAAGATTTCTTGTATTATTCTCATCATACTTAGATGATTGGGAAGACAAAGTGTGAAAATAATCTTCACCCGATGGGCCAAATTTTGATGCAATAGCATACCCTACTAAAACCCAATCCCTATAATCTTCACAAATATTTATGTGACGTTCAGCAAACTCAGATATAATAGCATCAAATTCGGTTTTGACAAATACAATTCTGTTAACCGGTTTAGGTTTAGATTTAGGTAAATACTTCTTAAAAACAATTGGTTTATCTGTAGAATATAACGCGGGGTCATAGGAAGCATAGCGAAGACGGGATATGTTTTTCCCTGACGGATCCACAATAACCTGGTAATTATTATACAGGTATGCCGATATAGCCTCAAAAGCATCAGCATGTCTTTCCCCTTCAATTTTAAAGATAACACAAAGGCCGTTACCAGATACTGAGTCGAATGCCGCATAAACAAAAGGATCCTGAATTAGTATTGATTTTACAGCCTCTTTTTCTTCATTTAGATTATCGATATCAATAGCAAGAAAACCGCTATGGGCCCTTAAAGAAGAATCATTACGAGCTGAAAAACTTCCAGAAACCGAAACGCATGGTAAAGACTTCTTTTTTAAAGCGCTGCGCTTATCCTTATCCTTCTCGATTCGAACCGCTAATACTAAATCCTGATACTTTCCGGTTAGAACATCATGTAAGAACTCATCAATACCGGTTTCAACATCATTGTTTGTATCAAACGTATTCTTATAAAATGATATTTTGGTATTTATGCGCTCGCTTGTGGTTGCCATGATGGGTAGTATTTTTGTAGATTTTCGAATAGTTTTTCTTGAGCAACTTCCTGATGCCATTTATTAAATCGCTTGCCCTTCGCCTGACACCACTCTTTCCCCTTTTGATGATAGGCAGAAAGTAATTCGAAGGCAGCAGCATCAGTTAACTTCTTACCTTTATTTAAACCTCTAAATTCTAATGCTAGGGTCCTTGCTAAATCGAAATACACAAAATACTCTTTACGATCGCTGTTTTTTTCTATGAGTTCAGCAACATCAATTGATTGGGTTACCACTTCAAAATCCGCTGGCAAATGATCATACTTATCTTCTTTCTCAACCGCAGGTGGATATTCATAGCCGCATTCAGGACAATACATTTCTGAAATCCTAAGTATTCTCTCACAATCTGGGCATTCCTTGGATGGCGCAACACCCTCTCCTTTTTTTGGAGGATTATTGAAAATGTTCTCCCAATCCCTTTCAGCGCTCCAATCGCCATGTGCCTTCGCATTTCCACCCATATCTAGTATTGTAAATATTTTTTTTCCAGGAAACTTCCTGCTTCCACGGCCAGTAATTTGAATCCAAAGCGGCAATGATGTAGTTGCCTTGTTCATGATTATTGAATCAACACTGGGTTCGTCAAAACCTGTTGTTAAAATTCCTACGTTATTCAATATAGCATCGGGAGTTTCCTTAAGCCATTGCAAGCATTCCTTCCGATACTCAGATCCGTTGCTTGCATCCAAGTGACGGCTATTGTATCCCTTTTCCAAAAAAAGCTGGTTTACCATTTTCGAATGGGCAACATTAACGTTAAATATTACCGTTTTGGAATTCAGGCAATATTTTTCGTAACCGTTAAGTGTGTTCGCCAAAGAAAGGCTTTGAGAGAATTCTTTAGCCATTTCATCTTCGGCAAATTCACCAGCTCTTATTTTAGCTTTATCACGATCGAAATTACCCTTGATGGCGTAGGTAATATTCTGTGTTAAGGCGCCTCTTGACACTAGTTCCGGAGTATCTATGCCGCATACAATTGACTGAAAGTATTTGTTTAACGGCTTATCTTTTCTAGCTGACAAAGGAGTAGCAGAAAAACCCAGGATTAAGCTTTTTTCGAAATGAGTAAACACCTTAAAATGATTTGCCAGGTGGGCTTCATCAGATATAAGTAAACCAATTGATCCGAAAAAGTTAGGGTTTTTATTTAATCTATTATTAGCTGTTTCGGTCATTGCTACATACGCCATAGCAATGGGGGCTTTCTTGCATCCCGCCATTATTGGAACCGCATTAATTCCTACCTTTTTAAGCTTATCCAGGGTCTGATCAACGAGTTCTGTTCGGTGAACTAGAATTAAAACTTTCTTTGAAGACTTTGATATGAATCGCTTAGTAATGATTGAGAAACACACTGTTTTACCAAATCCCGTACTGGCCTGAGCCAATACGTTTTTATGCCCCTTGCCGAATTCCTGGGATATCCCCAGAACAAACGGCTCTTGATAGTCTAGGAGTTGCATTATTAGAAAGGTAACCCGTCAGTATTTTCTTCAGCAAACTTCTCACCCGAGAATAAATGGAGTACATCTTTACTACCTAACGTATTTATGCACCCTGATCCCATTACCGATACTTTAATGGTTTGATTTGGCTTATCTCCCTTGATCGATTTAACGTAGCCAATATTACCAGCGCGAGTTTTCACTTCGTCATTCACTTTAAACTCTGAGTCCAAATGCCTGATTTGCTTTGATATGGTTGAAAAATGTTCCTCGAAAGAATGTGGTGGCATTGCATTTTTTAGTAAAAAAGAAAGTCCTCTATAAACTTCTTCTTCTAAAGATGTTTGATGATCTATTATACTTTGTAATTCTTGCTCTTTATTATCAATATCTTTCATAATTTTCTTTTGATTTTAATGGTTAAAGGCTTCGTCTACTGAATCTATTCCGCATTCGATTCTTAGTGCGGAATACGCTTTCCAATAAGCTATATTTTGCTCAAGGAGATTCTTGGATTCTTGAAATCCAGTTTTGTTTTTGACGTGTTCAATTAAGGGTAATTCCTTGGTGATTGACCAAATTGCCGCCTTGATTTCTCTATAATCAGGTACATGAGCTTTGGGAATAAACTTAATATGTTTATCACATCCTGGGCAGCTCTGCCTAACATGAGGACCTCGAAACGCCAATTTACTTTCACCAGAGAACCCGCAGGAATCACAGTCGTGAGGAATAAATAAATTCATTACGATATAAATTAAATAAGAAAATAATTGTGCTTTTTAGGGCAGAAAGCCGTTTTATAGGCATTGGTAAAGCTACAAAAATATTATAAACTTTATAACTTTTTGTTATATTTTTTCAACCAACGAAGTTTACAATTGCCTTTATTTGTTCAACTTTATCCTTAAAATCTGGATCGACTTCATAAAGGGAATTAAAGGTACGCTTGGCATAAATGATGGTGCTGTGGTCACGGTTGAATATAGAGCCAATTTTCTTTAGCGTCATTGCTGGGTTGGCTACACTGATCAAACCTATGGCTATATGTCTTCCCTCAACCACCTGTCTCAACTTGGTTAGTCCGATTAGATCATGATATTCTAGCTTAAGGACGCTACAGACCACATCTATTACCTCATTGGGTTCTCCTATTTTGATCTTATGCCTTGCATAGTGTCTGGACTTATCATCAAGTCCTGCAAAAATGTATGGTGTCATAATATTTTTAACTATCTAAAACTTTATTGTCAATAGCGCTGTTTCTTGCGCATGAATTTCTTGAAAACTGCTGCCTCGATGGCATTTTTATTATTAATATTAATCTGCACAATCGCAATGATCATCAGTATGGCCATGGCAAATATGAGTTAGATTAACTAATCGCCTTAACTCCAAAATTATCGGGCGCATCCTTAATCAGACCTTTACCTTGCAATTCTACTGCTTTTAGCACTAAAGCATTACTTTTAATTATCTGGGATGCTACTTGGCTGACTGCTTTTGCTTTTTTTATTTCCATTTCCATTTTTTCAGGTTTAATTGTTTCATCATTTAGTCTCTCTAATTGAGCAAATAAATGATTGTTAAGGTCGATCATTTTGTTCTGTGCCATTTTGTTTTATTTTACGGTTAAGTAATATTTGTGTTCTTTTTGCTTCGATTAACTCAGGGTATTTAAGCAATATTTCTCTTAGCAATGGGTCTACTTTTTTGCTAGTAGTAGCGAGGTAGCTCGCAATCCTTTTATCTGATGGAAACTCGTGATTGGAATTCCTGACTACATTCTCAACACGAGTGATACACTCCAAATTGTCTAATTCGCAATGTAGAGAATCACCATCCTTAAACCAGAGACAATTACCTTTCGAAACTTTTCCATATTCCTGTTCCCAAAGGTGAGTGTGTAAAGGCTTCCAATCACCAATAGCAAGGCAAATGTATTTATAAGGCCGACCGCCTCGCTCCTTATGATCATACCTGATGGTAATTTTTCCTACTTCATCATAGCAATTATGCGGAATATTCCCTTTATGGAAACGCGTTGCTTTCGTTCGCTCAATAGCCTCGGCACTCATGTACTCTGATTGCTTTTTACCTTTATTGAAAGATATATTGCCTTTGGGAATCCAACTGTCTCTTATTCGTTGCTCAATAATTTCACGCGGTACAACTAAGTTTAGCTGACGCATTCTAGTCTTAATTTTCACCTCACTACATTCTAAGACATCAGCTATTTGTTGTGGAGGCATCGATAAGTAATTATTGGTTATGTAAGCATCATCTTCCGGTGAACAGCTGGTCCGCATTAAGGCTTTGGCAGCAGCAAAAGATCGGCTAACCTCTTTCGGAACGATCAAGTTATTCCTTTTTTTGTATCCACTTACACCACCTTCACCAATTCCAATCTCGATTGCAATATCAGCATTACCTTTTTTTAAGTAATTGGCGCGGATATACGCTTCCTGCTTGGGTGATAATTTTGTTTTTGCCATAGCTAAAAGAATTGTAGTTGGACTTCTGCGTTCTTTAACTTGTAAATTTCTGCCAATACTTTATTGATGTAGGTCTGATTATAATTGCCATGGTCATTTTTACCAATGTGTTGCTTAAATGTATTTTCTGCATATGTAATGGCAGCATCAAAACATCTCTGTCTATTATCATATGGATCTTTCCATACGCTAACACCGCAACTTTGTCCGGCTGAACCGAAAGTAAAGGTGTAGCCATATGACCAGAAGCCGTTAGTGTATTTGCCAAGTTCCAACTTGTTGAAATGAGCATTATCAGATGGTGTTTTAAGAGATATTATTTCAATACTTACAGGCTTGACTGGCTCTAACCAATTGTATTTACCTAGCTCAATTGAATCGCTACCATATATTATGTTTCTCCTTAGCTGATCTAAATTCATAACACGATGTCTTGCTGATGGTCCTAGTTTTTCGAATAAGGATATAAGCTTATTATCATTGGAGTGGTAAGCTTCTAAAATTTCAGCAGAAGTTTTTGCATCCCTACCAAACACGCCATAATTAATGTATTCCTTAAGCATTTGCAATCCATTTTGGGTTATATCGGTTGACATGGTTGTTCAAAGTTTATCCCTTCCGGTCGCGTAGACTTAATAAACCGCTTATTCCGGAAGGGTTGGTTTGGTGGCAATATTGCCTAAGTTAATTGTTAATTTCCAAATCGTATCAATGGCTGAATAGTTCCATCCGGATATACAGTGTCCATAGGTGTATCAGCTCGTGGCTCTTCGCCACTCCACTTGTTAGGCCATAGGTTTTCAGCCCAGCACTTACGAATGAATTTTTGTTCCTCTTCGTTCAAAAGCGATATCATAGGGCGACCTTGTTTGATCGCTTCAGCATTTATCTCATCTTGAATTTTTAAGATCTCATTAAATGCCCACTCTCTTGCACCCATAGTAAGCGGTCCCATTCGCTGCTTGTTCTTTTCGTTACTGATTTCTTTACCTGTTTTTCTTAGTCGGTTTTCGGCTTTTCTCAACTCTCTAAAAATTGGCCTTAACCGCTTGATCGGGCGTAAGTATTCCCACTTCGGTTTTTTAAGTATATTATCCGTAGCGGTATCTTTATCGGTGAGCGGACAACCTGAGCAACCAGTACGAGCATTAATCTCCTCGGCTTCATCACCTCCATAAACTTCTGCAATCAATTCAGTCGAAAAGTCACCATATTCTGGAAGAGGTGCCCAGTGTTTTAACCATTCCCATACATGACATACTCGCCAGTGCAATATTGGTGCAAGGGTATCGCACAGAGCTTTTGGCAAAGTTTCCTGATACCAACCTTGACCACACTCAGCACCGTTTTTACCACAACTCATGACGATGCGCTGATCACGTATTGCGCTCTCGCCTTGGCGAACACCAGTTAACATTAAAACCTTTTGACCAAGATCTCCTACTAATTTTTCAAGGGCACGTTGCATAGGCTCAATCTTAATTCTTGATGTGCACCACCTGAAAGTGGCGTTATTGGGAGGTGGCACTCCGCGGCCCAACATGTAGGTGAGAAACCTATTTTCTAATGATGCCATTACTACATCGACCTCGTAGCCCAGTTCTTTAAGCTCTTCCATGATAGTTTGAGCAGCGATATAAAGTGGTAACATCTCTAGCCTGGTATCAGCATACTCGATAAATATTTTTTTTGGCGGTGGAATCTTTCCTGATTTGATTAAGTAAATGATCAGCGTAACTAAAGTTGTGCTGTCTTTCCCACCTGACCAAGCCATGCACCAATAATCGTATTTAGGCCCATAGGCTAATAAAGATTGTCTTGTCAGCTCAATGCTTTCATTCATTTGCAGTCGCCTGGTTCCAGCAAACATGTTCATTTGTTCAACCCTCATACTCCTATTTTAAATTGTTTTCTAAATGATTTTAAGCGGTGCATAAACCTTGTACCTAACCAGTAAGATTGAACATCTAAAAAATCACATTCAAATTGTTCAGCAAATAGTAATTTATCCCAATCTTCATATTGGTGGTAGGCTAACCTATTATTGAAGTGGTGATGCTCAATTTCCTCTTTTGACATTAACCGTTTCAGGAACGGATGAGCAAATGCTAACCCCATTGTTCTCCGGTTCCGTGAAGGCCACATCTCGCCATGCATAAAAACATAAATTCTGGCTGGATAAGTCCCGGCAGGCTTAAAGTAATAATGCACCTCTCCATATTTCCTTCTTGGTCTAGCATTATCATAATCAAACCTATCCTTTTCTTGAGGTGTCCAGATATATCCTTCTTTAATACAAACTGGTAATGGTGTGTAATTTGGGTAAAGCATTTTAGTATGGGTTTCTACCACCACAAGCCCGACTATCTCTAGTCAGGCTGTAAGTGGATGCGGATATTTTAGAATGGCAGATCATCATCCTCATCGATTGGAGCATTTGTTGCAGCACCTGCAGCATCATTGCCACCACTCAAAGCGAAGTCTTTTAGGTTTCCAAGGATTGGGGTTAAACTTTTTTCAGCTTCTTTCTCAGCATCAGTCATTTCAGACCATTTCTTATCGCGTTTAACCGTTTTTGAAATGAATCCATTCTGGCCATACTGATCAGTTTCATCTTTAACCGTGGCACGGATACCCAGGTAAACCGCTTTGTCTTTTACTTCAAGATGGTTGATCTCGATAGGAATAAAAATCCCTTTTACCGGGTTTCCATCTTTACCTTTCTTATCCATCATTACATGGGTAAGCTTCGTCAGGGCGATTGAGCCCGATAGGTTTCTTTCTGACATAATTTATTTGTTTTTATTGCCTTTAGAGGCGGGGGTTATAATTAAAAAATCCTTTCAGAGTTTGGCTGTGGTAGTTGCCGCCCCCTGAAAGGATTGAAAGTCTTTTTAGCAGCTACCACCCTGCGTTATGTAAATATACAAGTTAGTTATAAATAATATAACATTTAGTTATATTTTTTAACGCAAGTCGTACCTTTTTTCCATGATTAACTCATGTTTAATCTGACTGGCTTTCGGGCTTTTCGGCAACCATTCCTCGATCTTGCTCTCATGCTTAATGTCTCCGGTATGTGTATTAATAAAATAGTTGCCTGATTTTATAATGTACATGGGAAGATTTGCCAGGCGGGGGTCTTTTGGTTTTGGTTTTCGTGGCATAGCTAAAAAGGTAAATGCTCTTGCCAAGCGTTATAAATTTGTTTTAATTCTTCGCCAGAAAACTTGAAAGTCCTATCGTCGCTTTCTGCAACGGCTCTAAAACCACCCGCATCAACAATCACCCGAACAGTTGCATCTTCAAATAAAACTGTTTCTTGCGGATTAGCTTTTTCGATCCAATCAAGGGCAGCTTGTTTATTGGAAAAGTGCTTTTCATTTTCGTTGTTGATGAATTTACCATTATTTGTTACTTCAAATATTTCGGAATCGTCGCCATCCGTATGATCATCCAAAAACCATTTTTTACATCGAAATACAGCTACATAGCATTTATCACCCTCACACAACTCAACACCATCTTCACTAGTAAGTATTGGCAACTTAATCCCACGCTCTTTGGTAAATTCAGCGAATGGAATTATTTTATACATTTCAGTATTTAGGTATTCCCACGATTTGGGGGCTTCTAGATTTTCGGGACTGATAGAAGGAAAGCAGAAATTGGGTTCAAAAGATACAATTCCGTCGTTTCTATCTAATTCAAAACTCAATGGCGAATTTCCTAACTTAGACTTCCACCCCAACCCATCGTAATATTTCATCAAAGCCATAAACTCCTTTTCGTTATCCACTCTAATAGCAATTTTATATGCTTCCTTAGGTATAATCTCTGCCCACTTGCCGCTCCAATGGAAATTAGGATTGATGCCAAACAAGAAGATTTTTTTTTTGCCCACAGTGCTGATTCCTGAATCAGTTAACTCAAATACTCCAGTTGAAATAGTTTCCTCACCCGTAGCTAAATTTTTAAACCTAGTACCTATTGGATAGTTATCGTACGCATATTTTATTAATTCGTGTTTTTTCATAATTACGCCGCTTTTTTAGTGTTACGTGTTACTGCTTTGTATTTACCCTCATACTTTAAGTATGCACTTTCGATCATCGTACCGCTACGTTTAGCTTCTGCCTCAGCGAATAGCTTCATGGAACCTAAAGTCGTTTTTTCATTCATTGACTTATCACAATGTGTACTGTAAAACTTGAAGATTTCAGACCAGCCCGCTTGCTCCAAGACTTCAATGGTATATGATTCAATAGCCTGTGCTTTTGGAATAGATAAACTTCGATGCGCCTGATCAATTTGAACATCAATAACAGCAGCACCAACTTTTGATTTAACTTGTTCAGCTTGCTTAGCCTCACTTTGCTGTTGTTGCAATTTGCTTGCTTCCTCTTGCTCCTTGCGCAATTCCTCAGCTGCTGCACTTGCTTTACCTTCTTCCAGTTCTGCACGTCTATCAGGGATAAGGGAAAGAAGATGATTAGCATAAGCTTTAATCTCAGCTTGGTAATGTGGTGCAACCTTCTCAAGTTTTCCGGCTTTTGCATCGATGCAAATTTGATCTAATTCGTCTGATATTATTTGCGCATCAATTAGATGACTTAGGTCTGCATTGATACTGTTCCACGTTTCTTCATCCAACTGACCAGTTTCACCAGAATACAAATCAACGATCGATTGAAAATTGGCAGATATCTCATTAATGGTGTCTAATGTTGCTGTTTCAAATCCGTTTAGTAGAATACCTTTATCTTTCGCCAAAATCGACGCATATTGATTTCTAATTTGTGCCTCAGCTTCTGCAAACAATTCAATCCGTGCCTTAGCCTGATCAAGTTTTAGTTTATCCTTGCGATCCTGCTCTGCTTTCTCCTGAGCATAAACTTTAACAGACTCATTTCTTTTGGTCTGCAATTTAGTTTCCAAGGCCTTCAAAGCATTTTCCTCTGCTGTAAAGTAGCCTTTAATCTCGTCCAAACGCCTGGTAAAGGGTGCCCGAGACTCATTGGCTTTTTTGGTTGCTTGTTTTAGGGATGCCAAAAAATCATTAATAGCACCATCGGTTTCGACCGAAAGTTTTACACCTTCTTTATCTGCAAGAGCTACCAATGTTGTCTCTTTTTTCTGGTACGCTAAAACCCAACTTTTTGTTGTTGCAAGTACAGCGCTTGCTGACTGTACTTCTTCCGGAGTGATAATTTGTAATTCCATGATTATATTGGTAAGGATGATGAAACAAATGTTTTTGATAATGTGGCCTGCTTAGCCTCCGTTGCTTTGTGTGCGCGTTTCTTGTTTGGCGTATTTCCAAATTTCCTATTACAGAAATCTTCAACATCTTCAAAATGAAGGGCGCCATTAACGCTTTCACTCGTACTTATTACTCCTGACATGCTCATGTACTGGCGTTTTTCCGCTTTAGCCTGGTATCTGATCTGAGCAAGCTTTAATATTGCATCAATCTCCTCTTTGCTTGTAGTACCCTGCCATTCTTTAATCTTATATGATGGTGTCGTTTTCCAGTCCGCCGGCGCCCAGTTCATGGCAATATCAATTGGAGACTCTGGAAAGTTTTCATCCCATAACAATTTCTCGCATTCCATCTGGATACCATGAATTTCGTAAAAACCTTTCCGACCAGACTTAAAATTGATGATAGCACGTTTTTTAGCACGTTTACTTGTAATTTTTGGCTCACCCTTACGCTCACCAGATTTATAAACCTCGCCCCATTCTCCCTTTTCGTCAACCGTCATATAGCACACCAAATCAATTGGAGTACCAAAGCCACGCGAATCACTCAACAGAACATATTCCAACCCCAACGGTACGATCTGGTAATCATTATAGAACTGAACAAATGCCAAAAGATCCTCTTTTAATTTATGGGCCCAGCTATCGCAATCAGCATCCCAAAAGTTATTGTCGCTAGTAAAGTTTTGAACTACTTCATCGCATTTATCAAGGTCATATACGCCTTCCATAATGAACTTCCCGATCTCGATGTGCATCATGGTGCCATATTGAGCAGCCACTTTCATTAAGCGCTCAGATTCTTTTTTGCCATGCTGAAATTTCCATTCCTCCAGCGCTTTTGGTGTTGGCATTGATTGGGCGATGCTTGTAGTTAGCGATGTGTACAAGCGGAAGGGTTGCGCCAGTTGGCCATCTTGCTCGATCTTAATATAGCTACGTCCTTGCCCAAAGTTTACACGGCCAACTTTATAGTTAGGCAATTTTATCGCGTTTTCGTCAAACCATTCTGTTGGAACAAATTCTACTGTCATGCTCATATTATTTGCCCTCCAATTTAACCCAACCGTATTCAATTTGCTTTTCAACGCTTAATCCCATGTAAGATAATGCGTAGCCTTTTGAGCGGAGGTAGTCTGTAATTCTTGCTTGCATTATATCTAGTTTTTCTAATAAAGGCTTCACTGTATTTGTAAAGCAGAACAATACATTCTCTCTAGGAGCCGACACCATTTGTAAGTGCATTAAAGTGATTTTAATTTTATCTTCATCGTTTAGTGATGAAAGTGGCTTTAGTTGCAAAAAATATGTGTTTTTTCTTTTATCAACTATGTCAATATCAGATCCTTCAATACGAAATAAGTTTGATTTATCGTGCCAGAATAGCCTGTTTTGACCAAAATACTGCGCAAAAAGCTTTGCTTTGTTTTCTAATGTGTTTTCCATCTTATTTACCCCCCCCGATTTCTAATACTTGTGGTTGTGAATTAATCGCACCACTCTCGATCATTTTGGTAGTTAAACGGTTCATTGATCCCCCTGCCTCGATGTAATTTCTAACCGCTTCCATGTTTTCCTCTGTAAAGGAAGGAATAAGTGATACTACCGGATAGGTTTTTGCTTCTCCGGGGGTATAGCTTTTTTTCATTTCAATAGTGAAGTTGAAAGGGAAACCGATGATTGAACCGGATTTCTCCATTACCAAATCGAAGGACTTAGTAATCGAAGGGATGCTCACCTCTTTAGCTTTAGTTGACCATGACCAATAACCCAAAACACCTGTCATTTTAAGGAGTACAAAGCGAAGAATTAATGTACGATCCCACTTCAATGCTTTAACCCGGTTATCAGTTGCAGAAACATCATGTTCGTACTTACCTGTAGTCGCATTGAAAACCGTAAATGTTTCTCCATCACCCCAACCATATCGCTTACCTTTATCCCAGCTCTCAAATTGTTCATTACAAACCTCTTTAATATCATTACTGATGAAAGTGATCTGTAACTCCTTTGGCTTCTCTCCAAATAGTTTGGTGAATTGATTCGCGAAGTTTCCAGTTGGCCTGAAATAATCAATCGCTTTTGGGTACTCAACCCCCTTGGCCGACACGGCCTTAATGCCTGTCTTAATTTTTCCGATTTCCGGCAGTGAACTCGCGTTGTTTTGCACCTTTGCTGCCTTGATTCGTCCGTTTTGCATGTTATTGATTGTTTAATATGAAAAATGTGATAACTGTTCCGATTGCGACTACCGCCCAGAACCATCGGGCGAATATTTTTATCTGGTCTTTCGGTTTAGGTTTGTTGACTATTATTTTGGCCTCCTTCAGTAATTGTTCCTGCTTTTCTTTGTGCCAAAGTCCGCCATCTTTGATGTTATTAGTCATTCTGCAAGGCGGAAGCGTGGTGTGATGAATTTTAAGCATTTGTTATCCTACTGAAAATGTCGATTAATAATATTGTTTCTTTTGCTGTCTGGCATTTGGCAAGTTCTTCCTGATACTGGATAAATAATGCCTGGTAGGTTTCTTGGCTCATAGTCCTTTGGTTTTTAAAAAAGAGTGTCTATTGGATGATTTAGAAATTGCATCAATCTGGTTAATTTCAATTCTGAATGGAGAAGTGTTTGATCCATCCCTTTTCGGGGTTACAAGTCCTTCTTTAATCCACCTTGTTACAGTTGTTTTGCCGTATAATTTTTCTGCCTGACTTTTGGTGATAGTAGTTTTGGCAATACCTAGCATGCCTATTGCTTTTTTCGCACCAAGTTCAGCAGCATCGCCCAGCAACATTGTTAGTTGCGACATTGACATTGATATATCCATTATAAATCCCTCCCAACTAATGTTTCTAAATATTTATAAAGCCTTTGTGTTACACGATTTTGTTTTGCAACTGCTTCACTTCTTTCTCCAGACAAGCCGAACAGAGTATAATGCGGGCTTGAGTATATTATTCTTGCTTTCGATTGACTGCGTTCGATCAGATCGATAAGTGCAGACTTTCTGCACAGATCTTCTTTAAGTTCATCCAGATTAAGCGGCATAGCGAACCTCCCCATTAATTGCATATACATTATGGAAGTATAGTGTAGTTACTTCTTCAAAATTCTGATCCAGGTATTCAACCGGATTTACCTCGTATGGTTCCTGATCGTCAGCAACATGAATATTATTGCCTTCCATCCAAATCAATACCTTTTCCACTGTTACTGATACAGCTACTTCTCCAGAAGCATAATAGAATTCTATTGTATCAGTTTCTTTTATCGTTGCTGTTTTGCTATCTAATGCCGTGGCCGAAAAATCGACATCACTTGCATTAATTGAGTTTTTGGTTACTTTTGCCATTGTTGGTTGCTTTTTTAGTTGGTGATCAATAAGGCCTCTGTTTACGTTCGAAGGTGGCAGAGGCTTATTTTATTCTTTCGACAATTACAAAACCCTTATCGGTTTTACTGTCTTCTTCAAATTCAGCATCGGGCATCTGAAGCTTCACATCTCTACTTTTAATTGGAGATACCGTTTTTTTATATTGCTTTGGATATTTAAACTTCTCCCCGACATTTGTTGATGTAAATTCTTTGACCCAGGAAAACTTTTCTTCTGGCGGCTGTACGATTCTGATTTGCTCCATTTATATTTAGTTGATTAGTCCAGTTTTTGTAGCGTAATAAACCAATTGCGCTTTGTCATACAGACCGGTTTTGTTTTTGATATTCACCTTATGAGCCTGTACTGTGTGATAACTCACCTTTAGATCGGTGGCAATATTTTTATCCGGAAGAAGAATTCTCTTCATCACCTCCCTCTCTCTGATCGTGAAGATGTCCGGACTAAAATCAATTTTCGGAATACCATAGTTATTAATTACTAGATGGTTCATGGTAGTTAGTATTATCTATTTTTGCGTTAATGTTTATATTGTACCTTTGTTTCTGTTGTACAATACAAATGTAAAGCATTACTTGTCAATTGACAAGTGTAAAGTTTACTTATAAACTAATTATTTTTTAAATGTCTGATTATCAGGGAGAAAAATTTCGTTTTTATCTTAAACAAATTGGATTAAGCGTAAATAAAGTAGCAGAAATACTTGGAGTTTCCAGACAGGCTGTTTACACTTTCTTTAAAACGTCAAGTTTACAACGCGAAACAGTAGCTAAAATAGTTGACAAGCTCAATGTTTCTGAAGAAGAGATTTGGGGGAAGGATTCTGCTAAACTTGAAGCTTTACCACTTCGTCTTGCAGATCCATACGGTTTTGATGCAACCAATGAAAAAATTTATAAGCTGCCGGATGAAAGTTTAATTATGCAGGTACCATTAATAAAAGAGAAAGCTTACGCAGGCTACCTTGTCGGGTTTGGAGATAAAGAATTTTACGACGATTTGGAAACAATCCCTTTGCTCGTTGATGGCGTACATCGTGGATCCTATATTGCTTTTGAAGTATCTGGGTGGAGTATGGTTTGCTATGATACGGATGAACTTGCTGATTTAAGTATTCGACCAGGAAGAATAGCTATAGGCCGGGATATTCCTAAGGACAAATGGAAATACAGGCTCCATACACACACAACCGACACATGGGTGATCGTACACAGAACGAAGGGAATTCTAATAAAGCAAATTACAAGGCATGACGTAGAGAATGGGTTAATTACAATTCACTCATTAAATCCCGAATTCAAAGATGAAGATCTTGATTTAAGGGATGTCGAGCAAATTTTCAGCGTAGTTCAAATAATTAATAAAAAAAGATAAAATGAAAAAATCAATTTTAACACTTCTCGCATTACTTCCTTTTTTTGTATTTGCACAAAAGCAGGACACGGTCATTTTTAAAGGAGCAAGTAAAATGATATCCACTAACAATAAAGATGCGCAAGATAACTTTAGATTTGCTGGATCCTCACTAATATCATTAGGATATGATATTGGTCAAAAAGACACAGATTTTTTTCAATTTACAACTGCACCTGTTAAGATTGAAGGGATAAATTATATTCGCCAGCTGATTTTTCAAGTATCAACAAAAGATAATGGGATTGTAATAACACCTAAAACCAAGCGGCTCAACAACGTGATTGTTATAACTGGAATATCGACAGAAAATATGCTGGAACCATTTGTTTTTGGAAAAGACAAGATTTCAAAAGACATTGGTGAAAAAATGATGAAAATTGCTCAAAAACTCGGTGGGAAAATCACATATTCAGAATAAGGATAATTTCGTTGTGACTGCGGTGGAACGCCGAAATATTATGTCAAAAGTATACTCAACGGTGATGGAGATACTTTATGAAAGTCCAATGTATGGATGCAGCCTATGGCCGAAGAACGGTTTTATTCCGGGTTCGTTTCCAGCTCTAAATAGGTATGGGAACTACAAATTAGATTTTATTACAGTGAATGTGATTGTAAACCGAGCCTTTGGTTACCAAAAAATAAGATTTAATCTTTGGAATAAAACTTATGCACGGGGAGTAAAACAGCATAATCTATTAGATCTGATATTTGACCATACAGAAAAAAATGGTATTTATTTCAAACTTGAATATCCAGAAATCACAACATTAATGGGACATGAATACGAATACTGCGTGATGGGGACGTTTGATTTGAAGTTTGAGATACAATAAACAAATTTTGAGCTAACGAATTTAACAATCACAAATTTTGACAAACAATAAATGAGACCAACCAAGAACATAAATAAAGTCAACGAGGCTGATCAGAAGCAATTAAATAGGTTTCTGTATTTTATCAGTAAATATGTGGGAAAAAATCAAACCGCTGTCGCTGAATCTTTGGGTGTTACCCAGGCGTACTATTCCTACATTGCAAGCGGCAAAAGGAGAATCAGCATTGCTATTTTAGCCAAGCTAAAGGAAAAATATAAGTTAAATATAAATTGGCTTCATACTGGATTAGGCGGCGAGGTATTTCAGAATGATCCTGATAAAAAACCACAATCCACAGTAGGCAAAATTATTGATCTGCAGGCGTCTATCGACGCAGCTCATAGAAAAATTGATATCCTTGAAGTCAATCTAAACCAAGCTTATAAATTGATCCAGCAGCTTGAAAGCAGATTAGATAAGGCAGGACTATAGTAATGCTATCAGTGCTGCCTGAATAGCGTCAACCTTACTCCAATCTTTCTTAATATACTTATCCGTAACCCTATTCGCTTGATTTTTATGATTCAATACCTCTGCAACATCATCAACAGAAAAACCGCAAGTATTTCTAGCTTCTGTACCAACAGTATGCCTGGCTGAATAAAAATCAATATATTCCAAATTTTCTCCATCCCTATCATTCAGTAGATCTATTATCTGACGCAATCCCAAGGCAAGACCTTTGTTTAAATATGTGTTATGCTTATACCTTTCACTCAGCCTCCCTATATGTTTCTCTAAAATGGGGCGCACTTCATCAACTATTTTTACACTAAAGACAGCCTTATCAGATCTTCTCCCAGCTGTTTTAGATCTATTATATGTTAGTCGCTCTCCCTTAATGTCACTTGCTTTTAGTGAATAAAGATCAATAGCGTTTATCCCACATAGATAAAATGAAGCCATATACAAATCTCTGGCAAGTTCAGCGGTCCCACCTTGAGGAACTTTGCAATCCCTAATTGATCGAATGATTGATATTGGAACGGCTCTCTTTTCTGTCGATGGTTCAGTTCCATACTTGTATTTAGAAAATGGATTGTTAGCAATCCTAATTATACCTGTGTCTTCATCATTGTAATGCTTTCTGGCTGATCCAAAAAGCAAACGGAATGATCTCATATGGTAAAATATGCCCGTATCGTCCATGCCTTTACTCTGAACAATAGACTTTGTATTTTGCCGGATCATTCTAACTTGCGTCCTTGGATTTCTTAACCAACTTTCATAACCTTTTAGGAATATGGAAGTGATTTCATTTGTCGGCAGGTATTCGCCGTGGTAATCAACTAAATTATTTATTACCGCTTGAAAAGTGCCGGCATATGATTGCCTATTTTCCTCTCTAAGTTCATTAACGCGTTCCCGCCCATATTGGATAAAATTAATATTACGATCGATTTCTTTTGGTTTAGTAAGAAGTTTCCCTAAGTCTTGTACGGATAGATGATTTATCTTGTCACCAAGTGAACTAATCTTCTTTCTGTAATCTGCTAATTCCATTGTAAGTAAGGCAAGCAAATCCTTATCCTTTATCGTGTAGTCTTTCTTCAGTTGGGCATCTACCACGAAATGTGAGGTACTTAGATAAGTCCTTTTTTTGTTGTGATAAATCATGAGTTTAACGTTATATTGTCCGTTCTCTTTTTTATGATGCTTGAATACTTTAAAATCAATGTTAGCCATAAGGGAAATTCTGTAGCACAATTGTAACAAAAAATCGAATAAGTTGAGATAAGTTTTTGCTAAAACTATGCTACATGAAGTTCGGATATTTTCATTCAGGTACCTCCCAATGCTATCTTAACGCTAAAAAAATGCCTCTAAGTGCATTAATTTAGGTTCGTGAAAATTTGTTTCAAAATGATCAATTCTTTTTATACAAAGAAGAGTTGATCCAGAAAATAGAAATGGCCAAAGGTATTTTATCTTCAAACTATGCAGAACCACCCACCATTAAACAACTTTCCAGAATGGTAGCACTTAATGAGTTGAAACTGAAAAACAGTTTCAGAGAAATTTGTGGTACAACGATTTACAATTATGTAATCCGTTTCAGAATGGAAATTGCGGCACAATTGCTGAAAAGTAATGAACTAACTATCGGTGAAATTTCTACACGCACGGGTTATAGCAGTCCGTCTCATTTTATCACTGTATATAAAAAATATTTTGGCGATACGCCTAAACAAAGCATGTTGAAATTGCATTGAATATTGCAGGTTTCCTTTCTAAATAATAAAAAAAAGCCAGTAAATCACTGGCTTAATTTTATTTTTTAGCGGTTTCCCGTTTTGCTCTAACGTATTGATTTGGCCATTCTATATCATCGCCAAGTATTTGTGCGGCATGAGTTGGGAAATAAGCATCTCTTAAAGATTCTCGTGCAATAAAGATTAAATCGGCTTTTTCCTCTTCCAGAATCTCTTCTGCCTGATGTGCATCTACAATAATACCAACTGCGCCGGTACGAATCCCGATTTCATTCCGGATTTTATCTGCAAAAGGAACCTGGTAATTTGGCCCTGCCGGGATAAAAGCATCGGCAACATTCCCGCCTGATGAAACATCAATCAAATCAACACCTTTATCTTTTAACACTGCAGAAAGCAGCAAAGAATCGTTTTCATTCCATCCGCCTTCTGTCCAGTCTGTTGCAGAAATACGCACAAAAACAGGCAATTCTTCTGGCCAAACAGATTGTACAGCTTCCACCACATCTATAACCAAACGGATGCGATTTTCAAAACTGCCGCCATAAAGATCGGTACGCGTATTGCTCAGCGGACTCAAAAACTCATGTAAAAGATATCCATGTGCAGCATGTATTTCCACAACTTTATAACCTGCAATTTTTGCACGGATGGCGGCATCTCTAAACGCCGCAACAACTTGCTGAATTTCATCAATGCTCAGTTCGCGTGGAGCAACTTGCCCGGCTTTAAAAGCAATGGCAGATGGACCAACAGTTTCCCAGCTGTTTTCCCCTTCAGCAATTTGTTCGCCACCATTCCAAGGCACATCACAACTTGCTTTTCTCCCTGCGTGCGCCAATTGAATGCCCGCTACAGCTCCGTTTTCATGAATAAAAGAAACAATTTGTTGTAGTTTTTCGATGTGTTCATCTTTCCAGATGCCTAAATCGCCATAAGAAATCCGCCCGTTTTTGGTCACAGCAGTTGCTTCCTGAATGATTAATGCGGCGCCACCAACAGCGCGGCTGCCTAAATGAACCAGGTGCCAATCGTTGGCGAAACCATCTGTGGCAGAATACTGGCACATCGGCGAAATTACAATCCTGTTTTTTAGTGAAATGTCCTTTAACTTTAAAGGCGTAAATAATCTCGACATATAACTTTGATATTTGATAAAAGGTGCGAAACCGTCTTTATCTTTGTGTTTAACTTATAATTTTTATTGTTTATGAAAGTGGTGCATTTCTTTTGGTAATGATTTGATCTAATGCAAAAGTATTGTGTTGCAGGTAAGCCAGTAATATAGATAAAAATGCAACATGAATAAGTTGCGAGGGCAATGCATCCCAATTTTCGATCATTGTGGTGCCAAAAATCAATGCAAGCGAAACCGCTCCGGCCAAAAGCAAACCTTGCCTGGTAAACAAACCTAAAATAACCATTAAGCCAGAAATAAATTCTAGAACCGGAAGCGCATAACTAAAGGGGAACACCAAAAAATCAGGCAATACAGACTTAGAAAATTGTGCCATCATCCATTGGCTAAAACCAGAAAGTTTAGGTAAGCGCACCAATCCGTGGCCAAAAAAGCTTAAACCAATAGCCAGTCTGGCGAGTACAAAAGCGTTTCTTTTTTCCATATCAATAGCTTCTATACAAACATACAATCTCTGCGCAAAGGATGTTTGAATTCAACTGATATGAAACCTAGATTTTACAAAGGCGTTATAAAGAGGTTTAAAATTTATTTTAAAGAAAATTTGCAGGTCTGAAATTTCTGAATTACATTAGTGTATTATTTAACTAGTACAGTATAAAATGATTAAAATTGACAATCTTAATTTCTGGTATAGCAAAGGGAAACCGCTATTTAAAAACCTGAGCATGCAACTTAGTGCCGGCCACATTTATGGTTTATTGGGTAAAAATGGTGCTGGAAAATCTACATTATTAAAAAATCTGGCCGGTTTGGTTTATCCGCAAAGCGGAAGCCTGATGGTTTTGGGATCAGATCCGCGAAAGCGACAGCCAGAGTTGCTCTCTAAAATCTGTTTTATACCAGAAGAATTTGATTTACCGCCCGTAAAAGTTAAAACCTACCTAAAAGCAAATACACCATTTTTTGAAAATTTTGACCATACTTATTTCAATAGATTGCTTTCAGAATTTGATATACCGGATGATCATTCGTTAACCAATATGAGCTACGGACAGAAGAAAAAATTCATTATTGCGTTTGGATTGGCTACACAAGCAAACCTGATTATTATGGACGAGCCAACCAACGGATTGGACATCCCTTCGAAAGCACAATTCAGAAAAATTATGGCTTCTGCGTTAACGGATGATCGTTGCATTATCATTTCAACACATCAGGTACGTGATTTAGATAATTTGATAGATACGATTATCATGCTGGATGATAACGATGTTGCGCTGCAAGCGTCAGTTGATGAGATTACCGAAAAATTAACTTTCAAAAGAATGGATCAGGTAGACAATACGGTTATCTATGCAGAATCCTCCTTGTCGGGATATCATGCAATTGTACCCAATTTTCATCAGGAAGAAAGTAAACTGGATATTGAGTTGCTGTTTAATGCGATTTTGACAGATAAAAACAAATTTAAACCTTATTTCAATTAACGCCATGAATAATATCTTCAACTTTAACCGATTTAGATTACTTGTAAAAAGACAGTGGCTGGATTTTGGCAAAATTTACCTTATTAGTCTGGTGGTTTTGGCAAGTGTAATTTGTGGTTTTTACTTGTTCTGCATACCAAGAGTATCGCAAGGCGTGCCACCAGTAAATCCCGATGGTTATCTCGATCTAAAATTCAGATATCCGTTATTTGTAATTGTCGGGTTTCTATTCATCACCATAATTTCAAGCAGTTATTTCAGCAGTTTCGGACAAAAATCGCGTGCAATTATCGAGCTGATGGTACCTGCATCCATTTTTGAAAAGTTTTTAACCGCTATATTTTATACCGCAGTTTTATCCATTTTCAGTTACGTGTTGATCTTCGGCATCATAGATTTTGCATTTGGGAAATATATTGTGATGAGCTTTGCAGATCACCAATTCGAATTAAGCAATACATCAATTAAAGTTTCTGATCAATATCATAATTTCAAATTCACCAGGGTTGCATCCCATATCAATTACAAAGAATTTTGGCCATTAACATTTATGCCCTTTTTTGCTACCAGCTTATTTCTTTTGGGTTCTATCTACTTTAATCGTTTCCACTATATCAAAACGGCAATATCTGTCTTGGTTTTTTTCTGGGCTGGCGGTTATATTCTGTATCAGGTGATGAGTAAAATTAATGCTCAATTTAATTATCAAGGCCCAATAGTTGGCCAGAAAGGTATTTTTATTATAGTTTTCTCAGGTTCAATATTGGTCACTTTTTGGATTTGGTTTATTGCTTACGTCAGACTTAAAGAAAAAGAGGTATAATAATGGAATTTAAAGATACCAAAGCAATTTACCTTCAAATTGCAGATTATGTTTGTGAACATATTCTTCTAAAAAAATGGGATAAGGAGGAAAAAATCCCATCGGTAAGAGAGATGGCCGTAGAGCTTGAGGTAAACCCGAACACAGTTATGCGTACGTATGAGCTTTTACAAAACCGCGAAATCATTTTTAATAAAAGAGGCGTTGGCTTTTATCTTACAGAGTTTAGCGTCAAAAATATAATGGAATTTAAAAAAACGCAATTCATTAACGAAGAACTGCCTAGTCTTTTCCGGAATATGTATCTCTTAAACATTGATTTTGATGAATTGCAAAATCAATATGCTGCCTTTATTAAAGAAAACTTTAACGCCTAAATCATGAAAAGAAGCAATAAATTATTGATAATCACTGCCATACTTGGCCTGCTAATTCCAATTTTAATTGTCACGATTGCCAGTGCCGTTGCACCTAAAGTGCCGGAACAGCAACTGAGCACTGAAGAATTGATCAAAACCAAAAAATATACAGATGAGATCTCTGGCTTTAGTAAAATTCCATTAAATAATGCATTTAAAACGATTACATTATTGGGTACCCACAATTTGTACATCGAGATTTATTTAATAAAAAGTAATGATGCTGGTATTCGGGTTAAAAGCAACATGCAAAAAAATATAACTACGAAAACAGATGCAAACGGACAATTGCTTATTACGGTTAACGGCGTGTTGGAAGAAGAACAAAATGGTCAGTATGGAGGTATAATTGCTATTTATGGCAAGCAGATCAGCGATATTACGCTGAATAAGGCCGAAGGAATTTCTATCATCACCAAACAGGATTCACTGGTACTCAACGGAAATGATGTGGGGCGAATCACACTACAAGGTTATCAAAGCATATACAAAAAAAATGAAGGGGTAAATTTCATTTCCGGAAACCAGATTAAACATATTGTTGCGTATTTGAAAAACAGTCATCTTGTTGCAGATCAAATTTCTTGTGAGAGTATGAATTTAGATGTACAACAATCTTCTATAGAATTAACCGGAAACCGATCTTTTTCCGATATTCAAAATCTGATGGTTAGGACGAACGGAAATTCAGGCTTAAATATTGAAAAAACGAATATCAAATCCATTAGCGGGCAGATTTCAGATTCTACGGTACTCGTAGTGCCCACACCTTATTTAAAACAGCTTTTTCAAAACAAATAGAATACAGACAAATAATCTGGCTTTGGGCCAGATTGTTTTTTCGTTTGCGTTAAACTAAAGTAATCAAGCGGTATTATTTTAGTGAAACACTGTTCATAATTTAATTTAAGTGTTAAATTGGCCGGATTGTCAATAACAACAACGAATATGAAAAGATTCTTTTTGCTCATAATTGCCTTAGTAATCATTTTGAATATTGCAAAAGCGCAGAAATTGGATACTTTATCCATCACTTTAGAAAACGTTAAATATCCATATGCGGTAAAATATTTTCCAATTCATACAGAAGGACAAGATATTCGTATGGCATATATGGATGTTGCACCAACCAGCACGCCGAATGGCAGAACAGTTATCCTTTTCCATGGTAAAAACTTTGGAGGATATTATTGGGGAAATGTAATTAAAGCTTTAACTACAAATGGTTTCAGAGTTGTTGTACCAGATCAGATCGGTTTTGGTAAATCGTCTAAACCTTTTATTCACTACAGCTTTCATCAAATGGCAAGTTGGAATAAACAGCTTTTAGATACGTTGGGCATACAGAAAACTGTTGTATTAGGCCACAGTATGGGCGGAATGTTGGCTACACGATTTGCTTTGATGTTTCCAGACAAAACCGAAAAGCTATTACTGGAAAACCCAATCGGATTGGAAGATTATAAAACATTTGTTCCATATGCAAGTACAGAACAACAATATCAAACCGAACTCAAAACAACTGCTGAAAGTGTTAGAAAATACTATCAAAGTTCTTATTTCACTTACTGGAAACCCGAATATGAAAGCCTGGTAAATGTTGCTGCCGGTGTTACTTTTAGTGCAGATTACCCACGTTGGGCAAAAGTGGCGGCAATGACTTTCACAATGATTTATGAGCAACCGGTGGTGTATGAATTTCAAAATATCCGTGTACCAACTGTATTGTTTATAGGTAAAGAAGACAAAACAATTGTTGGCAAAGGATTATTAACCCCAGATCAGCAAGCGATACATGGCCAATATCGTTTTTTAGGAAAACAAACAGCGGCCAAAATCCCAAATGCGAAAATTATAGAATTTGATGCCTGTGGCCATATTCCACATATAGAAATCCCAACAGAGTTCTTAATTGCTTTAACCGGAAGTTTATAAACGCATTGCAGCGAAAATCAGCAGAATGTGGCGTATGTCTACATTTCTTTTTGATTGGCACAAATACAAACAAGTGCAAACTAGTCTTTTAGGTATAAATTTTATTTTGGCACCATTGTGTAACGATACCATGCATAGTTACACAGATTAAAAATTAAAATTTATAGATATGAAAAAGTTCATTTTATCAGCTACGTTCATCGCTCTTGCAGGATTAACAGCAGCAAACGCTTCAGAAGTAAAAGATTTTAAAACTACTGCAATTGTTGCAGTTCAGGATAGTTCGGTTAAAACACCGGTTAAATTAGAAGAATTGCCAGAAGCAGTAAGCACTGCACTTAAATCTGATGCATACAAAGGTTGGTCTGCAACCGAAGCATGGGCAGTGAAAGATGGTACAAAAGAGTACTATTTAATCAATGTTAAAAAAGAAACAGAAACTGGTTCTGTAAAAATTGACAAAGACGGTAAACCCGTAGAATAATATACCAACTAAATATTACCTATTTTAAGAGAGGTCGGCATTGCGCTTACCTCTCTTTTTTATATCTGGTATTTCGCTATCGCGGATAAATGATCCTCCACGCGTAAGCTCCATTTCATCTCCATCATTATGGTATACTCTAGTCTGCGTAAAAATTATTTCTAACACTACTTAGCAAATTGAAGCCAATAACCACAATCTGTGGAGAAATTCTACACATAATTTTAACTCCTAAATAAATAAAACACTGATAATAAGGTTTTTAATATTTATTTCTCTTTTGGCATCATTATGAACTTATACCTGGCATAGTAACACAGATAAATAATTAAATATTATAGATTATGAAAAAGTTCATTTTATCAGCTACGTTCATCGCTCTTGCAGGATTAACAGCAGTAAACGCCTCAGAAGTAAAAACATTAAACAACACTGCAATTGTAGCAGTTCAAGATAGCGCAGTAAAAACTCCGGTTAAATTGGAAGAGCTGCCAGAACCCGTAACTACGGCACTAAAATCTGACGCTTACCAAGGTTGGACCCCAACTGAAGCTTGGGCAGTTAAAGATGGAACAAAAGAATATTACCTGATCAATGTTAAAAAGGAAGCCGAAACCGGTTCTGTAAAAATTGACAAAGACGGTAAACCCGTGCAATAACCAAATCTTATAATCAGCCCTAAGGCATAATTAACATCAGCACAATCTTCGGATTGTGCATACATTAAATTTACAACCATGAAAAAATTAATTTTATCAGCAGCATTCTTCGCAATCGCAGGAATCACTGCAGCAAATGCATCAGAAGTTAAAACATTAAATAATACTGCAATTGTAGCCGTTCAGGATAGCGCAGTAAAAACTCCGGTTAAGTTGGAGGAATTGCCAGAACCAGTAACAACTGCATTAAAATCAGACGCTTACAAAGGTTGGACACCAACTGAAGCGTGGGCAGTTAAAGAAGGTACAAAAGAATATTACCTGATCAATGTTAAAAAAGAAGCCGAAACCGGTTCTGTGAAAATTGACAAAGACGGTAAACCCGTACAATAACCCTAAATATTACATCTACCTAGTATATGAAAGGCCGGTTTTTTAACTGGCTTTTCGTATTTTTGTTACATGGCAAAAATCTTGATTTTAGAAGACGACACAACATTTGCTCAATTACTTGAAGGTTTTCTTACCAAAAACAAGCATGAAATTACGCTCGTAACCCATATTAAACAATCTTTCAAAGCAATAGAATCGCAAGAGTTTGATCTCTTACTGATCGATTACCGTTTGCCTGATGGTGTTGGTCTCGATGTTTTATCTCATGTGCGCGATAAAGGTTTGAGTACTCCGCTCATCATTATGACCAGTTTTAACGATGTTCGAACTGCCGTAAAATCGATGCAAATGGGTGCATTTGATTACATTACCAAACCGGTAAATCCTGATGAACTTTTAATGGTGATCAGCAATTCCCTTTCTAAAAAGGATGTGGTCAAAGCAGAAATTAAGGTTGAAGAAACCGATCTGATTAAAGGTAAAAGCGATGTTGCCGAAAAACTTTACGCACACATTAACCTGGTTGCACCTACAGATATGTCTGTCATTATTCAGGGTGAAAGTGGTACTGGAAAAGAATTTGCTGCACGTACGTTACACCAGCAAAGCAAACGCGCAGATAAACCTTTTATCGCCATAGATTGTGGTGCACTTTCTAAAGATTTAGCCGCAAGCGAACTTTTTGGCCATATTAAGGGTGCTTTCACTGGCGCTTTAAATGATAAAAAGGGGCAGTTTGAAGCCGCTGACGGGGGCACATTATTTCTGGATGAAGTTGGAAACCTGAGTTACGAAGTACAGATTAAATTGCTCCGTGCTTTACAAGAACGCATTATCCAACCTTTAGGCAGTACCAAACAAATTGCTGTAGATGTAAGAATTATCACGGCAACAAATGATGATTTAGCCAATAGCATACAACAAGGGGAATTTAGAGAAGATTTATACCATCGTTTAAATGAATTTAAAATTCAACTTCCGCCTTTGCGTGAACGTGATGGCGATCTTGAACTTTTTATTGACCACTTTGTACAACGCTCAAACAGGGAACTAAACAGGCAAGTAAGCAATATTTCTAGTGAAGCAAAATCTTTGCTGATGAAGTATGACTGGCCGGGTAATTTACGTGAACTTGGAAATGTAATTAAACGAATGGTATTGTTAACACCTGGAGAAACCGCAGAAATTTCGGCTTTGCCAGATGAAATGATGATATCTGTGCATCAACAAACCGCACCCGGAAATTCTTCTGATCTTAAAGCTGCAAATGAGTTTAATGAAAAGGCGTTGATTTCTGAAACTTTAATCAAGGCCAAATACAATAAATCCAAAGCTGCAAAAATGCTCAATATTGACCGAAAGACTTTGTACGCAAAAATGGAACGTTACGAAATTGAGTAAACAATCAATTTACCGGATTCATCTCATCCATAAAACTTACCAAAGCTTTCAAACTTTTTAACTGTTGCTGAATGGTGTTACAGATTTCATCATTCAGCCCGGTTGTTGCAATATCAATTTCTAATGTTCTAAATGCTGAGGCGAGTGTTTTGGCTCCCATCTGAGCCGTTCTCCCGGCCAGGCGATGCACAATTAATCTGGATTTTTCAGCGTCATTCTGTTTCAGTGCAACGTTCAAAGTACCGGCATCGTCAATACAATCCTGCTTAAAGCGATTTAAAATCTTCTCCAGCATTTGCTGATCGCCAAAAGTCATTTTTTCTATTGAAGAAAAATCATACTCAGGCACTTCAGGAGTAATTTCTGTTTTATCGAAAATAGACAGTAAATCTTCCGCGCGGAAAGGTTTCAGAATTAAACCATCAAAACCTTCACTCAAAACCATTTCGCGTTCTTCTGGCAAAACCTGCGCGGTGATGGCGTAAAACTGCACATGTTCTGGTAATTTTTTTCTCAATACGCGGCACAACTCAATACCATTCATTTCAGGCATACGCATATCAATAAGTACGTATTTCAGATCATCGCTGGGTTGCGCTTTTAGGATTTCAGAAACATGATGAAAATCCCGGAAAGGAATTTTGTTTTTTTGTAAAATCATGGTACACAAATCCAGAATAAGCTGATCATCATCAATTACCCAAACCGTGCCGGTATTTACCACAGCATAATGCTCAAGATCCAAAACTTCTGCAGGCACTTCATCTGTAGTTTCATATTTTATAAATATATTAAAGGTTGTGCCTGCGTTTAGTTTGCTTTTTACATAAATGCGACCACCTTGGTTTTCAATCAATGATTTCACAATAGGCAAGCCCAATCCGGTTCCATTTTGGTTGATCACATATTTCTCCGGAGATTCTATTTGCTCAAATTCATTAAAAATTTTACTGATATCACTTTCGGCAAAACCAATTCCTGTATCCTTAATAGAAAAATTAAAATGCAAATCATCGCCTTGCTTTTTGCAAGAAACCGATAACTTCACCTGGCCTTTTAATGTGAATTTTACGGCGTTACCAATCAGGTTAAACAAAATCTGTTTCAAACGAAAAGCATCACCTTTGATATACAGCACATCCTCAAGCGCATAATCGGCAATTAATTCAAGGTGTTTTTTTTCTGCAAGTGGCCGCATCACAGAAACCACTTCGTCCAAGATTTTCTTAATATCGAAAACTTGATTGTGAAACTTAAATTCGCCAGAAATGATTCGGTTATAATCCAATACTTCATTTACAATTTGCAACAGGTGCACGGAAGATTGGTAAATGGCATTTATATCTTTTTTCTTTGGATGATCCTGATTCGAAACCAATTCTGCATACCCCAAGATGGATTGTAAAGGCGTACGGATTTCGTGGCTCATATTTGAGAGGAAACGTTGTTTGGCTTTGCTGTGGTATTCTGCTTCATCTCTGGCCAATTCCAGCTGTTTCCGGTATCGGTTACTCTTGGTAATATCTGTAAGAATGAAGTAGAGCAAAATTACAGTAATGAGAAAAAAGACAATAATAATTACCGTAATCTGCGTTATTCCATCGTTTACTACAGCTTTTGCCTGCAATCCATTTAAATCTACCTGTGCTACCGCTTCACTTTCCACCTCGCGCAAAATTTGTAAAATCTGGTTGGTTAATGCATTGCTGGCCAAAGAAAGATCGGCTTCTCGTTTTAAAAATTTTTCGCTTTTCTGACGTTGCTCTTTCTCAATATTTTTAAGAGAACCCGTCATACTTTTCATTATACTGTCTTCGGCCTTGGCATTTAATGTATCGCGTATAACTTTAAATTCTTCATTGATGATTTTATATACATCGGCTTTTTTCTTCCCAAACAATTTGCTGAAAAATCCACGCGATTTTTGTTCCTCTTCAGGTGCAACGGTGGTAGTAGAAGTTGTTGTTTCCGTCGTTAGTGTGGCGCTATCGGTTTGCGTTGCACGTTCGGTAACCAAATCATTAAGGCGTTGTACTTCTTCAGAAAAAGATTTGGTATTGACTAATGTCTCGCGCACTTTTAGATACATTATAAACTGCTTATCACGGTCTGAAAGCAATTTTTTAATCGATTTTATTCTACCCAATTGTATTGAATCGCCTCTGTATAATTTCCTTAGCGTATCTAAACTGCTTCTAAGTTTACGCGATTCGCGAAGAAAATTCCCTTGTTTATTGAGTGCTTCATCTCGCTGCAACTGATCCAGCCTGGCAATTTTATGCGACAAATCGTTCACCAATCTCAACCGATCATTCGGGGCAGAAATTTCTTCAACCGTATTTAACATCCGAGTAAAAGCAAACCTGCTAATGCCCCAGGCCATCAACAAAGCAAAACAAGCAAACAAAAAAGCCAAAATAATTTTGCTCCTTATTGCTCTGAAAAAAACACGCTTCTGGTTTTCGGCTGCCATGAATAAAATATCGGTTGGTATTAATAGAACGTTTTTACAACACAAATAACATACCACTAAACGCTATTGATAACGCTTATGGCAAACAAACGAAGGTTTAAAATATTCGCTATTTTTACAAAAAAACGAATCCATGAACCGTATTGATCGCCTTTTCGGGATATTAACCATACTCCAATCCAACAAGTATACTTCTGCAGATCAACTTGCTTCTCGGTTTAATATGAGTATCAGAACCGTTTATCGGGATATACGGGCAATTCAGGAGCAAGGTATACCGGTTGGTTTTGAATCTCACAAAGGTTATTTTCTGATTCAGGGATATTTTCTTCCGCCAATATCTTTCAATTCTGATGAAGCAAATGCGTTGTTGTTGGTAGAAAGTTTGGTGAATGGATTTGCTGATAATTCTATCCGTACACATTATACTGCTGCATTGTCGAAAGTAAAAGCCGTTTTAAAAAACAGCCAAAAAGAAAAATTAGATGGATTGAATGCGCACATCCACTTTCAACTGCCAGAACAATTAAATTATAACTTTAATTTTTTATCGCTGGTACAGCAAGCCATCTCCGATCGAAAAATTTTATGGTTGGAATATAAAAGTGCTAAAAACGAAATGAGTGCGCGCGAAGTTGAACCTATAGGTTTAATTTTTTATGCTTTTAGCTGGCACCTTATCGCCTGGTGCCATTTACGTGGCGAGTATAGGGATTTTAATTTAACGCGGATGATTGAGCTCCGAAACCTAAATATTCCGTTTAAAAAAGAAAAACATATTGCATTAAGCGAATATATGCCTGCACTTCCGGTAAACTATTAATTTCTTTTTTCTGTACTGACATAGGGTTGTCAGTCGCGTGTTTTTTCTTTGTGTCATACCAATCAAAAACAGACATGAGCATAGCAGATTTATTATTAATGGAGATGCACAATATGGAAACAACAAAGCAAAACAACATGGAGATTATTAATTTATTAAAAAAAGAATTTGAGCAGGAAGCGGCTATAACCCAAAAATTTTTACCGCTGGTACCTTTAGATCAGGCAGATTGGGCTCCACATGAAAAAAGCATGAAACTTGGCGCATTGGCTACGCATTTGGCAGAAATTTCCGGATGGATTCATCTTGCGCTGACAACCGAAGAACTCGACTTCGCTGCCAAAGTATATGTGGCGACTCCGATTGCAGACACAGAGGCTCTGCTGGCGCTGTTTCAAAAAGGTTATCATGAGAGTTTAACTGAACTGCAAAAAGCCGATGAACGAGACTTAACCGGGCGATGGATATTGCGTAATGGCGACCAAATCTTAGCTGATTACAGTAAATACGAAATGATCAGGCATTCTTTTAGCCAAACCGCTCACCACCGCGCGCAACTTGGCGTTTATTTTCGGTTGCTGAATATACCGGTGCCAAGCAGTTACGGACCCAGTGCAGATAATTATACTTTTTAAGAAAATCCGGAGTAGATTCTCCGGATTTTTGACACAAATTTTTAGCTTAAAAAGTGCCTCGCAAGTATATTTGTGCGATGAAAACTATATTTGCCATTTGCGGTAGTACCAGAAATGATTCTGCAAACGCGCGTTTAATTCAAGCGATTGGGAATTTTCTTCCTGAAAATTTTGTGCTTAACATTTGGCCAAATATTGATCAGATTCCGCATTTTAACCCAGACTTAGATTCCGATCAGCAAAGCGCGCCCGAAGTGGTCTCAAGCTTTCGAACAGAGATTAAAACAGCAGACGCCATTCTTATGTGTACGCCTGAATATGCGACGGGTTTGCCAGGTTCTTTCAAAAACGCTTTAGACTGGACAGTTTCCTCTGCCAGTTTAACTAAAAAACCAACTTGGGCAATTGTTGCCGCAGTTCAGGGCGAAAAGACTTTCTCCTCTCTCGAAGGTATTTTACAAATACTTGAAGTTGAACCGATCATGCAATTAATTTCTTACGTTGGATCAAAAGTCAACAAAAATGCATAAATTATAGAGGAAGAGACCTTGGAGGCTTTGCAAAAAAACCTGACAATTTTGATCAAACAGATCGAAAGCTCACGGCCGTTTTAGCGATTTAGCTATATTTGTGAAAAAATAAAATATGGAAATCTCGTCGGCCACACGTTTAAATAAGTTTATCAGTGAAAGTGGATTGTGTTCGCGGCGCGAAGCCGATCGTTTTATTGAACGCGGAAATGTATTTATCAATGGCAAACGTGCCAAGGTAGGCGACCAGGTTTTTGCAGGCGACAAAGTTATGGTGAATGGCCATCATATCGAACCTAAAGAAGATTCTAATTTTATTTTACTTGCTTTTAATAAACCTACGGGCATTACGAGTACAACAGAGAGCAACGTGCGCGACAACATTGTGGATTATGTTAATTACAGCGAAAGAATTTTTCCAATTGGCCGTTTGGATAAAGATTCTCAAGGTTTAATTTTCCTCACAAATAATGGCGATATCGTAAACAAAATTCTTCGGGCTGGTAATAAACACGAAAAGGAATACTTGGTTACTGTGAACAAGCCAATTACAGACGATTTTATTTTCGAGATGAGCAATGGCGTACCGATTTTAGGTGTAAATACCCGAAAATGCAAAGTACGTCAGGTCAGCACTTTTGTCTTCAACATTACACTTTTACAAGGTTTAAACAGGCAGATTCGAAGAATGTGCGAACATTTTGATTACGAAGTAACCAGATTGGAACGTACCCGGATTATGAATATAAGCTTAAAAGGTATTCCAACCGGCGAGTTTAGAGAATTGACAGATGAGGAAATGAAAAGCATACTGAAAAGTATTGAAAATTCTTCATCAGAGGCAAAACCGAAATCAAAATCAAGTAATAAGAAAAAAACGAATGCCTGGGAAGAAATTCCGGAATTAAAAGAAGATCAGCCTAAAAAAACATTTAAACCAAAAGCAACTGCTCATAAATCTGGCGGAAAAAGGCCAGGTGCACAATCAACTGCTAAATCAACTGGTAAAAGCAATTCAGGCAATAGAAATGCTAGGCCGGCAAAAGGCAAGCCTTCTGCGAAGACAAATACAAGAGGCAGAGGCAGATAAAGCCAAACAAATGTAAAATTAGGCGATATACAACAGCTTATACTTTCCATTTCTTTACCTTCTATCTTTTTTAAGTACCTTTGCAGCAAATGGTAACAGCAAAGAAACTCGATATTAGGTCATTGGATTTAACCCAGTTGCAGCAACACTTAGTTGCAATGCAACAACCTGCTTTTAGGGCGAAACAAGTCTATCAATGGCTTTGGGAAAAATCTGCGACCAGTTTTGAGCAAATGAGCAACCTGTCTAAGGATCTACGGAAGACATTAGACGAGGGTTTTGTTATTAATGCGGTACAGGTAAATAACTCTCAGTTTAGTAATGACCAGACCATCAAAAATACCTTCCGCCTTGCGGACGGAAATATTGTAGAAGGCGTATTGATTCCACTTGATGACCGGATGACAGCCTGTGTAAGTTCTCAGGTGGGTTGCAGTTTAACCTGCAAATTTTGTGCAACAGGATATATGGATCGTAAACGCAACCTGAATGCCGATGAAATTTACGATCAAGTGGTTTTAATCGATAAACAGGCTAAAGAAAACTACAATCATCCTTTGAGCAATATTGTGTACATGGGAATGGGCGAGCCATTACTTAATTACGCGAATGTATTGAAATCCATTGAGCGCATTACTTCGCCAGATGGCTTAAATATGAGCTATAAACGGATAACAGTTTCTACGGCTGGTATTGCAAAAATGATCAAAAAACTGGGCGATGATGGCGTTAAATTTAATCTTGCACTTTCGCTACATGCTGCAAATGACCAGAAAAGAAATGAAATCATGCCAATCAATGAGGCAAATTCATTACAATCTTTGGCAGAAGCTTTAAAGTACTATTTTGCCAAAACCAAAAACCCTGTTACGTACGAATACATTGTTTTCAATCATTTCAATGATGAAATATCAGACGCAGTAGAACTGGCGAAATTCTGTAAACATATTCCTTGTAAGGTAAACCTAATTGAATACAACCCAATTTCTTTTGCTGATTTTACTAATGCCGAAGGCGATAAAATCGATGCTTTTGCAAATTATCTGAAATCTCAGGGAATTACGACAAATATCAGAAGAAGTCGTGGTAAAGATATCGACGCAGCATGTGGTCAATTAGCTGTTAAAGAGGCTTAAACTTCTTGCAATTCAGCAGTAAGCTTATCTAGAACTGCTACGATTTGCTGAAACGTAGGTCTTTGTGCGGGTACATCAATCAAACAGCTTTTAGTCAACTCTAAATAAGCATCATTATCTTTAATTTGATCCTGATTGGTACAGATCTGCTCTAAATCTTCCAACAGATAGCCGAATGCCAGAACTTCGATGCGTTGTAAATTAAGAGCAGTATCTTTGTCGAAACCAGAATAAATAGATGCTGCACCGAAATCGCCAAATAATGCGTTTCCATCTTGATCAATCAAAATGTTATGGGCATATAAATCACCATGTAAAACACCTTTACTATGTAAATGTTGCCCCACAGAAGCAATTGTACCTGCAATTTTAAACACCTGTTGTAGAGTTAATTTGATTTCATCGCTAAATATATCGCGCGTGCAACTTTGCAAACTTGGTGGGTTTCCTAAATTATAAAAACAATCCGGAATAAGTTCCATAACAAGACCTTGTTTGGCTTGCTCTGGAAGAATTACCTGTCCGAGTAATTTCACCAAACCAAAATGTGTACCTGCAGCGATGTAAGCATTCATCTCATCCAACGGAAACCCGTCACTGGTAACGCTACCTTTAAAAATTTTCACCGCAACGGTTGTACCATTATTGTGCTGAGTTCTGAAAATTGTTCCAGAAGCACCTTCACCCAACATTGTTCCAAATGTTAGTTGTTCTAAAGGTATAGTTGGCGGAGAAATAACATGAGTAATAATATTGAAGTCATTTCCGGAAAAGGCAATCCATGCAAGTTTCGGCATTTCCAATAGCCAAGATGGAAGTACTTTTAATCTATTGGCAGAAATCCTTAATAACCCCAAATTCTGGCACGACTGCAACTCTACCGGTATGACCGAAAGTTGATTTCCGGCAAGCATAAGCTTTTGCATTCGGAAACAATGCCCGATCTCTGCCGGAAGCTCAGTCAATTTGTTATTGGTCAAAATTAGCCATTTGAGGTTAGGATTTAGCGACCCTACAGCAATCGACTCAATTTGATTGGATTTAAACCCTACAATTTCCAATAAGGGGCAATCGCCAAGTACAGATGGAAGTTCTTTAAATTGATTATCTGAGCAAAATAAAATCCGTAAATTTTTAAGCAAACCAAAGTTTTCAGGTAACACACTTATTGAATTACCAGATAGATCTAAAACTTCGAGGGTATCAGCTAGTGAAAAAATCTCCTGTGGAAAATAATTGAGATTTTCAGAAATTTTAAGTGATTTGACTTGGCCCAATTGACCAGAAATAAGTTGTTTTAAAGTATGCACAGGAAATTGTTTCTGCGAAGGTAGCCAATAAACCTTAAACAAGAAACTTAAGTTTTATGGGGAATTGGAATGGGCAAACGTTTACTTTTCTTGTTTTTATCTATTGAGGGATGAGGAGTGATATAAAACAAGAAAACCCTGTAGTGTTTACTACAAGGTTTCTTTAAGGTTCGGCACCGACCTACTCTCCCACGTGTTACCGCAGTACCATCGGCTCTGGTGGGCTTAACTTCTCTGTTCGGAATGGGAAGAGGTGGACACCACCGATATAGGCACCTGAATATTTTTATTAAAGGTTGAGGGTTACAAGATTGAAGGAGGGAAGGTATTACCTTCTGCCTGTTCATCTTTTAGCCTTCCAGCCTTAAATGACATATTATTGAAAGAAGTTAAGCTCGAAGAGCAAACAACGTTATGTTGCTTTTGAAAGCTTCGGGTGATTAGTACTACTCGACTGTGCTGTCGCCAGCTTTACATCTATAGCCTATCAACGTAGTAGTCTGCTACGGCCCTATATGGAATTCTCATCTCGTGGCTAGTTTCGCACTTAGATGCTTTCAGCGCTTATCTATTCCCAGCGTAGCTACTCTGCAATGCCCCTGGCGGAACAACAGATTCACTAGAGGCTAGTCCAACCCGGTCCTCTCGTACTAAGGTCAGCCCCACTCAAAATTCCTACGCCCACAACAGATAGGGACCGAACTGTCTCGCGACGTTCTGAACCCAGCTCGCGTGCCACTTTAATCGGCGAACAGCCGAACCCTTGGGACCTTCTCCAGCCCCAGGATGTGACGAGCCGACATCGAGGTGCCAAACCTCCCCGTCGATATGAGCTCTTGGGGGAGATCAGCCTGTTATCCCCAGCGTACCTTTTATCCTTTGAGCGATGGCCCTTCCATGCAGAACCACCGGATCACTATATCCGTCTTTCGACCCTGATCGACCTGTATGTCTCACAGTCAAGCAAGCTTATGCTATTGCACTCCGCGTACGGTTACCAAGCGTACTGAGCTTACCTTTGAAAGCCTCCGTTACCTTTTTGGAGGCGACCACCCCAGTCAAACTACCCATCAAACAATGTCCTCCAACTTGTGGAGTTAGACACCGAATACAGAAAGGGTGGTATTTCAACGTTGGCTCCACGACGCCTAGCGACGCCGCTTCAAAGCCTCCCACCTATCCTACACATCCTGTACCCAATGTCAATGTTAAATTGTAGTGAAGGTGCATGGGGTCTTTCCGTCCCGTTGCGGGTACCCGGCGTCTTCACCGGGACCACAATTTCACCGAGCTCATGGCTGAGACAGCGCCCAGATCGTTACACCATTCGTGCAGGTCGGAACTTACCCGACAAGGAATTTCGCTACCTTAGGACCGTTATAGTTACGGCCGCCGTTTACTGGGGCTTCGATTCAATGCTTCGCCTTGCGACTGACATCCCCTCTTAACCTTCCAGCACCGGGCAGGTGTCAGGCCTTATACTTCATCTTTCGATTTTGCAAAGCCATGTGTTTTTGTTAAACAGTCGCCTGGGCCTTTTCACTGCGGCTGCCATTGCTGACAGCGCCCCTTCTCCCGAAGTTACAGGGCCATTTTGCCGAGTTCCTTAGCCATGATTCACTCGAGCACCTTAGAATCCTCTTCCCGGATACCTGTGTCGGTTTGCGGTACGGGTTTTTATAACCTGAAGCTTAGCGGTTTTTCTTGGAAGTCTGATTACCTGCGCTATCCACTTACCCGAAGGCTTGCGGTACTATCGACTTTCAGCTAGATCGGCGGATTTGCCTACCGTTCTAATACCTACTGTCTTTAACGATCTATTCCGTCAGATCGCGGCAGTGTCACTACTCCGTCCCCACATCGCAGTTATAAAAAGTACTGGAATATTAACCAGTTGTCCATCGAATTTCCCCTTCGGGTTCTCCTTAGGTCCCGACTAACCCTGATCCGATTAGCGTTGATCAGGAAACCTTATCCTTTCGGTGGGCGGGTTTCTCGCCCGCCTTATCGTTACTTATGCCTACATTTGCTTTTCTATACGCTCCAGCACCCATTACCAGATACCTTCGCTGCATATAGAATGCTCCCCTACCGATATATTTCAATCCCATAGCTTCGGTGTACAATTTAATGCCCGTTTATTATCCATGCCCGGCCGCTCGACTAGTGAGCTGTTACGCACTCTTTAAATGAATGGCTGCTTCCAAGCCAACATCCTAGCTGTCTGTGCAACCGGACCTCGTTAGTTCAACTTAACTGTAACTTGGGGACCTTAGCTGATGGTCTGGGTTCTTTCCCTCTCGGCGCGTGACCTTAGCACCCCGCGCCTCACTGCAGATCATATTTCATAGCATTCGGAGTTTGTCTGGATTTGGTAGGATTTGACTCCCCCGCACCCAATCAGTAGCTCTACCTCTATGAAACTTAATATCCACGCTGTTCCTAAAAACATTTCGGGGAGTACGAGCTATTTCCCAGTTTGATTAGCCTTTCACCCCTACCCACAGATCATCCGGAAACTTTTCAACGTTTATCGGTTCGGTCCTCCAGTACGTGTTACCGCACCTTCAACCTGTCCATGGGTAGATCACAAGGTTTCGCGTCTACCCCCTCTGACTATGCGCCCTATTCAGACTCGCTTTCGCTTCGGATCCGTGCCTTAAACACTTAACCTTGCCAGAGAGGAGTAACTCGTAGGCTCATTATGCAAAAGGCACGCCGTCACTGGACTTGCCAGCTCCGACCGCTTGTAAGTACACGGTTTCAGGTTCTATTTCACTCCCCTGTTCGGGGTTCTTTTCACCTTTCCCTCACGGTACTGGTTCACTATCGGTCTCTCGGGAGTATTTAGCCTTACCGGATGGTGCCGGCAGATTCCCACAAGGCGTCTCCGACCTCGCGGTACTCAGGATACTGTTAGGTCAATGGTACTTACGTGTACAGGGCTATCACCTTGTTTCGCCGGGATTCCCATCCCGTTCCACTTCATTACATTGTAACCACATCACAGTCCTACAACCCCACACATGCCGTAACATGGATGGTTTGGGCTCTTTCCCTTTCGCTCGCCACTACTCAGGAAATCATTGTTATTTTCTCTTCCTCTGCTTACTTAGATGTTTCAGTTCGGCAGGTTTGCTCATTATTGTGACTGGTCTTCAACCAGCCGGGTTGCCCCATTCGGAAATCCCCGGATCAGTTCATATTTGCAGATCCCCAGGGCTTATCGCAGCTTATCACGTCCTTCATCGCCTCCGAGAGCCAAGGCATCCCCCGTGTACTCTTTCTTACTTTCTTCTACTTATACGCCTTTTGCGCCGTATAGTATGCTTTTTTTGCTCTTGTTATGATGTCTCATACCAAACCTCGAGTTACCTCTTAGTCGGGTGAGCACAAACACAACAGTCGCCTATTGTTGTTTGCTCTTCTTTTTAACTTCTTCCAATATGTCAAAGAACTTTACTGAATCTGAAGGTGAAGGGTATAAAGGTATAGGGTGTCATGTGCCCTAACCTAAGCCTTATTTCAGCTTCGTTAGTAAAAAACTGCGGGCTCGAACCGTTTCTATGTGCCCCTATGGCGTTTTCTTCTTGTTTACTTAATGTCAATGTATATTACCAATCCTGATAACCTTTTTTTGTTTTGAAAGCTTTATGCTTTCTTCTTTAAGCGTATAGCTCAAATGTGGAGAATAACGGAGTCGAACCGTTGACCTCCTGCGTGCAAGGCAGGCGCTCTAGCCAGCTGAGCTAATTCCCCGAAAGATTCTGTAGTCCCGTCCAGATTTGAACTGGAGACCCCTACATTATCAGTGTAGTGCTCTAACCAGGCTGAGCTACGGGACTGTAATAAGTAACAGTAGTTATTCGGCAGTATATAGTAGATTGTATATTACCGCTACCGCTTCCTTGTTTCCTGCTAATCTTAATATCATCCTTGTATCTTAACCACAATAGTTCTCTACAATTGATTCATTAATCTTTTGGGTATTTCTTCTTTTTGTCTTTTTTTAAGAGTATCATGTTGCACAGTGGGTAGTCAACCCTGCTCCAGAAAGGAGGTATTCCAGCCGCACCTTCCGGTACGGCTACCTTGTTACGACTTAGCCCCAGTTACCGGTTTTACCCTAGGACGCTCCTTGCGGTTACATACTTTAGGTACCCCCAGCTTCCATGGCTTGACGGGCGGTGTGTACAAGGCCCGGGAACGTATTCACCGCGTCATTGCTGATACGCGATTACTAGCGAATCCAACTTCATGGGGTCGAGTTGCAGACCCCAATCCGAACTGTGAATGGCTTTATGAGATTCGCATACTGTTGCCAGCTAGCTGCCCTCTGTACCATCCATTGTAGCACGTGTGTAGCCCCGGACGTAAGGGCCATGATGACTTGACGTCGTCCCCTCCTTCCTCTCTGTTTGCACAGGCAGTCTGTTTAGAGTCCCCACCATTACATGCTGGCAACTAAACATAGGGGTTGCGCTCGTTGCGGGACTTAACCCAACACCTCACGGCACGAGCTGACGACAGCCATGCAGCACCTAGTTTCGTGTGATTGCTCACTTATTTATCTCTAAATAATTCACTAACTTTCAAGCCCGGGTAAGGTTCCTCGCGTATCATCGAATTAAACCACATGCTCCTCCGCTTGTGCGGGCCCCCGTCAATTCCTTTGAGTTTCACCCTTGCGGGCGTACTCCCCAGGTGGAACACTTAACGCTTTCGCTTAGCCGCTGACTGTGTATCGCCAACAGCGAGTGTTCATCGTTTAGGGCGTGGACTACCAGGGTATCTAATCCTGTTTGATCCCCACGCTTTCGTGCCTCAGCGTCAATTAAACCATAGTAAGCTGCCTTCGCAATCGGTGTTCTGAGACATATCTATGCATTTCACCGCTACTTGTCTCATTCCGCCTACCTCTAGTTCATTCAAGCCCATCAGTATCAAAGGCACTGCGATAGTTGAGCTACCGTCTTTCACCTCTGACTTAACAGGCCGCCTACGCACCCTTTAAACCCAATAAATCCGGATAACGCTTGGATCCTCCGTATTACCGCGGCTGCTGGCACGGAGTTAGCCGATCCTTATTCTTACGGTACATTCAGGCTGGTATACATACCAGTGGTTATTCCCGTACAAAAGCAGTTTACAACCCATAGGGCAGTCTTCCTGCACGCGGCATGGCTGGTTCAGGGTTGCCCCCATTGACCAATATTCCTTACTGCTGCCTCCCGTAGGAGTCTGGTCCGTGTCTCAGTACCAGTGTGGGGGATTCTCCTCTCAGAGCCCCTAGCCATCGTCGCCTTGGTGGGCCGTTACCCCGCCAACTAGCTAATGGCACGCATGCCCATCTTTATCCTATAAATATTTGATCATGAAACAATGCTGTTCTGTGATTTTATGCGGTGTTAATCCGGATTTCTCCGGGCTATCCCCCTGATAAAGGTAGGTTGCATACGCGTTACGCACCCGTGCGCCGGTCTCAAGAAAGCAAGCTTCCTCTACCCCTCGACTTGCATGTATTAGGCCTGCCGCTAGCGTTCATCCTGAGCCAGGATCAAACTCTCCATTGTAAAATGTTCTTTTTGATTCTGACCAGTTTTAACTATCGTTAAAAATAGTCTTCTTTTTTTTAATTTTGTCTGTCAGGTTTTGACTTGAAAATTCAGTTGAGGTATTCTGTACTTGAATACGTACTTCTTTACCCCACTGCGCTACATTGACATCTCTTTTAAGAACTTATTGATCTTCTAAACCTCACGGCCGATCTTTTTGTATATCTTCTGGTTTGTATCTCTTAAAGGTCTTTTTCATCCCTCAATCCACACCAACCATTCAATTCTTTTTTTATCTCCTTCCCGACATCCGCCGTTCCGGTTTCCCTTTCGTTTCCGTTTGGGATTGCAAAGGTAGGAAACTTTTTGTTATTCGCAAGAAAAATATTTTTTATTTTTTTTCCCTAACTCTTTTCGTTGTATTTCAGTTAATCCTTTAATATAACGTCTTCCTATCCTCTTTTCAATTCTTTGCCTTATCTCTTCTCTTTCTCCCTCACCGGCATCCCCTTCCTTCCGAAGCGGAGTGCAAAGGTAGAAAAAAATTATACCCACGCAAATACAATAAACACTATTTCTTTTATCAATCGCTTAAAACCCTGTTTACCAATGAGAAAAATTTAAACGTCTTTCAAAACAATTCGAGCAACTTAAGTGTTTGAAGCCCGCAAGCGTTTCTAACCAGTCTTACCAGAGGATTTCAAAGCGCATTAGCTATCTAAGTTGGCAAATATTTTTTTCTCACCATATAGACATATAGAACATGAAGACATTTTCCCCGTTTGTAACAGGTACATTAGCTATCTCAGATGGTAAATGTTTTTTCTCACCATATAGACATATAGGACATAAAGACATTTTCCCCATTTGTAACAGGCACTTCAATAGACTTTAATTTTAGCCGAATGACATGATTTAGGTCTTGTATCTTTTCAAAGAAAAACACGTTGCGCATTTGAGATGCCAAATGGTTGTTCTCACCATATAGACATATAGAACATGATGACCTTTTGCTTTACTAAAAAATTGCAGTCGTTTTAAGGAAGCTTTAAAGAGTTTATTGATGGTATTTTTCTTCCATTAGTTTTCCAATTAAAAACTTACTACCCCAATCAGTAAAAAGCGAGCGCGAGCAATTCTCTTTACCAAACACAAAACAGCCAATTCCTTTACCCTTTGTTGGCCTCTTCTTTACCTATCCTTCGCTTATTCTTTACCTCCGCTTTACCCAATAGGTAAACAACAGGTAAACGAGGGGTTAACCTGGGGTTAACTTGGTACCTACCTGAT